>CAWIMX010000001.1:0-415000 GCA_963837345.1 uncultured Acidobacteriota bacterium
TCGCGCAGGAATCGCAGCGCCGGCACGCACACGTGGTCGATCAGAACCTTCCCGGTGCTGCGGCCTTCTCGTATGTTCGCGTGTGATCTTCGACGAGGAGAAGCGCTCGTAGAGCGGGGGGCGATCGAGGCCGTAGCGCCGGAGCGCTTCCACAATCGAGTCACGCAGGTCGTCGGACTCGACGGCACCTGCCGCGCGCATCGATGCGTCGAGGACAGACGAGGCGCCGATGAACACGAACGTGCCGAGCTCCTGCGACCGCTGCACGGCGGCCAGCGTCAGGTCCTGCATCAGTCGGTCGGCGCGGTCGGCGTAGGCGCCCGGGTCGTCGGGGAGCGCAATGGCGATCGCGGCCTCGTCGAGAAACTCGCGGATTCGCGCCAGATGCTCGTCGAACAGCTTGCGCGCGAAGCGGTAGCGGATCAGTCCCTGGAAGCAGCCGAGCATGAAACCATTCGTCCGGCAGTAGAGCGGGCTCCAGGCCGGCGCCGTGACGCGATCCGTTGAGGGCGTCGCCCTGCTCACGCTGCCTCCCTCCCGATTCCTGCCCGCGGGTCCTGCCGCGGGTCAGCCGGTGGCACGGCTCAACTCTGGCGGCTGTTCTTTGTCCAACGCCGCGCCAACGAGGCTCGCCACTAGAGCGGACGCCAGGTACAATCCCGCTCCCTTGAGATACGACGGCCACGTCCAGATGCCAATCGCGCTAATCTGGGCTTCGACGAGCGAGATCGCCAGCCAGGGAAGGACGCCGCTGATGAGCGCCGCCTTTGGGCCCGGGCCGAAACGGGGCCGGATGGCCGTGTACGTGAACACGAGCAACAGACCCCAGATGAAATCAACGACAACAAAGACCCAGACGGCCGACTCCACAGCCGCAGCGTCGAGGTTCAGGCGCGCAGTCATGGCCGACATGTCGCTCGCGAACGCGTATGACGTGATGAGAAAGTCGAAGACATTGGCAACGAGCCCGGCTGCGAGCCCGCCGACGATTACTCGCTCGATATTGATCCCCGACATGGCGTCCCTCTATTCACGTGCGCGTCGGTTGCCACCAGGGTGAACAAGGCCACTGAGGCGATAGCCAGTATCAATGGCGTCGACGACGGGCGCCTCCTTCAGACGGCAGGCGGGCTTAGCGCACGAAGCGACCGTCCCACCCCTGGGCGAAGCGCTCCGGGTCGAATCGTTCGGAGGTTGGTCCCAACGATAGCCCGCGCTCAGCCGCTGGCGCCACCGCGATCATCGCACTGCTCTTCTGCAAGGACCATTACACGAACACGCGCTGCCCGTCGACGACATCGTCGACGTGCAACGCCACGGAGACTCCGGCCGGCTTCGTGAACTGCCCGAAAGGTGCGTCGGGCATGACGCGGCCATGTGTTTCAGGCGGCATGCTGGATGCCATCGGCGACTCACCAATCGTCTGCATGAACAGATCTGTCCACCAAGTGTCTTCTGATAGAACTCGGATCACGCTTCAGTCTCCTGAACTCATTCATTGGCGACCAACTACAGCGGCCACGCAGGCGGTACAGGGAAGGAGCTCCCGCTACACTCTGAGGGAGCACCGGAATCCCCGAGCAGCGTAGGACGACTCGGCGCCGTTGTGATACACGAACACGGTGTCGTAGCGGCGATCGCAGAACAGGGCGCCGCCGAGCTTCCGGATCTTGGTGGGTGTTTGCACCCAGCTGGACGTTGTCGTATCGAACTGACCAAGCTCCTGAAGTTCCCGATACTCCTCTACTGTCAGAAGGGTCGCGCCCATCGCAGTGGCCATCTCGACAGCGCTGCTCTTCGGCTTGTGCGCCTTCCGGGCGTCGAGCGCCTGGCGATCGTAACAGACACTGCGGCGTCCTTCAGGGCTCTGCGCTGAACAGTCCACAAAGATGTATTCGCCGGTCGTCGTATCAATCCCGACAACATCGGGTTCGCCCCCTGACTGCTCCATTTCATTGAGCGACCAGAGTTTCGCACGATTCGATTCCAGTCTTGCTTGCACCGACGCCCATTCGAGGCCCGCGTGACGACGCATATGCGCGTCAAAGCGTGCCCTCAAGTGCTTGAGCAAACCGCCGCGTCTCTTATCAGTAATCTCGTTGGCTCTGGGCATCTATCGTTCCCTCGGGGCCCGCCCAACGCAAAGGCTTCCCAAGCGTAGCGGCATCCACGCCGAAAAAGATCCGGCGCTCCCTCGATAGTGGGGACCCCGAAGCCACAGAACGCCCGCGTGCAGGGCGGCGGCTCATGATCGCGCCGGCCGCGTCGGCTTCACGCAGATGGTGGGCTGCCCCGTATCAGCATCCCGCGCTGCCGAACTCTGGAGCAAACTTCACCAGGCCGCTGACGCCCTCCAGCGCCCCGTTCTGCAGCGCGAGCGCCATGAACGCATCCGTCGCTCCGTATTCGTTGTCCAGGCCAAAGTCCTCGGCTCGCACGAAGCCAAAGCGAGGGTAATAGCGCACGTGTCCCAGGACGACAACGAGGTGGCAACCAGCCTCTCGACACGCCTCGAGGCCCGCGCGAACGAGTCGCGAGCCGATGCCCCCGTTCTGGAACTCTGGCAGGACGCTCATCGGCGCCAACCCTGCCCCTCGGATGCCAGGCAATGCATTCGCGACGGCGATTGGTGAAAACAGGATGTGCCCAACGACCTGATCGTCGTGCTGCGCCACGAGTGACACGTTGGCCTTGTTCGCCTTTCGAAGTGCGTCCACCAATCTGGCTTCGGCCCCGCTTCCGAACGCACGTTCGTTGACCACACGAATCGCGGCGACGTCCTCAGCGCGCTCCGGTCGGATTATGGTCACGTCCGCTTCCCTCAGCCCAACGGATGGCCGCTCAGCTGCGGCACATCGGATCTTTCACAGCTCCCTTATTCAATCGCGTCGGTTGGCCGCGATCTCCAAATGGCGAAGCCGAGGTAGGCGGCGAGCAGAAACACCGCGAGCCCCAACGGTGCGGCTGCTGACAACGTGCCGATCCTCACGAGCATTCCAAGCGCGAAAGCCGCGCTAATCAGGCAAAGGGCCACGCCAACCACCGCGAGCCGCCTCGAGAGGACGCCCCCGGGAGTCGCCTCGGTGCCGAACGCGCCTGCAAACCCCAGGAATACGACGGCGCTGCCGACGTTGAAGAGGAATGTGGCAATTCCGTTCAGAACGGCGAAGAGACCCGGCTCGGCGTCGAATACGCTGGCGGCACTTCGGTAACCACCAAGCATGAACGCGTACATCAGTGATAGCAGAACGGCGCCGACCCCGACTGTTGTCCACGCGAGGCGATCAGCAACGCTGCCACCATCTCGAGGAGCCACAAGGCTTCGGCGAGATCCGACCGTGCCTGAAAGTGAGAGACGCGATCCTCCAGTGTCACGACTGCCCCTGCCCCTGTACCGTCGGTTTGGCCATCGAGCAGAACGTAGGCGATCACCGCCACCGCGTAGCCAGCCGCACCGAGAGCCAGAGCGGCACCGCCGGCGCGAGACGCCTGTCGCTGGAGGTCTTGATTCGGATGTTCGGTCATCTTTCTCCGTGCGCCTGACGTCCAGGCTTCAGGCGCGGCGGCTCACGGGCACCAGCCGCGTCGGCTGCACGCCGTGTCGGGCCGCTCACCTGAGCGAAGCCCCTCCGAGGACCGCCGTCGCCTCGACCTCGATCAGAAACTCGGGTCGCGCCAGCGACGAAACGCCGAGCCAGGTACTCGCAGGAGGGTCTGCCGGAAACCATTCCTTGAGCGCCGCGCCGATCGCCCCAATATTACCCATGGCGCGCTCGACAACATAGATCCTCAGCGCCACGACGTCCGCGAGACAGCCGCCGGCCGCCACGACGGCCGTTTCCACGTTGCGAAAGGCTTGCTGCAGTTGCTGGGCCAGGTCTGCGCCGCCCACCAGTCGCCGGTCTGCATCCCAGGCCGCCTGTCCCGACACGAACACCACCGTCGCGCCACTGGTGACGACGACCTGAGAGAAGCCGTGCTCGAGGCTGGGAAAGAGGCCCGGCGGGTTGACGACTTGCTTGGGCATGGCTCAGGTACGCTCTCATCCCTGGCGCTTGTCGGTCCAGCGGCCTCGCGTCAGCCGCGGCGGCTCAGGGGTCGGGGCTGTTACCGTGTGACGCTAGCCAGCGTCGACCCCATAGCCAAGGAGGCCGGCAAGCACCACGAGGGCGACGCCCGCGACCTGAAACTCCCAGGACCGCTCCACGGAAACGCGCGCCATCATTCTCAACGCCACCTTCGGTGCGCAGAAGCGAATCAGGCTCTTGACGAGGAGGCACCAGCCCACCAGCGTCAGGACGGCAGGTATCCCCGACCAGACGTTATGAAACCCGATGATGACGCCTGCCACTGCCAGATTCAGAAACCCATCCACGAACGCGCCTGCTTCTCCCTTGCCTCGTAGGAGGATGAAGCACTCCGCCCAAGCCTTGGGTTGCAGGATGTGCGAAAGACCAATCACTCCGGACAGAATTACGGCAAGGACTTCAACAGATCTCTCCATTCGTTCTCCCGGTGCTTGAGGACGGTGTCTTCCCATTCCATCGCCAACATGCGCCTGCGACGCACGTCATGCCCGTCGTTGCGGGTCGGACGTTTCAACTGAGCCGCGACGCGAACGCGCCATGCATCGCCGGCTCCAGTTGAAGTTGGGCGCCTCCGGCAGTGATTTCAGGCCGCCGCCGGGCGGACCGTAGCCTTCCGGTACCGCGCCCACATTATCAGCAGCCACACACCCGTCCCGACTTCGCCGAGTATCCCGGGGATACCGGTGGAGATGCCGACGATACGGCCGACGAGCGTGTTCGCGTAGTCCGGGTTGAACACGGTTCCGGCGAACGTGAGCACGTAGAAGACGCTGCCCAGCAGGAGCAGGACGCCTAGCAGCCTTGGCATGAAGCCGCAGCGAACGACCAGCCATCCCAGCGGAATGAGCCACAGCCCCGAAAAGATGGTCGTGATCAGAAACAGACTGTCGGCACTGTGCAGCACCAGCATGACCTGCACCTGCAATGGCTCGCCGGTGAGTGCGGGCAGCCTGTTGGCCGCGTCGAGCAGCGAGAGAACGTCGAGATGTCGAGCCACGGCCGCCAGCGACAGCGGCACGCTGCTGGCCACGAAGGCCAGCAGCAAGGCGGCAGCGTCTTTGCCGACGGGTGTGAACAGCCGGTAGAACACCACACCGACGATCAGAAAATCGACAAAGCCCACTCCGCCCGCGATGATGGCGAGTTCGAGGAAGGTCCGGCTGGTCTGAATATTGGCAAGCGTCGAAGCCGCGTCGGCCCCCATCATGGAACGCCAGCCGCCGTACCACAGACCGGTGGTCGGAAGCAGGATGAGATAGAACAGCCCCGCGAACCGGGCGAGCTTGTCATTGGGCGTCATGTTGCTCCGCGATGATCGCCGCCATTCACATCACCGACTTCTCGTCGACGACCAGCGCATAGGTCTTGTGCATATCGAGAAAACGTTTGGCGTCTTCAACCGCGGCAGCCATCTCCGGAGAGTTCATGGCCCGTTCCATCGCCTCGCTGCTTTCGAACCATAGTTCGCCGACGCCGTCGGCGGCGGCTTCGCTCGGCAAGTCGCCCGCGTGATTCTGGACCCATTTCTTGAGGCCCTGAAGCCTGCCGACGATCGCGGTGTGTTGCGGTCCGCCCCACTCGGCCAGGGCCTGCTCATGCGTGACGTCCGATCTCCTGTAAATGACGAACAGCAGTTTCATGCCCCGCTTCTCCTCCTTCTGCTTGCCTTGGCAATTTCCCCAGGCCCCCCATTGAAACGACTCTCCGTTCACTGTCCGCCGAACGGAGGCCGATTCTTTCTGAACGAGTTCTTTATCGCGATCTTGCCATTCCGGAACGTGAAGAGATCGCACCCGATCACCTCGACCCGCCTGCCGTCCGTTGAGGTGCCGGTGAATGTCCATTCCGAGACGCCTCTTTCGCCGCTCACGAAGTGGCGGGCACTGCCCCAGTGCGCATCCGGATACTGTTCAAACACCGCCGCGTACGCGGCCCGGACGGCGCGCTGCCCCTCGTGTCGCTCGCCGTCGACCATGTTGCCACTCGACGCTTCGAAGACGCAGTCGCCCGTCATCATCGACATCAACAGATCAAGGTCGTGGCGGTTCCACGCGTCAGCGAAGGCCTGCAGCAGCCGTTCCTGGTCCTGGTCGGTTGGCTGGATGACCATGGCGTACCTTCAGAAGCAGCATCGACCGCAGTGATCCGATGACGAGAGGAAGCGCCGACCGGTACAACGTCGTTGCGACCGCTCGCCTGGGTTCCTCTTGCCACTGGTCTTCCCATCGATTCGCTATTCCACCGTCGAACGTTAGATTTCAGCCGCAGCGGCACATGATTGCACTCGCCGCTGGCGCCTGCAAATCTTTGTTGTGCCGCCGAGCATGCCGGGTACCAATTCGCAGGCGACGAGAATGCGGGCCATCCTCGGAGAGGCAAGGACCGCTACGGTTTGAGGTAGATCGTCGTGAGCGTGCGATTGCCACCGGGCAGTCGGTACGCCAGGAAGCCGACGGCGATTGGCATGCCGACGAGGGACGCCCCGATGAGGATCCTTTCATCCGCACAGCTTCTACCCACAAATGTCTGAACGCCTGGGGGCGTTGCGTTGATCGCAATCCGTTCAGTGGGCCCTTGAACGAGCGTGGCACACGCCACTAAAGAGATGCAGGCCGCCACCAGAACCCCTCGGGCGACAATTGATACGATTGCCGGTCTCTTCTGCTCGGGGCGACCTTACGACGCCGGTTCCGCTGCATCCCATTGTCACACTGTCGGGTTCGGCCCAACGCCTGTGGTTCAGCCGCGACGACTCACCATCGCATCAGCCGTCGAGGGCTGCAAACGCCTGTGAGCCAGCCTGGCACGAGTGACATGTTCGGCCAGAGTAGGTCATCGCGCCACCTCGTAGCGTAACCGAACGACCCCGTCCGGGTATTTCTTCGACGAGCGCAAGTGGAGAGGTATGTCCCGATGTCGCGGCGCCACGAGGGGAATACCCTCCCCAATGAAGACTGGGATGACGTGGATATCGAATTCGTCGATCTCTCCAGCGTCGAGGAATGAGGCGATCAGGCCGGCGCCGCCCATCATCCAGATCTGTTTGCCCGAAGCCGCCCGAAGACCCTGCGCGAATTCTTTCACGGGCGTCGATACAAATTCGACACCAGGAGCAGGATGCGTGGGCGGCTTGCGCGAGAACACGTAGTTCGCGAGGTTCGTGTCGAAAAGGCCCTTGGTCTTGCCCCGCCGTCTGTAGTAATTCAAGAGCCAGTCGTAGGTCTTGCGCCCCCACAGGATCGTGTCGATGGTTGGATAGAACTCCTTCATTCCGTAATCCACGTTCCGAGGCCGACGATTGAGCCATTCGACGTCTCCGTCCGGCCTGGCAATGTACCCGTCGGCGCTCGTCGCGATGTACACAATGATTTTCCGCGTTGTCCTCATGGGGAACCCGAGATCGGCTGGCTCGCGTGGCGCGTCAGCCGAGGCGGCTCAGCATGGCACCAGCCGCCGCCGGCTGCAACCCGATGTTGGGCGGCTCCTCGGCATGGCGGTCGACATCCTATCGGATGACTTTCGCGATCACTCCTTGCCAGATGGCCGTTTGGCCAATCGCGAGCCTGGCCGGTTGCGAGACCAGAAGAAGCAGCCCACTCCAGATGTAAGCCGGGTGAATTCGATGGTCGACAACCCAATCGTGACCGATGCCGGCGAGAACGAAGAGATCGGTGACCACAAAGAAGGGTACCGGTCCACTCTGCATGAGTGCGAACGGCCAGCGCGAAATGGCCGCCCCCAGGAGTCCAATCGTCGCGACCAGCATCAACCGCTTGTGCGTTTCTGGGTGCCGCCGATAGACAATACCTGCGCCGGCCAGGATCCCGAATACGACCATGTCGGCGAACGGCGTCGCGAGAAATGCCAACGTCCCGGCGCCACCGGTTGCGACATTCCGGCGCCCGAATCCGACCGCCGTTGCGAGCCCAACCGCGACCAAGAGAGCCGCGAGCCACGCACCAGCAAGCCCGAGCCGACGGTGAGTCGTGACGCGACCGACTGCGATGAGCAAGGTCTGCACGGCGAACAAGCCGATCCAGGCCGAGAAGATCAACCCGTGGAAATGGACCAGCGGGGAAAGAGGCGCTGTTCCAAAGTAGCCCTTGAGGTAGTACGTGGGTGCGAACCCGACGAACACGGTCACAATCGCCGCAACAGCCATGCCGCCATAAAAGACGCGACCTCGTCGCCGGCCCGCGTTAGCTGCTGAAGGACTCGCAGACATCGATACATTCCTCGATTCGCCGCCCGACCGTCCCAGCCTGAACGACATCGTCCGCCCAACGTACCAAATGAGCCGCGCGGCGTGGCGACAGAATTCCAGCGAGTGGGTGGCGCGTCGGCTCCATTTGGGTGTGAGACGGCCCGAGGTGTGGCCCCTCCGCCTACACGCGTTCTTAGAGGCTAGGCGCATCCAGGGAGCGTCCGTGTGTAGCCGGACCCGCCTACCGCTGGTCTTTGGCGCGAAGATAGACGTAGCCCCTCATGTCAATGTCTCGCTGCGTCGAGACGTTCGTGCCCGGGAGTATGTCTCCGTGCGACTTAGCGCTCAGATTGAACTGGCCCGAGGCCCCTAAGAACCGTCCAGTTCCGCCGGTCACGGTTCCTCCACCCGTGGCCTCGCTGTTGGGCGGAGGCGGCGAGTCGGATACCTGCATAGCTCGGATGCTGACCGTCAGGACATCTCCATCCTCTGCGGTGATGGTCAACAACGCGACGATGGTTGGGGGCGGGGCGAAGATGCAGGCGTCGGCGTGTATGGCGGCCTCGCCAATGTGCGTGCCCCTGAACTCCCCGTCCGACGTGAGCTGAGATCGGACTTCGCCCACACTTCCCCGAGGGTGCGGTTTCCGTACCCGGTCGCAGAAGTCGGCCGAGAACTGGGGGTCCGCAGCGGACACGGGTTGATTGTTGTTGATCGTGCCGCTGATGTGGAACAACTCGGCGCCAGCAGGCACTTCCACCGGAGCCGCGGGCTCTACAACCAGGTCCTGCGCTTGCGCGTGCGCGGGCACCACGCAGACGCAGACACAGGTCACGAACATCGCACAGGAACTGCTCAGACTCGCGAACTTCGACATGGCGCACACCTCTTGCGACGCGGTGCCACTCTTGCGCAGCGGCGGAAGTCGGCCGACGCCCTGACGCCCGGGCTTCAGCCTTGGTGGCTCAGGATCGCACCAGCCGCCGCCGGCTGCAAGCCGTGTTAGGCGGTCTGGCTCACCTGGTTGTGACGGTCCCGACATAACCCGACACCGCCCGGAGGCACGGCCCACCATTGCCCGATACAACGACGACCGTACGCCCGCGAACACTCCGGAATGTCCCTGGCGACCTCGGATATTGAACGGGCAGTTCGGGCACCCGGTCACTGGTGAACCGCAAGCCGTAGACCGTGACAAGTGAGTCAGAGCCTTCGTAGATCGCAGCGTAGCCCTCCTCGACGTCTTCGGCGCGCTGCAGACGAAGCTGTGACGTCGCGGCGGCGGTCAGGGGCGGCCCGTCTGGAAGCGGCGACGGGCTCACGACCCGCTCTCGTATGGCGGCAAGGATTGCACGATCGCTTCCCCTCCATGGATTATTCGGAATGGGAAGGCCTGCCCACAGCCCGCCGCGGACGCGGCCCTCTGGGGTAGCGACGGCGGGTGACACGGCGAGGCGGCATCCCGACACCAAGCGAGGCTGCGGCACGGTCAAGTCCTCGAGGAAAAGCGCGCCTTGCCCCATGACAGGTGGCGCTGGCGTGAAGACCACGGTGAGCGCGGTCAGCACCATCGCTGACATGGCCAAGCGACTGTTCATGGGTAATCCGCCCAACGCGCGTTCACGGTATCCGGATGCATTGGAGATCCTCCGCTGCCTCGATGAGCCCGGAGAAGGTCTTGCGTACCTCGGCAATCGAATCGCCCAGATTGAACAGACTGAACCATTGGGGAGTGGAGATCACCGATGGGGCCTTGATGAAGTGACTCAACACCAGGATCTTGGCCTTCGCGCTCTGCGCCACTTGGCCAACCGTCGCCGGCCGTGCGTGGACTTGCGCAAACGAACGGAGGCGCTTGCTGAGAGGCCCCAAGGTGCATGACCAGGATGTCAGCACCGGAGGCGAATTCGACGGCGCTGACCTCGACCCCAGCATCGGAGAAGACGCGCTGTGACGCACCAACCGTGGCGTCCACCACCGTGAGGTCGAGGCGGACACCTTGGCCAGGCTGCCCTACCGTCCCGCCCAGGATGGGGAACGCTCCCGTGCTCGGATCGAACAGGCGTGATCGCCAGTAGCGAGAGGTCCTGCAGCCGCGCGCCGGCCTCGCCGAACCGAAGAAACGTTCCCCCTCCCGCGTCGACCATCATGACCGACTTGCCGTTCTGCCAGACCAAGTAGCCGGTTGATGCTCGCGTCCCGCCGGCGTACGGTCCACCCGAACCCAAGACCTGTAAGGCCAGCGGTTCGGTGGCACAGGTTCCCTGGGCCGCTGCAGGCGCACTTGGCGCGACGAAGACGGAGCCGAGGGCCACGATCGCGGCAAGTGCAGATGACGGAAGGTGGGTTCGGCACATTGGCTGTCGCATCAGGACCTCTCGGTTCTTGTCGGACGGCCCAACGCCCAGGCTTCAGCCGCGGCGGCTCAGCATTTCACCAGCCGCCGTCGGCTGCAGGCCGTGTCAGACCGCCGTTCAAGAAGGCCCTTGACCCTGACGCAAGGTCAGGGTTGACCATGTAGCCATGCCTTCCGTTCCCCCTAGAACCTATCGTGTTGGCGAATTTGCCCGGTTGGCCGGCGTCACGCCTCGCGCGCTTCACCACTATGACCGGTTGGGGCTCCTGAAGCCACGGCGCACCGCCGCTGGGTATCGCAGGTACACCGACCGTGATCTGGAGCGGCTCGTACAGGTGGTCGCGTTGAAATTCATCGGAATCCCACTGAAGAAGATTAGCCGCCTTGCAGCGACCGGAACCGCCGACTTGGCCAACGCTCTGCGCGCGCAGGGGCAGGCATTGGAGGAGAAACGACGACTCTTGGATCAGGCCATCGGCGCAGTTCATGAGGCTGAGGCCAGTCTACAACGCGATGGGGAAACAGCGCCGGCCCTGTATCGGCGCATCATTGAGGTGATTGAGATGCAAAGCAACAGCGACTGGAACGCCAAATACCAGGAGTTGGTCGAGGCGAAAGCGGCTCGCCTGAAGACGCTGTCGCCAGGAGACCTCAACGCGCTTCGCAAAGAATGGTCGATGCTCGTTGAGGACGTCCGGGCGGTCCTGACGGACGACCCTGCCGGGCCGCAAGCGCAGGAACTGGCCGGCCGTTGGCTCAAGCTTCTTGGACGCCTGATGGGAGGGCCAGTGGACCGGGCCATGCTCGGTTCTGGCGCCGCGTACCAAACCGGCAGCAAGTGGGGGCCATCCGAGGCCGACAAACCCGTCTGGGACTTCATGCAGAAAGCCTTGGCACAACGTTGAGAATTGCCGTCTAACGCCCAAGCTTCAGCCGCGGCGGATTCCCATGTCGGAGAATACGAAAGTCTTCGCCTGTTGGCGCTCAGCCTTTGACGGGCGAACTGCGAGCAACCCGAACATTTTGCGCATCGCCCGCTGCAACCGGTTGTTTAGGCGCTGGCACTTGGTGAGGACGCTTCAACCGCCGCAAAGCCCTTTTGGCGCCCAGTCTTGCACAGGAAAGCCGGCAGGTTGCGTGGAGTCGTGGACGACTAGAAGGATCGCTCGTCGACGGCCCGTGCCACGACCCGTGAGGACCATCGGCAATCCGGCCTTCACCACACCGCCTTCGCCAGCCCGTACGACGAGGGTACCCTCCGGAGTTTCAAGACACTGCTCGCCCTCAAGCACGTACCAAGCTTCGGGCCCTGGATGTTTGTGGATCGCGGACGTCATCCCAGGTGCGAACGTCCCTTCACCATATTGAACGGCATACGAACCCGCAGCGACAATCGGAAGAGGGCCGACACGCGAGACGCGTTTTCCGCTCGACGGACGCCAGTCCGCACGCGCGATTGTAAAGAGCCAGACTTGCCCGTAGGACTCGACGACGGTTCCACCAGCTTGCTTCGCAGCCTCTGCTGCTGCAATCGTCGGGTACGTATCCAAGTGCCAGTAAAGCGGACCGTCAGGAAGTTTGCCGAGCACCGCCGTGGCTGTGATAAAGCAGCCGAGTTCGCCAGTCCGATCCGCAACAGGCACACAATTGACGACGCCACTGTCACCGTCCGCCAACCTGCTCCATCCGGCGAAAAGCACGAATGCGCCAACGACAACAAGCATCCACCTGCCTACTTGCCCACGGGTTCTGCTCTCGCTCATTTGCGCAACTCCTTGGGGCGGTTCAACGAGACTCCCAGCGAAAAGCGACCAGCGGCTCGAATTCGGCGTGCGCATAACGCCCAGGCTTCAGCCGCGCCGGCTCAGGATCGCACCAGCCGGCGTCGGCTGCAAGCCTTGTGAGGCTGCGTCGCGACTAGGTTACGACTGATCCTGACGCCGCTTCGCAACGTTTCTCGACCCGCGCAGGAAGGCCTCAAGAACCCGAACCGCCTGGTCCCGCGAGTCCCGAGCGATGGATGCAGGTAACGACCTCGTCGAGGCCGCTCCGGGCGGATTCGGCCCAGACTACTGCGCGGCGCCGAGGAGCCACTTCCGGCGCAGCTCCGCCTCGACCTGTTCGTGAGGAATGGTGCGCCCCGCCGCAGCGTCGGCCTCACACGCTCGACGGCCTGCAGCACGTACAGGTGGTCCAGCACGTCGTCGAGGCTGCAGTCCTCAGGCAGCCGGTCGAGAGGGGCTCGGGCCGCTTCTGTGGTCGTCATGAGAAGTAGTTCCAGCATACGCGGAGCCTGCCGGTTGTCTGGCTCAGCAGCCTAACGCCCAGGCTTCAGCCGCGGCGGCTCTTCATCGGATCGGCCGCCGTCGGCTGCAAACGCCTGTTGGCCCGCTTCTACGCATTCGGCCACACAAACAGCACGCACGGCTCCTCGGGCAATGTCACCGGATAGCGCGGCTGCGGCAATCCGCCGCGTTCCTGGAAACCCGCCTTGAGCAACGCCCTTCGCTCAGGCTCGTTAGCCGCAAGCGTGAAGGCGAAGACGGTCTTGGATTCTCGGCGAGTTGCCAGGTACTCGGCCGCCATGCGCTGGACCGCGGTTCCGAAGCCGTGGCTCCTGTCAGCGGGATCGGCAAGAAAGATGTTCAACTCCCAATCGATCGTATCGTCGGGTCTTTCAAACTGCCACGACCGCCAATAGAATCGACCGATCGGCTTCCGGTCGGAAACGCGGCGAATCATGAAGTACTGCCGATCCGGTATGTACAGGAAGACGTCCCGGAGCTCTTCCGCTGAAAGCGCCGGCACTCGCTTGTAAGGGCCTTGGGCGATAGGATCCAGCGTCCAAGCGATCAGTAGGTCGACATTGCCAGAATCTGCCGGCTCGAGTCTAACTACCGCGTTTTCGAGATCTGGACGTGACATCTCGAGCTATAACTTGTCGGCCTAACGCGCCAAATGAGCCGCCCGCATTCACGAGCCAGTGCCAGAAACTCGCAACTGAAACCCCAAGACGTCGCGGTAATATTCCGCGGTGCTGGCGACGTCTGGCACGGTGAACTGGAAAACAGCGGCCTCGAATCGGACTGTGCCGGACTGCCCTGCAATCATGCGTCCTCCGCAATCCTGCGTCCACCCAACGTCCAGGCTTCAGCCGCGCCGGATCACTATTAGGCCAGCCGCCGTCGGCTGCAAGCCGTGTTAGGCGGCCCGCGAATCCTCGAACACTTCGGCCACGTAGTAGTCGCCAGGTTCGGGCTGCTCGATCGAGAAGCGACTCGCGCCGGCGATGGCAGCGTCAAGTGAATCGAAGAGGCAGCATTCGTTTGCTCCCATCTCTCGCGCCATGACGTTGCACGAGAGCGGTGAGCATTCGAACCCAAGCACCGACGGAAAGGACTTGCTCACGCTGTCGAAACCACGGGGCGTGAACGTCTCCGGCATAGCATCCGGATGGACGTCCGGAGGCAACACTATCTCGTGCCGCCGCCAGCCTCGAAAGAGGTCAGTATAGATGCAACACGCAAACAGACGGAAGTGTGCCGCCTGATCCGGTTGAACGACAGAGAGCGCGTCGGCGCCCCGATTAAACCAGCCGAACTCATTGTGCAGCCAACGCTCAATCCAGTCATCGGGCGCAGAGGAAATGCAGTTGCTGACACTGCAGATTTCATGGACGCCACCCGCGTTTAGCCACACCGGCTCCACGGCGACCCACTGGGGCGAGTGCCCCGCATCAATCATGGTGTGCAGCGGCCTGTTGGCCTGCGTGGATTCATGAGCTGAGTGCGGCAACTGATACCGATGAAATGAGCTAGTGTCCTGAGTCGGAAGTTGTGAAACGAAATATCGGTGCCTCTCGTACTTCGGGTACAAGGAGGCACCGATGCCACATGCGCGCCGTGGACGACCGAGCGACCGAGTGGTGATTCGCCCGAGCGAACGCACGACGTTGGAGCAATGGATCCGTCGACGGTCGACCGCGCAGGGGCTGGCGACGCGGGCGCGCATCGTGCTGGCGTGTGCGAGCGACCGTACCGATACCGACGTCGCGCGCGACTTGCGGGTGACTCGTCAGACCGTTGGCCGATGGCGACGCAGTCTTTAGGCGCATCGGCTCGACGGGCTGCTCGATGAGCCAAGACCCGGCGCGCCGCGACGCATTACCGATGCCATGATTGAACGTGTGATCACCGACACGCTCGAAACGACGCCACGCGATGCGACGCATTGGAGCACGCAGGCGATGGCGAAGCACGTCGGGCTCAGTCAATCGGCGATTGCGCGGATGTGGAAAGTCTTCGCGCTGCAGCCGCATCGGGTCGATACGTTCAAACTCTCGAAGGATCCGCTGTTTATCGACAAGGTACGGGACATCGTTGGCCTGTATCTGGCGCCGCCGGAACGGGCGCTGGTGCTCTGCGTCGACGAGAACTCGCAGATTCAAGCGCTCGACCGCAGCGCGCCCGTGTTGCCTCTGCGCCCTGACCAGGCCGAGCGACGAACCCACGACTACGTCCATCACGGCACCACGACGCTCTTCGCGGCGCTCGATGCAACGGCCGGCACGGTGATTGGCGAGTGCCACGCCCGCCATCGCGCGATCGAGTTCCGCCGATTCCTCGACACGATCGACGCGGCCGTCCCGCCGGACCTCGACGTCCATCTCGTTCTCGATAACTATGCGACCCACAAAACCGCGGCGATTCGCCGCTGGTTTGCGAAGCGCCCGCGATATCACGTGCATTTCACCCCTACGAGTGCGTCGTGGCTGAATCTCGTTGAGCGCTGGTCCGTAGAGCTGACGGAAAAGCAAATCCGACGCGGCGTCCACCGCAGCACGCGTGAGCTCGTCGATGCGATCCGCCAGTACTTGGCGGTCACGAACGACGCCCCGAAGCCGTTCGTATGGCACAAAACGGCTGACGAAATCCTGGCCAGTGTGGCGCGCTTTTGTCAGCGAACTTCAAGTTCGGCACACTAGGTTGCTGAGAACGAGGACGATGCGGTTAAGGCTGACTCGTGGCCAGGCTGGGCGAAGGCGGAACGATGCCATTCCTCAGTTGCGCGCGTGTCGCGCCCTCTGGGCGCAGCACCACCCACACCAGGAATAGATAGATGACGACCGCGCGCCCCAGCGCCGCCGCCATCACCAACCGAGGGTCGAATAAGCCAGGCGTCGGAAGCGAAGTGACGGCAGTGATGGCGACGAACGCCGCAAGGCCGCCCGAGGAGCGGAGCTCTGTCGCGAGCACCAGCAGGAGCATGGCCATCGCCGACAGGACGTGCACGCCAGCGAAGGGAGTCAGCAGAGAGGCGAGCATGACGACCCCAAGCCATACCGTCAATCTGTGCTGAGGGCTCCCGCTGTTTCGGCCGGCCATGGCGGCCAGCGCGAAGAGCAACGCGATGAAAGTGTTGCCGAAGAGGCGCGTCTGCGGCCAGCCCCAGCCCTGAAGGCCCAACGCCCCCAGCTTGAACGGGATGCCGAAGGGAGCAAGGTTGAACCTGGTCCCCTCGGCGTCGGCCATGAATCGGAAGGCCTCGCCCGACTGCGCAAGGGGTAGATGATAGAAGAGAAAGTCGCGCCACACCTTGGTTCCGAGCACGGCCACCGAAAGGGCGCAGAAAGCCGCTGCGGCCAGGCAGGTGAACGCCGCTGCCCGCCACCGTCTCTGCATCAGGATCACCACCCCAAGCACGCCGGGGAAGATCTTCGCGAGGGTTGCGGCCGCGAGGAGGGTGCCCGTCAGGGCGTTCTGGCGCCGCTCGAAAGCGACCCAGCACAGCATGCAGAGGGCCACGGCCGCCAGGTGAAAGTTGCCCCACTGGATCGTCATCATCACCGCCGGACTGACCATGAAGACGGGAGTGAGCAGCCAGATACGACGTTCTGCCACGCCCCCGAGCGTCTTCGCGACCGAGGCGCAGGCAAACAAGGCCAGCACCAGCGAGGCGGCGCTGAACAAGAGTCGTTGCGAGAAGAAGTCGGTCGTCACGAGCATCAAGGCGCGCGGCAGCAGAAGAAAGAGGGGAGGATAGCCGAACGCGTCGAGCGTGAACGGGGCGAAGCGTGCCGCTGTCGGCGGTACCGGCGGGAACACGTCTGACCCAAGCGGCACAAACGCCAGGTCGTACACGTTGGCGGTCGGGTCCGTCGAGAGAATCGCGCCATGAACGTACGCGGTGAGGCAAGAGTGACGGACCGTGGCCGGATCCGTGGGAGCGATGGAACAGCCGACTTGGCTTGGATCGGCCATGAACACGGACAACCGCCCAAGGAGGAGCAGCGCGATCAGACCGCCACTGGCCCAGAGCGTGGCAAGCCCGCGGTACTCATGGAACCAGCGATCCAGGCTCTCGGGGAGCGACGCGGCCGGCCAGGGTAGCAATGCAGCGAGGACCGGTCCCGCGACCACACTCAGCACCGCTACTGCCGGGATCGGCATGCTCTCGAACATACCGAGCGCGCGGGCGATGGGGACCAGAAGCGCGAGTACCACGAAGGGCATTGCGATCGCGGCCCACAGCGACGCCACCACTCGTCGTCCGAACCTGGGGGGAAGTCCGGCCTTCATGGGGCACTCTCTTCTATCTTCAGAATTGAGCTTCCGGAAATGTCGACGTCTTCCATTTGGTTGCTGCGCTGCCTAACGCCCAGGCTTCAGCCGCGGCGGCTTGCCGCCGTCGGCTGCAAGCCGTGTTAGACAGCGGCCCCCGGACGACGGTAATCTAGACCACGAGGTCGCCATGCACAATGAATTTACGGCCATTTTCGAGCAGGACGGGGACTGGTACGTCGCGTACTGCCCGGAGATTCCGGGGGCAAACGGCCAAGGGCGAACGAAGGATGAAGCCCGCGCCAGCCTCGCGGAAGCCATCACACTGATCCTGGACGACCGTCGGGAGGAGGGCCTGCGCGGTGTGCCCCCCACCGCCGAACGCGATACGGTGATCGTGCGGTGAAACGCAGCTCGCTGCTGCGACACCTCCGGCAGCATGGTTGTGTTCTCAAACGTGAAGGCGGTTCGCATTCGCTCTGGATGAACCCCGCCAACGGATCCGTTGAAGCGGTCCCCCGCCACACCGAAATCCCGAACCTGCTCGCGAAGAAGATTTGCCGGAACCTTGGAATTCCCGAGCCAGGCTCTCGCTAGCTAGCTCCGCTGTCTAACGTTCCAAGTGAGCCGCGCGCCTTGGCGACATATTGGGCACGAGACAACGGGCGCGTCGGCTCCATTTGGATGTTATGCCGCCCCTCGTTTCCGTTCCGTATGCAGCGCCTCGATCACGGCCTTCGGATTTCTCGCCGCGACCCGGAGCAGCGCCAACGCTGGGCCGTCTGGCGTGCGTCGGCCTTGTTCCCAGTTGCGCAGCGTGGCGACGCTGACACCGATCATCAGGGCGAATTCCGCTTGGGACGCGCCCAGCTTCGCCCGAACCGCCTGAACATCGGTGGGGCGAAAGGTGGTCGTCCGGGACGGCCGCCGGGTTCCGCGACGAATCTGGCCAGCCCGCCGGACGCTGGTGAGCAGTTCCTGAAAGGCCGCGTCTTTCATTTGAATTCCTCCCGCACCAGCCGACTGAGCTGGCGAGTCTGGGCCGACGTCTAGTCGCCCTGGGCGGACTTGATGTAGGCGTACACCATGTAGAGGACCTTATCGCCGGGCGCCCAGCAATAGATGACGCGGAGCCCTTCGCGTTTGCCCCCGCCGGTGCTCGCCCACCGGACTTTGCGCAAGCCGCCGGACCCCTAATTGACCGGCCCCTGCTCGGGGCGCAGCATCAACGCAATCTGGAGCTGTCGATATTGCTCGTCGTCGAGATGTCGCTGAATGGCCGCCGTAAAGACCGCCGCCTCGACGACGCGCATCGGTTGAAATTATACGCCACTGGCGTAGTCTAATTCAATCGGTGGCTGCCGGCGTCGTGTCGGCATAACGCTTCAAATGAGCGCGTGCGTTCATGAGCCAGCGCGGGTCGGCTCCATTTGAATGTTAGGCAGTCTGCGCCCGCACCTTCGCTGCCGTCTCTTCAACAGTTGCATTCGCGAAACTAACGCGGTGCTCGCGCACGTAACGAAAGAATGTGCCCAAATCGATGCCTTCAACATGACGAGACTGTCCCGACCACGGATCCTTTCCGGTTCGCGTATGCGTTTGACTAATGGCGTCCCGAATGAGCCTGTCGCTGCCCAGCACATCAAGCCCAAGGCGCTCGAGCGCATGAACACCGTTTGCATAGCCACGCCTGGCCATGTCGACATATTCGTCCGCGATGTTCGATAGGGTCTCGTATTCTCGCCGCTACCGCTCCAGCCGAACCTCGTGGTCGTTTTGGCCTACCTTTCCCGCTCCTGGCGCTCGCCTCTCCGCACACCGGCGAAGTAGGAACGAGCGAAAGAATGAGCCAGGCACTTCCGATGAAGAGTTCAACCACGTGTGCGCTCTGGTCCGGATCTGCCTAACGCCTGCGCTCACTCGCGCCGGCCGCGGCGCGCGAGCGACAGGGGCAGCGTCGGGTGCAGCGCCCTGTTATGCGGCGCATCAATCTCAGGTTCGCCTCGCTCAACTCAGACGACGACAGCCTCGACTACCGAATACTGCGATGGGGTCGGAATGACACGCTCCAGGCGGAACCCCGCAGACGCGAGGAGCCTTTCATACTGCGAACTCGTCCGCTCACGTCCGCCCGTTACCGCGAGCATGATGATATCCAGCGTCTTTCCGAAATGAGGGCCTGGCGATTCCGAAACGAGCGCTTCAACAATGAGCAATCGGGCACTACTCGCAGCGACGCGGCGAACAGCCGCGAGGATGCTTGCCGCCTGTTCGTCGGCCCAGTCGTGGATCACCTCCATGAGCACGTACGCATCGGCCATCGGGAGCGACTCCCGGAAGAAGTCACCGCCGACAAGCCGAAGTCGGTTGGAAGCGACGTCGGCGGCATCGGCGATCACATGTGGAAGATCGAACAGAATGCCCGACGCGGCCGGAGCCCGCTCGAGGATTGCCTGCAACAGATGCCCTCGGCCACCACCAATGTCTGCGATTGTTCGAAACGAACTGAAATCATAGGCATCGACCACTGCGGGCACGACGCCCGCTGACTTATCGGCCATGGCTTGATTGAACAGGCTCGCTTCCTCCGGGTGGCGGGCGAAGTAGGCGACGAGACCGGCCCAGTCCGTGGCGGGCGTCCCTGTTTTCGCGGCGTGTGGGAGGTCTGTGAAGCCTCGCCAGATGGCCGGCATCCCTATCATTCGCGCGAAGGCTCGCAGTGACTGCGGGTGGTCGCTGCGCAGCAACCTCGACACCTCGGTGTGCACGTAGCCGTCCGTTCCGGAGGCAAATACGCCGTGGCCAGCCAAAAGGCGCAGTACGCGACCGAGCGCGTCGGCGCTCAGCCCGGTGCTGGCCGCGAGTTCGGCGGCGGACAGGGGCCGATCGTCGAGAGCATCAGCGACACCTGCTTCTGCGACGACGTGAATACAACGTGCGACCGTGTGCGTGTTGATGAGAGCCCACAACATCTGGGCCGGTGGCAGTTGATCCATTGTCTGGCTCCCAGTCGTTCAGCCCGCCGCCAGTGCCGACGTGCAGGGTGGCGGGAACAATGACGCCCGCGTTCAGCTGCGAGCGGCCCTTCGAAAAGATGTCGAAGGCGCGCGACCACGAACCCGCGGCTCGCCAGCCGCAACGCGATGTTAGCCCGCCGATTGAACCCAAGGATCTTTGACCACTCTGTCTTCGATAACGATGGCGTACAACCCCTGCCAGCTTCGCTGCCAGCGCCAACCCTTCATTGTTCCTGGAGCATTTCGTTCGATGAACGCCGTGCTCACCTCCGCCGAAAGCTCGGCCCCACAGTGCGGACACCGTGGAGCGGAAGCACCCCGAAAATGCCCGCCGCAAACACACGGCGCAACGAACCTTTCGGCCTCAGTTCGCAAGGGGCCATGGAAGCCGACCTCTACCCCCTGAGGGACGGCCGTTGAATACCCGTCAAACAACGCAGTCGTGCCGCATCGATCGCAATAGCCATACGCCGATTCGTTGAAACCGTTGTGAATGAGCCTGTAGCCGAATTTCTGCTTGCAACTCGCACACGTTCCGATGCCATCCTGTCGAGTCATCCTTGTCGGGCTAACGCCCAGGCTTCAGCCGCGGCGGCTCAGGATCGCACCAGCCGCCGCCGGCTGCAAGCCGTGTTAGACAGCGTGCCCAACCCTTCGGCGCCGGCGCGCCACCAGCCAGG
Organism: uncultured Acidobacteriota bacterium; assembly: GCA_963837345.1. Classification (GTDB taxonomy): domain Bacteria; phylum Acidobacteriota; class Vicinamibacteria; order Vicinamibacterales; family CAVVIG01; genus CAWIMX01. The sequence continues at coordinate 20,906 of CAWIMX010000001.1, forward strand.
CCAAGAAAAGCGCGACCGGCGGAATTGTCGGAAGCGCCAGAACCCATGCGCTGATACCCACCGAGATCGCGCCGATGCCGGCGCTCGCGGGCGCAGGATCCACTGACGACGCCAGCCAGAGGCCCGTGAACGGCAGGACTGCAAGCGCCACCATCGCGAGAACCGATGCGACGATCCAAGCCACGCACACAAGCATGACCCTCGCGAAAGACCAAGAATGAAAGCGTGCCATTCACGTTGCCCTAGTGTCGAATCAGGCTGTCTAACAAGTATTGGAGTAGACCGCTCTAATCCCTTCGCAGCAAAGAACGGGTCGCGGACCGCAGGTTGCTCCGGTCAAACTGCTCAATGCACGCATCTTAGCATCGGCTCCAGTCCGTTGCCGCCGGCGCGTCTAGCTGCGAGCACTGTCTTTCGTTGCGACCGCTCGCGGCCAAAGACCGGCAGCGTGCCCGGTCGGTCCGTCCGTATCGCGCTGAAGCGCCGCGCGTTAGAGACAAACCGCCACCGGCGCGTCCGGCTATGGCTGCGAAGGCCTCGCGGCTATTGACGGACCCATCGCATCCATCGGGCTCCGCACTCCCAGCCCACCCCGGTTCAGCACGTGCGTGTAGATCATCGTCGTGCTCACGTCCGCATGCCCGAGCAGCTCCTGCACTGTCCGAATGTCGTATCCCGCCTCGAGCAGATGGGTCGCGAACGAATGCCGAAATGTGTGGCATGTGACCCGCTTCGTCAACCGGGCCCGCCTGGCCGCATCGGCTACCGCCCGCTGCACCGCGCTCTTGTGCAAGTGATACCGTGACGGCGCGCCGTATCGCGGATCGCGGCAGATCCGTCCGGCTGGAAACACGAACTGCCATTTCCAATCCGTCGCGGCGTTCGGATACTTCCGCGCGAGGGCGCCGGGCAGCGCCACCCGTTCCCAGCCCGGCCGCCAGATCGGCCGCGTGCAGAGCCCGAACGCCCTCGAGGTGCCGCTGCAGCCGATCGCGGGCGCCCTCGGGCAACATCACGCGACGATCCTTCTGCCCCTTGCCACGCCGCACCACAATCTTGCGGCGCTCGAAATCGACGTCCTTGACGCGGAGCTCCAGCGCTTCCTGCAGCCGCAGGCCCGCCCCGTAAAGCAGGGCCGCAACGAGCCACGGCGCGCCTTCCATGCACGCCAGGACACCGCCCACTTCAGCCGCGCTCAGGACGACCGGCACCCGCGACGGCGTTTTCGCCGACGGCACATATTCGAGACCTCCGACTTCCATACGCAGCACGCCTTTGAACAGGAACAGCAGTGCGCTCAGCGCCTGGTTCTGCGTCGACGCCGACATCCGCCGCGCCGCGCCAAGCCACGTGACGAACGCCTCGATCTCCGCCGCCCCGAGTTCCCGCGGATGCCGTCTTGCGTGGAACACCACGAACCGGCGGATCCAGTGGACGTACGACTCCTCCGTCCGCCGGCTGTAGTGCCGCGCGCGAATCACCATCCGCACCTGATCGATCAGCTTCGGGCTCTCGCTTGACATGGCATCGACGACGATGCCATCGTCGTCCGCGGCGTGTCGAGGAGATTGCGACATTGAAACGAGAAAGGAGGTCCAGATGACCGAGCGACATTAGGAAGGAGTGCTCATGCGCCTCAGAATTGAAGGCGGCACGGCCCGCCTGGATGAGCCGTCTCTCTGCGTGTCGTGCCGGCATGCACTCATCGCTCGCGGCAGGAGCCTGCGCGATGAAATCGTCGAGTGCGGCCGCCTGTCGGAGCCCCACAATCGCATCCGCTTCGATGTGACGTCCTGCAGCGGCTACGTGAATCGGTGCCACGACACGCTCAGCGGCATGGAAAGCGTCGCCTGGATCCTCAGATCCGATCCCAAGCGCAACGCCGTTGGCTTCGTGAGGGCGGCCCAATTGAAGCCCCACGAGCGCTACGTTCTGCCAGACGATCTGTACTAGCAGCGGACCGTCCGCGGCGGCCGGGCGGGACGGCGGCCGAGCAGGGGCTGCGTGAGGGTACAGAAAAAGGGCGGGCACCTTTCGGCACCCGCCCTCTCTCGACATCGTGACGGGTTCCGAGTTCCTCAGTTCCCGGCTTGCCACCGCCCCAGCTCGCCGTTTTTCGTTCCAGTTCCCCAGTTCCCCAGTTCCCCAGCTCTTCCTCGCCTCTACTCCGCCGTCTCTCTCGGCCCCAGCGCCTCCTCCGGCTCGACGAAGTACTCCATATCGCGCTCGAGATCGAGCTCTTCGTCGGTCGGCTGCGGCGGCGCCGGCGGCGGCGGCGGCTCGTCGGCCGGGATCCGCACGTGCCGGTAATACTCGAAGCCCGTGCCGGCAGGAATCAGCCGGCCCATCGTGACGTTCTCCTTCAGGCCGCGCAGGTGATCGACCTTGCCGGAGATCGACGCCTCGGTGAGCACGCGCGTCGTCTCCTGGAACGACGCCGCCGAGATGAACGAGTCGGTCGAGAGCGACGCCTTCGTGATGCCGAGCAGCAGCGGCCGGCCCTGCGCCGGACGCCCGCCGTCGGAGATCACCCGCTCGTTCTCCTCGAGGAAGCGGAACTTGTCCACCTGCTCGTCCACGAGGAACTCGGTGTCGCCGACGTCCTCGATCTTCACCCACCGCATCATCTGGCGCGCGATCGTCTCGATGTGCTTGTCGTTGATGTTCACGCCCTGCAGCCGGTAGACCTCCTGGATCTCGTTCACCAGGTAGCTCTGCAGCGCCTTCTCGCCGAGCACGTTCAGGATGTCGTGCGGGTTGCTCGGGCCGTCCATCAACGGCTCGCCCGCCCGAACGCGCTCGCCTTCCTGGACGTTCACGTGCACACCGCGCGGCAGCGCGTACTCCCGCGGCTCGGCGCCCGGCTCGTCGGGGACGATGATGATCTTCCGCTGGCCCTTCACGATGCCGCCGTGCTTGACGATGCCGTCGATTTCGGAAATGACCGCGGTCTCGCGCGGCTTTCTCGCCTCGAACAGCTCGACGACGCGGGGCAGACCGCCGGTGATGTCCTTGGTCTTCGTGGTTTCCCGCGGGATCTTCGCGAGCACGTCGCCGGCCGACACCGGTTCGCCGTCCTGCACCATCAGGTGGGCGTGCACCGGCATGTGGTACTTGCGCGACACCCGGCCGTCCTTCGCCTTGATCTCGATGGCCGGCTGCTTCTTCTCGTCGGGCGAGTCGACGATGATGAGGCGCGAGAGGCCCGTCACCTCGTCCACCTCTTCGTGCACCGTGATGCCTTCGAGAATGTCCTTGAACCGGATCTGCCCCGAGTCCTCCGTGAGGATCGAGAACGTGTACGGATCCCACTCGACGAGCACCTGCCCGCTCTCGACGTGCTGGCCTTCCTTCACCTTCAGCCGCGCGCCGTACACGATCGGGTAGCGCTCGCGGTCGCGGCCCTTGGCGTCCTGCACCACCAGCGAGCCGTTGCGGTTCATCACCACCAGCCCGCCGTCCTTGGCCTCGACCACCTGCATGCCCTGAAAACGGACGATGCCCGCGTTGCGCGCCTCGAGCGTGCTCTGCTCCGACACCCGCGACGCCGTGCCGCCGATATGGAACGTCCGCATCGTGAGCTGCGTGCCCGGCTCGCCGATCGACTGGGCCGCGATGACGCCGACGGCCTGGCCGAGCTCGACCATCCGCCCCGTCGCCAGGTCGCGCCCGTAGCACCGCGCGCACACGCCGCGGCGCGAGGTGCAGGTGAGCACCGAGCGGATCTTCACCTTCTCGATGCCCGCGTCCTGAATCGCCGACGCCAGATCGTCGGTGATCTCGTCGTTCACCTCGATGATCGTGTCGCCGGTGAACGGGTCGGTGATCTTCTCGAGGGTGACGCGCCCGATGATGCGGTCGCGCAGCGGCTCGATGATCTCGCCGCTCTCGACGATGGCCCGCGCTTCGATGCCGTCGAGCGTGCCGCAGTCGTGCTCGGAGATGATCACGTCCTGCGCCACGTCGACGAGCCGCCGCGTGAGGTAGCCCGAGTCGGCCGTCTTGAGCGCCGTGTCGGCCAGGCCCTTGCGGGCGCCGTGCGTGGAGATGAAGTACTCCATCACGGCCAGGCCTTCGCGGAAGTTCGCCGTGATCGGCGTCTCGATGATCTCGCCCGACGGCTTGGCCATCAGGCCGCGCATCCCGGCGAGCTGACGGATCTGCTGCTTCGATCCGCGCGCGCCGGAGTCGGCCATGATGTAGACCGGGTTGAAGGTGCGCCCTTCCTTGTCGAGCTCCTCCATCTCCGTGAACATCGCGTTGGCAATGTCCTCGGTGGCCTCCGACCAGATGGCGATGACCTTGTTGTAGCGCTCGCCGTTCGTGATGGCGCCTTCGAGGTACTGCGATTCGACCTTGATCACCTCGTCGCGCGCCTTCTCGACGAGCTGGGCCTTCTCCTTCGGAATGATCAGATCGTCGATGCCGATCGACAGCCCGGACCGGGTCGCATAGGTGAAGCCCAGGTTCTTGAGCGAGTCGAGCATCTCGACCGTCTTCTCGAGGCCGAAGCGGAGGTAGCAGCTCTGGACGAGCTGCTGCAGGCCCTTCTTCTTCAGCAGGCCGTTGACGTACGGCATGCCGCCCGGCAGCTGCTGGTTCAGGATCACCCGGCCGACGGTCGTGTTGATGATCATGTTCTGAACGGGCAGCACCTCGGTGCGCAGCACGTCCTGGTCGTCGCGGGCGGCGGTCAGGTCCTGCAGATCGCCCGTGAAGCGCAGGCGGATCGGCGAGAGCGTTTCGAGCTCGCCGGCCTCGAGCGCCAGCATCACGTCGTCCGGGTTCCCGAACGCGCGGCCTTCGCCCTTGGCGCCCGCCTTCGCCTTCGTCAGGTAGTAGCAGCCGAGCACGATGTCCTGCGACGGAATTGCGATGGGCGCGCCGTGCGCCGGCGACAGGATGTTGTTGCTCGAGAGCATCAGCACCGACGCTTCGATCTGCGCCTCGGGCGACAGCGGGATGTGCACCGCCATCTGGTCGCCGTCGAAGTCGGCGTTGAACGCCGTGCAGACGAGCGGATGGATCCGGATCGCCTTGCCTTCGACGAGCACCGGCTCGAAGGCCTGGATGCCGAGGCGGTGGAGCGTCGGCGCGCGGTTGAGCAGCACCGGGTGTTCCCGGATGACCTCCTCGAGCACGTCCCAGACCTCGGGCCGCTGCATCTCCACCATCTCCTTGGCCTGCTTGATGGTGGCGACGAGGCCCCGCTCCTCGAGCTTGTTGTAGATGAAGGGCTTGAACAGCTCGAGCGCCATCTTCTTGGGCAGCCCGCACTGGTGCAGCTTCAGCTCGGGACCGACGACGATGACGGACCGGCCGGAGTAGTCGACGCGTTTACCGAGCAGGTTCTGACGGAACCGGCCCTGCTTGCCCTTGAGGGTGTCCGACAGCGACTTGAGCGGCCGATTGTTGGCGCCGCGCAGCACGCGGCCGCGGCGGCCGTTGTCGAACAGCGCGTCGACCGCCTCCTGGAGCATGCGCTTCTCGTTCCGGATGATCACGTCGGGCGCCTTCAGCTCCATGAGCTTCTTCAACCGGTTGTTCCGGTTGATGACGCGCCGGTAGAGATCGTTCAGGTCGGAGGTGGCAAAGCGGCCGCCATCGAGCGGCACGAGCGGGCGCAGCTCGGGCGGAATCACCGGAATCACGTCCAGGATCATCCACTCGGGGCGGTTGCTCGACTTGCGGAACGAGTCGACCACCTTGAGCCGCTTGGCGTACTTCAGCTTCTTCTGCGCCGACTGCTCCGCGCGCATCTTGTCGCGCAGCTCGACGGCCAGCGTCTCGACGTTGACGCGTTTGAGGAGCTCCTTGATCGCCTCGGCGCCCATCTGCGCCTTGAAGCGCGTCATGTACTCCTCGCGCGCCTTCCGGTACTGCTCTTCGTTCAGCAGCTGGTTCTGCTTCAGATCCGTGTCGCCCGGATCGATCACCACGTAGGCCTCGAAGTAGAGCACGCGTTCGAGGTCGCGGAGGGAGATGTCGAGCAGATGGCCGATGCGGCTCGGCAGGCCCTTGAAGAACCAGACGTGGCTCACCGGGGTGGCCAGCGTGATGTGGCCCAGGCGCTCGCGGCGCACCTTGGCCTGCGTCACTTCGACGCCGCACTTGTCGCAGATGACGCCGCGGTGCTTCATGCGCTTGTACTTGCCGCAGAGGCACTCCCAGTCGGTGATCGGGCCGAAGATCTTCGCGCAGAACAGCCCGTCGCGCTCGGGCTTGAACGTGCGGTAGTTGATCGTCTCCGGCTTGGTCACCTCGCCGTGCGACCACGACATGATCTTGTCGGGCGACGCCAGGCTGATCCGGATCGCGTCGAAGTCGCTCGTGAGCGCCGAACGCTCGTGGAATGAGGGTCGCATCTATTTACACCTCCTCCAGAACTGGTTGAGGAGTCGCTTCAACCGGCGGTTTCTTCGTCTTCATCAGCTCGACGTCCAGACAGAGCGACTGGAGCTCGCGGATGAGCACGTTGAACGATTCGGGCAGACCCGCCGTGAACGACGCGTCGCCCTTGACGATGGCCTCGTAGATCTTCGCGCGGCCCGTCACGTCGTCCGACTTGGCCGTGAGCAGCTCCTGGAGGATGTGCGCCGACCCGTAGGCCTCGAGCGCCCAGACTTCCATCTCGCCGAACCGCTGGCCGCCGAACTGCGCCTTGCCGCCGAGCGGCTGCTGCGTGATGAGCGAGTACGGCCCGATCGAGCGCGCATGGATCTTGTCGTCGACCAGGTGCGAGAGCTTGAGCATGTAGATGTAGCCGACGGTCACTTCCTGCTCGAAGGCCTCGCCCGTCATGCCGTCGAAGAGCCGGGTCTTGCCGCCCTTCGGCAGCCCGGCGCGGTCGAGCCAGTTCTTGATCTCGCTCTCCGTCGCCCCGTCGAACACCGGCGTGGCGAAGTAGAGGCCGAGCGCGTGCGCGGCCCAGCCGAGGTGCGTCTCGAGAATCTGCCCGACGTTCATGCGCGACGGCACCCCCAGCGGATTCAGCACGATCTCGACGGGCGTGCCGTCCGGCAGGTGCGGCATGTCCTCCTCGGGGAGGATGCGCGCGATGACGCCCTTGTTGCCGTGGCGGCCGGCCATCTTGTCGCCCACCGACAGCTTGCGCTTCATCGCGACGTAGACCTTCACGAGCTTGATCACGCCAGGCGGCAGCTCGTCGCCGCGGCGGATCTTCTCCTTCTTCTCCTCGAACAGGTTCCGGATCACCTCGACCTGGCGCTCCGTGCGCTCCTCGAGCAGGCGGAGCTCCCCTTCGAGCCGCGGATCGTCGCTCGCGATCTTCATCCGCACCATCGTGTCGTAGGGGATGGGATCGAGCACGTCCTGCGTGAGCTCGGTGCCCTTCTTCAGGACGCGCTCGCGGCCGTATTCGTCGAACAGGTCGGCCCGGAGCTCCTGGCCCCGCAGCATCATGATCACGCGCTTCTTCACCTCGTCGTGCAGAATGCGGATCTCGTCCTGCAGGTTCTTCTCCATCATGTCGAGCTCTTCCTGCTCGATCGCCTTCGCGCGGTCGTCCTTCTCGATGCCCTTCCGCGAGAAGATCTTCACGCCCACGATGATGCCCTCGATGCCCGGCGGGCAGATGAGGGAGGCATCGCGCACATCGCCGGCCTTCTCGCCGAAGATGGCCCGCAGCAGCTTCTCTTCCGGCGTGAGCTGGGTCTCGCCCTTCGGCGTGACCTTGCCCACGAGAATGTCGCCCGGCTTCACCGAGGCGCCGATCCGGATGATGCCGCTCTCGTCGAGGTCGCGCAGGAAGTTCTCCGACACGTTCGGGATGTCGCGCGTGATCTCCTCGGGGCCGAGCTTCGTGTCGCGCGCCTCGATCTCGAACTCCTCGATGTGAATGGACGTGTAGTAGTCGTCCTTCACCATCCGCTCGGAGACGAGGATCGCGTCCTCGAAGTTGTACCCGCGCCACGGCATGAACGCGACCAGGACGTTGCGCCCCAGCGCGAGCTCGCCGAGCTCGGTGCACGGGCCGTCGGCCAGCACCTGCCCCTTGTGCACCTTCTGGCCGACGCCGATGATCGGCTTCTGGGTGATGCAGGTGTTCTGATTCGACCGCTTGAACTTCGTCATCGGGTAGATGTCGGCGCCCATCTCCTTGCCCTCGCCCGTCTCGCCCTCCACGCGGACGACGATGCGCTGGCTGTCGACGTAGTCGATGGTGCCCGACCGGCGCGCCACGATCACCGCGCCCGAATCGCGGGCCGTGATGTACTCCATGCCGGTGCCCACGAAGGGCGCCCGGGCGCGGAGCAGCGGCACGGCCTGGCGCTGCATGTTCGATCCCATCAACGCGCGGTTCGCATCGTCGTTCTCGAGGAACGGGATGAGCGACGCCGCCACCGACACGAGCTGCTTGGGCGACACGTCGATGTACTGGACGTTGTCGCGCGGCGCGAGCATGAAGTTGCCGGCCTGGCGCGCGTGCACGCGATCGCGCACGAACTTGCCCGTGTCGTCGACCTGCGCGTTCGCCTGCGCGATCACGTACTGGTCCTCTTCCCACGCCGAGAGGTAGAAGGAGTACGGCTCGAACTCGACGCCCTTCTTCTTCGAGCGTCCGTCCTCGCTCACCAGATCGTCGGCCTCCACCACTTCGCCGGCCTTGTATTTGGACCCGCCCGAGTTCGTGATGACCACGTAGTCGATGACGCGGCCGTCCTTCACCTTGCGGTACGGCGATTCGATGAAGCCGAACTCGTTGATCCGCGCGTAGCACGAGAGCGACGAGATCAGCCCGATGTTCGGCCCTTCCGGCGTCTCAATCGGACAGATGCGCCCGTAGTGCGTCGGGTGCACGTCGCGCACCTCGAACCCGGCGCGCTCGCGCGACAGGCCGCCCGGCCCGAGCGCCGAGAGCCGCCGCTTGTGGGTGATCTCGGAGAGCGGGTTGGTCTGGTCCATGAACTGGCTGAGCTGCGACGACCCGAAGAACTCGCGAATCGCGGCCATCACCGGCTTCGCGTTGATCAGGTCGTGCGGCATCGCCGTCGCCATTTCCTGGTAGACCGACATCTTCTCCTTGATGGCGCGCTCCATCCGGACCAGGCCGATGCGGAACTGGTTCTCGAGGAGCTCGCCCACCGAGCGGACCCGCCGGTTGCCCAGGTGGTCGATGTCGTCCACGTTGGCCGGATTCCTGCGCAGCTTGAGCAGGTACTTGATCACCTCGTAGAAGTCCTGCGGGTGCAGGATCTTCTCGTCGAGCGGGGTGTTCAGCCCGAGCTTCGTGTTCAGCTTCAGCCGCCCGACCCGCGAGAAGTCGTACTTCTGCGGGTTGAAGAACATGTTCTCGAAGAGCGAGCGCGAGCTGTCCAGCGTCGGCGGATCGCCCGGCCGCAGCCGCCGGTAGATCTCGATGAGCGCCTCTTCGTGCGTGTGGATCGGATCCTTCTTCAGCGTCGCGCTGATGATCGACCCGACTTCGTCGCGCTCGGGGAAGAAGATTTCGAGCCGGTCGACCGCCTTCTCCTGCGCCATCGAGATCACGCGCGGCGTGAGCTCCTCGTTCGCCTCGAGGATCACTTCGCCGGTGGCCGGATCGATCACGTCGGCCGCGGCATACGCGCCTTCGAGCTCGGCGTCCGAGATCTCGATCGCCTCGACGTTCGCCCGCCTGAGCGCTTCCACTGCGTTCTTGGTGATCTTCTTGCCGGCCTGCACCGTGAAGTGCTCGCCGGGCACCACGATGTCCTTGGCCGCGCGCAGGCCGACGAGGCTGTCGGCCACGGCCCAGAAGATCGATCCGTCCTTCAGGTGCAGCCGGTCGACGCTGTGGAAGGTCCGGATGATCTCGTCGGCGCCGCGCAGGCCGAGGGCGCGGAGGAAGACGGTCGCCAGGAACTTCCGCTTGCGATCGATCCGGACGTAGAGCAGGTTCTTCGTGTCGTACTCGAACTCGACCCACGAGCCGCGGTACGGGATGATCTGCGCCACGTACAGCGTCTTGTCTTCCGAGTGGAAGAACGCGCCGGGCGAGCGGTGCAGCTGCGAGACGATGACGCGCTCGGTGCCGTTGATGATGAACGTGCCGTTGTCGGTCATCAGCGGGATGTCGCCGAAGTAGACCTCCTGCTCCTTGATGTCGCGGATGGTCTTCACGCCCGTCTCGGCGTCCTTGTTCCACACGACGAGGCGGATCGTGACCTTGAGCGGCACGGCGTAGGTCATGCCGCGCTCCTGGCACTCGTCCACGTCGTACTTGAGCTTCAGCCCGACCGTGTTCCCGCAGATGTCGCACACGTCGCCGCGCGCCTGGTTCGGCTTGCCGCAATTCGGGCACAGCACGTCGTGGTCGCCGTACGGGTCGGCGACGAGCGTGGCCCCGCAGTGGCTGCACGGCTTGCGCAGGTGGTGGAGCCCCTGCAGCTTGCCGCATTTGCACTCCCAGTTGCCGATCGAATACTCGATGAACTCGAGCGACGAGTTCTCGCGGAAGTCGCTGATCGGGAACACCGACTTGAACACCGACTGGAGGCCGGCGTCCTCGCGCTCGCTCGGCAGACGGTTCATCTGCAGGAAGCGCTCGTACGACTTGCGCTGGATCTCGATCAGATTCGGAATCGGAACGGTGGTGCGAATTTTGGAAAAGTCCTTACGCTCGCGATAGACGTTCTTCGGAAGGCTGTACATCGTCAAAAGATCCTCGGGATTCGAGGTTGCCCGGCCGGCATTCGTGGTGTCGAACGCGCCCGGGACCCCGGCCTATCTACGCGATGAGCGAGCGCAGGACGGAGGGCGCGGCCACACCAGGACCGGCGACTCCGTCCCCAATCCCTACTTGACCTCGACCTTGGCGCCAACCTCTTCGAACTTCTTCTTGATCGCGGCCGCCTCGTCCTTCGACACGCCCTCCTTGATGGCCTTGGGCGCGCTCTCCACCAGATCCTTGGCTTCCTTCAGGCCCAGGCTGGTGATCTCGCGGACGACCTTGATCACGTTGATCTTGTTGCCGCCGATTTCCGTCAGCGTCACGGTGAATTCGGTCTTCTCCTCGGCGGCCGCCGCGGCGCCCGCGCCGGCCATCATGCCGGGCATCGCCATCGGCATCGCCGCCGCAGCCGAGACCCCGAGCTCCTGCTCCAGCGTCTTCACGAGCTGCGACAGCTCCAGCACGCTGATTCCTTTGATGTAATCGACGACCTGCTGCTGCGTGACTTCGGCCATGGTGTGCTCTCTCTTTTCTCACTGGCGATGGAACGCCACCGCTTTTCCCTATTGCGCCGGGGCCCCACCCCCGGCGCGTTGCTCGGCGCCTTCGCGCCTCGCAACAGCGCAAGGCTGCCGCTCTTACCAGGATGTCGGGACGCCCTGCCGATCCCGACTCCCCAATCCCTATTCGGCCCGCTTCCGCTCCGCCTGCGCCAGCACGCTCATCAGGTCGCGCGGCACCGCGTTCAGCACCCGGACGAACTGCGTCATCGGCCCCTGCATCACATACAGCAACCTCGCCAGCAGCTCCTCGCGGCCGGGCAACGCCGCCAGCTCGCCTACCGTCGCCGCCGCCACCGGCTGCCTCTGCACCACCGCCGCCTTGATCACCACGGCGGGCGCCGTTTTCGCGAACGTCACGAGCGTCTTCGCGAGCGCCACCGGATCGCTCCCGGTGTAGGCGACCGCGGTCGTGCCTTCGAAATACTGCAGCAGCGGCTCGAACGTCGTGCCCTTGAGCGCCCGGCGCGCGAGCGTGTTCTTGACCACCTTGTAAGTGGCCTTCACGGCGCGCAGCTGTCGTCTGAGCTCGGTCACCTGCGGCACGTTGATCCCGCGGTAGTCGATCAGAATGGCGCTGTCGGAGCCCTTGAAGGCCTCTTCGAGCCGCTGCAGTTCCAGTTCCTTGTCCGCTCTGCTGACCGCCATCAGTGTTTCACCAGCGCATCCACGTGCGACGTGTCGATGCGCACGCCAGGGCCCATCGTCGACGACACGGTGACGCTCTTCAGATACTTGCCCTTCGCCGCCGAGGGCTTCGCGCGAACGATGCTGTCGACGAGGGCGTGGACATTGGCAATCAGGCTGTCGGCCGCGAACGACGTCTTGCCGACCGGCGCGTGGATAATGCCCGTCTTGTCGACGCGAAACTCGACCTTGCCGGCCTTGATCTCGCGGACGGCCTTGGCGATGTCCGCCGTGACCGTGCCGGTCTTCGGGTTCGGCATCAGGCCGCGCGGCCCGAGCACCTTGCCGAGCCGTCCGACGGCCCGCATCATGTCGGGCGTCGCGACGACGGCGTCGAAGTCCATGAAGCCGCCCTGGATCTTCTCCACCATCTCCTCGCCCCCTACGACGTCGGCGCCCGCGTCACCGGCTTCCTTCTGCTTCTCGCCGGCGGCAATCACCAGCACGCGCTTGCTCTTGCCGAGGCCGTGCGGCAGCACCACCGTGCCGCGCACCATCTGGTCGGCGTGCTTCGGATCCACGCCCAACCGGAGCGACAATTCGACGGTTTCGTCGAACTTCGCGTATTTCACCTTCTGCACGAGCGGAATCGCCTCCTCGATCGTGTACGACCGATCGGCGGCGATCTGCGCGCGCGCGGCGGTGAACTTCTTCCCGCGACTGCGCATGTGTCTGTCTCCCGTGGTGCCAACGGGCCCGACGGCCCTCCCACATTCATTACTCGTCGCGGGGCCCCACCCCCGCGACCCGTGCCTTCGCCGGCGCTCGCCGGCTTGGCCTTGCTCCCAACGACGGCCCGCTTTGAGCCGCTTTCTGCGTCGGCCGGCCCTGACCATTCGCGACCCGTGCCTGTGCCGACGCCCGCCGTCTTACGCCTCTCCAATCACATCCAGTCCCATCGAACGCGCCGTGCCGGCGACGGTTTTCACCGCGGCGTCGAGCGACTCGCAGTTCAGATCCGGCATCTTCAGCTTCGCGATGTCCTCGACCTGCTTCGTCGTGACGGTGCCCACCTTGGCCTTGTTCGGTTCGGCGGATCCCTTCGCGATGTTCGCGGCGCGCTTCAGCAGCACGGCCGCCGGCGGCGTCTTCGTGATGAAGCTGTAGGACCGGTCCGCGTAGATGGTGACGACGACGGGGATGATGAGGCCCTCGTCTTTCGCCGTCTTCGCGTTGAAGTTCTTGCAGAAGTCCATGATGTTGATGCCCTGCGGACCGAGTGCGGTCCCCACGGGCGGGGCCGGCGTCGCCTTGCCGGCCGCAATCTGGAGCTTCACCATTGCCTGGACTTTTTTCGACATGATCCGTGTCTACATTCTTCACTGGCGCCGGGGCCCCACCCCCGGCGCGAACTGACGCCGATGCCCTCGGCTCGGAGCCCCCTGGCTTCGCCTCGGCATGGCCGCAGGCGCCTTCCGCCTCACTGGCGCCGGGGCCCCACCCCCGGCGCGAACCGACGGCGACGCTCGCCCTCGGATCCGGTCAACTAGATCTTCTCCACCTGCAGGAAGTCCAATTCGACTGGCGTCGACCGCCCGAAGATCGTCACCATCACCTTCAGCGTGTTCTTGTCGAGGTTCACCTCGTCGACCACGCCGTTGAAGCTGGTGAACGGCCCCTCGTTGATGCGCACCTGCTCGCCCTTCTCGAACATGTACTTCGGCTTCGGCTTCTCGGCGGCCGTCTTCACCTGCTCGAGGATCTGATCGACTTCGTCTTTCGTGAGGGGCGTCGGCTTGGCGCCCGCGCCGACGAACCCGGTGACTTTCGGCGTGTTCTTCACCACGTGCCACGCGTCGTCGGACATCGTCATCTCGACGAGGATGTAGCCCGGGAAGAACCGCTTCGCGCTCACCACCTTCCGCCCGCCGCGCATCTCGACGACGTCCTCGGTGGGTATGAGGACCTCGCCGATCTCAGTCTGCAGCCCGTAGGCCTGCACCCGCTGCTTGAGCGAGTCGGCGACCTTCTTCTCGAACCCCGAGTAGGTGTGCACGATGTACCAGGATTTGGTCGCGACGTCGGTCATGCCGGCCCCACCACGCCGAAGAATCTGAAGATCGCCTGAATCACCCGCAGCAGCACCTGGTCGAGGGTCCACAGGTACAGTCCGAAGAAGATCGACACGAGTATGACGATCACGGTCGTTGCATAGACTTCCTTGCGGGAGGGCCAGGTGACGCGCTTGAGCTCGTTGCGCACCTCACTCAGGAACAGCCGTGCGCGCTCGATGCGCCCGCCGGCCGCCTGCCGCATCTGATCAATCGTTGTCGTTTCGTCGGCCATGCCCGTCCGGACCTTCCCTGGGTCTTCCGCGTCCCGTCCCGTTCAACTCCCCGTCGCCCCGCGACCCGAGGGGCTGGCAGGCCAGGAGGGAATCGAACCCCCAACCCCCGGTTTTGGAGACCGGTGCTCTGCCAATTGAGCTACTGGCCTGTATCGTCGCGAGTCGCCAGTCGTCGGTCGCTCGCCGGTCGCCAGTCGCGCTACTTGCTCTCGCGATGCGGCGTGTGCTTCCGACAGTAGCGGCAGAACTTGCTCATCTCGAGGCGCTCGGTCGTGCGCTTCTTGTTCTTCGTCGTGCTGTAGTTGCGCCGCTTACATTCGGTGCAGGCCAGCGCGATGATGTCTCGCATGGTGTGATCCCGCCTTCCTACTCGACGATCTCGGTGACCGTCCCGGCGCCCACCGTACGGCCGCCTTCACGGATGGCGAACCGCGCGCCCTTCTCGAGCGCCACGGCCGTCATCAACTCTCCGGAGATGGTCGTGTTGTCGCCCGGCATCACCATCTCGACCCCTTCGGGCAGGTGCAGCGTGCCGGTGACGTCGGTGGTGTTCACGTAGAACTGCGGGCGATATCCGTTGAAGAACGGCGTGTGGCGACCGCCCTCTTCCTTCGACAGGATGTACACCTCGCCCTTGAACTTCGTGTGCGGCGTGATGGAACCCGGCTTGGCCAGCACCTGGCCGCGCTCGACGTCGGTCTTCTCGACGCCGCGCAGCAGCACACCGATGTTGTCGCCCGCCACCCCTTCGTCGAGCAGCTTGCGGAACATCTCGACGCCCGTGACGACCTTCTTCGTGGTCGGCACGAAGCCGACGATCTCCACCTCGTCGCCCACCTTCACCTTGCCGCGATCGACGCGGCCGGTGACCACGGTGCCACGACCCGAGATCGAGAACACGTCTTCGATCGGCATCAGGAACGGCTTATCGACGTCGCGCTGGGGCACCGGGATGTAGCTGTCGAGCGCCTCCATCAGCTTGATCACGCCCGCGACGCCTTCCGGGTCGCCTTCGAGCGCCTTCAGCGCCGAGAGCCGGACCACGGGCACGTCGTCGCCCGGGAACTTGTAGCTCTTGAGCAGCTCCCGCACCTCGAGCTCGACCAGATCCAGCAGCTCGGGATCGTCGATCGCATCCACCTTGTTGAGCGCGACGACGAGGTACGGCACATTGACCTGCTGCGCCAGGATGACGTGCTCGCGTGTCTGGGGCATCGGACCGTCGACCGCGCTCACCACGAGAATGGCGCCGTCCATCTGCGCCGCGCCCGTGATCATGTTCTTGATGTAGTCGGCATGGCCCGGGCAGTCCACATGGGCGTAGTGGCGGTTCTGCGTGGAGTACTCGACGTGGCTCGTCGCGATCGTCAGGATCTTCGTCGCGTCCCGGCGGCCCTGCGACTCGGAAGCCTTCGCGACCTCGTCGTACGGCACGAACTTCGCCCAGCCCTTGTCGGCGGCCACCTTGGTGAGGGCTGCGGTCAGCGTCGTCTTGCCGTGGTCGATGTGACCGATGGTGCCGACATTGACGTGCGGTTTGGAGCGATCGAATTTTTCTTTGGCCATGTCGTCTGCGTCCTCTGTGTGCTATCGAGCCGTCGTCGTCTCGCGTCCTGCTGCCGGCCGAAGGCTGGAGCCGATGACCAGAATTGAACTGGTGACCTCGTCCTTACCAAGGACGCGCTCTGCCAACTGAGCTACATCGGCTGGTTCGTCGTCAGTCACAAGTCGCTAGTCGGTCGCACGTCGTCTGTCGTCAGCCCGTCGCAAGTCGTCGGGTCGCCCGGCCGGCCGGAGGCGCTCGGGGCGAGAGGTCCGCCGAGGCGAAGGCTGGAGCGGGAGACGGGGATCGAACCCGCGACCAACAGCTTGGAAGGCTGTGACTCTACCACTGAGTTACTCCCGCCTCCGTGTCCCCTCGTTCCTGTCCATCGTCTGCGACGATCCACACCCGAATCCCCGACCTCGATCCCGAATGCCGGCCGTACGGTGGTGGCGAGGGGAGGATTCGAACCTCCGAAGCCGCTAGGGCGACAGATTTACAGTCTGCTGCGTTTGACCGCTTCGCTACCTCGCCAGCTATCTGTTGTGGATTGCGGTCGTTCGGCGCGATTGGTGCGGACCTTTCCCGAAAATTTGTCGTCTCCGGCGGCGCGACCAAAATGCCGTTGGAGCTGGCGAAGGGATTCGAACCCCCGACCGGCTGATTACAAATCAGCTGCTCTACCGGGCTGAGCTACGCCAGCCAGACAAAAGATGGACTTTAGCACGACCCGTGCCATCCGTGCAACTTCTTGTGGCGTGGACCGATGACTGCCATCAGCCCGGTCCGGCAACCTTTTATTCTACACGAAACCGCACGGCTCGATCATCCCTTTTCCGGCGATTTTGGCCCTCCTGGCCCCCGCTCGGCGGCCCGCCCACGCCCCCGCCGTTGCCGCACGGCCTCGAACAGCGCAATTGCCGCCGCCGCCGAGACGTTCAGGCTGGCCACCTGACCCCGCATCGGGATCGACACGAGCCAATCGCAACGGTCGCGCACCAGCCGCCGGAGCCCCGTGCCCTCGGCGCCCAGCACGATGGCCGTGGGCAAGGCATAGTCGACGTCGTCGTACGATCGGGGCGCGGCACCCGAGAGCCCGACCGTCCAGACCCCGGCCCGCTTCAGCTCGTCCAGCGCCCGCGCGATATTCACGACATTGACGATCGGCACGTGCGCGACGGCGCCGGCCGACGCCTTCGCGGCGGCGCCGCCGAGCGGCGCCGCGTGGCGGAGCTGCCGGACGACGGCGTCGGCGCCAGCCGCGTCGACGGTCCGCAGGATCGCGCCGACGTTCCTCGGATCCTCGATACCGTCGAGCACCACCAGGAGCGGCGGCCCCGAGCGTCCAGCCGCCACCTCCTCGAGCGACACGACGCCAGGCTCCGCCAGCTCTGCGGCCACGCCCTGATGCGCGCCGCCACGGGCGAGTCGATCAAGTTCGGCCGCGGGCACGCGGCGCACCACGACGTGCGCGCGCTCGGCCGCCTGGATCACCTCGCGGGCCCGGCCACCCGCCCGCTCGCTCACCCGGACCAGCGTCACGCGCGCCGGTCCGAGCTTGAGCGCCTCGAGCACCGGATTCGTCCCGTAGATCAGCATCGCGTCGCTACGGCGTGACGCCGAGCGCCCCGGCAAACGCCAGCGCCCGCTCGCGGCAGCCGGCGATCGGCGGAAGACCGGCGCGCGCGTGCAGCTCGGCGCCGCGATCGATCGCGGGCACCGCCAGATCGAGCTCGGGCCCCTCGCTCCGGCCGGTGAGCGCTACGCGAATCGGATGGAACAAGGCTCGCCCTTTCTGGCCGGTGCGCGCCCGGACCTCGCTCGACGCGGCACGGAAGCGCTCGCGATCGAGACGCGGTGCCGCGGCCAGCACCTCGGCGAGCGCCGACACCACCGCCCGGGCCCCCGCCGCCAGCATCTCGTCGCGAACACCGGCATCGTCGAGCGTCGCCTCGGGGGAATAGCGGAACAGAAACGCGAGACGCGCCGGCGCTTGATCGAGCCGATCCACCGACGACGCGACCATCGGCATCACCGACGCCAGAAAAGCCAGCCCCTCGGCGTCGGGCGCCACCTCGAACCCCGACGCGAGGAATTGCGGCACCGTCAGCTCGGCCAGGCGCCGCGGATCGGCCGTCTTCAAGTAGTGACGGTTCACCCAGGCGAGCTTCTCCTCGTCGAACACGCCGGCGCTGTGCCCGACGGCATCGAGGGAAAACCGCTGCGCGAGCTCGTCGACGGCCATCAGCTCCGCGTCGTCGTCGGTCGCGCCGCCCGAGATCCGGGGCGACCAGCCGAGCAGCGCCAGATAATTCACCAGCGCCTCCGGCAGATAGCCCCTGGTCCGGAACTCGGCCACCGACGTCGCGCCGTGCCGCTTGCTGAGCGGGCCGTGATCGGGCCCCAGCACGAGCGACAGGTGGGCGAAGACGGGGAGCTCGAAGCCAAGCGCCTCGTAGAGCAGCACCTGGCGCGGCGTGTTCGAGATGTGGTCTTCGCCGCGAACCACGTGGGTGATTTCCATGAGCGCGTCGTCCACCACGACGGCAAAGTTGTAGGCCGGGTGGCCGTCGGCGCGCACGATCACCGGGTCGCCGATCACGTCGGTTTCGAAGCGGACCGTGCCGCGCACGACGTCGTCGATCACGATCTCGCCCTGGTCGGGCACGCGGAAGCGGATGGCGGGCGTCTCGCCCGCCGCCATGCGTGCGGCGGACTCCTCGCGGGAAAGGGCGCGGCAGGTGCCCGCATAGCGGGCCGGCCGGCCCTCCGCAATGGCTGTCACCCGATCGGCCTCGAGCTGCTCCGGCGTGCAGAAGCAGTGGTACGCCTGCTCGGCGGTGATGAGCTCGTGGGCGTAGGACCGGTACAGGTGCAGCCGCTCCGACGATCGATACGGTCCGCGCGGGCCGCCGACGTCGGGCCCCTCGTCCCAGTCGAGACCCAGCCATCGCAGATCGTCCAGAATCGCCTGCTCCGACGCGCGGGTGGAGCGCTCGACGTCGGTGTCTTCGATGCGGAGCACGAACGTGCCCTCGTCGCCCCGCGCGAGCAGCCAGTTGAAGAGCGCGGTGCGTGCGTTGCCGACGTGCAGATGTCCGGTCGGGCTGGGCGCGAAGCGAACTCTCACGCGCGCCTCAAGAGCGCGACCGCGTGCGCAGCGATCGCCTCGCCGCGCCCCACGGCGTCCAGACCCTCGTTCGTCTTGCCCTTCACGCTGACGCGGTCGGGATCGACGGCGAGGGCGCCGGCCAGGACCCGCCGCATCTCCCCGATGTGCGGACCGATCTTCGGAGCCTCGAGCAGCACGGTGACGTCGACATTGCCCACCTCGAAGCCCTGCGCCCGGACGAGCGCCACGGCACGCCTCAGCAGATCCACGCTCGAGGCGCCCTTCCATTGCGGATCGGAATCGGGAAAGTGGGCGCCGATGTCGCCGAGGCCCGCGGCGCCGAGCATGGCGTCGGTGACCGCGTGCAAGGCGACGTCGCCGTCGGAGTGGCCGAGCGGCCCCCGATCGCCAGGAATCCGCACGCCGCCCACGACGAGCGGGCGCCCGGGCACGAGCCGGTGCAGATCGTAGCCGGTGCCGACGCGTCCGGTGCGCGCAGGCTTCCCGGACGTCGCGCGTGCGATGCTCTCGGCAATCGGCAGGTCGTCGGGCGTCGTGATCTTCATGTTGGTCGCCTCGCCGGCCACGATCCACACGGCATGTCCCGCCCGCGCGACGAGCCCGGCTTCATCGGTCACCTCGAGACTCAGCCCCTCGGCCACCGCCAGGCCGTCTTCGAGAATGCTGCGCCGGAACACCTGCGGCGTCTGGGCCATGAAGATCTCGTCGCGCGGCAGCGTCGCGTGCACGAGCCATGGCTCACCGGGGTCGCCCTTGCTCGGCCGCAGGATGTGCTTGACCGTGTCGCGCGCCGGGAGGGCCGCCAGCGCGGCGCCCGTTTCCGCGCCCACGTCGATCGTACGGGCAATGAGCGACGCGCTCGGGAACGGCCGGGCCGCGTCGTGAATCAGGATCACGTCGCTCGCCGGGTCGGTGCCGCGGAATGCCTTCAACACCGAGTCCTGCCGCCGGGCTCCCCCGGCGACCACGCGAACGGCGGACGAGGCCCCACGGAGGTAGGCCGGTGGATCGGCGGCGACGTCGGCCGGAAGCGCGACCACGACCTCGTGAATGGCGGGATGCCCCGAGAGCGCGGCCACGCTGCGCTCGAGCACCGCGCGGCCGTCGATCTCGATGAACTGCTTGAGCCGGGAGCCGCCGAAGCGCGTCCCCCGTCCACCGGCCGCGACGATGGCGGAAACCTGCACGCGAAAATTATACGGGCGCCGGCGCTACTGCGCCGGCACGCGGGCCACGCCGCCGTGCTCGCGCTCGGACTGGGCCGGCACGTGCACGCCCTGCGCCGCCAGCGCCGGATCGACGTACCGTCCGAAGATCATCTTGCCGGCCGTCGTCTGCAGCACGCTCGTCACGACGATGTCGATGGTCTTGCCGATCATCTTGCGCGCGTTGTCGACCACCACCATCGTGCCGTCGTCCAGGTAGGCGACGCCCTGGTTGTATTCCTTGCCCTCCTTGAGGATGAACACCGTCATGATCTCCCCGGGCAGGACGATGGGCTTGAGCGCGTTGGCGAGCTCGTTGACGTTCAGCACTTCCACTCCGCGCAGGTGCGCCACCTTGTTCAGGTTGAAGTCGTTGGTCACGATCTTCCCCCGGATCGTTCGCGCGAGCTCGATGAGCTTCAGGTCCACTTCGCGGATGTCGGGAAAGTCCACGTCCGAGATCGTCACTTCCACGCCCGCCATCTTCTGAATCCGCTGCAGGATGTCGAGGCCCCGCCGGCCGCGGTTGCGCTTCTGGGAATCCGACGAATCGGCCACCAGCTGCAGTTCTTTCAGCACGAACTGCGGGATGACGAGCGTCCCGTCCACGAAACCCGTTTCGCACACGTCGGCGATGCGGCCGTCGATAATCACGCTCGTGTCGAGGATCTTGTAGCGGCGCTCCGAACCGTCCGACTTGAACAGCCCGACCAGGCGAGTCGGTTCCAGCCATTCCCCGTGCTTCGCGCCGAGCACGAGGCCCAGGTACGGCAGGACGATCAGGGTGAAACTGTGGAGAAACTCGACGCGCGGGTCGCCGCTGTTCGCCCAGAACAGCCCCAGCCCGATCGCGCGCGCGATGGCGAGCCCGATCGTGCCGCCGATGAGCGAGCCCAGAACGCGCCAGGCCGGCGTCTCGCGGAGCCGGCTCTCGAACCAGCTGACCAGAGTCGCGAGCGCGAGCCCGAAGCCGGCGTTCGCCGCGACCCCGAACGGCAGCGGCCGAACGAGCGATGCCACGTAGCCGACGGCGAGCGCGAAGAGTACCCGTGCGAGCGCGAACCAGGCCATGGTGCGTCTCCCCGAGGTATCAAGAGCCGTCCTGGAATGAAAAAGAGGAAGCCGGACGGCACGGCTTCAAGTTATCACGGAGTCCGGGCATCGGGGGGGCCTGGTGCCCCGGAGCCTCAGTCGAACAGATGGTCGAGCGCTTCCCCGATCGTGCGGACACCGACCAGCTCGCACGCGCCGGCGTCGTCGGCGCCGGCGGGATCGATGTTCGCCTCGGGCATGACGATCCGGCGGAACCCCATCTGCGCCGCCTCCCGGACGCGCAGCGCCGCCTGGGTGATGCCGCGCACCTCGCCGGCGAGCCCCACTTCGCCGAACATGGCGGTCGTCTGCGGGATGGCGCGATTCCGCACGCTCGACGTCACGGCCGCCAGGATGCCCAGGTCGGATGCCGGCTCGTCGACTTCGATGCCGCCCGCCACGTTCACGAACACATCGTCGCCGGCCAGGTGCAGCCCGGCGCGTTTTTCGAGCACCGCCAGGAGCAGCGACAGCCGCGCCTGATCGATGCCGCTCGCCGTCCGGCGCGCGGTGCCATACGTGCTCGTGCTCACGAGGGCCTGCACCTCGACGAGGATGGGGCGCGAGCCTTCCACCGTGCAGAGCACCGCCGAGCCCGGCGCGTTCGCCGGCCGCTCGGCGAGGAACAGTTTCGAGGGATTGGGAACGGCCTTGAGCCCGGTCGCGGTCATCTCGAAGACTCCCAGCTCGCTCACGGCGCCGAAGCGGTTCTTCACCGCGCGGACGACACGATGCGAGTGGTGACGCTCGCCTTCGAAGTACAGCACCGTGTCCACGACGTGCTCGAGCGCCTTGGGCCCTGCAAGGCTGCCGTCTTTCGTGACGTGGCCCACGAGAAACGTCGGAATGTTCTGGCCCTTGGCGGCGAACAGCAGCTGCGTCGCGGCTTCCCGGACCTGGCCGATGCTGCCGGGCGCCGACTGGAACTTCAGCGAGAACAGCGTCTGAATCGAATCGACGACGACCAGGGCCGGCTTCAGACGGCCGATCTCTTCGAGAATCCGTTCGAGACAGGTCTCGGCCAGCAGGTACAGCGGCGCGCGCCCCACGGCGAGGCGCTCGCCCCGCGACTTCACCTGATGCTCCGATTCTTCCCCGGAGCTGTAGAGCACCGGCCCGATCGTCCGCGCCATATTCGCGGCCGCCTGCAGGAGGAGGGTGGACTTGCCGATACCGGGCTCTCCACCGAGCAGGACGAGCGAGCCCGGCACCACGCCGCCGCCCAGCACACGATCGAATTCATCGATGCCGGTCGCGAGGCGCGCGCTCTGCTCGACCGAGACGTCGGCGTAGAGCCGCGCGCCCGCCTCGCCCGGCAGGCCGCGGCCTGCCAGCGCGTAGCGGTGGCCGGCGGCCGGCACGTCCTCGGGCGCGCGCTCTTCGACGTAGGCGTTCCACGCCCCGCAGTCGGGACAGCGGCCCAGCCACTTCGGCGACTGCGCGCCGCATTCCTGGCAGGCAAAGACGGTGGAAGGACGCCTGGGCACTCGGTGAATCCTCAGCTTCCACCATCATCATAGACCCTCTCGATCCGGCTCCCGATCCGACAGACGATCTCCCAGGGGATCGTGCCGATCGTGGCGGCCATCTCGCGGACGTCGATCCGGTCGTCGCCCTGCGATCCGAGGATCACGACGGGATCGCCGGGCGCCACCTCGAGCCCCGTCGCGTCCACCGAGAGCATGTCCATCGACACGGCGCCGACAATCGGCGCGCGCCGGCCGCGCACCAGGACGGATCCGCGGCCGCCGAGGCGCAGGTCCAGACCATCGGCGTAGCCGGCCGGCACGACGGCCACGCGGCTCGGGCGCTCGGCGCGGAACCGCACGCCATAGCCGACGCCCTCGCCGGCCTTCAGGCCTTTCACCGCGACGATGCGGCTGCTCAGTGTCATCGCAGGCGTGAGTGACAGGGTCGATGCGAGGGGCGGCGGCACCAGCCCGTAGAGCAGCAGGCCCGGCCGCACGGCATCGAGCCACACCCGCGAGTCGCGCAGCACGGCGGCACTGTTCGCCGCATGCCGGTACCGTGGCCGCGCACCAAGCGCGGCCAGCGCGTCGCAGGCCCGCTCGAAGCGGCGCCGTTGCTCGTCGAACAGCGGCGACCCGGGATCGTCGGCCGTGGCGAAATGCGTGTAGACGGCTTCGAGCTCGAGATTCGGGCTGGCGAGCAGCTCCGGCAGGGTGTGGTGAAGGTTGTCGTCGCGGAAGCCCAGCCGATGCATGCCGGTGTCGATCTTGAGGTGGTAGCGCGTGCGCGCCTTCCGGCGGGCCGCCGCCGACTGCACGGCCCGCGCAGCTCCGGGGGTCGAGATGGTGGGCGTCAGCCGGTACTCGAACAGCCCATCCAGGTCGCTCACGCTCAGGGCACCGAACACGAGGATGTCGATCGTGACGCCCGCGGCGCGCAGCGCCGCGCCTTCCTCGATATCGGCGCACGCCACGACGCGGGCACCGGCCTCCTCGAGGGCGCGGGTCACCTGCACCGCGCCGTGTCCGTACGCATTCGCCTTCACGACGGCCATCACCGTGGGGGGATGCCGCGGCTGCTCGCGGGCCACGTGCGCGGCGATGGCCTGGAAGTTCCGCCGGATCGCGTCGAGGTCGATCCGTGCGGTGGTCGGCCGGACCATCACGCGCCCACGGCGAGGTTCTCGAATCGCGTGAACTCGCGGATGAACGCGAGCTTCACGACGCCGGTCGGGCCGTTGCGCTGCTTGCCGATGATGAGCTCGGCCACGCCGGTGGTATCGGCCGCCGGCTCGTTCTTGTCGAGATACTGATCCGACCGGTAGATGAACACCACCACGTCCGCGTCCTGCTCGAGGGCGCCCGACTCGCGCAGGTCCGAGAGCTGCGGCCGGTGATCGGCGCGCGACTCGGGCGCGCGGCTCAGCTGGGAGAGCACGACGACGGGGACGTTCAGCTCCTTGGCCAGGCCTTTGAGCGATCGCGGAGATCGACGCCAGCTCGAGCGTGCGGTTCTCGAAGCGCCCGCGTCCCTGCATCAGCTGGATGTAGTCGATGATGACGAGGTCGAGGCCGTGTTCGGCGGCCAGACGACGGCTCTTCGCGCGCATCTCGAGCACGCCGATCGAGGGGGTGTCGTCGATGAAGATCTTCGCGTCGCTCAGCGTGCCGATCGCCGTCGAGAGGCGTCCCCAATCGCGCTCGCCGAGAAAGCCGCCGCGCAGCCGGTGGGCGTCGATGCGCGCTTCGGCGGTCAGCATCCGCAGGAAGAGCTGCTCCTTCGACATCTCGAGGCTGAACAGGCCGACCGTGCGATCGGTCTTCGTGCCGACGTGCTGGGCGATATTGAGCACCAGGCTCGTCTTCCCCATCGACGGCCGGGCGGCGACGATGATCAGATCGGAGGGCTGGAAGCCCGACGTCATCTCGTCGAGATCGACGAAGCCGGTCGGCACGCCGGTCACCAGCTCCTTGCGGGCGTGCAGCTTCTCGATCGTCTCGAGGCTCGATTCCGCGAGCTCGCGCAGCGACACGAATCCGTCGCGCACGCGGTCGTCGGCGATCGCGAAGATCGCGTGCTCGGCGCGATCCAGGATGACGTCGGCCTCCTCTTCGGCTTCGTAGGCCGACGCGACGATCTTGTTGGCCGAGAAGATCAGGCTCCGGAGGGTGGCCTTCTCCTTGATGATGCGCGCGTAGTACTCGACGTTGGTCGAGCGCGGCACGCCGTCGACGAGCGCGGCGATGTAGGCGGGACCGCCCACTTCGTCGAGCTCGTTCGATCGGCCGAGGGCTTCCTTCAGGGTGACGAGGTCGATCGCCTCGCCGCGCTCGGCGAGGTGCACCATCTTCTCGAAAATCCGGCGGTGCGCGTCGCGAAAGAAGTCGGGCGCGTCGAGGACCTCGGCCGCCAGATTGAAGGCGTCGTTGTGCAGCAGGATCGCGCCGAGCACGGAGCGCTCCGCTTCGAGATTGTGCGGCAGCGAACGTTCGACGACTTCCGGAGGCATGGAACGGCGGCTAGGCGTCGGCGCCTTCCGGCACCACCCGCACCTTGACGGTGGCCGTCACCTCGCGGTGCAGCTTGACCGGCACGTCGAAGTCGCCCACGGCCTTGATCGCTTCGGCCAGGCCGAGCTTCCGGCGGTCCACGTCGAACCCCTTCGCCGCGAGCGCCGCCGCGATGTCGGCCGCCGTGACCGATCCGTAGAGCGCCTCGGTCTCGCCGACCTTGCGGGCGATGACGAGCTCGACCGTGGCCATGCGCTCGGCGATCGCTTCGGCGATCTTCTGGTCTTCCGCCTCGCGCGCCTCGAACTTCGCGCGTTCGCGCTCGATCTGCTTCCGGTTGCCATCCGTCGCCAGGAGCGCGAGCTTCCGGGGCAGCAGGTAGTTGCGGGCGTACCCGTCGGCCACCCTCACGACCTCGCCGCGGCGGCCGAGGTTCTCGACGTGCTCGCGAAGAATCACTTCCATGTCAGCCTCAATCCGTCACGTACGGGATGAGCGCGATCTGACGCGCCCGCTTGATCGCCGTCTGCAGCTTGCGCTGGTGCATCGCGCAGGTGCCCGAGATGCGCCGCGGCAGAATCTTGCCCCGCTCGGGCACGAACGGCGCGATGAGCTTCACGTCCTTGTAGTTGATGTCGTCGATCTTGTCCGCACAGAACTTGCAGACCTTGCGCCGCCTGAACAGCGAGCGTCGCTGCCCCTGCTGCTTGTCGCCGCTCGCGCCGCGACGCCCGCGGCCGCCCTTGCCCTGTCCCATTGCCATGTCGCTATCTCCTCTGCGATCCCGCGAGCCTGTCGACCCGCCCGACTACTCGGATCCGCCGTCCGACGCCTCGTACCCATCGTCGCGATCCTCGTCGCGGTGACGGCCTTCGCCGGGCTGCCGCTCGGGCGGCAGGCCCCGCCGGACCCGGCGGCGCTCCGATTCGCTCTGCCGGCGGGCGCGGGTCCGTTCGACCACCTTCTTCTCGGCGTCGACGCGGACAATCAGGTGACGCACCACCTGATCCATCACGCGCAGGCGCCGATCGAGCTCCTTCATCAGGTCGCCCGATCCGGTCAGCACCTCCATCACGTACACGCCTTCCTTGAGGTGCCCGATCTCGTAGGCGAGGCGGCGCCGGCCCCAGTTCTCGGTGGCGTCGATCCGCCCGCTCATGCGGGTGACGACGGCCTCCACCTGTTCGTGCAGCTCGGCTGTCTGCTGTTCGGTGGTGTCGGGAGGAAGAATGTAAACGAGCTCGTACTGTCGATCCGCCATACTGCTCCTTCTGGACCCGCGCGTCGCCGCTCGAGCGGCTGTGGCGGGGCCACCACGACGGTGGCAAGGGTTATTCGGTTGTCGCGGGATCGCCGCCGTTGAACCGGTTCATCACCGTCTCGATCCCCGACGCGATGAACATCTCCGCCGCATCGGCCGCCCGCGTGGTCACGCGCTCGACCTCCGCCGCTTCGTCAGGCTCGAACCGGGCGAGCACGTGATCGGCGAGATCCCGCTCCGCCAGCCCGCGCCCGATGCCGATGCGCAGCCGGGCGAAGCCGTCGCCCAGATGCGCGATCACCGATTTCAGGCCGTTGTGCCCGCCTGCCGATCCGCGTGCCCGCGCCCGCAGCCGCCCGAGCGGCAGCTGCACCTCGTCGACGACGACCAGCACGTCGGCGGCGTCGATCTTGAAGTAGCGCATCAGCGCCGCCACCGCCTCGCCGCTCGCGTTCATGAACGTGAGCGGCTTGGCCAGCAGCACCGGGCCCTCCGCGTCGCCCCGGCGCCACCGGGCCACGAGCGCCTCGGCCGGCGCGCTTTCGAACCCGACCTCGGCGCGGCGGGCCATCTCGTCGACCACCGCGAACCCGATGTTGTGCCGGGTGCCGCGATACTTCACCCCGGGATTGCCGAGGCCCGCGACGAGCTTCACTCCTTGGTTTCTTCCTCTTCCTTCTTGCCCTTCTTGATGACCTCGGGTTCGGCCGCCGCCGTCGGCACCGCCGCGGCTTCGGCAGCCGGGGCCTCCTCGACCTTCGGCGGAATGACGTGCACCAGCAGCATCTCCGGCTCGCTCACCGGCTTCCACTTGGCGTCGACCGCCACGTCGCGGACGCGCACGCCCTGGTGCAGCATCAGCTCGGACACGTCAATCTCGATGTGCTCCGGAATGTCGCCCGGCAGACATTCGATCTCGACTTCGCGCCGCACGAACTCGAGGATGCCGCCCTGCTGCTTGACGCCCTTCGGCTCGCCCCTGAGCACGACCGGGATCGTGACCTCGAGGGTGCGGTCCATCGCGATCGTGTAGAAATCGGCGTGCAGCAACTGGCGCGTCACCGGATCGACCTGATAGTCCTTCACCAGCACGCGCGTGTCGCCGCCGTCCAGCCTGAGCGAAATCAGCGTGTTCGCGCCTGCCTCGGAATGGAGGATCTTCAGGAGCGCCTTGGGTTCGACCGAGATCGGCGTCGCGCCCCGGCCCTCGCCGCCGTACACGACGGCGGGCACGAGGCCCTTCTGACGCGTCCGCCGCGCCTCGCCCTTCCCGATCGTGTCGCGACGCGTGGCTTCGAGCACTGCATCCATATATCCGTATCCCTAATCCTGGTCCTGAATCCCGAGTTCCTCGCCCCGATCCCTACACGAACAACGACGACACCGACGTCTCCTCGTGAATGCTCTTGATCGCCTGGCCGAGCAGCCGCGCGACCGACAGCACGACGACCTTGCCGTTCTTCGCCTTCTCGCCGGTGAGCGGGATCGTGTTGGTCACGATCAGCCGATCGATCGGCGACTTCTCGATCCGTTCGAGCGCCGGCCCCGACAGGACGCCGTGCACCGCGCAGGCGATGATCCGGTCGGCGCCGTTCGCCTTCAGCGCGCTGGCGGCCTTGGTGATGGTGCCCGCCGTGTCGATGATGTCGTCCTGGATGATGCACGTGCGGCCGGCGACGTCGCCGATCACGTTCATCACCTCCGCCGTGCCATCGTCGGTCCGGCGCTTGTCGATTACGGCCAGTTCGGCGTCGAGGCGCTTCGCATACGCGCGGGCCCGCTCGGCGCCGCCGGCGTCGGGCGCGACCATCGTCATCTTCGGATACTCGCGGCCCGAGAGGTAGTCGATGATGACCGGCGCCGCGAAAAGGTGATCCACCGGAATGTCAAAGAACCCCTGGATCTGCGCCTTGTGCAGATCCATCGTGAGGACGCGGTTGGTGCCGGCCGCGCTGATGACGTTCGCCACCAGCTTGGCCGAGATCGGCACACGCGGCTTGTCCTTCCGATCCTGCCGCGCGTAGCCGTAGTACGGCAGCACCGCCGTGATGCGCGACGCCGACGACCGGCGGAACGCGTCGACCATGATCAGCAGCTCCACGAGATGCTGATCGACGGGCGTGCACGTCGGCTGGATCACGAACACGTCGGTGCCCCGGATGTTCTCGTCGATCTGGAACGAGACTTCCGAGTCGGCGAACCGTCGCAGCCGCGCCTGGCCCACCGACAGGCCGAGAAACTCGGCGATGTCGCGCGCGAGCTTCGGATGCGCGCTGCCCGAAAAGATTTTCAGCTCCCCGAAACCAGTCGCCATGGACGGTTCAACCACTCCCGGCCCCCGCCGGCACCTACCAGCACCCTCCCGAATTGGCTGGGGCGGAAGGATTCGAACCTTCGAATACGGGATCCAAAGTCCCGCGCCTTACCGCTTGGCCACGCCCCATCGTCTGGCGCCGCTCGACGGAAGCCGACCCTGAGTGACGTAACCCCACGTAGCGCAAACAGAAAGTTTAGCCGATGGCCCGAGGTCCGGGCAAGCTACGAGGGCTACAGCAGCGGCCCGAGCGGCCCCAAATCGAGTTTCAGATCCTCGGGCGTCAGGCCGAAACGCGCGCCGATCTCGCGAATGGTTTCCTCGAGCCGCATCAGGGCCTGGCCCACGGCTTCGACCTGGCGCGGGGTCAACGTCCGGTGCTGCATCCGGCGGATCGCCTGACGCTCCATCAGTTTCCGCAGGAATTCGACCAGCGTCAGCACGAGGCGGGCGAGCGCCCGCTGGGCATCCTCCGGATCGGCGTTCCAGCGGGCCGGCCGCTGGTCGGGAAATCCGCGTTCGAGCTCGCGCCGAAGCGCGTCGAGATCCTCGGCCTCCAGGGCGGTGATCGTCGGCCCGGGTCGGCGGGCCTGCGGGCCGCGGCGGGCGGCGCGCGCCCGGCGGCGGGGCGCCCGCGAACGCGTGCGCGGCGCCCGACTCACGCGATCAACTCCGGCGCGAACGCGTAGGGTGGCCAGGGCCCGCTCGCCGAGGCGCGCAGGCCGAGCTGCCGCATCGCGGTCGCGAGGGTCCGCCGATACTCGCCGGCGGCGCCGCGGCCAATCAGGTGATACGCCGTCAGCAGCAAAGTGCCGCGATCGTGGCGGGCCACGCGCTCGGCCGCGATGATCCCCGCGAGGACCTGGCGCAGCGGATCGAGCTCGGGGGCTCGGCGCGCCTCGGCGATCCGATCCGCACGTTGGCGCAGGTATGCCGTGCCGGACTGTCGAGTCCGTCGTGGCGTGGCGGTCGGCGTTCCGCGCCGGGCCGCGGGCGCCCCGTAGACGCGCAGGGTCATCTGTTCGCGCTGCCGCACGTCGCGGAGGGCGGCGCGCCAGTCGGCGGTGTCCGCGCCGAGTCTCGCCGCCACGTCGCCCGCGCTCGCGAACGTCGTGCCGAACCGGACCGGCAGCACGGAGGCCACGCAGCGCGTGATGCCCCGTACGACGCGATCGTGCGCGCGCAACGCCGCGAGGCTGACGACCGGCGCGGGTGCGTCGGCGACGACTGCCGCCGCCGTCGCTCCTCGAATCACGCGCAGCCGGCGGCCGCGCGCGACCCCCTGTCGCGGAAGACGCGTCGCCCGCGGCACGATCGCATACACGCGGATCATCGCCTGGGCCCTCGCCGCCGACCGGCCGAACCAGCCTGGCGCCGAGGCCGGCGGGAGGACAGCACCCGATCAGCCGCTGCGAGCAACGCCTGCACCCGCAGATAGATCAAGTCGACGTCGGCCACTCCGAGCACCACGTCGCCGCTGAGCACGACGCCCTGGTTGAGCAGGTGGTCGACCAGATCGAGCAGCGACACGTCCGAGGGCCCCAGCACACGCTCGGCCGTGTGCGCGCGGCGCGATCCGGCCTCGGGTCGGCGTCGGCGCGCCATGATTACGCCCCGACGAAGGTGTAGGGGGGCCAGGGCCCGGAGAGCTCGACGCGATACTCGGGGCCGAGCGCCCCGGCCACGCGGCGCGCGGCCGCGTGAAAGCGATCCACCTGGCCGAGATTGACCAGGAAGGCGGCGTCGAGAAGGAGCGGCGCCTCGCCCCGGGCCCCGTTCACGCCCGGCGGCAGCGCCTGCCGCACGGACGCCGCGGCGCGTGCCGCCAGACGTCGGAAGGCCTCTTCGGCGCGCGCCCGGCTCTTCGCTGCGCCCGATCGGGCCGCGCCGAGCGCCTGGCTCTTGGCGGCCAGGTACTGCGCGCCGCTTCGCGGCCGGGGCCGCGCTGGAGCCGTGGAGGCGGCCGCGGCGTCCGGCGCACGGCGAATCCGCAGCCCCCACTCGGCGCGCCCGGCGACGCGCCGCACCAGCGCGTTCACCCGACGCCTCCGGCGCGCGACGTCGGCCACGGCCCGTTCGTCGCTGTCGAACATCGTGAACAGCTTCACCGGCACGACGGCCCGCGCGCGCATGCACGACTCGACGAGCGATGCATGCGCCACGGCGCAGCGCGCCACCCAGTCCAGATCGCCGAGACCGCGCGCGATGGCCGCCTCGCCGAACCGCGCCCGCGGCGCGTCGGCCACGAGCAGCCAGCGGCGCAGCCCCGCCTCCACGAACCGCGGCGGGCCGAGGCCGGGGATGCCGCGGTGGCGCCGCGGCAGGGCGAGGCGTCGCTCGTTGTCGACGACGCAGTACACGTAGGTGGCGGCCGGCCTATTCGTCGCTTTCATCCAGCACTCGCACGTCGGCGCCCGTCACCCGATAGGCGCCGACCGCCGCCGCCTGATCGCCCCGACGGCGCCGGATCGCGTTGAGGCGGTCGAATACGCCGCGCTCGATCTCGGCATAGGCGCGCTCGTCGATCGTCCCCGCCTCGAGGCGCGTCTGCGCCTCGAGCAGCGACTCCCGCAGCGTGGCGTCGTCGTCCTGCTCGGTCTCGGCGGCGAGCGCCACCTTGTCGAGCACGAACCGCAGGCCGTTCACCAGGAGCGAATCGAGGAGGAACATCGTCAGACGCGCTCGAGCTTCAGGCGGATGTTGACGAAGTTGTACGGCGGCCAGGGGCCCGTGTACTTGAAGGTCAGCTTGTCGAACTGCGCGGCCACTCTCCGGACGCGCTGGTCGAACGCCGTTTCGCGATCGCGCGCCACGAGAAACGCGGCGTTCAGGATCATCTGCTCGCCGATCGGCTTGTTCACGCGGACCGAGACCGCCACGTCACGCAGTTTTTCGAGGATGCTCGCGGCGTACCGCTCGGCTTCGTGCTCGAGGCCGGCGGCGATCAGGCGGCCGTACTGCATGCGCGCGAAATACGTCGACCCCTTCTGCGACGCGATCTCGCTCTTCAGGCGGCGGATATCCTCGTTCTCGCGCTCGAGATCCCGGATGACGCCGTCACGGTCCCACAGCACCTTGAGCCCGTACTCGAGCTTGTTCTCCATCTTGGACAGCACGTCGCCGAAGGCGTCGTACGCGGATCGCAGCAGCTCGACGATGTCGTCGTGCGTTTTGAAGACCGTGCCGAACGACATCGGGATCACCGTGTGGTCGCGCATCACGGTCTCGTTGACGTGCTCGTGCGCGAGCACGTTCTCGCGCGTCGAGTCGAGCGCGACCAGGGGCACGTCGGAGGCGACCGCCGCCAGATCGCGGTAGTGGACCGTGTGCACGTCGGCCACCTCGCCCGCGATGGTGCTGAGACCCAGGCTCAGCGGCGTATTCGATCGAATCACGCAGTAGACGTACTTCCCGCGATCCTCGCGGTCGCGCGGGGCCGGGCCGGGGCCGCTGCGCGGGCGGCGGGGCACGACCGATCGGGGCCGCGCCGCCGCCTGCGCCGCCGCCTGGCGGGCGCGGCGCGGCGCCGCACCCGGGGTGGCCGGACGCGCGCGGGATCCGCGACGGGAAGGACGCTTAGGCACGGGTCGACCTCCGGCTTCGGCCGGGCCTCGCCTTCGTCGTGGTCTTGAGGAGCCGGCGCAGCTCGGTGACCACGTCTTCGGGGAGGCACGGCTTGGTGATGAATCCATCGCAGCCCGCCTTCCGGGCGCTCGTCGAATAGCCGGGCAGGGCGTGCCCCGTGAGCGCGACCACCGGGATGTGACGCGTGCGCTGATCGGCTTTCAGCCGGCGAGTGGCTTCCCATCCGTCCATGCCCGGCAGCGACAAATCCATGAGAATGATGTCCGGCGGATTGGCGATCGCCTGCTGCAGCGCGTCGGCCCCGTCGGCGGCCTCCGCCACGCGAAAGCCCGAGAACACGAGATACTGCGCATACATCTCGCGCGCGTCGCGATAGTCGTCGACGACCAGAACGAGCGGTTCCGCGGGCGGGCCCGTCATTTTTTCAGCGCCGCGGCCGTCACGAGCGTGAACGTCGAGCCGCGGCCGAGCTCGCTCTCGAGCTCGATCCGGCCGCCGATCATCGTCGCCAGCCGCCTGCAGATCGAGAGACCCAGACCGGTGCCACTGTACGGCCGGGCCACGGTGCTGTCGACCTGCCGGAAGTCTTCGAAGATTTTCGCGCGGTCGGCCGGGTCGATGCCAATCCCCGTATCGGTCACCGCGATCTCGACCGTCCCCCGCGTCCGCCCCGGCCGCGCCGTGATCGACACCGATCCGCGGCTCGTGAACTTCAGCGCGTTGCTGAGCAGGTTCAGCACGATCTGCTTCACCTTCTGTCGATCGCTCCTGATGGGACCGAGCTCGGCGGACACCTTCACGTGCACGTCGAGCTTCGACCGCGCGACGATCGGCGCCGTCTCCGACATGATCTCGGCCAGCAGGCCGTCCAACGGGAACCGCGACACCTTGACCGGCATGCGTCCGGCCTCGATCCGCGCGATATCGAGGATTTCGTTGACGATCCCGACCAGGTGGCGGGCGTTCGACTCGATGCGCGCGAGGTGCTGCCGCTGCCCCTCCGTCAGCTCGCCGGAGACGCCCTGGGCGAGCAAGCTCGTGTAGCCCATGATGGCGTTCAGAGGCGTCCGGAACTCGTGCGACATGTTCGCGAGAAACTGCGACTTGAGCGCCGACGCCTGCTCGAGCTCGATGGCCTGCCGACGCAGGAGCTCGTTCTGCTCGGCCAGTTCGGCCGTGGCGTGATTCACCTTCGCCTCGAGCTCGTCGGACGCCGCCTTCACGCGCTCGTACAGCCGCTGGCGCTCCAGCACTTCGGAGTGATCGTGCAGGATCGTGACGACGGCGCTCAGCTCTCCCGCGTCGGTCAGCACCTTGCCGGAAATCGCCTCCACCGGCAGCGTCGAGCCCGTCTCGACGTCGGTCAGCGTGAGCTCGCCGCGCCGACGATGGCCCGTGCCGTCCGACAGCAGACCCGACAGAAAGCTCGAGAAGCGCGCGTCGTTGGATCGCACGCGGCGCTGCTCGTCGTCGCCCGTGCCGGCGACGCTCGTGAACAGGCGCTCGGCGGGGCGGTTCATCATCGTGATCCGGCCCTTCGCATCCGACACGAGGATCGGATCGGCCACCGACGAGATCACCAGGTCGAGACGATCGCGCTCGCTGCGGGCCTGCGCCTCGGCGATCCGCATTCGATGATAGTTCGCCGCCAGCTCCTCGTTGGCCCGGTGGAGATCGGTGACGTTGCGCAACACCGACACGATCCCGGTGCCGTGCCGCTGGTCGTGTACGGTGCTGCCCAGCAGCTCGAAAAGGAGGTCCGATCCGTCCGCGGGGTCCGCCAGGAGCAGCTCCTGAGGACCGCCCTCCTCGGCGTCGACGGCCGTGCGCCAGAGCGCGGCCGACAGGAACATGTTGTTCAACTCGACGGCCCGGCTGCGCCCCTCGCTCTCGCCCGGCCCGGTCACGAACAGCGCTTCGGCGGCGGCGTTGGCGACGACGAGACGGCCTTTGGCGTCGGTGAGCAGCACCGGATCCGCGATGGCATTGATCACCGCCTCGAGGCGCCCGCGCTCCCGTCGCAGCCGGCTCTCGTCTTCGAGCAGGGCGCGCCGCGTGATCAGCCGCGGCAGCCGCTGTCCGAGGACGCTGGCGGCCCAGACCACATCGTCGTGCAGCTCGGGGCCGCAGGCGACCAGGAGCAGCCCGTCGGCCGCCTGAGGCGGCCCGGTGCCGGCCAGGGGCAGCGCCCAGCAGTGGCTCCGGCCGAACAGCAGCCGGACGCCGCGGCCGCCGCCGAGCGACTTCGCGGGAAAGAACTGCGGCTCGCGCGTGTTCAGCGCCTGGATGAAGGGATGGCTGATGTCGGCCAGCGGCACGAGCAGGCGCGCGATCTGCGCCGGGCTGATCCGGTGTCCGGCCACCGCCGCGAGATGAGCGCTGTCGTCGTCGACCAACGCACACATCGCCTCGGTCACTCCGGCGTTCTCGCCGAGCCACACGAACGTCCGCTCGAGACACGCGACCACGTCGTCGATGGCGAGGAGCGCCTCGAGCAACTCGAGCTTCGCCGCCGCGCTCGAGACGCGCTCGGCCGTGCGCGAAGCCAGACCCATGCGCTTACGAACGGCGGGCTGACCGCCTGCGCACGGCCGCCGTCTTCACCTTCCGGACCGGCGGCGCGAGCTGCGACCGCAGGGTCACGTTCTCGCTGAGCAGGTCCTCGTAGGATCGCCCGTCCAGGGCCGGTCGCGACACGGGCCGGGAGAGGCTGACCGCTTCGGAATATTTCAGATACGTGTCGATCGACGCCACGACGACGCGCGCTTCGACCGTGATCAGGTCGATCCCGACCAGCGAGACGCGCACCCACGCGTCGACGACAATGCCCTTGTCGAGCACCCGATCGAGCACGTCGACCAGACTCGTTCCACCCGCTGCCCGTTCAACCGGCATATGTGCTCCCTTGTTCCGTGCGGGCCGGCCTATCCGCGCGCGACCGCCCGGCGGCGGCCGCCGCGTACGGCGCGCGCCGCTTCAAGCGCCTGGACCTGGCGTTCGAGCTGTCGGATCTGTTTCTTCAACTCCTCGTTCTCGCGCGACAGGTGCGCACGCCCGACCGACAGATTGCGGTCGTGCTTCCACCAGTCCAGGCCGATCTGCTCGGCCTTGTCGAGCGAACACACGAGGAGTCGAATGCGAATCGTGAGGAGCTCGACTTCCGCGAGCGACACCTTGATGTCACCGGCGACCACCAGGCCCTTGTCGAGGACCCGATCGAGCACGTCGACGAGACTGGCAGACTGTGAGGAGCCGGGCGAGAGGGCTACTGACGCCATGTGGTGTGCCTTCGTCTCCCGCACGCGCGACCATCAGCTCATCTGTATGCGTGACGCTCACGAGAAGGAAGGCGCCGAGTATAGCGGGCAACGTCATGGCGGGCAAGCACCCGGCGGCGCGCCGTCGAGCAACTCGAGCAGCAGACGAATCTGCCACCACAGCAGCTCCGGTTGACACGGCTTGGCGAGAAACACTTCGCAGCCGGCGCGGCGCGCTTGGTCCGCGGCCATGTCGTCGCCCGACAGCACGATGATCGGGATGTTCTCGGTCCGTCCCGAGTGCTTCAGGCGCTCGATCGCGCCCGACCCGTCGAGATGCGGCATCACCAGATCCATCACGATGAGATCGGGACGCAGCCGGTTCGCCTTCTCGACGGCTTCCACGCCGTCGTGCGCCACGAACACGACGCAGCCGAGCGACGAAAGATAGCTCCCGTAGATCGCCTGCGCGTCCGGATCGTCGTCGGCGATGAGGACCATGGGAACGGCCGCCGCAGGCGGGGGCTCCGCCTGGCGCAACGCTCCGACCGAAGAACGAGAAGGCCGCCGATCGGCTCGCTTCATCTACGGCACGCTCGAGCAGCCCGGCGCCGTTACTGCGCGCGCTGCTCCACAAAAGCGGCCCGCCGCTGAGGCATGGACCGCTGGGGGGATTCTTTGAGCGCCCAACCGGGCGTCTCATAGGGACACGAGATGCAGCGCAGCGACAACCGCCCGGGCTCCACGTGAAGCAGGAGGTCGTGTCCGCCCACACCGCAGACGAGAGCGTGCACGCGTCTTGACAGGTTTGTCGTCAAGCGCCCCACGAGCTGAAACGGCACGAGTCGAGTACCTCATCGGGACCTCCGCATCGAGAACCTTCGCCGGCCTGACAACGCAAGCGAAGTGCCAATCGGCGCGGCCGTCCCGGGCTCCAAGCCCGCATGAACGGGTGGTCGCCAGGCAGACTAAAGTGCCGGATAGCGGCCATGAGCTCGACCACTCGCGGCGCGGCATAAATTACCGGTCGCGCTCGACACCGCCGGCCGAATTTGCCGAGCCGTCGAGGCGTCTGGAGTCAGGTGACGGAATTGAAACTGCCGCTGAGGTAACGCGCGCGCCCGAGGGTTCTGGTGACGATCGTCCGACGCGCGGGTCGCGCCAGCAGGCGGGCGGCAGCCCTGGCGCCCGCTTCGCGATCGAAGAGGCCGAACACGGTGGAGCCGCTGCCCGACATCGCCGCACACGAGGCCCCGGCGCGCCGCAGCGCCGAGACGAGGCGCGCGATCTCGGGATGGTGCCGCGCCACCGGCCCCTGCAGGTCATTGGCGCCGGCGCGCGTCGCGCTGGCGCCGCGGCTCGGCCGACGATCCCACCAGCGATAGGCATCGCGCGTGCTGACGCCAAACGCCGGCACGACCAGCACGACCCATGCGGGCGCACCGTCGGCGAGCGGAAACACCACGTCTCCACGTTCGATGCCCAGGGCGGTCCCGCCGTGGAGAAAGTACGGCACGTCGGCACCGAGCGATCGCGCGATCGCGAGAAGGCGTTCGTCGTCCAGCCGCCAGCGCGCGCCCAGGGCGCGCAGAGTCGCGGCTGCGTCGCTGCTCCCGCCGCCGAGCCCCGCTTCGAACGGAATGCGCTTCACGAGGCGCACGGCCAGGCCCCTGGGGGCGCCGCGGCGGCCCGACGCGCGCCACGCCGCGTCGACGGCGCGCCACACCAGGTTGGTGCGATCCACGGGACAACGCGGGTCGTCGCACTCGAGGCGGAACGGGCCGCTGGCGCGCGTGAAGCGAAGCGTGTCGTGCAGCGCCAGCGACTGGTAGACGGTCTGCAGCTCGTGAAAGCCGTCAGGACGCGCGCCGACGATGCGCAACGACAGGTTGATCTTCGCGAAGGCGTGGATCCTCCCCGTCGGGCCCGGCATCGGCGCCCTCACTGGTCGGCGGCCCATGGCGCGCTTCGCCGCAGCTCGTCGAGGGTGATCGGGGCCGCGTCAGCCGGCACCTGCAGACGAAACACGTCCGCACCGAGCGTGTCGTTCAGCGCGACCTGCGACAACGACAGCCGCAAATCGAAGCGCCCGGCGGCTTCGCTCTTGAACCGTACGGATCGCGGCAGGCCACCGTCGACATCGCGGTATTCGGTGCGCCACCCTCCGGCTCCCGGCGGCCGGCGCTCGGCGGCCACCAGGCGCCACGGCGCCTGCGCCGACTCGCGATGCAGGTACGCGGTTCCGGCGTCGTCGGGCACGACGAACCAGTCGGCGCCGAACTGACGCGCCCGCTCCGGCGCCGGCGCCTCCGCACAGCCGGTCAGCACGGGCCGGAGATCGGCCGGGGCAATCGGCACGCCCGTGAGCGCTTCGAGCACCTCGGACGGCGGTCCATGCTCCAGGGCGCGACCGTCGGAGAGCACGACCGTGGCGTCGCCGGCCACGGCCACGACGGTGAACGTCGGCTGGCCGAACGGCGCGATCGCTTCAATCCGCACCGAGGCTGGAGGGGCGAGCCCGGCGAACAGCCGGGCGCGCACCGTCTGGCCGCCGATCGAGCCACGGACGGCGATGGCTGCGGTGAACGTCTGGACGGCGCGGCAGGCGCGCGTGGCATCGGCGAGCGCGGCGGAGGCATCGGCCGGGGCGCCCGGCCCGGAGGGCAGGGACATGAGGGGCACGCCGCATGAGAGGGTCAGGAGCGCCGCTCCCGCGGCCAGCGCGGGCGCGGCGCGCCCGCTCATTGGCGCGGGCCGAGTTTCTGACGCGCCGAACGGATCTTCTTTTCGATGTCGCGCCGATCGATGGAATCGCCGTCGCCGTCGAGCGCGCGCGTCCACGCCGCGATGGCGTCGGCATAGCGTTCGAGACGGGCGAGCACGTCGCCGTAGTGATCCTGGATCACGGAGTTGCTGCGCAGCTGATCGGCCGCGCGGCGCAGGTTGTCCTCGGCGAGCGGCAGATTGTCGGCCTTGAAGTACGCCCACCCGATGCTGTCGAGGTACGCGCCGTTGTCGGGCTCGATCGCGAGCGCGCGCTTCAGATAGGCCACCGATTCGTCGAGCCGCACGCCACGCTCGGCCAGCATGTAGCCCAGGTAGTTGAGCGCCGCCGCATGCTCGGGATCCATCTCGATCGTCGTGCGGAACGCGGCTTCGGCTTCGTCGAAGCGCTTCTGATGGTCGAGCACCGCGCCCAACTGGAACGAAATCGACGTGTCCCTTGGAAACCGCGTGCGGGCGTCCTCGAGCGCCTTGACCGCGTCGGCTCCGCGCTTGGCATCCTCGTAGACCTGCGAGAGCGCGAGGGAGACGGTGGGATCGTCGCCGTGCCGCCCGGCGAACTCCTCGAACAGCTTCACGCCCTGCTCGGCCTTGCCCCCGTCGACGAGCGCCTGCGACTCGAGACGCGCGAGCCGAAGATCGTCGGGCTGGCCCGCGCGCGCGTCATGCGCCAGCGAGGCCGCCTGGGTGTACCGCTTCGCGGCGAGGTTGGCCTGCACGAGGTAGCCGACGATGGACGGATCGTCGGGCGCCAGCGTCCGGGCTTCCTGGAACGTGGCGATGGCCTTGTCGTACTGTTTCGTTTCCTGGTACGCGAATCCGAGATGCGGCAGCAGCATCGAGAGCTCGCGTGACGCGCTCCCGCTCTTCCGGAATCGATCGACCGCCGGGCCCAAGGCGTCGACGATGTCGGCGTACAGCCCTCGTTGCTCGAGACTTTCAGCCAGCGCATAGTAGCCCCACGGGCTGTCGGCGTCCTGCGTGATGACTCTGCGGGCGGTCGTCTCGGCGGCGGCGAGGTCGCCCAGGCGGCGCTCGGCCTGCGACAGCAGATAGAGCACCCGCGCGTCGTCGGGGCGCACGGCCAGGGCGTCGGTGAGCGCATCGCGCGCCTGCCCGACCTGGTCGCGGCCGCCCGCGTTCATCAGCGAGGAGGCGTAGCGTGTGCGAAGCTCGACGTTGCGCGGCGCGACCTTGATGGCTTCTGCGTAGGCGTCCGCGGCGTCCTGCCAGCGATGCGCGCGATCGTAGAAGTCGCCGAGCGTCGGATAGAGATTGGGATCGCCCGGCGCATTCGCTTCGAGCCAGCCGATCGCGTCGTCGGTGCGGCCGGCGCCGACGAACGCCTGGAGCAGCAGATCGGGGCCGTCGCGCCACCCGGGTTCCTGCGACACGAGGGTCGTGAGAAGCGGGATCGCCTTGTCGTACTGCTCGCCGCGGACATACAGGCGGGCGAGCGTCGCGCGCACGTTGGGATCGGTCTGCACGTCGGACAGCGCCACGGCCTGTTCCAGGTGGGTGACGGCCTTGGCGGCGTTCTCGTCCTGTCCCGCCCGTGCCGACCGCGCGCCGCGCTCGGCGCGATCCACCATGCCCGCGTAGACGAATCCGAGGGTCTGATGCGCGTCGACGTTGTTGGGATCGATCGCCAGCGCCTGCTGCGCCGCCGTGATGGCGTCGTCGGGCCGGTTGAGCCGGACGTAGAGGTCCGCGAGCTCGGCGGCCACGCCGGCGGCTCCGGGGTCCAGATCGAGGGCCTTGCGGTAGGCCGCGATCGCCGCGTCGGCGTTGTCCTCGCCCTCGAGGAACGAGCCCAGGAGGAACTGATGGTAGGCCTCGGCGGTCCGCGCCTCGTCCATCGGCGCCGCCGGCGCCGACTGCGGGGCGCCCGCGCCGGCAGCGACGCCGGGCGCCGTGGTCAGGATCAGGACGACCGGGGCCGACCGCCAGAACGGGATGGCTTTCATCACAGGAGAATTGTTCCACAAAATTGTGGAGGTGTCATAATGGTTCGGTCATGGCCGTCGATCCCGAATTGCTCGAGATTCTCGCGTGCCCGAACTGCAAGACGCCGGTCACACTCGTCAAGAACGGCACGGCCCTCAAGTGCGCCAAGTGCAGGCGCGTCTATCCGATCAAGGACGACATCCCGGTCATGCTGATCGACGAGGCCACGATTGAAGAATCGTGAAGCCCGCGTCCGCGTCTGACTGCTCCAGCATTCTCCTGATTCGCCTTCGCCAGATTGGCGACGTCGTCTTCACGACGCCGGCGGTCCGGGCGGTGCGCCGGCGCTTCCCCGACGCGCACATCACCTACCTCGTCGAGCCCGCGGCCGCTCCCGTCGTCGCCGGCAATCCCCACCTGGACGCGGTGTGGATCGCGCCGCGAACCGGCTGGTGGGGCGACGTGTCGCTCGGCCGCCGGCTGCGGGCCGCTGGCTTCGATCTGGTCGTGGACTTCCACGGCGGCCCCCGGGCGTCGCTCATGACCTGGCTCAGCAGAGCGCCCATGCGGGTGGGCTACGACGTCGCGGGGCGTGGGTGGATGTACACACATCGGGTGCCGCGGGCGCGCGCGCTGCTGGCCCGCCATTCGGTTCGCAGCCAGTGGGATCTCGTCGAGGCGCTCGGCATCGAGGCGCCCGATCCGTCGCGCGACCGCGTCGAAATGGCCGTGGATCCACGGGCCGCGCGCGCCGTCGCCGAGCGTCTCCAGGGCGTCGGCGCGACCGACGATGATGTGCTGATCGTCGTGCATGTGAGCGCCGGGAATCCGTTCCGACGCTGGCCGCCGGCGGCGTTCGCGACGCTGGTGGCCGCCCTGGCCTCGAAAGGCGCGGCCCGGCGCGTGGTCGTCACGTCCGGCCCCTCCGAACGGTCGGCCGCGGAATCGGTGACCGACGCCGCGCGCCGGCAGCTCGACCCCGCGGAGAAGGGTCGCGTGCTGTCCTGCGGCGAGTTCTCGCTCGCGGAGCTGCGCGCGCTGGTCGATCGAGCGGCGCTCTATATCGGCGGCGACAGCGGGCCTTTGCACATCGCGTCGGCCTCGGACACGCCGATCGTCGCCCTGTACGGACCGACGCTTCCCGCGCGCTCGGCGCCCTGGCGGCCGTCGACCCTCGTCGCCGAGTCGGTGGAAGTCCTGGGACTGCCGTGCCGGCCCTGCGACCAGCGGCGCTGCGAACCGGGCGACTTCCGGTGTCTGGCGCGCATCGAGCCGGCCGACGTCGTCGAAGCCGCCGAGCGCGCGCTCGCCCGCGCGAAGGGCGCCGGCCCGGATTAAGATTGGGCGATGACCGTCGCCACCCTTACGGCAGACACGGCGCCGCCGAACTGGCTGGAACAGACCGGCACGGCTGCGGTGTTCGGCCTCGCGATCGCCGCGCTCTTCTCGATCGCCGCCGCCCAGACGTTCCTCGCCCTGGCCGTGTTCTGCTGGGTGGCCCTGCTCGTGGCGCGGCGCGAGCGCGTCGAGGC
Source organism: uncultured Acidobacteriota bacterium (assembly GCA_963837345.1). Lineage (GTDB taxonomy): Bacteria > Acidobacteriota > Vicinamibacteria > Vicinamibacterales > CAVVIG01 > CAWIMX01. The sequence continues at coordinate 62,745 of CAWIMX010000001.1, forward strand.
GCCCCGGTTCTTCTGGCCCCTCCTGGCCTACGCGGCCATCACGCTGGCGTCGGCCGCGGCGTCGTCCGATCCGGCGCGCAGCTTCGTCGATTCGAAGCAGCTGGTGCTGTTCCTGGTCGTGCCGCTGGTGTACCGATTCGTCCCGGGGCGCCGCGGCGGGTCGCTCGTGACGCTGCTCGTGACCTTCGGGGCGCTGAGCGCCGCCTACGGCATCTTTCAGTACGGGATTCTCCATTACGACCAGCTCGGAATGCGTGCGCGCGGGACGCTCGGGCACTACATGACGTTTTCCGGCGAGCTGATGCTCGTCGTCACCGCCGCGCTGGCGCGCGTGCTCTTCGGCGCGCGCGAGCGGCTGTGGGCCGGCCTGGTCATCCCGGCGCTCACCGTCGCCATCGTCTTCAGCTTCGGGCGCAGCGCCGTCGTCGGCGTGTGCGCGGCGGCGGCGTTGCTCTTCCTCCTGAAAGACTTCCGGCTGCTCGCCGTGCTGCCCGTGGCCGCCGCGCTGCTCTTCATGTTCGCGCCGCCCCAGATCAACCAGCGACTCACCTCGATCTTCGACATGCAGGACGCGACCATCCGCGATCGCGTCGCGATGATCCGCGAGGGCGGGCGCATGGTGCGGGCGCATCCGGTGTTCGGCGTCGGGCCGAACATGGTGGAGCCGCGCTATGCGGAATTCCGTGGTCCCGACGCCGTGGAAGCCGTCAACCCCCACCTGCACAACGTGCCGGTTCAGATCGCCGCCGAGCGCGGCCTCCCCGCGCTGGCGATCTGGCTCTGGTTCATCGTCGTGCTGGTGCGCGACCTGGGGGGAGAATTCCGCCGCGGGCCCCATGCCTTCCTCGCCGCCGGCGGGCTGGCCGCGGTGACGGCCATGCTGGCGGCCGGCCTCTTCGAGTACAACTTCGGCGACTCCGAGTTCCTGATGATCTTCCTCGTGCTGGTCACCCTGCCCTTCGCCGCCCGGCGGGCCGCGCCCGCCGACGCATGACCCTGCCACCGCTCGACGCATCCCGGGCCGGCGCGATCATCGACCGCTTCGCCGCGCAGCACGTGCTCGTGGCCGGCGACGTGATGCTCGATCGCTTCATCGTCGGCGACGTGTCGCGGATTTCGCCCGAGGCGCCGGTCCCGGTCGTGACGTTCGCCACCGAGCACGTCCGCCTGGGCGGCGCGGCCAACGTCGCGCACAACGTCGTGGCGCTCGGCGGTCGAAGCGGACTCGTCGGGATCGTCGGGCGCGACGACGCGGCCGGACGGCTCGCCAAGGCGCTCGACGGCGCGGGAATCGATCGATCCGGACTCGTCCAGGACGCGTCGCGGCCGACAACGGAAAAGGTGCGCATCGTGACGCGCCGCAACCAGCAAATCGCGCGGATCGACTACGAATGCGACGAGGAGATCAGCGGCGAGACCGAGGCGTCGGTTCTGAACCGCATCCGTGAACAGGGCCGCGCGGCCGGCGTGTTCGTCGCCTCCGACTACTTGAAGGGCGCCATCACGCGGGCCCTCGTCGAAACCCTGCTCTCGGTGCGCGAGGAACGGCGCCAGCGCGGATCGGCGCCACCGCCCGTGATCGTCGATCCGAAGATTCCCCACCTCGCCTGCTACGCCGGCGTGACGCTCGTCACGCCGAACTGTCTGGAGGCCGAAACGGCCACGCACCGACGGATCCGGACCGATGCCGAGGCCCGCGACGCGGCACGCGAATTCCGCGTCCGCGCCGCCTGCGAGGCGGCGATCGTCACGCGCGGCGAGCACGGGATCTGGCTGTCGAGCCCTGACGTGGAAGGCGCGGCGCCGGCCGCCGTCCGCGACGTATCCGACGTGACCGGCGCCGGCGACACGGTGGTGGCCACCCTGGCCCTGGCGCTGGCGGCGGGCGCGACGCTGCCGGAGGCCGCGATGCTCGCCAACCTCGCCGCCGGCGTGGCCGTCGGGAAGTTCGGCGCCGCCACCGTGACGCCCGACGAGCTGCTCGAAGCCGTCGGGCGAAGCAGGTAGAAAGCCGACTCCCCCTCAGTGCCGGAAGTGGCGGCGGCCCGTGAACACCATCGCGAGGCCGTGCTCGTTGGCGGCCGCGATCACTTCCGGGTCGCGCACCGAGCCCCCCGGCTGCACGACGGCCGTCGCGCCGGCCGCAGCCACGGCGTCGAGCCCGTCCCGAAACGGGAAGTAGGCATCCGACGCGGCGACCGCCCCGATGAGCGAGCGCTCGATCGACTGCGCTTTCAGCACGGCCACATTCACCGCGTCGACGCGGCTCATCTGCCCGGCGCCGATCGCCAGCGTGCGCTGCTCGTCTGTGAAGATCACGGTGTTCGACTTCACGTGCGCACAGACCCGCCAGGCGAACCGCAGGGCGTCCCATTCGTCGGGCGTCGGCGCCCGCTCGGTCACCACGCGGATGCCGTGGGGCTGCGCCTGCGGCGTCCAGCGCGTGCGCGCCTCCGCCACGTGATCGCGCTCCTGTGCCAGCAGCGCACCGAGAATCGAGCGGAGCTCGATCCCGCCCGACCGAAGCGCCGCGAAGTCGGCCACGACCACCCGCATGTTGCGCCGGCGCGCCAGCAGATCCCGGGCGTCGGCGTCGACGGCCGGCGCCACCACGGCCTCGATGAAGGTGGAGGTAATCGCTTCGGCGGCCGCCGCGTCGAGCGACCGGTTCAGGGCCACGATGCCGCCGAATGCCGACAGGCTGTCGGCGTCGCGTGCCCGCAGGTAGGCGTCGGCGGCCGACTCCCCGGTCGCCGCGCCGCACGGGTTCGTGTGCTTCACCACCACCGCCGCCGGCTCGTCGAATTCCAGCGCAATGCGCGCGGCGGCATCCAGGTCGAGCAGGTTCGTGTACGACAGCTCGCGCCCCTGGAGCACCTCGGCGGTGCCCAGCCCGGCGCCCGCTCCCCCACGCTCGACGTACCAGCCGGCGCGCTGATGCGGATTCTCGCCGTAGCGCAGATCGCGCAGCTTGCGGGCCGCCAGGTCGAACCAGTCCCCCAGCGGTCCGGAGGCGGGCCGGTTGAAGTGCCCCTCGGCGAGGTGGACCCCTGCCAGGGTGGAGGCGATCGCCGTGTCGTAGGCCGCCGTGTGCGCGAACGCCTTCTGCATCAGCTCGAAGCGAAACGCGAGGGTGGGCGCGTCGAGCGCGGCCAGCAGCCGCGGGTAGTCGGCGGGGTCCACGACCACGAACACGCTCGCGAAGTTCTTCGCGGCGGCGCGGACGAGCGACGGCCCTCCGATGTCAATTTCCTCGACCAGGCGGTCGAAGGGGGTGTCCGCATCGGCCGCCGCCCGGACGAATGGATAGAGATTCACCACGACGACGTCGACCGGGACGACGCCCTGGCCGGCCAGGGCCGCCAGGTCGTCGGGCCGATCGCGGCGCGCCAGGATGCCCGCGTGCAGGGCCGGGTGGAGGGTTTTGACGCGGCCGTCCATCATTTCGGGAAAGCCCGTCACCCTGGACACGTTGGTCACCGGCAGCCCGGCGTCGGCCAGGGCCCGGGCCGTCCCCCCGGTCGACACCAGCTCGAACCCCCGGTCCGCCAGGCCGCGGCCCACATCGGCAATTCTGGTCTTGTCGGACACACTCAGCAAAGCTCTTGGCATAGGACTTCCGATTCCGGTATCATCGTGGCGACGCTGGGCGGGCCTGGCGCCGCAAGGAAAAGGCCGCAATGCTGCGGCCTTTTTTTATGCTCCGGCGAACGTGCCGGGGTTGTTTCCACGGACCTGAGACCGAAGACGGTCGGGTCCCCGCAAGCAGGAAGAGAACGATGCGTATCACAGGCAAGGTCAAGTGGTTCAACAATGCCAAGGGTTATGGGTTCATCGAACGCGACGGAGGCAGCGACGTCTTCGTTCACTACTCGGCGATCCAGGGCGACGGCTTCCGCTCGCTCGAGGAAGGCCAGGCAGTGGAGTTCGAGATCGTTGACGGCCCCAAGGGCCCGCAGGCCGGCAACGTCACCAAGATCTGAGCGCTCGCGCGGCCGGGCGCTTTCGAGCGCCCGGCCCGCCGCTCCGCGGATGCGACATGCGGCCCGCGCCTCCTCAGCGTCCCCTCGTCCCCTCGTCCCCTCGTCCCTTCGTCCCCTCGTCCCCTAGTTCGTGAGTTCCCTCATTCCTTGACGCCCTTCAGGGCCCGGGCGGTGAAGTTGACCTTACCGTCCTTGATGGCGACGCGGAACGCCACCTCGGTGCTGCCAGCCTGCTGCAGCTTGTTCACCTGGCCCTTCACCAGGTCCGCGAACTTCTGAAACGGCACGGAGTCTTCGCCAATCGCGCGCCGCGCCTCGGCCAGCGAGTCGTAGAGCTCGTGCAGCTTGTCCATTTCGTGGGACGGATCCCGGAACGACGCCACGTGCACGATCTTGTCGTCGGGCTTCTTCGGGGCCGGCCGCGGCTCGGCCTTCGGCGCGCCGAAGGTGGTCGTCCGTCCCTCTTCCCGATTCCGGAGCCCGCGGTCCCAGAGCTCTACGAAGGCCGCGAACCGCGACTGCAGCGTCTGGAAGCGGAACCGGTCGCCGTAGTTCTGGATGTACGCGCGGTCGTACTGCTTGACGAGCGTCTCGACGCGCGATCGCGTTTCCCACGGCGGCCTCGGCAGGCGGCCGGCGAAGAACATGTTGTACTCGGCCTCGAGCCGCTTCAGCTCGCTTTCGAGACGCCGCAGGCCGCGTTCGGTTTCCGTCTCCTGGGGCACGATGCGTCACCGCGGAATCAGAAACCACACGAGCGGCAGCCAGAGCTCCCGGGCGAAGGGCACGGGCTTGTCGTCGATCAGTACTTCGGTGGCGTCGGCGCCGCCCACGATCTCGAACAGGTCGCGCAGGCGCGCCGCGTCGCCGGGAAGGAACCGGGCGCGATACCGATGCGCCGCGCCGTGGTCGGTCTCCCGAAATTCGGCCGACGCGCGCGCGATCGCGAGCGCCCGATCGAATTCCGGCGTCTCCATCGCGGGGAACACGAGGGTGATCGAGAACGGCCGCTCGGAGGGACCGAAGAGCGCCTCGCGAAGCTCGGGATCGAGCGCGGCCAGTTCTTCGGCGCTCGGTTGTTCCGACAGATCGGCATACGGCCAGAACCGTTCGAGCGGGCGATAGCGTGGCGGTTCAGCCGTCATGGCGCGATAAGCATAACACCGGGGCGATGGGGCGATGGGGCGATGGCGCGAAGTTCCGGACGCGTGGCTGCACGTTCAGAAGATGGTCGCGATCGACGCGGCGGCGAGCGAGAGCACGCGCGCGGGCAGCAGGCCGAGATAGAAGACCGCGAGGGCCGAGGCCACCAGCGCCGCGGTGGCCAGGCGAGGCAGCGCGGGAAGGGGCGCCGGCTCGCCGCCGCCGGTCATGTACATCATCACGACGACCCGCAGATAGAAGAAGACCGAGACGACGCTCGTCAGCACGCCGATCACGGCAAGCCCGACGTGGCCAGCCTGAACGGCTGCCGTGAAGACGTACCACTTGCCGACGAATCCCGCCGTCGGCGGCAACCCGCCGAGCGACAGCAGGAATATCGTCATCAATGCGGCGAGAACCGGATGCGCCCTCGACAGCCCGGCGAAATCGCTGACACGGTCGTTCGGCCGCTCGGCCGAGTCGAGCACGGCCAGCACGCCGAACGCCCCGAGGTTCGCGACGGCGTAGGTGAGCAGGTAGAAGAGGATGGCGGCCTTGCCGGTGTCGTTCGTCGACACGAGCCCCATCAGCAGATATCCGGCATGCGCGATGCTCGAATAGGCCAGCATCCGCTTCACGTTGGTCTGCACCACGCCGACGACGGCGCCGAAAATCATGGTGACGGCCGCCACCGCCCAGATCATCCCCGTCCAGTGCGTCTCCAGCGGGCTGAATGCCGACAGAAAGACGCGCGCGAACGCGGCGAACGCCGCCGCCTTGACGCCGGTGGACATGAACCCGGTGACGGGGGCCGGTGCGCCTTCATAGGCGTCCGGCGTCCACGCGTGAAACGGCACTGCCGAGACCTTGAAGCCGAAGCCGACGAACAGCAGGCCGACCGCCACGAGCTCCATCGGCGTCGGGGCGAGCGCCCGCGCCGCCACCAGCGACCCGATTCGATCGAGACGCGTGCTGCCGGTCAGCCCGTAGGTGAACGCGATGCCGTACAGGAAGAACGCGCTCGACACCCCGCCGAGGAAGAAGTACTTGAACGCCGCTTCAGATCCGGTCGGCGAGTCGCGGCGGATCCCGGTGAGCACGTAGACGGCCAGCGAGAGCACCTCGAGCGCGAGAAAGATCAGGAGCAGATCCGATGCCGTCGCCATCAGCATCATGCCGGCCAGGCCGAACAGCATCAGCGCGTAGTACTCGCCCTGCGGCAGGTGTTCGCGCTCGACGACCGGCGCGGAGATCGCGAGCGACAGCACGCCGACGACCACGAGGATGCCGGTGACGAACAGGCCGAAGTTGTCGGCTTCGACCATGTCGAAGCTCGACACTCCGTGATTCCACAGCACGATCGTCGCCACGGCCGCGCCCGCCAGCCCCACGACGCCCAGGGGCCCGATGGGCATCCGCTCGCCGGGCTCGCGGAACGCTTCGGCCAGCATCGCGGCCAGCGCAGCAGCCGCCACGCACGCCATCGGCACGACGGCCTGGACCGACGCCATCATCGCGACGCCTGCACCTCGACCGGCGCGACGGCCTCGATTCTCGACAACACCCGTTCGACCGATGGCCCGATCGGCCGCAGGAACACGTTGGGCAGCACGCCCATCAGCACGATCGCCACCACCACCGGCACGACGACGATCCACTCGCGGGCCGACAGGTCGGGCAGGCGGGCGTTCTCCTCATGACGGACCTCGCCGTAGTTCACCCGCTGGAACATCCACAGCATGTACACGGCCGACAGGATCACCCCGGTCGCGGCGACCGCCGCCATCCGGGGGTTCCGCTCGAAGACGCCGAGCAGGATCAGGAATTCGCCGACGAACCCGTTCAGCCCAGGCAGCCCGATCGACGAGAGCGTGACGAGGAGAAACACGGCGACCAGGCGCGGCATCACGCTCTTCAACCCGCCGAACTCCGCGATGAGCCGCGTGTGCCGGCGCTCCATCAGCATGCCCACGATCAGGAAGAGGCCGCCGGTGCTGACGCCGTGATTCAACATCTGGTACACGGCGCCCTGGACGCCCTGGGTATTCAGCGCGGCCAGGCCCAGCACCACGAAGCCCAGGTGGCTGACGCTCGAGTACGCCACGAGCTTCTTCAGGTCGGGCTGCACCATGGCCACCAGCGCGCCGTACACGATGCCCACGACCGCGAGGGCGCCCAGATACGGGGCGAAGAAGGTCGCCGCCAGGGGGAAGAGCGGAAACGCGAAACGCACCAGCCCGTAGGTGCCCATCTTCAGCAGCACCCCCGCCAGAATCACCGATCCGGCCGTGGGCGCCTCGACGTGCGCGTCGGGCAGCCAGGTGTGGAACGGAACGAGCGGCACCTTGATCGCGAACGCCAGGGCGAAGGCCAGGAAGAACCAGAACTGGAGTTGCGGCGAGATCGACAGCCCGTACAGCTCGACCAGGTCGAAGCTGTAGGCGCCCGTGGCGGTGCTGTGCAGGTACGCGAGGCCCAGGATCGCGACGAGCATCAGCACGCCGCCGACCATGGTGTAGAGCAGGAACTTGACGGCGGCGTACACGCGGCGCTCGTATCCCCACATCCCGATGAGGAAGTACATCGGAATGAGCATCGCATCCCAGAACACATAGAACAGAAACAGATCGATCGACACGAACACGCCGATCATCGCGCTCTCGAGCAGGAGGATGAACAGACAGAACGCGCGCGGCCGGTTCGCCACCGCCTGCCAGCTCGACAGCAGGGCGATCGGCGTCAGGAGCGCCGTCAGCACCACCAGGAACAGGCTGATGCCGTCCACGCCCACGGCATAGCTGATCCCGAAGCTCGGAATCCACGCATGCCGCTCGACGAACTGGAACTCCGCCGATCCCGGATCGAACCGCCACCACAGCAGAAGCGACTCGGCGAAGACGAGGAGCGACACGATGAGCGCGACGCGCCGCGCGACCGCACCGTTCGCGTCCCGTCCCGGCACGAGCAGGAGCGCGATCGCGCCGGCCGTCGGCAGGCCGACGAGCGTCGACAGAATCGGGAACGTCACCACAGGCAGTACCCCACCACGACGACGACGCCGAAGAGCAGCGTGGCCGCGTAGGTGCGGAGCGATCCGGACTGGATCCGCCGCAGCAGTTCGGCCGCGCCGCGCACGGCGTCGCCCACGCCGTTGACGGCCGCGTCGATGAGGCGAACGTCCACGCCCCGCCACAAGCCGTCCTCCGACACGATGCGGATCGGCTGCACGATCGCCGCGTCGTACACCTCGTCGACGTACAGCTTGCGCCGGAGCACGCGGTAGACCGCCGGGAACCGGCCGGCCAGCGACTCGGCGGCCTGCCCGCTCCCGAGAAAAAAGAACACGGCGAGACCGATTCCGCCGAGCGCCGCGACGGTGGACACCGCCATCAGGCCGGCTTCGAGCGCACCGGACGCGGCCGGCTCCGCCGACGGCCCCGCGAGGGCCGCGCCCCCTGCCGTGAACACCGGCTCGAGGAACCGCGCAAACCGGTCCGTGCCGCCAATCGACTCGGGCAACCCGGCATACCCCGCGGCCGCCGAGCCGATCGCCAGGGCCACCAGCGCGACCGCCATGGCGGGCGGCGCATCGTGCAGATGGCCGTGCGCCTCGGGGCCACGCGGCGGCCCGTGAAACGCGAGCAACACGAGCCGGAACATGTAGGTGGCGGTCAGCAGCGACGTCACGAGCCCCACCGCCCAGAGCAGCGTGTGCCCGCTCGAGAAGGTGTGAAAGAGGATCGCGTCCTTGCTGAAGAATCCTGCGAGCCCCGGTACGCCGGCAATCGCGGCGGCGCCGACGAGGAAGGTCCAGTAGGTGGTCGGCAGCGCCCGCCGCAGACCGCCCATCTTCGTGAGGTCCTGCTCGCCGCCGAGGGCGTGGATCACCGCACCGGCGCCCAGGAAGAGGAGCGCTTTGAAGAACGCGTGCGTGAACAGATGGAAGATGCCGGCGGCATAGGCGCCGACGCCCATGGCCAGGAACATGTACCCCAGCTGCGAGACGGTCGAGTACGCGAGCACGCGCTTGATGTCGCGCTGCACGAGCGCGATCGAGCCCGCCATGAGGGCCGTCGCCGCGCCGATGATCGCCACCAGGGCCATCGTGTCGGGCGCGCGGCTGAACAGCACGGCGTTGCGGCCGATCAGGTACACGCCGGCGGTGACCATCGTCGCCGCGTGAATGAGCGCGGACACCGGCGTCGGGCCCTCCATGGCGTCGGGCAGCCAGACGAAGAGCGGGATCTGCGCCGACTTGCCCGTGGCCCCCAGGAACAGCAGCAGCGTGGCGAGCGTCAGCGTGCCGAGGTGCGTTTCGGGCCCGAGCGACGCCGCCATCCGCGCGATGTCCTGGAAGTCGAGGCTGCCGAAGCGAACGGCCAGCAGGATCATCCCCAGGAGGAAGCCGAAATCGCCGACGCGGTTCACGATGAACGCCTTCTTGCCGGCGTCGGCGGCCGAGCGCTTCCGGTACCAGAAGCCGATCAGCAGGTACGAGCACAGACCGACGCCTTCCCAGCCGACGAACATCACCAGGAAGTTGGCCGCCAGCACCAGCAGCAGCATGAACGCGGCGAACAGATTCAGGTAGGCGAAATAGCGCGCGTACTCCGCGTCCGACTCCTCGTGCATGTAGGCGGTCGAGTACACGTGGATCAGGGCGCCGATGCCGGTGACGATGAGGATCATCACGGCCGCGAGGGGATCCACGCGGAGCGTGAAGCTGACGTCGAAGGCGCCCGACCGGATCCAGTCGAAGACACGCTCGGTCGCCTGGCGAGACTCCGGCTCGAGCGCGACGAGGCGCCAGACGACGGCTGCGGCCACGCCGAACGCCGCCAGCATCGCGCCGCACGCCACGGCGCCCGACCGGCTCTTGCCGGCACGGCGGCCGAACCCGGCGTTCACCAGGAAGCCCGCAAACGGCAGCAGCGGAATCAGGAGCAGCATGCGGTCGCCGTCGTCACCATCGGAGCGTCGTGAAGGTTTCGGGGTTGAGCGACTCGCGCTGCCGGAAGAGCGCGATGACGAGCGCCAGGCCCACGGCGGCTTCGGCCGCCGCCACGGTCATGACGAAAAACACGATGACCTGTCCGTCGACGGAGCCGAGCGCGCGGCCGAACGCGACGAACGTGAGGTTGACCGCGTTCAGCATGATCTCGATCGACAGGAGGATCGTGATGACGTTGCGGCGCACGAACACCCCGGCGGCGCCGATCGCGAAGAGAATCGCCGAGAGGACGAGGTAGGCGTTGAGCGGCACGGCGCCGGGTCCGCCCATCAGCGCTCCTCCCGTCGCGGCGCGCGGTCGAGCGGCGGCTCCCGCCGCGCCAGCACGACGGCTCCGACCATGGCCACGAGAATCAGCAGCGAGGTGACCTCGAACGGGAAGGCGTAGGGGCCGAACAGCGTCCGCCCGATGGCGGCCACCGAACTGACCGACGCGCTGCCGAAGCGGCCGGTCTCGCGCGCCGTTTCGAGCGCCCAGACCAGCTCGACGCCGAACGCCAGCGCAAGCAGGGCCCCGAACGCCAGCGGGCGCCCGGGCGCCACGCCCGCCTCGATGTCGTGCTCGGACGCCTCGTGCGGCGCGTTGAGCAGCATGACGACGAAGAGGAACAGCACCATGATCGCCCCGGCGTACACGATGATCTGGATGACGGCGACGAACGGCGCGTCGAGCAGGACGTACAGCCCCGACAGGGCGCCGAAGGACGCGATCAGCAGCAGCACGCTGTAGATCGGATTCCTCTGTGCGACGACCAGCAGCGACGCGACGATCGCGGTGATCGCGAACGCGCCGAACACGAGGAAGTCAGCGCCCAAGGTACAGCACTCCGGCCGCCGTGGCGACGAGGTTGAGCGACGCGACCGGCAGCAGCACTTTCCAGCCGAACGCCATGAGCTGGTCGTAGCGGAACCGCGGCAGCGTCCACCGCATCCACACGTAGAAGAACAGGATGGCGGCGACTTTCAGGAGAAACCAGATCCAGCCGAGCGACGCCGGCAGGAACGGCCCGTGCCACCCGCCGAGAAACAGATCGGTCGCCACGGCCGACACCGTGACCATGTTGATGTACTCCGCGAGGAAGAACATCGCGAAGCTCATGCTGCTGTATTCCGTGTGGTAGCCGGCCACGAGCTCCTGCTCCGCCTCGGGAAAATCGAACGGCGCGCGGTTGGTCTCGGCGATGCCGGCAATCGCGAAGATCAGGAACCCGATCGGCTGCACGACGATGAACCACTTCGGGATCACGCCGAACCAGGCGCCCGACTGCCGCGCGACCAGCTCGGTGATCGACAGCGAGTTGCCCACGAGGAGGACGCTGGCGAGCGCCAGGCCGTACGACAGCTCGTAGCTGATCATCTGCGCCGACGATCGGAGGCCGCCGAGCAGCGAGTACTTACTGTTCGAGCTCCAGCCGGCCAGCACGATGCCGTACACGCTCATCGAGGCGAACGAGAAGACGACGAGGATCGCGACGTTCACGTCGGCCACCTGCAGGCGGAGCGGCTCGGCGAGCCAGCCGAACAGCGTCGTCGCCGCGCCAAAGGGCACGACGGCGAAGGCGGCGAACGCGCAGGTGGCCGAAATGATCGGCGCGAGCGCAAAGAGGACGGCGTCGGCGGCCCTGGGCCGGAGCTCCTCCTTGAACATCAGCTTCACGACGTCGGCGAGCGGCTGCAGGAGGCCCTTCGGCCCGACCCGGTACGGCCCGAGACGCTGCTGGAGCATCGCGGCCACCTTGCGCTCGACATACACCATGATGGCCGCCGAATTCAGCAGCATCACGAACACGAAGAGCGTCAGGGCGATCTGGGCGATCAGCAGCAAGGACATCGGTGCGGCTTCGTGCCTTCGGGCCGTCGTGGTTGCATGGCCGTCAGTGTGCGGTCGTGACGGCCGTCTGCGCGCGCCAGGCCGCGGGGCACGTGCAGCGGCCCTCGCGGATGTGCGCCTCGAATTCCTCGCGGAAGTGCTGGAGCGTCGTCAGAACGGGCGTCGCCGCCGCGTCGCCGAACGCGCAGAGCGTCTTGCCGCCGATGTTCGCGGCGACGCCCGCGAGCAGGTCGAGATCGGCGGAACGGCCGTCGCCGCGCTCGATCTTCTCGAGGATCTTCAGCAGCCAGTCCGTGCCCTCCCGGCACGGCGTGCACTTGCCGCACGACTCGTGGCGATAGAAACGCAGCAGGTTCGCGGCCAGCCAGACCATGCAGGTGGTGTCGTCGAGCACGATGATGCCCGCCGAACCGAGCAGCAATCCGGCCCTCTGGACGCCGTCGAAGCTGGCCTGCGTGTCGAGCTGGTCGGGCATCAGGATCGGCACCGAGGAGCCGCCCGGAATCACCGCTTTGAGGGTTCGGCCGTCGGGGACGCCGCCCGCTCGGCCTTCGACCAGCTCGCGGATCGTGACATTCATCGACGCTTCATAGACGCCGGGCCGTCGGACGTGGCCACTCACGCAGTACAGCTTGGGCCCGCCGTTCTTCTCGGGCCCCAGCGCGGCAAACCACTCCGCGCCCTCGCGCAGGATCACCGGCACGTTCGACAGCGTCTCGACGTTGTTGACCGCCGTCGGGCAGTTGTACAGCCCGACCGCCGCCGGAAACGGCGGCTTGTTGCGCGGCTGCGCCCGCTTGCCCTCGAGCGACTCGAGCAGCGCGGTCTCTTCTCCCGCTTCGTACGCGCCGGCCCCGCGATGCAGGTGGATGTCGCAGGCGAAGCCCGAGCCGAGCACGTTCGGCCCGAGGAAGCCGGCGGCGTACGCCTCCTCGAGCGCGCGCTCCAGGACGTGCTGCACGTGAAAGAATTCGCCGCGGATGTAGATATACGCCGTCGCCGCGCCGACGGCGTAGCAGGCAATCGCACAGCCTTCGAGCAACTGGTGCGGATTGCGCTCCATGAGCAGGTGATCCTTGAAGGTCCCCGGCTCGCTCTCGTCGGCGTTGCACGCGATGTACTTCGGCTTCGGCGACTTCTTGTCGACGAACTGCCATTTCATGCCCGTCGGGAAGCCCGCGCCTCCCCGCCCGCGCAGGCCGGAGGCCTTCACGACGTCGATCACCTGATCGGGCGTCATGGCCAGCGCGTGGCGCAGGCCGTCATAGCCCTGGTGCCGCAGGTAGAAGTCCAGCGTGAAGGCGTTCGGCTCGCGCACGTATCGGGTCAGCAGCGGTTCCACGTTCCTAGCCCCTCGTCCCCACGCCCCTAATCGCTCTCGCGGGTTCGCTCAACCACATGGTGGCAGCCCGACAGCACGGCTTCTCCGCGCGCGCGCAGGTCCTCGACGAGGCGCGCCGCGTCCTCGGGCTTCAGGCATTCGTGCCACCCGTCGTTCACCATCACCACCGGCGCGCGGTCGCATGCCCCGAGGCACTCGACCTCGACGAGCGTGAACGTCCCGGTCGGGTCGGTGTGTCCGGGGGCGATGCCGAGCGTGCCCGCCAGCGCCTCGGTCACGCGCTCGGCCCCCTGCAACGCGCACGAGAGCGTCCGGCAGACCTGCAGGACGTAGCGGCCGACGGGCCTGGTGTGGAACATCGAGTAGTACGACGTGACGTCTTCGACTTCCGCCGGCGTGAGATCGAGCAGCCCCGCGACGTAGCGCATCACGGCCGGCGTGATGTAGCCCTGCTGCTCCTGCGCCAGGTACAGCGCGGGAAGCACCGCCGAGCGTTTGCGATCCGGCGGATAGCGCCTCACGATCACGTCGAACCGCGCCCGCCGTTCGTCGGTGTAGGCAAACGGCGGCTCGTCCTTCGGTCCCAGCTCCCGCGTCGACTGGTGGAACGTGGCGTCGTACGCCATTTTCGGGTGAAAGCTCACCGGTCCACGTCTCCCATCACCACGTCAATCGATCCGATCACCGCAATCACGTCGGCAATCAGGCCGCCGACGACCATTCGCTCCAGGGCCTGGCAGGCGAGCAGCGAGGGCGCCCGCGCCTTGACGCGCCACGGGCGATTCGTGCCGTCGGAGACCACCAGATACCCCTGTTCGCCGCGCGGGCCTTCCACCGGCACGTAGGCTTCGCCCGCGGGCACGTTGAAGCCCTGCGAGTAGATCAGGAAGTGCTGGATCAGGGCCTCCATCTCCGTATAGACCCGATCCTTGGGCGGCGGCGTGATGCGCGGGTCGTCCACCGCGAAGACCCCCGTCGGCGGAATCCGGGCGAGCGCCTGCCGGCAGATCTTGATGCTCTCCCGCATCTCGGCGACCCGCACGAGGTAGCGCGCGTAGGCGTCGCCTTCGGTGCGCACCGGCACCGCGAAGTCGAACGTGTCGTATCCGAGATAGGGGAAGGCCTTCCGCACGTCGTAGGACACGCCCGAGGCGCGCGCGATCGGCCCGACCAGGCTGTAGGCGACCGCGTCCGCTTTCGAGAGACGCCCGACGTCGCGCGTGCGCTTCCGGTAGATCTCGTTGCTGGTGAGCAGATCTTCGTACTCGTCCAGCTTCGGCGCGAAGCGGTCCAGGAACGCGGCGACCGCGTCGAGAAAACCCCTCGGCAGGTCTTCGCGCAGTCCCCCGATCCGCATGAAGCTCGGAAACATCCGGAATCCGGCGAGCATTTCGTTCAGATTCAGGATGAGCTCCCGTTCCCGAAAGCAGTAGAGCATCACCGAGACGGCGCCGACCTCCATGCCGTGGGTCCCGAGCCACACCAGGTGGCTGTTGATCCGCTGGAGCTCCGCCATGAGCACGCGGATGGCGCGAACGCGCTCGGGAATCTCGATCCCGAGCAGCCGCTCGACCGAGAGGGAGAACGCCATGCTGTTGGACTGCGCGCTCAGATAATCCATGCGCTCGACGAGCGGAATCACCTGCTGCCACTTCTTCTGTTCGATCGTCTTCTCGATCCCGGTGTGCAGGTAGCCGATCGTGGGACTGACCGAGCGAACCGTCTCGCCGTCGAGCTCCAGCACGAGACGCAGGACGCCGTGCGTGCTGGGGTGCTGGGGCCCCATGTTCACGGTCATGGTTTCGGTGCGCAGCTCGGGCATGACCTAGAACGCCGCCTCCACCAGTTCGCAGATGATGTGGATCAGGGCGCCGTGCACCTCCTGCGTCCGGGCGGTCGAGGCCGAGGGCACGTTCAGATGCACGTCGGCCGCGCGGCCGACCTGTCCGCCGTCGCGCCCGGTGAGCGCGATCGTGCCGAGCCCGTGCGCACGCGCCGCGTCGAGGCCGGCGACGATATTGGCGGAGGCTCCGCTCGTGCTGATCCCCCATGCCACGTCGCCCGGCCGACCGAGCGCCTCGATCTGCCGCGCGAATACGCGATCGTAGCCGTAGTCGTTGGCGAGGCTCGTCAGCACGCTGGTGTCCGTCGTGAGCGCCATGGCCGCCAGGCCCCGCCGCTCGCGCTCGAAGCGCCCGACCAGCTCGGCCGCCGCGTGCTGGGCGTCGGCGGCGCTGCCCCCGTTGCCGAAGACCAGCAGACGGCCGCCGTTGCGGAGCGCGTCCACGACCAAAGCGGCCGCGCCCAGGAGCGGCTGCGGGTCGGCGGCGCGCACGCGCTCGAAAAGGGCGATGGTCTCGCCAAGCCGCGTGGCGACCAGATCACGGCCGTCGGGCATCTCGGTCTCTTTCGAGGTTCGCGCGGAACTCCTCTTCGCTCACCTGCAGCGGCTCGCTGGCCCGGACCGCCTTGCGGATCTGGACCGGCGCGTCCTTGCGCAGCGGATATCCCTCCCAGTCGTCCGGCATCAACAACCGCCGCAGATCGGGGTGCCCGACGAACTCGATGCCGAACATGTCCCAGACCTCGCGCTCCAGCCAGTTGGCGGCGGGCCAGACGTCGCTGACCGTGGCCAGCGACGGCCGATCGCCCTCGAGCGGCACCTTGAGCCGGACGCGCACGCCGTGGTCGATCGACACGAGCAGATAAACCACCTCGAAGCGAGGCTCGCGAGGCCAGTAGTCGACCGCGGTGAGCTCGGCGAGATAGCTGAAGCCGAGATCCGGCCCCGCGCGAAGCGCGCGCGCCAACGCCGGCCAGTGAACCGTCTGAGCCGTGAACCCGATGTGACCGTCACGGCCGTCCGCGGCCTCGAGCACCGCGCCGGGCACGGCCGATTCGAGCGCTGCGCGAATGGTCGCCTCGTCCATGATCAGACCAGCTGTCCCGAAATCTTCTTCTGGAGCTGCACGATGCCGTAGATGAGCGACTCGGGCCGCGGCGGACAGCCGGGCACGTAGATGTCCACCGGCACCACCTGGTCGACTCCCTGCACGATGGCGTAGTTGTCGAAGACCCCGCCAATCGAGGCACAGGCGCCCATCGAGATCACCCACTTCGGCTCGGGCATCTGGTCGTACACGCGGCGCAGCGCGGGGGCCATCTTGCGCGACAGCCGGCCGGCGACAATCATCAGATCCGACTGCCGGGGACTGCCGCGGAACACTTCGGCCCCGAACCGCGCGATGTCGTACCGCGACGCGCTCATCGACATCATCTCGATCGCGCAGCACGCCAGGCCGAAGGTCACCGGCCAGATCGACGATCGACGCGCCCATTGCACCATCTTCTCGACGGTCGTCGTGAGCACCGGCAGGTCGGCGTCGGGCGCCATCATCGCTTCTCTTCGCCCCAGTCGAGCGCACCCTTGCGCCACACGTAGACGTACCCGGTGAGCAGGAGCGCCATGAAGAGCACAATCTGGACGAGGCCGGTCCAGCCGAGGTCGCGCAGCGCCATCGCCCAGGGATACAGGAACGCCACCTCGATGTCGAACAGCAGGAAGATCATCGCGACCAGATAGAACTTGACCGACTGGCGCTCGCGCGCGTCGCCGACCGGCGGCATGCCGCACTCGTAGGGCGCCGATTTTTCAGGCGACGGCTTGCGCGGGCCGAGCAGACCGGACAGCACGATCGAAACAAGCCCGAAGCCTGCACCGAGCGCGGTCATGATCAGGATTGAAAGCCAGCCCTGCATGGTTGTACGACCTGGGGAACCCCGGCTTGTGAACGATTTCGCAAGCTATGGGGCCCATGCTATCGCTTTCCGGCGTCGATGTCGACGACGGCGGCGCGCCAGCCGCGCACCGAATTGATCAGCCACACCCGCGAGGCCGTCGCGAGCGCGCCGAGCGGCACCCTCGCCTCCACGATCTCGCCGCGCGCCAGAAGCTCGGCACGAAACGTGCCCGGCAGCAGACCCGCCGACACCGGAGGCGTCACCCGCCGGCCGCCGATCTCCGCCACGAGGTTCGCCACCGTGGTCTCCGTGGCCTCGCCGTCCGGATTCCAGAGCACCGCGTCGTCGATGCCGGCGCGCCGCGCACGATCGTACACCGTCCGATTCGTCGTCTTGTGAAACAGAAACGGGTCCGACGGGTCGACCGGGGTCTCGGCGACGGCCAGTCGAACCGGCTCCGGCAATGCCTCGATTGGAGCCGCCTCGATGCGCGGGATGCCGTCCCGCGCGACAAGGAGACGCACGCGCAGGGGTCCGGCCTGGCCGGCGACGGTCTCGTCGAGCGCACGCCTGATCCGCTGCGCGTCGAACGGGATTCTCGAAGTACTCGGCAAATCCCTCCAGCCGGTCGAGGTGGCGGGCCAGCAGAAAGAAGCCGTCTGCGGCCGTCCATCGCAGCGTCTCCAGGAGCTCGAAGGGTGGCGACCGGCGGCCGAGCACGGCGCCCTTCAGCAGGCATTCGTCGTACTCGCGATCCGGATCCGAGTCCCAGACGACGCCGCTTCCCACACCGAATTCGACCTGCCCGACGGCATCGTCGACGACGGCCGTGCGAATCGCCACGTTGAACCGCGCGCGACCGCCGGGCTCGATGAGGCCGACGGCGCCCGTGTAGACACCGCGCGGGCTTCCCTCGAGCGCTCGCAGGATTTCCATGGTTCGGATCTTGGGCGCGCCGGTGACGGACGCCGACGGGAACGTGGCGGCGAACACGTCCGCGAGCGGGGCCGTGGAACGGGCGGTCACCGAGGAGGTCATCTGCCAGACGTTGGGATATCGCTCGAGCGTGAAGAGTGCCGGCACCTGGACCGACCCCACCTCCGCCACCCGCCCGAGATCGTTGCGGACCATGTCCACGATCATCACGTTCTCCGCGCGATCCTTCGGAGAGCGGCCGAGATCGTCGCGCGCCCGGCGATCCTCTTCGATCGTCCGGCCCCGCGGAGCCGTTCCCTTCATCGGGCGCGTCAGGATGCAGGCGCCGGCCCGCTCGAAGAACAGCTCCGGTGACGCCGAGCAGATGACGCGGCGTCCGGCGCGCACGAACGCGCCATGCCGCCCGCGCTGGGCGGCCGTCAGGTCGGCGAAGAAACCGAGCGGATCGCCGTCGAAGCGCGCCCGGAGCCTGAACGTGAAGTTCACCTGGTAGGTCTCGCCGGCCGCGATGAGCGAGCGGATTCGCGCCAGCGCCGCCCCGAACGCCTGACGATCCAGCGAGGCTTCGAGCGGGCCGAGGGCCCACGCCGCGCCGGCCGGCAGCCGATCGATCCAGCGAACGCGCTCCGCGTCGTAGAGGCTGAACCGGGCCAGCGGCAGATCGGACGGATCGGGGTGGACGCTGAGGCCGAACGCCGAGCCGGCCTCGTACGCGACCACCCCCACGGCATAGGCCCGGCGGGCAGCCGAGAGCGCCTCCGCCTCGCGAATGGCCTGGGCGACCTCGTCGGGCCGATGCGCATCGATCACGTGGAAGGGCCCGGCGAACGCGATCCACCCTGGCGAGTCGTGCGCCGCGACGAGCGCGTCGATGGGAGCCGGCGCCTTCACGATGCGCTACGTCTCCCAGCCATATCCAGCCTCGTTGGCAAGGCGCGGATCGTCGACCGGACCGCCGACGGTGAAGTGGTAGAGACTCTGAAAGGCGTGTCCGTCGAGCCCGAGCACGTCGTGCACCTCGTCGTCGAAGAAACAGCCGATGCCGGTGCCGCGGAGGCCGGCGGCTTCCGCCTCCAGATAGAGCACCTGTCCAATCATGCCGGTTTCCCAGAACAGGTGGCGATAGAACGACGCACCCAGCTCGTCGAGGCTTCGTGCGAAGTCGACGATCATACCCAGGCTGAAGCAGCCGTCCGCCGCGATGTCCTGATCGCAGCTCAGGTGCGCAGCCAACCGGCGACAATCGCCGCGCGCCAACTGGTAGAGCGGCAGCCCGTCGTCGGCGCGAGCCCACTCGAAATCGGCCCGGCACCCGGCGCGCAGGCGCGCCACAGCCTCGGGATCCCGCGCGAGCAGGTAGAGCCCGGGGGCCACCCCCTCGACGCGGTGCACGAACAGCGCCAGATGCACGCGCGGCGACCACCACATCGCGTCCCAGGGCGCGCCCGGTCCGGGCATGGCGCGCGCGAGCATCGCTAGAAACCCGTCCCGCGGGAGGACCGTGACCGCGTCGAAGGCCACGGCGCTTCGACGCTGGAGGATGACCGAGCGGGCATCGGGCCCGTCCGAATCGGGGGACGGCGCCTCTGACGCCGCCGGCATGGCCGGCGGGGTCCGGCCGGAATCCCGCGTCGCCGCCGCGATCTCATCGATGGCGGACCACTCGACGCGATCCCGGCTGAGCGCGCTGGCGCGCCCGGTCCAGTCGCCCGCGCGAACCGCCTCGAGCAGGCTGTGATCCGGGGCCGTCGGGTGCGCACCAACCGCAAGCAGACACGCCGGCTCTTCCCGTTCGGCGCCCTCGTAGTCGGCGTCGCGATCGACGCCGGCGAGCGCCCCAATCGCGTCCTGCGGCCATTCGGGAACGAGCGCCAGCCCGCGGCCTTGGAGGCCGACGCCGAACCGGAGCGCCGCAATCGCGTGCCCCAGGTCGTGCTGGCAGTAGCGAAACGCCCGCTCGCCGTATTTCCAGGCCTCCCGCCAATGAACCGAGGTCAGCACGACGAGCCAGTCGGCGCCGGCCTCTCGCCACGCAGTCGGATCGAAGCGGCACCGCAGCTCCAGGGCGTGGCGGTCGGGGGCGTAGTGATAGACGCCCGCGTCGCCGGCGAGACCGGCGGCGGGTCCGGTCACGAGGTAGGCTTCCGTCGGATGGAGGTTGCCGCTCGAGGGATTGACGCGGAGCGCCCAGCGCGACCCGCGGAACGATTTCCACGCCGACAGGCCGAGCGCGTGGCGCAGGCTGTCGCCGATTGCCACCGCGAGGGGAGGGCCGCCGCCGCGGGGACGCTCGAACAGATGCCCGTACGGGGGAGCCGGAAGCCCGGCGTCCTGCGGCACTCGCGGGAAGAGCGGGAACTCGGGCGCGCCGGCGAACGAGCGGAATGGCGCGGGCTGCGTCGCCCAGTCGAGGTATCCGAGCGACCGAGCGAATCGATTGACGTGGTGCTTGGTGGCGTCGTGGTACGCGACCGGCGTCACACCTGCTCGATGCGGCGGCCGATCTCGGCGATCGCCTGCTCGAGCTGGGCGCGCCGCCGATCGTTCGTCGTGACCTGCAGCTGCCGCTCGAGCTCGGTGCGCGCGAGGCGCAGCGACCCCAGCTCGCGCATGCGGCCGGCGTCGATGTCCGGCTGGCCGCGGCTCCGCGACCGCTCCTGAGCCAGCTCTTCCATCCGTTCCTGAATGCGAGATTCCGCGTCGATCAACCCTTCCCCGGCGTCACCCATTGAGTCCCTCGCGAAAAGAGAACCGAAAAGACCGAGACGACGATCCTCACATTATAAGGTGAAGCTCGGCCGCATACAGCATCGTTCGATCGTTGTCGCGGGCGGCCCATTTGAGGAGCGTCGCGACATCGGGCTGGACGCGACCCTCGAACACCGTGCGGCCGTCGGCGATCACGACAATCGGCTGCGTGAGGTCGAACGCATCCGGCGACAGGAGCAGGGTGAACGCGCCCACACCCCGTGTCGTGGCCCGCACGGTATTGCCGTCGCGAACGAGGTCGACACGGCCGGACGGACGCACATGGTCGAAGATCGGCACGACGCGGGGCATTTCCGTCGGCGCGTACGTGCCTGTGAGCGTGAGCGCGGCGCCGTCGCGCGACACCTCCAGCGTGAGGGGCGAGCCGGGGTCGTTGATCTCGAGCACCTGCCCGAGATCGACGCCGGCCGGCAGGACGCGCCCGTTGATGCTCGTGACGAGATCACCGGGCCGGAGGCCGATCGTGTCGGCCCCGCTGCCGCGGACGACCTGAGCGACCTGCATGCCGCTGTTGCGGATCCCGAAATTCATCTGCGTGCCGGCGACGAGCTCGTTCAAGTCGGGCAGCGGCTCGGCGGACGTTTGGGGCGCCAGGGCGTCCACCACGAGCCAGTGCGCGCGGTTGGAGGCTCCGCTCAGGTCCGTTTCCCAGGTGAGCGAGGACGGGTGCGGGGCGCGCGGATTCGCCGCCACGAACGCCTCGAAGCCGTCCTTCACTTCGGGCCACCAGCGCGTGTTGTGCTCGCCCGAGGGCTGGGGATGATAGTCGAGCGCCAGGCCCGCAGCGCGGAAGCGTGTCAGGTACGGCTCGACCATCGCCGCCGGAAACAGCGGATCCTTCCCCCCATTGACCACGAACCACGGCTTGTTCCGCAGGTTGTTCGGGAACAGCTCTTCGCGAATGTTCAGCGACTGGTTGGCGAGCACCTTGATGAAGCCGTTCAGCGGGAGGAACGCGGCAAACGGCGTCGTGTCGCGCATGGCGAAGTAGTACACGGCCGTCGCGCCGTCGGAATGCCCCGACAGCACGACGTGGTTTTCGTCGACGTTGTAGGTGCGCTTCAGCCGGTCGAGAATGCGATTCAGGCTCGTGACCTGGGCGTCGCTCCACCACGGCGCGTCGGCCCAGCCGATCGGCAGAACATAGATCTGATCGGCGCCGGCGAGCGAGCCGATGGAGCCGTCGCCTCGAACGCTCTCGTCGGGTCGCGTCACACCGCCGTGGAGCTGCACGCGCACCTGCCAGGGACGCGCGGGGTCGTAGTCGGCCGGCACGTCCAGCGTGTAGTTGAAGGTCTTCCCGTCGATCTCCTGGGACAGCCGGACGACGCCCCGGGGCACGTCGGCGGTGTAGGGGCGCCCGCGGCGGAGACGCGCGAGCGCCTCATCGAAGCTCACGCCGCTCGCGGTGATGGCGCTCGCGGCCGCGTCGGCCTCGCGCGGGGTGGAGGCCCGCCAGAACGCCGAGAACGCGGCGTCGAGGTCGGCGAGGCCTGGCCGGGGCGGCGCAGCCAGAACGGAGGCGCCGAGGACACCGGCCAGCGCAAGCGGAACCACGGTCGATCGCATGAATTCCCTCAGCGCTTCTCAGGCGCGTTGACGAGCTCGTCCACCACCCAGCCCGCCCCGTGCACCTCGCGGGCGATGGTGAGCGCGAACCGGATGTCGGGTACTGAGCGCGCGCCCGGCGGTCTCGCTGTAGGTCCAGTCGCTGGCCATCGCTTCCTCGTTGCCGTCGAAGATCAGGCCCACGATCTCGAGCGACCGGTTCAGGGTCGCGCTGCCCGAATTGCCGCCCGTGATGTCGTTGGTGGTGACAAAGTCGACCGGCATGGACGCATACCGTGCGCGAAAGGTGGCGTTGGAAATCGACCGCCGCCAGCTGAGAAGGCGCGGCGGCACCGCGTAGTCGCCGGCATTGCCGTGCGATTCGGCCAGCGAAAAGAGGCCGTCGAGCCTCGTCGTGAACGGCACCGCCTGATTGGCGCGATTGGTGTAGCCTGCCACCTTGCCGAACGTCGCGCGCAGCGTGAAGTTGGCGTCGGGATAGAGATCCGACCCCTTCCAGGCGACGAGCCCCCGCGCAAACTTCGAGCGGTTCTGGAAGATCTTCTCGTTCAGCACCGCCACGCGCTTCCGCTGCGCGTCGAGCGACGGTTCGAGCGCAACGGCGAACCGGACGACCGGGTCGGTCGACGCTTGAAACGCCGACAGGCGGGCATCGATCAGATTCCGGCGGGTGGCCACCGAGTCGACCGTCGTGCCGTTGACGACGGCCTTCGCGAGCGCGAGCGCGTCGGAGCCCCCGGTGGCCTCCACGAGCGCCTGGACCGCCGGAATGCGCCGGTCGGGAGGGAGCGCCAGCGCTTTTTCGAACGCGATCGCGAGCACGTCCTGCTCGAGCGGCAGCAGCACCGGATCGTCGTTCAACAGCGCCTCGCGGACGTTGGGCCAGTTGCGCTCCTGAAACTGGGGCTCGCGCTCGCGATCGGACGCCTGGGCACGCGCCTGCGCGAACTGATACAACCCCGAGGCATACCCCAGCAGATCCGATCGCGTGAGCCAGCCGAGCGCCTCGTCCAGATCGGCGTTCGCTTCGACGTCGTCGGCGTACACCGACGCCTGCCGGTCGAGCACGTCGCCGAATTCGCGCGCGAGATCGGGACGGCTGTTCACGAAGGCCATGAAGTCGCGCTCGCGGGCGACCCGATCGCCGACGACGTTGGTGGCGGCGAGCGCCGCCAGCACATCCTGCTGGTACTTCAACGTGTTGGCCAGGCCGAAGATGCGGCTTTGCAGGAGCACCTGGTTGTCGGCCTTCATCGCGGCATAGCGGCGCAGGAGATCGAGCTCGGTCTCGAGGTCGCGAATCTGATCCGGGATGCCCTTCTCCAGGTTGTAGCGCGCCGAGTAGCTCATCCGGTAGCGGTTCGTATTGCCCGGATTCCCGACGACGAGCGTGAAGTCGCCGTCCTTCACGCCGGCCATCGTGACGCGCAGGTAGCTGTCGGGCGTGGCGGGCACATGGGCCGCGTCGTACTCGCCGTGGCTGCCGTCGGTGCCCTGGTACGCGCGCAGGATCGAGATGTCGGACACGAACCGCGGAAACCGGAAATTCATCTCGTCGCCGCCGAAGTAGCCGAGCTGCTTCTCCGGCGCGTACACGAGGCGCAGGTCGCGATAGTCTTCGTAGACGATCAGCAGCGATTGGGCGCCGCTGTTGAAATCCACGACGGAGCACGTGAAGTTCGCACCGCGTTCCGCCGTGCATTGCCGTTCCAGATCCGAGCGCGCCGCCTGCCGCGCGCGCTGCACGTCGGCAATGGGCATGTCCGGAGTGACCGCCGCATTCAGGTCCGCGGTCACATCGCGCGCGCTCCGCTCCACCTGTGCACGGAACCGCTTGCACGGCAGCTCGTCGGTCCGACGCTGGGCGGTGAAGCCCGTCTCGATCAGGTTGTTGGCCGTGGCTTCGTTCTCGTCGGCAAGGGCCGACGTCCGGATGCAGTCGAGGGCGACGTGATGATTGGTGAGGATGAGCCCATTCGGCGAGGCGAACGTGCCGGTGCCCCCTCCGCCGCCCGACTGCAGGCGCACGACGGCCGCCTGGAGCCGGCTGAGATCCGCCGCGGTCAGGCGGACGCCGTACTCGGTGGTGATCGTGGCGAGCGGCATCTGGTCCAGCCGCCACATGCCCTCATCGGCGAGCAGCCGGATGCCCCCGGCCGCGACCAGGCCCGCGACGGCCGCCGCGCACCACGGGCGGCTGGCAATGGAACGGCGAAGGCCCGAAGGCACGAAGAAGGTCATTGTTCTCTCCCCACCGATCTCCCGCCCCCGCATTCTAGCGGACTGACGCCCCGTCACACCGATCTTCCTCGGCAGGCTCCGCGACACCGACACCCTACTGCAGACGTGCCCCGGCACCCTACAATGAGCGGATGGCAGCGACCGTTTCGTTCGACGTCACGTCCGAGATCGACTTTCAGGAAGTGGACAACGCGCTCAACCAGGCTCGCAAGGAAGTGGGGCAGCGCTACGACTTCAAGGGGGCCACGGCCGAGATCACGCTGAGCACGGCCGACAAGACGCTGACGCTCCTCGCAGACGACGAGTTCAAGATGAAGGCCCTCTGGGAGATCGTCCAAACGCGGCTGGTGCGCCGGGGCGTGCCGACGAAGAACTTCAAGAGCGCCGACAGCCAACCGGCCGCCGGCGGCACGGTGCGGCGCGTGATTGCCGTTCAGCAGGGCATCCCGACCGACACGGCCCGCGAGATCGTGAAGTTCCTCAAGGACCTGAAGCTGAAAAAGGTGCAGGCCGCCATCCAGGGCGAACAGGTCCGCGTGAGCTCGCCGTCGAAAGACGAGCTGCAGCAGGCGATCCACGCGTTGCGCGAGCACGACTTCGGCCTCGCGCTGCAGTTCGGGAACTACCGCTGACCGCTACATGTCCTCCGACGCCCGGATCGTCCCGACCGCCTGGTAGCGGTCGCGGAACCGATCGCGCAGGGCCGACTTTCTGAACTTCCCCGCCGAGGTGCGCGGAATCGCGTCGACGAACTCGACGGCGTCCGGGAGCCACCACTTCGCGAACGAGGGCCGCAGGAACTCCACGAGGTCCGGCGCGCTCACGCGTTGCCCGGCTTTCAGCACGACCACGGCCAGTGGCCGCTCGTCCCATTTGGGATGCGGCACGCCGACCACCGCGGCCTCCGCGACCGCGGGATGGCCCATCAACGCGCTCTCGAGGGCGACTGAACTGATCCATTCGCCACCCGACTTGACCAGGTCTTTCGAACGGTCGGTAATCTCCACGCAGCCGCTCGCGTCGATGGTGACGATGTCGCCGGTCTTGAACCAGCCGTCGTCGGTGAAGCGATCACCGAGATCGGGCTCGTGGTAGTACTGGCTGGCGACCCAGGCGCCGCGCACTTCGAGCTCTCCCATGGTCTTGCCGTCCCACGGGGCCAGGCCCGTCGCCGTGCGGGCTCGGATCTCGATCAACGGGATCGGCGTGCCCTGCTTGGCCCGATAGGCCAGCTGGCGGTCCGCCGGCGCGTCGCGCAAGGTCGACGGCAGGGCGCACACCGTGCCGAGCGGGCTCATTTCGGTCATGCCCCAGGCGTGCAGGATGCGGAGGCCGTGTCGCTCGTCGAAGGCTTTGATCAGTGCCGGCGGCGCGGCCGATCCGCCGATGGCGATGACGCGGAGCGCCCGCAGATCGCGGGAGCCCGGCCGGGCGTCGAGTTCCTGCAGCACGGCGAGCCAGACGGTGGGGACGCCGGCGGTCACCGTGACGCGTTCGGTCTCGATGAGCTCGAGCAGGCTCACTGGATCGAGAAACGGTCCGGGGAAGACCTGACCGGCGCCGAACAGCGTGGCGCTGTACGGAAAGCCCCAGGCGTTCACATGGAACATCGGTACGACCGGCATCACGCAATCGGCCTCCGACATCGCCACCGTGTCGGCGAGTCCGTGTCCGAGCGCGTGCAGCACCGTCGTGCGATGCGAATACAGCACGCCCTTCGGCCTCCCGGTCGTGCCCGAGGTGTAACACATCGCCGCGGCCTGGTGCTCGTCGATGTCGCACGCGACATGGCGCGCCGGGTCGGCACGCCCGATCAGGGCGCCGTAATCGTGAAACCCGCAGCCGGCCGGGGCGTGTCCGGCCATCACGATCACGTGCTCAACCGACACGCGGTCGCGGAACGCCTGGAAGAGCGGCAGCAGACTCTCGTCGACCAGGAGCACGCGGTCCTTGGCATCGTTGACGATGTAGGCCAGGTCGTCGGGATGGAGCCTGAGGTTGAGCGTGTGGAGAACGGCGCCGATGGCCGGCACCGCAAAGTAGGCCTCGAGATGCTCGTGATGGTTCCATCCGAGCGTCGCCACGCGGTCGCCCGGCTGGACGCCCAGATCCGACAGCGCCACCGCGAGTCGCCGCACGCGGTCGGCGATCTCCCCGTAGGTGTGGCGCGCTACGGACCGATCCGGGCGCCTCGTCACGATCCGCCTCGAGGCGAACAGCGTTTCGGCGCGCCGAAGCAGGGTCGGAATCGTCAGCGGGTACTCCATCATCAGTCCGCGCACGTCACCCTCCTTCGACCAGCGCGAGCGGCCGTATCGGCGATCCGGTGGCGCCGCGAAGCTTGAGCGGGATGCCCACGAATGCGAAGCTCCTGTGACCCGACGCGGCGAGCGTTTCGAGGTTGAGGTTCTCGAGGATGTAGACGCCCTTCTGAACCAGCAGAAAGGCATGGCCGAACAACATGAGCCCCGTGTCGGGATCGCGATCAGACACGGCATCCCAGGCCATGTTGTCGGCGCCGACCGCGACGACACCGCACTCGGCCGCCCACTCGGAACCCGATCGCCCGACGCCCGCCGCGTGCTGGTAGACCTCGTCGTCGTCCCAGCAGGCGCCGTACCCCGTCCGCACCAGGAGGATGTCTCCGCGGCCCACCGCGACGCCCGTCGCCGCGGCGCAGGCCGTGAGATCGTCGGCCTGAATCGACTCGTCGGGCGCAAGATGCGAGACGCCCTTCCATCCCGCGACGTCGAGCAGGACGCCGCGGCCGACGAGCGGGGGGCACGTCTCGATGCCAAGCGCCCGGAATCCGTCGGGGCGCTCCACGTCGGCGACGGCCACGCCTCCGTACAAAGTTTGATCGAGGGCCTGATGACAGAGCGCGTCGATGTGCGTCCCCGAGTGCTCCATCATCGTCAGGACGCCCGACGCGCTTGTGCGCCGCGCGCCGCCTTCCGCACGGAAGTGGTCGCGATGGCGCCGGTAGAGCGCGTAGAAGTAGGCGGGCCGATGGGCGGGATGCCCGGGCATGCCGGCGAAGCGCGGCTGCTCGAGGTCGAAAAGCTTCGCGCGGGTCAATTGCTCGACAAGCGTCACCAGGTTCCCTCGCTTCGTCGGCGTCATCCTAGCCGTTCGCGGCGATCAAGGCTACCCCTTTTATTTCAATAAGTTGCGGCCGCAGCACCGCTTGTGCCTGTGATCGGCCTCGGCGCCCGATTCCACTACGACGATCGTGTACTTATGAGTTATTTATCTAAAATCCAATATGTGGGTGTTAATTCAACGCAGCCGACCGCTAGAGACATTTGAAGATAAAATCATGGATACTTACCATCGTATTTATTTGATTGTCACCAAAGAGAATCATAATTTCCACGCTGCTTATTCCTGGTGTTTTCTTTATGACTCCTGTGCGACCGGGAGAGCTAGTGAGGAGGTATGCGAATGAGACGGAATCGAATCGCGGCGGCGGTAGTTGCCGCCCTCACCGCCCTCGTCGTGCTGCCCAGCGTGGCTCACGCTCAGAGTGCGATTGCCGGAGTGGTCAGGGACACGTCGGGCGGCGTGCTGCCCGGCGTCACCGTCGAAGCGTCGAGCGACGTGCTGATTGAAAAGGTCCGGTCGGTCGTCTCCGACGGCCAGGGCCAGTACAAGATCGTCGACCTGCGCCCCGGCACCTACGTCGTCACCTTTACCCTGCCCGGCTTCCAGACCTTCCGGCGCGAGAACGTGCAGCTGCCGGCCAATTTCACGTCGACCATCAACGCCGAGATGCGCGTCGGCGCGCTCGAAGAGTCTGTCACGGTCTCGGCCCAGTCGCCGATCGTCGACGTCCAGAGCGCCGTGCACACCTCGACGCTCGATCGCGAAGCCCTCGACAACATTCCGACCGGCAAGACGATTCAGGGCCTGGGCCAGCTGGTGGTCGGGGTCAACCTGAACCTGCCCGATACGGGCGGCGCCCGCGGCGCGCAGCAGACCTATATGTCCACACACGGCATGAACGCCTCGCAGACCACCGTGATGGTGGACGGCCTTACCGTGAACGGCCTGCAGGCCGACGGCGCGGTGCAGATGTACATCAACACGGAAATGAGCCAGGAGGTCAGCTACCAGACCTCGGGCATCAGCGCCGAGAATTCCGCGGGCGGCGTCAAGCTGAACATGATTCCGCGCGAGGGCGGCAACACCTTCAGCGGCTCCCTCAACGCGAGCTACCGGCCCGGCGACTGGCAGTCGGACAACGTCACCCAGCGGCTCATCGACCGCGGGCTGGCGGCGGGCGGGGGCAATGCGACCGACAAGATCGCCGAATACACGGTCGGTCAGGGTGGACCGATCATGAAGGACAAGCTGTGGTTCTTCCTGTCGGGCCGCTACTTCCGCGTGAACAACTTCATCGCCAACACCTTCTTCGACGATGGCAGCCAGGGGATCGACGATCAGCTGATCAAGAGCGCGCTCCTGCGTCTGACCTGGCAGGCCACGCCGAAGAACAAGCTGTCGGCCTACTTCGACGAAGTCGACAAGTACCGCGGCCACGACATGCAGAGCCTCTACGACCCGGAAGAAACCGGCATTCAGTGGTTCTCGCCGGCGTATCACACGGACTCGGCGAAGTGGACGTCGACGGCAACCAGCAAGCTGCTCCTCGAGGCCGGGTTCTCGAACAACAGCGAAGACTACACCAACAGCTATCAGGACGGCATCGACAAGCCCTACGGCTCAGCGGAATGGTACGGCACGGCGGCGCACTACGAGACGCAGCTCGGCGGGTCGAACACGGCCGGCCGGCGCAACACGCAGCAACTGCCGGTGCGCAAGAACGTCCAGGCCTCGGCCTCGTACGTGACCGGATCGCACAACGTCAAGACCGGCGTCCAGTATCAGTGGGGCAAGTTCGACCACACGTATCACATGAACGCCGACCTGTATCAGTACTACCGAAGCGCGAGCACGGGGGTTCCCTTCTCCGTGCCGGCGCAGGTGGCCGTGCACAATACGCCGCTGGCGATCTATGGCGAGAAGCTGAACGCCGATGTCGGCATCTACGCCCAGGACGCGTGGACGCTGAAGCGGCTCACGCTCAACTACGGCCTCCGCTGGGAGCATGTGAACGCGCAGGTGACCGCCGCGTCGTCGCCGGCGGGCCGCTTCGCCCCGGCGCGCAACTTCGACGAGATCCTCAACGTGCCGAACTGGAGCAACTTCGCCCCGCGGTTTGCCGCGGTCTACGACGTGTTCGGCGACGCGCGAACGGCGATCAAGTACTCCCTCAATCGCTACAACGCGTCGGTGACAACCGGGATCGCCGACAACTACACGCCGCTCGCCATCGCCAGCAAGACGCTCACCTGGAGCGACCTGAACGGCGACGACATCGCCCAGGGCGAGCTCGGGTGCGTGTACAAGACGCCGGGCTGCGAGATCAACTTCGCCTCTCTCCCGAGCAACTTCGGCGAGCGCGCCCTCAACGAGTACGGCGCCTATCCGCGCACATGGAACCTCGAGTCGGGCCTGGAAATCCAGCACGAGTTCATCCCGCAGCTGTCGGCCACCGTCAGCTGGTTCCACGGCAACTTCCACAACCTCACGACGACGATCAACCGCACGCTGCAGTACCGATGGGAACCCGGCGGACAATCCGAACTACGCGCCGTTCACCGTGTACAACCCGCTCACCGGCGAAGCGATCACGGCCTACGGCCTGAACGCCGACGTCGCCGGCGCGCCCGAGGACAACCTCGACACGGTCGATCCCAACCGCGATCAGATCTACAACTCGTACAACTTCGAGTTCCGCCTGCGGCCGGGCGGCGGCGCCCAGATCTTCGGCGGCCTCGCCGTGGAGCGGCAGCTCGACGTGAACTGCACCGCGCCCGACGACCCCAACGACCTGCGCTTCTGCAACGACCAGCAGAACGACATCCCGTATCACCAGAACTTCAAGCTGGCCGGGTCCTACCCGCTGCCCTACGGCGTCACGGTGAGCGCCGCGCTCCAGAGCAACGAGAGTCCCAACAGCCGGCGGGTGATGACGTTCACCGGCACGACGAAGTATCCCGCGACGTGTCCGGCGCCGTGCCCGGCAAACACGACGATCGTACCGGCCGGCGTGATGGGCCAGTCGTCGCTCACGATTCCGCTCGAGCCCGAGGCGGCCACGCGCGTGGAGCGAATCACGCAGCTCGATCTCAAGT
This sequence comes from uncultured Acidobacteriota bacterium, assembly GCA_963837345.1. GTDB lineage: Bacteria > Acidobacteriota > Vicinamibacteria > Vicinamibacterales > CAVVIG01 > CAWIMX01. The sequence continues at coordinate 93,510 of CAWIMX010000001.1, forward strand.
TCGCCAAGACCTTCCGGGTGCAGCGCTTCAGCGTCGCGCCGACCCTGGAGATCTTCAACGTCAACAACTCCGACGCCATCGTCAGCTACGTCTCGACGAGCGCGCTGTCGGCCACCGGCTTCCTGAGACCCAACTCGATCATGCAAGGTCGCTTGATCGGCGTCGGCGCACAGGTGCGCTGGTAGTTCCTTCGCTCGAGAGCGGCGGATCCATCGGGATCCGCCGCTTCCTTTTCGGTCCAACGCACAACTCGCATCGTTCGCCGCCTCGCTGGGGGCCCGTCGCTTGGTCGTTCCTTGAAGAGGATGGCCGCGGCTTCGGACTACAATCCCGGTATGGCGTCACGGGTACGCAAGACGTCTCCACCTGCCCCGGCGAAAGGAAGCTCGGGCGCGGCAGCGGGGCTCTGCCTGATAGCGGCGGTTGCGTACTCCAACTCCTTCCAGGCCGGCTTCGTCCTCGACAGCCGCGCGCTCATTCTCGACGATGCGCGCGTTCACGCCGCGACCACGGCGAACGTCGGCCAGATCTTCACGCACTCCTACTGGTGGCCGCTGTTCGAAACGGCGCTCTATCGTCCCGTCACGACGCTGTCGTATCTGTTCAATTACGCGATTCTCGGTAACGCGGATCGTCCAGCGGGATATCACGCGATCAACCTCGCCCTGCATCTCGCGAACGTGCTGCTCGTGTACGCGCTGATGCTCCGGATCATGGCGCACGCATCGACACTTCCCGGGACGGCCGCCAGGAGCCGGATAACGAACTGGTATCCAATGGCAGCACCCTTCTTCGTGGCTGCCATCTGGGCAGTGCACCCCGTGTCCACCGAGGCCGTGACCAACATCATCGGACGCGCCGATCTTCTGGCCGCCCTGGGCGTGCTCGCGGCTCTGTACGCCTACATTCGGATGGGCGAGGCCGCTCCGGGCGAGCGGACGTCCTGGGTGCTTGCCGTGATGGCGGCCACGACCGTGGGGCTGCTCTCCAAAGAGAACGCCGCGGCCGTCGTGCCCGTCGCCATGGTGTACGACATGGTGTTCCGCCGCCCGAGTGAATCGATGGCAGCGCTGGGGCGACGATGGCTCGTATTCGTGCTCCCGCTTCTGCTTTTCTGGATGCTTCGGTCGAAGGCTTTGACCGCGACGGCATTGCCTATTCCGTTCGTCGACAATCCGATTGTCGGTGCCGGATTCGTTCGCGGGCGGTTGACGGCCCTGGCGGTCATCGCCCGGTATGCCGCGTTGATCATCTGGCCCGCACGCCTCTCTCCTGACTACTCGTACAATCAGATACCGCTCGCCTCGGGCTCGCCGGGCGACTGGATCGCCTGGTGCGCCCTCGCGCTCCTGCTCCTCGCGGCCGCCGTCGCCTGGCGCCAGCGCCACCGTCTCGCGTTCTTCGCCCTGGTATTCTTCTTTGTGACGCTGCTGCCTGTCGCGAATCTCCTCTTTCCGACGGGCACGATCATGGGCGAGCGGCTGATGTATCTCCCCTCGATCGGCCTGATCGCGGCGCTCGTCATGCTCGTCGCGTCGATCGCCGGGCGATTCCGAACTCCGGTCTTGGCGGTGTCGATGCTCGGCGCCGCGATTGTCGTCCTCGGCGCACGGACGTGGCTGCGCAACCCGGACTGGAACACCGAGGTGACCCTCTGGTCGTCGGCGGTTCAGGCGGCACCGCGCTCCTTCAAGACGCATGGGGCCCTCGCCGAGGCGTTGTACGAGGCCGACCCCTCCCATGCGAATCTCGATCGGGTCATCGCCGAGAAAGAAAAGAGTCTGGATCTGCTCGAGGGTCTGGACGATCCCGCCGATGTCTCCGGCCCGTATCGCGAGGCGGCCGCCTACTATCTCGAGGCCGGTTCCTATGAACGGGCCATTTCGGCGGCACAACGGTTCCTCTCGCTCGCGGCGCCGACCGGCCGTGTGCGGGCCGGCGACGTCAGCAAGACCCACCTGCTCCTCGCGACGGCATACGCCCGTCTCGGCGATTCGGACAAGGCCCGGGAAGCCGCGCATGTCGCCTCGGCGGGCGATCCGTTCACCGCGGATGTCTATCGCGTCGGTGCGGCGGCGCTCGTCGACGCGAGCCTTCCCGACGATGCAGCGACGACGCTGATGACGGGATTCATCGTCACCGGCAACCAGGAACTGCGGTCGGCGTTGATCAATCTCTATCGCGGCGGCCTCGACCCCGCCGGATGCGCCCTGAAGAACGGGCCCGCCGGTATCGTCCTGGATCCGTCGTGCGCGATCGTCCGCCGGCACCTCTGTGATGGCGCCGCGGCGGCAGTCCGGCTGCAGAGGGCCAATGGCCGCGGCGATTTGGCCGAGCAGGTGGAACAGTCGACGCTGCGACCGCTCGATTGTCCGGGCCGGGCGGAACCGCCATCCCCGGCGACCTCTCCCGCCCATGCCGGCGCCCGCTGACCATTTGCTTACCGTCGACAGGCCTGATGATTACGATTTCATAATCGCTTTCTTCGATGTTTCGCCCCCATTGAGCAACGAAGAATCCGCGCTGGCGAATTCACCGGATGACGCCGTCTGGTTCGTTGAATGCCTGTGACGTCGGCCGACAAAGGCCCGACGATTCGATTGATCGGACGCGCGGCGACCACTACTTTCAAAGCCTCGAAGAGCTCGTTCGCGAGCTCGCAAGGAGGCAGAAAAGGTATGAGGAGAAGTGGAATCGTCGCGGCGATGTTCGTCGCGCTGGGGTGCCTGGCGTTCATGCCGGCGACCGCGCACGCGCAGAGCGCCATCGCGGGCATCGTGAAAGACTCATCGGGCGGCGTGCTGCCCGGCGTCACCGTCGAGGCGTCGAGCGACGTCCTCATTGAAAAGGTTCGCTCCGTCATCACGGACGGCTCGGGTCAATACAAGATCGTCGACCTGCGGCCGGGCACCTACGTCGTCACCTTCACGCTCCCCGGCTTCCAGACGTTCCGCCGCGAGAACGTGGAACTGCCGACCAACTTCACCTCGACCATCAATGCCGAGATGCGCGTCGGCGCCCTCGAGGAATCCGTCACCGTGTCGGCCCAGTCGCCGATCGTCGACGTCCAGAGCGCCGTCCATACGCAGGTCCTCAACCGGGAGGCCCTCGACAGCATTCCGACCGGCAAGACCATTCAGGGCCTCGGCCAGCTCATCGTCGGCGTCAACCTGAACCTGCCCGACACCGGCGGCGCCCGCGGCGCCCAGCAGACCTACATGTCCACCCACGGCATGTCGGCCGCCAACACCACGGTGATGGTCGACGGCATGACCATCAACGGCCTCCAGTCGGACGGCGCCGTGCAGACCTACGTCAACACCGAGATGAACCAGGAGGTCAGCTACCAGACCTCGGGCATCAGCGCCGAGAACTCCTCGGGCGGCGTGCGCCTGAACATGATTCCGCGCGAGGGCGGCAACACCTTCAGCGGCTCGTTCAACGCCAGCTACCGCCCCGGCGACTGGCAGGCCGACAACGTCAGCCAGCGGCTCATCGACGCGGGCCTCACGGCCGGCGCCGGCAATGCGACCGACAAGATCGAAGAATACACGTTCGGTCAGGGCGGCCCGATCATGAAGGACAAGCTCTGGTTCTTCACGTCCGCCCGCTACTTCCGCGTGAACAACTTCATCGCCGATACCTTCTTCAACGACGGCAGTCAGGGCATCGACGACCAGCTGCTGAAGAGCGCGATGGGCCGGGTGACGTGGCAGCCGACGCCGAAGAACAAGCTGTCGGCGTACTTCGACGAAATCGACAAGTACCGCGGGCACGACATGCAGAGCAAGTACCGACCCCGAGCAGTCGGCGATCCAGTGGTTCTCGCCCGCGTATCACACGCAGCAGACCAAGTGGACGTCGACCGTGACGAGCAAGCTCCTGCTCGAGGGCGGCTTCTCGAACAACACCGAGAACTACACCAACCAGTATCAGGACGGCATCGAGCAGCCCTACGGCACCCCGGCCTGGTACGGCAACGCTGCGCACTTCGAGCTGGATCTGGGCGGCGCCAACACCGCCGGGCCGCGGCAGAATACGCAGAGCCCGGTGCGGTACAACGTGCAGGGTTCGGCCTCGTACGTGACCGGGTCGCACAACATCAAGGCGGGGGTCCAGTACCAGTGGGGCCAATTCACCCACTCCTACTGGCTGAACGGCGATCTGTATCAGTACGACAAGAGCGCCACCTCGGGCGTGCCCTTCTCGCAGCCCGCGCAGGTGGCCGTCATGAACACCCCGGTCTACTACGGCGAAGCGCTCAACCACGACCTCGGCTTCTACGCGCAGGACGCGTGGACGCTGAAGCGGTTGACGATCAACGCCGGGCTGCGCTATGAGCTCCTGAACTCGCAGGTCCTGGAAGGCAACTCGCCGGCCGGCCGCTTCATCGGGGTGCGGCACTTCGACGCGGTGACCAACCTGCCCGACTGGAACGACTGGGCCCCGCGCTTCGCGGCTGTCTACGACCTGTTCGGCAACGCCAAGACGGCGATCAAGTACTCGCTCAATCGCTACAACCGCGCCCAGACCACCGGCATCGCCAGCGCCTACAACCCGCTGGCGGTCACCAGCAGCACGCTCACCTGGAACGACAAGAACCACGACGACATCGCCCAGGGCGCCCGCGGCTGCGACTTCGTCAACGACGCCGGCTGCGAGATCAACTTCGCGACGCTCTCCAGCAACTTCGGCTCGCGGTCGCTGAACACCTACGGCGAGTACCCGCGCGTCTGGAACCTGGAGTCCGGCCTCGAGGTCCAGCACGAAGTCATCCCGCAGCTGTCGGTCACCGTCAGCTGGTTCCACGGGAACTTCCACAACCTCACGACCACGATCAACCGCGCGCTCCAGTACGACGGCGACCCGGCGCAGAACCCGCACTACACGCCGTTCACCGTTTACAACCCGACGACGGGCGAGGCGATCACCGCCTACGGGTTGAACGCCGACTCGGTGGCCTCCAAGCTGCCGACCGACAACCTGGATACGTTCGATCCCAACCGGAAGGACATCTACAACTCGTATAACGTCGAGTTCCGGCTGCGGCCGGGCCACGGCTCGCAGATCTTCGGCGGCATCGCGTTCGAGCGCGAGCTGAACGTGAACTGCACCGCCCCGGACAACCCGAACACGCTGCGCTTCTGCGACGACCGGCAGAACGACATCCAGTATTCGCAGAACCTGAAGCTGGCCGGCTCCTATCCGCTGCCCTACGGCATCACCGTCAGCGGCGCCCTCCAGAGCAATGAGAGCCCGGCGAGCACCCGCGTCATGACGTTCACCGCCGCGACGAAGTACCCCGCCACCTGTCCATCGCCGTGCCCGGCGGGCACCACCATCGTCCCCACCGGCGTGATGGGCCAGTCGTCCTTGACGATCGACCTGCAACCGGCGGCCAACACGCGCGTCGAGCGGATCAACCAGCTCGACCTGAAGTTCGCGAAGAACGTCCGGATCCAGCGCTACACGGTGGCGCCGACCCTGGAAGTCTTCAACATCTTCAACGCCGACACCGTCGTCAGCTACTCCACCGGCGGCACCAACGTCCTGGGCGGCGCCGGCTACCTGCGGCCGAACTCGATCGTGCAGGGCCGCCTCATCGGCATCGGCGCCCAGGTGCGCTGGTAGGCTCTCGTGTCTCACCGGGAGCGGATCCTCGGATCCGCTCCCGGTTCCCTTCCCGCCGCGCCATCCACCACCAGAACTTATCTTTCCATTATCGATGCGTCGTCATCTGATTATTGTTTCGTTACGCTTGCATTCCGGATCGCTCACGACTACGTCGGTAACTATTCAAGTGGACAGAGCGTGTCCAAGTGTCCGAATCTCGTGACGTGACGAGATAAGTATTCGACTACTGCGAGCAGTCCGGCCTTTGCTCGCACCAGCCGGCCCTGTATTTTCCTGAGGTTCGACACGGGTTCCCTGATTCAGCCATGGTCGCCGACTTACTCGGGGTTTGGTGGACGGGAATAACCGGTGTGAATTCCATCAGGAGGAAAGGAATGACACGGAACCGAATCGCGACGGCGGCGCTCGCCGCCCTCGCCGCCCTCGTCGTGCTGCCCGGCGTGGCACACGCCCAGAGCGCTATTGCCGGCGTCGTCAGAGACACGTCGGGCGGCGTCCTGCCCGGCGTCACCGTCGAGGCATCGAGCGACGTCCTTATCGAGAAAGTGCGATCAGTGATCTCCGACGGCCAGGGCCAGTACAAGATCGTCGACCTGCGGCCGGGCACCTACGTCGTCACCTTCACGCTCCCCGGCTTCCAGACGTTCCGCCGCGAGAACGTCGAGCTGCCGACCAACTTCACCTCGACCATCAATGCCGAGATGCGCGTCGGCGCCCTCGAGGAATCCGTCACCGTGTCGGCCCAGTCGCCGATCGTCGACGTCCAGAGCGCCGTCCATACGCAGGTCCTCAACCGGGAAGCCCTCGACAGCATTCCGACCGGCAAGACCATTCAGGGCCTCGGCCAGCTCATCGTCGGCGTCAACCTGAACCTGCCCGACACCGGCGGCGCCCGCGGCGCCCAGCAGACCTACATGTCCACCCACGGCATGTCGGCCGCCAACACCACGGTGATGGTCGACGGCATGACCATCAACGGGCTCCAGTCGGACGGCGCCGTGCAGACCTACGTCAACACCGAGATGAACCAGGAGGTCAGCTACCAGACCTCGGGCATCAGCGCCGAGAACTCCTCGGGCGGCGTGCGCCTGAACATGATTCCGCGCGAGGGCGGCAACACCTTCAGCGGCTCGTTCAACGCCAGCTACCGCCCCGGCGACTGGCAGGCCGACAACGTCAGCCAGCGGCTCATCGACGCGGGCCTCACGGCCGGCGCCGGCAATGCGACCGACAAGATCGAAGAATACACGTTCGGCCAGGGCGGCCCGATCATGAAGGACAAGCTCTGGTTCTTCATGTCCGCCCGCTACTTCCGCGTGAACAACTTCATCGCCGATACCTTCTTCAACGACGGCAGTCAGGGCATCGACGACCAGCTCATCAAGAGTGCCATGGGGCGGATCACCTGGCAGGCCAGTCCCAAGAACAAGCTGTCGGCGTACTTCGACGAAGTCGACAAGTACCGCGGGCACGACATGCAGAGCAAGTACGACCCCGAGCAGTCGGCGATCCAGTGGTTCTCGCCCGCGTATCACACGCAGCAGACCAAGTGGACGTCGACCGTGACGAGCAAGCTCCTGCTCGAGGGCGGCTTCTCGAACAACACCGAGAACTACACCAACCAGTATCAGGACGGCATCGAGCAGCCCTACGGCACCCCGGCCTGGTACGGCAACGCTGCGCACTTCGAGCTGGATCTGGGCGGCGCCAACACCGCCGGGCCGCGGCAGAATACGCAGAGCCCGGTCCGCTACAACGTCCAGGGTTCGGCCTCGTACGTGACCGGGTCGCACAACATCAAGGCGGGGGTCCAGTACCAGTGGGGCCAGTTCACCCACTCCTACTGGCTGAACGGCGATCTGTATCAGGTACTACAAGAGCGCCACTTCGGGCGTGCCCTTCTCGCAGCCCGCGCAGGTGGCCGTCATGAACACCCCGGTCTACTACGGCGAAGCGCTCAACCACGACCTCGGCTTCTACGCGCAGGACGCGTGGACGCTGAAGCGGCTCACGCTGAACTACGGGCTGCGCTATGAGCTCCTGAATTCGCAGGTCCAGGAAGGCAACTCGCCGGCCGGCCGCTTCATCGGGGTGCGGCACTTCGACGCGGTGACCAACCTGCCCGACTGGAACGACTGGGCCCCGCGCTTCGCGGCCGTCTACGACCTGTTCGGCAACGCCAAGACGGCGATCAAGTACTCGCTCAATCGCTACAACCGCGCCCAGACCACCGGCATCGCCAGCGCCTACAACCCGCTGGCGGTCACCAGCAGCACGCTCACCTGGAACGACAAGAACGGCGACGACATCGCCCAGGGCGCCCGCGGCTGCGACTTCGCCAACGACGCCGGCTGCGAGATCAACTTCGCGACGCTCTCCAGCAACTTCGGCTCGCGGTCGCTGAACACCTACGGCGAGTACCCGCGCGTCTGGAACCTGGAGTCCGGCCTCGAGGTCCAGCACGAAGTCATCCCGCAGCTGTCGGTCACCGTCAGCTGGTTCCACGGGAACTTCCACAACCTCACGACCACGATCAACCGCGCGCTCCAGTACGACGGCGACCCGGCGCAGAACCCGCACTACACGCCCTTCACCGTCTACAACCCGACGACGGGCGAGGCGATTACCGCCTACGGGTTGAACGCCGACTCGGTGGCCTCCAAGCTGCCGACCGACAACCTGGATACGTTCGATCCCGACCGCAAGGACATCTACAACTCGTACAACGTCGAGTTCCGGCTGCGGCCGGGCCACGGCTCGCAGATCTTCGGCGGCATCGCGTTCGAGCGCGAGCTGAACGTGAACTGCACCGCCCCGGACAACCCGAACTCGCTGCGCTTCTGCGACGACCGGCAGAACGACATTCAGTACTCGCAGAACCTGAAGCTGGCCGGCTCCTATCCGCTGCCCTACGGCGTCACCGTCAGCGGCGCCCTCCAGAGCAACGAGAGCCCGGCGAGCACCCGCGTGATGACGTTCACCGCCGCGACGAAATACCCCGCCACCTGTCCATCGCCGTGCCCGGCGGGCACGACCATCGTGCCGAAGGGCGTGATGGGCCAGTCGTCGCTCACCATCGACCTTCAGCCGAAGGCCAACACGCGCGTCGAGCGGATCAACCAGCTCGACCTGAAGTTCGCGAAGAACGTCCGGATCCACCGCTACACCGTGGCGCCGACCCTGGAAGTCTTCAACATCTTCAACGCCGACACCGTCGTCAGCTACTCGACCGGCGGCACCAACGTCCTGGGCGGCGCCGGCTACCTGCGGCCGAACTCGATCGTGCAGGGCCGCCTCATCGGCATCGGCGCCCAGGTGCGCTGGTAAGTCTTCCACTGCTCCAACAGGAGCGGATCCGAGAGGGTCCGCTCCTCCTCTTCCCGCCGACCATTCCCGCCACAACCTTCCTCACCACGGAGACAAGCAGCTAGTTCATTACGATATCTTTATGATTTGATGTCGTCTCGCAAACGCTTTCATTGCTAACTATTCAATGTACATGCGCTCGTCCAAGCGCATGAACCGCCGTGACGTATAGAGATAAACAACTCGATACATTTCGCAACAGTTCCATTGCCTCTCATTCCCTATAGCTTGTATTTTCTTCACGTTCGACTCGGCCTTTCCATTCTGAACATTTACAGACGTTTATCCGGCATGCGGTCGGGAAGGAAGCCGACGTGAACTCCACGAGGAGGAAGGGAATGACACGGAACCGAATCGCGACGGCGGCGTTCGCCGCCCTCGCCGTCCTGCTGGTGCTGCCAGGCGTGGCGCACGCCCAGAGCGCTATCGCGGGCATCGTCAGAGACACGTCGGGCGGCGTGCTGCCCGGCGTCACCGTCGAGGCATCGAGCGACGTCCTCATCGAGAAAGTGCGATCAGTGATCTCCGACGGCCAGGGTCAGGTACAAGATCGTCGACCTGCGGCCGGGCACCTACGTCGTCACCTTCACGCTCCCCGGCTTCCAGACGTTCCGCCGCGAGAACGTCGAGCTGCCGGCCAACTTCACCTCGACCATCAATGCCGAGATGCGTGTCGGCGCCCTCGAGGAATCCGTCACCGTGTCGGCCCAGTCGCCGATCGTCGACGTCCAGAGCGCCGTCCATACGCAGGTCCTCAACCGGGAGGCCCTCGACAGCATTCCGACCGGCAAGACCATTCAGGGCCTCGGCCAGCTCATCGTCGGCGTCAACCTGAACCTGCCCGACACCGGCGGCGCCCGCGGCGCCCAGCAGACCTACATGTCCACCCACGGCATGTCGGCCGCCAACACCACGGTGATGGTCGACGGCATGACCATCAACGGCCTCCAGTCGGACGGCGCCGTGCAGACCTACGTCAACACCGAGATGAACCAGGAGGTCAGCTACCAGACCTCGGGCATCAGCGCCGAGAACTCCTCGGGCGGCGTGCGCCTGAACATGATTCCGCGCGAGGGCGGCAACACCTTCAGCGGCTCGTTCAACGCCAGCTACCGCCCCGGCGACTGGCAGGCCGACAACGTCAGCCAGCGGCTCATCGACGCGGGCCTCCCGGCCGGGGGCGGCAACGCGACGGACAAGATTGCGGAATACACCTTTGGACAGGGCGGGCCGATCGTCAAGGACAAGGTGTGGTTCTTCACCTCGGGTCGCTACTTCCGCGTGAACAACTTCATCGCCGATACCTTCTTCGACGATGGCAGCCAGGGGATCGACGACCAGCTCATCAAGAGCGCGATGGTCCGCATGACCTGGCAGGCCAGTCCCAAGAACAAGCTCTCGGCCTACTTCGACGAAGTCGACAAGTACCGCGGCCACGACATGCAGAGCCAGTACCGATCCCGAGGAGTCGGCGATGCAGTGGTTCTCGCCCGCGTACCACACCCAACAGGCGAAATGGACCTCGACGGCCACGAGCAAGCTCCTCCTCGAGGCGGGCTTCTCGAACAATACCGAGGATTACACCAACAGCTATCAGGACGGGATCGAGCAGCCCTACGGCTCAGCGGGATGGTACGGCAACGCCGCGCACTTCGAGCGCGACCTGGGCGGGGCCAACACGGCCGGTCCGCGGCAGAATACGCAGAGCCCGGTCCGGTTCAATGTGCAGGGCTCGGCCTCCTACGTGACCGGCTCCCACAACGTCAAGACCGGCGTGCAGTACCAGTGGGGCAAGTTCACGCACTCCTATCAGCTGAACGCGGATCTGTATCAGGTACTACAAGAGCGCCACCTCGGGCGTGCCCTTCTCGCAGCCCGCGCAGGTGGCTGTCATGAACACCCCGGTCTACTACGGCGAAGCGCTCAACCACGACCTCGGCTTCTACGCGCAGGACGCGTGGACGCTGAAGCGGCTCACGCTGAACTACGGGCTGCGCTATGAGCTCCTGAATTCGCAGGTCCAGGAAGGCAACTCGCCGGCCGGCCGCTTCATCGGCGTCCGCCACTTCGACGCGGTGACCAACCTGCCCGACTGGAGCGACTGGGCCCCGCGCTTCGCGGCCGTCTACGATCTGTTCGGCAACGCCAAGACGGCGATCAAGTACTCGCTCAATCGCTACAACCGCGCCCAGACCACCGGCATCGCCAGCGCCTACAACCCGCTGGCGGTCACCAGCAGCACGCTCACCTGGAACGACAAGAACGGCGACGACATCGCTCAGGGCGCCCGCGGCTGCGACTTCGCCAACGACGCCGGCTGCGAGATCAACTTCGCCACGCTCTCCAGCAACTTCGGCTCGCGGTCGCTGAACACCTACGGCGAGTACCCGCGCGTCTGGAACCTGGAGCACGGCCTCGAGATCCAGCACGAAGTCATCCCGCAGCTGTCGGTCACCGTCAGCTGGTTCCACGGGAACTTCCACAACCTCACGACCACGATCAACCGCGCGCTCCAGTACCGACGGCGACCCGGCGCAGAACCCGCACTACACGCCGTTCACCGTCTACAATCCGACGACGGGCGAGGCGATCACCGCCTACGGGTTGAACGCCAACTCGGTGGCCTCCAAGCTGCCGACCGACAACCTGGATACGTTCGATCCCGACCGGAAGGACATCTACAACTCGTATAACGTCGAGTTCCGGCTGCGGCCGGGCGGCGGCGCGCAGGTCTTCGGCGGCGTTGCGTTCGAGCGCGAGCTGAACGTGAACTGCACCGCCCCGGACAACCCGAACTCGCTCCGCTTCTGCGACGATAGACAGAACGACATCCCCTATCATCAGAATCTGAAGCTCGCGGGTTCGTATCCCTTGCCCTACGGCGTGACCGTCAGCGCCGCCCTTCAGAGCAACGAGAGCCCGAACAGCACGCGGGTGATGACCTTCACCGCCGCGACGAAATACCCGGCCACCTGCCCCGCACCGTGCCCGGCCGGCACGACGATCGTGCCGAAGGGCGTCATGGGGCAGTCGTCGCTCACCGTCGACCTTCAGCCGAACGCCGCCACGCGCGTCGAGCGGATCAACCAGCTCGATCTGAAGTTCGCCAAGACCGTCCGCGTGCAGCGATTCAGCGTGGCCCCGACGCTGGAGCTCTTCAACGTCTTCAACGCCGACACCGTCGTCAGCTACTCCACCGGCGGGACCAACGTCCTCGCCGGCGCCGGCTACCTCAAACCGAACTCGATCGTGCAGGGGCGCCTGCTCGGGATCGGCGCTCAGGTCCGCTGGTAGAGCCTCGTTCGCTCCCGGGAGCGGGTCCCGTGATCCGCTCCCGGGCTCCCTTCCTGCTCCGACCCAGCCGACTGCCTTCGGCGTTGTTCGGCCCAACCTCGGATCACCAGAATCAGAAGATATTTATACTTGCCGTCTGACATTATTGTTTCTTTATGAAACATCCAGCCTGGAAGAATCCTCTCAACGATCTGAATTTCCGATGGGGCGGACCGCGGACTCGGCGATCGGCAGGCCCGGATCCGTTGTCAGTCCCCCTGCACGGATGTAGGTTTCCTTACGCAGAAGTGTCAGTCTCATCATTCCTGGTTGCGTGGTGTTCACTCGCGTGGAGAGTTGGAGGTCAAGGCATGCGTAAGCTCACGTTGCAGGCGCTCGTCCTGGCGGCCGTCACGCTCCTGCCGATGGCCGCGTCGGCCCAAACAAGCTCGATTGCCGGAGAGGTGAAGGACGCGTCCGGCGGAGTATTGCCGGGCGTCGTGGTCGAAGTCTCGAGCCCGGCGCTCATCGAAGGGGTGCGCACCGCAACCACCGACGGAGCCGGCCGCTATTCGATCGTGCAGCTTCGTCCGGGCACGTATGGTGTGACGTTCACGCTGCCCGGATTTCGCACGGTGAAACGGGAGGGCGTCGAGCTGACGTCGGACTTCACCGCGACGATTAACGCCGACATGCAGGTTGGCGCCGTCGCTGAGACCATCACCGTCGCCGCGGAATCGCCGATCGTCGACGTGTCGAGCATCACCCAACGTACCGTCATGACGCGCGACGTGATGGATGCGATTCCAACCGGCCGGAACATTCAGGCGGTCGGTATTCTGATTCCCGGAACGACCCTGGCGGTCGGCGGGGGCGGTGCGCTGTCGCGCGACGTCGGCGGCTCGGGGAACCTGCAGCAGTCGCCGCTCCAGTACCGCGGCTCGGGCGATACGGTGCAGACGATCGAAGGCCTGCGGCTGAACAACCTGGAGGCGCAGGGCGCGTACAGCGGCGTCTACTGGAACGACGCGAGCTTCCAGGAATTCAGCTACGTGACCGGGGCCGACTCGGCCGAAATGGGCCAGGGCGGCATGCGCGTCAATATGGTGCCGAAAGACGGCGGCAACAGCTTCCGCGGCTCGTTCTTCGGCAACTACGCGGACGGCTCATGGAGCGCCGACAACCTGGGCGACAACCTGGCGGGCGACCTCACGTTCAATCCGAAGAACCGGATCCAGGCTGTCCCGCAGCTGCAGAACATCTGGGACGTGAACCCCACGATCGGCGGGCCCATCAAGCGCAACAAGATCTGGTTCAACTACACGTTCCGCCACTGGGGCTCGTCCAGCACCAAGGTCGACAGCTACGCGGATCTCAACCCGTCGCCGTTCATCTACGAGGCCGACCTGTCGAAGCCGGGTGTCGACAACGGGCACATGGTCAGTAATGCGGGCCGCGTCTCGTGGCAAGCCACGTCCAAGGACAAGCTCTCCGTCTACCACGACAACCAGCGGAAGTACCGCCCGCACTGGGGCATCGCGGCGACCGTGCCGCCGGAGGCTTCCGGCAACGAGGTCACGCCGACCAGCTTCGTGAACGTGACCAAGTGGACGCGAACCCATACGAACAAGCTGCTGTTCGAGGCCGGCCTGGGCATCTACGATCAGGAGTACACGGAGCTGTATCAGCCCTCGGTGACGGGCATCAACGACAACGTCTTCGATCAGAACGCGATTCGCAACTCGCGCGTGTACACGGTCAGCGATCAGAGCACCGGGAAGATCGCCAACGCGTGGAGCGCGCCGGCCGACCACTACTCGATCCTCCGGACCTACATGGGCGCGGTGACGTATGTCACCGGGTCGCACTCGCTCCGCTTTGGCGGCGCGCTGTCGGAGGGCAACCGGCGCCTGATCCAGATGTACACCGGCGACGTGGAGCCCATCACCTACAACGCCGGGCAGCCGGTGTCGGCGACGCTCCGCCTGCCCAGCGACCGCCGCGACCGCATCAAGGCGGATACCGGCCTCTTCGCGCAGGACCGTTGGGTCGTCAACCGCGCGACGTTCAACCTCGGCATCCGCTACGACTCGTTCATCGGCGAGACACTGCCGAGCGACGTCCTGCCCAACCGCTTCAACAACGGACTGCACTTCGACAAGTGCGCCGACGGCAAGAACGATCCGGAAGCGGGCTGCACGGGCACGGTCGAGAACTGGAAGGACATCTCGCCGCGCATCGGCGTGGCGTACGACGTCTTCGGCAACGGCCGCACCGCGGTCAAGGCGAGCATCGCGCGGTACGTCGCCGGCCAGCAGATTGCCGTGGCGGACGCCGTCAATCCTGTCACTGGACTCGGACTGACCGACACGCGCCCCTGGACCGACCTCGACGGTAACGGCCTCCCGCTCGACGCAGCCGGCAACATCCAGTTGAACGAGCTGTCGCCCTCGACCTCGACGCCGACCTTCGGCCAGAACGTCTCGACCACGACGACGGCCGACGAGGTGCTCAACGGCTGGGGCAAGCGGAGCTACAACTGGGAGTACACGGTCTCGGCGCAGCACCAGCTGGCCGACCGCGTCTCGATCAATGGCGGCTACTTCCGTCGGACCTTCGGCAACCAGACGTTCACCGACGACCTCCGCTACGACATCAACAGCTACGACGGACCCTTCTGCATCACGGCGCCGGTGGATGCGAACCTGCCCTACGGCGGCGGCGGCTATCAGCTCTGCGGCTTGTACGACCTGAAGCCAGCCGTGTTCGCCCAGAGACTGCCAGCGGACAACCTCATTCGGTTCTCGAGCGATTTCGGAGGCGAGACGAATCTCTACCAGGGCTACGACCTCAATCTGGAGTGGCGCATGCCCGGCGGGGCCTTCCTGCGAGGCGGCGTGACCGCGGGCGCGCGGACATTCGACAACTGCAACCTGATCGCCGCAGGCGTCGACGCCGTCGATGGGACCACAGCGCAGGGGACCGAGATCTACCCCGACGGGACGACCGCGTGCCATCGCGAGTACCCCTATCGTCCGGACGTCAAGGTGCTCGGGGCCTACACGCTTCCGTACGACATCCAGTTCTCGGGCACCTACCAGTTCAGCAGGGGCGTCCAGACTGGCGGAGCGGGACCGGCCATTCAGGCCAACTGGGCCGTCACCAACGGCGTGGTCGCACCCGTCCTCGGTCACAACTGGACGGGCGCCAATTCCAAGACGGTTCAGTTGATCCGGGAAGGCCTCGACTACGGCGACCAGAATCTGAACCAACTCGATATCCGAGCGGCCAAGCGGTTCCGCTTCGGCCAGTATCGCGTCCGATTCGACTTCAACCTGTACAACGTGTTCAACAGCAACTGGCCGTACACCGTCAGCTCGAGCTTCTCGACTTCGAGCAGCTCCGCATGGCTGCGCCCGACCAACGTCCTGCAGTCGCGCTTCTTCAAGATCGGGGCGCAGATCGACTTTTGAGAAGTCCTGAAGACTGAGGGACTCTGGAGCTGGGGAACTCCGGAACTCCAGGGTTCCTCAGCTCCTCAGTTCACCTGATCCCCAACAGCCGCATCGCGGTCGCCAGGTCGTCCCGGACGCGAGGATCGTCGGGCGCCAGTCGTATGGCCTGCTGGAAGGCGCCGCGGGATTCTTCGGCCTTGCCTTGCCCGGCCAGCGCCAGTCCGAGCGACGAATAGAGCTCCGCATCGTCGGGCGCCAGCGTCAGCCCGCGCCGATAGGCCTCCGCCGCTTCCTGCAGGCGGCCGGTGCTCGAAAGCGCATTGCCGAGATTGCGCGCGAATCTGACATCGTCGGGGCTGAGCGCCGCGGCTTGCTGAAACTCCGAGACTGCGTCGGCTTCCCAATCGAGCCCGACGAGCGTCAGCCCCAGGTTGTTGTGGCCGTCGGCGCTTCCGGGCTCACGATCGAGAAATCGCCGGTACGCGGCCGCGGCGTCGTCATAGCGCTGTGCCTCGTACAGCACCTCGGCGAGGCCCCGCAACGCCTCCCCATTGTCGGGCTGCATCTCGAGCGAGCGCCGGTACGCCGCCTCCGCCTCGTCGAAGCGGCCCAGGCCCTTGAGAAGGAGTCCCATCAGCCGGTACGTGGCCGGCACCTTGAAGTCGAGCGGCCGGCGCTCGACGAAGCGCCGATAGTGGTCGAGCGCGTCGAGAGGTTGATGCGCCTTGTCGAGTTCCACGCCGAGCGCATAGTCGGCTTCCGGGTAGTCGGCCGACGCCGCGCGGAACTCGGCCATCGACTCGTCGAGCTGCCCGGCCTCGCGCAGCGCCATGCCGAGGCCGTAGTGGGCGCCGCCGTTCGGATAGCGTTCGAGCGCGGCCCGCCAGAGCGCGACCGACGAGTGATATTCGGCATTCCTCTGGACGGTGAGAACGGCCAGCGGCAGGCAGGCGACGACCGCCATCCCGGCCGCGAGGCGGCCGCGCGCGGCACCGGCGTGCGACAGGACCTGCCACGCGCCGATCACGGCCATGACGACCAGCGCGGCCAGCGGCAGGTACATCCGGCGTTCGGCTCCAACTTCCGTGGCAATCGGGATGATGCTCGTCGTGGGGGCGAGCGTGACCGCAAACCAAATCCCGAGAAACGCCACGGCGTGCCTGCGGCGCCAGGCCAACACGACCCCCGCGGCGAGCGCCACGGCGAGAAGCGCACCCGGCAGAACGCGCGCGAGCGGCACCGGTCCCGGCAGCCCGTAATAGATCACGAGATCACGGGGCCAGAGGGCGAGCCTCAGGTACCGCACGAGCATCACAGCCTGATCCTGGAGGTAGATCCACGGCGTGACGCCGGCGGCGAAGCCGGCGCTGCGGGCGCGCGGGCCGTTCCAGTTGAGCGCGAACAGCACCAGCCACGTTGCCGCCAGGGCACCTGAGAACGAGGGACGGCGCCTCAGCGCGTTCATGACGCCATCGTCGAGGAAGACCGCCGCGTACACGACGACCACCAGCGGCGCGCTCGCCATCGATTCCTTGCAGGCCATGCCCGCGGCGCAGACGACGACGGCGGCCACCGCCCACCGGCGCCGATGCGGCCCGTCGACGCTCGCCCGCAGCGCGGCGTACAGCGTCGCGAGATAGCAGAGGCCCATCATGGATTCGGTGCGCTGGGTCACGTAGTTGACGACCTCGGTCTGCAGAGGGTGGATCATCCAGACGAGGGCGCTCACGAACGCGAGCGGCGTCGAATACGCCCCGTATCGTGCGGAGAGGGAGGGGAGCTGGAGCGTGCGGCGGACGAGGCCGAACAGGACGAGCGCGGCGCTCAGGTGAATGGCCAGATTCCAGACGTGGTAGCCCCACGGATCGAGGCCGCCAACGGCATAGTTGACGGCGAACGACAGGTTGACGAGGGGACGGCCAGCCGTGGCGGACTGGATCGGGCCGACGAGCGATCCGCCAAGCGGCCAGAGATGGTGAATCGTCGCGTTCTCGACGACCGACTCGATGTCGTCGAACACGAACGGATTGGCCAGGCTGTTGGCGTACGCGACCGCGCCGAACCCGAAAAGCAGAAGGGCGAGTCCGCGGATCAACCAGGCCGGGTCGCCCGCCCGCGACCGGGCGGGTACCGGCCGAGCCGAGGCGGACGCATGCGTCCGCCTGCGACGACTCACTTCCCGTCGACCTCGAAGCGGGTTTCGAGGTACGTGATCGAATCCGTCGATCTGCGAATACCAGTGGGGCGTGCCGGCGGGGATGAACACGACGTCGCCCTTGGTCACGTGCCGGCTCACGCCGTCTTCAATCGTGGCAGACCCGCCCCCGTCCGGACGGACGATGCGCCCGCCTGTCACGAACGTTCCGCCGCCGTCGGTGATGTAGTGCACCTCGGTCCCCTTGGGATGCGCGATGGCGCCGGCCGCGACGGTGCGATGCACGAGATTGATCCCGTAGTGATCCCCTGAAGCTACAGGCGCGGAGACCATGGCATTGGGCCGCTCGGCGGCCGCCTTGTCGATCGCGGCTTTCAGATCCGAGCCATTCACGTATGTCCCGGGTGTCGATGGTGCCGCCGACTGCTGGGCGGCGAGCGCGATCACGAGCAGCGCAAAGACTCTGGACATCGGCGTCACTCCTCCGCGTGAAATTATAGTCGGCGGCCCCTGCGGTCACCGCCCCAGCTGCCGCTTCGCGTCGAGGGCGCGGGCCAGGTTCACCTTGGCATCCTCGAAATCGGGCTGGACGCCGAGGGCGCGGCGGAACAGGTCGATGGCCTCGTCCAGGCGCCCTTCCGACCCCAGGGCGATGCCGAGATTGTTCATGGCGCCGACCGATCGCGGCGCCAGGCGAAGCGTCTCCCGAAACTCGGCTTCGGCTTCCGGCAGCCGTCCCTGCTCGAGCAGCGTGCTGGCGAGGTCGTAGCGGGCCGATGCGTCTTCGGGCGCCAGCGCCACAGCCCGCCGCAGCTCTTCGAGCGCCGCCTCTGACGATCCGCGGGCGGCCAGCACTTTGCCGAGATTGAGCCGGGCCGCCGAGGAATCCGGGTCGAGCCCGAGCGCCGTCTGAAACTCCGCGATCGCTTCGTCGGCGCGGCCCGCGTCGTTGAGCGCGATGCCCAGGTTGTTGTGGATGTCGACCGATCCCGGCTGTGCCGCGGCAGCCGCCCTGAACTGCTCGATGGCTTCGTCGATTTGCCCCTGTGCGCGCAGCGCATTCGCCAGGTTGTAATGGGCGTCGCCATAGTCGGGCGTCACCGCGATCGCATGCTCGAACGCGTTCACCGCCTCGTCCAGGCGGCCCTCGGCGCGCAGCGCCGTACCCATATTGTTGTACGCAGGCGAGTAGTCGCCGTCGAACGCCAGGGCCCGCTGGTAGTGATCGATGGCGTCCCGGTAGTGGCCGGCTTCCTGAAGGGCCGCGCCGAGATTGTTCTCGGTCACGGCTTGCATGGTCGCCGTGGACAGCATAGGCCAGTTGACGCACACCGCCACGACGCCGAGAGCCACGAGCACTTCCACCCGTCGTCGCACCGTCGAGGCGCGGAAGAACGCGGCGGCCGAGACCGCGCCCGCGGCGGCGAACAGCACCAGGAACGGCACCAGCGGGAATCGATAGCGGGCGAACACGTAGAAGAGCACGACGCTGGCGGCATAGGCTCCCACGAGCGCGTAGAGCACGCCGAGCCGCCGCCGATCGCCCCAGCTGGCGATGACGCCGAACAGCGCCAGCGGCACGAGCACGCCGAAGTGTCCGACGAAGCCCGTCACGCGCAGCGGCGTCGACCAGTCCGCATACGTCGCCTGGCTCTCCGTGTCGAGCATCTCGTCGGCGTTCCACACGAGCGCCGTCTTGCGCGCGAGGAGCTTCAGCCAGGCGCCGGGGTGCGCGTCGATGAACCCGAGGGCCTGGTCGGTCCAGTAGCTCGACACCTCGGCGGGCGTCAGGCGGCGCCCCGACGCCTGCTCCGCCAGATCCGTCGCATCCTGTCGCTCGTATTCCGGGGAGCCGCGCCCCTCGCGAAGGGACCCGTACGTGCCGTCGGCGCGCGCGTTGTTGCCGATGTAGAAGTTCGGACCGAACTGGGACGTCGTGATGAAGAACTGACCGCCGACGACCTGATTGCGCACGGCCACCGGCAGCAGCACGATCGCAAGCCCCGCGAGGAATACGGCGCCCGTCACAAGCCCCTCGCGGCGGGAACGCGGGCGGAGCGCCGCCCAGGCCAGGATCACCGCGATGAAGACCAGCGCGTTCTCCCGCGTCAGGCTCAGTGCGCCCATGGCCAGGCCCAGGCCGAGCCACGTGCGCGTCCTCCCGTGGCCCCCGATGATGATCGACAGGAGCCAGAGCGACAGGCAGATGAAGAAGACGTCGAGGACCGACTTCTGGATGAGCGCGTCGAAGAAGATCGCGGGCGCGTAGAGCGCGAGCGCCAGACCGGCCACCAGACCCGTCCTCGCCGAAAACAGACGCCGCGCGGTGAGCGCCAGGAGCACCGACGAGGCACTGCCCACCACCGCCTGGCACACGCGCACGGTCACGAGACTCGGACCGGCGATCGTATAGAGCAGGCCGAGGAAATACGGATAGAGGGGCGCCTGATAGAACACGTCGTGGCCGACCCAGTCGCCGCCCGCGATCTGGCGCGCCCACTCGTCATAACCGCGGGCGTCGCCCATCAGGACGGTGAAGAACGGCGCCCGGTGAATCTGCCACACGTGCAGCAGCCGCACGGCAAGGGCCACAGCCGCGACGAGCGCGACCTGCCACAGGACCCTCGCCTCCGGCGACGCGGCCGGCGCCGGCTGGGCAGTGGCGGACAGCGGAGGAGACCGTCGGGATCGTGCCATTCCGTCGATTCGGCGGGATCTCCGTATGCTAGCATCAGACCACGTGGTCTCCATGCCGACGGGACGTTCGACGCTCGCACGTGCGGGCGCGGCCGCGGCCTGCCTCTTCTCGATGTCGTCGTTCGCACGCCTCGCCGCGCAGACACCGGCGGCGCCGACCTTCACCAGCGACATCGCGCCCATCGTCTACGCGCAGTGCGTCTCGTGCCATCGCCCGGACGGTGTGGGACCGTTCAGCCTGCTGAGCTATCAGGACGTGAAGGCGCACGCCGCGCAGATCGCGGACGTGACCAGACGACGCGTGATGCCGCCGTGGAAGGCCGTCGGCATGAACGGCGTGTTTCTCGACGAGCGTGTGCTCAGCGATGCCGAGATTCAGACGATTCGCGCGTGGGTGGACGCGCGCACGCCCGAAGGCGATCCAGCCGACCTGGCTCCTCCACCCGACGCCCACGGCGGCTGGCAGCTCGGCACGCCGGATCTCGTCGTGACGCTGGCGCAGCCCTACGAACTGGAGCCGAGCGGCACCGACGTCTTTCGGACATTCGTGGTGCCGATTCCGCTGACCGAACCGCACTGGGTGAAGGCCGTCGAATTCCAGCCCGGCAACCCGCGCGCCATTCATCATGCGAGCTTCGGCATCGATCGGACGCGATCCTCCAGGCGGCTCGATCTGCTCGATCCGGAGCCCGGCTACGTCGGCGGGATGGTCGAGGACGCGCGCTATCCCGAAGGCCAGCTGCTCGGCTGGACGCCGGGACGCGCGGCGCAGCCCTCGCCGCCCGACATGGCCTGGCGCCTCGAGGCCGGCAGCGATCTCGTGATGCAGCTCCACATGCCGCCCACCGGCCGCGTCGAGCGCGTGCAGCCGAGCGTCGGTTTCTACTTCATCGACCAGGCGCCGACACGCACGCCGGTCGGGCTGCGTCTCGGCAGCGAAACGATCGATATCCCCGCCGGCGATCCCGACTACACGATCTCCGACACGTACGTCCTGCCGGTGGACGTCGAGCTGATCGCCGTCCAGCCGCATGCGCACTACCTGGGTCATCAGATGAACGCCATCGCCATTCTGCCGGACGGATCGCGGCAGGCGCTCATCACCATCGACGACTGGGACTTCCGCTGGCAGGACGTGTATCGGTACCGGATGCCGGTGGCGCTGCCCGCGGGCACGACGATCGCCATGCGGTACACGTACGACAACTCCGACGCCAACGTACGCAATCCGAGCCATCCGCCGCGCCGCGTCGAGTGGGGCCAGAACACCACCGACGAGATGGGCGATCTCTGGCTTCAGATGGTGCCCACCCATGCCGACGATGTTTCCTACTTGACCCGCGACATCCAGCGAAAGGGCCGACTGGCCGATCTCGCCGCCTACACGCGTCTCATGGAGGAAGATCCGGCCAACCCTCTGCGGCACGACATGGTCGGCATGCTGCACCTGCAGGGCGGCGAGTACGAGGAGGCCGTCGCCCAATTTCAGGAATCGCTCCGCCTCAACCCGAATTCCGCCCCCACGCACTACAACCTCGGCGTGGCACTGTCGGCGCTCCATCGGGGGCAGGACGCGGCCGTGGAGTTCGCCGAGACGGTTCGCCTCGACCCGAACCACGCCGACGCCCACAACAACCTGGGCGCCCTGCTCAACGCCTTCGGCCGCCTCGACGACGCGCGCACGGAATATGAGCGGGCGATCGCCCTGCGTCCCGACAACGTCGAGGCCCACAACAATCTCGGTCGACTTCTCCTGCTCCAGGGCGAGACGCCGGCGGCCATCGCCCAGTTCCGTCGGGCCCTCGAGCTCAGGCCCGACTGGCCCGACGGGCTGACCAGCCTGGCATGGGCGATCGCGACGACGGCAGATCCCGCCCTGATGAACAGCGGCGAGGCGGTGGCGCTTGCCGAGCGAGCCGCCGGGCTGACACGTCGGACGAACGCACTGACGATGGATGCCCTGGCGGCCGCTTATGCGGCCGCCGGCCGGTTCGACGAGGCCGTCCTGGTGGCCGGCGAGGCCGTCAACCTGGCCGCCAGCGCCGGCTCCGCGCGACTCGTGCTCGACATTCAGGCGCGGCGCGAGATGTACGCCGGCCGCACGCCGTTTCACCTCACGCCGTGAAACCTGCCGCGGAGCGCTCCGGTCGCCGAGGAGGCGTGAACGTGCTACGCTAGATTCTCCGGAATTCCATATGGGACAGCGAGTTGCGCGGCGCCGAAGACGGTCGGTCGTGGCGGGGGTCGTGGGCGGCATCGCTCTGGTGGCCGCCGCGCTGGCGGCGGCGGACGCACCCCTCACCCTGGCCGATCTCACCGGCGCGGCCGTCGCGCCGCTCGTCCCCGCCCCGGACGTCCGCGCGACGGTCGTGGTCTTCATCAGCGTCGAGTGTCCGGTGTCGAACCGGTACGCTCCCGAGCTGCGCCGCCTCGCAGAAAAGTACGGCGCCCAGGGCATCCGTTTCTTTCCGGTCTACGCCAATCCGAATGAATCGACGGCCGACATCGAAGCCCACCTGCGCGACTTCGGGTATCCGGGCCGTGCGCTCCGCGACCCGAAACACGCGCTCGTCACGCACGTCGGGGCCAGCGTCACGCCAGAAGCGGCGCTGTTCGACGCGCGGGGTCGGCTCGTCTATCACGGCCGCATCGACAACCGCTACGTGAGCCTCGGCGTCGAACGGCCGTCCGCGACGGTCCACGATCTGGACGACGCCATCGCGGCGACGCTTGCCGGCGAGTCCGTGGCGCAGCCGGTCACGCAGGCGGTCGGCTGCTACCTGGCCGATTTCGTGCGATGACCACGCCGCGGCCGGCGGGGATCGTCCTTGCCGCCTGTCTGGCCGCCTTCCCGGCCGGCGCCGCCGCGCAGGAGTCGTCGCCGGCCGCGCCGACGTTTGCGAACGACGTCGCTCCGCTCCTCTTCGACCGGTGCGCCGCCTGCCATCAGCCCGGAGGCTCGGGCCCATTCAGCCTGTTGACCTATGCAGACGTCCGCCAGCACGCGCGACAGATCGCCGAGGTGACGGCCAGCCGCTACATGCCGCCGTGGAAAGCCGAGCCCGGGTACGGGGGGCCGTTCGTGGGTCAACATCCGCTGAGCGACGCCGAGATCGCCCTGATCCGCCGCTGGGTCGACGCCGGCACCCCCGAAGGCAACCCTGCGGCCGTCCCGAAGCCGCCGGCCCTCACGCAGGGGTGGGAGCTCGGCAAGCCCGACAAGATCGTCACGCTCTCGGAGCCCTATCGTCTTCAAGCCGACGGCACCGACGTGTTCCGGGTGTTCG
Organism: uncultured Acidobacteriota bacterium; assembly: GCA_963837345.1. Classification (GTDB taxonomy): domain Bacteria; phylum Acidobacteriota; class Vicinamibacteria; order Vicinamibacterales; family CAVVIG01; genus CAWIMX01. The sequence goes on from CAWIMX010000001.1 coordinate 117,377, forward strand.
TCGTCCCGGTACCCGTCGACGGAATGACGTTCGTGCGCGGGCTCGAGTTCCATCCCGGCAATCCCAAGGTGGTGCATCACGCGAACATCCGCGTCGATCCCACACCGGCCTCTCGGAAGATGGACGACGCCGATCCGGAGCCGGGTTATCGCGACATCATCCTTCGCTCCGCGCAGTACCCGGACGGGCACTTTCTCGGCTGGACGCCCGGGCAGGTCGCGCCGCTGCTGCCCAAGGGCCTCGCATGGCGCCTCGCCCCCGGTACGGATCTGGTCGTCGAGATCCACATGCAGCCGGACGGCAGACAGGAGCTGGTACAACCTGAGATCGGGTTGTTCTTCGGATCCGATCCACCGGACCGCGTGCCCGTGATGCTGCGTCTGGGCGATCAGCGCATCGACATTCCCGCCGGCGAGAAGACCTACACCATTACCGATTCCTACACGCTGCCCGTCGACGCCGAGATCGAGGCCGTGCAGCCCCACGCGCACTATCGGGCCCGCGAGATCCGCGGGCAGGTGACGCTGCCGGACGGCGCCACGAAATGGCTCATCTACATCAAGGATTGGGATTTCAAGTGGCAGCATGTTTATCGCCTCGAACACCCGTACTGGGTGCCCAAGGGATCGACGCTGTCGATGCGATACGTTTACGACAATTCGTCGGACAATCCCCACAACCCGCAGCAGCCGCCCGAGCACGTGCACTGGGGCCAGCGGTCGCGCGATGAAATGGGCGACCTCTGGGTCCAGGTGCTCACGCGATCTGACCGCGATCGCGACGCGCTCATCGCGTCGTTCCGCCCGAAGGTCCTGACCGAGGACGCCTACGGCTACGAGTCGATGATCCGCTCGGAGCCAGACGTGCCCGAACTGCACGACGACGTGGCCCTGATTTATCTCGAGCTCGGACAGATCGCCAAGGGCGTCGAGCATTTTCAGGCGTCGGCGACGATGCGTCCCGACTCGGCCCAGGTTCACTTCAACCTCGGCACCGCGCTCACGATGGCCGGACGGCTCGACGAGTCGATCGTCGAGTACCGGCGGGCGATTGCGCTGCAGGCCGACTACGGCAGCGCCCACAACAACCTCGGCAACGTGCTGTTCTCACTGGGCCGGCGTGACGAGGCCATCCGCGAATTCGGCGAAGCCGTCCGCCTCGACCCGGGCAACGCACAGGCGCACTTCAGCATGGGCCTGGCGCTGCGCAGCGGGGGCGACATCCAGGGCGCCATCGGCCATTACCGCCAGGCCCTCGCGCTCAAGCCCGACTGGCCCCCCGCCCTTGCCAACCTCGCCTGGCTCCTGGCGGCGGCGCCCGACTCGGCGCGACGCAACTCGGGCGAGGCGGTCCGGCTGGCGGAACACGCCGTCGAGCTGACTGATGGCCGCGATCCGGAGGCCCTGGACGTGCTCGGGGCCGCCTACGCGGCCGACGGCGCGTTCGATCGTGCCCTCGACGCCGTGAGCCGGGCCCTTCGCCTGGCCCCGGACGGCGGCCCGTCCTCAGCCGCGATGCGGCAGCGACAGGACCTCTACCGTCGGAATCAGGCCTTCGTCCTCGCCCCGTAACTATTTCTCTCCTCGGCAGTCTTCCCTGTTGTGAGCGCTGCAAGCCGCGGAACCGACGAAGCCCTGATGCTGGCGGTTCGGGAGGGCGACGTCGGCAGGCTCGGCGAGCTGTTCGAGCGCTACCACGCGCCGCTCTTCGACTTCCTCAGCCGGGTCACGGGCGACCGGACAGCGGCCGAGGACCTGGTCCAGGACGTCTTCGTCCGGGTGCTCAAGTATCGGCGCACCTATCGCGACGACAGCTGCTTCGAAGCCTGGTTGTACCGCATCGCGCGGAACGCGCGGGCGGATCACTTCAGGCAGCGGCGGGCGGCAGAGCCGCTGGGCAACCGGGAGCTGGACCTCCCGGCGCTGACGCCGGGACCGCAGCAGCAGCTCGAGGCGCGGCGCGACGCGGAATCCGTGAAGCGTGCGCTCGATCAGCTGCCCGACGACAAACGGGAGCTGCTCGTCCTGGCGAAGTACCGGGACATGCGATACGAGCGCATCGCCGAGATCCTGGAGATCGAAGTCGGGACGGTGAAAGTGCGCGTGCACCGAGCGGTGAAAGAGCTGCGAGCGCTGCTTCTGCGCGACCACGAAGCGCCGCCGTCAGCCGACGAGGAACGAACATGGAATGCGAAGAAATCCGCGATCGCCTTGCGGCGCGTCTGACCCGCGATCTTCAGGCTGGCGACGAGGCGGCCGTCGCCGCCCATCTGGCGTCGTGCGCCGCCTGTCGCGACGAGGCCGCGGTGCTCGCCGACGGATGGGCGGCCCTCGACACGATACCGCCCGAGCGTCCTGACTCGGCGGGGATGCGTGCGCGGTTCGATGCCGCGCTGGATCTGTATCGCGAGGGGTTGGCCGGCGCCGCCGCGCCGGGCGCGTGGGATCGCCTCAACGCCTGGATGGCCGGATGGTGGCCCCGCCGGCCGGCGTGGCAGTTCGGGCTCGCCGTGCTCTTCCTGGCCTCCGGCCTGATCCTCGGACGCGGCCGGACGCCGGCCCCTCCCGTCGACACGCCCACGATCACGGAGCTGCGCCAGGAGCTGCACGACACGCGCGAGATGGTGATGCTGTCGCTGCTGCAGCAGTCCTCGGCCGCCGAGCGCCTGCGCGGCGTGAGCTGGAGCGAGCAGATCGACGCGCCTGGCAACACCGTCGTGACCGCATTGCTCGACTCGCTGGCGCACGATTCGAACGTGAACGTCCGCCTCGCCTGCGTGGATGCGCTGCGCCGCTTCGGCGCCGACCCGCGGGTGCGCCAGGGCGCGATCCAGACGCTCGACGATCGGTCGGCGCCGCTCGTCCAGATTGCGCTCATCGATTTCGTCGTCGAGACCGGGGAACGCGACGCCGTGAGCGCCTTGCGCCGCCTGTCGCAGGATGCGGCACAGGACGAGTCCGTGCGGGGGCGCGCGGCCTGGGGCGTCGATCAACTGAGCTGACGAATCCGCGAACGGGACGAGGACCATGGCTCCATTCATCGCATTCATTTCCTGGCTGCTGTCGGCGCTGACGACGCTGCTGATGCTGGCGGCGGTTTCCGCGCAGGCGGGCGACGCCGACACCGTGACGCGAACGCTCCACTGGTCCGGAACGGGACGCCGCTCGCTCGAGGTCAGCAACGTCAGCGGATCGGTCCGCGTGATCGGCTTCGACGGATCCACTGTCGAGCTCGTCGCTCATCGGACGCCGCCGCGGTCTGGCGATCGGAACGAGCCGGAGTTGGCATTCCGCGAGGGCGGCGATGCCCTTCGCGTGTGCGGCGACGGTGAACGCTGCGGGTGCCACGTCGAACGCGACGATCCGAGACGCTGGCGGCGCGACGACGATCGCGGATCCGTGGATCTCGAGCTGCGCGTTCCCCGCGACACGGCGCTCACCGTCTGCGCCATCAACCACGGCGAGGTCACGGTCGACGGCATGGCGGGTCACTTCGACGTCTCGAACGTGAACGGCGCCGTCAGCCTCTCCGACATGCGCGGATCCGGATCGGCGACGACCGTCAACGGCGACGTGACCGTCGGGTTCGCGGCCGCGCCGCAGTCGGCGTCGAGCTTCAAGACGGTCAACGGCGACATCGAAGTCCGCCTGCCGCGGACGCTGGCAGCCGATCTCCGGCTGAAGACCATGAACGGCGGCCTGTTCACCGATTTCGACGTGACCGCACTGCCGGCACCGACGGCGACGGTCGAGCGGCGCAATGGCCGCTTCGTGTATCGCAGCAACCGCTTCGCCTCGGTCCGCGTGGGCGGCGGGGGCCCGGAGCTCACGTTCGAAGGGTTGAACAGCGAGATCCGGGTGCTGCGCAACGATTGAGTCCAGGCGACGACCTGGTTGCAGGGAGAACACGACCATGAGAGCGACCCGCTGGCTAGGCGTTCTGGTTGCGGCGGCGATCGGCGTCGGCGCCGTTCAGGGAACCGCGCAGGATCAGCCGGAGCATGCCACGGTGCCGTTCAGCGATCCGTCGCGCATCGGCACCATCAGCGTGAGGCTCATGTCGGGCAGCCTGACGATCCGGGGCGCCGACCGGCGCGATGTCTCGGTGACGGCCGACCGGGCGACCGACCGCGGGCGGCGCGATCGGACGCCCTCCGGCGACGCTACGGGCCTGAGGCGCCTCACGAGCCCGGCCGGGCTCGTCGTCGAGGAGGAGAACAACGAGATGTCGGTGCGAACGGGATCCTTCAGCGCCGGCGCCAACCTCGAGCTGCTCGTCCCGACCCGCGTCAACCTGAAGCTGAACCTCCTGAACGGCGGCGGCATCGCGGTGGAGGGCGTCCAGGGTGAACTGGAGGTCAACAACTTGAACGGTCCGATCACGCTCACCAATGTATCGGGCACCGTCGTGGCACATTCGACCAATGGCAAGGTGGTCGCCACCATCCGGCAGGTCACCCCCAACGCCCCCATGGCCTTCACGTCGCTCAACGGCAACGTCGACGTGACGGTGCCGGCCACCGTCAAGGCGAACCTCAAGATGCGCACCGACAACGGCGACGTGTTCAGCGACTTCGACGTCGCCCTGCGCCAGGACGCCCAGGCGCCCGTCGTGCAGGATTCGAGGCGGGAGAACGGCCGCTATCGCCTGGAAATCGACAGGGCCATCAACGGATCCATCAATGGCGGCGGACCGGAATTCGAACTGCGGACGTTCAACGGGAACGTGTATCTGCGCAAGGGTGGGCAATAGAGGCCAACCATCTGTCTTCGAATGTCGTCTAATGGCACCGATCGGCGGACGGCGGCGGCCAACCCATGCATCGAATCGTCAGAGACGCGTGCGCATGTGCGGCCCTCGTGGGGCTGGCCGCTTCCGCCGGGGCGGCCCCGCAGGTTCCCTCGCACGAGCCGCACGCGATCGTCCACGCGGCCCGCACGCCGGACCCGCCGAAGATCGACGGCCGCCTGACCGACGAGGCGTGGGCGGCGGCGGCGCCCGCCACGATCTTCACCCAGCGCGATCCCGACGAGGGGCAGGCGGCCACCGAGCGCACTGAAATCCGCGTCCTCTACGACAACGCTGCGCTCTACATCGGCGCCAGGCTCTTCGACGACGAACCCGATCTCATCTCGCGGCGCCTGTCGCGGCGCGACGGCGACGCCGAAGCCGACCGCCTCACGATCTATCTGGATCCGCTGCACGACCACCTGACCGGGGCGTCGTTCCGCGTCGACGCCGCGGGCGTTCAGGAGGATCAGGTGCTCTACAACGACACCTGGAGCGACTCCTCGTGGGACGCGGTCTGGGAGTCGAACGTCTCGGTGGATGCGCAGGGCTGGACGGCCGAACTGCGCATTCCCCTTTCGCAGCTGCGCTTTCCGAGCCGCGATGAGCAGGAATGGGGGATCAACGTCGAACGATTCATCTGGCGGAAGAACGAGAGCGACTGGCTGGAGTTCGTGCCGAAGAGCGAGAGCGGGCTCGTCTCGCGGATGGCGCACCTGGACGGCCTCGACGGGCTCCGTCCCAAGCGACACGTCGAGCTGCTGCCGTACACGGCGGGCCGCGGCGCGTTCATCGCGCCGCCGGCGGGCGGCGACCCGTTCAACGATGGCTCCCGTGGATTCGAGAGCGCCGGCGCCGACTTCAAGTGGGGGCTGACGAGCAACCTCACGCTCGACGGAACGGTGAACCCGGACTTCGGCCAGGTGGAAGTCGATCCCGCGGTGGTGAATCTCACTCAGTTCGAGACGTTCTTCTCCGAGAAGCGGCCGTTCTTTCTCGAGGGCTCGCAGATCCTGAACAACTTCGGCACGATCGGCGCGAACAACTACTGGGGGTTCAATACGTCGGATCCCCAGATCTTCTATTCGCGCCGGATCGGCCGCGCGCCGCAGTTGAGCGCCGACGGCGATTTTTCCGATACGCCGAGCGCCACGACGATTCTCGGCGCGGGCAAGATCACCGGCAAGACGGCCAGTGGCTGGAGCATCGGCGTCCTGAACGCCGTGGCAGGGCGCGAGACGGCCCGAATCGCGACGGGCTCGCGGTACGGGACCTCGGTCGTGGAGCCTCGAACGAACTACTTCGTGGCGCGCCTGCAGCGGGACCTGGGCAAGCGGACGGGCATCGGCCTCATCTCGACCGCGGTCAACCGAAGCCTCGACGATGCGCGGCTGACCGACGCGCTGCCCGGCCAGGCGTACGTCGTCGGCGGTGACGGCTACTGGTTCCTGTCCGACGCCCGCAACTGGGTGGTCAACGGCAAGCTGGCATTCAGCCGCGTGTCGGGTTCGCCGACGGCGATCGAAGCGTTGCAGCGGGCGCCCCAGCGCTATTTCCAGCGCCCGGACGCCACGCACGTGGCGGTGGACCCGACCCGCAGCGCGCTCTCGGGCTTCAGCGGCCGCGTCAACCTCAATCAGAACAGCGGCCTCGGCCAGTGGAACATGGCGCTCTGGGGGGTCAGCCCGGGGTTCGAGTCGAACGACCTCGGATTTTTCGGCACCGGTGACCGCGCGGGCGGCCACGTCGTGTATTTCACGCGCAACGTGACGCCGGGACGCGTGCTCCGGTCGCGGTCGTGGTGGGCCGCCAAGTGGTGGACCTGGAACTTCGCCCGCCAGCTGCAGGGCGACGGCGTGCAGGGCAACGCCTTCTTCACCTTCCTGAACTACTGGAGTATCGGCACCAATCTGTCGTGGCGGCGGCGCGTCGAGGACGATCGGCTCACGCGCGGCGGGCCGACGGCCGCGCAGCCGGCCAGCCATTCCTGGAACCTGAATGGCAGCACGGACCGGCGCCGCTTCGTGTCGCTCGAGTTCTTCCTCAACCGCAACGGGACGGCGGCCGGCGGCTGGAGCCGCAATGCCGGCGTCACGGTGAATCTCAGGCCGTCGCCGATGCTGTCGATCTCGACCGGGCCGCAGCTGAACCGATCGAGCACGATTGCGCAGTATGTCCAGACGGTCGACGATCCGACGGCCACGGCGACCTATGGCGAGCGCGACGTGTTCGGGCTGCTGACGCAGACGCAGCTCAGCATGACGAGCCGCGTGAACGTCATTCTGTCGCCGCAGGTGTCCCTGCAGGTCTTCGTCCAGCCGCTTCTCGCGGCGGGCGACTACTCGAATTTCAAGGAGCTCGCCGCGCCGCGCACCTACGACTTCCACGAATACGGCACGACGGGCGGTTCGATCACCTACGATGCCGACGCCGCCAGCTACACCGCCGATCCGGACGCGTCGGGGCCGGCGCCGCCCTTCACGTTCGACAACCCGGACTTCAACTTCAAGTCGCTGCGCGTGAACGCGGTCTTCCGGTGGGAGCTGAGACCGGGCTCCACGTTCTACGCCGTCTGGACGCGCCAGCAGCAGGACCTCTCGAATCCCGGCGACTTCGCCCTGGGGCGCGACACGAGCGCGCTCTTCCGTGCCCCCGGCGACGACGTGGTGCTGGTGAAGTTCGCGTACTGGATCGGGCGGTGACCCGCGCCGCCGCGCCCGCGGGTCGAACGCACGCAGACGACAATTTCGTAGCCAGTTTCAGCCGTCCACACAAGAGTGTCTGATCGCAGACCGCGCCATGCCGTGGCGCAGACGATTTCCCGAGGATTTCGGGCATCGACGGGCCGGCCTGCTGGAATCCGGTTTGCTAGACGGCAGACATGTCGTCGAGCGTCTCGCTCCACGCGCCGGGCGTCGACGCCCACGTGGGCGAGGTCCGCAAGCTGTCGACGCTCCTCGAGGTGAGCCAGGCGCTCCTCACCGAGCGCTACTTCAAGGACGGCCTGCACCACGCCCTCGCCATCCTCGGCCGCCACCACGGCGCCGTGCGCAGCATGGTCGTGCTGCTCAACGAGCGCACCGGCGACGTCGAGCTGGAGGCGTCCGCCGGGGCGATCGACGGCGGGCGTCGCGTCCGGTACCGGCCCGGCGAAGGCGTGACCGGCCAGGTGCTGGCGACGGGCCTGCCGGCGATCGTGCCGCAGGTGAGCCGCGAACCGTCCTTTCTGCACCGCGCCGCCAAGCGGCAGGAACTCGCCACCTCGGAGCTCACCTACGTCGCCGTCCCCATCGCGCTCGACGATCGCACCGTGGGCGCCATCGGCGTCGACCTGCCCTACAAGCCGGATCGCGACTATCAACGCACCGCCAAGTTCCTCGGCGTCGTCGGGTCGATGATCGCGCAGGCCCTCAAGGTGCACCGGCTGATCGAGGCCGACCGGCAGCAGCTGGTCGACGAAAACGCCAATCTTCGGGAGGAGCTGAAGTCGCGCTACGACTTCTCGAATCTCGTGGGCACCAGCGGTCCGATGCGGCGCGTCTACGAGCAGGTGGCGCAGGTGGCGCGGGCCAACACGACCGTGCTGCTCCGCGGCGAATCGGGCACGGGCAAGGAGCTCGTGGCGCACGCGATCCACTACAACTCGCCGCGCGCGAAGAAGCCGTTCGTCAAGGTCAGCTGCGCGGCCCTTCCGCAGGAGCTGATCGAATCGGAGCTCTTCGGCCACGAGAAGGGCGCGTTCACGGGCGCGGCCGGGCAGAAGAAGGGGCGCTTCGAGCTGGCGGAAGGCGGGACGCTCTTCCTCGACGAAATCGGCGAACTCAACCCGACGACGCAGGTCAAGCTCCTGCGGGCGCTGCAGGAGCGCGAGTTCGAGCGGGTCGGCGGCACGGAAACCATCCACGTGGATCTGCGCCTGGTGGCCGCCACCCACAAGGACCTCGAGAAGGCGATCGCCGCGCAGGCGTTTCGCGAGGACCTGTACTACCGGCTCAACGTCTTCACCATCTTCCTGCCGCCTCTGCGCGAGCGGAAGCCCGACATTCTGCTGCTGGCGAACCATTTTCTGGAAAAGTTCTCCCGCGAGCACGCCAAGCGCGTCAGGCGCATCTCCACCCCGGCCATCGACATGCTCATGAGCTATCACTGGCCCGGCAACGTGCGCGAGCTCGAGAACGTCATGGAGCGCGCCGTCGTGGTGTGTGACGCCCGCGTCATCCATGCCCACCACCTGCCGCCGACGCTGCAAACCGCCGAGGCCTCGGGCACGGCCGTCACCACCTCCCTGCACGACATGCTCGAGGCATACGAGCGCGACATCCTGCAGGACGCGCTCAAGAGCGCGCGCGGCAACCGCGCCAAGGCCGCCCGGCTGCTGGCGACGAGCGAGCGCATCTTCAACTACCGCGTGCGGCAGTACGCCATCGACTGGCGCCGGTTCAAGCCCTAGCGCGGCGACATTTCCGTCGTGCGGTCGCGTGATTCCCAACACGGCTGTCGGACTTTGTGCATCCCCAGGCCTGACAACCCGACGGCTTCCTGCAGAACCTTCGGGATTACGCCCGGCCGTTCGCCGCAGTCGTTGGCCCCACTCTTGCTCCCACGGGCATCGGAGGAGTCTTGATGAGACGTGCGTTGTTGGTTGCCGCCCTGCTGATCGTTCCACCGTCGGCCGGCGCGAATGGCCGGCTGGCGTTGCGAGTCACGCCCAATGTCGCGTTTGCCCCAGCCACCGTCCGGGTCCTCGCCACCGTTGCCGCCGACCAGGAGAACCGGGCCATCGAAGTCGTGGCCGAGTCCGACACGTTCTACCGCAGCAGCCAGGTTCCGCTCGACGGCGACGAGGCGCCGCGGGCGAACCTGTTTCAGTTCCGCGGCTTGCCGCCCGGGCGCTATCAAGTGACGGCGACCCTCATCGACGCCGACGGCCGCCACATCGTCGCGTCGCAGCCGCTGCGGGTCGTGGCGCCACAGTCCTGAGCGGCGCCGGATCGGGTTCGATACCTTGACCTTCGACATGTTCCCGGTGTATATGTCGAAGCCGGAGGTGTCATGCCGCTCCCCGTTCCCGATCTGCCCCAGGGCACACTCGACCTGCTCCTCCTCAAGGTCCTCGCGCGGGAGCCGCTGCACGGGTACGCCGTCGCGCAGCGGCTGCAGCAGATCTCGCGCGATGCCGTTCAGGTGCAGCAGGGATCGCTCTATCCGGCGCTCCACCGCCTGGAGCGACGCCGCCTGCTGGCCGCCGAGTGGCGGACGTCGGATACCGGCCGCGACGCGAAGTTCTACCGGCTGACGCGCAAGGGCCGCACCGCGCTCGAGCGCGAGATCGAGAGCTGGCGCCGGCTCACCGATGCCGTCGGCCTGATCCTGCAGTCGGCGGAGTAGGCCCATGCGCTGGCATCCCTTCGCCTCGCGCGCGCGGCAGGAGCAGCTACTCGACGCGGAGATTCGTGAGCACGTCGAACGCCTCGTGGACGGCTACCTCGCCGCCGGCATGGACCCGGCCGAAGCCCGTCGCCGGGCGGCGCTGGACTTCGGCGGGGTCGATCAGGCCAAAGACGCCGTCCGCGAGGAACGCCGATTCGCCGTCTGGGACGTGCTCCAGCGGGATCTGCGGCTCGCGCTGCGCGGCTGGCGACGAAACCCCGCCTTCACCGTCGCCGTGCTCCTCACGCTCGCCCTCGGCATCGGCGCCAACACGGCCATCTTCAGCATCGTCGACGGCGTGCTGCTGCGCCCCGCGCCGCTGGCCGACATGGGCCGGCTCGCCGTGGTCTGGGAGACCGATCGATCGAGCCAGACCACGCGGGAGCCCGGCTCGGTGCCCGACTATCTCGACTATCGGGACCGCGCGCGCACGCTCGACGGTCTCACGGCGTTCATTCCCCTCGAAGTGAACCTGACGCCCTTGACGGGCGACTCCGAGCGACGGGCCGGCCTGCGCATCGCCCACGACCTCCTGCCGATGATCGGCGTGCGCCCGATCCTCGGCCGGTCGTTCGCCCCCGACGACGATGTGCCGGGCGGACCGCGTATCGTGTTGATCAGCGCCGGCCTCTGGCACTCGACGTTCGCCGCCGACCCCGCGATCATCGGACGCGACGTGCGCATCGACGATGCGCCCTACACGGTCGTCGGCGTCGTGCCCGACGCGGCGGGGTTCGGCGTGCTCCAGGTGCTGTCGGCCGCAGCCTACTCGCGGTCGTTCGCCGACCACGGCGAGCGCACGCCGGTGGACGTCTGGCTGCCCCTCCGCCCGGATCCCGAGGCGCTGCCGCGTGAGACGCACCCCATCTTCATGCTGGGCCGGCTGTCGGCCGGCGCCTCGATCGACGCCGCCCAGGACGAGCTGGCGGGCATCGCGTCGGACCTCGAGCGCGCCTATCCCGAGAACGCCGACCGCGGCATCCATGTCGAGGCCCTCGACGCCGTCGTGCTGGGTCCGGTGCGGCCGACTCTGCTCGTCCTGCTCTCGGCCGTCGCGCTCGTGCTCCTCGTGGCGTCGGCGAACGTCGCCAATCTGCTGCTCGCCCGGGGTGCCAGTCGCCGGCAGGAAGTGGCGGTGAGGACCGCGCTCGGCGCGGGCCGGCGGCGTCTGCTGGCGCAATTCGTGGTCGAAACGATGCTCCTGGCTCTGGCGGGCGCCGGCCTCGGCCTCGGTCTGGCCTCGGTGGCGCTCCGCGCGCTGATCGCGATCGCGCCTCCGGACATCCCTCGCCTGGCCACGGTGGGACTGGATCTGCGAGTGCTCGGGGTCACCCTCCTGGTGACGCTCGCCCTGGGCCTCGCGTTTGGCGTGATCCCCGCGGTGCAGGCCAGGCGGGTGCCGCTCCAGGAAGCGCTTCACGCCGCTGGAGCCCGCCTGACGGGCGGGCCGTCGCGCCGCCGAGCACGCGCGAGCCTCGTCGTGGCGGAGCTGGCGTTGGCGGTCATGCTGGTCGCGGGCGCCGGGCTTCTGATTCGCAGCTTCTGGAACCTGGTGAATGTCGATCCCGGTTTCACGACGAGCGGTGTGTTGAAGGCGGAATATCAGCTGCCGTCCGCGCGCTATCCGGTGGACCGCCGCGGCTGGCCGACCTCGCCGGCCGAGCGCGCCTTCACGGAGACGCTCCTCGCCCGCGTGGGCGCGCTCCCGGGCGTGACCTCGACGGCGGTGGCGGCCAACCACCCGCTCGACCCCGGATTCACGAATTCCTTCTATGTGGTCGGCCGTCAGGCCGAGGCGAGAAACTGGCCGGAAATTTCGATGCGCATCGTCACGCCCTCGTATTTCGCGACCATGGGGATCGCGATCACACGGGGCCGGAATTTCGCCGACCGCGATACGTCGCCGGTGTGCCTCGTGAACGAGGCCGCGGTGCGGCAGTTCTTCGCCGGTCGGGATCCCATGCCGGGCGAGCTGCGGTTCTGGGGCGTGAACTGGTCGATCCTGGGCGTCGTCGGCGACGAGAAGTTCCAGGGCCTGAGCGGCGCCGATCCGCCGGCTGTATACGTGCCACGGGTGATGGTGCCGACCGGGAGCGGCGCGCTGCTCGTCCGCACCGCGGGCGACGCCGCGGCGCTCGCCGGGCCGGTGCGGGCTGTCGTCCGCGACATCGATCCCGAGCTCGCGATCTTCGGGCTGGAGCCGCTCGATCGAACGCTGAGGCGATCGATGTCGGAGCGGCGGTTCGCCATGACGCTGGTCACGCTGTTCGGCGGCCTCGCGCTCCTCCTGGCGGCTATTGGCGTCCACGGGGTGCTGAGCTACGACGTGGCCGAGCGGCGGCGCGAGATCGGGATCCGGCTCGCGCTGGGCGCGCAGCCGGGCAGCATCCTGCGGCTGGTGGTCGGCCAGGGCCTCGCGCTGGCCGGCGTGGCGCTTCTCGCAGGCCTGGCCGGCGCCTTCGCGCTGACGCGGTTCCTCTCGACGCTTCTGTTCGGTGTCGGGCCGCGCGATCCGGTCACCCTGACGGTGGCGGCGGGCGTGCTCACGCTGGTCGCGCTGGCAGCGACCGCGTGGCCGGCCTGGCGGGCCGTGCGGGTCGATCCGGTGGGCGCGCTCAAGACGGGCGAGTAGACGATCCCGCGTCCGCCGCGTCCCAGCCAGCCTCGGCCCCTCGCCCGCTCGCGCGGGTGCGCGAATCGATCGGCTATGATCGCCGGGGTATGCGCGAGCGGTCACGCGATTCATTGCACCTGCTCGTCAGCGTCGGCGCCGTCGCTGCCGTGACGGTCACCTACGTGACCTGGCTGCAGGTCTCGAATGCCGCCACGGTGTCGACGACGTTCCTGCTGATCGTGCTCGTCGTCGCGACGATTGCGCGTCTCCGGGTTGCCGTCGCGACGTCGGTCGTGGCGATGCTGTGCTTCAACTTCTTCTTCCTCCCACCGGTCGGTACCTGGACGATCGCGGACGCCCAGAACTGGGTGGCGCTGTTCGCGTTCCTTGCCGTCAGCCTGGTGGCGAGCAACCTGTCGGCAGTCGCTCGCACGCGTACACGGGAAGCCGTCGGCCGGCGCGACGAACTCGGACGGTTGTTCGATCTGAGTCGCGACGTGCTGGTCATGACCGACAGCCGCGAGGCGGTTCTCAGCCTCGCCCGATCCGTCGCCCGGCGGTTCGACCTGGGATTCGTGGCGATTGCGCTGCCCAGGCAGAGCGACTGGGACCTGTTCGAGGCGGGGCCCGAGTCGATCCGGCTCGACAAAGCGCAGCTCACGAGCGCGTTCGCAGCTGCCAAGGCCTCGCTGGAATTCGATGCGTACTCCCGGACCTACACCGGCCATCGCACGATGCTCGACGACGGCCGGCCGATCCGGCTCGTTCCCCTGCGTGTCGGCACGAAGCCGATCGGCCTCCTGGCCGCGGCAGGCCGGCCCATCGAGCCCGGCACTCTCGACACCTTGGGCGGCGTCGTGGCGATCGCGATCGAGCGCGCCCAGTTCCTCGAGGAGCGCAAGGCGGCCGACCTGACGCGCCAGAGCGAGGAGCTGAAGACGGCGCTCCTGGCCTCGCTGGAGCACGATCTTCGGACACCGCTCACCGCGATTCGCGTCGCGGCGAGCAATCTGAAGGCCTCGTGGCTGGGCGAAGCGGATCGGCTCGAGCAGAGCGATCTCATCCTGGCCGAAGTCGAACGCCTGACCCGCCTGTTCCACAATGTGCTCGAGATGGCGCGCATCGATGCGGGGTCGCTCGCCACGGAGCCACGCTGGACCCACCCATCCGAGATCGTGGCTGCTGCCCGCGATCAGGTCGACAAGACCCTTCAGCGGCACACGCTCGAGCTGCGGATCGACCCGGATGTGCCCGTGCGGCTCGACCCGCGGCTGACCGCGGCCGCCGTCGCCCACCTCCTCGAGAATGCCGCCCAATACGCGCCCGCCGGTTCGACGATCGATTTGACGACACGGCTGTCTGACGAAGGGCTGGTGATTCAGGTTCGCGATCACGGCCCCGGCATCGCGCCGGCCGATCTGCCGCACCTCTTCGAACGGTTCTACCGAGGCGCGGCGGCAAAGACTCGAGCGTCTGGCACGGGAATGGGTCTGTGGATCGCCCGCGGGCTGCTTGCAGCCGAGGGCGGGCGGGTGTGGGCCGAGAACCGGCCGGACGGGGGCTCGGAATTCACGGTCGTCGTGCCGGTCAAGGCGCGAGAGGCGGAGTCGGCGATGCAGCCGCTCCCGTGATGCAGCAAGCGCGCATTCTGCTCGTGGACGACGAAGTGGCCATCCAGCGCGCCGTGGAACCTCTGCTGCGCGCACGCGGCTATGCCGTGGAGGTCGCCGGCTCCGGCGCGGCCGCCCTCAGCGCCATCGCCGCTCGCCCCCCCGATCTGGTGGTGCTCGATCTGGGGCTGCCGGATCTGGAAGGCACCGAGGTCTGCCGGCGTGTGCGGGAGCATTCGAAAGTGCCAATCGTGGTGCTCTCTGCGCGCGGATCGGAAGCCGACAAGGTGAATGCGCTCGATCTCGGCGCGGACGACTATGTCGCGAAGCCATTTGGGCCCGAGGAGCTTCTGGCGCGCATTCGCGTGGCGCTTCGCCGGGTCATGACGGACGAAGGCACCGCAGAGACGGGCCAGTTCCACGCGGGCGATCTCACCATCGACTACGACAGGCGCCGCGTGGTGCGAGGAGAGACCGAGATCCGCCTCACGCCGAAGGAATTCGAGCTCCTGTCTCTCCTGGCGCGCAACCACGACCGCGTCCTGACGCACCGCGCCATCCTGAAGGCCATCTGGGGCACGCATTCGGTGGAGCAGCCCGAACACCTCTGGACGCTGGTGGCGCAGCTTCGGAAAAAGATCGAACCCGACCCGGCGCGCCCCCAGTACCTGCTCAGCGAGCCGTGGGTCGGCTACCGGTTCGCCACGGGCGCGACCGGCTCCGGCGAGTGACTTCCTGGGCCACCCCCTCAGGACCTTTTCAGGGACTTCTTGGGCTGCACTCAGGCAGAGTCCCATATCTTGGCTGGTAGCGGCGGCCGACCGCCGCGAGAGGAATCCGCCGATGGTGCTGCTCGCAATGATCGGGCTCGGGCTGGCGACGTTCGCGGCGCTGGCCTGGTTCATCGCGCTGTGCGACCGCGTGTAGAGGGCGAACGATGACTCTGGTTGCATTGGTCTTGAGCGTCGCCGCATTCGCCTATCTCGTGTACGCGATGCTGCGGCCCGAGAAGTTCTGAGGCCTTCATGGGCACTGAATACCTTGCCGTCGGGCTGATGATCCTGTTTCTGATCGTCACCAGCATTCCGCTGGGCCGGTACATGGCCAGGGTGTTCACCGGCGAGCGGACGTTCCTCGATCCGGTCTTCCTTCCGGTCGAGCGTCTCGTGCTGCGCCTGATCGGCGTCGATCCGAACGAGCAGCAGGACTGGAAGCGGTACTCGATCTCGTTGCTCGTCTCGAACGTGTGCATGTGGCTGGCGACGTTCGCCATCGTGTCGATGCAGCGCGTCCTCCCGCTCAACCCCGACGGCATCGGCAACATGGAGCCGACGCTCGCCTTCAACACGATCTCGAGCTTCACGACGAACACGAACCTGCAGCACTACAGCGGCGAGACCGGGCTGTCGTACCTTTCGCAGATGTTCGAAGCGACGTTCCTGCAGTTCGTCACGGCCGCGACCGGCATCGCGGCGTGCGTGGCCCTGTTTCGCGCCCTGTCCGCGAACCGGTCGCCCCACATCGGCAATTTCTATGTCGACGTGACGCGCGCCAGCGTCCGCGTGCTGCTGCCGCTGGCCCTGCTCGTCGGCGCGATCCTGATGTGGCAGGGCTCGCCGATGACCTTCGAGGGCGCGGCCAGAGCGACGACCGTCGAGGGCCGCACGCAGACGATCGCGCGGGGCGTCACGGCGCCCATGGTCGCCATCAAGCAGATCGGCACCAACGGCGGCGGGTACTTCGGTCCGAACTCGACGCATCCCTACGAGAACCCGACGCCGGTCTCCAACTTCGTCGAGACCTGGTCGATCCTCGCCATTCCCATGGCGACCGTCTGGACGCTCGGCGACATGGTCCGCCGGAGGAAGCTGGCGACCGCGATCTTCGCGGTCATGCTGGCCATGTACTTGCCCATGGTCACGTTCGCGGTCGCCCAGGAGGCGCACGGCAACCCCGCCATTGCCAGGATGGGGGTGGACCAGACGACCGGTTCGATGGAGGGCAAGGAGGTCCGCTTCGGCGCCGGCCTGTCCGCCCTCTGGGCCGTCAGCACCACGGTCACGTCGAACGGGTCAGTCAACGCCATGCACGATTCGCTGACGCCGCTCGCCGGCTTGATGCCGATGGTCGGCATGTGGATCAACAGCATCTTCGGCGGCGTGGGCGTGGGGTTCATCAACATGTTCATCTTCATCATCGTGGCCGTGTTCGTGGCGGGCATGATGATTGGCCGGACGCCGGAGTTCCTGGGCAAGAAGGTCGAAGGCCGGGAGATGAAGCTGGCCAGCCTCGCGCTGCTGTGGCACCCGCTGGCGATTCTGGTGGGCACGGCCATCGCCTGCTACGTCTGGACGACGACGGCGCATCCTGATACCGCGCTGGCGTGGCTGCACAATCCGGGCCCGCACGGTTTCTCGGAGATGCTGTACGAGTTCTCGTCGGGTGCCGCGAACAACGGATCGGGCTTCGAAGGCCTCGGCGACAACACGCCGTTCTGGAACATCTCGACGGGGCTCGTGATGCTGCTGTCGCGCTATATCCCGATCTTCGCGCCGCTCGCGCTCGCCGGCTCCCTCGCGGCGAAGCCGGCGACGCCCGAGACCGCAGGCTCGCTGCGAGCCGACAGCGCGACGTACGGCTTCACGCTCTGGGCCGTCGTCGTCATCCTCGGCCTGCTGATGTTCATGCCCGTGGCAGTGCTCGGGCCGGTCGCCGAGTACCTGGCGCTGCGGTAGGTGCTGAGATGTCTGCTGAAATCAAACGCGGGATTCTCTTCACCATCATCACGATGGTGCTGTTCGGCGGCGTCTATCACGCCGCGCTCTGGGCGCTGGGCCGGGTCGCCTTCCCGTCTCAGGTCGACGGGAGCCTGATTCGGCGCGAGGATGGCACCGCGGTCGGCTCGCGACTGATTGCGCAGGCGTTCACCCGGCCCGAGTATTTCCACCCGCGACCCTCGGCGGTCGACTACAACGCGGCGGCCACAGGGGGGAGCAACGACGGACCGTCGAACCCGGATCACCTCAAGGCCGTCCAGGATCGGCTCGACGCGATCACGGCGCTCGAGAGGGTTCGACCGGGCGAGGTGCCGTCGGAGATGGTGACCGCGAGCGGCGGAGGCCTGGATCCGCACATTCCTCCCCGCGGCGCCGAATTGCAGGTGGCACGCGTCGCCGCGGCCCGCGGCGTCGCCGCGGCGCGCGTCCGTCGGCTCGTCGACGCGCACACGGAACTCCCGAGTTGGGGATTCTTCGGCCGTTCACGCGTCAACGTGCTGGAGCTGAACCTCGATCTGGACGAACAGCTCGGCCCGCCATCGGCATCTGCCATTCAGTAAGCAGGACGACTCACATGTCGGAACATGCCCGCAGCATCTCGATCTGGGATTCACGGATTATCCGCCAGGCGGTGGTGGAGGCATTCCGCAAGCTGGATCCGCGGATTCAGGTGAAGAATCCGGTGATGTTCATCGTCGAGGCCGGCAGCCTGTTGACGACGATCGTCTTCCTTCAAGAGATGGTCACCGGGGGCGGCGTGCCGTTGTTCACCGGGCAGGTGGCCTTCTGGCTCTGGTTCACGGTCGTGTTCGCGAATTTCGCCGAAGCGATGGCCGAGGGCCGAGGCAAGGCGCAGGCCGAGACGCTGCGCAGGACGCGCACCGAAACGATGGCCAACCGGCTCACCTCCGCCGGCACGATGGAACAGATACCGGCCTCGAGCCTTCGCAAAGACGACGTCGTGCTGGTCGAGGCCGGTGAATTCATCCCGGGCGAC
The DNA here is from genome assembly GCA_963837345.1 of uncultured Acidobacteriota bacterium. Classification (GTDB taxonomy): domain Bacteria; phylum Acidobacteriota; class Vicinamibacteria; order Vicinamibacterales; family CAVVIG01; genus CAWIMX01. The sequence continues at coordinate 135,593 of CAWIMX010000001.1, forward strand.
GGCGAAATCATCGAAGGCGTCGCGTCGGTCGACGAGTCGGCCATCACGGGGGAATCCGCTCCGGTCATCCGCGAGTCGGGCGGCGACCGGTCGGCCGTGACCGGCGGCACGCGGGTCATCTCCGACTGGATCCGGGTGCGCATCACCTCCGATCCGGGGCACACGTTCCTGGATCGCATGATCGCGCTCGTCGAGGGCGCGGAGCGCCAGAAGACGCCCAACGAGATCGCGCTCAACATCCTCCTGGCGGTGCTGACACTGGTCTTCCTGCTCGTCGTCGTGACGCTCGAGCCGTTTGCGTGCTATGCCGGCACGACGATTCCAATCCCGGTGCTCATCGCGCTCCTCGTCTGCCTGATTCCCACGACGATCGGCGCCCTCATTTCGGCGATCGGCATCGCCGGAATGGACCGGCTCGTGCAGCACAACGTCCTGGCCATGTCCGGCCGCGCCGTGGAAGCCGCCGGAGATGTCGACACACTGCTGCTCGACAAGACCGGGACCATCACGCTCGGCAATCGCCAGGCGACTGAATTCGTCCCGGTGCCTGGCGTGACGGACGGTGAGCTGGCCGACGCGGCGCAACTGGCCTCGCTCGCCGACGAGACGCCCGAGGGGCGGTCGATCGTCATCCTGGCGAAGGAGACGGTATCAGATCCGGGGGCGCGACCTGGCCGACAAGGAGGCGTCGTTCGTTCCATTCTCGGCGCAGACACGCATGTCCGGCATCAACCTGGATGGCCGTGAGATTCGGAAAGGGGCCGGCGACGCCGTGGCCAGATACCTTGCGGCCAACGGCGGCAGCACGCCGCCCGAGCTGCAGGCCATCGTCGATCGAATCGCCCGTTCCGGGGGGACGCCCCTGGTCGTGGCCGAGCGGACTCGCGCGCTGGGGGTCGTCCATCTGAAGGACATCGTGAAAGGGGGCATGCGCCAGCGGTTCGACGCACTGCGGGCGATGGGCATCCGAACGGTGATGATCACGGGCGACAATCCCCTGACCGCAGCCGCGATCGCGCAGGAAGCGGGGGTCGACGACTTCCTGGCTCAGGCCACGCCGGAAGACAAGATGACCCTGATCAGGCGCGAGCAGGCGGCCGGCAAGCTGGTGGCCATGACCGGCGACGGCACCAACGATGCGCCCGCCCTCGCCCAGGCCGACGTCGGCGTCGCGATGAACACCGGCACGACGGCGGCGAAGGAAGCGGGCAACATGGTGGACCTGGACTCGAACCCCACCAAGCTGATCGAAATTGTCGAGATTGGCAAGCAGCTGCTGATGACGCGCGGCGCGCTCACGACGTTCTCCATCGCCAACGACGTCGCCAAGTACTTCGCCATCATCCCGGCCATGTTCATCCTGACGTTTCCCGAGCTCGGCGCGCTCAATGTGATGCGCCTGGCGACGCCGCAGTCGGCGATTCTCTCGGCCGTGATCTTCAACGCGGTGATTATCATTGGGCTGATTCCACTCGCGCTCAGGGGGATCGCGTACAAGCCGATCGGCGCGGAAGCGGTTCTGCGCCGGAACCTGCTGATCTACGGCGTGGGCGGAGTCCTGCTGCCGTTCGTCGGCATCAAGGCTATCGATATGATCCTGGTGGCGGTTCACCTCGCCTGAGGCCACAACCCTGCCGATGCCCGAACAGCGGCCGACGGCCGACGCCCTGCTGGCCCGGATCAAGGAGCGCGAGCGCGCGCGGCTGCGGATCTACATCGGCGCCGCTCCTGGCGTCGGCAAGACGTACGAGATGCTTCGCGAAGCGCATGCGCTGCGGGCCCGGGGGCTGGATGTCGTCGTCGGGTTCGTCGAGACCTACGGCCGCCGGGAGACGGAGGCCCAGATCCGCGACCTCGAGATCATTCCACGCCGGGGGGTCGAGTACCGCGGCGTGACGATGGAAGAGATGGACGTCGACGCGATTGTCGCCAGACACCCGCAGGTGTGCATCGTGGACGAGCTGGCCCACACGAACGTGCCGGGCAGCCGGCATGGGAAGCGCTACGAAGACGTCCTCGACATCCTGGAGGCCGGGATCCACGTCATCACGGCGGTGAACATCCAGCACCTCGAGACATTGAACGACGCGGTCGCGCGCTCGACCGGCGTTCGGGTGCGCGAGACGGTGCCCGATACGTTCCTGGACCGGGCGGACGAAGTCATCAATGTCGATGTCACCGTGGAGGAGCTTCGCAGTCGCCTGCGCGAGGGAAAGATCTACCGGCCGGAAAAGGTCGAACAGGCGCTGGCCAATTTCTTCCGGAAGGGCAATCTGTCGACGCTCCGCGAGCTCGCACTTCGCGCTGTGGCGGACGAAGTCGGCGAGAAAGCGGCCAGCTACCGGGCCAGCCAGGGACTCGAGCCCGCGCTCATTCCCGAACGGGTCATGGTGTGCATGAGCTCGAGCGCCGTCGCGCCGCGGGTGATCAGGACGGGCGCGCGCATTGCGGGCCGCCTGGGGTCGAAGTGGTATGCGGTGTACGTCGAGACGCCGCAGGAGAAGCCGGCCCGCATGACGAGCAGGGACGCGGATGCTCTGCAGCAGAACATCCGGCTCGCGGAAAGCCTCGGCGCTACGGTGGTGCGGGTCAAGGCCAACAACCCTTCCGACGGGCTCGTCGCGTTCGCGCAGCGGGAGGGCGTCACCCACGTCATCTTCGGCCAGAGCGCGCGGTCCCGATGGGAGGTCCTGTGGCGCGGGTCCACGCTCAACCGCTTCCTCGGTGCGGTCCCCGATGCGGCCGTGCAGGTCGTGCCGTTGAACGAGTCGTAGGCTGCGGGGCGCTCAATGGCGGAGGTGGAACGGCACGCTCGTCACCACGGTCTTGGGCTTGAACAGCAGCGCGCCCTTGATGAGGAGCGCCCGCTGGTTGTGGAAAAAGTGATGCCACCAGCGGGCCGGGACGAATTCCGGCAGCACGATGGTGACGTAGTCGTCGGGATGCTCGCGATGGATCGCGTCGATGTACTCGAGCAGCGGTTCCATCAACGAGCGGTACGGGGACTCCAGCACCACCAGAGGAACGTCATGCCCCCACTCGGGCCACAGGCTCTGCAGCTCCTGCGTAGCCGTCGGATCCACGTCGATGTACAGCGCCCGCACGTCGGTCGAAAGCGTCCGTGCGTACCCGAGCGCCTCGACGACGGCGCGCTGGATGCCGCCCACGGGCACGAGCACGGTGTTCCTCCTGGGACCGTTGGGGCGCCAGCCGCGCAGCGTCAGCTGTGCCGCCACCCGGTTGTAGTGCGCGTGCGTGACTTGGAAGAACACCACATTCAGCGGAATGAGCAGCATGATGATCCAGGCGCCCTCGTGCGCCTTGGTCGCGCCGACGACGAGGAGCACGATGCCGGTCACCGTGGCCCCGATGCCGTTGATCGCCGCGCTCGTGCGCCAGCCCGACGACCGCGCCCGGCGCCAGTGCACGACCATCCCCGCCTGCGAGAGCGTGAACGACACGAACACGCCGATCATGTACAGCGGAATCAGCGCGTGCGTGTCGCCGCCGAACGCCACCAGGAGCAGCGCGGCGAGCACGCTCAGTCCGACGATGCCGTTCGAGAACGCCAGGCGATCGCCCTGGTTCATGAACTGCCGCGGCACGTACCGATCCCGCGCGAGGATCGATGCCAGGCGGGGAAAATCCGCGTACGCGGTGTTCGCCGCCAGCACGAGGATCAGCATGGTCGCCGCCTGGACGGCATAGTACAGGACGGTGCGCGCGCCGAAGACGCCGCGAGCCAGCTGCGACACGACGGTCTCCTGCTCGCTCGGCACGATGTGGTAGGCGTGGGCCAGGAACGTGATGCCGAGAAACATCGTGATCGACAGGACGACCATCATGGCCATTGTCGCCGCCGCGTTTCTGGCTTCCGGCGGCTTGAACGCGGGCACGCCGTTCGACACGGCCTCGACGCCTGTCATGGCCGTGCAGCCGTTCGAGAAGGCCGTGAGCAGCAGGAAGAGGCTGAGCGGCTGGCCCGTCGACGCCAGAGGCGCCGCCGCCGCGATCAGTGCGACTCGGCCCGTCAGCGCACGCCAGGCGCCCGTCGCCACGAGCGTCAGAATGGTCACGACGAAGAAGTACGTCGGAATCGAGAAGATCCGTCCGGATTCTCGAATGCCGCGGAGATTCCCGAGCATCAGCAGCACGACGAATCCGAGCGTCAGTTCGACACGATTGACGTGCCATTGCGGAAAGGCGGACGTGAGCGCGGCGACGCCGGCGGCAATGCTCACGGCCACAGTGAGCACGTAGTCGATCAGCAGCGAAGAAGCGGCGATGAGGGCCGGCAGATCGCCCAGATTCTCCTTCGAGACGATATACGCCCCGCCCCCGCTCGGGTACGCGTGAATCGTCTGGCGGTACGAAAAGACGACGATCGCGAGAATCGCCGCAATCGTGATGGCGATGGGGCTCGCCAGTCCGAGCGCGCCCGCGCCGACCAGCACCAGGACGCGCAGGATTTCCTCGGTCGCGTACGCCACCGACGACAGCGGATCCGACGACAGCACCGCCAGGCCCGTCAGCCGGGACAGGCGCTCGTGATGCGCGAGATGGGACGGAATGGGTTTGCCGACGACGACCCGTTTGAGCTGCGGAAGGAGCCCGGCTTCGGGCATGGAGCCTCCAACGGCCGACGGGGTTAGCTGACGGGCTCGAGGTTGGAAGTCCTCTACCGGACGCTCGCTCCAGCGTCCCGATGCGCCCCGGTGAAGCCAGGCCCTTGCCTGGTCTCCAGTTGGGTCCCCCGCACCGCCCGCCCGGGCGGTCTAGGCCTGTACTTCGCGATCCTACGCCCAATTCGTGGGCGAATTCCCGACGCTTCAGGGACTTTTCAGGACTTTTCCAGCCCGGCCTCAGGCGCGTCGGTCTAGCGTGGATTCATGGAACGCGATCGCTACGACGTGGCGGGGTGGATCCTGCGCTACTGGTGGGCGGCCGCAGCGGCGGGGCTGTTCATGATCGCGTGGCTGCTTCTCTCGATTGCCGGCCAGGGCTGACGCCGGCGGCCCTACGACGCCAGCAGCGCCTTGACGACGTCCTCGAACTGCGCCCTCGTCGCCATGCCGGTCCGCTTCGTGACGACCAGCCCGTTCCGATCGAGGATCACGGAGGTCGGGAGTCCGATGAACGGCCCGTACGCCGACTCCACGTCCTCGCGATCGTTCCCGTCGAGAATCGGGTAGGTCATCTTGAGCTCGCGGACGAAGGCCGGGAGCTTCTCGTCGATCGGATCCATCACGACGATGCCGACGACGGCCAGATCGTCAGCGTACTTGGCCTGAAGCGCCACCAGATCGGGAATCTCGACGCGGCACGGGGCGCACCAGGTCGCCCAGAAGTTGAGGATCACGATCTTGCCGTTGAACGAGGACAGGCGGACATCCGCGCCGTGCATGTCCTTCAGCACGATGGCGTCGCCCGGTGCGCCCGTCGAGGAGGCGGCCGCGGGGGACTGACCGCTCTCGGCGTTCCCGGGGCGGGGCGCGAGACGAACGATCGCGACCGCTGCCACAAGCACAACCGCCGCCACGCCAGCCAGTACCGGTGAGCCATGCGGATCGGGACATCTCACGCATCTTACCCGCTCTCAACCCGCGAGACCGCTCTCGTATTCCAGCCCGACCAAGGTCGGCGTCGAGCCGGCATCAGGCCACGGTCGGTTCAACACCGCGTCGATCGACGGCGCCCACCGCCGCCACTCAGAAGATCGCCAGGGCATTCACGGGGAATCCGGTGCCGCCCGTCACCGGGAGGGGCGCGACGGTCAGGAGGAACTCCCATCGGTTGAGGCGCGCCGCGGTCTCGGCGACCGCTTCGAGATCCTGGTTGTCGAGAATGTCGATGCCAAGGGCCGTGATCGCCAGTGTGTGGACGGGCAGATTGACGCCCTCGACGAGCGACGGCGTGACGTCCTGCGCATCGTCGCTCGCGAGAAAGGCCACGCCGCGTTCCTTCAGCCATGGCGCGACCGACGCATGATAGCCGGCCTCGTTCCGGCCGACGGGCCACGGACCACGCGCCGCACGTCGGGCCCACCGTCCGGTGCGGAGAAAGATGGCGTCGCCCGGCGACACGCGCACGCCGGCGCGCTTCTCCCAGGCTTCGAGATCTTCCACGAACACCGGCGTGCCGGGCTCGAGATACGGGACGTTCTTCAGGCGGGGCATGTCGATCAGGATGCCGCGCGTCACGATGCCGTCCTTGAGGTTCTGGATGCCCAGCTTCGTGCAGCCCGTGGCCGTGTTCACCTCGGCGCGCGCATATCCGTTGTAGGTCTGGTCCTTGTAGAGAATGTGGCAGAGCGCGTCGATGTGGCTGTGCGCATAGCCGTGATAGGACACGCTGTAGGTGTCGGTCGAGAATCCCCGGTTCATCGTGTGTTGGAACGGGTTCGTGTTGTCGGGCGCGGGCTCGGTGAGCGGCGGGTGGGCGAGCCCGAGGGCGAGGCCGAGCTGTGCGAGGGCCAGCGCCTGGCGGCGCTTCTCATCGGTAATGAGGTTGGCGGCCCCGAGCTGGTCGTCGGCGCCCCAGCGCCCCCAGTTCTTCACCTGATTGAACATCTGGTCGAACTCGTCGGCATTGCGCGGGAAGCGCGCCGCCGATGGCCCTGGCGACATGATCTGTTCGTTGTCGGCCGGCGTCTGGCCCGCCACGTGCCGTTCGCCCGGGAGCGCCGCGCTCGCGGCGACGGCGACGGCCACCGCCGCAACGAGCCGTGTGAATCTCATCATCGCCGTGCCCTCTCGTGTCCGCGGGAGTCTCGCGCCGAACCGGGGCGATTGTACACAGCCGTCGAGCCCGGTAGTAACATCGGTTCGCGATGGCGATCGGGCACACGGCTCGGCCGAGCGCGCATGCGCTCTCGGCGGTGTTCTTCCTGTCGGGAGCCGCGGCCCTCATGTTCGAAGCGGCCTGGTTCTACCGCGCGGGCCTCGTGTTCGGGGCGAGCGTCTGGGCGGCGAGCGTGGTGCTCTCGAGCTTCATGGCGGGCCTGGCGCTCGGCAGCGCCCTCGTCGCCTGGCGCCGCCGCCCGTTCGTGCACCCTCTGACGGTCTATGCCGTGCTCGAGGCCACGGTCGCCGTCTCCGGCCTCGCGCTCACCGCCGTCATGCCCGCCCTGTCGGGCATCGTTGGCGGCCTTGCCGCCGACGCCGGAGGCAGTCTCTGGGTCGCGAATGCGCTCCGCTTCGTCGTCGCGTTCCTGCTCCTGCTGTTGCCCGCGACGGCGATGGGCGCAACGCTGCCCGTACTCGTCGGCGCGATGTGCCACTGGTATCCCGGCTTCGGCCGTGCCCTCGGGCGGTTGTACGGCTGGAACACGATTGGCGCAGTCGCAGGCGTCGTCCTGGCCGAGGTCGTGCTGATACGCGCCGTGGGCGTCATGGGCAGCGCATCGGTCGCGGGCCTGTTGAACCTGACGGCGGCGGCCCTGGCCTACAGGCTGTCACACTCCGGCGAGCCGTCCCCCGACCGATCGCCGGCGGTCGACGCCCCCGCGACGCCCGCGCGCCGGCCCTGGCGCCTCCTCATTGCTGCGGGTCTGGCGGGCGCGGCGCTCGTCGGCCTCGAGCTCGTCTGGTTCCGCTTCCTCTCCATGTACGTCCTGACGACGACGCTCGCCATGAACATCATGCTGGCCGTCGTTCTCGCGTGCATCGGGATTGGCGGACTGATCGCATCGTGGTGGCTCGCACGACGACCGGGAGCGGCACGGCATCTGCCGGATGTGGCCATCCTCTCGGCCGTCATGGTGATCGCGTCGTACTGGGCCTTTGGATCGCTCACGGCCGGCACGCAGGTGGCGGCCTGGACGCGCGTCCTGTGGTTCGCCGTCGTGCTGACCGCTCCGGCGTCCGTGCTGTCGGGGGTCATCTTCACCCTCGTGGGCGAGGCGCTGCACACCGACGTCGGCCAGGAAACGAGCGCCGCGGCGTGGCTCATGCTCGCGAACACGGTCGGCGCGGCCGCCGGTCCATTGATCGGCGCGTTCCTGCTGCTGCCGGCCGTGGGCATGGAGCGATCGTTCGAGATCGCCGGAGCCGCCTATGGCGTCGTCGCCCTGCTCACCGCGTCGGAGTGGTCAACGGGCGGACGCGCCACAGCCGGGCGGACGAGGTGGCGCCGGACCGTCGCGGTGGCCATGGTGGCGCTGCTGGTCGCGCTGCCCGCCGGGCGCATGCACGACTATTTCGAGCGCTCCGCCGGCGCATACGCCGCCGACGGCTCGCGCGTGGTCGCCACCCGCGAGGGGCCGTCGGAGACGATCTTCCTCATGCAGCAGGCATGGTTCGGCCGTCCGGTGTACAGCCGTCTCGTCACCAACGGGTTTTCGATGTCGGGCACCGCCGTTCCGGCCGAGCGGTACATGCGGTACTTCGTGTACTGGCCCATGATCGTCAGCCCGACGCCGATCGAGCGCGTGCTGATCATCTGCTACGGCGTGGGCGTGACGGCCGGCGCCGCGACGGACCTCGCCGCCGCCCGATCGATCGACGTCGTGGAGATCTCGCGCGACGTGCTCGCGATGAGCAACGTCATCTACGAGCCCGATCGGCATCCGCTTCGCGATCCCCGCGTGCGCGTGCACGTGGAAGACGGGCGGTATTTCCTCGAAACGACCGACGAGCGTTTCGATCTCATCACGGGAGAGCCGCCGCCCCCGCGCACCCCAGGTGCCGTGAACATCTACACGCGCGAGTATTTCCAGCTCATCTTCGACCATCTGACCGACCGCGGTGTCACGACGTACTGGCTGCCGGTGGCGCGCCCCGATCCCGGAACCGATGTGAATACGATCGTCCGCGCATTCTGCGACGTCTTTGCCGACTGCTCGCTGTGGAATGCCACGCCGTTCGACTTCATGCTCGTCGGCGGGCGGGGCGCTCGGGCAGCGCCGGCGTCGCCCGAGTCGCTGGCGCGTTCCTGGCATCGCGCCGAGACCGCGCGGCGGCTCGAGGACGTCGGGTTCGAGCGGCCGGCGCAGATCGGGGCGACGTTTCTCGCCGACGCGGCCGAGTTGAAGGCGCTGACCGCCGACACGCCGCCCCTGACCGACGACTACCCGCAGCGCCTGCGGCCCGTCGCCTCGAGGCCGTCCCTCTCGGATCCGGCGTACCGGTCGGATGCGGCGACGGCCGAGATGTATCAGCGTCTGATCGATCCAACGCGCGCCCGCCGGGCGTTTACCCAATCGGCATTCGTCCGCGAACGCTTCCCGGCGTCTTTCGTCGACGAGACGCTGCCCTTTTTCGACGTGCAGGGGACCATCAACAGAGTGCTCTGGGAGGGCGGCAAACCGCTGCGGCAGATCGAGGACCTCCATCATCTGCTCTCCGACACCACGCTCGAGACGCTGCCGCTCTGGATCCTGGGCAGCGATGCCGTGAAGCAGTCGATTGCCGCGACCGCTGCCGACAGCACCGGTACGGCGGCGTACGCCCGGGGGCTCGGCGCGCTCGCGTCGCGCGATTATGGCGGCGCCGTCCGGTCGTTCTCGGAATCGGAGCGCGCCGGCTTCCAGGCGCCCACACTCCGGCCACTGCTCGTCTATGCGCTGGCGATGGCGGGCCGCGCCGACCTGGCGCGTCCCCTCGCGCGGGAGGCTGACGTGCACGACCCCGACGCGCTCCACTTCTGGAGCTGGATCGGTCCGGCGCTGGGCATAGGCCCGTTTGCCGCGAGGTGACGGGCCAGGGTGCGATCAGCGAGGCCGATCGACCCCGGCGAGCGCCAGGGTGAAGCCGCCGCGCGCGTCCACCCACTGGGACAGCATGCCGAATCCGGACCGGCCGAGCAGATCGACGACTCCGGGAGCGGTGTACCTGTAGGAGCTTTCCGTCCAGATCGTTTCGCCGGGGTCCAGGTGGATCGTCAGGCGTGTCGCGTCCACCTGGACGTCCTGGCCAGACCGGGCGACCAGATGCATCTCGACGCGGGACTCGTGGGCGTTCCACGTGGCCCGATGGGCGAATTCGTCGAGGTCGAAATCCCCCCCGAGCTCGCGGTTGATGCGGACCAGCAGGTTGCGGTTGAAGGCGGCCGTCACGCCGAGCGGATCATCGTAGGCCACGAGCATCTGCGGTTCCGGCTTCACCAGGTCGACCCCGATGAGCAGCGCATCGCCGGGCGAAAGCACCGAGTGGATGCCGCGAAGAAGCCGCGACGCGCCCGGCGGATCGAAGTTGCCGATGTTCGACCCGAGAAACAGCACGAGCGTCGGCCCCCCACGGTCCGCGTCGGCGACGGCTTCCCGCAGTCCCACCTCGTAGGACGCCTGATGTGCGGCCATGCGGACGCCGCCGAGCGAGCCCAGCGCCTGGGTCGACAGTTCGAGCGCCCGCAGGGACACGTCCACGACGTGAACGTCGAGATCGCCGCGCGTCGGGGCCGCTTCGAGCAGCGTGCGCAGCTTGTCGCCGCTGCCCGACCCCAGCTCGACAACGGCCGAGGGTGCGACCTGGCCGAACGCCTCTGCGCCGTGCGCGCCCAACAGCCGATATTCGGCGCGTGTGATCGGATACCACGGCAGCCGGCAGATCGCTTCGAAGAGCGCCGACCCCAGCTCGTCGTACAGGTAACGCGACGGCAGCTCTCGGGGCGCCTTCGTGAGGCCGCACCGCACGTCGACGGCGAATTGCTCGAGATCGGTCATCGCGCGTCCTCCGCCAGGCGGAACGTGGCGTAGACGTAGGGATACCGCGGGCGAAACCAGTTGCGGAAGCTGGGGCGGACGAGCTCGCGCGCCGTCGCGGGCGAGGCGCCCTTGATCACGTAGTGGTCGCCGTCGAAGAAGTCGGCTGAATATTCCGGATAGGACGGAATCGGCGCGAAACCCGGAAACGGAGCAAACGGCGTGCTGGTCCATTCCCAGCCATTGCCGACGAGATCGTCCACGCCCCAGCCGCTCCGGCCGGGGGGATGGCTGCCGGCCGGTTCGGGATCCCAGCTCGTGAAATCGAACACGCCGTGAGCTGCCGTCGGCGGTTCGTCCCCCCATGGGTGCTGGCGCTCACCCCCTTCGGGAGTGCCGTAGGCGGCTCGCTGGAACTCGGCCTCGGTCGGCAGCCGCGCCTCGCGCCAACGGGCATAGGCGTGCGCTTCCGCATAGCTGACGTACACCGGCCACGCAGGCGGCAACGGAACGAGGTCGAACATTCCCCGCCAGAACCAGCCCCGATCACCGCGCACCCAGAAGCCGGGATGCGCCAGGCGTTCGGCCTGCACCCAGGCCCAGTCCTCCGGCCGCCACCACTGCGCGTTCTGGTAACCACCGGCCTCGACGAACTCGAGGAAGCTGGCGTTCGTCACGTTGTGGCGATAGATGCGAAAGCCGCCAACCGGTTCGACGCGCGACGGCCGCTCGTTGTCCCAACTGAATGGCACCGCCGTGCGATCGACGCCGAGCGTCGCCGATCCCGCCGGCACGTCGATCCATTCCTGCCGGGGCGGCGCGCTCTCGGTGCGGGGCGCATACCCCGCCGGCCGCCGCTTGTCGTCGAATGGCAGGCGATGCCACATGTAGAGGAGCGTCTCCTGATGCATCGCTTCGTGCTCGAGGATGGCGAACGCGGCTTCCGCGCGATCCAGCAGCGGCTCTCCGGGCACCGACAGGTTGCCGGACGCCAGGCACGACATCACCTCCTCGTCGGCCCGCTCCACGAAGGCGCGAACCGCCGCGCGGTCGGGCCACAGGCTGCGTTCGTCGTGGTCGGCGGCCTCGGCCGCTGCGGGGTCGATCCCCCGGGCAAAGAGGGCCTCGAGGGCCGGATCGATGCTCGCGCGCCCCAGGCCACGCTTGGCCAGCGTGTTGAAGCTGAACGCGGGAAGGTGCCCCTCATAGAAGACGATGGGATTCCTGAGGGCGATGGGTCGGCTGTAGTACGCCTCGTCGGCGACGAGGTCGAAGAGCGCTCGTGAACGGCTGCGGTTGCGCCGGTACCAGGCCAACAGGCCGGCGCGATCGGGGCGCGAAAGGTCCACGGCCTTATAGCGTATCAGGATCGCCGTAGGTAGCCGGGCGCAAGCGCCAGGCCGAAGCCGTAAACGACGTGGGCGGTCGCCCACGCGCCCATCATCAGCGGCACCCGCTCGAACATCGTCGGGTTGGCCCACGGCAGCACGAGGTAGGTCATCGCCAGCATGACGACGAGGCTGTAGGTGATCCCCCAACCCACCGAGGCGCCGCCGCGAGGATACGGTCCGACGATCCAGGCGAACACGGCGCCGAGCGCCGCCGCGATCGTGAGATGCAGCAGCGCGCCCCAGACCACCACGCCGAGGCCTCCGATGAGCGCGTCGGGCCCGTAAAAGGTGGCACCCATTGTCTGCAGCGGCGCCGCCGCATTTCCGCCCTGCACGAATTGGGCATAGCCCATCAGAAATGCGGCCATGGCGATGCCGCCCGCCACGCCGCCAGCGACTCCGGCCTCGGTGATCGCCCCGGCGGAATACGGTCGGCGTTCCGCCTGCTGACGGGGAATCGACGTGTGCGCCGCATGGTATGCCATGGCTCCTCCCCGCTGCCTGCCGCTATCGACGACTCGTCGATAACGGCGTCAGTCCTCGAGCGATCGTGAGGTGCTGGTGCAGGATCGGCTCGAGGCGGCGCAGCAAGTCCTGAAAGCCCGCGTCATCGACGTGGTCGATGGCATCAGCGACGACCGTCGAGGTTTCCTGGTGCGACTGGACCATCGCCTTCGCGAACTCGCGATCGAACGGCCGGCCGCGAAGCTCCTGCAGCCGTTGCATCGTCGCATGCTGCTCTCGTCCCAACTCCTGCGACCAGGCTCCGAAGGGCCGAGGAATCGTCGTGACGCCCCTCGTTTCGGCGAACGTCGTCAACAACTGGTCGACGTGCCGATGATCCTGCACGAGCAGATTGCCGAAACGCTTGACCGCGGCCGCGGCGGCCTTCTGCCGCGCAAACTGCCCGGCCTCGATTTCCATCTGGTTCGACTGGTGCAGTCTGGCCAGGACCTCCAGGTCTTCCGGCGTCATGCCACGGGACTGCGCCGCCGCCACGCCCGTGATCCCGAACCAGGCCGTCGCGAGAACGAGCACAGCCTTTGGCGTCATGACCGGCCTCCCGCCTTTCCGACAGGAAGCTGTTGCAAGCCCGAGTCCAGCAGAGTGTTACAGCACGCCGCGGATCATCCGGCGCACGAAGTCGAGGGTCACGCCATAGACGAGGTGCGAGGAGAGCGCAAGGGCGTGCGTTGAGACCGGGTATTGGAACGGCGACCCCGAGAGCCGGACTGCGGGTACGGCCAGCTCGTCCGCGCCGAACCAGAGCGCCGAGCCGAACGTCAACCCCCGTCCCGCGCCGGCCGACGGACTGGTTTCCGCCAGCGCACCGTAGACGGCGCCCATGGCGCCGCCGAACGCATAGTGCACCGCCGGCCCTGCGACTTCTTTCTCGCGCGTCGTCAGTTCACGGCCGAACAAGGACTCGGCCACGGCGCCTGCCGTTCTCATCGTCGCGTCTTCGGCCTGCGGCTCGTCCTCCCCCTGTTCGTGTCGGGTGAGCTTCGCCACACCCGCCTGAAACTCGTTCATCACCCACGAAGCGGCCAGGCCTCCGGCGAGACCCGCAACGGCGCCTTTCCAGATCGATCGCCCGCCGTGGAGCTGGTGCATATCGGCCTCCCCGGCAGGGGAAGCAAGGTGGGTACCGTGAGCGCGTCGTTGCGACATGCCGGCAATCCAGCACTCTCGTCGTTCGCGCGTCCAATCTCTCAGCCGGAGCGATCCGCATCCGAGGCACGAGCCTTGCAGCCCAGCCATAGAGGCAAGGAGCGTCCAGTCATGCAGCGCACAACCGCATCGTTCAGCATCGTGATGCTCGTCATGCTAGCGGCGTCCGCCGGGGCGCAGCCTCCGGCCCCGGACAGCTCGTGGGCCCACGGCACCACGGTGAATGTCTTCGCCGGCTCGTCGAGCGGATCGTCGACGACGGGAGCGCTCGCCGGCGGTGCCTTCGGCTGGGAAATCACGCCGGCGCTCGGCGTGGAAGCCAGGGGCACGTGGCTCGATCGCGGCCATCGTGCCAACGCCTTCTTCGCCGACCTCACGGCGCAGGTCGGCCTCACGTCTCCGCGCCGCGTCGTGCCGTTCGCCGAAGGCGGCATCGGCTTCTACCGGGCGCGGTTCAACGACGGCGCCGCCGTTCCCGAGTTCTATCGGCGCCGCCTCCAGGCGACCGGTCTCATGGCGGCGTCGCAGCACACCTTCACCGATCCGTCGTTCGTGGTCGGCGGTGGGGTGAACGTCTATCTGACGACGCATCTCGCGCTTCGTCCGGACCTGAACTGGGTCCTTGTGCGTCGCGACGCTGCCAATGACGTGCTGACGACGGTCAGCGTGCACCTGGCGTATCACTTCGAGCGGCATCCGCTCATGAAATAGAGACGCGGCGAGCCGGACTTCGTACAATGACCGGGGGCGGCTCGAACTGTCAGGACCGGCGATTCGCTCATCGGGGCACCCGGCCGTGCTCGTCGTCGACGTGCAGCTCGACTTCTGCCCGGGCGGCGCGCTTGCCGCCGAGGGCGGCGCGCGCATTCTGCCGGCCCTGAATCGCCTCCTGGCGGTGGCGCACGCGACCGGCGTGCCCGTGTACGCCTCGCGCGACTGGCATCCGCCGGTCACCCGCCACTTCCGGGCGTACGGCGGCGCATGGCCGCCGCACTGCGTGCAGGGCACCGCGGGCGCCGCGTTCCATCCCGACCTCGCGCTGCCAGACGACGTGGTCGTGATCAGCAAGGGCGACGATCCCGATCGACCCGGCTATTCCGCATTCGACGGCCGTACAGGCGAGGGACGATCGTTTCTCGCGGACCTCGGCGCCCGGGGCATCGATCGGCTGTATGTCGCGGGGATCGCGACCGACTACTGCGTGAAGGCGTCCGTGCTCGACGCGCGGCGCGCAGGCCTGGACGTCACGGTCGTCGCCGATGCGGTCGCGGGCATCGAGGCCCATCCCGGAGATGTCGCGCGCGCCTTCGCCGAGATGTCGGAGGCTGGAGCCGAGATCGCGAGAGGCGTCGCGGGCCTGGAGGGGGCGAACGCACCCGCGGATCAGAGCAGGCCGAGCTGAAGCTTCGCCGCATCCGACATGCGGTCGCGGTCCCAGGGCGGATCCCACACGACGTCCACCTTCACGTCAGTCACCTCGTCGAGCGCTCCGACCTGCTTCTTGACGTCGATGGGCAGAAACTCCGCCGCCGGGCAGGCCGGAGCGGTCAGCGTCATGCGGATCCCGACCACGCCGGCGCGGTCGACCGTGATGTCGTAGATGAGGCCCAGCTCGTAGATGTTGACCGGAATTTCGGGATCGAAGACGCGCGACAACGCCTCCACGATCCGGGGCGTGAGCCGCGTCGTCAGCTCGGGATCGGACACGAGGCCGCTCGTTTCGGCCGGCTGGGGCTGCGGCGTCTGGTCGGGCGTGTTCGGCACCACGGGCAGCTGTTTCATTCGGTCGACACCACGTCGTCGCGCGCCTCGGCGGCCGAGCGCAGCGTGTGCCACGCGAGGCTCGCGCATTTGATCCGGCTGGGAAACTGGCGGACGCCGGCGAGAACCGAGAGCTTCCCCAGATCTTCGACCGGCTCGTCCGGCGAGCGCGTAATCATCTGATGAAACCGCCCGAACAGCTGGTCGGCTTCGTCGAGCGTCTTGCCTTTCACGGCTTCCGTCATCAGGGAGGCCGAGGCCCGGGAAATGGCGCATCCGCTGCCCTGGAAGCTCACATCCGCGATGCGATCGCCGTTCATGCAGACGTACACGGTGACCTGGTCGCCGCACAGGGGATTGAAGCCTTCGGCCTTGCGTCCGCCCTCGATGACACGGAAATTTCTGGGGCGCCGGTGATGGTCGAGGATGACCTCCTGGTAGAGATCGTCGAGATCGGAGCTCATCCGAACACCTTCCGCACCTTGCCGAGGCCGTCGACGAGTGCGTCGATGTCTTCGCGCGTGTTGTAGAGCGCCAGCGAGGCGCGAGCCGTCGCGGGCACACCCAGCCGATCCATGAGCGGCTGGCAGCAGTGATGTCCCGTTCGGATCGCGACGCCCTCCCGATCGAGAACCGTGCCGACGTCGTGGGGATGTACGCCGTCCATCACGAAGGCGAGGACACCGGCCTTGTGAGCCGCGGTGCCGGTCAGTGTGAGCCCGGGCACCGAGGTCAGGCCATCCGTGCCGTAGGCGAGCAGCTCGGTCTCGTACGCGCGAATCCGGTCCGGGCCCACCGCCTCGACGTAGTCGAGCGCCGCTGCCAGCCCGAGGGTGCCCGCGATGTTGGGTGTGCCGGCCTCGAACTTGTAGGGCAGGGCGTTGTAGCGGGTGCGCTCGAAGGTCACCGAGCTGATCATGTCGCCCCCGCCCTGGTACGGGGGCATCGTCTCGAGGAGCGCCGCGCGGCCGTACAGCACGCCGATGCCCGTCGGTCCGAACACCTTGTGTCCCGAGAACGCGTAGAAGTCGCAGCCGAGCGCCTGGACGTCTACCGCGCCGTGCGCCACCGCCTGCGCTCCGTCGACGAGCACGGGAATGCCCCGCGCGTGCGCGAGCTCGACGATCGCGTGGATGGGGTTCACGGTCCCCAGGGCGTTCGAGACGTGCACCACGGCGACGAGGCGCGTCCGATCCGACAGCAGGCCCTCGAGCGCGTCGAGCCGCAGCTCGCCCGTGTCGCTGATCGGCGCCACGCGCAGGCTCGCGCCCTTCTCCTCGGCGAGCATCTGCCACGGCACGATGTTCGAGTGGTGCTCCATGGCCGTGAGCAGGAGTTCGTCGCCCGGCCCGACGTGGGCACGCCCGTAGCTCGCGGCCACGAGGTTGATCGCCTCGGTGGTGCCGCGCACCAGCACCACTTCGCGCGCGTCGGCGGCATTGATGAACCGCGCGATGCGCCGCCGGGCTTCCTCGTATGCCTCGGTCGCGCGCTCGCTCAGCAGATGCACGCCGCGGTGGACGTTCGCGTTCTCCTCCGCGTAGTACCGCGCGAGGCGATCGATCACGACCCTCGGCTTCTGCGTGGTCGCCGCGTTGTCGAGATACACGAGCGGCTTGCCGCGCACCGTCGTCTCGAGAATCGGGAAATCCTTCCGGACCGCCCGCACGTCGAAGCCGACGCGTGCCGCCGGAGCCGTCGGCATCATCGATCGCCCTCGGGCAGCCGATCGCCGAGCTCGTGGTCCACATGCGCGCGCAGCGGCTCGAAGGGCATGTCCTTCAGGACGTCGCCCACGAACGCCCGAATCAGCATCCGCCGGGCCTGACGCTTCGCGATGCCGCGGGCCCGCAGGTAGAAGATCGCGTCCTCGTCCATCTGGCCGATGGCGGCGCCGTGCGTGCAGCGCACGTCGTTGGCGAAAATCTCGAGCTGCGGCTTCGTGTTGATCTGGGCGTCGTCGGAGAGGAGCAGGGCCTTGTTCGTCTGTTTGGCGTCGGTCTTCTGCGCGTCGGGGCGGACGATGATCTTGCCGTTGAACACGGCGCGGGCGTGTCCCGCGAGAATGCCCTTGTACACCTCGCGGCTGGCGCAGTGCGGACGGGCGTGATCGATGGTGGTGTGATTGTCGACGAGCCGTGCGCCGTCGCCCAGATAGAGCCCGTTCAACGTGCAGATCCCGCCTTCGCCGTCGAGCACCACCACCACGTCGTTCCGGGCGATGGATCCGTCGCCCAGTCCGATCGAGTGACAGGTCACCTGGGCGTTGCGGGCGGCGCGCATGTACATGCCCCCGATGTGGTAGCTGCCGGGCGCGTCGCGATCGATCTTGTAGTGAAACAGCGAAGCGTTCTCTCCGACCACCGCTTCGGTGACGGCATTCGTGAAGGCCGGGGCGCCCCCGAGCGTGCCGTACGTCTCGACGACCGAAACCTGGCTGCTCTCTCCGAGCACGACCAGCACCCGCGGCAGGGCCATCGTGGGACGCTCCTCGCCGACGGTGAGGAACAGCAGATGAATCGGCCGCTCGACGACGGCGCGAGCGGGGGCCTGAATCAGGGCCCCGTCGGACAGAAAGGCGGTGTTGAGCGCCGTGAACGCGCGGTTGCCGACGCTGGCGAGCCGCGTGCAATGCGCGTCGAGTCCGGCGGCCGGATCGGCGAGCGCGGAGGCCAGGCTCGCCACGCGCACGCCCGCCGGCAGCCGGCCGCCGTCGGACAGCGCGGGCGCCAGGCGGCCGTTCACGAAGACCAGCGTCGCCGCCGCCTCGCCCGGGAGGGTGAAGGGACCGAGATCAGACGCCGACACGCGCGCCGCCCCGTCGGCGGCGGCCTTGAAGCCGCCCTCCGCGATGGGCGCCACGCTGGTGAAGCGCCACTCCTCGTCGCGCGTCGTCGGGAACCCGAGCGTCTGGAAGGACTCCACGCCCGCGCGCCGCGCGCGCACCAGCCACGCCGGGTCGGTCGGCGCGCCGACGCGATCGGATTCGGCGAGACAGCTGTCGAGCGTTGCGGCCATCCTCAGCTCCTGGCGGCGCCGGCCGCCTCGGGCTCGATCCAGCCGTAGCCTTTCTCCTCGAGCTCGAACGCCAGTTCCTTGCCGCCCGATCGGACGATCCGGCCGTCGGTGAGCACGTGCACTTCGTCGGGCACGATGTAGTTGAGGAGCCGCTGGTAGTGGGTGACGACGAGCATCGCCCGCTCCGGGCCGCGCAGCTTGTTGACGCCGCTGGCGACGATCTTGAGCGCGTCGATGTCGAGCCCCGAGTCCGTCTCGTCGAGGACCGCCAGGGCCGGTTCGAGCACCGCCATCTGGAAGATCTCGTTGCGCTTCTTCTCGCCGCCCGAGAACCCTTCGTTCACGGCGCGGGTCATCAGCGTCTCGTCCATGTCGAGCCATTTCATCCGTTCGCGCGCGAGCGCCATGAAGTCCATGGCGTCGAGCTCCTCGAGGCCGCGATACTTTCTGAGGGCGTTCAGCGCCGCCTTGAGGAAGTAGGCGTTGTTCACGCCCGGAATCTCGACCGGATACTGGAAGGCCATGAAGAGGCCCTCACAGGCGCGGACTTCGGGGTCCAGCGCCAGCAGGTCCTGCCCCTTGAACCGCACCGACCCCTTCGTCACCTCGTATTCGGGGTGGCCCGCCAGGACGCGCGCCAGGGTGCTCTTGCCCGACCCGTTGGGCCCCATGATGGCGTGCACCCGGCCGGCCTCGACGGTGAGATCGATGCCACGCAGGATCTCGCGGCCGCCGCCGCGCACGTGAAGATTCTCGACAACCAGAATTGGATCAGCCAACGCTTCCCTCCAGGGTGACGCTCAGCAGCTTCTGCGCTTCGACCGCGAACTCCATCGGGAGATGGCGGAAGACTTCCTTGCAGAACCCGCTCACGATCAGGTTCACGGCGTCCTCGGTGGACATGCCGCGCTGCCGGCAATAGAAGATCTGGTCCTCGCCGATCTTCGACGTCGAGGCCTCGTGCTCGACCCGCGCGCCCGAGTTCTTGATATCCAGGTACGGGAAGGTGTGCGCGCCGCACTGATCGCCGATGAGCAGCGAATCGCACTGCGAGTAGTTGCGCGCGCCCTCGGCCCCCTTCGCGATCCGCACGAGCCCGCGGTAGATGTTCTGCCCGTGCCCCGCGGAAATGCCCTTGGAGACGATCGTGCTGCGGGTGTTCTTCCCGAGATGGATCATCTTGGTGCCCGTGTCGGCCTGCTGGCGGTTGTTCGTCGTCGCGACCGAGTAGAACTCGCCGATCGAATCGTCGCCCTGGAGGATGCAGCCCGGATACTTCCAGGTGATCGCCGAGCCGGTCTCGACCTGCGTCCAGGTGATCTTCGACCGCGCGCCCAGGCACTTCCCGCGCTTGGTGACGAAGTTGTAGATGCCGCCCTTCCCGTCCTTGTCGCCCGGATACCAGTTCTGGACCGTCGAATACTTGATGGTGGCATCGTCCAGCGCCACGAGCTCGACCACCGCCGCGTGCAGCTGGTTCTCGTCCCGCATCGGCGCCGTGCAGCCCTCGAGATAGCTCACGTGCGCCCCGGCCTCGGCGACGATGAGCGTGCGCTCGAACTGCCCGGTATTGCGCGCGTTGATCCGGAAGTAGGTCGACAGCTCCATCGGGCAGCGCACGCCCTTCGGGATGTACGCGAACGAGCCGTCGCTGAAGACCGCCGAGTTGAGCGTCGCGAAGAAGTTGTCCGAGTAGGGCACCACCGTCCCCAGGTACTTGCGCACGAGCTCGGGATGGTTCTGGACGGCCTCGGAGAACGAACAGAAGATGATGCCGAGCGAGGCGAGCTTTTCCTTGAACGTCGTCGCCACCGAGACGCTGTCGAAGACGGCGTCCACCGCGACGCCCGACAGCAGCTTCTGCTCCTCGAGCGGGATGCCCAGCTTGTCGAACGTCCGCTTGATCTCGGGATCGATCTCGTCGAGGCTCTTGGCGGTCGGCCGCGCCTTGGGCGCCGAGTAGTAGACGATCTGCTGGTAGTCGATCGGCGCATACTTCACGTAGCTCCACGTCGGCTCCTTCATCGTGAGCCACGTGCGATACGCCTTGAGCCGCCACTCCAGCAGCCACGCCGGCTCGCGCTTCTTCGAGGAAATCAGCCGAACGATGTCTTCGTTGAGACCGCGGGGCACGGCCTCCTGCTCGACATCGGTGACGAACCCGTACTTGTACTCCCGGTTCGCCAGATCCTGAATGACGTCTGTGGACGTGCTCATGGTTGGGGGTGCTCGCCTCCCGAAATATCCGACCTAATTGGTCCTATATTACCGCGGGTCGGACGAATCCTGCAAGCGCGCGGCCCCTCGCCGGGAAGCTCGGCCGGGCTCAACCGCTCGGCTGGGATCGGGCGGGATTGACGAGACGGATGCGGACCTGCTGCGGATTCAAGCCGTCGACGGCGATGCCGAACGGGAGATCCAGCGCATCGGCGCTGAGCGGCACCGTATTCGTGCCCTCGTGAGCCGAGGCGAGATTGCATCGGGCCACCAGGTCCTCCGAGGTAATCGCGTCCAGCAGGAGCGGATTCCCCCGCAGCCAGACCTGCAGGCTGTCGGTCGACTGCGCCGCGATGCTCAACCCGGCGGGGACGTCGGTGAACTCGATCGGGACGGTGCGCGCCCGCACGGATCGCCCCGGCAGCAGAAATGTGAGGCCCCAGACGAGCGCCGCCAGGCCGAGGGCTGCGACCTTGAGCCCGAACGCCTGCGGCCGCAGCGCCCGGCTGAGGGTGGCGTGCGGGCGTGCTCGCCCGCCGGACAGCCGTCCGAGCGCGTCCAGCAGCTCGTCGGCGGTCCCGACTTTCTCCGCCTGGTCTTCCCACATCAGCGCGACCTCGCCCCGCTCCTCCGAGGTGACAATCACCAGCGCATCGGACCGCTCGGCGAGCCCCATGGCCGCGCGGTGGCGCGTGCCGTAGGAGGGAGGCACGGCGGCGCGGTGCGTCAGCGGCAGGACGGACCCCACCCGCACGATGACGTCGCCCTCGACGATCGCCGCGCCGTCGTGCACGGGCGACTCCTTCCGGAAGATCGCCTCGAGAATGTCCTCCGACACCTGTCCGCCCAGGGGCACGCCCGGCGTCACCAGGTCGCCCAGCGAATCCTTGCGGATCACCACGATCAGCGCGCCGCACCGCTCCTGCGCCAGCGAGAAGGCCGCCCGGCTCACGGCCGTCAGCGCAGGCGTCCGCACGTGGTCGGTGGCGCGGCCGACGACGTCGAGCCGGATGAGCGCCCGCCGCAGTTCGGGCTGGAAGACCACGACGAGGGCGAGGAGCGCCACGACGGTGGCGGCATCGAGCACCCAGCTGGTGATGAGCAGGTCCAGCTGGCCGGCGACCAGCGCGCCAATCCGCAGGGCCAGAATGCCGAGCGCCAGGCGGAGCGCGCGCGCCTCGCGGCTCCATCGCAGCAGGAAGTACAGCGCGACGGCAAGCACCAGGAAGTCGACGACACCTTGCCAGCGGAGGGCGATCATCGTTCGCATGCGCGTCACGCCGCGCCCTCCGTAGGATACCGCCGCTGGCGGCGGGGCGCGGTGTCGTGCGGCCGAGGTCGAGGCTCCGCGCCGCCTCACACGTTTCCGCGCACCCCCTGGAAGCCATGGGTGGCCTGCTTCAAGACGAACTTGATCACCCGCGCGTCGTTGTAGCACCAGCCGACGATGTGATTGAGCGTCGAGAAGCAGTTCGGCTCGCACGTCGTCTTCATCTCGAGAAGCTGGGTCCGGTCGAACCTGGGGGCGCCGACCACTCCCCAATCCTGCATCGCCGAGTACATCGGGAAGCACGGCGCCAGTGTGCCGTCCACCCGGATGATCACGGTGTTCTGGCCCGCCCGGCAGTTCCACGGCTCGTGATGCGCGCCGCGCACGAAGCGCTTCATCTCGGCGAGCCGCGGCACCGAGTTCAGCATGCCGTAGCCGGCCTGCTGCTTGTCGATCAACCAGTCGATCAGCGCGTCGACCTCTTCGTGATCCTCCGGGCGAAAGTACGTCGAGTTCTCGGTGAGATGTTTGAAATGCGGCTGGTCGACCAGGGGCGCCTCGTTGATGTGGTAGTCGGTCGAGATCTTGTACTCGTGCGCGATTTCGGTCAGCTCGCGGACGTCCTCGAGATTGTTCCGGCAGATGTTGATGTTGAAGAACACGGTGTAGCCGTAGCGGTACTGCTTCTTGACCAGGTACTCGAAATACGACCGGATCGGCGTGAGCGCCTTGGGCAGGCCGGGCTTTTCGTCGACGACGTCGACGGCGAGATTGAAGGTGGCCACGCCCGCGTCGGCCAGACGGTCGATCACGTCGGGCTTCAGCAGGCGTCCGTTGGTCGGGACGTAGATGAAGAAGCCCTGCTTGGCCGCGTAATAGACCACCTTGTGCACGAAGGCGGGCCGCAGCACGACCTCGCCGCCCATGAGCGCCAGCACCCGACAGGTGGTCGAGTGCAGCCAGTCGATGGAGGCGCGGGCCACCTCCTCGGTCATGCCCTTGACGCGGTTGTCGAACGAGAAGCAATAGTGGCAGTCGAGGTTGCACTTGTACTCGGTAAAGAGATACGCGACGATCGGGTGGAACTCACCGGGAAGCAGCCGCGACTGCACGAACGGAATGCCCCAGCCCCGCATGGTCCGATAGATCTTCGAGATCGGCCAGCGCCGCTCGCCGTCGCCCGGCCACGGCGCGTCGGTCAGGAGCTCCGGCTGCTGAGGAAAGACCGGCTCGGGGAGCTTCAGGCTCGTCACTTTCGGCGGAGCCGCCGGCGGGGGTTCGATGGGCGCGCGGCCGCTCAGCCGGACTTCGAGTGGAAACGATGGCATGGCGTACTCCCGTTCGCGATAACGTCCTCGAGTGATCGTCGGGCGGCCTAGAGGCCCGCCCGACACGCGTCCTGCTCGGGTGCGCCCGCCGGGGCCAGCACGGGCAGAAACCGCCTGGTGGCCGCACGGGCGCGCTGTCGCGAGGCGAGCTGGGCCAGCTCGTGCTCGCGCAGCAACTGGGTCCGCAGGGTGCGTTCGTATTCGGCAATCTGCCGCTCCACCTCCTCGTGGCGCGCCGGGTCGTTCATGCGCTCGGCATACCGCTTGAGGAAATAGTGGATGGTCTCGACGCGGATCCGGATCGAGCCGGTGGGCTTGTTCTCGTCGATGTCCTTGAACGAGAAGTACGGCGTGCCGGACCGTTCGATGATGCCCTCGACCGTCGCGTAGATGGGCGCGTCGTGGCCGCACTTGAAGCTCGAGAGCTCCAGCGCCACGAGATTCGGATGCCTGGCGGTGAACTTCGCCGCCCAGATCTTGTGGTTGGTGCTGGCCGAATAGCTGTTCTTCCAGACGTCGCCGATCTCGAGCGGATCCGAAATCGCGCCCGCCCGGAGGTCGTCGCCGAACAGCCGCTCGAGCAGGTCGTCGTCCATCGGCAGGGTGCTCTGCGTGAGCACCGGGTAGCCGAGCTTCTGGAACTCCTCCAGGATCTCGTGATTCAAGCCCGGATCATGGTGGTACGGCCGCCCGAGCACGACGATCCCGATCCGGTTCTCGCGCTCGAGCATGTCGAGGGTGGTCCGGGCGCGCCGCTGGATGTCGGCCTCGTAGGCGTCGAGCTCGCGGAAGCCGACGTCGACGGCCCTGGCGTTTTCCTCGGGCGAGAGACCGAGAAGCGGATCGAACGCCTGCAGCAGCTGTTGCGCGAGCAGGCGGCGATCCGAAAAATCGACGAGCGGATCGTAGTAGGTCACGCGCTGCGCCGCGAACACGTCTCCTTCCTTCGTGAACGCCGCCTTCACGGTGTCGGG
The DNA here is from genome assembly GCA_963837345.1 of uncultured Acidobacteriota bacterium. Lineage (GTDB taxonomy): Bacteria > Acidobacteriota > Vicinamibacteria > Vicinamibacterales > CAVVIG01 > CAWIMX01. The sequence continues at coordinate 159,862 of CAWIMX010000001.1, forward strand.
GGTGACGGTGACCGTCGGGCAGGCGTTCGACCCCTGCAGCTTGGCCAGCGGCGTGTGCAGCTTGTCGATCATCGGAAAGACGATCGCGTCGAGCTTCTTTCTGGCGTGTTTCGTGAACAGCAGGTTGTGCACGTGCGGGATGCCGATCTTGGCCGGGAAACACGGGTCGATGGCGCCGCGGCCCGATCCTTCGCGATAGAGCTCCCCGCTCGTGAAGTCGGAGTAGACGAGGTTGCCGCCGGGCACGCCGAGGGACTCGAAGTAGCCGCTGAAGAACGGGGCATAGACGTACATGTTCAACACGCGCGGCATGCCGATTCGCAGCGTCTCGCGCCGGGCCATCAGGGCCACGCGCCGCCGCGTCGCGCGCGTCCAGGCGCGCGAGGGCGCCGGATCGGCGACGCGCGCCGGCCTGCGCGGATTCCAGACCTCTCTGGCGGCGATTTCCACGAAGTTCGGGTTGGCCTTCTTGACGGCATCGAGGCCCGCCTTGATCCCGCGCATCGCATTCACGTCTTCGACGGTGCCCTTCTCGCACGTCGCGATGATGAGCCGCTGCTCGTCTTCGGCCTTGGGGACCTTGGAGTGGAACGCCACCGGCACCGCGGGCGCCGGCTCGCGAGGGTCGACCGGCGCCGGCCCGCCCGGCCCCATCTTGATGTCGATGAAGGTCCTGAGGCAGTTGTTCTTGCAGAAGTTGCAGCGTGTCGCCTCGTTTCGTGTCGTGCGATAGGTGATCCGGCGCACCGCGTCGAGCCCGATGAAGCTGGTGCGGCGGCCGCCGGCGTGCAGCCGGCGGGCCTCCACAGCGGCGCCGATCGCGCCCGACTCGCCGCAGTGCTCGTGCACGATGATGTCCGGCTCGACGCCGGCCCCGCGGAAGTTCGAGCGGATGAAGTCGACCTCCGCCTTGACGGCCGCCAGGTTGTGCTGCGTGCCGCCCTGCAGCACGAACCGCGTGCCGAGCTTTGCGAGGTTGGGAATGCTCGCGACGTAGAGAAAGATGTTCTTCGGCAGCACCGCGGCGAGGCCGGCGAGGATCTCCTCGGGAGCCCACCCCTGCCGCTGAAAGTTCACGATGTCCGACTGCATGAACACCGCGCACCCGTAGCCGAACATCGGCATCGCGGTCGCCGTGAACGCGCGGTCGGCGAACTCCTTCACGGGGATCCCGAAGCCCTCCGCCGTCGACTGCAGGAAGTAGCCGTTGCCGGCCGAGCACTGCGTATTCAGCTTGAAGTCCTTCACCCGGCCGTCGGCCAGCACGATCAGCTTGATGTCCTGCCCGCCGACGTCGACGATCACGTGCGGATCCTTGTAGTACTTGACGGCCGATTCCGTGTGCGCCACCGTCTCGACGATGGCCGCGTCGGCCGCGAGCACGTCGCGGAGCACGTCCTTCGCGTAGCCGGTCGTCCCGACGCCGAGCACCTCGAGCGACGCCCCGGCCGACTCGACCTGCCCGCGCAGCTCGTCGACGATGTCGATCGTGTCCTGGATGGGATTGCCCTTCGAGAGCTGATACGCCTTGGTGACGACATCGCCCGCCTCCGACAGCAGCACGCCCTTGGTGGACGTGGACCCTCCGTCGAGGCCGAGGTACGCCCGCACGACCTGCCCTCGCGTGAACGGCGCCGGGGTGAAGCGCTTGGGCGTGAACTGGCGCCTGAAGCGCTCCAGTTCCTCCGCCGACGCGCTGAGGCCGCGGCCGCCGGCCGCGGCCTTTTCCTCCAGGCGTCCGACAGTGATGTAGTGCTCGAGCGCGGCCGACCCCTGATAGCGGCCAACGGCGGCCTCCTCGTCCCTGCCGAATTCCACGGCGCCGAGCGCCGCGAAGTACTGGGCGTTCTCCGGCGTCTTGATCAGCGTCTCGGGCGACTCGCCCGGCGGAACCTCCACGCCGCGCTCGGCCCACATGCGGGGAATGTTGTGCAGCCACGCCTCCCGCATGCCGCGAATGAACGTGTTCGGTCCGCCGAGCAGGAGCACGTGGGGCCTGAGCGTGTGCCCTCTGGTGAGGACCGTCAGGTTCTGCAGCACGATGGCGTCGAAGAGCGACGCCATCAGCTCGTCGGGCGGCGTGCCTTCCTTCTGGAGGCCGTTGATGTCGGTTTCGGCGAAGACGCCGCACTTGCCCGCCACCTTGTGCAGCTTGATGCCCGTGTAGCCCTGGCGGCACAACTCGTCGGCCGGAATCTTCAGTTTGGCGTTGATCTTGTCGATCACCGCACCCGTGCCGCCCGCGCACTTGTCGTTCATCGACGGGATCTTCTTCTTGCGGCCCGTTTCCGGATCCGGCTTGAACACGATGATCTTCGCGTCCTGGCCGCCCAGTTCGATGACCGAGTGCACCTCGGGATGGAGCTTCTCCACCGCGAGCGACACGGCGGTGACTTCCTGGACGAACTTGGCGCCGATGAGGGGGGCGATCGCGCTCCCGCCCGAGCCCGTGATGAACGCCCGGCAGGTGTCGCCGGCGATTGCCAGGTCCGCTTCGAGGCGCCGCAGGAACTCCAGCGTCTTTTCGGGCTGCTTGGTTTCGTGCCGCTGATAGTCGGACCAGAGGATCTGGTCGGTGGCCGCGTCCACGGCGACGGCCTTCACCGTCGTCGAGCCGACGTCGATGCCGACCATGACGTGCGGCGCCATGGCTACCTCGCCGCGGGCCGAAGCGCCCGCACGACGACGGAGGCGGCGCGGCGCCGCTGCATCAAGTCGCTGAGATGAAAGGCGAAATTCGCCGCGGTGCCCGTGACGCCGTGGCGGTGAGGCACCTTGTAGAACGGGCGCCGGAGCTCCGGATGATCCGCGACGAACGCCTGGAGATCCTCGAGGGGCCTGCCGATGGCCTCGAGGGCCTGCTGGAATTCCCGCCGTGCCTTCGCCTTCGCCTCGCCGAGCGCCATCTGAACCCGGCTGTGCGCGTTGATCTCGCCCTCGCCCGACGTTTCAATCGGCAGGAAGATCATGTCCTTGAAGTGATTCATCACGGCCGACTGCACCCCGTCGGACTGCGACGACGGCATGCAGCCGAACGGCTTCAGGCTGAGCACCATGTGCGCCTTCTTGTGCACGGTGTAGTAGATGTTCTTCGCGACCTCGAGGTGGCCCTCCCCGCCGCGCGCGAACCGGTGGTAGTAGGGCTGCGCCAGCGTGGCCAGCTCGTGCATGTCGAGCAGCGGATGCGCGATGCCGCCCAGGCCGTCGATCACGCGGCCATAGAGGTACGCGTAGAACGACTCGCCGATGCCGAGAAACGTCTGCTTCTGCCGGAACTTGAGCTCGGCGAGCGCGCGCCGCCGGAGCTCCCAGGGCTTCGGCTTCGTCAGGTCGAGCCACTTGCGCTCGCGATGGCGCGCTTTCGCCTGCCAGAGCAGGTACATGATCCAGTTGGCGATCGGCTCCACCTTGATTTCCGCCCCTTCGCGCTCGAGGAACTGGAACATGCGGAAATTGCCGTCGCCTTCGGTCGTCTGCGCGAAGAACTCGCCGGTGACCTTGACCAGCGGCTTGACGCGCAGACGATCCACCTCGATCCGCTCGAGGCGCTCACGCGCGTGGCGCAGGGCGTCGGCGGTCTGGCGGCCCCACAGGTGATCGACGATCTTGCCGCCGGTGTGCGTCAGGCTCTCGGCCGTGCGACTGGCGAGAATGCGGTCGGCCAGCCACTTGGGCGCGCGGCGCTCGACGCGGAACATGTCGCGCTCGCGAATGGCCGACGAGAGCCCGGCCACGGCCTCGTCGAAGGCGCGGTTGGTCTCGCCCGTCGTCACTTCGTAGGGCCGGATCTGACAGCAGATGTCGTTCAGGACGTCGCCGAAGTTGATCGCGTTGAAGGCGCCGAGACCGAAGTCCACGGTGAACTTCAAGCCCGCCTCGCCCGACGCGGCATTGATCCCGTCGTCCTGCTGGAACAGGAGCACGCGGAACCCGTCGAAGCCGGCGTTCTGGACGGCCAGCCGGTATTCGGCTTCGTACATGCCGAACCGGCATGGCCCGCACGAGCCGGCCGTGAAGAACACGTAGCGGTCGACGATCTGCTGGCGCGAGAGGCCGCGGGCTTCCAGACCCTGCAGGTACTTGATCAGGTGTCCCGTCATGAAATACGTGGGGTTGCACTGGCCGTTGTTGCCGAACTCCTTGCCGAGCTGAAATCCCGCGACGTCTGGGGTGGGCAGCAGTTCCACCGCGTAGCCCGCCGACTGGAAGGCCGCGCGTAGCAGGTGCTCGTGCTTCCACGTCAGGCCGCCGAAGAGAATCGTGACGCGATCGCGCTCGGCGGCCGTGAACGGCCGCTCGATCGGCTTGTGGAAGTGGGCGCGCGCCGGCCGGCGCGCTTCGAGCCGGCGTCGCTCCGCCTCCACACGGCGCTCGATCTCCTGCTCGATCTCGTCGCGTGTCCTGAGCGTGACCTGCGCTCGCTGCTCAGAACGGGCGGCGGTTGATCCGGAATGCGTCGCGGTGTCCATGCGTACCTCCGATGTCCGCTCGCCGGCGTGCGACGGCCGGGCCACGGCCGTGCGAACGCGAACGGACGGCAAACTGAGACGTCGCCGCCCGGGTGCAAGCTCGCTGCCGGTACGGCGGATGGCTGTTTGGCGACGGCAGCGCCGTCGGGCTGCGGTGACGATCGGTCGAACGGTGCCTTCCCAGAGCAGACCCTTTCCTCCTGCTGGCACGGGCGGCGATCCGCGTGGGCGCGAATCGCTGGCGCGTTCGGAGCGTCGCGTCAGGCCGACGCGAGCATGGTGCGGAACTCGGCGCGCAGCGCCTCGGCCTCGGCGGTCACCTGGCGCGCCACCTCGCCGGCGAGCGAGCCGGTCTCGGCGAGCGTGCGCCACGCCGGGGTGTGCGTCCGGTCTCGTGCCGACACCACATCGGCAGCGAGACCGTCGGCGGAGCTCCGGTAGTCGATCATCAGCTCGACGAGCTCCGCATCGAGATACTCGGCGAGCAGGCTGTAGGCCGTTTCGAGGTAGTCCCTGAGGTCGTCGGTGAGCTGTCCGGACGCACTGAGCGTCCGGGCGGACGTGCGGATCGCCGACTTGATCACGGGCTTGGCGAAAGGCAGCGAGTCGACGCGCGCCGGGTGCCGGCTCTCGCTCACGTCACGTTCAACGAGACGGGCGTAGGCGACGACGATGTGCTGCGCGTCGAGCGGGTCGAGCGGATCCATGACAAGGTCGAAAACGTGATCGTCAAGCCATTATATGAAGACGAGGATCGGGCGTTGAGTGGAAATCGAGAAAAGAGTTCGAAGCGATGAGCTCGGTGAACGGATGACGTCGTTTCGAATGTGACGTTGGGACACCAGAGACTCATCGGTAAGCGGCCGCCGAACAGGAGCCGCAGCGATCGCGCGCATTCGACTGGAACATCTCTTGCTCTTTTCACCCTCCGTAGGAGGTGCGTTATGAAGTTATGTGGAGTGTTGGCAGCAGTCGGCGTCATGCTCTTCGGCATGGCACCGGCGGTGGCGGCACAAGACTCCGCGCAGAAGCCGCTGGAGTTCACCGTCACGGTGACCGGGCACGCGGGGGTGGTGAAAGGATCGCCGTCGGATCACTTCCTCTCCTTCAGCGGCCCGATCGAAATTCCTGGCGTCGGTCTGAAGCCCGGGACCTACATCTTCCAACCGGTGGGGACGTCGCTGGTGCGTGTCATGAGCGAAGATCGGTCGACCGTGTATGCCACGTTCTTCACGACGCCGGTCGTCCGGTCCAACGCCGACGATTCGGAAGTCACATTCGAGCGCGTGGGCCACGGCGTGCCGGTGCGAATCGCGTCCTGGTTCCTGCCGGGACACCTGTACGGCATGGCTCCGCTCTATCACGAGAGCATGCCTGCCGCTCTGGGCGACTGACACAGCGACGCCCAGCGGGTCGGCGCGATCCCGCCAGGGACACGCCGTCCCGCCCGGAGCCCGTCTATCGTCGAACGGCCGGCGCCGCGGGGCTCACAGCGCGTGCCGGCCGGGCGCCGGCGAAGAGCTCGATCATCTTGCCGTTGAAAGCCGAAATGTCGTCCGGCTTCCGCGACGTCACCAGCCCTCGATCTTCCACGACCTCGCTGTCGGTCCAGAGGGCACCTGCGTTCCTCAGGTCGGTCTGCAGCGACGGCCACGACGTGAGGCGGCGCCCCCGCACGGCGTCGGCTTCGATGAGCGTCCACGGCCCATGACAGATGGCCGCGACCGGACGACCCGCGTCGGTGAACGCTTTCACGAACTCGATCGCCTGTGGATTCATACGCAATCGATCGGGGCTCATCACCCCGCCCGGCAGAAGCAGAGCGTCGTAATCGGCGGCCCTCGCATCGGCCAGCGTCCGATCGACCTTCACGTCGTCTCCCCAGGCGGTCTGTTGCCATCCCCTCACCGTCTCTCCCCTTGGGGCGACGACGTCCACAATGCCTCCGGCCGCCTCCAGGGCCTTCCGCGGCTCGTCGAGCTCGACCTGTTCAAACCCGTTGTCGACCAGCGCCGCGATTCTCATTCCGCTCAGGACCTGAGCCATGCGCCCCTCCGTGCCGGCCACCCGCGGCCCGCCGCGGTCCCTGCTGCAAGCCGCGGACCTTCGGCCGCGTGCGGCCGACCCGGCCGATGACGGAGCGCGAGCGCAGCAGCCGGGAGCCGGATCGACGCTTGCACAGTCGTTTCGACGCATGGCTTCGCACAAATCCCTGCCGAGCGTAGGCACCGCGCAGCAGTAATGACCACACGTCCGCCGGGCGGCCACCCGGCTCGGCATTCGGGTTCGCTCGTCGACTGGCTCGAGCCGGAGCGGAATGCGCACGTGCTCGACTGGCGCGAGCGCGCCCGCGACTTCGGCCTGGTGCCCGTCGAGGACCATGGGGCGGTCGACCGACAGATTGTCGAACCGGCCGAACGGCTGATCGACGAGGAAGAGCCGGAGGCCGTCGACCGGCAGCCGATCGAAGACGGCCGCAGCGGGGAGCCCGCCGACCAAGAGCTCGAGGAACCGCCAGAATCGCGCGTCTCGAGCGACGACGTCGATCTCATCCGGATGTACCTGAAGCACATCGGCCAGCGAAAGCTGCTGAAGCCGCACCAGGAGCGGGAAATCGGCCGCCGCATCGAGCTGGCGCGGGGCGAGCTGCTGGCGGCTCTGGCGACCATTCCGGCCGCGCGATCGACGCTGCTCGCGCTGGCCGACGATGTGCGCCATCAGCGCGTACCGGCGGCCGAGCTGATCCTGCTTCCCGACGGGGGCGAGCTGAGGCTCGACAACATCGGACCGGTGCTCTCGGCGCTGGCCCGGGTGAGCCGGCTCGAACGACGCCTCGATGAGCTGCGGCGGCGCTCGAAAGACCGCCGGTCGACGGCGACCACCCGCGCCGGGTTTCAGCACGACGCGCGCGAGGTCTATCTCGCGATGGGCCAGTTGCTCCGCGAGCTGCCGATTCGCCCGTCGGTCGTCGATGACATCGTGGTCGAGCTGGGCCAGGTCGAGCGGCAGCTCGATGCGATCGAGGAGAACCCCGCCAGCGCGAGCCGCACCGAACACTTGCGGACGCTCGAGAGCCTGGCCGGCCTGTCGCGGCGGACCTTCCGCGAGCGGTTCGCGGTGATTCGCCAGAAGGAGGACGCGATCATCGAGGCCAAGCGCGAGATGATCGAACCCAACCTGCGTCTGGTGGTGTCGATCGCCAAGCGGTACATGGGGCGGGGTCTGTCATTGCTGGACTTGATCCAGGAGGGCAACATCGGCCTCATGAAGGCGGTCGATCGCTTCCAGTACCGGCGCGGGCTGAAGTTTTCGACGTATGCCACGTGGTGGATTCGTCAGAATGTGGGGCGCGCCGTGGCCGACTACGGGCGGACGATCCGGTTGCCGGTCCACGTCATGGAGTCGCTCAACAGACTCAATCGCGCCCGCACGACGCTTCTCGCCGAGCTGGGGCGTGAGCCTCGGCCGGACGAGATCGCCGAGCGGATGGGCATGACGCGGGCGAAGGTCGAGCTGCTTCTGGGCGCAGCGAAGCGGCCGACGTCGCTCGAAACGCCGATCGGGGCCGGCGAGGAGACGCCGCTCGGACATCTCGTTCGCGACGACACGACCGGCTCGCCGGAAGACTCGGCGATGCAGAGCGAGCTGGCCGGCGAGGTCGAACGCGCGATGGAGCCGCTCACGGACCGCGAGCGGGAGGTGATGCGGTTGCGCTACGGCCTCGGAACGGATCGCGAGCACACGCTCGAGGAGATCGGACGCCGGCTGTCGATTACGCGCGAGCGGGCGCGCCAGATAGAGGCCAAGGCGGTGGCGAAAATGCGCGCCGCGCGACACGACGCGGCCTAAACGAGGTGGCTGGCATCTCTCGTGGAGCGTATCGGCTGAATCAGTACCAGGGCAATGAACCACAGAGGCTCAGAGACTCAGAGACTCGCGAGGTCGTCGCCGGCCTGCTGTGCAGGCCGGCCGCGAGGACGAGCGATCCGGACACCCAAGGCGGCAGGCCCGGGAAACGCGCCTTGCGTGTCCGGATCGGTCGTCCTCGCAGGCGCCGCGGAAGCGGCGCCGACGACCGGCAGCTCTCGGGTCTCCGTGTCTCCGTGTCTCTGTGGTTGATCTCGAATTCGCGGTTCGTCGAAGCGGTAGTACTTCAGCGGGTACGGGCCACTAGGTGCTGAAGGAGGCGCCGCAACCGCACGTGCTCTTGGCGTGAGGATTATTGAACGTGAAGCCCTTGCTCAGGAGGCTGGTGTCGTAATCGAGAACGGTGCCGTCGAGCAGGCGCAGGCTCTTCGAGTCGACGAACACCCGCGCGCCGTCGGGGCCGTCGAACACCACGTCGGTCTCGCGCGGCGTCTGCTCCCAGCCGAACGTGTACTCATAGCCCGAACAGCCGCCAGCCTTGACGCCCACGCGCAGTCCGGTTTCGCCGGCAGCCCGTTTGGCGAGCATCTTGCGGATCTGCGCCGCCGCGTTCTCGGTAATCTCGATCATCAGATCGATTCTAGCGCCGTTGGGCCAGGCCGGCAATCCGGCCTGGCCGTCGGCGCGGGCGATCCGCGCGCGAATCCTGTTGAAGGCTCCGAGTCGATTCGATATCGTGTCGGGCCTGGAGGCTCCAATGGGCCGTCGCTGTGCCGCCTTGCTCCCGGCGATTCTGATCGTGGCGACGCTGGGACGGGCCGCCGGGCAGATCCGCGACGGCGCCGCGCTGTATGCGGAGCGCTGCGCCGACTGCCACGGCGCCGACGCAAGAGGCGTGAGCGGCCCCAGCCTCACGCGGCTGTGGGCCTCGGGCTTCACCGACGACCGGGTCTTTCAGACGATTCGCGCCGGCGTCGCGGGCAGCATCATGCCGCCGAGCACGGCGCCTGACGCCGAGATCCGCGCCCTGGTCGCCTACCTGAAGACCCTGGGCACTGCCGACGCCGGCGCGACGACGGGCAACGTGACGCATGGTCAGGCGCTGTTCGACGCGCGGTGCGCCACGTGCCATCGCGTGAGCGCCCGCGGCGGCCGCCTGGGACCGGACCTCTCGCGCATCGGTGAGAACCGATCGCCGGACGCACTGGCCACGGCCATCCGGAACCCCGGCGCCGCCGTCGCGCCGGGATTTCAGACGGTGACGGTGGTTACCCGCGACGGCACCCGCATTCGGGGCGTTCGCAAGAACGAGGACGCGTTCTCGATCCAGATCCTCGACACCAGCGAGCGGCTGCGAGGCTTTCTCAAGTCGGAACTCGGCGACCTCGTCCGCGAAGAGGGTTCGCTCATGCCGGTGTTCGATGCCGCACGCATGAGCGACGCGGATCTCGGCGACCTGGTGAGCTATCTCGGCACGCTGAAGCGCGACGCCGCACCGGTGGGCGCGGCCGCGTCCGCGGCCGCGGCCGCGGCGAGCGGCGTCACCTACGAGCACCTGCTGGCCGGCCTCTCCAATCCCGAGCGCTGGTTGACGCATTCGGGCGACTACAGCGCGCAGCGGCACAGCCCGCTCAGGCAGATCACGCCCGAGAACGTCTCGACCCTCGTACCGGCGTGGACGTTCCAGACGGGCACGCTGACGCGCGGGCGCGGCTTCGAGACGACGCCGCTCCTGTTTGACGGCGTCCTCTACGTGACCGGCTCCAACAACTTCGCGTGGGCGCTCGATGCCCGAACCGGCCGCCCCTTCTGGCAGTACCGCCGGGCACTGCCCGACGACCTCACCTACGGCGCGCGCGCGCCGGTGAACCGCGGCTTCGGCATCCTCGGCGACCGGCTCTTCATGGTGACGCTCGACGCGCACCTGCTCGCGTTCGATCGCATGACCGGCGGCATCCTCTGGGACGTCGTGCTCGCCGACTACAAGATCGGCCATGCGGCGACGGTGGCGCCGCTCGTCGTGAAGAACAAGGTCATCGTCGGCATCTCGGGCGGCGAGTACCCGACGCGAGGCTTTCTCGATGCGTACGATCCGGCGACCGGACTCCGCCTCTGGCGCTTCTACACCGTGCCGGCGCCTGGCGAGCCTGCCAGTGCGACCTGGCCGGACTCTCCCGACCAGCTCGCGCGCGGCGGCGGCGCGACGTGGACGACGGGCAGCTACGATCCCGAGCTGAACCTGATCTACTGGGGCACAGGCAATCCCAACCCCGACTACTACGGCGACGGGCGTCAGGGCGACAATCTCTATACGAACTCGATCGTGGCGCTCGACGCGGACAGCGGCCGGCTGAAGTGGTACTACCAGTTCACGCCGCACGACACGCACGACTGGGACGCCAACCAGATTCCGGTGCTCGCCGAGCTCGTGGGCCGCAAGGTGGTCATGCTCGCCAACCGCAACGGCTTCTTCTACGTGCTCGATCGGATCACGGGCGAGCTTCTCGTCGGCAAGCCGTTTACCGACACCACGTGGGCCCGCGAGATCGGTTCCGACGGCCGGCCCATCGTCCTCAACGACGGCCGGACCAGCTGCGTGCCCGATCAGTGGGGCGGCACCAACTTCATGCCGCCCTCGTACGATCCCGATCTCGGCCTGTTCTTCGTGACCGCGCGCGAGACGTGCGCGACCTATGCGCCCAAGGATGCCGAGATCGTGCCGGGGGAGCCCAGTTTCGGCGGGACGGTGCGCGTCGACCCGTCGCAGGGCTACGGCGCCCTGCGGGCCATCGATCCCGCCTCGGGCGAACGGCGCTGGGAGTTCCGCTACACGAGCCCGAGCATGGCCGGAGTGCTCTCCACCGCTGCGGGGCTCGTCTTCGCCGGCGACAACGAAGGGAACTTCATGGCGTTCGACGCCAAGACCGGCCGCAATCTGTGGCATTACCCGACCGGCTCGTCCATCTGGGGCGCGGCGGCCATGACCTACATGCTGAACGGCAGGCAGTACGTGATCATCCCGTCGGGCGCCACCCTGGTCGCCTTCACGCTCCCCACGGATCCGGATTGACCGGCCCGAGGACACGGCGTATGGTTCAACGATCCGGCTCTGCAGGCGCCGGACGGTGGCATTCAAGGGAGTGTTGACGATGATGGAGATCTCTCGCTTCCGGCCCCGGGCCCTGTGGATGATGGCGCTCGCGCCGGCCGTCGCCGTCCTGGCGGCGGCGATCGGGCCGGCCGCGCTCAAGGCGCAGTCTCCGCCCGCCGTCACCTTCGCCCGAGACATCGCGCCAATCCTCCAGCAGCATTGCCAGCAGTGCCACCGCCCCGACGGCGGCGCGCCGATGTCGCTCATCACCTACGAAGACGTGCGGCCGTGGGTGCGCGCGATCAAGACGCGCACCGGGCTCGGACCGCGCGCGGGCGTGATGCCGCCATGGTTCGTCGAGCGCAACATCGGCATCCAGAAGTTCAAGAACGATCCATCACTCAGCCTCGACCAGATTGCGAAGATCGCGGCGTGGGCGGACGCCGGCGCGCCGCGGGGCAATCCGGCCGACATGCCGACACTGATCGACTGGGACAACTCCGACGCGTGGACGATCGGCCAGCCCGACATGATCCTGCGGTCGCGCGACGTGACCGTGGAAGCCGAGAGCCCGGACTGGTGGGGCGACATCGGCGTCGTCCCCACCGGGCTCACCGAGGATCGCTACGTCTCGGCCGTGGAAGTGCGCGAGGTCAACGACGTCCCGGCGCAGGCCGAGACGAAGACCGTGGGCGGCCGCTACGTGTTCCATCACATGACCTACACGAGCGAGGCGCAGAACGAGACGCCGTCGGGCGCGCCCGAAGAGAGCTCCACCAGCTGGCCCATTCACGAGGTGGGACGCAACGCCGACATCTTCCCTCCGGAAGCCGGCCGGCTGCTCGCCGCGAATTCCGTGCTGCATCTCGGGGCCGGACACATGCACGCGAACGGCCGGAAGACGACGGCGCACCTCGAGTTCGGGTTCAAGCTGTTTCCAGTCGGGTACAAGCCGATGTACCGCCGGTCGAGCCTCCGCCTGGGCAACGGCATCGACATCGACGTCAAGCCGGATCAGTCGGGCCAGGAGCTCCATTCCTACGCCACGCTGACCGAGCACACGAAGATCATCGCCTTCGAGCCGCACCTGCATGCGCCCGGCGTGCGCATGTGCCTCGAGGCGATCTGGGGCCACAACATCCAGACGCTCAACTGCGTGGGCTACGACCACAACTGGGTGAAGCAGTACGTCTACGACGACGACTCGGCCCCGCTCCTGCCGAAGGGCACGATCGTCCACCTGATCGGCTTCCTCGACACGACGCCGGCCAACCGCAACCTCGCCGACGCGCGGAACTGGGCGGGCGGCGGGCGCCGCTCGGTGTCGAACATGTTCATCGATCTCGGCTACTCGGTGTCGCTCACCGAGGAGCAGTTCCAGGCCGAGATGGCGAAGCGCCGCGCGAACATGAAGAGCCGCAACGACTACGACATCGGCTGCCCGCTCTGCTGGGCGCCGCCGATCGAGACCTCCACGGGCAACGGAGGCCAGCAGTAACATGCGGGGCATGGTGGCGGCCGCGGTCCTGGCGGCCGTCCTCTGGCTGCCGTCCGCCCGGGCGCAGACGCGCTTCACGTATTCGAGCGGCCAGGGCCTCTCGCCGTCCTACGAAGGCTGGATGCCGAACGCGGACGGCTCCGCGACGATGTACTTCGGCTACATGAACTCGAACTGGCTGCAGGAGTTCGACATTCCGATCGGGCCCGATAACAGCTTCTCGGGGGGCAACCCCGATCAGGGCCAGCCGACGCACTTCTACCCGCGTCGAAACCCGTTTCTCTTCACGGTCCACGTGCCGAAGGACTTCGGCGCAACCGAGATCGTGTGGACGCTCGCGGCCAACGGCCAGACCGAGCACGCGTACGCGTCGCTCAAGTCGGACTACGAGATCGACAACCAGGTCATCTCGACCGAAGTGGGCGGCGACTTCGGCAGCCTGCGCGACGAGCTGCGCGACAACATCCCGCCGACTCTGAAGGTGGATGGCCCCGCCACGCGCACCGTCAAGGTGGGCGAACCGCTCGATCTGGCGGCCGTCGCGACCGACCCCGACACCTTGCCGGCGCGGAGGGACCGCCCGACGCCGGCCACCGCGAACGCGATCTATCGCCCGCCGTCGGCGATCGTCCCGCAGAGCGGGCCGGGCCTTCGCTTCTCCTGGATCGTCTACCGCGGCCCGGCCGCGCACGTGACCTTTGCCCCCGACCAGATGAAAACCTGGACCGACACGCGGGCCTACGCGAACTCGCCGTGGTCTCCGCCGTATCTCATTCCCGAACCGCCGCCGGGCGGACGGTGGGAAGCGACCGCGACGTTCGATGAGCCGGGGACCTACGTGCTGCGGGGGGTCGCGAGCGACGGGTCGATCTTCACCTACGAGAACGTCACCATCACCGTGACCCGCTGACCGCCGTCACGGTCACGTCGATCGGCGTCACGTACACGCTGTCGTCCGCATAGCCCCGCAGCGTGTAGGTGCCCGGGTGCGCGAACGTCACGGTGGCCGTCGCCTGGCCGTCGGTGACCTCCACGTGCGACGGCGCGATCCTGACGCCTTCGGTCGATCCGCGATACACGATCCACGTGACGCCCAGCGCGACGCCCGGTTCGTTGCGCACGACGGCCTGCGTCAGCGGGTTCTCGCGCCGCGGCCCGCTGCCGCCCGGCCCGGGCGTGCCCGTCGCCGTGGCGACCGAGCCGTCTGCGTTTCGTCGCACCCGGGCTGCTCGCGGTGCCGGATGCCCATCGTCGGTGACGTTGGCGTTCAGGGTGAGGGGCTGGCCGACGGCAATCGTGGCGGGTGCAGGAGCGGCCAGCGTGATCGACGGCGCCTCGTTCGGCTCCGGCTCGTCGCCGATCTGCGTGATGCCGCCGCGGTTTTCCTGGTAGACGAGCGGCCCGAGCTCCCAGAAGGGCAGCAGCGACGCGTAGGCCTTCTCGGTCTTCCCGTGCACAGTGAGCGTCCAGATCAGGTCCTTCTTGCCCCAATCGGCGGGCACCCGGACCTTGAAGACGAACTGCTGCCGGCGCGTGTAGAAATGCGCCGGCTGCCCCTGATCCGCGTTTCCGGGCTCGAGATGATTGTCGGGGCCGACCGGCACGTCGACTTCTTCGACGTAGTTCCGGTTCATGTAGCCGAACACCATGTCGAAGGAGCCGTCGGGGTTCGGCTCCCATCCCTCGAACACCGGCACGACGTCCTGGCCCGTGTCGTAGTGGATCTGCGCGAAGGCGCCAGAGGCCGCCAGCAGGAGCGCGAGGATCGCCGGGACGATCCGGCTACTGCGGATCGTCATGCGCATCGTGCGCGTGGCGCGCGGCCACTTCGGCGTCGAACTCTTCCTGGCTCATGTAATAGAAGGTGAGCCAGTGGCGGGCCATGTCGTCGGTCGTGCGATTGCCGAAGCCGACCCAGTTGCGCGACTCCGGGTTGTTGCGGTTGCCGGCCGAGTTGTCGTGCCAGCTGATCACGTGGATGATCGTGCCTGCCGGCAGGAGCGGGGCCACGTCGTCGGCGTAGTTGTAGACGATCTGCCAGTTGAAGTCGTAGTTCACGCAGTTGAACTGCTCCACGACCATCGTGGGATAGATCGCTTCGATGCACTGGCGTTTGCCGCGGTTGTGCATGTGCGGCATGAAGCCGACGAGCCTGGCCGGCTGATCCATCTTGTAATAGGCGTCGCTGCGCGCGTTGGCGTCGCCGGCGGGGATGTCGAGATCGTCGGCGTTCGGCGCGAGCACCGTGCGGATGACGTGCTTCGGCACATAGCCCTTCGGGTAGAACACGATCCCGACCTGCGATCGATCGGTGATCGCCTCGCCGACCGAGTGATAGTGCATGTTGAAGCGGATCTTCGAGCCCGCCTTCATCAGCTTCCCGGCGCCGTCGGGAAAGATGTCGCCGTTCTTCCCGACGGCGTATTCAACCAGGGTGCCGCCGCCGAGCGGCTGATCCTCGGGGCCGACGAGGCTCGCGACCTCATGATGCACGATCCGGGCGGCCGCGCCGGGGCCGGGCTTGGCTTCGACGGCCTTGATGTAGCGATCTTCGGTGAGCCCGGCATCGGCGGTGTAGTTCGCCCACCAATCGGGCCCTTCGGCGTCCACCTTCGCCTCGACGGGCATCGAAACAATCAGATCGGGCGTGCCGATGTGCCAGCGCCCCGAATCGTCGAACGTGCGCGGAGCCGGCATGTCGGCCGCATTTCCCCGAGGCATGCCGCCGTCGATCCAGCCGACGATGGTCGCGATCTCGGCATCGGTGAGCGAGGGATCGTCCTTGAACGCGTGGCGGGTGCCGGCGTT
Organism: uncultured Acidobacteriota bacterium; assembly: GCA_963837345.1. Taxonomy (GTDB): domain Bacteria; phylum Acidobacteriota; class Vicinamibacteria; order Vicinamibacterales; family CAVVIG01; genus CAWIMX01. Next base: position 175,595 of record CAWIMX010000001.1, read on the forward strand.
GCGGTCCACATGCCAGGGCGGCATCTGGCGCTCGGACACGCGGTTGCGGATCGAGCGGGCCCAGGGCCGCGCATCTTCGTAGGTGAGCAGCGACATCGGGCCGATCGAACCGGGGCGGTGGCACTGCTGGCAGGAACGCTGCAGGATCGGCGCGACGTCTTTCGTGAACGTCGGCGGGCTCGGGGCCTGCCCGGCTTGCGCGGACGCGACAGCCGGCGTGAGCGCGCCGGCCACCAGGGTCGCCAGCGTCCCCAGGGTCCACCTCGAGATCGTGCGGTTCCCCATCGTTCCTCCTCGCCCGGCGTGGCCGATTCGTTCAGATGATAGCCGAAGCCCGCCCCGCCGAGGGCCCTTTCCCGGGGGAGCCGCGCCGAAGGACTTGGGACGGCCCGAGTGGCAGCGCTGGGAACGACGACCTGCGCAGCCTCAAGCAAGCCCGCACGGCCCGGCTGATGACTCGGCGCCGGATTGTCGGCGCATGGCCCCGGCCAGGTGCCAGCCACCCGGGAGCCGCCGCGCACGCGCCCCCGGAATCCAAGGAAATCGTGACGACAGCATCGGGCACGCCCCTTGCCCTCCGAGGCGATGCGCGCCGTGCCGCGCGCCAGGAGGACCGAATGGCCGCACCGCTTTCCGCCTACCTCGTCGTGCTCGGCGCCGCGCTGTTTTCCGCCGCATGGGCGCTGATCTTCTACCGGACGTACTCGCACATCGACGATCCGAAGAAGACCGACGCGGCGCACGGGTCCCGCAAGGCAGCTTAGTGGTCGACGGCCTGCGGCCGACTACGTTACCGCTGAGGTGATGGGGAACCTGACGGCGCTCGGAAAGCGCGGCTGCCGAAGGCGTCCAGGCCGCGTCGACCTCTCGAGGGCTACGGCGTCGGCTGCTGCATCTGCTTGAAGAATTCCGCCGCGCGCTGCTGCATCTCGGCGGGCGTCATGTCTTCCTTGCGCGTCGCGATCCACCAGCTGTAACCGGCCGGATCGGCGACGGCGCCGGCCCGATCGCCCCAGAACTGGTCCGCGATCGGCATCTGCACCTTGGCGCCCGCTCCCACCGCCCGAGTGAAGAGCGCGTCGCTGTCTTCGACGTAGAGCCACAACGACGCCGGAGAGCCTCCGTACGCCTGTGGGCCTTTCCCGCCCATCATCACGTCGTTCAACATGACGCGGGAGTTGCCGATCTTGATCTCGGCGTGCATGATCTTGCCGTCCGGCCCCGGGCTGCGGCTCAGCTCTTCGGCGCCAAATGCCTTCTTGTACCAGTCGATCGTCTGCGCCGCATTGTCCAGGGTCAGCTGCGGCGTGATCGTGTGATACCCCTCCGGAACGGCTTTCGAGGGTTTTGCCATCGCCTTCCTCCTGTCACAAGAACGTCACATTACCGCTCGATCGAAACCGACACTATGGTGCAATCGCAGGCCCGATGCAAGCTCAACGCTTCGCCGCACTGGACGGAATCGGTTGATCACGACACACTGACGGCGGCATCGATTCGAGCGAAGGGGTCCATGACGCGGACGGTTCGTCGACGAGGGCTGACTATCGTCCTGATGGCGTTCGCCCACGGGTGCGGCGGAGGCGCCCCGACGGCGCCGACGCCGACTTCGTCGGCCGCCCTGCCGGCGACCCTCGTGTTCACCGCCGCGCCGATCGACCCCTCCCAGATCACGGGCATCACGCCGCTCGGGAACCTGAACCCCCCGGACCACACGCTGCCGACGAACCACATCTATCTGGGCCGCCCGACGGCGGGCATCGACGTGCTGGCGCCGGCCGGCGGCGTCGTCCAGGTGGCGACGCGCGGGGCCGACGACGCGCTGCTCGTGAATGCGGCGGCGGGAGCCAGCTACAACATCGCGCACGTGATTCTCGACCCGGCCATCGCCGCCGGGACACCGCTGACGGCGGGCCAGCATCTCGGCGTCACGAGCGGGCGCTCGAACGCCCTCGATCTCGGAGTGCTCAACCAGGCCGTGACGCTGTTCTTCGTCAGGCCCGAGCGGTACTCGCAGGGGACGATCCACGCCGACTCGCCGCTGCGATATTTCGAGGAGCCGCTGCGGACCGCGCTCTACGGGAAGGTCAGCCGCAACGGCCCGGACAAGGACGGCAGGATCGACTTCGACGTCGCGGGCCGGTTGTCGGGCAACTGGTTCCTCGAAGGGCTGCCGGCTGAGGGCACCGAGAACGTGGAAAACGGCCCGAAACACCTGGCCTTTGTCCGTGATGCCGAGGAGCCGTCGCGGGTGCGCATCTCGATCGGCGGGAGCCTGTCGATGCACGGCGCGTTCTACGTGGCCGACGACGCGATGGATCCGGCGATCGTCAGCCCCGCGACCGGGCTCGTCGCGTATCGCCTGTGGATCGATCCGCTGCGCATCGGCCCCGGCGTCGGGATGCTGCTCGTTCAGATGGTCGCCGAGGACCGGATTCGGATTGAAACCTTCGCAGGGACCCCGGTCGCGACCAGCCTGACCGACGACTCGCTCGTCTACGTGCGGTAAGTCCGCGTCGATCAGCCTTCATAATTCCTTCACGAGCGGCCGCCAGACTGCCCATGACGACTCTTTCAAGGGAGCATACCTCATGGGTAGATTTCAATGGCTGGTCGGACTGGCGGTGATTGCGCTGCTCGCGCTCGTCGGCGTCTATACCTATAACGTGGGCGTGGCGCGCGGACTGGCGCAAGCAGGCGCGTTCGCGGCGGCGGCGCCAGGGTCGGGCGCCCCGGCGCTCGCCTGGTGGCCGCGACCATGGGGCGTCGGGTTCGGCTTCTTCCCGTTCGCCCCGCTCTTCTTCGTGCTGCTCTGGATCGTCCTGCTGCGCGGCCTCTTCTGGCATGGCGGCGGGGGGCGCTGGGGTCGCGGGAGAGATGGTGTGCCGCCGGCGTTCGACGAATGGCATCGCCGCGCGCACCAGCAGGGGAACTCGCCGTCCGACATGAAGGGCTGACGTGAAGCACATCCTCGTCGTGGACGATGAGGCGCAGATCGCCGCGATCGCGCGCGACTATCTCGAGCGCGCCGGGTTCAAGGTGACGACGGCCGCCAATGGCGTCGACGCCCTGGCGCGGGCGCGCGCGCATCCGGACCTCATCGTCCTCGATCTGGGCTTGCCGCTCGTCGACGGCCTCGACGTGACGCGGGCGCTGCGGAAGCAGTCGAACGTGCCGATCATCATGCTGACGGCGCGCGTCGACGAGCGCGACAAGCTGGCCGGCCTCGAGCTCGGCGCCGACGACTACCTCACGAAGCCGTTCAGCCCGAAGGAGCTCGTGGCGCGCGTGCGCGCCGTGTTCCGCCGCGTCGACGTCGCGCCGGCGCGCGGCGACGTGATTCATGCCGGCGAGGTGACCCTCGACCGCCGGCGCATGCGGGCCTGCATCGGCGAGCGCGCGATCGATCTGACCGCCACCGAGTTCGAGCTGCTGGCCACGCTCGCCGCTCAGCCGGGGCGTGTCTTCACCCGCGCGCAGCTGCTCGACGCGATCCGCGGCGTGGCCGCGGAATCGTTCGATCGCTCGATCGACGCCCACGTCAAGAACGTGCGTCGCAAGATGGAACCGCATCCGCACCGGCCCCGCTACGTGCTCACGGTGCACGGCGTCGGGTACAAGTTTGCCGACTGACGCCATGCGGGCCGGCCCGGATCGACGACCGCCGTGGTGCCCGCCGGATCGCGGCCTGAGGCGTCGCCGCCCGACGCACGACTGGCCGCGCATGCGGGCGCGCTTCTTCCGGCGCCTCGCGGTCGTCGCGGTCGTGATGCTCGCGTTCAGCATCATCGGAATCGTGACGATCGCGCGGATGCTGGCGACGCGCTGGGGTCTGCTCGGGCCGGGAGGCTCGACAGCGACCACCGCCCTCGCCCTCGGCGCCGCGGGGGCGGTTGCGCTGGCGGCCATCGGCGTCGCGGCCGCGATGCGCCGCGTCGCGCGCCCGCTCGGCGGCATCATGAATGCGGCGGACCGCGTCGCTGACGGCGACTACGACGTCCGCGTGGCCGAGCACGGGCCGCCGCCGATCCGCGCCCTGGCGCACTCGTTCAACACCATGGCCGCGCGCCTCCAGGACCACGACCGGCTCCGCCGGAATCTGATGGCCGACACGGCGCACGAGCTTCGCACGCCCCTCACGGTGATGCAAGGCAAGCTGGAGGGACTCGTCGACGGCGTCTATCCGCGCGACGACGTCCAGCTCGAACAACTGCTGGACCAGACGCACGTGCTGTCGCGTCTCGTCGAGGATCTGCGGACGCTCGCGCTGTCGGAGAGCGGCGCCCTGGCCTTGCAGCGCGAGCCCACCGACATCGTCGCGCTCGCGCGCGACGCGGCGCTCACCTTCGGCCGCGACGGAGCCGCCCGTGGCGTGACGGTCGCCGCCGACGGGCCATCGGACCTGGCGCCGATCACGATCGATCCGATGCGCATCCGGCAGGTGCTCGGCGATCTGGTGACGAATGCGCTGAGACACACGGAGGCCGGCGGCCGCGTGACCATCGTCGTGCGATCGTCGCCCGATGGCATCGCGATCGAGGTGCGCGACACCGGCGCCGGCATGACCGACGAGCAGATCGCGCATGCGTTCGATCGGTTCTACAAGGGGTCGGCGTCCGGAGGCTCCGGGCTGGGCCTGACGATTGCGCGGAACCTCGTCGTCGCCCACGGCGGCGAGATTCGCGCGTCGAGCGCCGCTGGCCACGGCACGACCATCACCGTGACGCTGCCCGACCGCCCCGACTAACGGGTGGGCGACTTCTTGAACGTGAACGAGAAACCCGCGAGGCTGATGTTGCTCGGCACCACGTTGCTCGGGCCGCCGAAGATCCACGCCGTCACCAGATTCAGGTGCAGGCTTCCCTGCCGGTGGCTCCCGGGGAAGGTGAAATCCGCCAGTCGATAGGTGACGCCCCAGTCGGTCGCCACCTTCCAGTCGCGCGTGCCTCGGCCGGTGGGCACGGTCAGAACCATCGCGCCGGGCGCGATGAATACTTCGAGGCGTCCGGCGACGTCGACCGTGGCATGCGTGCCGACGATCCCGTACACGCGCGACCCCGACTGCGTCATCGGCCACAGCGCGTCGAGATGCACGTGCTGCCACCATCTCGTGTTGGTCGGAGCTTCGCGCTGCTGGCGCGCCTCTGCAATGTCCTGCCGGATCTGCGCCGTCAGCGCGTCGTCCTTCCAGTCGGCAAGGAGGCGGCAGGCGTCGGCCCACAGTCCCGTCTCGTCGACCGCCACCATCCGGCAGTCCTCGGACAGCCATTCCGGCGGATCAGGCTTGGGGTCGACCTTGGCCTGGGCGCCCAGGAGTCTGCGCTCCTCGAGCCGGGTTGTCCAGCGCGTGTACGCGTCCACCCATTGCTGCAGCGCCTGCGCCCGCGCTTCGAGGGCGGCGGCATCCCATGCGGCGTCCGGCGGCGACTCCTGGGGGGCCTGTTTCGTCTGGGCCTGCGCCAACGGCGCACGCATCAAGACCAACAAGAGGCACAGGCCCACCGCCAGCACGATACGGACGAGGCTGCCGTTCGCCTGCGCGTGGACCATGGTCGGATTCGGATCACGCCGGAGGCCGACGTGCGGCGTACACTACCTCTTGCGGCGACGCCGGCGCAAGAGGAGCGAGGGCCGTACGCGTCGAATCAGCGCCCTCCGGTACGTTCGAGCACCAACAATGTAAACGAGCCCGGTAACACCGCGCCCCGGCCTCTGCCGGAGGGGGGAGGCGCGAATTTCGCCGAGACGATGAAGATGCGGTGATTGGTCGGGTCCAGTCCCATGTTCCGCGCGGCCGGGGCGGTCTCGACGGTTTGAGCCACGTGGTACTGGTCCGGGCCGTCCTGGTGAATGACCGTGAGCGTGCCGTCCGCACTCGACGCGAACGCGTCTCCCGACGACGCGTCGAACGCGGCACCGTCGACGCCGGTGCCGATTGGCGCCGTCGCGACGACCGTGCCACTCTGGTAGTCCGAGACCGCCATGACGCCGCTGCGGCACCCGCTGAACAGCCGATGGTGCGGCGCGTCGACGGCCATGGCGACCGGCTGCTTGCAGGGAGCCGTCGACCAGCGCCTGGTGACGGTCGCGGCCCTGGCATCGATCTCCACCACTTCGCTCGTGTCCGTCAGGTTCGCGTACACCTTGCCATCGCCGGCCGAGACGCCGTATTCGGGCTTCCCGCCGAGAGGAATGTTCGTGATGCGCGTGCCGTTCACCGGATCGATCACGGTCGATGAATGCGCGTCGCCGTTGAGCGAGAATACGCGGTTCGACACCGGATCGTAGAGGATCGCGTCGGCGTCCTGGGCCGCCGGAATGCTGCCCAGTACGGCGTACGTCTTCAGGTCGAACATCACGACCGCCTGGTCGTTGCCCGAAGTGGCGAATCCATGGCCCGAGGCCGATGCGATCGCCGTCCCGTGCGCGCCCTGAATGCCCGTGACTTCGCCGAGAAGCTTGCCGGTGTCTTCGTCGACCACCATCACGCGATTCTGCCGGCCGATGAACAGCCGATGAGTCGGCGGGTCTGGAACGATGTAGTCCCAGCTCCCATCCCCGCCGAGCACGTAGGTGTGCGTGACGCCGTAGCCCGAGGGGGCTTGCGCCAGCAGGGGCGCCGCCGCCGCAAACGCCAGGACCGCAAGGAGGGGGCGCATGTCAGCTTCCCATCGCCAGGACGAGAATCTTCATCGTGTCTGGAGTGATCTGGGCGCGTCCGTTCGCGCCACGGGTCGTCGTCGCGACAGGGACGTAGACTCGATGGCTCGCCAGATCCAGCCACATCGTCCGCCCCGACGGCTGGGTCTGTACGGTCTGAACGACCGAGAAGGTGGCGGGCGAGTCTTCGTGCGCGATGGTCAGCACGCCGGTGCCGCTCGACGCAAAGGCCAGGCCCGTCGCCGGATCGAAGCCGTTGCCGTCCACGCCGTCGGCGATCGGAAAGCTGGTGACCGCCTGGCCCGACGCGCTGTCGGTGACCGCCATCTTCCCGTCGCACGCGCTCAAGAGCAGATGGTTCTTCGCGTCGAACGCCATTCCGGTCGGACCTTCGCATCCCGCGATCGGCCAGGTGGCAACGCGGGCGTGCGTCGTCGTATCCACGACCGCGATCGCGCCGGCGTCCTCGACGTTCACGTACACGCGATGCGCCGCCGGATCCTCGACCGCCTCCTCGAGCGTGCCGCCGACGTCGATCGTGGCGATGACTCGTCCCGTCATCGGCTCGAACGCGGTGATCGAGCCGCCGGTGTGATTGATCGTCCACACTTCCTTGCGGTCGGCAAGATACCGGATGCTGTCCGGGTTGGCGCCCGTCGCCACCGTGCCCAGCGGCTCGAGCGTTTTCAGATCGATGATCGTCGACGAGTTGGCCCGGCCGTTGCTGGTGAACCCGCGGCCGAGATCGGGCGCCAATGCGAACCCGTGCACTCCGGCCGTGTCGGGAATCTCGCCCACGACCTGGCCGGTGCCGGTGTCGGCCACGACGATTTTCGTCGCGTGCGAGACGTACAGTCGGTGCGCGGCGGCATCGACAATCAGGTAGTCCCACCCTCCCTGCCCTCCGATCCGGATCTCCTGCACGACGTGATACCCGGGATCCGCCGCCTGCAGGGCGACGCCAGCGGCAAGGCATGCGGACAGCGCGACAGTGCGGCGCATAGTCACCTTCCTTCTTTCATTTCCGGCCTTTGATTGCGGCATAGAGCCCGGGAACCGCGAGCAATGTCACGGGCGTGGACAATGCGAGGCCGCCGATCACGGCGAGCGCCAGGGGCTTCTGCAGCTCCGCGCCCGCGCCAAGCCCGAGCGCCAGCGGCAGCAGCCCGAACAGCGTGCAGAACGTCGTCATCAGGATCGGCCGGAGCCGGATGCGTCCGGCGTGGGCAATCGCGGCCTCGAACGGCTCGCCCTCGGCGTGCAGCCGTTCGGAGAAGTCGAGCAGCATGATGCCGTTCTTCACGACCAGGCCGACGAGCAGGATGAGCCCCATGGCCGACGAGATGTTCAGGTCGACACCGGTGAACCACAGCAGCAACAGCGCGCCGCCGAGCGACAGGGGAGCCGCCAGCAGGATGAGGATCGCCGGCAGCCAGGCGCGAAACTGAATGACGAGGATCATGAAGACCAGCACGACGCCGAGCCCGAACACCATCAGCAGTTCGCGGAACGCCTGGCCCTGGGCCTGATACTGACCGCCGATGTCGTAGGTGTAGCCGATGGGCAGCTTCAGCGTGTCGAGGTGCGACCGGATCTCCGCGACGGCGCCTCCAAGGTCTCGGCCCTCCAGGCGCCCGCTCACCACCGCCATCGGGCGCAGGTTTTCGCGCAGCAGCTCGCCCTGGCCGTTCGCGCGCGTCATCGTCGCGACCGCCGACACAGGAAGCGGCTTGCCGTCGGCTGTGCGCAGCAGCGTGCTCGGCAGCTTGTGTGGATCGAACCGGAACGAATCGGGTAGCCGGACCCGCACCGGAATCGTGCGATCCGCCAGGCGCAGGTCGGTCGCCACCTCGCCCAGCCAGTTGCCGGCCATCTGATCGGACACCTGTGCGACCGTCAACCCGTAGCGGCCAGCCGCCGCAGGGTCGATGGTCCAGGTGACCTCGGGGTTGCCCTCCTGCACGCCGACCACGTCGACGACGCCATCGACGTGGTTCATCATGTCCTCGACCGGCCCGGCAAGCGCCGCCAGACGGTCGGGATCGTCGCCGAAGATCTTGACTTCGATCGGCTCCGGGTTGCCCTCGAGGTCGCCGAGCATGTCCTGGAGCAGCTGCACGAACTCGATGTCGACGAGCGGCGCCGCGTCGTGGACCCGTTCGCGCACGTCGGCGATGATCTCGTCGGACGAACGCTCGCGTTCGCCTCGCGGTTTCAACCGAACGAGGATGTCGCCGGTGTTCTGCGCCGTGGCGAACAAGCCGAGCTCGGAGCCCGTGCGGCGGGAGTACGACAGCACCTCCGGCGTGTCGGCGATGACCCGCTCGATCGCGCGCACCTGGCGATCCGTTTCCGCGAGCGCGCTGCCGGCCGGCGTCAGGTAGTCGAGCACGAAGCCGCCTTCGTCGGCCGCCGGGAAGAATCCGGTTCCCACCTGTCTGAACAGCACGACCGTCACGGCCGCCAGCAGGCACGCGACGACGATCGCGACGACCGGGCGGCCGACCATCACGCCGAGCAGCCGCCCGTACCCCCGATCCAGCCACCCGTGCCCTTCCCCGGTCGGTCGATGATGCGTGGCCGCCCAGCGCGCCATCAGCGGCACGACGCTGATCGCCAGCCCCAGCGAAATCAGCACGGCCACCGAGAGGCTCATCGACAGCGCGCGGAAGAACTGGCCTGGCACCCCGGAGAGCAGACCGAGGGGCGCGAAAACGACGACCGTGGTCAATGTCGAGCTGACGAGCGGCGCCATGAGCTGCCGGACGGCGTCGACGACGCTCGTCCCGCCTTCCCCGGCGCGGCGATGGATGTTCTCGACCACCACCACCGCATCGTCGATCACCAGGCCGATGGCGACGGCCAGGCCGCCCATCGACATGAGGTTGATCGTGCCGCCGAACACCCACATGAACGCGAACGTCGGGATCACGGCCATCGGCAGCGTGACGGCGGCAATCATCGTCAGGCGCCAGTCGCGCAGGAACACCACCAGCACGACGATCGCCAGGCATCCGCCGATGAGGATCGCGTCCCGCACGTTGGCGATCGATTCCTGCACGAACTCGGCGAGGTCGTAGACGCGGCTCATGCGAATGCCCGACGGCAGCGTCTGGGCAAGCCTGGCCAGGGCATCGTCCACGCCGGCCTTCACGTTGAGGATGTTGGCGCCGATTTGCTGCGCGATGGTGACCACCACGGCGTCGCGGCCATTCCCGGTCACGAGCATGGTCCGATCGGGTGCCCCGGGCGTCACGGTTCCCAGGTCGGACACGCGAAGCGTGGCGCCGTTCTCGACCTTCACGGGCGCCTGCCTGATCTGGTCGGCGTCCTGCCAGAGGCCGGAGGCGAGGGAGAGGTGCTGCAGCCCCGACTCCTGGAATCGGCCGACCGGCAGAATCGTGTTCTGGGCCTTGAGCGCATCGGACACGTCGACGACCGTGAGATCGGCCGCAGCCAGCTTCGCCGGATCCAGGATTACTTCGATCTCCCGCGTGTCGCTCGCCTGGACCTCGATGATCCCCGCGCCCGGGACGCGGGCGATCTCCGGCTTCACGACGAAGTTGGCATAGTCGTAGAGATCCGCGGTCGGCAGGGTCCCGGTCAGACTGAGAATGAAGACTGGAAAGATCTCCGGGGTCATCCGCTCGATCTGCATCTCGGTGTCGGCCGGGAGATCGCCGGTGATTTCGGCCACGCGGTTCTGCACCATCTGCAGGGCCACGACCATGTCGGTCGACGGATCGAATTGCGCGGAGATCTCCGACGCGCCCCGGATGCTCCTCGACCGCACGCGGCGGATGCCGGGCACGGCCATCACGACCTGCTCGATGGGCCGCGTCACGATGAGCGACATCGACTGCGGCGGCAGCGTTCCCGAGTGGGCGACGATGACGATGCGCGGGAACTGCAGTGGCGGGTAGATGCCGCTCGGCAGCCGGACGGCCGCGATGGCGCCGCTCGTCACCAGGGCGGCCGCGAGCAGGCCGATCGCGCGCGAATGCTTCAGGGCCGCAGCGGCGACGTTCATTGGCCTCCCGTCTCCGCGGCGGCGTCGGCCACACTGATCGCGGCCCCGTCGGGGAGTCCGGCCTGGCCATCGACGATGATGATCTCCCCTTCCATGACGCCCGACGTCACCTCGGCGTGGCTCTCGTCGGTCAGCCCAATCTCGACCGCGCGGCGCTCGGCCTTGCCCTCGCGCGCCACGAACACCGCCGTCTCGTCGCCCTCCCGCACAATGGCGACGATTGGAATCAGCACCACGTTCCGGTGCAGCTCGGCGTCGATCTCGACCTGAACGGGCGTCCCGGCCGGAACGTTCGTCGTGCCGGAAAATCCGAGGCGGACCGGAATCGTCGCGGTGCCCATGTCCACGGCGGCGGGCCGCGAGACAACCTCGAGCGCGGTGTCGCCGGTGCTCATGGGCACGCCCGCGAGCCGGGCGGATGCGCCCACTTCGATCCGCGGCGCATCGGCGAGCGGCACGGAGGCGACCACCTCGAGGCGCGCCGGATCGATCACGCGCAGCACCGGGTCGCTGGAGGCGGCGTCGACGAGATCGCCGGGGTTGTGATAGCGGCGGGCGACGATGCCGTCGAAGGTGGCGCGCACCGTGGCCCGCCCGGCGACCACCTGGGCCGCGGCCAGCGAGGCCCGCGCCTGGGCGAGCATCGCCTCGGCTTCCGCTTCGGCACGGTCCGCGTCTTCGACCTCCTTGCGCGCCGCCACGCCTCGATCGAACAACTCGCGCGCGCGCGCCTGGGCCGCTTTCGCGTTGTCGATCGTCGCCTGCGCGCGAGCGACCTCCGCCTGCTGCCGCTCGACGTCGGCCGCCGAGCTCGGAATCTCGAAGCGCACCAGCACGTCGCCCCGTCGCACGCGGTCGCCGGTGGCGTGCGGGATCGCATCGACCCGCGCGGCCTCGGGCGCGACCACCACCAGGTCGGCGCCGGGCGCCGGACTGACGATGCCGGTCGCGTGCACGACGCCGCGGATGTCGCCGCGTGTCGCGGGCGCCGTCTTCACGGTCACGACGGTCTCGCTCTCGACCTCTTCGGCCGTCTGCGAGGCGCAGGCGGCCAGCGACAGGGGCACGCCGATGGACAGAACGATCAGGAGCGCACGGCGATGGTCTGTGCGGGTCATGGAAGCGGAGCTCCGATGGCGCGCTCGAGATCGGCGAGCGCCGTCTGGAATTGGGCCACCGCGTCGAGCGAGCGCAGGCGGATGTCGCGTGCCGCCTGCAGCGACTGCAGCAGGGCGGCGATGCCGGTCTGACCCAGCTGATACGAGTCCTGCGCCAGCTGCTCCACCTGCTGCGCCTGCGGCAGGATGACGTCGCGATAGCGCCCGTAGGCCAGCCGCTCGGCTTCGGCCGTCGCGGCCGTGGCCGCGACGTCTCCCGTAATCCGCACGTCGGTGGCCTGCCGTTCGGCCATGAGCTGTTCGAGGTTCGACTGCTCGACCGCGACCCCTGCCTGGTGACTGGTGAACAGCGGCACCGTGATGGCGACGCCCGCGCGCCATCCATAGTCGAACTCCGGCTGGGCGTCGTGGGTCAGGGTGGCGGTGGGGACCACGTCGGGGGTGCGCAGCGCCTGCGCCAGCGCCAGCCTGCCGCGCTGCTCTTCGATCCGGCGGTCGAGCAGCGCCAGCTCGGTGCTGCCCGTGCGTGCGAGCTCCAGCGCGGCGTCCACGATCACAGGCCCGCCGGCGTCGATGGGCGTGGAGAGCGCCTGGTTGGTGTCGAGCGGCTGGCCCAGCACGGCGTTGAACCGCGACCGCGCCGCGACCACGACGCCTTCGGCCGCCGTCGCTTCGTTTTGGGCCGCCGCCAGCGCGAGGTCGGCCTGGAGCACCTCGAGGCGTGGCACGTCGCCGGCGTCGAACCGGGCCTGGGCGGCATCGCGGGCGCGCTGCGACAGATCGCGCAGATCCCCGAGGACGCGCAGCCGCGCATCGGCCACGAGCAGGTCGTAGTACGCCCGTCGGACGTCGTTTCGCACCTGCGCCACGGTGGCCGCGAGCTCCGCGTCGCTGACGCGAATCGTCGCCTGGCCGACGGCGATCCGTTTCGCGCGTTTTCCGCCCAGCTCGAGCGGCAGAGCCACGCCGAACGACTGCCTGGGCGTCTCTTTCTCGAGTTCGACGGACGCCTCGGGATTCAGCCGTTCGCTGGCCACGGCGAGCTCGGCGCGACTCACCGCACTCCCCAGCCGCGCCGCGGCGAGCGTGGGGTTGGCGGCGAGCGCGCGGTCGATCGCCGCCTCGAGCGTGAGCGAGCCGGCCGGCGTGGTTTGCGCCGCAACCGGCGCCGCGAGCGCCAGCATTGCCGCCAGAGGCGCGGCCAACAGCCGCCGCAGTTCGGTCGTCGTATTCATCGGGTATCCCACTCGGAAGCAGGGCCGCCGCAGGGTGATTGCATCATGAGCACCTGAAAATCCTCTGAAGTCTATCTGCTGGTGGCGATGTGGGCGACAATTCCCGCAGATGCGGATTCTGCTGGCGGAAGACGACCCGCGGATGTCCAGCCTGCTCCAACGCGGCCTCCACGAGGAAGGCCATGTGGTCGACCAGGCGGCCAGCGGCACGAAGGCGCTCCATGCCGCGCAGTCGACGGAGTTCGACGTCGTGGTGCTCGACGTCATGCTGCCGGATCTCGACGGCTTCGAGATCCTCCGCCGGATGCGCGCCGAGGGCAACCGCACACCCGTGCTGATGCTGACGGCGCGCGATGCCAACGCCGACATCGTCCAGGGCCTGAACGCGGGCGCGGACGACTATTTGACCAAGCCGTTCTCGTTCGAGGTCCTGCTGGCGCGCATCCACGCACTCGCCCGGCGCGGGCCGTCGGTGTACCCCGTGCAGCTGCAGGTCGCCGACCTGGCGGTCGACCCGTCGACACACCGCGCCGTCCGGGGCGGCGTTGCCCTCGCGCTGACGCGCACGGAGTTCAGCCTCCTGGAGTACTTGATGCGACGCAGCGGGCGCGTGGTGACTCGCCAGGCGCTGATCGAGGGCGTGTGGGGATCCCACCGGGACGTCGAGGACAACACGCTCGATGCCTTCGTCAGGCTGCTCCGGCAGAAGGTCGATGGGCCGGGATGCCGGCCGCTGATTCACACGATCCGCGGCGTCGGCTACAGCATTCGGAGCGATCCATGATCGGCACGTCCATCCGCGCGCGGCTGACGGCCTGGTACGTCGGGGCGCTGGCGGTCGCCACGCTGACGCTGGCCGGCGCGAGCTGGGGGCTGTCGACCCAGAGCGTGCTCCGCGCCGCCGACGTCAACCTCGAAGCGCGGCTCCAGGGCGTTCGCGACTTTCTCGACAACCCCAGAACCCGCTTGACGGTCGCGAGCCTGCGGGACGAGTTCGGCGAGTACGCGGAGCTCACGCGGGGCGAGGCGCTGCTCGAAGTCGTCGACGGTTCCGGCACGGTGTTGTGCCAGCCGTCGGTCCCGGGATGGGCAGGCCTGGCCGGGCGCGAAGCGCCCGCCACGAGCGCGAACGTGGCACCCCACGACCGCCTGATCGGACGGTCGCCGTTCCGCATCGCCTCGGCGCGGCTCGAGGCGCACGGACGGACGTACGACGTGACGGTGGCGGCACCCATGGGCGCCGCGTACGACGCCCTCGACCGCTTTCATCGACTCCTGCTCTGGCTCGTCCCGCTCGTCATCGCGCTCGGGGGCGCGGGCGGCTACTGGGTCAGCAGGCGCGCGCTCGCGCCCGTCGATCAGATCACTCGCGCGGTCCAGGCCATCACCGTCCACCGGCTGGACCGCCGGCTCGAGCTGCCGCCGGCCGACGACGAGCTCCGGCGGCTGGCGTCCACCTTCAACACCGTCCTCGCCCGTCTCGAATCGGCAATCAGCGACATCGTCCGCTTCACCGCGGACGCTTCGCACGAGCTGCGGACGCCAGTGTCGATCATCCGGACGACGGCCGAGCTTGCGCTCCGGCACGAGCGCGCGCCCGAGGAGTATCGGGCCGCGTTGACCGACGTGTCCGGACAGTCGCGGCACATGTCCGAGCTGGTCGACGATCTGCTGCTCCTCGCCCGCACCGACGCCGGAATCGAACCGCCGGCAACGGCACCGGTCGACCTGTGCGAAGTGGCGTCGGAGGCCGGGCGGGAGATTGCGGAGCTCGCGCGGCGCAAGAGCGTCAGCCTGTCGGTCCACGTGCCGGCCGGGCCGCTGATGGTCAGCGGGGATCGGGTCTCGCTGCAGCGCCTTCTGCTCATTCTGCTCGACAACGCAGTGAAGTATTCGCCGGAGGGCGGACGCGTGACGTTCCGCGTGGGGGAGGCGGGGACCGCCCGGACCGGCTCGAGCGCCTTCGTCGCAATCAGCGACAACGGGATCGGCGTGGACCCCGCGGATCGATCACGACTCTTCGAACGCTTCTACCGGGGGGCGCGCGCACGCCAGCACGCGCCCGACGGCACCGGGCTCGGCCTCGCGATCGCGCGCACGATCGTGGATCGATACAACGGATCGATCGCGCTCGCGTCCGAGGACGGCGGCGGCGGGTGCGAGGTGCGCGTGATGCTGCCGCTCGATGCTAGTGCGCTTCCGGGCGCAGGGTGATCTTGACGTAGTGCGAGGGATCCAGATACGTCCGCGCCGCCTGGAGCACCGCGGGCGCCGTCACCTGGTCGTAGAACTGCTGCATGTTGAACACGTTCGCCACGTCCTCGCCGTACTGATAGCTGAAGGCGATCTGGTTCAGCAGATAGCGGTTGTCGCGGCTGTTCACCTCCTCGTCTCGAGCGAGCGCGGTTCGCGTGTCGGCGACCTGGCCCGGGTCCGGCCCGATGGCCCGGAACCGATCGATGACCCGGAACAGGGCGCGCGTCAGATCGTCGGTCCTCGTCGGATCGCACGAGAAATCGATGGTCAGCCGGTAGCTCTCGACCGGACTCTTGTCGAATTCCGGGTGCACGCTCACGCCATAGGTGCCGCCGAGCTGCTCGCGCAGCATCTGCTGGAGCAGCCCTTCCAGCATCTCCGCCATCGCGCGGGCGACGACGCGGTGGAACGGGTCGTCCTCGAACGGTCCCGTGAACACCACGGCCACGCGGCCCTTCGGATCGACGCCCTTCACCACCTCCTTCTCGACGATGCCGTCGGGCGGCCGCACGCCCACGTCGCGCCCGGTTTCCTGCCGGTGGAGCGCCGGCAGGCTCGCCAGGTAGCGCTCGACGAACGGACGGATGGTCGCCAGATCGAAGCTGCCGACGATCACGAACGTGAAGTCGCTGGCATCCGCGAAACGGTCCTGATAGAAGGCGAGCGACCTGCCGAGGTTCATCTGGCTGATGATCGCCGGGCTCATCGGCCGCGCCCGAGGATGATCCTGCGTGATCGCCTCTTCGAGGGCATCGTCGAAGACGGCGTCGGGATCGGCCTCGCGATTCGCGAGGCTCGCCGACAGCTGCCCCGTCATGGCGCGAAAGACGTCGGCGTCTGCCCGCGGGTGCGTGAACGTCAGATAGACCAGCTGAAACATCGTCTCGAGGTCCTGGCGTGACGCGCCGCCTGCCAGGCCTTCGAACATGTCGCCGATCTGCGGCCGGACGGCCGCGGCCTTCCCGGCCAGGATCTTTTCGAGGCTCGTTTCGGGAAACGCGCCCAGCCCGCTGTTGCCGATCACGGCGGCCGCGGTCTCGGCGGCCACATAGTCGCGGTCCGGAGCGAGCGACGTGCCGCCCGGGCTGACCGCGCGAAACAGGATCTCGTCCTGCTTGAACGTGGTCGGCTTGAGTACCGACGCGGACGCCGTTCGACAGGGTCCACTCGGTGATGCCGATGGCCTCGCGCGTCGTCGTGCTGGCGATCCGGCCGGGCGTCGGCAGCGGATCGAGCAGGGGCGCCGAGCTGAGCGTATCCACATAGGGCGTGAGCCGGGCGCTCCGAACACCCTCGATGGCCGCGGCCAACGTCGTCGCTGTGGGCACCGCCACGCCCGGCTGCGCCGGCGCGCTGACCGCCACGACGCGATTGCGATCGGGAATCCACGCCTTGGCCACGTCATTGACTTCAGCGAGCGTGATGTCGGGCAGGAAGCGCTGCTGCATGGCGTACTCGTAGGCGATCCCGGGAATCGGCTCCTGCTGGGTGAAGTTGCGGATGAACTCGTCGGCCAGCGACGCCGACTCGGTCGACGCCACTTCGGTGGCGGCCCGCGAATAGAAGCGCAAGAGGTTCAGGCGCTCGCGGTCCAGCTCGGTCTGGGTGAAGCCGAAGCGCGCGACGCGCTCGGCTTCGGCGAAGAGCGCCGCCACACCCTGGGCCGCCGCGCCGTCGGGGACGCGCGCCTGCAGCGACGTGACCTCGGTCGTCCGCACGAACAGCTCGCGACTGGTCCGGGCGGCCAGGAACGGCGCGTCGGGCCGTGCGGCGATCTCGTCGAGTCGCGCCGACAGCATGTCGCGAATCACGTTGTCGAGGATCATCCGGCGGTACGCCCCGACCGTGGTCTGATCGCCGAACGGCATGGTGCTGTAGACGCTCACCAGCGTGCCGACCGCCTCGGGATCCGTGACCACCGTGTAGCGCGTCTCGGCGTGCTCGGGCACGTCGAACCGCGGCCTGGGCCGCGGCGAGACGGCCGCGGGAATCGACGCGAAATGCGACCGGATGAGCGCGGCCATCGCCTGCGGGTCGAAGTCGCCGACCGCGATCACGCCCATCAGATCGGGGCGGTACCAGTCCCGGTAGAAGCGGCGCAGCTGATCGGGCGTCGCGGTTCGAATGATGTCGGGCAGCCCAATCGGCAGGCGCTCGGCATAGCGCGAGCCGCCCAGCAGCACCGGGAACTGCACGTCCTGGATGCGGGCGTCGGCGCCGAGGCCGAGGCGCCGCTCCTCCAGGATGACTCCCCGTTCCTGGTCCACCTCGTTCGCGTCGAACGACACGTCCTGCGCCCAGTCCTGAAGCACGAGCATCGAGCGGTCGAGCACCGCCGGATCGTCGGTCGGCACCTGCAGCTGGTACACCGTTTCGTCGTAGCCGGTGTGCGCGTTCACGTGCGCGCCGAAGCGCATGCCGATCGCCTGCAGGAACGACACGATGCGCTGGCCCGGAAAGTGCGCGGTGCCGTTGAACGCCATGTGCTCGACGAAGTGCGCCAGCCCGCGCTGGTCGTCGTCTTCGAGGACCGAACCCGCGTTGACGACGAGCCGGAGCTCCGCCCGATTTCGCGGCTGCGTGTTGACGCGAATGTAGTAACGCAGTCCGTTGGGCAGCGTCCCCACGGTGATGCGGGGATCGACCGGGACCTTCGCGGTGAGGTCGATCGGGCCGGCGGCAGGGGCCGCGCCCGCCTGGCCGGCCGCCAGAGCGCCCGGCGCGGCCCCCAGCGCCAGCAGGCCGAAGACGAGGACACGCGCGGCGCAGTCAGCAGGGGCGTACGTCTTTCTCATGGTCAGGATCTGCCACGGGGCGCGCCCGCTTCGAGGAATGTCGGAGGGGCGACACCCATCATTATCTAACAGGGAACGGACAATGCCGAAAGGCGCCGGCGCGTCAGGATTGGCGGGCCACCGCCCGCGCAGGCAGGACCATCAGCGCGGTCACGAACAGGATCCAGGGTCGAGCCGGGCCGCCACGTGGCGCCGGCCGACCCGGCTGTGGGCGTTTGCGGTCTCAGACGGCCTGAGTCAACGGCACGTCGACGACGTGCTCGGCCACGAACCACACCTGCAGCTCGTTCCGGCGGATCACGTCGCTGACGATCAGATCGTTCGTCCCATCGTCGCCGGCGTCGGACGCCTTGCGGGCCATCGCCCGCGCCTCCTCCAACACGACTTCGTGCGCGTGCAGCAGCCGCGAAATCTGCACCGGCGCCTCTTCGCGGCCTTTCGGCGGTCGAGGAATGAGGGTCGTTTCCGCAACGTCCGGGGCCATCGCGATGCTGACGCCGCCCAACTGCTGGATGCGCTCGGCGATCGCGTCGACCAGCTCGTTCTGCTCGCCGTAGTGCTTGTCGAAGAGGAGATGCAGCTGGTAGAACGTCGGGCCGGCCACCTGCCAGTGGTGCTTCTTGTACAGATCGCGGAGCGTCATCGTGTCCGCGAGGAGCTGATTGAGATTGTCCACGCTCTCCTGGCAGGCACGCTCCGACAGGGCGATGGGCATGCGCACGAGATGGCCGAACGGCTGAATCTCGTGGGCCTGTTGATGTGAGAGGGGCGCGGCCCGCTTCAGGATTGCTTCAGTGTCGATCGTCGACTTCGCCATCGGTGTGCCTCCTGGAAATGCCGTTCGCCAACAGATTACCTGAAGAGCGGCTGGATGTACCCCGAGTCGTAATAGCCGCCGCCCTCGTCCATCGTCAGAAAGATGGCTGTGTCACGGAAGAGCTCGGGCCGACGAATGACCGCGTTCGAGAGATGCGTGACGAAATCCTCGTAGAACGACAGGCCCGAGTCGGCCGGATGTCCCGCGTAGACCTCGTACGGCCGTACCGAAGACGACGGCGGGCAGCGCATCGGTCGCGATGTCTTCGTAAAGCTCCGGCACGTCGGCAATGTTCTCGCGGAGCGGCGTGGTCATCATCGATCGGATGAACTGGAAGGGGTTGCAGATCGCGCACCAGGCGGAGGTGGGGTGCCCGTGGTTCCATCCGCCGATGTAGTACTTCCAGCTCACGCCGTGAGCCGAAAGGGCGTCGGCAATCGACGGAAGCGTTTGCGGTGGCAGGCGGAAGTCGCTCCCCGACAGCGGCGGGTTGTCGGTGCCGTCGGGCCTGAGTCCGGGCCCGTAGTCGTTGACGAGGTAGTAGCGCCCCGGATCAAACATCGTCGTGTCTGCGGTGATCACGGTGCTCGAGCTCAACCGCAATGGCGGGCATGGGGGGCGGGAAGTCGTGATGCCTCGCGACCGGACGGAGGCCGTGCTCGACGATCTCGAGACGGCCTCAGGAACGATCCGGCTGGAAGCGTGACGGTACGAGAAATCACTCACGGCTCGCCGCTGTAACAATCGTACCGTTGAGTTGGACAGTCCGGTCATGTGCGCATACGCTCTCGAGTGGGCCACCAACCGCATGGCACAGTCACGAACGGGCCGGGCTGGCGATTCCACCTCAGATCAGACGCGCGAGCTGGCGAACCTCGCGCAGGATCTGAAGCTGCTCACGGAAACGGTCCCTCACATGTTGTGGAGCGCCACGCCCAGGGGTGTGGTTGATTACGTCAACCAGCGGGTCCTCGACTACTCTCAGCTTCCGCGCAAAGAGCTCCTCGGTCGCGGCTGGAAGAATGCCGTACACCCCGATCACGTCGCACGGATGGCCGAGGCCTGGGCGGCCTCCGTGGAGACCGGGGAGCCATTCCAGTTCGAGTTCCTGGGTCGTCACGCGCCCAGCGGGGCGTGGCGCTGGTGCGTCTCGAGCGCGTTACCCGCCAGAAATGCGGCCGGACAGATCATCAAATGGTACGGCACCATTGTCGATCTTCACGACCGGAGGCAGGCCGAAGACGCGCGCCTTCGCGTGGAACGGCAGTACCGGATGGTCATCGAAACCGCGTCGGACGCCGTGGTGACGATTGACCAGGCGGGGACGATCACGCTGGTCAACCCGGCTGCCTCCGGGATGTTCGGCTACCGTTCGTCGGAGATCGTCGGCCGCCCGCTGGCGGCGTTGATCCCGCACCTCCCTCGTCCCATTCGAGGCATTCGCGAGGCGACGGGCCTGCGGCACAACGGGCAGGAATTCCCGGTCGAGATCTCGTTCGCCGAAGCGGACGTCGAAGGCCGGCGTACGTTGACCGGATTCATCCGAGACGTCACGGAGCGCAAACAGGCTGAGGCGATGCGGGCGGTGCACGCGCAACAAGTCGCCGTCCGCGCGGACGTCAGCACCGCACTCGCCAGCGAGGGAACACTGCGCGGCATGCTCCAAGGTTGCGCCGAAGCCGTGGTCCGACACCTCGATGCAGCCTTCGCTCGCATCTGGGTGATCAAGGACGGGCGCGTGCTCGAGCTCCAGGCGAGCGCCGGCATGTACACGCATCTCGATGGCCCGCACAGCCGCATCTTGGTCGGCCAGTTGAAGATTGGCCTCATTGCCGAGGAGCGGGTTCCGCACATCTCCAACGACCTCGCTCACGATCCGCGGATCAGCGATCCAGACTGGGCGCAGGCGACTCGCATGGTCGGCTTTGCCGGCTACCCGCTGTTGGGGACCGGTCACGCCATTGGAGTCGTCGCGATGTTCTCGAGGCACCCCGTGACTCAGGCGACGACCGAATCGCTGGCAGCCATCGCCGACGCGATCGCTCAAGGCATTCAACGCAAACAGGCCGAGGAGGAGGTCCGGCGCAGCGAAGCCTTTCTGGCGGCCGCGCAGGCCCTGAGCCAGACGGGGAGCTGGGGTTGGAATGCCAGGACCGACGTTCTCTCATGGTCGCGCGAGACGTATCGCATTTTCGACCTCGACCCTGACGTTGTTCCAACGCTGTCGAGAATCACCGAGGCCGTGCATCCGGACGACCGTCCGTCGTTCGAGCGAGATTCCGAAAGACTGCGTCACGATCGCACCGACTTCGAAGGCGAGTATCGCCTGAGGCTCGCGGACGCGACCGTAAGACACGTCCACATCGTGGGCCGATCGGTTACCGGCGCGTTTCCGGACCTGGATTTCATCGGCTCGATCATGGACGTCACCGACCGCAAACATGCGGAAGAGGCGCTGTTGGCCGCTCAGGCGCGGCTGGGCGAGGTCGCGCGGTTGACGACGATGGGCGAACTCGCGGCTTCGATTGCGCATGAAATCAATCAGCCTCTCGCAACCGTCGTCACAAACGCCAAGGCGTGCCGGCTCCTGCTTCGCGCAGAGCGGCCACCGTTGGCTGACGTCCACGAGGCCGTCACCGACATCGCCCAAGCCGCCACGCGCGCCAGCGACGTCATCGAGAGAATTCGGCTGCTGCTTCGAAAGGGCACGCCCGAACCGAGCCTTCTGGAGATCAATGGACTCATCCGGGAAGTGATCCTGTGGACCCGCGACGCCGTCGGCAGGAGGCGGGTCGCGGTGCGGACGAACCTCGCCCCCGACCTGCCGCCGGTCCGCGGCGATCGCGTGCAGCTGCAGCAGGTGCTCATCAACCTCATCACGAACGCAGTCGACGCCATGGCTGAACTGACGGGTCGTCCCAGAACGCTCAGTCTGCGATCTGAGTGCAATGACAACCGTCACGTGGAGGTCGCGGTCGCGGATTCCGGAGCGGGCATCGATCCGACGATCCGCGCGCGGATCTTCGAGCCCTTCTGTTCGACGAAGTCCGACGGCATGGGGATGGGGCTGGCCATCTGCCGGAGCATTGTCGAACGGCATGGCGGACAGCTCACCGCGTCGGCCAATCAGGACTTCGGAACCACCATGAAGTGCGTCCTGCCCGCCGCCGGCGCAGAGGACGCGTGAACGCTCCAACGCCCGAAGTGTTCGTGATCGACGACGACGTCGCGGTCTGTGTCGCGCTCTCGCGACTCATACGCGCGGCCGGCTTTCGGGTGCAGACGTTCAGCGCGGCGGAGGAACTGCTCGCGTCGCAGCGGTTGAGGGACGCGCAATGCCTCGTCGTCGACGTTCACCTGCCGCATCTGACGGGTCTCGAGTTGCAGAAGCACATGACCGATCAGGGGATCGATCTCCCGATCGTCTTCATCACCGGTCGGGGCGACATTCCGATGTCCGTCCGGGCGATGAAGGCGGGGGCTGTGGAATTCCTTCAAAAGCCGTTTGACGACGAGGCGTTGCTCGATGCCATTCGCCAGGGTCTCAGCCGGTCTCAACGGGCAGCGCTCGACGCTGAACGGCTCGCCGGACTGCAGCGCCGCTACCAGTCGCTGACGCGGCGCGAGCGGGAGGTGTTCGCCCTCGTCGTCCAGGGCCTGCTCAACAAGCAGATCGCCGGAGCGCTCGGTACGGCCGAGAGGACCGTCAAGGCGCACCGAGGTCAGGTCATGCGGAAGATGGAGGCGTCCTCGTTGCCCGATCTCGTCCGCATGGCTGAACACGTTCTCGGCCACCCTCCCCAAAGTCCTAGACTGCCGTAGCCCGATCGTCCAATAGACCGGACGCGCTCCAAAGGCTACCGTCGTACCCATGACGCAAGCCCAGCGCGCACCCTTGGTCGCCGTTGTCGACGACGATGGGTTGTTCAGACGCTCGGTGGAGCGCCTGTTGAAGGCCAGCGGTTTTCGGGTCGAGACGTTCGGCTCGGCCGAGGCATTCTTGCAGCGCAACGACGAAGCCGCCACCTCGTGCGCCATCCTCGACGTGAAATTGCCCGGCATGAGCGGGCCTGACCTGCAGCGTCGGCTGGCGCATACGATGGCACGGCCGCCAATCGTCTTCGTGTCGGCACACGACGAGCCGGCCGTCCGCGCGAATGTTCTCGGTGCAGGTGCGATCGCCTTCTTGAAGAAGCCGTTCGAAGATAGCGCCCTTCTCGACGCACTCAGGGCGGCGATCAGGTGATGCCATGACCACCGCCGTCTCAGAGATCGGTTGTCCCGCCGCCGGCCTGGAGAGCTGGGACCAGCTGTTGCGCACGCTCGCGACCGTGCTCGATATTCGTGAAGTCTTCCCGCGGATCTCACAGATCGCTGCGACGCTCCTCCCGCACGATCTGTTGACGCTGACTTCTCATGAACCCGGTGGCGACGGCGTCATCGAGGCCGTCTCCCACCACACGACGTTGTGCGGGGCGCGATTCGCCCCTGGCGATCCAGCGCTCGCTGAGCCCGATTCGGCCGTCATCATCGACGATGTCGAGCAGGGACGCGACGTCGAACCTCTGGCGTGCCTGGACGCTATCCGTGTCGAGGGCTATCGGTCGATGTTGACTGTCGGGATCAAGGCCGACGACCAGCAGCTTGGCCTGACGTTCCTCTCGAAGCACGTCGGCGCGTTCCACACACGCGATGCGGTCGTGGCGCGTCGGATCGCCGATCATGTGGCGCTGGCGGTCTCGCACGAGCGATTGGCCGAAGCGGCGCGTCAGGCGGCCGAGGCGCGTTCGCGCACCGAACGCCTGGCGTCGCGTGCGCAGACACTCGCGAAAGAGCTCGAATTGACGACGGATGGCCGTGTGGTGGGGCAGTCTGCCGAGTGGCATGCCGTATTGAAACAGGCGATGCAGGTCGCGCCCACCGACACCACGGTGCTGCTGACCGGTGAAACAGGCACGGGCAAGGAAGTGGTCGCTCGATTCGTTCATCGAGCATCAGCGCGACAGCGCGGACCGTTCATCGCTCTGAACTGCGCCGCGCTCCCCGAGCAGTTGCTCGAGTCGGAACTCTTCGGCCACGAGCGGGGCGCCTTCACCGGCGCCCAGCAGTCGAAGCCCGGGCAGATCGAACTGGCCGCAGGCGGCGTGTTGTTCCTCGACGAGGTGAGCGAGATGAGCCCGTCGGCCCAGGCAAAGTTTCTCCGCGTGCTCCAGGAACGGGAGTTCCAACGACTCGGGGGCACGCGAGTGCAAAAGGCGAATGTCCGTGTGGTGGCCGCGACCAACCGCGACCTGCGAAGCGCTGTGGAACGCGGCGAGTTTCGAGACGATCTGTACTACCGCCTGCAAGTGTTCGAGATTCGAATCGCGCCGCTGCGCGACCGCCGCGCCGACATCCTGCCGCTGAGCCACGCGTTCCTTCGGGACATCGCAAGGTCGTTTGGACGTCCACCGACTGGCCTGACACACGACGCGACGGAGGCGCTGCTTCGACACGACTGGCCTGGCAACGTCCGCGAGCTCCGGAACGCGCTCGAACGAGCGGCGATACTCTGTGAGGGCGGCATGATCGACGCGCAGCATCTGGCGCTGAACGGCCCGACGCGGCCGCCGAAGACGGCGACGACCGACCTGAACACGGTCGAGCGCGACACGATCGCGTCCGTCCTGGACGAATGTCGCTGGAACAAGTCCCAGGCCGCACGACGCCTCGGCCTCTCGCGCACCCAGCTTTACGTCCGTCTCCGACGGCACGACCTGACCCCTCCCCCGCCGCCAGACATCACCCCTCTTCGCGCCTGACGCCTGCGGCGTCGACTGCGCGAATGGACACACGCTGTTTGAGAATGCGCAGCGATCCCTTGCACAGCGACGCGAACGCCCACGGGTCGATCGATGAAGGTCGTTGATCGCAAAGACGATCCCCGGCCACGGCGCACGTGGCCGGGCATGGCCTCGCAGTTGCACCGCCCGATCACGTGAAACACAATCGCACGCCATCCCGCCGCCGCGTCCACCTCGTACTCGCCCTTGCGGTGTTGCTCGCGCCCAGTCCGGCGTTTACCCAGGAATCCACGTCGACCGTCCTGCCGCCGGGCTGGGTCCCGCCGTTGCCGACCGGCCTGGCGCCCGAGCCGGCTCTGCTCAGGAAACTGATGAACGCATCGGACGGCAGCCTGCCCGGCCACGGCGAGCCGGCCGACGGCCTGTACGTGGAAACGGGCCACATGATCACCGGCGCCGGCTGGATTTCCGCCGGACCCGGATACCACCGGCATCTGCTGGATGACCGGGCCCTCGTCGATGTCTCCGCGGCGGTGTCGTGGAGGCTCTACAAAGCGGCGCAGGCGCGCCTGGAGTTTCCGGGCGCGGCGCATGGCCGGCTGGCGCTCGGAGCAGCCGCCGTGTATCAGGACTCGCTGCAGGTCAACTATTTCGGCCTTGGGGCCGACTCGCTCGAATCGGATCGCACCGCGTATCGGCTGAACGACACCGACGTCTTCGGTTACGCGACCGCGCGCGCGACCAGGTGGCTCTCGGTGAGCGGACGGGTCGGGTGGATTCCCCGGCCCACCCTGTCGACGGCGACGGGTCCTCGCGTGACGCTCCCGAACACGCTCGATCGCTTTTCCGAAGGCTCGGCTCCCGGCATCCACACGCAGCCTGCGTTCCTGCACGGCGACGTGTCGATCACGGCCGACTGGCGCGACCTGCCGGGGCACCCGACTCGCGGCGGGCTGTATCGCGCGACGGCGGCAAGCTATTCGGATCGTGACGGCGGCCCGTACCGCTTTCGGCGCTACGAACTCGAGGGGTCGCAGTTCCTGCCGCTCGGCACGACGAACTGGATCCTGGCGCTGCATGGATGGACGGTCGTGTCGGACGCGTCGAGCGGCGGTGTCGTTCCCTTCTACCTGATGCCCAGCCTGGGCGGCCAGAACACGCTGCGCGGATATGCCGACTACCGCTTTCACGACCTCGACATGGAGTCGTTCAGCGCTGAATCCCGCTGGGCGCTGTTCACGCACGTCGACGTCGCCGCATTTATCGACGCGGGAAAGGTCGCGCACAGCGCGAGCGACCTCGGCCTCACGCATCTGAGAACGTCGTATGGCGCCGGCATTCGCGTCCACAACACGACGTCCACCGTGGCGCGCCTGGACATCGGCCACAGCGTCGAAGGCTGGCGGGTGTTCTTCAAATTGACCGAGCCGTTCAACCGGTCGGCGCCCTCCGCCGGGCGCTCGGCCGTCATGCCGTTCGTACCCTGAAAGGCCACACCCGTGATCCGCAACCCTGTGCATGCGTTGCCGATGCTGTTCGCGCTGTATCACCCCTCGTGCGCGGCGACGGTGCAGCCCACGGTGCCGCCGTCTGCCGTGCCGATGGCGGAGCTCTGGCAACCGCCCGAGGATGCGTCGAAGCGCGACACGTTCAACGGGCCCTGGGGCGAAGAGCGGGCGCCCGATCCGAACGCGACCTACACGTTCGTGGAGCGGAAGCAGCACGGCACCAATCCCGGGGTGACCGTGCGGGACCCGCTCGGCCGCGAATGGCACGTCAAGCAACCGCCGCACAACCACCAGGGGGCCGAGGGCCCGATCGAGGTGACGCTCTCGCGCGTCTTGTCTGCCGTCGGCTACCACCAGCCGCCCGTCTACTTCCTGCCGCGCGTGTCGATCGCGGACGCCCGCGGCACACACGTCGAACCAGGCGGTCGCTTCCGATTGACGGAGAAGTGGCTCAAGGCGACGGGCGAATGGTCGTGGCAGCAGAACCCGTTCGTCGGCACGCAGCCGTACCAGGGCCTCCTCGTCATCCTCATGATGTTCAACAGTTCGGACCTGAAGAACGAGAACAACGTGCTCTATGAGGTGCGCCAGCCCGGCATGGACATGGCGCGTTGGTACGTCGTGCGCGATCTCGGCACGGCGCTGGGCGAGACCGGGCGGCTGGCGCCGCAGCGCGGGGATCCCGACATCTTCGAGCGCGAGCCGTTCATCACCGGCGTGGACGACGGCTATGTCCGCTTCAGCTATCACGGCTGGCATCAGGAGTTGGTCGCACGCATTTCGCCCGGCGATGTGGCCTGGGCGAGCGCGCTGCTCGGACAGCTCACCGATCGGCAATGGCGCGACGCGTTCCGCGCGGGCGGCTACCAGACGGCGGCGGCGAACCGCTTCATCCGCCGCCTGCAGCAGAAGATTGCCGACGGGCGACGCCTGGGGCACACCCTGCCGCAGCGGGCCCTGGCATTCTCGAGCCCACGGCCGAGGGCGGACCTCCAGCGGTGAACTGCGGGCATGCGACGTTCAGTCCTGGCCGCCGTCGCCGTTGTGGTCTGGCTCGTCCCCTTCCGGTTCGAGGCAGAGGAGCTCTCGCTGCCGAACGCATCGACGTCGCTGAAATTCGCCGCGATCGGCGACAACGGCACCGGCGCCGCGCCGGAGTACGACGTCGCCCACCAGATGGACCTGTGGCATCGCCGCTTCCCGTTCGACATGGTGATCATGCTGGGTGACAACATCTACGGCAGCCAGCGCCCCGCCGACTTCGTGCAGAAGTTCGAGCGGCCGTACCAGGCCCTGCTGGATGCCGGCGTCTCGTTCTATGCGTCGCTCGGAAACCATGACGGCAAGAGCAGCGAGGCCTACGAGCCATTCAACATGGGCGGTCGACGCTATTACACGTACGCGCGAAAGAACGTGCGCTTCTTCGTGCTCGACACCAACTATCTCGATCCGGCCGAGCTCGCCTGGATCGAGCGCGCGCTCGGGAGCGCGACCGAGGCGTGGAAGATCGCCTACTTCCACCATCCGCTCTACTCCGACGGCCGCCGCCACGGCTCTGCCGTGGATCTACGCGTCCGGCTGGAACCGATCTTCGTCAAGTACGGCGTGAACGTCGTCTATTCCGGACACGACCACGTCTACGAGCGCATCAAGCCCCAGAAGGGCATCTACTATTTCGTCTCCGGAGCCGGAGGCCAGCTTCGTCGAGGCGATCTCAGATCGTCGCCGCTCACCGCCGCAGGGTTCGATCAGGACCGCAGCTTCATGCTCAACGAGATCGCGGGCGACGATCTCTTCTTCCAGGTCATCTCGCGGGCCGGCCACACGGTCGATCGCGGCACGATCCATCGCGAGGCCGCGCCGTGACCCGCGCCTGGCGATTCGTCCGCGAGCACGAGATCCTGCTGCCCCTTGGCGCGGTCGTCGCGATCGTCTGGGCCAACGGCGCCCCCGACAGCTATTTCCGGATGGCCCAGGGGCTGGCGTTCGTCGTGAACGACGTCGGCATGGCGTTCGTCCTGGCGTATCTCATGCAGGAAATCATGGAAGCAGCCCTTCCAGGCGGGCTGCTCCACCCCTGGCGACGCACGCTGCTGCCCGTCGTCGCCGGGATCGGTGGCACGGTGGGTGCCATTGCCGTGTATGGGACCTGCATCCAGGCCGGCGACGAGGAAGTGCTCGCCCAGGGCTGGCCGGCCGCGTGCGCCGTGGACCTTCTGCTGTGCCTGGCGATCGTCAAGGTCATCTTTCGCGGCGGCGTGGCAGTGACCTTCGCGCTGCTGGTGGCGATGGCCAGCGATGCCGTCGGTCTGATGATGATTTCGAGGCAACGCCTGATCGTGGCCGTACATCCAGCGGCCGCCCTCCTGATCGCCGCCGCACTCGGCGTGTCCGTCGCGCTCTCGAGATCGGGCAGGCGGTCCGTCTGGGGATATCTGTGTGTGCCAGCGCCGCTGGCATGGCTGGGGTGCTACTGGGCCGGCGTGCATCCTGCGCTCGCGCTCTTGCCCATCATGCCGTTTCTTCCGCGCTCGGCTCGCGACGTGACTGGGATCGCCCGGCCGAGGGCGGGCACGCATCGCCGGGCGAGCCACTTCGAGTCGGTGCTCGAATATCCCGTCCAGCTCGTCGCCTTCCTGTTCGGCCTGGTGAATGCCGGCGTCCTGCTCCGCGGATTCGGGACGGGTACCTGGGCGATCCTGACCGCGTCGCTCGTCGGTCGGCCGGCGGGCACGCTTGCCGCGGCGGCCATCGCATTGGGCGCCGGCCTGCAGTGGCCGCGTCACGTCGGCTGGAAGGAGCTGGCCGCGATCACGCTCGCGACGACGCCGGGCCTGGCATTCGGCCTGTTCTTTGCGTCCGCCGTGTTTCCCGACGGACCCCTCCTCATCGAAACCCGCATGGGCGCGCTGTCGACGACAATCGGCGTGCTGCTGGCTTTCGGCGCCGCGCGCCTGCTTCGACTGGGCCGCTTCGCCATCGTGGCGTCACCGCGGCAACCGATTCGTACGCGCGCGACGGGAGGGGCCGCGTGACGCCCGCGGCGGCCCCGGGCCGGTCGAGGGGGGGCCTCGCGAGCCTGGTCGTCGATCTCGCCCGACCGTATCGAGCCTGGCTCGTCATCATCCTGTGCGCGATGCTGATCGAAACGATCGCCGGCCTCGCCGCGCCATGGCCGCTGAAGATGGTCATCGACTATGCGGTCGGGCGCGAGGCCGCTCCGGCGTGGGCCGTCCATGTGCCGGGGGCGGCATGGATCGCCGGCAGACGGGCGGTCGCGGCGCTGGCGGCCCTGGGCCTCGTGCTGATTGCCGCCGTCGGCGGTCTGGCGTCCTATGTGGACAGCTACTACACCGAAAGCGTCGGCCAGTGGGTCGCCAACGACCTCCGCCTGCGCGTCTACGATCACCTCGAGAGTCTTTCATTCAACTTCTACGATACACACCAGACAGGCGTGCTCCTCAGCACGCTGACCGATGACGTGTCGACGGTGCAGGACTTCGTGTCGTCGTCGACCCTGAGCCTCCTCGTCGACACCATGACCATCGTCGGCATGCTCGGGTTGATGTTCTGGCTCGACTGGGATTTCACGCTGGTGGTCGTGGCCCTCACCCCGTTTCTGGTCCTGTTCGTCGCGCGGTTCAAGCGAGCGGTCAAGAGGGCGACGCGCGAAGTCCGGCGCCGCGAGAGCGACATCGTGGCCGTGCTCCAGGCGGGACTCGAGTCGATGCGCACCGTGCAGGTGTTCGGCGCACAGGACGTCGAAGCGGCGCGCCTCGGTCGGGCGAGCCGGGCCACGGTGAGCGCCGCCCTCGGAGCCCGGCGCGTCAAGTCGCTCCTCTCACCCGTGGTGGGCGTCATCGTCTCGGTTTGTACGGCGCTCGTATTGTGGCGGGGCAGCCGCCTCATCCTTGCAGGAGCGATGACCGTCGGGTCGCTCACCGTCTTTCTCGCGTATCTCGCCAGGTTCTTCAAACCCGTACAGGATCTGGCGAAGATGACCACCGCCGTGGCGCAAACACACGTCGGGCTGGAACGGATCCAGTCCATCCTCGAGATCGAGGCCGGCGTCGAGGAGCGGCCGGGCGCGCGCGAGCCTCAGCCCTTCAAGGGAGAGATTGCGTTCGAGCAGGTCGCCTTTTCCTACACTCCCGGCGTTCCCGTGCTCCGGGACGTCACCTTCGCGATTGCGCCGGGGCAGTTCGTGGGGGTGGTCGGGTCGACGGGCAGCGGGAAGTCCACGATCGGGAGCCTGATTCCGCGTTTCTACGATCCGACCGCCGGCCGCATCCTGATCGATGGCTGCGACAGCCGCGACTACAGGCTCCAGGGCATGCGTCGCCAAATCGGATTCGTCCTGCAGGACACCGTGCTCTTTCGCGGAACGGTACGGGACAACATCGCCTATGGCCGCCACCATGCGACGCAGGCGCAGATCGTCTCCGCGGCCCGGCTGGCCAACGCCGACGAGTTCATCGCCAGAATGCCGGAGGGCTACGACACGCCGATCGGCGAACGGGGCACCACATTGTCGGGCGGCCAGCGACAGCGGATCGGCATCGCGCGCGCGTTCATCCGGAACGCGCCCATCCTCATCCTCGACGAGCCCACCGCAGCGCTCGACCCGGAGTCGGAACGGCTGGTCATGGAGGGGCTGGAGCGCCTCATGAGGGGCCGCACCGTCATCATGATCACGCACCGGCTCGACACGATTGCCGGGGCCGACACGATCATGGTCGTGCATGACGGCGTCGTGGCCGAACAGGGGACGCACGGCGAGCTCCTCGGCCTCGGCCGGATCTATGCCGGCCTGTTTCGGGCGGAGCCGGCAGCCGGCCGAGTGTCGCCGCCCGCGCCCTTGCTTCAACCGGCGGGAGGACGGTTCGCATGACGCGCTCGTTGATCGTGCTCCCCGACGATTCTGCAGGACCGATTCGGGCCGCCATCCACGGCGCGCGGTGGACACTCCGGATCAAGATGTTCGTCTTCTCCGATCCGTCGCTGTTGAGGGCGGTGATCGCCGCAAAGCGGCGCGGCGTCAAGGTCCGGGTGATGCTCAACCCGGCCAGGCGCAGCGGCGAGCGCGACAACGAGGCCACGCGCAAGGCGCTCGAGCGGGCGGACGTGGACGTGAGGAGCGCCAACCCGGCGTTCGACCTCACGCACGAGAAATCGATGGTCGTCGACGAGGAAACGGCGTTCGTCAAGTCGCTGAACTGGGCCTCCAGGAATCTGACCAGGACGCGCGACTATGCAGTGATCACCCCGCGACGCCAGGACGTGGGCGAGATCATCGAGTGCTTCGAAGCCGACTGGCACCGACAGCCTTTCACTCCGTACCCCAAGAGCGATCTCATCTGGTGTCCCGGATTCGGACGCGATCGGGTCTGTCATTTCATCGACGAGGCCCGTCACAGGCTGTTCGTCCAGAATGAGCGGTTCCAGGACATGGTGATCATCGAGCGCCTCATCCGGGCAGCGCGACGGGGGGTCAAAGTGCACCTGATGGCACGACGGCCCCACACGCTGAAGAAGGAGAAGCTCGTGGAAGGTGTCGGCGGCCTGCGCGTGATGCATGACGTGGGTGTCAAGATCCACACGCTCCGCCACCTGAAGCTGCACGGCAAGATGCTCCTCGCCGACGGCGCGGCCGCGATCGTCGGCTCCATCAACTTCGCGGCCGGCAGCTTCGACGGCCGTCGCGAGCTCGCGATCGAGGTGCGCGACCACGCCGTCGTGCATCACCTGCACAAGGTCGCGGTGCACGACTGGGAGCAGTCGCACCCTCTCGATCTGTCGGACAAGGGGCTCCTGGCCGATCTCGAGGATCGCATCAAGGGCAGCGCGCAGCTGCTCGCTATCGATCGGAAGGGCGCGTACGCCGGCGACTAGTGGAGCGTACCCGCTGAAGTACTACCGCTTCGACGAACCGCGAATTCGAGATCAACCACAGAGACACGGAGACACGGAGACCCGAGAGCTGCCGGTCGTCGGCGCCGCCTCCGCGGCGCCTGCGAGGACGACCGATCCGGACACGCAAGGCGCGTTTCCCGGGCCTGCCGCCTTGGGTGTCCGGATCGCTCGTCCTCGCGGCCGGCCTGCACAGCAGGCCGGCGACGACCTCGCGAGTCTCTGAGTCTCTGAGCCTCTGTGGTTCATTGCCCTGGTACTGATTCAGCCGATACGCTCCACTAGTCTCGCGCCGCAGAAGGCAGTCAGATGGCCGCGTTCAGCCTGCCCGATTGGCCGCGCCGAGCCGGCGAATCTCCGGATAGCGGAAGCACTGAACGAGATGATCGTTCACCATGCCCACGGCCTGCATGTGCGCGTAGACGATCGTCGATCCCACGAAGCGGAATCCGCGGGCCTTCAAGTCCTTGCTGAATGCGTCGGACTCGGGCGATGTGGCAGGAATCCGGCTCGCCGCCTTCCACCGATTCATCCGCGGACGGCCGTCCACGAAGCGCCAGCAATAGGCGTCGAAGCTGCCGAACGCCTGCTGGACGGCCAGAAACGCGCGCGCGTTCCCGACCGCCGCCTCGATCTTCATCCGGTTGCGGATGATGGCCGGATCCGCCACCAGCCCCTGGATCCGTCGCTCGGTGAATCGCGCCACCTTCTCGGGATCGAATCCGCTGAAGGCGCGACGATACGCCTCGCGCTTGCGGAGCACGACCGACCAGCTGAGCCCGGCCTGCGCGCCCTCCAGGATCAGGAATTCGAAGTGCTTGCGATCGTCATGGACCGGCACACCCCACTCGCTGTCGTGGTACGCCAGCATCAGGGCATTGTCCGAGCCGACCCAGGCACATCGGGTGGTGTGTCCTGCCATGGCGACCGCTCATTCTCCCAGACTGGTCGAGCTTGCGCACTATGGATCAGTCGTTCGGGCAGGGAACGGAAGAGCGACGGCCGCCCTCGTCGATGAAAAGCGGCGCATGGGCGCGGCTATTGCGCTTTGCACGATTCTTGCTGTTGCCCCTGCCATGGGGAACCGGCTCCCACGCCCACCGGCGGGCCAGCACTGCGACGTGACGCGGCTGGAGCACGAGAACCTCTGCGGCCAGGTCGACGAGATGCTCCGCATGCTCCGATGCATCCAGGCCGAGCTGCACGCCCAGAACGATCGCCTCGTCGCCGTGGAATCGCTGATCCGATCGACGAAGGTGCTCCGCTAGCCTCGTGGCCCCCGGCCGCGCATGTCGGCACCCGGGCTCAGGCGGCCATCTCGAGCGTGCCCGGTTCGAGCGCCAGCGCAAGCACCTGATCGACCGATCCGACGATGTGGAACCGCATGCTCTCCCGCACGCCAGCAGGCACATCGTCGAGGTCCGGCTCGTTGCGCTCGGGCACCACGACGTCGGTGAGGCCGGCCGCGTGCGCGGCCAGCACTTTCTGCTTCAGGCCGCCAATCGGCAGAACGCGCCCCTGCAGCGTGACCTCGCCGGTCATGCCGATGGAGCTTTTGACCGGCCGCCCGGTCAGGAGGGATGCAATGGCGGTGACCATCGTGATCCCCGCGCTCGGCCCGTCTTTCGGCGTGGCCCCCGCCGGCACGTGCACGTGCACTTCCCGTCCATCGAGCGCATGCTCGTCGATCCCGAGCCGGGACGCGTGGCTCTTCACGTAGCTGAGCGCGATGCGGGCCGACTCCTTCATCACGTCCCCCAGCTGGCCGGTCAGGACGAGGCCGCCCTTGCCGGCCATCGACGCCGCCTCGACGAACAGCACGTCGCCGCCGGTTCCCGTGACCGCGAGGCCCGTGGCCACGCCGGGCACGGCCGTGCGAACGGCGGCTTCGTGAAACACCTTCGGCCGGCCGAGCGCCTCGCGGACTGCCGCCTCGTCGATCGCGATCGGCGGCGGCGGGTCGGCTGACGCCACCTTGGTGGCGGTCTTGCGAAGCAGCTTCCCGAGTTCCCGCTCCAGCTGCCGCACGCCCGCTTCGCGGGTGTAGTCGTCGACGATCACCCGCAGCACGGCGTCGGTCGCGGCCACTTCGTCGAGCCGCAGCCCGTTGCGCTCGACCTGCCGCGGCCAGAGATGCCCGCGCGCAATCGCGACCTTCTCGTCGGTCGTGTACCCGTCGAACCGGATCACCTCCATCCGATCGAACAGCGCGGCCGGGATCGTGTCGGCCACGTTGGCCGTCGCGATGAACAGCACGTGCGAGAGGTCGAGCTCGACGTCGAGATAGTGATCGCGAAAGGCATGATTCTGCGCCGGGTCGAGCACCTCGAGGAGCGCGGCCGACGGATCGCCCCGCCAGTCGGCGCCGATCTTGTCCACTTCGTCCAGCATGATCACGGGGTTCATCGTGCCCGCGTCACGCAGCGCTCGCACGAGCCGGCCCGGCAAGGCGCCGATGTAGGTGCGGCGATGGCCCCGAATCTCGGCCTCGTCGCGGACGCCGCCGAGCGACATCCGCACGAACTGCCGGCCGGTCGCCCGCGCAATCGACTCCCCGATCGACGTCTTGCCGGTGCCGGGCGGGCCGACCAGCGTGAGGATCACGCCGGACCGTCGAGTGTCCGCCATGCCCCGCTCGGCTCGCAGCTTGCGGACGGCGAGGTACTCCGTGATGCGGCGCTTCACGTCGTCGAGACCTTCGTGGTCGGCGTCGAGAACGGTTCGCGCGTGGACCGGGTCGAGACGCTCCTCCGACCGTTTCGCCCACGGCACGGCCAGCAGCCAGTCGAGGTACGTCCGAATCATCGACGACTCGGCGTTCGACTCGCCCATCCGCTCGAGGCGGTCCAGCTCGCGTTCGGCCTGCTGGCGCACCGCGTCGGGCATGCCGGCCGCCGCGATCTTCTGCCGATAGTCGTCCGCGACAGAGTCGTCGCTCTCGCCCAGCTCCTTCCGGATGGCGTCCATCTGACGGCGCAGGAAATACTCACGCTGCTGCTTCTGCGTGCCGTCCTCGACATCGTCGTGGATTCGCTTGCGCACCTGCAGCTCGGCAAGGCGCTCCCGCTGACAGTGCAGCGCCAGTTTCAGCCGCTCGACGACGTCGAAGGTTTCGAGGAGCTGGAGCTTCTGGCTGAAGGTGAAGTCCGGCGAGTACCCGGCCGTATCGGCGAGCGCTCCGGTGTCGGTGATGGATCGCACGAACGCGCGAATCCGCCCGTCGTCGCCGCGCAGCTCGAGGATTTCATCGACGACCGCGCGATATTCACGTTCCAGCTCGTGCGTGAGGCTGGCCGGCGGATTCTGATCCGGCCGGGCCTCGTAGTCGACGCGGAGGATCCCGTCCGGATCCGCAGAAGCGCTGCCGAGCGTCGCCCGATGGAGCCCCGTGATCGAGGCCGCGAACCCGCGGCCGGCCAGCCGCACGCGATCGGAGACTTCCGCCACGACGCCGACGGCCGCGTAGACGTTGTCGCGCCTGGGCACCAGGAGCACGCGCTCGTCGCTGCCGACGTCGACAGGCAGCGTGATGGGCATGCCCGGAAAGACGACCGTGTCGTCCAGCGGAATGATTCTGAGCCTGTTCATAGTGAGGTCATGGTACGCCATATACTTGATGTTGTCAACTATTAAGTACATGAAGTAAGATCGAACCCACATGAGCGCCGACGCCGATGCCCGCCGCGCCTGGCAGCTGCTCGTGAAGTTCTTCTTCGCGCAGCGCGAGCATCTGCCCGCCCGCTGCGGCAGGCTCGACCTCTCGCCCGTGCAATGCCACGTGCTGCACCTGATCGAACCGGACCGGCCGGTGTCGATGCGCCGGCTGGCCGACACGCTCTCGTGCGACGCCTCGAACGTGACCGGGCTGGTCGACCGCCTCGAAGCCCGGGGGCTGGTGCTGCGCCGGCCCTCGGGGAGCGACCGGCGCGTGAAGGTGATTCAGCTGACCCCGTCGGGGTCGAGGGTGCGGGCGGAATTGCTGAAGCGCATGACCGCGGGCCCTCTTCCCCTCGCGAAACTGTCGCTGAGCCAACGGCGCTCGCTGGTCAGGATCCTGGAGCTGCTCGTCGACGATCCGTCCGGCTGAGCTCAGACGCCCAAGAGGGCGTCGATCTGCCCGAGGGCGGCCTTGATGCCCTCTTCCATGCCCATGGCCAGCAACCGCTCCATCGCCTCGGAACTGGTGAACGTCGAGACCACGGTCATGCGCGTGCCGCCCGGGATGGCAGCCAGGCTCACGCGCATGCGGCTGTTGGGCATGTCGGCGTTCGGCTTCCCGGCTTCATCGGCGAACCCGTCCTCGATTTCGAACGACTGCGGGGCCTCCACCTTCTGAAAGCGCCACCAGCCATGGGCCTTGGTGCCATCCGGTCCCGTCATGTAGTACGAGGCCCGGCCACCGGCGACGAAGTCGTGCTCGACGAACGTGGCCGGCCATCCCGGTGGTCCCCAGAATCGTTCGAGCTGTCGCGGGTCGGCCCACGCGCGCCACACCCGCTCCACCGGAACTGGAAATTCCGCGAGCACGGTCAGCGTGAGGGCTTCGGGATCCTTCGTGACGGAACGGACGGGCATCAGGCCTCTCCTTCGCGCGGTTCGCGCAGCAACTGTCCCAGTTGATCGACACGCGCCTGCCAGAGCGCTTCGAATTGGTCGAGCAGGCGCCGCGCCTGCCGGACGGCGGCCGGGTGGCCATGAACGAGCTGCTCGCGGCCGCGCCGCTCCTTCCGGACGAGCGCGGCCCGCTCGAGGATCGCCACGTGCTTCTGCACGGCGGCGAAGCTCATGGCGTAGTGCTCCGCCAGGGCGCTCACGTTCTGCGGCCGGCGCATGACGCGGGTGACGATGTCGCGCCGCGTCGCATCGCTCAGGGCGTGAAAGATGCGGTCGGCCTCGGCGTCGGCCGCTCGTCCTACAACCATACGGTTGTATATTAGCACGGGCCGACCCGCGGCGCCGGTGACCCGCCGCGACCGCCGGGGGCAATCCGGGCTTACGGCACGGGCTCGATCCGCAGCAACGATCCCGCGTCGGTGAGGATGTACAGCAGGCCGTCGGGCCCCTCGCGCACGTCACGGATTCGCTGGGGACGGCGCGCGGGCAGCAGCACCTCTTCGTGGGTCACCTGGCCGTCGCGCATCTCGAGCCGCCGCAGATGCATCCCGGAGAGCGCGCCGAGAAACACGTTCCCGCGCCACGCCGGAAACCGGTTGCCGGAGTACACCGTCAGGCCCGACGGCGAGATCGACGGCGTCCAGTGCACGACCGGCTGATCCATGCCGCGGCGCGCCGTCTCCCTGGAGATCGTCGTCCCGTCGTAGTTGATGCCGTAGGTGATCGCCGGCCATCCGTAGTTGTGCCCGCGCACGATGATGTTGAGCTCGTCGCCGCCGCGCGGCCCGTGCTCGTGCTCCCAGATCGTGCCCGTCGACGGCTCGACGAAGAGTCCCTGCGGGTTGCGGACGCCGTAGGCGAAGATCTCCGGCCGGGCGCCGGCGCGATCGACGAATGGATTGTCCGGCGGCACCGTCCCATCGTCGTTCAGCCGGAGAATCTTGCCCTTGTCTGTGGCGAGATCCTGCGCCGGCGTCTGCTCGTGCCGCTCGCCGACGGTCATGTACAGCGTGCCGTCCAGTCCGAAGGCGAGGCGCGAGCCGCTGTTGCCGCCGGCGGTGCTCCAGGCGTCGGCGACGTAGAGGTCGCGCACACCGCTCAGGCGCGCGCCGTCGAACTGGGCGGTCGCGAGCGCCGGCGTGTCGCCGCGCTCTCCGCGTTTGGAGTAGGTGAAGTACAGGGTCCGGTTTGCCGCGAAGCGCGGATGGAGGGCGAGGTCCATCAACCCGTCCTGTTCGCGCGTATCGACGGGCGGCAGGCCGCCGATGACGCCGGATGCCAGCCGCCCGTCGTGCAGCCGTCGCAGTCGTCCGGCGCGCTCCGTGATGAGGATGTCGCCGTCCGGCAGAAAAGCCAGCGCCCATGGCTGGACGAGCGCGTCGGTGAGCGGGACGACACGGAGGCGAGTGCGCTCGGTGGCCAGCACGGGCGGGTCTCGCGGCGAGAGCGGTGAGCCTCGCCACGACAGCGGACCAAGGAAGGCGAACACCGCGGCAAGACCCACCACGGCGACCGCCGAGGGAACGAGGAGGCGTCTCATCTCGGACGAGCCGGATCGGGACGCAGAATAGCGCAGTTCCTCAGAGGCCTGTCGAGACGTTGACGGTGCTTCACGCCCCGGGTACAGTCGGCCCCTATGGCGCATTGGCGATCCGCGTTCGTTTACGCTTTTCGCACGCTCCGGCGGCAGCCGACGTTCGTCCTCGTCGCCCTCCTGACGCTCGCGCTCGGCATCGGGGCGAACGCGGCGATTTTCAGCGTCATCAAGGCCGTCGTCCTGAACCCCCTGCCCTACGAAGAGCCGGATCGCATCGTCGTGGTCTGGGAAGTGAACCCCGAGGGCAGCCTCGATCGCGTGTCGGTGCCGACCTATGAAGACTGGAAGGCCGAGGCGAAGAGCCTCGAGTCGGTGGCGGCCTATCGTCTCAGCGACTTCACGTTCGGCGGCGCCGGAGAGCCGCTGAGCGTGGCGGGACTGCGAGCGACGCCGGAGCTCTTCGACGTCCTGAGGGCCCGCGCGACGATCGGCCGGACGTTCACGGAGAGCGACGCGGTCGTCGGCGCCGACCGCGTGGCCGTGCTCAGCCACGGCTTCTGGAGGCGGGCGCTGGGCGGCGACCCATCCATCATCGGCCGCAGCGTGCAGCTCGACGCTCAGGCCTTCACGGTGATCGGCGTGATGCCGCCTGGATTCGAGTTCCCCACGAGCACGGACGTCGACGTGTGGGCGCCCCTGGCCTTCGATCCGAACGACATCCACGGGCAGTCGCGACGTGCACGATCGCTCACCGTGGTGGGCCGCCTCGCACCTGGCGCGACGGCCGGGCAGGCGCAGCAGGAGCTCGGCGTCCTCGCCGGCCGGATCGCCGCGGCGTACCCGTCGAGCAATGAAGGCTGGGGCGCGCGGCTGGTGGCGGCGCACGAGCAGCTGGTCGCGGCGTCGCGCCCGGCCTTGATGATGCTGATGGGCGCCGTCGGGTTCCTGCTGCTGATCGTCTGCGCCAACATGGCGAACCTGCTGCTCGCGCGGCTCTCGAGCCGCCGGCGCGAACTTGCCGTTCGCGCCGCGCTCGGTGCGGGACGGTTCGACGTGGCGCGACCGATCCTGGCCGAGAGCCTCCTGCTCGCGCTCGGCGGCGGCGTGCTCGGCCTCGGCGCAGCCGTCGGCGGGCTCCGCCTCCTCTCGGCGCTGCCCGAGGGCGAGCTGCCGCGCATGGATCGCATTCATCTCGACGGCACCGTGCTGCTGTTCACCATGGTCGTGTCCGTGGCCGTGGCGCTGGCCTTCGGCTTCTTTCCGGCGATCCACGCGGCGAGAACGGGCCTCAGGCAGAACCTGAACCAGTCGGCCGGCACGACCGCGAGCGCCAACGCGAGGCGCATGCTGGGCGCGCTCGTCGTCTTCGAAGTGGCGCTCGCGCTGGTGCTGCTCGTCGGCGCGGGCCTGATGACCCGGAGCTTTTCCAGGCTGTTGCAGGTGAATCCCGGATTCGAGCCCGGCAACCTCGTCGCCGCCCAGGTCTACCTTCCGACGGCGAAGTACCAGGAGCGGCAGAGGCTCGCGGGCTTCTTCGAAGACGTCGTCGAGGGGCTGAGGCGGGCACCGGGCGTGCGCGCCGCCTCGGCGGTGTCGGTGCTGCCGATGTACAACGTCGATGTCGCCTCGGCGCTGCCCTTCAACGTGGACGGCCAGCCGCCTCCCGCGACGGAGGACCCGCTCGCCGACGTCCGGATCGTCGCGGCCGGCTACTTCGACACGATGCGGATCCCGCTCGTCGAGGGCCGGTATCTCGACGAGCGCGACGGCCCGGATGCCCCGAGAACCAGCGTGATCAACGAGACGATGGCGCGGCGGTATTTCGCCGGCCGGAGCCCGATCGGTCAGGTCATCGCCAACCCGCACGGCAAGAGCGCCGTGGTGGGTGTCGTGGCCGACGTGCGCGACCTGGGGCTCGACAGCGAGCCGAAGAAGCAGGTGTACCTGCCGCTCGCGCAGAGTCCGACGGCCGGCATGGCCCTGGTCGCCCGGGCCGAGCGCGATCCGCTGACGCTCGCGGCGACCTTCGAACGGGCCGTGCGGCAGGTCGATGCCGAGCAGCCGATCTACGACGTGAGCACGATGGATCAGATCCTCGCGCGGGCCGTGTTTCTGCCGCGTCTGAGCACCAGCCTGCTCACGATGTTCGCGGTCGCGGCGCTGCTTCTGGCCGCGCTCGGCATCTACGGCGTCATGTCCTACTCGGTGTCTCAGCGCGGGAAGGAAATCGGCCTGCGGATGGCGCTCGGGGCGAGCGGCGGCAGTACGCTCGCGCTCATCGTGCGGAACAGCATGCAGCTGGTGGCTGCCGGCGTGGCCATCGGCCTGGTGGCCGCGGTTCTGCTCGCGCGCTCGATGGCGAGAATCCTGTACGGCGTCGGACCATTCGACGTGCCGGCATTCGCAGTGGCCGCCGCGGTGCTGGTGCTGGCGAGCCTCGGCGCGAGCCTGGTGCCCGCCCGGCGCGCGACACGTGTGGATCCGATGATCGCCCTCCGCGAGCCATAAGACGCCGCGCGTCGCCGATCCGTCGGTGAACCTCTCCGCGGCACAGCCAGACTCCACGGTCGAAAGCGCGTGACCTTGAACACGCCGGCTGCCGGCATGAGCCTCGGCTCGACTGCAGCGTCTCCTCCGCGCGGTATTATGGTCCGCTCCCCTGGCGCAATCGGCACCGGACGGATGTGCCGCGCGAGAAAGGAAGTGGGATGGCCAGGCTCGTGTTCGGAATGAACCAGTCCCTGGACGGCTACGTCGACCACGTGGCGTTTGCGCCAGGCCCCACGCTCTTCCGCCACTTCATCGAGGAAGCGCAGAGGCAGGCGGGCAGCGTCTACGGTCGCCACATGTATGAGGTCATGCGTTACTGGGACGACGATCATCCTGAGTGGGATACAGCGGAACACGCCTTCGCGGCGGCATGGCGGAAGCAGCCGAAATGGGTCGTCTCACGTTCGTTGAAGTCAGTGGGCCCCCACGCCAGGCTTGTTGAGAATGATCTCGAGGGCGCGATCCGCGAGCTGAAGGCCGAGCGCGATGGGGAAATCGAGGTTGCTGGCCCGGACTTGGCGCGAAGCCTCACCGAACTTGGCCTGATCGATGAGTATCGAATCTACCTGCACCCCGTCGTGCTTGGGCACGGCAAGCCATATTTCGGCGGGCCCCGGCCGCGGCTCCGCCTGACCGCTAGTGATCGGATTGGCGAGGATGTGATCAGGTTGGTCTACGTTCCTGCGTGACCTCGCGACTCGCCGCTCCACCGGGACATGGTCGGCGTGCTCACCGCCTGCTGCGCGAGCGCAACGGGTGATCCGCTCTTTCGAGAGCGCGCGGCGTCCATCCCTCGAACGGAAACGGGTGAGCCGCAGGGTGCTGC
Organism: uncultured Acidobacteriota bacterium; assembly: GCA_963837345.1. Classification (GTDB taxonomy): domain Bacteria; phylum Acidobacteriota; class Vicinamibacteria; order Vicinamibacterales; family CAVVIG01; genus CAWIMX01. The sequence goes on from CAWIMX010000001.1 coordinate 217,234, forward strand.
GGCACACGGCCGCGATGGACAAGGGCAAGAACAGGGCACGCTCCGCGACTGGCCCACCCGGGAGGCAGCGTGATTGCGCCCATCGCCGCCGTCCACTCCCTGGGCGGCAAGGCGCACATAACCGTCTGCAGGCTCTCTGAACCACTCGGCCGAGCGGTTCGATGACGAGCCGTGGACGTCGCGCGTGAGCGCCACGGGTTGACGCAGTGGCGACAACGATGCGCAGGTCGTAGAACGATCAATGGTCAAGACTCGGGATCCGCCGGGGGATACGAGGAGAACAGCTGAGTTCTGCAGCAGGATTGGCTCGCCGCACTGGACGATTTCCGCAACTGGGTGGGGCCGGGCCTCGAGGCCCGCGAAAAGAAATGAAGATCGTTGGGATTGGACAGAATGCAGTGCCGGGAGCGGCGGAATCGAGATGAACCATGAGCAATCGAGGCCGAGCAACTGTGTGATCCGGAGCGTGCGTGATTGACGAATAATTGGGCGTCGTTGCGTCCTGGCGACCGACGACAGCCTGCGACCCTGACTGGTGCGATGAGGCACGCTCTCGGCTGCCGCAGGAGAGGCCGATGCCGTACACGATCGCGGGAATTGAGGTGCACAAGAAGTTGTCGGCCGTCGTGGTGGCCCGCCGTCGAGCTCGACGCCAACTTCCACTCGAGCGCCAGAAGGTCGGAACGACCCCGGCCGATCGGTGTCGCCTACCCGCCGCATGCGGCAGGCGCTGGCGGTTGCAGCGCCGGCGCTCGGCGTGCCAGCGAGTTCTGCCAGAATGATTACCATGAAGGCATGGGTGCCGGAGGTTTGTTGCCCGCGCGCAAGCTTCGGTTGGGGCATGGCGTCGTCATGACGGTCCACGGTCAACGATCGAGCTGCGCGTGGCAGAGACGGAACCCGGCCAGATTGGCAAGACGGTGAACCGCGCGGGATGTCTGCGCGCACTGGGCCCATGGCTCTTGGCCTCTTCGTTGCTTCTGGCCTGTGCGCCGGCCTCGCGTACCTCCTCGACATTGACGCAGAGTGCCGACAGTCGGCCGACCATCCCGCGCACGTGGGACGAGGACGCGATCGCGTCGGTTGAGATCCCGCTCGCAGTTGCCGCTGCATCGCCGAAGCACATCCCGGCGGACTACTACTACCGAATGCCGGTCCGGCCGGTGTTTCGCAGCTATCCTGTCTACGCGCCCGGATACGAACCTGCAGGCTATATCGATTCCCTCCGCCGGCTCCAACCGGAAATCCTCTTTGACACGGCAACGTCATTCGCGAGCGACGCCGAGTGGTTGCGGGTTGGTGAGCTGGTATTCGAGGCGCCGATCGCCTTCGATGGAGAGCCGCTCGAGATCATGCGCCTGGAGCAGGCTCGCGATTCGTCCTGGTATCGGCAGACCGGAGTCCTCACGACCAAAGACCACATCATGCCCTACGCGCGGTACGTGGTGCGCACGCCAGGCGTGGTCGAGGTCGGAAGTCTGGCGTGCGCGATGTGCCACACCCGGGTGATGCCCGATGGGACCGTCCTGAAGGGTGCGCAAGGCAACTTTCCGTTCGACCGCGCCATCGCCGCGCTGCTGAGGGCAAAGGCCGCCAATGGAAACGAGCGAGCCGCTGCTGCGGACGAGGAGCGAGCAGTACAGCGAATGCTCTTCCGAGCTCCCTGGCTCAAAGAGGACAAGGCAGGGAATATCGATCGGAAATCGCTGGCGGTGATGCTGGCGGAATATGAAGCGATCCCGCCAGGCGTCGCGGCGCGCCACGGAACGGGACCGCTGTCGCCGGTGCAGATTCCCGACCTGATCGGTGTGCGTGACCGGCGGTACCTCGATCGAACAGGACTCGTTCGACATCGCGATATCGGCGACCTGATGCGATACGGCGCGCTCAACCAGGACGCCGACCTCCTGTCGCAGTACGGAGACTTCAGGCCGCTCGAGGCGCTCATCGGCACGCTGCCCAATCCCACCACGTTGTCGCGGTACAGCGACGCGCAACTGTACGCGCTGGCGCGCTTCATCTACTCGCTCGAGCCGCCGCCCAGTCCGTATCCGTTCGACACCCTCGCCCGTGAGGGGCAAGCGCTGTTCACGCGCGAGGGCTGCGAGCGATGTCACACCCCGCCGCTCTACACGAGCAACAAGTTGACGCCGGCAGTCGGATTCACCGTGCCGGCGGCGGATCGCACAATGCTCGACATCATTCCGCGGTCCGTGGGAACCGATCCCGGCCTAACGATGATGACCCGCCGCGGCACCGGGTACTACAAGGTGCCGTCGCTCAAGGGCGTCTGGTATCGCGGACCCTTCGAGCACAACGGATCGGTGGCCGCGCTCGAGGATTGGTTCGACCCTCGGCGCACCAGCGACGACTATGTGCCGACCGGATGGCGGGGCGCTGGAGTCACGACCCGTGCGGTCAAGGGGCACCCGTTCGGTCTGCGACTCTCCGCGCAGGAGCGGCGCGCCCTGATCGCGTTTCTTCGAACACTCTGAGAACGGCGTTCTGTTCCAAAACCCGGCCGAGGGGTAAGGGGCGAGGCGAAAGGGGGCCTGGCTCGTCGAGCGCCAGGTCGTCGAAGTGGTGATGGAATCGACCGCGCCGTATTGGCGACCCGTCTGGGAGGCGCTGGAACTGCACTGGCGACCGCAGCGCCGGACCCGCGACGGCGCGAGCCCACTCTCGGGGGCACTCCACCTCTCGCAAGCGCAGTCGAATCGCGGGGCCGTCGGCCGCAAGAAGGACTTTCCGAACGCCGAACGTCTAGTGAAGCGCCTGGTCGCGCAGGAACTCATGAGCTTCGTCCCCGATGCCGAACAGCGCCTCTGGCGGACCGTCATGCGCTGCAAGTAGCCGCCCACGACTAGGAAACGCACGTCTCTTGCGATCATGGCGGCCAGCACCTGACGTTCTGCCGAATCGAAATCGATCAAGGGGTTGTCTCTAAGGACGTCGACTTGCCTGGCTAACGTTCGCGCTTCACCCGCGGCGCCTCACGATCGCATCAAGCGCCGTCGGGTGCAAGCGCTGGTTAGCCAGCTTCACCAAAGTCCTGGAACAAGCCTCTTTGTTCTTGACGCATATGCTTCGTATTCACCGTTGAACTCGTCCCTCATCAGCTCTTCTTCTGGCCCGAGTCGGAGCGCACACAGCAACAACATCGCGACGACGTAGGAGGGGCCGACGACCCAGTTAGGAACCGTGAGCATTTGGCCGAGCCCGTACAACACAAGGGCGGAGTACATCGGGTGGCGGACGTGTCGGTATAGGCCCGTGGTCACCAGGCGATGTGAATCTCGAATCTCGAGTGTCACTGACCAATTGGTCCCAAGGTCAGCGTGGGACCGATGAAAGAGCCAGAGGCCGAGTGCCAGGAGCAGACCGCCCGCGACCAGGGGAAATGGGTAGAGCGGAAAGTCCGCAAAGGCGAGCCAGGGTGTCGCGATCCAGAAAATGGGCAAGAAGAATGCGAACCAGGCGATCGTCAGGACAAAGACTTCTAATGACCCCTTTCGGCTCTTCGCAATCCTTACCGTCCGGCTCCGCTTCCCATGCGGCGCGCGGATCAAGACCGTAGCGATGAACGCAATGAAAATGATGGCTTTCGCAAACCAGGGATTCATATGATTCAACAGCCAACCGTCGCTACTTGCGTCGCTGCATTCGGACCTCTGGCTTCTTCATGATTGAAACGAACCGCCTGCCCATCAACAGCAGATCCCGCAGCGCGTCCTGGCGGAGATGCGCCAACCGCTGCTTCGACGTCGGGTCGCCGAATCCCCTTCGCACGACATCGAAGCCGACACCGCCATGATCGTCAGACCTCCGATCCTGGCAACGAGGTCCCAGTTGTCTGGCTAACGTTAGCGCTGAGCCGCGCCGCGCGGCGTCAGGATAGCACCGCTGCGCGGGAACCCGCCGACCGGCGTGAGCCGGCCAAGGGCGTCGGCTCCAGCGCAAGTTAGGTTGCTGTTACTGCGCCGCACCGCAACAAGAGTTCGGCTACCGACATGCACTCGGCACACCATACTGCTTGGTCACTGTCGCTAAATCGACGTCGTCAGTCACCAAGACGTGCCCTCCCTTGATTGATGTCTCAGCGATCAGCGCGTCGTGTACGTTGTTGGGCTTCTGTCCATTGAGGCGATCTAGGCTCTCCTTGAGGGCCGGGTACAAGGCGTCATCAGCGCTGTATTTCGCCAAGCCATATTTCGACACGTCGTACACCGCCGATTCCGTTGGAATCACTCGCTCGCCACTCAGCTTCGCCTCGCCCAGACGCGACACCCCAAGCACCGAGGATTCAGTCGGCACAGAGCCTGCCACCACGGCGTCAAACACCTTGGCTAGCTCTGCACGGCGCTGCGCGTTCTTCGTGTTGTCTAGCTCGTCACGTTGAACGTGGGTGGCATGGGCGATCACCCGCCCTTCAAGCGTCTCAAAGGAGATCACGCCATCGAGAATGCGGTTGAACACGTTTGTGTCGAACATGCATGAAGTCAACGTCTTCATTCCGCAACCTACGCGGGCGCTCACCCGCCGGCGCTCACGATACCACCCGCGCCGGTCGGGTGCAGCGCCTTGTTGGGCGGCCTATCGAGTGTTACGCTGACCCCATGACGATCAAGGCTCACGTGCGTTCGGGACGCTTGGTGATCGACGAACCGACCAACCTCCCAGAGGGCGCCGAAATCGAGCTGCTGCCGCTGGATCCGGGCGACTGGCTCGATGAATCCCAGCGTGCGGCGCTGCACCGGGCGCTCCGGGACTCGGATGTTGATGTTGCGCAAAATCGCCTGGTCGATGCTGAGGAGATCTTGCGGGAGCTCCGTTCGCATTGAACCTCCGTCGGATTCGCTTCACGGCCACCGCCCAAGACCACGTGCGGCGTGAGAAGGCCTGGTGGCTCGAGAACCGAATCCATCACGATGTCTTTGTGGCCGAGTTTGAAGAGGCGCTACGGATTCTGGCGCTACTGCCCGGCGCCGGCACCCCTTATCCCCAAGCTGGCATCGATGGACTTCGGCGTCTGTACGTTCAGAAGGTTGCTTGCCATCTGTACTATACGGGTTCAGAATAAACGCGTATCGTGGCTTCAGCGCGCCCATCCGATCCGCATCGTGTGTCCCTCGTCCCATGTCGGGCATTGCTCCTGCGGTTCGCGAGCGTCAAAGGTCAGGGCAACGGACCGCTCGAAAAGAGCTCGTGGAGAAGCCCTTCTGCCTCGATCTGGCCGCTTCGGTGAACACGACGGACGTCCGCGAGCTTGAGCAACGCGCCGTTCTTGATGCCCGCCCAGCCCATGTCTTGAACCGTCTTGACTTCATGGCCGCGCAGCTCGCCCTTGAGCCGCTTCGGGACACATTCATCGAGCAGAAGGCGCATGAGCCACGAACTGCTTCATGTGGTCGAGCACGCCAATGGCCTGGGCCTTTTCAACCGTCGGAAAGTCGTCGAGGAATTCCGCCAGCGGTCGACCATGTTCCAGGTAGTCGAGCAACGCCCGAACCGGTACACGCGTGCCCACGAACACGGGGGTTCCTCCCAGAATGTCCGGATCCGAGTGTACGCCGGGGATCTTGTCGTCCATGGCTCAACCCTCTTCGATTCGGTTCTTCCGAGTATACGCCCGTCATTCCTCAGTCGTCGGTTTGGCGTGGCTAACGCTGCGCTTCAGCCGCGGCGCGCTCGTTCCTTCGATCTTTCACACGATGATACTCGCGCCGTCGGCTGCAAGCGCTTGTTAGGCGGCGTCGCGGTGCGGTCCTGGGACAAGGGTAACAGAACAGTCCGGGGACATGGGTGACACATTCAGCCACACTTCGAGCCGAGGTGCTCGATGCCGTGGCAGGAGATGTTGCTCATGGATCAACGCGTGCAGTTCATCGCGGACTACCAACGCGACGTGTTCGACGTCGCGGAGTTGGCGCGGCGCTACGGCATCAGTCGGAAGACGGCCTACAAATGGATCGACCGCTACGACGTGGGAGGCCCCGTCGGGCTGGTCGATCGGTCGCGGCGCCCCGCGCATTGTCCGCACGCCACACCCCCGCCGGTCATCGCGGCGCTGCTGGACGGGCGCCGCCACCATCCGACATGGGGCGCCAAGAAGCTCCTGAAGATCGTGGCCACGCGCCACCCGACGTGGACGCTCCCGGCTCGGAGTACGGTCTGTGATCTGCTGGATCGCGCGGGCCTCATCACCGGGTCCCGGCGGCGTCCGGTGCCCGCGCACCCGGGTCGGCCGCTGATCCCGATGACGGTCCCCAACGGGACCTGGACTGCGGACTTCAAAGGGCAGTTCAAAACCCGCAACGGCGTGTATTGCTATCCGTTGACGATCGTCGACGGCTTCAGTCGGTACTTGCTGAGCTGCCACGGCCTGCTCTCGACCGCGATCGTCACAGCCCGGCCGATCTTCCTCCGCCTCTTCCAGGAGTACGGCTTGCCGGGGATCATCCGCACCGACAACGGCGTGCCGTTCGCGACGACCGCGCTCGGGCGCCTGTCGACCTTGTCCGTCTGGTGGATTCGGCTCGGGATCCTGCCGGAGCTGATCGCCCCCGCGTCGCCGCAGCAGAACGGACGGCATGAGCGGATGCATCGGACCCTGAAAGCCGAGGCCACGCGTCCCCCGAGCGCCAATCTGCGCGCCCAACAGATCCGGTTCAATCGGTTTCGTCACGAGTACAACGACGAGCGGCCGCACGAAGCCTTGGACCAAGAAACACCGGCCTCCGTCTACCAGCCGTCACCCCGGATGCTGCCCCGCACGCTCGCGCCCCTGGAATACCCCGGCCACTTCGAAGTCCGCCTCGTCAGTCGCAACAGCGGCATCCGTTGGAAGAAGCACTGGGTCTGCGTGACGCACACGCTGGCAGGCGAGTACGTCGGACTGGAAGAAGTCGACGATGGACTCTGGGACGTATACTTCGGGCCAGTGAAACTCGGACGGATGAACGAACGCATCCTCCGCATTGAAGATCACAATGGCCGCACCATCAGGCGAGGAGCGGCCCAGGCGGCCACCGAACCGGCGGACGCCATGTGAGGGCTGCGGAGCGCGCAAAGAACGCGCCCTCCGCAGCCCTCACACGGCGTGGTAACACCCACCAAGTGTTACCCATGTGCCTGGACTGATCTGTCACTCAAGTCCCCGGCCGCTCAGTTTCCGGAGTGCCTCCTCGGGACTCAGTTCGCCGGCCTTAAGACGTCGCACTTCCTCGGCCCGCGCGTCAAGTCCATCCCGCACCACGTACAGGAGCGATTCGGCGCCGCCGAGGTCATCGACCATGTCGTAGGCCACTGCGCCGGTTCCATAGTGGTTCTCGACTTCGTTCAGCAGCGCTGCAATCGCCTCGAGCGCAACCTTCACGCCCAGGCGGCTTGCTGGTTCAAGGGGTTTCGCCCGTAGTCGCAGCGCGAGGGCCAAATCAATATGCCCGATATGCCGATTTCGCCAGTCCCGAGCGAACTGGCTAGCAGCTCGTACCTGGTCAAGTCGCTGGCCCACAGCCCGTCGAACGGACTGTTCTACGAGCTGGGGGAGACGTTCGACAGTAAGGTTGTCGCGGCCGGCACTCTTGGGCGGGTCCGTCAGGCGACAGATATGCAGCAGAACGTCTTCGAATAGTGAATCCTGAATGACCCGGATGAACGCACCGCCGGCTCGATTGAGCAAGTCTATGCGTGACGGGTTGGTGCCGAACAGGGTGACATACTCGTTCCACTTGAGATGGAGCCATGTGCATTCGTTCCAAAGCCACGCCTGGACTGCGCCCAAGTCCGGGCCCATGGCCGCAACGTAGCGCTGCTCGATCTCGCTCGCACTCAGTGTGGTTCCCATTGGTGCTGATTCAGCGGTCTAACGACCGCGCTTCAGCCGCGGCGGCCACTCGGGCGAATTTTGCCACAGAAGCCCGCCGCCGTCGGCTGCAAGCGCTGGTTAGACCGCGCCTTGAATGGTATGATGTCTTGTCATACCGTCATGCCCAAAGCCAAGGTTGCCCTGACGCTCGATGCCGAGCTGCTCGATCGTGTGGACGAGCTCGTCGCCCGGCATCGCTTCAAGAATCGGAGCCAGGCCGTGGAATCGGCTTTGGCGGAGAAGCTGGCCCGGCTGGCCCGGACACGGTTGGCCGAGGAGTGCGCCAAGTTGGATCCGACCGAAGAACGGCGATTGGCCGATGAAGGTCTGGCCGCCACGGCGGAATCATGGCCCGAATACTGAGGGGCGAGATTCGCTGGGCTGACCTCAACCCGGTGCGCGGCCACGAGCAAGCCGGCTAGCGGCCCGTCTTGATTCTGAGCCACGATGTCTTCAACGAGCGCTCCGGGACCGTCATCGCTGTCGCGCTGACCAGCCAGGAGCCGCGCGCCGGCTACCCCTTGACCCTTGAGTTGACCACCCCGCGCTTACCCAAGCGCTCGTGGGTCAAGATTAGTCAGATTCGTACGCTCTCAACCGAACGCATCGGCAAGCGACTTGGCCGCGCATCGGAGGAAGAGGTGGGGCGAGTGCTCGATGGCCTGATGGAGCTGGTTGGCTCAATCGATTCGCGGTCTAACGTCGCGGCTTCAGCCGCAGCGGCCTCATCATCTCGCGGGCCGCTGTCGGCTGCAAGCCGTTGTTAGGCCCCAAGTGCTCTAACTGATTCAGGTACTGAGAGCACGAAGATCGGCAGGCGCCTCGGCGTATTCGGATGTTTCGATGAATACAGGAAGGCGGCCATTGCGGTGTGATTGCCGTCCACTATCACACAGGCGTCCGTGAACTCTACGGCGGTGACGACTGGGTTCGAAGCTGGACCCGCGTATAGCTCCTCGGTACTTCAGGTACTTTGCTTACCCGTTTCCTGACGTCTGGATCGCCTTGACGCGCGGGCTCGTTAAGTAGTTCCCACGCTTCTCGGATCGAGAACCGGCACCGACTCGATCGAAGCGCGCTCGATGTTCCGTCGATCGTCGTGAAGAAGGACGTCAGGGCTCCGACCGCCTCAGGTGTGTCAACGGAGTCTCGCCAGAGCCGGTCGCGCACGTACCGCGGCCGTATCCAGGAAACAGTGTCGGGGTTCGACAGCACTAGGTGCTTCTCGAACGCCGCGGTCTCTTCGCTCGTCGGTCGACGCCTTGCCACGGTGATTCTCTTGTGGGCCTAACGACCGCGCGTAAGCCGCGGCGGCCGTGCGGCCATTCTGGACAATCAGGGGGCCGAGGCGCCAGTCGCCGTCGGCTTCACGCGCTGGTTAGCCTGCCCTTGTTTTGCATGCTCGTGACGCTCGTCGCACGTCACAACCGCCCAGCCATCCGAGTTGATCTGCAGGTCCGGATTGTCGCAGGGACGAAAGGTGATCAGGGGCGCACTGCTGTATGGGTCTGAGCGATGCTGGAACCATAGGACGCGGCCATCTGGTCCGGCGGCGAGACCGCTGGCAGCCCAGGAGTCGAACGTGAGATTCTGAACGAGCAACCAGAACGGCGTCTTCGAGGACGAGGCATCCAGTACGCATCGCAGCATCTCGTCGAGCAGATCTTGTGTGGGTGCGTTCTGGTATTCCGGTCTCAAGTGCCGGCCACATTCAACTGGTGACGGTCCAGTGAGTTGCTGAACGCGCCGGAATGCGTCTTCCACCAATTCAAGCCGCGAAAGCTGGGCGTGGACCGGCAGATGTGCCGCTGAGCACATCAGGAATGTCGCGAGTATTCGTGCCACCCCTCGAACCGACGAACGGGACGAGACCGTCATGCGACTCCCGTATTGTCAGGCTAACGCCTGCGGTTCAGCCGCAGCGCGCTCAGAATGCCACCGCGCGCTGTCGGCTGCAACCGCTTGTTAGACGGCAGATCGGTGCGGTCCTGGGACAAGGGTAACAGAACAGTCCGGGGACATGGGTGACACATTCAGCCACACTTCGAGCCGAGGTGCTCGATGCCGTGGCAGGAGATGTTGCTCATGGATCAACGCGTGCAGTTCATCGCGGACTACCAACGCGACGTGTTCGACGTCGCGGAGTTGGCGCGGCGCTACGGCATCAGTCGGAAGACGGCCTACAAATGGATCGACCGCTACGACGTGGGAGGCCCCGTCGGGCTGGTCGATCGGTCGCGGCGCCCCGCGCATTGTCCGCACGCCACGCCCCCGCCGGTCATCGCGGCGCTGCTGGACGGGCGCCGCCACCATCCGACATGGGGCGCCAAGAAGCTCCTGAAGATCGTGGCCACGCGCCACCCGACGTGGACGCTCCCGGCTCGAAGTACGGTCTGTGATCTGCTGGATCGCGCGGGCCTCATCACCGGGTCCCGGCGGCGTCCGGTGCCCGCGCACCCGGGTTGGCCGCTGATCCCGATGACGGTCCCCAACGGGACCTGGACTGCGGACTTCAAAGGGCAGTTCAAAACCCGCAACGGCGTGTATTGCTATCCGTTGACGATCGTCGACGGCTTCAGTCGGTACCTGCTGAGCTGCCACGGCCTGCTCTCGACCGCGATCGTCACAGCCCGGCCGATCTTCCTCCGCCTCTTCCAGGAGTACGGCTTGCCGGGGATCATCCGCACCGACAACGGCGTGCCGTTCGCGACGACCGCGCTCGGGCGCCTGTCGACCTTGTCCGTCTGGTGGATTCGGCTCGGGATCCTGCCGGAGCTGATCGCCCCCGCGTCGCCGCAGCAGAACGGACGGCATGAGCGGATGCATCGGACCCTGAAAGCCGAGGCCACGCGTCCCCCGAGCGCCAATCTGCGCGCCCAACAGATCCGGTTCAATCGGTTTCGTCACGAGTACAACGACGAGCGGCCGCACGAAGCCTTGGACCAAGAAACACCGGCCTCCGTCTACCAGCCGTCACCCCGGATGCTGCCCCGCACGCTCGCGCCCCTGGAATACCCCGGCCACTTCGAAGTCCGCCTCGTCAGTCGCAACAGCGGCATCCGTTGGAAGAAGCACTGGGTCTGCGTGACGCACACGCTGGCAGGCGAGTACGTCGGACTGGAAGAAGTCGACGATGGACTCTGGGACGTATACTTCGGGCCAGTGAAACTCGGACGGATGAACGAACGCATCCTCCGCATTGAAGATCACAATGGCCGCACCATCAGGCGAGGAGCGGCCCAGGCGGCCACCGAACCGGCGGACGCCATGTGAGGGCTGCGGAGCGCGCAAAGAACGCGCCCTCCGCAGCCCTCACACGGCGTGGTAACACCCACCAAGTGTTACCCATGTGCCTGGACTGATCTGTCACTCAAGTCCCCGGCCGCTCAGTTACGCACAGCCGTAGTCGTGGATTGACTCTGATCGCACGGCCTTGCTGTTGTCTACGCAGGGTTCGCCCGCACGGTGGAACCACCCGCCCTTGAACTCAAGGATCGTTCCTTCGGGCGCAAGTACGCCATTCAATGCGGACCCTCGTGCCTGCTGTTCTGCGGCGGTGCCTTCGCGCGCGGCTGAGGCTTTCCTGACCCACGGCTCATAGCGAAGCCCTGGCCGCTCCGCCGAAGACCAGTCGCGGTCATTCACCCACACACGTGCTTCGACCGAACCGATGGATTGCTGTGCAAGTGTCCGCTCGGTCTCGGTGAGCTCCGCGAGCTTCGGATGAGCAAGAAGACGGGGGCGCAGCCTGTTGCAGAGAGCGCTGTTCGCGCTTTCACCGGCCTCAGGCGAGATCGCGTACTGTGCGCGCAAGCCGACTGGCGAATTCAAGAAGGCGTCGTACGCCACGAAGCCGACTCTGATCATGCAGAGGAGCCGAACGGCGCCCGCGCACTCGCCGTGGTTCTTGAATTCCAGAGTCGGCTCGTCGAGCTGCCCCCTCTCGATGAGCGCGACCACGTCGTTAAACGAGCCGACGCTAAGCATGGCGCGTTGGCGTTCGGGAGCTACCGATGATTCGAATGTCCAGAGCACTTCGCCGAACCTGCCTAACGGACGGCGCGTAAGCCGCGGCGGCTCGATGCCCGATTGTGCCACAGTGTCTGGCCGCCGTCGGCTTCACGCGCTTGTTAGGCGGGACCCGCTATGACTCCCAGAGGTACATGTGCTCCACAGCAACCCAACGACTGCCGTCGCGCTGCAATACGACCGCCAATCCGTGCCCGCAGAGTAGACCGCAACTAAACCCGAGATACGCCATGGCTTCATTCCTCGAGTCACCATAGGCGATAGCCGAGAGCGACACAATTCCCCGTGCCTTCGGATAGCGACGTGCGAACGTTCGCCAGTAGTCGCGCCCAGGCGCCTCAAGCTCACGGGCCAGTTCCGCGCTGGGCACGACCGTGACGTCTGGCCGCTGCCCGACTGCTAGAGGCAGTTCACCCTCCCGTCGCACTGCCGTCAAGAAGGCGTCGATAGTAGAAGGGGCGGGCTTCTTCAGGAACCGTCGCAGGTTCTCCTCCCTGCGGAACTCGTCAGACCACAATGGGGGCTTCACGAGTTCTTTGATCACGACAACGGCCCGCTTGTCGCTGGCGCCGGTGAGGCTGGGGTGATGCAGAAGGGCAACGTACACTGCAAGGTCGTCCGCCCTCTGGTCGGCTGACCCCGGCATGGGTTGGCTTTGGACCACGCCCGGAATGAGCCCAATCGCCACGACAAGCCACGCAACTCGTGTCGTCGAACCTCGCATCGTCTCCGCCTAACGGCAGGCATCAGCCGCGGCGCGCAGGCGTCCATCGCGCCGTCGGCTGCATGCCATGTTAGGCCTCACGTCGATCAACTTGCACGGCGTTTTGCCAAGAGCGCTCTGACCGCCGGAACGAGTTTGACCGGTATTTTCATCACGGTCGTCGTCGTTGATCGGTACGCTGCCTCGTCTTCCGCCACAGCCTCGATGTCGGACTGCGCTTCGTAGTGATCGAGTAGCCGTTGCACCCGCGCGTCGTTCCAACCTGGTGGAAATCGATTGCGTTTCTTCATGGTTTCTTCCGTTTTAGGGACTTCTGACGCCGCCGGAGAGCCTTCCGAGCCTTCCTACGCGGTGATGACGAATACGGAGCCCGGAGTCGGGTCCGGCACGTAAATCACGCGCAAGTACCGACCTGCCTCGGTTTGACCGAGAGCGATCCGTGACCCGTCGCGACCGGCACGATCCTCCATCGGACGCGCCAGGACATCCTCCACTTCTTCCTCGACGACCGAGTGACCGTAGATGTGGGGTTCACCGGTTGCGGGATCGATGTAGAACCGGACGGTCACTCCGAAATTCTACGCCTCGTGCCAGGTCTTTCAGAAATGTCGCAGCCATCGCCCCTGAGGCCTAACGTCGCCGCTTCAGCCGCGGTGGCTCATGATCCACCGGCCGCCGTCGGCTGCAAGCGGAGGTTACGCGTCAGGAGAATACTCGCTGAAGGCGCTGACGAAGAAGGCGGCAGCCGTGGGACTCACGAACAGAACTGGCGGCACTCCGCTGGTCAAAGCCAAGATCCATCAGCTCCTCCAGAACCCGATCTATTACGGCGAGTTCTATTGGTTGGGACAGCTCCATCAAGGACTTCACAAGCCGCTCATCTCGCGCGATCTCTTCACCCGAGTGCAGGACGTCTTTGCCGCCGCCAACCATCCTCGCCACACGAAGCGCCAACACGCATTCGCGGGGCTGGTGACGTGCGGCCGCTGCGGATGCGCTTTTACAGCCGAGACCAAGAAGGGGCAGTACGTCTACTACCACTGCACCGGCCATCGTGGTCCATGCGGCAATACGTCCGTGCGCGAGGAGGAACTGGTTCGGCAGTTCGGGGAGATCCTGAAGCGCATCCGTATCCCGCACGAACTCGCCGGCAAGCTGGCGACAGTCCTTCTGCAGCAGCAACAGATGCTGCTGCGCTCCAAACTCGATCGCGTATACGACGATCGCCTGAACGATGCGATCTCGGATGAGCTCTGGGCGACGAAATCAGGCGAGCTGCAGGAGGAACTGAGGCGCGTAAGAGCTGAGATGGAGCGTCACGAGGGCGCCAGCCAGGCGTACCAGACCGCAGGACTCCAGATCCTAGAACTCGCGCAAAATGCCTATTCGTCGTACGTTACGAAGAATCCGCGCGAACAGGCGCGTTTGATCAACACGCTGGTATCGAACTCCACGTTCGATCGCGGAAGTCTTTCTCCGACTTACATTAAGCCGTTCGACGTATTCGCGAACGGGGGCAAAACTGGAGATTGGCTCCTCAGGCTGGACTCGAACCAGCAACCCTCCGGTTAACAGCCGGATGCTCTGCCATTGAGCTACTGAGGAACGTTGGCGGGCCGACGCGCGAGCTCCGAACCACCAATACTAGCTAATCCGTAACGCTCCGGTCAACGGCGCGGCGTGTCGGCACTGCGTCCATCCGTCGAAAGAGACCCGCGATCCCGCGCGAACGGCAGAGTCCTTTCCCGGGCGTCTCCTTTGCATGGATCCTGGCAGAGGTTCTCGAAATCAACCGGCGTCCGCCGCGGGAGCTTCGCGGAACCGCGCGAATTTCGCCGCACGCGGGGCGCGCCGTGCACGCATAGGTGTCGAGCATGACGGTCGCATCCAGCGCATTTTTCCCGGTGGGCGAGGTGTGTATGACCCGCACCGCCGTTCCGGCGCGCGCCCTCGGGCCGCGCGCCTTCGTGTCCGTCGATCCGGCCATTCACCCGCGCCGGCAGCCGCCGCAAGCCGACTCGTCGGCGGCCCCGGCGCCGCGCTAGGCGCCGTCGCGCGGGAGCTGGCCATGAGAATCGCTCAGGTGGCACCCCTCATGGAGAGCGTGCCGCCCGCCCTCTACGGCGGCACGGAGCGCGTCGTCGCCTACCTCACCGATGCGCTGGTGGAGATGGGCCACGACGTAACGCTCTTCGGCAGCGCCGATTCCCACACGCGCGGGTCGCTGGTGCCGGTCTGCCCCCGCGCGCTCCGGCTCGATCCGGGGGTGCCGGGATCACATCGCCTGGCACATGCTCATGATCGAGTGGGTGGCGCAGCACGCCGACGCATTCGACGTGATGCACTTCCACATCGCCCATCTGCATTTTCCCGTGATCCGCCGGCTCCGCGTCCCCAACGTCACGACGCTGCACGGCCGTCTCGATCTCCCCGAGCTGCTTCCGCTGTTCCGCGAATTCTCGGACATCCCGCTGGTTTCCATCTCCGACGCCCAGCGGCGCCCGATCGCGGCAGCGAACTGGATGGCAACGATCCCGCACGGGCTGCCGGCGGGGCTGCTCACCGAGGGCGCCGGCGGCGATTACTTCGCCTTCCTCGGCCGCATCTGCCCCGAAAAGCGGCCCGACCGTGCCATCAGGATCGCGACGGCCCTCGGGGCGCGCCTGCGAATCGCCGCCAAGGTCGACGCGGCCGACCGTGAGTACTTCGATCAGGAGATCCGGCCGCTCCTCGACCATCCGCTCGTCGAGTTCATCGGCGAAATCGGCGAAGATGGCAAGGGCGAGTTCCTCGGGCGCGCCCGGGCGCTGCTGTTCCCGATCGACTGGCCCGAGCCGTTCGGGATGGTGCTCATCGAGGCGCTCGCCTGCGGCACACCCGTCGTCGCGTTTCGCGCCGGATCGGTGCCGGAAATCATCGACGACGGCGTGACGGGGTTCGTGGTCGATACGCTCGACGGGGCCATCGATGCGGCGCGGCACGTCGACGCGCTCGATCGACACGCCTGCCGGAGGGCGTTCGAGCAGCGGTTCACGTCGCTGCGGATGGCGGAGCAGCATGTCGCCGTGTACTCGGAGGTGATTGGGGCCAACGCCGCCGACGCCGCCTAGGGAGGCAGAGTCTAGATGCACGACGTCCTGTCGGTCGACGAGCGTTTCGCCATCGTCACGGCCGGACAGCGGACGACGGGTCCGCTGCGGGTGCTCAAGCAGGGCGAGGCGTTCGGCGTCTTCGATCAGTATGGCGACGCCGTGCCGGGCGGCGAACAGGGTCTCTACTACAAGGGCACGCGCTACCTGTCGGGACTCGAGCTGCTGCTGGCGCGCCATCGCCCGCTGCTGCTGAGCTCGACCGTCAGCGACGACAACGCCGTCTTCGTCGCCGATTTCACGAATCTCGATGTCTGCCAGGACGGCCACATCGAGCTGCCGCACGGCGCGATCCATCTGCTGCGCTCGCGCATTCTGGGCGACGGCTTCAGCATCGACCGGATCCGGGTATCGAACCACAGCACGCGCACCGTCGAGATTCCGCTGACGGTCCGCTTCGAGGCGGACTTTGCCGACGTGTTCGAAGTCCGCGGCACCTCGCGCCCGGCGCGAGGGTCGTTCCTGCCGGAGCGTCTGCTCACCGAGGAGAGCGTGCTCGGCTACGTCGGACTCGATCACGTCGAGCGGCGGTCGCGCATCCGCTGGAGCCGGAGGCCCGACGTGCTCGAAGCGGGCCAGGCGCGGTTCGTGTTTCGGCTCGAGCCGCATGCGCCCGTCGTGTTCGAGATGCGCGTGACCTGCGAAGAGGGCGCCGCGGCCCACGTCGACATTCCGAAGGACTACGGCGCGGCCCTCGCCGCCACGCGGACCGAGCGCGCGGCCCGCACCGAGCGGGCGCTGCCGCGTGCGCACGTCCCACGAATCGGTCAATCGCTGGCTGAAGCGGTCGACGGCCGACCTGCAGATGATGCTCACCGACACGCCGCACGGGCTGTATCCGTACGCGGGCATCCCGTGGTTCAGCACACCGTTCGGGCGCGACGGCCTCATCACCGCGTTCGAGCTCCTGTGGGCCGCGCCCGAGATCGCCCGGGGGGTGCTCACCTTCCTCGCCGCGACCCAGGCGACCGAGCATTCCGACGTGCGGGATGCCGAGCCCGGCAAGATCCTGCACGAGATGCGAAGCGGCGAGATGGCGGCGCTCGGCGAGGTGCCCTTCGGCCGCTACTACGGCAGCATCGACTCGACGCCGCTCTTCGTCTGGCTCGCCCACGCCTACTTCCGGCGGACGGGCGACCGCGCGCTCATCGACCGGCTCTGGCCGCATCTGCTGGCCGCGCTCCACTGGATGGCCACCGACGGCGACTCGGACGGCGACGGCTTCATCGAATACGCGCGGCACAGCGCCGACGGACTCGTGCAGCAGGGCTGGCGCGACTCGAACGACTCGGTGTTCCATGCCGACGGCACGCTCGCCCCGGCGCCCATCGCGCTGTGCGAAGTGCAGGGCTATGCCTACGCCGCCTGGCGGGGCGCCGCCGCCCTCGGCGACCTCCGCGGCGAGCACGACCGCGCACGCGAGTGGCACGCGAAGGCCGACTGCCTGCGCGACCATTTCGAGAAGGCGTTCTGGTGCGAGGAGCTCGGCACGTATGCCATGGCGCTCGACGGGCAGAAGCGCGCGTGCCGCGTGAAATCGTCGGCGCCGGCGCATTGCCTGCTGAGCGGCATCGTCGCGTCCGACGCCAGAGCCGAGCGACTGACGGCCACCCTCATGGACGAAGGATCGTTCGCCGGCTGGGGGATTCGCACCGTGGCGGCCGGGCAGTCGCGCTACAACCCGCTGTCGTATCACAACGGCTCAATCTGGCCGCACGACAACGCGCTGGCGGCGGCCGGCCTCGCGCGCGCCGGCTTCACCCGGGCGGCGATGCGGATCTTCGACGCGATGCTCGACCTCAGCCAGTCGGTAGACCTGCACCGGCTGCCGGAGCTCATCTGTGGATTCCACCGGCGGTTCGAAGAGCGGCCGACGCTCTACCCCGTTGCGTGTGCGCCCCAGGCGTGGGCGGCGGGCGCCGTGTACCTGCTGATCCAGGCGTCGCTCGGCTTGCAGGTCGACGCGTGCGACCGCCGCATCACCTTCGACCGCGCGATGATCCCCGAGAGCGTGGAGCGGGTGCACCTCTACAACCTCAGAGTCGGCGAGGCCGAGGTGGATCTGCTGCTCGAGCGGCACGCGCAGGACGTCGGCGTGAGCGTGCTGCGGCGCCAGGGAGAAGTCGACATCGTCGCCATCAAGTGACTCGCTCCATGTCGACTTCGACTTCGAGGCTTTCCCGATCGCGGCCGATCGTGGCCACGGCGAGGCGCCTGGCATTGCGCCGGTAGGTCACGCTGCAGTCGCGCGCCTCGAGGTCGCCGTCGATCTGTGCGGTGTCCCACGACGCCGCGTGCCCCACGTAGTTGATCGCGACGTCGTAGTGCTGGCTCCAGAAGAACGGGACGGCGTCGAATCGCTCGCCGCCGCCCAGCATGTTCCGGCCTGCCACGGCCCCCTGACGCTCCGCCACGACCCAGTGCTCGACGCGGATGCGCTGGCCCGTGTGGGGGTCGGGCCAGCGCGCAATGTCCCCGGCCGCGAACACCCCGGGCGCGGTCGTCTCCAGCCGCTCGTCGACGACGACCCCCCGGTCGACTGCCAGGTGCGCCTGCCGGGCGAGCTCGAGTCGCGGCTCGACGCCGATCCCGACGACCACCAGGTCGGCGTCGATCGTCGAGCCGTCGTCGAGGGTCACGCGCCGGGCGTCGATCGCCGCCAGTGAGCGGCCAAGGTGAAAACCGACGCCGTGCGATTCGTGGAGACACTGAATGAAGCGGCCCACCTTGGGCCCGAGCACACGCTCCATGGGCCGCCCTTCAGGCGACACCACGTCCACCGCCAGACCGCGCGCGCGCAGGGAGGCGGCGACCTCCAGACCGATGAAGCTCGCACCGACCACCACCGCCCGGCGGGCTGCCGCGGCCCCGGCGATGATCGCTTCGCTGTCGGAGACCGTACGCAGGTAGTGCACGTGACCGTCGGCGGCGCCGGGCACTTTCAGCCGCACGGGCTCGGCGCCGGTCGCGAGGAGCAGGCGGCCGAACCGATACCGATTGCCGCCGGCGACGCGCACGGCCCGTCCGGGCACGTCGATCCACGACACGCGCGCGTTCAGCACGAGCTCGATGCCGCGATCCACATACCAGCCGGCGGGGTGCAGCGGAACCGCATCGGCCTCCACCGACCCGGCCAGGTAGTCCTTCGAGAGCGACGGGCGGTCGCACGGGGGATGGCTCGACGCGCTGAGGACCACGACGGGGCGATCGTAGCCTTCGAATCGAAGCGCCTCGGCCGCGGCATGGCCCGCGGCACCCCCCCCGACGATCACGACCGACTCCGGCCACGCCTGTCTGGCGGCGGCCGTGGGCGTGCGCCTCGGTGGCGGGAGCCGGTTGGACACTCGAACGGCCTCGTCTCCCGACTCGACGGTCCAGCACGGCACCGGATCGAGCGCCGGCGCCCGGATCGCTTCCCCGGTTTTCAAGCTGAAGCAGGCGTGGTGCCAGGGGCAGCGAATCGTGTCTCCGACGATGAGCCCTTCCGCGAGGGGGCCCTTGTAATGCGTGCACCGTGCACCGACCGCGAAGACCCCGCTGGCGGCCTGCACGAGCAGGACCTCTTCGCCGTCGACTCGACCGGTGATGGTCTTGTCTCGCTCGATTTCCTCGAGAGGCACCCCTTGGGAGAGGTTTCGCGAATCGTTCGGAGCTGACATTTGAGCGAAATTGCCGTCGCCGGCGGGGACGGTGCAACCGCGATGCCGGAGGTGCGTATCGGGCGAGCGTTTTGCAACGATCGCGTAACAAGCCGGGGATCAGTGGACATCCCGCCCGCTGCCGAGCCCGGCCAGCGGGAGCGATCAATGCGCAGCGGGCTTCTCACCTGCGGAGTGTTCTTTCTTCTCGCCGTGCCGCTTGGTGCCGACCAGCCCCTGGCGCTCCGCGTAAGTCCGGTCGTGGCGCGGGCCCCGACCACCGTCGAGATTCGGGCGACGGTCGAGCCCAGTCCCGAGAATCGCACGCTGAAGGTGGTGGCTGAATCCGACGGGTACTACCGCAGCAGCCAGGTCGACCTGGGCAGCGAAACGCCGAGCCTGTGGGTGATTCACTACCGGGATCTGCCGCGCGGCAGCTACGTCGTCACCGTGACCCTCGCGACGGCCGACGGGCACACGAGGAGCATCACGAAACGCATGAGCGTGATGTAGCTCCTCGCGCCCTCGGAAATCAGGCCTTTTCAGGCGACTTTGGCCTCGACCGTAATCTGCAGCGAGCCGCGGTAGGCGTTCGAGACGGGGCACTTGGTCTCGGCTTCTGTCGCCACCTCGGCGAACTGGCCGGCGTCGAGACCCTTCAATCCATACGCCGTGACCGAGAGCTTCGAAGACATGATCTTGATGCCCGCATCGCCCTTGTCGGCGGTGACCGTGGCCCGCACCACCGTTCGATCGGCCGATGCGCTCTTCCGGCCGAGCGTCGCGTTGAGCGCCATCGCGTAGCAGGCGGCATGCGCCGCCGCCATCAGTTCCTCCGGACTCGTCCGGCCGGCCGGCTCCCCGATCCGCGAGGCAAACGTGACGGGCAGCGAAAAGGCCCCGGTTCCCGCCTTGGCTTCGCCCTTCCCCTCCATCACCGAGCCCGCCCAATCCACGTCGACGTGCCGTTCAAATGTCATCTGAACTCCTCCCTCATGGTCTGCCTGCTGGCGGACCTTGTTAGTGACGTTTTTTGCCGGTCAGCCCAATCTGGAGCGCCGTACCGGCCAGGCCCAGCACGACCCACGCCGCCACCACCGGCAGCCGTGGCGCGTCGGGGGTGATCGGATACAGGATCCAGGGATTGGCCGTACTGCCCGTTTCGGGATTCGCCACGGCCAGCGCCCCGACGATCACCGTCCATGCCCCGCCGAATGCCGTCGCGACGATGATCACGTAGCGCTGGAGCCACATGGCGGCGACCGCCCCGACGATGGCCATCGCGATGACCACGGCCGCGGGCGGCTCGGCGCCCGCCAGACGAGTCCAGACCAGGTGGATCGCGAAGGCGCCCAGTCCGGCGCCGATGAGCGCGACGCCGACGAAGTACGCGAGCACAAGAACGACGGCGCCGGCGATGCCGCCAGCCAGCGCGGCCAGCAGCATCGACCAGGTGCTCGCCGATCCGACAATCGAGCTCGCGACGAGCGCGCCGCCGATGAACCCGTAGACGCCGAGGATGATCCGGAAGAGGCGATAGCCGGCGAAACACGTGAGGGCGCCGGTGAGCACCAGCGCGATGGCTGCGGGAAGCTGATAGGCCTGCGGCAGCATCGCGTCGCTACACCTCGCGCCGACCTTCGAGCGCCTTGTGCATCGTGACCTCGTCTGCGTAGTCGAGATCGCTGCCGACGGGCACGCCCATCGCGATCCGCGTCACGCGGACGCCGAGCGGCTTGAGGAGCCGCGCCAGGTACAGCGCGGTGGCTTCGCCCTCGACGTTCGGATTCGTCGCGAGGATCACTTCGGTGACGCCGTCCGAGATGCGGCCGAGCAGCCCCTTGATCTTGAGCTCGTCGGGCCCGATGCCCTGAAGCGGCGAGATGGCGCCCATCAGCACGTGATAGACGCCGCGGAACTCTCGCGTCTTCTCGACTGCGGATACGTTCTGCGGTTCTTCGACGACGCAGATCACGTGGGGATCGCGATCGGGGCTCGTGCAGAAGCGGCAGGGGTCGACGTCTGTGATGTTGTTGCACACCGAACAGTACGTGACGCGCTCCTTCACGTCGCGCAGGGCCGCGACGAGGCGCTCGGTCTCCTCGCGCGGCGTCCTGAGCAGATGGAACGCCAGCCGCTGCGCGCCCTTCGGGCCGATCCCCGGCAGGCGCTGAAGCTCTTCGATCAACCGGACGAGCGGGTCGGGCAGCGACACTTAGAGCTTGAAGCCCGGGGGCAGCATGCCGCCCATCTGCTGGGCCAGGATCTCGTCGGCCTTGCGATGGGCGTCGTTGACGGCGGCCACGATGAGATCCTGCAGCATCTCGACGTCGTCCTTCGAGACGACCTCGGGATCAATCGCGAGCGACTGGATTTGCTTCGCGCCGTTCACCACGACGGTCACCATGCCGCCGCCCGCGCTCGCCTCGACGCGCAAGCCGGCCATTTCCTTCTGCAGGCGCTCCTGCATCTGCTGCGCCTGCTTCATCATCTGCTGGATCTGTTGCATATTCACGTGCGGCTCGCCTCACATTTCTTCGACGTCGCGGATCTCGGCGGGAAACACCTCGAGCAGGGCCTGCACGCCGGCGTCGGCGAGCGCCTGCTCGCGCAGGGTCGCCTGCCGGTCCACGGCTTTCGCGTCGGGGCCCGCGTCGCCGGGCGAACCCGCGGAGTCGGACGGCGCCGGCGTCGCCTGGCGGCTGGCCACGCGAATCGCGCGGCCGGCCAGCGACCGGGCCACCGTCTCCAGCCATCCGCGATGCTGTTCGAACACGTTCTGCAGCGTCCGCTGGCCCTGGGAAAACGTGAACGTGACCCGGTCGTCCTCGACGGCAATCGTCTGCGCCTGGGCCACGACGGTGTTGTAGAACACCGCCTTCTGCTTCCGAATCTCGGCGAGAAGGGAGTCTTTCAACCCGGGTTCTCGGGGTGCTCCGGGTTCTGGTTCTCGAGGTTCCGCCGCGCGCGGGGCCGGCGACGGCCGCGCCGGGGCAGACGTCGGGGACGGCCGCGGCGGGCGGGCCGGCGCGGCGGACGAGGCCGGGTGGCCCTGGAGCAGATCTTCGATCGGCACCAGCTTCCGCAGGTAGATCCAGCGCAGCAGCGCCATCTCGAGGTGGTACCGCGGCTGGGCCGCGCCGCGGATCTCGGCCTCGGCTCGGACGAACAGATCGAAGCCGCGCAGCAGGTCTTCGCGCGAGAATCGCCGGGCGAGCGCCGTGAGCCGCTCGCGGTCGCCCTCGGCCGCGATCTCCGGATCCGACACACGCGAGGGATCCACGGTAATCAGCAGAAGATCGCGCGCCACCCGCGACAGCTCACGGCACACCAGACGCAGGTCGTACCCGAGCTCGACGGCCCGGGCGGCAAGGCTGAACGCCGCGGCGGCGTCCTCGTTCGCGATGGCCTCGACCGTGTCGAGCAGCAGATCCCGGCCGACCAGCCCGAGCACGGTGGCCACGTCCTCCTCCGTCACGGCCGTGCCGGTGAAGGCGATCACCTGATCGAGCTTGCTCTCGGCATCGCGCATGCTGCCGTCCGCATCGCGGGCGATCAGCTGCAGCGACGCCTCGTCGGCGCCCATTCCTTCGGCGTCGACGATCCGCCGCAACTGCTCGGCGATCGCCTGGGTGCCGATCGTGCGGAACTCGTACACCTGCGATCGCGACAGCACCGTGTCGGGAATCTTATCGAGCTCGGTCGTCGCCATCATGAAGACGACGTGCGGCGGGGGCTCCTCGATCGATTTCAACAGCGCGTTGAACGAATGGTTCGAGAGCTGGTGGACCTCGTCGATGATGAACACCTTGTAGCGGTTGCGTACCGGTCGGATCGCCAGACCCGAGATGATCACGTCGCGCACGTTGTCGACCTGTGTATGCGTGGCGGCGTCGATCTCGAGGACGTCCATGTCGCGCCCCTCGGCGATCTCGATGCAGGCGTCGCACCGGCCGCAGGGCTCCGGCGTCGGACCCTGCTCGCAGTTGAGGGCGCGCGCCAGAATGCGCGCGGTCGTGGTCTTGCCCACGCCGCGGGGCCCGGCAAAGACGAAAGCCTGTGCCAGACGGCCGCTGGCGACCGCGTTCTGCAGCGTCCGCGTCACCGCCTGCTGGCCCACGACGTCGCCGAACCGCTGCGGGCGCCACTTGCGCGCAATGACCTGATAGGACATGGATTCCCACTAACGGGTGCAGGCGCTCGCGGCCTCCACCGCGGTCCGGAGTGGCCTGCGGCACATGTCAGGATCCACTTAGCGCTGCTGCCTTCCGGCCCTGACGCGGTTCGTAGGCTGGCATTGCACAGGTTCCGGACCGCGGTGCAGGCCCCGAACGCCTCACTTTACTATACGGGCACGCGCGTCATCAGCAGCAGCCACTTCGCGAGCACCTCCCCGACCACCACCGTGAAGAAGTCCACGTAGAGAATGCCGGTGGCCGACTGCGTGGACCGAATCTTGGCCGTCTCCCACGTCAGGTACGAGAGCAGCGCCGGCCCCAGCAGGCCGAACAGCACCCGCTGCCAGAAGAACACGCCGCGCACCGACAGGATGTAGCGGCCGAAGTTCAGGCCGAGCCACGGCTGCCACGTCGCGATCGCGAAGAACACCGCCGCACCGACGACCGCGATCCGTACCACCATCGACGCGATGTGCAGCTTCACGATCGACTGCAGGTGCGAGACCTCCATCGACGGCAGAATCAGGTACCAGTGGCCGAGCACCATCGCCGTGCACGCGCCTCCGAGGAGCGCCGCCGAGCTGAGAAAACTGGCCACCGTCAACACCTGCACGGTCACCGGCCGCCCGGCCGACACCGCGAGCGCCTCGGCGACGAGCGCGACCAGGGCGGCGGCGCACGCCGCGGCCAGCAGGGCAGGACGGATCCGCGTCAACGCACGACCGATCGTGGCCCAGTACACCACCGTGACGGCCTCGACGACCCAGACGGCCACGAGCGCGGCCCGTGCGGCGAGCGTCGGCCCCTCCCCGCCTCCGCCGAGCGCCAGCGCCACCGCGATGAGGATCGCCGCCGTTCCGGCGTTGAAGCGAAAGAACTTCAGACCCGCCTCGCGCGAGACGAAGAGCAGCGACAAGAGGATGCCGAAGCCGAGATGAGCCAGGAAGAGGAAGAGCACCATACGGGTCGGGCTGGTCGGCCGGGTCGGGCGGGTGGGATCGCCCGACCGGCCTGCCCGGAACGACCTACTTGCCCAGTCGCTTGTTGATCTCCGTCCAGTTCACGACGTTCCAGAAGGCGCCGATGTAGTCGGCGCGCCGGTTCTGGTACTTCAGATAGTAGGCGTGCTCCCACACGTCGATCCCGAACACGATCTTCTTCCCGTCCATGAGCGGGCTGTCCTGGTTCGCCGTGCTCTCGATCGCCAGCTTGCCGCCGGTGTCGAGCACCCACGCCCAGCCGCTGCCGAAGCGGCCCATGGCCGCCTTCGCAAACTGCTCCTTGAACTGATCGAACCCGCCGAACGACGACTTGATCGCGTCGGCGATCGCGCCGCTCGGCGCTCCGCCCGCCTTCGGCCCCATGATCTGCCAGAACATGGAGTGGTTCGAGTGGCCGCCGCCGTTGTTGCGAACCGCGGTCCGGATGTCCTCGGGTACCGAGCTGATGCCGCGAAGCAGATCGTCGACGCTCTTGGACTGGAGCTCGGGGTGCTTTTCGAGCGCCGCGTTCAGGTTGTTCACGTATCCGGCGTGATGCTTGCCGTGATGGATCTCCATCGTCATCTTGTCGATGTGCGGCTCGAGCGCGTCGGTCGGATACGGAAGAGGTGGGAGTGAGTGGGCCATCGATCCTCCTTCATGAGCTGCAGTCGTCGGGAGCTAAACCGGTTGATCGTACTTCCGGGCGTGATGCCCGTGCAAGGCAGGTCACGAGATCGTGAGCATCCGGTCGAGCGCCACCTTCGTCCAGTACTTTCGATCGTCGGGCACGACGATGCGGTTGCGCACCTCGCCGTCGAGGAGGCCCTCGAGCGACCAGAGAAGATGATTCGGCGACACACGGAACATCGTCGAGCACAGACAGCCGAACGGATCGAGCGAGACGACGGTTCGATCGGGCGCGAGCTCCTGCGCGAGCCGATTCACGAGATGCACCTCGGTGCCAACGGCCCACCTCGATCCCACCGGGCTTTCCCGCACCGCCTCGATGATCCGCTCCGTCGAGCCCGAGGCGTCGGCCGCCTGCACGACATCCCACGGCACTTCGGGGTGGACGATGATGCGGATGCCGGGATGGTCGCGCCGCAGCTGCTCGATCTGCCGCACGCTGAAGCGCGTGTGGACCGAGCAGTGGCCTTTCCACAGGATGATGCGCGCTCGGCGGGCGGTGTCGGGATCGAGGCCGCCCAGCGGCTCGTTCGGATCCCATACCGCCATCCGATCCAGGGGCACGCCCATCCCGTAGGCCGTGTTCCGTCCGAGATGCTGATCGGGGAGAAACAGGATGCGCTCGCCGCGCGCCCACGCCCACGCGAGCGTGGCCGCCGCGTTCGACGAGGTGCAGACGACGCCGCCGTGCTCGCCGCAGAACGCCTTGATGGCGGCCGCCGAATTGATGTAGGTGACCGGGACGAGCCGCTCGTCGGCGCGCTGCACACCGAGCGCGGCCAGCTCGTCCCAGCACGTCTCGAGCTGGTCGAGCTCGGCCATGTCCGCCATCGAGCAGCCGGCGGCGAGATCCGGCAGGATCACCTGCTGGCCGGGCGCCGCGAGGACGTCGGCGCTCTCCGCCATGAAATGGACGCCGCAGAACACGATGAATTCAGCGTCGGGGTGGCGGCTGACCTGCTGTGCCAGCTTGTAGGAGTCGCCGGTGTAGTCGGCGAACTTGATCACTTCGTCGCGCTGGTAGTGATGGCCGAGGATCACGAGCCGGCGTCCGAGGCGGGCGCGCGCCGCGGCGAGGCGGGCGTCCATCGCCTCGTCGGACAGGCCGAGGTAGGCGGCGGGCAGCGGCTGGCGCTCCCGCACGTGCTCCTTCTCGTAGGCCGTCAGGATCGGAACACTGGTGGACATCGGCGTCTGCTGCCGCGCGTTTCACGCACGGCGCCGGGCGTCGCGGCGCCCGGCTTGTGAAACTTTTCTCAAACCTCGGTCACGAAAACGCCAAGCCCCGCGGCGCGGTCCGCGGAGCTTGGCGGACTCTTCCAGTATAGCGAAGAACGGGCGCTGACGCTGCAGGGAGCCGGGGAACTGACGCTGTAGGGGGCTCGTGACGGACGCCGCAAGAGGCCGGTGCTACTGTGACTCCCTCGTCCCCTCGTCCCCTGGCCCCCTCGTCCCCTCGTCCCCTGGCCCCCTCGTCCCCTCGTCCCCTCGTCCCCTCACCCCACGGCCCCCTGCCCCTCGCGCAGCACGTGGTACAGCGTGTCGCGCTCGACGGGCTGGCGGCCGGCGGCTGCGATCAGCCGCTCGATCTCGCGGGGCGTGAGCGCCTCGGGCGTGCGCGAGCCGGCCATGTGATAGATCTTCTCTTCCTGCACGGTGCCGTCCAGATCGTCGGCTCCGAACCACAGCGCGGTTTGCGCCACAGCCACGCCGGTGGCAATCCAGAACGCCTTCACATGAGGGATGTTGTCGAGCATCAACCGCGCGACCGCGTGCACGCGGAGCGTGTCGGCCGCGCTCGGCGCCGGCAGCTTCCGCATCTGATTGTTGTCGGGGTGAAAGGCCAGTGGAATGAACGCCTGAAAGCCGCCCGTCTCGTCCTGCAGGGCCCGTGCGCGGAGCATGTGATCGACACGCTCGGCGGCCGTTTCGATGTGGCCGTACAGCATCGTGACGTTCGTGCGCAGGCCCAGCCGGTGCGCCGTGCGATGGATCGCCAGGTAGCGGTCGGTCCCGCACTTGTCGTGGCAGATCTTGCGGCGCACGCGCTCGGCGAAGATCTCGGCGCCGCCGCCGGGCAGCGAGTCGAGCCCCGCGTCCATGAGCTCGCGCAGCACCTGCTCGTCGGTCTTCCCGTACAGATCGGCGAAGAACGCGATTTCCACGGCCGTGAAGCACTTGAGATGCACATCCGGCCGGATGCGCTTGAACCCGCGCAGCAGTTCCGTGTAGTAGTCGAACGGCAGATCGGGATGCAGCCCGTTGACGATGTGCACTTCGGTGAGGGGCTGGTCCTGCCGGCGGCGCAGCTTGTTCCACGCCTCCTCGAGCGACATCGTGTAGGCGCCCGCGTCGCCGGGCTTCAGGCGAGCGAACGAACAGAACAGGCAGCTGGCCACGCACACGTTCGTGGCTTCGAGCCGGATGTTGTGGTTGTAGAAGGTGCGGGCGCCGAAGCGGCGCTCGCGGTCGCGGTTGGCCAGCCAGCCGACGGCCAGCAGATCCGGCGCCTCGAACAGGCGCAGTCCGTCGTCGAAGGCGAGCCGCTCGCCGCGATCGAGCTTGTCCGCGACGTCGGCGAGCCCCGCCGTCGCGACCCGGCGCGCGGCGGCGGCGATTCCACTCACCGGGCCAGAGTTCAGGAGATGCCGAAGATCTGCAGCCGCAGCGACCGCGCGCGCGGTCCGTCGAGCTCCGCCATCAGGATGCGCTGCCATTGCCCCAGCACCACCTCGCCGCCGCTCACCTGCAGCGTGAGGTTGTGGCCGAGCAGCAGCGCGCGCAGGTGCGAATCGGCGTTCATGCGATCGCAGTCCGAGTGATCGGGATCGTTGTGCATCCACTCGGCGTCGCGTGCGACCATCTGCTCGAGAAAGCGTCGGATGTCGGAGAGGAGCGCCGTCTGGAACTCGTTGATGAACAGCGCGCAGGTGGTGTGCATCGACCAGAGGCTCACCAGACCTTCGCGGATATTGAAGCGCCGAACGAATTCCATCACACGGTTCGTGAGATCCACCAGCTCGACGCGTTCGTCGGTCGAAATGACGATGGTTTCGCCGTGAATCGTAAGGCCGCCCGTGCTCGCCGTGGCCACGCCTTCGACGGGCTTCTCGCGAACAGTGACGGTCGAGCTTTTGCTCATGCGCTCCCTCTTCGTTGGAGATCGTGTCGGACTGCCCGGACCATGCCGGACACCAACCGGATATGTTACGAAAAACCGCGCCGTATCCGCAACCCTCCAGGGGCGACTTCACGCGTTTTCCGCCGGAATTCGCGTGCTATACTCCGAGCCGACAACCGACGCTCGCCCCGGCGGCCACGCGAAGTGGGTGTGATGCCCACACGGTCCCGCCACTGTATGCGGGGAGCGGCGTTCTGCTTCAGTCGTCGAACCAGACCCGTGGTCTGGCCGACGACCGCCACTGGGTTCCGAGGGAACCTGGGAAGGCGGCGGGCGCACGCGACGATCCGCGAGTCAGGAAACCTGGTCATCCGGGGGCGTCCTTCACACCGGCGCGACAGACGCCGAGGGGGATTTGCATGCGCTCGCCTTCGCCAAGCTCCAGATTTTCAGGATTCTCGCACCTCAGGACGGTCAGCCTGCTGCTGACGGTCATGAGCGTGAGCCTCGCCGCCGCGCCGGTGCGCGCGGCGACGATCGCCGGGACGGTGGTCGATCCCGATGGCCGGCCGGTGGCAGACGCGCGTCTGGTCGTCTCCACGCCGCTCGGCGCGGCCGCAACCGTCACGACGGATCGGCAGGGCGGGTTCCTCGTCGACGGCCTGCGCGCGGGGCGCTACGAGATTCACGTCATCGCCGACGGTCTGACGGCCGAGGCAACGGCCGTCTCGCTCGATGCCGACGAGCGGCAGACGGTGCGCATCGGGCTCCGGCTGAGCGCGGTATCGGAATCCCTGCTCGTGTCGGCCGCGCAAGTCGACGTCGCGCAGTCGCGCGCCGCCGACCGTGTCACGGTCGTGACGCGCGCGGAGCTGGCGGCCCAGCAGGTCGAGACCGTCGCCGATGCGCTGCGACTGGTGCCGGGTCTCACCGTCACGCGCAGCGGCGGGCGCGGGGCGCTCACCTCGATCTTCCCGCGAGGGGGCGAGTCCGATTTCACGCTCGTGCTCGTCGACGGCATGCGCGTGAACAGTTTCGGCGGCGGCTTCGATTTCGGGCACCTCTCGGTCGGCGACATCGATCGCATCGAAGTCCTCGACAGCCCCCAGAGCGCCCTCTACGGCGCCGACGCCATCGGCGGCGTCATTCAGATCGTCACGCGCCGTGGCGGTTCCCCGCGCGTCGATGCGCTGATCGAAGGCGGCAGCCAGGCGACGGCCCGGACGGCCGTGTCGGCCGCCGGGTCGACCGGCCCCTGGAGTTTCGGGGGCGGCCTGGAATACCGCAGGAGCGACGGCTTCACGGGAACGGCTCCCGCCTCGGGCAAGATGGTGTCGAACGACGACGATCACGTCACGCACGCGTCCGGGTCGCTCGGCTGGCAGCGGCCGGGGCGCGCCGACGTGGTCGTGAGCGCCAACCTCAGCCGCGACGAGCGCGGGTTTCCGGGCCCGTTCGGCAGCGATCCCGTCGGCGCGTTTCCCGGAGTCGACCGCGTGTCGCGGGGCGTCAACGACACCAGACAAATCGGTGGCCGGATCCTTCACCCCTGGTCGGCCCGCGTGCAGCAGCGCGCGGAGCTGAGCTTCACGGATCTCGCCGGCGATTTCCAGAACGCGTACGGGCCCTCGTCGAGCGGAACCAGGCGGCTGGACGCCCGCGTGCAGGAGGATCTCTCCCTCTCCGGGCCGATTGGCGCGTCGGCCGGCGTGCAGTTCACGCGCGAACGCGGCTCGAGCACCTACATCACCGGTGACCTCGGCGAGACCCTGCCGATCCGGCGTCGCATCGTCGGGACGTTCGGTGAATTGCGCCTGGGCTGGCGCGAGCGCCTGACGCTGACTGCGGGACTTCGCCTGGAGCACATCACGCGCGACGCCCTGCCGGGCGATCCCTCGGGGTTCCCGCCGCGGCCGCCCTTCGCCGATCAATCCACGACGTCGGCCAATCCGAAGGTCGCCGCCAGCGTGCTCCTGACGCCCTCCGGCTCCCCGCGCGCGACGCGCCTCCATGCGAGCGCCGGCACGGGCATTCGTCCGCCCGACGTGTTCGAAATTGCCTTCACCGACAACCCGTCGCTGAAGCCCGAGCGCAGCCGCAGCCTGGACGTGGGCGTCGAGCAGCAGTTCGCCTCCGGCGCGCTGCTGGTCGGCGCGACGGCGTTCTTCACGCGTTACGACGATCTCATCGTGACCGTCGGACGGGCGCTCTCCGGCGCGAGCCGCTACTATTCCGACAACATCTCGAACGCTCGATCCCGCGGTCTCGAGCTTGTCGGCCGCGCGCATCCTTCGCCCACCGTCGCGGTCGACGCCAGCTACACCTGGCTCGATACGGCGATTCTCGCCGTCGACGCGCTGAACGACGCGCCGCCGCCGTTCGCGGTCGGCGATCCACTGATCCGCCGTCCGCGCCATCAGGGCCACGTCGATCTCACGTATGTCCGCGGCCGCCTGACGGCCTTCGGCCGGGTCGAGTCGCGCTCGCGCGCGCTCGACGTCGAACCCAACCTCGGCACGTTCGGCGGCCTGTTCCCGGCGCCCGGGTACACCGTCGCCAACCTCGGTGCGGCCGTCAGGCTGACCGGCGGCCTGGAAGCGTACGGGCGCGTCGACAACGCGGCCGACCGCCACTATGAGGAGACGCTCGGCTATCCGGCGCTCGGCCGCAGCGTGATCGTCGGGGTGCGGCTTGCTGCAAGTCGATAGCGTTTCGTTCGCCTACGATCGCGATCCCCGAGCCGTTCGGGTGCTCGAGGACGTGTCGATCGCGGTGCCCTCAGGCTCCATCGTTGCCTTGCTGGGGCCGAACGGCTCCGGCAAGACGACGCTCCTGCGCGTCATGGCCGGCCTGCTGCGGCCCGCCGCCGGGGAGGTGCGGCTGGAGGGCCGCGCGGTGCGGGGGCTGTCGCGTCGAGAACTGGCGCGGCGCGTGGCCGTCGTGCCGCAGGAGACGCACTCGACCTTCGATTTCACCGTGCTCGATCTGGTGCTGATGGGCCGCTATCCGCACCTCGGGCCGTTCGAGCTCGAGGGCGCGCGCGATCTCGACATCGCCCGCGCCGCGCTCGCGGCCACGGGGACCGACGGCCTGGAGGGACGCCGCTTCTCGACGCTCAGCGGCGGCGAGAAGCAGCGCGTCGTGATCGCGTCGGCGCTGGCGCAGGCCGCCGACACGCTGCTGCTCGACGAACCGACGGCCTCGCTCGATCTCGGCTACCAGATCGAGATCGCCGCCTTGATCAAACGCCTCAACGCCGACCGCGGAACCACCATGGTGGTCTCGACGCACGATCTGAACTTCGCGGCGGCCGTGGCGCACGACGTGGTGCTTCTGGGCCGGGGACGCGTGCTCGCCCACGGGCCGGTCGAGCACGCGCTGACAGCCGCCAACATCCGCACGCTTTACGGGGTGCAGGCCGACGTGCAATACCATGCCGGCGCCGGCCATCTCACGGTGGTGCCCATTGCCCGAGCGCGCTGACGTCTCGCGCCGTCTCGTCGTCACGCTGGCGGGATTCGGCGCGCTCCTCGTGGTCGCCTGCCTGACGGCGCCCCTCGTCGGCACGACCCCCATCAGCCTCCGACGGGTGTTCGATCGGTCGATCCCGTTCGCCGATAACCTCGACGCTCAGATCTTCTTCATCGCGCGGCTGCCGCGTGTCGTCGCCGCGGCGATCGTGGGCGCCGCTCTGGCCGAGTCGGGCGTCGTCTTTCAGGCGCTGCTGCGGAATCCGCTGGCCTCTCCCGATACGCTCGGCGTCTCAGCGGGGGCCGTGCTCGGAGCGATGCTCGCGATCGTGTTCCACCCGAACACGTCGCCGCTCGGCATGTCGGCCGTGCCGCTGGCCAGTTTCGCCGGATCGCTCGGCGCCCTGGCCATCGTGTACGGCCTCTCGGCGGCCCGACGACGCGGCACGTCCACCATGGTCCTGCTGCTCGGCGGCGTCACGCTCGCCACCCTCCTCTCGGCGGCGACGATGTTCGTGCAGTTTCTGGCGGACTTCACGGAGACGTTCCAGACCGTCCGCTGGATGATGGGCTCGCTCGACGTCGCGAGCTTCGCGCCGATCGTGACGGCGAGCGTGCCGGTCGGCGTCGCCGCTGTCGGATTCGCCACGCTTCCCCGCACGCTGGACCTGCTGACTCTCGGCAGCGAGGCGGCCGCGAGCCGCGGCGTGAACGTCGCCCGGGCCGAACGCGTGGCCCTCGCGAGCGCATCTCTCGCGACCGGCGCAGCCGTGTCGCTCGCCGGCGGCGTGGCGTTCGTGGGGATCATCGTGCCGCACCTGGTGCGACTCGTGGTCGGCGCCGATCACCGCCTCGTGATGCCGGCCGCGGCCCTCTTCGGCGCGGCGTTTCTGGTGGCGTGCGATCTGGTCGGCCGCACGATCGCCGCCCCTGTCGAGCTGCCCGTCGGCATCATTACGGCCATCGTGGGAGGACCGGTCTTTCTATGGGTGCTGTTCCGTCGCGGCTGACCCGCGCCCTCGTTCTCTCGGTGATTGCGGCCGGCGTGGCCGCCGGCTGGCCCGGCGCGGGCGTTCACGCGCGCCAGACGCCGTCTGGCACGCCGCAGCGCATCGTCTCGCTCGTCCCGGCCGCCACGGAAATGCTCTTTGCCATGGGTGCCGGGGGCCGCGTGGTCGGCGTGAGCAGCTACGACCACTTTCCCGCCGAGGTCGAGTCGCGGACGAAGGTGGGCGGGCTCCTCGATCCGAATATCGAGGTGCTGCTGACGCTGCGCCCGGACCTGGTCATCGCCTACGACACGCAGATCGAGCTCAAGGCCCGCCTGGCGCGCGCCGGCATTCCCGCGTTTCCCTACATTCATCGCGGACTCCCCGACATTCTGACCACGATCCGGGACCTCGGCCTCCGGGTCGGCGCGGCGACCGCCGCGGACAGGCTGGCCGCAGGAATCGAGCAACGCCTCGAGAACGTTCGCCTCCGCGTGGCGGGGCGGCCACGGCCGCGCACACTGCTCGTGATCGGGCGGGAGGCCGGCACGTTGCGCGAGATCGTCTCCAGCGGCGGCTACGGGTTCCTCCACGACATGCTCGAGGCGGCCGGCGGCGCCGACGCGGTCGGCGACATTGCACGGGAGTCCGTGCAGGTGAGCACGGAGATGCTGCTCGCACGGGCGCCCGAGATCATCGTCGAGCTTCACTACGGATCGGAGATGTCGCGGGAAGCGCTCGCACGCGAACGCGACGTCTGGCGGCAACTGCCTGCGCTTCCCGCTGTGAGGAACGACCGCGTCGTGCTGCTGGAGGGCAACGACCTGGTGGTGCCCGGTCCGCGTGTCGCGGAGGCCGTCGAGCGGTTCGCACGCGTTCTGCATCCGGAGGTCTTCGCGCCATGAACAAGACCCTCGTCTCCTGGTCGAGTGGCAAGGACAGCGCCTGGCTGGTGCACGTCCTTCGCGCCGATCCCGCTGTCACGATTGCCGGGATCCTGACGACCATCAACGAAACGGCGGGCCGCGTGGCGATGCATGCCGTCCGCACCTCGCTCGTGGAAGCGCAGGCCGACGCGCTCGGGCTGCCGTTGTGGCAGGTGCACATCCCGAGCCCCTGCCCGAACGAAGCCTACGAACGTGCGATGGCGGCCGCCGTCGATCGCGCCGTCCGGGAGCGCTTCACCCACGTGGCGTTCGGCGATCTCTATCTCGAGGACGTGCGCCGCTACCGCGAGTCGCGGCTCGCGGGCACGGGGCTCACGCCGATCTTTCCGCTGTTCGGATCCGACACGCCTGCGCTGGCGCGCACGATGGTCGACGCCGGGCTGAAGGCGCGACTCACGTGCGTCGACCCGCGCGCGCTCGACCGGGCCTTCGCCGGTCGCGAGTTCGACCGGGCGTTCCTCGACGCGCTTCCCCCGTCGGTCGATCCGTGCGGCGAACGCGGTGAGTTCCACACCTTCGCCTACGCGGGGCCGATGTTCGCGCGCCCCGTCCAGGTCGACGGCGGAGCCGTTGTCGAACGCGACGGGTTCGTCTTTGCGGACCTGGTGCCGGGATCGTGAGCGCCTACCCCGAGCGCATCGTCTGCCTGACCGACGAGACCGTCGAAACGCTGTATCTGCTCGGGCAGGGCCACCGCATTGTCGGCGTCTCCGGATATGCCGTGCGGCCTCCCGAAGCCAGGCAGAAGCCGCGGGTCGCGGCGTTCGTCAACGCGCGCTTCGACAAGATCGAAGCGCTCGGCCCCGACCTGGTGCTGGCGTTTTCCGATCTTCAGGCGGATCTGACTGCCGAGCTCGTCCGCCGCGGCCTGCCCGTCGTGACCTTCAATCAGCGCAGCGTCGGGGAAATCCTCCAGACCATCCGGCTGATCGGCGGACTGGTCGGGTGCCAGACCGAGGCGGCGAGGCTCGCGTCGACGCTCGCCTCGGGCCTCGAGGGCATTCGCGAGTCGTCGGCGCGGTTTCCACGCCGCCTCCGCACGTTCTTCGAGGAATGGGACGACCCGCTCATCTCCGGCATCCGCTGGGTCGACGAGCTGATCGAAATCGCCGGCGGCGCCCCGACGTTCCCCGAGCTGGCGCCGGCCCGCCTCGCACGCGACCGCATCGTCGATCCCGCGCTCGTGGTCGCGCGCGATCCGGAAGTCATTTTCGCTTCGTGGTGCGGGAAGCGCATGCGCACGTCGACGATTGCCGATCGCGCCGGCTGGCGCGACATCGCGGCCGTGCGCCACGACCGCATCTTCGAGATCAAGTCGACCTACATCCTGCAGCCCGGGCCGGCGAGCCTCACCGTCGGCGTGCGCCTGCTGCACCGGCGGCTGGCCGACGTCCTCGGCCTGACGCTCGACGAAGCGCTGCAGCCGTCCGGGAGCTAGACGGCTTCGAGGAACAGTTGATCCCGCGCCGGCGGGGCGATGCCGGCGGCGAACGCCCGCTCGAACAACACTTCGACGGCGCGCCGTCCCCGTGGACCCAGATCGATCGAGTAGTCGTTCACGTACAAGTCGATGTGTTTGTACATGACCTCCTCGCTCATCTCCTGCGCATGGGCCCGCACATAGGGAAGGCTGTCGGCGCGGTGCGCACACGCGTACTCGACGCTCCGACGCACCATCGAATTGATGCGGCGCTTGACGTCGTCGGGCAGCGACCGGCGCACGACAATGGCGCCCAGGGGAATGGGCGCGCCCGTCTCGCGCTCCCAGAACTCGCCGAGATCGACGATCTTCCGGAGACCTCTGGCCTCGTAGGTGAAGCGGTTTTCGTGGATGATGACGCCGGCATCGAACTCGTCGCGGAGCACCGCGGATTCGATCTGCGAGAACACGACCTCGGTCTTCCGCCTGGCGTGCGGGAACGCCAGCCCGAGAAGGAAATCGGCCGTCGTGTAGCGTCCGGGAATGGCGATCGACAAAGCGCCGGCGGCGACCTCCTCCGGCGTGATGGGCCGCCTGGCGACGAGGAGCGGACCGCAGTTGTGGCCCAGCGCGCTGCCGGCATCGAGCAGGACGTAGCGGTCGCGGCAGTACGCATAGGCGTGGTAGCTCAGCTTCGTGACGTCGATCGCGCCTGCCAGAGCCGCCTGGTTCAGGGTTTCGATGTCCGCGAGGCGAACGTCGAACTCGAGACCCTCCGCGTCGATCCGGTGATTGACGATCGCCTCGAACATGAAACAGTCGTTCGGGCACGGCGAGAAACCGAGCGACAGGGTCATCGGTCGGCCACGATCCGCGACGCCGTTCTGGCGAGCGCGTCGATCGCCTCGACCATCCTCCACGACGCGCGATCGCGTCGAGCCACCATGTTCGAAACGGCGCGGACCTGCGCGAACGGCACTCCGCTCAGCAGACAGGCGCACATGAAGCCGGCCCCTTCCATGGATTCGACCTGGGGATGGAACCGCGCCACGACATCCGCGATCGTCCGTTCACGCCCATGCACCGTGTTCACCGTGACACCGCAGACGGCCTGGAGGGCGCGGAGCGCGCCGATGGCGGGCGGAGCGCCGTTCACGAAACTGCTCTCCGCAGGAACGTGAATGTCCTCGATCGGGAGAAACGCCTCGCCGTCCTCCGCGCCGAGCTCGGCGATGCGATCGGACACCACGTGCACCACGGTGCCGGGGGGAATCGCCGGGTCGAAGCTGCCGCACACCCCGATATTGAGGGCCAGATCGTACGGCGTGCGCGCCAGCGCATCGGCGGTCCTCGCGGCCGTGGCGACCATGCCGACCCCGGTCACCAGAACGTCGACCCCCTCGCGAAGCCCCGGCGTCAGCGGCGCCACCTCCGCGTCGGTCGCCGCGACGATCAGCAGCCGCATCACTCGACGTCGTCGTCCGCGCTCTCGATGGCGTAGGGATTCGAGGCGCGCTTCACCACGATCGTCAGGCCGAACAGCACGAGCACCGCCGACGCCACGAGGCCAAGATAGATGCCGCTGCCCGTGAGCGCCTCCGGCGGCTCCGCCGCTTCGGTGTGTTCGACGATGGCGTAGGCCTGCGAGCGGATCTCGGCGCGCTCGCCGGCGGACCGCGGCATGATGCGCCACGACAGGAACATGATGCCGAGCGCCACGAGGCCGACGACGAGCAGCGGATGCCGTGAGTTCTTGCGCGTGAGGAGGCTGAGAAAGGCGAGCGCCGCGGCGAGCACACCGAGGCCGAGCGCCCAGAGCGCGGCCATTTCCGGCACGCCGCCGAGCGCCACGCCCCCGATCACGACCCAGGGGAGAAACGCGCTCACGGCGAGCGCCACACCCGCGCCGAGCGGGAAGAAATACGCGCGCATGCCCGGCCGAAAAATCGCGCGCACGTCCATTTTTCGGAGTGTAGCACAGCGAATCCGGCCAATCGGCGCGGCGCGGCGCGCCGCGCGCAGAACGGTCGAGTTGGCGCCGCCACCGGCGGACAGGCTAGCCCTGCGCGTCCTCGTACTCCTCCGACCATGCCATCTGAATCGCTTCCAGCTTCGGCTCGTTCGACGCCTTCGGGTCGTCGTCGAAACCGTCGAGCGCCAGCACGCGATCGCGCAGGTCGGTGAAGCGCAGGGTCAGGGGATCGAGGTCCGGAAACTTGTCTGCCAGCGCGATCCCGATCGCCGCCGAGTCGGTCCACTTCATCGGCCGGTCTCCTCGCCCGCCGCGCGATCGGCGCGGGTCGACTTCCCGAGCTGGATGCCTCCGCCCTCCTGGACGTAGTTCCTCGTGTACATCGGCAGCTCGCAGACCACGTCACCGCTGACGACGGCCTGGCAGCCGAGGCGGGACTCGGCCGTCAGTCCCCACGCCGTATCGAGGCGATCGGCCTCGTCGTCCTGCATATCGGTCAGGTGCTCCTCGCCCCGTCTGATGATCACATGGCAGGTCGTGCAGGCGCAGCTTCCGCCGCACGCATGCTCGAGGGGAAGGTGAAAGTGCTTCGCGATATCGAGCAGCGACTCCGGTCTCCCGTGATGGGAGTACGGGAGGGCGCCGTGTTCGAACTCCACGGTCCGCGACGCGCCGTCGATGATGAACGTCACCTTAGGCATAGCGGTCGATGTGCGTCCCCGTGAGCGCCGCCCGCACCGAGCGGTCCATCATGACCTCCGCAAGATGAGCGGTCGCCTCGTTGAGCGCACGGGTCTTCTCGACGATCGCCGGTTCGTCGGCCGAGCCGACGACCGCCCGGAGCGCGTCGAGCGCCGACTCGATGCGGGCACGTTCCCCGTCGTCGAGGTCCGTCGCGCCTGCCGCGTCGAAATCCTGAGCCCGCAGCGCTTTCTCGGTCGCCTGGATCACGGTGGCCGCGTCGTTGCGGGCCTCGACGAGCCGCCGCGCCGCCACATCGGTTTCCGCATGATCGAGCGAGTCGAGCAGCATGCGCTCGACCTCCTCGTCCGTGAGCCCGTACGAGGGCTTCACCTCGACCGTCTGCTCCACATCGGTCCGCAGCTCCCGGGCGGTCACGCTGAGGATGCCGTTCGCGTCGATCTGAAACGTCACGTGGACGCGCGCAAGGCCGGCGGGCAGGGGCGGAATGCCCCGCAGGCGGAAGCGCGCCAACGATCGGTTGTCGCCGACGAGCTCGCGCTCCCCCTGCACGACGTGGATGTCCACCGCGGTCTGGTTGTCGGCGAACGTCGTGAACGTCTCGCTGCCGGTGGCAGGCACCGTCGAATTGCGGGTGATGATTCGGGAGACGACGCCGCCCATGGTCTCGAGCCCGAGCGAGAGCGGCGTGACATCCAGCAGCAGCAGGTCGCGGTTGCCCGTGACGAGAATGTCGGCCTGCACGGCCGCGCCGAGCGCCACCACCTCGTCGGGATTCAGCTCGACGTGCGGAGCGCGCCCGAACAGCTCGCCGACCAGACGACGCACGAGCGGAATGCGCGTGGATCCGCCGACGAGCACGACGTCCTCGACGTCGGCCGGATCGATCTGGGCGTCGGCGAGCGCCCGCCGGCAGGGGTCGAGCGTCCGGTCCACGATCGGACGAATCACGGCCTCCAGCTCCTCGCGCGTCATCCGGCGCACGTAGGCGTCGACCCGCAGCTCGGTCTCGGGCCGATCGGAGAGCACGCACTTCGCCTGAATGACCGCCTGGCGCACGCGCTGGACCGTGCCGGGGCCCGCGGAATCCCCCAGGTCGGCGAGCACGCGTTCGACCAGCAGATGATCGATGTCGTCTCCGCCCAGATGGGTGTCGCCGCTCGTGGCGAGCACCTGGAACACCCCATCCTCGACCCGCAGAATCGAGATGTCGAACGTGCCGCCGCCGAAATCATAGACGGCGATCAATCCCGCGTTGCGGCGGTCCAGTCCATAGGCGAGCGAGGCGGCAGTCGGCTCGTTGATGATGCGGAGCACGTCGAGCCCGGCGATCCGTCCCGCGTCGCGCGTCGCCGTCCGTTGCGCATCGTTGAAGTAGGCGGGCACCGTGATCACCGCTCGATCCACGACGGGATCGGCATCGCCCCGCTCGGCGAAGTGCCTCTCGGCGCGGTGCTTCAGATCGCGGAGGACGAGCGCCGAGATCTCCGGCGGCGTCAGCTCCCGGTCGCCCAGGGCGATTCTCGCCACTCCGCCCGGTTCGCCCGAGACGCGGAAAGGAAACCGGTCGACCTCGGGCGCGACGTCGTCGATCCCGCGCCCCATGAAGCGCTTCACCGAGTAGGCCGTGCGGGCGGGATCGATCGTGAGCCGTCGCTCGGCCTCGCGACCGATCGACACGGTGCCGTCAGCCGCGATCGACACGATCGAGGGCACCAGCGCGTCGCCGCTCGCATCGCGAATCACTTCGGGCACACCCTGGCGCACGAACGCCACCAGACTGTTCGTCGTGCCGAGGTCGATGCCCACCACTTTGCTCACTCCTCCGCTCCCAACTCCCGCTCGACGCTCGCGAGCAGATTGGCGATGTACGTGCGCTCCAGCACGCGGTCCCTGAGCGCCTCCAGCACCGCACGGCGACGGGCGTCCGGCGCATTCGTGTCCAGGAGCGCGTCCCACTCGCCGACGAGCGCCTGAAGGCGCGCTTCGTGCGACGCGCGCTTGGCGTCGATCGGCGCCTTCGCCCGATCCAGCCGGGCGCGCCACTCGGCTTCGGGGGCGCCACGGGCGCGCAGGCCGCGAACCTCGTCGAGCGCCTCGTTGAGGGCGAATACCTCTTCGAGCAGCGCAGGCGGGACCTGCCGCGACGCCTCCTGGGGCGTCTTCGCGGTCATCCCCTCGAGCCGAAGCAGGTACGCGACGCGCGCCATCGGGTCCCGCAGCGTCCGATACGCGTCGTTCAGATACGACGACCGCGCGAGACTCGCGCGGCGCTCCTCCGCGCTGGCATTCTGAAAGTAGTCGGGATGGAACTGGCGGCTGAGCTCCCGAAACCGCCTGTCCAGCGCCTCGACCGCGATGGCCAGCCGGCGCGGCAGGCCCAGGAACTCGAAGTAGTCGCCGAACGGGGTAATGGTCAGCCCTGCTGCTTCCGTCGATAGTCGGCGATGGCCGCCTTGATGGCGTCTTCGGCCAGGACCGAGCAATGAATCTTGACCGGCGGCAGGCTCAGCTCGTTCACGATGTCGACGTTCTTGATGGCGAGCGCCTCGTCGACTGTCTTGCCCTTCAGCCACTCGGTGGCGAGGCTCGAGCTCGCAATCGCCGATCCGCACCCGAACGTCTTGAACTTCGCATCGTCGATGACGCCGGTGTCGGGATTCACCTTCACCTGCAGCTTCATGACATCGCCGCACTCCGGCGCGCCCACCAGGCCCGTCCCCACGTTCGCGTCCTCCTTCGGGAGCGAGCCGACGTTGCGCGGGTTCTCGTAGTGATCGATCACCTTGTCGGAATAGGCCATCGTGAATCAGCTCCCCAGTTCCTCGTTGCGGACGTCAGTGAGCATCCCACTCCATCGTGGACAGGTCCACGCCCTCCTTCGCGAGCTCGTACAGCGGCGACATCTCGCGCAGCCGCGCGACGACGGTGGTCAGTTTCCCGGCCACGTAGTCCACCTCTTCCTCCGTCGTCCAGCGTCCGAGGCCGAATCGGATCGAGGAGTGCGCGAGGTCGTCGCCCGCGCCGAGGGCCTTGAGCACGTAGGACGGCTCGAGGCTGGCCGACGTGCACGCCGACCCCGACGACACGGCCACGTCGTTGATGCCCATGAGGAGCGACTCGCCTTCCACATACGCGAAGCTCACGTTCAGGTTGTTCGGCAACCGGTGCTCCATCGATCCGTTCACGTAGATCTCGTCGAGGCCGGCATGCAGGCGATCGTTCAGGCGATCGCGCAGGCCCTGCAGCCGCACCGACTCCGCGGCCATTTCCTCGGCGCACAACTCGGCGGCCATGCCGAAACCCACGATGCCGGGCACGTTGAGCGTGCCCGAGCGCATGCCGCGTTCGTGGCCGCCGCCGTCGAGGATCGCCGACACCAGCACGCGGGGATTGCGGCGGCGCACGTAGAGGGCGCCCACGCCCTTCGGGCCGTACATCTTGTGCGCGCTGATCGAGGCCAGGTCCACCTTCACGTCGTTCACCTTGAACGGCACCTTGCCCACGGCCTGGACGGCGTCGGTGTGGAACAGGATCCCGCGCTCCTTGGCGAGCGCGCCGATCTCCGCGATCGGCTGGAGCACGCCGATCTCGTTGTTCGCGGTCATGATCGTAATGAGGATCGTCTGGTCCGTGATCGCGTCGCGCACGGCGCCGACATCGACGCGGCCATCCTGCCGCACGGGCAGGTACGTCACGCGGTAGCCGTCGTGCTCGAGATGCTTGCACGTGTCGATGACTGCCTTGTGCTCGGTGACGCAGGTGACGATGTGGTCGCCCTTCTCGCGGTACATCCCGGCGACGCCCTTGATCGCCAGGTTGTCCGACTCGGTCGCCCCGCTCGTGAAGACAATCTCCTTGGGGTGCGCGCCGATCAGGTCCGCCACCTGCTTGCGCGCCCGGTCCACCGCTTCTTCGGCCGCCCACCCGAAGGCGTGGTTGCGGCTCGCGGCGTTGCCGAAGCGGTCGGTGAAATACGGCAGCATCGCCTCGACCACGCGCGGGTCGGCCGGCGTGGTCGCGTGATAGTCCATGTAGATCGGCAGCTTCGGCGGCATGACTCCTCGCGACCTTACGCGGGTGGGCGAAGCACGGCCGGCCGGGTGTCGCCGGCCGGCGGCGGATCCGACGCCAGTTCGGCGATCGTGCAGTCGCCGAGCGCCGCCAGAATACGTTCCCGCACGCGCCAGAGCGGATCGCGCACGTTGCAGGTGGCGTACTGATCGCAGCGCTCGTCCTCGACCGAACACGCGGTGACCGCCACCGGCCCCTCGATGGCCTGGATGACGTCGGCGACCGAGATCCATTCAGGAGACCGCGCGAGGTGATAGCCGCCCCGCGTGCCCTGGTGCGACGTGAGCAGACCGTGGCGCACCAGCCGCTGCAGCACCTTCGCCATGAGTTCGAGGGGAATTTCGTACTGTTCGGCAATCTCGCGGGCGCTCGCCGAGCCCTCCGGTCCGCGGAGCGCGAGGTGCTTCATCGCGATGAGCCCGTAGTCCGCCTTTTTCGACAGCCTCAACATGGTTCTACCGGCCGTCAGGCCGCTTCAATATCCGACCTCTCAGGTCCGATTTTAACAGATCCGGACACGGTGCCGGGCGGCCGGCGCTGGCTGAATCCTAATACTTCGGCTGACTGGGGTCGACCTTGTCGATCCAGTCCAGGATGCCGCCCTTCAGGTTCAGCACACGCTTGAAGCCGACCGATCGCAGGAAATCGGCCGCCCTGGCGCTGCGGCCGCCGACCTTGCACTGCATCACCAGTTCTTCGTCCGGATCGAGCTCCGCATAGCGCCGCGGCACCTCGCCGAGCGGAATCAGGACCGACCCCGGGATCCGGTTGATCTGGTACTCGTTCGGCTCGCGCACGTCGATGATGCGCAGCTTGTCGCCCCGATCGATTCGCGCCTTCAAGTCGACGGCGGAGATCTCGAAGGGATCGGCCGATCCGGCGACCATGGCCGGCTCGGCGGCGGGGCGGATGCCGCAGAACTGCTCGTAGTCGATGAGCGCGGTCACCGTCGGATGCGTGCCGCACACGGGACAGTCGGGATCCTTCCGGAGCTTCAGCTCGCGGAATTTCATCCGCAGCGCGTCGTAAATCAGGAAGCGTCCGACGAGCGGCTCGCCGATGCCGGTGAGCAGCTTGATCGCCTCGGTCGCCTGAATCACGCCGATGACGCCCGGCAGCACCCCGAGGACGCCGCCCTCGGCGCAGCTCGGGACGAGTCCGGGCGGCGGCGGCTCCGGGTACAGGCAGCGGTAGCACGGGCCATCCTTGGTGCCGAAGACCGAGGCCTGGCCCTCGAAGCGGAAAATGCTGCCGTACGTGTTCGGCTTCCCCAGGATCACGCACGCGTCGTTCACGAGATAGCGCGTCGGGAAATTGTCGGTGCCGTCCAGAATCACGTCGTAGGGCTTGAACAGCTCCAGCGCGTTCTTCGACGAGAGCGCCGTCTCGTAAGTTCTGACGTCGACGTGAGGATTGATCGCCAGCAGCCGATCCTTCGCGGATTCGAGCTTCGACCGCCCGACGTCGGGCGTGCCGTGGATGATCTGTCGCTGCAGGTTGCTGTAGTCCACGACATCGAAGTCGACGATGCCGATGGTGCCGACGCCGGCAGCGGCCAGGTACATCGCGGCGGGCGAACCGAGGCCGCCGGCGCCGATGCAGAGCACACTGCCCGCCTTCAGGCGGCGCTGCCCGTCGACGCCGATCTCCGGCATGATCAGATGCCGGCTGTATCGCTTGATTTCCTCGTTCGTGAGTTCGGGAAGCGTCACAGCCACGGGCTACTCCCGGCCGCCGGCCACCGACGGAATGATGCTCAGCGTATCGCCCGCCTTGACCGGGGTCTGTTCCTTCTGAAGGTACCGGATGTCTTCGTCGTTCACGTAGATGTTCACGAAGCTCCGCAGCCGGCCCTGATCGTTGTAAAGATGCGCCTTGAGGCCCTGGTGGCGGGTCGTCAGGTCGGCGAGCAGCTCGCCGACGGTGCTGCCGTCTGCCTCGACAGCATCCTGTTTATCGGTGTAGGGCCTGAGCGGAGTCGGAATCAGAATTTTCGTCGCCATTGAGCTCGCCTTCTTCGAATGCGGTTCGATCGTCCTTCAACCACCACGCGGTCATCTGCTCGGCCATGCCGCCGGCGACCGCCACGATGATGTAGGCGAAGGTCGGCCACGCGTGGTCGAGATCGGTACTGAGAGGGCCGCGCCGGATGATCCGGGTGCGAGTGATAGAACCCGAGGAGCTCGCCGCCGAGCGCCGCGGCGCGCTCTTCGGCCAGCCGGTAGTCCGATGGCCGGACCAGAAAGCGCCGGCGCGGACCTTCCTCG
The DNA here is from genome assembly GCA_963837345.1 of uncultured Acidobacteriota bacterium. Taxonomy (GTDB): domain Bacteria; phylum Acidobacteriota; class Vicinamibacteria; order Vicinamibacterales; family CAVVIG01; genus CAWIMX01. The sequence goes on from CAWIMX010000001.1 coordinate 261,451, forward strand.
GTCGTGTTCGGGAGCGCGACGACGGCATCGACGCGCCCGTGGCGGCCGATCATCGCGCCGCAGCACTCGTGCGGATACGTCTCCTGTCCGTGCTGCCGGATCGCCCGCGCCACCGACGGCCCCAGCACGAGCCGCGTCGCTCCCACCTCAGACATCGGGCGTCCAGAACTTCTCGGTCAGGTACTTCTCCGCGCCGTCGGGAAACACGGTCACGACCACGGCGTCGCGCAGCCGCGACGCCACCTCAAGCGACGCCACCAGCGCGGCGCCCGACGAGATGCCCGCCAGCACGCCTTCCTCGCGGGCCAGGCGGCGCACCATGTCGTAGGCCCGCTCGCTCTCGACGCGCAGATCTTCGTCGGCGAGCGACGGATCATAGATGCCCGGCACGATCGCCGAGGCCATGTGCTTGAGGCCCTCCAGCCCGTGGAACGGCGAATCGGGCTGGAACGAAATCAGCTTGATCGCGGGGTTGAACTGCCGCAGCCGGCGCCCCGTGCCGATGAATGTGCCGCCCGTGCCCAGCCCGGCCACGAAATGCGTGACGCGGCCGCTCGTCTGCTCGATGATCTCCGCGCCGGTCGTGTCGAAGTGCGCGCGCCAGTTGGCGTCGTTGTTGTACCTGATCCGGATAGAAAAATCGCTCCGGATCGGCCGCGTACAGCCGCCGCGCTTCGCGGATGGCGCCGTCGGTACTCTCGAGCGGACTCGTCAGTATCAACTCGGCGCCGAAGGCGCGAAGAATGCGCTTCCGCTCCGGACTCGCGTTGCCGGGCACACACAAGGTGACCTGATAGCCCTTCGCCGCCCCGATCATCGCGTACGCGATGCCCGTGTTCCCCGACGTGGCGTCGAGAATGGTCTTGCCGGGCACCAGATCGCCCGAGACTTCGCCGTCGGCAATCATGCGCGCGGCGGCGCGATCCTTGACCGATCCGCCGGGGTTCTGCCCCTCCATCTTGGCGTAGAGCTGCACCCCCGGCGTTTCGCGCTCGAAGTGCCGCAGGCGAATCAGCGGTGTGCGGCCGATCAGGTCCAGAACGCTGACGCCGATCGATCGATCGGTGGTTGGAGCCGGCATAGTCGACAGTCGCAAGTCGTCAGTCGCGAGTCACCAGTCGCCCGTGGATATACGACCAGTCTAGTCCGAATTATAGCATCGCTCCCGGTCTGCTATACTCCGCCCGCCCAGGTGACGGCTCCGCGGTCTTCAGAACTCGCTCATTCGAAAAGAGATCCCGCCATGACTTCCGGGCCGGCTGCCAGGCCGGCGCTCATCGGCCTCGGCGGCTGGCTCTTCCGCCATCGCACCGCGATTCCGATTCCCGTCGCGCTCGTCCTGCTCTTCGTCCGGATGGGTGAAAGTCGGCCCTCGCCGCTTCTCGCCGTCGGCGGCGCTGCCCTGGTGGGCGCCGGCGAGCTCCTCCGCGTCTGGGCGGTGCGCCATATCGGCGCGATCTCGCGCACGCGCGCCGACCGGCTCGGCCCGCTGGTCGCGAGCGGGCCCTTCCGCTTCGTTCGCAATCCCCTGTACGTCGGCAATCTGATGCTGTGGTCGGGGTTCGCGCTGAGCGCCCGCCTCGTGTGGATGCTGGCCGTCGTCCTCGTCGTGATCGGCTTCGAGTACCACGCGATCGTCCGATGGGAGGAACAGCTCCTGCGCGCGCGCCGCGGCGAGGAGTACCTCGCGTACGCCGCGCGCGTGCCGCGCTGGCTGCCGCTGCCGGGGCGGCTGGGCCTGCGGACGGCGCCTCCGGCCCCCTACTCGTGGCTCGACACGCTCCATAGCGAGCGGGGCACGATCATCGCGATCGCCGCGGGATTCGCGCTGCTCGCGCTGAAGCTCCGCTGGTCATAGCGGCGTCTCGATACGGACGGCGGCGCGCCTCGCGCTGCCGAGCCCTAGGCTGCGCGCACGATCCGGAAGCCGATGCTGTGCGCGTAGGTGTCGGGCGGCACGACGTGCCGATGGGCGCATCGAAGCATCGTCACGTCGTCGCAGACCCAGGAGCCGCCGCGAACGACGCGCAGGTGCCCCGACTGCGGCCCGCCGGGATCACGCCCGTCGGCGGTCGAGTAATAGTCGGAGGCATACCAGTCGGACACCCACTCCCACACGTTCCCGATCATGTCGTACAGGCCATAGCCGTTCGGCGCGTACGTGCCCGTGGGTTTCGTGCCGCGCTCGCGCTTCGTGCGGGGATCGGCGAGGTAGTTGGCGCGGGTGGCGTCGATCTCCGGGCCCCAGGCATAGCGCTGGCCTTCGACGCCGCCGCGAGCGGCCTTCTCCCACTCGGCTTCGGTGGGCAGCCGGATCATCGCGTCGAGCGTCTCCGACAGCCACTGGCAGTAGGCCTGGGCGTCGTCGAAGGTCACGAGCACGACAGGGTGATTGCCGTGGCCCGACGGCGGTTCTCCGCGGTGCCACGTGTAGGGCGCCGCGAACTCGCGGAAGGCCCCCTCGCGGCGGCCGGTGGCGAGACTGGGGAGACCGCGCAGGGCCGGCGCCGCGTAGCCCGTCGCGCGGATGAACCGCGCGTATTCGTCGACGGTGACGGGAAACCGGCCGATGAAAAACTCGCCCACGTACACACGATGAACCGGCCGCTCGTCTTCGTTGGCGTCGGCGGCGCCCATGAGAAAGTCTCCGGCCGGGATTCGGGCAAGATCGGGTGCGGTCACGCGCGTCTGATCGGGAGTATAGACCAGGCGTTTCAGCCCTTCGCGGAAATGCGCGTCGTGAATGATAATCGGGGATTGCGATGGCGCCGCTCGATCACATCACGGTTCTCGATCTGACGCGCGTGCTCTCGGGCCCCTACTGCACGATGCTGCTCGCCGACATGGGCGCGCGCGTGGTGAAGGTGGAGCAGCCGCGGAAGGGCGACGACACGCGCGCGTGGGGTCCGCCATTCCTCGACGGCGAGAGCGCGTACTTCCTCAGCGTGAACCGCAACAAGGAGAGCCTGACACTCGATTTCAAGCGCCCCGAGGGGCGGGCCCTCCTCGACCGGCTGATCGCGAGAGCCGACGTCCTCGTGGAAAACTTCCGGCCCGGCACGCTGGCCCGGCTCGGCCTCGACTATCCGAGCCTCGCGCCGGCGCACCCGCGGCTGGTGTACTGCGCCATTTCGGGCTTCGGACAACGCGGGCCGCGAAGCCGCGAAGCCGGCTACGACGCCGTCGTGCAGGCCGAGGGCGGGCTGATGAGCATCACCGGTCCGTCGGGCGGCCAGCCGTTCCGGCTCGGCGTCGCGATCGCCGACATCGCGTCGGGCATGTTCGCGGCCCAGGGCATTACGCTCGCCCTCCTGGCGCGCGAGCGCACCGGGCGTGGCCAGGCCGTCGACATCAGCATGCTCGATTCGGTGGCCGCCCTGCTCACCTATCAGGCGGGCATCTATTTCGCGACGGGTCGGGCGCCGGAGCGGATGGGCAACCGCCACCCGACGATCGTGCCCTACGAGACGTTCGAGGCCGCCGACGGGGAGTTCGTGCTGGCCGTGGGCAACGACGATCAGTGGCGGCGCTTCTCGGAGGTGGCCGGCCTCGACCTGGGCGATCGCTTCGCCACGAATCGCGCGCGCGTCGAGGGCTACGAGGCTCTGCGCCCCCTCCTCGCTGCGCGGCTGCGCGAGTCGCCGCGGCGGCACTGGATCGAGCGCCTCACGGCGGTCGGAGTCCCGTGCGGGTCGGTACGGGACCTTGCGGAAGTCTTCGCCGACCCGCAGATCCACGCGCGCGACATGGTGACGGATCTGCATCATTCCGCGGCCGGCCCGATTCGCGTGCTGGGCACGCCGCTCAAATTGTCGGACACCCCGGGTGGAATCCGTACGCCGCCCCCGACGCTCGGCGAGCATACCGACACGATCCTCTGTCGCGATCTCGGCATGGCGGTCGCCGACGTGCAACGACTGCACCAGGAAGGCGTGATCTGAATGGAGACGGCCGACGTTCGCAAGCGCGTGCGGGAGGCGGTCGGCCGGGCGCAGGCGGCGGCCCGGGATCGACGCGCGCGCGCGGAAGTCGGTCAGTCGCAGTACGCGCGGTTTCTCGAGCGCGTGGCCGTGCCGCTCTGCCGCCAGCTGGTCAACGTGCTCCGGGCGGAAGGCTACACCTTCACGCTCGGCACGCCGCCCGGCGGCGTCAGCCTCGCTTCGGAGCGATCGCCGAACGACGTCATCGAACTGGTGCTGGACACGGAAGGCGATCGGTCCCTGGTGCTCGGACGCACGCGTCGTCGTTACGGGGGTCGAGTGCTCGAATCCGAACGCGCCGTGAACGAGCGCGGTGCGATCGACGAGCTCACCGAGGACGATGTGCTCGCGTTCCTGCTGCGCGAGCTGGAACCGTTCGTCGAGAAGTAGGAGCTACGCGCGGCGCTCGACGAACGACGTGTCGAGCCCGAGGCGCTCGAAAGCCGCGAGGAGGCCCATCCGGTCGGCCGCCGCGCGATACGCCTCGCGCGGATCCACGGATCCTTTCTGCACCAGGCCGGCGAGCGAATCGTTCATCGAGGCCATGCCGTAGCGCCTGCCGCCGTCGATGGCGATCGGGAGCTGCGAGGTCTTGCCCTCGCTGATCGCGGCCGCGACCGCCGGCGTGTTCAGGAGCACTTCCCGGGCGGCCAGCCGCCCGCCGCCCACGCGGCGGACGAGCACCTGCGCCACGACGCCTCGCAGGGTCTCGGCCAGCGACTGCTGCAGCTGCCGGCGGTGCTCGGGCGGACACGCGTTGATGATGCGGTCGATCGCGCTGGTCGTCGCATGCGCCGGGAACCCGCCGATGACGAGCCGACCCGCCGACGCCGCCTCGAGCGCGACGCCGACGAGGCTTGGCGTCCGCAGCGATTCGATGACGAGGATGTCGGGATCCTCGCGCAGGGCAGCCTGCGCGACCGCCAGCATGTCGTCGAAGCCCCCGCGCGCCTCGCGCTGGCTGATGAAGGCATTGATGCGCGGGTGAATGACGCTGATCTCGCGCTCGACGGTGATCACGTGGTCGCGCCGCGTGCGGTTGATCAGATCGACGAACGCCGAAATCAACGTTCGCTTCCCGCTCAGGCGGGGACCGGTCACGAGCAGCAGCCCTTCCGGCTCGATCGCCAGAGCCTGCACCCGGCGCGGCAGGCCGAGCTGCTCGGCCGAGGCCACTCGCCCCGGCATGATGCGAAACACGCCGCCCGGGCCGCGGTGGTCGCGGAACGTCGTGCAGCGCACGCGCCCGACGCCGGTGACCTCCGACGTCCAGTCGGCGGCCGCGCCCGCCCGCAGCGCCTCGTGGTCGGGCTCCGGCATCACACTCAGCAGCAGCGCTTCCACGTCGTTCGGCGCGAGCACCCCCTCGCCCTCGACCGGATACACCTCGCCTTCGACGCGCATCGAGGGCTGCGACTGCGACGACAGGTAGAGCGTGGACGCGCCGCGCGTGGCAACCAGGCGCAGCAGGCGCTCGAGACCTCCGAACTGTGGCCGCCCCGGAGGTGGCGACTGGAGGCGACTCGAATCTCGACCCATCGGCGCGCCCTCCGCCGTCGGCGAAGGCAGCATGGGCGGCGGCAGTATCACCTCCGGCGGCACGATGCGATCGGACACGGGGCGCGGGGTCGAGGGGGCCGCCGCGGCTGGCGGCGCCGTTGCACGGACGGGCGGAACGGGACTGGGTCGCTCGACGGGCGGCGTCGGCACGACGGGCGGCTTCCACGCCGTGGCACTCGCCGCGACGGGCTCGGTCGCCGAAACGAGAGGCTCCGGCGCGGCCACGTTCGGAGCCGGTGTCTGGACCACGGGCTCTGAGGCGCGTGGTACCGGGGCCGGCGCCGGCACGGGCGGCGCCGGTGCTGGCGGCTCCGGCACGGAGGTCGGCGAATCAGGCGGCGGCGTCCGCTCGGTCGCCAGCGGCCCGGGCCTCGGGATGAACTGCCTCGACTCGAGCGCGGAGGGTTCCGGGTCGGGCGTCAACGCCCGGGGCGCCGCGCTGGCGATTCGCTCTGCCGCAGCTCCCGTCTCGCCGGAAGCGGTTATCGACGGGGCTTCCGTTGTCTGGGTCTCGTCGAACGAGGCTCGCGCCTGCGCCGGCGTGGGCGCCTCGAACGCACCCGGCGGCGCAAATCCCGCATGCCGCTCGGCTGCCTGATACGCCGACGCGGGACGAGGCGCAATGATCGGCGGCGACATCGACGCGGCAGGCCGTGCCTCCTGCGGCGCGACTTTGGGAACGATCGGCTGTGCCTCGGCGGCCTTCTGCGACGAGGGGGCTCCCTGCCCACCCGTCATCACCGCGAACTCGACCTCCGGCATCGCGGCCGGCAGGGCGTGACGCGTCTCGGGCGCCGCGGTGGCCGGTCCGGCGTCGGCCGGCTGCTCGAAGATGTCGGCCGGCACCAGATCGTCGTCAGGCACGCGGCGCCGGCGGATTTCACACCAGACATCGTCCCCGCCCCTGGCGGCCACGATCGTGAAATGCTCGGCGGGAAACTCGGCGCTGGCGGGCAGCTCGGTACTGCGAGGCGCCGAACTCGTCGAGGGCGCGCTGTGATTCGATCGACAGAAGCTGTCCGACGATGCCGCTCACGGCCTCGAAGGTGAGACCCTTGGTCGCCAGTTCGATCTGCCCGGTGGGCGTCACCACGTACGGCTTCTCGCCGACGTGGAGCACGAGGGCTTCCCCGTCGACTTGCAGAATCGAGTGGAGGAGCGAGGGGACGAGACTCACGTCCGGTTGTGTCGGCCGAAGCCGCCTCCAACATTAGGCGCCCGAGGGCGCCGCCTGGTAAATCCGTACCAGCTCGACGAGCTTGTAGCCGCGCGTCTGGTACGGCGGAATTACCCGCTCGGTCTTGAGGTACTGAAGCATACCGTCGTCCGCGTAGTCGGGGGCGCCGACGTCGGGCATCCCCGAGAGCGCCGCTTCCAGGTCGGCGACGGTCATGGCGGGTGTGGCGACCTCCCGCGTGATCGGCAGAATGCCGAACCGGCGCGAACGCTCCACGCGCGTGCGCTGCTCGAAGCCGACGAACACTTCGTTGCTGATGAAGTTGAAGTCGGCTTCCGAGCGGCTGGCGGGCGCATCTTCGATGCGAACGAAGGCCACGCCGTGAATCGTCGGCAGACGCTCGAGCAGCACCTGCGTGAACAACCCTTCCCCGGACCACTTGGACGTGTCGACCGACATGTTCGGATAATATCGCTCCCATGCTCCCGTCGAGCACCGTTGAAAATTATCTGAAGGCGATTTATCACGGACAGGCGGCGCTCGGGCCCGACACGCGTCTGATGGCGATCGGACAGGTGGCTGCCGCGCTCGGAGTGACCCCCGGCACGGCGACGACGATGGTCAAGGCGCTGGCCGAGTCGGGCCTCGCCGAATACGAGCCGTACAGCGGCGTCCGCCTCTCGAGGGCGGGCGAACGGCTGGCCGGCCTCGTGCTGCGCCGGCATCGTCTCGTGGAGCTTTTCCTGGTGCGGGTGATGGGGATGAGCTGGGCCGACGTGCACGACGAAGCCGAACAGCTGGAGCACGTGGTGTCCGAGCGGCTGATCGAGCGAATCGACGACATGCTCGGACATCCGACGCATGATCCGCACGGCGATCCGATCCCGGACGCCCAGGGCGCCATCGCCCCGCATGAGCTCGACGACCTGCTGACCTGTCCCATCGGTCAGCGGCTGCGCGTGATCCGCATCCTCGATCAAGATCCGGCCTTTCTGCGTTTCGTCGAGCGTCACGGGCTGAAACCGGGCGAGCCGATCGCCGTCGAAGGACGCGACAACGCCGCCGATGCGGTGCGGCTCCGCGCCGGCGATCACCGCGAGATCACCATCGGCGCGCGCGCGGCGTCGAAGCTGCTGGTCGAACCTGAGCGCGCCTGACCGCGCCCGGTCAGGCGCCGCCATCTCAGAGCAGCCGAACCAGGTCGACCGGGGCGTCGGCCGCCAGATCGTCGGCGTCGAGGGTGCCGGGCGGGAACGTCTCATAGCCAAAGCCGTAGCGCGCCAGACAGACGCGCGTGGTCGCGGCGTGCGCCGTCCGCCAGTCGGTGAGGGAATCGCCGACGAGCACGGTGGCCGGGGCGTCGACGCCGGCGCGAGCCGCCAGGTGCAGCAGGCCGGCAGGATCCGGCTTTCGCGGCCACGGGCCGTCGCCCCCGACGACCGCCTCCTGTGCGAAGTGACGCGACAGGCCGAGACCCTCGAGGATCTGCCATGTGTGACGCAGCGGCTTGTTCGTCAGCACCGCCAGCGACGCGCGCGTGCGAAGACGCTCGAGCGCGTCGGGGATGCCGGGATACGGACGCGTATGTTCAAGGAGCCGCCGGCCGTAGATCTCGAGGTATTGCTCGAGGGCATCGGCCGGCTGCGTCAGGCTCGCCGCGTCGAAGGCCCGTGACACCAGGAGCGCCGCTCCGCCCCCCACCATGCGGCCGATGCGGTCCTCGGCGAGCGGCTCGACGCCGTGCGCCACGAGCAGCGTGTTGGCCGACTCGGCGATGTCGCGCCGCGAATCGATCAGCGTGCCGTCGAGATCGAAGACGATGAGGCGGAACATGGCATGCGGAACCAGGGAACCCTCACGGCGCTTCTCCGTATTCTGCGAACGACGTGGGCGTCTCCCACACCTTCACACGGACGACGGCAAATCCCTGTTCCCGCGCGTAGTCGAAGATCAGCCGGGCGATCCGCTCGACGGTGGGGTTGCTGTCGAGCAGATAGATCGGCTCGCCCAGCGCCTGCAGTGGCTTCACGAGCGGATCGTCGTGCCGCAGCAACATCTTGTGATCGAGCGCGTGGTCGATCCAGCCCTTCACCACTCGCTTGATGTCGCTGAAGTCGCAGACCATGTTGCGATCGTCGAGCTGCCCGGTTCGCACCTCGATCTCGGCCACCGCGTTGTGCCCGTGGGGGTGCTTGCAGACGCCGTCGTAGTCGAGCAGCCGGTGCCCGTAGCAGAAGTCGATGCGTTTAGTGACGGAATACATAGTGACTCGACCAGGGAAAGACGAAATCGTCGAAGATCGTCACGGATCAAGGCGCTCAGGTCGAAATAGTATCATCTCAGTTCACGACGATTGGTTCGCCGGAGGCGACCAGGCGCATTCATCCCCGCATGCCATCAGCCGTGCTGCTTTCCGGCGGTCTCGACAGCGCCGTGCTTCTGGCCGAGGAGGCGGCGGCGGGCGACGTGCAGCCGGTCTACGTGAGCGCGGGGCTCTCGTGGGAAGCGGCCGAGCGCGACATGGTTGGCCGACTGCTCGCCCGGCCCGCGTTCAGAGCCCTTCGGCGCCCGCTCATCGCGCTCGCCGTCGACATGCGCGACGTTTATGCCGGCTCTCACTGGGCGATCACCGGGAGGGCCCCGGCCTATCACACGCCCGATGAGGACGTCTATCTGGCGGGCCGCAACATCGTGCTGCTCAGCAAGGCGGGCGTGCACTGCGCCGCCGCCGGCCTCGATCGCATCGTGCTCGGCACGCTCGCGCACAATCCCTTTCCCGATGCGACGCCCGAGTTCCGTACGGCGATGGCGCGCGCGCTGTCGCTCGGGCTCGATCGCCCGATCGCCATCGACGCGCCCTATGCCGGGCGCGGCAAGGCCGACGTGATCCGTCGAGGGCTCGCGCTCGACGTTCCGTTCGATCTGACCCTGTCGTGCATGCAGCCGGTCGCGCCGGCGCGCGAGGGCGAACCGTTCCGCCACTGTGGCACGTGCAGCAAGTGCCGCGAACGCCACGACGCCTTTCTGCAGGTGAACGGGACCGACCCCACCGGCTACGCGGACGGGCGGTTCGTGCGGCGGGGATAGAGGTCGCCGGGTGGCGTCGCGATCAGCCAGCCAGCGCCGCCAGGCGCGCGGCGCCGATGGCCGCGGCATCCGCCCCGAGCGCGGCGGGCACCACGCGGACCGACGAGACGAGCGCCGCCGGCATCCGCCGCGCCAGTTCCGCGCGAACGGGCTCGAGCAGCAGATCCTCGGCGAGCGCCATCAGCCCTCCGAGGACGAGCACCTCCGGGTCGACGATCACCAGCAGGTTGGCCGCGGCCATGCCCAGGTACCTGGCGGTGTCGCGGACGACCGACACCGACACGCCGTCGCCGTCGCGCGCGGCAGACAGGACGTGATCGACCGTAACGGCGTTCAGATCGCCGCTGACGATGTCCTCGACCGCCGAGCCGTCGCCGGCCTTGACCCGCCACACGAGGCGCCGCACGAGGCCCGCCTCGCCGACTTCGGTCTCGAGGCAGCCGACCCGGCGATAGTCCTCGCGTTCGACCGGATTGAGCGACATCCACGCAACGGCGGATGCGTAGCGGTGCGCGCCGGTCATCGGCTCGCCACCGCGAATCACGCCGGCGGCCACGTGTTCACCGACGCTGAAATACACGACGTCCGCCGCGCCGCGCGCCGCGCCGACCCACGCTTCGGCAACGGCGGCCGAGGTTCCCGAGGCGGCAGTCGTGATCACGCGATGCGGCCCGACCGACGAGGCCGGCAGCCCGGCCGCGCCCGGCTGGCCCGGCACGTTCACGGCGAGGCCCAGGCCCGCGGCGGCCTGGCTCGTCCACACGCGCCCGAGGAGCGCGGCGAGGCCGGCGGCTCGGTCGCCGTCGACCGCCTGCTCGGCCCTGGCGGTCACCCGGCCGTCGGCGTCCACGGCCACCGCCGTCGCGGAGGCATCCCGGAGTTCGACACCCAGCGTCATGGCTCGCCCGTCCAGTCGGTGTGCACGTGCATCTTACGGCCCGCCAGCGGCAGGCCGGCCGCGCCGTCGGCAAAGAACGACCGATCGACGCGCCCGAGCAGCGCCGCGAACGCACGCTCGTCGGGTGCGCTCAGGACGAGGACCCCCGCCCCTTCGTCGGGTGGAAACCGCCGGTCGTCGAGGTAATCCCGATCGAGCGTCACGAGCGTCCGGTGCAGCTTCTGAGCCAGATGGTAGTGCCGCACGTCGGGCGCGCGCCGCAGCCCGGCATCTTCCAGCACGAACAGCACGTCCCAGTGGAGAACGTCGCGCATGTAGGCCACCAGGCGCGCGGGGACGTTCGCGTCGGCATAGATTCTCGGGCGGGGGGCCAGCCCGTCGGCGTGACGCTCCAGTTCCGAGGACAAGGTACCCACGCGGCTCACCGCTTCGCCGCTTGCGCCGCTTTCGCGTCCTTCGCCGCCCGGGTCAGCGAGGCGACGAGCGCGTCGCGCTTGTGGACGAGCTCCCGCCGCGGCCGCCGCCCGTTGGGCGACCCCACGGCGTACTCGCAGAACAAGGGGAACGCGATGGTCGAGTCGCAGTAGGCGACCACGGTGCCAGGCAGCACGCCGGGGTTGACCTTCCCCCAGCTCACCGCTTCGGCCGGCGTCGCGCCCGAGAGGCCGCCCCACACCACCTGGTCGGTGGTGATCTGGATGAAGTAGTCGTTGCCGCCCTTCGGGATGCCGTACACTTCCCAGAGCGTCGGTTGCGCCTGCAGATAGAAGTTCTTCGGCGATCCACCGCCCAGGATCACACAGCCGTTCTGGCGGCCCTCGAGGACGATCGCGCACACTTCGTTGACGTCCTTGTTCGGATCGATCATGAAGCGGCTGTCGTTCATCAGCTCGTGATACGCGATGTTCATCCCGATCGAGCTGTCGCCGGGCGACGAGGTGTAGATCGGCACGCCGGCCGCCGCGGCGCGCGCCACGACCGAGTGCTCCTCGCACCCGGGAAAGCGCTCGCGCAGATCGCAGCCGAGGCGATAGTGGAATTCGGACGTCGCCACCGGCTCGTTCAGTCCGGACCGTTCGATGAAATCGCGGATGTAGGCGTCGGTTTCGAGCAGCACGCTGGCCGGAAACAGCACGTCGTAGATCCGGATCACGCCCTGCTCGTACAGCTCCACGTCGTCGACGAAGGGCGAGCCGCGGTGCAGAGTGAAGTTCATGGCGTAGTGCAGGTCGTGGTACAGGTTGGCGCCCGTCGAAATGATGAAGTCCACCAGGCCGCGGTCCATCAGCTCGATGACGCACCCGCCGAGGCCCGCCGGGGTCATGGCGCCCGCCACCGTGAGCCCGATGGTCGTATCGTTGGCCGGATCGAGCATGTGGTCGGCGAACACCCGGCACGCTTCCGAGAGCCGGCCGGCGTTGAACGCCTGAAATCCTTCGTCGACGAGGTGCCGGATCTCGGCGCTGCCTTTGGGGCGGTAGTACCGGATGGGCTGGCCCGAGAGGAACGACTTGGGGGGCGAACCGGAGGCACCTGGCGAGCCGGGGGCACGATGCGGCAAAGATGACGACTCCTGTGAAAACACGCGAGGGCCCGCGCCCGGCGGGGGCGCCCGACGGGCCCACGTGCGGCCGCGACTAGCTTAACATCCCGGCCCCCGGGGGGCCTGTCGAAGGGGCGGCCAGCGGCCGATACCCTGAACGCTACACATGGACGATCTGATCTTCAGCGCGCGACGCGCCGGGACCGCCACTCAGGCGCACGCGGTCGACCCGACCGACCTCGAATCGCGGTTTCGCAATCTCGTGCAGTCGCCGCTGCGCGCCGGCATTCTGCGCTATCTGAACACCCGGCCCCAGGACGCCTTCGACGTCGACGCGTTGATGCAGACCTTCGGCCGCCTGCGACTCGACGTGGACAACTGCGTGCGCGAGCTGGCCGACTTCGGCCTGGCCCGCGTGGTCCCCGGGCCCCCTCTCCAGTACGGCGCCACGCGCCCGCCCGACGAGTCGCTCGCCGAGCTGCTGGACATGTTCCTCGAGCGCCGCGCCGCCGTGTCGACCGAGGACCAGTCGCCGTCGGTGCAGCGGTTCCGCGAGATGATCGGCCGCGACGAAAAGATGCTGATCGTCTTCGAATGGATTCGGACGGCGGCCAAGTCGGACATCTCCGTCCTGATTCTCGGGCCGACCGGATCGGGCAAGGAAGTCGTCGCGCGGATGATCCACGAGCTGAGCCGCCGCTCGGCAGCCAAGTTCCAGGCGGTGAACTGCGCGGCGCTGCCCGACACTCTTTTCGAATCGGAAATCTTCGGCTACGAGAAGGGCGCGTTCACCGGCGCGCACGACCGCAAGCCCGGCCGCCTCGAGCTCGCGAACGACGGCACGCTCTTCCTGGACGAGATCGGCGACATGTCGCTCTTCGCCCAGGCCAAGCTGTTGCGCGTGCTCGAAGAACGGCGGTTCGAGCGGCTCGGCGGGCAGAAGGCCATCCAGGTCGACTTCCGCCTGATTTCGGCCACCAACCGCCCGCTCGAGCAGTTCGTCCGCGACGGCCGGTTCCGCGAAGATCTCTACTATCGCGTCAATGCGTTCGCGATTCGTCTGCCGTCACTGCGCGAACGCCAGGTGGACATCCCGGTGCTCGCGCAGCGGTTCCTGAACCGCTACTGCGCCGCGCAGGGGCTGCCGCTCGAGAGCAAGGAGTTCTCGCGCGAGGCCCTCGATCGGTTCGCCACCTATCACTGGCCCGGCAACATCCGCGAGCTGGAAAGCACCGTGTCGCGCGCGGCGCTGTCGGCGCCCGGCCGGACGATCCGCGCGTCGGACATCGAGTTCCTGCACGCCACCTCGCCGGTGCCCGTGTCGGCATCCGGCGAGCGCCTGCCGTCTCTCGCCGAGGCGGAGCGTGCCCACATCATCCGCGTGCTCGAGGCGGTCGACTGGAACAAGAAGGAGGCCGCGCGCGTGCTCTCGATCAGCCGCGGCACGCTCTACCGCAAGATCGTCGAGTACGGCCTCGAGCCGGAATCGCGTCCGGCCGCCCGGCGCGGACGGGGCGCGAGGTAGGAGATGCCGGGCGTGACGACGAGACGTCTCATCCTGCCCGGCGCGCGTCTCTCGCCGCGCGTGCGCGGAAAGTTCGTCTGGACACGTCTGTAGCATGAGCGAACTGCCGATGCGGGCCCGGCTCTACGTCGGGCTGGTGCTGCTGGCCGGCGGCACCGTCCTGCTGCTGTACGTCCCCCACACCTTCCCCGCACCTGGCCTGTTCGCCGCGCTGCTGCTGCTCTCGTCCCTGGCATCGGCGCTCAAGGTCAGCCTGCCGCTCACGACCAGCGGCTCGACCATGTCGGTGTCGTACGCCGTGGACGTCGCCGCGCTGCTCCTGCTCGGACCCGATCAGACGATGATCGTGGCGGCGGCCAGCGCGTGGAGCCAGTGCACGTTTCGCACCCAGACGCGGAGCTCCTTCTACCGCACCGCCTTCAGCATGAGCGCCCTGGTGCTCACCGTGAAGGCCGCGGGCCTGGCCTACAACTGGCTGGGCGGCCCCCTGCCGGCCACCTTTTCGCTCTCGCTGGCCAGGCCGCTGGTCGGCGCCGCTACCACCTATTTCGTCTGCAACACCCTCCTCGTCGCGACGGCCATCGGGTTCTCGACGCGGCAATCGGTGGCGAAGGTCTGGAACGAGAACTTCCTCTGGAGCGCGCCCAGTTACTTCGTGGGCGCCGGCGTCGCGGCGATCGCGGCGTCGGTCGTGCACTACGGCGGCTACTGGATGGCGACGTTCGCGGCGGCGCCGCTCTACCTGACCTATCGCACGTACAAGGTGTACCTGGGGCGCATCCAGGACCAGCAGAATCACGTGCAGCAGGTGTCCGATCTCCATCTGGCCACGATCGAAGCGCTGGCCCTCGCCATCGACGCCAAGGACCAGACGGCGCAAAGCCACATCCGCCGCGTGCAGGTCTACGCCGCCGGCCTCGCGCGCGCGCTCGGCATGTCGGAGAACGAGATTCAGGGCGTGAAGACCGCCGCCCTCCTCCACGACATCGGCAAGCTCGCGGTGCCCGAGCACATCCTCTCGAAGCCCGGTCCGCTGACGCAGGAAGAGTTTCAGAAGATCCGCATCCATCCGCAGGTGGGCGCCGAGATCATCAGCGGCGTGCCCTTTCCTTATCCCGTGTCGCCGCTCATCCTCAGCCATCACGAGCGGTGGGATGGCAAGGGCTACCCGGCGGGCCTCAGAGGGGAGGAAATTCCCCTCGGGGCGCGCGTGCTGACCGTCGTCGACTACTTCGACGCGCTGATGTCCGAGCGCCCGTATCACAAGGCGATGAGCGTCGACGCGACCATGAGCCTGCTGCAGCAGGAGGCCGGCAAAGCCCTCGACCCGCGCGTCGTGCGGACCTTCATCGAGCTCTACCCGAAGCTCGCCGCTGAGGCGGGCGCCAGCCCCGAACCGGCCCGCAAGCTGACCCGCGTGCCCGACGAGGCGACGATCGCCGAGCCCGCCGTCGGCCTGGTCAAGAGCGAGCCCGTGCGATCGAACGTGTTCCAGGACATCGCCCTCGCGCACCGGGAGATCTATGCGCTCTACGAGATCGCCCAGGCGATGGGCAGCAGCCTGGGGGTGTCCGACACGATGGCGCTCATCTCGTCCAAGCTGAGCAACATCGTCCCCTTTTCCTGCTGCGCGCTGTTCCTCTATAACGAGGAGGCCGACCTGCTGCGCTGCCGGTTCGCGACGGGTATCGAGTCCGACCTCGTTCAGCAGCTCACGATCCGGAGCGGCCACGGCCTGACGGGCTGGGTGGCCCGCAACCGGCGGCCGCTCGTCAACGCGCGCCCGAGCGCCGACCTGGAAGCGGCCGGGTTTCCCGGCCACCGCACGGCGCTGCAGTCGGCCCTCGTGTGTCCCCTCGTCTTCAACGAGCGGTTCATCGGCACGATCTCCGTGTACCACACCGATCCCTCGATCTATTCGGACGACCACCGCCGCCTGCTCGACCGCATCTCGGAACAGGCCGCGGCCGTGATCTACAATTCGATCGTCTTCGAGCAGACGCAGGAGGATTCGTTGACCGATCCCCTGACCAGCCTCCCCAATACCCGGTTCATGTTCATGCATCTGACGCGCGAGCTCGCGCGGGCCGAGCGCCTCAAGACCGAAGTGTCGCTGCTCGTGATGGATCTCGACAACTTCAAGGATATCAACGACACGTACGGCCATCACGTGGGCGACCGGGCCCTCCGGGACGTGGCCGGCGTGCTTCGCGCGGGTATCCGCCCGTACGACATCTGCGTGCGCTACGCCGGCGACGAGTTCATCGTGGTGCTGTCCGGCTGCAGCGGCGAAGAGGCCGAACGCAAGCGCCTCGAGCTGCAGCGTGCCGTGGACGAGCTGTCGTTCGAGCCGCGCCCCGGCGTGCACATGCCGCTCGGCCTCAGCATCGGGGCGGCCGTCTTTCCGCACGACGGCGACTCGTACGAAACGCTGCTGGCGACTGCCGACAGCCGCATGTACCGAGACAAGACGCGGCGGAAACGCGGCGGCTCGCCAGCGCCCTTCGAGCCGCCGTCATCGATCGCCGTCGAGGTGGGCCTCTCGGAACACGAGCTCGAACGGGCGGCCGTGGGCGTGCTCTAAGGGGGTTCGTCGATCCAGTCCGGCCTGGCGCCCGTCAGACCGACCCAGAGAAAGGCGACGCCGGTCGCGCCCAGGACGAGCGCCAGGCCATCGGCCCACCAGGCGTCCACGCGGCCGCTCCACTCGATCCACGCCGACGGCACGACAAGTGCGACGCCCGCGACGAGCGCGGGCATCCGACGACGCGCGAGCCGCAGGAGGACGCCGCGCGTGCGACGCAGCACAGCCATGCTGTTAGCATACCCGCGTGCTCACGCTGCCGGTTCGAGCCGTCATGCCCGCCACGCCGCGCGCGCGCATCGTCCGCCTCGATCTCGGCGGGCGCCCGTTCCCGTACGTCGCGGGCCAGGCCGTGCTCGTCGCGAACCACGACGTCCAGCCTCGGCGGCCCTATTCGCTCGCGGCCTCGCCGTCCGACGCCGTGAGGGACGGCAGTCTGGAGCTGCTGGTCGGCCTGAAGGGCCCCGGCGACGCCGACCCGCACTTGACGCTCTCGCCGGGACAGCTCGTCGACGTCGAAGGCCCGCGCGGCCAGTTCGTCTTCCCCGCTCATCCCGGCGCGCGGCGGATCGTGTTCGTCGCGGGTGGAACGGGCATCGCGCCGCTGCGCGCGATGCTCCACACCGCGCTCGAGCGTCCCGAATGCGCGATCGGCCTCCTCTACAGCGCCCGCACTCCCGACGAGTTCGCGTACGAGGCCGAACTGCTGGCGCTCGCCGCCGAGGGCCGGATCGAGCTCGTTCAGACGGTGACGCGTGGCGGAGGCGAGAACTGGACCGGACGCCGGGGTCGCCTCGGCCGGACGGATCTGCAGAGACTCGTGCACGACCCGTCCACACTCTGTTTCATCTGCGGTCCGCCGGCGCTCGTCGATGCGATTCCCCGGGCGCTCGGCGAGCTGGGCGTGTCGCCCGACCGTATTCGGATTGAAGAGTGGGGCTAGACGCCCATCACATGGTAGCCGGCATCGACCATCAGGACTTCGCCCGTCACCGCCCGTGAGGCGGGACTCAGCAGAAACAGCGCGGCGTCGGCCACTTCGGCGGTGTCCACACTGCGACGCAGCGGCGCCCGTTCCCGATACGCCGTGAGCATGTTGGAAAAGCCGGCAATTCCCGAGGCCGCCAGAGTCTTGATCGCTCCGGCCGAAACTGCGTTCACCCTGATCTGACGCGGGCCCAGATCGCTCGCCAGGTAGCGGACGGTCGCCTCGAGCGCCGCCTTGGCGACGCCCATCACGTTGTAGTTCGTGAACACCCGGTCGCTGCCGATGAACGTGAGCGTGACGACGCTGCCGCCGCCACGTGTCTCCATGAGCGGCACCATCGCCCGCGTGAGCGCAACCAGCGAGTAGGCGCTGACGTCGAGGGCCGTGCGGAACCCCTCGCGCGACGTCTCGACGAAGGGCCGGCTCAGCTCCTCGCGGGGCGCGAAGGCCGCCGCATGGACGAGGAAATCGAGGCCGCCGAATTCCCGACCCACGGCCGCCGCGAGGTCGGCAATCTCCTGATCGCTCGACACGTCGCACGGGAGCACGAGCGGATTCTCGAGCGTCGTCGAAAGCTCCCGGACGTTCTCGCCGAGACGCTCGTTCTGATACGTCAGCGCGAGGCGTGCGCCGGCGCCGGCCGCCGCCTGCGCGATCGCCCATGCGATAGAACGCTTGTTTCCGATGCCGAGGATCAGGCCATGCTTTCCGGTGAGCTCACCCATGGACGATCATTTCGACCGCTTGCGCCCATGGCCCTGGTGCGGTCGGCCCTGTCCGGGGGGCCGCGCGCCGTTCGAGCGGCTGTTCTGGAATGGCTGGCCGCCGCCGCGCCCATGACGCGCCCGGAAGCGGTTCTGCCGGCCGCCCGGCTGCCGAATCGTGAACTCTGGAATGGGCCGTTGCGGAGGCGGCTGGCCGTCGGTTCGGGGCAGCGTGGCGCGGATCAACCGGCGATGGACCGGACCTTCCACTTCAGGGTTCTCGAGGTTCTCGGGGTTCTCGGGGTTCTCCAGATCCGCCGGGTTCTCGGCGTCTCGTTCGGAGGCGGCGGCAAGCGGCGCCGGATCCTCCGTCTCCCGGGGATGCGGCGCCGGAGGCTCGCCCTCGCCGGCCGCGTCCGATTCCGGCGGCTCGTGAGGAATCTTCTTGGGGGCGTTGGCGAGCACCTGCGAATACAGCGCAGCGGGCGTCTCCGACTTGCGGCGCTGATGCGGGATCCGTGCGTGCTTGTATTCGTGCTCGGCGTCGCAGGTCGTGCACCGCGTGCGCTTCACGTCCGCGTCGACCATCGCCACGATCGCGTGGTTGGTCAGGCGGCGTTCCCGCGGACAGTAATCGTCCAGAATGTCACCAAGCCGAAGCTGGCGCTGCTGCATCCACTAGCCCTCGAAGGAACCTTCTGTAGGGAAGAAAGCGCGAAAGGCGGGCCGATCTTAACAGAGGCTGTTTCCATGTGGCAATAGGAACGCGTCTAGCGCGTCACACGGGCCAGCCAGCCCTGGACCTCCGCCAGACGCGCCGATACGGCCGCCGGCGCGGTCGATTGCGGCGTCCGTTTGGCCGCCACCGACGCCTGGGACGTGATGCGGGCGACGATATCGTCGCCGAAATCTCCGCTCGCCTCTCGCCATTCGGCCACCGACAGCGACTCGAGCGACCGGGCCTCCCGCACCAGACGACGCACCAGGGCGCCGACGATTTCGTGCGCGCGGCGGAACGGGACGCCCCGACCGACCAGGTAGTCGGCCGCATCGGTCGCCAGCAGGAATCCTCCCGACGCCGCGGCAGCGCGCTCGCCGTTCAACGTGACGCCGGCGACGACCGCTCGCACGACGGCGAGCGATCCGGCCAGCGTGTCTTCCGTGTCGAAAACCGCCTGCTTGTCCTCCTGCAGATCCTTGTTGTACCCGCTAGGCAGGCCCTTGACGGCCGTGAGCAGCGCGACCAGGTGCCCGATCGCGCGGCCGGCTTTCCCGCGAACGAGCTCGAGGGGATCCGGGTTCTTCTTCTGGGGCATCATGCTGCTGCCGGTGCTGAGGGCGTCGGAGAATTCGAAAAACCGATGCTCGTCGCCGCAGAAGATGATGAGATCCTCCGCCAGGCGGCTCAAGTGCACCATCGTCAACGCCGCCGCAAACAGAAACGACGCGGCGAAATCGCGGTCCGACGACGCGTCGAGGCTGTTGGACACCACGCGCGAAAATCCGAGGTCGCGCGCGAGCGCATCCACGTCGACGGCGTAGCTCGTGCCCGCGACGGCGCCCGACCCGAGCGGCAGTGCATCGGCTGCGTCGCGCGCCTCCGCCAGCCGACCGTGGTCACGCCTGAGCGCCGCCGCATGCGCGAGAAAGAAGTGCGCCACCAGCACGGGCTGGGCCGGGCGCAGGTGAGTGTAGGCGGGCATGATCGCGTCACCGACGGCCGTCGCCTGTTCCGCCAGGGCGGCCACCACGGAGGCCAGCGCCGCCTGGAGCACGGGAATCCTCCTGCGCAGGTACAGCCGCAGATCGAGCGACACCTGCTCGTTTCGAGACCGCCCCGTGTGCAGGCGGCGACCGGCGTCCCCCAGGCGCTCCACGAGCTGGCGCTCGACGAAGCTGTGGACGTCCTCGTCGGGGCCGTCGACGCTCGCCGGGTTGGCCCGCCCGCGAGCGAGCAGATCCGAGAGCGCTTCCTCGATACGCGCGCCTTCGTCGCGCCCCAGCACGCCCGCGTTCGCCAGGGCCCGCGCCCAGGCCAGGCTGCCGGTCACATCGTCTTCGAACAGACGGCGATCGAACGCGAACGAGGCGCCGAACTCGAACGCCGTCTTGTCGGGTGTGCCGTCGAAGCGGCCGGACCAGAGGGTGGACATCAGGTAGTCGTCAGTGAGTGAGTCGCCGGTTGTCAGTCAGTCGACGGCGACCAGTTGGCAGTTGCCGTGATGCAGGCGAAGACGCGCCAGGCCGGTCAGGCGGTCCTGGACGGCGCCTTCGAACCGATCGATGTCGTCGCGTGTCTCGGTGAACCACAGGCCGTCGCGAATCAGGCGAGCGTAGGCAGCGCTCATTTCTCGGCATCGCGCGTCGAGGTCGCCGGGGGCCAGGCGCGCGCGCAGGGCGTCGTGCGCGGCGTGGAGCACCACCGCCGCCGGCGCCTCGCGCACCTCGCGGGCGTTCAGCTCGATTCGGCCCACGCCGTTGCCGCCGGCAATCGCGTCCAGGGCGGCAATGAGATCGACGAGCGGCATGGCCACCCCGTTGAGCGCCACCGGCGTGCCCCGGTCGAACGCCAGCTCGACGACCGCCGGCTCTCCGAAGCGGCCTTCCGGCCCTTTCGTCCGCGTGAACACGCTGGGAGGCGGCGGCCAGCGGCCCTCGGCCGCCGGTCCGGGGACGATTGAGCGTCCCCACAGATTCGCGTCGGTGCGGTACGGCTCGTCGTTCGGGCGAACCATCACGCCGTGCGCCCGGGCGTACCGCCGGGTGTCGTCCCGGCTCATCGACCACTGCCGCGCCGCCGCAATGACCTCGAGCGACGGATTCAACGCGCGGGCGGCCGCGCCCAGGTCGTCAGGCTCGCCGGCACCACAGGCGATCGCCGTCGCTCCCTCGATCCCGGCAATCTCGACGAGCTTCCGGGCGATCAGGGGACGGCCGAGCGCGACGACCATCGGGCAGCGTCCTTCGTCGAGCGCGTCGGCCCGGAGCGCCGGCAGCACATAGTCGTGCGCGAACTCCTCCCGCACGTCGAGCACGTGAGCCCGCGCGGCGCCGCCTTCGAGGGCGCCGTCCCGCACGCCTTCGAGCTCGCCGCCCTGCCCGAGGTCGAGCGTCACGGCCACGACTTCGGCGTCGAACGTCTCGGCCAGCCACGGCACGGCGGCGGCCGCCTCGAGCCCCCCCGAATAGCCGACGACGACGCGCCTCACCGGCGCCCCTCGAGGAAGCGGATGAGCCGCCCGGTGAGCACCTTCGCCCGCCGGCTGTCGCGCGCGACGATCAGAATGGTGTCGTCGCCGCCAATCGTGCCGACGGCTTCGGGAAGGCGCGCGCGGTCGACGGCCAGCGCGAGCGGCTGCGCCTGCCCGGCGTCGGTCCGGAGGACGACGAGCTGCTGCACGCGGTCGACGCGGCGGAGAAACTCGCCGGCCAGCCGCTCGAGCGCGGCCTGCGCCGACGCGGGACTGGCGGATTCGGCGCCCGACCGCTGGTACGCGCCGTCGCCCGCCCGCTTCACGAGGCCGAGCACCTTGATGTCGCGCGAAATGGTCGCCTGGGTGGCGCGGAAGCCCATCTGGCGCAGACGACGCCGCAGCTGCTCCTGGCTGTGGAGCGCTTCGCGATCGATGAGATCCAGGAGCGCGGCCTGGCGGCGGGCCTTCATGGACGGTGAAAACAGAATACACGATTCGGACGGAGTTATGTATACTTATACCTTTCGATGCATACAGTGACACGCCCCGACCAGCGTCGCTCCGGCACCTCGACCGCGCCTGCGGTGCGCGTCGCCGTTGCCGGCGCCACCGGCTACACCGGGCAGGAGCTCCTGCGCATTCTGGCCCGCCATCCGGGCGTCACCATCACCCACGCGACGTCCTCGGGCACCACCGCCGTCCGGCGCCTGCCGGCGCTCACGCGCGTCTGGGACGGCACGATTGCCCCGCTCGCCCCCGAGTCGCTCGGCGCCGAGGCCGACGTCGTGTTTCTCGCGCTGCCCGACAGCGCGGCGGCCGCGCTCGCGCCTCGGCTCCTCGAGGCCGGCGTGCGCGTGATTGATTTGTCGGGGGCGTTCCGCCTGCACGGCACCGAAGCGCGCGCGCGCTGGTACCCGGAAACCCGCACCATGCCCGACGGCGTCGCCTACGGCCTCACCGAGCGCGAGCGCGCGAGCATCGCGCCCGCGCGGCTCGTCGCCAATCCGGGCTGCTACCCCACGGCGACCCTGCTGGCGCTGGCGCCGCTCGTCGAGGCGGGCCTGCTCGCGGCGGGCTCCGACATCGTCGTCGACGCCAAGTCGGGCGTGTCGGGCGCCGGAAAGACGCCCTCCGAGCGCACGCACTTCTCGGAGGTGCACGGCAGCCTGGGCGCCTACGGCGTGTTCAACCACCGGCACGGTGCGGAAATCGAGCAGGGCGTGGCGGACGCGGGCGACGGGCATGCGGTGAACTTCGTGCCGCACCTCGTGCCGCTCGACCGCGGCATCCTGGCCACGATCTACGTCCGCGTCGCGCCGGGCACCACCGAGCAGGCCGTCGGCGACGTGCTGGAGCGGGCCTACGGCACGGCGCGGTTCGTGCGGCTCGTCGACGCACAGTTGCCCGAGATCAAGCACGTGGCCCATACGAACTTCTGCGACATCGGCTGGCGGGTCGACGCGTCCGGGCGCGGCGTGCTCGTGTCGGTGATCGACAACCTCCTCAAGGGCGCGTCCGGCCAGGCCGTCCAGAACATGAACGTCATGCTCGGGTTCGACGAATGGACCGGGCTGCTGTGACGACTGGCGTGCGAGTCCTGAAATTCGGCGGCGAGCTGCTCGACAGCCCGGGCATGATGGCGCGGGCCGCCGCCGCCGTCCGCTCCCTGGCGGCCCGGAGCCCGCTCGTCGTCGTGCACGGCGGCGGAACGGCGATTGATGCGGCCCTTGCGGTGGCGGGCGTCGCCAAGCGGCAGGTGGAGGGCTTGCGGGTCACCGACGAAGCCACGCTCGAGATCGTCGTCTCGGTGCTGGCGGGCAACATCAATACCCGGTTCGTGGCCGCGCTCGGCGCGGCCGGCGTCCCGGCCGTTGGCCTGACGGGCGCAGACGGCGGCTGCGGTCTGTCGGAGCCGGCGCCGCCGCACCGGACGATCGACGGGCGGCTGGTCGATCTCGGCGCCGTGGGCGCCCCGCGCGAGGACGCCGACGTGAGCGTGCTCCACACGCTCACGTCCGCCGGGTTCGTGCCGGTGGTCGCCTGCATCGGCACCACGGCCGACGGCCGCCTGCTGAACGTGAACGCGGACACCCTGGCGGGACACCTGGCCGCCCGGCTGAACGCCGATCGGCTGCTGATTGCGGGGACGACGCCCGGGGTGCTCGACGCCGCGGGCACGACGCTGCCGCTCATCGACGCCGCCGAGATCGCACGACTCGTGGGAACCGGCACGGCCACCGCCGGGATGGTGGCGAAGCTGCGCGCGTGTGAGCGGGCGCTGGCAGCCGGAGTCCGCGACGTCGTGATCGTGGACGGCCGCGATCCCGCCACGCTCGCCTCCGCCGGTACCGACGCTGAGCCGGCGGCGGCCACGCGGCTCGTTCGGAACGCCAGGGTGGAGCTCGGGCGCTAGCCCGGAAGGCACAACGATGACGACCATGACAGCCGACGACATTCAGGCGCGCGAATCCCGCTTCATCCTCCAGACGTACAAGCGCCTGCCGGTGACGTTCGTGCGGGGCCAGGGCGTCCGTCTGTTCGACACCGAGGGGCGCGAGTATTTCGATCTTCTCTCGGGCATCGGCGTCGCATCGCTCGGACACGCGCACGAGGGCCTGGCCGCCGCCATCGCCGATCAGGCGCGCACGCTGCTGCACACGTCCAACCTTTTCTACCATCCGCTGCAGGGCCAGGCCGGCGAACGGCTGGCGGGCCTCTCGGGTCTGCCGCGCACGTTCTTCTGTAACAGCGGCACCGAAGCCGTCGAGGCGTGCCTCAAGTTCGCTCGGCGCTACTGGCACACGAAGGGCGAGGCCCGCCCGGAGATCATCGCCCTCGAGGAATCGTTTCACGGCCGTACGTTCGGCGCCTTGTCGGTCACCTCCGACGAGCACTACCGCCTGCCCTTCGAACCGCTCCTGGCCGGCGTCCGATGGATGCCCGTGAACGACGTGGCGGCGCTCCGTGCCGCCGTGTCGCGCCGCACGGCCGCCATCATCGTGGAACCCGTGCAGGGCGAGGGCGGCGTGCGGCCCCTCACCCCCGCGTTCGCCGACGCGGTGAACCAGGCGTCGCGGGCCACCGGCGCGATCGTGATCGCCGATGAAGTGCAGAGCGGGCTCGGACGCACGGGACGGGCCTTCTACTTCCAGACGCTGGGGCTCGCTCCGCATCTCGTCTCGGTCGGCAAGGCGCTCGGCGGCGGTGTGCCGGTCGGCGCCGCGCTGGTCTCCGACGAGGTGGCGTCGACGATCGCCTTCGGCGATCACGGCAGCACGTATGGGGGCAATCTCCTGGCGTGCCGCGCCGCGATTTGCTTCCTCGACGCGCTCGCTGGCGGGCTGATGGATCACGTCGGGCGCGTCGGGTCGAGCGTCGAGCGGCGGCTGCGCGCCATGGCGAGCGCGCATCCGCTCGTCAAGGAGGTGCGCGGCGCGGGATTGATGTGGGGGCTCGAGCTCACGCGCGACGCCGCGCCGGTCGTGTCGGCGGCCCTCGCGCGCGGTGTGGTCGTGAATCGCACCGCGGAAACCGTCATCCGGCTCCTGCCGCCCCTCGTGATCACCGAGACCGAGGCAGACGAAGCGCTGGGACGGCTGGACCAGGCGCTCGGCGTCGTCGAGGCGGAGGCCTGACGTGGCGCCCGCCCGCCTGACATTGAGGGCCGCCGCGCCCGGCCAGGCCGCGCGCCTGCACGCGGTCATCGCCGCCCACGTGGCCGAGGGCCACCTGCTGCCCCGATTGCGGGAGGAAGTCGTGCGCCACATCGATCGATTCGTCGTGGCCATGCGCGGTCGGCGGCTTGCGGGATTCGCAGAGCTGGCGCCGCTCAGCGCGGGCGTCGCGGAGATTCGCTCGCTCGTGGTGCTCCCTGGCGAACGGGGGGCCGGCGTCGGCCAGGCCCTGGTCGGCGACCTGTGCCGCCGGGCGCGCGCGGGCGGCTTCGACAAGCTGTGCGCCTTCACACACGCCCCCGCCTACTTCGCGCCAATGGGCTTCTCCATCGTGCCGCACCTGTGGCTGCCCGAGAAGGTCTTTGGCGACTGCGTCCGCTGCGCGTGGTTTCGGCGCTGCGGCCAGACGGCGATGGCCATCATCTTCGATGAGGCTCGCGAGCGAACGCCGGAGCTCGGCGAGCCCGTGGCCGCGGTCCCTCACGCCTGATGGGCGGCGCAGTCGCCACCGAGCGGAGCGGCGTGACCGTGCCGGAGGGTTTCCGGGCGGCGGGAACCGCCGCCGGGATCAAGGCCAGCGGACTCGACCTCGCGCTCGTCGTCTCGGATCGGCCTGCCGCCGCGGCCGCCGTGTTCACGACCAACAAGGCGCAGGCCGCGCCCGTCGTGGTGTCGCGCGAGCACCTGACGCGCACGCAAGGGCACGCCAGGGCCGTCGTCGTCAACAGCGGATGCGCCAACGCCTGCACCGGAGACGACGGACTGCGCGCCGCGCGTGAGATGACGGCATCGACTGCCGCCCTGCTCGGGTGCCCGGACGACCAGGTGCTCGTCGCCTCGACCGGGGTCATCGGCGTCATGCTGCCCGTCGCCAAGATCCGCGCCCGGCTGCCCGACGCCGTCGCCGCCCTGGGCGTCGATCAGGGTGGCGCGGCGGCGCGGGCAATCATGACGACCGATCCGTTTCCCAAGGAGGCCGCCGCGACGCTGGTGATCGACGGGCGCGAAGTCCGGGTAGGCGGAATGGCCAAGGGCTCGGGGATGATCGAGCCGATGCTGGCCACGATGCTGTCCTTCATCACGACCGACGCCGCAGTGCCACGGCCGCTGCTCGAGCGCGCGCTCGCCGACGCAGTGGACGAGACGTTCAACGCCATCACCGTCGACGGGGAATGCTCGACCAACGACTGCGTGATGCTGCTGGCCAATGGCGCGAGCGGCGCGACGGTGTCCGACGCCGGCTACGAGGCCTTCGCGGGGGGGCTCCGCCACGTGTGCCGGGAGCTCGCCCTGGGGATCGTCCGCGGCGGGGAGGGTGCGACCAAGCTCGTCACCGTCGTCGTGACGGGCGCGGCCTCGCCAGCCGACGCGCGGCGAGCCGCCAAGGCCATCGCCAACTCCTTGCTGGTGAAGACCGCCATTCACGGCGGCGATCCCAACTGGGGCCGGCTCGTCGCCGTGGCCGGACGCGCGGGCGTGGCGTTCGATCTCGGCCGCGCGAAAGTCACAATCGGGCCGACGGTGCTGTTCGCGCACGGCCGGCCGTTCGACGACGCCGCCCCAGAGGCCGCGGCGTATCTGGAGCGTGGCGACGTAACGGTGGGCGTGGACCTGGGCGCCGGACGCGCGGCGTCGACCGTGTGGACCTGCGACCTCAGCGCCGAGTACGTGCGGATCAACGCGGACTACCGGACCTAGCCATGAGCCATACCGCGAGCGTCGACCGCCGGAAGGACTTCCTCTCGATTCTCGATCTCGACGGCGCCGAGCTGACGCGCTGCCTGGATCTGGCGGCCCGCCTCAAGGCGGATCGAACGCTCGGGCTCCAGGCCCCGACGGCGAACGCGCTCGCCGGCCGCCACGTGGCCATGCTGTTCGACAAGCCGTCGCTCCGGACCCGCATCACGTTCGAGATCGCCGTGCGCGAGCTGGGCGGCGACATCGTCGTCCTGCAGCCCGACGTCGCTCTCGGGCGGCGCGAAGCGGTGGCCGACGTCGCGCGGAATCTCGAACGCTGGGTCGACGCCGTCGTCATCCGCACGTTTTCGCAGCTGCTCCTGGAGGAATTCGCCGCGTCGGCGGCACGGCTGCACGTCATCAACGCTCTGACCGACGACGAGCATCCGTGCCAGGCGATCGCCGATTGCCTGACGCTCCACGAACGGTGGGGAACGCTCAAGGGACGCACCCTCGCATTCGTGGGCGACGGGAACAACGTCGCCGCTTCGCTCGCCCACGCGCTGTCGATGCTGGGCGTGCACCTGCACGTGGCGAGCCCCGAAGGCTATCAGCTGCCGCACGCCGTCGTTCAGCAGGCGACCGGCGTGGCGCAGCACGGCGCGCGGCTGCGGCTGTTCAGCGACCCGGCCGATGCCGTCTCGGGGGCCGACGCCGTCTACACGGACACGTGGACCTCGATGGGCCGGGAGTCGGAGGCCGAGAGCCGCCGCGCGGCGTTCGCCGCGTTTCAGGTGAACGAAGGGCTGATGTCGCTCGCCAAGCCAGGCGCCCTCTTCATGCACTGTCTGCCGGCGCATCGCGGCGAAGAAGTGTCGGCCGACGTGTTCGACTCGGAGGCCTCGGTGGTCTTCGACCAGGCCGAGAACCGGCTTCACTGCCAGAAGGCACTGCTCCTGATGCTGCTCGCACCCGAGTCGGCGAGTCTCTAGCGCTACCGCTCGCCGATCGCTTTCACAGCAATGCCGGCGTCCTCGAGGCCTCGCCGGAGTTCTGCGGCGAGAGTTCCTGCGTGGGGCGTGTCGCCGTGCACGCAGATGGAGTCGACCTCGAGCCGCACCACCGTGCCGTCGACGGCGACGACGGTCCGGTCTCGGACCATCCGCAGGGCGCGATGCACCAACGCGCCGGCGTCGTCGATGACCGCTCCGGGCCCGAGGCGGGGGACGAGCGACCCGTCGGCCTCGTACGCACGATCGGCGAAGGCTTCGGCGGCGACCCGCAGACCCTGGGTGCGTCCGGCCTTCAGGATCTCGGACCCCGGCAGGCCGAAGAGGATCAGCGAGGCATCGAAGGCCTTCACCGCCTGGGCGAGCGCGAACGCCAGATCCGCACGACGCGCCGCCATGTGAAACAGCGCGCCGTGCGGCTTCACATGCTGCACCGCGACGCCCTCGGCCCGCGCGACGCCGGCCACGGCGGCCAGCTGATAGAGGACCAGGTCTTCGACTTCCCGCGGCGTGACCTGGATCTCGCGCCGTCCAAAGCCAGCCAGGTCGGGCAAGCCCGGATGGGCGCCGACGGCGACGTGATGAGCGCGCGCGAGGCGGATGGTTTCGCGGAGTACGCTCGGGTCACCGCCGTGGAACCCGGCGGCGAGATTCGCCGACGTGATCGATCGCATCAGCTCTGCGTCGTGGCCGATCGTATAGGGTCCGAACGATTCGCCGACGTCGGCGTTGAGATCGATGCGCATCAGGGCGTGTCGCGACGGTCAGGCGTGGGCCGCGGATCCGACCCAGCGTACAAAACAAAAGGGCACCGCGTCATTGCGATGCCCCTCTGCTCCGCCAGTCTGGCTCCCCCAGCAAATTCACGGCGCCCTGCCGTAAACAGACCGACGATTCGCCGATGAGGAGAGCAAGTGGCATGCCTGGTCCCCAGGGCGGAAATCCCATGTTTTCCGGCCGGTCGGCCGCAGGGATGCGTGGAGGCGATCGACGTGTTCGTTCTCGGAGTTACAGATCTGTTGCGCGGTAGTCGGGCAGCGACGCCAGGACGTCGTCGAGCCGCGGGAGACGCCGGTCGCGCTCGGACAGAACCGGCGCCGTCACCGGCCATGGAATCGCCAGCGTCGGATCGTTCCACGCGATGCCGACCTCGGTTCCGGGATCGTACAGATCGGTGCACTTGTATTCGACCTGCGCTTCGTCCGTGGTCACGCAGAACCCGTGGGCGAAGCCTGGCGGGACGTAGCACTGCTTGAAGTTCTCGGCCGACAGCGTCACGCCGACCCAGCGCCCGAACGTCGGCGATTCGCGTCGAACATCGACGGCCACGTCATAGACTTCGCCGGCAATCACTCGGACCAGCTTGCCTTGCGGCCGGCGAACCTGCAGGTGCAGCCCGCGAAGCGTCCCTTTCGCCGAGCGCGAGTGATTGTCCTGCAGAAACGGTCCGACGATGCCGGCCTCCCGGTACTTGACGTCGTGATACGTCTCCAGAAAGAACCCCCGGACGTCGCGATGCACGTCGGGTTCGATCACGACGACTTCGGGGATTCGCGCCCGCACGAAACGCATCCTGGTCACCCCTCCTGTTCGAGAATGTGAAAGAGGTAGTGACCATAGGGACTCGACCCGAGCGCGCGAGCCAGCGCCTCGAGCTCGGCCGCCGTGATGTAGCCCAGGCGAAAGGCGATTTCCTCGAGACACCCCACCATCAGCCCCTGGCGCTCTTCGATCGCCTGGATGAAATTGGCGGCCTGCAGGAGCGATTCGGGCGTGCCGGTATCCAGCCAGGCGATGCCCCGCGCCAGCCGCTCCACCTGCAGCTCGCCGCGCTCCAGATACGTGCGGTTCACGTCCGTGATTTCGAGTTCGCCACGCGCGGACGGTCGCAGGTTCGCGGCGATGTCCAGGATCTGATTGTCGTAGAAATAGAGGCCGGTGATGGCATAGGCCGACTTGGGACGGGTCGGCTTCTCTTCGAGACTGACCGCGCGGCCTTGCTCATCGAACTCCACGACACCGTAGCGTTGCGGATCTCTCACCTGGTACCCGAAAACCGTCGCGCCGCGCTGGCGCTCGACGGCGCTTCGCAGGTAGTCCGACAGGTGCGCCCCGTAGAAGATGTTGTCGCCCAGTGCGAGCGCCACGCGATCGGCGCCGACGAACTCGCGTCCGATGATGAACGCCTGCGCCAGCCCTTCGGGCCTGGCCTGAACGGCATACTGCACGTCGAGACCGAGGCGGCTGCCGTCGCCGAGCAGCGACACGAAACTGTCGTGGTCGTGCGGTGTCGTGATCACGAGCACGTCGCGAATCCCCGACAGCATCAGCACCGAGAGCGGGTAGTACACCATCGGCTTGCTGTAGATCGGCAGAAGCTGCTTGCTGATGGCACGGGTGATCGGAAACAGGCGGGAGCCGGATCCGCCGGCCAGGATGATGCCTTTCATCGCTCACCCAGCCCGAGCCGTTCGCGGTCGTAGCGTCCGGCCTGCACGGCCCGGCACCACTCGCCGTGGTCGGCATACCAGCGGACGGTCTCGGCCAGCCCATCTTCGAAGGTGCGACGGGGTGCCCAGCCCAATTCGCGCCGGATCTTGCTCGCGTCGATCGCGTACCGCCGATCGTGTCCCGGTCGGTCTGAGACGAAGGTCTTGAGGGCCCGATAGTCGTCGATGCCCCGACGTGTCAACGCCTCGTTCGCGCGGGCCGGCCGGCAGGCTTCCAGTGCGGCGCAGAGACCATCGACGACCTCGAGATTGGTCCGTTCGCCGCTGCCTCCGATGTTGTACTTCTCGCCGGGCCGTCCGTTTCGCAGCGCGAGGAGCAGACCCGCGGCATGATCGTCGACGTGGAGCCAGTCGCGCACCTGCGCACCATCGCCGTATATCGGCAGGGGCCGTCCGTCGAGCCCGTTCAGGACCATCAGCGGGATGAGCTTTTCGGGAAACTGGTACGGACCGTAGTTGTTCGAGCAGTTGGTGACAATCGCGGGCACGCCGTAGGTCTGCACATACGCGCGCACGAGATGGTCGGCGGATGCCTTGCTGGCGGCGTACGGCGAATTCGGCGCGTAGGGCGTGTCTTCAGCAAACGCACTGCCGGAGCCCAGCGTGCCGTACACCTCGTCGGTCGAGACGTGCAGAAATCGAAACCGGTCGCGCGTCGGGCCGCCGCCGCTCTCGATCATCCGCCGGACGGCTTCCAGCAGGACGAATGTCCCGACGATATTCGTGTCGATGAAGGGCCGAGGTCCGTCGATCGAGCGATCGACGTGTGTCTCGGCCGCGAGGTTGACGACGGCGTCGGGCCGGACGTCGGCGAACAGCCTGGCCATCGCGGCCGCGTCGGCGATGTCCGCGCGGACGAACGCGACCCGCGGATCCGACAACGTGGCCTCGAGGTTGAGGAGGCTGCCCGCATAGGTCAGCTTGTCCACCACCACCACCCGCTCGTCGGCGTGCGCGAGAACGTACCGAACGAAGTTGGAGCCGATGAACCCGGCGCCGCCGGTTACCAGGAGGCCGGGCATTCCCGAAGCGTCAAACCGCCGCGCCCTCTGGGTACTGCAGTGCGAGGCGGAGCTCCTTGGCCAGCGAGTCCACCGTGGTCCCGCTTCGCTTCCACGCGCCGTCGGTCTCGAAGCGCAGGTCGCCGATGCGTCGGCCCCACGGCGCAATGACGCGGCCGATGGCTCGGTAGTCGGCGCGGTCGGCGTGTTCCTGATCGAGACGGCGGATGACGTCCGGCGCGACCCGGATGAACGCCCGGAGCGCGGGCGCGCTCCGAATGCTGTACTTGCGTCCGTTCCAGGCGGCGTCGAACACGACCGCAATCTGTTTGAAGTAGTTCACGAAGAACCGCTTGGCGTTCTCGTGGAAGTCCGACGCGCGCCGCGCCCCGCCGAACGCCTCGACTGCGAACAGCTTCTTCAGCTCCTGCGCCAGCGGCGCCTGCGCCACACGGCCCCGGCCGACGCCCAGGAGCTTGATTTCGTCGTAGAGCGGAGAGTCCTCGCGATCGTTGAGGGCACGCACCACGTCATGGGCAGTGGCCAGGTTCTCGTCGCGGTAGAGCTGGCGCCCGGACAGACTCACCAGATGCGACGCGTTGAGCCGCGTATGTTTCGCGTTGATCGTCACGAACATCTGCACGACGTGATCCTCGGGAAGCCGATCGAAGATGACCGCGGGCACGGTGAACGTCTCGCCGGCGAACCGGGCGATGTCGGCATGCAGAGCGAGCAGCCGATGCTGCCCGTCGATGGCGCGCAGAATCCCTTCACGCTCCGGCACCTTCAGGGTGCCGAGCGGCGTATCGCCCATCGGCTGGAACGCCAGCTTCTCGTCGCAGGAAATGATCACCGCACCGGGAATCGACGGCAGATCGCGCGCCTGGCGGCACTGCTCGTAGTACTGAACCAGCTCCTCGATCTTCTTGCGGATGATCTGCCGCTGATACGCCTTGTCACTCGAGGCGATTCGACGCTCCAGCAAATCCCAATTCACCTTCGAGGGCGCCACGCCCGGTTTCTGTCGACCCCCTCGGACCGGAGGCTGCGCGTTCTCGCCGTAGCTCAGGACTTCGAAACGGACAAGCTTGTCGATGTCGCTGGCCGTCAACGAGGCCTGATAGAACTGCACCCCGAACTGCTGCATGCGAATCGCGGCTACGTTGATCATGTGTCGAGTCTCGACGCTCCTGGCGCCTGCGGGCGACCGGCCCGAAGACGGAAATTGTACTGCCAAACCCGACCATGGGCCACCGGTGAATAATCTTGTTAACTATAACACTTCAAACGGGTTATAGGCGTGACATTGCGCGAAGCTCTGTGCAGGGGACTCACGGGAGGCACCCCGTGGGCACGCCGCGGCCCCCGCACTGCGGCAGCAATTGGGCCAAAAAAGGGGCGGGGCGGCCAGGCGAATGGATCGAACGGCCTAGCGCGGCGTGGAGGAGTGGGGCACCGCACGCCTCGGCAGCAACGAGCTCACGAGCAGCCACGCGAGCGGCAGCATGACCAGCATATAGCTCAGGTAATGGCCGAAGCGGCCATCCGGGCCGTACGGCTCGGTGGCGAGATGAAGGGGCTCGCTGTACGGGAAGATGTTCGCCTCCATCAGCTCGTGAAACCCGTAGATGAGGAGCTGGGCAACGAACACGAGGAGGAAGATGGCGGTTACCTGGAAGAACAAGCCGAGATTGACCCGGTGGCCGTAACGGGACCACAGCCACGCCACGGCTGCGGCAGCCAGCGTTCCGGCAGCCGCTCCGACAACGAGCGAGCCTGCCGACTGCATCTGGAACATCAGCGTGCCCATCAAGAGGGCCGTCTCCATGCCTTCCCGGGTGATCATGAGCAGGGTGAACATGAACACGCCGATGAACGCGGCGGTCCCCGTCTTGAGCGTGGATTCGTGGAGGTGGCCTTCGATGTCGGACTTGATTCGGCGGGCGGTGCGCCACATGTGCACGGTCAACGAGGCGACCGAAACGGCGGCCACGACGGCGAGCGCCCCTTCCCAGAGCGCCTGGTTGGCCGCGCGTCGGAAGAGAAATGCCGCCCCGATGCTGATGAGCACGGAGAGCGCGATGCCCCATCGCACCGCCGGCACCAGCTCGCGCCGTCCGCTCTTGCGCAGATACGCGAGGCTGATCGCCACCACCAGAAACGCTTCGAGCCCCTCGCGCAGGGTAATGACGAACGCCGGAAACATCGCCTGAATCATGGGTTGGAGCCCGCCGCGTATGAAATGAGATTCTGTCTCAGAATTACTCGCCGAGTGTACTTCGCCGATATCCGACCAGTCAAGTCGGCAATGCGATTTGCAGTAAGCTGAGACCCATGAAGTCTCTGTCGGCCCTCGTTGCCGCGCTCGCGCTCGCCGTCCCCGCCGCGGGCCAGCGGCCCACCTTCAGGGCGGTGCCGCAAGTCACGGTGCCGGTGTTCGTCACGGTGACCGACTCGGATGGGCGCCTCGTGCCGGATCTCGCCCGCGAGGACTTCAACGTCCTCGACGATGGCAATTCGCAGGAGGTGGCCGTTTTCGACAACGCGATCCGGCCGATCACCGTCGTCGTCATCCTCGACACCAGCCTCAGCATGACCGCGTCGATCCCGCTGCTTCGGGCGGCCGCCGAGCAGTTTCTCATCCGTTTGCTTCCCGACGATCGCGGCATGGTGGGCGCCTTCAACGACAAGATCGAGTTCGGCGGGGGGTTTACGGCGGATCGCGACGAGCTCGTGGCCGAGATGAAGGACCTGGACTACGGCAATGGCACGCGTCTCTGGGACGCCGTCGACGCCAGCCTGGACCAACTGCGCGAGGTGGAGGGCCGCAAGGTGATTCTCGTCTTCACGGACGGTGACGACACGTCGAGCCGGACGGGACGCGGCGACGTGACCAACCGCGCGCGGGATGAAGACGTGATGGTGTATGCGATCGGCCTCGAGACCGAGATGTTCGACGGGGTGTCGATGGTGCGGAGCCGGCCCGACCGCGGCCTCCGGAGTCTCGCGGAAGAGACCGGCGGCGGCCACTTCGAGTTGAAAGAAACCAGCGAGCTGGCGCCGGCGTTCACGCGGATCGCGCAGGAGCTGCACAGCCAGTACGTGCTGGGCTTCACGCCCACCCGCCTGGACGGCAAGGTGCACAAGCTGGCGGTGAAACTGAAACGATCGGGATTGACGGCGCGGGCGCGCCGGAGCTACGTGGCGGACCCGGATCGCTTCACGGGGGAAGCGCCCTGAGCCCGCCGCGGGTGTGTACGATTGTCAGGCAAACATCATGACTGCCAGGATGAGCACCAACAGGACGCCCACTGCATATTCCGCCGTCGCCGAAAAACTCCATTCACGCATGGCCGTGTCGCTCCCTCCACCTACAGGCTTAGACGCAGGCCGCGCGGCAAAGGTTTAACGGCACTCCAGCCGAAATCCGTCCGCCAGTGGATCGTCCTGGTCGCAGAGGAAGGTGTGTTCGCCCGTAATCCACGCCGAACCTTCGAGTTCAGGAACAATCGCCGGAAGATCGCCGACCTCGGTCCGTGCGACCAGCCGCCCGCTGAAGCAGGTGCCGATCAGGCTCTCGTGCACGAACGGCCTGACGGGGTCGAGCAGGCCCATCGCATCCACGACCGCCATCACCGCCGCTGTCCCCGTACCGCACGGTGAACGGTCCACCTCGCCGTCGGCAAAAACGGCAACGTTGCGCAGATCCGCGCGCGTCGTGTTCGGGGGGCCGGTGAAGATCGTCCCGTCCAGTCCCGCGAGGCCGGCCTCGATCGGATGGACGACGCGTGCGGCAGCCTCGACCGCCTCGCGGATGTCGATGCCGGCCCGGCGCAGTTCGGGCAGGTGGCCGGCGTCCAGAGGCAGGCCGGCCGACTCCGCGTCGACGATGGCGTAGAAGGCGCCACCGTACGCGACATCCGCGCGAACCGACCGCGTGCCCGCGCGGACCGTGAGGCCGGCATGGAGGACGAACGACGGCACATTCACGTAGGCGACGCTCGCGACCCGACGGCCGCCCGCCTCGTCGGCGGCGCCGAGCACGGCGCGTGCACGGATGGGGCCGGCCGGCGTGTCGAACACAATCGCGGACCCGTCGCCGCCGGGCATCATCAGGCCCCGTTCGAGGGCGATGGTCGTGACGGCGATGATGCCGTGGCCGCGCATGGCGTCGAAGCCGCCGTTGCGCATGAAGAGCACGCCGGCGTGCGATCCGGGCGTGACGGGCTCGGTGAGCACGGCGCCGGTCATGTCGCCATGCCCCCGCGGCTCGAGCATCAGGAGACGGCGCACGCGGTCGAGGTGGCGCATGGCCCACCGACGTCGCTCGAGCATCGTGCGCCCTTGCGGGGCAGGACAGCCCTCCACCACCAGTCGCAGCGGCTCACCGCCGCAATGCGCGTCGATCGTCTTCAGGGTGGAGAGGGTTCGCATGGGTCCCGGGTCGCCGGCCCGGCCTTCTCAGTCGAGAACGTCGAATCCGGCGAACCTCGAGAGCCGAGGCTTACTGCGCCAACGGGTTGGCGAGGAAGTTCTGGAAATCTTCAGCGGTCTGGATATTCACGAACCCGCGCATGCGGTAGTGTCCGAGTCCGCAGAGCTGCGAGCACGTGATGTCGTACTGCCCGATACGGTTCGGAATGAACCATACCGGTATGTCGAGGCCGGGAATCGCGTCCTGCTTCACGCGCATCTCGAACAGGCCGAAGCTGTGGATCACGTCCATGCTCGTCAGGTGGATGAGCGCGGGCCGGTTCACGGGCAGGTTCAGCTGGTTGATCGTCGTGATGTCGTCCTTCGCGTCCGGGTCGGTCCGGTCGAGGCCGAGCGGATTGTCGGCCGACACCAGGTGAATGTCGGTGCGGCCGAACCGGCCGTCGGGCCCGGGGTACCGGATGTCCCACTCGAACTGCTTGCCCGTGACGCGCACGACCACCGCTTCGTCCTCAGACGGAAAATCGTTGACGCGATTCGCCCATGCCGGAATGGCGTACACGACGAGCAGCACCGCTTCGACAAGGACGACGGCGATCTCGACCCACTTCGACGCCTTGCCGTGCGCACCTTCGTAGCTGGCGGTCGGGTTGGCACCGCTCCGGAAGCGGAACAGCACGTACACGTAGTAGACGCCCCAGCCGACGAACAGCGCCACCATCAGCCAGTGGACCAGCACGATCATGTGGTCGATCTCACCGGCGTGGGCCGAGGCCTCGATCGGCATCCCCAGCAGCTTCAGCATTACAGCGTCCCCTCGGTCGGGCTTCCTCCCGACAATCCGTAGGCCGCGACGTCGGCCGATTCCTGATCCCTCACGAGCCTCGCCTGACGGACGAGGTGCACGATGAAGCTGGCGAACCCGCCCAGGACCACGACGACGACGCCGAGCATGAAGAGGATGCCCGCGTTGGTCGCCCTGGCCATGGGCGCGTCGCTATTGCCGAAACAAACGGGACAGGCCAGCGCCGCGCGTGGAAGGGCGACCAACGCGGTGGCCAGGAGCGCAACGAGCGCGCGACGCCCGACGGCCGTCATGACAGCCTCCTCGTCTTGCGCAGGAACGCCCGGCCGTACACGGCGAGGCCCGCTGCGGTTGCGAGCGACAGAACCGAACTCACGGCGTAGACGCCACTCTGATCGGCTCGATACGCGGTGCCGGCCCATCCGGCGACGAACACGGCGAGCAGCGCCGACACCGCGATGAAGCACACGTGCACGGCCCTGAGCGACATGTCAGTGGCCTCCGCTCGACTCGCCGCCGATCGCGGCCGGCAGGTGGACGGGCGTGCCGATCCCGTCGTTCACGGTGAGAAACGGCAGAAAGATCAGCGCGACGAAGAAGACCACGGTCAGGATCAACGACCAGTACACCCACGCCTTCTCGTGCGCGAGGTGCATGAACACGGACGCCACCATCGATCCCTTGGTGGCGGCGATCACGAGCGCCACGGTGATGGCGAACGGCACCGCCAGGTGCACGCGGTTCACGGCCACGGTGATGACGGTGAAGACGAACAGCGCCGCGCCGATCTTCCAATACGTGCGGACGCTCTGCTTGACGTCGTCGAGGGAATGGGAATCCATGAAGCCTCTAGAGCAGGTACAGAATCGGGAAGAGGAAGATCCACACGAGGTCCACGAAGTGCCAGTAGAGCCCGGTGTACTCGATCCGGTTGGTGAATTGATCCGGGTTCGTCTTCCAGAGCTTGGCGCCCGGGCCGATGAAGTAGGCCATCACGACCATCCCGCCGATGATGTGCAGCCCGTGCAGCCCGGTCAGCGTGAAGTAGATCGCCAGAAAGGTGCTGTGCGACGGCGTTTCGCCGTTCGCGAAGTGCGTGGCGTACTCGAAGTACTTGTTGACGAGGAAGACGCCCGCCAGCACGAATGTGAGGATGAGATACATCCGGTGTCTCGCCCAGTTGTGCATCTTGAGCGAGGCCCAGGCCATCACCATCGTCACCGACGACCCGATCAGGATGAACGTGTTCGCCATGCCGAGCCAGACGTTCAGCTCGCCGTACGGCCATTCCACCGAGCCGGTGCGCAGGATGATGTAGGTCGAGAACAGGGCGCCGAACAGCATCACTTCCGAGGCCAAAAACAGCCACACACCGAGCTTGCCGTTGGCCAGACCGGTGTCGGGCCGCGTTTCGACGACGTAGGGGATTTCCATGCTACGCGTGCTCCGGTTCGAATTGCGGCGAGAAGTCCTTCTTGACGCCGGGCACGCTGTATTCGTACGGCCCGCGGTACGCGATCGGCTCGGTCAGGAAGTTGCCGTGCCCGGGGGGCGAGGGGGCCGACCACTCGAGCGTCGTCGCCTCC
The DNA here is from genome assembly GCA_963837345.1 of uncultured Acidobacteriota bacterium. Classification (GTDB taxonomy): domain Bacteria; phylum Acidobacteriota; class Vicinamibacteria; order Vicinamibacterales; family CAVVIG01; genus CAWIMX01. Next base: position 299,388 of record CAWIMX010000001.1, read on the forward strand.
CAGGGATTCTTGTCGACGAGCTTGCCCCACTTGATGCTGGCGAAGAAGTTGACGATGAACGGCAGCTGCGAGAGGCCGAGGCCCCACGCGGCCATGCTGATCACGACGTTCCAGTGCAGCAGGCCCTGATTGTGCGAATACTGCATGCCGCCGTCGTACATCCGGCGGTTCATCCCGCCAAGGCCCTGAATGAACATGGGCATGAACACGACGTTGATGCAGACGAACGAGGCCCAGAAATGAATCTTTCCGAGCATCTCGTTCATCGTCCGGCCGGTCGCCTTCGGGAACCAGTAGTAGACGCCCCCGAACAGCGCGAACAGCGTGCCCGGCGCCACCACGTAGTGGAAGTGGCCGATGACGTAGTAGGTGTCGTGCAGGAAGATGTCCGACGGCGCCAGGCCGAGGGGCAATCCCGTCAATCCGCCGATCGCGAACATCGGCAGGAAGGCGAGCGCGAAGAGCATCGGCGTGTTGAACCGGATCGACGCGCCCCAGAGCGAGAGCAGGAACGCGCTCAGGATGATGACCGACGGGATCGAGATGATCATCGTGGTCACCTGGAAGAACGAGCTCATCGTCGTGCCCATGCCCGTCATGAACATGTGGTGCGCCCAGACGATGAACGACATGAAGCCGAGCCAGGTCACGGCGAACACCAGCGTCTTGTAGCCCCACAGCGGCTTCCGCGTGTTGTTGGCGATGATTTCGGCGACGATGCCCATGGCGGGGAGGATCAGCACGTAGACTTCGGGGTGCGCGAGGAACCAGAACAGGTGCTGCCACATCAGCGGATTCCCGCCGCCCGAGTTCTGGACGATCTGGTTGCTCACCACGAGACCGCTCGGCATGAAGAAGCTCGTGCCGGCCACGCGGTCCATCAACTGCAGCACGCCCGCCGCCTCGAGCGGAGGAAACGCGAGCAGCAGCAGGAACGCCGTGACCAGCTGCGCCCATACGAAGAACGGCAGCCGCATGAAGCTCAACCCCTTCGCCCGCAGCTGCACGATCGTCGTGATGAAGTTCACCGAGCCGAGGAGCGACGACGTGATCAGGAAGACCATGCCGATCAGCCACAGCGTCTGGCCATCGCCCAGCGAGATGACCGACAGCGGCGCGTAGGACGTCCATCCCGACTGCGCCGAGCCGCCCTGCACGAAGAAGCTGCTCAGCATCGTGACGCCGCCGAGGAAGTACACCCAGTAGCTCATCATGTTGAGCTTGGGAAACGCCATGTCCGGCGCGCCGATCTGCAGGGGCATCACGAAGTTGCCGAAGCCGCCCACGGCGAGCGGCACGACGCCCAGGAAGACCATGATCGTGCCGTGCATGGCGCCGAGCTGGTTGTAGAACTCGGGCAGCATGATGCCGCCGGGCGCCTTGTCCTGGCCGAACAGCGAACCGATGAGCGGGATGGGAGAGCCCGGATAGGCCAGCTGCCACCGCATGATCATCATCAGGGTGAAGCCGAACAGCAGGAACAGGAGGGCCGTGACGGCGTACTGAATGCCGATCACCTTGTGATCGACCGAGAAGACGTATTTCCGCCAGAATCCGAGTTCTTCGTGCGCATGCTCGGCATGCCCGTGCGCGGCGCCATGCCCATGGGCCGCAGTCCCGACCGTGGTCGAGTTATCCAACGCCCGACTCCTTCAAAAAAAGGCGTGTGAAATCGAAGAAAGACGTGTGCAACGGGAGATTGTATGCAGAAATCACAAGCGGCGCAACCGGCCTCGAACCAACGTATTATCCATGAATTGTCTCGGATCGCAATGGGATGAATCGTCATGACCGACACGCCGCCTCGCCCGCGTCGCTCCTGGGTGCCCCTGGTCGTCGGGATCCTCGTCGCGATGGTGGTCGTAGGCCTCGCGCTGTTCGGCGCGGGCGTGTTCTGGGTGACCCGGCACGTGCACTCCACCGACGCGACCGCCGCGACGGCGGCCGACACCTTCGCACGCGCCCGCCAGTCGGTCGGGAACCGGCCACCGGTGATCGGCCTCGAGAACGAGCGCCCGGTCCTACGTCCGATGGCCGACGCCCATCCCGGAGCGATCACCGCGCTTCACGTGCTGGCCTACGATCGTGCCAGAGGGCGGATCGTCCGTGTCGACATTCCCGGCTGGCTGCTCCATCTGCTGCCGCGGCGCACCGTCACGATCAGCGACCTCCACGGCCTGTCAAGGGTCCGCGACCGCATCACCCTGGAGGATCTGGAGCGGTACGGCCCCGGCCTGCTGGTCGACACGACCACCCCGGACGGCGCGCAGGTGCTCGTCTGGACCGAGTGAGACGCGCGCACGAAACAAAAAAAGCCCCGGTCGATCGACCGGGGCTGTAATCGGGGGAAGGATCTATGAGTTGCTGGTAGCGGTACGGGGATTCGAACCCCGGTCCCGTGGCTGAGAACCACGTGTCCTGACCCCTAGACGATACCGCCACTCGCCGCTAAGAACCCCCAATATTACCACCCCTGGGGTATGATAGGAAGTTGTACGTCGTGCGTCGGACCTCGTTACTCGTCAGCAGCCGCCATTTTTCGTCTCAGGAGAGGAACGCAATGCATCTACGACATGTGTGGGCTTCGGGTACTCGGAGTGACCCTCGCGGTCTCGGTCGCCGCGTGCGGCGGCGGGGGCTCGGAGGCTCCGACGACCGCCGCTCCCGCCGCGAACCCGGGCGGGCAGCGCGTCGACCCGGCCACCGCCGGCACGCTCACCGGCACGATCGCCTTCGAAGGCGAGGCCCCGGCCAACGAGCCGATCCGCATGAACGCCGATCCGGTGTGCGTCACCGAGAACAAGACGCCGCAGTTCCAGGAAACCTACATGGTCCAGGACGGCAAGCTCGCCAACGTCTTCGTGTACGTGAAGGACGGCCTGGGCAACTACACGTTCGATACACCGACCCAGCCCGCTCAGATCGACCAGCAGAGCTGCCGCTACCATCCGCACGTGTTCGGCATGATGGTGGGGCAGACGCTCGAAATCGTGAACAGCGATCCGACGCTGCACAACATCCACGCGCTGCCCAAGGGCAATCAGGAGTTCAACACCGGCCAGCCGATCCAGGGCATGAAGACCACGCACGTCTTCAAGAACCCCGAGGTCATGGTGCCGTTCAAGTGCGACGTCCATGGCTGGATGAACGCCTTCGTGGGCGTGCTGCCGCATCCGTTCTTCGCCGTCAGCGCCGCCGACGGCACCTACACGATCAGCGGCCTCCCCCCGGGCACCTACACCATCGAAGCCTGGCACGAGAAGCTCGGCACCAAGACGCAGAGCGTGACGATCGGCGCCAGCGAGTCGAAGACCGCCGACTTCTCGTTCGCGGCGACCGGCGCCACGACCACCGACTGACCCTCGGCGGACTCGGGCGGAACGGTCGCACCGGGTGGTGCACCGTCCGCCCGCGTCCCGTCCGTCCCCGCCGGGCCGACTCGAGCGCGCCCGGCCGCCCCTGGAACGATGCTTCACCGCTTTGCGACCTTCGTTGCCGGCTGCACCGTGCTGCTCGTGCTGGCCGGCAGCCTCGTCACCAGCACCGGCTCGGGTCTGTCGGTGCCCGACTGGCCGACCACGTACGGCTGGAATATGTTCACCTTTCCGCCGTCGAAATGGGTGGGCGGCATCCTGTACGAGCACGGCCACCGGTTGATCGCCAGCACGGTCGGACTGCTCACGATCATTCTCGCCGCCTGGATCTGGCGGCAGGAGCCGCGTCGCTGGCTGCGGCGCCTGGGCGTCACCGCGCTCGCGGCCGTCGTCGCGCAGGGCGTGCTCGGCGGCCTGACCGTCCTCTTCTTCCTGCCGGCCGCCATCTCGACCGCCCACGCCGGGCTCGCGGAAATCTTCTTCTGTCTCACGGTGTCGATCGCGCTCTTCACCTCCCCCGGCTGGGTCGCCGGATCCCGTGCCGGCCGTCCGCCGGTCGACGACCGGACGCTGCGGCGCGTGGCGACGGCGACCACGGCTGCCGTCTACGTGCAGATTCTCCTGGGCGCCACGATGCGGCACACGGGCGCCGGGCTGGCGATTCCCGATTTCCCGCTGATGTTCGGCCATCTGGTGCCGGACCACTGGAGTCGCGCGATCGCCATTCATTTCTCCCATCGCGTCGGCGCGCTGGTCGTGACGACGGCGGTGGTCGCTACGGCCGGGCATGTCTGGGCGCATCACCGCGGCCGGGCTGAGCTGGTCCGGCCGGCGGCGCTCGTGGTGGCGCTCGTCGTCGCGCAGGTCGCCCTGGGCGCGCTCACGGTGCTCAGCCGGCGCAACGTCTGGATCAACAGCGCGCACGTGGTGTGCGGCGCGCTGGTGCTGGCGACCTCGCTGGTGATCACGCTCCGCAGCTGGCGCGTGCGCTTCGCCGCCGGCGAGGCGAGCGCCCCGGCCGCCCGGTCACGCGTGCTGCCGCTCAACGCGGGAGCCGGCGCGTGAGAGGCGCGGGCGCGCGGGCCGCGGTCGCGCCGGGCCTGACGCGGGGCTCGTCGCGCCTCGTCGACTACGTCGCCCTCACCAAGCCGCGGCTCAATTTTCTCGTCGTCGTCACGAGCGCGGCGGGCGCGTATCTCGCCGCGCCCGACGCTCCGCTCGCGCGCATGGCGCCGGCCGTGGTGGGCACGACCCTGGTTGCCGCAGGCGCCGCCGCGCTCAACCAGCTGTACGAGCGTCGGACCGATGCGCTGATGCGCCGCACGCGCGGGCGGCCGCTGCCCGACGGCCGGGTGTCGCCGAAGGAGGCCCTCTTCTACGGCCTGACGCTGTCGGTGGCCGGCCTCGCCACGCTCGCGGCGGGAACGAATCTGCTCGCGACGTCGCTCGCCCTGGCGACGCTGGTCATCTATCTGCTGATCTACACACCGATGAAGCGCCGGTCGGAAGCGGCAACCCTCGTGGGCGCCGTGCCCGGCGCGCTGCCCCCGCTCATCGGCTGGGCGGCGTCGTCGGGCCATCTGTCGATCGGCGGCCTCTCCCTGTTCGCGATCGTCTTTCTGTGGCAGATTCCGCATTTCATGGCGATCGCCTGGCTGTATCGCGACGACTACGCGAACGCGGGCTTTCCGATGCTGCCCGTCGTCGATCGGGACGGTCGGCGGACCGGTCGCGAAGCGGTGCGGTACACGATCGCGCTCCTGCCCGTCAGCCTGGTGCCCGGGCTCGTGGGCGTGAGCGGGCCGCCGTATCTCGCCGTGGCGTTCGTGCTCGGCGTCGCGCTGCTGGTCCTGGCCTGGCGCTTCGCCGACGCCCGCGACGAGCCGGCAGCCCGCCGGCTCTTCTTCGGATCAATCATCTACCTGCCAGTCCTGTGGATCGCGATGATCCTCAGCGCCTGAAGTCGGCATCGTGAGCGTCCACGACCTCCCCGCGGTGAACGCCACCCTGAACGCCCTCTCCGGGGTCCTGCTGCTCGCCGGCTACCTGATGATGCGCGCCCGGCGGATCGACCTCCACCGCCGCTGCATGATCGCCGCGTTCACGGCGTCGTCGCTGTTTCTCGTGTCCTATGTGATCTATCACGCGCAAGTCGGCTCGGTACATTTCACGCGGCAGGGATTCGTGCGGCCGCTGTACTTCACGATTCTGACGACGCACGTGACCCTCGCCGCGCTCGTCCTGCCGCTCGCGGTGGTGACGCTGTCGCGAGGTCTGAAGGGACGCTTCGCGCAGCACCGCCGCATTGCCCGCTGGACGTTCCCGATCTGGATGTACGTCTCGATCACGGGCGTGCTGGTGTACGTGCTCCTCTACCAGCCAACCTGGCTCATCTGATCGCGAGACTCCCGCCGGATTCACGCTATACTGGCGACGGTTCGTCGACTAGCGTGTCTTTCACGGAGCCCTGACATGCGCAACCCGATTCTCGCCGGTCGATCCGCCTTCGCCGCCGTGCTCGTGGTCGTCGCAGCCGGCACCGCGGCTGCGCAAACAGGCAGGGCGAGCGGCATCGTGAAGGATGAGACGGGGGAGCCCATCAAGGCCGCGACCGTGCGCGCCGAGAATCCGGTGGGCGAGCCGAAGAGCTTCACGTCCAGCACGGATGCCAAGGGACGCTTCAACGTCATCGGCCTGCGCCCCGGGAACTGGACGTTCACGGCCGAGGCGCCGGGCTACGATTCGCAGGCCGCCAGCCTGCGTGTCCAGGCGCAGGGGATGCCCACGCAGCCGCTGCTCTTCACCCTGGCCAAGACGTTCGGCGGCCCCGTGACGGCGCTCGGATCGGTCGCGCCGAAGGACCTTCAGGCGGCACTGGCGGAGGCCGATCAGTTGTTCAACCGCCAGCAGTGGGACGAGGCGTTGTCGGCCTATCAGGACATCCTGTCGCGAACGCCGGCGCTGTCGGCCATCAACCTGCAGATCGCCGCGATCTACCGCGAGCAGGGGCGCGGCGAGGCGGCCATGGAGGCGTATCAGTCGGTGCTCGCTGCGGACAAGTCGAACAGCAAGGCGCTCGTCGGTCTCGCCAGGCTGCGCCTCGAACGCGGCGACGTGGACGCGGCCGAAGCGCCGCTGCTCGACGTGGCGAGGAACACGTCCGACCGCGAGGTGCTGTACGCGCTCGGCGACATCCGCGCGTCACAAGGCGACACGACCGGGGCTGCCGAATGGTACCGGCGCGCCGCGGAGGCCGACCCGCATTGGGGCAAGCCGGTCTACCAGCTGGGCCGCCTGGCGATGGATGGAGGGAATCGGTCGGAGGCGCTCGCCCTGATGAAGCAGGTGCTCGACGCGGATCCCCTATCGCCTGAAGCCGGGCAGGCGAAGGCGGTGCTGTCGGAACTGCAGCCCTGATTGACGCTGGCACGGCCGTGGCCCGCCCTGTCCGCTCCACGTTCATTCTCGCACTCGTCACGCTGGCGACCGCCCTGGCCGCCGTCGGCGGGTGGCAGTTCGCGCGCGCTTCGGCGCCGGTCAGCGGCCCCATCATTCTCATTTCGATCGAGGCGCTGCGCGCCGATCACCTCTCGGCCTACGGATACGCCCACGGCTCCACGCCGGCCATCGACGCGCTCGCCTCCGACGGCATCGTCTTCGAGCATGCGTACGCGCACGCGCCGCAGACGCTGCCCTCCCACGCGTCGCTCTTCACCGGGCGCCTGCCCTTCGAGACGGGCGTCCGCGACGATGTCGGATTCCACATGGACGCGGACGAACGACCGCTTGCCGAGCTGCTTCGGGAGCGCGGGTTCGCGACCGGCGGCGTCGTGTCGACGTTCCTGCTCCGGCCCGCGACCGGCATCAGCCGGGGCTTCGAGTTCTACGACGCCGACATGCCGGCCGGACAAATCGGCTCACCGTTGGACCGGATTGAACGCGACGGCGCGACCTCCGAAGCCATTGCGGAGCGGTGGCTCGAATCGCAGGATTCCTCCCGCGTCTTCCTGTTCCTGCAGCTGAACGAGCCGCACGCGCCCTACGATCCGCCGGAGCGGTTCAACGCGCTCGCGCCGTACGACGGCGAGATCGCCTATGCCGACGAAATCGTCGGCCGTCTGGTGCGATGGCTCAAGACGCACCAGCTCTACGACCGTTCGACCATCCTGCTCGTCGCCGATCACGGCGAAGGTCTCGGCGAGCACGGGGAGAGCGAGCACGGCCTCTTCCTCTACGACGAGGACATCCGCGTCCCCTTCATCGTCAAGCCGGCCAGTGGCGAGGGCGCCGGACGCCGCGTCGCCGGGGTCGTTCAGCTCGCCGATGTCACGCCCACGATTCTCGATCTCGCGAAGGCGCCGATTCCCGGTGCCCTGCGCGGCTGGTCACTCGAACCCGTGCTCGACGACGACGGCACCGTGCCCGACCGCGTCGTCTACGCCGAGGCCGACTACGGCCGCACGTTCTTCGGCTGGAGCGCGATCGCCTCGCTCACCGACGGACATCGGCAGTACATCCGCGCGCCGCGCGAAGAATTGTACGATCTCACCTCCGACCCGCGCGAAGAACGTAATCTTGCCGAATCCGCCGAACTCGAGGACCGGCGGCGCGAGCTCGACGCGCTCGTCGAGAACGCGCCACCCCTCCGTCCCGAGGGTCGGTCCGAAGAGACCAACCCGCTGTTCGTCGCGAGTTATGGCCACACCAGGCTCCTCGCGCCTGCCGATCCAACCGATGACCGCGACCCCGTGGATCCCAAAGACGCCGTGTCGATCCTCGAGCGCTACCGTGTCGCGATGAATCGGGCGACGGAGCGGCAATGGGCGGCCGGACTGGACGCCCTCGAACGGCTGCTGCGGACCAGCGCCGCGCAGCCCAACGTCCTGAACGATCTCGTGTCGATCGCGGCGCGGGCGGGCCAACCCGACCGCGCGCTGGCGGCCTCGGATCGGCTCGCGGCGCTCGTGCCCACCGACGCCGGCGCTTTGTTGCGTGGCGCGCAGCTGCTGCTCGCGGCGGGCCGTCTCGAGGATGCCCGCAACCGCGCGAATGCGGCGCTCGAGGGTGCGGACGAGGATCGGCGAGTCGCCTGGCGCGCACATGTGCTCCTCGCCGACATCGCGCTCGCCGGCGACGATGCCGACCTGGCGCGTCGGGAAGCCGCCCTGGCGGACGAGGCGGAGCCGGGAACGCCGATCGCGCAGCTCGTCGACGCGCGCCGCCTCGTCGCGGAGGGGCGTGACGAAGAGGCCGCCGCCGTGCTGGGGCGCGCGCTCGCCGCGGCCCGCGACGGCGACCGCCCGCTGCCCGGGCTGCACGCCCTCGCGGGCGAGACGTTCGCGCGGCTGCAGCAGCACGACCGGGCCAAGACGGAGCTCGTCGAGGAGCTTCACCAATTTCCCGAGAACGCCAGGGCGCGCAAGGCGCTGGCCGCTCTGTACGCGGCGGCTGATGCCCCCGCGCCGGCGTCCCTTCCCTCGCACCAGTGATACGCCTGCCAGCGATGCCCGCGGCGGCCACCGTCCTGGTGCTGACCGCCGCTGCCAGCGGCGTCGCCCAGCAGGTCGCCGAGAGCCGCCTGATCCTGCTCAGCGTGTCCGACGATCGCGACCGGCCGGTCGTGGATCTCCTGCCCGACGATTTCATTGTCCAGGAGGACGGCGAGGCGCGCGAGGTGCTCAATGCCAGGCTGGCCGACTACCCGATCGTGTTGATGGTCGACAACGGGGGCGGAACGCCCGGGGATTTCGAGCCGCTGCGCGCGGCAGCCCGGCATCTGCTCGATCGCGTGGGACAGCGCCCCGTCGTCGTCGGCCGGATCAGCAATCCGCCGGCGCTGCTCACGTCGCTCGACGATTCGCGCGACGCGGTACTGGACGCGTTGTCTGGGCTGTCGACGTCGCCCGCGCGCAGCTCGCCTGCGCAGGGCATCATCCGCGCGGCCCAGATGCTGGCGAACGTGGGTCTCCCCTTCTCGAGCATCGTCGTGCTGTCGAGCGAGGCCAGCGAAACGAGCGAGACGTCGCCCAACGAGCTGGTCCGCGTGCTCGCCAGCAGCCGGGCGAGCCTGTTCGCTGTCGTGCATCGCCGAGGAATGCGCGATCGAACGAACCTGGATTTTCTCGCCAACCTCGCCGATCAGACCGGCGGACAGTACATCCCGATCTACTCGCCTTCGTCATTCGTCCCGGCGGTGGATCGGGTCGCCGACCGGCTGCTGGCGCAGATGCTGGTGGAGTACCTGGAGCCGCCCGGCGCCAGGCCCACCGACGAGGTGCGCGTCGGCGTCCGGCTGCCGGGAGCAAGAGTGAGAGGACTGGGGATTACGCCGCGTTGACGGCGCAGCAGGCTAGTTCAGGCCGCCCTCGACCTGCCGGATGGCGTCGTTGATGAGGCGCTCGTTGTCGTCCTTCGACAAGTTCCGTTGAATGATCTTCGAGGCGATCATGACCGAGAGGTCCACGGCTTCGTGACGAATCTGCTGGAGGGCGCGCTGCGTCTCCAGCTGGATCTGGCGCTCGGCATTGCGGACAACGCCCTCGGCCTCGGCCCTCGCCTTCTGTTTCATGTCCTCGCGCAGCCGATCCGCGTCGGCGCGGCTCTTCACGATGACGGCATCGGCGTCGGCCCGGGCCTTCGCGATGATCTGCGCCGATTCTTCGTGCAGCCGCTGCAGCTCCTGCCGGGCCTGTGCGACATCGTCGAGCGATTTCCTGATCCCTTCTTGACGCTCCTCGAGCGCCTGGAGCAGAGGCCGCCACGCGAACTTCGTGAGGAGCGTCAACAGCGCCAGGAACGTCACGATCGTCCAGATGAACAGCCCGGGATCGAGCTGGACCAGTGGATTGTCCATCGCCGAATCTCCTTCGGATCCGCGCCTACCGCGTCAGCAGAATGATCAGGAGCACGAAGACCTCGGCGAGAATCGCAACGCCTTCGAGCAGGAACAGCGGCAGGTTCACGGCGCCCGTGATCTTGTCGGCCGCGCTCGGCTGTCGCGCGATGCTCTCGGCGGCCGCGGCGGCGAACCTGCCGATGCCGATGCCCGCGCCGATGACGATCATGCCGAGACCCAGCGGGGCGCCAAAGATGAACAGCTTATCCATTTCCGTCAGTCCTCCGGTTAGGTGGAGCGCTCTAATGATGAACGTTGATGGCCATTCCGATGAATACGGCGGTCAGCAGTGTGAAGACATAGGCCTGCACCAGCACCACGATGATTTCGAGCATGGAGATGAGCGCAGCGAGCGGCACTGACACGGCCACGCCGATGCCGACGCCCAACAGCGCGCTGTGAAACATGTCCGCGAACATGAAGACGAACGAAAGAATGGCCAGGATGGCAATATGCCCCCCGGTCATGTTCGCCGCGAGCCGCATCGTCAAGGCGAATGGCTTCACGAACATTCCCATGACTTCGATCGGGATGAGGATCGGGTAGATCATCGGGCTCATGCCGGGGGGCACCATGTTCTTCCAGTGCGTGATGAACCCGTGCGCCTTGCTGCCGGCGACGATGATCGCAAAGAACGTGATGGTCGCCAGGGCCGCGGTCACGTTGAAGTTCCCGGTCGCCGTCGGTCCCCCATGCACCAGGTGCTTCAGAAACGACTGATCGCCGGTGTGCAGGACCCAGTGGTCGAGGAGTCCGACGACGTCGAACACCGGGATGAGCCCGATCGCGTTCGCACAGAGGATGAAGACAAAAAACGTGAGCACGAGCGGGGTCCACGTGTTCACCCACTTCCGGCCGACATTCGGCTGCACGATCGAATCGCGCACGTATTCCACGATGAACTCGAGGGCATTCATCGCGCCCGCCGGCACGAAGCGCTCCTGTCTGAGGTACCGGCGGACCAGCATCGTCGCGACGAGAAACACCAATCCCGCCACGAGCCACAGCATGAAGACGTGCTTCGTCACGGAGAAGTCGATCCCGAACACTCGGGGCAGCCGGATGAGGGGGTGATCCAGCGGGCTGTTCGAGACGTGTTCGATGATGACCTGGCCGGCGTTGAAGCCTTCCGCGACCGCCTCAGCGCCTGCGTTCTCTTGACCTACCATCGTGACGATTCTCTGCGTGGGTTATGGTGGCTATCGGCATCGCCCGTCCGGCCGGCAAACAACCGCCTGAGCAGCAGGGCTTCTCCGAGATACAGCGCGATGAAATATCCCGTAAAGCTGACGGCGAACGGAATCGGCTGGACGGCCGTGCCGCGCAGCACGGCGATCACGTAAATCCCGAAGAACAGCACCTTGCCGGCGAACGCGATCGTCATCCGCGCCGTCAGCTTCTCTGGCGTGCGAAGGTACGCCCGCTCGGCCAGCAGCCAGGAGATGAGCGCGCCCGCGAGAGGCGCCAGCATCCCGGCCAGGACTGCCCGCGACGCTGAGGCGTCCAGGACGGTCGATGCGGCCAGCCAGGATCCCAGGCTCGCCGCCGCCATCCACGCCGCCGCTTTCACCGGGGCCAGACCGCCTTGGCCAGCTCGTAGAAGCCAATCACCAGCCCCAGCATGAGCCCGGCCAGCATCAGCCACGGCGTCGTCCCCAGCCACTGGTCGAGGCCGAACCCGAAGGCCCCGAACAAGACGATGGCCCCGATCAGCGCGTAGCTCGCAGCCGCTGCGGGGCCCGACCGACGCACGTTCTCCTGAAACGCTCTCAGGGAACGGGCGAGTGTGTTTCCGTTGTTGTCGTCCGGCATCGGCGCGGCGCGCGGCGCAAGCGGCCAATCATAACAAACTGCACACGCCGCCTTCGTGCCCCGGCCAGGCCGATCAACGCCTGGGCAGTATAGCACGCCTTGTGAAAAACTTCACCAGCCGCCGCGCCGCACGACCCGTCCGAAGCGCCGGGCCCCGGTCGCCACGGGCGGCCTTAGGGAAGGGTGAGCGTAACACCCACGGCCCCAAGGCTTTGCGCGGAGGCCTGGGCCAGGTCGAACAGCATCCGCGGGTAGACGCCGAGGACGATCGTCGCCACCATCGCCACGCCAAGGGCGACCGCCAGCGAGGGCGACAGCGTGGGCTCGGATCCCGCGGTCTCCTTCTTGAGGTACATGAACACGACGACGCGCACGTAGTAGTAGAGCGAGATGGCGCTGTTGAGGACGCCGATCACTGCCAGCCCGTAGTAGCCCGCGTCGATCGCGGCGCTGAACAGCCAGAACTTGCCCATGAATCCTGCCGTCGGCGGAATGCCCCCGAGCGACAGCATGAACAGCAGCATCGCGAACGCCGCGAACGGACGCCGGAACGCCAGGCCGCTCAGATCCTTGAGCTCGTCGCCAACGACGTCCTGCCGGCGCATCATGACGATCACGGCGAAGGCGCCCATCTGCATGAAGGCGTAGATGGCCAGATAGATGAGCGCGGCCGAGACGCCTCGCGTCGTGCCCGCGACAATGCCGATCAGCACGTAGCCGGCGTGCGCGATCGACGAGTAGGCCAGCAGCCGCTTCAGGTTCGACTGCGTGAGCGCCGCGACGTTGCCGACGGTCATGGTGACGATCGCCAGCACTTCGAACAGCAGGCGCCAGTCGGCGTTCATCGACGGCAGCCCCTCGAGGAAGATCCGCAGGATCATCGCGAAGGACGCGGCCTTCGATCCAACCGAGAGGAAGGCGGTGACCGGCGTCGGTGCGCCCTCGTACACATCGGGCGCCCACATGTGAAACGGCACGGCCGCGATCTTGAAGGCCACGCCCGCGACGACGAGAATCACGGCGAGCACGAGACGGGGATCGCGCTCCTGGCCGACCAGGAGCGTGGCCATCCCGCGCAGGCTGGTCGTGCCCGAGAGGCCGTAGAGAAGCGACATGCCGTAGAGGAGAATGCCCAGCGAGAACGCGCCGAGCAGAAAGTACTTCACGGCCGCTTCATTCGACTTCTGGCTCGGCTTGATGAAGCCGGCGAGGATGTAGAACGACACGGCCATCGTCTCGAGACCGACGAAAATCGTAATGAGGTCGATCCCGCCGGCCATGACCATCATGCCGAGCGTCGCGCAGAGGATCAGGAAGTAGTACTCGCCGGGGCTCACGCCTTCGACCACGAGGTAGGGCACCGACATCAGCACCGTGAGCGCCGCGGCCACGAGGAACACCGCCTGGAAGAACAGCGCGAAGCCATCCACGGCCAGGAGCCCGCGCGCGACTTCCACATGCGCGCCGGCGAACGGCACGAGCGACGCCAGCGTGGCGCCCAGCACGGCGATCGTGAGCCACGCGAGCACGCCGCGGCGGGCGGGCGGCACCAGCACGTCGGCCACCAGCACGAGGAGCGCCCCGCCCGTCAGCACGAGCTCGGGCAGGATGTAGTAGAAGTCGCTCAGGGCGATGCCGGTCGGCATTACCGCGGCTCCGCCACCCTGGCGAGCGCGTTCCTCACCGCATCGGGCGCAGGCGCCGACGCGGAGTACTGCGGGCTCACGCGCGCGATGATGTGCTGGACCGAGGTATCGAGCCGGCGCAGGAAGGGCGACGGATACAGCCCCATCCACACCGCCAGCACGATCAACGGCGCGAAGGTCACGATCTCACGCAGCGACAAGTCCGGCAGTCGCTCGTTCTTCGGGTTCTCCACCTTCCCGAACATCGTCCGCTGGTAGAGATACAGCATGTACGCGGCGCCCAGGACGACGCCGCTCGCCGCGAAGAACGCCCACATCTTGTTGGCGACGAACACGCCCTGCAGGATCAGGAACTCGCCGATGAAGCCGTTCAGCGTCGGCAGGCCGATGGACGACATGGTCATCAGCAGAAAGATGGCGGCGTACACCGGCATCACCGTCGACAGGCCGCCATATTCCGAGATCTCCCGCGTGTGCCGCCGCTCGTACACGATGCCGACGATGAGGAAGAGCGCGCCGGTCGAGATGCCGTGATTGAGCTGCTGCACGATGCTCCCGGTGATGCCCACCGGATTCAGGGCGAACATCCCCAGCATGACGACGGCCATGTGGCTCACCGACGAATAGGCAACCAGGCGCTTCCAGTCCTTCTGCGCCAACGCCACGAGCGCGCCGTACACGATGCCGATGATGGAGAGCGTGACGATGAACGGCACGAACGTCCGGGAGGCATCCGGCAGGATCGGAAGGCTGAACCGCAGGAATCCGTACGTGCCCATCTTCAGGAGCACGGCCGCCAGGATGACGGACCCCGCCGTCGGCGCATCCGTATGCGCGTCGGGGAGCCAGGTGTGAAACGGGAACATCGGCACCTTGATCGCGAAGCCCAGGAAGAACGCGAGGAAGATCCACCACTGCAGGTCGGGCGGCACGCTCAGCTGGTGGAACTGGGTGACGTCGAACGTGTACACGCCCGTGACGCTGTGGTTGTAGAAGTAGAGCGCCAGGATGCCGAGCAGCATCACCACGCTGCCGACCAGAGTGTACAGAAAGAACTTGATCGCGGAGTAGAGGCGGTTCGAGCTCCCCCAGATCCCGATGAGGAAGTACATCGGAACCAGCATGACCTCCCAGAACAGGAAGAACAGCAGGAAGTCGAGCGACATGAACGCTCCGAGCATGCCCGTCTGCAGCACCAGAAGGAAGATGTAGTACTCCTTCACGCGCTCGGTGATCGCCGTCCACGACGAGAGCACGGCGATGAAGCCCATCAGAGTGGTCAGCAGGATGAGCAGCGTCGCGAAGCCATCGACGCCGAGGAAGTATTCGGCGCCGACCGACGGGATCCAGGGCAGACGCTCCACGAACTGGAAGTTCGGGTTGACCGAATCGGTACTGGAACCAGAGCGGCACCGAAACCAGGAAGCCGGCCAGGGCAAAGGCATTTGCGATCCAGCGGATCGCGTTCCCATTCCGCTTGTTGACGAACAGCAGCACAATCGCCCCGGCGAGCGGCGTGAACAGAATCAGCGAAAGGTAGTTGCTCATAATCGTCGCGTCACCGCATGAACAGATACACGCTCACAAACGCAAAAACCCCGACGAGCATGAGAAGCGCGTAATTCTGCACCAGACCGGTCTGCACCCGGCGGAACCAGAAGCTCGACTCCTCGACCGTCCGCCCCACGAGGTTGACCAGCCCGTCCACCACGGTCCGATCCGTCAGGCCCGACAGCCACGAGCTCACGAGCGTCACCCAGCTCGCGCCGTTCACCGCGCCGTCGACGACGGTGCGGTCGAAGGCCCAGAGCCCCCGGCCGCTGGACATCGTGCCTTTGATGACCGTCGCCCCGTACAGCTCGTCGACGTAGTACTTGTTCGAGAGCACGCGATGCGGACCCGCCCAGCGATCGTGCAGACGGTCGGCCATCTCGGGATTCGTCACGTAGAACTTCCGGGCCAGCAGAATGCCGGCCGCCGCAATGGCCACGGAGAACAGCATCAGCCCGATTTCTCCAAGCCACGAGATCGACTCTCCGCTCTCCTCGCCCGCCGCCGCCTCCGCGCCCGTGCCCGCGTCGAGGGTCGCGGCCACGGGTGCTGCCGGGGCGCCCTCCGCCACCACGTGCTCGGCCGTGAAGCTCGGTTCGAGGAAGTGCTCGATCGTGTTCGGTCCGCCGAGCGCCGCCGGCACGCCCACGAAGCCCGCGACCACCGCGCCAACGGCGAGCGCCATCAGCGGGAACGTCATCGGTGTGGGCGATTCGTGCGGGCCGTGCCAGGCCCCGTGTCCGTGTCCCCCGCCATGCGCATCATCGGAATGCGCGAGCCCGTGTGAGACCTCGTGCTGGGGTTGGTGGGCATGGCCGTGAGCCGAGACGTCGGCGGGGTGGGCCGCGCCGTGTTGTGCCGCCACACTCGCGTCGCGCCTGAGATCGGCAGCCGTCTCGACCGGCCCGTGCCCGACGGCGTCCCAGGCCGGACCGCGGTACGCGCCGAGGAACGTCATGGCCATCAGGCGAAACATGTAGAAGGCCGTCATCATCGCCGCCGCGACGCCGATGACCCAGACGGCCTTGTTCTGCAGGAAGGCACGGAACAGGATCTCGTCCTTGCTGAAGAAGCCGGCGAACGGGGGAATCCCCGCGATGGCCAGCGTGCCGATCATCATCGTCGCGAAGGTGACGGGCAGGTATTTCTTCAGGCCTCCCATGCGGCGCATGTCCTGCTCGCCGCCCATGGCATGAATCACCGAGCCGCTGCCGAGGAAGAGCAGCGCCTTGAAGAACGCGTGCGTCATCAGGTGGAAGGCGCCCGCCGAGAACGCGCCGACCCCCATGGCGGTGAACATGTAGCCGAGCTGCGACACGGTCGAGTACGCGAGCACGCGCTTGATGTCGTACTGCACCAGGCCGATCGACGCCGCCATCAGGGCGGTCAGGACGCCCACGATGGCCACGATATTCATCACGATCGGCGCGTGCGAGAAGAGCACCGCGTTGCGCCCGAGCATGTACACGCCCGCGGTGACCATCGTGGCGGCGTGGATCAGCGCCGACACCGGCGTCGGGCCTTCCATGGCGTCCGGCAGCCAGACGTACAGCGGAATCTGCGCGCTCTTGCCCGTGGCGCCGACGAACAGCAACAGGCCGATCGTCGAGAGGACGCCGAACTGCGCCTCGACGGGCATCGTGGCGGCCGCGTTCTGCACCGCCCGGAAGTCCAGGGTGCCGAAGGTGGAGAACACGAGGAAGATGCCCAGAATGAATCCCCAGTCGCCGATACGGTTCGTGATGAACGCCTTCTTCCCGGCGTCCGACGCGCTCTTCTTCTCGTACCAATAACCGATCAGCAGATAGGAGCAGAGCCCCACGCCTTCCCAGCCCACGAACATCACGAGAAAGTTGTTCCCCAGGACGAGCATGAGCATGAAGAAGCAGAACAGGTTCAGGTAGCAGAAGAAGCGCGCGACGCCGCCACGGGGCTCGTCGGCGATGTACGCAGTCGAGTAGATGTGAATCAGCGTCCCGATGCCGGTGACGATGAGAATCATCATGCCCGACAGCGGATCCAGGCGGAATCCCCACGGCACCTCGAAGGCGCCGATGCTCCCGTCGCGCAGCTGCAACGGAATGCGTGGAATCCACTGCGCCACGGTGACGTCGTACGCGCGCGCGTCCGGCGGGAGGCCCAGCAGCTGCCAGAAGGCGACCAGCGACACCGCCAGCGCGCCGCCCATCATGACGCACGCCAGCAGGCCCGCCGTCTTCTTCGAAAACGCACGGATCCCGAAGAGCCCGTTGATCGCGGCTCCGATGCCGGGAAGAAGAGGAATCAGCCAGATGTATGCCATCGCGTACCGGCCCCGGCTCGAGTCGCCGCAGGCGCTGTGATCCTTCACGGGCGCCGGGGCCCACCCCCGGCGCGACCTTACGCCGATGCCTCGCCTCGGATCCTCCGTCCCCGGCTCGGCATGGTCGCAGGCGCTACCACTTCATCAGCGTCATCTCGTCGATATTCACGGATTCCTTGTTCCGGTAGAACGCCAGGATGATGCCCAGGCCGACGGCGGCTTCGGCCGCCGCCACGGCGATGACGAAAATGGCGAACACCTGCCCCACCGCGTTCTGCAGCTGGTGTGAAAAGGCGATCAGGTTGATGTTGACCGCGTTCAGGATCAGCTCGATCGACATGAAGATGATGATGATGTTGCGCCGCACCAGCACGCCCACGACGCCGATCGTGAAGAGCGCGGCCGACAGCAGCATGTAGTGGGTCGACGTGATCATGGCTCAGAGCTCCCGCTTTGCCAGCACGATCGCCCCGATCATGGCCACGAGCAGAAGAATCGACGCGATTTCGAACGGAATCAGATAGTTCGTGTAGAGGAGCCAGCCCACGATCTGGGTGTTGCCCGTCACCGGCAGCGTCTGGGGCGCCGCAATCGGTGCGGCCGGCGCGCCGGCGGTCCAGGCTGCGATCACCGCCACCTCGCCCAGCACGGCCAGCGACAGCCAGAAGCCGATCCGTCCGTGCCGCTGCGGATCCTGGTAGGCCTCGGGCGGACGCTTGAGGTTCACGAGCATCACGACGAATAGATAGAGGACGACGATGCCGCCGGCATACACGAGAATCTGGATGACCGCGACGAACTCCGCGCCGAGCAGCACGTAGAGCGCCGCCACGAAGAGGAAGTCGAGCACGAGAAACAGCACCGAGTGCACCGTGTCCTTCGTGCTCACCACGAGGACCGCGAATCCCAGGATGAACGCCGCGAGGGTGTAGAACGCGATGGCTTCGCCCATCACAGCACCATCACCTTCACGATGCCCGTCACCACCAGGTTGACGATGGCGAGCGGAATCAGCACCTTCCAGCCGAGACGCATCAGCTGATCGTACCGGTAGCGCGGCAGCGTGGCGCGCACCCAGATGAACACGTACAGGAACAGAAACGACTTGATCAGGAACCATCCCCAGCTCGGGATGATGCCGAGAAACGACAGAAAGGCGACGTTCGGGAACGGCCGCAGCCATCCCCCCAGAAAGAGCGTCGTCGCGACCGACGACACCACGATCATGTTCGCGTATTCGGCCAGGAAGAACAGCGCGAACCGCATGCCGCTGTACTCGGTGTGAAAGCCGCCGGTCAGCTCCTGCTCCGCCTCGGGCAGGTCGAACGGCGCGCGATTCGTCTCGGCCAGGCCGCCGATGAAGAAAATCACGAACGCCATCGGCTGCAGGAACGCGAACCACACGTGCGCGCGCTCCTGGGCGCGGACGATGCTCACCATGCTCAGGGATCCGGCCACCAGGATCACGCTCACGAGCGTGAGCGTGACCGCGACTTCGTAGCTGATGAGCTGCGCCGACGCGCGGAGGCTGGCAAGCAGAGGATACTTGCTGTTCGAGGCATAGCCGGCGAGGATGATGCCGTACACGCCGACCGATGCCACCGACACGATGTAGAGCAACCCGACGTTGATGTCGGTGACGTACAGCGACACCTGCCGTCCGAACAGATTCACCTCGGGGCCGAACGGGATCACGGCATAGACGACGAGCGCGGGCACCATCGAGATGATCGGCGCCGCCGTGAACACCCACTTGTCGGCGCGCACCGGCGTGATGTCTTCCTTGATCATCAGCTTCACGGCGTCGGCCACAGGCTGCAGAATGCCGTACGGTCCGACGCGCATCGGACCGAGACGCGACTGCGCCCAGGCAATCACCTTGCGCTCGAGCAGCACCATGTAGGTGACCGCCACCAGCGTCGCGTTGAGCACGATGACAATCTTGAGCAGCGGCACGACGACCGAGTCGATCACCGATCCACCTCGCCGAGCACGATGTCGATGGAGCCGATGAGCGCCACGACGTCGGCCACCAGATGCCCCTTGACGAGCCGCCGCAGGCCCTGCAGGTTGCAGAGCGACGGAGGCCGCACGCGGAAGCGGTAGGGGTTGGTGGACTTGCCGTCGCTCACGATGAAGTAGCCCAGTTCGCCCTTGGGCGATTCGATCGCGTGATAGGTCTCGCCGGCGGCAGGCTTGATGAGGCGCGGCACCTTCCCGACGATCGGCCCCTCGGGGATGCCGGCGGCGGCCTGCCGGATGATCCGCAGCGACTGGCGGAACTCCTCCATCCGGACCAGGTAGCGATCGTAGGTGTCGCCCGCGGTCCCCACCGGCACGTCGAACTCCATCTCGTCGTACGCCGCGTACGGTTCGTCCTTGCGCACGTCGCGCGGCACGCCCGAGCCCCGCAGCGCCGGGCCGCAGAGCCCGAGACCGACGGCTTCCGGCCCCGAGATGACCCCGATGCCCTTGGTCCGTTCGAGCCAGATCCGGTTGTGCGTGAGCAGCTCTTCGTACTCGCCGACCTTCTGCTCCATGATCGTGCAGAACTCGAGCACCTTCTGGTCCCAGCCGGGCGGGATGTCGAGCGGCAGGCCGCCGATGCGCATCGAGTTGTAGGTGAGTCGCGCGCCGCAGAACTCCTCGAAGAGGTCGAGAATCAGCTCGCGCTCGCGGAACGCATAGAGAAACACCGTCATCGCGCCGATGTCCATCGCGTGGGTGCCCACCCACAGGCAGTGGCTCGCGATGCGCTGCAGCTCGCAGAGAATCGTCCGCACGTAGCGTGCCCGCCGCGGCACTTCGAGCGACATCAGCTTCTCGACGGTCTCGCAGTACCCGACGTTGCTCGTCGCAGCCGCCACGTAGTCCATGCGATCCGTGAGCAGGACGATCTGCGTCCAGTTGCGATTCTCGCTCAGCTTCTCGATGCCCCGATGCAGGTAGCCGATCACGACGTCGGCGTCCACGACGGTCTCGCCGTCGAGCCGCAGCACGACGCGGAGCACGCCGTGCGTGCTCGGATGCTGCGGCCCCATGTTGAGCACCAGCTCGTCGGTGTCGAACATCGCGCCGTGATGTACTGCCGGTGTCTCCATCTAGTTCCCTGCGCGGGGCCCCGCCCCCGCGCGCTGCCGTCGGTGACGCGCCGGATCCCGACTCATGCCATCGTCCCCGGCCGCCCCCGACGCGCGGCTGCCCCGCGCCGCTCGTTCACCACTACTCGATGTCCGCTTCATCGCGGGCCTGGCGCAACGTGAGCCAGTCGATGGGACTCTCCATCAAGAGCTCGCCGGGGCCCTCGAGCGGATAGTCCTTCCGCTGAGGGAAGCCCTGCCAGTCTTCGGGCATGAGCAGCCGACGCAGATCCGGGTGACCCGTGAACCGCACGCCGAACATGTCGTACACCTCGCGCTCCAGCCAGTTCGCGGCCGGCCAGATGGCGGTCATCGACGCCACCGGCTGCCCGTCGGCGGCGCGCACCTTCACCCGCACGCGATGGCGGTGCCGCGTCGAGTACAGACAGTACACGACGTCGAAACGCTCGGCCCTGAGCGGCCAGTCGACGGCCGTCAAATCGGAGCACAAGTCGAAGGACGCGTCGGCCGCGTCGCGCAGGTGAGTCGCCACGGCCGTCAGATGGTCGACGGGCACGAGGAGCGTCCAGTCGCCCACCCAGTAGCTCAGGGCGGCCACACCGCCGGGAACGGCGGCCTCGAGCGTGCCGACGTAGGGCGGGACGGCCAGATCCGCGGGCGGCGCCGGGTCGGGCGGGCCTTCGGCGGGAGCCGCCTTGGGAACGTGGGCCTCGTCAGCCATCTAGGCCCACTCCAGGGCGCCCTTCTGCCACGCGTAGTAGTAGCCGACGACGAGGATGAAGATGAAGACGACCATCTCGATCAGCCCGAACAGCTGCAACTGGTCGAATATGACCGCCCAGGGAAACATGAACACGGTCTCGACGTCGAAAATGACGAAGAGCATCGCCACGAGGTAGTAGCGGATGCTGTAGCGATCGCGGGCGTCGGTCGCCGGCTCGATGCCGCACTCGTAGGGCTCGAGCTTCACTTTGTTGTACTTCTGCGAGTGAAGCAACCCGGAGAAGACGAGCGTGAAGATGGCAAACCCGGTCGCGACAGCCACAAAAATGGCAATCGGAATGTAGGCTGAAAGCATCTGGATATGAAGGCGCGACGCGAGAAACCTGTAGAAAAGCCGATGGTTTATAACATGCGCCCCGAGGGGTGTCAAGGAACGCGCTCCCGGCACCAGGTCCCGGCAGTTGCCCGTAAGTCCTAGAAACTAAACAGTTTTTGTTTCGCGATCGCTTGACCACATGGGAAACCGGGACCTATACTGAACGGATGAAAGTTCCACGCTCGCTCGTCGCGATCGTCGCGCTCGCCTCGTCGGTGATCCTCCGGGCGGACGTGGCGACCGCGCAGGCACGCGAGCGCGCCATGTACGTGAGCGTCGTCGACGCCGACGACAACCCGATCGAGGGCCTGAACGCGGCGGCGTTCACGATCCGCGAGGATGGCGTCGCGCGCGAAGTGCTGCGGGTGGTCCCGGCCAGCGATCCGATGCAGATTGCGCTGCTCGTCGACAACAGCGCCGCGTCCGCCCCCTCGCTCACGTCGCTCCGCCAGGCGCTGGTCCGCTTCGTCACGGCGATGACCGAGCCGATCGAGGGCGGGGGGATGAACGAAATCGCGGTGATCACCCTGGCCGACCGGCCGACGATCGCCGCGAACTACACGACCAGCCGCGAGGCGCTCGTCAAGGCGGTCAACAGCATCTTCGCGCAGACGGGCAGTGCCGCCTACCTCCTCGACGCGATCGTCGAGACGAGCCAGGGTTTGAGCCGGCGGAGCGCCCAGCGACCCGTCCTGGTGTCGATTACGACCGAGGGCCCGGACTATTCGTCGCGACACCGGGAGCAGGCGCTCGAGGCGCTCAACCGGTTCGGCGGCATCTTCGACGCGATCATCCTCGGGCCGGCCGGCACGGATCTCTCCGATGAGGCGCGCGATCGCGCCATCGTGTTGAGCCAGGGCACGGACGACCACGGAGGCCGCGACGACATCCTGCTGACGGCGATGGCGCTGCCGGACCGTCTGGACCGGCTCGCGCACGAGCTGCGCAGCCAGTACAAGGTCACTTATTCTCACCCTGATACGCTCATTCCGCCGGATCACGTGACGGTATCGGCGACCGACCCCGCCCAGAAGGCGTACGGCGCGCCCGCCGTGGAGCCGGAGAGCCGGGGACGCCGGTGAGCAGGCGGGGGCGGCGCTCAGGTGCGCGAGGCCGCATGTGGCAGACGCGTGCCGGGCTGCTGGCGGCGGCGTTCGTCCTGGCCTCGCCGGCCGGCGTCCTCCGCGCGGGCCCGCAGTTCCCGGCCCCGGCGCCCGACTCGCAGCAGCCGGCGTTCCGGGCCGGCGTGGACGTCGTGTCGCTCAACGTGACGGTCACCGACGCGAACGGCCGCTACGTCACGGGCCTCGAGCCGACGGACTTCAGTGTGTTCGAGGACGGCGTCAAACAGGACGTGACGTTCTTCAGCCGCACCAACATGCCCATCGCCCTGTCGCTGCTCGTCGACACGAGCGCGAGCATGGAGACCAAGCTGCCGACGGCGCAGGAAGCGGCAATCGGGTTCGCGCGCCGGCTCCGGCCGCAGGACCTGGCCGAGGTGATCGATTTCGACAGCCGCGTGGAAATCCTGCAGGACTTCACGAGCGACACGACGCGGGTCGAACAGGCCATCCGGAAGACGTCGGCCGGGGGCTCGACGTCGCTGTACAACGCGCTCTACATCGCCCTGAAGGATCTCAAGAAGGTCGTGGTGCACGACGCGGACGAAGTGCGGCGCCAGGCGATCGTCCTGCTGTCGGACGGCGAGGACACGTCGAGCCTGCTGCCCTTCGACGAGGTCCTGGATCTGGCCAAACGGTCGGAGACGGCGATCTATCCGATCGGGCTGCGCGTGGCCGAAAATGCCCAGGTGAAGGGCTTCCGGGAAGCCGAGTTCGTGCTGCGGCAACTCGCGCAGGAAACCGGCGGCCGCGCCTTCTTCCCGGACAAGCTCGCCGATCTGTCCGGGGTGTACGGCCAGATCTCCGACGAGCTCTCGAGCCAGTACACGGTGGGCTACGTCTCGAAGAACCCGCGCCGCGACGGAGGGTGGCGGCGGCTGGTGGTTCGCATCGAGCAGCCGCGGCTCACGGCCCGTACGAAACAGGGCTATTTCGCGCCCGCACCGCAATGACATGAACTTCGTGCCCCTGGTGCTGTACTCGGCGGCGTTCATGGCGTACGTGTGGCACTTCTCGGGCCGCGCGCCCGTGGTGGGCCGCGCGGCAACGACACTGCTCGTCGCGGCGGCGTTCGCGCACACGTTCGTCATCGGCATGCAGACGATGGAGTTCGGGCACGTGCCGGTGGCCGGCGCCTCGCCCGCCATCAGCACGTTCGTCTGCCTGCTGGCGATCGCGTATCTGGCGCTCGAGATGATCACCGACGAGCGCGCGATGGGCACGTTCATCCTGCCCCTGCTGGTCGCGATGCAGGCCGTCTCGGCCATCGCGCCCGGGCCCGACGAGCACCCGGCCGTTCTGCAGAGCCCGTGGTTCGGCGTGCACGTGTCGTCACTGCTCTTCGCGTACGCGAGCTTCGCTCTGGCCTGCATGATCGGCATCACTTATGTGCTCCTGTTCAAGGAGATCAAGGCCAAGCATCTGGGCTTCTTCTATGCGCGGCTGCCGTCGCTGCAGGTCCTCGATCGCATGAACCACATCGCGATCGTCTTCGGCTGGGTGTTCCTGACGATCGGGTTGATCGTGGGCTTCATCTGGGCAGCCCAGGCGCAGACGTACGCACCGGCCGACCCCCGGGTGCGCGCGATGGCGCTCGGCGATCCGAAGATCTTCGTCGCGCTGGTCACGTGGATCGTGTATTCATTCGAGCTGTTCGCGGCCCGGCGCATCGGGTGGGGCGGCCGGCGGACCGCCTACCTGTCGGCGCTGGGCTTCGCGATCGTGCTGCTCAATTTCGTGCCGATCAGCTATTTCCTGACGCGCAGTCACAATTTCTGAGATCGATGCATCTCCTTCTGGTCGGCATCAGCCACAGAACCGCGCCCGTCGAGCTGCGCGAACGGCTCGACTTCCAGGCGCGCGGGCTCGACCGCGCGTTGGACGCGCTGGCCCTGCTGGCGTCGACACGGGAAGCGGCGGTGCTCTCCACCTGCAACCGCGCCGAGCTCTACGCGGCGTGCGACGAGACGGCCGATGCGCGCCGGGAAGTGCTGGCCTTCATCAGCGCGTTTCACCGCGTGGACGGCGCCGAAGTCGAGCCGCACGTGTACGAAAAGACGGACCTCGACGCGGCGCGTCATCTGTTTCGCGTCGCCGCGGGCCTCGATTCGCTCGTGGTCGGCGAACCCCAGATTCTCGGGCAGGTCAAGGACGCGCACGCGTTCGCCATCCAGCACCAGTCGTCGGGGCCGCTGCTCAACCGGCTCTTTCACACCTCGTTCGCGGTGGGCAAACGGGTACGGTCGGAGACGGGCCTCGGCGCGGGGGCGGTCTCGGTGGGTTTCGCGGCCGTCGCGCTGGCCAGGAAGATCTTCGGTGATCTGAAGGGCCGCACGGTGCTCGTCATCGGCGCCGGCGAGATGGGCAAGATCACCGCCCGCCACATGAAGTCCCAGGGCGTGCATCACGTGACGATCATGAGCCGCACCATGGGGCACGCCGCCCAAGTCGCCGAGGCGATCGGTGGCGCCGCGGCGGCGCCCTGGGAGGACATGGACGAGGCCCTTCGCACCAGCGACATCGTCATCACCGCCACGGGAGCGGCGGCGCCCATCCTGAGCAGAGCGCGCGTGGAAACCGTGATGCGCGGGCGCCGCAGCCGGCCCTTGTTCCTGATCGACATCGCCCTGCCGCGCGACGTCGAGCCGGCCACCGGCGAGATCGAACAGGTGTTCCTCTACAACATCGACGACCTCCAGGCCAGCGTGCGCGAGAACCTAGCGCGGCGCGCCAGCGAGATCGAGCGCGCCGAAACGATCGTCAACGAGGAGCTGCAGAAGTTCGCGGCGTGGCTCAAGGCGCGCGGCGCCGTTCCCACGATCGTCGCGCTCCGCCAGCACTTCGAGGCCATCCGCCGGTCGGAGCTCGCGCGTCTCGACGCCAAGCTCTCGTCGCTCACGCCCGAAGGGCGCGCGCGCGTCGACGAAGTGACCCGACTCATCATCGAGAAGCTGCTGCTCACGCCCACCGAGCAGCTCAAGGCGCTCGGCGACGCGGAGACGGTTGGGGCCTGCACCGAGGCGCTCACCCGCCTGTTCCTGCTGGCCGATCGGGATCACGAGTCCGCGCAGGGCGATGGCGACAGCTCGAACGTCGCTCCCTTTCCGCGCGCGAAGAGCCGACACTGACCGATGCCAGCTGCCCTCCGCCTCGGGACTCGCGGCAGCCAGCTTGCCCTGTGGCAGGCCCGCGAAGTCGCCGCCCGCATCGCCGCCGCGGGAGGCCCTCCCTGCGAGATCGTCGTGATCCGCACGTCCGGCGACGCAATGGCCGATCGGGCCCTCTCCGAGGCGGGCGGCAAGCGGCTGTTCGTGAAGGAGATCGAAGATGCGCTCGTCGCGAAGGCGATCGACCTCGCCGTCCACAGCGCGAAAGACATGTCGGCCGTGCTCCCCGAGGGTCTGACCGTCGGCGCCGTGCTGCCGCGCGCCGATCCGCTCGACGCCCTCGTGCTGCCCGCAGCCACCTGCCTGAGAGAGGCGCCGGCGGTGGATGCGATGGTCGCCGCGCTCGGGCAATCGCCGTCGATCGGAACCGGCAGCGTCCGGCGCGTCTCGCAGCTGAAGCGCCTGCTGCCCCTCGCCCGGTTCGCCGGCCTGCGCGGGAACCTCGATACGCGCTTGCGCAAGCTCGACGCGGGCGACTTCGACGCCATCGTGCTCGCCGCCGCGGGCCTGCGGCGGCTGGGCCTGGCCGATCGCATTTCGCTCTGCCTTCCCGCCGACGCCTGCGTGCCGGCGCCCGGCCAAGGCATTGTCGCGGTGGAGATCCGAGACGACGACCGACGCACGTGGGATGCGCTCAGGCCCATCGACGATGCCGCCACGGCCGCCGCATTCTCGGCCGAACGGGCGCTCGTCGTGGCGCTGGGCGGCGGGTGCCAGACGCCGCTCGGCGCCCTGGCCACCACACCCGACGCCGAGACGCTGCAGCTGATGGCGACGGTGGTCTCGCTCGACGGCGAACAGGCGCTCAAAGCCCACGCACGCAGCACCTGGGCCGACGCTGCACGCGCCGGCCGCGAAGCGGGAGCGCAGCTGCTGTCGGAGGGCGCCGGCGAACTGCTGGTCACGTCCACGTGAGACTGCGGTGAAGACGGGGACCGTCTATCTGATCGGCGCCGGTCCCGGGGATCCGGGCCTCATCACCGTCCGGGGCCTCGCGCGCCTGAGGGGTGCGGACGTCGTCCTGTACGACACGCGGGTCAATCCGCGACTGCTGCGCTACGCGCGCGCCGACGCCGAACAGATCGACCTCGGGGCCGCCGCCCCGCAGCCGCTCGAGCAGGAGGCCATCTGCTACCTCCTCGCCGAGAAGGCGCGCGAGGGCCGGTCGGTGGCGCGGCTCAAGTGGGGCGACCCGTATTTCTTCGACCACGGCGGTTCCGAGGCGCTGTTCCTGCACCAGCACGGCGTGCCGTTCGAAGTCGTGCCGGGCGTGCCGGCCGGCATCGCGGCGCCCGCGTACGCCGGCGTGCCGGTCACGTCGCCAGACAGCGGTGACACGCTGACGTTCGTGAGGGGCGGCGGCCCTGACGGGTCGCGGGTGACGTGCGTCGACTGGACCGCGGTCGCGCGGCTCGACGGCACGATCGTGTGCGCCGTCGGACCCGACGAGGTGCACTCGGTCATCGAGGCGCTGGTCGCTCACGGGCGGGCGCCCGGCGAATCGGCGGCGCTCGTCTACGACGGGACGCTTCCGACTCAGCGAACCGTCGTCGGCACGCTGGAAGAAGTGGCGGCAGGGACCGACGAGATCCATGAACGACGGTCCGCGGTGCTGACGGTGGGACGGGTGGCCGGCCTGCGCGAACATCTGCGCTGGTTCGACTCGCGTCCCCTGTTCGGCAAGCGCGTGCTGGTGACACGGGCGCCCGACAAGGCAGGCGAGCTCGCCGAGCTCCTCGAGCGTGCCGGCGCCGAGAGCGTCGTGGCGTCGATGATCCGCATCGAACCGCCCGACGACTACGGTCCACTCGACGCCGCCTGCGCGAATCTGGAGCCGTTCGACTGGGTGATTTTCTCGAGTGCGAATGCGGTCGAGCCGTTCGTCGAGCGCCTGCTGGCGGGTCCGCACGATCTGCGGGCGCTGGGAGGCACGAAGCTCTGTGCGGTGGGGCCCTCCACGGCCGACGCGCTGCGGCGTCATGGGCTCAAGGTCGACGCGATCCCGCTCGAATACCGGGGAGAGGCGCTGGTCCAGGCGATCCGCTCGGCGGCGCCCCTGGAAGGCCTTCGTGTCCTTCTCCCGCGGGCCGACATCGGACGCGACGTCGTGGCCGAAGACCTGCGTCGGCACGGCGCGTCGGTGACCGACGTCGTGGCGTACCGGACGGTCGCGGCCGACGCGGAGAGCGACGGCGGGCCCGACGTCTACCGGTTGCTGCTCGAGCACCGGCTGGACGTCGTGACGTTCGCCAGCCCGTCGGCCGTCCGCAACCTGGTGGGCGTGCTCGGCGACGAGCCCGCCGCCGATCTGCTGAATGCCACCGCCGTCGCCTGCATCGGTCCGGTCACGGCCGAGGCGGCGGCGCAGTACAACATCACGACCGCCATCCTGCCCGGGCAGTACACCATTCCCGGTCTGGTGGAGGCCATCGTGGAGCACTTCCGCCATGACGCCCACTGACACCCGCCTCTCGCTTCAACTCACCCGCCGCCTGCGCCGCCTCCGACGGTCGGACGCCATGCGGGCGCTCGTCCGCGAAACGCGCCTGACGCCCGAACTGTTCATCCTGCCGCTGTTCGTCTGCGAGGGTCAGGGCGTCCGCCGCGAGGTCGC
Source organism: uncultured Acidobacteriota bacterium (assembly GCA_963837345.1). Taxonomy (GTDB): domain Bacteria; phylum Acidobacteriota; class Vicinamibacteria; order Vicinamibacterales; family CAVVIG01; genus CAWIMX01. The sequence goes on from CAWIMX010000001.1 coordinate 328,070, forward strand.
GTCGATGCCCGGGGTGTTCCAGCTCTCGGTCGACGAGGCGGTCGCGGAGGCGGAGGGCGCGCGTCGCGATGGCATCCGCGCGGTCATCCTCTTCGGCCTGCCGGCGCACAAAGACGACGTCGGCAGCGCCGCCTACGATCCCGACGCGCCGGTGCAGGCGGCCGTGCGGGCCATCAAGCGCGAGGTGCCGGACCTGCTCGTCGTGACCGACGTCTGCCTGTGCGAGTACACCAGCCACGGGCATTGCGGGATCGTCGTGGGGGAGGAGATCGTCAACGACCCGAGCGTCGAGCAACTCGTGAAGGCGGCCGTCTCGCACGCCGCGGCCGGCGCCGACATCGTCGCGCCGTCCGACATGATGGATGGACGTGTCGGTGCCATCCGGGCCGCGCTCGACGAGCGTGGACACGATCAGGTGGCCATCATGTCGTACGCGGCCAAGTACTGCTCCGCGTTCTATGGTCCGTTTCGCGACGCCGCCGACAGCGCTCCGGCGTTCGGCGACCGCCGATCGCACCAGATGGATCCGGCGAACGTGGCGGAAGCTCTCCGCGAGGTCGAGCAGGATCTGGCCGAAGGCGCCGACATCGTGATGGTGAAGCCGGCGATGCCGTATCTCGACGTCATCGCGCGCGTCAAGGACCGCTTCGGCTATCCGACTGCCGCGTATCAGGTGAGCGGCGAATACGCGATGCTGAAAGCCGCAGCGAAAAACGGTTGGATCGACGAGCGCCGCGCCATGCTCGAATGCCTCACCGCGATCCATCGCGCCGGCGCCGACATGATCCTGACGTACTACGCCCGGGAGGCCGCCCGGCTTCTCGCCTAGCCCAGCCCTGCCGGAGCGTGCCACGACGATGCCGCTGACCAGATCCCAACGACTATTCCGCCGCGCGCAGGAGATCCTCCCAGGGGGCGTCGACAGCCCCGTGCGCGCGTTTACGGCCGTGGGTGCCACGCCCGCGTTCATCGCGCGGGCATCGGGCGCCAGGATCGTCGACGTCGACGGGGGCCGCTACATCGACTACGTGATGTCCTGGGGGCCGCTCATCCACGGGCATGCGCCGGCTGGGCTCGTCAGAGTGCTCGCGGCGGCGGCGCGGCGCGGCACGAGCTACGGCGCTCCCAGTCCGCTCGAAGTCGAGCTCGGGGAACGGGTCCGCGCCCTCATGCCGTCGATCGAACGCATCCGGTTCGTCAGCTCGGGTACGGAGGCGACGATGAGCGCGGTGCGCGTGGCGCGCGCGGCCACGCGGCGCGATCGCATCATCAAGTTCGAAGGCTGCTATCACGGACATGCCGACCCGTTCCTGGTGAAGGCGGGCTCCGGCGCGCTCACGCTGGGCGTCCCGACGAGCCCCGGCGTCCCCGCGGCGGCCGTCGCCGACACGCTCGTCGCTGCCTACAACGACGTGGCGTCCGTCGCCCAGCTCCTCGACACCTATCGCGGCACCGTGGCGGCGGTCATCGTCGAGCCGGTTGCCGGAAACATGGGCGTCGTTCCACCGGCGGCCGGCTTTCTCGCGGGACTTCGCGATCTGTGCACGGCGCACGGCGCGCTCCTCATCTTCGACGAAGTGATCTCCGGATTTCGGGCGTCCGCCGGAGGCGCACAGGCGCTGGTCGGCGTGCGCCCGGATCTGACGTGCCTCGGCAAGATCATCGGCGGCGGCCTGCCGGTCGGCGCCTACGGCGGGCGGGCGGACCTGATGGCCCTGGTGGCGCCCGAGGGCCCCGTCTATCAGGCGGGCACTCTCTCGGGCAACCCGCTGGCGATGACGGCGGGCCTCTGGGCGCTCGACCGGCTCACCCCGAAGCTCTACAAGCACCTGGCGGCGCTGACGACCCGGCTGGCAGGAGGACTCGCGGATGCGGCGCGATCCGCCGGGGTGGCGGTGCAGGTCAACGCGTTCGGCTCGGTGCTGACGCCGTTCTTCACCGATCGGCCCGTGCGCGACTACCGCGCGGCAACCAGCGCCAGCACGGAGAGGTACGCGCGCTTCTTCAGGGCCATGCTCGCCCGCGGCGTCTATCCGCCACCGTCGCAGTTCGAAGCTTGGTTCCTCTCGGCCGCACACACCGTGCGTGACGTCGATCGCACGGTCCGCGTGGCGCACGAGGCGATGCGGACCGCGAAGAGCGGCGGTTAGCGCCCGAGATCGAGGGGCGAATCGAACCGAATCCGAAGCACGGTCCCGGCCGGCAGGCTCACGTCCTGCCCTTCGGTGGCGGCGATCGTTCCGCCGCCGCCAATCAGGATGCCGGCAAGCGCCCCCTTCACGCCGCCGAGAATGCCGCCGATGATCGCGCCGACGCCCGCCCCGGTCGCAATCTTGGGCGCCTCGCCCTTCACCCCTTCACTTTCGAGCGCCTGCGTCACCGTGGCCCGAATCGGGTAGGTCGTACCGCCCACGGTGATCTCGTGAAAGTCCAGTGTGAGGCGTCCCGTGCGCTCGGTCCGGGTCGCGGGATGCGCGCTGCTGACGACGCCGTGGACGATCGAGCCGGCAGGCACGATCACGCCAGCGTCGTTCTGCAAGTCGGCCAGCGTGGTGGCGTCCACCGTGTCGTTCACCTGCGCCGTGTCCGAGCTCATGGACCGCTGCAAGCGAACGTCGAGCTCCGTGCCGACCGGCACCGTGCCGCGGGTTCGCGTGCTCGTCGCACCGCGTTCGGCCGGAGACGGAACCGCCGGCGCCGGCCGCGCGGCGTCGCCGGGCGCGAGCGTTCGATTGCGGATGTCGTCGATCCGGTCGCGCAACTCCGCGTAGTCCTGCCGCGTGACGGCTTCGTGTTTCCGCAGCTTGACCTTCAGATAGATCACCTCGTCGCCCGCCTGGTCGAGCTCGTCCCTGAGCGACGACGCGAGCGACGGGCGATCCGCGGCAAGGGCGGCGACTTCGCGGTGCGCGGCGGTCAGGCTGTCCTGGAGCCGCTCGATGTCGGCCGAGGTGACGGCCGTCTGTGCCGCCGCGAGGACCGCCGTCAGCACGAGGGCTAAGACGGCAGGAAGGTGTTTCACGCCTGGCATGTCAGAAGCTCTCCTTCAGCGCCACGGCACCAGGTTCTGGATCCAGGTGATCCGCATCAGGTCGTTGTAGATGACGGTGACCATCAGCATCATCAGCACGACGAACCCGGCGAGCAGCATCTTCTCTTTCACCTTGATGCTAAAGTCGTGCCGCGTCAAGCCTTCGAGGCCCATGATGAAGATGTGGCCGCCATCGAGGATCGGAATCGGGAGCAGGTTCAGAATGCCCAGATTCAGGCTGATCGTCGCCATCAGCCCGAAGAGTGCCGCCCACCCGAGCTGAGCCGATTCGCCGGAGAGCTGCGCGATCGCCACTGGCCCCATCAGCTGTTTCGGTGAGGTCTGGCGGGTCAGCAGGTCGCCCACGGTCTGAAAAATCATCCCCGCGAGCTGAACGTTGGTCCGGACGGACAAGGTGACGGCGCGGATCGGCCCGGGTTTCAACGTCTTCGTGGCATCCGCCAGATACGCGCCGAGCCAGCCGCCGTCGCCCTGGCGACCGAGCGTCACGGGAATGGTGAGCGTCTCCCCGTTCCTGATCATGACGAACGGCACCGTTTCCCCCGGGTGCGCCACGACCGCGTCGCGCAATTGTCCGGTGAAGGTGATGGGCTTGCCGGCAATCGACACCACGACGTCGCCGGCCTGCAAGCCCGCGCGCTCGGCCGCTTCTCCCGACATGATGCCGGTGAGATGCGGGTGCACGTCGGGCAGCACGCCGATCTCGCCGATTTCGAACTGTGAGTCCCGGGCCGCTTCCGGCGTCACGTCGCGCACGAAGGAAGAGCCATCCCGGACGATGCCGAGCTCGACTTCGCGATTCGGCCGCGCCCCGATCGCCATCGAGAGTTGCTCCCAGGTGTCGACCGTCCGCCCGGCCACCGACTCGATCCGATCGCCGGGCTGAATGCCGGCGCGCGCGGCGGGCGACGCCTCGGCCACCGTCCCCACCACCGGTGGCTGATCGAGAAACACGGGCACTTCCTGTCCGTTCACGAGGACGATCGCGGTGAGCACGACCGCGAGGAGCAGATTCATGGTCGGCCCCATGATCAGCACCTGGAACCGCTGCCATTTGGTCTTCGACATGAACTCGTCGGGCGCGCCCGACGGATTCTCTTCCGGGCTCTCGCCCGCCATCTTCACGTAGCCGCCGAGCGGGACGACGCCGATGCCGTATTCGGTGTCGCCGTACCGGACGCTCCAGATCGTCGGATTGAAGCCGAGCTGAAACTTGAGCACCCGGATGCCGACACGCTTGGCCGCCAGGAAGTGGCCGAGCTCGTGCACGAACACCAGGACGCCCAGGACGAATGCAAAAGCGAGCAACGTGGTCACGTCTGTCTGCCTCTCACTTCCCCACGTTCAATTGTATCCCGCCGGCAATCGTTTCGGCCTCGGTTCGCGCCCATGCGTCGACCGCGCGCACGGCCGCCAGGGTCGCGACAGGCGTCGGGCGATGCGCGTTCATCGTGGCGTCGATCACGACCGGGATCGAGCGAAAGGCGAGACGTCCGTCGAGAAAGCGCGCCACCGCCACCTCGTTCGCCGCGTTGAGCACGACGGGCAGACTGCGCTCGCCCTCGAGCGCTCGATAGGCCAGGCGCAGACAGGGAAACGCGATCGTATCGGGGCGATCGAACTCGAGCCGGCCGGCCGCGACCAGATCGAGCGGAGGAACCGGCGCGCTCCAGCGTTCCGGATACGAGAATGCATATTGAATCGGCAGGCGCATGTCGGTCACACCCAGCTGCGCGATGATCGACCCGTCCACGAACTCCACCATCGAGTGCACCACGCTCTGTGGATGGACGACGACGTCGATCTGATCGGCACGCACGCCGAACAGCCAGTGCGCCTCGATCACCTCGAGCCCTTTGTTCATGAGCGTGGCCGAATCGACGGTGATCTTACGGCCCATGCGCCACGTCGGATGGCGGAGTGCGGCGTCCGGCGTGACCGCGTCCAGCTCGGACGGCGATTGCCCGCGGAACGGTCCGCCCGACGCGGTGAGCACGACGCGCGCCAACTCGCTCGCCCGGCGGCCGTCGAGGCACTGGTGAATCGCGTTGTGCTCGCTGTCGACCGGCAGGAGGGGCACACCGCGCGCCCGCGCGGCGTCCGACACGAGGCCGCCGGCCATCACCAGCACTTCCTTGTTGGCGAGCGCCACGGTCTTGCCGTGTTCGATCGCGGCGAGCACGGCCTCGAGCCCCTCGGTGCCGGATGAGGCGCAGAGCACGATCTCCACATCCGGATGCGACGCGACCGCAACGAGGCCGCCGCGCCCCGGGGCGGCGATCTCGACGCTCGACGCCACGCCCGACTTGCGCAGGCGGTCGACGGCCGCTCCGCTCGCCATCGCGGCGAGCCGCGGGCGATAGCGGTCGATCTGTGCGGCCAGCCGATCGCTGTTCTCCCCCGCCGCGAGGCCGACGACCTCGAGTCGATCGGCATGGGCGTCGACGACGGCGAGGGCGCTCTGTCCGATGGATCCGGTCGATCCCAGGATGGCGATGCGCTTGCGCGGGCGTCCCGGGGGCATGTCACAGATACCGGAGCGCGACGTAGTACACGGGCGCGGCGAAGAGGAGCGCGTCGATGCGGTCGAGGACGCCGCCGTGGCCGGGGATGAGGTGCGAGCTGTCCTTCAGGCTCGCGCTCCGCTTCAACATCGACTCGAACAGGTCGCCGACGATCCCGACGCCGACCACGGCCAGTCCGAGCCCGATCCGCTCGCCGAGCGGCACGCGCGGCAGCCACCATGCGCCGAGGGCTGCCATCGTCAACGTGCCCGCGATGACGCCGCCGGCGGCGCCCTCGATGGTCTTCTTCGGACTCACGGCGGGGGCCAGCGGACGCCGGCCGGCCAGGCGCCCGACGTAATACTGCGCCGTGTCGCTCACCATCACCGTCGCCATCAGGAGGAAGAGGGCCTCGGGGCCGCGGACCTCGCGCACGGCGACCAGGGCGCCGACGGGCAGGGCCAGATAGAGGCTGGGAAAGAGCATCGACGCGGCCGAGGCCGTCGCGTGGGGCCCGCCGTGCCATTGCGACAGGGCCACGGCGCCCACGACCACCACGGCCGCCAGCAGCACGACCTCGGGCGGCACCCCACCGGAGTTGCGCGCATTGACGTTGACGAACGCGGCGAAGGTCGCGATCGCCCCGCCCACCGCCGGCCACTCGGCGACCGCGGCGCCGCTGGCCGACGCAATCGCCACGAGCTCGAACGACGCGAGCAGGACGAGCGCCGCGCCGACGCCGGCGAAGACCAGCGGTGTCGCGAAGAACACGGCACCCACGGCGAGCGCCACCAGCACCGCGCCGCTGGCGGCGCGAATCACTGGGCGCCGAGCGCCGCCGGCGCCGGCTTGATGCCGCCGTAGCGGCGGTCCCGCTTCTGATAGGCGAGGATCGCGTCGAGCAGGTGGCGCCGCCGGAAGTCGGGCCAGAGGGTTTCGGTCACCCAGATTTCGGCGTACGCAATCTGCCACAGAAGGAAATTGCTGACGCGCATCTCGCCGCTCGTGCGAATCAGCAGATCCGGATCCGGCTGCCCGGCCGTGTAGAGCAGTTCGGCAAAGCGGCGTTCGTCGAGCGCGTCGGGGGCGATGCCCTGTTCGATGGCCCGGCGCGCGGCTGCCACGATTTCGGCGCGGCCGCCGTAGTTCAAGGCGATGTTGAACCACATGCCGGTGTTGGCGGCCGTGCGGGCCATCGCGGCATCGAGCTCCTGCTGCACGTCGCGCGCGAGTTCGTCCTTCCGGCCGATCACCTGGAAGCGGATGTTGTTGGCCAGCAGGGTGCTCAACTCGAGCCGCAGATAGCGCTTGAGCAGCGTCATCAGCGTGTTGACTTCCGCGCGCGGCCGCTTCCAGTTCTCGACCGAAAACGCATACAACGTCAGCACGTCGATGCCGAGGCGGGCCGATGTTTCGACCACGTCGCGCACCGAGTCGATCCCGGCCCGGTGCCCTTCGACCCTCGGCAGGTGACGCTGCGCCGCCCAGCGCCCGTTGCCGTCCATGATGATGGCGACGTGCGCGGGGAGTTGCTCGAAATTGATCTGGCTGGCCAGCGATCGGTCGGGCGATCCCGGCGGAATCTTCGCCAGGAGCTGCTCAAGCGACATGCACGCGTCCTCGCTGTAAACCCCTATTGTACCGGGATTTGACCGTCCCGCAACCGCGACGCTGCCCTCGTCGAGGGTCGTGGGGAGACCAGACCGGCGGCTTCATCGTACCGGACGGCCATCAGAAACAGCCCGTGCGCGGGGGCCGTGGCCCCGGCCTGCGCGCGATCGCCGGACGTCACGACGTCGGCGATCCAGGCCGGGTCCCGGCGGCCGCGTCCGATGTCGACGAGGGTTCCGACGATCGCTCTCACCATGTGACGGAGGAAGCCGTCGCCCGTCACGAGGTACACGACCATCCGCCCCAAATTTGCGTGGTCGGCCGGTGCGCCCGCCTCGACCTCGACGCGTGAAGACTCGATGGTCCGTTCGGTGGAGGCGACGGCGCTGCCCGCCGATTGAAACGCGGCAAAATCGTGGCGGCCCTGAAGCCGACCGGCGGCCGCATCCATCGCGCCCACGTCGAGCGGACCGGGCACGTGCCAGGCGAACCGGCGCCAAATCGGCGGCATCACCTCGCCGTTCCAGAGCTGATACCGGTAGGTCTTGGCGCGCGCGGCGAACCGCGCGTGAAAGGTGTCGGGCACCTCATCGGCGGCCGTGACCCGCACGGCCTCGGGCAGCCGGGCGTTCAGGGCGCGAACGAGCGTGTCGGGGCGAATCGCCTTATCCAGGCGGAAGCCGGCGACCTGCCCGAGCGCGTGCACCCCGGCGTCGGTGCGTCCGGCCCCCGTCACGTCGACCGGTGCGCCGGCGAGGTCGGCAAGTATCTGTTCGAGCAGCCACTGCACCGAGGTGCCCGAGGCCTGCCGCTGCCAGCCGACGAACTCGGTGCCGTCGTACGCGATGGTGATCCTGAAGGCGGGCACCTCACGCCACCACCGGCCGCGACCCCGGCTTGACGACCGGCAGCCCGCTCGCGCAGAGCGGACACTGGTCGGGCTCGTACGTCGCCAGCTCGATGTCGACAAGCGAGCAATACGGCACGTCGAACACGACGCCGCCGGCGCTGCGATCGACGATCGACGCGGCACCCACCACCTGGCCGCCCGCCGCGCGGGCGACCTGCATGGTCTCTTTGGTCGATCCCCCCGTCGTGACGACGTCCTCGACGACGAGCACGCGATCACCTTCGCTCAACGTAAAGCCGCGGCGCAGCATCAGGGCGCCATCGACGCGCTCGGCGAAGATCGCGCGGATGCCCAGGGCTCGCGCCGTTTCGTGGCCGATGACCACGCCGCCCAGGGCGGGCGACAGCACGACGGTCGGGCGGAGATCGGCGGTCCGCGACGCCAGCGCCCGGCCGAGCTGTTCGGCGCGATCAGGGTGCTGCAGGACGAGGGCGCATTGGAGATAGCCCGGGCTGTGCAACCCCGACGACAGGCGGAAATGGCCGTCGAGCAGGGCGCCGGATCGCCGGAAGGCGTCGAGAAGGTCTTCACGCGTGGGCACGGCACGAAGCGTCATCAGGCCGGTAGTATACAATTCGGTCCAGGCCCGAACCGAGGGCCCCCGCCACACGTCTAGTGTTAGAAGCCAGATTTGGCAAATCCCGTCCGCTTCAGGAGTCGACATTCATGCGTCAGCACCACCCTCTCCACTGGCCGACGGCCCTGGCGCTCGCGCTGGCCGTGGCCCTGCCTTTCGCCTCGTCTCTGTCGGCCCAGACGCGCCCGTCGTTGCTCGACGGCATCGTCCAGAGCGCCGCGGCAGCCGAGGAGCAGCCGGCCATGCGCCTGTCGGTGGACGAGGCGGTGTCCATGGCGCTCGAGCAGAATCTGGGCATCCAGATCCAGCGCTTGGGTCCCCAGATCGAGGACATGGCCGTCTCGGCGGCCAGGGCGAGCTGGACGCCGGTCTTCAACTCCACGCTGACGAACCGCGACGCCACTCAAGTATCGTCCAGCGCGATCTCGCCGAGCAGCACGTCGAACACGTTCTCGACGGTCCTGGGCGCGAGCCAGAATCTGCCCTGGGGCGGGTCGTACTCGGCCGACTGGACGAACTCGCGCGCGACGAGCACGAACATCTTCAACAACTTCAGCCCTCAACTGCAGAGCAACTTCCAGGCGAGCTACACGCAGCCGTTGCTGCGCAACTTCTCGATCGATACGATTCGCGAGCAGGTGGCGCTCAGCCAGAAGGGCCGGGAGCTGTCGGACATCCAGCTGCAGACCGTCATTACGCAGACGGTCCGAAATGTGAAGAACGCATACTGGGATCTGGCCTACGCGATCGACAACCTGAAGGCGAACCAGCAGTCGCTTGCCCTCTCGCAGCAGTCGCTGGCCGACAATCAAAAGCGCGTGGAAGTCGGCACGATGGCGCCCATCGACATCGTGCAGGCGCAGGCCGAAGTCGCCAGCAACCAGCAGAACGTGATTGTCGCCCAGGCGGCGATCACCAACGCGGAAGATCGGCTGCGGGCGCTCATCTTCGACCCGGACCGGCCGGACTTCTGGGACGTGTCGCTCGAGCCGACCGACTCGGTGGCCTTCCAGGCCCAGGCGGTGGACATCGACGCGGCCGTCCGCAACGCCCTGGCGAAGCGGACTGATCTGGCGCAGGCGAAGAACGGCCTCGAGCAGAACGACATCACCATGCGCTACTTCCGCAACCAGCTGCTGCCCGACGTCAATGCGACGGTCAGCTACCAGGCGGTCGGGATCGGCGGCTCGCAGCTTGAACCGATTGATCCGTTCTCACTGGGCAACGGCATCACGCCGTCGCGAACGGTGTTGTCCCAGGTCGGGTTCGGTTCGGTCCTCGGCGACGTGTTCAGCAACGCGTACCCGACCTGGGTGTTCGGCGTGTCGTTCGGCTATCCGATCGGCACCAGCAGCTCGGAGGCGAATCTGGCCCGCGCGCGGCTCGAGTACCAGCAGGCCCAGGGCAGCCTGAAGAATCTCGAGCTGCAGGTCGCGACGCAGGTCCGTGTCGCCGCCCGCCAGGTGCAGACGAACCAGCAGCGCGTGGAAGCGGCACGGGCGGCGCGCTCGCTCCAGGAGCAGAAGCTCGACGCGGAAGAGAAGAAGTTCGCCGCCGGCCTGTCCACCAATTTCCAGGTCATTCAAGCCCAGCGCGATCTGGCGCTTGCCCGGACGAGCGAAGTGCAGGCCATCGCCGACTACAACAAGTCACTGGTCGATCTCGAGGCCGTGCAGGAGGTGCCCCTGGCCGGCTCGACCACGGGAGCGACCACGACGCCGGGACGGTAGGTTCGCCGTTCCTCAGTTCCTCAGTTCCGAGGATTCGGTTTACACTCGCCGCCGTGCCGAAGCTCTCGGTCACGGTGATCACCAGGAACGAGGCCGCGAACGTCGGTGCGGCCCTTCAGTCGGTCGCCTGGGCCGACGAACTGGTCGTCGTCGATTCGGAAAGCACGGACGACACGGCGGCCATCGCCCGCCAGTACACCGACCGCGTCGACGTACGCGCGTGGCCAGGGTACGTCGCGCAGAAGAACTACGCCGCGCAGGCGGCGACCCACGACTGGATCCTGTCGCTCGACGCCGACGAGCGGGTCACTCCGGAGCTGGCGGCGGAAATCCGGCGCACCCTGGCCGACCGTCCGGCCGTCGCCGCCTACCGCGTGCCGCGTGTCACGTGGCACCTGGGCCGCTGGGTGCGCACGACCGACTGGTACCCCGACTTCCAGACCCGCCTCTACGACCGTCGCCTGGCCCGGTGGGAGGGCCAGTACGTGCACGAGTCGGTGGCTGCGAGCGGCCCGGTCGGCCGGCTGCGCGGCGAGCTGCAGCACTACCCGTATCGCGACATCGCCGACCACCTCGACACAATCGATCGGTACGCCGGCTACGCCGCCCGCCAGATGTTCGAGTGCGGCCGTCGGGCCGGGCTGACCGATCTGGCCGTCCATCCCCCGCTGGCCTTCCTGCGCAACTACCTCGTGCGCGGCGGCTTCCGCGACGGAGCCGCCGGCTTCGTGATCTCGCAGATGAACGCCTACTATGTGTTCCTGAAGTTCGCGAAGCTCTGGGAGCTGCAGCGCCGCGCCTGATGTTCTCCCTCCACATCGACACCGCGCGGACGTGGCGCGGCGGCCAGAACCAGGTGCTGCTCACGGTCAACGGCCTGCGAGCGATCGGCCAGCGTGCCGCCCTCGTCGCCCACCCGGGCGGCGAACTCCGACGCCGCGCCGCCGAGGGTCTCGAACTCGTGCCCCTCGCGCCCCGCACGGAAGTCGACCTGACGGCCGCGTGGCGACTGGCGCGCGTGCTCAAGCGCCTCCGCCCCGATGTCGTCCACGCCCACGATCCGCACGGCGTCGCCATCGCCGCGCTCGCGTTGCCGATGGCCGGCGCCTCGATTGCGCCGCCGATCGTGGCGTCGCGCCGCGTCGATTTCCACCTGAAAGGCCATTCGTTCTCGCGATGGAAATACCGGCAGGTCGACTGCTTCATCGCCGCATCCGACGCCATCCGACAGATGCTGCTCGCCGACGGGGTGCCTCCGGCGCGGGCCGTCACCGTGCACGAAGGCATCGACCTCGAGCACGTGCAGGCTGCGCCGGCGGTGAACATCCACGAGGCGTTCTGGCTGCCCCACCAGGCCCCCGTGGTGGGCAACGTCGCGGCGCTGGTGCCGCACAAGGGCCACCGGTACCTGATCGACGCGGCCCGGCTCGTCGTACAAACGATTCCGGACACACGGTTCGTGATTCTCGGAGAGGGCGAGCTGCGCGAGTCGCTGGAGCGTCAGGTCCGCGAGCACCGCCTCGAGAAGCACGTGTTCCTGCCAGGCTTTCGGACCGACGTCCTCGGCTGCATCAAGAGCTTCGACGTGTTCGCGATGAGCTCGGTGACCGAGGGACTGGGCACATCGCTCCTCGACGCGATGGCGTGCTCCCGCGCCATCGTCGCGACGAGGACGGGTGGGATCCCGGAAGTCGTGGCCGACGGCGAGACGGGGCTGCTCGTGCCGCCGCGCGACGATCGCGCGCTGGCCGGCGCCATCGTGCGGCTGCTGCAGGACGACGGCGCCAGAGCGGCCATGGGCCGCGCGGGTCTCGCGCGCGTCAACGAACGCTTCAGTCTCGAGCGGATGATCGCCGGGACGGCCGCCGTCTACGCGCGACTGGCCGGCACACGCCACGCAACGGACAGTTCCGGTCCCGCTCCGCGCGGTTGAACCCGCAGGCATTCATCATGCCGAGGTGGCACAACGCAAAGTCGTACCGCACGGGATCACCGGGGTCGAGGCGCCGGAGCGCGCCCGTGATGTCCGCCGCCATGCGCCACCCCGGGCTCGTGTACCGGGTCAGCCCCAGGCAGCGGCCGACCCGGATGACGTGGGTGTCGAGCGGCACGACGAGCTGGGCGGCCGACACGCCGCGCCACACGCCGAGGTCGAGCGCATCCTGCCGCACCATCCACCGCAGGAAGAGGTTGAGGCGCTTGCAGGCGCTGCCGGCCGAGGGTCGCGGGAAGAAGTACGCGACGCCGGGCCGCGCCGGCACCCGCCCGTACGCCGTGCGAAGGTCGAGCGCCATGGCCGCGGTCGAAAACCGATCGAGAGCGGACGCGACGTCCCCCGCCGTGCGCTCGTAGCCCTGCAGGAAGAAGCCTTCGATCGATCCGATAGGATTCGAGCATCTGTCGGATGAGCCACAGGAGCGCCACCAGATCGACCTCGCGGGTCCAGCGGTGCACCAGTCCGGCGAATGCCGGGCCGTGCTCCCGGGGATGAAAGCGGCGGATGTACTCGGCGGGTCGGTCGCCCATGATGGCCGTCAGGCGCTCGATCGACTGGAGGACACTCGACACGCGCCCGAACGCCAACGCGGCGGCACAGAATCCCACGACCTCGCGATCGTCGGCCCGCGTGTACCGCCGGACGATCTGAATGGGATCGGCGGCGGCCTCCGGGTGGTTGAATCCGGTGTACAGGCGATCGAGGGGGAGCTTCAACAGGGAGACGTCGGACACGACCTCACACCTTCTCTGGCCTCAGAACCTGGTAATCGGCACGCCGCGCCGGCACAGCGGACACTGGTCAGCCGGGAAGTTTTCGGCGGCCTTGTACTCGACCAGCGCGACGTTCGGCACCCCGAGATCCGTGAGGCTCTCGAGCCGATCGCAGATTTCGACCGTGGCCACCACGGCGCCGCCGGCGTCGCGGACGAGGCCGGCGCACCGCGCGAACGTCGCGCCCGTGTTCCGGACGTCGTCGGCCAGCAGCACGCGCGCGCCGCTCAGCTCGGCCCGGTAGAACGGGCGCAGCGTCAGGCCCGAGGCCGAGTCGGCATGGAAGGGCGCGAAGCGGCAGGGCGGATGCGTCAGGCTGCGGCGGCTGTCGAGCAACCCCGCGATCGTGTGCGCCAGCAGCGCGCCGCCGGTTGCCGGACCGGCCACCACCTCGGTCTGCTCGATGATCGGCGCGGGGAGGAGGTCGATGAGGTCCTGGGCGAACCGCCAGATCGTCGACGGATGCCGGAAGAGCTGGTGCGGATTCACGTACACGGGCCCGTGATACCCGTTGCCGAAGTCGAAGTGCCCGTCGAGGACGATGACTTCCGACAGCTGCAGGTCACGCAGAGCCCGGTCCCGAATCTCGGTGCGCTTGTCCACGAATGGCCTCACGCCCTCAGCGTCGTCTCGCGGTTCACGTAGACGACGCGTCCCGCCACCAGGGTTCCCGCCACGCCGCCCCTGAGCGACCATCCGTCGAAGGGCGTGTTCTTCGACTTCGATTGCATCGTCGCGACCGAGACAGTCACCGCGAGGTCGGGGGCGAGAATGGTGATGTCGGCCGGCTCGCCTTCCCCGAGCAATCCACCCGGCACCCCGAGGATGCGCGCCGGCTGCACCGACAGCAGCTCGACGAACCGCGCGAGCGTGACGATGCCGTGATGCACGAGGCGATCGAGCCCGAGCGATACCGCGGTTTCGAGCCCGATGATGCCGAACGGCGCACGGTCGAATTCGACGCGCTTCTCGTCGTAGTGATGCGGCGCGTGGTCGGTGGCGATCGCGTCGATGCTCCCGTCGGCGAGCCCCTCGAGCATCGCGTCGCGGTCGGCTTCCGAGCGCAGCGGCGGGTTCATCTTCACGTTGGTGTCGTAGGGAATCGGCCGGGCCAGGTGCTCGTCGGTGAGGATGAGATGGTGCGGCGTCACCTCGCACGTCACCCGCGCGCCGCGCGCCTTGCCGTGTCGGACCGCATCGAGCGTCTGGCGCGCGCTCATGTGGGCAATGTGCACGGCCCCGCCCGTGAGCCCCGCCAGCGCGATGTCGCGCGCGGCCATGATCGATTCGGCCTCGCCCGGAATCCCGCGCAGGCCCAGCGTGGAGGCGAAAAACCCTTCGTGGGCGACGCCCTCGCCCTTGAGCGTCGGGTCTTCGCAGTGCTCGATGACTTTCAGGCCGAGCATCGAGCTGTATTCGAGGGCCCGGCGCATGAGGAGCGCCGTCGCCACCGGCCGCCCATCGTCGCTCACGGCCACGCAGCCGGCCTGCTTCAGCTCGGCGAGGTCGGCAAGCTCGGCGCCCGCCTGACCGCGCGACACCGCCCCAATCGGGTACACGCGGGCAAACGCGGCGTCGGACGCCTTGCGCAGGATGTAGGCCGTGACGCCGGCGTTGTCGTTGACCGGCGTCGTATTCGGCATGCACGCGACGGCAGTGAACCCGCCGGCGACGGCGGCGGCCGTCCCCGTGTGGACGGTTTCCTTGTGCTCCTGGCCCGGCTCGCGCAGGTGCACATGCATGTCGATCAGGCCCGGGCAGACGACCAGCCCGGGCGGAATCTCCACCACGCGCGCGTCGCCCGGCGGCAGATCCCGGCCGACACGCGCAATGCGATCGCCGTCGAGGAGGATGTCGAACGCGCCGTCGCGCGCATTGGCCGGATCCACGATCCGACCGCCCTTGAGCAGGATCGGCTGTCTGGCTGGCTGCACCTCGTCGCGCACTTCACTCCACCTCCGCACCGCCGGCGAGGAGGTACAACACCGCCATCCGGACGGCGACGCCGTTGGCCACCTGCTCGAGAATGACCGAGAACGGTCCGTCGGCGACCTCGGACGCGATCTCCACGCCGCGGTTCATCGGTCCCGGGTGCATGATGATCACGTCCGGTTTGGCGAGAGCCGCGCGTTCGGCCGTCAGGCCGAACACGGTGAAGTACTCGCGCAGCGACGGCACGAAGGCGCCGTGCATCCGCTCCTGCTGGATCCGCAGCATCATCACGACGTCGGCCCCCTCGACAGCGGCGTCGACCGAGGTGGTCACGGTGACCCCGAGCTGCTCGATGCCGACCGGCACCAGTGTCGGCGGCCCGCTCACCCAGACGTCTGCGCCGAGTCGCGTCAGCGCCAGCACGTTCGACCGCAGCACACGGCTGTGCAGCAGGTCGCCGACGATCGCCACCTTGAGTCCGGCGATCCGGCCCTTGTGCGCGCGGATGGTGAACGCGTCGAGGAGCGCCTGGGTCGGGTGCTCGTGCATGCCGTCGCCCGCGTTGATGATGCGCGAGCGGCACAGGCGCGCCAGGAGGTGGCCGGCGCCGGACGACGCATGGCGAAGCACGATCATGTCGGGCGCCATCGCCTCGATCGTCCGCGCGGTGTCGACGAGAGTCTCGCCCTTGAGCACGCTCGAACTGGCCGCTGCAATGTTCAACGTGTCGGCGCTGAGGCGCTTTTCGGCGATCTCGAACGAGGTGCGCGTGCGCGTGCTCGCCTCGAAGAACAGGTTCACGACGGTCTTGCCCCTGAGCGTCGGCACCTTCTTGATCGGACGTTCGCCGATCTCGCGCATGGCCTCGGCCGTGTCGAGAATCAGCCGGATCTCGTCGGCCGACAGGTCCGCGATCCCGAGCAGATCCTTCTTCCGGAGCCCGGTCGCCGCCATCGTCTCGCTGGTCATGGCTGCGCCTGCCTCTCTTCTTCGATGTCCACTTCATCGCGTCCGTCAATCTCGGCGAGATGCACCTGGACGCTCTGCGACAGCGAGGTGGGCAGGTTCTTGCCAACGTAGTCGGCCTTGATCGGCAGTTCGCGATGGCCCCGGTCGACGAGCACCACGAGCTGAATCGAGCGGGGCCGGCCGAAATCGATGAGCGCATCGAGCGCGGCGCGAATCGTCCGCCCCGTGTACAGCACGTCGTCGACGAGGATGATGTGCTTGTCGTCGATCGAGAACGGGATCGCGGTACTGCGAACGAGTGGCTGCGGTCCGACGGCGTGACGCATCAGGTCGTCCCGGTAGAGCGTGATGTCGAGCGTCCCGGTCGGCACCTCGTGCCCGCTGATCTTCTGGATCGACTGGGCCAGCCGCTTCGCGATGGGCGCTCCGCGCGTGCGGATGCCGATCAGGGCGACTTCGTCGATCCCGCGGTTGCGCTCGAGGATCTCGTGTGCGATGCGGGCGAGGGTTCGTCCCACGCGATCGGCGTCCATCACCACAGGCATGGGCACGCCTCGACGGAGAACAGCATCGACCGAGCTGAGGAACTGAGGAACGCGGGAACGGGGACGGGAGCCCGGGAACGACGGGCAGTCGGCATCGGCACCTCTTCGCGCTCTCGCTGGAACGCTTTAAAGACGGTTCGACGAAGTATAGCACGGCCGCGCCGAGCCGGCCCGGTCTACCGATCGTAGCTGGGAATGAACGTGATCGGACGCTCGTCGGTGAACGACCGATCGAACAGATCGGTGCGTGCGTAGCCGTCCATATCCCGCCCGATCGGGAGGCCGAGAAAATAAAGCACCGTGGGGACGACGTCCACCACCGAGGCGCGCGACGACAGCCGGCCCGGGGCGACCATCCCGCCGTAGGCCATCAGAAACCCGTCGGGCGCGCCTTCGTGGGTGCCGTTCACATCGGGATCACCGATGACCAGCTCGAGCAGCCGCCGCCCGAGGGTGAGGGGCTCCATGCCGAAGCCGGACATCACGAGCAGAAGGTCGTTGGGGCCGAGCGACGCCATCGCCCGTCCAATCGCATCGTTGATCAGCCCGTAGTGGCGCTCGAGGATCGTCCCGAAGCGACGACGCTCCTCGCTCGTGGTGGCATCGCCGAACGCGCCCGGCTCGGCGAACCGAAGGAAGTAGTGTCCGGCGACGTCGAGGCTCTGGTAGCGGACGATGGTGGCCTGCGCGGGACTCGCCGCGTCCAGATCGCCGGCGAGCCGATCGTAGATCCGATCGATCCGGTTAGGCTGCTCGAATCGCGGCGCGAGCCGTGCCCCGCCCTCCGTCGGCGCGATCGGGCTCGGGGCCACGAGTTCCTGTTCCATCGCATGCAGCGCCTCCACCAGAAAGTCCGTCGGGTACACACGGGGCGCTTCGCGCAGCCCGGACGGCGCTTCGGCCAGCAGATGGAAGGTGTCGCTCACCAGATACCCCCGCACGACGGGCGCCGGCGAGGTGAGCGGCCAGTCGACGACGCCGACCGAGATGCCGAGAGCGGTCAGAATGCCCCACAGCGTGCGCGTGCGCAGGGCCGCCTGGGTGTGGGGCTGTTCGGTGAGGAAGCCGAATCGCACGAGTGCCTGCGCATAGCAATAGTTCGGCAGGAGCAGGAGCGGGTCTCCGCCGCCAGCCAGCCGGTACACGCCGGAGGATTGAACGCCGTTCTTCTGCGGCAGCTTGCCGGTGGCGACGGCGGCCCAGACCGCCTCCGGGGCGGTCGGATGAATCGTCGCGAGGCGCATGACGGCGCCCGCGTCGAGCAGACGGCCGAAGTTCGGCAGCCGCCCTTCCGCCGTCACGCTCGTGACGAAGTCGAGCGACCCGGCGTCCATGGCGATGATCCGCACGCGACCGGGCACCTGGACGGCTGAGAGCGCGGGCGGCGCGTCGAGCGGGCGCGCCGGCAGCACGGGCCGCACCCCTGGCCCCCGCAGCACGAGCGGGCCGACCACCGACATCGACGCGACGCCGACGAACAGGAGGCCCGAGACCCAACGGCCCCGCGGCAGCAACTGCGCCCGGATCACCGAGACCAGGACGAACAGCAGCGCGCTTGCGCCGAGGACGACGGCGCTGTTGGCCATGATGCCGACTGTCTCCTGTTCGAGGACGACGCCGAACGTGCGCAGGTTGATCCAGAACAGCGCCGCGCCGAGCGCGGCCGCTCCCGCACCGAGCCAGACGAGAACGCCGACGCTCACCCAGGCCGGCGAGAAGACTTCGCGCGCGACGAGCTGTCGCACGACGAGGACCAGGTAGTAGAGCGCCGTCAGGTGCAGCACATAGAAGAGGCCGACGGTCGCGACGAGCGGCTCCAGGCGAATCGGCGACAGTGCCAGAGTGGGATTGAGTTCGAGCATCAGCACGAGCACGTAGGCCGCCGCCAGCACCGCGGCGGCGAACGAGTTGCTCAGCATTCTCAGATAGCGCATGCTCGAACCCTTCGACCTTGCCGACCCGTGGAATCGCGATTTTTTTCGTGCAGTATACTGCCCGCGATGCCTCTGGACGTGGCCGCGACCGTCGTGGCCAACCGGATATTGTCTTCCGATTACAACGTGCTCACGCTCGCCGCCCCCTCGGTGGCGGCGCTCGCGCGGCCGGGACAGTTCGTGATGGTCAAAGCGGGGCGTCGTCACGATCCGCTGCTGCGCCGCCCGTTCTCGTTCTTCGAAGTGATCCGCGATCGGACCGGAGTGCCGGCCGCGTTCTCGCTGCTGAACAAGCGCGTCGGGCCGTCCACGGCGCTGCTGTATGGCGCCGCCAGGGGCGAAACGATCGACGTTCTCGGTCCGCTCGGCCGGCCGTTTGCCCCGGTCGAGCCGCCCGCCTCGGCGTGGCTCGTCGCCGGCGGTGTCGGCCTCGCGCCCTTCGCGACGCTGGCGGAGGCGCTCGCGGGCCGGGGCGTGCCCACGACCCTCTTCTACGGCGCCCGAACGGCGGCCGAGCTGTTCTATCTCGACTTCTTCGACCGCCTCGGCGTGGAGCTCGTCCTCACGACCGAAGACGGGAGTCGCGGCGAACATGGACGAGTCATCGCGCCCCTCGAGCGTCGGCTGGCGGGCGCCCGAGGGACCGGGACGCTCTACGCCTGCGGCCCCGAGGGCATGCTGGCGGCGACCGCTCGAACATCGGCCAAGTACGGCTGGCCCTGCCAGGTTTCGGTTGAGCGGATCATGGGTTGCGGGATGGGAGGCTGCTACAGCTGCGTCGTGCCGCTCGGCCTGCCGGACGGGGGCGTCCACTACGTGCGCGCCTGCCTGGACGGCCCGGTGATCGACGCCCGCCGGATCGCGTGGGACTGATGGACCTGACGGCTCGCATCGGCTCGCTCACGCTCAAGAACCCTGTCCTGGCGGCAAGCGGCTGCTTCGGTTACGGCGTCGAGTACGCCGGCGCCGTCGACCTCGCGTCGCTCGGCGGGGTCGTCGTGAAGGGTCTGTTTCTCGCCGAGCGTGAAGGTCATCCGCCGCCGCGGATCGTCGAGACCCCGGCGGGGATGCTGAACGCCATCGGGCTCCAGGGCGTGGGCGTCCATCGCTTCGTTTCCGAGTACCTGCCCGAGCTTCGGACGCTCGGCGCCACGGTGGTCGTGAACGTCTGCGGGTCGACGATCGACGAGTACGCGGAGGTATCCCGGGTGCTGTCGGACGCCGACGGCGTCGACGCGATCGAACTGAACATCTCCTGCCCCAACATCAAGGAGGGCGGGATCCAGTTCGGCTGCAGCCTGAACGGGACGTTCGACGTTGTGAGCGCGGTACGGAAAGTCACACGCCTGCCGCTGATCCCCAAGCTCACCCCGAATGTCACCGACGTCGCTTCGTTCGCGCGGGCGTCCGAGGACGCCGGGGCCGACGCCGTGTCGCTGGTCAACACCTTTCTGGCGATGGCAATAAACGTCGAGACGCGCCGACCGATGCTCTCGAACGGCATGGGCGGCCTGAGCGGTCCCGCCATCCGACCGATCGCCGTTCGCATGGTGCACGAGTGCCATCAGGCCGTGAAGATTCCGGTGGTCGGCATGGGCGGCATCGCCGACGCCCGTGACGCCCTGGAGTTCATCATCGCCGGTGCCACGGCCGTACAGGTCGGCACCGCCAACTTCGTCGATCCGTTCATCTGGCCCAAACTGCTCGACGGCATTCGGGCGTATCTGGGCCGCCATGGAATCGATCGCCTCAGCGCTCTGGTCGGCTCGTTGACGATGGACGTGGCGGACAACTACTAGCCCATGAGGACGAGCGTGGCTGGGGCCCTGCGAGAACCCATGACTGAACGGATCGACCGCCCGAGCCAGGATCCGGAGCGGCAGCGACGGCAACGAGCGGGGCTGGGCCCCACGAGAACCCATGACTGAACGGCTCGACCGCCCGAGCCAGGATCCGGAGCGGCAGCGACGGCAACGAGCGGGGGTGGGGCCCCGCGAGAACCCATGACTGAACGGCTCGACCGCCCGAGCCAGGATCCGGAGCGGCAGCGACGGCAACGAGCGGGGCTGGGCCCCACGAGAACCCATGACTGAACGGCTCGACCGCCCGAGCCACAATCCGGAGCGGCAGCGACGGCAACGAGCGGGGCTGGGGCCCCACGAGAACCCATGACTGAACGGCTCGACCGCCCGAGCCAGGATCCGGAGCGGCAGCGACGGCACCGAGCGGGGCTGGGCCCCACGAGAACCCATGACTGAACGGATCGACCGCCCGAGCCAGGATCCGGAGCGGCAGCGACGGCAACGAGCGGGGGTGGGGCCCCGCGAGGACTATTAGATGACCGAATTGCTCGTGGCCCTCGATGTGAACACCCCGGCCGAGGCACACGCGCTCGCCGACCGCCTGCGCGACGTCGTCGGCGGGTTCAAGATCGGCAGCCAGCTCTTCACGAGCGCCGGGCCACGAATCGTCGAGGAGCTGGCGGGCAGGGGCGACCGCGTCTTCCTGGACCTCAAGTTTCACGACATTCCGAACACCGTGGCCGGCGCCGTCGCGGCCGCCACACGACTGGGCGCCTGGATGATCAACGTGCACGCGACTGGTGGACGCGAGATGATGCGCGCCGCCCGAGATGCCGCCGACAATGCCGCGGCCGACATGATGCTGGCGCCGCCGCTCATCGTCGCCGTCACCGTCCTCACCAGCCTCGATGATGAAGCGGCGGCGGAGGTGGGCATCCCGGGAGGGGTCGTCAGCCAGGTCGAGCGACTCGCCGCGCTGGTCCACGAGGTGGGGCTCGACGGCGTCGTGGCCTCGCCGCGTGAAATCGCCCGGCTGCGGGAGCAGCGAGGCGACCGCTTCACCATCGTGACGCCCGGCATCCGTCGCGTCGGGGATCAGGTGGGCGATCAGGTGCGCACGCTGTCGGCTCCCGAGGCGCTCGCGGCCGGCGCCAGCTATCTCGTGGTCGGCCGCCCGATTACCGCAGCGCGCGATCCGGTGGCGGCCGCCCGGGCCATCGCGTCCGACTGCCGACCACCGCAGCCGTGACCGCCGTTACGATCTACTCGCGTCCGGGCTGCCACTTGTGCGACGAGATGAAGGCGCTCGTCGACCGCATCGCCCGCACCGTGCCCCTGACCATCGCCGTCGTGGACATTTCGGCGGATGCGGAACTCGAAGCGCGCTATGGCGTGGAAGTGCCTGTGCTGGTGATCGACGGCGTGAAAGCGGCGAAGTACCGGATTGAGGAGCGAGAGCTGCGGAAAGTGCTGCTCGCCAGGAGCGCGCCCGATCCATCGAGCGGGTCAGGCAAGTCGGGCTGACCGGCCCGACCCGCCTGACCTCTTGACCGACCCTGCTCTATTTCGCCGTGATGATGAAGTGCGCGTGGCGATCCTGCTGATAGCAGGCTTCGGTCTCTTCCATGCACACGGGCTGTTCCTCGCCCTTGCTGATGACGGTGATGCGGGTGGACGGCACGCCAAGATTCACCAGATAGTCCTTGACGGCATCGGCCCGGCGCGACCCGAGCGCGAGGTTGTATTCGGCGCTGCCCCGCGGATCACAATGGCCTTCGATCGTGATCTGGGTACTCGTCCAGCGGCGCATCCAATCGGCGTTGCGCTGCAGGGGGGCGATGGCGTCCGAGCGGATCGCCGATTCGTCGTAGTCGAAATACACATCGTCGAGAGGCCGCTCGCCGTTCAACTGCGTGAGCGACTTGCGGGCGAACTGCTCCTCCTCCGAGAGCGGCGCCGGAGCCGGCGGCGGGGTCGGAGGCGGTGGGGGCGGCGGCGGGGGTGGAGCGGGCGCCGCGGGTGGCGGAGGTGGTGGCGCGGGCGCTGGCGCCGGGACGTTCTTGTGACATGCGGCCGTGGCCGCGGCCAACGCCGCGCACAGCGCGACGACGGTCAGGTAACGACGAACACGGTCCATCATCACACTCCTTTCGCTGAGGCAGCTTACAAAGTCGATCACACCCTGTCAATTGCTCGAAGACCGTTCGACTGTGGCAGAAACGATACAATCGCCGCGTGGATCACCTGTTGCGCGCGACGGCGCGCGCGGAAGAACGGCACTTCTGGTTCCGTGGCTTCCGCGCGATCGTCGTTCCCCTCGTCCGCCGGGCACTCGAGGGCGTCCCGCATCCCCGGATCCTCGACTGCGGCTGCGGGACGGGCGCCAACGTGGACCTGCTGGCGCGCTTCGGCGATGCCTATGGTTTCGACCTGTCGGCCACCGGCCTGCAGTTCGGCCGGGAAGCGGGCCGCACCCGCCTGGCCAGGGCCAGCGCCGCCGCCGCGCCGTTTCCCGACGCCCTGTTCGACCTCGTGACCTCGTTCGACGTCCTCATTACCCTTCAGAAGTCCGAGGAACACGCCGCCGCCCGGGAGATGCACCGACTGACCCGGCCCGGCGGGCACGTCCTGGTGAACGTGGCCGCCCTCGAAATGCTGCGGGGCGACCACTCGGTTCTGAGCCACGAGCAGCGCCGGTACTCGAGGCGCATGCTCCACGACCTGCTCACCGGCGCCGGGCTCGTCCCCTTGCGCATGACGTATACCAACGTCACGCTCGTTCCTCCACTGGCCGCGCTTCGGAGCTTTCAGCGCTGGCGCGGTCTCGCCCTCGAAGCCGACGCTCACCGCGAGATCACCGTACCGGCCGCGCCCATCAACGGGGCGCTCACCGCCGTCCTCCTCGCCGAAAGCCTGTGGCTCCGCCGCTTCAACCTCCCGTTCGGCAGCTCGCTGCTGTGCCTCGCGGCGCGACCAGCCTGAGGCAGTCCGGGCTCGAATCACGGGCCCTGTTCGACATCGAGCAGCATGACGCCGAGCTGGCGTGCGTCGCGCTGGCGCATCGCCGGCACGTCGGCGGGAACGAACGAACGATCGGTGTCGAACCCTACGGTCGTCGGCCCCCCAGGCAGTGCGAGCTGGACCGATGTCGGCGCGCCCGGAGCGACCGGCACCTCCACCGCCATACCCCCGTTCACCCGGACCGCCACGCCGACCGATGCCCAGGGATAGTCGTCGGGAAGCCCGAGGCGGACGGAAGCGGCTCTGGCACCGACGTCGGGCAGCGCGATTTCCGCCGAGGGTGCCAGCCAACGCCAGCTGGCCCCCGTGACGGTGCGTTCCGGCAGGTAGACGCCCTTGAGGGCGCGAAACCGGCGCGCCTGCGGGATGGGAATGAGCGACACGACCCGATAGTGGTTGCGCGTCAATTTGCCGTAGGCGTCGCTGTCGTTCCAGGCGAAGGACACCGCCCCATCGGCCGTGCTCGCCCCGTCCGCGACGAGGAAGACCGGCGCGTCGGCCCGATCGGCGAGTGCCCCGAAGTCCTGGCCGAGCGGTACGGACTGAAACGACGAAAACAGCAGTTGTGCGTGCGGCCGGAGCGACCGGTCGTACAGAATGATGGACTGCGGCGGCAGATGGTCGCGCGCGTACGCCGCGGCCTGCGCGGGCGGTGACGGCGAGGCGTGCCGCTGCAGGACCACCGGTGCCACGTAGCGCAGCGACCCGGCGCCGAAGGCGGCAACGGCCAGCGCCACGACCGACATCCGCCACGCACCAGCGCGTGGCAGGGCCGCGCCCAGGCCTCTGGCCGCCAGCAGCGCGACCACCATCGTTCCCGGCAGCGCATAGCGGACGCCGTCGCTCGGGTCCATGGTGGCGATCGCGAAGCCCAGATAGAACAGCCCTGAGACGACCGTCGGCGCGAGCTCCACCTGGCGTCTGACGACGGCGGCCACGAACCCGATTGCCGCGATGCCGAGGACGGGCGTCGACAGCATCTTGGAGCCCCAGGGGTGCGCCAGGAATCGCAGGAAGAGATTCGGCCAGCTCCAACCGCTTCTGGCGAGGTCGGCATCGTTGGCGGCGAATGCGGCCGCCTGAGTGAACTCGTAGTTCAGAAAGCCCGACACGCCGCCCGTGGCCACGACGAGCGGCAGCAGCCAGGCGAGAGACGTTGCGGTGAAGCTGGCAGCGGTCAGGTACGCGAACCGACGGGAGCGCGCTTCGAATCGACATCAGGACGATGAGCGGCAGGACCAGCACCGCAAGCTGGGGCCGGCAGCCGACCGCCAGCGAAGCAAACAGCCCGAACAGGAGCGCTTGACGCGCGCCGAGGCGCCCGGACCTGGCCGTCTGCCGCAGCGCGAGCGCGAGGAGCGCCAGCGCGGAGACGTCCGACAACGGCAGCGTGGCATGCACGAGCAGGCCCGCAGACAGATAGAACAGCAGCGCTCCGCCCAGTCCCAGCCAGTCGTCATGAAGAAGATGGCGGAACGTCGTCGCGAGCGCGACGAAGCCGACGATCGTCATGACGATCCCAAGCGCGACGAGCCCCATCAGCGCTCCGAGGGAGGGAAGGGCGAAGAGCTTCCCGAGGGCGATGTACACCGGGGACCCGGGGGGATGCGGATGATGCAGCAGGGGCTCGAATCGCGACACTCCGGCGCCAAACTGCAGGCCGTCGTACTCCCAGAATGTGAGCGGGTACGTGCGCAGCAGCACGACCAGCAGCACCGCCCCACTCACCCCGATCCCGATCCAGAACCCGCGCGCGCGCTCCGTATAATCGGTCGGTGCCGCTGACAGTCGGGCAGGCGCTCGCGGTTCTTCGCCAGGCATCGGCCGGATTCCCCCAGGCGTCACGGCTGCACCTGCTCGGGCGCTTCCTCACGTGTCCGTTTTCGCCCATCGCGGCCGCCCTGCCGCGCGGGGGCCGGGTGCTCGACGTCGGGGCGGGACACGGCGTCCTGGCACGAATGGCCGTCGAAGGCGGGGTCGGCCGGGTCGTCGCGGTCGAGCCCGACGTGCGGAAGCTGCCCTCGGCCCTGCGTCACCCGTCGGTGTTGTGGGTGTGCGGATACGATTCGGCGATCACGGGCGTGTTCGACGCCGTCGTGCTCTGCGACGTGCTGTATCGGGTGCCGCCCGGCGAACGCGACGCCCTGCTCGGGCGCCTCAACGATCGGCTCAAGCCGGGGGGCCTTCTCGTGCTCAAAGAGATCGATCCCGGGCGCCGCGTGAAGTTTGCGTGGAACGTGCTCCAGGAAACCATTGCCATCCACGCGCTCGGCATGACCCTGGGCACCGGACAAACCTACGAAGACCGTCAGACCATCGGGCGGCGTCTGGAGCGGCTCGGCTTGGTGGAAATCGCCGCCACGGCGATCGACCGGGGCTACCCTCACGCGCACATCCTCTACACCGGGCGACGGCCCGGCCCGTAGGCGGTCTGCCGGGTCATCTCGTGGTGGCTACCATGCGCGGCGCTAGCGTATCATGCCCTCGCGATGCCACCTCGCTTGCCGCCGTTGCCGGCGCGGCCCTCGGTGACGTGTGTGCTGCCGATGTTCAACGAGCAGGAGAACATCGGGCACGCGCTGCAGGTCATCGCCGAGGCCCTCGGGCGCCACGCATCGAACTACGAGATCATCGTCGTGGACGACGCCTCGACGGACGGGTCGGCCGAGATCGTGCGGCGCGCCGGCGAGACGAATGTCCACATCCGCCTGCTTCGCCACGACCGGAATCGCAGGCTCGGGGCCGCGCTCCGCACCGGCATCCGCGCCGCCACGAAGGACCTGGTCCTGTACACCGACGCCGACCTGCCGGTCAATCCCGACGAGATCGGCCGGGCGATTCGGGCGATGCGGGTCACGCGCGCCGACGTGGTCGCCGGGTTCCGGTTCGACCGGGTTCCCGAAGGATTGCGCCGCACGCTGTATTCGCGCACGTACAACGCGCTCATCGGCATCCTGTTCGGCTGGCCCTTTCGCGACATCAATTTTGCGTTCAAGCTGTTCCGCCGCCAGGTCCTCGACGCCATCGAGATCCGATCCGAGGGGTCCCTCGTGGATGCCGAGCTCATCATCAAGGCCAAGAACAGCGGCTTCATCGTGCAGCAGATCGGGCTCGACTACTTTCCCCGCGCCTACGGGCAATCCCACCTCTCGTCGCTGGGTGTGATCGGCCGCATCCTGATCGAGCTCGTCACCCTGTATCCGGACATGCGGCGCCCCCACCGCCCCGCGACGCCAGCCTCGACGTCGCCGTCGAACCAGGTGTCAGGGGCCGATACCCGGTGACGCGGCTCATCGTCACCGCCGACGATGTGGGTCTCCATCGCGGCATGACCCTCGGCGCGATTCGCGCTCATGGTCGCGGCATCGTCACGGCCTGCAGCGTCGCAGGCGCCGGCCGGGAGCTGGCACACGCCGCGGAGCTCCTCAAAGAGTGCCCCGACCTCGACGTCGGCGTCCATCTGATGCTCGTCGGCGCCCGACCCGTCAGCAGCCCCGCACGCGTGCCGACGCTGGTGACGCGCAGCGGCGACTTTCCTCCCGCCTATCCGGATTTCTCCGCCCGGTACGTCCTCGGACGCGTGTCGCTGGCGGAGGTCGAAATCGAACTTCGCGCCCAGATCGAGCGGCTGCTGGCATCGGGGCTGACGCTCTGTCACATGAACGGTCACCAGCACGTTCACGTGCTGCCGCGGGTTTTCGAAGTCGTCGTCAGGCTGGCCACGGAGTATCGCATCCCGTACGTCCGGATACCCGACGACCGCATGCCCGGCGGGTCGCCGTCGCTCAGGCGCGCGGCGGTGCGGGCGCTGGCGCGGCTGGCGCGCCGCGAGGCGCGCGCCGCGCGGGCCATCGGACTGCGCGTGAACGACCGGACGATCGGCGTGGTCGACGCGGGCCACCTCACCGCCGCGCGTGTCTGCCGACTCGTGGCCGCGATCGCCGGATCGGACGCTCTGACCGAGCTGGTCACGCACCCGGGCGTCCAGGGAGACGAGATCGCGCAGCAATTCGACTGGGGATATGCGTGGGACACGGAAACGGCGGCGCTGTGCGACCCCGCGGTCGCCGACACGATGACGGAGCGTGGCATCGAGCTCGTCGGCATCCGCCAAACAGGCGGACGGACCAGACAGACGCCCGTCGTCAAGCAGGCGTGAGGCGAAGGCCTTCGTTCAGGCTGCCGGTGCGATAGCCCTGCAGATCGAGGCTCACGTAGCGGAACCCGGCGGCTTTGAGGGCGTTCACGATGGCGGCGGCCATGGCGGGCTCGAGCGCGCGGGCCATTTCATCGCGCGCGATTTCCACGCGGGCAAGCTCGTCGTGATGCCGGACGCGGCACACGCGGAACCCGAGCTCGCGCAGCGCCTGCTCGCCCTGCTCGATCGCCCGCAGCTTCTCGTCGGTGACTTCGTGGGCGTACGGGATTCGCGACGACAGGCAGGCCGATGCCGGCTCGTCCCAGGTCGGCAGACCGGCGCGACGCGACAGCTCGCGGATCTCGTCCTTGGCGAGATCGACTTCGTCGAGCGGGCTGCGGACGCCGAACTCGCGCGCGGCCTGCCGCCCGGGCCGATAGTCGCCGCGGTCGTCGGCGTTGCTGCCGTCGACGACCACGGCCTCGAGGCCGGCGGCGAGGCGCGTGAGGTGTGTGTACAGCTCGTGTTTGCAGTAGTAGCAGCGGTTCGCCGGATTGGCCCGGTACTCGGGACGCTCCATTTCCTGCGTGCGGATGATCCGGTGCCGCAGGTGGAACTGCTCGGCGATCCGGATGGCGAGCTGCCGATGGCGTGCGGGATAGCTCGGACTGTCGGCGGTGACCGCCAGCGCCCGGTCACCGAGCGTGCGATTCGCGATGCACGCGAGATAGGCGCTGTCGACCCCGCCGCTGTACGCGACCACGACGGAGCCGAGCGAGGACAGGCGATCGCAAAGGGCGTCTTCCTTCTCGATCATTCGTCCCAGTCCTCGTCCTCCTCGTCCTCTTCGTCTTCGTCTTCGTCGCCGTCTTCGTCGTCCAGATCCTCGTCCTCGTCGTCGAGATCCTCGTCCTCGTCGTCGTCAGGCGCGAAATCGAGCTCGATCGGAGACACGCCCGTGACCTCGAGGATGGAGCCGCAGTCGGGACAGGTCGAGCTGATCGCCCCGATCGACGTCGAGCTCGTCGATCTCGATTTCGGCGTCGCATTCGGGACAGGTCGCCATACGCTCCTCGACGCATCGGGCCCGTGCGGGTGGCTTTTCCCTCGTCGACGTGCCAGAATCCCGCGGGCGGGCATCACGTGCGAACAGTCAGTGTCGATTATAGCGATATCGTGCAGAAGTCCGCAACGCGACCTCTGGGCCCTCGCGCCATTTTCCGATAGCCTTGATGCAGATGGCCGGCACTTCCGTCACGACCAAGACCGTCGTCATCGCCGACGACACGGCGTTCGTGCGCGACCGCTTCCGTTCGGCGCTCGAAGGCGCGGGACACAAGGCCGTCGCGGTGAAGAGCGCGGTTGAACTGCTGGCGCGCGTGCGTGCCGACCTGGATCAGATCGATCTCATCGTGCTCGATCTGCGTCTGCCGCATGCGCCCGGCGTCGATCTGGTCCGTTCGATTCGGAAGCTCGACGATGGGCGGCTGCCGATCCTCGTGTTCAGCGGAACGATCGCCAGCGCCGAGGAAGTGCGCCAGCTCGCTGCGCTGGGCGTGGCCGGCTACGTGAACGAGTACAGCGCCGTGCAGCACATTCTCCCGTCGCTCGCCCCGCATCTGTTTCCCGACAACTTCAACCGCCGCAGCAGCCCGCGCGTCGTGCTCGGCATCCCCATCCAGTACCGCTTCGGCAACACGATCGCCGCCGCCCTCACCCTCAACCTCAGTCACGGCGGCATCGCGATCCGCACCACCAGTCCGCTGGATGGCGGATCGAAGATCCGCGTGCGCTTCCGCATGCCCGGGTCCAAACGCGACATCGACGCCGAAGGCCACGTCGCCTGGAGCGACCGGCGCGTCGGCATGGGCATCCAGTTCGACAAGGTCGAGCCCGCAAATCAGGCGATCATCGACAATTTCGTCGACGCCCATTTCTTCTCCAACCGCAAAGCCTGAGCGCGCGTCGCCGCGCCGCCTTTGTTAGAGTGACGGCGGAGGCTCGCGATGGAGCATTCGGTCGCGGACGTGCTGTGGCGGCTCGCCGGGGTTCTGGCGCTCGTCTTCGCCAACGGGTTCTTCGTGGCGGCGGAGTTCGCCATCGTCACCGTGCGCAAGACGCGCGTGGACCAGTTGATCGCCGAAGGCCATCGCGGCGCGCGCGCCGTCCGCCGGGCCGTTTCCGAACCGGATCGCTACATCGCGGCGACGCAGCTCGGCATCACCATGGCGAGCATCGGCCTGGGCTGGATCGGCGAGCCGGCGCTCGCGACGCTCGTCGAGCCCGCGCTCACCGCGCTGCCGGCGCATCTCGCCGACATCACCGCCCACAGCATCGCTGTCGGCGTCGCGTTCACCATCGTCACCGCCCTCCACATCGTGCTCGGAGAGCTGGCGCCCAAAACCATCGCGCTCGAACGCGCCGAGACGACGGCCCTGATCGTCGTCAAGCCCACCGAGCTCTTCATGAAGGCGCTGTGGCCCTTCATCCGCCTGCTGAACGGCATGGGCCGCGCGGTGGTGCAGCTGTTCGGCCTCCCGCCCTCCGGCCGCCATGCCCTGGTCCACTCGGAAGAGGAGCTGAAGATGCTCGTCACGGCGAGCCAGGAAGCCGGTGTGCTCGAGGAAGAAGAAGAGCAGATGCTGCACCGGGTGTTCGGCTTCGCCGACCTCACCGCGGGGCAGGTGATGGTGCCCCGCACCGAGATCGTGGCCATCGCGGCCGACACCCCCCGCGACGCACTCATCGAACGGCTCGCCAGGGGCGGACACGCGCGCATTCCGGTGTACCGCAACGATCTGGACGACATCGTGGGCATCCTCCACGTGACCGACCTGCTCAAGGCCGTCGCGCAGCCGGAAGGCCGAATCAGCCCG
This sequence comes from uncultured Acidobacteriota bacterium, assembly GCA_963837345.1. GTDB lineage: Bacteria > Acidobacteriota > Vicinamibacteria > Vicinamibacterales > CAVVIG01 > CAWIMX01. The sequence goes on from CAWIMX010000001.1 coordinate 358,440, forward strand.
GCCGCGCTCGCCCGCGAGGCGCTGACCGTCCCCGAAACGCTGCGCGCCGACGATGTTCTGGCGGAAATGCGCCGGCGCGGCGTCCGGGAAGCCCTGGTGATCGACGAGTACGGCGGCACGGCCGGGCTCGTCACGTTCGAATCGTTGATGGAGCGCATCGTCGGCGACATCGGCGGCTTCGGCGGGCGGCGCCCCCGCGTGGCGGTGCTCGAGGACGGATTGGCCGAGATCGACGGCCTCGCGCTCGTCGCCGACATCAACGAACGGTTCGGTCTGCACATCGACGAGGAGACCTACACGACGGTGGGCGGATACGTGCTCGGACGTCTCGGCCGGCGACCCAGAATCGGCGACTCGGTGGACGTGGAGGGGCGTCAGATTCGGGTCGACGTGCTCGACGGCCTGCGTGTCGAGCGGGTGTGGCTGTCGACGGCGCGTCCGGACGGTGACCACGGCTGACGGATCAGGTCGTCCGCAGCAGCCGCAGCGCGTTGGCGATGACGATGAGCGACGCCCCCGTGTCGGCCGCGATGGCCATCCAGAGCGTGGCGGCGCCGGCCACGGCGAGCACCACGAACGCGGCCTTCATCGCCAGCGAGATCGCAAAGTTCATGCGAATGTTGCGGACCGTCGCCCGGCTCAGGCGGATGGCATACGGGATCTTCAGGAGCTCGTCGGCCATCAGGGCAATGTCGGCCGTCTCGAGCGCGGCGTCGCTGCCGGCGGCGCCCATGGCAATCCCGACGTCCGCGGTCGCGAGCGCCGGCGCATCGTTGATCCCGTCGCCCACCATGGCCACCGCGCCGTGGCGCCGGCGCAGGTCGTCCACCGCGGCGACCTTGTCGTCGGGCAGGAGCTCCGCGCGGCAGTCGTCGGCGCCCAGTTCCTCGGCGATGGCCCGCGCGGTAGCCTCGGCATCGCCGCTCAGGAGCACGATCGGATACAGGCCCTGGCGCCGCAGGAGATCGATGGTGTCGCGGCTCGCCGGGCGCGGCCGGTCCACGACGGCGATGAGGCCGACGGCTTCGTCGTTGCGGGCCACGAGCACCGCCGTGCGGCCGCGTGCGCTCACCGCTTCGAGCTCCGCGTGAAGGGCCGGCGAGCACAGCTGCCGATCCTCGAACAGCCGGTGATTGCCGAGCACGATCCTGGCGCCGCCGACCATCCCCTCCGCGCCCAGGCCCACCAGCGCGCGAACGTCGTCGCCCGCGGGCACGTCGATGCCGAGCGCGGCTGTATGGTCGAGAATCGCCTGAGCGATTGGGTGCGCCGACCGCCGCTCGACGGACGCGGCCAGTCCGAGCAACGCGGGGGCCGAAAGGCCGTCGAGCGCGACGACGTCCACCACTTCCGGCGCTCCGCGCGTCAGGGTCCCCGTCTTGTCGAAGGCGATGCAGCGCACGCGGCTGGCGCGCTCGAGGTGGACGCCGCCCTTGAAGAGCACGCCGTGCCGCGCCGCAGCCGCCAGCGCCGCGACGACCGACACGGGCGTCGAAATCACGAGCGCGCAGGGGCAGGCCACCACCAGCAGCACGAGCGCACGATAGACCGACGCGCTCCAGCTGAAGCCGCCGACGAGCGGCGGAATTGCGGCGAGCCCGACGGCCAGGGCGACGACCGCGGGGGTGTAGACGCGGGCGAACCAATCGACGAACGCCTGCGACGGCGCGCGCTGGGCCTGCGCGCGCTCGACCAGGTGGATGATCCGCGCGAGGCGCGTGTCGCGACCGACACGCGTCACGCGGACGTCCAGAGACCCGCGGCCGTTGATGCTGCCCGCGAAGACGTCGTCGCCCGCCGTCTTGTCCGCCGCCAGCGACTCTCCCGTGACCGGGGCCTGGTTGACGTCGCTGGCCCCCGCCACCACCTCGCCGTCGATCGGGATCTTCTCGCCCGGCCGGATCACCACGATCGCGCCCCGGCCGATCTGCCCGATGGGAAGGCGTCGCTCGCCACGTTCGTCGCGCACCAGGGCGTCGGCGGGCGTCAGGTCCATGAGCGACCGAATCGCACGGCGCGCCCGCTCGAGCGTCCGGGCCTCGAGAATCTGCGCGACGGCGAAGAGCAGGACCACCGCCGCCGCCTCCGACCACTGGCCGAGCGCGACGGCGCCCAGGCCCGCCACCAGCATGAGCACGTGAATGTCGAGCGCGCGGAGGCGCAGGGACCGCCATGCCCGCGGAAGGGTGAGGGTCAGGCTGGCCGCGAGAGAGGCCGCATAGAGGCCCGCGCCGAGCGTGCCGTGGCCAGAGAGGCCCGCCCCGAGCCCGCCGAGGAACGCCGCTGTGGCAATGGCCGCCGCCACCAGCGGCCGACGACTCTGCCCGGCCGCCGAGACGGGCTCCTCATGTTCGAGCCAGGCTCGCATCCCCGCGTCGGCGACCGCATCGGTAATCACCGACGTCGAGATCCGCGCCGCGTCGTACGTGACGTGCAGCCGCTCGGCCAGCACGTCCACGGAGAAGCTTTCGACGCCGTCCAGATGCTTGAAGCGGCGCTCGATCAGATCCGCTTCCTCGCGACAGTCGAGCCCTTCGACGCGGAACGTCGACTCGGCGTGAACGGCGCAGACGTCGCAGACGGGGCCCCGACGGGTCACGAGCGCCTCCGCGGCGCGGCTTCCTGCACGTGCTCCAGGCCCTCGGCAAAGAGGTTCACGATGTGACGATCGTCGAGGGCGTAGTAGACGCGTCGGCCCGCCCGCCGCGGCCGCACCAACCGCACGCTTCGGAGCAGGCGCAGCTGATGCGACACGGCGGACTGGCTCACGTCGAGCCGCTTCGCGATGTCGGCGACGCAGAGCTCGTCGCGCGACACGGCGTCGAGGATGCGCACCCGCGTGGTGTCGCCGAGGAGGCGAAACGTTTCCGCGAGGGCGACGACCGCGGCCTCGTCGAGCGGCGCGCGACTGACGACGGGGTGTGGGGACGCGGGAGCGGTGGCGTTCTTACCCATGAACATATGAACAGTTGCTCATATGTTAGCACGAAGGCCTTCAGTTCGCCAGACCCTCCAGCGTGTGGAACACCTGCCCGTAATCGGGCTCGTTGCGGGCATCGTCGAGCACTTCGCGGTAGCGCACGACGCCCTGCCGGTCGAGCACGAACACGGCGCGCTTGGCGATGCCCTTGAGGCCGATCATGTCCTCGTTGAAGACGCCGTAGTCGCGAATGGCGTGCTTGTTGAAGTCGCTCAACAGCGGGAATGTGAGCTTTTGGGCGTCTTTGAAGGCTTTGAGCGTGAAGAAGGTGTCCACGCTGATGCCGACGACCGCGGCGTCGGCGTGATTGAGGGCGGCCAACTGGTCGCGGAAGGTGCAGAGCTCTTTCGTGCAGACACCGCTGAACGCGGCTGGAAAGAAGGCCAGGACGACCGGGCGGCCCCGCAAGCCGCTGAGCGTGACCGTCTGGCGATCCTGATCGACGAGCGTGAAGTCCGGAGCGGTCGTTCCCACGTCTACAGTCATGTGTTCTCCCGTTTTGGCATTCTAGCCGCTTCCGTGCGATCGCCGGCCGGCGTCAGGCTACGTCTTGCCCTCCTCTGCGGGCTCGGATAGCATTTTTGGTTGGCGCAGAGCCGACCGGACCTGCGGGGCCCGGCCAAGATCCACCCCCACGAGGTGACATCCGTGATAGAGGTTCAGCACCTCACCAAGCACTACGGTCGCGTGACCGCCGTCGACGACATCAGCTTCCGCGTGGAATCCGGCGAAATCCTGGGTTTTCTTGGCCCGAACGGCGCCGGCAAGACCACCACCATGCGCATCCTCACAGGCTACATGCCGGCCACAACTGGCAAGGCCGTGGTGGACGGGTTCGACGTCTTTGAACAGCCGATCGAAGCCAAGCGACGAATCGGGTACCTTCCGGAAACCCCGCCGCTCTACCCCGACATGACCGTGCTCGAGTACCTGCAGTTCGTGGCCAAGGTGAAGGGCGTGCCGTCGAACGAGCGCCGGCAGCGCATCCAGGCCGTGATGGCGCGCACGCGGGTCGACGACATGGCGGGGCGCCTCTGCGCGAGGCTGTCCAAGGGCTACAAGCAGCGCGTGGGGCTCGCGCAGGCCCTGGTGCACAACCCCGACGTGCTCGTCCTCGACGAGCCGACGGCCGGGCTGGATCCGAAACAAATCATCGAGACGCGCGAGCTCATCAAGGAGCTGGCCGGCTCGCACACGATCATCCTGAGCACCCACATCCTGCCGGAAGTCTCGCAGACGTGCCAGCGCGTGGTCATCATCAACAAGGGGCGGGTCGTCGCCATCGACACGCCGGAGAATCTCACGGCCCGTCTGCGGGGTTCGGAAACGATGTATCTGCAGGTCGAGGCCGAGGGGGGCGACGTCGGCGCGGCGATCGGTCGCGTCGCCGGCGTCACGCGCGTCGTCGAGGCCGATCGGCGGGGGCTTCATCTCGGTTTCGAAGTCGAGAGCGCACACGGCCAGGACGTCAGGCGCGAACTCGCGCGCACCATCGTCGGGAACGGGTGGGGCCTGCTCGAGCTGCGACCGATGCGCATGAGTCTCGAAGAGATCTTCCTCTCGCTCACGACGGAAGAGGCGCCCGCACGCGCCTCCGAGCCGGTCGAGCCGTCAGCGGAACCGGAGGTCGCGCATGGGTAACATTCTGGCGCTGGCTCACAAAGAGCTGAAATCGTACTTCGCGTCGCCGATCGCCTACGTGGTGATCGGCGTCTTCGCGCTGGCGTTCGGGTACTTCTACACGGCGCTGCTCTTCTACTTCGTGCAGCAGGGCATGCAGATGAGCCAGTTCGGCGGCGGGCCGCAGACTCTGAACATCAACGACATGATGATTCGAGGATTGCTGAGCAATACCACGGTCCTGATCCTGTTCCTGATGCCCACCATCACGATGCGGACGTACGCCGAAGAGAAGAAGTCTGGCACGATCGAGCTGCTCTTCACGTCGCCGCTCACCGATTTCCAGATCGTCATGGGTAAGTTCCTCGGAGCCATGGCCCTCTTCGCCATCATGCTGGCCGTGACGCTCGTGCACTTCGGGATCCTGTTCGTCTACGGGTCGCCCGAATGGAAGCCGATCGCCACGGCCTACCTCGGTCTGCTGCTGCTCGGCGGCGCGTTTGTTTCGGTGGGCCTGTTCATTTCGAGCCTGTCCAAGAACCAGATCGTCGCGGGCGCCATCACCTTCGTGGTGTTCCTCCTGCTCTGGATCAGCACGTGGATCGCCGACTTCGCGGGGCCCACCATCGGCGCGGTCGCCCGCTATCTGTCGGTCGTCGACCATTTCGACGACTTCAGCAAAGGCGTCGTGGACACGACGCACCTCATCTTTTATCTGAGCTTCATCACGTTCGGGCTGTTTCTGACCGCGAAGTCGATCGACAGCGAACGCTGGAGGGGATGACGCGTGGTGAACCGAATTCTCAACATGCTCGGCTGGCTCGGCACGGCGCTGGTCGTCGCGGCCACCGCCATCCGGTTCGGCCTTCCGGCCCAGTCACAGTACGGCGTCTATCTCGCCTGGGCGGGTCTCGCCTGCATCCTCGCGTATCTGGCGGGACAGTGGCGCGAGATCGCGCGTCTGTTCGGGGGCCGGCAGGCGCGGTACGGCACGCTCTCGGCGTCGAGCGTGCTCATCATGCTCGGCGTCCTCGTGGCCATCAACTACATCGGGCAGAAGCAGAACAAGCGCTGGGATCTCACCGCCAACCAGCAATTCAGCCTGTCCGACCAGACCCGCAACATCGTCAAGGGCCTCGCCGAGCCGCTGCAGATGACGGTGTTCCAGCGCGAAACGGAGATGCAGCCCTATCGGGACCGGCTGCAGGAATATCAATATCTCTCCAGCCAGATTTCGACCGATTTCGTGGACCCCGACAAGGATCCGGCCAAGGCCCGCGCCAATCAGGTCCAGCAATACGGCACGATCCTCCTGCAGTACCAGGGCCGGAGCGAACGCCTCACCTCGAACACCGAACAGGACATCACCAACGGCATCATCAAGGTCACGACCGGTGAGGCGAAGAAGATCTACTTCACCAAGGGCCACGGCGAGAAGGACACGGCCGGCAATTACAGCGCGCTCGCCGGACAGCTCACCAGCGAGAACTACGCGGTGGAGCCGCTCGTCCTCGCGCAGGCCGGGTCGGTGCCCGACGATGCGACGGCCGTGGTGATCGCGGGGCCGCAAACCGATTTCCTCTCGCCCGAAATCGACGCGCTGAAGACGTATCTCGACAAGCAGGGCAAGCTGCTGCTGCTGATCGATCCCCCGGCGTCCGCCACGGCCCAGCCCCTCGAGAATCTGCTGGGCCTCGCGCACGACTGGGGCTTCAACGTCGGTCGTGACTTCGTCGTGGACGCCAGCGGCATGGGGCGGCTGTTCGGCGCCGACGCGAGCGTGCCGGTGTCGATGAACTATCCGGCCCACCCGATCACCGAGGGGTTCAACTTCATGACCGCCTACCCGCTGACCCGCTCGGTCGAGCCGGTTGACGGCGGCGTGAACGGCCACACGCCACAGATCATCGTCGAAACGAGCGATCGCAGCTGGGCGGAAATGAACATCGCCGGCCTCATGTCCGGGCAGCAGGTCAGTTTCGACGAGGCGGAGGGCGATCGGCGCGGCCCGATCGGCATCGCAGCTGCCGTGTCTGCGAAGGCGGCCGACCAGAGCGGCGCGGAAACCCCGCCCCCCGACGAGGCCGCCAAGCCGGAAACCCGCGTGGTGGTGGTGGGCGATTCGGACTTCGCCACGAACGACACCCTCGGCATGCAGGGCAACAAGGACCTGTTCATGAACATCATGGGCTGGCTCTCCCAGCAGGAGAACCTGATTTCGATCCGGCCCAAGGAGCCGCAGGACCGGCGCGTCACGCTGACGGCCACGCAGCAGACGAACATCATGTGGCTGTCGCTGCTCGTGATCCCCGGCTTCATCTTCGGGTCGGGTGTTTACACCTGGTGGCGGAGGCGTTAGATGCGAGGGTTGCGTTCCACGATTCTTCTGGCTGTCGTTCTCGCCGGTCTGGGCGCATACATCTACTTCGTCACCTGGAAGCAGCCTCCCGAGTCGGCGTCCGGCCAGGAGAAGGTCTTCGCCGGCCTGAACGCCGACAACATCACGAACCTCACGGTGACGGCGGAGGACGGCTCGGTCACGACCCTCGAAAAGGCCGAGGGATCGTGGAAGATGACGGCGCCACTGGCGACCGGTGCCGATCCGGCCGCGGTCACCGGCGTCACCTCGGCCCTCACGTCGGTCGAGATTTCTCGGGTGATCGACGACACGGGCGCCAACGCCGACCAGTACGGCCTCTCGGCCCCTCGACTGCAGATCGCGTTCACGACCAACGACAACGCGGCGCATCGCCTCCTCGTCGGACAGGTCACGCCCACCGGAGCGAGCCTGTACGCGAAGCGCGACGACGAACCGAAGATCTTCCTGATTCCCCAGTATCAGGAATCCACGTTCAACAAATCGACATTCGACCTGCGCGACAAGTCCCTCGTCTCCGTCGAGCGCGACAAGATCACGGGCCTCGAGCTCACGGCCGACGGCCGCACCGTCGTCGATCTCAGCAAGTCCGGCGACATGCAGTGGCGGCTCAAGAGGCCCGTCGACGCCCGAGCCGACTTCGGCACGGTCGAGTCGGTGATCAGCAAGCTCCAGACGACGGAAATGAAGTCCGTCGTGAGCGACAAGGACGCGACAGCCGCCGAGTTGCGCCAGTACGGCCTCGAGCATCCCTCGCTCGCCGCCACGCTCCAGACCGGCGGATCTGCCGTGACGGTACAGATCGGGGCCAAGGCCGACGACACCTCGATGTACGCCCGCAACACGGCGAGGCCCGGCATCTTCACCGTCGAAAACGCGCTCGCCGACGAGCTGCGGAAGGATCCGGAAGACTACCGCAGACGCGACCTGTTCGAATTTCGCGCATACAACGCGACCAGGGTCGAGCTCACGCGCAACGCGCAGACAGTGACGTTCGAGCGCGTGAAGGGCGAGGGGGAAAATGCCGTGGATGCATGGCGGCGCACGTCCCCAGGGCCTGCGGCCGATGCCGACAAGTCGAAGGTCGAGGCGATGCTCGCCAAACTGGCGGATCTCAGGGCTGATTCCTTCGTCGCTTCCACGGCTGGCACCAACCTCAACACGCCGGCGCTCGCCGTGCACGACGCCTTCAACGACGGGAAGGACGAAGAGCGCATCAGCTTCGGCGAAACGGGCGACGCAGCTTATGCCGCCGTGCCTGGCGACGCCGGAGCGGCGCGCGTCGACAAGACGGCGCTCGACGAGGTCATCTCGGCGCTGGATGAGCTCGCAAAGTAGCGCCCGCGCGCGTCACCCGTCTGCCGCGCTCCTCACGGCGCTGCTCCTCGCGGGTTGCCATGCCTCGGCCCGGCCGGCCATCTCGCCGCGGCCGGCGGAGGCCCCGCCGGTCGCCCTGGCTCGCTCGCTCGACGCGATCCTCGAGGCCGCCCCGCTCTCCAGGGGCTACTGGGGAGCGGAGGTGCGGTCGCTCGATCACGACGACACGCTGTACGCGCGAAACGCGGATCGCCTGCTGATGCCCGCGTCCACGATGAAGATTCTCACTCTCGCAGCCGCCGGCGAACGGCTCGGGTGGGACTTCCGGTTCGAGACGCGGCTGCTCGCGTCGGGCCCGATTGCCGACGGAGTGCTCGACGGCGATCTCGTGGTCGTCGGCTCGGGAGACCCGACGATCCTGGACCGCGACGGTTCGGCATCCCGACTCTTCGCAGACTGGGCGGCCCAGCTCCGCTCCGCCGGCATCCTCGCGATCCGCGGTCGCCTCGTCGGAGACGACCGTGCGTTTCGGGGTACCGGCCTCGGAAACGGATGGGCGTGGGATGACCTCGCCTCGGGGTATGCCGCCGCCGTCAGCGCACTCCAGTTCAACGACAACATTGCCGGCCTGCTGTTCACGCCAGGCGCGGCTGCGGGCGCGAGCGCCGCCGTCGCCATCGATCCGTCGGGCACGGACCTGACAATCGTGAACCGCGTCGTCACCGGCGCGCCCGACTCCCGCGCCGTCGTTGTCGCAAGGCGGCTGCCCGGGAGCTCCAGGCTCGAGATCGAGGGCTCCGTGCCGCTCGGGGGGCCTGCCGTCGCGCGGACCGTCTCGGTGGACAATCCGACGCTTTTTTTCGTGACGGCGCTGCGGGACGCCCTGACCGCCAACGGTATTCTCGTGATGGGGCCCGCTGTCGACATCGACGAGATCGAGCCACCGGACGATGCGCCAGCCCGCACGCTCCTGGTGCACCACTCCGCCCCGCTGTCGGAGATGGCCGTCACGATGATGAAGCTCAGCCAGAATCTCTACGCCGAGACGCTGCTGGCGGTGATGGGCCGGCAGACGGGCATGCCGACCGCCGCCGCCGGGGTCGGCGTCGTCCGGACGACGCTCGAGGCGTGGGGCGTGCCGGCGTCGGCGGTGATTCAGGTCGACGGTTCGGGCCTTTCGCGCTACGACTACGTGAGCGCCGCGGCCATCGTCGCCGTGCTGGCTCACGTCAATCGCGACGACGCCGCTCGGACGGTGTTTGCCGCCGCGCTGCCCCTCGCCGGTCACGACGGCACCCTCGAAGCGCGCCTGGTCGACACGCCCGCCGGCGGCACCGTGCTCGCGAAGACCGGTTCGATGACGGGCGTCCGGACACTTGCCGGCTACGCGACGGCGGCGAATGGCGAGCGCCTGGCATTCGCGCTGCTCGGGAACAATTTCGACGTCCCCGGACCGACGGTCGAGGCGGCGATTGATGCCTGCGTGCTGAGGCTCGTGGGATTCAGCCGATAGCCGGATCGCGCACACCGGCCTCGGCGAACCCTTTCGCGCGCAACCGGCAGCTGTCGCAGCGTCCACAGGCACGTCCGTCGGGCGCCGGGTCGTAGCAGCTGTGAGTCAATCCATAATCCAGACCGAGCGCAAGACCGCGGCGGATGATGTCGGCTTTCGAGAGCGCGATGAGGGGCGTGTGGACGCGGAATGCCGCTCCCTCGACCCCGGCGCGAGTGGCGAGCGAGGCGAGCCTTTCAAAGGCCCGGATGAACTCGGGCCGACAGTCGGGATAGCCGGAATAGTCGAGCGCGTTCACTCCGATCACGATGTCGCGCGCCCCGACGACCTCCGCCCAGCCGAGCGCGAGGGCCAGAAACGTCGTGTTCCGGGCCGGGACGTAGGTCGACGGAATGTCGGACGCGGCCAGGTCCCGGTCCACGGGCACGGCCTGATCGGACGTGAGTGAGGAGCCTCCGATCGCCCGCAGGTCGACCGACACTTCGAGGTGGCGGACCACGCCGAGGGCCCTGGCGACCGCCCGCGCGGACTCGAGTTCGCGCAGATGTCGCTGTCCATAGCACACGGTCAGGGCATTGATCGCAAAGCCGTCGTCCCTCGCGATGGCGGCGGCCGTGTATGAGTCCAGCCCTCCGCTCAGGAGCACGACGGCCTGCATCTATACGCCCCGCGTGTCGGGACTCCAGATGTACTTGTGCATCTGAAGCTGAATGCGGACGGGCAACCGATCGGCGAGCACCCACCGAGTGAGCTCGGCGGGATCGAGCACACCGTGGACCGGCGACACGAGCACGGCGGCCGCGCGCGACGCCAAATCCTCGCGAACAATGACATCGCGCGCCCATTGGTAGTCGTCCCGGTCCTTGACGACGAATTTGATCTCGTCCCTCGGCGTGAGCCGGTTCAAGTTGCTCCAGTCGTTTTGAGCGGCTTCCCCGCTCCCGGGACATTTCACGTCCACGATCCGAATCACCTCGGCGGGTACACGCTCGATCGATCGATGGCCCCCGGTCTCGAGCATGACCGTGCGCCCCTTGTCGAGCAACGCCCGCATCAGCGGGTAGACGTCTTCCTGGAGAAGCGGCTCGCCGCCAGTAATCTCCACGAGGGGACACCCGTACCGTTCGACCTCCTTGACGACGTCATCGACGTCGGTCTTGCGGCCCTCGGTGAACGCATAGGGTGTATCGCACCAGGCGCATCGGAGATCGCAGGCCGTGAGCCGTACAAACACGCAGGGGAGCCCGGCGCGCGTGGACTCCCCCTGGACGGAATAGAAAATCTCGTTGACGGTCAGCATGGCCGCGGATCTTGATATTGTACCAAGCGGCGGCGAGCGCGGGACTTATGGGCGATACCCTTCGCATCGGCACGAGCGGCTGGCATTATCCGACCGGCCGCGGGACGTGGAACGGAGTGTTCTACCCGCCGACGAGTCGGAGGCGCCGGCGCGGGTTCGACGAGCTGCGCTTCTACGCGGAGCACTTCGACACCGTCGAAGTGAATTCGACGTTTTACGGCCAACCGGATGCCCGCGTCACGAGCGCGTGGGTGGCACGAACGCCGCCGGGGTTCGCCTTCTCGGTCAAGCTGTACCAGAAGTTTACGCACCCGCGCATGTTCAAGGAGCGCGTCGTACGGGCGCTGCCTGCGGAAATCGCGGCCGATCGCAGCGGCAACCACGACATCGTGGACGCGCTCGCCGCTCCAACGACTGCCGATCTGGACGACTTCCGGACCGGGATCGAGCCGCTCGCCTCGGCCGGGCGGCTCGGCGCCCTGCTCGCGCAATTCCCGCCCAGCTTCAAGAGCGGCGAGGCCTCGCGCGAGTACGTCGCCCGTCTCGTCCACAGCCTGGCGGATTACCCCGTGGCCGTCGAGCTCCGCCACCGGTCGTGGAGCGACGACCTGGCGGCGACGCTGGCGCTGCTGAACGAGCTCCAGGCGGCCTGGGTCCAGATCGACGAGCCGAAGTTCCGCCTCTCGATTCGCCAGAACCAGCTGCCGAACGTTCGCGGTTTCTACTACATGCGTCTGCACGGCCGGAACGCGGCCAACTGGTGGCGTCACGACAAGGCCGAGGATCGCTACGACTACCTGTACTCCGCCGACGAGCTGAAGGAGTTTTCCGAAACGGCGGACGCCGCGCGACGGCTGGTCAAGAAGGTCTACGTGTACACCAATAATCACTTTTCGGCGAAATCGGTCGCCAATGCCGCCACGATCAAACGCCAGCTCGGCGAACCGGTCGAGGGCGAGTATCCACCCGAGTTCGTCGATCGCTATCCGGAGCTCGCGGGCGTAGTCCACGTCGCTCGCGGGCTCTTCAGCGACGAACGATCACCCGCCGGATGACGTCGCCGACCTGCAGTGCCGCCGGCACATCGTCGCCCGTGACGACGTGTCCGAACACCGCATACTGGCCGTCCAGCCCGGGTTGGTCGCTCAACACGACATAGATCTGGCTGTCGGCGAGGGCGGGATTTCCCGGATGAGCCACGGCCACGGCGCCGCGGGTATGTGTGCGCTTCCTGGTGATCTCCGCGACTCCGATGGGATCGCCGCTCGACGCGCCCGGGCCGCGGCCCCACAGCTCACGGTGCCCAGGCTCGCGCGTTTGCGGATCGCCGAACTGGACGATCAGACCGGCCTCGGCGCGGTGGACCCGTAGTCCGTCATAGAAGCCGCGTTCGACCAGGCCGACGATATGCGCGACGGTCTGGGGCGCATCGTCAGGGAAGGTCTGGATGGAGAACGCCCCTTTGTCGGTCTGGACGATCAGGACCGGACCGTCGGCATCCTCCTGCGCCGCGAGGCCGGAGAGCGCGAGCAGACCGGCCAGCACCGCCGCGCCCGCGAGCGTCGACCATCGCGTCCTCATGCCGACTTCACACCGAGCTGCGGACACCAGGCGCGCAATACGCACGTGCCACACCGCGGGCGAAGCGGCCGGCACACGTTCTGACCCCATGTCACGAGATATAGATTGACGAGCGGCCACCAGCGCCGGTCGGTGGCGCGGTAGAGCGCCTGTTCGGTTTCGTCCGGGGTTCGGGTGCGGACCCAGCCCAGGCGATTCGAGATGCGGTGGACGTGCGTGTCGACGCAGATGTTGCTCCGGCTGCGGAACGACAGAATCAGCACCAGGTTTGCGGTCTTGCGGCCGACTCCAGGCAGCGTGAGGAGCTCCTCCATCGTGCCCGGTACGCGCCCTCCGAAGCGCTCGACGAGCAGACGGCAGGTGTCTTTGACGTGCCTGGCCTTGTGCCGGTAGAAGCTCACCGGATAGATCAAGCGCTCGATTCGTTTCACGGGCAGCCGCCCCATCGTCCGCGGCGTCCGGGCGACGTTGAACAACCGAGTCGACGCGGCAAGCGTGGTCTGGTCCTGCGTCCGGGCCGAGAGCAGCGTGGCGATGAGCACTTGAAAGGGATCTTCCTCCTGGCTCTCCGAAATCTTTTCCACGGCCGGCAGCTCGAGGCCGTCGATGGCACGCGCCAATGCCTGCATCACCGCCCTGACGCGGCGTGAGGGGACGCGCCGGACGGGCGCGGCGCGCTTCATCGAACCGGTGTCAGCGGCTCATGGCCGCCGAGCACGGCAACGACGTTACGGACGGCGAGATCGGCCATCGCCGTTCGCGTTTCCGTCGTGCCGCTGCCGAGGTGAGGCACGAGCAGCGCATTCTCGAGCTTGAGCAGGTCGGGATGCACCGCGGGCTCGTGTTCGTAGACGTCGAGCGCGGCGCCCGCAATCAGGTGTTCTTCGAGCGCCCACGCGAGCGCCGCTTCATCGACGACCGGACCACGCGCGGTGTTGACGAGATAGGCCGATCGCTTCATCCGCGCCAGAGCACGTTTGTCCACGAGATGCGTCGTCTCAGGCGTCAGCGGCACGTGAAGCGAGACCACGTCCGACGTGTTGAGCAGGCGGTCGAGCGCCATGCGCTCGGCATCGGGAAAATCGTGCGCCGTCCGGGAGGCGTACACGACTCGCATGCCGAAGGCCGGCGCACGGGCGGCAACGGCGCGGCCGATTCGCCCGAGGCCGACGAGACCCAGCTGCTTGCCGCGCACGTCGGACCCCAGCATGAAATCGAACGCCCATCCCTTCCAGCCCCCCCGTCGCACCAGACGGTCGCCCTCGCCCAGGCGCCGCGTGAGGGCCAGGATCAGCGCCCACGTGAAGTCGGCGACGGAGTCGGTCAGGACGTCGGGGGTATTGGTGACGACGACGCCGCGCGAGCGCGCCGCGGCGACGTCGATGTTGTTGTACCCCACGGCGACGTTCGACACGATCCTGAGTTTCGGCGCTGCCTGCAGGAGCGCCGCATCGATCACGTCCGTGAGCATGCAGACGACGGCGTCCTTGTCGGCAGCCCGCGCGCGGAGCTCGACTGGAGTGAGCGGCGTGTCGTGCGCATGGCTGTCGACGGCCGCCACGGCGTCGAGCCTGGCGACGACCGAGGCAGGCAGCTTTCGAGTAATGAGAACTGAAGCCACTACTGTCCGTGCGACTGGCAGTCGACACAATCGACAATGCCGATCACCGCAGCATCCACCGGGGCGGCTTTGCGTCCCATGGCGTCGCCGGCCGCACGGCCCTCCATGACGAGCAGCACCTGCTCGCGCACGCCGGCCCCCACGCCGTCCACAGCGAGCACCGCGGGCCCGCGCGGCGTGTCGTCAGGGTTCACCGGCTGTACGAGGAGCAGCTTCGCGCCCTCGAACTTCCTGTGTTTCTGCGTGGCAACCAGCGTGCCGATTACGCGCCCGAGCTGCATCGCCTCCCCAGTTCCCAGGTCCTCAGTGCCCCACTTCCCTGGTTCCCTCGCTCTTGAGCACCCGAGTCCCTCAGCTGACGACGTCCCAGTAGTCGACGATACCCACGATGCCGGCATCGACCGGCGGTTCGACCGGATAGAACGGGAAGCTCGCTTCTTTGCCGCGAACCACGAAGACGTGCTCGCCGACACCGGCGCCCGAGGCATCCACCGCCACGAAGGGCCGACCTGCCGGTTCGCGATCCGGAGTGAGGGGCTGCACGACAAGCAGCTTCAGGCCGGTCAGGCTCTCGTCCTTCCGGGTGGCCACGACGTCGCCGACTACACGGGCCAGTTGCATCTGCTCACTCGGTCATCTCGACGGCGTCCACGATCCCGACGATCGCGGCATCTACCGGACAGTCTTTGAGCCCCGCGGCCATGCGGGCGGAGCTGCCGCTCACGATCAGAACGGTTTCTCCGACGCCGGCGTCCACCGTATCCACCGCCACCAGGTAGTGGCCCTCGCCCTTGCCGCGCGGGTCGACGGCACGCGCGACGAGCAGCTTGGTGCTGACCAGGCGGGGATCCTTGCGCGTGGCGACCACCGTCCCGACGATCTTCGCGAGCAGCACGTCGGATCAGGCCTTGGTGACGGTGGCCTTGCCGATCGGCAGCGTCTCTTCGAGGTTGGCGTGCGGCCTGGGAATGACATGCACCGACACGAGCTCGCCGACGCGGCGGGCCGCGGCGGCGCCCGCATCGGTGGCGGCCTTCACGGCGGCGACGTCGCCGCGGACGATGGCCGTGACATAGCCCGCGCCGATCTTCTCCCACCCGACGAGGGTGACCTTGGCCGCCTTCACCATGGCGTCCGCGGCCTCGATCATCGCCACCAGCCCTTTCGTCTCGATCATCCCGAGCGCCTCACCCATAGGGTCTCCTTCGTGGCACGAGCGATCGCCCGCACCGCTTCTCCCCGCTATCGCAGACTCCGGACGGCCTCTTCGATCAGCGCGGAGAGTTCGCGGTATGTTAACCGAATTTCGCGGTCGTCATCGGCCGGTGTGGCGTCGGGACGAGGAAGTCGACCGCCCTCGTCAGGCACGAGGCGCTGGCCGTCTCCGCGCGGCGCCTGGACGGTCTGACACGACGCTTCGTCACCAACAGGGGGTTCCTCGCCCGCCCCATCGGCACAGATGGGCGCCGGCGCCTGAATGCCGTACGTCCCACGCAGCGCCTGAAGCCGGTCGACCTCTTCGCGCGCAATCAGATTCTCCCGGCCGAGCAGCCTCGCCACCAGGCTGATCGTGGCGAAATGCTCGATCGTCTCCATCTTGTAGTACGCGCTAAACAGATCGCTGCCGAGGGTCAGCGCGCCGTGGTTGGCGAGCAGCATCCCGTCGTGCGCCTTGACATACTGGCGGACTGCTTCCGGCAGCTCGGCGGTGGAGGGCGTCGCATACGCCGCGATCGGCACGCTCCCGAGCGTCGTGAGCACCTCGGCGAGTACGGCGCGATCGAGCGGAATGCCGGCGACGGCGAACCCGGTCGCGATCGGCGGGTGCGCGTGCACGACGGCCTGCGCGTCCGGCCGCTGCCGGTACACCTCGAGGTGCATCAGCGTCTCCGACGACGGATCGCGGTCGCCCTGGAGCTTGCGGCCCTCGAGATCCGTGATGCACATCATGTCGGGCGTCATGAAGCCCTTGCAGACGCTCCGGGGCGTCATGAGCAGACGATCCGGGCCCAGACGCGCGCTGATGTTACCGTCGTTCGACGCCGTGTAACGCCTCGCGTACATTCGGCGTCCGATCTCCACGATGTCGGCGCGCAGGGCGGATTCGGAGGTCGTCGTCATGCCGTGCGGGATCGGTAGGCGTCACGGCACCTGGTCGAGCAGAAATGGACCATGTGCCGACCTTCAGCGAGCGTCACGGCACGATCCGGCACCACGAAGGTGCCGCAGACCGGGTCGCGCACCATGGCGATGCGCCTGGCCGGCGACTGGCCGGTGCCGGAGATGCCCTCCACCACGCCGTCCACGAGCTTCCAGAACGCATGCGCGAGAAAGCCGACGAGGACGAGCAGCAGCGCCAGACGAAGCATCAGGCACCGGGAGCGCCGCCCGAGTGCGCAGACTTCAGGCTGTCGAGCGCGCGCTTGGCCGCCTGCCCTTCCGGGCTATCCGGTGCGAGCTGCACGAGCTGCTCCCAGGCCTGAGTCGCGCCGGCCAGATCCTGCTTGCCGAACGCACGGACGACGCCCAGGTTGAGGAGCGTCTTGGCGTGATGAGGGTCGATCTTGAGCGACCGATCGAACTGCGCGAGCGCGCGATCGGGCTGGTTCGTGTAGTAGTAGCTGACGCCCAGATCGGTGCTCACGTCCGCATCGTTCGGATTGAGTGTCAGCGCCTCCGAGTACCACTTGATGGCGTCGTCGTAATGCTCGGCGTCGAAGTAGAGATTGCCGAGCTGAACTCGGGGAGCGACATTCGAAGGCTCGCGCTCGGCGAGAGAGGTCAGGGCGTTGACCTGCGCCTGATCGACCTCGGCCGGTCGGGTTGCCGGAGTGGTCTGCTGGGTCGTCGCGGCGGCAGCAGCCGGCGCCGCGGGAGACGGCGTCCTCGGGCCCTGTTCGGTGCCGATGATCCACCCGACGATCAGGCCGAACAGCACGCCGGCCAGGCCGAAAACAATCGAGTCTTTCCTCATGGGATGAGATCGCCCTCGATCATAGCAGTCGCTCGTCAGACGCGTCCAGGCTCAGCTGGCGTCTCCAACACCGCCAGATACTCGCGGACGACGACAGGGAGACCTACGAACAGGGCACGCGAGATGAGCGCGTGCCCGATCGACACTTCGTCCAGGTACGGCAGCTCACGGAAGAGGACGAGGTTCTCGAGGTCGAGATCGTGGCCGGCATTCACGCCAAGGCCGAGCGTCTCGGCGAGCTGCGCGGCCCGTTCGTACCCCGACAGCGACCGCCGGGCCTCCTCGATGCCGTGGACGAACGCGCGCGCGAACGGCTCCGTGTACAGCTCGACGCGATCCGCACCGGCACCTGCCGCCCAGCGGATGGCCTCGGGACGCGCGTCGACGAACAGGCTGACCCGCACACCGCGCGCGGCCAGACGGGCGACGACGTCCGGCAGCTGGCGGGTCTCGGGACCCGCCAGCCAGCCCGCCTGGCTCGTGATCTCGCCCGGCTGCACCGGCACGAGCGTGCACTGATCGGGAACAACGTCTTCGACCAGATCGAGGAACTCCGGGCGCGGATCGCCTTCGATGTTGAATTCCACGCGACGGGGCGGCGCGCCCAGCCGGCTGGCAATGTCGCGCACGTCGGCCGGGGTGATGTGACGGCAGTCGGCTCGGGGATGAACGGTGATCCCGGGCGCCCCGGCCCCGATGCACGCCTCGACCGCCTCGAGCACGCTTGGCGTGGCGCCGCCACGCGCGTTTCTGAGGGTGGCCACCTTGTTGACGTTCACCGAGAGGCGGATCACGACAACTCGTTCCGGACGGCCCGCGCAATTTCCTCGGCCCAGTCGCGAATCTCCCCCTCGTGCCTGCCTTCGATCATCACGCGCAGCAGCGGCTCGGTGCCCGAGTAGCGGATGAGCACCCGGCCCTGTCCGGCAACGCGCTGTTCAACTCGGTCGACTGCGGCGGCTACGGCGGGAACGCGGCGCCAGTCGACTTTCTCCCTGACGCGGACGTTCAGCAGCACCTGTGGGTACGACACGAGGTCGTCGGCCAGCTCCGCCAGTGTGCGTCCGGTGAGCGCCATCACACGGAGGACGTTGAGCGCCGTACAGAGACCGTCCCCGGTAAAGAGATAGTCGGAGAAGATGATGTGTCCCGACTGTTCGCCGCCCAGCGCCAGGTTCCGTTCGCGCATCACCTCCATCACGTACTTGTCGCCGACGGGGCAGCGTACCAGTTCGATCCCCAGGCCGCGCAGAGCGAGCTCGAGGCCGATGTTGCTCATGACCGTGGCGACGACGGCATTGCCGCGCAGGCGTTCCTCCCGCTGCAGCTGGCGTGCGCACATGAGCAGCACGGCGTCGCCATTCACCACCCGACCGCGGTGGTCCACGAAGATCGCGCGGTCGCCGTCGCCATCGAAGGCCACGCCCAGCTGGCAGCCGCGCTGCACGACCGCGTCAGCCAGCCGCTCCGGATGCGTGGAGCCGCAGTCGAGGTTGATGTTGCGGCCATCCGGTGTGTTCCCGACCACGACGGGAACGAGGCCAATCCGGCGAAACAGTTCCGGTGCGACGACGGACGTGGCCCCGTTCGCGCAGTCGATCGCCAGCGAGCACGAACCGAGCGCGGCTGGATCGGGAAAGACGGCGCGCAGGTGCTCGAGGTACGCATCCACGAGCTCCGTCTGGGCGACCGCCGTCGGCGTCCCGTCCTTCGGCTTCCACGATGCATCCGCGACGATGGCCTCGACCTCTCGCTCCACGCTTTCCGTGAACTTCTCGCCGCGCCCGGAGAAGACCTTGATCCCGTTGTCTTCGAATGGATTGTGCGACGCCGAAATGACGACGCCGAGGTCATACGCCCGCGTGCGGGTCAGGTAGGCGACGGCTGGCGTGGGGAGCACGCCGCCGCTCGTCACCTGCGCGCCCTGGCCCGCCGCGCCATGCGCCAGCTCGGCCTCGAGCCAGGCGCCCGACTCACGCGTGTCGCGACCCACGAGCAGGCGGGGCCGCGCCGCTCCGGTCGGAAGGGCCCGGACCAGGGCTGCGCCCAGCCGGCGGACGGTCTCGTGATCGAGCGGGTAGCGACCAGCCACTCCCCGGACGCCGTCGGTGCCGAACAAACGGGCTGGAGCTTCAGGGGATCGCATCGGTTGTCTGCACCTGGACCGTGACGACTGCCGTCGTCTGTCCTGACTTGAGCCGGAGTTGGGGATCGGCGAGACCGACCTTGACGGTGTGGCGCACGGTCGCGGTGGCGCCTTCGACGTCGATCGTTTCCGTGAGCGCGCGCTCGGCCCGGGCGACGGCGCTCGACGGGCCGACGATTTCGACTTCCGCCGGAACGCTGAGGATCTCGCCGAGCCGGTACCCCGGCGCCGGCCGTCCTTCGATCGACGGCTCCACGGGCACGGTCCGGCTCAACGTGCGTTCGAACACCAGACTGATGGACGACGGCGCCACCTGCACGACCTCGACGTCGTACGGTGTACGCACCTGCTCAGGTGTCAGATGATAGAGCCGGCGTCCCGGCCCGGCATCTTCGAGATCGAGCACGGCCACCAGGTCTGCCGTCGAGAGCGCCGCCAGGGCGCTCGCCTGGCCACGCACTCGCACGTCCACGCCGGAGGGCGGCTCGTTCTGCAGTTCCAGCCCCGTCGGGAACTGCTGCAGCTCGAGGGACACACGCAGGCTGCGCTCGACGACCTCCTCGCCCGACACCACCAGCCAGAGCAGGACGGCGAGCACCACCGACACCATCTTGATCCCGAAGTGGCGGAACGGCCAGATGGCGCGCAGGCGGAAGGGTCCCATCTAGACGGCCGGCGCCTGCCTGGCGGCGACCGCTCCCTCTCGACTCTGGAGCATGAGCGCGCGCAGGCGGCCTCGCAGATGATCGGCGTTGATTCCTGTTTCGATTTGTCCGTCGACCACGAGCGACATCGCGCCGGTCTGCTCGGACACGACGATGGCGACGGCGTCGTTCTCCTCGGTCAGCCCGATGGCCGCCCGGTGGCGCGAACCCATTTCCTTGCTCAGCCTGGGATTGATGGTGAGCGGTAGAAAGCAGGCGGCGGCGGCGACCCGATCGTCCCGGACGATGACCGCGCCGTCGTGCAGCGGGGACGAGGGATGGAAGACGCTGAGCAGCAGGTCGTAGGTGAGCCGGGCATCGAGCGGAATGCCGCCTTCGATGTAGTTGCGGAGCCCGATCTGGCGTTCGATCGCGATGATGGCGCCGATGCGTCGGCTGGCGAGCATCCCGGCCGCGACCACGAGCTCTTCGATCGAATCCTCGGCGACTTCGATCCTGGCGAATTGCCGGAACAAGGGCGCCCGTCCCAGATGCGCGAGCGCCCGCCGGATATCGGACTGAAACAGGACGATCACGGCAATGACGATGTAGCTCGCCATGTTGCGGACGATCCAGTTGACCGTCGTCAGCTGT
Organism: uncultured Acidobacteriota bacterium; assembly: GCA_963837345.1. GTDB lineage: Bacteria > Acidobacteriota > Vicinamibacteria > Vicinamibacterales > CAVVIG01 > CAWIMX01. Next base: position 379,167 of record CAWIMX010000001.1, read on the forward strand.
GCCCATCGCGACACGTAGAACAGCGCCGCCATGAGGGCACCGCCGACGGCCATCTGGACGGCTCGAGTGCCGCGGATCAGCTTCAGCACCTGGTAGATGAGGATCGATACGACGACGATATCGACCACATCCCGCCAGCCGACGGATGGACGGCGCAGCAGCGCGGTGATCCAGGTCACGGCTTATGCATACTTCCTGACCAGCTCGGCCACTCGAACAACCTCGATCATGTCGGCGACCGCGTGGACGCGCACGACGTGGGCGCCGCCCAGAACGGCGGCCGACACCGCGGCCGCCGTCCCCCAGTCGCGCTCGCGCGGCGGGCGCGTGCCGATGGCCTCGTTCAGAAACGACTTGCGCGACGGCCCGGCGAGAAGCGGCCGGTCAAGGGCCCGGGCGAGCTCGGGCAGGTGCGCCAGCACACCATAACTGTGCGCCGCGCGTTTGGCAAACCCGATGCCCGGATCCACCACGACGCGATCGGCCGATACGCCCGCCGCCGCCGCCACCGCCATGGATTGCCGGAGCTCACGGACCACGTCGCCCACGAGATCCTCGGTACTCGGCCTCCGCATACATCGTGGCGGATCGGCCGCGCATGTGCATCAGCACCATGGCAGCGCCGTGCCGGGCGGCGACCCCGGCGAGCGCCGGCTCGTAGCGCAGACCGCTCACGTCGTTGACGATGACGGCGCCTTCGGCGAGTGCCACCTCGGCCACTGCCGCCTTGTACGTGTCGACAGAAACCGGCACCCGGAGCCGTCCCGCCAGGCCGCGGAGCACGGGGAGAATTCGCGCGATTTCCTCGTCGGCCGGGACCGGGATCGCTCCAGGCCGTGTCGATTCGCCGCCGATGTCGAGGATGTCCGCCCCCTCGGCCTCCAGGCGCAGCGCCATGTCGACCGCCGTGCGGGGATCGCAATCAAAGAGGCTGCCGGAGACCGAGTCGGGCGTGATGTTGAGGATGCCCATGACGAGCGGGCGCTCGCCGAGCACGAGCGACCCGCCGTCGGGCAGGGGAAGGCGGTAGACCCGCCTGGGGGAAAAGGGGCCCGGCACGATCGACTGTGAACTTGCCGACTGGCGGCTAGCGACTGGCGACCACCCTACTCCTGGGCGATCGGCTTGTTGAGCGCGGGCACGATCGGCGTGCGCTCCTTCTGACGCGGGCGCGCCTCGTCCTCGCCCGGCGGCGTCGGCCGCGAGGCGGTCTCGCCGTCGGCCTCGTCGAGCGGCAGGCCGGCCACGAGACGCTTCACCTGCTCGGCGTCGAGCACTTCGCGGGCGAGCAGCTCGTCGGCCATTCTGGAGAGCGTCTGCTTGTGCTGGTCGAGCAGGGTCCGCGAACGCTCGTAGTTGGAGGTGACGAACCGCTTCACTTCCTGATCGATCTTGAGGGCCGTGTCCTCGCTGTAGTCCTGATGCTGCGCGATCTCGCGGCCGAGGAAGATCTGCTCCTCCTTCTTGCCGAAAGTCAGGGGGCCCATCGCATCGCTCATGCCCCACTCGCAGACCATCCGGCGCGCGAGCTCGGTCGCGCGCTCGAGGTCGTTCCCGGCGCCGGTCGTGAGGCTGTCCATCGTGATCTCCTCGGCGATGCGGCCGCCGAGCAGGATCGCGATCTGGTCGTTGAGGTAGTCGCGCGAATAGTTGTGCTTCTCGTCCGCCGGCAACTGTTGCGTGAGGCCGAGCGCCATGCCGCGCGGAATGATGGTGACCTTGTGGATCGGATCGGCGTGCGGGAGGAGCACCGCGAGCAGCGCGTGGCCCGCCTCGTGCACCGCGGTGACGCGCTTCTCGGCGTCGCTGATGATCATCGAGCGGCGCTCCGACCCCATCAGGACCTTGTCTTTCGCGAACTCGAAGTCGTGCATCCGCACGACCTTCTGGTTGTAGCGCGCCGCGTTCAGCGCCGCCTCGTTCACCAGGTTGGCCAGATCGGCGCCCGAGAATCCGGCCGTGCCCCGCGCCAGCACCGACACCTGCACATCGTCGGCCATGGGAATCTTGCGGGTGTGCACGCCGAGGATGCCCTCGCGGCCCTTCACGTCGGGGCGGTTGACCACGATTCGGCGGTCGAAGCGCCCCGGGCGGAGCAGCGCCGGGTCGAGCACGTCCGGGCGATTCGTCGCAGCGACCAGGATCACGCCCTCGTTCGATTCGAACCCGTCCATTTCGACGAGGAGCTGATTCAGCGTCTGTTCCCGCTCGTCGTGGCCGCCCCCCAGACCTGCGCCGCGGTGGCGACCCACGGCGTCGATTTCATCGATGAACACGATGCAGGGTGCGTTCTTCTTGCCCTGCTCGAAGAGGTCGCGGACGCGCGACGCCCCGACGCCGACGAACATCTCGACGAAGTCCGACCCGCTGATGGAGAAGAAGGGCACGTTGGCCTCGCCCGCCACCGCGCGCGCCAGCAGCGTCTTGCCCGTTCCCGGAGGGCCCATGAGCAGCACGCCCTTGGGAATGCGACCGCCGAGCTTCTGGAACTTCTGCGGCTCTTTGAGGAACTCGATGATCTCCTGCAGCTCCTCCTTCGCTTCGTCCACGCCGGCGACGTCCTTGAAGGTGACCTTCTTCTGCGCGCTGGACGACAGCTTCGCCTTGCTCTTGCCGAACGACAGCGCTTTGTTGCCGCCGCTCTGCATCTGGCGCATGAAGAAGATCCAGAAGCCCACCATCAGCAGCACGGGAGCCCAGGAATAGAGAAGGGACGCCCACGGGCTGGCCGTCGGCTCCTTGGAGCTGACGATGACCTTCCGCTCGACGAGCTCGTTGGCCAGGCCGTCGTAGGACGGGGGCACGTACGTGTGGAAGCTCTCGCCCTGACGGGTCTTGCCGGTCACGTCCTGACCGGTAATGACCACGCTCTCGACGCTGTCGTTGTGCACCCAGGTGATGAACTCGCTGAAGGTCACCGACCGGTCGTGCTGCTGGAAGCGCGTGGAGAAATTCCACACGAGGATGGCCACGACAATCAGCGCCACCCAGAACACCGCGCTCTTCAGAGTCGAGTTCAAACCGAGCCTCCTAAATCCCTTACTTCCAAGATTAGCACGGCTTGCGAAGGGTCCGTCACCCGAAACGCCGCGTCAATCCCGTGGCCCGCCACCCAGACAATCCGGTCGGACGCGTCCACCACGAGCGGCACCACGTCGCGCTCGGCGCGGGGCACCTTCCAATCGACGAACAAGTCCTGCAGCTTCTTGCGACCGTCGAGCCCAATCGGCTGGAACCAATCGCCGGGACGACGGTTCCGGACCGCCAGCGGCCCCGGGCACAGAATCCCGCCGCACGATGGCGAGACGCCCCGTCGCCCGCGACGGCGGCTGTCGAGACCCCTCGACCAGCTCAGCCGAGACGAGCAGTCCGGCTTCGGCGAGTCGAACCTCTCCAGGGATAGACAGCGGATACTGGAAAAGGTTCACCTGGCCGCGGGGGCTGTTTGTTAAGACGAGCCGGGAGCCAATGCGTTCCAGGCGCTGCCCCGGGCCATCGAGTGAGCCGTCGCGGCAATCGAGCAGGGCCAGGGCCGCCTCGACGTGTCCGAAGCCGACGGGCCGCCCGCCGGCGAGATCGCGCATCGTCTGCCACACGGCGAGACGTCGGATCGCCGGCGGCGCGGCGGCCAGCGCCTCGACGTCGAGCACCAGGCCCTCCGGCCTCTTCTGCGCGGCCCGTGCGCGCAGGGCGCCCGCCTCGGTCTCGAGCCAGGTCCACTCTTCTCGAGCGAGCGCCGCCTCGTTGGCGAGCACATCCACGATTCCGGGGTTGAAGCGCTCGAGCGACGGCAGGAGCTCCGCGCGGACGCGGTTGCGCGGGATGGAGCGGTCGGCGTTCGACTCGTCCTCCACGAAGGTCGCGCCCACTTCGGACAGGTAGGCCCGCAGCGAGGCGCGGCGACAGTCGATGAGCGGCCGGATCACGGTGCCCGCGCGCGGGTGCATGGCGGCCAGGCCGCGCGATCCGGCGCCGCGCAGAAGCCGCAGGAGAAACGTCTCGGCCTGGTCGTCCCGCGTGTGGCCCACCGCCACGACGTCCGCGCCGCTCGCGATCCGGGCGCGCTCGAAAAATGCGTGACGCGCGGTGCGCGCCGCGTCTTCGAGCGACCGCCGCTCGCGGCGGGCCCGTGCCGCGACGTCCTCGCGATCCGTCACGACCGGCCAGCCCAGCCGCTCGCCGAGGGCGGTCACGAAGCGCTCGTCGCGCCCGGCGGTCTCGCGCAGCTGATGGTTGAAGTGGGCGAGGCCCGCCACCTGCAGCTCGCGCGCCGCGTCCAGCTCGCGCATGACGTAGGCGAGCGCGATCGAGTCGGATCCGCCCGAGACGCCGAGAAGCACACGAGTCGCGGGGGTTGCCAGACCGAATCGACGGAGCGTGCCCCGAACGCGCGTGAGAACGTGCATGTCGTCAGGCAGGGTGGCGGCGCCGACGGAGCTGGCGGGGATCCGGTCGCGATCGCTCCCGGACCGCCCGGCGCAAGGTGGTGCCGGAGGGCGGACTTGAACCGCCGACCCCGCGCTTATGAGACGCGTGCTCTCACCAACTGAGCTACTCCGGCCGGAACACTCGAACTTTTGATGGTAGCACGAACGTTTCCCCGCACGAGCGGTCGGGCCGCCGGGTCACGCGATCAGCATCGCGTCGCCATAGCTGTAGAACCGGTAGCCTGCGGCCACGGCCTCGCGGTAGGCGGCCAGCACCGGTTCCCGGCCGGCGAACGCCGCCACCAGCATCACCAGCGACGAGCCGGGCAGGTGAAAGTTCGTCAACAGTCCCTGCACCACCCGAAACCGGAAGCCAGGCGAGATGAACAGGTCTGTCTCTCCCGCGCCGGGCGCGAGTCGACCGCCATGCGCCCGGGCGACAGCCTCGAGCGTGCGCGTCGTCGTCGTGCCCACGGCGACGACGCGGCGCCCTTCGTCGAGCGCGGCGTTGACGGCGCTGCACGCCTCGGCGCTCACGATGTACCGTTCGGCCTCCATCCGATGATCCTCGACGCGCGCCGTCCTGATCGGCTGAAAGGTGCCGTAGCCGATGTGAAGCGTGATTCGCGCCAGCGCAACGCCCCGGCGGCCGAGCGCGCGCACCAGTTCCGGCGTCAGATGCAGGCCGGCCGTCGGGGCGGCAACCAATCCGCGTTCACGCGCGAACATCGTCTGGTATCGCTCGCGATCCTCGAGGGCATCGGGCCGTTTGATGTAGGGCGGCAGCGGCACATGGCCGATGGCGTCCACGGCCTCCTCGACGGTCGCGTCGGGCGCCTGCAGCCTGACGGTGCGGCGCCCGTGGAAATGACGGGCGAGCACTTCCCCGTCGAGCCGGCAGCTCCCGTCGAACACCACGCGGGCGCCGGGCTTGAGCTTCTGCCCCGGATGCATCAGGGCTTCCCATGTCTCGTCGGCCGGCCCGGCCGCCGAGACGCGCCGGACGAGCAGGCATTCGACGGCCCCGCCGCTCGGCTCGCGACGCCCGACGAGCCGCGCAGGAAACACCCGCGTGTCGTTCACCACGAGGAGATCGCCCGGCTCGAGACGCAACGGCAGGTCGGCGATGCGGTGATGGCCGAGGGCGCCGGTGGCGCGGGCCAGACACAGCAGCCGCGCCGACGCGCGATCGGCCTCCGGCTGCTGCGCGATGAGCTCGACGGGAAGGTCAAAAAAAAAGTCGCGGACATCCATGTCCGCGACTCATGTTATCGAAGTCGGCGCCCGCCTCAGTGCACGAGGACCGGCGACGGCTCCCAACCGTCGAGCATCGCCTCGCGCCAGTCTTCCGCCAGGATCGTCCAGAGCGCCTGGTCGAGGTGCTCGCCATTCCGCAGGAAGGATCGGCGCAGGACGCATTCCTGAACCGCGCCGAGCTTTCGCAGGGCGCCATTCCCGCGACCGTTGCGCACAGCGGCCCGCGCCTCGAGGCGATGCACCGACAGGATGTCGAAGACGAACTCGAGCACCTGCTCGGCGGCGTCCTGAAAGACGCCGCTGCCCCAGAATTCCGAGGCGATCGCGAACCCCCACTCCGCCGTGTCGAACGCGAGGTCCAGCGCCCGCACCTGGAAAATGCCGACAGCGCGATCGGAGCCCTTCGGCACGACGGCGAAGCAGACATACTGCCCCGCGGCACGCTGCCGGTGGGTCCAGGCAATGAACTGTTCGAAGCCCGCGACCGTGGACGGCGGCGGCGAGATGAAGCGCGTGACCTGTTCCGTCGTCAAGGCGGCGAAGAGCGACGGCGCATCGCTCGTTCGCAGCTCCCGCAGCGTCACCAGGCTCCCGAACAAGGTCGGCAGCTGGTCCCGCCACGACGTGGGTCGACGCCCCGGCTCCACCCGGCGTGCGGGCGCCAGCGCGTCCATCACGTCAAGTTCGGGAGTGTAGGGCATTTTCTCCATCAGAAGCCCCCTCCGCTGACGGCCGTCCCCCACACGATGTTGTCGAGGAGGCCGAATGTTCCCCAGACCACGTTGTCGCCGCTGCCCCAGGTGCCCCAGACGACGTTGTCGCCGTTGTCACCGAAGGTGCCCCATACGATGTTGTCGCCCCACGTGCCCCACACGATGTTGTCGCCCCAGGTCCCCCAGACGATGTTGTCCTCGCCCCAGGTGCCCCAGACGATGTTGTCGGCATCGCCCCACGTGCCCCACACGATGTTGTCGGCGTCGCCCCACGTGCCCCACACGATGTTGTCGGCGTCGCCCCACGTGCCCCAGACGATGTTGTCGTCGCCCCACGTGCCCCACACGACGTTGTCGTCGCCCCAGGCGGCCGAGATCAGGCGCGCCATCGACGCGGCGAAGCGGATGGAGTCGACGCTGATGATGGTGCCGGCGCCGGTCGACGTGCCCCAGATGATGTTGTCGTTGAAGAACGTGCCCCAGACGATGTTGTCGCCGTCAGCCCAGGTGCCCCAGACGATGTTGTCGCCCTCGCCCCAGGTGCCCCAGATGATGTTGTCGTTGACCCGCTGCCCGATGATGCGGACGGGTGGAATGTTGGGCACCCAGTTCTGGGCGGTGCCCCAGACGATGTTGTCGTCGAACAGCGTCCCCCAGACGATGTTGTCGCCGCCCCAGGAGCCGCGAACCGATCGCCCCTGTCCGAACAGCCGGCTGTGGCCCCCGCGGGAACGGGCGGCCGTCCCCCAGACGATGTTGTCGCCGAGCCAGGTGGCGCGGCTGTGCGCGCCCTTGGCGCGCCAGCCGGAGGTGTCCCATACGATCCGGTCGCGCCCGGCGCTCCACACGATGTTGGTGCCCCAGACGATGTTGGCGCTCCACAGACGCGTGTAGTGATCGAGGACGCTTCCGCCCAGCACCGAGTCGCCCCAGATCACGTGCTGCGACCACGCGTACGCGGTGCCGTCGATCGTCGAGCTGTTGATGCCGGTCGACAGCCACTGCGCCCCGGGCCGGACGTCGGTGTTCAGGGCGGACGCCAGGGCAATCGCGCCCGCGGCGTTCACCTCGCCGGCACCCTGCGCCAGTTCATCGGTGTCGCCATGGACGAGCGGAATGGCGCTGTACTCCAGGACCGCCTTCAGGGCGTTCGGCGAAAGATCGGTGCGGTAGCCGGCGCGGGCGTGGGCTTCGATCGCGAGGGCGACCACGCCGCTCGCCACCCCGGCCGACATGCTGGCGCCCTGCAGCCGCAGGAAGCCGTCGGCACACGAGAGCGCTTCACACAGCCTCGAACCGGGCGCGGCTTCAGACACCACGAAGTGCCCCGGCGCGACGACGTCCGGCTTGGCGAACGCGTCGAACCACGTCGGACCGCGGCCGCTGTACGACGCCACCAAGTCGTCGTCTCGCCGCGCGGTCTCCTCGGTGGTCCACTGCCGATCGCCCGAGCGGGCGCCGAACGTGCTCGCGCCGATCGTGATCGCCGACGGCGCGTTGCCAGGCGACGTCACGCTGGCGGAGAACGCCGGCCCGTCGACTGCGGACGACGACCCGCCAGGGCCGGTGCCCGCGGCGTCGATGCCGTTGTTGCCCGCCGAGACGACGACCAGCAGCCCCGCCTGCGACGCCCGCTGGACGGCTCCGACGAGCGGATCCAGGACGGCCGGCGCGAAAATCTCGTGCCCGAGCGAGAGGTTGACGATCTGGACGCCGAGCCGCCGATGGTTGCGGGTGACGAAATCGAGCGCGCTGATCGCGTCGCTCGTCGAACCCGTCCCGTTCGCGTCCAGCACCTTGAGACCCACGAAACGGACCGACGGCGCCACGCCGACCGGCGCGCCCTCGTAGAGGGCCGCGCCGCCGATCAGGCCTGCCACGTGGGTGCCGTGCCCGAAGTCGTCGTAGGGGGCGGTGGCGACGCCGCCGCGCGTGAAGTCGTAGAAGGCGGAGATCCGATCCCGCAGGCTGGCCGTGGGCGCGATGCCGGAGTCGATCACCGCGACGCCGACACCGGCACCGGTCGGGCCGGCTGCGCTCGGCACCGGTGCGAGGCCCAGAGTCTCGCGAAGGATGGAGGTCGCCGCAGGCGCCGACGCCCCCCCGCCCGTCGCAGCGACCTTGCGCGCCCCGGCGTACACCGGCGCGTCCGACGAGATGAACTCGACGTCCGGGTTGTTCGCAAGCGAGAGGATCGACGCGCCGGTCGCCTCGACGGCAATCGCGTCGACCGCGGCGAACGTCGACTTGACGAGTCCGCCCTTCGCGCGGAGGCCCTGGCCGACTGCATCGCGGCGGCCGGGCTTGACCGTGACGATCACGCGCTGCGTGCGCGTGCCATTCTGGAGGCCCTGCTGGACGGCCCGATCGAGCTTCGAATCGGCCGGTCGGGATGCACTCTGGCCGTACGCGGGTGTCAGCGCCGCCAGAAGCAGCACTCCGGCCACCCAGGCCGTGCCAAGGAGCTTCCGCAGGGGAGTCATTGCCTAACGACTTAGCAAGGGAGCGGCCAACCTCGGCCGCTTCGACGAGATATCGGCGAAAAGCCGTCGCTGCAGTAGGTTAACGCAACACCGGGTCCGACGGACGACTCAATAGGACAACGTGGTCGTGTTCGAAATGATCACATAGTCTTTGGAACAAATGTCGTCAGACGGGGGAATTGTTCGGGAATCATACGGAATCTGCCATGGTGTCACGAGATGAGACACATGTACCTCAATCGAACACAGAATGTGCTCAAATCCCCCATCTGATCAACACGGAGCCGACGGTGAATCCGGCGCCGACCGACGCGAGCAGCACGAGATCTCCTTTCTTCAGTCGCCCCTGACACCGGGCGTCGTTCAGCGCGAGCGGAATCGTCGCGGCCGTCGTGTTCCCGAAGCGATCGATATTGATGATCACCTGCGACTCGCTGAGCCCGAGCTTTTCGGCCGCGGATTGAATAATCCGCCGGTTCGCCTGATGCGACACGAACAGATCGATGTCCGCTGGCGTCAGATGGTTGCGCTCGAGCAGCCGGCGCGCAATCTCCTCGGTCTTGCGGACGGCGAACTTGAACACCGTCTGCCCGTCCTGCTTCACGTAGTGCATCCGTGCGGCCAGCGTCTCGGCCGTGGCCGGGTGCAGGCTGCCGCCGGCGGGCATGCAGAGCGCGGGGCCGCCCGATCCATCGATCTCGTGTTCGAAGTCGAGGATCGCGCCCTGGGCCGGATCGTCGGTCGCCGACAGCACGCACGCGCCCGCGCCATCGCCGAACAACACGCACGTCTTGCGATCCGTGTAGTCGATGATGCTCGACATGACGTCGGCGCCGACGACCAGCGCATGCTCGACCGCCCCGCCGGCCACCATCTGGCAGCCGGCCGTCAGCGCATACGTGAACGCCGAACACGCCGCGCTCACGTCGAAGCCCCAGGCGTGCCGCGCGCCGATCTTGTCCTGGAGGAGACAGGCGGTGCTCGGAAACATCATGTCGGGCGTGACGGTGCCGACGACGATGAACCCGATGTCGTCGGGCGTCAGGCCCGCCTGTTCGATCGCCTTGCGGGCGGCCTCCCGGGCGAGGTCCGACGTCGCCACTCCGGGATCCACGACATGCCGCTCGCGAATGCCGGTTCGCTGCAGAATCCAGTCGTCGCTCGTCTCGACGAGCTTCTCCAGATCCTTGTTGGTGAGCAGGCGCGGCGGCACGTAGGTGGCGAGCGACCGGATGGCGGTGGGCCGCCCGCCGCATCGGGTCGCGTGTCTGGCATCCCTTACCACAGCCGTGAATCCCTCCGTGGGGCGTCCAGCCCGAAGTACCCGTAGGCGCGCGGCGTCGCCACGCGGCCGCGGGGCGTGCGATCGAGGAAGCCCGCCTGGATGAGAAACGGTTCGTAAATGTCCTCGATCGCGTCCTTCTCCTCGGAAATCGCGGCCGCAATGCTCGTCAGACCCACCGGACCGCCACCGAACTTGTCGATGATCGTCCGCAGGAGGCGCCGGTCGATGTCATCGAAGCCGTGCTCGTCGACCTCGAGCAGCTTGAGTGCGGCCAGCGCGACGTCGAGCGTGATGGCGCCATCGGCGCGCACCTGGGCATAGTCGCGCACGCGCCGCAGCAGCCGGTTCGCGATGCGCGGCGTCCCGCGTGCGCGGCGCGCGATCTCGGCCGCGGCCGCGGCGTCGATGGGCACGCCGAGAATGCGCGCCGACCGTCGGACGATCTCGTCGAGATCCTGCGCCTCGTAGAACTCGAGGCGGTGCACGATGCCGAAGCGGGCGCGCAGCGGCGAGGTGAGGAGCCCCGCCCTCGTCGTGGCGCCAATCAACGTGAACTTCTGCAGCGGCACCTTCACCGAGCGCGCGCTCGGGCCCTGGCCGATCACGATGTCGAGCTCGTAATCCTCCATCGCGGGATAGAGAATTTCTTCAATCACCGGCGCCATCCGGTGAATTTCGTCGATGAAGAGCACGTCGTGTTCCGACAGATTGGTGAGTATCGCCGCGAGATCGCCCGGCTTGTCGAGCACGGGCCCCGACGTCGCGCGCACCGAGGCGCCCATCTCGTTGCCGATGACGTAGGCCAGCGTCGTCTTTCCGAGGCCGGGCGGTCCGTACAGCAGGACGTGATCCAGCGCCTCGCCGCGCTGCCGCGCGGCCGCGATGGACACCTGCAGGTTCTCGCGGACGCGATCCTGCCCGATGTAGTCGTCGAGCACGCGGGGCCGCAGGCCCGCTTGGTACTGCGCGTCCTCGTCGACGCGGACCGCCGTGACCAGTCGGGGATCGGTCATCTTTTACCGGCGGCGGGGGCCCACCCCCCGCCGCGAACGGACGCTGATGCCTCGGCTCGAATCTCCAGGTCCTCGGCTGGGCATGGCCGCGGGCGCACTCATTTCGCCAGCTCGCGGAGCGCGCGCCTCAGCGTCGGCTCGAACACGGCGCCGGACGGACCTCCGAACGCCTTGAGCGCGGCATCGACGGCCCGCTCGGCAAGCGGCCGATGATACCCCAGGTTCACGAGCGCCGAGAGCACGTCGTCGCGCAGCGGAACGGGCCCGGCCGCACCTGGCGTGCCGGCGCGCGCGCTCGGCGGCAGGCGATCCTTCAGCTCGAGGACGATGCGCTCGGAGGTCTTCTTGCCGACGCCGGGGATGGCCGTGAGCCGCGCGACGTCGGCGAGCTCGACGGCCCGTACCAGATCCTGCGGGTCGATGCCCGAGAGCACCGCGAGCGCCAGCCGGGGTCCGATGCCGCTCACGGCAATCATTTTTTCGAAGAGATCTTCCTCGAGCGGCGTCGCGAATCCGTACAGCGTCAGCGCGTCTTCCCGGACATGCGTGTGGATCCGCAGGGAGACGTCGGCGCCCGGTTCGCCGAGACCATAGAAGGTCGAGAGGGGCACGAATACTTCATAGCCCACGCCCCCGACGTTCACGATCAGACGATTGGGATGCTTCTCGAAGAGGCTGCCGTGCAGGAAGGCGATCACGGCGTCAGCGGGCCGGACGGTAGTCGCGCCAGCTCGTCGCGCTGCGGGTTCTGGCCGCAGGCGCCGGCACGCCCTTCGGCTGCTGCGAGTGGGCGTGGCAGATCGCGACCGCCAGAGCATCGGCGGCGTCGTGCGGCGCCGGTATCTCGGCCATCCCGAGCACGAGCGCCACCATCCGCTGCACCTGATGCTTCTCGGCGCGCCCGTACCCCACCACCGCGCGCTTGATCTCGGTGGGCGTGTATTCAGCGACGGTCAGGCCCGCCTCCACGGCGGCGAGCATCGCGACGCCGCGCGCGTGGCCCAGCCTGAGCGCGCTGCGGACGTTGGCGGCATGAAACACGTTCTCGATGGCGGCACAGTCGGGCTGCCAGCGGGCGATGAGCGTCACGAGCTGGCGATGAATGACGAGCAGCCGATCGGGGAAGGCGGCGCGGGCGGGGGTGGTGATCGCGCCGCAGGTGACGAGCCGATGGCGCGACCCGTCGGTCTCGACGCAGCCGTAGCCGGTGCGCCCGGACCCGGGGTCGATGCCGAAGATCTTCACGCGAGCGACGCCTCGATCTCCTTTTCCTCGATGTTGAAGTTCGACCAGACGTGCTGCACGTCGTCGTGCTCGTCGAGCGCGTCCATGAGCTTGATCATCTGCTGCGCCGGCTTGCCTTCCAGCTTGACGTAGTTCTGCGGGACCATCGAGACCTCGGCGGCGTCCGGCTCGATGCCGAGGCCCTTCACCGCCTCGAGCACGCTCTGAAACGCGTCGGGCGGCGAGAGCACTTCCCAGTTGTCCTCGTCGTCGCGCAGGTCGTCCGCGCCGGCATCGAGCACCGCGGCCATCAGCGCATCCTCCTGGGCCTTCGACTTCGCGATGACGATGTAGCCGAGCTTCGAGAACATCCAGGCGACCGCATTGGTCTCGGCCAGGTTGCCGCCGTGCTTGGTCAGGATGTGCCGAATCTCGCCCACCGCGCGGTTCTTGTTGTCCGTGAGCATGTCGATGATGAGTGCCGCGCCGCCGGGGCCGTAGGCTTCGTACTGCACTTCCTCGTAGGAGACGCCCGGCTCCTCCCCGGTGCCGCGCCGGATCGCCCGCTTGATGTTGTCGGCGGGCATGTTCTGCGCCTTGGCGTCGGCGATGATCGTCCGCAGACGCGGGTTCATGTCGGGGTCGCCCCCGCCGGCGCGCGCGGCGACCGTGAGCTCCTTGATGAGGCGCGTGAAGATCCTGCCGCGTTTCGCGTCGGCGGCGCCCTTCTTGTGCTTGATGGACGCCCACTTGGAATGGCCGGACATATCGCGATTCCCCCCCAGGAACTGGCTCGAACGCGGACCGAAAATGTTACCACAGCGAGGGCGCTTACTTGCGACGGGCCAGCAGGATCCAGACATCCGCCCGGGCGTCCCAGGGCCGTCCCTCGTAGTCGCCGAGCACCGTCTCCACCGCGAAGCCGGCGCGCCGCAGACGAGCCTCCATCGCGCGCACGCTGAGCGTGCGGAACGTGAGCTCGAAGCGGTGTTCGGTCGAACGCGCGCCGCGACGTTCGAGGTAGCGCTGCTCGAACGTCGTCGTCCGGCGACGGCGATCCTGCCGGACCGATTCGACGAGGGTCAGATGCCGGCCGCCCCCCGCACGGCCGCGCAGTTGCACCTTGTTCCGGTACTCGTGCCAGTGGGGCACGTCGGGCACCAGGTCGATGCCGAACGTCCCGCCCCGCCGCAGCACCCGCGCGACCGAGGCGAGCACGGCCCCGAGGTCCCGATCATTCAGGAGCGACTGCAGGATGCCGTACGGCGCCAGCACCATCGCGAAGCGGCGCGCGGCGAAGGGCAGCGCGCGGATGTCGCCGCGAATCCAGCGAGGCGCGGCCCGCGATCCCCGTCCGGCGCGTCGGGCACGGTCGAGCATGGGCTGCGAGCGATCGACGGCGACCAGGCGCACACCCGCGCGCGCGAGCGGCCAGGAGACGCGCCCCGTGCCGCACCCCAGTTCCAGCACCGGACCCGACGCGCGCCGGGCGACCCGCCGCCAGAACGGTACGTCGCGCCGACCGAGCGTGCGTGCGTTCTCCCAGTCGTAGAACGGCGCGTAGGCATCCCAGCCCTCGGTACCATCGCGCCGGGGATTAGGGATTGGGGATTGGGGCTTAGCGGGATCGCGAGTCCCACGAGTGCGCCGTGACGTCATGTCCACCAATCCCGAGTCCCGAATCCCAAGTCCCTAGTCAGACACCGCCAGCTCTCCCGGGACGATCGGCCGCGTCCGCGGGAGGCGGCCGCGGTGGGCCAGGTGCCCGACGAACGCGAGAATGGCGACGAAGACGGCGAGCTTCACGACGGCCGCCGCCCGCGTCTCCGGCAGCAGCCTCCACAAGATCCAGAGCGTGGGCTGTGCCCAGCAGACGGCCCATACCGACCCGTAGAAATACCGCCGCTCGTGTCCCTCGCCCTTCGTGGACTGTTTGACCCGCGGCAGCCGCCCGAGCGCGCCGAGCGCCCAGAACGTGCCGGCGATCGGGAAATAGCCGAGTTGGTAGATCTGCTTGAGCCGCCACTCGCCCGTGACGATGACCCAGACGAGGCCGGCGATATTCAGGACGGCGAACGCCACGACTTCGCTCCAGGCCACCGTGTAGCAGACCCGGCGATACAGCGGGTTCGGCCGGTCTTCCGTGAACCTGATGATGTAGGGGCGCGGCTCGACGCCGGGCAGCCGGCCGCGAAGGCCGGCGAGCGCCGTGCCGGCCAGGACGAGCGACAACCACGCGGCCATGCGCGCATCGAAGCCGTGCTCGAACAGGTCGAAGGTGAGCGGGCCGGGCGCGATGAAGAAGACGAAGATCCAGATGGGCCAGTGATTGAACCGATAGTGAAGCTTGTTGCGCTCGCGGATCTTGCGCTGCGAGGCGTACTCGACGGGAATCGCGGCCACGAGTCACGCAGTATACCGCGACTGCAACGCGTGGAGCGCGATGCCGATGGCCACGGCCACGTTCAGCGAGTCGGCTTCCGGCCTGACGGGGATGCGCACGCGCACGTCCGATCCGCGCTCGACCGCCTCGGACAATCCGGCGCCTTCCGCGCCGGCCACGAGCGCGAGCCGCTCGGGGCGACCGCGGCTCGCAAAGGCGATGAGGTCTTCGGCCGGCGCGCGCGGCGTGAGCGCCACGACTGTGTAGCCATGGGCCCGCAGCAGCCGCATCGCCTCGGGCCACAGCGGCGCGCGCGCAAATGGCACCCGCAGAGCCGCGCCCATCGACGTCCGGATCGCCTTCCGGTAGAGCGGATCGGTACAGGCGGGATCGAGGAGCACCGCGTCGGCGCCGAGCGCCGAAGCGTTTCGAAAGACGCCGCCGATGTTGTCGGCGTTCGAGATGGCTTCGAGCGCCACGACCGTTGCCGACGGACCGATGACATCGGCGGCATTGCGCGCCGTCGTGCGCTCGCCGAGCGCCAGACAGCCGCGATGGATGTGATGACCGGTCAGACCGCGAAAGTCCTCCGTGGTGCCCACGAAGACCGGCGTATCGGGAGGCAGCCGATCGAGGACGCCGTCGAGACCCTGCCGCGCCGTCTCGCTCACCAGCACCGAGCGCACGGGCCACCGCGCGTCTTCGATGAGGCGTCGCACGACCAGCCGCCCTTCGGCGATGAACAAGCCGCGCGTGCGCAGCCGGTCGCCGTCCGCCACCGCCCGATAGTCGGCGACCCGCTCGTCGTCCGGTCCGGTAACGCGCTCGAGCCTCATGGTCGGGAAACGATACTCCCGACCCCGCGGGTTTTGACAGCTATACCGTTGAACGGTATAGTGCGCCGATGGCCCGGCCCGCCGTCGACCAGCTCCCGCTGAGCGTCCCCGTCTTTCACATCCTGCTCTCCCTCGTCGATCGCGACCTCCACGGCTATGCGCTCATCCGCGACATCGAGGCGCGGACGGGAGGCGAAGTCAGTCTCACGGCGAGCACGCTGTACGGCGCCCTGGCACGTCTGCTGGACGCGGACCTCATCGAGGAAGTCACGCCGGACGCCGAACGCCGGCGGTGTTATCGCCTTACACGCGCGGGCCGCACGATTCTGAGGCGCGAGGCCGAGCGCCTCGCCCGCGCCGCAACCTGGGCTCGCGAGCGCCGCGTCCTCCGAGCCGATCGCAGCACGGGCTGACCATGCCGCGACGGCCGTGGACCCTGCTCGGGCGCCTCCTGCCGCGGCGGATGCGCGCGCGCTTCGGCGACGACGCCGGCGATCTCGTCGCGGCACTGTGGGCCGACGCGCGGGCGCGCGGCGGACGCCGCGCTCAGATGGCGTATCTCTGCCGTGAAGTCTGGGGGCTCGGCCGCCTCGCGCTCGAGCATCGAACGGATTCACGGACGGACACGGCGCTCGCCGTGCCGCGGAGGCCGCGCATGCTGGACTCGACCGTCTCCGATCTGGGGTGGGCCCTGCGACAGGCGCGCCGGCGCCCGATTCAGACGGCCGCCGTCGTCGGCACGCTGGCGTTGACCATCGCCGCCGCCACGACCGCATACGGCCTGGCCCGCGCGGTCCTCTGGCGTCCGCTTCCCTTCACCGACGCCTCCCGCCTCGTGTTCGTCTGGGAGCGCGGCCGCGACGCCCAGCCGATGCGCGTGACGGCGTGGCGCTACGGCGCCTGGCGCGACGGGTCATCCTCATTCGCGTCGATGGCGCTGTTCGGCTCGGCCGGCTTCACCCTGGACGAAGCCGACGGCCCGGCGTCGATCCGTGGCGTCCGCGTGTCGGCGGACTACTTCGACACGCTCGGCGTGCGGCCGGCGATCGGCCGGAGCTTCACCCCGGCCGACGAGCAGCCGGGGGCGAGCCGCGTCATCGTCCTGTCGCACGCGCTGTGGCTCGAGCGGTTCGGCGGCCGGACCGATGCGATCGGCGCCGTGCTGCGCCTGAGCGGCGAGCCGTACACCGTCGTCGGCGTCATGCCGGCCATCGCGACGCCCGGCTGGCCCGCCAACCCGGCCACCGTGCTGATCGACGACGACGTCCGCCGCTTCTGGGTCCCGATCGAGCGGACTCCGGCGCTCGAGCAGAACGCCGGCTCGCACGTGTTCGGCGTCCTCGCGCGGCTCGCCGGCGGGGTCTCGCAAGTGCAAGCCGCCGAGGCGTTGAACGGCCAGGTGCGCGCGGAGCAGCCCGACAGCCACGGCGCCGCCATCACGCCGCTCCGCGAGCAATTCGTCCGCGATGCGCGGCTGCCGCTCCTGCTGCTGCTGGCGGCGTCGGCCACGGTGCTTCTCATCGCCTGCGCGAATCTCGCCGCGCTGCAGGTGACGACGTTCGAAGCACGTCGGCAGGAGTTCGGAATTCGCGCGGCCATCGGCGCCGATTGGAGGCGCCTGACGGGGCAACTCGTGGTCGAGTGCCTGACGCTGGCGCTCTCGGGCGGTCTGGCGGGCACCCTTCTGGCGGCGTGGGTCCTGCCGGTGCTCCCGGACTGGCTCCCGCCGTCGGTGCCGTTCCTGACGTCGCCGCAGCTGGATCTCCGCGTGGCGTCGTTCGGCCTTGGCGTCTCGATCATCACCGCGCTCGCGCTCGCGGCCTGGCCGATCGCGCGGGTCGCCCTCATCGACGAGGCGCCGCGCACCGCCGCGGCCGGACCGCGCCGCGGGTTCTACCGGACGCTCGTCGCGTCCCAGGTGGCGATCACGGTCGCGCTCGTCGTGTGCGCGGGCCTGCTCGCGCAGTCGCTGTCCTCGGTGCGGCGCGAAGATCCCGGCTTCGTCGTCGACGGCGTGCTGGTCGCCGACGTCTCGTTGTCGCCGCAGTACAAGGACGCACAGACGATCGCCGCAGCCGAACGACGCGTCCGGGACGCGATCGAGGCGCGGCCTCGCGTCGCGGCGGTCGCGGTCGCCTACGACCACCCGCTCGAAGCGAACTGGTCAGGAGGGCTGACGCTCGAAGGGCGGGCCGATGAGGGCCTGGACCAGACGGAGCCGGTGCCCGAGCTGCGCATCGTCAGCCCGGGATACTTCGACGCGCTCGGCGTCGAGGTGCTGGACGGCCGCGCGTTCACGGACCGCGAGGGCCTCGACGGGCCGGGTGTCGCCCTGGTCAATGAGGCCTTCGCCCGCGGCGTCCGCGGCCGCGTGCTCGGCCGACGCGTGCATGCCGACGCGCCACGATACACGTGGGGCAAGTCGGCGGCCGTCGATTTCACGATTGTCGGTGTTGTCGAGAACGAGCGCTTCCGCGGGCTCGAGCAGCCGCCACTGCCCGCGGTCTACCTCAGCACCGCGCAATTTCCCCAGCGGGAGTTCTCCGTCCTGGTGCGCACAGCCGCAAATCCGCTCGATCTCATCTCCGACATCCGGACGGCGCTGCACGCGGCCGAGCCGTCTGCAGCCATGGACCGGCCCACCACTCTCGCCGGCATCCTGTCGCAGCAACTCGCCGAACGCAACGTGACCACCGCCATCGTCAGCGCCTTCGCGATCGTCGCCCTCGCGCTGGCGGCCCTGGGTCTCTACGGGCTGCTGGCCGTGCTCGTGTCGAGCCGGACGCGGGAGATCGGGATCCGCCTCGCGCTCGGCGAAGCGCCGGCGGCGATCGGACGACGCATCGTCGTGGAGAGCCTCGCCTGTGCCACCATCGGCATCGCCGCGGGCCTTGGGCTGGAACTGCTGGCGGGACGCGCGCTCGCGGGCCTGCTCGTCGGGGTCACGCCGCACGACGCGCGAACCTTCGCGGCTGTCGCCGTCACGATCGTGGTGGCGGCCGTCGCCGCCGCCGCCCTGCCGGCGCGCCGCGCCGCAACGGTCGATCCGATCGGCGCGCTTCGACAGCCCTGACCGCCGGTCGGGGCAGCCGGAACCGTCGAGTGCGGCCTAGTACCGCCGGAACGTCAGGTTGACGCGGCCGGCGAACCCCAGCGCCGCCGGCGCCGTGGCGGGCACGATGCGTGTCACGCCGTGGTACCGAAGTCGGGCCGGCCCCCCGAACACAAAGGCATCGCCCGACTCGAGCTGGATGGCCGCGACGGGATCGCGACGGCGCACGCCGCCGAAGAGGAACCTGGCGGTATCGCCGATCGAAAGGGATACGACTGGCGCGCCTGACGCAAGCGACGCCTCGCTCTCGTCCTTGTCCTGGTGCAGACCCATCCGCCCATCGGCATCGTAGACGTTCATGATGCAGACGTCCGGCTCGAGCGTCATGCCGGCCGCTTCTGCGGCGGCGCGAGCCAGGGCGATGAACTCTTCGGGCAAGGGCGGCGCGGGCAATCCGTCGAAATCGGTGCGCGAGGGCTCGTAGCGATACATGCGCCCGTTCCAGTGGCGGCCCAGGCACAGCATCCGGACGTGCATCTTCCCGCCGCCGCGCACGGTGGGGACATAGGCCGGCACCTCGCCGTCGGCCAGCGCGCGGCAGCGCTCGAGCACCCGCTGCTGCTCGGCAAGGCTCAGCCAGCCTGGCAGATGAACGGCGCCCGGCGCGATCGTGACCGGGGCGGCTGTCGGGAACGAACCGGGCATCGTCGGTACGTTACCATCGGCCGGATGAAACGGCTGGTGATGGCAGCCGGGCTGCTGGTCGTGGCCGCGGCGCGCCCGGCGTCGGCCCACCCGGTGCCGTTCAGCTATGTGGACGTGCACATCGACGACGGCGTCATCCGCGCCTCGATCGTCGCACACATCTTCGACGTCGCCCACGAGCTTGCGCTCGAGCCGCCCGAGCGGCTCCTGCAGGCGGACGAGGCCGCGCGCGCCGCAGCCACCATCGCCCGCCTGCTTTCGCCGCGCCTGACGCTCGTCGTCGACGGCCGGACGATGCAGGCGACATGGTCGGCGCCGGACATTCTCGCCGACCGCCAGTCGCTCCGCTTCACCGCCACCTATCCGATCGAACGGGCGGCGACCGTCACCGTGCACGCGCGGCTGTTTCCGTACGACGTCAATCACCAGACGTTCCTGAACGTGTATCAAGGGAACGTGCTGATGTCGCAGGCGATTCTCGACGCCGGCCGACCCGACTTCGAGTACTTCACGGGCACGCCTCAGGGTACGCTCGCGGTGATTCGGCGCTTCCTGCCCGCGGGCGTGCACCACATCCTCGTCGGGCCTGATCACCTGCTGTTCCTGGTGGGCCTGCTGCTGCTCGGCGGCTCCGTGCGGCGGCTCGCGCTCATCGTCTCGTCGTTCACGGCGGCCCACAGCATCACGTTGACACTCGCCGCGCTGAACCTGGTGACTCCGTCGCCGCGGATCGTCGAGCCCGCCATCGCCCTCAGCATCGTCTATGTCGGCGTCGACAACCTGATGGTCAGGGGCGGACGCGACGTGCGTCCCTGGATTGCGTTCGCGTTCGGCTTCATCCACGGCTTCGGGTTCGCGAACGTTCTCCGCGAAATGGACCTGCCCGCCCGCGCCCTGGGCTGGTCGCTCTTCTCGTTCAACGTCGGCGTCGAGATCGGCCAGCTCGCCATCGTCGCCATCGTCGCGACGTCGCTCGCGCTGCTGCGTTCGCGCAACGAAGCGCTGGGGCGCCGACTCGCTTTCGTGGGGTCGCTGGTGGTCATGGCGGCCGGCGGGTTCTGGTTCGTCGAGCGCGTGTTTTTCACCTGAGCCCGGCGAAACGCCGCCGCCGACCGCGCCCGGCTAGCGCCTCGGCGTCTTGGTCCGCGCCGTCGCCTGCGCGCTCCACGGGTCCTCGGGCCAGGGGTGCTTCGGATAGCGCCCGCGCAGCTGCCTGCGGACCTCCGGATAGGTGCGGTGCCAGAAACTTTGGAGGTCGCGTGTGATCTGGACGGGCCGCCCGTTCGGCGCGAGCAGCGAGAACACCACCGGCTGTCGGCGTCGCCCGACGCGCGGCGTCTCGGCGAGGCCAAAGAGCTCCTGCAGCTTCACCGACGCGCCGACCGTGCCGTCGTCGCCGTAATCGAGGCGCACGGAACGGCCGCTCGGCACGACGATCGAGTCCGGAGCTTCGGCGTCGAGCCGCTGCAGCAGCGTCGCCGGCATGCCGCGATCGAGCACGACGTCCCGCAGTCCGCGGGCCCTCAGGGCGGCCGCTCGCACCCATTGGTCGACAGCGACCGGCTGGCCGGCGAATCGCACCCGGTTCACGAGACGCCTGTCGGCGTCCGATGGTCCACGCGCCGCCCACGCGTCGGCCAGCAGGGCAGCCGCGCGCTCCGGGTCGGGCGGGGCCGGCTGTTCCGACAGCATCAGGGCGTCGTAGAACTCGATCCGTCGCGCCACAACCGCTCCCGTCACATCGTCGAGACGATGAACCGTCTCCGACCGATTCGGCACGAGCCACTCGCGCTCGACGCGGCTGGCGATCCGAATGCGGGCGTCCGGATCGTCGGGTCGCGAGGAACTCCTCACGTCGACGGCGACGAGGAACTCGCCGTCGTGCACGCCGCTCTCGGGCGCCACGATGGCGCCCGCCCCCGAAGCCAGCCGGACGCGCGATGAGCCCGGCTCCCGGCGGGCGCCGATCCGGTCCGGATAGCCGGCAAGAACCGCGCGCCGGAACGCGGCGTCCGCCAGCGACGTCGGCGGACGGTCGCGCGCGCTGCGGCCGACAATCGCTTCAATCTCTCGTGCGACGCGCGCCAGATGCGCCGGCACCGTGTCCCAGTCGTCCAGTGCTGACAGCAGGTCGGACGACGTGGAGGCCCGGCGGGGAGCAAGAAAGTGTCGGTCGGCGAGCAGCGCGCAGGCCCGCGCCATCGGCCGGGCACCGCTGGCCGCCATCAGCATGCACGCCAGTCGAACGCCAAGCGGCAGCCGCTGGATCCGCACGCCCAGCGGCGTCAGCCTCCCGTGCGCGACCGCGCCGAGCCGCTCGACGAGCGCCAGCGCCCGGTCGATCGCGTCGGAGGGCGGCGGCTCGAACCAGTCGAGTGTCCGTGGATGCCCGCCCCAGGCGATGACGTCGAGCACCAGGCTCGACAAATCCACGCGACGGATCTCCGGCTCGCGGTGGGGCCGCAAGCGATCGCGACGATCCCAGAGGCGCACGGCCCTTCCCGGGCCTTCACGGCCGGCGCGCCCAGCCCGCTGATCGGCCGCATCCCCCGTGATGCGCTCCACCTCGAGGCTGTCGATGCCCCGCGCGGCGTCATAGCGAGCCACCTTCTGGAGACCCGAGTCGACCACGGCGGTCACGCCGGGCACGGTGACCGACGTTTCCGCGATGTTCGTCGCGACGATGAGGCGTCGTCGGCCGGACGTCGACGGGCGAAGCGCGAGATCCTGGGCCTCGGCATCGAGCGATCCGTGCAGGGGAAGGACGTCGAGTTGCGGAGCGCGCGACGCCATCGTCCTCACGGCCCGGCCGATCTCGGCCGCGCCGGGCAGGAAGCACAGCACGTTCCCTCGCGTACGTCCGAGCAGGTCAGCGGCCGCGTCCTCGACGGTCATTCCGGGCTCGTAGGCGACTTCGAGCGGATGCGTGCGGCCGGGCACTTCAATCACCGGACAGCCGTCGAGAAACGCCGCGACCGGGGCGGCGTCGATCGTCGCCGACATCACGACGAGCCTCAGATCGGTGCGCGCCCGCCACGCCTGACGCGCAAGCGCGATCGCGACGTCGGTGTAAATGCTGCGCTCGTGGAACTCGTCGAAGACGACTGTTCGAAAATCCGAGAGGAACGGATCCTGCTGCAGGCGCGCCGTGAGCACGCCTTCGGTGACGACGAGCAGGCGCGTGTCGCGGCCGAAGCGACGCTCGAAGCGAATCTGCCAGCCGACCTGGCGCCCGACGGTCCAGCCCTGCTCCTGCGCGATCCGGCCCGCGAGGGCGCGGGCGGCCGCACGCCGCGGCTGGAGCAGCACGACCGGGCCCTCGGACACCAGGTCCGGCGGCACGCGCGTCGTCTTGCCCGCCCCGGGTTCGGCCACCACCACGGCGGCGCGCCGACGGTCCACCGCCGCCCTGATGGCGCCGAGGTATGCGTCGACGGGCAGGTCAGAGAGACGTGGCGTCAAGCGCAGCCAGGATTCGCGCGAGGCTTTCTTCGATCGATTCGCGATCGCTCCGGACGACCACGTCGGGACGGGCCGGCGGCTCGTACGGGTCCGAGACCCCGGTAAAGTGCGGGAGTTCGCCGGCGAGGGCCTTCCGGTAGAGGCCCTTGACGTCCCGAGCGGTCAGCGTCTCGATCCCGGCGCTCACAAATACTTCGAGAAACCGGACGCCGTCGTGCTCCGCCAGGCGGCGCACCTCGTTGCGCGTCGCTTCGTACGGAGAGATTGCCGAAACGATGACCGTGACGCCGTTGCGGGCGAGCAGACGCGCGACATAGCCGATCCGCAGGATGTTCATATCGCGGTCTTCTTTGGAGAACCCGAGCCCCTTCGACAGGTTCGTCCGCACTTCGTCGCCATCGAGCACCTCGAGGCGCCGCGTGCCTCGCAGTTCACGGGTCAGCGCCCCGGCGAGCGTGGACTTCCCGGCGCCGGAGAGGCCGGTGAGCCAGACAATCGTCGCCGGCTCAATCATCGTGGAGATCACGGGGCGAATCGCCCGCCTGGGATCGGACCGCTTCGGCCCGCCCGGTGGTCGGATTCAGCACGAGGTGAATGCCGCACTCGGTCTTCGGCCGGCCGCGCCATCGTCCAGCGCGCGGATCTTCGCCAGGCGCGACCGGCGAGGTGCACGGCCAGCAGCCGATGCTCGGATACTGCGCGTCGTGCAGCCGGTTGTACGGCACGTCCCGGTCGCGCACGTACGCCCAGACGTCTGCGGCGGTCCAATCGACCAGCGGGTTGATCTTGTTGATCGCGTGCGCGGCGTTCCATTCGAGCTCCGGCGCGTCGGCGCGGTCCACCGACTGCTCGCGGCGGATCGCGGTGATCCAGGCGCGATACCCCTCGAGCGCCCGCCTGAGGGGCTCGACCTTGCGAAGGCGGCAGCATTCATCGGGCTCACGTTCCCAGAGCCGCGGGCCACGCGCCGCCGCCTGTTCCTCGACGGTCTGGTGAGGACGCACGCCTCGAATCGTCACGCCATAGCGGTCCTCGAGACGCCGCCAGAGCGCGTACGTTTCGGGAAACAGCAGGCCCGTATCGAGCGTGAACACCTCGATCGGCAGCCGGCGCTCGGCGATGGCGTCGATGATGACGCATCCTTCCGCGCCGAAGCCCGTGCCGAACGTGACGCGCTCGTACGTGTCAACGACCCAGGTCAGGCGCTCGCCCAGCCGCTCGCCACGCGTCACGCGGAGACTCCCACGGGGCAGCTCACCCCGGTGCCGCCGAGGCCACAATAGCCGCCGGGATTCTTCGCGAGATACTGCTGATGATAGTCCTCGGCGTAGTAGAACTCGGGGGCGGCCCGGATCTCCGTGGTGATCGGCCCGTACCCGGCCGCCGTCAACTTCGCCTGATAGTGGGCGCGCGACGCCTCGGCCGCCAGACGCTGGCCCTCGTCGGCATAGTACACGCCGGAACGGGACCTGGGTCCCGACGTCGTTGCCCTGTTGCATGCCCTGGGTCGGATCGTGATTTTCCCAGAACACCCGGAGCAGCTCGTCATAGCCAATCACCGCGGGATCGAAGATCACGAGCACGGCCTCGGTATGGCCGGTCATGCCCGAGCAGACCTCGCGATACGTCGGATTCGGCGTATGACCCGCCACGTAGCCGACCGCCGTTGCATAGACGCCGCCGAGCGTCCAGAACTTGCGTTCGGCGCCCCAGAAACAGCCCATCGCGAAGACGGCGCGCTCCAGCCCCGCCGGGAACGGCGGCTCGAGACGATGGCCGTTGACGAAATGGGCGGCGGGCACCGGCATGCGCACGGCACGGCCGGGCAGCGACTCGGCGGGACTCGGGATCGTCTGTGGCTTGCCAAGCATCTTCTTCTCTCTCGCGGGGCCCCACCCCCGCTCGTTGCCGTCGCTCACGTTCCGGATCTTGTCTGCCGCGCCGACGTCCGATTCGTGGCGTCGGTCACGCCGGCGTGAAGTCGAGCGCGACGCCGTTCATGCAATAGCGATGGCCCGTCGGCGCCGGGCCATCGGGAAAGAGGTGACCCAGGTGGCCGCCGCAGCCGGCGCAATGCACCTCGACGCGGCGCATGCCCAGGCTGTCGTCGAGGGTGGTCCCGATCGCCCCCTCGAGCGGTTGCCAGAAACTCGGCCAGCCGGTGCCGCTTTCGAACTTGGCGGCCGAAACGAACAACGGCCGGCCACACCCCGCGCAGGAGAACACGCCCGTGCGCTTTTCGTCGTTGAGAGGGCTGCTGCCAGGCCGCTCGGTTCCGTGACGGCGCAGCACCCGGAACTGCTCGGGCGTGAGCGTGCGGCGCCACTCTTCGTCAGACGAGCCGACGGGCTCGCGAGATTCGTCGCTCGGCATGCCTCAATTGTAGTCGTTCCGTTTCCCCGATCGGGCCGGGTGCACGTCCCGCGTGATTCTTAAAGTTTACGTACTATAGAATTAGTATATGCGGCGGCCGCATCCCACCCTCACGGGCCAGGAACTGGCCATCATGAAGATCGTCTGGAAGCTCGGCGTCGCCACGGTCCGCGACGTCTACGAAGCCCTGCGCGAAACGCGCCACGTGGCTTACACCACGGTCATGACGATGATGAACATCCTGGAGGGCAAGGGCTATCTCAAGAAGGACAAGCACGACCGCGCGTACGTGTACCGGCCCGCCCGCCCGGAGCGCGCCGTCATCGGGTCGATGGTCAGGGAATTCGTCAACCGCGTTTTCGACGGCGCCACCAGCCCGCTGCTCGTCCACCTCGCGACTGACAGCCGTCTCTCCGACAAAGAACGCCGCGAGCTGCTCAAGCTCATCAAAGAGTCCGACGAGCCCGGAGAGAAGCCGTAACATGCCGCCCAGGCTCGCTGTCTGGCTCTTCGTCCTCAGCTCGCAGGTGGCGATGCTGGTGCTCTTCGCCGCCGCCAGTGCGACCCTGGGACGGCTTCGGCCGGCGGGCGCGCGGCTCCTCTACTGGCGGTTCGTGGTACTGGCCTGCCTCGCGCTCCCGGTCCTGCCGGTCGCGCGACCTTCACAGACGGTCATTCCGACGGCGGTCGGCGTCGTTGTCGCCACCACCGTTGAGCAGGCGCCATCGTCGGCCGGCCCAGGTGCCTCCTCATCCGCTGCCGCCTCCCTGGTGGTGTTCGTTCTGGCGGGCGGCATGGCGATGCGCGCGCTCTGGCTCCTGTCTGGCTTCCTGCGTCTGCGCCGCATGCGCGAGGCCGGTTGCCCGGTCGAGACCGGCGAGTACGACGAGCTGGTGATGAGGGTATCGGTCAGCTTCAGGCAGTCCTGAGGAGGGGCAGCGGAGCCTTCTCGGCCGTTTCGACCCGACCGTGGACATAGGCGCCGTCCGCCAGGCTGACGGTCGGGGCCGCCAGCTCGCCTTCCACGTTACCCGTTTCCTTCACGGCGATCGACGTTTCGGCCTTCACGCGTCCTCGTACCTCGCCGCCAATCACGATCCGCTCCGCGTTGAGGTCCGCCGCCACGTGTCCGCCCGGAACGACGGTCAGCTCATGGCCGTCGGCATTGACCGTGCCGTCCACGCGTCCGGCAATCGTCAGGGGCTCGTGGGCGATGACCTCGCCCTTGATGTGGATGGACGGTCCGATCTGCGACGTATGCATGGGCGCTCCTTCCTGGTGAGGACGACGCCTCGCAAACGCCGTTCCGGCGCCATGTCGCCGCCAACGCGCCACAGGCGCGGCCGTGGGCCGGGCCGTACTCACAAGTTGGTCAGCCAATTTACAAACTTGCGGCTCAGACAAGAAACCGGCCGTCGCCGGTCTACTAGCATGGCGGCATGCGACGACGGCCCGGCAAAGAGGCGCTCCAGTCGGACCGCGACGCCCTGGCGCGGTTGTTCGACAGGCACGCGCCCGGGCTGTTCCGCTACGCCCTGATCGTGCTGGCCGACCATGCTCTGGCCGAGGACGCCGTGCAGCAGGTGTTCACCAAACTGGTGCCACGCGGCGGTGCGATCGAGGCGCCCGAGCACTACTTGCGGCGGGCGGTGCGAAATGAGTGCTATTCGCTTCTCGAGCGACGCCGGACCGAGCGGGCGCGCGCCCCGGGCGACCGGGCGCTGCTCGAGCCCGTCGATCCGACAGCCCCGTGCGTGGTCGACGAGACGGATCGCCTCGCGCTCGAAGCAGCGCTTCGCGTCCTGCCGGCAGAACAGCGGGAAGTCGTGGTGTTGAAGGTGTACGAAGGCTGGACTCTTCACGAAATTGCCGAAGAAACCGGCGTGGCGCTCAACACAGCTGCAAGCCGGTACCGATATGCGATCGACAAACTGCGTGCCGCGTTGACGGCGCCCGCGAGGGGACGATGATGGACGACGATCTCGAGATTGAGGCGCGCTTGCGCGCCTTTCGTCCGGCCGGCCCGCCCGAGACGCTGCGGGAACGCGTCCTCACAGGTGCGGGCCGCCGCCACGCTGGCGTGTGGTGGGAGGTGGCCGCGGCGGTGGCGCTCATCCTGGCGGGCACGGCGCTCAATCAGCTGTCGGCCCGTGCCAATCGTCGGATCGGCATGGTGCTCGCTCCGGTCGTGGCCGCCCACGAGCACCGGGTAGAAGCGCTGGCCCTGGTGCTCGGTGGGGACGCCCCTGCCCGCGCCGCAGCGGAGTCCTGGGCGGCCGACGACGACTTCCCAGCGGTGGCGCCATGACGGCGACGACACATATCCGGGCCGGCTTTCGGTGGGCGCTGGCCATTTTCCTCGTCGCGCTCGTCCCGTATGTCGCGTGGAGTGCATGGGACTACCACGAAGCCAATCGCTTGGCGGGACTCCTCGAACGGGCGCGAGGCCTCACGGGCGCCGAACTGCAGACTGCGCCGATGGGACGTGGCAACACGATCGACGCCGTACGCCTCTATTTCGCCGCTGCCATGCTCTCCCCTCTGCGTCCGGATCCGCTTCCGGTCGACCGCACGGGCGCGGCGGGCCCGGACGCCGCCGCCGACATGCGCGCGGCTCTCGCCACCTATGCCCCGGCGTTTGATCTCGTCAGGCGCGCCCGGACACAGCCCGCGCACCCGTGGCCGGTCGAATCCGCCGAATGGCGCGGCGCGAACCTCGTGCCGCTCCTCCGACTGCTGTCGTTCCGGACGCGTGCGCTGGCGCAGCTGGGCGAGGTCGACGCCGCAACCGCATCGCTCCTCGACGAAGTCGACCTCCTGCGCATCGTCGACGCGCGAGTCCCGCGTTCCGTGCCGATGCCCTTCTTCGTCGGACGGAGCGCGGTTCTTGCACAGGTGGCGAGCGATCTGCCCCTGCTCCTCGCGGCCGGGCGTGTGCCGTCCCAGGCGGCCGAGTCCCTCGCTGCCGCGCTGGGGACGGATCCGCCTGACGAGCAGACGCTGATCTTATCGAGGCAAATCCAGCAAATCCTGCAGTCGCGAGCTCTGGACTCACAGTCGGCGCGTCAGGTGCGTACCCTTCCAGCAGACCTGGGCCAGCTGCTCGCGCGTCCGGCGGCACGATCGCAGGCGTCCGATCTCGTCGCGGCTCGGCTGGACGCGATCGATGCGCTGGGCCCGACCGACGACTGGGCGGAACGGCTCCGGCGCCTCGAGGCGGCGGCGTCCGCCGCCGGTGCACGCGACGCCTCGCTGCTCGGTTCAACCCTGGTCATGGCCGACGATGCGGCCGCCAGACTCGCCGTCGTGAGGGCCGGGCGTGCCCTTCTGGCGGTTGAACGATACCGCGCAGAACACGGAACCCGTCCAGTTGGCCTCGGTGATCTCGTTCCGGATGAGCTCGCCGAGATCACGATGGATCCCTTTGACGGCAAACCGCTGCGCTACAAGGCAGATCTCGGAGGTGCCGTGGTCGTTTACAGCGTCGGCCGGAACCGCGCCGACGATGGGGGGGAGGTCGGACGGTTCAGCCCGCCCGGTTCCGAAGACCAGCGACTGTCGCCAGACGTCGGCCTGCGCGCGCGCCTGCCGTAACGGTGCGGCCGACGGGTGTTGTCGAACCCCCGGGGTTCACTATAATTCGACGCGGAAGGAGCACCACCTGATGCGTCGCACCCTGGCTCTCGCTTGCCTCACCGCCACGTTCGGGACATTCGCATTCGCGCCCGCTGCCCGGGCGCAACTGGCCCCCAGGTCCACCGACGAATGGATCCAGACGCTCGACTCGCCGAATCGCGTCAAGGGGCTGAAAATATTCGACGTCGTCGGCAAGCTCGGTCTGAAACCCGGGGATACGGTCGCGGACATCGGCGCGGGCACCGGCCTGTTCTCGATTCCACTCGCCCAGAAGGTCAAGCCCGGAAAAGTCTACGCCGTCGAAGTCGATGAGGGCCTGGTCAACCACATCGGGGAAGTGGCGACCGAGCAGGGGATGCAGAACGTCGTGCCCATCTATGGCGACTACGGCGACCCGCTGCTTCCCGAATCCGTGGACTTGGCGTTCATGAACGACGTCCTGCACCACATCGAGAAGCGCGCCGAGTACCTCAAGACGCTGGCCGGTTACATCAAGCCGGGCGGCCGGGTCGCCATCATCGAGTTCATTCCCGAAAAAGGCGGCCACCGAAACGACCCGTCCCTGCAAGTCAGTCAGGAGGCGGCCACCGGATGGATGGCCGACGCCGGCTTCAAGGCGGTGGAGCAGGTCCCGCTCTTCGACGACCGCTGGTTCGTGATCTTCGGCAAACAATAGCGGATCGGAGGTTTCCCATGAGACGTGCGCTTGCGCTCACCGCGATCGTCGCGGCCGGAGCCGCGGCCGTGGCCGCGCAGCAACAGTTGTCACAGGCCGCTCTGGACGCGACGAAGATTGAGCAGGTCAAGGACAACCTGTATGTGATTACCGGTTCCGATCCGACCGACCGAGCGGCGTTCAGCGGCGGCAACACCGGCGTGTTCGTCACCGACGGGGGCGTCGTGGTGGTCGATACGAAGCTTGCGGGCTGGGGCCAGGTGCTGCTGGATCGGATCCGGACCGTCACCAACAAGCCCGTCACGATGATCATCAACACGCACACCCACGGCGATCACACGGGCAGCAACAGCGCATTTCCAACGACGGTGGACATCGTCGCCCATGCGAATACGAAGGCCAACATGGCGAAGATGGATGCCTTCAAGGGTGACAACGCCAAGTACCTGCCCAAGCGGACGTTCACCGACACGATGACCCTCGGGGCCGGCAAGGATCGGATGGAGCTCTACTATTTCGGGCGTGGACACACCAACGGCGACACCATGATCTTCTATCCCGCGCTGCGCGTGCTGCAGACAGGCGACCTGTTCGCCTGGAAGGACGCGCCGCTGTACGACCGCGCGAACGGTGGGAGCGGCGTCGATGAACCGCAGACGCTGGCCAAGGCGCTTGCCCGCGTCACCGCCGTCGACGTCGTCATTCCGGGGCACAGCCCGTTGATGAAACTGAGCGACCTGCAGCAGTACCAGCGGTACACCGCGGACCTGCTCGCCGAGGCACGGGCCGCAAAGACGGCCGGCAAGAGTGTGGACGAGGCGGCGGCCGGCATCAACCTCGCGGCCAAGTATCCCGGATACAAGTCGGATCGCGTCAAGGCGGCCGTTCAGGCCATCTACGACGAGCTCGACGGCCGGTAGATCCGGAGCGGCGGGAGCCTTGGCGGACGCGGTCCGCGCCGCACCGTGCCGTCCACCGGCGCGTACTCGAGTTCGGTGCCCTGTCCGGCCGCTCGCAGGAGCAGGCCGCCCCGGCTCATGTCGCCGCGGCCGACGAACGCGAGGGGAAAGGCCAGGCGCGGGCCGAAAATCTCGAGCAGCACGTCGACATACTTGGGCGTCGCGATGCTGCCGAGCAGGACCACGTCACAAGCCACGCCGACGGCAGCCGAGAGCATTCCGGCGGATCGAACGAGCGGCCGCCGGAAGGACGCTTTGTCCACGCCGACCTCGGCCCGCGCGAATGAACGCACCATCGATCGCGTGACGCGCACGTCGGGATTCAGCAAGCCGGCGTTTGGCGTGATGACATACACGCCAGCCACGCCGGACGCGTCCGCTGGCGGACGGGCGAAGCGACGCGCGTAGGTCAGCTTGCCCCTGAAGTACAGCCCGCTCACGTGGGCAAACAGCTCGCCGAGCGGTGCTCCGTCGGGCGACCGCAGCCGCTCAGCCAACGCGAACGATGCGCGGGGCGACAGCACCTGCGCCGTGCGCCTCCCGCGACAGTTCGCCGGCGACAGGAGAAAGACTCGCGGGCGGGTGTCGTGCATCGAAGACTCGGACGCCGGGACATCAGTCCGGCGGGGCTGTCCCCTATCGTTGCATCGCGTGCCGCGATCGATCATAGCCGCTCGCCTTCCGCCGGACATAGTGCTACGCTCGAGGGACGCGCCGATGAAAGCCCTCCGCTGACCGTTCGCCCTCCTCCCTCCCGCTGACGCGTCTCGCGACGCGAACGCGCTCGAACGCCTGTCGATTCGGACGGGCACGGTTTCAATTGTCGAGGTGAATTCGTGAGCGACATGGCTATCGCCGTG
This sequence comes from uncultured Acidobacteriota bacterium, assembly GCA_963837345.1. Classification (GTDB taxonomy): domain Bacteria; phylum Acidobacteriota; class Vicinamibacteria; order Vicinamibacterales; family CAVVIG01; genus CAWIMX01. Next base: position 410,511 of record CAWIMX010000001.1, read on the forward strand.
GATCGGCTGGGGAAATCCTATCGACGGCCGCAGTCGACCGCGCTCAAAGCGGTCGACGATCTGAGCTTCACGGTTCGGCGCGGCGCCATCTTCGGCCTGCTCGGCCCGAACGGCGCCGGCAAGACCACCACCCTCCGCGTCCTGACGACCCTGACGCGCCCGACGGAGGGCCGCGCGGAGGTACTCGGCTTCGACGTCGTCACGAACGCGCTCGACGTCAGGCGACGCATCGGCGTCGTCATCCAGGCGCAGGCGGCCGAGCTGCTGCTGACGGTCCGCGAGAATCTGCTGACCTTTGCCCGGTTCCACGGCCGATCGGGCGGCGCAGTGGCAGCCCGGGCGGGCATCGTCATCGAACGATTCGGGCTGGCGGCCGTCGCCGAAACCAAGGTGCAGGATCTCAGCGGGGGCATCAGGCGGCGGGTGCAGGTCGCCAAGATGTTCATGGCGGAGCTGCCCGTCCTGTTCCTGGACGAGTTCTCGACCGGGATGGACCCCATTCTCAAGCGTGAGGTGATGTCGCTGCTTCGGGCCGAGGCGTCGAACGGGCGCACCATCGTATTGACGACTCAGATTCTCACCGAGGCCGAAGAGCTGTGTGACGACATTCTCATCCTCGATCACGGCCGCCAGATTGCGCGAGGCAGCCTGCAGGCACTCAAGATGCTCGTCGACCGGCTCTACGATGTCACGCTCACGTTCGACAACGTCCCCGACGACCTCGGCCCGACCGTCGCGGGGTACGACGTGCTCGACCTGCGCGTGGTGCACCACACGGTGCGTCTGAAGCTGCGCGACGAGGGAAGTCGCGCGCTGGATCTGGTGGCGGCGCTCGCCAGACTCGGGCGAGTTCTGCACGTCGAAGTGGGCGGCGCGAGCCTCGAAGACGTCTTCATCCAGCTGACGCGAGGCACCGGAGCCACGCCGTGACGGCCAGTGGGCTGTCGGCCGTCATGGTGCGCGAAGGGAAGATTCGCGCGACGAACGCAACGTTCATCTTCTGGGATCTCGTCTATCCGCTCGGGTACCTGCTGGTGTTCGGGCGCGGCGTGAGCGCGTCGATGGGATTCACAGCCGGCTTGGCGGGCGTCGACTACGGCGCGTTCTTTCTCGCCGGGGTCCTGGGGATGGCGAGCTTCGGGATCGCGTCCAACACGTCCTGGTCGTTCTTCCTGGATCGGGACAACGGCATCTTCGACGAGATGCTGACCTATCCGCTCAGCCGGTCCGAGTACCTGCTCGGGAAGGTGCTCTTCAACATCGGCGTGGCCGTCGGGCAGGCCGCGATCACCGTGGGCCTGGCAGTGCTGCTGGTGGGCGTGCCGCTCCGACCTCGCGGCTGGCTGGAAGGGCTGGTGGTCGTGGTGGTCGGCACCTCGGCGTGGTTCTTCTTCTATGCGATTTTCGCGATCCGGATCCGTCGCAACGACGCCTTCAACACGGTGACGTCCGTGTTCTATTTCGTGTTCCTGTTCGCGAGCTCGATCTTCTACCCGCTGGGGCCCCTGCCTGACGGCTTTCGGGCGGTCGCGCTGGCGAATCCCATCACCTGGCAGGTCGATCTGCTTCGACACGCCACGCTCGGGACAGGCGCTCCGGGCGTGCTCTGGCGGGAAGCCGCGGCATTCGCGGTGTTCACGCTGATGGCCTTTTTCGGGGCGGTTCACGCACTGGAGCGGGAGCGGCGCTGAGCGCGAGCCGGCGTACAGGAAACGAGGCCCGATCGCATGCGCGATCGGGCCTCGGTGAAAAAATGCCGGCAGCGACCTACTCTCCCGTGCAGTTTCCCACACAGTACCATCGGCGGTAGCAGGCTTAACTTCCGTGTTCGGAATGGGAACGGGTGTGACCCTGCTCCTATGACCACCGGCAAACTCAAACTGTCAAAGAGCGTCCTCGAAACTGAGGACCTGCGGAGCTGAGGAACTGTGGAACCGACGGTGCTGAAAGCCCTGATACCTGGCTTTGTTCACCTCGCTCCTCAGTTTCTCAGTTCCTCAACTCCTCAGCGTCAAGGGACAACTGAACATCCTGCAAACGGCAGTTTTCGCCAACCACACGCGCAGCGTTTCCGCGTGCATAACGAAGAATATGGTCAAGCCTCACGGCTGATTAGTATCGGTCAGCTCAACGTGTCGCCACGCTTACACACCCGACCTATCACCTGGTCATCTTCCAGGAGCCTTCAGGAGCCTTACGGCTCGGGAGATCTCATCTTGTGGAGGGTTTCACGCTTAGATGCCTTCAGCGTTTCTCCCTTCCGGACGTAGCTACCCGGCGCTGCCGCTGGCGCGACAACCGGTACACTAGAGGTCCGTCCAACCCGGTCCTCTCGTACTAAGGTCAGACCCACGCAAATCTCCTGCGCCCATGGCAGATAGAGACCGAACTGTCTCGCGACGTTCTAAACCCAGCTCACGTACCGCTTTAACCGGCGAACAGCCGGACCCTTGGAACCTGCTACAGCTCCAGGATGCGATGAGCCGACATCGAGGTGCCAAACCTGAGCGTCGATGTGAACTCTTGGCTCAGATCAGCCTGTTATCCCCGGCGTACCTTTTATCCGTTGAGCGATGGCCCTTCCATGCGGAACCACCGGATCACTAAAGCCTGGTTTCCCACCTGCTCGTCTTGTAGGACTCGCAGTCAAGCTCGCTTCTGCTTTTGCACTCTCTGGCTGGTTTCCAAACAGCCTGAGCGAACCTTCGCGCGCCTCCGTTACACTTTAGGAGGCGACCGCCCCAGTCAAACTACCCACCTAGCAGTGTCCCTGTCCTGGATGACAGGACGAGGTTAGAACGCCGGAGCGTTAAGGGTGGTATCTCACCGTTGACTCCCCCAAGCCCAAGAGCCTGGGTTCAAAGTCTCCCACCTATCCTGCGCATAACGCGCCAGCATTCACTACTAGGATGTAGTAAAGGTGCACGGGGTCTTTTCGTCTAGCCACGGGCAACCGGCGTCTTCACCGGTACCACAAATTCGCAGTGCCCCTCGTTGAGACAGCGCCCAGATCATTACGCCATTCGTGCAGGTCGGAACTTACCCGACAAGGAATTTCGCTACCTTAGGACCGTTATAGTTACGGCCGCCGTTTACCGGGGCTTCAGCTCGAGGCTTCGCCTTGCGGCTGACCTCTCCCTTTAACCTTCCGGCACCGGGCAGGCGTCAGGCCATATACGTCGTATTCGACTTCGCATAGCCCTGTGTTTTTAGTAAACAGTTGCCTGGGCCTCTTTATTGCAACTCCTTCACGCTTCGGTGGGCGAACCACCTGACGCTGCTGGAGTACCCCTTCTTCCGAAGTTACGGGGCGAGTTTGCCGAGTTCCTAAACGAGGGTTCTCACTCGCGCCTGAGGATTTTCTCCTCGCCTACCTGTGTCGGTTTGCGGTACGGGTACCCAAAAGACTCCTTAGAGGATTTTCTTGGCAGCGTGGTGTCAGCGACTTTGCGGGCCTTGCGGCCCTCGCCATGACCCCTCAGGATAATGACCCACCGGATTTGCCTGGCGGATCTCCCTACAGGTCTGAACCTACACGTCCAATCGTAGGCTCGCTTAACCTCCTGCGTCTCCCCATCGTGATAACGTCTCTTAGGTAGTTCTGGAATATTAACCAGATATCCATCCGCTACGCCTTTCGGCCTCGCGTTAGGACCCGACTAACCCTGAGCGGACGAACCTTCCTCAGGAAACCTTAGGCTTACGGCGGAGAGGATTCTCACCTCTCTTATCGCTACTTATGCCGGCAGGGTCACTTCTCACCACTCCACCAGTCCTTACGATCTGGCTTCACGGCTGTGAGAACGCTCCTCTACCAATATGCGGTCCCGCAGGACCGCGTCTATTCTATGGCTTCGGTCTTGTGCTTAAGCCCCGTTGGATTGTCGGCCCGAAGCCGCTTGACCAGTGAGCTATTACGCTTTCTTTAAAGGATGGCTGCTTCTAAGCCAACCTCCTGGTTGTCTGGGCGTCTTCAGATCCTTTCCCACTTAGCACAAAGTTAGGGACCTTAGCCGATAGTCTGGGCTGTTTCCCTTTCGACGATGAAGCTTAGCCCCCACCGTCTCACTCCCGGGATACGAGTCGCTGGCATTCGCAGTTTGATTGGATTCAGTAAGCTGGTAAGCCCCCTAGTCCATTCAGTTCTCTACCACCAGCGCCGACCTCCCGAGGCTGCTCCTAAAAGCATTTCGAGGAGAACGGGCAATCACGAGGTTTGATTAGCCTTTCACCCCTACCCTCAGCTCATCCAAGCTGTTTTCAACCAACACTGGTTCGGGCCTCCACGCGGTGTTACCCGCGCTTCACCCTGGCCAAGGGTAGATCACCTCGCTTCGCGTCTATTCCCAGCGACTTGTCGCCCATTTCGGACTCGCTTTCGCTGCGGCTCGCTTGCGCTTAACCTTGCCACTGAGAATAACTAGCCGGCTCATTATGCAAAAGGCACGCGGTCAGGCGTTCCAAGGGATTACTCCCTTGGCATAGCCCTC
>CAWIMX010000001.1:420000-4050878 GCA_963837345.1 uncultured Acidobacteriota bacterium
TCGACGGCCGATCTCGCCCATGCGGCGGCCACGCTGATGGCCGAACGGCCCGACCTGATCGTCCTCGGCGGCGACTACGTGACGTGGGGTGATCGCACCTACGTGGAGCCCGCGGCCGAAGGACTGTCCGCGCTCTCGGCTCCCCACGGCGTGTTCGGCATCCTGGGCAATCACGACGACGACCACGACATGCCGTCGGCGCTCGCCGCGCGAGGCGTCGAGATGCTCAAGGATGCCCGCACGAGCCGCACCATTCGCGGGACCACCGTCAATCTGGTCGGGATCCGGTTCTGGACCAAGCGTGCCGATCACATCGGCGCCATCATCGGCGAGCCGGACGGCACGACGATCCTCCTCGCGCACGATCCACGGCGACTGAGCGAGGCGGCCATGCTCGAGGTTCCACTCGTCCTGTCGGGGCACACACACGGCGGACAGATCGTGCTGCCCATTCTGGGAGCCGTGGCGGCGCAGAAGTTTCCAGTGGTCGCGGGGCTGGGTCGACGCCATCGGACCACGGTCTTCGTGAGCCGCGGGGTCGGGACGGTCTACGTGCCCGTGCGCCTCAACTGCCCGCCGGAGGTGGCTATTCTCACGCTAGCTCGGGCGTCGAACGAAGCGTCGTCCGTCGACGCGCCACCCACCGTCTAGCACGAGCCCGATCGCGTGCGGATAGATGCGGTGCTCTTCGACGAGAATCCGCGCCGACAGCGATTCCACGGTGTCGTCCTCGAGAACCGGCACCGGGGCCTGGATGACAATTGGCCCCGCGTCGAGCTCGGCCGTGACCAGATGCACCGTCGCTCCGCTCACCCGCACGCCGTACTCGAGCGCTTGACGCTGCGCCTCGAGACCCGGAAATGCCGGCAGCAATGACGGATGAACGTTCAGGATGCGTTCGGGAAACGCCTCGAGCAGGGGCGGCCCGACGAGCCGCATGAAACCCGCCAGACAGACCAGGTCCACCTCGCGCTCCCGGAGGATGTCGGCGATCCGCTGATCGTAGGCTTCGCGCCCGCGGCATTCGTGCGGCTGGAGGCAGCACGTCTCGAGGCCGGCGGCCTGTGCACGCGCCACGCCGGCCGCGTCGGGGCGGTTCGAGAGGACGAGCGCGATCGAGGCGTCGAGTTGACCGGCGTCGATGCTGTCGATGATCGACTGCAGGTTCGAGCCTCGCCCCGAGATCAGGACGCCGATGCGCCGAGTCACGACGGGATGTAGCGGACCACCCGCTCGCCGGCAATGACCCGGCCGATCGGCACGACGGCCTCGGTTCCGCGTCGTGCCAGCGCCTCGCCGACATCGACGGCGGCGACAATGGCCACCAGTCCGATTCCCATGTTGAAGGCCCGGAACATCTCGGCGTCCGCGACACGCCCCCGCTCCGCGATCAGCCGGAAGAGCGGCGGCACCGGCCAGGTGCGCCGATCGATTTCAACGGCGCAGCCCGCCGGCAGGATGCGGGGAATGTTCTCGGTGAGCCCCCCGCCCGTCACGTGCGCCATCCCCTTGATCAACCCGTCGCGAAGAAGGGGCCGCATCGCCGACAGATACGAGCGATGCGGCGCCAGGAGGGCGTCCGCAATGGTGGTCCCAAGATCCGGGACATACGTCTCCGGGGCCAGCGCACAGGCATCGAACAGCACGTGCCTGGCCAGCGAGTACCCGTTCGTGTGCAGGCCGGTCGACGGCAGCCCCAGGACGACGTCGCCGGGCGTGATGCCTGCGCCGTCGATCAACTGGCGCCGCTCCACCACCCCGACGATGAAGCCGGCCATGTCGTATTCGCCGTCGGCGTAAAAACCAGGCATCTCGGCCGTCTCGCCGCCGATGAGCGCGCACGCGTTCTCCCGACACCCTCGCGCGATACCGGACACGACCTGTTCGGCGACAGCCGGCGAGAGCCGCCCGGTGCCGAGATAGTCGAGAAAGAACAACGGCTCCGCGCCCTGCACGAGAATGTCGTTCACGCAATGATTGACGAGATCGGCGCCCACCGTGTCGTGGCGGCCGGTCAGAAACGCCACCTTGAGCTTCGTGCCGACACCGTCTGCGCTCGACACGAGCAGCGGTTCGCGATACCTGGCCGTATCGAGCCGAAACAGTCCGCCGAACGATCCGATGTCCGACAGGACGCCCGGCGTGAACGTGGCACGCGCCAGCGACCGGATCCGCCGGACCGTCTCATTGCCGGCGTCGATGTCCACTCCCGACTGGCGATAGTCCATGCCCTCTTCTCAGAAATCCAGCTTCGTGATGAGCGTCTGCATCAGCGCGCGCCGGGTGGATCCCTCGTCGGATTCCCAGTAGGTGCGACGTGCCAGGGCAAAGAACCGTTCCTTGTCGAGATCCTCCTCCAGCATGTCGAAGCCCTCCCCGAGGAGGCCAACGGCTGCGGCCTGATCGCGTCGGGCTTCGAGCACCGACAGCATGAGGGGCGTGTTCCGCAGCGCGACGGCGCCGAGGGCCAGCGCGACGGGCGCGCGCGTCGGATCGCGCGAGGGGATGCCGACGTCGAAGAGGGCGTCGACGGCGCCCTCCCGGCCGGCGGTCCCGAGCGTTCCGAGTCCGGCGGCCGCCGCACGCAGCAATTCCTGAAAGCCGGGGTTCGCGTCCGCAAACGTCAGCGTCTCCACCAGATAGCGCTGATGCGTGTCGCAGTTCACGCCCAGGCGGCAGATGGCGGCGGCAATCGCCGGCTGCCGGTCGCGGGGCGCGGAGCGCTGCAGCCCCGCCAGAATCTCGAGCGCCCGGGGATCGCCCATCTGCCCGAGCGCCACGGCGGCATCGTCCTGCAAGGGACCATCGAGTCCGGCGACCGCGGCTACGGCATCGAAGGCGTACGCGGCACGATAGTCGCCGAGCGCTTCGATGACGACGCTGCGAAAGAAGTCCTCGCCCCGGCCGACCTCACGCACGAGCGCCTGACGCAGTCCGGGAATAGCCTGCTGGGCGGCGAGAGCGGCGAGCGCCCGGATCAGGGCCGGCCGCACGAATTCCGCCACCTCGGTGTCCAGCTTGCTCATGAGCGCCGGCGCCATCGCGGGATCGGGATGATGTTCGTAGTAGCTGTACGCCACGGTGCGCAGGCGATCGTTCGGGCTCTCGAGCGACTCGCGCATCGCATCTTTCTCGCGAGGGTCGTTGAAGCCCGTCAGCAGCACGAGCGCGCGGTAGCGCACGTAGCCGTCGGCGTGTTCGGCCACCGCCTGCAGGAGCGCGGGCACGGCCTGCGCCGGCGCTGTCCGTCGGATCGTGCGGGACGCCTCGACGCGGACGTCGTAATCGAGGCGTCCGAGGTTGTCGATCGCCGCTCGCAGTTCGGCCGCCGACACGGCTTGAGCGGCAGGCGGCTCCTGCGCGCCGGTCGCCACGCAGGCGAGGACGCAGACCAGACCGGCAGCGGCAAGCGCCGAAGGCCCATGCGAACTCACTTGATCACAGGTTCCTTGTCGAGCTTGAGCGCGAGCTGCAGGTAGCCCGCCTCATCGCGCGGGAACTCGACCGGGTACTGCCCCGTATAGCACGAGCTGCAGTATCGGGACTGCCCGGATCCCACCGCTTCCATGAGGCCCTCGAGGCTCAGATAAGCCACGCTGTCGGCGCTCAGATACGTGCGGATCTCGTCCAGCGTGTGCGTCGCCGCGATGAGCTCGGAACGTCGAGGCGTATCCACGCCGTAGAAGCACGGAGAGATGGTCGGTGGACAGCTGATGCGGACATGGACCTCGCGAGCACCAGCCGATCGCACCATCTTCACGATCTTCCGGCTCGTCGTGCCGCGGACGATCGAATCATCGACCAACACGACGCGTCGTCCCTCCAGAATGCTCCGGACGGGATTGAGCTTCACCTTCACGCCGAAGTGCCGAATCGCCGACTCGGGCTCGATGAAGGTGCGCCCGACGTAGTGGTTGCGAATGAGGCCCATCCTGAGGGGCACGCCGGACGCCTCGGCATAGCCCATGGCGGCGCACACTCCGGAATCCGGCACGGGGACGACGGCGTCCGCGTCCACCGGCTGCTCGCGGGCGAGGATGCGGCCGAGGTTCGTGCGCACCTCGTTCACGCTCTGGCCGAAGACATAGCTGTCGGGCCTGGCAAAGTACACGTGCTCGAACACGCAGTGATTGATGGGAGCGGGGGGAAACGGCTTGATGGTCCGTAGCCCTTCGCGGCTGATCACCAGCACTTCGCCGGGCTCGATCTCCCGCTCGTAGGTGGCGCCAATCAGGTCCATGGCGCAGGTTTCCGAGGCGACCACCCAGCCGCCGTCGAGGCGGCCGAGCGCGAGAGGCCTGAACCCGTGCGGATCCCGCGCCGCGACGAGCCGATCCTTCGTGAGCAGCGCGAGCGAATACGCGCCCTGCACCTGCGCAATCGATTCGATGATCGCGTCTTCCACGGCTGCCGCGCGCGAGCGGGCGTAGAGGTGCAGCACGACCTCCGTGTCGCTACCCGACTGGAAAATCGACCCGTCACGGACGAGCTCGTCCCGCAGTTCGCGGGCGTTCACCAGGTTGCCATTGTGGCAGATGGCGATCTGACCGTGCGCGCAGTCGATGAGAATCGGCTGTGCGTTCGACAGCCGGCTTTCGCCCGCGGTCGAATACCGCACGTGACCGATCGCGGAGGTGCCCGGCAGCTGCACCAGCGCAGCGCTGTCGAAGGTGTCGGCCACGTGGCCCATGGCGCGGATCACGCGCACGTGATGGCCGTCGGCGGCGGCGATGCCGGCACTTTCCTGGCCGCGATGCTGCAATGCGTACAGCCCGAGGTACGTCATGTTGGCCGCCTCCGGATGGCCGAAGACGCCGAAGACGCCGCATTCCTCGTGCCACTTGTCGAAGCTCACGCGACCTTCTTCCCCAGAAACCGATCGAGCCCCATCGACCACGCCCGTTCTGCCTCGGCCACCGGGACGTCAATGGCAGGTTTCCCGTCCACGACGATGCGAAGGGCCGTGCCGCCGGTCCGACCGATGAGCGTCGCCGGCACGCCCGCCGCGGCGGCGCGTGCCAGCACGTCGGAGGCCTTCGACGCGGCGACCGAGACGACGATTCGCGACGCCGATTCGCCGAAGAGCGCGGCGGCCAGGTTGATCGGGTCGCCCGAGGCGACGCGCACGCCGACCATCGACACGTCCGCACCGAGTCCGCCGGTTCCGAAACAGCACTCCGCCAGCGTTACCGCCAGGCCCCCGTCCGAGCAATCGTGCGCCGAGCGGATCGCCCGATCGGCGGCCAGGGCCACCGTCAGGTCCTGCAGCGCGCGCTCCCGGGCCAAGTCAATCGACGGCGGCGCCCCCTGCACGATTCCGAGCGCGATCTTCAGGGTACTCGGTTCCGCCCAGCTCCCCGAGACCCTCTCCGAGAAGCACGATCGCGTCGCCTTCCTCGCGGAAGCGCCGGTCGAGGGCACGGTCCACGTCCTCGAGCAATCCCACGACGCCAATGACCGGTGTTGGATAGATGGCACGCCCGTCGGTTTCGTTGTAGAGAGAGACGTTCCCCCCGGTGATGGGGACGTCCAGCGCCCGGCACGCCGCCCCGATGCCTTCGACGGCCCTGGCGAACTGCCACATGATCGCGGGTCGCTCGGGATTGCCGAAGTTCAGGCAGTTGGTGCCGCCGAGAGGCCGGGCGCCGGCGCACACGACGTTGCGGGCGGCCTCGGCGACGGCGAGCACGGCGCCGCGGTAGGGATCCAGGTACGCATAGCGGCCGTTGCCGTCGACCGACAGCGCGAGCGCCCGGCGGGTGCCCTTGATCCGCACCACGCCGGCACCGAGGCCCGGAAGGCTCGCCGTGTTGGTCTGCACCATGTGATCGTACTGCCGGTAGACCCCGTGCTTGCTCGCGATCGTCGGCGAGGCGAGCAGGTCGAGCAATGCCGCGCCCGGCGCCGGCGCTGATCCGAGCGCATCGAGGTCCAACTGCTGGGCGCCGGCCAGATACTCCGGCCGCGTCATCGGCCGCTCGTACACCGGGGCCTCGTCGGTCAGCGCGCGATTCGGGATCTCCGCCACGACGAGGCCGCGCTCCTTGACGCGCAACATCCCATCCGCCGTGACCACGCCGATCCGGACGGCGTGCAGGTCCCACTTCTCGAAGATCCGTTCGACGTCGGCTTCGCGCCCGCGCTTGACCACGAGCAGCATCCGCTCCTGCGACTCCGACAACATGATCTCGTAGGGCGTCATGCCCGTCTCGCGCTGCGGCACCAGCGCGACATCGATCTCCACGCCTGCACCGCCCCGCGAGCCCATCTCGGTCGTCGAACAGGTGAGGCCGGCGGCGCCCATGTCCTGAATACCGATCAGGGCGTCGGTCTTCATCACCTCGAGGCAGGCCTCCAGCAGCAGCTTCTCCATGAAGGGATCGCCGACCTGCACGGCGGGACGCTTCTCGGCCGACTTCTCGTCGAACTCCGCCGACGCCATCGTGGCCCCGTGAATGCCGTCGCGCCCGGTCTTCGCCCCGACGTAGTAGACCGCGTTGCCGAGGCCGGAGGCCACGCCCTTGATGATGTCCGAGGCCGGCGCAATCCCCAGGCAGAACACATTGACCAGCGGATTGCCGGCGTAGCAGGGTTCGAACGCGATCTCGCCGCCCACGGTCGGGATGCCGATGCTGTTGCCGTAGCCGGCGATGCCCGCCACGACGCCGTTCACGAGACGCTGGGTCGCCGGCGATTCGAGCGGTCCGAAGCGCAGCGCATTCAGGAGCGCGATCGGGCGGGCGCCCATCGTGAAAATATCCCGAATGATGCCGCCCACGCCGGTCGCCGCACCCTGGTACGGCTCGATGAACGACGGATGATTGTGCGACTCGATCTTGAAGACGGCGGCCAGGCCTTCGCCGATGTCGACGGCGCCGGCATTCTCGCCGGGTCCCTGCAGCACCTGCGGCCCACGCGTCGGCAGCGTCTTGAGATGGACGCGCGAACTCTTGTAGCTGCAGTGTTCGGACCACATCACCGAAAAGATGCCGAGCTCGGTCAGGTTCGGCTCGCGGCCCATGTACGCGACGATGCGCTCGTACTCGTCGGGCTTCAGGCCATGCCGCTCGATCGTCTGCGCATCAATCGTCATCAGGCCACCGCCGATTTCAGTGCCGAGACGACCGACTCGAGGATCACACGCCCGTCGGTCACTGCCGAGAATCGGCTCGCAGGCCCGCTCGGGATGCGGCATCATGCCGAAGACATTGCGGCGCTCGTTGCAAATGCCCGCGATCCCGTTCACCGATCCGTTCGGATTCCAGTGCGCATCGACGCGACCCTCCGGATCGGTGTACCGGAGCACGACCTGACGGTGGTCCTCGATCCGCGCGAGCAGGTCGGGCGGCGCAAAGTAGTTCCCTTCACCGTGGCCGATCGGAATGCGCAGGACCTGGCCCACGTGCGCGCCGCTGGTGAAGGGCGTGTCGGTGTGCTCCACGCGGACGTACACGTGTTCGCACCGGAACTGGAGGCTCTGGTTGCGCAGCATCGCGCCGGGCAGCAGGCCCGCTTCGAGCAGCACCTGGAAACCGTTGCAGATCCCGATCACCGGCCCGCCTCTCTCGGCGAAGTCGCGAACCGACGCCATCACCGGCGAAAAGCGCGCCATCGCGCCCGTGCGCAGGTAGTCGCCGTGGGCGAAGCCACCGGGCAGGATCAGGACGTCCGCCCCCTGCAGATCCGTGTCCTTGTGCCAGATGAACGCCGCGTCCTGGCCAAGGACGTGCGTGGCCGCGTAGTACGCGTCGTGGTCGCAGTTGGAGCCGGGAAACACGATGACGCCGAACTTGGCGCGTGCCATGGCCTGCTTCAGTCCACCTCGATCCGATAGCTCTCGATCACCGGATTGGCCAGGAGCTTGTCGGCCACTTCGGCGGCGAGCACCTTCGCCGCCGCGGCTTCGGTGGTCGCCAGATCCAGCTCGAAGTACTTGCCCTGCCGCACGTCCTCGACGCCGGCATACCCCAGCGAGCGGAGAGCCTCGGCGATCGTGCGCCCCTGGGGATCGAACACCGATGGCTTCAGCGTGACGAAGACGCGGGCTCGCATGCAAACACTCTCGCAAAGATATCGTCCAGGTGCCTGAACTGCTCGTCGAGATCGAACGCGCGGCGGATGTCCTGAGGCGACAGGACGGCCGCCACCTCCGGATCGGCCCGCAGCAGCGCCTCGAAGTCCGCCGCCTCGGCGAACGAGCGCATGGCGTTGCGCTGCACCCACTCGTAGGCCTGCTCGCGCGAGATGCCTTTCCTGGCCAGCTCGAGCAGCACCGTGCCGGAAAACACGACCCCTCGGGACCGATTCAGGTTCTCGCGCATGCGGTCGGGATACACCACCATGCCGGCCACGATCCGCGTGAAGCGCCGGAGCATGTGATCCAGGGCGATGAAGCTGTCAGGGAGGATCACCCGCTCCACTGAGGAATGCGAGATGTCGCGTTCGTGCCAGAGGGCGACATTCTCCATTGCGGCATGCGCATTGCCGCGCAGCAGGCGGGCCAGCCCGACCACCTGTTCGCAGCCGATCGGGTTGCGCTTGTGCGGCATCGCCGACGAGCCCTTCTGTCCCTTCGCGAACGGCTCCTCCACTTCGCCGATCTCCGTCTTCTGCAGACCGCGGATTTCCAGGGCAAACGTCTCGAGCGAGGCGCCCGCGATCGCGAGCGCCGCGAGGAGCTCCGCGTGCCGATCGCGCTGGATCACCTGCGACGCGACGGGCGAGGGCTCGAGCCCGAGCCGGCGGCAGACGGCCGCCTCGATCGTGGGCGGGAGATGGGCGAAGGTGCCGACCGCGCCGGAGAGCTTGCCGACGCGGACGACCTCGCGGGCACGCCGCAGCCGCTCGAGGTCACGGCCGATTTGCGCGTGCCAGAGCGCCAGCTTCAGCCCGAACGTCATGGGTTCGGCATGCACCCCGTGCGTGCGGCCGATCATGGGCGTATGGCGATGCTCGTACGCCCGCGTGCGGACCGCTTCGGCCAGCGCGGCCACGTCGGCCAGGATCAGATCGCAGGCCTCGCGCATCTGCAGCGCCTGCGCCGTGTCGATCACGTCAGACGAGGTCAAGCCGAAGTGGAGCCAGCGGGCCGATGGCCCTACATGTTCGGCGACCGCGGTGGTGAACGCGATGACGTCGTGTTGGGTGGTCTTCTCGATTTCCTCGATGCGCGCGATGTCGAACGCCGCCTTCTCGCGCAGGTCGCGGGCCGCGTCGGCGGGCACGACGCCGGCGTCGGCCATGGCATCGGCGGCCGCCAGTTCCACGAGCAGCCAGGTCTCGTACCGACGCTGGTCGCTCCAGATCCGGCCCATGTCCGGGTGGGTATATCTGGCGATCATTCCAGATCGAGCCGCTCGCCCGACAGCGTGAGCCCATTGACGGCGCCCAACACCGTCGCGGCGAGCGCGCCATGCCTGAACAAGTCGGTTGCCACGCGCTGCACCTCGGCCGTCGTGACCTTCTCGATGCCTTCGAGCGTTTCTTCGAAGCCCAGCTGGCGATCGAAGTAGATCTCCTGCCGCGCGAGGTGGGACATCCGGCTGGCCGTGCTCTCCAGGCTGAGCATCTGGCTGCCCTTCAAGTGGTCCTTGGCCCGCCGGAGCTCCTGATCGGGCACCGGGGTCCGCTTCAGCCCCCGCAGCTCCTCCACCACGACATCGATCAGCTCGCCCACCGCTTCGTTGGCGCAGCCGGCGTACACCGTGAAGCTTCCGGCGTCGCGGTACGCGCTCAGGCCGCTGAACACCGCGTAGGCCAGCCCACGCTTCTCGCGGACGTTCTGAAACAGGCGCGAGCTCATCGACCCGCCGAGCAGCGTGTTGAGCACGTAGCTCGAATACCGATCGTCGTGGTTCTGCGGATAGCTGGACGCGCCGAGGCAGACGTGGCTCTGCTCGAGCTCCTTGTTGCGAATCAGAATCTGCGGCACGACCGTCGGAGCCTCGTTCACGAACGGCGCGCCGGTCGTCGGCACGCTGGCAAACCGCTCCTCGACGAGCTCGCGGACGCGCGGGTGTTCGAGATTGCCGACCGCCGACACGATCAGGTTCGGCGCCGCGTACACGCGGCTGAAGTACTCCCGCAGAATCTCCGGCGTGAACGACTCGACCGTTTCGCGAATGCCGAGAATGGGCCGGCCCAACGGGTGATTCTGCCAGAACCCCTGGGTGAACAGCTCGTGGACGAGATCGTCGGGCGTGTCTTCGACCATCTTGATCTCTTCGAGCACCACCTTCTTCTCGCGCTCGACGTCCTCGGCGCTGAACGCCGGGTGAAGCACGATGTCCGACAGGATATCGAGCGCCAGCGGCAGGTGCTCGTCGAGCACCTTGATGTAGTAGCTGGCGTACTCCTTCGCCGTGAACGCGTCGAGCTGGCCTCCGATCGAGTCGATCGCCTGAGCGATGTCCTCCGCGGTCCGGGTCGCCGTGCCCTTGAACAGCATGTGCTCGACGAAATGCGCAATGCCGCCCTGTTCGGCGCTCTCGTGACGCGACCCGCGCGTCAGCCAGACACCGATACTGACGGAACGGACCTGCGTCATCCGCTCAGTGAGGAGACGGAGGCCGTTGTCGAGAACGTCCCGGACGATTAGCGGTTGCGACAAGGTGACGCTCGCAGCAGGTTTGCACGGGGCCGGACGTGCCGCAAAGCATTGAGAGAGAAGACTTTACCGACCCGCAAACATTCTAACACGGGCGGCGCCGCCGGGCAAGACCGGCGAAGGTCGCCCGAACTGGAAAAACGCGCGCGGAGTTCGTATGCTGGCAAGTGACTCCCGTGGAAGAAGATACCGCAATCACAACCCGCCCCGACCTTGCCGAATTCGACCGTCCGGCGCTCGAAGCCGCGCTGGAGGCGCGAGGCGTGGCGCGTTTTCGTGCGCGGCAGCTCTTCCGCTGGATCTACCGGCACGGCGTGACCAGCCTCGACGCGATGACGGATCTTCCGACCACCCTGCGGACCTCGATGGCGGAGGCGTTCGGCCTGTCGACGCCCGCGATCGAATCGCGGGAACGTTCGGTGGACGGGACCGAAAAATTTCTGCTGCGCCTCGCCGATGGGCGCCGAATCGAGTCGGTATTCATCCCCGACACTCCGGCGATGACGTTCTGTGTGTCGACCCAGGTCGGCTGCGCCATGGCGTGCGCCTTCTGCCTCACCGGCAAGATGGGACTGGTCAGGCACCTGACGGCCGGTGAAATCGCGGGCCAGGTGCGCGTGCTCGCCACGACCCTCGGGATGCTCGACACGCGCTTCAATGTCGTCCTCATGGGCATGGGCGAACCGCTGCACAACTACGACGAGACGATGAAAGCGCTGAAAATCCTGGGCGACGAGCACGGGCTGGGCCTGCCGGCCAGGCGCGTGACGCTCTCGACGGTGGGCCTGCCGCGGGCGCTCGAGCGACTGACCCACGAACCGCAGATGCCGAACCTCGCCATCTCCCTCCATGCGCCGACCGACACGCGGCGTGGCGAACTGGTCCCGATCAACAGGAAATACCCCATCGAAGAGGTGCTGGCCGTCTGCCGTCGCTTTCCTCTCAAGCGGCGCCAGCGCATCACCTTCGAGTACGTGCTGCTTGCCGGCGTGAACGATGCGCCCGACGACGCCCGGCGCCTCGCGACGCTGCTCGCGGGCCTGAAATCGAAGGTGAATCTGATCCCGTTGAACGCCGCGGCGGGCATTCCGTTCGAGCGGCCGAGCGAGGAATCCGTCGACCGTTTCGCTGCGATTCTGGCAGCTCGCCACGTGGTCGTCTCGGTCAGGAAGAGCCGCGGGCGCGACATTCGGGCGGCCTGCGGTCAGCTGCTCGTCGAGGGCCATCGCCCGTCGCCCGGCCAGCAGCTGGCGGCCGCCTTGACCGACTGAGCCGCGCATGCGGCTACCCGCCCGCGTTCCAGTCGTGCACGAGGAACGAGAGCACGAGACTCACGAGCGACACCACCACTGCCCCCCAGAATGCCGGCCAGAAACCAGCCACATGAAAGCCCAGGCCGATCGCGGCTGCCAGCGAGCTCGTGAGCCACAACATCAGCCCGTTCACCACGAACGTGAACAGCCCCAGCGTCAGGAGAATGAGCGGGCACGTCACGAGTTGGGTGAGCGGGCGCAAGATCGCGTTCACGACGCCGAAGATCAACGCGACCCCGAAGAGCCCCGCCGGGCCGGCCTGATAGACGACTCCAGGAACCAGCCGGGTCGCCACCCAGAGCGCCGCAGCGTTCACGATGAGCTTGACGATGAACCGCATGGACGCTCCCTATGGCCGCCAGTCGTCGGCACGCGAGGCGCCGCCGAGCCGGGCCTCGTCGGCCGGCACCTCGACACGCACGTATTCGTTCCGCTGACGACCCGGCGCGATCCGGACTCGCAGGTAGTTGTCGGTGACCACGAGCGACCCATCCTCGATCGTCAGGCCGCGGCGCGTGGCTCCCGCCTGTGAGGCGCGGAAGCGTCCGGCAAGGCCGCGCCCGATCTCCCGGACACGTCGCGTGCGCTCGCGGATCACCGGCCCTGGCGAGCGCTCCTCCAACCGGGACGCGGCCGTGCCCGGACGATCGGAATACGGAAACACGTGCAGGTGCGTGAGTGGCGAGCGCTCCAGATACGACGTGAGGCACTCGAAGTCGCAATCGCTCTCGCCCGGAAAGCCGACGATGAGGTCGGTGCCCATCGCGGCGGAGGGAATGCGTGCGCGAATGTCGTCGACGAGCCGCGCGTACCGCTCGATCGTGTAGGGGCGCCGCATGGCCGCCAGCACCGCATTGCTGGCGTGCTGCAGCGGGAGGTGGAAATGCGGTGCCACGGTGGGGGCGACGGCGGCGAGACGCACGATCTCGGGCGTACAGTCCATGGGCTCGAGCGAGCTGATCCGAAAGAGCACGCCCATCCCCGTGCGTTCGGTGAGCCTGGCCAGCAGGGCGCCCAGCGAGCTCGGCGGCGTCAGATCGCGGCCGTATGAGCCTAGGTGCACGCCACTGAGCACGATTTCCTTGAAGCCGGCGGATGCGATGCGATCGACTTCCCGCTCGACGGCTCTCACGGGCAGGCTCGTCGGCGCGCCGCGTGTTTCGGGGATGATGCAGTACGTGCACGCTTCAGCACAGCCGTTCTGCACCCGCAGGGTGAAGGTGGTCCGGCCGGCGAACCCCGGCTCGAGCGGCGCCCCGCAGCTGCCCGCGCCCTCGCCGAACCGCTCGGCGGTCGTCAACTCGGGCTCCGAGCCGAGGACGTCGACCAGGCGCGCCTTCGACGGATTCGGCACCACGCGCACGACGTTCGGCAGCGCGCGAACCGATGCGGCGTCGCGCGTCGCGTAACAGCCGGTCACGACAATCCGGACGTTTGGATTGACGCGCGCCACTCGACGGATGGTCTGGCGCGCCCCCTGATCGGCGGTCGCCGTGACCGAGCACGTGTTGACGACGACAAGGTCGGCCGATTCCGCCGGTCCGCGAATGGCGCCCGCGGCCGACAGCGCTTCTTCGAGCGCGACGGAATCGGCCTGATTCACGCGACAGCCGAACGTGATGACGGAGTACTTCACGGTGCCTCTGTCGCGATCTGAGACGCCGCGGACGCTCCGGCAAGCGCTTTCTGACCGATGTCCCGGCGGAACTGCATGCCGTCGAAGTGGATTTTCGACACTCCCGCGTAGGCCCGGGTAATCGCGGTCCGAAAGTCGGCCCCCCGGCCCGTGACGGTGAGCACCCGACCGCCGGCGGTCACGAGGCGGCCGTCGGCCTCGGCCGTTGCCGCATGCCAGACCGCCACGTCCGGGATGCGCGCCGCTTCGTCGAGGCCGTCGATCGGCCGGCCGGATTCCGCCGATTCGGGGTATCCCCGCGACGCCAGCACGACCCCGACCATTCGATCCGCCGAGAGACGGCACGTCGGGTTGGTCAGCGCGCCGTCGGCTGCCGCGGCCAGCAGCGGCTGCAAGGCTTCGTCGATGCGCGGCAGGATGACCTGCGCCTCCGGATCGCCCAGCCGGACGTTGAACTCGATCACCTTGGGTCCCTCGGGCGTGAGCATCAGTCCGACGTAGAGAAATCCCGCGAAGGGATGTCCGTCTGCGGCCATGCCGGCAATGACAGGCGTGACGATCTCGCGCATGATCCGGGCACCGAGCGACGCGTCGACGAGCGGGCTCGGCGAGAACGCGCCCATGCCGCCCGTGTTCGGCCCGACATCACCGTCGAAGATCCGCTTGTGATCTTGCGCCGTTCCGATCGGCAGCGCCCGGACGCCGTCGCTCAGCACGAAGAACGAGACCTCCGGACCGGTGAGGCACTCCTCCACGACGAGCCGCTCGCCCGCCGCGCCGAACCGGCCGTCGCGCATGGCGGCGACGATGGCGCGCTCGGCCTCCACCAGCGTCTCGGCGATCACCACGCCCTTGCCGGCGGCGAGACCATCGGCCTTGAGCACCACCGGAAAGCCGAACGCTCCCGTTCGCACGGCGGCAAGGGCCTCGTGCATGGCATCGCACGTCTCGAAGCGCGCCGTCGGGACGAGGTGGCGGGCCATGAACGCCTTGGCGAATGCCTTACTCGACTCGAGCGCGGCGGCAGCCTTCGTGGGGCCGACGATCGGTCGACCGGCCGCGACGAATCGATCGACGACCCCGAGGCTCAGCGGCAGTTCAGGACCGACAACGGTGAGGTCGACGCGCTCGCGCGCAGCGAGCTGGGCGAGGCCGTCGATATCGGTGGGCTTGACGTCGGCGATCCGGGCGTGGCGAGCCATCCCCGGATTTCCCGGGGCGGCGAGGATCTCCGAGACATCGGGGTCGGCGGCCAGCCGGGCGACGAGGGCGTGTTCCCTGGCTCCGCTACCGATAACCAGAAGTCTCATCAGCGAAAGGAGTTAGGGCGTGTGATGGCGCTGCACACCCGCCGAGAATTCGCGGGACTATTTCGTTGACCTCGGCGGGGTTTGCGCCTAGAATCCGCCGTTACCGTGCTAGCCTAACATATTTGGATTGATGCACTTGGGCATCGTTCGCTGCCAGTTGGTGTAGAGGGGGTGTAGGGAGAGTGGCTGAAGTGAAGATCCAGGACGGCGAGTCGATTGAGAGCGCGCTTCGCCGATTCAAGCGGAAGGTCCAGCAGGAAGACATTATCAAGGACATCAAGAAACATTCCTTTTACCTCAAGCCCGGCGACAAGCGCCGGGCCAAGCAGGCGCTGGCGCGGAAGCGGAATCGGAAGAAGATGCGACGGGAGCTCGAGTAGACCGACCGACGAGGTGGGGGCGATGGAGTTCCAGGACAGGATCCTCAGGTGCGTGGACTGTGGCGCCGAGTTCGTCTGGACGGCGGGAGAGCAGCAGTTCTTCGCCGACAAGAACTTCAAGAACGAGCCGAAGCGCTGCAAGGGCTGCAAGGCCAAGCGGGCCGGTCGACCAGCCGGCGCGACGATGGCGCGCGAGCGGGTCGAAACGGTGACGACGTGTTCGGCATGCGGGAAAGAAACGACGGTGCCGTTCCGTCCGACGCAGGGTCGCCCGGTCTTCTGCAAGGAGTGCTTCCAGTCCCGGAAATTCGCGGGCGCTGGCGGCCTCTAGCGCTTCGGCTCTCCGCCTCGTTCTGACCCATGACACCCGTTCGGCGACGGCGGGGGCCGAACGGCCCTCGTCGCGCCGGGTGTGTTAAGCTCACCGCGGTTCAAACTGGGAGGGTTTCTTGAACATCGAGGAACGCGTCGCCGGCGACGTGATGGTGCTCGACCTGAAGGGCCGCGTCACCCAGGGCGAGGGTGACGAGCTGCTCAAAGACAAGGTCAACAGCCTGGTGAACCAGGGCTACAAGAAGATATTGCTGAACCTGGCGGACGTCCCCTATATCGACAGCGCCGGCCTGGGGGAGATCGTGCGGACCTACACGACGGTCAGCCGCCAGGGCGGATCGCTGAAGCTGGTGAACCTCACGAAGCGCATCACCGATCTGCTGTCCATCACGAAACTGCTCACCGTCTTCGAGACCTTCGAGTCGGAACCCGACGCCATTCGGAGCTTCTCGGCTTCGGCCAAGGTCTGACCGCCACCGCGCTAGATGGCGCGCAGTACCCCTTCCCCGGTGGCGGTGTCCAGCGCTGCGTCACGGCACGCGGCCCGGCGATCCACGGCCACGAACCTCCTGCGGTCGGTGCGCCCAGGCCAGTGGACGAAGAATCTGCTGGTCTTCGCGGGCGTGCTGTTCGGCATGCGCCTGCTCGATGCCGGCGCCGTGGTGCGCGCCGGCGCGGCGTTCATCATCTTCTGCGCCCTGTCTGGCGCCGTCTACCTGCTCAACGACATCCTGGATCGCGACAGCGACCGCCGGCATCCGGTCAAGGCGCTCCGGCCGATTGCGTCGGGTGCGCTGCCGGTCGGTGTGGCTGCGACGGCGGCACTGGTGCTCGGCGCGACGGCGTTCGCGGCCTCGTTCGCGCTCGGCTGGGCATTCACCCTGACCGCCGGCGCCTATCTGGGACTTCAAGTGCTCTACTCGGGGCCGCTCAAGCACGTCGTGATTCTCGACGTGCTCGCCCTGGCGAGCGGTTTCGTGCTGCGGGCGATCGCCGGCGCGGTCGCGGTCGACGTCGAGATCAGCCACTGGCTGCTGGTCTGCACGCTGCTCCTCGCCTTGTTCATCGCGCTGGCCAAGCGGCGCAACGAGCTGGTGCTGCTGGCGGACGATGCGCCCGATCACCGTCCGATCCTGCAGGAGTATTCGGCGCACCTGCTCGACCAGATGATTGCCGTGGTCACGGCGTCCACGCTGATCGCGTACGTCTTCTATACCATCAGCCCCGAAACCGAAGCCAAGTTCGGCACGGGCTGGCTGGGGCTGACCATTCCGTTTCCGCTCTACGGGATCTTCAGGTATCTGTACCTGATGCACCAGCGAGAGGGAGGCGGCAGCCCCGCCGAAATGCTCGTCAACGATCGCCCGCTGCTCGTCTGCGTGGCGCTCTGGGCCGCTGCCGTCGCGCTGATCCTGTACCGGCCGTAGGCGCGCCCGAGGGAACGAACCTGTCATGTCCGATTTCAACATCCGCGCCGACTCGGTGAACGTCGAGCAGATCATGGACCAGATCCGCGCGCGCATTCGCGAAAAGCGCGGCGTCGACTACACCGAGCAGCAGATTCGGGAGCTCGCGCAGGTCAAGCTCGAGAAGATGCTCGACCCCAGGGGCGTGCGCCCCGATCTCCTCGAAGCCTTTCGCCAGCAGCGACCGCCCTACCAGGCCCCGAGCCCGCCCTTGTTCGAGTTCGAGGAGGGATCGCTGTTCGACAGCCGATCGCCGGTCCTGCGGTTCATCCGCCACCTCCTGCGCCCGTTGGTCAAGCTGTTCTTCAACGTCAATCTCCTGACCGACACGCTGCGCAAGCAATCCTCCATCAACCGAGCCGGCCACGAGCGGGAGGCGGCGCGCGAGAGCGGCCGCCACGAGCTCGATGGCTTGTACTTCGAGGTGATCCACAATCTCGTCTTCGAGCTGACACGGCTCGGGATCGAAGTCAAGAATCTGAAGATGCGCGTCGAGTCGCTCTCGAGCCGGGTGGAGTTCAACG
Organism: uncultured Acidobacteriota bacterium; assembly: GCA_963837345.1. Classification (GTDB taxonomy): domain Bacteria; phylum Acidobacteriota; class Vicinamibacteria; order Vicinamibacterales; family CAVVIG01; genus CAWIMX01. Next base: position 437,569 of record CAWIMX010000001.1, read on the forward strand.
AGCGCCGCGCTCGGGCACTCGAGGGGGTGGTCGTCTACAAGCCGTCGAGCCACGACCGCTCTGAGCGCCCGACCGCCCCGGAGATCGTCAGAGCGGACGAGCCTCAGGCCGAGACGCCCTCGCCGACTGACGCCCGCGCGCCCGAGGGCCCGGGGCAGCGCAGCCGGAGACGGCGCCGGCGCCGCGGCCGGCGCGGCGGCCCCCCGGCCGCGGTGGTCATGGGCGGGGAGGCAGCGCCGGATGCAGCGGTTTCCCCCTCCGCGCCGGACGCCGGACAGGACACGCCACCGGCTGACGCGCCGACGATGCCGGAACGCTCCGTGCCTCCGGACGATCGCGAGTCGTGAAGCTCGCCGTCGTCGTTCAGCGGTACGGCCTGGCCATCAACGGCGGCGCCGAGCTGCACGCCCGCTATGTCGCTGAGCATCTGGCGCGTCATGCGGACGTCGACGTGCTCACCACGTGCGCCACCGACTACGTCACCTGGCGGAACGAGCTTCCTGAAGGCGTCGAGCCGGTCAACGGCGTGAACGTCCGGCGGTTTCGTGTGACGCGGGAGCGGGATCCCCTCGTGTTCGGTCGGCGCTCGGAACGTGTCTTCGAGCACGCCCATTCCCTCGGCGACGAGCTCGACTGGCTCGAGGCTGAAGGACCGGCGGCGCCGTCTCTCATCGCGCATCTGCGATCTCACGCCTCGGTGTATGACTTCTGCCTGCTGTTCAGCTACCGGTATTACCACGCCTATTACGGAGCGCGGGCCGCGCCGGCACGCGCGATCCTCGTGCCGACGGCCGAACGCGACGCGACGGTCGGCCTCACCATGTTCCAGCCCGTCTTTCGCGGTGTCCGGGCGCTGATGTACAACTCGCACGAAGAGCGCGCCATGATTCAGGCGGTGTCCGGCAACGAAGCGGTGCCGGGCATCGTCGTCGGCGTGGGCTCGGACGTGACGACCGACGCACAGCCGTCGCGGTTCAGGCAGAAGTTCGGCGTGTCGGGACCCTTTGCCGTGTACGTGGGGCGTATCGACCGGAACAAGGGGTGCGAGGAGCTGTTCGACTACTTCCGGGGCTACCTGCGCGGGGCGGGCAGCCGCCTGTCGCTCGTGTTGATCGGCAACTCGCTGCTGCCGATCCCCGATCATCCCCGCATCCGACATCTCGGGTTCGTGGACGATCGCGACAAGTTCGACGCGATCGCCGCCTCCGAGGTGCTCCTCATGCCGTCGTACTTCGAGAGTCTGTCGATGGTGGCGCTCGAGGCGTGGGCCCTGGGCCGGCCCGTGCTGGCCAACGGCGCCTGCGACGTCCTGCGCGGGCAGTGCCTTCGCAGCAACGCGGGCCTCTACTACGAGAGCGCCTCGGAGTTCGCGGCGGCGCTGGACACCATCGCCGAGAATCGCTGGCTGAACACCACGCTCGGGCGCAACGGACGGCGATTCTACCGGGAGCACTACGACTGGCCGGTCATCGAGCGAAAGTACCTCGACATGCTGACGCGGCTGTCGAACGAGCCTGCGCCTGCCGCCATGGAGCCACTGCCCGGCTGGATGGAGCGCCGCAGGCGGCATCTGCCGCCCGCGCGCGAGGTGCTGGCGGCGGCGCCGGGCGGCCCCGTCGCCGTCGCGGCCGTCGAGGCGAGGCGGGCGTGATCCGCATCCATCAGGTGCTCGCCACGCTCGGGTACGGCGACGCCATCGGGCACGAGGTGCTGGGGATCCAGCGGGTCCTGCGCGGCGCGGGCCATGAATCCGAGATCTTCGTCGAGACCGTGGACCATCGCCTCGAATCGCTGACGCGCGACTACCGCGAGCTCGTGGACGCGAGCCATCCCGACAATCTCCTGCTGCACCATTTTTCGCTCGGGTCGAAAGCCTCGCGCACGGCGTTCGCCGCACCGGATCGGATGGCGCTCATCTACCACAACATCACACCGCCCGAATATTTCATCGGCGTGAACCAGGAGCTCGTGCGTCAGTGCTTTCGCGGCCGCCGCGAGCTCGGGGCTTACGCCGCCCGCTGCGATCTCGCCATGGGCGACTCCGAGTTCAACCGCCTCGACCTTGAGGCCCTCGGTTTCCCCCGCACCGCGGTCCTGCCCGTCGTGCCCGATTTCTCGCACCTCGCCAGCCGGCCGAACTGGCTCGGCGCCGGCGAGTTCGACGACGACTGGACCAACGTGCTGTTCGTGGGTCGCGTGATCGCGAACAAGAAGATCGAGGATCTCATTCGCTATTTCGACGCCTACCACAGCGTCTTCAATCCGCGATCGAGGCTGCTGATCGTCGGCGCCCAGCGGGGTTTCGAGCGCTATCTGACCAGCCTCTACGATCTCGTCGCGCGCCTCGGTCTGCACGACGTGCACTTCCTCGGGCACGTCTCCGACGCGGAGCTCGTCGCATTCTACGAGATCGCCGATCTCTTCCTCTGCGCCAGCGAGCACGAAGGGTTCTGCGTGCCCCTCGTCGAGTCGTTTCACATGGAGGTGCCCGTGCTCGCGTACGCGGCTGCCGCCGTGCCGTCGACCATGGACGGCGCGGGCGTCCTCTTCGAGGATCGCGATCCCGTCGCGGTGGCGAGACTGATGGATGCAATCATCTCCGATGCCGGTCTCACGGACGTGATCCTGGAGGGACAGCTGGCGGCGGTCGAGCGCCTCCAGGCCAGGGACTTCGCCGGCACGCTGCTGGGTCTCGTGGACCGCATCCTTTCGGGGCCGCGAGCGCCCCGACCCCGGGTGACCTTCGATTTCTGGGAGCGTTTCGACGCCGCGCAGGATCTCGAAGAGCTTCGGAAGTACCGGCCGGGCCTCTACAAGGCGCTGCCCGATCCCCCGGCACCCTCCGGCACGGCCGGCGCCCCGGAGTCTCGTTGATTGTCAACCAATGGGTTCCGGCGGCTCATCGCGGCGACGCCGTCGGCGACAGCGCCCGCCGGATGCGCGACATGCTGCGACGCATGGGCCACGCGTCGGATTTGTATGCCCTCACCATCGACGAGGAGCTCAAAGGCGACGTCCGCGAGTTCGACGACCCAGACGCGCGGCGGGGCGAGGTGACCATCTTCCACTATGCCCTGCCCTCGCCGATGACCGAGGTCTTTGGCGGGCTCGCGGGGGCCCGCGTGCTCCAGTATCACAACGTGACGCCGGCGGCCTTCTTTGCGCCGTACGACCCGACACTGTTCCGCCTGGCCATCCTCGGCCGGCGCGAGCTTGCGACGCTCGTCGGCCGCGTGGACCTCGCGCTGGGGGTGTCGGACTACAATCGGCGCGAACTGGAGGCGCTCGGGTTCGCGCCGACCGCCGTGCTGCCGCTCGCCGTAGATACGAGCCGGGTGACGCGTCCAGCGCATCGACCGGCCCTCGCGCGGCTGCTCGACGATGAATACGTCAACTTCCTGTTCGTGGGCCGCATCGCGCCGAACAAGAAGATCGAGGATCACATCCGCCTGGCCGAGCACTACAAGCGATATGTCGACGCCTACTATCGGTTCATCTTCGTGGGCCGGTCCGACGCGGTGCCGCGGTACTATTCCACGATTCGTGCGCTCATGTCCCAATACCGACTTCTGGACGACCGTTTCATCTTCACCGGACCCGTGTCCGACGAGGACCTCGCGGTCTACTATCAGCACGCGGCCGTGTACGTGTCGCTGAGCGAGCACGAAGGCTTCTGCGCGCCGCTGCTGGAGGCGATGGCGGCCGACGTGCCGGTGCTCGCCTATGCCGCCGGTGCGGTGCCCGAAACGCTCGGCGGCGCGGGCGTTCAGTTTGCGCCCAAGGACCTGGAGGTGGCCGCTGAGCTGCTGGGGGCCCTGGCGTTCGACGATGCGCTCCGCGCGGACGTGATCGCCGGTCAGCGCCGTCGGGTCGCCGAGTTCGGCGACGATCGCGTCGAGCGGGAGCTCGCGGCCGTGGTCCGGCGGGTTTCGTGAAGATCGCCTTCATCGTCCAACGCTACGGCGGCGAGGTGCTGGGCGGATCCGAACACCTGTGCCGCCTGGTGGCCGAGCGACTGGCTCCCCTCCACGAGGTGGAGGTGCTCACCACCTGCGCGCGCGATTACATCACCTGGAAGAACGAGTACCCCGAAGGCAGCGACCGCATTCGCGGGGTGACGGTCCGCCGATTCGCCACCACCCGGACGCGCGATATCCAGGCCTTCAACCGGTATTCCGACTGGATCTACAACAACCCCCACACTCGCGACGACGAGCTCGAATGGCTGAAGCAGCAGGGGCCCTGGTGTCCCTCGCTCCTCGAGTATCTCCAGCGAAGCCACCGGCAATATGACGTGATGGTGTTCTTCACGTACCTGTACTCGTTGACGGTCCTGGGCCTCGAGGTCGACCCCGCGCGAAGCGTGCTGGTGTCCACGGCGCACGATGAGCCGGCCATTCAACTCGACGTATTCAGAGACGTCTTCCGACATCCGGCGGCCATCTGCTACCTGACCGAGAGCGAACGGAATTTCGTGCACCGCCAGTTTCCCGATCGGCCGCTTCTCGAAGACGTGGTGGGCGTGGGCGTCGACCTGCCGCAGCAGCGTCCGTATCCGCGGATGCCCCTGCCCGCCGACGACGGCGGCGATGCGGGCGACGGCACGGCGTCCGACGAGGGGGAGGGCGAGGCGCGAGAGTTCCCATCCCACCTCACGGGCCGCGGCGTGGTGTTTCGGCGACGACACCGGATGGAGGGCCCGATCGTCCTGTACGGCGGCCGCATCGATCCCGGCAAGGGCTGCGAAGAGCTCATCGAGTATTTCAGCACGTACGTCGAACACGGCGGGCGCGCCACGCTGGCGCTCATGGGCGCGAAGCTGATGTCGCTGCCGGAGGTGCCGTACGTGCGGTTTGCCGGCCTGCTGAGCGATCAGGAGCGCCTCGAGGCGCTTGAAGCCGCCACGGTGGTCGCCTGTCCGTCTCCCTACGAGAGCCTGTCGATGCTGGCGCTCGAGGCCATGGCCGCAGGCACGCCCGTGCTGGCGAACGCGCGAAGCGCGGTGCTCGCGGAGCATTGCCTCAGAAGCAACGCCGGGCTGTTCTATGCGGATGGCGACGAATTCCAGGAGTGCCTGACGCTGCTCCTCGGCGACGGGCGATTGCGCGCGGCCATGGGCCGGAACGGACGCGAGTACATCCGCCGTCACTATCGCTGGGACGTCGTGCTGGGCAAGTACGAGCGCCTGTTCGCGCGCGTCAAGAACGCACGCTGACGGGGGCGCGTCAGGGAGTCGCCGTGGGCTCGCTGCGCGGGCTGTCGGTCGCGTCGCCGGGGCCGTCGCCGCCCGAGGCACGCTTCCGGCGCGGCCGGATGTCGTAGCGCTTGATCATCTCGTTGAGCGTGGTCGGCTTGATGTGCAGCAGTTCCGCGGCGCGTTTCTGAACGCCACCGGCGGCTTCGAGCGTCGATTCGATCAGCCGCTTCTCGAAATCGGTGATCACGTCCTTGAACGAGATGCCTTCCGGCGGCAGGACGAACTGCGGCATCTGGAAGTTCGGCGCCTTGCGGACGTGCTCCGGGATCAGCTCGATGCCGATGCGGGACCCCGGCGTGAGCACGACGGCACGCTCGATCACGTTCTCCAGCTCGCGGACGTTCCCCGGCCAGTCGTAATCCATCAGGAGGTCCAGCGCCTCCGGCGTCAGCTCGAGATCGGTCTTGCGGTTCTCGCTGCCGTACTTCTGCAGGAAGTGCTGAGCGAGCAGCGTGATGTCGTCCTTGCGCTCCCTGAGCGGCGGCAGCTGAATCGAGATGACGTGCAGCCGGTAGAAGAGATCCTCGCGGAACCGCCCTTCTTCCATCATCTGGCGAAGGTCGACATTAGTCGCCGCGATGATCCGGACGTCGACCTTGATGGTCTCCATGCCGCCCAGACGCATGAAATCGCGCTCCTGAATCACGCGGAGCAGCTTGGCCTGGGTTTCGAGCGGCACGTTCCCGATCTCGTCGAAGAAGATCGTGCCCCGGTCGGCGAGGTCGAACAGGCCCTTCTTCGGGTACACCGCCCCGGTGAAGGCGCCCTTGACGTGCCCGAAGAGCGTCGACTCGAGCAGGTCGGGCGGCAGGTTGCCCGAATTCACCGTGACGAAGGATCGCTCCGAGCGGGACGAATTGGCGTGAATCGCGCGCGCGACCAGCTCCTTGCCCGTTCCGCTCTCGCCCTGAATGAGGATCGTGGAACGACTGGGCGCGGCCTGAATGATGAGGTCGAAAACCTGCCGCATGCGCGGGCTGCGGCCGATGATGTTCGCGAACTTGTGGTAGCGCTCCTGGATGTTCTGGCGGAGCGATCGGTTCTCGGTGAGCAGATGCCGCCGTTCGAGGGCGTTCCGCACGACGACGAGCACCTCATCGTTCTTGAACGGCTTCGAGATGTAGTCGAACGCGCCACTCTTCATGGCTGCGATCGCGCTCTCGACCGAGGCGTAGGCCGTGATGATGATCACGGCGAGGTCCTCGTCGATGTGTCGCAGCTCGTCGAGCGTGGCAATGCCGTCGAGGCCGGGCATCATGATGTCCACGATCGCGGCGTCGAACGGCAATGCCTTCGCGAGCTCGAGGCCCTCGGCGCCGGAGGAGGCCAGACGCACTTCATAGCCCTCCTTCGCGAGGAGCGTCTCCAGAATCTCGCGCATGATTTCTTCGTCGTCGATGACGAGAATCGCGCCCCGTGACGAACTGCTCATGTCTAACCCATTCCCCTCGCCGCGGCCAGGGTGGCCGCGATCGGCAGGGCCACCGTGAATCGCGTGCCCTGCCCGACGGCGCTGTCGCAGCGGATCGTGCCGTCGTGCTCTTGAACGATGCCGTAGGTGATCGAGAGCCCGAGCCCGGTGCCACGGCCGATGGCCTTGGTCGTGAAGAACGGATCGTAGATTCGCGCGAGATGCTCGGGAGGAATGCCGGAGCCGGTGTCCGCGATCTCCACCACCGCGTGAGCGTCGTCGGCGCGGGTCGTGACGGTCAGCCAGCCGCCACTGGGCATCGCGTCGCGCGCGTTCAGAAACAGATTCAGGAACACCTGCTGCAGCTGATGCTCGATGCCGGAGACCAGCACCGGCACATCGGCGAGATCCTTCCGCACCTTGATCCGGCTCGCCGCGAACTGATGCTCGAGCAGGCCGAACACGTCGCCGATGACCGTGTTCAGATCGATCGGCTGGCGGTCGGCGCCCGGCGTGCCCGGCCGGGACAGGTTCAGGAGACCGTTTACGATCTTCGCCGCGCGGAAGGTCTGCCGCTCGATCTTCTGCAGCAGCACCGTGCGTGCGTCCGACGGGTCCGATCCATCGAGCAGCATCTGCGTATAGCTCGAGATGCCGGTGAGCGGGGTGTTCACTTCGTGCGCCACACCGGCCGCGAGCAGCCCGATCGACGCCATCTTCTCCGAAATCTGGAGCTGCTCCTCCAGGCGCACGTGCGTCGTCACGTCTTCGAGGAGCAGAATCGTTCCGGCCACAGGGACGTGCGCCTGGGACGACCCGCGAAGCGGCACGGCCGTCGCGTTCACGAGCAGCGCTTCAGGCGCCCCCGCCCGCCGGCCGGCGAGCGGCACGCGGTAGAGGGTGGCGCCATCGGGGTGCTCCTCCCGAGACGCGCGCAGTGCCTCCACGAACGGGGCGTCGAAGATCTCCGACAACTGTCGGCCGATCGCGGCCGACCGGTCGACGCCGTAGACGTGGGCGAGCGCACGGTTCCAGAGGACCACCCGCTCCTCGGCGTCGAATACCACGAGCCCATCGTCGAGCGACTCGAGAATGTTCTCGTTGAACTCGCGCATCCGCCCGAGCTCTTCCGCCTTGAGGTGAAGCTGCCGGTACAGACGGCCGTTCTCGATCGCCGTCGCGACCTGGCCGGCCACCGCCGTCAGGAGCGCGAGGTCTTCGCTGTTGAACGGCTCGTCGTTGCCTTTGCGGCCGAGCGCCATCACAGCAATCGCCCCGCCCTCGAACACGCAGGGTACGAAGTAGTAGATCCCGGCGTCTCGCCAGGCTTCGACTTCCTCGGCTTCAAACCTGGCGGCCGCGATCGGGTCGTCGAGCGCGACCGTATGGCCGGCGTCGAGGCGCGAGATGAACGACGACCCGCGGGCCAGCCGAGGCACCGGCTCGGGAAAGCCGAGCTCGCCGATCGTTGCAAAATCGCCCGACCGCTCGTCGGCCAGCATGAGCACCATGCGATCGATCACCAGCGTCTCGACGATACGGGTGATCAGACGCCCGCTGAGCCGCACGATATCCAGGTCGCCGTTGAGATCGCGCGCAAAGCCGACGAGCGCGCGTCGGTAGTCGTAGCGATCGCGGTAGAAGATGCGATCGAGCGCGTTCTGCAGCTCGTCCTGCACCGGGCGCGCCAGAAGCACGACGACGAGCGTGGCCAGCAGGGCGATGACCCAGTGGTGCGGATCGGTATCGCCGAAACCGAAGGCCACGAGCTTTCGCAGCGCCACGAACAGGGCATAGCTGGCGCCCCCGAATGCGGTATACGCGAGCCCGCGCTTGATGATCACCTCGACGTCCCGCAGCCGGTACCGCACGAGCGCACAGGCGAACGTCAGCGGCATGAGTCCGAGCGGAATCGCCGTCAGCTGCAGGGCCAGCGGCGGCTCGAGACCGAGCGCCCACGGCAGGGCATAGCCCAGGGCGAACGGCCCGGCGCCGAGGGCCGTGCCCCACGCAATCCAGCGAAGCTGGCGACGTCCCGTCAGCGACGTAATCTGACGGAACGCCCGAACCAGCACCACCAGCGCAGCCACCGCCGCCACCGACAGATACAGCGGCTCGGCACGATCGAGCCACCCGACCATTCGAGTGAACCGCGCGCCATCGGCTGCGCCCCGCGTCAGCACAATCACGCGCCCGAGCCCCAGCATCAGCGCGGGCAGGTACACCACCGGCAGGATCACCTTCAACGACCGGGCGGGCGGGCGTTCCGGAAAGGCCAGCGTGAAATGCAGCAACAGCGGCGGCAAGAGCGCCATGGCGACGGCGTCGCCCCAGTACAGGACCCAGTCGAGGCGATCGAACGGACCGATGAACGAAAACGTGAACGCGCCGAAAAACGCGACGCAGAGCCAGAAAAAGTGCAGCGTCGCCTGATCACGGGGACGAAGCAGCCGCACCGACGCGCCCACCAGCAGCGTGAAGAGCCCGACACCTGCCAGCACGAAATACATCGAGCTCGTGGCCGGTACCGGCTGCAGCGCGACGTCCACGACCTGCCGGTCGCCGAGCCGAGCCAGCGTGTACGACAGGCGGGTGCCGGCGTCGGCGGCGCGCTGATACGCCAGGACGTCGGCCTGCGATTCCACCGGGGAGCCGTTCACCGCCAGCAGGACGTCGCCGGTAAGGATCCCCACCCGCTCGGCGGCCGATCCTCGGGCGATTTCTGCGGCAACCACGCCCTCACCGCGCTCGACCCAGTACACGCCGTCTTCGACCGCGTGCCACCGCGCCTGGAGGACGATGTTCGTCAGGCCGAGCGTGACGAGCACGACGGTAACGGCAAGCGCGAACGCAGATCGCCCCCAAATGAGCCACTGGCTCTCCGCGGGGATCCGACCAAGCGAGGATTCAGTCACAAACCTCCGGCTAGGCGCACCGACTCTTACGCTCGAACCAGCGACGCCGTTCTCCGACTGCTCCATCGGAAGCATGACTTAACTACTTGTTGGAATTAGTCTTTAACAGCAGAAAATCGTCGTGAAATCTTCCAGTCTCCAAGCGAGCGGAGACTCTATCCAATAGCATGGATCAGACGAGCCCGCGGGGGGAACGGCGCAGGCTAGAACCGGAGCGTGAGTCCGCCGACGATGCGCTTGGGCGGTCGAACGACGAGGAGCTCGTCATAGACGGACTGTCCCGCGGTCGGGTCGCGGAAGAAATTGCGGACGGCAACGAGCATCTCCCACTTCGCCGACGTGAAATCCAGGAACGGCAGCGACTGGTGCACCTGCACGTCGAAGCGGGAGTCGAGAGCGGGCTCCTCGTTATCGCCCCGGCTGAAACCGTCGCTTACGCGGTACAGCACCACGACCCGGGTATCGGTTTCGGGCACATCGGCTTCGAGCCTCGTGCTGAGGTCGTGGATGCGGTCGCCACCGCGCCGGGCAACGGAGGGCGCCAGCAGGACGAGGTAGTCGACCTGGGGCCCCGGCACCCAGCCGGTCCGGCTGGCCGAATACTCGACGGCGCCGTGCAGGCGATCGGCGACGGCGGTGCGGAAGCCCGCGGTCCAGCCGCTCACGTCCACATTGCCGGCTCCCCCGACGAAATAGTGGCCCAGAGCCTCCGCCGGCCGATCCGGCAGCTCCGCGCCGAACAGCGTCACGAGCTGATCGTCGACGTGCTGGTGAAAGGCGGCCGCCGTCACGGTGCCGAAGGCGATGTCGCGTTCGACGCCCACGTCGAAATGTGTCGCATGCTCGGCGGTCAGCCGTCCGCCGGGCACGGCCGACGAGAACGTCCGCTGCGGGGGCAACCAGACGGCGTTGTCGCTGGGCGGGACGAACTCCTCGGCGCCCGGCGCCAGCGCCCGCCGTGAGACGAGCGCGGTGACGCGGAGCCGGTTCCACGGCGACAGCGTGATGCCCACCCGCGGACTGAGCAGCGTGCGGCCGTCCAGATAGTCGTAGTGCGAGTAACGGCCGCCGTAGGTGACCGAAAGCGCGTGGCTCACTTCGAACGTGTCGAATCCCGACACCATGCCGACGTTCCGGCTGCCGTCGGTGACGGCACGCAGGGCCTCGGGATTGCCCCCGTCATAGCGCTGCGTGCTGTAGGAGAGCCGCACATCGTAGCGGTGCCGCCCGGAAGCCTCGGCGCGCGTTTCGTAGGAGCCCGCCACGATCCATGACGTCAGGTCGCCTTGGGTGAGCGCACCGCGCACGGTCCAGTCGCCGCCCGTTCCGAAGGGCGCGCCGAGCGCGACGTACGTGATCCCGCGCGCCTGGTTGTCGCCTTCGAAGAGCTGGGCGGGATCGTCGAAGGAGCTCGTCGTGAGCAGGTTCAGCTGGCCCGAGAACGGCGTGAAGAAATCGCTGGCCATCCGGACGGGCGAGGAAACGGCGCGGCCGAAGAGGCTGGTGTTCCCGTCGACGGCCGGCTCGGACACCACGGCGACGGCGACGGCGCCGTCCTTGAGAATGCTGCGGCGCAGGTGTCGGAGGCGCCAGGTGAGCTCGTCGTCATCGGGCTGCGCCTTCGTCCCGGCGTCGTCGCCGTCGGTGGCGGTGGCGTCGCTCTGCGGGGTCGCGGCGACGAGCGCGGCTGGCGCACGGGGCGTGTCGGCGGCGGGCGCGCCGAGACCGGCCGACAGCACGGTCCGGGTGTCGCCCGCCGTCGGAATCTTTCGCAGCGCGATCGAGGAGAAGACGGGCGTGCCGGCGCGGACCTCGAGCAACTGCCCTCGAGGCGCGTTGAAGCCGCGGACGTGCGCCCGCACGAGGTAGGGACCGGGCGGGAGGGCCGACAGTTCGAACCGGCCGTCGGCACCCGTGACGGCAAAAGCGGTGATCGCGCCGAGGGCCGAGACCATCGCGCCGGCGACGGGCGTTCCCCCCTCGTCGTGCACGGCTCCGCGGACCGCGCCCGTCGACAAGGACGCCGTCTGCACGACCGAGCGCGGGGCGTTCTGGGCCATCGCCACCACCGGAATGACGACCAGCGCCACGCTGCCGATTGCCGACGCCGCCGAGGAGAAGCGTCTCATCTTGTGTCCCGCGCGGGCCGCGACCCGCACCTGCGTCAGGCTACGACGGATTCACCGAGAAATTCACGTCGCGCGACAGCGACGTGTTCGCGATGTTGTCGGTGACCTTGATTTCCAGCCGGTACTTGCCTTCCGGGAACGATGCGAGGGGCACGGCCTGTCCGGCCTGCAGCTGATGCCCCTGTTCGAGGTCGAACTGCGGCGGCAGCGTCTCGGCGTTGAGCTCGGTCGGGCGTGTCTTGTTGAAGAAGGTTTCCTCGCCGTCCTTCTGGGCGTAAAAGCTGTATTCGACCGTGACGTTCGGCTTGCGATTCTCGTCCGCCTTCGGGTTGTAGATCCACATCACCGTCGACAGCTCCGACTGCTTCGTGAAGTTCATGTCGAAGGCGGGAACGATTTCCATCGCGCCCATCGCGTACGGCCGATCCTTCATCTGCTCGGGTGTGAGCGGGGCGGCCAGCGGATCGATCCGCTGGGCCACGAGCACCGAGCTGGTGGTGAGGGCGTCGGCCCAGAAATCGGGCACGGTGATGGTGTGCTTGAGCACGGATTCCTTCGACTCCGGTTCGTTCTTCTCGCCCGTCGGCAGTTCCTTAGCGACGACGTAGACGTCGTAGGTGCCGGCCTGGACAGCGAACGACCGGCTGACGCGCATGGGCCCGCTGGCCGCCTTGTCGACGAACGCGACACCCTCGTAGGCGCCCTTGTCGTCCTTCTTCCCGTCCTCGGCGGCGGCGGTGTTCACGACGCGCCAGTAGAGCGTGACGGTCGGCTTCGCGACTTTCGCGACGTCGAGCGACAGCGTGAACGGCACGTACTCGAGATTGCCCTGGGCCTTGAGGAAATCCTCGTGAACCCACGCCAGACCGAGGTCGTCGGTCGGCTGGGCCTTGCCCTCGATCACCTGATCGACGAGCTTCTGCACGGCGGAGGTGTCCTTCTTCTGCGCCTCCTGCTGTTTCTTATCCACTTTCTGCGCGAACACGACGGTCGAACACGCCACCGCCACCGCCGCGCACGCCATTGCCGCTCGCCGCTTCATCATAAAGACCAGTCTCCGAGATTAGGGCCTCCGTGAACAGTTCATGATAGGCAGGCATCCCCGGCAAGTCAAACGCCACCTGGAACGAGGTGCAAAGCCGCTAGGCTGCTGTGCTATAAAGAGTTGCCGCTCCTGACCATGGCATCCCTCCTCGACAACAGCCTCGTGATCGTCCTGGCCGGCGGTGTCGGCGAACGGCTGCACCCGTTGACCAGGGATCGGGCGAAGCCGGCCGTCTATTTCGGCGGCCCGTATCGCATCATCGACTTCGTCCTGAGCAACTGTCTCAACTCCGGGCTCCGGCGGATCTTCATCGCGACGCAATACAAATCGCTGTCGCTCAATCGGCACATCCGGATGGGCTGGAGCGTGGTCTCGGAGGAGCTCGGTGAGTTCGTCGAGATCCTGCCGCCGCAAAAGCGGGTGAGCGAGCACTGGTACCAGGGCACGGCGGACGCCGTCTACCAGAATTTGTACTCGATCCTCCGGGAGCAGCCGCTGCACCTCATCGTGCTGTCGGGCGATCACGTCTACAAGATGGACTACGAGCGCATGCTGCGGTTCCATCTCGACCGCGGCGCCGCGGCGACGCTGGCCACGATCGAGGTGCCGCTCGCCGACGTCCACCGCTTCGGCATCGTCGTGACCGACGACGCATCGCGGGTGACGGGGTTCCAGGAAAAGCCGAGCCAGGCCACCGCCGCGTCCGGTTCGACCGACGTCGCGCTGGCCTCGATGGGCGTGTATATCTTCGAAACCGAAGCGCTCGTCCGCGTGCTCGAGGCCGACGCCGTGCGCGACACGGCCCACGATTTCGGCAAGGACATCATCCCGGCCCTGATTCCCGAAGGCCGCGTCTATTCGGTACAGCTTCTACGACGAGAACAAGGCGGCGGTGAAGTACTGGCGCGACATCGGCACGCTCGACGCCTACTTCGAAGCGAGCATGGATCTCTGCCGGGTCAACCCGCAGTTCAATCTGTACGACCCGGAGTGGCCGCTGCGCACGTATCAGCCGCAGGCGCCGCCGGCCAAATTCGTGTTCGCCGAGCCGGGCCGCTGCGGCCAGGCGCTCGACTCGGTCATCTCGCCGGGCTGCATCGTCTCGGGCAGCACGGTGGTCGGCAGCGTCCTCTGTCCGAATGTGCGCGTGCACAGCTTCGGCCGGGTGGAGCAGAGTATTCTGATGCCCGGCGTGCGCGTGGGACGCCATGCCCGGATTCGCCGCGCCATCGTCGATCGCGACGTGCTGATTCCGCGCGGCGCCCTCATCGGCTACAACGTCGAAGAGGATCGGCGCCGCCACGCGGTCACCGACGGCGGCGTCGTCGTGGTCGGCCCCGACGATGAGCCGTTCATCGGCCCGCTCGACGAGGAGGCGCTCGGCCGGGAGGCCGCCGCGGATCACCGGGGTTGATGAGAGTCGAAACGAGGTCGTCGTGAAGATATTGCGACTGCACGGCCGCGAGATTCTGGACTCGCGCGGCAATCCGACGGTGGAAGTCGACGTCACGCTCGAGGGAGGCGCGCTCGGCCGGGCCGCCGTGCCCTCAGGGGCGTCCACTGGCGAGCGCGAGGCTCTCGAACTGCGAGACGGCGACACGGGCCGCTACGGCGGCAAGGGCGTCCGCCGCGCCGTCGCCAACGTGAACGGGGAAATCGCGAAGGCGATTGCCGGGCGGGAGTTCGACCAGCGCGCGCTCGACGAGGCGCTCCTCCGTCTCGACGGCACCCCGACCAAGAGCCGCCTGGGGGCGAACGCCCTGCTCGGCGTATCGATGGCGGCCACGCGGGCCGAGGCGACGGCCCGCGGCATCCCCCTCTATCAGCACATCGGCGCGCTCTATGGCTCCGACACGTTGACCCTGCCGACGCCGATGATGAACATCCTCAACGGCGGAGCGCACGCGGACAGCAGCGTCGACTTCCAGGAATTCATGGTCATGCCCGTCGGGGCACCGACCTTCGGCGAAGCCCTGCGGACCGGCGCCGAGATCTTTCACGCGCTGCGAGGCATCCTGAAGAGCCGTGGCCAGGCGACGGGCGTCGGCGACGAGGGCGGCTTCGCGCCGAACCTGCGGTCGAATCGCGAGGCCGTCGAGGTGGTGCTCGAAGCCGTCGGCAAGGCGGGCATGAAGGCCGGCACCGACGTGTTCCTCGCGCTCGACGTCGCGTCGAGCGAACTGTGGGCGGGCGGCGGCAAGTACACGTTCAAGAAGTCGGGCGAGGCCGATCGGACGTCGGACGCCATGGTGCGGCTGTACGAGGAGTGGCTCCGCGAGTATCCGATCATCTCCATCGAGGACGGGCTCGCGGAAGACGACTGGGACGGCTGGCGCACGCTCACGCGCCAGCTCGGCGACCGGGTGCAGCTGGTCGGCGACGACATCTTCGTCACCAACCCGGAGATCCTCGAGCGCGGCATCCAGACCGGCGTCGCCAACGCGTTGCTCGTGAAACTGAACCAGATCGGCACCGTCACCGAGACGCTCGACGCTATGCGCATGGCACGCGATGCCCGTTATGGCACGATCATCTCCCATCGCTCCGGCGAGACCGAAGACACCACCATCGCCGACCTCGCCGTCGGCACCGCGGCCGGCCAGATCAAGACCGGATCGGCCAGTCGGACCGACCGCGTCTGCAAGTACAACCAACTGCTCCGCATCGAAGAGGCGCTGGGCTCCCGCGCGAGGTACGCCGGCCGCTCGGCGATTCGCCCATGACCGCGCTCGTCCTGCTCCGCCACGGCGAAAGCACCTGGAATCGCGAGAATCGCTTCACCGGCTGGACCGACGTGGATCTGTCGGACCGGGGCCGCGACGAAGCCCTCACGGCGGGACGACTCCTGTGCGACGGCGGCTACACGTTCGACGTGGCGTATACCTCGGTGCTCAAGCGGGCGATCCGCACGCTGTGGATCGCCCTCGACGCGATGGACTTGATGTGGATCCCCGTCGAGAAATCGTGGCGGTTGAACGAGCGGCACTATGGAGCGCTGCAGGGCCTGAACAAGGCCGAGACCGCCGCCCGCCATGGTGAAGCGCAGACCAAGATCTGGCGCCGCAGCTACGATGTCCCGCCTCCGGTCCTCACGCCCGACGACCAGCGAAACCCCGCGCGGGATCCGCGATACGCCTCGCTCGCGCCGGGCGAGCTGCCGCTGGCCGAGTCGCTCAAGGACACGGTGGCGCGTTTCCTGCCGTACTGGCACGAGACGATTGCCCCGGCGGTCGCCTCCGGCCGGCGCGTCCTCGTCGCGGCGCACGGGAACAGCCTGCGCGCGCTCGTGAAGTACCTCGATCAGATCTCCGACGCCGACATCGTGGAATTGAACATTCCGACGGGCATCCCCCTGGTGTACGAACTGGACGATCGGCTGCGGCCTATCCGGCGCCGGTATCTGGGCGATCCCGAGGCGGCGAAGGCCGCGGCGGCGCGGGTGGCGGCCCAGAGCAGGCCGGAATGAAAAAAGCCGGCTCGCATGCGCGAGCCGGCTCCACAGTGTCGGCGATCGATCGGACTGGAACGGCTACTCCACTGGCTCGGCGGTCTCGTCGGCGGCAATCCGCAGCGAACGGAGAAACCGCCGGTCGTTCGCGGTGACCTCGAAGTTCCGCCGCGGCTGCACCGCGCGGGCGGGCGCGGCGACCTTGGTGAGCGCCGAGCCCGTCGCCTGCGAACGGCTGACGAAGCCGACGACGGCCTCGAGAGTCACTCGCATCTCGAATCCCGCCGCCCGCGCCTTTTCGCGGCAGGCTTCCACCTGGGGGTTCTCGGCGACGGCGGCGGCTATCGCGTCGGCCAGCTCGCGCGCGAACCGGTTGACGACCTCGTCCATCCTGCTTCCTCCCTCACGCCGCCGGGCCGGGTTCCGGAGGCGCTTCCCGATCAGACACTGACACCAGGGTGATGGCAGGGATCGGGCGCCATAACGTGTTCGAGTGTGTCGGAAAACTCTGCAGGTTAAGCTGCAGTGTACGCCCCAGTACCCAGCGTGTCAAGCACTTACGACGACGACGGTTCCAGCGGATCGGCCCGCGCGACCCGCCAGTCGGCTGCACGCGCCTGCCCGGGATGAATCGCTTCGACCACCTCGACGGGCCACGCGCGGCGGCGCGGGCTCAGCCGCGACACGATCAGCGTCGTCGCAAAGTTGGCCGTCATGCTCGGAATCGCGACGTGGATGCCCAGCGGCGTGCCGGCCAGGGTCCAGATCGCGAACATGGCCGCTCCGGTCATCAACCCCCAGAACGCGCCTGCCTCGGACACGCGCCTGGTTCCCAGGTAGGTAACGCCCAGGACGACGACGGCAATGCCCGCCCGGAAGGCGTACGCCCAGATTGTGAGATTCAGAATCCCTTCGAAGGTGGCCGCCGCGGCCCAGCCCGCCGCCAGCACCGCGCCGCCCAGCGCGCGCGAAATCACCAGCCGCTGTCGATCGGTCAGCTCGCGATGGCCGATCACGTCTCGCAGAAAGATCTGCACGGGCGCGAGAAAGCAGAGCGGGCCGGTCGACACGATCGCGGCGAACAGCCCGCACAGGCCGATGCTCGCCACGACCGGATTCAGCGCGAGGATCATCGCCGGCGCAGCCGCGAGCCCGCCCGGCAGGTCAGCGCCGAACTGGACGCGCGCGGCCATCCCGATCAGCGCGAACGGGACGCCCACGAAGAGGAACATCGCACCGGTCAGCCATGCGCCCTTGACGGCGACCCTGACGTCTTTCGCCGCGAAAATGCCGGTGATGGCCGCCTGCGCCGCGAACAGATTGAAGACGGTCCCGAGCATCTCGCCGCCCTGCGTGAGCGGGTTGCCCGGGTTCAGGCTCCAGTAGGACGAGGGCAGTTCCGTCCAGATCCGGTGAAAGCCGACGGCCACGCTGCCGCCGACGAACTGCAGCGAATAGAGCACGCTGACCACCGCACCGCCGAGCATCACGACGAGCTGCACGATGTTGACGAACGCGATGGAATGCAGGCCGCCCGCCACGACGATCGCAAAGAACACGGCGGCCGCGATGAGCTCGGCGCTCGAGACGCCGATGCCGAGCAACGGCGACAGGAGCGCGCCTGCCGCCATGATCTGGCTCACGCCGATCACGAAATAGGCGATGGCGATCACGACCGCCGCCAGGGCACGCGTGCGGCCGTCGAAGAGTCGCCCCACGATTTCCGGCACTGTCACGGCGCGCAGACGCCGGTACCGGCCGGCCATCGTCGCGGCAAACACGAAGAAGGCGATGCCGACCGAAAAATTGAACACCGCGCCGACGATGCCGTCGGTATAGCCACGCTGGCTCACGCCCACGGTCGACGCCCCGCCCAGCATGTCGCCGCCGACGACGGCCACGACGAGCGACAGCGGCAGCGCGCGTGCGGCCACGAGAAAATGCTCCGAACCGAGGCGGCGGCGTAGCACGAGATTGCCGATCCCCAGGGTGACGAGCGCGTAGGCCGCGAGAATGGCAAGCGGAAGGGGGTGATCGAGGCCCATGTCGGCAGAGTATGCGCCAGGAGGCGCCGACACTCGCAGTACAATCGCGCCAACGTGGCCGATCGACCGATCCCTCGAGAACCGGCGTCCGCCGACGCCCGCACGCCGCGCGATCTGACCGGCTGGGAACCCCGCAATGCGCTGGGCCTTCCCGGGGAATTTCCGTTCACGCGGGGCATCCAGCCGACCATGTATCGCGGGCGGCTGTGGACGATGCGGCAGTACGCGGGATTCGGCACGGCCGCCGAATCGAATGCCCGCTACCGGTATCTGCTCGAGAAGGGCGTGAGCGGCTTGAGCGTCGCCTTCGACCTGCCCACCCAGATGGGCTACGACTCCGACCATCGGCTCGCCACCGGAGAGGTGGGCAAGGTCGGCGTCGCGATCGACTCGATTGACGACATGGCGACGCTCGTCGAGGGCATTCCGCTCGACCGCGTCTCGACCTCGATGACGATCAACGCGACGGCGATCGTGCTGCTCGCCCTCTACATCGCGGTCGCGAGGCGCCAGGGCGTGTCGCCGTCGGCGCTGTCGGGCACGATCCAGAACGACATCCTGAAGGAGTACGTGGCCCGCGGCACCTACATCTATCCGCCGCGGCCTTCCCTGCGGATCGTGACGGACATCTTCTCCTACTGCGCCCGCGAGCTGCCGAACTGGCACACGATCTCGATCAGCGGTTATCACATCCGCGAGGCGGGCTCGACCGCGGTGCAGGAAGTGGCGTTCACGTTCGCCGATGCGACGGCCTACGTGCAGGCGGCGATCGACGCCGGCCTCGACGTGAATCGGTTCGGGCAGCGGCTCTCGTTCTTCTTCAACGCCCACAACGACTTCCTGGAGGAAGTGGCGAAATTCCGGGCGGCGCGGCGCCTGTGGGCGCGCATCATGCGCGACCGCTTTCACGCCACGCATCCACGCGCGCAGCAGCTGCGATTCCACACGCAGACGGCCGGCAGCACGCTCACGGCCCAGCAGCCCGACAACAACATCGTGCGGGTGACGCTGCAGGCCCTCGCCGCGGTCCTTGGCGGCACGCAGTCGCTCCACTGCAACGGTCGCGACGAAGCGCTCGCGCTGCCGACCGAGGAATCGGCGCGCATCGCCCTGCGCACGCAGCAGATCCTGGCCGCCGAATCGGGCGTCGCGAACACCGTGGATCCACTGGCCGGGTCGTACGCCGTCGAAACCCTCACCAACGAGATTGAACGCGGCGCCGAGGATCTGCTCGCACGCATCGACGCGGCCGGCGGCACGCTCGCGGCGATCGAATCCGGCCTGATTCAGCGCGAGATCCAGGAGTCGGCGTACCGCGCGCAGGTCGCCGTCGACGACCGGACGGCGATCGTCGTCGGCGTGAACGGCTATGCCGACGAGGCGCGGCGCCGCAGCCCCGGCATCTTCCGCGTCGATCCCGACGTCGAGCGATCGCAGGTGGCCCGCGTACGGGCGCTGCGTGCCGCGCGCGACGCCGATGCCTGGCGTACGGCGCTCGCCGGAGTGACGCGAGCCGCCTCGGACGGATCGAATCTGGTGGCCCCGATCGTGGCGGCCGTGGAAGCGCGGGCCACCGTGGGCGAGGTCGCCGACGCGATGCGTGCCGTATTCGGCGAGTTCACCGAGGCGGCCGGGCGGTGAGCCTCCTCGAGGTGGCGCACCTCACGACGGTCTTCGATCTTCCCGCGGGCCGGGCCGCGGCGGTCGACGACGTCAGCTTCGCGGTGAATGCGGGCGAGACGCTCGGCCTCGTCGGGGAATCCGGCAGCGGGAAGTCGGTGACGGCGCTGTCGATCATGCGCCTCGTTCAGCCCCCGGGCCGGACAACGGCCGGCGAGGTAAGGTTCAACGACCGCAACCTGCTCGCGCTGTCCGAAGCGGAGATGTGTCGCGTTCGCGGCGCCGAGGTGGCGCTGATCTTCCAGGAGCCGATGACGGCGCTCAATCCGGTCTTCACGGTCGGTGATCAGATCGCCGAGACGCTGCTCGTCCATCGGCGCGCCTCGCGCGCGGAGGCCCGCCAGCAGGTGATCGACCTGCTCGAGGCCGTGCGCATTCCAGACCCGGCGGCGCGCGCCGACGACTACCCTCATCAGCTCTCGGGGGGCATGCGGCAGCGCGTGCTCATCGCCATGGCGCTCGCCTGCCGCCCCTCGCTCGTCATCGCGGACGAGCCGACGACCGCCCTCGACGTCACGATCCAGGCCGAGATTCTGGACCTGCTGCGGGAAACGCGCGACCGCTTCAACCTGGCCCTCCTGCTCATCACCCACGACCTCGGCGTGATTGCGCAGATCGCCGACCGGGTGGCCGTCATGTATGCCGGCCGAATCGTGGAGGACGGCCCCGTTCAGGCGATCTTCCACGACGCGCAGCACCCGTACACTCGAGGGCTCCTGGCCTCGATGCCCGGACCGGGCCGCGAACGGCTCAGGGCCATCGAGGGCACCGTGCCGTCGCCGGGGGCGCTCCCCCGCGGCTGCGCCTTCCATCCCCGGTGTCCCGACCGGTTCGAGCGCTGCACGACCGCGCCGCCGCCCGACTATCCGGTCGGCGTGGAACACCGGGCGAAGTGCTACCTGTACGACGCGCGCTGATGCCGCTCCTCGACGTCTCCCATCTCGTCAAGCACTTCGTCCGCGGCAGGGGCCTCTTCCGGCCCGGCACGGTCGTGCGCGCCGTCGACGATGTGAGTTTTGCCATCGACGCGGGCGAAACGTTCGGCCTCGTTGGCGAATCGGGCAGCGGCAAGACGACGACCGGGCGCTGCCTGCTTCGGCTGGTGGAACCGACATCGGGCGCGGTGACCTTTCGGGGCGAGAACCTCCTCGCCTTCGACAGCGCCCGGCTTCGTCGCGCCCGCCGCGACATGCAGATCGTCTTCCAGGATCCCTACTCGTCGCTGAATCCCCGCATGCGCGTGCGGGAGATCGTCGAAGAGCCGCTCGTGATTCACCGGCTCGGTCGGCGGGCCGAGCGAGCCACGCGCGTCGCCGAGCTGTTCCGTCTCGTCGGGCTCGACCCCTCGCAGCTCGACCGCTATCCGCACGAGTTCAGCGGCGGACAGCGTCAGCGTATCGGTCTGGCGCGGGCCCTGGCGCTGAACCCGTCTTTTCTCATCCTCGACGAACCCGTGTCGGCGCTCGACGTCTCGGTACAGGCCCAGGTCGTGAACCTGCTGCTCGACCTGCAGCAGCGGCTCGAGCTGACCTATCTCTTCATTGCGCACGATCTGCGGCTCGTCGAGCACATCTGCAATCGAGTGGCGGTGATGTACCTGGGGCGGATCGTGGAGCTGGGGCCGACGGCCGCCATCTTCGACGGCCCGCAGCATCCGTACACGCGCGCGCTGCTCTCAGCAATTCCCGTCCCCGACCCCGACGCCCCGCGGCACCGCATCCGGCTCGATCCGGCCGCCGTGGATCGCGATGCCGCGCTCCGCGAAGTCGGGAGCGGGCATTGGGCGGCGGTATAGTCGAGTGTCGCCATCTCCGCTTCCTGCCATGGTCCGTGCTCGTGGTCGTGGGCATGGCATTTCGCGCGATATCGCTACGATGCCCGCGGCGGTGCGAAAGAGATCTGCACCCAGCTGAAACTGGGCTTCCAGGGGCGGCATGTGTCGAACGAAGCCACCGCCGCGGTCAGCGCACACTACGAAGAGGTGGGAAGAATGCTGAGCGGATTGATCGCTCATCTCGAGCGAACCGACGACTGGAAGGACCGGCGTCGCCGATAACGCCGACTAGCGATTCGCGACTTGCGACTTGCGACTATTACGCCGCCCGCCGCACGTCGTTCTCGACCTGGCCGTCTCGAATGTGAATCGCGCGATAGGCGAACGCCGCCACATCGGGCTCGTGGGTGACGAGCACGATCGTGTTGCCGGCCTGGTGCAGGCGCTCGAAGAGCGACATGATCTCGTGCCCGGTCTTCGAGTCGAGATTGCCCGTCGGCTCGTCGGCCAGCAGAATGGACGGGTTGTTGACGAGCGCCCGCGCGATGGCCACGCGCTGACGCTGCCCGCCGGACAATTCGTTGGGCCGGTGTGTCATCCGGGAGCCGAGCTCGACCTTCTCGAGGGCGTCGATGGCCCGCGTCTCCCGCACCTTCGCCGGCACCCCCGCATAGACGAGCGGCAGTTCCACGTTGTGCAGGGCGGTCGCGCGCGGCAGCAGATTGAACGTCTGGAAGACGAAGCCGATTTCTTCGTTCCGAATCCGCGCCAGCTCGTTGTCGTTCATCTGGCTGACCTGCTTGCCGTTCAGCAGGTACGACCCCTTGGTGGGGGTGTCGAGGCACCCGATCAGGTTCATCAGCGTGGACTTGCCCGATCCCGACGGTCCCATGATGGCGACGTACTCGCCGCGCTCGATTTCGATGGACACCCCGCGAAGGGCATGAATCTCTTCGGCGCCCATGCGGTAGGTCTTCCAGAGGTCGACGGTCTCGATTAATGCCATGTAGCCTTCAGACGGCAGTCGCGGCCCGGTGGTTCCCCGAAGTCGGAGGATCTTACCTGCCCCGGCGGCCAGCGCGCCACCGGCTCATTTCGCGGGCTCGGGCACCAGCAGGCGGATGTCGCGCCCGCTGACGTCGCGAACCACGACCGACGTCGCGGTAATCGCGACCACGCGCGCCCCGCGAACCTCGTCGCCGGCCTGGACAATGTGGCCGTCGATGACGGCGAGCCTCCGCTCGTTCCCGTACAGAATCGTCTGCAGCTCGGCCTGGAAGGGTGGCCCGGAACCGGCGTCGGGCCCGGCGGCGGACGGTCGCTCCGGATTCGGGCTGTCGAACACGAGATCGGGAGGCGGTTCGTACGAGCGGACGAAGCTGGCCGCGGCGATCCGGGATCCCGTCGGACGCTGCGGGTGGTCCGGAACGATGGGCGCGGAGTCGGCCTCGACGGGGCGCGGCGCCGGACGTGCCGTGTGCGGCGCACGCGCGGCATGTCCGGCCGGCCCTCCAGCCGCCAGGCCCCAGGCGGCCGTGCCCACGGTGTAGCCGATCCCGAGGCCCGTGGTCACGCCAGCGACGACGGCGGCCCTGGCGATCCAGGCGCGATACGCGCCATGCCGGCGCTCGCGCAGCAGATCAAGCGGCGCGGGCGATTGAACGGCGGCCGCCCACGCCAGCCGGAGATCGGCGCCGCGGTCCCGCAGGTCCACTCCGTCTTCCGGCAGCCGCTCGGTATCGATCCCGAAGAAGGAATCGAGCGGCTCCACTTCGACGTCGAGACTCTCGATGAGCGAGGCGGCCATCGAACGCAGCTCGGGCATGCCTCCGCAGATCAGGACGTTCGACACCGGCCCGTGATCGGGACGAGCGGTGGCGAAGAAGGCTTCGAGATAGGCCGCCAGCTGCCCGGCCACCTGAGTCCTCGGCCGAACGAGCAGGCAGCGGCCCGGGTCGAGGTAGCCCCACGGAGCCTCGTGCGCCGCCAGCAGATGGCCGCCGCGCACCAACGCCACCGCGGTGGTCGTCTCGGCGAGGGCGACGTAGGCCTCGACCACGCCGGGGTTCGACGCGGGCTGGCGACGGCGCGCCAGGGTCATGAGCGCGGCCGCCGGAGTGATCACGCTGCGGACACGGATTCCAGCCGAGGCGATCGGGCGAACGGCGGCGGCCACGGCCGCCGCATGCGCGGAAACCAGCATGACCGGCCGGCTGGCGGCCGCCAGCTTCGGCGCCGCCGCGGGCGCAATGTCGGCGAGGCGACGCGACGGGCGGATGCCGGCGGCCCTGGCGCGTTGATCGAGCGCCTCACGGCGCATCTGGTCGTAAGACGCGCGGCGCACCAGGGGCTGCGCATGGTCGGCATCGAGACCCCAGGCCACGAGCGTGGCGCTGCGACCCCGGAGGGCTTCGAGCGCGGTCCGGAACTCGTGTCCCGGGCGCACGTAAGTCCCGAACGAGCAGACGCGGGTCGGGCCGCCACATGGCAGCGGCCCGCCATCCTCGACCTCGGCGATGCGGCAGGCGACGGGCCCGAGCTCGATACCGATGCGCGCAGCCATGGTTCTCGATCTTTCGGCTCGAACGGGCCGACTCTGCAGGGCCCCCGGCCGCGACCCCAAGACCGGGCTCCGGCGGGTGTGCCGAGGTGTGCCAACGTGCGCAGACCGCTGCCGCGTGGGATGGTCGACTAGCCGCGATCCTCTTCGTAGTTCGCCTTCAGCCTCGCCACCACGGCGGGGTCGGCGAGCGTCGTGGTGTCGCCGAGCGCCTTGCCCTCCGCGATGTCGCGCAGCAGCCGGCGCATGATCTTGCCCGAGCGCGTCTTGGGCAGGTCGGCCGTGAACAGGATGTCGTCGGGGCGCGCGATCGCCCCGATCTTCTTGACCACGTGCTCCTTGAGATCGTCGACGAGCGCGCGGTGGCCGTCCGCCTTGATGCCTTCCTTCAACGTGACGAATGCCGCGATCGCCTGCCCCTTGATCTCATGTGCGCGCCCCACGACGGCCGCTTCAGCGACGCTCGGATGGTCGACCAGTGCGCTCTCGACTTCCATGGTGCCAATCCGATGTCCTGCCACGTTGATGACATCGTCCACGCGGCCGAGGAGCCAGAAGTAGCCGTCGGCGTCGCGCTTGGCGCCATCGCCGGTCACGTAGACACCCGTGCCCCACTTGTTCCAGGTACCTGGCGCACATAGCGGTCGGGATCACCGTAAATGCCCCGAAGCATCGAGGGCCAGGGCCGCGTGATGGCCAGCAGACCGCCGCCGACATCGACCGTGTCGCCCTGCTCGGTGCGAATCTCGGCGAAAATGCCGGGAAACGGTCGAGTGGCCGATCCGGGCTTGAGCGTCGTGACGCCGGGCAGGGGCGTGATCATGATGGCGCCGGTTTCCGTCTGCCACCAGGTATCGATCACCGGACAGCGCTCGCCGCCAATGACCTTGTGGTACCAGATCCAGGCTTCAGGATTGATTGGCTCGCCGACCGATCCGAGCAGCCGCAGCGACGACAGGTCGCGTCCGGCCGGCCATTCGGTGCCCCACCGCATGAAGGCCCGGATGGCGGTCGGCGCCGTATAGAACACCGTGACGCCGTGGCGCTCGATGAGCTCCCAGAAGCGGTCCTTCCGCGGCCAGTCTGGCGCGCCTTCGTACATCAGCGCCGTTGCGCCGTTCGCCAGCGGCCCGTACACGACGTAGCTGTGTCCGGTGACCCATCCGATGTCCGCCGTGCACCAGTACACGTCCTCGTCGCGCAGATCGAACACCAGTTTCGTCGTGGTGTAGGCGCCGACGAGATAGCCGCCGGTCGTGTGCACGATGCCCTTGGGCTTCCCCGTCGTTCCCGAGGTGTACAGGATGTAGAGCATGTCCTCGGCATCCATCGCTTCGGGCTCGCAGGCAAACGATGCATCGGACATGAGCTCGTGGTACCACCGGTCGCGGCCTTCCTTCATGTGCACGGGGATCTGATCGGCCGCGCCGCGGCGTACGACGATCGCGTGCTCGATGGAGGGCGTGCCGGCAAGCGCTTCGTCGGCGACCTGTTTGAGGGCGACGATCTGACCGCGTCGATAGCCGCCGTCGGCCGTGATCAGGAGGCGCGCCTGCGCGTCATTGATGCGGTCGCGCAGCGATTCGGCGCTGAAGCCGCCGAAGACCACGCTGTGCACGGCGCCGATGCGTGCACAGGCGAGCATGGCGATGGCGAGCTCCGGAATGAGCGGCATATAGAGGGCCACGCGATCGCCCTTCTTGATGCCGAGCGACCGCAGCACGTTCCCGAACGCGCAGACCTCGCGGTACAGATCGAAATAGGTGAAGGTGCGGCGGTCGCCGGGCTCGCCTTCCCAGATGAGCGCCGCCTTGTTGCGGCGCGCGCCCCGCACGTGGCGGTCGAGGCAGTTCACGCTGATGTTGAGACGGCCGCCGACGAACCACCGGGCGTGCGGCGGCTGCCAGTCGAGCACGCGATCCCAGGGCTTCGACCACTCGAGCTCGGCGGCGTATTTCGCCCAGAATGCCTCGGGGTCGCGAGCCGCGTCGGCATAGATCTGCTCGTCGTGCACGACGGCGCGCCGGCGGAACTCGTCAGGAGGAGTGAACGTCCGATCTTCGCGCAGCAGGTCGGAAATCTCGGCGGGCTTCTGGTCGGCCATGCGCGGCAGGATACCATCGATCCCAACGACCGCTCAGCCGTCCAATTGTCATCAAATGCCGGGGGGCGACGCGTCTACTCGACGCGCAGGGCCGTCATCGGATCGAGCCGGCCTGCGCGCCGGGCCGGGATCCAGCACGCCGCCGCTGCGGTCGAGAGGAGCAGCAGCGGCACGGCGACGAGCACCGGCGTGTCCACGACGCCCGCCACAATTGCGACGATCAGCGCCACCAGCCAGCCGAGCAGCACGCCCGAAGCCACCACCGCCATGTGCTCGCCGACCAGCGACGCGACGACGCGGCCCGGCGACGCTCCCAGCGCGAGGCGCAACCCGACTTCCGACGTCCGGCGCACCACGACATACTCGACGATGGCATAGATACCGATGGCGATGAGGGCGAGCAGAAGCGGCCCGAGCACGGAAAACATCTGCGCCGGAACTCGCCGGAACACGAGGTTGCTGCTGACATGCTGGTCCAGCGTGCGCACGTTCACGAGCGCCATGCCCGGATCCACGCCGCGAAGCGTGGCGCGCACGTCGGGCGCGATCGCGGCTTCCCGTCCTCGCCGGGTTCGCACGTGCAGCTCCGCGGCGCCGAGCGGCGAGTCCGCGAACGCCAGATACACGGCGGGCGTCGGGGGCTCGCCGAAGGCGTCGTACAGGGAATTGGCGGAAACGCCCACGATCGTCCGCTCGCGGTCGCCGACCCGGACGTGCTGGCCGAGCGCCAGACCGGGCTGGGTCTGTTCGATGAACCGGCGCACGAACTCCACGTTCACAATCGCCTCGGCGTCACCGCCGGTCCGCGTGGGATCGCCCACGTCGCGGCCGGCGACGAGGGGAATGCGCATCGCGGCGAAGTAGCCGTCGGTGACGGTATTGACCAGCGCCTCGTCGAATCCCTCGCCGACCCTCGGGTGCCCGCTCATCGCGATGCGTCGTGACGGCAGGCCGTGGATGTCGAGCGGCACGGAGGCCGCGACGGCCGCGCCCTCGACCCCCGGCATCGCGCGGACGCGCTCGAGCACGTCCCGCGCGGCCTCGCGGCGAATGCGTGCCGCGTCGGGTCCGCCGTCGCGGCCCGCCAGATCGTAGGCGACGAGCAGCACGCCGTGGGGGTCGAACCCGGGGTCGATCGTCCGCGTGTCGAGAAAGCTGCGCAGGAAGAGGCCGGCGATGACGAGCACGACGGCCGCCAGGCCCGCTTGCGCGCCCATCAGCCCGTGCCGAAGCCGCCCCGAAGCCGGGAGCCCGCCGCCGACCGTGCCGCCGCGAAGCCACGAGGAGCGCGACCGCCTCGTCAGCTGCCAGGCGGGAGCGGCGCCGCACAGCAGTCCGCACGAGAGTCCCAGGCCGAGGGCTACCGCCAGACCGGCACCGTCGAGATCGGTCTGAAAGCGAATCGGGAATCCCGTGAGCGGCAGCGACTGCAGGCCCTCGGACCCCCACAGGGCCAGGAGCACCCCGCCGCCGGCGCCGGCCAGCGCGAGCACGAACGCTTCCACCAGCGCGAGGCGCGCGATCTGCCAGGGCCGGGCGCCCAGCGCGAGCCGCGTCGCGGCGTCGCGCTCGCGCGCGCTCGCCCGGGCGAGCAGCAGGTTGGCCACGTTGCCGCACACGGCGGCGAGCAGCAGCAGCATGAACAACTGGAGGGCCGCGAGCACCTCCGGCAGCACACGCGGCGGCCCGCGCAGCGCGCTCATGAACGGCAGGATCTCGGCCTTCAAGGCGTCGTTGGTCGCGGGGTACACCCGCGCGAGGCGCGCCATCGTCGCATCCAGCTCGTGCTGCGCCTCGAGACGATCGACGCCCCCTCGCCGCCAGCCCATCACGGAGTAGCCGCGAACGCCGCGCAGCTCGAGCTCGCGGGATCCGTTCGCGATCTGCGGGGCGAGCGAAGCCGGCACGAAGAGATCGAGGCTCAGCCCCAGTTGCGTACCCTGGAAGCGCGGCGGCGTGACCCCGATCACGGTCAGGGGCTGGCCGTTGACCCGCACGATCTGGCCGATGGCCTCGGACGCCGAAGCCAGACGGCTTTGCCAGAATCCATAGGAAGCCACGACCACGAGCGCCCCGGGATCATCGTGAAGATCCGGGAACCGGCCGACGAGCGGCTTCAACGCCAGCGCGTCGAAGTAGTTCGGCGAGACGAGCGCGCCGAAGACGCGATCGATGCCCGTGGCGGGAGACGCGCCCACGTAGAGGGGCAGCATGCGAGAGGCGAACATATTGCGGACGGTGGTGAGCCCGTCGCGAAGATCCAGATATTCCGGCCACGAGACGCCGGGATGACCACCCTCGGCGGTGATCGGCTCGATCGCCTGGAGGGCCGCGCCGTCGATCACCCCCGGCAGCGGACGCAGGACGACGCCGCGAATCCAGTCGAAGATGACCGTGTTCACGCCGATGCCGGCCGCCAGCGACGCGACGACCACGCCGGCCAGCCACGGCATGCGCCGGATCGCGCGCAGCGCCTGCCGCACGTCGGCGGCCCACTGCCCGGGGTGCATCCTGCCTCAGCGCCCGTGCAGGTGGCGCAGGAAATCGTGCACGAAGCCGCCCGCGCTGGTGTGCGCGGCGACCATCGCTCCGGCTGCGAGCACGAGAGCGGCGGCGGCCACCACGACGACCGACTTGAGTGTCATGGCGCAAGCCTACACGGGGCACCCTGAACCCCTGCTGAACGGGCCGGCTTCGCCGTTCAGCGGGCGTTCAGCGCGGCTTGCGCTATAAGAGTATCGGTGCGGATTCTCGTCGCCGAGGATGAAGCCCGGTTGTCGCGGGAGCTGGCCGACGCGTGCACGCGCGCGGGGTACGCCGTGGACGCGGCGGCGGACGGCGAGCGCGCGGACTTCCTCGTGGCCACCGAGCAATACGACGCCGTCGTCCTGGACCTGGGCTTGCCGCGCATCGATGGCCTCGCGCTGCTCGGCCGCTGGCGCGCGGCGGGCAATCCGGTGCCGGTGCTCGTGCTCACGGCGCGCGGCAGCTGGCACGAGAAGGTCGTCGGCATCGACGCCGGCGCCGACGACTACATGGCGAAGCCTTTCCAGATCGAGGAAGTGCTCGCCCGACTGCGAGCCTTGATTCGGCGTTCCACGGGCCGGACCGGGCCGGCGCTTCGCTGCGGCGGGGTCGTGCTCGATCCCCGCACGGCGCGAGTGAGCGTGAACGGGCGGACCGTCAAGCTCACGAGCCACGAATTCCGCGTGTTGTCATATCTCATGCATCATGCCGGGCGCATCGTCTCGCAGGGCGAACTGATGGAGCACATCTACGCGCAGGACGCCGATCGGCCGTCGAACACCGTGGAAGTCTTCGTCGCCCGGCTGCGCCGCAAGCTGGGGCCGTCGTTCATCGAGACGATTCGCGGTCTCGGGTATCGTGTCGATCCGCCCGAGGGCGATGGCTGATGCGGCCGCTGTCGCTCAAGACGCGGTTGATCTTCGGCGCCGTGCTCTGGACCACCGGGCTGCTGGGCGGCGCCATGCTCCTCATCACGCACTACCTCATCCTGCACCCGGCATCGGCCCGGGCCATTCACATCCCGTTCGTCAGACCCCTCGCCGGCTCGATCGTCACCCTGCTGCTGATGCTGGCCGGCCTCCACCAGGTGCGCCGCGGTCTCGCGCCGGTCAACCAGCTTCGCGCGCGGCTCTCGGCCGTGCACGAAGGCCGCGACCAGCGGATCGACGGCACCTTCCCCACCGAGGTGCAGCCGCTCGTCGACGATCTCAACGGCCTGCTGGCGCAGCGGGAGCGAACCATCGCGCGCGCCCTCACGAAGGCCGGCGATCTCGCGCATGGCCTGAAGACGCCGCTGGCCGTGCTCGCACGCGATGCCGAGCGGGCGCGCACGGCCGGCGACATCGACCTCGCGCAGTCGATCGCCGAGCAGGTGGCCCGGATGCTTCGCCAGACGGACTATCACCTGGCGCAGGCGCGCGCGGTCGGCGCCTCGTCGGGGACGCGGAGCAGCGTGGCCGAATCGGCCGAAGGGCTCGTCCGCGCGCTCCGGCGCCTGCATGCCGACCGCGGAATCGCAATGGAAGCCGACGTCGGACGCGATCTGTACGTCCGCGTTCAGCGCGAGGACCTCGACGAGATGCTCGGCAACCTGCTCGACAACGCCTGCAAGTGGGCGCGCTCGCGCGTCGTGGTGTCGGCGGAGACTGGTGACGGGCGCATCGCGGTGCGGGTCGACGACGACGGGCCGGGAATCGAGCGGGCGCTGCGGGACGTCGTGCTGCAGCGCGGCGTGCGGGCCGACGAGTCCGCTCCGGGATCGGGCCTCGGCCTGGCCATTGCGCGCGATCTCGCCGAGCTCTACGGCGGGACGATCGCGCTCGACGACTCGCCCTTCGGCGGGCTGCGCGCCTCGATCGCCCTCCCCACGGCCGCCGACCCGGCGGCCTGAAGCGCGTCGTCAGCGCGCCTGAGCGTGTCGAGCAGGAGGCTCACGTGTCGTGGCGAGAGGCGGTTGCGAACAGAGCCGTCACCACGACGGCGTCAAGTCGTGGCGCGGCCTGATTCAGCCGCGCCGCCTGCCGGCGCGCCTCGTCGCGATCGGTGTACGCGCCGGCGAGCACCCGCCGCCAACGCCCGCGCGATCCGAGATCGACCTCGGCGTAATACACGGCAAACCCTGATGCCTCGAGCCAGTCGGTCAAGGCGCGAATCGAGCGCGCCGACGCCGGATCCGCCGCCGGATACGAGCCGGTGAGGATCGTGACGGCCGCTTCGGCGGGCAGCCGGCGGTCCGCCGCGTCAGAACGCGGTCTGCCGGCGTCCAACGCCGGCGCACCGGCCGGAGCGGTCAGCTCATCGCGCCGGGCCCACGATTGGCCGGCAGCCGCGGTCAACCCCAGGGCCAGGACGAGGGCAGCGGCCACGGCGGCTCCCGGCAGC
This sequence comes from uncultured Acidobacteriota bacterium, assembly GCA_963837345.1. Lineage (GTDB taxonomy): Bacteria > Acidobacteriota > Vicinamibacteria > Vicinamibacterales > CAVVIG01 > CAWIMX01. Next base: position 468,845 of record CAWIMX010000001.1, read on the forward strand.
CACCGCCGGCGTTCCGGGGGAAGGTTCAGGCTGCGCGCGGCATGCGCCACATGTTCAGCCATGATGCGATCGGTCTGTGCCGAGCAGCCAGCAGCGAGCGCCCGATCGCAGATCATGTTGATGACGCGCGGGATGCCTCCCGACAGGCGGTGAATCCGGTCCAGCGCGCCCTTCGAAAACGTCACGTTCGCCTGGCCGGCGCCGGCGATCGCCATGCGATGCGGCACGTAGCTGGCGACGGCCTTCGCGTCGAGCGGCGCCAGTTGGTAGCGCACCGATACGCGCTGATGGAGCTGACGCATGTCCGGTGCGGCGAGCACGTCCGAAAGGTTCAGCTGGCCCACCAGGATGATCTGAAGCAGCTTCTCCTTGTCGGTTTCGAGGTTCGAGAGGATCCGCACCTGCTCCAGCACGCGGGGGGACAGATTCTGCGCCTCGTCGATGATCACGACCGCGCTCGCACCCTGTTCCGCCAGACCCAGCAGAAAGTCGTAGAGGAAATCGATCAGCTCGTCCTTGCCTGCGTCCGCCAGCCGCCCGCGTCGCCGCACGTCGTCGCGCGAGACCACGCCGAAGTCCTGCAGAATCCGCCGCAGCAGATCCTCCTCGGAGAGGAATGGATTGAGCACCAGGGCCGTGTACGTCGACCGGTCGATCTGCTCGAGCAGCGCACGGCAGAGCGTGGTCTTGCCGGTCCCGATGTCGCCCGTCACGACGACGAACCCCTCGCGGCGGCGCACGGCATACCGCAGCAGCTCGAACGCGCCGGCGTGCGACCCGCTGCGATAGAGATAGCGCGGGTCGGGCGTGAGGCTGAACGGCTTCTCGGCGAGTCCGTAGTAGCGCTCGTACATCGTCGTGCTCGCGGCCTATTCTGCGGCGCGGTTGACGACGGTCGGCGTCAACCGCACCAGAGGAGGACGACGCGGCGCATCGTCGTGACCGTGCGGCGCCCGAACCACCCGTCGGCGCCGCGGAGGTGACCCGAGCGACACCCCTTCCACGGCACATGTTTCGGTTTGGATACGGTCGGGCTATAGGGGGACGCGGGAGGTACTAGTCGTAGTACTCCCGGCCGAGGTGGGTGATGAGCTCTTCGCCCTTCAGGTACCGCAGCGTGTTCTTCAGCTTCATCAGCTGGATGAACAGATCGTGCTCGGGATAGAGGCCTGGCGCATGGACCGGGCTCTTGAAGTAGAACGACAGCCACTCCTGGATCCCGGCCATCCCGGCGCGCTTCGCGAGATCGAGGAAGAGCGCCACGTCGAGCACGATCGGCGCGGCCAGAATGCTGTCGCGGCACAGGAAATTGATCTTGAGCTGCATCGGGTAGCCGAGCCACCCGACCAGATCGATGTTGTCCCAGCCTTCCTTGTTGTCCCCCCGCGGCGGGTAGTAGTTGATCCGGACCACATGACAGAGGTGATCGTAGAGATCGGGATAGAGGTGGGGCTGGAGAATGTAGTCGAGAACCGATTTCTTGCTTTCTTCCTTCGTCTTGAACGACTCGGGATCGTCCAGCACCTCGCCGTCGCGGTTCCCCAGGATGTTCGTCGAGTACCAGCCGTCGACACCAAGCAGTCGGGCCTTCAGCCCCGGAGCGATGATCGTCTTGATCAGGGTCTGCCCCGTCTTCAGATCCTTGCCGGCGAGCGGCGTCTTCGTCTTTGCGGCCAGATCGACGAGCGCCGGAATATCGGCCGTGAGATTCGGGGCCGCGTTGGCGTAGGGGATGCCTTCACGGATGGCCGCGTACGCGTACACCATGCTCGAGGGAATGGCCGGGTCGTTCTCCTCGAGCGCGCGCACGAAGCTTTCCATCGTGCCGTGCGCGGGGGATTCGGTCATGAAGACTTCGGTGCTGCCGCACCAGACCATCACGAGGCGATCGAGGCTGTTGTCGGCCTTGAACTTGCGGATGTCGGCGATGACCTGTTCGGCCAGATCCATCTTGTTGCGGCCCTTCTTCACGTTCGGGCCGTCGAGCCGCTTCACGTAGCGCTGGTCGAAGACCGCCGGCCACGGGCGGATCCGTTCCAGCTCGGGTCGCACTTTCTCGAGGAGCGCGCCTTCGATGACGCCCGCCGTGCGGGCGGCGGCATAGCAGTCGTCTTCGAAAATATCCCAGCCGCCGAACACCAGCTCGTCCAGGCCCGCCAGGGGTACGACGTCGCTGATTCGCGGCGAGCGACCCTCGGTGCGCTTGCCGAGCCGGACGGTTCCCATCTGCGTGAGCGATCCGATTGGTTTGGCGAGACCCTTGCGAATGGCGAGGACGCCCGCGATGAAGGTGGTGCTGACGGCGCCGAGACCGACCAGCAGCACGCCCAGCCGCCCGCGGGCCGGGGCGATTTCAACGGGTGTAGACACGAGGGGAAACTATATCATCAATGCCATGAACCTCTTTGGACGGCGCGAGGATCCGCACATGCTCTCGGTGCGGATGACCGGCGTGAAGATGGGCGACCGCGTCGCCTTCATCGGCTGCGCGCACGGCCCACGGCTTGGCGCGATCGCCAAGCAGGTCGGTCTGTCGGGACGCGCGGTCGCGATCGTGCCAGACGCGAGCCAGGCCGAGCGCGCGCGCAAAGGCGCGGCCGGCGCCGGCGTCCTGCTCGAAATCGAACTGGCGCCGCCGGCGAGGCTGCGCGCCGACGACGCGGCCTTCGACCTCGTCGTGATCGACGACACCGGCGGCCTGCTCGCCACCATGCGTCCCGAAGATCGGACCGGCGCCTTCAAAGACATGCGGCGGGTCGTCCGCCCTGGCGGACGCGTCGTGGTGATCGCCACGGTGCCGCGCGGCGGCATCGGCGCGGTCCTGTCGCGCGCGCAGAGCGGGCCGCCGTTCGACCCGTCGCCGTGGCTGACGGCCGAGGGCTTCAGGGCCGTGCGCACGCTGGCGGAGCGCGACGGGCTGAAATTCATCGAAGCCACGCGGCCGCGCTAGCGCTCACCGCAGGCAGGTCAGGTGACGGCCGCCGTCGATCGGAATGGTTTCGCCGGTCATGTTCGCGGCGCGATCCGAGGCGAGGAACAGCACGAGGGCCGCCACTTCGTCTGCCGTGCCGGCGCGGCCGAGCGGATGCGTCTGCGTGGACCGCTCCAGGAATGCGGCATACGCCGCCTCGTCCATGCCCCCTCGTTTGTGCAGGTTGGTCACGGTCACGCCGGGGTTGACTGCATTCACCCGCACGCCGTGGGGCGCCATTTCGAGCGCGGCGCAGCGTGTCAGCTGATCGACGCCGGCCTTGCTGACGCAGTAGGCGAGCACCCCGGGGAACGAGCGGAGCCCGTTCACGCTCGACACGTTCACGACCGACCCCCGGCGCGCCCGGAGGTGCGGCATCGCAGCGCGCATCAACTGGAACGGCGCGCGCAGGTTGATCGCCATCATCTCGGCCCACGCCGCATCCGTCGTCGTCTCGATCGTGCCGGTGGCGATGATGCCCGCGGCATTGACGAGCACGTCGACTCCGCCGAAGGCGTCGAGCGAGGCGCGGACGATTGCGGCGGCGGCGCCCTCAGCCGTGACGTCGGCCCGGCAGCTGCGCGCCCGCCCGCCCCCGGCGGCCACCCCGCGCTCGACGGCGTCGAGCGCCTCCTGCTCGCGGCCCACGAGCACGACCGACGCGTCCGCGCGGGCGAAGGCCTCGGCCGTCGCCCGCCCAATCCCGCTGGTCGCGCCCGTGACAATGACGGCCCGTCCTGAAAACGACATGGGGTTGAGTCTAATCCGGGTGCCCGCCGCCCAGCTCGGCCGTGCAGGGCGAAAGCGTAACGGCCGATGGATAAATGTACCGGCGCGAGCACATCCTGCCCGGCGATTGTCCGTTTCCGGTAGCATCGGAACGGGCTGAATGGGCCGAAAAGAGGGAGGATCTCGCCCGATTTGAGCTCATCCGCAGCGGCAAGCCTTTTGCGAGCTGGTACCATGGACGTGGGTGCCGATGCTGAGGTCGAGGACGACATGGCGTTGACGAAACGGACGCGGGTCCATCGCGGCCTGGCGCTGGCTGCCGTGCTCTTGGGCGCTGCGGCGATCCACGCCGGCGCCCAGGGCCAGGATCAACTGCCGCCCGGCGGCATCCGGTTCTCGAGCGGCGTCGAGTTGATCAACGTGAACGCCACGGTCTACGACGGCAGCGGCCACTTCGTCGAAGGCCTCACCCAGAACGATTTCATCATCTACGAAGACGACGTCCCGCAGACCGTGACGCAATTCAGCGCCGAGCGGGTGCCGGTGAGCCTCGGCATCGCCGTCGACACGAGCGGCAGCATGTCGGGCGAGAAGATCCACGCGGCCGAAAGCGCTCTCAACCGCTTCCTCTACGACCTGCTCGACCCCCAGGATCAGGTCTTTCTGTACGTGTTCAACGACCAGCCCCGGCTGCTCGAAGGGTGGACGACCGACCGGTCGCGTCTGCGCGACGCGCTCGCCAGGATGAAGACCGGCGGAGGCACGGCGCTGTACGACGCGGTCGCCGATGCCACGCCCATGGCGATGCGCGGCGAGTACCAGAAGAAGGCGCTGATCGTGATCTCCGACGGCAACGACACGTCGAGCCGCATGGCCGTGCCGAACCTGCGGCAGCAGATTCGGGAGAGCGAGGTGCTCGTGTATGCCATCGGCATCGACGCCGAGCGCTCCATGACGCACCGCGGCCCGATGACGTCGCCGCCGAGGCCCGTCCCGTTTCCATTTCCACCGGCCGGCCGGTTCCCGGCGGCCGTGCCCCCGGCGCCGCCGGGCGGCTGGGTGGCGTCGTCGACCGACGATCGCGTCAACGTGGCCGCGCTCCGCGACATCACCGACGACAGCGGAGGTCGAACCGAGATCATCCGGGACGCGCGCGATCTGAACCCGGCGACCGCCAGCATCGCGGACGAGCTGAGCCGGCAATACTACCTCGGCTATCAGGCCACCGCCGCCAAGGACGGCCAGTGGCATTCGATTCGCGTCGAGACGCGCAACCCCGCCTACCACGTCCGCGCCCGCGCCGGTTACGTCGCCAACTGATCGGCTGCGGATCGCGCGGCCGCGGTTTCCCCTCCAGTCCGGACATAGAATGAGCCCGGCCGCTTCCGGCCCGAGGACCGCTCCAGAGCAGCATGAGCATCGACCAGACGCACCTGGCGACCGTGGAAAAGATGTGGCGACGCGAGGTGGAAGCCGCCACCATCTACCGCTCCCTCGCCGGCAAGGAGACCGACGCCGGACGCCGCGACATTCTGAACCGGCTGGCCGAGCAGGAGGAGAAGCACGCGGCGCGCTGGGCTGAGCGGATCGCGGCCACCACCGGACGGGCGCCGGATCCGCAGACCGTGCGCCAGGGGCTGTCGTGGTTCGAGCGCATCTCCGATCCCGTCGTGGTGCTGCACCGGCTCGAACAGGAGGAGAACCGCGCGGAAGCCGAGTACGACGACCTGATGGCGCGGCTCAGCGATCCGTCCGATCGACGCATCGCCGAAGAAGCCAAGCTCGAGGAGCGCGATCACGCGGTCATTCTGCGATCGCTCGCGGGCGGAGCGTTGCCGTCGGCCCGGTCGGCGCTCGACCGCATTCTCGGCCGCGAGCGCTGGCACGTGCGCGGCACCGGGTGGATCGGCGATGCCATCTACGGCGTGAACGACGGCCTGGGCGCCGTCTTCGGCATCGTCTCCGGCATGGCCGGCTATACGGGCGGCAGCGAAGTCGTGCTCGCGGCGGGGCTCGCGGGGACGCTGGCGAGCGCCCTCTCGATGGGCGCGGGCGCCTATCTGGCGTCGAAATCGGAGCGTGAGGTGTACGAGTCGGAAGTGGCGCGCGAGCGCGCGGAGATCGAGGAGGATCCGCACGAGGAGATGCTGGAGCTCGAATTGTTCTACCAACTCAAAGGCTTCACGCCTGAAGAGTCGCGGAGCATGGCCGAGCGCCTGCAGCAGGATCCGACACAATTCCTGCGCACGTTGGTACACGAGGAGCTCGGCCTCGCCGAAGAGACGTTTCCCAACCCGTGGCGATCGACCGTGTCGGCGTCCGTCTCGACAGCCGTCGGGGGCTTCATTCCGATCGTTCCTTTCTTCTTCACTGTCGGGATGCCCGCTGTCGTCGCCTCGTTCGTCATCAGCACCATCGCTCACTTCGCCGTCGGCGCGTCGAAGGCGCTCGTTACGACGCGCCCCTGGTGGGCAACCGGCGCCGAGATGACGGTGGTCGGCATTCTCGAGGCCGCCGTCACCTACGGGCTGGGCGTCGCGTTTGCCGCACGGTAGGCGCCCAACCGTGTCCTCCTCGACGGACATCGCGGCCCACGGCGTCGCGCCGGTCGTCGAAAACACGCCGGTTGTGGCACAGCGTCGCTGGCACCGCCCTTGAACTACCTGTCTCCAGGATGCCGCGATGGTCATCCGCGGGAGGCAGGTTATGTTGAAGCGAATCGGGCTGGCGCTCGCCGTCGTCGTGCTCTCGGCCGGCGTCGCCACGGCCACACCGGGCAACCGGGAGGATCTGCGGGTCTTGGACGCCATCTCGAGGAACGTGAACGCCTACAGCTTCTTCACGATCTTCGACGACGTGCGCGCGTCGGTCGACGACGGCACGGTCACGGTGAGCGGCAAGGTCACGATGCCCTACAAACGACACGACATCGAGGAACGGCTGCGGAAGATCGAGGGCGTGAAGGACGTGAAGAACGAGATTGCGGTGCTCCCGGTGTCGTTCTTCGACGATCAGTTGCGCTATCAGATCGCGCGCGCCATCTACGGCAATCCGAATTTTCTTTATGCCGCGATGATGTCCAATCCGCCGATCCACGTGATCGTGGATCGCGGCCACGTCACGATCACCGGGGTCGTGACCAACGACATGGACAAAGTCATCGTGCGCTCGATCGTGGGCCAGTCGAGCGCGTTCTCGGTCACGATGGATCTGAAGACTCCCGACGAAGTCGCCGCCGAGCTCGAGCATGCCTGACGAGCTCGTCATCACCGTCGCGGCCGGCGCGCGCACGACCGCGCGGGTCTATCACGCGGCGGCCGCGCCCGTGGGGGCCACGCTCATCCTGGCGCACGGGGCCGGCGCGGGCCAGGAGAGCGCCTTCATGGTGGCCTTCGCCGCCGCGATCGCGGCGCTCGGCGTGGATGTCGTGACGTTCAACTTCCTGTACACCGAGCGCCGAAGGCGCCTGCCCGATCGCGGCCCGGCGCTCGAAGCCTGCTATCGCGCCACCGTCGAGGGAGTACGCGCCGCCGTACCGAGCGCCCGCCGAAAGCTGGTCGTGGGCGGCAAGTCGATGGGCGGGCGCATTGCCACGCAGATCGCGGCGGCCGGCCCCGAGCTGCCGCTGTCGGGCCTCGTCCTGCTCGGCTATCCACTGCATCCCCCCGGGCGGCCGGAGACGCGGCGCGATCGGCATCTGTCCGCCATCGCCCGGCCGATGCTGTTCGTGCAGGGCAGCCGCGACACGTTCGGGACGCCCGCCGAACTCGAGCCGGTGCTGCACGCCCTGACGCCGCGGCCTCGGCTGCATGTGGTCGAAGGCGGCGATCACTCCTTCAAGCTCGCCGGGCGGAACATGGCGGCGGCGCAGGCGCAGGTGTACGAGAACGTCCAGCGGATGATCGTGCAGTGGATCGCCGCGCTCCCCGCGTCATAGCCGCGAGGCGTCAGGATCGGACACGCCGGAGGAATTGCGTCGCCTCGTCGGTCACCGCGGCGGCCCATTCGTGCCCCCCGGTGAACCGGCAGCGCGCGCACGCTACGCCTGCCTGCTCGAGCCGCCGCTCGTCGGCTTCGACCTTCGCAGCCGTGTACCACGGATCGGCCGATCCCCGCGCCACGAGCACGCGGGGAATGCGGGCGAGCTGCCCCTGGTCGATCTCCGGCGGGATGTCGCCGGCGACGGCCAGAACCGCGGCGACACGGCCGGCCGACGCCACCGCCGCTCGAAAGGCCATCGCGACCCCCTGCGAGAAACCCGAATAGACGAGGGGCGCCGACACGGGCCACTCCCGTGCGACCGCGTCGACGACCACCTGGACGTACGCGAGGTTGTCGGCGATCGCGAGCTCCCGGTCCTGGCGCGTCATCCAGCCGGCGATCACCTCGTTCGAGCGGCGCCGGTAGAACCGGTTCAGGCCCTGCACGGCAACGCGAAGCCACGCGCCGTCGGGATCGACGGCGACGAGCCGTTCGAGCGCGATCTCGGCTGCCTCGGCATAGCCGTGAAATCCCACAAGGAGCGGCCAGGGGCCCGAGCCTTCGGGCGGGGCCACGAGGTACCGGCCGTGGGTGGCCGCGCGGATGGTGCGCTCGATCACGACAGCGGATGCTCGGCGATCAGGAGATCCTCGACCAGGCGGCCGCCGATCAGGTGTTCCTGGATGATCCGCTCGAGGGCTGCCGGATCGCAGCGCGCGTACCAGGCCCCTTCCGGATAGACCACGGCGATCGGCCCGCCCTCGCAAATGCGGAGGCAGTTCACCTTGCTCCGGAGGATGCCGCCGCGCTCCGACAGCCCGAGCTCCTTGAGCCGCCGCTTGAGGAATTCCCAGGCCGCGAGGCCCGCCTCGCGATCGCAGCATTTCGGCGTGGTCTGATCGCAGCAGAGCAGGATGTGCCGGCGCGCGACCGGCACGCCGACGCCGACCGCGATGTCGAGGAGCGTCTGGGAGCGGCTCACGGGGTCTGCGACAGCCCTCTCATGATGTCGGGCAGGTTGTTGATGAAATCCCGGAACTCCGGAAGGTATTGATAGGCCATCCAGAAGAAGAGCACGGTGAAGCCGAGCCGAAGCAGCCCGCCCCAGAGCGCCAGCCAGCGGTAATGATACCGCCCGTAGGTGCGATACGCCGCGTACCGCCCGACGATGAGCGGCGTCACCAGGATTTGATAGGCGACGAGGATCGTCAGCATGCCCGCCCAGAGCGGGATGCCGTCGGGCATCGGCCAGCCGAAGACCTCGCCCCGAGTGCCGAGCGACACGAGCGCCCACAGGAGCACGAAGAACAGAGCGGCGCTGACGATGCTCAGGACTGGCACGAGGATGCCAGCCAGCACCTGGACGGCGTACGGCGGGTGGTCGGCCGTGTCCGCCCACCACTGAGACGGCCGGTCCACCCGCGTCGCGGAATCGGGCGCGCCATTCGCGGCGCTGTCGCCGCCACTCCTGCCGCCAGCGCCGGCGCGAGACATGACGGTCGGCGAAGTCCGCGTAATGGCGCTTGGCCTGGTCGACGAGATCCTTGGCGCTGAACGGCAGGCCATGCGCCGCCGCTCGCTCTTCCGACGTGTCCGCGTACGGAATGACCAGCATCAGGACGACGTACACCAGAACCCACACCCCCTTCGTGACGAGGGCGAGGATCACGAACACGATTCGGACAATGGAGACGTCCACGCCGAAATACGCGGCGAGCCCGGCGCACACGCCGCTCACCATGGCGCCCTCGTGGATCTGATAGAGCCGGCGCGGCGGCGGTTCCCCGCGTCCTTTGCCGCGATCCCCGGAGCCGGCGGCGGCGGTGCCGGCGAGGCCGTCGCCGCTGCCCGCCGGCTCGGCGACGGGCCCCATCTCGTCGAGGATCTGGCCGATTTCGCCCGCCGTGACCACCGTCTTGTGCGCGCTCAGGTAGCGCCGGCCCTTCTCGGCAATCGCCTGCTCGAGGTCCGCCATGATTTCGACGAGGTCCGGGTTGTCCTTGAGATGGGCTGCCGCGCGTTCCAGATAGGCGACGAGCGCCTGGTACGCGTCCTCGTCGAACTGGTAGGCGTTGCCATTCAGGTTGATCGTGATGACTTTCTGCATGCCTAGCGCCCCAGTTGTGTGATGGTGCCGTTGATCGCCTTCCAGTAGTCGTTCAGCTCGGCGAGATGGGATCGGCCGCGGGCCGTCAACTGGTAGTACTTGCGGGGAGGCCCGGCGTCGGATTCGCGCCACTCGTAGTCGACGAGGCCGTCGCGGCGCATCTTGCTCAGGAGTGGATACAGCGTGCCTTCCTGGGTGGCGAATTCGGTGGCGCTGAGCCGCTCCAGCATGTCGGCGACATAGACCTTGTCGCTGGCGACGATGCGCAGGATGACGAACTCGAGGAGACCCTTGCGGATGGCGCTGAATTTCTCGGTAATCGGTGTGGCCACGCCAGCTACCTTGTTATACCAAGGTAGCAGCGATCGACAAGGCTGTCAACCCGGCCGCGGTATGATGGGGCGGAGATGGAGTTCGAGTCGGGCAACTCTCCCCTGCATGCGCCGGCGTCGGAAGCCGTCACGAACAACGTGCGCGTCGAGGTGCAGTCGGCCTTCGCCCCGGAGCATTCGCAGCCCTTCGAGCGCGTCTGGTCGTTCTATTACACGGTGCGCATCACCAACGAGGGCCGCGAAACGGTGCAGCTCGTGCGGCGCCACTGGATCATCACCGACAGCACCGGCCACGTCGAGGAAGTGCGCGGGCCCGGCGTCGTGGGCGTGCAGCCGGTGCTCGCGCCCGGCGAATCGTTCCAGTACACCTCGGGCTGCCGCCTGAATACGCCGACCGGCGTCATGCGTGGCACCTACCACATGACTTCGCTCGACGACGGCCCGTTCGACGTCGAGATCGCGCCCTTCGCCCTCAGCGAGCCTTACACGATTCATTGACCGCCGATGGCGGCTAGTGGAGCGTATCGGCTGAATCAGTACCAGGGCAATGAACCACAGAGGCTCAGAGACTCAGAGACTCGCGAGGTCGTCGCCGGCCTGCTGTGCAGGCCGGCCGCGAGGCGGCGCCGACGACCGGCAGCTCTCGGGTCTCCGTGTCTCCGTGTCTCTGTGGTTGATCTCGAATTCGCGGTTCGTCGAAGCGGTAGTACTTCAGCGGGTACGGGCCACTAGCTGTGTTCGCGTCGCTCGTAGTGCGTCGCGACGTAGTCGTCGACGAGCGCCTGGAAGGCGGCAGCCAGCTCATCGTAGGTGCCGCGGAGCGTCGTGGCGTGTTCACCGTCGATATAGATCGGGCAGTGGGGCGCCTCGCCGGTGCCCGGGAGGCTGATGCCGATGTTCGCGGCCTTCGATTCGCCGGGACCGTTCACGACGCATCCCATCACGGCGAGGGTCATCGTCTCGACCCCGGCATACTGCGTCTTCCACGAAGGCATCTGATCGCGCACGTAGCCTTGAATGCGCTCGGCAAGCTCCTGGAACGTGGAGCTCGTCGTGCGCCCGCAGCCCGGGCAGGCGGTCACGCTCGGGGAGAACGACCTCAGGCCGAGGGCCTGCAGCAACTCGCACGCCGCCTGCACCTCGTCGCGGCGATCGCCGCCGGGCCGCGGCGTCAGCGACACCCGAATCGTGTCGCCGATCCCGTCGTGGAGCAGCACCCCCATCGCCGCGGCCGACCACACCAGACCTTTGACGCCCATCCCGGCCTCGGTCAGACCGAGGTGCAGGGGCTGATCGGTGGCGGCCGCGAGCGCCCGATACACGTCGATCAAATCGGCCGGGCGCGAAGTCTTGCACGAGATGATGATCTGATCCTTGCGAAGGCCACACTCGACGGCCAGCGCGGTCGACTCGATGGCCGAGAGGACCATGCACTCGTTGATGATCGCCTCGGAGCTCTTGCCCAGGTCGCGATCGGTGTTTTCCTGCATCTTCCGGACGACGAGCTCCTGGTTGAGCGAGCCGCCGTTCACGCCGATGCGCACGGGCTTCTGCTCGTCGACGGCCACCGCGCAGATCGTGGCGAACTGTTCGTCGCGGCGTCGTCCGGTGCCGACATTGCCGGGGTTGATGCGGTACTTGTCGAGCGCGCGCGCGCACGCCGGGAACTTCGTGAGCAGCAGATGGCCGTTGTAGTGGAAGTCGCCGATGAGCGGCGCGGTGCAGCCGGCGTCGCGCATCCGCTGCTTGACCTCCGGCACGGCGGCCGCCGCCTCGGGCACGTTCACGGTGACGCGCACCATCTCGGATCCGGCGGCGGCGAGCTCCACACACTGCGCGGCCGTCGCGCGCGCGTCGGCCGTGTCGGTCATGGTCATCGACTGCACGACGATGGGCGCGCCGCCGCCGACCTGCACGGCGCCGGGGCCGTTGCCCACCTTGACGCCGATCGTCTTGTGGACGCGCATGAACGACATCAACCTCTCATGATAGCATCGGCGCATGCAGGCGATTCTCGTCCGCGAGTTCGGTCCACCCGACGTGATGAAGCTCGAAACGCTCCCCGACCCGAAGCCGGGTCCCTCGGAAGTGCTCGTGCGCATTCGGGCGGTGGGCGTCAACCCGGTCGAAACCTACATCCGCAGCGGCGCGTACGCCAGGAAACCGACGCTCCCCTATATTCCCGGGTCGGATGCGGCCGGGGACGTCGAAGCGGCCGGCAGCAGCGTGACGACGGTCAAGCCGGGCGATCGCGTCTACATCAACGCCACGATCGGCGGCAACGTCGGCGCCTACGCCGAGCGGGCGATCTGCACGCCGGCCCAGGTGCATCTCCTTCCCGACAACGCGTCCTACGCCCAGGGCGCCGCCCTCGGCGTGCCGTACGCCACCGCGTACCGGGCGCTGCTCCAGCGTGCCGGCGCGCGCCCCGGTGAAACCGTGCTCGTGCACGGCGCGACGGGCGGCGTCGGCCTCGCCGCCGTGCAGATTGCGCGCGCGCTCGGTCTGCGTGTGCTCGGCACCGGCGGCACCGAGCGCGGGCTCGAGGTGGTCCGCCAGCAGGGCGCCGCAGCGGTGTTCAACCACAAGTCCACAGGCTACGTCGAGGAGATCATGCGCGCGACGGGCGGGCGCGGTGTCGACGTGGTGCTCGAAATGGCGGCGCACATCAATCTCGACAAGGATCTGGGGATGCTCGCGCCACGCGGTCGGGTGGTCGTCATCGGCAACCGGGGACGCGTCGAAATCGACGCCCGCCAGGCCATGGCGCGCGACGCGGCCATTCTCGGCATGACGCTCTTCAACGCCACCGACGCCGACCTCGCGTCGATCCACGCCGCCCTGATCGCCGGCCTCGCCAACGGCACGCTCGCGCCCATCGTCGGCCGCGAGCTGCGGCTCGCCGACGCGTCCAGGGCCCACGACGCGGTGATGCAGGACGGCGCGCTCGGCAAGATCGTGCTCGAGGTATGAACGGAGTCGGCAGTCGACGCTCGCCAGTCGTCAGCCGAAAGTTCGTCGCGGCCCTCGCGATCGTCGTCGGCGTGGCCGTCGGCGCCGCCGGCGTGACGCTGACGGCTCAGCGCGGCGCGGCCGCCGATCCCTCGCACGGCAAGTCGATCTACGACGCGCACTGCGTCGAGTGCCACGGCGTCGAGGGCCGCGGCGATGGACCCGCCGCGCCGATGCTCACGCCACGGCCTCGCGACTTCACGAGCGGCAAATACAAGATCCGCACCACCGAGACCGGCAGCCTGCCGACCGACCAGGATCTCGTCCACTCCGTGGAAGAGGGGCTCTTCGCCACCGCGATGCCGGGCTGGAAAGGCATCCTGCGAGACGACGAGATTCGCGATGTCGTCGGCTATGTCAAGTCGCTGTCGCCGCGGTTCGCGAGCGAGCGCGTGCAGCCCGTGTCGCTCGGCCCCGAGATCGCGAGAACGCCCGAGAGCGAGGCGCATGGACGGCAGGTCTACGAGACGCTGCAGTGCGCCAAGTGCCACGGCACCGACGGCCGGGGCGCCGATGCCGTCACGACGCAGTTCGAGGACGATTGGGGACACCCGTTGGGCGCCGCGGATCTGACCGAGCCCTGGACGTTCCGCGGCGGGTCGGCCCCGCGCGACATCTACCTGCGGTTTCGCACCGGGATGTCGGGGACGCCGATGCCGTCGTTCAAGGAGGCCGCGAGCGACGCCGACATGTGGGACCTCGCCAACTACGTCGCGTCGCTCGGCCGCAAGCCCGTCTGGCAGATGAGCGCGGCCGAGGTCACCGCATTCTACGAGCGCAAGGCCGACGAGGCCCGCGCCGATCCCGTCGCCCAGGGCGAGTATCTGGCCAACACGCTTCTCTGCCCGATCTGTCATTCCCCGATCGACGCCGACGGACGGATCCTCCCGGGGCTCCGCATGGCCGGCGGCCAGCTGATGCGCGTCGTGCCGTTCGGCGATTTTCCGACCGCGAATCTGACGTCTGATCGCCAGACGGGTCTGGGCGGCTGGACCGACGATCAGATCAAGGCGGCGATCACGCGCGGCGAGCGCCCCGACGGCTCGCATCTGCTTCCGTTTCCGATGGACTGGCCGAGTTATTCCGCCCTGTCCGCAGACGACTTGAGCGCGCTCGTGGCCTACCTGCGATCGGTTCCGCCGATCTCGAACCAGGTGCCGGTGCCGGCGCGCCCGTTTCTGCCGGTGTATCTGTGGGGCAAGTTCAAGATGCTGGTGCTCGGGATCGATCCGCCGATCCTCGTGTTTCCCGGCAATGTCGGCGCGGGAGCGCAGGGATGAAGCGATTGCTGAAGCGCGCCGCGATCGTCGTGGCGGTCGTGGCGGTGATCGGCCTCCTGGCATTCCTCTATTTCATCCCGCCGTTCATGTTCATGGACCCGGAGAGTTTCTCGCGTCCGCAAAACGCCGCAGCGCCGCCGGTGTCCGGCATCGCCGATCCGGCCGAGCGGGCGATCGCCGAGCGCGGCCGCTACCTCGCCATGACGTCGGGCTGCATCGGCTGCCATCAAGTGCCGACGCCCCAGGGCCCCGACTTCACGCGGTACCTGGCCGGGGGCATGAAGTTCGTCACGGCGCACGGCGCGTTCATCACGCGCAACCTGACGCCGGACGCCGACACCGGCCTCGCGCGGCGAACCGACGACGACGTGAAGCGCGTGCTGCGAAGCGGCGTGTTCCCCGACGGGCATGTCGCCTCGTACCGCCTCATGCCGTGGGGCGGGTACACCACCTGGTCCGACGAGGACCGCTACGCCCTGCTCGTCTACCTGCGGCATCTCCCGCCGGTCTCGCACGCGATTCCCGACCCGGTCCCGGACGTCACGCCCGGCGACTCCGGCGCCTTCGAAGCGGTCTACGCCGGCAGGGACTACGGCGGCCCGTAGCCGACGACGCGCGCCGGCCCGGTGCCGACGGCGCGGATGTGAAATAATGGCGGGAACCGCCCGGGACACCTGAGGAGGTCTCCATGAAGACGCCGATCTCGGGCGTCGTCTGTCACGTCACCCATGGCTGAAACGATTGACTGGCCGCCCACGCGTCGGCGCGGGCGGCCCGTCGGCCTCATCGTGCTTGCGCTGGTGGCCGTGCTGTTCGTCAGCGCGGGCACGGCGCTCTCCTACTACGTCGACGCCCTCTGGTTCGGCTCGCTCGGCTTCTCCGGGGTGTTCTGGACCACGCTGAACTATGAGGCCGCGGTGTTCGCGATCTTCGCGCTCCTCACGTTCGGCGCGCTCTACGGCGCGTTCCTCGCCCTGAAGCCGGCGCGACTGTCGGATTTCATGGGCGGGCCGATCCTGATCAACGGGCAGCCCATCCGCCTGCCGGTCGAGCCGGTGCTGCGGTTGATTGCGGGCGGCGGCGCGCTGTTCATCGCCGTCGTCACCGGGTTCGGCATGATGGCCGACTGGCGGACGTTCGCGCTCTACCGGCACGCCCCGGCGGCGGCCGGCGCGCCCCTCGATCCGATCTTCGGCCGGCCGCTCACCTTCTATCTCTTCACCCTGCCGGCGTGGCAGCTGGTCACCGGCTGGCTCCTCGTGCTCGCGATTCTCGCGTGTCTGGTGGCGGCGTTCTTCCTCGTGATCGGGGGCGGCACGTGGATGGCGGTGGGCCGGCGGCGCGACGGGTTCGCTCCGTCGTGGCGCGGCCTCTCGATCACGTTCGCGCTGCTTCTTCTGGTCCTCGCCGCGAGGACCTATCTGGGACGGTTCGAACGCCTCTTCGACGATCACACCATCTTCACCGGCGTGGGCTACACCGACGCGCACGTGACGCTCACGGGCATGCTGATCCTGTCGGGCGCCCTGGTGCTCGGCGGCGTGATCGCCGCCGCCAATGCCGTCGTGGCGCCGCGGCTGCGCTGGCTCGTGGCGGCGGTCGTGCCGGCGATCGTGGTGTATGCCGTCGTCGGCGTGCTCGGCTGGTACGTGAGCTCGTTCATCGTCCGGCCGAATCAGCTGGTTCGCGAACGGCCCTACATCGCCCACAACATCGAGATGACGCGCGCCGCCTACGCGCTCGATCGCGTCGAGCGGCACGATTTCCCGGCCGAAGGCGGCGTGGCGGCGGTCGATCTCGCCGACAACCGCGACACCGTCGACAACATCCGGCTGTGGGACTGGCGGGCGCTGCAGGACACGCTTCGCCAGATCCAGGAAATCCGCACGTACTACGACTTCCCCGACGTGGACATCGATCGCTACCAGGTGAACGGCGCAACGCGCCAGATGATGCTCGCCGCGCGGGAGCTCAGCATCGACAAGCTGCCCGAGAGCAGCCGCAACTGGATCAACGAAAAGCTCATCTACACGCACGGCTACGGCGTGACGATGAATCCCGTCAACGGGTTCACGTCCGAAGGGCTGCCGACGCTCGTCCTGAGCAACATGCCGGTCGAGAGCACGCTGCCGTCGATCGAGGTGACGCGGCCGGAAATCTACTTCGGCCAGCTCACCAACAGCGACGTGTACGTGAACACGCGTCAGAACGAGTTCAACTATCCGCAGGGGGAGACCAACGCGTTCGCGTCGTACGAAGGTCAGGGGGGCATCGTGCTCGGCGGCTTCTTCCGCCGGGCCGTCATCGCGCTCGAACGGGGCGACATCTCGCGGCTGCCCTTCAGCGACGACATCACCTCGGAGAGCCGGCTGCTGATGCGACGCAACGTGCGCGAGCGCGTCCAGACGATTGCGCCGTTTCTCGTCTTCGATGGCGACCCGTACATCGTGATCGGCGAGGGCGGGCGGCTCTTCTGGATGATGGACGCGTACACCACGTCCGATCGGTTCCCGTACTCGCGGCCCTACCGCCTGGGCACCCTGCGCGTGAACTACATGCGCAACAGCGTCAAGGCCGTCGTCGACGCGTACGACGGATCGGTGCGCTTCTACGTGTTCGATGCCGACGATCCGATGATCGCCGCCTACCGCAATCTCTTTCCGGGGCTCTTCGTCGATCGGTCGGACATGCCGGACGGCCTGCGGGCGCACGTCCGGTATCCGGAGCTGCTGCTGCAGATGCAGGCGGCCGTCTACGGCCTGTATCACATGACCGATCCGGAAGTGTTCTACAACCGTGAAGACCTGTGGACCGTCGCCGCTGAAGTGGGGCTCGGCGCCAACAGCCAGCAGGCGACGCAGGTGATGGAGCCGAACTTCGTGCTGATGCGTCTGCCCGGGGAACGCTCGCTCGAGTTCGTCGAGATCCTGCCGTTCACGCCCGCCAATCGAAACAACCTGATCGGGTGGATCGCAGGACGCAGCGACGGCGATCACTATGGCACGTCGGTCGTCTACGACTTTCCAAAGACGAGGCTTGTGGACGGCCCCCTGCAGATCGAGGCGCGCATCGATCAGAATGCCCAGCTCTCGGGCCAGCTGTCGCTCTGGAACCAGCAGGGCTCGCACGTGCGGCGCGGCACCTTGATCGTGATCCCGATCGGACGGGCGCTGCTCTATGCCGAGCCCATCTACCTGCAGGCCGAGCGGAGCCCGATGCCGCAACTGCGGATTGTCGTGCTGGCCCTGCAGGACCGGCTGGCGTACGGCCCGACGTTCGAGCAGGCGCTCGCCGGGCTGTTCGAGGGCGCAGACTCGACCCTCGCCGAGCCCTCCCGCTCCGAGCGCGGTGCCGCCCCTGGCGCCGCTGGATCCGACACGGGACCGCCTCCCTCGGCGCCCGCCGCGGCGCCCCCGACCGCATCGAACGATGTGGACGCGCTGATCGCCGGCGCCGCCCGGGACCTCGAGGAATACCAGCAGCTTACCGCCGCCGGCCGTCTCGGCGAGGCCGGTCAGCGGCTCGAGTCGCTCAAACAGAAGCTCGAACAGCTTCAGAATCCGCGGTAGTCCACAGCGCGGGCCTTCAGGTCCCAGGGAGCCCTCATGGCCGCGTGGAGACAGTCCTGGCGTTCGGTCGCGTCCCGCCCGATCGTCTCAATCGTGGCCATCACCACTCTGGCGGTCGGCCTCGGTGTGAACGCCGCGATCTTCAGCCTCACGCGCGAGGTCCTGCTCCAGCCGCTTCCGTATAAGAACGCCGACCGCCTCGTCCGTGTCTTCGAGACCAACCACGCCCTCGGCGTCGACGACGCGGGCATCGCGCCGTTCCGGTACGTCGTCTGGCGCCCGGGCGCCGACGCCTTCGAGGACATCGCCCTCTTCCGTCGCAGCTCGTTCAACGTGGCCGCGGGCCCCGACGCGCGGCAGGTCGAGGGCTTTCAGGTCGACGACCGCTTCTTCCCGATGCTCGGCGTGCAGCCGGCGATCGGCCGCGGCTTCACGGCGGACGACGTGCGGCCGGGCGCCGACACGGTGGCGCTCCTGAGCGACGGGTTCTGGCGCCGCCAGTTCGGCGCCGATCCCGCAGCCGTCGGGCGCGTCATCACGATCGACGGCGTACCCTGCATCGTCGTCGGCGTGCTGCCGTCGACGTTCCGCATCTATCACGTGCTGAACCAGGAGCTGCAGGTGTTCCGGCCGCTCGTGCTCGACCCGTCCGATCGCGGACACTCGCTGAACGCGTACGCCACGCTCGGACCGGGGGTCTCGATCGAGACCGCGCGCCGGCAGCTCTCCGCACTCTACATCGATCTGCCGGGCACCGACGGCGCGTGGACCGCGAGCGCCGAGCGCCTGTCCGACAGCTTCGCCAACCAGTCGCGCGCACTCCTTCTCGCGCTGCAGTGGGCGGTGGCGTTCGTCCTCCTCATCGCATGCGCGAACCTCGCCAACCTGCTCCTGGCCTCGTCCGCCGGGCGGCGCAGGGAGCTCGCGGTGCGGCAGGCGCTCGGGGCCTCGCCCTGGCGCATCGCCCGGGATCTCGCGGGAGAAGCGCTGCTCATGGTGGCCGCGGGCGGCGCGCTCGCGATCGGTGTCGCGATCGGCCTCGTGCGGACGCTGAACGCCACGCTCAGCTTCGAGGACATCAATCGCCTCGCACCGTTCCGCGTGGACGGCTGGGTGCTCGCCTTCACCGGCGCGCTCACGCTCGCCGTGGCCGCGCTCGTCGGGCTCCTGCCGGCGCGGGCGGCTGTCAGCCCGAACCAGCTGGACGCGCTCAAGGACTCCACGCACGGCGTGACGACGGGACTGTCCAACCGGCGCCTGCGCCAGGCGCTCGTCGTCGGCGAGATCGCGCTCGCGGTGGTGCTCGCCGCCTCGGCGCTCGCGCTCACCCGCAGTGCGATCGGTCTGCAGGCGGTCGACCGCGGCCTCGACACCGCCGGAGTCATGACCGCGAAGGTGTCGTTCAACAGCCCGCAGTACGCGGACGCCGGCGTGCTCGCGCGAACGGGAACGGCAATCGCCCACCGCCTCGCGGCCGCGCCCGGCCTCGCGGCCGCCGCGATCGTGAACTATCCGCCGCTGTCGCAGATTCGCGTCGGCGTGCCCGTCGAGGTCGAGGGGCGCGCCGAGCAGCCGGGGGACGAGCCGGCCGCCGCGCGCTTCTGGGTGGTATCGCCGGGATATTTCGCGGCGGCGGGGATTCGTCTGAAGGCGGGCCGCGACTTCACCGACGGCGACAACGAGGACGCGCCGGGCGTGGCCATCGTGAGCGAGAAGTTCGCCGAGCGCTACTGGCACACGACGGACGTGATCGGCCGGCACGTGACCGGGAAGTTCTCCGGCAGCGCCGCCTTCTGGATCCCGCGCGCCCGCCAGGGCGCGCTCGCCATCGTCGGCGTCGCCGCGGACGTGCGGGAGGATCCCCTCGACCACGCGGCCGACCCGCAGCTCTACCTCCCGTACGCGCAGAACCCGACCGTGGAGATCACCCTGATGGCGCGCGTCGCCGACCGACGGCGCGCGGAGGACGCGCTTCCGGCGATGCGCGCGGCCGTGCGCGGCGCCGATCCGCAGCTCCCGGTGACGCAGGAGACCGCGTTCGACGGCATCGTGCGCGAGGCCTTCGCGCGTCCGCGCGAGATGGCGTGGCTCCTCGGCGCATTCGCCGCGCTCGCGCTGCTGCTCGCGACCCTGGGCGTCTACGGCGTCATTGCCCATACCACCAGCGCCCGCGCGAAGGAGATCGGCATCCGCATCGCCCTCGGCGCCTCGCCGGGCGACGTCGTCGCGCTGGTCGTCCGGCAGGCGGCCGTCCTCGCCGCGATCGGCGCCGGGATCGGGATCGGACTGACGCCGATCGCCCTCGGCTTCGCCCGCGGGCTGTTGTTCGGCGTCGGCCCGCTCGATCCGGTCACGCCGCTCGTGGTCGCGGCGCTGCTCCTCGCCGTTGCGATCGCCGCCTCGCTCGCCCCCGCGCTGCGCGCGACCGCGGCACCCGCTCCGCGGACGTGATCGTGCAGCCATCGGGACCCTCGACGGCCAACTCACGCACGCCGCACGACTGGTCGTACCTCCCGGCCGTGACCTTCAGCGGCGGCTTCAGCCGCGCGTCGAGCGCGTCCACGCCCTGCACGCCGACGAACGCGGGCCCGCCAGGCACGGGCGTCTCACGGTCGCGTTAGAATCGCCGCCCATGCACGCTGTGTGTGTCTTTGCAGGATCGAGCGCCGGCGCGCGGCCCGAATACGCCGCGGCCGCCCGCCGCCTGGGCGCACTGATGGCCGAGCGCGGCCATCGCCTCGTGTATGGCGGCGGCAGCGTCGGCCTGATGGGCACCCTCGCCGACGCGGTGCTCGCCGCGGGCGGACGGGTCACGGGCGTCATTCCCGACTTTCTCGCGACCAGAGAAATCGCGCACGCCGGACTCTCCGAACTGCTGGTCGTCGGCTCGATCCACGCGAGAAAGGCGCTGATGGCCGAGCGGGCCGACGCCTTCCTCGCCATTCCCGGCGGCCTCGGCACACTCGACGAACTGTTCGAGATGCTGACCTGGGCGCAGCTCGGTCTGCACCAGAAGCCCTGCGCGCTGCTCAATATCGGCGGCTATTTCGACGATGTGATCCGTTTTCTCGATCGGGCTGTCGAAGAAGGTTTCGTGAGCCAGCGCCACCGCGCGCGGATTCTCGTGGACGAGGACGCCGCCACCCTGCTGGACGGCTGCGAGTCTGCTAGGATTTCGTCATGCGAGTGATCCTCACCCTTGCCCTCGTGCTGGTCGCGGGCTTCGCGTTCGCGCAGAGCCCGGCGCCGCCCGACGTGGCCGCGCCCCCGCCCGACGCGCAGAAGACGCC
The DNA here is from genome assembly GCA_963837345.1 of uncultured Acidobacteriota bacterium. Taxonomy (GTDB): domain Bacteria; phylum Acidobacteriota; class Vicinamibacteria; order Vicinamibacterales; family CAVVIG01; genus CAWIMX01. The sequence continues at coordinate 490,116 of CAWIMX010000001.1, forward strand.
GTCCGGCCTTGCCTCGAAGGTCCTGACGCCGGGCACGGGGACGACGCACCCCGGGAAGACCGACATCGTGACCGTCCACTACACGGGATGGACCACCGACGGCCTGATGTTCGACAGTTCGTACTCCCGCGGCGAAAAGGCCACCTTCCCGCTCGATCGCGTGATTGCCGGCTGGACCGAAGGCCTGCAGCTGATGGTCACCGGCGAGAAGCGCCGCTTCTGGATTCCCGAATCGCTGGCCTACAAGGGCCAGCGCGATCCGAAAGGCATGCTCGTCTTCGAGGTCGAGCTCTTTTCGTTCGCGGAATCGCCGCTCGTTCCCCCGTCCGACGTCAAGGGGCCACCCGCCGACGCGGAGAAGACGTCGTCGGGGCTCGCCTATCGCGTGCTTCGCCCCGGCACCGGGACCACCCATCCAGCGGCCACCAGCCAGGTCACCGTCCACTACTCCGGCTGGACGACGAACGGGCAACTCTTCGACAGTTCGATCATGCGCGGCGAGCCTGCGACGTTCCGTTTGAACGGCGTCATTCCCGGCTGGACCGAGGGCGTCCAGTTGATGGTCGAAGGCGAGAAGGCGCGCTTCTGGATTCCCGAGAACCTGGCCTATCGCGGCCAGCAGGCCCCGTACGGCATGCTCGTGTTCGACGTCGAGCTGCTGCAAATCCGGTGAGCTAGGCGCCCGAGCCGCCCGATCGATCGGCCCCCCCGGGTCGACCCGGTCCTGCCGGCCGGCCCGGAGCCGGACGGCGCGAGGGACCCGGGCGCGAGGAGGGGCCGCCAGGCCGCGGAATTCCGCCGGCCTTCTGCAGGACATAGCGGCACGCGCGGTCGAAGCGATCGGCCAGGGGGCGGCGAATCTCGTCGGGTACGAGACCGATGCGCGCCCATGAGGCCTGCGCCTGCCGAACGTCTTCGGCCGCCGCCCGCCAGCGACTGCCTTCATCGACCTTCCCGCCGATCGTGTTCGACGCGAGCGTCTCCTTGAGGCGGAGCGCCAGTCGCTCGGCCGGCGAGAGCGCCGGATCGTCTGCGGGGCCGGCGCCGCCGGGCGAGGCGGCGAGGCTTTCGACGCGGCGACAGAGGTCCTCGAGCCGCCGCCGTCGAGCGTCCGGGTCGAGATCGGTTCCGCTGATGGCTGCGCGCCAGCGATCGGCGACGGCGGTCCAGGCCCCGGCGAACCGCCGATCGAGCGCGGTGGCGCGTTCGCGATCCGGACCGTGCAGCGGCGGCTCATTGTGCCAGCGGGTCTCGAGGGCGCGAAGCGTCGGCTGGAGATCGGCGGGCGGCTCGGTCGCGTCCCCTGCGATGAGGCCCTCGAGCTGCTGGCAGATCGCTTCGCGGGCCGAGAGGCGCTCGGCCGCCGCGGCGTCGCGACGCTGGTGGTCGTGGGCGAAGATCGCGTCGCAGGCGGCGCGGAAGCGCAGCCAGATGGCCTCCGACCGGCTCTTCTTCACCGGACCGATCGTCTTCCACTCGGCCTGCAGCGCCCTGACGGCGGCCACCGCCGCGTCGCGGTCGTCCGAGACGGCGAGGGCCTCGGCCTTGGCGCAGAGGGCGTCCTTCCGTGCGAGATTCTCGGCCCACACGGCTTTCCGCTGCTTGAGGTCTTCGTTGCGACGCGTGAAGAACCAATCGCAGGCCGAGCGGAAGCGGTCCCAGACGGCCTTTTCCTGACCGCGCGAAGCGGGGCCGATCGCCTTCCATTCCGCCTGCAGGTGCTTGATCTCGTCGGCGGTCTGGAGCCAGCTGGTCGACTCGGCGAGCGCCTCGACGCGCTCGCAGAGAGCGATCTTCTTCTGGAGGTGCTCCGCGCGCACCGCCGCCTGGCCGGCGAGAAAGGCTTCGCAGCGGGGCCACAGGCGATCATGCGCGGCCTTGAAACGCCGCCAGAGCGCGTCGGCCTGGGCGCGCGGCACGTCGGCCGCCGCCCGCCACTGCTGCTGCAGGTCGCGAATCGTGGACAGCAGGGCCTCGGGATCGCCTTCCGACTCGAGCGCCTCCATCCGGGCGCAGAGCTGCTCCTGGACGCCGGCATTGACGAACCGCTGCCAATCGGCGGCTTCGCGCAGCTCCAGCGCGCGCGGCGACAACGCTGCGTCGGTGGCCTCGAGCCGCCTGGCGATCTCGTCGTGGTCGTCCCGGGAGGGCAGCGGCGGCAGGTCGGCCAGGGCGGCGCGCAGATCGCGCAGCGCCCGTTCGGCCGCTTTCAACGTGAGATCCGGCCGGGCGGCGAGCGCCTCGACCCGCGCGGCGAGATTGCGAAGTCGCGCGAGCGCGTCGCGCCGGGCGCGCGCGTCCGCGGCGGCCTGCTCCTGCGCGCGAACCGCCTCTTCCGCAGCCCGGGCCCGGGCCGCGTCCTGCTCGCGCACACGCGCCTCGGCTTCGGCGGCCAGCCGGGCCGCGTGGGCCTCCTCGTCTCGCGCGATCGCGGCCGGGGAGGGCTCGGCGGCGATGATCGGAGCGGGGTGGCTCGCGGCTTCCGCGTCGCGGGCGCGCGCGGCGGCTTCCGCGGCGCGGGCTTCGGCCTCGGCCGCACGCGCCCGGGCGGCCTCGACCTCGGCCAGCTGGCGCGCCTCGGCGGCACGCGCCGCGGCGTCGGCCCGCTCGGCGGCCTCGCGCTCGTCGAGCTCGCGCAGCGCCGAACGCGCGCGCTTGGCCGCGCTCTTGTTCGTCGCACGCGCCGCCACCAGATCGAGATCGGCGCGGTCGCTCAACCGTTCGAGCGCGGCGAGCGCCGAGTCGCGGAAGTCGCTGTTCATGGCCACGGCGAGCACTTCGTCGTGATCCGCGAGCCGATCGAGCGCGGCGCGCCGGCTCGCGTCGAGCGCCGCATGGCGCGCCACCGACCCGAGCGCCCGCGCATCGTCGATCCGGGCAAGCGCGGCGAGCGCTGTGCTCTCGCGAAGCGCGCCCTTGGCCACCTGGACCAGCGCCTTCGCATCCGTCAGCCCCTCGACGGCAGCCAGGCTGTCGGCTTCCTCCACGCCTTCGAACGCCTCGAGCGCGATGTCGCGGAGCATGGCCGACGCCTGCGCGCGCACGCCCTCGTCGCCCTCGGCGCGCGCGATCGCCACCAGCGCCGCCGGATCCATGAGCTTGCTCACGGCGGCCCGGCGCACCCGGGGATCCTCGTCGTCTCGGGCGACTTCGGCGATGATCGCGCGCTCGTCGAGGGGCACTTCCTCGATGTACGCGAGCCGGACGGCCGGATCGGGATGTTTATGCGGGGTGGTCGTGCGAAAGCGATCGAGCAACGTCATGGCGTGGAACACCCAGTTCGGCCAGCCGGGCCGCGACGGCCTGGCCCGAGGTTGCCGGCGTTACCTGGCGATCGACGGCGAGAATGCGCCCGTCGGCGCCGATGTAGAACGTCCATCGCGCCGCAAACCCTGATGGTCGTAAGACGCCGTACGCGCGTGCCACGGTGCCATCCGGATCGCTCAGGATCGGGAAGGGGACGCCAAGCTCGCGGGCAAACCTGGCGTTCACATCGGGCCGATCCACGCTGGCGGCCACGTATCTTACGTTGAACCGCTCGACTTCGGCCGCGTTCACCATCAGGGATTTGCACTGCGCGGTGCATCCTCCGGTGAACGCCTTCGGAAACCATGCGAGGACAATGGCTTGCCGTCGATCCAAAAAATCGGCCAGCGTGTAAATTTCTCCGTCCGAGCCCATCAGCGCAAACGGCGGCGCCTGGTCGCCCGCCCCGAGGGTCACCCCCGCAGGGCCGCGCGGCGACAGGACGCTGCGTGCGAGACCGACGGCCACGGCCCGAATCGTCGTGAGAATCATCGATCCATCACGCTGCCAGAATGCACGACGGAACGATTGTCGCACCCTTACACTGTCGGTTTGACGTCCTTCGACGATTTCGTCTCCCGGCTGGAACACGCGCTGACGGGTACGCTGCCGGGCAGCGCCGCGCATCTCCTCATGCAGCCGCACCCGCGTCGCGCGACGGCGGGCGCGAGGCTCGCGGCGCTCCGCGATGCCGCCGGGCTCGTGCTCCTGATCCCCGTGGGAGGCCTGCCGCATCTGGTGCTGACGCTCCGCCATCTCGCGCTCGGCCGTCACGCCGGCCAGATATCGTTCCCGGGCGGCGTGGTCGACCCGGGCGAGACGCTCGAAGGCGCTGCAATTCGGGAGGCCGGGGAGGAGATCGGCCTGGCCCCCGCGGGCGTTCGAATCCTGGGACGCCTCACGCCCGTCGACATCCTCGTCACGGGGTTCCGGCTGCACCCGGTCGTCGCCGCGCTGGCCGCGCGCCCGCGGCTGCGCGCCTCCGACGGCGAGGTCGAGCGGATTCTGGAGCTTCCCCTCTCCGCCCTGCTCGATCCGGCCGCCCTCGTCCGGACCGAGCGCCGGCGGGGCGACGTGCGGGTCGTGGCGCCGGCCTTCAGGGTGGGCGGAGAAGACATCTGGGGCGCGACGGCCATGGCGATTGCGGAGCTGCTGATCCTGGCGGGCTGGAAGCCGTTCGGGGGGCCTGATCGATGATCCGTGCACATCCTGCACGTTCGGCACGTCAATGTGCAGGTCATGGCGCAATACTCGGCCGATCAGGTGTCGAATTTTGCCGATTCTGCATGAAATCGGCGATAATGCAGACCTTGGCGTTGGCGCGCTATCATGCGCATTCCTAGCGGAGTTCCGCACTTCAAGTTTCAGCTGACGCAAAAGGGGGGACGCGATGGGTTCGGCAGTGCTCGGTGACGCGATCACCGCGATTCGCGACTGGTCGATGAATGAGGCAAGAGGGTCCGGGGGGCTCGGCGCCGATGATGCGTTCGGCAGTCTGGTGTTCAACGATGCGCTGCAGAAGGCGCGCCTGCCCAAGCCCGTGTACGACGCGTTGCGGCGGACGGTGCTCCACGGCGAATCGCTCGATCTGTCGGTGGCCGACGCCGTCGCCACGGCGATGAAGGACTGGGCGGTCGAGCACGGCGCGACCCACTACACGCACTGGTTCCAGCCGCTGACGGGAATCACGGCCGAGAAGCACGACTCGTTTCTCTCGCCGACCAACGACGGCAAGGCGGTCGCGGAGTTCTCGGGTAAGGAGTTGATCAAGGGCGAGCCCGACGCCTCGAGCTTCCCGTCGGGCGGCCTCCGCTCCACGTTCGAAGCGCGCGGGTATACCGCGTGGGATCCGACGAGCCCGCCCTGGCTGCTCAAGAGCGGCGGCGCCGTGACGCTGGTGATTCCGACGGCGTTCGTCAGCTGGACCGGTGAAGCGCTCGACAAGAAGACGCCGCTCCTCCGCTCGATGGAAGCGCTGTCGAAGCAGGCGGTGCGGGTGCTCAGGCTCTTCGGCTCCAAGGCGCAGCGCGTGATCACCACGTGCGGCCCGGAGCAGGAATACTTCCTCATCGACCGGTACTTCTATCTCTCCCGTCCGGATTTGATCAATGCGGGCCGTACTCTGTTCGGGGCCAAGCCCCCCAAGGGCCAGGAGCTCGAGGACCAGTACTTCGGCGCGATTCCCGACCGCGTGATGGCCTGCATGTCGGAGGTCGAGGGCGAGCTGTACAAAGTGGGCGTGCCGGTGAAGACGCGCCACAACGAGGTCGCGCCGAGCCAGTACCAGATCGCGCCCGTGTTCGAGAACGCGAACGTCGCCACGGATCATCAGATGATGACCATGGAGACGCTGCGGCGCATGGCGCCGAAATTCGGCCTGTCCTGCCTGCTCCACGAGAAGCCGTTCGCCGGCGTGAACGGATCGGGCAAGCATCTCAACTGGTCGATCAGCGACAGCGACGGCCACAACCTCCTCAGCCCCGGCACGAACACGCACGAGAACATCCAGTTCCTGGTGTTCTGCGCGGCGGTCATCCGCGCCGTGAACAAATGGCAGGGCCTGCTGCGCGCGTCGATCGCGAGCGCGGGCAACGATCACCGCCTGGGCGCCAACGAAGCGCCGCCCGCCATCATCTCGATCTTCCTGGGCGACATGCTCACCGACATCTTCGAGCAGATCGAGAAGGGCGGGGCCAAATCGACCAAGGCCGGCGGCGAGCTCGACACGGGCGTGATGGTCCTGCCCAAGCTCCCCCGCGACGCGGGCGATCGGAACCGCACCAGTCCGTTCGCCTTCACCGGCAACAAGTTCGAGTTCCGCGCCGTGTCGTCGAATCAGAGCATCGCGTACCCGAACATCGCCCTCAACGTGGCCGTGACCGAGTCGCTCGACTACATGGCCACCGAGCTCGAGAAGCTCACCAAGGGCGGCAAATCCGTCGAAAAGGCTGCGGCCGAGCTCCTGCCGAGAGTGATCAAGGAGAACAAGCGCATCATTTTCAACGGCAACAACTACGCCAAGGAATGGGAAAAGGAGGCGGGTAAGCGCGGGCTGCTGAACTTCAAGAACACCGTGGACGCCCTCCCGCAGCTCATCACCAAAGACGTCATCGCGACGTTCGAGAAATACAAGGTGCTGAACGCCCGCGAGCTCCACTCGCGGTACGAGATCATGCTCGAGACCTACAACAAGGTGGTCAACGTCGAAGGCCAGCTCATGGTGCTCATGGCGAACCGCTACATTCTGCCGGCGGCGCTCGAGTACCAGAAGCAGGTCGCGCAGAGCGTCGCGGCCGTCAGGCAGGCCGGCGGCAAGTCGATCGAGAGCAAGAAGGTGCTCGCGACGATGACGAAGCTGACCGACGATCTCAAGAAGGGCACCGACAAGCTCGCGAAGGCGCTGGAACATGAAGGCCCCACGGCAGAAAAACACGCCAAGTACTTCCGCGACGTCGTGATTCCCGCGATGGCGGCCCTGCGCGAGTCCGGCGACCGGCTCGAGGTGGTGATGCCGCACGGACTCTGGCCGCTCGCCACCTATCGCGAGATGCTGTTCATCAAGTAGTCGACCGCTCGATCGAACGGGCGCAGGCGCGCGAAGGCCTGCGCCCGGTTCCCCAGTTCCTCAGTGCCCCCGCCTCCCCTATACTTGTGCGCATGGGTGTCAGTCTGTCCCCGAGACCGTGCGCGGTCTCCTGCCGGCTCGACGGGCGGTAAGTTGGCGAAACGGGCCGGGAGGGCGCGAACCCTCTTCGACAACCTGGACGCGGTCGAGAGCGGGACGGCCGGCGCGGCCCCTCCCGGCGGAGGCGGGCCGGGCATCACCGAGGCCGTCGCCCTGCACGAGGCGGCCCAGGCGCGCTATCTCAATTACGCGCTGTCGGTGATTACGGCGCGGGCCCTGCCCGACGTCCGCGACGGACTGAAACCTGTCCAGCGCCGCATCCTGTACACGATGTGGCAACAGAACCTCACGGCCGACGCCAAACACCGGAAGTGCGCGAAGGTGGTTGGCGACGTGATGGGGAGCTTCCATCCGCACGGCGACGCCGCACTTTATGAAACGCTCGTGCGGATGGCGCAGCCCTTTTCGCTCCGCTACCCCCTCGTCGACGGATCGGGCAATTTCGGATCGCTCGACGGCGACAGCGCGGCGGCGATGCGCTACACCGAGTGCCGGCTGGCGCGCGTGAGCGATGAGCTGCTCACCGAGATCGAGCAGCAGACGGTGCCGTTCCGCCCCAACTACGACGGCACGAAGACCGAGCCTGTCGTGCTGCCGGCGCGCATTCCCAACCTGCTCGCGAACGGCGCCACCGGCATCGCGGTGGGCATGGCCACCAACGTCCCGCCGCACAATCTGGGCGAGGTGTGCAGCGCCCTGATCAAGCTGCTCGACAACGAGGACCTGGGCAACACCGCGCTCTGCCGGGTGATCAAGGGGCCCGACTTCCCCACCGGAGGCCAGATCCTGAACACGTCGGAGGAGCTGCGCGAGATCTACAAGACCGGCTCGGGCTCGATCCGGCTGCGCGGCACCTGGGACATCGGTCCGGAGACGCGCTCGACCAGGACGATCTACATCGAGAGCATCCCGTACACGGTGAACAAGGCCCAGCTCGTCGAGCGCATCGCCGACGTCGTGCTCGGCCGGAAGCTGCCGCAGCTGCTCGACGTCAAGGATCTGTCGACCGAAGACGTGCGGATCGCCCTCGAGCTGAAGAAGGACGCCGACGAGAAGATGGTGATGGCGTATCTGTTCAAGCACACGCCCCTCCAGATCAACGTCCCGGTGAACCTCACGTGCCTGATTCCCACCGAGCAGCCCGACGTGGGCCGGCCCGAGCGCCTCGACCTGAAGTCGATCCTGTGGCACTTTCTGCACTTCCGGCTCGACGTGGTGACCCGCCGGCTCGAGCACGAGCTCGCGGCGCTCAAGACGCGGATCCACATCCTCGACGGGTTTGCCGCCGTCTTCGACGCGCTGGACGAGATCATCCGCATCATCCGGAGATCCGATGGCAAGGCGGACGCGGCGGAGACCATCATGAAGCGGTTCTCGCTGGACGCCGAACAGACCGACGCGATCCTCGAGCTGAAGATCTACCGGCTGGCCCGCCTGGAGATCCTCGTAATTCGCAAGGAGCTGGAGGACAAGCGGAAGCGCGCACGCCAGATCGGCTCGCTCCTCAAGGACGAGGCCAGCCGATGGACCCTCGTGCGCAACGAGCTGGAGGACATCCTGAAGACGTACGCCGATCGCAAGATTGACGCGCGGCGGACGCTCATCGCCAGCGACAGCGAGGAGCCCGAGTACACGGCCGACGACTTCATCGTCGATGAAGACAACGTGGTGATCGTGTCGCGCGACGGCTGGGTGAAGCGGCAGAAAGACGTGAAGGATCTGTCGACGACGCGCCTGCGCGAAGGCGACGCCGTGCTGGCCGCCTTCGCGGGCAGCACGCGGGCGACCTGTGCCTTCTTCTCGAACTTCGGCGTCGCCTACACGTGCCGCTTCATCGACGTCCCGGCATCGACCGGCTACGGGGAGCCGATCCAGAAGCAGTTCAAGCTGAAGGACGGCGAGAAGATCGTAGCGGCCCTGAGCCTCGATCCGCGCGCCACGGGCGAAATCGCGCCGCCGGCGAAGCATCCCGAGGCCCCGCCGCCGGCCCACGCGGTGGCCGTCACGAGCGACGGATACAGCCTGCGGTTCGGTCTGGGCGGCTTCGTCGAGCCGAGCACCCGCGCCGGCCGCCGCTTCGCGCGGCCGGCCGGTGGCGCGGAAGTCGTGGGCGTGGCGCGCATCGTGGGCGACGAGACGCTGATCGCGGCCACTGCGGAAGGCCGCGGCCTGCTCTGCCGCGCCGACGAGGTGAACTTTCTCTCCGGTCCGGGCCGCGGCGTCATCCTGATCAAGCTCGCCAAGAACGACCGCGTGCTCGGGTTCATCGCGTCCGTCGGCGACCGCGATCTGCTCACCGTCGAAACCAGCCGCGGTGCCGAGCAGACCATCAGCACGGCGAAGTACGAGGTGAGCGGACGCGGAGGCAAGGGGCGCGAACTGCTGCAGCGCGGGCAGTTCGTCAGAGTGCTCTGGCCCGCGCCCGAGGCGCCGGCGCCTCTGGGCGGCGGCGGGGGCGAGTCGTAGGCGCGCCCGGCCGCGGCTCGGTGGTGACTTTCCCCTTCGGCTAGTACAATGACTGCGAAAGGACATCGCTTTTGGCACAAGATCGCCTCAATATCGCGGTATTCGTCGACTTCGACAACATCGAGATTGGCGTCCGCACTACGCTCCATGAGCATTTCGACGTCGGGACGGTCCTGGAAGCCATCAAGGAACGCGGCGAGGTCGTCACGAAGATCGCCTACGCCGACTGGACCCGCGCAGGGGAATACAGCCGCACGCTCACGCAGCACGCCATCCGCCTCGTTCAGCGCAATCTGACCCCGGGCGGCGACAAGAACGGCGCCGACATCAATCTGGCGCTCGACGCGCTCGAGATGGTGTTTACGCACCCGCACATCAACGCGTTCGTGATCGTCGGCGGCGACAGCGACTTTCTGTCGCTCGTCGAGAAGCTGAAGCAGTACGACAAGAAGGTGTTCGTCGTCGGGGGCCGCCAGTTCACGAGCGTCATCCTGCAGCGCAACTGCTACGAATTCGTGGCCTACGAGAATCTGCTCAGGCCGCGGCGCTCGCATGGGCCCGGCAAGGACGCCCGGCCGGTCCAGGCGGCTGCCTCGGCGCCGCTCGCCCAGGTGGTGCCGCTCGTGCGGCGCGCGCTCAAGATCCTGGCGGATCGGGAAGTCACGCCGCAGACGGGCCTGCTGAAGAGCACGCTGCTGCAGCTCGACTCGACCTTCTCCGAGCGCAGCTACGGAGCCTCGTCGTTCCTGGACTTCGCCGAGAAGCTCGCCAAGACGGGCGTCGTGAACCTGAAGCACACGGGCCGGAGTGTGACGGTCGAGCTGAACGAAGCGTTCGACGAGAACGAGTCGCCGGCCGAGCCGGTTGCAGAGGCTCCCGCCGTGGCCGCGCCGGAGGGAGGGCAGAGCCGCCCGCCGGTCGAAGCCACCGAATCCCAGGCGGACGGCGTCCGCGTGGTAGGCGAAATTCTCGCCGCGGCCACCAGCGCGCGTTGGCCGATGTACGTGCGAAACCTGAAGCAGATCCTGAGGCAGGCCGACGGCGGCTTCGACGAGCGCCGGTACGGATTCGGCGGCTTGATGGACCTCGTGCGTGCCTGCCAGCGCGAGAATCTCGTTCGCGTCGAGCGCGACCGCCGCGGCGGTCTGCGTGTGTTCCCCGGCGCGTCGCTTCCGCGACCGAACGCTCCCGCTTCCGCGATGGCGGCTCCGCCCCAGGGCGAGTCCGGGGCACCGCGGGACCAGGCAGCCGCCTCGCCAGGCGACACGATGGCCGCCGTGGAAGGGGATGTGGACGTGCTGGACGCGCTGCCCCGACCGGATCTCGTGGACACGACGGCGGAGCTTCTGGGTCGCGCCAAGCCGCGGGCGCGCCGGGCGCGCGCCACGCCGGCGGCGCCGCGAAAGGCGCCGCGGCCGCGCAAAGCCGCCGCCAAACGGCCATCGGCGCGAGCCAAGAAGGCGCAGCCCCCCGCCGAAGACGCGGATGGGAACCGCTAGCTAGGGCTGTTTCGGCGACTCGAGAAACGTCATCCACTGCCGCACGAGCTCGCCCTGCGGCCCGTTCGCGCGCTGGTATGACTCGGCGTAGCGCCTTGCCAGCGCGGTGTCCTCTTCGGGCGTGTGGGCGGCGGCTCCCGCAAGGCGCAGGTTGTAGATCCACTCGACGGCGCGCAGGAGGGCATCCTGGTCGTCGGGCCGCGCGTCGAGATAGCGCTCCATCGTCCGCACCGCCTCGCGCCCCTGCCCGAACGTGGCGTACAGCATCGCCAGGGGATGCGTCAGCCGGGGATCGGAGGGCCACTTGCCCGTCGCCTCGGCCAGAATCTCCCGCGCTTCGTTCAGATCGTGCGTCCGCAACAGGGCCTCGGCGAGCCAGTAGTACACCTCGGGAATCTCGCCGCCCTCGATGAGCGCAGTCTGCCAGGCTCCGGCCGCCTCCTGATCGTGTCCGGACGCGGCAAACGTCGCAGCGAGATACACGAGGGCGGACGTGCTGTCCACGTCCGGCTGAATCGCGTGCTTGAAGCTCTCTTCGGCCTTCTCGTAGTTCCCGGCCTGCAGCTGCTTCACGCCGGCATCGAACTCCGGGCGGACGCTGTCCTCCACCTGCGCACGAAACTGGTCGACCGCAGGTCGCTCCAGCGCTTCCTCGGCGTGGAATGCCGACGCGAAATCGGTTTCCTCGACCGGCAGGAACAAGTCCACATCGTCGGGCGCGGCGCTGCTGCCCACCCCGGTCACCGAGCTCATGAGCACGCTGGGAGGCGCCACGTCGAACTCCCGCGACAATTGCGCCAGCGGCTCGCCGGTGCTGGAGAACACGGCGGCGCGCAGGCGGTAGGCGCCGGGGGGCAGCTGGCGGATGGACAGCGACCGCGAGAACAGTGTCCGCGCAGGACCGGCAGTCTGGCCGGCCGCGTCTTCGCCCAGGATGGGCGGGCCGTCCTCGGTCGACGCCACCTCGTAGCGCACCTGGATCGCCGACGAGCCAGGCCCATAGGCCTCGAGATAGCCCTGGACGACGCCAAAGCTCGCCGTCGGCGTCACCGTGGGCTGCTGACGCGGACTCAGGTCGACGGGGCCACCGACCATCAGGTCGCTCAGGTCCACGTCGCCGCCGCTGACCAGTCCGGCATGGATCTCGTGCTCGACGCTGCCGACGCGATCGCCTTCGGCGACGGCGATCTTCAGGCGGTAGTCGCCGGGCGGCAGACTCGCGCCGGCGGCGTACTGGAGCGGCGACGGCACGCCGTTCATCACGGGTCCGACTCGAGCCATCGCGCCGAGGCTCTGGACGTCGTGGCCGTCTTCATCCGCGATGACGTAGGCGACCGCTATCTGGCGATCGGCCGTGTACTGGCCGCCGATGTCGGCGCGGATGAGCAGCTGCACCTTGGACGGATCGGCGTCGCGGAGCGAAAAGGTGATCACGTGAAGAGGCAGGGCCGACGACAGGAGCGGCGAGGTCAACGCCTCCATCGCTTCCTGGCTCATGGTGCGCGGAGCGGGCGATTCGAAGGCCGACCGGTCGAGCAGCGAACGCCGCGCGCGCACGGTCGCGCCGCCCCTCGACACCCGGACGCGCACCGAATGCGCCCGGCCGTCCCGATCGGTCGGCGCCGACTCGACGCCGAGAAGATAGTAGCCGGAGATCTCGGCCGCAATCCGATCGAACAACGTCTGCCCCGTGCCGACGACGTTGAACACGGCGCCCCGGCTGGCCGCGGCGAGCGCCATCACGCCCTCGGTCCGCCGCTGCGTGTCCTCACCGCGCGCGAACGGCAGCCCGGGCTCGGTGATGTCGAAGTAGTTGTCGTCCAGTTTGAGGACGTAGATGCTCGTTCTGGCCGAGGCAGCCAGCCCCCCCAGCTCGGTCACGGGCGACTCGACGCCGTCCTCCATGATGAACCCCTCGGTCATCAGGACGAGCGTCTTGGGCGCGTCGATCGGCGCCAGGGCGAGCAGGAGGTCGTGCAGGCCGCGAATCGTCGACGTCCCTTCCCGGTCCGCCTGCAGCGCAATCATGCGGGCGTCGTTGACGACCTGGATCGCGCATTCCTCCCTGAACTGCGTGGGCTCCTGCCCGCACTCGCGCTCGACGACGGCCTGGCGGATCTGGTCGTCGCCGCGGTCGATCGCCAGCGCCTCGGACAACGCCATCCGCCTCGTGGTGGATTGCCCGACCGAGAGCGACTCCATCTGCCCGTGCATGCTCGCGATCGCCTGCTTGGATCGCTCCCGATCCGACAGGAACGCGGTCGAGCGGGCGCCGAGGCCGAACCCCACGACGGCCACCCGATCGGCCGGCTGCAGCGTGTCGAGGAACTCTTCGGCGGCGCGGGTAAGGGCCCGGCCTCCGCCGAACCGGATGTTCGGCTGGTCGACGACGAGGACGATCAGCCGGCCCGCCGTGCCGCCTTCGTTCGTGCTGTACCCGTCGGGCAACGCCGGCGGCGGGGCATTCGCGCCGTCGGGTACGAGCGAGACGAATTCCGCGGACACGACGCGTCTGGGCGCGCCGTCAATCTGCACGGTAAACTCGTCGCTCGACAGATCGGTGATCGGCTGCCCCCGGTTGTCCACGACGCTGGCGTCGAGCGAGGTGACCTCGACGGCCGAGCGAAAGACCGGCGGCTGCTTTGGCGCCTGAGCCGACACGCCAATCGCGATGGCCGCGGTCGTCGCCGCCACGGCGAGTGTCCGGGAAGCGAGCGACACCTTCATCGCGAGGCCGCCAGGGGTTCGGCGCGATAGCCCTGCCGGGCGCGCACGTCGTCGTATCCGTCGACCTGCACATCGATGCGACGCCAGGTGTCGTCGCGCGCCGTGTTCGTCGGAGGGTACCCGATCAGGTACTGGTTCGACAGCTCTTCGATCAGATCGGCAAACCGGTCGTTCAGTTCGTCGATGTTGTCGGTGAACAGTGCGCGACCGCCGGTCGGGCGCGACAGGCGGGTCATCACCGTCCTCAGGCGATCGAGCGTCACGCCGCGGCCCTGCCCAATCATGTACAGCGTGACGTCGCTCGTCTGGAGCCGGCGTTCGACGTCTTCGAGCGTCCCGTGGCTGCCCTGATCCTCGCCGTCGGTGAAGACCACGAGCGCTTTGCGGCCCGTCTCCCGGCCCAGCATCTCGATGCCCCGCAGGATGACGTCGTACAGCGCGGTCGCCCCCCACGGCGCCAGGCGATCGACGGCGCGCACGCGATCCTCTGGCCGCGTGGCGCGGCGTGCGAGGGGGAAGATGCTGTCGTTGAAGCCGAGCAGCGTGACCTGGGCCTGGGAGGGCACGGCAATCAGGAAGTCGCGGACGGCCGCCTTCAGCTTCGTCATCGCCGTCGTCATGCTCCCGCTGATGTCGACCGCCGCCACGAGCTCGAGCGGCACGTCCTCCGACGAGAAGTATGTGATCGTCTGCGGCCGGCCGTCTTCCTTGACGTGAAACGCCGACCGCGGAATGTCGGGCACGAACTCCCCGTTCTTCGTGACGGTCACCGTGACCTGGACGACGTTCACGTCGGCGGAATCGGAGTATCCGAGCGACTTGGTCCGAAGCGTCTCGATGACACGCCCGCCCGTCGCCAGATTCGCCACGGCCCGCACCTGGTGCTCGTTGATCGTCGGCCCGGCTTCCCACGCGCATTCGTACGGCGACTGAACGATGGTGCACACCTGGCGGCCATCCACGTAGAAAATGATCGTGCTGGCCGCGCCGACGGGATCGACCACGGCGCGCAGCACCGTCTGGCCGCTGATGTACGCGTCGGCGGAGGGAGAGAGGATGTGGACGCTGGGGACGGCAGGTGCCGGCGGCTCCTGGCCGGACACGCCGAGCGCACAGATCAGGAGCGCGAGGGGCACCGGCGCCGCGAGACGAAACAGGCTTCCCGTCATGCGATTGGCCCTCGCGGACGCTGTCGTCCGCGCTACGGTTCTGACGTCTCGGGCACGAGCGGACCGACGGCTGCGGAGGTCGCCACGTAGTCCTCGATGCGTTCCCTCGGCGCGCTCTGCGCCGCGCGCACGAGCGCGAGCCAGTCGTCGGGGTCGGTGGGTCTCACCTCGTCGACGAAGTCCTGGACGGCCGACCGCAGAACATCTTGACCGAGGGCCGCCGGCAACCGCAACTCCCCAAGTGCCATGGCGACGTGCAGGTTGAGGTCGGCCACGGCCGTCGCCATGACCCCGAGCGGCGGCCGGCCGGCGCGCAGGTGCCACTGCCGGGCCGGCACGGCTTCGAGGCACAGGCAGTCGTCGCCAGGCAGCCCGGCCGTGCCCCAGGCGTCGAGGTCGGACGGGGCGCCGCCCCCGAGCTCGAGCAATTCCTCGAGGGAAAACAAGCTGTCGACGCGTGGGGGGGGGTGGTCGAGCATCCAGGCCCCGGCGCGTCGCCGCCAGCCGTCCATCCGGATTTCTGTCGCGAGCGCCTGGAAATTGTCCTGGCGCCCTCCGAGCGCCTCGACGCGCGCGCGGCCCCGGGCGACGGCGGCCACGAGGCGGTCGCGCCCGGCGTCGGTGAGCGCAAGGGGATCCATCAGGGCCACGCCCGCGGCGAACGAGTCGCGCTCGTTCATCGTGATGACGGGCGCTGGCACGACGCGCTCGCTGTTGATTCGGCGCAGCCCCAGCGTCGCGAGGCCGACGTCCAGGCCGAGCAACGCGCCGTCGACATGCCACGGCTCCCCGGGCGCGACCTTGATGCGCGGCGCCGTCCAGGCGACGCGGGACCATCCGCCCGGCTCGCGCGACGCGAAGCCGAAGTTGTGACGCCGCGACACGTCCCCGGCAAGGAGCACAGTGCCGTCGGGATCGCCGACGTTGAGCGCGTAGGCGAAGGCCGTCAGCGACTGTGCGAGCAGCACGTCGCCCACCGGTCCGAGCGCGGCGACCGCCCGGGACAGATTGCTCGCGCCGGGATCCGCGAACGCCTCAGCGCTCCGGTCGACGACGGCGGCCGCATCGGGCAGGTTGACGCGATCGGGCGTGATCGCGCGCGACGCGTTGCGCCGCAGCGCCTCCGCCAGGTGTTGGAGATCGGCGATCGATCCGCGGATCAGAATCGAGCGTGGCCGCGCGCCCCGACAGGCGGCGCCGGATCACCGCGATGGTCAGCGAGACGTCGATCGGCTCGACGCCCTGCTTCTCGCGCACGAGCGCCAGCCGTCGCCGCTCGGCGGCGCCGAGATCCAGTCGATAGGTCTGCCCCTCCCAGGTCACCACGTGCGTCGCGCCGTCGGGTGCCGATGCGCCGCCGAGCGCGTTGATGAGCGCGTGCTCGATGTCGGCCGCCGGGTCGAGCCGCGGCGCCAAAACGTCGGCGATCCACTCGGCGACGGCGCCGTCGTACCAGCCGTCGCGCGTCAGGGGCCGATCAATCAGGTTCTCCACCAGGGTCCGCGCGGTCGCGGCGTCGAGGGTCCGCACGCGCACCATCCGCGACACGAGCACCAGCGCGCCCTGAAACTGCCCCAGCGCCGCGAACGCGCGGCTCCCGTCCAGCCGGTCGAATTGCGCGGCGCGTCGAGCGGCGGCCGCAAAGACGGCCGGCGACCGAATCCCCATCCGCTCGAGCTCGAGCATCAGCTGCGGGAAGCGCAGGTAGCCGCGCAGGGCGACCAGGGCGTCGGCAGGATCGGCCGGCCCGGCGGCGGCGAGCGCCCGCTGGCCGAACGTCAACTGTCCGAATCGCCAGCCACGCTGACGGCCGTCGTACTGGAAGGCCGCGCGCACCAGCCAGGCCGCGTCGATGTCCGCTCCGGTGGCGAGCGGCGTCGGGTCATCGGGCAGAGTGTCGCTCTCGAAGGCCGGCCCCCAGAGCGACTGCAACGCGGGCGGCGCCGGCGCGCCGTCGGGCCGGGCGCGCACCCGCCACAGCAAGGCCGCGACATCGTATTGCGGCCGGGCGAAGGGCAGCCGGTCGATGTCCCACTCCGCGACGGCCTGATCGGTGGCCGCGACCAGCGCCGCAAACCGATCCGCCCGCTCGGTCGGGTCCTGCATCCACGCGCCCGTCGCGAACGCCCGCTGCGGCGGCTCGAGCTGGTCGACGATGTCGTAGAGGTACGCCAGCCGGCCGGCATCCGTCTCGAGCCAGGCCTCGATGAACGCCATCGGGTCGCCGAGCGGCCGTCCGATGGCCGCCTCCCACAAGGGCGCCGCGCCCGCCCCGCCGGGCGGCGCGATGCGCCCGTCGTGCACGTGCAGCGACCCGGCGAACGCCGCGAAAATGCCGGCACCGCGCCGGTAGATCCGCGTCGGGATCTGCGGATGCGCCTCCAGGTACGCCAGGGTCTCATCGTCGAGCCCCAGCAGGCCGTAGCAGAGGAGCGCCGCCGCGCGATTCTGGAGAATGGCCGGCAGCAGCGCGTCGGGCGCCGTGTCGCGATCGAGGACGGCGCGGCTCCAGAAGGCCGCCGACAACGGCATCGGCACCCAATCGCGGGCGTGGTCGAGGTCGGGCGCCGCCGCCTGGAAGCGCGCGATGTTGCGCAGGGCGGCCTCGTTGCGATCGGGAGGCAGTGCGTACAGCACGCGAATCACCTCGGGCACGAACCGCGCGGCGTCCGGAGTCGGCCTCACGCCGAGCATGCCCGCGGCGACGTCGCGTCCCCCGGGCACCGGCACGTCGGCGCCCTCGACCGCGGGCGCACTGATCGTCAGCGCGACCGCGACGACGAGCACGGCGCGCGCGGACGGGCGATCAGTCGCGATCGTGAGAACGGCCATGGGCGATGGGCGGTCGAACATTAGCACAGCGATGTGGCGGTCCGCGGCGCCGATCGGCCACGTGATCGGGCGCGAAAACGGCGCGGGGGCGAATATTCTTCGGTACAATCGTTCGCGATGGCCGCTCCCACCTATACCGCGAAGGACATTACGGTTCTCGAAGGGCTCGAACCGGTCCGCAAACGCCCCGGCATGTACATCGGCGGCGTCGGCTCGGCCGGGCTGCATCACCTCGTCTGGGAGATCCTCGATAACGCCGTGGACGAGGCGATGAACGGCTATGCCAAGAACATCTGGGTCACGCTCCACGCCGACGGCTCCTCCATCAGCATCGAAGACGACGGCCGCGGCGCGCCGATCGACAAGCATCCGTCGACGAAAAAGAGCGCCCTCGAAGTGATCTTCACGGTGCTGCACGCGGGCGCCAAGTTCGAGCAGGGCAACTATAAGACGGCTGGAGGCCTCCACGGCGTCGGGGCGAGCGTCGTCAACGCGCTGTCGAAGGACCTGGTCGCCACCGTCACGCGCGACGGAGCGCAGTGGGAGATGCGCTTCAAGCAGGGCCGGGTCGCGAGCGGCCTGAAGAAGATCGGTGCCGCGCGTGGATCGGGCACCAAGGTGTACTTCCACCCCGATCCGTCGATCTTTCCGCGGATTGAATTCGACGCCGCCGTGATTGCCGAACGCCTGGAAGTCGTCAGCTATCTCCACAAGGGCGTCAAGGTGATCTTCGAGGACGAAACCTCGAAGGCCAGGCATGTCTACGAACATGCCAACGGCCTCACCGACTACCTCAGGAAGATCGTCGGCGAGCGCGCGGCCAGACCCGTGCACGACACGCCGTTCGAGATCGCCCGCGACGATGCGCTGCGCCTCGATCTGGTGCTGCAGTGGACCGAAGCGACCGACGAGCACATCCGCTCGTACGTGAACGGCATCCCGACCAGCTCGGGCGGCACGCACGAGAATGGCCTGCGCGCCGGCCTCGGCAAGGCCGTGCGAAACTTCATCGACACGCACAGCCTCTCGCCCAAAGGCGTGACGCTCACCGCCGAAGACATCCGCGAGGGGCTGACCGGGGTCCTCAGCGTCTTCATCCAGGAGCCGCAGTTTCAGGGACAGACGAAAGATCGGCTGAACAACCCCGAGCTCACCTCGGCCGTGGACGGCGTCGTCCGGCCGGCGCTCGAGCATTGGCTGAACCACAACATCAGCGTCGCGGAAGCCATCGTCGCGCGCATCATCCTGGCCGCGCGCGCCCGCGAGGCCAGCCGCGCCGCCCAGGCGGAAGTTTCGCGGAAGAGCGCCACCTCGACACGGCTGAACCTGCCGGGCAAGCTCAGCGACTGCACGAATGCCTCGGCCGACTCGAGCGAACTGTTCGTCGTCGAGGGCGATTCAGCCGGCGGATCGGCCAAGCAGGGGCGCGACCGGGCGCGGCAGGCGATCCTGCCGCTGCGGGGCAAGGTCCTCAATGCGGAGAGCGCGTCGCTCGCCAAGGTGCTCGAGAACAAGGAGTTGTCGGATCTCGTCACCGCCCTCGGCTGCGGCCTCGGCAAGAACTTCGACCTGTCGAGGCTGCGCTACGGCAAGGTCATCATCCTGGCCGACGCCGACTCGGACGGCAATCACATCGCCACGCTGCTGCTCACCTTTCTCTATCGGCACCTGCCGCAGCTCATCGCGAACGGCAAAGTCTATCTGGCGCAGCCCCCGCTCTACCGCATCGACATCGGCAAGGACACCTACTGGGCGCTCGACGATGCGCAGCGCAATGCCATTCTCAAGCAGCGGGCGAACGGGCGGGGCACGCCCGAGATCACGCGGTTCAAGGGCCTCGGCGAGATGATGCCCAAGGTCCTCTGGGAGACGACGCTCAATCCCCGCACGCGGCGTCTGCTGCGTGTGGAGGTCACCGATCAGATCGTGACCGATCGCGTCATCAACGAGTTGATGGGCAAGGACGCCTCGGCTCGCTTCCGGTTCATCATGGAGCGCGCCGAGGAAGCCGAGGAACTGGACGTCTGAGCGGTCGCCCGTCGACGTCACAAGGCCGACGGAATATCGCGGACGCTCGCCAGCACACGGTGAGCGCCGGAAAACGTGCCGCCCACCGTCAGGCCTGACGGCACCACGAGGCAGCGGATGCCGGCGCGCGTGGCGGCGATGAGGCCCCGCTCGGAATCCTCGACGGCCACACACGCCTCCGGCTCGATGCCGCTTCGCTCGATGGCCGCCAGGTACGGGTCGGGTTCAGGCTTCGAGCGCGCATAGTCGCCGGCGGTCAGCACGAAATCGAAGTACGGCAGCAGGCCGCTGGATCGGTGGATCTGTTCGAAATGATCGCGGCGACAGCTGGTCACGACGGCCATGACGTACTTGCCCTGCAGGGCGGTCAGCACGTCGTGCACGCCCTCGACCGGGCGCGGCGCCTCACCCAGCCACCGCGCGTACAGCGCGTTGCGTTCGGCTTTCAACCGTTCGACGTCGTCCGCGCTGGCGCCCTGGGCCCGAGCGAGGTGCCATGCGCCCCTGCCCTGCACGAGGAACAGCTGCACGTATTGCTCGGCGGAGAGCGACACGCCTGCAGACGCCAGCACGTGCTGGGTCGCCCGGAAATACAGGTGCTCGGTCTCGACGAGCACGCCGTCGTTGTCCCAGAAGATCGCTCTGGCGGGAGCTAGGCGCACACGTCGCGGAGGCCCTTCACGAGGCGGCCGAGGCCCTCTTCGACGGTGTCCTTCTGCAGGGCGCCGTACGCCACACGGAAGTAGCAGCCGTCGGCCATGCCGAACGCCGTCCCGGGAATCACGGCCACGCGGTGTTCGCGAATCAACCGTTCGGCGACCTGCAACGGGTTCTGCGGTGTGTTGACTTTGATCAGGCAATAGAGCGCGCCGTCGGCGGTCGGCGGCTCCACGAGCGGCGCGAGCGCCGACAGGCGCTCGACGACGGTCGCGCGAAGCGCCGCAAGGTCGCGGACGAACGGCCGGCAATAGTCGCGCCCCACGTCGAGCGCCGCCTCGGCAGCCACCTGCGCCAGGATGGTCGGACAGATCAGAATCGTGTCCTGGCTCTTCATCATGGCGGTCGCGAGGGACTCCGGATACACGACGTAGCCGACGCGCCAGCCGGCGAAGCCGTAGGCCTTCGAGAGCGAGTACATCGCGATCGTGTGTCCCGCCGCCCCCGGCAGCGCCGCCACCGACGTGTGCGCCGCGTCTCCGTAGGTGAAGTACTCGTAGACCTCGTCGGCGAGATGATAGAGGCCGCGCTCGGCGCAAAGCGCGTTCACCTCGGCCAGGGCCGACCGCGCGAAGACGGCGCCGCTCGGATTGTTCGGCGAGATCGTCACGACGGCGCGCGTCCGATCGGTGACCGCGCGCCCGACGGCATCGGGCACGAGCTCGTAGCGCGTGCCGGTCGGCACCGGCACGACACGGCATCCGGCCATCTGGATCGCCATCTCGTGGTTGAAATAGAAGGGCACCGGCACGATCACTTCGTCGCCCGGCTCGGTGGTGGCCATCACCGCGTGCATGAACGCCATGTTGGCGCCGGCCGTGACCATCACCCGCCGGCCCTCCGCGACATCGATGCCGTTCTCGTCGCGGAGCTTGCGCGCGAGGCGCGAGAGGAGCGACGGCCGCCCGGCGCCGTCGCCGTACTCGTGCGCCTCGAACCGCCCGAGCCCTTCACGCGCGGCGGCGATCGCCGCGGGCGGCGGCCCGTAATGCACCACGCCCTGGCCGAGCGAGATGGTGCCGGGGTTGTCGCGAATCATGCGTCCGATCACCGGGATAATCGGCGACTGGACGGCGTCCATCCGGGTGCGAAATCGAAGAGTTTCGGGCACAGGCCTCGTCCGTTCTTGTATCACAGAGAGGGCTCTTCGCAAATCATTGACCACGAGCGGCTTGGGTTATAGTTTTCCGATGCGACGCGTTCTGGCCGCTGCCGTCCTGGGCGCCACCGCCGTCCTGGGGCTCGGGGCCGCGGGAGCGGTCGAGGCGCCGGCCGCGTTCCTCGGTTTTCGCGTCGGCGCCGACAACCGCCTCGCCCGATGGGATCGGATCGTCGACTACATGAAGGCGGTGGCCGACGGCTCCGACCGCGTCCGCTACGAGGAGCTGGGGACCACGACCAACGGCCAGCCGTTCGTGCTTCTCGAGATCAGCGCGCCGGACACGCTGAACAATCTCGATCGGTACCGCGCGCTCGAGCGCCGGCTCTACTACCAGGGCGGCGCGCCGTCGGCCGCCGAGCGGGAAGCGATCTTCAATCAGGGCAAGGTCGTCGTGCTGGTGACGTGCAGCATTCACGCCACCGAAATCGGCGCCACGCAGATGTCCCTCGAGCTGGTCCATCGGCTGGCGACCGACGACTCGCCGGAGGTCCGGAAGATTCTCGACAACGTGATCTTCCTGCTCGTCCCGAGCCTCAACCCCGACGGCCAGGTGCTCGTGACGGACTGGTTCGACCGGAACAAGGGCACGGAGTTCGCGAACAGCCCGATCCCGTACCTGTACCATCCGTACGCCGGCCACGACAACAATCGCGACATGTACATGTTCAACCTCGCGGAGAGCCGGTGGATGGCCGAGCTCCTCTGGCACGACTGGTTCCCGGCGGTCTGGCTCGACGAGCACGAGATGGGGCGCGACGGTCCGCGCATCTTCGTCATGCCGGCGACCGATCCGATCAACCTCAACGTGCATCCGTTGATCTACCGCTGGAACGCGATCCTCGGCCAGTCGCAGGCGGCGGCGCTCGAGGCGGAGGGCAAGACCGGCATCATCTACAACTCGACGTACACGAACTTCTGGGAAGGCGCGATGGCGTGGAGCGGCTGGTGGCACAACCAGATCGGCCTGCTCACCGAGGTGGCGGGGGTCCGGATTGCCGCGCCCGTGGACCAGCAGCGCGCCACCTTGAATCAGCCGCCCGATCCGGAGCGGCGGAGTTCGATGTACTCGCTCGGCAACCTCCTGCCGCCGCCAACCGATGTCATGGCGCGCACCGAGTACCCGCGGCCCTGGCTGGGCGGGCACTGGTCGCTGCGCGACATCGTGGACTACGAGCTGACGGCGACCATGGCGCTGCTCGATACCGCGGCCGATCGCCGTGAAGCGATCCTCCGTCAGATCTATGCGGTGAACGAAGACACCATCGCGGAAGGCCGCAGCGGCAAGCCGTCGGCGATTCTCATTCCTGCGCGCGCGCAGCACGACGCCCGCGAAGTGGCCCATCTCGTGAGTCGTCTGCTGCTCGGCGGCATCGAGGTGTACCGCGCCGACGAGCCGTTCGCCGCCGACCGCTCGGAGTACGCCGCCGGGACCTTTGTGGTGCCGATGGCGCAGGTGTTCGGGCGCTACGCGAAAGATCTGCTCGAAGTCCAGCGCTATCCCGACATGCGGCCCACCGGCGACACCGAGGCCGACGCCCCCTACGACGTCACCGCCTGGACGCTGGGCATGCAGATGGGCGTCCGCACCGCGTTCGTGTCGGATCCCCTGCCGGCGTCGCTGCCCCTCACGCGCGTGACGGCGGAGCCGCGCACGCCCGGCGAGGTGCGCGGGGCCGGCTCGGTTTTCACCTTTCCGTACGAAGGGGCCGATTCGGCCATCGTCGTCAACCGGCTGCTGCAGGACGGGGCGGCCGTCACGCTCGAGACGACAGTGGGTGGAGGCGCCCGCGCCGTGGCGAGCGGCGAGTCGCGCGGCCGCATGGAGACGCTCGCCCGCACGCTCGGCGTGCACGTCGTCGGTGGTGCCCGGCCCGGCGACGCGCGCCCCGGATCCGCGATGGCGCTGCGAACGCCGCGCATCGGGCTGTATCAGCCGTTCACGGGCGACAGCGTGGACGAGGGCTGGACGCGCTGGGTGCTCGAGCAGTACGAGTTCCCGTTCACCACCGTTCACAATGCCGATCTCCGGGGCGGCGGGCTCAACGGCAAGTTCGACGCCATCCTGATCGCCGATCAGGATCCACAGGCGATCGTGGAAGGGTTCGACTCGCTGGGAATCCGGCCGGAGTACCGCGGCGGCATCGGCCAGCAGGGCCTCGACGCGCTGCAGCAGTTCGTCCTGATGGGCGGCACGCTCGTCACCCTCGGCCGGGCTTCCGATCTGGTGATCGAGCACCTGCCGGTGCCCGTTCGGGACGTGAAGCGCGGCCTGACGCGCGACGAGCACTTCGCGCCCGGCGCCATCCTCCGCGTGCAGGTCGACACGCAGCATCCGATGGGCTACGGCATGCCGCGCGAAACCTACGGCTTCTACGACAACAGCCCGTTCTTTACCGTCGGCGAGGGCTTCGCCTCGTGGCACACGGCCGCCGTGGCGCGCTATCCGAACACGGACGTGCTGGCATCCGGGTGGCTCAAGGGCGAGGCGCTCATGCAGGGGCGTCCGGCGGTCGTGTCCATCGAGACCAACCCCGGACGCATCATCATGTTCGGGCTGGCGCCGCAGCACCGCGGACAGACCCACGCCACGTTTCCGCTGCTCTTCAACGCGCTGTACCTCTCCGCCCTCGACGGCCCGGCGCCCTCGGGGACCACGCAATAGGCCTGGTGTAGAATCGCCGCGTGGGTGATCGTGTCCCGGCGGCAACCGGTCCGCCGACGGCGATCGGCGGCGAGGATTTCGACCGCCGGACATTCCTCGATTCTCTGCTCATGGTCGGCTTCGTCTCCACCGCGGCCGCCATGGCGTACCCGGTCGGGCGCTACCTGGTGCCGCCGCCGAGCGGCGAGCCGCAGACGACGAGTGTCGTCGCGGTGAAGGCCGCCGATCTCCCGCCCAATTCCGGTCTCGTGTTCAAGTTCGGCACCCGGCCGGCCATCGTCATCAGGACGCCCGACGGCGACGTGCGGGCGTTCAGCGCCGTCTGCACGCACCTGGAGTGCACGGTGCAGTACAAGGCCGACACGTCGCAACTCTGGTGCGCGTGCCACAACGGCCTGTACGATCTCGGCGGCAATGTGGTCTCGGGACCGCCGCCCCGCGGGCTCGAGCGGTACACCGTGAACCTGCGTGGCGACCCGGGCACCGAGGACATCGTCGTGTCGCGCGGCGACACCTAGACACCGACAGGGAGACGCGTCGTCGCATGCTGCAACACACGATCGACTGGATCGATGAACGCGTGGATCTGAGCGGTCTCCGCCACTTCGTGGCGGAAAAGGGCGTCCCGATTCACGCGCAGAAGGTCTGGTACTACCTGGGCGGGCTCACGCTGTTTCTCTTCGTCGTGCAGGTGGCCACCGGCATTCTTCTCCTGCTCTATTACCGGCCGAGCGCGCAAGAGGCCTACGAGAGCGTGCAGTTCATCGTGACCAAGGTGGAGTTCGGCTGGCTGATCCGCAATATTCACAGCTGGTCGGCCAACTTGCTGATTGCCGCCGCGTTCGCCCATTTTTTCAGCGTGTTCCTCCTGAAGTCGTATCGCAAGCCGCGCGAGCTCACCTGGGTCAGCGGGGCGCTGCTGCTCTTCCTGATGCTCGGTTTCGGCTTCAGCGGCTACCTGCTGCCGTGGAACGAACTGTCGTTCTTCGCCACGAAGGTCGGGACGGGCATCGGCGGCTCGGTTCCGTTCGTGGGCGGCTTCGTGCTCCGCCTGCTGCGCGGGGGCGACGATGTGACGGGGGCGACGCTGTCCCGGTTCTACGGTCTGCATGTCGCAATCCTTCCGGCGATCACGACCGCCCTCGTCGCCCTCCACTTGCTGCTCGTCCAGCGGCAGGGCATGAGCATCCCTCTCAGCGTGGAACGCCGGCTCGCGCCCGGCGAGCGCCCGCGCCAGATGCCGTTCTTTCCGAACTACATCCTGCGCGACGTGCTCACCTGGTACGTGGCGCTCGCCGTTCTCGCGGCGCTCGCCGCGTTCTATCCCTGGGAACTGGGAACGAAGGCCGACCCGTTCGCCCCGGTTCCGGCCGGTATCCGTCCCGAGTGGTATTTCCTCGCCATGTTCCACACGCTGAAGCTGCTGCCGAGCCACATCCTGGGCTTCGAGGGCGAGCGACTCGGCGTGATGGCGTTCGGGCTGGCGGCCGCCGCCATCGTGCTCATCCCTTTTCTCGACCGTCGCGCCTCCCGGGGCAGGCCGAGCCCCCTGTTCACGGCGCTGGCGATCGCCGGCCTGGTCTATCTCGTGGTGTTCTCGATCATCGGGTACTACGCGAGTTGAGCATGAAGGGCCGACTCGCGCGAATCCTGCCAGGCACCGCGCTGCTGCTCACGCTCGGCGCGCCCCAGGCCGCCGCACAGCCGCGCCCGCCCTCGAACACGTGCCTGACCTGCCACTCCGGCCTGACCGACGCGCGACTGTCCGGGCCCGCGGCCCAGTTCGCGGCGACCGACGTGCACCGCGCCGTGGGGTTCGCGTGCGTGGACTGCCACGGCGGCGATTCGACGGAGTCCGAGGCCGCGCGCGCCCACGATCGGGCCCGGGGGTTCCTCGGGGCCCCGCAGGGTCAGGCACAGATTGCCGCGTGCGCCCGCTGTCACAGCGACGCCGACCTGATGCGCCGATTCGCCCCCAGCGAGCGCGTGGACCAGGCGGCCGAATACGCGACGAGCGTGCACGGGCTCCAGCTGGCCAAGGGCGATACGCAGGTGGCGACCTGCGCGAGCTGCCACGGCGCGCACGGCATCCGGCGGGTGTCCGACGTGCAGTCGCCCGTCTATCCGACCAACGTCGCCGCCACCTGCGCCGGCTGCCACGCCGACGCCCGGCACATGGCCGGATACGCCGGCCCCGACGGAGGTCCGCTGTCGACCTCGCAGTATGCCGACTACCAGACGAGCGTCCACTACGACGCCTTGATGCGGGCGAACGATCTCTCGGCGCCGACCTGCAACGACTGCCACGGAAACCACGGGGCCACACCGCCAGGCGTCGATTCCATCGTGAACGTGTGCGGCACCTGCCACGCCGTCTTCGCACAGAAGTTCGCGACCAGCGTGCACGCCTTCGCGTTCGACCGCGGCTGCGTCGAGTGCCACGGCAATCACGCGATCGCGAAGCCCACCGACGCCTTGCTCGGCACGGATCCCGGCGCCATCTGCAGCGAGTGCCACAGCGGCGACGATGACGCCGGCGCACGGGCGGCGGCCCACATGCGGACCGCGATCGACGGCCTCAAGGCCCGCATCGATCAGTCGAGCGCGCTCATCGCCCGTATCGGCAACGACGGCATCGAGACTGGCGACGAAGAGCTGAAGCTTCGGGAGGCCCGGAACGCCCTCACCGTCGCGCGCACCGAGATGCACGCATTTACCCCCGATACCGTGGATCCGGTCATCGCCGCCGGCATCGGGGTCCTCGACGACGTCGACGCGGCGGGCGAGGCCGGCGTGCGGGAGCTGCAGTTCAGACGTCGGGGCCTCGGCGTGTCTCTCGGGCTGATTCTGCTGTTCGTGCTGGCCCTGGCTCTCAAGATCCGGCAAATCGACCGCCGCCGCCGCTGACGGGGGACCGATCAGCCGATCGATTCCAGCTGCTGCAGGTGGTGCAGCTGGTGGCCGGCGATCATGTGGATCACCCAGTTCACCGTAATCGTTCCATATTCGGGATGGGTCATGGCCGTCGCGCAGGCGGCCGGGGTGAGCCCCTCGAACACCGCCAGATTCATGCGGCTGATTCCCGCGAGCGCGGCGGCGGCGTCGGCGCCCGACAGGCCCCGTTCGAGCGCCAGCCAGCGATCCTGGTCGAACTTCTGGGCGGCGTAGTTCGGCGAGGTGAGGGCCATGCGCGCCCGGTTGCCGAGCGCCAGCTCCGTCTGCGCGAGATGCACGAGGATCTCGCGGGCCGTCCATTTGCCGGGCGCGTACGTGCGCTCGAAATCGGCGGGCGCCCAGCGTGCGGTGAGCGACTGGACGCGCGCGATCGAGCGGCGCATCGCGGCGGGCGGCGGCACGTCGCCGAGCAATGCGCTGTATGGGGTGACCGTCACAGCGTGGCCTGCACGACGGTCTTCATGCTGCGGTGCCGCGTGAGCAGCTCGGGATGGATCTTCTTGCTCAGGTACACCTTCGATTCCGCATTGTCGGCGGCGTGTCGCTCGTACTTCACCACCTCGAACCGCAGGTGGTCGAGCGTGCCGCGCATCTCGTAGAACTTGTTCTTGGTCTTGACCACGATCTCGTCGAAGCCCTGCTCCATGGCCCAGAGCTCCTGCTGCTCGGTGAGCGCGCGGAAATGGCCCTGGCCGCGCCAGTCGCGGCGCGTGCCGCCGATCCACGTGTAGAGCACGTGCCGGCCGTCGAACCGGACGTGATCGCGCAGGCGCGCCACCAGATCGTGCAGCTTGGGCTCGGTCTCGCCGGCGTGAATCTCGTGGGCGACCTTGAAGGAAACCGGTACGACCACGCCTCCCGGATCGTCGGGGAGGGGCGCGTTCGCCATCAGAATGAGATGGCGGCGGCCCGCCAGACGGCGGACGATTTCGGTGGCCATCTTCTTGCGCGGGAACTCGCCGAAGAACTCCTCGATGTACTGAATCTCGAGGGCGCCCTGCTCCAGCTCGTACTGCGTGATGCGGTACTCGACGGCCACCGGGTCAGGCTCCCTGCCGCCCGGCGATCCGGGCCCAGGTATCGCGCAACGACACGGTGCGGTTGAACACGGGTGCGCCGGGACGCGAGTCCGGATCCGCGCAGAAGTAGCCGAGGCGCTCGAACTGGACCCGCGCGCCCGTCTCGACGCCGGCCATGGCCGGCTCGATCCGGCAGTCGCGCAGCACTTCGAGCGAGGCGGGATTCAGGTGATCGAGGAAGGTCCGCCCCTCAGGCACACGCTCGGGATCCTCCACCGAAAAGAGCCGATCGTAGAGGCGCACTTCGACGGGGACGGCGTGCGCCGCCGACACCCAGTGCAGCGTCGCCTTCACGCGCCGGCCGTCGGGCGCATCGCCGCCGCGGGTGGCCGGATCGTAGGTGCATCGCAGCTCGACGATCGCGCCGGTCTCGTCCTTGACGACGTCGGTGCACGTGATGAAGTACGCGCACCGCAGCCGCACCTCGCGCCCCGGCGCCAGGCGGAAGAACTTCTTCGGCGGCGCCTCCATGAAGTCCTCGCGCTCGAGGTACAGCACCCGCGAGAACGGCACCTGGCGGGTGCCCGCCGATTCATCCTCCGGATTGTTGATCACGTCCAGCAGCTCGACCTGCTCCTCGGGATAGTTGGTAATCACCACCTTGAGGGGCCGCAGCACGCACATCACGCGCCGGGCACGGCGGTTCAGATCCTCGCGCACGCTGTGCTCGAGCTGCGCGACGTCGATCACGTTCTCCTTCCGCGCGACGCCGATGCGCGCACAGAAGTCGCGGATCGATTCGGGGGTGTACCCGCGCCGCCGCAATCCGCCGAGCGTCGGCATCCGCGGATCGTCCCACCCGGAGACGTGCCGCTGCTCGACCAGCTGCAGCAGTTTGCGTTTGCTCATCACCGTGTAGTTCAGGTTCAGGCGCGCGAACTCGGTACTGGCGCGGGCGATCGTCGGCGCACAGATGGCCCACCAGCCAGTCGTAGAGCGGCCGATGATCTTCGAACTCGAGCGTGCAGAGCGAGTGCGTGATCCGTTCGATCGCGTCCGAGAGCGGATGGGCGAAGTCGTACATCGGGTAGATGCACCAGGTGTCGCCGGTCCGATGGTGCGCGGCGTGGCGGATCCGGTACAGCGTCGGATCACGCATGTTCAGATTGGGCGACGCCATGTCGATCTTCGCGCGCAGCACGTAGGCGCCGTCGGGAAACTCGCCGGCCCGCATGCGGGCGAAGAGATCCAGGCTCTCCTCCGCCGGACGCCCGCGATACGGGCTGTTGCGGCCCGGCTCGGTGAGCGTTCCGCGGTACGCCCGGATCTGATCGGCGTTGAGACTGTCGACGTAGGCCAGATCCCGCCGGACGAGCTCGACCGCAAAGCCATACAGCTGCTCGAAATAGTCGGAGGCGTAGCGCAGTTCGTCCCAGCGGAACCCGAGCCATGCGACGTCGGTCTTGATGCCCTCGACGTACTCGGTGTCCTCCTTCGTGGGGTTCGTGTCGTCGAATCGCAGGTTGCACCGGCCCTGAAACTCCGCCGCAATGCCGAAGTTCAGGCAGATGGCCTTGGCGTGGCCGATGTGCAGATAGCCGTTCGGCTCGGGCGGAAACCGTGTGGCGACACGCCCGCCGTGCGTCCCCGACGCGACGTCCTGCTCGACGATGGTGCGTATGAAGTCGGTCGATCCGGCGACAGTCGGTGTATCAGGCTCCGTATTCCCGGTGGTCATCGATTCGATCATTCTATAGGGAAATTCCCGCCCGCCGCGGGCAGCCGACCAGGGCCTCGTTCGCGACGATGATATGTCGGTCGCTATAATCGCGTCGATGCGATTCACGACGCTCATCGATACCGAGGCGCTGGCCGCCCACCTGGGCGACCCTGGCCTCGTCATCGTCGACTGCCGGTTCAAGCTGGACGACACCGAGTGGGGCGAGCGGGCGCACGCCGCGGCCCATCTTCCCCGCGCCGCCTACGCGCACCTGGATCGCGACCTGTCGGCGCAGAAAACCGGCACCAACGGGCGTCATCCCCTGCCCGCCCCCGCCTCGGCCGCCGCCGCGTTCGGACGCCTCGGGATTGGCGACGGCTGCCAGGTCGTGGCATACGACCAGGACAGCGGGAGCTGGGCCAGCCGCCTGTGGTGGATGCTGCGCTGGCTGGGCCACGACACGGTGGCCGTGCTCGACGGCGGCTTCGCGAAGTGGGTCGCCGAAAGGCGTCCGACGACGGCTGCGCACGACCCGCCGCCGGCGCGGACGTTCCACGATCGTCCTCGCCCCGGGATGCTGATGACGGCCGACGACGTCGCGGCGCGCCTGGGCGATCCATCCTGGCGGCTCCTCGACGCGCGCGCGCCGGAGCGGTACCGCGGAGAGGTGGAGCCGATCGATCGCGTCGCGGGGCACATTCCCGGCGCGGTGAACCATCCGCACGGCTCGAACGTCGACGCGCGCGGCGTCTTCAGGCCGGATCTGCGGCCGCAGCTGGAACACTCGCTCGGCGGGACCGCACCGGCCCACGTGATCGCGTACTGCGGGTCAGGCGTTACGGCGTGCCATAACCTCCTCGCGCTCGAGCACGCCGGTTTGCACGGGGCGACGCTGTACGCCGGGTCGTGGAGCGAGTGGTCGAGCGACCCCTCACGGCCGATGTCGAAGGGATAGCGACGGCCGGCGCCTGGCGCGCCAGCAGGTCGACGAACGCCTTCACGTAGTCGGCTCGCGCCGTTTCCTTCAGCGTCACCGCGTGCCACCGGCGCGCGGCGTTCGAACTGGCGAGCCGCACCGCCACGAGCGTGCCGGCGTCGACGTGCGGCCGGACGGCCCAGCGCGCCAGCACGGCGACACCCAATCCTGCCTTCACGAGCTCGATAATCGCCTCGGTGAGCTTGATCTCCTCGACGCGGGGGAACACGCCGGCGGGCGCGAGGATGCGCTGGAGCACGCTGCTCTCGTGCCGGGGCGGATAGATCAGCAGGGTTTCCCCTTCGAGCGCCGTCGGCGCGACCAGCGCGCGCGAGGCCAGCGGGTGGTCCCGCGCCACGACCAGCACGAGCTCGTCGTCCAGAATCGGGTGCAGGGCCAGCCGGCGATCCGCCGACTCGAAGCCGCTCATGATGGCGACGTCAATCTGCCCCTCGAGCAGCGCCGGAATCGGACGGCTCGTGGCATCGACGTCGATCCGGACGTCGACGTGCGGAAAACGCTCACGATACCGGACGAGGACGGGCGGGAGCCAGTGGTAGCAGGTGTAGCACTCGGTCGTCAGGCGCAGCACGCGCACATGGCGCCGGCCCATCTGCCGCAGGTCCTGTTCCACGGCCTGCAGCCTCGCGAGCACGTCGCGCGCCGACTCGAGCAGACGCTCGCCGGCGGGCGTGAGCACCAGACGCTTCCCCAGCCGCAGAAAGAGCGCCGTGCCGAGACGCGATTCGACGTCACGCAGCTGATGGCTGAGCGCCGACTGGGTGAGGTGGAGGCGGTCGCCGGCGCGCGTGAGGCTGCCGACCTCGGCGACGGCGGCGATCAGGCGGAGGTGACGGAGCTCGAGATCCATGTCATGAGACTAGTTCATCGATGTGATGACGACAAAGAATTTTGTTCATGATCTCGCGGGCCCTACGATGACGGCATGCGACGACTCGCGGCGACGGCGGCCCTGGTGGCGCTGGCCACGCTCGACCCCCCGGTCGGGTGCGGCCGGCAGACGGCCCTGCACGCGGCCGGACACGCCCGGCCGACGGTGACGATCGACCTGAGAAACGGCGGCGTGCTCTCGAGCGCCGCCGTCGAGGCGGCGCGCCGCGAAGTAGAGGTGTTGTGGCGCGCGGCGGGCATCGATGTCCGGCCGGCGGCGGCTGCTCCGGCGACCGCGCTGCGGGTGGTACTGATGGACGAGCCGCCCGGCCAGGCGGCCGAACGCTCCGGGCTGCCGCTCGGCTCGCTACGATTCGAAGAGGGCCGGCCCGACCGCGAGATTCTGGTGTTCTACCAGGCCGTCAGCTTCGTCGCCGCGCACGCCGGGACGCCGTTCTGGCCCGAGTCGCGGTCGACGCCCGGCTATCAGGACCGCATCGTGGGCCGCGTGCTCGGCCGTGTCATTGCGCACGAGGTGGGCCACTATCTGCTGGCGTCGATGCAGCACACGGCGACGGGGTTGATGCGCGCCACCCACTCCGCCGCCGAATTCGCGGCGCCCAGCCGGGCGCCGTTCTGGCCTGGCGAGGCGGAGCGCCTGGCTCCGCCCGCGGCTCAGTGAACCAGCGGACTGGCAAGGCGCTGAAACATGCGCCAGTCGTCGGCGAGAATCGAATACAGCGCCTGGTCGTGATATTCGCCGTGGCGCTCGAACGATCGCCGCAGCACGCCTTCCTGGACGGCGCCGATCTTCCGCAGCGCGCCGTTGCCGCGCCCGTTCTTGACCGACGCACGGGCCTCGAGGCGATGCGCGCCGAGCGTGTCGAAGGCGAATCGCAGCGCGAGGTCGGCACCGTCCGCGAACACGCCCGTGCCCCAGAACGGCGACCCGATCGCGAACCCCCATTCGGCCGTGTCGAAGGACGCTCCGAGCGCGCGAATCTGGAAGATGCCAACCGCCGTGTCCTGGCTCCCCACGGTAACCGCGAAGCACACGTAGGCGCCGGCCAGACACTGCGCGTGAGTCCAGGCGATGAACTGCTCGAAGCCCTCCACCGTCGTCGGGGGCGGCGAGATGAACCGCGACACCTCTTCGGTCGTCAGCAGCGCATGGAGTGACGGCGCGTCCGACTGGCGGAGCTGGCGAAGGGCGACGTGCCGTCCCTCCAGCACCGGCAGCGTGCGCTGCCAGTTCGACGACGTGGCGGAGGCGCCGCGGCGCACCGGAACGTCGGTTTCGCGAATCAGCTGGTAAGGCATCTTTTCCATGGCGCCTTACCTCCCCAGCCCCGACGTCGAGCGTCCTGCCAGCTTCCGATACAGGAGCCGCGTCGCGCTCGGTTGCTGCTGTCGTGTCGTGGGCGAACCGGCGCCGGTCGCCGCGGTCCCACGTCGGAGGTTGGGATCGGCGAACTCGACTGTCGGATCGGGCAGCGGCTTGCCATGCCCGTCGTCGGCGGCTGCCGCGGTGCCCGCCGTCGTGCCCCAGACGATGTTGTCGAGGCCGAACGTGCCCCACACCACGTTGTCGGCGCCGAAGGTCCCCCACACCACGTTGTCGAGGCCCCAGGTGCCCCACACGATGTTGTCGGCGTCGCCCCACGTGCCCCAGACGACGTTGTCGCCGAACATCCCGGTGCCCCAGACGATGTTGTCGTCGCCCCAGGTGCCCCACACGACGTTGTCGCAGTTGAAGCCGCCGCAGTCGGTGCCCCAGACGACGTTGTCGCCGCCCCAGGTGCCCCAGACGATGTTGTCTTCGCTGCCCCAGGTGCCCCAGACGATATTGTCCGCGCCGCCCCAGGTGCCCCACACGACGTTGTCGGTGCCGAAGGTGCCCCAGACGATGTTGTCGTCGGTGCCCCAGGTGCCCCACACGATGTTGTCGCAGCTGAACCCGCAGGCCGTGCCCCAGACGATGTTGTCGTCGCCGAAGCCCTGAGCCGCGCCCCAGGTCGTGCCCAGATCCCAGGCGTTGGCAGCGGGAATGAGCAGCCCGCCGGCGATTTCGTGATTGCCCCAGATGATGTGGCGGCTCCACACGCCCTGCGTCGGGATCGGGTCGCCGGGCCGCGCATGCGCGTAGAAGGCGGCCAGCTTCACGGCGCCGATGGTATTGAGGTAGCCGGCGCCCTGGCTGAGCGGATGGTCGTCGGGATGCTCCTCGGCGGTGTACTCGAGAATCGCCTTCACCAGATTCGGCGTGAGCGACGGATTCGCCTGCAGCATGAGCGCGACCGTGCCGCTCACGACCGGCGCCGACATGCTCGTGCCGCTCAACGTGAGATACGGCTTCGCACTGCCCCAGAGCGACGTGCCGGAGATGAGCGAGAGCGGATTGGTCAGCGACGCGAGGTTGACGAGCGTGCTGCCGGGCGCGGCGAGCGACATCGTGCCCACGCCGGGCGCCACGAGATCCGGCTTCGCCCCGTAGTCGAACGCCGTCGGACCGCTCGAGCTGAACCGCGCCAGCTGGTCGTCGCCGCGCGCGAAGGTGCCCATCGTGGAGGAGGCGCCCACCGTGAGCACCCACGGCGCATTGCCCGGCGCCGTGATCCCGCCCCACTGCGAGTCGCCGTTCCCGTTCTTGCCCAGGTTGCCCGCCGCCGCCACCACCACGATCCCGCGATCGGTGAGGCGCTTGGCCGCGAGGGTGAGCGGGTCGGTGAAGTACGACTCCTGGACGGCGGCGCCCACCGACAGGTTGACCACGCGGATGTTGTAGGTCTGCGCGTTGCGCACCACCCAGTCCATGGCCGCGATGATGTTGCTGATCGTGCCGACCCCGTTCTGGTCGAGGACTTTCAGCGAGACGAGCGTGGCGTCGGGCGCCGCGCCCGACTTCTCACCGTTCGAATCCGCGCCGTTCCCCAGAATGATGCCGGAGACGTGCGTGCCGTGCCCGTTGTCGTCGTAGGGCAGCGAGCGACCGTTCACGAAGTCCACGAACTTGGCGACGCGCTGCAGGCCGTAGAGATACTGCGAGCGGTTGAACGACAGATGCGACGGCGTGAGGTCGTCGTGCCAGCTCGCGATGCCCGAATCGATCACCGCGACGCCGATGCCCGCGCCCGTATAGCCGAGCTGATCGCGAACCAGATCCGCGCCGATCGTGATCGACGTGCGGTAGTTGTGCGCCTTGATGGGCCGGTCGTAGTGCACGCGGAAGACGCCCGGATACGAGGCGAGCTTCGTGAGCAGGCTGTTCGGCACCTCGAGCACCTGACCGTTCAGGATGTCGAGCTTCGACCCGCGGATGAATTTCTGGAACTCGGCCGGCACGTCCGCGCCAGGCACCAATGTGACGATTACCTTCGTCGTTTGGCTGGTCGCCTGCCCGGCGCGCTTCGTGAGCTCGCCGTCGAGGCGATAGGCTCGCGCGTTCGAGTTCGGTGCCCCCGAAGAAATGGCGCGCGGCGAGCGGCCGGCCGCCGACGCCGGGGGCACGAGGCTGGCCATCGCCAGAAGCGTGACCGCCGCCCTCATGAGTGGATGCGAACCCCAGACGGCCTTTCGCCGGGGCGCTTGAACAGTCGGATTCTGGGTCATCACGGTCCAGCTGCATCGCAAGAAGCGGACCGGGCCACGGCCGTGGCTTGTCAACAGGTAAGCTGTTCAAGAACAATGACTTGTGGGAGTCGACCAGATCGGCAGCGGGATGGGCCGTGTTCAAAACTGCCACAGGCTCCAATGGCCGCCAGGGCAGAAATCGCTTCGTTTTCCTAGGGTTTTCACCCCATGTTGGCCCTCGTGTTCTGAAAGGAGACAACTCGATCAAAATCGACCAGTTTTGAGTCGTAAAATGTCGTGTACAGTCGTATATTGACCGGCTCGGCCAAGATCGACCTGTCGCCTGGAGTGCGATCAGTTCAAGACGGGGTCGTACGCCAGATTCGCGCTCAGCCAGCGCTCGACCTGATCCACCGACATCCCTTTGCGGCGCGCATAGCTGGCGATCTGATCCTCGCCCAGCCGCCCCACGGTGAAGTAGCGCGCCTGGGGATTGGCGAAGTACAGACCGCTCACGCTCGCCGCCGGCGTCATCGCCGCATGCTCGGTGAGCTCGATGCCGACGTCCGCTGCGCTGAGCAGCTCGAAGAGCTTGAACTTCTCGCTGTGGTCGGGGCAGGCCGGATAACCGAACCCCGGGCGAATACCGCGATGGCGCTCGGCGATCGCATCGGCGGCCGGGCTGGCGTCGGCATGCCCCCAGTCCTGGCGCGCGCGGCGGTGCAGCCAGGTCGCGCACGCCTCGGCGAGCCGATCCGCGAGCGCCTTCACCAGGATGGCGTTGTAGTCGTCGCGCGCATCCTCGAAACGACGGGCCAGCGCGTCGGCGCCGATGCCCGCCGTCACGGCGAACGCCCCGATCGAGTCGAGGGGGCCGGCGCCGAGAGGCGCGACGAAATCCGCCAGCGACAGGTTGGGCTGCCCCGACGCCACGGCTTCCTGCTGCCGCAGCATGTTGAAGCGCACCCGTTCGCTCGACGCGCCACCCGCTCCAAACACCACCACATCGTCGCCGTCGCTCGCGGCGGGCCAGAAGCCATAGACGGCGCGCGCCGCGATGAGCCCCTCGGCGACGATGCGGTCGAGCTGCGCGCGCGCGTGGTGGTAGAGCTCCCGCGCGGCGGCGCCGTACTGCGGGTGATCGAGAATGGCCGGAAAGCGCCCCTTGAGCTCCCACGCGGCGAAAAAGAATGTCCAGTCGATGAACGGGACGAGATCGGCCAGGGGCACCGGATCGACCACCCGCCGGCCCACGAACGGCGGCCGGGGCAGCACCTCGCGCGACCAGTCGATCTTCAGGCGGTTGGCCAGCGCCGTCTCGTAGGGCACGAGCGGGTGGGCCCGCCGCGCGCCGTACTGGTCGCGCAGCGTCGCCTGGGCCTGCCGGTTGTCGCGATCGAAAGCCGGCCGTGCCGAGTCGCTCAACAGACTCGACACCACGTCGACCACGCGCGACGCATCGAGGACGTGGACGGTCGGGCGGCTGTACTCGGGGGCGATCTTCACCGCCGTATGCTGCCGGCTCGTGGTGGCGCCGCCGATGAGCAGGGGCACCGCGAATCCGCGGCGCTCCATCTCCCTGGCGACGAAGACCATCTCGTCGAGCGACGGCGTGATGAGGCCGCTCAGGCCGACGAGGTCGGCGCCCCGATCGGCGGCCTCCTGCAGGATGCGGTCGCACGGCACCATCACGCCCAGATCGACGACGTCGTAGCTGTTGCAGCCGAGCACGACGCCGACGATGTTCTTGCCGATGTCGTGGACGTCGCCCTTGACCGTGGCCAGCACGATCGTGCCCTTGCCGCGTGGCTGGGCCGCCTCGCCCGCCTCACGCCGCTCGCGCTCCATGAACGGCTCCAGATAGGCGACCGCCTTCTTCATCGCGCGCGCGCTCTTCACCACCTGCGGCAGGAACATCTTGCCGGCGCCGAAGAGATCGCCGACCACCTTCATGCCGTCCATCAGGGGCCCCTCGATGATCTCGAGCGGCCGGGCATATTGCCGGCGGGCCTCCTCGACGTCCTGGTCGATGAAATCCACGATGCCGTGCACGAGCGCGTGCGAGAGGCGCGCCTCGACCGGCGCCTCGCGCCACGCCAGATCCTGTTCTCGTTTGGTCGCCGATCCCTTCACCGTGGCGGCGAACTCCACCATCCGTTCGGTCGCGTCGGGCCGGCGGTTGAAGATGATGTCCTCGACGTGCTCGAGCAGATCCCGCGGGATGTCCTCGTAGACCACGAGCTGACCGGCGTTCACGATCCCCATGTCGAGCCCGGCCTTGATGGCGTGATACAGGAACGAGGAGTGGATGGCCTCGCGCACGACGTCGTTTCCGCGGAAGGAGAACGAGAGGTTGCTGATGCCGCCGCTCACTTTCACCCCGGGGCACGCGGCCTTGATCTGACGCGTCGCTTCGATGAAGTTGATCGCGTAGGCGTTGTGCTCCTCGAGGCCCGTCGCAATCGCCAGGATGTTCGGATCGAAGACGATATCGGCGGGATCGAAGCCGGCGCGATCCACGAGCAGCGCATGAGCGCGCCGGCAGATCGAGACCTTGCGCTCGATCGTGTCGGCCTGCCCCTGCTCGTCGAACGCCATCACCACCACGCCGGCACCGTAGCGCTTCACGGTCGCCGCCTTGTGCAGGAAGTCGGCTTCGCCTTCCTTCAGGCTGATCGAGTTGACCACCGCCTTGCCCTGCACGCATTTCAGGCCGGCCAGAATCACCGACCATTTCGAGCTGTCGATCACGAACGGCACACGAGCGATCTCGGGCTCGGTGGCGATGTAGTTCAGAAAGTGGGTCATGGCGCGCTCGGAGTCGAGCATGCCCTCGTC
Organism: uncultured Acidobacteriota bacterium; assembly: GCA_963837345.1. Lineage (GTDB taxonomy): Bacteria > Acidobacteriota > Vicinamibacteria > Vicinamibacterales > CAVVIG01 > CAWIMX01. The sequence goes on from CAWIMX010000001.1 coordinate 528,338, forward strand.
CATGTTCACGTCGACGAGATTCGCGCCGCCGCGCACCTGCTCGAGCGCCACGTGGGCCGCGGCCGCGTAGTCGTCGGCCTGAATGAGCCGGGCGAATCGCCTGGATCCGGTCACGTTGGTCCGCTCGCCGATCATCTGGAAGTTGGAATCGGGGCGGATGGTCAGCGTCTCGAGCCCCGCGAACTGCGTGAAGCGCTCGCGCCCGCCGGGAACCCGCCGGGGGGGCTGGCCGTCGACGGCCGCGGCGATCGCCCGGATGTGGTCAGGCGTCGTGCCGCAGCAGCCGCCGACGATGTTCACGAAGCCGCTCGACGCGAACTCGCCCAGGAACCCGCCCGTGTCGCCCGGCTGCTCGTCGTAGTCGCCGAACGCGTTCGGCAGGCCCGCGTTCGGATAGCAACTGACATAGCAGTCGGCGATCCGCGAGAGCTCGGCGAGATACGGCCGCATGTCGCGCGCGCCCAGCGCGCAATTGATCCCGACGCTGAACGGCCGGGCGTGGGCGATCGACACCCAGAACGCGTCGATCGTCTGGCCCGAGAGCGTCCGGCCGCTGCGGTCGGTGATGGTCACCGAGATCATGAGCGGCAGCCTCACGCCGAGCTCCTCGAACACTTCTTCGATGGCGACGATGCCCGCCTTCGCGTTGAGGGTGTCGACGATCGTCTCGAGCAGCAGCAGGTCCGAGCCGCCTTCGACGAGGCCGCGCGCCTGGACCGCGTACGCCTCCTTCAGCTCATCGAAGGTCATCGATCGGAAGGCCGGATCGTTCACGTCGGGCGAGATCGACAGAATCTTGTTGGTCGGCCCCATCGATCCGGCGACGAAGCGCGGCCGGGCGGGCGTTCGGGCCGTCCACTCGTCGGCCGCCTGCCGCGCCAGCCGTGCGCCCTCCACGTTCAGGTCGAAGACCAGCGATTCGAGGCCGTAGTCGGCCTGCGCAATCGCGGTGCTGCTGAACGTGTTCGTCTCGATGATGTCGCTGCCCGCCTCGAGATAGGCGCGGTGGATGCCGCCGATGACGTCGGGCCGCGTCAGCACCAGCAGGTCGTTGTTGCCTCTGAGGTCGCGCGCGTGGCTGGCGAACCGCGTCCCGCGGAAGTCGGCCTCGTCGAGGCCGTGGCGCTGGATCATCGTGCCCATCGCCCCGTCGAGCACCAGGATGCGCCTGGCGAGGAGGGCGTCGAGTTGCGAGCGGACGTCACGCATACCTGTCCGTACCTTTCCTCACGAACGCGCGAAGCACACGAGCTATCGTCTCTTCGTGATTCTTCGTGTGTTCGCGTCTTCGTGCACTGCCGTCCTCGGTTTCGTCCCCGCGGCCACGAGCACCGTGAACGGATCGCCGGGCTTGCTGGCGCCGACGCCCACGGTGATGTCCGTCAGTCCGGCGCCGGCCAGCAGGCGCTTCAGCTCCTGATCGCTGAAGCCCAGCCGCCGATCGCCCAGCTTCGAGCGCACCCAGTCTTCGTCGTGCCGGCGCAGGTCCAGCACCAGCACGCGGCCGCCGGGCGCCACGATCCGCCTGGCCTCGGCCAGCGCCCGCGCCGGATTCTGCGCGTGATGGAGCGCCTGCGAGAGGAGCGCCACGTCTACGGCCGCGTCGGGCAGCGGCAGCTTCTCGAGCTCGCCGCGCTTCCACGTGATGTTCGACACCCGCCGTCGCGAGGCGAGCGCGCGGGCGCGGTCGAGCACCGCTTCGGACCGATCGACGGCGACGACGCGGCTGGCCCAGCGCGCCGCCTCGACGGCCAGATAGCCGTCGCCGCAGCCGAGATCGGCCACTTTGAAGCGGGGCAGCAGCAGCGCGAGGGCCCGCGACCAGGCCGCCCAGCTCCGGCCGGGCACGAGCTGGCGCGCCTCGCGGGTGTCGGGGCTCTCGTGCCGCTCGAAGTTCTCCTTGCGGAGGCGCAGCACCTCCTGCAGGCGCGCCTCGTCGGCCCGCACGGCCGGATCGGCGTCCGCCGTGCGGAACTGGCGCTCGAGGACGGTCCAGAATCGGCCCGTGGCCCTCGCGTCCCTCCTCGAGCCCGGGCGCCAGCCGATAGTAGGAAAACCCGCCGTCCTTCTCCTCGGCGACGAGCCCGGCCTCCTTCAAGAGGCCCAGATGGCGCGACACGCCCGACTGGGCGAGGCCGAGCACGCCGGTGAGCTCGGTGACGTTCAGGCGCTCGCGCGCCAGCACGCGCAGCAGGCGCAGGCGCGCCTCGTCGCCGAGGAGGCGGTGGAGCGCGGCGGCTTCCTTCATATCACTAAATCTACATGTATTGATTCGCTGAGGCAACCGCCCGCAGGGCGTCGCGCCGTCCGGGCACGCTCCGTCGCGTACACAGGGCGCGGCGCGTCACCCAGATCGCCTCAATTGCGATTCGTCGGCGCTCAGGTGCCGCCCTTAACCCACTGAAAGGTGAGGACTTCCCGGCAGGATTCATTGTTTTGAATTAGTTCGGAGCTCCTGGCCGTCTTTATGACAGTTTTATAACTGTTTATCTCCGCTTGTCGGTATAGTCGCGCCAATTTTTCGCGAACGGGTGGACGAACACTCTTATCCGGGGATCTCTTCGCGGCACTCTTGATCGGTCTCCACAGGCAACAGCGGATCAGCGTGATCGTGATCCGGAAGGAAGGAGGACGACGTGCGAAGGGCGGCCCTTGTCAGCGTGCTCGGAGTCTTGACCCTCGGCCTCGGACAGCCCGCCGCGGCGCAAACCGCCGGAGCGCTGTCGGTAGGCTACTCGTTCCAGACCAATAGCGATCTCGCCGTCAACGCGAGCAACCTGCCTCTGGGGGTGTTCCTCGACACCGCCTTCAGGCTGACCGACCGGATCTCGCTCGCCGCGGATCTGAGCGTGAACAGCAAGCGCGGCATCGCGCCGAGCGATTCGCTGGACCGCGTCGTACCGCCGCTGCCCACCGAGGACTTCCAGGCGATCTCGTTCAACCGGCCGGAGACCGGGTTCTGCTCGGCCGTGCTCTCCAAGTGCAGAGTCAACATCATGATGGTCACCGGCGTCGCCGGGCCCCGGTTCCAGATGTCGGCCGGACGCGTGACGCCGTTCGTCCATGTTCTGGCCGGTGCGACCCGGTCCCTCCGCCGGATCGATTTCTTCGAACACACCTCGACGAATTTGACGATCCAGCCCGGCGCCGGCATTGACATCGACGCGACCGACCGGGTGGCCCTGCACCTCCAAGGCGATTACCGGCGCATCTTCTTCGGTGTGCCCGACCAGACCAACCCGGGAGCCTCGCTCGTGAGCAAGGACGGCGCGGACTTCCAGGATTTTGTCCTCTCTGTCGGCGTGACGTTCAAGGTCGGCGCCGGACGGTAACGGTTCAGCGCTTCGAGCCAGGAGGAGGAAATGAGGTTTCGGAACGCGTTTCTCGTCGTCTCGTGTCTGGTGTTCCTGCCTGCGATCGCGTCGGCCCAGAGCTCGGTTGGCGGCCGCGTCACTGACAACACCGGGGGCGTGCTGCCGGGCGTGACCGTGGAGGCCAGCAGCCCGGCCCTGATCGAAGGCACGCGCACCGCCGTCACCGACGGCAGCGGCCAGTACCGCATCGTCGATCTGCGGCCCGGCACTTACAAGGTCACGTTCACGCTGCCGGGGTTTGGCACGCAGGTGCGCGATGGACTGGTGCTGCCGGCCGACTTCGCGTTGACAGTGAGCGTCGCCCTCTCGGTCGGCGCGCTCGAAGAGACGGTGACGGTGACGGGCGCCTCGCCCGTTGTCGACACGTCGAACGTCAACCGCACGCAGGTGCTGACACGCACCGTCCAGGAGGAGATTCCCACGGGCCGCGCCGTCTGGTCGTACGCGCAGCTCATGCCGGGCGTGCGCAATGCGACGCCCGACGTCGGCGGCACGCAAGGTCATCAGCAGTCCGGCATCAGCGGCCCCGGCGCGATGAGCCAGCGCGACACGATTTACGACCTCGATGGCCTCGACATCGGCACGTACATCGGCGACAGCTGGTCGCCGTACCTGAACCCGATGCTGGTCGGCGAGACGTCGTACACGACCGCTGGCATCAGCGCCGAGGAGGCGCGCGGGGGCGTGCGCATCAACATGATCCCGAAAGAGGGCGGCAATATCACGACCGGCAGCTTCTTCGCCGGCGGCAGTCCGTCGGGCGGCTGGCAGGCCGACAACTGGTCGCCGCGGCTGGGCGACCTCGGGGTGCAGTCCACGAAGCACGGCGACGCGCGGGACGGGATCCCGCACATCGACCAGCTCTACGACTTGAACTACGAGATGGGCGGCCCGATCGCCCGCGATCGCCTGTGGTATCACGCCACGGCACGCCGAAACGTCGTGAGCAACCGCGTGCTGAACAGTCAGAAGCGCGACGGGAGCCCGGGACTCGACGCCAACAGCCTGGTCGACGTCGGCGTCGACCTGACCTGGCAGGCGAGCCGCCAGAACAAGCTGAGCGCCATGTGGGACCATCTGCGAAAGCGGCGGTTCACCCAGCACACGGCCGGGACGGACGTCGACACGGCATCCTTGTTCTGGGGCTCCCCTCATTACGACACTGGGATCGTCAAGTGGACCTCCACAGTCACGAACCGGCTGCTGACCGAGTTCGGCTTTGCGCTGCAATACCAGGACTGGACCCCGACGTATCAGGAAGGCATCCGACGGGACGTGCCGGCCGCGTTCGTCCCGTGCCCCGACACTCCGTGTTTTCCGGACCCGGGCTCGGCCGCCGCGAAGGCGGAGATGGATCCCAATGGCTGGTATGGGGTGGTCAACCGTCAGGATGCGTGGCTCGGGGGGCTGAGTTACACGGCGGCGACCAATGAAACCAGGAACTACCCGCACACGTACACGTACAAGGGCTCGGTGTCGTACGTGACGGGCTCGCACACCTTCAAGGTCGGGTTCTCGAACAAGTGGGGCAATCGGCGACAGGCCCGTGGCACGAATGGCGACCTCAATCAGGTGTATCTGAGCTCTCCGGGCCCCTTCGGCGTACAAGTGCCCTGGATCGATTCCAGTCATTTCGCCGCCGCGGCGAACCTCGGGGCAGGGCTGCCGCCCGGCACGATCGGCACGCCCGACCATGTCATCGTCTACAACAATCCGGTGACCTCCACGGTCAAGGTCGACTACGACGTCGGGATTTATGGGCAGGACTCGTGGACGTTCAAGCGGGTGACGCTCAACCTCGGCCTGCGTATGGATGTCGCGCAGCAGTCAATCCCCGTCCAGCCGAATCTGCTTGGCCGGTTCAAACTGGCGAGCACGCTCCCTGCGGTCGACCTCCCGCGTCTGGGCCCCGACGTCAGTCCGCGGCTGAGCGCGGCATGGGACGTGTTTGGCGACGGCAAGACGGCCGTGAAGGGCGGGTGGAACCGCTACATGTCGATCATCGGCATCGACACGCCCAGCCGCTACACCCCCGCCACGAACGACTCCGACAACCGGACCTGGTACGACCTGGCGCGCGACCCCGCGACTGGCGGCCTGTATCCCGGATGCAGCCTCGCCAACGTGACCGCGTGTCCCGACCCGTATGGGACCAACGGCGACGACATCGCGCAGGACTGGGAGATCGGTCCGAGCGGCAACGCGAACTTCGGGACGCGAGCGACGAACAGCCTCGACGCGAACATTCAGCGACCCTACAACGATCAATGGATGGTCCAGATCCAGCACGAGCTGCTGCCGGGCATGTCCATCACGGCCACGTGGCGCCATCGGGCCGACAAGGACCTCGGCACCGGGTGGGTGCTGAACGGCCTGGGGCTCGACAGCCAGTCGGGCGATAACCTGCTGCGGACGTTCGACGATTTCACCGACAGCGTCGACGTCGCCCGACCCGCGCCGTACACCGGCTCGTTCCTGATCCACAACATCGACCCGGCTGTGCGCGCGGCCATCGATGGGCTGGACAAGACGGCCGCTCCGGGATCGATCTCGCTCGTCTATCGCGGGTTCGAGCTGGCGGCGAGCGCCCGGCTGCCGGGCGGCGGCTCGCTGTTCGGCGGCTGGACGGTCGACAAGGACACGATGAACTCGTGCCAGGACGAACTCGATCGGGGCGACGATCCGAACCGGCTGCGGTTCTGCGACCAGAACGCGTACCCCCTGCCCTACACCCACGAGCTCAAGCTGTCGGGCACCGTGCCCTTCTCGCTCCCGAAGCTGGGCGCCTTCAACGGGGGCTTCGCGATCCTCGGCAAGCCGGGCGTCGGCATTGCCGAAACGTTCCAGTACAGCCGCAGCACGGCGCGCAACGCGCAGACGGTGTACGGGGCGCCGTTCTACACGGGCGGCGACTGTGTCGCGCCGTGCGTGCCCGGCGGGCGCATGGTGGACCCGACTGAGCACCCGACGGTCGGCACGAGCCCGAGCTCCTACACCGCCACGATCCTTCCGGCGGACAGCGTGAAGTTCTCCCCGCCCCTGACGCAGATCGACGCGAACATCGCGAAGGTCTTCCATTTCGGGCGCTGGCGCTATGACGTGCGCCTGGAAGCCTTCAACCTGTTCAACAACAACGCCGACCGGAGCTACTTCAGCACCTTGGGTACGTCTCTGGGCGGGCAGGTCACGACCTTCGAGCACGCCAACGCCATTCTCGACGCGAGGGTTCTCCGCTTCGCCGTGACGGCGCGCTTCTAGACGGTCTCGTCTCTCGTTTGCCGGAGCTGGGGGAGGCACCGCCTCCTCCAGTTCCGGATCGCGTCCGGCTTCCCCAATCAGGCGTAGGCTATGGAGAACATGACCGGGCGCTTGTCCGCCGGGGCAACGGCTGGGATTCTCCTGACAGTCGTCGGCACCGGAGCGGCCGTGATCACGGCGGGGCCCTGGCCCGCCGACGCGCGTGCCGCAACCAGCGCGTCACCGCTTCCTGACGACGGAGCGTGGTTCGCCGATCAGGCCGAAGCGTCGGGCATCGATTTCGTCCACTTCAACGGCATGTCGGGCGAATTCCGAATCGGCGAGATCATGGGCGCGGGCGCCGCCCTGTTCGATTACGACAACGACGGCGATCTCGACGTGTATCTCGTGCAGGGCGGCCTTCTGGGAAGCGAGCCGCCGCTGACTGCCGCGCCGAAGGGGCCGTTGACGGATCGGTTGTATCGCAACGACCTTGTGATCCGGCCCGACGGGACACGCACGCTGCGCTTCACCGACGTCACCGAACAGAGTGGACTGCGTTCCCTCGGGTACGGCATGGGCGTCGCCGCGGGCGACGTCGACAACGACGGCTGGGTCGACCTGTACCGGACCGCGCTCGGACCCAACCAGCTGTTCCACAACAACGGCGACGGCACCTTCACGGACGTGACGAAGACGAGCGGGACGGGCGACGCCGCGTGGAGTGTGTCGGCGTCCTTCGTCGACATCGACCGCGACGGCCGGCTCGATTTGTACGTGGGCAATTACCTCGAGTACCGCGTCGACGATCCGATCCGTTGTCACACGCCCACGGGCAAGAGGGATTACTGCGGGCCGCGGAGCTACAAGCCCGTCGCGGACCGCTTGTATCGCAATCGTGGCGACGGAACGTTCGCCGACGTCACCGCCGAGGCGCTCAAGGGCGGTGCGTTCGGTCCGGCACTCGGAGTCTTGGCCTTCGACGCCAACGCCGACGGGTGGCCGGACATCTACGTGGCCAACGACGGCGAGCCGAATCTCCTGTGGATCAACCGGCAGAACGGCCGGTTCGAGAACACCGCGCTCCTGGCCGGCGCGGCGCTCAACATCGTCGGCAGCGCGCAGGCCAGCATGGGGATCGACGCCGGCGATTTCGACAACGACGGCGACGAGGACCTCTTCACGACGAACCTTGTCGGCGAGACCAACACCCTGTATGTCAACGACGGCTCTGGGCTCTTCGAGGATCGCACGACGAGGGCGGGCCTGGCGCTGCCCGGTCTGCCCGTCACCGGATTCGGGACGGCCTGGTTCGACTTCGACAACGACGGCTGGCTGGACCTCCTGGTGGCGAACGGCGCGGTCCGGATTCGGGAAGGCGAGGCGCAACCGGCGGATCCGTTTCCGCTGCACGAGCGCAACCAGCTGTTTCGAAATCTGGGCAACGGCCGGTTCGAGGACGTCAGCGCCCGTGCGGGCGCGGTGTTCCGGCTGTCGGACGTGAGCCGTGGGGCGGCGTTCGGCGACATCGACAACGACGGCGACATCGACGTGCTGGTCACGAACAACAACGGGCCGGCGCGCCTGTTGATCAATGCCGTCGGCCAGCGCACCCGTTGGATCGGGGTGCGGCTGGTCGGCCCGGGGTCGCACGGTACGAAGCGGGATCTGACGGGCGCACGAGTGGGCGTCTTTCGCCGCGAGGGTCCACCGCTCTGGCGGCGCGCGCGAGCGGACGGCAGCTATGCCTCGGCGAACGATCCACGGGTCCTGGTCGGCCTGGGCGACCAGGACGCCGCCGCGGTATCCCGCGTTCACGTGGTCTGGCCCGACGGTCGCGAGGAAGACTGGACGGACGTTGCCGTCGGCCATTGGATCACGCTGGAAGAAGGGAGCGGCCGTTGAGCGCTCTCATGGCGGTGTCGATACTGCTCGCCGTATTCGGCCATGGCCTGGCGCCGCGTGTCACCCTCGATTCCTCGGGCATCGCCTCGGCACAGGCGGCCGCGGCCGAACCGATGCTTCTGCCGGTCGCGCTGCCCGATCTGAGCGGCATGCACCCCGCGGTGCAACGGCAGCTTCGCGAGGCGTATGGGTCGCTGCAGTCGGTCGACGAGGCCGGGGAGCCGGCGTCAGCGGCGCGGCGAACCGCACGCAGCGAGGCCTACGGTCGACTCGGCCAGTTGCTGATGGCCGCCGCGTATCTCGACATGGCCGAGCGCTCGTTTCGCGACGCGCAGATGCTCGCCCCGGACGATTTTCGCTGGCCCTACTACCTGGGACACGTCTTCATCAGCAGCGGAGACCTGCGCAAAGCCGCCGAGTGCTTCGAGCAGGCGCTCCGGATCCGTCCCGACGATTTCCCGGCGCTCGTGTGGCTCGGGCACGTCTACATCGAGCTGGGCGAGCCGGAGAAGGCGGGGCCGGTTCTCACCAAAGCCCGTGCGATCGATCCCACCGGCGCGTCGGCGCCCTACGAGCTCGGCAGAGCGAACCTCGCGGCCGGAGACTACGCGAGTGCGGTGCAGTACCTGGAAGAAGCGTTGCGCCTGAACTCCGGGGCTGCGGTCATTCACTATCCCCTGGCCATGGCGTACCGCGGTCTCGGGAATCTGGAGAAGGCGCAGTGGAACCTGGACCAGACGACGGATCGCGGGGGCCCCGGAGCGACCGTGACGATCCCCGATCCGTTGATGGCCGAGGTGAGCGCGGCGCTGCACAGCCCCGAAGCCGTCTGGGAACTCGGGCGGCAGGCCGGCGCCAGGGGAGACTGGCCGGGGGCGGTGGCCCAATTCCGGAACGCCATTGAACTGGCCCCGGACCGTGCGGACATGCGGCTCGGGCTCGCCCAGGCTCTGAACCGGATGGGCGACGCGCGGGCGGCGCTGGCCGAACTCCAGACCGCCCTCAGCACGGATCCCACGCTCGCCACGGCTCACGTCATGCTCGGCACGCTCCTCGAACGGAGTGGTCGCGACGGCGAGGCCATCGACGAGTTCTCGGCCGCCGTCGGATTCGATCCCGATCTGAGTGCAGGACATCTCAGGCTCGCCGACGCGCTGCGCCGGACCGGCCGCCTGAACGAGGCGTTGGCGTCCTACCGGCGCGTCCTCGAGCTCGATTCGGGCAACGAACTGGCGCGCTTCGGCGAAGCGATGGCGCTCGCACGGCTGTCGCGCGACGCGGAGGCGCGGGATCGCCTGCGACTCGCGATGAGTCTGCGTCCCGAGCAGCCCGCGTTCGCACAGGCGCTGGCGCGCCTGCTGGCCGCGTCGCCGGATCCGCAGGTGCGCGACGGCCGGGAGGCCCTCGACCTGGCGCAGGCGCTGGCGAAGGACCACAAGACCACGAGCGTCGCTGAAACCATGGCCATGGCCCTGGCGGAGGTTGGCCGTTTTCCGGAGGCCATCGAGTGGCAGCGCCTGGCGATGTCGGTCGCCCTCGACGCGGGCCACCCGGAGGCCGCGCGGCGGATGGCTGACAACCTGGCGCTGTACCAGGGGCGCCAGCCGTGCCGCACGCCCTGGCGTGAGGGCAATCCGGAATACACACCTGGCCCGGACGTCGAACCGGGCCTTCTCGATCCGTTCTGACGTATGGCTTCTGTGAGCCGGGACAATGCCGCTGCGAGGTCCGACTGCGGGCGAGAGCGGAGGGCCGTCCGCTGTCGGCGCGGGCCGTCGATCGTCGCCCCGGAAGAATCGTGCGCCGTTCGGGACCCTGGTCCTCCGCGGCGATCCTACCGGTTCGTGGCATCGCTCGGATCAATCGGGCGGCCCTCCGCATGGGGGCGCGCGATTTCACCCGGCCGACACGTTCTGTGGAAGGCAGCGAAGGCGGCGTCCCGGGCTGCGCGCCGTCTCGACTATCAGCCAATCCGAAAGGCATCAGGCTTTCGCCGGACTCTGCGACCGATCCTGGGGCTCTGTCTCGCTGCCGTCGCGCTCGCGGTGCACGGCGCCGCAGGCGCGGCGAGCCAGGGCCGGCCAGGAGGCGTCACCTTCAGCCGCGATGTCGCGCCCCTCCTGGACGAGCATTGTGTGGTGTGCCACCGTCCCGGCGCGATTGGCCCCATGCCTCTGACGTCCTACGAGGAGGTCCGGCCGTGGGTCCGGGCAATCGAGGAACAGGTCAGCGCGCGCCGGATGCCCCCCTGGAAGCCGGAGCCCGGATACGGCGGACCGTTCATCGCCAACCGGCGGTTGAGCGACGAACAGGTCGCGCTGATCCGGACGTGGGTGGCCGACGGCGCGGTAGAAGGCAATACCGCCGATCTCCCGCCGCCGCCCGAATGGCCCGCCGGGGGATGGCGGCTCGGCGAGCCGGACCTCGTCATCGAAATGCCTCCCTACACGCTCCCGGCCGGAGGACAGGACGTCCTTCGCAAGTTCGCGATCCCGATTCCGATCGCGCGCGCCAGGTACGTGCGAGGCGTGGAGTTTCAGCCGGGGAACGCGCGAGTCGTGCATCACGCGAACATGCGCATCGATCGCACGGACAATTCGCGCAAGCTGGACGAGGCGGATCCCGAGCCCGGCTACGAAGGGATCACGCCCTTCGCCGCCCGCTTTCCGCCGGGTACTTCCTCGGCTGGACACCCGGGCAGTTGCGGCCGCTCTCCCCCGCCGACATGGCCTGGCGCCTGGCCCCCGGGGCCGACCTGCTGCTCGAGCTCCACCTGATGCCGGGCAGCCGGCCGGAGCAGGTGCAGAGCCGGATTGGGTTCTACTTCACCGATACCGAGCCGACGCGCATCCCGGCCACGATCAGGTTGGGCCGGCAGAATCTCGACATCCCGGCTGGCGCGACGGATTTCGTGAGCCGCGACAGCTACGTCCTGCCGGTCGACGTCGCCGTATACGGCGTGCAGCCGCACGCGCATTACCTGGCCAGGCAGGTCAAAGGATTCGCCACGCTCCCCGACGGCACGCGCAGGTGGCTGATCTCCATCAAAGACTGGGATTTCGACTGGCAGGACTTCTACGAGTACGCGGAGCCCGTGGTTCTTCCCAAGGGGACCGAGCTCACGATGGAGATCACCTACGACAACTCCGCAGGCAACCGGCGCAATCCGCACTCCCCGCCAACGCGCGTCACCTGGGGCCAGCAGTCGTCGAACGAGATGGGCGATCTATGGCTCCAGGTTCTGCCGCGCCGCGCCGCCGATCTTCAGGTCCTCAACGACGATCGCGAGCGGCGAGAGCTGGCGGAGGACATTGTCGGATCGGAGATGCTGCTCGCGGCGGATCCCGATCAGGTGATGGAGCACGACGCAGTGGCGCTGCTCTATCTGCAATTCGGGAAGACGGCGGAGGCCGTGGCGCACTTCAGGGAGTCGGCCCGATTGCAGCCGGACTCGGCCGCCGCCCACTACAACCTCGGGACCACGTTGATGCAGCTCGGGAAATACGAGGAGGCCGTCGACCAGCTCGAGCGCGCGCTGCAGCTCGATCCCGGATATCTGCACGCACAGAACAACCTCGGAACGGCGCTGCGGATGCAGGGCAAGCCGGACGAGGCCATGCGCCTCTTTCGTCAGGTCCTCGTCACCCACCCCGACGACGTCGACGCGCTCTACAACCTGGCGAGCACGCTCAACGCCGAGGGCAAGGCGGAGGAGGCAATCGTCTGGTATCGGCGCGCGCTCCAGGTGCAGCCGCAGGCCCGCGACGCGCTCGTGGAGCTCTCGTGGCTGCTGTCCACGCACCCGTCCCTCGGCGATCCGAGCGAGGCCGTGGACCTGGCGGAGCGGGGCTCCCGGCTGACCGGTGCTCGCGACGCGGTGGTTCTCGATGTCCTGGCCGCCGCGTATGCCGCGTCCGGTCGGTTCGACCGCGCCGTCGCAACGGCTCGCGCAGCGCTCGCCGCGCTGCCGGCCGGCGCGAGCGGAAGCGAGCTGGCGACATCGATCCAGCGGCGCCTGGATCTGTACACGACAGGCCGCCCGTACCTGGCGCCATAGGTTGTGGCGTCCGGGATGGAGGGCGGACCCTCAGGTGCGCCGTGCGTACTAGCGCGCCGCGCGCGCGGCCTGCAGCTGCCGCTCCATGTCCCGGTTCCCCGGCGCCAGGCGGCTCGCTTCCTGATACTGCTGGATCGCCTCGTCCCGCCGGCCCTGAATCTGAAGTGCCATCGCGAGATTCGCGTGCGACTCGGCCACGGCCGGCGCAAGTTGTATCGCCTGCCGAAATTCGCCGATCGCGTCGTCCAGCTGGTTCTGCTGAGCGAGCATGACTCCCAGCTCGTTGTGCGCGGCGGCGGAGTCCGGCTCCAGTTCGACGGCACGGCGCAGATGCGTCAGGGCTTCGCCGGCGTCGCCGGTTCGATCGAGCGCGGACGCCAGGTTCATGTGCGCGTCCGCCGAGTCGGGCTGGATCGCCACGGCTCGCCGAAACAGCCCGATCGCTTCGTCGAGCCTGTTCTGTCCAGCCAGGAGCAGACCGAGATCGTCGAGAGCGGCAGCGTTGTCCGGGCGAAGCTCGATCGCCTGGCGATAGTGCGCCGCCGCCTCCTCTGTCTGTCCGAGCGCCGTCAGCGCGTTTCCCAGATTGACATGCGCGTCGGCCAGCGTCGGGTCGATCCGCAGCGCCTCGCGGAACTCACCGGCGGCGTCCGCCAGATTGCCCTGCGCCATGAGCGCGTTCGCGAGGTTGTAATGGCTGTCGGCATCGTTCGGCGCGAAATGGAGCGCCGTCCGATACTGAGCGATCGCCTCGTCCAACTCTCCCCTGGCCGCGAGAGCCGTGCCGAGATTGCTGTACGTCAGCGCGTCGTCAGGGTCGCGCGCCAGGGCCGCGCGATAGAGCGCAATGGCGTCGTCCACTCTGCCCTGCGCCTGAAGCTCCGTGCCGACGTTGGCGTCCGTGATGGACCGCATTTGGGTCATCGAGTACACGGGCCAGTTGCAGAACACCGCGACGAGCATGACCGCCAGCAGCCCTGGCGCCAGCCGTCGCGGTGTCGCCTGGCGGAGCCGGCCGACATTCGCCACGCCAGCCGAAGCGAAGAGGATCAGGAACGGGACCAGCGGATAGCGGTATCTCGCCATGATCGCGAAGGCCACCAGCGCCAACACGTAGGCCGCCGGCAGCAGATAGAGCAGCGCCAGCTCGGATCGGCGCGGCCAGGTTGCCCAGATGCCGACGACCGCCAGGGGCGCCAGGATGCCGAAGTGCCAGATCCAGCCTGTGACGCGCAGCGGCACGGACCAGTCGGCGTAGCTCAGCTGATCCTCGGTGTCGGCGACTTCTCCGGCGTTCCAAGCCAGCAGCATCTTTCGACCCATCAGCCGGAGCCAGTCTCCCGGCTGCGTCCAGATGTAGTCGAGAGCACGCCACGTCCAGTATCGGGACACTTCGCCCGGAGTCATCGGTCTGCCGGTCGCCTGTTGGGCCAGGTCGGCGGCGTCCTGACGCTCGTATGCCGGATCTCCGTGACCAAACAGCAACGGCTGATACGTACCGGAGGCGCCGTCGTGGTTCCCGATGTAGAAGTTCGGCCCGAATTGCGACGTCGTGAGAATGAGCTCGCCGCCAACCACCGTGTTCCGCGCCGCCACCGGCAGGAGAACGACCGCCAGCCCGGCGAGCAGCCAGGCGGCCAGGACCAGCCGCCGGGTCCCTAGGCGGCGCTGGAACCAGAGCAGCCAGAGGAGGACCGCTGCCGCGAGGACGATTGCATTCTCGCGCGTCAGCGTCAGCCATCCGAGCGTCACGCCGACCCAGAGCCACGCCCGGCCCGTCGGCCGTTGGCCGCAGGGCAGGCCCGCTGGCGGGTCGCCGGGGGAATCGACGAGAAGTCTGCTGAGGAGCGCGAGCAGCAGACAGAGCAGGAACGCATCGAGCACCGATTTCTGAATCAGGCCGTCGAAGAAGATGGCTGGCGCGTAGAAGGCCAGCATGAGCCCGGCCGCGACACCGGCGCGTTTCGAGAACAGACGCCAGGCCGCGAACGCGAGCCACACGCAGGCGAGCGAACCGATGACGGCCTGGCACAGCCGAATCGTCATTGGCGCCTCGCCGAACAACGCGTACACGAGGCCGAGAAAATATGGATAGAGCGGCGCTTGATAGAAGACGCCGCTGCCGATCCAGTCTCCTCGCGCGATCTGCTGCGCCCATGTGTGATAGCTCGCCGCGTCGCCCATCATGAGCGTGAAGAACGGCCCCCGCCGAATCTGGAAGAGATGGACCAGACGAACGCCGAAGCTCGCCAGGAAGATCGCAGCCCCATAGGGAAGGAAACGCCCTGGCGGAGGAGGGGAGGATGGGCGCATGTCAGCGACGGCCGCCTGGAGCCGTCGCGGGAAGCCGGGCCAGCAGTTCCTTCAGCTCCCGATTGTCAGGATTGATGCGGATGGCCTCCGTCAGCCGGTCCCGGGCTTCACGATCGCGCTGCAGCTGCGCGAGCGTTCTCACGTACATCACCCACACCTCGACAAAGCCCGGATCAAGTTCGACGATGCGCGCCAGCTGCGGCAGCGCTTCGTGCGGACGGCCCTCCATCAGCAAGGCCTGCGCGAGACCCAGCCGCGCCTCCAGATAATCCGGCTGATACTTCACGGCGGCCGCGAATTGCTCGATCGCTTCGGCACGGCGTCCGTTCAGATTGAAGACCATGGCGAGGCCGAAGTGCGCTCGAGGAGAATCGGGCGCAACCCGCAGCGCGTGCTGGAACTCCCGCACGGCGCCGGAGGCGTCGCCCGCCATGAACAATGCCGTCCCAAGCCGGTGGAGCAGCGCCGGGTCGTCCGGCGCCAACTCGAGACCGTTGCGGAACAGTTCGGCGGCTTGCCCGACCTGGCCGGCCTCGAGCGCGCGCAGTCCCTGGGCCTCGTAGTTCGACGGGCTGCGCAGCACGGCTTCGTACGCCTCCATGAGCGGATCTTGCGGAGCCGGCCACCCGATTCCCCGCTGCTCGAGGTGCGCAGCGGCTCGGTCGACCTGGCCGACACCGCGGTACGCGGCCGCCAGAGAATAGTGCAGCCTGCGCGCCTGCGGATCCGCCGCCAGCGCACGCTCCAGGTAATCGATCGCGCGCGCGAAGTCGCGTTCGGCGAGGGCCGCACGCCCGGCGCCCGACAGGGCGGACGCCGAGCCGGGATCCCGCGACAGGACCTGACGAAACAACGGCGCGGCCCGATCGGGCCGATTCTCGTCGAGGTACGTCTCCCCGAGCCAGATGAGCGCTGGCGCGTCGGACGGTTTCAGCTCCAGCGCGCGCGCGAAGGATTTCTCCGCGTCAGCCGCATCGCCCTCCATGCGATACAGGTGCCCGAGATAGTACGGCCATCGCATATCGCCGGGAACCAGCGCCTGCGCCGCCAGGTAGCACGACGCCGCCGTCTCGTAGTACTCGACGGCCATCAGAGTCAGGCCCAGTTCTCCGTATGCGTCAGCGAGCTCCGCGGGAGGCGTGGTCCGATCTCCGAGCCTGGCCATCAGCGCCGAGTGCCGCTCCCGCACCTGCGCCTGCACGGACTCGGCGAGTCTCGACACATCGGGCACCTCGATGGCGGGCGGCGCCTGGATCTCTGCCGATGGTGAACCCGCAGGGGAAACGGCGGACGCCGACTGTCCGCCGCGAGCGCACCCGCCGGACGTCGTGACGAGCAGCGAGATCAGGGCGGCCGAAGCGGTCGACCTACGGCGCGGCACGCCCTTCCCCTTCCCTCAACATCGTGTACCGATCGACGGCCAGATCGGACCACGCCTCGACGTGCCCGCTCGGCCAGGTCACTCGTACCTGCACGGGCTCCGCAGATCCGCCCAGGCCGACGAGCACGCGCGGATCGTTCGCCGACGCGTAGCTCCCGTCGGCGCGCGCGCGGCGCCACAGCGTGAGACCGTCCTGGCTCGTGACGGCGACCCGCGCCCCGAGCATGTCGCGACCCTGGCGACCCAATAACCTCACACCCACCCAATGATTGCGGCTGCCAATCTGGTTGATGAGGAGGCGAGTAGGCCCGTTCGCGTTGGCGATCACGACGTCCATGTCGCCGTCGTTGTCGAGATCGCCGAACGCCGCGCCGCGGCTCACCTCGGACAGCTGGAACACAGCGCCGGCCCGATCCGTGACGTCCTCGAATCTTCCAGTGCGCAGGTTGCGGAACACCTGGTTGCGCTGCTGCAGCGGAAAGAGGTTGTCGGGACCGAGCGCCTCGAGGTTCTGGGTGACGGTACCGTTGACCGCCACGATGTCCAGCCAGCCGTCGTTGTCGAAATCGATCCAGCCGGCGCCGAAGCCCGTGTAGCGAAGGCTGGGCGCGCGAATGCCCTGCCGTGCGCTCTGGTCGTCGAACAGGCCGGAGCCGTCGTTCACATACAGTGTACTGCCCTGACCCGTGAGCTCGCCGATGACCAGATCTTCGTCGCCGTCGTTGTCGAAGTCGCCCGCGTCGACGCCCATGTCCGCCTTGAGCTCGCCGTCGGTTCCCGCCGCCACGCCCACCAGCGGCGCCAGGTTTCGAAAGGTGCCGTCATGCTGGTTGATCCATAGCTGGTTCTCGCGCTGGTCGTTGGCGACGAAGATATCGATCCAGCCGTCGCCGTCGAAATCGGCGGTGGCGGCGCCGAGCGCGGGCCCGAACTCGCGCTCCAGGCCGGCGGAGGCGGTGACGTCCACGAACGTCCCATTGCCGCGGTTCCGATAGAGCCGGCTCGGCTGCGGGCGATACACGTCGGGTGGACAGTAGTCCGGGGGACCAGAAGGGCTGAAGCATGGAATGTGCGTGTCGAGCGTGTAGCGCAGGTAATTCCCCACGAACAGATCGAGCCATCCGTCCCGATCGAAGTCCACGAAGGCGGCGGACACACTCCAGGACGATGGATCGCGCGTGCCGGATCGTGACGAGACGTCGCTGAAGGTGCCGTCGCCATTGTTCCGGAACAACTGATTACGACCGAATCCCGTGAGATACAGATCGACCCACCCATCGTTGTCCACGTCCCCGGCCGCCACGCCCATGCCGTATCCGCCCGCAGTCAGTCCGCTCTCCGTCGTCACATCTGTGAAGTGCAGCGTCCGACTGCCGTCCGGGTGGACGACGAGGTCGTTGCGATACAGCCGGTCCGTGAGCGGGCCTTTCGGCGGCGTCGCGAGCGGCTGCTCCTTTCCAAGCCGGCCGCCCTGCACGAGATAGACGTCGAGGTCGCCGTCGTTGTCGTAGTCGAACAGCGCAACGCCGGGTCCCATGATCTCGGGCTGGTAGAAGTGCCCCGACATGCCGTTGAAATGGATGAAGTCGATCCCGGATGCCGCGGCCCGGTCGACGAACCACTCCTCGTCGGCTCCGTCCAGGTGGACGGCCGACCCGCGGCTGACGGTGCTCGAGGACCGGGGTGATTCGGCACCTGACGCGGCGGGCCCGGACGTGCAGGAAACCGTTCCCGCACAGAAAGCCGCCAGCAGGAACGGCACGGCGGACGAGAGGCGTTGCGTCCTCACCGCCATTGGAGGCCCAGCATACGCTGTGGCCCTCACCTGATCAATCGCGGCCCATTCGAGGCCGGTACGGCGGCCGGACACGTCACGGTTCGTCGATCGAGCGCGGCCAGTCGCCTTTCAGGAGCCGCGACAGCGACCGGTCGGCCAGGAGCCGCCCGCCCGTCTGGCAGCGCGCGCAGTAGTTGCATTCGTTGTCGGCGTAGACGATCCGCTGCACCGGCGCGCCGCACACCGGGCAGGGCTGATGGAACCGGCCGTGCACCGCCATCTCGTCGCGGAACGCGGTGACGCGCTCCGGAAAGCCGCCGCCGGCGTCGCGCCGCAGATGATCGATCCACACGAGGAGCGTGGCGCGCGTGGCATCGTAAAGCCCGAGCGCCTGCGCGTCGCTGAGTCGGCTGGTCAGCAGGAGCGGCGACAGGCGCGCCGCGTGGAGAATCTCGTCCGAATAGGCGTTCCCGATGCCGCTGAACAACCGCGGATCCGTCAGCGCGCGCTTCAGCGTGTGGTTCTCGCGGCGCAGGGCCTCGGCGAACTGCGCCGCGGTGGCCTCGAGCGGCTCGAGCCCGCCTGGATCGAGGGCCGCCAGCCCCGCGGCGCCCGTCACGATGCGGATCCAGGCCCGCTTCCGCGATCCGGCCTCCGTCAGGACGAGCGTGCCGTGCGGAAACTCGAACGTGGCGAGCACGATCCTCGACGGAATCGTCGGGGGCTTCTTCGCGGGCGCCGGTCGGGTTCGCCAGCGCAGCCGCCCGGCGATCATCAGATGGACGACGAGAAACACGTCGCCGTCGAAGCCGAGCACGAGGCGCTTTCCCATGCGCCGGGCGAGGATCACAGTGTTACCCTCGATCGCGGAGACGGGCGGATCCACAGATCGGAGGACGAAGCTGCTCCGAAGCGTCGCGCGCTCGAGGGGCCGGCCGACGACCAGCGCGTTCAGCGCGTCTAAGTAGACAGTGACGTCGGGCAGTTCAGGCATCGCTCGTGCACACGTCAGGCCTGAAAGTGTATCCGCGCCGGGGAGGCCTGAACCGCTGGCGCGCGTCGTGCACGCGTGGAGTAGTGCCATGTGGAGAGCCAGGCAGACCAGTCGAACGACGAAAGCTGCCATCTTCTTGATGGCATGGACGTTAACGGCAACGACTCCGGCCGGGGCCACCGCGGCCCAGGACACGGATTCCGGGCAGCCTGCCGAGACCGCGTCACCCGACCAGGACGCCGCTGCCCCCGCCACGAGCCTGCCCGTCTCGCTCGACCAGATTCGGAAGGACCTCGCGAAGGGAGAGGCCGGCGAGGGGCTTCGCGGACTCAACCAGACGCCACATTTCAAGGTCGAGATCGTCGAGCAACCGCAGAACTGGGCGCCGACATTCGACAAACGGGACTTCAGCAGCCCGGCCGTTCCCGGCGGGAACTACGCCTACGAACTCCAGCAGTTGATGTTCCCGAAAACGCGCTATCCGCTGGCGCAGCCGTACGCCGCGTTCAGCCAGGGCGAACTGCTGACCGTGTCGCTCACCACGCTCCTGCAGCAGCTGCTCACTCCCCAGGTGGTGAAGAGCGTCGAGGCGGCGCAACGCCGGCACGACGAGCAGGCCGCTCGCGACGAACTTGCGCGCGCGCTGAAGGAATACTGCGCGGCCCAGCCCAACGGCGGCGCGGGGGTCTTCGGCTGCGACAAGGTACAGGGGCCGAACTAGAAGGCGCTCGGGGAATCGGGGGTTGACAAACGCCCCGATTAATCGTTTAATCCGGATTAACGGATTAAATGACTCGCGCCCCCGCCATCCTCGATCACCTGTCGGCCCTCGCCGACACAACCCGCAGCCGCCTCCTGCTCCTGCTCGACCGGCATGAGCTGACGGTCGGCGAGCTTTGCGCGGTCGTGCAGCTCCCGCAGTCCACGGTCAGCCGGCACCTCAAGGCCCTGGCCGACAGCGGCTGGGTGGTCGCCCGCGCCGAGGGCACGAGCAATCTCTACTCCATGGCCAAAGAGGGCCAGGACGCGCCGACGCGCCGCCTGTGGCAGCTCGTGAGAGAACAGGTCGGCCCGACGCCTGCGGCGGTCCAGGATCAACGCCGTCTGCAGGCCGCGCTCGCCGATCGACGGAGCAAGTCGCAGGAATTCTTCTCCTCGTCGGCCGGCCAGTGGGACCGCGTGCGCGAGGAGCTCTTCGGCGGCCGCTTCCATCTCGAGGCGCTCGCCGCGCTCGCCGATCCGGACTGGACCATTGGCGATCTGGGGTGCGGCACGGGCCAGTTCTCGGCCGCGCTTGCGCCATTCGTCGCGCGCGTGGTCGCGGTCGACGGCTCGGCGGCGATGCTGCAGGCCGCCAAGCGGCGCCTGCACGCCTTCGAGAACGTGGACCTGCGCCGCGGGGAACTCGAGTCGTTGCCGATCGACGATGGGCGGCTGGACGCCGCGACGGTGCTGCTCGTGCTCCACCACGTGCCGGATCCGGCGCGCGCCCTCGCCGAAGTGGCGCGCGTCGTCGCGCCCGGCGGCGTGTTGCTCGTGGTCGACATGCTGCCGCATGATCGCGAGAACTATCGCACGCAGATGGGCCATGTGTGGCTGGGCTTCGCCGACGAGCAGATGCGCGACCTGTTGCGCGGCGCCGGTTTCGACCGGATCCGCATCGTTCCGCTGGCGCCGGCTGCGGATGCCAAAGGCCCCGCGCTCTTCGTCGCCCGCGCGGAGAAGCGGTCGTGATCGTCGTGGCGTCGTGAGGATCGTCAGCAGAAGGAGAAGAGGAATGGCCACTGTCGTCGAGAAAACGCACCCGTTCGCCGCGGCGAAAGCCGCGGGCCGCGAGCCGTTCAAGGTGAAAGACTTGGGGCTCGCCGAGTTCGGCCGGAAGGAAATCCGTCTCGCCGAGCAGGAGATGCCGGGCCTGATGACCCTGCGCGCGCGCCATGCCGGCAAGAAGCCGCTCGCGGGTGCGCGCATCATGGGCAGTTTGCACATGACGGTGCAGACGGCCGTGCTCATCGAGACGCTCACCGAGCTCGGCGCCGATGTCCGCTGGGTGTCGTGCAACATCTTCTCGACGCAGGATCATGCCGCCTCGGCCGTCGTCGTCGGCCGGCCCGAGACCGGCGGGACGCCGGACAACCCGAAGGGCACGCCCGTGTTCGCGTGGAAGGGCGAGACACTCGACGAGGTACTGGTGGTGCACGAGCGAGGCGCTCGAATGGCCCGACGGCGCCGGCCCGACGCTCATCGTCGACGATGGCGGGGATGCGACGCTCGTCGTGCACAAGGGCGCTGAGTTCGAGAAGGCCGGCAGCGTGCCGGAGTTCGACCCGCACGGCCACCCCGAGGAATGGGGCGTCATCCTGCAGACCATCAAGGCGTCGATGCAGAAGGACAAGGGCCGCTGGACGCGCATCGCGTCGACGATCCGGGGCGTCAGCGAGGAAACGACCACGGGCGTCCACCGGCTCTATCAGATGATGGACGCGGGCACGCTGCTCTTCCCCGCCATCAACGTGAACGACTCGGTGACCAAGAGCAAGTTCGACAACGTCTACGGCTGCCGCCACTCGCTGCCCGACGGCCTGGCGCGCGCGACGGACGTGATGCTCGGCGGCAAAGTCGCCGTGGTCTGCGGCTTTGGCGAGGTCGGCAAGGGCTGCGCGCAGGCGCTGCGGGGCCAGGGCTGCCGCGTCGTCGTCACCGAGATCGACCCGATCTGCGCGCTGCAGGCGGCCATGGAAGGCTACGAGGTGAACACGCTCGAGCACATGCTCGAGACGGCCGACATCTTCATCACCGCGACGGGCAACTACAACATCATCACCGCCGGGCAGATGAACCGCATGAAGGACAAGGCCATCGTCGGCAACATCGGCCACTTCGACAACGAGATCGACATGGCCGGGCTGAAGCAGGTGAAGGGCATCGAGCGGATCAACATCAAGCCCCAATACGACGAGTGGCGCTTCCCCGACGGCCACAGCGTGATGGTGCTCGCGGAAGGCCGCCTGTTGAATCTGGGCTGCGCGACCGGGCATCCGAGCTTCGTGATGTCGGCGTCGTTCACCAACCAGGTGCTCGCGCAGCTCGACCTGCACGCGAACGCCGAGCAGTACGGCAAGACGGTGCGGATGCTGTCGAAGCAGCTCGACGAGGAGGTGGCGCGCCTGCATCTCGCCAAGCTCGGCGTCAAGCTGACCGAGCTGACCAAGGAACAGGCCGATTACATCGGCGTCCCGAAGGATGGTCCCTACAAGCCGGAGCACTATCGGGTACCTGATGCGGCTCAATGCCAGAATGCAGGAATGCGGAGGCGCATTTCCTGCATTCTGTGCCCTTCCTTGCGGGGGATGCGCCGGATTAGGCCATGCTCCTCGTGAACAGCATTCCCGTTCTCAGACGCCATCTCCCCCTTCGACAGCGATGTGGTTGCGCGCCAGCGCCGAGCGATCGGCCGCCGGATCGACCGAGAATCGCGTCGATGTCTGCGTGCTCGAACGAACGGATGTGCTCCGGACCTGAGGCGCATGCTGGCCCCGCGGTGCGCAAGAGCAACCGGCCACGAAGATCGCCATCGTGGGGTGGGGTTCGCTGGTCTGGGATCCCCGGGACCTTCCTCGCGAGGGCGAGTGGCAACGCGGTGGGCCTGAACTGCCCGTCGAATTCTCACGCGTCTCCGGCGGCTCCCGCCTCACGCTCGTCATCGATCCCTCGGCGCCGGCGGTGCCCACGCGTTCTTTGTGGAGTGCCCGCGCAGATATCTCCGACGCCGTCGAAGACCTTCGAAAACCGGGATCTTCGCGTCGTGGTGTGTCGATCGCCACGTCGACGCCTGCGTGTGGACCGCGCTGCCCCGAACTTCACCGAGGAGCTCGGGCGGGAGTTCTCTCCCGATCACGCGATGTGTTATCTCGAACGCCTGGGTCCGAAGGCTCGTGACATCGCGTTGAGATACATTCGCAGCGCGCCGGTTGACGTCGACACTCCCGTGCGGCGGGTGGTGTCGGCCCGCTGGCCTGTGACGGTTGACTGATGGCGCGTACACCCTCGCCGGAACAGGTCGCGTACGCATGGACGTCGCGTACCGCAGCAGCAGAGGTTGTGGCCGTGGGCGTTACGATTTCGTGGCGCGGCTCGACCTCGCCAGCCAGTCGAGCGCGACGACGACCTCTCGGCCGCGAGCGAGGTCGATGGGACGGATGAGCGCAATCGAGCGGCCGTCCGGCGACACGTCGTAGTCGCCGTAGGCCGGCACCGCGAACGAATCCTGCACGGTCCGCTGTCCGACAACGCGCACACCAGTCGAGGCATCGAGACTCGCCGCCATCAGGCGTGTGCCGTTGACGTAGTAGAGTTGCGTGCCGTCGGGCGCCCACACCGGATCGCTGCCTTCGGCGATCTGCCAGCGGGCTCCGCCATCGCCGAGCGCAGTCACATAGACCGTGTCGCGGCCGGACTCGTCCGACACGTAGGCGAGCAGCTTGCCGTCAGCCGACAGGC
The DNA here is from genome assembly GCA_963837345.1 of uncultured Acidobacteriota bacterium. GTDB lineage: Bacteria > Acidobacteriota > Vicinamibacteria > Vicinamibacterales > CAVVIG01 > CAWIMX01. The sequence continues at coordinate 551,876 of CAWIMX010000001.1, forward strand.
TCGCGCTGGCGCCGCGCGCGAGACGCCGCCGTTCCCCGCCATCGACAACCTCGAGCCAGAGTTCACCCTCGGCGGTGGTCATCTCGAACAGTATCTGCTCGGCAGTCCATGCGGTCAGACGATGGAACTCGTTCATGTCCACGAGCCGCTGCTCCTCGGTGCGGCCGTCGGCGTTCTTGGTGTAGAGCCCGGAGGGCCGTCGGGTCGTCCAGAACGGGTCGCCGGAGAAGGCGACGGCTGTCCCATCAGCGGACCACGTGGGTGCCGTTCCACCGTCGAAGGTGAGTCTCGTGCCCGTCCCGGGCTCGGCGATGTCGTAGAGCCAGACGTCGTCGCTGGCGCGCGCGTCGAGGCGAGCCGCCACCGCCACGCGACGTCCATCCGGCGCGAATCGCGGACGGCTGAAGCGCCGGCTCTCGTCGAGGACCCGTTCCTGCGCCCCCGAGAGATCCGAAATCGCGAGCACGAATTGTTCCGCGCCCGGCGCGTACGCCAGAGTGCCGCTGGGCGACACCGCGTAGTGGGTGGGCCCACCCGCTTCGAAGGCCAGCCCTTCGACGATCTGAGCCGGGGCGCCGGTCAGCGTCAGGCTCTTGGTGTCGAAGGGTGCCGCCAGCAGCGTCCGGCTGGGCGCGAGGAGCAGCTGGCCGCTCGAATAGCGTGGCGTGCCGCCGGGTGCCAGCGGGAATCGACGCCCGGTCTCGAGATCGATCGCGACAGCCTGAACGCCGCCCCCCGGGCCCTCGCGACGGACTTCGGCGAGCACATGGCGGCCATCTGGCAGGAAATCGGGGCGGCGCATGTAGGTCTCGCCTTCCTCGGCGCGCAGCGGTGCGATCATCTCGGCACCGCCGCCACGCACAGGCACGACGTACAGCGGCGAACGCCAGCCGTACGTGAAGACGATCCGGTCGTCGGGTCCCCAGCTCGCGCCGGTCGGAGCGCCAGGGGCGGGTGTGATGTCCAATGGCGTCCCGCCCCCCACCGGCACACGCCGGAGTTGCGCGTCGGCGTAAAACCCGATCCACTGGCCGTCGGGCGAGCAGAACGGACTCATGGCCTCCGAGGTGCCCTCGATAGGCGTCGCGATGAGCTCATCGACGCCGCGGCGATAGAGCCGCCGGCCCGTGTCGTCCGTCACGGCGATGATCAAGGTCCGCCCGTCCGGCAGCAGCGTCATGGAGGGCGCGCAGACGGATGCGCGAGTCATGCGCCCGCCGCCGGAAAGCACGGCCGTGAAGCGCACCCGGTCGGGCTCCCCCGCCGCCGGCACGCGCAGCCATCCCCAGGCACCGAGCGCCGTCGCGCCAATGGCTCCGGCGACGGCGCCAACGAAGGCGCGCCGCGACGGCGCGTGCGAGAGCAATGCGTCGGCCGGCGCCTGCTCCAGCACGAGCCTGAAATCGCCGATGTCGCGCAGCCGGTCGCGCGGATCGTCTGCAAGACAGCATTTCAGGACGTGCCGCACGTTGGCGGGAATGCACTCCCCCTCGGGGCCGTTCGCGAGGGCGACTTCGAGCGCTCGATCCCCGGACCCGATCCCGCGTGGCTTCTTGCCGGTGATCATCTCGTAGAGCACGACCCCGAACGCCCAGATGTCTGCACGCTTGTCGACCGGCTCACCGCGCAGTTGCTCGGGGGCCATGTACCCCGACGTGCCGAGCACGGCGCCGACTTGCGTCAGCCCGGTCGGCGCCATGGACAAACTCTCGTGGGATCCGATCCGCGCGAGCCCGAAGTCGAGCACCTTGACCGTGCCGCTCGGCGTGATCCTGATGTTCCCCGGCTTCATATCCCGATGGATGACGCCTTTCCCGTGCGCCGCGTCGAGAGCGGCGGCGATTTGCGTGGCGAACTCGAGCGCCACGGCGACGGGGATCGATCCACGCGCGAGTCGATCCGCGAGCGACTCCCCCTCGATCAGCTCCATGACGAGGTAGTCGGGACCCACGTCGTAGAGCGTGCAGATGTTGGGATGATTCAGCGCTGAGATCGCGTGCGCCTCACGGGCGAAGCGTTCCGTGAACCGGTCGTCGGAGGTCTTGATTGCGACGGGGCGGTCGAGCCGCGTGTCGAGGGCCTTGTAGACGCAGCCCATGCCGCCGGCCCCGAGGAGCCCCTCGATCCGGTAGGGTCCGAGCGACGCGCCTGGAACGATCTCCGGCATATGCGGCCCGCTGCCGCAGGACTATATCCCATCCCCCCAGGCGTTCCCTCCCAGCGTCGCCCGTGTCCGTTCCTCCCTGCAGGGCAACGGCAGTGGCCCGCTGAATGGCACCTGCCAGCGATTCTCGCGAGCGCTCTGACAGGGAGGATTGCCATGAGGATGTCGTTCTCAACCGTGAAACGGTCGGTCGTTCTGGCGTTCGTGGCCGCCATGGCCTCGCCCGGCCTGGTGTTGGCGCAGATCATCAAGTACCCCGTGCCCGCGCTCACTTCAGCCGTCTTCACCCGCCTTCTTCAGCCGGCCGCCGTGTCCGTTCCTCTCTACGAACCGCGTCGACCATCCTCGCCACCCTCGCCGCCGTCGCGCTGTCGTCGACCCACACGCGTCGAGCGCGCGCCGGAGCGCCGTGTTGCCGGTCGGCAGCAGCAGCGGCGCGTCGCCGAGCGACGCGGGACACATCCGACGAGGGCCGCTTGCCGCCGCCGCGGCGCCTACACGCCGCCGGGCGGGCGCCGGACGCGGCGGAGCTGCCGCGCTCAGGACGCTCCGTATTCTGCCGCGCCGCGCTCACGTTGACGCCGTCGAGCGACTCGGACATCCACGTGGACGTCTGGCTGCGCAGTCCGGCTGGAACCGGAATCCCCTCGACTCCCCTTGACGCTCGAAAGGACAGAAGCTATGCTCCTTTCGTCCGTCGAATGGAGTCGGCCGTGACGAAAGAGCGGGGCGACGTGCTGCAGGGCACGCTCGACATGTTGGTGCTGCGGGCCCTCGCGCGGCAGCCGATGCACGGCTGGGGCATCACCGAGCGCATCGAGCAATGGTCCGAGTGCGTGCTGCAACTCGGCCAGGGAACGCTCTACCCGGCCCTCTACCGGCTCGAGCGCCAGCGGCTGATCCGATCCGACTGGCGCACCACCGAGAACAACCGGCGCGCGCGGTACTACTCGCTGACCGCGAGAGGACGGCGCCAGCTGGACGACGAGCTCGCCCAATGGCGCCGGATGTCGCGCGCCATCAACCTGGTCTTGAACGCCACCGTCGAATGAGGAGGGCGCGCAATGCGCGATCGCCGGCGGGACCTCGACGAGGAGATTCGATTCCACATCGACCGGCAGGTGGAGAAGAACGTGCGCGCCGGCATGCCGCCGGAGGAGGCGCGGCGCCAGGCGCTCATCACGTTCGGCGGCGTCGACCGCACGAAGGAGGCGGCCCGCGACGAGTTCCCCCTGGCCGCGATGGAACACGTGCTGCGCGACCTCCGGTACGGCGTCCGCGCGCTCCGCCGCGCGCCCGCGTTCGCCGCCGTGGCCATCGTACTGCTCGCGATCGGCATCGGCGCGACCACCGCGATGTTCAGCGTGGTGAACGGCGTCCTGCTCCACCCGCTGCCGTACCCCGATCAGGACCGGCTGATCGAACTGGTACACGAGGCGCCCGGGCTGAGTCTCGACGAGCTGTTCGCGTCGCCGGCCATCTATTTCACGTACCGCGACCACAGCGCGACGTTCGAGTCCGTCGGCCTCTGGGACTGGGACGGATCGCCCGTCACGGTGACCGGGCCGGGGGAAGCCGAGGCGGTGCCGAGCCTGCAGGTGACCCACGAGATCCTGCCGATGCTCGGCGCGGATCCCATCAGGGGGCGCGGCTTCACGGAAGCCGACGACCGGCCGGAGAGTCCGGCCGTCGCCATCGTCTCGTTCGGCTACTGGCAACGGCGGTTCGGCGGCGCCGATCCCCTGGGCCGGACGCTGATCGTCGACGGCACGCCGCGGCGGATCGTCGGCGTGCTCCCGGCGTCGTTTCGCTTCTTCGACTATCCCGCGGACATCTTCTATCCGCTGCAGCCGGTGCGATCGGCAGCGGTCTTTCCGGCGTTCGACGGGCGCGCGATTGCCCGGCTGAAGCCGGGCGTGACGCTGGCGGACGCGAACGCCGACGTCAGCCGCATGATTCCGATGCTGACGGCCGAGTTCGGCGACGGGACGACGTGGCAGAACGCCCGGTTCGGGCCGAGGCTCCGGTGGCTCAGGGACACGGTCGTGGGCACCCTGGGCGGCACGCTGTGGGTCCTGATGGGCACGATCGGCCTGCTGTTCCTGATTGCGTGCGCGAACGTCGCCAACCTCGTGCTCGTCCGCGCGCAGATGCGCGAGCGGGAACTGGCGACGCGGGCCGCCCTCGGCGCCGGCTGGGGCGGCATCCTCCGGGTGGTGTTCGCCGAGAGCGTCCTGCTCGGCGTGGCCGGAGGCGTCGCGGGCCTGGGCGTGGCGTACGCGGGCCTTCCCCTGCTGCTCACGCTCGCGGCCGGCGACCTGCCCGCGATCATGCAGGTCGCAATCGATCCGGCGGTGCTGCTCGTGGCCGCCGGCAGTTCCATCGTCGCGATGGCGCTGTTCACGCTCGTGCCCGCGCTCCGCTTCGTGGGGCGCGACTGGGCGGGCGCTCTCCATGACGGCGGCCGATCGATGACAGGAGGGCGGCATGCGCACCGGGCCCGGCACGTTCTGCTTGTGATGCAGGTCGCGCTGGCGCTGGTGCTGCTCGTCGGCGCCGGGCTGATGATCCGGACGTTCCAGCACCTGCACCGCGTCGATCCCGGCTTCTCCAATCCCGACGAGGTGCTGACGTTCCAGGTCACCCTTCCGCCTTCGGAGGTCTCCGACCCGGACCGCGGCGGCGCGTTCGACGCAGAGCGGGCGCTCGGGATCGACCAAGCGCTCGTCGAACGGTTCGAGGCCCTTCCCGGCGTCGTGTCCACCGGCTTCGCCGGGTTCAACGACGGTCTTCCGCTGGACGGCGACGGCCGCCAGACCTCGCTCGTCGCGTTCACCGACGGCCGCGTCCATGCCGGCGGCCAGCCCCGATTCTTCGAAATGCAGCGCGTGTCTCCGGGCTTCTTCGAGACGATGCAGACGACGCGCGTCGCCGGCCGCGCGCTGACATGGGACGACGTCCATGGCGGACGGCGGGTGATTCTGGTGTCGGAGAACCTGGCGCGGCGCGAGTGGGGCGGGGCCAGCCGCGCGATCGGCCAGCGGATGGGCTCGACGCCGTCGAGCACCGGTTTCGAGGTGGTCGGCGTGGTGAAAGACGTGCATCACAACGGCGTGAGCCAGCCCGCGCCCGAGGTCGTCGCCTTTCCGTTGAGCCCGAGCGAAGGCAACCCGTCCGCCCGAACGGCCTCGTTCGTGGTCCGCAGCCCGCGCGCGAACGCGGCCGGCTTCGTCCAGGCGCTGCGCGAAGCGGCGGACTCGGTCGACCCGAATCTCGCCCTCGCCGACATCCGGACCCTGGGCGAGATGTACCGCCGGTCCCTGGCGCGGACGTCGGTCACGCTGCTCCTGCTCGTCACGACCGGCGGGATGGCGCTGGCCATCGGCCTCATCGGCATCTGCGGCATCGTGACCTGCATGATTGGCGAGCGGCGCCGGGAGATCGGCATCCGCGTGGCGCTCGGCGCCAGACCCGACCGGGTGCGCCGGATGTTCGTCGGACGGGTGCTGGCGCTCGTGGCCATCGGCGCCGCGATCGGCCTCGGAGCGGCGCTGGGGCTCACGCGGCTGATGGCGTCGCAGCTGTATGGCGTCGACCCGCTCGATCCCGTCACCTTTGCCGCCGTCGCACTCGTGCTGGCGGCATCGGCCGGCGCGGCTGGCACGCTGACCGCGCGCCGAGCGGCGGCGCTCGATCCCGTCGAGGTGCTCCGGGGGGAATGAGTGAGCAGACGGCGGCTCGGCCACCGCTCTCGCGCTCGGTGCTATCGCGGACGCGCGCGGCCAGGTGAACGGCCGTGCGTCAGGCGTGCGCGCTGACACCGATCGCCGGCAAGTGGTAAGCTCCGAACCACAATCGCGGAGGTGACCTGGGCTGATGACTGATACGGGTCTTTCGCGGCGCGATGCGATCGCCAGGCTCGCCGGGGCTGCGGCCGGTCTCTCGGTGCTGGGACCCCGCTCACTGGCGCAGCAGCCAACGGAAAACACGCGGTTCGATCTGCATCATCATTTCTTCCCCCCGATCGCCAAGACGCGTTACGGTCCGTTCCCGCCGCTCCAGAATTACTCACCGCAGAAGTCGATCGAGGCGATGGACCAGGCCGGCATCACGGCAGCCTTTCTCTCCCTGCCCGTCAGCCTTGGGGACGATGCCGCCGCGATACGAAAAGAGGCCGCGGGTTTTGCCCGCGAGGCCAACGAATATGCCGCCAGGGCGGTTTCGGACTACCCGGGCCGGTTCGGGTTGTTCGCCTACCTGCCCCTCCCGGACATCGATGCCAGCCTGCGCGAGATCGAATACGCATTCGACACGATCGGGGCAGACGGCGTGGGCCTCCTCACAAGTTACGGCAACCGCTGGCTGGGGGACACGACGTTCCACCCTGTCTTCGACGAACTCAACCGGCGCGGGAGCGTCGTCTACTCACACCCGCTCGATGGTCCCTGCTGCCATGCGTTGTTGCCGAACACCATCCCGCAGACGGTGGAGTGGAATACGGACACGGCCCGCGCCATCTGGAGTGTCATCAATGATGGGACGGATCGCCCGCCTGTGACGACCCCCGGGACCAGCATGGCGACGCGATACGCGAACATCCGGTTCGTGTGGTCGCATGGCGGGGGCAGTCTGCTCGGGCTGGTCGGTCGATTTCTCGGCCACGGCAGCACGCGAAACGTGGACCTCTCGCAGCCGCCGGCGCCGAACTCGAAGCTCTCTCATCTGCGCCGCTTCTACTACGACACGGCGCTGTCGGCCAATCGCGTCCAGATGCAGGCCCTCGAGGCGCTCGTTGGGCCGTCGCAGATCGTGTTCGGGTCTGACTTCCCGTTCATGGCAGTCCTCGATACCGTCGAGAGCCTCCGGAGGTGTGGCCTCACGGCAGAGGAACTGCGCGGGATCGATTCTGAGAACGCGCTCCGCATCGTCACGGCACCGAGCTAGGCCGCGACATCGAGGGAGTATCGCCATGACGAAGTACTCGCTGGATCCCGCGTGCACATGTCCTCACCGTTAGCGTGGATCCTGAAAGGCCGCAAGCGGTAGTCGATGGTCGAGAAGTGGACCTTCGCCGTTCAAACGTCATCCTTATAGATCGTGGAGACGAAATGCCGACACCAGGCGCGCTCGACGCACGCTGGGTCGAACCAGGAGTCCCTGCCGACGCCGGAATCGAGACAATTATCCGGCGTGAACCGATCTTGCGGGCGTTTCTCCGCTGCGACGGTGCAGCACAGAATGATATTGTCGGCGAAATGCTCTGCAAACGTACGCTTGGGTCGTGAGTGGTGATTGGCTCGATTCGCCGCGTGACGGGGGCGCGGCCAGCGCGCGCTGCCTGTCGGGCGAGACGTCGTGGGCGTTGCCGCCGGAGACGCCGGCCCGGCCGAAGACTGGTGTCACCGACGCCACGTCCACCGTGTCACCCGCGAGGCGAAGCTCGGCCTCCGCCCGTCGAGATCTGAACCTTTCGGTCGGCCGTGGAGCGCTGCGCGGGTCCGTCGTCAGACGCAGCACCCACAGCCGATACTGCGCGCCGCCGCCCGTGTAGTACAGGAGATACCGGCCGTCGTGGGACCAGCTGACGGGCACCTTGTCCGTGCCGTCGGCGTACACGAGCTCTTCGGGGCCCGCGCCGTTGGCGGGCTTGCCGTAGAGATCGTAGTGGCCCTTGCGGGTCGAGTTGAAGATGACCGTCCGGCCGTCGGCGGACCAGACGCCGAAATACTCGCCCGCCGGATCGGGGGTAAAGCGCAGCGGCACATCGCGGGCCAGATCGTACGTCCACAAGTCGAAGTCCCCACCGCATCGGGGCCGACGCGATCATCGTCCGGCCGTTTGGGACGCCGAGAACACGCCCGCGCCCACCAGGCTCAGGAAGCGTCCCACGTGTCCGGTCAGCGGCACGATGTCTCCCGTCGCCCGCTCGCGAGAAAGACGCGCAGGAGAAAGACGAGAAGAAGCGGCGTGAGGCCGCGACCGGCGGGAGCCACGCCCCCCGGGGCCTAGCCGAACGACAGCACGCTCTGGAGCGACGGGATGACGTTCAGCAGCGTGGACGGCGGCACCATGCCGGCGAACAGGAACACGGCGTAAAGCAGGAGCGCCACGCCGACGGCTATGGCCACCATGACCCCAGTCGCGGTGGCATGAAGGGCGAGGTCGTCTGGTCTGTGCAACATCCCCCACTCCCGTTCCGGGAACGGTGAACGCACGACGCCGATGGGCGCATTGTGCGCCGCCGCCGTTTGCGAAATCAAGCTCCTCGGTTCGACCCATCCATTTGCGTTCCAACCGCGTCTCGAGCCTCTGAATCCGCCGGATCCGCCTCCCACACTCGGACTGGATTCAGACGCGGTGATGCACTAGGCTCCCATCTCCCGGATCCAGGCGCCGGTCGGGAGACGGAGCGTGACGCGGGCTCACCGCGTTCGAGGGCGACTATCGCCCGGGAGAGAAAGACAATGGGTAGAACTGCATGGAAGGTCCTCGTGACGACGGCGGCTCTAATTCCTCTCGCCGTCTACGCCCAGCCGCGGCCGGGCAATCCGAAGACCGCGACCCTCATCACGAAGGCCGAGATCGACAAGATCAGCGCCACCGAACAGAGCCAGCGGACGCGTGACGAGAACGCCAAGGTCGTCGACATCGGCGACGGCTGGAGCATGGAGCTGGGCATCATCCATCGCTCGCAGCAGCACGTGCTGACGGTCGCCGAGGCGAGGGCACAGGCCGCTGGCCGGGGCAGCGCCCCGGCGGCCGCGGGTCGAGGCAACGCGCCGGCGGCGGACCAGCGGACCCCGTGCGGCGAACAGATGGCCAATCCGCCGGCAGACGCGCTACAGGGCGCCATCACGCACGACTTTCAAACCGAGGGCTACTACATCGTCTCGGGCGGCGGGACCGCGTTCATCGACGGCACGCTCGTGAACGGACGGCGGAGCACGAACAATCCGGACGGTGGACCCAACGGTCCGGGCTGCGGCGGCGGCGTGGCGGTCGGCTCGCGGAAGATCGAGCTGAAGGTCGGCGACGTGCTGATCGTGCCGCCGGGCGTCATCCACGGCTGGTTCGACATTCCCGATCACGTGGACTATCTCAGCTTCCGTCCGTCGCACGACGTGATGAAGAACGGCTGGGTGAATCCCACCATCGCCGCGAGGTAGCGCGTTCGACGCGGCGCTCCGGGCGAGACCACAGCTCCCAGCGTGTCCGGGGCTGTGGTCCTTCGCCCCGCGTCGACGAGCCCGAGCGCCCGGCGAGCTTCTCACGACGCTCCTATCGGGATGTGAAGACGCGCTTCGGCATCTTCACGTGCACGCCGAAGACCGGTTTGTCGACGAGCTCGGTCACGGCGACGTTCCCGGCGATGCTGATCAGCTGGTACGCTTCGTGCCGCGTCAGCGGCTGCGTGTCGGCGAGGAAGTCGACCATCTGCTGGATCGCCGTGGCGGTGGCCACCTGGAGATTTTCGTCGGACGCCATGCTGATGTAATCGGTCGCGGTTTCCGCGCGCGGCCACTCGAGCCTCATGCCCTTGCGCACCGTCAGCTGCACGCGTCCGCGCAGCGACGTCTCGATCGCGGTCTGGTCCACCTCCCCGTCGCCCTGCGCGGCATGGCCGTCGCCGATCTCGAAGAGCGCGCCGGGGACGAACACCGGGATGTACAGCGTGCTGCCGGCGACGAGCTCGCGGTTGTCGAGATTGCCGGCGTGCCGCCCGGGCGGATTGCTGCTCACGCGCCCGAGCTCCGGCGAGGGTGCGACGCCCATGCTGCCGAAGAACGGCCGCAGCGGCACGACGATCCCCGGTTTGAACTCCGAGGTCATCGTCCGGGGATCGAGGCTGAGGATCTTCTGCGGGACCGACCGGTCGCAGTTGTCGGGCAGGAAACCGCTGCAGCCGTTGTAGCCGTAGTCGATCGCGAAGTCGATCGACAGGATCTTGACCTCGAGCGCGTCTCCAGGCTCCGCCCCCTCGACGTAGATCGGTCCGGTGAGGATGTGTCCTCCGGGCCCGCGACGGTCGCCCGTGACGTTCGCGACGATCGACTTGAGCGACGATTGAATCTTGTCGTCCGGCACGCCGGCGCGCGCGAGGCCGTTCGGCGTGTTCGTCAGCAGCGTGTCGACGTCGACGATGTCGCCGGAGGCGATGCGGAGCGTCGGCTTGGCGTCGGCCCAGTAATAGCCATAGGCGACGGTCGCGGGCGTGGCCTCGAGGCGATGCGTCCTTGGGGCGGACGATTGGGCCATGGGCGCGGCGCCGGCCGCGGCCAATGCCGCGATCAGACCCACCGTCAGAAGCCGTGTCGCCTTCATGGGTGTCACCTGCTGTAGCGTCAGAAACGGAACGTCAACATCGCGGAACGCTGGCCGATCGTCACGCCGCCCTGGAGGCGGCTCGACACCGCGTGGCCGTCGAACACTGTCGTGCGCCCCACATGCGCCCAGTCGAACAGCGCGCCCCAGAACATCCAGGGCACCGCGGTATACACGAGGAATCTGGGCGCGTCGCCCAGCGCATCGTTCGATGCCGCGACCGCGACCGTGGCCACCGCGCCGACCGCCAGGCCCTTCCATGCCCCGTCCCATACGGGATCGCCACGCCGCTGGACGAGCAGGCCGGGGGCTGGAATGAATTGTCGGTTGTCGATCGTCAGCGCCCCCGCGGTCACGCGCCGCACGCGGCCGGACAGCTCCGGCTTGAAGTCCAGCGTCACATAGACGAAGTCGCCTGCTTTCAGTCCAGACAAAGAGAAGTCGCTCTGGGCGCTCGCGCTCGCGGCTCCCCCGACGATCGCGAAGGCCATTCCGATGGCGAGTGTGCGGCGCATGGTCCCTCCCCTGCCCATAATGCGCGCTTCGCCGGCGAAGCGGCGCACACTGAACTCACTCTTCCCTGAGCGCCACCGTGCACTCGACGCGCGTCGCGCGGCGGATCGGCCACCAGATCGCCAGTGGCGTCGCGGCCACGATCGCGAGCATGGCCAGGACCAGCGTCACGGGATCGTACGGCGGCACCTGAAACAGCATCGAGCGGATCACGACACCGAGCGCCGCGCTGCCGGCGAGCCCCAGCGCGGCGCCGATGGCCACCGGCGTCAGACTCTGCACCGCCATCAGCCGCGCAATGCCCGTGGGTGTCGCCCCGAGCGCCAGGCGGATGCCGATCTCGCGCGTCCGCGCCGCGACCAGATTGGCCAGCACGCCGTTGACGCCGATCATGGCGAGCACGAGCGCCAGCCCCGCAAACACCGAAAGCAGCACGAGGCCGAATCGCCGGACCTGCAGCCACTCGTCCACGTAGTCGTCCATCGTCCGGATCCGGGCCGTCGAGAGATTCTCGTCGACCGAGGCCAGCACGTTGCGAAGACTCACCGAGACCGCGTCGGCAGGCAGCGGACTCCTGAGCACGAGAATCGCCGTTTCGCCGTTCACGCCCGGAAGGAAGAACTGCGGGCGGACATCCTCCTCGGCGCCCAGCGCCCGGAAGTTCGCGACCACACCGGCGATGGCGTACACGCGATCCTTGATCTTGAGCCGCTGAGCGAGCGGATCCACCGACGGCAGGAACGTGTCCACGAACGCGCGGTTGACGGCGACCGCGCCTTCTCCCGTGCCTCGGCCGGCGGCGACGTCCCCCATCGTCAGGGACCGGCCCGCCAGCAGCGGCACGCCGAGGACGTCGAGATAACCGGGGAGAACGTTCGCGTAGTCGGCCGTGATGAACTGACCCGGCGGCAGTGGCGGCTGCCCGACGACCTCGAACGAGGTGATCGAGACGCGATGGAGCGGCAGCGCATCGCCCATCGACGCGAGCGAGACGCCCGGCACGGCGCGCGCCGTGTCCACGATGGTCTCGAGGAGCCGTGCGCGGCCGTCGGCATCGGGATACTCGTATTCCGGGAGATCGAGATCGACGGCGATCAGATGATCGACATCGAATCCCAGATCGGTCCGGATCACCTTGACGAAGCTTCGGAAGAGGAGGCCCGCTCCGCTCAGCAGCACGAGCGCCATCGCCACCTCGGCCCCGATCAGCACGCGGCGGCTTCGGCGGCCGCCGGCCGAGCCGCCTCGGCCGCCGGACTTCAGCGCGCCGTTCAGATCGGCGCTCGACGCCGAGACCGCCGGCGCGAGGCCGAACAGCAACGCCGTACCCGCGGCGACGATCGCCGCAAACAGGAAGACCGGGATCGAGAGGCTGCCCATCCCCTGCCGGATCGAGTTCTCGGGCGCCAGCGCGAGCAGGCCTCGCATCGCCGCCCAGCCAATCGCCAGCCCGGCCAGCGCGCCGACCGCCGCGAGGAGCAGCGCCTCGGTGAGCAACTGCCCGACGATCGCCGTGCGGGAGGCGCCGAGGGCGCGGCGGACCGCGATCTCCCGCGAGCGGCGGGCCGAGCGGGCCAGGGTGAGGTTGACGAGGTTGGCGCAGCCGATGAGCAGGACGAGGCCGACGGCGCCGAAGAGCACGTAGAGTGCGGGACTGAGATCGCCCGACGCGCGCTCGGCCTGAAACGCGTACACGTAGGCGTCGCCCATCGGATACCGCTCGGCGTCGTCCTGGTGAAGGCGTGCGGCAAGGGCTTTCAGGTCGTCGCGCGCCTGATCGAGGCGAACGCCTGCCCGCAGGCGGGCGACCACGTTGAGGCTCGTGTTGCGATCCGCGTCGGGGCGCGTCCAGCCGCGCGAGAGCGGAATGTAGACGTCGGGGCGATTCTGATCGTCGCCGCCGAACAGCGGCGGCAACTCGAACTCCGGCGTAAGCGCGCCGACAACCGTGTACTCGACGCTCCCGAAGCTGATCGTCGTGCCGATGGCCGCGCGATCGCGGTTGAACCGCTGCTCGAAGTACCGGTCCGAGAGAATGACGACGTGATCGGCGCCTGGCGTGTCTTCATCGGCGTGGAACAGCCGTCCGGCCTGTGGGCGGCCGCCGAGGAGCGGCAGCAGCCCCGCGGACACGAGCTCCGCGCCGAGCACGCGTGGACGGTCCACGCCGTTCTCACGAAAGCTGTCCTCGTGAAACGCCTCGACCTCGTCGAAGGAGCGGGCCTGCGTGCGCCACGCCTCGTAGCTGAAACGGGCCACCGGCATGTGCGTCGACAGCGGCTCGGGCAGCGATGGAAAGCCGCCGCAGAGCAGGACCAGGCGTCCGGAATCGGGATACGGAAGCGGCTTCAGGATCGCGTCGTAGAGGAGGCTGAAGATGGCGGTGTTGGCCCCGATGCCGAGCGCGAGAACCGCGACACACGCCGCCGTGTAACCGGGGCTGTGCCGCAGGGATCGGATCGCGTGGCGGAGGCGCATCCAGCCATCCTAATGCGGAAGGGATCTCGGTCGGGCCCTGAACCAGGACGAAGGCCCAGGGCCCCCGGATCGAGGGCCGCCCGGGCGCGGAACGTCTCGAAGTGGTGGCGAACGTCGCGGCACGACACACCCCGTGAAGGCGTCCGGCGCTGGTAGTCCAGGGCGAGCGATGGCACGCGCGCTCGGGCAACGGCTGGCTCGGGCCATCAACCTTCCACGCCATCAACGTGAACGACTCGGTGACCGGGAGCAAGTTCGACAACGTCTACGGCTGCCGCCACTCGCCGCCCGACGGCCTGGCGCGCGCGACGGACGTGATGCTCAGCGCGGACCGCACTCCCGTGTCTAGCCGAGCGGCCGGCGCGGTACGATGGCCCCCTCGCAACAGGAGCTCGACCGAGATTCTGTCGTTTGGCGAGCGGGTCTGTCTCAGACATGGGCGCACTCACGCTGATGCACTCGCCGGTCGCGCCCACCGGTATGCTCGTCCGCCGGCCGTCGAAGACGTGTTCAACGTGCAATCGGCCCAGTCTCGACGTGGGCTGAGCGGAATAAGCCAGGGAGCTGGAAGCGGCCTGCGACCAAGAATTCTGGACGAGCGTGGGGAGGCGCAGGTGCACAAGGTTGTCGTTCCAGGAAGCGAGAACGGAAGTCCCGGATTAAACAAATGTCACGATACTCACTGTGCTCAGGCCCAGCGGCGGCGAACGATGACCTTCATCGGCCTGGACGGGCACCACGCCGTTCCCGCCGGCGGCTTCGGCCGGGAGTGGCTGGCGGCCAACCGGGAGAAGTTCTTCGCGAAGACCGCGCTGATGATCAACGCGGAACATCCGGCCGAGGCGCTGACGCACGGCGCCACGAACGGCAGGACGGATGCGACCATCCCCCTCGAGTGGTACGCCGGCGGCGCATCGAGACCCCAGCTGACGCGGATGGCCCTCGAGGCGTTTCGTGAATTCGCCGTGCCCATCTGGGCGGAGCCGAGCAGGAATCCGCCGAGCGGCGACATCGGCCCCTTCGTCGGCTTCCTGCCGGGCGTCGTCGCCCAGGCCAACGACTTCATCTACATGCACACGACGGGCGATACGCCGGACAACGTCACCTGGTCGGGCCTGGAGGCGGCGACGCGCGCGTACACGAGGATCATCGACGAGATGAACGGAATCGAGCTGCGTGATCTGCAGCGGCCGGAGAAACAGCGGACGCCGCGTCTCGACCTGACGGACTGTGCGGCCTGGGTGCAGGACTCGAGCCAGCCCTGCCAGCCGAAGTGACGGGCCCACAGGGGCTCCCACCTTCCATGACCGTCGATCGGAGGGCCAGTTCAGTCAAAAGTGAGCGGGGCCATGACTGCCATGGCAGCCTGTCGGCTATCGCCGGAGGGATCAGGACGATGCGGGGCCCTGGCGTCGCCGGTCGAGAAAGGCACGAACGGCGGCTTTCCTCCTTTCCTCCTCGCTGCCTCCGATCGCGACGTCCCCGGCGGCGAACTGACGCCGGTGGAGATCGGCGTACAGCCCGGACCGCTCGATGAGCTCCGCGTGCGTCCCGCGCTCGACGATCCGGCCCTCGTTCACGACCAGAATCTGATCGGCTTTCACGATCGTCGAGAGCCGGTGGGCGATCACGATCGCCGTCCGGCCCCTGAGCGCGCGTTCGAACGCCGCCTGGATGGCGGCTTCGGACTCCGAATCCAGGTGGGCCGTCGCCTCGTCGAGAATGACGATGTCGGGGGCCTTGAGCAGGAGCCGCGCGATGGCGAGGCGCTGCTTCTCGCCGCCCGAGAAGCGGTACCCGCGTTCGCCGACCAGCGTGTCCAGCCCCTTCGGCAGGCCCTCCACCAGCGGGCCGATCTGGGCGTCCCGGATCGCCGCCCACAGCTCGTCGTCGGGGGCCCCGGGCTTGGCATAGGCCAGGTTCGCGCGGATGGTCTCGTGAAAGAGGTGCGCGTCCTGCGTCACGACGCCGACGCGGGCCCGCAGCGAAGCGAGCGTCGCGTCCCGCACGTCCAGGCCGTTGATCCGGACGGCGCCCTCGGTGACGTCGTAGAGCCGCGCGACGAGCTGCGTGATCGTGGTCTTCCCCGCGCCCGACGGTCCGACGAGCGCGGTCAGCGAGCCGGGCGGGATGGTGAAGTCCACGTCGTGCAGAACCGTCTTCTCGCGCGTCGCGTCCGGCACGGCCACGGCCTCGAGCGACGCCAGCGACACCTCCGCCGCGGTCGGATAGCGGAACGACACGTGCGAAAAATCCACCTGCGCGGGCCCGGCCGGAATCGCCGCGGCGCCGGGTTTCTCGATGATGGCGGGCGCGAGATCGAGCACTTCGAACACCCGATCGAACGACACGAGCGCCGTCATCACCGTCACCTGGACGTTCGACAGCCCGGTGATCGGGCCGTACAACCGCCCGAGATACGAGGTGAGCGCCACCAGCGTGCCGACGTCCAGGTCTCCTCGAATGGCCAGCACACCCCCCCAGCCGAAGGCGAGCACTGTGGCCGCCGAGGCCATGAGCGAGAGCGCCGTGAAGAAGACACGCGCGTAGAGGCTGCGCTTCACCGCGATGTCGGCGACGGCCTGCGCCCGGCCGCGGAAGGCGCGCGTCTCCTCCCCGGGCCGCCCGAAGAGCTTCGCGAGCTGGGCGCCGGCCACGTTGAAGCGCTCGATCATGCTGGTGTTCATCACGGCGCTGAGCTCGTAGCTCTCGCGGGTGATGGCCTGCAGCCTTCTCCCCATGCGCCGCGCCGGCAGCACGAAGAGCGGGACCAGGACGAGCGCTCCCAGGGTGATCTTCCAGGAGAGGACGAGCATCGCCGCGAGCACGAGCACGACGGTGATCACGTTGCCCACCACCGACGACAGCACGTCGGTGAAGGCGCTCTGGGCTCCGCCGACATCGTTGTTCAGGCGGCTCACGAGCGCGCCGGTCTGCGTCCGCATGAAGAACGCGAGGGGCATGCGCTGGACGTGGTCGAAGAGCTCGACGCGGAGCGACAGCACGACACGCGAGCCGATGCGCGTGGCGAGCCACGCCTGGCCGAGACCGAGCGCGGCGTCGACGAGGATGAGCGCGCCCGCGAGGGACGCCAGACGGACGACGAGCGGGGCGTCGCGCTCGAGGATGCCGCGGTTGATGATCTGGCGGAAGATCAGCGGGTTCACGACGCCGATCCCGGCGTCGAGGATCACCACCAGGAGAAACAGCGCCAGCTCCGGCGCGAACGGAGCCGCTACGCGGAGAATCCGCCTGACGGTGCCCGGCCGGATCTTCTGCTTCAGGACCGAGTCGTCCTGGCGCAGCGCCCGAGCGCCGGCGAACGCGCCTCCCATGCGAGCCATGCGTTCGACGGATTGTACCGTGGCCATGGCCGCAGGCCCCGCGACGTATCGCCCGGCCCTCCAAGGGTCGATAACAGCGATCGTGACGAGCTGCAGTCAATGCGGGGCCGCGTTGCGGATCGATGTGCAGCGCGGCGTCTTCGTCTGCGATCACTGCGGCAGCGAGCAGCCGGTGCCTGCGGCGGCGGTGAACGTGGAGCTGCTCACGGCCACGACGGCCCCCTGCCCGAACTGCTCGACGTCCCTGTCAACCGCCCGGCTGGATGGCTATCCGGTGCTGTGCTGCCCGGGCTGTTTCGGCCTGCTGATCGAGATGAACCGATTCACGACGGTGATCGCGGCCGCGCGCGTCAGTGAGCGCCGCGCCCGGCTGGCGCTGCCGCGACGGCAGGATCCCGGTGAGCGCATCCTGCGCTGCCCGCAGTGCCTTCAGCCGATGATCAGCCACCTGTACGCCGGCCCTGGAAACGTGGTCATCGACAGCTGCGAGCGCTGTCTGGTGAACTGGCTGGACGCCGGCGAACTGTACCGGATCGCGGCAGCGCCCGACTCGCCGCCCGGCGTCTGAGGCCGCACTCCCATGCAGCCTTAGTGCCCGGCCTGAATCTCCCGCGCAACCCGCTCGACTTCGCTCCAGACGCGGAGCAGGTTGCCGCTCCACAGCTTGCCGATCTGCTCCTCGGTATACCCGCGTCGGACGAGCTCGAGCGTGACGTTGAACGTCTCGGCTGCGCTGTTCCACCCGTCGATGCCGCCACCGCCGTCGAAGTCGGACGAAATGCCGACGTGGTCGATGCCGATCAGTTTCACCGCGTAGTCGATGTGATCGACCAGATCCTTCACCGTGGCACGGCCGGCTGGCGGATACCGGGCGTCGATCCGGGCGAGCGCGAGATCGTACTCCGTCCGCTGCTCCGCCGTCAGCCGATCGAGGCCGGCCTCCCGGCCGCCCCGCCCGCCCCGGCCGGTGGACGCGGTCGCTGGACCCTCGACGCTGCACGGCGGCGCGGTCGCCGTCCCGGAGCCGCGGCCCCTGCCGCCACGGCCCGCGTCGCCGGCGCCGGCATCAACCAGATTGAACCGTTGCCGCAAACCGGCCAGCGCCGCCGCACGGGCCGCGGCCACACCGGGCGGGTCGTTCTTCAGATACGAGGAATACGCCACCACTTGAATGACGCCGCCCGTGGCCTTCAGCGCCACCAGCGTCTCGTCGTCCATGTTGCGGCTGACGTCGGCCAGCGACCGCACGGCGGAATGCGACGCGATCACCGGGGCCCGCGAGAGCGCCATCGCCTCGAGCGCCGACGCCTTCGACGGATGCGAGACGTCGACCATCATGCCCAGCCGGTTCATCTCGGCAATGACCTGCCTGCCGAGCGCGCTCACGCCGCCGTGCAGCCAGACGTTGTCGCGCTCGCCCGTATTGGAATCGGCCAGCTGGCTGTGGCCATTGTGCGCGAGCGACATGTAGCGGCCGCCGCGGTCGTAGAACTCCTTGACGCGCGAGAGATCGGTGCCGATGGGATACCCGTTCTCCACGCCGATCACGGCCACCTTGCGCCCCGACGCCGCGATGCGACGGACATCGTCGGGCGTGAGCGCCAGCCCGATCTGATCGGGCGCGATCCGTTCGGTGAGCGCGTGCACGGCGTCGAATTTCGCGATCGCCTGCCGGTAGGCGTTCTCGTAGCCCTCGGGCGTCAGCGGGCCCTGGCCGACGTACACGATCATGAACGAGACGTCGAGGCCGCCCTCCACCATCTTGGGCAGGTTCACCTGCGTCGTCAGGCGCATCGTGTAGTTGCACGCAGGCGTGAAGTTGCGCGGCTCGATGTCGTTGTGCGTATCGAGGGTGATCACGCGGTCGTGAATGGCGTGGGCGCGGGCTACGAGCGCCGCCTCGTCGCCCTGAGGGGATCCGGATTGGGCGGACGCGACCAGCGGGATGGCCACGAGCGCCGACAGCACCGCGAGAGCCGAGCCTCGCACGAGACGGGAACACGTCGTCGTCGACCGCATGGGCAGCCTCCAGGGATGGGGCATTGTACCGCCGGTGCACGGATCCGCGATTGCCTGCGCCTCGAGATGTCGCAGGCGACGGTGAAGGGCCGTGACCTGGCGGCTCCCGCGAGCACGAGGATCGCGAGCGTGCCCGCTACGACGGCCATCGCCGCCACGTGCAATCGGTCGGGAACGTCACCGTCACCAGCTCCGCCCCCCGCCGATTACCGGCTGCCCAACCGTCGCGATGGACGCCGTGGGCGGCTGCCGACTCTGAAAGAAGAGCACGCAGCACGCGAGCAGGAGCGCCGCGGGAACGGCGAGCCGCCACCACGCGATGCTCGCCTGCCGCAACGAAGGTTTCGTCACCGCGGCACCCCTGGCATGCCCGCGATCGAGGGCGGCGAGGAATCTCGCTGCGAAGGCCACTCGTTCGCGCCGGCGCAATGAGGCGAGATAGACGCGTTCGAAACGCCGCCGGGTGTCGTGGTCGAGAGCGTCGCACACGTACGCATCGATCAGATCGTCTTCGAGCGCACGCAATCGCCAGGCGACGCGTTGGTCCACGACGCTCGCTTCGTCGAGACGCTCCGACTCCTCTTCGGGCATCGGCCCGAGCCAATACCGAATCAGCTGCTGGTCGTCCGGCTCGGCGCCATGCGTCTCAATCATGGATTTCCTCGTCCGCCTGAACAGGACGCCGGCGCGGGTTTCCTTTCAATCGGTCTCCAGCCCACCTTCTCTTCGCAGCAGGCCGACACGCAGGCCTCGAGAACACCTCTGATCCGGCACGCGCGGATTCCGAGCGCATTCATGGTGATCCCGAGGCGCGCGGCAAGGCCGCGTCGCCGCTCGATCCGCTGGCGGCGGACGTGACGGTAGGTACTCGACGACGAGGTCGCGCTGCTCCGGCTTCAGCCTGCCCAAGCACCGGTCGAGGCACTCGAGGCGGCGCTCCTGCGAGCGCGCCTCGTCAAAATCGGCGGGCGAGCGGTCAATCGGGCGGGTACGCGCCTCGTCGACCTGGAGGTACCGCCGCCCTCGCCGCAGATCCTCGAGCAGGACGAAGCGGGCGACCACATAGCAGTAGCGTGCAGGCGGTGTGACGGTGATTGTCCTGGAGATTTCGAGTGTTCTGGCGACCCGCCCGAGCGTTTCGTCGGCCAGGTCGTCGGCGAACGGCCGATTGCGCCGCTCGAAATAGAAGACGAGCCGCCGACGGATTTCGAGATAGGTTCTGCCGCCCGAATCGGTGCCGTCGTCGAGCCACTGGAGCAGACGGCTGAATGCGAGTTGCGTAAGTTCTGATTCTTCTCGTAAGAGTTCCGGCGTAGCCACGTGGACACAGCGCTCCTCGAAAGGCGACCCGTCACGACGGGTGGGGAAGAAGGTGAAGAGGCATGCCGTGACAGGACCGCGCGTTGCTCTGCACGGTGCAATATCGAGTCCACGCCGCGGCGTCGAAAGCCGCGACGTGGACGTCGATCGCAGGAAACACTCGTAGGAGATCTAAGACGCGCGGCCGCGCCGATCGGTCCCGGGCTCGGGCCGCGGGCGCGATGGGAGACGAACTGGACCCGGCACTATCGAACGAACGCCTGCGGCGGCGCGTCGAACGCGTCGCAGGACACCTCAGGGTTCCAGTTCACGAACGTACCGTTTGGATTCGGCTTCCACGCCCACACGTGCAGCGTGTAGAAGGCGGGCAGTCCGAAGCGGTTCGGGCTCTCGAATAGGTGGAACAGCTGTCCCATGAGCTGCGGCGGGCCCGGGTGCGTGGCGTCCCAGTCGGCCTTCAGCACCAAATAGTCGGCGCCGGTGATCCGGATGCCACCGTTTGACGTCGGCTCGAAGAGCACGATCTCCGGGTTCGTCACGTCGATGGTGCCGTCGCCGACGAGCGACATGTTCACGTAGTGCAGTCCCATGGCGCCGAAGTCGCCTCCGCTGACGCAGCCGAAATTGAGCAGATAGCCCTGGCCCGGACCGTCGACGGTCGTCACGCGCCTGAATCGCTCGGTCGCGGCACGAACGGCCTGGACGAGCGCGTTGTCCTGGGGCCCCGGTGCGTGATGCGACGATGAGGCGCCGGCGTGATCGTCGCGGGTCTGAGCCGTGCCGGGTGCGGCCAGGCTCGAAATCATGAGCAGCGCGAGACCCGAATGTGTGAACGGTCTTGCCAGTCGTCCGATGAACATGAACACTCCTCCTGACGCGAAGTCGGATGCACCTCCTCGGGCTCGAGCAGGTGTGAAGGCGCCTGTGAATGGCGCCCCATCACACGTAGGGCAGTCGAGTCGAAACCCTTTCGTCGCAGGTGATGGTGACGAGGTGTAAACCTCACCGAGCGCACCAGATCCACGTCGCGTAGACCGGCGTGCCGAAGGGACGGGCCGTACAAGCAGGCGCCCCCTCGATACTGATGCTGGTGATTGCACGCGTTTGCGTATTTCTGGTTCACTGACGCGGTGTCGCTTCGTTCGGCGCGCGGGGGCGCCGTGGCCGGGCTCATCCTCTGGGTCGCGTGCCGTTGGCTGCTGCCCCTGGCGCCTCCGCCATTGGCCTTCTACGCTGGTCCATCGCATGCTGCTCAAGACCGACAGTTATGACGAGATCATCAACTTCATCGCCCCGCTCACCGGACCGGACCCGGGACCGGGACTGATTCTCGTCGCCGCATGCGTGCTCTTCCTGATCGGCGGCCTCGGCACCCGGCTGATCGGCCTCGCTGGCGTGGTGCGCGCGGCCGCCGGCAGCCGCGCGATGCGGGACTGGCTGCCGATGGCCTGGATGATCCTCGTCGGCATCGCGCTCTCGTTCGTGCTCGTCATCAACCCGTTTCCGAATTCGATTCAGACCTACCTGCTCGCACTGTTCCTGCTGTGGCCGTTCGCGGTGCGCGTCATCTGGCCGCGCCACGCCGGGCACACCCTGGCACGGTGGCTCGCGACGGCAGCCCTCGTCGCGCTCAGCGTGCCGGCCACGCTCCACTACGTCCGCGCCGCCCACGCGGCGGCCGCCAACCCGCCGATTAAGGACCTCGGTGCCGGCGACCAGCGCGTCATCGACTACCTGGAGACGTACACCAGCTCGGACGACACGATGCTGCTGCACAGCGACCCGCTGATGCCCTCGGTGTACGCCGTCGAGGCGGAACGCCGCGTCGTCCTCGGCTGGTCCTCGTACGTGTCGGAGGACTTCAATCCGGAGGTGCTCGCCCTCGAAGCGCGCATCTCGGCGTTCTTCGGCGCGCCGGGGCGGCCTGGCGCGCCCGATCTGGACCTGCTCGAGGAGCATGGCGTCACTCACGTGATCGAACGGACCGCGACCGACGAGTTGGCTCGGGCCGTCCGCGAGCGCCTCACGCTGGTGGCCGGGACGCCCGACGTCCGACTCTACGCCGTCGCCGGGGCGCACTGAACGCCGGATCCGCGTCCTGAGGCGCCTTCCCCGGTGATTGCATGCGTCGCGCGCTGGCGGCGTGGCAGGGGATGACCGACACTTCGAGCGCGCCTTCGCCGCCGCCTTCCTCGTGGCCCGACGGGCCACACCGGCGTCCTGGCCGGAGTGACGCGCCTCAGCCGCACGGCACCCGCGCTACGGCTCGAACGGCTCGCCGGTGACGAGGGCGCGCCACGCCTTCGCCACCCGCTCGGTCGGCATCCACGCGGTCGGATAGTTCGGCGCGCGGTCCTCTCCCATCACGCGGTAGGTCTTCTGGTCGAGGTCGCCGATCAACCCCGTCTTCTCGTCGATCGACTTCAGCACCGTCGATCCCGGCGTGACCCGCAGCTTGAGCGCCTCTTCGTACAGGACGAGCGCAACGTCGCGTGAGCGGCCGACGACGTGGCCGACGCCGGGCTCGCGGGCGAGCGCCCAGAGCGCGCCGCCTCGCCGGTTGACCGCGAAGAGGCCGTCGATCGTCTCGATGCGGTACGCGAGGTCCTTCTCGCCGGTAAACAGCATGCCGGGCACGCTGCGCGCCGCTTTCGAGACGAGCGCGTGGTAATAGATGTTGCCCTTGTTGACGACGAACGCGACGACCCGCTCGGGCTTCCACGCCGTGAACTCGTAGTTGAACTCCCCGCCGGCCGACATGCCCCACAGCAGGAACGGCGCGTCCGCCAGCTCCGGATGGTTCGACCGCCGCGCGAACGACGTCACCGCGTCGAGGAGCGCCTGCCCGCTGCCATAGCCGACGTCGACATACTCCTCGATGAACCCTTCGGGATGCGGCTTGTCGGTGAACCGGCAGGCGACCAGGGCGAGCTGGTGCGCCGAGGCGAACGCCTGCCAGTCGGGATCGTCCGCCATCGCGCGCCCGTCCCCGTTCGATCCGGGCACGAGCACCAGGATCGCCTGCACGTGATCCACGCCCGCGGGGTACCAGAGCTTGAACTGGGCCTTGTCGTAGTTGGCGCCCGGCGCGGCAGTCTCCTCGAGCGTCGTCCCGGGCTGAGCGGCCGCCGGCCGGGCCGCCAGACAGACGGCCGCCACCGCGGCACACGTCAGCATCCGTCCCGGTCGGGTGCGACTCATCGTGTCACCTCGCGCGGTATTCTACGTCGATTGACCCGAAGGTCGGCGGGCATGCCGCTGGTTACGGAGCTCGTCGAAGGACCGACGCCCGCCTTCGCGGTTGTCTAGGGGAAGTCCGTGGGGCGCTCGGAGATCACCGGGAGCCGAATCGGAGCACGCACGGGAGGTTCGACGGTCGCCAACACCGCTCCGGTCAGCCACTTACCGGATGGTTGTCGATGTTGATCCAGCTGCGTCGTTTTGGAACGCGCCTCTTCACGAAATGGGCGCGCTGCGGCACCTGAGCCCCGTCCAGTTCGATGGCCCTCCTGGGGTTACGATGCTGTGTCTTGGCTACCCGCGGCCCGACTGACGTCGACACGAAGTCACCGCCCTTCGATCGGCTCAAGAGCCTTCGACGGCTGGGACCCGACCGCGGAGGCCGCGACTCTGGCGAGCACGCCCGCCACCACCTGCTTGTGGGCTACGACCCGCGCAGCCGGGCGAACGTGCTGATCAAGTTGACCAGCAAGCCGGGGCTCGTGTATCAGCAGAATCTGACGAACGAAATTGCGTGCCTCTCCACGATCAACCGGGAACACCCTGAGTCGCGGTACTTTCCGCTCGTCCTGGAGCACGGAGCGCTGCCCGACAGCCGGATCTACCTCGTCACCACGTTGTTCGACGAGCTGCCCCTGGCCACATCGATCGGCACCGACCCCGTGGCCGCCCGGACGCTCGCCCACGTGCGAACCGCGTTGGAGATCGCAAAGGCGCTGGAGACGCTGCATCGCCTGGACATCTTCCATGTCGACCTGAACCCGATGAACGTCCTGTCGCGGATCGAGAGGGGCGCGCCCGTCATCAGGATCGTCGATTTCGAATCCTCGGTACGAGCGGGCCCGGCATTCTGCCGGTGTCTTCTACAGCCCGCCCACCACGCCCGGCTTTACCGCGCCTGAGGTGGCCCGGCAGGCGCCGGACGCGCGAGCGGATGTGTTTTCACTGGGCGCGATCCTCTACACGATGATGGCCGGCTATCAGTGGACGTGGAAAGGAGACGTCAGCGTGGGTCTCGCAGCGGATCGCAGCGTCGAGCCGGAGCTCGCGGACCTCCTCCGCGTGGCGGTCGATCCTGATCCCGACCGGCGGTATCACGCAGTCGGGGATTTTCGCGCGGCGCTGGTGGCCTATCTCGAAGGCGTCTGGCCGGGAAGATCCGCTCACCACTGACGGCCAGGCTCCCCGGGGGCGGCGCGGTGAAGCGCCGCGAGACCGAACCAGACCTGGATCGCTGTGTAGAGCAGCGCCGGGAGTGCCGCCCCGGGCGAGTGGATCCGCAAGTGAGAGGCGGCCGCCGCGAGCGTAGTCACGCTGAGCGCTGCGGCCGCCCATGGTGCCAAGGGACGCACGAGCACCCCGATCGAGCAGGCGAGTTGAATCGCACACGTCAGATAGATGAGCGCGGGTGGATAGCCGAACCGCACCGACAGCGTGTGGCTGCGGTACTCGAGGACTGCCATCAGCGGCGCGCCCACCGCGTAGGAAACCGCGAGCGCGAGGGCGATCGTCCGCAGTCGACGCGGTCCGGCGAGAGCCCTGTTCAAGGGAGCGTCATCACCGCGGCGGCTCCCGGAACGAGCGCGCTCGTCACCACGTTCACATGGCCACGATAATCGACCGTCGCCGCCATGGGCATCGGAAGTCCAGCGGCTTCGACACCGCAGATCCACGCACCGGTCCGCGGCTGCCACCTGCACCTGTTCACGGTCCCGCCGCGCGCGGTTCCGGTCACCTCGACCGCATACCAGCTCGCCTCGTCGAGCTCGACGACGTGCAACGCTCTGTCCCAGCCAAACGTCAGGTCCACGATCGACGTGAACCCGTCGGCAATCGCCGTGCAGTCCGGACTCGCTCCGCACCGGGCATGACGGGTTCCCGGCTTGACGCGCCAGAATCCGCGACTTGCCGGTCGGCGCGGGAAAGCCTTTCAGCTCCCCGACGTAGTAGGCGCCGTCGGGCCCCACGGCGACGCTGGTCGGGACGGCCTGCGCGGGAATCATGGCGGGCAGATGGCAGATGTCGGCCGGCCCGACCGGGCAGCCCGACAGCTGCTTCACGTTCTCGGTGGAGACGAGCTCGTCCGGAAACGTGGCGACCCAGTCGACAGCGCCCTTCCGATTCACTATCAACAGGGCGTTTGCCGCAGCGTCGGCGACGAGAGCCGAGCCATTCCACAACGCAGCCACGTCGAAGGGATTTGACTCGATCACGCCTCCGTCGGGGTTGACCACCGCCTCGAATGCCCCGAGATCCGCCACCGGCGTCACCGTGCCGCGCGCGACCTTGAACAACTTCATCGAGAGCGGCGTCACCTGGGACGGGTCTGTCGATCCACCGGTCACGGCCAGAAGGCCAAACCGCGTCGGCGTCACGTCGGTGACGCCCGGCAGGGCCGCGATGAGCGTCCCTCGGTGGCGCCGAAGCCGCACGATGCCGGCGCCCGCGTCGGCGACGAGAAGGCTGCCGTCGAACGCCGTGTCGATCCCGAAGACGGGCGTCGCAAAAGAATAGTTGGCCGCGTTCGACTCGTGAGCCGCGACCGGGACAAATGTCCCCACCGCCGTCAGAGCCAGGAGACCGACGGCCGCCACCCATCGTTTTCGAAGAAGCACAGCGCACCTCCTATTGTGCGGATTGTGCAGCCGCGATCGGCGGCCCCGCATCGCAGATCTCCGGGATTTATCGGCTCGCCGGCCGTCCCATGATCCTGGGACCGGCAGCCGAGTCAGGGCGGAAGGGCGCGCGCTTGACGCTATCGAGCCAGGCCGTGCCGAAAGGCGAACGCGACGGCGTCGGCGCGGTTGGCCGTACCCGTTTTCGTGTAGATGTGGGTCAGGTGACGCGTGACGGTGTTCACGCTGATGGCCAGTTGGTGCGCGACGTCCGCATTGCTGCGGCCGGACGCAATCAGTCGCAGCACGTCCCGTTCGCGCGGCGTCAGCACACCGAACGTGGGCGCGACGTCGGCGGGCGACCGTCCGGCGAGGAACCGCTCGATCGCCCGGACCGCGACGGCGTCGGGCATGCCGGATTCGCCGTCGACGCCGAGCAGCTGCGCACCGGGGATGCCGGTTGCCAGCTCACGGTTTCGCTCGGCGGTGACCAGCGCGTTGCGCCGATCGAAGAGCACCAGCGTCGGGGCCTGTATCCGCAACAACAGAGCCGACGCGTCCCAGCCGGATCGAGCCTTCAGCAGGGCCTGGAGCGCCTCCCAGTTCGTGGCGGTTCGGATCACGGCGGCCCATTGACGGGCCGCACTCGCGTCCTGCCAGCCCAACGCCGCCTGTGACAGCGATTCGGTGAACAGCTCCCAGTCCGTGCCGGCGATGGCGAAGAGCGAGCGCAGCCGCGGGGCCTGCCCGTGATCGGGGCGGGCAAAACCGTTGAACAGGATCAGATGGGACACGCGGTCGGGGTGCCGCGCGGCGTACGCGATGGCCGGCAGCGCGCCGCTGATCCGGCCGCAGAGGGCGAAGGTCTGGAGGTCGACGGCAGCTGCGACCGCCTCGATGTCGCGGACCAGTGCGTCCAGAGAGTAGTCGGAGCACTCGCCCGCGCTGGCTCCTGATCCGCGGTTGTCGTATCGGACGACCGTGCGGAACCGCGAAAGATTTTCGTACCAGCGCCGGACGGCGTCGATCTCCCATTCGAACAGGAGGTGGCTCATCTGGATGTGCGGCACCTCGAGCAGCGGCGGGCCGCCGCCAATGACCCAATAGGCGAGGTCGAAGCCGTCTGCGGTCTTCGCGTACTTGAGCAACGGAGGATCTGAGGGGCGGCTGCTGCTCAAGTGGGAGGACCCCTCAATCCTTCGGGTGTGCCATCTCCGGCACCGCATGCCCGAGAAACCCTTCGAGTGGCTGAGGGCCGTTGGTCATCCGCATGTCGTCCATCAGGTTGATCTGGCGCGCGTGCGCGAGCGCCGCCGCCACCGGGATGCCCCGCTCGCGAATCAGGTAGGCGGCCCAGAGATGGCTGGCGCGCCACGCAATCGTGCAGTGCAGCAGCACCTTGCCGTCCGCCGAAGCCATCGCCGCCGCGAAGGCGTCGAGCTCTTTCGGTCCGTAGGGATTCTCCGGCGTCCCGCGCATCGGGATGTGGACGTATCGGATGCCGAGCTTCCTGGCGAGCGCCGCCTCGTCGAAGCCGACGCGGGCCATCTCCTCCGGCATCCGCAGGTTCACGATCGTCGTCACGCCCTGCGCGCGCAGTTCGCGAATGGCCGTTTCCGTCGGCTGACCGCCGATGAACATGTCGTCGCCCACCCGGACGAACTTCGCCTGGAACAGCCCTTCCGTGTCGAGCGCGACTGGATCGGGCACCGGCCCCGAGTGGCCGGTGCCCACGATGCGCTGAGCGGCTGCTGGCAAAGTCCCGAAGGCGAGCAACGCGATGACGGCGACGAATCCGAGACGCGATGGATTACCCATGCTGTTCCCTGCCTGCCTGCTCACGGACCTACTGCTTGATGGCCGGGCTCGTCCAACCCGCCGTCAGGATGCCCGGCGAGGGCCGGAAGCTCAGGTAATCCACGTGGTCCGGAATGTCCGTCCACCCGTGGGGCACGCCCGCCGGGATGATGATGATGTCGCCGGCGTTCACGACCTTCTTGGTGATGTCGCCGTACGTCATCCCGCTGCAGGTCGGGCCGTTCAGATCCGCAGACAGTCCGCGCCGGCCGTTGACGACGTAGCCGCCTGTCATGAGCAGGCCGCTGCCCGACGTGATGAGGTAGCCCTCGGTCTGATTCTCGTGGAAGAACATCGAGGTCGTCCCGCCCGGAGGCAGGGTGTCCATGTGCACGCCGCACGGCTCGGGCGCCGGCGCCGCGCCGCGTCCCGCAGCCGCCCCGCGTCCGGCAGCCCCCGGCGCCGCGCCGCGAGCGGCAGCCGGCGCACCGGTCGGACCGCGATGGATGATGCCGACCGCGAAGTTCTCGTGGCCGATGTTCACCACCTTGATCGGGCGATCGGTCCCGGGCAGCTTGTTGACGGCGTCGATTTCCGCCTTGGTGATGTAGGTCGCCGAGTGCGGCGTGCCGACATCCTGCGTGAAGACCAGGGCCGAGCTCGAGACGACCGCTACGGCCAACGCTCCCAACAGCATCGTGCGCATGCATCCTCCTTCAGGAAAGCCTCTAGTGTAGACCGACCCCCGGGGTTCTCCCCCATCAAGCCGCGTGACGAGCCAGGAACGCGGCCAGGCGCCGGGCCATGCCGGACGGGTGTTCGACGTACAGAAGGTGCGTCGCGTTCGGCAGCACGAACGGTTCGACGTCGGGCAGCCAGTCGAGCAGCAGTTGGTGTCGCTCGCCCCAGATCGGATCCAGCTCCAGGCTCCGCGCCCCCACGACCGCGAGCACGGGTGCGCCGATCCGCCTGGCGTCTTCCCGCGCGAACGACCACTGTTGCAGTGCTGGCAGTTCCTGTTCGAAGAAAGTCGACGCGTCAGCGACGTGCTGGTCGAACGCGCCCGGAAGCGTCCGATCCAGCACCGCACGGTAACCGGGTCCGCAGGTCCCTCGCAGGAAGGTGTCCACGGCCGCGGCGTTGTCGCCCGAGCGGTACAGCTCGACGGCCGTCCGCACGAATGCTCTCGATTTCGTCACGCTTGGCACCGACATGAGCGCGGGTTCGAGGAGCGCCAGCGACCGCACAACTTCTGGAGCATCGACGGCCAGCTGCAGCGCGAGGTTCGCGCCCGACGAGTGACTGACGATGTGTGCCCAGGCGATGCCGAGGTGGTGCATCAGGAGGCGCACGTGCGCGGCCTGCCGGACCATGGTGACGGGGCCAGCCATGCGGCTGCTGCCGCGACAGCCCGCCCGATGATAGTGCACCAGGCGATACCGGCGCGCGAGCACCGGCTCTCGCAGGAGGGGGGTGAACCAGTCGGCGAAGATACCGGGATGAATGAACAGCACCGGCTCGCCGTTTCCCAGAACCTGGTACTCGAGTTCGACGCCGTCGAGCAGGGCACGGTCCATTTCCTGAAACCGCCTCCACTGCGCTGATCCACCGTCGGCGGTCAACGCTCGACCTGTTCGAGCCGTTCGCCCGGGACATGATCGCACAGGACGGCGTCGACGCCGGGGTCTGATCGTCACGAAAGCACCCCGTCGCGCCGGGCACCTCGACTCGCACGCGGTGAGTACAATGACCCGATGCGAATTGCCGATTGCGCTCCATTCCCGGTCGTTCTCGCGTTGGCCGCCCTGGCCGGCGGATGCCGGTCCCACCCCACGCCGCCGCCCGTCGCCCCGGACGTCTGGGCCGTCGTCGACGGTCGTGAGATCCATCGGGAGGAGGTCGAAAAGGCCTACCGCAGAACGATGCAGCCCGGCGCCGTCACCTCGGAAGACGAAGCGACCGTTGCCAAGCTGAACCTGCTCGACCAGCTGATCTCTCAGGACATCATGCTGGCCAGGGCAACCGAGCTGCAAATCGTCCTGCCGGAATCGGAGCTCGACGCCGCGTTCAATGACGAGAAGAAGGACATTCCCGACGAGGCCTTCAACCAGGAGCTGGCATCGCGCCACCTGACGGCGGCGGACATGCGTGAAGCGCTGCGTCGGGATCTCATCGCCCGGAAGGTGATCGAGCGCGACGTGTCGTCGAAGGTCACGGTCACCGACCAGGAGATCAGCGACTTCTTCCAGGCGAACAAGGCGCAGTTCAACCTCCCCGAGGACGCGTTCCACCTCGCGCAGATCGTCGTGACGTCGGTCAGGGACCAGGGCTTGAACAACCGCACCGGCGACGACGCGACAACGGTCCAGGCGGCGGCGGCGAAGGTGCAGATGCTGATGGATCGCCTGAAGTCGGGCGCCCCGTTCAGCGAGCTGGCGATGGACTATTCAGAGGATCCACAGTCGGCGCCGCGAGGCGGCGATGTCGGGCTGGTGTCGGTCTCGGCGCTCGGCCAGGCGCCGCGAGAGCTGCGTGACGCCGTCATGCGGTTGCAGCCCGGCAGCGTGACCGTCGTGAGCATGGAAGGCGGGCACACGATCGTGGCGTTGGTGGCGAAGCAGGCGGCGGGCCAGCGCGATCTCAGCATGCCCGACGTGCGCGACGGCATCGCAGCCACGCTGCGGGACCAGCGCGAACAGCTGCTCCAGGCGGCCTACCTCGAGATGATGCGGAACCAGGCCACCGTGGTGAACCACGAGGTCCGGCGGCTGGTCGAGTCGCAGGGAAAGCTGCCGCCGGCGCCCTGAGCCGCCGCTCAGTTCTTGACGAGTTTCCGCACGTTGGCGCCGGTGACGAGGTCGCCGATCCTGCCGGGCAGCGTCTCTGCCAGGTAGATGGTGCCCGCCTTGTCCACGGTGAGACCCTCGCCCAGCCCGAGCCCCTCGATGCGGGCCGTGATCGATCCGTCCCTGGCGCTGCCGATGAACACGCTCTTCTTGTCCTGCCAGTCGGTGACGTAGAGCGTGTCGTCCGGGGTGATGAAGAGTCCGCTCGCCTCGCCGAACTGCGTCCACTGGTCGAGAAACGCGCCATCCTGATCGAAGATCTGAATCCGCTTGTTCGATCGGTCGGCGACGAGCAGCCGGCCTCGCGAGTCGATGACGATCGAGTGCGGCAGGTTGAACTCGCCGGGGCCCGCGCCCTTCCGGCCCCAGGCCTTGATGAACGTGCCGTCGGGCGAGAACTTCACGATGCGGCTGTTCACGTGCCCATCGGCCACGAAGATGTCGCCGTTGGCGGCCACCGCCACGTCCGTGGGCCCATTGAACGTGTCGGGGCCGTCGCCCGACACGCCTTTGGTGCCGAGCGCCATGAGCACCTTGCTGCCGTCGGGCGTGAGTTTGTAAACCATCTGGCCGTTGCCGTCCGCGGCGCGGCCGTCCGTGATCCAGAGAAAGCCGTTGCGATCGAAGCGGATGCCGTGCGGCCACACGTACCGGCCGGCGCCCCATCTCTTGACGACTCTGCCGGCCTCATTGAGCTCGATCACGGGCGGCTCCCCGCGTCTGAACACGAAGATGGTGCCCGTGGCATCGATCGCGATGTTCGGCACTTCACCCCAGCTCTCCCCGTCCGGCAGGCGTCCCCACCCCGGGACGGCTGTGTACCGCGCCTGGGCGAGTGATGGCCTGCCCGGAGAGAACGCCAGGAGAGCAATGGCGACCAGCGCGAGGAGCGGCGGGAGACGGCGCACCCTTGACCTCATGTTGCGACTCCTATTGCGCGACGCAGGGGCTCGGGCGCTGCCGCCCCTCCTTGGGACTCGGCGTGACGGCGCCGATCGCCGCCAGTTCATCGAAAGCGATCTGCTGCAGCTTCCCCACGTCGGACGTTGACAGACCCAGCTCGAAGCCCGAGCACTCCGCCTCGCCGAGGGAGCGTGGATCGCGCCCGGTCACGCGGCCGAAGACCATCAGCGCCTCGAGGTAGTAGCCGAAGGTGCTGGCGTGGTAGTTGTCGTAGGTCCAGAGATCGATCTTGCCCGCGTCGATGCCGTCGTACGGGTTGGTGTCGGCCAGGCCCGTCTCCATGGCGCGGTTCCAGGCGTCACCCACCGGCACCACCTCGGCGCCGGCCGCCGCGGCGGCCTTGTCGTACGCCGCGCGGACGTCCTTGCCCATTTTCTCGATCGGCTGTCCGGCCCAGGCGCCCTTCTCCGGATAGACCTGATCGGCGCGCGACCAGGTCGCCGTCAGATAGAGCTTCACGTTGGGGTTGTGCGCGCGCAGAAGGTCCTTCAGTGCCTTGGCCGTGGCGACGAGCTTGGCCGGATCGCGCGGCTTGTCCTGGTCGAGCGTGCTGTAGCCATGCGCCACGACGGTGTCCCAGCTTCGCCGGCCGATGACGTCGCGCTTGTTCTCGAGATGGAAATCGATCCCGACGCCGCCGCGCGTCTCGAGCGCGACGTCGTAGGCGAGGCCCGCCTGCTGGGTGAACGACTTGAAGAGCGCCGGCACGCCGCCGATGCTTTCGTCGTTCAGGTCGGTTACGGTGTGATTGCGGTAGTACCGAACGGCGGATCCGGAGCCGAAGGTGAAGCTGTTGCCGATGAACAGCACGCTCCCTCCATCGGCGAGTCCCGTCGCACCCAGGGCGAAAATCAGGCTGGCGGCCAGCGGCGCAGTGACCTTCATGATCGGAGTCCTTTCGCGGAGTTGAGGCGCCGTATCATCCCATGCCTCCCACCGCCTGCCAAGCTCGGAAGAGACGCCGCCACCTCTCGCCGCCTCGCCGTTCAGGGGACCGTCTCCAGGGCGCGCATCAGATCCGCGCGGTCCGGCGTGCCGCCCGGCCAGCGGGCGATGAGCCGCCGGAAGCGCGCAACCGTCGACCCGAGATCGACGCCGAGGCTCGTCTCGAGGTCGAAGAGCGCCGGGTACTCCCGCGTATAGGTCCGGTCGAATGCCAGGCCGGCGTTGTTCAGAACGGCGGGACAGCGGGTGAAGGACGCCGGCGCCGGCTCGATCGCGGCGCACGCCTCGCGCAGCCGCTCGAACACCTCGCGCTTGCGCGTGAGCGCCATCTCGCGCGGCGTCTCCCCCGCATCGTAGGAGGCGTACAGCGCCGCCACCTCGTCGTAGTAGCCGTTGACGACGGCCGACTTCTCCGAGAACAGCCGGGCCTCGTCGTGCAGCTGCTGCGAAACGGGCGCGTCCGGCCCAAACCGCTCGCGCGCGAACGCCGCGGCGGTGAGGAACCCCACCAGCGTCGCGGCGGCTTCCGCCGCCTCCGGCGGCGCATTGCGCATCTCCGGCTGGTTGTGGAAATCCTCGTGCGGGACCACCATGAGGATCCGCGCGAGCGCTGCGTTCTCGAGGGCCGGCGTGACCGGACTCCGGCCGGTCGCCGCAGCTTCGAGGGCATAGGGGAACACGTCGGTACTGGGATTCGTCGAGCGCGCATCCGCCGCCCACCGCCGGTTGCACGTGCAGGTCGAGGTACGACGCGGGCAACTGGAGCGTGCCGGTGAAATAGCAGCGGCCCGGAAACGGCTCCGCGCTGGGCGCGGTGAAATTCGCGGTCGGCGCGAATCCGATGCGCTGCTCGTACGTCTTCAGCGTGGCGATGACTTCCCGCGCGGATGGCGGGCCGGACACGGGCGGCGCCGATGCGGGAACGGCGCAGCCGGTGGTCGCGAGCACCAGGAGCAGCACGCGGGTGCGGCTCCCCGAAGGTGTCGGCATCCCGGTCTACTGCGGCGTGAACGTGTTGTTGTCCCGATGGCCGTCGGGAAGGACGTGGTCGGGATCGATGGTCGCCGACAGTACGGGCTGCACGCCAGCGACCCTCACCTGAAACTGGCGGTGCTGCTGCCACGTCTCGACCGGCACGCGCACGCGCGTGTGGGTGCCATCGGCATATGTCACGTCGAGCGTCGCCGGCATCACGAGCCGGTCGAGATTGGCCACGCCGACCAGCGCGCCCTTCGCGGGATCGTCGTCGACATACGCGATGCCCTCGACCGCCAGATCGAGCGTCCAGTTCTCCTCGAACCATCCCCGCCAGAACCAGGACAGGTCCTCGCCGGCCGCGCTGTCCATCGCGCGGAAGAAATCCGACGGCGACGGATGCTTGTAGGCCCACGCGCCCACGTATTGGCGGAACGCCCGGTCGAACCGCTCCGGGCCGAGGATCTGCTCGCGCAGCAGCACGAGGCCGAGCGCCGTCTTGAAGTAGGTGACCGGATGCCGGTACTTCTCGCTGATCAGGTCGGCCGCTGCCATGATCGGCGGCGCGTCCGGGTCGGCGAGCGTCGCCTGAATGACGTCGACCGGGTTGCCGCCGCCAGGCGCGTATTCCCCGTCGCGCTTCGGAGCGTATTCGCCCCTGTTGAAGTCGTCCTGGGCGTACACATCGACGAACGTGTTGAAGCCTTCGTCCATCCACGCGGCGCGCCGCTCGTTCGATCCCACGATCATCGGGAACCAGCCGTGGCCGATCTCGTGCGCCGTGACGCTGTAGAGGCTCTTGGCCTTCGATCGGTACGAATCGAACACGATGCCCGGGTATTCCATGCCGCCGGCGATACCGGCTTCGGCGATCGCATTCGGATAGGGATACTCGAGCCAGTGCGTCGAAAAGTATTCGACCGTGTGCTTCACGTATTCCGTGGATCGGCTCCAGCCGTTGCCGTCGAGGCTCTCGACGGGGTACGCCGACTGCGCCAGCGCGGCCTGGCCGCTCGGCAGATCGATCCGCGCGGCGTCCCACACGTAGGCCGCCGACGCGCCGAAGGCGACGTCGCGGCTGTTCTGCATCCGGAAGTGCCACGTGAGCGTCGCGCTGCCCTGCGGACGACTCGAGCGATCGGTGACGTCGGCCGGCGTGCGGATCAGCACCGGCATCGCGCTCTGCCGTGCCTCGCCGAGCCGCGCGCGCTCGGTGGCCGTCAACACCTCCTCCGGATTCATCAGCTCGCCCGAGCCGACGACGATCATGTCCGACGGCACCGTGACGCGGTAGTCGAAGTCACCGTATTCCAGGTAGAACTCGCTGTTGAGGAACGGCAGCGTGTCCCAGCCGCGCAGGTCGTCGTACACGCACAGGCGCGGATACCACTGTGCGACTTCGAAAATGTCGCCGTTCCGCGTAGGCATCCAGTCGGTCCGTCCCCCGAAGCTCCCGGGAATCGTGTAGCGGTACACGATGCGCAGCCGGAGGCGACCGCCGGCGCCGGCGAGCGGCTCCGGCAGGTCGATGCGCACCCGCGTGCCCGAGACGAGATGCGGCGCGGGCACGAAGGCGCCGGCGGCGGCGGGGCCGACTTCGACCGAGGCGATGTCGTAGCCCCCGGTGTGCCCGACCGCAGGACGGCTGCCCGTGAAATTCGCCCGGGCGTCGTCGCGGTACCGGTTCTGATCGAGCTGGAGCCAGAGGAAGCCGAGCGCGTCGGGGCTGTGGTTCGTGTAGGTGATGATCTCGGTGGCCGCGAGCGTCTTCTCCCGTGGATCGAGCGTCGCGTGAATGTCGTAGTCCGCCTGGTTCTGCCAGTAGTCGGGCGCCGGCAGGCCATTCGCGAGCCGGTAGCGGCTGACGGGATCCGGGTAGCGGAACGGCGCGAACGTCTCGAGCGGGTTGAACGGCGGCGCGGCCGCCGGCAGGGACGCCGTCGGGAGCATCGCGCACGCCGTGGCGAGCAGGAGGAAGAAGGCGCGCTTCACGACGACCATCCGGCTCTCGATGGGTGGAACAGCACGTGTCGCACAAGCTCGACGGTGGCCCGGCGTTCGGGGGTCATGCCACGATCGCGACGCCATTGTACGACACGCCAATCGCCGACTGAAATGTCCAGAGCGGCGGCGCTCCCTTGGCCGGGGCCGGACGTCAGAGCGGAGGCAACGCCATCTGTTCGCGAACGGCGCGGAACCGCGGGTCGTCGCGCAGCTCGATCAGCTCCGCCGCCAGGGTGAGTCCCGGGACGTCCGCGTTGCGCCCGGCCAGCATCGACTCGAGCCAGCCCAGTGCGTCGGCCGAATCGCCCGACTGCGCGTACATCTGCACGATGAGGCCGGGATCGACCGGCGCTTGCGGTCTGCGCGCGGCCAGCGCGTCGGCACCAGCCCTGAGCGCGCCCCGATAGCCGCCCTGCGCGAAACCACGTTCGAACGCGTCGACCATCTCGGCGTCGCCCCTGGCGTCGAAGAGCGACCGGAACTGGCGGTACGCCTCTTCGTACTGGCCCAGGCCATACAGAGCCATCGCCAGCAAATTGTCCACAAAGCCGGGCTGTTGTTGTTGCACGCGGCGCAGAATCGTGGCGCCCTGCCGGTAGCGGCCGGCGTTCACCAGATTGAAGCCCTGCATCGCCTGGAACACCGGCCGCAACGGATCAAGGTCGATCGCCTTCGCGCCGAGTTCCACGGCTCTGGCGGCGTTGCCCATGATCGCTTCGAGACGGGCGTACTGCGCGTTGGTTTCCGCGTCGTTCGGATCGAGATCCAGCGCCCGTTCGAACTCCTTCCGTGCCTCGGCCCAGTTCCAATCCACCCGCATCGTGGTGACGGCGAGGGCCAGATGCACCTGGGGCAGCGTGTCGTCGCTCTTCAGCGCTTCGAGGGCGGCCGCCTTCTCGGGCGGACCGGCCTCGCTCGCCGGCCGGAACCCGAAGGAGAACCGCGCCGACCACACCGCGGAGATGCCTGCCCAGCCGAGCGCGGGCTCCTTGTCGCGCGCCAGCTCGAAGTACTGCATCGCGGTGTCGAGCTCGGGTGCCGTCAGTCTGGTCAGGTGCGACATCCCCTGGATGTACAGATCGTGGGCTTCAGGGTCCACGCGGCGCACGTCAGCGAGACGGCGCTCCTCGGCCGGCGACAGGCGGACGCCGATCTGGTCTGCGATGGCCCGGGCAATGCGGCTGTCCAGAATCAGGACGTCGGCGGATGGCTGGGTGTATTCGTCGCTCCAGAGCGTCGCCTGCGTGGCCGGGTTCACCAGGCTGGCCACGATGCGCACCTGATCGCCTGCGCGCGTCGCGGATCCTTCCACGACCGCGTCGACGCCCAGCTGCCGCGCGATATCCGGCAGCGCCGCATTCGATGCCTTGAAATGCATGACCGACGTTCGCGCAATGACCTTGATCGACCCGATCTTCGCCAGGCTTCCGATGAGGCTCTCGGTCATGCCGTCCGCGAAGTACTCCTGCGCGGGATCGCCCGATGCGTTTCGGAGCGGCAGCACGGCGATCGAACGGATGCGGGGGCCGGCGAACAGGCCCGCCAGACGATCCCGCCCTCCGCCGACATTGAACGCCACGGGCAGGCCGATCGCGACAGCCAGCACGGCGGCCGACACCGCGACCAGCGCGCGCCGGCTGACGCCGGGGTGGCCGGCCTGCACGCGTTCGATGGCGGCTCGCGCCTCGGTCAGACCGGCCAGCCGCCGATCGGGATCCTTGTCGAGCGAGCGCCGAAGCAGTTCGCGGATGCGCTCCGGCGTGGCGGGCGGCAGGGCGCGCCAGTCGGGCGCGCGGGCGAGCACCGCCCCGATGACGTCGGGCACCGTCGCGCCCTCGAACGCGCGGGTCCCCGACAGCAGCTCGAACAGCACGCAACCGAACGCCCACATGTCGGTCCGTCGGTCCACCGCGTCGCCGCGCGCCTGCTCGGGGCTCATGTAGGCCGGCGTCCCCAACACCAGGCCGGGCGTCGTGCCCAGGGACATCGTGGCCCACTGGGCACGATCGCCTTCGAGCCGGGCAGGCATGGTCTTTGCCAGCCCGAAATCGAGCACCTTCACGGTGCCGTCGGCTTTCACCTTGATGTTCGCCGGCTTGAGATCGCGGTGCACGACCCCACGTTCGTGCGCCGCCTCGAGGGCTCCGGCCACTTGTCGGGCGACCGCCAGGGCTTCGGCGAGGGGAACGGGGCCCTGCGCAATCCGGTCCGCCAGCGTCGGCCCCTCGATCAGCTCCATCACGAGGGCGGTCTGGCCGCCGCTGCGCTCCAGGCCGTGGATCTGTGCAATGTTCGGATGGTTGAGGCTCGCCAGGATCTCGGCTTCGCGCTGAAAGCGAGCGAGCCGGTCGGCGTCGCCGGCGACGGCGTCCGGCAGGACCTTGATGGCCACCGCGCGCTTGAGGTTGGTGTCCGTCGCGCTGTACACCTCGCCCATCCCGCCCGCACCGAGCGGTGCGCGGATTTCATAGGGGCCGAGACGAGCGCCGGCCTGCAGAGACATGGCGTAGGTCCGCGGTGCCGCGCCAATTATCGACGAGGCCGGCGGGAAGGTCTAGCCGCGGATCTCAATCGCGGTGCCCCACGGGTCGGCCGCGATCATCGACCGCGGCCCCTCCTCGACGCTCGCCCCGGCCGCCTCGAGCCTGGCCCTGGCGGCCGCGCGGTCTGCCGTCTCGAAAGCGAGCCGCTCGATCGCCCGGCCCTTCGTCGAGACGAGCGGCCATGTTGCCTGCGAGAAGGACATGCGGACGCCCGCGAATTCGGCCGACAGGAAACGCCCGCGCATGGTCGGTGACGCCCCGAGCGCGCGGACGTACCAGGCCTGCATCGCCGAGGCGTCGGGTGCGAACAGGTGGACGTGGTGAAGCGCAATCGGCGGACCTGGATACTCCAGCAGCTCGGTCTTGATCCCGTCCGGGCCCAAGGTGAACGCGACTCGTGTCTCGAGTGCCGGAATCGACGCCAACCCCTCGTCGTCGACGTCGAACGAAGCGGGCAGCGACTCGCGCGTCACGATCGGATACCCGGCGGCCCGGACCCGCTGGACCATCGTTCGGACATCGGGCACCTGGAAGCCGAGATGATCGAGCGGAGTGCCCCTGGTGCCCCCGGCCGGCTCGGCGCGTTGCATCGCCAGCCGGAGTCCCGGAAGACCCGCCGATGCCTCGCCGGCCTCCGTCGCGCCGAGCGTGGACACCCAGAATCGCCGGTGCGCCTCGAGGCTGGTGACATTCACAGACGCGATCATCGACGGCCCTCCCTGAGCACCGGTGCCAGGGCCATCATATCGAACGGGCGACCGCCGCCGGGACGCGAGCCGTATAATCGGCGCGGGAGGCACGTATGACGAACTTCGCGGCGCGGACACTCACGATCGCTCTCGGTATCGTCTCGCTGGCGCTGCCGGCGCCGGCTGCCGCCGGACAGCGCGGCGGCGCCGCCGCCCGGGAGCCCGGACCCGAAATTACCGTCGACGGCCACACCTACACGCAGCTGTCGCTGTTTCAGCGGAACATCGGCGGGCCGGACGAGCAGACGACGCAGTTCCCTCCGCACAAGATCATCGGCAACATCTACTACGTCGGGACGGCCAGCCTCGCGTCGTTCCTCGTCGTGACCCCGGCGGGCGACGTCCTCATCAACAGCACGTACGAGCGCAACGTGCCAGTCATCCAGAAGTCGGTCGAGCAGCTCGGCTTCAAATTCTCGGACATCAAGATCCTGCTCGGCAGCCACGCGCACGGCGATCATCAGGAGGGCGACGCCCTGGTCAAGCAGCTGACGGGCGCGCAG
This sequence comes from uncultured Acidobacteriota bacterium, assembly GCA_963837345.1. Lineage (GTDB taxonomy): Bacteria > Acidobacteriota > Vicinamibacteria > Vicinamibacterales > CAVVIG01 > CAWIMX01. The sequence goes on from CAWIMX010000001.1 coordinate 591,216, forward strand.
GTAATGGCGATGGCCGAAGACGTGCCGGCCCTCGAAAAGATGACGCCGGGCGGCAAGCCGCACCCGATCGATCGCGTCCTCAAGGACGGCGATACCGTCGTGCTCGGCGGCACGACGCTCGTCGCGCACCTGACGCCCGGCCACACGCGCGGCGACACCACATGGACGATGAAGGCGCAGGAGGGCGGGAAGACCTACGATGTCGTCATCATCGGAAGTTTCGGCGTCAACCCCGGCTTCCAGCTCGTGAACAATCCCGACGTGCCAGGGATTGCCGCCGAATTCGAGCGCGCGTTCAAGGTGGCGCGCGCCCTTCCGTGCGACGTGCCCCTGGGATCGCATCCGAGCATGTACAACATGCAGGCGAAGTACGCGCAGCTCGGGAAGGGGCCCAATCCCTTCATCGACCCCGCCGGCTACAAGACCGAAGTGGACATCGACGAGGCCATGTTTCGCGCGGTGCTCGCGGAACAGCAGAAGTCCCACTGAGCCGAGCCGGCACGATGTTCGCTTCCGCGAGGCCCCGGGCGACGGACGGCCACTGGGGCCAGTCGTCGAGCCCGGGGGCGCTGACGAATATGAAAAGGCCGGTACGCTATTCGTCCGGTCGCCTGAGGTACACCGGCCGGATCGACCGGTTGTCGTTCCTCGCGTGGTGCGACTCTCCGGACGGCCGGTCGGTCCTCGCGCCCGTCGCGTCAGCGATGCGGTTCACCCTCTTCGGGAGGGCGCAAGCGGCGCGCCGTCGCCTCTGGCGCCAGGTCCGTGGGATGGCGCGAGCCGACGCGAATGCCGTGGGCCTGCAGCGCGAGGTCGACGCCTACCTCGCACGCCTCGAAACCCTCGTGCACGCGCGGGAGCTGCCGTGCGTGGGAGTCGACCTTCACCGGCTCGTCGCCGTTCCGCGTCTGTTCGCCAACTCCGAAGCGGAGTCCCGTCTGGACCCGCTGCTCGGCCCGCCAGGCCGCGCCCACCATCCCGACGGAACGACCCGACTCAGGGAGTGGCTCATTCAGAGCATCATCGACGGAATCGAGCGGGCCATCGTCGAGGCGAGACCGTCACCCAGGAAGCCGCTCGCGACGGGCAGCGAATGGATCCTCGTGGGCGTGGATCAGGGGTTCGAGTGGCGCGTGCCGTTCAGGGGCCCGGCCTGGCCCGGGCATTACTATCTGCTCGAGCTGACGAGCATGCCGATCACGCGCGCGATCCGAAGGGCCGCCACGGAGGCCATCGGGCGCCTGGATGCCTCCCTGCAGTCGCTGTCCCGCCTGCGTCGCAGCGAAATCCTCAGGCAGGCCGGAGTCTCGCTCGAGCCTCTGCTCGCTCGCACCTGACGGGACGTCGTTCATTCGCTGCGCCAATAGTTGGGCCATCCAATAATTCGTCGTTGACAGCCCCAGGCCGCGCCGCTATCGTGGCGGGACGTGGAGGCGGCCCCCCGGACGCGGCAGCAGACGGTCTCACAGCAACTGCTGCACGTCGTCATGCTGGTAATGCAGAGCGTCGCCGCCGAGATGCGCAATTCCGATCGGTACCTCGAGCCGACGCAGATGGGCAGCCTGATGCGCATCGCGATGGGGCCGTGCACAATGACCGATCTCGCCCGGCACAAAGCGGTCAGCCTGTCCACGATTTCGAAGTCCGTCGACATGCTCGTCCGCCGCGGCTGGGTGGAGCGTTGGGTCGACAAGCACGACCGGCGGCAGACGCTCGTGCGCCTCACGCAGGCGGGCCGGCGCGCCCTCGCGGGCATCGAGCGGCGGGCGGAACGCCACGTCGCCGACCGACTGGCGCCCCTCACGGCGGCCGATCGCCGCCGGCTCACGACGGCGCTGACGCGGCTCACCGAAATCCTCGGCCACTCGAACGCCGCGCCTCCCGCGCGGCTCCCCTGACGACAGAAGGAGACGTGAACATGCGGATCAACGCACGCGCGGCGGTGCTGGCGGCGGCGGTGCTCGTCGCCGTGGGCGCAGGACGAACGAGGGCGCAGGAGCCGCTCGCCGCGGCCGACGCCGCCGCGTTCCTGGGCGCCTGGAGTCTGGGGCTCGAGACGCCGCAGGGCTCCACGACGATGGACCTGCAGCTCAAGGACGACGAGGGCAAGGTGAAGGGAACGATCGCGTCAGATATGATGCCGGAGCAGCCGATCACCGACATCTCCAAGGACGGCGACTCGCTCGTCCTGGCGTACTCGCTCGATTTCCAGGGGCAGGCGATTCCCGTGAAGATCGTGCTCGTGCCCGAGGGCGACTCGTGGAAGGCGAGCTTCGACTTCGCCGACGGCCAGTTCGTCATGGACGGGACGGCCACGAAGAAATAGCAGCCGTCGTACCGGCAGCATCGGAAGGAGGACGCCAGATGGCGGTCACGCTCACGGTCAACGCCGCACCCCGGACAGTCGACGTCGAGCCGGACACGCCGCTCCTGTGGGTCCTGCGCGACACGCTCGGCCTGACCGGCACGAAGTTCGGTTGCGGCATCGCGGCGTGCGGTGCGTGCACCGTTCACCTGAACGGCCGCGCGGTCCGATCGTGCACGTTCCCGATCGCGTCGGCCGAGGGCGCCGAGGTCACGACCATCGAGGGCCTCGCCCGGGGCGGGGTCCTCCATCCGGTGCAGCAGGCGTGGATCGATCACCAGGTGCCGCAGTGCGGCTACTGCCAGTCGGGCCTCATCATGGCGGTGACGGCGATGCTGGCCGACCGGCCGGCACCGACCGACGCCGAGATCGACCGGCTGGTCACGAACATCTGCCGCTGCGGCACGTTCGTCCGCGTCCGGCGCGCGATTCACGCGGTCGCCGGGAGCCCGGCGGCCCAGGACACGCGCCCCGCCACCGGGGAGGGCCGCTGACATGCGCAAGTGGACTCGTCGCGCGTTCATCGGCACCGGCACGCTCGCCGGCGGCGGCTTCATCCTCGGCGTGGCCGGCGTCACGTTCTCCCCCAACCGGCTCAGCGTGCGCGCCGGCGACGCCGGCGCCGGCGCGCTGAATACGTGGATCACGATCACGCCCGACAACCTCGTCACCGTCTTCGTGCCGCACTGCGAGATGGGCCAGGGCGCCGTCACCGGCCTCGCGATGATGGCCGCTGAAGAGATGAACGCGGACTGGGATCTGGTTCAGGTGAAGGAGGCGCCGGCGCTCGACGCCTATGCGAACGCCTACATGGCCCGCGCGTTCACGGGCGACGTGATCCCGCGGCCCTTCGAGCGCGCGGTGGACTACGGCTCGTACCGCCTCGCGCGGTGGTTCGGCACGCAGGCGACCGGCGGCAGCAGCTCGGTGCGCGGCACGGGCGTGTACGGCATGACGATCGCCGGCGCGGCCGCGCGCGAGATGCTGATCGCCGAAGCGGCCGACCGCTTCGGCGTTCCGGCCGCCGACTTGAAGGCCGAGCGCTCGCACGTCGTGCACGCCGCGTCGAACCGGAGCGCCACGTTCGGCGAGCTCGCGGCGGGAGCGGCCGTGCGATCCATTCCCGCGCACCCGCCGCTCAAGGATCCGGACACCTACACGATCCGACGTACCGCCCGGCCGCGGGTGGACATTCCGCCGAAGGTGGACGGCAGCGCGAAGTACGGCATCGACGTCACGCGACCCGGCATGCTGTACGCCGCGCTCGAGCTCGCGCCGGTCTACGGCGGCAAGCTCGTGTCGGTGGACCACTCGCCCGCCGAGGCGATGCCCGGCGTCCGGAAGATCGTCGAACTCGAAGACGGCGTGGCCGTGGTGGCCGACAGCTACTGGCGCGCGCGCCAGGCCCTCGCGGCGCTCGAGCCGGTCTTCGACGACGCGGGGCACGCGGATGTATCGAGCGAGTCGATCTTCGCGGCCTTCGACACGGCGCTCGGCGATCCGCCTGAGGTGCCCAGCGAGGGCAACACCGTGGTCACCGCCGACTACCGCGTGCCGTTCCTCGCGCACGCGACGATGGAACCCATGGTCTGCACGGCGCAGGTGACCGAAGAGGGCGCCCAGATCTGGGCGGGCACGCAGGATCCCCTCAACGCGCGCGGAACCGCCGCGGAAGCGCTCGGGCTCGACGCCGAACAGGTGACGGTGACGAATCTCTGGCTCGGCGGCGGCTTCGGCCGGCGGCTGCCGTTCAATCTCGACTACATCGGTCTGGGCGCGCGGATCGCGAAGGCCGTGTCGCCGTCGCCGCTCAAGCTCGTCTACAGCCGCGAGACCGACATCCAGCACGACTACTACCGCCCCGCCGCGATGACCCGGTTCGCCGGCGCGCTCGACGCGCACGGCACGCCGCTCGCGATCGCCTCGTGTTACGCGGGCGGAGGCGACGGCGAATCGACCTACATGCCGTACGCGATCGCCGATCTGCGGGCCACCAAACGCGACGCGGCGCATCCCATCCGCACCGGCCCGTGGCGCTCCGTGCTGAACTCGCAGCACGGGTTCTTCAAGGAGTCGTTCGTCGACGAGCTCGCGCACGCCGCCGGCAAGGATCCGTTCGCGTTCCGGCGCGACTTGCTGGGCGACCAGCCGCGCTTCAGGGCGGTCCTCGAGAAGGCGGCCGCCATGGCGGGCTGGGGCACGCCCCTGCCCGCCGGCGAAGGCCGCGGCATCGCCATCACCGCGTGCTTCGGGTCGATCGTCGGCGAGGTTGCGCACGTGTCGGTCTCGCCAGAGGGGCGGCTGCGCGTGGTGAACGTGTACGCCGCTGTCGACTGCGGCGACGTCGTGAACGCCGACAGCGCCGCGGCGCAGGCCGAGGGCGGCATCATCTTCGGCCTCTCGGCCGCCATGGTCGGCGAGATCACCATCAAGGAAGGCCGCGTCGTCGAGAAGAACTTCCGCGATCACCTGATGATCCACCTGGCCGACGCGCCGCAGGTCGCCGTGGAGTTCATCCGATCGGGCGCCCCCGCGGGCGGCCTGGGCGAGCCCTGCGTGCCGCCCATCGCGGCGGCCGTCGCCAACGCGATCTACGCGGCCAGCGGCGTGCGCGTGCGGACGCTGCCCTTCAAGAACACCAGCCTGGCGCGCAGCGTCTAGCCCCGGCCTGGATGCGCATTGAACGCCGACAGGAACTTCGATAGGCTTGCCGCGCGAGGTGAGGCCATGAATCGCGTCTCTCGACGATGGCATCGGACGCTGCCGGCCGCGGCTTGTGCGGTGGCCTTGCTGTCCGCCGGCACCCCGATGATTGCGCAGAGCGCGCCGGCGGGCCAGAACGGCCAGCGGGCGCCGCTGCCGGAGGGGTACTGGCCGCGCGGCAAGCGTCCGGACCCGGGCCTTGCGCCCGGCATGCGCGTGACCGACTTGGGATCCGGAGGCCGCACGTTCCGCCTGAACTTCACCAAGGGCGACGAGGTGATGTCCGGGATGACCGAGTTCGCCCAGACATACAAGATCAGCAACGCGCACTTCGTCGGCCTCGGCGCGATCGACCGGGGCATTCTGGGTTGGACGGACACCGAGCGCGCCAACGGCCAGAAGATGATCCCGGTGAACGAGGAGGCGGAGATCATCTCGTTCGACGGCAGCATCTCGACGAACGCCCAGGGCGCGGCGATTGTCCATGGGCACGGCGCCGTCGCGCGGCAGGACGGATCGGTCGTCGGCGGCCACGTGTTCGAGCTGCACATCAGCATCATCGGCGAGGTCTGGGTGACCGAGGAGCAGGCGCCGGCCGTGCCGGCGAGGTAGCGGGGCGGGTCCACGACACGCCCGGAGCCGCGCCCCATGCCTGCGACGACTGCCGCTGCCACGCCCACCCCGCTCACGCGCAACCAGGTTCGAGGCTTCTGGGCCGCCTGGGCCGGGTGGGCGCTCGACGGGATGGACTCGTTCATCTACGCGCTGGTGCTCGTGCCGGCGATGACCGAGCTCCTGCCCCGTTCGGGCATCGACGCCACCGGCGCGAACGTGAGCGTCTACGGCAGCGTGCTCTTCGCGCTGTTCCTCGTGGGATGGGGCCTGTCGATGGCGTGGGGGCCGATCGCCGATCGCTTCGGCCGCGTCCGCACGCTGATGCTCACGATTCTGTGCTATTCGATCTTCACCTTCCTCAGCGCCCTCGCCATGAACGTCTGGCAGCTGGCCCTGCTGCGGCTGCTCGCCGGCGTCGGCATCGGCGGCGAGTGGTCGATGGGCGGCACGTTCGTCGCCGAAGAATGGCCCGAAGATCGCCGCAAGACGGGCGCCGGCTACATGCACACGGGCTACTACTTCGGCTTCTTCCTCGCGGCCATCGCCAACTACACCGTCGGCGCGTCGCTCGGCTGGCGGTGGATGTTCGCCCTCGGCGGCGTTCCGGCGCTGCTCGTCACCTTCATCCGCTACGGCGTGCACGAGCCGAAACGGTGGGAGGACAAGGCCACCCGCACGCGGCCCTCGCTCGGCCAGGCCTTCGGCATGCTTTTCACGTCGGCATACGCGAAGCGGACGATCCTCAATTCGATCTATCTGCTCGTCTCGATCGTCGGGCTGTGGGCGGGATCGGTGTACGTGCCGACGTCGGTCACCCAGATCGCCACGCGCACCGGGCACGCGGCGCCCGAGGCCGCGCGCCTCGCGTCCTACGGCACGATGCTGCTGTCGGCGGGCACGATCCTGGGCTGCGTCGCGCTGCCTCCGCTGGCCGAGGCGCTGGGCCGACGGCTCACGCTCGGCATCTTCTTCCTGCTGACCGCCGTCGGCATCGTCGCCGGCTTCGGCTACATCTTCTACATGACCACGAACGCGCTCGCCTGGTTCATGGCCGATCTGTTCGTGCTGGGCGTCGGCGGTGCGAACTTCGCCATGTACACACTGTGGCTGCCCGAGCAGTATCCGACGAGCTGCCGCGCGAGCGCCTTCGCGTTCGCGACGTCGGTCGGACGTTTCGCCGGCGCCGGCATCACCTTCCTCGTGGGCGCCGGCATCTCGGCCTACGGGTCGCTCGGCGTGCCGGTGGCCTGGACGTCCCTCGCGTTTGTGATTGGCATGCTGCTCCTGCCGTTCGGCGAAGAGACCACCGGCAAGCCGCTGCCCGCCTGACCGCGACCGCCGCGATGGAGGGGGCTGATCCGTGGCGACGTACGTGGCGCTGCTGCGCGCCATCAACGTGGGCGGCACCGGCGCGCTCGCGATGAGCGATCTCAAGACGCTGTGCACGGAGGCGGGCTTCAAGAACGTCAGAACGTTCATCCAGAGCGGCAACGTGATCCTCGAGAGCGCGGCGTCCGAGCGCTCGGTCAAGGCGAAGCTGGAACGGGCCGTCACGGCCAGGCTTGGCAAGCCGACGGCCGCCCTGGTGCGCACGCCCGCGGAGCTCGGGCGCACGCTCGACGCCAATCCGTTCGTGGACGCCGACCCTCGGCGCGTGATCGTGTTCTTTCTCGACGAGCCGCCGCCCAGGGACGCCCTGAAGACCGTGCAGATTCCGGGCCGGGAGGAGGTTGCGGCCCGAGGCCGCGAGATCTTCGTTCATTACCCGGACGGCCAGGGGCGATCCAAGCTCAAGTTGCCCGTCGCGCAATCGGGCACGGGCCGCAATCTCAACACCGTGGCCAAGCTGCTGGAGCTCGCGCGACGCGGCCCCTTGTCGACCGGCTCGTCGGCCGTCAGTTGACCGACGCCGCAGCCGGCCCGAGAGTCGGGGCCACGCGAAGGAACGCCTCGACGACGGCCGGATCGAAGTAGGTCTCCGACCCGTCCACGATGACGGTGATCGCCTGGTCGTGCGACAACGCCTTCCGGTACACGCGATCGGACACCAGCGCATCGTAGACGTCGACCAGGGCCATCAGCCGTCCCGGAATCGGAATCTGCTCGCCTCGCAGACCCTGCGGATAGCCCGTCCCGTCCCAGCGCTCGTGATGGGTGTACACGATCTCCTTGGCCATGGACAGGATCGCATCGTCGCGGACGCCCACCTGCTGCTCGGCCTGGACGATGACGTCGCGGCCGCAGACGGGATGCTTCCGCACCTCCAGCAGTTCGTCGCCCGTCAGCGAGCCCGGCTTGTTGAGCACGCGGTCGGGCACGCCGACCTTGCCGATGTCGTGGAGCGGCGCCAGTCTGGCGACGAGATCGATCCGTTCCGGCGTCAGATAGTCCTGGAATCGCGGGTGATGGGACAGTTGACGGGCCAGCAGCTGCGCGTATCGCTCGGTGCGGCGCGCATGGCGGCCGGTCTCGAGGTCCCGCGCTTCGACCAGCGACAGCAGCGCCTGCACCATGAGCTGCTGCGACACGGTTCGCTGTTCGGCCGCCTGGTCGGCCCGCAGGCGCTCGCGCGAGTACCTCGCCAGGGTGACCGCCGCCAGCGCGCCGACGACAGCCGCGGTCGGATAGAGGGGCGAGATGTACGAGCCGCTCGTGGAGACGAGCCGGGCGGCCCCGCTCCACAGCGCCACCAGGCTGACGACGCTCCAGAGGCTGCCCCAGCCGACCCCCAGGGTTCCTACGGCGACGGCCGCGGCCGCGCCCAGCAAGAGTACGGCGAAGATCTCGACGGGCACGGCGTACTCCGGGCGCCGGATAAACGTATGCCGCAGCAGGTTGTCCGCAACCGTCGCCTGAACCTCGACACCCGCGAACTGCGTGTCGAGCGGCGTCGCCACGACTTCTCGTGTTCCGAGGGCGGTGGCTCCGACGAAGACGATCTTGTCGTTGAACGTGTCGTCCGGCACCTGGCCGCTGAGCACATCCGCCGCCGACACGTATCGAAACGTGCCCTTCCTGCCGCGATACCGCACGAGCAGATGGCTCTTCCCGCCGAGCGGCACGATCGCGTCGCCGAGCGCGAGCGTGGCCGCGTTCACGTTCGCGGTCCGCAGCACGGCGTTTCGCGCGCCCTGCGCCGCCATGACGGCGGCCAGTGCGAGGCTCGGGTACACCTGGCCGTCGAACTCGAGCAGGAGAGGCACCTGCCGCAGAATGCCATCCGCGTCGGGAGCCGCGTTGAGAAACCCCGACGCGCCGGCCGCCCGGGCCAGGTCGGGAAGGCTGCAGATCACGTCGGACGCGCTCAGGAAGGGGCTCTCGACGCGATCGTCGGGCGGCTGAACCACGGCGACGTTCATGGGATGGAGCACGCAGGTGTTTGCCGCCGATGGCGTCCCGTCGAACGTGAGCGCGTAGCCGAGGAGCACGCGGCCCTCCCGAAGGACCTGGGCGAACGCGGCGTCGGGACGCGCGGCGGCCTGGTCGGCGCCCCCGCTTCGATCGGGCTCGGCGAACACGATGTCGAGGGCGATGGCCGACGCGCGCATCGCGCGCAGCCTGGCAATCAGCGCGCCCATCACGTTGCGGGGCCACGGCCACTGCCCCACCCTCGACAGGCTTCGCTCATCGACGGCGACGATGACCACGTCTCCGCTCGGCGGCTCGGAACCCGCCCACCGGACGACACGATCGTAGGTGGCCCGCTCGAGGCTGGCGAGGCCCGCCGGCCGCGACAGCGCCAGACCCATCGCGAGAATCACCGGAACGGCTCCCGCGATCGGAAGGAGCCTGCGGCGGGCGGCGATCCACACGGCGCTCGTCCTCACGGCATCGACCCTACCGAACGACCACTTCGACCCGCCGATTGCGCGGCTCGGCCGTGTCATCGGGCGTCGGCACGACCGGATCGGCTTCGCCGAGCGACAGGACTTCGATGAGCGCGGGATCGAGCCCGGCGGTGACGAGCAGACGCTGGAGCGTCATGGCGCGCCGGAGGCCCAGCGCGAAGTTCGACTGCGGCGTGCCCGTCGTATCGGTGTGGCCGATGGCCACCACCTCCGGCGCCGGGCGTTCACGAACGGCCTGGAGGATGGCGGTCACCGATGACAGGGATTCAGGCGTGAGCTCGTCGGATTCGAAGCGGAAGTACAGGTCGAAGCGGGCCGGGGCCGGCGGCTGCGCGGACAGCGCGGCGCCGAAGATGCGCGTGACGTCGGCTTCGGACATCGTGGCCGGCGGCGCCGGCGATCCGCTGGCGCCGACACGCGTGAACTCGCGGTCGGCCGTCAAATCGACCGCTCCGCTGGCGTTCGACACGGCGGCTCGCCCCACGGCGCCGGTGTCCGGTTCGGCCAGGAGAACGACCACGTCCGGAGCCGCTGGATTCAGGGTCGCGCGTCTCGACGCGCAACTCCCGGAAACGACCGCGGCCAACAGCGCGGCGCCGACCGCACCGCGACTCCTGACGGCCCCCCCGCTCATGACCCGGAGCGCGGCCCGACCTGGATCGCCAGCCGCGTCCCTCGCACGCCGATGATGGCCGACGGCGTTTCGATGCGAATGGAGTCCGGAGAGATCTTGGCGATGCGTCCCGACACGTATGTGGCGACGCCGCGGATCATCTTGAGGACGAGGCCGAGACGGCCCTCCGCGGGCGAGTACTCAAAGCGGTCGAGCCGCATCTCGCTGCCCGGACCGAGCGAGAGCCGGGTTTCGTCGTTCAGCGTCAAGCCAATCCGGCCGTCGGCGCCGGTTCGAATGACGTCCGTCTCCCGCACCACCTGCCCGACCTCGGCCCGCGTCGGGCCATTTGCTCCGACGACAACGGCTTCGCCAGAGACGATCTTGATGCGCCCGATCTGGGACGGCGGCTGGGCGCCGACCGTCGTCGCCGTCGACAGGAGTGCTGCGGCCGCCGCCAGTCTCCATGCTCCGTGCCGCATCTCGGCCACTGTAGGTTTGTGGCGCCCGCCGCGTCAACGGTCAAAGTCGTAACGACGCAGGACCTCCGAGAGGGCGACTTCCCCCCTTCGCGCGGTTGACTAATGCCGACCATTGACCGGACCTCGTCTCGTCGGGACGCCACGCGGTGGAGCATTCAGAACGCCACGGTGACTCGTACGCCCCTGCGGCCGTTCGCAACGACAGGCGCCGCCGTCACGGACGGGCCGGCTCCCGACGGCGCCGAATAGACAACGACGCTCGCGTGGATCAGGGCGTCGATCCCGAGACCGGCGAGCGCGCCGAGCCCCGCATACACGGCCGTCGTCTCGTAGCACACGGGATCGTCGCGGCATTCGTTGTCCAGAAACTGCAGAGACGTCAGCCCGCCGCCGAGGGCCGCCCCGATCAGCGCGCCGTTGGCGAGGGAGTCTTCCTTGCGCGTCCGAACCGATCGGATGTCTGCGGCGGCGAAGGAGCGGACCTGCGATCCGATCCATAAGGAGACCAGCGATTCGGACGCATCGGCCATGGTGCCGCGGAACTCCCGGCCCGTCGTGTCGGTGACGATGACGGTCTTCGTGTGCCCCAGCTCGGCCAGCTCCGCCAGGGACGAAGCCAGGCCTTGGGCGTCTGCGCCGCTCGCCCAGGCCAGCGTCAGGGCCAGACCGAGCATCCCCCGCCGAAACCGTGCCGGCCTCATGGCGACCTCCCTGCCCTCGACGTGAACTGCGCGAACGAGCGCCGCGATGGCTCAGGAAGCCTTCCCGACCAGGTGAACGGCCGTCGCCTTGATGGCCGCAATCACCGGGGTGCCAGGCTCCAGCGCCATTTCCTGGCGGGCATGTCGGGTCACCAGCGCCACGAGCGGAAAGCCGCAGTCGACGGTCACGCGCTCGACGTGGCCGTCGGGGTCCACGCGCACGACGCGGCCCGGCAGGTGATTTCTGGCGCTGGCCGTCGCCGACGCCGCGCGTTCGAGCACCACGTCGTCGGCGCGGATGCAGGCGAACACCTCCGCGCTCGAAGGGCCGTCGCCGATCTCGGCCGCACGCAGGCGCGCGTTCCCGACGCTGAGCTCGATCAACCCCTCGTCGCATCGCTCCACCCGCGCAGCGAGCACCGATTCCACGCCGACCGACCGGGCCACCACGAGATCGGCCGGCCGCCGGAACACCTCGGCCACCGGCGCGACCTGGCGGACTTTGCCGTCGGCGAGGACCGCCATCTGGTCGCACAACGCGATGGCGTCGGTCCGATCGTGGGTGACGAAGACGGCGGGAATCCGCATGCGATCGACGAGGGCCCGAAGGGTCGTGCGGAGTCGGACGCGCGTCGGCTCGTCGAGACCCGCGAACGGCTCGTCGAGCAGCAGGAGCCGCGGTCGCGGCGCGAGCGCCCGCGCGAGCGCGACGCGCTGCGCCTGTCCGCCCGACAGCTCTCGTGGATGCCGGGGCCCGAATTCGCCGAGCTCGACGAGCGCCAGGAGCTCGTCGGCGGACAGCCCGCCCGGCGAACCGGCTCCATGCTTCCAGTAGTCGATGTTGTCCCGCACGGTGAGGTGCGGAAAGAGCGCAGGCGTCTGCGACACGTAGCCCACGCGCCGCTGCTGGGGGCCCACCCACGTGCGATCGTCGAACCAGGTCGCGTCGCCGAACCGGATCGCGCCGCGATCGGGACGCTCGAGGCCGGCGATCGCCCGCACCACCGTGGTCTTGCCGGCCCCCGACGGCCCGAACAGCGCCAGCATGGTCCCGCCGTCGAGCGCCGCGCGGAACGCGGCGGCGACCGTCGCCCCGCTCGCGAAGCCTTTCTCGATCTCGACTACGAGCTCAACGGCCATACGGCCCATACCGATCGCTGAAGCGCATAGGTCACCGACAGGATCGCGAACGAGATGAGGAGCAGCACCGCGGAGGTCTGCCAGGCAGCCTGATAGTCGAGGGCCTGCACGCTGTCGTAGATCGCGATGGAGATCGTGCGCGTCGTGCCGGGAATATTGCCGCCCACCATCAGCACGACGCCGAATTCGCCCAAGGTGTGCGCGAAGCTGAGCACCATCCCGGTCACGATGCCCCGCACCGACAGCGGCAGCACCACCCGGCGGAACGTCGTCCGGCGCGAGACGCCGAGCGACCACGACGCCTCGATCAGCCGGCGATCGACCGAGGCGAAACTGGCGCTGAACGGCTGAACCGCGAAGGGCAGGCTGTAGATGACCGACGCGATCAGCAGACCGCCGAACGTGAACGGCAGCCCCTGTCCCGTCATCGAAGAGACGAGTCGCCCGGCCGGGCTCGAGCTCCCAATCGACACCAGGATGTAGAAGCCGAGCACCGTCGGCGGCAGCACCAGCGGCAGCGCCACGACGGCCTCCACCAGAAATTTCCAGCGCCGCGTCGAGAAGGCCACCCAGTAGGCGATGGGCATCCCGACCACCACCAGCACGGCCATCGTCGCCAGGGAGAGACGGAGGCTCACGCCGAACGCCGTCCAGTCCACTCAGTCCTCCACCATCGAGAAGCCGAAGCGATGGAGGATCGCGCGGCCCGGATCGGATTGCATGAACTCCGCGAACCGCCGCGCCGCGCCGAGGTCGGCGGCCTCCTTCAGCAGGGCCCCACCCTGCTCCATGCGCGGATAGAGATCGAGGGGCACCTCCCAATACCGGCCCTCATCGGCCACGGTCGGGGCCAGCGCCAGGGAGAGCGCGACGATGCCGGCGTCGGCCGAGCCGCTCTGAACGAACTGGAGCGCCTGCGAGACGTTCTCGCCCAGGACGAGCCTGGGACGGACGGCGTCGAGCACGCCGGCCGACGCAAGAGCCGCCTGCGCCGCCCGCCCGTACGGCGCGTGTTCCGGGTTGGCGATCGCAATGTGCGACACCGACGGATCGAGGAGCGCCTGCAGCCCGCGATGCTCGACGTCGAGCGGCGAGTTCCGACGCACCCACAGCACGAGGCGCCCTACGGCGTACGTGAAGGTGCCGTCGGCCGCGACGAGGCCCCCCCGTTCGAGCTGCCGCGGATACGAGACGTCGGCAGACAGAAACAGATCGAACGGCGCGCCGCGCTGGAGCTGGGCGAAGAAGGTGCCGGACGATCCGTAGGAGGGGGTCACGGCGATGCCGGGATGGCCGGCCTCGAAGCGGGCGCCGAGTTCATCGAGCGCAAACCGTAGATCGGCCGCGGCGGCCACCCGTACGGTCGTCGGCGCCGCTGCCCGGCGCTCCGGCCGGCCGCCGCATGCCGCGGCGAGCATGGCGGCGAATACCCCGACGGCGAACACCTGGCGCTTCACAATCAGTAGCCGTTTCAATATGATTGGAGCCGACTATGTTAGTCGATTCAAGCCGTACACGCCAATGCCGCTCCTGAGCGTCCGCGAGGCCGCCCACCGCCTCGGCGTCGGCTACTCCACGCTCAAACAATGGATCTACCAGGGGCGCGTGCGGACCACGCAGACGCCGGGCGGCCACCATCGCGTGGCCGAAGCCGAGATCGAACGGCTCGAGGCGCAGCGCGGCAAGGGCGTCGGCCGCAAGGTGAAGGCGTCCGATCACGCGGTGATCGTCTCGCTGAGCGGCCGCAACCAGCTCCGTGGATTCGTGGAGGAAGTGCGCATCGAGGGGCTGCTCGCCCAGGTGCGGCTGCGCGTCGGCGATCAGACGCTCACAGCCGTGATCACGCGCGACGCGGTGAACGAGCTCAAGCTGCGCAGGGGTGACGATGCGCTGGCGATCGTGAAGTCGACCGAAGTCATGATCGCGAGGCCCGCCGGCGCGTAGCGGCTGCCGTCATGGGCGCCGCGGCCATGGTTACCGCGACGTCCAGAGCGTCGTCTTGATCGCGAAGATGTTGTCGCCGGGCGCCGAGAGCGATCCGAACAGGTCGCCCACGCCGACGTGGGAGCCTTCCGCGACGGAGCTGGCCCGGTTCTGCTGCCAGACCACGTAGAGCGTGCTGCCGGGTCGCCATTCCCATTTGAGAACGACGTTGCTGCGGAAGGATCGCACGTTGAAATCGCGATTGCTCAGCGCGAACGTCGAGGCTCCGTCGATCACCTGGTACGAGCCGTCGGCGAGCCGCGTGATCGTCGTGCCGTCGGTGCCGTAAAGACGCAGATCCTTGGACCGCGGCGCCAGCAGCTCGCCGAACCCCCGGTACCGGCCGCTGGCCGCAAAGGGCTCCGCATACACGTCGAGCGTCAGGTCGGGCTTGAAGGTGTAGCTCACCCTGAACTGCGCGGAAATCGTCGTCCGGTCGACGAGTCCGAACACGTAGCGCTTCCCGTAGGTCTCCGCGCGTCCGCCGCTGAGCGTCGTCAGATACTGGCGGGCGATCGGCCCGCTGAAGATTCCCGCTGCGCCCTGCTCGTTCAGATAGTCCGGCTCGACCGAGAACTGGAGGGGCGGGGATGGGCGCGCCGAGACGCTCCCGGTCGTCTCCCAGGTACGCTCGCCGAACTCGTTGCCCTTGACGTTGCCGCTGGCGGTCCAGCGAGTGCTGGATCCGGTGCTGTTGCGAAGCGACGAGCTCAGAGTCCAGCCGAGCGGCGTCCCCATCGCCGGGCCTCCGCGCGTCGCCTGCACGTCGTTGCCGCGGAAGTAGTAGTTCCCGTTGATGGAGGTCACCCAGAAGTTCTTCCAGGTGAAGCTGTTGTTGCTGCTGAGAGTCTGGCGCACGCCCAGGTTGGTGTCGAAGTACCAGTAGTTGTTGAGGCCGACCTGGAACGAGTAGGCCCGGAAGATCCGCCCCGGCTGGGTTTCACGATAGGTGATGCGGGGCCCGCCGGTCAGGTCGCCCGCGAAGTTCAGGCGGCCGAAGTCGAGCGGATGGAACCCCGGCCACTCGATCATGATGTTCTGGCTCCAGAGCCAGTGGCGCCCGCCGATCTTGGCGATGTTGCCGACGACCTGCATGCCGTTCAGGTTCGTGCGCGTCGGATCGAGCCGGATCGTCGGCTGATCCACCCGCTGCAGGTAGTGCCCGCTCGAGGTCTGCACCTTCGTGATCGCGTCGGGCTCGCCCGTCAGAAAGGTCAGCCCGACGTTGCCCGACGCCTCGTAGTTGCGCCGGCCGAACCGGATGCGCGTGTCGGCGCCGGTGGTGATGGCGTTGCGCACCTGCAGGAGGGCCAGCGGATCGGCCGGGGCCAGGTCGCGGTGCACGAGGGTCAGATGCGCACCGACCGTCGAGCCTTCGTTCCCGAACTCCTGAATCACCCGGCCGACCGCCCACGCCGTGCGGGGGGCGACCTCCACGTCGGAACGGATGCCCGCGGTTTCGACGTGCGCGAACTCCTTGTCGGTGAGCGCCGCGAGGAATCCGACCGACGTGCCATGCCGGGTGCGCCCGGTCAGCTTGGCCGCGCCGAGAATGGTGCTGACGTTCGGGTAATCCACGTAATCGCCCGTCGCCGGTCCGGTCGGCCGGGCGCCGATGCGGCGCGAGTAGTAGTAGTTGCTCGTGCCCGCCTCGAGAACGCTGTTGCCTTCGATGAAGAAGGGGCGCCGCTCGGCGAAGATGGTCTCGAACACCGTGAGGTTCACTTCCGCCGGGTCGGCCTCGATCTGGCCGAAGTCGGGGTTGATCGTCGCCTCGACGGTGAGATTCGACCCGATGCCGATCTTCATGTCCGCGCCCACGCTGCCGCCCAGGTTCTTCCCGTCGTCGAAGGGGTTGTTCAGATCGCGGTTGCCCGTTCGGCGCGAGGACCCCGACACGTAGGGCAGCACTTCCAGCCGGCGCTTGGGCTCGACGCCCTGGATGCCGCGCAGGTCGCCGAACCGCGAGGCCCAGCCTCGACGCGTGCGGCCGATCACCACCCAGTAGTCCTGCTCGTTGAGCGTCGGGCGCCACCGCTTGACGTTCAGCCCCCAGACGCGCTCGGGCGCGTCGTTGAAGCGGAGCTGCGAAAACGGCACCCAGAGCTCGGCGCTCCACCCGTGGCTGTCGATCGCCGTCTTCGCCTGCCAGACCGGGTCGAACTGCGAGTCGGTGTCGTCCTCGTTATCGCTGGGATGGTAGTGATCCAGCCGGACGCCGGAGGCCGTGACGCCGAACATGTACGCCGTGCGGCGATCGAGATACGTGTCGAGCTCGATCTGCAGATATTCCGCCTGCTCGCCGTCGTCGCGCCGGCTCATGGGCGCCTGCACGACGCCGTTGGCGCTCTCCATGCGGGCGCCAATCCAGAGCGCCGTGTCGTCGTACACGAATCGGATTTCCATGCCGTCGGTGGGCGGTGCGCCTTCGGTCGGCTCGGCCTGCGAAAAGTCCACGAGGGGGGCCGCCGTCTGCCAGACCGCCTCGTCCAGCCGGCCGTCGAGACGAATCGAGCCGTCCGCGACGCGCGTCGCCTGCGCCTGCTTCCGCGGTGGTTCAGGGGCCTGCTGGCCGGCGAAGGCGGGGGGAACCGCGCTCAGGAGAAGGCACAGCGCCAGACACTTGGATGATCCACGCATGAACACGCCGCTATCCCGGGGTGACGAGAGGCAAGGAAAACGACCCGAGATGCTAGCACGTTCGGCCGGCCCTCTATCGATCCCACGTGAAATAGATCTTCACGTTCGCGCCCTCCGGCGCGCGATCGCCGGGCTCGGCCAGCTGAAAACTCAAGCCCTCGTTGGGGATGTTGGCGCTGCCGAATGGCAAGTACGGGTTCAGATAGCGCGACGGATCCGCGTCGCTGAACGAGGCGACGGCTTTGAACGGCTCGCCGCGCGTCGGCACCATCGCGCCGCGGGCGTCGGGAGCCCAGAACTGCAGGCCATTGTCGAAATCCTTCAGCGCGAACGGCGCGTCGGCCGAGTGCGCGTTCCGCAGCAGGCGGTCGTAGAGCCGGTAGGACGGAACCTCCTGGTCCACGCGGATGTCGAACAGCGTGGACATCGACTTGTACGCGTCCCTGGCCGCGCCCGGCAGCAGCTCGTTGATGAGCGTGTAGCCGTACAGGAGGCGCCGGCCCTCGAACGTCAGCCGCTCGCCGGCCGGCGTGTCCGCCCCACCGCACGACGCCCGCTCGGACTCGGCCAGATCGACGGGAAAATAGGCCTGCCGCCGCTCGAAGCACATCACGTGCAGATAGGCGTCGCGCAGCCACGGCTGCGCGCTCTCGTCGAAGGCGTAGTGCTGCCAACCGTTGTCGGTCTTGAAGTATCTGGCGGGCACCGACGGGTACCGGTACTCCTGCGGGTTCGCGTCGACGAGCAGCAGAAAGCCGTTGCCGGGGCCGAACTGCGCGGGATCGTTCTGGCTCCAGAGATACTCGCCGTTCGCGTACCAGACCAGGACGCCAGGCCGGTAGCGGACGTCGAGCGCTTCCATCCGGCCCGTCTCCGTGTTCTCGAAGAACGTGAAGCCCGGTTTGGCCAGGCTGCTGTCGTAGTTGTACGCGCGGCTGAACGTCGCGTAGGGATCGCGGTATTCCAGCAGATAGAAGTGCGGCACCGGAATGTCGTGGCTGCCGCCGCTCAGCGAGAACCCCTCGACCTTCCAGCCCTCGAAGCCCCCGGCTTCGAAGTCGTCCCTGAATCCGAGCGCGTCGATCGAGACGTTGTCCACGAGCGCGCCGTCCTCGACCGAGGCCATGTCGGCAAAGTAATGAAAGCGAATCTCGACGCGCGAGCCGCGGTACCGGCCGAGATCGAACGACGCGTGCACCCACTGCGACACGTCGCACGGGTCGACCGCCCGGGCGCCGACGCGATCCTCGGCCAGCTTTCGCGGCGCGGTCGGATCGCAGCCGGCGCTCGTCTCGACGCGCCCGTCTCCATCGAGATCGCCGCTCCGTCCGGTGAAGCCGGGAATCGTGCCGAGGCCGTCGTGCCCGCGTCGCGACGGCATGATGCTCTCGGTGTCGGCGGGATCCGATTTGTCCGTGGGCATGAGACGCTCGTAGGTCACGCCGTCGGTCGACGCCTCGACGTAGAGATAGTCCCAGTCGGCCTCGATGGCGAACCAGGTGTCGAAGTCGAGCCTGACCGGCGCGGTCCCTACGCCGGTCAGGTCGAAGACGCGGGAGAGGTAATGATTCAAGTCGTTGCCCTGACCCGTGTACGCCGCCTGCGCGCCCTCGGCCTCGCCGAGCGGCCCCATGCGGAGCTTCCGGATCTTGGGCGGCAGGATCACCATCGCGGCATCGCACAGGCCATCGGGGGGCGGCTGGCCGGGCACACCCGACCAGTCGTTCATCGTCTTCAGGTAGACCGACTGCACGCGGCTGCCCCCGGCGCTTCGGGGCACGATCATGCAGGGCTCGAGCCACCCGAGCTCCATGCGGGACCACGCGCTCATCTCCTGGGGCAGGGGACTGGCCGTGCCGCTCATCACCTCCCACGACGCCGTCGAGTTGCTGGTCTGCGCGGCGTAGATGTCGGGCAGGCCCAGCGAGTGGCCGAATTCGTGAATGAACGTCGACACGTCGGTGTATTCCGACTGCATGTTGTAGTCGTACACCCAGAGGCCGTCCCGAAGCGGCACACCGCCGCGGCGATTCACGAACCCTTCGACCGTGGGGCCCTGCCCGTTGTTCTTGGTGAGCGAGAAGCGGTGCGGCCAGATCCGCTGGGCGCATTCCTGCTCCTGCGGCTTCAGGTGATCGTACAGGTCGGCGGGCGCGTTCACGGTGAACTTCTGGTCCAGGTTGTAGAGCCCCTGACAGGACGCCTGGCCCTTGCCGGCGAATACCAGCACGAAGTGATCGATGTAGCCGTCGGGTTCGTCGTACACGCCGTCGCCGTCGTAGTCCTGCGGATCCCAGACGTCGAACCGTTCCCAGGGGAAGTCGGGAGCTCGGGCAAAGGCGGCCGCCAGCGCGTCTTCGACCAGCGCTTCGGCGCGCACGTCGTTGCGCCACTGGCCGTCCGAGTTCTGGATCGGCCGGCCGTAGTAGTCGGACGGGTGAGCCACCGTCACCGGCGCGAGCACGTCGCCCGTGACGGCGTACCGACCCCTCGACTGATGGTAGTAGTAGTGGGTCAGCGTGCCGGGCCGTGGCGCCGCGAGGTCGTCGGAAAACAGCAGACGCTGCAGGTACGCACGGTTCTGCTCGGCGGCGTCGGGCTCTCCGCGGAACCGATCGAAGCCGACGTCGGAATACTGCACGGGAATGATCAGGATGCGGTGCGGGGCGTCCGCCGTGCTGCGCACGGGATGGATCGCGTCGGTCTTGATCTGGGGGTTGCCCAGCTGGTCGAGTTCGAGCGTCCGCAGCTTTTCGATCATCGCCAGGCTGTCGGGCGACTGGGCGCGCGCACCGCCGGCGCCGAGGAGCACGGCGAGCGGCAGCCACAAGCGGCAGAGGGACGTCGCGGTCGGCTTCATGGGGATGTTCCTGTGAGGTGTCTGATACCACCCGCCCCCGTCCCGGTCAACCCGGGAGCGCGTTGACAGTCCGCTCGCGGTACGGCTACGCTATCGCCACATGTTCGTCAGGGCCCACCATCACGTGCACCACCATCGCGGCCATCAGGATCCCCGGGGCCGGGGTGCGGAGCGGCGCGTGAGCTAGGGTCGGTGATCTCGACCCCTTCGGACGACACGCAGCCCCGCCCCGTGGCGGGGTTTTTTATTGTCAGCGAACGGAACAAGACGATGGATTTCACGAAACTCGACGGCCTGATTCCCGCGGTGATCCAGGATCACGAGACGTCCGAAGTACTGATGGTCGGCTTCATGAACGAGCAGGCGCTCGCCGACACGAAGCGCACCGGTTTCGCCACCTTCTTCAGCCGCACACGCAACAAACTGTGGATGAAGGGTGAGACGTCCGGCAACAGGCTCGCCGTGGTGGAGGCGCTCATGGACTGCGACGAGGACACGGTCCTCCTCAAGGTGAAGCGCCTGGGCGACGGCAACGTGTGCCACACGGGTGAGCGCACGTGCTTCTATCGCACGTTGGACTGACGCGGACCCGCTGGTCCGCCCTGTGACGGGAACCGACCGATGAAACTCAAGCTCGGGATACCGAAAGGCTCGCTTCAGGACGCCACGATCCAGCTCTTCGCGCGGGCGGGATTCAACGTCTTCGTCGGCTCGCGCTCCTACTATCCGACCATCGACGATCCGGAGATCGAGTGCATGCTCATTCGCGCGCAGGAAATGGCGCGCTACGTCTCCGACGGCGTGCTTGATGCGGGCCTGACCGGGCGCGACTGGGTGGCCGAGCACGAACTGGGGGACGGCCGCACGGGCGTCCTGAGCGCCATCGTCGATCTCGTCTATGCGAAACAGAGTTTCGGCAAGGTCCGCTGGGTGCTGGCGGCGCCGGAAGACTCGCCGATCCGCTCGGCGAAGGATCTCGAAAACCGGGTGATCGCCACCGAGCTCGTGCGCGTCACGAAGGACTACTTCGCCAGGCAGGGCATCGCGGTGAAGCGCGTCGAGTTCTCGTGGGGCGCGACCGAGGTGAAGCCGCCCGACCTCGCCGACGCCATCGTCGAGGTCACCGAAACCGGATCGTCGCTGCGCGCCAACCGCCTGCGCATCCTCGACACGGTGATGGAATCGAACACCCAGCTCATCGCGAACGAGACGGCGCTGGCCGACGCCTGGAAGACGACGAAGATCGACAACCTGGCGCTGCTGCTCAAGGCGGCGATCGAAGCGCAGGGCCGTGTGGGACTCATGCTGAACGTCCGGAAGGGCGATCTGGCCGCCGTCCTGGCGCTCCTGCCGGCGCTCCAGCGGCCGACCATCTCCAGCCTGAGCGACGAAGGCTGGTCGGCAGTGAACACGATCATCGAAGAGCGCATGGTGCGCGACTTGATCCCGAAGCTGAAGGCGAGCGGCGCGCAGGGGATCGTCGAGTACCCCTGAACAAGATCGTCCTGTAGGCCGCCGGGCGGCGGCACCGCGCGGAGGCGGGGCCTCCGGCGCCAGAGAGACATGTCCATCACCATCATCGACGCACGGAACCGGCGGGCGCTCGAGCGACTCTTCACCGGCGACCGCACCGCCGATCGTGCCCTCGAGCGGCGCGTGCGCGCCATCGTGAAGGCCGTCCGCGACCAGGGGGCGCCGGCACTTGCGCGGTTCGCGCGCCGGTTCGACGGCACGACGGGCGCGCTCGAGATTTCCGCGGCCGAGATCCGGCGGCTCGCCGCGACGGTGCCGCGCGACGTCCGGCGGGCGCTTGCCGAGGCGGCCCGGCACATCACGCGCGTCGCCCGGACGCAGGTTCCGAGGGGCGGCCGGCTCGCCGTGGCCCCGGGGGTCGTCATCGAGCAGCGCGTCGAGCCGCTCGCGCGCGTGGGCTGCTACGTGCCGGGCGGGCGCTTCCCCCTGCCCTCGTCTCTGTTGATGACGGCGATTCCCGCACGCGTCGCGGGCGTCGCCGAGATCGTCGCCCTCTGCCCGCGGCCCGAGCCGGTCGTGATGGCCGCCGCGCTCGAAGCCGGCGTGACGCGCCTGTTCCGGGTCGGCGGCGCCCACGCGATCGCCGCCCTCGCCTATGGCGCCAGGCCGGTGCCCCGCGTCGACAAGATCGTCGGCCCGGGCAGCCGCTGGGTGGCGGCGGCCAAGGCCTGCGTCGCGTCCGACTGCGCGATCGACTTCTTCGCCGGTCCGACGGAAATCGCCATCGTCGCCGGGTCGGGCTCCGCCGACTGGATCGCGGCCGATCTCATCGCGCAGGCGGAGCACGATCCCGAGGCGCGATCGATCCTCATCACCTGGAGCCGCGCGCTCGCCGCGCGCGTGAAGCGGGCCACCGAACGACGCGCGCGCGGCCGCGCGATCGTCGAACAGGCGCTCGCGCGCCACGGCGCCATCGTCGTCGTGGCCGATGCGGCAGACGCCGTCGCCGCGGCGAACCGCCTGGCGCCCGAACATCTGGTGGTGATGGACGAGGCGCTGGCGCGCGCGCGGCTCGTGGCGGGTGCGGTCTTCGCCGGACCGTTCGCCGCGCAGGCGGCCGGCGACTACGCCACCGGATCGAATCACGTGCTGCCCACCGGCGGCGCCGCGCGCTTCCGCGGGGGGCTGAGCGCGGCGGATTTCGTGCGCGTGATGGCCGTGCAACGCGTCTCGAAGCGGGGACTGACGGCCCTGGCGCCGACGATCACCACGCTCGCGCGCGCCGAGGGTCTGACGGCTCACGCCGAGTCGGTGGAGATCAGGCTGGGCCGGTCGGGCCGGCCCGGCGGGTGAGAGGCGGGGCATCAGCGCCAATGGCCACCATGCGCAAATACCAGAAACCGGAAGAGCTCTACAGCGGCCTGCGCCTGCATCAGAACGAGCACACCGGCGGGTGCTCGCCGCGCGTGATCGAAGCCCTGGCGGCGCTCCGCCCCGACGAGGTGAGCTTCTATCCGCCCTACGCCGCCGCCATCGAGGCCGTCGCGGCGCACCTGGGCGTCGACGGCGACCGCCTGGCCCTCGTCAACGGTCTCGACGAAGGCATCATGGCGACGGCCGTCGCGTACCTGCGCGAGCGCGCCGACGGACTCGTGCCCGAGGCGATCGTGCCCGAACCGGCCTTCGAGATCTTTCGCGTCGATACCGAGCTCGTCGGCGGGCGGTTCGTGGGCGTCCCGCCGCGGGAAGACTTTTCGTTCCCGCTCGACGCCGTGCTCGCGGCGATCACGCCGCGCACGCGGGTCGTCTTCCTGACGAATCCGAACAACCCGACGGGCGCGGTCATGGCCGTCGACGACATCCGCGTGGTGGCGCGACGGGTGCCGAGCCTCGCCGTGGTGTTCGTGGACGAGGCGTACGCCGACTTCTCCGGCACCACGTTTCTGCCCGCGCTCGCCGACCACCCGAACGTCATCGTCGGCCGCACGTTTTCGAAAGCGTTCGGGCTGGCGGGGCTTCGCATCGGCTGCCTGGTTGGCGCCCAGGAGGTCCTGGATCCGGTGCGCCTCGCGGTTCCCGTGTACAGCGTGAACGTCGCCGCAACGGTCGCCGTGCAGGCCGCGATCCAGGATCGCGGCCACCTGGCGGGCTATCTGCGGGAAGTCGAGGCCTCGAAGGCGCTGCTCTACGCCGCGTGCGAGCGCCTGGGCCTGCAGTACTGGAAGAGCGCTGCGAACTTCGTGCTGGTGTCGATCGGCGATCGCGCCGGGGCGTTCGTGCACGGTGCCGCGGCGCGCGGCATCTATGTCCGGGACCGGTCGTCGGAACCCGGATGCCGGGGCGCGGTCCGCATCGGTGCGGGCATCGTCGAGCACACGAAGCGGTGCATCGACGTGATGAGGGAGCTGTTGTGAGGCGCGGCATCGTCGATCGCCAGACCACCGAGACGCGGATTGCGCTGTCGATCGCGATCGACGGCCGGGGCACGTATCGCGTGCGAACCGGGATCCGCTTCCTCGATCACATGATGGAGCTCTTCGCACGCCACGGCGGCTTCGACCTGAAGCTCGCCGCCGACGGCGACCTCGACGTGGATCAGCACCACACGGTCGAAGACCTGGGCATCGCCCTCGGCGAGGCAGTGGCGCTCGCGCTCGGATCGAAACGCGGCATCAACCGCGCCGGCTATTTTCTCATGCCGATGGACGAGACGCTGGCACTCGCCGCCGTCGATCTCAGCGGGCGGCCGCACGCCGTCGTGGACCTGAAGAAGGTGAAGGCGCGGCGCGTGGGCGATCTCGAGACCGATCTCGTCCACGACTTCTTCGACGGCTTCGCCGTGGGGGCGCGCGCCAACGTACACGTCAAAGTGCTCTACGGCCGCTCCAGCCACCACCAGATCGAGGCGGTCTTCAAGGCCTTCGCCCGTGCCCTGCGCGTCGCCTGCGCGAAGGACACACGCCTCGCGCGCATGCTGCCCAGCACGAAGGGCATGCTGTAGGGAACGGGATCAGGGATTAGGGCGTGCGAATCGCACTCATCGACTACCGGGCCGGCAATCTGACGTCGGTGAAGAAGGCCTTCGCCGCGATCGGGGCGCCCGTCGTGGTGCCCGAAACGCCGCAGGACCTCGCGACGGCCGATGCGATCGTCGTGCCTGGCGTCGGACATTTCGGCGCGACGCGCGCGCTCACGCCGGACTGGGTGGCGGCCATCCGCGCGAACGCCGCCGAGGGACGCCCCCTGCTCGGCATCTGTCTGGGCCTGCAATGGCTGTTCGACGGCAGCGACGAGGATGCCCAGAGTCCCGGCCTGGGCGCGCTCGAAGGCCGCTGCTTCCGCCTGGCGGGACGCGACGCCGCCGGCGGGCGGCCGGCGCTGAAAGTGCCGCACGTCGGCTGGAACGCCTTGACGATCGTCCGCTCCGACACGATTCTCGCCGGCGTGCCCGACGGCTCGCAGGTGTACTTCACGCACAGCTTCGTCGCGCCGGTCACGTCCGATACCGTGGCGACGACCGGGCACGGCGAGGCCTTCGCCTCGGTGGTGCAACGCCGCGCGATTGCCGGCGTCCAGTTCCATCCGGAGAAATCCGGCGAGGTCGGCCTGCAGATTCTCAGGAACTTCGTCCGATCATGTTGAGCAAGCGCATCATCGCGTGCCTCGACGTGCGCGACGGCCAGGTCGTCAAGGGCATCAACTTCGAGGGCCTGCGGTCGGCCGGGGACCCGGCCGAGCTGGCGCGCCGCTACAACGCCGAAGGCGTCGACGAGCTCGTGATCCTCGACATCACCGCCACGCTCGAGCGGCGGCGCGCGTTGGCCGACACGATCCGCGCCGTCGCCCGCGAGCTCTTCATTCCCCTCGCGGTCGGCGGCGGCATTCGCACCGAAGCCGACGCGGAAGCGGCGGTCGAAGCCGGCGCCGACAAGGTGAGCCTCAACACCGCCGCGCTCGCGCGTCCCGATCTGGTCACCACGCTCGCGAAACGCTACGGCAGCCAGGCCGTGCTCGTGGCGATCGACGCGAAGCAGGCGGGCGGCGGGTTCGCCGTGTTCGCCCGCAGCGGCCGGACCCCCGCCAATCGCGATGCCGTCGAGTGGGCGCGCGAAGCGGAGTCGCGCGGTGCCGGCGAGATTCTGCTCACCTCGATCGATCGCGACGGCACCAGGATCGGCTTCGACTGCGCGATGACCGCCGCCGTCTCCACCGCGGTCTCCATTCCCGTCATCGCCTCGGGGGGTGCCGGCCGGCTCGACGACTTCGTTGACGTCTTCACGAGCGGCTGCGCCGACGCCGCGCTGGCCGCGTCGATCTTCCATTACGCCGAAACCAGCGTGCACGCGCTGAAGACGCACCTGCGACGGCACGGTCTCCCGGTGCGTCTGTGAGGGCGGAACGGAACCAGCCACGAAGGCACCAACCCACCCGGCATCTTGATCGCCGATGCTGATCCCCGCCATCGATCTCAAGGACGGCGCCGTCGTTCAGCTCGTGCAGGGCGAGCGTCTCGCGATCAGGCACGACGATGTGTTCGCCTGGGTGCGGCGCTTCGAGCGGTTTCCGAAAGTCCAGGTGATCGACCTCGACGCGGCCATGGGGTCGGGCGACAACCTGACGCTCGTGCGACAGATCGCCGGCGCCCTCGCCTGCCGCGTCGGCGGCGGCATCCGCACCGTCGCGCGCGCGCGCGACATCCTGGCGGCCGGCGCGCAGCAGGTGATCGTGGGCTCGTCGCTCTTCCGCGATGGCGCCGTGAACCTCCCGTTCGCCGAAGAGCTCGCGAACGCCGTCGGCGCCGAGCGCGTGATCGCCGCGGTCGACAGCCGTGGCGGCCACGTCGTCGTGCACGGCTGGACAACAGCCGTGCCGCTCACGGCGGTCGAGGCCGTGCGGACGCTCGAGCCCTACTGCCATGAGTTTCTTTATACGCACGTGGACGCCGAAGGACTGATGCAGGGCACGGATCTTCAGGCCATTTTCGCCGTGCGCCGGGCGACGACGCGGCGGTTGACGGCGGCCGGCGGCATCACCACCCGCGAGGAGATCGACGCGCTCGAGGCCGAGGGGGTCGATGCGGTCGTCGGCATGGCGGTCTATACGGGGCGCTTAGACCTGGCCTAGGGCTTGCTACAATGGAAGGTTGATTCCGCTTCTTGCGGCGCCCACTGTGATAACGACGCGGCCACGCCCCCAGGACGACCGTCTTTCACCGGCCTCACCCGAGCCTCGTCCCCTGGCTCGCATTCAGGCCGACGGGAAGTTTTTGCGCGCCGGCAGTCAGAGGTTTCTCGTCCGTGGCGTCACGTATGGCACGTTCGCGCCCGACGAGGAGGGCCAGCAGTTCCCGTGCGCGGCTCAGGTGGCCGCCGACTTCCGCATGATGCGAAAGCTCGGCATCAACACCATCCGCACCTACACGGCGCCGCGCAGGGAGCTGCTCGATCAGGCGGTCGATCACGGCCTGCGCGTTCTCGTCGGTCTTCCGTGGCCCGAGCACGTGGCGTTTCTGGACGATCGGAAGCTGCAGGCCCGCATTCGCCGCGATCTGCACGATACCGTCGACGCGCTCGGCGACCACCCGGCGGTGCTGGCCTTTGCCGTGGGCAACGAGATCCCGCCGGGTGTCGTGCGGTGGCACGGCCGCGTGCGCATCGAACGGTTTCTCTACAACCTGTACCGCGAGCTCAAAGCCGCGTCGCCCGAGAGCCTGTTCACGTACGTCAACTTTCCGCCGACCGAATACCTGGACCTGCCGTTCTTCGACATCTGCGCCTTCAACCTGTACCTGCACGAGGGTCAGGCGCTCGACGGGTATCTCGCGCGCCTGCAGAACGTCGCGGGCCACCGCCCGCTGCTGCTCGCCGAAGCGGGCGCCGACAGCATCCGGGAAGGCGTCGAGGGGCAGGCGCGCATCACGTCGATGCACGTCCAGCGCGCGTTCGAGGCCGGTGCGGCGGGGGCGATCGCCTTCGCGTGGACCGACGAATGGTGGCGCGGCGGCTATCCGGTGAGCGACTGGGCATTCGGCCTGGTCACGCGGGATCGCGAGTTGAAGCCGGCGGCGCTCGCCGTGGCCGACGCCTTCGATCAGGCGCCCTTCGCCGACGAGGCCCGGCGCGCCTGGCCGCGCGTGTCGGTGGTCGTGTGCGCGTACAACGCGGCGGACACGCTCGAGGATTGCCTGACCTCGCTCGAGCGCCAGACGTATCCCGACTACGAGATCGTCCTCGTGAACGACGGCTCGCGCGACGGCACGAGCGTGTTGGGCCACCGTCATCCTCGCGTTCGCGTGATCGACCTGCCGAACGGCGGCCTGAGCGCCGCGCGCAACGCGGGCCTGGCCGAGGCCACGGGCGAGATCGTGGCCTATACGGATGCCGACGTGCGCGCCGACCCCGACTGGCTGACGTTCCTGGTGCAGCCGTTCCTCACGTCGGACGTGATGGCCGCCGGCGGCCCGAACGTCGTGCCGTCCGACGATCCGCCGATGGCGCAGTGCATCGCGCGCGCGCCGGGCGGCCCCACGCACGTGCTGATCGACGATCGCATCGCCGAGCACGTCCCGGGCTGCAACATGGCCTTCCGCCGCGACGCACTACTCGCCATCGGGGGGTTCAATCCGGTCTACCTCCGCGCGGGCGACGACGTGGACGTGTGCTGGCGCCTGCAGTCGCAGGGTTGGCGCATCGGCTTCGCGCCCTCGGCGCTCGTCTGGCACCATCACCGATCCTCGGCGCGCGCGTACTGGCGCCAGCAGGTGGGATACGGCGAAGGTGAAACCTGGCTGATGGCGCATCACCCCGAGAAGTTTCTCGACGGCCACATGCTGTGGCACGGGCGGATCTACAGTCCGCTGCCCTTCGTGCGGTCGCTCTGGGGCACACGGATCAACGCGGGCGTCTGGGGCACGGCGCCTTTCCCGTCCATCTACCGCACCGACGTGCACCCCTTTGCGTTCATGCCGCACTCGATCCGCTGGCAGGTGGTGTCGACGCTGCTCACGCTGGCGGGCGCGCTGGTCACGCTCACCGGCGATCACGGCTGGGCCGCGACGCTCCTGCTCGGCACGGGCCTCGTCGGGCTCGCCATGACGGTGGCGAAGAATCTCGCCTACGCGATGCGGTCCGACATCGACTCGCTGCTGAGCCCCGGCGAACGGGCGCGGCCCGCCTGGCGACGCGCCCTCACCATCGGCTGGTACCGCGCCACCGTCGCGTACCTGCATTTCATCCAGCCATTCGCGCGTGTCGCCGGGCGGATTCGCGGCGCCCTCTCGCCGCCCATCCTGTTCACGCCGCCGGCGCAGACGAGCCGCGGCCCGACGCCGACGCCGCGCGAGGCGGCGCGTGCCCTGCTGCTGCTGTCGGGCAGCGTCGCCGAGGATCGCTTCTGGAGCGAAACCTGGACCTCGGCCGAACGATCGCTCTCGCGCCTCACCGACTGGCTCCGGCGGTCGCGCGCCGTCCACACCATCGACGTGGACGAAGGCTGGTCGCACGACCGTGACGTCAGCGTCGCCGTCGGCCGCTGGGGCTGGCTCGACATCCGCGCGATGACGGAAGACCACGGTTCGGGCCGTACGCTGCTGCGCGTCGGCACGCACTTGCGTCCGACCACGTTCGGCACGCTCGCCGCCATCATGCTCGGCTGCGGCCTGCTCTGCGGCGCGCTCTTCGGCGTCGCCCTCCGCTGGCCCGCCGTCGGCGCGAGCACCGCCGCGCTGGCCGTGATCGCGATCGCCTTCGCGGCCTGGCGGACAGCGCAGGTCACCGCCATCGTGCGGCGCGCGATCGAGCGGGTCGCCGCCGATCAGCACATGCTGCGGATCGGGTCCGGCCCCGTGCGCGGGCCCCTGCTCGCGCCGGCGCTCGTCCGCACCTACGGCCTGCGGAGCGCCATGATCTTTGTCGTCGCCATCGTCGCCATCGGCTCGGGCACGCTGATGCTGCGCGAAGCCGCGGCGGCCGCGGTCATCGGCCAGCAGCGGGGCTTCGCCGGCGACAACGGCCCGGCGATCCAGGCATGGCTCGATTCGCCCGGCGGCATCGCGATCGCCCCGGCCGGCGACGTGTACTTCGCCGATTCGAACAACCACGTCATCCGCCGGATCGATCCGCACAACGGCGTCATCACCACCGTCGTCGGCAACCACCAGCTCGGGCCTGGATTCTCGGGCGACCTCGGCCCCGCGTCGAAGGCCCGGCTCGACAATCCCGACGGCGTGTCGCTCGCGGCCAACGGGGATCTCGTGATCGCCGACTCGCACAACAACCGGGTGCGGCGCGTCGACAAGAAGACGGGCATCGTCACGACCATCGCCGGCATCGGCGACGCCGGCTTCCTCGGCGACGGCGGCCCGGCCGTCGAGGCGCAGCTCGCGTCCCCGTCGGCGGCCGTCACGGCGCCGAACGGCGACGTCTACATCGCCGACACGTTGAACTACCGCGTGCGCCGGATCGATCACGCGAGCGGCCTCATCGAAACGGTCGCCGGCGACGGCTCCCCCGGCGAGGACGAAGGGCCCGTGGGCGACGGAGGTCCGGCCACCGCGGCGCAGCTGAACATGCCGAGCGACGTCGCCGTCGCGCCCAACGGGGACCTCTACATCGCCGACATGTACCACAACCGCGTGCGGCGCCTGGACGCCAGGACCGGCATCATGACGACCGTGGCGGGCAGCGGGCACTGGGGCTACTGGGGCGACGGCGGACCGGCCCTGGATGCCGCGCTCGCCGGTCCCGCAGGCATCGCACTGGCGTCGGCGGCCGACGGGGGCCTCACGCTCTTCATCGCCGACTACTACAACGGCGTCGTCCGCGCCGTCGGCCCCGACGGCGTGATCCGCGACGTCACCGGCAACAGCCGGACGACGTTCGACGCGCCCACGCGCGTGGCGTTCGCGAAGGCGGGCCCGCGGCGCGGC
Organism: uncultured Acidobacteriota bacterium; assembly: GCA_963837345.1. GTDB lineage: Bacteria > Acidobacteriota > Vicinamibacteria > Vicinamibacterales > CAVVIG01 > CAWIMX01. The sequence goes on from CAWIMX010000001.1 coordinate 621,565, forward strand.
TGGCTCTACGTCACCGATTCCAGCAACGACCGCATCGTGCCGCTGAACATCCGGGAGATCGCGCCGCAGCTGGTGCCCCCGGCGAAGACGCCCCGAAGGGTCGGCTGATGCTCGGCTGGATGCTGGCGTTCCTGCGGCCGCATCGAGGGCGGGTGATCCTGTTGTCGGGGCTGATGCTGGTCCAGATCGGTCTCGGCGCGCTCGAGCCGTGGCCGCTCAAGGTCGTCATCGACTACGTGCTGTCCGCCGACCGGCGCCCGCTGCCCGAGCCGGTGGCCGGCTGGGTGGCGGCCGTCACCGGCGGGCGGCTGGTCGCCATGCTCGTGGTCTTCGTGGCCGGCGGGGTGCTGCTGCAGCTCGCCAAGGAGCTCGTCACGGCCTGGAGCACGCAGGTGCAGGTCGGCACCGGACAGCGGATGGTCTACGACCTGCGGTATCGCCTGTTCGATCACCTCCAGGCGCTCGGCCTCCACCATCACGCAGGCACCACCACGAGCGACGCGGTGTACCGGGTGGACGTCGACAGCTACGCGATCGAGAACCTCGTGATGGGCGGCCTGTTCCCGGTGGCCGGGTCCGTCGTCACGCTCACGGTGATGTTCGCCGTGCTGCTGAAGCTCGACGCCACCGTGGCGCTGCTCTCGCTCACCGTGGTGCCGTTCCTGTATCTGGCGCTCCGCTACTACATGTCCACGCTCGTCGATCGCGAGGAGCGGGTCAAGGAGCTCGAGGCGACGCTGATGGGCCGGGCGTTCGAGACCTTCTCGGCCATCCGCCTCGTGAAGAGCTTCGCGCGCGAGTCGCACGAGTCGTCGCGCTACGCCACGGCCGGCGAGCGGACCATGCAGGCGCGCGTCGGCCTCACGTGGCAGCAGTCGCTCTTCTCGGTCGTGGTCACGGGCATCACGGTCCTCGGGACGGCGCTCGTCCTCGTCGTGGGCGGCCTGCACGTGCTCGACGGGCGGATGACGATCGGCAGCCTTATCGTGGTGATCGCGTATCTGGCGGCGGTGTACGGACCGCTCTCCGCGATCGCGCACACCTCCGGCCAGCTCCAGGGGGCGGTGGCGGGCGCCCGCCGGGTGCGCGCGGCGCTCGCGCTCACTCCGGAAGCCGCGGACGAGTCGGACGGCTCGATCGACGCGTCGGGCGTCGGTGGAACGGTGACCTTCGAACGGGCCGGCTTCGGCTATCCGGGCGGCAGCCAGGTGCTCTGTCAGATCAGCTTCACCGCCAGGCCTGGCGAGATGGTGGCCCTCGTCGGCCTGACCGGCGCCGGCAAGACGACGCTGGTGAGCCTGATCCCGCGGTTCTACGATGCGACCGAAGGCCGCGTCCTCGTCGACGGCGTCGACGTGCGCGAGTTCAGGCTGCGCTCGCTGCGCGAGCAGGTCGCGATCGTGCTGCAGGAGCCGGTGCTGTTCCGGGGCACGATCGCCGAGAACCTGCGCTACGGCCGGCTCGAGGCGACCGACGAAGAGATCGAGGCCGCGGCACGGGCGGCGCACGCGCACGAATTCATCGAGCGCCTCCCGAAAGGCTACGAGACCGAGATCGGCGAGAGCGGCGCGGGGCTGTCCGGCGGCGAGCGGCAGCGGCTGAGCGTGGCGCGGGCGATCGTGAAGAACGCGCCGATCCTGATCCTCGACGAGCCGACGTCGGCGCTCGACGCCATTTCCGAAGAGATCGTCTTCAACGCGCTCGGGCGCCTGCGATCGAGCCGCACCACGATCGTGATCGCGCACCGCCTGTCGACCGTCCGTGATGCCGATCGCATTCTCGTGCTCGACGGCGGCCGCATCGTCGCCCAGGGCCGGCACGACGACCTGCTCGTCAGGAGCCCGCTCTACCGCCGGATGTGCGCGCGTCTCTCGGTCGGCCGATCGCTCGACGAGCCGGAAACGGTCGACGAATTGATGGAAGCCGCACGATCCTGAACGGGGCGCCTGCGCCCGGGGCCAGGGGGCCTCCCAGGCACCGGAAGCAGGCACGGTCCAGGCACCCGGCACCGACACCGATATGAAGATCTTGATGGCGGGCATCATCGCGCGGTACCCGTTTGGCGGGGTCACCTGGTGTTCGCTGATGTACCTGGCGGGGCTGCGGGCGCTCGGCCACGAGGTCTTCTACCTCGAAGACACCGGCGAGTGCGTCTACGACCCGGTCGAGAACACCCGCGCCACCGATCCCCGGTACGGCACCGCCTACATTCGCGACGCCCTCGAGCCGTTCGGCCTCGACCGCTGGACGTTCGTCAATTACGACGGCGCCTACCATGGCTGCTCGCACGACGAGGTGAAGCGCTACTGCGCCGATGCGGATCTGTTCCTGAATCTGTCGGGCGGATCCTGGTTCTGGCGCGACGAGTACCGGCGCATCCCGCGCAAGGTGTTCATCGACTCCGATCCCGCCTTCACCCAGCTGGCGATCGCCAAGGCGGATCGCTGGTACGTGGAGTTTTTCGAGGGCTTCGACCACCTGTTCACGTTCGGCTCGAATATCGGCACGCCGTGTTCGCCCGTCCCGACGGCTCCCTTCACGTGGCACCACACCTGGCAGCCCGTGACGCTCGACGACTGGCCCGTGACGGGCCCGCCGCGCGACCGCTTCACGTCGGTGATGACCTGGCAGATCGAGAGCTTCACCGACGTCGGCGGCAACAAGGATCAGGAGTTCCTCAAGTTCCTCGATCTGCCCGCGCGCACGCCGCAGCGGTTCGAGCTGGCCGTGAACGGCCCGCAGGCCATGCTGCGCGGCTTCGGCTGGGAGACGGTGGATGCCATGAAGGTGTCGCGCACCCCACCGCGGTACCGCGAGTTCATTCAGCAGTCCAAGGCCGAGTTCGGCGTGGCCAAGCACACCTACGTGGCCACCCATTCGGGCTGGTTCAGCGACCGCACGGAATGCTATCTCGCGAGCGGCCGGCCGGCGCTCGTGCAGGACACCGGATGGTCGCGCCATCTGCCGGCGGGCGAGGGACTCGTCGCGTTCTCGACCGTCGAGGAAGCGGTCGCGGGCGTGGCGCGGATCAACGCGGACTACGCGCGGCACGCGCGTCGCGCCCGCGAGATCGCCGCGGAATACTTCGACGCGCGGCGCGTGCTGTCCGCGCTCCTGGACGAGGCCGGCGCGTGAAGATCGCCCATGTCTCGGCGGTGGCCACCTCGACGCCGCCGCCGCGATCGGGGTCGGTTCAACTGGTGACCTCGCTCCTGACCGAAGGGCTCGTGGCCGCAGGCCACGCCGTGACGCTCTTCGCGACGGCCACATCGACGACGGGCGCCCGGCTGCACGCGATCTTCGAACACGGCTACTGGGAAGACGCGAACATGTGGCCGTGGGAGCTGTACGAGCTGCTCAACCTCGCCGCGGCGGTCGAACGTGCCGCCGACTTCGACCTGATCCATTACGAGGCGATGTACTACCCGATCGCCCTCGCGTTCACCAGTCTCACGCGCACGCCGATCGTCCAGACGCTCCATCACACCCCGGCGGCCGCCGAGCTGGCGTTGTACAGCCGGTATCCCGCCGCGCCGTTCATCGCGATCTCGGACGAGCAGGCCCGCCGCCTGGCGCCGCTGAACGTGGTGGGCACGGTGTTGCACGGCATCGACACGGATCGGTTCCGGTTTCAGCCGGATCCGGACGATTACGTGCTGTTTCTGGGCCGCTTCACCGAGGGCAAGGGCGTGCTCCAGGCCATCGACGTGGCCCGCCGAACGGGCGTGAAGCTCGTGCTGGCAGCGGCCGACGAGCCGTACTACCACGATGTGGTGGCGCCCCACGTGGACGACCGCCAGGTGGTGTACGCCGGCGAGGCCGACCACGAAACGAAAGTGCGGTTGTGCGGCGGGGCAAAGGCGCTACTCTATCCGGTGCAGGAGCCGGAGCCTTTCGGCCTCGTGCTGGTCGAAGCGATGACGTGCGGCACGCCCGTCGCCGCGCTCGACAAGGGCGCGGTGCGGGAGGTGGTCGACGAAGGCGTCACCGGCTTCGTGTTCACCAGTCTGGACGACATGGCCGCCGGCTTGCCTCGTGTGTTCGCCCTCGACCGTCGGCGTGTCCGGGAACGTGCCGTCGCCCGATTCGGCGTGGCTCGCATGGTGAACGACTACCTGGCCGTCTACCAGCGACTCATCGACCGACACCGTGACCACTCCGCCCGCTGACGACGACCCCATGTCCGGACGGCGTGTGCTCGCCGTGTTCGCCCATCCCGACGATGAGTCGCTGGCGTGCGGCGGCACGCTGGCGCGCCTGGCCGACGCGGGCGCGCGCGTGGTGCTCCTCTGCGCGTCGCGCGGTGAACGCGGAACGGGTCCCGATCACCTGCTCGAACCCGGTGCCGAGCTCGCGCGCATCCGCACCGCCGAACTGCACGCCGCCGCGCGCGTCCTCGGCATCTCCGACGTCCTCGTCTACGATCATCCGGACGGCAGCCTGCGCTGGGCGGACGACCGCGAGATCGAGGCCGAGATTCTTGGCGCGATCCAGGCGCACGATCCCGAGGCCGTCATCACCTTCGACAGTGACGGACTCTACTGGCACGCCGACCATGTGGGCATCCACGAACGGACGCGCGCGGCCGTGCAGGCGCTCGGCCAGGCCGCGCCGCCGCTCTTCTTCGTGGCGATGCGCGCCGGCGTGATGCGCGAGGTCGCCGACGTGGCGGGCCGCGCGGGATGGGTGCCGCCGGCCACGGGCACGTGGAGCATCACGCCCGACGCGTTCGGCCTCACGCTGGAGCCTCCGAGCTTCGCGGTGAACGTGGAGGCGTGGGTGGCCCGCAAGCTCGACGCGCTCGCCTGCTACCACTCCCAGTTCCGCGCGGACTCGCCCTTCCTCCGGCTCTGCGACGCCGACCAGCGGCGTCTGCTCGGACGCGAATACTTCAGGCGCGCGCCCAGGAACGAACGCGCCTCGGCCTTCGAGCGCTACGGCGAGGCAGTGGCCAGCGGCCATGCGTGACGACACCCTCGAGCTCCTGCGCTGCCCCTACTGCGGTGGACGCCTCGAGCTCGTCACGTCGCTGTTTCACCGCCGCGACGCCGCCGCGATCGCCGACGGCATCCTGGGGTGCCACTGCTGCGTCTTCCCGGTGATCGACGGCATCCCGGTGCTCCATCTGCTGCCGGGCACGACGCGGGCGCGGGAGCTGGTCGAAACCGGCCAGCCGGACCTCGCGCGGCAGGCCATGCTCGACCTCGACGATCCCCAGCAGGCGGAGCGCTTCGACGCGACCGCTTCGTCGGCCGAGGCGACCTATCGGGACCTGGTCGACGCGCTCGGGCCGAATTTCGAGGGCGGCTACTTCCTCTACCGCTTTTCCGATCCGACCTACGTCGTGGCGCAGGCCGTCGTCCGGGCCGTGGCAGGCACCGTCCTCTCGGGCGGCGGACGCGCGGTGGATCTCTGCGGAGGCTCGGGCCACCTCACGCGGACGCTCCTCGATCTGTCGGCGGATCCACCGGTCCTGGCCGATCTCTACTACGCGAAGGCGTGGCTCGGACGCCGCTTCACCGCGCCGGGCGCCGAGGCGGTGTGCTGCGATGGGAATGCGCCGCTGCCGTTCGCGCGCGGCGCCTTCCGGTACGCCATGTGCTCGGACGCATTTCAGTACATCTGGACCAAGCGGCAGTTCGTCCAGGAGATGCTGCGCCTCGTCGACCGGGCGCCGGGTGAGCCGGGCGCGGTGGTGATCAACCACACGCACAATCAGCGGACCTGGAGCCCCTCGCACGGACAACCGCTTCCGCCGGAAGGCTACGCGGATCTCTTCGAGACGATCGAGCCGCGGATCTTCGGCGAGGCGGGCCTGTTCGCCGACGTGCTCGCCGGCGGGCCGCTCGACCTGGCGCGCCAGGACTCCGCCTCGACACTCGATGCCGATCCCGCACTCACCATCGTCGCCAGCCGGCACCCCGGCGTGTTCGCCCGTCACGCACTCGAGGCGCCGGCGCTTCCGCCGCGCGGCGTGCTCAGGGTGAGCCCCCTGTACCTCGAGGAGCGCGAGGGCGAACGCCTCCGGCTGCGGCTGCAGTTCCCCTCGGAAGACTACGCGGACGAGTACGCGGCGAGCCGCCGGTACCTGCCCGACCAGGTGGTGCTCGAACCGGCCGACGTGGCGGCGCTCGGCGCCGGACAGCCAACCCCCGGGATCCGCGAGCTCATGCGCCGCCGGGTCATCGTGGACCTGCCGGAGCGGGACTACTGAATGGCGAAGGGGACGAGGGGACAAGGGGACGAGGGGACAAGGGGACGAAGGGGACGAGGGGGCGAGGGGACGAGGGGACGAGGGACTGCGAGGTGAGGCGCTGAAGGACGACCCCCGCGAGATTTTCGGTTGGTCGATGTACGACTGGGCCAACTCGGCGTTCCAGGCCACGGTCATCACGGCGCTGGCGGGTCCCTACCTGACGGCGCTGGCGCAACAGCGGGTGGGCGAGAACGGCATCGTGCTGGGCCTCGGGCCGTTCGGCGCCGTCACCGCCAAGGCGTTCTTCCCGTACTGCATCGCGCTGTCGGTGTTCGTGCAGGTCCTGCTCCTGCCGCTTCTCGGCGCGATCGCCGACTACACGCACGTCAAGAAGACGCTCATGGCCGCATTCTGCTATCTGGGCGCGGGCGCCACGTGTCTCATGTTCTTCGCGAGCGCCGATCGCCTCCTCCTCGCCGGCGCCCTCCTCATCGTCGCGAACATCGGCTTCGGCGGATCGATCGTCCTGTACAACGCGTTCCTGAACGACGTCGCGTCGCCGCCGCGTCGCGACGCCGTGTCGAGCCGCGGCTACGCCTACGGCTACCTGGGCGGCGGCCTCCTGCTCGCCGGCAATCTGGGTCTCGTCACGGCGGCGCCCTCCCTGGGGATCGGCCGCGACCTCGCCGTGCGTCTCTCGATCTTGTCGGCCGGTCTCTGGTGGGCCGGCTTCGCCGCGATCACCTTCGCGCGCCTCCGTACGCGCATGCCAGCAGCCGTCCGGCCGCCGGGTCGTTCGTATCTGGGCATCGGGGTAACGAGGGCGATCGCGTCGTTTGCCGAGCTCCGGCGGCTGCCCCAGACGCGGCGATTCCTGGTGGCCTACCTCTTCTACAACGACGGCATCCAGACGGTGATCTCGGTGTCGTCGGTCTTTCTGGCGCAGGAGCTCTTCGTCGCCCGCGGCCTCGACGCCGACGAAGCGTTCCTGATGGGCATCGTCCTGATGGTGCAGTTCGTCGCCTTCGGGGGCGCGCTGGTGTACGAGCGCGTTGCGTCGTGGATCGGCACCAAGCGCGCCATCGTGTCGTCGGTCGTGATCTGGACGGCCATCATCGTCTACGCCTACCGCTGGCTCGAGACGACGCGAGAGGCGTGGGGCCTGGCGGCGGCCATCGCCGTCGTGCTCGGCGGATCGCAGGCGCTGTCGCGGTCGCTCTTCTCGCAGATGATCCCCGCGGGGCGTGAAGCGTCGTTCTACGGGTTGTACGAGATCTCGGAGCGCGGCTCGTCGTGGATCGGTCCGTTCGTCTTCGGCACCGTGGCGGGCGTCACGGGATCCTACCGGCAGGCGATCCTGTCGGTGATCGTCCTGTTCCTCGTCGGCCTGGCGCTGCTGGCGTTGACCGACACGGCACGCGCGGCGCGCGACGCGCGTGCCGAGGCTGGCGCGGGGAATTTCCCGGACGTCGCACGGGTTGAATCGGTGTGAGGAAAGTGGTCATCGCCGGCGGAAGCGGCTGGCTGGGGCAGGCGCTCGCCGCCGAGGTCGTTGCGCGCGGCGACCAGGCGGTCGTGCTCACGCGCGGCACCTCGGTGCCGATCGGCCGCGCGGTCTCGTGGAATCCCTCGTCGTTCGCGCTCAGACCGTGGGCGGAAGAGATTGACGGAGCCGACGCCGTCGTGAATCTGGCCGGAGAGCTGATCGCGGGCGCGCGCTGGACCGCGTCACGCAAGCGTGCGCTCACGTCGAGCCGCATCCAGCCGACCTCGCGCCTCGTCGACGCGATCCTCGCGGCCGCCGCGCCGCCGCCAGTCTTCGTGAGCGCGTCGGGCGTCGGCTATTACGGCGCCCGCGGCGACGCCACGGTCACTGAAGCCGACGGACCGGGGTCGGATTTCCTCGCGGAGCTGTGCGCGCAGTGGGAGGCCGAGGCCGAGCGCGCGGGACGGCACACGCGGGTCGTCGTGCTTCGCACCGCGCCGGTGCTCGAACAGGGCGGCGGCATGCTGGCGCCGATGCTGCTGCCGTTCAAGCTCGGCGCCGGCGGGCCGGTGGGATCGGGCCGCCAGGTACTGGCCCTGGATTCATCGGGCCGACTGGGTCAACCTGGCGCGCTGGGCGATCGCGACGCCGGCCGTCAAGGGCCCGCTCAACGCGGCGGCGCCCAATCCGGTCACGAGCCGCGACTTCACGCGCGCGCTCGGCCGGGCTCTGCACCGGCCGGCGGTGCTGCCGACACCGGCGTTCGTGCTCCGGCTCATGTTCGGCGAAATGGCCGACGTCGCGCTCCTCTCGGGGCAGCGCGCCGTACCGGAGGCGGCCGAGCGCCTCGGGTTTGCGTTTCGCTATCCCCGCCTCGACCAGGCGCTGGCCGCGATCTTCAGCCGATAACCCCCGCGATCCCGGGCACGACCGACGAACCGCAGAGACACGGCGACGCCCAAAGTGTCACTTGCCTGGCGCCCTCATTGGCGGCATGATACGCCTTCCTGGGACGATTCCATTTCCTCAAGCGAGTCAGGTAAGCCAAGTCGGTCAGGTACCGGTATGCCCATTCTGCCGTTTCTCCTCGTGCTCTTCGTCGCGAGCGGCTGTGCCGCCCTCATCTACGAGGTGGTCTGGTTCCAGCTGCTCACATTGATCGTCGGTTCCTCGGCGGTCTCGATGGGCGTGGTGCTCGCCACATTCATGGGCGGCATGTGTCTCGGCAGCCTCGGGCTGGCGCGCGTCGTCTCGCCGCGAACCCATCCGCTCCGCGTCTACGCGATGCTCGAGGCCGGTATCGGCGTTTTCGGCCTGCTGATTCTGTTCGGCCTGCCGTACGCCGGCGGCCTCTACATCGCCATCGGCGGGCCGGGACCCATCGGTCTCGTGGTGCGAGCCATCTTCTGCGCGATCTGTCTGCTGCCGCCCACCATGATGATGGGCGCCACGCTGCCGGCGGCCTCGCGCTTCGTGAAATCCACGCCGGAAGGCGTCTCCTGGCTCGGCTTCTTCTACGGCGGCAATACCTTCGGCGCCGTGGTCGGCACGCTCGTCGCCGGCTTCTACCTGCTCCGCGTCCACGACTCGGCGGTCGCCACATACGCGGCGGTCGGCTTGAATGCAGCCGTGGCGATCATCGGCCTGACCCTCTCGGAATCCGCCCCATACACTCCTGAAGACGAGGCGACCGCCGCGTCGCCCGCCGGCATTCCACGGGAAGCGCGGCCCGTGCTCCTCGTGATCGCGCTCTCGGGGTTCACGGCGCTCGCCAGCGAAGTGGTCTGGACGCGGCTGCTGGCGCTCCTCCTCGGCGGCACGGTGTACACCTTCTCGCTGATTCTGGGCGCCATCCTGATCGGCCTCGGCATCGGCAGCAGCCTCGGCGCGCTGGTGAGCCGCGCCGTGTCCAGCCCGCGTACTGCGCTCGCCTGGTGTCAATTCCTGCTCGCCGCCGCCCTCGCCTGGGCGGGGTTCACGCTCACGCACCAGCTGCCGTTCTGGCCCGTCGACCCGGAGCTCGCCTCCGGCTCGGTCCTCTTCCAGGCCGACCTCGCGCGCTGCCTCTGGGTGACGCTGCCCGCCGCGTGCCTGTGGGGCGCGAGCTTCCCGCTCGCGCTCGCGGCCGTCGCCTCGAACGGCCAGGATCCCGGGCGCCTCGTGGGCATCGTCTACGCGGCGAATACGCTCGGCGCGATCGGCGGCGCGCTCGCCGGATCGCTCGTGCTCATTGCGACGATCGGCACGCAGCACACGCAGTGGCTGCTCATCGGCGTCGCGTCGGCGAGCGCGCTCGTGGCCACCTGGCCCGCCGAGCGCACCCGCCACGAGCAGCAGCGGCTCATCGTCCGGGCGGTGGGCGTCGCGGTGATCATGCTGGCGCTGCAGTCGCTCGTCGCCCCCGTTCCGGAGCTCCTCGTGGCCTACGGGCGGTTCGCAGCGATGCGCCAGTCGGATCACGGCGACATCATCTACGTCGGCGAGGGCATGAACTCGTCGATGGCCGTGTCGCGACTGTCGAACGGCGTGCTCAATTATCACAATGCCGGCAAGATCCAGGCGTCGAGCGAGCCGCAGGACATGCGCCTCCAGCGGATGCTCGGCCACATGACGACGCTGATCCCGGCGAAGGCCGACACGGTCCTCGTGATCGGCTGCGGCGCCGGCGTCACGGCCGGCGCCGTCAGCGTGGATCCCGTCGTCACCAACCAGATCATCGCGGAAATCGAACCGCTCGTGCCGCAGGTGGTGTCCACGTATTTCTCCGAGCACAACTTCAACGTCGTCAACAATCCCAAGGTGCACGTCCACACCGACGACGCGCGGCATTTCCTCCTCACGACGAGCGACATGTTCGACGCCATCACCTCGGATCCCTTCGATCCCTGGGTGAAAGGCGCAGCCACGCTATATACGAAGGAATTCTTCGAGCTCGCGAAGGAGCACCTCAATCCGGGCGGCGTCGTCACCGTGTTCGTCCAGCTCTACGAGAGCAACACCGAGGCAGTCAAGAGCGAGATCGGGACGTTTTTCGACGCGTTCCCGAACGGGATGGTGTTCGCCAATACCGACAATGGGCTGGGGTACGACGTCGTGCTGGTCGGCCAGGTCGAGAAGACGCACATCAATCTCGACGAGATCGATGAACGCCTGAATCGTCCCGAGTATGCAACGGTGCGGAAGTCGCTGTCCGAGATCGGCTTCAACTCGGCGGAGGAGCTGTTCGCGACCTACCTGGGCAACGCGGAGGATCTGCAGCCGTGGCTGATCGACGCGCAGATCAACCGCGACCGCAACCTGCGCCTGCAGTATCTGGCGGGGCTCGGGTTGAACCTCTACGAGCAGGACGCGATCTATCGGCAGATGCTGCCGTTCCGGCATTTCCCGGACGACCTGTTCACGGGATCGTCGGACAAGATCGACTACGTCCGGAACGCCACCATGTTTCCGTTCACGCCGGTGGAGTGAGGGAGGCCGGAAAGCTCAGGAACCCCGGGAGCTGAAGACCGACTTCGAGTTCCGCGGGCCCGGCCTTTCGATCGGGCCCGCGGGTCAGCTCGCGCCGCCATCGGCACAAACGTCAGTTCGGCAGGTTGTCGAGCGTCCCGTTCTTCACGTCCGTCACGATGTTGTGGAGCTCCTGCGTGTAGTCGGTGTTGAACCGTTCCCAGTCGTCCCTGCAGGCCCAGGAGCCCGGCGTGTTCGGATCGCCGTGGCCCACGTAGCGCGCAATCTTCGGATAGACACAGACCCGGCGGGTCTTGTCCGCGACCGAACCCGCGAAGTGAGACGCGATGAGCTGGTCGGGTGCGATGCCCTGCACCGCCCACCGGTCGAGGGCGGCCAGAATGTCGTGGTCGGCGTCGAGTGGCCCGACGGCATTGTTCAGGGTATAGGCGAAGCTCGAGTTCGGCCCCTCGCCGCCACCGCAGTGGTTGACGCCAGGGGCCATGAAGAGACGGAAGAAGTCCTGCGTCTCTGCCAGATACTCCCGACGATGCGCGTGCAGGCGGCCGTTCGCGCCGGCCTCGTCGGTGAGTCCGGGCAGATGCAGCCCACCGCCCGTGACGGCGACGACGCTGTTGTAGTAGTTGACACTGTTGCGGGGCTCGAGCGTCGTGTCGGTCCAGCCGTGCCACATCAGCAGCTTGCCGCCTCGCGCCTTGAACGCGCTGAGATCGGGATCGTTCGAATCGATCAGCCCTGACAGCTGGGCATCGAGAAACGCCACGTCGCTGTCGAAATCGAAGGTGTGGAAATCGAACGTCGGATCCGTGAACGCCACGTTCTGAAAGAGATTGTTCACGAAGGCGCCGAATCCGGCCCACCCGAATTCGCTCCCACGCTCGAATCCGGGAAACAGGCTTTGCCCCGTCCTCGGATTGCTGGGGCCGGCATAGACCTGCTCGACGGCGTCCACTTCCTCGGCGGTGAGACAGTTCGGACCGTCGGGGCCCTTGCACAGCAGCGACTTCGGCTTGAACTGGCAGCTCTGCGGCTCGTTGAGATACCCGTCGCCGGCCACGCCGCCATCGCGGCCGCCGCACTGCGCGACGACGGCCGCGGTGATCGTCGCTCGCTTCGCCGGGTCGAGATGCTCGAGCGCGAGGGCGCGCCAGATGAACTCCACGTCCTGGTGGGTCCACTGGTTCCACGGCGCCCCGGCGATGATCGCCTCGTAGTCGTCCGGATAGCGCTGCGCTTCCATGAGCGCCTCGTGGCCGCCGTTCGAGCAGCCGTGGAAGTACCGAGTGTTGCGGGCCGCTGGCGTAGAACGCCGCCACGATCGCCTTGCTCGCCTCTGCCGTGACGTGATCCCCCCGATAGGCGTAGTCGATCAGCTTCTCGGGATGTCCGAGCGCCCAGTTGGCGTTGGTCGCAAAGTGTCCGAGATTGGAATTGGCGACGGCATAGCCGGCCTGGAGCGACCGCACCATCGACGTGTGCCAGATGGCGCCGGTGAGCGCGCCGTTGCCGACGCCCAGGAACTTGCCGTTCCAGTGCACCGCCTCCGGCATCCACAGCTCCATCGCGATTTCCGAGTCGGCGGTCGGAGCGAGCGTCGCCGTCACCTTGCAGAACGCGAATGGCGCCGACACCACGATCGTCGCCGATCCGCTGCTCGCCGTCGTGGTGAACGGCGCCGTGATGTCCGTCGCCGACGTGATCGTGCCACCCGCGAGAGAGAATCCAAGGAGGCTGGTGCACGATGTCGCCGCGCCGATCGGCGGCCCAGACGCAAACCAGGCCGCCGACACCATGATGGAGAACGAGGCTGCCGCTGCAATTCTCTTCCACGGCCGCATGGGGTTCCTCCTCCTGCCGGCCAATCGGCAGCCGGCAGTCTAGCGACACCCCCGCCGTGGGTTCAATGAAATTGCATGGTTGAGGTGGTCCTCAGCCTTCTACTGGGTCTGCAGCATCCCGCTGTTGTTGCGCTTCGGCACCTGGCCCACGGGAATGGTCGCCACCACGGTCATCGTCTTGTTGTCGACCACGACCGTGGCGTTCTTGCCCGCGACCGCGACGTAGAGCGCCTTGCCGTCGGGCGGAATGGTGAGCCACTCCGGGTGCGAGCCCACGATCACCGTCTTCAGGAGCTTGTAGTCGGGCAGCGAGTACGCGGCGACATAGTCGTAGTACTTGCTCGTGGCCCACAGCATCTTGCCGTCGGGCGTGACGGCCAGGCCGTGCGCAGGCGACCCCTGGATGCCGTCGGTGACCCGCGTCTCGCCGGGAATGTCGGGCAGCGTCACGCGGCTCACTTCCTTGTGCGTGGCGAAGTCCACCACGGCGAAGCCGTGGAAGTTGGACAGCTGCACGATGATGTCCTTGGTGGAGCCGTCGGGATTCTTCGTGAAGACCATTGGACGGATGCCGCTCGACTCCTTCAGCGACCAGACCACCGTTTCGGTCTGCCGATCGATCACGCTGATCACGCTCGACGCAACCGAGCCCGACACGGCGTACTTGTCGTCGGGCGTCACGTACACGTTGTGCACAGCGCCTTCCACCGGGATCTTCTTCACATTGGTGAGCGTGGCCACGTCGATCACGTCCACGGCGCCCGGCGGCTGCGCGATGCCGACATACACCCGCTTGCCGTCCTTGCTGGCGTCGAGGTTGTTCGGATGGCCGCTGAGCGGAATGCGTTTGACGATCTGCAGCGTCTTCGCGTCCACCACGTCGAGCGTGCTGAGCGACTCGTCCGTGACATAGATGCGGCTGCCATCGGGCGCCAGCGTGACGCCGTGCGGCACTTCGATGTCGTTGATCACGCCGACGACCTTGTTCGTGGCGGGGTCGATCACATGGACGTTGTCGCCGGCCGCGTTGGTCTGGACGACGCGGGCCGCCTCGGCCGCGACGGCCGCGGCAGGCACCGCGGTCAGAAGAGCGGCGGCCAGCACGACGGACCGCCGGATGCCGCTCGCGAATGCGCCTCTCATCTCTACCTCCCGAGCTTCTCGCCCCGCACCCAGGCGGCCAGCGTCTGCCACTCCGGATCACTCTGTGACGTCCAGTGCTTGCCGCCGGCGTGGAAGGGATCCCCGCCCGCGTCGGCGGCCAGGGGATGCATCAGCAACCGGCTCGCCAGCGGATCGCCGGGCACGACCACCCGCTGCCACGATTCGAAGTTCTGCCGCGACTGCTCCTCGGTCCACGTCGTGGCGCCCGGGGGCAGCGCCTGAAGGCGCGGATTGCCGCTCGAATGGCACACGATGCACCGCGCGTTGCCCGGCCGCTTCTTGAGAAAGATGGGCTGCACCCGCTCGCGGAAGAATGCGAAGTCCAGCTGAACGGGCGCCGGGGCATCGGCTGCCGCCGCCGCGTTGCCCGTGCGGGCCCAGGCCGCCAGCGTCTGCCACTCCGGGTTGTCCTGGGAGGTCCAGAACTTGCCGCCGGTGTGCGCGGGATCGCCGCCGGCGTCGGCGGCGAGGGGATGCTTGAGCAGCGGGCTCGCGGCCGGATTGCCCGGCACGACCAGCTTCGACACGACGTCGAAGTTCTGGCGCGACTGCGCTTCGGTCCAGCTCGTGGCGCCGCTCGCGAGCGGCTGCAGCCGCATTCGGGTGGCCACGCGCGCGTGGCAGCTCACGCAGGCGCTGCCGCTGCCTTCGTCCGGCGCGCGCGGCTTGAGGAAGATGGGCTCGACGCGCGTCCGGTAGAACTCGAAATCGAGCGTCGACGCGCCAGACGAGGCGGCGGCGGGCGCGCCGGTCCGCACCCATGCTGCGAGCGTCTGCCACTCGGGATCGCTCTGCGATTGCCAGTGCTTCCCGCCGGCGTGGAACGGGTCGCCGCCCGCCTCGGCGGCGAGCGGATGCATCAGCAGGCGGCTGGCCAGCGGATCGCCCGGGACGACCACGCGCTGCCACGATTCGAAGTTCTTCCGCGACTGCTCCTCGTTCCACGTCGTGGCGCCCGGCGACAGCGGCTGCAGCCGCGGATTGCCGCTCTCATGGCAGACGATGCAGCGGGCGTTGCCCGGACGTTTCGCCAGGAAGATGGGCTGGACCTTCGTCTTGAAGAACTCGTAATCGAGCGACGAGGTGGGCGGCGTGGCCGGCTGCTGCGCGAGCAGCGCGGCCACGATCGGAAGCCAGATGAACAAGGACATCACGGTGTCGGGCCCTCAGAATCCGAACCGCGCCCCGATCTGCAGCTGGCGCGGGAAGCCGCCGCCGTAGAGCGAGGTCGGCACCAGGAAGCTCCCCGACCGCATGTCGCCGGTCGGATTGGTGAAGTTCGCCCGATTGGTCACGTTGAACACCTCGACGTAGATATCGACGGTGCGCTGATCGGATCCCGCCCGCGCCTTGTAGGCGAAACGCAGATCCACTTGCGCGAACCCGGGCCCGTAGGCGCCGTTGCGCCCGCCGGCGTTCTCCACCGTGATCGCGTTGTCGCCCTTGCCGCTGTAGGTGCCGGCCGGCACCGGGTCGACGAGGATGCCGTTCTGGTCGACGTCGACGTTGCTATTGTAGATCGTGAACGGGCGCCCGCTGTCGATTCGGGCGATCACGCTGCCGGTCAGGCCCTTCACGCCCGGCACTTCCACCAGGCCGCTCAACGACAGGGTGTGCCGGCGATCGTAGATCGTCGGCCCCTGGTTCAGTTCCAGATTGTTGTCGGCGAGCACCTGGAAGTTGTTCGTCGCCGTCGGCGTGCCGTCCGTGTTGCCGCGCGCGTGGCCGAGCGCGTACGACACGCGGCCGCTCCAATGGTTGGACAGGCGCTTCTGGAGCTGCAGGTTCAGGCCGTCGTACTGCGAGTCGCCCACGTACTGCACCGTGTACAGGTTGCTCGAGAACGGCGACAAGCCGAGCTGGCCGGCGACATCCATGAAGTCCACGCGGGTAATCGGCGCCGTCCGGCTCGTGCTGGCGCGCACCGCCGGATTCAGGTCGTAACGGATCGGCATGTTATGGCCACGCATGTTCACGTAGTCGGCGGCAAACGACATCGTGGGTCCGAGCTGCCGCTCGTAGCCGATCGTGACCTCGTTCTGGTGCGGCAAAATCCGGCCGGGCGTGTCCAGATATACGGCACCCGTGTTCCGGTTGAGCGATCCCAGCGGGTAGGCCGCCGTGATCGCGTTCCGGTTCAGCACCGGTCCGTTGACGAGCATCGGGTCGGTCGGGAACTGCCCGTGGCTCGGCCCCGGATCGACGTTGTCGACCGGGAAGGTCGCCAGGAACGAGTCGGAGTAGACCGTGTTGGTCAGGTACGACTCGAACCGATCGATCCATTGCTTCTCGTAGAACATCCCGAAGCCGCCGCGCACGACGGCATTGCCGCCCATGTTGTATGCGAAGCCCAGGCGCGGCTGGATGTTGTTCGTGTCGATTGGATAGGCGTTGGGATCCGAGAAGAACGGATTCCAGCGCTCCGACACCGGGGAAATGTACACGTCGTAGCGCACGCCCAGGTTCAGCGTGAGGTTGTCGCCGACCAGCCACTTGTCCTGGCCGAACAGACCGATCGAATGCGTCTTGCTGATGACGACCGACTTGGCCGGGACGCGGACGATCAGCTGCTCGGGATACGTCGACGGATTGGACGCGTCGAAATCCTGATCGCCGACGAAGTCGAACTGCCCGTTGGTGAACTTCTGATCCTCTCGATGGTGCTGGTCGAACGTGTACTGCGCCCCGAATTTCAGATCGTGGCTCCCGTGCCGGCTGGGCACGAACCAGTTGAACACTTCATCGAGCGCATACGTGTTCATGATGCGGAAATCCGCATACTGGTTGCCGGCCTGATCGTAGAAGCTCAGGTACTGCAGGGTCGGCGGCGCCTGCGTGTAGTCGTGGGTGTCCTGATAGAGCTTGCTTCCCCGATCGGGCTTCTCGTGGACGAACTGCACACGGGTGGTGTTCAGCTTTCTCCCGCCGAGAATCCAGTTGTACGTCCCGACCAGCGTCATGTCGTTGTCGCGCTCGATCGCCAGCGTGTCCTTCGTCCCGTTCCCGAGCACCTGATCGTAGTTGGGCTGGTGATCCCACAGGTACCGCACCGAGTAGTTGCGATTCGAATCCAGCTGATGGTCGAGCCGGCCCAGGTAGTTGTAGGAGTTGGTCTGCTGGACGGCCGTGAAGCTCTTGTCGGGACGCGAAGGATACACGCGGCTCCGGCCTTCGTTGAGTCCCAGCCGCTCGAAGCTCAGGAAGAAATGGACCTTGTCCTGGACGATGGGCCCACCGAGCGTCGCGCCCCACTGGCGCTTGTTCGTGTCGGGCTTCTCCAGATTCTGCTGCTCCACGAAGAAGTCCTTCGCCGTCATGGACGGGTTCGTGTAGTACCCGAACCCGCTGCCGTGCAGGCTGTTCGTGCCCTGCTTGGTCACGGCATTGATCACGCCGGCGGTCGCGGTCCCGTATTCGGCGTCGAACTGGTTCGTCACGACCTGGAATTCCTGGATCGCTTCGAGCGCCGTGCGGGCCTGCGCCCCGGCGCTGCCGCCGCGCAGGTCGTCGTTGTTGCTGCCGCCATCCATCGTGAACACCACGCCGCTGCCACTCTGGCCGTTGATGTTCACGTTGTCCGACGAGGAATCGCTGGTCGGGTTGTACTGCACGCCCGGCAGCAGCGCGACATACCCGACGAAGTTGCGCGTCGCGGAGGGCAGGCCGGAGATTTCAGTCGCCGACACGTTGCCCCCGACCTGCGGCGACGTCAGATCCACCTGCGGCGCCTGGCCGGTGACCGTCACGTTCTCCTCGACGCCGCCCACCTGCATCGTCAGGTCGAGCTGTGCCGTGGTGCCGAGGCGAAGCTCGAGGTCGGCCCGGGTGAGCCGCCGGAAGCCTGCCAGCTCGGCCGTCACCCGGTACATCCCCGGCGTCAACCCGGGCACCGAGAACATGCCGTCGGAACCCGTCACCGTGTCGCGGAACGTGCCGGTGTCCTGGTTGGTCACGATGACCGACACCCCAGGCAGCACGGCTTTCTGTTCGTCGATCACCCGGCCGCGTATCGTCGCACCAGCCTGCTGGGCAGATGCGCCAGCGGCTGCGAGCAACCCGGACGCGACGACTCCCGCCAACAAGACTTTTCGCAGCATCGAAGAAACTCCTTCCTCGTGCACGGCCGAGGCTGACAACCGAGGCGACTCTAGCAATCCGGTGAGACCCGCACATCCCTGAAAGCAGGCACCGCGAGGGTCGTGTCTACAGGTGGCGGGGGCCGGGGTCGCGCGTGATGTGGATGATGCCGCGGCGCAGGGCCACATCGACCGCTGCTGTCCGGTCCTGCACTTCCAGTTTCGCGAGGATGTTTTTGACGTGCGACTGCACCGTTTCTTCGCTGATGCCGCACGAGGCGGCAATCTCCTTGTTCCGCAGCCCCCGCCGTACGTGCTCCAACACCTCGACCTCGCGCGTGGTCAGGGCGGGATGGGCGGCGTGTTCGGCCAGGCGGGCCTTCACGTCGGCGCTGATTGGCGGGTGCCGCCCGGCGTGCACGGCGCGGACGACGGAAATGAGGTCTGTGAACGCCGTGTCCTTCAAGAGATACGTCGACGCCCCGGCCTGCAGCGCGCGGTAGACGTCCTCGTCGCCCTCGGCCATCGTCAGCACCACGACGCGCGCGAGGGGGTCGCGGGCGCGGATGGCGCGGATCGCCTCGACGCCGCTCATGGCCCCGAGCCACAGGTCCATCAGCGTGACGTCGGGACGCAGCGCCTGGTAGCGCTCGACGGCTTCCTCGCCCGTGGCGGCCATCCCGACCACTTCCATGTCGCGCTGGCGCCCGATCACCTGCGCGATGCCTTCGCGCACGATGCGGTGGTCGTCGACGCAGAGCACCCGGATGCGGTTCGGGTCGTTCGCGGCCGCGATCGGCGGCGCGTCGGCGCTAGGCATAGGGCACGCTGACCTCGACGCTGGTCCCTTCGCCCGTGGCGCTGCGCACCCAGAAGGCGCCGCGGACCTCCGCCGCGCGCTCCTTCATGCCGGTCAGGCCGTAGTGGCCCTCGGCTTCCACCACACTCGACGGATCGAACCCGGATCCGTCGTCGGTCACACGCAGCAGCACCAGAGTCTCATCGTATTCGAGCTCCATGCGGACTTCGCGGGCCCGGGCGTGGCGTACGGCGTTGGCAACGGCCTCGCGTCCGATTCTGACCAGCTGCTCGGTGGGACGATGGCCGCAGGTCCGGGGCGATCCGCGCCGCGCGAACTGGAAGCTCACGCCGGTGGTGGCGGTCATGTGCTCGCCGACGCCGCGCAGCGCCGATTCGAGATCGGGGGCCTCCGACTCGGGCGGCCGAAGGTTCCAGATCGACTGTCGGGCGTCGCGGATGTATTCGTTGATGTCGTTGCGCATCTGGACGAACCCGTCTCGCAGATGGGGCGCGGCGGCGGCGACGTCGGCGGCGACCGCGTCGCAGCGGAGGGCGACGCCGAAGAGGCCCTGCAGCAGCGTGTCGTGGATTTCTCGGCTCAGCCGCGCGCGCTCCCCGAGCAGCAGCGAGAACTGCCGCCGCACCTGCCGCAGCCGGAGCTGCCACGCCGACCACAACAGGAGCGCCAGGCTCACACCCAGCAGGAGCGCGAACCACGTCGTCTCGTAGAATGGCGGCTGAATCGTGAACTCCCACACGGCGCCCGGTTCCGCCCACGCGCCCTGGTCCGTATTGGCCACGACCACGAAGCGGTATCGGCGCGGCTCCAGGTTGGCGTAGTTCGCCTGGCGGCGAGAGCCCGCCTCCACCCATTGCGTGTCGACGCCATCCAGCCGGTAGCGGAACTTCGTGCGAAGGGGCGCCGTCAGGTTCAGCGCCGTGAAGTGGATCGAGATGGCGGTCGTGCGCGGCGGCAGGCGCACGTCGCCTCCGGCGGCGGCCCACTGATCGTTCGCGGCAATGCCTTCGATGCGGACGGGCACGCGCACCCCCGCCCCGGTAAGCGCCTCCGGATCGACCACCGAGACGCCGCGGCTGCCGACGAACCACAGGCGGCCGTCGGCGGCACGGGTCGCGCCCCGGTTGCCGTACCAGAACGGCGTGCCGGCGCTGCCGTCGGTACTTGTCGTACACCTGGAAATGCATCTGGTAGGAGGAGTCGGCGATCGCCTTGTCGAATTCCGATCGCTCGAGGCGGAGGATGCCGACGTCGGTACCCAGCCACAGGCGCCGTGCCTCGTCTTCGACGATTGCCGTGACCGACGCGGCCGGCAGCCCGCCGGTGCTCCGCACCGTCTCGAACAGGCCGTTGGTGTAGCGCGTGAGCCCGCCGTTCGCGCCCAGCCAGAGCGTCCCGTCGTCGCCTTCGTAGATGGCGCGATAGGGTCCGCCGGCCAGGCCGCGGCGCACTTCCTCGAGCGCCCCGTCGGACCCGATCACGTCGAGGCCGCCTTCCGCGAGGGCGAGCCAGGTGCGGCCGGCGCGATCCGTGTGCATGGCCACGACCTGGCCGCTCGTGGGCGACACGGCCGACACGCCGGCCAGGGCCACGACGCCGTCCCGCCAGCGCAGCAGCCCCTGCTCGATGTCGTAGAGCCAGAGGCCGCCATGACGATCGGATGCGATGACGGCGATCTGGTGCGGCCGCGTGCCCCTGAGAGCCATCGGCGTCAGATGATTGGCCTCGAGGCGCAGCAGATCCCGACCCGTCGACAGCCACAGCGTGCCGCGCTCGTCGCGATGCATCGCCGACAACGTCGACTGGAGGGGAATCGCCGACCCGCGGCGGCTCGTGTCGTCTGGCGCGAAAGCGACCAGTTGATGCAGCGCGCCGACCCACACGCGCCCGTCGGGCGCGGCCTCGACGCCGCTCACGAGACCCAGATCGACGATGGGCGTGACCCGATGAGGCGTCAAGCGGTTGATGCCGTCGAGGGTGCCGGCCCAGATGTTCCCTTCGCGATCCTCGAAGAGCGCCTGCAGGCCTTCGCCGAGCAGCCCCGTCTGGCTGGTCGCCCGCTCGATGGCGGGCAGGCCCGCGTCGTCGCGGAAGCGCACGCGCCACAGGCCCTGGCCCCGCGTGCCAACCCACACGTTGCCCTGCGTGTCGCGCAGCAGGCGGGAACCGCGGCCGTCTTCGAATGCGTTCGCCGGCATCGCCCGGCCGCCGACGAGGCGGAAGCCCGTTTCCGAATCGGTGATCCAGAGCCGGCCGGCATCGTCCCTGGTGATGGAGCGGACGTACTCGGTGACGGTCTCGATGCGTCTGAACCGATCGGCCCCGCCGTCGAGGACGAAGACGCCGGTCTCGGTTCCGACCGTGACCGCGCCCTGCGGATCGGCGTATGCGCTATAGACCGTCTCGTCGGGCAGGCCGGCGTTCCACTGCCGCCAGCCGCGGTCGCTGAACACATCGAGGCCGGCGTGCCGGGCCACCCAGACGCGACCCGCCGCGTCCTCGACGATGCCGGTGACGGCACCGGCCACCGGGCCGTCGCCGCCGTCATTCAGCACTTCCCCGCGACGGATGCGGCTCACGCCGCCGGGATCGCCGAAACCGACCCACAGGGTGCCGTCGCGCGCCACGGTCAGGGCGCGCACCGCGCGCTGCGGCAGCGGCGCCGAGCCCGGCGTCGGCGTCCAGCGGACGAAGGTCAGGCCGTCGAAGCGGACCAGACCCTCGTCGGTGCCCAGCCACAGGTACCCGTCGGCGTCCTGCGCGATGGCCCACACGGCGCTCGCGGGCAGGCCGTCCTTGAGGCCCCATGAGGTGAGGCTGTAATCGGCGAGTACGTTCAGGAGGTTGGCGGCATCGGCGTCGATCGCCAGAGCCACGAGAAGGGCCGCCGAGCAGAGGACGGAACACCGTCGTTTCACGTCAACCCACCAGCACACGGGGCAACGAACAACGTCCGACTCGACGAGCGGGGCGAATCTTAGCACGGGGAGGTCGCCCCGCCCGCCCCTGATTTCAGTGATGGTGCAAGCCCGGCCGGGTTGTAGGATCGAGGACGTCCGTTCGGGCAAAGGGGGAGTGATGAAGCACGCGGTTCTGTTTTTCATCGGCGTCGTCGCGCTCGTCGGCTGGCTCGGATCCGGCACCGGATCCGCCGCGGCACAAATGTGGACCGGATATGTGAGCGACAGTCAGTGCGGGGCGGACCACGGCGGCGAAGTGGATCCGCGCGAGTGCACGCTCAAGTGCGTCACCGCCGGCGACAAGTATGTGCTGGTCGTCGACTCGGGCATGACGATCATGCCGATCGCCAACCAGGACTTTCCCTCGCTCCGCGAGTACGCCGGGCAGGAAGCCAAGGTGACGGGCGAGCTGAACGGCGACGCCATCGTGATCGCGAAGATCGACAAGCCCTGAGAGGTCCAGCGCATGCGAGGAGGGCCGACCGCCGGCGTGCTCCTGGCGATCACGCTGCTCGCCGCATGGCCTTCTCCGGCGGCGGCTCAGACGAACACGGGAGAGATTTCCGGTGTCGTTCGTGACGCGCAGGGAGGCGTATTGCCCGGCGCGACGATCGTCGCCGAGCAGATCGAGAGCGGCACGCGCATCGAACGCGTCACCGACGACCGCGGGCGCTACCTGCTGCCCGCGCTTCGCGTCGGCACTTACCTCATCACCACCCGGTTGCCCGGATTCAGGCCCGTGGTGCGGCCGAGCGTCGAAGTGCAACTGGGACAGCAGCTTCATCTCGATATCCGCCTGGAGGTGGGCGGGATCACCGAAGCCGTCACGGTGAGCGCCGGAGTCGCGCTGCTCCAGTCGGCGAACGCCGAGATCAGCGACGTGATCAACCACCAGCAGGTCGTGGAGATCCCGCTGAACGGGCGCGACTTCCTGGCGCTGGCACAGCTGACGAGCGCGGTCGTGGTGCCGCCCGGCGGCACGCGCGGCGAAGCCCTCCAGCAGGCCGGGCCCCTCCCCAACGTCGGGGGGCAGCGGGCGGGCCACAACATCTATCTGCTCGACGGCGTCAAGGTCACCGACGAGCTGTTCAACAATCTCGTCATCAATCCGTCGGTGGATTCGATCGAGGAGTTCCGGATCCAGAAATCGCAGTACGCGGCTGAGTTCGGGGGCAAGGCGTCGGCGCTCATCAATGTCGCCACGCGGTCCGGCAGCAACGCGCTGCGCGGCAGCGCGTTCGGCTTCCTGCGCCACGACCGGCTCGACGCGCGCGGCCCCTTCGATCCCGCCGACGAGCCGGTGCCGCTCCTGCGCCAGCATCAGACGGGCGGTTCCGTCGGCGGCCCGCTGGTGCGCAACCGCACGTTCTACTTCGCGAGCTACGAAGGTCAGCGCACCCGCCGCGGCCGCACCCGCACGTTCTCCGTGCCGAGCGCCAGCGCACGGTCGGGTGATTTCGGCTCGCTCCAGATCGATCCCGGCCGCATCGATCCCCTCGCGGCCGCAATGCTGCAGTACGTGCCGCTGCCCGACCGCGCCGGCGAGACGCAGAACCTCGTGTCCGTCGAGGAGGAGGCGGGAGACGCTCACCAAGTGAGCGTCCGGCTCGATCACGAACTCGGATCGGCCGGCCAGCTGTTCGGCCGCTTCAGCACGTTCGACGCCCGCGACACGCAGCCGTTCGGGACGAGCACTCTGCAGGAAACGCTGGTGCCCGGCTTCGGCCGCCGTGTGACCACGTCGGCCCGAAACCTCGGCGTGAGCTACACGCGCGTCATCGGCAGTTCCATGGTGAACGAGCTGCGGTTCGGCTGGATGCGTGTCGCCGGCGGCCAGACCAACGTCAATCAGGGCGTCGACTTCGCCGCCGCGGTCGGCCTGCAGGGCGTGACGACGGATCCGAAGGACGCCGGCTTTCCCCAGATCTCGACGGGCGGGCTCTATTCGACATTCGGCGACCCGGCATCCACCGTCTACCGCGACAATCAGCACCTCGAGTTCTACGACAACGTGCTCGTCGATCGCGGCCGTCACCGCCTCAAGGTCGGCGGCTACTTCTTCCATCTGCGCTTCCGGCCCGACCAGCCCGACAACGCGCGGGGATCGTTCACCTATACCGGTCAATTCACCGGCAACGCGTTCGCCGACTTCCTGCTGGGATACCCGACGTCGGCCGTCGTCGGGATCGGCGACGGCGCCGAAGACGCCCGCACGAACTGGGTGCACGCGTTCGCGCAGGACGACTGGCACGCCCGCGACAACCTGACGCTCAATCTCGGCCTGCGCTACGAGTACAACCAGCCCATGCGCGACGTGGACCACGCGCTCTCGTCGCTGGACCTGTCGATGCCGGGTGGCCGATTCGTCATCGCGAGCGACGAGAACGGGACGATCGCGCCGGAGGCCGAGGCCCTGCTGCCCCTGATCCCGATTTCCTACGTGACCTCGGCGGAGGCCGGGTGGGATCCCGGACTCCTGACGCGGAGTCGCGTGCGGCTCGCGCCGCGCACCGGCTTCGCGCTGGCGCTCGACGATGCGCGCGCGGTCGTGAGGGGCGGGTACGGACTCTTCCTGAATCAGTGGGCGTACAGCGTCCAGACGGCGCTGGCCCGCAACCTGCCCTTCTTCTTCACGAACGCGGTCGACGTGCCCGCCACGCAGGTTGTGCCCTCGTACGGCACGCGCGATATCCTGACCGCCGATCCGACCGGCGTGCCGGGCGCCAGCATCATGGACCACGACTACTCGGTCGAGTACACCCAGACGTGGAGCGGCGGCATCCAGTACGAGCTGGTCCGGTCGACCATGGTCGAGGCGAGCTACATGGGATCGTGGACGCGCGGCGCCGACAACTCGACGGTCCGCAACGTGCCTGAGCCCGGCCCGGGATCGATCCAGGCGCGCCGTCCGATCCCGGCGCTCGGCGCCATCCGCGCCGTGCGGTTCGACGGCCGGTCCATCTATCACGGCCTGACGCTCGCGGTTGATCGCCCCTTGAGCCGCGGCTGGGCCTACCACGTCAGCTACACGCTGTCGTCTTCGACAGACGACGCATCGAGCCCTGGGCCGACCGAGGCCGAGACGAATCTGCCGCAGAACGTTCGGAACATCTTCGACGAGACGGGCGAGTGGGCGCACTCGAGCTTCGACCACCGCCACCAGTTCGTGGCGAGCGGCACGTACCTGCTGCCCGGCGGCTGGCGGGTGAGCCCCGTGTTCTCGGCCCAGTCAGGAGCGCCCTTCACCGTGAACCTCGGCGTGGATCGGGCGAACATCGGCGCGGGGCCCGCGCAACGGCCCGACCAGCTCGGCGATCCGAACCTCCCGGCAGGCGCGCGGAGCCCCGAGCGGTGGTTCGACACGGCGGCCTTCAGCCTGCCCGCTCCGTTCACGTTTGGCTCGGCGCCCCGTAACAGCGTCGTGGGGCCCGGCTATGCGAGTCTCGACCTGGGCGTGGCCAGGCTCTGGCGCATCGCCGGCGGGCGGCAGCTCGAGCTCCGCTGGGAAGCGTTCAACCTGCTCAACCGATCGAACTTCGATCTCCCGAGCCGCCTCTTCGGCACGCCGAACTTCGGCCGGATCTTCAGCGCGAAGAGCCCGCGCGACATGCAGCTCGGGTTGAAGGTGAGCTTCTGACGACGGCCGTCATAGTAGGATTAGGAGCGTCAGGCCGCGGCCGGTGTCAGTGAAGGTGTCCCGATGAGAGTTTCCGAAATCATGACCCCGGGCGTGCAGACGGTCAGGCCGGGCACGCCGGCGGCGAATGCCCGAGCACGCATGCGAAGCCGGCAGATCCATCACCTGCTGGTGAAGGAGGGCGACACCCTGGTGGGAGTGCTGTCCGCGCGGGACCTCGGGCCGAGCGCCCGTCGCGTGGGCGCGGCGAAGAAATACCTGGTGGCGGACATGATGACGCCTCACGTCGTCACCGTCGCGCCCGCCACGTCGGTGCATCGGGCGGCCAACATCATGCGCGGCCGGTCGATTGGATGCCTCATCGTGGTCGACGAGGGACGGCCGGTGGGCATCGTGACCGTGGCGGACCTCCTTGATCGGTTCCACGCCGCCTCGCGCCACCGGCGCGACAGACGGGCGCCGCCCGATCTCCACTACCGCGTGCCGCACGAGAAGCAGCGGCGCGCGGGCGGATCCTGGTAGCGCTCAGTACGCGCTCAGCCTGCGGAGCGCCTCCGTGATCGTTTCGACATTCGGGAGATTGGCGTCTTCGAGCACGTGGGAAAACGGGCAGTGCGTGTCGGGATAGGTCAGCCGCATCACGGGCGCGTCGAGCGCGTCGAATCGTTCTTCCATCAGCACGGCCGAAATCTCCGCGCCGAGACCGAGCGTCTTCACGTCTTCGTGAACGACGAGTGCGCGGCTGGTCTTGTCGACCGACGCGACGATCGCCGCCTTGTCGAACGGCAGCAGCGACCGTAGATCGATCACCTCCACCTCCACGCCTTCCCTGGCCAGCCGGTCGGCTGCCTCGAGCGATGGTGTCACCATCGCGCCGTAGGTGACGAGCGTGGCGTCCGACCCTTCACGGCGGATCGCCGCCTGGCCGATCGGAACGATCGTGTTCTCGTCTCCGACCGGTCCCTTCACGCGGCGATAGAGGAACTTGTGCTCGAAGTAGATGACGGGGTTGTCGTCGCGAATCGCGGCCTTGAGGAGCCCCTTGGCGTCCCAGGCGGTCGAGGGCGCCACGACCTTCAACCCGGGCCGGTGGATGAACCACGCCTCGGGGTTCTGCGAATGGTACAGCCCGCCGCCGACGTTGCCGCCGCTCGGCGCCCGCACGACGATCGGCACCGGAATGCGACCGCCGTTCCGGTAGCGGAGCGTCGCCGCCTGGTTCACGATCTGGTCGAACGCGCAGGAGATGAAGTCGGCGAACTGCATCTCGGCCACCGGCCGGTAGCCGCGCATCGCCGCGCCGATGCTGACGCCGACGATCGCGCTCTCGGAGATCGGCGTGTCGACGACGCGGTGCTCGCCGAACTCGTCCATCAGCCCCTGCGTGACGCCGAACGCGCCGCCGTAGGCCCCCACGTCCTCGCCGAGAACGAACACCTTCTCGTCGCGGCGCATCTCCTCGGCGAGCGCCTCGCGAATGGCTTCCAGGTAGGAAAGCTCGCCGCTCATCGCGTCACGCTACACCCGAACGACACTTCTTCCTTCACGCCGTCGTGCCTTCGCGGTGGCATCTTTCGGCCCTACGCATACAGGTCGGTCGTGGCCTCGCCCGGATCCGGATCCGGGGCCTTCGTCGCGTACTCCACCGCGTCGTCGATCGTGCGGACCACGCGGGCCTCGATGTCCTGCTGCTGGTCGTCGGTGAGCACGTCCATGCCCTTCAGGTAGGTGGTGAAGGTGGGAATCGGATCGCGGCTCTTCCACATCGCCAGCTCTTCCTTCGTCCGGTAGAACGCCTTGTCGTGCTCGGAGTGGCCGTGCCAGCGGTAAGTCTTGCACTCGATGAGCATCGGCCCGCCGCCGGAGCGCGCGCGCGTGAGCGCGCCCTGCGTGGCCTGATACACGGCGAGCACGTCGTTGCCGTTGATCGCCACGCCGTCGAACCCGTAGCTCTCGGCCCGCACCGCCACATCGTCGATGGCCATGCTCTTTTCGAGCGGGACCGAATAGGCGTACTGGTTGTTCTCGCAGATGAAAATGACCGGCAGGTGCTGCACGCCCGCGAAGTTCAGCGCCTCGTGAAAGTCGCCGGTATTGCTCGCGCCCTCGCCGAAGTAGGCGATCACGACGTTGTCCGTGCGATCGAGCTTGTAGGTGAGCGCCAGACCGGCCGCGACCGGCAGGTTGGCGCCGAGCATGCTGGTGTTGCCGAAGATGCCCAGGTCGGGCACCCCGCTGTGCAGCGCCGAGTCGCGGCCTTTGGAGAGCCCGGTGACCTTCGCGAACATCTGCGACATCATCGCCCGCGGCTCGACGCCCTTCATCAGGAAGGATCCGAGGTCGCGGTGCAGGGGACAGATGTAGTCCTCGGGGCGCAGGCCGTAGCACGTGCCGACGACAATCGCTTCCTGGCCGATGCCGGTGTACACGCCGCTCCGCACCTTGCCCTGCCGGACCAGGATGCTGAGGCGCTCGTCGAAGGCACGGATCAACTTCAGCCAGTAGAACATCTCGAGCAGCTGTTCCGGCGCGAGCTTGAACTTCGTGCGTTTGATCGGAGGCATGGTCAGGGATACACGGCAATTATTGACCGGATTCGGCCCGCTTCGAACGGGCGAGCTCGCGTCAGGCGCTTCTGGCCGTCGCCTGCCGGGCCATCTCGGCAACCAGCTGGACGGCCAGTCGCGGCGCCCGGCCGAGCATCCGGCGGCGCAGCCGCCGGTAGCTCGACTCGCGGCCCACGGCGAAATCGAGAATCAGCCGTGTCAGCGGGCTCTGTCCCGCGGCACCGCGGATGACGGCGCCGATGCGCCGGCGATCCCCGAAGAGATACCGCTGGATGAGCACGGAATCCCGGAGCTCGGTGCCGATCTCGCGCGCGCACGCGCGCCGGTAGCGCCGCGCAATCGTGTCGATCTGCATCGGCGGCGTGCCCGCGATCGTCCTCGCCGCGAGATCGCCCGAGACCATGGCGTAGTAGATGCCCTCGGCGGTGAAGCCGTTGACGAAGCCGCCGGCGTCGCCCGCGACCAGCACGCGGCCGCGCCCGGGGAGCGGCAGCGGTCCGCCGACCGGAATCAGAAACGGGGTGAAGTGCTCGCGGGCCGATTCGCCCTCGACGAGGCCCCGGGCGCGGAGGTGCGCGACGAACCGCCGCTGCAGGTCGTAGGGCGCCTCGCCGCGCGCCTCGCGGAAGTGCCGCAGGACGTAGCCGATCCCGACGTTCACGTGATGGCGCTTGGGGAAGATGTAGGCATACCCTTCGGGCGCCGGGGTGCGGGGGGCCTGGGGCGCCGGGGCGCTCGGCGAGTAGCCGTAGGCGATCCAGAGCGTCGACGGATCGACGTCGCGCAGCCGGGTGCGCGGGGTTTCCTCCATCATGTCGAGCGCCACGGCGGTCGCCGACCAACCCGCGCTCAACCCGAGGCGGCGGGCCACCACGCTGTGCACACCGTCGGCGGCGACGATGAGGGGCGCGTGGAACCGGCGGCCGTCGCGCGCGACGAGCTCGACGCCGTCGAGCGTTTCCGACGCCTGCACGATGTCGACACCGGTCACGAGCTCCGCGCCCGCATCGCGCGCGAGGTCGACGAGCAGCGCGTCGAACTCGACGCGCCGGATCATCAGAGCGGCGGCCTCGCTCGACTCGATCCTCGCGGCGTCGCCGTCCGGCCCTTCGAGATACAGCCGGGACACCGTGTGGGTGTCGATGCGCCCGAGCTCGCGCTCGAGATAGGGAAAGCGCCGCAGCACGCGCAGACTGATGCCGCCGCCGCACGGTTTGTTCCGGGGAAACGCCGCGCGGTCGAGCAGGCGCACCCTCAGGCCCGCGCGCGCCAGCGCTCGCGCCGCCGTCGCCCCGGCCGGTCCTGCCCCGACGACGATGACAGGCGTGTCAGTCACCGATTGCAACCACCCTCGATTCCCTTCGTGTCTTCGCGGGTGCCTGTTCGATCAGTGTCCGACGCTGACGAGATTCGCCAGGATCAGGTACGCGCCGTCGGTGCCCGCCGTCACCTGGCGCCACAGGCCGAGGCCCGTGTAGATCCAGTGACCCTGCCCATAGGTCGTCTCGACGAGCGCCCCGCGCTTGATGCCCGGGTTGTAGGGAAACGGATCCGACATCTCGATCAGATCGTGGTAGCGCGGATCGCGCGGGCCGAGGTAGTACGTGCCGCGCTCCTGCACCCACCCGCTCCAGACGGCGTCGGTGAGCTTGTTGGGCGTATTGAAGACCGGATCGTTGGGCGCGAGCACGGTGACCGGCGCGAACTCGTCGGTCACGCGATCGCTGCTCGTCTGCGCCGGATAGGGCCCGTACTGCGCGTCGTTGAACTCCGTCC
The DNA here is from genome assembly GCA_963837345.1 of uncultured Acidobacteriota bacterium. Lineage (GTDB taxonomy): Bacteria > Acidobacteriota > Vicinamibacteria > Vicinamibacterales > CAVVIG01 > CAWIMX01. The sequence continues at coordinate 651,553 of CAWIMX010000001.1, forward strand.
GGTTGTACTGCACCAGGAGCGTCCCGCCCTTGTTCACCCAGTCGAGCAGGCGCGAGTTGTTCACCCGCACCGGGTCGCGTTCGTAGGCGCGCACGCCCATCACGATCGTGTTGAATTTCGACAGGTCGCCCCACGCCAGATCGTCGTCCGACAGCATCGTCACCGCCAGGCCGAGCTGCTCGAGCGCTTCGGGCACCTCGTCTCCGACACCCGGCACGTAGCCCAGGCTGAGATTCGGCGCCGTCTTCACATCCAGCACCTTCACCGTGACGTCGGCCGGGTAGTAGATGTGCGCGCGGCGGATGTGCTCGTACTCGATCACCTGAAAGCCGCGGTCGAACTCCCTCCCGTTCGCGGCGACCACGGCCCGCACGCCGTAGCTGCCCGGCGCGGCGCCCTCGGACGCCTTCACCTGGAACCGCGCCGTGAGCGACTCGTCGGCGCGTGCGAATTGCACGGCCTCGGTCGGCGGCGTCGCCGTCCAGCCGGCCGGCAGCTCGAGCCGCACCGTGCCCTGCGCCGCGCCAGGAGCGTCGTTCACCACGGTGACCCGGATCTCGCGCGAGCCGCCGGCGCCCACGGTCTGTACCGGCAGAATGGCGAAGTCGGGCGACACGCGCACGGAGAACGCCGGCACCACGAGCACGTCCAATCGCTTCTCGCCACTGAAGATGTTGCCGCGGTAGCGGTATTCGAGCGGCTGTGTGGCCGCGACCTCGTCGCCGCCGGGAAGCGCGAGCGTGACCGTGGCCGTGAACGGCGTCGGGCGGAGCGGCAGCCCGAACGGCGCGTCGGCGTCGAACGTGTAGCGCCCCGCCTCGCCGGCCCGGTGCCAGTACGGCTCGCTCGGACGCGCGTCGGGAGGGATCGTCGCGCTCACCTGGCACTGAGCCACGTCGGTCGGGCCGAGCGTCGACACCTCGGGCTGCGCCACGCTGCCCCGCCCCCGGCCGCCGCGGCCACCGCCGCCGCGCCCGCCGAAGGCCGTCGCTTCGGTGAGCCGGCACGCCGATGGACTCGCCAGGCCGGCGAACGACACGCGGCTCACGGTGATCGGCACCTTGCCGCGGTTGGCCACGATCACGCTCACCTGCAGCGGCTGGCCCGGAATCACGACGCCGTCGTTCGCCAGCGTCTCGATGTCGACATCGTCGGCCATGAGAATCGCGTGCTGGAACTCGCCTTCCTTCTGGCCGAGCCGGTAGTCGATCTCGAAGCGGCCGGCCGCGTCGGGCACGAGCGAGGCGAGCTGCCCGCGCAGCGCGCGGACGGCGTGGAGACCCGCGGCGAGCGGCGGCAGCGTGTCGGCGTCGTTGCCGCGATCGAAGGCCTGCTGCGCCTGAAGCGCCGCCGTGTTGATGTCGCCAAGGCCGTGCGCGAGCCCCGGCGCGGGCGACAATCCGGCGAAGCGCGCCAGGCCGGCGAGCGACGTGTCGATGCCGTCGAAGAGCGACCGCTCGCGCATGGCCGTTCCCCCGGGAATCGTGGACTCGACGAGCTGGTACGCCGTGGCGGACGGCCCCGGCAGCGCGAGCAGCGCGGCCTGGCCCTGGCACTTGTGCATGCTGCGCGCCTCGATGCCGATTTCGAAGCAGGTCTTGCCGAGCAGATCGTCGTAGGTATCGAGATCGATCCGCAGCATGCCGGGATCGTCGACGCCCGCGGCGCCGAAGCCGGGCGCGATATAGAACTTCGCGGGCTGCCACGGGCGCAGGCCCGCCGCGATCTGATCGGGGAACTTCGTGGGATCGCCCGCGAGCTTCCACGCTTCACGCGCCAGAATCGACGAGGCCTGGTGATGCTGGCCGCCGCCGCCGCCGGTCGGGCTGAGCGCGAAGACGATGTCGGGCCGGATCATCCGGATGAGATGCACGTAGTCTTCGATGATCTCGTCGCGGCCCCACTTCGCAAAGGTTTCCTCGGTGCTGAAGGAATAGCCGAAGTCGACGGCGCGCGTGAAGTACTGCTCGGTGCCGTCGAAGCGGTGCAGCGCTTCGAGCTCCTCGGTCCGGAGCACGCCGAGCGCCTCGAACAGCTCCGGCCCGATTTCGTTCTGGCCCCCATTGCCCCGCGTGGCCGTGGCCAGCGCCGTGCGGTAGCCTTCGAGACGGTTCATCTTCACGAGCAGCCCGTTGTTCTCATCGTCGGGGTGAGCCGTGGCCTGCATGGCGATCCCGGTGTTCGCCAGATGCCGGAGGGCGAGGCCGAGGCCGACGTGCCCCCGCTCGTCGTCGAGCGGGTTGACGCGCATCTGCCCTTCGAGCGAGAGGGTGCTGCCGGCCGCGACACAGGCGAGCAGAAAACAGGCAGTTCGGGTCCGCATTCGGGTATCAAACCATAAAACGGGCTGCCGGGGTGCTGGCGTGCCTGGGTGCGTGTGCCCGGGTGTGCCGCGTGTGCCCGGGTGCCGGAGTGCTCGGCAAAATGACGGGACGCGTGGTACCTTACTGAGTTTGCGGACGTTCGGCAGGCCCATCCGCCGAGAGGATCCCTGAAGATGTCGAAGTCGTCGCGGCTGCTGGCGCACGTGGCGCTCAGCCTCACCCTGGTGACGCTCGTGGCCCGCGGTTCAGCGGCGCAAACCGTGATCGTCCGCCACGTGCCCGCCGGATCGACCGTGGAGGCTCAGCTGAACACGGCGCCGGCGCAAACCGCCGCTGCCGACGCGGCCGGCAACGCCGAGCTCACCGTGAAGCTTCCGGCCGGGACGGCCGAAGGCGTGGTACGGGTGTTCGTCGACAAGTGCGTGAGCCGGGTCGCGGTGCGGCTCGCCACTCCGGGCACGACGCCCCCGCCGGCAGGCGGCGACTGCACGCGCAGCGACGTCGGCGCGCAGTTCGTGATTCGTCCCGAGACCAGCTTCGTCGTGGACGCCGACGCCGCCTCGGCCCGCGTGCGCCAGGGCCCCGTGCCGCCAGGCTGGCTGAACGACGCGATCCTGGAAGGCGCCGCGGCGGGTCTCGTCGTGCCGCGTGCGGGGCTGATGCTGTTCGGCGGCGGGGGACTGACGTCCTATCGCCGGGCGATCGACGTCGCGTGCGGCGACGTGAGCTGCGCGGGCAGCGACATCCGCCTCGGCATGGAAGGCGGCGCCACGTTCTGGGTGACGCCCTTTCTGGGAGCGCAGGTGACGCTGGTGAAGCCGCTCGCGGTGAAGGCGAGCGGCGCCGGCACGACCTACGGCTTCGAAAGCTCGCTCGCCTCGCGGCTGCTGGTGGTGGCCGCAAACGTCGGCGCCCCGGTCGGCCGCGTCCGGCTGTACGGACAGGCGGGCGCGAACGTCCACCAGGCGACGTTCACGCAGACCGAAATGATCGACGACAAGACGATCACCGTGGATGGCGCCGCGCAGACCATTCCCGGCGGCACCCAGACATCGGTGCTCGAAACGCGGGGCTGGGGCTGGGTGTTCGGCGGCGGGCTCGAAGGATGGGCGGCGAACGCCGTCGCGATCTACGCGGAAGGCCGGTACGCCCACCTGCACGGCCGGGATGTCGGCGGCGGCGAGGGCCAGCTCGACGATCATCTGTTTCTCGCGATGGCCGGCGTCCGCGTGCGGCTCGGCTTCTGAGGCGCCGCTACGGCGCATCCTCCAGCGTCACGTCGAACACGAGCGTCGAGTTCGCGGGAATGCCGCCGTTGCGCGTGCCGCCGTACGCGAGCGACGGCGGAATGATGAGCCGACGTACGCCTCCGACCTTCATGCCGACCAGGCCCTGGTCCCACCCGGCGATCACCTGCCCGGATCCCAGGGTGAACTGGAAGGGCGACGCGCCGATCGAGGAATCGAACTGCAGACCCTTGTGGTCGGACTTCGCGGCGTCGTAGAGCCACCCGGTGTAGTCGACGGTGATCGCCTCGCCGATATCGGCTGTGGCGCCGGCGCCGACGGTCAGGTCGGTCTTCGAGAACGGCACGTTTACCGACGGCGTGGTCGGCGAGCTGCAGCCGGCGGCGGCCGTGCACGCCACGACGGCCAGGCACTTCGCAATGGACATGATCTGATTATTCACCAGGTCTAGCGCGCCAGCACTTCCCGGTAATACGCTTCGTAGATCGGCACGATCTTGCTGTCGCAGAACCTGTCGGTCGCGCGCGTGCGGGCGGCGGCGGCCACGCGGTCGTGCAGCGCCTGATCGGCGAGCAGGCGCGCGCCCATGTCGGCCATGCCGTCGCGATCGTCGAGATCGAACATGAAGCCGCTCACGCCGTCCTCGATCACCTCCGGAATCCCGCCCACGCGCGCGGCCACCACCGGCACCTCGCACGCCATCGCCTCGAGGCCCGCAAGCCCGAAGCTTTCCGACGAGGACGGCAGCAGAAACAGATCCGCCGCCGACAGCAGCGGCTGCACCTGCTCCTGCTCGCCGAGGAACTCGACGTCGGCGCCCAGGCCGAGCGACCGTGCCAGGCGTTGCGTCTCGCGCAGTTCGGGGCCGTCGCCCACCATCAGCAGCCGCGACGGGACTTTCTCGTGGATCCGCTTGAAGATTTCGACGACGACGCCGGTGCGCTTCACGGGACGGAAGTTCGAGACGTGGATCACGAGCTTCTGGCCCTCGGGCGCGAGCGCCTTGCGCAGCTCCGCGGCCTCGACGCGCCGGTGGACCTTGCAGTCGAGAAAATTCGGGATCACGCGGATCTCGGAGCGCACGCCGAGCTCGTCGATCGTCTCCTGCTTGAGGTTCTCCGACACGGCGGTGACGCCGTCCGATTGTTCGATGCAGAAGGCGACGGCTTTCGAGTACGACCGGTCGGCGCCGAGGAGCGTGATGTCGGTGCCATGGAGGGTCGTGATCACGCGCGGCACCGGCCCGCCGTTGGACGAGGCCAGAATCTGCCGCGCGAGATAGGCGGCCGTCGCGTGGGGGATCGCGTAGTGCGCGTGGATGACGTCGAGATGCTCGTCGCGCGCCACCTGCACGATCTTGTTCGCCAGCGTCAGGATGTACTGCGGCTCGCGAAACAGCGGGTACGACGGCGTGTCCACCTTGTGGAACGTCATGCCCGGCTGGTACGTGCCGAAGCGGAACGGCGTGTCGGCGCTCAGGATATGCACACGGTGGCCCCGCGCCGCCAGCGCCTTGCCGAGCTCGGTGGCGATGATGCCGCTGCCGCCGATCGAGGCGTAGCACACGATCCCGACGTTCATCTTCGTCGCAGGTCCGCTCATCGTGCGTCAGCGTCCTTCAGCAGGCTCGGCCGCACGATCGGCTGGCGCACGATCACGCCTTCCGCCCAGGACACGCCGGCGAGCGCGCCGAACTGCGCGTCGCGGCTCTCGATGAGCTGGCGGAAGGTGGGCGTGTTCAACCGTGTCTCGGCGGCCTTCGGATTGTCGCGGCGGAACTGACTCGAGTGGCAGTCGAGGGCGCGGCGCTTGGCGTCGTAGAACGCCGACACGTCGACCAGGAACGACGGCGGCGCCGAGTCGTTGATGAAGTAGTAGCAGGTCCACTCGGGCCGCCACGCGTCGGCCTCCGACTTGAACCGCCGCAGCCCGCTCTTGAACACCGCCTCGGTCAGAAGCGCGCTCGCGGCCACGTGGTCCGGATGGCGATCGTCCCAGTACGGGATCGCGATCACGCGGGGGCGATGCTTGCGGATGAAGCTGACGGCGTCCGACAGATGGTTCTCGCTCTTCCCGATCCGGCCGTCGGGCCACCTGAGATTCTTGCGCCACGCCGCGCCGAGCACCTGGCGCGCGGCTTCGGCTTCCTCGACCCGCTCCTCCACGGTGCCGTTCGTGCCCATCTCCCCCGCCGTGAGATCGCACAGGCCGACCACCAGCCCCTGCGCCGCGTGGTGCGCGACGGTGGCGCCGAGGCCGATCTCGATATCGTCGGGGTGCGGGCCGAACACGATCAGATCTATGGGCATGCCGAGTGGTCCTTGGTGCTTGGGCGCCTGCGTCCCTGGTCCGAGGCGCCTAGCGGTTGAAGTCGAACGCCGCGTCCGAGGCCTCGGTCTCCTCGAGGCAGTACCGCGCGGCGATGCGGCTCGCCAGATACGCCCCGGTGACGCCGTGGCTCGAGTCGCCCCACGCGAACACGTGAAACGGGAAGTTCCGGTGCGGACCGATGTAGGGAATCCCTTCGACCGTGCGTGCGTACGGCGTGGACCACCCGTACACGGCCGGCGCGCCCGAAATGTCCGGATAGAGCGTGGACAGCTCGTACATCAGCTGACCGGTGCGCTGCACGATCGTCTTGTCGAGCAGCCGATCGGGCACCGGAGCGGAGTCGGCCCCGGCGATCAGCAGCCGATGGCCGTCGATCCACCGGACGATGTGCGGAGGGGCGGCGGCGTCGCGAAGCACGAAGCCGTCGCGGCCGAGGCTCCTGCGGATGGGGGCGGGCAGCGGCGCCGTCACCGCCGTGTACACCCGATGGAACCAGAAATGGCGTTTGAGCGATCGATACAGATCCGTCGGCACGCCCGTCGCGACGACGATCTTCTTCGTGCGGATCCGGCCGCCGGCCGTGAACACGTCGGCGATCTTGCGTGTGAACGTGACTTTCTTCACCGGCGAACCCTCGAAAACCTGCCCCCCGCCCGCCTTCGCCGCCGCCGCGAAGCCGAGCGTCGCCCGATAGGGATCGATCGTCGCGCCCTCGCGCGTCCGAAGGGCGCCGGCGGCCCGCTCGATCCGCGCATCGGCCTTCGCGGCGCGGGCGTTGAGCAACGCGGCCTCGAGGCTGGCCGCCTTGCGCTCCTTGTGATCCTTGATCTGGCGCGCCGCCTGGTCGGGCGTCAGAGCGACCGTGAGCGTGAGAGCCGGCTCGAGGGCGCACTTGATGTTCAGACGCTTGACCTGCGCCCTGAGATCCAGGGCCGCGTGGCGCCACGCCTGGAAGGCCCAGCGGGCGCGCTTCACGCCGAGCGCCTGCTCCAGATCCGGAAAGCTCACGCCCGGATCGTCGTTCACCCATCCTGTCGACAACGCCGCCGATCCCTGGCCGACGCGACCCGCCTCGAGCAGGATCACGTTCTGCCCCGCCGAGACGAGCGCGTGGGCCGCGGCACAGCCGGTCAGCCCGCCGCCGATGACGACCACGTCGGCGAGCTCGTTGGCCTGGTGGCGGGAATACGAGGGGACGCGCGACTTCGCGAAACCGTCGATCCAGGGGGATTTTCCGTAGCGGGTCATCCCGTCATTGTAGGGCGGACCTCGCGGTCCGCCCTAATCAATGACCCGAGCGCGATCGACGCTAGAACGAAGAGCGGATGCCGAGCTCGGCCTGCCGCGGGAAGCCGCCGCCGCCGTGGAGATTCGTCAGCACGAGGAACGTCGACGGAATGCGTGCGTCACCCGACGGATTGGTGAAGTTCGCGCGGTTGGCCACGTTGAACATGTCGAGGAACACCTCCACCGCCCGCTGATCGACGAGCGTCCGCCGCCATCCGGCCCGCAGGTCGAGCTGGAAGTGGTCGGGGCCGCGGGCGCCGTTGCGGCCGCCGTCCGACGGCACGTTCTGCATGGCGCTCAGCGCGGTGCCGCTGTAGGTGCCCGCCGGCAGCGGATCCACCAGCTCGCCGTTCTGGTCGACGTCGATGCCGCTGCTGTAGATCGTGAACGGCCGGCCGCTCATGTAGCGCGCGGTCGAGGAGAGCGTGATGCCGCCGATCGACATCGGAGGGCCCGCGCCACTGGTCCAGGTTCAGATCCGTCAGCACCTGGCAGGTGTCCTTGTCGGCCTGGTTGTTGCCCGTGCCGCGCGAGGACGACAGCGAGTACGACACGCGCGCCGACCAGTAGAAGATCCCGTATTCCTTGGTCGAGATGCGTGCAGTTCGATGAAGCGCGTGCGGTCCTGACGAACCTCTTACACGTCCGGCGTGTCCGGCGCGCCGGCGGTCGAAGCCTTCGCCGCCGCGTCGAGTCGCGCGGCCAGCGCGGCGAACGCCGGCGTCGGTCCGGTCCATCTGAGCGCGTCGACACTCTCGAACAACGTGATGTCCGTCCGAAGCGTGGCGAGATCGCGGAACAGCAGGGCGCGCTCGCGCTCCTTCATGAGCGTGGCGAGCAGCGCCGCCGGTCGAGAGGCGTTCACGCGCCATGTCGTCCAGTCGGCGGGAATCGACTCGAGATGGCGGTACTTGGCGAGGACCGCCGCGGCCGACTTGGCGCCCCAGCCGGCAAGCCCGGGATAGCCGTCCGACGCGTCGCCCACGAGCGCGAGGTAGTCGGGAATCGACTCGGGCGGGACACCGAACCTGGCGACGACGCCGGCTTCGTCGCGGACGGTCCGGGCCCGCCGATCCATCTGCACCACGCGCGTGCCGCGAACCGACTGGGCGAGATCCTTGTCGGGCGTGCAGATGACCACGCGCTCCACCCGCGGATCGGCGGCCGCCCGCGCCGCGGCCGCCGCCAGCGCATCGTCGGCTTCATACTCGACCATCGGCCACACCACGACGCCGAGCGCCGAGAGCATCTCTTCGAGCAGTGGAAACTGCGACAGGAGCGCCGGCTCGATGCCGTCGCCGGTCTTGTAGCCGGGCCAGAGCCGATTGCGGAACGATTCGATGACGTGGTCGGTCGCAACCCCGATGTAGGTGGTCCCGACCGTCATCATGCCGAGCAGCGACGTGAGCACACCGCGGACCGCGCCCACCTCCCGGCCGTCGCGGTCGCGCGCCGACGGCACCCCGTAGTAGTGGCGGAACAGTTCGTACGTGCCGTCGATGAGATAGACGTCCGCGCGCCCCTCCAGACTGGCAGTCTATGCGATCGGCGATCCGGAATCCGCCACGGCCCGCGCCGGCGGCGCCCCGCGCAGCCATTCCCGAACCGTTCCGCGGCACGGCGGCAGCGGATCGCACGCCAGCACATAGAGCAGCACGGTCGTCAGCAGGATGAGGGAGTAGCTGAGGAGCGCGATCTGCACCATGAAGTAGAGATAGAGGTATGCGCTCGGCGCGAACAGCAGCACCGAGAGCGTGAGGAACGAGATGCGCAGCAGCGCGTCGCGCACGCGCCTCGGATTGCGGAGCCCTTTCGACACGCGACGATAGGCATTCTGCTCCGCGGTTTCGATCGGCATCCGGAAGACCGTCTGCGTGAGGCCCACGAACAGCGCCGCGCAGAACAGCACCAGGGCGATGCGCAGCCACGGCTCGACGAACCGGAAGAACGCGGCCGCCCACACGAAATAGACGATGATGCTGACGTTGGTGAGCTGAACCGCGAGCCACACGTTCGTCCGGCCCGTGAGCCGCTGAAACCGCCGGCAAAGCCGTTCGGTCAGATCGAGCAGGGTCGAATCGATGAGCGTCATGCTGGAGATTTGAGGACGGAGACCCTGAAAAGGTTCCGTCGACGGGGTATTATGCGCGGGGAGGGAGGCTATGGTGCAGACAAAGGCGGCGATCACAGGTGGAAGCATCGGCGTCGCGGCGGCCGTGGTGGCCATGCTCGGCGCCCTGAGCCCGACAGTCTCGAGCCAGGCGCCGGCATCGTCGGCCCGTGAGAACCGGACCGACGCCGGCGTGCACAACTTCGGCGCGCCCATCAACACGAAGTGGGACGAGGGCGAGCTGTCGTTCGCCGACGACGGCACGATGGTGCTGACGTCGAGCCGGCAGGATCTGGCCGTGGCGCCAGGCGATGCCAAGGATCTCTACATCGCCACCTTCAACACGGACACCGGCACCTGGAACACGCCGGTGAACATGGGGCTGCCCGTGAATGCGGCGCCGGCCACCGACGTCGATCCCCTGCGGAAGGGCGACGACCGCGAGCCGTGGATCTCGCACGACGGCAACACGATCTATTTCAAGTCGGACCGGCTGGCGACGACCGCGCCGCGCAACCTGAACGACATCTTCGTGACGCATAAAGTCAACGGAAAGTGGTCGACGCCCGAGCTCGTGCCGGCGCCGATCAGTACCGACGACGGCAATGAGCATTGCCCGATGCTCCTGAGGGACGGCAAGACGCTCTGCTTCGCGTCCGCGCGCGCCGGCGGCTACGGCAGCTTCGACATCTGGTGTTCCCAGCAGGGCGCGGACGGGACGTGGCAGGCTCCGGTGAACCAGGGGCCGAACATCAACACCGCCGCGTCCGAGTTCCATTTCATGGAGGACAAGGACGCGCGGTGGGTGTACTTCACCTCGTCGCGCCCCGGCGGACAGGGAGGCAACGACATCTGGGCCGCGCGCCATCTGGGGCCGAACAGCTGGGGCCCGGCCGTGAATCTCGGGGCCGTGGTGAACACCACGGGCGCCGACATGTGCCCGGCGCTCGGCGCCGACGGCAAGACGTTCTGCTGGTTCGGGTCGCGACCGGGCGACACCCTGGGCATGGCGGACATCTACTGGATGAGCCAGGGCGACATCGACCGCGTGCTCGACGCGGCACGGTAGCGCGTCAGTCGCGCATGCGCGGCGGCGCCTCGTGCAGCACGACGCTCAAGAGCGCGTCGTGCACCTTGAGGTCGCCGTTGTAGTCGATGAAGCCGAGCTTGCGGAACTTGTTCATGAAGAAGTTCACGCGCGAGCGCGTCGTGCCCACCATCTCGGCGAGCACACCCTGGGAGATTCTGGGCAGCACGCGTCGGGGGCCGCTCGGCTTGCCGTAGCGCGCGAGCAGCAACAACGTCCGCGCCAGGCGCTTCTCGCTGGCATTGAACAACTGATCGACGAGGTCCTCTTCGAGCCGGTTGTTCCGGGCGAGCATGTGCGTGATGAAGCGATCCGACAGGGCGCGCTGCTGGTGGAGCAGGCGGACCATCTGCCGTTTGGGCACGACGCGGATCCGGCTCTCCCCCATCGCGATCGCCGTGGCGAGTCGACGGGGCTGACCGGCCAGCGCCCCCTCCCCGAAGAAATCGCCGGCGCCAATCACGCCGACGACGGCCTCCTTGCCGCCCCGGGACAGCACGGCCATCTTCACGCTGCCGCCTAGCACGTAGAGGATCGCGTCGCAGGGATCGCCTTGCGAATAGATTCGCTCGCCCGCTCGATACGTGACCACCGTGCCCGCGGTTCCGCGCGACGTGAGAAATGCCTCGATGTCGAAGGGTCGCCGCTTCGGTGACGGCATCAGAGCATGGTAACGCAGTGTGCTCTTTTGAACACCTGGCGCGAAGGCCGACCTCATATTCTGGCTTCTGGCGTTATCCGTGACGTTCGGCTCGAGTGAACAGGAGGACAGATGTCGGAACGCAACGGCGATCGCGCTCGATTCCAGAAGGAGCGAATGCGCAAGCTCCGTCAGCGTCAGCGCGTTCGGCTGCTGGCGATCGCAAAACCGGCGGCCGACACCACGGCCGGCGTTTCGCGCCAGGCGCCCCGAAAGCGGCCGGCTCCGACAGGCGACTGACTCGGAACGGAAACCCTCTGAAATGCGGGGAAGCACATGTTGAAAGGGATGACACGGGCGAAACTCACCGTCGGGTGGTTCGCGATCGTGGCGCTGATGATCGCCGCCATGCTGGCGCTGAGCGTCACGATGACCCTCGCCACCGCCGTGATGCTGGCGGCCCTCTGCCTCGTCCCACCGGGCATCATCTTCGCCCTGTGGCCGACCGACTCACCGCGCACCATCGGAGACGTGCTCCGCAAGGACGCCTGAAGCCATCCTGATGACGGACTCGACGCGTCTCCCGATTCTGCACGAACTGATCGCGGCCCTGGACCGTCGACGTCCGCGGGTCGATCCGCACGCCGAGGCACCCATCGCCGAGGACGCCGCGGCGCTCAGGGCCAAGGCGATCGAGCAGATCGCCACGCTCGAAGACGAGTGCGCGTCCGGCCGCGCGACGAAGGGACGGTCTGCATGACAACGGCCCCTGTTTTGGCGACGCCCGTGGATCCTCGATCGGGACCGGTGCGTCCCGATCCGGACTTCGCGGGGCGCTGGACGGCCTGGCAAGCGCGCGGGGCCAGGCATGACCGCGTCGTCGGACGGCGCCTGACCGTCGCCGCGATCGCGGTCGGCGTGCTCGTCGTCGCGGCGGCCATCGCGTACGCCCTCATGACGTCGTGAAGCGGCCGGGCTGGCCGTGGCGGCGGCGCGCGCCAACCCGCGAAAAGCCGCTGCGCGACGAGCTCCTGAGCATCGAGCGGCTCGAGGAGCGCGCCCTGGCTCTCGCGGCCAGCTTCACGATCGATCCCCATCGCCGACGCCGCGCGAGAGACACCTTCCGTCGATTCGAGGACAACGCCCGGGTCCTGCGGCAGGCGTACCGCACTCTGGCCGACGACGTCCGCGTCGGCCACTTCGTCGTGGCGGCGGCGGACGAGCTCCTCGACAACTTTCACCTGATCACCGCCGAGATCGCCGACATCCGCCGGAACCTGCCGCGCACCTATGCGCGCACGCTGCCGAGGCTCGCCGCGCCGGAGCATGCCGGGCACGCGCGGGTGTATGCGATCGCGATGGAACTGGTCCGCCACAGCGACAGTCGCCTGGATCGCGAGCAGCTGCGGCACTTCCTCCTCGCCTACCAGCGCGTCGCGCCGCTGACGCTCGGGGAGCTCTGGGCCTGGCCGAGCATGCTGAAGCTGGCGCTCGTCGAAAATCTGCGCCGGCTCGCCGAGGAGCTGCTGTCGGCGCGCGGCGCCCGCCAGGCGGCCGACACCTACGTGTCGCGGGCCGACGACAACGGGGGCAGGGGCGCCGCGTTCGGCAGCGCGGATCCGGCCTTCGTCGTGCAGCTCCTGCACCGCGTCCGGGAGTACGGGCTGCGGCTGGCGGCCGTTCGCCTCGCCGTGGACGACGACCTCGCGGCCCGGAACACGACCGCCGAGGAAACGGTTCGCGGCGAACACCAGCGCCAGGGCGTGGCGCGTGTCTCGGTCGCGAACGCCGTGGCGAGCCTGCGCGTGTGCGCGACCCTCGACTGGCCGAAGTATGTCGAGGCCGTCAGCCTCGTCGAACAGGCCCTCCAGCGGGATCCCGCGGGCGCGTACAGGCGCATGGACTTCCTGAGCCGCGACGCGCTGCGGCACGCGGTTGAGGAGCTGTCCGCGCCGAGCGGTGAGAGTCAGGTGCGCGTGGCGCTGAAAGCCGTCGAAAGCGCCAGACAGGCGGCCTCCGACGATTCGGTGGCGTCTCGCGCGGCCCACGTCGGCTACCACCTCGTGGACGCCGGCCGTGCGGCGCTCGAGGCCGATCTCGCCCGCCGGCCGCGCGCGGGGATCCGGGCCCGGCGCCTCCTCGTACAGCACGCGTCGGCCGTCTACCTCGGCGCCATCGCCGGCCTCACCCTGCTTCTCCTGGCCGCCCTCGTCCTCTACGTCGCGACCGTGGGCGGCAGCCCCGCCGTCCGGGTTGCCGTGGCGCTCGTTTCATTGCTGCCGGTGAGCGACCTGGCGATCTCGTGCGTCCAGTCCGCCGTGGTCCACGCGATCGGCCCTCGCCGGCTCCTGCGGTTCGACCACGCGGACGGCCTTCCTGAGAGCGCGCGGACGATGGTCATCGTCCCGACGATGCTCACGAGCCTCGACGGCGTCGACACGCTGCTCGAACACGTGGAGGTGCTCGCGCTGGGCAACCTCGACCCGCGCATTCATTTCGCGGTGCTGAGCGATTTCGCCGATGCCGAGACGCCTGACGAACCGGAGGACGCGGCGATCCTGGAGCGCGCACGCGCAGGCGTGATCGCCCTCAATGACAAGTTCGGCGCGGAGCACGCGGACCGCTTCTTCCTGTTCCACCGGAGCCGGCAATGGAATGCGGGCGAGCGCGCCTGGATCGGCTGGGAGCGGAAGCGCGGAAAGATCGAGGAGTTCAACCGCCTCCTGCGAGGCGCGACCGACACGAGCTTCTCGACGCAGATCGGCGCCCTGGGGGTGCTGCCGTCCGTGCGCTACTGCCTCACGCTCGACTCCGACACGCGGCTGCCGCGCGATGCGGCCAGACGTCTCGTCGGCATCATGGCCCACCCCCTGAACCAGCCGCGTTTCGACGGCGTGGCGGGCCGCGTCACCGCCGGCTACGGCATCCTGCAGCCGCGCGTGAGCGTGACCATGGCCAGCGCGGCGGGATCGCTGTTCGCCCGCACCTATTCGGGCCACACCGGCGTCGACCCGTACACGACGGCGATCTCCGACGTGTACCAGGATCTCTTCGGCGAGGGCATCTTCACCGGCAAGGGTCTGTACGACGTCGACGCGTTCACCTCGGCGCTCGAAGGACGTGTGCCCGAGAATGCCTTGCTGTCGCACGATCTCTTCGAGGGCCTCTACGCGCGCACCGGGCTGGTGACCGACGTCGAAGTCGTGGACGACTATCCCTCGGGCGTCCTCGCCCACGCGCGGCGGCAGCATCGTTGGGTCCGCGGCGACTGGCAGATTCTGTGGTGGTTGTTCCCGTTCGTCCCGTCGCGCACGGGCGTGACGCGCAACCGGCTGCCGATCATCGCCCGCTGGAAGATCCTCGATAATCTTCGTCGCAGCCTGCTCCCGCCCGCCACGGTCCTGCTGCTCGCGCTCGGCTGGACCGTGCTGCCGGGCCGACCGTCGGCCTGGACGCTCGTCGCCCTCGCGGCGTTGGCCGGTCCGGTGGTCTCTGCCTTGTTCGTGACGCTGCGGGGGCCGAGGCCCGGGCACGCCCCGGGCGTGTTCCTCCGGACCGCCGCCGAGGACGTGAGGACGGCCTGCGCCCGCAGCGGGCTGCAGCTCGTCTTCATGGCCAACGAGGCGTGCGAGCGGCTGCAGGCCATCGGCGTCACCCTGGTCCGTCTCGGCGTCACCCGGCGCACGCTGCTCGAGTGGGAAACGACCGCCGCCAGCGCCGCGCGCGCCGGTCAGGCCGACCTGCGCGCGTTCCTGCACGGGATGCGCGGGGGTTCGCTGCTGGCGCTGGCCATCCTCGGCGTGGTCGCCGCGGTCCGTCCGGCCGCGTGGCCGCCGGCCGCGCCGATCCTCGGGCTCTGGATCGCGGCGCCGTGGATCGCCCATGCCGTCAGCCGCCCGCTGCCGAAGCGCCTGGCGGCGCTCGGCGCCGCGGACCGCGCGTACCTGCTCGCGATCGCCCGAGACACCTGGCGGTACTTCGAGACGTTCGTCGGTCCCGAGGATCACTTCCTCCCTCCCGACAACGTGCAGGTCCGGCCGGGACCAATCGTGGCCCACCGGACGTCGCCGACCAACATCGGCCTGGGCCTGCTCGCCACGCTCGCCGCGCACGACCTTGAGTTCATCGACGCGCCCGAGCTGGCTCGCCGAGTCGACCGGATGCTGACGACGATCGAGCGGCTCGAACGATTCGAGGGCCATCTGCTGAACTGGTACGACACGCAGACGCTGGCGCCGCTCGCGCCCGCCTACGTGTCGACGGTCGACAGCGGCAACCTCGCGGGAGCGCTCGTGGCCCTCGCGGCCGGGCTGCGCGACAGCGCCCCGCGACTCGCGGCCCGCGCGGAGGCCCTCTTCAGCGCGATGGACTTCCGCTTCCTGTTCGACCGGGACCGCCAGTTGTTCACGATCGGCTACCGTCTGCCCGACGCCGATTCGGACGGCCGGGCCGATGCGTCCTGCTACGATCTCCTCGCGTCGGAAGCCAGGCTGGCAAGCTTCGTGGCCATCGCCAAGGGCGACGTGCCCGAGATGCACTGGTTCCACCTGGGGCGGTCGATCACGAGCGTGCGCGGCGCCCCGGTGCTCCTCTCCTGGAGTGCGACGCTGTTCGAGTACCTGATGCCCCTCCTCGTCATGCGCACGTACCCGAACACGCTGCTCGACGAATCCTGCCGCCTCGTCGTCCAGCGGCAGATGGACTATGCCGCCGCTCGCGGCGTACCCTGGGGGATCTCGGAGTCGGCGTACAACCTCGTCGATCGGCACGGCACGTATCAGTACAAGGCGTTCGGGATTCCCGGGCTCGGCTTGAAGCGCGGCCTCGGCGACGAACTGGTGGTGGCGCCCTACGCCACGGCGCTCGCGGTTGGTATCGATCCCGCCGCAGCGGCCGCCAACCTGCGGCGCCTGGCGGCGGCGGGCCTCCGGGGCGAGTACGGCTTCTTCGACGCAATCGACTACACGCGGCGGGACCCGGATGCCCTCGCCACGCCCGACGAGGCGGTCGCGGCGCCGGGGCGCGGCGTGGTCGTGCCGACGCATCTGGCCCATCACCAGGCCATGACCCTCGTGGCCCTGACCAACATCCTGCTCGGCGATCGCATGGTCGAGCGCTTCCACGCTGATCCGCGCGTGCAGGCCACCGAGCTGTTGCTGCAGGAGCGCGTCCCGCGCGACGTGGCGACGATCGAACCCCGCCCGCTCGACTACATGCGCGCGCCGGTGCCCGTCCTTTCGAGGCCGGCGCGCCACTACCGCTCGGCGCACACGACGTTCCCGCACACGCAGTTCCTCTCGAACGGCCGCTACGTCACGGCCGTGACCAATGCCGGTGGCGGCGCCAGCCAGTGGCACGGCCTGCCGGTGACCCGGTGGCGCCGCGACGCCACCCGCGACGCCGACGGCCAGTTCATCTACCTGCGGGACGTGCGGAGCGGCGTCGTCTGGTCGGCCGCGCATCAGCCGACGCTGCGGGAGCCCGACGAGTACGCCGTCACATTTTCGGCCGATCGCGCCACTTTCCGCCGCCGGGACGAGGACGTCTCGACCGAGCTCGACGTCGCGGTCTCGACCGAAGACGACGTCGAAGTGCGCCGGGTGACCGTGCACAACCACGGCATGCGCATCCGCGAGCTCGACGTCACGAGCTATGCGGAGATCGTGCTCGCCGCCGAGGCCGACGACCTGGCCCATCCGGCATTCGGCAAGCTCTTCGTCGAAACCGAGTACCTGCCCGACAGCGCGGCGCTGCTGTGCCATCGCCGGCCACGAGCACCCGGCGACAGCCCCACGTGGGCGTTCCACGCCCTCAGCCTGGACGGCCGTCCGCAGGGGTCGGTCGAATGGGAGACCGATCGCGCGCAGTTCCTCGGCCGTGGCCGGAGTCCGCGCCACCCCCAAGCGCTCGACGGACGCGCGCTCTCGGGCACGACGGGCGTCGTGCTCGATCCGATCGTCAGCCTCCGCCAGCGCATCCGCGTCGGCCCGGGCGCCACGGCCCGGCTCGGGTTCGCCACCGGCATGGCTCCGGATCGCGAGACCGCGGAGGCCCTCGCCCGCAAGTATCACGACCGGAGCGCCACCGCCCGCACGTTCGCCCTGGCGATCGCGCATGCCGACAGCGGTCTTCATCATCTCGGCGTGTCGGCCGACGAGGCGCTGCTGTTCGAGCGTCTCGCCTCGCGCGTGCTCGGCAGCGACGGCTCCCTGCGCGCGAGTCCCGAGACGCTCGCGTCGAACGAGCTCGGCCAGGCCGGCCTGTGGGCCCATGCCATTTCCGGCGATCTGCCGATCCTGCTCGTTCGTGTGATGGGCGACGAGGGCGCGCCGCTCGTGCGACAGGTCCTGCGTGCGCAGGAATACTGGCGGCTGAAGGGGCTCAGGGCCGACGTCGTGATCGTCAACGAGCATCCGATCGGCTATCTCGACGACGTGCAGGCGGAGCTCGCCGCCGTACTCAACGACGGCCCGTGGAGCGCCTGGCAACACCGACCCGGCGGAGCCTACCTGTTGCGCGCCGACCGGATGGGCCACGCCGAACGCGTGCTGCTCGAAGCCGTGGCCCGGGCGGTCCTGCGCAGCAGCGCCGGGACGCTCCTCGCTCAGCTCGAGCGCCTCGTGCCGGCCGGGCCGCTCCAGATCCTGTTCAAGCCGGCGGCACCGCCGCGCGACGAGACGGTCGCACGCCCGGCTGCCCTCCCGCCCATGACGTTCGCGAACGGACGCGGCGGGTTCACCGACTCCGGGCGAGCCTACGCCATCGTCTTCGACGGCGCCGTCGACACGCCGATGCCGTGGGCGAACATCATCGCGAACGCGCAATTCGGCACGGTCGTGACCGCGTCGGGCTCCGCGCACACGTGGTCCGGCAACAGCCGCGAGAACCGGTTGACGCCGTTCTCGAACGACCCGGTCGCCGACCCCTCGAGCGAGGCGCTCTTCGTCCGCGACGACGAGACCGGGGCGTGGTGGCCGCCGACGCCGGGGCCGATGCCCCGCGACGCGGCGAGCGGCCGATGCGTCGTGCGCCACATGGCGGGTGCGACGACGTTTCTCCGGACCACGCACGGCATCGCGCAGACCCTGGAGGTGTTCGTCGACACCGACGATCCCGTCAAATGCTCCCTGCTCACCCTCGCCAACGAGGGTGCCGATTCCCGGACGCTCAGCGTCTTTTCGTACGGCGAATGGGCCCTCGGGCCGCCGCGCGATCGCGAACACCTGCACGTCGTCACCGAGATCGATCCGGTGAGCGGCGCGGTGCTGGCCCGGAACGCGTACAACCAGGACTTCGCGCGTCATGTCGCGTTCTCCCATGCCAGCGAGCCGCTCATGTCGTTCACAGGCGATCGCCGATCGTTCATCGGCCGCAACGGCGACGTCGGCGATCCCGGCGCGATGCGCTACACGACGCTGTCGGGACAGGTCGGCGCCGGGCTGGATCCCTGCGCGGGCCTCCACGTTCGCGTGGTCCTGGAGCCCGGCGAAACCCGCCAGGTGCTGTTCCTGCTCGGGGAAGGCACCGATCGCGACCACGCCCGCCGTCTGATCGCGCGCCACGGAACGGTCGATGCGGCTCTGGCGGCGCGGGCGCGCGTCCAGGCGTCGTGGAACGGCACCCTCGACGCCGTGCAGGTGCGGACGCCCGACGATTCCTTCGACGCGCTCCTGAATCGCTGGCTGCTCTATCAGACGGTGAGCTGCCGCCTGTGGACGCGCGGCGGCTACTACCAGCCAGGCGGCGCGTTCGGCTTCCGCGATCAGCTGCAGGACGTGATGGCGCTGTTCGTCGCGCGCCCGGAGCTCGCGCGGGAACACCTGCTTCGCGCGGCGTCCAGGCAGTTCGTGGAGGGCGACGTCCAGCACTGGTGGCACGAGCCGAGCGGTCGCGGCCTCCGCACCCGCTGCTCCGACGATCTGCTCTGGCTGCCCTACGTGGCGGCCCGGTACGTGCGCACCACGGGGGACGGCGACATCCTGAATGAGCGCGTCCCGTTTCTCCAGGCGCCGCCGCTCGGGCCCGATGGACACGACGACTACGCGCTGCCGACCGTGTCGGCCGAAGACGGCACGCTGTTCGAGCACTGCGTCCGCGCGATCGAGCGTGGCACGACCGCCGGCGCGCACGGCCTTCCGCTCTTCGGCACGGGCGACTGGAACGACGGGATGAACCGCGTGGGCCAGGCCGGTCGGGGCGAGAGCACGTGGCTCGGCTTCTTCCTGTACCGCGTCCTGACCGACTTCGCGGCCGTGTGCGAGACGCGCGACGACGTCGCGCGCGCCGACCGCTATCGCACGGAAGCGCGCCGCCTCGCGTCGCAGCTCGAGCTGACGTGGGACGGCGAGTGGTATCGCCGCGGCTACTACGACGACGGGACCGCGCTCGGATCGTCGCAGAACGACGAGTGCCGGATCGATTCGATCGCGCAGTCGTGGGCGGTCCTGTCAGGTGCCGTTCCGCAACGATTCGCCGAACGCGCGATGGATTCGGTTCGAACCGCGCTGGTCGCACGTGGATCGGGGCTGCTGCTCCTCCTCGCGCCGCCCTTCGATCGCTCGGCGCAGGATCCGGGCTACATCAAAGGCTATCCCCCTGGCATCCGCGAGAACGGCGGCCAGTACACGCACGCCTCCGCCTGGATCGTCATGGCGCTGGCCCGACTCGGCGCCGGCGACGAAGCGGCGGAGCTGTTCCACATGCTCAATCCGATCAACCACACGCGAACGGCCGACGACGTCGAGCGCTACAAGCTCGAGCCGTACGTCGTCGCCGGCGATGTGTATGCCCGACCGCCGCATGTCGGCAGGGGCGGGTGGAGCTGGTACACGGGATCGGCGGCGTGGATGTACCGGGCGGCGCTCGAAAGCATGCTCGGACTGCGGCGGCGTGGCCGCACCTTCAGCATCGATCCCTGCATTCCGTCGTCGTGGCCGGAGTACCGAGATCACGTGGAACGTGGGCCGCGCCCGGTACCTGATTTCGGTCTCAAACCCCGACGGGCTGTGCCGGGGCGTGCTGCGAGCCTCGCTCGACGAGGTCGCGATCGACCCCGCGTCGATGCCGCTGTCAGACGACGGCCGGTTGCACCATGTGCGGGTCGTGCTCGGCCGGGCCGGTCACGAGACACGGTAGGGCGGACCTTCAGGTTGCGATCGCGGAGCCGGCTCGGCCGCGCGCGGCGTGGAGGCGCGAGACGCTCCCTGCCGCAAGGCACCCTTCGAGGCGCCGCCGCAGCGTGACCTCGTCGATGTCGCGACCAATGAAGACGAGACGCGTCCGGTCGACATCACCGGAGTAGGGCTCGAAGCTCGATCGACCGCCGCAATATTGAAACGCATAGCGTCCCGCCGGCGCGTCCAAGGCAATGATGCCCTTCGCGCGATACACCTCGGGCGGCAGCCCCCGGTCGAGCCATGCCTGGAAAGCGCCGGCCGAGAGCGCCCCCTCCGCCTCAAAGGCGTGTGCTGCGAATCCGTCCGCCAGGAGATGCGTCGACGCGTGCCCCTCGCCGTCGTTCGGCAAACTCGACTCCCCGGCGTGATCGACGATGGCCGGCAAGGGCACCCGCCCGAACGCGGCGCGCAGGACGCGGGCCCGTGGCTTGAGTACCGCGATGCGCCGCTCGATGCCGTCCACGCAATCGGGCGGCGCCAGATCGGTCTTGTTGAGCACGAGTATGTCCGCGTGAACGATCTGCGCCATCGCGGCGTCGGCCTTGAACAGATCCAGCGCGAAATTCGCGCAGTCCACGACGGTCACGACGGCCTCGAGCACCGAGCGTGCGCGAAGCGTCGTCTGGAGAAAGGTCAGCCCCACGGGCAGAGGATCAGCAAGCCCCGTGGTTTCGACGACGATGCGATCGATCGGCGGGTCGAGGGCAAGAACACGCTCGACGGCCGCGAGCAGGTCGCCGTTGATGGTGCAGCAGATGCAGCCGTTTGCCAGCTGGACCACCTCGTCGGCGACGGCCGCGACGAGGGCCGCGTCGATATCGACGGCACCGAAGTCGTTCACCAGCGCCGCAACGCGCCCGAGGTCGCCCGCGGTCAGCAGATGGTTGAGCAGCGTCGTCTTGCCGCTGCCGAGAAAGCCGGTCACGATTGTGACCGGCGTGCGCCCCAGCGGATCACGCATCAGCGTCCAGCGACGACGAGCGTGTATCCACCGACGAGCTGCTCGCCCGAATACGTCGCCACCCGGATGATCTGCGCCTCGTCGGCGTCTGGCCTGCCGTGTTTGCGCGCGCCTGGATGCAGCGATTCGACATCCGTGAACAGCCTGGCGAGAGGCCTGGCCGCAGGCCCTCCGCGGACCTGGCCGAACACCACTCCGGGATCGACGATGCGCACTGTGGACGGCGCGCGCAGAACCGGTGCCGCCGGCGGGCCGCCGGCCGCCATCGGGTGGACAGGCGCCAGGGCTCCGGCGGTCGGCTGGGCGGTCGGCCCTGGTGCCACCACGTCGTTGACCGCGTTCATCTCGGCGAGAACGTGCGTCTCGACGGCCGCGACGCGAAGCTTCGGAGCCGCGATGTGTCGCGCCAGTTCGGCTTCGCGGGCGCCGAGCTGAATGAGCTGAATCCGGGTGTTGAACGGTCGGCTGACGTCGAGCGCGGAGACGAGATCGCTGAGGCTGGCTCCTGCCGAGACGACCGAGATGTTGCGTTGCGCGACATGGCGGTTCTGCCATGGGTGCCACTCGTTGGCGCCCAACGGATCGCCGATGCCGGATACCCGGACGACGAGGCATTCGTGGCCACCGTTGGCAACCACCGGGATCCATGCCTTGGGGCACTTCACCAGCTTGTGGGAGCCCTGCATGCCGCGTGCGGAGAGCTCGCAGCGCGCCACGCCGATCAGATTCCCGTGTGTGCCGTCGATGCCGAGCGACGGGTTGAACCAGTAGAACTCGACGCGAATGCCGGCGAGCGGCGCGAATCCCAGGTTCCAGACGTGCGCATACACCGTGGTGGGCGCGGCGGCCGTCACCTGACCGCCGTGGTCCGGCGGAATGGCCGGCGACACTGACGGATCCCCCGCCGCCGTCCAGATGTCCGGGCTTTCCCAGAAGCACGCGTTGAAGGGCCGATCGCCGCGATCCCCCAGTACGGAGCGCACGAGGAGATACGGATAGCAGCTGTCTGCCCGGCCGCGCTGCTTATGCCGCTCGAGCAGCTGTGGCAGCTCCTCGAGCAGCTTCTGCCGCCGCCGCTTGAGATCGGGATCGTCGGCGTCCGGCTCCTGGCGGTCGAACCACTTGGGAGGTGGCTGTTCGTTCATGCGAACTTCCCTTCGCGGTCGATGTAGCGGATGCGCACGCGCGACTGCGGGGTGTCGGGATCGAAGCTCGTGAGCGGCGGCGCGCCTCCTGACGAGGCCTGCTCGGACGGATCCCATCCGTATCCGGACATCACGGGCGTGTTGTAGGTGTGCTGCGAGATCGCCGTGGGCACGTTCCCGTGGCCGGGGTCGTTGGCTCCCGCGAACGCCTTCGGGATCGACTCACGATTGGCGCCGCGGACCCAGTCCCACGCGAGATACCCGTAGCCGCGGTCGGCATCGAGGTTGAAGTTCGCGACCGTTGCGGGATCCAGCGTGTTGCGCGTCAATGTCGCGATCACGTAGGCCGTGTAGTCCTGCGGATCGCCGAGATGGAGCCCTTTCATGAGGAGCGCGACCGCCGCGCGGATGGTTTCAGCCTCGTTCCTCGCGCCTTCGAGGCGCGTCCGGGCGACCGGCGAACCGGGCATCGCGCCGAACAGCGCGTTCGCGTTCATGCCGGCGACAAACGGTCCGGCCGCGTTCTGCGGCAGCTCGGTGTGCACCGGGTCGCCTTCGTTGTCGAACTGGGGGAACCGCCACGGCCGTGTGAATTCGCTCGGCAGCTCCCCGTTGACCGGCGGCGCGCCCACCTTGAAGATGCTGCTGAAGATGGTGCTGATGAAGTTCGGCGGATCGAGCAGCACGTCCCGCGGGAACGCGGCGGTCGGCTGCCCGGACGGATCGGGCGAGAGCGTGGCCGGTGTCAATCCGCCGTCGGGATCTCCCAGCGCGGCCACGGTGGCCATCCAGTTGTCGGCGATGCTCACGCCCAGCGTGTTCAGCCCGGAATTGATCTCGCCGGGCATCGGCATGACGTAGCCGGTCATCGCAAGGTAGGTATGCACGGCCAGCCAGAGGTTATAGAGCGGCAGCTCCAGGGCTTCGTACAGGGCTTCGCGAATCGGGTAGGTAATCGTCCCTGCAACAATCCCCGCAATCACCGCGGCGGGCCAGATCGCAATCTCCGCCAGGTACGCCGCCCAGGCGAACAGTGCGAGGAGGAAGTCGAGCAGGTCGTCCCAGGCGCTGTCGCCCTCGCTCGCGCCCGGTCCCGGGTCGGAATCGCCCGAGCCGGGCGGCGACGGAAACGAGGGAATGACAACGAGATCGGGCGGATCGGGACGCCGGATCTTGTAGTAGTCGGTCGTGGTCCATTTCACGTACTTGTACAGCCACCAGTAGGCGCCCGCGATGTCGTCCGGTTCCGCGAAGCCGTTGGTTTCGAGCGGTACGCGCCCGTCGAGCGTGCTGATGATCGTCGGGCAGCACGCCGCCATCCCGGTGTCGGGCGCGCTCAGCGCCGGTGTGAAGACCGCCTTCAGTGAGTCGGACAGAAATTGAGCGAGCTCGTCCGGTAAATCCGAATCGACGTCCCAGACGGCATGGCGTCCAGTGATGTCGGCGCTGTGGTCGCCGTCGGGATACGGCGGGTTCGGCTCGGGCGTGAAGACGTCGACCCGCGAGCTCCCGTCGGGATTGAACGCCAGCCACAGATGAAGCGCCGCGTTCGCCATCTGCTGGTAGATCGGCTGCGCGCCATGGTCGGTGTTGTACACGAGCGCGTCCATGTGGTTCTCGACCAGATGGTGCCGCTGCCAGTGCAGCCGATATGGACCGCCGGCCTTCTGGTTGACGAACGCGTGGCCGGTGACGTCGGTGGCCAAGTGCGACATCCACCCGAGCGCAAAGGCCTGGAAACGCGCCCGCTGCACCGGGTCCGGCACGATCGCGGGATCGCCGGCGCGCTGCCACAGCACGGCGCCGAAGCGATACGTGTCGCGGTAGTGGAGCATGTCGCTCCAGAAGAAGGTCTGCTCGTCGAACCCCGACGGGACGCCGGAGGACAGCAGGCCGAAGAAATCGTACTGCTCGAGCACCAGCTTGAGAATCGTATCCTTCAGGAACGAGAACGCCTGGCCGAAGATGGCTTCGATCTGATCTTTCAGCCCGCCGCTCAACGCGTTGAGTTCGTCCTGCAGGTTGTTCGCGATGGGACCGATCGCGGATTCGTACGGGCCGAGAAAATTGTCGTCCCACCAGGTGTAGAGCTCGCGAATCGTCGTGGCGAGCTTCCACAGCATGTTGCCGACGGGAGGTTTGAAGTCCGGCAGCAAAAAGAAGATATCGGGCCCGATCGCGCCGAGCGCCACATACGTCGGGTTGTTCCTGCCGATCGCCGTCAAATCGGAGGCCGAGGGGCCATCGGTCGCAAACAACGGCGCAGCCGTGGCGTTCGCGTCGAGCGAGGCGACGGCCTTCCTCGCGACGTTCATGTGGATGTACCAGCCAGGCATGATCGCCCTCAATCCATCGAGTGGCCGTCCGGGATCTGTGCGCGGCAATGCGCAATCGGGCGCCCGCTCGCTCAGTGTCGTCCATTCCGAATGGCTGTCAACCCAAATCCCGGCGTCCGGCGAAACTGTTGTGAAGACGCTGCGTCCGACCTATGCCGCGACCTCATGAGTATCACCGTGCAGAGTGTCCGGTTCGAGCTGGTGGAGATCGACGATTGCAACATTTCGGATCGCGTTCGACGACGGCACCGATCACCTCACGGTCACCGTGCCGAGGCAGCCGTCGTCCCAGCAAACGGGGTGAGCCGTCAGTCGGTCGGCGTGCGGCCGTCGTAACGGCCGAGGTCTGGACCGAACGGCGTACCCGACATTCTGTGAACCGTCTCCTCCTTTTCACTTGCCGCATCCAATCCAGCGATCTATCGTCCGATCGATCGTCGCCGCCTGACGAACAGCGCGGCGCCCCACAGCGCGCGTCGCCCGCGCCGCCGACTACGGCTTCACCGACTCGATGAAACGATCGGGCTCCTGGCGCCACTAGCTGATCGGGCAGGGCGCCTTGCGGCGACAGGACGCGGGCGACGGTCAACGCCGTGAGTCGTCGTACGAACGTACGGTCCCGCCACGTGGGGAGATCCAGATGGACACCGAGCGGCCCACGAGCGACAAGCCAGCGCCCGGCTCACGCATTCGGACGCTCCTCTCGGCGCCGGCTGCCGCGCCCGCCGAGAGCGCAGGCTCGAGACCCTCGCTCGCCCTGCCGAAGGGCGGTGGCGCGATTCGCGGGATTGGCGAGAAGTTCTCCGCCGACGCGGCCACTGGGTCCGCCTCGCTGAGCGTCCCGATCGCCACGAGCCCTGGGCGTGCCGGCTTCGGACCGCAGCTTGGCCTCACCTACGACTCCGGCAGCGGCAATGGCCCGTTCGGCTTCGGCTGGAGGCTCTCGCTGCCGTCGATCGCGCGCAAGACGGACAAGGGAGTGCCGCGGTACGACGACGCCGGCGAATCCGACACGTTCGTGCTGTCGGGCGCCGAGGATCTGGTGCCGGCCCTCGTCCACGACGGGACCGGATGGGTGAAGGAGATCGTGCCCAGCCTGACGAGCTTCCGGACGATGTACGGCCGGCGGTACGCCATTCACCGCTATCGGCCGCGGGTCGAGGGCCTCTTTTCGCGCATCGAGCGCTGGGTCAATCCGGACGATCGACTCGATACTTTCTGGCGCTCGATCACCAGGAACAACGTCACGACGTGGTACGGCCGGGATCGGGACGCCCGCGTCGCCGATCCAGACGATCCCGCACGCATTTTCCGATGGTTGATCTGCGAAAGCTACGACGACACGGGCAACGTCGTCGTCTACCGCTACAAGCGCGAAGATTCGGACGGCGTGGATCTCTCGCAGGCACACGAGCGGAATCGCACCGACCTGACCCGCTCGGCCAACGCGTACCTGAAGCGGATTCTCTACGGCAACCGCACGCCCCACCTTCCCGACCTCACCGCCGCGACGGCCGCAGCGCTTCCCTCGGATTGGTGCTTCGAGATGGTCCTCGACTACGGCGAACACGATGTCGATGCGCCCGTGCCAGCGGATACCGGTTCGCCGTGGACCTGCCGGATGGACCCCTTCTCCACGCATCGCAGCGGGTTCGAGGTGCGCACCTATCGTCTGTGCCGGCGCGCGCTGATGTTCCACCACTTCAGCAGCGAGCCGTCTGTCGACGTCGACTGCCTCGTCCGCTCGACCGATTTCGCGTACGCGCCACCGCCGACCGATCCGATCGAGCCGGCGTACTCGTTTCTGCAGTCGATCGCGCAGACCGCCTATCGCCGCGACGGCGTCGGCGGCTATCTGGCCCGCGGCCTGCCGCCGCTCGACTTCGCCTACAGCACGGCGTCGATCGACGAAACGGTTCGTGACGTCGACCCGGACAGCCTCGAGAATCTCCCCGGCGGACTCGATCCGTCGCGGTATCGGTGGGTCGACCTCGATGGCGAAGGATCGTCCGGCATCCTCACCGAACAGGGCGGCAGCTGGTTCTACAAGGCGAACCACAGCGCCGCCAACGACCAGCAGGTCGACGGCGCGCGCGTCACCACGCCCCGCTTCGCGCCCCTCGAGATCGTGGCGCACGTGCCGTCGACGGCGGCGCTCGGCGGCGGACGGCAGCAGTTGATGGACCTGTCGGGCGACGGGCGGCTCGATCTCGTGGATCTGGACGGTCCGGCACGGGGCTGGTACGAACGCACGCGACGAGGCCATTGGACGACATTCGCGCCGCTCGCGTCGCTGCCGAATCTCGACTGGCGGGATCCCAATCTCCGGTTCATCGACCTGACGGGCGACGGGCTTCCGGACGTCCTGATGACCGACGGCGAGGCGTTCACGTGGCACGAGGCACTCGGCGAGCGGGGCTTCGGTCCAGCTCAACGGGCGTTGCAGCCCGCCGACGACGAACGCGGCCCGCGGCTCGTCTTCGCCGATGGCACCGAGTCGATCTTCCTGGCCGACATGTCGGGCGACGGCCTCACGGATCTGGTCCGCATTCGCAACGGCGAGGTCTGCTATTGGCCGAACCAGGGTTATGGTCGATTCGGCGCCAAGGTCGTCATGGACGGCGCGCCGCGGCTCGATCGACCGGATCTGTTCGACGGCCGGCGCATCCGGCTGGTCGACATCGACGGCTCGGGCACCGCAGACATCATCTACTTCGCGAGCGGCGCGGTCCATCTGCACTTCAACCAGTCCGGTAACGCGTGGGGCGCCCCGCGTGTGCTCGACGGGTTTCCCGCCGTGAACGCCACCTCGACCGCCACGGCCCTCGACCTCCTCGGCAGCGGCACGACCTGCCTGGTCTGGTCGTCAGCGCTCCCGGGCAACGCGCGGCGGCCCATGCGCTACATCGATCTGATGGGCGGGCACAAGCCGCACCTGATGGTCGGGTTCTCGAACAATCTCGGTGCGGAGACGGTGATTCAGTACGCGCCGTCCACGAAGTTCTTTGTGGCCGACAAGCTGGCCGGCACGCCGTGGGTCACGAGCCTGCCGTTTCCGGTGCAGGTCGTGGAGCGAGTCGAAACCCACGATCAGATCAGCCGCAACCTGTTCGTGACCCGGTACGCGTACCACCACGGGTATTTCGACGGCGTCGAGCGGGAGTTCCGAGGATTTGGCCGCGTCGACCAGTTCGACACTGAAGAGTTCGCCGCGCTGTCCGACGCCGCGGCGTTTCCGCAGCCGGCCAATCTCGACGCGGCCTCGCACGTGCCGCCCGTCTGCACCAGGACGTGGTTTCACACTGGGGTGTACGTCGGCGGCGCCCGGATCGCGCGGCACCTGGCGCACGAGTACCTACGGAGAAGGCGACGCCTCGGACGGCATCGACCCACTGACGCCCCGGCAGCTGGCGAGCATGCAACTCGACGACACGATCCTCCCGGAGGACGTCCTGCTCGGCGATGGATCCAGGCGGCCGCACACGTTTTCCGGCGAGGAGCTCCGGGAGGCGTGTCGCGCCCTGCGCGGGTCCATGCTCCGGCAGGAAATCTACGGCCTCGATGCGTCGAATGCCGAAGATCGGCCGTATCGCGTGTCGGAGCGGAGCTACACGATCGAGACGCTGCAGCCCCGCGGGCCGAACGCCTTCGGCGTGTTCTTCGTGCACCCCCGCGAGACGCTCGACTTTCAGTACGAACGCCGTATCTACACCGTGAAGGACGGGGCACTGTCCGCCCCCGACGCCCCGCCGCCGTCCAGGACGGCCGCCGATCCGCGCGTCTCACACGGCTTCACGCTGTCGGTCGATTCCTTCGGAAACGCGCTCGAGACGGTCGCCATCGCGTACGGCCGCCGCTATCGCGATCCGGCGCTCACCGCGGAGGACCAGGACACGCAGCACGCCACGCTCGGCACCTACATCGAGACGGTCTACACGGCGCCCGTATCGCTCGACGATGCGTACCGCGCGCCGCTCGTGGCGGAGGCAGCGACGTTCGAGCTGATCCACGTCGTGCCCGATGCGAATCTCGCCGATGTCACGAACGTGTTCGGCTTCGACGAGATGCGCGCGCAGATCGCCAGCGCGGGCGACGGCGCTCACGAGGTGCCGTTCGAAGCGATCGATCCCGCGGGGCTGCATCCGGGCGAGCCCTACCGCCGGCTGATCAGCCAGACCCGCACCCTGTACCGGCCCGACGATCTCGGCGCGGCGGCGGGCGACCCTCGGGCGCTGCTGGCGCCGCGCGCCCTCGAATCGATGGCGCTGCCGGGCGCCACGTTCAAACTGGCGTTCACGCCAGGCCTGATTGCCAGGACATATCGCCGCGGGGGCGCCGCACTCCTGCCGATGCCCGCGACGGTGCTGGGGAGCGTCGGCCCCGATGGCGGAGGCTACGTCGATCTCGACGGGGACGGACGCTGGTGGGTGGCGGGAGGACGCATCTTCTACATGGCGGCGGCGCCTTCGATCCCGCAGGAGAAAGCGCAGGCGTCGCAGCACTTCTACCTGACTCGACGGTTCGAAGACGCCTTCGGGAGCGCCGCGACCGTCGACTACGACGGTCACGATCTGCTGGCCGTCGCCACAACCGATGAAGCCTCGAACACGATCGCGGCGCAGAACGACTATCGGGTGCTCGCCCCGGCGGTCCTGACAGACGCCAACGGCAACCGGTCCGCCGTCAGCTTCGATACGCGCGGATTCGTCACCGCCACAGCCGTCATGGGCAAGACGACGGAGAGCGTGGGCGACGCGTTGAGCGGGTTCGACGCCGACCTGACCCAGGCGCAGATCGACGCCTTCTACGCCGCGGCGAATCCGCACACGGTCGCCGCCGCGCTGCTCGGCAACGCGACCACCCGCCTGGTCTACGACCTGTATCGGTTTCGAAGCACCCGCGCCGCCGCACCCGCCGATCCGTCGACATGGCAGCCGCCGTTCTCGGCAACCATCACCCGCGAAACGCACGTCTTCGCGCTGCCATCGGGACACACGAGCCGGATGCAGCTCGCGTTCAGCTACTCGGACGGCTACGGCCGCGAAATCCAGAAGAAGATCCAGGCCGAGCCCGGACCTCTCGTCGACGGCGGCCCGACGGTCGACCCGCGCTGGGTCGGCAGCGGGTGGACGATCTTCAACAACAAGGGGAAGCCGGTTCGTCAGTACGAACCGTTCTTCAGCCAGCTGGCGACGGCCGGCCACCGTTTCGAGTTCGGGAACGCGGTCGGCGTGAGCCCCATCGCGCTGTACGACCCGATTCAGCGGCCCGTCGCCTCACTCAACGCGAATCACACCTATCGCAAGACGGTCTTCGATCCGTGGCACCAGGACAGCTGGGACGTGAACGACACGGCTCTCGTCGACCCGGCGGCCGACCAGGACGTGGGAGGCCATTTCAGCCGGCTGCCGAGCGCACTGTACACGCCGACCTGGTTCGATCAGCGCGCCACGGGCGCCCTGGGCGTCCACGAGCGTGCAGCCGCGCTCAAGGCGGCGGCGCACGCAAACACGCCGGCGGTGGCGTACCTCGACGGCCTCGGCCGTACCTTCCGGACGACCATGGACAATGCCGCCGGCGCCCTCATCACGGCCCGCTTCGAGCTCGACATCCAGGGCAATCAGCGCGCGGTCGTCGACGCGCTGGATCGCCGGGTCGTCGTGTGCACGTACGACCTGCTGCAGAACCGGATCGCGCACTCCAGCATGGACTCCGGTGAGTCCTGGATGCTCGCTGCGTGCTCGGGCAATGCCATTCGGGCGTGGGACAGCCGCGGGCACGACTTCCGCACGGCCTACGACGCCCTGCGCCGGCCGATCGGGCTGTTCGTCCAGGGCACGGACCCGATCGCCGCCGATCCGCGCACCCTCGGCGGCGTCGTGCAGTACCAGAAGATCGAGTACGGCGAGGGACAGCCGCACGACACCGACCTGAATCTCCGCGGGCGCGTCTTCAGGCACTCCGATTGCGCCGGTGTGCTGACGAACGCCGACGTCGATCCGGCCACGGGCGCCACGGAGGCCTACGACTTCAAGGGCAACCTGCTACGCAGCCGCCGCACCTTCGTCGACGATGCAACCGCGCTGCCGGACTGGGCGGGCGCCCCGCCGGCGGCCTCGCCCGACGGGTTCGCAGCCGCCACCGAGTACGACGCGCTGAACCGGCCGGTGGCGCTCAGCGCTCCGGACGGGAGCGTTATCCGGCCGACGTACAACCAGGCCAACCTGCTGACGCGCGTCGATATCCATCTGCGGGGCGCCACGGCGCCGACCGCCTTCGTGGCCAGCGTCGACTACAACGCGAAAGGCCAGCGCCTTCGCGTCGACTACGCGAATCAGACCTCGACGACCTACACCTACGATCCCGCGCTCTTCCGTCTCGTGCGACTCCTCACCTCGCGGCAGGGCGTGCCGGCCTCGCAGCAGATCGTCCAGGACCTCAGCTACGTGTTCGATCCGGTGGGCAATATCACGCACATTCAGGACGACGCGGACATTCAGAATGTCGTGTTCTTCAGCAACCGCCGCGTCGAGCCCAGCGCCGACTACACGTACGACGCGATCTACCGACTGATCGAGGCCACGGGCCGGGAGCACCTCGGCCTGACGGCCGGCGTGCCCAATCCGCCGGCCGCTTCGTCGTACAACGACGTGCCGCGGGTGAAACGGCCGCACCCCGGCGACGGCGCAGCGATGGGTCTGTACGACGAGACCTATCACTACGATGCCGTCAGCAACGTGGAGCGGCTCGTGCACGCGGGGACCAGCCCGGTCAACCCCGGGTGGACGCGCACGTACACGTACGCGGAACCGAGTCTGCTCGATGCGGCCGCCGTGAGCAATCGCCTGACCGCGACGTCGGTCAGCGGATCGTCGTCGATCGCCGAGCCGCTCGCGTACGACGCTCGCGGCAACGTCACGTCGATGATCCAGCTGCAGTCGATGCGATGGGACTTCAAGGACCAGCTCGTCGCCACCACGCGCCGAGCCGTGAGCGGATCGGATGTCGACGGCGCGGCCCACCAGGGCGAGCAGACCGTGTACGCATACGACGCGACGGGCCAGCGCGTTCGAAAGGTGACCCTGTCCGCCGGCGGCACGAAGCTGAGGGAGCGGTTCTACCTTGGAGGATTCGAGCGGTACCGGGAGTACGGGCCGGGCGCGCTCGAGCGGGACACGCTCCACGTGATGGACGACAGGCGGCGGATCGCGATCGTCGACACCAAGACCGCCGACGCCGCGGCGCCGCCCGGAACGCTGCCGAGCCGCACGTTCCGCTACCAGTTCGACAACCATCTGGGCACCGCCTGCCTGGAGCTGGACGAGACGGGCGCGGTGATGTCGTACGAAGAGTTCTATCCCTTCGGCGGCACCTCGTACCAGGCCGGCCGATCGCTGGCCGAAGTCAGTTTGAAGCGTTACCGCTATCTCGGACGGGAGCGCGACGAGGAGACCGGCTTCAATTACAACCGCGCGCGCTACTACGCCCCGTGGATGGCGCGGTGGATCAGTCCGGATCCTGCCGGCCTGGTCGACGGCCCGAACCCGTATCAATACGCCAGGAACAATCCCGTCATGCTCTCCGATCCCGGCGGACGCGATCCGGACGAGGGCGTGGACGTCGGACCGTTCAGGTTCCGGAACATTCAGGGTCGGGCGAACTTGAACCTGAACGCCAACTTCACCGTGAACAACCTCTTTTCGTCCGATCGGTCGCTGACGATCAACAGCCTGTTCGCAGGCGGCAACCTCGATCTCGTCGCCGACACGACCCTGACGCCGTTCGGGTTGACCGGGCGGAGCACGGCGCACCTGAGCCTCGATCAGCTGCACATCGATCATCAGCTCTTTTCGACGAGCCTGACGGCCAACGCCACGCTGGCGTCGGGCCCCTTCGCGCTCGATCTGGACGCCGACCTCACGGGCACGTCGATCATCGATCGCAACATCAGTCTGAGCGCGCCTGCCGACTCGCTGCGCTACACGCTCGACCACTTCCACGGCAGCGGCAACGTATTCGGCCGGTTCTTCTTCCGGGCGGGCCCGATCAATCGGGTGCTCGGCGCGTTCTCACTGACCGCCGACACCAACGGAACCTCCGGGGTGTTGAGCCTGCGGGGGTACGTCGGCCTGCCCACGCTGGATCCGGGCCGGAACATCAACGTGGCGCGGGTCACGGGCGAGGGCACCTTCGGCCCAGGCGGGTACGACCTGCACGGCGACTTCCGGCTCATTCTGCCGCCCGTGGCGTTCGCCACCGGCCGCTTCGACCTGAACTCCAGCGAGGGGCTATCAGCGAGCGGTCACTACGTCGGGCTGCTGGTCGGCCCGCTGGGCCTGACGCCGAGCATCGACCCGCTGGCGAGCGAGCGACCGCCGAATGCATCGGCCTCGCCGGGCGACACGGAGACGACTCTCAGCCGTCAGCTCGCGCTGCCGGAACGGCGGCACACCGGACCCGCCTACACCGTCCAGGCGTTCACGCCGGGAGTGAGCATCGGCTACTCGTATCTTCACTACAGCCGATCCTCGACCACGATCTTCTCGGCGGGCATCGCTCCGCGATCGACGGTGACGACCTATAGCCTGGAGCATCCGCCACTGCCGGGTCCCCTCGGCGTCATTCCGGGTCTGGACACGCTGCTGTACGGGCCGTCGCCCAGCGCGCCGACGAGCGTGTACTTCGGCGTCTCGCTGACTCAATCCTTCTGGGCGTTCTAGATCGAAGACTGGAGAGCATCATGCCGAGCCGCCACGAGTCGTCGTCGGGCCGCAGCACGAAGCAGGTCAGTCCCGAAGTCTTTCGGCAGGTCTACGATTCGCCGGCGTCCCTGCCCGGCAGGGAGCGCTGGGTGACGAACGAGCGGGACGTGCGGGCGATCGAAAAACTTCTGGGCATTCCCGAGAAGAGCATCGGCGCCCCGCTCTGGGTGAGCGGCGACACACGCGTCTGCCGGACGTGCGGCCGCGAGTCGAACTGGCTCGACATCGTGGGCTCGGCGCTGTCCGAAGTGCACCGCAAGGCGCTGCTCGTGGAGGTCATTCTCGGCGATCGCAAGTTCGTCAACGTGGAGGCGCCGCGCGCCATCGCCGATCTCGTCTGCTACAAATGCAAGACCCCCATCACGGATCTGCGCAGCTTCAAGTGCCACAACTGGGCGTATGCGCACGGCGACATCCTGCATCTCATCGAAGCCATTCAGCCCCGATAGCCGCGTCACTTCTGGAGTACGCCCATGCCGGCCGACACGCTCGTTCGAATCTCTCTGGTCACGCCCGACGGACAGCCGATCGGCGGCCTGGTCGATCTGGCATTCGCCTCCCGGACACCAGCCGCGCCCCCGGCACCCACGCTCGCCGTCAACGGCGCCGACGCGTCCGGAGACATCGATGTCAAGGCGCAGGACCGGCTGGCCGTCGGCGAGTACGAGCTGACGATCCGCTCGGCGACCCAGGCCTTCGCGCCGGTCACCACGACGGTGAAGATCACGGCTGCGGCGATCGCGCGTGTCAAGGTCGTCGTCGAACCGATCGCGCCGATCGTGGTGCGGCCGTCGAGCACGGTGTCCGGAGCGCTGATGTTCGACACGGGCCTGCCGGCCGCCGGCGTCACGACGCGGGCGTACCACATCGGGTTTGCCGACACGAACGTCAGACTGGGCGAGGCTCGCAGCGATTCGAGGGGCGGCTACGTCATTCAGTACACCCCGCGCGTGTCGCCGGTGAACCTGCAGGTCCGCGTCCTGAACGCCGCCGGGGCGGAGATCGTCGTTTCCGCCACCAAATACCAGGTCGAGACCGCCGAAACGCTGAATCTGGTCGTGCCGAGCGACGTCGGCCCCGCCGGGCCGGAGTTCGCGCGTCTCGCCGGCGACGTGACGTCCGTGATCGGCGATCTGTCGCTGTTGGGGAAAGCCGCGGAAACCGACGACCGGCAGGACCTCAGTCTCTTGAGCCGATCGACTCGATGGGACGCCCGGCTCATCGCGCTCGCGGCCACCGCAGCGCAGCAGGCCGCGGTGACCGGGGTCTCGCACGAGGCGCTCTATGCGCTCTACCGCGTCGGGCTCCCGAGCGATCCCGCGCTGCTCGCGACCGTTCCGCCGGCGACCATCATGGAGGCGCTGAAGAAGGCGTCCGCCGCCGGGATCGTCCAGCTCGACGAGCCGCAGACGGCGGCCGCGGCCGCGTCGGTGCGGGCGTTTTCACAGAAGACGCTCCTGGCCTCGGCGGCGCCCGGCACGGTCTCGAGCTTTCACGAACTGCTCGCCCCGGTGATCGCGGAGAGCAGTCCGCAGCACGCCGCGTTCGCCGAGCTGTTCTTCAGCCACGACGCGACCGGTGACGATTTCTGGCAGCGGGCGGCCGATCTCCAGATTCCGCCGGCGACGATCGACACGCTCAAACGCCAGGGCAAGTTCCTGTATCTGACGTCGAACAACGCGGCGCTCGCCGACAAGGCGCAGAAGACGATCGGCGACGCGGCCGACCTCGGCCGGCTCGTCGATCAGGATCTGCACAAGCCCGACGCGTGGCAGGCGATGCTGACCGAGCTGGCGGGACCCGGCGGCGACGCGGCGCTGAACGCGCTGGTGCCGGCAGGCTACGAGGGCGCGACGGCCATCGAGCGCGCGACGGCGTACGCGGGAGATCTCGCGCGCAAGGTGCGCGTGAGCTTCCCGACCGAGGTGGCGGCCCGGCTGATCGAGACCGGGGAGCTCTCGGTCGACCAGGCGACGGCGCCCGCCGTGACCGCCTTTCTGAAGAAAGCCGCGCCGCTCGGATACGGCCTCGGCCGCACGCCGCTCAATCGCTTTCTCACGAGCTCGAACGGTGCGCTGCCGGCGCTCGATGGCGCCGCCAGCGCGCAGGTGAAGACCTTGCATCGCCTGCATCAGATCACGCCGAGCACGGAATCCTTTCAGGCGGCGGCGACCGCGGGCTTTACGTCGGCGTACGACATCGCGAAACTTCCGCAGGCCGACTTTCTGGCGACCTATGAGTCGGCGTTCCCTCCCGGCGAAGCCGTGATGGTGTACCGACAGGCGCGCACGGTGAGCTCGGTCACCTTCAACGCGTTCGCGACGGCGAAGGCGCTGGAGTCGTCGCCGGCGATCTACGGATCGTCGGGCACGGCCGCCGATCGTCAGCAGGCCAAGGACTCGCTCGTGAAACAGTTTCCGTCGATGGCGAGCCTCTTCGGCAGCCTCGATTTCTGCCAGTGCGAGGAGTGTCGCTCGGTGCTGAGCCCGGCTGCCTATTTCGTCGACGTGCTGGACCTGCTGGGCCAGCACTCGGCACCCAACGCGGCCGGCTACACGCCGCTCGACGTGCTGATCGGCAAGGACGCCACCGTGCCGGGCCGACGCCCCGATCTGGGCGCCCTGCCCCTGACCTGCGAGAACACGAACACGGCCCTGCCGTACATCGATCTGGTCAACGAGATTCTCGAGTACTACATCGAGCACGCGACGCTGGACGCCGGCGTGGCATACGACACGGGCACCGCCGCCACGGCCGATCTGGCGGCCGAGCCCCAGCACATCGTACCCAACGTCTACACCACGACGCTCAAGAACGCCGTGTACCCGCTGGGCCTGCCGTTCGATCTCTGGATCGAGACGGTGCGCGGGTTCCTGACCTATTTCGGCACGCCGCTGCCGCGGCTGCTGGAGGCGTTTCGCCAGGTGGACCGGCTGGAACTGTTCGCCGGGCCGCCGTCGACGCCGTATGTCGCCGCTCAGGTGCTCGCCGAGTCGCTGGGTCTCTCGCCTGCCGAGTACGCAGTCCTCACCGAGAGCAACGGGACGAACTGGCGGAGCCTCTTCGGCGGCTACGTCAACGATGCCGCGGCGATCGCCGATCTCCAGTCGGCCGCGACGCTGTCGGCGCGTCTCGGGGTCAGCGACGAGGAGCTGAGGGATCTCGTCCAGACCGGCTTCCTCAATCCCGGCCTCGCGCCGCTCATCTTTCAATTCCGGCGATTCGACCTCGACCTGGCCGACGCGTTCCGCTTCACGAATCAACCCGGCTTTGCCGCGCTGACCGCACCCGAGCGAGCCGCGTTCGAGGCCAGGCTCGATCGCATCACGGCATCCTACACGCAGGTGAATCCCTCTTCGACCTTCGATGCGCGGACCTGGCTCTCGTCCCTTCTTCCGGCGAACTACTCGCGAACGGTCCTCGTGCTCGCCGATCCCGACAGCGGCTGCAACTTCTCGGCGACCACCCTGCGGTACGCCGACGGCGCCGCGGTCTCGCCGCTGGATCTGCTGAGATTCAACCTGTTCGTGCGGCTCTGGAAGAAGCTCGGGTGGCCACTCGACGAGGTCGATCGCGCGCTCCAGATCTTCTTTCCGACGACGCTCCCGGCGTGGACGGATCCGGGATTTGCCGCCGCGTTCGGTGCAGGCTGGAAGACTGCGCTCGTGTATCTGGCGCACCTCGAGACGCTGCACGCCCGGCTCACGCCCGCGCTCGGGCGCGTCGCGCTACTGCCGCTCTGGACCGACTTGCCGACCGCGGGCGATCACCCGCTCTACGGCCGGCTCTTTCTCCCCGCGGGCGTCCTGAACCACGACAGCGCGTTCGACGATCCGAACGGGCAGTTCCCCTGGCCGGGCGGCGATCTCCAGCCCGAGCTCCGCAGCCTGTCGGCGCACAGCGCCGCGGTCGAAGGGGCGCTCGGACTCACCGCCGCCGAGATCGCGGCGATTCTCGCCGACGCGCAAGTCGCCGCTCCGGCCGCGTTCACGCTCGCCAACCTGTCGATCTGCTACCGGTACAGCCTGCTCGCCCAGTGCCTCGAGATCCCGGTGATGGATCTGATCGCGCTGCGGGCCATGTCGGGCCTGCGCCCCTTTCAGACGTTGTCGGGAGCGGCGATCACGGCGCTGTCCGAGGACGTGCTCCTCACCCGAACGCTCGCATTCGTCGACCAGGTCGCGGCGGTCGAGACGAGCGGCTTCACGGTGGAAGACCTGCAGTATCTCCTCCGCCATCGGTTCGACCCGGTAGGCAAGTACCGGTGGGATCCGAACGAGCTCGTCGGGCTCGTGCAGTCGGTCGCCGGCGGCCTGGCGCAAATCGGCGCGCAACAGGCGGTCACCGATCTCCCTGGTCAGTCCGAGAGCCTGGTCGACCAGCGCCTGTCCGCGCTCGTTCCGGCGCCGATCCTGAGGACGCTGTTCGCCGCGCTGACGAACGCGCGGACGTTCACCGCCTCGCAGGACGGCGTCGCGGTCGCGATCGACCCCGCGCCCTTCGCCGGCGAGACCTCAATCGCCCTGCAGTACGAGGCCGTGACACAGACGCAATCAGTCAGTGTGAAGGGCCTGCTGCCGGACTGGAAGAAGGCCGAGCTCGAAACGCTGAACGCGACGCCGCTCTTCGCCGCACTGCTCGACGGAACGCAGCAGCAGGCACACGACGCGCTGGCGGCGACGATCGACGACCTCGTCGGCGTCTGGGCAAGCCTCGCCCAGTACGAAGCGGTCGCCATGGGGGTCGCGCCTGGCGCAGCGATCGCCGATCCGCTCGGCAAGCTCGCCTCGGATCCCGCGCTCCGGTTCAGCTACGACCAGTCGAACCAGCTCCAGTGGCTCGGCTATCGCGGCGTCCTCACCGATCAGAAACTGGCGGCGCTGACCGCGCTCAACCCGTCGCCCACGCTCGCGGGTCTGCTCAGCGACGTCCAGCAGCAGGCGCTGCCGGCCTACCGCACGATGGCCGGCTCGATACTCGCGATGTGGACGATGGCGCAGCCCTATGTCGCCCGCGCGACGGCGGTGCCGGCGGCCGGCCAGGTCGACGCCGCCGCGTTTGCCGCCGCCCTCGCCCAGGCGCAGGCAGACGGCACCATCGTCGATCGGGTGCCGCCGATCCGATTCGTCTACGACGCGGCGCTGCAGGTGCAGACGCTGACGTGCGACGGCGTGCTGAGCGACGGGCTCCGCGCGCAGTTGAGCGGCCTGACGCCCTCGCCTCTGTCATCCACGCTCCTGCAGGACGTCCGCACCCAGGCCGTCCAGCAGTTCCAGCATCTTGCCGCCGGACTCCTGACGATCGGCGCGACGGATCTCGACGCGTTCGCCCAGCCGTTCCTGGAGGTGGACCCGACGAAGCGCCAGCGGCTGGTGAAGGCCCGCCTCGTGACCGTGTTCGCGCCCCTGCTGGCGCGCAAGCTGCGTCGGCAACTCGTCCTGCAGACCCTCTCGGCAAGCCTGGCGTCGGATCCGTCGCTCACCGAGGCCCTCGTGACCGACGCCGCGCTCCTGACCGACCCGAGCCGCCCGGGGCGGTCGCTCCTCGACGCCTTCCTCGCCGTCGGGCCGCCGGGGGTGAGCGCGACCTACTACGGATCGGCGGACCTGACAGGCACACCGATCGCGTCGGGCATTGCGGTCACCGCCGACACGCGTGATCCGAGCAACAGCATCGCCGGCATGCGCAGCTGCCGGTTCGAAGGCTTTCTGCAGGCGCCGACCGACGGCCCGTACCGGTTCGTGGTGGCGCTCGGCAACGCCAACGCGACGGCCACGTTCCGCG
The DNA here is from genome assembly GCA_963837345.1 of uncultured Acidobacteriota bacterium. Taxonomy (GTDB): domain Bacteria; phylum Acidobacteriota; class Vicinamibacteria; order Vicinamibacterales; family CAVVIG01; genus CAWIMX01. The sequence goes on from CAWIMX010000001.1 coordinate 690,743, forward strand.
TCGAGTCGCCCGATCCCGCCTCCCTGCTCCCCGACCCCGTCGTCCAGTACACGGCGGGGGCCGACGGCGAACAGGCCAGCCAGTTTCTCCGGCTGCGGGGCGGTGTCGCCTATCACTTCACGATCGAGGGCACCCTGCTCGGTCCGAACGGCCTGGGGCTGTCGGTGCAGGGGGAAACCCTGCCCGCAGGTCCGTTGAGCCAGCTTCAGCTGTACCCGCAGGCGGCGGTCGATGGATTCGGCCGCGCCCGCGTCCTCCTCGCAAAGGTGCTTCAGATCCTGCAGGGCACCGGCATCGGCGAACGCGAAGTGAGCTATCTGCTGGCCCACGCGTCGCAGTTCGGCGGCCTGAAGCTCAGCGCGCTTCCGACACGGTCGACCGACGATTCCGGGGCCCAGGCGGCAACGCTGTTCGCGCAGTTCCTCGCCCTGGCCGACTATGCCGACCTGCGGAGGTCGGCCGCCGGTGGCACCGACGGACTCATCGACGTGTTCAAGGCGGCGTCGCAGGCGTCGCCGCCCGTCGCGGCGTCGACGCTGCTCGCGCATCTGACGCGGCGCAGCCCGGAGACCGTGGAGGACGTCGCCACGGCGCTCGGCGCGGATCCGCATTTTCTCAACCCCGTCGGCATCCGCCGCGTCTGGGACGCGCTGCAGATCGTGCAGCGGCTCGGCCTGCCGACGGCGGTCATCGCCGCCGCCACGGCGATCGTCGACGCGGTGCCGGCGAGCCCCGACCGCATCGCGGCGAGCGTCAAGAACGCCGTCAAGAGCCGCTACACTCCGGAGCAGTGGCGGCCCATCGCCGAGTCGGTGTTCAACCCGCTGCGGCGCCGGAAGCGCGACGCGCTCGTGGCGTACCTGCTCAATCGGCTCGGCCTTCGAAGCGCCAGCCAGCTGTTCGAGTTCTTCCTGGTCGATCCCGGCATGGAGCCGGTGGTCCAGACCTCACGCCTGCGCCTCGCGATGTCGTCGCTGCAGACGTTCGTGCAGCGCTGTCTGCTCAATCTCGAGAACGGCGACGCGGTGCGTCCCCAGCGCAACGTCGCGCCCGGCGCCATCCGCGCCGACTGGTGGCAGTGGATGAAGCGCTATCGCGTGTGGCAGGCCAACCGGGAGATTTTCCTCTTCCCAGAAAACTGGATGGAGCCAGAGCTGCGGCTGGACAAGACGGATCTCTTCCAGACGCTTGAGGGCGCCCTGCTGCAGGGCGACGTCACCCGCGACCTGGTGGAGGACGGGTTCCTCGCCTACCTGAAAGGTCTCGACGTCCGCGCGCGTCTCGACATCGTCTCGACCTATCTCGACCAGGATCTCGTCGACCCGGGGCTCAGTACGCTGCACGTGCTGGGCCGCACGTACGGGCACCCCCACAAGTACTTCTACCGGGCGTTCGAGGACGGCGCCTGGTCGGGCTGGGAAGCCGTCACGCCGGACATCGAAGGCGATCATGTCGCGCTTGCGATCTGGCGGGGCCGCCTGAACCTGTTCTGGCTCACCTTCGTCACGAAGACGCGGCCGCGCTCGGCGTCAGCTGCCGGGGGCGGCCCCGTCTCCAACCTCGACTTCGCCACCCTGTCCGGCGACATCGTCGACAACACGCCGCAGAAGCTGATCCAGGTGCAGCTCCACTGGAGCGACTGCCTGCAGGGCAAATGGACGAACCGGGTCTCGAGCAACGTCGAGAAGTCGGAACTCATTGCCGTCCACGACGATTTCGAACCCCGCGACGCGCACATCCACGTCACGAAGGAGATCGACGCGCAGGGCAACGAGGGCGCCGTTCGCATCCATCTGGATTTCCCGGACGCCTACGAACGCCAATACAGCCGCGCCCGGGCGGCGCTCGAGCTCCGCCTGAGGCGGGACCGGAAACATCGTCCAGAAGCCGTCGAGGCCGACCTCGCCAAGCTGGCGGCCCTGCCGCGCGCCAATCACGCATTTCGCGTGACGAGCAAGAACTGCGATCCCGACTTCCGGTCGTCGTACTGGCAGGCTCCGCAAGCCTCGCCGTACGACACCAGCGGCGTCGACGCGACGTTCTACACCGGCGTATCGAGACTCTCCGTGTCGTTCGAGAGCGAGATTCACGACGATCGGTCGAGCACCACGGAGTCGGAGCCGATTCTCGCCCGCACGAGCCAGTTCGAAATCCTGACCTGTGCCAATCCGGTGGTGCCGCCCTTCCTGAATCCGGCCGACCCGCTGCTGTCTGAAGCCGGCGGTCTGGTCGCCCCGATCTTCTTCAAGGACTCGAGGCAGTCCGATGCCGGCGCGGCCTCGGCGTTCCGCGACGAGCGCACGTTCTACGTCCAGCCGTCGCTCACCGAGACGGTCGTGCAGGAGTGGAACGGCTGGGCGGTCGCGCCGCCTCCGGCGCGGACGTTCAAGGATCCGGGCATCCTCAAGGAGATCGCCGTGATCGCGCAGGTGCCGGGGCCAAGGGTGCCGACGCCCCTCGGCGATCCGGTGTACGCCCTCGGGGAGGTCCAGCAGGTGGTCGACTGGACGACCGACCCTGCGACGGCGATCGGCTACGGCGACGCGCTCGTCGGAAAGACCGGCGGCCTCGGCGCAGCGGCCGTGTCCGCCGGGACGCCGGTTGCCGCAGCGCCTGCCGGCATCGCGGTCGGCCTTACGGTGGTCGGCGCCCGCGGCATCGCCGTGCCTCAAGTTCACACGATTCAGACGTCGCTGCGGGGAACGACCGTTCCGATGGTCGATTCGTCGCTGCGGAACCAGTGAAGGGACCAGCCTGTGCTGACCAAAGGGTTTCACGACTCGATCGACGCCTCGCGCGCGTACCAGACCTACACGGTCGGCGGATGGAAGACGCAGCCGACCTACATCACGCTCCGGAACCGGAGCCTGAGCTACCGGTTCTTCCCCCACTTCCACCCGTACGTGCCGTCGCTCATCGAGCGGCTGAACGACGGCGGCTTCGCGGGCCTGCAGGATGCCGACACGCTGTATCTGCCGCAGCCGAACCCGCCCGCCGGCCTGCCGCTGCAGCCGCTCTCGCCGATTCCGGACAGCACGCGGGCGACACTGCTCCAGAGTGCGACCGGCCAGCGGCCGAACGGTGGCGCGAGCGTGGTCCTGCCGGCGGGGACGCCCGTCACGCTTCCAGCCGGCACGGCCGTCTCGGTCGCGGCTGGCACGGTGGTCGGCCACCCGGACGGCTCGACGACGACGCTCGGCGCGGCACTGGCTTTTGCGCTTCCCGGCTGGCTGCCGGCGACGATCTCGAGCGGCATTCAAACCTCCGCGGGCGCCGGCGCGGCGATCGTGTTCGACGACACGGCCGTCACGGCGACGCTCGCGGCCGGAGCCAGCGCCGTGCTCGTCAACGACGGGTCGGCCGTGAGGCTGCCCGCGGGCATCCCGGTGTCGATCCGCAGCGGCCGGCCGCAGCCCTTCTTCTACCGCGACGACTTCGCGTCGCAGTATCTGCCCGACGCGGGCAGCGTCGACCGGCCGTACCCGGTGAAGAACATCGACTTCGCGTGCGACGGCGCGTACGCCATCTACAACTGGGAGCTCTTCTTCCACGCGCCGCTGCTCATCGCGGTCCATCTGAGCCAGAACCAGAAATTTCAGGATGCGCAGCACTGGTTTCACTACATCTTCAACCCGACGGACAACAGCCCCGGTCCGACGCCCGAGCGTTTCTGGAAGGTCGAGCCGTTCCAATACACCGACGTCCGGCTGATCGAGGAGATCCTCGTGAATCTGGCCACCAGGCAGGACGGCCGCTGCAGACGCAAACCTTCAGCAGCATCACCGAGTGGATGGCGCATCCGTTCCAACCCTGGGCCGTCGCCAGGTACCGCCCGTCCGCCTACATGCTGCAAGACGGTGATGGCCTATCTCGACAATCTCATCGCGTGGGGCGATTCGCTCTTCCAGCAATACACCATCGAAACCATCAACGAAGCGACGCAGCTGTACGTGATGGCGGCCAACATTCTCGGCCAACGACCCCAGGCGGTTCCTAAAAAAGGCTCTGTCAAGCCGCTCACCTACAACGAACTGCGCGGCAAGCTCCTGGACCCGTTCGGCAACGCCATGGTGGACATGGAGGTCGACATCCCGTTCGACATCACGGCGCCGTCGGGAGCCGGCGGCGACCTGAACGGCGCGCAGATCCTGGCGAGCATCGGCAAGACACTGTACTTCTGCATCCCCCGCAACGACCGGCTCCTCGGCTACTGGGACACGGTGGCGGACCGGCTTTTCAAGATTCACAACAGCCTGAACCTCCAGGGGGTCTTCCAGCGGCTGCCGCTGTTCGATCCGCCGATCGATCCCGCCATGCTGGTGCGGGCCGCCGCGGCCGGGCTGGACGTGAGCGCGATTGTCAGCGGGCTCAACCAGCCCTTGCCGCTGGTCCGGTTCCAGCTTCTGGTGGCCAAGGCGACCGAGATCGCGCAGGAAGTCACGTCGCTCGGCGCCAGCCTGCTCTCGGCGATCGAAAAGCAGGACAACGAATCGATAGCTCTGTTGCGGGCGCGCCACGAGAGCGCGATCCTGCAACTCGCCAATATGGTAAAGTACGCGCAATGGCAGGAGGCCGCCAAGGCGACCCAGGCGTTGCAAATGTCGCTCGGCGGCGGCGATTCAGCGGTACGCGTACTACCAGAAGCTGCTCGGCCGCACGGACGCCCAAATCACGAGCAGCATTCCGCAGCTCGACGCCCTCGATCTCGGGAGCCTCGATAACCTGCGCTTCTCGCAGACGGAGACCGGCAGCGAGCCGCAGCTGGCCGTCGACGCGATCGATCCGCACCTCGCGCAGGACGCGACGGTGGTGAGCGACGGCGAGGTGAAGACGCTGAGCACGAAGGAAGTCGAGGAGCTAAACAAGCTCGCGCTCGTGCGCGACCTGCACATCGCGGCGAGCTCGCTCGAGGCCCTCGGCTCCGGCCTGGCGATCATTCCCGCAGTTCAAGGCTCATGCGCAGCCCATGGGTTGCGGCGCGACCGTGGACTTCGGCGGCCAGCACCTGCATTCCATGGCGTCGGGCCTCGCGGCCGTCTCGCGGGCGATCGCCGAGGAGTTTTCCTTCGAGGCCGCCAAAGCGGGGAAGCTCGGATCGTACGCGCGGCGCGAGCTCGACTGGACGTTCCAGAGCAACAGCGCGCGGAGCGAGCTGAACCAGGTCTTCAAACAGCTGCGCGGCGCCCAGCTCCGCGAGGCCATCGCCCGGAAGGAGTACGACAACCACCAGACGCAGATGGCGAACGCCCAGCAGATCGTGGATTTCCTGCAGGGAAACGACATCGGCGGCGGCCTGCCGATCAAGGAGACCACCGTGGGCTTCTACGCGTTGATGAAGCGCCAGGTGAAGGGGCTGTACGCGAAGTCGTTCCAGCTCGCCTACGATGTCGCCCGGAAAGCGGAGCGCGCCCTCCAGTACGAGCTGGGCGACCCGTCGCTGTCGTACATCCAGTTCAACTACCTGGACGGCACCGAAGGGCTCCTCGCGGGAGAAAAGCTCCTGTTCGACGTCAAGGCCATGGAGATGGCCTTCCACGACCTCAATCAGCGCGAGTACGAGCTCGCCAAACACATCAGCCTGCTGCAGGTCGACCCGATCGCGCTTCTGCAGCTGCGCGCCACGGGCAGCTGCGCGTTCACGATGCCCGAGGAGCTGTTCGACATCGATGGTCCCGGCCACTACTTCCGCCGGATCAAGTCGGTGGCTGTCACCCTCCCCTGCGTCGTCGGGCCCTACACCAGCGTCAATTGCACCATGACGCTGCAACAGAGCTCCATCCGCGTCAGCGCGGAGCCCGGCAAGACGTACGCACGCCAGGGCTCCGAGGATCCCCGGTTCAACGACTACTACGGGTCGATCCAGTCGATCGTGACGAGCTCGGGCCAGTCCGACAGCGGCCTGTTCGAGACGAACCTGAGGGATGAGCGGTATCTGCCGTTCGAGGGCGCAGGCGCCGCCGGCAGCGTGTGGCAGCTCACGCTGCCGGCCGACGTCAAACAGTTCGATTTCTCGACGATCGCCGATGTGGTCCTGCACGTGCGGTACACGGCGCGTGAGGGCGGCGAACGGCTGAAGACCGCCGCCGTGCAGAGCCTGCAGACGGCGATCAACAAGGCGCACACGGTGGGCTCGGTCTGCCTCTTCTCGATGCGCCACGACTTCCCGTCCGAGTGGGCGCGGTTCAAGGCCGTCTCGATCGACGGGGGCACTCCGACGGCGGAGCTCTCGGTCGCGCTCCGGCCCGAGCACTATCCGTTCTGGGCCCAAGGCATCGTCGGCAGCACGCCGGTCAAGAGCGTCCAGTTCTTCGCGGAGATGGAGCCCTCGAAGACCCAAATCAACCTGTCGGACTCGGGCGGCCACAGCGACAGCCTGGTGCGCAACCCGCTGCTCGGCGGATTGCTGGCCGGCAGGTTGACCAAGATCCCGCTGCCCGCCGCCGTCACCGACGCGACCCATCCGCCGCTGACCGTCCGCATCGACGCCAATTCGATGCGCGACTTGTGGCTGGCGATCACGTGGGGGAAATGATTGCGCTCAGGCGCGATCCAGCGCCACGGCCTGCACGTCGAGGACGTCGTTGCTGTCTCTGATGCGGGCGACGAGCGCGTCGCTCGGTGCCGCGTCGAGGTTGATGCGCGCCACGGCCGCTTCGGCGCCCGCGAACACGACGTTCTCCGTCTCCTGCACGTTGATCCCGCCCTCGCGGAGCCGATCGAAGACGTGCGCCAGGACGCCGGGGCGATCGCGATGCCGGACCACCAGCAGGTGCGTCGCCGGCGTCTTCGTGGCCAGGTTGACCACGTTCGGCACGCGCCCCGTGTTCTTGTAGGCGCGCACGATCCGCACCGCCTCGGCGCCGATGGCCTCCTGCGCCTGCCGGGTCGACGCCCCGATGTGGTGAGTGCCGTACACGAACGGAAGGGCCGCGATCGGATCGGCGAATGCGCCCGTTCCGCCAGACGGCTCGACGGAGTACACGTCGAGCCCGACGTGCAGCTCGCGTTCGGCGGCGACCGCGGCCAGCGCCGCGTAGTCCACGATCTCGGCCCGCGCCGTATTGACGAACGACGCCCCGCGCGGCAGCCGCTCGAGGAGCGCCCGATCGACCAGGCCGCGCGTGTCCGGCGCCAGCGCGAGATGCACGCTGAATACGTCGCTCTGCTCGGCCAGCGCGCGCGGCGTCGACGCGACGGCCACGGGCACACCAGCCGGGCCCGGCGCGCTCGACGCCGTCAGGCTGCGGCTCCACGCGGCGATCCGCATTCCGAGGCCGTGCGCCCGGACCGCGACCTCCCGGCCGATGTGTCCGAAGCCGAGCAGGCCCAGCGTCCGGCCTGACAGACCCTGCGCGTCCGCATACGCCTTCTTGTTCCACACGCCGCGCCGCAGGTCGGCGACGTTGTCGGGAATGCGGCGATCGAGCGCAATCATCAACCCGATGGTCAGCTCCGCCACGGCGGCCGCGTTCTTCCCCGGGCAGTTCGCGACGTAGATGCCGCTGCGCGACGCGGCGGCGACATCGATGGTATTCACGCCCGCGCCGGCGCGGACGACGAGCGACAGCGATCCGGCGTCGAGCGCCGCGGCGGAGACGCGCGTGCTCCGGACGATCAGGACGTCGGCCCCGGTTTCGGCGATGGCCTTGACGAGCGCGTCATCGGCGAGCGTCGGCTGGTAGGACACGTCGCAGCCGTCGGCTTTCAGCGCGTCGATACCTGCCGGCTCGAAGGCGTCGGCGACCAGGACTCTCACGGCTCAACGAGCATACCTCGCGCGCCGGGGTCGGAAGAATCCCCACAGGCGCGAAAAATTCCGCACGCCTCCAGGCGTGCGGCTGCGCGCGGCTTCAAAGCCGTGCGGCAGTACGGCCGGTACACATCGAATGACAGGGCACGGGAGTTGCTGCCAGTCGGCCATCACGACAGGGGTGGCCGCGACCGGGCCCCTCGACGGTCGAACAAGGAGGACTTGCAATGGAGAGGACGTTGAACCGAGCCGGCTGGCGTCAGGTGGTGCGCACCGTGACCGTCGGGGGCGTCGCGCTGCTCTTGCCGGGAATGGCGGCTGCCCAGGCCCCGCAGCCAGCGGCCACCTTTTCAAAGGACGTCGCCCCGATCTTCCAGGAGAAGTGCCAGTCCTGTCACGAGCCGGGCTCGATCGCGCCGATGTCGCTCAGGACCTACAAGGAGGCCCGTCCGTGGGCCAGGTCGATCCGGGCGCGCGTGGCATCGCGCCAGATGCCGCCGTGGCACATCAACCGGAACGTCGGCATCCAGAAGTTCAAGAACGACATGTCGCTGAGCGACGAGCAGATCGCCACGATCGTGGCGTGGGTGGATGCGGGCGCGCCTGAGGGCAACCCGGCCGACATGCCGCCGCTCAAACCGCTCCACGAGGGCCTCTACTGGATGGCCGAGCGCGACGGCTACGGACCTCCCGACATCGTCGTGAAGGCGCCCGACTACACCATGCCCGCCTTCGGGCAGGACGAGTGGTGGCGCCCGGTCGTCGACATCCCGGGCCTGACCGAGCCTCGCTGGGTGCGGATGGTCGAGATTCGCCCGAGCACGATCCAGGGCCGGAAGACGCTCCACCACTCGATCGCCTACCTGATCCTCAACAACGACCCCGACGCGGTGAACCAGGGGACGTCGCGGGGCGCGCGGCGCGACTTCGCACAGGATCTGGTGAACGCGCGTCCGCAGCTGATGGAGTGGGCCATCGGCAAGGGCTACGACCGGTACATGGACGGCACGGGCAAGCTCATTCTGCCGGGCGAGAAGATCCAGTGGGATCAGCACATACACGCGGCGGGCGAGGAAGTGACGTTCGGGTCGGAGCTCGGCATCTGGCTCTATCCGAAGGGCGAGGAGCCGAAGCACCGGAGCTACCTGGTCGCGTTCACCGGGCTCAAGAACGGCACGCAGGGTCTCGACATCAAGCCGAACGCGGTCTCGGAAACGGAAGGGTATACGACGCTGCTCGAGAACACCATCATCACGAACTTCCAGCCGCACTTCCACCTGCGCGGCAAGGCGATGATGGTCGAAGCGATTCTCCCGACGGGCGAATCGCAGGTCATCAGCTACGTGGACGACTTCAACTTCAACTGGATGACGAACTACATCTTCGCGGAGGACGCCGCGCCGGCGTTCCCCAAGGGGACGATCATCCACGTGAAGGCGTGGTACGACAACACGAAGGCCAACAAGAACAATCCCGATCCGGACCAGTGGGTGGGCTACGGCGACCGCACCGTCGACGAAATGGCGCACGCGTGGATGAACGTCGTGTATCTCACGGACGCCGAATATCAACAGTGGCTCGCCGACCACCAGAAGGTGACGGAGCCTTCGCAGGGTCAGCAGTAGCCCTTCCGGGGGAGGCCATGACTCGATCTCATGCAACGCGTCTGTGTGCGTCGCTCCTGCTGGTGGCCGGGGGCGTCTGGGTGTCGGCGCAAGTCCAGATCCCCGGCGCACCGCTCCAGGAGGCGGGGGCCAGCATCAACCCGTACTTCGACGGGTGGTTCGACAACGCCGACGGCACGCACAGCTTTCTCGTCGGCTACTTCAATCGCAACACGAAGGACGCCGTCGACGTGCCGATCGGGACCAACAACTACTTCGAGCCCGGCGACCAGGACCGGGGGCAGCCGACCCACTTTCTGCCGGGCCGGCAGTACCGGCGTGTTCGTCGTGACGGTGCCCGGGGACTTTCCGGCGACCGACAAGATCATCTGGAATCTGACGGTGAACGGCGAGACGTACCGGAACCCGTTCTACATGCACCGCGACTACAACATCAGCCCGTTCAAGTCGTCGGAAGAGAGCCCGAACGGCGGCTACAACGCGCCGCCGACGCTCCGGTTCGACCAGCACGGCGACACGTCGTTCCACGGACCGCTGGGCAGCGTCGCGACGGCCATCTCGCGGACGGCGACGGTGGGCACGCCGATGCCGCTCGAGCTGTTTGCCGACGACGACGGCCTGTACAGCAGCGGAACCAACGCTCAGATGAGCGAGGGACCGCCGCCGGTCAACCTGGAGATCACCAAGTATCGCGGTCCCGGCCCGATCACGGTCGACCGCCGCCCCAAGCTGGAAGCGCTGAAGGGTGGAACGCCCGGCGAGCCGTTCAGCGGCCAGGCGTCCCCGATGGTCACGTTCAGCGAGCCGGGCGACTACATGCTCCACGTCACCGCCGGCGACTACTCGGGCAAGGGCGGCGGCGGCTCGGGCTGCTGCTGGACGACGGCGATCGTCAAAGTCGCCGTCAAGTAGAAACGTCGTCTCACGAATCGTCTCCCGCCGCCGGTCGCATGCGGTTCTGATGCGGCCGGCGGCACCCCTCACGAACCCCTCATGCTGCGCGCGTGGCTCTGGTCCCTCGTCCCAACCTTCGTGATGGCCGTCCCGGCCACGACGGTCTACCTGCATCGAACCGTCACCCATCGGGCGTTGAGCCTCCATCCAGCGGCGGAATGGGCGTTCAAGTTCCTGAACTGGATTTCGACCGGCGTCGATCCCGCGGTCTGGGCTGCCGTGCACCGCAAACATCACGCGTATTCGGATGTGGAGGTCGCATCGGACAGACGCGACCCGCACAGCCCCTGGCTCGAAGGCTTCTGGCACATTCAGCTGGGCAACGTGTGGTACTACCTCACCGAGTTGCGGAAGCACCCGGAGACGCTGACGATCTTCGCTCGCGACGTGCTCGGCCGGCGGGGCTGGTGGGACAGGCACTTCTTCCGGCGCGGGTGGATGGGCCTCTTGTGCGGCACGTCGCTGCTCTGGATCGCGCTGGGCGTCCAGTCCTGGCTGCACGACGGGTCCCTGGCTGATGCGTTCGTGGACGGCCTCTGGTTCGGTTCGCTGGCGGCGGGCCTTCACGCCGCGACCTTCGTGTTCCTGCTGAACCCGTCCATCAACGCCCTCTGCCACTGGCCGCACACATGGCTCGGCGGTTACCAGAACTCGACGGCCGCACACGCGTTCCGGACGGCCAACAACTGGGTGGTCGCGGCCCTGACCGCGGGCGAGGGCTTCCACAACAACCATCACGATCAGCCGGCCACCGCCAAGTTCGCGTGGACGAGATGGGAGTCGGTGGCCGACTGGGGATACTGGGCGGTTGTGGTGCCGCTCGGGTGGCTCGGCCTGGCGACCCGGGTACGTCTGCCGACCGTGGCGGAATAGATCCCGCCCGCTGACGTGACGGCGTTCAGCGCCAGGGCGCGGTTACGTCGTACGGCTTGTCCGTGATGTCCTTCGCCGTCACGTGGACGGTTCTCGGCTGCTCGACGCGCAGGTTCAGGTGCGTGCCGTCGTGGCTGGTGAAGTCGTCGATGGGCACCTCCTGGTGATCCGCGTTCTCGAGCCGCGCAATCGTCGTCGTGAAATCCATGCCGGGAGCCTGGACGACGACGTTCAGGCCGACGAGCGGCATGCCGGACCTGTTCTCGAGCGTGACGCCGAACTGGGTGGTTTCGATGCCGATGGGCGCATTGGCCGACAGCGCGGCTTCCTGGCTGCCGCCGCATGCGGCGAGGGCGCCTGCGGCGACGAACGCCATGATCACGAGAGTCGAACGCCGCCGCAGCGTGGAACGAGAACGGTCCGACATGCGCACCCCCCTGCAGAACATTCCCTGCGCAACGACGGAGGACGACGATGACGCAACGCTGCACGCGAGCTGGGCCTTCGACTCTAGCGCTGGTCGATCCGGAGATCAACCGGGCCGGATGAGGTCGGCAGTCGCCGCCGCGTCCTCTTCGGGGCAAACTCGCGCGGTCGGCGGCCGTGAGCGCCGGACCTGAGCCGCTACGGTCCCGGCGGTCGTGGCAAAGGGAAGGTCCTCGAGGGCGTCGCACCCAGAAGACAAGTCGACGCATGAGCCATCGACAAACGACACATCGTGCAAGATGCCGTCGACGTCGACACCCCACGCGCCGGTCAGGAGCCCGTCGGCAATCTGCGGCGTGGCGCCGTGCGCCGGCCGCGCCATCGCCGCAACCAACAGCAGACAGGCGATGGCCATCGCTGCCAGACGGCGAGTCGGTATCGCGAGGTTCCGGGTTCTCACGACACGCTCATTTATTGGAGCTCCAACCACCCTGCCGACCCGGCCGACCGGCCTGACCTCTCTAATACGTCACCCGCACCCGGTAGTTGAGCACCGCCGTCCCGTTCGCGGCCACCGGCACCGTGAACTGCGACGCCCACGCCGCGGTCTTCGTCCACGCGTGCGACGCGCGCAGCATCCGCCACGTGCCGCCGATCGGCTCGTTCACTTCCACCGACACCGCCGCGTCCTTGTGGTTGCGCAGCGTGATCTCGTACTCGAACTCGTAGACGTTCGATGCGATCTTCTCGAAGTCGGTCTGCTTCCGTTCGCACACCACGTCGAAGGCGTTGCCGATCTTGAGATTCACGGCTTCGTCCTTCGGCGTATGGTCGATCCGGTCTTCGCCCACGAACTGGATGCCGCCCTTGGAATCCGCCTGGTACACGCGCACGTTGCCCGCGGGCAGCGGCATCCCGAGACCGGCCTTCTCCTCGTTCTTGAACTGGTAGAACACCTGCACCACGTCCTTGATCGGCGCGCCCGGGTGCAGCGCATTGCGGTAGTAGTACGCGTCGCCTTCGACGACGTAGCGCTTCGCGACGGGAAACGCCGAGGCGCCGAGCATGCTCACCTGCTTGGTCTCGCTGTTGTTCACCGTCGTCTTTCGGGCGAGCGTGTACAGGTGATAATCCGAAAACGACTCCTGCGTCATGGCCGGCGCGGCGGCGGCGACTTCCCGCGCCGCGTCCATCAACGCCATCTTGCCGATCTGCTGGCGCACGCGATTGAGATCGCCGGCCACGAGCTGCAGCCGCGCGTTTCTGAACGACGTGCCGCTGCCGTTCACGACCGTCACCCACCCGTCGAGGTCGGCGGCCTTGTCGTCGCGGGCCACCGTCAGCACGTAATCGGCGTTCCACGACAGCTTGCCGGCGAGATACGACGCCTCCACCCGGTGGCGCGTGCCGCCCGTGTTGTCGAGCGTCCAGATGAGCGTCGGGCGCGAATAGAGGTTGTCGGGCAACTCGGGAAACTTGATGCTCTCGGCGCGCATGCCGGTGACGATCTCGCCGCCGATTTCCCAGATCGGACCGTTGTTGTCGCTGAGGAGGCGCGCCTTCACTTCCTCGTCGACCGTGCGGTTCCCCTCCTGCCGCGTACGGATGAGCGTCACGTCGCGGCCGACGTACTTGCGCAGCAGCTTGTCGGGCTCGAGCAGATCGTACTCGTAGTTCTGCTCGAGCACGCTCACGTTCGACGGCTCGGTGAGCGATCGGAAATGCACCGTCGCCGGATTCACCGTGGCGGCGATGTCCATGAAATGAAGGTCCGAGGTGCCCCGCGCGATCTGGAGGTTCCGCACGTCGCGCACGAGCGCGATGTCGGAGTTGTAGATCGTCACGGCCAGCTCGGCCTGATCCTCGAGCGTCGTCGTGGCGGTGGGACCCGTGGCCTGCGGCGCGTCGGCGACCACGGGCGTGCCGGTCCCGCCGGGAGCGGCGGCCACATCGATCCCCGATCCCGGCCGATCGGCCGGACGCATGGAGACGACGGCGGAGATGGCGACGACGAGCGGGGCGACGAGCAGACGTGCAGACATGGGACGGCTCCTTCCGTCTGGGGGCGCTGATGTCCCTGGAACGGAGCCGGGCGAATTTCTTGCACGGAGGCGAAAATTCTGGCGCAGCCGCGAGAAAGGCGACGCCTGCCATCTGCCATACTGGCCAGAGAGCATGCCGGACGACTCGCGTCCCTATCCACCCACTGGCTCCCGTATCCGCGCCTATGGCCTCGCCGTCGTGTTCGTCGCCGCCGGCGCCGTGCTCACCCGCCTCGCTTGGCGCATGCTCTCGGGCACGCCGTTCGTGCCGCTCTTCGGCAGCATCGTGGCCGCGACGCACTGGGGCAACCGCCGCGCCGGGCAGTTCGCCATCGTCCTGGCAATGCTCGCCAGCCGGCTGGCCGTTCCACCCGGCGGGCCCTCGCCGTGGGCGCCGCGGTCGCTCATCGTGTTCGCCGCCGTCGGGCTGCTGGCCAATCTCGTGGTCGACGGACGGAACCGCGTGGAGGCCGCGCTCCGCGCGAGCCTCGCGGCCCAGCGGCAGGCGGAAGAAGAGCTGCGCGCGTCGGAGGAACACCTCCGCCGGGCGCAAAAGTCGGAAGCCGTGGGGCGTCTGGTGGCGGGCCTCGCGCACAACTTCAGCAACCTGTTGACCGTCGTGATGGGGCACGCCGAGCTCGTGTTGCGGCAGAGCGACGGGCGGGAGCCGTATCGAAGCGATCTGGAGCAGATCCGGAGCGCGGCGGCTCGAGGCGCCGTGCTCACCCGCCAGCTCCTGGCGGCGGGCCGGAACACCGACGCCGCCATCGACCGGATCGACATCATGGCGGCGGTCGCCGGCCTGCGCGGCAGCCTGGCGCGCGCGATCCGCGAAGACATTCGACTCACGATCGACGTCGCGCGCGAACCGGCGGCGATCGAGATCGACCCGAACGATCTCCGGCAAATCGTGCAGAACCTCGTCCTCAACGCGCGCGACGCGCTGCCGGAGGGCGGCACGATCGCCGTCGAGGTGGCGAGGCATCGCTTCGAGGCGGCGGCGCTCGCCCAGGGGCAGAGCGTGGCCGCCGGCGAGTACGCGCGCCTCAAGGTGCGCGACGACGGTGTGGGCATGACGCCCGACGTCGAGGCCCGTCTGTTCGAGCTGTTCTTCACGACCAAGGAGGTGGACAAGGGCACGGGGCTGGGGCTCGCCTTCGTGCATGGCATCGCCCGGCAGGCCGGAGGCTTCGTCACCGTGGAGACCGCGCCGGGACAGGGGACGACCGTCGCGGCCAGTTTTCCGCTCGCGCCGGTCGCCGAACCGACGACGGCCGTGTCGGAACGGTGACGCGGGGAGCCCGACGCCATGGCGGACCAATGGCTGGCGCCCGCGCTCCTGACGAGCGGCGGCGTTCTGCACGTCGCCGTGCTCGTGGCCCTTGGCCTGCCAGGCCGCGCGCGACCGGCGACGCCCGGCGATGCCGCGTTTCTGATCACCTTTGGCGCGCTCTACGTGATCGCGGCGTCTGGCTTGAGGCGAGGCCGACGCTGGGGGCGGTGGCTGGCGCTCACGGTGTCCGGCCTCGAGGCCGTGCCGGCCGGAGTGCTCTTCTACGTTCTGCTGGTGTTTTCGGGTGATCCCGCGGGCAGGGGGTCATTCGAGCAGATCGGTTTCATGGCCCTGCTTCTCGTACCGATGCTGCTGTTCATCATCGTCTGGCGTCACGTCCCGCGCGGCCGGCCCGAGGCCGCGGGCATGAACCATAGGCCGAGGCGAGGCGTCTAAATCGCATTGTCGACATCGGTCCTGAAGGAGTCTGCGCATGACCATCGAGGAGTTGATTGAGGAGTTCGAGCAGGAAGCCGCCACGACGCGCCGCGTGCTCGCGCGCGTCCCGACAGACAAGCTGGCCTGGGCGCCGCATCAGAAGTCGATGACGATCGGCCGGCTGGCCATGCACCTGGCGACGGCGCCGCGACACATCTCGGCCTGGCCCCTGGAAGACAGCTACACCTTCACGGGCAACAAGACCCCCGAGGCCACCTCGACCGACGAGATCCTCGCCGCCCACGACGCCGGCATCGCCACCGTCAAGAGCAACCTGCAGAAGATCGGCAACGACGGCCTCGGCAGGACCTGGGCGGGGATCGCCGGCGGCAAGACCTTGATGACGCTGCCGAAGAAGGGGTTGTTGCGGTCGCTCCTGATGAACCACGTCTATCACCATCGCGGGCAGCTCACGGTGTATCTGCGGCTGCTCGACATCCCCGTGCCGCCGGTGTACGGCCCGACGGCCGACGAGAACCCGTTCGGATAAGGAGGCCGCGACTACCGGAGCGCCCAGGTCGATCCGCCGTCCGTGGTGACGAACACGCGCCCGTCGGCGGTCGTGACCGCGGCCGACCGCGCGTCGGTCGCCTGGACGGTCGCCAAATCCGCCGTCTCGGGAAACGCCACGCGACGGAAGTTGCGACCGTCGGAAGTGACGAGCACCGTGCCGCCGCGGCCGACCACCCAGCACGTCGTCGGCGACGGCGCGGAGCCGGCCGTCAGCTCCTGGCCTGCGCCACTCGAGGACACGGTGTCCCAGCTGGCGCCGCCGTCCGTCGACCCCTCGACGGAGGGACCGACGAGGCGCCAGCGGATCGAGGGATCGGGCGACTCGATGGCAATCGGAGCCGCCGCGGTCTTGGCGAGCGTTTCGGCCGTCGCGGTGGAAAAACCCTGACGACGAAGCTCGACCGGAGCGGCAGGCGCAGCCGCCGCGGTGGGCGCCGGCGGAGCCGCCGGTGCCGGCTCGGGGGCGGATCGAGCGGCCGCCCGATCGGCCAGCGACGGAGTGCCGACCGTGCCCCTCGCGCCTACCTGGAGCGTCCCGTTGTCGGCCTGGAGCTGGTCGACATCGCGGCGCGAGTCGACCGGCGGCGCGTCCTCTGCTTTCAACGCGGCAGGGGGCGGCTGGGTTTCCATGGCTGTCGCGGGCGCCGCGCCGCGTTCGTCGAGCGTCGAAGCCTGCGGCGCTTCCCTGACCGCGGCCTGCCGCTCCACCTCGGCCGGGGTCGGCGGCGTGCGTTTGCCGGGGGCCGCGATCCAGATCACCACGGCGGCGGCCGCGGCCGTGAGGGGCACCGCCCAGTTGAGCCACCGACGGAGAGACGGCTTCGCGGCGGGCATTTCGGGCGCGGCCGCTGCTCTGGCGGCCGCGTCGCCCGTTCGCGCCATGGCCGACACGATGGAGCGGCAACGGGCGCAGGTCGAGGCATGGCTCTCCGCGTCCGCGAGCGCGGCGCCCTCGAGGCCGCCGTCGAACCAGGCGGCGAAGGTTTCGGCGTCGAGACAGGCGGGCGTCGCGGCGCCCTCGGGCGTCTCGAGCGCTTGACGAAGCAGCCGGTCGATCGACTGATCCCGCTTCACTGGATGCTCGGCTCTCCCCCGCTGGACACGTCCACCCTTGGAACGATCGGCACTTTCATTCCTTGCGCGACGCGAGCAAGCTCTGCAGATCCAGAGGCCCGGCGTCTTCCGTGACGCACTCGAAGCACTGTTCCACCTCGGCCGCGGCCAGGCCGTCCTCGTCGCGAAGGCGGCGTTCCACGTCGTCGCGAATCGTCTTGCGCGTCCGCGCCAGATTTCGAGACGCCGTCGCTTCGTGCTCGCCGAGCGCGCGGCCGGTTTCGGCGAGCGTCAATTCATCCGCATAGTAGCAGGCCAGCCGGAGGCGATCGCGCGGCGCCAGAGCCGCAAGGGCGCGCTCCAGCGCGCGTCGGATCAGCGCGGCGTGGCGTGCCCGATCCGGGTCGATCTCGGTCGTCGGCCTGGCGGCCGGCAGCGCTCCGGGCGAGTCTTCTTCCGGCAGCGGGTCGACGCGGCGATTCGCGCGCAGCCGATCGACGTAGCGCTGCGCCAGCACCGCGCGGAGCCACGTGGCCAGGCTGCTCCGTCCGTGGTAGTAGCGGAAGAGCGACTGCCGTTCGCCGCCCTTTTCCTTCAGTCCGAACAGGTCCGCGTACAGCGAATCGGCCTGCTCGCGCGCCCCGCCCGACGGGTCGAGCGCGTCGGCGGATCGGTACAGAATCGGGCGGTAGTCGCGGACGAAGCGGTCCCAGGCCGCATCGTCACCCTCGGCACAGGCGCGCGCCAGCGCCAGGTCGTCGGGGTGCGACGCGGCGGGCGGCTCGACGGTCGATCGCCGCAGCGAACGTTCTGAAGGCGGCACGAGTGTCGCGACCAGTATGCGGCATCCCGCCCCGTTATACTGGCCGTCGCTCACTCGAGCCTTGGCGGGGCGGTGCGCCGATGGTACTGTAGCGTTCCACACTGAGGAGACCGACGCCCGACGCAAGATCCGGAGCGTGAGCGACGGCACACGCCGGGGGTTGGGGCCCCGGCGCAACGAGTGAGAGCCACATGGCCAACCACAAAGATCACGATCAGGAGTGGGGCACGCGGGTCGGGATGATCCTCGCCGTCTCGGGCTCCGCCGTCGGCCTCGGGAACTTCCTGCGCTTCCCGGGGCAGGCCGCGGCCAACGGCGGCGGCGCGTTCATGATCCCCTACTTCTGCGCCCTGCTCTTCCTCGGCATTCCCATCGGCTGGGCCGAGTGGACCATGGGGCGCTACGGCGGGCGGAAAGGCTTCCACAGCGCGCCGGCGATCATCGGCGTCTTCGGCGGCGGCCGGACGGCGCGCTACATCGGCGTGATCGGCGTGCTCATCCCGCTGGCCGTCTCGTTCTACTACACCTACATCGAGTCGTGGTGCCTCGGCTACTTCTGGTACTACCTGCGCGGCGGCATCGGCGTCGATCCGACGAGCGCCATCGCGTCGCAGACCGCGGTGGCGGCGCAGTTCTACAGCGACATCACCGGACGCGCCGCCAACGGCGTCATCAGCGCCGGCACCATCGAGACGTTCGTCTTCTGGGCGATCACGTTCACCGTCAACATCTGGCTCGTCTTCCGCGGCATCTCCAAGGGCATCGAGAAGTTCTGCTCCTACGCCATTCCCGCAATGGCCGTGTGCGCCGTCGTCGTGCTGATTCGCGTGCTCACGCTCGGCACGCCGGACCTCACGCACCCCGACCAGAACGTGGTCAACGGCCTGGGCTACCTGTGGAACCCGAACCTGGGCGCGCTCACCAACCCGCAGACGTGGCTGGCCGCGGCGGGCCAGATCTTCTTCACGCTGTCGGTCGGCTTCGGCGTGATCATCAACTATGCCTCGTACCTCCGCCAGAAGGACGATGTGGTGCTGTCGGGGCTGACGGCGTCGGCCACCAACGAGATGTTCGAGGTGGGCTTCGGGGGGCTCATCACCGTGACCGCCGCGTTCATCTTCCTCGGCACGTCGAACATGGTGGGCGCGGTGCAGGGCGGCACGTTCGGCCTCGGCTTCAACACGCTGCCCGTCGTGTTCGCGCACATGGGATCGGTCGGCAACCTCGTGGGCGCGGTGTGGTTCTTCATGCTCTTCCTCGCCGCCATCACCAGCTCGATCTCGATGTATCAGCCGTCGCTCGCCTTCTTCCAGGAGGCGCTCGGGTGGACGCGCAAGCGCGCCACGATGCTGATGGTGTCGATCTGCATCGTCGGATCGTTTCTCGTGATGTACTTCAGCCGCGGGGGCATCTTCTGGTCCACGCTCGACAACTGGGTCGGGACGTTTCTGATCTTCATCCTCGCGATGGTGCAGATCATCTGCTTCAGCTGGATCTTCGGCGTGGACCGCGGGTTGAAGGAGGCGCACCATGGGGCGCTGATCACGATCCCGCCCTTCTATCGCTTCGTGCTCAAGTACGTCACGCCCACCTACCTGCTTGTCGTGTTCGCGGCGTTCACGTGGAACAATCTGGGCGGCTGGCTGCGCGACGCGCTGGCCGATCCCCTGCAGTTCGGAGCGCTGGCGCTCATCGTCGCGGTGCTCGCGCTGCTCATGGTGTGCGTGCGGATTGGCGAGCAGCGGTGGCAGCTCGCCGGCATGGACATCGACGGCCGCGAGCCCGCCGGCCGCGCCCACACACACGGAGGACCACGCGCATGACGCCGCTCGGCTGGGTGTTTCTCATCGTCTCGCTGGCGTTCGTGTGGGGGCTCGTGGGCTGGTGTTTCTACAAGGTGCTGGCGGCGCCGAGAGAGATCGAGCAGGGCCCGCCGCTGCTGTAGACGCCGCTCCCGGCGCGAAGGAGAGGGAATGTTCGACGCCCGCTTTCCACGCGTCCCGCACCTGGCCGTCGGATTGATGGCCGTCCTGCTCGTGGGTTGCCGCGAGGCGCCCGACCGTCGCGCGACGCGCGACGCCGCCGGCCCGGGCTCGGTCGACTTTCCGGTTTCCTGCTCCGCGTCCGCGCAGGCCGAGTTCAACCGGGCGGTCGCCCTCCTCCATCACATGACGTATCCGCAGGCGCGCGAAGGGTTCGAGCGCGTCGCGTCGATCGATCCGCGGTGCGCCATGGCGCAGTGGGGCGTGGCGATGACCCTCTTCCAGCCGCTCTGGCCGACGCGGCCCGGACCCGCGGCGCTTCAGCGCGGCTGGGCAGCGGTGCAAACGGCGGAAGCCCTCGGGCCGCCGACCGAGCGCGAGCGGCTGTTCGTGGCCGCCGCCGCGGCCTTCTTCCTCGATCCGGCCTCGACGGACTACTGGCTCCGCATCCACCGGTGGGAGCAGGCCTCCGAGAAGGTCCACACCGCGTTCCCGGACGACGTCGAGGCGGCGGTGTTCTACGCGCTGGCGCACCTGGCCACCGCGCCGCCCGATGACGTGTCGCCGAAGGAGTCGGACGAGGCCGCCGAGATTCTCCTTGCGGTGCTGGCGCGGAATCCGGATCACCCCGGCGCGATGCACTACCTCATTCACGCCAACGACGTGAGGGGGCGCGAGGGGCAGTCGCTCGAGATCACGCGCAAGTACGAAACGACCGCGCCGGACAATCCTCATGCACTCCACATGCCCACCCATATCTACACGCGGCTGGGCGACTGGGACGGCGTGATTCGGGGCAATCTCCGGGCCGCAGACGCGGCGCTGCAATCTCCAGCCGGCGACCACGGGGAGCTCGTGTGGGACGAGTTCCCGCACGCGGTCGAGTACCTCGTCTATGCCTATCTGCAGGAGGGGCGGGATCGCGAAGCCGGCGACGAGATGCGGCGGCTGCGCGCCACGCCTCGACTCGAGCCGACGTTCAAGACGGCCTTTCATCTCGCGTCGACCCAGGCACGCTACGCGCTCGAGCGCCGCGCGTGGGACGAGGCGGCGGCGATCGTCCCGCGCGAGCCGCCGACCCTCGACTGGGATCGGTTCGCCTGGCCCGAAGCCGTCGCGCGGTTCGCCCGCGGCCTCGGCGCGGCGCATCTCGGGCGTCTCGACGAGGCGAATGCTGCGGTCGAGCGCCTGACGGCGCTGGAGGCGGCCATGCGCGCCGAGGGAGAGACGTTGTTCGGCAGGAACATCGAGGTGCTGCGACTCGAGCTGAGCGCCTGGGTGGCGCACGCGCAGGGCCGGCAGGAGTCGAGCGTGTCGCAGATGCAGGAGGCCGCCGGGATTGAGGATTCCACGCCGAAGCACGCCGTGACACCCGGCCCCACGCTGCCTGCCCACGAGATGCTCGGAGACCTGCTCATGGAACAGAAGCGGCCGGCAGATGCGCTGGCGGCGTACCGGCAATCGCTCGAGCTGTATCCGAGGCGCTTCAACAGCCTGCTCGGCGCCGCGCGTGCGGCGCGAGCCTTGAACGACGATGCGGCGGCGCGCGGGTACTACAGGGAGCTTCTCGACGTGGCTGAGGGCGGCACGCGGCAGCCCGCTCTGCAGGAGGCGCAGCGCGACGTGTCGCCGCCCTCGTAGTCGAGCTCGACGATATTCGACTCTTTCGAGCCGCTTACAAATTCTACGACCCGATAGATCGCGCCAGCGAGTGTGCAGGTTTCACACTCGCAGGCATGTTCGCCCGCATGCCCGGTGCTATAGTCCGCCCGCCGGGGCTCGCGTCCAGCGGCCGCGCGCCGACGATCCTCTCTCGTCCCGGAAAGGACAGACCCATGCGGCGACCGGCGTTGGTGGTGTTGACGTTGCTCCTCGGCGCGCTCGCCGCCGAGGCGCAGGTGCTCCCGGGCACCATGATTGGCGTCGTGCGGGACGAGTCGGGCGCCGTGCTGCCCGGCGCCACCGTCACGGTGACGTCACCCGCCCTGCCCGGCGGCCCGGTCAGCGTCGTGACGGGCACGCAAGGCGAATATCGCGTGACCGGGCTGGTGCCCGGCACCTACGCCCTGTCGATCGCCCTTCAGGGCTTCGGCACGTACAACGAATCCGACCTGCGGGTGACGGTGGGCGGCACCACGGAGCGCAACGTCAGGCTGCCGCTCGCCACGGTGCAGGAGAACGTGACGGTGACGGGGGCCTCGCCGCTCGTCGACACGCGCCAGACCGGCATCGGCGCGACGCTCTCGACCGAGGCGGTCGAGTCGCTGCCGAACAAGCGCTTCACCGCCGCCGCCAGCTTCATGACCGACCTGCCGGGCGTGACGGCTTCCAACGTGGAGCAGGCGTACAGCGTCAACGTGATGGGATCCTCCGGCGCCGAGACGCCGCTGATGGTCGACGGCGTCGTCACCAACCACCCCGCATCGGGCGGCGGCTGGACCCACTTCGACCTCGACGCCATCGGCGAGGTGAGCGCCACCACCCTCGGCGCGTCGGCCGAATTCCAGGGCGCCGCGGGCGGCGTGCTGGACGTGATCACGAAATCGGGCACGAACGACTTCCACGGCGACACCGCCGGCTTCTGGGCGCCCCAGGCGCTGTCGAGCCAGCCGATTCTCCGCGACTGCGGCTGCCCGGAGGGGCAGACGGGCTTCACGTGGTACAAGAACCGCGATGTGTCGGCGCATCTGGGAGGACCGATCGTCGCCAACCGCGCCTGGTTCTACGGCGGCTTCACGTTCACGGGACAGTCGGGATCGACGCCCGGCCAGGCGCCGCTCGAGCCCGCGGACCAGTACCTGATCTGGTTCGCGGATCCCAGCGCGAAGGTGGACGTGAAGCTGAGCGACCGGTTCAGCCTTCAGCAGACCTACTACGAGGAGGCGTTCTTCGAGCCGCTGCCCCACTTTCCGACCGTGACCCGGCCGCTCGAGACGATCCAGCGGTCCAGCGGCACGAGCGGGTTGTGGGGGAAGGGCCTCCCGCACGGCGCGACGGAGTTCAAGGCGACGCTGTCGTCGCGAACGCTGCTGACGGCGCGGTATGCGATCACGGATCTGCCCGACGAGCGCATCGGCTTCAACAACGACCTGACGACGCCGCGGCGCATCGACAGCGCGACGGGCATCAACAGCGGCAACGCGACGGCGTTCAGGAGCACGCCGCGCCGCGACGAAGTCGACGTCAAGGCGAACACCTTCTTCGCCGGCTCGTCGGTCGACAACAACCTGTCGTACGGCCTGCAGATCATCCGCAATCGCATCTGGCGCGCCACGGTCGAGCCGGGTGGCGTCGTCTACTCCGACTTCAGCGGTCAGCCGGACCAGGCGACGTTCACCCCGCCGAGCATCGACGCGGCGCAGTACAACGCGCAGGCGCTCTGGGGCGAGAGCGAGCTGACCTTCCGGCGCCAGTTGACGATCAAGGTCGGCGCGAGGCTCGATCGCCTCGAGGGCATCAGCTCGGACGCCGACGCCGTGGACAGCTCGTTCAACGATACGGGAGAGACCATCGCCGGCCTCGGACACCTGCTCACGTGGACCACCGTCTCGCCGCGCGTCGGCGTCAACCTGAAATTGAACGACGAAGGGACCATGGTGCTCCGCGGCACCGTGGGCCGCTACTACGACTCGCTCGATCTCCGGACGATCGAGAATGTGCACCCCGGTGTCGCCGTCACGACGCTGGCGCGGTTCGATCCGGCGACCGGCGACTACACGAACATCATCTCGGTCACCGATCCGCGCGCCAACATCGCCTTCGACCGCGACATGAAAGCGCCGTACACCGACCAGTACTCGGTCGGCCTCGATCGCCAGATCGTGAACCAGCTCGCCGGCTCGGTCAGCTACGTCCACAAGATCGCCAAGAACCAGATCGCGACCGTCACGACCGGCGCCGAGTACGGCACCGACGTGGTGGCCGCCCCGACCGGCGGCGACCTGACCGTCTTCCCGCTCGTCAGCAACGCCAACGATCGCATCTTCCTGACGACGAACGGCCCCGGCTATCGGACGACGTACGACGCCCTGTTGCTGAGCCTGACGCGGCGGTACGCGAACGGCTGGCAGGGGAACGTCGGCTACACCTACTCGCGCTTCCGCGGCCTCACCGCCGGCGCGGTCGACCCCAACGACGTCACGAATGCCGACGGCGCTCAGAGCATCGACCGCCCGAACGCCTTCACGGCGACAGGCTCGTACAACGTGGAACGCGTCGACCTGCAGGTCTCGGGCAACCTGATCGTGCTGCAGGGGACGCCGTACGCGTCGATCCTCCAGGTCCGGCTGCCGCAGGGACGGCGGTCGATCCGGCTCGACGCCCCGGACGCGTTCCGCGGGCCGACCGAGAAGCACCTGTCGTTCCGCGTCAGCAAGATCCTGTTCCGCACCGGCACCCGGCGCCTCGAGCTGAGCGGCGAGGTGCGCAACGCGCTGCAGGACACGAACAACCAGACGCGCGTCACGACGGTGTACGGCGACCCGAACTTCGGGTTACAGTCGTCGTGGCCGGATCCGCGCCAGCTGCTGCTCCGCGCGAGGCTGTATTTCTAGGAGTGAGGAGGTGACGTGCGGAACCCGCGTCTGGCGGCGGCCGTAGGGCTCGCGCTGCTCCTCGTCCGTCCGGCGCCGTTCGCGCAGCAGGCGGCCGGCGCGGCGATGGAGCGCGATCTGCTCGAGATCACGATCCCGCAGCTCGAGTCGCTGTACGCGGCGCACCGGTACACCGTCGCACAGGTCACGCGCTGGTATCTCGATCGCATCGCCCGGTACAACGACGTCTACAAGGCGATCCTGCACGTCGACCGCGCCGGCGCGCTCGCGGCCGCCGCCGCCGAGGACGCCGCCGCCCAGCAGGACGGCCAGCATTTCGAGCCGCCGCCGCTCTGGGGCGTGCCGGTGGTCATCAAGTCGAACACGAGCGTCAAGGGGCTCGTCACGAGCGAAGGGTGGGAAGGCTTTCTCATTCCCGGCCACCAGCTGGTCGCGCCCGACGATGCCACGGTCGTCGCGAAGCTGAGAGCGGCGGGCGTCGTCATTCTCGGCCAGACGAACATGCCCGACTTCGCGGCGAGCGATACGAACGTCAGCACCGCGTTCGGCCGCACCGGCAACGCCTACAACTGGCGGTTCAGCCCCGGCGGATCGTCGGGCGGCACGGTGACGTCGGTCGCCGGCAACCTCGCCGTCTTCGGCACCGGCACCGACACCGCCAACTCGATTCGCATGCCGGCGGCCACGAGCGCGGTCGTCGGGATGATGCCCACGCGAGGCCTGGTCAGCATCGCCGGCATCGGTCCGCTCGACTGGCTGCGCGACAACACCGGGCCGATTGCGCGGACCGTCGCCGACGCCGCCATCGCGCTCGGGATCATGGCTGGAGAAGATCCCAAAGACCCGAAGACGATCGGCTCGGCCGCGAAGGCGCAGCCGGGGCCGTACACGGATTATCTCGACGCCGGCGCGCTCCGCGGCCGCCGGTTCGGCGTCCCCGCGTTCATCGTGAAGGAACCGGAAGCCGGCGCATCCGGCGGGAACTACCTCGAAGTCGAGACCCGGGCGGTGTTCATGCGGTCGCTCGAGGGCCTGCGCGCCGCGGGCGCCACGGTCGTCATGGACGCGGCGATTCTGCCCGACAGCTTCGCGGAGCTGACGTCGAAGGTGATTACGCGTCCGTACCGGCGTGAAGGCACCGAGCGGTTCCTGCGGGATTTCGGACCCGCGGAGTACCGATCGCCCGACGCATACGAGAAGGCCGTGGGGAAGCCGCTGCCGGCGACGATCATCGGCGCCGACGATCAGCGGACGCTTGAACAGGATCCCGAGGCGGAAGCGACGTTCTACGCCCCCCAGCGCGAGGCGCTCGCCGCGTACGAGGCGGCGCTCGATCGCTTCAACCTGGACGGGTTCGTCTATCCCGGCCTGCAACAGCCGTCGGTCGACGAGACCGCGCCGGGCGCCATGACCGGGCGAAGCAAAGGTCCGCACAGCAACACGGGCTGGGCGAATCGGATCGGCGTGCCCGCGATTGTCGTGCCCGGCGGCTACTACGCGAACGGCCTGCCGTTCGGCCTCGAGCTGTCGGCCGACGCGTGGAAGGACGGCGACCTGCTCGGCTGGGCGTTCGCGTACGAGCAGGCCACGAAGGTCCGCCGGCCGCCGGAACTGATCGAACAGCCCTAGCGTCGCAGTCGCAGGGCGCGGCGTCGCTCCTCAGGGCGCGAACGCGCTTCCGACGCCAGACCGAGGGCTCCACGAACGTGATCCGGCGGAGCGTGGTGCCCCGCGCCGCTCTGTGGCGAGCCAACGGCCCGGCGTGTTGGCGAAGCGACCATCATCGCGGCACAATCGCGTCATGATGGCCATGGACCCTCGCGCCGCCTATCTCATCGAGTCGCTCGGCCTGACGTCGCATCCCGAAGGCGGCTACTTCCGCGAGATCTATCGTTCGACCGCCCGGGTCAGGCCGGACGACGGCCGATCGGATCGCGCGGCGCTGACGACGATCTATTTTCTGCTGGTTGAAGGAATGATCAGCGGCTGGCACCGCGTGTCGTCGGACGAAATCTGGCATTACTTCGAAGGCGCGCCCATCGAGCTGGTCGCGGCCGACCCCGAGTTCAACGAGGTGGAGCGCCGGGTCCTCGGGCCGTCGACCGATGTGTCGGCAACGCCGGTGCACGTGGTGCGGGCCGGCCACTGGCAGGCGGCGCGGCCCATGGGGCCTTATTCGCTGGCCGGGTGCACCGTGGGGCCGGGGTTCGAGTTCGCGGACTTCGAGATGCTGAGAGACAAGTTGGGCTCCCGGCGCGCGCCGAGTCTTTAACGCTGCAGCCCGACGCGATCGTGCACCTGCCGCTCGATCGGCCGCAGGTCGTTCACCACCTTGCTCTCCACGTTGAACACCATCGTCGGCCTGGTCGTGAGGTTGTAGGTCGGCCAGTTCGGCAGGCCCGGATGGTTCGGGTTGCCCGTCCGCGCGAACGCGATCCACGCCTCGCTCATCGCGGCCTCCACGTCCTTCGTCTCCAGCCGTGCGTTCGGCCGATCGCTGGCGTTGCTGAACGCGAACCGGACCTCGGTGGCATGGCTCGCCAGGTTTTGCGGCGTCACCTGGAACTCGAACATATATAGATAAACCGGCGCGGTCGCCTGATGCACCTCGGCGAGCTGGATCGAGCCGTATCCCATCCGCGCGCTGCCGATCGCGATGTAGAGCTCCCAGGGCGTCGCGGTGGGGCGCGAGCGCTTGTACTCGCGGATCACCTCGTCCGCGTTCTTGCCGTACATCGCCGCGATGCGCTGCTTCAGCTCAGGCTCACTCATCTGGCGGCTGATGTTCTCGTTGCGGCTGAAGTAGATCTGCTCGTCGTGGTTCGAGCCAATCATCAACGGGATCCCGACGGCCGATGGCGCGTCGTGATCGACGAACATGTCCGTCGGCAGGAACGAGCCGTCCACCACGGGGCGCATCAGGCCGGTGAGGCCGGCGCGATCGACGGCGTTCAGCAGATCCATGAACGGCATCGCCTGCAGCGCGTGCGCGTCCCCGGCGTGCGCCGCGTCCATCACCTTGCGCGCGTCCGCCTCGGCTTCGGCCGCCGGCGTCGCCGTGCGCGACGGCCCGCTTTCGATGATGGCTTTCTGGAACAGCCCCTTCGTCGACGGCACGCCCATCATCGTCGCCACCTTGGAGCCGCCGCCCGACTCGCCGAAGATCGTGACGTTGCGCGGGTCGCCGCCGAACGCGGCGATGTTGTCGCGCACCCACTCGAGCGCGAGCCGGACGTCCATCAGCCCCGCGTTGCCCGAGCCCGCGAATTCCTTTCCGCCGATCTGTTCGAGATCGAGATAGCCGAAGACGTTCAGCCGATGGTTGATCGTGATCACGACGATGTCGCCGCGGGAGGAGAGGTTGGCGCCGTCGTACCAGGCTTCGGAGCCCGCGCCCTGAGAGTAGCCGCGGCCGTGGAGCCACACCATCACCGGGCGCGCGCCCGTGAGGGCCGGCGTCCAGACGTTGAGCGCCAGGCAGTCTTCACTCATCGTCATCGGCTCGTCGCGTTCGGCGTTGCCGCGTCCGCCGTCGCCCGTCTGCGGGCAGACGTCGGCGAAGCGCGTCGCGTCGCGGATGCCGTCCCAGGGCGCGACCGGCAGGGGCGCCTTGAAGCGCCGCTCGCCGCCCGTCGGCTGGCCGTAGTGGATGCCCTTGAAGACGTTGACGCCCTTGGTGGCGTCCTTGAAGCCGCGGAGCTGGCCGGCTTTGGTCGTGACGACCGCCGTCGGCTGCTGGGCCTGAGCCGCGGCCGGTTCCGCCGCCGCGACGAGCAGGATGCCGAGTCCGGCGGCTGCCAGCCGCAGGCCGTGAGCGCGACGCGTCGATGGCTGCATGGAGTCCTCCCCAGAGCGCACGTGGCATTCTACGCCGCAGGGCTGTGGGTGCAAGGTGACGAGGCCCGGCATCGACGTCTGGCCCTTCGATCGCTTCGCAGCGGCCGTCGCGGACGGTTCGCTCTGGCCCTAAGTCGGTCCTTTTCAGGCCCTCAGCTGTCCTTCGGCGCGCGCACTTCGACCGGGATGTTGTCCGGGCCGAGGCACTGGAAGACCAGCGCCGGGCCCTGCACGCCGAGGTCGAGCTTCATGCCGACGCCGGCCTGCTTCAGGCGTTCGTAGACCGCGCGCACGTCGCTCGCGTGGTCGAGGACGAAGCCGACGTGAAAGTCCGGCGGGTAGGACGGCGCCGGCGAGTCGAAGAGGTTGCTGACGGCGAATTCCAGCCCGCTGCCGTTCTCGAAGATCGCGATCTGTTTGTGGCGCTGGTATTTGCAGCGCAGATCGAAGAATCCCTCGAAGAACTCGCGCGCGGCGTCCACGTCCGACACCTGCAGGTCCACGTGATTGAGCTTCATGGCCTCCTCCGCAATCGGCGCATCGGATCCAGAGTACTCACGATCCCAGGGCGTGCAACCTCAGCCGGGCGTGCCCAGCACTGCCCCGTGTTGCTGCGCGACGGCAAGACGCTATGCTTCGCGTCGGCGCGCCCGGGCGACTACGGCAAGGGAGCCGTCGGGAATAGGAATATCTCGTCCATCCCTACCGACTGGTGCACGCGCAGGGCGGGCTCTATCTGATCGCTTTCGTGCCGGCGTACTCGGAGCTCCGGACGTTCGCCCTCGACCGAGTGCGGAAGGTTGCCGTGCAGGAGCAGGCCTTCGAACCTCTCCCCGAGCTGGAGTCAGATCCATTCAAAAACTCGCTCGGCGTCTCATGACGCTGCAGGTCTCGGACGACTACGCACTGAGGAGCTGGATCGTCGGCTTCGGCCGGTTGGGGGTTCTCGCGCCGGCGTCGCTCGTCGAGTGGGTCGAGGAGGAACTCGATCAAGACGCGGCAGCAGTACGAGAACGGCGCCGGCGTGGCCGTCACCGACAGCGAGCTTCAGCCTGGGCTGCCGTTTCTGTTCAATCAGATCACGCTGAGATCAGATCTTCAAATGCAACCACGAAGGCTCGAAGACGCGAAGAAGTGAAACATTCTTCGCCTCGGCACAACTATGAGTTGAATCGTTCCCTCAGAAAATCGCGACTTGGATGGTGGGCCGCGGCTCGCGGCTGCGAGGAAGCAAAGTCGTACTTCAGCGTGTTGGCATCGTCGACGAGCTCGTCTTCGTAGCGTGACGCGAGTGTGGACATGATGGTCAGGGGACCATCGGAAAGCTGACGTGGCTTGAAGATTCCCTGCTGACCCTTCAGCCGCACGACTTCCCGGTTGACCACAACGCCTTTCGCCAGCTCGGATTCTGGAATGGAGTCGCCCCAAAGGTCGCGGAGCTCGTTGACCCGTTTGAGGGCCAGCACCCGAATAAGGTCGTCAGCGGCAGACATGGCTCGGCAGCCCGAGCCGAGAGTCTAGCAATGGCCGCGACTCGCAGCACAATTGTCGGGAAAGACGCTGCGAGTGGTCATCCTTGACGCTCGGACTCCAGGCGCGTCAGGCGGCCCTCGTGACTCCTCAGCACGCCTTTGATTTCCTCGATCGATCGGTGAATACGCTCGCCCAGGGCCTGCTGGCTCTCCGCCAGCAACTGAACCTCATATCGCGTCGCCTCCGAGACGACGTCCATGTGGCGGCGTGTCTCCTCGGCGGTCGCCTGGAGTCCGGCCTCGGTCGCCAGGGTGGGCAGAATCTGCTCCACGCGTTCGAGCCGGGCGTCGATCTTCTGCACTGTCTCCTCGGTCGCGAGCGTGGGCAGAACTTGCTCCACTCGCTCGAGCCGCCCGTCAATCTTCTGCACGGTCTCTCGGATGGACTTCGGCTTCATCGCGGCGATTCCTTCGGAATACTCGACGCGCGGACGTGGGCACCGATCCTACCATCGTCATAGTCGCAAGAGACGTTCCAAGCTGAGGAAGGCGGGGTGATCGGCCGATAATCCAGTGAAGGATTGCGGGAGGTCGGCATGATCAAGTTCGTTCGCGAGAACCCTACTATCGCATTCGGGCTGGGCCTGCCCCTGCTGCTGGTCCTGGTGTTCGTGCTCGTGTCGGGCATCCCCACGCTGCTGGTCGCGCCCCCGCAATACGACGTCCTCTACACGACGGAGTACTACAACGCGCTCGGCGGCGTGCAGATCGCCGTCGTGAACCAGAAGGTGCAGGTGACCTACCTGCCCATCCAGAACGGCATCCAGAACCCGCGCCTGTGGCGTTACAGCCCGGCCAGCGGGGGCGTGCGCGAGATCGCCATCACCCTGCCGGCCGGCATCGTCCCGCCCGCGCAGACTCCCATCACGCCCGGGACGGTCCCACCGCCGGTCGCACCCGTGACGATCGACGTTCCGGATCTCGCGGGCCTGACGGTCGATTCCTCCAGCATCGCACCGGATGGATACGAATTCCGTTCGGGTTCGAACGGCTATTCGGGCGACATCTTCACGGGCCTGTTCTACGGCCGGCGCTACTCGAGTGACGCCGTGCTGACGAAGCGGGGCCGCAGCATCCGCCTGCCGAATGCCGGCAATGCCTACTACGGCAACCCGACCCGCTTCATCGGCTGGGTCGTCGCCCAATGATCGGCCTGATCGTCCTCGTCGTCCTGTTCGTGCTGATCGGCGGGGGCTGGTGGGGCTGGCCGCTCGTGGCGGGCGTCTTCGGCGCGACCACCGTCGCCGACAAGCCCGGCGCGCTCGAGAACATCGCGCGGCTGATGCACACCTACGACATCACACCCGAGGAGGTGGCCGCTGCCTTTCTTGCGCCTGCCACGTCGCGGCCCGCCCCCGCACGGCGGAGCGGGGGCGATATCGCCAAGACGCTGTTCACCTATCTGGGCGCGATCTTCATCCTCGCCGGGATCGGCGTCTACATCGGCACGTTCTGGGACAGCATGGGCAGCGCGATGCGCGTCCTGGTGACGCTGGGCGTCGGCTACGTCCTGCTCATCGTGCTGGTCTCGGCGCTCCACGAGCAGAAGTATCCGAAACTCATCCTGCCCCTCGCGCTCGGCTCGGCGGCGATGATGACCGCCGGCGGGTTCGTGTTCATCCACGAGGTGTTCCCGCAGGGCGACAACTGGCGGCTCGCCGTGCTGGCCGTGTTCGGCGCGATGGCGCTGCATCATGTCGTGCTGCTCCGGCTCTACCGGCGCACGGTGCTGACGTTCACGTCGCTGTTCTTCGTGTACGGCGCCCTGAACGTGGCGCTCGACATGGCCGGCGTGCCGATCGCGTACATCGCGATCGTCCTCGGGGCGTCGCTCTTCCTGGTCGGCACCGCGCTCGAGACGATGCCGGAGCGGATCCTCGCGGAGCCGGCGCTGCTCATCGGGACGATCTGGCTGAACGCAGGCCTCTTCGACCGCGTCGCGCTGGCCACCTCCGCCGACTGGGCGGGCGTGGTCACCGGCGTGTGCGTGATGTCCACGGCCTATGGCCTGGACAAGTCGGGCCGGCAGGCGCGCCTGAGCGGACTGGGGTATTTCGTCGGGTCGATCCTGGCCTACAGCGGCCTGTTCGACCTCGTGCGCGACACGCCCGTCGAACTGCTCTACCTCGCCGTGAACGCAGCGATGCTCTATGCCTGCGTGGCGCTGCAAAGCCGGGCGATGCTCTTCACCACGGTCATCGCCATGCTCGGGTTCATCGGGTTCTACACCTCAGCGCACTTTGCCAACTCGCTGGGCTGGCCCGTCACGCTCGTCCTGACCGGCGTCGCGTTCCTGGCGGTCGGCACGATTGCCATCAGGGTCAAGAGGCGAATCTAGAAAGCCGAGGAGCTGCGCTCGAGCCGGCGTCGATGTTCCGCGGCGATTCCGTTGGGACACCGGACTCAGCGTTGAGGGATTACCCGTCGATCGCCGCGGCCAACACCGCCAGATACGCCTGTCGTGGCACGGCGACGGCTCCCAGCGATTCGAGATGCTCGGTCTGCCACTGCACGTCGAGCAGCGTCATGCCGCTCGACCGCATCAGATCCACGAGCCCCATCAGCGCGACCTTCGACGCGTCCCGCTGATGGTGAAACATCGACTCCCCCGCGAAGAACCCGCCGATCCGGACGCCGTACAGCCCGCCGGCGAGTCGGCCGCTGCGGTCGAACACCTCGACGCTGTGCACCCAGCCGAGTTCGTGCAGCCGCGTGTAGGCCGCGATGAACTCAGGCGTGATCCAGCCCTTGGGCCGCGACGGGTCGGCACACGCGCGGATCACGTGATCGAACGCCGTGTCCACGCGGATCGCGTAACGCTTCGCGCTTCGCCGCATGGACTGCGTGACTCGCAGCCCGTCGAGCGGAACGATGCCCCGCGGATCGGGCGACCACCACGCGACTCGTCCCGGGAGCTCGGCCACCTCCATCGGAAAGATGCCGCGCCGATACGCCGCGACGAGCGTGGCCGGCTCGAGGTCGCCGCCGATGGTGATCAGATCGCCGTCCGGCATCTCGGAAGGGCCTGGAAACCGCCAACGGCTCTCCCCCGCCGGCTCCGGCTTTGTGTCCCACCCCACGACGCGCGGCGGCATGCCTTCATTTTGACAGCACTTCGAGGCCGCGGTCGGAACCGGCCCGGGCAGGCCTGGCGCCACGGACCCGGCCGGCGAAATGCTACCCTGTCGGTATGGCCGATCGGGACGACCGCGACCAGACCGGCGGCGCGGTCAAGGAACGCGTCCAGGACCAGACCAAGGAGCCTTCGCTCTTCGGGGTCGTCCTGCTCAACGACGACTACACGCCCATGCAGTTCGTGGTCGACATCCTCGAGTCGCTGTTCCAGAAGTCGCCGGCCGAGGCCTACCGCGTCATGATGCAGGTGCACCGCGAGGGCCGCGGCCTCGCCGGCGTCTATCCGTGGGAAGTGGCCGAAACCAAGGTCGACACGCTCGTGGCGGCCGCCCGGGATCAGGGCTACCCGCTCCAGGCGACGATCGAAGACGCATAAACCATGTTTTCACCCGCGCTCGAAGTCGTGCTCAACATCGCGTTCCGCGAGGCGATTTCGCGGCGCCACGCGTACCTCACGCTCGAGCATCTGCTCTTCGTCCTCGCGCACGACCCCGACGGCGAACGCATCCTCTCGGCCTGCGGCGCCGACCTGCCCGCGCTCCGGCGCGCGCTCACCGCGTATCTCGACGAGCAGGTCGAAACGCTGCGCAAGGGCGTCGACCGCGAGCCCGAGCAGACGAAGGCGTTCCGCCGCGTGCTGCAGATGGCGATCCTGCACGTCCAGAGCGCGCAGCGGAGCGAGGCGAACGCCGGCGACATCATCGCCGCGATCCTGCAGCAGCCGAAGAGCCACGCGGCCGAGCTGCTCGCCGCCCAGGGCATCACGCGCCTCGACGTCCTGAACTACATCTCGCACGGCATCACGAAGACGCCGCTCGCCCCGGCCGGCGTCCCGCTCCCCGGCGATCCGTCGATCGATCACGGCGAGCCGGGCGCGGCGCCCCGGGGCGATGAAGCGCTCCGCTCGTTCTGCACGAACCTCACGGAGCGCGCGCGCCAGGGCACGCTCGACCCGCTCGTGGGCCGCACCGACGAGCTGCAGCGGACGATCGAAGTGCTCTGCCGCCGCCGCAAGAACAATCCGGTGTTCGTCGGCGACCCGGGCGTGGGCAAGACGGCCATGGCCGAAGGCCTCGCCTCGCGCCTGGCCCAGGACGCCGTGCCGGCGGCGCTCAAAGGCGCGGAACTGTTCATGCTCGACACGGGCGCGCTCCTCGCCGGCACGCGCTTCCGCGGCGACTTCGAAGAGCGCTTCAAGGCCGTCGTCTCGGCGCTGGGCGATCGGCCGAAGCCGATCCTCTTCATCGACGAGATGCACACGACCGTCGGCGCCGGCGCCGTCACCGGTGGGACGATGGACCTGGCGTCGATGCTGAAGCCGCTTCTGACCGCGGGCGAGCTGCGCGTCATCGGATCGACGACCTTCGAGGAGTTCAAGCAGATCGAGAAGGACCGCGCGCTGGCGCGGCGGCTGCAGAAGATCGCGATCGAAGAGCCGAGCGTCGAGGAGACGGTGAAGATCCTCATGGGGCTCCGGAGCCGCTACGAGGACCACCACAGGGTCCGCTACACGGATGCCGCGCTCGACGCGGCGGCGAAGCTCGCGTCGAGACACCTGCGCGACCACCGGCTGCCCGACAGCGCCATCGATCTGCTCGACGAAGCCGGCGCGGTGACGCGCATCGCGACGCCCGAGCCGAGCGAGACAGACCCCTCGGCCGACGCCAGCGAGGCCGAGCGGCCTGTTGTGGATGCGCGCGAGATCGAGCGCGTCGCGGCGCGCGCGGCCAGAATCCCCGATCAGCAGGCGTCGTCATCCGACCGCGAACGCCTGCGGACGCTCGAAGAGTCGCTCAGGCGCGTCGTCTTCGGGCAGGACGAGGCGGTGCATGCCGTGGCGCAGGCGATCAAGCGGGCGCGCGCGGGGCTGGCGCAGCCGGATCGGCCTGCGGGCTGTTTTCTCTTCGCCGGGCCGACGGGCGTCGGGAAGACCGAGCTCGCAAAGCAGCTCGCCATCCAGCTCGGCAACGAGTTCACGCGCTTCGACATGAGCGAGTACATGGAGAAGCACGCCGTGGCGCGGCTCATCGGCGCGCCGCCGGGCTACGTCGGGTTCGAACAGGGCGGGCTGCTCGTGGACGCCGTGCGCACGCACCCCTACAGCGTGGTGCTGCTCGACGAAATCGAGAAGGCGCACCCCGACATCTACAACATCCTGCTGCAGGTGATGGACCACGCGACGCTCACCGACAACACGGGGCGGAAGGCCGACTTCAGAAACACCGTCCTGATCCTCACGTCGAACGCCGGGTCGCGCGAGATGAGCGCGGCGTCGATCGGCTTCGGCGGCGAGGGCGCCGGCCCTGGAGGCGCCGACGAGAAGGCGCGCGGCCGCGACGCCGAGGGCAAGGCCCGGACGGCCCTCGAGCGCGTCTTCAGCCCCGAATTCAGAAACCGCCTCGACGCCATCGTCCACTTCAAGCCGCTCTCGGCCGCGGCGATGGAGACGATCGTCGAGAAGTTCATCCTGCAGCTCGAGAGCCAGCTGTCGGATCGCAAGGTCGCGATCGCGCTGACGCCGGCCGCGCGAACCTGGCTGGCAGAGGCGGGTTACGACAAGAAGTTCGGCGCGCGGCCGCTGGCGCGGGTGATTCAGAAGGAAGTGAGAGACGTGCTCACCGATCAGATCCTGTTCGGGGAGCTCGAGCACGGGGGCACGGTCACAATCGACCTCGCCAACGGGCGGCTGACGTTCGCCTACGACTCGGCGAAGCTTGGAGCTGACGCCGGAACTCAGGAACTCGAGAGCTGACGCGGCAGCCGAGGAACGCGGGAACTGAGGAGCCGGTCGCCCAGGTCACTTGCGCCGCTCGGCTTCGAAACGCATCAGACGGCGATCGAGCGTCGCATGCTCAGCCGCATTCTCCTCGATGGAGCGATCGTGTCGGGCCTTCTCCGCACCTTGTCGGCCATCCGCTCGGCGACCACATCGAAATGCCGTCCGAGCGTCGATGTTTCTGACCACTTGATCGAGGCGCCGTTCGTCCATCTCGTCGCTTTCCTTGGAAGATCTCCGCGCTCGCGACGCGACGAGGGATCCTAGCATCGTCGAGGTGGCAAGGAGCGTTCCGAAAGCTGACGAGCTTGGAAGCGGCATGCCTCCGCGCGACTCGGGCGATCGCCTGTGCTTGTGCCATGACGCGCGAGAGCGGGAGGCGACGCCGGTCAGGATGGACGATCTCCCGAAAGACTGAGGCGCGGAGGAACTCGCCTACAATCGGGAACTGGGAGGAGCGCTCATGCCTGGCTCACTCGCCGCCCGACTGACGATCCTCGGGAGCGCCCTCGCGCTCGTCGCCCTGCTGCCGCCGCCGATGCGCGCGCAGGGAGCGGCCCGCGCGTCCGACGGCCACCCGGATCTGCAGGGCGTCTGGGACTTCGCCACGCTCACGCCGCTCGAGCGCCCGGCGCGTTTCGCGGGCAGGGCCTTCCTCACGCCCGCCGAGGCCGCCGCGCTGCAGCAGGACGCCGACACGGGGAGCGACAACGACAGCGGGCCGCCGCCTTCCGGCCAGGTGGGCTCCTACAACCAGTTCTGGTACGAACCGGGGACTTCCATCGTCGGCGACCTGCGCACGTCGCTCATCATCGACCCCGAGAACGGCCGGCTGCCACCGCTCACGCCGGAGGCGCAGAAGCGCGCGGCCGCCCATCGCCGGCAGCTCCGCGAGCCGGCCGACGGCCCTGAAATGCGCGACGCCTCGGAGCGCTGCCTCGTCGGCTACAACGCCGGGCCGCCGATGATCGGCGTCGGCTACAACGAGCACGTGCAGATCGTGCAGACGAAGGACGCCGTCGTGCTGCACAACGAGATGGTGCACAACGCGCGCGTCGTCCGCCTCGAGGGCCGCCACCTCCCCCCGCAGATCCGGCCGTGGTCGGGCGACTCCATCGGACACTGGGACGGCGACACGCTCGTCGTGGATACGACGAACTTCACCGACCGCATCTGGAATCAGTTCAGCATCTGGAACTGGGCCTCCGACGAAAACCTCCACGTCGTCGAGCGCTTCCGGCGCGCGGACGCGAACACGCTCGAATACTCGTTCACTGTCGCGGATCCGACGGTGTGGACCACGCCGTGGACAGCCGTGGAGGACATGAAGCTGACGACCGACCTGATCTACGAGTACGCGTGCCACGAGGCGAATTACGGCATGGTGGGAATCCTGCGCGGGGCGCGGCTGGCCGAGCAGGACGCCAGGTAAGTCGATGCCAGGCTGGCGTCGCGCGCTGCCGGCGCCCTGCTCGCCCTGACGAACGCGAGCCGCGCGGCTCCGGAAAGCCATCTCGTGGCGGCGGGACGATCCGCCAGGTCGGCGGTCACCGCATTGACCCGCCGCGCGTAGCCGTCCCAATAGTCGGCTGCCGACGGGCGACGCGCAACCGGAGCGGCATACGGAGCCTCCGTTGGAAAGAGGGATTCTCGCGAATTGAGGACCTGAGAAGTCAGGGCGCGCCGAGCTGGCGCATCAGGCCGAGCATGTCCATCTCTTCCCATTCTTCGACGACGAGGCCGTCCACAAACCGCGAGACGATGATGCCTGTCATCCGCACGCGGCGGCCGGTGGGCGGCGCGCCCATCAGTTCGCCTCGGTGCGTTCCTTCGGCACACCAGCGGGTCGACGTCCGATCGCCTTCCGAGACGACGTCGAGTATGGTCAGCCGGGCGTCGGGAAACGCGGCCAGGAACGCGTCGTGCCGGCGGAGGAACGCCTCCTTGTCGAGCGTCCCTGCCGGGCCGTGATAGCGGTAGCCGGGCGCAAAATACGCGTCGACCGGCTGCCGTGCATTCGTCGCGGCCACGTAGCGTTCGACGGCCGCCTTGGCAGATGGCGGCATCGGCGCCGCGGCCCGGTCCTCCGGCGCGCCTCGCGGGATGGGGGGCAGCACCCGCTCGAAACGCGGATCGCCACGAATCTCATCGAACATCGGCAGGTAGCGGGCCGCCTCGAACGCCAGCGCCCGCTCCCCGCGCGCGCGGTCGAGGCAGGCGAGCGACTGCTCCCGGTCGTCGAGCCCCAGGTGCACGGCGGCCTCGTAGAACGCCACTTCCTGGCCGAGCGACGCCAATTCGCGCAGCTCGCCCAGCACCTGACCGGCCTCTTGCACGCGGCCGGCGCGCCCGTAGCCGTAACCGAGCCAGCCGGTCGTCCAGGGGCTGTCATCGAACCGGCGGGCGGCTTCGAACTCCTCCACCGCCTCGTCCAGCGCTCCGACGAAGGCGTGCACCCAGCCGGCATAGACGTGCGCCCGCGCGAACGTCGGGTCGAGGCGCTGGACCTGGCGGCACTGGTCGAGCGCTCGCGCGGCGTCGCGCCGGCAGTAGTGCACGACGGCGACATCCGAAGACACGATGAGCGCGAGCGGATCCAGCGTCTGCGCCGCGCGCAGCTCGTCGAGCGCCTGGTCGAACCGTCCCTGCACGACGAGGCACAGCATGGCGAACTGGTGATGGATGGACGCGTCGTTCGGGTCGAGCATCAGCGCACGGCGGAACAGCCGTTCAGCCTCGGACGGGTGCCCGTCGATGCTCTCGAGCCCGGCGAGCACCGCATAGCCTTCGGCCAGCCGGTCGTCGAGCTCGAGCGCACGCGCGGCGGCCGCTCGCGCCATCGGCTCCGCCACTCGGCGCGGCAGGACGCCGACGAAGTACGACGCGCAGGAGCGCGCCAGGCCGGCGTGCGCCGGCGCGAACGCCGGCGCCCCCTCGGTCGCGCGCTGGAACTCGACGATCGCCTCGCGGGTGCTCGCCGCCGTCCGCCGGTTCCACAGATAACGACCTCGCAGGTACGCGGTATAGGCGTCGGGATCGATCGGCCCCGGCTCCCGCGTCCAGCCGCCGGCCGCGGGCAGCTCGATTCGGATCGCGCGCGCCACGGCTTCCGCCGTGCGCGCCTGAATGCGCAACAGATCGCCCACGCGCTCTTCGTAGCTGTCGGCCCACACGTGGCGCTCGTCGCGCGCGTCGATCAGCTGCGCGCTGATCCGGACGCGGCCGCCCTCGCGGCGCACGCTGCCTTCGATCAGGTAGTCGACGCCGAGCTCGCGCGCGATGGCTCCCGCGCTCTTCCTCGTCGCCTTGTAGGCCATCGCCGACGTGCGCGCGACCACGCCGAGGCGTTCGGTGTTGATTCGGGCGATCTGCGTGATGAGCTCCTCGGTGAGGCCGTCGCAGAAGAAGTCCTCGGGGGCGCGGCTGAGATCGGCGAACGGGAGCACAGCCACCATGGTTCTCGCCTGCGCGACGATGCAGCGCACCGGCGCGATCACCCGGTAGCCGCGCCGGGCGACGGTCTCGACGTACCGCGGCTTGCCGGCGGCGTCGCCGATCGCCTCGCGGATTTCCCTGATCGCGCGCGTGAGCGCGTTGTCAGTCACGGCCGCGCCCTGCCAGACGCGTTCGATGAGCTCCGCCTTCTCCACGACGCGGCCCGCGTGATCGAGCAGGTCGACGAGCACGTCGAAGGCGCGCGGGCCGATCGCCTTCCCTTCGCCGCCCCGGACCACGCTGTAGTTCCGGCGATCGACCAGCACGTCGCCGAATGCGTAGCGATCAGGGCGATCGTGCGGGTCCGTGGCTTCCTCCTGCGGGCGCGGACCGCGTCATCGAAGGATCACCGTTTCGTCACGACTTCACAGCGGGGGCGCCGCTACGGTGGGGCCTCGGGCGGAAGCAGCTTGCGGACGAAACTCGCGGCTCGAGCGCTCGAGAGGAGGATATCATCGTGCTCACGAAACCGACGTCTCGGTGGCTCGCCGCCGTCGTGCTCGCGGCAGCCGCCGTCGGGGCGGGTTGGCAGCTCGCCGTCCGAGCGGCAGCGGGCGACGACGATCGCGCCCAGGACGGGTTCGTGTTCCCGGGCATCGTGTCGTTCTCCGGCACCTGGTACGGCGAGCTCGACGCCGAGCCGTTCGGGCTGCCCGCGGGCGTGTCGCTGGCCGCCCTGATGTCCATTCATGCGGACGGCACGATGATCGTGTCCGATGCGGGCGATTTCGGCGCCGCGCCGATCAGCCTGATCCAGTCGCCGCAGTTCGGATCCTGGGCGCGGACCGGCCCGAGATCGATCCGGGCCACGTCGCTCTTCTTCGGCGGGAGCCCGACGACGCTGGATGCGACCGTCGTCAAGCGGGCGAAGTTCCGCCTTCACGCCGACAGCCGCGATCACCTGTCGGGCGTCGCGGAAATCGTCGAGCAGCTCGACTGCCCGGCCGGTCCGCTGCCGGGGTTCCTGAGCTGTCCGAATCCGATCACGGCGCCCGACGCGGCCTGGGTGCCCGAACCCGGCGGCGCGCCGAACGTGCCGTTCGAGGCCTGGCGGCTACGCGCGAACTGACGATGCAGGAACCGACAGGCCGGACACGGAGAACGCTCGGCGATAGTCGGGGCGATGTCGGAGGGACCATGTCCGGCTCGCCGGCCGCCCGTCTGAACCTCGCCGGAGTCGCGCTCGCCCTCATCGTCCTGCTCACTCTGACGAACGCGAGCGGCGCGACTCCGGAAGGCCATCTCGTGCTCGTCGGCGGCGGACCGACGCCGGCCGAGGTCTTCAGCCGCGCGCTTTCGCTGTCGGGCGGCCGTACCGCGGTGGTCGCCGTCCTGCCGCAGACGTTTCCCACCGACACCATTGCGGATGCGGCGGTGACGATGTGGAAGACGTTCCGGCCGCGCGAGGTCGTGAAAGTCAGCCGGACGGACACGGCCGCCGCGCGCGCCGCGCTCGAACGGGCCACGCTCATCTGGATGCCAGGCGGATTCCCGGGCCTGCTCATGCAGGCCATCCAAGGCTCGCCGATTCCCGACCTCATCCGGGCGCGCTTCGCGGCGGGCGCGACTATCGGCGGCGCGAGCGCCGGCGCCGCGGCCATGTCGCGCACGATGATCGCCGACGAGACGACGCCCGACGGCGTCGCCATCGACGGCCCGGCCACTGTCGAGGGGCTCGGCCTCTGGCCCGAAGCGATCGTCTCGCCGCATTTCACCGAGCGCCGCCGGCTCGATGCGCTGGTCGCGATCGTCCGCGATCATCCGACGCTGCTCGGCGTCGGCATCGACGAAGGCACAGGCGTGATCGTGTCGCGGGGCGAGATCGAAGTGCTGGGGCGCGGCACCGTCGTGATCCTCGACGCAGAGCGCCCGCGCGGGCGCACGCTCAGGAGCGGGGCGCGCTTCCGCTACCGCCGCTAGGCACGTTCCGACGCGATCGTGTAGTCGTACCACTCGACGATCTTCCCGTCCTTCAGGAAGAACACGCCGACACCGTGCCAGCGCTGCAGCGGGAAGTTCGAAAAGTGATCCATTCGCTCGTTCACGACCATGGGCCCGCGCGCGAACGTGTCGAGGATCTCGAAGCGCTCCACGCTCTTGATGATCGTCCCGATCCGCGCGGCCAGCGCGTCACGCCCCTTCGCGGGCTCCATCGTTTCCGTCATGCGGTAGGCGCCGTTGTCGGCGAAGAACGAGAGGATCCTCTCGAGGTCGTGCCCCGGCCACGCGTCGCAGAACGCCTTCACGACCTGCAGGTTCGCCTGTTCGAGGGCGCCCGGGGCCGGCGCCTGGGCCGTGCCCCGCATGCCTGCCAGCGCGACGCCGCCAAGACCGAGCGCCAGAAACGTCCGCCGATTCGTGCCGCCGTGAGCGTTCGACATGGTGGCCTTTCCATGAGAGAGAGATGGGAGAGTCGTGCGGAATTATACGGCGACGAGCCGCGCGGCCTTCGCCGTGAGACACTAGGATGTTGTGCCCGCTCCCAGACCGCCGGCCCTGCCGCCCCAGCCGAAGCTCACGGCGCTCCTGAAGCCGTACGCGTCGAGGATCGGCGCGATCGTGGCTCTCACGATCCTCGCCAACAGCCTGAACCTGGTCGTGCCGCGGATGATCGCGCGCGCGATCGACACGTACGCCGCGAGCCGGCTGGTGCCGGCCACGCTGGTGGTCGCATTTCTGGCGATCGCGGCCGGCATCTTCGTCTTCGCCTACCTGCAGAACCTCGCGCAGACGTTCGCCTCCGAGCGCGTCGCCCGGGACCTGCGGACGAAGCTGGTCGCGAAGCTCGCCACGCAGGATCTCGCGTACATCCAGCGCGTCGACGCACGGCCAGGCTGCTGACGAATCTCACGTCGGACGTCGACGCCGTGAAGCTGTTCGTCTCGCAGGCGGTCGGCTCGCTCGTGTCGTCGGTGTTCCTGATCCTCGGCGCGAGCGTGCTGCTCCTGTCGATCAACTGGAAGCTCGGCCTGGCCGTCCTCGCCGTGCTGCCGGTGATCGGCGTCACCTTCAAGGTGGTGCTCGGGCGCGTGCGCAAGCTGTTCCTCAACGCGCAGCAGGCGATCGACTGGCTGAACAAGGTGATCAACGAGAGCATCCTGGGCGCGGCGCTCATCCGGCTGCTCAATTCGCAGCAGCGGCGAGTACGACAAGTTCCTGGCGGCCAACACCGAGGCGCGCGACATCAGCCTGAGCATCCTGCGCCTGTTCGCCAGCCTCATTCCGATCATCGTGTTCTCGCACGAACCTGGCGACGCTGATGATCCTGACGCTCGGCGGCCGGTTCGTGATCGGCGGCTCGATGACGCTCGGCGAGTTCACCGCGTTCAACAGCCTATCTCGCGATCCTCATCTTTCCGGTGATTCTGATCGGCTTCATGAGCAACGTGATGGCGCAGGCCGAGCGCGTCGTACGCGCGCATCGGGGCCGTGCTCGCGCGCCCCGGCGCCGAAGGCCGGCGGCACCGTCGATCGCCGACCTGCGCGGCGACATCACGCTCTCGCCACGTGGTCGTGAAGTTCGGCGAGAAGGCGGCGCTCAAGGACGTCTCGATCGCGGTGAAGGCGGGCACGAAGACGGCGGTGATCGGCCCGACGGCCGCCGGCAAGACGCAGCTGCTCTTCCTGCTCGACGGGCCTCCTGGCGCCGACGTCCGGCACCGTCGCGTACGACGGCCGCCCGATCGACGACTACGACAAGACGACGCTGCACCAGCAGGTCGGCTTCGTCTTCCAGGACGCGACGATGTTCAACCTGACGCTCAGGGAGAACATCGGCTTCAGCAAGACCGTGAAGGACGAGGATCTCGAGAAGGCCATCGCGACGGCGGAGCTGAAGGACTTCATCGCCGCGCTGCCGCGACGGGCCTCGACACGATCGTCTCGGAGCGCGGCACGAGCCTCTCGGGCGGCCAGAAGCAGCGCATCATGCTGGCGCGGGCGCTGGCGCTCAATCCGCGCGTGCTGCTGCTCGACGACTTCACGGCGCGCGTCGACGCGACGACCGAGCGGCGGATCCTCGAGAACGTGCAGCGGAACTATCCGGACCTCACGCTGCTGTCGGTCACGCAGAAGATCGCGCCCGATCGAAGACTACGACCAGATCGTGCTGCTGATGGAGGGCGAGGTGCTGGCGGCGGGCACCCACCAGCAGCTGATGGAGACGTGTCCGGAGTACGTCCAGATCTATGACTCCCAACGAAGCACCCACCACTACGAATCCGTACAGGCTTAGCCGGCCGCGCGGCCCGGAGAAGAGCCCGTCGATCGGCGCGGCGCTCCGGCGGCTCGCGCCGGTCATGGCCGGCCAGGGCCGGAGCGTCGTCGCGTCGTTCGTGGCGACGATCGCGGCTTCGAGCGCCGCACTCGTGGCGCCGATCATCATCGGCCGGACGGTCGATACCTCCATCCGGAACGGCGACTTCGCGGGCGTGCTGCGGTCGGCCGCCGTGCTGCTCGGGGCCTACGTGGTCGGGCTCGTCGCCACCTACGTGCAGACGCAGCAGATGGGCACGGTCGGCCGACGCGTGCTGTTCAACCTGCGCAACGCGCTGTTCACGAAGCTGCAGGCGCTGCCGCTCGACTTCTTCAACCAGAACAAGGCCGGCGATCTGATTTCGCGCATCAACAACGACACCGACAAGCTCAATCAGTTCTTCTCGCAGGCGCTCGTGCAGTTGGCGGCCAACCTGTTTCTCATGACGGGCGCCGCGCTGTTCATCCTGTCGCTCAACGTGCGGCTCGGCGTCGCGGCGCTCGCGCCGGCGGCCGCCGTGCTCGTGGTCACGCGCGCCACGGGCGGCGTGGTGAAGCGGCGGAACATGGCGAGCCTGCAGTCGCTCGGCGGGCTGAGCGGCGAGATCCAGGAGAGCCTGAGCAACTTCCGCGTGATCGTCGCCTTCAACCGCGCGGACTACTTCCAGCGAGCAGTTCAACGCCGCGAACGAGCGCAACTACGCCGCCTCGATCCGGCGCGGGCATCGCGAGCAACGTGTTCCTGCCGCTCTACGGGCTGGCCTACAACCTGGCGCAGCTCGTCGTGCTGGCGTACGGCTTCTATCTCGATCGCGGCCGGCAGCTTCACGGTGGGCCTGCTGATCGGCTTCCTGCTCTACGTGAACAGCTTCTACATGCCGCTGCGCCAGCTCGCGGCGGTGTGGACGTCGTTCCAGCTCGCGATGGCCAGCCTCGATCGCATCTCCGAGGTGCTCGCGCTCGAGCCCAACCTCCCGCAGCTGCCGCCCGAGGCGCCGCGCCCCGGCGCGGCGCTCGCCTTCGATCAGGTGCAGTTCAGCTACGTGCCGGGCCAGCCGGTGCTGCGCGACGCCACGTTCTCGCTCGACGCGCGGCAAGACGTACGCGCTCGTGGGCCCGACGGGCGGGGGCAAGACGACCACGGCGTCGCTGATGGCGCGGCTCTACGATCCGACGGGCGGGCGGGTGCTCCTCGACGGCCGCGACATCCGCACCTATTCGCCCGCCGAGCGCGCGCGGAAGATCGGCTTCATCCTGCAGGAGCCGTTCCTGTTCACCGGCACGGTCCGCGAGAACATCGTCTACGGCAACGAGGCGCTGCAGCGCCTGCCGGACCAGGCGATCGCGGAGCGCCTGACGGAGCGGCATCTCGACCGCCTGCTCGC
The DNA here is from genome assembly GCA_963837345.1 of uncultured Acidobacteriota bacterium. Taxonomy (GTDB): domain Bacteria; phylum Acidobacteriota; class Vicinamibacteria; order Vicinamibacterales; family CAVVIG01; genus CAWIMX01. The sequence continues at coordinate 735,522 of CAWIMX010000001.1, forward strand.
GCGCTTCGAGCAGGGGCTCGGCCACGAACGTCACCGCCGGCGGCGACGGCGTGAGCCTCGGCCAGAAGCAGCTGATCGCGTTCATGCGCGCCGTGCTGCGCGACCCGGAGCTGCTGGTGCTGGACGAGGCGACGGCCAACATCGATACCGTGACCGAGCAGCTGCTCGAGCGAGATCCTGCGCGAGCTGCCTCCGTCGACCACCAAGGTCGTGATCGCCCACCGGCTGAACACGATCGAGAACGCCGACGAGATCTTCTTCATCAACGCGGGCGAGATCGTGCGGGCGGGCTCGATGCACGATGCGCTCGAGCTGCTGCTGCACGGGAAGCGGGAGAGCTGACCGCCGGGCCGTGCTAGGATCGCGAGACGGTCAACCTCGGACGACAGGAGGTCCCCATGACATCGCGGTCCATCACGCTTGGCGCGGCGCTGGCGGGAGCGCTCGCGCTCGCCGCCGGCTGCACCTCGTCCCCCCGCTCCCAGGCCCAGGCGGCGGCCTCGACGCGCGACTACGACGCCGAGATCACCGCGGCGCTGCAGTCGGCCAAGGATGCCGCCGGGTTCGAATGGCAGGGCACGCTCATCCGCATCTGCCTGCTGCCGCAGAGCGGCGGCGAGAACACCACGGACACCGTCCCGCGCTTCGTCACCGATCCGTCGACGGCGCCGGCGCGCGACGAGTGGTACGCGGAGCCCGCGAAGGTGTTCGACAACGTCTACTTCGTCGGCAGCAAGATCCACTCGTCGTGGGCGATCACCACGACCGAGGGCATCATCATCATCGACACGCTGTATCCCTACAACTCCGAAGAAGAGATCGTCGGCGGGCTGCAGAAGCTCGGCCTCGACCCGACGCAGATCAAGTACATCCTGATCTCGCACGCGCACGGCGACCACATCGGCGGCGCCGAGATCCTTCAGACGAAGTACCACCCCCACGTCGTGATGGGCGGCCCCGACTGGGATCTCGTCGAGCAGTACCCGAACCGCTACAAGACGATGGCCCCGAAGCGGGACATCGTGGCGACCGACGGCATGAAGATCACGCTCGGCGGCACGACGGTGAACGTCTATCTGACGCCGGGACACACCCCCGGCACCCTGTCGTATACGTTCACGGCATTCGATCACGGGCAGCCCGTGCAGGTGGCCTATTCCGGCGGCACCGCGTTCAACTTCGTGAACAACACGCCCGACCCGGGCATCAGGAATTTCCAGACTTACATCGACTCGGCCACGCACATGGCCGAAGAGGCGCAGGCCTCGGGCGCGACCGTGCTGCTCTCGAACCACTCGGAGTTCGACAACGCCTACAACCGGAACCGCATGCTCGCCGGCCGCGGCAATGGCCCGCACCCGTACGTGGTCGGGACCGAGATGGTCCAGAAGTACTTCCAGGTGCTCGAGGGCTGTGCGAGGGCGGCGCAGCTGAAGCTCGAGAAGGAACAGAGCAGCTCAGCAACGTAGGAGCCGGAGAACTGAGGAACCGGGCGCTCGCCGCGTCGCTGGCGGTGGCCGTGTGGTCGTGCGGGCAGGCGCCGGCGCGCTCCGGGGCGGCGGCGCCGGCCGTCGATCGCGGCACGATCAGAGGCCACGTTCGCCTGACGGGCACGCCGCCGGAAAATCCCATCATCAGGATGCGGTCCGACCCGATGTGCGACACGGCGAACCAGGGTCGCCAGATCCCGTACGAGGCGGTCGTCGTCGACGCCGACGGCGGGCTGGCGAACGTCATCGTGCAGCTCCTGGGATCCTTCGCCGGGACCAGCGCGCCCACCGCTCCCGTGCTCGTCGATCAAGTCGGCTGCCTCTACCGCCCGCGCGTCGTCGGCCTGCAGGTCGGGCAGGCGCTTCGGGTGCGAAACAGCGACCCGGGTCTCCACAACGTGCACGGCACGTCGACCGGCGTCGAGGCATTCAACCTGTCTCAGCCCGTGGCGGGAATCGTCAGCGAGATCCGACCGGAGCGCGAGGGCATGCTTCGCCTGCAGTGCGACGTCCACTCGTGGATGGTGGCGTTTGTCGGCGTGGTGAATCACCCGTATTTCGCGATCACGGACGGGGCGGGCGCGTTCGAGATCGACGACGTTCCCGTCGGCACGCAGACGATTCAGGCGTGGCACGAACGCTTCGGGCGGCTGACGTCGAGCGTCGGCGTGACGACGGCGGGCGTCTCGGACGCGGACTTCGCGTATCACGTCCCATGAGACTCATAACGCTCAGCCGCACAATCAGTTAGAAACATTCGTCAAACCGCGCAATTTTCCTGCTTGACAAATCCGGCGCGGCCGGTCAACAGTAACACTGTGCTAGTTCAGTAGCACAGTGACGACATGATCTTCCGCCCCAACCCGGCACTCGGCGTCCCCATCTACCTCCAGCTGATGGAGCAGGTGAAGCACGCCGTCGAGACCGGCGCCCTCCGACCGGGCGAGCAGCTGCCCGGCATCCGGCCGCTCGCCGAGCAGCTCGTCATCAACCCGAACACGGTGGCCAAGGCCTACCGCGAGCTCGAGCACGAGGGCGTGATCGAGCTCCGCCACGGCGCCGGCGCGTTCGTGGCGGGCGGCGCGCGCACCAAGGAGCTGGCCGAGAAGCTGCGCGCGGGCCAGGCCGTCGTGCAGCAGACGATCGAGCGGCTGCGGAAGCAGGGGCTGAGCGACGAGGAGATTCGGCGGCTGGTGGAAGCGGAGCTGGCCGGGTTGAACCAGACAACAGGAGGCCGACGTGGCTGACGGCTTGACGATCGAAACAACCGGCCTGCGCAAGCGCTACGGCGCGATCGAGGCGCTGGGCGGCCTGAACCTCCGGGTGCCGACCGGCTCCATCTACGGCTTCCTGGGAAAGAACGGCGCCGGCAAGACGACGACGATCAAGATCCTGCTCGGGATGACGACGCCGGCGGCCGGCGAGGCGCGCGTGTTCGGCCTCGCGGCGACCGAGCCCGATCCGAGCGTCGAGATCCGCCGGCGCACCGCGTTCGTGAGCGAAGAGAAGGATCTCTACGACTACATGACCGTGGACGACACGATCCGCTTCACGGCCGGCTTCTATCCGCGGTGGAACCGCGACCTCGAAGCGCGCTACCGCCGGTCGTTCGAGCTGCCGGCCGACCGCAAGGTGAAGGCGCTGTCGCGCGGCACGCGCACGAAGCTCGCGCTGCTCGTGGCGCTCTGCCGGGGCGCGGATCTCCTGATCCTCGACGAGCCCACGTCGGGCCTCGATCCGGCGGTGAGCGAGGAAGTGCTGCAGGCGCTCGTCGCCTACGTCGGCGACGCCGGCACCACGGTGTTCTTCTCGTCGCACCAGATCGCCGAGGTCGACCAGATCGCCGATCACGTGACGGTGGTCGACGGCGGGCGCGCGGTCGTCGAGGGGGCGCTCGACGATCTGCGCCAGCGCTACCGCCGCATCCAGCTCGTGTTCGACGGCGACGCGCCGGCCGCGACGCTCCGCGCGCCGGGCATCGTCCGCGTGCACCGCGAGCACCGGGTGCTCACGGTGCTGTCGAGCGCCGGCGCGGACGAGGTGGCGAACGAAGCGCGCGCGCTCAACCCGGTGTCGATCACGGTGACGCCGCTCACGCTCAAGGACATCTTTCTCGAAACCGTCGCGCGGGAGAACTGACATGCTCTGGTACAAGACCTGGCTCGAAACGCGGCTGCGATTCCTGATCGGCCTGGGCCTTCTGCTCGTGATGGCGTGCGGCGTGGTGTTCTCGTATCGCACCGTCCAGGACTTGATGCCGCTCGCCACCTCGATGAGCGACAGCGGGAGCGCGCTCGGCCGGATCGTCGGCGAAGCGGCGGCCATCGAGAGCACCTACCGCGGCTACGTCTGGTACCAGTGGTTCCGGCAGAACCTGTGCCAGACGTGGATGCTGTTCGCGCTGCTCCTCGGAACCGGCGGCCTCGCCACCCACGGGAGACACAGTGGAGCGCTCTACACCTTGTCGCTGCCGGTCTCGCGCACGCGGCTGCTCGCCGTGCGCTCGGCGACGGGACTGGCCGAGCTCGCCGTGCTCGCCCTCGTGCCGTCGATCGCCCTTGCGGTGCTCTCGCCGGCGATCGGACAGACCTACGGCATCCTCGACGTGGTCGTCCACGGCGTGTGCCTGTTCCTCGCCGGCGCGGCAGTCTACAGCCTCACGGTGCTGCTCTCGACCGAGTTCTCCGACGTCTGGAGTCCGCCGCTCGTCACCGCAGCCGCGATCACGGCCGTCGTGCTCGTCGAAGGCCTCGTCCCGGCGCTCGCCCCCTATCACCTGCTCCGCACGATGAGCGGGGCCTCCTATTTCGCCGACGGCCGCCTGCCATGGGCCGGGCTCCTCGTGAGCCTGGCGGCGTCCGCGGCGCTGCTGTACGCCGCCGCGCTCAACCTGCGCCGGCGCGATTTCTGAGAGCGGAGGACGTCATGCACCCGTTCCACTGGATGTTCACACTCGCGATGCTGCTCCTCAAGGAGGTCACGATGCGTCTCGCCCACGTGTTCGTCGCGTTCGCGGCCCTGATTGCGCCGCCATCCGTCCTCGTCCACGCGCAGGCTGCGCCCGACGCGACCGGCCACTGGGAAGGCTCGGCGCAGATTCCCGACGGCACCGTCTCGATCTTCGAGATCGATCTCGTCAAGGACGCCGACGGCCGGCTCGCCGGCACCATTAGCATGCCCGCGGAGCAGATCGTCGGGCTGCCGCTCATCACGGCGACGCTCGACGGCTCGACGCTCACGCTCGTCGCCCGGACCGATCAGCCGATGGCCGGCACGCTGTCCGCCGACGGGAACGACGTCTCCGGCGACCTGACGCTCGAGAACTTCCGCCTCCCGTTCCGCATGACGCGCACCGGCGGCGCGCAGATCGCGCCGCAGCCGCGCAACGCCGCGGTCGATCCGACGCTCGAAGGCCGCTGGAACGCGACGCTGACGACGCCGCGGGAGTCGGTCCGCGTGGCGCTGACGGTGGCGAATCGTGCCGACGGCACGGCGACCGCGTTCATCGAGAACCTCGACGAGGGCGGGCTGCGGATCCCCGCCGCGACGATCGCACAGAACGGCGCGCACCTGTCGTTCGCGCTCGACGCGATCCACGGATCGTTTGACGGCGAGGTGAGCGCGGATGGGAACCAGATCGTCGGCACCTACAGCGCCGACGGCCGGTCGGCGCCGCTCGCGTTCGTCAGAGCCAGGTGACGATTGAACAAGGAACCAGGGAACGAGGAACCAGGGAACAAAGGTCGCGCCACTTGGTGTGTACTCGAGAAGCGAACGAATGCGAGTGTTGGCTCGAAGCGCGTCAGTGCGGGGGCGCGGATGAGTTCGTCAGGTCCCGGGTTCCCCGGTTCCTGAGTTCCTCCGCCGCGATGTTACTGCTAACATCCCGCTCATGGATTCGATCGCCGCGGTCATCGACGCCATCGAGCGCGCGCCCGCTGTCGTCGTGCCGCTCGTGCGCGAAGTGCCGGCGGCGATCCTCAGGCGCCGGCCGGCGCCGCAGAAATGGTCGGCGCACGAGCACGCGTGCCACCTCGCCGCGGTCCACCAGCTGTTCTTCGATCGGCTGGATCTGATGCTCGCGTCGCCCTCGCCGGTGCTCACGCCGTACCACCCGGACGAGGACGATCCCGACGGCCTGCTGCTGGCGATGGATCTCGAGGCGGCCCTCACCGAGTACGTGGACGACCGCCGCCGGCTCGTGGCGCGGCTGCAGGCACTGCCCGAGCCGGTGTGGAGGCGCCGCGCCGAGCACGGCGAGTACGGCCACTACTCGGTGTTCATCATGTTCCGCCATCTGGCGCTCCACGATTTCCTGCACGCCTACCGGATCGAAGAGCTGCTTCTCAGGAAAGACTGGGCGTGAGGCCTGTGCCCGACGGCGCATGACGACCAAGCGACTGCTCGTCTACCTGTGGGCGCCCTTCGCCAATCTGCTCTGGTACGGCTACACGGTGGTGATGGCGACGCTGTCGCTCATCCTCTGGCCGTTCGATCGCACGGGCGCCCTGCAGCACTGGTGCGCGCGCTGGTGGTGCCGCCTGGTCGCCTGGTCGATCTTCGCGCGCATTCGCGTCTACGGCACCGAGCACGTCGAGCCGAACCGCGCCTACGTCTACATGGCGAACCACTCGAGCCTGATTGACACCCCCGCCCTGTTCGCGTATCTGCCCTACCCGTTTCGCATCATGGCGAAGCGCGGGCTCTTCTGGGTCCCTTTCATGGGCTGGCACCTGTGGACGGCCGGACACTTTCCCATCGATCGCGGCGACGCGCGCAGAACGGCGAAAAGCGTCCGGCGCGTCGTCGAAGGCGTGCGATCCGGCGTGTCGATCGCGGTGTTTCCCGAGGGCACGCGCACGCCGGACGGCCGGCTCCAGGACTTCAAGGCCGGCGCCTTCAAGATCGCGCTTCGCGCGGGAGTGCCGATCGTGCCGGTGACGATTCGCGGCACGTTCGCGCTGCTGCCCAAGACGACGCTGGCGCCGCGGCCGGGGCGGGTAGACGTGATCATCGGCGCGCCGATCGACACGAGCGCGTACGACGAGAAGCACCTGCAGGCGCTCATCGATCGCACGCGCGCCGCCATCCAGGCCAACCTCCATGCCGCGTGACGTTCGAAGGGCCGCCACGACGGGACGAGAGTCGGGCGGATCTTTTCAGTAGAATCGTCCACGCGGCTCACGATGATGCTGGAAGCGCAGCTCGCCGACATCACGACGCTCGACGTCGACGTGGTTGTCAATGCGGCCAACCCAGGCCTGCTGCCGGGCGGGGGTGTGTGCGGGGCCATTCATCGCGCCGCCGGCCCCGAACTGGCCGCCGCATGCGCCAAGGTGGCGCCGTGCCCGACCGGCGACGCGCGCATCACGCGCGGCTTCCGCCTGCCCGCGCGCTACGTCATTCACGCCGTCGGACCGGTCTGGGACGGCGGGCGGGCGCAGGAAGGCGAACTGCTGGGGTCGGCGTATCGCGCCTCGCTCGAGCTGGCCGAGCGCGAGCATCTCAAGAGCATCGCGTTCCCGTGCATCAGCACGGGCATCTTCGGCTATCCCCTGAATGCCGCCACGCGCGTCGCGGTCGCGACGGTGCGCGAGTGGGCGGCGCGCCCGCGCTCGCTCCAGCGCGTCGTGTTCGCGTGCTTCAGCCAGGACGCGCTCGACGCGTACGTCGCCGAAGGCGTTCCGATCGTGTGAGGGGACTGAACCCGTGCTGTTGCTCCGGAACGCGCTGGCCACGCTCCTGATACCGGGGACGGTCGTCGTCCTGGTTCCCTGTTTGATCGTGTCGGATCGCCCGCAGGGCTCGAGCGTCGCGTGGGGCACGATTCCCGTCGTCGGGGTCCTGGGGATCGCCTGGGGTGCAGGGATTCTCCTGTGGTGCGTGTGGCGCTTCGCCGTCGAGGGCCAGGGCACCCTCGCGCCCATCGATCCGCCGACGACGCTCGTCCAGCGCGGCTTGTACCGATATGTGCGCAACCCGATGTATCTCGGCGCGTTGCTGGTGCTCGTCGGCGAGACGCTGCTCTTCCGATCGCGGGCTCTACTCACCTACACCATTCTGTGGTTCGTCGTGGTAAACCTGTTCGTGATGCTGTACGAGGAACCCGCACTCCGGCGCCGGTTCGGCGAGCGCTACGACGCGTACTGCCGACGGACGCGCCGCTGGGGCGTGTGCTAGCCATGGCGGCTCGCCGGGCTCCCCGGCAGTCGGGCGCGCGATGACTGGCGCACTCGTCGTGACGGGCGCGAGCCGCGGGATCGGCGCCGCCACGGCACGCCTGGCTGCTGCGCGCGGCTATGGCGTGTGCGTGAACTACAAACGAAACCGCGAGGCCGCCGCGAAGGTCGTGAGCACGATCGAGGCGGCCGGCGGCCACGCGGTCGCCGTCCAGGCCGACGTCGCGATCGAGGCCGACGTGGTGCGCCTGTTCGAGGCATCCGACCGCGCGCTCGGGCGGCTCGCCGGCCTGGTGAACAACGCCGGGATCCTCGAAACGCAGATGCGCGTCGAACACATGAGCGCCGATCGGCTCCGGCGGGTGTTCGATACGAACGTCGTCGGCGGTTTCCTGTGTGCGCGGGAAGCGGTGACGCGGATGTCCACGGCGAAGGGCGGCCGGGGCGGCGCGATCGTCAACGTGTCGTCGGGCGCCTCCCGCCTGGGGTCGCCCTTCGAGTACGTGGACTACGCGGCGTCGAAGGGCGCGCTCGACACGCTCACGGTCGGCCTGTCGAAAGAGGTCGCGGAGGAAGGCATTCGCGTGAACGCCGTCCGGGCCGGCTTCATCTACACCGACATCCACGCCAGCGGCGGCGAACCGGGGCGCGTCGATCGCGTGAAGGCGCTCGTGCCCATGAAGCGCGGTGGCTCGGCCGACGAGGTGGCCCACGCCATCCTCTGGCTCCTGTCCGACGAGGCGTCGTACACGACGGGCGCGTTCATCGACGTGACGGGCGGCAAATAGAAAGGTCTTGGATGGTGACGGACATCGGCCGGACGTTCATCGACCATTCGCGCGAGCTGCTCACGGTCCACTACCTGCCGCGCATCGACGCGGCGGTGGCGCGCCTCTCGGACGCACAGATCTGGTGGCGGCCGAACGACGCGTCGAACAGCGTCGGCAACCTGATCCTGCACCTCGCCGGCAACTGCCGGCAGTGGATCGTGAGCGGCGTCGGCGGCCGCCCCGACGTGCGGCGGCGGCAGCAGGAGTTCGACGAGCGCGGCCCGATGGCCCGCGCCGAGGCGCTCGACCGGCTGCATGCGAGCGTCGGCGACGCCGACGACGTGCTGCGAACGCTCGCACCGGCCGACCTGGGTGCGAGGCGCACCATCCAGCAGCTCGACACGACGGTGTTCGAAGCCGTCTACCACGTCGTCGAACACTTTTCGATGCACACCGGCCAGATCATCTACGCGACCAAGCTCCATGCGGGCGATCTCGGGTTCTACGACGTGTCGGGGGGGAAACCGAAGCCAACCTGGAGAAGCTAGACCGGGGACCCGAGTATGATCGATCCGTAGGCCCATGCATCTGACGATGGAACAGCTGCTCGCCGGTCTGGACACGATTCGTTCGGCGCCGAAGGACGTGGGACGCGTCGAGCTCATCGTGCGGCGGCCCGAGGTGAACGCGCGCGAGGTGCTCGAAGAAGCTCAGCTCGACGTGGTGGCAGGTCTCGCCGGCGACACGTGGAACCAGCGGGCCAGCCGCCGGACCGTCGACGGCTCGCCGCATCCCGACATGCAGATCAACGTGATGAACGCCCGCGCCGCCGCGTTGATTGCGCAGTCGAAGGACCGTTGGCCGCTCGCCGGCGACCAGCTCTTCCTCGATCTCGACCTGAGCGGCGCCAATCTTCCACCCGGCACGCGCCTCGCCATCGGGTCGGCCGTGATCGAAGTGACGGAGCTGCCCCACACCGGGTGCGGCAAGTTCGTGGAACGCTTCGGCCTCGACGCCATGCAGTTCGTCAATTCGCCGATCGGGCGCGAGCTGAACCTTCGCGGCATCAACGCGCGCGTCGTCCAGCCGGGCGCCGTGCGACGGGGCGACGAGGTTCGGGCCGTCCGCCAGGCTTAGCGCGCGGCCGCCGTCGCCGGTCGGGCGGGCTGCGCCACGGGAGCACTACCATGAACGTGTTGCCGGCCTTCGTTGCCGCCGTTGCGATCGCCTTGCCGGCGCCGCCCGCCTGCGCGCAGGAGACGCCGAAGGTTCACACGAGCGCGCAGTCCACCGTCACCGTGGAGGCCGCGTCGGCGCACCTGGTGGTCGGCGCCACGGCGACGAGCGACCGCGCGAGCGATGCCGGCGCGCGCGTGGCCGCCATCGTGAACGCCGTGCGCGACGCGCTCGCCGGCATCGGCCTCGACCGGAGCTCGCTGACGTCGGCCGGCTACGCCGTCTCGCCCGACGTCACCGATCGCGGCCAGCCGCGCCGATACACGGCCGTCAGCTCGGTGTCGGTCGACGTCGACGACCTCGGGCAGCTCGGCCGCATCGTGGATACCGCGCTCGGGGCCGGCGCCACCAACGTCTCGCGCATCACGTTCGAGCCCAGGGATCCGGCGGCCGCGCGGGCGCGGGCGATCGCCGACGCCTTCGGCCGGGCGCGCGCCGACGCGGACACGCTGGCGCGGGTGGCCGGCCGATCTCTCGGCCCGCCGCTCCAGATCTCGACCGACCAGGGCCTTCGTCCATTCGCCGAGCCGGCAGTGCTGCAGCGTGCGGGCGGCGGCACGGCGCTGCCGCCGCCCGAGGTGACGATCTCGGCGACCGTGTCGATCGACTGGCAGCTCAATTGACTCCGGCCGGCCGCAACGCCGCGTCTATAATCACCCCCCAAGGGGGTGTGCATGGAGCCAGGCGTGTCCGGCCAAGCCGAGATCGTGCAGCGCATCGGTTTCCCGATCCATCAAAGCCGCAACTGGCTGAAGCTCCTCGGCGTTCTGTCGATTCTCTCCGGCATCCTCGCCGTCTTCACGATCGTCGGCATCGTCATCGCATGGCTGCCGATCTGGCTGGGCGTGCTCCTCTATCAATCCGGCGAGCTCGTGGATCGCGCGTACATGAGCGGCGACGAGCGCGCGCTGATCGCGTCGCTCTCGAAGCTGAAGACCTACTTCCTCATCAGCGGGATCATGGCGCTCATCGGCATCGCCTGCGCGATGATCGCGATGTCGCTCGGCATGCTCGGGGCCATCGCCGGCCTCGCCTCGATGCGCGGATGACCTGCGCGGACGACCTGCGATCGACGGTGGACCGCGTGGCCGCCGCGCTCGCCCGGATGCCTGCCGCCGCCACGGCGCGCCGGCCGGCGCCAGGCAAGTGGTCGCCGCGGGAAGTGATCGGCCACCTGATCGATTCGGCCTCCAACAACCATCGGCGCTTCGTCCTGGCGCAGCTGCAGGACGATCTCGTGTTCCCCGGCTACGACCAGGACGCCTGGGTCGCGTCAGAGCGGTACAACGACGCCGACTGGGTCGACCTCGTGCAGCTCTGGCAGGCGTTCAACCGGCATCTCGCGCATGTGATGGAGGCGGCGCCCGAAGCCGAGCGCCTTCGCCCGCGGACGCGCCACAACCTGGACGCGATCGCGTGGCAGGCGGTGCCGACGCATCGGCCGGCCACGCTCGACGGTTTCATGGCCGACTACGTCGAGCACCTCAAGCATCACCTGCGACAGATCGCGCTGATGGCTCCCTCGGCCGGGCTCGAGATCCCGTGACGCCCACGTTCTTCAAGACGGCGGCCGCCTTCCGCGCGTGGCTCGCCCGGCACGGCTCCCGCCGCACCGAGCTGTGGGTCGGCTTCTACAAGAAGACGTCGGGCAAAGGCGGGCTGACCTATCTCGACGCCGTCGACGAAGCGCTCTGCGCCGGCTGGATCGACGGCCTGAAGAAGCGCGTCGACGGGGTCAGCTACATGCATCGCTTTTCGCCGCGCAAGCCGAAGAGCAGGTGGAGCGGCGTGAACCTCCGCCGGATGCAGGCGCTCCTCCAGACTGGCCGCGTCACGCACGCCGGCCGGCGGACGTTCGACGATCGCGATCGCCAGGCGTCGGGCTATTCGTACGAGACGCGGCCGCGCGTGTTCGATCCCGCGTCGGCCAGGACGTTCAAGGCGAACGGCCCCGCGTGGGAGTTCTTCGAGGCGCAGCCGCCGGGCTACCGGCGCCTGGCCACCCACTGGGTGCTCGAGGCCAAACGGGAAGCCACGCGCGCGCGCCGGCTCGGCATCCTGATCGCCCACTCGGCCCGGCGCCGGCGCGTCCCGCCGCTCGCCGGAACGTCGAAATGAGAGAGGGCCGCCCCAGCCTCACGGCCCGGCGCGTGGCCATCCGGCGTGCGGCGCACCAGTCGCTCGACGCCCCGCGCGTGTTCGAGGATGCCGTCGCCGCCCGCCTGCTCGATCACGACGACGACGGGCGGCTGCGGGACGAGATTCAGGCCGGCGCCGAAGCCCCGGGCCGCACGCTGCGGGCCTTCGTGGCGGTGCGGAGCCGTTTTGCGGAAGACAGGCTCGCCGAGGCCGTCGCCCGGGGCGTCGGCCAGTACGTCGTGCTCGGCGCCGGACTCGACACGTTCGCCTATCGCAATCCCTTCCCCGCCGACCGGCTGCGCGTGTTCGAAGTCGACTTTCCGAGCACCCAGGCCTGGAAGCGCGCTCGCCTGGCCGAGGCCGGCATCGCCGTGCCCGACGCGCTGACGTTCGCGCCGGTGGACTTCGAAACCGGCACACTGGCCGGCGGGCTGGCCGAAGCCGGCTTCGCGCGCGACGCGCCGGCGTTCTTCTCGTGGCTCGGCGTCGTGCCGTACCTGACGGCCGACACCGTGATGGACACGCTCGCCTACGTGGCGGCGCGGCCGCCGGCCAGCGCGATCGTGTTCGATTACGGCGTTCCGCCGACCACGGTCGACGCGCGCACGCAGGCGGCGTTCCAGATGCTGGCCAGCCGCGTCGAGATGGCGGGCGAGCCGTTCCGGACCTTCTTCGAGCCGTCGGCGCTCGCGGCCAATCTCGCGCGGCTCGGCTTCGGACGCGTGGAGGATCTCGGGCCGGGCGAGATCAATGCGCGCTACTTCAGCGGACGCGGCGACGCGCTCCGCGTGGGCGGCATCGGCCGGCTGCTCCATGCGGTCGTGGCGTCGGGCGGGTGATCAACCATGCGCATCGCAATCGTCGGGAGCGGCGGCGTCGGCGGATATTTCGGGGCGAGGCTCGCCGAAGGCGGGGCCGACGTCACATTCATCGCGCGAGGGGCGCACCTCGCCGCGATGCGGGCGCACGGCCTGCGCATCCACAGCCCCCTCGGCGATCTGCATCTTCCGACCGTGTCGGCCACCGACAATCCGACCACCGTCGGCAGCGTCGACGTGGTGTTCTTCGCGGTGAAGCTGTACGACAGCCAGACCGCGTCGGCGCTGGTTCCACCGCTCGTCGGGCCCGACACGGTCGTGATTCCCTTCCAGAACGGCGTCGAAAGCGTGGCCATGCTCACCGCCCTCGTCGGCGAAGCGCGCGTGGCCGGCGGCACGTCCTACATCAGCGCCGTCATCGACGAGCCGGGAGTCATCCGCCACACGACGTCGGATCGTCTGATCTTCGGCGAGCTCGACGGCTCGCGCTCGGCGCGTCTCGAGCGCTTCAACGACGCCTGCCTGGCTGGGGGATTCCATCCGCTGTTCACCGACCAGATTCAGGTGGAAATCTGGACCAAATTCGCGCACCTGACCGTCTTCAGCGGCATGACGTCGGCGGTGCGCCTGCCGGTCGGACCCATTCGCGAAGACCCTGACCTGCTGGCGATGTGGCAGGCCGCGTTGATGGAGTCGCTGGCCGTGGCGCGGGCTCGCGGGATCGCCCTGGCGCCCGGCTTCATCGACACCACGATGGCGCTCGTCACGCGGTGGCCGCCCTACATGAAGTCGTCCATGCTGGAGGATCTGGAGCGCGGCCGCCGCCTCGAGCTGCCCTGGCTGAGCGGCGCCGTCGTCCGGCTCGGGCGCGAGGTGGGGGTCGACACGCCGATCCACCGTTTCCTGGCGACGATCCTGATGCCGCACGCGACCGGACGCCCGGCGCCCCGTTCCGCATAACTCGTACCGTACGTCAGGAGCTACGCGCAGGACCGCCGGCGTATTCGTTTGAGGTCAAAATATTGCCGCCCCGCGCGGCGACATTCGATTACAATCCGGCCATGCGCGGCCGACTTCTCCTCGGCGCGTCGGTGGTCGCCGTCCTCTCCACGTCGACGGCCAGCGGACAGTCGGCGTCCCTCGAGTCGCTTCTCGATTCGGCGTCGACCTATGTCGGGACGCTCGTCCGGCATCTCGCGAACATCGTCGGCGAGGAGTACTGACGTGCAGGATCTGCGGCGCCAGGGCGTCGGGCCGTCGATTGGCCGCGTGCCGCACCGCGAGCTCCGGGCCGAGCTGCTCCTCGTGAAGCTGCCTCGCACGATGAACTGGCTGCCCTTCCGCGACGTGTACGAAGTGGACGGCGAGCCCGTACGCGATCGACGCGAGCGGCTCTCGAAGCTGATCGTGCAGCGGGATGCGTCGGCCATCAAGCAGGCGACGCAGATTTCCGAGCAGAGCGCGCGCTACAACATCGGCGCCATGCAGCGCACGATCAACAACCCGATGATGGCCCTCGTGTTTCTCCAGCGCGAGTACCGCGATCGGTTCGAGTTTTCGCTCGAGGGCCGCGATCGCGCCCTCGGACCCGACGTCTGGATGGTGAAATACGAAGAGATCGGCCGCCCCACGCTGGTGCGCGGCGCACGAAATTCCGACATGCCCGCCCACGGACGCTTCTGGATCGAGGCGTCGGACGGACGCATCGTGAAGACCGAGTTGTCGTTCGAGAACGTGGACGTCCGCGCCACGATCACCACGACGTATACGCCCGACGAGCGTTTTCAGGTGAACGTTCCGCAGGAGATGCACGAACTGTACACGATGCGTGGTGGACAGGTGGTGGCCACGGCCACGTACAGCGGCTTTCACACCTTCGTCGAAGAGGCGCGCGCGTCCTCGTCGGGCGAGCCCCGCATCGTCTCCGACGACGCCACGGGCATCGCGCTCGTCGAGATCGAGCCTGGCCGTTTCACGATGGGCAGTCCCTGGACCGACGCCGGCCGGCACGACGACGAGGTGCCGCACGACGTGCGAATCCTCGGCCCCTTCTTCCTGGGCCGCTTCGAAGTGACACAGCGGCAGTGGCAGGACGTGATGGGGGCGAACCCCAGCCGCTTCGCCGACTGCGGGCCCGACTGCCCGGTCGAGAACGTGAGCTTCGACGAGGTGCAGCAGTTCGTGGCGGCGCTGAACGCACGGCAGAACGCATTCACCTACCGTCTGCCGACGGAGGCCGAATGGGAGTACGCGTGCCGCGCGGGCGGAACGGCGCCGTTCGGCACCGGGACGTCGCTCACGACCGCGCAGGCCAACTACAACGGCATGCTGGCGTTCACACCGGGCGGCGTCGACTATCGCAAGCATCCGACCCCGGTGGGCACGTTCCCGCCCAACGCATGGGGGCTGGCTGACATGCACGGAAACGTCCTCGAGTGGACGGCCGACTGGTACGGCAGCTACGCGTCGGACAGCGCCACCGACCCGCGCGGCCCGTCATCGGGCGGCCGGCGGGTCGTGCGCGGCGGCAGCTGGTTTCTCGACGTGAGCGACGCACGCTGCGCCACCCGCGGCAAGGAACCGCCCGACGACGGCAGTTTCCAGCTGGGCTTCCGTGTCGCTGCCAACCCCCGCTGAAATGCGCCGCTGAGGATTCGCTTCCCCATTACAATCCTCGCCATTGCCTGCCCCCCTCGATTCGGGCCTCGCGAAGGTTCGGCGCCGCCTCGTCCCGTTCCTGTTCCTGCTGTACATCGTGGCCTACCTGGATCGGATCAACGTCGGCTTCGCGTCGCTGCAGATGAACCGGGCGCTCGGCTTCTCCGAGACGGTCTACGCCTTCGGCGCGGGCGTGTTCTTCCTGAGTTACGTGGCGTTCGAGATTCCGAGCAACGTGATCCTGGCGCGCGTGGGCGCCCGGATCTGGATTGCGCGCATCATGATCAGCTGGGGCCTGGTGTCGTCGCTCACCATGCTGGTGAAGAGCGCGGCGGGCTTCTACGCCCTGCGGTTCCTGCTCGGCGCCGCGGAAGCGGGCTTCTTTCCCGGCATCATCTATTACCTCACGCGCTGGATCCCCGCGCGCGACCGCGCGCGCACGATCGCCGCCTTCATGACCGCGGTGCTGGCCGCCGGCATCGTCGGCGGACCGGTGTCGGGCGCGATCCTGACGCTCGACGGACGCGCCGGGCTCGCCGGCTGGCAGTGGCTCTTCCTTCTCGAGGGGCTGCCGTCGATCGCCCTCGGCTTCGTCGTGCTCGCGCGGCTCGACGATCATCCTGCCCGAGCGCGATGGCTCACCGACGGCGAACGATCGGCGCTCGTGGCGCGGCTCGACGATGACGAGCGCGGCCGGACGGGACACGCGGCCACGACTGCCGCGGCGCTCGCCGATCCCACGCTGTGGCTCCTGGCGGCCGTGTACTTCACCATTCCCGTGGCGCTCTATGCGGTCGGCTTCTTCCTGCCGCAGATGATCGCCAGCACACAGGCCGATGCGCCCGATCCCCTGGGCACCTTCGGCATCGGCGTCGTGAGCGCCGTTCCGTATCTGGTGGGCGCCGTCGGCATGGTGCTCGCCGGACGGCACTCGGATCGGACGGGCGAACGCCGATGGCACGTGGCGCTGGCGGCCGTCGGCGGCGGCGCCGCGTTCGCGGTCGCCGGGCTTGTGCACGGGCTGGTGCCGTCGATCGCGGTGTTGTCGCTGGCCACCCTCGGGCTCGCGTCGATGTTCGGGCCGTTCTGGTCGCTGGCCACCTCGTTCACGAGCGGGGTCGGCGCGGCGGCGGGCATCGCGCTCATCAACGCGGTCGGCAACGTCGGCGGATTCGTCGGGCCGTACGTCGTCGGCTACCTGCGGGACCTCACGTCGAGCTTCGCGCTGGGCTTCGCCTTCATCGGCGGGGTGCTCGCGCTCGGCGGCGTCCTGGCGCTGGCAGTACAATCGCGTTCGGCATGAGCGATTCGTATCGAGTGCCACCCACGACGGCCATCGGTCACGTCCACCTGAAAGTCTCGGACCTCGACCGGGCGCTGGAGTTCTATCGCGACGTCCTCGGCTTCGATCTCGTCCAACGCCTGCCCGACAACAGCGCGGCCTTTCTCTCGGCGGGCGGCTATCACCATCACATTGCGCTCAACACGTGGCAGAGCCTGGGCGGCACGCCGCCGGCGCCGCGCCACACGGGCCTCTATCATCTGGCCGTGCGCTACCCGACGCGACGCGACCTCGCGGTGGCCGTGAAGCGGCTGGTGACCGCGGGCGTGCGCCTCCACGGCGTGGCCGACCACGGCGTGAGCGAGTCGGTGTACCTCGCGGATCCCGACGGCAACGGCGTCGAGCTCACGCGCGATCGCCCTCGCGACGACTGGCCGCGGCGCGACGATGGCACGCTTCACATGGCGATGGCGGATCCGCTCGATCTCGCCGCCCTCATCGAGGAGGCGGGCGACACGCCTGAGGCGACGTGGATCGCCCCGGAGCGTATGCGGAAGGGCTGACGTGGAGCTTCCGCTCACCCGGTGCACCATCCGGTCGTGGCGCCGATCGGACGCCGTGTCGCTCGCCGAGCAGGCGAACAATCGCGCCATCTGGCTCAACCTGCGCGATCGGTTTCCCCATCCCTACACGCAGGCCGACGCGCGCATGTTCCTGCGCGAGGTGATGCATCGCGATCCGGAGACGGCGTTCGCCATCGACGTGGATGGCCAGGCCGTCGGCGGAATCGGTTTCGTGCCGCAACTCGACGTGGAGCGGGTGTCGGCCGAGATCGGCTACTGGCTCGGCGAAGCGTACTGGGGCCGCGGCATCACGACCGAGGCGTTGCAGGCCGTGACCCGCCATGCCATCGATCGCCACGGGCTCACGCGGTTGTTCGCACTGCCCTTCGCCTGGAACCTCCCGTCGTGTCGCGTCCTCGAAAAGGCCGGCTACACGCTGGAGGCCCGGCTGCGGCGCAGCGCCGTCAAAGACGGCCGCATCGTCGATCAGATGCAGTACGCGTTCGTGGTCGATGGATGACGTGCAGGTGCGACGTCCAGGCGCGGGCTGCCTGGTGCGTCGTCATTCCGCAAGCGCGACCACCGGATCGATCCGTGTCGCCCGCCTCGCGGGAACGACGCAGGCCGCGACGGCGACGACGGCGAGCACGCCGGCGACCATCGCGATCACCGCCGGATCGGCGGCCGTGACGCCGAACAACTGGCTCTCGAGGCTGGTCTTGAGCGCGGCGACGCCTGTCGCGCCGATGACGAGGCCCGCCATGATGAGCAGCAGCCCTTCACGCAGCACGAGTTCGAAAATCGATCGCGTGGTGCCGCCGAGTGCGAGGCGAATGCCGATTTCCTTGCGCCGCTCCGTGACAAGGTAGGCGAGCACGCCGTAGATCCCGATCGCGGACAGGAAGAGCGCGACGGCGCCGAACGACACCGCGAGGAGCATCGGCGACCGCTCGCTGACGAGCGACTTCTCCGTGAGGGCCGCCATCGTCTGGGTGGCGAACACGGGAAGGTTCGAGTCGATCGACTGAATCGCGGTCCGGATCGCCGAGGTCAGCCGGGCAGGATCGCCCGTGGTTCGGACGGCGAAGGTGAGACCTCGCGGCACGTTCTGGTCCGAGGCCATGAAATAGGAGCCGACGGACTGATCGCCCTGGGTCAGGCTGACGAGCTTCATTTCCTTCACGACGCCGACCACCGTGTAGAACTCCGTCTTGTCCGTGATGCCGAGCGCGCCGTTGATGTCGTCGGGCTGGTACAGCCGTCCCCCGATCGCGTCCCGGTTCGGCCAGAACTTGCGCGCGAGGCGATCGTCCACGATCACGACCCTGCCGGCGCCCTCCGTGTCGTGCTCGTCGAAGAAACGGCCCCGCGCCAGCTGAACCTTCATCGTCTCGAAATAGCCGGGCGACACGATCACGCTGGACGGCGCGATCAGCGACTCGCCCGGCTGCATCTCGTAGCCCTCGGCCATGATCGCGCTGGCACTGTGGTTGTCGCCGAAGGGAATCGCCGTGGTCAGGCCCGCCGATTCGACGCCCGGCAGCGCCCGGATCCGGGCGAGCGACTCGTGCATGAACGTCCGGAGCGCCCCGTCGTCGGCGTAGCGAGTGCGCGGCAGCGTCACCGATGTCGTCATGACGCCGGCCGCGTCGAACCCCGGATCCACGGCGAGGACGCGCTCGAAGCTGGCGAGCAGAAGCCCGGCGCCGATGAGCAGCACGAACGCCACGGCGACCTGGGCCACGACGAGGCTGCGCCGCAGCAGGCGGGCCCCACGGCCCGCCGTGCCGCCACGGCCTTCGTCCCGCAGCAGCACGTTCAGATTGGCGGGCAGCACGGCGGCAACGGGCACCAGCCCGAGCACCACGCCGATCACGCCCGCGACGGCCAGCGCATAGAGCGTGGTGGCCACGTCGAAATGAATGTCCGACCCCCGCGGCAGCTCCTGAATGTTCAGCACCGCGAGGCCCTGGAGCACGGCGTAGCCAATCGCGAGACCCACGACGGCCGCCACGACCGTGAGCAGCACGCTTTCGGTGACGAGCTGACGGGCGATGCGGCCGCGGCCCGCGCCCAGTGCCAGACGCGTGGCCAGCTCCTTCAGACGCGACCGGGAGCGCACCAGCACCAGGTTGGCGATGTTCACGCCGCCGATCAGCAGCACGAACAGCGCGCCGCCCCACATCAGATACAGCATGGGCTTGACGTCGCGCACGAGGTAGTCCTGATAGCCGTGCACGATCGTCTCGAAACCGGCGTTGGTGAGAATGGTTCGAAACTGGGGAAAGCGGTCGAGATTGGCGGCGTTGAGCGCATTCACCTGCGCCTGGGCCTGTTCGAGGGTGGCGCCCGGCTTGAGCCTGCCCAGATTGATGAAATTATTGCTGTGCCGAGAGTTGTCGGACTTCTGCTCGTCGGTGAGCGCGAGCGGTTTCCAGAGGGTGATGTCTTCGTCGACGAACCGGAACGACCGGGGCATGACGCCCACGACGGTATACGGCTGGCCGTCGAGCCGCAGATCCTGACCGATGGCCTTCGGATCGCCGTCGAAGCGCGAGCGCCAGAACCCGTCGCTGAGCACGACCTCGTGGTCGTGGCCGATCTGCGCCTCGTCGTCGGTGAACCCGCGGCCGACGCTCGGGTGCACCTCTGCGACGCGAAAGAAGGACGGCGTCACGTTCATCACACGCACGCGCGTGGGCACGCCGTCCTGGTCGACGCTCTGGTTCCCGAAGCTCGCCAGGGCCTGCGACTGGAAGGCCGTGACATCCCTCAACCGATCCAGATAGTCGGGCCCAGCGGCCCCGCCGATGTCTGGCGCGCCCGCCTTCGGATACGAATTGCTCATCAGGAGCACGCGGTCGGAGTCGGGCACCGGCAGCGGCTTCAGCAGCACGTTCTCGACGACGGAGAACATGGCGGCGTTGGCGCCGATGCAGATCGCCAGGGTGAGGCCGGCCGTGAGGGTGTACGCCTTGTCTTTCCACAGCAGCCTGCGGCCGACGCGCAGATCGTTCATGGATAGTCAGACGGATGATTGGAGTCCTGAGTTCGGAGTTGCGAGTTCTGAGTCTTGGGTTCTGGAGTCCGGGGCCGCGTGCCTGGACACTCACGACTCACCACTCACGACTCACAATCTTCCTACATCCCCCTTCGTGTCAGGATTTGCTCCATTTCGTCCATCACGCGATTCATCTGGCGGACGGCGAGGTCGAGGGGCTCGTCGGTGGTCATGTCGACGCCGGCGTCCTTGAGGAGATCGATGGGATATTTCGAGCCGCCGGCGGCGAGAAACGCCAGGTACTTGTCGCGCGCCTGGCGGCCGGCGTCTCCGCCGGCCGTGACCTTCTCGACGAGGGCCGAAGAGGCCGTGAACGACGTCGCGTACTGAAACACGTAGAAGTCGCGGTAGAAATGCGGAATGTAGCTCCACTCGTTCGCGATGTAGGGATCGACGATGCAGACACCCTCGTCGTTCCCGTAATACTTCTTCGTGATGTCGAGATACAACTTCGACAGGGCCTCGCCCGTGATCGGTTCGCCCTTCTCGGCCATCTCGTGCATCCGCAGCTCGAACTCCGCGAACTGGGCCTGGCGGAAGAGCGTGCCCTTCGCATTCTCGAGGAAGCTGCCGAGAAGCGACAGGCGCGTGTCCTCGTCCGTGATCGTGTCGAGCATGTGCCGCACGAGCAGCTGCTCGTTGAATGTGGACGCCACTTCGGCGACGAAAATCGGATAGTCGGCGAGCGGATAGGGCTGCGCCTTGTTCGACAGATAGCTCTGCATCGTATGGCCGAGCTCGTGCGCCAGCGTGCTCATATCGTCGTACTTGCCGTTGTAGTTGATCAGCATGTACGGGTGCACGTCGTAGGCGCCGCCGTCGGAATAGGCGCCCGACGCCTTGCCGGCGGTCGGGAACAGATCGATCCAGCGCTCGCTGAACGCCCGCTTCAGCACGGCCGCGTAATCGGGGCCGAGCGGCGCCACGGCGTCCAGCACGTTCCGCTGCGCCTGTTCCGGCGTGTATTCGAGCGTCACCGACGCGACCAGTGGGGCATACAGATCGTAGTAGTGCAGCTCGTCGAGCTTCATCATCCGCTTCCGGAGCTTGAGGTACCGATGGAAGGTGGAGAGGTGCGTGTTGATGCCGTCGATGAGCCGCGTATAGACAGTGGTGGGAATGTTGGGGCCGTCGAGCTCGCTCTCGAGGTTCGAGCCGTACTTGCGCGCCTTCGCCACGAACCGCACCTTCTGCACTTCGCCGTCCATGGTCGTGCCGAAGGTGTTGCTGAACTTGCCGAGCGCGCCGAAGAACGACGACATCACGAGCTGGCGATCCGCGCGGTTCGGAGCGCCGCGCTCGGCGGTGAACGCCGCCTGATCGAGCGTCACGTGCCGGCCGTCGCTCAGCGTGACCTCGGGATACGGGAAATCGGCGTTGGTGAAGATGTTGTAGACGTTGCCCGGAGTCGCGTCCACCGGCGTCGCGTCGGCGAGCAGCTTCTCCTCGGAATCCGTCAGGGTGTGGGCCGCGCGGCGCGCGACGTCTTCGAGATGGAACCGGTACACGCCCAGGCGCCCCTCCGACGCGATGAAGCGCTCGAGCGTCTGCCGATCGATCTTGAGGATCTCCGGCTCGATGTACGCGGCCTCGGCGCCGAATGCCGAGAGCTGCTGCACCATCTCCTGCTTCATCCCCTGATGCGTCGCGTCGCGCGTGTCCTGGTCGGCGAGCAGTCCGGCGTAGGTATACAGACGCGAGAGCGTCTTGCTGAGATCCGACTGCAGGACGAGCGCGTCGGCCAGCGTCGACGCCGACGACGCGAGGCGCCCGCGGTACTGCCCGAGCGATGGCAGACGCTGGGCGAAGGCGTCCTTCGCGGCGCGCCAGGCGCTGTCCGTCGGATAGATGTCGGCAAGATTCCACGTGTAGCGATCGGCAATGCGGGTGCGGTCGCGCTCCTGCGCCGCCCCGGAGCTCACGAGCACGGCCATCGCCACCACGACGGCGAGGCCGACAGGTCGCTGGGACGAGTGGTGGGACGAACGGCATCGGGCGTCGGATGTCAACGTGCGCATCCCGCCATTGTAGCGCCGGCGATCGGATAGAGTGGCCCCCGACATGCCGCGATCCCGCGCGCGGGGCCGTCTGCTGGTCTTCGCCTTTCTGATCTCCGTCGTCACCTATCTGGACCGCGTCTCGATCTCCGCCGCGGCGCCGTTCATCATGGCCGACCTGCACCTCACGGTGCTGCAGATGAGCGTGGTGTTCAGCGCGTTCACGCTGGCCTACTCGCTGTTCGAGATTCCGTCGGGATGGCTGGGCGACGTGCGCGGCGCCCGCCGCGTGCTGACGCGCATCGTCGTCTGGTGGTCGGCATTCACGATGCTGACGGGGCTGGCGCAGGGCCTGCGATCGCTCGTGGCGATCCGGTTCCTGTTCGGCGCGGGCGAGGCCGGCGCGTTTCCCAACATGGCGCGCGCGTTTTCGCGCTGGTTTCCCTCGCGCGAGCGCGGGCGCGCCAATGGCGTGCTGTTCCTGGGCACGCGCGTCGGCGGGATGCTCTCGGCGCCGGTCGCGCTGCTGCTGATCCGCGGCTGGGGGTGGCGCGCGAGCTTCACGGCCATCGGATCGCTCGGCCTCGTGTGGGCGGTGTGGTGGTACGTGTGGTATCGCGATCGTCCCGCGGAGCACCGCGGCGTGAACGCCGAGGAGCTCGCGTGGATCGAACAGGACGGCCGCGCCGCCGCCGGATCGCCGTCGCGTCCGCTCGCCCCCGAGGCCGACGACCATCGAACCGTCCCCTGGCGCGCGATGGCGCGCAGTCGCAACGTCTACGCGATCGGCGTCATGTATTTCACGTACGGCTACGGCCTGTACTTCTACTTCACCTGGCTGCCCACCTATCTCATCAGCGTGCTCGGGTTCTCCCAGGTGAGCGGCGGCCTGTTCGCGTCGCTGCCCTTCCTGCTCGCCGGGCTGGCCAACATCGGCGGCGGGTGGCTGACCGACGCCCTCGCGCGCACGCGCGGATTGCGGGTCGCCCGCTCAGGTCTCGGCTCGATTTCGTTCCTCACGTGCGCCGCGCTCGTCCTGGGCTCCACGATGGCCCCCGATCCGGTGGCGAAGGCCACGCTGCTCGCCTGCGCGCTGGCCGCGGTGGATCTCGCGCTCAGCGCCTGCTGGGCGGTGTGCCTCGACATCGGCCGCAACCACGCGGGCGTCGTCACCGGCTACATGAACACCGTCGGCAACCTGGGCGGCCTCGTCACGCCGCTCGTGTTCGGGTATGCCGTCGAGCGCCTGGGATCGTGGACGCTCCCGTTCGTGATCACGTCGGCCGTCTATGCCGTGGGGGCGATCGCGTGGTTGTTTATCGACCCTCGGAGTGGTGAATTGTGACAGAAGGATGCGCTACAATTCCGAGCCACCAGTTGAGGTAAGGAATCCATGAAGAAGACCCTCGCGACGATGGTGTTTGCGGCGGTCGCTATGACGCCGCCGGCTTCATCGGCGCAGACGCCCGCGCCCGACGATGTGCCGAATCTGGCGGGCGTGTGGGACGGCGGCGCCCGCGCGAGGCCCATCAACAACGAGCGCATCCCCTGGGGAGCCGAGAATTTCCCCGAGCTCAACGAGCGCGCCCGCGCGTACCAGAAGGTTTTCGACGAGGCCCTCTCCCCCAAGTACGACTGCCAGCCGGCCACGCCGCCGGCGCTCGAGTACGATCCGTACGCCATGGAAGTCGTCCAGTGGCCCGACCGGGTGCTGTTCCGCTACGAGAAGGACGACCAGCTGCGCACCGTCTGGCTCGACGGCCGGCAGCCGACGATTCTGGACATGGGCATCCAGGGGTTTTCGGTCGGCCGCTACGAAGGCGGCGCGCTCCTCGTGGATACCGATCACTACCTGTTCGACATCACCGGCTTCGACGACTACAACGGCATCCCCTCGTCTCCGCAGAAGAAGATCCACGAGCGCTACTGGCGCGAGGGCAACGAACTGCGGGTCACGGTGACCGTGGAGGATCCGATGTTCCTGAAGAAGCCCGCCTCCTACACGACCCGATGGCTGCCCCAGCGGCCCGGGTACAAGCTCTCGTCGTGGGACTGCGACCCGGAAGCGGCGCGCGCGGCGGTCAAGATGATGCCGCCGAAATACAAAGACCAGTAGAAGGATGGACGCGATGAAGGCTCAGCAATGGATCCTGTCGGCGGCCCTGGCCGTGGCCGCCGTGGCGATGGTCACGACCGTGCCGGCCCGAGCGCATCATTCGAGCGCGCCGTTCTACGATGCCACCAGGCACGTCGAGGTGCACGGCGTCATCACGCGGTTCCTGTTCAAGAACCCGCACTCGTTCCTGTACTTCGACGCCACCGACGAGTCGGGCCAGAAAGTGGAATGGCAGATCGAGCTCGGCCCGGCGGCCTCGCTCACGCGCACGGGCTGGACGCCCGACACGATGAAGGTGGGCACCGAGATCGTCGCGTCGGGCCAGCCGTCGCGCGCCGAAGGCTCGCACGGCATGTGCTGCGCCCGGATCACGCGGCCCGACGGCTCGCCGATCCGGCCCGGCGGGCGCGTCGCCGAGGAACAGCAGCCGCCCCGCTAGCGTGACCACGAACCGATGACCGGGTGGCTCGAAGGGTCGGCCCTGGCGACCTGGGCGCGCACGTCGCCGTCACTCTGGGCCTACCCGACGCTGCTCACCCTCCACACCGTGGGCCTCGGCATCGTCGTCGGGGCCTGCGCGACGATCGACGTCCGGCTGCTCGGCTTCGCGCCGCGGATCCGGATTGCGGCGCTCGCCCCGCTTTTTCGCCTCGTCTGGATCGCCTTCGCGGTGAACGCGGCCACGGGCGTGGTGCTCTTCATGGCCGACGCCACCACCAAGTCGCAGCAGACGGTCTTCTACGTGAAGCTCTCCCTCATCGCGATGGCGCTCGGCGTCACGACGGGCATAGCCCGCGCGGTGCGGCGATCGGCCGACTCGGGGCCCCCCGAACGCGCACCCGTGCCCGCGGCGTATCGGGCGCTCGCGGTCGCGTCGCTCGTGCTCTGGACGGGCGCGATCGTCGCCGGGCGGCTGATGGCCTACCTCTGATGGCCCCCTTCGTCGCCTGGGTGCAGGCCACGCGCCTTTCGCAGGCCATCGTGTTCAGCACATGGATCTGGCCGCTCTGCGAGATCGTCCATTTCATCGGGCTGGCGCTCGTCATCGGGATCGCGGGCTTCTTCGACGTGCGGCTCATCGGGTTCTTCAAGCGCATCCCGGTGGCGGCCGCGCGCGAACTGATGCCGTTCGCCATCGGCGGGTTCGGCCTGAACCTCACGACGGGGCTCGTCTTCCTGATCGGACATCCCGAGCAGTACGCGTACAACGTCGCGTGGTGGTTCAAGGTGGCGTTTCTCGCCGTGGCCGGCTTGAACGCGTTCGTTTTCGAGGCCGCCGTCGCGCCCCGCCTCGCCACGCTCCACGACGACGAGGACACGCCGCTCGGCGCGAAGCTGATCGGCGTCATCTCGCTCGTCGCCTGGTTCGGCGTGTTGTTCTTCGGACGCATGCTCCCGTTTCTCGGCAATGCCTACTGACCCGTTCCGCTACCGCTTTCGCGTCCGCTACGGCGAATGCGACGCGCAGAAGGTGGTCTTCAACGCGCGGTACGGGGACTTTGTCGACATCGCGACGGTGGAATTCCTGCGGGCGTGCGGCCTGCAGGATCTGATGATCACGGGCACTCTCGACTACCAGCTCGTGACGCAGACGTTCGAATGGAAGGCGTCGGCCCGGTTCGACGACGTGATCGAAGCGTCGGTGCGGGCGGCGCGTCTCGGCACCACGTCGTTCACGCTCGCGACCGAATTCCGCGTGGCGGGCAGCGAGGCCCTCGTGGCCACCGTCGAGACGGTGTACGTGCTGCTGGACGCGCGCACGCTCGCCAAGGTCCCGATCGATCCCGCGCTGCGAGAAACGCTCGAGCACGGCGCGGCCGGTTCGACGACCGACCACGCCGGCCCGTAGACTGCCCCTAGTGGCCCGTACCCGCTGAAGTACTACCGCTTCGACGAACCGCGAATTCGAGATCAACCACAGAGACACGGAGACACGGAGACCCGAGAGCTGCCGGTCGTCGGCGCCGCCTCCGCGGCGCCTGCGAGGACGACCGATCCGGACACGCAAGGCGCGTTTCCCGGGCCTGCCGCCTTGGGTGTCCGGATCGCTCGGCCTCGCGGCCGGCCTGCACAGCAGGCCGGCGACGACCTCGCGAGTCTCTGAGTCTCTGAGCCTCTGTGGTTCATTGCCCTGGTACTGATTCAGCCGATACGCTCCACTAGACGCCTTCCTTCAGGAACGCCACGAGCGGCGGAATCGTCCGCTCGGGCGACTCGATGTGCGCGACGTGCCCCAGGCCCGGCAGGAGCAGCAGCCGCGCCTTGCCCTCCGGGATCGTCTCCGAGATGTACTGCATCCGCTCCTGGAAGACCGACGAGGGTCCGGCGAGGCGATCCTCGGCCCCGCCGAACACGAGCGTCGGCGCCTGGATATGCGCCCAGTCGTACACGACCGGATCGGCGTAGTTGACGTTCCCGATCAGCACCTGCACCATCGCCAGCCGCGGCCAGTCGGCGCCGAGCGTCCAACCGTAGCGGATGCGCGCATAGGTCTCGAAGGTGTCGTTCCACTGGCTCGGGTCGTGCGCGACGTACCGCATCAGGCTCGCGCGGATCGACTGGTACGTCGACGCGAGGTTGCGTTTGTACGCCTCGTCGAGGCTCCCCGACGGCCGGTCGAACCGCCCGTCGGTCAGGCCGATCGGGTTGTAGAGCACGAGGCGCTCGGTCATGTCCGGGTATTGCGTGGCGAAGCGCGCCGCCAGCATGCCGCCCATCGAGTGGCCCACGATCATCGCCTTCTCGATGTGCAGGCTTTCGAGCATCTCGTGCGTGTAGCGCGCGAAGTCGTTGAAGCTGTACGGCATGATCGGCTTCGACGAGCGGCCGTAGCCCATCTGGTCGGGAATGATGACGCGGAAGCCGTCCTTGCGGAGCGCGTCGGCGATGTTCCCGAAGTAGAACCCGGCGAAGTTGTTGCCGTGCAGCAGGACGACGACGTGGCCGTTCGGCCGACCCTGAGGCGCCACGTCCATGTAGGCCATCCGCACGTCCTGCCCGTACGTGGTGAGGTCGAAGTACGCGCTCGGATACGGGTACGGACACTCCTCGCAGGTGATGCTGACCGGCTTGACGCCGGTCGGAGTGGGCACGGCCGGCGCGCCGCGGCCCTGCGCCGACGTCAGCGCCGGAGACAGCGCCGTCGACAGCGAGAAGAGAAACAGGAGCGAAGTCTTCGTCGTGTGCATGGCGTGCAGTTTACCGCACGGGCCTCGCGGGGCGGCCGTCCGCCGGTTGACCCGTCCCGGGTCCGGCCCTATAGTGAGTCACGCTACATATACGGAGACTCCTGGAATGTTCAGCGCCGAGCTCAAGAAAGGCAGCATCGAGATGCTGGTGCTCGCGCTCGTCGAAGCGCGGCCCCGGCACGGCTACGAGATCGGGAAGCTCATCGAGCGGAAGTCGGGCGGCAAGCTGACGTTCGCCCTCCCGACGCTCTACCCGACGCTGCTCCGGCTCGAGGGCCGCGGCTGGATCAAGGGCCGTTGGGTGGAGCGGCCCGGCGAGCGCCAGCGCTGCTACTACCGGCTCACGTCCGAGGGCCGCCGCATCCTCGACGCCCAGCGCCGCACCTGGCTGTCGTACGTCGCCGCCGTGAACGACGTGATCGGCACCGGCCATGCGTGACTGGGACGCGTACGTCCGCCGCCGGTTCCCGTGCACGGGCTTCGAGCCGGCCGAAGCCTCGCGCGTCGTGCGCGAGCTGGCCGCGCAGCTCGAGGATTTCAATCGCGATGCCCTGGCCTCGGGACTGGATGAATCGGAGGCCGATCGGTACGCGCGCCGGCAGATCCCCGACTGGGATCGGATGGCCCGCGACCTGGCGCGAGCGGATCGGCGCCTGGCAGTCCACGGGCTCGAGCGATGGGCCGGGCACGTCGACGACCTGGCGCAGGGCGCCCCGCGGAGGTGGATGATGATGGCCGGCATCTGGCAGGACCTGCGGCATGCCGTCCGGCAATTCGTGAAGCGGCCGGCGTTCGCGGCGGTCGTCGTCCTGACGCTGGCCGTCGGCATCGGCGCCGCCACGGCGATGTTCAGCGTCCTCGACGGGGTGCTCCTGCGCCCGCTGCCCTATCCGGATCCCGACCGCCTCGTACGGGTGTTCGAGATCGTGCCGCAGTACGGCCGATTCTCGGTGGCGCCAGCCAGCTATTTCGACTGGCGGCAGCAGAACACGGTGTTCGACCACATCGCGGCCTACAGCAGCGGCAGCGTGACGCTCAGCGACGGCGTCACCGCCGATCGCCTGGCCAGCGCGGGCGTCTCGTGGGATCTGTTCGCCGTGCTGCAGGCGGCGCCGGCCCTCGGGCGCACGTTCACCGAGGAGGAAGACCTCGGACCCGCCACGGTCGTCGTCCTCAGCGATCGCGTGTGGCGCAGCCGCTTTGCCGGCGATCCGGGCGTCGTGGGACGCCAGCTCACCCTCAACAACGCGCCGGTGACGGTCGTGGGCGTGATGCCGCCGGACTTCTACTTTCCCTCGCACGAGATCGCATTGTGGACGCCCCTCGGGATCAACCCGGTCGGCGCGACGCGCGGAGGCCACTACCTGGGCGTCGTCGCGCGCCTGAAGGCGGATCGCTCGATCGACGACGCGCGAACGGAGATGAAGGGGCTCGCCGAGCGTCTGGCGGCTGCGTACCCCGACAACAGCGCGGGCGAGTCGGCCGGGGTGATCGGGCTTCACGAGGACACGGTGCGGACGGCCAGACCGTCGCTGCTCACGCTGCTGGCTGCCGTTGCGCTCATGATGCTGATCGCGTGCGCGAATGTCGCCAGCCTGCTGCTCGTCCGCGCGTCCGCCGGCGGCCGGGACATCGCCGTCCGGATGGCGCTCGGCGCCGGGACGTCGCGCGTGGTGCGCCAGATGCTCACCGAGAGTCTGTGGCTCGCCTCGGTCGGCGGAGCGATCGGCGTCGGACTGGCGTACGCCGCGCTCGGGCCGATCCGCGCGGCTGCCGCGGGGAGCCTGCCGCGAACCGACGACATCACGATCGACATCGGCGTGCTCGCCTTCGCCGTCGCGACTTCGATCCTGACCGGTCTCGTGTTCGGGGCCGCTCCCGCGTGGCAGGCCTCTCGCGCGGGCGTCGCCGACGCGCTGAAGGACGCGGGGAGAAGCGGAACGTCGGCGGGCGGCCAGCGCATCCGCAGCGCGCTCGTGATCGGGGAGGTGGCGCTCTCGCTGGTGCTGCTCATCGGCGCGGCGCTGTTGATTCGGAGCTTCGCCAAGCTCACCGCGATCGATCCAGGGTTCGACCCGAACGGCGTCCTGACGTTCCACGTGTCGTTGCCGAACGGGCCCAATCCCACGGCCCGGCGCATCCAGTACTACACCGAGCTCGTCGATCGCGTGCGGGCACTGCCGTCGGTCACCGCGGTCGGACTGGTCCAGCAGCTCCCCCTGCAGGGTCAGTACGTGCTGTCCGTCGACTTCGAAGGACGTCCGACGCCGGCGCCGGGCGCAGGGGTGTCGGCCAACTATCGCGCGATCAACCCGGACTACTTCGCGGCGCTCGGCGTGGCGCTCGACCGGGGCCGGCTTTTCACCGAACGCGACAGGGAGGGTGCGCCGCTCGTCGCCATCGTCGACGAGGCGTTCGTCCGCCGGCATTTCCCCCGGGAGGATCCGATCGGGCACCGCCTGGACATCGGCAACGGGAGCGACGGCCTCTCCGAGATCGTCGGCATCGTCGGCGACGTGCGGCAGGACGGCCTCGACGCCGAGTCGGAGCCGACGATGTACGTGCCGTTCGGGCAGGCGCCGACGCCCTCGGTGACGGTGCTCGTCCGGACCGCGCGGGCCCCTCTCGCGCTGACGCCGGCGGTGCGCGACGTCATGCAGCGCCTGGATCGAGGTGTGCCGCCGTACCGGATCGCTTCGCTCGAGCAGGTCGTGAACGAGTCGGTGGCCGGCCGGCGGTTCCCCATGCAGGTGCTGGGACTGTTCGCCCTGATCGCGCTGTTTCTCGCGGGCGTGGGCCTCTACGGCGTGTTGTCGTACACCGTGACGCAGCGGACCAGGGAAATCGGCGTCCGGCTGGCGATCGGCGCGGCGCCGCCCCAGGTCTGGCGGCTCGTGATCGGGCAGGGCCTCAAGCTGACGCTGGTCGGGATCGCGCTCGGCATGGCCGGCGCCCTCGCGCTGTCGCAACTGGTGACCGCGATGCTGTTCGACGTGACGCCGTTCGACCCGGTCAGTTACCTCGCCATGGGCCTCGTGCTGCTGATCGTGGCGGGGCTGGCCTGCTACGTCCCGGCGCGCCGGGCGATGCGTGTGGATCCGCTCGTGGCGCTGCGCGCCGAATAGACATGTCCCGTTCGTCTCGACGCACGTTTCTCGGCCGGCTCGGCGCGGCGGCGGCCATTCCGGCGATCGGGCAGGCCGTCTCCTCGCGGCCGCAGGGCGGGCAATCACCCGTCGCCTACGATCTGCTGATTCGGGGCGGGCGCGTGATCGATCCCGCGCAGCAGCTCTCCGGAGTACGCGACGTGGCGATTGCCGGCGGGCGAGTCGCCCGCGTCGCCGAGAACATTCCGGCGACCCAGGCGCGCCAGGTGTACGACGCTCGCGGCAAGATCGTCACGCCGGGCCTGATCGACATGCACACGCACGTCTATCAGTACGCCATCCGCCTCAGCGTCGACTCGGACGTCGTCGGGTTCCAGAACGGCGTGACGACCGTGCTCGACTGCGGATCGACGGGGTCGGGATCGTTCCGGGCCTGCGCCACTACGTGATGGAGAGCGCCAGGACGCGGATCTACGCGCTGCTCAACATCTCGTCGATCGGCTTGATCGTCACGAACGAGATCTATTCGGATCCGGCCCTGATCAACGCGCGCACGGCCATTCAGACAATCGAGGCCAACCGCGATCGGCTGCTCGGGGTGAAGATCCGGATCAACGGCAAGCACGGCGACCTTGCGCACGACATGGAGGTGCTCAAGGTTGCGCGGGAGGTGGCCGATGCCACGGGCCTGCGCGTGATGATGCACTGGACGACCGAGCCCGATCTGCTGAGCCTGCTGAAGGCGGGCGACATCCTGACGCATCCGTTCAACCCCCCGTCCGACCGCCAGTCCAACGTCTTCGGCGGCGACGGCACGCAGGCGGAGACCGTGCTGCCGCAGATCACGGCGCTCACGGACCGCGGCATCTTCACGGACGGACAGCTCGCCACCACGCATCACTCGTGGGCCGTGTCGGAAAAGGCAGCGGAGCTGGGCCGGTGGCCCGATTCCATTTCGACCGACATCAGCCGCACGCCGGACGGCCAGCCGGCCAGCGTGCGGGTGCCGATGTCGGAGTTCCTGCATCTGGGGATGCCGCTCGAGCAGGTGATCGCCGGCGTGACGTCCACGCCCGCCCGCATCCTGAACCCGCCGGAGAAGGTCGGCACGCTCGAGCCGGGCGTCACGGCCGACGTCGCCGTCCTCGAGCTCGAGCACGGAAGCTTCGACGACAACGACGGCGCCCGTCAGATGCGGACGCTGACGCAGCGTTTCGTGGCGGCGGCCACGATCAAAGGCGGCGTATTCCTGAAAGGCGGCATCCCGCCGGCCGGTCGAGGCGCCGCGCGGTAGAGCGTCGGTCTCCACCTACGGGAACCGGACGGGCCGCTCGCGGTACGGCCCGTCCGGGCGGGTGACGCTTCAGTACGTGAAGATCAGACCGGCCTGGACGCGGTGTCCGTGGCGCGTTCCCGTGCCGAAGAACAGCGGCGTCGTCTCCTTGTTTCTGATCGTGAAGAAGCGGTAGTCGGCCCGCACGCCAAAGTGTTCGGTGGAGAACCACTTGAGCCCGCCGCCGACGTTGCCGGTGAGGTACGTCTCATCGGTGGTGATGCCCAGATCCTTGCCTCCGGCGCACGGGCACATCGTGAGCCCACCGACTCCGCCGGTCGCGTAGGGTACGAAAGCGCGGTGGCTGCTGCCGGGATTCACGACGAGGTTCCCGCTGTACGTCCACATGTTGGGCGTGCGCTGATGGGTGAACGCCGTGGATCCCACCTTGAACGCCTGGCGCACGCCGAGCGTGCCTCCGCCTTCGCCCTCGACGCCGACGAACCGATTGACGTTCACGGTGAACGAGCCCCCCAGTGCGTAGTTGCCAAAATCGGGTGCGTTACCGTCGCCCGACTGTGTGAAGAACATGCCGCCTCCGGGGAACGCACCAATCTCGAAGCGCCCTGCCCCCGCGCCGCTCTCTTGCGCCACGGCGCTGGCGGCCACGAACAGGGCGGCCAGCGTACCGATGAGGACTTTGTTGCCCATAGTTCCTCCCTTCGAACGCGACGTTCTTCGCGCCCGTCACACTCTCGTGAAGAGGATGCAAGTGTGTATCCTCGGAGCAGGGGCCAATCGGCCGCAGGTCCCATGAGAACGTCAGCGCCACCTGCCGCCACTTCGTCGGGCCGGGGACGCCCTGCCGGCGTTCCGTCAGCGGCCCCGCCGACGGCGTCGCGCGCCGGCGGCAGGCATTTCGCCCGGCGGGGTTCCGAGGCGTTCTGGCGCGCGTCCCACATACTTCGCGCGCGGGCGGATGATCTGCCCGGTTTCGTACTGCTCGATCGCGTGGCCGATCCAGCCGACGGTGCGCCCGAGGGCGAAGAGCATGAGCGGCGCGCCCGGCGGCAGGCGGAGCACCCGGGCGAGTGCGACGAGCGCGAAGTCGACGGTCGGGCGCTCCCGGACGAGTGCCGCGGCCGCACCGGCCACGGCCTCCATGTGCGCCCGCTCACCGGATCGCGCGTAGCGGCTGCGCAGCATCTCCAGCAACGCGATCGCCCGCGGATCGCCGTTCGGGTACAGCGGATGGCCGAACCCGTCGATGGCCTCGCCGCGCTGCAGGCGCCGGGCGAGCGCGCCCGCCACGCCCCGCCCCCGTCCGAGCGAGTCCAGCATCGCTTCGACGCGCACCGTGGCGCCGCCGTGCCGGCTCCCCTCCAGCGCCGCCAGGCCGGCGATGACGACCGCGTACGGGCTCGACCCGGCCGAGGCCACCGCCCGCGCCGTGAACGCCGACACGTTCAGCTCGTGGTCGGCGCACAGGATGAGTGCGGCGCGCAGAAGATCCGCCCCCCGCCCCGGCACGCGCCACGCCCGTGCCAGACGACCGTCGATCGTCGGCGAGGGAGCGTCCGACGACGCGGCGACACGCGCGAGCAGATCGAGGATCCGCTGGCCGCAAGCGGCAACCGCGGCCGGCCGCAGGTCGTAGGCCAGCGGATCGCCGGCCGAGGCGAGCGCCAGCGCCGCCTGGGCTCGCGCCACGAAGGGAAGCCGGCCGCGGGGAACCGGGCGCCGGAGTCCGGGCGCGGCGGACAGGCCGGCCCCGACGCGCCCCGTCCAGAGGAGCGCCGCCACGTCCCCGATCGATGTCGTGCGTGCCAGCTCCACGGCATCGTGACCGCGGTAGTAGAGCGAGGATCCGGCGATGAGCGTGATCGCCGACTCGAGCACGGGCATGCCCCACTGCAGGGCGTGCGCGGCGGCCTTGTCGGGGTCGCGTCGCTCCTCGGTCCGGCGCCGCAGCCGCTCCACATCGTCGCGCGCGTAGCGGCGGGTCCGCGGGGCGCCCGGCTCGACCTCGGAGCGCACGAAGCCGCGGCTGACGTAGGCATACAGGGTGGCCCGGGTCACGCCCAGGGCGCGGGCGGCATCGTGCGCCGACAGCCAGCGCCGATCGGGGCCCGGGGGAGGGGTTCTATTCATTGACTATTCAATCAATATTGACACATTCATCTACTTATCGCTACCTTGCGGACATGGCGAACGCGGGGCTGGACGATGTGGTGGCGGCGACGACCGGGCTCAGCCATGTGGACGGCGAGCGCGGCGAACTGGTGATCGCGGGGTTTCCCGTCGGCGAGCTGGCCGCGCACGCGGCCTTCGAAGAAACCACGTGGCTCCTCTGGCACGGCGACCTGCCGGCGGCCGGCGCCCTCGACGCGTTCCGGGTGGAGCTCGCGGCGCGACGCGCACTGCCGGCGCCCACGCTGGCGCTCCTCGCCGACTGTGCGCGCGCCGGCGTCGATCCGATGGATGCCCTGCGCATCGGCGCCGGAGCGATCTCACTGGGATCTTCCGACGAGGACGCCGCGGCCATCGTGGCCCAGTTCCCGACGCTCGTCGCGGCCTTCCGGCGCCTTCGGCGCGGCGATGCGCCGCTGGCGCCGCGCGAGGACCTCGGGCACGCGGCCAACTTCCTCTACATGCTCGACGGCCGCGCGCCGGATCCGGAACATGTGCGCGCGCTCGAGACCTACCTCACCACCGTGGTCGACCACGGCCTCAACGCGTCCACCTTCGCGTGCCGTGTCATCACCTCGACCGGATCCGATCTGGTCTCGGCCGTCGTCGGCGCCGTCGGCGCGCTGAAGGGACCGCTGCACGGCGGCGCGCCGGGCCCGGCGCTCGACATGGTGTTCGAGATCGGCGACGCGTCCAGAGCGGAGGACGTGCTCCGGCGGAAGATCGCGGGCGGCGAGCGTCTGATGGGTTTCGGCCACCGCATCTACAAGGTGCGGGATCCGCGGGCCGACGTGCTGGGGGCCGCCGCCGAGCGGCTCTATCGACGCGCGGGCGATCTGTCGTTTTACGAGCTGGCCCGCGCCGTGGAGGCCACGGCGCTCCGCCTGCTCGAGGAGTACAAGCCGGGGCGGCGCCTGCAGACGAACGTCGAGTTCTACACGGCGCTCCTCCTGCACGGCCTCGGCTTCGAACCCGCGCTCTTCACGCCGGTCTTCGCGATGAGCCGCGTGAGCGGATGGATCGGGCACGCCTTCGAGCAGCGGCGTGGCAATCGCATCATCCGCCCGCGATCGGCATACGTCGGCCCGCGCGGCCGCGCGTGGGTGCCGATCGACCGACGCTCGTAGCCTGGCCGACGCCTCGCCCTACACCCACGCGCCGAGAATCGCCGCGTACAGCCACACGGTGACGATGCCCAGCAGGAACGGGAGGCGCCGCGAGGGCGTATGGTGCCCGCGCCTGGCGCCGTGCGGGGGACGTGTTGACGACGCCCGGTCAGGGGAGCGGCGAGGTATCCTCGGACAGCTCGATGCGGTCGGTCCCATAGGGCGCATAGGGCGCGCCGCCCTCGGCCACCACGCGCAGCCAGATCCGATCGCCGTCGAACTCGAGGATCACGAAGCTGTGGGGGTTGTCGGCCACCGTCCACCCGGGCTGCGCCAGCGGTTTCACTTCGACGTGCTGCGGCGCGGCCATCGCCTCGAACAGGCCTGCATCCGGCGTCGCATTGAACACGTAGGTGGGCGCGCCGCCCCCGCCTTCCACGATATGATCCATGCGATACGTGTCGTTGCCATCCCGGTAGTGCTCGACCCAATGTTCGAAGAAGTGCTCGTGCCCCGCAATCGTGAGGCGCACGTGGTGCTTGCGGAAGAGCGGCAGATAGATCCGCCGGATCCCGGCCGCCTGGCGCTCGAGGCTCGCCCCGCCATGCGGCCCCGACGAAATCGGCGGGTGGTGGAAGACCGCGACGATCTGGGTGAAGCGCGTGCGATCGAGCCCCTCGAGCTGGTGCTCCACCCAGGCGTACTGCGTGCCGTCTTCGGGAATGTTCGAGTCGAGCGCAATCACGAACACGTGGCCGTAGCCGAAGGCGAAGGTGGGATAGCCGTCGAGGCGGCGCGGCGACCCTTCGGGCGGCCAGAGCTTCTGCATCGCGCGCTCGGCGTTCCGCAGGCCGAGCTCGCGATCGACGGGCGTGCCGCCCACGTCGTGATTGCCGACGGCGAAGTAGTAGGGCACGTCGCCGTCGCCGATGAGCCGCTTGATGATCGGGATGAAGCTCACGTTCCACATCCGCGGGAGCCGGCCCTGGACGACGGCGTCGCCCGACTGCACGACGAACTTCACCGGAAAGCCGTTCGCCGCTTCCCTCTTCATCGCGGCCAGCATGCCCTCCACCAGCTTCGCGTGATCAGGCTGCACTTCCCGGCCGTCGGTCGTCCCGTCGCCGCGGGTGTCGCCATAGGCGATGAAGGAGAATCTGGTCTGGCCGGCCGACGCGGCCTCCGGCGGGAGGGGATGGGCCGGCGGCTCGAGCGTTTCCACGACGTCGGCGACGGCGGACGGCGCGGTCTGCTGCCCCGCCAGCCGGCCGACGCTCGACGCCGCCACGGCAGCCGCGACGAGCGCATAGAGGACATACTGACGAAGGGGCGAAATGGCCGACATGAACGCCTCGCTCATATCTTCATCCCATTCGAGAGGACGCCGTGCAAACACCCGGTAAACCCGTCGCGCCCGATTCCATCTTTCAACTCGCCTCCGGCTTCATGGCGTCGAAGATGTTCTTCGCCGCCGGCGATCTCGCGCTGTTCACGCATCTGGCCGACGGTCCGGCGACGGCCGAGGAACTGGCGGGACGCACCGGCGCGCCCGCACGCAGCGTGCGCGTGGTCGCCGACGCCATGGTCGCCCTGAACATGCTCGCCGTCGAGAACGGACGATACCGGAATACGGAGGTCGCGCAGACCTATCTGGCGGGCAGGACGCCGGCCGACATGCGTCCGCTGCTGGCGTTCTGGGAGCGCCTGTCGTATCCGGCCTGGACGGGCTTCGTCGAGGCCCTCCGGCGCACCGCGCCCAGGGAGCAGACGTTCCATTTCTCGCCCGAGGATCAGGCGGTCTTCTCCGCGGGCGTCGAAGCGGCATCGGCCGGCGGCGCGATGGCGCTCGCCGACTCGTACGACTTCTCGCGGCACCAGGCGCTCATCGACATCGGCGGGGGCACGGGATCGTTCCTGCGCCAGATCCGGCGGCGGCACCCGCGCCTGGCGATGACGCTCTTCGAGCTGCCCGGCACGGCCGCGTACGCGCGGACCCGGTTTTCGCCAGACGAGGCGGCGGCCATTGCCATCGTCGACGGCGACATGCTGAAGGACCCGCTGCCCCCGGGGTTCGACGTGGCCCTGCTCGCCCACATTCTGCACGGCTTCCAGGAGGGGCAGGGCATGAACGTGCTGGCGCGCGTGCACACGGCGCTTCCCAGGGGCGGACGCCTGCTGATCGTCGACTTCTTCCTGAACCCGGAGCGCACGGGGCCCGTCATGGCGACCCTGATGTCGGGCGAGTTTCTCGCGCACGCGAACGGGCGATTGTACTCGGCCGCCGAAGTCAGCGAGTGGCTGAAGGCGGGAGGGTGGACGGTGGTGGGACATCAGCCGCTCGCCGGTCCGGTCAGCCTGCTCGTCGCGGAGAAGTAGGCACACCTCGGCCCGATCAGGCGAGCGTGGCGCGCTTGACCGTATCGGCCATCTCCTGCCGATACGCCTGCAGCTTCGCGCGCAGCTCGGGCCGCGACGTCGCGAGAATCGCGACGGCGAGCAGGCCCGCGTTGGCGGCGCCCGACGCTCCGATGGCGACCGTGGCCACGGGAATGCCTTTCGGCAT
This sequence comes from uncultured Acidobacteriota bacterium, assembly GCA_963837345.1. Lineage (GTDB taxonomy): Bacteria > Acidobacteriota > Vicinamibacteria > Vicinamibacterales > CAVVIG01 > CAWIMX01. Next base: position 773,258 of record CAWIMX010000001.1, read on the forward strand.
CTGCACGGTGGAGAGCAGCGAGTCGATGCCGTTCAGCGCCGCGCTCTGCATGGGCACGCCGATCACGGGAAGGATGGTGTGGGCGGCGACCACGCCGGCCAGGTGCGCCGCGCCTCCGGCGCCGGCGATCACCACCTCGAGGCCGCGGTCGGCGGCGCCCGAGGCGTACGCCCCGGTCTCGGCAGGCGTGCGGTGCGCCGACAGCACCTTGCACTCGTGAGGGATGTCGAACTTCTTCAGCATCTCGGCCGCCTGGCGCATGGCTTCCCAGTCGGATGAGCTGCCCATGATGATGCCGACGAGTGGTGCACTCATATCGGAATGAGGGATTAAGGACCAGGGATTAGGGACAAACGACTCGGCTTAGGATACTCCATCACCGTCGGCGCCGGCTCCCGGAGGTATGATCGCTGCTATGAGAACCGCCGCTTTTCTGCTCGTCGCCATGCTGGCCGTGCCGCTGCCGGCCCTGGCCGAGGACGCGCCGCCGAAGATCACGATGCCGTATACGGAATTCACGCTGCCGAACGGCCTCCGCGTGATCATCCACGAGGATCACAGCGTGCCGATCGTGAGCGTGAATACCTGGCGCCACGTGGGGTCGGCGCGCGAGCACGAGGGGCGCACCGGATTCGCGCACCTGTTCGAGCACCTGATGTTCATGGGCTCGGGACACGTGCCGTATGGCGAGTTCGACAGCCTGCTCGAGAACGTCGGGGGCAGCAACAACGCCTCCACCGGCAACGACGCGACGAACTACTACATCAACGTCCCGTCCAACGCGCTCGAGCTCGCGCTCTACCTCGAGTCCGATCGCACCGGCTACCTCCTCGACGCGATGACGCCCGAAACCGTGGACGCGCAGCGCGACGTGGTGAAGAACGAGCGCCGCCAGCGGATCGAGAACCAGCCCTACGGCATGGCCGCCATCACGATCGACGAGATGATGTATCCGCCGGCGCACCCCTACCACTGGCCGGTCATCGGCTACATGGACGACCTGACGGCCGCGAGCCATCAGGACGTCATCGACTTCTTCAAGACGTTCTACTCGCCGGCCAACACCAGTCTGGTCATCGCCGGCGACGTCGACACCGCCAAGACGCGCGCCCTCGTGGAGAAGTGGTTCAGCGACGTGAAGGGCGGGCCGGCGCCCGCGCCCATCACGATTCCAGGCATTGCGCTGAGCGGCGTGCAGACGAAGACCATCACCGACCGTGTCCAGCTGCCCCGCCTGTATCTCGCGTGGGTCTCGCCGCCCTTCCTCGCGCCGGGCGACTCGACGATGGACGTGCTGGCGAGCGTGCTGGCCGACGGCAAGAACTCGCGCCTCTACAAGCGGCTCGTCTACGACATGCAGATCGCGCAGAACGTCAGCGCCTTTCAGGCCTCGCGGCAGCTCTCGTCCCAGTTCATGATCGTCGCGACGCCGCGGCCCGGACACACCGTGGACGAGCTGAAACGGGTGATCGACGAGGAGATCGCCAGGATCCAGCGGGAGCCGCCCACCGACCACGAGGTGCAGCGGGCCATCAACCAGTGGGAGGCCTCGTTCTACGACCGCATGGAGCACATCGGCGACGTCGCCGACGAGCTCAATGGCTACTACACGCGCACGGGCGATCCCGACTGGTTCAACGAGGATCGCGGCCGGTACCTCGATCTGTCGGCCTCGGACATCAGCGCCGTGGCGATCGAATACCTGCCGCTCGACCGGCGCATCGAGCTGACCGTCGTCCCGGAGAAGCCGTAGTGAGGCGCCCACTCGCTCCCGTCGTCCTGGCGCTGGTCGCCACCGTCACGCTGGCGGCCCAGCAGGCCCCGGATCGCAGCCACCCGCCCTCCATCGGGCCGGCGCCGACGCTCGTGCTGCCGCCGCTCGAAAAGCGGCAGCTCTCGAACGGCCTGCCGGTGTGGATCGTCGAAGCCCACGAAGTGCCCGTCGTCCAGGTGAACCTCGTGGTCTCGAGAGGCAGCGCCAACGACCCGGCGGGCAAGTTCGGCCTGGCGAACTTCACGACGAGCATGCTCGAGAACGGCGCCGGCTCACGCTCGGCGCTCGAGATCGCCGACGCGGTGGATTTTCTCGGCGCGGCCCTGAACACCACGAGCAACACGGACGCGATGGGCGTGCGGCTGCACGTGCCGGTCGCGCGTCTCGCCGACGCGCTCCCCATCATGGCGGACGTCGCGCTCCGGCCCACCTTTCCGGCCGACGAGATCGATCGCCTGCGCCAGCAGCGGCTCACGTCGCTGCTCCAGGCACGCGACGACCCCGGCACGATCGCGTCGCTGGCGTTCGCCCGCGTGCTCTACGGCAGCGACCATCGCATGGGCTCCCTGCAGATGGGCACGTCGAGCACGATTCGCGCGTTCACCGCCGACGATCTGCGGGCGTTTCACGCAGCCACGTTTCAGCCCTCCGACTCGGCGCTGATCGTGGTCGGCGACGTCACGCCGGACAGCCTGACGCCGCTTCTCGAAAAGACCTTCGGCGCCTGGCGCGGCGAGGGCCCCGTGGCGCCTCCCGCCAAACTGCCCGATGTCCCGGAGCCCACGGCGCGCGGGATCTACCTCGTGGACAAGCCCGGCGCGCCACAGTCCGAGATTCGCATCGGCTGGATCGGCGTGCCCCGCTCCACGCCCGACTACTTCCCGATCCAGGTGATGAATACGCTCCTCGGCGGGTCCTACCAGTCGCGGCTGAACATGAACCTCCGCGAAGAGCACGGCTACACCTACGGCGCGTACTCGTCGTTCGACATGCGGTCGGTGGCGGGCCCCCTCACGGCGCAGGCCGGCGTTCAGACCGACAAGACCACCGAGGCGCTTCGGGAATTCTTCAAGGAGCTCGACGGCATCCGCAGCGCGGCGCCCGCCGACGACGTCACGCAGGCCAAGAATTACGTTGCGCTGCGTTATCCGGGGGCGTTCGAGGCGACGGGCGACATCGCCCAGCAGCTCGAGACGATGGTCGTCTATCACCTGCCGGACGACTTCTTCTCGACCTACGTCCAGAAGATTCAGGCCGTCACGCCCGCCGACGTGCTGCGCGTGGCCCAGAAATACGTCCAGCCCGACAAGTTCGCCGTCGTCGTCGTCGGCGACCGGAGCGCGATCGAGGCGGGGATCCGATCGCTCAACCTGGGGCCGATTCAGGTGCTCACCGCGGACCAGGTCTTCGAGTGAAAGGCCCCCTGCACTGAGGCGCTACGGAACGTCGCCCGTGAGCCCGCTGACCCCGAGTCCCACCACGAACACCACGACGGCGCCGATGAGGTTGTGCCAGAGAAAGGCCACCCACGGCAGGCCGAACGCCACGGCGAGCACGGCGGCCATGCCGGCGATCAGGCCGTAGAACGCGCCCGTGCCGTTGGCGCGCCTGGTGAGAATGGCGAGCATGAAGACGCCCAGGAGCGATCCATAGAAGAACGACCCGTACCGGTTCACCACCTCGATGAGCGACCCGGCGTTCACCGAGTAGATCGCCACCACGCAGGCGAAGCCGCCCCACACGAGCGTCGCGAACTTCGACACGAGCAGGTAGTGGGCTTCGGTGCCGTCCTTCACGAAGTGCCGCTTGTAGAAATCGATGATCGTCGCGGTGGTCAGGGAGTTCAGTTCGCCGGCGCTCGTGGACATGGCGGCGGCGAAGATGGCCGCGATCATCAGCCCCACCAGGCCGACCGGCATGCGCGTCGTGATGAAGGTCGGGAACACGTAGTTGACGTCCGCGTACACCTCGTCGCCGGTGACGTCCTTGACGAGGTCCACGGCCTGGCGCCGGATCGAGGCCACCGCGGCGTCGGCCTGGAGGAACGCCGGCCGGTCGTTGGCGGTCGCCGCGGCGCGCCTTGCATCGATCGCCTGCCCGAACCGGCCCTCGAGGGCGGCATACTCCCCGGCCCGCGCGCTGGCCGCGACCTCGGCCTCGTGCACGCCGTTGAAGAGCATCGGCGGCGTCTGGAAGATGTAGAACACGAACACCAGGACGCCGATCCCGAGCACGAGCAGCTGCAGCGGAATCTTCGCCCACGCGGTCATCATCAACGAGCCGCGCGCCTCGTCCTCCGACCTGGCCGTGAGATACCGCTGCACCTGACTCTGGTCGCACCCGAAATACGCGAGCATCAGGAACAGGCCGCCCGTCATGCCGGTCCAGAAGGTGTACTGATCGTTCAGGTTCAGGTGAAAGTTCACCGCCTGCATCCGCCCGGTTGCGCCGGCCATGTGCAGGGCCTGGGCGACGCCCACCTCGCGCGGGATGCCGGCGACGAGCACGAGCACCGCCGCGATCATCCCGCCGACGATGATGAACATCTGCTTGACGTCGGTCCAGGCCACCGCCTGCACGCCGCCGATGGCCGTGTAGGCCACCATCGGCACGCACAGCACGAGCACGGTGAAGGGGACGGACCAGTGGAGAATCGCCGACATCACCACGGCCGGCGCGACGAGCGTGACGCCCAGCGAGAACGCCCGGCCCATCATGAACAGAAAGCTCGCGAGCGCGCGCGTGCGCGCGTCGAAGCGCCGCTCGAGGTACTCGTACGCCGTGTAGACCTTTGCCCGATAGAAAAACGGCACGACGGTCACCGACAGGAGAACCATCGCGAGCGGCAGGCCGAAATAGAACTGGATGAAGCTCAGGCCCGACGCGTACGCCTGCCCCGTCGTGCCAATCAGCGTGATGGCGCTCATCTGCGTGGCCATCACCGACAGTCCGACGGCCCACCATGGCAGCGATCGGTTCGCGAGAAAGTACCCTTCGACTTTGTCGGTGCCCTTCGATCGGCGGACGCCGTCGTAGACCATCCACGCGATGTAGCCGACGACGATGGCCCAGTCGACGGCCGTCACGCGAAGAAGCGCCCGACGACAAGGAGCGCGGCGATGATCGCCGCCTCGAACAGGAGGACCCGGAGATAGGTGGAGCGCATCGGTTGGCCTAATATACCCGTCTATGCCGACGTGGGCCATCGAGGCCCGAGAGCCGAGAGGCGCGCCGGGCGACGCGCGCGTCGTTCGCGATCCCGACGTGGTCGGCGCGGTGATCGAAGACGCCGCCCATGTGCCGGGCGGTTATGCGGCCGGCGTCGGGGCCCCGACGAGCGAAGCCGATGTCGCCGCGCTGATCGCGGCCTCGCCGGCGGTGCTGCCAATCGGCGCGCAATCATCGCTCACCGGCGGCGCCACACCGAGGGGCGAGGTCGTGCTGTCGACGAGCCGCCTGAATCGCATTCTGGCGATCGGATCCGACACGGTGCGGCTCGAGCCCGGCGTGCCGCTCGTGGAGCTCGATCGCGCCCTCGAGCGCGCGGGCCGCTACTACCCGCCCGCGCCGACCTTCACCGGCGCCTTCGCCGGCGGCACGGTGGCGACGAACGCCGCCGGAGCGGCCACATTCAAGTACGGCGCGACGCGCGCCTGGGTGCAGGCACTCACGGTTGTGCTCGCCGACGGCGCGGTGATCGACATCGAGCGCGGCCAGACCCGCGCCCATCCCGACGGGTACTTCGAGATCCTTCGGCGCGGCCGGGCGACACGCGTGCCGATTCCAGCCTACCGGCTTCCGCCGGTGCCGAAAGTCTCTGCCGGATATTTTTCGGCGCCAGGCATGGACCTGATCGACTTGTTCATCGGCTCGGAAGGCACCCTCGGCATCGTCACCGGGATCACGCTGCGCGTCGTGCCGACACGGCCGCCACTCTGCCTGGCGCTGGTGCTGTTCGACGATCGCGCCCGCGCCCTCGCATTCGTCGCGCGCCTGCGCCAGACCGCCGAGGCCACGTGGCGGAACGGCGATCCGCACGGCATCGACGTGTCCGCCATCGAACACATGGATGCCCGATCGCTCGCGCTGGTGCGCGAAGACGGCATCGATCGCGAGTGTGGGCTGGCGCTGTCGGGCCGCGAAGCGATCGCGCTCGTCGTGACCGTCGAGGTGCCGGGCGTCGACCCGGCGGCGGCGTACGAGCAGATCGGGCGCGCGCACGATCACGACGCCCCAGACGGCGCGCTGACGCGCTTCTGCCGCCTCGTCGACGAATTCGGCGTTTCGGACGGCGTCGAAATCGCGGTGCCGGGCGATCATGCCCGGGCCGCACAGCTGCTGGCGCTGCGTGAAGCCGTGCCGGCCGGCGTGAACCGCCGCATCGGCCTCGCCCAGCGCCGGGTCGACGCCCGCATCGAGAAGACCGCCGCCGACATGATCGTGCCCTTCCATCGTCTCGGCGAGTTGCTCGATCGGTACGACGCCGAGTTCGCGAGGCGCGGCCTGGACGTCGCCGTGTGGGGGCACGTGTCCGACGGCAACGTCCATCCCAACGTCATCCCGAGGACCTATGCGGACGTCGAAGCAGGCAAAGAAGCCATTCTGGCCCTGGGCCGGAGCGCGATCGCCATGGGCGGCTCGCCGCTCGCCGAGCATGGCGTCGGGCGGAATCCCGTGAAGCAGCAGCTGCTCCGCGAGATGTATGGCGAGGGCGGCGTCGAAGAAATGCGTCGGGTCAAACAGGCGCTCGATCCCGCGTGGAAACTCGCGCCGGGGGTGCTGTTTCCGGTTGGCAGGTCTGAGTTGTGAGGTCTGAGTTCTGAGTTGTGAGTTCCCCCCTTCCCCCGTTTCTGCTATAAGCAGTCGATGAGCCGCTCGATCGCCTGGCTGCTCGCGGTGTTTCTTGCCGCGCTGCCCGTGGCGGGGACGATGTGCGACGCCACCTGCGATCTCGCCTCGTCGGGCAGGCCCGCTCAGGCCAGCCCGGCGTCGCCGCATCGACACCATCCCGGTGGCAGCCCCGCCGACCCGGCCCGACGCGGTCCACAGGGTCCCGATCGCTGTGGGCACGATCATGTGTCGGGACGCACGGCCGTCGCGGCGGCGAAAGCCGCGCCGCCCACGCTCGCGGCCGCGGCGTTCCTCGTGGCGGCCGCCTCGCCGGTGGCGTCTCGACGCGCGTCCTCTCCCGCTCGCCTTCCGCTTCCACCCGATCGCCTCACCTCGCCCCGTCTCGTCCTCCGCGTCTGATCCTGCGAGCTGGCACGCAGAGCCGGCCGTCGGACCTGCGTCTTCACGGACCCGCAGGTCCGCGCCCGGACAACGACTGGAGCCAGGAGGATCGAGATGCGGACGGGTGTCTTCGCAGTGTGCGTGTGCCTGCTCGTCCCGGCGACAGCGAGTGGCCAGGGGAGTCAGCAGCCCGCAATGACGATGAGTTCCAGCCCGTGGATGGTCATGACCGACGGGGTCTTGTTCGGCGTCGTGAACCATCAGGGCGGGCCCCGCGGCGGCGATGAGGCCCGCGCCACGAACTGGCTGATGGTGATGGGCATGCGCCGGGCGGGCGCTGGGCAGTTGACGGTGACGGGCATGTTCAGCCTCGATCCCGCAACGGCGACGCCGCGCGGCTATCTCGAGCTCTTCCAGGCCGGCGAGGCCTACCACGGCGTGCCGAACGTCGATCGACAGCATCCCCACGATCTGCTGATGCGGGCCACCGCCTCATGGCGCGTGCCGATCGGCCCATCGTCGAGCTTCACCATTGGCGGAGGCCCCGTTGGCGAGGCGACGCTCGGCCCCGTGGCCTTCATGCATCGTGCGTCGGCCGCCGAGAATCCGGCGGCCCCGCTCGGCCATCACACACTCGATTCCACCCACATCGCGATGGGCGTCGTCTCGGCCGCGGTCGATCGCGGCCCCTGGAGGGTGGAGGGGTCGGTGTTCAACGGCCGCGAACCGGACGACAACCGGTGGGATCTGATGGATCCAGGTGCGCTCGATTCGTGGGCGGCGCGGGTGTGGTTCACACCCTCGTCGCGATGGGAATTCCAGGTGTCCCACGGGCTCCTGGTCGAGCCCGAAGCGCTCGATCCCGGGAACATTCGTCGTACGACGGCGTCGGGCTCGTGGCTCGCCAGGGGATCGGAACGACTGTCGGCGGTGACAGTCGCCTTCGGGCGGAACGAGACGGCGCACGGCGACTATCAGGCCGTCCTCGCGGAAGCGACCGATGCACGCGGGGCGCGGTCGATCTACGGGCGCGTGGAAGTCCTGCAGACGGAACTGACCGAACGCGAGTGGCTCACCGCCGCCACGCTGGGGGCGGTCCGCAACATCGGCGCCTGGCACGGCTGGGAAACGGGCGTCGGCGCGGACCTCACCGCGTATCGCGTGGGGGAGGCTCTGCGGGCTTCACACGGCGATCATCCGATGTCGTTCCATGTCTTCGTGCGGGTGCGCACGCCCGAAGGCCACATGGGGCGAATGTGGAACATGCACTAGCTGAGTGCTTGGCCCGGCGTGGTGCCGGGCGCTAGAGGATGAGGGCGATGACGGCGATGAGGACGAGGCCCAGGATGAGGAGCCAGGCGGCCACGCTGCCGCTCGCGCCGGACGTGGGCTGGCGCCTGGCGGGGTCGTCCAGCCGTGCGAGCGCGTCGCCGAGCGCGGCCTGCGCGCGGAGCGCCAGCGTCAGCGCCGACAGGAGCAGAACCCACGCCGTCGCCACGATCACGCGCGGGCCTGCGGAGCTCCCCGGGAGCGTGACGGCGACGATGAGCGAGCCCAGCCAGCCCGCGAGCGCCAGGGCGGCCACGAATCGAAGGCGGGCGATCTCGCGATCGCCGATTTCCCGCATCAGGAAGAGGCGTCGCAGGCGTTCCGCTTCCCGCCGCTCCTCCTCGAGGCGTTCGCGGGCCAGGTCCTCTCGTCTGCGGTCGCGTGAAAACACTTCGCCCAGGGCGCCGGCGATCACGCCAGCGATCCGCGCCTCGAGCAGCCCGCGGCCGCCCGCCGACGCGGCCGTGACGCCGCGCTTCCGGCGGCGCCCCCAGTCGGCCACGCCGAGGGCGATGTCGAGCACGCGCAGCCAGGGCACCCGCACTATCGGGCACCTCCGAGCCATGCGGCCCGGAATGTGCGCTCCTGCAGGGTGAGCGCACCGCCAGCAGCCTCGATCGGCACGATCGTCACTCGCGGGTCCTCGTCGAGCGCCACGCTCGCCGTGATGGGCCGGCCTCGACGATCCGTGTAGGTGAGGTCCACGCGGTCGCCCGCCTTGTGGCGCCCGAGGATCGCGTAGATCTCGGCCGGTGTGGCGACCGGCTCACCGTCGATCGCGTTCACCAGGTCGCCGCGTTCCAGGCCGGCCCGATACACGGGCCAGGTCGGCGCGACGAGCGTCGCCACGCGCACGCCGTCGCGTACGTCGAAGCGCACGTCGCCGAGCCACGCGCTCCCCGGATCTCGCTTGCGCAAGACGAGGCCGGCGCGCGCCAGCAGTGCGCCGTAGTCGGCCGTGTCGCGGCCCTCGACGTACCGCGCGAAGAAGTCGTGCGCGAACGCCTGGTCGCCCGACACCTGCGCCAGCGCCGCTTCGGCGTCGTCGATCGTGTAGGGGCGATCGACGTATCCCTCGCGGCTGCCGCCTGGCTTCCCGTAGGCGGTCCACATCGCACGCATGAAGTCGTCCAGGCTCACCGGGCCGCCCGGCCGCGCGCGCAGCGACAGGTCCATGGCCAGCGCGATCGCCGCGCCCTCGGAATAGTAGGAGACGTAGGTGTTCTCCCAGTTCGTCGGGTCGATGGGGCGCCCGCCGTCGGTGAACGGCGCCATCCGGCTCATCTCCTCCGCCGACCGCACGAGGTGGCCGGGCGCGACGACCATGGCGTTCACGAAGCCGCCGAACGTCTGCAGCGTCTCGGCCAGCGTCGTCAGGCCGGCGCGGCCGAGCGCGAGCGGTCCGTAGTATTGCGTGAAACCTTCGCCGAGCCACAGCTCGCCGGAGACGTTGGCGTGCGAAAAATCGAACGGCTCCAGCGAGCGGGGACGAATCCGCTCGACGTTCCAGTTGTGGAAGAACTCGTGCGCCACCGCATTCAACAGCGTGTGGCCCGATGCGGCGATCGACGCGGGCGACGTGATCACCGTGCTGTTCCGATGCTCCATTCCATCGCTGTCGGCATAGGGAAGGTAGTCCACGATGAACGTGTAACGGCCTGGCTCGTACGTGGGATATTCGCCGAACACCTTGCCCTCCTCCTGCACGATCCGCTCCACGTCCTTCACGAACGCGTCGAGATCCGTATCGCTGCCGGTGTGGTGCAAAGCGAACCGGAACGTATGGCCGGCCACGATGAACTGGCGCAGGGCGAGCGGCCCGAACTCGACCGGGCTGTCCATGAGGTACTGGAGGTTCGGCGCCGTGTACTCGAGCGCATTCCCGCCCGGATGCAGCTGCGTCGCCACCTGCCAGCGCGTATCGGAAGGCGGCGTCAAGGAAAGCGTGACCGGCCGATCCTCGAGACCGCGCGCCCACATGAGCGACGCCGGCATGTTCATGTGCAGGTGCGTCGAGTCGACGGCGAGATAGGTGCCGTCCACCTGATCGCCGAATACTTTGTAGCGCACCAGCACCGAGCCGCCGTGGTCGGCCACGACCCAGGCCGACGGATCGGGACGCGTCGGCGTCAGCTCGCGGCCGTCGTGGCCGAACACGTGCAGGTCGTACACATTCTTCGCGAATTCATGCAGCGCGTACCGCCCCGGCGAGCTCTCGCTCATTCGCAGGTCGAGCGGCTCGGGCCCGAGATCGGGAAACGTGGCCTCGACCTGCATCCAGTGGTGTTCCGGCTCTGGAATGGTGATCCAGTAGTGCACGGGCTCCGCGGCGCCGGCCGACCACGCCAGCACCACCGTGACGATCACGAGAGCCGTCAGCACCGAGCGGCGACGCATTTCAGCCGATGCTAGCACAGGGAAAAATCTGCCACGTCCAGCGAGCGCGGCCGAGGCAGAAGGCGCGCACGCGCACGGGCACAAAGTGGAATCGCCGGGCAATTTCGTGTGGCAGGCCTCCTGCAATCGGCGAAGCCATGACCCACGCCGTTCTGTCAGGTCAGGCGATGCGGTTCGCGTGTCGCGTGGTCCAGCTGGTGGCCGATCTCGATCGGCTTGCGGCGGCAGGGCCTGCGCCGCGCGACGGCCGCGGCGCCATCGACCCCGTGCGCGAGGCATCGACGCTCGGGCGCGATGCCCGCCAGCTCGCGGCCAGTCTCGACGAAGTCGCGGCGAGTCTCAGAGCGACTCCGCGGCGGGCGCCGCAAGCGCCTGTTCCAGGAATGCATCCTCCGGAAGGGCACCCAGAATCTCGGTCCGGTCGTTGACGACGGTCTTCGGCACGCCGGTCACCTGATACCGGCGCGCCAGATCGGGAAACTCGGTGGCCTCCACGGCGAAGGCGGTGATCTGCGGGCTCGCGAACGCCATCTCGTGCGCCAGCGTCACCGCCCGCGGGCAATGCGGGCACGAAGGCGTCGTGAAGACGCGCATGGTCGTGGGCGTGTCCACCGAGGCCAGGCGCGCCAGGCTCGCCGCCGAAAGCCGCGAGGGACCGCCGCCCGCCAGGCGCACGGCCTCGATGAGCGACGCGAATTCGTAGCCGGCGGGCGCGCCGAGGAATCGCATGCGGGTGTCGACGAGCGTGCCGTGCTCCTCGAAGAGCACGGCGACTGCCGGCGCACGATCGATCCCGGTACTGCGCCGCGCGTTCGCCTTCCAGCACGAAATTCACGTCCTCGATCGCGATCCGCTCCGAGAGCGGCGGCAGCTCGTCCAGGATCTGCTTGGTCTGCAGACAGGTTTCGCAGCCGATGCTCTGTGTGAAGAACAGCAGCCGCACGGGGCGCGTCAAGTCGGCCAGCGACGTCCGGAGCGCGGCCTGATCGGTCGGAGAAAGAAGAGCCATGAGCCGATCATCGCAGGATCGGCGCCGCGAGTCTACGCGGCTACTTGAACAGGTCGTCGAACGCCTGGCGGGCGCTCGGCGGCCCGCTCTCGGTGCCCGTCTGGCGCTCAATCGTGGTGCGGGCCGAAAAAAGCGTGCAGGCGTTCTTCCCGTCCTTCGGGGAGATCCGGGCGGGAATGGGCTGCGTGCACTCGAACCGCGCGCTCGTGTCGAAGAAGGCGCACTGGATGCAGCCGTGCAGATCGACACCGCAGCGCGCGCACCGATCGTCGGCCCCGACGGGAAGACCCAGACGGTTGCCGCAGCGGGCGCAGCGAAACACCTCGTGCGACGCCATGAGATTCGGCGTCTTCGGCCCGCGGGCATCCTGGAGCGGCCGCCCGGGCGCACGCGGCGTGTTGTCGCGGGCCGGCGCCTTCTCCCGCCTGGGCTCGCGATCGCGCGAGTCGTCCTGGTAGCCGCGCTGTCGATATTTCCTGTCAGACATCTCTTATTGGCGCCGGGGCCCCACCCCCGGCGCGAACTGACGCCGATGCGCTCGGCTCGGAGTCACTCGTCCTCGCCTCGGCATGGCCGCAGGCGCTTTCGGACTCACTGGCGCCGGGGCCTCACCTCCGGCGCGAACTGACGCCGATGCGCTCGGCTCGGAGTCACTCGTCCTCGCCTCGGCCGCAGGCGCTGTCGGACTCACTGGCGCCGGGGCCTCACCTCCGGCGCGAACTGACGCCGATGCGCTCGGCTCGGAGTCACTCGTCCTCGCCTCGGCATGGCCGCAGGCGCTGTCGGACTCACTGGCGCCGGGGCCCCACCCCCGGCGCGAACTGACGCCGATGCGCTCGGCTCGGAGTCACTCGTCCTCGCCTCGGCCGCAGGCGCTGTCGGACTCACTGGCGCCGGGGCCTCACCTCCGGCGCGAACTGACGCCGATGCCCTCGGCTCGGAGTCACTGGTCCTCCCCTCGGCATGGCCGCAGGCGCTTCTTCACCGAGCGGGGGCCGGAACTGCCTTGTCTGACCTGCCTGACTTGCCTGACCCGCCCGACCTACCTGACCCGCCCGACCTACCTGACCTACCCGACCTACCTGACCCGCCCGACCTACCTGACCCGCCTGACCCGCCTGACCTTCCGTCCTATCTCGCCCGACCGACCTGTCGCATAATATCCGTGCGTTTTCCCTCAATTGCAAGGAGAGCCGTAATTTCCAGACGCTTGGCCGTCGTTGCCGTCGCCATCGCGGTGTCCGCCCTGGCGGGCTCTGTGGTTCCTTCCGCGCAAACGCCTCGCGCCATGACGCTCGTCGACCTCGTCGGGATCGACCGGCTGGTCGATCCCCAGCTCTCTCCCGACGGCACGATGGTGGCCTACCAGCTCAACATGACGGACTGGAAAGCCAATCGGCGCGTGCCGCACATCTGGCTGCAGCGCGTCGGCGACGGGGCCCCGGTCCAGCTCACGACGGGCGCGGCACCCGACACGACGCCGCGCTGGTCGCCTGACAGCCGCACGATCCTGTTCGTGCGCGCCGGCCAGCTCACGACGGTCCCGGCGACGGGCGGCGATCCCGTCGCCGTGGGCAAGCACGTCGCCAGCGTCTCGGCGCCGGTCTGGACGCCCGACGGGACGGCCGCGTACTTCCTGTCCTACGATCCGCCCTCGGCCGAGCAGGCGCGCCGTGATGCCGCCAAAGACGACGTGTTCGCGCTCGACGAGGACTACCGGCAGCGGCACCTCTGGCGCGTGACGATTCCAGGCGGGATCGAAACGCGCCTCACGAGCGGCGACTGGTCCGTGATGGCCTACCAGCCGTCGCGCGATGGCCGCCGGATCGTGATGAGCCGGGCGCCGACGCCGCTCGAGGACGACAGCAACCGCGCAGAGCTCTGGATCACGGATGCCGACGGGGGCGGCGCTCGTCAGCTCACGCACAACGACATCCAGGAAATCGACCCCGAGATCGCGCCCGACGGCCGCGACGTGCTGTTTGTCGCCAACGCGAACGCGCGGCTGGAGTCGTACTACAGCGGCGGCGTGTTCGTGGTGCCTGCCACCGGCGGCCCGCCGCGGCGGCTCATGCCCGGCTTTACGTACGACGTGCAACGGGCCTCATGGGCGCCCGACGGCCGCGCGATCTTCCTGGCGGCCGATATGGGCGTGCATACGGAGATCTTCCGCCTGGATCCCGATGCGGCCGCTCCCGAACGACTCACCGACGGGCGTCATTCGATCCCCGAACAGCCGGCGCCGGGCGTGTGGTCGCTGGTGCCGGCCGCCGGCCGGATCCTGATCCAGTTCGACGAGCCCACTCGCTACGGCGACGTGTACACGCTGGCGCTCACGCCCGGCGCCCAACTCGAGCGCGTGACCGCAGTCTACGACGACCTCGCCCGCGACTTTCGACTGCCCCGCCAGGAGTCGGTCACGTGGACGAGCCGCGACGGCGCCACGATCGAGGGCCTGCTCTTCTACCCGCTCGACTATGTCGAGGGACGCCGCTACCCGCTGATGGTCCAGCTGCACGGCGGCCCGGCCTCGTCCGACGGCTTCGCCTTCTGGGGCTGGATGGACTACGTCCAGGTGCTCGCGGCGCGTGGGTGGGCCGTGCTGCGCCCGAACTATCGCGGGAGCATCGGCTACGGCGACGCGTTCCTGCGCGACGTCGTCGGCGGCTACTTCACCAACGCGCCCCTCGACGTCCTGGCGGGCGTCGACGCGCTCGTCGCGCGAGGCCTGGCCGACGGCGATCGCGTCGCGGTGATGGGCCACAGCGCGGGCGGCCATCTCGTGAACAAGCTGATCACCGCGACCGACCGGTTCAAGGCCGCGTCGTCGGCGGCGGGGGTCGCCAACTGGATCTCGTTGTACGCGCAGACCGACACGCGCGTGGATCGCGACCTGTGGTTCGGCGGCACGCCGTGGCAGAGGAACGCGCCGATCGCCACGTTCTGGGATCAGTCGCCCCTCAAGGACGCCGCGAAGGTCACGACGCCGACCTTGTTCCTGTTCGGCGAGAACGACACGCGCGTGCCGATGCAGCAGGGCCTCGAAATGTACCGTGCGCTGAAGGCGAACGGCGTGCCGACCCATCTCTATATCGCGCCGCGCGACTTCCATCAGTGGACGGAGCTGCGTCACCAGCTGTTCAAGGGCAACGTCGAGCTCGACTGGTTCGAGCGGCACGTTCGCGGCCAGCCCTACGAGTGGGAAACGGCGCCCGAAACGGGAGCGCCCTGAGTGAGTCGATACCGCGCCCATCCGCCTCTCTAGCCCATGCAGCCCGATTCTGCGATGCTCCAGGCCACGTTCGACTCGATGCAGGACGGCATCCTCGTCGTGGGCCGCGACGGCCGCGTGGCGTTCTGCAACCGCCGCTTCGCGGCGTTGTTCGGGCTGCCCGCGACGGGCGAAACCGGGCACGACGCCATTGCGGCGGCACTCGATCGTGAGCTCGCGGAGCCGTCGGGATCGCTGCTGCGCATGCCCGACCCCGGCGCGACCGACTCGGTCGAGATCATCCAACTGAAGGACGGCCGCACCCTCGAGCGCCGCATCGCGCCCGTCGATCCGCCCCATCCGGGCGCCGCGCTCGTCGCCCTGTATCGCGACATCAGCTACCGCGCCAGGGAAGGGGCGGCGCTGGACGAGTATCGCCTGCTGCTCGAAAAGGCACAGGAAGTCGCGCAGATCGGCAGCTGGGTGCTGCCCCTCGACGGCTCGAATCGCATCAGCTGGTCGCCCGAAATGTACCGGATGCACGGCGTCGCGCCGGACCAGTTCGACGGCACCGTGCAGTCGGCCGCCGCATTCATTCACGAGGACGATCGCGCCGAAGCCCGACAAGTGGGCGACCTGGCGCTGCGGGAGCGTCGCCCGTACGAGCACGAACACCGCATCGTCCGGGCCGACGGCATCGTTCGATGGGTGCGCTCGAGCGTCACGATGACATGCGACGCGAGCGGGACGCCCGTCCGGTTCATCGGCACGCTGCAGGACGTGACCGAGCGGCGGCTGCTCGAGGAGCAGCTGCGGCAGGCGCAGAAAATGGACGCGATCGGCCGGCTCGCCGGCGGGATTGCGCACGATCTCAATAATGCCCTGACGGCCATTGCGGGGTTCGCCGAGCTCGCGCTCGGCGACCTGCCGCCCGGACATCGGGCGCATGACGACGTGGCGGAAGTGCGGAAGGCGGCCGAACGCGCCGGCTCGGTCACGCGCCAGCTCCTGGCGTTCAGCCGGCGCGAGCTCCTCGAACCCCGGCTGTTCAACCTGGGCGACACCGTCGGCGCGCTGGGCCGGTTTCTCGGCCGTCTGCTCGGCGACAACATCGAGCTCGTGGCCACGACCGCGCCGAACCTCCCGCCCCTCCTCGGCGACCCCGGGCAGGTCGAACAGGCCCTGGTGAATCTGGCGGTCAATGCGAGAGACGCGATGCCGCAGGGCGGCCGCCTGACGATTTCGGCAACCGTGGAGGACATCGACGTCGGCTTCGCCCGCGCGCACGTCCCGATGCAGCCGGGACGCTACGTCGTCCTGAGCGTCGCCGACACGGGGCTCGGCATGTCGGCGGAGACGCGCGCTCGAATCTTCGAGCCGTTCTTCACCACCAAGCCCGTCGGCAAGGGCACCGGCCTCGGCCTGTCGATGGTCTACGGCACGATGAAGCAGAGTGGCGGATTCGTCTACGTCGACAGCGACCCGGGCCTGGGATCGACGTTCCGTCTGTATTTCCCGCCCGCCCAGCCCGCCAACCCCAGGCCCGCGCAGCCCGCCGCCAGCCATGAAGCCGTTCCCACCGTGCTCGTCGTGGACGACGAGCCGGCGGTCCGCGCCCTCGTCTCGGCGACGCTTCGCGGGGAGGGTTACCGCATTCTGCAGGCGGCCTCGGGCGAGGAAGCGTTCGACCTCGCGACAGAGGACGGCACGACCGTCGACCTGCTCCTCACCGACGCGACCATGCCCGGCAAAGGCGGGCTCGAGCTGGCCGAGGAGCTCCTGGCCCGGCAGCCGGGACTCGCCGTGATCGTCATGTCGGGCTACACGCACGATGCCAAGAGCCTGGATCACCTTCGGGGCTCGGTCTCGGTGTGCCAGAAGCCGTTCACGCCCCGCGAGCTGCGACAACGCGTCCGGCAGGCACTGAACCGCTGATCCCGATCCGGGCGCCGCTGGCCGCGCCGACGCTGGTACACGTCCTGCATTCCACTCGAATCGCGAGGAGGGTCCCGTGAAAACATTCAGCGTTGCCGCGGCGGTGGCCGCCGCTGTCGTCCTCGGCGGAGCATCAGGTGTCGCCCAGACGCCACAAGAGCCGCCGCCCACACCGCAGCAGCTCTTCGAAGCGGGCGAGTACGGCAGGGCCCTCGACGTCCTGCATCAGCAGCACGAAGACGACCCGATGGGGGCCTCGGATCATTACCTCGCGTCGCTCGTCCTGCTCCGAACCGCGCCGCCGGAGGCCGATGGCGCGCGACAGGAACTGGACGCCGTGGCCGAAGACGAGAACGACGGGTGGAAGAAGACCGCCGAGTCGGCGCGCGCCCTGCTCGACAACGACGTGCGGGCGGCCGTGGCCGCCGCCACCGAGGCGACCGTCGTGGCGCCGGATCTCTTCGCCGCGCAGTATCAGCTGGGGCTGGCCCGGGCGAAGGCCGAGAACTGGGCCGGCGCGGCCGACGCGTTCGAGCGCGCCACCCAGCTGAATCCCTCGTTCGCCTACGCGCACTACTACGCGGGGCTGGCGTACTCGCGGATCAAGCGCACCGATCGCGAGGCGCAGCATTTCGACACCTTCGTGAAGCTCGCGCCGAAGGCGCCCGAGCGGCTCGCCGTCGAATCGATCCTGCGCACGCTGCGCGGCCGCTGACCGTCCGGCCCCCGGCCGGCGGGCTGCACAATCCTGCACGCCCGCCCCGGGGGGCCGCTCCCGCGCCGGAGGATTACGATCACGTTCCGCCCGGGCAGGGTTTTGTAAAGCCCGGGACCGCCGCTTTTCGTCACCGCTGGCCGCTCCCCTCCCGCAACCCGTTGATTCGAAACGGTCCCGCCGCCCTGGGCAAATGTGGCAACACCTCTGCACGCGTTCCCGACGAATGGTCCGTCCCTTCGACGTCCTCCGGCGCCTCCGCAGCGCACGCGGCCAAAGCATGATCGAAGCCGCGATCATGACGCCGCTCCTGCTGCTGGTGACGTTCGCCATCATCGATTTCAGCGTGATCTTCTTCGTGTATCTGGCGCTCGAAAACGGCGTCAGCCAGGCGACGCGCTTCGGCGTCACGAACAACACGCTGCCCGGCCTGACGCGCGAGGAGTCCATCAAGACGGTCATGCGCGAGGCCACGCCGACGCTGACGATCGACGACGCCGACTTCGAGTTCAGCCATCTGTCGGGCGGCGCGTGGGTCGCCGGAGCCGGGGCGCCCGGCGACGTCGAGAAGCTCACGGTTCACCACGTGCACGACGTCTTCGTGCTCAGACCCTTCTTCCCCGGCGGCGAGATCAACTTCGCGGTCGAGTCGGCGATGAAGACCGAGCGAGCGTTCACACCATGAAGGCTGCCATGCGGCTCGCCCGCGGCCGCGACCGCGGGCAGAGCCTCCTCGAGTTCGCGATCGTGATGCCCGTACTGCTGGTGCTCGCGCTCGGCGTGAGCGAGTTCGGATACGTGCTGCTCGACAAGCACGTCATCACGAAGATGGCCCGGGAAGGCTCGAACCTGATTTCCCGCGACACCTCGCTGCAGGACGCGACCACGGCGCTCACCACGATGGCGTCGCGGCCGGTCGACTTCTCGAGCGGCTCGAAGGTGATCTTCTCGGTGCTCAAGAAGGGCGCCACGACGGGCACCGCCAACTACGGGCAGACCGTCCTCTATCAGCGGCACGAGTACGGGGCGCTCGCCCAGTCGAGCCGGCTCACGACGGCCGGCGGCGGCTCGTTCGGTGGAGCGCCCGACTACAAGGCCGCCAACTCCGACAACAACACGGGACTCCGGGTGACGAACGTTCCGAACGATCTGATCCAGGCGCCGGGCGGCATGATCTACGTGACCGAGATCTACACGACGCACACGATGATCACGCCCCTCACCAATCTGGGCGTCGTCGTGCCGCCCATCCTGTACTCGGTGGCGTACTTCTGACGCCCGCCGACCTGGCGTGCATCTTTCGATGAGGGCTCGGCCAATGAAGACACTTCGATCGCGGCTCACCGGCGAAAAGGGCTTCACGCTGATCTACGTGACGGTCGCGATGACCATGCTGCTGCTCTTCACCGGCCTGGCGACGGATGCCGGCCGCGGCTACGTCGTGCAGGCGCAGTTGAGCAAGGCCGTCGACGGCGCGGCGCTCGGCGCCGCCCGCATGCTCAACAGCGGCGATCCCGAAACCGAGGCGCGGCACATCTTCGACCAGAACTTTCCGCCTGGACACCTGGGCACGCTCGGCACGCCGACGATGACGTTCGACCTCACCACGGACGAAGCCTCGGGCAAGAACATCGTGACCGTGGGCGCGACGACGGTGCTGCCGACGACGTTCATGAAGATCGGCAACTTCGACACCCTGAACGTCAGCGCGTCGGGTCAGGCGACCCGGCGCATGGTCGACCTGTCGCTCATTCTGGACGTGTCGAGCTCCATTGCCTCGGCCTGGCCGGCCGTCCGCGACGCGGCGCGCGCGTTCGTGGGCTCGTTCGACGCCACCCACGACCGCCTCTCGCTCGTGACCTACGGCAACGGCGGCGAGGTGCTGTTCGCGATGCCGTCGAGCCGCGGGTTCGACAAGACCGGCCTGACCTACGCCATCCCCGACTATCTGCCCGGCGGCAGCACGGCGATGGTCGAGGGGCTCTACCGCGGATGGGACGAGCTGCGATCCGTGCCGTCGGGCACACAGTCGAGCCTCCGGGTGATCGTGCTCTTCACCGACGGCGCGTCGAACAGCGTGCCCGGCATCTACGAGGCGTCGCCGGGCTCGGCGAAAGGCCTCCGCACCTACGACTTCCCGAAGAACTCGCCGGATCCGAACAACCAGACCTGGAACAACCCGACGATCGCGGGGCTCTACGACACGCAGACGGGCGCCGGCGGGCCGTCGGTACAGCCTGACCGTGACCAACTGGAACGACATCACCACGCTGGCCGCCGTGCCGTATCTGCCGCTCACGAGCACGCACACGCACCATCGGAGCATCGGGATTCCGACGACGTTTCCGCTCCAGTCGTCGACCATTACGGTGAACGGCGCGCCGCAGTCGGCCGTGCGCGGGCTGCGCCACAAGAACGTCGGCACGGGCCGGTATCCGGCCGAGGTGTTCAACATCAACAACGCGGCGCGCAACCTGCTCGAGATCATCGCGAACGATGCGCGGGCCGCCACCGACGGCGACTACCGCGTCCGCATCTACACCATCGGGATGGGCGATCTCGTGCAGTACATGCTCGGCACGATGCCCGAGAAGCCGGAAGACATCCTCATGCGGGTCGCCAACGACCGGCGCTCGCCCGACTTCAACGCCGCGCAGCTCGAGGGCAAGTTCTACTACGCCGAAACGGCCGCGGACGTGAGTCCGGCGTTCCAGGCGCTGCAGAACGAGATCATCCGCCTGAGCAAATAGCCGGCGGCCGGACGCTCAGAAGATCTGGCCGAACGAGAAGTACAGCCGCGGGCTGCGGTGATTCCGTGGCAGGGGGACGCCGAGGTCGAGCCGGAGCAGGCCCACCGGCGTCGACAGCCGCAGACCGCCGCCCGCGCCCACGGCGAGATCGGTGAACGACAGATCGCGCGCCCGCTCGAAGACGTTGCCCGCGTCGATGAACCCGACGCCGCGCAACCACCCGACGATCGGGAATCGCAGCTCCTGGTTCAACACGATCATCGACTGGCCGCCCACCGGATCGCCGAAGAAATCAGCCGAGCCGAGCGCGTTGTCTTCGTACCCGCGCACGGTGTTCACGCCGCCGGCAAAGAAGCGCTCGCTCGGCAGGAGATCCTGGCCGAAGCCCGCGCCGAGCCCCATCCGAACGCCCGAGGCCGCCACCATCGGCCCGACCGGCACGTAGACGAACTGCTGCAGCACGTACTTCAGGAACCGCACGTCCGAGCCCAACGCGGCGGCGCCGTACTCGACCTCGGAGGCATGGAACAGCCCGCGGCGGGCGTCGAACGGGTCCGCGCGGGTGTCGACGATCGCCGTGGTCGTGAGGCGCGCCTGCTGGCTGGTCTCGTCGAACGAGATGCCGAAGGGATCGTTCGGGTCGGAGTCGAAAAACGTGTGGTTCCACTCGAACTGATAGCCGTACGCCAGCTGCAGCGATCGCCACGCCGTGAAGCGCTGCTCCGCCGTCACGGTCGTCTTGTTCGTGACGACCGAGAGGAAGCCTTCCTGCTCGAGCACCTGCCGCGAGCGCTCGGCGAAGACGCTCGACTTGAGCCGGCGTCCGAAGAACGTCGGGAACGTCAGGTACGTGCGGCCGATTCGATCGTCGCGGTCGGCGCGGCCCGTCAGCCCGAGCGTGCCCGGATGGCCGAACAGGCCTCGCCGCTGAAGGTCGACGCTCGCGCCGGCCCCGAACCGGCGCGCGTCGGCGGCCGGCGCGGGCTCGTCGCTGATGTTGAACCCGTAGCGGAGCCGCCAGTCGGGCTGGCGTACCAGCGTGACGCGCGCCTCGACGGGTTCCAGGCCCGGGGCATGCGCCGCGCCGTCGAGGGGGACGGGCTCGATGTCCACGCTGCGAAACAGCCCGAGATCGAACAGCCGGCGACGGGCGCCGTACCACGCGTCGAGATTCACGGGCTCGCCCGCTTCGAGTTCGAGCATCCTCGTGATGATGCCCGGATCGAGGCCCGGCGCGCCGGTCACCGCGACGCTCTGCAGGACCTGCCGCGGCCCCTCGTCGATCGTGAGGGCCACCGCAACCGTGCCGGCGTCGCGGTCGATCGTGGTGTCGGTCGTGACCGCCGCCGCGTTGAAGCCGTGCACGGCGTAGTCGCCTTCAAGGGCCCGGCGCGCGCGATCGAGGGCCGTTTCGCTGAACGGCGCGGACGCCTCGAGTCCGAACGCCTTCCGCACCTCGGCCTCCGGCCGCGCGTCCGCGCCCGCGATCGAGACGCTCGCCACCCGGAACCGGGGGCCCTCGACAATGGCCACCGGCAGCACGGCGCGGTCGTCGTCGAACGCGATCGGGCCGGCCGTGACCCTCGCGGCCAGATAGCCATCGGTCCGATAGAGCGCCGCCACCCCGTCAGCGAGCGTCGCCGGCTGAAGCCACGCGTCGGGCGTCACGAGCGCGTCGAGGCGCGCGGCGGCCACCGCATCGTTCCCGGAGAAGCGGACCTCGCGCGATCGGCTCCGATCGCCGGGCTCGACGTCGACCCGCACGTGCTTCTCGACGGGGCCCGCCTCTTGCGCCTGCGGCGCTGCCGTCTGCACCGGGCGCCCCACCGAGACTCGTGCGCGCAGGTAGCCCTCGGCGGCGAGCTCCCGCCGGACGCCGTCGGCCAGATCGGTCACGAGCGCTTCGTCGAAGATCGCGTTGCTCCAGATGTCGCGCAACCGGGCCAGCGCGGCGGAGGAGAGCGTGACGCCTTCGACGTCGAGCGCGGCCAGCGGGCCCGGCTCGATCTCGTACTCGAGGGCCACCGTCGACCCGTCGCCGGACTCGGCGCGGCGGGCATCGACGCGCGCCTCGAGGAAGCGACGGTCCAGATAGAAGCGTCGCAGTCGATCGCGGTCGTTCTGCCAGCGGTAGAAGTCGAACCGGTCGCCTTCGACAAGATCGAGCCGGTCGCGCAGCTCCCGGTCGGGGACGCCCGGGGCACCGGTGAAGGCGACCGATGCGACGGGCTCGCTCGGCGCCGCTCTTTGACCCGAATTTCCCGCCGCCGGGCCGCCGAACGAGAGATCGTGGCGCACTTCGTACAGCCGCGACGTGTCGTCGAGCGACACGGCGCGCAGCTCCACGCTGCGACGGGGCGTGAAGGACGCCACCCACGTGAACTGGCCGCTCTCGCCCAGATTGCGCGACAGGATGACCTCGGCATAGGTGGAGAACCGCTTCGACACGGTGAGGCGCGTGCTCGGGTCGGTGTCGCCGGCGATGAGCGACGGGTCGCTCTGGAGCGTGTCGACGCCCGAGCCCTGCTCGAGGCGCAGCGTGTCGAGACCGATGGCCTGCGCGGCGAACCCGAAGGCCTCGCCCGACAGATACGCGAGCACCTGGTTGCTCGCCACCGCGGTGCCGGCGCCGCCGGCCTGGTCGGCCAGGCGCCCGGTGACGAGGAGCGACACGATGTCGGTCTGCCCGAGGGGCGGGTCCGACGACAGCGTGCCCTTGACGGTCTCGGGCGTGC
This sequence comes from uncultured Acidobacteriota bacterium, assembly GCA_963837345.1. Lineage (GTDB taxonomy): Bacteria > Acidobacteriota > Vicinamibacteria > Vicinamibacterales > CAVVIG01 > CAWIMX01. The sequence continues at coordinate 796,345 of CAWIMX010000001.1, forward strand.
CGGCGATCGACAACGACACGTCGACGCCCGCGATCCGCGTGCGGGCGACGAGATCCAGATCGGGCACGATCGCCCGCGGATTCGAGAAATCGATCGTCCCGCGCTCGACCTGGTAGACGCGGCCGCCCAGGTACAGCACGCCGCCTTCGCGAATGGTCGCGCGGCCGACGACGCCGGGGCGCGCGGCGGTGCCGATCAGCCTGAGGTCGACGCTCACGTCCATGCGCCCGTAGTTGTTGTCGACGATCAGATCCTCGCCGCTGGTCAGCGTGACGTCGAGATCGACGCGCTCGGCAAACGCGGGCGTGCCGCCGACCGCGACCTCGGCCGCGCGCTGCCGGGCTGCACCGAGCAGGCTCATCGCGAGGCTGAGCGGCTCGCGGTACGCGCCACGCTCGATCGCGACCGTGCCCGACACGCGCGTGCGATCCCCCGCGATCGTCAGCGTGAGGCCCGACTGGACCTGCGTGCGAAACCCTTGGGGCACGTTCAGGGCCACGTCGGTGGCGTTCACGACGAGCGAGCCGCCGGCGGGCCTGAAATTGCGGTGCTCGAGCGTGCCGGTGGCCGTGAACGGCCCGCCGTTGATCGTGCCCTGAGCGGCAGCGAGCTCGACGCGGTCGCCGCTCAGCACCACGTGACCCTGGACGTTCGACACGGCGACCTGCGGATCGGCGAGCCGCGCCTCGCCGTTGCGGATGTCGGCCGTGCCATCGGCGAGCGGCGAGGCCGGCGTCCCGGTCACGCGAAGGGCCACGTCAGCCACGCCCGCCGTGGCGACGCCCGGCAGCGCTGCGCCAATCACGCGCAGATCGATCGAGCCGGACGCGCGCAGGTCGAGCGCGCCGGCGTCTCCCAACGCGGCCGAGCCGCTGACGTCGAAGCGGTTGCCTTCGGCCTCCCAGCTCCAGTCGCCCACCCGAACGGTGGTTCCTTCGATCTCGAGCCGGGTCGGCCGCACCTGCGACACCGGCACGCCGTCGGCGTCCACCGCGAACTCGTCCAGCACGATGGTGCCGCGGAGGCGATCGAGCGTGAAGGCGTCGGCGGAGAGATCGACCCGCGCGTTCGCCCGGCCGGTCAACGACTCGCCGCCGTCCGGCTCGAGGAAGCGAGCGAACGTTCGCTCCGTCACGTCGTCGATCCGGCCGCTGAACGTCGCGACCGGCGCGCCGGCGGGCCCCGCGGGCGCCAGCCGATTGCTGATCATGCTGAGGGGCATTTCGAGGCGTCCCCCCACCCGGGCGCCCTCCCACGTGGCCGCAATCGATCCGACGTCGATGAGACCGTCGGCCACCGTCGCGTCGAGCGACACGCCCGTTGCTTCCGGATAGGTCGCCCAGGCCGCGCGTCCGTCGCGCACCTGGACGCGGCCGCGGACCACCGCGCGCTCGAGCGATCCCGACGCCGACAGCGTTCCTCCAATGCGACCACCGATCGCGAAGTTTTCCGGGACCTCCGCCAGCGCCAGCCACGGCCTGGCATCGTCGAGACGCCCGTCGACAGTGAGCGCGATCGCCCCGGAGGAAGCCTCGGGGCCGAGCGACCCCGCCACGCGGATCGTCGTGTCGCCCGACGCCACCGTCAGGTCGTCCACCGCGACACGCCCGTTGCGCAGCCGGACAATCGCGGGCTGCTCGAGGCGCACCGTGGCCGGCCCGAGCGCGACGCTCCCCTGGCGCAGTTCGGCTTCGAACGCCGTGTCGTCGAGCGCGTCGGTGGTGCCGCTCGCGGTGATCCGGGCCGAGAGCGATCCCGTGAGCTGGTCGACCACGGGCGGCCAGTCGCCCTTCACGCGCGAGAGGAGGCGCGGCAGGTCGGCGTCGGTGGCCGTGGCGGTGAGCTCGAACGCATGCGGTTCGTCCAGTGCCATCGACGCGTCGATGATCGTGGCCAGGTCGGGGGCCTGCGCGAGGGCCCGCGCGCGGCCATCCGCCACCGTGAGGTCGACGGCGACCGGGGCGAACGGCGTGCCCTCCCAATCGAGGCGAGAGAAGGTGAGGCGGCCTGTCGCGACGGGCCGATCGAGAGTGCCCCGGCCGGCGATCTCGCCGCTCATCAGGGCCGCCACCGGCCACACGCGATCGTTCAGCGTGATCGGCTGAACGTCGAGCTGGTCGACGTGGATCGACACGTCGTAGGCGCCCGTCTCAGGCGTGAACGCCAGGGCGGCGGCGAGGCGGCCGCCCGCCTGCTGCCGCCAGACGATGTCGGTGGCGCGCAGCCGTCCGTCCGCATACGACAGGCGCGAGTCGATGCGGCCGACCGGCTGTCCGGCAAGCGGCGGCACGACCAGGCCCAGTGTGCCGCGCACGGTCTGACGCGCCAGGTCGACGGCGAACGTCGACGAGGCCGAAAGCGGCGCGATGCCGGCCCACTCCACGCCGGAGAGGTCGGCGTCGCCGGCAATCGTCGGCGACCTGAGCGTCCCGCCGAGGGTGAGCCGGACGCTCAACCGGCCCTCGGACGGCGTCGACCAGGCGGGCACGTCGACCCCCAGGCGCGCGAGCATCGAGAGCGCACGAGGCACGTCGGCCGTGTTCAGCGCCACCGCCCCCTCGACGCTCGAGCCGAGCGGATCGTCCGCGTCGACGCGCCCGTGGGCGTCGCCCGAGGCACCGACGACGTCGGCAAGCTCGTGCTCGTGCTGCAGCCGCCACTCGCCGCCGGCCACGGTCAACGTCAGACGGCCGGCCGCGGCAATCGCGTCGTCGGACGGTTGACCGGCTTGCGACCGGTTCTCGAGCGTGAGGCGAAGGCCGCGCAGGCCTTCCGCGACGGCCCAATCCACATCGGCGTGTCCGCTCACCCGCGCCGCCACGGTCACAGGCGCCCTGGACGCGGTCAGCCGCGCGGTGCCCACGTCGGTCCAGTCGAGCCGGGCGTCGACGACGACGGGATCCGAAGTGATTCGACCGCCGGCGGAAATGCGGCCGCCTTGGAACGCGCCCTCCAGGCGGATCTGATCCAGGACGGTCGCTGCGCCGTCAGTGCGGACGGTCGCCGCCAGCGTCGCGTCGCGAATCTCGAGGTCCCCGGCCGCGATCGACGCGGACCGTGCCGCGACTGGTCCCGAGAGCGTCCCGGCCTCGCCGGCGAGCTGCAGCTCCACGCCGGACGCCTCGGCCCGCCAACCGGCGGCGTCGTCGCGATAGGACGCGCGTGCGTCGTGGATCTCGACCAGGCCGATGTCGGGCAAGGCGGCGCCGCCGGCGCCGTTCGGCTCGCCCATCGCGGGCAGGTTCAGCGAGCCGTCGGATCTTCGCGTGATGGTGAGGCTCGGGCGGGTCACGTCGAGGCGATCGATCCGCAGGGGGCCGACGAGCGTGCGGAGCGGCACGTGAACGACCGCGGCCTCGGCAACGAGAAACGGCGTCTCGCGCGAATTCGCGGCCGCGATCGTCAGGCCGCGCGCGGAGCCCTCGAGCGTGAAGAGGTTGTAGGACGCCGATTCGACGGTGACGACGACGCCGGCCTCTTGCGCCTTCGCGAGGGCCCAGGCGACCAGGCGCGCTTCCACCGGCGGCAGGTGCACCACCACCAGCGCGGCTCCGGCGAGCGCCACGACCGATCCGAACGCCACTCCCGCCCGGGCTCGCACCGATGCCAGTGTTCAGCTCCAGTTTTCATTCTACCCAGTCGCCCGCGCGGGGTTGTCTCGCGACGGCGCTCCCGCCACGAGCCCGCGCCTCTGATTCTCTGGCGGATGTGGCGCCCTCGTGCTGCCCACGTCACGGCTGGCACTTGGACTATCGTAGGGACACGCCGCCCGCGGCACTCACGCGACCATGAACCAGGCGATCCCCATTCCGCAGACGATCGGCGCCAACTTCCCGGACTTCGTGAGTCCGGAAGTCGTTTACATGACGCTGCTCTTCGCGCTGATCGTGGTCCCGCGCGTCCTGGCGCGCTGGCAGGTGCCGACGGCGGTGACCAGCCTGGCGCTCGGCGCCGTCGTCAGCCTCTCGGTGGGATGGTTCCGCACCGACGCCACGATTCAACTCCTCGCGACGCTCGGCATCTCCGCGCTCTTCCTGTTCGCCGGCCTCGAGGTCGATTTGCGGTCGCTGGTGCACCGGCGGCGCGTGCTCACACAGCACCTCGTGCTGCTCGGCCTGATCATCACGGGGCTGGCCACGGGCCTGCACGTCCTGGGCGATCTGACGTGGCGCGTGGCCATCCTCCTCGTGTTGGCGCTGGTCACGCCGTCGGCGGGGTTCATCCTCGATTCGCTCGCGTCGCTCCCGGTGTCGGACGACCAGCGCGAGTGGGTGCGATCGCTCACGATCGCGTCCGAGCTGGTGTCGCTCATCGTGCTGTTCGTGGTGCTGCAGTCGGCAACGCTCGCGCAGCTGCTGGTCGGCACGACGGCGCTCCTGGCGCTCGTGTTCGGCCTGCCGCTCATGTTCCGGGCGTTCGCATTCTGGATCGAGCCGTTCGCGCCCAAGTCCGACTTCGCGTTCCTTCTCATGCTCACGCTCCTCTCGGCCTTCGTCACGCGCAAGCTCGGCGCGTACTACCTCGTCGGCGCGTTCGTGGTCGGCATGGTGGCACAGCGCTTCCGCCGGCGCCTGCCGTCGATGGCCTCCGAGCACACGCTGCACGCCGTCGAAGTGTTCGCGTCGTTTTTCATCCCGTTCTACTTCTTCAGCGCCGGCCTGCATTTCGGCGCCGAGCACGTGTCGCCGGGCGCGTTCGCGATCGGACTGGGCGGGCTCGCCCTCGTCGTGCCGCTGCGCCTGGCGGTCGTGGCGATCCATCGCCGCGTCGCGCTCGGCGAGCCGCTCCGCGAAGGGGCGCGGGTGGCGGTATCACTGATGCCGACGCTCGTCTTCACGCTCGTTATCGCTGAGCTCCTGCGCGAGCGCTTCGCCGCCGGCCCGGCGCTCTTCGGAGGGTTGGTCATCTACGCGATTGGGAATACCATGCTGCCCACGCTGGTGCTGCGAGTGCCGGCGCCGCTCTACGATCAGCCCGAGCTGCCGGAACTCGACGTCGCGGCCCCGCTCAATGTCGGAAGCCAGGTGCCGAGGCCAGCCGGGAATATGGCCGGCGACTCGGGGGTTAGTTAGGCACGAGGGCCGCGGGTTCCCCGTTTCCACGAAGGAGAAGGACGATGAAGAGCACGATTCGAACCGCTGTTGTGGCCGGCGCGGCGGCGTTGCTGCTGACCGCTCCGGCGCTCAGTGCGAAGGACGCCACCGTGACCGGCGAAGTCGGCGACGCGATGTGCGGCGTCAAGCACATGGCCGGCGAGGATGCGGCGACCTGCACCGCCGGATGTGTGGCGCACGGCTCGGACTACGCGCTCATCGTGAACGACAAGTTCTACACCCTCAAGGCCGACGATGCCGCCAAGGCCGAGCTCGCGAAGCTGGCGGGCAAGAAGGCCACCATCATGGGCGACCAGAACGGCGACACGATCCAGGTGAAATCGGTCAAGGCCGCGATGTAGTCGGACGACGGCGATGCTGGCTTCCCGCGCTCGCCGTCCACTCGTCGCGCGTGCGACCCTCGTGGCGGCCGGGTGGGCCAGCATCGCCCTCGCCCCGCCGTGTCAGCCGCTCGATCGCATCCGCCCCGCCGCGACGCGGCGGCCACCGGCGCGGCCCGCCTGACCTGGTCCGCCCGACCCCGAGTATGCTTGGCTCGTGCCTCGCCCCGAGAGTCCCAACAGGACGTACGCGGCCAGCCTCGCGCTGGTCGCCATCCTGATCCTGGTCGTGGGCTGGCTGATTCGCCCGCCGGACGAGGCACTCGCGCCGGCGACCGCCCTTTCTGAAACGGAGCTGGCGCGACTGGCCCGACTGGCCGAGCGCCGCTCGCTCGACAACATGACGGCCTACTTCTCGACGGTGGCCGACGACGTGGAGTCGTCGGTCCTGCTCGTGCGATCGGCCGGCACGACCGGGCTCGTCTGGGACGATTTCACGATCGCCGCCCCCCACCGCGGCCACCATCCGCCCGACGTCGTCATGATCGACGCCGCATCGGGCGATCACGAATCTCACACCGAGGCCTGGGTGCCCGACGTGCCCGTCACGATCGTCGGCCGGCCCGACACGGCGGTCGAACTGACGCCGGTGCGACGCCGCCTGGCGCCGCTCCGCTCCGGCGACTGGATCGTGGCGGTCTGGCGCACGCCCCGCGGTCCGGCCTTCGCGATCGGCCATCATCTGCAGACGCTCTCGACAACCTGCGGAACGGTCGTCGCGGATGAAATGTTGTCGAGCCTGCCGCTCGCCGACGCCATGATCGGCGGCGGCCTGTTCGACGCGGCCGGCGAGATCGTCGGCGTGATCCTGCCATGCGGCGATCGACTCGCGGCGGTTGCGCCGCCGGCGGTCGACGCCATGCTGGCGTTGGCGGCCTCGCTTCCGGCGCGGCTCGCGGGGCGCGTCGGGCTGGCCGCCGGGCCGATGGACGGCTCGGAAGCGGATCATTTCGGCGGCGCCCGCGGGCTCCTCGTGCGCGAGATCTGGATGGGATCGGCGGCCGATCGCGCGGGCCTTCGTCCCGGCGATATGATTCTGTCCGTCGGCGACGCGCCGGTGGCCGCGCTCGAGGATCTGGCCCCCCTGGCGGATGCAGAACGACCCACGCTCGCGCTGGGAATCCGGCGCGGCGCCGCCGCGATGATGATCGATGTGCCCGCGTCGGGCGCATCCGCCGATGCGCCCGCCGTCGCCCCGCCGTCGGCGGGCCTGGTGTGGGATACGCCGGCGCGCGGCTTCCGGATCGACGGCGTCGTGCCGGGGAGCCCGGCGGCCGACGCCGGCATCGCGGGAGGCGATCGCCTTGTGCGCATCGACGGGGCCGCGCCCCGAACGCTGGCCCAGGTGGAACGGCTGCTCGCGGCCAAATCGAGATCGCCGACGGTGTTCGTCGAAATCGAGCGTGGCGGGCGGCGCATCGGGATGCTGCTCCGCTGATGGACCGGTGATGGACGAGCTCACCTCGCTCGGCCTGATTCTCCTGCTGGCGCTGCTGGCCGGGCACCTGGTCCGCGTGTTTCACATTCCAGAGGTCACCGGCTATATTCTGGCCGGCGCGGCGCTCGGGCCATCGGTGCTCGGCTGGGTGAGCCGCGAGAATCTCACCGCCATGAGCGTCATCAGCGAGGTCGCGCTGGGACTGATCCTGTTCTCCGTCGGCTCGGCGTTCGAGTTCTCGCGGTTCCGGCGGATCGGGCGCCAGGTGGTCGTCATCACGCTCATCGAATCGACGCTGACCGCCCTGCTGGTCACGATCGGCATGCTCGTGCTCGGGCAGCCCTGGCAGACGGCCTGCCTGCTCGGCGCGATCGCGACCGCCACAGCGCCCGCGTCGACGCTGATGGTCATCCGCGAGTGCGACAGCGCCGGGCCGCTCACCGAGAACCTGCTCGGCGTGATCGCGGTGAACAACCTGCTGTGTATCGCCGCCTTCGGCCTCGTCGCCGCCGCCATCGACCTCACCGCGATCGAACGCGGGCAGGCGATCCTCGAACCGCTCTATCGGTCCGGCTTCTGGTTCGTGTGGGAGATCGCCGGATCTGCGGCGCTCGGATACCTGGTGGGCCTGATGCTCGCCGCGTGGTCGACCGAGGTGACCGAGGGCGGCGAGATGCTCATCCTGCTCGCCGGCTCGATTCTGCTCACCGTGGGCGTCTCGCGCGCGCTGAACCTGTCGCCGCTCGTCGCCAGCCTCGCGGTCGGGGCGACGATGGTGAACCTGTCGGCGCGGAGCCGCCGGCTCTTCGACACGCTTTCGGGCACCGATCCGCCGTTCTACGCGATGTTCTTCGTCATCGCGGGCGCCGAGCTCGACGTGCGGCTCGTGCCCGCCATGGGGGTCCTGGGACTCGCCTACATCCTGGGACGGATGGGTGGAAAATTTGCCGGCGCGAGCTACGCGGCCCGCCGCCTCGGGCTCGAGACGCCGGTCCGGCGCTACCTCGGCTTCGCGATTCTGGCGCAGGCGGGGCTCGCCGTGGGACTCACCCTGTCGGTGAACGGCCGCTACGCCGACTTCGCGCCCGTGGTGTCGACGATTGTCCTCGCCTCGGTGGCGGTGTTCGAAATGATTGGCCCGCTGAGCACCAGGTTCGCGCTGGTGCGGGCCGGTGAAGCGGGTCGTCCGACTCTGGAGGCGCCGACTTCGTGAGGCGCGTGCTGGCCCTGCTGTTCGTGCTCTCGGGTCTCGGGCCGGCGGCGTCCGCGCAGGTGAACAGTGCGGCGACACCGGCGGCACCGGTGGCCCCCTCGGTCGTCACGCGCGACGGCGCCGGACACGTGACCATTCGCGCCACCGAGATCAACGAGCCGATCGTGCTCGATGGCGTGCTGGCCGACGGCGTGTACTCCACCGTGCGGGCGATCGACGGGTTCGTCCAGCAGGAGCCCGAGGAGGGCGCGCCGGCGACCGAGAAGACGGACGTGTGGCTGCTGTTCGACGACCGCAACATCTACGTGTCCGGACGGTGCTGGGACTCGCATCCCGAGCTGGACGTCGCCAACGAGATGCGACGCGACGGCCAGGGCATGCTCGACAACGAGAGCTTCGCGCGTCACGTTCGACACCTTCTTCGACCGGCGCAACGGCTATCTCTTCCAGATCACGCTCGTGGGCGGCCTCTTCGACGGCTACATCACCGACGAGCGCGACATGAACCGCGACTGGAACACGGTGTGGGACGCCCGCACGGCGCGCTTCGACGGCGGGCTGGACGTTCGAGATCGCCATTCCGTTCAAGTCGCTGCGCTTTCGCGACGGCGACACGCAGGTCTGGGGCATGAACTTCCGCCGGATCGTGCGCTGGAAGAACGAGATGTCCTCGGTGAGCCAGCTCCCCGCGGCGCTCGGCCGCCGCGCGATGAACAAGCTGTCGTCCGCCGCGACGCTCGTGGGCATCCATCCGCCGCCGGCACGGGCGGACCTTCGAAGTCAAGCCGTACGCGATCAGCGGCGTCACGACCGATCGGACGGGCGCCGCCCGGATCGAACGCGTTCAACAAGGACGCGGGCGGGGACTCAAGCTGGGCATCACCGACGGCCTGACGGCCGACGTGACCTACAACACCGATTTCGCGCAGGTCGAGGAAGACGAGCAGCAGGTGAACCTCACGCGCGTCGGCACGCTCTTTCCCGAAAAACGCGATTTCTTCCTCGAGGGCCAGGGCATCTTCTCCTTCGGCGGCCTGCAGGGCCAGCCGCGCGGCGGCGGCGGCGGCGGCGGGGGCGGCTCGGGCACGCCGAACCGCACGGACGTCCCCGTCGTGTTCTTCAGCCGCCGCATCGGGCTCTCGAGCGGCGTGACCGTGCCGATCGATGTCGGCGGACGCGTCACGGGCAAAGCCGGCCCGTACAGCATGGGCCTGCTCGACATCCGCACGGGCGCCGAGGACACGATCGGCGTCCCGCCGACGAATTTTTCCGTCGTGCGCGTGAAGCGCGACGTCCTGCGGCGGAGCGCCGTCGGGATGCTGTTCACCGGACGGTCGATCGCCGAATCCGGCGTGAATGGCAACCGGGCCTTCGGCGTGGACGGCGTGTTCGCGCTTCTATCAGAACGTGAACGTCAACACGTATCTGGCGAAGACCGACACGCCGGGCGTCTCCGGCCACGATTGGAGCTATCGGGCCCAGCTCGACTACAACGCCGATCGGTACGGCCTGCAGCTCGAGCGGCTCGTCGTGGATCGCGACTTCAATCCGGACGTCGGCTTTCTGGCGCGGCAGGCGTTCCGCAGGAGCTCCGCGTACGTCCGCTTCAGCCCGCGGCCCTCGGGGATCGCGTCGGTCCGGAAGTTCACCTGGGACCTGGATTACGAGTACATCGCGGATCCCGACGGACGGCTCGAGTCGCGTGCCGCGACGGCGAGCTTTCGCACCGAGCTCGAGAGCGGCGACAGTTTCGGCGCCGAGGTACTCGCCGGAGCTACGAGTTTCTCGACGAGCCGTTCGCAGTCTCCAGCGCCGTGGCCGTCCCGCCGGGCGGATACAGTTTTCCGAATGTGAAGCTGACCTATCAGCTCGGGCCGGAGCACCGCGCGTCCGGCGTCGTGAACGTCGAGCGCGGCCGTTTCTACGACGGCACGCGGACGTCGGTCAGCACCGGGCGCGGCCGCGTGGAGATCACACCGCAGACTCTCCGTGGAACCTGGAGTTACGGTGAACTGGATCGATCTGCCCGAGGGCGCATTCACTTCACCCTCTGACCGCGCGCACGTCCTACACGCTCACGCCGAGGATGGCGACGTCTGCCCTGGTCCAGTACAATTCCGACGCCCGGACGTTCGAGACGAGCGTGCGCTTCCGGTGGGAGTATCAACCCGGCAGCGATCTCTTCGTCGTCTACACGGACAACCGCGACACGACGGGGCCCGGGGTTCCGGCCTTCAGACGCGCGGGTTCGTGGTGAAATTCACGCGGCTGTTCAGAATGTAGCCGCTCACGGAGGCACGTATGAAGGCTCACGTCCGTCGGTTCCACGTTGGCGGGTCCCTGGCTCTCGCGGCCCTCGCCGCGCTCGTTGGTCGCCGCGTGCGGCTGGCAGCGGCGCGAACGCGGCCGCCGGCGGGGTGACGATCACCGCCCTGTCGGCCGATCCGAGCCGGGTGACCGGGGGCGACGTGCTCCTGGCGATCGAGCTGCCCGACCAGGCGGCCCGCGACGACGTGCGCGTGAGCGTCGGCGATCGCGACGTCACGTCGGCGTTTCACGCGGCCGGCGAAGACGCCGAGGCGCTCACGGGCCTGGTGACCGGCCTCGCGCTCGGCCCGAACACCGTCACGGCCTCGGCGGGCGGCGCGAACGGCTCGCTCGAGATCACGAACTATCCGATCGAGGGCCCGGTGTTCTCCGGCCCGCGCCAGACGCCGTTCATCTGCCAGACGGCGGACTTCGAACTGCCCGATGGCTCGACGCTCGGCCCGCCGCTCGACGAGAACTGCTCGGTGAAGACGGTCGTGCAGTACGTCTATCGCACGACCGGCGATGAGCCGACGTGGAAGCCGCTCACGAGCCGCACGTCGCTGCCGCCGGACATCGCGCACACGACGACCACCGACGGCGTGACGATGCCGTTCGTCGTCCGCGTGGAAACCGGCACGCATGGATCGCGGCATCTACCAGAACACGATCCTCCACGATCCGACGACGGAGGGGGAGCCGACGCCGGTCGACGCCGCCGAAGGGGCTGGAACCGCCGGCTGATGGGCGTGCACGGATCGGGATGCCCGGGCGGCTGGTACATCCAGGGCGCGAAGCATGGGGGTGAGCCCGCTCGACGCCACTCGTCTCGGCCAGGGATACGCCGTCTTCGTGAACACGCTCAATCACCCGACCAACAGCTGCAACGCCGTCGTCGCCGGCGAGGCGGCGATGATGGGCAAGGAGCACTTCATCGAAGAGTTCGGCGTGCCCTTCTACACGTTCAGCACCGGCGGGTCGGGCGGCGCCTACACGAGCCTGCAGATCGCCGACGCGTATCCGGGACTGTTCGACGGCGTGAGCATCCGCGCCACCTTCCCCGACGCGCTCGCCATCGCGATGGCCGGCACCGACGCGCACCTCTTCACCCACTACACGGCGAAGCACCCGCACGCGTTCACCGACGCGCAGCAGGTGGCGATCACCGGCTACGAAAGCGTGAAGGCGATGATCGACGCCGCGAACCAGTCGCAGCGCACCGATCCGGTGCCCGACCGCCAGCGACATCGAGGGCTATGCCAGCGCGCGCTGGAACGACGCGGTGCCGGCCGACGCGCGCTACGATCCGAAGACGAACCCGAAGGGGCGCGCGGCCGACGATTTTCGACGCGGCCCGCAACGTCTACGGCGTGAACCCGCAGACCGGCGCGGCGCTCCGGCCGTTCGACAACGTCGGCGTGCAGTACGGCTTGAGCGCGCTCAACGCGGGCGCCATCACCGTCGCCGCAGTTCCTGGACTTGAACGAGGGGATCGGCGGGCTCGATGGCGACGCCAACTACACGGCCGCGCGGTCCGTCGGCGATCCCGGGGCGATCGCCGCGCGCGTATCAGAGCGGGCTGATGCTCGGCGCCAGCGCCGGGCTGAGGGACATTCCGATTTTCGACAACGCGACGTCGAACGAGACGCGCGGGTATCACTACGGCTGGTTCCACTTCGCCCTGCGCGAGCGGGTGCGCCAGGCCAACGGCGGCAACTCGGACAACATGGTGATGTGGCGCAGCGTCGAACGCGGACGCCGCCGACACGTTGTTCGACGAGTGGATGGCCGCGTACAAGTCGGATACCTCCGACACCCCGCAGCGCGAGAAGGTGATCCGCCACAAGCCCGCGGCCGGCGTGGACGGCTGCTACGACAGCGCCGATGCGTCGCGGTTCATGCCCGACAGCCTGCCGTTCACGAGCAAGCCCGACTCGCCGTGCAGCGCGCAATATCCGGTCTACTCGAACATGCGGAAGGAAGCCGGCGGACCGCTGGCCGCCAACGTCCTCAAGTGCCAGCTGAAGCCGATCGATCCCGGCGACTATACGCCGACGTTCTCGCCCGCCGAGACGGCGCGCCTGGCGCGGATCTTCCCCGGCGGCGTGTGCGACTGGTCGAAGCCGGGCGTCGCGCAAACCGGGGTCGTGCCCTGGGCGTCGTTCGGGCCGTCGCCGACGAATCTCGTGTTCGACATCACGAAGTGACAGGAGCTGAGATGACCCTGCGACGTCTGGCCTTGCTCGTTCCGGCGGTGCTGCTCGGCGCCACGTGCGCGTCGGCCCAGCGGCCGCCCGCCGACATGATCGCCGCCACCGGCGGCGACATCACGATCGCGCCGATCAACCACGCGGCGCTGCAGCTGGTGCACGGATCGACCGTCATCACGGTCGATCCGACCAGCCAGGGCAACTACGACGGCCTGCCGACGCCGACATTGATTCTCATCACCGACATTCACGGCGATCATCTGGATCCGAAGGCGCTCGGCGCGGTCAAGGGTCCGGCGACGAAGGTCGTCATCCCCGCGGCGGCCGCCGAGCAGGTGCCGGGCGGCATCGTGATGGCCAACGGGCAGACGCAGACGATCGACGGCGTGATGATCGAGGCGGTGCCGATGTACAACCTCGAGCGCGGGCCGGCGGCGGGACAGCTCTTTCACCCCAAGGGCCGCGGCAACGGCTACATCCTCACGCTCGCCGGCCGCCGTATCTATATTGCGGGCGACACGGAGTGCACGCCGGAGATGAAAGCGCTCAAGAACATCGACGTGGCGTTCATCCCGATGAACCTGCCGTACACGATGCCGCCCGAGGAAGCCGCGGCGTGCGTCGCGGCCTTCAAGCCGAAGATGGTCTATCCGTACCACTATCGCGGATCGGACCTGGCGGCGTTCGAAAAACCCCTCGAGGGATCCGGGGTCGAAGTGCGGCTGAGAAACTGGTATTAGGGGGATCCGTGCAGCTGCGCAACCAAGGAGTCATGGCAGGCTGAACAGGCGTCTGTCCTCCGGTGTCAGCGACGAGATCAGCAGGCGAGACTTCGCAAACGCGATCAGTTCGTCGGGGAGCACTGAGACGCGCCACGAACGAACCGCGGCGTCGTCGGCGACGCTGACGATCTCGTCGGCATTCGCGACGGCGATCGCACGCACCCAGTCTTCGTGGCGTCCGATCTGGACGCCGTTTCCGGGCCGCAGGGGATCCCAGCGCCAGATCGCTCCGTCGTCACCACCGGACACAATCGATCCATCGGGCAGAAACGCGACGGCGCGGACCCAGTCCTGGTGCCTTCCGATTTCCATGGCGGACTTGTCCGGAGTCCTGGCATCCCAAAGCCGAACACGACCCTCTTCGTCGCCGCTTGCGATGCGACCGTCTGCCATGACCGTGATACTCAGAATGTCGCTCTCATCCTCGCGTCCGCGATCACTGCGGCCCAACCATTTCACATCAGCGGGCGTCTTCCGGGAAAGGACGTCCGCGACGCCGACGAAGCCTTCACTGGCGACCACGGCCCGGCCATCGCCAAGAAAAGCGAATCCCTGAAGGGGCGATCCGAATGACACGTCGTATGCCGGCGTCCCGGGATGGGCCACGTCCCAGAAAAGCAATCGAGTGTCGTGAAGACTCGCGATGGTGCCGTCTGGCATCACAGCCACGGCCGCGGCAGACGTCTGCCCACTGCCCAGCACGACCGGCTGCCCCGGACTCGCCGGGTTCCAGAGCTGGATGACACCCTCGGCGTCGCCACTGACTACTTTTCCGTCGCGAGTCACCGCGAGCGCTGAGAGATGTGCGACGGTCCCGAGCGTCGCCGGGGTCCCTGGGCGCTGAGGATCCCAGAGCAGAATCCGTCCCTCGATGGATGGATCGAGAATGGGGGCGTCCCCGGACACCACCTGACCGTCAGGCAGAACGTCGACAAACGTCACGCCCTCATCTCGACCAATCGCATTGCCTTCGGCGCCCGCTCCGACGGCCCAGACAAGGACGCGACCGTCGTCGCTGCCGCTCACGACGCGGCCATCGGGGAGCATGGCCACCGCCCTGACCCAGTCGTCATGACGTCCAAGATCGATGACCTGGTCTGATCCAGTGGGCACCATCCGAACGCGTTTGTCCCAATCGCCCAATACGATGCTTCCGTCCGCGGCCACCGCCAGAGCCAGCACGTCACCACCGGTGTCGATCTGCGACTTCAGCCCCCCTGGCTTTTCGGCGTCCCAGATACGAATCCCTCCCTGACCACCGGACACGATTTCGCTGCCCCGAACCGCCAGGGCACCGAGCGACTCGTGCGTCCCGACGACGGCGGACTCCTGCAGGCCGGTGTCCCACAGGCGGATCGTGCCTTCGCTGTCCCCGCTGACCAGCCGGCCGTCTGCGAGGAACGCCAGCGCCACGATGCCGACGGGGCCCTCGCGGACGAGCACGGGGTGATCGAGGTGGTCCGGATCGCGTACGACGATACGGCCGTTGCTGTCGCCGCTGACAAAGCGACCGTTGGGGCCGTTGGCCAGACAGTTCACGCTGGCGGAGTCCTCGTCGTCAGCCGACGCGACCAGACGGCCAGGCACCTTCGGGTCCCACACCCGAATCGTGCCACCATCATCGGCACTCACGACACGACCATCCGTCAGCTGCAGGATGGCGAAGACCCAGCCCTTGTGGCTGCCAAGCTCGACCGGATCTTCCGGCCTGTCGAGGCTCCAGATCAGCACGCGGTGGTCATCGCTGCCGCTCACGACCCGCCCGTCGGCGAGTACCGCGACGCTTCGCACATAGTCGTCGTGGCGACCCAGCAGGTTCAGAGACGACGCGTTCAGCGAAGAGCGCAGCGCCCCGACCGCGCGATCGCGCACGAGCGGATCATCTCCCTCCCGGGTCATCGCCAGCGCAGCGAGCGCGAGGCGGGCCGCCCTGGCAGGGTTTTGCTGTCGGCTCTGCTCGCTGAAGGCTGTCAATGCGGCGCTGCGAGTCGCTCGCGTCAGCTCCGCCGCTCGAAGTCGTTCGCGGTAGATCAGATAGACGGACGCGACGACCACCAGCGTTGCGACCAGCGCCAGCGCGGTAATCAGCCGTGCATTGCGCGTTTCCCGCCTGGCCTGCGCGATCTGCCGGTTGGCGTTATCGACCGTCTGCCGTTCGCGCGCTCTGGCCTCGGCGTCACTCGCCTGGAGCAGACGCTGCACGGCGTCCCAACGGCCGCCGTACCGCTCGCTCCAGACGGCATTCCGATCGGCGATCCAGCGGACCCGATCCGCGGTCGTCGCGGGACTGAGGATGTTGCGTGGATCTTTCTCGAAGCTTGCGGTCTGCACCAGGAGCGAGCGCCACACCAGACCGTCGTTGAACTCCCGGGCCAGCCAGCCGTCTCGGGGATCGGCAATCCGGTTCCATCGCCTGATCAGCGCTTCATGGCTGATGTCGATCATCGTGTCCGGCGAGAGCGGCCTGGGCGCGTACGGTGTCAGGAACGACACCCCCTCGTCACGAAACGCGTCGAGAATGCCCTTCACCGTCTCCGGCGAACTGCCGCTCACCTCGACGAGCTCCTTGAACCGACGCGGGCGGCGGACCGGACCTCCGTCCGCCGTGACGTCGGTCAGATCGCGGAAGATTTCCTCGAGCGCCCGCTCGGCGCCAGGCTCGGGCGCGGCCGAGCGCGAGACCTGATCGGCATGGTCCGACAGGAGGGCGACGAGCGATCGCCGATGCTCGGTACTGCCGCAGCGTGAGGCGGGGCGCATCCGCGCCGCCCTGCACGGCCTCGAGCCACAGTTGCCGCAGGCCGTGCTGGACGAGCGGGAGCTCGTCCTCGGAAGATCCGGCTTCGGCCACCAGCCGCTCGGCCAGGTCTTCCGCCACGTCGCCCCCGACGAGCGCCGCCGGCTCCCGGATTGCTCGGAGCAGATTGGGTCGGCTCATCCGCGGAAGGAGGTACTGCGTGCGGTTGAACGCCTCGGCCAGCCCTTCGAACCGCGCGCACTCGCCAAGGAAGTCGGAGCGCATCGTCGCGATCAGGAACATGCCGTCGGGCGGGTTCTCGATGAAGCCGAGCAGCACTTCCATGAACAGACCGACTTCATCGCGGCTGACTTCGCGCGCAAAGCGGAACAGCTCCTCGAACTGGTCGATGAGCAGGCACACATGCGCCGGCGTCGCCGCCCGGATGTGGTCCGCGAGCTGGGACGCCGCGTCGCGGCCGCGATTCAGCGCCCGACGCAGGTCCACGACGCGCTCGGTGTCGGTCCAGCCGCACAGGTCAGCGACGGCCTCGGCCAGCGCGCGCAACGGGCCGTCGCCAGGGCGCATGTCGGCGTCGCGCCACTCCGGCCCGCCGGCCACTCGAGCCTGCCCGAGGCGGGGCAGAATGCCCGCCTGGACCAGCGACGACTTCCCACACCCCGAACTGCCGTGGATCAGGACGAACTGCTGGTCGAGCAGGCGCCCGACGACGTCGTCGGCCATGATCTCGCGGCCGAAGAACACGGGCCATTCCTGCCTCTGGTACGGCCGGAGGCCCGGGTACGGCGACGCCGGCAATTCGGGATCGAAGGCGGATGTCGACGGCGAGGTCATGCGGGGCTGCCGGCCTGGGCAACCGACTGACGCAACCAGGCGCGCACGTCATCGATCCACCGGCGATCCGCTGGCGTATCCAGCCAGGCGATACCCAGCTTGCGCGCAGCGTTCCGCGTGCGCTCGGAGCGGGCCGTCGAGCCGGCGCGGTCGAGAACCGCGCACGGAAGCAGCTTGCTCGACCGCGCCTTGGCGGCATGACGGCTGGCATGGCCGACGGCCGCCAGATCGCCGTCGAGGCCATTGTGGCCATCGCCGGCGAGCATCAGCAGGGCGTCGCAGCCGGTCAGCACCTCCACGCGATTGTCGTAGATGCGCCGCCACGCCAGATCATCCTGGGGCGCCGGTTCGGGGTCGCCCGGCAGCACGACATAGCCATGGTCGTCGAGATCGCGGTACGTCCGCTCCCAGGTGAGCGTGTCGTCCTGGCGCGCATACAGGTAGAGGATCTGGCCCGCCTCGCCGCGGAGCCGCTCGGCATTGGCGCGCGCCTCGCGCTGGTGTTGCAGCGTGGCGGCGAGTCGTCGGAGGCGCTCGGCGATCTGGCCCGCCGTGTCCACGACCGCGTCGCGAAACGCGCGGCCCTCCTCCGGGGTCTTCTCCCCTCGATAGAGGAACGGACGCACGCTCGACGGCAGGCGATCGTTCGAGCGATCGTAGTAGAAGTATCCGACCGGCGGTTCGCCCCGTTCGTCGAGGAGCGACGGCGGCCAGTCCGCTTTGTCGGTCGGCATCACGCGGATCGGAAAGATCCGGCCGTCCGCGCGCTTCAGGTCGGAGCCGTACCGCTGCTGCCACCAGGCCAGCTCGTCGGCGCACCAGGTCGACCCGAGATACGCCGGACACATCAGAACCGCCAGCAGCGCCGACGCGCCAATCTCCTCGCGCAGCTGATCGGTGAGCGGCTCGGTCGGATCGATGCCCTGGCCTGGTCGATGGCTTTCGTCGAGGAAGATGTCGAGCGTGTCGACGAGCCGCCGCTCGCCCGCGCGGGCCAGGCCCTGACTGGCCTTGATCTCGTAACGCAGTTCCTTGACGAATTCCTGCGCCCAGTTCTTCAGCGGCGACTCGCCCTCATGGTCGAAGTCGCCGTGCGAATAGCTGATGAACAGGTCGTGCCGAAACTCGGGTTCGAGATACGCCACTGCCGTACTCTCCGCTTCCCGATGACGAGATCAGACGAAGAACCGGCCGCTCGCCAGAGCCACTGCTGGGATGGCGGACTGTAGTTCGCCTCGGCCGGGCTGTCAATCACGAACACTACACCGTTTCCAGGTACCGGTGGATGGTATAGATCGCCGCCGAGCCTTCGCCGACCGCGGACGCCACGCGGCGATTGGCGCCCGACCGCACGTCGCCGGCGGCGAAAATGCCCGGCACGTTCGTTTCGAACAGGAAGGGATCGCGCTCGAGCGGCCAGCCGACGACGCCCCGTTCCCCCCGCGGCAGGTCGGGGCCGGTCAGAATGAACCCTTTCTCGTCGCGCTCGACCAGGCCGGCCACGAGATCGGAGCGCGGCGCGGCGCCGATGAAAATGAACATGCCCGCTTCGGCCAGTTCACGCTCTTCTCCCGTTTCCGCGACACGCACGACGACGGCTTCCAGACGCCCGTTCCCGCGGACGGCCGTAACCTCCATCCCGCACAGCACGTCGATATTCGATGCGGCCTCGATGCGTTCGACCAGATACCGCGACATCCCCACGCCGAGACCCTTCGCCCGAATGATCATGGTGACGGTCCGCGCGTAGCGGGAAAAGAACATCGCGCCCTGTCCCGCCGAGTTCGCCCCGCCCACCACGCAGACGTCCTGGCCGCGATAGGCCGCCGCTTCCGTCAGGGCGGCGCCGTAGTAGACCCCCGCGCCGACGAGGGGCTCGATGCCCGGCACCTCCAGCCGGCGGACCGCCATACCGGTGCTGAGCAGGACCGCGTACGCCGACACCTCGCTCCCGTCGGCCAGCTTCACGATGCGGTACGGATCCTCGCGCCGAATGCCCACGGCCTGCTGCGCCGTGAGCATCTCGGCCCCGAAGCGCCGCGCTTGCGCGACCGCCCGGTTCGCGAGGTCGGCGCCGGCGATGCCCGACGGGAAGCCGAGATAGTTCTCGATCCGCGAGCTCGTGCCGGCCTGGCCGCCGGGCGCGTGCTGCTCGACGAGCAGCGTGCGCAGGCCTTCCGACGCCCCGTACACCGCGGTCGCCAGCCCGGCCGGCCCGCCGCCGACGATGACAAGGTCGTAGAACGGCTGCGCGGCGCGCGTGCCCAGGCCGATCTTCGCCGCCAGCTCGACAGGCGTCGGCGCCACCAGGTGCGTGCCGTCGGTGAAGAGCACGACCGGCAGACGCGTCAGGTCTCCCGTGAGCTGCTGCAGCAGGTCGCGTGTCGGACCATGCTGATCGACGTCGAACCACTGGTAGGGCACGTTGTTGCGCGAGAGAAAGTCCTTCGTCTCGTAGGACGCCTGCGACCAGCGCGCGCCCGCCAGTCGAATCCCGTCGAACGGCAGGCGCACGTGCGCCGTCCAGTCCGACAGGAGGTCGTCCAGCACGGGATACAGGCGCTCGGCCGGCGGATCCCACGGTTTCATCAGGTAGTAGTCGAGACCGATCGTGTTGATGCTGTCGATCGCCGTCTGCGTGTCGGCGTACGCCGTCAGCAGGACCTTCTTGGCGTCGGGAAACACGGCCGACGCCTCGCGCAGGAACTCGGTGCCGGTCATCTGCGGCATGCGCTGATCGACGAGGAGCAGCGCCACGACGCCGCCGCGCCGATGCAGCTCCCTGACGGCTTCGAGCGCTTCGCGGCCGGAGGATGCGCGCAGGATCCGGAACTGCGCCCGGTAGTGCTGCCGCAGATCGCGGTCGATCGCACCGAGCACGTCGCGGTCGTCGTCTACCGCCAGAATGGCCGGTTTGATCATCGTCAGTGGCCGTCCGGCGAGACAGGCAGCGTGACGGTGAAGGCGGTGCGTCCCGGACGCGAGTCGACGGCGATGTCGCCGCCGTGGGAATCCACGATCTTCCGGACGATGTCGAGACCGAGGCCGGTGCCCGACCCGACGGCCTTCGTCGTGAAGAACGGATCGAAGATGCGGGCCCGCACCTCGGCCGGGATGCCGGGGCCGTCGTCGACGACCGACACGGCGACGTCGGGGCCACGCCGGGTGGCGGTCACGGTGACCCGCCCTTCTTCGGGTGCGGCATCGAGCGCGTTGTCGAGTAGATTCGACCAGACCTGATTCAGCTCGCCGCCCACGCCGACCACCGTCGGCAGGTCGGGATCCACCGAGACGGCCACGGCGATCGACTTGCGCTTGGCCTTCCACTGATGCACCGCGAGCGTGTCGGCCAGGTTTTTCGAGAGATCGACGGGCGTCCGCGTGGCGGCCTGATCCATGTAGCTGAAACCCTTCATGGCGGCCACGAGATGGTGCATGCGCGAGACGGCCGACTCGATCTCGGCGGCGAGCGCCCGGGTGGCGCAACCCGCTGCAATGGCGCGGAGCGCGGCTTCGAGCGCGGGACCCGCCAGGGCGGCTCCGAGGCGCTCCAGCAGCTCGAAGGACACGGAGGACTCGGCAAGCGCGTGGGCGAGGTCGGGGTTCGTGCCATGCGCATCGAGCCAGGCGGTGATCGCGTCTTCGCGATCGGCCTGATCGATCGTGGACCGCACCTCGTGTCGCACCAGAGCCTGGCAATCGGCGCGCACCGCGTCCACGATCGCGAGCTGCCCGGCCGAAAGGCGCATGGCGCCCAGGGCTCGCGCGGCGTCGTCGAGCGCGTCGAGCTGCTCGATCAGCCCGGCGGCGCTCCGCTCGGCGGCCGACGCCGGGTTGTTCAGCTCGTGCGCGAGGCCGGCCGACAGGCGGCCCAGCGACCGCATCTTTTCATCACGGAGATCGTAGGACACGAAGTGCCGCGCGCGGTCGAGCATCAGGTGGACGAGCAGGGTCGTGAGATCGGGACACTCCCGGATCATTTCCGGAAACGCCGTGTGCGGGACGGCGAGCGCCTCGGACGCCTCCTCGGTCACCGTGTCGCCCGGCGAGCGCTGCATGCGGGAATACGGCAGCATGCCGGTGATGTCCCCGGCTCGCCATTCCATCACTTTCCGGCGGCCGATGCCGCGATCGACGTAGATGGCGACGGCGCCCTGGAGCATCACGAACAGCTGGTCCGGCACTTCCTCGGCCGTCGCCACGACCTGGCCGGCCGCGTACCGGCGCAGCTCGCCATGCGCGGCCAGCCATTCGAGCTGGGGCCGCGGAATCCGCGCCAGCGTCCGGTGTTCGACGAGCCGATCGAGCAGCGATGGCATGGGCAAAATGGCTCTCATGATATGCCAGCCCGCGGCGGCCGGGCCCGCAGCTCGCCCAACAGGGATTCGGCGCGTCGCCGCAGCGCGTCTTCGTCGAGCGAGGCGTCGAGGCGGATCCAGTCGATCACGCCGGGCTCCGACGCCATCTGTCGACCGAGCACGGCGGCCGTGGCATCAGACGCGTCGGCGCCGCGTCGGGCCAGGCGCGCGGCCAGCAGATCCGGCGGCCCTTCGATCCAGAACCCGGCGAACGGCACACCGAGGTCGCGCGCCAGCGCGGCGATTGCCTCGCGGTCGGCCGGCCTGGCATGCACCGCGTCCGCGATCACGGCATGGCCGCCCGCGAGGGCCTCGCGCGCGCGCTCGAGCATCGTGGCGTAGGTCCGGCGGTTCACGTCGGGCGTATAGGCATCCTCGTCCAGGCGGCGGAGTGCCGGCACGCCGAGCATCATCTTGCGGATCACGTCGCTGCGGAGCACCACGGCTCCCGGCACCGGCCCCACGGCCGGCGCGAGACGGCAGGCCAGCGTCGATTTGCCCGAACCGGAAAACCCGCCGACGGCGACCAGGCGCGCCCGCGGCGGGTCCAGGAGCGCGGCGGCCAGTTCCAGATAGTCGCGCGCCGCCGACTGGAACTCCGCGGCGGCTGCGGCGTCGGCCTGCACCGTCGCGGCGCTGACGCTCGTCTTCGCCCGCACTGCCGCCCGGCACGAGAGAAAGAGTGGAAGGAGCGCCAGGCCGCCCAGGTCCATCGCGTCGGCCGGCGCGGCCAGATATGCGTTGAACACGGCATTGGCGTGCGCCCGGAGACCCCGCCGCCACAGATCCATCAGCAGAAACGCGAGATCGTAGAGGACGTCCACGCAGGCGATGTCCTCGTTGAACTCGACGGCGTCGAAGAGCGTCGGGCGGCCGTCGATCAGGCACACGTTCCGCAAGTGCAGATCGCCGTGGCACCAGCGGACGAAGCCGTTGCGGCGGCGCGACTCGAGCAGCCCGCCGAGGCGTTCGATGGCCGCGCGGCTCGCCGCAATGAGACCGGTCCGCCGATCGCGGTCGAGCACCGCGGCGCCCGGGCCCTCGAAGTCCTGTTCGTTGCCGTCGACCACCCACGCCATGTTCGCGCGGCCGCCGCGATCGCGGCGCGGTTCGGCAGAGGCATGCAGCCGGACGATGGCGTCGGCCAGGCCCTCCATCAGGTGCACGTCGAGTCGTCCGCGTTGGGCCAGACGATCGAACAGCGTGTCCTGATCGAAGCGCGCCATTTCCACGAGCCACTCGATCGGTTCGCCCGCGCCGCCGATCACGGGCTGTCCGTCTCTTCCGCGGGTCACGGCCAGCACGCCGAGATACAACGACGGCGCCGTCCGGCGGTTCAGGCGAATCTCCGCCTCGCAGGCAGACCGCCGCCGGTCGAGGGTCGAGAAATCCACATATGGATAGCTGACGGCTCGCTTCAACTTGAAGGCGCGATCGCCGATCAACCAGACCACGCTGATGTGCGTGTCGACCCGTTCGATCGGGCCGAGGAGGCCTCTCGGGCGATATGCGGCCGGCGTCGAGAGGAACGCCATGACCTCGCGCTGCGAGTCGGGCACGGCAATTCATCTTAGGGCAGTCCGGCGGCGTGCTGCGGGCAAAAAACGGGACTCAGCCGCGGCCACGGGCGGATAGGATAGGATGTCGCCTCTTTCGAGAAGGACCTGCTGCATGTCGATATCACGCCGACAATTCGTCGCCTCGGTCGCCGCCGCGGTACCCGCGCTCGCCCTGGCCCGGCAGGCGGTCGCCGCGTCGCCCCTGGTCTCGAAAAGCCTGACGTTCCTGCACACGCACACCGGCGAGCGGCTGTCGATCGAATATTTCAGCCGCGGTGACTACCTGCCGGATGCCCTGGCCGAGGTGAATCACTACCTGCGCGACTTCCGCACCGGCGAGGTGCATCCGATCGATCCGGAGCTCCTCGACCTCCTGCACGGGCTCACGCGACTGACCGAC
Source organism: uncultured Acidobacteriota bacterium (assembly GCA_963837345.1). GTDB lineage: Bacteria > Acidobacteriota > Vicinamibacteria > Vicinamibacterales > CAVVIG01 > CAWIMX01. Next base: position 819,698 of record CAWIMX010000001.1, read on the forward strand.
ACGTCGCGGCCTTTCCAGGTGATCTCCGGCTATCGGTCGCCCGCGACCAACGCGACGCTCCGCCAGCACAGCGAAGGCGTGGCCGTGAACAGCCTGCACATGCAGGGCCAGGCGATCGACATTCGCCTCGCCGATGTCCCGCTGGCGACGCTCCGCACCGCCGCTCTCGCCATCGGGCGCGGCGGCGTCGGGTACTACCCGGCGTCGGATTTCGTCCACGTCGACACGGGCCGGGTTCGCACGTGGTGAGAAGCTACCGGACGTCGGCCGAGTTCTTCCGCAGGGCCGCCTCGAGCGCCGCGTCACCCCCGTAGATGTCGTCGGCAAAGTGCACGCCGTCGTCGGCTGGCGTCACCCACGCGGTCGCGTAGAACAGAACAACCTGCACCGGACGCCCGAGATCGACGCGGCTCGAATGCGGCCCTGCTGCCGCGGCGGCGATGGCCTCGCGGGACCAGCGGGTCGGATCCGCCAGCACCCACTCGGCCAGGCCCGTCGGATCCTCGACGCGAACGCACCCGTGGCTGAAGTCGCGCCGTGATTGCGCGAACAGCTCGGGTGCCGGCGTGCCGTGCAGGTAGACGTTCTCCTCGTTGGGAAACATGAACTTGATCAGCCCGAGGGCATTCTTCGGCCCGGGCCGCTGGCGGATCCGGAGAAGTCCGCTGGCCACCCGCCCGATGTTCTCCGGCGTCGACGGCATGTGCTGGGCATCGTCGCCCTGCCCGAGAACGATTTCCATGTTCTGCTCGTCGAGATAGCGCGGCTCACGCGCCAGGGCCGGGAGAATCTCGTTGCGCGCGATCGACAGCGGCACGTTCCAGTAGGGGCGGAAGATCACATGGCGCATCTCGGCCGCGAACAGCGGCGTCGGCGTCGTGAGCGCCCGCCCCACGATCACCTTCGTGGCGAAGGCCGGCTCGCCCTCTGGAGCGCCCCCATTGAACGCCCAGAGCCGGAACATCGGAATGTTCACGAGCACGAGGCGATCGGATGACGACGAAGGGAACCATCGCAGACGCTCGAGGCTGAGTTCGATTTGCCGCACGCGGCGATCGAGGGGAACGGAGAGCGCCCCCTGTGTCGCCCGGCCGAGCACGCCGTCCGGTTCCAGGCCATGGCGAATCTGGAAACGCCGCACGCCTTCCACGAGCGCCTCATCATAGATGGCAGCCGTCCCCGCCGGTGCGGTCGGCGGCAGATCGCCAAGGGCCGCCAGCCAACGCTCCAGCTCTGGAGCCGCCGCGTAGGGATCATGCGGGTGCACCGTCGTGGGAACGCGGGGCGGCGGTTCGAGAGCGGAGTCTGCGGCGAGCGCCCGATAACGCGCCAACCCCTCCCGCAGCGCGGCGTAGGGTGCGAGCGCCGGCGCCAGGTCGCGAGCCGTCTCCCTGACGCGGCCATCCCGGATGGCCGCCCGCAATACCGACGCGTAGTCGGGCGCCGCGGCCGTGCGCAGGCGATCGTCGCCGGTTGCGCGCGGGCCCACGCGACCCTGGTGCAGATCGTGGCAATAGCGCAGCACGCCGAGGCTCAATCCCACGTCGAATGCCGCCGCAGCCGACACCGACGCCGCCGTGGCGGATCTCTGCAGCATTTCGGCCGCATGGGCCAGACGGGTCACCCGATAGTCCGACGGATTGAGGCCGTCGAGTGGAGCCTCGGCAAGCAATGCGACCGCGTCGCGCGCGGCCGCCGTCGGCCGACCCTCGCCATCGATCCAGAGTGGCGCGTACCGCTCCGGCGCGTAGAGGGCATCCAGGGGGGCCCGATCCTGGTCACCAATCTCGTATCTGATGGCGCCCGCGATCTCGGAAGGCGCCAGCCGAACGGCTGCCACGTCGGGGGGACGGGGGATCACCCGCCCTCGCTCCGTCGACGCAGGCGGTTGGGAGCAGCCGGCCAGTGCCGTCAGCACCGCCGCGACGAACGCCAGGCGACACACAGGAGCCTCCGACCCCTTGAAAAGCAACAGCCCTGCCGTTGCGAATGATGCGATTTGCCGGGAAAAACAAAGGTGCGTGCGACGGTCGCCCGCAATCGCCGAACTCCCGGCAACGGCGCCCCCTTTCTCGACTGCGTGGTCGAAGCGGACGGGACGGTCGACACGATCGCGGTCGCGGTGGCGTACATGGTCACGCTGACGTGATTCCGCGCGACAGCCGCGGCGCGGGCCGATAGAATACGGCGGCGTGCGCTGCCGCCCATTTCTGGTCGTCATCGGCCTGGGACTGCTGCTGCGGCTCGCGACGCTGCCCCTGCCCGGCAACGACGATGTCATCGTGTGGAAGCTCTGGAGCTATGCCGCCACCGAGGACCTGACGGGCATGTACGGCGTGGGCGGGACGCCGACGACGCGCGGCTTGGTCACGTGGGGCGACCACACCGGCACGGTGGAGTACCCGCCCGTCTTCCTGTACGAATACGCCCTCGTCGGCAAGGCGTACCGCGCGCTCTTTCCCGACTATCCCGACACGCTGGCGCTGCTCGTCGCGGTGAAGCTTCCGATCCTGCTCGCCAACGCGGCTCTGGCCTGGCTGCTGTTCACCGTGGCGCGGCGCGTGTCTGGGCAGGAGGAGGTGGGGCGCTTCGCTGCGCTCGCATACTGGCTGAATCCGGCCACGCTCTTCGGCGGTGAAATGCTGGGGTACGTGGATCCGCTGTTCACGCTGCCCGCGGTGGCGGCGCTCGCGCTCGCCTGGCATCGGCGCCCCGTGTGGGCTGGAGCGCTCGTGGCGCTGGCTGTCGCCACCAAGCCCCAGGCGCTCTTTCTCGGCCCTGCGCTGGCGCTCGTGCTGTGGCAGAACGGCGGCCTGCGCGCGATCGCGCAGACGGGCGCCGCGTTCTGCGCGGTGCTGGCCGCGGCGATTCTCCCCTTTTTCCTGCGGGGCGCGATCGCCAACATGTGGCTCGCCTTCGGCGTGTTCTATCAGCGTCGCGATACCATGTCGGCCTTCGCCGCCAACATCGGGTGGATCGTCAACTGGTATCTGCGTGCGGCGATGGGCGTGCACGAGATGGGCTGGCGGGCGTTCGTGCAGGTCGTGCCGCGGCCCCTGGCGATCTCGCGGTTCCGCGAGCTCGGCTACCCCGATCCGCGGCCGATCTGCAACACCGCGGTCGCACTCGCCGCGATCTGGGGAATGTGGGTGTCGCGCCGCGCGAAGACGCTCGCCGCGGCCGCCGCATTCGCCGCCTTCACCGTGCACGCCATCTTCGTGCTGAACGTGGGCGCTCACGAAAACCACCAGTTGTTCGAGATTCCGCTCCTGGTGCTCGCCGCCGCGCTGGCGCCGCGCCTTCGCTGGCTCCTCCTGGTCGTGAGCGGCATCGTCACGCTCAACATCAACTTCTACTACGGCATCAGCATGTACCTGGGGATGGGCGATTCCCCGGCAGATCACCGGCATCGACGTGAGCGTGGCGCTCGCCTTCCTCAACGTGGCAGCCCTGGTGTGGTTCGCCTTCGAGCTCGTGCAGGTGGGCCGCCCCGGGCCACGCGACGGCCCTGCGTACGCCTGACCGTTCGCGGTCGGCTACAATGCCCGGGCGATGCGGGAGACGCTCGGCCGGGCCTTCGTCACCACCGCGAAGCGGATGTGGGGCTCGTTCTGCATGGCCGACTCCACCGGCCGGACGCTCACCTTCGGCCGGGCGCTGGTCGGCAGTCTGATCCTTGCGCGCTGGATCCGGCGGCGTGCGCCAGGCGAAACGAACATCGGTCTCCTGCTGCCGGCCTCGGTCGGGGGTGCGCTCGCCAACGTGGCCACCACGCTGGCGGGCAAGGTCCCGGTGAACCTGAACTTCACGGCCGGACCCGACGGGATGGCGTACGCCGTCGAGCGCTGCGGCATCCGCACGATCCTCACCTCGCGCGCGTTCCTCCAGAAGGCGAACCTCACGCCCCCGTCCACGTCGACCGGCGGGCTCGTCTTTCTGGAAGACGTGCTGCAGGACGCCAGTGCCCTCGAACGACTCACGACGCTCGTCAAGGCGCGGCTGCGGGGGGTGGACGCGCTCCTTCGCGCGTACGGCGGCGACACCGCCGCGACGGCCGACGCCAACGCGCTGGCGACGATCATCTTCTCGAGCGGCAGCACGGGCGTGCCGAAGGGCGTGATGCTCGCCCACCGCAACATCCTGGGTAACATCGAGTCGGTGACGCGCGCGTTCGTGATGCACGCGGACGACACGCTGATCGGCATTCTGCCCTTCTTCCACGCGCTCGGCTTCACGGGCACCATCTGGTATCCGCTGACGCACGGCTTCGGCGTGGTCTATCATCCCAACCCGACCGACGCGAAGACGATCGGCGAGCTCAGCGAGAAATACCGCGTCACGTTCCTCATCAGCACGCCGACCTTCGCCGCCGGGTACGTCCGCAAGTGCCGCCCCGAGCAGTTCGCACACCTGAAATACGCGCTGGTGGGCGCCGAGAAGCTGCGCGAGCCGGTCGCGCGCGCATTCCGCGAGAAGTTCGGGATCGATCTTCTGGAAGGCTACGGCTGCACCGAGATGTCGCCGGTCGTGTCGGCCAACGTCCCGGACATCGCCGGGCGTGCGAAGCAGGCGGGCATCAAGGCCAATTCCGTCGGTCGCGCCCTGCCGGGCGTCGAGGCCAGGGTCGTCCACGTCGACACCGGCCACGGACCGCTCGTGAACGAAGAAGGCCTGCTCCTCGTCCGCGGCCCGAATCTGATGGTGGGCTACCTCGACGATCCGGAGCGCACCCGGCGGACGCTGCGCGATGAGTGGTATGTGACCGGCGACATCGCCCGGATCGACGAGGAAGGCTTCATTCACATCACCGATCGCCTCTCGCGCTTCAGCAAGATCGGCGGCGAGATGGTGCCGCACATCAAGATCGAAGACTCGATCGCGGCCTGCCTGGCCGAGCAGCACGCCTCGGTGGTGACCGCCATCCCGGACGAATCGCGCGGCGAGCGGCTGGTGGCGTTCTACACGGATCCGGGCGTCAGCCCGCAGGAGCTGTGGGATCGGCTCTCGCGATCGGGGCTGCCGAAGTTGTGGATTCCCAAACGGGACGATCTCCGTCAGGTCGAGAGCCTGCCGACGCTCGGATCCGGAAAAGTGGACCTGCGGGCGGTGCGGGAAATGGCTGGGAGAAGCCCGGAGACTCAGGAACTGACGAACTGACCCGCTCAGGACGCGCTCCGGGGACCGGCCGATCGGGAGGAGGGCCGACCGGCCGCTCCCCGGAGCTTTTCGAGGCGCTTACGCGGTCATCACTTCGCGATCGGGCGTGAGCACGAAGTCGGGATAGGCGTACGCGCCGTGCTCGCTGATGTCGAGGCCTTCGAGCTCTTCTTCCGGGGTCACCCGCAGGCCGACCGTCATCTTGAGCACGGTGAACAGAATGAACGCCGTCGTGAACGTCCACGCGAAGGCGGTGACGACGCCGATGATCTGGGTCGTCAACTGACCCAGCATGTCGTATTCCGCGCCCGTGAACACGTTCTCGTGGAACACGGCGGCGAGGATCGTGCCGAGTGCGCCGCACACCCCGTGCACCGAGATGGCGCCGACCGGGTCGTCGATGTGGATCCGGTCGAAGAAGAGCACGGCGAAGAACACCGTGACGCCGGCGCACAAGCCGATCAGCACGCCGCCGAGCGGGGTCGTCGTGGCGCAGGGCGAGGTGATGGCGACCAGACCGGCGAGCACGCCGTTCAAGGTCATGCCGAGGTCCGGTTTGCCGAACTTGGCCCAGGCGACGATCATCGTGGCCACGGCGCCCGCGCAGCCGGCCAGCGTGGTGTTCACGGCAATCCGGGCGATCGTGCCGTTGGCGGCCGTCGTCGAGCCCGGGTTGAAGCCGAACCAGCCGAGGAACAGGATGAACACGCCGAGCGCCGCAAGCGTCAGGCTGTGGCCTGGAATGGCGTTGGCCGAGCCGTCCTTGTTGTATTTCCCGATCCGCGGCCCGAGCACGATCGCGCCGGCGAGCGCCGCCCAGCCGCCCACCGAGTGCACCACCGTCGAGCCCGCGAAGTCGATGAAGCCGCGGTTGGCCAGCCACGCGCCGGACGAGGCGTTGTCGCTGATGAACAGGTTGCCCCACGCCCAGTGCCCGAAGACCGGATAGATCACCAGGCTGATGATGAAGCTGTAGAAGCAGTAGGAGATGAACTTCGTCCGCTCGGCCATCGCGCCCGACACGATCGTCGCGGCGGTCGCGGCGAAGACGACCTGGAACATCCAGAACGTGTAGCCCCACTGCCCGTCGACGATCGCATTGTCGGGCGTGAAGAAGAACAGCGACCCGCCGGTCAGGCCGTTGCTCAGGCCGAACATCAGCCCGAAGCCGATGGCCCAGTAGGCAATGGCGCCGATGCAGAAGTCCATGAGGTTCTTCATCATGATGTTGCCGGCGTTCTTCGCCCGCGTGAAGCCCGTCTCCACCATCGCGAAGCCGGCCTGCATGAAGAACACGAGCGAGGCACACAGAATCGTCCAGACCATGTCGGCGTTCTTCTGGACGGCGGCCAGCTGGTCGGCCAGCTCCTGCATGCTCGGGGCGGCGGCCGGCTCCTGCGCACGAAGGGCGACGGGCGCCAGCGCGAGCACGACCATCGCGATGAGGAAGAACGTACGGAGCACTCTCGATCTAGTCATGACGAAGGGTCCTCACGAATAGGCACGACAACCGTGCAGACGTCGGCGGTTTTGCAAAGCACGGACCGTACGGTCGCGATCGATTCGGGAGGCGGCAAGTGATTCGGCTGGCAGGAGTTAATGGCGGGGCGCCGGCGCGATTGACCTCGGCGCGCGAAGGGCGCTCAGGCTACGTTTATGTTCGGCGCGCCTGATTTCCAGACAATTCGGTAGGCATCCTGCCCGTCCCCGGTCCGGCGGCGTCCGGCACGCGTCCCCCGATTCGGTCCGGCAGGAGGCGGCCGAGGCCGGGCTCGTCGGGCAACCGACAAACTTGTCGGATCAGATCCAGGCGTGGACATTCCTGTCGCTCAGTCGGCCGGCGGCTCGTCGGGCGGCACCGGATCGTCGGGGTCGGGCCAGAAACGGCGCACGAGATAGTGGAGCGCCACACCGACGCCCCACCGCTGACGCGCGCTGGCGACGAGCGCCACGGCGATCACCGCGAAGACCCCGAGCCGCAAAGTGGAGTACGCACGAAACAGATCGAAGTAGATCAGGACGACCAGGAGCGCGACCGGAATCCGATCGCCGACGACCACGTACAGCCATGTGTCGCCCGATCGCCGCTCGTACACCAGGCCGCACGCCGGGCAGCCCGGCAGCTGATCCGCCCACCGCCGATAGATCGGCCGTCGTCCGCAATGAGGGCAGCGGTTGCGCCAGCCTCGCCCGAGCGCAGTCAGGACGATCCGGGAGCGCGAGGTGCCCGTGGGGGCCTACCGGCTCATGAGCACGAACTTCTGCGCGCGCCGCCCGGTCCCGACTTCGGCGGTGTAGAGGTTGCCGTGCGAATCGGTCGCGACGTTGTGCAGGAAGATGAACTGTCCCGCGTAGCGGCCGATGCGCCCGAAGTGCCCCACTTCGGTGAGCGTCTTGCGATCGAAGATGTGGATGCGTCCGTTCCCGGCGTCGGCCAGATACAGGAACCGCTGGTCGGCATCCGGCGAGAACGCCACGGAGAACGCCGTCCCGAGCAGCTGCGTCTTGCGCTCGATGAAGATCTCGCGCTCGAACGTGCCGTCCACCGTGAACACCTGCATCCGGTTGTTCAGCCGATCCGCCACATACACGTGCCCGTCGTCGGACACGCGGATGCCGTGCACCGTGTTGAACTGCTGGGAGGGCGGGCCCTCGTAGGTGGGACGATTCGAGGCCTGATCGTCGGGCGGCTTGCCGTAGGCGCCCCACAGGCGCTTGAACGCGCCGGTGTCGGCGTCGAGGACGATCACGCGCCGGTTCACGTACCCGTCGGCCACGAACACTTCGTTCGTCTTGGGATAGACGTAGATGTCGGCGGCGTTGTTGAAGTTCTTCGTGTCGAGACTGCCCTTGCTCTGGCCGCGGCGGCCGATCTGCAGCAGGAACTTGCCCGACCGCGTGAACTTCAGAATCATGTTCTCGGTGCGTTCACGCAGGCGCGGCCCGCCTGCCGAGGAGATCCAGACGTTGTCCTTGTAGTCCACGAAGATGGTGTGCTCGTCGGCCGGCCATTCGTAGCCCTCCCCCGGGCCGCCCCAGCCCTGGATGTAGCGGCCGTCGGCATCGAATTCCATGACCGGCGGCGCCTCGGTGCAGCACTCGGCCTCCGGATTCTTTGCCTTCTCGTCCGATTCGAGCGACCAGGGCCGCTGGATCAGCCAGATGTGGTCGCGGCCGTCGACGGCGATGCCGGCGACCTGGCCGAGCGTCCACTGCGGCGGCATGTGGGGCCACATCGGATCGACCTCGAACGACGGCGCGCGCGGCTCGGTGGCCGCCCGCTGCGCGAGCGTATGCTCGGCGCCCCCAAGTCCCGCCAGCACCGCCAGGCCCAGAACGACGACCGGGATCGTTGCCTTGCCCTTCATCGCACCTCGCCTCCTCGTGCGTCACTCTACCGCATTGTCGGGGCGAGGCCACAGTTCGATACTGGGTCTGTTTGCAGGTCGCCGACTTTCGGCTCATTTCCAGCACGTTCATGGCCTGGGCGTGGTACGGCCACCTGAGGCATCGTTCCGGTGCATCGTCGCGCACGGGCGCGGCGACCGGCTTTTCAGAGCTGGATGATGCTGGCGGTCTTCGAGGGGACGGTCTCCACGAGCGAGAACCAGCCCTGCGCCGCGCGGAGTGGATTCTGCGTGAGCGCCCCGCCGCACCACAGCACGTTGCGGGCATCCGACGCGGGGGCGCACGTCCACATCCGGCGGACGTTGACGGTGACCCCGACCAGGGGCACCGATACGCGGAACACGGGAGGCGGCACTTTCTGGTCGCGCGGCATCTCGATGCGCAGCCCCTCGAGGCTGAGATCGATGATGCGCGTCGGGACGCCGTTGATCGCCGCCGTCACGTTCGACGCCTTGCGGCTGGAGCGGCGCTCCGGCCGGCCCTCGAGAATGGCCATGAGCACCATGCACATCACGGTGATCCGCTCGAGCGGGCGTTCCACGAAGATCGCGTTCAGGCTCTCGGTGCGCGCCTGCGCCGCCGGATCCGCATTGCCGATCACCACCGGGGGGATCTGAGGCGAGCGCCCGCGCCACGCGCCATGCAGGTCGGCGCGCGTGGTGAACAGGTAGTCGACCACGAGGCCGAGGCTCGGCCGCTTCGAGATTTCGGCGGTGACGGCCTGGGCGTCGGCCAGGAGTACGGGGTCGTAGTGTTCACTAATGAGCCATTCGGCGAGCGTTTCACGCTCTCTCGCGACGGGCGACGCGACGATGACTCGCGGACCGGAGTCCATACTCGGCCGGCCCACGAGCATGGTTCGTGCCGTTCCGAATCGCTCGCCAGGCCGAGTACCCGTCACCGGCCACCGGGCGATTCCGTGACGAAAACGGGTGGCCGGTCCACGATTTCGTGCTTGTAAGGATCGCGTTGCGCGACGTTGACACTTCGTGTCGCGCCCGGTAGCGTCAAATGTTCATGGCTCCCCATAGCCGGATTCTCGTCGGCCTCATCGCCGGCGCCGCCCTCGGCGTCGCCGCCAATCTCGCCTTCGGCGGCGCGGCCGCGCTCGGCCGCGCGATCGATCTCGTCACCGATCCGATCGGGCGCCTGTGGCTGAACGCGCTCATCATGATCGTCATCCCGCTCGTCGTCTCGACCCTGGCGCTGGGCGTGGCCGGCCTGGGATCGATCGCGCGGGTCGGCCGGATCGGCGCGATCACGCTCGTCACGTTTCTGTCGCTCACGGCGATCGCGGCGACGATCGGCCTGCTCCTCGTGAACGTGGTGCGGCCGGGCTCGCGTCTCGATCCCGTGATTCGCACGGGGCTGATGGAGACGTATCGAAGCCAGTCGGATCAGGCGATGGGCATGGCCGAAGGCGGCCTCAGCATGGATCTCGTCGTGAACATCGTGCCGCGCAATCCCGTGCGCGCCGCCGCGGATTTCAACATGCTGGCGATCATCTTCTTCTCGCTCATGGTGGGTGTGGCGCTCACGCGCCTTCCACGCGAGCGGGCGCGCCCGCTCGTCGACGTGCTCGAGAGCGTGGCGCATCTGAGCGTCGCCATCATCGACCTGGTGATGGCCGTGGCGCCGCTGGCCGTCGCCTGTCTGATTTTCAGCGTCACGGCGCGCTTCGGCCTCGATCTCCTCGCCAGCCTCGCGCGCTACGTCGTCACGGTCGTGGTGGGCCTCGCCTTCTTCATGGCCGTCGTGTACCCGATCTTCCTGACTCTCCTCGCGCGCCGGCGCCCCTCGGAGTTCTTCCGCGAAGCCTGGATCGTGATCATGACGGCCTTCTCGACCTCGTCGAGCAACGCCACGCTGCCGACGACGCTGCGCGTGGCGGAGGAGCGGCTCGGCGTGCCCAACGAAGTGGCCGGCTTCGTCGTGCCGCTCGGCGCCACGATGAACATGAACGGCACCGCGCTCTTCGAAGGCGTGACCGTGCTCTTCGTGGCCCAGGTGTTCGGGATCACGCTGTCGCTTCAACAGCAGATTCTCGTGGTGCTGATGTCGGTGGTGGTGGCGATCGGCACGGCCGGCGTGCCCGGCGGATCGATCCCACTGCTGATGATCGTCCTCGGCATGGTCGGCGCGCCGATGCAGGGCATTGCCATCGTTCTCGGCGTCGACCGCATCCTGGACATGTGCCGCACGACCGTGAACGTCACCGGCGATCTCGTCACCGCGACCGTGGTCAACCGCTTCGCCGGCGTCGCGGCCCCGGCGGCGGGCGAACGCCCGCTCGTCAGCTCGTGACGGGAGCGGCAGCGCTTCAGGGCTGCGAGAAATCCACGTCCACCGCCACGGGCGCCACGGTCACGCTGACCACGCGGCGCCGCTCCACGCCGTCGGCGGTCCGGAGCAGCAGCTCGCGCGTCCCGAGGTCTGCGGGCAGATCGAGCAGCGGCGTCTGCCCCACGTCGACGCCGTCCAGCCAGACTTCCGCCGGCGCGCTCGCGGAAATCGAGATCGTCGACCGCGGCGGGATGATCGAGAGGCGCACCGTCTTGGCCGGCTCGATGATCACGTGCTGCACCTCCTGGAAGCCGAAGCGCTCGTTCCGGAAGGTGAGATCGTGGGGACCCGGCGCGAGCATGATCTCGTTGCGTTCGTCGATCCGGAGGCCCCGCCCTTTTTCGCTGGCGGAGATCTCGAACGGGGCGAACACGGCCACCCAGCCGGGCGTGGGATCGGCGGGCGCGGCCGGCGACGCCGCGGCGGACGCGGGCGGAGGCGCCGGGGACTGGGTGGGCGGCGCCGCGTTCGGGGGCGGCGTCTCCGCAGCGGGCGGCTGCCCGGCGGGTTCCGGGGCCGGATCGGCGGCGACGGCCCGGCTCCGCCACTGCTCGATCCACTGGCTGAGGTAGGGACGCGCCCGCACGCCGGCGAATCCGATCAGGACGATGACGACGACCAGCGCGCCCCCCCGCAGTCCCCACCGGATGAGCGGCGGGGCCAGCGTGCGCGCGAGCGATCCGAGTCCACGGCCCACCATGCCGGCCGCACTTCCCGCTCCGCGCCCGAACGCGGCGAGCGCCGGCCCGACGAGGCGCCGCGGTTCAGCGGCCGGTTCGGCCTCCGCTTCCTCGCCGATGCCGAACATCCGACGGCCCGAGGCCGCCGCCCCTCCGCCCGCGGCCGCCGGCGCGTGCAGAGGCGCCTCGGTCCAGGCGACCTGCCGTTTGTGCACCCAGGCCACCAGCGCCCGTGCCGCGGCCACGACGGGCGCGCGCAGCTCCCGCTCGACCTGGGCCGCGACCGCCGCGACATTCCATGAACCGTCCTCATCCTCGGGCTCGGGCAGCGTGACGACGGGGATGCGCCGAGAGGCCGCCTGCTGCAGATACGTGCAAAGCTGCCCGGCGTCCGGCTCGGGGAGCGCCGCCGAGAGCAGCACGACGTCGGGCAGGCGCCGATCGATGGCTGCGAAGGCGGCCGTCGGCGATTCGGCGACCGTCAGCTGGTGGCTTCCGAGCGCCTTGCGCAGGCGCTCGAGGCTCGCGCCGCGCAGCCCGTTGGAATCAACGGCCAGAATCAGCGCCATTCCGTGCCTTTTCGCATTGACAAATCCATCCCCGAGACACCAAAACTATACGACGGCTCCCCAACCGACATAGTAACAGTGCGCGCTTCCAAATCCGGACCCTCGTCTTCGTCGGGCGACTCCGTCCAGCACCTCACGGACATGGCCCAGCAGGAGCTCGACACGCTCCGTGCGACGCTCGATCTGCGGCTGACGGCTCTCGAAACGGCGCTGCAAAGTCCCGACCACGCGCAATCGCTGGAGCGGCTGGTGCTCGATCTGGCGCGCGTGGCCACCGAGGAAGCCGCCGCGGCGTCGCGCCAGGCGGCGCTGCACGCCGAGGTGCAGGCGCGCAAGCAGGTGGAAGCCCGCGAGGCCGCGCAGGCGAGCGCGGAGCAGGCGTTCCAGAGCGAACGGGCGCGCATCCAGGGCGAGCTCGACGCGGCGAAGCAGGCGCATGCCGGCCTGCAGAAGAGCGTCGAGGACCTGCGGAAGAAGCTGGCGGCGGCCGAAGCAGAGCGCGAGATGGCGTCGCGGCGCCAGCGCGCCGAGCTCGACAAGGCCGTCGAAAAAGCGCGCGAGCAGGCGAATCGCGAGAAGGAGGCCGCCCTCGACGACGAACGGGCCGAGCGTGAAGAGCTGCAGGCGACGTTCGACGAAGAGCGGCAGGCGCGCACGGCGGCCGAAACGGCGCTGCAGGCCGAGCGACAGGCCCGGGCGCAGGTCGACGCCGCGCTGCAGGCCGAACGCCAGGCACGGGCCCAGAGCGACAGCACGCTCGAGGCCGAGCGGCAGATCCGGATGCACGGCGAGGCGACGCTCGAGGGCGAGCGCCAGGCGCGCGGACAGGTGGAAGCCGCCCTGCAGGCCGAGCAGCAGCACCGCGCGCAGCTCGGTGCGATGCTCGAAGCCGAGCGGCAGGCGCGCGCGCAGGTGGAGGCGATGCTCGACGCGGAGCGGCAGGCGCGCGCGCACGCGGAGGCGGCGCTCGACGGCGAGCGCGAAGCCGCCGCGCAAACGGCCGCGGCGCTGGAAGCCGAGCGCGAGGCGCGGGTGCAGGATCGCGACACCCTCGTCGAGGAGCGCACCGCGCGCGAACAGGAGCGCGCCACCTACGACACGGCCGCCGCGCGGCTCGGCGAATCGCTCGCCACGCTGCAGCAGGAGCTCGACGACGCCCGCCGCGAGCTCGACGCGCGCGATTCCGCCGCGGCGTCGGCCCGCTCGGGCGCTCAGACGCTCGAGCAGCGCCAGGTGGAGCTCGTACGGGCGCTCGCCGACGCCGAGGCGCGCACGGCCGCCAGCGAACGCGAGCGCGAGGCCCTGGCGGCGGAACGCGAGGGCCTGGCCGCCGAACGCGACGCGCTGGCGGCCAGCCAGGAGGCCCTCACGGACCAGCGCGAGGTGCTCGCCGCGGAGCGCAACACCTTCAAGGCCGATCGCGACGCCGTCGCTCGCGAACGCGACACGCTCGTCCGCGAGCGCGACGGCCTCAAGAGCGAACGCGATGCGGTGGCACGCGATCTCGAACGCGCCGTGCGCGATCTCGATCTCGCGCGAACCGGCACGACACAGGCGAGCGCTGAAGTGAGCGAACACCTGCAGGCGGTCGAACGCGAGCGGGACAAGCTCTCCACCGCGCTGCGCGAAGCCGAGGAGCAACTCGACGTGGTGATGCGCGAGCGCGACATCGCCGCGGCGAAGCTCGACGGCGTGCGGGAAGCGGCGGAAATGGCCGACAAGGAGGCGCAGGCGCGCTACCAGCAGCTCGCCGCATCGGCCGAGCAGCGCATCCGCGATCTCGAGCTGGAGCTGCTGCAGAAGCCCTTCGCCAGCGCCGAGGACGTGGAGCTCAGCGCCGAGCTCGCCGCGGCCGACGCGGTCGTGCCGGCCCCAGCCAAGCCGAAGAAAGCCGCCGGCGCGTCCGCCGCGGCGCCCGCGCCGGTCTACGATGCGCCGCGCCGTGCCAGCCGTCACGCCTTCAAGACGAAGATCGACGTGCAAATCGACGGGGCCACGGCCACGCTCGTCGATCTGTCGGTGACCGGCGCGCAGGTCGTGTCGGACGCGCCGCTCAAGCCGAACCGGGGTGTCAGGCTGCAGCTGCCGGATGACAAAGCCCCGATCTTGTGCCGCGGCAAGATCGTGTGGGCGCGTCTCGAGACGCACGCACGCGGCGTGCTGCGCTACCGGGCGGGCGTGCTCTTCACGAATCCGGATGAAACCGCGCTCGAGGCGTTCGCCGCGCGGTACTCGGATGCGGAAACATAGGAGCTCCTCAGCTCCAGAGGTCCCCGTCGCTCACGGCACCCCGAACACCCAGACCGCCCCGCCTTCGGGGACCGGCGGGTACGCGCCCGGCGACACCGCATTCAACCGGCCCTGGATGCTCGCCGAGTCCACGCCCCATCCGCTCTGCACCGCCACGTACTGCACGCCGTCGACGGTGAAGGTGGACGCCGGCGCGACGATGCCGGAGTTCGTCGGATAGTCCCAGAGGAGCTCGCCCGTCGACGCGTCGAACGCATGAAACCTGCGATCGTTGGTCCCGCCGCCGAACACGAGACCGCCCCCGGTGGCGAGCAGCGGCCCCCAGTTGTGCGAGGTGGGATAGTTGTGCGTCCAGACCCGCTCGCCCGTGTCCACGTTCCACGCCTGGACTTCGCCGACGTGATCGGCGCCGGGCGCCACCGAGAACGTCGTCGTCGCGCCGGTATAGCCGCGCCCCGCGACATATTCGATCTCGCGGCCGATCGACGTCATGCACAGGTTGTTGTTCGCCGGAATGTAGAACAGCCGCGTCTTCGGACTGAATGCCGCGGGCGGCCAGTTCTTGCCGCCCCAGAGCGACGGGCAGAAATCGGCGAGCTTCCCCGTGCCGGGCTTGCGGTCGGGATCGATGGTCGGCCGGCCGGTCCTGGGATCGAGGCGCGTGAAGACGTTCTGCTTCACGTACGGCGTGCCTTCGACGAACGTGATCGGCCCCGTGTCGCCGCGCTCGAGGAACCAGAGATAGCCGTTGCGCGCGGCGTCCACGAGTCCCTTGATCGTGCGGCCGCCGCGCTGATAATCGATGAGCAGCGGCGGCGACACTTCGTCCCAGTCCCACGACTCGTTCGGCGTGTACTGGAAGTGGCCGACGATCGCGCCGGCGGCGACGTCGATCGCAATCGTGGACGAGGTGTACAGGTTGTCGCCGGGCCGCTGATCCGCCATCCACGGTCCGCCGTTGCCCACCCCCCAGTAGGCAATGTTCGTGTCGGGATCGTAGTTGCCCGTCACCCACACCGGACCGCCGCCGGTCTTCCATTGATTGCCGCCCGCAGGCCACGTGTCGCTCCCCGGCTCGCCGGGCGCCGGAATGGTGTACATGCGCCACACCTCGGCGCCGGTGTCGGGATCGAAGGCGGCGACGAAGCCGCGTACGCCCAGCTCGCCGCCCGACGCGCCGACCATGACTTTGCCGTCGGCCACGAGCGGCGCGAGCGACATGTAATAGCCCTGCGTGTTGTCGGCGACCTTCGTGGACCACACCTCGCGACCGGTCTTCGCGTCGATCGCGAACAGCACGGCCTGGCCGCCGGCCAGAAATACCTTGTCGCCGTACACCGCGACGCCGCGGTTCGTCGCGTGGAGCATGATCGTGCCTTCGGGCAGCGGCGAGCGGAATCGCCACAGCACGAGTCCGGTCTTCGCGTCGAGGGCGATCACCTGGTTGCCCGGCGTCGAGACGAACATCACGCCGTCGTTCACGATCGGCGGCGCCTCGTGTCCACTGGTCTGCCCGGTCGAGAACACCCACACGGGCTGGAGCCGTTTCACGTTGGCGGGCGTGATCTGGTCGAGCGGGCTGTACCCCCAGCCGTCGTACGTGCGGCGGACCATCAGCCATTCGCCGTCGGCCGGGTGCTTCAGGGCCTCCGCCGTCACCGGGCGGTAGCGCTCGAGGAGGGGCGACGTCGGCCCGGGAAGCGGCGCCCCGCGCTGCGCCGAAACCGTGAAGCCCGCCCACAGAATCGCGGCCGCGCCGGCCGCCAGAACCAGCAGTTTCTGCTTCGGCATCGGTTCCTCAGTTATTTTGTGGCTCAGCATACCTCCACGGCCGTCACCTGCGGCAGAATGTGCGCATGAATACCCCTGCTCTCGTCTCCGTGCTGGCGGCCCTTCAGCTTGCGGGCTTCGCCGGACCCGCCGCCGGCGCCGACCCGGTCACCGCCGGGCGCTTCATCGTCGATCCTCCGACGCTCATCAACCTGGGATTCGAATGGCGGATCGAGGGCGACGACAACCGGAACGCCCAGGTGGAGGTGGCCTACCGCCGCCAGGGCGACGAGGCCTGGAAACCGGCGCTGCCGCTCCTGCGGCTGCAGGGGGAGCACATCTACAACGGCGCGCAGTTGGACGTCGTCGCGCCGAACATGTTCGCGGGCAGCATTCTGGACCTGACACCCGACACCGCCTATGAGGCCCGGTTCGTGCTCACCGATCCGGACGGCGTCACGGGCGAGAGCCGCCGGACGGTTGTCGTGCGGACGCGGAAGGAGCCGATGCCGGCAGCGGACGGCCGTGTGTTTCACGTGTACCCGCCCGGCTTCACGGGCACAAAGCAGGAGCCGTCGTTCGACGGGTTGATGTGCGCGTACAACCTGACGTGCTCGGGAACCGACTGGGCCACCGCCGGCCGCCCGCGCGTCAAGCCGGGCGACACGATTCTCGTTCATGCGGGTCTCTACAAGTACAACCGCCTCGAGTACACGAACGATCCCGCCGTGAACCGGACGGTGCCGCTCGACGGGACGTACTACCTCACCGCCGACGGCACCCCCGAGCGGCCGATCGTGATCAAGGGGGCGGGCGACGGCGAGGCCATTTTCGACGGTGCGGGAAACTTCAATCTCTTCAACGTGAAGACGGCCGACTACACCTACTTCGAAGGGATCACCTTCAGAAATACCGACATAGCCATCTGGGCCGGCACGCAGTTCATCGTCGGCTCGAAGGGGCTGACCGTGAAGCACTGCCGCTTCGAGGACGTCGCCACGGGCGTGTTCACGAACTACTCGGGGTCGAGCAACTTCTACATCGCCGACAACTGGTTCATCGGCCGCGACGATCCCGACCACGTGATCGGCTGGTCCGGCCCGCAACGCTGGGCGCGGTTCGACGGCGTGGACGGCCAGAAGTTCCCCCCGGTGATGGCCTCGTACGTGGCGGTGAAAGTGTACGGACCGGGACACGTGATTGCGTACAACTACGTGGCCAATTTTCACGACGGCATCGACATCGAAACCTATGGCAACCCCGATGGATCGGCTGCCGACGGCGGGCCGGCGTATCCGACCGAGGAATACTGGGATCGGCGTCCCGTGTCGATCGACTTCTACAACAACTACATGACCAACTTTCACGACAACCCGTTCGAGACCGACGGGGGCCTCCACAACGTCCGCGTGCTGCGCAACCTGATGATCAACTCCGCGTCGCACGCGTTCTGCAATCAGCCGTCCAACGGCGGGCCGACCTACTGGATCGGGAACATTGCGTACCACCTGCCAGGCGGATCGACGCGGCTGACGAGCGGGTCGGCGGGGGTCATCTTCTATCACAACACGATCCTGTCGGAGACCGCCGCGTCGGCCACCGCGAACACGCACTGGCTGAACAACCTGTTCCTCGGCGAGGGCTCGGCGCCCGCCATTTTCAGCGTGAACACGTACACCCGGTACAGCTCCTCGGATTACAACGGGTTCCGTCCCAACGCAGGCGCCGACGCCTCGTTCCAATGGAACACGCCGCAGGAGGGCGTCGTCGCGGACTACACCTACGAGGGGCACCGGGCGACTCTCGACACGCACAGCTTCCCGACCCTGGCCGACTACAGCCGCGCGACCGGGCAGGATCGGCACAGCGTGCTCGTGGACTACGACATCTTCATGCACGTCCCGATGCTCGACGCTCAGGACGATGCGACGGTCCAGCGGGTGTACAAGGCGGAGGACCTCGACTTCCGGCTGAAGCCCGGCTCGGCGGCCGTGGACAAGGGCATCGCGCTGCCCAACGTGAACGATGGCTTCACGGGCACGGCGCCGGATCTCGGCGCGCTCGAGGTCGGCGCCGCGATGCCGCACTTCGGACCCAGGCCGTAGCGGACCCGCCTCCGGCTAGCCGAGAAACACCCTGAGGCGCTCGAGCTCCTCGTCCAGGCCCTTCGCGAACCCGCGCGCCTGGGGCGGACGCCCGGCGACGTACCCGATGTCGGCCTGCAGCTCGCCGGCCGAAACGGCAAGGTTGCCCCAGCCAATCACCTGCTCGCGCCACAGCAGGGGCAGCGCGTAGTACCCCAGCTTCCGCTTGCGTACGGGCGTGTACGCCTCGAACCGGTACGCCCAGCCCCAGAGCCGCTCGAAGCGTCGGCGGTCCCAGACGACGGGGTCGAAGGGAGCGAGCAGCCGCACCTGCTGCGACATCGGGTGCGGGTCGTCGATCGATTCGTCGGCGGGCCAGTACCAGTCGATGCCGGCGACCTCTGCGCGAGCCAGACGACTCCTCGCGCGCAGGAGCGCGCTCTTCAGATCGCCACGCCACTGCGGCACGGCGTAGCGCAGGCGCGCGACGAGAGTCGACAGGCTCGGGCCCGGCAGCGGCGCGTACTTGCGAACGACGACATCCACCAGCGCATCGACGCGCGCCTGCCGCTCCGCCTTGTCGGCGGGCGCCGGCAGCGGCGGACGCTCGGCGTAGACGCGAATGCCGGCGTCGCGTCGCACGACGCGGAGGAGCCCCAGGTAGTGCAGGCGCTCGAGCAGATGGGTCGTGGCATTCGACGATCCGCCCCAGTAGTTGGTGACGGTGCCGTGCGCGAATCGCCGATCGACGTCGCGCGGATGCACCGGACCACGCTCGCGAACGAAGTCGAGGATCGCCGCCGCGCGCCGGCGTTGCCCGGCGGGCCATGCGGCGAAGCTCGGACGCGGGTGCATCAGCGCATGCACGTCGCGTGTCACGAAGCCGTAGTTGATGAAATGGTCCTCCTCGAGATTCAGCGCCTCGTATCGGCGGTCGAGATCGCCGGCCCGATAACCCTTCACGCGATGCCGCAGGGTGAGGTCCTGCGCGCGCGCCGGCGCCCGGATCGGATCGGCCTGCACGAAACCCAGGCGGCCCAGCGCCCGCGCGAGCGTCGTCGGCGGGAACAGGCTGCGGCGGATGGCGAAGCGCCGCAGGCCGGCGATCGTGGGAGGAGGTGCCGCCCTCATGACCGGGTGAGCCTGTACGCGCCTGGCGCGAGCATCGTCGCATAGCCTTCAGCCACCAGCGCGCGATTGCCGCGCCCGGCGTCCGGGCGGGAGAGTCCGGTCACGCGCGCCAGCTCGCCCGGGATCGTCATCCCGGCTCCGGCGAGGAACGCGCGCGCGATTTCCCGGAGAGCCACCTCGCGGCTGACGCGGCGACGCAAACCGTCGGGAAACCGGCCGACCGCCAGTGTCCAGATGTAGGTGAATTTCGGCTGATAACAGACGTCGCCTGGCACCACGATCATCGCGGCCTGGAGCTCGTCGACGGCCTTCGTGAACGCCTGGCGGTCCTTCACGCCCGATTCCTCGCGCAGGTCGGGGGTGGCCATCTCCCACTCCTTGCGGAGCACGGCGAGCACCGCTCTCGCGTTCCGGCTCAGACGCCGTGGTTCCTCGGCCTTGCGCACGCCCCAGATCGCGTGGAAGAAGGAGACCATCCTCGGCGCCAGGAACATGGGTCTGCCGCGTGCGAGCTTCGCGTAGTAGACGTTTCCGCGCTGCATGATCTCGTCCTTCAGCGTCCACGCGAGCGAAGTCTCGGGATCGGTCTGGACGTTTCGGGGCAGGACGGCGTCGCGCCGCCCGCACACCGCGACGTAGAGCGAGGGCCCGGGCCGGCGCGCATCGGTCAGGGCCGTGATGAACCCGGCGTGGCCGATGAAGGCTTCGGCGTCGACGGCCGTGCTGATGCGACGCGTCTCCTCGCGGCACCAGTGGTGGTCGCGATGCTCTTCGAAGTCCGAGGAGATTTCCAGTCGCATTCGCATGACGGCGCCGAAGCATAGCCTCAGGGGGTCGCGCGGCGTACGGCCTTCTCGAAGCGCTTCAGCCGCAGCGTCCCGACGGGCGCCGGGTAGGGCGCGTTCACCTCGCCGCGATAGGCGAAGCCCGCGCGCAGGTAGTACCGCGCCAGAACTGCGTTGTGAGCCATCGCGTCGAGGCGCACGAACCGGCGGCCCAGGTCGGCCGCGCGCCCGGCCGACCATTCGAGGAGCGCTCGACCGATCCCCTTCCCGGCCCACGCCCGCCGCACGGCCAGGTTGTAGACGTACACGGCATCGTCGGCGGCGACCTCCGGCCAGACGATGGCATCGCGCCGCAGGATGCGGAGGGTCCCGACGAGCGCGTCGTCGACGAAGACGAGGTGCACTTCGCGTTGCCGGATGGCCTCGAGGTAGTAGGCGACCGAGCTGCGGAAACACCCGACGGGCCACTGGCTGATGCCGGCGGTCTGGAGCCATTCGGCGAGCTCCTCGAGCAGATCGATGTAGCGTTCGAGATCGTCCTCGCCCGCCATCGCGACATGCAGGTCCGTCATGAACGTCGGGCTGACCAGCCCATCCACTTGACTGCGCCGACGGCCCTCTGGCACCAGACCGAATCCCTGCAATTAGACATTTCTGTAATATGACTGGCCAAGTGATTAATATTATCAATTGTCATATTGACATTATTAACTGCTGTCGAGTATGGTCCATGTGTATTGAACATGGGACGCGACTGGCAAGAGCTTACCAACCTCGTCGGCTCGTCGCCTATCGACGTCGAGCGGGTGCGCCTGGTCGACACCGGGGTCGCCATCGAAGGGCCGTTCGCGCTGCCGCCGCTGGCCCGGCTGGCGGCCGAAGACCAGGTCTTCGTCGCCGCGTTCGTGCGCTGTCATGGCTCCATCAAACAGATGGAGAAGTACTTCGGCGTCAGCTATCCGACCATCAAGAACCGGCTCAACCGGATTGGCAGCCAGCTGTCGTTCGTCGAAATCGAACAGGGCCCGGACGTCGACCCGCCGCCGACGCCGAGCGAGGTGCTCGATCGGCTCTCGCGCGGAGAGCTGACGGTCGCCGAGACGCTCGAACGGCTCAAGGAGAAGTGAGGACGCCATGAGCGAAGACACGCGGAAGGTGCTCGAGATGCTGTCGAACGGCAAGCTCAGCGTGCAGGAGGCGGAACAGCTGCTTCAGGCCGTCGCCGCGCCCGGCGGGAGCGCGGACGCGAAGCACGAGGAGCCGCGCTATTTCAGAATTCTCGTCAACAAGCCGGCTCGCGACGGCCGGAAGGCCGAAGCCGTGAACATCCGCGTGCCGATGACGGTCGTGCGCGGCGGGCTCCGGCTCGGTTCGCTCATCCCCGGCGTGCTGGCCAAGAAGAAGCTCCAGCTCGCCGACGGCAGCGAGCTCGACTTGTCGAAGGTGACCTATACGGACCTCGAGGCCATGATCAAGGACATCGGCGAGCTGACCGTGGACGTCGACGGCGACGCCCAGGTGCGCATCCGCTGCGAGTGAGATCTCCTCAGCGCTCGAGGAACGCCTGGACCTCGGCCAGCGTTTCTGCCGGAGCGTCTTCCTGCACGTTGTGCCCCGAGGGCATCGCGCGTCCTGAAACGTTCGTGCCCTCGTACTGCTTCCAGATTCCCAGCACGTCGTAGATCCGGCCCATCGGGCCGCGTTCGCCCCAGAGCACGCGCAGCGGACACGTGATCTTCTTTCCCGCCGCCTGGTCGGCCGCATCGTTCGCCAGATCGATCGACGCGCTCGCCCGATAGTCCTCGCACATCGCGTGGATGTTTTCCGGCGTACTCGACGTCCGCAGATACTCCAGCTGCACCTCGTCGGTCGTCCGCGCCTTTCGAGCCGCGTCGGCGGCCTCGAGCTCCTTTTCGGGCCCCGGCGCCGCGCGCAGATAGTTGAACCAGTGAAAGTACGCGCGCACGAAGTCGATTGTCACGTGCGAATACAGGTAGTGGGCCGGGACGATATCCAGCACGGCCAGCTTTGTGACGGTGTCGGGATGGTCGAGCGCCATCCGACGGCCGACCCGGCCGCCGCGGTCGTGGCCGACGACGGCGAAGCGCGAGAAGCCGAAGTGCCGCATGACCTCCACCTGGTCCAGCGCCATCGGCCGCTTCGAGTAGCTGGAGTGGTCGTTCGGATCGGCGGCGTCGGCCGGCGTGCTGCTGTCGCCGTAGCCCCGCAGGTCGGTCGCGACGACGGTGTAGTCCCTGGCGAGCTCGGGCGCGACCAGCCGCCACGACACGTGCGTCTGCGGCGCTCCGTGCATCAGGAGCACGGGCGGCCCGCTGCCGGCGGACACGACGTTGATCGTCGCGCCAGACGTCTGGACCTTCGACGCCTTGAAGCCCGGAAAGAAGAGCGGGTCGGGCGCCTGTCCGGCCACGCGCGGCTCGGCGCCCAGGGCCGCCGCGGCGGCCGTTCCAGCCGCCGTCGCGGCGGCACGGTGCAGAAGCT
The DNA here is from genome assembly GCA_963837345.1 of uncultured Acidobacteriota bacterium. Classification (GTDB taxonomy): domain Bacteria; phylum Acidobacteriota; class Vicinamibacteria; order Vicinamibacterales; family CAVVIG01; genus CAWIMX01. Next base: position 842,377 of record CAWIMX010000001.1, read on the forward strand.
CCCGGCGCGTCATCTCGGTCATCTCCAGCCTGCCTTTGCTGTCGGCGACGTCCGACCGGGCCACTCTACCATCAGGTGCGACGTGCCCCGATCGGACGGAACGGGCCTTCACCGCTCCATCGTCGGCCACGCTTCGATCTCGATTCGCGCCACCAATCGGATCCCGCCTCGTCCGTCGGGACCCAGGACCAGCGTGTCGCCGTCGGAGAGCTCCGATGCCCACGCTGGAAACGCCCCCGCGATGTTCGGGAGATGCGTCACGAACACCGTGTTCGTCTTCGCGGGCCATTCCGCGACGTGCGCCTGCAGCCACGCCGACTGCTCGCCGGTGGCGCCGCTCATGCTCCTTCCACCGTCGCCCAGCTCGGGCTCCGGGCGCGGATTCGGCAAGCGCGCGAGCCGCGCGGTTTCCCGGGCGCGATACGTCGGGCTGGTGAACACGTCGCCGATGGGGATTTGCAGCGCGCGGATCGCGTCGCCCATGGCCGCGGCCGTTTCCCGTCCGTGCCGATCGAGTTGACGCTCGAGATCTCGATTCTCCGGGTCGGCCGATTCGCGGTCCGGCGTCTCACGAGGCGAGCTGGCGTGCCTGACGACCAGCGCGTAGCCGCCCTGGCGGAGGGCCGCGACGAGCACGGCGCCCGACAGCCCGCCGGACGCCTGCGGCGGGGCGAAGACCTGATTGGGATACGGATTCCCCGCCGGCCGCTGCACGCGGTTGAACCCGAAGTCCGTGGCGTCGTGACACTGGTTGCACGCGGCGGTGAGGCCGTCGTAGGCCTGGACGAACGCGGCGCGGTCCTTCTTCCCGACGGCGGCGCGGAGCTCGGCGAGAGGCTCGGTGACCATGCGGGGGATCGCGTCCTTCGGATCGACCGGCGACTCTTTGTGCGTCGGATGGTATGCGACGACGTCGTCGAATCCCTCGCCGAGCTCGTCGATTTCGTAGGCGGCGAGCTCCCAATTCCCGGCATCGCCGGCGAGCCACAGCTTCGTGTGCCGCATCTGCTGGAGGCTCATGATCTCGCCAAGTCCCGGAACGTACCCGGCGGCCGATTGATCCTCACCGGGCGTGGATCCGCTGCGACAGGCCGCACAGAGCCCGAGCAGCGCGACGATCGACACGGCTCGCCGTCGACGGTTCTCACCCATGGATCACCTCGATTTCGATCGCGCGCGCAGTGCTATTATCGTCGGCCATGCGCGATCCGCTGGAACGCGAGTTCCTGCTCACGTTCTGGAAGATTCACATCCTGCACCACGCGGGCGAACAGGGCGTCTACGGCCAGTGGATGCTCGAGGAGCTCGCCCGGCACGGCTATCGGCTGAGCCCGGGCACGTTGTATCCGATGCTCGCGCGCATGGCCCGGCACGGCTGGCTGCGTGCGTCCGAGCCGCGGCGATCCCGAGGAGCGCGCGTCTACCGTCTGACGCCGCGTGGACGCAAGATCCTGAAGGACATTCTCGCATCGCTCGACGAGCTGTATCGGGAAGTCGGCCACGTCGATTGACATCAGCGGATCTCCTGCCTAATATTACGACCTTCGTAGACGGTTAACGATAGCGAGCCCGATGATGAGCCGATCGCGCGCCGTGTGTCTCATGGTGCTGGCGGCCTGGGCGCCTGGCGGGGCGCGCGCGCAAACGCCGGCGGTCCAGGACACCACCCCCCAGTCGTTCACGCTCGAGCAGGCGATGCGCTATGCCGCCGATCACTACCCGGCCGTCCGGGCGGCCGTCGAAGAGGTCAACGCGTCGGCCGCCGATGTCCGCGTCGCGCGAACCGCGTACCTGCCGCGCCTCGACTCCGTGTGGCAGACGAATCGCGCCACGGCCAACAATATCTTCGGACAACTCCTTCCGCAGGCGGTCATCCCGTCCATTTCGGGTCCGGTGCTCCCGTCGGCCGTGTCCGATTCGGCCTGGAGCAGCGCCGTCGGTGCGCTCGCGTCGTGGGAGCCGTTCGACTTCGGCCTTCGCGGTGCGGAGATCGCCAGCGCGGACGCCGCAGTGGCACGCGCCCGCGCCGGTGAGGCGCTGACCCGCCTCGACGTGCAGGCGGCGGTCGGCGCAGCGTTTCTCGATCTGCTCGCCGCGCAGGCCGGGCTCACGGCCGCGCAGGCGAACCTCCAACGCCGCGAGGTGCTCCAGCGCTCGGTGCGGGCGCTGGTCGACAATCAGCTGCGTCCCGGCGCCGACGGTTCGCGGGCGGACGCCGAACACGCCGCCGCCGCCACCCGCGCGATCGAAGCTCAGCGCGACGTCACGCTGGCGCAGCTTGCGTTCACGCGTCTGCTCGGGCTTCCACCGTCGCCCGGCATCACGGCGATCGGAGAGCCGCTGCTGGCCCGCGAGCCGTCCCCCCTCGCGTCCGGCGCGAGCGCGCAACCCGCCGCCCACCCGCTCGTGCAGGCCCAACAGGCCACGCTCGACGAGGCGCGGGCACGGGAGCGGACCCTGGCGCGCACCGATCGGCCCCGCGTCTTTCTGGAGTCGAGCGTCTCGGCCCGAGGCAGCGGGGCCAACGCGGCCGGTCCGTTCGAGGACGGCGCCGGCGGGCTGGGGCTGGAGCGGGCGAACTGGGCGGCCGGCGTGCAGGTCGTCTTCCCGAACGCGTTCGACTTCTCGAGCCTTCGCGCACGAAAGGCCGCGGCCGCCGCGACCACCGAGGCCGAAGCCGCGCGCTACCTCGAGACGATGCTGAACGTGACGGGCGAACAGCGGGCCGCGGCGGCCCGGCTGGAGGCGGCGCGGCTCATCGCCGCCAATACGCCCGTGCAGCTCGCGGCGGCCGAGCAGAGCGAGTCCCAGGCCCGGGCGCGCTACGACGCCGGTCTGACGGGCATGGTCGACGTGGCCGACGCGCAGAATCTGCTTGCCGACGCCGAGGTCCAGAACCAGCTGGCGCGCGTGGGGATCTGGCGCAGCCTGCTCGCCGCGGCGGTCGCGCAAGGCGACCTCGAGCCGTTTCTGACGCTCGTCCATCAGCGGTAGAGAGGGTCCGGACATGTGGCTGATTCGCGCGGCGCTCCGCCGGCCGATGACGGTGCTGGTGGCGATGATTGCGATGGCGCTGACCGCGGCGTTCGGCGTCAGCCGGATGCGGATCGACATCTTTCCCGACCTGAATCTGCCGGTCATCTACGTCGCCCAGCCGTACGGCGGCCTGAGCCCATCGCAGATGGAGGGCTACGTCACCTACTACTATGAGTATCACTTCCTCTACATCAACGGCATCCAGAGCGTCGAGTCGAAGTCAATCCAGAACACCGGGCTGCTGAAGCTCACCTTCTATCCCGACACGGACATGGCCGAAGCGATGGCGCAGGTCATCAGCTACGTGAACCGGGCGCGCGCCTTCATGCCGCCGGGCACCGTTGGCGCGTTCGTCATGCGGTTCGACGCAGGCACCGTGCCGGTCGGCTACCTCGTGTTCTCGAGCGACACGCGCAGCCTGGGCGAGATTCAGGACCTCGCGCTCAACCGCGTGCGTCCGCAGTTCGCCACCCTGCCCGGACTCACGTCGCCGCCCCCCTTCGGCGGGAGCCAGCGGACGATCGTCGTTCGCGTCGATCCGGACCGGCTGCGCGCGTACGGCATGTCGCCCGACGAGGTCGATCCGCGCCGTGTCGACCGGCAACGTCATCACGCCCTCCGGCAGCATCAACGTCGACGGGGAGACGCGGATCACGCCCGTGAACTCCGTGGTGTCGAGCGTCGACGAGCTCCTCGAGCTGCCCATCCGGGCCGGCGCCGGCCCTACGGTCCTTCTGCGCGACGTCGGATCGGTCAGCGACAGCACGGATATTCCGACGGCCTACGCGCTCGTCAATGGGCGCCGGGCGGTCTACATTCCGGTCACCAAACGTCCGGCCGCCTCGACGCTCGCCGTCGTCGACGAAGTGAAGGCCAACCTGCCGCGGTTCCAGTCGCTCGTGCCCGAGGACATCCGCGTGTCCTACGAGCTCGACCAGTCGGGCACGGTCGCCAATTCGCTCAACGCGGTCGTCCGGGAAGCCGCGCTCGGCGCGATCCTCACGGGCCTGATGGTGCTGCTGTTTCTCGGCGACTGGCGCAGCTCGGCGATCGTCGTGATCACCATTCCCTTCGCGCTGCTTGCCGCCGTGGTCGCCCTCTGGGCAGCGGGCCAGACCCTCAACATCATGACGCTCGGCGGCCTGGCTCTGGCCGTGGGCATTCTCGTGGACGAAGCGACGGTCGCGATCGAGAACGTCCACACGCATCTCGGGCGCGGAACGCCGGTCGCGCGCGCGGTCGTCGATGCGAGCGGCGAGGTGATCGGCCCGCGGTTTCTGGCCATGGTCGCCGTGGTCGCCGTGTTCGTACCGTCGTTCTTCATGTCCGGCGTGGCCCGGTCGCTCTTCGTGCCGCTGTCGCTCGCCGTCGGCTTCGCGATGATGGCCTCGTTCCTCCTGTCCAGCTCGCTGGTGCCCGTGCTGTCGGTCTGGCTGCTCGGCCGTGGCACGCGCTCGCCGAAGGCGGACCTGCACGAGAGCGGCTGGATCGAACGCCTGCGCACGCGGCTCGCTGCGGCGCTGCATCGTCTGGCCCCGTGGCGGATACCGCTGGTCGTCGCCTATACGGCGGTGACGATCGGAACCGTGGCGATCGTCGGGCTCGCCCTGGGACGCGAGCTCTTTCCCAGCGTCGGCGCGCACCAGTTCCAGCTGAGGGTCCGGGCGCCGGCCGGCACGATGTTCGAACAGACCGAGCAGACCGCGCGCCAGGTGCTCCGCGAGATCGACGCCGCAGCGGGCCCGGGCAATGTCGACGTCACCCTGGGTTACGTCGGCGTCCAGCCCTCGTCCTATCCCGTGAACACCATCTTTCTCTGGACCGGGGGCTCGCACGAAGCCGTGCTGCAGGTGGCGCTGAAGGCCGACGCGCCGCTCGCCCTCGGTGCGTTCGAGGAGAGTCTCCGCGGCCGGTTCGCCGCCAAGTTCCCCGGCGTGCAGTTCTCCTTCGAGCCCGGCGACATCGTGAGCCGGATTCTGAACTTCGGCGCGCCCACGCCGGTCGAAGTGGCGATCGCCGGCCCCGATTTCAGCGCGAGCCGGACGTTCGCCGACAAACTGCGCGGCGAGCTCGCCCGGATTTCCTCGCTGCGCGATCTCCAGGTGGAACAGGCGCTCGACTATCCCGCGATTCACGTGGACCTCGATCGGCAGATGGCCGGCCAGCTCGGCCTCACCGTCGAGCAGGTCGGCCGCTCGTTCGTTGCCGCCACCTCCTCGAGCCGCTTCGTCTCGCCCAGCTACTGGGCGGATCCGCGCACCGGGATTGCCTTCCAGGTGCAAGTCGAGGTGCCGCAGCCGCGCATGACCAGCCTCGACGACCTCCGGGCCATGCCGGTCGCCGCCGGGGCCGCCCGTCCGCTCCTGGGCGACGTGGCGACGATCCAGAACGGCACGATCGTCGGCGAGTACGACCGCATCAACGGGCAGCGCATGGTCACGCTGTCAGCCAACGCGGCGGGCGAGGACCTCGGGCGCGTGGCGGCCCGCGTCGACCGGGCCATCGCCGATGCGGGAGCGCCTCCGCGCGGCACCTCGGTGACCGTTCGCGGCCAGGTCGAGACCATGCGCGACACGTTCGCCAACATCGCCGGCGGACTCGTCGTCGCGGTGCTGGTGATCTTCCTGCTCCTGGCAGCCAACTTTCAATCGCTCCGGCTGGCGTTCGTCGTCGTGTCGACCGTGCCCGCCGTGCTGGCCGGCGTCGTCCTCATGCTGCTCCTGACGGGCACGACGCTCAACGTGCAGTCGCTCATGGGCGCGATCATGGCGATCGGCGTGGCCGTGGCCAATGCGATCCTCCTGGTCACCTTCGCCGAACAGGCACGCCGGCACGGAGGATCGCCGCTCCACACCGCGATTCACGCCGCGCGCGCGCGAATGCGCCCCGTGCTGATGACGAGCGCGGCCATGGTCGCGGGCATGGTGCCGATGGCGCTCGCTTTCGGCGAGGGCGCCGAGGCGACGGCGCCCCTGGGACGCGCGGTCATCGGCGGCCTCACGGCCGCCACGATCGCCACGCTCGTCGTGCTGCCGTCGGCCTATTCCCTGGTTCAGCAGTCGGCATCAACGGAGTCGCCTTCGCTCGATCCGGACGACCCCGACAGCGCGTACGGCGCGCCACAAGGAACGGCATGAGCACCCGCCACGCGAACGGGACATCGCGATCGAGCCTCGCCGGGAGCGCCTGCCTGGCGCTCGCCGTCACCGCCTGCGGCGGCCACCCGATGGCGGTGCCGCCGGAGGCCGCCTCTCCGGCGCCGGCTGTCGACGTCGTGCGGGTCGTCGCGCACCCGCTCGACGTGACCCTCGAAATGCCGGGAGAGCTCGACCCGTACGAGGCGGTCGCCATCTTTCCCAAGGTGACCGCCTTTGTGAAAACGATGCGAGTCGACCGCGGCTCCGCGGTCCGCGCCGGCGAGCTGCTGGTGGAGCTCGACGCGCCCGAGCTCGTGGCCGAACGCGGTGAAGCGCAGTCGAAGCTGCAGGGCGCGCAGGCCGATCTCGGCCGCCGCGCGGTCGAAAGCCGACGCCGATCGCAGCACGTACGAAAAGCTGCAGGCGGCCTCGGCCACTCCCGGCGTCGTGGCGGGAAACGACCTCGTGCTGGCGGAGAAGACCGTCGACGCGGATGAGAGCCGGATCGCCGCCGCGGAGCAGACCGTGGAAGCGGCGCGCGAGGTCCTCAACTCCGTCACGCAGATGGAGGAATACCTGAAGGTCACCGCGCCGTTCGCCGGCATGATCACCGAACGCAACGTGCACCCGGGTGCGCTGGTCGGACCTGCCAGCGGATCGACTGCCGGTACGCCCATGCTGCGCGTGGTGAACACGCGCCGGCTCCGGCTCGTCGTCCCGGTCCCCGAGGCCTACATCGCGGGCGTCGCTCCGGGCGGCGCGATCCCGTTCGCGGTGCCGGCCTATCCCGGCCGGATGTTTTCCGGCACCGTGGCCCGGCTCGCGCATGCCGTGGACGTGAAGACGCGGACCATGGCCGTCGAACTCGACGTCGACAACGCCGATGGGCTGCTCGCGCCCGGCACCTTCTGTCAGGTGCAGTGGCCCGTCCGCCGGCCGCAGCCGTCGCTGTTCGTGCCGAGCACCAGCATCGCGAGCACGACCGGCCGGACGTTCGTCGTGCGCATCCGGGATGGGCGAACCGAATGGGTCGACGTGAAGAGCGGCCTCACTGAAGGCAACGCGGTGGAGGTATTCGGCGATCTCCGCGCCGGCGATCAGGTCGCTTCCCGCGGAACCGACGAGATTCCCGACGGCGCCGACGTGCAGATCCGGCAGACCGCGTCGCCGGCAGGCGGTTGATCGCCGTCGACGGTATTGCGAACGAGGCGCTCGCGCGTCGCCCGACGCGAGCCGCGCTCGGGCAGTGCGATAATCACCGCGCGTGCCCGCCGCGTCACTCGAAGCCATCGTCGCCCGCTACTGGGGCTATACCTCGTTCCGTCCGCTGCAGCGTGAAGCGATGGACGCCGTCGTCGCCGGCCGCGACTCGCTCGTCGTGCTGCCGACCGGGGGCGGCAAGTCGCTCTGCTTCCAGGCGCCCGCCATGGTCCGCCCGGGGCTCGCCGTGGTCGTCTCGCCGCTCATTTCCCTGATGAAGGATCAGGTGGACACGCTCGTCGGCAACGGCGTGCCCGCCGCGCTCTACAACAGCTCGCTCGACGCCGCGGAGAAATCGCGGATCGCCGCAGGCCTGCGCAGCGGGCAGTACCCGACTCCTGTACGTGTCGCCGGAGCGCCTGGTGGGCGAAGGCGGCGGCGGATTCCTGCAGGGGCTGAGGGCGTGTCGGGTCAGCTTCGTCGCCGTGGACGAGGCGCACTGCATCAGCCACTGGGGCCACGACTTCCGTCCGGAATACCGGCGCCTCGGCCAGCTGCGCGCGGAGCTGCCCGGCGTGAACCTGCACGCCTATACCGCCACCGCCACGGCGCGCGTCCGGCGCGACATCGTGACGGAGCTCGGACTGCGCGATCCGGTGGAGCTCGTCGGGGGCTTCGATCGGCCGAACCTCGTCTATCGGGTGCTGCCCCGGGCGGGCCTGAAGAAGCAGCTGCAGGAGATCCTCGCACGGCACCGCGGCGAGGCCGGCATCATCTACTGCATGTCGCGCCGGGAAGTGGACGCGCTGTCGGCCTGGCTGCACGAGACGGGCGTCTCGGCGCTGCCCTATCACGCCGGCCTCTCCGACGAGGAGCGAACGCGCAACCAGAATGCGTTTCTCGGCGAGCGCATCGACGTCGTCGTCGCGACGGTCGCGTTCGGGATGGGGATCGACCGGTCGAACGTCCGGTTCGTCGTTCACGCCGGCGCTCCGCGATCGCTCGAGCACTACCAGCAGGAGTCGGGCCGCGCCGGCCGCGACGGCCTCGAAGCCGAATGCCTGCTGATGTACTCGGGCGCCGACTTCATGCGGTGGCGCTCGATGCTCGAGGAGAACGGCGAGCTGAACGAGGCGTCGCGCAGCCTGCTGCGCCAGATGGAGCGGTATGCCTCGAGCGTCCGGTGCCGGCACCGGCATCTCGCGGAGCACTTCGGCGATCGCTACGGAGGCGGCGCCTGCGGCGCGTGCGACGTCTGCCTGAACGAGCTCGAGGCGGTGGCGGATCCGGTGACGCTCGCGCGCAAGATCCTGTCCGGCGTCGCGCGGGTCGGCCAGCGGTTCGGCGCCGCATACGTCTCGGCGGTGCTGCGGGGTCTGGCCACCGACGCCGTCGTCGCGCGCGGCCATCAGGCGCTCAGCACGTTCGGGCTGCTGGCCGACATGCCGGCAGCCGAGCTGCGCGGCTACGTCGAGCAGCTGATGGGCCTCGGCCTGATGGAACAGGCCGGCGATCCGTATCCCGTGCTCGTTCTCAGCGCCCGCGGGCTCGCGCTGCTCAGAGACGAGACGAGCTGCCCGGGACTCGCGCTCGCACGGGAACGGCGGCCGCCGAAGGGCGCGCCGCGCCAGAAGGCCGGCGTCGAGGCCGAGGCCTGGCGGGATGTCGACCGCGATCTGTTCGAGCGCCTCCGTTCGGTGCGGCTCGAGATCGCGCGGTCGCGCGGCGTGCCGCCCTACGTGATCTTCCATGACGCGACGCTCCGCGAGATGGCTCGCCTCCGCCCCTCGTCTGTTCAGGAACTGCTTCTGGTCAAAGGAGTTGGCGCCAGGAAGGCCGACGACCTGGGCGCGGTCTTCCTCGACGCGATTCGTTCGGCGTAAGGGCCGCGACGAACCGCTACAAAGTCGGCATCTTCCCGGGCGACCGACTTGGAGTAAAAAGCAGCCATGCAGGCACGCGAGCAGTTCACGAGGCTTCTCCTGGCGGCCGCCGTGGCGGCCGGTGCGACCGTCACGCCGGCGCGCGCCCAGGGCGCCCTCCAGGATCATCAGTACTCCACGGCCGACATCGAGGCCGGATCGCGGCTCTATGCCAACCAGTGCACGCTCTGCCACGGGCCGAACGGCGACGGCGTGGACGGCGTCGATCTGCGGCGCGGCCGATTCCGGTCGAGCGTGTCGGACGAGGATCTGGCCACCGTCGTCTCCACCGGCATCGCATCGGCCGGGATGCCGAGTTTCCGGTTCCAGCCCGCCGAACTCAGCGCCATCGTCGCCTTCATCCGCGCCGGGTTCGACGTGAGCGGCGTGGCCGTGAAGGTCGGCAATCCCCAGCGCGGGCGGACCGCGTTTACCGGCAAGGGCCAGTGCGCCACGTGCCATCGCGTGAACGGCATCGGTCCCCGCACCGCTCCGGATCTGAGCGACATCGGCGCCATCCGGACGCCGGCGGCGCTCGAACGCGCGCTGGTCGATCCGAGCGGCTCGATGCTGCCGATCAACCGCCCGGTGCGGGCCGTCACGCGCGAAGGGCGGATCTACCAGGGCCGGCGGCTGAATGAAGACACCTACACCGTGCAGATCCTCGACTCGGAAGAACGGCTCGTGTCGCTCGAGAAGGCCGATCTGCGCGAATACCAGATCGGCACGACGTCGCCCATGCCGCCCGCCACGCGGATGCTGCAGGGCGACGAGATCGCGGATGTCATCGCGTACCTGCTGACGTTGAAGGGGCTCCCATGACCCGACGAACGCTTTTCGGCCTTGCGCTCGCTGCCCTTTTCGTGGCCGCGGTGTATCCGCTCGGGGCGCAGGTCGCCTCCGACCGCATTCTCCGCGCCGCCGGCGAGCCGCAGAACTGGCTCACCTACAACGGCGCCTACGACAGCCAGCGCTACAGCGCGCTCGCGCGGATCACTCCCGCCAACGTCGCGACGCTCGAATCGAAGTGGGTGCTGCAGGATCAGGTGTTCGGGGCGTGGCAGTCGAATCCGCTCGTGGTCGACGGCATCATGTACCTGACGGAGCGTCCGAACGACGTCATGGCGGTGGACGCGAAGACGGGCCGCATGTTCTGGCTCTACCGCTACACGCCATCGCCGGACGCGCGCGTCTGCTGCGGCGCGAACAACCGCGGGGTCGCGATCCTCGGCGACACGCTCTACCTGGGCACGCTCGACGCACACCTGGTCGCGATCGACGCGAAGAACGGACGGCCGCTGTGGGACAAGGAAGTCGCGCCGGTCAACCTCGCCTATTCGATCACCCTGGCGCCGCTCATCGTGAAGGACAAGGTGATCGTCGGCGTCGGCGGCGGCGAGTTCGGGATCCGCGGCTTCATGGCCGCCTACGACCCGACAGACGGCCACGAGCTCTGGCGCTTCTCCACCGTGCCCGAGCCGGGCGAGCCGGGATCCGACACGTGGTCCGGCGACGCATGGAAGACCGGCGGCGGCTCGGTGTGGGTGACCGGGTCTTACGATCCCGACCTGAATCTGACGTACTGGGGCGTCGGCAATCCCGGGCCCGACTGGAACCCGGTGCAGCGCCCCGGCGACAACCTGTACACCGACTCCGTCGTGGCGCTCGACGCCGACACGGGCGAGCTGAAGTGGCACTTTCAGTTCACGCCGAACGACGGCTACGACTACGATTCCGTGCAGGTGCCGGTGCTGGTGGACCGCACCTGGCACGGCGAGCCGCGCAAGCTGATGCTGTGGGCCAACCGGAACGGCTACTTCTACGTGCTCGATCGCACCACGGGCAAGTTTCTGCTCGGCAAGCCGTTCGTCAAGGTGAACTGGTCGAGCGGCCTCGACGAAAACGGCCGCCCGATCCAGACGCCGCAACCCCCGGGTCACCGACCTGGCCGGGCAACCAGGGCGGCACCAACTGGTATCCGCCGTCGTACAGCCCGCGCACCGGTCTCTTCTACTTCGCCGCCTGGCAGGACTACGCCACCATCTACCGGCGCGAAGAATCCGTGTATCAGCCGGGGCGGAACTTCCCCGGCGGCGGCTTCACCGTGCTTGCGCCGGTGCCGGGGGCGCCCACGGTGGGAATCGGCCGGCGCGGCCCGATCAACACCTGGACCGACGCCGTCGGGCACGGCGCGGTGCTCGCCGTCGATCCCGAAACCGGCGACACACGCTGGCACTTCGATCAATTCGACGTCACCGACGGCGGCATGCTGACGACGGCGTCCGATCTGCTGTTCACGGGCGGGCGCGAAGGCTACTTCCACGCGCTCGACGCGCGAACGGGCCGCGAGCTCTGGAAGGCGAGCCTCGGCGGTCAAATCGTGATGGCGCCCATCACGTTCGAAGTCGAAGGCAGGCAGTACGTGTCGGTGATCTCGGGGCACACGCTCGTCACGTTCGGGTTACGAGAGTGATTCAGAGGTTCCAAGCGTTCCGTCTTGCCTTTCGTGACCACCTCCGGCTTCGCCTCCCCGGGTCGGGCATCACCATGACACCAAGATGCCGGGCGAAAAGCGACACCCTTGGAACCACAGGACCGATCTACCTTCCCTGCCCCGTCATCGGCAGCGCCTGTTTGCGATAGCCGTCGGGCACCGCAAAGATCGCGTCGGCGAAGGACTGATGCTCGACGCTGACGAGCTCCGAGGACACCTCGGGAGGCCCGACCGACGTGCGGCTCACCGGCACGCCCGAGAAGCCCAGATCGCCGCCGCCCACCGAGAACAGCTCGTTGGCCGTCATCCCCGGCGGCGTGAATGCTTTGAAGAAATCGGCCATCTGCTGGGTCACCTGGAAGTCGTTCTGGCTGAACCCGAGCGCGCTCGGGCTGACCGTGCAGAGCTCCGACACCTTCTTTCCGTCCTGCAGGCCGTCATACTTCGTGCAGTCCCAGGTGCCGACGTGGCCGCTGCCGGCGCGCTGGTACTCGATCTTCGGCGCCTGGCCCATCATCGCCGCCGCTCCACGGCCGCGCATCATCGACTCGATCTGCGCCCGCTGCTCGGGCGGCATGTTCTTCAGCTGGTCCTGCATCTGGGTCATCATCTGGTTCATCTGCGCGCCCAGCCGCTCCATGTCGGCCTTGGTCAGCTCCGTGTAGGTCTTGTTGGCGGGGTTGATGATGCGCATCACCTGGGCGTCGCCGTCGAAGACCATCACCTGGCCGGTCGCCCCCGCCCGTTCGATGCGGATGCGCGTCGGCTCGATCTGAATCTTCTGTTCCTGGCTCGCGCCGCCAGTCGTCGTTCTCTGGGTGATCAGCAGGCCATCGGCCGCGAAAGCCGGCGCCGCCAGTACGGCCGCCGCCATCGTCGTCAGCACGCCGGTTCGCAGGTCGAAGGTCATGGGAGTCTCCTTCATCAAAGTGTTCGGGGCCGAACCGCGGTCGCCAGCCATCAAATTACCAGATTCCTCAATGACCAGTTGCCATAGACTTCTGACGTGCCTCTCATTCTCCACAACCTGACGCCCATCCACTGGGCCGTCGGCGGCGCCGGGATTGCGACCGTGACGCTCGCGCTGCTGTTCATCACGAACCGCCGGCTCGGCCTCTCGAGCGGCCTGGAAGACTTGTGCAGCTTCGTCATCGACCAGCCCTACTTCCGCCGCTCCAGTCTTCGCGCCGCCCGTGAATGGCGGTTGCCGCTCATCGCCGGCCTCGTGCTCGGAGGATTTCTGTCGGCCGTGGCGGGCGGGGGCTGGCAGCCCACCTGGGCCCTCGGCCTGCTCGACCAGGCCGCGGCCCTCACGCCGGCGGGCAAGCTGGCATGGATGTTCGTCGGCGGCCTGTTCATCGGCTTCGGGACGCGGCTCGCCGGCGGCTGCACCAGCGGCCATGGCATCTTCGGCCTCTCGAACTTCGAGCGGCCGAGCCTCGTCGCCACGCTCGCCTTCATGGGCGGCGGGATTCTCACCACGCAGATCATCTATCGCGTGATCTTCCACTGGGGCGCCCGATGACGATCGTCTACCTGCTGCTCGGCACCGTGTTCGGGTTCGTCCTCAGCCGATCGGGCGCCAGCGACTACAACTACATTCAGGGGATGTTCCTCTTCGAGCGTTTTCAGCTGTACGGGATCATCGGAACGGCCGTCGTGTTGACGGCGCCGGGCCTCTGGCTGATCCGCCGCTACGGCCTGTACGCTCCTCGGCCGCCCGCTGTCGATCGAGGCCAAGCCGATGCACCGGGGCACCGTCGTGGGTGGACTGCTGTTCGGCGTGGGCTGGTCGATCACCGGCATGTGTCCGGGCCCGATCCTCGTGAATATCGGGGAGGGCAAGCTGTACGCGATCGGCGCCCTTGCGGGCGCGCTCGCGGGCGCCGCGCTCTTCGGCACGTTGTATCCGCGCCTCGAGCGCCCGTTCAGGCTGCCGGCTCTTCCTCCGCCCTCCGGACGTTCCGTCGAAGCGTGAACTTTTTTCGCTCGGCCGGGCAGGTCGCAGCGCGGCCTTAACGCGAACGCGCTCGGCCTGCGTCACAAATCGGGCGTGTGACCCCTGGCCTGAATCTTGCCCGGCATCTCGGTGCAGGTTTTTCTGGAGGTGCTGAGATGACAGTCGCCAAAGCGTCCGCCATCGCCGGAGGGATGCTCCTTACGATGGCCGTTGGCGTGTGGACCGGACAAATGCTCGCAGGCACGCACGGAGACACGACGTCGAAAGACGTGACGTTGACGGCCGCCGCCCGGCCCGCGGGCGCGACGGCGCAACCCGTTGCGCCACGGGCGGCCGACGTCGGAACGCGAGTCGTGCTGACGACCAAACCCGTGCGCGTGAACATCGACGCCTCGGCGCCGGCGCTGCACGAACGCATCAAACCGCTGCTCAACAGCGGCGCGGACCTCACGATTGCGGCGGCGGGCTTCGAAGACGCCGAACAATTCGCGGCCGTCGCGCATGCCGCCCGCAACACGAACGTGCCCTTCATGGTGCTGAAGCACCAGGTGGTCGATCAGGGCGAGTCCCTCTCGAAGGCCATCGGGCAGCTGAAGCCCGACGTGAACGCCGCCGTCGAGGCCGACCGGGCCGTTGCCGAAGCACGGTCGGATATTGCGTCGCTCGGTTTGTAGGTCCTTCCAGCCACCGAGGCACGAAGGCGCGGCAGGTCTTCGTGTGTTCCTGGCACAGACGCTGGGTGTGGGCGCAGTGGGAAACACGTTCTGGGCCGTTTTCCATGGCGTCCACGCCCTCTTGCTGGGCCCGCCGTTCGAACGTCGCCGGGCTGATCCAAGCGCTCGCCGAGCTTGCTCTTGACCGTCGAGAAGAAGCTCTCCATGACGGTGTTGTCCCAGCCATTGCCGCGTCGGCTCATGCTGCACACGATGTCGCGCGCCTCGAGGATGTCCTGGTCGTCCTCGCTCGCGTACGTGCAGCCGAGCGGTCGAGCAGAGTGGCCGCGACCGGCTGGTCGTGGTCGCTCATGGTGGTCAGCTTGTAGCGCTTGCAACTCACGCGCTCGTCCTGCTCGATCAGGTCCCCGTGGATGGGCGGGCAGCCGTATCGCTGTTCACGCGCGTCGAACGAGGCGTGCACTTCGCCGCAATGAAGGCCTTTTTCAATATTTCGCGCTCCTCTCTGTGTCTCTGTGCCTCCGTGGTTTCGTTGGTCGGTGCCGCTGTGGTTTCTTCGTCGGTGCCTCGGTGGTTACGCGCGTCCCGCGAACTCGCGCGTCTCGCTGTGGACCCTCACCTTTTCGCCTTCCTTGATGAAGAGCGGCACGCGGATCTCCAGCCCGGTCTCGAGGGTCGCAGCTTTCGTGACGCCGCCACTGGCCGTGTCGCCGCGGACGCCCGGCTCGCAGGCCGTGACGGTGAGCTCGACGTGGGGCGGAAATACGACGCCGATCGGCCCGCCGTTGTAGCGCTGGATCTGCACGAGCAGGTTGTCGACCAGCAGGAGCCGATCATCGCCCAGCGTGTCCACGGTCAGCGTCAGGGTCTCGAACGAATTCTGGTCCATGAAATGGAATAGATCGCCGTCCGAGTACAGATAGGACGCCGGGACCACGTCGAGATCCGGCTCGCGGAACTTCTCGCCCGCCTTGAACGTCTTGTCGAAGACCGCCCGCGTGAGCAGGTTGCGCATTTTCAGGCGAACCAGCGTCTGTCCGCCGCGCGCCGTCGGCTTCGACACGTCGACGTCCAGACAGTGGTACGGCGCGCCGTCGAATTCGAAGAACATCTTCCGCTTGATTTCGATCGCTTCGATCAGTCCGGCCATGGCCGGCGATCATACCGTCGCCTGCTACACTTTGCGAGCCACGTGCGGGCTCTGTTCCTTCTCCTCTACGCCGCTTCCGGTCTGGCCGGCCTCATCTACGAGGTGAGCTGGACGCGCTTTCTCACGCTCTACATCGGCCATTCGACCGCCGCCGCGAGCACCGTCGTGGCGGCCTTCCTCGGCGGCCTCGCGACCGGCGCGGCCGGCGGAGCGGTCGCCGCCCCGCGCCTCGCGCCTCGAACGAGCCTGCTCGCGTACGCGGGCCTCGAAAGCTTCGTCCTCGTGGCCGCGCTGCTCCTGCCGCTCGAATCGCGCGCCGTCACACCGCTCCTGGCCCTGGCCTATGCCGACGGCGCCTCGGGGTGGCCGTTCGCAGCGATCCGCCTGGCGTCGTGCCTGGGCATGGTCTTCGTCCCCGCGGCCGCGCTCGGGGCCACCTATCCGGTGGCGATCCGCTGGTACGCCGCCGCCGCCCACAATCCGGCGCGCGCCAGTGGCGCGCTCTACGCCTCGAATACCGCGGGGGCCGCGATCGGATCGCTGGCCGCCGGCTTCGTCCTGATTCCTGGCCTGGGACTGACGAACACGACACGCGTCGGCATGGCCCTGACGGCGCTCGCGGCCGCTGGCGCCCTGCTGCTGGCGCGCTCGGATCGCGCCGCGCCCGCGGCGCCGACGATCCCGCCTCCGAAGCGGCGCGCCGCGCGAGCGCGCGCCATCGCCCCGCCCGCACCGGTGCCGGCACCGCGCTGGCTGGGCGTGCTCGTGCTGGGTCTTTCGGGATTCGCCGCGCTCACGCACGAGATCGCATGGACGCGCATTCTCGCGCTGCTGCTCGGCCCGACCACCTACGCGTTCGCCGCCGCTCTCGCGGCGGTGGTCGCCGGGGTGGCGATTGGATTCCGCCGGCGGGTCGTGGCTCGTCGGCCGCGTGCGGCGTCCGGCGGCGTGGCTCGCCCTGTCTCTGGCGCTCGCCGCCATCGCGACGAGCTGGACCAGCGCGCTGGCTGGGTCGGCGGTGCCCGCGCTCGTCGCCCACCGCATGGCCGACATCGGCTCCCGTCCCGGAGCGTTCGGCGACGCGCTCCGGCAGGGC
The DNA here is from genome assembly GCA_963837345.1 of uncultured Acidobacteriota bacterium. Lineage (GTDB taxonomy): Bacteria > Acidobacteriota > Vicinamibacteria > Vicinamibacterales > CAVVIG01 > CAWIMX01. The sequence goes on from CAWIMX010000001.1 coordinate 859,046, forward strand.
GTCCTGCTGACGGCAACCCTCATGCTGCCGGCGTCGGTCGGCTTCGGCGCCGCGTTTCCGCTCGCGCTCGCTCTCCTTGGCGGATCGCGGCAGGAGGCCGCCCGGCCGTTCGGACTCGTCTACGCCGTCAACACCGTTGGCGCTGTCGCGGGCTCACTTGCAGCCGGGTTCCTCTTCATCCCGGCGCTCGGCCTTCAGCGGACGCTCACGCTGGTGTCGGCATGCACGATTGGCGCGGCGCTCGTGGTCGTCGTGTGGGGCGAGCTCTCGAGGGCGGCCCAGGCGCTCTCGATGGCCGCGGCCGTCGCGGCAGCATCGATTCTTGGCGATCAGTCCGCCCTGGGATCGCGAACTGCTGGCGAGCGGCCCGTACCTCTATGCGGCCTACGTCCCGAAGGATCTGGATCTCGTCGCGCTTCTCCGGGCCGGCACACTCCTCTACTATCGCGACGGGGCGTCGTCCACCGTGTCGGTCAAGCGGCTCACCGGCACGACGACGCTGGCCGTCGATGGGAAGGTGGACGCGTCGAACAGGAGCGACATGCTCACCCAGAAGCTGCTCGCGCATCTTCCGCTGCTTCTCCACGACCGTCCGCGCTCGGTGGGCATCATCGGCCTGGGCAGCGGCGTCACCCTGGGCGCCGCGCTCCGCCACCCGATCGAGCGCGCCGACGTCGTCGAAATCTCCCCCGAAGTCGTCGAGGCGTCCCGGCAGTTCCAGGCGGAGAACCACGGGGCGCTGGCCGATCCGCGCACGCACCTCATCGTCGGCGACGGGCGGTCGCATCTGCTCCTCTCGCGGCGCCAGTACGACGTGATCGTGTCGGAGCCGTCGAACCCCTGGATCGCCGGCGTCGCCTCGCTGTTCACGCGCGAGTTCTTTCTGGCGGCGAGGGCGCGGCTGGCGCCCGGCGGCATCATCTGCCAGTGGGCCCACACCTACAACATCAGTGATCGCGATCTGCGATCGATCGTCGCGACGTTCACGTCGGTGTTTCCGGACGGCACGCTCTGGCTCGTCGGCGAGGACGACATTCTGCTCGTGGCCGGAACTGATCCGCTGGACGGACGGCTCGAGAACATCGCCCGCTACTGGACCCGGCCGGGTGTTGCCGAGGATCTGGCCGATGTCGGCGTCGTCGAGCCGTTCTCGATCTATTCCCTGTACGCCGCCGGGCCCGACGAGTTGTCGCGCTACACGGCGGAGGCGCCGCTGCTCACCGACGATCGCATGGCGCTCGAGTTTTCCGGACCCCGCGAGCTCTTCAGCCGCAGCGCCGCAGGCAACAGCGCGACGCTCGGCGCGCTGCTCGTCCCCGGCGCCGCGCCGCTTGTCGTCCGCAGCCAACGCGAGGCCGCCGGCTCCCTCGGATGGCGACATCGCGCCGACATGCTGTTCAAGGCCGACGTGTACGGAATGGCCTACGACGACTACACACACGCATTGCGGTTGGATGTGGACGATGCCGCGGCGCTCGACGGACTCGTCCGCACGGCGCTGCGGACCGGACGCGCGCTCGATGCCCTGGGATGGGTCAAAGGGCTGACTGCCGATCGGGCGCCCACACTCGACGGGCTGGTCGCCACGTCGAAGCTGCTGGCCGCCAGCGGGTCGAACCAGGCGGCGATCGAAGCGGCCCGACAGGCAGCCGACCTGCGACCGCCGCACCCCGAGGGGCTCGAGCAGCTGGCCTCGCTGTTCGCAGCGGCATCCGACGTGGACCACCTCGACGGCGTCGTGGAAGGCTTGCGGCGGCTGGCGCCAGGGCGCGCGCCGACCGAGTACTACGCTGCGGTTGCGGCGTTTCTGCGCGGCGACGCGGCCGAGGCCGTGCGTCTGGCCGATCGCGCGATGGCGCTCGATCCCGAGTTCGCGCCGGTGCACGATCTCGCAGGGGCGGCGTACACGAAACTCGGCCAGCTCGCCCCCGCGCGCGAGGCGTTCCAGGCGTCGCTCCGCGCCGACGCGCACGACAGTACCGCGTACACGAATCTCGGCCTCGTGGAGCTGGCGGCAGGCAACCCGGCTGCCGCGGCCGACCACTTCGCCGAAGCGCTCTGGCTCACTCCAGACTCGGCGACGGCCCGGGAAGGCCTGGCGCGGTCGCGCCAGGCGGCTCCGGACACCGCTCCTCGATCAGGGCCGGCAGCGCGCGCCCCTCGTTGAGAAACCGGCCCAGCCCACAGAGCGAGGCCAGGTTGTCGCCGAGCGTGGCCGCCATGGCAGCGCTCGCGGCGGGGTGCGTCCCGTCCGGCCAATGGTCTTCGATGAGCGCCACGTCGTCGTGGCTCAGGTGCCACGAGAGCGGCTGGTCGTTCGTGAGCCGGAACAGAAAGTGCTCCATCCTCACCTGGTACGCGCTGTTCCAGCCTTTTCGAGCCAGGTTGATGGCGTCCTCGCTTCGCTCGCGCTGCGACGTGGACCGCACGTTGTACAGCGTTTCGAGCGGGCCCGTGAGCTCGTTCGACAGGCTGTCGGCCCGCACGCCCGGCGCGCGGTCAGCCAGCCCGGCCGCGCGAATCTCGACAAGGGCGATCTTCGTGACGGCAGGATGCGGCGTGGAGGCCAGCCACTGCTCGACCATGTCGAGCGCCACCGCAATCCCCGAGTTGTCGTAGTACCCGCCGTCCGCCAGGTGATAGCCCGCGCTGGCCGCGTCGTCGCCCTCGGGGCGCGGTTCGGGTGAGATGTACGGAAACGCCGCGGACAGACGCGCAGCCGTCACGACGCGCAGATCGCGCCCGTGGACGCCGCCGGTGCCGCCGTCGGGCATCGCGACCGGCGTCAGCGCCAGCCGCGCGCCGGTTTCCTGTTCGGTGGCGCCGAACACCGGCACGGGACGCCACCCTGCCCTGACCCCGTCGGCCCAGGAACCGATGGTGGTTCCCGTATGGTCGAGCCGGCGGTCCCACTGGCGCTCGAGCGCCCACCCGCGATCGTGGGCGCCCAGCCACCGTCCGAAGATCGGACGATTGAAGTCCAGGAAGACCAGGCCCCAGGCGACCGCCGACAGGCTCGAGTCGGCACTGCGGTCGACGATCGATGCCATGTCGTCCGCATCCGGTCGCCCATCGTCGGTCGGCGAGGCCAGATGGAACGCATCGATGTAGTACATCGCACCCACCGCACCACCCGATACGGCGCTCACGAGGGCCACATGGTCGTGGAAGTCGTTGGCGGTCACGCTCAGATCGGCGGCGAGCTGCTGCAGCACGTAGGCGGTCCAGAGCGAGGCGGTGATGCCGCCGCCGCTGGCGGCCACCACCACGAGCGTGCCCCCGGCCCTCGAGGCGCGGCTGGTCAACGCCGGATAGAAGGCGGGCCAGGCGTCCGCGCGATCGACGGTCTCGTACACGTGCACCGACGGCGAGATCACGCTGGCCGCCCACACCAGGGCCACGACGAAGCCGACGATGGGCACGCGGAGCCCGTCGAGCAGAAACGCCGCGAACCCGAGCACCCAGGTGAGCACGAGCAGAAAGACGAGCAGGTAGATCAGCGCCGGCACGGCCGCGCCACCGTCGGACGTGCCGCCCATCAGCGCGGCGCTCCCGTACACGGCGAACGAGAGGACGGCCAGGGCAAGGGCGCGTGCGTGCATGCCTCGATACCGCCGCAGCAGATCGTCGTCGATCGAGGGCGGCGTGTAGAGCTCCTGGAGCTGCACGCGAACGGGCTTCGTCGTGCGGGCCGGCGCCGACGGTTTCCGGAGCGCGTCCGCCCCGGGCGGCGGCACGAGCCAGCCCGGCGACATCCAGGACGCCATCCGGTCTCCGACCCACCGCGCCGCTGCCGCGGCGGCCACGCCGAGGGCGATCATCGCCAGGGGGTGGGCGGCGTCGCCCGACCGCGCCAGCCGCCAGGCGAGCGGCGCGACGGCCAGCAGGCCCAGCGTCGCCCAGAATGCCCCCCACCGGGCGTGCCGGGGGTCGTTCAGCGCCCGGGCGCCGGCCCGGCCCGCGTCGGGCTCGCGCTTGTCGAACGACAGCTGGACGCGGAACGGCGCGGACAGCCAGATCAGGCGCGCCGTGTGAACCACGGCAAACGCGCACAGCACCGCGGCGAACATCACCCCGGCGATCCATCGGTCGTCGAGGGCGAAGATGTTGTTCAGCATGTTGGGCGCGAGCCGCGGCCCGGCGATCGGGAACAGGGTCAGCGCGAGGGCGAGCAGAACCGGAAACCGGATGAAGAACAGGTATTGCGCGAGATATTTCTCCCTGACGTACTGAACATAGAGCACCGCTCCGGTCACGAGCAGCCCGATGGCGAGAATCAGCACGGGACGCACGGGGGCCTCCTCCGTTCAAGCGATCGCGTCCCCGCGATCGAGACGAAGCTTACGCCGCGGTGCGACTGTGTCAACCGGCCCGTGAGGATCGGCGCCGAGAATCGTGCAGGCGTCAGGGCGCTCCGGCGCGCTCGTCTTCCACGAAGAGGCGCGCAATCGCCACGTCGGTCGACGAATGCGCCACGATCGACGCCACGATCACCAGGGCGAGCAGGTGAAAGATCCGCGAGGCGTCGCGCACGCCCGACTGGAGGATCAGGAACGCGAAGAAGACGGAGGCGAAGCCCTTCGGGCCGAACCAGCCGATCACCATCGTCTCGCGCCGGTTCAGATCGGTGCCGATGAGCGACACGAAGATGGCGCCGGGACGCGCGGCGAACAGGACCAGCAGGGCGAAGACGGAGGCGCCGGCGCCCAGCCGGAGGAACAACCCTGGCGCGATGAGCGCGCCGAACAGCAGCAGCGCCGCGAGCTTGAGGATTTCGGCCAGCGGATCGCCGAGCGGGCCGAAGGTGTCCCTGGCCCGCGGCGCCAGCGTCGCCAGCGTGACGCCGGCCACAAATGCGGCGAGAAACTCGTTCGCGTGGGCGATCGTCGCAAGGGAGAACACGAGCAGCGCCACGGCAAAGGCGCCGATGGGCGCGTACTCGTCGGACACGCCGAACACGTAGGACCGGCTGAGGGCGATGCTCACGCCTGGCACTGCGATGCCGATGGCCATGCCCGCGAGCGCGCGCCAGACGGCGGCGAGCGGCGGCGTTGCCGAGGCGCCGTACACCGCCAGCAGGGCCATCACGATCGGCAGGGCGAGCCCGTCGTTCAAGCCGCTCTCGACGTTGAGCAGCTCCCGCAGGCGCCGCGGCACACGCTCCTCCCCGATGAGGGCCGCCGCGAACACCGGATCGGTCGGACTGAGCGCGGCGCCGAGGAGCCAGGCGTCGGGCCAGCCGACGCCCACCACGACCCGCGCGAGCACGGCCACCGCCACCAGCGTCGCGGGCAATCCGATGAGCAGCGCCCGACCGGGCAGCTGCCAGGCGTGGCGAAGCGTGCCGGCCGTCAGGTGCGTCCCGTCGGTGAACAGAATGCTGAACAGCGCCAGCTCGGCGAACCGCTGCACGAGCGCATCGGGAACGGCCACGAGACCGAGGACGGCCGGGCCGCACAGAACCCCTGCGGCGAGGAAGATCACCGCGGTGGACAGGACGCTGCGCCGGGCGATGGACGACAGAAGCGCCGCGAGCAGCAGGACGACGGAGAAGGCGAGGATGATCGTCACGAGGCTGCGGGCGTCCGCTGCAAACACGCCGCCAGCGCGCGAACGGCCGGGCTGGGCCCGCACGAGCGGAACCCCGGCCATGCGCCGGATGGTCGGCCAGCGGGCCGGCTGCCACGGAAGGCGCAAATTACGTTATATTACGTAGTCACTACGGGCTTCAGGGTAATGGCGGCTTCCAACCCCTTCGTCTACGGCGAGATTGTCGCCTCGCGGGCCTTTGCCGACCGCGACGAGGAGTCGCTGCGGCTCGCCGACGACCTCGCCGAAGGCCAGAAGGTCTTTCTGATCTCGCCGCGGCGGTACGGCAAGTCGTCGCTCATTCGCCGGGTGCTCGATGGCCTCGCCCGCGAGCGGATCATCACGGTCTCGGTCACCGTCGCCTCCTCGAGCTCCTACGTGGGATTTCTCGAGGCGTACGCCCAGGCGCTCGTGGCCGCCGAGACGCCGGCGTCGCGTGTCCGGACGTGGGCGGGCGACCTGCTGCGCGGCGTGCGGCCGGAGCTCCGTATCGACGCCACCAACGCCGGCCAGGCCGGCTTCTCGCTGTCGTTCCCGACGGTCCGGACGGCTCGGGAAACCGCGACGCTCGCCGCGGAGGTCTTCGCACTGCCCGGCCGCATCGCGGCAGCGCGCAAACGGCGGATGGCGATCGCGCTCGACGAGTTCCAGGCCATTGCCGCGTTCGACGGCGGCCGCGTCGAGCAGGCGCTCAGGGCCGCCGTGCAAACCCAGCGCGACGTCGGCTATGTCTTCGCCGGGTCCGAGCCGTCGCTCATGGAGCGCATGCTCGGCCCGCGCCAGCCTTTCTACAAGGCCGGGCCCGTCGTCCGCCTGGGCAAGATTCCCGAAGCCGAGTTCGCCGAGTTTCTCGAGGCCCGGTTCGCGGCCAGCGCCATTCGCGCCGATCCCGGCCTCGGCGCGGCCATCGTCGAGCTGGCCGGCAACGTGCCGTACGACGTCCAGCGCCTCGCGCACGAAACCTGGGACGATGTGCGGGCAGCGGGACGGAAGACGGCCGGCCTGGACGATCTGCATGCGACACTCACGCGTCTGCTGCGCGAGCAGGGCCCGTTGTTCGAAGAGTCGTGGCAGCGGCTCACCCTGGCGCAGCGCGCCGTGCTGCGGGCGCTCGTCCTCGAGCAGGGACGGGAGTTGTTGTCGGCCGACGTGCGCGCGAAGCACCGGCTGCCCGGCACATCGAGCGTCCAGTCCTCGCTCCTGGCGCTCGTGCGCCACGATCTGGTGATGAAAGACGGCGGCGTCTACATCGTGACCGACTCGCTCTATCGGGAATGGGTGGCCCGGAAGACGTTCTGATGCCCCAGTGCTCCCGTTCCTTCCTTTCCCTCCTCGCCGTCCCCGCGAGCCAGGAGCCGCATCAGGCGTCGGGCGTCGCGCGGGGCGAAGGCGTGGCCGTCGTTGTCGAAGTACACGTAGACGTCCAGTCCCCGGCGGCGCCACCCGCGGATCTTCGCGGCCCAGCGGCGCAGGTTCGGGGTGCTGTACGCGCTGCCGTACGTGCGCGTGTGCCCATGCAGCCGAACGTAGACCAGACCGGCCGTGACCGCCTCGAACATCGGCCAGTCGGCGGCGTCCGAGACGGCAATCGCGATCCCGTGGCGCCGGCACATCCGCACGAACGCATCGACGAAGAAGCTGTCGTGGCGCACTTCGATCACGTGGCGCAGCCGCCGGCGCTCGAGCCGCTTCGGCAGCAGCTCGAAGAACCGGCGCAGGCGGTCGCGATCGAATCGCGCGCTGCGCGGCAGCTGCCAGACGACGGGCCCGAGCTTTTCGCCGAGCTCCAGGAGCCCCGAGGCGAAGAACGTCTCGAGCGCCGCTTCCACGTCCTTGAGCTTCTTGTTGTGCGTGATGAACCGGCTGCCCTTGACGGCAAAGACGAATCCCTGCGGCGTCCGCGCGGACCAGTCGGCATAGTGTTCCGGCCGGAGAAGGCCGTAGAAGGAGCCGTTCAGCTCGATTGACGGGAAGGCGCGGCTCGCATACTCGAGCTCGCGCGAGTGCGGAAGGCCGCTCGGATAGAACGGTCCACGCCATTCCGCGTAGGTCCAGCCCGACACCCCGATGCGAATCTTCGCCACGCGCCCGTTCCTCGTTACGGTTCACCCTGGCGTGGAAGCTGCATGCCCCCATCGACATGCCAGATCCGCACCGGCTCGAAATTCCCAGACGGCCGCTCGGGAGCACCGGAGAAACCGTATCGCTCATCGGTCTTGGCGGCTATCACCTGGGAAAGCCGGATCTGTCCGAGGCCGAAAGCATCCGGATCATCCGCACCGCCATCGACAGCGGCCTGGATTTCCTGGACAACAGCTGGGACTATCACGACGGGGCCAGCGAGGGGCGCATGGGCAAGGCGCTCGGCGACGGCTACCGCGACCGCGCCTTCCTGATGACGAAGATCGACGGGCGCGATCGGAGCTCGGCGGCGCGGCAGATCGACGAGTCGCTCCGACGGTTGCAGACCGACCACGTCGATCTGCTTCAGTTTCACGAAGTGATCCGCTGGAACGATCCCGACCGCATCTTCGCCCGGGGTGGGGCAATCGAAGCGGTCGTCGCGGCGCGCGACGCCGGCAAGGCGCGGTACATCGGCTTCACCGGGCACAAGAGTCCGGACATCCACCTGAAGATGCTCGCCACCGCCGCCGTCCACGAGTTCTGCTTCGATACCGTTCAGCTGCCGCTGAACGTGATGGATGCGCACTACGAGAGCTTCGAGCGCAAGGTGCTGCCCGAGCTCGTGGGCGCCGACATCGGCGTGCTGGGGATGAAGCCCCTCGGTTCGCTCGCGATCCTCGACAGCCACACCGTCACGCCCGTCGAGTGCCTGCACTACGCGATGAACCTGCCGACGAGCGTCGTCATCACCGGGTGCGACTCGCTGCCGATCCTCGAACAGGCGCTGAGCGCGGCCCGGACGTTCCGGCCGCTCACCCCGAACGAGCTCGCCACCCTTCTCGGGAAGACCGCACGGGTCGGCGAGCGGGGACGGTTCGAGCCGTACAAGACCACGCGCGAGCACGATTCGACCTCCGAACATCCCCAGTGGCTCGGCTAGCGCGGGTATAATTCACGCTCCCCTTTCTAGAGGAGCGTGCGATGAGCCAGAAGACACTTCGCCGTGGATTCCTCGGGCGGATGGCCGCCACCGTCGCCGCCGTGGGTCTGCCCTGGACCGAGCTGCGCGCGGCGCCGGCCCCCCAGGCGCCGCCCGCAAATGCGGACTGGCTGCAGCAGGTCAAGGGCACGCACCGGTGCCTCTTCGACTTTCCGCAGCACAAGTCGGGCTTTCCGCTGCTGCACATCTTCAACTATCTGAACACCTATGCCAGCGCCTTCCGCACCGGCGCCGGACAGGTGGGCGCCGTCGGCACGTTCTACGCCGTCGGCGGCGCGTCGAGCATCCCGATGGCCGTGAACGACGCGATGTGGGCGAAGTACGGACTGGGCGAGTACACAGGCCTCAAGGACGCGGGCGGCCGGCCCTACACCCGCAACGTCTTCCACCGTCCCACGCCGAACGACCGGCACCTGCTCCTCGCCACCGTCGGCTCGCCCGATATCCCGGAAATGGGCGAAGCGATGGTGGCCTGCGGGATCGAGAACCTGCAGAAGATGGGCGCGACGTTCCTGCTGTGCAACAACGCGCTCGAGGCGTGGATTGGCGAGCTGGCGGTGCGCGGGAAGGGGACGCCCGACGCCATCGGCGCCGACCTGCGCCGCAACCTGCTGCCGGGCGTCGTCACGGTGCCGGCCATGGTGATAGCCATCGAGCAGGCGCAGGGCGCCGGGATCGCCTACAACAAGCAGTAGCCGGCCCGCCCCGCGAACCGCAGGGCGGACTCCGCTCCGCCCTGCCCCGTCGCGGGCTCCATCGTCCGCGCGAGCCCGCGACCGCACCGACCGGCCGCGAACGTCGCGACTAGCGCCAGCCGCTGATGTCCAGGATGACTCCGTGGCCCGTGACGTTGTGCTGCACGCTCACGTAGAAGTGCGTGCCCCACCGGTCGAACAGTCCGCCGGTCCATTCCGCGTTCAGGTCGTTGAGCGTGCCGACCCTGGCACAGCCGTCTGACAAGCCGTCCGCATCGTCTCCGTCGTCCACGCACGACCAGACGTCGTTGTTGCGGCCGACCTCGGGACCGTCGCCGTCTTCGAGGATGACCCAGTTCCCGCGCCCGGGCTGGTACGCGATGTTGTCCATCATCGCGAAGTCAGGACTGCCGACGACGAGGTACTGCAGTTCGGGCACGCCGGTGTTGGCGGTGGCATCGACGAGGGTGCCGTCGGTCATGCAGATCGTCTCGCCCCACATCCGATCATTGCTCTCGTTGCCGGTGTTGTTGGCGCAGAAGCGCACCTGGCCGTCAGAGAGCGCGGCGGGATCGATGTCCGCGTCCTCGGGTCGGTAGAAGCCAGTCAGCGTCAGACCTGCCGCGAACGACCTGAGATTCGCGTTGAACGACGGCGTGATGGGCACCCAGGTGCCAAGGCCCGTGTTGGAACCCTGGCCGTAGTCGGTGTGGCCGCTGCGCTTGCCGAGCCGCAGACCGTAGATGGCGCCGGCCGCCAGCGGTGACTGGGTGAGGTTGGTCACCGGGACACCGATCCACGGCGTGGCAGGAATGAACTTGAAATAAGCGCCGCCCGGCGTGCCGTTGAGCGGGCGGTTCTCGTCGCCGTAGTACATGACGCCGTTCGGGTAGAGCGCGAGGCCCTCGAACGCGAGCCGGCCGACCGCGGGCCGTACCGCAACGTTGCCCGCGTCCGCGCCCGAGAGGCCCCCGGTGCCGCGGTCGAAGAACACGTTGGTCGTATGCAGCGGATTCATGATTTCGAGCAGCCAGCCATTGGTGGTTTCCTCGCCAATGACGATCGTCCCCCACGCGGTCCGCCGCACGGGATCGCAGGAGTCCGTTCCGGTGAGGATCGTCTCAGCCTTGCCGTCGAACAGGCGGATCCGCTGGACTCCCGGCTCCGCGGCGCCCTGCTCGTTGCACGCAATCAGATAGGTCGGGTGCTGATCGTTGGGCCATAAGGCCATCTGGTCGATGTTGGGCCCGACGTTCGGCCCGGCAGCCACGACATGCGCCCGCAGCCCCTTGGCGAGCGTGACGAGCGACGTCGGATCCGCCTCCGCCTCGGCCACGCCGATGCTTTCGGTCGACGACGCCCCGACGGCTCTGACGATCCCGAACAGCTGTTCCGAATGCGCCTCGAGTTGGCGATCTCGGAACGATCCGAAGTCGAAGCCGCCCCAGGCGGCAGCGCTTGTTGTGATTCCCGCGAGACCAAGAGCGATCGCCCATCTGCGTGTGTTCATCTCCCGCCTCCTTGAGTGTCGTCCCTGACGGCGTTGTCGGGCCGCGTGCTGCAACCCGTTTGCGTCGAGCGGCAAACACGAACCGCGAGTCTAGCGGGTGCATGTTGCCGCGTGATGACACTCGAGCGACGTTTCTGTCTCCACGCTGGTGGGTGAGGCAGTCGAAAAGGAACGCAACCACGAAGTCACGGCTTTGTCACTTCGTGTTTGCTTGAGCCGGCGCTCAGTCGAGCGAGGCGAGGAATTCCCGGGCGACGTCACGGGGATCGCGGCCGTCCACGTCCACGGCGCGATTCAACGCACGCATGTCGTTCGCGGTCACCCGTCCGGCCAGCCGCGCCATCGCCCGTCCGATCGCGGGCTCGGCGAGGAGCGCGGCCGTCCGGACGACGGGCACGGCGTCGTACGGTGGAAAGTACTGCCGCGTGTCGTCGAGCATCGCGAGGCCGAACCGATCGATCATCGCGCTCGTCGCGTCGCCGGCGATGACGTCCACCTGGCCGTCCGCGAGCGCCTTGTAGATGAGCGAGAGATCCATCGCGCGGGCCGCGTGCCCGAACCGAAGGCCGTAGGCGTCGACCAGCCCCGGATAGCCGTCGGCGCGCTGCAGAAATTCGTACCCGAATCCCGGCGTCCAGCCCGCCGCCACCTGGCGCAGGTCGTCGACCGTCTCGAGGCCCAGCCGCCGCGCATCCTCGCCGCGCACGAGGATGGCGAACGTGTTGTTGAAGCCGAGCGGCTCGAGCGCGCTCAGGCCGACGGCGGCGTAGAGCTGGCGCGTCCGGTCGAAGGCGGCGCGGGGGTCGTGCGGCACGTCCTGGTGAAACACCGCGGTCACCGCGGTGCCCGTGTACTCGACGTACAGATCGACGTCGCCCGACCGAATGGCGCGGTCGCAGATGAACGTGCCGCCAAGGTTGAGCTTGCGGGCCACCTGGACGCCCTCGTGCTCGATCGCCTGGGCCATCAACTCGCCGAGAACGATCTGCTCGGTGAAGTTCTTCGATCCGACCACGATCCGGCCGCCCGTGGCGGCCGACGACCCGGTGACGACGGCGACAATCGCCAGCGCCGCGACGACAGCGAGCGCCGCTGATCGCCGCGACGGCCCTTGCCCCGTCTTCAACCGGTGCTCGAGCCAGGCCAGGCCGCCGTCTGCGGCCAGCGCGAGCGCTGCGGCCGGCACCGCGCCGGCGAGAATCGTCGTCGTGTCCACCATCGAGAGCCCCCGGAAGATGTACTCCCCGAGACCGCCCGCGCCGATCGCCGCGGCGATCGTCGCCGTGCCGACGCCGATGACGGCGGCGACGCGCAGGCCGGCCACGATCGAGGGCACGGCCAGCGGCAGCTCCACCATCGTGAGGAGCTGCCACGGGGTCATGCCCATCGCGGCGCCGGCGTCGACCACCGCGCGATCCACGCCGGCCAGCCCGCCCACCGTCGTGCGGACGATTGGCAGCAGCGCGTAGACCGTGAGCGCGACGAGCGCGGTGCGCGGGCCCACGCCGCCGATGAACGGCAGGGGAAGCAGAAACCCGAAAAGCGCCAGGCTCGGAACCGTCTGGGCGACGTTGGCGACGAACAGCAGCGGCCGGCCGAGACGGGGCCGCCGGAACGCCAGGATGCCGGAGGGAATGCCCAGCGCCGCGGCGGTCCCGGTCGAGACGACGACCAGCAGCACGTGCTGCTCCATCAAGCGGGCCAGCTCGAGCCGATGCGCCGACCAGAACTGCAGCAGTGCGCTCACGTCGCCTCCTCGAGAGCCGGCCGGCGGCTCAGGGTCTCGAGCAGGATCCGCACCCGCGGATCGTCGCTGCGCGCAATCGCGTCGGGCGGCTCGCAGACGACGAGCCGGCCCGCGTCGAGCACGCCGATGCGCGCGGCGAGCGCGAAGGCCTCGGCCATGTCGTGCGTCACGAGGATCACCGTCGTATGGACCTGGCGCTGGATGCGCGCGAACTCGCGGTGCAGTTCGACGCGCGTCACCGGATCGAGCGCCCCGAAGGGTTCGTCCATCAGGAGGATCGGCGGATCGACGGCCAGCGCGCGCGCCACCCCGACCCGCTGGCGCTGGCCGCCCGACAGCTCCGAAGGACGCCGCGCCGCGAACGCCGCCGGCGACAGGCCCACGAGATCGAGCAGCTCGCCGGCGCGCGCGCGAATGCGATCGGCCGGCCAGCCTTCGAGCATCGGCACGAGGCCGACGTTCTGCTCGACCGTCAGATGCGGAAAGAGGCCCACCTCCTGGATGACGTAGCCGATGTGCCGCCGGAGGCGGACGGCGTCCCAGTCCCGTGTGTCGCGGCCCTCGACGAGCACCGCGCCAGACGAGGGCAGCAGGAGGCGGTTGACCAGCCGGAGCAGGGTGCTCTTGCCCGAGCCGCTTCGTCCGACGAGGACCAGGGTCTCGCCGGCGGCGACCGAGAGATTCAACCCCGCGAGCACGGCCGCCCGTCCGGCGTATCCGAAGCCGGTGTCGCGGAATTCGACGACGGGCTGCACGGGCATCACATTAGTCAGTCGCTGGGGCGAGTCGTCAGTCGTCAGTCATGATGACGGCGTCACGCGGATGGCATCTGAATGGTATAATAATGGCATGAGAACGACCATCGACAAGGCAGGCCGGGTGGTGATCCCGGCGGCCGTCCGCGAGCGCGCCGGCCTCGCGCCCGGATCGGAGCTGGACGTGATCGAAGACGATCTCGGGATCCGCCTGCAACGGGTGGCCGCCGCCCCCCGCCTCGTGAAGGTCGGGCGCCGCCTCGTCGCGCGTCCGACGGCGCCCGCCGAGACGCGCGCCCGGATCGACGTCGCGGCGCTGGTGGAGGAGGAACGCAACCGGTGGCCGTGACCGTGTTTCTGGACACGAGCGTGCTCGTGGCCGGCCTCATCGACTTCGGCCCCCAGAGTGCGCCCGCCCAGGGGCTGCTGCACGAGGTGGCGGAAAAGCGCGTGACGAAAGCGGCCACCGCGTGGCATTGCTGCCTGGAGTTCTTCTCGGTGGCCACGCGCCTCCCGCCGGAGTTTCGCGTCGCGCCAGCCGATGCGGTCACGCTGCTCCTCGAGGAAGTGTTCGCGCGCATGACCGTTCACGATCTCCCTCAGGCCGATCGGCCCGCGATGCTCAGAGCGGCCGCCACCGATGCGATCACCGGAGGTCGGATCTACGACGCCCACATTGCGGAAGTCGCGCGCGGTGCCGGCGCGGCAGTCGTGGTCACGGACAATCGCCGGCACTTCCTCTCGGCGCTGCGCCATGCCATGCGCGTCGAAACGCCCACGGAATTTCTTGCACGCCTGAAACGGGAGTCCGGCTGAACGCCCGTCCGGCCGGCGCGCCCCGCTCAGCGGTGAAAGCGGCCGACGAGCACGGCCTTCCCCAGCACGTGTCCGTCCATGGCGTCCAGGACGGCCGTCCGCGTCTGGGCGGCCTGCTGCGGCGTGCCCTGCGGCACGTCCAGCTTCGTATCGAGCGCATACAGCTCGAACGTGTAGTGATGATAGGGGCCCGGGCCTGCGCCCGGTCCCATGTAGGCGTTGCTGCGGAGGCTCACCTGCCGCGTGCCATCGCCCTGCTCGCCGGCCGCGAAGCCCTCCGGCAGCCCCGTGGCTGTGCCCGGAATGTTCCACACCAGCCAGTGCGTGATGTCCATCTTGGAGCCGCGGTTGAGGACGGGCTCGGGATCGTGCAGCAGCAGCACGAAGCTCTGCGTGCCCGGCGGCACCTGCGACCAGCTGAGCGCCGGCGACACCGGCATGTCCGACGCCTGCGTGTACTTGTTCGGAATCACGCCGCCGTCTTCGAACGCCGTCGTCGTCATGAGGAGCGGTGGCACGGCGGGCCCTCGTCCCCTGCCCTGCGCGAGAATCGGCCCGGCCGAGACGGTCAGCAGGGCCACGGCCGCACCGAAGCGGATGGTCGCGCGGCGTGCGTATCTTCCCTTCATGAGGCCCTCCTTCGACGGCCACTGGCGCCTTATCGGAAGCGCGCCAGCACCGGCTGATCCACGACGCAGGAGATCGTCCGCGTCTTGCCCACGAGGTTGATGGTGAGGCCGCCGGTGGCGGCGAATGCCGACGGGTCGAACGTGAATCGCCCGCCCGCGCCCTCCATCGACCGCGAGCTCGGCTGTATCTCGCGTGCGCCGCGCTTGACGACGACATCGGCAATAGGATTGTTCGCACCGCGGACCGGCGTGACGCCGATGGTGACCCGCGTCCGCTGCGCTTCCTGGTAATTCGGCTGCGGCGGCGCCTGTCCGTTCTGGACGACGCGCCACACTTCGTACGCCACCATCTTGTAGGGCGTGTACATCGCGAGCGTGTAGTCGTCGTTCTTGCACAACCCCGTGTCCCAGAAGACGCACGCGGGGGCCTTGCCTTCCTGCTTGCCGCACTCGATCGCGTGGTAGTAGCTCTCGGGCCCGATGGGCACGATGCCCTTGTCCCAGGGAGGCTCGGCAGCCGGCAGCTGCGCCTTGACGGTGGTCTGCGCCCGCACCGGCGCGGGCGCGACCGACCACAGGCATGCAACGGCCGAGACGCACGCCGCGATGCGAGCCGACGGTCTCATCGGCCTGGAGTATACCGCGTGTCGCGCACGGCACCGACCGCCTTCTCCGCTATGATCGAGCGGTGGAACATCACAAGAATCTCGCCATTCTGGTGAGCGGTGGACCCGCTCCCGGCATCAACAGCGTCATCGGTGCCGCCACCATTCGGGCCTGTCTGGAAGGGATCGAGGTCCTGGGGCTGCGCGACGGCTTCGAGTGGGTGATGAAGGGGGATATCGACCACGTCACCCCACTCACGATCGACGGCGTCAGCCGCATTCACTTCCGCGGCGGCTCGCACATCGGGATCTCGC
Source organism: uncultured Acidobacteriota bacterium (assembly GCA_963837345.1). GTDB lineage: Bacteria > Acidobacteriota > Vicinamibacteria > Vicinamibacterales > CAVVIG01 > CAWIMX01. The sequence continues at coordinate 874,831 of CAWIMX010000001.1, forward strand.
GCGCGAACCCGACGACGAAGCCGGAGCACCTCGAGAATACGGTCACCTCGCTGCTGCGGCTCAACGTCTCGCAGCTCATCACGATCGGCGGCGACGACACGGCGTTTTCCGCCATGATGCTCGAACGCCACGCCGGCGGCCGCATCCACGTCGTCCATGTCCCGAAGACGATCGACAACGATCTCGAACTGCCGTCGCACATCGACACGTTCGGGTTCCAGACGGCCCGCCACGTGGGCGTCGAGATCGTCAAGAACCTGATGGTCGACGCCAAGACGACGTCGCGCTGGTACTTCGTGATCGCGATGGGCCGCAAAGCCGGCCATCTCGCCCTCGGCATCGGCAAGGCCGCCGGCGCCACGCTGACGCTCATCGACGAAGAGTTCCCCCGCCCGCTCCAGCTGAAGACGATCGTCGACACGCTGGTCGGCGCCATCATCAAGCGCCTCAGCTACGGCCGGCGCGACGGAGTGGCGATCATCGCCGAAGGGGTCGTGCTCGACGTCGCCGCCGGCCTCGAGGGCCTGCAGGAGGTCGAGCACGACGCGCACGGCAATCTCCGGATCGCCGAAGTGAACATCGGCGAGATCCTCAAAGCCGCCGTCAACACACGCCTCAAGGCGTTCGGAATCAAGACGACGGTGGTGGCGAAGAACATCGGCTACGAGCTGCGCTGCGCCGATCCGATCCCCTTCGACATGGAATACACGCGCGACCTCGGCTACTGCGCCGCGAAATACCTGATCGCCGGCGGGAACGCGGCGATGGTCGCGATGGACGGGGGGCACTTCGTGCCGGTGCCGTTCGAGAAGCTGCTCGACGAGAAGACGGGGCGCGCGCGGGTGCGGCTGGTGAACATCGCGTCGACGCGCTACGCCATCGCGCGCCGCTACATGATCCGGCTGCGCCGCGACGATTTCGAGGATCCGCACGAACTGGCGAAGCTCGCGGCCACCGCGCGGGTGCCGCTCCCCGACTTCCGCCGCGAGTTCGAATACCTGGCCGCGTTCGAGCCGCGCCCGCTCGTGATGGACGAGCACGGCGAGCGCGTCGCCGAGGGCGGCTGACGCCCGCCGGCGGCTCGGCCTATCGCTGGAGCTTGCCGCCCGTCGCCGAGAGCATCAGCGTGACGATCGTCTCGGTGATGTGCGGTTCGAGCCCCTCGGTATGTCCCTTGTCCAGGCGCACGATGTCGGCGACCACGCGCCCGTCCGAGCAGCGGGGATACTCGAAGACGTGCGCCGTGCCGGGACGAGCGACCCGTCCCCAGGCAGGCACGGGCGGATCCTGGCGCGAGCCGTCATAGATGTAGCCGGCCTTGGCATCCACGACGTCGTCGTGCTGCTGCCGTGCACCGCAGCGGTACTTCCGCGCCCAGTCGGACGTGGCGGGCAGGCCCTTCTCGTCCATCTCCAGCTGGCCCGTTTCATAGATGAAGGAGAAGTCGCCGTCGGGCAGGCCGCTCGGCGTCGAGAGGGCGCCGCGGCCCGGCCCGCTGGCCCGCCCGGCCTGAGCCGGGGTCGCGCCCCGGGCGCGGCCGCCAGGTCCGTTCAGTCCGCTGAAATTTCCGCGCCCGGGACTCCCGCCCAGCCGTCCGCCCGACAGGCTCACCCAGCCGTCCACGCGCGTCTTGAAGAAGTCGGTCCGCAGCAGCCGATTCGCGGTGAGGCCGCCCTGCGAATGGCCGACCAGCCAGAACGCCTTGATGTTCTCCTTCCCGATCTGGTCCACCACCGACTCGACGATGTTCTGCAGGTACTGATCGTCCACCTCGGACCACGAGCGTGTCGGCGAGTTCGGCGTCGCGATCACCAGCCGGTACCGGTCCTTGTAGTCCATGATCGGGAAGTAGTGGCGATGCCAGTTGCCGGGCGCGCCCGCACCGTGCAGGCTCAGCACGAAAGTGACCGGCTCGCCCGTCTTCAAGTCGCACGGGTAGTCGAGGAAGTACGTGCGCCTGGTCTTCATCTCGACGACCGGCCCCGGGTTCGTGATCCGATCCCCGGAACAGTTGGCATCGGGACAATGCAGCGGGGGCGGCGTCGAGCAGGGGGCGCTCGCGAAGCGGAACGGTTCCTGGGCTCCGGCACTCTGTGCCAGGCCGACGAGGGTGTACGCGGCGATCAGACGCAGGGTCCAGGCGGGCGGCAGTCTCATGGCGAACGTCTCCTCGCCGCGGATCCTGACCGCGATTGAGCCTCAGGATCCTCCCGTCGGCGATCGGCGCCTCGCTACGAGCGCGACGACGGCATCGGGCGATTCGGCGGCGAGGAGCGCCTGAAGGAGGGCCTGGTCGCCGGCCTCCTGACGCGAGAGCGCGATGGATCCCCGCCGGACGGCCGCGAACCGCCGCCGGCCGTCGCGTCCGAGGATCGCCCTGGCTTCGCCCTGCTGCACGAGACGCTTGAGCACGGTGTGGACGGCCGACATCGCGTTGCTGTACCGATTCCACTCGACGCCGCTCATCGCCAGGAGGCGCTTCACGTCCCGGGGCGTGACGCCCTCCTTGTCGCTGATGCGCAGCACCGCCCGGCAGCCGTCGGTGAGGCTGGGCGGCGCCTCGGCGCCGGCCGGCGCGGAGGCGGCGCGGCGGGTGGAACGGATCGACGGCCGACGCTGCCGGAGCCACAGCGCGATCCGCCGCAACCGCGCCACGGCCCGATCCATCTCGTCGCGCCGGCGCTCGAGGCCGGCGAGCTCGCGCTCGACGGCGGCCAGCGCGGTTCTGGAATCCAGGGTCATGGAACGAAATCTTACACATCTTGCACATTGATGTGCAAGTCGTGTACAAGATGGCCGTGCCGGATCTGGCAGCCGTCCGCCGCTTCTACGCCGAGGAGCTCGAGGCCGTCGCGAGCCTGCGATCGCGTGCGCTCGTCGACGCGCTGGCCACGGTGCCGCGCGAGCGGTTCCTCGGCCCGGGCCCGTGGCAGCTGGCGAGCGGCGATCCGACACGGCCAGGCACGGTCAGGTACCGTGCGACGCCCGACCCCGATCCGCGGCACGTGTACCACAACACGCTCGTGGCGCTCGATCCCGCGCGGCAGATCAACAACGGCCATCCGGCCACGCTCGCCGCCTGTCTCGACGCGCTCGACCTCGCCCCCGGTGAAACGGTGCTGCACGTCGGGTGCGGCGCGGGATACTACACCGCGCTGGCCGCGGCGGTCGTCGGCCCCACCGGGCGCGCGACCGGCGTGGACATCGATCCGGATCTGGCGGCGCGCGCCGCGCGAAACCTGCGCCTCTGGCCGCAGGCCACCGTTCGATGCGCGGACGGCGCCACCGAGGACCCCGGCCCGTGCGATGCGATCCTCGTCAACGCGGGCTTCACGCATCCGCTTCCCATCTGGCTCGACGCCTTGACCACGGGCGGCCGACTCCTGGTCCCGATGACGGCGGCCGCGCCCCAGAGCCCGATCGGAGTGGGCTGGATGCTGTCGGTACGCCGCGAGGCGGATCGCTTCGCGGCCGCGCCCCTCATGCCCATCGGGATCTTCGCCTCGCCGACGGGGCGCGCCGACGATCTGAATCCCGCCATTCGTCAGGCGCTCGCCACCGGCGCCTGGCTGCGCGCCGGCCTGATCCGCCGCGACTCGCACGCCCCGTCCGACACGTGCGTCGTCCATACGCGACGGCGCGTGCGTGTCCGCGGCGCGCTGATTGCCAGTCGTCCGGCCGCCTCCGGCCTGCGTCACGCCGTCGGGGCGCCGAGCGACCAGCGCCCGCGGGCGACAGCGGCGGCGAGGATGCCGACGATGCACGGCACGAGCGCCGCGCCGACGCCCATGCTCGCCACGGTCACCACGGTCGCCCCAATCATGATGATCGTCAGGCCCGCGCCGGCCACGGCCGTCAGCCGCGGGAGGATCCTGAGCGCCAGCGGCAGAATGAGTCCGACGGCTCCGAGCACCTCCGCCGCGCCGATGAACCGCAGGAACGCGCCCGGAAACGCCACCGGCCCGGCGAGCGCCTCGACCGGCAGCACCAGTTTCATTCCCCCCGCGAAGAGAAACACCGCCGCCAGCAACCCCTGGAACACCCACAGCGTCTTGTTGAATCGCATGTCACTCGCCTCCTGTGCCCTGGTCGAACGGGCGAGCCGGGTTTCGACAGGGTCGCAGGAGGCCTGGAAGCGCCGTTCCGACAGGCGCTTGGAGCGCCTGTCGATCCGGGAGGTCTCCGATCGACAAGGAGGAAAGGACGGAGGGCGACCATGCACATCATTCCGTATCTCAACTTCGACGGCACCTGCGCCGAGGCTTTCAGGTACTACGAACAGGCCCTGGGCGGCAGGATCGCGACGATCCAGACGATTGGCGACACCCCGATGAAGGATCAGCACCCGCCCGAACACCACGGCCGGGTGATGCACGTGCGCCTCGAGGTCGGAGGCCAGATTCTGATGGGCTCCGATTCACAGCCCGGCCACCATGCGAAACCGCAGGGCATCACGGTGATGCTCCAGGTGAAGGACCCCGCCGACGGGGCGCGTGCGTTCACGGCCCTCGGCGAGGGCGGCCGGGTGACGATGCCGTTCGACAAGACGTTCTGGTCGCCGGGCTTCGGCATGCTGGTGGATCGGTACGGCATCCCCTGGATGGTGAACTGCGACCCGGCGGCCTGACGGCTTGCGTCGCCGCTCGGGAGGTGGTGTGATGGGTCGCCGTGCCGGCGACCGATCCCATCCTCGAGACGGTGAGCGCCGTCTACGTTTCGGAGTCGCGCCGGGTCCTCGCGACGCTGATCCGGCTCCTGGGCGATTTCGATGCGGCTGAAGAGGCGCTGCAGGACGCCTTCCGGGCGGCGCTCGAGCAGTGGCCGCGCGACGGCCTTCCCGGGAACCCGCGGGCGTGGCTGGTCTCGACCGGTCGATTCAAGGCGATCGACGCGAAGCGGCGCCAGTCGCGTTTCGAGGGCCTGGACGAAGAGGCTCATGCCGAGCGCGTGGCCGTCGAGCCCGAGGTCTGGGAAGACGACGAACGCGTCGAGGACGATCGGCTGCGCCTGATCTTCACGTGCTGCCATCCGGCGCTCGCGCCGGATGCCCAGATCGCCCTGACGCTGCGGGAGGTCTGCGGCCTGACGACCGAGGAGATCGCCGAGGCGTTTCTGACGCGAGCGCCGACCGTGGCGCAGCGCATCGTGCGCGCCAAGGCCAAGATTCGCGACGCAGGCATCCCCTATCAGGTGCCGGCGGCCGCGGAACTGGCCGAACGGCTGGACGCGGTGCTTCGCGTGATCTACCTCGTGTTCAACGAGGGCTACGCCGCCTCGTCCGGGGCATCGGTGACGCGAGCGGATCTCTCCGGGGAAGCGATTCGCCTGGGACGACTGCTCGTCGAACTTCTGCCGGAGCCGGAAGCGGTGGGGCTGCTGGCGCTGATGCTGCTCCACGAGTCGCGGCGGGCGGCGCGCGCCACGGCGTCGGGTGAACTCATCCTGCTCGACGAGCAGGACCGCTCGTTGTGGGATCGCGCGGCCATCGCTGAAGGCGTGTCGCTGGTCGAACGCGCGTTCGGCTCGGGGCGGCCGGGATTCTACGCGATTCAGGCGGCAATCGCGGCGCTGCACGCGGAAGCGCCGAGCGCCGGACACACCGACTGGGTGGAGATCGTCGGCCTCTACGACATGCTGCTGGCGGCGAGCCCCTCTCCCGTCGTCGAGCTGAATCGCGCGGTGGCTGTCGCCATGCGCGACACGCCGGAGGCGGGCCTGGCGCTCGTGGATGCCATCCTCGAACGCGGGGATCTGCGCGACTACCGCCTGGCGCACGCCGCGCGCGCGGATTTGTGCCGGCGCCTGGGCAAAGGCGCAGAAGCGCGCGCGTCGTACCAGCGCGCGCTCGCGCTCACGCGACAGGAGCCCGAGCGTCGCTTTCTCGCACGGCGTCTGGCGGAATTGGGCATGTAACGGCAACGGGGACGACGATGAAGTATCTGTGCCTGGTGTACATGACGGAAGACAAACTCCATGCGGTGCCGGATCGCGAGTGCATGGCGTGCGGCGACGGATTCCGCAAGAGCGGCGTGCTGGTCGCCGCCGAAGCGCTCCAACCCGTGGACACGGCGACCACGGTCCGGGTGCGCAACGGGCGGGTCTCGGTCACCGACGGCCCGTTCGCCGAAACCAAGGAGCAGCTCGCGGGTTTCTACCTGATCGATGCGCGCGATCTGAACGATGCGATCCAGGTCGCCGCCAAGATCCCGCCGGCACGGGAGGGCAGCGTGGAGGTGCGTCCGGTGCGTGAACTCGTGCCGTAGAGCCGGGCGTCGGAACCGAGTAGGATCGGCCTGGGAAATCCCGAGGTGAACAGCGCTCTGGTTCTGCATCGCCTGCACTTCGCCTTCACGATCACCTACCACTATCTCTTTCCGCAGCTCACGATGGGCCTGGCGCCGCTCATCGTCGTATTCGAGACGCGCGCCCTCCTCACGGGCCACGACCGCGACCGCCGCGCGGCGCGCTTCTGGGGCCACGTCTTCGCCATCAGCTTCCTGTTCGGGGTGATCACCGGCATCCCGATGGAGTTCCAGTTCGGGACGAACTGGGCGCGCTTTTCCGAATACTCAGGCGGCGTCATCGGCACGTCGCTCGCGATGGAGGGCGTGTTCGCGTTCTTCCTCGAGTCGGCGTTCCTCGGCGTGTTCCTGTACGGCGAGCGTCGCGTGAGCCCGTTCCTGCACTGGGTCTCGGCGTGCCTGCTCTTCGTCGGCTCATGGCTGTCGGGGTATTTCATCATCGTGACCGATGCCTGGATGCAGCATCCGGTCGGCTACGAGCTCGCCGCCGACGGGTCGGCCCATCTCACGAGCTTCCGGGCGCTCCTGGCGAACGACTGGGCGTTCTGGCAGTACCTGCACAACATGGGCGGAGCCGTCGTCACCGGCAGCTTCGCCATGGCGGGCGTGGGCGCGTACTACGTGCTCGCCAGGCGGCATCGGGAGTTCAGCGCGTCGTTCCTGACGCTCGGGCTGCTGGGCGCCCTGCTCGCGTCGCTCTTCCAGCTGTGGCCGTCCGGCGATCGCAACGGGCTGCTCGTCGCCCGGCATCAGCCGCCGTCGCTCGCGGCGATGGAGGGGCTCTTTCGCACGGAGGTCGGGGCGCCGATCGCGATCCTGGGCCAGCCGGACGTCGACCGGCTGGCGCTCGACAACCCGATCCAGGTGCCGCGCGCGCTCAGCTTTCTGACTTATCGGCGGTGGGAGGCGGAAGTGCCGGGCCTGGCCTCGTTTCCACGCGACGAGTGGCCCGACAACATCGCCCTCCTCTACTACGCGTACCACATCATGGTCGGGCTCGGGACGATCTTCATCGCGATCACGCTGGCGGCGGCGTTCTTCTGGTGGCGCGGGCGGCTCCTCGAGTCGCCGTGGCTGCTGTGGATTCTGGTGCTCTCGGTGCCGTTTCCCTTCATCGCCAACACCGCCGGGTGGATGACGGCCGAAATCGGGCGGCAGCCATGGGTGGTCTACGGCCTGATGCGCACCGCCGAGGGGTTCTCGGCCACGGTGTCGTCGGGCAATGCGCTGTTCTCGCTGCTCGGTTTCATGGGCCTCTACACCGTGCTCTCGATTCTCTTCGTCCTGCTCGTCTCGCGCGAGATCGAGCGCGGCCCGGAACCCTCGGCGGAGTCCTGACGTGGAAACCCTCTGGTTCGTGCTCGTCGCCTTCACGCTCGTGGCGTACGTCGTGCTCGACGGCTTCGATATCGGCGTCGGGATCCTGACGCTCGTCGTGGCGCGCACGGAAGGCGAGCGCCAGGCGCTCGTCGACACGATCAAGCCCGTGTGGGACGGCAACGAAGTGTGGCTGCTCGGCGCGGGCGGCGCGCTGTATTTCGCGTTCCCCAGGCTGTATGCGTCGAGCTTCAGCGGTTTCTACCTGCCGCTCATGATCGTGTTGTGGCTGCTCATTCTGCGGGCGCTCGGCATCGAGCTTCGCACGCACGTCCACGAGCGGCTCTGGTGGCCGCTCTTCGACGTCGTGTTCACGGGATCGAGCCTGCTGCTCGCGCTGGCGCTCGGGCTGGCGGCCGGCAACGTCGTCCGCGGCGTTCCGCTCGAGGCCAGCGGCTATTTCTTCGAGCCGCTCTGGACCGACTTCGCCGTCGGCCCGCACCCGGGCGTCGTCGACTGGTACACGCTTCTGGTCGGCATCCTGGCGCTGGCTGTCGTGACGATGCACGGCGGCTACTACGCGGCCATCCGCGTCGGCGGCGACGTGCAGCGTGCGCGCGCGCCGCGCCGCCGGGCGCGCGTGGGGCGCCGTCGTCGCCATCACGATCCTGAGTCTTGCTGCGACCCTCTCGGTCAGGCCCGCCGTCCTGGCCAACTTCTCGGCGCACCCGTGGGGCTGGCTCATTCCGGCCGGGGTCGCTGCGGCGCTCGCCGCCGTGCGCTACTGCGACTGGCGCGGGCGCCTCCAGGCGGCGTTCGCCGCGTCCGCGGCCTACATCGCGGCGATGCTCGGTGGCGCGGCCTTCGCGCTGCACCCGGTGCTGCTGCCCGCGAGCACGGATCCCGGTTACAGTCTCACGATCTACAACACCCGCACCGGCTCGTACAGCATGACGGTCGGGCTGGTGTGGTGGACGATCGGCACGCTGCTCGCGACGATCTATTTCATCGTCCTCTATCGCTCGTTCCGGGGTGCCGTCGCGCCTCCCGCGCCGATCGGCGCCGACCGGACCGCCTGACGGCGGAGCCAGCCGAACGGCCTCTGGCGCGGTTGGCCCGTGGCAGCCGGCTACCGCTTCTGTTTCCCGGGGGCCCCACGATCGGCAGCGATTCTCCACAATCGACCCGAAATTCGCGGCCCTCGGCTTGCACTGCTCGCGCGACGTGCCCGCCCTCAAACGCCCCGTCTTCGTCGTGGGCTGTCCGCGATCCGGGACAACCCTGCTGTATTCGATGCTCCTCGCGGCCGGCGGGTTCACCGTCTACCGCAAGGAGACGTTCTTCTACGACCTGGCCCGGCGGTTTCCCAATCTGACGAGCTCGGCGTATCGGCGAAAGTTTGCCGACGAGTTCCTCGCCGGGTACCTCGGCAAAGTGCCGGGTCTCGAAGTCGAGCCGTTCGTCCAGGCGGCCCTCGCGCGGTGTCGCAAGACGAGCGCGTTCCTCCCGCTGTTGATGAACGGCCTGACGGGGGCGCAGGCGATGGATCGGTGGGTGGAAGGAACGCCGGTGCACGTGCTGTACATGAACGAGATCCGCCAGGCGATCCCCGACGCGATCTTCGTGCACGTGATCCGGGACGGCCGCGACTGCGCGATCTCGAACACCAGCCAGCGGTGGATCCCCACGCTCCCCTGGGACCGCAGTCGACGCCTGGGGGTGGCGGCGCTCTTCTGGGAATGGATGGTACGGATCGGTCGCGAGTACGGCCGGTCGCATCCTGCCGACTACCTCGAGCTGCGATTCGAGGATCTGCTCGCGGATCCGACCCGCGTGCTGAACCGGGTGGGCGCGGCCATCGACCACGACCTCGATTACGGGCGCATCCGGCAGAATCCCGTGCATTCGCTCAAGGATCCGAACACGTCGTTTCAGGACGAGCGATGGCGCGCAGACTTCAACCCGGTGGGCCGCTGGAAGAACCGGTGCTCGTCGGGGGATCTCAGCCTGTGCGAAGACCTCATCGGACCGTATCTCCATCGTCTTGGATATCAGCTGTCCGATACGTCACACGCGTCTGGACACAGCGCGCGCGCCAGGACGATGCGTCTCGTCTATCTGCGCTATTTCTCCACGAAGCACTGGGTGAAGGCGCACACGCCGCTCGGGCGCCTTCTCACCAGCCCGCGCATCTGGGCCGAACAGCCCGATCCGGATGAAGAGACCGTGCACCCCGTGCCGAGCCGGCGGTCGGCGCCGGACCCGACAGCTGCCCGAGCCGTCTCGCGAACGATCCCGGCTCCGTCGCATTGACGATTTCGACTTGCCGGACCAATCGTGCATCGGGCCGCGTTAGACTACTCTCGGAGGGCGGGCGATGAGTGGTGTACGGGTTCTGGTGGGCACCCGCAAGGGAGCCTTCATCCTCACGTCGGACGGCACGCGTGAGACGTGGAACGTGAACGGGCCTCATTTCGGCGGCTGGGAGCTCTATCACCTCAAGGGATCGCCCGCCGATCCGAATCGCATCTACGCGTCCCAGTCGAGCAGCTGGTTCGGACAGACGGTGCAACGCTCCGATGACGGCGGGAAGACCTGGGAGGCGGTCGGCAATCAGTTCAGCTATGCCGGGGTGACCGGCACGCATCAGTGGTACGACGGCACGCCGCACCCGTGGGAGTTCAAGCGTGCCTGGCACTTCGAGCCGTCGTTGACCGACGCGGACACGGTCTATGCCGGCGTCGAGGACGCGGCGCTGTTCCGATCCACCGACGGCGGCAGGAGCTGGGAGGAGCTGCCGGGGCTGCGCGAGCACGGCACGGGACCCAAGTGGCAGCCTGGGGCGGGCGGCCTGTGCCTGCATACGATCCTGATCGATCCGTCGAATCACGATCGGATGTACATTGCGATTTCCGCCGCCGGCGCCTTCCGCACCGACGATGGCGCGAAGACCTGGAAGCCGATCAACCAGGGCCTGGTCTCGAACTACATTCCGGATCCGAAGGCCGAAGTGGGCCACTGCGTGCATCACGTGGCCATGCATCCGGCGCGGCCCGACGTGCTGTTCATGCAGAAGCACTGGGACGTGATGCGCAGCGACAATGCCGGCGACCTGTGGACCGAAGTCAGCGGCAACCTGCCCACCGACTTCGGCTTCGTGATCGACGTCCACGCCCACGAGCCGGACACGATCTACGTGGTACCGATCAAGAGCGACTCGGAGCACTATCCGCCCGACGGGGCGTTGCGCGTGTATCGGAGCCGGACGGGCGGCAACGAGTGGGAGGCGCTCGGCCACGGACTGCCCGACCGCAACTGCTACGTGAACGTGCTCCGCGACGCGATGTCGGTGGACGCGCTGGATCCGTGCGGTGTGTATTTCGGCACGACCGGGGGCCAGGTGTATGCCTCCTCCAGCGCCGGCGATCGGTGGGCGCCGATCGTCCGCGATCTGCCGCCGGTGCTGTCGATCGAAGTCCAGACGCTGCCATGATTCGCGTGGAGCTGCCGCCCCATCTGCAGACGCTCGCCCGGGTCGATCGCGAAGTGACGGTGGAGGTGCAGGGCGAGGCCACGCTCGGCGCCGTGCTCGACGCCGTCGAGGCGCAGTACCCGGTGCTCCGCGGCACCATTCGCGACCATGTCACGCGAAGGCGCCGGCCATTCCTCCGCTTCTTCGCGTGCCAGGAGGATTTCTCCCTCGAGGCCACCGAGACGCCGCTGCCTCAGGCGGTGACGAGCGGCGACGAGCCGTTCCTGATCGTCGGCGCGCTCGCGGGCGGATGACACGCCTCGGGCGTCGCGGCGTCGGCCGCACGTGCGGCATTTGACAGGCGCGCCCGCGCGCCGTAGGCTCGCCTCGAAATGAGCGCCATCCGTCTCACCGTCAACGGCGAGGCCCATACGGTCGACGTCGATCCCGCCACGCCGCTCCTGTACGTCCTGAGCGACGATCTGGCCCTGCGCGGACCGAAATTCGGCTGCGGGCTCGGCCAATGCGGCGCCTGCACCGTGCTCGTCGGCGGCCGCGCCGTGCGATCGTGCGTCACGCCGGTCGGCACCGTCGGCAGCGGCGCGATCACGACGCTCGAAGGACTCGGCACGCCGGAGCGGCCGCATCCGCTCCAGCAGGCTTTCATCGACGAACAGGCCGCTCAATGCGGCTTCTGTCTGAGCGGCGTCATGCTCACCGCGAAGGCATTCATCGACGAGCGTCCCGACGCGACCGACGCCGACATCCGGCAGGCGATGGCGAACGTGCTGTGCCGCTGCTTCGCGCACACCCGCATGCTCCGCGCCATCCGCCGCTATGCACAGGAGGCGCGCCGGTGACGCTCGATCGCCGCGACTTCCTCAAGGCGTCCGGCGCCCTGGTCGTCGGGATCGGCGCCGTCGTCATGGATCGCGCAGGCTTCGCGCAGGGGCCGTTCGGCACCCGCGCCTCGCATGTCGATCCCGACGCGCTCGAATCCTGGATCGCGGTCGCAGCCGACGGCACCGTGACGGCCTACACCGGGAAGTGCGAGCTCGGCCAGGGGATGCAGACCGCGCAGATGCAGCTCATCGCCGAAGAGCTGTCGGTGCCGCTCGCGCGCGTGCGCCTCGTGATGTGCGACACCGAGGTGACGCCCGACCAGGGCACGACGTCGGGCAGCCAGTCGACGCCGACGAATTTCAACGACGCGAATCTCGCGCGCGCGGCAGCGACGGCGCGCGCGACCCTGGTCGGGCTCGCCTCCGAGCGGCTGGGCGTTCCCGCGGCCGGGCTGACCGTGGCCGCCGGCGTGATCAGCGCGACGGCCAACCCGGCCGCCCGCGTCGGCTACGGCGATCTCGTCGCCGGCCGGAGGCTCGACGTCCGCCTGGATCCGAGCGCCCCGCGCAAGGCGCCGAGCGACTGGACCGTGCTCGGCACGCCCGTCCCGCGGGTCGACATGCCGGCCATGGCGACGGGCCGGTTCGAGTACGTCCACAACGTCCGCGCCCCCGGCATGCTGCACGGCGCGGTGGTGCGGCCGCCGGCCGTGGGCGCGACCCTCGTCGGCGTGGACGAAGGGTCGGTCACGGGCCTCGCAGGCGTGGTCAAGGTCGTGGTTCGGAAGGACTTCGTCGGGATCGTCGCGGAGAAGCCCTGGCAGGCGCTGCAGGCCGCGCGAACCCTGGCGGTTAGATGGACCGACGGCAGGCGCCTGCCGTCGCAGCAGGGGTTCGACGACTATCTGAGACACCAGCCGGCGCGGGACGCCGTCGTCGTGGACTCGGCCGACGTGGACGACCGGCTCGCGGGAGCCGCGTCGGTCGTCCGGGCGACGTACCGCCATCCGTATCAGATGCACGGATCGATGGGCACGTCGTGCGCGGTCGCCGACGTGCGGGACGGCGCCGCGACGATCTGGTCGGCCACGCAATCGGCCTATCCGACCCGGAACGGTGTCGCGACCCTGCTCGGCCTGCCGCTCGAGCGCGTGCGCGTGGTTTTCACGCGGGGCGCGGGCTGCTACGGCATCAACGGCGCCGACACCGTGTCGTTCGATGCGGCGATGCTCTCACAGTCGGTCGGGCGACCCGTGCGCGTGCAGTTGTCGCGACGCGACGAAATGGCGTGGGAGAACTACGGCTATCCGTACTCGATCGATCAACGCGCCGGCGTCGATGCCGGCGGGACGATCGTGGCCTGGGAGTGCGAGGCGTGGTACGCGTCGCACGGCGGCCGTCCCGGCTACGACACTCCGGGCAACGTCGTGTCCGGCGCCCTCGCCGGCTTCGCGCCCGCGCCGTTCAGGCCTGGCGCCTCGGGCGCGCCGTCGGCCTTCCGCAACGGCAGCAACGCGGCGCCCTCGTACGTGGCCGGCCGGGTCGCCGGCGCCGCCGGCGGCGCCGGCACGGTCGCGGGTGAACGCGTCGTCACGCACACGATCGAATCGCCGTTCTTCACCGGCCCGCTGCGCTCGCCGTCTCGACTGCAGAACACCTTCGCGCACGAATGCTTTCTCGACGAGATCGCGGCCCGGGTGCACGCGGATCCCGTGGAGTACCGGCTGCGCCATCTGCGCGATGCCCGGCTCAAAGCCGTGGTGAGCGCGGCCGCGAAGGCGGCGGGCTGGGCCCCCCGGCCGTCTCCGTCGCCCGACCGTCCGACGGTCGGAACCGCCGCGGGCCGCGGCATCTCGTGCGTCGCCTACGAAGGCGACAACGGCTACGCGGCCATGGTGGCCGAGGTCCAGGTCGATCCGGCGACCGGCGCCATCGTCGTGAAGCGCCTCGTGGTGGCTCACGATTGCGGTCCAGTCTCCAATCCGGACGGGCTTCGCAACCAGATCGAAGGCGGCGCCCTGCAAGGGCTCAGCCGGGCCCTCGGCGAGGAGGTGACGTGGAACGACCGCCAGGTGACCTCGATCGACTGGCGGAGCTACCACAGCCTGTTCGTCGGGTTCGACGTGCCGGCGATCGACACGGTGCTTCTCGATCGACGGGACGTCGAAGCGACCGGAGCCGGGGAAACGGCGATTACCATCGTCGCCGCGGCCGTCGGCAACGCCGTGTTCGACGCGACCGGCGCGCGCCTGCGCGAGATTCCATTCACCCGCGAGCGCGTCCGCGCGGCCTTCGCCTCCTCGCGCGCCTAGCCCTTCCACCGTTCGCGTCGAACCTGCGAAAAAAATTCCTATCGCGCGCTTTCTTCACGGGCCTCTGAAAGTTTGTCCCTCAGGGCGCGCGTCGGCGACACGAAAGAGGCGGGAAACGCGCGCCGCGAAAGGGGTATCAGATTTGCTACGGCCTCGGCGTCCGCCTCATGTCCGCGTCCACGCTTCAACCCATCGACGCCGGCGAAAGCTTCGGCCTTCGTCTGCGCCGTGAACGCGAGCGGCGGCGGATCGACCTGACGCTGATCGCCGAGAACAGCAAGATCAGCGCGTCGCTCCTGCGCGATCTCGAACGGGACGACGTGACGCGCTGGCCGTCGGGCATCTTCCGGCGCGCGTTCATCCGCGCGTATGCCGACGCCGTGGGCCTCGACCCGGACCAGACGATGCGCGAGTTCCTGGAGCGGTTTCCGGATCCGCACGATCCGGCTCCCGCGACGCCGACGGCGGCCGCGACGGCGCTCCGCCTGACGCTCGAGGACTCCGGCACGCCCTTTCTGCGCGGGCGCATTCTGCGGTCGGTGCACAGCCGGCTCGCCGCGGCGACCTGCGACGCTTGTTTCGTGACGATGCTCGGCCTGGCGCTGTACGCAGCGCTCGGCGTGTGGTGGATGCCGCTCGCGGTGGTGGCCGTCAGTTACTACTTGGGCAGCATTCTCATGCTGGGGAATACGCCGGGCGTCTGTCTCTGCGCGCCGGGCCGAGCCCCAACCCGGCCGCCGCCAGGCCGGGTTCCGTTCTGGCAGCGGGTTCGATCGTCGACCGGCACGTTCGTGTCGGCGGTCGGACTCAAGGTGCCGCTGTCGCATCCCCCCGGGTCCTGATCGCCTCCTATCGCCTTCTCCGGGCGGCCGCCCGCCGCTGGCGCGGCGTTGCGCCGCGCCACTGCCATTCCCGGATTTCCGGCATGTCCTGGCCGTACGTGCGCACGTAGTGCCGGTGATCGAGCAGCTTGTCGCGGACGAACTGCTTCAGATAGGCCGCGCGCGACGCCAGGCCCGGCACGCGGTCGATCACGTCGCCCACCAGATGAAAGCGATCGAGATCGTTCAAGGTCACCATGTCGAACGGCGTCGTGGTCGTGCCTTCCTCCTTATAGCCGCGCACGTGCAGCTGCCCGTGGTTCGTCCGCCGGTACGTGAGCCGGTGGATGAGCCACGGATAGCCGTGAAAGGCGAAGATGATCGGCTTGCTGCGGGTGAACAGCGCGTCGAAATCGCGATCCGCGAGTCCGTGCGGATGCTCGCTTCGCGGCTGCAGCGTCATCAGGTCGACCACGTTCACCACGCGCACCTTCAGCTGGGGCACGTGGCGGCGGAGGAGTTCGACCGCGGCCAGCGTTTCGAGCGTCGGCACGTCTCCGGCACACCCCATCACGACGTCCGGGTCGCCGCCACGATCGTTGCTCGCCCATTCCCACAGGCCGATGCCCGCGGTGCAATGCTTCACGGCGGCATCCATGTCGAGCCACTGGAGCTCGGGCTGCTTGCCGGCAACGATGACGTTGACATAGTGGCGGCTCCGCAGGCAGTGATCCACGACCGACAGCAGCGTGTTGGCGTCGGGCGGCAGATAGACGCGGATCACGTCGGCCTTCTTGTTCACGACATGATCGATGAAGCCGGGATCCTGATGGCTGAAGCCGTTGTGATCCTGCCGCCACACGTGCGACGTGAGCAGGTAGTTCAGCGAGGCGATCGGCCGCCGCCACGGAATGGTGCGCGTCGTCTTGAGCCACTTGGCGTGCTGGTTGAACATCGAGTCGACGATGTGGATGAAGGCCTCGTAGCACGAGAAGAGGCCGTGGCGTCCCGTGAGCAGGTATCCCTCCAGCCAGCCCTGACACAGGTGCTCGCTGAGCACCTCCATCACGCGCCCGCCCGGCGACTGGTGATCGTCGGTTGCGGCCGTTTCCGCCATCCACGCGCGATCGGTCACGTCGAACAGGGGCGTGAGGCGGTTCGACGCGGTCTCGTCGGGCCCGAACACACGGAAGTTCGCGGCCTCGAGGTTCGCCTTCATCACGTCTCGCAGAAAGGCGCCGGCCACGCGCGTCGCTTCGGCGCGGATCGCGCCGGGGCGCGGCACCTTCACCGCATAGTCGCGAAAATCCGGCATCCGCAGGTCGCGCAGCAGGCGCCCGCCGTTCGCATGCGGATTCGCGCCGAGCCGGCGCTCGCCCTTCGGCGCCAGATCGGCCAGCTCCTTCCGCAACGCTCCGCCGGCGTCGAACAGCTCGGCCGGTTTGTAGCTGCGCATCCAGCGCTCGAGCAGCTTCAGGTGCGACGGCCTCGTCCGTACCTCGGCCAGCGGCACCTGGTGCGCGCGGAACGTGCCCTCCACCTGCACGCCGTCCACGACCTTGGGACCGGTCCAGCCTTTCGGGGTCTGCAGCACGACGACGGGCCAGTCGGGGCGTCGCCGAGCGCCGTGCGCACGGGCGTCAGCCTGAATGCGGCCAATCCGGGCCAGGGCTTTCTCGACCGTCGCGGCCATCAGCCGGTGCATGGGCTCCGGCTGATCGCCCGCCACGAACAACGGTTCGTAGCCGCAGCCGCGCAGCAGCGCCTCGAGCTCGCGGCGCCCGATGCGCGCCAGCACGGTCGGATTCGCGATCTTGTAGCCGTTCAGGTGCAGGATCGGCAGCACCGCGCCGTCGCGCGCCGGATTGAGGAACTTGTTCGAGTGCCACGACGTCGCCAGGGCGCCGGTCTCGGCTTCGCCGTCGCCGACGATGCACGCGGCGATCAGATTCGGATTGTCGAACGCCGCGCCGTAGGCGTGCGCCAGGCTGTAGCCAAGCTCGCCGCCTTCGTTGATCGATCCGGGCGTTTCCGGCGCGCAGTGGCTCGGAATGCCGCCTGGAAACGAGAACTGCCTGAACAGGCGGGCCATCCCGCGCTCGTCGCGCGACACGTTGGGAAAGAGCTCGGTATAGGTGCCTTCGAGATACGTGTTGGCGACGATCCCGGGGCCGCCGTGACCGGGACCGACGATCAGGATCATGTCCAGGTCGTGCTTGCGGATCACGCGGTTCAGATGCGCGTAGACGAAGTTCAGGCCGGGCGTCGTGCCCCAGTGGCCGAGCAGTCGCGGTTTGATGTGGGCCGGCTTCAGGGGCGTCTTCAGCAGGGGATTGTCGAGGAGGTAAATCTGGCCGACCGACAGGTAGTTGGCCGCGCGCCAGTAGGCGTTGATGCGATCGAGCTCGGCTGCGGATAACGAGGTGCTCACGAGTCGGCCTCCTTGCGGGATGTCCCAGAGGGACGGCTCTCTCTGATCGCGCCGACGATCCTCCGTGCGCGTGATCGAGATCGATTATCGATGGCGGGCGGGCGATCGCCAAAGCGCCTCATCGTTAAGGCCGCCGTGAGGGCTAGAGTAGGAGCGAGGGATCGGGAGGCCTGGACGGCCGTGGGGACATTCGCCATTGATCCGCCGATCGAGCCGATGCTCGCGAAGCTGGCCGAGACGCTGCCGGCCGGCGCGGGCTATCTGTTCGAGCCGAAGTGGGACGGGTTCCGCGCGATCGTGTTCCGGAATGACACGGACGTCTACATTCAGAGCCGCGACCTGCGCCCGCTCGATCGCTATTTCCCTGAGCTGCACGACGCCCTGCTGGCTCTGCCACGGGGCTCGGTCGCGGACGGGGAGATCATCATCTTTACCGATCGGGGGCTCGATTTCGACCGATTGCAACTCCGGTTGCACCCGGCTGCTTCGCGAGTGGCCAGGCTCGCCAGGGAGACGCCGGCCGCGTTCGTCGCGTTCGATCTGCTCGCCGTCGACGGTCGGGATATCCGGGGCGAGGCGCAGCAGGGCCGGCGGGCCGCGCTCGAACGCCTGATGACGAACATCACGCCGCCCGTCTACCTCACGCCCATGACCCGCGACCGTCGCGTGGCCGCCGACTGGCTCGAGCGCTTCGAAGGGGCTGGCCTCGACGGCGTCGTCGCCAAGCCGGTCGACGGGCGGTACGCGCCCGGTCAGCGCGCGATGATCAAGGTGAAGCACGTCCGCACCGCCGACTGCGTCGTCGGTGGATTCCGGTGGTACAAGGCCGCCCGAGACGCGGTTGGATCGCTGCTGCTCGGACTGTACGACGGGGACGGCGTGCTGCAGCACGTCGGCGTGACCTCCGCGTTCAGCATGGCCGTGCGCGCGCAGCTGGTCGACGAGCTGGCGCCTCTTCGCGAGCACGCGCTCGACGGCCATCCATGGGGCGGGTGGGCGACCACGGCGGGCGAGCGTTCCCGGATGCCGGGATCCCAGAGCCGCTGGAGCGCGGGCAAGGATCTGTCGTGGGAGCCGGTGCGGATCGAGCGGGTGTGCGAGGTGAAGTACGACCACCTGCAGGGCGACCGGTTCCGCCACGCCGCGGTCTTCCTGAGATGGCGGCCCGACAAGCGGCCGGCCGACTGCCGGTACGATCAGCTCGACGTCACGCCCGCTTTCGAGCTCGAGAAGGTGTTCGGCGCCCTCCGGCGTTGACGTCGCCGCCGTGGGCATCGTCCCGATTGCCGGCGCGAGTGCGCCGACGGGAAGGCTGCACGCGCGACGGCTCCCCCGCCTGTTTGCGGTAGTGCGGCGGCCACGGCGCGTCGCCGAGCCCCTCACGCTCGTCGCGCGCCGCCAGGTCCAGCAGCGCCTCCAGCGAACATTGACGCTCGTCGATCCCGGCAAGCCGATCGCCCGCCCGCTTGAATCGATCCGGCATCGTGGCCAGGGTGAACTCGGCCGGATCGCACGCGTCGATTTCGTCCCAGGCGAGCGGCGCCGACACGCGCGCGTCGGGCCTGGGACGAACGGAATAGGCGCCAGCCACGGTGCGGTCTTTCGCGTTCTGGTTGTAGTCGATGAACACGCCGTGGCGCTCCTCCTTCCACCACTTGCTCGTGGCGAGGCTCGGCACGCGGCGTTCGACCTCGCGCGCGAACGCGAGCGCCGAACGGCGGACCTGGTCGAACGTCCAGCGCCGTTCGATCCGGACATTGACGTGCATGCCGCGCGAGCCCGACGTCTTGGGCCAGCCGACGAGGCCGAAGTCCGTCAGCGTCGCGCGCACCACGTGCGCGACCTGGCGAAGCTGGCCCCACGGCACGCCCGGCACCGGGTCGAGATCCACGCGAAGCTCGTCGGGATGATCGAGATCGTCGGCCCGGACCGGGTGCGGATGCAGCTCGAGGCATGCGAGATTCGCCATCCACACGAGCGCCGAGGCATCGCGCGGCACCACTTCCTCCGCGGATCGTCCAGACGGGAACGTCAGCGCGACCACATCGATCCAGGGCGGCCGCACCCGGGGGGCCCGCTTCTGGTAGAAGAACTCACCGGCGATGCCGTTCGGGTAGCGCACGAGGACGTTGGGCCGGCCGCCGGACCCGCGAAGCGCGCCCTCGGCGACGGCGAGGTAGTAGCGGACGAGGTCGAGCTTCGTGTGGCCAGCCTGGGGAAAGAGGATCTTGTGCGGATTCGAGACGGCAATCTCGCGGCCGTCGACGACGAGGCGCTCGGGTTCGGGGCCGCGCGGCATGGACAGACTCACCATAACGATAGCGCGGCCAGAGAGACTACAATAGGCCCCCGGTTTCAACGAAGAGGAGCCCGATGATGCAGCGCCTCGTCCCGCACGCCCTCCTAGCCGCACTGTCCCTGGTTGCCCTCGCGGCGGCTCCCTCGGCTGCCGCCACGAATTGTGAAGCTCTGGCGAACCTGAAGCTGGCCGACACCACCATCACCATGGCGACGACCGTGACGGGCGGCACGTTCACGCCGCCGAACGCTCGCGGCGGGCGTGCCATCGAGGACCTGCCGGTGTTCTGTCAGGTGCACGGCGTCTTGAAGCCCACCCGCACCTCGGCGATTCATTTCGAGGTCTGGCTCCCGACCGACAGCTGGAACGGCCGTCTCCAGGTCGTGGGCAACGGCGGGCTCGCGGGCACGATCGGCTACCCGGCCATGGCGGGCGCGTTGAAGAGCGGCTTCGCGACAGCGAGCACCGACACCGGCCATACCGCGAGCGAGCCGCCGACCTGGCTCGAAGACCGCGAGCGCCTGATCGACTACAGCTACCGCGGGCTCCACCTCACGACGGTCGATGCCAAGTCGATCGCGAACGCGTTCTACAGTCAGAGTCCGAAGTATGCGTACTACACCGGCTGCTCGACGGGCGGCAAACAGGGCCTGATGGAGGCGCAGCGCTACCCGGCCGACTTCGACGGCATCCTCGCCGGCGACGCCGCCAACTTCTGGACGCACCAGATGGCGAGCGAAGTGTGGAACGGCGTCGTGACGAGCTCGCCCGAGACGAATCTTCCGAAGGAGAAGCTGCAGCTGGTCGAGGACGCCGCGATCGCGGCGTGCGACAAGCTCGACGGCGCCGCCGACCACCTCGTGAGCGATCCGATGCACTGCACGTTCGATCCGGGCACGCTCGAGTGCAAGGGCGAGAGCGATTCGGCCAACTGCCTCACACCCGCACAGGTCGGCGCCGTGCGGAAGGTCTACAGCGGCCCCGTCAACCCGCGCACCGGCCAGTCGGTGTATCCCGGCATGTATCCCGGCGGCGAGATGGGCTGGGCGAGCGGCGTCGTGATCAACCGCGACAAGACGTCGGGCGTGAGCTCCAACGCGTTCTGGAGCTTCGCGATGTTCGACAATCCCGATTGGCCGTTCCGCTCGTTCGACTTCGATGCCGATCTCGCGCGGGCCGACACGGCAACTGGCGCCGGTGACCAATGCCACCGATCCGGACCTCAGCGAGTTCCAGCGCCTGGGCCACAAGCTGATTTACTATCACGGCGCCGCTGATCCGCTGATCCCCGCGCAGAACGGCATCGACTATTACAACAGCGTGGTGGCAGCGCAGCAGGGTCTGGCGCCCACGCAGGCTTTCTACCGCGCCTTCCTCGTGCCGGGCCTGTATCACTGCTCGGGCGGTCCGGGGCCGATCGCGTTCGGCACCTCCGGCCAGCCGCCCGAAGGGCAGGACGATGCGGAGCACGACATTGTGCTCGCCCTGCAGCGCTGGGTGGAGACCGGCACCGCGCCGACACCAGGTCATGGCGACGAAGTACGTCGACGGCGACGCGTCGAAAGGCGTGGCGTTTCAGCGTCCGCTCTGCCCGTATCCGCAGGTCGCGACCTATGCAGGATCGGGCGACATCAACGACGCGGCCAACTTCACCTGCGTGGCGAAATAGGCGGATCGCCTAGAGAGAGGGAGCGCCGCCCTCGTGGACGAGGGCCGACACCCGGTCGCACCACCTCGCGAGCGATTCGCGCGCCTGGGGCAGCAGGATGCTCGCGTGCTTGGCGGCGCTCTCGCCGACGATCGGCGCGAGCCAGGCGTACTTCCACGGGAGCTTCGGCGCCTCCAGCGAATGGCCGAGCGCGGCGGCGATCCCCAGGGCCTCCTGCACGAGATCCGGTCGATCCGGATGGAACGTGATCAGGGAGTTCCGGAGATACGTCACGCACGCGGCGCGGGCCCGGGCGTCGTCCTGCACGGAGCGCAGATACCGGACGTGCAGCTTGGTCGCGCGGAACGTCGACTCCATCTTCTGGCTGGAACGTCCGACGCAGCTGAGGCGTTTCATACCCGACTGCCGGTAGTACACCGCGGCGTCCGGCACGAACCGCACCTGGCGGCTGCGAAGCAGCACCCGGCAGAAATACTCGCCATCGTCGTCGACCGAGAGCGACGTATCCCATGGCCCGGCGGCGCTGGTGAGCTCGCGGCTCACCAGCCACGTGCCCGTCTGCATGAAGACGTTGCCTTCCATCTTGCGCAGGAGCCATTCGGTCGGCGGAAGGTCCTGCCATAGCGACGTCGCCTGAAAGCGCGCGCGCGACGGGCGGCTCAGGAACCGCCCCCATGCGCAGGTCAGCAGCGTCCCGCTGTCGGCGCCTTCGTCGAGGGCCGCGATCTGTCGCTCGATCTTGCCCGAGCTGAGAACGTCGTCGGCGTCCAGCCATTGCATGTAATCGCCCTGACTGAGCGAGAGCGCCCGGTTTCTGGCGGCCGACGCACCCTGGTGGGGCTGCGCCACGATCTTCACGGACGCCGAGGCGAACCGCTCGGCGACGCTCCGCGTCCCGTCGGTCGACCCGTCGTCCACGACAATCACCTCGATGCGATGCCACGTCTGGGCGAGGGCCGACGCGAGCGCGTCCGCCAGGAAGCGCTCTGCATTGAACGCGGGAATGAGAATCGAGACGAGGGGTTCCATGGTCGGCCGGCCGTGCTTCGAGAGCGTACTCAATGTCGCGCGTTCAGTGCCAGCCCCGTCGCCGAGAGTGTGTGAAACGCGGCGACGTTGTCACGAGGCGGTGCCACCGCGGCGGGACGTCTTTCGTGCAAGGGCCGCGCCCAATTCCGACCACGCACGTCGGATTACGATTCCGGTACGGCGGCCTCGCCTCGCCAGGGACAGGACATCGCGCGATGCCCGGGCATTTCCCCGCTTCATCGAGACGTATAGCCACTGGCCAAGGCAGTTCGCGAGATCGGCGTCGAGCTCGGCCGCCAGGGCGGCCCTGTCAGCTGAGCCGTATCGCTTCCCGACGTAGCCGAGAAAATCGTCACGCAAATCACGGAACGCCTCTTCCGCCTGGTCGAGACGAGCCCCGGCGGGGACGGATCCCGCCACCTGCCAGAATTGCGCGATGCGGTCGGTCGCCTCCCTCGAGAGCGGCCTTCTCCTGCATTCAGACTGATAGTCGCGGCGAATGTCGGCCAGGCATTCGTCCTGCTCCGCCTTCAGGCGGCTCGTGATGGATCCTTCGTGCTGGCGATAGCGGTAGACGATCTCCGACGGCGACGCGACCCGGCCCAGCCGGGCGAGCCGGCACCAGAGCGCGTAGTCTTCCGCGTACACATGACGGCACGGGAAGAGGACCGGCGTTCCACGGATCGTGCGGGGAAACATCACCTGCCCTCCCGCGCCGATCACGTTCGTGAACAGAAGCTCCCACTCCAGACGCGGCTGCCACTGCGGTGGGCGGATGATCGCGTTCCGGTTCCGCTCCCGCTCGTCGAACAGTTCGACGGTTCCGGCGACGAGCGACGTCTCGTCGAGTCGGAATGCGTCGAGCTGCACGGCGAGCCGGTCCCTCGGCGACACGTCGTCGGCGTCGTGGCGGGCGATGACATCGCCGCGCGCGGCGCTGAATCCCGCGTTCGCGCTGGGATAGGGGCCAAGGCGGCTCACGTTCCGCAGCACGCGAATCCGCCGATCCCGACGGGCGTAGTCCGCGAGAATGTCCGGCGTGTCGTCGGTCGACGCATCGTCGACGATCAGGAACTCGAGGGGCTGGACGGTCTGGGCCAGGACGCTCTCGACGGCGGCGCGCAGATGCCGTTCGCCGTTGCAGACGGCCATGACGACGCTGACGTTCACGAAGCGGCGCCCGCTGGAAGCGGTGTCAATCGCCGGTGCTCGATGAGCCGGGCGGCCCGCTCGTAGCCGCTCGACTGCGCCCACCGGCAACGCATCGAGAACGGGCCCCTCCGGAGCCCGTGAAGGACCAGCCGCACGTACGTGATCCCCTGGCGCCTCGGCGGAGGCTCGGACTCCAGCAGGTAGTGGAGAATGCCGTGCGAGTAGGCATGGTCGTGCATCAGCCGCAGCAGGTACGCCCGACTGAGCCGGGTCGCAGCGATCAGATGGGTGACCGTCAGTTCCGGAAAGATGCCGAAGCTCGAGCCGACCGACGCGGCCGCCCATGAAAACAGATCGTCGCCCCCGGCGAACAGGGCGTCGCCTCGTCGATCGACGATCCCGGTCACCGCGAGCCGGTCGATCAACGCTCGATAGGCGGGGACGATGGCACGGTTTACGCACAGGCCGGCGCCCCATGGGATGGCCCCTTGATCGCCCGGGTTGTCGCTCCACTGCGGGCGCGGCACACTTCTGACGGCGAGCAAACCGGCATGCCGACGGATTTCCGGATCCGGCTCGCGCTCGAATTCCGGGACGAGGGCGCCGGCACCGATCACGCCGACAAAGGGAAACCGGACGCCGATCGCGACGGCTCTCTCGAGATAGTCGCACGCCAGGACGTTGTCGTCGTCGACGAACACGAGCCAGTCGCCGGACGCTTCGCCGAGCCCGCGCAGTCGGGCCGGCGTCAACCCGAGGGTGTCCTCGCGAACGAGCCGGCCGTTGGGATGCCACGAGACGTCACAGCTTTGAGCCACCGGCTCGCGGCTCTGGTTGTCGACGATCAGCAGCTCCCATGCGTGGGGATCGAGTGTCTGGCGCTGCAGGGCGTCCAGCACGCGGGCAAGGTAATCGGGGCGCGGATTGTGCGTGCAAACGATCACGGAGACGCGCGGCGGGTGATGAAAGGCCGACATCTGTCACACGTTCGTGTCCGAAATTATATGCCGCCGCTTTTCATCCGCCGCTTGCTGCAGCCGCCGCTCGCTCGAGCCGATACCACGGACAGCCACGCTGCGCGGCCCGGACGCGACCACGATGACTCAGCCTCGCCGACCGGGCTCCCGACTCCCCCGCTCACGCGATTTCCGGTGGGCCGGCGGCCTGGCGGTGCTCTCCCTCGCCTTCAGCGCCACCGCAATCCTCCGACGCCCCGATCTCGTCAGGGGCGCGGAGTTCCTGTTCGGCGACGCGGGACACAACCTGCTCGTGGCCGATCGTCTGGCGTCGGGCGCCGTGCTGTATCGCGACGTGTTCTTTCCGTACGGCCCCCTGTCCGCGTACGTGTACTCGTGGTGTGCCCGGGCGCTCGGGAATACGCCGAACGTCTACCTGATGCTCCTGGCGGCGATAAGCGCCGCGAACCTGGCGCTCGGGTTCCTCCTGGTGAGCAGGCTCGTCCGCGGAGCCGCGGCCATCATCGTCACCGTGGCACTCGCGTCGCTGCTCGTCATTCCCGGCGCAATCGCCGGCGCCTTTACCATCTCGCCCTATCTCGTCCTCGAGCGCACGTCGCTCCTCCTTCTGGCGCTCGCCTGGTCGCCACCGCCTTCCCGAACCGCCGTGCGGTCCGCGTACGTCGGCGTGATCTTGGGCGTATGGCAGGGCGTGAAGTTCGGGGGGGCCTTCGTGGGAGGCGCCGCCTGGGTCGCGGTCGACGCGCTCTACCTGGCGAGCCGCGCGACGACGCGCCACGACGTTCGCGTCTGGGCGAGCCGACTGACGCTCACGGCCGCGGCGTTCGTCGGCGTCGAAGCGTTTTGGATCGCCGTCGCCTTCGCCACGCTCCCCTCTTCCATGGCGCTCGACGCCGTCGTCCCACTGTACATGTTCCAGGGATATTCGGTGGTGACGCCCGCCATCCGGTGGCCGCACTGGGACGGGTGGAGGCTCGCGATCGGACAATACCTGCTGCCGCTGAGCGCGGGGGTCTTCGGCGCCTCGGGCCTGCTTCGCTGGTATCGAGAAACCGACGGCAGGCGCTCGAGCCTGGCGCCGGGTGCCGGAGGCGTCGCGCTGCTGCTGGTCTTCTACCTCCTCGGCTGCCTCGGATACTTTCACCACATCTATCACTTTCAGCAGTTCTTGTGGACCCTCGTTCCCGGCGCCGCCGTCGCGCTTGTCGACACGGAACCGATGGTCCGCGTGGCTGCACTGACGGCCTTCGCGCCGGGCATCCTGCTGGTGGCGCGTGCCGTGTTCGTCTCGGCGTCAGCACCGATGATAGTGACCGTGCAACTGCCGCAGGGCGGCGCGGTGAGCGTGAATCGGGCGATGGCCGACCGGCTCTCGGCGCTCGAACCGCTCGCCGCCGGCGCACACGGAGCGCCGTTTCTGGTCGGGCCCGTCGCCTCCGGATGGCACTACGAGTTCGGCGTCCCGACCGCGTCGCGACATTCGTTCTTCTTCGCGCCCGAGCTCGTGCGGCCGTACGAGCGCCAGCGCTTCGTCGACAGCCTCGATCGAGTGGCGGCCGTGATCGCCTGCGACGGTCCGGCGACCGGCCTCGAAGCGTTCCATCTGTCGACCGACCTTCAGGACGAGGTGGCCGCGCGGTTCGACTATCGAGAAACCGCCGGCGACTGCACGGTCTACCGGCCGCGTCGCGACCGGCCGCCCGCCACAGACCGGAATCCCAATCACTGAGTTGCGTCAGACCCGGACCTTTCCGAATCTGAATCCGCCGCTCGCGGTGTTCATGGCACCGCGCTCACCCGGCTGCCCCTTCAGGCCGCGCTCGGCGTCAGCCGCCTTCAGGCGCTCGGGGTATAGTCGCCTCCTGCAACGAGGCGCCAGATGTCCGAACTTTACAAGGCCCTGCACCGGCGCTACCACCCCGCCGCTGACGGCGTGACGCGACGCGAGATGGTGAAACGCTCGCTGCTCGCGGCCGCGGGCGTCCTGCTCAGTGAGCGGGGGCGTCATCTCGGCGCCCAGGCCCGCGCCGGCCGCGTGGTCGTCATCGGCGCCGGATTCGCGGGCCTTGCGGCCGGATACGAGCTATCGACAGCCGGATACGCCGTGACCATCGTCGAAGCCCGGAACCGGATCGGCGGCCGCGTGATCAGCTTTGCCGACTTCATTCCCGGCAAGAACGTGGAAGGCGGCGGCGAGCTGATTGGATCCAACCACCCGACGTGGATCGCCTATGCGCAACGGTTCGGACTGGAGCTCCTCGACGTCACCGAGGACGATGCGGAAGCCCCGATCATGCTCGGGGGCCGGCGCTTGTCCGCGGGAGAGTCCGAAGCGCTCTGGGACGAGCTGGAGCGGACCTTCAACCTGATCGTCGCCGACGCGGCGACGATCGGCAACGCGTCCGAACCGTGGCGCACGCCTGACGCCGAGGCGCTCGACCGACGGTCGCTCGCCTCCTGGATCGACGGCCTCGACGCCTCGCCGCTGTGCAAGGCGGGGTTGCACGCCGAGATGACCGCCGACAACGGAATGGTGACCGCGTGGCAGAGCTACCTGGGCAACCTGGCCATGGTCAAGGGCGGAGGGCTCGAAAGGTACTGGACCGAGAGCGAGGTCTATCGCTGCAAGGGAGGGAACCAGCAGCTCGCGCGCCGGCTGGCGGCGACGATCGGCATGGACCACGTGATCACCCGCACACCCGTCCGCGCCGTGGCCGCCGACGACCGCGGCGGGAAGGTGACACTGGCCAGCGGCAAGGTTCTCGAGGCCGACCACGTCGTGCTCACCGCGCCGCCTTCCGTGTGGAACCGCATCGCGTTCGACCCGGTGCTGCCGGCGGCGCTTGCGCCGCAGATGGGATCGAACGTGAAGTGCCTCATCGCGTTGAAGAATCACTTCTGGCGCGACGCGCACCTGGCGCCCGACCTGCTCACCGACGGCCCCGTCAACCTCACCTGGGACGGGACCGATGGGCAGCCGGGCGCGACCGCCGCCCTGGTCGCGTTCTCCGGGGGGCCGGCGGCCGAGGAATGCCGTGGATGGGCGCCCGCCATTCGCATCGAGCGCTACGTGGCCGCGCTCGAGCAGATCTACCACGGTATCCGCCCCAGCTTCGTGAAAGGCCGGTTCATGGATTGGCCGGGCGATCCCTGGACAAAGGCGTCGTACTCCTTCGCCGCGCCAGGCCAGGTGACCACACAGGGTCCGACGCTGCGGGAAGGACTCGGCAGGCTGCATTTTGCCGGAGAGTACGCGAGTTATGCGTTTCCGGGGTACATGGAAGGTGCGCTCGAATCGGGCGCTGCCGTCGCGCGCCGGATCGCCGCTCGCGACGGCGTGGCCGGCGTGGCCGCTGCCTAGGCAGGTCCTCTCCGCCCCGACCAAAGGGCGGACAAAAGCAGACATTCGCGTGGGCAGCGGCCAGTGGCGCCCTTCCCGGGTCTTTGCCTGCTATGACTTACCGGTGCAGGGCCGGCCCCTCAAGCTGGGCATCGAGTTTGTATAGGAGCCTTCCACGGGATTCGTGTAGCCAAACCACGTGAGGAGTTGACGTGCACCGAACACTCGCAATTCTCGGCCTTGGCGCCCTGCTGGTCGCCGGAGCTGCCACCGCGGACGCCAGCACGCTGTCGCTGACCCCGGCGGATGCGACGTGCACGACAGACATCAATTCGAACCTGTCCGGCGCTTCGTTGCGGGCCATTCTCGACGGCTGCTTCGGCGTCGACGCGCCGGCGCTCTCGCTCCTGTACAAGTCCGACGTCGGCGGCGGAGATTCAGGAACGTTCGCATCGTCCTACGACACGACCTTCACCAACGCCGCTCTCGACCCGCAGAACGCCTTCATCCGGTACATTGCCGGTCCGTACATCGGCTGCATCGAGTGCTATCTGGTGGTCAAGGACGGCAAACACAGCCCGGCCCAGTACCTTTTCGATATCTCCACGTGGAACGGCACGGACAACATCGACCTGACCGGGTTCTGGCCGGCGCAGGGGGCCATCTCGAACGTCGCCATCTGGGGCGACGCGAAATCGGTGCCCGAGCCCGCCACGCTGCTCCTCACCGGCATCGGCTTCGCGATCGCGGCCGTCAGGCGGCGTCGCCCGCGCGCCCGCGTCGTCACACTCTGAACGGCTCTTCGGCCAGGAACGACGCCGCGGGACCGAGCGTGAACAGGTTGGGCACCTGCGTGGGCGGCATGCCTGCCTTGATCGCGGCGTGGAACTGCGCGTAGTTCCCTCGGAAGGCGCCGCCATTCCACACGTGCAGCAGCTGTTCGGTGAAGGCGCCGTTGTGGTCGCCGTCCATCGACGTCTGATTGTCCTGACAGCCTGAAATCAGAATCACCGGCGCCTTCGAGCCGCCCGCGATCGCCGTCAGGCGCCGGCTGACGGCCACGCGCGCGGACGCGGCGGCCGCCCGTTTCGACGTCCTTCTGGACGCTCGCGCCACGTCGCGCTGCAACTTGTCGTAGAACGCCTGATGCTCGCGGTACGTCCGCATCGCCACGGACGGCGGCATCATCTTCGACCGGCCGGCGGCGCCGGCCGTGGGCCTGGCGCGCGTCACCGTCCCGCTGTGGCAACTGTCCGAGAGCACGAGGACCCGCGTTCCGGCGGCAAAGCGGCTCAATTCCAGGTACACCTCATCGTCGATGAGCTCCCCGTCGTAGAGGCACCAGGTCTCATCCAGCTTGTCGTCTTCTTCTCCGGTCACGTCGGGAAGCTGGCCGCCGTGTCCCGAGTATGTGACGAAGAAGAGATCGCCGGCCTGGAGTGCGTTCGCAGCGGAACGGACGGCGGCCAGTACGCGCGCGCGCGTCGCCGCCCTGGTCAGGAGCATCGTCGACTTCATGCCGGCCGATCGCGCGATGGCGGCCATGTCCCTGGCGTCGAACTCGCACGCGACGAGATCGCCGCTCCATCCCTCGTAGTGGGTGGGACTGACCGCGTTCAGGCCGATGTGCACCGACAGCGCGCGGGGCTTTCCGGACCGTGTGGGCGTTCTGGCCATGGCGGCTCCTTTCGAACATTCTTCGTCAGCGGGATCGCGTCGACCTCTGGCGCCGCTTCGCCGGCCTGGATCGACGTACCCTCGGCGCGCGGCCCGGGCGCGGTGGCGGCGCCGCCGACGGCGCCGAGCCGCGGGCGAACGATGCCAGCTCGCCGAGAAGGCGGTCAACGGCCGCCGCCTCGGCCGGTCCGACGCGGGCCCGATACTTCGAGAGGACGAACGTCGCGTTGTCGTACACCGAGGCCCACTTGCGTGCGGATGCGACACGCTCGTGGTGCGCGCGCAGCTTCTCGACGAGCGGCGCCACCTGCTCGGCCAGCCGGCCGTCGAAGAGCGCGGCATACAGGTCCAGCTCCGTCTGACCGACGACCGACCAGAAATCGGGAGGGACCGACGACATCGAATCGCGGATCGACGCGATGGTCGCGGCGTCGCCGGCCTCGGCGCTCTTCAGGGCCTCCGGCATGGCGAGCTGGGCCGCCATGCGATTCATCGCAGGGTAGAAGACTGGCTGGGGCGGTCCCTCGGGTCGCGACGCGGCGGCCCGAGCCAGGTCCTCGGCCGCCCGGTAGTGTTCCCACATCCGGGCGATCGCCGCGCGTTCGTCGGCCTCGCGTCCGGCCATCTGTTCGATGAGCGCGAGCCGCTTGTACGAGGACCCGTAGATGCTCTCCCGCTCGACCGTGCGGCCCAGCGCCGACAGCGAGTCGAGGAGCATCATCGCCCCGGCGATCTCCCGCCGCGCCTCGGCGAGCGCCGCGGGCGCCGGCGAGCGGTTCGCGCTCACCCGGTCCCAGGCCCGGCGCGACCGGACGTTGGCCAGCTGCTCGACCGCCGCCAGCGAGGCGGCGCCGTCTTCGGCGCCGCGCGCGCGCTCGTACCAGACGAGAGCGGCCTCGGCGTCGCGCAAGGCCCACCAGGCGCGGCCGAACGCCTCCGCGACGTCGCCGCGATGCTGCCAGGCAGGCGCAAACGTCGCCTCCAGATAGCGCAGGCGCGCCGGTTGATCGGCGGCGCTCCCGGGCTGTGATTCGCTCGTCACCGCGATGGCGTCCAGCGCCAGAATCAGCGACGAGGCCGACGCGATGCCGGCGAACTCACGTCCAGGCGCCGGCGCCGCCGGCCGCTGCGCGTCGCCCGTTGCCTGCCTGAACGTCCAGTCGGCGTCGCCGTAGCATTGATAGGCCGCCCAGGTGTTCCCACCCAGGGCGCGCGCCTCTGCTCGTGCCGCCGCCACCGCATCGATGAACCGCTTCCCGCCGAGCAGCTGCCGATAGAACTCGCCGGCGAACGCGCTCGCCGCATCGTCGTCCACCGCCCAACCGGCCGCGACGACCGCGCGCACGCCCTTCGCGATGAGCGAT
Organism: uncultured Acidobacteriota bacterium; assembly: GCA_963837345.1. Classification (GTDB taxonomy): domain Bacteria; phylum Acidobacteriota; class Vicinamibacteria; order Vicinamibacterales; family CAVVIG01; genus CAWIMX01. The sequence goes on from CAWIMX010000001.1 coordinate 905,835, forward strand.
TCCGCCACGCCGGCGGCAAAGCGCGCGCGATCGACATTCAGCGAGGGATCCGGACTGCTCCGGGCGAGATGGCAGCAGTTGACGAACACGAGTTCGGGGATCACACGCAGATCGCCGATCTCGGTCGGACCCAGGAACGAGTGGCCCGACAGCACCACGCCTCGCGGATCGGGCCGCTCGGCGCCGGCGGGCTCGGGCGGCGCCCCGTGGCCGGCGATGTGGATGATCCGCCAGGGCCGGCGCATGAGCGCATTGACGACGGTCCTGGCGTCCGGTTCGGGATCGCCCGGATTGGAGCCGCTGACCACTGATGTCACGCGCGGCATCGACGATGCGGCCGTTCCCGCCGTTGCCGCCGCCAGCGCCGCGGCCACCTCCCGCGCTTCGCGGCGGGCGCCGGCGAGGATCGGATAGATCGTCCGGTCGCATGCCGGGTCGCCAATCACGAGAATGGTGTCGTCGGCCGTCGCGTCGGTCGGGGGCACCGGGCTCGACCGGGACACGCGCAGCTTGCGCAGCAGCTTCGTGCGGATCGACCAGGGTTCGCGGTTGCCGCCGGCGCCGGCGGGCGTCTCGAGAATCTCCCACGGGATGCCGGCCGTCCGCGCGTCGAGCTCCAGCACGGTCTCGGTGCTGCTGCCCATGAAGGGCTCGAGATCGACGGGCACGAGCAGCCGGAACAGCGTGCGGCCGATCTCGGTGTCGGTGTTCGCGTGTTCGGCGGCCGTCGCCACGAGATCCTCGACGAGCGGCAGCTGGATCGGTTGCGGCCGCACGTCGGTCCTGGCGCGCTTCGTGTTCACCGTGTAGACGATCCGGCCGCGCCCCTCGGCGTCCACACCGAGCAGCGCGCTGATGAAGTCGTAGTCGGCGCCGCGGTAGCCCTCGTCGGGCGGCCGGTTCAGCGCGCCGATGCCGGCGCCGATGGTCGGGGCGACGACGTAGCGATCCGGCGACGACGAGGCGAGCGCCTGCAGCGCGTTCCAGGCTTCGCTCGCGCGATTCTGATACAGCTCGATCAACGTCAACTGGTCGACGCGCGGCCAGCGGGGCCCGGCGCCGGGATCCTCGGCGAGCCGATCGTTCGCCTCGCGAACGCCCTCGGCGATCAATTGCGCCGCCTGGCCCGGCGTGACGCCGCTGCCACCGCTGCCGAGCAGCGTCGCCGACAGCGGGAACGTCGCGGGGATCGGCGTGCGCTCCGTCAGGCGCTGCGCCCATCCGAGCACCGCAGCACGAACGCTGTTCGCGAGGTCCGAGCCGCGCAGCTCGCCTTCGGCGCCAAGGCCGGCTACGACGACGGCTTCCGGTCGCGGCAGCTGCCAGGGGTTGTCGGGGGCCTGCCTGACGTTGATGAACACCTGGTGCTCGCCTGCCGCGACCGGGTACAGGCCGCGCGCGAGCGACGCGCTCATCGCGCCGCCCGTCGCGCGGTCCATGGTTGCCTCCGCACCCATCAACCGCGACGAGCGGTAGTGGCCGAGGAGCAGCGTTCCGGGCGTGTAGGTCAGGTCGCCGTTCTCGACCGTCACGTGCAGGGCCGGCCCGGCAGCCTCGGGCGTCGTCCGGACAGTCGACGCCAGGACGTCGGTTTCCCGCTCGGGCGGCGACGCGTCGACGGACGCGCGCGCGGGGCGGCTCAACACGACCATGGGGCGCACGGCGTCCGCCGCGTCGCGTGCGACCGACGTCGGGGCCAGGCGTGGCAGAACATCCGTCTTGCCGCTTTCGAGAAGCTCCTGGTATCCCTTGAACGCGTCCTTGTGACGAGGCAGTTCGCCGTGGTCCGCATCCGCCACCCAGGTCTCCACGCCTGGCAGCAGCGCACTCTCGAGCGTCACCCGGCCGTCGCCCACGTCGACCACGTTGCGGTACACCACGCCCTCGGCGGTCGACTCGTATCCGGCCGGCGTCGACGGCGCCCTGCCCACGACGAGCAGGAGCTTGTGCGCGAACGCGGGAAGGTCCCGCTCCCGTTGTCGATCGAGATCACGCCGGAGCGCGAGCGCCTCGTCGAGCACCGGCTGGCGCGGCACGCCCCATTCGAACTGCGCGAGCTGGAGGGGCAGGTTGTGCCAGATGCTCTGGGCGCGGAGGGCGGCGGCGTCGGCCTGTGCAAGGGCCTTCCACACGGCCGTTCTGCCAAGCTCGGGCAGCCCGGCTTGAAGCTCGATGAAGCCCGGGAACTCCGCGATCAGCTGGCGCGTGGCATTCCCTCGGAACGGGGCGCCCACGCTCGTGAGAAGATTCCCGAACGCGTCGTCGCCCGACAGAACCTGCATCGGGGCCCACGATCCGGCGTTTGGCGTGCCGAGCATGAGGAGCCGGGCGCCGTCGGCCTGCAGCAGGCGCTCCCACGTGGCGCGGCTCACGACCTGCAGCAGGCGCGCGACGAGGCCGCCCATCGAGTGCGCGATGATGCGGACCGGCTGCCTGGATGTCCGCCGCGCGTCGAGCGCCTTCGCGACCTCGGTGGCCAGCCGTGCGGCCTCTGCTCTCATCGGGCGACGCCAGTCGAACGCGAACGGGCGCACGTCGTAGCTGCTGGCAAAGAATGCCGCGAGGTCGGCATAGTACGCGCCGATCGGCCCATCGGGCTCGACCCGATCGCTGCCCGGGCGATAGGCGAGCCGTCCGAAGCCGTTCACCAGCCGCCAGCCCAGCCAGATGCGATCCCGGCCCACCCTGAGATTGCTGCCGAGGATGCCCGGCAGGAGGAACAGCGCCGGCAGCTCGGCCGCCTGCTCCGGCCGGCGCGGTACGAGCGCCGCGCGGACACCCGTCGACGACTCCCCGCTCCAGGAGAGCGGGCCGATCTCGCGAAATTCGTCCGGCCGGTCGTCGGTGAGCGCACGGACCACGGCCGACGCGGTGCGTTCGTGGCTGAAGTAGTTGAAGTGCGAGACCGCGCCGCCCTGGTCGAGGAGGAAGACGGAGGCACCGGCGCGCCGCGTGCCGCCGTACATCGACGAGGTCTGCACGACCAGGTCGTTGTCGGTCCAGAAGAAGGCGTCGGACATGAGCGTCTTGACCCACGTGATCACCGAGTCGCCCTGGAGATCTCCGGCGACGACCCGCAGGTCGCCCGGAAGGACCGGGGCGCCCTCCGCGTGGAGCCATTGCACGAGCGGCGAGTCGGGCATCTGCGCCGCAAGGCCCGGCAGGGCATCCGGCTGCGCGCGCCGACGGGCCACTTCGCCGAGAAACTCGACCAGCTGCGGCACGACGGGCACGTGCGCCAGATCGAGCGCCCATTTCAGAACCGAGACGTAGGCATCGAGGCGCTTCGAGGCGAGCAGCGTGCCGCGCGTCGGGCAGGCGACGCGAACCACACGATCGACCTGGATCCGCTTCTTCGCGACGAGCGCCGCGAGCGTCTTCAGCTCCCGGGTGCTCGTGCGATCGCGGCCAGGAAAGTCCGCGATCGAGGCGCCGCGATCCGCGCAGATGCGCGCCAGCACCTCGGCCACCAGGCCGCCGCGCGAGTGCGTCACCAGATGGAGCCGTGCGTCGGTCGGCGCCGCCTCGGCCAGCGTCACGGCGTTTGCAATCGGGCTGACGCCGAGCGTCGGATGATCCAGGGCATACACCCGGCCGCCGTACCGTTCGAACAGCCGGCCGACCGGCTGGGGATGTTCGCTCCACAGCTTGCCGAACGTGCCGGAGGTCTGGCTGAACGTTCCGTGGACGAGCACCAGGGACGGACCGTTGCCCGCTCCGATCGACACGCGCCGCTCGCCCTTGAGCGACGTCAGCCGGCCCGGGTCCAGCTGGTACACGCCGGCGTCCACCTGCGAGTCGAACCGTTGGACGACCTTCGAGGCCGCGAAGTCCGCGGCCTTGTCCTCGGCGAAGCCCGTCACCACGTGGACCGCGCGAACGAGCACGTCGCCGAGAAACCCGCGCGTCGCGCCGCGCGCCGGCGACGCCTGCTCGAGGCGCCACTGGAGGCGCACGGGCACGCCGACGTCTCCCCTCTGAAGCGTCGGTCGACCGTCCCGCGCGGCCAGCGGATCCTGCTGCGCCTGAAGCAGTTCGCGCGCCGATTCCGGGTGCAGCCACAGCTCCGGGCCGCCGACGATCTGCACCACGACCACGTCCTCCCCCGGGACGGCGTCGACGCGGACGTTCGCCTCGCCTTCCCCGCGTGCGGAGACGACGGTGACGGCATGCTTCAGCCGCCCGAGGGGCGGAAGGATCGGGAAGGCGGTGCCGCCGCGCATCCCCTGCGCGCCGGCCGTGCGGATGCCGGGAACGACAAACGTGATCGGAGTAGCCATGTGACGGATCCAGACTGGCGAACGGCAAGCCGGAGGGAGGGACTGTAGCGCCTTTCCTGGAGCGCTTCAACCGGACCGCCCGAGAGATCGTGCAGACGCGCTGTAACGGCAGGCGGCGCGGCCGCACTATCGAGAAGCGAGGACTTCCATGCGCATCCAGACGGCCCTGCTCGCCCTGGGCACGGCGCTCGTTGCCGCGCCGGCAGCCGCCCAATCGGTCACGACCCTCGTCGTCGAAATCAAGACCGGCGACGTGACGTTCGCGGGCACGGACGACCCGGTGCACCTGCAGTTTGGCGGCCGCGACTTCGCGCTCGACGACCCCGACCGCGACGACTTCGAGCGAAACCATCTCGACCGCTTCACGTTCGACCTCGGCGCCGATCCGCTCAGCATCGAGATGATCCGGGGCGTCGGCCAGATCTCGGTGACCAAGATCGGCGACAGCTTCTTCGGCGGCGGCTGGCGATTCGCCGGCATCACCGTCTGGGCCGGTTCGAGCGACACGGACCCCCTCTTCACGAACGACGCCGTGAACACGTGGCTGGACGGCGACGACCTCGAATGGGTCTCCCAGCTCGGCGAACCCGGCTGGAACGTGCCGGAGCCTCCGCCGTTTCCTCCCTGCACGGGCACCGTGGTCATTTTCCTGGCCCGGGGCGGCGACCCCGCGCTCGACTCCGACTGCGACGGCATTCCCGACGACCAGGATTCCACGGTCGACACTCCGCCCGATTCGGACGGCGACGGGCTGCCCGACCTCTTCGAAACGCAGACCGGATCGGATCCCAACGACAGCGACAGCGACGACGACGGCTGGGCCGACGGCCGGAATCGCCGCAGCCTCCTGGTCCTGACGCGCATCGAATGCGACGACGAAGACGAGGACATCGGCAGCGACGAGCTCTACCTGACCTCGGAGGACGTGCGCTATCCGCAGTCGTTCGATCTCGACGGCTACTGGTCGATGGACGACGGCACGGTGCGCCATCCAGGCATCGTCGTCGACAGTCGGATGCTGCCGGCCGGCGCGGCCGGCGCGTTCACCTCGCGCATGAAGCTCCGCGAATCGGACTTCACGATTCTCGAGTATCCGACCGACGACACGTTCGAGACCTTCGAGATCGCCTGGGGCGAGAGCGGCACGACCACGTTCACACACGACGACGGCGATGCGCACTACGTGCTGACCTTCCGCTCCTTCACGATTGATGTGCGCGATCCGACGCTGGGCAACGAGGACACCGATCAGGACGGACTGGACGAGGCGACCGAAGCGAAGATGTCCGTGCAGGATCCGACCGTGCAGCCCACCACGGTCGCTGGCCACGACGGCCTCGCCGATCCCGAGCATCGCGAGCTGTGGGTCGAGGTGGACGCCTCGGGCTCCGGCCAGCGCCTGAAGTTCGACGCCAAGCAGATGGTGGCGAGCCAGTTCGCGTATCACGGCATCGCCCCGCGCTTCGACGACGGATGGTTCGGAAACGACAACAATGGCCTGCTTGCCTACGTGGAGGTCCTTCGCCCGGCGGACATCGACAACTTCCGCGACGACCCCACGAAGTTCCGGCCCGAGCGCCGGGCCTTGAGACGCGCTTTCCGCTACGTGCTGCTCGTGGACGATCTCGAGGAGGGCGCGGGCGGGTTCGGCGATACCCGCTGCGGCGGCGGCTGCCGGTCGATGGTGGGCGGCGTGCCCGTGCTCGGCCACACGCTGGTGTTCCAGGCGCAACCCATCATCTTCATGCACGAGATCGGTCACACGCTCGGCCTCTGCCACCGCGTCGGCGATCGCGATCCGACGAACCCGGCCACGTGTCCGGCGCCCCCGGGCGTGCGGTGCGCGGACTTCTGCGGCATCGGCCAGGAGTCGAACACGGCGATGGGCTCGGAAACGGCGCTCGACACGGCGATACCCATCGTCGGCGGCGGCCTGGCCGGCGTGGGCGGCGGCATCGTGGCCGGCGCGTTGATCGGGTCGGCCGTCGGACCGGTCGGCACGATCGTGGGCGCGGTGATCGGCGGCATCGTCGGCGGCGCGGTCGGCGCGGTCACAGGCGTGGTGCTGGGCGCGGACTTCTACGCCCGCGACGTGAACTACCACGTGCGCGAGTGGTTGAAGCTGCACGTCTTCGCGAATGCTTGACGGGTGGCGTTCCGGGCGACGCGATCAGGGACGAAGCGTCTCCGGCAGCGCCCGCAGGAATTCGGCGACCCGCGCGATCTGCGCGCGCGACTCGATGAACTCGAACGCCGTCGCGTCGATGGCGCGCACCAGGTGGCCCTCGGATGCAGCGATGCCCGCATGCATGACCGGGCACTCGTCCAGCAGGGCGAGCAGGGTCGCCCACGACGGCAGGTCCAGACTCGCCACCACATCCACCGCATCGCGGGCGAGCCATGGCGCGCCGGCCTGACAGTGAATGGTCAAGGCGCGCTGGAGGGCGTCCAGGCCCGCCTGGATTTCGCGATCGCGATGCCTCAGCCCCGCCACGACGCCGATCAATCGCTCCGCCGTCCGCAGGCACACGTCCCTGTAGAGCACCGTCCAGCCGGCCTGGAACACCCCGATCAGGTCGTGCTCGACAAGGAAATCGTCGGGCACCGGTTCCCGGCAGTCCAGGCCGAGGTTGCACGCCGCGACGGCCGCGTCCGACGACTCCTGCGCCGTGAAGGGCCGCGCCTGAATCGAACAACCCGCCATGATGGTGTTCGCCAGATAGGCGAGCTCCTGGCTCCGCAGCGACCAGGCGCGGTCGTCGCGGTCGCGCACGAACTGCATCTGCGCCCGGAGGCGCGCGAACCGCGGCGCTTCGGATGTCCCGCCGTCGAGCAGAGCACGCGCCGGCGGCGGGAGCACGCCCTCGTCGATGAGGACGTTCATCACGCCGGCCACGTCCGCAGACGGCTCGCGTGTCGATCGGCCGGCGGCCGCGGGCGGTCGATGAGCGCCGCCGTCCGGATCCGCCGCGCCCGCCTCGTCGATGCTGCGGAAATACGCTCGCGCGATGGGGCTCGCCGCCACGTTCGCCTGCCCGAGCCGGGCCCGTCGCGACATTTCGAGGAAAGCGCGAGCCTGCGCGGGTGTCGCGTATCCCTGCGCCTCTCTGCGCCGCTCGCGGCTGAACGCCAGATCGAACATCGCCTGTTCGCGATCGGGCAGCAGATGGTCCAATCCGTCAATCTCGAACGCGCCGTTCGACAGGCGTCGGCATCCGCGCATGATGCGATCGAAGCGATCGTGATCCTCGGCGTCGAGCGCGACCAGCGCCATCGTCATCGCGTCCCAGAAATCCGGGTGGCGAGCGACGACGAGATACCCCCCAAGCTCGCAGTGGAGCTCGTCGGGCGCCAGGCGGGCCGCGGGATCGAACACCCGCACGTGCTGCGAGAGCCCGGCGGTCACCAGATCCGGATCCATGTCCGCCAGGATACGCGCGGCGGCGTCGGGGCCGGAGTCCACGAGCACCTCGAGCCACGTGCCGAATCGTTCGACGTCGAAGTGTTCGTCGAGGCCGGGCCGGACGGCGCGCCATAAGTCGAGGTCGAACACCCGGGCGATCTGATCGGGCGTCGCCAGCGCGACGAGGTCGCCGCAGGCTTCGAGCCCGCACACCTGAATCACACGGTGCAGCACCTCGGGTTGCAGTTGCGGCACGACCTGCGCCAGGTCCGCCGTGTCCAGCAGACGTTCGACGAGCGGCCGACGACCGCGGTCGAGCGATTTCGACATGGACCGGCGATACTACTCCCTCGCGCGCCGAACAAACAGTCTTGAAGACCGGCCCGACCTGTGCCACGCTATATGTGGGTCGTTCTTCCTTCCTCCAGTTTCAACAACCGCGCCTTCGCGTCGAGCCCCCCCGCAAATCCGGTGAGCGCGCCCGTCGATCCGACGACGCGATGGCACGGCGCGACAATCGACACGGGATTCCTCCCGCTCGCCGCGCCCACTGCGCGCGCGGCGCCGGGGCTGCCCACCTGCTTCGCGATCTCCGCGTACGTGCGCGTCTCGCCGAACGGGATCGTCAGGAGCGCCTCCCACACCTTCCGCTGAAAGGCCGTCCCGTCGAGATCCAGACGCAGCGTGAACTGCTTGCGCCGCCCTCGGAAATATTCGCCGAGCTGTCGCTCGGCATCGAGGAGGACGGGATGGGACGGGTCTTCGGTCTCGAGCTGCAAGCGCACACGACCCGGGCGATCGCGTTCCCACAGGATCGCCGCAAGGCCCTCGTCGGATGCCACCAGCGTCAGCCTCCCGACCGGCGACTCCATCGTCTTGTACACGTGGCGCTTCTGTGTCCGGGCGTGCATCCTGGCCATCGGTTCCCTCCGTTTCGTGATCCTGGCCCGACGATACGGCTCGCGCGTCGATTCTGCTCGCCGTTTCCGGACATCACGTCAACCCGGTGGTCATGTCCGAAAATGGCTGGCGTCCCGCCGGTGTTCCCCATATCGTGGGGACATGAATCAGGAGCACCGCAGGCTCTACAACGCGTTGACGGCCCGCGACGCGCGGTTCGACGGCATCTTCTTCGTCGGCGTGACGTCGACGGGCGTGTATTGCCGCCCGATCTGCCCGGTGAAAACGCCGAAGGCGGCGAACTGCCGGTTCTTCGACACGCCGCAGGAAGCCGAGCTGGCGGGGTTCAGGCCCTGTCTGCGCTGCCGGCCGGAACTGGCGCCGGGAAGCGCGCCGGTCGACGACGCGCAGCGCATCGCGGAGTTGATCGTCCAGCGCCTCCAGGAGGGGCACCTCGACGAGAACGCCGGCCTCGAGGCGATCGCCGACCAGTTCGAGCTGAGCTCGCGACAGATTCGCCGCATCGTTCAGCAGGAACTCGGCGTGCCCCCCATTCAGCTCCTGTTGACGCGGCGCCTGCTCCTCGCCAAGCAGCTCCTGACCGAGACGACGCTCCCGATGACCGACATCGCGTTTGCCAGCGGCTTCTCGAGCCTGCGGCGCTTCAACGACGCGTTCAGCAGGCGCTATCGCATGCCGCCCTCGAGGCTTCGCCGGAAGGCGACCGACGGCGCGGCCGCGATCGCCGACGAGCAGACGTCGACGGTGCAGCTCACCTACCGCCCGCCGTACGACTGGCAGGGCATGCTCGCCTTCCTCGCCGCCCGGGCGCTCCGCAGCGTCGAGCACGTGACGGAAGCGTCGTACGCCCGGACCGTTCGTCTGGGCGACGCGACCGGATGGATCAGGGTCACGCAGTCGACGATGCGCCATGCGCTCATGGTCGAGTTCACGCACAGCCTGACGCCGGCGCTGCCGGCGCTGCTCGCCCGTCTCCGCGCGCTGTTCGATCTGAACGCGCGGCCCGACCTGATCGCAAAGCATCTCCGAAAGGATGCGCGTCTGGCTGCCGCCGTGAAGGCCAACGCCGGCCTCCGCGTGCCCGGCGCTTTCAACGGATTCGAGATGGGGCTGCGCGCGATCCTCGGCCAGCAGGTGACGGTGAAGGCGGCCACCACCATTGCCGGGCGCTTCGTCGAAGCCTTCGGGGATCCCATCGTCACCCCGTTGCCCGGGCTCGGCCGCCTGACCCCCGAACCGGCCCGGGTCGCGAAAGCACGCGTCGCCGACATCGCCCGGCACGGGATCGTCGCCGCCCGCGCCAGGAGCATCATCGGGCTGGCGAAGGCTCAGACATCGGGGGCGCTTTGCCTCGACGGCGGCGCACACCATCGGCCGGACGATTCCATCAGGCGGCTGGCCGAACTGCCCGGCATCGGTCCGTGGACGGCGAACTACATCGCGATGCGCGCCCTCGGCTGGCCCGACGCCTTTCCCAAGGAAGACATCGCCGTGCGCCACAATCTCGGCGGCGTGACGGCGAAAGAGGCAGAAGTCCTGTCGCAGCCCTGGCGGCCCTGGCGCAGCTACGCCGTCATGCACGTCTGGCAGATGTCCAAAGGGCTCCGCTGACGACGGCGAGCCGTCTTGCGTTTCCTGGTCCAGTCGTGTATAGTTCATACATGAATGATGGCCGTCGGGAGGCTAGGCGGCTCGACCTCATCGCCATGCTGCACACGGCGTACGCGGCTCAAGCGTCGGTCGAGGCCAAGCTCAGCAGCGTCGGTCTGTCGCTGCCGAAGCTGCTCGCGCTCCGGGCGCTCTTCGAGGCGGGCGAGCCGCTGCCGCTCGGCCAGCTGGCGGAACGGCTCTCGTGCGTGAAGTCGAACATCACGCAGCTCGTGGATCGCCTCGAGGCCGACGGACTCGTGGCGCGGCGAGCCGATCCGCGCGATCGACGGACGAAACGGGCGGCGCTCACGGCGGCCGGCCGCAAAGCCTGCCGGGAAGGGACGCGGGTGCAGCAGGCCACCGAGCGGCAGCTTCTGTCAACGCTGTCGCGGGACGAGGCGCGCCAGCTGGCGGCGCTCCTGGAGAAAGTCGGGCGGGCGCGGGCGTAGATTTTTTGCGCCCAAACAGTTCATGTATGCATTGTCTATTGTTACACTAACAGAAAGGCAAGGTCACCTATGGCTGTCGGGATCCTTCTTCTGCGGTTGACCGTCGGATTGACGCTCGCCGCCCACGGCGCACAGAAGTTGTTCGGCTGGTTCGGCGGGTACGGGATCGACGGGACGGGACAGTTCCTGGAGACGCTCGGGTTTCGCCCGGGCCGCCGCTTCGCGCTCGCGGCCGGTCTTGCCGAGGGGTTTGGCGGCCTGCTGCTCGCGCTGGGCCTGCTCACGCCGCTGGCGGCCGCGATCATCTTTTCGGTGATGGTCGTCGCGACGCTGAGCGTCCACGTCGCGCACGGGTTCTTCATCAGCAGCGGCGGCTACGAGTACAACCTCGTCGTCGGCGTGGCCGCCTTGACCATCGCCTTCAGCGGGCCCGGCCCGCTGTCGCTCGACGCCGCGCTCGGCTACGCCGTGAGCGGCGCCTGGTGGGGCGGGGCCGCGTTCATCCTCGGCCTCATCGGCGCCGCCATCCAGCTCGCGCAGCGGCACCAGGCGCCGGCGCTGCAGGAGGCCGCGAGCCGATAAGCCTGGCCGCCGGTGTCCGCGTCAACAATCGCGACGGTATACTCGCGGTATCGACGCGCTCCCAACCGGACACCGGCGGGCGCCGTCGCGCGATGTGTTGGGGGAGCCCATGCCATACGATCTCCGCCTGGACGGCTCCCTCCTGCGAATCAGATTCCTCGGCGTCTTCACCCGGCAGGACTTCACAAAGGCCATGGAGGAAACCGAGGCGCTCGAGCGCCGGGTCGCCGTCGTCCCGGATCGCCTCACCGATCTGTCCGACATGATCGCCTTCGAGCCGGACTACGCGTTTGTCGCCTCCATCGCCGCCAATCGGCGAACCCGTGTCTTCCCCAACGACTTCCGGACGGCCATCGTCGCGCCGAACGAGGTGGCGTTCGGATACGCGCGCATGTTCCAGACGCTCAACGACAATCGCCAGATCGCGATTCACGTCGTGTCGTCGGTGGCCGAGGCCGAGGCGTGGCTCGGCCTGCGACGCCGTCCCGACGCAGACTGACTCGCGTTCCCGGTGGGCGCCCCGCACGCGACGATCGTCAGCTCGCGGCGTACGCCTTCCCGACGCTGCCGGCGACGTAGCCGCCGGGCACCGTGCGGGCCGCGACGTTGAGCCGGTTCCAGCCGTTGATGGCCACGATCGCCAGACTGAGGTGCACCAGCTCGTCCTCAGAGAACTGCTCCCGCACGCGCTCCCAGACCTCGTCGGGAACATGCGTCTCGGAGACGAGCGTGAGCGCTTCGGTCCATTCCAGCGCGGCGCGCTCGCGGGCCGAATAGTACGGCGTCTCGCGCCAGGCCTCGAGGCCGTAGAGCCGCTGTTCGGTTTCGCCGTTCGCGCGCGCGTCCTTGCTGTGCATGTCCAGACAATAGGCGCAGCCGTTGAGTTGCGACGCGCGCATCCGGATGAGGTCGAGCAGCCTTTCATCGAGGCCCGACTGACGAACCTGCCGTTCGAGGCCGAGCATCGCGTGCATCACCCCCGGGTTCACGTGCATGAGATCGATTCGAGCGTTCATGATGTTCTCACCTCCACCGATCAAGACGGGTGAGGAAGGATCCTGTGACACCCGGGCGCCGGGGGAGCCCGCCGCTGTCACAGAAGGCCTCTCTCATTCGTCTAACCAGGAGGAGGCGTGCACGGCGAGGTGAGCCCATGGCAGCGACTGAGTGGACCGAGGCCACGTTCGAGACGTATCGACCGCTGCTGTTCTCGATCGCCTACAGAATGCTCGGCAGTGCCAGCGACGCCGAGGATGTGGTGCAGGACGCGTGGCTTCGGGCGCGTCAGGCTGAGCACGCCGACATCCGCTCTCCGCGCGCGTACTTGACGACCATCGTCACGCGGCTGTGCATCGACCATCTGCGCAGCGCCGAGCGGACGCGCCTGGTCTATCCAGGCCCCTGGCTGCCGGAACCGCTGGCCGAACCCAATCAGGAGTCGGCCGAGCTGGCGTTGTCGCTGACCACGGCATTTCTCGTCCTTCTCGAGCAGCTGACGCCGACCGAGCGCGCGGTCTTCCTGCTCCGCGAGGTCTTCGAGCTCGACTTCGACGAGATCGCGAAAAGCGTCGGCAAGAGCCAGGCGAACACGCGGCAGATCCTCACCCGCGCGCGGGGCCGGCTTCGCGAGTCGCGTCGGCGCTTCACCGTGTCGCCTCGGGAATCGGAGGAGATCGTGCGGCGCTTCCGGACCGCCTGCGTCACGGGCAACGTCGAGGGGCTGATGGCCGTGCTGCACGCCGACGCGAAGCTCGTCTCCGATGGCGGCGGCAAGGTGGCCGCGGCGACGCGGCCGCTGCTCGGCGCGGATCGGGTCGCGAAATTCGTGCTCGGCTATGCCGGCAAGCTGCACTGGTCGGAGTCGGACTTCCAGATCGTCACGATCAACGGCGCCCCCGGCCTGCTGATGCGCCACCCGGCGTCCGGCAACGGCACCTACTCGTTCGACATCGCCGACGGCCGCATTCGCGCGATCTACGTCGTCCGCAATCCCGACAAGCTGCGCCGGTTCCTGCAGCGCACGCACTGAGCGAGTCGCGAATCTAGGGACCGCCGAACACGCGGACCGCCTGGAGGATGACGTCTGCGAGATAGGCGACCCCCAGAATCGCAATCAGCGGCTGCCAGAGGAGCTCAGCGGCCCTTCCGCGCCGTGAGCGAGCGCCCGGCGCAGACGTCGGCAGCGCCTGCCGCGCCAGCCGCGCACGACAGCGCATTCTGATCCGCTCAGCCCGAACGGAGTCGGGTTGGGCCGACGGCAGTTGGGCCAGCAGCCGGATCATCGGTTCGGACATGATGTCACCCCGTTGAGCGCCGGTGCCTGGACGGTCGCGTCCTTGTCGAGCGCCTTCGACAGCGTCTCGCGCGCCCGATGCAGCCGCTGGCGCAGCGCTTCCGGCGTAATGCCGCAGATGTCGGCCGCGTCCGAGTGGTCCAGACCCGCCACGCCCACGAGGAGCAGCACTTCCCTCGAGGCGGTGGGCATGGCCGCCAGCGCCCGCTCGATGCGGCGCTCGAGCTCGCTGGCCGCGGCGGCCTCGAAGGGCGAGGAACGCTCCAGCCCGAATGGCCATAGCGCGAGCACGCTCACCGCCGCCGAGTCCTCGAGCATCCGGGAGCGGTTGTAGCTGACGTACAGGTGGCGCGCGACGGTGAACAGCCAGGGGCCCAGCCTGGTATCGGCCCGAAGCCGCCGCGCATGCTTCACGAGCCGCAGCCAGGTTTCCTCGAGCAGGTCCTCGCCGACGTCCCGGCGGCGCGACAGCCGCACCAGGAAGGTGAACAACCGCGTGTTGAACGCGGTGTAGACGTCGTCGAACGCGTCCGCGTCACCTTGACGAAGCCGCTCGACGAGCGCGAGCTCGGTCTCCCGGTTCACGGTGGTATTAACGCACGACGGCCGCCCCCGTGACATGTCACGAAACCCTTGAACAGGCGTTCTCATCTGTTGGATTCGACGCCACAGACGGGAGGGACCCAATATGCTCATGCTCCGACAGGCCAGCATGTTCGCGCGGCTGACACTGATCCTCGATTTCGTTCCCCTCGTCATGGCCATCGTGTACGTCATTCGTCCCACGGAGCGGCATCTGGCGCTGATGCGGCCGCTCTCGCTGGCTGGCCTCTTCGCGGCCATTGGCGGCGGTGTGCTCGGCTTCATCAACGTGCTCCGCATCGTCTGGACGCGCGAACTGGCCGCCGAGACCTACCGCGTGATGGCGGTTGGGGCGGCAGAGTCGCTCGTCCCTGTGCTCGTCGGGTTCGCCTCCCTGACGGTGGCGTGGCTGCTCGTCGCCGTCGGTATGGGACGGCAGGGGGCTCGGCTGTGACTGCGAGCAGGCGGCCTGAAAGAGCGTCCGGGCGAGATCACCTGGGGGATCGCTCCAAAGTCGCCCAAGACCGCGCAAACACGCCACGGATCATTGATTGGGCCATCGTCGATCCTCGGTGCCGCGTCGCCTGAGAGACGACGGCATGCTGAGCGGCCCAGAGGTCGCGGGGCCGATGGAGTCCGGTCGCCGTCCGTCAGTGCCCCGCGACGATCAGTGACGCAATCCGTTCGGCGAGCGCGGCGATGGTGCGCGACGGGTTGACGCCGAGCGCCCTCGGAATGATCGCGCCGTCGGCAACATAGAGCCCGGGATGGCCGAAGACCTCGCCCCGGTGATCGACCACCCCGTCATCCCGCGTCGTGCCCATGTTGCACCCGCCGAGCGGATGCGGCGTGACGAGATCCTGGAACAGCGACCATGTCAGCGGCACGAGCGCCACGCCCCCGGTCGTCTGCGCCAGCCGCGTGTGCATGTCGACGATGGAGTCGATGACCTGGCGCGATTCGCTGACATTCCACTCCAGCGTCAGTTCGCTGCGGCCGTTCGCCGGCGCAGCGAGCCGCAGGCGGCCGTTGGCCGCGTCGACGCCCTGCGCGAACCACGGCATGATGTTCACGAACGGCTCGTTCTCGCGCAGCGCCACCTGCAGCGCCTCGAGCGCCACTTTGATCTTGAAGCCGATGCCCGGATCGTCGGCGCGCTCCTTGATGAAATTCGCGGCGATGTTCGGCAGGCCGCCGTCCTGCACCCAGAACACCTGTCCGCCCTGGCTGCCATCGAGGAAATCGATAATGGCCGCGATCGTCGGTCCCTGCGTCGGATGGATCGCGCGCATCGGATGGAACGCCGGCGTGAGGAAATCGCCGTTGCCGCTCCAGCCCATGCCGAGCCGGGCGCTGACGTCGGGAAGCGTCTTCAGTTCGTCCCGGCACCTCAGCAGCATCTCGGTCGACCCCAGAGAGCCGGCGGCGAGGATCACCATCCGCGCCGTTTCGGAGCCCGGGGTCCGCTTGCCGCCATCCAGACTCTCGAACGACACGTTGTAGCCGCCCCCAGCGACGGGTTCGATCGCGGTCACCAGGTGAAGCGGGCGCACTTCCACGCCGTTCTTCTCGGCCACGAACAAGTAGTTGCGATCGAGCGTGTTCTTGGCGTGGACATCGCAGCCGATGTCGCAGTTGCCCAGGTGCACACAGGTTCCCTGTTCGGCGCCGTGCTGATTCGGCTTGGTGATCGTCGCCGCCGTGCCCTTGGCGAAATCCGCGTCGTACGTCCAGTTCGGATCGAAGTTGACGGCAATCTCCAGCGGACGGAAGCGGTCGGCAAATCCGGCCTTGGTGGCCGCCTCCTTGAGGAGCTTCATGCGCGTCGTCCACTGCGCCTCAGGCACCTCCTTGACGTTCATCATCGCCTTGACGGTGTCGTAGTGGCCTTTGAGATCCTGATGGCGAATTTCCGGAGGCCATCCTTTCTCGAAGATGGCCTTCGGGGCCTCCGTCGAGACGTTCGCGTAGATGTGCGAGCCGCCGCCGACCGCGGCGCCTTGTGCGACGGTCATGTGCGGGAAGCGGCGCACGTCGAGCCAGCCCGGGCTCTTCTCCGGGTGCTGCGGATCCCACAGCCACTGATCGGTCGCCTGGCGCGGATAGTTCGTCTTGTCCCATCGCTTGCCGCGTTCGAGCACGAGCACGCGGCGTCCGCTCTCCGCCAGGCGGCACGCCGTCACCGATCCGCCAAACCCGCTCCCGATGACGATCACGTCGAAGGCCATAAGCACTCTCGAGTCGATGAAGTGCCGCACCGATGCGGCGCCTAGAACGGGCCGAAGGGCAGCACCTGCTGGCCGTAGACGTCCCACAGCTTGCCGAGGAACAGCCGGCCGAATCGGCCGAGTGCGTTGGTGCGCTCGGCGACCGTTCCGCCCTCGACGCGGAACGTCGTCAGCTGCTGCAGGAAATCGAGCAGCTGGATCCTGATGATGCCGGCCGCGACGATCGCCGATGCGGTGTCCTGGTCGGCGGTGACATGTCCCTTCAGAATGCGCGTGTACAAGGTCGTCGTGGCTTCCCAGATGTCGTTGCGGGGGTCGTCCTTGATGTCCTTGAACCCGACGAGCGTCAGTTCCTGGCCCTGGGGATCGGTGAACCACAGACGGTAATACATCGCCTTCCGTGTCGCGTCGTTCATGTCGACGAAGAGATTGAAGACACCGTCCTGGACCTGACGCGCGCCGCCAAACGCGTCGCACGTGAACTCTCCGGTTGTCGTCGCGACGTGTTGCGGATCCGTGACGAATCGATCGACGTCGTCTGCGCGGATCGTCAGATGGACCATCGCGTCGGTCCCCGCCTTCTTTCCCGCCGCATAGCCGGCCTGGTAGTCGACCTCGCTCTTGGTGAGAAAGCCGCGCATGATCTCGGTGAACTCGAGCGAGGTCACGGATGCCGCCGGCGGCGTGACGGTCGACGGCGGACCGGCCGTAAATGGGAGGTGGTTGGCGGTGCACCACTCGCGGGCCTTCTGAACGCCCAGATTCACGGCTTCGATCATGCGGTCGGGGCTGAGGTTGATCAGATAGTGCATCGGCACTTCCGCCGCGAGGATCTTCAGCTCGACGTGTTTGCCGAACTCGCCGCTCCCGCCTGCGGCCATCCGCGCGTTGTTCTCTTCGATCCGGCGGCAGAGCCGATTGAAGTTGCCGTTGGCGGCGGTCTCGATGATCTGGAAGTAGTTCGCGACGAACCCATCGTCCCACTGCCCGCGCCGGCTGACGGTCCAGATCACCCAGATTTCGTCAGCGCCTCGCCGGAGCGCCTCTTCGAGATTGGCATCGGTCACGTAGACCGGATCGATGTAGGTGTGCCCGCCAATCTGCACGGGCGGAAACCACATCGGCAGCGAGACACAGGCACACAGCAGGTCCTCGTTCATGTGCGAAGGGGGCACCACTTCCAGCTCGTGTTGGCTGAAGTTGTAGACGTTGAAGGTGGCGTCGAGCGTCGACGCCCTGATCTTGTTCCAGTCGAGGCCCCACGTCGGGAATACGTGAGAGCGATAGGCGTTCAGCGTGAAGAGCGAGCGCGCGATCGCGAGCTGACCGGGATTGGCGATGTTCGGACTGATCCCCTGCGCGGGATTGGTCTTGCGCCAGTTGTCCGCAATCGTGCGGCCGCTCATGCCCTGACAGAGCATCGCGAGGTTGAAGACGCCGCCGCTCGCGCCGTCGACGTGATCGAACGTCAGGCCGGCTTCGTCGAGCCACACCTGCATCACGCCGGCCTGGAAGGCAACCTTCAGGCCGCCGCCGGCGAGAATCAACGACCGCTTCTTCTGTCCCGGTGTCGGTGGCATGTCGGGCTCCTCACGTCTGTTGTCGCGCGCCCCCGCCCCTGGTCGACGGACGCGCCGGTTGTCCGGCGATCTGGTGCGATCACAATTCCAATTTCCACGCTCGGGCGCAAGCTCGACATTATCCCCGTTGGCACGGCCCCACCCGCCTCCTACACCTCGAGCTCATAGCCCGGGTCGAGCTGCTGATGGCGTATCAGGATTTCATGAATGTCGTAGGGATGCGTGGTCCGGTGTTCCAGCTCGTTGCGCAGCACTTGAAAGACGTGCGCGAGGCCGGCCGCATCGTCGATGTCCATGTCGGCGACCCAGTCGGCGCCGTTCGTGAAAAACGTCAGCTGGAGGTTCCCGTAGTGGTCCAGCGTCTTGTAGCTTCCGGCGTGTTCGAACTCGGCGGGTGGATGGTGCAGGCCCTCCGGCACCTCGCGAAAGAGCCCGTCGGCCACGCTGTTCTTCGTCTCCTCACGCAGCTCCTGCGGCACCACGGCGAAGAATCGATCGCCTCTCAACTCGTTGAGGCGCTGGATGTAGCTGATCACCGGGCGCCCGTTCTGAAAGATCGTCGCCGACGACTTGGCGAAGATGTTCATCAGACCGGCTTTCCGGATATCGTCCAACTGATCGTAGAGCGCCGCGCTCGACACGCCCGTGAAGCCCAGAAGACTCTGCGTGTCCGATAGAATGCGCTTCGCATCGGCCGCCAGACTGCTGAATGTCGGAAAATCGACGTCCTTCACTTTCATCGGGTCCACCGGAAACGCCATCGTGAGCGGCGTCTTGCCGTCGCTCGAGACGCTGACGAAGCACCCGGTCGCGAAGTAGGAGGCCGGGTCGGCCTGCACCTGATAGACACCCGGCGAGAGTTTCGAGATGTTCGCGGCCTTGGACATGGGCACCTGCACGACCTTGACCGCGCCGGTGCCTTGATGCCGCAGTCGCACGTCGACTTTTTCCCCGAGCAGCGAGTCGTACACGTCCACGCAGCGCAGAATCAGTAAAGGTGCCATATGCCTCCGAGGCGACGTCGGGCGCGATGCGCCCTCATCGATTGTCACGACCTTCGGTCAAGGATAGCGCCGTTGGGGACCCCGGCACCGAGCGGGCGCCAAATCATCGGGCGCCGCGCGAGGGCACCACGCCTCGGACTGCCCAGGCCCGTGCGCGCAGCGCAATCGGCCCATCGGGAAGGTCGCCGAACAGTCGGCGCCGTAGCCTCGACTCAAGCTGCGCTCGATCGTCCGGCGAAAGCGTCGCGACGTGCGCGCCGGCCGGGCCTTGCTGCTGGAGGAACGGCGACCAATAGTCCTCGAAGCAGGTGAACTCAGTCACGATCGTGAGCGGTGTCTCGGCCACGCTTTGCAGATGCTGCGATCGCCACAACGCCGCGAGCTCGCCCCTTCGGGACAATGGCATGTGGCGCTCGTCCTTGGCGTCTGCCCGAGCGTCGAGTGCGGCCGCTTCGTTCCAGAAGAGCCGCAACATCTCCATGCCTTCGCCATAGTCCCATACTGCGGCGGCGATGGTTCCTCCCGGCCGCGTCACTCGAATCATCTCGGCCAACGCCGCCTGCGGATGGGAAACGAAATTCAGGATCAGCAGCGAGAGCGTCCGGTCGAAGCTGGCATCCGCGAACGGGAGGTGTTCCGCATCGCCGACTTCGAACCGCAGTCGTGGTGATTGATGACGGGCCTGCGCAAGGGTGACGTATGGCTCCGAACGATCGATGCCGACGATGCGGCTGGACGGGGCGACCTCAGCGACCGACGCGGCCAGTGATCCGGTCCCCGATCCGACATCGAGCACGTCGTCGCCATCGACCACGGCGGTGAACTGCACCAGGCGCGGAGCGAGACGGCCGCTCCATCTGCCCATGAAGACGTCGTACGCCTCGCCGAGAGAGAACACGGCATTATGGTACCCACAACGGCCCGAGTTCCGGCGTCCGCAGTTTGACTTGGTGAAAGGGTGAAAGGCCCGCTGCCCTTCGGCTGCCCACGTTTGTCGGGAGGCGTCAAAGTGACCGTTCAGCGTATCCGGCCCACGGTCTTGCGGCACGCTAAACGCCGACTTCGCCGCGACTCGGCGGCGCGCGATCTTCTACTCAGCGCGAAGAGCGGTCACGAGATCCAAACGTGCGGCGCGCCGCGCGGGAATGAGCGCCGCCGCGATTGTGAGCATCAAGCAACACCCCGCGACCGATGCGGCAACCAGCGGATCCGAGTCGCTCACTCCAAACAGCACCGCGCGCAGTCCTCGGCTTGCCATGATGCCGATAGGGATGCCGAGTGCGACACCAATGGCGGCGAGAGCCACGCTTTCGCGCAACACCATCCACAGCACTATGCCTGGCGTGGCCCCGACGGCGAGGCGCACGCCGATCTCGCGAGTGCGGCGGACAACGGCGTAGGCGAAGAGGCTGTAGACGCCGACACACGCGAGCAGCGCCGCCAGTGTCGCGACCGGGATCGCAAGCGTCGTAGCCATGCGTTCGTTGACCGCGTTCTGTTCCAGCCGTTTGTCGAGGGTCGTGATGCTGTACGCGTATTCGCGGCCCAAGCCCCGCAACGTGTCTCGCAGCGGATTGACAAGCTGCGAGGGATCGCCGGAGGCGGCGATCTGGAGCGTTGGGTAGAGCCCGTACGCTCCCAGCTGCGTGGCAACACCATAGAACACGGGCGGCGCCGGGGAGCGCAGATTACCGAGCGACGCATCGCCGACCACGCCCGCAATTTCGACGTTTCGGAACTGCGGGGCGGCGCCAAGCGCAAACCAGACGTGCGTTCCAACGACAGAGCCGCCCAACGCACGCGCGAGACTTGCGCTCACAAACGCCACGACGGGTGCGTCGGGCGTGTCCGACCAGCGCGGTCCACGCCCCTGCAGGATCGGAATACCGATGGCTTCGAAAAATCCGGGCGACACGACGTCGAGCTGCGCGGTGAGGTCATCGGGCGGCGTCCCGACGAACCCAATCGGCGCTCGGCCAACGTCATCGCGATCCGCGTTGCCGAAGGCGCGGGCATAGCCGACCGATCGGACGCCGGGGAGTGCGGCGATCCGCTCCAAGAGCAGCGGGTAGTAGTTCAGGCCGTTATTGAACGCGCGATCGCGGTACGCGCCGGGAAGCGGACGCAGCCGCGCGCTCAGAATCCGGGTCCCGTCGAAGCCAGGGTCGTTGTGAAACAGGAGGTAAAGCGAGCGCGTCAACACCCCGGCGCCCATCAACAGCGCGACTGAGAGTGCGACCTGTACGACGAGCAATGCGCGGCCCGGCCCCAACGTGGTGGCGACGGTGCGATCGGTATGGATCAGGAGCGTCTGGCGGCGCGACGCCAGCCACAGCGGGAGGACGCCCGTCAGAAACCCGATCACAAGGCCGGCCGGCGCCATGACGAACAACACGCGCGCGTCTGGGGTGATGTCGAGCGTAGGCTGCAGTCCGCCGAACGGGAGCGCCGACGCGATCGGCTTGACCGCGACCCACGCCACGCCGATCCCGAGAATCGTCCCGGCGCCGGCTACGGCGAGCATCTCGAGGCCAAGCTGACGCGCCAGGCGCAGACCGCTCGCGCCGAGCGCGGTTCGCGTCGCGAGCTCGCCGCGGCGCGCGACCATGTGGGAGAGCGCCACGCCTCCGACATTGACGCACGCGAGCAGCAGGAGGCCGAGCGTCAGCGCGCTGCCAATCCGTAACGGCTGTTCATAGCGGCTTCTCAGGAGCGAGAACCCCGTGCCCACCGCGTCCACGCGAATGGTGACGTTGCGGAGGCTGCGCTGCTCGGCAGGCGACAGTGTCGTCGGAATCACGCGATCCATCGTCGACGGCCACCGGGCCACGAGCTCGGCGCGCGCGGCGTCGAGGGTCATGCCGTGACGGAGCCGGCCCAGGATGTAACTCGCCGATGGCGGTCGATTGGCCGACGGACGGAACAGCGTTCCGAACGGCGCGATGATGTCAACGCCGTCGTCCACGCGCAAGCCGCGAAACCCGCGCGGCATGACCCCGATGACGGTCACCGGGTCGCTGTCAGTCTGGAAGCTGCGGCCGACGACGTCCGGAGCGCCGCCGAACATCTTCTGCCAGAAGTCGTAGCCGATGACCACCACGCGTGTGCCTGGCCGGCTGGCTGGAGCTTCTTCCGCGGTGAACACGCGTCCCAGCAGCGGCGGCACGCCAATGGTCGCGAAGCATTGATGCGTCACGATTTCAACGGTCGCATAAGCAGGAATCCCGTTTGCCTCCACGCCGACAGAATTGTTGCCGTACGCGCACACGTTCTCGAGCGGTCCGTCCTGGAGCAAGTCGGCCACCTGCGCCAGCGTCGACGTGCGCTGACCTTCCGCATCGATCGGCCACACACCAATGAGGCCACTCGGGTCTTTGATTGGCAACGGCCGCAGCACGAGCGCGTTGAGCGCGCTGAACACCGCCGCGCTCACACCTATGCCAACACCCAGCGTCACAATCGCGCCGAGCGTGAACGTGGGTGAGCGCCGCAGATGGCGCAAGGCGTGTCGAAGATCCTGACGAATGGCATCAAACATCAGTCGCCTCCACGCGGTGGCAACCAGCGGATCGAACTTCGCTGGCTGTCAGGGACGATTTCCGCAAGAGACACTAACCGAACGTGCCACCCAACTCAATCTTCTGACGCTTGGGCGAAACCCGCGAAGATTCCGGACGGATTTCGGGGACTTCGCAATATCAGCTATCGTTGAGTCCGATAGTCGCGCATGCCGCTGAACGGAGATCAGAGGTCAGCGCGGTCGAATCGGCGATCGCGCAGGGCTCTCGCCTCATCGATACGGCGGCGTCGTCGGTGGGATCACGTCCTATCGTGGTGGTGAGAAGCGCACCTTCGACGACCCGACGTCACGCGAGATCGCGCGCCAGCATGGCAAGTCGGCCGCTCAGGTGATGCTGCGATGGCACCTGCAGAAGCGCCGCTCGGCGATCCCGAAGTCGACCAAGCCCGCTCGCATCGCCGAGAACTTCGACGTCTTTGACTTCGAGCTCTCGCGCGAGGAGATCGGCGCCATCGATGCGCTCGACACCGGAGTGCGCGGTGGGCCGGACCCCGACAGCATCACCATTGAACCTACGGCAAGGAAATCCCCGAGGCGTGAGTTCTGGAGTGAAATCACCCTGTGCTGGAAGTGATTGAAAACACAGGCAAGGTTTGGCTGGGTGTTCGGGACGATTTCCGCAACTGGTTACCGCTGGGCCTGCCGGCCCGCGAAAGGGCATGAAAATCATCGGTTGTGCAGAATGGCCGTGCTGGGAGCGGCGAGGTCGAGATTAGCCATGGCGCCAGCGAGGCCGAGCAACTGTTTGATCCGGAGCGTGCGTGATTGACCGAATAATTGAGCGTTGCCGTGTTCTTCCGCGGCGATAGCTCGCGACCCTGATTGATGCGACGAGGCACGCTCTCCGCTCCCACGAGGAGAGGCCGATGTCGTACCGGATCGCGGGGATAGACGTCCACAAGAAGATGCTGGCCGTCGCGGTCGCCGACGTCGAAGTCGACGGCGACTTCCAGTTCGAACGTCAGAAGGTTGGCACCACGCCGATCGAGCTCCGTCGCCTGGCCGACTGGCTGGTCGAACACGAGGTCGATGAAGTCGTGATGGAGTCGACCGCGCAGTACTGGCGGCCGGTGTGGGAAGCCCTGGAACAGCATTGGCGCCCCCAGCGCCGTGCGCGCAAAAGCGCGCCGCCGCTCGCGGGCACGCTCCATCTGGCCCAAGCGCAATCGAATCGGGGTGCCGGCGGACGCAAGCGGGACTTTCCCGATGCGGAGCGGTTGGTGAAACGTCTCGTCGCGCAGGAACTCACCTTGAGCTTCGTGCCCGACGCCGAGCAACGACTCTGGCGCACCGTGATGCGCCGCAAGTACCAGGTCACCCGCAATCGCGTGCAACTCCAGAATCGGCTGGAAGCGCTGCTCGAGGAAGCGCGCATCAAGGTGTCGAGCCTCGTGTCAGATCTGCTCGGCATCAGTGCCCGCCGCATGCTGCAGGCGCTGGCGGACGGCGAAACGGATCCGGCGGCCCTGGCGACGCTCGCGACCGCGCGCCTGCGTGCCACACCCGAGCAACTGTGCGATGCCTTTGAGGCGTGTCCGACGCTGCATCCTGTATACCGCCGGTTGCTAAAGCTCACGCTGGAAGAATTGCGTGTGATCGAGGATCACCTCGGCCAACTCGATCAGCAAATGGCCGACCTGCTCGCCGCGCATCACGACGCGGTGCAACGGCTGGCCGAGGTCCCTGGACTCGGCGTCGATTCCGCGCAGCAGATCATCGCGGAGGTCGGCGCGACCGCCGCAACCTTCCCGTCAGCGAAGCGTCTCGCGTCGTGGATGGGCGCCTGTCCCGGCAACGAAGAGAGTGCGGGGGTCAACTACAGTCACCGCTGTCCCAAGGGCAACCAGCACATGCGGCGCGTGCTGAATCAGGCGGCCAACGCCGCGGTGAAAGCGAAGGGCAGCATCTTCGCGATCGTCTATCGCCGGCTCGTCCCGCGTCTCGGCCACGCTCAAGCCATCGGTGCCATCGCCCATCGGCTCTGTCGTCTGATCTGGAAGATTCTGCACGAGGGCATTCGCTACGAAGAACGCGGCCCGGCGGTCAGCGTGGAGGCGAAGAAGGTGCGGACGCGCAAGATGATTCGCGAATTGCGAACGCTCGGCTATCGCGTCGAACTGCTCCCGGCTCCATCGAGCAACCCGGCATGATTCGGGAGAGATTTTCGACCCTGAAAACACAGGCAAGGTTTGGCTGGGTGTTCGGGACGATTTCCGCAACTGGTTACCGCTGGGCCTGCCGGCCCGCGAAAGGGCATGAAAATCATCGGTTGTGCAGAATGGCCGTGCTGGGAGCGGCGAGGTCGAGATTAGCCATGGCGCCAGCGAGGCCGAGCAACTGTTTGATCCGGAGCGTGCGTGATTGACCGAATAATTGAGCGTTGCCGTGTTCTTCCGCGGCGATAGCTCGCGACCCTGATTGATGCGACGAGGCACGCTCTCCGCTCCCACGAGGAGAGGCCGATGTCGTACCGGATCGCGGGGATAGACGTCCACAAGAAGATGCTGGCCGTCGCGGTCGCCGACGTCGAAGTCGACGGCGACTTCCAGTTCGAACGTCAGAAGGTTGGCACCACGCCGATCGAGCTCCGTCGCCTGGCCGACTGGCTGGTCGAACACGAGGTCGATGAAGTCGTGATGGAGTCGACCGCGCAGTACTGGCGGCCGGTGTGGGAAGCCCTGGAACAGCATTGGCGCCCCCAGCGCCGTGCGCGCAAAAGCGCGCCGCCGCTCGCGGGCACGCTCCATCTGGCCCAAGCGCAATCGAATCGGGGTGCCGGCGGACGCAAGCGGGACTTTCCCGATGCGGAGCGGTTGGTGAAACGTCTCGTCGCGCAGGAACTCACCTTGAGCTTCGTGCCCGACGCCGAGCAACGACTCTGGCGCACCGTGATGCGCCGCAAGTACCAGGTCACCCGCAATCGCGTGCAACTCCAGAATCGGCTGGAAGCGCTGCTCGAGGAAGCGCGCATCAAGGTGTCGAGCCTCGTGTCAGATCTGCTCGGCATCAGTGCCCGCCGCATGCTGCAGGCGCTGGCGGACGGCGAAACGGATCCGGCGGCCCTGGCGACGCTCGCGACCGCGCGCCTGCGTGCCACACCCGAGCAACTGTGCGATGCCTTTGAGGCGTGTCCGACGCTGCATCCTGTATACCGCCGGTTGCTAAAGCTCACGCTGGAAGAATTGCGTGTGATCGAGGATCACCTCGGCCAACTCGATCAGCAAATGGCCGACCTGCTCGCCGCGCATCACGACGCGGTGCAACGGCTGGCCGAGGTCCCTGGACTCGGCGTCGATTCCGCGCAGCAGATCATCGCGGAGGTCGGCGCGACCGCCGCAACCTTCCCGTCAGCGAAGCGTCTCGCGTCGTGGATGGGCGCCTGTCCCGGCAACGAAGAGAGTGCGGGGGTCAACTACAGTCACCGCTGTCCCAAGGGCAACCAGCACATGCGGCGCGTGCTGAATCAGGCGGCCAACGCCGCGGTGAAAGCGAAGGGCAGCATCTTCGCGATCGTCTATCGCCGGCTCGTCCCGCGTCTCGGCCACGCTCAAGCCATCGGTGCCATCGCCCATCGGCTCTGTCGTCTGATCTGGAAGATTCTGCACGAGGGCATTCGCTACGAAGAACGCGGCCCGGCGGTCAGCGTGGAGGCGAAGAAGGTGCGGACGCGCAAGATGATTCGCGAATTGCGAACGCTCGGCTATCGCGTCGAACTGCTCCCGGCTCCATCGAGCAACCCGGCATGATTCGGGAGAGATTTTCGACCCTGGTTCGTCCAAGGTGCTGCGTAGCGCCAAAGCCGGCCCGCTCAAACAAGCTGCGAAACTCGACGGCGGACCGCTCCCGCCGGTCACCTCAGAGGTTTTCGAACAGTGACTTCTTCTCCGATATCGATGGCCATCAAATCCTCGCCAATCTGCAAAGGGCCTGTGTATGCCTTGCGCGTTGGCACAAGCAAGTCCTGATCGGTGGCCGCAGGCATGCAGATGTGCGAATAGACGGCGAGCTTCGGCTTCGTTCGGGTAAAGACGCGACCCGCTTGCTCCGCAGTTGTGTGGTAGTCGATGATGCTCTTGGCGCGTTCTGGAGGAACGCCGGCGCGTTGCAGCGTCTCTGGGACAAACACTTCGTGAACCAGCACGTCGACGCCCTCCGCGTGTTGAATGAGGTTCTCTGAAACGCGCGTGTCGCCGGACAACACGACGGAGTGTCCCGCGTAGTCGATTCGATATCCGAATGCGGGTTTGACCGGCGCGTGGTCAACCTCGAACGCCGTAACCCGCACGCCATCTCGCTGATACACAACTCCTTCGCGCACGTCATCGACGCGGAGACTGACCCCATCAGGCGTCGCGCCGTCGTTCTCAATGCGAACACCGATGTCGTACTTGTACGCCTGTTGAAGGTGAGACATCATGTCGACGGTGCCGGTCGGCCCCCACACCTGAAGCGGCACAGTGCGGCCCGGCGCAATCAGCCAACCCGTCAACCACAGATCGGGAAAGCCGACCACGTGATCGGAGTGCAGGTGAGTGAGAAAGACACCCTGAATAGCCTGCCAGGGGATGTTGAGCTGCACGAGACGCTGCAAAACACCGCGCCCCGCATCGAACAGAAGCTTCTGCCCTCCCGCCTCCACCAGGGTGCTTGGCCCGAAGCGATTCATCACCGCCGGTGGACAACCGGTGCCGAGGAGCGTCACCGTCAGCTGCTGTCCCTGCACTGCGGCGGGGACGACAACACTCAGGGAGAGAATCAGACAGAAAAGGCGCAGCAAGCTGGTCATTGCTCCTCCCTCTCATTCTGCCGCGGCCCGGCCAGGACTAACGCGCCGCACATCACGAGCGTAGCGATCCGTCGCGAAGCCATGCCGGCGATCATGCGCCAATTGCGTGAGCCGCGCTAGCAGGCCGTCCCCAAAACTCGCGGCAATGACTCAGCGGGATTCGAACTGACGTTGAGCGAGGGAAGCCCTTCGCGGGTTTGAGGTTACGGACTGCAGCACCGCTTTCGACTCTTTGCGGCGCGCCAAAGACGATGTTCGAAAAAGCTGTAATTGCCTGCGGCGCGTCAATTTGTGGTCGGAAACCCTAGTTGGCTGGGAGGCAGGGCGTCACGCCACCGTCTTTCGCCGTTTGGCGCTGGCTGGTCGCCAGTCGCTAACGCTTGCTGTTTCTGCGAGTTGCCGCCACAGCCCTTTTGCGCCGAGCTTCCAGCCATTGCCGGCGTTTGCCGGCTGTTCCGTCGCAATGGCACTCAGAGTGACACTCAACGCGAGGAACTTTTTGAGCGCTCACCTGAAGGTCGACGTCGACGAGATCAGGTCGTCTGGGGCGCGCCCAGACGAACAGCGCGGTAGAATAGGCGCATGCAGATCGCCTCAGGCAAGGTGGTTCACGGACGTGTCGAGCTCGACGCGGAACTCCCTGAGGGCACATCGGTGACCGTCATCGCACCCGACGATGACACTTACGAAGCCGATGCCGCGACCGAGAAGATGCTCCTCGACGCGATCGCTCAGTGTGAACGTGGGCAAACCGTTCCGCTGAACCAGGTGCTCTCCGACCTTCGCGCCAGAGAGTGACCGATCGACTCCCGATCGTCGTCAGCGCGCTGGCTGCGGAACAGATTCGCGCGGCGGCTGACTGGTGGCAAGTCAATCGGTCGAAGGCGCCCGATGCGTTCCGTGAAGACCTCGCACGCGCGACATCGCTGCTCGCGATCCAACCCGACCTCGGAACTCGCGCTCGAAACGCCGCGCTCGGAGGCGTTCGTCGCCTCCACTTGGCCCGCCTTCGATACGACCTGTACTATCGTGTGGTTGATGGGCCGCCGCGACAACTGGAGGTCCTCGCCTTCTGGCACTCGAGCCGAGGCGCCATCCCTCCCGTCTGAGTTCGATGTCACATGGGGAGACCGACGGCTGTGACCCAAACGAAGCACCGCGCGGTCTCGCCAGATTCAGCGTCGGTCCGCGAACACGTTGATCGCTGGGCCGTGACTTGGCTCAAGACGTTCACGGAACTGCTGCGGCTGCGCGCCCTTAATCCCGGTCCCTTCAACTATCCGTTGGCCGTGTTCTCGGAGTGGCGAGGCAGCGCGTTCTATCTGTGCGTTCGCTACCGTGGACGGAGCCGGCGCCCGGCGGACGACTTCGTCGTTCGCCACACCCGGTTGACGCCGACCGGATTCGGCAGGTTCGACCTCGCGTATTTCAGGCACACAAGAAGATGGTGCACCGTGTACCGAGGACTGAGAGCCACTGAGTGCTTCAAAGAGATCGAAAACAACGAAGTCTTCTGGCCGACAACCTGACCCGACCGGACTTTCGGATTCAGTCGTTTCCAGCCTCCCGCTGGCGGGATGCCACTTGAAATGTCACGCGCGACTCGCGGGCAGTGAAAGAAGCGTTCGCAGCCCACCATCTGGCATTTCCGCGAACGGACGCAAGAGGACGCAAAGAGAGGAAGAAGGACGACAAAGAACGAAGAGGGTGAAAATTGGCTGGGAGGCAGGGATTCGAACCCCGATACCGTGGTCCAGAGCCACGTGTCCTACCGTTGGACGACCTCCCAAGACCCCGGCAGCGGAAAACGGCTGGAACGGGAAACCATGATTATATCGGGCGGAAATAACCCGGGCAAGCGCACCTGCCCGGGCCCTGGGGGAGTGGTGGCGGGCAATGGCGGCGGACGCGACCGTCCGCACGGTGGGAGCGGAGTCGAAGGCGGACCGCCGGCCCGCCCTCCGAAAATGCTACGGGTGCTGCGTCGGGTTGGCGCCCGGCATGGTCTCGCCCGGCATCATGCCCGGCGTCCACGGCTGCGGCTTGTGTTCGTCGCGCTTCGCGCGCTGGCTCGCCATGCCGCCCTTGCGGCCGGCTTCCCGCGCCTCGTCCTTCGTCCACTCGTGCGCGCGGCCCTTCTGGTGCGCGGCCTTGCCGCCCTTGCTGGCAATTTCGCGCTGCTTGTCGCGATTCATCGATGCAAAGCCTCGATCGTGAGTTGACACGGCATCCTCCTTCATCCCGCTGATCTCGTTCCGACGAGGAGGGGTCGTAGCAACGGATGTGCCGCAGCCGGCAGGACGTACGCCGCGTGAGATCAACAAGTTACGGCGACGCGAGCGGGAAGATTTTTCAGCCCTTCGATTCGCTGCGCAAATTGACCGGGTAAGTTCTGCCGTTATCCCCGTTTTGACCGGATGAGCCTGACCGCCGCCTGCAGCCGATGCCGCACCCCATGACGGCCGACGAGCGCCAGCACGTCGAACAATCCTGGGCTCACCGCGCGACCGGTCACCGCTACGCGTGTCGCATGGATCAGCGCGCCGGGTTTCACGCCCCGCTCGTCCGCCAGCGCGCGCAGCGCCGCTTCGGTCGACGCGGCGTCGAATTCCCCGAGCCCCGCCAATCGCTCCTCCAGCACGGACAGATGATCCTCCATCCCCGCAAGGAGATACTTCGCCACCGCCTCTCCGTCGTACTCAAGCGCCGCCATCGGACGGGCGAAGAAGAATCGTCCCTGCTCGACGAAGTCGCTGAGCCGCTTCGCCCGCGGTCGCAGCAGCTCGAGAACTGCCAGGAACCACGCGTGACGGTCTCCGACGAACTCGTCCTGCCACAAGCCCGCGGCCTCGAGCAGCGGCCTCACCCGCTGCGCCAGATCGCTCGGCGCCAGCCGGAGGATGTGCTGCTGGTCGAACCAGTCCAGCTTTTCCTGATTGAACACGGCGCTGCCCCCGCTGATCCCGTCGAGGGAGAACGCCGCCACCAGCTCGTCGCGGGAAAACAGCTCCTGGTCGCCGCTGCCGGGCGACCAGCCGAGCAGCGCCAGAAAATTGACCATCGCCTCCGGCAAATAGCCCTGCGCCGCATACTCCCCCACCGCGGTCGCTCCGTGCCGCTTGCTCAGGCGCTTCTTGTCGGGTCCCAGAATGAGCGGTACGTGCGCGAACGCCGGCACGGGCGCACCGAGCGCCTGGAACAGCAGGATGTGCTTGGGCGTGTTCGACACGTGATCGTCGCCGCGCACGACGTGGGTGATCGCCATGTCGAGATCGTCGCAGACGACCGAGAGGTGGTACGTCGGATGCCCGTCGGACCGGACGATGACGAAATCTTCGATGAGCGCGGCATCGAACGCGATCGGCCCGTGCACCAGATCGTCGAATCGCGCCGACACGCCGCCGGGGACGCGGAATCGAATCGCCCGCGGTCGGCCCTCCCGCTCGCGCGCGGCGATCTCCTTCGGCGACAGGCCGGCACACAGGCGGTCGTACTGCCAGCCGCCGCCCGCCTGCTCGGCCGCCTCGCGCCGCGCCTTCAGCTCGTCGGGCGTGCAGTAACAATAGTACGCGCGTCCTTCCTCCACGAGCCGCGCCGCCGCCGCGCGGTGCCGGTCGAACCGCCCGGACTGAAAGTACGGCGCGTTGGGCCCGCCGATGAGCGGGCCTTCGTCCCACTCCAGGCCGAGCCAGCGCAGCCCGTCGAGAATGCCGTCCACCATCTCGGCCGACGATCGCTCGGCGTCGGTGTCTTCGATGCGAAGGATGAACGCGCCGCCGTGCCTCCTGGCGAACAGCCAGTTGAAGAGCGCCGTGCGCGCCCCCCCGACGTGCAGATACCCGGTGGGAGAGGGAGCGAAGCGGACGCGAGGCACCATCACGTCATTGTATGGGTGCCGAAGGGTCCCGGAGGTGCCTTCTCCTATTCGTATCTGAGCGCCTCCAGCGGATCGACGCGGCTGGCGCGGAGCGCGGGCAGCCACACGGCCGCGAGCGCCACGAGCGTGAGCAGCACCGGGATGCCGACGAACACCGCCGGATCGCGCGCGTCGACGCCGAAGAGGAACGTCTGGATGAGCCGCGTGAGGCCGAACGCCCCGGCCACGCCGATCACCACGCCGACGATGGCGAGGCGCATGCCCTGCACCACCACCATCCGGCGCACCGCGCTCGTTTCCGCGCCGAGCGCCAGGCGGATCCCGATCTCCTGCGTCCGCTGCTCCACCGAATACGCCATCAGCCCGTAGATGCCGATCGCCGCCAGCAGGAGCGCCGATCCCGCGAACACGCTCATGAGCAGCATGTTGAACCGCTGACGCGACGTCGAGCGCGACACCACTTCGTCGAGCGTCCGCACGTCGGATACGGGCAGCCCGGTCACCTGCCGCAGCTGTTCCTGCGCGGCCGCGCTCACGCTCGTCGGCGCCACGGCCGTGCGCATCACCCACGCGATCGGCGTGATGCCGACGTTGAGCGCGTTGGCGGCGTCGGTGAGCTGGGCCTGTGGAATGTACATGACGGGACCGGGATCGCGATTCAGCCCGTTGGCGCGCACGTCGCCCACCACGCCGATGATCTGCCGCTCCGGCTCGTCGGCGAACTCGCGCATGACGCCGCGGCCGATCACGAGGCGATCGTTCAGCGGATCCTGTCCGTCCTTCCAGAACTGCTTCGCCATGCTCTCGCTGATCACGACGACGGGCGGCGCGAGCTTGTCGTCGCGGTCGGTGAACGTGCGCCCCTGCTTGACCGGGATGCCGAACACGTCGAAGTACTGGGACGAGGCCGTCACCCACGATCCGCCGCCGTGGTACGGGTTCTGATCCGGCAGCGGACGGCCGACGATGACGAACGGCAGGCCGTAGCCGCCCTCGAGCGGCACGCAGCACGTCGCGCTGGCGAACTGCACGCCCGGTACGTTGCGCAGACGCTCGGTGCCCTGCCGCACCATCTGCTCGACGCCGTCCGCGGTGGCGAACCTCGGCCCGGTGAGCGACATCCTCATCGTCAGCACCCCCTGGGCGTTGAAGCCGGGGTCGACCGAGCCGAGCGCGACCGACGTGCGGATGAGGAGCGCCGAGCCCACGAGGAGGATCAACGCCAGCGCCATCTCCACCATGACCAGCACGGAGCGCGCGATGTTCTGGCGGAAGCCGGTGCCCGACCGGCCGCCGCTCTCCTTGATGGTCGCGCTCAGGTCGGCGCGCGAGCTCTGGAACGCCGGGATCAGCCCGACCAGGATGCCCGTGCCGAGCGCGGCCGCCATGGTGAAGGCGAGCACGCGCCAGTCGATCCCCACCTGCGCGCCGTTCTGCCCCACGCGCGGAAGCCCCGCGGTGTTCACCGACATCAGCGCTCGGATCGCGATCGAGCCCACCAGGAGCCCGAGCGCGCCGCCGGCCAGCGCGAGCACCATGCTTTCGGTGAGCAGCTGCCGGATGATCTGGCCGCGGCCGGCGCCGATGGCCGCGCGAATCGCGATTTCGCGACGCCTCGTCGTCGCGCGCACGAGCAGGAGGTTGGCGACGTTGGCGCACGCGATCAGCAGCACGAAGCTCACGGCGCCGAGGAGCACGAGCAGCGTCGGTCGGACGTTGCTCACGAACGCGTCGCGCATCGGCTTGACGCTGAAGCTCTGGTTGGGCGGCAGCCCCCGGGGCGCGAACCGCTCCCTGAATTCGTTGGCGGCGATGGCAAACCGGGCGTTCGCCTGTTCGATCGTGACGCCGTCCTTGAGGCGTCCCGCCGACCGGAAGTAGTGCCCCTGATCGCCGCTGTCGGGATCGAGCTGGAACGGCGTGTACACCTCGGGCACCGGCCCGAGATCCTCGGGATGGTAGTCGTTCCCGACGACCCCGATGATCGTGTAGACGTCGCCCGAGAGGGAGATGGGTTTGCCGAGAATGTCGGCGTCGCGGCCGAAGCGCCGCGTCCACAAGCCTTCGCTGACGAGCGCCACGTGCGGACCGCGCGGCAGGTCTTCCTCGGCCGAGAACGTGCGCCCGCGGATGACGGGCGCGCCGGTCAGCTTGAAGTAGTCGGCGCTCACCTGCCCGAGCCGCAGCTGCTCGGGCGTTTCGCCGCTGCCCGTGAAATTCACGACGCCGGTGCGAAACGCGGAGGCGTCCTGGACGACCGACGTTTCCGTGCGGAACTTGGCGAACTTGGCCGGCGACGCCGCCGGGTTCGATCCCTGCGGCGCCGTGGTCATGAAGAAGACGATGCGATCGGGATCGGGAAACGGCACCGGCCGGAGCAGCACGGCATTGACGACGGAGAAGATGGCGGTGTTCGCGCCGATGCCGAGCGCCAGCGCCGAGATCGCCGCCAGCGTGAAGGCCGGGCTGCGACGCAGCATGCGAAGCGTGTGCCGGATGTCGTTCACGAGCGTGTCCACGGATCCTCCTCGCGTCGATCGGCGCGAATTCGAACGGCTACGGCGTTTCGCTGCGGCGCTTGAGGCCGGCGCGCTCCAACGCGAGGTACTCGTTCGTGATGCGGCGGAAGATCCGCGCGAAGATCGGGCCCAGCAGCCCGGTGTATTCGAGCGACAGCCTCGCGCGCGTCCCGGTTCCGAGCGGCTCTACGCTGTGGGTCCCGACGGTCGTCACGCCGGGGCCGCGGCTCACCCAGGTGAAGCTCGCCCCCGGCTTCACATCCGTGACCTTCCAGACGGCCGGCGGCAGCCTGGGCTGGCGGACCATTGCCGTCGCGCCCGGTGCGAGCGATCCGCCGCGCTTGTATTCGATGCGTCGAATGCTGGCCGTCCACTCATGCCAGCGCTCGACGTCGGCCATCACCTGCCACACCCGCGCAGGGGGGGCCTGGATGTCGACGGAAACCTCGAACAGCGTCTGTGCCATTTGGACGGTGGCCGCGCTCCGGCGGTTCGTGACCGGCTAGTGTGGCCGATCGCCGCCGGCGGGTCAAAGCGTTCGCCCGGGGGTAGAATCGCCGCACGGAGGACGTTCCTGTGAAACCACTCGTGCTCATGGTGCTGGCCGCCGTCTTTCTCGCCACCACGGCCTGGGCGCAGGACGCGCACGCCATCGCCCAGGCCATCGCGACCGAAGCGCACGCGAACGCGGCGAACATGATCGGGTCGGCCGAGGCGGTGCCCGCCGACAAGTACGCCTGGAAGCCGAGCCCGCAGCAGGTGAGCTTCGGCGATATCTTCGCCCACGCCGCCGACGCGAACTTCACGCTCTGCAGCGCGTTCAGCGGGCAGCAGAAGCCCGCGGTGCCCGTGAAGGAGGACGGCGCGAAGGAGGCGCTGGTCGATCAGCTCAAGGCGTCGTTCGCGTACTGCGACACGGCCTTCGAGGCGATCGACCCCGCCAGGCTCGATCAGGAGATCCCGCTGTATGGCCGGAAGGTCACCGGGTGGTGGGTGCTCTTCCACATGGCGCTCGACTGGGGCGATCACTACAGCCAGGTGGCCATGATGCTGCGCGCCAACGGCATCACGCCGCCTTCGGCACGGCCGCGGCCGTCGCCGGCGCGCTGACCGTCAGCTCGTTCACCTCGTGTTGCCGAGGTACCGCTGCAGCAGAGCCTGCCACTCGCGCGTGGACGTGCGGCGAAGCAGGGCCTCGTTGATCGGCTCGCGCAGCGGGCTGCCCGTCGGCAACGCGATCCCGTAGTACTGCCGCTCGAACACGCCCGGCAGCACCTCGAGGCTCGCGCCGAAGCCCTGCCGGACCTCGTATCGCAGGATCGGCGCGTCGTACACCACCGCGTCGACCCGGTTTTCGGCCAGCGCCGCCAGCGCCTCGTGCGGCGTGTCGTACGACGCGAACGGCAGCTGCCGGCTCTCGAGATACTCGGCGCTGGTCGAGGCGGGCACCGACCCGATGCGCGCGTCGGACAGATCGTCGGGGCCCTGAATCGGACCCTCCAGCGCGCCGACGGTGAGGCTCGTTGTGATCGACGCCGTGAAGCTCGAGATCACGATGAGCGCGGTGAACATCCAGACGAGCGCCACGAGGCGCCCGCCGACCGATCGCGGCGTCTTGTCCCCGTACCCCACCGTCGTCATCGTCACGGCGGAATACCAGAAGCTGGCGCCGATGCCGTGAGCGGCGCCGCCGCCGAATTGCTCCGGGTTGGCGCGGCGCTCGAACAGCCACACCAGGAACGCGACCACGAGCAGCAACGCGGCGAGGGCGACGATCACGCGGAGAAACGCCCGGGAGAAGAACTGGCGAGCCACCGCCACCCAGCCCGTACGGTCCCTCGCGCGAACGGCGATTGCCAGCCCCGACGCGTGGAACGGATGGGTGAAGTCGAGCTCCGCCTCTCGTTCGGGCGTGATCGTGAGTGCGGCCACCGAGGCGTCAAAGCGGCCGTCCTCGATCCCATCCACCAGACCGGCGAGATCGGTCTCGCGCAGGTCGGTACTGATAGCCGAGTTCGGCGGCGATGACGGTCCAGAGCTCGATGCTGATGCCCGTCCAGGATCCATCGGGCCGCTTGAACGAGAACGGCGGCGCGTCTTTGGTGGCGACGATGAGCGTGCCGTCAGGAGGCGGCGGGGTCTGCTGCGCTTCGGCCAGGCCGGGGCCCGCGCACGCGAGCCACGCGACAAGCAGCGAGGCGAGGGCCGGGCGCCGGTCCGGCGGAATCATCCGACCAATCTAGTGCTTTCGCGCGCCCGTTTCCAACCCGCCGGAGCGCACGAGTCCCTATCGACGTCGTATCGAACGGGCGGGCGCCGGAGAGGGCACGCGGTCGGTCGGCCGGGCGGACCGGCTGCCCCGGCGCGGCGACTGGCCGTCGTCCACGGTCTCCTGCGTGTAGAACCACGCGAGCACCAGAAAGATGACGAGGACGACGGAATCCATGACGGCGGGGCCTCCCCCGGTATATCGGGAGATCCGGCACGTTCCACCAGCGGCGTCCGCGTCAGGCTCGGCTATTTGGCATCACGCCCCAGCAGGACCTCCAGGAGCGTGCCGAGCTCCTGCACGTCCGCGCCCGGCCCGAGCGCCACGGTGGCGACGCTGGCAGAATGATCTGCCGCGATGCGGCTCTGCGGCCATTGCTCGACGGCGCCGAGCGGCGTGGTCGACCGGTCGAGGCCGCGCATGAGCGCACCGAGGTCTCCCCGCCGGCGAGGCGGTCGCGCGCAGTCGCGGCGAACGGAGTCGGAGCGCTCGCGGCCATCGACTGGCGAGTGTACATACGGCCGGACGCGATTGGAGCTCAACCGTTGACGCGGATCGAGCGGCGCGCGCAACCGACACGCTCATGCCAGCACGAAGGTTTGGCGCCAGGTCCTGCGGAGAAATCCCGAATCGATCAGCTCGGCCAGAAGTTGCTGGCAGACCGGCGCCTCGAGATGCCACAAGCGGCACGCTTGCGTCATCGTCAGCGCAAGGCCTGGCATCTCCAGGTACTCGTGCCGAACACGGTCGAGGAGTTGGATGGCCGGCTCCTCTCGCCCACCGACCGCGTGCGTTGCCGTCGTCATCGGCTTGACGACATGGCGGGCAGCGGGCGCATCTCCGCGCGGCGGTTGAGCGCGCGTGTCGACTCCACGCTGTTGTCATGCTTCGGCCGCTCTTTGCCGAAGCTCGTCGTCTGCAGGCGATCGCCCGCGATTCCGCGACTGATGAGATAGTTGCGCACCGCGGCCGCGCGCCGCTCGCCGAGAGCCAGGTTGTATTCGGCGGTGCCCAATTCGCAGGTATGTCCGTCGATCTGGAGGCGAAGCGAAGGATCGTCGCGCAGCACCGTGAACGCGGTGTCGAGCAGCCGCAGCGCGTCCGGCCTGAGCGTGTCGCGGTCGAAGTCGAAATGCACGTCTTCGAGCGCGATGGCCGCCCTCGGAAGCGATCCGCCCGTGGCGAGCGGGGCGGCCGGCGTCGGGGGCGGCGGCGGGGCAGGGGTGAAGGTCGGTGCCGCGGGCGTGGAGGACGTTGGCGTCGGCCGGCGGCTGCCGGAACGGTAGCCAAGACGGACCGCGGCACCAACCCTGCGGGCATCGGCCTGGCCTCCCAGGGCCCGGTTGATGCCCACGCTCGCCGAGAGGCTGCCAGTAAACGCCCACGTCAGGCCGGCCGCGGCCGTGGGCGGCGTGTCGAACGCCGAGGCGAGGCGTGCGCCGCCGGCGCCTTTGTAGGCTTCGCCCTGCACTTCCGCAAAGACCCGCACGGTTCGCTGAGCCGCAACGGCGACGCCGAGGCCGGATCGGAGGCCGTTCGGCTTGCCGCTGCCCTGGGGATCGCCGCGCACCACGAGGCCGCTCGAGCCAGTGATTTCGGCGAAGCCCAGGCGACGCGTGACCACCAGTTCAGTGAGCGCGTCGGCCCTCTCGGGTCCGACCACCGCGTCGTTCCCCGTCGGCAGTTTGAGCACGCCGCGAATCGCCAGGGCTAGGGGGGCGCCCCGGCGTTCGGAGAGCAGCCCGATCTTGGCGCCGAGGATGACGTCGCCCGCGCCGCGGCGGCCGCCGATCGCGGTCGTCGTCTGCCAGGCGCCGAACACGTCGGCCCGGTTGGCGAGTCCCCTGGCGAGCGACGCACCGCCGTAGGAAGCGCTGGCCGCTCCCCAATCCCGGGCTTCACGCGCGCCGGATACGCCCGCGTCGACGATACCGGCTGGCAGCAGTTCTGCGGTCGCCACGAACCAGAGACCGCCGTCGCCCAGAAGCGTGGCCCCAGGTGCACTTCGCGCGTCAGGCTCGGCTCCGGAAGGCGTCTGGGCCAGCGCGGACCCGTGCAGCAA
This sequence comes from uncultured Acidobacteriota bacterium, assembly GCA_963837345.1. GTDB lineage: Bacteria > Acidobacteriota > Vicinamibacteria > Vicinamibacterales > CAVVIG01 > CAWIMX01. Next base: position 943,900 of record CAWIMX010000001.1, read on the forward strand.
GACCGCCAGGCACAACCCCATCGACCATCTCGAGAACGCACTCATGTCTCAGCACCTCAAAGCGAAAGGACGATGCCTGACGGTACACCTCGGGGCACGCGCCGTGAATACATCGGCGGGGACGGCCGGCTATATCCTTCGACATAGAGACGCGCCAGGCAGCCGCCGTAGTACCCTCCCTCCGGTGGCTACGCCGTTCTACGCACCCCGGCTGCGTCCCGAGCGTCTGATCGCCGGCGGACGTGTCGTGCTGGCGGTGTCGTCGCTGTTCGCCGTGTGGCTGGATGTCGACGAGCCGGTGCGGTTCGCCCCGGTCGCCTACGGCGTGCTGGTCGGCTACGTCGTGTATGCCGGGGTCGTAGCCGCGTGCCTCTGGCGGATGGAGACCGTGCCGCTCCGATGGTCGGTCGTCACGCACGCCACCGATCTCGTGTGCTTCTCGCTCTTCATCTTTTTTACCGAAGGCCCGGCGAGCCCGTTCACCGTCTACTTCGTCTTCGCGCTGCTCAGCGCAACCCTTCGCTGGCAGGCGCGGGGCACCTTCTGGACGGCCCTCGTGGTGATCACGGCCTTCATCGGCTTCGGCCTCTACTTCGGCATCGTGCTCAACCGGGAGTTCGATCTCCGCGCGCTCATCATCCGCGGGGTCTACCTGCTGGTGCTGGCTGTCCTGCTCCGCTATGTCGGCACGCAGGATCAGCGCACCGTGCGCGAGATGTGGGGCCTGGCGGCGTGGCCGCACACCGTACGCGCGGATGCGGTGTCCCTCACGAAGGATCTCCTCGCGTACGCGGCGACCCTGCAGGACGCGCCGAAGGTCGTGCTGGCCTGGACCGAGCTCGATGCGCCGTGGTCCCACGTCGCGGTCTGGAGCGGAGGCGCCTCGACCGAAGAACGGCATCCCGCGGATCGCCCGCTGGTGCACGAGGCTGTTCGCGACCGCGCGTTCATCCGGAGTCTCGCGCCCTCCCCCCGCACGCTCGTACAGGATCCGAACGGCCCGCACCTCGCCCGGTGGGACGGGGAGCCGATCGACGACGCGATCGCGCCACACTTCGCGTCGGGCGCGACGCTCTCGGTGCCGATCCGTGGTGAGAGCGTCGAAGGGCGTCTCTTCGTCCTTGCGAGGCGCGAAGCGACGTTCGACGACCTCGTCCTGACCGAAATCGTGGCCGGCGTCGTCGGGGCCCGGCTGGATGCGTTCTACCTGACCGAGCAGCTCCGCCAGGCGGCGGCAACCGAAGAACGGATTCGGCTGGCTCGCGACCTCCACGACGGCGTGCTGCAGTCGTTCACGGGGATCGCGCTTCGACTGCCGGCGATTCGCGGGTTGATGAAGACCGACGTCACCGCGGCCGCCTCCGCGCTGGACGACGTGCAGCGGGTGCTGGCGTCGGAACAGCGCGAACTGCGGTTCTTCATCCAGGAGCTCAAGCCGGCGGCGTTCCCGGCGAAAGACCTGCCGCTCGACGTCAGGCTCGGCGAGCTGGCCCAGCTGATGGAGCGCGAATGGGACCTCCATGTCGACCTGCGCGTCGAAACCGCGAGCGAAGGCATCTCCGCCGCGATGTCGCGCGACGTCTATCACATCGTGCGGGAAGCCCTCGTGAACGCCGCGCGGCACGGCGCCGCCTCACGGGCGCGCGTCGCGATCGGCGCCGCGGGCCGCGACGCGTTCACGGTGTCGGTTGGCGACAACGGCCGCGGGTTTCCGTTCTCGGGACGGTATTCGGCGGAAGAACTGGCGCGGCTCGATCTCGGTCCCAAGACGCTGCGCGAACGCGTGCGGGCGATCAATGGATCGTTGATGCTCGAATCGGGGCCGCGAGGCGCCGAGTTGCACGTCGTCCTGCCGGGCGGCGCCGCCGCCTGATCATGGCCATTCATGTCGCGCTCGCCGACGACCATCCCATCGTCCTCGACGGGCTCGAGCAGCTCTTCCGCCTGGAGCCCGACATCGCGATCGTCGCGCGCTGCCGCAACACCGACGAAGCGCTGCACGTCCTGCGCACCGAGCCGCCCGACGTGCTGGTGCTCGATCTGTTGATGCCCGGCGGCGGCGGCCTGGAGCTGCTGCGCGCGGTCAGCGACTGGGATCGGCGGACCCGAATCGTCCTGCTGACCGCCGTCGTGGACGATGACCAGCTGCTCGAAGCCATTCGACTCGGCGCGCAGGGCGTCGTGCTGAAGGACATGGCGCCCCAGCTGCTGGTGAACGCCATCCGCGAGGTCCATGGTGGGGGCCAGTGGCTCGAGCAGGGTCTCGGCGGACGCGCCCTGCGACGCCTGCTCGCGCGCGAGATGCGCGCCAGCGCGGCGTCTCGGCTCCTGAGCGGCCGCGAGCGTGAGATCGTTCGCCTGGCCGCTCATGGACTCAGAAACCGCGCGATCGCGGAACGCTTGTCGATCAGCGAGGGCACCGTCAAGGTGCACATGCACAACATCTACGAGAAGCTCGACGTCACCGGACGCATCGAGCTGGCCAACTACGCGCGCGAGAACGGATTGATCTGACGAACGCCTGTTGGGTCAGGCACGCGGTCTCCGTCGACCTCAGCAGTAGTGTGTCGCGGCCTTGACAGAGTCGGCACCAATGTCAGAATCGCTCGGTCGCCAACCATCCGTGCTTCCTCTCCGCCGACGGCTGTTCGCGCTGACGGTCGCGGCCATCCTGCCCCTCGGCTTGATGGCCGGCTTCAGTCTCTACGCCCTGGAGCGCCGACAGGCCGCGCAAACCGAGCGCGTCGGCCTCGAGCTGGCGCGGTCGGTGGCGAATGCGGTGGACGCCGAGCTCCGCAGTTCGATCTCCATGCTGGAGATCTTCGCCACCACGCCGACGCTCGACGCCGGCGATCTCGCCGGATTCCGCGAGCGCGCGCTCCGCGTGACGAATGCGCGCGGCGACTGGGTCGCTATCGTGCTGAACGATCCGGAGGGCAGGCCGCTGGTGGACACCCGCGTCGCCGAGGGCGTCGCCATTCCCCCCGTGCTCGAGAAGGACAGCTTCGAGCGCGTCGTTCGCACCCGGGCTCCCGCCGTCGGCAACCTGGCGGAGCATTCGCGCGACACCTGGCTGTTCGCCGTGCGGGCGCCCGTGATCCGCGACGAGGTCCTGCGCTACGTCGTGACGGCGCTCGTGACGCCCGAGAGCGTCCGCGACGTGCTCACGCGCCAGCAGGTGCCGGGCGACTGGGTCATCTCGATCGTCGACGCGAACGGCCTGCGCGTGGCGCGGTCGCGGGCGCACGAAGAGAACCTGGGCGGCCACCTGTCGGACACCGTTCAGGAGGTGGTCAACGGCGGCGGCGCGGAAGGATTCGGGCTGGCCTATACGCTCGAGAACGAGCGAATCTTCACACCGTACAGCCGGCTCCCCGAGAGTGGCTGGATCGCCGTGCTCGGCATCCCGACAGCCCTGGTCGACGCGGCCACCTATCGCTCGGTGGCGACCTACGGCGGCGGCATCCTGCTGTCGATTCTCCTCGGCGCCATCGGCGCGCTGTGGGTGGCGCGCACGATCACGCGGCCCATCGCCGCCCTGGGCGCCGCGGCCGAAGCGCTGGGCCGCCGCGAGACGCCGCAGCTGCCGGCCACGTCCATTCGAGAAATTCGGGAGGTCAGCGGCGCGCTCACGACGGCGGCCGAGGCACTGGCCCACGGCGAAGTGGAGCGCGAGGAGCTGTTGAGCAAGGAGCGTCACGCCCGCGAAGCCGCCGAGGCGGCCGACCGCGCCAAAGACGAATTCATGTCGGTGCTGTCGCACGAGCTGCGCACGCCGCTCAACGCCGTGTACGGCTGGGCGCGCATGCTGCAGAGCAACCAGCTGCGCGACGAAAAGATGATCGCCCGCGCGAAAGACGCGATCGTGCGCAACGCCGACGTGCAGGTGCAGCTCATCGACGACCTGCTCGACCTCTCGCGGATCACCAGCGGCAAGATGCGCCTGGACGTGGTCCGCGTCGACCTGCAGGAGGTGCTCCAGGGCGCGCTCGACGCCGTGCGTCCGGCCGCCGACGCCAAGATGATCCGCCTGCACACGGCGTTCGATCCCGAGGCCGGCACCGTCGCGGGCGACCCGGCCCGCCTCCAGCAGGTCGTGTGGAACCTGCTGGCGAACGCGGTCAAGTTCACGCCTCGCGGAGGAGCCGTGCAGCTCGAGCTGCAACGCGCGAGCTCGTACGTCCAGATCGTCGTCACCGACACCGGCGAGGGCATTCCGCCGAACATGCTGGCGCACGTTTTCGAGCGATTCCGCCAGGGCGACAGCTCGAGCACGCGCACGCACGGCGGGCTCGGGCTGGGCCTGACGCTCGTCAAACACATCGTGCAGCTCCACGGTGGCACCGTCGTCGCCGAGAGCGAGGGCGAGGGACGTGGCGCCAGGTTCACGGTGATGCTGCCGGTGGGAGCGGAGGTGCCGGCCGAACCGCCGCCGCGCGTGGCTCCCGGCACGCCGAGACTCGACGCGGGAACCGGCATCGCCCGCCTCGAGGGCCTTCGCGTGCTCGTGGTCGACGACGACCGGGAGGGACTGGGGCTGGCCGAAGCGATCCTCACGCGCGCGGGCGCCGACGTGCGGACCTGTCTGTCGGCCGAGACCGGCCTGAGCGTGCTTCGCGAGTGGAAGCCCGACGTCCTCGTCTCGGATATCGAGATGCCCGGGGAAGACGGGTTTTCGCTGATCCGGAAGGTGCGGGCGCTCGCGTTTGCCGAGGGCGGTGGGACGCCGGCGATCGCGATGACCGCCTACGGGCGGCCGCAGGATCGGCTGCGGGCGCTCGCCGGCGGCTTCACCATGCACGTGCCGAAGCCGGTGGACCCCGGGGAGCTCACGACGATCATCGCCGGGATCGCCGCCCAGCCCGAAGAGTCGCAGCCGTCCTGAGCGTGCGCGGGTGAGGAAGGGTTTTTGAAAACTGGCGGTGAGGCAGGGATTCGAACCCTGGGTACAGGTTTTGGCCCGTACAACGGTTTAGCAAACCGCCGCCTTCAGCCTCTCGGCCACCTCACCGCGGACGCTAAGTGTACGTGAAATCAGGACTTCGCCGATCGACATTTTACACGAGCCAAGGCGGCAGTCTTTCAAACCGCCGCACTCTCTGAATTGGGCTGGAGAATCGGCTGATTTCGCAATGAAACCGCATGAAGTTTGGGCACACTCACGGAGAGACATCGACAAAACGGGGGGATGCTGATGGCGCGCGTTGTGCGTTATTGCGGCCCGGCCGGCATTGAAGACAGCAGCGCGATCGTGGCGACGTTGATCGAAGCCAAGCGTCGATAGACAGTCACGTCGCGGCCCAATTTCACAGAGCGGGCTCGTAGCCCCAACACGTCGAACGTCGCCATTTTGGTGACGATTGGTCGTACGTCATGGCTCGCTGTCTCTCTGGATCGAGGGACAGGCGTGTCATGCTAAGTGGGTCTTGAAGAACGCGACAACGCGTCGGCGCGCGTCGTGGGCCGAAGGTTCGTGATAAGCGCTCATGGTGAGCGCGCCGAGAACCTTGAAGACGACCGGGACGCGGTCGCCGGCGCCTTCGTGGTCGTTCATGAAGGCGTGGCCGGCGTCCGGATACTCTTTGACGTCGTGCGGAACACCCGCAGCGGCGAGCACGTGCTCGAGCCGCGCCGCATTGCCGCGATTTCCCCAATCCTTGGCCCCATAGCTCGCAACGATGGGACACGAGTGCGCTAGGTAGCCCTCGGTGTAGACATCTATCCTGGTGAATTGCGCCGGTGCCGGGCGTTGGCGACCCATACTCGAGACGCCAGCAGAAGAAGCGGCGGCCATGATGGCCGTGCCTTACCTGGCGGCGTTCAACCTGACGCGCGAGGTCCTCGGCGGCATGGCTATTCGTCATCGTGGCCACATCGTCAATGTGACGTCGGTCGCGTCGCGGCTCGCGTGGCCTGGCGCCGCGGCCTACACGGCGGCGCGATGGGCGATGGAGGGGTTTGACGGCCGTGCTTCGGGCGGATGTCTACGGCAGCGGTGTCGGCGTGACCCTGGCTATGTTTGGAACGGTGGACAGTCCGTACTGGGAGCACAACCCCGAAAGCCGCGAGCGCTTGCCGGCGTCCGCCGCCAGACAGCGGGCCCTCACGGTAGGAGACTGTGCCGCCGCGATCGTCCGGGGGATTGAGAAGGACCGGCGCTTCGTTACTCAAGCCGGCATTCTTTCGACTGCTGTTTCTAATGAACGCACTCTTCCCTGGACGTGTGGAGGCGACGCTCTGTCGAGCGCGCCGGTCATGAAGACGAGGGCATTTTTTCCAGCCGTTACAGCTTGTGAGCGCCGGTCACGGCCGGGACGCCTTGGGACGTATGTCCGGTAAGCTCAACTTATCGATGCACGATCCATGTGTTTTTTCCAACCGGCAATGAGCGGAATGGCGAGAGTCAGCGCGTAATACAAATAGACGTCGGGCTTGTAATATCCGTCTGCGGGTTTGAACGCCTTCACGATGAACAAATAGTCGCCGCCGACGGCGATCAACAGCCAAACGAGCCCCACGAGAGCGAAATACCGTAGCGTATCGCCCTTCACCTTCTTGAACGCGATCCACAGCGTGATCGCCGTGCCGAATGGCGTGATGATCCAGCCGATAAGGCTCGCCGGCACGAAAGCGAACAGCATGATGCCCAGCGCGTAGCCGATGACCCAGAGGATAAGACCCCAGCCCAAGGCGTCCTTGAAGATGCGCCTGTTCATGCGCGGCCCTGATTCCACCACTTCAGCACTCGTAGCGCACGAAGCGTGTTCCAGCGGCTCGGCATACCGATGCGTTCAAGCTGGAAGTAGGTCCTCCCTTTGTACGAGGACTGCAGCGGCCAGCGGCCGTCTTCTCGCCGGCGAGTGCTGACAATGTCGATGGCCTCGGAGAGGCGAGGATCCCGCGGGGCATCGACGGACTGGAAATAATCGAGCGCGCGCAGAATGTCATAGTGCCAGCGCGGCGGGAACACGAAGCGCGTGAAGTCGGACTTGATGATGTTGCCGGTCCGGTGCGACCGGAAGAGACGGTGAACCAACAGGAACTCTCGACCTCGGCGTTGCGCAGCGCGCAATGCCTCCACGCCGCTTTCGAGATGCAGTTCGAGAAGGCGCAGCCCCTCGAGCACGCTGATCGTCGTGTGCATTGACGCGTGCGTGGCGCCGAGCGGACGCCGGCAGTTCCAGCCGCCGTCGGCCATCTGTTCCTTCAGTAGGTGTTTTGCGATCGTTTGCAGACGTGAATCGTTGTAACGGAAATAGGCCAGGATGGAAAGCACCATTCCGGTGATGCACGTCTCGCTACGCCCCCGCCACCCGTAGTTGATGCCGCCATCGCTCTGGAGCCCGCGGTCCAGGAGGAGCTCGCACGCCTTGTGAGCTTGCCGATTGTTTGCCGCCAGGCCGAGGTCGCGTAGCAGCAGCATCGTGTAGGTCGTGGATGTCCATTTTGGCGAGTAGAGTCCGCCATCGGATGAGCGCCCATTCGCCCACGTGCCCTCGGCGTCCTGCTTAGCGAGCAAACGAGCGCCCCAACCGTGGCTCGCCACCTTGCGCCGTTCCTGCTCGACGGGGCGTTCCGATGCCCCAACGAGATCGCGGAAGGTCTGCCACCGGATGGCAGGATCCCCGTCAAGGAGCCACTGAATCGGGCCGTCAACCGGTTGCTTCAAAGTCACTCCTGAGCCGCGACATCGATCGCTCGACGGCTCGGGCAAAGCTGAGTCGCCTGCAGCAAACCTACATCACCTGAGCACGGTGCCTGCGGCGTGGGGTCGCGCTATACCTCTTTGAGCCGTCCTGACGCGTACTTGTGCAGCAGACTCGCGATCAAGGTCTGATACGGCAACCCCTCCGCGAGCGCGCGTTTCTGGATCGCTTCCAGGTCCTTACTAGAAAGGCGGATGTTCAGCCGCCGATCCTTGCGGAACGTCGCCTTGGCGTAGCGTGAGTACCGGACGCGGTCACGCTTGCCGCCCTTCGCCGACTTCCACTCGCCGCGCTCGACGGAGTCAAGCAACTCCTTCTCGTCACCATCAAGTTTCATTGTCCGACTCCTCGCCCAAGTACTGCTTCGTCGCCTTCCGGCTCGGGATGATCGTCTTCAGGAAGACCGTGTGCTCGTCCTCCACGAACGGCACTAAGTACCACGCAGCCCTCGCGCTTGACGACGAAGATGCGCTGCCCGGCGTAACGGCTACGGTTCGGATGTTCCAGGATATCGAGCAGGTCGCCGCGCTCGATGTGGAAGACGATGTCCTCGAACCCGATGCCGCGCTCCGCCCTGAGCTTCGCGTTCTTCGCGTCGTCCCAGTCGAAGTACTTCACCGAACTCTAGGGTATCACGATGTGTGCTTGATAGGCACACGTTGGCGTCGGCTCCAGTGTGCCCGCCAGTGTGCCCAAACTCCGTCCGACGACCGTCAAACGGCAGCCAACGCCAACCAACGAATCAACGAAAAATGGGCCTGAAATCGTGAATCTTAGGCCCATTCTGGAATCTCTGGCGACCTTAGCAAACCGCCGCCTTCAGCCTCTCGGCCACCTCACCGCGCGGGGAGAGTATACGTCACGGGCGCGGTAGATTCCGAGGCTGGGCCGCTAACCGAAGCGTGCCCGGACGCGGCGTGCGCCTGCAGCCGGGCCAGCACCCGCACATTCATCGCGCGGGTCCGCCGCCGGTACCGCCACGTGGCCGTGCGTAGCCCGACGATCGACAGGCTCGTCGTGGGGCTAGCCTTTTTTGCGACGGCCGCCTTGAGCGCCTGGATGTCGAACTGCTCGGCCACGATGCGTCGCCGCCGGCGCCCTATTGCGAAATCGCTGGCTTCGCAGCCGTCGACCCGTCCCCATATTCCGGAACGTTCCGCTGGTAGACGCGCCAAAGATGGCGCACCCCGGTGACATGCTCCGTCCCGTCGGCGCCAACCTCTTTGGTGACGGGGTTTCTCCCCAATATTTTGGCCACTTCGGAGCGATCGGCAATCAAGACCGCCGTCATCTCGTAGATCTTGCCGCCGATCTTCATGCGCACCCGCGGGTCGCGCACGACGTTGGTCCACCACGCCTTGGAATACGGGAATTCCTTTTCGAGTCTGAAATCCTGCTCGCTGCCGCCAATGTACAGTTGGCCATCTCGAACTGTCGGGAGGATGGTGACCGAGTGAGGGATGCCGTACCAGGTCCGAGTCTCGAGCATCATCGTATTCTTGCGAATCGGGTCATTGACCTGGTTGACCCAGTCCCAACTCGCCACGGGCTCGCGCACGACTTCCCCCTTCAGCCACAAACCCGGCCAGGTCGTCCTGCCGCTCGCGACAAACTCTTCGCTGCTCGGATCAACATAGGGGGGCTCCAGGCCGGTCACGCGCAGTGTCACGAGCGCGACGAAGACGAGGCCTGCGACGACCAGTACGCCAATTTTGATTGCTCGCATCATCGTGGTCCTCCCGGCGTGTCTGCAACCTACCCATCATAGTTCCCGGACTCGAGGACGTCCGACAGCTCGGCGCCAGGTCGAGCTACCCGGTCGCGACGTGCGATCGTGGCCGGAACGTCACCGCCTCGCCGGCGCGATCCTCACTAGCCGATCGAGACGACCGAGGTTGTCCCGCGCATCGCTGAACGACGGATCGACGAGGAGCGCCCGCTCGAATGCCTGTCGCGCCTCGTCGTACCGTCCGAGCACTGCGAGGATGCGGCCGAGCAGATCGAAGCTCGCCGGACTGGTCCCGTCGAGCGCGACCGCCCGCTCCGCGTGCGGCAGCGCCTCGTCCGGCCTTCTGGCGTCGTAGAGAGCCCGCGCCAGATTGACCTGCGAAGCGACGTGCGCCGGGTTCTCCTCGACGTTGCGCGTGAACTGGGCGATGGCATCGTCCGGCTTGCCGGTGGCGACGAGCGCGACGGCCAGATTTGAGCGGGCGTCGATGTCGTTCGGCGTGCTCTCGAGATACGTGCGATAGGCGACAATGGCTTCGTCGAACAGCTCGCTCGAGAAGAGCGCCTGGGCGAGCGCACGCTGAGCGTTCGGATCCCGCGGCCGCATGCGGAGCACCGTGCGAAACTGGGCGATCGCCTCGGGCCAGCGCTGCTGGCTCGCCAGGATCTGTCCGAGCATCATTCGTGCAGGCACCACTTCAGCCAGCACCGGCTGTGCCCGCACGAACGCGTCGAGTTCCTGGAACGCCTTCTCATAGTCACCTCGATTGAAGTACACCGTACCGATGCTGTACTGCGCCGTCGGGGAGTCGGCGATGGCGTCCCGCAGGAACGGAATGGCGTCGTCGGTCCGCCCCTCCAGCAGAAGCGCCTCACCCATCATATGTGAGGCATAGCCGGTTGGGCGTCGATCGAGGACCGTCTGCGCCAGACGTCCTGGGCTCGAGAACTCCGCGTTCCGGACGACGGTCAGGAAGCCGAGCCCAGCGACGGCCGCGGCGATCACCGCCGCAGGCACCATTCGCGAGCCCCCGCCCGTGCCGATCGCTGCCGCGTCAGTGGCACGCTGCGCCGTAGCAACCTCACGCCTGGCTGCCCGCCATCTGGCCGCAAGGACGCCAACCGTCCACACGCTCAGCGCGAGCACTGCCACCAGAGGCACGTACATCCGCCGCTCGGCGCCCACTTCGGTGGAAATGGGCACGATGCTCGATGCAGGCGCGAGCGTGATGAAGAACCAGGCACCCAGCACCCCCGGCACGCAGCGCCTCCGGAGGGCGACCACCGTCGCGATGCCGGCGGCCGCGAGCACTATCGCGGCCATCCAGACGTCACCGAATCCGATGGCTCGAGGCGGTCCGTACAGGGCGACGAGATCCCGCGGCCAGACGGCGCGTCGCAGGTACCCGAGAATCAGCGGCGCCTGATTCAGCAGATACGTCCACGGGTTGACGCCCGTCGAGAACCCGGCGGAACGCGCGCGTGGCCCTCCCCAATTGAGGGCCAGCAGCACGAGCCACGTGCTGGCCAGGAGTCCGTAGAACGTCCGCCGCGCACGAAAAGCCTGGCCGACGCCCGCCTGGATCAACCAGCCATCGCACAGCAGGACGAGTACGGGGGCGACGACCATCGACTCCTTGCAGGCCATGCCCAGCGCGCAGGTGGCCACGGCCAACGCCTGCCACCGGCGCGGCATCGACGAAGCGTGCGCGCGTCCGCTCAGGTACAGCGTCGCGAAGAGTGCCAGCGCCATCAGGGCTTCGGTGCGCTGGGTCACGTAGTTGATCACGTCGCTGTTGAGCGGATGCACGACCCAGAGGAGCGCGACGGCAAACGACACGTTCTGGACGGCACCAGCCGAGACGATGGGGGGCTTGGACACGTCGAGCGTGCGTCGAATGACGCCCATCAGTACGAGGGCGCACGCGAGGTGAATCGCCAGATTCGTGGCGTGGTACCCACGCGTCGCGAAACCCGACAGGGCGTAGTTGACCGCGAGAGTAGCGTTGACGAGTGGACGACCGGCCATCGCGGTCTGGCGTGGCGGCGCCAGTGTCGCGAGACTCAGGTGCCGGATGGTCGGGTTTTCGACGACGGTGACACGATCGTCGAGCACGAAGGGATTGCTCAGGCTGTTCCAGTAACAGACGAGCCCGGCCGCGACGATGATTGCCGCTCGCAGCCACACGGCGCGACTCCGGGATACAGGGGCGGCAACGCGCGTGTGGTGCCGCTTGGCACGCGCTCTCTTCACCGTGTGGCCACTCCTTCCGGCGGACGCCAATCGTGCTCGCGGCCGGACACGTCACCGGTGGATCATTGTAGCCGACCGAGGATCGCCTCCAGCCCGCCGCGTTGTCGATGAGAGTCGTCCCCACGACCCGAGTCTCACGCCGGCCCCGGACACTCAGCCGTCGCCCCTTTCCGCCGAGCCGGCGGACACGCCATGCCGCAGCGGCGCGAGGGCGCGGTCGATGATGGACAGCACCGTCGACGCAGCCAGCGCATAGCCGAGGACGTTGACCGTCCCGGTCAGCAGCGTGGCGAGGGCCTCGAAAAGCGGGAGCCGCGCGGCGGCACCCACCACGAGCGGCACGAAATAGAAGATGCCGTTCCAGCGGCCGATCGCGCTCATCCGCAGCGCCTTCTGCCGGTACAGCAGGTACGAATCCAGCGCGTACTGGCCAAACGCAACAACGATGAGGACGGGCAGGATCGGCGTGACGAGACCAGACCACGCGGCGCCGGCCAGGCCCGTCGTCACGAACAGGCAATCCGTGAGGTGGTCGAAGAGCTGGCCTCCGGCCGAGGCGGTACCTGCCAGGCGGGCGACCCTGCCGTCCGCGTAGTCGGTCGCGATCGCGGCCCACACGAGGACGAACAGCACCCAGGGTCCGACGAGGTCCTGGCGCGCGAACGTCAGGGCGACCGGCACGGCGAGCAGCAGTCGCGTCGCGGTGAGCGCGTTGGCCGTCATCGCCTCAACAGCTCGCGCTGCACGCGGGAGTAGAACGCGATCCCGATCAGCGCGTTGAACAGGATGAAGAAGTTGTGCTGCACGAAGCCGAACGCGGCCATCCGGCCCTCGGCCTCGGGAAAGAGAATGACCCACAAGGCGATCGCAGCCGCGCGCATCGGAGTGGGGACCGCCGCCGCGAAGAAGATGACCGGCAGGTATCCGAGCAGCGTCAGGAACGACGCCTCGACGCCGAAGAGGTGGAGCGCCACCGTATATACGACGACCGCAATGAGCAGCGCCGGTGAACGCAGCAGGAAGAACATCGCGTAGTGGCCGAGCGTGGCGTGCCGGAAGGCATACAGGAACTGCCGGTTGCGGAACTGGTGGTTGGGCAGCAGCGTTCCCCGAAAATAGAGCACCCACACGACGAACAGCACGGCGCCGGCCAGCGCGAGATACGGAATCAGCCTGAAGACCTCGGGGAGCGCGTCGCGGCTCACGACGAAGCCAATCGTGGCCCAGGTCAGCAGATAGAACATCTCGCAGAACATGAGGAACAGCATCACCGACGCCACTTCCCAGCCGGGCACCTGGTCGCGCCGATTCAGATACAGCGCCATCGCGCCCTTGCCCACCTGCTCGTTGAAGACGGAGAGGATGTAGGCGCTCGCCCGGATTGGCAGGATGTCGCGATAGCGGATCGGCTTGATGAACCAGGTCAGCGCGCGCGTCACGACCAGCGTGTCGATGAGGAAATAGGCGCCCGAGTAGGCCATCATCAGCGCCAGCCACCACCCCCACCGCACGGTGGCGAAGGCCTGGGCCATGTAGGCCACGAGGGTCATCCCCTCGCGAGCCGCGGCGCCGTTCAGCCGCCAGTACAAGTAACCGAAGCAGCCGGCGGCGACGAGCAGGAGGATGACACGCCCCGGCGCACTCGACCGGGGGGAGACCGGACGTGCCTGATTGGTGTCAGTCATGACGCGGCGCGGACGCGGCTCGCGCCGGCAACAGCTTCTCGAGGGTCGTCGCCAGTGGCGTGAGCGTGACGCCCAGATCTCGATCGGCGTTCTCGTCAACCGCCTCGCTGGCCGTGATCACCTCGATGACCGCCGGGGTCATGCCGCCGGAGCGGAACCACCCCCTGACGGTCGCTCCGAGCCGTGCCGCCCAGACCGGCGTGCTCGCGATGGACACGTCGTGCCCCAGCAACCTGGCAATCCGGGCGATCAGCTCACGCTGGGTCACAGACTCCGGTCCCACGAGCTCGAGGACGCGCACGCCGTCTGCGCACGCGCCGCACCCGTTCAGGATCGCGCCGCACAGGTCGTCGACATCCAGCGGGCGCAGCGTGTGACGACCGCTGCCCAGCAGGCGCAGCGAGCGCCGGGCGGCCTGGCCGGCGAGCGACCGTCCGCCCGCCGTGTCGGGACCGAGGAGCAGCGGCGTGCGGATGATCACGGCGGCGCACCCCGAGTCTGCGACGATCCGTTCAGCGATGCCCTTCGAGCGGTAGTACCCGTTGGTCGAGTCGGGGTTCGCGCCCAGTGCGCTGACCAGCACGATGTGCGCCACGCCGGACGCGCGGCACGCGTTCACCGCCATCCGCGTGGTCTCGACGTTGGCGTTCTCGTAGCTGCGGTGGGCGTCCTCGATGAGGATCCCCGCCAGATGTACCAGACAGGCGGCGCCGTCGAGCAGGGATGCGAGGCTGATCGGGTCGTCATAGCGCACCACGCAGGGCACGATGCCCGGACCAGCCGGCAGGCGCGCAGCAGCGGCCGCGCTGCGGACGCCGGCACGCGCCTCGAGATCGGCGCGAGACGCCACGAGCTTCAAGAGGCTCCTGCCGACGCTGCCGTTGGCGCCAGTGATCGCGAGACGCACGGGTAACCCTAACACTAATGCCGTTCGGAATTGTTCCGGCAGACGATTGGTCGACGGGGATGGCAGCAGCAGTGGAGGGCGGCATCTCGTATCGAACCGCCGGAGGCCTGGTGCCACCACGCGGACGATTTGACGCACCCGAGGCCATGGCGTCAGGATGAGTGCGGAAGGGGCGAATCCCACATGAGATCGGATGCTGTGGCGACGTACGCGCCGCCGTCCCGCGACGAGGCGCTGAGACTGGCCGGCGACACCGATCTCCCCGCGCTGCTGGATCGGGCCCGCGCGCTCCGCGACGCGGGGTTCGGGAACCTCGTCACCTATTCGCGGAAGGTCTTCATCCCGCTGACGCAACTGTGCCGCGACGTGTGTCACTACTGCACGTTCGCCCAGCCGCCTCGACCGGGCAGCCAAGTCTACTTGCGGCTGGACCAGGTCGTCGACATCGCGCGCGCCGGCGCCGCCGCCGGCTGCCGCGAGGCCCTCTTCACGCTCGGAGACAAGCCGGAGCTGCGGTATCCGCAGGCTCGGGCGGAACTGGCCGAGCTGGGATACGCGACGACCATCGACTATCTCGTGGCGGCGGCCCGCAGCGTCCTCGACGCGACGGGCCTCCTCCCCCACGCCAACCCCGGCGTGGTAACTCGCGACGAGCTCGTCGCGCTCCGAGAGGTCTGTCCGTCGCAGGGCCTGATGCTGGAGAGCGTATCGAGGCGGCTGCTCGAGCCCGGTCGGGCGCATCACGGATCGCCGGACAAGAACCCGGACGCCCGCCTGGAGACAATCCGGCTGGCCGGCGAGCTGGCCATTCCCTACACCTCAGGCATCCTGATCGGCATTGGCGAGACGCGGGCGGAACGCATCGAGTCGCTGCTGGCGCTGCGCGACCTCAGTGCCCGCTACGGGCATCTCCAGGAGGTCATCATCCAGAACTTCCGCGCCAAGCCGGACACCGCCATGGCCGGCGCCCCTGAGCCCGATCTCGAGGACCTGCTCTGGACGATCGCCTGCGCCAGGATCATCTTTGGCCCGCAGATGGCGATTCAGGCGCCGCCCAACCTCAGCCCCAACACCTTCGGCCGCCTGATCCGCGCCGGGATCAACGACTGGGGCGGCGTCTCGCCGGTCACGCCCGATCACGTCAATCCCGAGGCCCCGTGGCCGCACCTGGAGCGCCTGGCGCGAACGACGGCGGACGAGGGCAAACTTCTCGTCGAACGGCTGACCGCCTACCCGGCGTATGTCGTTCGACCGGACGCGTGGTTCGCCGAGGGGCTCCGTTCCGGCGTGATCCGGGGCTCCGATGCCGAAGGCTATGCGCGGGTCGATCCGTGGTTTCCTGGCGACGACGAGGCGCGCCTGCCCGAGGCCCTGCTCGATCGGCTGGGACCGGCCTCGGCGGTACGCCGTGCCGGCGGCACGTCTCGGTCGGCGCGCATCGAGGCGCTGTGTGCCAGGGCCTGCGAGGGCGAACCGCTCGCCGAGACCGAGGTTGCCGAGCTGTTCGCCGCCCGGGGTGAAGACCTCGCGACGGTTCTCGGGGCGGCCGACACGCTGCGGCGGGCGGTCAACGGCGACGAGGTCACCTACGTCGTCAACCGGAACATCAACTACACGAACGTGTGCTACTTCCGGTGCCAGTTCTGCGCCTTCTCGAAGGGCAAGCTCAGCGAGAACCTCCGCGGCCTGCCCTACGACCTCGATCTGGACGAAGTCCGCCGCCGCACTCTGGAAGCGTGGGAACGGGGAGCGACCGAGGTCTGCATGCAGGGGGGATCCACCCGGACTACACGGGAGAGACCTATCTTCGAATCTGCCGCGCCGTCAAGAGCGCGGTGCCGGGGATGCACGTTCACGCGTTCTCGCCGCTCGAGGTGTGGCAGGGCGCGCACACGCTCGGGATCCCGCTCGAGGACTTCCTGGTCCGGTTGAAGGAAGCGGGGCTCGGAACTCTGCCGGGCACCGCGGCGGAAGTGCTGGACGACGACGTCCGGCGCGTGCTGTGTCCCGACAAGCTCTCGACCGGCCAGTGGCTCGAGGTGATGGAGACGGCGCACCGCGTCGGGTTCCGGACCACGGCCACCATCATGTACGGGCACATCGACGGCCCGCTCAACTGGGGCCGGCACCTTGTGCGGATCCGAGAGCTGCAGGAGCGCACCGGCGGGTTCACCGAGTTCGTCCCTCTCCCGTTCGTGCACATGGAGGCGCCCATCTACCTGAAGGGCAGGGCCCGTCGCGGGCCGACCTTCAGAGAGGCGCTCCTGATGCACGCCGTCGCGCGATTGGCACTGCATCCCGTGGTGCCGAACATCCAGGCGTCGTGGGTGAAGATGGGGCCGAAGGGAATCGCGGCCTGTCTCGCCGCCGGCGTCAACGATCTGGGCGGCACGCTGATGAACGAGAGCATCTCGCGGGCGGCGGGGGCGTCGTTCGGTCAGGAGCTCGGGCCCGAGGCGATGGAGACGCTGATCAGGAACCTCGGGCGGGTTCCGAGGCAGCGCTCCACGCTGTACGGCGAGCCGCCGGCCGCGCAGGTGACGCGATCGTTTCGAGCCGCCGCCCTGCTTCCGGTCGTCCAGACCCCGCTGGCCGAGACGCACCCGCTCCGCTAGCGCTCCGCCTGGCGCTCCGCTTCAGGCCAGCGTCGTTCAGCCGGTCCGCGAGCGAACGTTGAAGGTCCACCAGGAGTCGGGGCGCGGGGTGTCGAGCGGAGGAGCGCCGGTGTCGCCGCCGGGCTGGAGGACCCGCACTTCCGGCTTCTGCAGCTTCCTGATCCGCGCGGCCCACGCCGCGTCCAGCGTCGCCTCGTCGGTCACACGGTTCAGCAGGACCGGATAGACGACGCCGTTGAGACGCAGGCGCCCGGGGTCATCCGCCGTGACCTGGGGACACCAGAACTTGCGGGCGCCGACAGAGCAACTCAGATAGAGCTGGCCGTCCGGCGTCGCCATGCAGTTCAGATTTACGGCGTGAGGCCCCCGGGTCGTGCTGATTTGCACCTGGCACACCGTGACATCGTTGGCAAAGCCCCAGTCGGTCACCGGCTGGTCCTGCACGTCGCCCAGCAGCACCAGGCCCGGGAAGGTGCCGCAGGGGCACCTGATCGTCCACACAACACACGCGACAACGATCAGGGCCAATACCAGCGCTGCAGCAACACCGATGACCCTCTTGATACTCCTGCGCCTGGGCGGGGCTCCTCGCTCTCCGTTCATGGCCAGCCTCTTCTTCCTGCGTCGATACGACGGAGCCTACCATGGCCTGGCGTCCCGCAACCTGGCCGACCGACATTGCACGGAGACGCCCCGTCGTGGTATTACATAGCTAGTTAGGCATAGCTAGCTTGGTGGACGCATGAGATCCCGCAAGAACGACATTCTTCAGGGCACGCTGGTCCTGCTCGTGCTCAAGACCCTCGCAGCCAACGGGCGGATGCATGGGTACGCGATCACGACCCACATCCAGCGCGTGTCAGCCGATTTGCTGCGCGTCGAGGAAGGCTCCCTGTACCCGGCCCTCCACCGGATGACCGCCGCCGGCTGGCTGAAAGCGGAATGGGGCGTGACGGAGAAGAATCGCGAGGCCCGCTTCTACGTGCTCACGCCGACGGGCCGCAAACAACTGGCACTGGAAGAAGCGACCTGGTCGCGATTGACGGAAGGCGTCGGACGAGTCCTGCGGCACGCGTGAGGAAGACACTATGGTCTGGCTCAGACGCCTCTACAACGCGCTGTGGCCCGGAACGCTGCACCGCGATATCGACCGAGAAACGGCGTTCCACCTGGCCGAGCGCGCCGACGATCTGCAAGCCGCCGGCTTGACGCCGAACGACGCGCAACGCCAGGCGCGGCGCCGGTTCGGAAACGTGACGCTGCAGACCGAGCGGACGCGTGACGTGAACGTGTCGTGGTGGCTGGATGCCTCGATACGAAGCCTCAGGTACGCGATTCGATCGCTGGCGCGCACGCCCGCATTCACGGTGGCGGTCGTCCTCACGCTCGCCCTCGGCATCGGCGCCAATAGCCTGGTCTTCTCAGCCCTCGACGCCGTGCTGCTTCGGCCCCTGCCCTATCCGGACGCCGATCGCCTCGTGCAGCTCTCCCAGTGGCGCGACGGGGGCCGGAGCGCCGACACGTTCATCGCGCCGGCTCGTCTCGAAGACTGGGAACGCCTCAATACCACATTCGAGAGTCTGACGGGCTACTACGTCGAGGACGTGTCTGAGACATCCGGCGAGCTGCCCGAACGCGTCCGTCGGGCGTCGGTCGCACCGCGGTTCTTCGTGGTATGGGCTGTGACGCCGGCCATCGGACGCGACTTCGCGATGGACGAGTATCACTTCGGAGGACCGCCGGCGGCTGTGATCAGCGACCGCTTCTGGCGCCGCCGTTTTGCGGCCAACCCGGATGTCATTGGCAGGACACTTCGCATTGGCACCCAGGCCGTCCCGATCGTCGGCGTGATGCCGGCCACCTTCCTCTTTGCCGATCGATCCGTCGATGTCTGGTCGCCCGTGCAAACCGATGCGCCCTACGCGCAGCCGCGGCAGAACACCTGGTATACCGGCATCGGCCGGCTCAAGCCCGGCGTGTCGCTCGAACAGGCTCGTGCCAACCTGGACGCCGTCCAGCAATCGCTCGCCGATCTCTATCCCGCCACGGACGCCGGCCTGCACGTGACGATGGACGCGCTCAAGCGCACGACGATCGCGGACGTCCAGCCCTCGCTTTGGCTGCTCTTCGGCGCGGTCTCCGTGCTGCTGCTCATCACCATCAGCAACGTCGCCTCGCTGCTGGTCGCGCGGGCCGCCGCCCGTCGTCACGAGATGGCCGTTCGGGTGTCGCTCGGCGCGACGAGGACCGCCGTGGCCGCTCAGGTGCTGCTCGAAACCGGCGTGTTGGCTGCGGTCGGAGCGGCCGCCGGGCTTGGGCTGGCCTATGCTCTCATGCCGACGCTACGAGCGATCGCGGGCGATCTTCCGCGGATGGACGAAGTCGCACTGGATGGACGCATCCTCGGCTACACCGCGCTGGTCACGAGCGCGGTCACGCTCCTCTGTGGATGGCTGCCGGCCGTTCGGTCAGCGCGAGGGTCTCCCGGACCGTCACTCGGCCGCGCGGGACGCGGCGAGGTGGCCTCCCGTCACCACCTGCAGTGGTGGCTCGTGGGCACGCAGGTGGCGCTGTCCGTCACGCTGCTGGCGGGCGCCGGTTTGCTGGTCCGCAGCGCCTGGGCGATCAGTCGGGTCGATCCCGGCTTCAATCCGTCACACATTCTCGCGTTTCGAGTCAGCGGCACGTATGCCGAAACGACGGATTTCGAGCGACTCCTGAGACGTGTCGACGGAACGCTGGAGGCGCTTCGTGCGCTCCCCGGCGTCGAGTCCGCGGCGACGGCGTCGAGCCTTCCAGGCGTGCCGACCGAGTACGACGTTACGTTCGAACCGTCCGGCAATCAGGACGCTGACGCGCGGCCCATGGTGGCCACAAGCCGTGTGGTCTCGCCCGAGTACTTCGCGACGCTGGGCATCCCGCTCGTGACCGGAGAACCCTGTGCCCGCCGACCATCGGGCATGGCCGACGTGATGGTGAATCGGGCGTTTGTCGCCCGTTATCTCGCCGATCGCCTGGCCGTCGTGGGCCTTGAACTGGCGGTCGCCGGCGAGAACCGCCCGGCTCATCGGATTGTCGGCGTCGTCGGTGACGCGCGCGAGCGGGGCATCGATCGCGAACCGGCGCCGACCGTGTATTCCTGCACGAGTGCCGGCATTCCGACGCCGTATTTTCTCGTGCGGACGCGCGGCGAGCCGCAGGCGCTGGTCTCCACGATTCGGGTCAAGATGAAGGCGCTCGAGCCGCTGCGGTCGGTGTATGAGATCGAGACCCTGCCGGATCGCATCGGCGACGCATTCGCCGAGGATCGTCTGCGGCTACTCGTCCTCGGGTGCTTTGCGGGCGCGGCGCTCCTCCTCACGTGCGTGGGACTCTACGGGACCCTGAGCTATGTGGCGAGCCTCAGACGCCGCGAAGTCGGGCTCCGGATGGCGCTCGGCGCGAAGCGCGGCGAAATCGTCGGCCGGTTCCTCCTGCAGGCTCTGCGCGTCGCCGCCGGGGCGATCGTCGCCGGGCTCACGTTGTCGCTGGGCGGATCGCGCCTGCTGCGGGACATGCTCTACGGCGTGACGCCGTCGGACCCGGTCACGCTGGTCATCGTCGGGAGTGTGGTGCTGATCGTCGCAGCGCTCGCGGGGATCATTCCGGCCGTCCGCGCAGCGCGTATCGATCCGATGCGAGTGCTTCGCGACGAATAGCGTTCAATCGGGATTTCATCAACGGCCTACTGGGCGCGCAATGCGGTCATCGGATCCACGCGCGACGCGCGAACGGCCGGCGCAAGGGCCGCTGCTACCGCGACGACCATCACGATCCCAACGGCAAGCGCGAACGCCGCCGGGTCCAGGGGCGCCGTCTGGTACAGGAGCGAGGTGATGAGCCTCGACAGCCCTGCCGCGGCTCCTGTTCCGAGCGCCACGCCGATCGCCGCCACGCGGGCCGCATCGCGCAGGATCGCGGTACGAATCTCACCCCGCGACGCGCCCAGTGCCATCCGTACACCAATCTCGCGGACGCGCTGGCTCACTTCGTACGAGACGACGCCGTAGATGCCGAGACAGGCCAAGAGCAGCGCGAGCAGCGAAAAGGCGCCCATCAGGACGGCGAGAAATCGCCTCGGCGATACGGCTCGGTCCACGAGGTCGTCCACTGGTCGAATGGCCAGCATCAGGTCGGGGTTGATGGACGAGAGCGCCGTTCGCACGTCCGGTGCCAGCGAAGCGGCGGATCGTGAGGACCGGACGATGAGGTCCAAGGCACCCGGCGACGCGTAGGTGTACGGCACGTAGATCTGCGAGACCGGCGCCTCCTCCAGGCTTGCCTGCCTGACATCGTCCACCACTCCAACGACGGTGTATGCGACTCGCCCGTTGGTGAGGATCGTTCGACCTAGCGCCGACTGCCCCGGCCAGAGTTGGCCGGCGAGACGGTCGTTGAGAATGGCAACTGGTTGACCATCAGAGAGATCCTGTGCGGAAAAATCCCGGCCCGTTCGCAGGCGGATGCCCATGGCCCGCAGGTATCCAGGGCCTGTCACGTAGGCGAAGGCGACGGGCGTCTCGTTGGGTGGATAGACCTGTCCAGGCACTCTGAGGGTCCATCCGCGATTTCGATCGAGCGGCAGCGCATCGGTCACGCCCGCGGCTTCGATGCCAGGCACAACCCCTACGCGATCGGTGACTTCTGCGAGCACGGCGCGTCGACGCGCGCGGGCGTCAGGCGCGGAGTCCAATGGCACGTTCAGGCGAATCACCGCCGCCCGCGACGATTCGAACCCCAGATCGACGTTCAGCACGTGCAGCAAGCTCCCAATCAGCAGGCTCGCCCCTACGAGCAGCATTGAGGTCAGGCCAATCTCGGCGACGAGTAACATCGACCGAACCATGGCCGCGGCAGTCCCGACTCGGCCGGCCCACGCCTCGTGGGCCAGCACCTCCCGCAGCTGATGGCCCGGAACGCGGAGCGCGGGCATCACCATGAATGACAGGCCCGCCAGCAGGGCAGCCAGCGCGCCGAACAGCAGCACCGCGCCGTCCACGTCGGCTCGATTGAGGAGGGGCAGTGCCAGCATGGCGCGGCTCTTCACGTACGACGTGATGCCGTAGGCGAGCGGGATGCCGGACGCCGCCCCGCACAGTGCGAGCACGACGCCTTCGGTCAGCAGTTGGCGGACCACGCGTGAACGGCCAGCCCCCACCGCCGCTCGAATCGCGAACTCGCGCGTGCGAGATGCGGTTCGCGCCAGCAGCAGGCTCGACAGATTCGCACAGGCGATCACGAGCACCAAGCCCACGGAGAGCCACAGCAACATCAGCGACGACCGGAAGCGCCGGGCAATGCTGGTCCGGAGATCGGTGACGACGGCAGTCACCTGTCCCCACTCCGGGTGAGACTCACGCAACTCCGGTAGAAGGCCATCCACCTCCGCCCGCGCTGTCTCGATTGGCGTGCCAGCTCGCAACCGCCCCACAATCGACAGGGTGCTTCCCCAGTCGCGCATGGCCTCGAGCGGAGCCGGCAGGAAGAGATCGACGTTCGTCGTCGGCGCGAACACCGATCCGAAGTCGAAGTCCGGCGGGAGAACGCCCACCACCGTCACCGGGCTGTCGTTGATTGTGATGGCGGTGCCCACCAATCTTGGATCCGCGGCGAAGCGGCGTTGCCAGAGCCCATGACTGATCACCGCCACGGTGGGCGGCAGCGCCGCCTGTCCCTTCGGCTCAGACTCGTCGGGCGTGAACAGCCGTCCGGCAGCCGGCTCGACACCGAGGGTTTCGAAGAACCGAGCGGCGACGCTCACGCCGGCAATGCCTTCGGCCGGCCCGCTCCCGGTGAGCGTATAGGTGCTGTAGTCAAAGAACGCGAAATAGGCCGTGAGGTCCGCGTACGATCGTGCGCGGTCTCTCAACTCCTGGAATACGGGCGCAGGATACGTGCCCACGGTGCGCCCATCCGTGAAGTGTGGCGACACCCAGACGAGCTGGTCCGAGTCGCGAAACGGCAGCGGTTGAATCAACAGCGGACGCACGATGCTGAACATTGCGGTGTTGACACCAATGCCGAGCGCCAGAATGCCGATCGCGACAACGGTGAACGCTGGAGTACGGGGGAGCGTTCGCAGGGCGTAGAGGACATCCCGTCGCAGATCGTCTATCCATGGCAGGCTTCGCTGATCGCGGAGAGAGTCCATCGCGGATGCTGCGCTTGGCGTGACCTTGCCCTCTTCGCGCGCCAGCTCGGCATGCAGCCGCAATTCCTCCTGCAGATCCGCATCCGTGCGGCCGCGGCCGATCGCGCCAACGCTTCGCCGGATCCATTCGAGCAGGATGCGCACAGTCGCCACCTCTATTCGTGACGCAAGGCCGTCATGGGATCGACGCGTGATGCGCGCGCGGCCGGGACGCACGCGGCGGCCACGGCGGCCGCACCAAGAACCAGGATGGCTCCCGCCAGCGTCGGCACATCGGTGGACTCGAGGCCGAACAGCATGGACTGCACCCAGCGCGACGCGGCCCATGCGGTCGGCACGCCGACGGCCAGGCCGATCAGCACGAGCCGCGCGGCGCCGCCCAGAACGCCGGCGACAACGCGCGCCGACGTCGCGCCGAGCGCAATCCGGAGGCCGAACTCCCGCGTACGCCGCGCAACGGTATACGCGAGCAGCCCGTACAACCCCACGCACACCAGCGCAAGCGCGAGGCCGCCGAACGCGCCGCTGAGTCTCGCCATCAGGCGCTCCTGGACCATCACATCGTCCACCTGGTCGGCGAGCAGCCGAACGTCGACCGTGGTGTCCGGCATCTCGGGCTGGATGAGCTGGCGCAGGCGGGTCGCGAGCGGCGGGAGCGCTCCGGCGGCACGGACTTCGAGCGTCGTGGGGAAATTGCCGGTGAGCTGACGATAGGACACGTAGACGGTGGCGGGCGCCGCACGCCGCAGATCTCTTGCGAGCGTGTCGCGTGCGAGGCCGACGATCTCCAGCTCGCGCGATTCACCGCGGACGCGCGCCGCCAGATACTGGCCGATCGGCTGCGTTCCCGGAAAGTGGCGGCGCGCGAAGGTCTCGTTCACGACGGCGACCGGCGTGGAGCCACGGCCGTCGGCGTCGGACAGCGGCCGGCCGGACAGGATGTCGATGCCCATCGTCTCGAAGAAGCCATCACCGGCGCCGACAAAGAAGGCCGTGTCGCCATCCGGCAGCGGCTGACCGCGAGGCACCGCGACGTCGCTCCAGACCGAGCCGCTGAGCGGCGTGTGTGTGGACAGGCTGGCCGACGCGACGCCCGGAAGACGCCGCACGCGGTCCACGAGATCGAGCGGCACCGCCGTGCGGCGCGCCTGCATGTCGACGAGCAGCACGCCGCGGCGATCGAAGCCGGGATCGAGGGTTCGGAGGTTGACCAGCGTCCGGATGAAGAGGCCGGCGCCGATCAGCAGCACGATCGAGAGCGCGACCTGCAGGCTGACCAGCGACGAGAGGAGGCGCGAGCGTCCGCCGATCGTGCGGCCGCCGTCCTGGATAAACGCGGCGGGTGCGACCGCCGAGGCGCGAAGCGCCGGCGCCAGACCGCAGAGCAGGACCGTCGCCATGGCCACGGCGCCCGTGAACGTGAGGACCCGCCAGTTCGGCGCGAGATCCACCGCGACGGCGAACCGCGTGGTCGAGACGCTCGCGACGAGCACGCGACCCGAGATCCACGCGAGCACCGTGCCGGCGCACGCGCCCGCGAACGCCAGCAGCGCACCTTCGATCAGAAGCTGGCGCATCACGCGTCGGCGGCTGGCGCCAATGGCCAGTCTGATGGCGAATTCGCGGCTTCTGGTCGCCGCGCGGGCAAGCAGGAGACTGGCGACATTCGCGCACGCGATCAACAACACCGCGCCGACGACCGCCATCAGGACGAGTAGCGGCTGCCGAAACATGGCGCGCAGCGTCGTCCAGCCGGTGCCGCCGGGTGCGAGTTCGAACGTGGCGTGGGCCATTGCCTGCAGCCTGGACTCAGGCCACGGCGCGGCACTTCCGAGTTTGGTCACGTTCGATCCGCTCGGCGAACTCGCGTCCCAGATCCGCGGCCAAGCGGCGGTGAGGCGCGCCGCGGCTGCCTCTGGCGACAGGCGCCGAGCCGGGCGGGCCAGGACGCGCAGCCAGAAGTTCCCGGGGTTCACGAGCGGCGCCGCTTCCGGGCTGAGCCGCGGAATGGCTGCCACCGGCACGGTGACGTCCGCGATGGATCCGACATTCGCACCGGTGAATCCTCGCGGGCTGACGCCAACGATGGTCACGGGGAGGCCATTGAGCCGCAGCGCCTGCCCGACGACGGCAGGATCGCGGTGATATTGCCGCTCCCAATAGCCGTCGCTGATCACAGCCGCCAGCGGCCCACCGGGCTCATCGTCCGTGGCATCCAACAGACGGCCGGCCTCCGGTGTCAGTTCGAGCGTCTGGAAATACCCGCCGGTCACAACGGCGCCCGGGACGCTCTGGATCGAGCCGCTGTCGCCGGCGTTGAAGTCGAATCCGCTGAAACCCGCAACGCCGTCGAAGATCTCGTGCTCGTCGGCCAGGGCGCGGACGATGGGATACGAGAAGCTCTCGCCAGCCGGGCCGGCGGGATCCGAGTCCGGCGCGCGCATCTGCAGGAGCACCAGTTGCTGCGGATTCGGCACGGGCAACCAGCGCAGCATCAGGGCGTCGATCAGCGTGAAGATCGCGGTATTGGCACCGATGCCCAGGGCGAGCGTGATCACGACCGTCGCGGTGAATCCCGGGTTGCGCCCGAACGTCCGCAGCGCATACCGGATGTCGCGGCCAGCCTCGTCGATCCAGGGCAGTGCACGTTGATCGCGGAGCGCGTCCATCGCGTGCGTCGTGCCGGCGGTCGGCCGGCCCTCCGCACGCGCCAGTTCTGCATGCAGCCGCAATTCCTCCTGCAGATCGGCATCAGCCCGGCCATGGCCGAACACGCCCAGCATTCGACGCATCCACTCGCGCAGCGCGCTCATTGAGGGCCTCCCATCAGCCCTGTTCGTTGATCAACGCGCCGATGATCGAGACCATCCGGCTCCATTCCGTCTTCTCCGCCGCGAGCTGCTTCTTCCCGGCCGGGGTGATGCGGTAGAAGCGGGCCCGGCGGTTCTTGTCGGTCACGCCCCATTCGCCCCGAACGAAGCCCCGCTGCTCGAGCCGCATCAAGCCCGGATAGAGCGTGCCCATGTTCAGCTGAATCGATCCCGAGGAGACCTGTTCGAGGCGCCCGGCGATCGTGTAGCCGTGAGACGGACCAAGGCTGGCCAGCGTCTGCAGGATCATCAGGTCGAGCGTGCCCTGCATCACATCGGCTTTCGTGGGTTCCTTATTGGCCATGCCAATGGAGTCTAGCCGACGACTATTTGTATGTCAAATAGAATGAACCGCCGGTGGCGGCTACTGTGAAAGAGACTCAAGCTGACAAGGCGGTTTCGGCATGCAATGCTGAGGCATGCCGAAGCCGCTCAAGAAGAGACGGAAGGTGGTCCGTTCCGAACTTATGCGGTGTCTAACGCAGGAGTGGAGGTGCGAATGCGTGTCAACGGCTGGCTACGGCTCTGGCTATTCGCGTCGATTCTTTGGGCGGTTGTGATCCTGGCCCTTTCAGGAATTCTTCGGTCCGACGGCCCGACCACCACTGAGACCATGTTCGTGGTGCGGCTGTGGATCATGCCGGTCGTAGCGGTCTATGGGGTCGGCTTCGGTCTCGCTTGGGTCCGCCGCGGATTTCACGTCGAGTCACAGTAGCCCACCGCCGAACCGCCCGACCTGCAACGCGGCACCTCCGGCCGTGGTATAGTCCCATAAATCATTTATGGGTCAACCCGGCGATCTCATCCCCGGCACGCTCGAGGTCCTGATCCTCGCGTCGCTCGGCGCCCGACGGCTTCACGGCTACGACATCGTGAACGCGATCCAGTCGCGGTCGTCCGACATCCTCCGCGTCGAGGAAGGCGCGCTCTATCCCGCGCTCCATCGCCTCGAGCTGCGCGGTTGGGTCACGTCCGAATGGGGCGCTTCGGACAACAATCGGCGAGCCAAGTACTACCGGGTGACGGCCTCCGGACGCCGCGCCGTGTCAGCCGAACGATCGCGCTGGACGCGCATGTTCGCGGCGACTGCGCGGGCGTTCGGCACCCCCTGAGTCATGAGCGCCAGGCTGACAGGCTGGTGGCTGCGCGTCAGGGCCTGCCTGCGGCCGCGGCGGCTCGATCAGGACCTCGACGACGAGCTCCGATTCCACCTGGACATGCGCGAACGCGAGTTCCGCGACGGTGGCCTGAGCCCAGACGATGCGCGGCGCCGAGCGGCGGCGCAATTCGGCCGCCTGTCAACGATCAGAGAGTCCACGCGCGACGTCTGGGTCACCCGGAGCCTCGACGGCCTGGCTCAGGACCTGCGGTACGCGTTCCGGGCGCTCGGCAGGAGCCCGGGATTCACGTTCGCCGCCGTGGCCACGCTGGCCGTCGGCATCGGCGCCACCTCCTCGGTCTTCTCGCTCGCGAACGCCGTACTGCTGAAGCCGCTGCAGGCTCCCCACGCCGATCGGCTGGTTCGATTCCAGACGATCAGCAGCGGGCGCGCAAGCGCGGTCACGTCCGCCCAACAGTTCGACTATTGGCACAGTCAGTTGCAGATGTTCGAGGACGTCGCCGCACACCGGCTCGAGTTCGCCAATCTCACCGGCGGAGCGAGTCCAGAGCACGTGCCGGTCGGCCGGGTTTCGGCGGCCTTCTTTCGACTTTTTGGCCTGCCCCTCGTCGCGGGACGGCCGTTCACGCTCGACGAAGATAGTCCGGGCGGCCGACCGGTGGCAGTCCTCAGTCACGCACTCTGGACCCGGCGGTACGGACAATCGCGTGCGGTCCTCGGACAGTCGATCGCCCTGGGCGGCGTTCCGCACACCATCGTCGGCATCCTCGCCGCCGGGTTCGACAGCGAACAATTCGATGTGCCGCCCGATGTCTGGGTGCCGCTTCAATATGATCTGAGCCGCATCGACGCCGGCGATCTCTGCATCGTCACCGGGCGCCTGAAGCCCGGCGTCACGGTCGATGCCGCCAACGCGTCCCTGCGTGCCGCCGACCATGCGTTCCCGGAATATCGCGCTCGCCTGACCGCGCAGTCCGCAGCGGGCGAGCCGCCGACGTCGGACGTGCGACCGCTTTTCGAGGTCATGGTCGGCGACATGCGCGCCTCCCTGGAAGTGCTCGGGTTGGCCGTGGCGCTGGTGCTGCTGATCGCGTGTGCCAACGTCGCCACGCTGCTGCTGGCCCGCGCCTCGAGGCGCTCGCGCGAGCTGGCCATCCGGACCGCGCTCGGCGCGAGCCGCCCACGCCTGGTTCGCCAGCTCCTCTGTGAGGCCGTGGTCCTTGCCCTGCTCGGCGCCACGATCGGCGTGCTGCTCGGGACGACGACCATGCGTGCCGTACTGGCGCTGTTTCCCGCCGGTAATCCGATGCTGCTTGGCGCCAATGCGACGAACATCCCCAGAATCGGAAGTACCGCTGCTGTGTCCATTGACTGGCGCGTGCTGGCTTTTGCGCTGGTCGTTTCGGTGGCGGCGACGCTCGCGTTCGGCCTGTTGCCGGCCTTCCGCGGTTCCCGTGCGGATCTCACCCTGGCGCTCAAACACACGGCTTCGACTCTCGTGGGCGGGCCGCGGCGTTGGCGCACGCGGTCGGTGCTCGTGGGGGCCGAACTGGCAATTGCCGTCATGCTGCTCATCGGCGCCGCGCTGCTGATACGAACCTTTCGCGCGTACCTCGACGTCGACACGGGATTTCGTCCGGAGCACGTCATCACGATGCGCATGGCCGTCGGCGGCACGACGTTCGACACCCGCGACGGGATCGATGCGCTCACGCGACGCGGTACGAGCGCGATTGAGGCGCTGCCCGGCATCGTGTCGGCGAGCACCGCCTGTTGCATGCCGCTCGAAACCGTGTGGCAACTGCCGTTCGTGATCCAGAGCCGCAAAGACGAGGGCCTCACGCGCTCCGGCGACCTGGCGTTCCACGGGTTCGGGGGATGGACCTTCGTCTCACCGGGCTACTTCGAGACGCTGGGCATTCCCGTGGTGCGCGGCCGCAGCTTCACCGCCGCTGATTCGGCCGGCTCGCCGGGTGTCGTGATCATCAACGAAGCGCTGGCGCGGCGGTTCTGGCCCGACGGCGATCCGCTCACCGATCGGCTGTCGATCGGGCGCGGCATGCGTCCCGAGTACGATGCCGATCCCGTTCGGCAGATCGTCGGCATCGTGCGTGACGTCAGAACGCAGGGACTCGCGAGGCGACCGCGGCCGGAAATGTACGTACCGGTCGCGCAAGTGCCGGACGGCGTCACGGCTCTCAACGTGAGGCTCCTGCCGATCGTCTGGTTCGCGCGAACCGCCGGAGAGCCGTATGCCGCGAGCGGCGCCATCTCGCACGTACTGGAAGACACGAGCGGCCTGGCGGTTGCCCGCGTGCGTTCGATGAGCGAGGTGGTCTCGGAAGCCACAGGCCGGACCCGATTCGACATGGGGTTGATGACGCTGTTCGGTCTGTCGGCGCTGCTCCTGGCGGCGGTCGGCGTCTATGGGTTGACAGCCTATTCCGTGGAGACGCGCAAGCACGAGATCGGGATCCGATTGGCGCTGGGCGCGGCGCCATCGAATGTGCGCAACATGCTGGTCGGTCACATGCTCGTCGTCGCCGTCACGGGCATTGGGACCGGCGCCGCCGGCGCGCTCGGTGCGAAGCGGCTGATGGAAGGGCTGCTCTTCGGCGTCTCGCCTCGGGATCCGTTCGTGTTCACCGCCGTGCCCCTGGTGCTGGCGGCCGTCGTGCTCGTCGCGGTCTGGATACCAGTGCGTCGCGCCACGCGCGTGGATCCTGTCGCGACGCTCCGGGCTGAGTAGCAGCGGAAGGCGTCCGGAAGGACGCATGTCGAAGCGAAGCTCGACGCGAGCCCCTCGGCACGCCATCCGACACGTGTCTCAGATACAGAGTCAGGACGCGGTCCGTTGTCGGCGGTCCCCTCGCGAATGCCCGTCCCGAGCGATTTGTGCGATTCGTGTGACACGCGCCTGGCCGGACAGCGAACCCGGATAGCATATGCGGGATCCGCCGATGGCACGCTGCACCGCCGTCATCCCGGGCGCACTCGCCGACGCATGGCGATCCTGGAAACGCGCCAAGGGCGTGGCCTTGCTCGCCATCGTGGCTTTCGCCGTTGGGATCGGCGGCACCACTGCGCTGTTCACGGTGGTGACAGCGGTCATCTTCCGGCCGCTGCCGTATCCCGACGGCGATCGGTACGTCAGCCTGTACGGGGCGCGCGTGTCGGAGCCGGGCCAGTACATGGCCAGTTCGGTGGCCGACCTCACCGAATATGAACAGCGCACCAGCAGCGTCGACCTGTTCGGCTGGTTCCGGCTCGGCAGCTACAAGCTGACCGCCACGGGCGACCCGCAGTATGTGCGAGGCGCCGAAGTGACGCCGTCACTGTACAGGCGCTGAGCCGGCTTTTCGGCCTGCACGGCCAGCGTGAACATCCGCTTCAACGTGATGGCATTGGTTGCGCCCTCGGCCCGCCGGGCCGCACTGTACTTCTTGACAGCTCGGTAGCATTGCGTGCCGATGCGAGTCCTGAGATGATGCGCACCTGATGGACACCTCCTACGACGTCGTTATCGTCGGAGGCCGGTGCGCCGGCGCGAGCCTCGCGATCTTCCTTGCCCGCCAGGGCGCCAGCGTCGCCATCGTCGAGGCCGATCGGCTCGGCACGGACCAGGTCGTCTCGACGCACACGATCCACCCGCCCGGCATGGACGTCCTCGACGACATCGGCGTCGGGAACGCGGTGAGGGACGGGGCGCCTCCCATGCGCGTGGCGCGCCTCGACGTGGGCAGCGTGTGGGCGCAGGTCCAGTTCCCCGAAGGGCGCCATGAGTGCTGCCCGCGCCGCTTTCGGCTTGATCGGTTGCTGCAGGACGCGGCGCTTGCGGCCGGTGTCGAGATCTTCCCGCTGACGAGGGTCGCGGCACTGCGCCGCGACGGCGATCGCGTCACGGGTGTCGAAGCGGTGTCGGACGGCCGCCCGCGCATCCTCGGCGCCGCGCTCGTCGTCGGCGCTGACGGCCGACACTCCACGGTCGCGCGTCTCGCCGGCGCCGACGAGTATCTCGGCTACGACTGGCCGCGCGCGATGTACTGGGCGTACTGGCGACCGCCGGCCGTTTGGGAAAGCGACGAGTATCCCTTCGACATGCTGCTCCGCATGCCGGGTCACGAGCGCCACATCATCTTTCCAACCGACGATGGCGAGTTGCTGCTCGGCACTGTACCGGAAGCTGAAATCGCCCGATCGTGGCGCGGCAATCACCGGGCGAGGTATCTCGACAACCTGCGTGCCGACCCGGTCTTTCGCCCGCTTATGGACGGCGGGACGATGACGAGCGACGTCGTCGGCACTCTGCATGAGCGCTTCTTCTACCGTCGCGCTGCCGGACCAGGCTGGGCGCTCGTGGGCGACGCGGGCCATCACAAAGATCCACTGGTCGGCTGGGGCATTTCCGAGGCACTCATTCAGGCGCGTCAGCTCGCCGCCGCGATCGCCAAGGGAAGCGACGTCGCGCTTCAGCGCTACTGGCGGCGACGCGATGTCGACAGCTTGCCGCGCTACTTTCTCGGCCAGGAGCGCGGAGACGCCGGCGCGATCAATCCCGTGATGTCCGTCGTTGTGTCGCGCGCACGAACGGCACCCTGGCTGGCCGCGCAAATGATCCGCGAAATGGAATACGAGGTGAATCCCTACCAGCTGCTGCCCATGGGCGCAGTCGTGCGATGGGTCCTCGCTGCCGCGCTTCGGGGCCGGCCGGGACTCATCGGGGCGTTTCTCGCGCAGGGAAAGCGCATGACAGGCGTGCAGCGCCACCTGAAACAGGCCCGGGCGCGACTCAGGGACGTCGAGCACGGCCAGATGTAAGCGGAGGCCACCTGATCGCCTTTGCCCGAACGCTGTATCTGCGAGTGCTCTTCGACGTACCGCCGATGCCCATCTACCTGTCCGTACACGGCGCACTGCTCAGCGCGTGGTTCGTGCTCGTCGTGGCGCAGACGGCGCTGATTCGTCGTGGCCGGATGGTCACGCATCGGCGAGTCGGCGTCGCCGGTGCATGCTTGGGCGTGGCCATCGTCGTGACGTTGCGGTCGCAGACCGCATCATCCATACCCCCACGGCGGTGGACATTCAGTTGAGCGTGTCGACCGGCTTCGGGCGCGACACGCCGTTGCTCGGCCTTGGCTCCACCGCGTTGTGGGGGAATCTCACGAGCCTCGTCATCTTCAGTGTGTTGCTTGGATCCGCCGTCTTGCTGCGCCGTCGCAGCGACGCGCATAAACGTCTCATGATATTCGCGTCGCTCAGTATCCTCCCGCCGGCCATCGCGCGCATCTCCCGATGGCCCGGCCTCGGCGGCGATCTCGGGCCCCTCGTGCCGCTCGTCATATTGCTGTTCCTGTCCGTGATGGTCGGTTTCGACCTCCACACGCGTCGGCGCGTGCACCGGGCAACGGTGGTCGGCGGGGGCTTGCTCGTGCTGGGAATCGTCACCGGCGGTGTGATGGCAAGGTCGGAGCTCGGCCTGTGGGTCTTGAGGCGGCTCGGTTAGCAACTCGACGCGGATCAGCGATGATGGGTCATCACACCCGGGATCCTGTATCTCGAACAGCCGGCCGACCACGAGCGTCGCAGGCACGCCGAGGATCACGCCGCCCGTGATGACCCAGGCTCCGGTCTCGAGCGTCTACCTGATCGCACGACCTGTAGCCCTGCAAGGGACACCCGGAGGGCTATGACGTTGCGCCTCGACCGCGGACATCGGCGTTCAGCGATCGGTTGCCGACGTTCAGAAGCCACGTGATTCATCGTGGGCCGTCGTACCACAGAATGAAGGGCGCCTCCAGCGGGACGGACGCCCGCTGCCGATACGGCACGACACGCGGGGTGAAGTCGCCGGGCGGGCGTGACGCTGGCACGCTCGCCGTATATCGCAGCCCCGTGGAAGCCTCCCCCTGCGTGTCCATCCGCTCCATCGGCAGCCGGACGGGATCGCCGCCGGCCACGGCTTGCGCGAACAGCTCTACGCGCACGTCGTCGGGATCGAGGCGACCGGGGTCCAGGCGCACGCGAAATGTGTGCCTGGAGTCGTCGGTGACGACTTCGAGGGCGCCAAGGGCGGCGGTGGACCAGTGCCGTTCAAGGCGCCGGCGCCAGGTCAGCAGCTCCGCTCCGAGCGTCGCGGCCTCGCGGTCGCGCTCGAGATATGCGGCCGCCGCCGGCAGATAGTGCATCTCGACGTACTCCCGGACGACGCGATTGGCCGAGAACTCGGGCGTCAAGCGCGCCATGCTCTCGCGCATGAGCGTGAGCCAGCGGCGAGGCAGTCCGTTCGCGTCGCGGGTGTAGAACGCGGACGCGACGTCGTCCTCGAGCAGCCCGTACAGCTGGTCGGCGTCCACGACGTCCGACCTCTCGGCGTCCTCGCCGATCGCCCAGCCGACCTCCGGCGCGTACGCTTCGGCCCACCAGCCGTCACACGAGGAGAGGTTCAAGCCTCCGTTTACGAGCACTTTCATCCCGCTCGTCCCACACGCCTCCCATCCGCGCCGCGGCGTGTTGATCCAGAGATCGATGCCCTCGACGAGCCGCTCGGCCGTCCGCATGTCGTAGTCCGTCAGGAAGACGACACGACCGTCTACGTCGCGCCTTCGGATGAATGCCATCCACTCGCCGACGAGCGTCTGGCCGGCCCCATCGGCGGGATGCGCCTTGCCGGCGACGACGAGCTGTAGTGGGCGTTCGCGGCGGGTGAGCAGTCGGGCCAGACGATCCGGATCGCGCAGGAGCAGATTGGGCCGCTTGTAGGCCGCGAAGCGGCGCGCGAACCCAACGGTCAAGACCGTCGGGTCGAAAATTCCCGCCGCACGCTCGACGTCGTCTGGCGGTGCCCCCTGCTCCTCCCTCTGGCGCGCGATGCGCTCTCGGAGGAAGTGCACGAACGACGTCCGCGCCGCGGCGCGCAGCTGCCACAGCTGCTCGTCGGTCGCGCCCCGAATGTTCTGGTCGAGACGTGTCGTGGGCCGGCGCCAGCGTCCCTTGCCACAGCAGCGCTCCCACAGCCGGTCGGCATCGGCGGAGTCCCAGGTCGGCATGTGCACGCCGTTCGTGACGTGCGAAACGGGCACCTCGATTTCCGGCCACCGGGGAAACAGCGGCTGAAAGAGGCGCCGGCTCACCTCGCCGTGCAGGCGGCTCACGCCATTGACGGCCCCGCTCCCGCGAATCGCCAGGTAGGCCATGTTGAACGGCTCCGCCTGGTCTCCCGGCGTCCGCCTGCCGAGCGCCAGCAGATCGGTGAAGCCGATCCCGAGCTCGCGCTCGGCGTACGAGCCGAGATACCGGCTCAGCACACCGCCGTCGAATCGATCGAAGCCCGCGTCGACGGGCGTGTGCGTGGTGAACAGGTTGCCCGCGCGGGTCACCGTGAGCGCGACGTCGAACGGCTGATGGCGATCGATCATGTACGCGCGGGCGCGCTCGAGCACGGCAAAGGCCGCGTGCCCTTCATTCAGGTGGCACACCTCCGGGTTCAGGCCGATCGCCCCGAGCATCCGCCACCCGCCGATGCCGAGGACGATTTCCTGCCTCAGGCGCAGCTCAGCGTCGCCGCCGTACAACTCGCTCGCGATGCCTCGATTCGTCGGCGTGTTGGCGAGGTCGTTCGTGTCCAGCAGGATGAGGCGGACGCGGCCGACTTGCGCCTGCCACGCGCGCACCCACAGCGGCGATCCCGGAAAGGCGATCGGGAACCGCAGCCATTCCCCGCTGGCTTCGCGCAGCGGCGTGATCGGCAGCTGTCCCGGATCGTTGAACGGATACACGGCGTGCTGCCGGCCGAGAGCATCGATCTCCTGCCGGAAGTACCCCTGCTGGTACAGCAGGCCCACGCCCACGACGGGCACGCCCAGGTCGCTTGCCGTCTTCAGCTGGTCGCCGGCCACGTTGCCGAGGCCTCCGGAGTAGATCGGCAGCCCCTCGCTCAGCATGAACTCCATGCTGAAGTACGCGACCCCGCCGGACGGCGCGTCCGGGTGCGCCTGCTGAAACCAGGCGGGCGAATCGCGCTCCTGCCGCCGCTCCCGCACCAGATCGTCGATGAGGCGTCTGAATCCCGGATCCGTCATCACGGCGTCGATCCGGTCGCGCGACGTCGTCTGCAGCACGAGCCACGGATTCTGGGTGAGCTGCCAGAGGTCCGGATCGAGCTTGCGCCAGACATCGTCGGTCGCGTGGTTGAACGACCAGCTCATGTCGAGCGCGAGCTCGGCCAGCGCGTCCGGCTCGATTTCCCCCGCTGCCTGCCGTCTGCGCGGTGGACGACGCACGGGGGTCACGACCTCTCCGGCGTGCGCGCGGCGCGGGCCGCCAGCGCGCCGTTCACAATGTCGCGCGCTTCCTGCTGGATCGCACGCAGGTGCGCCTCGCCTCGAAAGCTCTCGGCGTAGATCTTGTAGACGTCCTCGGTGCCCGACGGTCGAGCGGCAAACCAGCCGCTCGCCGCCACGACCTTCACGCCTCCGATCGGTTCGCCGTCGCCGGGGGCCGACGTCAGCACCTGTTCGATCGGCTCGCCGGCGAGCTCCGTCGTGTGCAGGTCCTGCTGCGACAGCGTTGCGAGCGCACGCTTCTCATCGGGCGATGCTGCCTCGTCTATGCGCTCGTAAACCGGACTGCCGAGCGCGTTCGCCAGCCCTGTGTACACCTCCCCGGCATCGCGGCCCAGCCGCGCGGTCAGTTCGGCCGCCAACAGGGCCGCGATGATGCCGTCCTTGTCCGTCGTCCAGACGGACCCGTCGCGCCTGACGAACGACGCCCCCGCGCTCTCTTCGCCGCCGAACGCCAGCGACCCGTGGAGCAGTCCGTCGACAAACCACTTGAACCCGACGGGCACCTCGTAGACCGGCCGGTTCCGCGACCGGGCGACGCGATCGATCATGCTGCTGCTCACGACGGTCTTGCCGACGGCGGCATGGCTCGGCCACTCCGTCCTGCGGCTGAACAGATAGTCGACGCACACGGCCAGGTAGTGATTCGGCGGCAGCAGCCCGACGCCTCTGGCGACGATCCCGTGGCGATCGTGATCAGGGTCGCAGGCGAACGCCACGTCGAAGCGATCCTTCAGCCCGATCAGACGCCGCATGGCGTACGGCGACGAGGGATCCATCCGGATCCGGCCATCCCAGTCGAGAGTCATGAAGCGGAACGTCGGATCGACGACGTCGTTCACCACCGTGAGGTGCACACCATAGCGATCGGCAATGGCCGGCCAGTAGCGGATGCCCGCCCCGCCGAGCGGATCGACGCCCAGCGCCAGGCCGGAGCCTGCGATGCAGTCCATGTCGACGACGGACTTCAGATCGCCGACGTACGCGTCGAGGTAGGCGTGCCGGCGCGTCGTGGAGGCGGAGCGCGCCTGCGCCAATGGCACGCGGCGCACTCCCTCGAGGCGATTCCGCAGCAGC
This sequence comes from uncultured Acidobacteriota bacterium, assembly GCA_963837345.1. Taxonomy (GTDB): domain Bacteria; phylum Acidobacteriota; class Vicinamibacteria; order Vicinamibacterales; family CAVVIG01; genus CAWIMX01. Next base: position 980,391 of record CAWIMX010000001.1, read on the forward strand.
TCGTTCGCGCGCCTCTCGATCCAGGCGGTCGCCGACGCGTCGGCGGGGCCGCCGTGCGGAGGGTTGTACTTGAAGCCGCCGCTCTCCGGCGGGTTGTGCGACGGCGTGACGACAATGCCGTCGGCGCGGCCGCCCGACCGAGCCCGGTTGTGCACCAGGATCGCGTGCGACACGACCGGCGTCGGCGTGAACCCTTCGCCGGCATCGATCAGCGTGTCGATGCCGTTGGCCGCCAGCACTTCGAGGGCGCTGTCGCATGCGGGCTCCGACAGCGCGTGAGTGTCGCGCCCGATGAACAGCGGGCCGTCGATTCCCTGCGACCGGCGGTAGTCGCCGATCGCCTGGGTGATGGCCAGGATGTGCCATTCGTTGAATGAGCGATCAAACGACGAGCCGCGATGTCCGGATGTGCCGAACGATACACGTTGGGTGGCAACGGCCGGATCCGGCCGGTCGTCGTAGTACGCGGCGACGAGCTTCTGCACCTCGACGAGATCGCCGGCCGCCGCGGGCTGCCCGGCACGCGAGTCGAGAGTCGCTACGGGCATCGGTGCATCCTGAAGAAGGGCGGCCATCCCCGCCGGCGGCCCGCCGCCGCGCGCCCGTGCCAGTGTCGATTCTCCCGCATGCGATCGTGCTCCGAGCGGGCGATCGCGGTCACGCGACCGAGCTCCAGATGTGCCGACCCGAATGGCCGTGAATGCGTCCCTGCAGCAGCCCCGCCGCCTGAAGATCGAAAATACGATAGGCAGCCATCTTGACCCAGTCGTTCACGATCAGCCAGGCGGCCGCGTACGCCCACACGCCGCCGGCCCAGACCCAGCCGATCGGCGTCATGAACACGCCGTACACGGCCATCAGCGTGGCGAGGGTCTGCGTCGCGAACACGGCGAAAACGAGCACGCCGGCCGGCCGCGACTGCCAGAAGTGCCGGCGCGTGCGCGCCACGAAGATGGTCAGGTGCCCGGCCACCGACAGCTTGAGATACATGACCGACTGAATGACGTCCCGCGGCAGGTGAAACACCCGCTCGGCCACATAGAACAGGCCAAATGATGCGACGACGCCGGCCAGGCCCAGGGCGGAGGCGACGCCCAGGACCACGGGCATGTTCCACGAGTCGGGCCGGTGCGCGGCGCGGACGCGGTCGTAGGCAATCGACAGGATGGCGCCGTCGTTGAGGATCGCGAGCAGCACGATCATGACGGCGGTCACCGGATAGAACCGGAAGACCAGGATGGACAGCGTCATGAAGAGGAGCACGCGCAGCGTCTCTGCAATCCGGTAGATCGCATAGCTGTTCATCCGTTGAAACATCTTCCGGCTCTCCCGGATGGCGCCGACGATCACCGACAGGCCTGGCGCGAGCAGGGTGATGTCGGCGGCGGCGCGCGCCGCATCGGTGGCGCCGGACACCGCAATGCCCGCGTCGGCCTGCTTGAGCGCCGGCGCGTCATTCACGCCGTCGCCCGTCATGCCCACGATGTGGCGACGGCGCTGCAGCGCCTCGATGATCCGGAACTTGTGCTCGGGAAACACCTGGGCGAAGCCGTCGGCCGCCTCCACGTTCCTCGCCAGCGCGTCGCTGTCCGCGGGCGGCTGGTCGAGCAGCGAGGCGTCGACGATCCGCGTGCCCATTCCGAGCTGGCGCGCCGTCTCGCGCGCGATGGCGAGCTGATCGCCGGTGACCATCTTGACGGCAATGCCCATCCGGGCGGCGCTCTCGATGGTCGCCCGCGAATCCGGGCGCGGCGGGTCGAAAAGCGGCAGGATGCCGAGGAACCGCCACGCGGCGCCGTCCTCCGCCCTGGCGACGCCGAGGGCGCGGAACCCCTGGCCTGCCAGTTGTTCCACCACCCGCGTGCCGGCGTCGCGGCCCGTGGCGTCGACGAGCGCGAGGATCACCTGCGGCGCACCTTTCGTGACACGGAATCGCTTCCGGTCCGCGCCCTCGACGAGCGCCTCGGTCCGCTTGTGCACGGGGTCGAACGGTTCGAAATGCAGCAACCGGAATCTGGCGAGCGCCTCCGGCGGCGGCGCGCCCTCGAGCACGGCCAGGTCGATTGGATCCTGGCCGTCGGTCCGTGAGGCGAGCGCGGCGGCCGTGAGCAGATCGTCGACGGCGACGCCGGACGCCGGGGACGGCGTGCCAAGCGTCAGCGCGTTCTCGGTGAGCGTGCCGGTCTTGTCCGAGCAGAGGACGTCCACGCCGGCCAGCTCCTCCATGGCGGCCAATCGTGTCACGATGGCCCGATCGCGCGCCAGCACCCCCGCGCCGACCGCCATCGTCACTGACAGGACCGCCGGCATTGCCACCGGCACGGCGGCGACGGTGAGCACCAGGCAGAACTGCAGCGTCGTCATCATCGAATCGCCGCGGAAGAGCGCAACGCCGAGGATGAGCACGACCAGCAGGACCGCTACGACGATCAAGTAGTCGCCGATTTTCAAGACGGCACGCTGGAAGTGGCTGATCGTGTGGGACGCCTCGACGAGGCGCGCCGTCCGGCCCATGTAGGTGCGCGCCCCGGTGGCCGTGACGACCGCCTCGATTTCGCCGCGTTTGACGATCGACCCCGAGTAGACGTCGTCGCCCGTCTTGCGCGCCACCGGCAGCGACTCGCCCGTCAGCGCCGACTGATCGACCTCGATCGGGTCGCCGTCGAGCACGCGCGCGTCGGCCGGCACGATGTCTCCCAGACGGAGGCGGATCAGGTCGCCGGGCACCAGCTCGCGCGCAACGATGGAGGTCCACGCCCCGTCGCGCTTGACGCGTGCGCGCAGGGCGAGGCGAGCCTTCAGCGCGGCGATCGCGCTGCCGGCCTGGAATTCCTCCCAGAAACCGACGCCGGCGTTCATCAACAGCAGGACGATGATGATGCCAAAGTCGGTCCAGTGCCGCACGAGCGCGGAGAGCGCCGCGGCGGCTTCGATCATCCAGGGAATCGGCCCCCACCAGTAGGACAGGAAGCGGAGGAGCAGGGGCGTATCGCGTTCGTGCAGTTCGTTGTAGCCGAACTGCCGGAGGCGCGCCGCAGCCTCGGCCGCCAAAAGACCGGTCGGTGCTCGAACCTCCGGGGTGACAGGGCCCTCGCTGCGATTGCCAGCAATATCGCTCATCGATCCGGCTCGCACGCCGTCCGTCCAAGGATGAGATGCAGGACGCCGCTACGGATCAGCCGCCACCCGCGCGGTCGCCCTGCGAGAATCGCCGACGGTGAAGTCTCCATTGGAGTGCTTCTCTCTATGACGTGAGCATGAGTCCGTCGGCCGGCCCTTTTCACCGTGAGCGTCAAAGACGCGCGGACAGCGTCACGCAGGTTAGGGCGCCTGACCGGCAAACGCTAAAGCAAACCCGTACGGGAGGAATGCCAGCTTGTCATGATCGACGAAAGGAAACAGGCCGGCTTCGGGAACGTAGAACTCAAGAATCGCTCCAGATCCCGCGGGAACGGCGAACGTCTGCACGTGCTCCACGGGCGGCGCGCCCGCGTAGACGCGGTCGAAGATGCTGCCGATGACGTGGGCGGATGACACGCCCGGGCCGACGTTCACGAAATACATGCGCACCAGGTCGCCGACGTTGACCGTGACGGGCTCGTTGTCCAGCCGTCCGTTGAACATCGAGAACTGCTCGTCATTCTTGGCCGTCCGCGCCGGATCGGTGCCCGGGATGAATCCGTGCGCATCGGGCGCGCCGTACACCGCATCCTCGACGACGACGATCTCCCGCGCCGGCCGGAGTGGCTCATTGCGGGGATACACGATCATCGCGCCATGGATACCGCTCTTGATGTGGAGATCGGTGACCGGCCCTGCCGAGCAGTGATACATGTAGACGCCGGGCGTCTCGACCGTCTTCGAGATCGTCAGCGTCGTTCCAGGCGGGGTCGGCCCGTACTTGCGGGCGTCGACCTTGAACGCGTGGGTGTCCAGACCGTGGGACGTGGTGCCCGTGTTGTGGACATGAATCGTGACGGTATCCCCTTCGCAGGCCTCAATCGTCGGCCCGGGAAGGCGGCCGTTATACGCCCATGCGGCGAACGTTATTCCCATGCCCAAATCCACGCCAGTGGTTTCGACCACATCCACATCAACGGTCTTTTGACGTGGAGCCGCGCACGTCTCCTGCTGACCGACGACGGGCGGCATGTTTCTCGTCGCCAGAGGCGGGCCGGCCGTCGACGCGTCCGGCCCGGCGACTGGCCCCCGTCCGCCACACGCGATCGAGGCTGACGAGATGACGATGGCCAACCCGACGATACGAAGATGTCTTGCGATGGTCATGGTGATCCTCCCGCCCTCGCCGATACCACCCGCGGCCGATGGGCTCGGCTATGCGCTGTGCCGGTCCGAGTGCGCCTCGAGCGCGGCAGCTTTCGGAAACAGCACGTTGTTCTCCAGGTGTACGTGACGATGAAGGTCCCGTTCGAACGCCGCGAGTTCGTCGAAGCAGACCCGGTACGTGGCACAGCCGTCGGCCGGCACGGTGAAGCCGCCGGTGAGCTCGCGCATGAGGCGCATCTCGTCGCCTGCTTCGCGATGCTCGCGTTCCATCATGCGGATCGGATTTGCGACCGTACCAAACGGGCTCGGGCGCGACGCGCCTGACGCCGAGGCCAGCTCACGGATGTAGGGAAAGAGCACCCGCTCTTCCTTCATCATGTGCTGGCGCAAGTCGCCGCCCATCTCGTCGAACGCGGCGGCCACCCGAGGGAGCTCCGGATGCCGGCCGCCGTGCACGTCCACCAGCTTCGCCAGATGACGGGCGATGGCCGGCAGGGCCGAGCGAACGTACGCGTGGTGGACCGTGAGGATATGGTCGATCAGGCGATCAGCCGGCCAGCGCGTCACGTCGTCATCGTCGTGCGCCGCGCGCGGCCGCCGGCGGCGCGGAAGTCGGTGGCGACGATCTCACCGACGGTGGCTCTCTCGAATGACTCGCTCATGACGCATCCTCCTGCATGCACCGAGCCTATCGACTGGCGCGGTGCGCCGCTATGACCGCCGTCATATCGGTGAGAATAGGACGGTATGACGGCCAGCCTGGATGAAGCCCTCCGGCGGACGACGATCTTCCGGCGGTTGTCGGCCGACGATCGACAGCGTCTCGCCGCGGTCGCGTCCGTGCAGGCCTACGACAAGGGGGAGCGGCTGTTTGGCGAAGGCGAGGCGTCGGATCAGCTCTACACCGTGATCGACGGCCGCGTGAAAGTCTTCAAGATGACGACACGGGGGGCGGACGTCATCCTCGAGCTGTTCGGTCCGGGCGATCCCGTGGGCGCCGTGGCCGTCTACGAATCGCGCGCGTATCCGGCCAGCGCCGTCGCCCTCGAACCGACCACGTGCGTGCTGATTCCACGGCACGCCTTCTTTGCGCTGCTCGAGGCCCATCCGACGATGGTGCGCGGGCTGCTCGGGGGGCTCGCGCACCGGCTCGTCGAGCTGACGAACCGCCTCGCCGAGCTCTCCGGCGGCCGCGTCGAGGCCCGCCTCGCGCGGTTCTTGCTGAAGCTCGCGACCGATCTCGGCCAGCAGCACCCCGATGGCACGTTCATTCCCCTCGTGCTATCGCGCCAGGAGCTCGCCGACATGATCGGCACGACGATCGAGACGGCGATTCGGATCATGAGCCGCTGGGGTAAAGAGGACCTCGTTCGCACGGAAAAGGACGGCTTTGTCCTTGTGGACCGTCCCGCGCTGGAGGCGATCGCCCTGACGTGACCGGCAGCGTCAGCAAGAGCGAGGGAGATCGTCCTCTCCGCCAGTCCAACGCCGGGACCCGCCAGGGATGAACGCGCGCGGTTGCACGCGATTGCGTGTCCGGCCTGGCCGGCGGAACGGGATGGCCGCCACAGGTGGAGCATTGGCACTGCCGGTGCATATACTCATCGACGGATGCCTCGCCATCTCTTCTACGCCGGGCTGCTGGCCGCCGTGGTCTCCACACCGCTCGCCGCCGCGATCGTGCTCGTGCACTGGCTCTCGATGGAGCCGGCGATCGCCGTGTCGATGAGCCCGGCTCTGTGGTCGGGCCGCTCGTTCGTGGCGACGTTCGACGTGCTCGTCATTCTGACGTGGCTGCCGTGCGCGACCTGGATTTCGCGGCTGAGCGCCCGTCGCCGGGTTCCCGCCGCGCTCGACCAGAGCCGCTGACGCCCGCTTTCCCAGCCATTGCTCGCGCCGGTGCCCCGCCCGCTCAGCCGGCGCCCGCAGGAGAGCGAAAAGCCCCGGGAAGACGCGGCGGCCACCAACAGCCCCGACCGCTGATCGCTGCGCAGTGCTGCGCAGTGATCATTCCTGTGCAGCGCGCCTTCGCCCCCACGACCCTCGCGCCGCCATTCTGCCGACGCGCGAGCGTGGCGTCACTCTTGCTCCTGCCGGCGATCGAAATCGCCGGAGCGGGAGCACATGAGACGCCTGCGACATTCGCGTGTCTTCTTCTGTCTGTGCGTCCTGGTTGCCACGACGAATGGCCCCCTGGGACACGAACCAGCACACCGGGAGAGAGATTTCAGCAGCGTCGATCAGTACGTGATCGGCAGGATGCGCTCATCGCGGATTCCGGGCCTGGCGCTCGCGATCGTCGAAGGGGATCGGATCGCGTATCGAGGGGCTACGGCCACGCCGACCCGTCGGGCCGCCCCGTCACGCCGCGAACGCCGTTCGAGATCGGCTCGATCACCAAGCCCTTCACGGCGCTTGCCGTCATGCAACTGGTGGAAGCGGGGCACGTCGACCTCGATTCGCCGGTTCGGCACTACATTCCCTGGTTTCGAGTCGCCGATGCGCGCGCGTCGCAACGCATCACGGTGCGACACCTGCTCACCATGACCAGCGGGCTGCCCCAGGCCTACGACACCCAGCTGTGGACCGACGACGACGATGGCGCGCTCGAGCGGGCGGTCCGTCGTCTGAAGTCGGCGGACCTCAGCCGGCCGGTCGGCGCCTTCGGCTACGCGAACGCGAACTCCGAAACCCTGGGGCTGCTCGTGCAGATCGTGTCCGGGCTGTCGTACGAGGAGTACGTGACGCGACGCATCTTCACGCCGCTCGCGATGCGCGACAGTTTCACGTCGCCCGAAAAAGCGCGCCATCACGGGATGGCAACGGGGTACCGCTGGTGGTTTGGCCTGCCTGTCCCGATCACGCTGCCCGACAACCGCGCCGAGCTGCCTGCGGGGCACCTCGTCTCCAGCGCCGAAGACATGTCGCACTTCCTTGTCGCGCAGATGAACGGAGGGCGCTTCCGCGGCGTCTCGCTGCTCTCTCCCGGCGGGATCGCGCGCATGCAGACCGGCGCGAGCGAGGGGACGTACGCCATGGGCTGGGAATCGGCCCGCGTCGACGGCCGCCGGTTGGTCGGCCACGACGGCGGCACGGCAAACTTCCAGACCTCGATCTTCTTCGATCCCGATGCGCGCGTGGGAGTGTTCGTGGCGGCCAACGCGATGAACGCGCTCGACGCGCTCGCCTCGCCCCATGGCTTGTCGCGGCTCGACGGCCCGACCGTCCGGGCGATGGCGCAAAGCGTGCTGAGCCTGGCCCTGCATCGGCCGCTGCCGGATCAAGGACCCGGCCACGAACGGCTGACACTGACTTTCGATCTTGCGATCCTCACGTTGACCGGCGCCCTCGCGCTGGCGCTGATCCGGTTGCGCGACCGCCGGAGGGTGGCGCGCGGCGTCCATACCTGGCGGCAGGCAGCGCGACGCGGCGGTCTGGCCGCGATCTCGAACGTCAGCCTGCTCGTCCTGCTGCTCTATCTCAGGTCCGACGTGCCCGCCTGGAACGTGGTCGTGCGGTTCCAGCCCGATCTGGAGTATTGGCTCTATGCCGTCGCCGTGGCGCTGGCGGTCCGGGGAGTCGTTCAAGTCGCGCTCGTGTGGAACGGCTTCAGGGACGCCTCGCCCTGAGGGCGACGAGACGCATCATGTCTCAGAAAACCGTTCAGCTGATCGTGGGGCGTCTCGTCACCGACGAAGCGTTCCGGCTTCGCTTTCTCGACGCTCCGCGCGACCTGCTCGGAGCGCTGGTCGACGAGGGCTACGACCTGACGGCGGGCGAGATCGACGCGCTCGTCAGAACCGACCAGACGCTGTGGATTGACGCGGCGTCGCGCATCGACTCCCAACTGCAGCGCTGTCGCCTCGGCGGCGATTGGCGTTGAGCGATCGGCTGGCAACGAGCCGGCAACGGCCGACCTCATCGGCCGTGCTTGAGGCCCCCGAAGTCGAGGAATAGACTGCATGGTGATGAGCGACCGTGCTCAGTCGGCGCCAGCGGAATCGAGGGCGGCCCGGTACGAGGCGCTCGTTCGCGTGGCGCAGGCGCTCGGCGCCTACCGCGAGCGCCACGCCCTCTTTCGCAGCCTCGCGCGCGAGCTCCGGCCGGTCATCCCCTTCAGCTTTCTCGGCATCGGACTCTATGACGAGCGCACCGGTCAGGTGACGCCCCACACACTCGGGGACACGGGAGACTGGGTCGCGCCTCCCGACCTGGCCGGCTTGCCGCCGGAAGAGCACCTGACCCACTGGGTCATGCAGCATCAAGCGCCGCTCGTGATTCCGCTCGTCGAACGGGAAACGCGCTTCCGGCGCGAGATGACGTACCTGCTGTCTCTGGGCGTTCACTCCACGTGCTGCCTGCCGCTCAGCACTCCGCAGCGGCGTCTGGGCATGCTGCTGGCTGGTCTCGGCCAGCCTCACGTCTACGACGAACCCGACGTGACGTTTCTGACGCTCGTGGCGAGTCAGGTCGCGCTGGCCATCGACAACGCGCTCAACCACGATGAGATCCAGGACGCGCTGCGCATCGAGCGCGAGCGGCTCAAGAATCTCGAGGCATCCGACGCGCTGCTGCGCGCGCTGCTGCCGGTGCTCGACGTCCGCGGCGTCTTTCCGCGCATCTCGGACATCGCGTCGACGGTGTTGCCCCACGACCTGCTGACGCTGATGTTCCACGATGGGTCGGGCGAGGTCCTTCTTCACGCCGCCTCCAGGGACGTCGGCGGCCTGAGCAAGCGCCTGATGCTCGCGGACCTTTCCCTCGTCGACGAGCCGTTCACGATCGTCCCCGACGTGACCGACGCGCAAGGGATCGTCGCCGATCCGCCGGACTTCTGGGATCGAGTGCACGGATCGGGGTACCGGTCGGTGCTCATCGTGCGCACGCGGACCGAACGGCAGCGGCTGGCCTTGAACTTCTGGTCGCGGCAGCCTCGGGCGTTCGACGTCGACCAGGTGCCGTTGGCTCGACGGATCGCCGACCACGTGATCGTCTGCGTCGCGCACGAGCAGCTCGCGGAGATGGGCCGCCAGGCGGCGGAGGCGAAGCTGATGGCCGAGCGGCTGGAAGTGCGCGTGAAGTCGCTGAGCGACGAGCTGGCGGCGCGGATCGGCCGCGGGTGCACCGTCGGTCCGTCGGTGGAGTGGCAGGCGGTGCTGAAGGCGGCCACGCAGGTCGCGGCCACCGACACGACGGTGCTGCTCGCGGGGGAATCAGGCACGGGCAAGGAGGTCGTGGCCCGCTACATTCACCAGGCGTCGGCGCGCGCCGGCGGCCCCTTCGTCGCGATCAATTGCGCGGCCCTGCCCGAGCAGCTGCTCGAGTCGGAGCTGTTCGGCTATGAACGGGGCGCGTTCACCGGCGCGCAGCAGCCCAAGCCGGGCCAGATGGAGCTGGCCGCCGGTGGTGTGCTCTTCCTGGACGAAGTCTCCGAGATGAGCGCGTCGGCCCAGGCGAAATTCCTTCGTGTGCTGCAGGAACGCGAGTTTCAGCGGCTGGGCGGCACGCGCACGCTGAAAGCCAACGTGCGCGTGATCGCCGCCACCAATCGGGATCTCAAGAAGGCGATGGAGCGCGGCGACTTCCGCGAGGACCTCTACTTCCGCCTGCAGGTGTTCGACATCCGGCTCCCGCCGTTGAGACAGCGGACGGGCGACATCCTCCCGCTCAGCGAGCTCTTCCTGAAGGACATCGGGCGGCTGTTTGCGAGGCCGCCGGCGGGGCTCACGCGTGAAGCCAAGGACGCGCTGCTCCAGTATGCCTGGCCCGGCAATGTCAGGGAGCTGCACAACGCGCTCGAACGGGCCGCCATCCTGTGCGAAGGAGGCCTGATTACAGCCGAACACCTTCGCGTGCCGGGAGGTCGTCCCATCCCGGCCCCCGCCGCGCCCGCCACCTTCGCGACCACCGATTTGAACGTCGTCGAGCGCGATCTGATCGGCCGGGTGCTGGGCGAGTGCCACGGCAACAAGTCGCTGGCGGCCGCGCGGCTGGGGCTGTCGCGCACACAGCTCTACGTCCGCCTGCGCCGCCATCGTCTGTCCTGACACGGCGCGCCCTCGCGCGGACTGTTCGATCGCGCGCACTGCGTGCGTCGAATGGCGCAACTGCGGCCCGCGCCGGGCGTCGGCTGCCCTCGATCGCTGTCGCGCCCACCGTTCATCGATGGCAGCCCTCTTGCCTTCACCACGTGGGATCGATGCGACGCGGAGACGGTCGCCGATCCATTGCCGAAAAGGAGGACACCAATGAAGCTCTTCGTGACGGGAGGGACCGGCGTGATCGGGCGCCGGCTGGTGCCCGCGCTGCTGCGCGCGGGCCACGACGTGACGGGCGTCGCCCACTCGCCGTCCGGCCGCGCCCGGCTCGAGCGGCAGGGCGTTCGGGCCTTCGACCTCGACCTGTTCGATGCGCAGGCGGTCGGCCGCGCGGTCGTCGGCCACGACGCGATCGTCAACCTGGCCACGCACATCCCCCATTCGAGCAGCCAGATCTTCCTGCCGAGGGCGTGGCGGGAGAACGATCGCCTGCGGCGATATGCATCGGCCACTCTCGTCGACGCGGCGATCGCGGCCAACGTGCCGCGATTCGTCCAGGAGTCGTTCGCGCCCGTCTACCCGGACAACGGCGATCGCTGGATCGACGAAACCACGCCGATCAGCCCGGTTCGCTACAACCGAACGATCGCCGACGCGGAAGCCGCCGCGGGGCGTGTCATCGCCAGCGGGCGCACCGGCGTGGTGCTGCGCTTCGGCGCCTTCTACGGCCCGGACGCCTTCCAGACAGTCGAGTTCATGGACTGGCTCCGAAAGGGCTGGGCGCCGATGCCCGGGCCACCCTCGGCCTACATCTCGTCGGTCTCGCACGATGATGCCGCGGCGGCGGTTGCCTCCGCGCTGACGCTGCCCTCGGGCGTCTATAACGTGGTCGACGACGAACCGGTGACCCACCGGGCGTTCGCCGACTCGCTGGCCGAGGCGATGGGCGTCGACCATCCACGCCTGCCGCCAGCGTGGATCACCCCGATCTTCGGATCGCTCGGGAAGATGTTTGCGCGATCGCTGAGGATTTCCAATCGGAAGCTCCGGGCGGCGTCGGTTTGGACGCCGACATACGCGAGCGTGCGTCAGGGCTGGCCCGCCGTGGTGGCGCGCGTCAGCCCGGGGGCCGTCGCGTCGGATCGCGTCGCGATCGGCAGGCCGCACCACGGCTGACGCCGGGGGGCTTGCGCGTCCCGCTCGCGAGCAGAACGGATCAGGTCGACGCGGGAAGACGTGCGCGAAGCCGCAGCCCTCAGATGTGATAAGAACGGGACCCAGATCGACCTGGCCACTGGAGGTGCTCGTGCGAATCAGGGTCGCGCTCACGCTCGCTCTCGCCATGCTGACGTCGCTCGTCGCCACTGGAGCGCTGGCGCTGCCAGCCGTCCAGTTCGGGTTCGTGGCGATCGCGCGCGGCGAAACGCTGCGGATCAACGTCGTGAACACGCTCCCGCTCGGCGCCGACCAGGCGGCCTGCGAGGTGCAGGTGACGTTCTTCGATGCCGTGGGGATGCCGTTCGGCACGCGGTCCGGCGATCGGACATCGCTCGCGCCGGGCCACGGCGCCTGGATCGATCTGCCCGCATCGATGGCGTTCGACCGGGATTCGCGAATGCTGCGAGTGCCCGTCCGGGCGAGCGTCGAAGCGCAGCCGGGTCCACCGAATCTTCCGCCAAACCCGTGCGTGCGACTGGCGACCACGGAGGAGATCTTCGATGCGATTACCGGCCGCACGGCGGTGTTTCAACAGAATCCGGGTCCGCCCGAGGTCTTCGGCCTCGTCGGCGTCGCTCCCCTGCAGGCGCTGTCGCTCACGGCCGTCAATCTCACCGCTCTCGATCCGACAGTACCACCCAACCCGTGTCGCGTGACGCTCGCCTTCGCCGACGCCTCGGGCGCCACCTTCACCGACCGCTCGGGTCGGCCGATCTCCCGCACGGCCGACCTGCTGCCGGGCGCCGTCGTCTCGCTGGCGCTGCCGGCGTCGCTCGCGGCCGGCGATGCGCGCACGACCACCCGCGTGCCGGCGCGTGCGATCGTCGAGAGCAATCCGGGACCGCCGAATGAGCCCGACGCGTGTGCCGGCCTGACGAACACGCTGGAAGTCGTCGATCTGCTCACGGCCCGAACCTCGCTCGTGATCGCGGCCGGCAGCCAGCCGGGCCCGCCGACGATCGGACGGTAGCGCAACGGCACTGGCGGCATACGGCTGAGTCGTGGCCGGTGGTCTGCTCCTTGCTTCATGCCGGGGAGGAGCATTCCGTTTGCCGCCCGGCCCTCGTTCCAACGGCGCCGACGACGTCGAGGCCAAGGTCGTCATCGGCCGGCCGATCGCGACGCCGCTGCGCATCCTCGCCGTCTGCGCGGCGATTGTGACGGCGCGCTACGCCGCCGCCGTTCTCCTGCCGATCGTGCTGTCGGTGCTCCTGTTCTACGCGCTCGATCCGGTTGTGGACGGCCTGCAGCGCTGGCACGTGCCGCGCGTCGTGGGATCGGTGGGCGCCGTGATGGCAGTGGTGGCGGTTCTCGCCGAAGGATCGCTCCTGCTCTGGCCGCAGATCGAAGCCGTGGTCGCCAAGGTGCCGGCAGGCGCCGGGCACCTGCGCGACACACTGCGGCACACGTTCGACGCGTCGAGCGAGTCGCCGCTGGCACGGGTGCAGGAAGCCGCGAAGGCCATCGATGCCGCCACGGCCGAAGCGGGTGAGCCGCCGGTGACGATGCCCGGGGTGACCAGGGTCGAGGTGCAGCAGCCGTGGCGCGTGTCCGACTGGCTCTGGAGCGGCGGCGCCAGCGCGCTCAGTCTCAGCGGCCAGACGATCACCGTCCTCTTTCTCGCCATCTTCCTTCTCAACGAGGACGACTCGTTTAAGCGGAAGCTCGTTCGGCAGATGGAGACGCTCGGCGACAAGCGGATTACCGTGGAGGTGCTCAACGAGATCGCCGATCAGATCCAGCGGTTCATGTGGGTGCAGGTTCTCACGTCCACCCTCGTTGCCGTCGTCACCGGGCTGGCGCTCTGGTGGCTGGGCGTCGAGCAGCCCGCGGTGTGGGGCCTGTTCGCCGGCGTGCTGAACATCGTCCCGTACTTCGGGCCGATGATCGTCACTGTGGTGCTCGGGGCGGTCGCCTTCCTGCAGTTCGACTCGATCGGGCAGACGGTCACCGTCGCGCTGGTGACCCTGGCGATTACGACGGTTGAGGGGATGTGGCTCACGCCGCATCTGCTGAGCCGGGCGGCATCCCTCAACCACGTCGCGATCTTCGTCGCGCTGGCCTTCTGGAGCTGGATGTGGGGTGTGCCGGGGATGCTGCTGGCCGTCCCGCTCCTGATGGTGATGAAGGCGATCTGCGATCACGTGGAAGGGCTGGCCGCGCTCGCCGCGTTCCTCGGAGAGTGACACCGCGGGCACCGGCCTTGCACGACCGCAGGCATGATGCGGCTGCGTGTCGATGAGGAACGCGTCGAGCTTGCCGACGGCCTCGCGGCTCCAGCGCCGTGTCTTTCTTTCAGACGATGAGGTGCACCGGACCGGCGTGCGCGTGATCACGCCCGATCGACCTGGCTGCGGGCGGTCGGATTTTCAGCCCGGCCGCCGGATCGAGGCCTGGCCGAGCGACGTCGCCGCGCTCGTCGACCACCTGCAGCTCGGCCGATTCGCGGTGCTCGGCTTTTCGGGCGGCACGCCCTACGCGATCGCGCTCGCAGCGTCGCGGCTCCCGGTGACCGCCCTGGGCATCGTGAGCGGCGACGCGCCGCCCGGCGCCGTCCCGGGCGCGTCGCCCGCGCTGCCGTGCGCCGCCGACACCCGTCCTCGAACGACCGCGGCCATCCTCCGGCTGATTCGGTGGCTGGCACGGCGAGGCGGACGCCGACGCGCCGCCGGCCATCGCGCATTACCTGGCTGGCGCGCTGCCGGAATCGGCGGTGCGGACGTTTCCGCGGGAAGGCCACGTCTCGATCTTCGTCCACCACGCGGCGGAGGTGCTCAGCGCCCTTCGATCGTCGGCGAGGCAAAGCGCTTCTTCAGCAGCCCGAGCATGATGCGGCGGATGAGGATGATGCCGGGCGAGAAACACGCCCAGTAGAAGCGGAACTTCTCCCGCGCGCCTCGATCCGTCGTCGCCACGCGCGTTTCGGTCCGGAAGATGGACTCGTCGGGCGCGACGGCGTCGGCGCGGAGCGTCCAGGCGATCTTGACGTAGTCGGGCTCCCGGAAGGCGATGAAGTCGTCGGGCGGCAATCCGCGGAACACGACGTTCGCCATCCATGGCTGCGTGACGGCGCCGAGCACGATCTCGCGTCCCGGATCTTCAGCCAGCACGCGCCACCCGAGAGACGTGACGTCCGCGAGCAGCCCCTTGGGCCGCGCGCCGTTGTCCCGCTCGGCGCCGAGGACGAGCTCCCGCGCCCGGAAGACGGCCCGGATGAGGGCCGACTCTTGCAGATCGATCTCGGCCGCGGCCGCAAGCACGGCGTCCGCGGGCGCGGCCACGCGCGTGTGATGACGCTCGGCGACGTCGTACTCCGGGATGAACCGATCGAGCCAGGAGTCCCGCTCTTCCGGACCCGCCGGTTCGGTCCGCCCGTAGTGCCGCCACGTCAGTCCGGCGTACGTCGCATATCCACCCGCGACAAATCCGACGCCGGCCGCCAGCCAGTGTGCGATGCGGATTCCATGTCGTGCACCGCTCATGCGGCCCTCCCGGAGGCGGCGGCGAGCGGCATCGATTCGGCACGGTCGGCCAGGCCGACGAGCTGACGGCGCTCCATCACGAAGTGCACGAGCGGGATCAGCCGCCGGCCGATCCAGCGCGGCATCCCGTAGAACGGATACGCGCGACTCGCCCGCGCCCGCACGACGAGCCTCGTGGCGTGATCGTCGAGCTCGCCGAGGACGAACGCCCATGTCATCAGCGGCTCACGTTCCGGACGCAGCCGCCATCCGAGGACGAGGTGTCGGTTGGGCTCGACCTCGAGCACATGAAAGCCGTCGACGCGGCCCGGCGCCGCAGGAAACAGATCGCCGACGGCAACCCGCTGGAGCTCGGGCACGATCCGGGTGGCGCTGGCGCGGCCGCCGTTGTCGAGCCGGTCGTAGCTGTACCATCCCGCGCGGCTGCCGGCGCCCATCTGGGCGAGCCATGGCCAGACGTCGCGGGCGGGTCGATGAATCGTGATCGCGTGGGTGAGCGAGTCGAGCGGCTCGGGAATCAGACGGTCGCCGGCAAGCGCGCCGGTCCGTTCGTCGGGCGTCGGATGAACGGATCGGCACGGCATGTCGGCCTCCAGGAGTACTGTCCGACGACGCACATGCGATGCCAGATCGGCTGTGGCGTCTGGACAGACGATACACGCGGCCCGTGCCGGAAATCCACCGGTCGGGCAGGGCCGGTGCTAGAACACCGGCGCAATCGGCTGGCGGCCGAGAAGCACCCGGCCGGCTTCCTCCCACGTGTGCGGCGACACGGTGAAGTGATGAGTAATCGCCTCGGCATCGCGCGCGTGCCGCTGGAGCGACGAGCTCGAGTAGATCGTGCTGCCGCCGGCGAGCCGATTCGCCAGGCCGGCCACGGCGGCGGAGGTTTCCGCCGCGTGCGTGGCGGCAGCGCGGCCGAGCGCCAGATCACGGGCTGACGGCGCACGGCCGGCACACACCGCGTCCCAGACGGCGCCGACCGCGTCGTAAAGGAACGATCGCGCGCCGCCCAGCGCCGCTTCGGCCCGGGCGACGTCGCTCTGAACCACCGCCTTGTCCGCGAGCGCCTCGCGGTAGAGCGTCGGCACCTTGGTCTGCGCCAGTGCATTCAGCTCGTCGAGCGCGCTGCGCGCGATCCCGAGGCTGACGGCGACCAACTGAAAGACGAACGCCGCGAGCGGCGGCACCTGATAGAGCGGCTCCCTCCGATGCGCCGCCGGATCCAGCAGGGCGAAGGTCCGACGCTCGGGCACGAACACCTCGTTCACGCTGAAGTCGTGGCTGCCCGTGCCGCAGAGGCCGCTGACGCGCCAGGTGTCGTGGATCTCGACGTCGCCGGCGGGCAGGCAGACGTGGACGATCTCGGGGCCGGTCGGCGTCATGCGCGGTCGTCCGTGCTCGGTGATCACGCAGCCGGCCCACACCCACGGGCTGTGGGTGATCCCGCTCGCGAACGCCCAACGCCCCGAGACGCGGACGCCGCCGTCCACGCGCACGCCCGTGCCCGACGGCGCGGCGATTGCGGCACACGGCGCGCTCGCGTCGGCGAACACCTCGCGCGCGCCGGCGTCGTTCAGATAGCCGGCGGCGATGTTGTTGGCGACGCCGACCATCGCGCACCACCCGGTGGATCCGTCCGCGCCGGCGACCCTCTCGATCACACGCAGCAGATCGGGGAGCGGCGCTTCCTGCCCGCCGATCTGGCGCGGAATCCCGAGGCTGAAGATCTGCGTGCGGGCGAGCGCCTCGACCAGATCGTGCGGCAGCCGCCGCGCCCGTTCAATCTCGTCGCGCCGCTCGCGAACGGCCGGCAGCAGCGCGTCGATGGCCGTCAGGATCTCGAGTGCGGCCATCGTCTACTGATGCGCCGCGGCGATGTGTTCGCGCAGGACGTCGCGCCCGAAGTCGCCGTGGAAATCCCGCCACACCGAATGAATGTGATTCGCGTCGTCCTGCGTGTTGTCGAATTCGACGAGGAATGTCGGCCCCTGCAGGCGATAGTAATGCTTCTCGCCCGGCGCCGACCCGCCGGCCCACGCGAACCCGATGCGCTCGACGCCGGCGGCGCGGAGCCTCGCCAGCCGATCGGCCGCGATGTCCGGCGCCATGGCCGACGTGTACGCGTCGACGATGCGCATCATCAGCGCCCGCTGCGCCGGCCGCAGCGCCGACGCCGGGATCCCGGCCGGTGCCAGAGGATCGATGGCGATCGTGTTGCTGGTGACGATGTCGTTGGGCGCCGCGACGTCGAGGAGCGCCGCGGGGCGCTGCGCGGCGTCGAGCGACGCCAGCAGCGCCCGGCCCGAGTCCTCCTCTGCCGCCAGAATCCTCAGGCCCTTCTCCGGCCCCGCGCGGACTTCAGCGGGATTGGACCCGAAAAACTGGGGCGTCGACGACGCCAGCACGCCGTCGACGATGGTGAAGTTCAGCGAGACATGGTGGCCCTCGACGCGCCAGCCCCACGCGCCGCGGGGGCCCGGCGTTCCGAAGATCGACACGAAGTACTTCAGCGGATTGCGCTCCATCCGGCGGCCCTGGGCCGCGTCTCCCCCGCCGGCGTTCTCGATCGCGCGCAGCACGTCTTCGAGCTGCATGATCGCCGCGGCGGTGAGATACCCCTTCTGGCTCAGGCCCGTGCGCATCAGATCGTGCGCCGCCTGCCGCTCAGGCTCGCTCATCGCCTCGATCGTGAGCCCCTTGCGTGGAAAGATCTCCGTGGGGACGAATCCCCACCGCTCGCGCTCGCTCGAATCGAACGGCATGGCCGCCATCTGCCGCTCGTCCGCCGACAGCATCGTCAGGAATCGGCTGGCCGCCTCGGCCATCGCGGCCGGCGACCGATCGGCCGCGTGGATGGACGCCGCGAGGCCCGCAGCCGCGAGCGCGCACGCGACGAGGATCCGGGGCGATCGGGGGATGCGCATGGTCCGTCCTTTCGCCGCCATGGTAGCGCGAATCGGAACCGGCGGCCGTCACTTCAGAAAGATCTTCCGGTACCCGCCGGCAATCAGCGCCGAGACGTCCGCCACCACGCGAGGCAGGTGCAGGCCGCCAGGATAGGCGAGATACCGCGGCTGCCACACGGGATCGAACTTCTGCTTGTAAGCGCGCAAGCCCTGAAAGTTGTAGACCGCCTTGCCGTGCTCGTACACGAACGCCGCCAGCCGGTACCACAGCGGGCCAACCGTCGCCGCCTCGACACCCGCGAGCGGGGCCATCCCCAGCGAGAACCATTGATACCCTTCGGCCTGGCCCCAGAGCATGACGTCCACGAAGAGCCCTTCCATCACGTCCTTCGGCGCGTCGCGGCTGAACCGCATGAGATCGGCCGAGAGCTCGAGGTGGTGCGGCCCGGGCCACAGAGTCGTGAACGCCACGATCCGCCCGGCCTGCTCCACGATCGCCACCGGAAACCGCGCGACGTACTCGGGCTTGAAGAAGCCGAGCGAGAAGCCCTTTTCCGCGCCGGACACGGCGTCGAGCCAGTCGGCCGACACCGCCTGGAGCTGGTCCATGATGCCGGCGACCTCGGCCGGCGGCACGACGCGGAACGTCGCGTGCTCATTGTCGAGGCGCTTGAGCGCCTGGCGGAACTTCCGCGCATGGCCGCCTTCGGTCGAGAACCTGCGCAGGTCGACGCGCGCCTCTTCGCCCAGCTTCACGAACGTGAGACCGACGTCCGCATAGTGATGCAGATGGTCGCTCGACACCTGATAGAAAACCGGGATGCCGCCGAAATCGTCGCAGCGTTCGAGGAACAGGTGGATGAGCGCCGGCGTCTCCTCGAGCGGCCCCACGGGGTCGCCGAGCGCCACCCACGTCTTGCCGTGCACGGCGTACATGACGAAGCCGGTTCGGGCCTCGTTGAAGAGGATGGTTTTGTCGCGGAGGTACACGAGGTAGGGCGGCGTCGCCGTCTGATGGCCGATGATGGCGCCCGCCCGGTCGAGGTCGGCGTCGGTCGGTTCGATGACCTCCGGCGGCGCATGCTGGAGCAGCCGCGCGACCGCGAACAGGAGGAGGGTGACGGCCGCGCCGACCGACGCGCGCAGCACGCGCGACGCTTCGCCGTGCAGCTCGAACTGCCACCACAGCTCGTTCGAGTACTCGACGTGGCGGAACGCGAAGAAGCCGATCCACAGCGACGCGCCGAGCGCGCCGGCCACCGCGGCGATCCAACCCGGCGAGAAGCGGGTATCGAACAGCGCCGCCCGCCGGTCGAACGCCGGCCGCGCGCGCCACAACACGAGCAGGATCGCGGCGAGCACGGTGGCTTCCTCGTAGTCGGCGCCCTTGAGCAACGACGCCGCGATGCCGATCCCCATCGCCGTCACCGTGAAGAAGTAGGCCGCGTCGAGCCGGCGCGCCAGGCTCTGCGAGAGCAACAGCAGCGCCGCGCCGACGATGCTCCCGGCAAAGTGTGAGACTTCGATGACGCCGAGCGGCAGCACCCGCTCGAGCAGCCGAAGCCGCCCGGCCGACGCCGGCGTCGCGCCCGACAGCAGCAGGATGGCGCCGGCCATGAACGTGAAGGCCGCCAGCACCCGCGGCGTCAGCTGTTCGGTGAGCCAGCCGAGCGCCGCGGTCAGCTGCGCGGCCTGCGACCGCCGCTGGTGGATCTCGTCGGCCACGAGCGCCAGGAGCGCCACCGACAGCGGCAGCAGGTAATACACGGCTCGGTACACGATGAGCGCCGGCAAGGTGGCCGACGAGGGCATGAACGGCTCCAGCAGCAGCACCATCATGCCTTCGAACACGCCGAGCCCGCCCGGCACGTGGCTGACGAGGCCCAGCAGCTGCGATGCGAGAAACGCGCCGAGGAAAGCGAGAAAGGGCACACGGCCGCCCGGCAGCAGCGTGAAGAGCACGGCCGCCGCCGCCACCCAGTCGACGATCGACAGGCCGAGCTGCGCCAGCGCCACGCCCGGGGGCGGCAGCGCGATCTCGAATCGCCCGACCCGGATCGGCCCCACGCGCAGCAGCGCGGCCACGACGTAGCCGGCGCTCGCCAGCATCAGCGTCCAGCCGATCGGCGCCGCGAGCGACGGGACCGGCAGACCGATCTCGTGCGGCAGCCGGCTGAGCGCGAGGCTCAGGCCGCCGATGAGCAGCAGGCCCACCCAGAACGTCACGAGGTAGGAGAGGACGATGCGCGAGAGATCGGCGGCCGAGACGCCCCAGCGCGTGTAGAAGCGATAGCGGACCGATGCGCCGGCGAGCCCGGCGAATCCCACGTTGTTCGAGATGGCGTACGCAAGGAAGGACGCCGTGGCGACGCGCCGCCACGGCAGCCGCCTGCCGAGATAGGCAAAGGCCAGAAAGTCGTAGCCCGTGAGCACGGTGTAGCTGAGCACCGTGAGCAGGATGGCTTCGCTCAGCCGCCGCGGAGGCGTGCTCAGGATGTCGGCGACGACACCCTGCCAGGTCACCGTGCCGAGCTGGCTGCGCAGCACCTCCAGCGCGGCGAGAAACAGCGCCAGCCCGACGAGCGCTGGAAGGACGGCCCGCAGTCGTTCCGACATCAGATCAGCGAGAGCCGTTCTCGCCAATCCAGGCGATCGCGTCGAACAGCCGCGCGTCGAATTCGGCCTGGCTGCCGTCGAAGGCGTGGTCGGCGGCCTCGATCACCCACAGCCGCTTCGGCTCGCCGGCGTGCGCCAGGATCCGCTCGACGTCGGCGAGCGGCACGAATTCGTCGTGCGTCGACTGGATGGCGGCGAGCGGGAGCGGCGCGACGCGGGCCACGATCGACGAGGCGCTGAACAGCGGCTCGTTCGGGGCGCGGTGGGTCAGGTAGATGACCGCGTCCTTCCAACGCCAGGCGAGCTCGTTGAGGTCCGGCAACCCCACAGCGACGACGCCCGCGATCGTGGCCTTCGTCTCCTCGTCGGTCGCCGCGAGCACCGACAGGCCGGCGCCTTCCGAGACGCCAACCAGAATCGGCTTGCGCCCGCCGGTGGCCTGCTCGACGAACGACGTGAGCACGCGGTAGTCGCCCGGCTCGTCTTCGGAGCTGAGGGTGGATCGACCGGACGTGAAGCTGGAGAGGTAGCCCTTGACGTCGAACCCGACCACGTAGAACCCCCGCGCGCTCAGCACCGACGCGACATGGGGCGCCAGGTGCACCCAGCCGCCGTCGCCGCTCGACAGGATCACCGGAGCGCCGGCGGGAGACCCGTACACGTAGAGGGATTGCGGGTGTCCGCGGATGACGACCGTCTGCCGCGTCGGCTGCAGCTCGGCCCTGGCCGGCGTGGCGCACAGCAGGCCGGCGGCGATGAGCCCCAGGCTCCAGGTCCACCGCGGGGCGCGCCTGCGCATTGAAAGGAGAACACGCATCGAGGGTCCAGGACGAACGCCGCCGCGCGACCTCGGCCGGCGGCGGCCCCACGTCCCGTCTACTTCTTCTTGCGGCCGGCCTTCCGTTTCCTGGGCGGAGCCTTCCGGGCCGACTTCTTCGCCGGCTTCTTCCGCCCCGTCTTCTTTTTGGACGGAGCGGCCTTCCTGGCGGCCTTTCGCGCCTTCTTCCGGGCGGCCTTCTTCGGCGCCGCCTTCTTCGCGGCGGCCTTCGCGGCCGGCCTGGCCGGCGGGCGCGCCGCGGCGGGCTTGCGCGGCCGGGTGTCGGTTCGCACCCGGGCCCCCCCGCTGGTCCGGCCGACGGTCTCGACCGACACCGGCTCGACGTCCAGTTCGTCGGGCATCGTGTATTCGAGCTCGGTCACGGTGACTTCCTCGATGACATCGTCTTCCGGCGGGTCCATCCCGTCGTCGAAATCGTCCTGCATGGTCGCCTTCCAGTCTTTGATCGAAGTTCGAAATCGGCCGGCGCGTCGGGCGCCGAATCGAGGGTAGTCTGTCCAACCTCGCGGCGATCGTCAAGCAACTCCGGCGGCCGCGCTATCCGGCGGCGTACAAGTCGAGCACTCGGTTGATGGCCCTCCGGCAGACCGCGCAGAAGGGCACGTCGTCGCGCGTGAACATGATGCAGTCCTGCTGGGGGCGGTAGTAGCCGTGTTCCAGGTAGTCGGCACCTTCGAACGCCCCCACCCGGCCGGCATACGGGCCCGAGGCGAGGAGCGCCGAGTCGCGCGCCTGCTGGTCGCGAAAGACCGTGTCGATGTCGCGCTCCGGGCGGCCGGCGTTTCGGATCGCGACGCGCTCCTGCTGCGCCCGCGCGGTCTGACGGTCGAATTCCTCCTTGGGCCATGGCGTCGGCAGCGGCACGCCGGGGTCCACGAGGTCGCGCCATTTCAGGGTAGCGGGATCGGCCAGCGCGGTGACGTTCGGCTCCCAGGGCTCGACGATGGTCTCCGGCGGCAGGTACGCCACCTGCGAGGTGTAGTACTCGTCGGCCAGGCCGGCCAGCTGGTGGCCGAACTCGTGAACGAAGATGTATGGCGCCCAGACGCTGTCGGCCGCCACCGTGCTGTACAGATTGAAGATGCCGCCGCCCCCGTACGTGGCGCTGTTCGTGAGGATCTCCACGACCTCGTACGGGGCGTGAGCCGCGATGTCGCGGAACGCGCGGTTCTCGAAGGTGAGGACGTAGCGTTCCGTGTCGAACGCGTCGTACGCCGCGCCGATGGGCGACCGGCGATAGATGTGCTGTGACGGTCGTGAAATGCCCGACGTCTCGGCGGCGGGCACGAGCCCCCAGACGTTGATGTCTTCGCGGCGCTCCTTGAACGGCGAGATCGAGAAGAACGTGTCGAGCAGGCGCCGCGCGTCGCGTTCGAACTTGCCGCGCTCGTCGGCCGTGTAGCCGTCGCCCAGCATCAGGAGGTCCAGCTTCTCCGAGGGATCGCCGCTCCGCTGGAAGGTGATGAGCGGGCCCGCCCGATCGGACGACGTGCTGCGGTCGACGAACTTGTCCGCCGGATCGACGGTGAAGCGCCAGATGGGCTGAAAGGCGTTCCGCTGGTCGCGCTTCTTCAGCACGATGTCGACCGGGCCGTCCGGCAGCGGGAACCGCACCGACTCGGAGAAGGTCCGGCTCGTCGACCGCGCTTCGCCGGTCGTCTCCCACTCCCCGAAAATCGACGCGAAGCCGCGCGAATAGACCACCCGGCCGCTCGCCGGATCGCTGACTTCGAAGAAGTACTTGCCGAGATTGGTCCGGTCGATCGGCTGAGCCGGATTGCCCGGCCAGTCGAGCGGTTCGACCACGACGCGGTCCACGCTGAAATGCTCTTCGGTGGCGGTGCCGGTGTGGTAGTAGTCCACGCGCATCGTCCCGGGCGCCGCGGACGCCGCGCGCGGGATCAGCAGGACGACGACTGGAATCAGCATCCTTTTCATGAACCCTCGGAACCCTTGTCGATCGCCCACCACGTCGCGCCTCTCTTCAAGAACCGGGTTTCCCGCGGCGGCGCCTCGAGCCATCCGTCCGGGAAGAGTGGATCACCGGGCAGCAGCACCATCGACTCGCCGTCCACCACGGCGACCTTCGGTTCGCGACGGACGACAGGACGGCGGGCCGCCCACGCGAGCGCGGCCGCAGCCGACGGCAACGGCTCGAGCTCCCGGAGGGATGTCCAGGTGGGCGGCGGCAGCGCAATCTCGCCACGCATCGCCCGGCCAATCGCCTCGGCTGGACGGAGCCACCGGCCCTCGGTCGTTTCCAGTTCGTCGTGCGCAGGACGCTGATCGGGCGGCATCGGCGCCAGGAAGAAGCGGGTGTCGAAGCGGCGGACGTCTGCGGGCGGAGTCACCCAGTGCGCGAACGGCACGATCGCGTCCAGGGCGAGGCGCAGCCCTTCGGCGCGCAACACGTCGGGAAACGTCCGGGCGCCCGCGTGGACGTCGGCACGAAACGCAGTGAAGCGGGCGTGAGTATCGGGATCGCCGAGAGGGACCAGCTGCCCGCGACGGTCGCGGGCGACGAGAACACCGGCTTCTTCGAAGAGCTCGCGCGCCGCGGCGACGACGAAGGCCGCGGCCGTGTCCGGGTCGTCGCCCGGCACGCGCGACACGGCCTCGGCCATTCCATCGCACCAGCTCTCGGCCGCAACGCCACGGTCGCCTTCCTCGACGCGGCCGCCGGGAAACACGTAGGCGCCGGCCATGAATTCGTTGCCGTGGTGGCGACGGACCATGAACACTTCCGGTCCGCTGGCCGTGTCGCGCAGCACGAGCACGGTGGACGCGGGACGAAGGTCGGCGTCGGCCACCTCTGGAGAATATCACCCGGCCAGCAGCGATCGGCCCGTGAGCTCGCGATGGTTGAGGCCGGTCGCGCGATCGAGCTTGGCGACGATCGGGGGCAGGTCGACGGCGATCCGCCACTCGTCGGCGCGGCCGCCAACCTCGAGAAACGCCCCGCGCCACGCCGCCCACCACGGCGTCGCGAACCCGGCGATCGGCTCCACGACGAGCACGCGATCACCACGCCTGGCGCGGTCGATCAGCTGGCCGAGCAGCCGTTCGCGCGCCTCGTCGGTCAGCTCGTTCGCCGCGAAGGCCGCCAGGAACGACGCGGGGGGCCGCGGCAGGCGGGCCGCGCCGAGCGTCGCACGGACGGTGCGGGCGCGCAGCCCGAACGCCCGGTAGGTCCGCGCCGCCTCGCCGAGCGCCCAGGGGTGCCGATCGATGCCGACGAGGGCCGGCGGCACCGCACACGCCGACGCCCACGCCGCGCCCGCGGCGCCGGTGCCGCACCCCAGATCGACGATCGTTTCGTGACGGGCGAGCGCGCCGGGCAGGCGCGCGACGATTTCGCGCACGAGCAGGAAGTGCAGCGGGGCGTAGAACAAGGCAAACGCCGCGCGTTTGCCCGCCCCCGAGAGCGCCGAGCCGCGATCGAGGCGCGCGCGCCGCTCGACGTAGGCGGACGAGAGCGCCCGGAGCGCCCGTGCCACTTCTTGAAAGGTGAGATCCGCGAGCTGGCGCTCTTCGAGCTCCGCCAGCCATTCGGTGAAACGCGACCGGCGACCGGCGACTACCAATGAGTGCTCCACCCGGCGCGCTGGAGGTCGGCCAGTTTGGCCGAGGCTTCCTCGATCGCTGGCGCGCGGGAGGGCCAGCGACGGGCGATGAGGAGCTTGTCGTCGCGAAAGTACTGCAGCTCGACGGCGGGCGCCTCCGCCAGCGTCAGCAGAATGGCGTCGATGTGCCGGTGCTGTTTCCGCACCCGCCAGAGGCGCTCGGCATCGGTCCGGTGCGCCGTGCACGCCAGGGGATCGCGCGCCATGAGGATGCGATCAGTACTAAGATCGAGGCATGGCCGAGGCGATGCTCGACTCGATTCCGCCGGTCGACGGTGCGCTCGCGCGCGACGGCTACGCCTTCGTCCAGGCGGCGGAGATGCGCGCGGCGCTCGAACACACGGGGCCGCTCCTCGACTGGCCGGCGTTCGCCGCGAGCTGGAACGACCTCGAGCTCGACGCCTACATGGCCGACGGGGGTCGATACCGGCGGCGCCGCCACGGCGTCTTCACGGTGACCGCGAACAGCCTCGCCCGTGAACCGCACCAGCCCCACTTTCAGACGCTCGACTACAACCCGCTGCACGGCGGCGTCGAGCGCTGGTTTGCGCCCATCGAACCGGCGATCGCGAGCGGCGCGAGCCTCACGACGATCCTGACCTTCTGCCGGGCGCTGTTCGGCGGGCTCGCGCCAGGCGTGAGCGCGTGGCGCACCGAAGTGCACCAGTTTCGGATCGAGGCGCGTCGGAACGAGCTCGGGCGCCCGACGCCCGAAGGCCTGCACCGCGACGGAGTCGACTACGTGCTCGTCCTGCTCGTCGACCGGCGCAACATCGCGAGCGGCACCACCACCATTCACGCGCTCGATGGCACGCGGCTCGGGCGCTTCACCCTCACGCAGCCGTTCGACGCGGCGCTCGTCGACGATGCCCGCGTGAGTCACGGCGTGACGCCCGTCGAGGCCATCGATCCGGCCCTGCCCGCCTTTCGCGACGTGCTCGTCGTCACGTTCCGGCGATTGCCGGTCCAGTCGTAGCGGGGCTCCCCGCCGCGCTCTACAACGCCCGGACGGCCGCGACGATAAGGAAGGTGGTGGGCGTTCGCCTTCGCATTGCCTTCGTGCTCGTGCTCGCGGGCTTCACGATCCGTCTCGCGACCCTCGGCGTGCCGGGTTCGCCCGACGTGCCGGTCTTCCGGACCTGGGCCTACCACGCGGGCGCGTCGGGCCCGTGGTCGGTCTACGGCAGCTCCGACACGCTGGCCAACAAGTACCAACTGAGCTATGACGGCGTCACCGCCGCGGTGGACTATCCGCCGGTGGCGATCTACGAACTGGCCGTGAGCGGTGCGCTCTCGCGGGCGTGGTCGGGCCAGGATCCGTCCCGGGCGACGTTGAACGTCGCCGTCAAGCTTCTCATTCTCGTGGCGATGGTCGGGCTGTCGGCGCTGATCTTCCACGCCGTCGGCCGGCGGCTCGGCCCGGTGTCCGGCGCCGCCGCCGCGGTGGCCTGCTGGATCAATCCAGCGGTCATTCTGCACGGCGCGGTGCTCGGCTATCTGGATCCGTTGTTCGCGCTGCCGGCCGTCGCGTCGCTCGTCGCGGCATCGGAGGGCTTCGGCTGGGCGGCCGGCGGCCTGCTCGTGGTGGCATGCCTGACCAAGCCGCAGGGCGTGCTGGTGGCGCCGGCCGTGGCACTGGCGTTGTGGCACCGGAGCGGCGGGACGACGGCCGAGATGCGGCGCGCGGTAGCGGGCGGCGGCGCGCTCGCCGCGGTGGCGGTCGCGCCGTTTCTGATGGCCGGCACGTTTGCCAACATGTGCGCCGGCGTGGCCGACATCTTCACCGAGGGCGTGCTCTCGGGAAACGCCGCGAACCTCTGGTGGATCGCGTCGTGGGCGGCCGACGTCGTCCACGACGGCGCCTCGGCGATCGCCGCGCCCGTCCGCGTTCTGAGCGTCCCCATGTTCCTGGCCCGCATCGGCGCCCCGGCAGACGTCGGGGCCGCACTGGGCGTCACGCTCGCGTCATGGGGAATGGTCGGCGCGGTCGTGGGCTGGGCCGTCTGGCGATCGCGGCGCGCCGAACGCTTCACGCAATTCGCAGCGGTCGCCGCGTTCACGGTTCACGCGTTCTTCATGTTCGCGATCCAGGTGCACGAGAACCATCTGTTTCTCGCGCTCCCGCTGCTCACCATCGTGGCCGCGCGGGAGCGGTCCTATCGACCGCTGCTCGTCGGCGTGAGCACGATGGTCGTCCTGAACCTCGGGTTCTTCTACGGCCTCGGGCGCGCCGGAGGCGATGCGCTCCCGCGCATGGCGGTCGGCCTCGACGCCACCGTGCTGCTGGCGGTCGCCAACTGCGGGGCCCTCCTCTGGCACGCGCGCCTGCTCGCCCGTCTCGCCGAGGTCCGCCCCGCCACGCTCGACCTGCTGCGCCGGCAGACGCCGCGCGCGGCGATCTAGCCTGCCCTGTCGCTACTTGCTCCAGGGCGGTACGATGCGGTTCGTGCGCGCGTACGCGATCAGCTGGCCCAGGTGCTCGTGCAGATCACCGCCGACGAACAGGACGACGTCGGCCGCCGATCGCTCGCGCCCCATGACGGTGCGCATGCCGGTGAGCGTGGACGGATCGAGCGCCTCGATCGCGCTCCGGGCATGGTCGAACCCCTTGTTGAGATGGGCGATGATCTGGGCTTTGTCCGTGAGCTCCCGGAGCGCCGCGGCTTCCTCGCGCGTGCCGAGGTTCGCCGCGGGCGCGCCGAACGACGAGGGAATGAACGAATAGCCCTCCATCGCCGCGAGCATCAGGACCTCGGACACCGAGCGGACGCCTTCCATCGGGCGCCACGTGTACTTGTCCTGCGGGAATGCGTCGGCGAGGCCGAGGAACTTCCCGCGCATGACGTCGAGGTCGGCCAGGAACGACGTCTTCAGCGCGGCCACCGATTCTTTCGTCATCACGTCCTGCGCGCGAACGGGGTTGGGCAGAGCGGCGAGCGAGAGAGCGGCCACCGCCACGAGAGTGGCGCGGCGGCTCGACTTGGACTGCGGCATCTGTTCAGCTCCTTGGTGGTGGACGACGTCGGGCACCAGCATACCCGTGGTCCGCCTGTGGCACCGACACTATTGATCGGACCGTGTCATTCCTGTCGACACGACCGCCCAGACCGAAACGTTGACACGCGCACAACTGCCAACCCGCACACCGGCATGGCCTTTGCCTCTCCCCCCGTGCGATGCCACGACGTGAAAAGCTCGCCATTGCGGCCGTGACCACGCTGGCCGGGGCGGCGTTCGTCTTCCTGTGGACGATGGTCCCTTCGCGCGGCGAACAGCGGCTCTCTCCCGACGACGTGCACGTTCTGGCACGGTTGGACGACTACACGAAAGCGGCCGGCCCTGGCGTGAGCAACGCCATCCCCGGATTTCTCGCGCTGCCCGGCACGCTGGGCGCCCTCGTCGACGCGACGGTCGACCTGAGTGCGCCGCCCGCGTCGGCGCCGCCGACGGTCGACGAGGTGAGCGCGACCGAGTTGCTGAAGGGCTTCTGCACCGTGAATCTGCCGAGCCTCGTCCGCCAGCAATATCCCGGTTCCTACGATCAGCTCACGGATGCCGAGCTCGAGAAGCGGGTGCTCGACAAACATCCCGAGTATCACGACAAGGTGTGCGTGCTGCCCGCGTGGGTTCCGGCGGCCCACGACATCGTCAAGTACGAGCGCGTTCCGCCGGGCGGGCGCTGGCCGTTCGCCGGCCGCTGACCTCGCGCCTCAGCATCCGCCGTCGCTCGGCGTGCACTCGACGCGCAGGCCGAACCGCGGACGGAGCCTCGTGCCCACCGCGCTCCCGGCAAACGCGCAGGCGCCCCACACCCACCCGTGCAGGCTCGACGACACGATGCCGCCGAAGTACGCCCCGATGTTGCAGCCGTACGCGATGCGCGCCCCGTAGCCGAGCAGCAGTCCGCCGATCGCCGCGGCGGCGAGCGAGCGCGCCGGCACACGCCACACCGGCGCGAACCGGCCGGCCAGACCGGCCGCCGCCAGGGCGCCGAGCATGATGCCGATGTCCATCACAGACGTCGCGTCGGCCAGGATGTTGGCGTGCAGCTCGGCGGTGCGCGGCGCCCAATAGGCCCACGTGTCGACAGGCACGCCGGCTGCCGCCAGCGCTTTCGAGCCCCACAGCGCGAATGCCGAGGTGACGCCACAGGGCCGCCCCGCGATGGCCAGCGTGGCGACGTTGACGGCGGCGAGCCCCATGGCGCCTGCCGCAAGCGGCCACGGCCCGCGCAGCCATCGGGCGCCCGCCCGCGTGCGCATCATGGGCTCGATGCGTCCGTGCCGCCGCCGCTCGAGGACGACGGTCGCCCAGACGACGGCGCCAAAGAGCGCGAAGCTCACGGCGAGCGCGCCGGGAGCACCGAACCGCTCGACGAGCGACACGGATCCGAGCGCCGGCAATCGCTGCCAGATCGGCTGATGCCACGCCCCCGCCACGGAGCCGACGACGAAGAACAGCAGCGTCACCACCATCCGCGCGTTGCCGCCGCCCGCCGTGTAGAGCGTGCCGGACGCACAGCCGCCGCCGAGTTGCATGCCGAGGCCGAACAGGAACGCGCCCGTCATCAGACCGACGCTGAGGGGCGCCACCGACCCGCGGGCGGCGTGGCCGAAAAGGTGTCCCCCGCTGATCACGGGAAAGAACACCAGAGAGGCGGCCGCCAGCATCAGCATCTGCGCGCGCAGACCGGCGCCGCGGCGATCCGCGATGAAGACTCGCCACGCCGACGTGAACCCGAACGCGGCGTGGTAGAGCACGAGGCCTGCGCCGCCGCCGACCAGAAAGAGCGCCGCCTGCTGCCACGTGATGGCGGCGGCCAGGTAGCCTGCGCCCACGACGAGCGCAGCCGCCGCCACGAACAGGGGCCGGCTGTCCGGCGCCATCGAGGGCGTATCGGAACGGAGTCGCACGCCGGCGGGCAGCGCCAGATCGATGGTGGCCATGGCAGATCGGTCGACCAGTGTCGACCGTGCGTGCTCGAGCTGTCAAATCTGCCGGGGCGGCTCCGCCCGTTTGGGTGATCCGCGTCCGCATCTCCTGTGCCACGATGCCTGCATGACAAGCGATGTGATCTCTTCCTTCTCGCACGCCCTGGCCGACGCCGTGGACGCTGCCGCCCCCGCGGTCGTGCAGGTGCAGGGACGCCGGCGTCCGGTCAGCGGCCTGGTCTACACCGACGAGGTGGTACTGACGATGGTCCGCTCGCTTGGCCGTGAAGACGGCCTGCACGTGAGACGGCACGACGGCCAGCTGTTCGAGGCGACGCTCGCCGGCTGGGATCCCACCACAGGGCTCGCCGTGCTGCGCGCGGCCGGTCTGGCGGCGAAGCCCCTGCGCCTGGCCGACGCCGCACCGCGAGTCGGCCATCTCGCCCTGGCCATCGCCCGGTCGTGGACGAACGTGGTCACCGCCAGCGCCGGCATCGTGTCGGTGATCGGCGGGCCGCTTCCCACGGGACGACGGCGTGCGATCGATCAGGTGCTGCGCACCACGGCGCCGATGCACGACGGGTTTGCGGGCGGCGCGTTTGTCGACGCCTCCGGCGCGCTGCTGGGCATCGCCACGGCCGCGTCGATTCGTGGTCTCGGCGTCGTGATTCCCGCCTCGATTGCGTGGAAGACCGCGGCGACGGTCCTCGAGCACGGCGGTCTGAAGCGCGGGTACCTCGGCATCGCCGGCCAGCCCGTGCGACTGCCCGAGACCCAGCGCGCCGACGGCCGGCAGGAGGGGCTCCTCGTCGTGGGCGTCACCGACGGCAGCCCGGCCGCCGCCGCCGGCGTGCTGGTCGGCGACGTGCTGCTGGCGTTCGACGGCCGCGTCGTCGAATCGCCCGAGGATCTGCTCGATCTGCTCGCAGGCGAACGCGTGGGCCGTGAAGCGACGCTGAAGCTCCTGCGCGGCGGCCAGACCGCCGAAGTCGCGGTCATCGTCGGCGAGCGTCCGGCGCGCTGATGCGCGTGGGCCTCGTCGGCCGACCCGGCGATCGCGCGCGGCTCCGCGCCGATCTCGACGCGTCGGTGGATGTCGTGGGCGAATTTCCGACGCTCGCCAGCGCGCGCGCCGCGGCCGTGCACGCCGACGCGTGGCTCGTGGCCACCGAAGGCGAGGTGTCCCGATCCGCGTCCTCGGCTCCGCGCGATCCGGGCCTGGCCGACGAGCCGCTCACGCCGCGCGAAATCCAGGTGCTCGAGCTGCTCGCCGAAGGCTTGTCGAACAAGGCCATCGCCGCGCGTCTCGGCATCAGCGATCAGACCGTGAAGTTTCACGTCGCGTCCGTGTCGGGCAAGCTCGGTGCCGCCAATCGAACAGACGCCGTCCGCCGCGCCGTCAGGCGCGGGATCATTGCGCTCTGACACGGTCAGGTGGGCCGGGTGGGGCAGGCAGGTCAGGTGGGCCGGGTGGGGCAGGCAGGTCAGGTAGGTCAGGTGGGCCGGGTGGGTCAGGTAGGTCAGGTGGGTCGCGTCAGGGCGCGGGCTCTTCGGGCACGACGACGAGGATCCGCCATTCGGCTCGGCGCAGGATCCGGATTCTGATCGGTACGGCCACCGGCTCGCCGGCGAGGTATCGATGCAGATCCTCCACGGCCGTCACGGCCGCACCGTCCCACCCGACGATCACGTCGCCCTCGCGGAGCCCGCCGGCAGCCGCCGGGCTGCGCGGCTCGACCGACAGCACGAGCACGCCGGACGACGCCGCGAGTCGGCCGGCTCGCGCGAGCGCACGTGGAATCCGCACCGTCTGACCGGCCACGCCGACATAGCCGCGGCGGATCCGGCCGTCGCGAATCAGCCGCGCGGCCACGAACTGCGCCGTGTTGCCCGCGATCGCGAAACACAGCCCCTGCGCCGGCAGCACCACGGCGGTGTTGATCCCGATCACGCGGCCGCGCGTGTCGACGAGCGGCCCGCCCGAATTGCCCGGGTTGAGCGAGGCGTCGGTCTGGATCACGTCGTCCATCAGGCGACCGGACTGCGCGCGCAGCGACCGCCCGACGGCGCTCACGATCCCGGCCGTCACCGAATGCTGAAAGCCGTACGGATTGCCGATCGCGATCGCCACCTGCCCGACGCGCACCGCCTGCGAATCGCCGAAGACGGCCCATGGCAGGGCGCCGTGATCGACGCCCGCGCGGAGCACGGCGAGATCCGAATGCGCGTCGCGACCCACCACGTCCGCCTCGAGCGATCGACCGTCTGGCAGGAGCGTCTCGCACCGCCCGGCCCCGACCACCACGTGATGATTCGTGAGAATCAGACCGTCCGGCGTGAACACCACGCCGGATCCCCCGCTCCGCCCCGACTGGATTCGGACGACGGCGGGGCCGACGGCGTCCACGGCGCCGGTGACCGCGCGCGAGTAGGCGTCGAGGAGCTCGACGTCCTGATGTTCCGGGCGGGCACTCACCATCCGATGGTACGAGTCCGGCGGCGCCGCAAAATCACCCGATTGGGCAGGTGGGGCCGTCTCGGGTGCGAGGGATCGATCCGGGCGGCGCGTTTGCGCCATCATTGAGGTATGGACCAGGGAGAGGCGCTCGCCCTCGGCAGGAACGCCTTCGACCGCGACGCCTGGGCCGAGGCCTTCCGCCATCTGGCCGCCGCCGACCACGAAGCCGCGCTCGACGCCGACGACCTCGACCGGCTCGCCACCTCGGCCTACCTCGTCGGCGAGGACGCGGCGGGCCTCGACGCGCGGACACGGGCGCACCAGGCGTTTCTCGAGCGCGGCGATCCGATCCGTGCGGCGCGCAGCGCCTTCTGGCTCGCCTTCGTCCTGCTCGACAAACCAGCCCGGCAGGCCCAGGCTCGCGGATGGCTGGCGCGGGTGCGCCGGCTGCTCGACGAACATGGTCAGCCGTGCGTCGAGGAGGGCTTCTGGCTCTGCGCGTTCGCCTTTCAGAAGGCGAACGAAGGCGACCTGGAAGCCGCGGCCGCCGCATTCGCCGAGGCGGCGCGGATCGGCGCGCGGTTCGGGAACCCCGACCTGAGCGCCCTCGCCAGGCACGGCGAGGGCCGCCTGCTGCTCGGTGCGCGGGACGCCGCCGCCGGCCTGGCCGTGTTCGACGAAGTGATGGTCGCCGTGACGTGCGGCGAAGTCGCGCCGATGGTGGCCGGCGTCGTCTACTGCAGCGTGATCAGCGCCTGCTACGAGCGGTTCGACCTCGGGCGCGCACAGGAATGGACAACGGCGCTGGCGCGCTGGTGCGCGGCGCATCCCGACATCGTGCCGTTTCGCGGCCAGTGCCTCGTGCGGCGCTCCGAGCTCCTGCAGCTGCACGGCGCGTGGGGGGAAGCCAGCGACGAAGCCGAACGTGCGTGCGAACGGCTCGGCGCGCTGGGGGATCC
Organism: uncultured Acidobacteriota bacterium; assembly: GCA_963837345.1. Classification (GTDB taxonomy): domain Bacteria; phylum Acidobacteriota; class Vicinamibacteria; order Vicinamibacterales; family CAVVIG01; genus CAWIMX01. The sequence goes on from CAWIMX010000001.1 coordinate 1,013,750, forward strand.
GCGGGACGCGGGCGCGGCCTTCTACCAGCGAGCGGAGCTGCACCGGCTGCGCGGCGAGTTCGATCGGGCCGACGACGCCTATCGGCGCGCGAGCCTGGCCGGGCGCCGGCCCGGTCCGGGCCTGGCACTGCTCCGCCTGGCCCAGGGTCACGCCGACGCCGCACGCACAGCCGTGCGCCGTCTCCTGGACGACAGCCTCGGCGCTCGCGCGCGGGCACAGGCGCTGCAGGCGGCGGTCGAGATCATGGCGGCGGCCGACGACCTGCCAGGCGCACGCGGGGCCGCCGATGAACTCGCGCGCATGGCCGAAGAGATCGACGCGACGTTTCTCCAGGCCGCCGCCGCCGACGCGCAGGCACTCGTCGCGCTCGCGTCGGGCGAGGCCGCGGCGGCGGCCACCTCGCTCGGCCAGGCCGCCGCGCTCTGGGGCGAGCTGGGCGCGCCGTACGAGCTCGCGCGAACGCGTGCGCGAATCGGCGAGGCCTACCGCCAGCTCGGCGACCAGGATGGCGCCGAGCTCGAGCTCGAAGCGGCCCAGGAGTTGTTCGAGCGTCTCGGTGCGGCGCCCGACGCCGCGCGGGTGGCCGCCATGCTGACGCCGTCCGGTCGATCGGCGCCCCGAGCCACGGGCGGACTGACGGGCCGTGAAGTCGAAGTGCTCCGGCTCGTCGCCTCGGGGCGAAGCAACCGCGCTATCGCTACCGAGCTCGCGATCAGCGAAAAGACCGTCGCTCGGCACCTGAGCAATATCTTCACGAAGCTCGATCTCCCGTCGCGATCCGCCGCGACCGCCTACGCGTACCGCCACAAGCTGCTGTGATCGGCGTGCAGAGAAATACCCATGCGCCTGGCACGACCCCTCTGGGCACTTCGGCCGATGCGGAGCGCATCGGCCGCGCCGTATGCTGGCCCCGTTGAGGCTTTGCGGGGCGGACGGCCGTCCTGCCACGGAGGTGCACATGCAGAAGGCAGCCGCGACGGTGCAGGTGAACACGGTGATCGTGGGCGCGGGACAGGCGGGCCTCTCGACGGGCTACCACCTCGCGCGTCTCGGGGTGCCGTTCGTGATTCTCGACGCGAACCCGCGGATCGGCGACCAGTGGCGCCGCCGATGGGATTCGCTGCGCCTGTTCACGCCCGCGCGGTTCTGCGGCCTCGACGGCATGCCGTTCCCGGCGCCGCGCCACGCGTTCCCGACGAAGGACGAAATGGCCGACTACCTCGAGGCCTACGCGCGGCGCTTTTCGCTGCCTGTGCACTCGGGCACCCGCGTGACGCGCGTGTCGCGCCAGGGCCGCGGCTTCCTCGTCGTCGCCGGCGACGAGCGATTCGAAGCGGAACACGTCGTGGTCGCGATGGCCGACCACCAGCGCGGACGCGTCCCGGCCTTTGCCGGCGATTTGCGGCCCGACGTCGTGCAGCTGCACTCGGCAGACTATCGCAACCCGTCGCAGCTCCAGGAGGGCGCCGTGCTCATTGTCGGCGCCGGCAACTCGGGCGCCGAGATCGCAATGGAGGTGTCAAGGCATCACGAGACCTGGATGGCGGGCCGCGACACCGGCCACATTCCATTCCGCATCGACGGGCTTCCCGGGCGCCTCGGTCTCGTGCGGGTCGTGCTGCGGGGCCTCTTCCATCGCGTTCTCACCGTGGGGACGCCGATCGGCCGCCGCATCCGGCCGAAGCTGCTGCACATGGGCGGACCGCTCATCCGCCAGCGCCCCTCCGGGCTCGCGAAGGCCGGCGTGCGCCGGCTCCCTCGAATGGCCGGCGTGAAGAACGGATTGCCGCTGTTCGACGATGGACGCACGCTCGAGGTGCGGAACGTCATCTGGTGCACGGGCTATCATCCGGGCTTCTCGTGGATCGACCTGCCCGTCTTCGGTCCCGACGGGGATCCGCTCCACCACAGCGGCGTGGTGGACGCCGAACCAGGGCTCTACTTCGTGGGACTGCATTTCCTGCACGCGTTGTCGTCGGAGATGATTCACGGCGTCGGTCGCGACGCGGCCCGGATCGCGGAACTGGTGGCGACGCGCGCGCGAATGGCCCAGGAGTCGGCCCGCCATTCGGCGGCGGCGTGACGCGACGGGCCGCCGGAAATCCGGCAGTCGATCACGCAGCGAGGACACTGCTGACCATGTTCCTGGACAGGCCGCTGCGGCGAGGCTGCACGCACGGGGCTTTCGCGAGGCACACGGCTTGCTACGGGAAGCCCTGTTTCGGGGCTCCACGTGCTACGTCCACGATTGTCTCGGGTTGTCGTTCTGCTGGCGCTGGCGGGTCTGCCGCTGGCCATCGCCGGCTGCGTGAAGGCCCTGCCACCCACAGATACTGGTGACTCGCTGAACCCGATCGCGCCGGATTCACCATCCTCGCCGACCGGCGCCAGCCAGGCCCTCGCCTACGATCCCGACATGAAGCCCGTCTTTGCGTCCGACTGTGTCGCCTGCCACGGCGGGTTCCGCGCCGACGCCGGGTACGTGATGACCAGCTACGCGCAGGTCATGCGGGCGGTCCGGCCGGGCGATGCGCGGAGCGTGCTCGTGGTCGTCACGCAGCGGAACGGCAGTATGTACCGCTATTTCAGCGGCAACCGCGCGACCAGGTCACAGATGGTGCTCGACTGGGTCGTGGCGAATCAGGCCGCGGAGACACGCTGATGTCGACTCGGCTCGCCACCGCCCTTCTCGTCCTCGCGGCCTGGGCCTCGCCGTGCGCCTCCGACGTGCCGCTGCGAGCACCCGACGTGGCGCTGCGCGCCGCCGACGGCCACGAAGTGCGCCTGGCGGATCTCGCCGGGCGCGTCGTCGTGGTGGATTTCTGGGCGAGCTGGTGCCCGCCGTGCGGCACGTCGTTTCCGGCGCTCGACGGGCTGTATCGCTCTCTGCACGCGCAGGGGCTCGACGTGCTCGCGGTGAACGTGGACGAACGCGAGCGCGACGCCGCGGCCTTCCTGGCGAATCACCCGCACACGATGCCGGTGTTCCTGGATCCGAAGGGCCGGGCGGCCGAGGCGTTCCACATCAGCGGCATGCCCACGTCGATCCTCATCGACCGGGCTGGCCGCGTTCGATTCACCCACACGGGCTACACGGCGGCCGTCGCCGATGCATATCGGCGCGAGCTTCGCCAGCTTCTCGAGGAGGCACCTCCGCAATGACGACCCGAACCTCGATCCAGGCGCTGTTGCTGCTCGGCACGCTCGTGGCGGCAGCCGGGCTCGCCGGCTGTGCGACGGTGCAGCCCTGGCAGCGCGGCCGGCTGGCCGACCCGGAGATGGTGTTCGACGCCGATCAGGCGCAGGTCGCCTATGCGATGCACTGGCAGGAGGCGCGCGAAGGCGCGGCGGGCGGCTTCGGCGTGCAGGGCGGCGGTTGTGGCTGCAAGTAGGGCCGTCGTCGGCGCGGCTTTCGGCCTCGCCGTGTTCGCCGCTCTGGCCGGGCTGAACTGGGCGCAGAACGGCGTCGACGTCCAGTTTCACAGCTTTCAGGATACGCGGGGGGTCACGGTGCTCAGCCCGACGCTCGACGTCGGGAAGGACTTCACCGATCGCACCGCGCTACGGGTGAAGTTCGGGGTGGACGCGATCACGGCGGCGTCGGACTCCTGCGCGCGCTGCCATCCGAGCGGCGCCAACAACAGTCGGGTCGTGTTCGACGGCAGCGTGACGCGGAAGTACGGCGACACGAAATGGTCGCTCGGCGCCGAAATCGGCCGGGAGAAATTCTACAGCGCGACCACCGTCCTCACCTCGATCACGCGGGAGCTGAACGCGGCCAACACGACCGTGGCCGGGGGCTTCGCGTTCTCGGTGAACCAGCCCCAGCTGCACCCGAGCGAGGAAACCGAGCGACAGTTCTCGACCGATGCGTATGGATCGATCACGCAGACGCTGTCGAAGACGACGATTGCGCAGGTCGGCTACGAGCTGAATCAGATCAACGGCTTTCAGACGAGCCCCTTTCTTCGCGTGCGCGTGAACGGCGCTCTCACGCTCGGAAACGTGCCCGATGCGCGCACGCGGCACGCGCTCACCGCACGCCTCCGCCAGGCCCTGCCCGCCGACACGTACCTCGAGCTCGACTACCGCCGCTACCTCGACTCGTGGCAAGTCGACTCGAACGCATTCAGCGTGGGTCTCAGTCGCCACTTCTCACCGCAGGTGCTGGTCGGCGGCACCTACCGCTGGTACGACCAGACGGCCGCGTCGTTCTACCAGCCGGAATACGTCGGCACGCCCCAGTTCTACACCTCGGACTTCCGGCTGGTGCCGTTCAACTCGGGGCTGTATTCGGGGCGCGTGGTGATCACACCCCGCAACGGCCTGTGGAATCTTCCGAAGGGCAGCGATCTCAGCGTCGAGTACGAGCGGTACCTCGACCACCACCGGCTTCCAGTCGGCCATCGTCACGGCCGGCCTGCACATCCCGTTCTAGCCATGGGCCTCGGAACACGCGCGACGGCCGCGGCGCTCGTGGCCGGGCTCGCGGGGGCAACCGCCCTCGCGCAGTCGGCCGACACCACGCGCGAGTACCGGTACCTGATGGGCACGTCGATCGAAGTCGAGGCGTTCGGAGGCGACGTGCCTGAGCGCCGGGCGGCCATCGAGGAAGCGTTTGCCGCGTTCGCCGAGATCGACCGGCTGATGAGCAACTATCGCGACGACAGCGAGCTCGCGCTCGTGAACCGCGAGGGGGCCGATCGCGCCGTGGCCGTGAGCGACGCGCTGCTCGCGGTGCTCGAGGCCGCCGATCGCGTGAGCCGCGCGAGCCGCGGCGCGTTCGACGTCACGGTCGGCCCGCTGGTCGCGCTCTGGGGGTTTCATGACAAGACGCCCCACGTGCCGACCGCGCACGAGCTCGCGCAGGTGGCGCCGCTCGTCGGGTATCGCAATCTGCTGATCGACGCACAGGCGAAAACCGTTCGATTCGCGCGGCCCGGCGTCGCGATCGATCTCGGCGGCATCGCGAAAGGATTCGCCGTCGAAGTGGCCGCCGGCGTGCTGCGGCGTCACGGGCTGTCGGGCTTCATCGACGCCGGCGGCAACCAGTACCTGCTCGGCGCACCGCCGGGCAAGACCGCCTGGGAAGTCGGCGTCAAGGATCCCGACGCCCCGGATCGACTGCTCGGCGTCCTCGACGCGCACGAAGGATCCGTGGCGACGTCGTCCGACGATTCGAATTTTCTCGTCGCCGACGGGCGTCGCTACGGTCACATCCTCGATCCGCGCACGTTGCAGCCCTCGTCGGCGGCGTTGAGCGTCACGATCGTGGCGCGGGATGCCACGCTCGCCGATGCGCTCACCAAGGCGGCGTTCGTGCTCGGACCTCGCGAAGGACTCACCGTGATCGACGGCTTTCCAGAGACCGCCGGCGTGATCGCGTACCGCCGGCAGAACGGTCGTGTGGGGCTGGCGATGTCGAAGACGCTGGCCGGCCGCTTTCACGCGGCGCCCGAATAGCTCGCGGTCAGACGCGATCGATCGTGCGCCACGCGACGAGCGCGCTGGCCGCGGCGAGTCCAGCGGCGCTCCACATCGCGGCCCGGAAGCCCGCCACGAACGCGGCGCGCACGGCGGTTTCGATCTCGCGCGCTTCCGCGTCGGTCGCCTGGTCGGGCGGTTCGGCTGCGGCCAGCCGCGATCGATCCAGCTCGCGGACGATCCCGGGCCGGACGCCGGACCCGGCCAGACGCGCATCGAGCCGCGCGTCGAAGACGGCGATCACGAGCAGCCCCATGAGGGCGAGGGCGAGCAGGCCCGCCACGCGGGACACGGCGTTGTTGATCCCGGACGCGATGCCGGCGCGGGCGGAGCCGGCCGCGTTCATCACGACCGTCACGAGCGGCGCGACGGCCGTCCCCATCCCGAGGCCGAGCAGCAGAAACGCCGGAAAGAACGTCGTCCAGTAGCTGCCGCCGGCTCCCGGCAGCGCCGCCAGCCCGAATCCGGCGGCGACGACGAGCGGGCCGGCCACGAGCATCGGTTTCGCGCCGAGCTTCGGGACCAGCGCGCCGACGCGGCGCGAGAGGATCGCGACGAGCAGAATGAACGGCAGCCAGGCCGCGCCCGCCTCGGTCGGCGAGTATCGCTGGACCTGAATCAGGTCGAAGGGAATGAAGAACAGCGCGCCCCCGAGGGCGCCATAGAGCAGGACCGTCAGCAGGTTCGCCCCCGTGAAGGCGCGCGATCGAAAGAGCTCCAGGGGCATCGCCGGCGCCGCGGCCCGACGCTCTGTCCGCACGAAGACGCCGAGCAGCGCGAGGCCCACGGCTAGAGACCCGAGCACCAGAGGGTCGCGGAGACCACGGTTCGACGAATCCACCAGGCCGTAGACCAACCCGCCCAGTCCAGCCACGCTCAACGCCGTGCCGGTCCAGTCGATGCCGCCGCGGGCGGACTCGTCCCGCGTCTCGGGGACGCGTATCGCCGCCACGAGTACCGCAGCGGCGACCGGCACGTTGAGAAAGAAGACCGAGCGCCAGGAGAGCGTCTCGGCCAGCCAGCCGCCGACCACGGGACCGGCGGCCGTCGTGACGGCGGTCGCTCCCGACCAGGTGCCAATCGCCTGGCCTCTGGCTGCCTCGTCGAACGACGCGCTGAGGATGGCGAGGCTGCCAGGGACGAGCAGCGCGCCGCCGATGCCCTGCAGCGCCCGCGCCGCGATGAGCGCCGCGGGTCCGTGCGCGAGGCCGCAGCCAATCGAGGCCAGCGTGAACACGCACACGCCCCAGAGGAAGACGCGCCGCCGGCCGAGTCGATCGCCGAGCGCACCACCGGCGAGGATGAGCGCGCCGAGCAACAGCATGTAGATCTCGATCACCCACTGCATTTGGACGACTGATGCGTCCAAGTCGCGCTGGATCAGCGGAAGCGCGACGTTCACCGCGGTGCCGTCGATGAAGACCATGCTGCTGCCGAGGATGGTCGCGACGAGAACCGCGCGGGCGACCGCACACGGTGGTTTCATCCCCATCATCGCCATCGGCCGTCACGGTCATTCTAGGCGGAGGGCTTCCCGCGGCTGTCGGCCGGCATTACAAGGCCGGTCGTCCGATCGCAGTCTTGCAATGCCGCCGGGACAGCGGCCCGCGCCGGGCGGCGCCGGGCGTGAGGTCAGGAACGCGGCCTGGTGGCACAGCTTTTGACGAAGCAGGTCGGATGGTCACTCTGATCGCCCTCCTCGTCGTCGGCGGATTCGCCTGGAAGGTGATGACGCCGGATCAGCGGACGTGGACCGTCCAGGCGGCCCGCGTCCTGGTGCGTACGGCCATCGTGTTGGCCCGCGACTACAAGCGCCAGGAGCTCGAGCCGTTTCGTGAGGCGCTTCGCGCTCGGTCGCGTTGGGTGATCGTGATGCCCGCGCTCGTCGCCGTGAACGTCGGACTCTTTCTCTGGATCCGCACGCACGGCGGGAGCGGCGATTCGGCCAGCCTCGTCGCCTGGGGCGCCAGCGTCGGGCCGCGCACGACCAACGGGGAATGGTGGCGCCTCGTCACGGCCATCTTCCTGAACGCCGGTCTGTTCACACTCCTCGTCCGGACGGCGGCCGTGTGGCAGCTGGGTCTGACGCTCGAGCGCGTGGCCGGGCGTCTGGCCTTCCTCGTCGCGTTCCTCGCCGGCGGCATCACGGTGGGCCTGTGGAACCTGCGGTCCCACCCGCTGTCGGTGAGCACCAGCGCAGCCGGCGCGGTGTTCGGCGTCTACGGCTTGTTCGCCGCCGTCCTGGCGGCAGGATGGTGGCGGCGCTCGGCGATCACGGTGCCCCTCGGCGCGCTCCAGCGCCTCGCGCCGGGCGCCGGACTCTTTCTCCTGTCCGCCCTCTTCACAGGCGCGTGGAACGGCGCGTCGACGGCCGCGATGGGCGTCGGGCTCGTCTTCGGCGTGCTCGTTGCCAGAGACGTGTCCGACCGCACGCCGCCCGCGCGACGAATCGGCGCCGTGGCCGCCTCCGGCCTCGCGGTCGCGCTCGTCGCCGCCATCTTCGTGCGCGGCATCACGGACGTGCGACCGGAGATAGCCGAGCTCGTCGCGCTGGAGCAGCAGACCGCCGATCGGTACAAGGCGGCCGTGGAGCAGTTCCGCAAGGGCCGCATGAACGCGTCGGATCTGGCCGATCTGATCGATCAGGACATCGTCCCGGAGCTGCAGACGGCCGACGCGCGGATTGGCGCGCTCGACGGCGTGCCGCAGGCCGACGCATGGCGGGTGGCCGACGCCCGCGAATATCTGCGCCTGCGATCGGAGAGCTGGCGCCTTCGCGCCGACGGCCTGCGCGATGCCGGCGGGCCGGCGCCGGACGTCGCGCGAGTGGCCGATGCCTCCTCTGCCGATCGACGCGCGGCGGCGGAAGCGAGACATCGGGCGACCACGCGCACGCTCGGCCAGGCCGAATCGACCGAGCGTGAATCGCTCGCCACGCTCGACCGCATCCGACAGCCGTAGATCGCGACGTCCTTCAGAAGTCGAGCACCGCCGCGAGGTGGAGCCGCCGGGGCGGCGCGAAGGCGTTGCCGCTTCCGAAGAACGGATTCGCGAGGAGATACGGCGCGAAATAGGGCGGCTCGGGCACGGTCCTCAGATCGAGATACTGCTGCGCGTCGGTCGACAGCGGCGTCTGGTTGCCGACGGCATTCAGCACGCGCGCTTCGACGGAGAGGCCGGCGCGCCTGGCCATCGGCAGCCGGTACGACGCCATCAGATCGAGGTTCGTCCACGTCGGGTTGCGGTGGCTGCCCGACGGCTCCAGGAGGTTCAACGCCGCGCCCTCCCAGTCGCGCGCCCGCGCGGCCCACGGCGTCCCGCTCTGGACTCGCAGATACGCCGACGTCGACAGCCTCCGCGCGGGCTGAAACGACGCGAACACCTTGAACACGTGGGGCCGATCCTCGAACAGTGGGCCGAACCGGTTCGGGTCTTCGACGTTCGTGCCGGGACCGTCCTCGATGAACGACGACGTGTTGAACACCGTGCTGAACGACGAGGCGGCCGAGTAGTCCAGATCGAAATTGCCCTCGAACCGGCTCCAGGTGTAGTTGACATCCACCATCCAGCCATCCGCAAGGCGGCGCCGGACGTCGACCACGAACGCGCGGTACGTGCGCGTCGCGCGGGCGGACTGGCACGCGGCAAACGCCGCGCAGGGGAGATTCACTGCGACGTACGGCCCGCTGTCGGGCGACGTGCCGTTCAGGCGCGAGGGCACGTCCTCGATGAAGTGGTGCATCCCCCTCGTCATGAACGACACGTCGAGGCTGTATGCGCGGCCCACCGGCGTCGCATAACCGACCGCGATCTCGTCGGTGTAGATCGGCTGGATGGCCGGATCGATCAGCTTGCCCGTCGTCGACGACAGCGGTCCGCTCGACAACACCTGGCCGCCCAGGTCGAACACGGTCTGCGTCTGAAAGATGCGGCTCGGCGCCAGGCTGCGGGCCGTCGACTTCTGATCCATGTTGTAGTAGCGGCCCCAGCTCGCGGACACCTTGTCGCCGCGCGACGGGTCGGGTTGATACGCCACGCCGAGGCGCGGCTGCACCTCGTCCTGGAAGGGGAACCGCAGAAAATCGCACCGGTCGCCCTTCGACGCATACACCGCCGCGCCGCCGCGCAACGCCGTGGCGGGACACCCCCCGCTCGACGGGACCTGCTGCGAGAACTCGTCGCGATTCGCCAGCACGCCGAGATTCACCGTGACGCGAGGGCCCAGTTCCACGTCGTCCTGCACGAACAGCGACCAGGTGCGTCCCTGCCCGAGCTGCGGCGACTGCGGCGTGTAGTAGCGGGCGCGCAGGGCTGGCGCCCCGTTCTGCGTGATGTTGACGATCGCCCCCCAGCCGTTGGCCGTGCGGGACAGGCGCTCTTCGCCGAACTCGTAGCCGAGACCCGCCTTCAGACCATGGCTCGTTCCGCCCACGTCGACGTAGCGGGTGAACACGCCGCGCAGCTCGTGCCGGCGATAATTCTGCACGTTCGTGTACTGGCTGCCGCCCGTGACGAGGTTCGCCTGGGCCGGGTCGCTGTACTGGCCCATCGCGGCGAGATTGGCGGGATCGAACGTCGGCAGGTAGCCGAGGTCCGTGATCGGCACGTCCTCGTTCCGCTCGCTCATGTGGAGGTACCGCACGTCGAGGGCACTGCGCGGCGAGGTGAAGAATGTCCATTCGGCAGTGCCGATGCCGCTGCCGTTGTCGCGCGTCACGCCCAGCTCGGGCGCGTGGTCCGACGACAGGCCCGCGTCGTCGACGTGGCTGGGACGGAGGCGGTAGCTGCCCGTCAACTGGTGGATCACCGTCGGGCTGGCCGTGACCTTCGCGTACAGCTCAGGCCCGGTCCTCACTTCGTCGGGCAGCGCCGCGCCGACTTTGTTGACACGATTCCATTTCGTCTCGCGGCCGTACCGGGCGGATCCATAGAAGAAGACACGGTCGCGAACGATCGGGCCCCCGACACCGGCGGCCATCGCCGCTTCGGTCGCCAGAAGCGGATCGCGAAAGGCGCCCGGCCGCACGCCGGCGTCGACGAGCGCCGCCGGCAGCCGGTACGCGCCCACGAGTCCCTCGGGCAGCCAGTCGAACCGGCCCACGCCCGACAGCTGGTTGGACCCGCTGCGGCTGACCGCGTTGGTCACCGTACCGCTCGTCCGTCCGAACTCGGCGTTGATCCCGGCGCGCTTCAGGTTCACCTCGGCGATGTCGAGCTCGTTCACCTCGGTGCCGAGGTAGCCGAAGCTGGGGTTCGTGATGTTGGCGCCGTCGATCAGGTAGGTGTTGTCCTGGCGCCCGCCGCCGGCGGCCGGACCGACGGGACTCCGATTGTCGGCCACGCCGGGAATGAGCTGGAACAGCCCGCGATAGGAGCGCTCGAGCGGCAGCGCGTTCAGCGTGTCGCTCCCGAAATTGAAGCTGACCTCGGCCGACCGCACGTCGACGACCGGGGCCGCCGACGTCACCGTCACCTGATCGCTCAGCGCCAGACCGACGACGAGATCGACCTGCGTATCCCGGCCGACTTCAACGACGGCGCTGCGCCGGCTGAGGGAGTCGGAGGTGCCGGTCTCGATCGCGTAGGGTCCGGGGACGAGATACTCGAACCGGTAGGCACCGTTCGCGCCGGTGCGGGTGCTGCGGCCGACCGGGAGCCGCTCCCCGGTGATCCGGACGTCGGCGTCCGGGACCGGCTCGCCATCCTGGCTGAACACGATGCCCGACACGGTTCCCGTATCCGCGGCCATCGCGGCACCCGTTGTCGTGACCCCGAGAACGAACATCGCGGCAGCGAGCCGCGCCGACCTGCGCATGGACCCTCCCTCCAGCGAGACGGCTGGAAGGGGGGATCCTAGCACGGCCGTTTTGCGGTCACCGGCTGCCGGTCCAGGTCAGCCCCAGCCCGGCGCCCGATCCGTCGGCCGAGGCGATCGGCGTGAACATGAACGTCCGATTGCGCCCGAAGGTCACCGTGCGTCCCGCGACGATGCCGAGCGCCGCGCCGAAGGCGACATCGCTCAAGTAGTGGCGATTCATCTCGACACGCGACGCGGCCACGTACGACGCGACGGCATACGCGGGAAGGCCCACCTTCCAGCCGAAGTGCTGCTCGAGCACGGTGGCCGACGCGAAAGCCATCGTCGTGTGCCCCGATGGAAATGAAAAGCCGGTGCCATCGGGCCTCGATCGACGCGTCGCCTGCTTCAGGGCGATCGTCAATCCACCGGCCACGAGCTGTGCCTGCACGAGATCGGCGCCGAGGCTCGCCAGGCAGGAGTTGCCCCGCGCGCGCCCGATCTCGTACGCCGCGAAGGCGGCGCCGAGCTCGAAGGGCGTGCCTCCTACGACGGCACCGGGCTTGAAGGGATCGTCGTCGCGCGGCGGTCCTTCGAAGTGCTGATGGATGTTGGAGTCGAACGAGTGCGCGCCAACGGCGGCGGCGGCCCCGAGCGCGAGGATGCCGGCGGAGGAACGCGAGGGCACGTCGCGCAGTCCTCGCAACGTGCCCGTGAACAGCTGGGCCGTCGAGGGCGCGGCGCGGCACGCCGACCCGGACAGGGGGCCGGATTGCGCGAACGCCGGGCCGGCCGCCGCGACGAACACGACGAGCAGCCCGGCCGCTGGAAACCTGCGGATTCTCATGGTCGTCACCCCGTTCTTCGATCTCGTCAATTCGGCAGGCGTTCGAAACCGATGAGCTGCCAGCCGCCGTCGCGGTGACGGAAGTAGGCATTCACGGGCGTTTCCCACGACGACCGGGCGCTGCCGATCGCGCTCAGCTCCACTTTGATCAAGAGGACGTCGCGGCCGGCGAGGCCAACGGGCGCATCGAGGCGCGTCGTCCCGCTGGACGACTCGCCGATGGCGCGGGTCGCGCCGGTGGCGTTATCCAACGTATACCATGCCGCGTGGTAGCCGTGCGGCGCTCGGGCGAAGTCGGCGTCGACGGCGGCGTTCCTGAACGTGAGGATTCCGCTCTCGTCCAGGGCCGGCTCGGAGATGGGGTTGATCGCCGTCAGGTACGCGCGCCCGATGGCGTCGCGCCGTTCGGCGAGGGCCCGCACGAGGAAGGCCTCTGAGTCGGGATCGCCGAACTCGCCGGCCGTCACGGCGGCCTGCAGCATCGGGGTGGTGAGTGCCATCAGCTTTTCCGCCGCCCAGAACTTGTCGTCGGCGCGCGCGTGGAGGAACGCCTGATTCGGGACGCGCGGCTTCCAGCGATCGGGGTCGAATGCCGCGTTGTGTTCCGGGAAGCGGCCGATGGACGGCGCTTCGTAGAACCCTGCCGTGCCGGCGCCCGGCGAGGCGAACCCGAAGCCCAGCATCTGCTTCACGGCGGTGTGCGCCTCGACGAGGTATTGGTCGCCGGCCCAGTAGTCGGCCGGCCCGACGCCGCCGCTGCCCACCGCTGATCCGAAGTCGATGAGGTGGTGGCGCACGAACGACCGGCCGTCCAGGGTGACGAGCGTGTCGAGCGAGTTGATGGCCTTGGCGTCCACGTGGTTCAGCCAGGCGGCGAAGACGCCGTAAGCGCGCAGCTCGCGCCGATCCTCGTGCGGCACGACGTCGTTGGGATCGTCGGGCCTCGTGCCGAAGAACCGGATGCGGCCGATGGGCTTGCCGGCAAGCGCCTTGCTCGCAACCACGCGATACGAGCCGTCACTTTCACGGCTGGCGCGGGCGAGCAGACGATCGATGTCGTCCGCGCGCATCAGTCGCTGGCGAGCGCCGGGGGGCGTGACCTTCGCGCCCTCGGCAACCACGAGCTGCTCCCGCCGCATGTAGGCAATATGATTCTCGGGCACGTTGTAGCCGAGCGCCCACATCAGCTTCGTCACGGCGACTTCGGTGCCCGTGGCCATGCCGCGATACCCCGGGGGATCGAACTTCAGGAACCACCGCTGACCCTCGGCGTCCTTGACGGTGAAGCCCGGCGTCACGCCGTCGCTCTTCGACGACGTGATCGTCCAGATGCCGGCGGCGGGACCATCGCTCGTGTCGGGGCCGGTCGCGACGTCCTCGGGTGTCAGTGCGCGGCGGCCGAGGCGGTTCGTGAACCAGCTCGAATCGGGCACCTCGTCGATCGTGTTCAGATCGCCGGCGCGGCCGGGACGGGCAGGCGGAGCGCCCCTGAGGACGTTGTAGCTCAGATCCACGAAGAGGCTGACGTCGAGCGGCGTGATGCGGGAGGCGTCCTGCGAGTCGCGCTCCACCCAGACGGGGTCGTCTTCGAAGAACAGCGGCGACGCGCCCGATGCCAGGATCGTCATGGCCGCGGAGGCGGCCACCGCGCCGACGAGAGCGGCCGACGTGCGAACGAATGATGTGCGATTCATGAGTGGCTCCCGTTCACAGCAGATTCAGAAGCTCGGTCCGAACGACAGCACGAGGCTCGTGCCTTCCCTCGTGCGCGCCACCTCGATCCGGGTCACCGTGCTCGTGGGCGCGTGCAGCGAGAGGCCCACGCCGTAGGTCGTCCTGAACTCGCGCCACGCGAAGGCGTCCAGGCGGCCTGCCACCTGTCCGGCGTCGAGGAACAGGGCCATGTCGACCAGCGGGCCCGCCGCCCAGCGGTACTCTCCCGTGAGAAGCACGCGGTCGCGATCGCGGAAGCGCCACGCCGGATACCCGCGCAGCGCGTGCGATCCCCCGAGATCGGGGAGAAGGAAGTACGGCACTTCCTGTCCGGCTGCGGCGCGCGTGGCCGACCCGATCGCGCGAAACGCCAGGACGACGTTCTCGTGCCGCAGGGGCACGAATCGCTCGAGCTCCAGGTCGGCGCGGCCGAAGCTGGACGAGCCGGCGTTGGTCTGGGCGTAGTCCGACCAGGCCGCGCGATAGAGGGCGCCGCGCTTCGTGTAGCCCGGCGAGGTGCGCGAATCGAACTCCGCGAAGACGCGGCTGCGGCGGTAGTCGGGCCGGCTGGCGGCGAACGACGATGCCGGCGCGTCGGGGTCGGCCGCGAGCCGCATGAAATCGACCGCGCCGCCGACGCTGAGCGCGCGGAACGCGCGCACGCGTGCACCGACGCCCGCCGTCGTTTCCGTGTAGCCGAAGCTGGCCCGGTCGCCGGCGATCGACGCGTTGCCGCCTCGATAGAACGCCACGCCCGGCGCGTCGATCCGGTTGACGCCGATCGCGACGGTGGCCCGCCCGTTGCCGATCGACGGCAGCGTGAGGCGCGCGTCGGCGGTGCGGTAGGTCCTGGTCGACCAGGTGAGGCGCGCGTCGAAGGCGCCGGTGTCGCCGTAGCGGGCGCGGTAGCCCGTGCCGAGCGCGAGGCCGCCGCCGGCGAACGTGCCGCCGAAGGTCGGATAGAAGGGTCGATCGGTCAGGCTGAAGAGCGTCGAGTCGGCGATCGCGAGCCGGCGCTCCAGCGTGTCGGGCTCGTAGGGGTGCAGCGCCCGGGCCTTGTCGGCCTGTCGCGCGGCCAGCAGGTCCTCGCGGGTGCCCTGCCCGAAGGCCGGCGAGGCGGCAGCGATCACGACGAGGATGCAGGCCGCGCGCGCCAGGGGGCGGACCGGGATCCGCGGAAGTGCGAGCCGGGGGCGAAGGATGAGCATCGCCACGCCGATCCACACGAGCGTGAGCGCGACGTTGGCCCTCGCGAACTGCTCGACGCGGAGGTGCAGGATGCTCGCGCCGACATAGACGACGAGGGCCGACACGACGTCGCCCGCCCGCACGAAGAACGTGTCGATCGCCTGCTTGGCCTTGTACTTCTCCTCGCGGCTCGTCGGCAGCCAGAGCAGCTGGCGTGCGGTGTTCATGATCGAGTAGTCGGTGGCGTTCTCGGCGGTCTTGATCCATCGCACGACCGAGAAGCCCGCGCCCGCGGCGATGATGGCGTAGCCGCCGAGCGCGATGAGCGGCAGCGCCAGCAGCACGCCCGCGAGGCCGCGGTACTTCACCAGGCGCGAGGCGACGAACGCCTGCAGGAGGAGCGCGGCCACGTTCACCCAGAATTGATAGTCGCCGCTGAACGCGCCGATGTAGGCCTGGGCGTCGAACCCGGGCGTCGAGGCCGCCAGCGCGCCCGCATGGTTGCTCAGCAGGCGCGCGATGAGGTATTCGCCCGTGGTGTTCACGACGTTCAGCAGCACCACGAGCGCCGCGATCAGGCGCAGGTAGCGATGGCTCATCACGAGGCCGAAGCCGCCCTGACCGGCGAGCGGCGGCCGGCGGCCGGCGGCGCGCCGTTCCTCGCGGGCGTTGATGCGAAGGTAGATGGCCAGGCTCGCCGCCAGCAGGACGGCCGACACCTGGAGAATGGCCTGCGGGGCGATGCCGGATCGAAAGAGCCGGGCCGCCACGAACGAGCCGAGCGGCGCGCCGGCCGTCATGCCGATGGCGATGAGGGGAAACAGCCGGGCGCCCGCCTCTTCGCTGTAGATGTCGTTGGCGAACGACCAGAACTGCGCGACGAGCGACATGTTGAAGATGCCGACCCAGACGAAGAACGCGACGCCCACGTATGGCGTATGCGCCGCGACGGCCAGCGCGAAGAGCTCGATGCCGGCCACGAAGAACAGCGTGACCGTGACGAGGAGCCGCGCGCGGTCGACGCGCGACGCCACCCAGCCGTAGAGGGGGACGAGGCCCATGAGCAGGAGCGCCTGCCCCGCCGCCGCGTACGACCGGACCTCGGCGCCGCCGCCGAGCAGGATGAGCGGCTCCCGCACGGTCTTGATCACCGAGTAGCAGACGAGCAGCAGGAAGATGTTCGCCAGCATGAGGAGCGCCGTCGCGCCTTCGCCCGGGCGGACGTCGGCCGAGAACGACAGGGCGCGATCCACCCAGGATTTCGTGCGCGGTTCGATCCGGTCGGCCGTGTGGGTTGGGGGCATGGTGTCTCCTCGGTTCTCGTCTGCCCCGTAACGCGTCAAACGGTGGCAAACCCCGCAGCCGCCCGGTTTGTGGGGCTTTTCGCCAGGTTTTTGAGGGTGATCGACTCGCTCGACCGGAGCAGGTTCGCGATGACGTCGTCGTGCCGGCGCGCCGGCTCGTGCCCCCGGGCAGGCACCAGGAAGGGCCAGAGCCGCTGGCGGATCGGGGGCGGGAGCACCCCTTCGAGGTATTCGAGCGCCGTGCCTCGCAGGTAGGGGTCGAGGGACTGCAGGCTCCGAAACGCGATCTGGAGCGGTTCGCGCGGCAGCACCAGCGACAGGAGCGTGAAGACGTGGGCCAGACTCTGTCCGGCGCGATCGCGCACGAACGCGTCGAGCGGCGACGTGCTGACGAACCCGTCCAGCAGCCGGCGGCTCTCCCAGACGGGACGCCCCACCGCCACTTCGTGCTGGACGATCGCGAAGATGCGATCGCGGTCGATGCGGACGCGCGGATTCTTGTCGTAGATCGACGCGAGCGATCGCGCGGCCTGGAACCGGACGTCGAACCGCTCGTCGTCGAGCGCGAGCAGGAGGCCGTCGGCGGCCCGCTGGGAGACGCACACCGAGAACACCCGCGCGAGCCGGCGCCGGACGGCGTGGTCCTGATTGGGATCGATCAGCGCGTCCACGAGCTCGCCCACGCGCTCCTCCGCCGCCGCGCGCAGGGCGAACAGGGCGTAGTGCGCCACCGGATCCCACGCGAGGAGCGGAATCACGTGCGGCACCAGCCCCGGCGCCAGGCCGTCGCCCCGCGAGAGCACCTGGATCACCCGCTCGCGGTTGCGCGAGCGAAGCCAGAGGATCGCCTGCACTTCCGGATCGATCCGCGTCGACCGGCCCGGCGCCTCGGCGCCTGGCGCCGGGATCGACACGGCCGACGCTTCCCGGCCACGTCTGAGGGGCACGACGGTCCGGACCGAATGGTGTTCGGTGTCGGACAGGTCGATCCCGTTTCCGCGCTGCAGCAGGCTGCCCTCGAGCGTGCGGAGGTACCAGCGGTTGAGCGTGCTGGCGACGAGAATCGCGCCCAGCGAGGTCGCCATCGCCATCGCCAGGATCACCGTTGACTGAGCGATCGGCACGAAGACGATGGCCAGACGGACCAGGCCGCCGCCCACCGCGTCGCCCATCCGGTCGAATGCGACGTCGATCACGGGCTTGGCCGCGCGCTTCTCGGCGGCAGGCGTCGGCGTGTAGAACAGCTCGTACCCGGCGCGGAACCACGACCCGCGGAAGATCGACTCGCCGCCTCGCGCGATCATGAGTCCGCCGAAGCCGGGCGCGATGAGGCTGCCGAGGCTGCCGGCCAGCAGGGCGATCGACGGGGTGCTCGTGGTCAGCGCCAGGCCGAAGCGCTCCAGCACCGCGCGGCTCGACGAAGCCTGAATGAGGAAGGTGACCAGACTGGTGGCGGCGTAGTACAGGGCGAAGAAGCGCAGGAGCCGGTCGCCGCCGCCCAGCGTTTCGACCGCCTGGGCCTTGAACAGGTACTCGAGCAGCGCCGCCCCCGTCGTGCCGAGCAGGACCAGCGCCGCGAGCGAGCGAAGGGGCGGCGTTTCGGCGACGATTCGGAGGCCGGATCGGGACGGCATCGGCGGGGACCCCGCGTCGCCGGCTGTCGATCGCCCGGAATTCTCGCCGGCCAGCCGGAACACGAGCCACGCGGCCGCGAGCTGGAATGCCGCCAGCACCAGCAGCATGGCCGGCACGCCGAGGAGGGCGGCGACGCGTTCGGCGACGAACGCCCCCAGCAGGCCGCCGAGCGTGCCGGCGCCGCCGATGCGGCCGAAACCCTTCTTCGCCGTGCGCGGATCGAAGCGTTCACTCGCCAGGAGCCAGAATCCCGACGCCAGCAGCGGCCCGGCGCCGGAAATGTGGAGGTACACCACGATCGCGGTCGCCGAGGGCGCAGTCGATCGGACGAGCCACTCGCCGAGAAACAGCGCGCCGCTCGCGACGAAGGCTGCCGGCACGAGGCGGCGCGGCGCGATCGCCCCCGCCCAGCGCGCCTGCACGGCCACCAGGAGCAGCGAGCACACCGAGGTCGCTATCAGCATGGCCGGCAGCGCCGCGACGCCGAGCGACGTGAGGAACAAGGCGTCGCGCGTGGCCCTGCCGCCCACGAACTGCGCCGACACGGCGGCGGCGCAGCACATGGCCAGCCGCATCGATTGCGACCGGGAAGTCGTCATGCCTGCTAACGCGTCAAACACCCGTGATTCCCGCAACACGGGGGGGCGCCCGACCGCGATCTTCAGTCCTGTCTTGAGCTTACGTGTGTCTTACCTGGCCCGGATGCCATGGCTGCGTTACACTTCGGTCTTCCCGATGTCGTCGCTCCACCACCGCGCGAAAGACGTGTTTCTGAGCGCGCTGTCGCGTCCCGAGGGCGAGCGCGAGGCGTTCCTGGCGGAGGCCTGCGGCGACGATCTCGCGCTGCGCCGCGAAGTCGAGTCGCTGCTCGCATTTCACGACGACGAGGGGCCCGGGGAGCGCACGGGTGCCGACGACCGCCCGTTCACGCCCGGCGAGATCTTCGCGGGCCGCTACCGGATGATCGCGCGCATCGGCCGGGGCGGCATGGGCGACATCTGGCGCGCCGAGGACCTCGTGCTGCAAACCGAGGTCGCTCTCAAGCTGATCGACGCCGTGGCCGCCGGCGGCCGCGAGCGCATCCTCAACGAAGTGCGCCTGGCGCGTCAGATCACGCATCCGGCGGTGTGCCGCGTGTTCGACGTCGGCGAAGCCGACGGCGGCATCTTCTACTCGATGGAACTCGTCACGGGCGAGGATCTGGCCACGCTGCTGCGGCGCGTGGGTCGGGTGCCGGCCGAAAAAGTGGTGGACATCGCCCGTCAGCTCTGCGCCGGGCTGGCCGCGGCGCACGCCTCGGGCGTGCTGCACCGCGACCTCAAGCCCGCGAACATCATGATCGACGACAACGGGCAGGTGCGGATCACCGACTTCGGGATCGCCGTGCCGCGGGCCGACGTCGGGCCGCACACCCTGTCGGGCACGCCGGCGTACATGGCGCCCGAGCAGCGGACGCCGGGGGCCACGCTGTCGAATCAAACCGACATCTACGCGCTGGGTCTCGTCCTGTACGAGCTGCTCGTCGGCCATCAGGCGTTCGGCCGGGACCGTGCGACCCTCGCCTGGCCCCCTCCGTCGACGATCGTGCCCACGGTGCCGCCCGGGCTCGAGCGCGTGATCATGCAGGCGCTGGCCGACGACCCGGCCGAGCGGCCCGGCTCGGCGCTCGAGATGGCTGCCGCGCTGCCGGACGAAGCGGTCCGCGAGGGCGGCCCCGGCCTTGCCGCGAGGACGCCGCGCGGCCGGGGGGCGGCCTGGATCATGGGCGCCGGGCTCGCGGCGATCGTCGGCGTCCTGGCGGTCGTGTCGTCGTTCCTGGTGTCGTCGGGCGCGCAGACGCTCACCGAGCAGGACACGATCGTGCTGGCGGACTTCGAGAACGCCACCGACGAGCCGGTGTTCGACGGCGCCCTGAAAGTGGCGCTCGCCGTGGCGGTGGAGCAATCGCCGTTTCTCAGGGTCTTTCCCGACGAGCGCGCCCGGGAAACGCTGCAGCTGATGGAGCGATCGCCCGATGAACGGGTCAGCCGATCGCTCGCGCGCGAGATCGCGCAGCGCGAGCAGCTGAAGGCCCTCGTCGCCGGCTCGATCGCGAGCCTGGGACGCCACTACGTGATTACCCTCGAAGCCGTCAATGCCGAGACCGGCGAGGTGATGGCGCGCGAACAGGCGGAGGCCTCGAGCAAGGAGGACGTGCTGACGTCGCTCGGCACGGCGACGTCCGGCCTGCGCGAGAAGCTGGGCGAGTCGCTCGCGTCGGTCCAGAAGTTCGACGTCCCGCTCGCGCGCGCGACCACGCCCTCGCTCGACGCGCTCCAGGCGTACTCGCTGGCGCTGTACGAGGGCCGGCAGGTGCCGCGCCTCGAGGCGATCCCGCATCTGAAGCGGGCGATCGAGCTCGACCCGACCTTCGCGATGGCGCACGCCCAGTTGTCGTCGGTGTACGCGAACACCGGGCAGTCGGCGCTGGCTCCGCAATTCGCGCTGAAGGCGTTCGAACTGCGCGACCGAGTCAGCGAGCGTGAGCGGTTCTTCATCTCCTGGCGCTACTATCGCGACGCGGCGCAGGCCTGGGACAAGGCGCTGACCCTCGCCCGGTCGTGGACGGCCGCCTATCCGCGCGAGGCCTTCGCCTTCAACAGCCTCGGTGCGGCGCTCCTGCGTCTCGGCCGGTTCGACGAATCGGTCGAGCCGTTCCGCGAAGCCATCCGGCTCGATGCCAAGTTCGTACCGGCCTACTCGAACCTCGCGGCGTCGCTGCTCGCCCTCGATCGGCTGGCCGAAGCCCGCGCCGTCCTGCAGCAGGCGGTCGACCGCCAGCTCGACTTCAACGGCGCGCGTCGTCTGTCGTACTTCCTGGCGTTCGCCGAGGGCGATGCCGCCACGATGGCGCGCGACCTGGAGCTCTCGATTGGGGTCGGGCAGACCAACGCCGCGTTCGGCTGGCAGGCGCACACGGCCGCGTTCGCCGGACGGGTCCGCGCCGCGCACGACGCATTCCAGCGCGGCATCCAGATGTCGCGCCAGGTGAATTTCGAGGAAGTGTCGGCGCAGTTGAGCATGGAAGACGCCGAGACCCACGCGATGGTCGGACAGTGCGCCGACGCGCGCCGCGAAGTCGCCGCGGGGCTGCAGCTGACGCGCGACAACGTCACCCTCGAGCGGGCAAGCCGCGCGCTCGCGCTCTGCGGCGCCGACGCGGAAGCCTCCAAGCTGGCCGCCGAGCTCGCCGACCGCTTCCCCGAAGCCACGCTGACGCAGCGGGTCTCGGTGCCCGTGACCCAGGCGATCCTCGCCATTCGAGGCGGCGATCCGGGGCGGGCGCTCGAGCAGCTCGAACCCGTGCGCGCGTACGACCACGTCCCGTCGGGCGAGTTCTGGCCGCCCTACCTGCGGGGGCAGGCCTATCTGCAGCGCAAAGATGGCGCGGCCGCCGCGCGCGAGTTCCAGACCATCCGGGACCACCGCGGGGAAGTGCCGGCCTCGATGCTCTATCCGCTCTCGCACCTCGGACTGGCTCGGGCCGCCGCGCTCGAGGGCCGCACCGACGACGCCCGCGCGGCGTACGAGACGCTGCTGGCCCTGTGGAGCGACGCCGATCCGGCGCTGCCGCCCCTCGTCGAAGCGCGGGCCGAGCGGTCGCGCCTGCGCTGAGCGCCCCATGCCGACGAAACGCCCCGGACCGCCCGACGAGCTGTTCCCGGTCATCTACGGCGAGCTGCGCCACGTCGCCCGCCGCTATCTCGGGCGCGAGCGCCGCGACCATACGCTCCAGCCGACGGCGCTCGTCCACGAGGCCTGGCTGCGGCTCCGCAACGATCGCGGCGGCGACTGGCAGGGGCGCACGCACGGACTGGCGCTCGGCGCGCAGGCGATGCGCCGGCTCCTCATCGATCACGGCCGGCACCAGAAGCGCGAGAAGCGCGGAGGCGGCGTGCGGCCCGTGGCGTTCGACGAGCTCCTGCAGGCGGGGACAACGGGACCCGTGCCCGTCGACGACCTGCTCACGCTCGAGACGGCGCTGTCGCGCCTCGAGGCCGTCGACGCCCGCGCAGCCCAGATCGTGGTGCTCCGGTTCTTCTCGGGCATGTCCAGCGCCGAAGTCGCCGAACACCTGGGCCTCTCGCTGCGCACGGTCGAGAGCGACTGGACCCACGCGCGCGCCTGGCTCAAGCGCGAGCTCTCGGGTCGCCCCCCTTCGCCGCCCAAACTCTAGTCGTTTCCGGCTCCCGCCCGACGCCTGTCGGGTTTGCGCCGCCGTTTCCGATTACTCCTGTAGACGGGCCTCCCGCGTCGGCGGGGCCCGCTCCCGTTTCATTCCGCAAGGAGAAAGCCATGGACTCGCGATCAGTGCGATATCTGCCCGTGTCGCTCGTCGCCGCGCTCGCCCTCGCCGCCGGAGCGGCGTCGGCGCGGATCCCGAGCTTCTTCAGCGCCGGGGATCCGTCGGGCGTGATGTCGACGCTCGACACGGCCGGCGCCCTGGACACGACCAATCCGTTCTTCCAGAGCCTCGGGACCAACGGCCGAAGCTGCGCCACCTGCCACCTGCCCGGCGATGCGCTCGGCCTGAGCGCCCGGAGCGCCCACCAGCGGTTCGCCACCAGCCACGGCAACGATCCACTCTTTGCCGACGTCGACGGCGCGAACTGTCCGGGCGTGTCGCGCGGCGATGCGGCGGCGCACAGTCTGATGATCGGCAACGGGCTGGTTCGGGTCGCCCTGCCGATGCCGGCCGCCTCGCAGTTCACGATCGCGGTGGTGCACGACCCGTACGGCTGCGCGGATCAGATCGATCCGTCCACCGGCCGGCGGATGATCTCCGTATATCGGCGACCGCTGCCCTCGACCAACCTCCGGTTCCTGAGCGCCGTGATGTTCGACGCGCGCGACACGATCGCGCCGCTCAACAGCACGCCGACGTTCCGGGCAAACCTCGTCACCGACCTGACGCAGCAGGCCCTCGAGGCGACGCTCGGCCATGCGCAGGCGTCCATCGCGCCGACTCCGCAGCAGCTCGCGGAGATGGTCGATTTCGAGCTCCACCTGTTTTCCGCGCAGTCGTGGGACAGGGCGGCCGGCCCGCTGCGCACGTTGGGGACCGACGGCGGGCCGTTGGCGCTCGCGCGGCAGGCCTACTATCCGGGGATCAACGATTCGCTCGGCGGCAACCCCTCGGGGGCGCCGTTCGATCCGGACGTCTTCTCCATCTTCGCGGGCTGGGAGAATCGGCCGGGCGCCCGCGAACGCGACCGTGCGCCCGGGGCTGCGCGCCGGGCGGCCATCGCGGCCGGCGAGGCGCTCTTCAACACCGCGCCGCTCACCATCACTCGCGTGGCCGGCCTGAACGACGCGCTGGGTGTCGACGCGATTCCCGGCACGTGCACCACGTGCCACGACGCGCCCAACGTCGGCGATCATTCGCTGCCCGTGCCGCTCGACATCGGCGTGAGCCACTCGGTCAGTCTGGAGCCGGAGCCCGGGATTGCGGCGGCGCTCGCCGAGTTGAGCATGCCGGACCTGCCGGTGTTTCAGGTGACATGCACGGCCGAGGTCCCCGCGCGCACGGTGTTCACGACGGATCCGGCCCGCGCCCTCATCACGGGCAAGTGCGCCGACCTCACGCGAGGGAAGGGACCGGTCCTGCGTGGCCTGGCGGCGCGCGCGCCGTACTTCCACAACGGCGCCGCCGCCACGCTGGGCGAAGTGGTGGAGTTCTACAATCTGCGCTTCGACATGCACCTGACCGAGACCCAGAAGGCGCAGCTGACCGCGTTCCTCGAAGCGCTGTGAGCCTACGCGCCGGCGAGGTCGAGCTGGCGCCGGACGAACGCGCTGTCGGGGAGCCGCGTCTGCCAGTGTTGCCAGAGCGCGAGCCGGCGGCCGGCTGCGGCGTCGGCCGCCGCCGCGTCTCCGGCCCGCCGGTCGAGATCGGCGAGCGCCTGATAGAGCATCGACAGCGTCGTCGCATCGCGAAGATCGTCGAGCGGCGCCGAGCTCGAGGCGGCGACCAGAATCCAGCAGGCGGCCGTAGCCGGCGATCGCCTGGCCGAGGTGCCCATCGGCGCCCTGCTCGTCCGCGTCGGCGCGAAGCACGATGGACGCCGCGCTGTCGAGCGCGACCGTTGACGCAGGGTAGTCCTTCGTTCCCGCCAGAATCGCGAACGCGGTGTCGATGCGCTGCCGGGCCTCGGCCGCGCGCCCCAGCCGGCGCAGCGCATAGGAGGACTCCGCGAGTGTCATGGCCTCGCTGCGACGAGCGCCGAGGTTCTCGCCCGGAATCTCGCGCAGGCGCTCGAGGGCGATGTCGTACACGGCGAGCGCCCGTCCGGGGTCGCCTTCGCGCAGCACGTTGCCCAGCTGGCGCCCCGACGTGCCCGCGCGGCCGCGGCTCGTCGAATCGTCCGGGTCGTCGGCGGCCGCGGCCAGGGTCATGTCGAAAGCGGCCTGGAGGGCCGCAATCGCTTCGTCGGGACGCTCGAGGTTCACGCCGCCGGCTTCGCCGAGGAGCAGCCCCTCCCGCAGCAGCACGCCGTACTGCCCCATCATGCGGCCGATGGCCGTCGGATACGTGGCGTTCTCGGTGATCGCGCGCGCCTCCTGGAGCGCCTGCAGCGCCTCGTCGAGCCGGCCCTGGTACCGCAGCGCGTTGGCCAGCACGCTCACGCAGTTGCTGTAGGCCTCGCTCGTGCGGGAGTCGGCTTGGGCGATCTCGACGCACCGCTGCGCGTCGGGAATCGCCTCCGCGTACCGGTGCATGTTCACCAGCGCGAGCGCGACGTTGCCGAAAATCATGGTCAGGCCCTCGCGTTCGCCGAGCTGCAGCGCGCCCTGGGCCACGAGGCGCCCTGATCGCTCGACGGCTCGGCGCGCCAGCGTCAGCGCCTGGGCGTCGCGGCGCTCGGACTCCGCCAGGATCATGCGATCGTGCGCGATGACGGCCGACTGCAGCAGCGCCGATCGATCGGACGGGCGGGCGGCGAGCACGCTCTCGATCAGGGCGTCGGCCTTGACCAGACTCGCGTCCGCCGCGGCCCATTGTCCGAGGTTCGTCTCGGTGGGCACTCCCTGCACGTGCGAGACCCGCCAGTAGGCTTCGGCCAGCTCGCGCATCAGATCCACGTCGCCGCTCGCCTCCGACGCGAGCCCTTCGAGGTATTCGAGCGAGATGGCGACCAGCTGCTGGCGTGCGGCCGTCGATCCCGGCAGGTTGCGGATGCTGCCGTCGAAGCGGATGACCTGGTCGGCGAGCTGCCGCAACTGATCGAACCGTCGATCCGCCATCGTCCGCTCACGATTGGCGACGAAGAGGCCCGTGGCCAGGCTGCCGATCACGAGCGAGGTCGCGCCGACGGGCAGCCAGTAGCGCCGGAGAAACGTTCGCGTCCGGTACCAGGAGTTGCCCGATCGCGCCTGCACGGGCCGCCGATCCAGAAAGGCGCGCAGGTCTTCGGCGAATGCCTCGACCGATCGGTAGCGCTCGGTCGGTTCCCGGCGAAGCGCCATGCGAACGATGCAGTCCAGATCGAACGACAGCCCGGGATTGACACGCCTGGGCGCCGGCGGCTCACTCGCCGCGATCATCTCGAGCGACGTGCCGGTCGGGTCGTCGGTCGCGTGCGGCGATCGGCCGGTCACGAGACGATAGAGGACGGCGCCGAGCGAGTAGACGTCGCTGCTCGTGGCGGGCGGCAGGCCGCGGATCTGCTCCGGGCTCGCGTATTCCGGCGTCAGGCGCAGGTCCTCGGTCCAGGCGCGCTCGCGCGCCGCGTCCACGATCCGCGCGATGCCGAAGTCGAGCAGCTTGGGCGCGCCCGAGCGGTCGACGAGGATGTTCGAGGGCTTGAGATCGCGGTGCACGATGAGGTTCGCGTGCGCATGGGCGACAGCGCCGAGCACGTCGAGAAAGAGCCGCACGCGCGCCTTCACGTCGAGCTTTCGCGAGTCGCAGAAGCGATCGATCGGCTCGCCGTCCACGTACTCGATGACGAGGTACGGCTGACCCGCACCGGTGATGCCGGCGTCGAGGAGCTGCGCGATATAGGGATGGCTCAGCCGCGCGAGGATGCTGCCTTCGCGACGGAACTGGCTCTCGGCGGCGCCGCCGAGCGCGATCCGGAGAAATTTCACCGCCGCGCGGCGCTCGAACCGCCCGTCGCTGCGCTCGGCGAGCCAGACGACCCCCATGCCGCCCTGGCCGATTGGCGACACGAGCGTATAGGCGCCGACCGTCTGACCGGCGGCGATGGCCGACACACGCGGCGGCGCCACCGGACTCTCGACGAGGAAGCGGCCAGCGGCCAGCACGCGCTGCTCCGCCAGAAGCGCGCGCAGCTCGGCCGCGAGTCCAGGCTCGCGCCGCGCGAGCGCCTCGAGCCATGACTCCTGCTCGTCGGGGCTCACGGCGAGCACCTCGTCGAGATACGGGCTGAGGACGCGCCACCGCTCGGCGGAGAACCCTGGCATCGGCACCCTCAGGCGGCTGGACCCGACAGGCTCCGGTACAGAAACAGGCGCGCCTTCTCCCACTGCCGTTGAACCGTCCGCTCCGACACGCCGCGGATGGCCGCGATCTCGGCGAACGAGAAGCCGCAGAAGAACTTCAAATCGACGACCTCCGCCAGCGCCGGCTCCGCGTGATCGAGGGCGTCGAGCGCGTCGCCGATGCACGACGGGTCGCCGCCGATCGACATCCTGTCCACCAGCTCCGTGATCGCCGAGGTGAACTCGACGCCGCCGCCCCGCTTCTGCGCCCCCCGGTGGCGGAGATGATCGATGATCAGGCCGCGCATGACCCGGGCGGCGTACCCATGAACCGGCCGCGATCGGCAAACGCGGCGCTGTCGCGTCCGGCGATGTCGAGATACGCCTCGTGGAGCAGCGTCGTGACGCCGAGAGGCGATCGCGAGCCGTGCCGCGAGAGCTCGCGCCGGGCCAGGCGGTGGAGCTCGGCGTACAGGTCGGCAAACAGCGTGTCGGCGTCCTCCGGCGCAGCGCGTCTGGCGGCCTCGACGAGCGCCGAGAGCGTGGGATCGGCCGTCACGCCGACCTCACGGCTTCGATCGTCACGCGCGCGTTGTAGTCCGGCTCGAGCGATTCCGGGTCGATCGCCGACGCCGACAGCAGCACGTTGCCTTCCGGCCAGTGCACCTCCAGATTGCCCGACTTGATCGCCGACGACCGTAGCCGTCCGCGGAACGAGCCCGTCTCCGAGCGCAGCCAGACGCCCGCGCCGTCGGCCAGGCCCAGCCGCGCGAGGTCGTCGGGACTGATGAGGATGTCGTCGCGCGCGGCGCCGGTGAGCGGATCGACGTCGCGCTGCACCATCGAGTTGAACTGCTTGCCGCGCCGCGTGGAGACGGCGAAGACCTGGCCGGAGCGCTCGCCAGCCGACGACGCGCGCCCAATCGACACGACCGCGAACGGCGCCCGGCCGTCCGGCGTGGCGAAGCGGCCGTCTTCGTAGAGCCGGGGACCGCCCCACTGCACCTGGTCGCCCTTCGCGGCGAGCGTCTCGATCCCGCGGTAGAGCGGAATGGCCCGCGCGATTTCCCGGCGGATGGCCGGCGCGTCGGCGAGCCCCACCAGATGCCGGCGCTCGGGGTACACCCGCGCCATCACCTCGCGAAACGCCCACCACTCCGGCTTCGCCGATCCGACGCGCCGCCCGGGAATCTCGGGCGAAAAAATGATGCGCCGCTCGGTCGACGTCTCCGTGCCGCCGCCCGGCGACTCGTATCGCGTCGCCGCCGGCAGCAGGACGACGTCGCCCGCGCTCTCGACCAGCATCGACGACGAGACGACGACGTCGTGATGGACGCGGAGGCGCGGCCGCTCGAGGGCGCGGCGCGCGTGCGCCGGATCCGGCAGCGTGTCGAGAAAGTTGCCGCCGACCATCCACAGCACGTCGATCGCACCGGCCGCCGCCTGCGCCACCATCTCCGGAGCCGACCAGCCGCGCACGTCGGGCACCGGGAACCCCCAGACCTCGCGCCATCGCCCGGCGGTCGACCTGTCGACGGTGGGCACGCAGCCCACCTCGGCGCCGCCCTGCACGCCGGAATGCCCGCGAATCGGCACGAGTCCACGATTCGGGCGGCCCGGCAGCCCGCGTGCCAGCCCCACGTTCAGCAGCGCCCTGATCGTGTCCACCCCGTGCGCATGCTGGGTCAGCCCCATCGACCACACGATGACGGCGTTGGGGCGCGCCACGAGCAGCCGCGCGAAGGCGTCGATGCGATCCTTCGGCACGCCGCTCTCGTGCTCGATCGCGGTCCAGCTCGTGCCCATCGCGCGAGCGCGCGCGTCCTCGAAGCCCGTGGTTCGCGCCGCGACGAACGCCGTGTCCACGCCGTCCTGCTCGACGAGCGCCCGCAGCACGCCGACCAGAAAGGCGCGATCGCCCCCCGTATGCACGTCGAACCAGTCGTCCGCGATCGCCGTGCCGACCACCGCGCTGCGCGCGAGCGACGGAATCCAGTACCGCGAGAGGCCCGGCTCGCGATACGGGTTCACGACCGCAATCCGGGCGCCGTGCTGCTTGGCCACGTGCAGGTACTTGGCGGCGACCGGCTGATTGTTCGCCACGTTCGACCCGAACAGCACGATCAGGTCCGCGTGCAGCCAGTCGGCATAGCTGCACGTGGCGGCGCCGTGGCCGAGCATCGCCTTCATGGCCGCCGTCGACGCCGCATGGCACAGGCGGGCGGAATTGTCCACGTGGTTCGTTCCGAGGAAGCGCGCCGCTTTCTGAGCGGCGTAATAGACCTCGTTCGTGACCCCGCGCGACGTCAGATAGAACGCCGTGCGCGCAGGGTCGACGGCGCGCACCTCGACGGCGATCCGATCGAGCGCCTCGTCCCACGACACCCCGTGAAACCCGCGCTCGCCCGATCGCCGCAGCATCGGCTCCCCGAGGCGGCCGAGCGCGCGCAGCGCCCGGCCGTCCAGCGTGCCGAGCCTCGAGACGTCGGCGAGCGCCGCCGTCGGCATCGCCGGCGCGGTGTTCAGCCGCATCAGCTCGAGTCGCACCATGCACAGATGCGTGCCGGGAAGCGTCCAGTCGGAGAGGCCGGAGGTGCCGAGGGCGCACCCGTCGCAGACGCCGTCGCGCAGGATGCGCCACGCGAACGGCAGCTCGTCGCGATTCTCCCACGCGACGCGCGCCATCTCGCGGTAGTGGTGCGGCTTCTGACGTCCGAGGCCAAACAACTCCACGTGCAGCGCGAATATACCACCCCGATCGGAACGCCGCAGTATGATGGGGCCGCGTGTCGCGCCGCGCGCATGGCTGACGCCTTCCAATCCTTCGACGTGCTCCGGATCGAGGCCGGCGCCCGCCTCGCCGTCCGCGATCACGTGGCGACCGAACGCGCGCTCGAGGTGCGCCTCGACGGCGAGCCCTTCTCCGTCATCATGCGTACGCCGGGCGACGATGCCGATCTCGCGATCGGCTTCCTCTTCACCGAAGGCATCGTTCGCAGCCGTGACGACGTGCGGCAGGTCGAGCCGGGCGAGTCCGCCGACGTCGTCAACGTCCGGCTGGCGCGCGGCCGCGCCGACATCGTCGCGCAGCTGCTCGAGCAGCGCCGACAGGTCGTCACCAACGCGTCGTGTGGCACCTGCGGCCGGCGCTCGCTCGCCACGCTGGCCGTCGAAGGGCCGCCCCTGCCGATCGAGTGGCAGGTGCCGCACGAGATCGTGGCCGCCCTGCCCGACCGGCTTCGCGGCGCGCAGCACACGTTCGACGAAACGGGCGGCCTGCACGCCGCCGGCCTGTTCGACGGCGACGGCCGCCTCGACTCGAGCGCCGAGGACATCGGCCGCCACAACGCCGTGGACAAGCTCATCGGCAGAATGGTCGTCTCGCGCCGGCTTCCCCTCCGTCGCGCCCTGCTGTCGGTCAGCGGCCGATCGTCGTTCGAAATCGTGCAGAAAGCGTTCGCCGGCGGCATCCCGCTGGTCGCGGCCGTGTCGGCGCCTTCGAGCCTGGCCGTCGACCTTGCCCGGTCCACGGGCATCACCCTCGTCGGCTTCGTGCGCGGCGGGCGTTTCAATTGCTACGCGCATCCTGATCGCATCCGCTAGCGGCCTCGTTCGTCCGATCCCAATCTCGTTCGTCGCCTTTCAGATCTGTCGGGCGGAGTGCACGTCGCTTCATACCCGGTACAGAGGGCGTCAACATTTCTGATGCCGCGAAATATTGTGGACTATCGTCCACACTCCGGCTGTAGAATCCATCCCTCCCCCAGAGCGTCGCCCTGCGCGCCGTGTCTCTTCACGCCAGGAGGATCGCGATGCAGATTCCGCACCGATTGAAGGGCCAGTGGTTCACCGTCACGAGGCTGCTCGTTGCGCTCGTCGCGCTGTGGCAGCTGCCCGCTACGGCACTCGCACAGTGGACGGCCGTCGCCGGCGCACCGAACGCCAGCACCTGTCTCCTCCTGACCGACGGCACGGTCATCTGCCAGGAAGGCGAGGAGGCCCACACCTGGCGGCGCCTGACGCCCGACCCGTCCGGCAACTACGCCTCGGGGTCGTGGTCGTCGATCGACAGCTTTCCGATGACCTACGGCCCGCTGTACTTCGCCTCCGCCGTGCTCGCCGACGGTCGCGTGCTGGTGATCGGGGGCGAATACAACTCGGGCGTGCCGAACTGTCCGGGCAATCCCGGCTGCGAGGTGAACGCGGGCTTCATCTACGATCCGGCCACGAACGCCTGGACGACGGTGACAGCGCCCGAGACGCAGGTCGGCGATGGGGACTCCGTGATTCTGCGGGATGGGCGCTTCGTGCTGCGCCACCTGTTTTCCGCGCGCATGGCCACCTTCAACACGGGCACGAACGATTTCAGCCAGCTGAACGCCACGGGCAAGGCCGACGGCAACGGCGAAGAAGGATCGGTGCTGCTCCCGGACGGCCGTGTGCTCGTGGTCGACGCCGGCACGCAGGGCGGCACGGGATCGGAGATCTACGACCCGGCGACCAACTCCTGGTCGAGCGCCGGCAGCACCATCGTGTCGCTGCCGGACAACTCGGGCACCGGCTGCGCCTGCACGCCGGAGCTCGGGCCGCAGGTGCTGCGGCCCGACGGGACCGTGATCGCCTTCGGCGCCACCTTGCACAATGCCATCTATGACACGGCCACGGGCACCTGGTCGGCCACCCAGGACTTTCCGATGGTCGGCGGCGATCAGATGGTGATGGCCGACGCGCCGGCGACGCTGCTGCCCAACGGCAACGTGCTCGCCGTCACGAGCAAGTTCTTCGGCGGACCCTATCACGTCTTCGAATTCGATCTGGCGAGCAACACGTTCCTCACCGTGCCGGATCCGGCGGGCAACGGCGCCAGCTCGTTTCAGGTCCGCACGCTCCTGCTCCCGACCGGACAGGTGCTCGTGACCGACGGCAGCAACAACGTCCAGCTGTACACGCCGAGCGGCACGTTCGCCAACGCCTGGCGTCCGGTCATCACCTCCGGCCCGGCCAACGTGGTGACGGGAGGGTCCTACGCCCTGTCCGGCCGGCAGTTCAACGGCCTGTCGCAGGCCAGCATGTACGGCGACGACGCGCAGATGGCCACGAACTATCCGCTCGTCCGGATCACCAACCATGGCACGGGCCATGTCTGCTACGCGAAGACGCACGACCACAGCAGCATGGGCGTAGCCACCGGCAACACCATCGTCTCGACGACATTCGACGGGCCGTCGTGCCTCGAGTCCGGGCCGAGCGATCTGGTGGTCGTGGCCAACGGCATTCCGTCGCTCCCGATCGTGATCAACGGACCGGATCTCACGATCCACAAGACCCACGCGCCCGTGCTCTTCACGCAGGGCGACTCGGGCGACACCTTCACGATCACCGTGTCGAACGCGGGCGCGCAGGCGACGGCGGGGCTGGTAACTGTCACCGATACGCTGCCGGGCTCCCTCAGCGCCACCGCCATCAGCGGCGGCGGATGGGCCTGCGCCCTCGGTCCCCTCACGTGCACGCGCGCCGATCCGCTTGCCTCGGGTGGGAACTATCCGCCGATCGTCGTCACGGTCGACGTGGCGTCGAACGCGCCGATCCTCGTGACCAACCACGCGGCCGTCTCCGGCGGGGGCGAGGCGGACAACGTCACCGGCAACGACACGGTGGCCGAGAACGTCAACGTGCGGCAGCATACGGTCACCACGGTGCAGCCATCCAGCGGCGACTTCAACGACGTGACGACGCTGCACGCGATGGTGGATCCCTCGGGGGTCTCCGGATCGGTGGCGTTCTCGGTGAACGGCTCCTCGGTGGGGGCCGCCGTCTACGACAGCAGCACGGGCGTCGCCACGCTCGCGTATCTCATCCCGCTCCCGGCGGGCAGCTACAGCATCGCCGCCGACTTCACGAGCGCGGATCCGCTGTATCTCGACAGCAGCGGAACGCTCGCGAGCGGCCTCACCGTGACGCACGAGGAGACGACGCTCGCCTACACCGGCAGCACCGTGATCGCCAACGGCGGCACGGCCACGATGTCGGCACTGCTCGTCGGCGACGGCGCCAATGACGACGATGCCGACGGCACCGCGCCGCCCGTCGCCGGCCGCAGCGTGCACTTCGCGCTCGGCACCGGCGTGACCGAGCAGACGTGCAACGCGATGACCGACGCCGCTGGCGTCGCGACGTGTCTCATCAGCCCGGTGGCCCAGCCCCTCGGACCCGGCACGGTCGCCGCAACCTTCGCCGGCGACGCCTACTACACGCCCTCGTCCGACGATGCGAACACGATCGTCTTCGCGTTCCTCACGACAGGGAGCTTCACGGTGGGCGACCTGAGCTCCGGCACGGGCTCCCCGGTCACCTACTGGGGATCCTCCTGGAGCGGCGCGAACGCGTTGAGCGGCGGCGCGGCGCCGTCCGCCTTCAAGGGCTTCGTGAACGATCTGTCGATGGAGCCGCCGGTGTGCGGCGCGCCATGGACGTCCAGGCAGGGCGGCAACAGTGTCGGGCCACCGCCGGCGGGCGCCATTCCGTCGTACATGGGCGTCGTGGTGCCGACCGGAGTGTCGAAGTCCGGATCGGAGATGTCGGGCAATACCGCCAGGATCGTGGTGGTGCAGACGAATCCCGGCTACGACGCCACGCCTGGACACCCGGGCACCGGCACCGTCGTCGCCCAGTTCTGCCCGTAGACCACAATCACCGCTCCCGGGTCGCGCAAGACGGCGCGGCCCGGGGGCGCCGTTCGCAGAATCAGACGGCCGGCCCGCCGCAGGCCCCGGCCGCGGTGGTGTCCACGCTGAACGCAATCTCGAACGAGCGCTCGACGTCCGGCGTGTCGTTCGAATAAGTGACGGTGCAGGCGTTCACCTGCGAGGCAGGGCCGGACTGACTCTTGACCGAGCCCGTCTGCACGCCACCCTGCTGGCTCAGGCTCAGAAAGGTCACGCTCAGCGCCCGACCGTGGAAGGTGCCGGTCATCGTATAGGAGTCCGGCGCGAGGGTGACCGCCGCGGCGCCCGGAAGCGTGAAGGTATCCCCGCCCACCCGCGCGGAAAAGCCGCTGCCGTCCCCGACCGGCGTGAAGACGATCGACACGTCGATGCCCGCGCCGCCGGCCTCCGACGACAGCGGGCTGGCGCAGGACGCCGCGGCGAGGAGCGTGACGATCCAGATCGGCCACTTGGGCATACACGACCTCCTGGGCCTGCGCCTGCAAACCCTGCACCGGCGGGCGGTGCACGCGCCTATTGGTCCAACGTGCGGCGCACGATGCCCGCCAGCCTTTCCATGGTGTACGGCTTCTGGAGAAACGGCGTCCCGCCCGATCGAATCCCGCTCAGCAGCTCCGAGTCGTCGGTGAAACCGGACACGTATACCACCTTGAGGTGCTCGTGGCTGCTGCGCAGGCGCTCCGCCAGGGCGCGCCCGTTCACGCCGGGCATCACGATATCGGTGACCAGCAGATCGAGGGCGCCGATGTTGCGCCGGGCGAGCGTCAGCGCTTCGACGGCGTCGCGTGCCGACACCACCGAGTAGCCCCACCGCTGAAGCGCCCGCACGGCCAGCGCACGGATGCGCTCGTCGTCTTCGACGAAGAGAATCGTCTCGGAGCCGGAGAGCGCGACCTCCGTCTCACGCTCCACTCGAAAGCCGTCGCCGGAGCCGGCGACGCGCGGCAGGTACACGGTGAAGGTGGTGCCCCGGCCGACGCGGCTCTCGACCACGATGTAGCCGTGCGCCTGCTGCACGATCGCGTGGACGGTGGCGAGGCCCAGGCCGGTCCCCTTGTCGGGCCCCTTGGTCGTGAAGAACGGATCGAACATCTGCGCCTGCACGTCCGGGCTCATGCCGCAGCCGGTATCCGCCACCGCCAGGAAGACGAATGGCCCCACCGACGTGCCGTCGTGAGCCCGCGCAAACGCGGTGTCGAGCTCGACGGCGCCCGTCGTGATGGTGAGCGCGCCGCCCGTGGGCATGGCATCCCGGGCGTTCACCACCAGGTTCATCAGGACCTGCTCGATCTGGCCCGGATCGGCCCGGACCAGTCCGGCGGCGCGGTCCAGTGACACGTCGAATTCGATGTGCTCGCCGACCATGCGCCCCAGGAGCCGCTCGAGGCGGGCGATGACCTCGTCGAGGCGGAGATCGACGGGCTGCACGATGCTCTTGCGGCTGAAGATGAGCAGCTGCCGTGTGAGGGATTCGGCGCTGCGCGCCGCGCGCACGATCTCGTCGACGTCGGGGCGGACGGGCGCATCGGCCTCGAGATCGGCGGCGACCAGCTCGGCGTAGCCGATGATCGCGGTGAGCAGATTGTTGAAATCGTGAGCGATGCCGCCGGCCAGGCTGCCGATGGCCTCGAGCTTCTGCGACTGCCGCAGCACCGCCTCGTTGTGTTTCCGCTCGGAAATGTCGCGGCTGCTCAGGATGGCCCCGGTCGGCTCGTTCGCGCCGTCGACGAGCACCTTTCCCACCGCTTCCATCCACAGGGACGAGCCGTCGGCCCGGATGGCCCGGAATTCGAGCCGGCCGGTGTCGCGGCGGTCGACGGCGTCGGCGAACACGCTCCTCGCGCGTTCCACGTCGTCTGCATGCACCAGCGCGAACGCGGAGGTGCCGACGAGGCGCCGCGGGTCGTAGCCGAGCACGTGCCGGTAGCTCGGACTCACGTACCGAAACGTGCCGTCGAGGGCGACCTGGCTCACCAGGTCGAGCATGTTGTCCGAGATGAGCCGCAGCTGCTCCTCCGCGAGCTGACGCTCGCGGATCTCATGGTTGCGCGCCGTCACGTCCCGTTGGATGGCCATGAACCCGACGATGGCGCGGTGTTCGTCGTGAATCGGACTCACCGTAGCGTCGATGTCGACGCGACGGCCGTCCCGGGTGCGATTCACGAACGTCCGTTCGACCGATTCGCCGCGCAGGAGGCGCTCCCAGAGCGTCGCGTACTCCTCCGGTTCGACGTCGCCGCCCTTCAGCACCCGGGGTGTCGCGCGGCCGACCACCTCCGCGGAGGAATAGCCGTAGAGCCGTTCGAACTGGGGATTGACGAACGTGAAGACGCCTTCGCGATCGGTCATGAAGATGACTTCGCCGGAGGCGTCGACCGCCTGGCGGAGCCGAACGGGCTCAGGCTCGTGGTGCGGCATCGACGATCCATTATGGCTCCGCCGCCGCCCCGGCGGCAGATGGCCTACGAGCGGGGGTTGGGCGGTTTGGGCGGCCGGACCGTCCCGAGGATTTCTTCGAGCGCTTCCCGGGTCACCGGCTTCACCACGTGCCGGTCGAAGCCCGCGGCGATCGAGCGCAGGCGATCCTCCTCCTGGCCCCATCCCGTCTGAGCCACGAGGGTGATGCGGCGGAACCGCCGGTGCTCGCGGATGCGGCGGGCGACTTCGTGGCCGTCCATGCCCGGCAGGCCGATGTCCACGAGCACGACGTCGGGCTGAAACTCCTCGAGCATCTCGAGCGCCTCGCGCCCGCTGGTGACCATGCGCGCCTCGTGCCCCATGAGCCCGACGAGCGTGCCCAGGCTCTGGGTCTGGTCGACGTTGTCGTCGACCACCAGCACGCGCTTGCGTCGGCGCGTCTTCTTCGGCTGACGCGCGGATACGAGCGTCAGCGCCGGCGGCAGCCCCGACGCGAGCGGCAGACGGAGCACGAACTCACTGCCGCGATTCGGGCCATCGCTGCGCGCCTCGACGCTGCCACCGTGCATCTCGACCACGCTGCGCACCAGCGTCAGGCCGACGCCCAGCCCTCCGTAGCCCTGGCTCGCGGTGTGCGCCCCCTGGACGAAGATATCGAAGACGCGCCCCAGCTCCTCGCTCGGGATCCCGATGCCATCGTCCTGCACGCGCAGCACCACCTGGGTGTCCCGGCCGCCGGTCGCGCCGCCGGCGCGCTCGACCGCAAGCACGATCCGGCCATGCGGCGGCGTGTACTTCGCGGCGTTGGTCAGCAGGTTGATGAGGGCCTGCGACAGACGCGTCCGATCCGCGTCGAGCTGGAGCGACTCGTTCGGCAGCTGCACGACCAGTTCGTGGTGCTGCGCCTCGATGGCCGGACGGCACGTCTCCACCGCCGCGTCGATGATGGAGCCGAGCGTCATCCGTTCCTTTCGCAGTTCCACCTTGCCCTCGACGATGCGGGTGACGTCGAGGAGGTCGTCCACGATGCGCACGAGCTGGTGCACCTGGCGATCGATCACGTTCCGGGCCTTGTCGCCCGCCGCCCGGTCGCCGGGCGCCAGCCGCATGATCTCCACGGCATTGCGGATCGGCGCCAGCGGATTGCGCAGTTCGTGGGCCAGGGTCGCCATGAACTGGTCCTTGCGGCGGTCGGCTTCCCTCAGGGCCTCGAGGGTCTGCCGCAGTTCGGTCACATCGCGCTTGATGGCCAGGACGGCGGCGCGTCGGCCGTGCTCGTCGCGGACGAGCACCTCTCGGCAATGCACGAGCACGGGCGACCCGTCGCGACGCCTCTGATGCAGTTCGCCCTCCCACTGGCCGGTCCGGTCGAGCGTCGCGTTCAGCTGCGCCCACGCCGGGGGGTCGGTCTGGAGGAGCGCGTCGAGCGGCTGACCTTTCGCTTCCTCGCCGGTCCATCCGTACATGCTCGTGGCGCCGGTATTCCAGAAGACCACCGCGTTGGCCGCGTCGCGGATGATCACGGCGTCCTGCGACAGCTCGATCAGCGCTTCGTGCCGCCGCAGCGTCTCCTGGTCGCGGCGCAGCTGGTCGACGTCCACCAGCACCAGCACGGCGCCGTCGATCCGGTTGTCGGCCGTGCGGTATGGATGAATCCGCAGCATCTGCCAGCGGCCGTTCCGATCGCGGATTTCGCGCTCGACCGCCTGCACGCGCTCCAGGACCTCGCCGACGAGCGTCTCGAGCTCCGGCAGCGCCAGGGCCGCCTGGAGGTGCGAGACCGAACGGCCGACATCGGCGGGCACGAGGTCGAGCGCGCGGGCGGCCGGGGGCGTGAACCGGCGGATGCAGAGGTCGGCGCCCACCATGACGACCGGGATCCCCGTGCTGGCCAGGAGATTCACGAGGTCGTTGGTCGCCAGGTCGAGCTCCTGGTTGCGACGCTGCAGCTGCTCGTTCACCGTGGTCAGCTCTTCGTTGCTCGACTGCAGCTCCTCCTTGGCGGTTTCGAGCTCCTCGTTCGTGCTCTGCAGCTCCTCGTTGCTCGAGAGGATCTCTTCGTTGGCCGACCGGAGCTCCTCGTTGGCCGCATCCTGCTGCTCGACCATCGACTGGAGGTATTCGCGGGTGGCGACGAGCTCCTGGCGCAGATGGACGAGCTCGCGCGCGTCGTCGCCCTCGGAGGCGGCCTGCGGCAAGGTCTCGTCGGTGTCGGCTGCCGACGGCGGTTCGTCGAAGAGCACCAGGTAGCAGACACCGCTCTGCACGGACACGGGCACGACCTCGATCGCGATCTCGTCGGGCGGCGCGCCGTCTCGAAGCCGGATGCCGCGGCGACGAACGATCCGCTGGTCCTTCTTGGATTCGCTGAGCGCATTGCGCAGATCGAGGAAGAGGCCCTCGCGCGCCATCTTCAGCACGTTGGTGGTGGGCTCGCCGGACGGCGCCTCCAGATAGCGGCTGGTGTGGCCGCGAAACTGCAGGATGTCGAAATTCTCATCGACCAGGACGCTCGGCGGTGAATAGCGGCCGAGCAGGATGCGATCGGCCTCCTTCTGAAAGTCCTGCGTGGCGGGCCCCGGCGGCCCCGAACGGCGCGCCGCGTAGGACGCGCCGGCGGCGTGACCCGGCGACGCGAAGACGACGTGCTGGCGCGCCGGCGCGGGCTTCTTCGCGTAGATGCGGTGCGTGCGCTCCGCCAGCTCGAAGAGATCGTTCTGCTCGCCCGCGGTTTCCGCGCTGCCGAGCAGGAGGTACCCCGGCACGTTGAGCGCGTAGTGGAACGCCGCCAGCACCCGCTTCTGGAGGGGCGTGGTCAGATAGATCAGAAGATTCCGGCAGCTGATCAGATCCACGTGCGAGAAGGGCGGATCGGTCGTCACGTCGTGGCGGGCGAACACGCACAGGTCGCGAATCATCTTGTGGACCCGATACCCGTGATCGTCGTGATGAAAGAACCGGCGCAGCCGCTCGGCCGAGACCTCCCCTTCGATCCCCTCGGGGTACAGCCCCCCGCGCGCGCGATCCAACGACACCTTCTCGCCCAGATCGGTGGAGAAGATCTGGATCGGCGGACGAACCGGTTTGCCGTCGTAGAACTCCACGAGCGCAATCGCCAGCGAGTAGGCCTCCTGCCCCGTCGAGCACCCCGGCACCCACACGCGCACCGGCTCGTTGGGCGGCTTGTCGGCCGCCAGCTTCGGAAAGACGACGGTCTTGAGCGCGGTGAAGACGTCCGGGTCGCGGAAAAAGCTCGTGACGCTGACCAGCAGATCCTGAGACAGCGCTTCGACTTCGGCGGCGTCACCCTTCAGGCGATCCGCATACGCACCGAGCGACTCCTGCGCATGCAGCGCCATCCGCCGCATGATGCGTCGTCGAATGGTGGTGTCGCGATAGAGGCTGAAATCCATGCCCGTCACGGCTCGGACCGCGTCGAGGATGGCGTGGTAGT
Organism: uncultured Acidobacteriota bacterium; assembly: GCA_963837345.1. Taxonomy (GTDB): domain Bacteria; phylum Acidobacteriota; class Vicinamibacteria; order Vicinamibacterales; family CAVVIG01; genus CAWIMX01. The sequence goes on from CAWIMX010000001.1 coordinate 1,052,800, forward strand.
GCTCGGCGGTGCCTTCCGGCGGTCCCGCGTGGCCCTCGGCCTCCGCCGGGGCCGCCAGGTACGGATGGGCGCCCATCTTCTCGAGCCGATGCGCGATGTCCTCCGGCGCGAGCACGAAGTCGACGCACCCGCTGTCGATCGCGCTCCGCGGCATGCCGGGATGCGTCGCCGTCTCCTCGCTCTGCGCGAACGTGATCCCGCCGATGGATTTCACCTCGCAGAGACCCTGCGTCCCGTCCGACCCGGTGCCCGACAGGACCACCGCGACAGCGCGTCCCGGCCGGTCTTCGGCCAGCGATCGAAACAGGTAGTCGATCGGCAGATGCGGCGCGCTGCCTTCGTTGCGGGGCGCCAGATGCACCCGCCCCTGCGCCAGCGCCATGCGGGTATTCGGAGGAATCACGTACACGTGATTGGGCTCGACCGCCAGCGCCTGCGTGGCTTCGACGACCGGCATGGACGTCCGGCGCCCGAGAATTTCCGCGAGCCGGCTTTCATGGTCGGGCGCCAGGTGCAACACGACGAGGAAGGCCATCCCGGTGTCGCCGGGAATCGTGGAAAAGAGCTGCGAGAGGGCGTCCATGCCGCCGGCCGATGCACCGATCCCGACCACCGGGAACACCGCGGAACGATCGCGTGAAGGCCCCGAATCGCTTTCGTGAGCCACTTGCCTCTCATCCATGGGCGCGGTTCACCGGCACGGCGCGCAACGGTTGAGTTCCGTGCGCGATTTTCCGCCGGTGCCCAAGCTTCCGATTGTGTCAGACGGCCCGCGCGTTCCGCAATGTCGGCGGCCGCTGCCCCTCGACCCTCTGTCTGCTATCATCAGGATTCTTCTAGCGGAAAGGGACCCTCGTGTCTGACGTCGAACCGAACGCCGTGACGGATGCCGACACGGCCACTGAGCTCGCCCCGCCGGCGCGGGAAGGGCTTCCGAAGAGTTACAGCATGCGGGCCGACCGCCACTACGTCGAGCAGCTGACCGGCGACCGGACGCCCTTGCGGTATCTGCCCGTCGGCGAGATCGAGGAAGTCGAGGCCACCGACGCCGCGACGCCGGCGGTTCTGGTCGAGTCGATCCGGGGCGTCGGTGTGCTGCAGCCGCTGCTCGTCAACGAGCACCACGGCCGCTATCGGCTCATCGCCGGGCGGACGCGGCTTCGCGCCGCGCGTGCCGCAGGCCTCGCCACCGTCCCCTGCCTCGTGCATCGCGCCACGAGCGAGGAGGCCGAAGCGCTCGCGGCCGCGGAAGCCCTGGGAGCCCCAACCCCCGTCGCCGAACCGGAGCGCGTGTCGGCTCCTCACCGCGACGACCTGATCGACGCGCTGTCCACCGAGGCGCGCGCAATCGACGCTGCCGAGCGCCTGCTCGCCGGCGGCGCGCAGGACCTGGCGTGGCGGTCGGCGCGCGACCTCATCGCGGCACACGCGCGGCGGGCCGCCTGGCTGATCCGGGCCACCCGGATCGTGGACGAGCAGGGCGAGCGCACGCGGGGGCGGGACCCGCTCGGCGCCACCGTGGCACGGGTGGTCGAGCAGCTGGAGCCGGAAAGCCGGCTCACCGGGATCGACGTGCGGGCGCGACTCGACGACCGCGCCTACGCGGCACGAATCGGCAGCGACACGCTCGTGGCCGGCTTCGTCGGCGCCATCGTCTCGCTGGCGCCCTGGGACGGCCCGGCCCATCAGGAGCCGGTCGTCGTGGCCGCCAACCATGCCGGCGACACGCTGGTCGTCGAAATCTGGCGGGCGAACGCGCGGATCGACACCGATCTGGCCGACCGGTTCTTCGACTCCACCCTCACCCATCGCCCCGGCGGCTGGGTCGCGGCCGTGGGCGCGGGCGCCTTCAAAGCCGCCGTGCAGGCGTCGGAAGGCGACGTGGTCTGCCACGTCCGCGACCGCGATGCGCACCTGAAGGCCATCTTCCCGTAGTCTGTTCGGGTTATTGCGGCTCCGACGGCCGCTGCCTAGAGTGGGCGCCGTGGAATCGACCGTGGCTCACGGCCAGCTCTACGCGGCGCCAGCCGCGTCCAGCCTGCAGGGCACCTACAGCGTGTCCAGACGTCTCGCGATCATGGCGCTGGCCATGCTCGGTGGCCTCCTGGTGGCCGGCTTCTGGAACGCCCGGCTGGCCGACGGGTTCGGCCGGACCATCGTGGCCGGGCAGACCATCGGCGACTCGGGACGGTTGAGCAGCACGTTCGCGCAGAACGGGTTCGGCTTCGGCTTCCTGTTCGCCGCCGTCGCCGGTCTGGCCGCCACCTTCACGGCCTGCAACTGCGTGGTGTTCGCGATGCTTCCGGGACTGGCGGCCGCCGGCGGCGTCCGCACGCGCAGGCCCGCGCTCCGATCGCTCGGGGCATTCGCGGCGTCGGTCATGATCGTCGGCGCGCTGTACGGAACGTTCATCGGGTTCCTGGGGCCGGACGGGATTCAGGCGTTCAACTCGCGGGCCGTGCGCTCGGCGCAGGCGAGCACGATCTTCTCCACGATCGGTCTCCTCATGCTGGCATGGGGCGCGCTCGAGCTCGGCTTGCTCGAGGGACTCCGGCGCCGCGTGTCGCCAGAGGCCAGGGCGTTCTTCTCGCAGCCGACGACCAGGGCCGGCCTGCTCGGCGCGCTCGTCGGCGCGTTCGCCATCGGAAGACCCTTCCCGGTCATGCGCGACTTCCTGGTCTATGCGGCGACGGCGCACAACCCGTTCTACGGCGCGGCGGTGATGATGATTCAGGGTCTGGGCCAGATCTTCCTGATGGTCGTCCTGCTCCTCCTGCTCGTCTACGGCTTCGGCCGGCAGCTGACGACCTGGGTGACGACGCGGCCGCACCAGGTGGCCCTGGTGACGGCCGTCGCGCTCGTCGCCGGCGGCTCATTCTTCATCTACTATTGGGGCCTGGCGCCCACGTTCGACATCGGTCGCTGGGGTTTCCGCCTCGGCTGGTACTGAGCGCGCGGATGGGCGATGAAAGGCCCGGTGAAAACCCACACAGCCGACCCCAAACCACAGTGACACGAAGGCACAGAGAGGAAGATATTCCCTCTGTCTCGGTGGCGCCTACAATAGCCCTCGCCCATGTCACTCGCGCCCGGCGTGCGAGTCGGCGCCTACGAAATCCTCTCGCTACTCGGCAGGGGCGGCATGGGAGAGGTGTACCGCGCCCACGACACACGCCTCAGGCGTGACGTCGCGCTGAAAGTCCTGCCGTCGATCCGCCCGGCCGATCCCGAGCGCCTGCGGCGCTTCGAACAGGAGGCCCGGGCCGCCGCCGCCCTGAATCACCCGAACATCCTGTCGGTGTACGACATCGGCCAGCACGACGGCTTTCCCTACATCGTGATGGAGCTGGTGCCGGGCGAGACGCTTGCCGCCCGCATCCGGCGAGGCCCGGTGCCGCTGGCCGAGGCACTCCGGATCGGCGCCGACCTGGCCGACGCTCTGGGAGCGGCGCACGCGCACGGCATCGTGCACCGCGACCTGAAGCCCGGCAACGTGATGTGCGACGCCGACGGGCGGCTGAAGATCCTCGACTTCGGCCTCGCCAAGATGATGACGTCCGACACCGATCCCACGACGCTCACGCCGGCGACGACTCGCGTGGGTCAGGTGCTCGGCACCCCGGGCTACATGTCGCCGGAACAGCTGCTCGGAAGGCCGCTCGATCATCGGACCGACATTTTCAGCCTGGGCGTCATCCTGTTCGAGCTGGTGACGGGGCAGCGCCCGTTCGCGGGCGACGACGTCAGCGCGCTGCGACACACGGCGCTGACCGCGCGCGTGCGCACGCCGGCCGACGTCGACCCCTCGGTTCCACGGTCCGTGTCGGCGCTCGTCGCCCGGATGATGGAGCGCGATCCGGCCGGCCGGCCGGATTCGGCAGGAGCGCTGGCGGCCGAACTGCGTCAGCTGAGGAGCGGCGTCGCGAGCACCGGCGCGTCGACGGAGGCCCCTCGCGCCGGCGGTCGCGCGAAGACGCGCGAGTCGATGCTCTTCCTCGGCGTGGCGCTGGCGATCGCGATCAGCCTCGTCGTCGCGGCGCGGTGGCCGAGGCCGCCGGCCACCGGTACGCGCCCGGTCATCGCGGTGCTGCCGCTCGCCGACCTCAGCGCCGATCAGTCGGCCAGCTACATCGGCACCGGCATCGCCGACTCACTCACCACGAATCTCTCGCAGCTGGCATCGATCTCGGTCGTCTCGCGCGCGACCCTCGACGAGACGGGCGCGCGCCAGGAAACCGACGTCGCCCGGATTGCCAGAGAGCTGGCAGCCACCCTGCTCGTCCAGGGCAGCGTCCAGCGGGCCGGCGATCGCCTGCGGGTCAACGTGCGGCTCGTCCGCCCCGACGGATCGATCCTCTGGAGCGGCGAGTCCGAGGCGGCCACCGAGGACCTGGTCGGGCTCGAAGGGCGGATTGCCGCGTCACTGCTCGAGGCGCTGCGGGTCTCGACGAGCGACACCGAGCGTCTGCGTTTGGCGCGGCCGCCGACGACGAGCCGCGAGGCGCTCGACGCCTACTGGCGCGGCACGGCGCTCCTCGAACGGAGCGACGACGCCAGCCTCGACGGGGCGATCGCCAGCTTCAAGCGGGCCGTGGCCATCGATCCGGGTTTTGCGCTCGCGCACGGCGGGCTCGCCTACGCGTACACGCGACGATCGCGGCTCACGAACGACGTGGAGCTGATGGCACAGGCGCTCGAACAGGCCAACGACGCGGTCCGGCTCCAACCCGATCTGATCGACGCGCGGATGTCGCTCGTGTACGTCTACAGATGGACGGGACGCAACGGCGCCGCCGTGGACGAGTTGCGCCGGATCCTCGCGCGGCAGCCGTCCAACGACGACGCACACCGCGAGCTCGGCGAGGTGCTGGCCAGCGAGGGCCGCTACGACGACGCCCTCGACGAGCTCGGCCGGGCCGATGCGCTGCGTCCCCAATACTGGCGCACCGAGCAGTCGCTCGGCATGCTCTACATGAACGCGGGCCGCTTCACCGACGCCATCGAGGCCTTCACCCGCCTCGTGCACCTGCAGCCCGACGACGCGAGCCATTACCAGCAGCTCGGCGTGGCCTACCTTGCCGCCGGCGACACCGAACACGGCAGGCAGAACCTCGAACGCTCGATCAGCATCAGTCCTGATCCCGGCGCCTATGCGAATCTGGGAAACATCTTCTACGAGGCCGGACAGTTCGACGAGGCGGCCCATGCCTACGAGGAGGCCGCCCGCCTCGATCCGACGCTGGCCGTCATTCGACGCAATCTGGGCGACGCGTACCTGAAGCTGGGCCGACCGGCCGACGCGAAGGCCGCGTTCGATGAAGCCGTGCGGCTCGCGCAGGAAGCCCTCGCGGTGAACCCGTCGGACGCCACCCTCATGTCGCGGCTGGCCGTCTACGAGGCGAAGGTCGGACGGCGGCGCGAAGCCGAGCAGCACGCGATGGGCGCGCTCACGATCAATCCGGCCAGCCCCGACATCCGCTATCGCCACGCCGTCGTGCTGGCGCTCGCGGGCGACGCGGATCGAGCGATGGAGCAGCTGAGCCAGGCCATCGCCGCCGGCTACCCGCCGAGCCGCGCGGAGGGCGACGACGACCTCGCGATCCTGCGCGGCAGGCCCGGATTCCCTCCGAGCCCGCCGGCGCGGAAATCGGGCGGCTAGGGGCCGTTCCCATCCGGACCGCAGGTCGGACAGCGGATGAAGAGCTCGGGGTCGGGCCCTGCCGGGATGCCCGCGTAGAACACCTGGTACTTATGGCGGCCCTCGATGGCCCCGTCGGGCACCGTCGCCGCGATCACGCCCCCGTTGTTCGCGTTCAGCGCCATCGTGCCGACGGCGCCGCTGTCTGCGAAGTGCAGCGAGACCTGCGACCTGTCGAAGCCGGCCGCCGGCGAACAGGCGTCGCTCACGCCGCCGTGCGAGGGCTCGACGCGCCACGTGATCGCCTGGCGCCGCCTCGCGGCCAGCGTTTCAGTGGCGACAATGCCTACGCAGTCCGTGTCGTACTGCCCGGGACCCGTGCCCTTGTCCTGGTTCGTCGTGAAGATGATGAGCGTGGCGTGGCCCGACGCCGCCGCAGCAGGCCCCGTCGCCGCCGCCGATCCGGACGGTGTCCCCTGCTGCGGCGACGAGCCGCCGCACGCCGCCGCCGCCAGCGCGATCCCGACCGCCAAGAACAGCCTGCTCATGGCCGACCTCCTTTGCATGCCCGCGGCGCCGTCGCCGGGCGAGTCACCGCACCCACGCCAACAGATTCAACGCGTATGGCGGCCCTTCGGCCAGCCCCGACTGCGGTCCGGCCAGCGCCTGGCTTGCGACCACCCGAACCATGACGCCGTTCACGGTCGTCGTCGCGCCCGGCGGCAGCACGGCTTCGCGTCCGCCCACCGCCACACGGACGGTGGCGGACCGGCCCTCCCCCACTTGCTGGACGACGAGATCGAACGACGGCACGCTCAGCTGGATCGGCGATTCCGCACCCGAGACGATTTGCGCGACACCCGGCCCTCCCGGCGTGCGAACCGCCAGCAGCTGCTCGCGCTCCGAAGGCGTGTCGAGCGAACGATATTGGACGGAAACGCGATCGCCCTGCCTTAGCCGAAGCGGCGCGCCCTCGACACGGCAGAGGAAGATCAGCGTCTGGCCACTTCCCAGATCGACCGTGACGCGCTCGGCCGCCATCGCGGACACCGTAGCGGCGGGAACGTCGAACGCGGATCCGAGCCCGGCGGGAACGTCGAGCACTCGCATCGCGCTGTCGGCGCGCGCCGGCAGGGCCACGTCCTGCGACGGGCCCGTCTGGTCGGGCATCGGCTGGGGCGCGCGGGTGTCGACCGGCCGCTCGACGATGGGCACCGACTGCAGCCCGAGCGTGTCGCCGCGCGCCGCCGCCTCGCGCAGCAGCCTCGCCTGGTCCGGCGAGGAGCCTTCGGACAAGGCCGCGGCGTCCTCGGCCATCCGTCGGGATCGCTGGTCGTCGGACTGGCAGCCTGCCGCCGCCAGCCCGGCGGCCACGACGGCGGCGATGGCCGCGCGTCCGGTGCGGCTACGGCGCGAATCGCAGGTTCGGCCAGTTGGCATAGTCGGAGACCCTGTTGGGAATGCCGGTCGCCGAAAAGTTCACCAGGGAGCCGCAGACCTTCGACGCGCCCGGCCCGCGGGACACTTCCGGTCCCATGCCCTGCGAATAATCCACAACCGTATTGACGGTGGGCGGCAGCGCGCCGTTCACCTCCGTGGCGCCGGGCATGGCGTAGTAGAACGGCACGCACGTGGCGTGATCCACGCGCCAGGCGTCCTGCCGTTCGGATCGCAGATCCCACGTGTACGACATCACGCTCAGGTAGTTGGGCTTGAACCACGTGAAGTCGTCCGGTCCGCCGCCGTGGAACTGATTCAGATCGTGCCCCAGCTCGTGAACCAGGCTTTCCACCTGCGACCGAACGGTCTTGTACGGAGGCGTCTTCGCCTCCAGCGCCACCAGGAGGTTGCGGCTGCCATCGCTTCGCCCGGTGTTGTGGAACATCTCCTCGGGAGCCCAGACCGCATAGTGGAACAGCTTCTCGCGGCCGGCAGGCGGATTGTCGAACGACTGGGACCGGATGGCGGAGAAGGCCTGCACCGACGGATTGCATGCGCTCGCGTCGGGACCGAGATCGAAGCAGACCGGCGCCGTGTACAGCGCCGTCCCCGACGAGTCGATCACCAGGTTGATACCGTTCGCCGAGGCCGGGTTGATGACGGGCGCCGCCGCGAACATCGCCCGCGCGGCGCCGAACGTCGCCGGACCGGCCGGGTATTGCAGCGCCGCGCCGGTGGTGGCGGCGTTCACCATCGTATCCACCTCGAGCAACACATCGCGCCGCCACGGAGACGCACCGAGCGCCGCCAGATCGAGATCGACGACGCCGTCGCCGTCGGCGTCGTACCCGCCGGTTTCCCACGAATCGAGCAGCGAGTCGCCGTCGCTGTCGACGTGCGCGGCGTCGGCCGGAAGCCCGTACGTCACGGCGGCACTTGTCTGCGTGGCGCCCAGGTTCCTCACGGTGATGCTCACCGGCGCCCCCGCGGATCGGGCGCCGGGGACAACGACCAGCGACAGGTAGTGATAGATCGGATAGCCCAGATCGGAGGGCGCGACGCCGTAGAAGGTGTTGCGCAGCCCTTTGTGGGCAATGGTCGGCACGTCGACGCCGTTGACCTGGGCGATCGTTCCGACGTCGAAGTTGGCGCCCTGCACGTAGAGCAGCGGAGTGACCTGACCGGTGGCGTCGAACCGGGCGCCGAGCAGGGTGACGGCGTCAATCCGCGGGAGAAACGGCGCGGGCGGAACCGGCGCCGTCGGGACGGCGTTGTCGACTACGAAGCCGAGCGTCGCGGAGGTACCGTGCGAGTTCTGGACGCTGACTTGATGTGTGCCCGGCGTCGCGCCGGGCGGCACGGAGAACATGAAGGCGCCGAGAAATCCGCCGGGAACGGGTGTGCCATCCCAGAGGACCGTACCTGTCGAACAGGTCGCGGCCGTCGACCATCACCAGGGTGTGCGGCGGGCCGCTCGTGACGTCGAGCGCCTGGAGGACGGGCGCCGAGCACCCGACGGCGGCGGCCGCGGCGAGCGAAACGACGGCAAACCGCCAGCATCGTGGCATGGGCGTCGCGGCCAGAAAAGCTCAGCCATTCTACGCCCGGGCCGCGGAGCCCGTACGAAATTTGGCGAAGAACCTCAGCGAGCCACGTCGGCGATGGCAAGCAGGGCGCGGGCGTCTGCGGCGCCATCGAACGCCGCGTTCAACGCCAATGCGCGCGACAGCGATGCCTTGGCCTTGTCGGCCTGCCCGGCATCCAGGTACGCCTTGCCCAGGTGGTAGTGGTACAGCGCGTTCGACGGGTCGCCGGCGACACTCTGCTCGAGCGGCTTGATCGCATCTGCGGAACGGCCGTTCTGCAGGAGCACGAAGCCGAGCGTGTCGTTGACGGACGGGTTGTCGGGAAGCTTGCCGACCGCCGTTCGCGCGAGGTCTTCGGCGCGCAACAGGTCGGTGTCCGCCTCGGCGAGAATCCACGCCAGGTTGTTGGCGGCGACGGCCGCTTCCGGATCCATGCTGAGCGTCTTCTCGTATTCCTGCCGCGCGCCTTCGACGTTCCCCTGAGCCTGCATGATGATGCCGACCATGGTTTCGGCGGCCACGGCGCGAGGATTCTGCCGCGTGACATTCTGGAATTCCGCAAGCGCGGCGTCGAGGCGGCCGCGGGCAACGTAGAACTGGCCGAGGCCCACGTAGGCCGGCAGATAGTTCGCGTCCTTCTGGATTGCCTGCCGGAGCAGCCGCTCGGCGCCATCGGCGTCGCCGGTTGCCGCATAAACGCGCGCGCCGAGCACCAGCCCGGCGGCGCTCGGGTTGTGATTCACGACATCGTCGACGAGCGATTTCGCCTGCGCCGGTTGCTTCGCCATCAGGTCGAGGGCAATCAGTCCCAAGGTGGCCTGGCCGTTGGCGGGATCGAGCGCCCGGGCATTCTCGAACGCCTTGCGGGCCGCGGTCTGGTTGTTCCGGCGGCCGTACAGCATGCCGAGCTCGGACTGAACGGCGGCGGCCTGCGGATAGGCGGTGGCGAGCGCGTTCAACTCTTTCTCGGCCCCGTCCAGATCGCCCTTCGCCAGCAGCGCGCGAGCCATGGCGAGCCGCGCGTCCGGATTATTCGGCGTCGCCTGGACCGCACTGCGCGCCAGCCCGAGCGACGTGTCGACGTCGCCGGTGGCGAGATGGATCTTCGACAGCTCGAGCTGAGCATCGGAGGCGCGCGGATTCAGCTGCAGGACCTGCTCGAACGCCGCCCGCGCCTCCGATGCATGGCGAAGCTGGTTCTGCAGCTGCCCGACGAGAAAAAAGGCCGCGGTGGACTTCGGATCGGCCGCAGTCGCCGCCTGGGCATCCTTGAGCGCATCGTCGAACCGTCCGTCGAGCTGCAGCAGGCGAGCCCGGACGATGAGCGCGCGGCTGTTCGCCGGCTGGGTCTTGAGGACGGCGTCGAGCTGGTCGTAAGCGGCCTGGTGCTGGCCGCTGCGGTATCCAATCGTGGCCAGTCGGATTCGCGCTTCACTTCCCGTTTCCGACACGCGGGTCAAGGGCTCGAGAATGGCCTTCGCATCCGGCAGCCGCCCGACGAGCACGTAGTAGTCGGCCAGAGCGAACGCGTCGGCGCTGCCCGCCCGGTTCTCGAAGTTGGTCACGAGCGGTGTTTCGGCTTCCGGCGCCCGGTTGGTGGCCAGGAAGAAGTTCGCCAGGGCGCGATTGGCAATGGGATCCTTGGGCGCGATCACGACGGCCTTTTTCAGCGCGTCTTCGGCTTCCTTCCACTGACCGGTCATCCACGCGAACGTGCCGAACGCCAGCTGCGCCTGCAGGGAATCGGGCGCGAGCTCGATGGCCTTCCGGAACGCCGCCTCGGCGGCGGCGCGCTCGCCCCGACCCAGCTCGATGGCGCCCAGATTCGTGTAGACCTCGCCGCGATCCGGGTTGGCTTGAATGGCATCCTCCACCTGCGCCAGCGCGCCCGGCACGTCCTTCAGGCCGATGAGCGCCTTGGCTTTCAGGAGGTTGGCGTCGAGACTCTTTTCGTCGCGAGCCAGCACGGCGTCGGCGCGCGCCTTCGCGTCGACGAAGTTGCCGGCGACCAGGAGGAGATTGCCCGCTTTCAGCTGGAGGCGATCGTTGTCGGGCGCCAGGTCTGCTGCGCGCTGGTACTCCTTGAGCGCTTCGCCGGCCTTCTTCTGGGCCAGCAGCAGGTCTGCCAGCTTTTCCCGCACGAGAGCGTCCTGATCGTCCTGCTGCAGGGCCGATCGGTACTCGACGACGGCCTCCGGCATCTTGCCGGCGGCGACATAGCGATCGCCGTTCGCCACATGTTCGGCTTTGAGCGCCTGCGCGTCGGCCGAGCAGGACGCCGCGAGTGTGGCGGCGGCCAGCACCGCACAGCCCGTACGGATGCGAGCGAAAGCCAGGGCGCGAATTCCGACCATGTTGCACGCCGTCATGCAAAAAGCCGGCCCCGCAGAGGGGTCTGGCGACAGTGTCGAATCCTGGACGAAGTCATTTCCTGCGAAGACTAAACGTCACGAGCAGGACGCCTTTTATTCTGGGACGCCGTCCAAGACCCCGGGAATGTGATTGAAAACTGCTACCCACCACATGAGATGACAACAGTCTTCGTAGGAAGGGTCTTCCGTCACAGAACAGCACGATTCTCTAGAAATTTTGCATAAATGGTGGGCACGCAGAATGCTATCACCCGGCGCGAACGACACCTTTTTCGCTGGAGGCCTGCATGCGGAGCTTGCGATTCGTGTTACCGGGTGTGGCGTTGGCTCTGCTGAGCACAGCGCCGGCGTACGCCGATTCGATCTCGCCCACCACCTTCTCGGGAACGCTCGCCATCGGCGGATCGGTCACGATCTCGAAGACCGTGACCGTGACGGAAACGACGGAGGCGCCGGTCGACATCTTCTTCCTGACCGACACCACCGGCAGCATGGGCGGCACGATCGCCACGGTGCAGACCGGTTTCACATCCCTCGTGTCCTCCCTCTCAGGCGTTGCCTCGAACATCGCGTTCGGTGTGGGCCAGTACAAGGATGCTGGGGACGTGTTCGCCTACAACCTCGATCAGGACTTCACGACGAGCGCCGCCGCGGCCCAGACCGCCATCAATAGCTGGGTCGCGTCGGGTGGCGGCGACACGCCCGAAGCGAATCTCTACGGATTGACCGAGGCCACCACCGCCGGTTGGCGGCCTGGCTCCGAGCGCTTCGTCGTGTGGAGCGGTGACGCCGAAGGTCACGATCCCTCGGTCGGTGCAACGCTCGCCTCGACGATCGCGGCCCTGACGGGAATCGACGCGACGGTGATCGCGGCCAACGTGGGCTTCGGCGGTCTGGACGCCTCCGGCCAGGCCACGGCGATCACGACTGCGACGGGCGGGACGCTGCTCTCCGGAGCGGCGGTCACCCCAGCCAACCTGTTGACGGCCATCACCGATGCGCTCGCGACCGGCATCAGCACCTACAGCAACATCTCGCTGGTGGCCGTGGGCCTGCCGGCAGGCGTGAGCGTGGCCTTCAACCCGCTCAGCTACATGGGCGCCTTCGATCGCTCGATCGATCGCATCTTCAACTTCGACGTCACGTTCACGGGTCTGGCCGCCGGCTCCTACGACTTCGACATCGTCGCCCTGCTCGACGGCACGACGGTGATCGGCACCGAGCGCGACCACATCGACGTGACCGACGTGCCGGAGCCCGCCACGCTGACCCTGCTCGGCCTCGGCCTCGCCGCCGGCATCCGACGCCTTCGTCAGCAGCACGGCCTCCGGAACGCCTAGGTTCGTTCCAGCGATTCGCTTCGCAAGCTCCCCAGCCCGGGCCGACGGCTTCTGCCGCCGGTCCGGGCGCTTTTGTCTCCGGCGTCGATCTACCGGGACGAGACCGGGATCTCCTCCGGCGCCTCGTCGGACAACGGGGCCCGGCGATTCGCGGCCCGCGAGGCCGCCGTGCGCCTGAACCACCATGACGTCAGGAGCGGCGTGAGGATGGCCGTCACGATCACCGACGCGGCCACCTGGACGGTGGCCGCTTCCGCAACCGGCGCATAGGATCGATCCGCCAGCGCCACGGCCTGCGGAACCGTCGCCGAGTTGCCGGCCGTGCTCGAGGCCGCCGCGCCCGCAATGCCCGTTCCCCCGAGCAGCCGATCGACCGTGATGCAGACCAGGCCGGTGACCACCAGCACGGTCACGCCGAGCGCGATGCCCGGAAGGCCGGCCGTCACGACCGAACGGAGATTGATCGTCTGGCCAAGGGTGAACGCCATGAAGGGCACGATGATCGGCTCGTGGCTGCCGAAGAACTGTCTGATGTCGTCGTCGAGGTTGCCGAGCAGCGCCCCCACGGCGATCGGCGCGACCACCGACACCATCGTCAGCCACGGAATCACGGCGAGGCCCGTGCCCACGAAGATCAGCATCGTGAGGAACGGTCCGGTCTCGACGCTCTGGACGACATAGGTGCCGGCGTCGTCTTTGTCGCCCATGACGCTCGTCAGCGCGAGGAACATGCCGCCGTTGGTGTCGCTCATCGCGACCATGACCGCGAGGGTGCTGAGGCCGAAGACGCTGCCGTCGAAGAACCTGGCCACCACGAGCGCGAAGATCGTGGCCGTGCCGACCTTGGCGGCCAGGATGCCGAAGCCGCGCACGAGCATCGTGGGCGCGGCACGGAAGGTCATTCTCGTGCCGACGGTGAACAGGTACATGCCGAGCACCGTCGGGTAGCCGGCGCCCGTCAACGCTTCGGTGAAGCCGCCGATGCGGAGCAGTCCCGGGAAGAAGGTGTTGACGACCATGCCGAGAAACAGCGGCACGACCATGAGCCCGCCGGGCACGCGCGTGACGGTCCTGTAGATCTTCACGGCCGGACACCCCCGTGAAGTCTACGCCGGAGGCGGGTCAGCTTGCAGCGGCTTTGCGCTTCCGAAGGGGTCCCGGCAGGAACACGTCGATTTCATCGCTGAACGCTTCAGCGTCGGAGCCGGCCGCGGCTTCGCGGGCCGACTGATAGAGCTGCGAGTCGCCGATCGGCGCGCTCTCGTAGATGGTCTGCAGCTCGCCGAGGAGCGCGTTGCGAATCGAGCGCGCCGCTTCGGGGCTGACCGCGCCGTCGCAGAGATCGGACAGGAGCGCCCGATATTTCTCGCGCATCGTCCAGAACCTGACGGCGCACTGGAAGTGCGCCTGCGCGGAACGATCCAGGTTCAGCATCAGATCGGCGAGGAGCAGCAGGAGCCCCAGCCCCGCGAACGCCGCGGTGGCCACGGCATTGCCGAAGGTCTGACCGGACACACTGCCGATCGCCGTGATCGCGGCCGCGGCCATCATGAGTCCCTCGCCCGCTCTCAGCGCACGGCTCCAGCGGGCATGCGACCGGGCGATTTCGGCGTGCGCCTTGTGGCAGTGAATGATGTGGCCGAACGTCACGCGGAGATGGTCGACGAGCGTGAGGTCGAACATGCGCTCCCCCTGTTCCCCAGTTTCCGGTCGGTCCAGCAACACCAATCCGCACTCCGCGGAGGCAAGATGCGTGCCTTCGACTCATGGCGCCCGTACGGCACGCGGCGGGCGGTTATCGCACGTTCGACTGGCCTTGGGGGAAAATTGTTCCGATGAGCTATCCTGACCTTCGACGGAACACCCATGAAAGCCATCGTGCTGGTCGTGCTGATGTCGGCACCGTTTCTCGCAATCGGCGCCCTGATTACGATCCTGACGGTCCTGATCGGCAGGGAACGGGGCGGCCATTGAGACCGGACCGCGCTCCACGCGTCAGCCGCGTGCCCTCGCGTAGCCCGGCTTGATCACGTCGTAGATGAGACGCAGCCGCTGCTTGTAGGGAACGAACGCGCTCTTCATCGCGTTGATGGTGAGCTTCTCGATGTCGTCGAGCGTCAGCGCGAACGCGCGATGGGCGAGCGCGAATTCCCTGGTGAGCGACGTGTCGCTCATGAGCCGATCGTCGGTGTTGAGGGTCACGCGGAAGTTGTAGCGGTGATAGATGCCGAACGGATGCGCGTCGAGCCGCTCGACGGCTCCCGTGTCGACGTTGCTCGTAAGGCAGATTTCGAGCGGAATGCGCTTGTCCAGCACGTATTGCGCCAGGTAGCCCATCTTGACGATCCTCGTCGGATCGTGCGGATCGATCCCGATGTCTTCGATGAGCCTCGTCGCGTGCCCGATGCGATGCGCGCCGCACCACTGGATGGCCTGCCAGATGCTCTCCTTGCCGAAGGCCTCGCCCGCGTGGATCGTGATGTTGAAGTTCTCCCGCTGGATGTAGTGAAAGGCGTCGATGTGCTTCTTCGGCGGGAAGCCGCCCTCTTCGCCGGCCAGGTCGAAGCCGACGACGCCCCGGTCGCGGAAGTCGACGGCCAGCTCCGCCATCTCCTCTGACACGCGCATGTTGCGCAGCGCGCAGACGATGACGCCGTACTCCACGCCGAAATCGCGCTTCCCCCGCTCGAGCCCCTTCAGGACGGCGCTCACGATCTGATCGCCGGCGAGGCCCTTGCGGGTGTGGAGGACGGGGGCGAACCGCGTCTCGACGTACACGACGCCGTCGTCCCGCATGTCTTCCATCATCTCGTAGGCCACGCGTTCGAGCGCCTCCGGCGTCTGCATGACGCCGCACGTGTGCGCGAAGCCTTCGAGATAGAGCGGCAGGCTGCCGCGGCGCGCGCCACGATGGAACCAGTCGGCGAGGGCGCCGGGATCCCCGGTTGGCAGCGCCGGGTATCGCTCGTCCCTGGCCAGTTCGACGATCGTCTGCGGACGCAGCCCGCCGTCGAGGTGATCGTGCAGCAGCACCTTGGGCAGCGATCGGAGAAAGGCCTCGCTCAGCGTCACGACGCACTCCTGGATGAGCCAGCCCGGATTCTACGCGCAATGGCGACGATCGCCGCCGTGTCGCGATCCAACGGCCGCATCGAGTGTCGTGCAGATCCGCACACCGTTCCGATGCGCGGCTCATCTGTATCGGCGAAGCCGTCCGCGCGGCTCGTCGCGCGGTTCCCGCCTCACCGCGCTGCCGGCGGCTTCCAGTTGAGAATGACCGTGATGGGCGACGCGCCCGATTCCTGCGGGACGGAGTTCATCACGAACGACTGTCCGTCAGGCGCCACCATGTATTGCTGGCGCACGGTGTTCGGGACGCCGCTGCCCACGTCGGTCGCAAACAGGGCGACCGGCGAGCCGGGTTCCACGCGGCCGTCCTCGGACGACTGGCCGATCGGGACGGCC
The DNA here is from genome assembly GCA_963837345.1 of uncultured Acidobacteriota bacterium. Classification (GTDB taxonomy): domain Bacteria; phylum Acidobacteriota; class Vicinamibacteria; order Vicinamibacterales; family CAVVIG01; genus CAWIMX01. Next base: position 1,068,641 of record CAWIMX010000001.1, read on the forward strand.
ATCAGCTGGTCGTCCCCGCCGATGTAGAAAAGTTCCGTGCCATCGCGATTCCAGCGCGGCTGCGAGCCGCCGTTCGTCGACACCAGCGTATCGCCGCCTGATCCCGGAAACGGCTGCACGTAGATCTCGAAGCGCCCGGTCTTGTCCGACTGATACGCGATCCACCGGCCATCGGGCGCGAACTGCGCGAGCCGCTCGTTGAATTCCGTGTGAACCACTTGGAAGGGCGTGCGCGTGTCGAGCGGAAGGGCCCAGATGTCGACGCCACTGGCCGGACCACCGATGTCGTCGAAGAGCAGCGTCCGGCCGTCGGACGACCAGTCGGCCAGAAACTTGACGTCCGGCGTCGCGAGCAGCAGTTCAGCCCCGCTCTCCTGGGCCTCCACGCGCGTCCAGAAGAGGTTCTGCGCGGCTCGGGTCGCGACGACCTGACCGGCCGCGCGATTCGAACCGAAGGCGAGCCGGCTTCCATCGGGAGACCACAGCGGGAGAATGTCGTCGGCCGGATCGGTCGTGATCCGGTTCCACGTGCGACGGGTTACGTCGTACCACCAGATGTCCATGTTGCCATTCACGAACCTGAACAGCGCGATGTGGCGGCCGTCGCGCGACAGTGCCGGCCCGAGCGATGCGGTGTCGGGATAGCTGACCGTCTCCAGCTCGCGCCCGGCGCGATCGAGCCACACCAGCCGCCGCTGACCGCTGTCGGCCGACAGCGTTCGGTACACGATCGGTCCCGCCATCGATGCCGCCAGGTAGGTTCCCCCACTGCCCCCCTCGGCGATCGCAACAGGATCGCCCTGCACGTCGAGCTGTTCGACGTCGAATCGCTGCGCCAGGAGCTTGCCGTCGCGCACGAACAGCAGATGGCCCGTGGCCGCGAAAACAGCGGGCGAGTCGGCGCTGAACAGGCGCTTCGCATTCGGGTCGTCCAGCTGTCCGACGTACACGCCGCGGCTCTCGGGTCGGCCCGACACGAAAAACAGGAAGTGCCGCCCGTCGGGGAGAAACCGTGGCGACACGTGGCTCGACTGCTGAGCCGCGTCGAACCGCGTCACCGGAGCCGGCTCTCCGCCGGTCGGCGTGGCGGGCACCCGCAGAATGGGCCGGCCCGGAGACGGCGAATACAGGATGGTGCCGTCCCCGCCCCACGTTCCTCCGCCGCTTGCGGGCGACGCGGTCGCTACGGTTCTGATCGACCCGCCGTCGACGTCCATCACCTTCAGCACCGTGTCGGCGAAGAATCCGATGGAGCGGCCATCGGGCGACCAGAAAGGAGAGGTGGCGCCCTCCGTGCCTGCCAGCGGCTGTGCGATCGTCGAATCGAGCGGCCGCAGCCACAGCCGTGACCGTCCTCGATCCCTTCCGGGAAACACCACTCGTCGTCCGTCGGGCGAGATGGCCAGGCTGGGATCCCGCGTGGGAACCGTGCTGATCTCCAGCCGGATCTCGAGCGGCGTCGCGTCCGGACGGAACAGCCAGACGCCGACGCCGGCGCCGGCCACCGCCAGTCCCGTCAGGGCGGCGACCACCGCGGTCGGCGAGCGTCGCGGCGCGGCCGATTGTCGGCCCGGTCTTCTCCCGTCGGCTCCGTCCGCGCTTCGTCCAGGTCGAGACGGGCGTCGCCCATGTCGCGCAGCCGACGACGGGCATCCTTCTGCAGGCAGCGTCGCACCAGCTGTCGGACGCGTCGTGGTGTGTGAGGCGGCAGCCCGCTCCAGTCGGGCTCCCGCTCGAGGATGGCGGCAAACGTGTCGGTGATCGTGGCGCCCGAGAACGCCGCACGGCCCGTCAGCATTTCATACAGGACGCAGCCGAACGCCCACACGTCCGTGCGCTTGTCGACAACCTCGCCGCGCGCCTGCTCGGGGCTCATGTACGCCGGCGTGCCGGCGATCGTGCCGGACCGGCCGTCGCTCGGCATCATCGTGGGGCTGTCGGTCGAGCCTGCGGTGGCGTCGTTCGGCACAAACGCCGTCGCCAGACCGAAGTCGAGCACCTTGACGTGGCCGTCCGGCGCGAGCTTGAGATTCGACGGCTTGAGATCCCGGTGGATGATGCCGCGCTCGTGGGCCGCCTCGAGCGCTTCGGCAATCTCGCTGCCGATGTCGAGGACCTCGGCGAGCGGCAGAGCCCGCGCAGACGAGCCGAGCCGGTCGGCGAGGGTCGGGCCGTCCACGAGCTCCATCACGAGCGCGCCGACACCGTCGGCATCCTCGTAACCGTAGATGGTCGCGATGTGCGGGTGATTCAGCGACGCGAGCGTCCGCGCTTCCACCGCCAGTCGGGCGATGCGATCGGCATCGGCGGCGAGACACGGCGGCAGGACCTTGATGGCGACATCGCGCTGGAGTCTCGTGTCACGCGCGCGATAGACCTCGCCCATGCCGCCTGCGCCCAACAGCGAAACCAACCGGTAGATCCCGATCTGACGGCCGATCATGGATGCGTCTGGCTCGCATTCTACGCGCAATGGCTCTGCGAGGCTCGGCCACGCGCTGCGCACGCTAGCACAACGGCGACGGCCGGCGGCGACGATTTGCCTCGTTCGCGAAAATGGGGAGAGGGAAATTCGGAGCTCGAGCCGGCGGCTCGAGCCCCTTCTGCTTCCGTGCGGGACCGGCTACTTGATGGTGACCTTCTGCACGTCCCACATGCTGGCGGAGCCGACGTAGACGGTGTTGGGGTTCCGGCAGTCGAGCGAATGCACCAGATCCCCGGTGTCCTCCGAGCCGTGGTCCTGGCCGGTGACGAACATGCCCAGAACCTTGCCGGTCATGTCCATCTTGTACACCTTGCCGTTGCCGTCTCCGCTGAACATGTACTCGGGAGAGCTCTTCGTCACGCAGAGCGCCCACGGCGCGCCGATGCCGCTGATGGTCCTCTTGTAGTTCAGGTTGTTGTCATAGACCTGAATGCGCCGGTTGCCGCGGTCGGCGACGTAGATGTTGTCCTCGGCGTCCGAGGCAATGCTGTGCGGCGTGCTGAACTGATCCTGACCGTTGCCCCAGGTGCCCAGTTCCTTCAGCCAGTGGCCGTCCGGTGAAAGCTTCACCACGCGCGAGTTGCCGTAGCCGTCAGGCACGAACAGGTTGCCCTGTGAATCGAACGCGATGTCGGTTTCGCGGTCGAACTGTCCGACACGGCCTTTCGGATGGGCGTCCTTGGTCGGCTGATTCGGGGCGGTGAAATGCAGGATTTCGAGATTCGCCTGCAGGTAGTCGATCGCCTCCGGCGTCCGGCCCAGCCAGAGGATGTGCTGGCCCGCCGGGTTGTATTTGACGATCATGCCCGAGCCTTCGTCGACCTGCCACACGTTGTCCGACTTGTCGACGCGGACGGCGTGCGCGAACGACTCGGCGTAGTTGTTGGGCCCCCACTCCTTGACGAACTTGTAGTTGTTGTCGAACTCCCAGAGCACCGCGGCCTTTCCGCCGCGCGCGACGCCCTGGTTGATCGAGCGCGAGTACACGAACAGGTGGCCCTGCGAATTGGTGGCGACGCCGACCGTTTGCCCCATCGTGTAGCCGGGAATGCTCAGCTGAAGATACTGGTTCGTGACCTGCAGCTTGGTGTAGCCCGCTTCGAGCTTCGCCTGCGCAGCCTGTTGCTCGGGGGACCCGGCCAGTCCCTGGGCCTGGGTCCCGCGTGGCGAAACGACGAGCATGCCCGCGACCAGCAGCCCGCCAATCGCGAGACCGGATAGCAAAACGTGAATGCGCTTCATAGGTGAAGTCTCCTCCCTGAAATGAACGTCCGACGGGCGCCGGCTGTTGCGCGCCATCCTGGCGCGGGGTCTCCAGGGCCAGGTGGATCGTCGGGCGCAAAATCCGTGGGGCGATTATCGTCAATCGGTCGGGAATGGCAAGCACAGACGTGGGCATCGAGTCGTGACAGACGGAGACAAATGCGCCGCGCCTGCAGTATCGTGGCGTCGCCCCGAAGAGGGGGCTGCTCATGAAGAAGTTGCCTCTCGCCGTCCTGGTCGCAGCGGTGTGCGTGATCGTTGTCGGCATTTCAGCGCAGCAGTCGACCGACATCACGATCGTGCTGACCGGCCAGTCGATGATCCGCTCGGATCTCCGGGCCACCAAACCCGGGGCCGGGCCGGCGATCAAAGGGCTGCTCGGTGGCGACGTGATCTTCACGAACCTCGAAGCCGCAGTCGCCGAACCCGGCGAAACGGTTCGGGAGGGCAGAGGGTTTCTCACCCCGCCGGAAGCGCTCGACGCGTTGACGGCGATGGGATTCAACCTGCTCGCGCTGTCGGGCAACCACGCCTTCGACCTGAAGGAGACGGGCATCCGCAATACGCTCCGCGAAGTCGATCGCCGGACGATCGTTCACGCGGGCACCGGCAGCAGCCTCGCCGAGGCGGCGGCCCCCGCCTATCTCCAGACCCCAAGAGGGACGGTCGCGCTGATCGCGAGCGCGTCGGGCCTGATGGCGCCCGGCGCGCGCGCCACGGCGGAGCGCCCTGGCGTCAACGAGCTGCGCGTGGAGGCCGGCGGTCGCGAGAACGAGGCGACGGAAGATTTGCCCGGGGCGCCGGCCAATACGCCGAACGGGGAGGATGCCCGTCGCATTCTGCAAAGCATCCGCGAGGCGCGCCGGCGGGCCGACGTGGTCATTGTCTACCAGCACAACCATGTGTTCGGGAACCGGTCGTTCTCGACGATCTTCACCGAGGGCATGCCCGAGCGGCTCGCCCCGAACCCGTGGCTGACGAAGTGGGTCCACGACGAGATCGACGCCGGCGCCGACATCGTCGTGATGCATGGGGCGCCGCTCCTGCACGGCGTGGAGATCTATCGCGGGCGCGCGATCTTCTACGACCTGGGCAACTTCATTTACAACGTGCCCCCGACGCTGACGTACATCGACGAGCCGATGGCGTGGGAGAGCGTGGTGGCGACCGTCCGGTTCGACGTGGCCTCCCAGAGCTCGGCGCAACGCCCGGTTCAGCGCCCTCTCAAATCGATTTCGGTCCGGCCCATCGTCCTGAACACGCTGGGCGACGGGCAGCCTGATGTGCAGAACCCGTACGCCGGCAATCAGTTTCTATACACGAGAGGCCTGCCACTGGCGGCGACCGGGGCGCGAGCCGGCTACATTCTGGAGCGGCTCGCCAACGCGTCGAAGCCGTTCGGGACGACGATGGAGATCAGTGGAGAGACGGCGACGATTGCGGTCGCCGGGAGGTGAGGTCCCGGCGCGCACCTTGGGCTACGTGCGCCTCGTGTCCAGTGTCGAACGCATGACGCGATCGTTGCCCTGCTGAAGCAGGAGCGGCTGGGAACGCGCTCCCGCGCAACGCTGCGCTCCGCCAGGCAAAGATGGCGCATCTGCCATCGCCGTCGAGCAGCGCGACGCGTTGTCGGAGCAATGAGCAGTCCGCCGGAAGCGCGGACGCTGCTGTAAGATGCCTGAATGGCGCGGCTCGGGGGTGGCTTGGTCGGTCTGCACGACGGGAGCGGCTCGTGAGGGGCACGGCGCTCCGCGCAGGGGCGGCTTTCGTCGCCGCGGTGGTGATATCGGCGGTGGTCGGCTTGGCCCAGGCCGCAGACGACGTGACCGGCACCTGGATTTTCGACGTGCAGACTCGGGCCGGTCAGTTTGCGCCGATTGTCACGCTCTCGCAGAAGGGCGGAAAGCTGACAGGGCACCATTCGTCCGAGACGTTCGGGGAAGCGGATTTCACCGGCTCGGTCGACGGCCGGCATGTCGAGATGGTGATCAACACCTATGTGGAGGGCGTTGCGATTGCGATCGCCTACACGGGCATGATCGAGAACGACAAGGCCATGGCCGGCGACGTCGATCTCGCCTGGTTGGGCGCGGGCACCTGGACGGCCAGTCGGCAGTAGCCATGGCGCTGAGCCGCGGCGACGCTTGGGCGATGCGCACTGATTAAGCGACGAGCGGATCGATCTCGAGGCGAAGACGATGGGTCGACGCCTCGAGGCAGTTCTCGCCAGCACTCGCTCTGTGAACCGGTCATCGGTGGTCTCAACCGCACGGCGATGGGCGTACGCAAGACGCTTGCATAGAGGCGTCGCCACGAATGTGGATGTGGGATCGTCAGATGGTCTTCAAGTGACGCTGACGACTATCGACGTTGTATCGAAGCACTTGAAGATTGATCTGGCGGAGGGAGAGGGATTCGAACCCCCGGGACCCTTCCGGGTCCAGTGGTTTTCAAGACCACCGCCTTCGACCGCTCGGCCATCCCTCCGCGTCGAAACTCAGGCCAGAATTCGCGACTTCCGCGCAGAACTCGGCCAATCTGACGCGCCAGTGTAACCGCAAGTGTAGCGGTCGCGACAGCACGGGACGCAACCCGACCAACCGGCTCCTGGCGAGCAGGTTGGATTCTTCGTGGCGGCGCTACTCCGCCCTGAGCCCCTCAACCGGATCGACGCGCATCGCCCGGAGCGCCGGCGGCACGCAGGCAGCGAGCGCCGCAACCAGGAGCAATATGCCGGCCGAGGCGAGCGACCGCGGGTCGCTCGGCGTCACACCGTACACGACCGACGCCAGCGCGCCTTCCGCGAGCCACACGAGCGCCAGCCCGGCCACGAGGCCGGCGAGCACGAGCAGCGCGCTCTGCGCCACGACCCGTCCGCCCACGCCCGCCGGACTCGCGCCGAGCGCCAGGCGGATCGCGAGCTCACGCCGGCGCAGCGCCACCGACCACGAAAAGAGCCCGTACACGCCGATGGCGGCGAGCAGCGCCGCCAGCCCGCCGAAGAACAGCAGCACGCTCATGAGCAGCCGCGGCTCGGCCGTGCGATCGGCGAAGCGCTCGCCCCACGTCCGCGCCTCGCCCATCGGCTGCTGGGGCGCAACCTCCCGGAGCGCGTTCCGAATCGCGGCCACGGCCGTCGCCGTGCTCGCCGCCTTCACCGCCAGGAACGTCTCGGCGAAGGGAAACTGCCGTGTGGAGAGGTAGACGGCCGGCTCCGTCTCCTGCCCGAGCGGGACGTTGCGGATGTCGTCCACCACGCCGACCACCTCGAAGCTCATGCCGCCGGGCGCGGCCGCGTCCGGCATGAGGTTGCGGCCGAGCGGACCGATCGCCTGCGCCCACAGCCTGAACGATCGGCCGACTGGCTCGGTCCCCTGTGCGAAGTGCCGGCGCACGAACGTCTGGTTCACGATCGCGACGGCCGCGGAGTCGGAGGTATCGAAGGCGGTGAACGCCCGGCCCGTGAGCACCCGGGCGCCCATCGCCTCGAAGTAGCCGGCGCTGACGCTTTGCATCTGCACGGTCGGGGACTCGCCCGCGACGGTCGACACCGGCTCGCCGTCGAGTCCCACACCGACGCGCCAGCTGACCTCGAGCGGCAGGACGTTGCTCGCGCCGACGGCCTCCACGCCCGGCTGCTCCCGGATGGCTTCGAGAATCTGTGTGTGCTCGGCGTCGAGGCGCTGCCATTGCGCGATGGCGACGGCGTTGGAGGCCGACGTCACGCTGAGCTGCACGGGCGCGACGACCGTGTCGTCCGCCTGCACGCCGACGGGTGTGGTCGTCATCTGCCGCACGGTCCGGACCAGGAGCGCGGAGCTCGCGACCAGCGCGCAAGCCAGCGCGACTTCCGAGGCGACCAGCAGGGTATAGATCCGCCGGGCCCTACGCGAGCTGCCGCGCTCGGCGGCTTTGAGGTCGCCCTGCACTTGTCCGCGCACGACCAGCAGGGCCGGCGCCAGTCCGAACGCCACCGTCGTGACCGCCGCTACGGCGAGGCCGAGCGCAAGCGCCCGCCAGCCAATCGCGACGTCGGCCAGTCGCGGGATCTCCACGGGCGTGAGGGCGACGACGAGCGGTAGTGCGACGGCCGCCGCGGCGATGCCGACCAGGGCGCCGCCGAACGAGAGCACGAAGCTCTCGGCCGTCAGTTGCATCACCAGCTGCCGTCCCGAGGCGCCGAGCGCAACGCGGATCGCCAGCTCGCGCTCGCGCGACAGCACGCGTGTGAGAAGCAGCGAGGCGATATTCAAAGCACCGATCGCGAGCAGCAAGCCCACGGCGCCGAAGAGCACGAACAACGCCGGCCGATAATAGCCGAGCTGATCGTTCAGCAGCGGGATCAACCGGGACCCCCAGCCCTTGCCCGGACTGTTCCGCGTCGCGCCGAACTGCTCCACGAGCCGGGGCCACAGCGCGTCGATGGCCGCTTGAGCCTGGTCGATCGAAGCGCCATCGTCGAGGCGTGCGACGGCCTCCATGAAGTGCGCCGACCGGCTGTGCTGGCGCATGTCCCAGTTCATCCGCTGCCATACGTCCACATCGTCCGGAAACGTGAAGCCAGGGGGCATGATCCCGACAATCGTCACGGCGACGCCGTTCATGCGGAGCTGGCGGCCGACAATCGCCGGGTCAGCGTTGTACCGGGAGCGCCACAGGCGATCGCTGATCGCGGCGATCGGCTCGCGCGAAAAGAGGACCTCGTCACGTGGAAAACCGGCGCCCACCTGGGGCGTCACGCCCAGGACCTCGAATAGGTTGCCGCTGCACTCTATCGTGCTGACGCGCACCGGGTCGAGACCGGGATCGACCAGGTTCACGCCAGGCCGCCACCAGGCGGCCGCGTCCTCGAAGACGGGCAGGTCGCGCTGATCCATGAAGTTCACGGGCGAGATCGGGTCGTGGCTCAGCCCCTGTTCCGTGTTGGTATCCCAGATCGCGACCAGCCGATCGGGCCGCTCGTAGGGCAACGGCCGCAGCACGACGGCGTCGATGATCGAGTACACCGCCGCGGCTGCCCCCGTGCCGAGCCCGAGCACCAGCATGGTGACGAGGGCGAACGTGGGGTGATGCCGGACGTGCCGGAGGGCCATACGCAGGGACGGGATCACGTGGAGGCTCCTTCCCGAAGCGGTTCGGGCGAGATCGTCGGTCTGTCGCATGCGCGTGCGCTCCGGATCGCGGGTGGCGTGCCGCCGCAGAACGGCGAGCGTGGAGCCTTCAAGCGCGGCAAGTGCGCGCCGGCGCGCGGTCTCATCGTCGGCGCCGTCGCGGCACGCGGCGGCATAGGCGTCGGCCAGGTGCTCCGCCAGTTCCTCCACCGTGGCGCGCGGCAGATCCACGCCGGCGGCCGAGCCCGAACGTCGCACGGCGGCGTGCCAGTCGAGGGGCATGCTCACGCGGGCTTCACGCCCGCGACCTGGGTCAGCGCGGCGAGAAAGCGGCTCCAGTCGGCGCGCTGCGTGGCGAGCAGCTTGCGACCGGCGTCGGTGATGCGGTAGTAGCGGCGACGGCGCTGGCCGGCGCGCTCGACCCAGCGGCCGCGGATCTGGCCACGTTCCTCCAGGCGATAGAGCGTGGCGTAGAGCGACGCGAGGGTGAACACGAGAGTCCCGCCGGAGCGGGCTTCAATCCGGCGGGCGATTTCGTAGCCGTGCAGGTCCTGCTCGTCCACGAGCGCCAGGATCAAGAGGTCCGCACTGCCCTTCTTGGCGGAGTCGATGGCGGGGGATGGCGTCATATGGATGCCAGTATATAGCACTCCTCCATAACAGGGCTCAGCCGCGCCGCCTTGCCCCCGGAGCGAGTCGCTGATGGCCAACTCGCCGACCCGCGACGCCAGCCTGCCCGCTGCCCCGGGACGGGCACCGCCGCGTGCGACGGCGTTTGCGCTACACTCCCGCGGACTCGATTTCCCGGAGGCTCAGTGACGCAACACCAGATCGACACCGGCACGGCGCCGCCGGCCAATCGGAGGCTTCTGACGTTCGCCGCCATCCTGCTCGCGATGCCGATCGTGGCCCTGCTCTGGGTCGGTAGTTACGCGCGAGTCGAGCCGACGCTCGCGGGTTTCCCTTTCTTCATCTGGTACCAGTTTGTGTGGGTCTTCCTGTGTGCCGTCTGCACCTGGGGGGCCTACCACCTGGTGCTGATCGCGCGTCCACGACGGCCGTTGCCGCCGCGCGGCAGGGCCAGAACGGCGGGCCGATGACCGGCGGCATCGACTACACCGCGCTGGCGGTGCTGATCGCGCTGTTCCTGCTGGCCACGGTGATGGGCTTCTGGGCGTCCAACTGGCGGCGCGGCGGCAAGATGGAAAGTCTCGACGAGTGGGGCCTCGGCGGGCGCACGTTCGGCACGTGGATCACCTGGTTCCTGCTGGGCGGCGACCTCTACACGGCCTACACGTTCGTCGCGGTGCCGGCCGCGATGTTCGCCGCCGGCGCGGTGAGCGGGTTCTTCGCCCTGCCGTATACGATCATCCTGTACCCGATCATCTTCATCTACATGGCGCGTCTGTGGTCGGTCAGTTATCGCCACGGATACATCACGGGCGCGGATTTCGTTCGGGGCCGGCACGACTCCAGGGCGCTGTCGCTGGCCATCGCGATCACCGGCATCCTCGCGACGATGCCGTACATCGCGCTCCAGCTCGTCGGTATGCAGGCGGTTCTCGAAGTGGTCGGCGTCGGCGGCGCGGGCAGCGTCTTCGCCAAGGATCTGCCGCTCTTCATGGCGTTCGCGCTGCTGGCCGCCTACACCTATACGGCCGGCCTGCGCGCGCCGGCGTTCATCGCGTTCGTCAAGGACGCGCTGATCTACATCGTGATCCTCGTCGCCGTCGTCTACCTGCCGTCGAAGGTCGGAGGGTGGGCGCACGTCTTCGAGGCGGCGCAGGCGAAGATGAACAGCCTCAACGCGGCCGGCAATCCGGTCGGCGTGTACGTGCCCGCATCGCAAGCCTACTGGGCCTACGCGACGCTGGCCCTGGGCTCCGCCATGGCGTTGTTCATGTACCCGCATTCGATCACGGCGACGCTGTCGTCGCGGAGCCGCAACACGATTCGGCGGAACGCGACCATCCTGCCCGCCTACAGCTTCGTGCTCGGCCTGCTGGCGCTGCTCGGATGGGTGGCGATTGCCGCCGGCACGAAGCCGATCGGGCTGGACGGCCGGGTCAACGTCCAGCTCGTCATTCCGCAGCTCTTCGAAGACTCGTTTCCCGGCTGGTTCGCCGGCGTCGCGTTCGCAGCCGTGGCCATCGGCGCGCTCGTGCCGGCCGCCATCATGTCGATCGCCGCGTCCAACACCTTCACGCGGAACGTCTACCTGGAGTGGAAGGCGGAAGCCCCGCACGCCGAGCAGGCCAGGGTCTCGAAAGTCGTCGCGCTGATCGTGGCGGGCCTCGCGCTGGTCTTCGTCCTGACGCTCGACAAGCAGAACGCCATCAACTTCCAGCTGCTCGGCGGCATCTGGATTCTCCAGACGTTTCCCGCGATCGTCTTCGGCCTCTACACCCGATGGTTCCACCGATGGGGACTGCTCGCCGGCTGGGCCGGCGGCATGCTGTACGGGACGGTTGCGGCGTACCACGTGATCAACCCCGCGACCGGCAACCACTTTGCCGGGTCGCTGTCGCTCATTCCCGTCATCGGCGAAATGGGGTACATCGCGCTGACCGCGTTCGCCGTGAACGCCGTCGTGGCGGCCGTCGCGACGGTGGTCATGGACCTCGTGGGGGCTCCGCGCGGCCGGGACGAAACGCGGCTGGAGGACTACTTCGCCGACGAGGGCGATCCGCGTGTGGAGCACGCCCACGACGTGACGGCGCCTCTCGCCGGGCCACACACTGACGAAGTCGTTTGAAGCCGAACGGAAGACCGGCAGGCGCGACAGCTCTTCCTGCCGAGTTACGGTTCCGCGGAGAGGGGAAGAGCGTCGAGATTGTTCGCCGAGGTCGCGTCCGCACGCGTGCGCAGGTAGAAGCCCCCTTTGCCGTCGCTCACGGCATCGATGTATGCCCCTTCCTCGTTCGCGACCGCGACGTACTTCACCGCGCCTGCCTGATCTGCGCGATCGCTTCGGCGACCGGCACCGGCGACCAGGGCTGGTAGTCGTTGCAGACGTGTGTGGTCGCTCCCTTCGACCGCCTGACCGAGGTGACGAGCCGGAAGATTCCGGCCGCCTCGAGCCCGCGCGCCCGGGTGAAGGCGTTGCTGAACTGCGTCGACAATTTGGTGACCCCGAGGAGCGCCTCGCGCCACTGCGGAAGCGTCTCGCTGTAGAGCATCGCGGTGCTGACGGGGTGCAACTTGTTGTCCTGTCCCCAGTGCGGCCGGCCGTAGCGCCGCACCGCCGCCTGGTGCACGTACGCCAACCGGGCGGCGTTCCCCGGCAGGAACTTCACGCTCGCGATCTCGATCGACATCGCTCGCGTTCAGAAGACGCTGTGCATCGAGAGGAGCGCCTTGGATCGCAGCGAGGGACGCAGCGAAATGTGTACTGGGGACTCCAGGCGTCGAAGATCACCTCGATCCGGTGGTCACGACCCAGTGCTTGCCGCGGAGACCATTCGCCTTGGCCCCTCCCCGAAGCTGGTTCTCGATGACCATCCCCTGGATCTGCGGTATGAGCCAGCTGACTTCGGGAACTCGCCAGGCGGCGCTGAGGGCGGCCGCGAGCAGCGCCCCGAACGGCTGGATGCCCTCGGCGAGCAGCGTGTCCAATTCCGCCATGAGGGTGAGGACCTCCGCGGCGAAGTTGAGCCCCAGTCCGCTGGCAATCGTTCCGCCGAGCGGTCCCAGGAGGAGCGATCCCAGAAGCACCTCCACGTTGAATGCCGTTCCGAGCAGCAGCTTGAACTCCGCATTCAGGAGCGCGATGATCGTGGCTGCGTGACCCACACGTCGCTCGGCCGCTGCGAATTGAACAGGCCGCGCTGGCCGTCACGCAGCGCCTGCAGCACCGCCGACGCGTCAGGCGTCGTGACGACGTGCACGACGCGGAATTGGCGTCGGACAAGAAAGGACGCCGCTGCTTTCGTGTGATTTTCCTGAAGAGCGGCCCGACTCGAGGCCAAGCGCGCATGAACGGGAGGTCTCGGCGGCCAAAGCCCTCGGATTTCAGCGAATCATCATGGCGAGTCACGTTCGCCTTCTGGAGTGAGCCGCGGCGCACCATCGAACCACGATCGGACTTCCTCTGGGACGGGCAGAGGACGCAGATGCGACGGCCACTGCCGTTGCCGTTGGCTGACACGCCAGACCAGATAGATGGCCAACGCTCCGGCCAACATCGAGAGTGCCTGCGTCGTCCTGAGGTGCGGGACGAATGGGATGAACGGTCGACCGGATGGCTGACCAGTCATCACTGCCATGACGCCGTCCAAGACCCGCCAGCATAGGAACGTCGTCCACCACATCACGGGGATCGCGGAGCGCGTGGAGCCTTGCTGAGTTGCCTGGTTCTCCGTCGCGGTTCGTCGCCAAAGGTCGTTCATCAGTTTGTAAGGTCGCCAGAGGTTAAGGATCGGTACGAACCACGCTCCGATGGCCCACCCAGGCCTGTAGGACGTCTCCCTCGAACCCACGAGCAGAAGATTCGCGTACGCCTGCCGAAACCAGAGGAGAAAGGGAATGCCGGCAAGGAACGCGATGAACGAGAAGGCCCCGGTTGGGTTGACCGGTTGGGCCCCGCTCAGGAGCGCCACGAACAGCAAGACGCCCAGTGCGAGTGTGACGATCGAGACGAATCCGAAGACCCGCTGAATCCGGACAGCGCGTTCGACGGCTTCGCGCCTCACGCAATGAGCCACTTCGCCGATGGTCGGCAGCTCGATGCCGCGCTGTTGAACTTCCCGCCGAAGGTTCTCCCGGCCGGCCGGCGTGAAGTCGTCGATCGCGGCTGCTGCCAGTGCCACCTGTTCGTCCGCGGCCCGACTCCAATAGTCGGAACCCAATTCGGCCTCTTTGTTCATGGAGCGGCCCTATCGTACGGCAGCGATGTGGCGTCCGATGCAGATCTCTCTGCAGAACTGGTGGCCGCTGCGCCGGACGGGCCGAATCTATACGATGTTGAGCCGCAGTGGAAGTCACCCGGCATGCGAACGCTGAACGGCCGGAGGAGGAGGCAGGCATGGACTCGACTGGGCAGAGCTCGGACGCGGACCGGCAGCGGGGCATGATCCAGCGGCAATTCGCGCTTGATTTCTTCAATCCCTCCCTCGAATGGCGGCGCGTCTTCGCAGAAACCTGGGGCACCTTTCTGCTGGTGCTCGTCGCGGCCGGGGGCGGCGTCGTCGCGGCGCTGAGCGACGGCCAGGTCACTCTGGGGATGCGGGTGGTGGCGCCGGGAATCATGGTGATGGCAATCATCTACTTCCTGGGCTCGGTGAGCGGAGCGCACCTGAATCCGGCTGTGACGCTGGCCTTTGCGGTGCGGCGCAACTTCCCCTGGAAGCGAGTCCCAGGCTACATCGTGGGACAGGTGTTCGGGAGCATCGGCGCGGCCTTCTTCCTTCGTGCCCTGTTCGGGATCATCGGAGCGCTCGGCGCGACGATGCCGGGCAGAGGTGTCACCAGCATGACGGCGCTGGCGATGGAGGTGGTGCTGACGGCCGGGCTGGTGAACACGATCCTCGGCACCGCGTCCGGTGCGCGCAACATCGGCACGAACGGTGCCATCGCCGTGGGCGGATACATCGCCCTGGCAGGCCTGTGGGCGGCTCCGGTCAGCGGCGCTTCCATGAACCCGGCGCGTTCCCTGGCGCCGGATCTGATGCGCGGCGATTACCACACCACATGGATCTACGTCGTCGGGCCCCTGGTGGGCGCCTTGATCGGAGTGGCCTTCGAGTGGATTCTCAAAGGGAAGCCCACGGCGGCCGGCGGGATCGCCGCGCAGGGCACGCTGGACGACGACGACCCGGCGCCAGGCGCGTGACGCCGAGCCCGTACCGTGCACCTCGACCGACAGAGACGATCGACTAGCGTTTCTTCTTCGGCTTCCTCTGCTCCTTCTTCATCGATGTACCTTTCGACATTCGTACACTCCTCTGCTTGGCTCTCCGCCTCAACGTTCTGAGTGTGTGGCGAGCAACTTCTGGGGTTTGCCTTGGCGAGAATCCGCGGCGCGCGGATCGCTCAGGGAAGGTGCAGGAAGTATAGACGATCGACGAGGCCCATGAGGAGAATCGTCAGGAACGCCTGCTACTGCCCGCGAATCTGGACGTCGAGCTGAATGCCGGGGAACGAGCGGAGGGCCCGGCCAGCCAGACAGATTGGGAAGGCCGAAGGAAGGCTGGAAACGGACTATCGACGCGCGCCAGTCGCTCTCGGATTCGGCTCAAGGTGACGATCCGGTGTTGAGGCGATTCGGCCCCTTCAGAATTGAACCGGTGGCAGCCTCAAGAGCACCGCCTGCTCGCGCAGGTGATGCGCGAGCCGGGCATGGCGTCCCCGCCACGGCTCAAAATGGGCCGCAAGCGTATCGAGCAGCCGGGCCTTGTGCGGCGACGACTCCTGCACGGCGGCCCGGCTGAAGAACGCGGCTCCGAGCTGCGCGTACCAGCGAATGTTGTGCCGCCGGCGCATCTGGTCTTCGAAGAACCCGGCCAGCACCAGGCACTGCGCGCCTGCCGTCTCCATCATCAGGCCGTCGCGCCACAGCGTCGCGTCGAGCACGAAGTGATCGAACACGGCGCCGAGGTGGGGTAGCGCCGCGAAGTCGAACGTCGCCTGTGTCGACACCTGCGCGTAGTGCGCCAGGACGCTCGCGTTGTACAGCAGTTCCTGCGGCTCGACGCCGGATCCCGAGACATCCTTCAGGCGCTGGAAGAAGAAGTCCAGGGTCTGCCGGTGATCGGTTGCGAGCACGCCACCGAGCGGGCCCATTCGTCAGTACATGCCCCCGCCCATGCCACCGCCAGCTGGCGCCGCCCGGCCCTCGTCCTTCTCCGGGAGCTGTGAGACGACGGCTTCGGTGGTCAGCAGCAGCGACGCGATGGACGCGGCGTTCTGCAGCGCCGACCGGACGACCTTGGCCGGGTCGATGACGCCCGCCTTCACGAGGTTCTCGTACTGCTCGGTCTGCGCGTTGAAGCCCTCGTCGCCCTTCATCTCTTTGACCTTCTGGACGACGATCGCGCCTTCGTGGCCCGCGTTGGTGGCGATCCACCGCATGGGCTCCTCGATGGCCCGGACAACGATGTTCACGCCGAGCTGCTCGTCGCCAGTCACGGTGAGCGTCGGCAGCCCCTGCGCGGCTCGCAGCAGCGCCACGCCGCCGCCGGCGACGATGCCCTCTTCGACGGCTGCCTTGGTGGCGTGCATCGCGTCCTCCACGCGGGCCTTCTTCTCCTTCATCTCGGTTTCGGTGGCCGCACCGACCTTGATGATGGCGACGCCGCCCACCAGCTTCGCGAGCCGCTCCTGCAGCTTCTCGCGGTCGTAGTCCGACGAGGTGTCCTCGACCTGGGCCCGCAACTGCTTGACCCGGCCTTCGATGGCGGCCGCAGTGCCCGCGCCTTCGATGATGGTGGTGTGGTCCTTGTCGATCGTGACCTTCTTGGCCTGGCCGAGGTCCTCGAGCTTCACCGACTCGAGCTTGATCCCCAGATCCTCGGTGACGGCCTTGCCGGCGGTCAGGACGGCGATATCCTCGAGCATCGCCTTCCGGCGGTCGCCAAAGCCGGGCGCCTTGACGGCTGCGACTCTGAGCGTGCCCCGAAGCTTGTTGACGACCAGCGTCGCCAGGGCCTCGCCTTCGAGATCCTCCGCGAGGATGAGCAGCGGCCGGCCCGCCTGCGCCACCTGCTCGAGCAGCGGCAGCAGATCCTGCATGGCGCTGATCTTCTTTTCGTGGATCAGGATGAACGGATTGTCGAGTACCGGCTTCCATGCGGTCGGGGTCGGTCACGAAATAGGCCGACAGGTAGCCCCGATCGAGCTGCATGCCTTCGACGACCTCGAGTGAGGTCTCGAGCGTCTTGGCTTCCTCGACGGTGATGACGCCGTCCTTGCCGACCTTGTCCATCGCCTCCGCGATAATCCGGCCGATCGTCTCGTCGTGATTCGCCGAGATCGTGCCCACCTGGGCGATCATGGACCCGCTCACGGGCTTCGACTGGAGCGTGAGCGACGCGACGACCGCGTCGACGGCGGCGGCGATCCCGCGTTTGATGGCCATCGGGTTGGCCCCGGCCGTGACGTTCTTCACGCCTTCCCGATAGATCGCCTGTGCCAGCACCGTGGCGGTCGTCGTGCCATCGCCGGCAACGTCGGAGGTCTTGCTCGCCACTTCGCGCACCATCTGTGCGCCCATGTTCTCCAGCGGATCCGGCAGGTTGATTTCCCGCGCCACGGTCACGCCATCCTTCGTAATCGTCGGCGAGCCGAATGTCTTGCCGAGAACGACGTTGCGTCCCTTGGGTCCCAGGGTCACTTTCACGGCATTCGCCAGGCTGTCGACTCCGCGCAGAATCGCCTGGCGCGACGCATCGCCGTAGGTAATGAGTCTTGCCATGTTCAACGTCCCTTCCTGGTCGGGGTCTTTTTCGCGACTGCCTTGGGCCTGGCGGCGACTGCCTTGGCTGGAGCCGCCTTGACAGCTCGCACGCCCTCGAGAGCGGCCAGCACATCGTCTTCCTTCATGATCAGGTACTCGACGCCATCCAGCTTGATCTCGTGGCCGGAGTACTTGCCGAAGAGAATCGTGTCGCCGGCCTTCACATCGAGCGCGACCCGGGCGCCGTCCTCCCGAACCTTGCCGTTCCCGGCCGCGATCACCGTGCCGCGCTGCGGTTTTTCCTTCGCAGAATCCGGAATGATGATTCCGCCGCTCTGCTGCTCGCCCTCATCGAGCCGCTGAACGAGAACGCGATCGTGAAGTGGTCTGACAAACATGAAGTCGGCTCCTGACTCGCGGAAACGAGTCGGCGAAACGTGAATATTCAGTCCTGCTCGCGCTCGACCGTGACCGTGACCGTCTGCGCTCTCAGGTGCGGAGTCGCGGTCCTCGCGGCCAGGGTCCACGACCGCGAGTGAGACGAAGGCAAGGTGTCCGGGTCGGGGTTCGCCCACCAGGACAGGTCGCCTCACGCACCCGTCTATCACCTTAGAAGATCGCGCGGAATGCGTCTGTGCACTTTCGCACAGCCCGCGACGATTCACGGAAGCTACGCTGACGCAGGATGCGAACGGTGATAGGAGAGGCGTACACGCTCGGCCCCGCAGGGATTCACCAGGCTCCGGAGGGTTCCGGCGTGTACACCATCTTCTCGCGGAGGCGCTGGGTCTATGTCGGCGCGAGCGATAACATCCGGCGCAGCCTGTTCCACCATCTGAACGGTTCGCCGCCGCGCCTGAGCGGTCACGGCCCGCTCTCGTTCACGTTCGAACTGGCGGGCGCCGGCGACCGAACTGCCCGGTGGCAGGCCATGGTGCAGGACCTCAAGCCGGCATGCCGGGATGCGACCGAGGGACACGGGACCGCATGAGCGGCCTGCGCCGCGGCCTCAGCTTCCTTGACGATGCGGCGACGCTGCTGCTGATCGTCCTCTCGGTCCCGGTGGTCATCCTCGTGATCGGGACGCCCGTCGCGTTGTTCGTGCGCCTCTTGCTCGCGATCGCGCGGCGGCTCTAGGCGCTTCGCGAGAACGGCGGCGGGACCATCGCGATGGCGAGGCGAGGAAGGCCTCGACGTCGAGCGGCCGCGTCTTTGATGAGGGCACGCGAGTAGTATGGCAGGAGCGATTGTCCATCGACGTGCGGCCATGGCCGGCGCCGTGCTGGTCGTCGCGGTCCTG
This sequence comes from uncultured Acidobacteriota bacterium, assembly GCA_963837345.1. GTDB lineage: Bacteria > Acidobacteriota > Vicinamibacteria > Vicinamibacterales > CAVVIG01 > CAWIMX01. Next base: position 1,087,192 of record CAWIMX010000001.1, read on the forward strand.
CCCGCCGCCCAGGCTGGCTCGACGGTGGACACGCTCGTCCAAGAGACGCTTGGGTTTTCGGCCGCGGACATGCGGGCGTTCGACGCCGGGGCCGCGGTGATCCGGAGCCTCGACACGCCGGTGCGGGAGGAGCTCGCGCACGTCGCGGCCGTGCACGTGAACGCCGCGCCTGCACGCTTTCTCGATCGGTTCCGCGACATCGTGCGGTTCGAACAAGGCCCGGGCATTCCCCAGATCGGACGCTTCAGCACGCCCCCTCGCCCCGAGGACCTGGCGGGGCTGACACTGCCAGCGGCGGACGTCGCGGCGTTGCGCGCGTGCCGGCCGGGCGACTGCGCTCTGAAGCTCCCTGCGGCGGCAATGAGCCGGTTCCGGAATGACGTGAACTGGGCATCGCCCGGCGCGGCGGAGCAGGCCAACGCGATCGCGCGCGACATGCTCCTCGATCTGGTCCTGGCGTACCAGCGGGACGGCAACGCCGCGCTCGGCTCCTATGAGGACGGCCGCGAGCCGATGTCGGTCGAGGGCCAGTTCCGCGCGCTCATCGCCAGCGACGATCCGCTGCCCGCACCCGTGCCGGCGCTGCTCGCCTACCTGGACGACTACCCGCGAGGCCGCCCGCCAGTCGCCGAGGACTTCTTCTACTGGACGGTCGTGGACTTCGGCCTCAAGCAGACGATTCGCCTGAACCATGTCGTGATCTATCCACTGGCGGCGAGCCCGTCGTCGCCGGTTTCGTACGCGATCGCGATCAAGCAACTCTACGCGAGCCACTACTTCTTCACGACGCTCGAACTGCGATTCTTGATCGACGACGACCGCCGGGCCGGTGTCGACGGCCTCGCGCTCGTGTCGGTCACGCGATCGCGCAACGACGGGATGACGGGCTTCAAGGGCCTGTTCCTGCGGCCGATCATCAGCCGCCGATCGCGCGACGCGGTCCGCGTCTACCTGGAGCACGTCAAGCAGCAGGTGGAGCGGCCGTTGACGCCCTGACGTCCTGTGCGATCGAGGACAGACACCAGTCAACCATCCCCCCATCATGGAGGGGTGAAATCAGGACCCGCGTCGAAAGTTCTGGGCGTCGAGAAGGCCGCAGTCAAGTTCAGACAAGGCGCGACCATCTTCAAGCAGGATGACAACACCACTCGGTACGGCAGGCCGCTCAAGAGCGAGGCTGCTCGACCAAACGTCGGCGCACCAGGAGTGAAGCGATGAGACGACTGATATTCGGTGGCGTATTCGTGATGGCGGTGGCGGCGTTCTCCACTCCGGCGTGGGCGCAGCTGGGTGGCGGCGTCAAGGCGGGCGTGAACCTCGCGAGCATTTCCGGATTCAACAACGCGGGCGACTCGACCAGCGAGCGCACGGGGTTGGTGGTGGGCGGGTTCCTGACCGCGGGTCTCGCGCCCATGATTGCGATCCAACCCGAAGTGTTGTTCTCCATGCAGGGCTCCAAGCTGCACTTCGGCGCGTCAGGGGTCTCGACCGACACCACGTCCAAACTCGACTATGTCCAGGTGCCGGTGCTGCTCCGGTTCGGGAACAGTGGTAAAGACACGGCGAGTGTGTACGGCCTCGTAGGGCCGACGTTCGGCCTTCTCATGCGCGCCAACCAGGATGGCGAGGATATCAAGGACCAGTTGAAGAACACGGACATGGGCGTCGCCGTGGGCGTCGGCGTGAGCCTGTCGCGACTCCTTGCTGAAGGGCGCTACACGTACGGCCTGACTGATCTCAACAAAGTCGAGGAGCCGAGCGGCGCCAACCGGAACCGCGTGATCTCGATCTTGATCGGCCTGGCCTTCTGACCAGGCGCTGGAAGCCCTGCACCCAACCTTCCGGGTCGTCATCTTTGGTCAGGACCGCGAGCGCATCCCGACGATGAGCAGCGCAACGCCGCCGATGACCGCCGCCCCTCCGATAATCGGCGGGAGCGGCACGGTCTTCTGATGCTCGGCCGTCGCGTGGAGCGGACCCATATTCAGCACCGTGTCACGGCTGGTGTAGGTGAATCCCTGATACGCGAGCGCGGCGACGCCGAGCACGATCAGGATGAGACCGAGCATGGCTGTAGGTTTCATGGCGTTCTTCAAGCCGCGTGACGACCCTTCGTCGACCGCGTGCACCTCCTACCGTGACACGCGGCTCAGCCCGCGGCTGTGCAGAACGGCACACCCCCGTGCGGGCGCTTGCCGTCGGAGGAGAGCGTCGCCGGCTCCTGCACATGGACGGGCGGTGCGATCAACAGCGCCATCACGCCCGCGCCGCACGCGGCATCTCTCACCTTCATCGTCGCTCTCCTGTTTGGGTCCGCCCCATCTTCCGCGCTTCCCTCGCGCACCCTCGCCGCGCTTGTGCAATTGGGCACATGCCCGTTCGAGCGCCTTTCCGACGCGATTCAAGGGTGTGTGCCCTTTCGAACAGCCGGCCGGCAATGGATGCGCCTAACGTTCGTCTGAGGAGGTGGAACGCCGTCGTGGATAACGCCCCGGCCGCCGCGGATCCCGTGACGTGCCCGTACTGTCGCTCGGCGTTGAAACGAACGTGGGACCGAGGGCTGGCCGCGTTCGAATGCGAGCGGTGCGGCCGGTTCCTGAATTACGCCTCGGTGTGGTTCTCGTCGACGACGAGTCGGTCACCAATCGGCGGGGATGTTCAGCACCGAGATCGCCTCCTCACCTGGCGCCCGCGCCACCGTGCAGGTACCGCGTGATGCGTTTCTCCATCTCTGCGGGATACGCCGGCTCCGCTCCCGACGAGGCCATCGCGGTAGACCCCTGCCATCAGTTCCCGAAATATCGTGACGATCCGTCAACCCCGTCACGTCGGGCCGACGAACAAACGCATCCCTGAAGTCGTTGGTCGTCCCGGTCTTGTCCATCACGACAATCGGGAACGCGGGCTACTCGATCGGCACCTGGACGTCGACGTCGCCCCTGAGCGTGGCCGTCAGCGTGGCACCCACGGCGTGCTGGACTTCGTCGCCAGCGGTCTCAAGGACGACCGCCGTCCCGGCTCCACCGCCGATGACCGCACCCTTCGCGGCACCGCCCTTGCCCCCAAGGATGCCGCCAATGACCGCCCCGGCGCCCGCGCCGATGCCGATCTTCGCGGCATCCTCGGTCTTCGTGGCGTCGGCCGTCTCCGAATACGTCCCGTCGATGTCGTACCGATCATCCCGGCCCGCGACCGAAAGCGCCGTGAACCGCAGACTGATGCTGGCCAGGCCTCTGACCTTCGCCGACCGCTCGACGGCGCTGACCGCGCCGGTCAGTACGCTGCCTGCCGGCCAGACTTCGACGCCGCCGATCGAGACAGCCTCGGCCAGCGTCGCGTCGACCTGGTCGCCCACCCGGCTGGTGGCTGAATCGATCGCGGATGTGAGCCTCAGAGACAGCGAGGTGCCCTGCGGGACCGTGTACTCCCGAAACGTCGCGGCCGCCGGTAAGACGACGGGCGTGCCCGCGTCCACCATCCGCACATCGACGATGTCGCGCCTCCGGATCGATCGCGTCGTGCGCCCGGCGGTGACTTCCACGTTCTGCTCGTTGCGGCCGGTCACCGTGCCCTGGACCACGCCGCCGTCGGCCCTGGTCACGGCGACATCCTGCCCGACTTCGACGGCGTCCAGGTCGGGCCCCTTCGCACAGGCCGCCGTCACGAGCACGCACGCCGCAATCGCGACGTGACGCGACATCTTCATCATGACCCCTTCCCTTCGTCCGAAACGGAACCGAGTGTTAACGAGCAACGAGGATCACGATGATGATGATGAGCAGCAGGGTCGTCGTCGAAATCACAACGGTGTTGGATCCGCCCGCCAGCTGCGCGTCAGCGGCGCGTGCCTGATCCGCCAGGCTGGCAAGCTCCACGCTGTCGAGCGCCGACACGGCGGCCTCGGCCTTGGTGACGTCGAGCCCGAGCCGATTCGCCAGATCGCGTACCTGCGAGCGCTCGAACACTCCGAGCACGGCCTCGCGGTTCTGCTGATCGGTCGCCGCCTGATCGGCAAGGGCCTGGCGCAGGGCGGCGGGATCGACGACGTGCTGCTGGGCGATGGCCGACGTGTTCCAGAGGACCGAGCAGAGAACCAGCAAGACAGCGGTTGTTCGGATACGCATAAACACCTCAAAGAAGACTACGTGCCCGGCACTCGAACCAGGCATGAGCGACTGTAGCGAGGCGGGCGGTGCCGGCGCTGTCCTGAACAGCACAAGCGGGCCCGAACGCTCAGTGGGGCCACGCCGTGGCCCAGCCGGCCGAGAGTGTCGTGCCTCCGCCCCGGAGGCCGTACGCCAGGTCGATCCGGAGCGAGCCGCCGAAACCCGGCCCGTCGAGGCGGGCGCCGGTCCCGACGTCGATGTACAGCGGCGACGCGTCGAGATCGTCCATCCGATGCCACGCGCGTGCTGTGTCGGCAAATCCCGCCATCGACACGACGCCGCCGAGAACGCTGCCGACCGGCCGCGCGTACTCGAGCGATCCATGCGCCACGGTCCGGCCGAAGACCTGACCCGTCACCACACTGTCGGCACCGAGCAGGGGATGCGCCCTCAGGTAACCCTCGCGCGACTGCCCCGTGCCGGCGCCGGGCCACAACGCCAACGGTGCGCCGCGGGCGACGGCTGTCCCTTCAGCGACCGCCGACCAGACGGGTCGTCGCGACTCGTCGTTCGAACGCCACGCGGCCAGCAGACCGCCCGTGGTGAACCGCTCTCCCCCGGCGAGCGGTGCCCACCAGCCTCCCGACGCCGCGAGCGCGACGCGGTCTCGAGCCAGACGACTCTCCACGAGGCTCTCCACGGCGAGGTAACGGTGGGTGGCGAGATGGCCCACCGCGGATTCGTCATCGCCGCCGAAACGATCGAAGGCGCCAGCGGCCTGCCACCTGAGCCAACTCGTCGCCCACTCGGCGACTTGCAGTCCGATCCGCCGTCGCTCCTCGCGCAGCAGGGTGCCGCGACCCGACGATGAAGACCGCTGGTACGACTGGCGCTCCCACGACCCGGCGAGCGACACGATGCCGGGCAGCCCGCCCGGCGCGGGAATCGCGAGCCCGAAGGCGACGCGCGGCCGCCCCGGCGACCACCGCCACGCCGCGCTCGTCATCTCGCCGGCGCCCAGCGCGCCGGCCATGTCGATCCGCACCTCGTCCAGCAGCACGGCTCGCGCACCCATCATGGCGAAGGCCAGTCGGCCGGAGGGGACCACCGGGCGTTCATCGATGAACGCATCGACGGTCGCCAGCCCGGCGTCCTCGCCCGTCAGGCCGGGTTCGTACCGGACCTGCGCGTTCGAGGCCGCGGGGAGTTCGGCCAGCTGGCGGCGCGAACGCTTGAGATTCTCGGGCGTCAGCAGTTGTCGAGGCTCCAGCCCGGTCGCCCGTACGACGACCGGTTGAGGCGTCCGCGTGGCGCCATGAATATCGATGGCCGACACGCGCGGTGCGCCCGTGTGGTTCCAGGCCTCGAGGGCGCTCATGGGTTCGTTCATCAGATAGGCGCTGGTCCCAAGAAGCTGCCACGCGTACGCGTCGCGTGGGGCGAGACGGACCGCCGCAGCCGCCAGCGTCCGCGCCTCGGGCCAGCGCGACGCGAGAAAGCGCAGGCCCGCCAGCTCCCGCCACCCGTCGGGATCAGTGGGACAGAGGTTCGTGGCGGCCAGGAGGCCCCGCTCGGCTCCCGCGGCGTCCCCGTCGTGCGCCAGGTCCACGGCACGTGCCACGAGCGTCGTGCAGGGCGTGTGGCGGGGCGGGACCACGTCGTCGGGCTCCGGCGACGGCGCCAGGTCCGCTGTCGACTCGCCGGCGCGGAATCCCGCTGGCGGAAGCACCAGGACCATCCATCGCCCGGTCGCGGCCCACGCGCGATCGAAGTCCGACCAGTCGATCACCTGGTACGGCGCACGCGCCGGATCGTGCAGGATCACGTCATGCTCGGTGCCGCCCACCACGACGACGTAGTGGTAGGTGCGCGGCGCCACCGCGATGAGGGCGACCAGGGGTCGGCCGCGATCGAGCTCCGCCAGAATCACCCGCCGGGAGACGTCGTCGCGCGCAGGCACGACATGCGCCTCCCAGCCCCGGTCGCGGACGGCCGACACCAGCCTGCCCGTCAGGATGCCGCCGTCAGGCGCGCTGACGAGGGGCGCGAAATCCTGCGCGAACACGTCGCGCTCGCCCCAGTAGCGCAGGACCATGGCGACGGCGGCACCGCCGCAAAGCTCCGGCGTCTGCGAGACGTACGGCACGTCGAGCAGGGCGGGCCGTTCAGCCTGCCCGGGCGCGCCGGCTGCGGCGCCGCGTCCGGCCGCGACGAGCAGTCCGCACACGATCAGGACGGCGGCGGTGCGGGATGGCGCAGGTCGCATCGGCAACTCCTTACAACCTAGGCTTCCGCTGCCGGCGGCTCTGTTCCGTTCTGCACATCCCCTTGACGCACCGTGTGCGATGCTCGGCGCATGAGCGCTCGACGCCGATCCTCCGCGGAGCGCGGTGGTCCCCCGCCAGTGACGGCTGTCGCCGGCCCGGCGTTCGACGTGGGAGCGTTTCTCGCGTCGCGCGGCTTGGCGAAGGACGTCACGAAATACGACCGAAGCGAGAGCGTCTTCCTGCAGGGCGACGCCTGTGACGGCGTCCGGTATGTCGAGTCGGGGGGTGTCAAGGTGTCGGCGCGGTCGAGGCTCGGCAAGGAGGCCGTCGTAGCCATCGTTGGCCCGGGGCAGTTCCTGGGCGAGGGATGTCTCGGGAGGCAGGGGCACCGAATCGGCAGCGCCACGGCCATCACGCCAAGCGTCGTCCGGCGCGTTCCGAGAGCCCGGATGATGGGGTATCTGCGCGACGAGCCTGCGATGGCCGACTACTTCATCGTGCACTTGCTTTCGCGCAACATCCGCATCGAGCAGGACCTGATCGTGCAGCTCTTCAACTCGAGCGAAAAACGCGTCGCGCGCGCCCTGCTCTTGATGGCGCGCTACGGGACCGACCGCGCGCCGATCCGCGTTCTAGCGAAAATCACCCCCGCCGCACTCGCCCGGCTGAGCGGCACCACGCTCGAGCGGGTGACATTCCTCCTGAACAAGTTCGAGACGCTGGGGTTCATCGAACAGGACGGCAGCCTCCCGCTCAAGATCAATCGCTCTCTCCTGAACGTCGTGCTGCACGATTGAAGGAATCCACTATGAAACGCGTCGCCCTGCTCGACCTCGCGTCGCCGGTCTGCGAAGGAGACACGCAATGGGAATTCTGATCTGGATTGTTGTCGGGCTCATCGCCGGCTGGCTGGCCGGAACGGTGATGAAGGGTGGTGGCTACGGGATCCTCGCGGACATCGTCCTCGGCGTGCTCGGCGGCATCGTCGGCGGTTGGGTGTTCGGGCTGCTCGGCATCTGGCCGGGTGGTGGCATCCTCGGTGCGATCCTCGTCGCCTTCGTCGGCGCGGTGCTTCTCGTGTGGATCACGCGACTGATCAAACGCGCCTGACGTCACGAGGGCGCGCCTCAGCCGGCCGCGAGGAGCAGATCCGGCACTCGACGTTTCGAGGACGGAACGCCCATGAGGTGGCAGTCGTGGCGCGAGCACCGGGCCAAGCCGGAGCCTCACCTCAGAGCTCGCCGCGCGCGCTCGATGGCTGCCGACCTCAGTGCTGGAACAGGCGCGCGATGGCGGTCCCGGCTCGTCCGCGCGTCGGCACGGGCGTGATCGGAGACTGGTCGTAGGAGATCAGCAGGGGCAGCCGGATCTTCGCGACGATGTCTCCAAGCGGCTGGACCTTCATCCAGAGGTGGCCGCCACAATCCCCGACGAGCCCCTGGAGCGTCTGGAGATCGACGCCGGGCTTCTTCACGGCCGCTCCCCGCCCATCGTCGGGTGCCTGAACGTCGCGCCGGCCGAAGATGACGCCGGACCGCGCCGTGGGCCGTGTCTCCCTCACGGTAATCAGCGCGTGCGGTCCCGGCCGAACGTTCGGATATCTCGCCGTGAACGGGTGATCGACCTGCGTCGTCGCGACGTCGATGGCGAGGCGGCTGCCGGACGGCATGCGGTCGCGCCCGTAGGAGGCCAGGTTCACGAAGAGCCGCTCGACCCGTTCGGCGTCGGCGTCGACATGAACCGGACTCGTGGGGGCCCCCACGCGGATGTCCACCTCGTCTCCGGCCACGCGCTTCAGGACCGGTGTCAGATCGTGGAGCAGCGCAATCAGATCGACGACCGAGGGGGCACCGGCCTGCTCGTCGTGATACGCGACGAGCTGGCGCAAGGCCGCGGTCGCACGGGTCAGGCCATCGAGAAGCAGTTCGGCCTGCTGGGGTGACCGAGCGACGGTCCCGGCGTTCCGGATCCATTCCTGGACGTCCTGTTGCACGTCGTGGATCAGCCTGGTGCAGGTGAGCGCGACCTCCGAGGCGACGCGGCCGACAGCCTCCATCCGGTGCGACTGCCCGAGACGCTCCTGGAGCACGCGAAGGCGCGTCAAATCCTCCGCGGCCACCTCGACGATGTCACCGGGCAACGGGCTCGCCGACAGGCGGACGGCAATCCGGACACCGTCTCGCCGCCGCACGATGGTCTCGACCGACTCGGTCGCGGCCGCCGTAACGCAGCGCTCGATGAGCCAGGGAAGATCCGCAGGCGATTCGAAAAGGGTCGCCGGCACGTCGGGACCGGAGAGCTCGCTCGCCCGTCGTCTGACGAGGATCATCCACGCGCGATTGGCGTCGATGATCGCGCCGTCGCGCGAGCACCGGAACAGCGGCAGCGGCACCTGCTGGAAGAACCGCCGGTTCTCGGCGCGGCTGTCGTCCAGCTCGTTCCGGAGGAGGGAGACGCTGTCGATGTCGGCCTCCATCGCGGCCGCACGTCCCTTGGCGGCCTCGAGCGCGGCCTGCGCGTCGTGAAGCTGCTGCTGCAACCCGGCGCGGGCAGCCTCCGAGGCCTGCTCGGCAGCGGCCCGCTCGTTCGACGCCCGATTGATCGCGCGTTCGAAATCGTGGCGCGCCTCGGCGAGCGCGCGTTCTGCTGCGGCCCGTTCCGCGGTCAGACGCTGGATGTCGGCGTCCGCCGATGCGCGGTCCCGTTCAAAGCGCTCGCACGCGTCACGATGAGCGCCTTCGAGATCGCGGAGCTGTTCGCTGACGGCGCTGAGCGAGTCGCCCAGCGCCTCGCGGTCCCGCTCGAGCTCCCGATGGCGTTCCTCCAGCTCGGACCGCTCCAAATCGCGGTTGAAACGCTCGTCCGCCAATCGGGCTTCGAGCCGCGTGGTCTGATCGAGCGCGCGAGCGCGGAGGGTGTCGGTCTCCTCGGCGAGCCGGACTTTCAAGGTGTCGCTCGTCGCCTGGACCTTGGCCAGCTCCAGCGCGAGGTTGGACTCGCGGCGCGTCAGCCGCTCGACGTCGGCCGCCGCAGACTCGTACTCACACCGCACTCGATCGAGGACGGCTTGAACCTCGCTGAGCCGTCGCGCGAGGTCGTCGCGGGCGGCGGCGGCCTCGGTCAGCTCGCGAGTGTACGCGGCGTTGCGATCGGCGAGCTCCTGCGCCGAAGCCGCCGAGGCCTCGTCGTGGCGCTCGGTGGCCGCGCGAAGCGCCGCCCGGGCATCGGACGCGGCCTGTTCGAGCGCGGCACACGCGGCGCGCGCCTGCTGAAGCTCGGCGCCGAGTTCGGCCTCCCGCTCGGCCGCCCGTGTCGCCGCCGCCAGGCGCTCGCGGGTCGCGCGACCGGTGGCATCTTCAAAGGCCGCCTCGGTTGCCTCGAGGCGATGTTCGAGCGTCGCGCGGTGCTCAGCGGCCTCGGCGAGCTCGGCGGTCAGTTCCGCCTGACGGGCCGCCAGCCGCTCGAGGTCCGCCGCTCGTGCATCCAGGTCCGCTCGGGCCTCGGCGAGCGCCGCTTCGAGGTGGCGGCGTCGCTCGGCCGCTTCGTCGCCGGCCGCACGACGTTCGTCCGCCGCACGAGCCATCGCATCCGTGTGGGCCGTGCCGGCGACCGCGAGTCGGCGTTCGAGATCCAGGCGCGTCTCGGCCGCCGCGGCGACGAGCGAGGAGAGCTCCGATTCCCGCCGAGACAGCCGCTCGACTTCCGCAGCCGCGGATGCCTGATCCCGACGGCTCTGCTCGACTCTGGCAGCCGCCTCGCGAAGCTGCTCGTCCACCATCTCCCAGGTGGCGGCGGATCGCGCCGAGCTGATTTCGTGCTGGGCCCGCTCTTTGGCGAGCCGTTGTTCGGCGGCCGCCATGGCGGACCGATGGCGTGCCTCGGCGTCCTTCAAATCCTGAATCGCCCGCGCGAGCAGCCGCTCCAGCTCGCCGTGCGCGTCGGGCGTGAGCGCTGGCCCGCGATCGGACCTGAGCGCCCGGCGGCCGGCGGCGCGGCGGATCGCGGCGGGCAACTCGCGGAACGCCTGGCTCTTCGCCAGAATTTCATCGGCATCCAGGTCGAGCGACTCGAACAGCGGGCCGGTGCCCTCCCCCGCGATGACCACGACGACGGGATGCGACCGGAGATGGCGCACGCGCGCCAGCAGCGGGTGCCAGCCACTCCGGTCGACCGGGGCGTCCACGACCAGCGCGGCGAGCTCCGGAGCGCTGTCGAGGACGGCCCCGACTTGCTCGAGGCGCTGAACCCAGGCAACCTCAACCGTTTCGCTCGCACCCCGCAGTGCTGCCGCGACGGCGTCTTTGTCGGCCCGATTCGTCCCAACGTAGAGAACGTTCATGCAGCTCGACGAAGTTGCGGGCATGTTCCGTCTCTTCTATCGGCGGGACAGTGGTCCGCCTGCACGGCCAGATCTGTCACGGTCTCAACTGATATCCGCGGCCCATCGGTCCCGCGGCGCCCAGGTACCTGCGCGCACGCACCAGCTCCGCGATCTGCCGGATATGACCCAAGTCGTGCAGAGCCCACTCGTGCAGCATCTGTGAAAGCGTGATCTCGCCGTACTCCCTGTGGATCGCCCTGCGGTCTCCCGCCGAGGCCGGAAGCTCGCGCAGGTAATCGACATTGTTCTCGCGCTGCTCTTCGAAGTGGTCGAAGGCGTCCGCGGGATTCGCGTTGCGGTACAGATCGAGGTACATCTGCGCGTCGTCGGGCTCGAACTCCGGACGCTCTTCACTCAGGAAACGATCCAGCCGCATGCGGTAGCAGTGATCCTCGGAATGGGAGAGATGAGCCAGCACTTCCGCGATGGAAAACCGGTCCTCCGCCGGCTTCCAGCGCGCGTCCTCGTCGGTCAGCTCCGACATCAGGCCGCGCAGGATATCGGGCGTCGAATCCAGCAGTTCCAGGCAGGGCAGCCCTTCGTCGTCCATGGCCTTCCTCCTACGATGGTCTCTCCGCGTCGACGGTGTCAGCCGCTCCTCCAGCCGGATGCCGACCGAGCCCCGCTGTTCCGTTCACACCCTGCCGCGCCTGACGTTGGCACGATTGTGGAACGGATTAGTGGGGGGGTCTTATGGACATTCAGCACAGCTCGGCGAGCGTCCTGCATATCCTCGAACATGCGGCCACCATTACGCTTGGCCTGGCGCTCGTGATCCTCGGCCTCGGGATGACCTTCTCGATCGTCTTCGTCCTGCCAGGAATTGTCGCGCTGGCAATCGGCTCGAGCCTCGTTGTCGGCGGCATCTTCGCGCATGCGATGGCGCGACGGCAATCTTGAGGGACGATTCGAAGCCCGCTCAAAAGCGGAAGCCCGTTCGGACGCCGAACTCGTGGGTGAGGTTCCAGGGCTCATACGCGCCGAGCTGCTCCTGGGCGGTCACACCGTTCACGGTGAACGTAGCCGTTTCATGGCTCACCGCCGATGCGCCGACGTCCCAGCGGATGTAGTACGGCTCCACCGACCAGCGCCGGGTCGCCTGATATTTCGCACTGGCGCGCAGCGCCCATCCTCCGGCTTGAGAGAAGGAGATGTCGGTGAACCCGTCGATGGTGAAAGCGGGCGCGGTCGTCGTCGCAGGAACATCGCCGCCGCCCAACGCGGAGTTGCGGGTCTCCTGCCACCCATGAAGCAGCCGGTCGTATTCCAGGTCGATGCTCAACGCGCCATGCGACGCGATCCTCGTGCGTGCCGTCATGGCAACCGGCCAGTAGAGATAGTCATCCGTGCGATAGCCGGCCGTGCCGGTCGTGCCGTTCGACACATGGCGCAACCCCAGGCCGGAATGAGGCGACCACGCCCACCGTTGGGCGATGAAATCCTTGCCGACCATGCCGCGAGCGTCCACAGACCAGTCCCTGTCGCCGGTCTCGCTGCACGGTGACGCATCGCCCAGATCCAGCTCGTAGCCGTTCGGGGACGTGCTGTTGGGCGCGATCAGGAGCGGGAAGCACCAGCCGTCATAGCGGACGCCGCCGGTGCTGCCCCGCAGATCGGCCTGGATAAACCAGTGCCGGCCCTTGTCGAGCGACAGCGTGCCCGTGTAGCCGCCCCCGACTTTCGGGCCGTGGATCGATATGCTCAGGGTGCCGGGTTCCGCATAGGTGTAGCTGCCCACGCTGACATTCACTTCGTGTCCCGTTGGCGTGGCCAGGCCGGCGTCAACCGCGGCGGTGTCCTCCGGTCTCGCGGGTGCAGTGGACGTGGAGCCAGGCGGCTGGGCGGAAGCCTCGAATGGAATCAGGGCCATGACGCCGGCCAAAGCGAGACCGATCTTCACGTCCAGGTGCCTCTGTCCTCAGGCAGCGAGTACACCATTTCCGTCCAACCCTCGTCTACAGGGGTATAGATACGGAACACACAATTCGGTGATCGCCCGAACAATGACGCTCTCCGCTCGGACACCCCGTCCCCTTCATGGGCGATTTCAGCTCATCGCCAGGCGGCACGCAAATTGCCGCTGGCGGATGGCGGCCCCAGCCCACGAACATGCAGAAGTGTCCTCACTGCGGCGGGCTCGATCCGGCAGCGATCTGCCAGCATTGCGGGCTTGATACGGGCGCCGCTCCGGCGAACCCGCTCGAGCCGCCCGCCGCGACCGCACGTCGCGGCATGTCGCCTCGTCTCCTCGCCGGCGCCTGCGCCGCCGCCTTCTTCATCGCTTTCTTGATCGCGGCCTCGGCCGCACGCCTGGGGCGGTCGGACGTTCAGCCCGCCGCGGCCGCACCCGTGGCGGCGGCTTCACCCACTCCGGATGCCCCGGTGACGGAACCTCCGGCCAGCGTGGTGGCCTCGCCGATGCCGGCATGGGTCGGCCGCCGCCAGGCGGCGTGGGCCAGCGACGGAACGAAGACCGTCGCCTTCGCGCTGAGTCCCATCAACGAGGTGGGGGTCCTCTCATCGCGCGGGCAGCCGCAACTCGTCGCCCGCTGCCTGTCGCGCCGAACCGAGGTGTACGTCGTGACCGGCCCGCTGAGCTTCGAGGGCCAGGGCGGCAGCCACACGGTTCGCGTGCAAGTGGACGAGGGCCCGGAAGTGTCCGAGCAATGGGTGGACTCGGACAGCAGCCAGGAACTGTTTGCGCCCGACGGCGGCGCGCTCAGCGATCGGCTCGCGCGGGCGCACCGCCTGCGCATCGGCTTCACGCCGTTCAACGCCAGCCCGGTCACGATGGAGTTCATCGTCGACGGCTACAACCAGCTCGCGCCTCTGGTGGCCCGCACCTGCGGGCGGCGGCCGGCGCGCTGACGATCGCTAGATCGATCTCTTCCGTACGCGCGACGATCCCGTCCTGGCCTCTCACGCCCGCCCCGGTTTCGAGTACAAGATTCGTATGACCCGTTTCAACCGCCTCAATGCCCTGTTCATCGCGGCGCTCACGGTTCAGGCCTGCGCCGACCGCCCCGCGCCGGCGCCCACCGACCAGGCGTCGGCCGCCGGTTCGCACGACATCGACCGCGCCGGCATGGACGCGAGCGTGGCGCCCGGCGACGACTTCTTCCGCTACACCAACGGCGGCTGGCTGCGAACCACGGAGATTCCGCCCGACCGATCCAGCTACGGCGTGTGGGCGATCCTCAATGAGCGGTCGCAGAACCGCACTCGCGATCTGATCGAGCAGATGGCCTCGGCGCCCGCTGCCGCGGGATCCGACGAGCGGCGTATTGGCGACTATTACGCGAGCTACATGGATGCAGGCGGGATCGAGAAACAGGGTCTGGCGCCGCTCCGCGATCAGCTCGACGAGATCGCCGCGCTGAAAGACCTCCATGGTCTCGCGGCCTGGATCGGGCGCGGCCTGCGGACCGACGTCGATCCGCTGAACATGACCAACTTTCAGACCAGCCGCCTCTTCGGCATCTGGATCTCGCAGGATCTGAACGACCCGTCGCGCAACGTGCCGTACCTGCTGCAGGGCGGTCTCGGCATGCCCGACCGCGACTACTACCTCGAACCCGGCGACCGCATGGAGAAGGTGCGGGACGCGTACCGCGCGCACATCGCCGCCGTCCTGAAGCTGGCCGGCGTGGCGAATGACGTCAAGAAGGCCGCTGCCGTCTACGATCTCGAGCGACGCATCGCCGCCGCGCACGCGACGCGCACGGAGTCGGCGGACGTCAAACGGGCGGACAACCCGTGGACGCCAGCCGACTTTGCGCAGCGCGCGCCGGGCCTCGACTGGCCGGCACTGCTCCAGGCCGCCCACCTCGGTCAGGCGCCCGTCATCATCGTCTGGCACCCGGGCGCCGTTAGGGGCGTCGCGGCGCTCGTCCGGTCCGTGCCGCTGAACGTGTGGCGCGACGCCCTCACGTTTCACCTGATCGATCGATACGCGGGCGTGCTGCCGAAGGCCTTCGCGGACGAGCGCTTCGCCTTCTACGGCAAGGTTCTGTCCGGCACGCCCGACGAGCGGGATCGGTGGAAGCGCGCCGTCGACGCCACGAACAATGCGCTCCCCGAGGCGGTGGGACGCTTCTACGCGCAGCGCTACTTTTCACCGGAGGCCAAGACCGAGCTGTCGGCGCTGGTCCAGACGATTGTGTCGGCCTTCGATCGCCGTCTCGCCGCGCTGACGTGGATGGCGCCAGCGACCAAGGCGAGCGCCCGGGCGAAGCTGGCCAGCCTTCGCGTCGGCATCGGTTATCCCGATACGTGGCGCGACTATTCGGCGCTGCGCATCGTGCGGGGAGACGCGGTCGGCAACGCCGAGCGTGCCGAGGCGTTCGACTACGCGTACAACCTGAAGAAGCTGTCGGCGCCGCCCGATCATTCCGAGTGGTGGATCAGCCCCCAGACTGTCAACGCGCTCAACCTGCCGGTCCAGAACGCGCTCAATTTTCCCGCCGCCATCCTCGAGCCGCCCTTCTACGATCCGGCGTCGAGCGCGGCGGCGCAGTACGGGGCGATCGGCGCCATCATCGGGCACGAGATCAGCCACAGCTTCGACGACCAGGGGAGCCAGTTCAACGCGAACGGCAAGCTGGAGAACTGGTGGACGCCGGACGATCTCGCGCACTTCGACGCGGCCTCGGCCAGACTCGTCGCGCAGTACGACGCCTACATGCCGTTCCCGGATCTCCACGAGAACGGTCAGCTCACGCTGAGCGAGAACATCGCCGACGTGGCCGGGCTCGCGGCCGCCTACGACGCCTATCACGCCAGCGGCGGAGACGACGACCGCACGTTCTTCATCAGCTTCGGGCAGAGCTGGCGCTCGAAAGACCGCGAAGCCGCCGCGCGGCAGCAGGTGCTGACCGACGGCCACGCGCTCGACGAGTACCGCGCCGACACGGTCCGGAATCTCGACGGCTGGTACGGCGCCTTCGACGTCGAGCCGGGGCAGCGGCTGTATCTCGCTCCGGACGGGCGAATACAGGTCTGGTAGCCCTCGTACACCTGACTGGCTTGGGAAGTGAATTGTCTCGCGATGTCATTTTCGCGATTTCATCGCCGCGGCCCGATCCCCGCATCCCAAATCTCACGTGACGCGGCTACAATGCGCGCATGAATCCCCTTACTCGACGCAGCTTCCTCGAACGGCTCGGCATGGTCGGCGGCACCTCCATGGTCATGGCCGCCCTGCAGTCGTGGGACCTCATGGCCGGACAGGCCGGCCAGCGCCCGCAGCTTTCCGGACGCGGAGAGCGCCGCAGGGTGCTCGTCCTCGGCGCCGGAGTGTCGGGCCTCGTGCTCGGGTACGAGCTGGGCAAGCTGGGGTACGACTACCACATCCTCGAGGCGCGCGATCGCGTCGGCGGCCTGAACTGGACGGCGCGCCGCGGCACGACGCACACCGAGCTCGGGAACGGCGAGACGCAGACCTGCACGTTCGACGACGGGCTCTACGTGAACTGCGGGCCCTGGCGCATTCCGTACACCCACACCGGCGTGCTCAACTACTGCCGCGAGGTGGGCGTCCGCGTCGAGCCGTTCGCGAACGACGCCGAGAACAACTATTTCTATTACGAGGGGGACGCCGCCGGCCCGCTCGCGAAGAAGCGCATCCGCAAGCGGGAGATCACCGCCGACCTCGCCGGGCGCGTCAACGAGCTGATCGTGAAGGCGCTCGATCAGCACCAGCTCGATCTCGCCATGTCGCCGGACGATCAGAAGCGGCTGGTCGACTTTCTCGTGCAGTCCGGGTATCTCGACCGCACCGATCACGCCTACAAGGCGTTCGAGATCCGGGGCGGCGGCGACCCGTATACGCTGCCGCAGATCCTGCAGCCGGCCTTCACGCGCAGCGTCCGGTCCATTCCGGCGACCGAGGGCACGGCGGCCCTGACGATGTTCCAGCCCGCCGGCGGCATGGATCAATTCCCGAAAGGTTTGCAGCGGGCCATCGAGGCATCCCGGCTCACGTTCAACGCCGAAGTGCAGTCCGTGCACCAGGACGACACGGGCGTGAAGGTGGTCTATCTCGACACGAAGAGCGGCAAGAAGACGGAGCTCCAGGCCGACTACTGCGTGCTGTGCCTGCCGATGACGATCATCGCCAAGCTCGACGTGAACCTCTCGCCCGAGACGATGACGGCGGTACGCGCCGTGACGCACAGCGACAGCTCGAAGATGGGCCTCGCGATGAAGCGCCGGTTCTGGGAGGAAGACGACCAGATCTTCGGCGGCCATCTCTATTCGGACCTGCCGCTCGGCAGCTTCTCGTACCCGTCGAACGACTACTTCACGAAGAAAGGCGTGCTGCTCGGGATCTACGCGAACGGCCCCGTCGAGGATCTGATCGATCGGCCGGTCGCCGCACGCGTCGAGCATGTGCTGGCGCACGCGAGCAAGGTGCACCCGCAGCTCCGGCAGGAGTTCGAGAGCGCGTACGCCGTCTGGTGGCGCCGCGTGAAGTACAGCGAGGGCGGCTACGCGTCCGGCTCCGCCATGGCGCGCCGCGGCCAGCTCGCCAAGCTCGACAACCGGCTGCTCATCGGCTCGGCGGCCACGACGCCGTACTCGGAACCGTCCTGGCAGGAAGGCGCCGTCTCGGCGGGCTGGCAGGCGCTCACGACCATTCACGAGCGCGCGATGCGCGGCGCATAGACGCCCGGGTCAGGCGCAACCGTCGACGGTGTCGGCGTTCCGCAGCGCGATCGCAATCAGAGGATTGTGCGGTCGATGCGGATCGTGGTTGTTGTCGCGCGCCGTGGCCAGCACGACCGGCGGCGTCAGGAACGGGCTGGCGACATAGACGTCCAGGTGGACCCAGTCGCCGGGCACGCCGCCGGGACTCAGCACGGCAAGCCAGGCAAATCTCGAATCCCTCCGCTTGTTCATCGCGTGTCGCGCCCACAACACAACCCCGTTCGCCGAGCCGATTGCGGTTCGCCTCCCGGTGACAATCCCGTGTCGACACGACGACGTGGTCGTGGATTACAAAGGCTGGCGAGGGCGCTCCAAGTGAGGTAGTGTGTGCAGGCCGCAGGAGGATGACTCATGAAGACCGTCCGCGAATACTTCCAGGAATGCTTTCGGTCGGAGATGCCGAGATTCATCAAGGTCATACAGGCCGTGCCCGCGGACCAGGCGGCCTATCGGCCGCACCCCCGTTCGACGTCAGCGGGCGATCTCGTGTGGCTGCTGGCGAGCGAGCTCGGCGACGCCTGCGAGCTCGTCGACCACGGCAAGGCGACCTTCGTCCAGAAACCCGCACCGGCCGTACCTGAAGCGATCGCGCTGTATGAAAGGAATGCCGCCGAGCTCCAGAAACGGCTGTCCACGTTGGACGACGCGAAGTGGGGCCAGAAAGCTCAATTTCTGGTGGATGGCAACGTGGCGTGGGAAGCGCCGCTCGGCGACATGCTCTACGGCTTCCTCTTCGACGCGATTCACCACCGGGGCCAACTGTCGACCTACTTGAGGCCCATGGGCTCGAAGGTGCCGTCGATCTACGGGCCTTCGGCCGACGACCCCGGGATGTAAGACGTCGGCGGCGCGTCATCCCAAGGCCGGTAGACTGCAGACGAGAGAAGGCCCCATGACAACGGCACCGGTGTGGAGCCGGGCGATCCCGCGGATCGGGCAGCGAGCCGAGCGCTCCCGCCTGATCAAGACGGAATACATTGCGCTCTTCACCGAGATCAGCGGCGATCGCAATCCGCTCCACTACGACGAGGCGGCCGCGCGTGCGTCCCGCTTCGGCGAGATCGTCGTGCAGGGCGGCGTCACCAGTGCCATCCTGAACGCCGTCGTCGCGGAGGACTTGCCCGGCCCGGGCACCGTCTTCCTGCACGTGGACTGGAACTTCAAGGCGCCGGTTCGGCCCGGCGACACGATCACGGGCCTCGTCGAAGTGCTGGAGGTCCGCGAGGACAAGCCGATCACGAAGCTCGCGACCAGCGTCCGGCGCCAGGACGGCATCGTGGTGCTCGAGGGCACCGCGGTGTGCTACACGATGGCAGTCTCCGCGCTCGCCTTCGACCGCGCCGAGGGAATCTGAGTCCCTGCGCGCGTTGGTCATCGACCTCGATCGACGCCGGCTACCGCTGAAACGACTCCCGACGCGACGAGGGGGACAGTTTGATGAGAAAGCGCTCCGGGTTCGCTTGAAACGCCTCTTTGAGCTCGGCGAGTGAGCCGGCGCCGCCGTAGCTGATCGACGAGCACAGGTGTTTCAGCATGTCGAGAATGACCGGACGCACGGACCCACGGGCCGGGACGCTCACCTCCAGCCCCTCCGCACCGAGTGCCTCGACCTCGTGGGGAGCGGCCTCTTCCAGATCGAGCCGGTCGCGCACGGCGGCGATCGACGCCATGCCGCGGAAGACCTTGAACGGAACGTTCACGATCTTTTGTGATTCCGGCATCAAGACCGGCTTCAGCACGATGTCGCCTGGCGTTTCCTCCGTACCGGCAAACGCGCTGCCCAGCATCACGGTGTCGCCGCCGAACAGCAGCGCCTGGACGATGGCGCCGTGGCGGTGGATGCCGCCGTCGGCGATGAGGGGCACGCGGCCGGCAACCGCCGAGCGACACTGGACCAGCGCCTCGACCTGCGGGACGCCGAAATTCGTCGTCGCTCGCGTCGTGCACCCCCCGCCCGGGCCAATGCCGACCTTGATCCCGTTGACGCCCCGCTCGAGCAGAAACCTGGCGCCTTGGGCGGTCGCCACGTTCCCCGCGACCAGCTCCACGCCGCCATGTCGCTTCCGCAGCTCCGTGATCGCACGATCCATCACCGTCGAGTGCCCGTGCGCGATGTCGATTACGAGGATGTCCGCCCCGACCCGGAGCACCTCCGCGGCGCGCTCGAGATAGTCGCCGGTGGCCCCGACGGCGGCCGCGACCCGCAGCCGGCTGCGCTCGTCGCGCGTGGCAAAGGGGCGCCGCTGGTGATTGAGCAGATCCTTGGCCGTGATCAGGCCGAGCAGCGTCTCGTCGCCGTTGACGAGCGGCAGCTTCTTGATCTTCCGCGTCGTCATCACCCGTTCGGCGTCCGCGAGCGAGATGGGACCGACGTGGACCACCAGCGCGCTCCGTGTCGTCATGCGCTCCGCTGTGCGCAGGCGTCCGTCCACGAAGCGCACGTCGCGCTCGGTCAGCAGGCCCTGCAGCCGCCGGTGATCGTCGACGACCACCAGCGTGCCGACGCCGGTGTCCGCCATTCGGCGAACCGCCTCGGACACGGACGCGTCGTCGCGAATGGTGTGGGGGTCCGTGATGATGCCATGCTGAGTCCGCTTGACCGCTTCGATTTCGGCTACCTGCGGCGCGATATCACCCGCCCGAAAGCCTCTGTCGATCACGCCGATGCCGCCCTCCTCGGCCAGCACGACCGCCATCGCGGCCCGTGTGACGGTATCCATGTTGGCCGAGACCAGCGGGCGCCGCAGGGTCACGTGCTCCGAGAACGCCGCCACAAGGTCGATCACGGCCGGGTCGCGACTCGGCACGATCCCGCGTTGCGGCGTCAAGAGGAAATCGTCGAAGGTGCACCCGTGCACGAACTCGAGCAGATCCATCCGCTATTGGGCTTTCCAGTCTCGCGCGAGTTCGGTGCCGTCGGCGCCCGGCACCCAGATCATCAACGTCTTCGCTCCGGCGCTGCCGGTCTTGTGGCGCACTTTGTCGCCCGGTTTTACGAAGCCCAGCGCGCCCGCCCCCAGGACATGAGTTTCGCCGTTGACGACATGCTGGAACTCGCCGCTCAGCACGTAGATGACTTCAATCGACTGGTGCGAATGCTCGGGCGACTCGTAATTCGGCGGGTAGGTCCGCTCGCCGACCGAGACCTCAGGTCCGCCGAGCTGAGGCGCGTCGAGCAGCATCTGCAGGCCGCCGCGCGTCGGACTCGTCAGCAGCGGACCGCGATCGGGCACCTGCATGGTGCGGCCGATCGCGAAGGACGAGCCGCAGCCGACGACAAACAGAACGGCCAAGCCGAAGCGCGTGGACTGCATCGGATCCTCCTATGAGCGACAGACAGTGCGAGTCTGCGACAGTCTAGCGCAGAACCAAAGGCTGTCCTCCGCGTTGGTGGATCCATGACCGGATCGACGGCAAACGTGATGGCCGTCGGTGTCCTGTTGACCTCGGCGCCACACGCGCCCGGCGGTATTCAGGACCACGGTCGGGATCAGGCCCGGCGCGGCGGAAGAGCGGGGCAATTCAGCTGGCACCGATCTTGGTTCCTCGTCGGTGATGACACTCCGACACCGACGAGCTGCCTCGCCCGTTCGCGCCGCGGGCTTCGCCCTCGCGCTCCTGATGGCGGCGGCGACCCTCCCCGCGCAGTCCCAGATCGAGCTGGCGGACAACAAATACACGCCTGCAGACGACGTCCAGCTCGGCCGGGACGCCGCGGCCGAGGTCGAGAAACAGATGCCCATCCTGGAGGACAAGGCCGCGACCAACTATGTGGCGTCCGTCGGCCGCCGGCTCGTGGACGCGATCCCCGCACGCCTGCGGCAGCCGGCGTTCCATTACGCGTTCGAGATCGTGGACACGAAGGACGTGAACGCGTTCGCGCTGCCAGGTGGCCCTGTGTACGTGAATCGCGGGATGATTCAGGCCGCCCGCAACGAGGGCGAGCTTGCCGGCGTGCTCGCGCACGAGATCAGCCATGTGGCGCTGCGGCACGGCACCGCGCAGGCGACGAAGGCGACGCCGTTCGAGTTCGGCGCGCTCGCGGGCGCCATCGCCGGGGCGCTCATCGGGGGTCAGACCGGCGCCATCGTCTCGAAGGGGACCGAGATCGGGCTGGGCACCTACTTCCTGAAGTACGGCCGGGAATTCGAGAGCCAGGCGGATCTGCTGGGCGCGCAGATCATGGCGCGCGCCGGCTACGACCCGCGCCGGATGGCCGACATGTTCGAGACGCTCGAGCAGGAGAACGGGCCGGGCGGAATCGAGTTCCTGAGCGACCATCCGAACCCTGGGAACCGGCGCGAGGCGATTCTCGAGGAGGCGCAGTCGCTGCACGTCAGCCGTCCGAGCGACGTCGGGGGATTCGATCGCGTGAAGACGCGGCTCGCGCAGCGGGATTGAGCCTAGCTCCGCCGGCCCTCGCCTGCCTCAGTCGAGCACTTTTCTCAAACTGTTGCATTGGAGTTGTCGTCTAAGGGCACGAGCGCCGTGGGTGGACCGCACCAATCCATCCAGCCGATGGCCCTGCATCGCCGACGGCCCTGTCTGACAGGACAACCACAATGAAGCGTCGTCGAACGGCGAGATCGCACGGCCGGCACCGTCACACGTCGGCCGATCGACCGGCTGCCCCCGATCCACTCCCCGCGTTCGACCGGTGGCTCGCCTTGCGTCGCCGATGGGTCCTGCTGGTCGTGGTGGTGGCGTCTCTCGGCGTCCGCGGCGTGTATTTCGTGCAGGTGAGTGCGAGTCCGGTCATCAACCTGCAGCGGTGGGATCAAACCGACATGAACTACTTCGACGCGTGGGGTCGGCAGATTGCCCGCGGCGATTGGCTGTCGGCCTCGATGTCGCCGCCGCTGCACGACTGGCATCGGCAGATCGCCGACGCGTATTTGGCGACGCACCCGGACGAACGAGCCCGCCTCGCGGCGCAGGCGTCACCACCCGACGCGTCGACGGATGTCGACGCGCTGCTGTGGGCAGGCTGGACGGGAGGCCATCGGTTCTATCAGGACCCCCTCTATCCCTACCTGGTGGCCCTGACGTACCGACTCGTGGGGGACGATGTCCGATTCGTGTTCGCGTGGCAGCTGCTGGCAGGCGTCCTGAGCAATGTGCTGATTTGGCTCCTGGCTCGACGGTTCTTCGGCGACACGGTGGCGGCCTGCGCCGCAGCACTCGCCGTGCTGTGTGGACCGCTCGTGTACTACGAGCTCCTGCTCCTTCGAGAAACGACGATCGTCTTCATCGGGCTCGCGAGCATCTGGCTGGCGGACCGCGCGATGACGACAGGACGCTGGAATTGGTTTGCCACGCTCGGCGTGTCGCTCGGTCTGGCATTTCTGCTCAAGAGCAACCTTCTTCTGCTGACCGTGGGCGTGAGCCTCGGAATGGCGATCCAGTTTCGCCATCGCTGGCGCCAGCTGCGGGCGCCGGCAGTGGCCATGGCCGCCGGATTTGCGCTCGTCCTGACGCCGCTCGTCGCACGAAATCGGAGCCTGCATCTTCCCCCCCTCGCGCTCGCCAGCGCGGGCGGTCTCGACTTCATCATTTCGAACGACATCGCGTCCGACCCCGCGCTGGGCTTCAGTTTCGACGTGTCTCGAGTCGCGGATCTCATGGGCGAGAGCGGCGGCGCGCTCATCCCGGCGGTGAAGGCGACGCTCCACCGGCACACCATCGCGAGCTACGTGAAGATGCTGGGGCAGAAGTGGCAGCAAGCCTGGTATTGGTTCGAGATTCCGAACAACGCAAACTTCTACTACTGGCGCCTACGTGCGCCACTGCTCGGCTGGCTGCCCGTGACGTTCTGGCTGTGCGGTCCGCTCGCCCTCGTGGGGCTCGTGATCGGCGCCAGACGCTTCGCGCACGTGTGGCTGTTGTACCTGCTCGTGATCGGCAGCCTGGCGCCGCTGCTCGTCTTCTACGTGCTCAGCCGCTTCCGACTCCCGCTCGTGGCCGCCGTCATGCCGTTCGCCGCGCTGACGCTCGTCGAACTGGCACGATGGATGAGCCGTCGCCGGTACACTCCGCTCCTGATCGCGACGGCGGCGCTGCTCGTCGTCGGCAGTTGGACGAGTCGACCGCTGCAGGGCCAGCCGCTCGTTCGACCGAGTGACTGGCTCATCCCCTTCACCGTCCAGTACGAGCCGCAGGTCCGAGACGCTCTGGATGCCAACGATGCGGCGGGAGCCGCAACGGCGTACCTGGCATTCTTCCAGTACGAGCCGGATCGACGACAGCAGGCCTCGACGAATCGGGATCTGGCCGTGCTGTTGGCCGGGATGCACGCAGACTGCGCCGAATACCTGCGCGCCGCCGGGCAACCGGGCGCCTCAGAGGCCCAACTCGACCAGGCCGGCGTGTGGCTTCAGACCGTCTTGACCGCTGATCCCGGCAACGTGTCGGCTCACCGGCTGCTCGCCGACGTGCGATTCCGACGTCAGGCATTCGAAGACGCGGCCGCTCACTACGAGGCCTATCTGCGAGTGCAGCCCAACGACGCCACGGCGCTGGCCCGCCTGGGGGTCTCGCTCGCGAGGACGCACCGGCCCGACCAGGCCCTTCTCGCCCTTCGGCGCGCCGTCGACCTGGACGCCCGAAACGGAGAGGCCCAGCAGGGCCTCGCGACCGTGCTCCTCGATGACGGGGTGGTTGACGAGGCCGCCGCCCACGCACAACTCGGCGTCGCCCTCAGTGCCGACGATCCAGCCGCGCATGTCGTGCTCGGCCGTGCCTGGGCGATTCAGGGCAGGCTCGACGCGGCAGCGGCTCAGTTCGAGGAGGCGCTGCGGATCGATCCCGCCAACCGCGAAGCTCGCGAACACCTCGCGGCCACAACGCGCTGACTCCATCTTCCTTCCGCGGCGTCTACTGTCGGCCTCCCCGGCCGCGGCCCCCCGGCACCCCGATCGCCGGCTCTTCGACGTTGCCGCGCCCCCGCGCCGGCGGCGTCCACCCGTCCATCGAGGGCCCGTTCTGCACGAACCGCACGTCCGGACTGAGCGGGTTGCCCGTCAGGTACTGCTGGCCCGCGTTGCCCCAGTACTTGCCCGCATGGAGCGTCGCGTTGCGGCTCACTGTCAGCAGCGCCTGGTAGCGCGGGTCGGTCTGCGACCAGCCCGAGAAGCGCGAGAGGTCGTTGTTGCCCTGGATCACGACGTCGACGCCGAACGTGTTCGCAATCTCGTCCGCGTTGGCGATGCCGTCGAGCGTTTCGATCATCACGACGACGAGCATGTTGTCGTTGAACGTATTTTGATAGCCACCCGGCACGTTGGCCCACACTCTGGCCGCCTGCCCCGAGCCGGAGCTCCGGCGGCCGAACGGCGGGAAGCGCGAGTACCGTGCCGCTTCCAGGGCCTGATGGCCATCCCGGATCGTCGGGAAGATCAGACCGATCGCGCCGAGATCGGTCGCTTTCTGAATGCTCGACTCGAGCTGATCCGGCATCCGGATCATCGGGGCGGCGCCGTCGGGGCCCGGGCACGCCGCGATCATCTTTGCGACCTCGTCCCACGACATCGTGCTGTGCTGCATCTCGAACCAGACGAAGCCGTAGTGCTTGCGCACTTCGCAATACAGGTCCGGATCGAACGAGCCGATCGTGTAGCTCGTGACCTGCTTGCCGCTGAACAGCAGTTCCTTGGCCTTGTTCCAGAACGGACGCTTGTAGCTGCTGGCCACGTACGAATGGGACATCCATCCCCAGCCCCGCGAGTCGACCGGCACCGGCTGGGCGCCCCACGCGCCGGCGATCAACGTGCCCTGGCCGAGAACGGGCGCTTCGGCGCCTCGCCCACCACCCTGGGCGGCGGGGCGCTGCGGTCGCGCGTGCACGGTCGCCAGCGTCGCGCAGGCGAGCGCGACGACACTCGTCGAGCAGATCAAACGCTTCATCGTCATGCGCTGCCTCCTTCCGCTCGAAGTTCGGGCCCGCGCCCGCCGCCCGCTACCGTTCTTCCGCGATCACATGACGTCGTAGCGATCGAGGTTCATCACCTTGTTCCAGGCCGCGACGAAGTCCGTCACGAACTTTTCCTTCGCGTCGTCGCAGGCGTAGACCTCGCCGAGCGCCCGGAGCTGGGAGTTCGACCCGAACACGAGATCGACCCGCGTTCCGGTCCACTTGAGCTCGTTCGTCGCGCGGACGCGCCCCTCGAACACGCCGTCCGAGGTCGGCGACGCCTGCCACTTCGTCTTCATGTCGAGCAGATTGACGAAGAAATCGTTGGTGAGCGTCTCGGGCCGGCGGGTCAAGACGCCGTGTCTCGACTGCCCGACGTTGGCGTTCAGGACGCGCAGACCGCCGACGAGCACCGTCATCTCGGGCGCCGTCAGCGTGAGCAGCTGCGCCCGATCCAGGAGCAGCTCCTCCGCCGACAGCGGCTGTCCGCTGCGGAGGTAGTTGCGGAACCCGTCCGCCGTCGGTTCGAGCGGAGCAAAGGCGTGCGCGTCGGTCTGCTCCTGCGATGCATCCATGCGCCCCGGAGTGAACGGAACTTTCAGATCGTGCCCGGCGGCCTTCGCCGCCTTCTCCACGGCGGCGCACCCACCCAGCACGATCAGATCGGCGAGCGACACCTTCTTCCCGTTCGCCTGCGAGTCGTTGAACCCCTTCTGGATCTCTTCCAGCTTCCGCACGACCTTGGCCAGCTGCGCGGGCTGGTTGACTTCCCAGTCCTTCTGCGGCGCGAGGCGAATGCGCGCGCCGTTCGCTCCACCACGCTTGTCGGAGCCACGGAACGTCGACGCCGACGCCCAGGCGGTCGAGACGAGCTCGGAGATGGACAGCCCGGACGCGAGGATCGTCCCTTTCAACGCGGCGAGGTCCTGCTCGCCGACCAGCGGATGATTCACGGGGGGAATCGGATCCTGCCAGACCAGCGGCTCCTTCGGCACGAGCGGGCCCAGATACCGCTGGATCGGGCCCATGTCGCGATGCGTGAGTTTGAACCACGCCCTGGCGAAGGCGTCGGCGAGCTCCTGCGGGTGCTCGTGGAAGCGCTTCGAGATCTTCGCGTAGGCCGGGTCTATCCGCAGCGACAGGTCGGTCGTGAGCATCGTCGGCGCGTGGCGCTTGGACGGATCCTGGGGATCCGGCACCGTGCCCGCGCCGGCGCCGCCTTTCGGCTTCCACTGGTTCGCGCCGGCGGGGCTCTTCGTCAGCTCCCACTCGTAGCCGAACAGGGTGTCGAAGAAGCTGTTGTCCCAGTTCACCGGGGTGGGCGTCCATGCGCCCTCGAGCCCGCTCGTGATCGTATCGTCGCCACTGCCGCTGCCGAAGGTGTTCTTCCAGCCCAGTCCCTGCTCCTCGATCGCGGCGCCTTCGGGCTCAGGCCCGACGTACTTGAGCGGGTCGGCGGCGCCATGGGTCTTGCCGAACGTGTGGCCACCGGCAATGAGCGCCACGGTCTCTTCGTCGTTCATCGCCATGCGCGCGAACGTTTCTCGGATGTCGCGCGCCGCGGCCACCGGATCCGGCTGGCCGTTCGGCCCTTCCGGATTGACGTAGATCAACCCCATCTGCACGGCGGCGAGCGGATTCGCGAGCTGGCGGTCGCCGCTGTACCGCTCGTCGGCCAGCCACTTGCCCTCGGGGCCCCAGAAGATGTCCGCCTCGGGCTCCCACACGTCCTCGCGCCCGCCGCCGAAGCCGAACGTCCTGAACCCCATCGACTCGAGGGCGACGTTGCCGGCGAGAATCATCAGGTCGGCCCAGGAGATCTTCCGGCCGTACTTCTGCTTGATCGGCCAGAGCAGGCGGCGCGCCTTGTCGAGGTTGCCGTTGTCGGGCCAGCTGTTGAGGGGCGCAAAGCGCTGCGTGCCGGAGCCGGCGCCGCCCCGGCCATCGCCAATCCGGTAGGTGCCGGCGCTGTGCCACGCCATCCGGATGAAGAACGGCCCGTAGTGGCCGTAGTCGGCCGGCCACCACTCCTGGGAATCCGTCATCAGGGCGTGCAGGTCCTTGATCACCGCCTGGAGGTCGAGGCTCTTGAATTCTTCGACATAGTTGAACGCCTCCCCCATCGGACTCGACCGGGGGGAATGCTGGTGGAGCACCTGCAGGTTCAGCTGGTTCGGCCACCAGTCTTCGTTCGTGTATCTGCGCGCGCCGCCCGATACCGGGCACTGGGTTTCGGTTGACAAGGTTTCCTCCGTCCGCAATTGCCGTCTGCCGGTTCGTCCGCCTCAGCGCCACGCCGCCTTTCGGCCCGGTCGCTGGCCTGAAATCGATGATGGAATGTTTCGACGCGAGGCCGCCCTGAAGGCGGGCCGCTATGTCACCGTACACCGTGTGAATCGGCGCCGGCAAGTCGACATTCGCCGAGACGGATCCGCAGGGCCCAGCCGGCCTCGCGGCCTGAAAGGGCGCGTCCCTCGAACGCGGCCTGCAGCCCGCGCGTCGAGAGTCGCCGATCGGCACGCGAGGCGACGACGGGGATTACAAGATCTGTAGTTGCACCACCAATCGCTGGCGGACTAATAATGGCCCTCAAATTCTCCGGCATCGTGGACGTCTGTCGGCGGGAGGCCCCATGAGGACGTGGACGGTCGCCATCATCGCACTCGCGTTCCTGTTGGGAACGCTGCAGCCAGCCCAGGCAGCCGCCCCGTTCGGCGGTGCGACCGTGCAGGTGAACAAGGACACCTCGCCGCCGAG
The DNA here is from genome assembly GCA_963837345.1 of uncultured Acidobacteriota bacterium. Lineage (GTDB taxonomy): Bacteria > Acidobacteriota > Vicinamibacteria > Vicinamibacterales > CAVVIG01 > CAWIMX01. The sequence goes on from CAWIMX010000001.1 coordinate 1,115,320, forward strand.
CGCCCAGCAGGAGACCACGATTGCCATCAACCCCACCAACCCGAGCAATCTCGTGGCTGGCTCAATCAGCTGGGAGTTGGGTGATGGACAGTGCGCGGCCTATGCATCGAGCGACCGCGGGCGGACGTGGTCGCACCAGGTGCTGCCGGATGTGCCGACCTTCGCCGCCGCCGGCGATCCGATCGTGGCGTTCGACGCGAACGGGACAGCCTACTACCTGTGCATGGATCTCAAGGGCGCGCCCAGCAACGGGCGCACCCAGTATGTCTGGCGCTCGACGGATGGGGGAGCGCACTGGATCGGCCCGACGCTCGCCATCGGCTCGCCGGCGACGGACGACGACAAGGGGGCGATGGCGGTGGACGATCATCCGTCGAGTCCGTACGCGGGCAATGTGTACGTGGCCGCCACAAGGAACCCGGGCAGCGACGGTGACCTCCGATTCGCCAGCTCGACCAACGGCGGGTTGAGCTTCGGACTCGAGCAACAAGTCGACGACAACGCGGCGATCGCCTTTCCCGCGAGCATCGCGGTCGGGGCCGATGGGGCCGTCTACGTGGCCTGGGGGAACATCGTCCCGTGCGCGCTGCCAGGTGGGTGCACGACCGCGATCAGGCTCGAGAAGTCGATTAACGGGGGCGCGAGCTTCGGCGCCCTCGCCGGCGGCGTCCCGCAGCCGATCAGGGTCGGCGACATCGCTGACGGCGACGAAGTGCGCCCCTACCCGGGGCGCGGCAACGGCCCCGGCGTCATCGCCACGCATCCGACGGATCCCAATATCGTCTATGCGGTGTGGGCGGAGAATGTGTCCGGAGTCGACGACTCCGACGTCATGTTCTCGCGCTCGCTCGATGGCGGCAATACGTGGGCGCCGCCGCTCCGCGTCAACGACGACGTCAATCCGGTGGGCGAGTTCTTCAGCCAGTTCTGGCCCACACTCTCGGTCGATCCGGTCACGCACGAGATCGACGTGGTCTGGTACAGCGACGAGAACGACCCCGACCGGACCGACGGAACGCCGCTCGTCGACGTCTATTTCGCGAGCTCGACGGATGATGGCGCGAGCTTCGGGCACAGCGTCCGCGTGACGCCGGCGTCCTCGACGCCCTCCGGCTTCTTCGGCGACTACATCGGGATCGACGCGCTCGGAGGCGTGGCGCATCCCATCTGGACCGACACGACCATTGGAGGGGACGGCGACATGGACGCCGCCACCACACAGATCGGCGGCGCCGATCTGCGCATCTCGAAGACGGCGCACCCCAACCCTGCCTTCGCGGGAGAGTCGGTCTTCTTCACGATCGCGGTCACGAACGACGGCCCCGCTGACGCCTTCAACTCGATCGTGACGGAGACGCTGCCGCAGGGCGTGACGTTCGTTCCCGGACCCGACGCGTGCCTCCACGGCCCGGCGCCGGGAACCCTGTGGTGCTACCTGGACAAGAGCCTGCCGGCCGGTGCCAGCCAGAGCTTCGACATCACGCTCGCGATCGGCGAGGACCTTGTCTACGAGGCTGGCGGGCCAGTGACGCTCACGAACACGGCGACCGTCGAATCCGACCAGGCCGACCCCGACCCGTCAGACAACACGGCGAGCGACAGCACGCTCGTGAAAGCCAAGGCCGACGCCGCGGTCGTCAGTCTCGGCGCCGTCGCGCCGCCGCCCGCAGTGATCGTCGGATACCCAATCGCGTTGACCCTGCGCACGGTGATCACGAACGACGGGCCGTCGTCTCCAGTGGACGTGATCGTCTCGCGGACCGCAACGGCGCCGGCGGGTTCGACGGTCAGCCCGACGTCGTCATCGACCATCGCCTCGGCGCTGGCACGGCACGAACTTCGGACGCTCGACGAGACATTTACGATCGTCTGCGGCGCGCCGGGGCCACAGACATTCTCGTTCGGCAGCTCGCTGCAGCTCGCGAAGCCGGGGGACGTCGACCCGGACCTCACGAACAACGCCGCCGTGACGTCCGCGACGGTCGAATGTTTCGTACCCGTGGCGATCAACATCAAGCCCGGCAGCCTCTCGAACCCGACCAACCTCCACGGGACAGCACCTACCGGTGTGCTGACCACGCGGGCCGGCGAGTACGGCCTGCCGCTCGCCTTCGACGCCACGACGATCGATCCGACGAGCGTCGTGTTCGGACCGGCGTCGTTGGTCTTCTCCCTGACCGGTGGTGCGGCGGCGGTCCACGGAGCCGGGCACATCGAGGACGTGTTGGAGCGAGACGAGAAGACGCGCGACGGCGACCTCGACATGGTTCTGCAGTTCCGCGTCTCCCAGAGCGGCTTGACGGCGGCGTCGACGGAGGCCTGTGTGAGGGGCGCCTTCACGGGACCGGACGGTGCCGAACACGTGTTCATCGGCTGCGACTCGGTCAGGGTGGTTCCTTAGGATCCGCCCCGGACCCGTACGACGACGCCAGCGTGCGCTCTGACGGCGCCTGGCGAGGAGGGCCTTCGGGCGCCTGTCGTGATAAGAGTGGTCCTCACGAAAGGGAGCCGACGCGTGGCCAGGACTGCGGTGAACGCCAGTGCGCGCGGGAAGCACTGGAGCGACGGGGTCGACACGGCTGCGACCACCCGCCTGGCCCCCGTGTCATCGAAAGGTGCCCGCCAGCCGGATGAGTTCCTCCGGCTCCCCCGGCTCATCGTCAGCCCCGCCACCCGCCTGACCTACCGGATCGAACGGCTGCTCGGGCAGGGCGGCTTCGGCCGGGTGTTCCTCGCATCGCGCCTCGGACGGTCCGCAGTCGTGCCGAAGGACGTCTGCGTGAAGGTCAGCGCGCACGCCGACGCGTGGATCCGCGAGGCCTACTTCGGCCAGCTGCTCGACGACCATCCGCGCGCCGTCCGCCTGTACGACCGGTTTCCCATCATGGCGCCCGACGGGCAGGTGATCTATGCGCTCGTGCTCGAGCGGGCCCGGCACGGCGACCTCGGCGCGTTTCTGCGGCGGACGGGCAAGGCCTGGAGCGAGGCGGCGGTGCGGCGCGAGATCGCCGGCCTCCTCGAAGTGCTGCGCAAGCTGCATCGCGGCCAGCTGCTGCACCGGGATCTGACGCCGATGAACGTGTTCGTGTGCGATCACAACCGGCTCAAGCTTGGCGATTTCGGGATCGTCCGCCAGCAGAGCGACCGCCGCGGCGTCACGGCGCGCACGATGAACCTGATGACCGCGCCGAGCGACATCGTCGATCGCGAGGCGCCGAAGTGGCAGGCGCGCGACGACGTGTACCAGGTGGGCCAGCTGGTGGCGATGCTGGTCAAGGGCGACGCCCGCGCGCGGATCCGGTCCGGCGACGTCCGCAGCCTCGGCTGCAGCGATCACCTGAAAGAGATCATCTATCGCTGCATCGGCGAACGGCGGAAGCGCTATGAAAGCGCCGACGAGCTGATCGACGCGCTGCGCACGCCACCGCCGCGATTGAAGCCGGGACTGCTCCGCAGCCTCAAGGGGGTGCACCTGGCGTTTACCGGCTTCCTGAGCAGGCCGCGCCGGGAGGCCATCCGAGCGGCGCGTCGGGCGGGCGCGGTCGTGCACGGCGGGCCATCAGCCCGGACGCGCGTTGTCGTCCGGGGACGGCCCAATGCTCTGCAGGCCGCGGGAAGGGACGCCGGCCTCAAGCTGATGGAAGTGAAGCGGTTGCGAGAGAAGGGGCTCCGCATCACCCTGCTCACCGAGAGGCAGTTCTGGCGTCTCGCCGCCAGGCGCTGACACGTCGATCACCGCGCATACCGCTCCCGCCGAATCTCCGTCGCCACGGCCAGAATCTGGTCCGCGGGCATGTTCAGCCGCCGGAGGGCCTGACTCGTCATGTCGACGGCCGCCTCGAACTCGGGCGACGTGACCTCCTGCACTCCGAGGGCGTAGAGCGCGCGCACGGCCTCCGGTCCGTCGGCTCGCGCGCCGATGGTCGTGTCGCCGCGAAGGCGCTTCGCCGCGACGACGATCGCCCGCACATCGGGAAATGCCGGCACGGTCACGAGCAGCGCCGTCGCCCGCAGAATCCCCGCCGCCTCCAGGACAACCGCGTGGCTCGCGTCGCCGTAGATCACCGGCAGGCCCGCAGCCTTCGCCTGCTGCACGCGCCGGTCGTCGAGCTCGACCAATACACACGGCAGCGCGAGGCGTGAGAGCGCTTCCGCCACGGTCCGTCCCACGCGCCCCGCTCCCGCCACGACAACGTGCCCGGCGAGTCCCGCGGGCGGGAGATTGATCGCCTCGAGCGGCTCGCGCGGCGCTCGACCCGCCACGTACCGATAGATCCAGGGCGTGGCGCCCGAGATGAGCGGGGTGAGCGCCATGGTCAGGACGGCGGCGTTCAAGACGAGCGTATAGAGATCGTTCGTGATGGCTCCGCTGGCCCGCCCCACGCCGGCGAGCACGAAGGCAAACTCTCCGACTTGAAAGAGCGTGAGCCCGACCGCCCAGGGGATCACGCGCTGATAGCCGAACAGCCGGACGACTCCGGCCAGAATCATGGCCTTCCCCACGATGATCGCGGTCACGACCACGGCGAGCGCTCCCACCTGCCGCCAGGCGAGGACTGGGTCGAGCAGCATGCCCACCGAGACGAAGAACAACATGCCGAACAGATCGCGCAGCGGCATGACGTCGCTCAGGGCCTGGTGGGCATACTCGGACTCGCTGACGACGAGGCCGGCAATGAACGCGCCCAGCGCGACCGAGAGGCCCAGCCGCCAGGCGGCATATCCGACACCGAGCGCGACGGCCGTCGTGGTCAGCAGAAACAATTCGCGCGAGTTCGACCGCACCATCGTGGCCATCAGGCGCGGAATCACGCGAGTCGCGACGACGACGATCAGGCCCAGCAGCGCCAGCGCGCGGACCGTGGCGACGGCGACGGCCATCGCCCCGCCTCCGGGACGACCGAGCTCCGGCAGGATGATCATGAGCGGCACGACGGCGAGATCCTGCACGACGAGCAGGCCCAGCATGACGCGGCTCGACAAGGTGCCGAGCCGCCCCTGCGACTGCAACGTCTTGAGCGCCACCATCGTGCTCGACAGTGAGACGAGCGCGCCGAACCACAGCGATGCGGGCCACGTCCAGCCGAGCGCGATCGCCAGGCCGGCCCCTGATGCGATCGTGAGGATGATCTGCACGACGGCGCCGCCCAAGGCCACCGCTCGCACCGGGGCCAACGCGCGAAACGACACTTCGAGGCCGAGCGAGAACAGCAGAAGCGCCACACCCACATCGGCGAGCTGCTCGATGTCCTGGATGTGGGCCACGGTGAAGCCGCCGGTGAACGGACCCACGACGACGCCCGCCAGCATGTAGCCGACGATCAAAGGCTGGCCAAGGCGATGCGCCAGGACGCCTCCCGCGAGGGCGGCGACGAGCACGAGCGTCAGGTCGGCAAGCAGTTCCATGGAGGAATGCCGGGCGCCGGTGAAGGATGAGCGCGGCGACCGCGAGACCGGATGATACCTGCGGCTACGGCCGAGGCTCGCGCGGGACGGGAATCGGCCCGGCCGCCTTCACCCGATCCCACACACGCCTGGAGACCCTGGCCGCGTCGGCGACGATGCCCGGTGCGTCCATCGACAGCACCTGGTTGGCACGCATCAGGAACCGCCCGTCGACCATCACCGACTCGACGTCCGACGACTGTCCGTCGTGGACGATGGCCGACAGGAGGCGGCCCGCGGGCACGAGGTAGGGCTTCATCGTGTCGACGACGATCAGGTCGGCCTTCTTCCCGACGTCGAGGGTGCCGATGGTCCGTTCCTGGTTCACAGCCGCCGCCCCGCCCTGCGTACAGTCGGCGAGCATGTCTTCGGGCTGGGGACGCGTACCCGGCCGCTCGTCGTCGGTGCGCGAGATGCGCTCGGTCAGGAGGGCGACCTTCATGACGCTGAAGACGTCGTTGGTGTTGTTGTCGGTGCCGTTGGCGATCGTGCAGCCGGCCGCGCGCAGCCTGGCGATGGGCGGGACGACCCCGCGATTGGCGGCCATGTTCGCCTGGTGCGACACGATGATGCGCCGGCTGCCGACGAGCGCGATGTCGGCATCGTCCAGGTACCGGCAGTGCGCCGCGAAGAGCCGCGGTCCGAGGAAACCCGCCCGGTCGAGAAAGGCCGGGGGCGTGAGCCCGTGCCACTTCTTCATGAAGTCGCGCTCCCACGTCGTCTGGGAGAGGTGGATCGTGTATCCGACGCCGTGCTGATCGGCGAACGAGCGGACTGCCTGCAACAGCTCGGGCGACGAGGTCTCGGCGAGGGCGGCAGCCGGAAACACGCTGATGCGCCCCTGGCTGCGGCCATGCCACGCCGCGAAGAGGTCGCTGATCCGCTGCATGCCCTCGTCGCGCAGCCGGGCCGAGAACCTCGGGGCTTCCTTGGTATTCGCGAGCCCCTCGGGTGCCATCGGGCCCGGTACGTTCTCGGCGTCGCGCACCGACTCGGCAAACACGCAGCGCAAGCCGGTCGCCGCCAACGCCGCGGCATAGCGGTTGATGTTTCCGGAGTTCTCCACGATCGTCGTGGTCCCGGTCCGGAGCGCCTCCAGGGCCGCCACTTGCATCATCAACGTGTCCTCGTCGCCCTCGAGCAGGCTGGTGGGCGACACCGCCAGGCGCACGCTGTTGGGAAAACCGAAGTCCTCGTTGAACCCGCGCGCGAGGACCGCCGCCATGTGCATGTGACAGTTGACGAGGCCGGGAAGGATCGCCTTGCCCCGCCCGTCGTAGACGTCCGCGCCGCGATACCGCTGGAGCATGTCGTCGGTGGGCCCGATCGCGGCGATGCGATCGCCGCTCACCACGAGCGCCACGTCGTCCCGGGTGGCGTCGGGGTTGACGACCGTGGTGTGCGTAAAGACGACGGCGCCCGGCGTCTGCTGGGCCCCGAGGCCGCGGCGCGGGAGCAGGACGGACGCGGCGCCGGCCCCGGCACCGGCAAGCAGCGCGCGCCGGCTGATGTCGACCCGGCGCGGCGCGCAGGCCGCGGGACCCGACGAGCGACGGCGGCGTGATCGTGGCATGGCTCGCGCCTTACCGGCGATCGCGGTGGCCGCGGCCGACGAGCGGCTTGCCGGGTCGCGCGCCGGTGTGCTGGCCATGGTCGATCACGAGCACGCCGTTCACCGCGACGTAATCGACGCCCTTCGCGTACGATTTGGGCCGCTCGAACGAGTTCGACTCCCCGACCGTCGAGGGATCGAACACCACGAGGTCGGCCGCGAAGCCTTCACGCACCTGACCGCGGTCGCGCAGGCCCAGGATCTGCGCCGGCAGCGACGACATCTTCCGGACCGCGTCCTCGAGCGTCAGGACGTGCTCCTCGCGCACGTAGTGTCCGAGCACGCGCACGTTGGTGCTGTAGTTGCGCGGGTGCGGGACCCCGGGCGCGTCGAGGTTGATGGCGGAGCCGTCGCTCGCAATCGACACCCACGGCTCCCTCATCACGGCCCGGACGTCCTCCTCGGACATGGTGTGGAAGATGCCGGTGATGCGTCCGCCGTCTTCCGCCATCAGCGCGATACAGGTGTCCGCGGGATCGCTGTCGCCCCGCAGCTTGGCGATCTCCGACACGCGCATCCCCTCGTACTTCCGGTTCTGTTCGCTGCCGGATCGGCCCATCACGATGCCATCCCACCAGCCGTGTTCCCTGGCCCAGGTGTTGAAGTCCTTGTCCGTCTTGATCCGGGCCCGCACCGCGGGATCCTTGAGCCGCTCGGCGAATTTCGCCGGGCCGCCCTCGCGCGCCCACAACGGAAAGAAGGCGCTCCAGCCGTGGTTCATGGCCGTGTACGGATATTCGTTGGCGGTGACGTCGAGCCCTCGAGCGCGCGCCTCCTCGATCATCGCGAGATACTTGCCCACCGTGCCCCAGTTGTCCCTGGCCCGGATCTTCAGGTGGAAGATGTGCACGGGGATGTGCGCTTCGTCCGCAACCCGAATCGCGAACGCGATTTCCTGCTCCTGCTCGAACCCTTCGCTTCCGACGTGCGACGTGTAGTTGCCGCCGTACGAGGCTGCGACCCTGGCCATCTCGAGGATTTCGTCGGGATGCTCGGGGCCGCCGCTCTCGAAGCGCGTGACCAGCCCCCAGGCGCCTTCCTGCATCGATCGGGCGACGAGCTGCTTCATCCGCTCGACCTCGGCCGGCGTCGCGGCCCGCGACTCGTACCCCATGACGACGCGCCGCACCTGTTCGGCCGACACGTGCGAGATCACGTTGATCGAGATCCCTTGGCGCGACAGCCGATCGAAGTAGCCCGTGAAGGTCGTCCAGTCGGCCTTCGGACCGTCCGTCGCGTCGTCCACCAGGCCATCGCGGGGCGCCACGGAAGTGCTCTCGCCGATGACGTCGAGCGTGACGCCCTGCCGGACCTTGCTCTGCGCGTCGCCATCCTCGAGGAGCGGCATGTCGGAGTGGGTGTGGAGGTCGATGAAGCCGGGCGCCACGACCAGGCCCGCCGCGTCGACGACGCGCGCGGCCGAGCCGTTCACCGTGCCGACGGCCGCAATCCGGCCGTCCTTCACGGCAACGTCGCCGGCGAACCACGGGTTTCCGGTGCCGTCGATGATGTGGCCGCCGCGGATGACCAGGTCGTAGGCAGGAGCCTGGGCGCGCAGCTGGTCTCCGGACACGCCAAGCGCGGCCGTCGCCGCGACGACCAACGCCGTCACCGTCGTGCGAGTCATGGACGCCTCCCTGAATGAGCCGTGCCTATTCTAGGCGGCGAGGGGGGCGTCTTCCAGTGCAACCGAGGGCCGGCCGCACGGTCGAGCGATCAGGCCGCGGTGGATCGCGCCGCCTCACGCAGCTCGCGCTCTGCCTGCAGCCAATCGTCGACGTCGTGCCCGTGGCGGTATCCGCGGGCGCGGTAGATCGCGAACGCCCGCTCCGCGATGGCGTCTGCCGTCGGATGGATGCGATCCGTCGACGGAGCCGGCGCGGCCGGCCGCGGCATGCTGACGAGGTTCTGCGTCTTCTTTCTGATCGTCTTCGCCATGAGCCAATCCTCCGAACATCGTACGGGTTGATCTTCACTCTATGCCGCCGCGCACGACAGTACAAGCGACAACTTTGTCGACACGACTGTCGGCCCCGACGAAGCAGAATAGACGCATGAGCGCGATTCGATGAGCGGCGCACGCCAGGGCAGGAATGTCGCATTCTTCGGCCTGCTGTGCCTGATCTGGGGATCGACGTGGCTCGTGATCAAAGTCGGCTATGGCGGCCTCGGGCCGTTCAACGTCGCCTCGCTCCGCTTCCTGATCGCGTCCGCGATGCTCGCCGCCCTGGCGCCGATGCTCCGCGCCCGGTGGCCGCGAGGCCGTGGCGAATGGACGCTCGTCGCGGTGGTCGGCGTCGCGCTCTTCGGCGCCGACTACGGGTTGATCTACTGGGCCGAGCAGTACCTCGACAGCAGCCTCACGGCCATCCTCTTCGCCGCCCTGCCGGTCATCACCGGCGTGTTCGCCCACTTCTACCTCCCCGGCGAGCGCCTCACCCCGCGGACGCTCGGCGGCGCGATCGTCGCGTTCGCCGGTGTCGTGGCGTTGTTCGGCAACCGGATCGGCTTCGATCCCGCCCAGGCGGCGCCCATGCTCGGCGTCGTCGCCGCGGCGGCATGCGCGGCCATCGCCGCCGTGGCGACGAAGCGGCACGGAAGCGCCCTGCACCCGGCCGCGCTCAACGCTCCCGCCATGCTGATCGGCGCCGTCGCCCTTGCCGGCGCCTCGATCGTCGGCGGCGACGGCTTCGAGCTGCCGCGGTCGTCCTCTGCGTGGTTCGCGATCTTGTATCTGGCGATCGCCGGCAGCGTTGTCGGCTTCCTGGCCTATTTCAGCCTGCTGAAGAACTGGAGCGTCACGAGCCTGAGCTTCGTGACCATCTTTACGCCGAGCGTAGCGCTGCTCCTCGGCGTCGTCTTCCTGGGCGAGCAGGTGACGATCGGCATGCTGGCGGGCGCGGCGCTGATTCTGGCTGGGGTCGGCCTGGCCGTCATGCCCCGCGTCGGCGGCCTCAGGCGTTTGCCGTCGCCGCCCGCGCAAGCCGCGCGACGGTCTCGATGAGCGCGCCGGGCGGGAGCGGCTTGGCGACGTGAAGGTCGAAGCCCGCCGCCAGCGCGCGCTGGCGCTCGTCGTCGCGCGCGCAGGCCGTGACCGCGGCGGCTGGCAGACGTGCGACGTCGGCATCGGCGTGCGCGCGAATCCGGCGGATGAGTTCGTACCCATCCTCTTCGGGCATCGCCAGGTCGGCCAGAATCACGTCGACCCGCGCAGCCTCGAGCTTGGCCAGGGCCTCGCGCGCCGACTCCGCGGTCGTGACGATGGCCCCCGAGAGACCGAGCGTCGACAACATCATCTCGCGGGCATCGACTTCGTCGTCGACGACCAGCACCCGGATGTCCGCAAGATCCGCGCGCACCGGCGCGGCCCTCTCCGCGTCGGCGAGCGCCGGCGGCGGCGACGGGACCTCGAGCACCGACGCTGCGACCACGGGAAGGGTGACGACGAAGGTGGCTCCCTCGCCTCTCCCCCCGCTCTCCGCGGTCACGCGCCCCTGCAGCGCGGTGACGAGGCGTCGCGCGATGAAGAGACCCAGCCCGAGCCCGCCGACGCTCCGGGCGGTCGTGTTGTTGCCCTGACGAAAGCGCTCGAAGATGTGGGGCAGCGTGTCGGGCTCGATGCCGCACCCGGTGTCGACAATCCGGATTCGCACGGTCCCGGTGTCGAGAATGCCGTCGACGGTCACACAGCCGCCGGCGGGCGTGAACTTGACCGCGTTGGCGAGCAGGTTCCCGAACACCTGATCGAGGCGGTTCGGGTCGGCCACCACGCGCGCCTGCGGGATCGCGTCGACGCGCAGCTCGATGCCCCGCTGATCGGCGGCAGGCAGCATCGCCTCGGCGGCGCCGCGGACGATGTCCCCGAGCTCGAGCTCCTGGAGATCGAGCGAGACCCGCCCCGCGGCGATGCGCGAGACCTCGAGCAGGTCGTCGATGATGCGCGCCTGCCGCGTGGCATTGTTCACGATGGCATTGGTGGCGCGCCCGACCCGCGCCTGGTCGAGCGCGCCATCCCGCAGCATGGCGCCCCAGCCCAAAATCGCGTTCAGCGGCGTGCGCAGCTCGTGCGACACGATCGAGAGGAAATCGTCCTTGGCGTTGTTCGCCGCCTCCGCGTCCAGCCGCGCCCGCTGTGCCGTCTCGTACAGACGGGCGCGATCCATCGCCTGCGACGCATGCTCGGCAACCGACGTCAGGAGGGCCTGGTACTCCTGGTCGAAATTCACGGGAACCGTGAAGTGAAACGACAGCACGCCAACCGGCGCGCCGTCGACCAGCAGCGGCAGCGCCACGGCCGACGTGAAGCCTCCGTCGGCGGCGGTGGCGGCCGAGCGCGGATACTGGGCCTGCCATTCGGCGAAGGAGCCGACCAGCACCGGAGCGCGCGTCGCGACCGCGGCCGTCGTGCACAGCCCCGGTTCAGCCGCGAAGCGCGGCGACGCTTCGACCACCGCCGGGGGATAGTCTTCGGCGTAGAGCGTCTCGAACTCCTCGCCGTCCACGAAGGCCACCGAGCCGGCCGCCGCGCCCACGACACTGCGACCCTGACGGACGACGGCCATGGCGACGGCTTCGAGCGTAATCGCTTCCGACAGCGCGGCACTCAGGCTGTACAAGCGGCGCGTGCGCGCCGCCAGCGTGCGGTATCGCGCCTCGCTTTCCCGATGCGCCTCTTCGGCGCGGCGGCGCTCCTGCAACTCGGCGTCCGCGCGCACGCGGAAGGCCTCGCCGTCCGCGCGTGCACGCTCCGCGCCGTCGTAGAGTCGGGCGCGCTGGATCGCCAGCGCGGCGCGGCGGCCGGCGTCGAGAAGGCACTGCCGCTCGTCGCCCTCGATCTCGCGCGGCGGATCGAAGCGCAGCGACACGGCGCCGAGGGCGCTTCCCGCCGCAACCAGAGGGACCACGAACGCATCGGTGCCGTCGACATCGCCGACGGCATGGACCATCTCGGGCCCCTCGTCGGCGGCCGGCCGCAGAACCACCGCTCCGCCCGAGGCTCCCGCCGCCTCCATCAGCGCGGCCAGGCATGCTTTCGCGACATCCGCCGATGTCGACGCGGCCGCCGCCGCCGCCGCCACGGCGTCGAGCGTCGTCCGGCGCCTCAGCGCCCGATCGCTCTCAGCCCGGTGGCGCCGCTCGTCGCGGGCATACCGCCGCAAGTGACGCATCGCCGCGCAGACCAGGAGCGTCGTCAGCAGGAAGATCGCGACGATGCCGATGGTGCCGGGCGCACGGATACCGCCCGACAGACCGCTCTGCCAGGCCACGAAGGCCAGCGGAGCGAGGGTCGCAACGGAGCCAGGTCCGCTGCCGCCGAACCAGGCGGCGGCGACGACGGCCGGCAGGGCCACGACGAGCGCCGCTTCGCCCAGTATCGGCTGCAGGAGCGACTGGGCCACGGCGGCCCCCACGCTCAGCAATACGGCAAATGCGTATCGTCGAATCAGGTTTGAGACTGGAGGCTTCATTTCGAGAGCAGCGGCGCATTCCGACAGCAAATCACGATCCCCCGAGGCCCCCCCGGGAGTCGGCGATTTGCGCTGATCGAGGATTTCGAACGGAGATGGGGCAGAAATCCTGACACCGGACCGGGAAGATCCTTCCTTACGAGCTGGAAGGGGTCCGTGCGGCCGCCGCATCAGCGGCGGCTCGCATACGCCGGCGCCCAGGCAGCAGGAGTATCAGAGGCAGGCCGACCAGAAACAACAGCCCCAGCAGCCACGAGGCGTCGTTGTACGCCAGCATCGTCGCCTGCTGGTTCAGCAGGCGGTTCGCGACCGCTGTGGCGGCCGCCGACGGCGCGCCGAGGCCTGCCTGCTCCAGGCGCGACGCGACGGCGGCATGAAATGCGACGTATGGGCCGCTGTACGGATTCAGGGCACCCGCGAGCCGCACATGATGAAACTGCTGGCGGCTGGCCACCACGGTCGCCAGGAACGCATAACCGATGTTGCCGCCGATGCGTCGGGTCAGGGTGTAGAGGCCGGACGCCGAGGTCATGTCGCGCTTCGCCACGGTGCTGAGCGCCACGGTCGAGAGCGTGACGAACATGAAGGGCATCCCCATGCCCATCAGCATCATTACCGGAACCAGGTTCGCGGTCGAGACCGCCGTCGACAGGTGCGCGAGCTGCTGATACGACAGGTAGATCAACACGCCACCCGCGGCGATGAGCACGCGCGGATCGACCCTGTTGTACAGCCAGCCGGCCACGGGCATCATCACGAGCAGAGCGACGGCGCGCGGGAGCAGCACGATCCCGGTCTGCAATGCCGGATAGCCCAGCAGCTGCTGCAGGAGCGCCGGCAACAGAAACGTCGTGCCGAACAGCGTGATCCCGAAGAGCAGCCCCATGCCCGAGCCGACGCTCAGCGGCACGTTGCGCAACAGGCGCAGGTCGATCACCGGCTCGGCCACGCGAAATTCCCAGAGGACGAGCGCCAGGAGCGCCGCCACGGTCACGACCGTCCCCGTCACGATCCAGGGCGACGCAAACCAGTTCGCCTCCTGACCCCGCTCGAGCACGACCTGCATGCCGGTCATCGCGATGCCGAGCAACAGGATGCCGAGCCAGTCGATCCGCCGCACGCCGCGCCGCAGGTAGGACGGGTCTTCCAGGAACGTGCTGACCATCACGATGCCAACGATCGCCACGGGCACGTTGATGAAGAAGATCCACGGCCACCCGTACTGATCGGTGAGCCAGCCGCCGAGAATGACCCCGGCCCCTGGCGCGATCACGACGCCCATTCCGTAGATGGCCATGGCGAGGCCCTGCTCGTCGGGCGGGAAGGTCTCGCGCAGGATGGCCTGGGAGATCGGAATCAGGCTGCCGCCGCCGATGCCCTGAATGGTGCGGAAGAACAGCATGGCCCAGAACGTCCGGGCCGTGCCGGCCAGCATGGACCCGGCGGTGAACACGGCAAACGACGTCACGTACAGGCGCTTGCGCCCCATCAGCGTCGTCAGCCACCCCGCCATGGTGGCCAGGATGATCTCGGCGATGCTGTAGCTCGTCGCCACCCACGTGATCGCCGAGAGCGTCACGCCGAACGTGCCCATCATGTGCGGCATCGCCACGTTGACGACGCTGACGTCCATGACGGCCAGAAACGTGCCGAACATCACGACCACCGCGATCAGCCACTTGCCCACGCCGGCCTTGCCGGTGGTGATCCGCGCGGCTCGGGCGCCGCCGTCTTCCAGCTCCGAGTTGCTCAACTCATCCGCCCTCGTTGGCGGAGAAGGGAGGGAGTCGAACCCTCCGGGGATCGTGACGATCCCCAGACTGGTTTTGAAGACCAGCGGCGCCACCGGACACCGTCCTTCTCCTCATCCCGCCAGTTTACCGGTGGCGGCCTTCCGCGTCCTTCGTTGAATCAGAACGCCGTTTGTGCGAGCCTCATCGGCATGGCACACAGCCGCGGGCAGCTTCGCGAACTGCCCTCGATCGATCGCCTCCTGGTCGATCCCCGCGCCCAACCGCTGCTGGCCCGATTCGCCCGCGAGGTCGTCGCCGGCGCCTGCCGCGAGGTCGTCGGCGCGCTGCGCCAGGCCATCGAGCTCGGCGAGTCCCTCTCGTCCCAATCGCTCGCCGAGGCGTCGATCCTCGACCGCGTCCGCGACCGGCTGGCGACCATCGAAGGCGGCGGCCTCGGCCGCGTCGTCAACGCCACCGGGACGGTTCTTCACACGAATCTCGGCCGCGCCCCGCTCGCGGCGTCGGCCGTGGACGCCGTCCGCCTGGCAGCCGCCCATCCGGTCAATCTCGAGTACGACCTCGACCAGGGCGGGCGCGGCAGGCGCGAGGCGCACGCCGAACGGCTGCTCGTCGAGCTGACGGACGCCGAGGCGGCAACCGTCGTCAACAACAATGCCGCCGCGACGCTGCTGGCGCTCAACACCATCGCCGACGGCAAGGACGTGATCGTGTCGCGGGGCGAGCTGATCGAGATCGGCGGCGCCTTCCGGATCCCCGAGATCATGGCGAAGAGCGGGGGCGTGCTGAAGGAGGTGGGGACCACCAACCGCACGCATCCCGCCGACTACGAGGGAGCGATCACCGATCGGACGGGATTGCTCCTGAAGGTCCACACGAGCAACTACAAGGTGGTCGGCTTCGTGGCCGACGTCCCGCTGCCGGGGCTGGTCGCCATCGGCAGGCGGCATGGGATTCCGGTCATGGAGGATCTCGGAAGCGGAGCGCTCGTGGATCTCGCGCGGTACGGCCTGCCCGCCGAGCCCGTCGTTCGCGACCGCGTCCGGATGGGCGCCGACGTCGTGACGTTCAGCGGCGACAAGGTGCTCGGGGGTCCGCAGGCCGGCCTGATCGTCGGCGCGCGGCGATGGGTGGACGCGATCGCGCGCAATCCACTGCACCGCGCCGTGCGGTGCGACAAGCTCACGATCGCGGCCCTCGAGGCCACCCTGAAGCTCTATGCCCGGGCCGGCGACCCGGCCGACGACGTTCCGACGCTGAAGATCCTGACCCGGCCAATCGAAGATCTCGACGACGTGGGCACTCGAGCCCTCCCGCTCCTCGCCGCGTCGCTCGGTCCGGGGTTTCGCCTGTCGCTGGAGGCTTCGACCTGTCAGATCGGCAGCGGCGCCCTGCCGACGGAGGAGATCCCGTCGCGGGCGATCGTCGTCGAGCACGACGGCCTGCCCGCCCGTCGCATCGCCGAGCGGTTTCGCCGCGCCCGGCCTCCGGTCATCGGCCGCATCGTCGCCGATCGCTTTCTCCTCGACCTGCGGACGATTTTCGATCCGGCCGATCTGGCGCCGAACGCTTCGAACTGATCCGCAGCCATGCCTCGCATCATCGGCACAGCCGGCCACATCGATCACGGGAAGACGAGCCTCGTCAAGGCGCTGACCGGCGAAGACACCGACCGGCTCGCCGAAGAAAAGACGCGCGGCATCTCGATTGAACTGGGCTTCGCGCATCTCGATCTTCCCGGCGGCGTCCGGGCCGGAATCGTGGACGTGCCGGGGCACGAGCGCTTCATTCGCACGATGCTCGCGGGCGCGCATGGCATGGACCTCGTGCTCGTCACCGTCGCGGCCGACGATGGGGTGATGCCGCAGACCGAGGAGCACGTCGACATCCTCCATCTGCTTGGCGTCGAGCACGCCATCTTCATCGTCTCGAAAGTCGATCTGGTCTCCGCCGCGCGAGTGGCCGAAGTCGCCGACGAGATCCGGGTCCTGACGGCCGGCACCGCGCTGGAGCGCGGGCCGATCCTCCCCTTCTCGTTCGTGACGAGCTTCGGCCTCGACGAGCTGCGGCGCGAGATTGCCCGCGCGCTCGAGGCCATCGACCGTCCCGCGCCATCGGGCCATTTCCGTCTTCCCGTGGATCGCGCGTTCGTGCTCCAGGGCCACGGCCTGGTGGCCACCGGCACGGCGCTCGCCGGCGTCGTGCGCGTCGGCGATCGTCTGCGCGCGCTGCCACAGGGACAGGTGTTTCGGGTGCGCAGCGTGCAGGTGCACAACGAGCCGGTCGAGAGCGCGACCTGGGGTCAGCGCGTGGCCTTGAACCTCAGTGGAGAGGCCACGCCTCCGATCGAGCGGGGGGACGTGCTCTGCGACGAGCGGCTCACGTCCGGCTCCGACCGCTTCGACGCGTCGCTCGAGGCGCGCGCGTCGATTGGCACGCCCGCGGTGCTGACGCACCAGCAGCGCGTGCGCGTGCATCTCGGCACGGCGGAGCGCATGGCCAGGCTGATCCTGCTCGATCCTCGAGGCCGCCTCGGCTCGAGGGAGACCGCGTTCGGCCAGCTCGTGCTGTCGGAGCCCGTCTTCGCCGCGCGAGGCGACCGGTTCGTGATCCGCGACGAGACGGCTCGGCGCACGCTCGGCGGCGGCGTGGTGCTCCATCCCCGCCCTCCGGCGCATCGACGACACGAGCCCGATCTCGAGCCCCGGCTCAAGACGCTGCAGACGGGGAGCCTGGCCGACGTGATGGCGCTGTTCATCGACGAACATGCAGCGTTCGCGGTGCCACTTGCGCCGGTGTGCGAGTTCCTCAACACGACGACCGACGACGCGCTCGCCGTGGTCGCGACCGCCGCCGGGATCAGGACCATCGCCCTCGAAGGCGAAAATGTCTACACGACGACAAGAAAGTGGCGCGCCTCGACGGACGCCCTGCTCACCTCGCTCCGCGCCTTCCACGCCGGCGCCCCGCTGGCTCCGGGCCGGGACATGGAGGCGCTGCGCGACAGGCTGCCCTGGTCCGCGTCTCCCGCCGTCTTCCGCGCGTGGGTCGGTGAGCTCGCTCGTGAGAACGTCGTCGCCCGCGAGGGCAGCGTCGTGCGCCTGCCCGGCCACACGGTGGCGCTTCAGGGCGCTGCGCGCGGTGCGGCGGACGGCATTCTGACGCTGCTCGGCGAGCGTCCACTGACGCCGCCGGAGGTTCCACAGATTGCGGCCTCGCTCGGCATCGAGCGCACGACGCTGGTCGGGCTCCTGCGCATTCTCGAGCGCCAGGGCGCCATCGTTCACGTCGCGCGCGACCTTTATGTCTTGAGCGACGCGATCGGCAGCATGAGCCGGGCGTTGCGCGAGGAATTTTCCGACGGCCGCATGTTGACGCCGGCGGGCTTTCGCGAGCGATTCGGGACCAGCCGGAAATATGCCATCCCGTTGTTGGAGTATCTCGATCGGGACGGCGTGACGGAACGGGTCGGCGACGCGCGACGCCTGAAGGCGGGCGCCGGAGAGGCCGGGCGATGCCGAAACTGACCCGCCGCAAGCGATTGAAGATGACCGGGCTCACCCAGCGGGTGGCCGCCGCCGGTTGAGCGGCCAAGCTCGGCCCGGCCGACCTGTTGCAGGTGCTGCACAGCCTCCCCACGTTCGACGATCCCGATCTGATTGTCGGCACGGAAACGTCCGACGATGCGGGAGTGTTCCGCCTGCGGCCCGACCTGGCGATCGTCAACACGGTGGACTTCTTCACGCCGATCGTGGACGACCCCTTCACGTTCGGGCAGGTGGCGGCCGCCAACGCGCTGAGCGACGTTTATGCGATGGGCGGCGATCCGAAAACGGCCCTCAACATCGTCGGGTTCCCCAAGAGCACGATGGACCTGGCGGTGCTCGCCGAGATCATCCGCGGCGGGTCGGAGCGGGCGCGCGAAGGGGGAGCCGTGGTCGTCGGGGGACACACGATCATCGACGAGGAGTTGAAGTACGGCATGGCCGTCACCGGCGTGGTGCACCCGGACCGGGTGATCCGCAACGTCGGCGTGCAGCCGGGCGATGCGCTGGTCCTGACCAAGGCGCTCGGCACCGGCATCATCGCCACCGCGCTGAAGCGGCGCAAGGCCTCGACGCAGAGTGTCCGCGCCGCCACGCGCTCCATGGTGGCGTTGAATCGCACCGCATCGGCCGTCATGCGGACGTTTCCCGTACACGCCTGCTCCGACGTGACCGGGTTTGGGCTGATGGGGCACGCCCTCGAAATGGCGAGCGGCAGCCGCGTGACGATCGTGCTCGACGCGCGCAGGCTGCCCGTCCTGCCGGGTGCGCGGCGGCTGGCCGCGCAGCGGTTTCTCACCGGCGGATGCCGGCGGAATCGCGAGCACGTGATGAAGCACGCCGCGATCGACGGCGCGATTGACGAGGCGCTCGTCGAGGTAGCGCTCGATCCACAGACCTCCGGCGGGCTGTTGATTGCGCTGCCCCAGGACCGCGCCCAGGAGTTCGTCAATCAGCTGAAGGCCAGCGGAATCGAAGCGGCAACCGTCGTCGGCCATGCGACCGCGCCCGGATCGGCGGCCGTGCGGCTGCGACGGTGATCCGGCTGGTCGCGGAGGGCGTGCCGCGTGATGCGGCTCGAGGTCGCGCGACGCCGTGACGTCGGCATCCGTGCACGCGACGCCTGCTGTTTACGGCACCGGACGTTCGCGCACGAGGGACCTCAGCGTGAACGTCCACGAGAGGGGCACCGAGACCGGGTTGTAGCAGATCTTGTCGTCGCAGGCCTGATAGTCGAGCGTCGCGTGGACGGTCAGCGATTCGCGGCCTCTCAGCGCCGCCTGCGCCTCGGGCGTTCCCTGCAGGACGATGTCCTGCAGCAGCGTGAACGGTTTCTGGTACACCGGCACGCGCTCGTTCAGCGGTTCGAAGAAGTAGGTTTCCGACGGTGGATACTGCGGCGGCAGCACGCTGACGAGCGGCGATTCTTCGACATGTACCGCGATCGTCTTGTAGCCCTGCGCGTCAGGGGCGTAGACGTGAATGCCTGGATGCGGCACCACGTCGAAGGCGAGCGTCAGGTGGTTGCCAGGCGCGAGCGCTGAATCGCTCGGATAGGCCGTGACATCGAGATGCGCGGTCGAGAGCCTGGTTCCGGACACCTGCGCGCCCGTGCCGGCCCGCATCAGGATGCTCGATACGGTGTTGCGGTCGACGTAGAAGTCCTCGAAGAACCGTGCGGTCACGCGCCCGGAGCGATCCAGGATGAACGTGCCCGGGAACGCAATGCCGGCCATGCGCGGACTCGCGCCGACCACCGAGACGTACGTCCTGATGTCGTCGGCCAGCGCCGGATCGTCGGCGTTCGGCCCGACCAGCTCCATCGCCACGGTGTTGAGAATGCCGTAGCGCTTGATGGTCTCCGACCCGACGTCGGCGAGCAGCGGGAACGTGATGTCGTGCTGACGGCTGAACGCCCGGAGGATGTCGGGCGAGTCGTAGCTGATCACGGCCAGCCCGAGACCACGATCAGCGAGTTCCTGCGCCCGACCTTGCAGCTCGACCAGCTGCGTCTTGCAGTAGGGTCACCAGTCGGCCGACCGGACGAAGACGAGCATGGCCCCTCGCGGGCCCATGATCGACTGCAGCGTCCGGGCGCGGCCGTCCTGATCGGGAAGATTGAAGTCGGGAACGCGGTCGCCGACCTGCGGGCCGAGCTTCGACACATCGATTTTCGTCCGGGCGGGAGGCGGCGACTGGCTCGCCTGCGCCGCAGACAAGCCGACAGCCGCCAGCAGCGCGACAAACGGTATCCAACCGAGATGTGATCTCATGGCTCGTGGCTCTGGCCGCGACGGGGCGCTCCCGACATTGTATCGATCTCCAGCCGTGCGATCGATCCGGAAAATGGCGAGGCGGCTGCTCCTTGGGCGCTAGAATGTCTGATGCCGCGCATGGCCATTCCGACGGAGGCCGACTCATGATGAGAACCGTCTTCGCTTTGACAATCGCCTCGACCTGCCTCGCGGGCTGTTCCGGGCCCGCTCCCTCTGAATCGACCGCGGCCGCCCAGGCCACAGCCGCCGCGACGCCGTCGTCGAACGGGACACCGGCCGCGGCGCCACAACCAGCCGCCGGGACGCCGCCGGGCACGCCATCGGCATCGCCACAATCGGCCGCCCAGTCACCGAACACCGCCTTTGATACGGGTGCGTTCTCGCCCGCTCCGCCCGCGGCCATGCGCGAAGTGACCATTCCGGCCGGGACCGCGTTGAGCGTCACGGTTCTGAACAGCCTGGCGTCCGATACGGCGAAGGTCGAGGACCCGGTCAAGGGCTCGCTCGCCAAGGCCGTGGTCGTATCCGGCGCGACCGCCCTCCCCGAAGGCACCGAGTTGACCGGCGCGGTGATGGACGCGAACGCCTCCGGCCGCGTGAAAGGGCGGGCCTCGCTAGCCTTTCGGTTCAACCGCCTCGTCGCACGGGGCGAGACCGTCAGCATCCGCACGGCCAGCGTCGCACAGGAAGCCGCAGCCGACACCAAGTCAGACGCGAAGAAGGGCGGCATCGGCGCCGGCGTCGGTGCCATCGTCGGCGGCGTGGTCGGCGGTGGCAAGGGCGCGGCCATCGGCGCGGTGGCGGGCGGAGCCGGCACCGTGCTGACGACGAAGGGGGAGGAAGTCGAAATACCCGCGGGCACCGTCGTCACGGTGCTGCTGCAGGATCCGCTGACGGTGACCGTGCCGGCCCAGTGAACGTGCCGGCCTGCTGCTGGCGCACGAAATAGCCGCATCGGGCCAGGATGTCGGCGCGAGTCGCCGGGCCTGGTGGCTACTCCTGGCGGAGCGCCTTCAGGGCGTCGAGCCGGCTCGCGCGACGCGCCGGCACGAAGCTCGCGGCGAGCGCGGCAGCGACGAGGCAGCCGATCACGAGACCCACGGTCAACGCGTCGGCGGGCTGGACGCCCTCCACGAAGCGGACCAGCAGGCGCGAGCCCGCGAGGGCAGCCGCCGTGCCTCCGACGACGCCCGCCAGGATCATGCCGAGGCTCTGCCGAAGCACCAGCCGCATCACGTGGCCGGCCGTCGCGCCGAGCGCCATCCGGACGCCGAGTTCGGGCACGCGCCGCTCCGTCAGGTATGCCAGGACGCCGTAGATGCCGATCGACGCCAGCAGCAGCGCGAGTCCGGCGAAGAGGGCGAACAGCACCAGCAGGAATCGTTGCCGCGCGAGCGACGCGCGCGCGAGCTGCTCCATCGTGCGAACCTCATAAAGCGCCTGGTCGTTTGCCGGCCCCCGCATCGCGCGCTGCAAGGGCTCGATCACACGCGTTGGGTCCACGCTCGTCCGAACCGTCAGCGACATGAACGTCGAAAAGGGTCGCATCAAGGCATCCGGCACCTGGGCGAACGGGTAGTACATCTGGTCGCGCACCGACGCGCCATCGTCGAGCGCGAGGCCCCAGTGGCGAACGTGGCCGACTTCGCCGATGATCCGGACCGGCGTCGAGCCGGCCAAGTCCAGGATCCAGAGCCGTTCGCCGACCGGGTTCCTGTTTCCGAATGCGCGCCGCGCGAGGACCTCGTCGATCACCACCACCGGTTCGGTGTCGAGCCGATCGTGCTCGTCGAAGAACCGCCCGCGCCGGAGGGGGAGGCCCATCACCGCCAGATAGTCCGGCGTGACGGTCGACGCCAGGGCCACCGGCATCCGCTCGCGCGGCAGGCGAGCGGCGGTCGTCGAGTACGGCATGGTGTTCTCGCCCTGTCGCATCGGGACGATGTCGGCGAGCGCGGCCGCCCGCACGCCGGGCACGTCGCGCGCCCGGCCGAGAACGTCCTGCCAGGCCCGACGCATCGAAGCCGGGCTGCCCAAGGCACCCGGGGAAAGAGCCACGCGCGCCGCGAGCGCGTTCCGGAGAGTCACGCCTGGATCGAGCGACGAGAGCGTGAGGATCGTGCGGCCCAGCATCCCGGCGGCCACCAGCAGGACGATCGCCAGACCGATCTCCGCCGCAACCAGAACACCGTGCAGTCGGCGCGACCCGCCAGGCGCGCACCGGGCGTCCGCCCTGAGGGCCCGATCCAGGTGCCGGGGAATGCGGAGCGCCGGCGCCAGTCCGAAGAGCATGCCCGCCGCCACGGAAACGTTCAGCGCGACGAGCAGCACGCGCCAGTCGATCTGCACGTCGGCGAGCCTCGGCAGGCCCCCGGGCCAGAGCGCGACGAACGGACGGATGCCGACCGTTGCCAATCCGATTCCCAGCACGCCGCCCGCCAACGCGAGCAACGCACTCTCGGTCAGACACTGCCGGATCAGCCGCCCTCGCGTTGCGCCGAGCGCCGCCCGCATGGCCAGCTCACGCTCGCGCGACAAGGCGCGCGCCAACAACAGGCTCGCGACGTTGACGCACGCGATGAGCAGCACCAGGCCGACCGCTCCGAGCAGAATCCAGAGGGTCGGCCGCACCTTGCCGACGACGTCGCGCGCGAGCGGCTGCGCGGTGAACCAGCGGTCGGCGTTCGTCGACGGATATCGTGCGCCCAGGTCGTGGCCGATGAGCGCAAGCTCGGCGTTGGCCGCGGCGGCCGTTGCCGCCGCGTCGACCCGCGCGACCACCCGGATGCCCGGATGCGCCTCGCGGTTCCAGATGAACGGCGCCGCGTTCTGTCCGAGCGGCGTGAACACGTCCATGGAGCCGGCCACGGGGGGATAGGCCGGCGGCGCAATGCCGACCACGGTCCGCGCTTCGCCGTCGAAGACCAGACGGCTCCCGACGACGTTCCGCCGACCATCGTAGCGGCGCTTCCAGAGCGCGCGGCTGATGATCGCGACGGGAGCGCCGCCGGGACGGTCCTCATCGGCCCGGAATTCGCGACCCTCTACCATCGGTACGCCAAGAGCGTCAAAGAACGCGGACGAGATCTGCAGACCATCGACGTACTCGGCGTCGCCCGGCTGGCTGATTGTTCCTCCGCCGTAGCGCCAGGCCGCCACCGGGGAAAGCGTGCGGCTCTCCTGCCGGATGTCGAGGAAGTTCAGATACGAGAACCACTGCTGCTCGCCGTCGCGTTCCGTCCAGTCGTGCACGGTCATCAACCGCTCCGGAGCCGGATACGCAAGCGGCTTGAGCAGCACGCCGTGGACGACGGCGAACATCACGGTCGCGGCGCCGCTGCCCAGGGCGAGCGTACCGAGGGCGATGGCCGTGAAGCCGGGCCGCTGGCGCAGGACGCGGAGGCCGTGCCGCAGGTCCTGCCAGAGGTCGTCCAGCCAGCGGGTGCCGCGGGCGTCGCGGCACTCTTCTTTCATTTGTTCGAGGCCGCCGAGCTCCATGCGGGCCTGCCGCCGCGCGTCGCGGTCGGACCATCCCTGCCCACCCAGGTCGGCCGCGCGGCGATCCAGGTGGTACCGCAACTCGGCGTCGAGCTCGCGCTCCACCTGCTCTCGACGCCGAAGCCGCTGCCACCAGTTCATCGCACATCCCCGTCGGAATAGAGAATCATGCGAACGAGCTCCGAGAGCCGCTCCCAGTTGGCGGTTTCGCGCTTGAGCTCGGCGCGGCCCTTCGGCGTGAGACGGTAGAACCTGGCGTCGCGGCCGGTCTCCGACGCCTTCCACTCGGCCGCCAGGAATCCGCGATGCTCGAGGCGGTGCAGCGCGGGATACAGCGAGCCTTCCGGCACCTGGAGCCCGTGCCGGGTCATGGCCTCCATGCGCCGCGCGACGGCGTACCCATGCGTCGGCCCGAGCGCGACAATCCGCAGGATCAGCACGTCGAGCGTGCCCTGCGGCAGGTCCGGGGTGTCACGCGCCATCGCCTCCATACCTCCGACTTCTTGGTATCATGCGGCCATGATGCACAGAAGGTCAAGGGGTGCGTGGCTCCAGGCCGCGTCCGGGCGGTCGGTATCTCGTTGAGGGCTCCCGGCGGCTAAGATACCGCCTGGGGGGCTCATGAACCGGGTTCGCGTGGCCGCCGTGCAGTACTACATCCGTCCGATCGATCGCTTCGAGACGTTCCGCGAGCAGGTGGAGGCGATGGTCGAGACGGCCCGCGACTACGACTGCCAGCTCGTGGTGTTTCCCGAATACTGCACGGTGCAGCTCCTGACGTTGTCCAATGTCCGCCGGCCGATCGCGGAACAGATTCGAACCCTTGCGTGCGAGGCGCCGCGCTTCGTCGACACGATGAGCGAGATCGCCAGGAAGAGCGGCATCTACGTCCTCGCCGGCTCGATTCCCGTCGAGACCGGCGCCGCGGGACGTCTGCAGAATCATGCCTTTCTCTTCAATCCGCGCGGCGATCATGGCGTGCAGGCGAAGCTGCACATGACGCGGTTCGAGACCGAGGACTGGAACATGGTCTCCGGATCGACGGTCCGCATCTTCGACACCGCCTTCGGCAAGGTCGCGATCACCGTGTGTTACGACATCGAGTTTCCCGAAATCGCGCGCGTCGCGGCGCGCCAGGGCGCACACATCATCCTGGTCCCCAGCTGCACGGACGACCGCCAGGGCTTCCTGCGGGTACGGGTACTGCGCGCACGCCCGGGCCATCGAGAACCAGAGCTACATCGTCGTGTCCCATACGGTCGGGTCGATTCCGACCGTGCCGGCGGTCTCGCTCAACTACGGACAGGCCTCCATCCTCACGCCGTCGGACTTCTCGTTCGCGCGAGACGGCATCCTGGCCGAAGGCAACGTCAACCAGGAAATGATGGTGATTGCGGAACTGAACCTGGACACCATCTGCGAGAACCGGACGAGCGGAACCGTGCTCCCGCTCAACGACAGCCAGCAGACGGCGGAGCTCATGACCCACGTGGAACACGTCCAGCTGTAGCCAAAGGATGGCGTGTCATGGTGACCACACGACGCACGACGCCAGACGACTTTCCGGCGATTCGCCAGATCAGTCTTGCCGTGTATCCTGATGCGCCGCCCTGGGAGGCGCGTCAGCTCGGGTCTCATTTGGCCGTCTTTCCCGAGGGTCAGCTCGTCGCCACGATGGACCACGAGGTGGTGGGCATGGCCGCATCGCTCGTCATCGCGTGGGACGACTACGACGTGGACATGAACTGGCGCGACTTCACGAACGAAGGTCTCTTCACCAATCACGACCCGGCCATGGGGCGCACGCTCTACGGCGCCGAAGTGATGGTGCACCCGTCGGCACAGGGGCGGGGCGTCGGCAGTTGTCTCTACAAAGCGAGACGCGATCTGGTTCAGCGCCTCCAGCTGCTCCGCATCCGTGCGGGGGCGCGCCTCCGAGGGTATAGTCGCTACGCGAGCCGAATGACCGCCGATCAATACGTCGTGGAAGTCACCCAGGGACGCATCGTCGATCCCACGTTGTCCTTTCAACTGCACCAGGGATTCGAGGTGCTGGCCGTGGTGTCGGGCTATCTGAAACTGGATCCGGAAAGTCTCGGCTACGCAGCGCTCATCGAATGGATCAACCCGGACGTCGCGCAGCCCCATGACACCGCAGGTCGCAACCCGCGCTACGCGAGGCTTTCCGCATGATGCGCCACACGATGCGAGGGCTGAGGCGCGGGAAACGCGACGGGGCTCGCTGCCTGCATCGCCACGGCGTCGACACCCCACTGGCGCCTGAAGGAACCCGCTGAATCTGACGCGCTGCTCGGCCGATCGCCGCCCCGGTGAACGTTGACAGCTGGGTGAGTGTCGTGACGCAGTTTCCCCGCGGGGATCTTGACGGCGACGCGTTCATCGGGCGCGCCCGCGATCCCGAGCAGCAGACCGAAGCCCACGCCTACGTCGGGCTGAAGGCGGCGATCTTCGGCCAGCGGGAGGAAGCGCTGAAGCATCTCCGCTGGGTGCGCGGGCAAGGCACCCGCGCCGCTAGCGAATACCCTCCAGCCGTCGCGGAACTGCGAAGGCTCGAGCCGCCGGTCGCCGCGAGTCCGTAGTCGGCCCCGGCGTGCGGCCGGGATAGAATTGGGCCGCCGTGGCCGATTCGTGCTCCGTCGAACGCCTCGTGGCGCTTCCCACGCTGGCGTCGCTCCCTCGCGTCCAGATCGAGTGGCTCGCCGCGCACGGCGACGTCAGGCGCTTTGGGCGCGGCGCGATCGTGTTCCCCAAGGCGGAGCCGATTCCGGGGCTGTTCATCGTCTTGTCCGGCGTCCTCACCATCCGCGTGGACCAGGCCGGCATGAAGCGCATCGTCAAAGAAACGAAGACGGGCGACATCAGCGGTCACCTTCCCTATTCACGCATGACCACGCCCCCCGCGGACGTCGTCGCGGACGATCCGACGGAGCTGCTGTTGGTCCCGGACGCCGACGTGCGGGAGATGACGCGCGAATGCTATGAGTTCACGGCGCTCTGCGTGCACGAGATGGTGGATCGCGCCCGGTCGTTCAAGTCCGAGGACCTTCAGCGCGAGAAACTGGCATCGCTCGGGCGGCTTGCAGCGGGGCTGGCGCACGAGCTCAACAACCCGTCGTCTGCCGCCGAGCGCAGCTCGAAAGAGATGGATGCCTGCCGCGAGGAGGTCGTGGCCGCCTCCCGTGCGCTGGGCGCGACCGCGCTCACGGATGCAGAACTCCATGTCGTGACGAGGCTGGAGACGAGAGCCGGACAGATCGCCGACGCGCCGCATTCGCCGCTGCTCGATGCCGATCGCGAGGACGCCATCGGCCGGTGGCTCGACGCCCACGGCCTCGATCCCACCTTCGCCGAGCCGCTGGCAGCGACCGCGCTCACCGTCGCGGATCTCGATGCGGCCGGCGCGGGGCTCACCGCGTCTCAATTCGCCGCGGCCATTCGGTTCGTGGCGGCCAATGCGAATGCCGTCCGGCTCACGGCGGAGATCGAGAACGCGGCCGCGCGCATTCACTCGCTCGTCGCTGCGGTGAAGAAATACACCCACATGGACCGCGCGCCGGTGTCGGCGGCCGTTCAGCTGGAAGACAATTTGGCCGACACCTTGATGCTCATCGGGTCGAAGGCCAGGGCGAAGACGGTCGCGCTCGAGTTGAGCGCCGACCCGGGCCTGCCGGCCGTCCAAGGAGTCGTCGCCGAGCTGAACGAAGTCTGGATGCACCTGGTCGACAACGCCATCGACGCCGCGCCCGAGTCGGGTCATGTGTCGGTGACGGCGGGGCGCGAGCGGGATTCGGTCGTGGTCAGGGTGATCGACGACGGCGCTGGTATCCCGGAAGCCGACTGGGGTCGGATCTTCGAACCGTTCTTCACGACCAAGGCTGTCGGCCAGGGCGCCGGCTTGGGCCTCGACGTTGCGCAGGGCATCGTGCGAAGCCATGGCGGGTCGATCGAAGTGAGCTCGAGACCCGGCCGTACCGAGTTCCGGATCTCCCTTCCGGTCGCAGGGACGTCCCCCTAGAGAATGCCGCGGCCTAGCCGCGGGCCGTAGACATATACTGGATCACGCAGAGTCAATCGAAAGGGTGCGGCGGTTTCCGCCGCAGGATTGGATGGTCGGGCCGCCATCCTCGTGGTCGTTGAGAGACCAGAGGATCCGGGTGACCCATCGGCCTTCGCATCTCTCATCGATCTCCATTTGCACCGCCGGCCACCCGCTCGGGTGGCCGCTTGCCATGGGAGGAGAGATGCTGTTCAAGACCTCGCTCGTGCTGCTCGCCGTCTGGCTGTTCGGCGTCGTCGGCCCGTACGATCTGGGCGACGTCGTGCACCTGCTGCTCCTCGTCGGCCTGATGCTGGCGCTGGTGACCATCCTGCGAG
Organism: uncultured Acidobacteriota bacterium; assembly: GCA_963837345.1. Lineage (GTDB taxonomy): Bacteria > Acidobacteriota > Vicinamibacteria > Vicinamibacterales > CAVVIG01 > CAWIMX01. The sequence continues at coordinate 1,143,310 of CAWIMX010000001.1, forward strand.
CGCTCGACGCCGGGACCCGGCATCCCCCGGATCCCGACGACAAGCCGTGACAGCGGCCGACCGGGCGTTCAGGTGCGATGACCGAGGGACCGGCCGGTCGGGGACGCGGTCACGGCGACGAGGCTGTCGGCGACCTCGCGCCTGCCGTAGAGCCACTCCTGCACGCGGTCCATATAGAGATAGAAGACGGGCGTGATGTAGAGCGTGAGGGTTTGCGAGACCAGCAGGCCGCCCACCACGGCGAGGCCGAGGGGCCGTCGCGCCTCGGCGCCCGCGCCCCAGCCGAGGGCGATCGGCAGCGTCCCCATCAGCGCGGCCATCGTCGTCATCATGATCGGACGGAAGCGGACGCGGCAGGCCTCCTGAATCGCGGCCGACGCGGACAGACGCCGTTCATGCCTCGCGGCAATGGCGAAGTCGACCATCATGATGCCGTTCTTCTTAACGAGGCCGACGAGCATGATGATCCCGACGAAGGCATAGATATTGAGCTCCTCGTGGAAGAGAAGCAGCGTGACGAGCGCGCCGAAGCCCGCCGCAGGGAGGCCCGACAGAATCGTGATCGGATGGATGAAGCTCTCGTACAGGATCCCGAGGACCACGTAGATCACGAAGATGGCAAGGGCGAGAATCCATCCGAGGCCCCTCATCGAGTCCTCGAAGGCCTCGGCGGTGCCCTGGAACGTGCCCGACACGGTGGCCGGCAGTTGCTCCCGCGCCAGCCGCTCGACGCGCGCCACCGCGTCGCCGAGCGCGACGCCCGGCTTCAAGTTGAACGACATCGTGACGGCCGGCAGCTGTCCGGCATGGTTCACCGACTGGGGTCCGACGCTCTGGTGCGTCGTGACGAGGGCCGACAACGGCACGAGTGTGCCGTTGGGCGCCTGCACGTCGAGCCGCGAGAGCGCCGAGGGATCGCGCTGATACGCGGGGGCGACCTGCATGATCACCTGGTACTCGTCGTCGGGCGCGAAGATCTGCGACACCTGGCGGGATCCGTACGCGGAGCCGAGCGCCGACTCCACCTGGTCGACGGTGAGGCCGAGCGCGGCGACCTCGTCGCGATCGACGTCGACGGCGACTTCGGGCGTCGTGACCTGGAGATCCGAGGTCACGTCCTCGAGGCCGTCGAGCTGCCCGAGCGCCTGCTCGAAGGCCGGAGCCACGCGGTAGAGCTCCCGGGTGTCCGGATCCTGCAGGGTGAACTGGTACTGGCTGCGCGACTGCCGCCCGCCGATCCGGATCGCTGGAGGGTTCGACAGGAACACGCGAAGCCCGGGCACGGCCGCCAGCTTCGGGCGCAGCTCCTCGATGATCTGGTCGGCCGTCAGTGTCCGCTGCGCACGCGGCTTCAGATCGAGGTTCAGCCGTCCGTTGCCGTCTCCCACGTTGGCCGTATAGCTGGCGACGTTGGGATCGTTCGCCAGCACCTCCATCACCTGCTTCGTGCGCGCAACCAGCGCGTCGTAGCCGATCCCCTCGATGGCCTGGATGTCGCCGCTCAACTGGCCGGCGTCGACGCTCGGAATGAACCCGGTCGGCACGACCGTGAACAGATACACCGTGCCGGCGAGCAGCAGGCCGGCGGCGCCCAGGGCGGCGGCTTTGAACCGGATGGTCTGGCCGAGCGACCACGCATAGGCCCGGAGCACGCCATCGAACCCCGCTTCGACGCGGTTGTACAGCCAGCCGTGCCGCATCCCGTGCGGAGGCTTCAGGAAGCGGCTGCAGAGCATCGGCGTGAGGCTCAGCGACACGACGCCCGACACGAGCACGGCCGCGGCAATCGTCACCGCGAACTCGTGCATCAGGCGCCCGACCACGCCGCCCATGAAGAGCACCGGGATGAACACCGCCGTGAGCGAGAGCGTCATCGACACGATCGTGAACGCGATCTCCTTCGATCCGTCGAGCGCGGCACGCATCCTCGGTGTGCCCGCCTCCATGTGGCGGACGATGTTCTCCAGCATCACGATCGCATCGTCGACGACGAAGCCGACCGACAGCGTCAGCGCCATGAGCGACAGGTTGTCGAGGCTGTAGCCGAACACCCACATCACCGCGAACGTCCCGACGATCGAGAACGGCAGCGCCAGGCTGGGAATGATGGTGGCCGAGACGTTCCGGAGGAACAGGAAGATCACGAGCACCACGAGGAACACGGTGAGGAGCAGCGTGAACTTGATGTCGTTCACCGAATCGCGGATCGACTCGGAACGATCGCTGCGGATGGCGAGCCGTACGGTGGCGGGCAGGCTGGCCTGCACCTGCGGCAGCATCGCTTTGATGCCGTCGACGACGTCGACCGTGTTCGTGCCCGGCTGCCGCTGGATTGCCAGGTAGATCGTCTGCGTGCCGTTGCTCCAGCTCGCGTTCCGCTCGTTCTCGACCCCGTCGTAGACATGCGCCACCTCGTCGAGACGGACGGCGCTGCCGTTCTTGTAGGCCACGACCACGGGCTGGTAGGCGGCCGCGCTGGTGAGCTGCCCGCGGGTCTCGACGACGAAGTTGCGGTCGGGGCCGTACAACGTGCCCGTCGGCCGGTTGGCGTTCGCCGCGGCGATCGCCGAGGCCACCTGGTTGATCCCGAGCTGGCGGGCGGCGAGCTCCGTGGGGTCCACGTCCACGCGCACCGCATACTTCTGCGCGCCGAAGACGCTGACCTGCGCCACGCCCGATGCCATCGACAGACGCTGTCCGATCACGGTCTCCGCATAGTGATCCACGTCGGACGGCGGAAGGGTGTCGGAGCTGAGCGTCAGAAACAGCACCGGGGCATCGGCCGGATTCACCTTCCGGAACGACGGCGGCGCCGGCATGTCGGGGGGCAGCGAGCGGGACGCCTGCGAAATCATCGACTGCACGTCCTGGGCGGCCGAGTCGATCGATCGGCTCAAGTCGAACTGCAGCGTGATGTTCGTCCGACCCTGCGAGCTGCTGGAGCTGATCGACGTCACGCCGGCAATCGTCGAAAACTGCTTCTCGAGCGGCGTGGCGACCGATGCCGCCATCGTCTCCGGGCTGGCGCCCGGCAGCCCGGCGCTCACCTGAAGCGTCGGGAAATCCACGGTCGGCAGATCGCTCACCGGCAGCGATCGATACCCGGTGATGCCGAAGATCAGGATCGACGTGACGAGCAGGGTGGTGGCGACCGGCCGGCGAATGAAGACTTCGGCGAGGTTCATGTTCCGGACCCCTGGCTGGCGATCGTCACGCGAGCGCCCGCCGTGAGGCGCAGCTGGCCGTCGGTCACGACCTCCTCCCCGCCCTGCAAGCCGCCGGCGATCACCGCTTCGTCGCCCTGCTGGCGCTCGACCGTGACGTGCCGCAGCTCCACGGTGCGGTCCTTCCCGACCACGTAGACGTACTGACCCTGCTGGGAGGCTTCGACTGCCGCCGCTGGCACGACGATGGCGTTCGTCTGCGAGGCGAGCTGCAGCGCGACCTGAACGAACAGACCCGGCCACAAATCGCCATGGGCGTTGGGAAACGTCGCCTTCAGCTTGATCGTGGCAGTCGCCGGGTCCACGGCGTTGTCGATGAAGGCGACCCGCCCGACCGCGTCCGGCGCGGCCTCCTGGCCCTTCACGGCCACCTCGAGCGGGGCGCGCGCGGCATTGTGCCGGATGTCGACCAGATAGCGCGCGGGCACGGAGAACGTGACGTAGATCGGCGAGAGCTGGTTGATCGTGACGAGCGGGTTGGTGTCGTTCGCCCGCACCAGATCACCGACGTGCGCCAGCAGCGCGCCGCTGCGGCCGTCGATCGGGGCGCTGATGGTGGCGTACTGCAGGTTCAGCCGCGCCTGCTCGACCTGCGCCTGATCGGCCGCGAGCGTGGCCTGGAGCGCCGCGGCACTGGCCGTCTGGGTGTCGAACTGATCGCGGGGGATCAGGCCCCGCTGGAAGAGGCTCTCGAAACGCTCACCCTGGAGTTTCGCGTCGTTCGCCTGCGCCGTGTCGCGCGCCACCACGGCCTCGGCCTGGCGCAGGGCGGCCTCGAACGGCCGGGGGTCGAGGGCGAACAGCGGCTGGCCCTTCCGCACGTCCTGCCCCGGCGTGAACTGCACCTCGCGCAGCTGGCCGGTGACCTGCGCTCGCAGCTCCACGGTCGAGATCGCTTCGACCGTGCCGACCGCGTCGATCGTGACCGGCATGGTCTTCACCTCGACGGGCGCCGTGACCACGGGAACGGCCGGGCCGTTGTCTCCCGCGTCCCGTGGCGCTCGAGCCGCCGCGTCCGGCCGGGCCTCTGTGCGCGCACAGCCCCCAGCGGAACCGATGAGGAGAAGAAGCAGGCTCAGGAGGAGAGGGCGTGTGCCGGCCGAAGACTTGACGCGTGACGACATGCGAACCCGAACGTGCAGGTACTCCACTCACAAGTATAACGACGCGGAGTCGTCAATCGTTTCGTCCTGTCACATCGCACACGCTTGTCTCCGGCCGCTGACACTCGCGGACATTTCCGACGCGGCGGCGTCATCCGTTGCACCTGCAACTGTTCGTCCGTCAGGCCGCGAACACCAGCACGGCGTTGGCCGGCACGACGATCGAGGCCGAACACGGCAGACCGTCGCGAGGCGGGCCGCCGGCCACGATGCGCCCGCCGTTGCCGGCCGCCGCCGGATTGATCCAGCCGTCGTACACGTCGCTGTTGAACACTTCCCGCCACTCTCCCGCGCGTGGAAACCCCAGATCGTACGACCACCACGTGCGCTCGTTCAGGCTGGCCACGACGACGACGTCGGCGAGGCGTCCGTCGAGCCAGCGGTGAAAGGCCAGCACGCGGTTGCCATCGTGGCGGTGGTACACGTGGAGGCGATCGCCGCGCAGCGCCGCGTAGCGCATCCGGATCGCGATCAGCTCGCGGACGAACCGGAGGTGATCGCGCATGGCGGCGTCCCGCTCGAGGCCGTCCCACCAGATGAGCGTGTCCTGGAAGTAATCGGGGTTGTCGCTCCAGTACTTGTCCTCGAGCACCTCCTGGCCCATGAACAGCATCGGAATCCCCGGCGCCGTCAGGAGCAGGCCGTTCGCCACCCGGCTGCGGCTGCGGGCGTACCAGCTGCGCGCATTCGACGGGTCCGAGAGCGCCGGCACTCGCGGCTGGCGGTCGGTGTCGTTGTTGATGCGGACGATGTCCTGATTCTCGAGGTGCTGGACGTCGCGCCAGGCCGCGCCGAATCGCGGAGACAGCGCATCGGCCAGGCGGCCGAGATCCACGGGCGCGGCCGCGCCCCGCGCCGCGTCGGCCACCGCCGCGCGCACAGCCTCGCGAAGCACGCTCGACACGACCGCGTCGAAGCCGGCTCCGCCCGCCGCGCGGGCGCGCACCACGGCTGCCTGGTCGGCCCAGTATTCCGCGACCAGCGGCGCCGACGGCTTGCGATACCGCAGCGTGTCGGTCAAATCCTGGAGAAACGTCCATCCGCCGTGCCGGTCGATGACGGTCACTTCGTCGAACCGGAAACCGTCGACGTGATACTCGTCGCAGAAGAAGATCGCGTTGTCGATGAGGAACTGGCGCACGTCGCGCTTCCAGTACGCGAACACCAGCCCTCCCGCCCAGCCCTGGTCGGTGAAATAGAGGCTTCGATTGTTGTCGCCGTACGGCTGGCGGTCGAGAAAGTAGATGCTCTCGTCGCCGAAATCGCCGCCCGCGTGGTTGTAGACGACGTCGAGGATGACGGCGATGCCGAACAGGTGGAACAGGTCGACGACCGCCATCAGCTGCTTCGTCTGGCATTCCAGCTCGCCGGCCTGGAGCGGCGGCCGCCCGCGCGCCGCCAGCAGCTGATTCGCCTTGGCCACGTACCGCGGAAAGTCGGGATCAGAGGGCGGCACCGTGTAGTCCATTTCCGGCGAGTAGTAGTCCGTCCCGTTGTAGCCGAGCGATCGCGCCGTGCCGAACTCCTGCACCGGCATCAACTGGATCGCGTTGATCCCGAGATCGGCCAGATACTCGAGGCGAAACAAGAGGTCCAGGAACCGGGCGGGCCGCTCCGCGCGCCGATCCCTGCCGTGCGCGTCGGTGGCGTAGTAGGTCCCGACGTGCAATTGATAGAGGACGATGTCGTTGAAACGCGGCGGGGTGTAGCCCGCGTCGTGCCAGGGGAACGACGCGGGGCACGTGACGATGCAGTTGGCGTGCGGGAAAGCCGGTTCGATCGTCAGGGCGCGTGCGTACGGATCGCGCTTGTACCTGTCGTCCCGATCCCCTCCACGAAGAATAGGTACTCATCCTGTTCAGCGACACCGGGGACGAAGGCGAACCAGTGGCCGTCGATCGCCGGCGTCAGCGCACAATCGCTCCAGCCGTTGAAACTGCCCCGGACGACGACACGTCGCGCCTGAGGCGCCCACAGGCGGAACGTGGCCCCCCGGTCGGTCAGCTGGGCTCCCATCGGCGTGCGGGCCGGATCCGCGGGCATCGGTTTCGGCGCTCGTCAGCAGCTTAGCATTCGCCGGTCTCAGCTGGCACGTGCGGCGAATGGATTCTCGTCGGCGGTCGGCCCGTACACCGATGGCACCGGCACGTCGAGCAGCCGCAGATAGACGAGCAGCTGTCCCCGGTGGTGATACCAGTGGTTCAGCATGATCGCGCGTGCGAACGCGACCCTCGGCATCGCCATGAGCTCGCGGCCGCCGCTCATCAGGCGCCACGTGGCGCCCATCGCGGCGTCGTCGAAGCCGCCGAGGTGCCGGCGGGCCTTCGCGACGCTCTCGGTCAACGCCGGCACCAGCTCGGCGGCCGATGTGGCCTCCGGCTGCACGAACGCCGGCGGCTCGGGAATGGTGTCCTTCGACGCCAGCTCGGCGACGTTGCCCGGGACAGTGGCCACATGCAGCGCGAGCTGGCCGAGCGACATCGACTTCGGATGGGGCTTCCACGAGAGGTGCGCCTGCGGCACGCGCTCGAGCACGCGGCGCGTCGCGGCCGATTCCTGGTCCAGTTCCGTCAGCAGTGCGTCGACGATCGCCATCGCAGCCTCCTTATGCTCCACCGTCGGTTTCCGCGGCCTGGCGGACGCGGGCGTGCAGCGCCGCCCAGCCCGAGCCGAGCTGCGGACGGTGATCCTCGGGGAACGGCCCCATGAGCGTATGGGTGAACGACATCTCGGTGCCCTCGTCGACTTCCTTCAGCCGGTAGAGCAGGTTCGACGTCGCGGCGGTCGAGAGAAAGAGCGGCCCCCAGATCTCGAGCAGCACGGGCCGTTTGATGCTCTGGACGAAGCCCCAGAGGTGGCCGTTGTCGCCGCCCAGATCCCGATACCAGCGCCCGCCGGGCCTGGGCTCGATCACCATGGGCAAGGGCTTGCCGTCGGGTGTCTCATTCAACCGGCCCATCTGCACGAGCAGCGACGCGAAGGTCTTCTCCGGCGTGGCCCGCACCAGAATCTTCTCGGTGATCGTGAACGTGTCGCTGATGGTGGCTCCTGCGGTCATCGCTCCTCCTCGGCGTGTGCCTTGATGCGGCGCAGCTGTCCCCGCCAATAGCGGGCGAACAGACCGCTCCAGTCGTGAATGCTGCGAAGCGTCTCCGGGTTGATTCGGTACATCGTCCGGCGTCCCTCCCGCCGCACCTCCACCAGTCCGACGTCACGCAACACCTGCAGGTGCTTCGAGGCCGACGGTTGCCCGAGCTCGAGCCCGTCGGCGATGTCGGAGACGGATCGCTCGTCGCCGGCAATGAACTCGAGGATCTGGCGCCGGCGCGGCTCGGCGATCGCGTTGAAGGGATCGGAAGTGGTGGCGGCTCTGGGCACAGCTCTTTATATATTCCGTTATAGGAATGTGTCAAGCCGGCAGACTCGATCCGCGGCGGCCCGGATGCTGCACACATTCGTGCGAACGTCGACGGCTCGCGCTTGACACTCCCTCGACCCCACCCTACCCTTCAGGCGTCGACGGACCATCGAGCGACCGACATGGCGATACAGTTCACTGAGCGCTTGAATCTGATGCCGATCGCGGCCGCGGCGCGCGTCGCCGCCCGGCAGGCCGCCGTCATCCAGAAACGGCTCGCCACCGTCGATCTCAATCACCTGCGCGCCGAAGCGCTGGCGGCCATCAACAACACCGGCGCGGCCGACGAGCCCAGCGAGGTCAAGCGCCTCCGGCTCCTCTACAAAGCGGTTTACACCCAGGACGAACTCACGCAGTTCGTCGCCGCGTCGCTGGCCGCCCTCGGGTTCCAGGACTAGGCGGGCCACATGTCCTATCCGGACCTTGGGTGTTTCGCCGAGTGCCTGACGTGCGAGATCTGCAACCCGTTCTGGCTGGGAGCCGGTCCGATGGACCTCGGCCTGCGCGACGACTACGACCCCTGGAGCAACGATCTGTTCGAGGGCTGGGAACCGGCGCCGGAGGACGACGGGGACATCTGGGGCGACTTCGAGCTTCCCGGCCTCGATCTTCCCGGAGGCGGTCGCGCCACGCCCAGCTGGGACAACGGTCCAGGCGTCAATTTCACGTGGCCCTTCTGAGATGACGCGGGACGAGGCGGTCAGCGCGCGGATCGCGGCCTTGAAGATCGAACGGCTCTACAACGCCTACCGGGCGGCCAGCCGCGCCAACGCGTTGGTGCTGGCGCGTGTGCGCGCCGAGCTCGAACGCCGCGAGCGCGATCCGCTCCGACTCCAGCGGCTCCGCCAGCGCATCCTCGACGAGGCGTCGGTGTCGCGCGAGAACGACCTCGTGTTCAGGGACCGCGCCGAACAAATCGCCCGCCGGATCGAAGAGCTGGATCGGTTCCAGGCCCCATGAGCACATTCACGCGCTCGGGCGCCGTCCGTGTCGGCGACCGCGACTACTTCGACGTCGTCCTCGCAAGCATCGAGGCGGCCCGGCGGCGCGTGTGGGCGTCGCTGTTCATCTACGACATCCGGCCGGGCCGCGACCTGGAGGGGCAGGTGCTCGATCTCACCGCGGCGCTGATCGCGCGGCGCCGGCTCGGCGTGGACGTGCGCGTGCTGACCACCGGACACGTCGAAACGCCGGATATCGCGGTCGCGAACCTGGCCAGCGGCCTGTACCTGCAGGGCGCGGGCGTGCCGCACCGACGCCTGTTCACGACCGACGTCGCCCGCCTCGGGTCCCACGCGAAGTTCATCGTGAGCGACGACGAGGCGATCCTCGGCAGCCAGAATTGGACCGACGACGCGTTCCGCCTGAACATCGAAGACGCGGTGCTGCTGCAGGGCAACGCCGTCGAGCTCGTCGGCCAGGAGTTTCTGCGCCTCTGGGATGCCGGCAAGGGAATGCCGCAGCATGGCGCTTGACAAGGCACGGGCGCTCACGGCCGTCGACGCGTGGTCCGCGGCCGTCACGACGGCCTGGACGGCCGCCGAAAAGGGGCGCCTCGCCAATCGGCTCGTCGACCTCGCCGCGCGCGTCGAACCGCACATGGTCGCGGACGCGCCCCTCCCGGCGGCACGAGTGCAGGAGTTCCTGCTGGGTCGCACGATCGAACGCCTCGAGGATTGGCTGATCATCGCGGCGGCGCCGCTTCGCCGCGGGTTGAAGATCGAGGCCGTTCGCCTGAAGCCGGACTCCGAGGAGCCGGCGCTTGGCCTGCGCAGCGCCAGCCACCGCGAGGTCGAGGCGCTGCCCGGCGTGGGCAATGCGCTTGCCCGCGACATCCGGCGCTACCTCGCCGGGCACAGCGTTGTCCAGGGATTCGACGCGCTCCTCGACGTCGCCGGGATCGGCCCCGATCGCCTCGCGCAGCTTCGCGCCACCAGTTACCTCGATGAGCCGTCATTCGGTTTCGTCTCGCCGACCCTCTGGTCCTTCGCCCTGGCGCCGAGCGTGCCGAACGCCCTCGCCGTGCTCGATCAGACGGACGTCTCGCTGCTCCTCGGCGACCACGGCACCTTCGCGCGCAATGTCCCGGCCGCGCCCGCGAGCGTCTTCGATCGGTTCTCGGCGTTCGTCGATTTCGTCTCCGATCGCGCGCAGCTCTCCCTCTCGGGGGCCGGCGGCTTCCTGGCGAGCGAAGCCGATCGGTGGCTGACGCGGCACGACAGACGCCGGGCCCTGATCGCCCGGGCGCAGGCCGCCTCCGGAACGCTGCTCGTCAACGGATCGTACGTGGGGGCCGTCAAAGCGGCGATCGACGCGGCGGCCACCTCGGTCACGTTGATGGTCTTCACGGGAACGCCCACGGGCGCCAACGACGGGCTGGCGCCCCTGCCCCTGGTGGAAGCGCTCGAGGCCGCCGCGGCGCGCGGCGTCGCCGTCAGGGTGATCCTGGATCAGGACGATGGGGGAGAGCCGTACGGCAGCCTCTTCATCAACCGGCCGCTCGTGAACCGGTTCCGTGCGGGTGCCGTTGGCGTGAAGTTCGACACCAAGGACACGCTGCTCCACTCCAAGGTGCTCGTCGTCGACCGCACCGCGTGCGTCGTCGGCAGCCACAACTGGACGCGCGCGGGGTTCGCCGGCACGCACGAGCTCAGCGTGCTGATCGACAATGCGACCGTGGCCGGCGCGTTCGGCGATCGATTCGACACGCTCTGGAACAGCCTGCCGGCGCTTCCATAGGCACGCATGGAGAGGCACCAAGACACGAGAGGCGACGACTGACGCTCAAGCCCCGACCCGAACGACCGGGTCGCGAGTGGACCGTGGACGCCGACGACGCCGGCGTCGCGCTCGACAAATTCCTGGGCGCGTCCGACCGCATGGTGTCGCGCGCGAAGGCCGCCGCGGCGCGCGAGCATGGCAAGGTGTTCGTGAACGACGTCGAGGCCGGCCGCGCCGAGGCCGGGCTTCGCCTGAAGGCCGGCGACGTCGTCCGCGTCTGGGTCGACCGGCCGGGCAGCGCCAGGCGACGCCCCTTCCCGTTCAAGGCCGGCGACCTGCGCATCCTCTACGAAGACGCCTCGCTCGTCGTGCTCGACAAACCGGCGGGGCTGCTCGCCGTGCCGCTCGAGCGCAGCGGCGAGACGTCGATCTTCGATCAGCTCGAAGCGCATCTCCGGTCGCACGGCAAGCGAAAGCCGCTCGTCGTCCATCGCATCGATCGCGACACCTCCGGAGTGGTCCTGTTCGCCAAGGACGCGCGCACGCAGAGCGGACTGAAGCAGCAGTTCAGAGCGCACACGCCCGAGCGGGTGTACCTGGCCGTCGTCTACGGGCGGCCGGCGCCGGCGGCGGGCACCTGGCGCAACCACCTCGTCTGGGACGCCCGGGCCCTGATTCAGAAAGAGACCACGTCGAAGGACCCGCGGGCGGCCGAAGCGGTCTGCCACTACAGGGTCGTCGAGGCGTTCGCGTCCACGAGCCTGATCGAGATCCGACTGCAGACCGGAAAACGCAATCAGATCAGGATCCAGTCGCGCCTGCGCGGCCACACGCTGGTCGGCGAGCGGCGATACACGTACGGACCCGACGAGCTGCGGCCGGTTCTCTTCAAGCGTCAGGCGCTGCACGCGTGGCGCCTCGGCTTCCGGCATCCGACCGACGGGCGAGCGATGGCGTTCGAAGCGCCGGTGCCCGCCGACATGCAGCGCCTGCTTGCGCGCCTTCGGGCCGTATAATCCGGCCCATGGCCTGGTGGCTCTGGATCGCCGGAGGGCTCGTCCTGATCATCTTCGAAGCCGTGACGCCGAGCGGGTTCTTCGTCATCTTCTTCGGCATCGGGGCCTTGACGGTGGGCGGCCTGGCCCTGGCGGGCGTGGTGGCATCGGCCGTCTGGCAGGGGCTCCTCTTCACGGTGCTCTCGGTGACCTACCTCCTGCTGTTCCGCCGGCGGGTGCAGGCCCGCGTGCACATGCCGCCGCCGCCCGACGTGGACTCCTTGATCGGCACGCTGGCCGTCGTCCGGGAGCGTCTGGCGCCCGGCGTCGTCGGCCGCGTGGAAGTGCGGGGCGCCGCCTGGAGCGCCCGCAACACGAGTGCCGTCACCATCGAGAGCGGCCAGCGCTGCAAGGTCATCAGCGTCGACGGCCTGCTGTTGACCGTCGTGCCGGAGTAGCCGCGAAGGAGCCTCGGACATGCCAGGTGGCCTGATCGTCATCGGTACTGTTTGCGGTCATCACGCTCGTCATTCTGGCGAAGACCGCCATCGTCGTGCCGCAGCAGAGCGCCTTCGTCGTGGAGCGGCTCGGCCGCTACTCGGGAACGCTCGACGCCGGCTTCCACATCCTGCTGCCCTTCATCGACGTCGTGCGGTACCGGCACTCGCTGAAGGAAACGGCGCTCGACATTCCCGCGCAAATCTGTATCACGCGCGACAACGTGCAGGTGCAGGTCGATGGCGTGCTGTACCTGAAGGTGCTGAATCCCGAGCGCACGTCGTACGGCATCTCCGATCACATCTTCGCGATCTCCCAGCTGGCGCAGACGACGCTCCGGAGCGAGGTCGGCAAGATCGATCTCGATCGGACGTTCGAGGAACGCACGAACATCAACATCTCCGTCGTCGCGGAGCTCGACAAGGCCACCGAGCCCTGGGGCGTGAAGGTGCTGCGCTACGAGATCAAGAACATCACGCCCCCCTCCGACGTGCTGGCGGCGATGGAAAAGCAGATGCGCGCCGAGCGCGAAAAGCGCGCGGTCATTCTCACGTCCGAAGGTCAGCGCGATGCGGCCATCAACTCCGCCGAAGGCGAGAAGCAGCAGGTGATCAAGGCCTCCGAAGCGCGGCGGCAGCAGCAGATGAACGAAGCGGAGGGGCAGGCGTCGGCCATCCTCGCCGTCGCGACGGCCACGGCCGAGGGCATCCGGCGGGTCGCCGAGGCCACCCAGGCGCCGGGCGGCGACAAAGCGATTCAGCTGCGCGTCGCCGAGCAGTACATCGGGGAATTCGGGAAGGTGATCAGCAACGCCGACACGATCATCCTGCCCTCGAACGTGGCCGACGTGGCCTCGATGATCACGACGGCCATGCAGGTCGTCGCGCAGCACAAGGCCTGACCGCGCCGGTACGCACGCCGCGCGAACGGCCTAGTGCACGTGCGCCTTCACGACGAATCCCCACTTGTCGGATCCGTCGCCCATGAACGCGCCGGGACCGGAGACGGGCTCGCTGCCTGAAATCCACGGATAGGGATTGTCGAGCCACGTGCGATAGACGCCGACGGTCACGAGGTCGTTCAGATCGACGTAGAACCGGGCCGCGGTCGCTCGCTCCTTCTCGCCCATCGCGACGCCGTACAGGTGCTCGGCGGCCAGCCACTTCACGAGCGAGTCGTCACGCGACAGTTCCTCGCGCGTGATCGTGGTGCCGACCCTCCAGCCGCCCCCGATCGGGTACGACAGGTCGACGCCGGCGTTGTAGCCCGTCTTCGGAATCGGCTCCGAATCCACGCCGAGCAGCTCCGCGGAGGAGCGGGTCGGCCCCCAGGTGTAGCGGGCGAATTCGCCGAACACCGCGGCGTACGGATTCGCGCGGTACCGCGCGGAAAGCACGACGGCCCGATCGTAGCGCTTCGAGGCGAAATAGTTCGGCAGCCGCTCGACTTTGCTTCCCGTGTATCCCACCTTGGCCGACACGCGGGCCTCGAACCCGTGCACCGGCTCCAGGCGCGCGCTGAAGAAGCCGGTCAGCGCCGAGTTCGTGTCGACGTCGGGGTCGACGAAATAGAAGTAGTCGTAGTCGTGCGCCCGGTTGCCGTCGCCGATCACGCCGCCGACCTCCACCATGCCCACGCGGCGGCTCTCCCGGACCAGCGTCCACGAGAGCCCGAGGCCGAAGTTCGCTTCGGCGTTGATCCGCTGGATGTGCGTGGCATCCTTCGCGGTCAGGCTGCCGACCTCCTCCCAGTTGAACCCGATCGGCAAGATGAAGCGCCCGAACTTCGCGCCGAACGATCCGTACTCGAGATCGACGTACGCCTGCCGCACGATCCCCTGCTGCGCGATCGGATCGAGCGATAGATACTTGTAGTCGTCCACACGCAGGTTGCCGTCGTCCTCACAGCGCACGCCGGGGCCAATCGTCTGCGGCGAATTGGGATAGAAGAACCCGGCCTCTCCGCACGCCGGCTCCGGCGGCGTGTCGTCGACCGGGTTGATCTCGAGCACGTACTGGACGCGGGGCGTGAGCCGGCCACTCAACCGGACGATCGCATAGCCGATGCGGCCCTGGTTCTCGAAGCCGATGCGGACCGACTGCGCCGCATCGTGCCCGTAGCCGGCGAGAAACCAGAGCTGCACGCGAATGCGCTCCGACGACGGCAGCGCAAGGCCCTGGTCGTCCGGCGCGTTGGCCTGAGCGAGGCAGGGAGCGGCGATGCCGAAGGCGCACGCCAGAGCCAGCACCAGCCGGCCAGGGGAGACGACACGCGCCAATGGCACACGGTATTATCCTTGGGCCCGGCAGGCTGTCAAGGCGCGTGGCGCCTCGCATGGCCCTCTCGTACCCAACCTATGGAGGCTCGACACACCGCGGCGGGAGAGGCAGGGGCCGTCGTATTCGACAAGGTCTCCTTCGCCTTCGACGATCACGTTGTACTCCGCGACGTCAGTTTCCGGGTGCCGCACGGAGGCATGACCATCCTGCTCGGCGCCAGCGGCGCCGGGAAGTCCGTGGTGCTCAAGCTCATCCTCGGGCTCCTCCGACCAGACGCCGGCGCGATCGTGGTCAACGGCCATCGCGTCGATCGGATGGCCGAGCGCGATCTCCTGGCCCTGCGTGGCGACATCGGCATGCTCTTCCAGGAAAGCGCCCTGTTCGATTCGCTGACGGTGGCCGGGAACGTCGGGTACCGGCTCTCCGAAGAGTTGCGCCTGCCGGCCGGCGAGGTCCGCGCCCGCGTCGCGGAGATTCTGGGCTTCATCGGGCTCGCCGAGTTCATCGATCGGATGCCCTCGGAGCTCTCCGGCGGCCAGCGCCGGCGCGTCGCCATCGCCCGGGCCATGGCGTCGAGGCCGGGCCTGCTCCTGTTCGACGACCCGACGACGGGCCTGGATCCGGTCATCGCCACCACCGTCGACGATGAGGTCGTGAAGTTGCGCGACCTCGAGCGCGTCACCTCGATCGTGGTCACCCACCAGATCCGGGATGCCTTCTACGTCGCCACTCATGAGGCGACGGCCGCGGACGGACGCCTGGAGATTCTGACGACGTCCGACGAACGCGCGAGGTTCCTGGTGCTGCACGACGGCCGGATCTATTTCGAGGGAAGCGGCGCGGAGCTCCTGGCGTCGACAGACGACTACCTGAAGGAGTTTCTCTTCATGACGCTTCCTCCGTGGTAGGTTGGCACATCGGCAATCGCTGACGAGAACCGAGGGGGGCAGATATGCCAGCGTTCGGGGCGGACGAAGACGGGCGTCTCGAGGCATTGCGCGCCTACGCGCTGCTCGACACGCCGGCCGAGCCGGCGTTCGACGACTTGACCGCCCTCGCGGCGCACGCCTGCGCCGCACCGATTGCGCTCGTCTCCTTCATCGACGACCGGCGGCAGTGGATCAAGTCGAAGGTGGGCGTGTCGGTCAGCGAGCTGCCGCGCGAGCACGCGTTCTGCACACACACCATCCGCCAGCGCGACGTGTTCGTCGTGGCCGACGCCGCGGCCGATCCGCGTTTTTCGACCAACCCGCTCGTCACTGGCGAGCTGCGCATCCGCGCATACGCCGGCGCGCCGCTCGTGACCGATGAGACGCGAGCGCTCGGGACGCTGAGCGTGATGGATCGCGCGCCGAGAGGCTGGACCCCGCCGGAACTCCAGGCGCTCGGCGTGATCGGCGCCCAGGTGATGGCGCAACTCGAGCTTCGTCGCCTGCGACAGGGGCTCGATCGCGACCGCCGACCGGCAACCGCCGACGACGCGCGCGCGGTCGACGCGAATCGGCTGGCGGCCATCGTCGAATCGTCGAACGACGCGATCATCGGCAAGGACTTGAGCGGCATCATCACGAGCTGGAATCACGGCGCCGAG
Source organism: uncultured Acidobacteriota bacterium (assembly GCA_963837345.1). Lineage (GTDB taxonomy): Bacteria > Acidobacteriota > Vicinamibacteria > Vicinamibacterales > CAVVIG01 > CAWIMX01. Next base: position 1,159,199 of record CAWIMX010000001.1, read on the forward strand.
GCGATCTTCGGGTATGCCGCCGAGGAAATCATCGGCTCGTCGATCATGCGTCTCGTCCCGGCCGATCTGACGGACCAGGAGAACGAGATCCTGCGGCGGATCCGCGGCGGGCAGCCGGTGACTCATCTCGAAACCCGGAGACTCACGAAAGATGGTCGGCTGATCGACGTGTCGATTACCTCGTCGCCCATCCGGGACGGCTTCGGCCGCGTCGTCGGCGCGTCGAAGGTGGCGCGGGACATCACCGTCGCCAAGCGTGCCGACGATCAGCTGCGGGAACGCGAGGAGCAGCTGCGGCTGTACGCCGAGCACAGCCCCGTTGCCGTGGCCATGTTCGACCGCGACATGAAATACCTCGTGGCGAGCCGTCGCTGGATGGACGACTTCCGCCTGGGCGACGAGTCGATCGTCGGCCGGAGTCACTACGAGGTGCTGCCCGAGATACCCGAGCGGTGGAAGGACGTCCATCAACGGTGCCTGGCGGGCGCCGTCGAAGCGTGCGAGGAAGATCCGTTCCGCCGCGCCGACGGGACGATCGACTGGATTCGCTGGGAGATTCGCCCCTGGCATCGGGCCGACGGCACCATCGGCGGGATCATCATCTTCAGCGAGAACGTGACCGAGCGCAATCGGGCGATCGAAGCGCTGCGCACCGCCGAAGAGCGGATGCGCTTCGCGCTCGAGAACGCCGAGGTCGGCATCTGGGACGCCGACTACCGGACCGGAGTCGTCCGCTGGTCGGAGATCCTCGAAGCGCAGCACGGGCTGAAGCCCGGCACCTTCGGCGGCACGATCGAGGCGTTTCTGGCGTGCGTGCATCCGGAGGACCGCGCGTCGGTGCGGGGGCGGGTGGAGAAAGCCGCGAAATCGGGCGCCGACTTCGTGCTCGAGCACCGCATCGTCAGGCCCGACGGCGTCGTGCGCTGGCACGAGGGCGTGGGCCGGATTCACCTCGGCCCCGACGGCACGCCGGTGCGCGGCGTCGGGATCTCCCTCGACGTCACCGAACGTCACATGCTCGAAGGGCAGTATCAGCAGGCGCAGAAGATGGAAGCCGTCGGCCGGCTGGCCGGTGGCGTCGCGCACGACTTCAACAACCTGCTGTCGGCGATTCTGGGATACTGCGGGCTGCTCCTGGAAGACGTGAAGCCGGAGGATCCGATCCGCGCCGACCTCCTGGAGATCCAGAAGGCGGGAACGAGCGCCGCCGCGCTCACACGGCAGCTGCTCGCCTTCAGCCGGAAACAGATCATCGAACCGGTGCTGCTCGACTTCAACGCGGTGGTGCGGGACGTCCAGGGGATGCTGGGACGGCTGATCGGCGAAGACGTGAGAGTCGTCCTCGGCCTCAGCCCCGAGCCGATGCTGGCCAACGCCGACCGCGGACAGATCGAACAGATCCTGCTGAATCTCGCCGTCAACGCGCGGGACGCGATGCCGACGGGCGGCACGATGACCATCGAAACCGCCGGCGTCGAGCTCGACGAGACCTACACGGCCGCGCATTTCGACGTGACGCCGGGCTCCTACGTCGCGCTCACCGTGACCGACACCGGCACCGGGATGACGCCGGAGGTGAAAGCCCACCTGTTCGAGCCGTTCTTCACGACGAAGGAAGTCGGCAAGGGCACGGGGTTGGGGCTCGCCACCGTTCACGGCATCGTCATGCGGGCGGGTGGGAACGTCGGCGTGTACAGCGAGCTCGGACAGGGCACGTCCTTCAAGGTGTATTTTCCCAGAGCGGACGCCGCCGAGCTGCCTGTCGAGGCGCCGCGCACGGGGGCGCGGCTCCGCGCCGGCACGCAGACCGTGCTCGTCGTGGAGGACGCCGACGTGCTTCGCGAACTGGTGCGACGCGTGCTGCAGCGCCAGGGCTACTCGGTGCTGGTCGCTGCCAACGCCGACGAAGCGCGCACACTGTTCGAGCGGCATGCGTCCATCGACCTGCTGCTGACCGATGTGGTGATGCCGGGCGCGAGCGGGCCGGAGCTCACCGAGGAACTGGTCGCACGGCGACCCGGCCTCAAGGTGGTCTACATGTCGGGGTACACGCAGGACGCCATCGTGCAACGCGGCGTTCTGAAGCCGGGCATCGCGTTCCTGCACAAGCCGTTCACGGCCGAAACGCTCGGACGCAAGCTTCGCGAGGTGCTGGATCGCTGAATCCCCCTCGAAGGCGGGCTTCGCGCGCGGGACCCGTCCACACGACGCGCCCGGCGTCGAGCACGCACACGCGATCGCACACCGATTCCGCCTCGTCAAAGCTGTGCGTCACCATGAGGGCGGCCCTTCGGGGGTGCCCGGCGCACCAGTCCCGCAGCAGCTGGTGCACGGTGCGTCGGAACGTGGGATCGACGCTTCGCGTGGGCTCGTCGAGAAGGAGGATGCTGGGGTCGGTCATCATGGCGCGCGCCAGGCCGAGGCGCTGGCGCATCCCTTCCGAAAACGTCTCGACCCTCGTCGCGACCGCCTCTCCGAGTCCCACCTTGTCGAGCCACGCCTTCGCGCGGCGCCGGGCCTCGGCGCGAGGCATGTCGTTCAGCACCGCGAAGAATTCGAGGTTCCAGCCGGCCGGCATGCGCGCGTAGAACCCGTGGCCCGAGACGCCCGCATAGGACAGAACGGCGCGGGCGGCGGCCGGATGCCGGCGCGCGTCGCGGCCGCAGACGTGGACCGTTCCCCGCGTCGGCTCGAGGACGGTCGCAACGATTTCGAGGAGCGTGGTCTTGCCGGCGCCGTTCGGTCCCATCAGGGCGACGATCTCGCCGAAGGCCATCGACAGCGAGACGTCCGCGAGCACGCGGCGGTGCGCGGCGTGCCGCGGGAAGAGCCTGGGCGGAAACACCTTCGTCACGCCGTCGGCGGCGATGGCGTCAGACACGACCGAGCGTCCCGTGCACGCGCGCGTGCCGGATGCCGGCCGCGAAAATGGCCGCGCTGGCCGGCGCCGTCAAGGCGGCGAACGCGGCGAGGGCCAGCAGATCCGGCGCAACGGCGGCCGTCGAGGCATGGTCGAGCAGGGTGGCCCGCAGCGCGTTGATGGCATACGTCGCCGGCAGCCAGGGCGTGAAGCCGTGAAGCCACGACGGCAGCACGCTGGCCGGGTAGAGCCCGCCGCTCAACAGCCACGACGCGCTGATGAGCGCCGCCACGGCCGCCTGGGTGCCGCGCGCCACCAGCGACAGCGTGGCGAGCGCCAGCCCCAGGCTCGTGAACGTCACGAGCGACAGCCCGAACGCGAGGGAGGCACCGACCAGGTTGCCCGTCGTCACGGCGCGGCCGAGCAGCAGGCCGGCCGCCAGGTAGCCGGCCACGTCGAACGTGGCGCGGCAGAACGGATAGATCGACGAGAAGGCGATGAAGGCGAGCGGCGACGTGCGCGTCGTCAACATCGCCTTCAGCGTCCCGGCGCGCCGGTTCTCCTGAATGACCTGGCTGAACGTGATGAGCACCGTGGTCATGTACCCCTGCACCATGATGCCGATCAGCAGAAAGCCGAACGGGGCGTAGCCATCCAGTCGCTCGCCGCCGAATTGGGCCGCCAGGAAGAAGTACGCGACCACCGCCAGGCCCATGTGGCCGAGCTCGAAGACGAAGGACCAGGGCGTGCCGAAATCGGCAACCGCGTCGCGTTCGATGGAGACAAGGGCCTTCTGCCCGATCCGGCCGAGGGTCGTCACGGTCGGGGTATCGGCCCCACGCCGGTGGCGCGACAATCGACCAGAGCGGCCGTTCGGCGGTAGAATCGCGCCACAGATCTGCACGAGACTGCGCGCGTCTTTGCACGAGGTCCTACGGGGCCGGCCTCCGCGAGCCGACACCACGATCGGACCCTTCTTTCCTTGAGGATGGCCTCGATGGGCGACATGACCCGGCGTGTGGCGCGCCGCGACGAGGGCGAGACGTTCGTCACCCGCCAGATCGCGGGCGAGACGATCATCGTCCCGGTCAGCGGACGGATCGGCGACCTGGAGGCGATCTACACGCTGAACGAGGTCGGCTCGCTCATCTGGCAGCTGATCGACGGCCATCGGACGGCGAAAGGCATCGCCGAAGCCGTGCGCGTCCAGTACCGACGTGTCGCCCGACGAGGCGGCGCGCGACGTCGACGAATTGTTGAGCGCCCTCGAAGAGCGGGGTCTCGTGATGGCGACCACCGCCCCGGCGGCAGTCTGATGCCCAGCGAGTCCTATGGCGCGTTCAGCGAACGTCTGCACGGAGCCGCCGTCGGTGCGCAGCTGCCCCTGAACGGCACGATCGAGATCACCCATCGGTGCCCGCTGACCTGCGCCCACTGCTATAACAACCTGTCGATGTCGGACGCGGGCGCCCGGGGGCGCGAGCTCACGACCGACGAGCACCGCCGCATCCTGGACGAGCTGGCCGATGCCGGCGGCCTCTGGCTGCTCTACACGGGCGGCGAGATCTTCGCGCGACGCGACTTCCTCGACATCTATGCGCACGCGAAGAAGAAGGGCTTCCTCATCACGCTCTTCACGAACGGCACGATGATCACCCCGCGCGTCGCCGATCAGCTCGCCGAGCGGCGGCCGTTCGCCATCGAAATCACGATGTACGGGCGGACGCGCGAAACGTACGAGGGCCTCACCGGCATTCCGGGCTCCCACGCCCAGTGCCTGCGGGGCATCGACCTGCTGCTCGAACGCGGCCTGCCCCTCGCGCTCAAGACGGTGGCGGTCTCGCTGAACGTCCACGAGATCTGGGACATGCAGCGCTTCGCCGAGGAGCGCGGCGTGTTGTTCAAGTTCGACGCCGCGATGAACCCGCGGATCGACTGCTCGCAGAGCCCGCTGGCCGTGCGCCTGACCCCGGAAGAACTGGTAACGCTCGACATCCAGGACCAGCAGCGGATGGAAGAGTGGGGCATCTTTGCGCAGAAGTACTTCAAGCCCGCCAATCCGCCGGAGCGGCACGACGAGCTCTACCACTGCGGAGGCGGCGTGGACTCGTTCGCCATCGATCCCTACGGCGGCATGAGCATCTGTGTGCTGTCGCAACGCGACAAGTTCGATCTCCGTACCGGATCCGTCGTCGAGGCCTGGCACGGGTTCCTGCGGCGCGTGCGCAGCCGGACGATCAGCCGGCCCACCAAGTGCATCGACTGCGAGCTCAAGACGCTGTGCGGCATGTGCCCGGCGAACGGCGAGCTCGAGAACGGCGACCCTGAGGCGCCGGTGGACTTCCTGTGCCGGGTGGCTCACTTGCGCGCCTATGCGTTCGATCTGCCGTTCGGCAGACACGGCGCCTGCGAGTACCTGCGAAGGCGGGATCGGCTACGAGGACCTGATGCGCTCGGCCGCGCGCCTCAAGGCGCTCACACCGGGCGTCAAGCGCGCGCCGTCGCGCCGCACCCTGACGATGCTCCAGCCGACGGCGGGCGGATGCACGAGCGGCGGCTGCACATCGTGCAGCACGCACTGAACACACGAGTGACGCGCAGGAGACGAACCCGATGACCATGAAACCGGAGTCGCCCGAGCCCGGCAAGCGGGCCTATCAGAAGCCCGAGCTGACCGAGGTGGCGCTGCGCCCCGAGGAAGCGGTGCTCGGCGCCTGCAAAACCAAGAACTCGTCGGGGCCGGGTCAGGGCACGTGTCGCGCCCCCTCCGCCTGCAGCTCGCTGGGGTCGTAAGGACGCGCCGGTAGACGGATGGCGCTGACGCTGCGCGTCGCCGACATCGCGACGCGCGTGATCTGGGACGACCCCGATCTTGCGATCGCCGTGTCCGACACCGTGCGCCCCTTCCTCGCGCCGGACGCGCCCCCCGACGTGAGGATTCGGCTGGCACGCACCGGCCGCCTGGAAGAGCCATGCGGCGAGAAGCTTTTCGACTCGGGTCTCGTCTGGCGTCTCTACCGCGACGGCGACGATTTCGCCTTCAGCTTCACCTCAGCCTCCCTGTCACCCGTCCCGTACAAGCTGGCGCGATTCAATTCGTCGTTCACCGAGGGCACGCTGTGGTTGGGAGAGCCGTTCCAGCCCGCTGAGGGGGCGCTCGATCCGTTCGAGTTCCCGCTCCCGGAGCTGCTGATGATCCATCAGCTCTCCAGGGGGCGCGGCGTGGAGATTCACGGCTGCGGGGTGATCGACGCCGACGGCCGCGCGTACCTCTTCGCCGGACAATCCGGAGCGGGGAAAAGCACGATCGCCCGGCTCTGGCGGCGCAATGGCGCGGTCATCCTGAGCGACGACCGCGTGGTCCTGCGGCTTCGCGACGATCGGGTGACCATCTACGGAACGCCGTGGCATGGCGAGGACGCCTTCGCCGATCCCCGATCCGCGCCCCTTTCGCGGATGTTCTTTCTCGACCACGGACACGAAAACCGGCTGCGTCCGATCGAGGGTGCTGCCGCGGTCGCCAGGCTCTTCGCCTGCAGCTTTCCGCCGTTTTACGATGAAGACGGCCTGCGCTTCACTTTGGAACTGCTGGCGGACCTGGACCGGCGCCTTCCGTCGGCGGTGCTGAGCTTCGCTCCCGACGAACAGGTGATTGCTTTCGTCCGCGGTGGGCCGTGAACGACTATGGCCGGCCGGGGGATGACGGCGCCACGTTCCCGGTCCCGGCCTCGGCTGCCGGCGAGGCGGTGCGGAAGCGCTGGATCGGACCGAGCACACGGCGGCCGCGGGCGTCTTCGACGAAGATCCGGAAGTAGTAGACCGTGTCGGGCGACAGCCCGGTCACAGCTGCGTCCGCCGTATCGCCGCCATCCGTGCCGAACGTCTGGAGCGGCGTCGCCGTCTTCGGCGGATTCATCGGATCCCACAGAAAGCCCACGATCACGTCCGCGCCATGCTGCGGAATCGACCCGTGGAGGATCGCGGAGTCGCCCGTGACGTCCGTCGCGAGATCGGTCATCACGCGAGAGGGATGCGCGGGCCTGGCCTCGTCGTCCGCAGCAGGCTCGGGCGACACGCGGCGACCGGGCTCCGGCGCCGGATCGAGCAGCGCCTGCGGCTCGGCCGCTGGCTCCGCGCCTGCCGGCGGTCCCGGATCGACGGGCGGTTCGGTTTCCGCTGGCGGCGCCGCCATCGGCTTCGGCCGCGGGGCGTCGGACGCCGCTGTCGTCGACGACGGCAGATAGGTTGGCGCGTAGCTCGCCGACGCCGCGGCGCTTCCGCGACGCGCCGGCCCGGACTGGACCGATCCGGTGGCCGGCGACTGCGACTTCGCTGAAGTGCCGGCCGGCGCGGGCTGGGCGATGCCGGCGGCCAGGCTTTGCTGCGGTGGGACGACCGGCGCGGCGACCGACGTCGTCACAACCGAAGCCTCGCTCCTGGAAGCGGCGCTCGACGTCGAGCTCCCGGTCTGTGGCGGCACCCGCTGAAGGCCGAGCATTCGCAGCGCATCCAGCGCATCGTCGGCGTTGATCGAACTCGCGCTCGGCCCCAGGGCCGAATCGGCGGGGACGTCCAGGGCGCTCGTGAACTCGACGGGTTCGCCGGCCGGGTAGCCCTGCACCGACCATCCGCCGGGCCAGATCGCGCTCAGCGATTGCAGGGCCGCCCCCGGCCCGCCGTCGAGCAGCTGCACGGCACCGGTCTCCGCCTGATACAGATACAGTTCAGCTGCGCCGTCGCCGTCAATGTCGCCGCTGGCCAGCGTGGCTCCCGCGGGTGCGATGCCCGTCGTCGTCGGTCCGGCACCGCCCGTCATGGACGCGACCGCCCACGAACCCCCTATCGGCTCGTAGAGGACCGCCTCGTCCAGGCCGTCACCCGTCAGGTCGACAAGCTGCGGCGCCAGACCCGGCGCCCACGTGCCTGTGGCGCCGACCACGAAGTGGCCCGGAGCAGGACTTACCCACGTTTCCCAGTGCCCCGACACGCGGTCGTACAGGAGCAGGTCGGCTCGCGAATCGGCGTCGAGGCGCCCGACCAGCACATCCTGGTTGCGATAGGTCGCGGCCTCGGACGCAACGCCGGTCCAGTTCCCGAGCCAAAGGCGCAGGCTCCCGGACGCGCCGTCGTACGCCAGGATGTCGTCGAACCCGTCGCCGTCGAAGTCTGCGATCCGCACGACGAGGCCCGGCGTCCAGCGACCGCTGGTCGTGAACGCCTGGCGCTCGCCGTCTCCGGCGCTCTTCGACCAGAATCCCGACGCGGGCTGATAGAGGAACACGTCGTCGAGGCCGTTGCCGTCGAGGTCGCCGATGTGCACGTCCGCGTTCGACAGCGACACGCCAGTGGCAGCCGTGAACCCGTCGCGTCCGTTCACGAGCTCGAACCACGCGCCGGAGAAGCGTTCGTACAGGAAGAGATCGGCGAGCCGGTCGCCGTTGAAGTCGGCTGCCTGCACGTCGAGGCCGGGCAGCCACAGCCCGCCTCGAAGGAACTGGCCCGCCGCGCTCCAGATCTGCCAGTCGCCCGTTTCCGGTCGATAGACGAACAGGTCCGCGCGGCCATCGCCGTCGAAGTCCGCGAGCCGCAGCCGGCGGACGATGCCGGCAGCCATGGCGCCGTCGGTCGGCGCGGACGAGTCGGCATTCGAGGCGTTCGACGATCCCGTCGACGACGACGGGCTGCCAGCGCCGTCGGTCGACGAGCCCTGCTCGACGCCGGCGAGGCGTGTCGCCGGATCGCCGAAGAAGATCCACGAGCGCCGGACGTCCCGCTGCCCGATCACCTGTTTGGCGCGCGCGGCCGCTTCGCCGAGCGTCAGCGTGCCGTCGGTGAACAGCAGGCGGAACAACTCGCGGCTCACAATCCGCTGGGTGGCCGACGAGGTCAGACCCGAGGAGGCCCAGGCGGCCACGGCGCCGCCGGCCGGCGTTCGCAGCAGCGTTTCAGCCAGGCTCTCCTCGCCGTAGATGCCGTGGAAGAAGCCGTTCAGACAGTTCATCGCCATGACGAAGGGCAGGCGGCTGCCGCCGGTCCAGTCGCTCCGCACCGCGTCGGGCGTCAGCAGGTCGCCGTGGCGGCCCCACAGCTGCGTCGAGCCGTGGCCCACGTAGCTGACCATCAGCCGTCCTTTGGCCACCTCGGTTGTGATCTGAGCGGCCGTTCCCGCGCCGAGGCTCCCGCTGAAGACTTCGTGCGCCCGATAGGCACTCGGCAGGGCCGCGGCCAGACTGCGGCTCGTCGCCTCGAAGTCGTCGGTCGCGTCGTTCTCGTCGGCGACGAACGTCACGTCTTTGGTCCAGGCTCCGGGGGCCTGCGTCTCGTAGGCGACGATCTTGGCGGCCATGGCCTCGGCCTGCGCCTCGCTGCGGAACGGCAGGCGTCCGACGGCGATCTCCGGCAGGCCGTCGTCGTTGAAATCGACAAGCCACTCGTCGGACGCCGTTTCGAGCGCCACCGACGCCATCGACAGCAGTTTGGTGGGGACGAGATCGAAGTCGCCGTTGCCCGCGTAGTCGCGCGGGTCCTGGGTCGCGTCGCCGCCGAGGACCACGAACCGCGGCCGACGGCTCCAGGCGGCCGTCGCCCGGTTCAGGAATCGACGGATCGCCGCCGGCGTCTTCTCGCCGAAGCTGAACTCGTCGTACACGTCCTCGATGTCGACGATGGCGCCGTGATAGCCCTGTTGTTCGCGCAGAGTCACGAGAGGCTGGAGCGCGCCCGCGAACTCCCGTCGAGTCAGCACCAGGTAGTCGAACGCATTGCCGCTCTCGTGCCACGAGGAGGGCACGTTCGCCCGCACGCCTTGCGGGTGGGCGACGGTCGGGTCGGTGAAGGCGAACAACTGGCGCTGGCCTGCGCCGGGCGCCGCAAGGACGACCGCGTAGAGACCATCATCCGCCTGCACGGTGGCCGGCACGCGGATCGCCGCGCTCGGGTCCGTGATATCGACGACGTGAATCGACGACGAGGAGAACCCGGAAATTCTGACGGACTGCTGCCCCTGCGCGTTGAAGAGCAGCTCGTCGGCGTCGGCACGCGGCGTGTGCCAGTAGCCGATGTCGACGTAGTCCACGAGGCTGAAATCGTCTTCGCCGCCGAGCGCGATCAGGCTGATCTCGTTGTCGCCGTCCTGCAGCACGCCGGCCGGCAGCTCGAGGCGGAACACCGGGCGCTCCTGGGCGCTGAACGACACGTCCTGAATCGGATGGCCGTTCACCGACACGGCGACGCGGTGATTGTCGGCGTCGCCGATCGTCACGCCTTGCAGCGCCAGATCGAGCTCGGCGGGCCTCGAGCCGGGATCGATGTGCGAGATGCGCATCGTGACGACGGCAGGTTCCGCGTCCGAGACCAGGTCGCCGAACCAGTTCTCGACGTCGCCGTTGCGCAGCGCGGCGAAGTAGGTCGTGCGCGCCTTGACGCGCAGCGTGTGCCAGAAGCTCTCGCCCGACGGAGTGCCCACGGGCACCGACGACACCGGCAGCCGACGTCCGGCGCCGGGGCTTTCCGTGAGCCAGTAGATGCGCGTGTCGGTATAGGGCGTGTCGACGCCGGTGGCGAAGAACTCGACGGCGTCGGTCGCGTCGAGACGGCCGTCCGATTCGCCGATCACGCTGATGGCCTGCTCGACGCCGTCGGCAAAGAGGCGCAGCGCGCGCGGATCGGCGGCTGGCCGCAGTCCGGCGGCGAGAAGCTCCGGCTGCGTGACGCGGTACCAGCCGGGCCGTCGCACGGCCAGCCGGATGCTGGATCCGGCCGCCAGCGTCCACTGGACCTGCAGCGGGTCCTGCGGCTGCGGCCGCACGAAGTCGACGGCGCCGCCGCCGGCGCCCGCCTCGAGGAACGCGCTCGGCGCGTCGCCCGAGTTGCACGGGATCGACACCGACGTCGTCGGCGCCTGGACGCGGCAGGGGTCGCTGCCAAGCGCGTTCGACGTCTGGACCGGCGGCATGTTCACGCCGCCCGCCACCGGACTCACCGGTCCGTGCCAGGTGCTGTGCCCGTTGAGATCGACATCCTCGAGCCAGTACGCCGCGGTCTCGTCGGCGGCGGCGGCGTCGAGATCCCAGAACGCGTAGTTCCGCTCGCCGTTCGACGGCGTGCCGGGGCCAAGCGTGAGGCCCGAGCCCGCGACGAGCGCCGAGGTGACGCGGGTCTTGACGCCCGCGATTTCGCGGTACACGTGGAAGCCGAGGTTGTCGATTTCGTAGCCCGTCGTCCACTGCAGCAGCACGCCGCGGTCGTAGCGCGTGGCGTCGAACGACGTGAGCCGCACCTCGGTCAACGACATGGGCGCGAGCGCGAGGTAGAGCATCTCGGTCTGGACCGCGTCGTTCGTCGTCCAGTTGAGCGTGAACCCGTCGGCGTTCAGCGACGTGAGATTCGCTTCGGCGTTCACCGCCGCGTTGGAATCGACTTTCACGAACGCCTTGCTGGTCTTGTCGATCGCGTTGACGACGCTCGTGTTCTGCCCGTTCGTGTCGGTGATCGCCGAGGCGCCCTGGGTCGACCCGTCGGACGCGCCGAGTCCCAGGCGCCCGTGCGCCACGGGCGCCGCGCGCGTGATGTCCTGGACGCTCGCGAGCATCACGACGTTCGGCTGGAAGCCGACGCCCGACACCGTCTGGCTGGCCGGCGCGCCGCCGGTCGCCTTCAGGAACCGGCCGGCCTTCACGTTCACGCCTTTGAGGGCCAAGGAGAGGACTTGGGCGTTGGCCGTGCTGGTCGAGTTCGTGAACCGCATCGTGAAGCCGTCGGCGTCCATCGAGACCCACGAGGCTTCCTTCTGCACCGCGAGGGCGTTGTTGAAGGCGTAGATCGCGCTGTCGGTCTGCTGGCCGCGCTGCGTGTCCGACGTCCCAGACGCGTCGACGCTGTAGATCGTGGACGCCCACTGGTCGCCGTCGGCATCCATCACGCCGAGCCCGAAGCCCGCCCCCGCGATGTTGGCGGGCAGAGCGGCCGTGAACGCCTGCGTGCCGTGGGCGTGAATGACCGCGTTCGGCTGGAATCCCACGCCGGTGACCGACCGATTGCCCGTGCCCGTGCCCATCGTCCACTCGACGACCTTGGCGGAGACGTCGGGACCGCCGATGACGATGTAGTGAATGACGTACGCGGTGCTGTTATTCGTCGTCCATCGGAGCCGGAAGCTCGTCTCGTCCCACGACAACAGATCGGCTTCGGCCACGAGCGTCTCGCCCCACTGGACGATCGTGAGCGCCTTGCCGGCCATGCGCGTGCTGGCGTTCGACGTGCCGACGGCGCCCTGGCTCGCCGCCGCCACCGACCTGCTCGTCGTGCCGTCGGTCATGCCGAAGCCGTAGAGGAAGCTCGTGCCCATGGACTCGTTCGTCCTGCCGTCGGTCCACAGGATGATTGCCTTGGGCACCGAACCGAGTCCGTGTGCGATGGTCTGGGTGGTCGGGGCGCCGGCCGTGCTCTTCGTGAAGCTGCCGACCTTGAACCCGGGCCCCTCGTCGAACTCGACGACGAACCAGCCGAGGTCGGCGTCGGCCGCGGTGTTGTTGCGCGTCAGCGTCAGGTACTTCGCGGAACTGGTCGGCCTGAGCGCGAGCGTGTGGGTGTTGCCCACATCGCCGTCGTTGGACGCCGTCGCCGTCAGGACGCCGGTCGCGCCCGCCGCCGGCTGCGCCGCGAAGTTGACCTCGAGCGACATGCCGCAGCAGTTCGGCACGGTCTCGCTCGAGATGTCCACGAGTTCGGTCATGCCCGCCGGCGGTGTCCACGTCGCGCCGCTCGAGAAGGCGTGCGTCGTGACGATCATTTCGTCGGCGGCGGTCGTCGTGACGCTCGGCGCCGAGTGCGTCACGTCGTAGGCCGTGTTCTGGCCGTTTTCGACGTCGATCGGGTTCGCGTTGTCGACGTTGATGAACGTCAGGATGCTGCCGGTCGACCCGGTCGACGTGTTGAGCGTCCAGTTGTAGCTGGCCGGCTCGGTCGTATCGGCTGCCTTCCAGTAGATGGCGAGCGAGTTGCCGGTGGCATTGCCATTGTCGACGCGTCGGACCAGCGTCCAGCCGGCAGGCGGCGTGACCACGGCCGTCTCGGGACGGAACGCGATGGACGCCACCATGACGTCGAACTCGGCCGTGCCGGCCGGCTTGTTCACCGTGAGCGTGAGCGCGCCGGAACCGGCGGACCCCGATGCCGCCGACCGATAGCCGATGCCGAGGCCGGCCGTAAACGCTCCGACGCCGATCACATCGTCGGCGACATACGGGCTGCGCCCCATGTTCTGGCCGCTGCCCGACTGCGCGGAGCCGAACGCCACGGCGCGTCTGGCGTTCATCATGCTCGGCAGCGAGACCGCTGCGGTCGACGTGCCCGCCGGAAAGTTGGTCGTGCCGCCCAGGACGGTCGACGCGTCCTTCAATTCGATCGCCTGCCAGACGATCTCGGTGATGTCGTCGCCCGAGACGCTGCGATCGATCGTGACGGTGGTCGAGTTCGTGAGGCGTGCCCGCAGCATGCGCGTGCCGATGGTCGTGCCGCCGCCCGACGTGCGCCACCCCACCAGCACGAACGTCTTGCTCACATCGACGGGGCTCAGCGCGGCCGTGACCGACGTCGTCGTGCCGGTCATCGACGTGATCGACCCCTTCTGCACGTTGATGTCGGCCGCATCGGTGAACTCGACGACCTGCCACGACACGATCATGTTCGCGTTGGCGGCGTCGGCCCTGAGCTGCAGATTCGTCGTGGAGGTCAGTTCGGCGAGGCTGTGATCGTCGCTGCCCCATTCGCTGTCGCTCGAGAAGGGCGTCTTCGACCAGAGCACGAACGCCTGGCTGAGCGACGCCACCGCGGTGATGGCGACGTTGATCGTCGGGGAGCTTTGCACCGCCTCGCCGCGCTGCACCTTCACGCCGGCGCCGAAGGTCACGACGTACCACTGGATGTTGATCGGCGCCGGCTCGGGCGCCGCGCCGTTGGTCACGCGCTCGAACTCGAGCGTGGTGGCCGAGGCGAGACGGCCGCGCACCGTCGAGCCGACCGGGCGGTTGCTGTCGCTGCGCGTCTCGAAAATCAGGAACGACTTCGTGGGATCGATCGAGGAAATCGCGATCGTCTGGATGCCGTTGGCGCTGCTCACCGCGGTGCCCGACTGGACCTGCTGCACCGTGGCGGCAGACGCCTCTTGGGCCGAGGTTAGCGACCAGGCAACGAGGCAGACCAGAAGGGCGCGAGAGATTCGTGTCATGGACGTTTATGTTCGTTGTTGTCATATATAGAGCAAAGCGCGGACCATTGCAGGCAGAGCCCACATTCGGACCATAAAGCCTTGTGGCAGTTGGAGTTGCTTGCTGTGGTGGAAAGTCGTCGGCCGGAATCGGCTGAACGGAGGTGTTCCGAATTGATTCAGTCCGTACGAATCAGGGATGCAGGTAGTGGTCAAGTTTGGTTTAGGGCTGTCGCCCAGTACGGCCATGCTAGACTGGTAGTGTTTTAGGTTCGGCCACGTCTATGGCTGGGGTAGGATCCGGCCTGGAATGGCGGATTTGCGAGCGAAGGATCAAGCCGCAATAGAACGGCGGCGGGTTGATCGTCGCTATGACACGATCAATCGCCTCGGGAGTCTGGCGATAGGTCGCGGTCTTAAGTGGGGCTTTTATGCCTACTTAGCGAACGAGGCCCGGCAGACATTGACAGCGTTTGCCGGTAAGACCACCTTCGCGGATTTGTTTATCTCTCTCGGAGCCAATGTTGCAATACTCATCTCCGTCTCATGGGCGGTGAGCATCGGATTTGGCATCTGGGTATTCCTAGAACGACGCTTGAGAAAAGGAACCACAGAACGATTGCACGTCCGCATCAAAGAACTCGAATTGCAGATCGATAGAAAACGCACTTCTAGCGAACTGACACCTCGCGGGGATACACGACCAGAGGATCAGGTATGACGCCACAAGCTCTCGCATCGGGATTCTTCCTTATCCTGGCCGTTGCTGGACTGGGCATAGTGTGCTCGGGTCTTCGGGCGTATGGGCGAGATGCGTTTCGACAACGTGCCTTCGCGCTGCGCGATCAACTGTTCTTGTATGCAGCCTCGGGGAATGTTGGATTTAGCGATCCGGCCTATTGGCGTTTGCGGCTCGCGATGAACAGCACGATTCGCTATTCGCATCGGATGACGTTTGGCGAAGCCACGCTGCCGATGTTGTTGGCGGTGCTTTTCGGCCGTGATAAGCCTCGCGATCACGGGTGGTACGACGCATGGTGTGAGGCCATTCATAAGCAGCCTTATGACGTGCAAATGGCGTTGCAAAAGTTCAACGCCGATTTCGGCGTCATGATGGTGAAGCACCTCCTTGTGTATACGCCGCTTGCATGGCCATTCGTCGTTCTGGCGTTCATCGTCAGTGATTGGGCTGATGTGAAAGCTCGCATTGCTGAGGCGATGGAAGAACAAGCATTGGCTGATGCTGAACCGGAATGGCTGGCCGAACAAGGCGTGGCTGCATAGTTACTACGCCGCCGCCTCAACTGATCTGTCCAATAGACCGACGATTTCTTCCAGGCTCCACACATGATCTGAAAGGCCAGCAGCCATTGCTGGCGTTTGCTTCAACGTGCCATGAATCCTGGCGAAGTTGTAGTGAACGAAGTAGAGGGCCACGGCGTGCCTCGGTGGACAGCTCAAAACCCGCCATTAATCGACACTTCAAACCCCGCCATTTGTGGCGGCGACCGAGACCGTGGAGTTTTACTTCGTGGCGTCCTCCGGACGCAAGTCGGTGTGGACCTTGGTGCGCCAGCTCCGTGGTCCGCACTTGAGGACGTGGGCGTGATGAAGAGCCGATCGAGCAGCGCGGTGACGGCGGCGGTGTCGCCGAGCAGCTTGCCCCAGTCATCGACGGGGCGGTTTGACGTCAAGAGCGTCGAGGCGCGCTCGTAGCGACGCATGATGATTTCCAGGAGGTCTTCGGCGGCGGTGTGTGGGAGCTTCCGCATCCCGAGGTCGTCGACGATCAGGAGCGGGACGGCGGCAGATCGGCGAGATACGCCTTGCGGGTGCCGTCCAGCGTCGCGTCGGCGAGTTCCTCGAGGAGCGTGTGCGCTTCGCGATAGAGGACGCGATAGCCTTGCTGGATCACGGCGCGGCCGATGGCCTGGGCCAGGTGGCTTTTCCCCGTCCCTGGTGGCCCGAGAAAGAGCGCGTCCTCGCGCTGCGCGATGAAGCGCCCGGTGGCCAGCTCGTGGATCAGCGCGCGGTTCATCTTCTTGTTGAAATCGAAGTCGAAGTTGTCGAGCGAGCGGTCGGGATCGCGAAAGCCCGCCTGTTTGTGCCGGCGCTCGAGCAGGCGGTCCTGTCGACGCAGGAGCTCGTCGGACACGAGCATCGACACGAGATCGATCGGCGTCAGCTTCTCGGTCTGGGCGTGGCGTAAGCGGGTTTCGAGGACGGCCGCCATCCCCGAGAGGCGGAGTTTCCGGAGCGCGTGATCGAGCTCGACGAGATTCATAGCGGGTCTCCTGTTTTGCGATCGATGAGATCGCGATAGAGGGTGAGCTGCCGAATGAGCGGGTCGACCTGGCGGAGCGTCAGGGGCACCGGCAGGCGGCGTTCGAGATACCGACGGAGAAAGCGGTACGTCGGCACGCCGAGATCGAGCGCCGCTTTGGCGGCCTCGTCGACGACGGCCGGGCCGTGTTTCTTGGCGAGGGCGAGGACGCCGAGCATGCGGCGGACACCGGCGGCGCCTTCGTGCTGGTGGATGTACGTGCAGACGGCGCTGATGTGCGCGCCGGCGGTCGTCGCGCGGGCGAGGAGCGCGACGCGTGCTCGCCGGCGTCCGCGCCGGCCGGTCGTCGTCGTGCAGGCGATGCCAGCCGCGCGGGGCGCGCAGATGCTCGCGCAGGAGCTGCCCGGTCTTCGGGGCGAGCAGGCGGACGTGCAGATCATTCCACTGCACCTGGACGCGCTGCCCGATCCAGCCGGGCGGCGCGCCGTAGTACGCGGCCTCGACTTCGACGCAGCCATCGAGGTGCACCGTGCGTTCGCCGTACCGGTAATAGCGAAACGGTTCGAGCGGGAGCGGCCCGAGCGCGGGCTGCTCCTCGGCAAACATCACGGCGACTTGCCGCTTCGTCGTGCCGTGGATGCGCGTGTCGGCCCAGCGCGTCTCCCAGCGATCCAGGTACGCTTGCGCCTCGTCGAGCGTCTCGAAGCGCAGGCCTTTGAGCGGCGTCTTCTGCGCGTGGCCGACGCCGGCTTCGACCTTCCCTTTGCGATCGGGATCGCCGACGCGGCACGGGAGGGCGACGACGCCGTAGTGCGCGAGCACATCGCGATAGAGCGGATTCAGCGCGGGGTCGTAGATGTCCGGCGTGAGGACGCCTTCTTTCAGATTGTCGAGGACGATGACGCGGACGGTGCCGCCCAGCCGGCGAAACGCGCGTTCGTGGAGCTCGGCCCAGATCTGCGCGCTCGATCGCCACACGAGCAGCCGCACCGACTTGCGCGAGCAGCCCAGCGTCAGGACGAAGAGCCGCGTGCGTCGGTACTTCCCCGTGCTCCGGTCGCGGACCATCGGCCCGCCGTCGCCGTAGTCGACCTGGCCTTCTTCGCCGGGCGCGGTCGTGATGACGACGCGCGCCTCGGCGGGCGCCGCGCCGCGCAGGGTCACGACGAAGCGCCGGACACTCGCGTACCGCGCGGAGAAGCCGTGGTCGTCGACCAGGTCTTGCCAGATCGCGACGGCGTTCCGCCCGTGCCCCAGCGCCTCGACAATCAGCTCGCGATACGGTTCGCAGGCGCTGGCGCTCGGCGCACGCGTGGGCGCGGGGCTGGCCGCGGTCGGTGGACACCGCCGCACTCAATGGCCGGTTTTGCCAGCGAAGAGTCGGTGGACACCTCCGCGGAAATGGCCGGTTTTGCCGCCCGTTCGCCTGGCCGGCCGCGGCCGCGCACCGGGATCCCGGCGGCCTGCAGATAGCCGCGAGCCGTCGCGCGGTCGGACACCGGTCGCCTCCTCGATGCGCCGCAGCGGCCAGCCCAAGCGGCCGAGTCCAAGAATTTGTTGCTGCTTGTGGTGATCCAAGACGTTGCTCATGCCGGCGAAGGACCATGGTCCCGTCGCCTTCGTCAACGTCTCGGCCGCCGTCAGTTAATGGCGGGTTTTGAGGTGTCGATTAATGGCTGGATTTGGGTGTCCACCGAGGCGGCGTGCGCGTGGTTCTCCACTTTCTTGGAGAAGCCATTGGTCAGCCGTGTGAACCGGCGCATGCCCATCCGCATCGATAGGTTCTGACGCTCCACGTAGGACGTGGAGATATGGCTAGGGTCTGGGTTGCCTCTTATCACCTCCCGGCGCGAGCCCATGAACGGAGACGGGCTGTAGCGTGCTGAACTCTCGCGTGGCGTTCCGTAGACCTTCACCAACTGCGCATAGTCAATCAAGCCCTCAAAGGCTTCCTCAACGGCCGTGAGGTAAGCGTGATGGCCGTCCGTGGTCAGCTGGACGCGCGTGATGAGGCGCGAGCAGAGGTCGCGGATGAACCACCATGCGCTCATGGCGTCGCGCGGGCCGATGAACCATGACGCGACCAGCTTGGTGTCCGCGTCGATGGCCGTCCACGTCCATACGTCGCCCCAGCCGCGCGCCTTCTGTTCAGCCGTTTTGACGTTCTTCGCCTTGGCCCCGACGAACTGCCAGATTTCATCGCACTGAATTCGCTGCGCGCGTAAGTTCCGGACGTGCGCGTTATGAAACGCGGCACATTCAGTGCCCAAATCGGCCAGCAATTTTAAGATCGTCGGTTTTGAGACGCCGGTCAGGCGGGCCGTTGCTCGAATGCTATTGCCCTCGACAAGCGCCCCGACTACGGCGACCCGCTTGGCTGTGCTCAGTTGATTCATGGCGATCTCTCAGTCGATAATGAGTAGGAAAACCGGACCCGTCTGGGGCCGTCCTTCAGCTTCTCAGGGCTGCGGAGGACGGCCCTTGGTGTTCAGGCCCCGGGCACCAACGGGCCGGGCGGAGCGTCCGAGGCCATGCGCTCTCCTGTGTGTCATCACCATGAGGCTACTTTAATTAATAGACCCCAGTCTGTCAAGGCTAAATTATGGAATATTCCTTGACGTATCCCGTCGCGCAGCCTACACTGTGACGCGGAGGTTGGGAATGGCAGGCACGATGCGGAGTCCGAACTATCCAGCGGCCACGCTGTCGCAGGCGCTGGAAGCGCTTGAGAAGCTGTGGAGCGAGGCAAAGCGCGCAACCGTGGACTATGAGGGTGCCGTGAAGGCTATGGGGTACCAGAGCTTAAGCGGCCCCGCGCGGGCCATGATTGGCGCGCTTCGTCAGTATGGGCTAATCGACAAGCCCGAGAAAGGCCACCTGCAAATCTCAGAGCTTGGTGTGACGGTTTTGCACGGGCAAGGAACGGAACAGCACCGAGCCATCCGACAGGCAGCCACCACGCCCCCCTTATTTAACGAACTGGCGCAGACTCACGCGGAGTCATCGCCGCAGATAATTTGGTCGTATCTTATTACAAAAAAACGATTTACTGACGATGCTGCGCGCAAAGCCGCCAAGGCGTTCAAGGAGGCGATTTGGCTTGCTGGTGGAGCCGGAACAGGCTACACTCATTCTGAAGCACAGGAGAAGCCCGAGGCTATGCCAGCCATCGATACGATCCAGCCATCCCGCCCCACGGACGGAAGCGGCATTCTTTCCTTGAAGGTGCCCTACGGTAGCGGGGCTTTAAACGTGGAGATCCGCGTGACGGGCGAACCGCTGAAGCGCGCCCATATCGAACGCGTGCGGAAGTACCTGGAACTGGCCGAGGGTGACCTTACGGACGGCGAGGACGCTTCCGCCTAGCTGGTTTAGTTATCCGGCCTTCGGTGGTGTCAATTACATGCTGGAGCGCCCGAAACGCCGACTGGGCGACGTCTTCGCGCTTCTGGCGTGACGGCTTCTTTTTAGCCATGCCTTCTCAGTATCGCACTGGTCGATACACTTTCGGCAACCGTTAGGGCACACCATGGACAAGAAAGAATTGCCATCGGATTGGGATTGGGTCACGGCGAGAATACAGTGTTCATCTGCTAAGTTCTTTGAACGATTATACTTAGCGGCAAGGAATAATGTTGAAACGAGGAACGCTGGCATCACAACCAGCGTGAGATTTGAGTTCCATTCGCCCGAACCTGACACATTTTCGATTATGCGCTTGAACACTCTCCAGCGGGCAGGCGTGAGGTTCTTCCGCATTGGCGAGAAAATCATGGTGGAGGGATCAGGTGTGCCGGTCAGTGAAATGAACTTTGAGGGAATACTCACGCTGACGAACGATGGTAAATGCAGGCTTCGCGTCAACGGCCAGGAGCTGGATGAATGGCAGGTTCTTCGAAAAGCATTGGAGGATTTACTGTTTACTAGTCCGACGCGTTAGAACCGCCCCAAGTATTGCGCCGCTCTTTCGGCCAATCGGCTCAGTCAAACTTGACCACTACCAGGGATGCAGAGGGCTCACGGGCCGGATCGTGCACGCTGGCTTTTCGGGGGCGGACCACGGCGACCAGCCGGCGCCAGACCGCGAGGGAACGCCGAGGCTCCACGGCGACAACGCGCCCCAGGATCGCATCGGGCTGGATCACGACGTCGCCGTCTGGCTCGGCATCGCCGCCGATCAGAAACGCGACGGCCCGACTCCCGGCCCGCCGCACCTGCAGGACGCGGTGCGCGATGCCGCGCTCGTGTGCGCGATACAGGAGCACGTCGCCGCGCCGCACGGCGTCAGGAACGACCGGCGCGACGGTCAGCCTCGCACCGTCGCGGATGGCCGGCCGCATGCTGCCGCCGCCGGCGCGGAAGCGAACGCTGTAGCCGTCGCCGAGCAGACGAACCATGACGTGCAGAAAAAGGCTGGCGTCGTGTCTGACGATTCGCATCCTGGTATGGCGACGCCGGGAAAGCTCGAACGGATCGCCCCCGATCGCGTATCGGCGGCAGGCGTTGCGGCCGATACCGCCGGCTACCTCGCCCGCCAGGGCGGATGGATGATGAGGGTCGGGTCCGCATCGGGCTTGGGGACGAACTTCTGCGTCCGCCCGTACTGGTTGTCGCCGCCGTACAGATTCAGATCGGAATCCACCGAGAAGGTGTGCACTTCGAGGTAGCCGTCCGGCAGGTCGCGCGGCACGAGCCACGTGTACAGCCGGTTGCCGTTGAAGTCCATCTTGATGAAGCGCAGCGGATTCAGGTCCGTCAGCCACAGGCTGTCGTCGTTGACGATGATGTCGAGCGGCAGGCTGAAGCCGGCCCAGGTGGCGACGTGCTCGACCGTGGCCGGATCGGCCGTGGTGCGGAACACGTTGATGCGCCCGCCCGAGCGGTCGAGCCCGAAGATCCGGCCGCCGGGACCCGTCGCCACCGCGTGCACGCCGTTGAACTGCCCAGGCCCGGTGCCGAAGCCGCCGAACTCCGACATGTACTTCCCGCTCTTGTCGAGGATGACGATGCGGTGGTTGTCGAGGCCGTCGGCGACGAGGATGCGACCGTCGGGCAGGAAGGCCACGTCCTGGGGCCTGGCGAAATGGGTCTTGTCGCTGCCCGGCACGTTCTTCTCGCCGAGCGTCATCACCAGACGCTTGCCGTCGTTCGAGAACACGTAGATGGTGTGAAACGTCTCGTTCACGACCCACACGCGATGTTCGGGATCGTACGGGCTGATGCGCACCCGGTGCGGACCGGGACCATCCGACCCTTCGCAGAGCCGGTCCCACTGGTTCCAGTTCTCGATCAGACGGCCATTTCCGTCGAGGACGTACAGGCAGTTCTGCCACGTACGATACTGCGTGTCGTTCAACACATTGATGCCGATCGAACCGGCGAACCCCGCGAACTCCTTCGGCACGGGCTGCGGCAGGCGAGTCTCCCCGCGCTGCGCGATGAAGATGCGATTGGGCGATTCCGCGAACACGCCGGAGTTGCCGCCGAACGCAAAACCCTCGCGGGCAAACGGCTTCTGCCACCCCCGGACGACCGTGTACGGGCTGGGGCCGACGTTCGGGCCCATGATCACGCGCGAGGCCGTCGTCTGGCCGGTGAGCCCGACCGACACGCCCGCGACCAGGGCGGAGGCGAGGAGCGCTGCGGATTTCGTTCTCATGCCGCTGCTATCATACCGCCGGCCGTGTTCTGCTGTGGGCCGGATTGCCGCCTCGACCGAAGCCCATCGAACCACTCAGATGACGGCGGGCGCCTCGACCGGATCGAACTCGTGGAGGCGCCTCAGATCGATTGCGACATGGTCGACGTCGGCCAGGTACATCTCCCGGAACCGAGCGCCCCAGACGATGTCCGACTTGTCATAGCTCACCTTGGCGTGGACCTTCTGCGCAAAGGTCTCATCGTCGCCGCTGACGAGACAGAATCAGTTCCGGATCGGCGTCGGCCAGCGAATCCGGAGAGAAACCGCGCAGCGGGCTGCGGTCGTCGATCGGGTGCACGACGACCCAGTGCAGCGGCATGAACATGATCGACTCGCGCTCCAGCGCCAGCTGATCGAAGCGGCGGCTGCGCCGCCCGCGGTCGTCGACCCAGCGCGCGAACGACACGACGGCGTGGACCTCGGTGAGGTCGTGGTTGCGAAGGTTGGCGAGACGGAACATCAGCGCCCAGCCGTTCCGATACGGCGCAATGATGGCGTTGCGGCTGAACGTGAGCTTGGCCGTCGGGCGGGTAAAGCGCCCGAACAGCAGGCCGCTGAGCATCGCGAAGCCGATGAGGCCCACCAGTGCTTCGAGGGCCACCAGGCCGTTCGCCAGCCCGGTGTTGGGCACGAGCTTGCCATAGCCGATCGTCGCGAGCGTCTGGACGCTGAAGAACACGCAGTCTTCGAAGCGGGCCAGCGGCGACCGCGCCCCGCCCGCGAGCGTGTCGGGCCCCGCCAGCCAGAACAACGCCGCGAACAACAGATTCGTCCCTGCGTACACGGCTGCCATCAACATCAGCAGCCGTGGCACCGGCAGCGACAACAGCGTGTGGTAGGCGTTATAGGGATGAAAGGCGCTCAGCTCGTTGCGACGGACATTGAACGTGCCGTCGTGATTGACGAGACGCGCGCGACTTCGTTCCGCGAGTTTCCCGCCGAGGCCGAGATCCTCGTTGAGGCGTTCCGGCGTGGGCGCGTCAGCTTCCGTCGACTTGTCCATGTGGCGCCGCGTTCTCGATAGTCTACATTCCGCGCCCCATTCCCCTCGAGCACCGTCAAAACCGGCCGGCGGCGACCCTTTCTGCACCACGCCCGGCGCGGCCCCGTTTCCATCCCGTTTTCGTAATCACGCAACCTGCTGAAAAGACATGGCCTCCCGCGCGCCGGTGCAGATCCGTGCTTGGTATTCGCTTTGCGAGGCGGATCGCGGAGGTCAGCGTATGCGCAAGGTGATTTGGGGAGCCCACGTTGTGGCGGCGACGTGTCTGGCGGCCGCACCCGTAATCGCGGGCCAGCACGGGCAATCGGGCGGACATGGGCACTCGCCGCACACGGCCCCGCCGACCGCTCACGGACCCACGTCGCACGGACCCGCGTCGCATGGTCCGACCACCCACGGGCCGTCCTCGCACACCACGGGCGCACCGACGACGAAAGGCTCATCGCCCAAGACGTCTGCGCCGACGACCATGACGACGGTCGACTTCACCGCCGGCCCCGTTGGTCAGCGACTGTCGAGAAACACGGCACTGACCTCGAAGCTCGAGACGCGTCTCGCGGCGCTCGGCTATCAGGGCACGGTATACGAAGCCGCGTACGGCTTCAGAAACCTGGGCCAGTTCGTCGCCGCCACGAACGTGTCCCGGAATCTCGGCATTCCCTTCGATCAGCTGAAGCTGCAGATGACCGGCGTCTCGGTGGCAGCCGACGGCACCATCCTCAGGGCCAACATGGCGCCAGACGGCACCATCGCGCTCGTCGATCCGGCCGACGCCACCAGCCCGGCGCCGACCAAGAGCCTGGGACAATCGATCCACACGATCGACACGACGGTCGACTCGACCGCGGCCGCGCAGACGGCGACGACCCAGGCCAGCGCCGACATCGACTGACGCGGACCCGACGATGACGCTGCCACGACTGGCGCCCTGGTTCACCGGACTGTTGCTCACGCTCGCCCTGAGCACCCCCGCGGGGGCTCAGGGCAAGAGCCAGCAGAGCCACGGCAACAACGGACACGCCAGCAAGCCGAGCGAAAGCGTGCTGCCCGCCGCCCCGTCGATTGGCGGCGGCGCCTCGCCAGGCACGGCCGCAGCCGCGCCGTTCGCATGGGTCGACAATGCCTCGTTGATGCCGCCCGGGTACGTCTGGCTCGGACTCTCGACGACGCGGTGGCAGGGATCGGGCCTGAGCGAGACGAACGCGCCGGTGCTGGACGCGGCCGTCGGCGTGACGCCGCGGGTGCAATTCGGCGCGAGCGCCCCGCGCGTCGCTCCGAGCGCCGATGCCACGGGAGCGGGTGGCAGCCTCGGCACCACCTTCTTCAGCGCGAAAGTGGCCGCGTTCCGCGACGATCGACGAAGCGTGAACGTGGCCGTGGCGCCGACGCTCGAGATCCTCGGCCGGGCCACGATGGAGGCCTCGCCCGATGGACGCTCGCGCGTGCAGTTCGGCGTACCGGTGAGCGTGGACATCGAGCGCAGCGTGGCGCACTTGTACGCCAGCCTGGGATACTTCTCGCCGGGCGTCTGGTTCATGGGCACGGGCGCCGCCCGCACGATCGGCCGCCGAACCGGGGTGGCGATTTCCTTCAGCCGCGCCTGGTCGTCGCCGCCGTCCCCCGTGGACCCGGCTCCGGCCGGACCGAGACGGAACGACCTGACCGGCAGCGTGTCGGTCGATCTCACCTCGCACGTCGGCGTGTTCGGATCGCTCGGCCAGACGATCGCGACCGCCGCCGAAGACGGCGCCGGCACGACGATGAGCGTCGGACTCTCGCTGACGGCTGGCCCCATGACGTTCGTCAAGTAGGCTGACGATCCGCGGAATGTCGTAGACTGACCGCCGCGACATCATCTGCGGAGGGCCACCATGATCGAGATCGACTCCAACCGCACGGCCGTGCTGTGCATGGACTATCAGCACGACATCGTCACCCAGTTCGTGCCTGTGGACGATGCGGTGCTCCAGCGGGCGGCGCGGGTCCTGAAGGGCGCGCGCGCCGCCGGCCTGCCGATCATCTACGTGGTGATTCACTTCAGACCCGGCTACCCGGAAGTCCCCGATCGAGGCGTCTTCAAGAACGTCCGGGCGTCCGGCCGGCTGCTGGCGGGCACGCCGGGCGCGGAGGTTCACGTCGCCGTCGCGCCGGCGCCCGGCGATATCGTGGTCACGAAGAAGCGCGTCGGGGCGTTCTCCGGATCGGACCTCGATTGCGTCCTGCGGGCGTCCGGCCGGACGCATCTGGTCCTTCTCGGCGTCGCCACGAGCGGCGTGGTGCTCTCGACCGTCCGGGCCGCGGCGGATCTCGACTACGACATGCACGTCGTCGCCGACTGCTGCGCCGATCGCGACCCGGAGGTGCACCGCGTCCTGACCGAAAAGGTCTTTTCGTCGATGGCGCCGGCCGTCACGGCCGACGAGTTCCTGGCGGCGCTGGAGTCGAGCGGGGCCCAAGCACACCCCCGCTGAGGGCTACGGCCTCACCCTCACGTACTTCTGCAGACGTTTGGGCGACGGTTCGCCGCCATAGATGTTGCCGTCGCGATCGACCGCGACGAACTCGGCGCCGTTCCCCGCCGTCTGCCGCGGGTCGCCCCACGGAAACTGGATAAAAGCATGAACCCATCCGGTTTTCGCGTCGCCAATTCGAATGCCCTCTTCCCACCCGGGATTCTGGACATCGTCGGACTCGGAATCGGCGACATAAACCTGATCCTGGCCGTCGAAGGCGATGCCGCTCGGCTTTCCAAACTGCGTCCACGGCGTAGTCAACGATTTGCCGTCCTGATCGAAGATCTGGATGCGATTGTTTCCGCGATCGCCGACGAACACGCGGCCCAGTCCGTCGATCGCGATGGCGTGCAGGGCATGGAACTCGCCCGGCGCCCAGCCGCTCTTGCCCCAAGACATGACGAACCGGCCATCCTTCGCGAACTTCGCGACACGGTTGTTCCCGTCGTTGCCATGGCCATCGGCCACGAAGATGTCGCCGTTGGCGGCGACGGCGACGTCGCTCGGCGACGTGAAGTGCTTCGCGTCCGCGCCGGGTTCGCCGGGCGTGCCGAGCGTCATCAGGACCTTGCCCTCCGGACTGAACTTGACGACGATCTGTCCGCGAGTGTCGCCCTTCGGCGTGCGGGCGGGCGCGACCGCGTCGGTCACCCAGACGTTGCCCTCGTCGTCCACATCGAGCCCGTGGGGCCAGATGAACAGGCCGCCGCCGAAGCTCTTGACCACTCGACCCTCAGGGCTGAATTCGAGAATCGGATCCGTCTTCGAGTCGCGACACTCGTCGCCGAACCGCGCGGGATCCTCCAGCCGCTCGCATCGCACGATCGCCCAGATGTGACGCCCGTCGGGATCGGTGGCCACCTTCCCGACGGCGCCCATGGGGCGGCCGTCCGGCAGTTCGGCCCACCCTTCGGCGATGCGGTACGGATTCGGGAGCCCCTGGGCGGCGACGGGCGGTCGCCCCGACGACACCACGGCGAGCATCGACGCGATCGCCCATGCAGCCTGTCCCTGACATCGCATGGCTTCACTCCTTTCCGCGCTGATCGGTTGAACCCGCCGCCCGGGGATAGTCTACTCTCGCGCGGCGAGCCGGAGGTCCCGGCGCGCACTTGAAACGGCCGGCCCCGCCCGCGTATCGTTCAGGCCGGGTTTCCCACGAGAGTCATGCCCGACCAGACGATCTGCGTCATCCTCGCCGGCGGCATCGGTTCACGCCTGCATCCGTTGACGGCCGACCGGGCCAAGCCCGCCGTACCGTTCGGCGGACGCTATCGCATCATCGACTTCACCCTCAGCAACTGCCTGCATTCGGGCGTGCGCCGCATCCTCGTGCTCACGCAGTACAAATCGCATTCGCTGCAGAAGCATCTGCGCGACGGATGGTCGATTTTCAATCCCGAGCTCGGCGAGTACATCACGCCCGTCCCGCCACAGATGCGGACGGGAGAATCCTGGTACAACGGCACCGCCGATGCCATCTACCAGAATCTGTACCTGCTGGAGCGGAGCGGCGCGGACTGCGTGCTGATTCTCTCGGGTGACCATGTCTACCGGATGGACTACGAGGCCATGCTGCAGCATCATCGCGAGTCGGGAGCCGAGTCGACCGTGGCGTGCCTGACGGTCGACCGCCACGAAGCGCAGTCGTTCGGGGTCCTGACCGTGGACGCGCACGACCGGATCGTGTCGTTTCACGAGAAGCCGACGCAGCCGCCGACGATTCCCGGCGATCCCGATCACGTACTGGCCTCGATGGGCGTCTACGTGTTCTCGATGCCGCGCCTGGTGGAGCTCCTTCAGGCCGATCACGAGATGGACTCCACGCACGACTTCGGGAGGGACATCCTGCCCTCGATGGTCGGCGAGCACCGCGTCGTCGCCTACCGGTTCGGCGGAGCGCAAGGACGGGTCACCGCCGATCGCTACTGGCGCGACGTGGGAACCCTCGAGGCCTACTACGACGCGAACATGGATCTGCTGCGCCCGGTGCCGCCGATGGATCTCTACCAGGGCGACTGGCCCATCAGGACGTACGAGGGGCAGCACCCGCCGGCCCGGAGCGTGCCCGGCCGATCCGGACGGGAGGCGGAGATCGTCAACTCCATGCTCGCGTCGGGCACCTTGATCGTGGGCGGCACGCTCAGGCACGCGATTCTCTTCCCCAGCGTGCGCATCGAAGAAGGCGCCGTCGTCGAGAGCTCGCTGCTCTTCGAAGGCGTCACCGTGAAAGAAGGCGCCGCACTGCAGCGGTGCATCGTCGACAAGGAGGTGACCATTCCGCCGGGCGAACGGATCGGCTTCGACCCGGTCGTGGATGCCCGCCGGTTCACGGTGACCGAGAGCGGTATCGTGGTCATCCCCAAGGCGTACCGGTTTCCGACGGACGCCTAGGCTCCCGCCGGTCCCCTCCAGCGACACGCATCGAACCGCGAGATCGAAGCGGCCGTCTAAACCCGGTGCACGAGAGCCGCCGCGGCCGGCGACTCGGGGAGATTGCCCGTGTGGATCATGGCGTGGTTCGAGCGGCTCTGGCAGGACGTGCGCTACGGCTGCCGCGTGCTCGCGCGCAATCCCGGCTTCACGCTGGTGGCCGTGCTCTCGCTGGCCACCGGCATCGGCGCCAACGTCGCCGCATTCAGCTGGGCCGACGCGCTCCTCCTGCGGCCGCTGCCGGTGGCGCGTCCCAACGAGATCGTCACCGTCGGCACGACGATGTCGGTGGAAGGCTTCACGAATCTTGCCGCCTCCTACCGCGAGTACGTGGATCTGGTGGATCGGAGCAAGAGCTTCCAGGGCCTTTCGGCGTTCACCGGCATGACGGCCGGCGTCGCAACCGACCCGCGAACACCTCCCAAGCTGAAGCTGGGTTCGCTGGTCAGCGGCCATTTCTTTTCCGCGATGGGTATCGAGCCCGAGCTCGGCCGGGTGTTCACACCCGAAGAAGACGACGTGCCCGGCCGCGATGCCGTCGTCGTGGTGGGACACGACTTCTGGGAACAGGAGATGGGCGCCGATCCCGGCGCGCTCGGCCGCCGCATTCGGCTGAATGGCGTGGAGTTCACCGTGGTGGGCGTGGTGCCCGCCACCTTCACCGGCATGAACCAGTTCGTCCGAAACGATTTCTACGCCCCCATCATGATGTGGCCGCGGCTGTTGAGCGACCTCGAGGCGCGTCCTCTCGAAGACCGCAGTCTTCGCGCCGTCACCATCAAGGGACGCCTCGCGCCGGGCGTGACGATGGCGCAGGCGCAGGCGGAGGTGGCCCTCATCGGGGCCGACCTGGCGCGGCAGTATCCCGAGACGAACGAGAACCGCGTGATGGCCGTTCGCACCGAACTGCAGGCCCGAATTGCCCAGTCGCCGCCCGACGCGATGCTGATCGCCATGCTCAGCACGCTCGCGTTGGCCGTCCTGTTCGTGGCGTGCGCCAATGTGGCCGGGTTGCTCACGTCGCGGGCGCCGGCGCGCGCGCGAGAGATCGCGCTGCGCCTCGCGATTGGAGCGGGGCGCGTCCGTCTCGTCCGTCAGCTGATTACCGAGAGCCTGCTGATCGCGGCCGCGGGCGGGGCGCTCGGGCTCGCGGTCGGCTATGCCGGCATCCGCGTCTTCCGGAGCATTCAACTGCCGACCGACCTGCCGGTTGCCCTTGGCTTTCAACTCGATCGCCGGGCGCTTCTCTTCAGCGTGATCGTCGCCGCGGCGAGCGCCCTCCTGTTCGGGCTGATCCCCGCCATCCAGACGACAAGGCTGGATCTGACCACGGCCATGAAGACGGGCGACGCCGACGCGGGGAAGTCCCGGCGGCTGGGACGCCGCATCCTGGTGGGCGCGCAAGTCGCCGTGTCCGTCATCCTGCTGGTCCTGGCAACCTTCATGTATCGCGGCTTCTCGCAGCAACTGGGGACGGGCCCCGGTTATCGCACCGACCACCTCCTGACGATGAGCTTCGATCCCAGCCTCGTGCACTACACCGAAGCGGAAAGCCGGCAGTTCTACGAGCGCCTGCTCGAGCGCGCGCGACAGGTGCCGGGCACCCGATCCGTCTCGCTGGCCTCGACCGTGCCGATGGCCACAGACGACATCGGCGCGGCCGCGATTCTGCCGGAGGGATATCAGCTTCCGACGGGGCAATCCAGCATCACGGTGCTGGACGCCAGGGTCGACGAGCACTACTTCGACGTGATGCAGATTCCCATCACCGGCGGACGGGCGTTCAGCGAGCAGGATCGGGAAGGCGCTCCGGCGGTGGCCGTGGTCAACGAGCACCTCGCCCGGAAGTACTGGCCCAACCAGGATCCAATCGGCAAGCGGTTTCAACTCGTCACGCAAGCCGACCGTCCGTGGGTCGAGATCGTGGGCGTGGCGAAGACCAGCAAGTACATCTGGCTGGCCGAGCCGCCCACCGACTTCCTGTATCTCCCGTACCGGCAGCGGCCGCAGAGAAACATGGTGCTGCTGGCCGAGTCGATCGGCGATCCGGCCGCCCTCGCCGCGCCGATCCGTGAAGTGGTCCGGACCCTCGACGACGACCAGCCGATCTTCAACGTGCGCACGATGGAGGAGTTCTACCGCATGCGCGCGGTCAGCATCTTCGACATCGTGATCGGCACCGTGGCCGCCATGGGCTTGATGGGGCTGGGCCTGGCGATCGTGGGCATCTACGGCCTGATGTCGTACGCGGCCACTCGACGCACCCGCGAGATCGGCATCCGCATGGCGATCGGCGCCGATCGCCCGTCGGTGCGGCGCATGATGATGGGGCAGGGGGCGGTGCTGGCCGCCGGAGGTCTGGCAGTCGGACTGGCCGGCGCGGTCGGCGCCGGACGGATCCTTCGGGCGATGTTCCCCGGCGGCGGCGGCGAAGCCGGGGGGATCGACCCCGTCGGCCTTCTCATCGTCGGGGCGCTGGTGCTTGCGATCACGCTCCTGGCCGCCTACATTCCGGCGCGTCGGGCGTCGCTCGTCGATCCCATCAAGGCCCTGCGGTACGAGTAGAATCTGGCGCCGGAGGCGTATACCGATGTCGCACCGCGTCGCCCCTTGCGCGGGAGTCCGGCGTCTCTGCATCGCCGCTTCCTTCGTGGCGGTGGCGACGCTCGCCCACGCCCAGGCGAAGAGCGTGGCCCTGCACGTCCGTGAGGATGCCGGCATCCGCCGGACGTCGTACCCCGTCCACGCACGCGTGCCGTTTCCGGCCGGCGAACTCGACGCCGCGGCGCACGCGCGCTTGATGGAGAACGACGGCGAGGTCCCCGCGCAGTTCGCCGCCGAATCGACCTGGCCGGACGGCTCGGTTCGCTGGCTCCTCGTGGATTTCAACCCGAGCCTCGCGCCCGAAGAAACCGCCTCGTACCGTGTTCAGTACGGCCCCGGCGTCAGGGCCGCGCCGGTCGCGCGGGGACTGGCCGTCACCGAGACAGAGGCTGCCGTCCAGGTCGGCACCATGCGGTTCTCGACATCCGCCTCGCCGCTGGTCGCATCGGTCAACTACCGGCGCGAAGATATCGGCCAGGGCCCTAACGGCCTGACCGTGGACGGGACGGCGGCGCTCGAGGACGTGAAACTCGACGTGGTCGCTCGCGGGCCGCTCGTGGCCGTGCTCCGCTACAGCGGCCGCATCGCGTCGGCGTCCGGCCCGGCCCTCCCGTTCGTCCTGACCATCGAGGCTCCCAGGAGCAAGTCCTGGGTGAAGATGAGCGCCGTGGTCGACGACCCCGGCCACCGCATCAGGGAAATCGCGATGCATACGCCGCTGGCCCTCGGGCCGTGGCCGTGGGTCTGGGATTTTGGAATCGGGAGCTGGAGCTACGGGGCGTTCCGCCGCGACACCGACTCGGCGACGCTGGTCCAGACCGTGGACGGCGCGGCGAGCCGCTGGCAGGTCAGCACGGGACGCAGGGATCGCGAAGCGCCGTACGAGGTGCCGGCAGCCGGGCGCCCCTTCGTGGCCGAGGGCTGGGGCCACGTGCAGAGCGCCGATGAAGCGGTCGCCTTTGCCATCGCCGACTTCGGAGCACGCGACGGCCGGTATGCCGTGACTCTCGCCGGCGACGGCCAGACGACATTCAGCTTCACCGCGACCCGACCGGTCGATCGACTCGAGTTGACCGTCTTCGAGCACTTCGTCTCGACGCCGGTCGCCATCGGCGCAGCCACGAGCGCGTTTTCGATGTTGCACCCGCCGGCGGCCTTCTGCGACGCGGCGCAGTACGCCGCCGCGGGCGTCCCGGTTCCGGACCAGGTCACTCGCTGAGAAGATCGATGAGCCGGTTGTCGGCTACTGGTGACCTCCGCTCTCCGACGTCTGGGGCTCGAGCGTCAGTCGTTGCTCGGCCACCGCTTCGACTTTCGTTCGAGAGTAGACGACCGGGAAGTACCGGCCACGAGCCCACAGCGGAAACAGATCGCGATAGTGCGGGCTGTCGACGTCGCCCGACTGCCCGGGATTGTTCAGGCCCACGGAATTGTCCCAGTCCTCCGTGTCCATGATGATCTTGAACGATCCGCCCGACGTCTGGTTGTCCCCGCTGCCGGTGGCGGTGACCGTGTAGCTGTCGCCGCCGCGAGGCAGGGGCCCGACGTCCAGGCGCGCACGCATTTCGGCGTTCACGGCCGTCGACAGCGGGTGGTGGATCAGCGCGTGGTGGTAGGCGCCGAGCTGCCACGCCGTCTGGTCCGCGCCGAGGCGGTCGGTCAGCTCTTTCACGGCTTCGGTGAGGCTGGTGACGAGCAGCGCGTCGCGGGTGCCGAGCGGATCGGCGCCGAAGCGGCCATCGGGCGCCTCGAGCCAGTCGATCATCTTCTTCAGGCCGATGAAGCCGATGTACGGCCGGGCCGCCTGCGGCACGAACCGGTCGCGAACGTCGGTGCGCAGGTGCCGCAGCCACATCTCGTAGATGCCGGCCGCCGCCGAATCGCGATCCAGCACCCAGTTCCACGACATCAGCGTGTCGCGCGCCTTCGACGTGGCCGGATCCGCCACGGGCAGATCCTTCAGCAGCGGCACCAGGCTTCTCGCCGGGATGGACAGGTCGTCGTTCTGCAGCGCGATCATGTCGGCCACGCCGAACAGACGCCCCGACCCCAGGAACTCCGCCACCGTCGCGGCCCGGTAGGGGTCGGCCCAGGTGTAGTGGAGCGCTTCGGGGTAGGGATAGCCTGGCGGTATCAGGTAGTTGTTCGAGGTGTTCCAGAAGCCTTTGGCTGGATTGACGACGTTCGGGAGGGCTTTGATGGGCAGGTAGCCGTTCCACTCGTACCGGCCGTCGCCGGGCACGGGCACCAGGCCGCTCCAGTTCGGCCTGAGCGGCTCGATCCCCACGGCCTGATATCCGATCGTCCCGTCGATGCCGGCCCAGACCATGTTCTCTGCCGGAATCCGGCTGTACGCGCACGCGTCGCGGAACTCGTCCCAGCTGCGCGCCTGATCCATGCGAAGGCTGGCAAGGTAAGGCGCCGATCCGATGTCCATCCAGGCCGCACGGATGGCATAAGCCTTGTGGTGCGCCTGATCCTCGAACACGACCGGGCCATGCCTCGTGAACTTCAAGTCGACCGACGCCGGCGACTGTCCCTTGACCGCAATCGTGTCCTTGACGACGCGCATGGTTTCCCACGCGCCGCGATACTTGTACTGAAGCGGGTTGTCCGGGTTGGTGTCGTACACGTACAAGTCTTCGCTGTCGTTCCCGAAGACCGTCAGGCCCCACGCCCCGTACTCGTTGTGGCCGATCGAGACGCCCGGCAGCACCGGCTCACCGGCGCCGATGACGTTCCAGCCCGGCGCGACCAGGTGCACCCAGTAGCGAAGCGACGGCGCTTCCTGCACGCGGTGCGGATCGTTGGCCAGAATCGGCATTCCGCTCGGCGTCAAGGCACCGCTCACCACCCAGTTGTTCGACCCGATGTCCTCCTGGCGCAGGCTGAGGTCGACGGCCGTCGGGCCGGCGACCTGGTCGAGCCGCGCCACGCTCGAATCGCTGTTGCGATACCGCGCCACCACTTCGTCGGGCGTGAAGTCGATCGGCTCGCGAAAGGCGTTGTACAAGTCGAGCACCTTGTCGGAGATGAGGGAGAGGTCCACGGCCGGATCGACGTCGAGCTTCGGATCGGGCGGCTGGAAATAGGTCAGGTCCTTCACCCGCTCGACGCCAAGCTCGCGCACGGCCTGCGCGAAATTCATCTCTTCGCCGATGTTCGCCAGCAGCCCATTGTGGCGCGACACGACGACGGCCGGCGTCCAGGGCTTCGGCGTGATGCCGAGCAGCGTGAACTCGATCGGCAGGAGCGAGGGGTCGCGGACGGTCCGGGCGATCCAGGCGTTGACGCCGTCGACATAGGCGGTGACGATCGCCTCCCCGTGCGGATGGTAATAGTTCAGCTCCTGCGACAGGTCGCCGCGGAACATGAACAGCCGCGTCCCGATGTCGCGCTTGAGCTCCTTGGGCCCGAGGATCTCGGCCACGGTGCCGGTGGCCTGCCGACGCCACAATTCGAACTGGAACAGGCGATCGCGCGCAGCGCTGTAGCCCTGCGCGAAAAACAGATCGTGCTCGTCTTTGGCGTAGATGTGCGAGATGCCCCAGCGGTCGACGAGGATCTCGACCGGCTGATGCAGACCGTCGATCCGAATGGTCTCGGCGGCGCTCGGCGCGGGGGCCTGCGCCAGGGACGGGGCAGGCGACAACGACACACAGGCGACAACAGCGACAAGCGTCGCTCGAACGTGCGGTGATCGGAGCATCGGCGTGTCCTTTCAGTATTTCAGTGTGGACTCCTCCTGATGGGGCCGCTGGCCGCCATCATACTGCGCGAGGCGGCCCGCCTGCTATAATCGACGGTTCATGATCTCGGTTCACGGCGTCTCCATGCGGTTCGGGTCGAAGATCCTCTTCGACGACGTGACGACGACGTTCTCGGCGGGCCGTCGCTACGGCCTGACCGGCCCGAACGGCGCCGGCAAGTCCACCTTCATGAAGCTCCTCACCGGCGAGACCGAGCCGCAGCGCGGCACCGTCGTCCGCCCGGCAAAGATCGGCGTGCTCCGCCAGGACCAGTTCGCCTTCGACCGGCACCGGGTGCTCGACGTCGTGATCATGGGCAACGAGCGCCTCTGGAATGCGCTCGCCGAACGGGACGCCCTTTACGCGCGGCCTGAGATGTCCAACGACGACGGCATGCGCCTGGGCGAGCTCGAGGGTATCGTGGGCGACGAGGACGGCTACACGGCCGAGAGCGTCGCCGCGGTGCTGCTGCAGGGCCTCGACATCCCCGACGCGCTGCACGAGCGGCGGATGGGCGAACTGCAGGGCGGCCAGAAGATGCGCGTCCTGCTCGCGCAGGCCCTCTTCGGCAATCCGGAGGCGCTGCTTCTCGACGAGCCGACCAACCACCTCGACCTCGACTCGATCCACTGGCTCGAGCAGGTTCTCGGCCGCTACGAGGGCACGCTCGTCGTCATCTCGCACGATCGCCACTTCCTCAACCGCGTCTGCACGCACGTGGCCGACATCGACTACGAGACGATCATCACCTACACCGGCGGCTACGACGACATGGTCGTGGCGAAGACGCAAATTCGGTCGCGCATCGAGTCCGAAAACGAGCAGCGCGAGAAGAAGATCGCCCAGCTCAACGACTTCATCGCCCGCTTCGGCGCCGGCACGCGCGCGGCCCAGACGACGTCGAGGCGCAAGGAAGTCGAGCGATTGCAGACGACGGAGCTGGCGCGGTCGAACATCCAGCGCCCGTACATCAAGTTCACGATGAAGCGGCCGTCCGGCAAGGTGCCGCTCGAGTTCACGGGCCTTTCCAAGGTCTTTGGCGACGTGACGGTCGTGTCCGGCTTCGACGCCGTCGTCAACCGCGGCGAGAAGATCGTGCTGGTGGGACGCAACGGCACCGGCAAGACGACGCTTCTGAAGGCACTCCTGGCGGACGCTCCGGGACTCGTCGAGACTCCCGCGGATCGCGATGCGGGCACCGTGCGCTGGGGACACGAAGTGTCGGTGGGCTACATGCCGCAGGACCATACGGGCGCCATCGAGCCCGGGCTCACGGCCGTCGAGTGGCTCCATCAGTTCGATCCCGACGCCGCGCGGCAGGACATCCACGGCCTGCTCGGTCAGATGCTCTTCAGCGGCGACGAAGGACTGAAGCCGACCGACGCGTTGTCGGGCGGCGAGACCGCGCGCCTGCTCTTCTGCCGCCTGATGCTGCAGCAACCGAACGTGCTGGCGCTCGACGAACCGACGAACCACCTCGACCTCGAGTCGATCAATGCGCTCAACGTCGCGCTGCAGAAGTACGAGGGCACGGTGTTCCTCGTCACCCACGACGAAGATCTGCTGGAAGAAGTCGGCACTCGCGTCTGGCAGGTCGACCACGGCCGCATCCTCGACGTCAAGGGGCGCTACGAGGAGCTCGCCGCCTCGCCGGCCTAGATGCCGCTCGTCGCGCTCGACCACGTCTCGATCGCGTACGGTCACCGGCCGCTCGTCGACGACGCCAGCCTCCAGATCGAGCCGCGCGAGCGCCTGGCGGTGATCGGCAGGAATGGCAGCGGCAAGTCCACACTGCTCAAGATCGTCAGCGGCGAGGTGCTGCCAGACTCCGGCAACGTCTGGCTGCAGCACGGCGTGCGCACGGCCCGGCTCGACCAGGACGTCCCGCTCTCCGCCACGCGCCCGGTCTTCGCGGTCGTCGCCGAGGGTCACACGCACCACACGGCCACGGACGAGGCGTGGGTGCGCCGTCACGACGTGGATCTGGTGCTGTCGCGGCTGAACCTCCCGGCCGATGCCATCGTGGACACGCTGTCGGGCGGCTGGCGGCGGCGCGTTCTTCTGGCCCGCGCGCTGGTCGGGCAGCCGGACGTGCTGCTGCTCGACGAGCCGACCAACCATCTCGACATCGACGCCATCGCGTGGCTCGAGGAGTTTCTGGCGGGCTATGCGGGCGCCGTCGTGTTCGTGACCCACGACCGCGCGTTCCTGCAGCGCCTGGCGACGCGCATCGTGGAGCTCGATCGCGGACGGCTGACGTCATGGCCGGGCGACTACGCGACCTACCGGCGGCGCAAGGACGAGGCGCTCGCGAACGAGACGTCGGAACGGGCGCGATTCGACAAGAAGCTGGCAGAGGAAGAAGCCTGGGTGCGCCAGGGCATCAAGGCCAGGCGGACACGGAATGAAGGCCGCGTGCGGGCGCTCGAGGCCATGCGGGCGGAGCGGGCGGCGCGCCGCGAGCGCGCCGGCAGCGTTCGCCTGGAGAGCGCCATGGCCGACGCCCGGGCGCAGAGGTCGGGCCGGATGGTCTTCGAGCTCGACGGGGTGAGCAAGGCGTACGCGGGCAGACCGGTGGTCGCGGCGTTCTCGGCCCGGGTCGTGCGCGGCGATCGCATCGGTCTCATCGGGCCCAACGGCGCCGGCAAGACCACGCTGCTCAGGATCATGCTCGGGGAAGTGGCGCCCGACGCAGGCACGATCCGCCGCGGCGCGAACGTCCGGATCGCGTACTACGACCAGCAGCGCGAGCAGCTCGATCCCGATCGGACGGTCTTCGACACGATCGCCGACGGCAACGACTCGGTGACGGTGAACGGCGCGACGCGCCACGTCAACGGCTACCTGCGCGACTTTCTCTTTCCCCCCGAGCGCGTCCGTTCACCAGTGAACGCGCTGTCTGGCGGCGAGCGCAACCGGCTCCTGCTCGCCCGCCTGTTCACGCGGCCGGCGAACGTCCTCGTGATGGACGAACCGACGAACGACCTCGACATCGAGACGCTGGAGCTGGTCGAGGAGCAGCTGGCCGACTGGCCGGGCACGCTGCTGCTCGTCAGCCACGACCGCGCGTTTCTCGACAACCTCGTCACCAGTACGTTCGTGTTCGAGGGCGACGGCCGCGTCGGGGAATACGTCGGTGGATACCAGGACTGGCTGCGGCAGCGCCCCGCGACGGTGAAGATGCCGCTCGAGCCGGCGGCGTCGAAGCGGCGGAGCCGCGCCGATGCCACCGCGCCCACCGCCGAGGCACCGGCCCGCAGGAGACTGTCCTACAAGGACCGGCGCGAGCTCGACGCGCTTCCCGCGCGGATCGAGGCCCTCGAGCTCGCGCAGCGCCATCTCGAAGCGCGCATCGCGGCCCCGGACTTCTACAAAGAAGACAGCGAGGCCATCGCCGCCGCGCTCGGCGAGCTCGAGGCGCTCGGCAGCGAGCTGGATCGCGCATACGCGCGATGGGACGATCTGGAATCCCGATCGGGCTGAGGACCCCACCGAGAAAAAGTTCGCGGTGCCGTGAAGCTTTCCGCGCGTCAGCCGGACGGGTCACGCCGTCCCGACCACGGACGCGCCGATTGGCAGCGCTGAACGGGCCGGCCGGCGATGGTACGCGGCTTGCGCTCGGAACCGGCAAGGAGGTGTGCGCGATGGCGAAAATCAAAGCCTCGACCGAAATCAACGCGTCGGTCCAGAAGGTGTTCGCGGCTTTCACGGACATCGAGCACGGTGCGGAAAATGTCTCTTCCATCAAGAAGCTCGACATCATGTCGACCGGCCCGTTCAATCTGGGCACCAAGTGGCTGGAGACGCGGGAGGTGATGGGCCGCCTCGACGACGCCGAGATGGAGGTCACCGCGTTCGAGCGCAACCACACCTACACCCTGACTCATCGCAAGGGCGGTGTCCGCATCGACACCGTCTTCACGTTTGAACCCCTCTCGGACAATCGCACGATGGTCAGCATCGAGTTCGACGTGAACAGCCAGGGGCTGCCGCCGGGGCTGCTGCTGCCGTTCGAGTGGGCGATGGCCGGGAAGGTCCGCCACGCGCTGAGCGACGACCTCGACGATCTCAAGCGGGTCATCGAGCAGGTCGCCAGAGTCTGATTCCGTCGTCCGCCGTCCGGCTGGAGCGGCCGGGGCCCGGAAGAGTACAATCGGCCCGACTCTCCCCTGGCCCTGGTGTATGCAGGTTTTCATCAGCTACGCACACACCCCGGCGGATTCCAAGCTCGCCGAGCACGTGGCCGACAGGCTCCGGAAAGTGGGGCTCACGCCATGGCTCGACAGCGCCTCGATGTATTCGGGGCAGGTGCTGCAGGACACGATTGCCAGGGCCGTGGCCACGAGCTCCCACGGCGTATTCCTGGTATCCCAGTCGTGGATCGAGCGCGAATGGACCGCCTTCGAGCTCGACGAGTTCGCCAAGCGCGATCCCGCGGAGGTGCGGCGAACGCCCATCTTCCGGGCGCCCCGTCAGACCCTCACCGTGCCGCCGGCGCTCGTCAAGTGGCTCGGCTTCGAATGGGACGATGGCGATCCCGACTACGACGCACGCTTCTGGCAGCTGCTGTGCGCGATTCGGGGCGTGCCGCCCGGCCCCCTCGAGACGTGGAGCGACGAGGGGCGGAAGGCCGCGCCGCTGGCGCGGCCCGCCGGGATCGACCCGCCGCCGCCGCCGGCCTTCCGACCGTCGCTGCGCTGCAACCGCGCCCTCCAATGGACGACGCTCGACTCGCTCGCCATCGATCCGATGAGCGATCTGGTGCTCGTCACGGGCGTCGCCGGCCAGGGTCACGAACACTTCGTCGAGCGGATTCACCAGATGCTTCGGACGGATCCGCGGCGGAGTATCGTGCTCGTCAAATGGCCGTCGCGGCCGCAGACGGCGGAGGAGTTCTTCGCGTACCTCGCTGGCGCGCTCGACGTCCCCCGCTCGGCGCTGTCGCAGGCCCTCGCCGATCGGCTCGCCTACACGAACGTCGTGCTGCTGCACCCCTGTGTGCGGGCGATGTTCCTGGACGACCCCGTGGTGAAGTACTACACCGAGTGGCTGCCGGCGCTCGTCCGCGACCACGCCGCACCCATGCACCTCAAATGCGTCCAGCCGATCGAGTGGCCCGACGAGGGCGCCATCGACCGCGTGCTCGGGTGGCTGCGTCTTCGTCCGCCGGCCATTCCCGACGGCAGGCCGCAGGCCGAACGGTTGATTCACCTCGTGAGCACGTCGGCCGCCCGTGCGCTGCGGGTCGTCCGGCTCCACGATTTCGAGGGCATCACCGACGACGACCTGAAGCAGTTCTGCCGGCTGGTGAATCTCGACGAGCGCCAGGGCGCGTGGTTGCTCGCCCGGATCGCCGAGCGGCGCCCGCAACACGCGGCCGACGTCTTCACGGCGATCGACGACTATCTCCCCTCAGCGAGGAGTCTCTCATGACGACCCTCAACGGATGGATGCGCTACAAGGGCGACGGATCCGTCCCTGCAGGCACCGAAGCGGACACACGAGGCGAGCCCGGCCGGTACCTGGCCGGACCGGGATTGGTGACGGCGGTCAACACGGCGCTCGCCGTCGAACAGCCGCTGCTCGTCACGGGCGAGCCCGGGACCGGCAAGACGATGCTGGCGTGGTCGATCGCGGCGGAGCTCGGGCTCGGAGCCGTGCTGGAATTCCACACGCGCAGCGACCACCAGGCGCGCGACACTCTGTACGAGTTCGACTACCTGCTGCGCTTCTATCACGCGCAGGTGAAGGATCCCCGCGCCGAGAACCTCGAAACCTACGTGCGCTGGCAGGCGCTCGGCCTGGCCATCCGGTCGCCGGCGCAGCGCGTCGTGCTGATCGACGAAGTGGACAAGGCGCCCCGCGACTTCCCCAACGATCTGCTCGACGAGCTGGATCGGATGGAGTTCCGCGTGCCGGAGCTCGGCCTCGTGTGCAAGGCCGAGCAGCGTCCCGTCGTCATCATCACCAGCAACAGTGAGCGGCAGCTCCCGGACCCGTTCCTGCGGCGCTGCGTGTTCCACCGCCTCGACTTCCCCACCGGCGAGCGCCTGCAGGCGGTCTTGAAGGAACGGCTCGGTCCGCTCGACCTCTCGGATCGTCTCGTGGCCGTCGCGACGAAGCGCTTCGAGGAAATCCGAACCGTGCCGGGACTCGAGAAGAAACCCTCGACGGCGGAGCTGCTGGCCTGGGTGCGCGTCCTGCATCTGGCTGGCATCGATCCGGACGCGCTCGACCGACTCGCGCTGGCCGAGCTGCCCTTCACCGGTGCGCTGACCAAGTCCGAGCAGGACGTGCAGCAGCTCAGACGCGCCCGAGCCTAGCCGCGAGGATCGGGGATCATGAGCGGCGTCCTTCCGTTCGAAGCGTTTCTCGAGGTGCTTCGCGCCAGAGGGTACGCGATCGGCCTGAACGAACACTTCCGGCTCGGCGCGCTGCTCGCACGGTGGGACGGCGCGAACCGCGCGGAGTTCCGCGACGCCCTCGCCGCGCTCCTCGCGCGCAGCGACGACGAGCTGCGCGACATCCGGCAGCTCTTCGACGATCTGTATCCCGCCTCGGCCCCGGCGGCGCCGTTCACGGCCCCGCGGCCTCCGCGGCGCCGCTTGGGGCCGGCTGTGGCCGTCGCGGCCGCCCTGCTCCTGGCCCTCAGCCTCGGAGCGTGGCAGCTTCACGTGGGACCGTTTCGCGTCGTGACGCCAATCAGCCCGACGACGGCAGAGCCGCCGCCGCCGCCCGCCGCGGGAGGCGTCAATCGCGGGCCGGTACCGATTCCTCCTCCCGAGCCGCCGCCGCCGCCGGCCCCGTCCGTCTTCGTCGATGCTCGCTATGCGGCCGGGACCGCAGCGCTCGGGTTCCTCGCCGTGCTGGCGCTGTTCTGGCGGCTCAAGGTGCGCGACGAACGCTGGGCCTGGGGGCGCGACGCCTGGGCCGCCGCGCTGCGGGCGTTGCCAGGCCCATTTCAGATCGATCTCGCGCTGCGGGGGCGGCCGGGTGCGCTGCCTCGCGCCGACGTCGAGGATGCCGCCACCATTCTCGGACGCGTTTTCGCCACCGACGCGCAGGCCCGCGAGCTGGACGTTCGCCGCAGCGTGTCTCTCACGCTGCGCTACGGCCTCATGCCGCACCTGGTCTGGGCCGCCAGGCGCGTCACGCAGCCGATCGTCGTCCTCCAGGATGTCGGACCGGACATGGGCACCTGGCAGGGCAAGGTCGAGACGCTGCTCGCCGACCTCGGGCGCCAGGGCGTCGCGCTCCAGCGCTACTATTTCGACGCCGACTTGCGCTTCGTCGCCGACAGGCCGTACCGCGGATCGACCACGCTCGGCGCGGTGCTCCGACGCTTTTCGGACGCGCCAGTGCTGGTGATCAGCACCGGGCTCGGGTTGGCGGCCGCCACCGAGTCGGACGACCGCTGGCTGGACGATCTGAGGAAGCGGCCGCGCCGATCATGGCTCACGCCGGTCTCCGACGTGCGATTGTGGCCGCCGGCGTTGACGTCGATTGGGCTCCAGGCGTGGCCGATGACGCGGATCGGCCTGACTGCCGCGGCGCGCGAGCTCGCAGCGCTGGATCTGGATCGATCGAGCCACGTCCGAGTCCGGGTCAGCACCGAGGGGCGCGTCACTCCGGACGGCATCGAGCGCGTCAAGCGTCTGGCCAGCCTCGTCCCGCACCCCACGACCGCACTGCTCGACGCCCTCCGGCGCCGCTTCGCACCCGATGTGTCGGACGCCGTCCTGGTGTACCTGCTGGCAGAGATCGGCGCCGCAGCCTCGTCCACGATCAGGCTGCCGGAGGCCGAGGTCCAACGCTGCCTGAACGCCGTCCGCCGCGAAACGCCGACGCTCGAGCGCGAGGTCCGACGATTCCTGCTCGACACGCTGCGCGACTCGGAGCCCAAACCCGGGTCCGTGGCGCATCTTCGCTGGCAGGCGGGCGTTGCCGTTCAGGAAGCGCAGCTCGCCGAGCTCGAGGGGAGCGATCCCGAACACGCGGTCGACGCCCTTGCGCGCCTCTCACGAGGGCCGACGTGGGAGGAAGTTGGCAGTCTGGCGCGCCTCACGGTTCGAACCCCTTCGCTCACGGCACGCATGGAGCGCGCGTTCGGGACTCGCCTCGGGCCGGGAGCGAGCGGACCGCCC
This sequence comes from uncultured Acidobacteriota bacterium, assembly GCA_963837345.1. Taxonomy (GTDB): domain Bacteria; phylum Acidobacteriota; class Vicinamibacteria; order Vicinamibacterales; family CAVVIG01; genus CAWIMX01. The sequence goes on from CAWIMX010000001.1 coordinate 1,201,696, forward strand.
CCCCCCACCGGGCCGCTGCCTCACGCAGGGCCCGCCCCCCGCAGCTGGCCCGGCCTGCGGGAGCTGGTGCCGGCGGCCGTCGTGACCGGGGTCGTCCTCCTCGCGGGCGCGCAACTGGGCGCGTTCCCGACGCGAACGGTTCCCAACCTCGCGGATGCCTACGTCCTCACCATGGCCCCCGCCGCGGCATCCGGTGCCACCGCGCTGCAGATTACGCCCGCGATTCCGTCCGCCCCACAGCAGGTAGGCCTTTTCCGTCGCGCGGCCGACGACGCCATGGTGTCGTTCGGTTCGCCAATCTCGCTGACCGCCAACCCTGTTGTGATCCCGCTGAGCGACGCGGACCTTGGATCCTATTTCCAGGTTCGTGGGCGGACAACCGAAGGCGGCCTTGCGTTGAGTGATCCCCTGTGGGTTCCTTCGGGCCGTGCCGTGAACGTGCTGATCGACGCGGCGCCGTGGGCGAACGTCACGGTGTCGGCCGCTGACGGTCGATCCCAGCGTGGCACCACGCCCTACGTGGCGGCGCTCGACCCAGGCGTCTACACGCTGCGCCTCGAAAACGGGGGCCTGACACCCGAGACGACAGAAACGATCGAGGTGACTTCCGCCTCGACCGGATTCCGCTTCACGATGCCCGGTTTCGACCCGAACAATACCGCCGCAAGCCTGGCCGGCCGACCTCAGAACCCGTAACCACACAGGTGGTTCGGGAACACGCGCACGTTCTGATCCTGCACGACGCCGCTGAGGTTCCCGGCGCTGTCGCGCACCTGCAGCTGGACGATCATCTGCAGAAACGAGACCCCGCCCGACGACGAGGCCGTGCGGCCCGAGAAGAATCCGCAACCGCTGGCCGTCGGCTGCAGCGTAGGCGTTCCGCTGTTCTCGCTCCTCTGCTGCGAGCCGAACAGATACGTCCACAGCCACTGGGTGACTCCCCCCGTCGACGCGCTGCCGTCGAACGTGCAGTCGAGCGTCGTGCCGTTGGCCGTGGTCAGCGGACACGTGTCTGCCGTTCCGGCCGGGAGCACCTGGCCGTTCGTCAGCGTCACCGACGAGCGCGAGGCGACGGTGAACACGGCGGTGAGAGGCTGGGGATTGACCGTGAGCGTCGCCGTATGGCTCACGCCGCTGTAGGTGCCGGTAATGACGGGCGACTTGGCGGCGGCCACGACCGAGGTCGTGATGCTGAATCCGGCCGACGTCGATCCGGTGGGCACCACGACACTCGTCGGCACGGTGGCGGCCGACGAGTCGCTGCTCGCGAGCGCGACGCCCGCGCCCCCACTCGGCGCCGAGCCGCTCAACGTCACCGTTCCGTTCGAGGCCGTCCCACCGACGACGGTCGATGGATTCACGGTGACAGCCGTGAGCGTCGGCGTCGGCGTCGTCATGTTGTTATTGTGCGGGTGGCACGCTCCCGATCCGAGCGCCGCCGACAATACGAACACCACGCCGACTCTTCGAGTGTTCATTGGCACCTCCCATTGCGCTCAACGTAAGAGAATGATCGACGCCGAGGCTCGCGTCGTGGTCGAGGCACGATCCACGGCTGCGTTCAATTCGAGCCGGGGAGTGAGCGTGAGGCCGAGGCCGCCGGTGACGTGCACCTGAGACGTCCCTGTGGACAGCGCGACGGCGAGCCGCTCGTCGAACAATCGATCGACCGCGGTGACCGAGACGCCGGAAGGGCTGAAATGCACGGAGTGGTCGGGATCGCGCCAGATGCCGCCGCGGAATCGAGGCCGAAACCGGATCGCCGGCATCGCGTACTGGATGCCGGCATGCAGCTCGACGCCGTTTTCGATGTCGAAGCTGTCCTCGCGCTGCGTGGCCCGAGCCTGGTCGGTGACGAAGTCGTCGCGCAGCCGGTGATACGTGACCCGGGTCATCTCGCCCGCAATGGTCAGTACCGGACGCGGTCGGACCGACACGCCGAGCGCGAGGGTGTCCGGTACCCGAAACCGCACCTGGCGAGGCGGATCGATGCCGTCGCGAGTGGTGAACGTGAACGTGGCGCCATGGCGGTAGGCCGCGCCGACGCGGACGCGCGCGCCCGCCACTTGAATGCCGAGCGCCGGCGCGGCCGAGACGTCGTGGCCGTGCTGGGTGGACTTGCCGAGCTCGATCGCAGTGTTCGCCGGCCCGAGGAACCCTTCCGTGTCGAATCGCCGGAAGGTGGAGTCGATGGCGAACCGGTAGATCGTGAGAGCCCCGCCGACGTGCACGCCGATCCGGCGGCCCTGGTACGGGTGGAACGAGGCCGCCGCGCCATAGCCGGTGATGGCGACGTTGCGCACCCCCTCCTGCGGGCTGTCGCGCCGGGACGTGAACTCCTCGGGCACTTTCTGGAAGACGCCCTGCGAGAGAAACGTCTGGTCCACACGCACGAGCTCGTGCCGGTAGCCGGCCACCACCCAGCGGTACGGACTGCGGGTGTAGACCGCGGCGAGATACCCGAGCCCCGTGTGCGATCCCACGCTGTCGGCGAACTGCGGTCCCTGCACGGTGTCGATGCCGGCATTCGAGATTGATCCCGAGAGGCGGCCGCGCTCGAGGAAGCCGGTGCTGACGCGCGTGAAGCGAAGCTCGGCGGAGATTTCCGGACGCTGAAGCTGCGTCAGACCCGCCGGATTGGCAAATGGCGCGGTCGCATCGTCCGCCAACGCCACGAAGGCGCCCCCGAGCGCCATGCTCTTGGCGCCGGGGTTCAGAAAGTCGAACTGAAGCGGAATCTGGAGACTCGTCTGCGCATCGACCCGCGCAGGCGCCGCAGCGACGGCCACCCCCAGGCAGGCAGAGGCGAGCAGGCCCGTGCGAGCTGCATGCCGGCTCATTCCTGGCCTCGCAGCTCCCGGAGCACGTGCGGTGAGATGTAGCGCAGGTCCTCGGTGAAGGCACCGAGGTCGAGCGAGGCGAACCGCGCCTGCTCGTCGGCGAGCGTCGCCGCGTCCGCCTCCCCCGTGAGCACCATCGCGGCCCGGGCCGAGGCCAGGTACAGCAGCACCCGCGGTGTCTGACGCTTCGCCGCCACCAGTTGCGAAAGGATCGCGTCGGCCTCCGAGTACCTCCCGGAGAGGAACTGCGCGATTGCGTCCTTCTCGGTCACGACGGCGGCGGGGGTCGTCGAGGGCGGCGACGGCCCTGGCCGGTTGACGACGGCACCCGCCCGCGCCGGCGGCACCACGGCAGGAGCTGGCCGGGGGTTCGTGAGGCCCGGCGCCGACGCCGCGGTCCCGGGGACCGGGGCTTGCTGAACCGCGGCGCTCTGCGTGGGGCTCGCGGCGGGCGGCTGTCCCGCGTCGGCCGGTGCGGCAGGGTTGGCCGCGGCGGCGTTGGCCGGTGATGGGGTCAGGTCGGCCGGCCGCTGCTGCGCGAGCGCGAGCCGATCCTGCGCGCCCTGCTGCGCTCGCTGATCCTGCGCGTTCAGCTGCGCGAATTCGGGATCCCTCGCGGCGATGTACCCGCGCGCCACTTTGAACGCGTTGACGGCCGCGCCGTAGTTTCCCAGGCCGAGGTAGGCGACCCCGAGATAGTAGTCGGGGAGGAAGTCCACGAAGCTGTCACCGTAGGTGGGCACGTTGCGGCCCGGCGTCGGCCCGAGCTGCTTGGCACGCAGCAGGCTGGCGAGCGCCGTCTCGTAGTCGGCGTTGTCCGCCGTGGCCTCCCGCACGCCATCGGCGTACGCCTGATACCAGGTGCGGGTGTCGTTCTGCGGGGGGCGCTGCGCGGCCGCGCTCTGCGTCGCGTACGCCGGACCGGCGAAACACGCCAGCAGAGCCAGGGCGCAGCATGGCAGGCACCGTGCCCGGGCCCCGACCCGATCGCCGAGCCGTACGCGCGACCCTGTCACTGCAGCATTCCTCCGTCCGAGCGTGGTCCGCCCCGACCTGGATTCTGTCGGTCGGGTCTCGCGCGTTCGGGAATGATCGAGGGCTTCTCATCACATTCTGTCGCACTTGCGAAACCGGCCACAATGGCCAATTCCTATCTGTGTGCAAGCGCGCCCAACACGCGCCTTCCGGCGTGTCATTCCTCCTGCTGAAACCAGCCGATTGCATTCTGTTCAGCGGGGCGCGCCCGCTTGCGTAAGGACACCTGCGGTCGGCATCGCCGCTCGTTCCTCGACCTATCGCCAGGCAGGCTGGCGGCTGCGGCGCGTGCTCGGCGAAGAATTCAAGGGCGTGTTCGCGGCTGGCGGTGAGCGTGTCGGCATCCGGGTGACCCGGACCACACCGCGAGAGGAGCGCCTCGAACGACAGCGCGAGCCCTCGAACACTTCTGGGGGGCAGGCGCGATCCACCCGTCCCGCTACTTCATGGCAATGCCGTGGGGCCGAGCCGGGAACGCGAACGCCGTGTCGAAGTCGAGCTCGAAACGCGGATCGAGGTCGAGCGTGTCCTCCGTCACCTTGATTACGTGCACCTTGTGGTCGCCTTCGAAGTGAATCTTGCCGAAGCCGTCCTGGTCGAGGAAGTAGTCGGTCACCACCAGGCGCGAGTCGTCGTCGGTGAGCTTGATGGCGTGCGGTCCGGCATCCACGCCGAGATTGACGATCGCCTGCTCGGTGAAGGCCTGGCGGTTGCTGATATCGAGCATCCCCACCTGTCCGGCCTGAAACGACGCGAAGATCAGCCGGTTCCCGCGTTTCGGCATCGCGAGGAGTTGAACCATGCCGCCGCGGACGGGCACGTCGATGTGCGGCAAGATGTTCTCGCAGTCGAAGGCCTGCACGACGCTGCCGTCGGTCGGATCGACCGTGTAGACCAGTCCGCTGAACATGTTCGCCGTCACGGCGCGGCCGTGCGGATCGCCGGGAATGAGCTTCACGTCCATCGATCCCTGCGCCTCGGGCAGGAAGACGGTTCTTGTGATCTGGCGGGCCGCGAGATCCCAGAAGCGGAGTGCCCCGCGCAGTTCGATCGGGCCGGGCCAGATGTTCAGCGTCGTGATCGGGTTCACGAAGTCGCTCGTCACCATCAGGTTTCGCCGGAAATCAGCCGACATCCCGTGGGGATTGAAGCCGTCAATCGGGCGGGTCGCCGGGTACTCCGCGACGAACCGGAGCCGGCGATCGAACTCGGCCACCGCGCCCGGCTCGCCGCCGGATGCCGATCCCATCTGGGTGATCAGGAATCCTCCGCCGGGGAGCGGGAGGAAATCGTCGGTGATGCTCGAGTTCGGGGTGTTCGTCGAGAAGAGAAAACGCGGATGCCGGGCGTTGGAGACGTCGAAGAAGAAGATGCTGTTCTGGCCGGAGAGCAGGCTGAGCAGGCCACCGCAGGCAAGGACGTTTCTATCCGCGGAGAGATGGCAGTGGTGCGGCTCGTTGCCAGTGTTCATCGGGGCGGGAAGCGGCACCGTGCGAAGGACCCGGCCGTAGTTGCTCGAATGCTCGTTGAAATCGACGACCGCCAGGAAGTCGGGCCGCGCACGATCCCGATCGCCAGCCCAGATGTACAGCGTCTTCTCGCGATGGTCGTCCTCGCGGTTTGTCTCGCCGTGGACCCTCGCATGGCCGCCAATCGACAGCCCCGCCACCGCGACGACAACGGCTCCCCCGAATGCCCGGCGAATCCACGATAGGGTCATTGCACTCTCCTCTGTAGCGTCATGGGCGAGCGAGCCGGCCCCGGCGTCTCCGTCGGTGCTCGAGGCCCGTCGTCGAGCTGGAGCGTCACGGCTCCGGCCAGAATCAGCGCCAGGCCGGTCAGCCTGCGCGCTGACAGCGTTTCCCGCAGCCAGGCCGTCCCGAACAGCACGGCCAGCGCCGCCTCGAGCCCCAGCACCAGGATGTAGTTCACGCTGAGCGCGGAGCGTTTCATGGCGAGCGTCTGCAGCGCGGCTCCGGCGGAGAAGCATGCGAACACGAGCATGGCGGGCCGTGGGTGCGCGAACCCCTCCGCCCTGCGCATGAAGACCCCGCCGATCGTGTAGGCCGCCGCGGCGAGCGTCGACAGAAGCAGATCCATCTCACGCCTGGCGCGTCAGATAGGTCACGCGGATCGCCCTGGGCTGGAAGGTACTCGTCCACCACGTCGCGCGCCGCCGCGATGTCGAAGCCTTTGCAGCTGAAGACATCGATGTACGCATCGCCATCGCGATCGACGAAGTGGCCTGTGATCGAGCTGGTCTCGATGAGCTGGACGACGGAGTATCCGGCCGCGTCGGGATTGTCGGTCGCGAAGTGCTCGCAGATCGGCTCGCCATAGGCCTGCATGTCGATCCGTTCCACCAGGCGGCGGAGCCAGGCCAGGATCGTGGCCCGATCGCGAACCGCGTGCATCTCGCACCCGCGGCAGTCGAGGATCAGGTGATAGCCCCAGCAGCGTGTGCGGGGGCGTTGCCCGGTCGGTTCTGTCGTGTCGGCGACGGGGGACGGCATGAGTCGGTGTCCTCCACTCGGGAAAGCAGGTCTCGCGGGGGCGGAGAGTCTGCCGCGGCGAACGGCCGGCCTCTGATGCCCGTACCTGGGAATACGCAGTCTCGTCGCGAATCCGGCCATCGCGAGATCGACGGGAAAGGACCAGGTGTGCCGGGCGGTCCGTGCCGGCGCCGTGCTTGACGCCACCGGTGTCCGAGCGTAGCGTGGTGCGCGATCCGGTGAATCCGGTTCGGAAGACTACGAAGGAGGCACGCGCCGCTGTGGTGAATGAGCGCGGCAGCCGTGCGGCCGATGGGAATCCGGACGGGCTGACGGCGCTGCTCAAACGGGCGCAGGGCGGAGATGCGGCCGCCGCGGACGCGCTGTTCGCCGCCTGCTATCCCCTGCTCAGCCGCCTCGCGCGGGCGCGTCTGCGGGCGCACGCCCGCACGCCGACCCTCGATACGGGGTCGCTGGTTCACGAGATGTACCTGCGGTTCGTGTCGGCGGGCCGCCTGACCATCACCGACAGCGTGCACTTCAGGCGGTGGGCGGGACGGGCGATGCGGTCGGTGATCGTCGACATGGCCCGCCGCCGGCTGGCCGAGCGGCGCGGCGGCGGCGCCGAGCGCATCACGGTCACCGGCAGCCTGCCGGTGGCGGCGCCCGACACCGACGACGTGATCCTGCGGGTGCACGACGCGCTCGGCACGCTGTCGACCATCGACCCGCGCGCCGCCGAGGTGGTGCAGCTGCGGTACTTCGCCGGCATGACCGAGCCCGAAGTGGCCGAGGCGCTCGGCACCAGCGAGCGCACCGTGCGGCGCGACTGGGAAAAGGCGCGTCTCCTGCTCGCGGAAATGCTGCTCTGATTGCCGGCCCTCCGGAGCGGGCCGTCCGGTGGCACACGATGGACATCGACGCCTGGAAGACGATCAACCGCCTCGTCGAGCACGCGCTCGACCTGCCCCCTGCGGAACGCACCACCTGGGTGGACGACCTCGGTCCGGAGTACGAGGCGTTCAAGCCGCGACTTCGGGCGATGCTCGAGCGGCTGGCGTCGACCGGCGCTTTCGCCTTTCTCGAGACGCTGCCCAAATGGACGGAGCTGCCGGGCGAATCGTCAGGCGCGAGCGCGGGGGACCCCGCTGTCGGCGCGATGGTCGGGCCGTATCGGCTCGTGCGCGAACTCGCGGCCGGCGGACAGGGGCGCGTGTGGCTCGCCGACCGTCCCGACGGTCTCATCGATCGGCCGGTCGCGATCAAGCTGCCCGCGGGGATGGCCGACCGTCGCGGGCTCGCCGAACGCATGGCGCGGGAGCGCGCCATCCTCGCGCGCCTCACGCATCCCCACATCGCCCGGCTCTACGACGCCGGCGTCACCGACGCCGGGCAGCCATTTCTGGCACTGGAGTACGTGGAGGGCAGCGCCATCGATCGGCACGTCGCCGAGCGAGGCCTCTCCGTACCGGCCACGCTCGGACTGTTCGAGCAGGTGATCGACGCCGTCGCCTATGCGCACGGCCAGCTGGTGATCCACCGCGACATCAAGCCGAGCAACGTGATCGTGACGCCCGAGGGCGAGGCGCGCCTGCTCGATTTCGGAATCGCGAAGCTCCTCGACGGCGGGGCGGCGCGCGACTCGACGGTCACGACCGCCGCCGGCCGGGCGCTCACGCTGGCCTACGCGTCGCCCGAGCAGGTCGCGCACGAGGCGCTTGGCGTCGCCACCGACGTGTACTCGCTCGGCGTGCTGCTCTACGAGCTCCTGTGCGGGCGGCGCCCGTACACCCTCTCTCGCGACACAATCGGCGCGCTCGAGGAGGCAATCCTGCACGGCGAGCCGACCAGGCCGAGCGACGCCGCCTCCATCCCGGCCCGCAGGGCGGCGCTGCGCGGCGACCTCGACACGATCCTGCTCAAGGCGCTGCAGAAGCGCCCCGCGGACCGGTATCCGACCGTCAGCGCGTTCGGCGACGATCTCACCCGCTATCGCGACGGCCGGCCGGTCGCCGCGCAGCCCGACCGCGCCGGGTACCGCGCGCGCAAGTTCGTCGCGCGGCATCGGCTCGCCGTCGGGGCGTCGGCCGCCGTCCTCGTCGCAGTCCTTGGCGGGGCGGGAACGTCGGCCTGGCAGGCGCGGGTGGCGCGCGCCGAGCGGGACCGCGCCGACGCGGTCAAGGAGTTCATTGCCTCCATCTTCCGCGACATCGATCCCAATCTCCGCGGCGGGGATTGGCCGCTCACCGCGGTCGACGTGCTCGCGCAGGCGCGCGAGCGTCTCGATTGGTCGCTCGTCGCCGAACCAGCCGTGCGCGCTGAGCTGCTTCGCGTGCTCGGCGACAGCTTCTTCGGCGTCGGCGATCCCCGGAGCGCGGCCGACGTGCTGAGCCGCGCGCTGCCGGAAACGAAGCGTCTATGGGGCGAGCGGTCGCGAGAGGCGATCGCCACCGAGCTCAGCCTCGCGCAAGCGGAGCACTACCTGGACCGCGTCGACGAGGCCAACGCCCACATCGAGGGCGCACTCGACGCGCTCGAGCGTACCGGCCAGCGCGACACCGAGCCCTTCGTCGACGCCGCGCTGCTGCGCACCGAAATCCTCCTCAATCATGGCAAGGCGGGCACGCCGGACGCCGAGGCCGCGGCGAGCCTCGCGCTCGAGGCGGCCACGCGCATCCTGCCCGAACGGCACGCCAAACGCGCCAAGGCGCTGCAGATGCTGTCGGTGGTCTATCGCTCTCGCAGCAAGAACGAGGAGGCGCTCGCGCCGGCCGAGGAGGCTTATCGGCTGCTGCTCGACCTTCACGGCGGCGACGGCAAACAGATTGACGTGATTACAGCGCAGAACGACTACGGCCGTGCCCTCTTCCAGGCGGGCCGCACGCGCGAGGCCATCATCGAGCTCAAGGAGGCTGCCAGTCGCGGCCGCGAGTCGCTCGGTGACAATCCGGTGCTGCTGCAGCACTTGTACGGCACACTCGCAAACGTGCAGCTCGCCTACGGCGAAATCAAGGATGCGGTGGCGAACTTCGAGTTCGCGATCTCGCTGGATCTGCGGGGCGTGAAGCTGAGCCCCACCTACCTGGCCAGCCAGCACGTCGTCCGGGGCCGCGCCTTCCTCGCCGCACGCCGGCCGGCCGACGCGCTGGCGGCGTACGAACGGGCGATCGATGGATACACGCGGGCCGGCGACACCGCGGTTGCCACGCTGCTTCGCTCAGAGCGCGCCGAAGCGCTCGTCCGACTGGGGCGGCTCGCGGAAGCCGAAGCCGACCTCACGCCGATCGCCGCGCACCGCGGCACGGAAATGACGCCCGCCGTCCGGCGGGCCGTCTGGCTGCTCGGCGACATCTTCCGTCGCCGGCAACAGCTCGATCGCGCGCTGCCGTTGCTGCGCGAAGCCGCGGCATTCGATCCCGTCACGGGGCGCAGCCGGCTGGACAAGGCGGAGTTTCAGGTCTCGCTCGGCCTCGCGTCGCTCGATCGAGGAGCCCTCGAGGCCGCCCGGGAGACACTCACGCAGGCCGTCGCGGCGTTTGCGGCGAACCAGGGAGCGATGACGCCCGCACACGCCGAAGCGCTCGTCGCTCTGGCGCGCGTCCATCTGGCGGCCGGCCGGCCCGACGATGCGCGTCCACTCGTCGAACAGGCCAACGCCTTCTGGACGGCGTTCGATCCCCGCCACGCGGAGGCCCTGCGAGCGGCCCGCCTGCTCGGCGTCACACGGACCGTCGCCAGCGCGCGCCCCTGAGCCCCCGCATCACGGGCGCACGCGCACGACCTGGATCCGCCCGCCAGCGACATCGGCGAAAGCCGCCGCTGAATGACGGTTTGCCGGCGCGGATGACGCTCGCTCCCCTGTATCTCCGCTCCCAACGGATGTCCAGCGCTGGCCGCGTTGTTGCACTCCCGGGACTGGGAGGCGGATTATGGCAATGCACCTTGGGCGTTGGCCGTTCGTGATTGCCTGGCTGGTCCTTGTCGCGGCGTTCGGCGCCGGTTATCTCGCAGGCCAGCTGACGCTCGGCACGCTCGCATTCGCCGAGCTCTGCGTTATGGTGTTGGGCATCGTCGCCCTGGTCTTCGCCAGGAAGATGAACCATCCGTCCGAAATCGTCGAGGAGGTTCTGTACCGGACCGAGCACCCGATGCGCCCGTGACATGAGGAAGGAGGATCTGAAGCATTCGCGAACATCACGCCCGTTCTCGGACGACCGCCCCGGGATCTCCTTCCCCTCTCCGCCCCGGCTGCCAATTCCTGTCAGCGTGCAGGGGACACCCAACCCGCGCCTTCCGGCGTATCATTTCTCACGATGAAACCAGCCGACTGCATTCTGTTCAGCGGGGGCGCGCCAGGGGCCGAGGCCGCGTTCGGCGCCGCGGCCGAGCGGCACGGCGTCGAGGAGGTGAATTTCACCTTCGACGGCCACAAGCTCGATCGAAACCGCGGGGTGCGCATGCTGAACCACGAGGAGCTTCAGGCGGGCGACGTCAGCTTCGAGTACATCTCGCGGTTGATGCATCGCCGGTACACCGAGGGCCCGACGCTCCGTAGAGTTCTGCAAACGCTCTGGTACCAGGTCAACAACGGCCAGGAAGTGTACGTCGTCGGCATCATCGAGGCTGACGGCACGGTTCGGGGCGGCACCGGATGGGGCGCCGAATTCGCCAAGCTCTGCAACAAGCCGCTTCACGTCTTCGACCAGGACCAGGACGGCTGGTTCAAGTGGACCGGCGGCGCCTGGGCGCCGCTTCCCGCGAAGGAGACGCCGCTCATCACGCATCCACACTTCACCGGCACCGGCACCAGAAGCCTGCGGGCGAACGGCACGCGAGCCATCGAGGCGCTGTTCGACGGGAGCTTCCGTCAGTAGAGGTCGGACACCCGGACCATCAGAAGCGCACGAGGCGCGTGGCCTTGATCGCCACCGTCCGGTTCAGGAGCCCGTTTGCGGGCCCCGCGCCCACGGTGTCGCGTCCGTCGCTATAGACGATGAAGAGCTCGCTCCCCGGCAGATACTCCCACCGGAGCCGAACGCTCGAGCCCAGCGTGTGGGCGTCGGCATTGAACTGGACGAGGCTGCTCACGAACAACCGCGCCGTGGGCGTGTACGTGAAGCGGCTGGTCACGAGCCTGGCCGTGAACGCGCCGTAGGGCAAATCGACCCAGGCCAGCGACAGGCTCGGCTCGATGGCGAACTGCGGCGCGAGCGCGATCCGGCCCGAGTAGGACGCCTCGCGCCGGGTGCCGTCGTACAGCGTGCCCGTGGAGACGGTGACGCGCCCTGCCACGAGATGCTGATTCGCCAGCGAGTAAGACGCGCTCAGATCGTGATAGCGATAGCCGCCCACGGGAATGGTGACACCTGGCGAAATGCTGAACGCCCGCGGAATCAACTCGTACTGGTCGACGTAGCCGAGCGAGGCCTGGTCGCCGTTCTGGAATTCGATGCCGAAGCTGCCGTCGAGAGACCGGTTCTCGACCGTCGTGACCGCGGCGTCGGTGTCGTAGGTGAACGTGCCCTGCCACGTGAGCTTCCGCATGGAGCGGCTGTTCTTCAGACGCGGGCTGAACCGGATCGATGCCAGGTTGCGGCGAAAATCCTCGCGCCTCGTGTAGCCGACTTCCGGCGCGAACGCGGGACCGACCATCAGGTGCTCGCCGACGAGACCGTAGCGATCGCCCGCGTACTCGAAGCGCGTGCGATAGCTCGCGGCCTCTGCCGTGGACCCGGCGACGTCGGTCCGCGCGTAGTAGCCGAGCACGGTGTTGTTGGGCGACAGGCGAATGCTGGCGTCGACGCCGAAGGCGGCGCTCGCTTCCTGACCGGGCCCGCTCGGCTGGCGGGCGGTCGCCATCATGCCCACGTTGCTGCGCCGGAGAATGTCGCGACGCACCCGCACGGCCGAAAAATTCGTCCGGACGGCGTCCGCCGATGCCTTGGCGCCGGTCTCGATGTTCAACGCGGCGACGTCGAAGGGTCCGGCTTTCCCCGTGACGCGCCCGCCGGCAATGACCGGAATGGTCTGGCCGGCCGAGAGACCGATCCGCCGGCTGAAAAACAGGATCGGCACGTCGGCGGAACCGCCCGAGCCCCGTCCGGTCAGCGTCGCTCCACCGAAGGCAAAAATGCCCTGCCCTTCCAGGAAGAAGTCGCGCTTCTCGGGAAACAGCAGGCTGTAGCGCGTCAGGTTGATCTGCTGGACGTCCTCTTCGACCTGCGCGAAATCCGTATTGACGGTGACGTCGGCCGTCAGGCTGCGCGTCAGTCCGTACTTGCCGTCGATCCCGACGGCACCGGTGAAATCGTTCTCGAACGGCACCGCGGCGGTCTCGTCGGTGGTCGTCGACGACACCGCATACGGCTTCAGCTCCAGGTTTCTCGACCGCGCAGGCGTGACGAGGCCCACCAGCGTGGCCGCCACCTGCATCTGTGCCAGACCTGACGGCCCGAAGGCGGCCGGCATCGGCGTCACGCCCGCGAACTCGTTCTTCGATCGGATGACGCGCCGGAAGTTGATCCCCCACACCTGCGGACCGCTCTCGCGGTAGCGGAGCGACTTGAAGGGAATGACCATTTCGGTGGACCACCCGCCCTCGAACCGGGTCGAACGCACCTGCCAGACCGTGTTCCAGCTCTCGATATACACGCCGTCGGCGATCGCCTGCTCGCGCAGGCCGCCGAGCGGATTGGTCTGGAAGAGCACGCCGTTCCGGTGGTCGTAGAACGTGTCCAGGACGAGCGTGATGCTGTCGCCGCCGTTGAAGATGTTGGCGCTGTCGTGGCGGAGCTCGTTCGCGACGATGCGGTCGGGGTGGCTGTCGAGGCACCGCGCCGAGAAGTAGAAATTGCTGTCGTCGAAGAAGATCCAGGCCTGCGTGTCCTCGGTCGCCGGCGCGCCCTCGTCGGGCACCTGCTGGACGAACCCGTCGATTGGCGGCGTGGTCTGATAGATCTCCTCGTCGATCCGGCCGTCGATCGAGAGCGGCCGATCGAGCCGCACGGCGCGCAATGTGGCCCGACCCTGGGCATCGCGCGACACCACGGCCGGAGGCACGGGCGCCGGCGGGCCGTCAAACGCCGCAGGCGGGCGCGCCTGGGCAAACGAGAGACCCGCCAGCGCCGCACTCACGAGGGTCGTCGCAAGAAGCCGGAAACCCGCCGCGCCCATCACGGGCAAAGTGTATGTCAACCGCGCGACGGCCGCTCGATCGACCTAGGTCCGCCGCTCGACCAGCGTCGATGGCACAGGCCGCCCGGCCAGACTCATCAGCACGGCCGCCACGAACGCGATCCCGAGAACGACCACCGACGACGCCGCGTCCGGCTTGCCGATCATCAGATAGACCACTGCCAGTCCGAAGGCCGTGCGAATCCCCTGGGACGCACGGAGGCGCGGGTCCGCTGCCAGCGCGTGCAGCGTGGTCACGGTCGAATCCTCACGCGCGGCGGCGCGATGCAGAGCACCAAGGCGAGGACCGGCCAAGGCGCCGCCCGCGACCGCCATGAGCAGCAGGGCCGCATACGAGGCGATCATCCAGCCCTCGCCGAGCACGCCCACGCGTGCGCCCAGATAGAAGCCGGACAGCACGACCGTAGCCACGGCGATCCCGGACACGCGCGGCACGGCCGCGCTCAGATGCAGCCACGGCGCCACTTCGGCGCGCGTCGAGGCGCGCCGAATGGAGGCGACGCTGACCCATTCGAGCGCGAGCCCGATGAACATCGCGACCACGCCCACCACGTGCGTAAACAACACTACCGTTCGAATCATGGTTCACCTCACTCTGCGCTGCGCCGTCGCGCCCGGATTCACGAGACACCTCGTCAACAGGTCAGACGGGCCCGAACCGTCATTTGTGACAGTCCGGCCCGGATGGAACCGCGCGCCTCCGAAGTGAGTCTTAGTTGAGTACTTCCGGGTCGGAGCCCGCGGTGGGCGAAGACCCGGTGACAGAACAAAGGCACACTCATCCATGTACGGCCTCATGTCTTGCAGAGAGCTGGCGCGCGACAGCGATCATCTACGCCTGCTGATCCAAGTTTCCGAAGCCATCGCGACACATCGCGATCTCCCGGCGCTCTTCCGCGACCTGGCCAAGCGGCTGCCGGCCATCGTTCCATTCGAGTACATCGCGCTGTTCCTGCACGACCCCGACAAGCGCGTCATGCGCGTGCACATGCTGGGCACCGCCGACGCCGACAGCATCCCGCCGGGCCTCGAGATTCCGGTTGCCGAGTCGTTCAGCGGCGAAGTGTTCACCACGCAACAGCCGGTGATCATCCACGACCGACACGAAGCTCAGCGGTTCGCGATGGCGTCGTCCATCACCGCGCGGATCGGGACCGAGTCATTCTGCATGCTTCCGCTCACGACCATCGTGCGGCCGCTCGGCGCCATCGGCTTCGGCAGCTCGCGGCGAGAGGCGTTCCAGCAGTCCGACCTGGACTTTCTGCAGCTGGTCGCCCGGCAGGTCGCCGTGGCGGTCGACAACGTGCTGCACGACGAAAACGCCACGGCGGTCCGTCAGCAGCTGAGCCGGGATCGCGATCAGCTGCGGCTGCTGCTCGAAGTGTCCGAAGCGATCGCGTCGCGCCGGACCATCGACGATCTGTTCCGGGATCTGGCCGAACGTCTGCCGCGCGTCGTGCCGTTCGACTACATCAACCTGCTGCTCCATGTGCCGGAGCGCAACACCATGCGGCTGCACGTGCTCCTGACGCCGGCCGACAGCACGGTCGGCGCGGGCTCGGAGTGGCCCGTCGACGAGTCGGCGTCCGGACTGGTCTGGAAGACGCAGCAGCCGGTCATTGTCGACGACGTCGCCACGGAAACGCGGTTCCCGCAGCTCACCGCCGCGATGCTGGCGAACGGCGTGCGGTCCTTCTGTGCCGTGCCGCTCACGACGGCGCTCCGGCGGCTCGGCACCCTGGGCGTCGGCAGCCTGAGCCATCGTGAGTACCAGCAGGCGGATCTGGATTTCATGCAGCAGGTGGCGAACCAGGTGGCGGTGGCCGTGGACAACGTGCTCCACGACGAGAGCGCGCGGGAGGCCCAGCGGCTGCTGGAGCGTGAGCGCGACCAGTTGCAGCTGCTGCTCGAGGTCAACAATGCCGTGGTCTCGCACCTGGCGCTGTCGGACGTGTTCACGGCGGTCAGCACCTGCCTGCGGCGCGTGATTCCCCACGACGGGTCGAGCCTGCTCCTGTACGAGCCGGAGAGCCGGAAGTACCGCATCCACGTCCTGCGGTACGCCGAGAACGACAGCTTCGTCGAGGAAGGGACGTCGGAGCAGGACGACAAGTCGCCGGCGACCATCGCGATCTCCACCCGTCGTCCCACGCGGTTCAGCGAAGGGGATCTGCAGAATCTGGCCGCCGATTCGACCACGGCGCGCCGCATGCTCGAGAAGGGCGTCAGGTCCCTCTGCTGCATTCCGCTGCTGTCGCACGGGCGGGTCCTCGGCGCCCTGAATCTCGGCAGCTTCGCCGCCAACGCGTTCTCCGAAGACGATGTGGACCTCCTGGGCCAGGTGGCGCGGCAAATCGCCATCGGCGTCGACAACGGGCTCGCCTATCGGGAAATCGCGGACCTGAAGGAAAAGCTCAATACCGAGAAGCTGTACCTCGAAGACGAGATCCGGACGGAGCGGAATTTCGAGGACATCATCGGGCAGAGCTCGGCACTCAAGCAGGTGCTCGATCAGGTCACGATCGTCGCGCCGACCGACTCCACGGTGCTGATCCAGGGCGAAACGGGCACCGGGAAGGAGCTGATCGCGCGGGCCATCCACAATCTCAGCGCGCGCCGTGATCGCACGTTCGTGAAGCTGAATTGCGCGGCCATTCCGACGGGCCTGCTCGAAAGCGAATTGTTCGGCCACGAGAGAGGCGCGTTCACGGGCGCGATTGCGCAGAAGATCGGCCGCTTCGAGCTGGCGAACGGCGGCACGCTGTTTCTCGACGAAGTCGGCGACATCCCGCTCGAGCTCCAGGCCAAGTTCCTGCGCGTCCTCCAGGAGCAGGAATTCGAGCGCCTCGGCGGCACCCGCACCATTCACGTCGACATCCGTCTCGTGGCCGCCACGAACCGCGACCTGTCGAGCATGGTCGCCGACAAGCAGTTCCGGAGCGATCTGTACTACCGCCTGAACGTCTTTCCGATCCTCAACCCGCCGCTGCGCGATCGTCGCGAAGACATCGCCTCGCTGGTGCGCTACTTCACCCAGAAGTTCGCCCGGCGGATGAACAAGCCCATCGAGGCCATCGGCGCGCCGACCATGACGGCCTTGTCGCACTATCACTGGCCGGGCAACATCCGGGAGCTCGAGAACTTCATCGAGCGGGCCGTGATCCTGTCGCGCGGCTCGAACCTCGACGCGCCGCTCGCCGAGCTGAACCCGGGCCCGCCGGCCACCAACGGCCATCACACCCCGGAGGCGGAACGGCCGCTCACGACGCTGCAGGAGAGCGAGCGCGAGCAGATCCGGCGCGCGCTGGAACAGACCAACTGGCGCGTCGGCGGCCCCGCGGGCGCCGCCGCCCGGCTCGGCATGAAACGCACGACGCTGCAGTCGAAGATCACCAAGCTGGGCATCCAGCGGTTCGCGCCGCGCTGAAGGCGTCACGGCAACCCTCCGGACTCCCGGAACAGGCCGTGCGGCGACGCCACCGGCATCCGCACGACGCTCTCTCCGCTCAGTCCGATCGTCTGCCCCTCGCCGAGCGGCGGGGCCTGCTGCAACGCTTCGAAGCTCACGAGCGCCGACTGGTGATCGAGCGTGGCCTGGAGCAGATTCACCTGCGCCTGCGCCTGATCACGCTGCGCCTGGGTGACCAGAAAGCTGGTCCCCAGGCCGACCTCGTAGCGCCGCTGTTCGGTGTCGAGGCGCTCGTCGGCCAGCGTCGCTCCCGCGCGGGCTGCCTCGACCCGCTCGGCCGTGCTGCGCACCTGCCGCGCGGCCTGCCGGATCGCCTCGGCCGCATCGAGCTCGAGGCCCGCAATCCGCTGTGCCGCCTGCCGCCGCTCGACCTTCGCGCGCGCCAGGCCCGCCTCCTCGTAGCTGCCGCCGAGCGGGTAGCTCACCGTGACGCCGAAGCTCCAGGACGGATAGTCGGAGGCGAACACCTGGTTGAGGACGTTGCCGAAGCTCTCGCTCGCCGTGCCAATCACCTGGCCCGGGAATCCGCCCGTCCGCAGCAGTTCGGTGCCGCCCAGCCCGTTCCCCTGGTACGACATCTCGAGCCGCACGTCGGGCAGCTTCTGGTTGGAGAAGAAGGCGATGTTGGTATCGGCGTTGTCGCGGTCGTTTCGGGCGCGCGCCAGGTCGTACCGCTGGCCGAGCGTCTCGGCGACGACGGCGTCGACGTCGGGGAGCGGCTCGCCGCTCGTCGGCTCGTCCACCGGATCGAGATGCATGCGCCAGAACGACCCGTCGGCCGGAATCCATGATGAGCCGGCGCAGGCGATCTTCCGCGTCGCCGGCGGCCGTGGTCGCGCGAATGAGGCTCTCGCGGCGTGACGCGACCTCGGCACGGGCCTGAACGAGATCGAGCGGCGGCGCCTGACCGACGTCGACGCGCGCCTGGTTCTGGCGGACCAGTTCTTCGGCGAGATCGAGCGATCGCTGCTGCACGTCGACGTTCGCCGCCAGGGCCTCGAGCGTCCAGTAGGCCTGCTTGACCGCCGCGACGGTCTGCACGACCGACTCGCGGTACTGCAGGTCCGAGCTCGCCTGGTCGCGCCGCGCAATGAGGTACTGCTGGCGGGCCGCGTCGACCTCGCGATCCTTCAGCAGCGGCTGCGAGAAGGCGAGCTGGAGGCCCGACTGCAGGCTCGGATCGAAGCTCGCGAACGGATTCGTCGTCGTCGTGCGGGAGGCATCCCAGGACGCGCTCCAGGTGCCGCCGCCCCACGGCAGACGCTGCCGCACGCCGGTCGACGAAAACCAGTCCTTCACGTCCACGCCGGCATCGCCGAGCAGCAGATTCGCCGGCGGGGTGGCCTGGCTCGAGCGGCCGAATGTCGTCGAGAACATCGGCGCAAAGGCGCTGCTGGTTTCGCCCACGCGTGCGGCCTCGACTTCCGTATCGAGACGAACGAGCGCCAGGTCGGGGTTGTGATCGACGGCGCGTTTCACGGCGTCCTCGACCGTCAGCTCGAGCGTTTCCTTCGCCGGCTGGACCGTCTGGGCCGCCAGCGGGCCGGCGGCCAGCAGAAGACCGATGGCCGCAGCGGCCGCCCGCGTCGCGTGCTTCGTGCTCATGTCGTCATCTCCCCTGCCAACTGCGGTACGCCGGCCGTCTCGCGCTCCACGACCGGCACCGCGGCGTGTCTCCGCGCGACGAGGACGTAGATCGACGGCACGACGAACAATGTGAAGAACGAGCCGATGATCATGCCGCTCACGAGCATGATGCCGATGCTGTTGCGCGCGCCGGCGCCGGGACCCGTGGCGAGAATGAGCGGAAAGTGGCCGACCACGGTCGCGGCGGTCGTCATCAGGATCGGGCGGAGCCGGGTGGCCGCCGCCTCGATGACCGCTTCGAGCTTGTCGCGGCCGGCCTCCTGGAGCTGATTGGCGAACTGGACGATCAGGATGCCGTTCTTCGAGACCAGGCCGACCAGCGTGATCAATCCGACCTGGCTGTAGATGTTGAGCGTCGTCAGCCCGAGGAACGAGAAGAGCAGCGCCCCGGACAGCGCGAGAGGCACCGAGCCGGCCAGGATGATGAACGGATCGCGGAAGCTCTCGAACTGGGCCGAGAGCACCAGATAGATGAGCACGCCGGACAACACGAGCGTGCCGAGGAACCTGCCGCCCTCGGTTCGCAGCTGCCTCGACTGCCCCGCATAGTCGATCGCGAATCCCTTGGGGAGGGAGGCGCTCGCCTCCTTGTCGAGGAAGCCGAGCGCCTGATCGAGGGGGATGGGTGGCGGGATCATGCCCTGGATGCGGACGGCATTCAGCTGCTGGAAGCGCTTCAGGTCGCGCGGTTCGGCGCTGGTCTGCAGCGTCGCGAACGTCGAGAGCGGCACGAGTGTGCCGCCCGAACCGGTGACGTACATGTGCTCCAACTGGTCGGCCGTGAGACGGCCGGTGCGCTGGACCTGTGGAATCACCTTGTAGCTCCGGCCCAGAATGCTGAACCGGTTGACGTAGTTGCCGCCGAGAAGCGTCGAGAGATCCTGGCCGGCCCGGCTCAGATCCACGCCCTGAGCACGGACCTTGTCGCGATCGAACACCACCTCGGCCTGCGGCTGATCGAACTTCAGATCGGTGTCGGCATAGATGAACAGGCCGCTCTTCATCGCCTTGGCCACGAGCTGGTCGGCGAACTCCCCCAGCGGCTGCGGATCCCCGGCGGAGGTAATCACGAAGTCGACCGGAAAATCTCCCCCTCCCGGAAGCGGCGGAGGCGTGGTCGGAATCACCCGGATGCCGGGAATCTTCGACAGCGGCTCCTGCAGCTCGACGAGCAGCTCGTCGGCCGTCCTGGTCCGCTCGCTCCAGGGCTTGGTCACCATGCCGCCGAATCCACCGTTGGGCGTCGTGAGCTGAAACACGCTGGCCGTTTCGGGAAACGACCGGAAGACGTCGTTGATCTCGTTCGCGAACATCGACGTCTGGTCGATCGTCGCGTTCGGCGCCGCCTGGACCACCGAAAAGACCACGCCCTGGTCCTCGGAGGGCGCCAGCTCGCGCTGCGAGAACATGTAGAAGGGCACGATCAGCACGGCGACGACGGCCCAGATCATCAGGACGACCGGCCGGTAGCGGAGCGTGCCCGTGAGCGCACGGGTGTAGGCGGCGCGCACGCGCTCGAAGCGTCGGTTGATCCATCCGGCGAACCCGCGTTCGGTGTCTCCCGCCCGGAGCAGACGCGCGCTCATCATCGGCGACAGCGTCAGCGCCACCACGCCCGAGACGACGACGGCGCCGGCCAGCGTGAACGCGAACTCGCGGAACAGGGCGCCGGTCAACCCGCCCTGGATGCCGATCGGCGCATACACGGCGGCGAGCGTGATCGTCATCGCGATGATCGGCCCGACCAGCTCGCGGGCGCCGTCGATGGCGGCCCGCATGGGCGGCGCACCGTTCTGGAGGTGCCGTTCGACGTTCTCGACCATCACGATCGCATCGTCGACCACGAGGCCGACCGAGAGCACGATGGCCAGGAGCGTGAGCAGGTTGATCGTGAAGCCGGCCAGCAGCATCAGAAAGACGGCGCCGACGAGCGACACGGGAATCGCCACGATCGGAATCAGCACCGAGCGCAGCGAACCGAGGAACAGGAAGATGACGACGATGACGATCAGCAGCGTTTCGGTGAGCGTCGTCAGCACTTCGTCGATTGCATCGTGGATGTATTCCGTCGAGTCGTACGGAATGGCGACGCGCATCCCGGCCGGCAGCTGCGCCTCGATCTCGGGCAGCACCTCGCGCACGCGGCGCACGACGTCGAGCGTGTTGGCGGTCGGAAGCACCCAGACGCCCATGAACGTCGCGGTCTCGCCGTTGAAGCGGACGTCCTGGTCGTAGTTCTCCGCACCGAGCGCCACGTCCGCGATGTCGCCCAGCCGGACCACGGCGCCGTCGGCTTCCTTGACGATGAGCTTCCGGAACTCCTCGGGCGTCCGCAGGTCGGTGTTGGCCACGAGGTTGACCGACACCATCGACCCCTTCGTGCGCCCGAGCGCGGAGAGGTAGTTGTTCCGCGCCAGGACGTCGCGCACCATCGACGGCGCAATGCCGTGCGCCGCCATCTCGTCGGGCTTGAGCCAGATCCGCATCGCAAACGTCCGGGCGCCGAGGATGTCGGCGCGCTGAACGCCGCCCACGGCGCTCAGCCGGGGCTGCACGACCCGCGTGAGGTAGTCGGTGATCTGGTTCTGGTCGAGATCGGGCGACGAGAAGCCGAGGTAGATCGCCGCGAACTGGGTATCGGCCGTCTGCAGATCGATGACCGGCGCCTCCGCTTCGGGCGGCAAGTCGTTGCGGACCTGGGCCACCTTCGACTGAATCTGCGTCAGCGCCGCGTTGGTGTCGTAGTTGAGCTGCAGGTGCACGGTGATCGTGCTGAGCCCCTGCGCGCTGGACGATTCCATGTAGTCGATGCCGTCGGCGCTGGCAATCACGCGTTCGAGCGGCGTCGTGATGAAGCCGCGCACCAGATCCGGGCTCGCGCCGACGTAGACCGTCGAGACCTGCACGACCGCGATGTCGCTTCTCGGGTACTGACGGACGGTCAGGGAACGGATCGACTGGAGACCGGCGATGACGATCACCAGGCTGACGACCGTGGCCAGCACCGGCCGCTTGATGAAGAGATCCGTGAAGCGCATCAGCTGTTCTCCGGTGTGGCCGCCGGGTCGTTGCCGGGCCTGACAGCGTTGTTGATCAGTACGGCCGCGCCGTTGCGCAGCTTGAAGACGCCCGAGGTGACCACTTCGTCGCCCGGCTTGACGCCCGACACGACCGCGACCTGATCGCCGCGCGCGCCGTCCACCTTCACGAACTGCTGGCGGACGCCGCGGTAGGTCGCCCCGTCAGGACCCTGCAGATCGGTGACGATGAAGACCGAGTCGCCGTAGGGCGCATAGCTGATCGCGGACGCCGGCAGCGCGACCACGGATCGATCGCGGCCGACCGCCACGCTCACCTCCACGAACATGCCGGGACGCAGCCGGCCACCGGGATTGGCCAGCGTCGCCTGCACCTGGACGTTGCGGGTCGCCGGGTCGACGATCGAGTCGAGCGCGGTGACGCGGCCCTCGAACCCGACGCCGCCCAGTTCCTCGCTCGTGATGTGCACCGTGCGGCCGCCGCCGACCTGACCGGCCGTCTGCTGCGGCACGCCGAAGTTGACGTGAATCGGATGGAGCGCCTGGAGGCTCACGACGGGATCGCCGGGCGACAGGGTACTGTCCGACGTTCGCCTGGCGGATGCCGACGAGGCCGGCGAAGGGCGCGCGGATCGTCTTCCGCGCAATCGTCGCGCGAATCTCGTCCACGCGCGCTTCGGCCTGCCGCGACGCGGCTGAGGCGCGATCGTACTCGGCCTGCGAGACGACGCGCTCGTCGAGCAGGCCCTTCATCCGCGTGAAGTCCACGCGCGCCAGGTCGCGCTCGGCCTCGGCCGCCACCAGCTGAGCCTGCTCCTGCCGGGTGTCGAGCTCGACGAGCACCTCGCCCTCGCGAACGGCGGTGCCCGACTGGAAGGGCAGCCGCACCACGGTGCCCGGAAGATCGGCGCTGATCGTGACGCCGTCGACGGCTTCCACCGTGCCGATTGCCGTCACGGTGGCGGGCCACTGGTTCTCCGCCGCCACGACGGTGGTGACGGCCTCGGGAGGGGGCTGGTACGCCGCGCCCTGCGCGATGGCGAACTGGATCTGCCTGAATTTGACGAAGCCGAGAGCCGCGATGATCCCGATCATGACGGCCAGCGTGACGAGCAAACGTTTCAGCATGGAGTACCTCGTCGGTCCTAGAGTGTCCGGCGTCCTAGATAGCAACTCTCCTTCCACGTCGCGAACCGCGGGATCGTCGAGTGATCGCGCGTGGCGCGCCCGAGGGGTGACGTCGGCACGTGCCGGCCCGTCGGCATTTGCCGACGTCGCGGCTTCGGCACTTGTTCACTCGCACGCACCCGGGCTGTGCAGGGGTGACCATCGCGCGCCTGCATCACGGAGAACACGCGCAGTCTTCCCGCCCGACATCTCCTGTCTCCATGCGCCGGCGCTGGCATCGCCCCTGCAGTGGCACGACGGACAGGAGGTTAGTCATGTCAAGGTGGGTTCTCGTCTTTCTCGCGACGGTTTCTCTCGCGGCGCCCGCTCGTCTCTGGGCCCAGGACGTCCGGCCCGGCCCGGGCCGGGCGGAAGTGACGATCATCCCCGGCGGCGCCATGGTGTTCACCGAAAGCAAGGACGCGTCGGCGCCGACTTTCGGCAACTACCAGCTGGGCGGGGCGTTCACCTACAACGTCAATCGGATCGTCGGCCTCGAGGGTGAGGTCGGCAGTTCAGTGGGCATCTCGCAGGCGCTCGACTTCGGCTATCCGGACGACGTGCGCACGCCGGACCTGCTCACCTACACGGGGAACGTCGTGGTGTCGATCCCGACGGGCAAGTCGGTGGTGCCGTACGTGACGGGTGGCGCCGGCGGTCTCAGCCTGTTCAGCCGATCGGACTTCTCGATCAACGACACCGAGACGCTCTTCACGACCAACGTGGGCGGCGGCGTCAAATGGTACGCGGGCCGGTGGGGCCTCCGGGGCGACTACCGCTTCGTGGCGGTTCCCTCTCGCGACACGGTGTCGGCGTTCGGGTTCGGCACGGACGCTCGGTACGGCCACCGCGTCTACGGCGCGCTGCTGCTGAACGTGGGACGGTGAAGGGGAGGTGCCCGGGTGCTGGGTGCTCGGTGCCGGGCGTTACGCCCGGCACCGAGCCCGGTTCACGCCCGGGCGGGAGTTGCTCGGATGGGTAGCCGGCCGAACCAGCTCATTACGCTCGTCGTGCCGTCTCTGCGCAGTCAGCTGGATGCCGATCTCGTGTGGCCGTTGCTGGGCCTCGTCGATGGCATCGACGCCGTCGAGCCCGACATCGCGACGGGGCTGGTGTGGGTGTTCGGCAACGGCGCGGTCGAGCCGGAGTCGCTCGTCGAGACACTCGCCCTCTGGGGCTTGGGCGCGCAAATCGTCGAGAGTCACCTGGCGCTGCCGTCCTAGCGACGGCTTCTGGGCCGCGGCTCCCGCTATTCGATCGGCAGCGGAGTGTGCGGCGACGCGATCAGCAGCCGGAACTGCCGCCGCTCAAGGGCGCGCCAGCCCGACAGCCCACGGGCGCGCCTGGCCGCACGCGTCGTGGTCGCCGACGAGGCCGGAGTTCGTCGGACGGTGGAAACACGAGTGGCTGCTGCACGTTTCATGATGCACTCCGCTGCTCAAGAAGGCGACTGGCGCCCGGGCGCGCCAGTCATCGCTCGATCCATTCCACGAATGAGCCGACGCTGTCGGTGACGACCATCACTCGCAGCACCTTGTCGTCGTGGTACATCCGCTTGGCGCCGGCCCGCGCCGCCTCGATGGAGGCATAGTGCATCCACGTTTCCGGGATGCCAGCCGCCGTCCCCTGCTTCATGATCGGGCGGAGCCGGAACGCCTGCGCCGTGGTCGTCGCGTCGCCTGGCACAACGCGTCAGGCGAGCCTGACGTTCTCGCCTCGAGGACCCTTGGGGCCCTGACCGCGGTCGAACGTGACCGCCTGCCCCTCGCGAAGGTCGTCGAAGCGTGCGTCGGCGCACGCCGAGTTGTGGAAGAAATACTCGTTCCCGTCACCCGCCAGGATGAAGCCGAACCCTTTTTCGCTGACGAGTCGTTTGATCGTGCCGGTCAATGGCGCCATTGGAATCTCCCTGTGAAAACGTCGTGAATTATCGCCGGTGGTAGCCGTACCGACTGGCTGGCGTCTCGAGGCGGGAGAGATTCCACACCTCGCCGCAGGCCTCGCACCGCCAGTAGGCCGACAAATCGGGGACCTTGCTCGTGGTCGTCACCGCTGGAGAGTGACAGAACGGACACTCCGACGGCGCCGGCTGTTCGCGCGCCGGCGGTCGATGATCGGCCGTTCGCGACCACATGATGGACAACTCCCCGGGTTCCGAATAAACGTCGACGCAGCCTTCGCGAGGCCGCGGGAACGAACATGTGACGGGTGTGAGTCGCGGTACAGGCGCTCGACACGGGACCAAAAATGGGCCGGTCGGCGCGCATCCTTGACGTGACGGAGGGGATGCCGGGCTCGAACGCTGGCGGGCTCAGGTCTGGACGACAGCCTCCACTATACACGATCGGCAACCCCGGGGGGGACGGGAACGAACCGACGGGGCCGGCGCCTCCGCCTACAGGGTGTCGAGCGTGCCGGCCTTCGCCGCCCGCACGACGTGCTCCGCCGCGCGGAACGCCAGCGCCTGGATGGTCATGGTCGGGTGGTTGCGCCCGCCGGTGACGAAGTTGCTGCCGTCGACCACGAACAGGTTGGGCACGTCGTGCGCGCGGTGATACTTGTTCACCACGGAGGTTTTCGGATCGTTCCCCATCCGGCACGTGCCGCGATTGTGCGCGCTGCCCCGGCTGTCGCGCACCGGCGGCGCCCAGATGCTTCGTGGCGCCGGCCGCCTCCAGCACCTCGATCGACTTCTGGCGGAAGAACTCCATGTTCTTCATGTCGTCCGGATGGCTGGACGAGGTGATGCGCATCGCCGGCAAGCCCCACTCGTCCTTCACGTCGGGGTCGAGATCGACGCGGTTGTCTCGAGCGGCAACTGCGTCACGAAGCAGGTGATCGTCATCTTGCGGCCGGCTTCGTCCGTGAGCGCCTGCTTGTAGCCGGCTCCCCAGCGCGGGGAGTCCGGGATGCAGGCCGTGCAGGCCGTAGCTGATCGGCGTGTCGTAGCCGCGCGACGTCATCCGGCCGCCGCCGTAGAATCCGCGCGTCGGATCCGAGGGCACGAAATCGACGATCGCCGCGCCCGACACGGTGCCCTTGTAGTCGTTGAGGCGGTGCTCGAAGAGCCCGCTGGCGCCCGCGCCGCCGCCGAGCATCAGATACCGCCGACCACGCCGCTCGAGTTGGCCAGGCCGTCGGGGAACCGCGCCGACTTCGACATCAAGAGCAGGCGCGGCGTTTCCGATCCGTTCGCCGACAGCGACACCGCCTTCGCCTTCTGAAACACTTCCTCGCGGTTGGCGTCGAAGTAGGTCGACCCCCGTCACGCGGCCGCTGGCGTTCGATGGACGATCTCGCGCACGTAGCGAGCGCGGGCGGATCTCGCAGTGGCCGGTCTCGACCGCGATCGGCAGCATCGTGACGGCCGAGCTGGAACGGGCGCGGACGTGGCAGCCGAAGCCGGAGCACATGCCGCAGTTCACGCAGCCCGACCGCCCGTGATACGGCGTGCGAGATGATGGCGAGCGGCCCCGGCACGACGTTCAGCCCGAGCCTGGCGGCGGCCGTTTTCAGCAGCGAACGCCCGACGACTTGAGCGGCAGCGGCGGGCATCGGATAGTCCTTCGACATCGGCGCGACGAACGGCGAGTCGACGCGCTGACCTGAAATGCCCATCTCCCACTCGGCCTGCGTGTAGTAGGGCTCGAGCTCCTCGTAGGTGATCGGCCAGTCGGCCAGCCCGGTGCCGGCGATCGTTCCGACCGTGCTCGCCTCGTTGAACTCCCACGGCAGGTGACGCCAGCTGCTGCCGCCGTAAGTGACCGTTCCACCGCCGACCACGCATCCGTAGCTGTGCGAGTTCGGGACGGCCTTTTCGGATTCGTTCTTGCGGAACGTGTTGCGCTGGCGCGACGGGTCGCTCATCAGCTGATCGTCGAGGCTCGGATGGTCGTTGAGCAGCTCGTCTTTCGTGTAATCGCGCTCGTGCCCGTACTTGCCCCAGCCGCCCTGCTCCAGAACCACGACCGTGAAGCCCGCCACGGCGAGCTGCTTGGCCATGATGGCCCCGGCGGCGCCGGAACCCACAATCACGAAATCAACCTCGGTGGCTGGAGTGAATTGGACCATGGCGATCATTCTCCCAATGGCGCGTTGCGCGAGCCGGGCGGACCGTCGGGTCCGCGGCGAGCCGACTACGGCGCGTCGTAGTAGCCGAAGGGCGGCGTGTGGTCGAGCGAATCGTCGTAGTCCACGAGCTTCCAGCCGACCTTGCCGTAGTTGCCGCCGTGCACCGGGCTGGCGAAAAACCCGGTGATCGTATGCGTGCGGACGAGATCGAAGAAGCGCGTCCGCTCCATGGCCGTGAGCACCTGGATCTGCTGCGGCGAGGACAACGAGGAGAACAGACCTGCCGCTGGGAAGAGCTTCCGGGTCTGAGCCTGCAGCGCATCGAGCCCCGCCGTGTAGTCGGCCTGCCGATCGCGATCGAACGTGACGAGCGCGCGATCGATGAACACGATCACGTGCGCGTCGCGCGCGCCCGGCGTGTCGTCGGTGGGAATGATTTGTGCCGCCATCGCGTCGATCTCGGCCGCCTGCTCGGGCGTGAAGAACGCGTAGGGCGCGGGTCGACCCGACGCAGCCTCGGCCGACTGCCGGGCGAAATCTGCGGCTGCGAGGATCTGGCTGTAGTTGGCGAGGACCCAGCCGGCGCTCAGGCCCGAGACCGAGCTGACGAGAAAGTCCCGCCGCGACGTGCCCCCGGTGCTCATGGCAGCCTCCTTCCGGCCGCTGGCAAGAAATTGCCTTCTTCTACTCCCGCCCACGGCGTCTGTCAACGCGAATCGTGCCGTGCAGATGAGCCGCTCATTTGCCACCGAGACGCGAAGACCCAGGGGGACAAACCACGGAGGCACGGGGACCCCGAGAAAGGCCCTTCTCTTTCCCTCCCTCTGCGTTTCAATTTGCCCCGTCGCCGCGCCGTCCAACGCGACGTCCCGAATCCAATCGCTCAGCATCGCGACGGAAAGAGAAAGGATCTCTTCTCCGTGTCTTCGTGCCTCTGTGGTTCGATCCGCATGTCTCAGGGGGCACAAACCACGGAGGCACGGGGACCCGAGAAAGGCCCTTCTCTTTCCTCCTCTGCGTTTCAATTTGCCCGGTCGCCGGCGCCGTCCAACGCGACGTCCCGAATCCAATCGCTCAGCCATCGCGACGGAAAGAGAAAGGATCTCTTCTCCGTGTCTTCGTGCCTCTGTGGTTCGATCCGCATGTCTCAGGGGCACAAACCACGGAGGCACGGGGACCCGAGAAAGGCCCTTCTCTTTCCTCCCTCTGTTTCAATTTGCCCGGTCGCCGGCGCCGTCCAACGCGACTCCGGGTCCAATCGTTCAGCATCGCGACGGAAAGAGAAAGGACCTCTTCTCCGTGTCTTCGTGCCTCTGTGGTTCGATCAGGCTGTCTCTGTCGTTCGCACTGCCTGCCGTGGCGCCCTCGCGTCTCGGCGGCTAATCGACCGAGAAGGCCAGCAGCACGTTTCCCGGCTTTCCGCCCACAAACGCATAGCCGGAGTTGACGTAGACCATGTCGTCGACGACCACCGCGCCGGGACCGTCGAGACTGCCGCCCGTCGCGGTCACGCCGTTCACCGTCGCAAACGGATGCGCCGTATCGACGTCCCAGATAATTCGGCCGTCCAGTGCGGCGTAGGCGCGCAGGTGTCCGTCGAGGCCGCCCGAGAACACTACGCCGGGAATCGTCGTCACCGCAGCCGACTGCGCGGGACTGCAGCCGGGGGTGTCGCCGCAGCCGGGGTGCGGTGTCTTCCACAGGATGGCGCCCGTCCGCGGATCGAGCGCGAACAGGCCTCCGCCGGCGGTCGGGTTGAGCAGCAGCGGCACGCCCAGGAGCGTGGGCTGCGCGCCGCGGCCTCCCGGCGGCGCCGGACCCATGGCGGCGTCCGAGAGCGCCACGTACACACGCTCGCCATCGGTCGCCGCGCCCCACTGCACTCCACCCACGCGGCCGCCCTGGCCGAGCCGCGTCTGCCACAGGACCTCCCCGGTTGCCGCATCGAGCCCGTGAACGACGCCCGACTTCTGGCCGGCGATGAGCGCACGGCGGCCATTCCCCAGATCGACGAGCATCGGAGACGATCCGAAATCGTGGTCCGGTCCGTTGGCGTCCGGGCAGTTGGCGTTGAGCGGCGACGGCAGGTCGCAGCCCATCGTGAAAGCGTCTCCGGCGGTCAGTTGCCGCGACCACAGAAGCTTGCCCGTCGCCGCGTCGAAGGCGAGAAAGGCGTCGCTCGTCGACGCGGCCGGATCGGAATAGGCATCGCCGGTCGTGATATAGACGCGACCTCGATCGACGTCCACCGTGGGCGACGACCACACCGCGGCGCCTGACGGTCCCCATAGCTGGGTGCCTTGCGAGTTCCTGCCGGTCGGCTTCGGCTCGTCGGGAATCGTGTAGCTCCTCCAGCGCACCGCGCCGGTGGCCGCATCGAGCGCCGTCAGGGCGCCCCGGAAGCGGCAGCACTCGTACCGGGGGTCGACGGCCCGTCCTTCTTCGGAGGACGAAGTGCCGACGTACAGGACGCCGCCGGCGAGCGTGGGCGCCCCGGTGACGACCGCGCCTGCGAAATCGTCGACGCGCGTCCTCCAGCGGACGACGCCGGTCAGCGCGTCGAGCGCATAGACGGTCGCGGCCTGATCGCCGACGTATGCGGTCCAGTCAGGGCCGTTCACGGCGATCGTGACGGCCGCGCGAACCGGGCCGGCCGTGTCGATCGACCAGGTACTCGCAGCCCGTCGCGGCATCGAGCGAGTAGACCTTGCGGCCGGCGCTGCCCACGAAGATCCGGCCGCCCACGACGGTCGGCTGCGCGTATGCCTGATTCACGCCGGGGAACCCGAACGCCCACTTCAGCTTGAGCGCCGGCACTTGGGCGGCCGTCAGCCCCGCCATCGCCGCGGGCTGGAACCGACGCTGCGCGAGATCGACGCCCCAGCCGTTCCAGTGCGGCCGGTCGAGCGGCCGGGCAACCGGCTCGCTCGCCGGACACGTGTTCCCGACGGCCCCCGACGCCGCGGGACCCGTTTCGCTCGACAGCCACTCGATCAGGGCGTCGCGTTGGGCGCCGGTGAGGCCCGCGGCCTGCGTGCGCATCGCGCCATCGGTCAGGGCGAACCGGATGTTGTCGGCCGACAAGCGGCCGAGCGCTGCGCGATTGACGGCGCGCGGCACTCCCGTCTCGTGGCACCGCGCGCATTTGTCGCGGTAGATGGCTTCGCCGTCGGTCTTCTGCGCGGCCGGCGAAGCGCCCTGAGCCATCACGACTCCGCCCGCGATGGACGTCGCAAGGCCGACCAGGATTCCAAACTGTCCGAGAGTCGAATGGCGACCACTCGCGGTCACGGAGCCTCCTTGGATCGAGCACGATGTGTCACTTGACGGCGCGCAGATGGACCGCCGCCAGATCGGCAAACCGCAGCTGCCGGCGCTGCCGCCTCAGGAACTGCGCGTGCTGCACGCAAAGCCAGGCGTGGAAGAGGGCGTTAGAAGCGCGAGGCAACCCAGGTTCGTGACGAGGCGGGTCGCCGGCTGCAGCCTGTTCCATTCCGGATGGACGAGCGTCGCCGCACGCTGTGCGGCGCTCATCGTCAGCAACGTGAGGACCGGCCAGTACAGGATCCACCACGAGGGCGCGAGCCCGAGCCTGTCGGCGGCGCGCCCGAACATCAGCGCGGGCACGCGCGGCGCGAGCGCCCACCAGACGCCGGTGACCGTGAACAGCACGAGGCCGGCCAGAGACTGCCAGCGGGGAATCGGCTGCAGATAGGCCGGCGGGAAGCGCCAGTTGTCCGACCCCTTCTCGCGCGACCGGCCCTGGAACCGGTCGATGCACGCGAAGATCAGGGTCACCAGCACCAGCTGCGTGCCCAGCGGCCACAGCAGCCCGCCGGGCGTCACGCGCCGCAGATGGAAGACATAGCGTACGACGGGCGACAGCACAAGGGTGAGCAGCCAGTTGACGGCGAGGACCCGCGCGTACAGCGGAAAGAGCTCCGGGCCGATCAGCTGGACGCCGAAGGCCACGGTGCGACGCGTCGCGCCGTAGCGTTCGGCGACGACAAGGGGATTGCCGTAGGTGGTCAGCAGGTCGCTTTGCTCCACCTCGGTCAGGGACCGACCGACGGCGGCTTCCTGCTCCTCGATGCGGGATTGCAGGTGCTCTGAAAGCTCCGTGATGATGTCGTCGGTCTGCGCCCCGCCAGGCAGGTACATGCGAACGGCCCGAAGATAGTGATCGACGAACGTCATCAGGCGACCCTCCGCAGGATGCGATTCAGCGCGTGGTTGATGCCGGCCCACTCGTCGAGCAGGTCGGCGAGAATGGCCTCGCCAGCCGGCGACAGGCGATAGAAGCGTTTGCGCCGCTTGTTCTCCTCACGCCACTCGCTCCGGAGCAGTCCCTGGCTCTCGAGCCGACGGAGCAGCGGATAGAGCGTGCTTTCCTCGATGTCCATGCCGCTGTCGGCCAGCGCTTTGCGCAGCGTATACCCGTAGTGCTCGACGCGCAGTTGCGCGAGGGCCGCCACGATCAGACACCCGCTCCG
Source organism: uncultured Acidobacteriota bacterium (assembly GCA_963837345.1). Lineage (GTDB taxonomy): Bacteria > Acidobacteriota > Vicinamibacteria > Vicinamibacterales > CAVVIG01 > CAWIMX01. Next base: position 1,233,142 of record CAWIMX010000001.1, read on the forward strand.
CAGTTCAATCCGGAGGTTTTCGAACAGCTCGGCGCGCGACGGGCCGTCGGGGCCACCCATGATGTGTTCTACACACTGTATATAACACAGTTATAATGTCAAGACAATTGACGCTGATGGCGGTGAATGTGGCCGCTTCGCCAACGCGCGGCTGCGTGCCATTGGCGTCCGGGCCGGGGCCGGCCGATAAGCCTGACCGACCGCTCCCCCGCGGGATGGGCCATGGCCAGCGACGAGGTCGTCGACTATTACGAGATCCTGCAGATCAGCGCAACCGCCGAGCCCGACACGATCCATCGCGTCTACCGGCTGCTCGCGCAGCGGCTGCATCCGGACAACGGCGAAACCGGCAACTCGACCCAGTTTCGCCAGCTGACCGAGGCGTATCACGTGCTGAGCGACCCCGAGCGGCGCGCCCAATACGACGTCGTGCACGCGCGGCTGCGGCAGGAACGCTGGCGACTGGTGTCGAACGGCGCCCAGTCGGAGAACGACTTTGCGACCGAGCAGCGGCTGCGTCTCACGCTCCTCGAAGTCCTGTACACCCGCCGCCGGCTCGAAGCCCAGAACCCCGGTCTCACGCCGCTCGATCTCGAATCCCTCATCGGGGTGAGCCGGGAGCAGCTGGAGTTCACGGTCTGGTACCTCGTGCAGAAGAAGTACATCACGCGTGCCGACAACTCGTCGCTCGTGGTTACCGCCGAAGGCGTCGAGTTCCTGGAAGACAACTACCGGGAGAACCTCCAGCGCCGGCTGGCAGCCGCGCCGGCGGCGGGCCGTGCCTGAACGCCGCTGCCTTCCGGCGGGCTAGAATCGTCGGGCGATGGTCCATGTGACGGTCCTCGGCGACCGCATCGCCTTCGAGGTCGAAGGCCTGCATCGGCTCTGGGCGCTCCGGAGCCGCCTCGAGATTCCAGTGACCCACATCACTGATGCCTCGTTCGATCCCGACCAGGTGGGGCGCTGGTGGCACGGCTGGAAGCTGATCGGCACCGAGGTGCCCGGGCTCTTCGCCGCGGGCACCTTCCGTTATCACGGAGAGCTCGTGTTCTGGGACGTGTCCGATCCGGCCAGCAGCGTCATCGTGTCGCTCGATCACGAACGCTACAAGAAGCTGATCATCGAAGTCGACGATCCGCGGGCGGTCGTGACGCGACTCTGCGCGGCGATCGCACGCTGAGGGGCGCACGCGGTTTCTGCCCGCGAAGCCGACACGTTTGTCGCGCACCCCGATCAGACACGAACACGATTGTCGCTCGCGCGCGATCGATTTTCCGATCGACGCCGTTTTCCGCGCGCCTCCCGTGGCACTTGTCTTGCTCGACTGGCAGGCAACGTGCCCGTCACATTCCGTTTCCTCGTCGTCACATTGCTTGGCTTGTTCGCCGGTGACGTGGTCGGCGCTCCTCGCGCGATCGACTCATCGCGCCCGTCTGCCCGCCTCGTCGTCAGGCTGTACGACGACGAGGGCGCGCGAGCGGCGGACCTTGGCGCCGCGCGCGACGCCGCGGACCGCATCTTCGCTGCGATCGGTCTCGACGTCGGTTGGATCGTCTGCGCACCCGTCGATCGGGACGTCCGGCCGGAGGGCGGCTGGTGCGAGAACACCCCGATTGCCTCCGATCTGCTGGTGCACGTCGAAGCGGCGCCTCGCCGACCGTTGTCGAGCGACGTGCTCGGGTTCGCCTACGTGGACGCGCGCACCGGAACGGGAACGCTGGCACTCGTGTTCCGGGATCGGATCCGCACCACGGCAAGTGTGCTGCACGTCGACGCGACGGCGCTCTTCGGCCGCGTGCTCGCCCACGAGATCGGGCATCTGCTCGGCATCCGTCGTCACTCGCGCACTGGTCTGATGCGGGGGTTCTGGTCGGGTCCGACGTTGCGGCGCGGACGGGACGCCGATTTCCAGTTCGCCGACCGGCAGGGCGTCCAGCTGCGGGCCGTCGTGGGCCTTCGGCCGCGTCTCGGCGACGATTGAGCGGCTGAGGTCCGATTCCCCGGTTGAACTGCATCCGGCATGCTGGTACTCTCGCCTCAGAAATCGATCATGCGCGAGAGTTTCGGGACCCGGCTGCGCCAGCGCCGCGAACGTCGTCGCATCGCGCTCGCGACCATCGCGGAGCAGACCAAGATCAAGGCGTCGCTGCTCGAGGAGCTGGAGCACGACGATACCTCGCACTGGCCGTCCGGGATTTTCCGCCGCGCATTCATCCGCGCCTATGCCGAGGCCATCGGCCTCGAGCCCGACGAGGTCGTGCGCGAGTTCCTCGCGGTCCACCCGGATCCGGTCGAAACGGTGGCGTCGGTGGCCGATCTGGCGTCGGGCGCGGATCGGACCGACTCGAGCACCGGTCCGACGGGGCTTCGGCGCGTGGGCGCCGCCATGGGATCGCTCCTGGGGCTGCGACCCATCGCGGAGGTGGAGCCCGTCGGCGCGATCAAGACCTCACCACCGGCCGCGGATGAGCCGCTCGAGGCCTTGAGGCCGTCCAGTCCCGACCTCACGGCGGCGGCGGAGCTCTGCACGGAGCTCGGGCGTCTCGAGGACACGACCCAGCTCGCACCGCTCGTTCAGGAAGCCGCCGCCATCCTGAACGCCGTCGGCGTGATCGTGTGGGTGTGGGATCCGCAGGGCGCCGAACTGAAGCCGCTGCTGGCGCACGGCTATTCCGACCGCGTGCTCGCCCAGCTCCCGAGGGTGGCGCGCGACGCCGGCAACGCCACGGCCGCGGCCTACCGTTCGGCCCGAACCTCGATCGTGCGGGGCAGCGACTGCCTCTCAGGCGCGCTGGCCGTGCCGCTCGTCACGCCGCGCGGCTCGGTGGGCGTCTTGGCGGTCGAGCTGCAGGACGGCGCCGAACAGATTCAGGCGGTTCGTGCCGTCGTGATGATTTTCGCGGCTCAGCTGGCGCGGATCGTCGAAGTGGCGCAGCCCGCCCAGGTCGTCGACCGGCGGCTGGCCTGACGCCCCGGCGCGGAAACAGTCGGCCTTCGCACGGCGTATATCCAGATTGATACGCCCGTCGCATCCGCGCCTTCTGCTGGAGAGATCCCTGATGAACATTCGGTCACGGACCCTGTTGTGCTCCGTCATCTTCGGTTCCGCGGCGAGTGTGGCGCTGGCGCAGGCACCGGCCGCACAGCGGGGAGGAGGTCGGGGCGGGGCCCCGCGGCCGTCGTTCTGGGTCAGCACGAACGCCTGGCCCGACGGCGGCGAGGTGCCGATGAAGTACGCCGGGCGCGGCGAGAACAAGTCGCCGGCGTTCGCATTCCACTGGAACCTCGGTCCGAATCCGGGCGCGCCTCCCGAGAACCTGCAGAGCTACGCCGTGATCTTCCACGACATCGAGAATGCAACGAATCGCGGCACGACCGACACGCTGCACTGGTCGGCGTTCAACATTCCCGGAAGCGCGACCGGCATTCCCGAGGGGCTGGGGCCGGGCGATCTGCCCGACGGCACGCGCAACGGACCGGGCATCGCCGCCCGTGGCGGCAATCCCGGATCGTATTTCGGACCCGGCGCCGGTCCCGGGCCCTTTCATCACTACGTCTTCGAGTTCTACGCGCTCGACACCACGCTCGACCTGCCCGCCACGACGACGCGCGTCGATCTGATGAAGGCGATGGAAGGCCACGTGGTCGGCAAGGCTGCCTACGTCGGCCGGTTCCACGCGCCCGCGCCGTAGAATTGATGATGCCCGGTCTTCGAGGACTGATGTCGATGATCCGCACTGCATCGCTCGTCGCTGCCGCCGCGTTCGCGTTTTCGCCTGCAGTCTTCGGGCAGCAGACGTCGAACGATCCGTTCCCCGAGCCGATCGCGGCCACCGAGGGCGTCATCCGCGTGAACGTTGCCGAGTTCGCGACGATCCCGGACATCGCCGGCGAAGCGCCGCGGATGATGCTGCTCGTGGACGAGCCGGGTACACGGCGGTTCTTCGTCAACACGATGCGCGGCCCGCTCTACAGCGTGAGCTACGACGGCAAGACGGTCACCGAGTATCTCGACATCAACGCGTCCACCTGGGGCGTCGGAGTCCAGTCGCAGGGGTCCGAGCGCGGGTTTCAGAGCGTCGCGTTCCATCCTGAGTTCGCCCGGCGCGGCGCACGCGGCTACGGCAAGTTCTACACGTACACCGACACGACGAACACGACGCCGAAGGCCGACTTCGTCCCAAAGGGCACCGGGCACACCCACGATCTCGTGCTGCTCGAGTGGACGGCGAAAGACGCGACCGCGGCCACCTACGACGGCGGCCCGCCGCGCGAGGTGTTCCGCGCGGCCGAGCCGTTTCCCAATCACAACGGCGGACACGCCACGTTCAATCCACTGGCGCGGCCCGGCAGTCCCGACTACGGCCTCCTCTACATCGGCCTGGCCGACGGCGGCAGCGGCGGGGATCCGTACAACCACGCGCAGGATCTGCACTCCGCCTTCGGCAAGATCCTGCGGATCGATCCGCTCGGCACGAACAGCGCGAACGGCAAGTACGGGATCCCGGCGGTCAATCCATTCGCCAACGACGGCAAGGACGACACGCTCGGTGAAATCTACGCCTACGGCGTGCGCAACCCGCAGCGCTTCGGATGGGATTCGAAGAACGGCAACATGTTCGTCGCCGACATCGGCCAGAACATCGTCGAAGAAGTGAGTCCCGTCACGGCGGGCGCCAACCTCGGATGGAACGTGTGGGAAGGCAGCTTCACCTACGGTTCCCGCGAAGTGGGCATGGAGAATCGCCGCGGCCAGTCGGGCATCACCTACCCGATCGTCGAGTTCGACCACCGCGATCCGCTGCTGCGCCGTCCGGCGGTCACCGGTGTCGTGATCTACCGGCAGACGGCGATTCGGGCCCTCACGAACAAGCTCCTTTTCGGCGACAACCCGAGCGGCGAGATCTTCTACGTCGACGCCGACACGCTTCCCCAGGGCGGCCAGGATCCCATCCATCGGGTCCTGCTGAACGACAACGGCGACGCGAGGACGTTCCTGCAGATCATCCAGGAGACGAACACCGCTCAGGGGAAACCGCCCGCGCCGCGTGCCGATCTGCGGTTCGGCGCGGCCGCTGACGGCCGCGTGTTCCTGCTGAACAAGCGCGACGGCGTCATCCGCGTCCTGGTGCCGTAGCGCGCACAGCGCCTCTCGAGGACGGGGCGCCCGGTCGCGCCTCTTGCGCTCCGCCGCCCCCAAACGGTCCGCGAGCTAGCGCGACACGCCGCCTTCGGTGAACCAGACCTTCGTCGCCGAGGTGTAGGCGACCTTGCGAAGGTCCTGGCACTGGTTGAGGAGGCAGTCCCGGCCGTTCGGCAGCGTTACCTCGAAGGCGAACGGCGTCGAGATGAATGCTTCCCACCAGCGGTTCTCCGCCCGCTGCTCGTTCGTCTCGACGAGTTGGGTCTCATCCTTCACGACGACATTCATGCGGGGCCGGTCGATGAGGACCACGGGAATCGTCAGCGACTGGCCGCGGTGCAGGACCGCCACAGGAACGCCGAGATCGCGGAAGAAGTGGCCGGTGTCCTGGATGTCCACCTAGATGTCGTGATAGTCCTCCTGGCCCGTGTTCCGGATGGTGACCTTGGCGAAGGGATACCGCGTCCACTGCTGGCAGTACTTGACGTTCTTCCCGGACAGCTCGTCGCGGGCCCGGGCCGCGCCCGCGCGAACCGCCTCGCGCGACGCCTTCTCCGCCTGGCTCTTGAACTGATCCACCGTCAACCCGGCAAGCTGGTCGCTCGCCGGCACCGGGATCTGCGACGCGAGACTTTCGACCAGATAGTCGCTGCCGGCGTCCATCAGCTGATCGAGGTTCGGGATGCTCGGGGGCAGGCCGGCCGCCATCATCGCGCTCTGCATCGCGATGTTCAGAATCTCCCGCGGCACGAACGGCAGCAGGCTGTGCGCGAGATCCACGACGGCGTTCTGAATGTCGCCGTAGGCCGTGCTGGCCCAGTCCCAGGCATCGGTGAACGCGTCGGCCACCACGTCGACCGCGTTCGTGCCGGTGTCGCGCGGAATCTCTTCGCATCCCGACGGCCATTTCCGGATGGAGAGGTAGGGGACCCACTCGAAGTTCGTCACCGCGATGGAGGGGCCGTCGGTATACACGTGGCTCGGGAGCTTCAGATCGACCGGCGGCCGAACGTCGTAAACGACGCGGATGGGGTCGGAGGGGCGGCCGCTCGGCGCCGGATTGGTGCGGGGCGCCGCAATCTGCAACGGCCGCAGCGGCGGCGCCTGGACGGCAGCGCCCTGCGCGGCACCCGCGAGGCTCGCGAGCGCGATCAGCAGCGTCGTCACCATCGAGATCTCCTTCGGGGGATCACGATCGTACCACGGCGTCCAGGGCGGCGGACCCGCGCAAATCCGTGCACTCGGGCGCCCGAAAGCTTGCAGCCCCAGCCAGGACCGGCCGATATGTGTACGCGTGAACACCCCAAAGCGCGCGACGGCCGGGGCAGCCGACCGTCCCGCACCCGAGCACACCTCAGGCCCGCAGACGGTACTCGTCGTGGACGACGAGCCTGCGGTCGCGTCCTATATGTCGAGGCTCCTGCTCCACGAAGGCTACTCGGTGGACATCGCCCTCGACGGTCAGACCGCCCTGACGCGCGTGGCCGAGCGGCCGCCCGACCTGATCCTGCTCGACATCGTGATGCCCGACCTGAGCGGTCTCGAAGTGTGCCGCCGCCTGAAGAACGAGCCGGCGACTCGGCTGACGCCCATCGTCATCGTGACCGGGCTCGACGCGCGGGAACAGCGGCTGGAGGGCATCAGCGCGGGCGCCGACGACTTCCTGACCAAACCGGTCGACTCGCTCGAAGTGCTCACGCGCGTCCGCTCGCTGCTGCGCGTCAAGCGCTACACGGACGACCTCGACTCCGCCGCATCCATCATGATGACGCTCGCCGTCATGATCGAAGCGCGCGACGGCATCTCGGAGGGCCACTGTCATCGGATCGCCAACTATGCGATGGCGATCGGGCGGAGCTTCGGGCTCGACCAGGAGGACCTGCAGTCGCTGCGCCGCGGCGGCTTCCTGCACGATATCGGCATGCTGGCGATTCCGAGCGCCATCGTCAACAAGCCCAGCCCGCTCGAGCCCGAGGAATACGAACTGGTGAAGTCGCACACGCTCATCGGCGAGTCGCTCGTCGCCAACCTGCGATCGCTGCGCGGCATCCGCTCGATCATCCGCCATCATCACGAACGGCTCGACGGCTCGGGGTATCCCGATGGCTTGCGCGGCGAGGCCATCGACATCCTTGCCCAGATCATCAGCCTCGTCGACGTCTTCGAGGCCATGACGTTCCCGCGTCCGTACCAGCCCGGCAAGACGCCGGCCGAGGCGCTGGACGTCCTGCGGGATCACGTGCGTCGCGGCTGGCGCCGCGCGGACCTCGTCGACTGCTTCGCCCGAGTGCTGCGCGACAGCTACCCCGACGGCGTCGCGTAAATTCGGGACGCCCGGCGTTTGGGCCGAATCCGCTCCGCCGGCGGGCGTATACTGCCGCCGTTCGTCCGAGGAGGGTCGCATGCGAACAGCTACCCGGTCTGTTGTCCTCGCCACCGCCGCCATCGCGCTGGCGCTGGCCGTGCCGGCCGCCGCGCGCGCGCAGGGCCCGGTGCCCGGCGCCTGTGAGGCGGGCGCACTGCCGAGCGGCGCCCTCTCGCTCATCTGCGTGCCCGACGTCGGATGGAACGGCGAGCTCGTCGTGTACGCGCCGGGCTACGTCGACCCCAACCAGCCCCTGGGCTTCTATCACCTCACGTTGCCCGACGGCACGCCCCTCCCCACGCTCGTCCAGACGCTCGGCTACGCCTTCGCGACGACGAGCTACCGGCAGAACGGCCTCGCGATTCTCGAAGGCGTCGACGACATCAAGGAGCTTCTCGGCGCGTTCCTCGACAGCGGCTTTGCGCAGCCGCTGCGCACGCACATCGCAGGCGTGTCGGAAGGCGGGCTCGTGGCCACGCTCCTCGCGGAGCGCTCGCCCGAGCTCTTCTCGAGCGCGCTCGCCGCGTGCGCGCCGATCGGCAGTTTTCGCGGGCAGATCAACTACGTGGACGATTTCCGTGTGCTGTTCGACTACTTCTTCCCGGGACTCATCCCCGGCTCGGCGATCGAGATTCCTCCGGCCGTGATCGGCAACTGGGAGACCTCCTTCGTGCCCGCCATCACTGCCGCCCTGGCGGCGAACCCCGGCCGGGCGCTGGAACTGATGCGCACGTCGAAGGCCGCCTACGACCCCGCCATCCCGGCGACGATCGTCACGACCACGCTCAATGTGCTTCGCTACAACGTGATGGGGACGGCCGACGAAGCGCACAAGCTCGGGGGAAACGCCTTCGGCAACCGCGCGCGGTGGTACTACGGGTCGCGCAACGACTTCCGGCTGAACGTCATGGTCGAGCGCTTCAGCGCCGACCCTGCTGCCCTCGGCGCCCTGCGGCCGTACGAGACGACCGGCGAGCTTGCCATCCCGCTGGCCACACTGCACACCACGGCCGACGAAATCGCGCCGTTCTGGCACGAGCTCCTATACTTCGGCAAGACCGACCTCGTCGCCCGGGGACGTTTCATTCCGCTCCCGGTCGTGCGCTACGGGCACTGCAACGTGACGTCGCGCGAGGTGCTGCTGTCGTTCCTGCTGGCCGTGAAACAGCCGTAGAACCGGCGGGGGCGGGCTAGCGCGACGATCCGACCGGAACCACCCGCGCGGTGTCGTACCCGGGGATCTGCTGCGCGCGCGCGAGCTCCCGTTCCGCGGTCGGCACGTCCGGGAAGGGACCGAGCATCACGACAATCGCAGGCTGCCCGTCGCGAAGGGAGACGGGAATGCTGCGCGCGTCGAATCCCGCGGCGCGGAGCTCGTCGACGGCCTGCTGCGCCCGCACCGCGCTCTGGAACGTCGCCATCTGAAGCGCGACGGGACCCGCCGGGCCGGCTGGAGTCGCCGACCCGACCGGCGGCGCCGCGAGATCCGGCACGGGTGAGGGTGACGCGGCCGGCCGCACGGGCTCCGCCGGCGAGGCGGTGGAGGCAGCGGGATCCGCCGGCAAGGGAATGCTCTCCGGCACGGGCTGCGCCTGGTCGACCGCGGCCTCGATCGTCGGCTGATCTTGCGACGACTCCGACGCGGACAGATAGAGGTAGCCGCCAAAACCGGTCGCGAACGCCAGACAGGCGCCCGCAATCCACAAGTACCTTCGCAGCAACGGCGGCGTGGCGTTGACGGGCTCCGGCTCGAAGGATTCGATCGCCGTCTCGAGATCCCCGCCGACAGGCGCGTCGAGGGCGCGGGTTTCGGCCGCCGGAGCGCTCTCGCCGCTCGCGTCTTGCGCCTGGTCGGCTCCAGACGTGTCGGCCGCATCGCCTGCGTGCGAGGGTGCGGCCGGCTCGCCTTCCGGCTCGACCGGCTGCAGTTCTGGAGCCTCGGCAAGCCGCTCGAAAGCCTCGTCGATCGCGTCGAGCCGGACACTCGATTCGCCATCGGCCGACTCGCCTGCGGTGTCGGACGCCTCTCGAGGCACGGGCGTCTCGGCCGGCGAAGGCAGGAGGAAGGGCTGCACGACGTGCAAGGCCGGGGCAGCCGGTTGACTCTGCCCGCCAGGCGGATCCGGCGGCCGGAAGCTGCGCGGCTCCACGCGGATTTCCGCACGCCATCGATCGGGCGTCGGCAGCCGCAGCTCCTCGGCAGCCCAGACGACATCGTCGGCCTCGACGCGGGTCGCGCGGAGCGAGGCGGCGCGGGAGAGCGCGCGATCGCACAAGAGGTTGATCACGCGGGGAATGCCGTTCGAGGCCGTCCGGATCAGGTCGATCGAAGCGAGCGAAAACAGCCCTCGCCCGTCCCCGCCCGCCACCTCGAGCCGGTGCGCGATGTATTGCGCCACCTCCTGCCCGGCGAGCGGCACGAGCTCGCACTGCACCGTCATCCGCTGGCGCAGCTGGCGCATCTGGGGCGTGGTGAGCCGTTCCCGCAGCTCGGGCTGCCCGACCAGGAACACCTGCACGAGTTTTTGACGGCCTTCCAGGTCGGCGAGGATCCGGATCTCCTCGAGCAGCTCGCTCGTGAGGTTCTGAGCCTCGTCGATCATCACGACGGCAAAAGCCTTGAGCGGTTGAAGCGAGGCGAGAAACTCATAGAGCGGGAAGCTCAGATCGGCGCGGCTCGCGCCGCGAAGCCGGCCGCTGCGCACTTCATCCATCGACACGACGCCGAAATCGAGCAGCAGCGTCTTCAGCAGGTCTTCGCGCGACAGGAACGGGTCGGGCACGAACGCGGCGAAGGCCCGCCGATCGAGCGACTGCAGGACGGCGCGACAGAGCGTCGTCTTGCCGGTGCCGACTTCGCCGGTGAGCGCCATGATCCCTTCGCGACGGCAGATGCCGCCGACCAGGGTTTCGAACGCCGCGCCGTGAACCGAGTCGCCGAAGAAGAAGCGCGGATCCGAGAGCAGGCTGAACGGCTTCTCGCGCAGACCGAAATAGGGCTCGTAGGTGAGCGAGCCCGGATCGAGCGGATTCAAGTCGGCCGTGCCCAGAAACCAATAGAGCCGGCTTCGTGCGGCGGTTGCGCTCGCGGGCGTCCCCCCCGACTGTGGACGAGCGTCGCGGGCCGCGGCCGATTTCTGATCGGGCCGATTCGGCGGAACGGTGCGGCTGCCGCTCGACGCGGCAACCGGCGTCGGACCGGGACGCGCAAGAGGCGTCGCGGCGCCGACAGGAGGCTCGGTTTCGAGCATCCGGTCGATGGCCGACAGCGCGCCCTTCATGTCGGGTGTCGCCTCGTCGGGCGTTCCGTTGGAAGCCGGCGGTGCGGGAGACACACTCCTCGGATCAGACATGCGCCTTCACTCGCACCATGCTAATGCTTTCCGGCGGCCGCGGACGACCAAAAAACCGGAGGCCCTGCGCCGACGTGCATCAATAGGACATCAGCGACACTCTCCTACCTGCTGACGATGGTGCGATCGCCCGTCTCCGGCCCCGGGGGGGTGGCCCGGTAGGTGGATGGGCTCAGCACGACCTGATCGAGCTGGACGCCGTCCTCCCGGATCTGGATTCGCAGCGTGTGTGTGCCGCTCGTGGCAAACGTCACGGTAGCGGATTGCGAGAGCCAGTACGCGCCGTTCTGCCAGCCCCACCCGTTCAGGCTGTCGGCGCGCTGCGAGGTGGCGAGATTCACCAGGAGCCCCGACGTCGAACTCAGCCGATAGGCCGACGCGCCGTTGACGAGCGCGTCCGAGAACTGGACCCACACCGAATCGTTGTACTTGTCGTCGTTGAGCGCGCGCAGCCGCAGCCAGAGCGTGTAGGGCGTGCCGGCATCCGCGGCGAAGGTGACGTCCACATAGTCGACCGGCGACGGCAGCGGGCCGTTGGTGTTCGACCGGCCATTGTTCGGCGTGACGAGCTTGACACCCGACGGCGACGTCGAGTCGCCGGCCTTCGACCAGGCTCCATGGATCTGGACGGCGCCGACATCGCTGGCATACACGACGACGTCGCCGCTCGGCGGCGTCGATCCGCCGGAGCCCGAGCCCTGTCCCGCGGTCACGATCGTGGAATCGTTGTTCACGGGACCCGGCGGCGTGTTGAGGTAGGTGTCGGGGCTGAGCACGATCTGATCGAACTGGACGCCGTCCTCGCGCACCTGGATCCGGAGCGTGTGCGTGCCGCTGCCCGCGAACGTCACCGTGGCGGATTGCGACAGCCAGTACGCCCCGTTCTGCCATCCCCAGTTCCTGAGACTCGAAGCGGCCTGGCTCGTCGCGAGGTTCACCAGGAGTGCCGACGTCGAACCGAGTCGGTACGCGGCCGTGCCGCGCACGAGCGCGTCGGAGAACTGCACCCAGACCGAGTCGTTGAACTTGCTGTCGCTCAATGCGCGCAGTCGAAGCCACAGCGTGTAGGGCGTGCCCGCGTTGGCGTCGAAGGTGACGTCCACGTAGTCGGCGGGCGCGGCCAGCGGCGCATTGGTGTGCGATTGCCCCCGGTCGGGTGTGGCGAGCTTGACGCCGCCCGGCGACGTCGAGTCGCTCGCCTTCGACCAGCCGCCGTGCAGCTGGCCGGCCGCGACATCGCTCGCATGAATGACGATGTCGGCGCCGCCCGTCGTGGAAGACGGGGCGGTCCGGAACGCCCAGATCGGTCCGGTCGTGGCGCCCGCGGCGTTGCGGGCCACGATCCGCCAGTAGTAGATCGTGTCGGCTGCCAGCGTGGCCGGCGAATACGAGGCGCTCGATCGTCCGCTCGCCGCCTGCGGCGGCGGGCTCGTCGTGCCGAACTGCACGTCGTAGGTCGTCGCGCCCGAGGCGTTCCACGCGAGCGTGGGCGTCAGACCGACGCCAGTGGCGCCGCTCGAGGGGCTGGGCGAGGCGGGCGCGCCGGGCGGCTGCGCCGCCAGCGTGATCGCGGCCGTCGTGCTCGACGTGGCCGACACGCCGAATTCATCGGTCACTGTCAGCCGAATCGTGAAGGTCCCGGCGCTGGCATACGCGTGCGACGCGCCCGGGGTGGAAGCGGTCGTCGTGCTCGTGCCGTCTCCCCAGCTCCACGCGTAGCTCGTGAGGCGAACGCCGGCGGCGTCGACCGAGCCCGCGCCGCTCACGGCGAGCGACGCGCCGGTCGCCCCCGAGTACGGGCCGCCAGCGCTCGCCGTCGGACCGATGAGGAAGGGCGCCGCGCTCGTTTCCCCGGCCGCGTTGTAGGCGCTCACGACGAGCGTGTGTTTGCCAGTCGTGAACGGAAGGGGCACGGAGCAGCCGCACGACCCGTCGGCCTGTCGGGGCGAGAGTCCGTAGTCGGTGCGGACCCCGTCGACGGTGACGGCAAACCCCTGCACGGTGGAACTGCTGTTCTCATCCCACGCCATGCGCCGTGTTTGGGCGAACGCCGTGGCTGAATCGATCACGAGAGCGAGCGTCAACGCCGTCGCGAAGCACGCGAAGTACAAAGCGCTCGTCGCGCGACGAGCACGGGACCGTTGTGTCATGGAATGCCTGCATCTCGATCGCTGGGGGAGTCGGCGCCCGCAGTGCAAGTCGCGCGCCGATCGTGCGGCGCCGACTTTTCCTGCACGTCGCGCGCGCGATCGACGCGGCGGGTGTCAGAGTGAATCGGTGAGGCCGAAAAACTTTCGCGCGAAATTCTTTCCGGACCGATGCGTCACGCCGCGCGTGACGGCAGCCGGATGCCATGGGTGTAGACGGTCAACATCCCTGGGTGTAGACTGCCTGCGTCGGGCGGCGGCATGCTGAAAAAACTTCCCTCCTACCGCAACCGCATCGAATGGCTCCAGGGCACCCTCGATCTGCTGATCCTGCAGACTCTCCGGTGGGGCCCGCGCCATGGCTACGGCATCAGTCAGGCGATCCGCACCGACTCGGGGGAGCGCCTTCAGGTCGACACCGGGTCTCTCTATCCCGCGCTCCACCGGCTCGAGCGCCAGAGCTGGATCGCCGCCGAATGGACGCAGTCGGACAAGAATCAGCGGACGCGCGTCTACCGGCTCACGCCCGCGGGGCGGCGGCAGCTCGCGTCGGAGCGATCGCGCTGGAAGCAGCTGACCGACGCGATGTCGGGCATCCTCGGCCGCCGCCGCAAGAGCCACACATGACACGCGGGCGCTATCCCTGGCTTCCGCTCCGGGATTAAGATGGTCGTTCAATCCGGAGCCGATATGCAGGCCATCCGCTACGACGCCCCGCGCACGATTCCCGAAGCCGTCCGCCTCATCGGTTCGACGCCCGGCGCCAGCGTGATCGCCGGCGGCACCGATCTCCTCGTGCAGTTCCGCGCCGGCGCCCGGCAGCCGACGGCCTTCATCGACATCAAGCGGATTCCCGAGCTCGTGGCGATTCGGATCGACCAGGCCGGCCTGCTGCTCGGCGCGGCGACCGCGGCCGTCGACATCACCGGGCATCCGGAGCTGACGCGGCTGTGGCCCGGAATCGCCGAGGCCGTGGCGCTCATCGGATCCACGCAGATTCAGGGCCGCGGCACGGTCGGGGGCAACCTCTGCAACGCGTCGCCGGCCGCCGACACGCCGTGCGCCTTCATCGTCAATCGAGGCGAGTGCCTGATCGCCGGCCCTCGTGGCGAGCGCACGGTCGCGGTCGAGCGATTCACGACCGCGCCGGGCAGGAACGTGCTCGAGCCGGGCGAATTGCTCGTCGCGCTGCGCGTCCCCCGCCCCGCGGCTCATGCATCGGACGCGTACCTGCGGCTCACGCCGCGGACCGAAATGGACATCGCCGTCGTGGGCGCCGCCGCGAGCGTCACGCTGGACGACAACGGCGTCTGCCGCGCCTGCCGGATCGCGCTGGCCGCGGTCGGGCCGACGCCGATTGTGGTGGAGGCGGCGGGTCAGGCGCTCGTCGGCACGACCGGCGACGAGGCGGCGCTCGACCGGCTGGCGGCGGCGGCGAGCGCGGCCGCCAGGCCGATCGACGACAAGCGCGGCACGATCGCGTACCGGCGAAAAGTTGCCGGGGTCCTCGCGAGGCGCGCGGCGATGCTGGCCCTGAAGCGGGCGAGAGAGGCCTGACCCCATGCCCCGAATCCACGTCGCCACGACGATCAACGGCGAGCCCGTCGAGTTTCTCTGCGAGGGCCATGAAACCCTTCTCACGGCGCTGCGCGACCGCGTGGGCCTGACCGGCGCGAAGGAAGGCTGTTCGACCGGCGACTGCGGCGCGTGTTCGGTGATCTTCAATGGGCGCCTCGTGCCGTCGTGCCTCGTGCTCGCCGCCGAAGCCGAGGGGCGCACGATCACCACGATCGAGGGCATCGCGACGGGCGACGCGCTTCACCCGATTCAGCAGGCGTTTCTCGACGACGCCGCGCTGCAGTGTGGCATTTGCACGCCCGGTTTCATCGTCGCCGCCAAGGCGTTGCTGGACGCGCATCCCGAGCCGACCGAAGAACAGGCCCGCTACTGGCTGGCCGGCAACCTGTGCCGGTGCACGGGCTACGACAAGATCATTCGCGCCGTGCTGGACGCGTCGCGAGAGCTGCGAAAGGCCGCTGTATGAGCTCCCCCTCCTATCGCTTCGTCGGAACGCGACCCGTGCGGCACGACGGCGTGGACAAGGTCACGGGCCGCGCGAACTACGGGGCCGATTTCGCACTGCCGGGCATGCTGTACGGCGCGATCGTGCGCAGCCCGCACGCCCATGCCCGGATCCGGCAAATCGACACGTCGGCCGCAGAGCGGCTGCCCGGGGTCAAAGCAGTGGTCACCGCCGCCGATTTCGCCGAGACCGACAAGAAGATCATGCTCGGCGGCGAAGCCGCGCTCGATCTGCACGACATGTCGGACAACATGATGGCCCGGGAGAAGGTGCTGTACGACGGCCATGCCGTCGCGGCGGTCGCGGCGACGTCGCTCGACGTGGCCCGCGAAGCCGCGCGCCGGGTCGAGGTCAGTTACGAGGTGCTCGAGCCGGCGATGGGGCTCGACCGGGCGCTGGCGCCGGACGCGCCGATCCTGCACCAGCATCTGGTCACGCGCGGCAAGCCGGCCCCCGGCCACACGGGGCCGACCAACGTCGCGGCCCGCATGGAGCTTGCGCGCGGCGACGTCGACGCCGGCTTCCGGTCGGCCGACCTCGTCGTGGAACGCGAATTCCGGACGCCGATGGTGCACCAGGGCTACATCGAGCCCCACGCCTGCGTGGCGCGCTGGGGCGCCGACGGCCGCGCCGTCGTCTGGTGCTCCACGCAGGGCCCGTTCGTCGTGCGCGACGCCTGCGCCGGAATCCTGCACCTGGACCCCGGCTCGATTCGCGTGATCCCGAGCGAAATCGGCGGCGGCTTCGGCGGCAAGATTCCCGTGTACCTCGAACCGCTGGCGATCCTCCTGTCGAAAAAGTCCGGGCGCCCCGTCAAGATGGTGATGAATCGCGACGAGGTCTTCCGCGCCACCGGACCGACCTCGGGCTGCCGCATCGTCATGCAGCTGGGCGCGAAGAACGACGGGACCCTCGTCGCGGCGCGCGCGTCGATGTGGTACGAAGCCGGTGCGTATGCCGGCTCGCCCTTCGGCGCGGCGGCGATGTGCGCGCTGGCGGCCTACACGATTCCCGCCTTCCAGATCGAGTCGCACGATGTCGTGGTGAACAAGCCGAAGGTCGCCGCCTACCGCGCGCCGGGATCGCCGATGTCCACGTTCGCCACCGAGTCGCTCGTGGACGAAATCGCCGAGCGGCTCCGCATGGACCCGATCGAGTTGCGGTTGAAGAATGCCGTGTCGGAAGGCGACCAGGCGCCCTACGGACCCAAATTCGGGCGGATTGGATTGAAAGAGGTGCTCGAGGCGGCGCGCGCCCACCCGCACTGGTCCTCGCCGCTCGGCCCCAACCAGGGGCGCGGGATGGCCTGCGGCTTCTGGTTCAACGCGGGCATGAACTCGAGCGCCACGATCGCGCTCGACGCCGACGGCAGCGCGACCGTCGTCACCGGCAATCCCGACATCGGCGGCACGCGCGTCGCGCAGGCGCTCATGGTGTCCGAGGAGCTCGGGATTCCCGTCGAGAGGGTCCGGCCGATCGTCGCCGACACCGACACCGCCGGTTTCACCGATCTCACCGCAGGCAGCCGCGTGTGCTACGCCACGGGCATGGCCGTCATCCGCGCGGCCGACGATGTGCGCGAACAGTTGTGCGCCCGGGCGGCGAAGATCTGGAACCTTGCCGTCGACCAGGTGCGATGGGAGGACGGGCGCGTCCGCCCGGTGGCGGACGGCGACGAGCGCCGGCTGTCGGTGGCGGAGCTCGCCGCGCAGCTGCCCAAGACCGGCGGGCCGATCGTCGGTCGCGCCTCGCTCAACGCGCCGATGGCCGGCCCGGCGTTTGCCGCGCACGTCTGCGATCTCGAGGTCGACAAGGACACCGGCCGGACGAAGGTGGTCCGCTACACGGCGATCCAGGACGCGGGGCAGGCCGTGCATCCGAGCTTCGTCGAAGGCCAGATGCAGGGGGGCGCCTCGCAGGGGATCGGCTGGGCGTTGAACGAGGCGTATCTCTACGACGCGAAGGGCCGGATGGAGAACGCCGGGTTCCTCGATTACCGGATGCCGGTCGCATCCGATCTGCCGATGATCGACACCGTCATCGTCCAGGTGCCCAACCCCTCGCATCCGTACGGCGTGCGCGGAGTCGGCGAAGTGCCGATCGTTCCCCCGCTCGCGGCCGTCGCCAACGCCATGCGTCGGGCGACGGGTGTGCGATTCACGGAGCTGCCGCTCTCGCCGCCGCGCGTGCTCGAAGGCATCGAGGCGCTCGAGCCGCAGCCCGTGGGCTGATGGCCACGGTCCATCTCTCGAACGAGCTCCTGGCGCATTCGGGCGGCCTCGAGTCGGTCGAGATCGACGCCGACCGCGTCGACGCCATGCTCGCGGCGCTCGTCGAGCGGTTCCCAGGGCTGTCGGGCGTCGTCGATCTGATGGCGGTCGCCATCGACGGAGAGATTCACCAGGATCCCACGTTCCAGCCGTTGACGCCGACGAGCGAAGTGCATTTCGTGCCGCGCATCGCCGGCGGATGAAGCGCCCGGGCAGAGGCCTGCGCCGGCACGGCCGAGAGGGTTCGCCCGCCGCGCCGAGCGAGTCCAGACGTTCGCCGGACCGCTCCCCGACGTCGCCCGCCGCCGGCCGCGACAGTGACCGGCCCGGCCGACTACCTCCAGACCGTCGGCGCACTGGCGCGGGATCTGCGCGACCTGGGCCTGGCGCCCGTGCTGGTCGGCGGCATGGCCCTCGTCGTCCTCGGGTCGCGCCGGGTCACGCGGGATTTCGACTTTGTCGTGGCCGGCCCGGCGATCGGCTCGCGAGGGCCCGCCGATTGTGCCCATCGCGGGCCTCAGCCAGAGCGGACGCCTCGCCGGTCCTGAGCCGCGATCCATACTGATCGTCGCCAGCGGACTCGGCCTGTTGGCGCTCTATACTCGATTCTAGCGGTCGACCCAGCGCATCATCTGTTCCGGATACCTCTGGCCCATCACCGCATCCGGCGGAAACGCGTCGTCGAGCTCCGCCAGATCTTCTCGCGACAGCGGAACGTCGACGGCGGCCGCATTGCTCTCCAGATAGCGCCGCCGCTTCGTTCCAGGAATCGGCACGATGTCGTCGCCCTGGGCGAGGAGCCAGGCGAGGGCGACCTGCGTAGCGGGCCGCGCCAGGCGATCCGCCACGGCCTGGAGTCGGCCGACGAGGGCGAGGTTGCCCGTCAGGTTGTCGCCCTGAAACCGGGGGAGCGTGCGACGCATGTCGTCGGCGGCAAGCGTGTCGGTTCGCGTAATGCTGCCGGAGAGAAAGCCCCGACCGAGCGGGCTGAACGGCACGAACCCGATGCCGAGATCGCGGCATTTCGCCAGCACGCCGGCTTCCGGATCGCGGCACCACAGCGAATACTCGCTCTGAAGCGCGGCGATGGGATGCACGCGGCTCGCGCGCTCGAGGGTCGCCGGGCTGGCTTCCGAGAGGCCGACGTATCGCACCTTGCCCGTGCGCACCAGATCGGCCATCGCGCCGACGGAATCTTCGATCGGCGTCTTCGGATCCACCCGGTGCAGGTAGAAGAGATCGATGACGTCGGTGTTCAGCCGCTTCAGGCTCGCCTCGCACGAGCCCACGATCTCCTTCGGCGAGCCGTCCAAGCCCGACATCCTGCCGTCCGCGTCGCGGACGATTCCGCATTTGGTGGCCAGCACGACGTCGTGTCGCCGCCCCGCGAGCGCCCGGCCCACGAGCTTCTCGTTTTCGCCCAGTCCGTACACGGCCGCCGTGTCGAGGAAGGTCACGCCGAGCTCGAGCGCGCGGTGGATGGTCGCGATCGATTCCGGCTCGTCGCGCGGGCCGTAGCTCTGCGACATGCCCATACAGCCGAGCCCGATGGCCGACACCGTGAGGCCGCTCCGGCCGAGCGTGCGCCGCGTCATCGCGCCAGTGTAGCGCAGGCCGACTCGCGCTAGGCTGCGGCGGCTCGTGGCCGCGTCCGCAATCGCGTCCGCCGCCACGCCTCCCACACGTTGCCGACGAGCACGCCCGCCAGCAGGTAATACGCCGCGCCGACGCCCTCGAAGACCGCGAAGCCCACGACGGCGACGATCACACCGCACACAATCTGATCGGGGTACTTCACCGGCGAAGTCGGCGGATCCGTGAGGATGAAGAACGCGAAATACAGGACGGCCTGCAGGTCGGGCGATCGGAAGATCTCCGCGACCAGTGCCGCGTCGCCCGTGAACGCCATGGCGGTGAACAACAGAAAGTAGCTGCCCAGGAAGGCGAGCACGAGCGGCACCTTGTTCACGCGATCGGTGATGAAGATGCCGGTCGCGAACAGCACGACGAGTCCGACGACGCCCGCGTCGGGCAGCGCGCCCCACCAGTTCTGGCCGGTGTCGAACACGTAGAACGTGCCGACCAGGGCGAGCGCCGCCGGATTGAAGATGTTCGCCGACCGCGTCCGGAAGACGTACTTGCTCGCCACCGCCACGGCCGACGTCACACCCGACACCCACCACGCTTCGTGCGGGCTCAGGACCATCGCCACGATCGCGCCCGTGAGCAGCGCGCCGCTCGGAAACTCCCACACACCCTTCCGCATCCGGAGAACGGGCAGATCCACCAGCATCGCCGCGGCGATGCCCGCGCCCAGGCTCGGACCGAGGACCCCGAGGCCGTCAATCGGCGCGGCGATGACGACGAGTATCGCGAAGACGATCGTCAGGAGGCCTTTCGGCGTCCGGAAGAACCGGCGCGCCGCGTCAAACCGTCGTGCGGGCATGCTGATCGTGCGGCGCACGGTAGGAGGCCAGGCCGGACGTCGCGAGCCGTTCCAGCCGGCTCGTGACGACGAGACCCTCGACGCCCTGACGTTCCAGGAAGGCGAGGCCGTCGACGGGGCCCAGCACGAAGGCCGCCGTCGCGAGCGCGTCGGCGGCCATCGTCGTCGGCGCAATCACGGTGACGCTGGCGGCGCCCGTGGCTGAATCGCCCGTTCGCGGATCGAGCAGGTGATGGCCCGCGCCGGACGGATGGGGTCGTTCGTAGTCGCCGGACGTGCAGACCGCGGCGCCCGAGACCGCGAGCACGTCGATCACGTCCTCGTGCCTGCGCGGGTGCCGCACGCCGACAGACCATTTCTCGCCGCGCGGGTTGACGCCGCCGAAGTACAGATCCCCGCCGGCGTCGATCGCGAAATTCTTGAACGGGCGGAGGACCTGCGCCGCCATGTCGACCGCCAGCCCCTTGGCGACCGCGCCCAGGTCGAGCACGAGCGGGCGGCGCAGCTGGATGGTGCGCGCGTCGGCGTCGAGCACGACGTCGCGATAGCTGACCTCGCCATCGGCCGAGAGACCGGTCTGTACGACCTGGCGCGTCCGGTGCTCCCGGTTGAATCCACGCGCTTCCATGGCGCCGCCAACGGTGGGGTCGAACGCGCCGCCGCTTGCCTCGGCGACGGCCAGCGCGAATCGCACGGCTTCGAACAGCACGGCGCTCGCCGGAACTGCCCGGCCCGCACGCGCCGTGAGCTGCATGAGCTCGCTCGCAGGATCGAAGCGCGTGCACACCGCTTCGATGGCCTCGAACCACTGGAAGGCGCGGTCGAGCGCCGTCTCGACGTCGCCGGCGGGCTCGGTGCCTTCTCCCGCCACCTCGAAGGAGACGAACGTGCCCATCGCGACCCCGGTCCGCACGCCGGCACCCGCCATTACTTCGCCTGGTTCAGAGCTTCGACGATCGCGTAGTAGAAAGCGTCGGCGCTCTCGGTGGCGCCGGTCACGTAGTCCACTTCCGGACTCTGCCGCTCAACCACCTGCGGCACGATGGACGTGATCCAGGAGCAGCTGTAGCGGGTCAGGCATTTCGTGATCGCCGAGGAGGTGATGCGCCCGCCCTCGATGATGACGCGCGCCTCGATCCGGCCGTGCCGGCAGGAGCCCCAGCCGTAGTACTTGCCGTCCTTGTACCTGATCGGGACCGCATCGCCCGGCTGCGGCGCCCCTTCGGTGATCTGCAGCGGAGGCGGTGCGGTCGGCGCGGGCGCGGCGGGGGCCGTCGGCTCGACCGCGGGCGCAATCGGCGCCAGCGGCTCCAGGGCGGGGGCCGCCGGCGAGACGACCGGGCCCGCGGCGGCCGGCGCGATGGGCTGCACGACGGGTGCGGCCTGCAGCGTGGCGGGCAGCGACGCGGCGCGGGGAGCGGGCGTCGCGGCTGCCGGCATCGCCGCGATCGTCGGTTCCGTGGACGCGGCCCGTGGCGCCGCGACCCTCGGGGGTGGGGTGGCCGCGGCCGACTCCTGGGGCGCGGGCGACGGCCCGATCAGCCTGCCGGCGGAGGCCGGAGAGCTGGCGGGGGCGACCACGGCCACCGGGGCGGCCAATCGACGGCGCGCGCCCTCGCCTTCCAGTTCCTGGGCCGCCGGTCGTGTCTTGAAGAAACCGGCCGTATAAACGCTCAGCACGGCGACCGAGCTGAGGGCCACGAGCCCGCTCGTCAACCGGCGATTCTGCTTGGACTCGTTTCCCACACGCCTCCTCGTCCTGACCAGGGATTCTATTGTAGCTGTGCTACCATGGAGCCTGGATTTTGCCACGTGCTGTGCCGCCTCTGGGCGTAACGAGCCTTCCTGACTCGCTCCTCCTGAAGTTCTGCTTAGCTACGAAGCGATATCCGCCCGACCCCGTTGTGGAGGATCGGGACAGGTCGCCTTTGCGACAAGAGGAGCGAGCGTCATGGGCCGAAAGTTGTACGTCGGAAACATCCCCTACGAAACCAGCGAAGTCGATCTTCAGGATCTCTTCGCCCAGGCCGGCACGGTCGAGAGCGTCAAGGTGATGCGCGACATGGCCACCGGCCGCGCGCGCGGATTCGCGTTCGTCGAAATGAGCACGGACGAAGAGGCGCAGAAGGCCATCACGCAGCTGAACGAGTATCAGCTGGGCGGACGCGGTCTGACGGTGAACGAGGCACGACCCAAGCCCATGGGCGCCGGCGGTGGTGGTGGATTCGGCGGCGGCGGCGGTTCACGCCGTCGCGAGCCCCGCTGGTAGCCGGGTGGTCAAACGCCCATCTGGAATCGGCAGGTTCGAGTTTGCGGTCTTGGCCGGCCTTCGGGCCGGCCAGTTGTCGCGGGGCTGCGTGCCGCGCGTGCCCTCGTCGGACAAGATCGCCGTCACCGCGCAGGCGGAAATCGCGGAACGCAAAGTCGTCCGCGTTCCCCAAGCCGACGTCGTCGTCGGCCCGGTGACGGAGTAGAATCCCTTCTGACAACCTTCATGCAGACACTTCAGAGTCCGCCAGAGCGGGCGTGTGCAACTGCTACGCCCCGCGTGCATCTCGTCAACCCGAGCGCCCGCGCCTTTGGCGTCGCGGTCATCACGCCGCGATGGCTGTACGTGCTGGCGGCCGCCACCGGCACCAGATGGGGCGACCCCCACATCGTGGACGAGACGCTCGAGTCGATCGAGATCGACACGATCGCCGCCGGCGACGTCGTGGGCATCGGCATCCATACCGGCAACGCGCTGCGCGGCTATGAGATCGGCCGGCTGGCGCGCGGGCGCGGCGCATGGGTCGTGTTCGGAGGCATTCACGCGACGCTCTTCCCCGACGAAGTGCGCGAGCACGGCGGCGCGCACGCCGTGGTCAAGGGCGACGGCGACGTCGTGTGGCAGCAGGTGGTGGAAGACTGCCTGAACGGGCGTCCCCAGCCGGTGTACGACGGCGGGCGAATCGCCGGAGGCCAGTTCACGCCCGCCCGATGGGACCTGCTGCCCAAGGGCCGCTACATGTGGGCGTCGGTGCAAACCGTACGTGGCTGTCCCAAGCATTGCTCCTTCTGTTCCGTGTGGCGGACCGACGGCCAGGAGCCGCGCCAGCGCGGGGTGGATCCGGTGGTGCGGGAAGTCGTCGAGCTCAGGCGCCTCGGCTTCCGGTTCATTGCGCTGGCCGACGACAATTTCTATCCCGTCACCTTCGACGACATCGCGCAGGCGAAGCGCCGGGCGGATCCGACCCGCCTCCAGGAGCTCCAGACGCTCAGGGCCGAGCGTTTCGCGCTCATGGCGCAGCTCGCGAAGCTGCCGAACGACCTCGTGTTCTACACCCAGATCACGATGGAGGCCGCCGAGGATCCCGAATTTCTCGACGCCATGAAGCGCGCGCGCATTCTCGGCGCCCTCGTCGGCATCGAGTCGGTGAGCCGCGAGGGCCTCAAGGACGTCTACAAGGGCTTCAACCTGTATGGCGACGAGCTGATCGCACGCCTGCGCACCTTCCGGCGCCACGGCATCCACGTGCTCGGCTCGTTCATCTTCGGCCTTCCGAGCGATCGCGAAGACACCTTCGAGACCACGGTGAAGCTGGCCGAGCAGGCCGACCTCACCTTCGCGCAGTTCGTGCTCCTCACGCCCTTCCCGGGCACGGTGGATTTCGAGAAGTGGGCGGCCGACCCGAAGAACCGCGAGGCGACCGTCGACGGCGTGCCGATCACGCAGCACTGGCTCATTCCCGAGTCGCGGCGGCCGAAGCTCTTCACGCCGCATCCGACCATGTCGCTCGAAGAGATCCGCGTGGGCGCTCAGGGCGCCTGGGACCGCTTCTACAACTGGACGAACATCTGGTCGCGCTCGCGCGTCGTGAAGTCGCTCAAGGCCCGGCTGGCGTTCGTCTTGATCTCGAAGCTCTACCGACAGATGTACGCCAACACCGGCATCGCCACCGACAGCGCCCGCGTGGCGCGATCGACCCGCTACGCGCGGTGGATCGGCACCGCGTGCCGCCGCCTGTTCCTCGGCCGCCCGATGCCCGACCTCGCGATGCCGGGCGAAAACGTGTAAGTTCACCGGCCAGGACGAGGGTTCCCTCGTCAGAGGGTGTTGGTGAGACCGTCCGCAACGCCCGCGCCGTCCTCCTCTCCACCTCGCACGTAGCCCGTATCGCACTCACCGATGCCGACGGAGGGTTCACGTTCGCGGCGGCGGACGAGCCGTTCACGCTGACCGCGGAAAGGGCGGGATACGCATCGGGCCGCGTCGCGCTGCAGGCGGCCGCCTCGACCGTCGAGATCCGCCTCGCGCCGGGCGGCGTGATCAGCGGATCGGTGTTCAACGAGTTGTCCGAGCCGGTCGTCGGGGCCATGTGGTGGACGTGACGACCATCGATTCGAGAGCGACGCGCGTGGCCGTCGGCGGGAATCAGGTTGTGAGCTTCAACCGGCGCGCGAAGACGTACTATCCGGACGCTCGGTCGGCAGGCGAGGCCTACGCCGTGCGCGTGGTTTCGGGCAAGGAGCGCTCAGGCGTGGACTTCCGCATTCCGTCGAACCTGGCAGGGCTCCAGCCGTTCGGCAGCGTCCGCATGATCCAGCCGGCGCCGCCCGCCGCCACACCGGCGGTTCGAGGTCGCGCGACGATTGTCGGCTCGTGATCGACACGAACGGGCGTCCGCTCGGCGACGCGCAAGTCGAGCTCGTTCGGCGCGCCAACCCCTTCGACCTGTATCGACTGCGATCCGGCCAGGACGGTCGTTTCGTCTTCAGTGACCTGCGGGCCGGCACATTCCGAATCAGAACTGCGGCGGCCACGTCTCGCGTGCCCGGCGATGGCGAGGATGCATGGCAGGATCCGGCGTTCCTCGAATCGTTGATCGGCCGGGCGTCCACGGTGATGCTGTCCGAGGGGCGAACCTCGTCGGTGACCTTGCGCCTCGACGGGCGGTAGGGGACACAGCGCGCGCGGGGACGACGCTGGCCAGGCGGATCAGCGGCCTCACCGCGTGAGCACGGCCGCCTCTCCCCGCTCGCGCACGCGCGTCTCCACCACCTGCACGACGGCGTCGCGGCGCCCGAGCAGCGCATCCAGGGCGCCCGGCTCGAGCCAGGGTCCGACGGCGCGCTCGAGGTCTGCGCGGGCGAGCGCCTTCACGCGTTCGTAGAACGGGCGATCGATCTGCACGATGTCGAACGGCAGCTTCGTCGTGCGAGTGAAGCAGCGCGAGTGGTCGACCAGAATCACATTCCACGCGTCGTCGACCAGGAGGTTGCCGGCGTTCTCGTCGATGTTGCCGATGACATCGTCGAACATCTTCTGGCGATTCACCTGGAAGATCCACGCGCGTCCATCAGGCGGCGTCCGGCTCTTCATGCTGCCGAACGTCCGCACGCCGTCGAGCCAGACCTGCGCCGACATCGCGCGGCCGTCGACGTCGCGCTCGACGGTCGGCGGCACCATATTCAGATCGAGAAGCTTGTCGAGCTCGTAGGCCGCGATCTCCGATTTGTAGCTCTCGAAGAATCCCCGCGTGGTTCGTGGCGGCAGATTCTTGAGAACGACGCCGTCGGTGAGGCCGCCCGGCGCGAAGAAGCCGTGACGCGGACGCGTCACCCCTGAGCCCACGT
Source organism: uncultured Acidobacteriota bacterium (assembly GCA_963837345.1). Classification (GTDB taxonomy): domain Bacteria; phylum Acidobacteriota; class Vicinamibacteria; order Vicinamibacterales; family CAVVIG01; genus CAWIMX01. Next base: position 1,258,565 of record CAWIMX010000001.1, read on the forward strand.
CCACGATCCGCTCGATGGGCGCGGACCGGATGAACGCCTCGAACTCCGCGTCCCGGCCGATCCACGTCTTCGATCCGCCCGCCGGCGATGCGGGCGGGGCGCTCTGAAGCGCGGGCAGGACGACGGCGAGCGCCAGGGCGGCGATGAGCCTCATGGTCGACTCCCTTTGCGCCGGCCGAAGTGGGATACACTCCCGGCGCGGTCGCGGAAACGCTGCGAGTATAACGAAGGATGTCCTCGAGGCTGGCGGCAATCGCCAACCGGCTGGTCCACGTGCGGCACGGGGAACGCCGTCGCGCCGGGCTGCTCTTCGCGTATCTCTTTCTGGCGCTCTCGAGCTATGTGGCCACGAAAGCCACGCGGGACGCGCTCTTTCTCGAGCGATTCACCGCCGGTGCGTTGCCGTACGCCGACATCGCGTCGGCCCTCGGCGTGACGATCGTCATGGCGGCCTATCTGCGGATGGGCCGACGGATCGCGCTGCCGATTCTCCAGATGGCGACGCTGCTGCTCTTCGCCGGCGCGAGCGTCGTCTTCTGGTGGCTCGCCCGAGGCGCCCAGCCCGCGTGGATGCTGGTCGCGCTGTACATCTGGACGAGCGTGTTCGGCGTGCTGCTGCCCGTGCAGGTGTGGACGCTCGCCAACTCGGTCGTGACCACGCGGGAAGCGAAGCGCCTGTTCGGCCTCGTGGGCAGCGGCGCGATTGCCGGGTGGATCGCCGGCGGGCTGCTCACGCGGACCGTCGCCCGCCGCGCCAGCGCGGACGCGCTGCTGCTCGTCACGGCGGCGGCGCTGGCGGGGTGCGCGCCGCTGGTCGCCGCGATCTGGCGGGAACGACGCGCCGCGGCCCCGGCCGGCGCGTCCGCCCCGGCCGCCCGGCACGGCCTTCGTGCCAGCCTCGCATTGATCCGCAGGACGCCGTACCTGCGGGCGATTGCCGCCATCGTGGGCCTGGCCTCGATCGCGACCACGGTGGCCGCCTGGCAGTTTCGCGCCGTCGCGAAGCTCTCGGTGCCCGACACCGACGCGCTCGCCGCCTTCTTCGGAACGTTCAACGTGTATGCGGGCGCCCTGTCGCTTCTCGTGCAGGTGCTCGTCACGGGCAGGCTGTTGAAACGGTTCGGTCTCGGCGCGGCGCTCCTGGTGGCGCCCATCGCGCTCGCCGGCGGATCGGCCGCCCTCGCGCTCACCGGCACGCTCGGGGCGGCGGTGCTGCTCAAGGGCAGCGACCAGGTGCTGCGCTATGCCATCGACCGGCCCGCTTTCGAGCTGCTCTACCTGCCGCTCTCGGACCAACAGACCTTCGCCGCCAAGTCGTGCATCGACACCGTCGTGCTGCGCGCGGGCGACTGCGCCGGGTCGCTCCTGCTCATCGTGCTCGCCGGATCGGCGTGGCTCGGCCTTGCCCCGCACACGGTCGGTCTCGCCACGCTGGCCCTCGCTCCGCTGTGGGTTGCCGCCGTCGTCTCGGCACGACGGGAGTACGTCGCGACGCTCGGCGAGAGTATTCAGCAGCGTCGTATCGACGCCGAGTCGATCGAAGCAGCCCTGCTGGATCGGACCGCCAGCGAGGCACTCGATGCGGCCCTGGAGGGCGGAGGCGCCGACGATCTCGTCTATGCGCTGAGCCTGCTGGAGAACCGCGAGAGCGCCGTGCCCGTCGCCACGCTCCATCGTCTCCTGAGCCATCCTTCGCCGGGCGTCCGTCGCGCAGCCATCGCCGTGCTCAGCGCCTCGGGAGACACCGACGCCGTCGCGCAGATCGAACCGCTCATCGACGACGCGGACGGAAACGTGCGGACCGAGGCTCTCCTCTACCTGACGCGGGCGACGGAGGTCGATCCCCTGAACCGAGTGCAGCGTCTCGACGCGGTGGCCCGCGCCTCGCTGCACATGGTGCTCGTGGGGCATCTGGCCCGCCCCGGTCCGCAGCAGGACATCGAAGCGGCGCGTCTGGTGCTCGGCGCCGCACTCGATGGGACCGTGCCCTCGCCCTCCGAGCAGCGGGGCATCGCCCGCGCGCTCAGCGCGCTGCCCGACGAGACGCTGGCATCGCTCGGGACGCCGGCCGTGGCGCTCGCGCGTGAGCTGCTGGAGTCGGGCGAGCCGGAGGTGCGCCGCGACGTGCCCGATCTCCTGCAGCGGATCGGATCGGCCGACGCCGAGCAGGTGCTCGTGGCGTTCCTGTACGAGCCGGATCCGCTCGTGCGGATGCGGGTGGTCGCGGCGCTCAACAAGTTGAGACAGCGGCATCCGACGCACGACCTCGAACGCGAAGACGTCGAGACGCTGCTGGCGGCCGAGATTCTGGGACACTATCGCTCCTATCAGCTGCTGGCCGACGGCCCCGACGAAGCCGACGGCGACGATCGTCGGCGGGCCATGGAGGCCGAGGTCGAGCGAATCTTCCGGCTGCTCAAACTGCTCTATCCGGCGCCCGATCTGCACAGCGCGTGGCACGGAGCGCAGTCGGAGAGTCTCGTGGCCCACGACCATGCGATCGAGTTTCTCGAACAGACGCTGCCGCTGAGGATTCGGCGGCTGCTCGTGCCGCTCATCGATCGAGACGTCGGCGTCGACGAGCGGGTCGCGCTGGCCGACGTGCTGCTCGGAGAACCCGCCGGGCGGGCGCCCTGGCCGTTGGCGGGGCTGCGGTCCCGAAACTGGCGAGGGCGCTAGGCCCACCCGAGGGTGGGCGTTCGCCAGCACGAAGGGAAGAGCGGGGCGCGCCGGGCGGGTTCGCGCGCCCGGCTCTCCCCTCCCCGCCGGTCGGGACTCAACGCCGCGGAGCGTCGTTCGGGGTCATGACGCGCACTTCCTGCGCGTGCCTGGTGCCGTCGAGCTCATGGTAGGACACGCTCACGCGATCGCCCTCGCGCACGAGGTCGGCGAGCCGCGCACGGCCGTCGGTCGCCGCCGTGACGGCGCTGGCGCCCCTGACGAACACGCGCGTGCCGCCATCCACGACGAAGGCCTGCACGCCGGCGTCCGTGGCCAGGCTGAGGGAATCGGCGGCCACGTGCGCGACCGCGCCATTGGCCGTCTCGACGGGCGGCCGATCCGTCGAGAGGGAGCCTCCGCCTGGTCCGGCGGAAGCGATGACGTGGATGTCTTCGGCGTAGTGCGAGCCGCCGCGGTCGACGTAGCTGATCTGGACGGCGGTGCCCGGCTTCACGAACTCGGCAAGACGCGGCGCCGGGCGGGCACCGGCGTCCGCACGACGCGTCGCGGTGCCGCCCCCCGGCGCCACGACGGACGTCTTCTCGTCCACGTCGAATCTGAATTGGCGGGGACCGACGGCGACCGACATCCAGTCGGCGCCAATCGCGCGAACCGTGCCGCGCGCGGTCCTCGCGTCTTCCGCCGCGACGAGCCTGCCTGACGAGCCGGGGATGGCGAGGGTGAGGAACGAGAGGGCGAGGATCACGCGTCTCATGGCCGGCCTCCTTGGAGCATCTCGGAGTGTTCCGCCCGGAGCGTTGACAAGGCATTGGACGGAAGGGCCGACCCGGAGGTTCGATGGCTACTCGGCCCTCTCGGGACGAAGGACGAGAGACCGAGGGCGCGAGGCTAGGCGGCCGTCAGGTAGGCGCCGACGTCGAGGCCGTCGGGCGGCCTCACGGTCTCGAGCACGTGGCAGGCATACGCGCCCGAGGCGTCGCGGATCGACGTGTCGAGCTGTCCGCGGGCCGCCTCAAGCCGCTCGTCCATGAGCGTCAGCACCGGGTGCAGCGGCTCCTCGCGATTCGTCCGGACGACGATGCCCACCTCGCCGCGGCTGGTGCGGACCAGCGACCCCAGCGGAAAGAAGGTGATGCCGTTCACGAACGCCTTCACGAACAGCGTGTTGAGCTTCTTGCCGGCGATGCGCGCCAGCACCAGACACGCGCGCTCGGGCAGCATGGGATCCTGGTAGGAGCGCGCACCCGTCAGGGCTTCATAGATGTCGGCCACCGACACGATCTGGCTCATGACGTGCGGCGGCCGGTCGCCGAGATCCGGATAGCCGCCGCCGTCGACGCTGCGGTGATGCTCGAGCGCGACGACCGGGGTGAGCGCGCGCAGGCCGTCGGTCTGCATCAGAATCTCGGCGCCGAACGTGGTATGCGCCTCGATCAGGCTGCGCTCGCGCCGCGTCAGGCCGCCCGGCTTCTTCACGATCTCCAGGGGAATCTTGGTCTTGCCGATGTCGTGCAGGAGGGCCGCTTCGACGAGCGCCGGCATCGCGCCGTCGTCCACCCCGATCTGTCGGCCGAGGAGCAGGCTGAGCATCGCCACGTTCACCGAGTGGCAATAGGTCAGGTTCTGGTACCTGCTTCACGGCGAGAATCTGCCCGAGCGCCGCGTTACTGCGGGCGACCTTGCAGATGAGCAGCTCCACGAGGTCGCGCACCGTGACGGTGTCGAGCGGCTTGCCCGCGGCGGTGTCTTCGAACGCCTGCCTCGTCAGGAGCAGCGACTCCGCGTAGTCAGGATCGATGGGGCCGGTCGGCTCGTCGGGCCACTGCTGCACGCGCCAGCTCGTGTCGAGCGGCAGAAGCCGGCCGACGCTGATGTGCCGGACGTCGCGCCGCGCCAGCTGTGTTTCGATCGCCTCGTCGGGATCGCGGGGCTGCCAGAGGAACTGCGCGAGCGCGAGGTACTCCTCGGGCACCACGCCTTCACGGATGTACAGGCTGTCCACGCCGAGGTCGGCCAGCTCGTGCACGACCTGCGTGCCAGCCTGGTCGGCATGGTCGAAGGGCACGCCGTCGAGATGCACGATATCGTGCACCACGTCGATGCGGACTTCGGGAGCCGCGCGAAGGTGCTCGCGCACGACGTCGTCGAGCTCCTTCAACTTCTGGGCGATCATCGGATGGCCGGCCGGATACGTGCCGGCGAGGCGCCGCAGGCCCGCGAGCGCCTTGAGCACGGGCAGGGGATCCAGCCGGGCGTCGGGCGCCCCAGTCTGTTCGATCATCGCGCCTTGAGCTCCCGCGCCTTGAGGGCGATCCGGATGAGGCCGGGGTTCCAGAATCGAAACCGGAACCGCTCGAGCCCGGTGAGTACTTCATCGAGTCCACGCGTGCCCGCCTGAACCGCCCGCTCGAGCAGGCGGGCCGCGACTTTCGGGTGGTGCATGACGAAGTCGCGGCTCCCTAGGAGCTGACGCAACTGCCAGGCCACGCGCGACGGTGGAAAGTGCCAGAGCGATTCTTCCGCCGCGGCGCGGCCGAGCGCGGTGCCGGTTTGCAGCTGGCGCGCCACCAGGGACGCGGCCTGCCCCGTGCCGATCCGCGCCAGCGCCCGCGTCGCTTCCCGGGCCAGCGGCTCGTCTTCGATCTCGAACTGCGACGCAATGGCCGCCTCGAAGCCCGCGCCGGCGAATCCCAGGATCTTCACGATGGCGCGGCGCTTGGCCTGCGACGCCTGCGTCAGTTCGCCGACGAGCGCTGGGGCCACGACACCCGCGTGATCGCACATCAATGCCATGGCGGCCTGGACATCGGACGACCCGGCCGGGCGGTCGAGGAGCGGCACGATCGCGGGAGCCGCCGCGGCACCGAACGCCTCGAGGAGCGACCCGGCCACCGCGCGTCCGGCGGACTCATCCTTGTAGAGCGCGATCAGTTTCGAGACCCGCCGCGATCCCAGGAACGCCGTCAGCGTCGCGAGCACCGTGTCGGCTGCGTCGGGACGATCCTCCTGGAGCTCGACGGCCATGGCGCGGAAGCGCGACACCCACGACGCGACCGCCTGCCAGTTGTCGCCGTCGAAGAACTCCGTGAGCGCCGGCACGACACGGCGCATCAGCCCTTCGACGACTTTCGCGTTCGGCTGCATGCGCACCAGACTCGCCAGGCACTCGAGGCGCGTCGCCGGCACATCGGTCGCATCGAGCCGGCTCCTCAGCGCGGCGATCGCCTGCACCGCCTCCTCGTCGATCGACAGGTCGAAGGCAGAGAATTCCGAGAAGTCCTTTCCGGCGGCGGCGTCCACCCGCACCAGACGCCGGGCGAGGCGGTCGAGGCCCCGCTCGCCTTCCGATTCTCGGGCGTCGGCGCCGCTCTTGAGTCGGCGGTCGATCAGCGGCAGCACGGCGTCGCGGCGCTCCGCCGGCAGATCCAGGCGCGTGACGGCGGCGGTCAGCACCTCGGGGGCCGCCGTGTCGAGCTCGAGCAGCAAACAGAGCGCGTCGGCAAGGTCGTCGTCCGGAAAATCACGGAGCACCGCGCCGTCGGCGTGCCCGTCGAGGAGCCCGGGCAGAATCGTGCGCTGCAGCAGGCTCTTGCGCCGGTCGGGCTCGAGCGTCAGCACGGCGTTCGCCAGCTTCGAGAACATGATGCGGGCAAGCGCCGGATCCAGCGCGTTGAAGAGCCCCGTGACGTCCGAGAACTTGCGCTCGAGCGCCGTCGCGCCCGTGTCTTCGGTCACCGGATCGTCGGTGAGCCGCAGCAACGCGGTCGCGACGTCCGCGGGATCGTCGACGAGCACCGCCAGATCGGTGAGCGACACGCTGTCGATTCGCGCCGCCGGGTCCACGCGCACCCACCCCTTGTCGCGCGGGTAGAGATACTCGACGGTGCCGCCGGCCGCCAGGGCCTGCTGGCGGCGCCGCTGCTCATGTTCGACCAGGTCGCATCGCGCCGGGGCCGGCGAGCCGACGTCGAGCACCTCCGGCCGATAGGCCATCTGGGGTGCGATCGTGTCGACGCCGTGCTCGGTCAGGAGCTCGATGAGCGTCGGCTGGTCGACCGCAAATCCGTCGCAGCGGAGCAGATCCGAGCAGAAGCGCGACAGATGGCGCGGCGTGACCGCCTGGTCGATCTCGAGCGTCAACACGCGCGCCCGGTGCAGGCGGTGGGCCAGCTCGTGCTCGATGATCGTGCCGGCGCCGAGCGCGTGCTCGTCCACGACGAGCTCGCGCGGCGTCACCCGGACCTCGAGCCGATCCCGCGTCAGCGAGGTCAACGCCTTGTGGCACGTGGCGATCGCTTCGGTGCAGAGGGGGCTGTTCGCCGGATAGGTCCGGGTACCTGGCGGAGCGCGCGCGCCACCAGGCGCAGACACTCTTCGACGCTCGTCAGGCCGTCGGGAGCGGCATTGGGCGACAGACCTGCAGATCTGTCCTGTGCCGATCCGATTTTGTAATCGCTCGGCGCCGACGGTGTCGGCAACTGGCCCTTTTCCATGGCGCTCTTGCTATCGACAGGCAAGACTCGGGCCCGGTTGGAGCCGGGCCCCAAGGTCAATGGATTGTTGACGATGAGCCGCAGAGGATCGGGAGGACCTCGCCGATCGGGCGCCGGAGGACGGCGTCGGCCATCTCGTCGAAGGGCGTCGGCTCGGCATTGAGGATGACCACGCGCGCACCGGCCTCCTTTGCCAGAGGGACCGCGCCCGCCACCGGATAGACCTGCAGCGTGGTGCCGATCGCCAGGAGCACGTCGGCGGCTTCCGCAGCCCGCATCGCCCGCCCGATGACATCGGGAACGAGCGGCTGTCCGAACGAGATCGTCGCGCTCTTCAGAATGCCGCCGCAGGCGCCGCAGGGCGGATCGGCCTCCCCGGCCCGTACGCGTTCGAGCACGGCCTGCATCGGACTCCGCCACCCGCAGCGCATGCAGATCGCTTCGTGCACCGTCCCGTGCACTTCGATCACGGCCTCCGGCGCGTGGCCCGCCCGCTGATGCAGGCCGTCGATGTTCTGCGTGATCAGCGCATGGAGCGTGCCGCGCCGTTCGAGCTCGACGAGGGCACGATGCCCCGCGTTCGGCGTGGCGCGCCAGGCGGGATGCTCGAGGCGGCTCTGCCAGGCCAGCCGGCGCACTTCGGGATCCGACATGTACGCGTGAATGTTGGAGAGCTTCTCCGCCTTCGGGTTGCTGGTCCAGATCCCCTGCGGGCCCCGGAAGTCGGGAATGCCGGAGTCGGTGGAGATGCCGGCACCGGTGAGCGCGACGATGCGCCGCGCCCGATCGAGCCAGGCGCGCACCGCCGCGACGACGTCGCCCGACGGGGCCTCGACGCCGGCGCCGTTCGGCGTCACGGTTCCTTCGAGTACCCGGTGAAGGTGAAGTCGAACACCTGCTCCTTGTCGTTCGGGTTGAACTTCAGAAACAGCTTCAGGTTGAGCGGCGGCGCCCCGTCCGGGATCGGCGCCTCCAGGATGTTGGCGGCACCGGATCCACTCTTCAGCGGAACGGGCGTGCCGACGGGCGTGGCGTTCGCGTCGGCGGTCACCACGCGCCCGGTGAACGCGTCGGCCGCCAGCGGCTGCGTCATGTCGTTGTAGAAGAACACCCGGAAGACGTTCGGCTCGGCCAACGTGCCTTCGATGTGGTGCCACTGGTCGGCGGCCATGAAGAAGAGTCCGCCGTGGCGCGGATTGTGGTCGCCGTGCGGGCGCCGCTCGAAGGCCTTCATGCGCGGGCTGCCGTCGGCGCACGTGCCCGGGGTGAGCTCGCGAACGCTCTTGTCCTTCTGACACGTGAAATAGAGCGCCGCGGTGATCGGCACGAGCGGCGTTCGATCGACCGGGCACACGCCCGGCTTGTCGCGAATGACGATCTGCACCTTCAGGCAGGAGTACGCGGTGACCAGACGCACGGGCACCAGGGCCTCACCCGACTTGGGACACTTACCGGGCTCGGCCTCGATGACCGTCTCTTCGCCGACCGACGGGCACACGTACGACAGGGGCGGGAGCTCGTCGCTCGCCGCACGGGATGCGTCCACCTTGACGCCGTAGAGGGTGGTGAAGTCGCCGTCGTGCACCGTTGCCGTGATGTAGTCGCCGGACTTCACGCGCGTCAGCACGCCGGGATCGTCGACGCGGTAGGTCATGGTCATCGCCATCATCCACCCTTCGACGTTCTCCCCGTCCACGACGAGCGACCTGGTGGCCGGATCGACTTTCTCCACCTTACCGCGGAAGGCATGCTGGCCGGCCTGCTGCGCGCTGGCAGCGACCGACACCATACAGATCAACGCCAGGACCCCGGGGATCAGGGTCGGGCACCTTCGCGGTCGTGGCATCTGGACCTCCCTTCAGCGAGTGGCGTGAGTCGTCAAGATCACTTTATCAAAAAGGATCCCGCCATTCCGAATGCCGGTCCACCGGCGCCGGAAATTCGGCAGCGGCGCGAAGCTTTCCCCGCCGATTCGCCTGTACCAGCTCATCACTGGTGAAGGATCGTCGGTTTTCGTGGCCGGGGGCCTGGCATCGCTTTCGCAGTGCTCTCAGCGACTGAGGGAGGCTTCCCATGCGACCACTGCTGCGGTTGATGGCCGTCGTCCTGCCCGTGATCGGGTTCACGGCCTGCGCGACGATGAACGTGAGCTCGCAAGTCCAGCGCGGGCTGGACTTCTCGAAATACCACAGCTACGAGTGGGGCGAGCCCGACGCCCTCCCGGCCGGCGACCCGCGGCTGGCCACGCCGTTCTTCCGCGATCACCTGGAAGGGGCCGTGGAAAAGGCGCTCGCCGCCAAGGGATTCGAGCGGGCGACCACGAGCCGTCCCGATCTGCTCGTGCACTATCATGCGAGCATCGATGAGCGCATCGACGTCAACCGCGCGGATCGCGCCCGCGGGTACGGCTACGAGGGCAACAACGGCGTGACGGTCTACTCGTTCGAGGCCGGCACGATCGTGCTGGACGTCGTCGACGCCCGCACCGATCGCGTGATCTGGCGCGGCTGGGCGCAGAAGAGTCTCGAGGGCGTGCTCGACAACCCCGATCGAATGGCGGCGATGATCGATCAGGCGGTCGCTCGCATGATGGCGCGTTTTCCGCGGTCTCTGTAACCGGCAAGGAGAAGGATCATGACTCCGTCACGACGATGGGGATGGGCGGCGGCTCTGGCGATCGTCGGCGCGGTCGCCGGCGCGTGCGCCACGATGCAGGTGAGCTCGTACGTCCGGCGCGGCCAGGACTTTTCGAAGTACCACACGTACGCGTGGGCGCCGGAGGATCAGCTGCGCACCGGTGATCCGCGCCTCGACAACAACCCGTTCTTCCTGCAGCGCCTCGAAGCCGATGTCGACAAGGACCTGGCGCGCCGGGGCCTCGAGAAGGTGGCCACCGATTCGCCCGACCTTCTGATTCACTACCACGTGAACATCAATCAGGAGGTCAATGCGAACCAGCTGGACCTCGCCTACGGCTACGAATGCCAGAACTGCGAGCCGTACGTCTACGATGCCGGCACGCTCCTCCTCGACCTCGTCGACGCCCGCTCGAACGCGCTCGTCTGGCGCGGATGGTCGGAGGGGACGATGGACAACGCGATCGACAACCAGGACTTCATGGAACGGAGTATCGACGACTCGGTGGCGAAGATCCTGGCCCGGCTTCCGCAGGACTTGTAAGGCCCTCCGCGCGGCGCTCGGTCGGCGTCAGGCCCGGGATACTCCCGGGCCGTTCGCCGGTGCAGGACGCTCGAGTGCCGCGCGATCCCACCGACCCAGCGTCGCGCCCGCCTCGTAGGTGCTCCGAATGAAGTCCTCGATCGCCCGCTCGGGAGAGGGCGACGTGCGAACGGCCTCATACGGCAGAATGAACTCGCCGAGCTCCGCATGATAGGCGGCGGCGGCGGGCAGAACCCGCGCGTCCTTCAGCCCGGTCGGTTCCGGCGCGGCGTACGCGTAGAAAGCGGCCTCTTCGATCGGCGGGCTGCCCGGCCAGAAACCATGGCTGATCTCCTCGTGTGAATACGCCTCGCGCATGAACGCCGGCCCGTCACGCGGCGGCGCAGGCCGGCCGGAGAAGCGCGTCACCGCCAGATCGAAGCTGCCCCAGAAAAAGTGCGCGGGGCTCGACTTTCCGACAAACCAGGCGCGCGATGCCTCGAACACGCGTTCGATCTGCACGAGAATGCGCCAGCACCGGTTGGCGAATTCCGGATCGTACGCCTGATCCTTCACGTCCTGGTCGAGCCGGACGGGCGTGGGGAGTTCGACCGCCGTCGGCCAGATTTTCGTCGTGAGCGACAGGTCGTCGAGCCGCGCCATCAGCTCGCGGTAGAACTCGGCCACCGAGCGCGGCGCCAGCCGCAGCGTGCGCTCCTGTCCATCCGACGCCTGGATGACGAGCGCGTGCGCCACGAAGTCGAACGCGATCGTGAAGACGCGGGCGTCGTGCGGCAGCGCGGCCGTGGTCAGGCCGCGCGGCGTGAGGCGCAACGCCACGCCCCAGCTGTGGTTGAGTGGAGGCGCCGTGGCCAGCGCGATCTTGCCGACGATCTGCATCCACAGGTGCAGCGTGGCGTACGTCTCGCGCCACGCGTCGTACGGCAGGGCGGGCCACCGCGCGTCGTCGGCCATGCTAGTCTTGCGGATTATGCCAGACGCCTGCTCTCACATCGAAAGTATTGGTGAGGTGCGCACGGCGCGCAAACGCGAGTGCGAGGAGTGCGTGAAGAGCGGCAGCCGCTGGCTTCATCTCCGCACGTGCCAGACGTGCGGCGCGACCCTCTGCTGCGACTCCTCTCCCAACCGCCACGCCAGCAAGCACGCGCGCGCCAGCGAGCACCCGGTGATCGCCTCCGCCGAGCCGGGCGAGCGCTGGCTCTACTGTTACCCCGACGACGCCTTCGCGGAGTACCTGACGCCTTTACGGCGCCAGCACCTGCAGATACGCGAGGCGCGTGTTGTCGCCGTCCGAGGTTTCCACCACGGTTGCGTCGCGGTCGGCCGTGGCAATCACGTAGTAGATACCGGGCGTCGTCCCGGCCGGGATCACGATCGTCGTCGTGCCGGTATTCGCAGCTCCCGGACCGAGTGCCGGCACGGAGCGCTCGCCGATCGGGATGTCGGTCGGCTCGAGCACCAGATTGGTGGACAGGTAGAAACCCGTCGTCGAGCCGCCCGCCCCGCCGCCGCCGTTGTTCTTGACGGTGTCGGTGACCACGATCGCCTGGCCGGCCGGGACCTTGTTCGGCGCGAGGGACAGACCCGACACGATCAGATCGGGCCCCAGCCGCAAAGCCAGACCCGCTCTGACGTTGTTCGTCTCGCTGGACTCGACGACCTCGTCGTTGGCGTCAGCGCGCGCCAGGACGTAGTACGTGCCCGTTACCGCCGTTGGGGGCACGAGGAACATGCTGGTCGTGGAGCTCGAGGCGCCGGCAGCCAGCGGCGGGACGGTGTGCGTGCCGAGCAGGATGTCGGACGAGTCGACTCCGATATTGGTCGACAGGTAGACGGCCGTCGTGGACGTCGGCGACATCGCAGCTCCCTGGTTTGCCACCACGTCCGTAACCGTGATCATGAAGCCTGCGCCAGCCGACGACGGACCGGTCACGCCTGTCACGACCAGATCCGGGCCTACATTCATGACTCCGCTGTAGCGCGTGTTGTTGTTCTCGATCGTTTCGGGGACGACGAGGTGGCCGTCCGCCATGGCGATCACGCGGTACGAGCCGGTGGGCGTATCGCCGGGAATCGTCAGCATGATAGATGCCGTGCTTCCCCCTCCAGACGCGAGCGCCGGCACGTCCAGGCTCCCGAGCGGCATATCTCCCTCGTCGAGCGAGAAGTTCGTCGACAGGTAGAAGGTTGTCGTCGAGGCACTCGCCGCGCCCCCTCCCTGGTTCGTCGTCGTCTCCGACACGCTGATCATGCCGCCGGCACCAGCCGAAGGCGGAGCGGTCAGCCACGACACCACCAGATCCGGCCCGATGCGAACCACCCAGTACCGCACGTTGTTGGTTTCAAGGGATTCCGCGACGGTCCCTGGCGCGTCGGCCACCGCCAGCATGTAGTAGATGCCCGTTGCCGTTCCGGAGGGAATCGTGAGCGTCGTCGATGCCGAGGAGGAAGCGCCTGCAGCGAGCTGCGGCACGTCGCGCGAGCCGAGGGCGACGTCTGCCGCGTCGAGGCGGAAGTCGTGCGACAGCACGAACGCGGTGACAGACGGCTCGGCGGTCCCCCCGCCCTGATTGGTGGTTGTCTCGGCGAGGGTGATCGTCTCGCTCGCGCCTCCAGTCGACGGCGCCGTGAGCGCCGAAACCACGAGATCGGGCGGCAGATCGTCGCTCACGATCGTGACCGTCGTACCGCTCGATCCGATGAGGTAGGCCGGGTCGGCCACGAGCGACAGGCTGACCGTTTCGTCGGGCTCGGCAGCCAGATCGTCCACGGGCACCACGAGCAGCGTGACGCTCGACTGGCCCGCGTCGATCGTGACCGTCCCCGGCAGCGGCACGTAGTCGTCGCCCGGCGTCGCGGTGCCTGCCACGTGATAGGTCACGACGAGGGGATCGTCGGTCGCTCCGGTGCGCGACACCGTGAAGGCGCCATTGACCGGACCGGCTTCGGCCGCATTCGGCATCGACGCCGACACGGTCACCAACGGCAGCTCGGGCGAAGACCCCGGCGAGCATGGCGGAAGCGCGAACGATCCGACACGCGTATGCCAGTCGGCCACGCTCGTCGCCGCGTAGTACTCCTGCGTGTACCAGAACGTACAGTCGTCCACCGGGTCCACGCCGAGCAGGCTGTAGTCGCCCCAGCGGCCCGAGTCGTGCTGCTGGGAGCCGCTGCCGACCATCAAGTCGTTTTCGCCCTGCGCCATCGTGCCTGGCGGGTCGGCGGCCAGGCGCCCGGTATAGCGGATCGACGGAAATGTGGTCGGACCCGATACGCTGAACCCGATCGCCATGTTCCCCGCGCCGTCCATTGCGGTGCTGCCCATCCATCGGTTGTCGGCGTCGGGCGCGTACGTGCCCTGCTGGTAGATGCCGGGGGTGCTCCCGGGATTGCGGACTTCGTACCAGCGGATGCCGGCGTGGTCGCTGCCGTCGACGTCCACCGTGTGATTCACCACGAGCGAATCGTGATCGCCGAAGTTCCGGGTACTGGAGGCGGTACATCAGCCGGTCCGCGAGCGCGTCCAGCCCCACCGTCGTGCCGGGCTGCGGAATGCAGTTCCTGGCGTAGTTGCAGAGATCGGAGTCGAACGGCGCGGTCGGCAACAGCGTCGGACCGGTGAACGTGGACTGCGTGGGATCCGTCCAGTCCACATGGAATCGCCACAGTTCCAACTCGTCTGCCGAGAATCCCCACGCATCGTCGTCCACCTGGACGAAGTAGTCGGGCGTGCCCGCCGGCGGCGGCGGTCCGTCCAGATCGCCGGGCAGCATGCCTCCCAGGTTGAGATCGACGGTGCCGAGATCGAAGTAGACGAGGGACGCCGGCTGTCCGGCGAGCATCTGCTGCCGATCGAACGCCACGACGCCCTGCCCGGCCCACTTGAGCACAAAAGCGGTGTACTGGTTCATGGTCATGTAGTAGGCGTCGGGCCAAATGCCGAACTTCGGATAGTCGTTCAGGCGGCTGAACGAGTACTGGTACCGGTAGTACTCACCCAGCGGGTCGGACGTCGCGGACACCGCGATGCATTGGTAGAAGGGCCCGAAGAGCAGCCCGAAGAAGCGGTTGGGAATCGAGAGCTGGCTGAACAGCCAGCGATCGGCCAGGTGATCGTAGAGCACGACGACGTCGCCGTCGTTTGTCGCCTCGCATGGTCCCCCGAATCCCGTCCAGAGCGTATTGCCGGCGGCCGGGCCGTAGAGCAACGTCGGCGGCGTCGTGGCCGAGCCCTTCGAGAAGACCGCAAACGACAGGTTCACCCACTGCACGTAGTGGCTGCGGCCCACGGCGCCAATCGTGTCCGGCGGCAGCACACCGTTCACGTTGCCCACGCCTTCGAAGGTCATCGACGGACCCGGGATGGCGGGGATGCTCGGATAGTCTTGAGCGACCGGGTCGAGAAGAAAGCTGCGCGGGCGCCGGATGCGTCGAATCGATTTCGGCTCCCGCTCATCGGGGCCCTCTTCAACGACGGCGACACCCGCGGGAATGCCGCGCAGCGCCGGCAATCGGTCGAACCAATCCGGCGGCACGCGCGTCGGGGCCATCGACCCTCGGCCCCGTGGCGGTGGCGCCTGCCCAGCCTGCGTGTGCACGACGGCCGTCAGAAGAAGCGCGGCGCCGATCGCAGCGACAAGTTGTTTGGCCATGCCGTGGCCGCCGCGCAATCGGCATGCCACGAGACACCGTCGCCGCCCGCTGGCGCCTCACAAAGGTGTTGCAGGGCCTCGAGATACGCGCCCACGAAAACGTAAGCGCCCGACCGTGGGCCGGGCGCCGGCACTGACCTACGGAATCGTTGAACGAGCTGTCGATTCTGTCGTTCAGCCGGCCACGATGCCCTTCTCGATGAACTGACATCCGACTCCTGCGCCCCCGCCGTCCACTTGACACCCAAGTAGAGGCGATCCACACTGGCCCGGAGGTTCCACTGGTATGCCAAGTGAAGGGCGGAGTCCCGGCCCCGCCAGCAGGGTCGAGCTCCTCCAGGGCACGCTCGACCTGATCATCCTGCGCGCGCTGTCGGTCATGGGGCCGCAGCACGCGTACGGAATCGCGTCGCGCCTCGAGCAGGTGTCGGACCACCCGTTCACGCTCAACCAGGGCACGCTCTATCCCGCGCTCGTCCGGCTCGAGCAACGGGGCTGGATCAAGGGCTCGTGGCAGAAGACGGAAAACAACCGCGACGCGAAGTACTACGCGATCACGAAAGCCGGCACGCGCGCGCTCGGCCAGGAGACGGCGCGCTGGCGCCGGCTGGTCGGGCTCGTGGACAAACTGCTTCAACACCCGTAGTGCGGACCTCCAGGTCCGCGTGAAGGAACGGCATGCGACGAGCCCTGCTTCGCCTCCTGAACACGCTGCGACGCGGACGCGCCGAGGACGAGCTGGCGCGCGAACTGGACGCGCACGTCGCGCTGCTCGAGGACGAGTACCGCCGACAGGGCCTGGGCGACACGGCGGCCCGCTACGCGGCGCGGCGCGCCATGAACGGCGTCGAGCAGGCCAAGGATCGGCACCGCGACGCGCGTGCGTTCGTCTGGCTCGAGGATCTCGGACGCGACCTCCGCCACACGCTGCGCATGATGCGGCGCGACAAGGCATGGACCGCCGTCGTCGTCGTCTCGCTGGCCCTCGGCATCGGCGCGAACACCGCCATCTACGGCGCGCTGAACGGCCTGCTCGTCGCGAAGCTCCCGGTGACCGATCCCGACTCGCTCGTCCGCCTGCGCAGCGCCGGCCCGAACCAGATGCGCACGAGCTCGAGCAACTACGGCTTCTCGGCGCCCTCGCGGGGGCGCAGCGTCCGGGCGACGTTCTCGTATCCGATGTACCTCCAGTTCCGGCAGGACAACCGCACGATGCTCGACCTCGCCGCCGGCGCGCCGGCCGATCGCCTGACGGCGGTCGTGAACGGCGAGGCGACGATTGCCCAGGGGTTCGTCGCCTCCGGCAACTTCTTCCAGGTGCTCGGTGTGAACGCCGCGATCGGCCGGACGATCGTGCCCGACGACGACCGGCCCGATGGGCCGGCTGTCGCCGTCCTCAGCCACGCGTACTGGCAATCGCGATTCGGCGGCGATCCGGCCATCGCCGGCCGCACGTTCCGCCTCAACGACGCGGTCGTCACGATCGTCGGCGTGCTGCCCCCGTCGTTCACCGGCATCCAGCGGCCGGCGTCGGCCGCGCCCGACGTGACGGTGCCGCTCTCCGCGACGCGCGCGCTCGGTCTCGCCAACGCCCCGCTGGATCGGCCGACGTCCTGGTGGCTGCAGGTCGTCGGACGCCTGCCGGCCGGGCGCCACCGCCGAGCAGGTGCAGGGTAACCTCGGCGGCGTTTTCCAGGCGACCGCACGCGCCGGACTCGATCAGTATCTCGCGGGCCTCACCGACGAGGAGCGCGGCCGCGCGTTCAACCGGAACCGCACCGACGTGCCCGAGCTCGTCGTCGACTCGGCGGCACGCGGCGTCTACGACGTCGAGACGGACGCCGCCCGTGCCGGCGCCGTTCTCGCCGCCGTCGTCGGCCTCGTGCTCCTG
This sequence comes from uncultured Acidobacteriota bacterium, assembly GCA_963837345.1. GTDB lineage: Bacteria > Acidobacteriota > Vicinamibacteria > Vicinamibacterales > CAVVIG01 > CAWIMX01. The sequence continues at coordinate 1,275,463 of CAWIMX010000001.1, forward strand.
CTCGTGTGCGCGAACGTCGCCAACCTGCTGCTGTCGCGATCGACGGCGCGCCAGAAGGAGCTCGCCGTGCGGCAGTCTCTTGGCGCGGCGCGCGGGCGCCTGGCGCGGCAGCTCCTCACCGAGAGCCTGCTCCTCGCGGCCCTGGGCGGCGGACTCGGCGTGGCGCTCGGCTACTGGGGCCGGCTGCTGCTGCCTCCCCTCCGGGGGCAGGCGTTCGTCTTCGACTGGCGCCTGTTCGCGTTCCTCGCGGTCATCACCCTGCTGTCGGGCCTGGTGTTCGGGATCGTGCCCGCGCTGCGCGCGTCGCGCTCGCTCGACGCCGAGCTGAGGGCGGCGGGCCGCAGCGTCGCGGGCGGGCGCAGCCGCCTCGCGAGCGCCCTCCTCGTCCTGCAGGTGGCGATCTCGCTGGTCCTGCTCGTCGCCGCGGGGCTGTTCCTCCGCACCGTGATCAACCTGCGCGCCGTGGACGTGGGGTTCGATCCCGACAGCGTCGTGCTGTTCCGCGTCGATCCGATCGCGAGCACCGAGAACGACGCGCGGCTCCGGCTATACACGTCGATCGCCGAACGCGTCGGGGCGCTGCCCGGCGTGCGCGCGGTCGGGTTGTCGAACGTCGCCATGCTCACCGGGTTTATCAACACGAGCAACATGTACGTCGAAGGCGGCAGCGCGGCGGACGGCTCCGAGATCCATCGCGTCGTCGCGTCTCCGGGCTTCTTCGACGCGCTGCGGATTTCCGTGGCCGCCGGCCGTGGCTTCACGGCGCGCGACGATCAGCACGCGCCGAAAGTGGCGCTCGTCAACCAGGTGGCGGCGCGGGAAGCCTTCGGCGGCGAGAACCCCATCGGCCGTCGGTTCGGCACGAGCAACGAGCAGCGCGCGGACCTCGAGATCGTCGGCATCGTCGGGGACGCCAAGTACGACAACGTGCGCGAGGCCGCCCCGCCGACGATGTACATCCCGTATGAGCAGGCGTCGATGCCGCGCGCGTTCTTCGAGGTGCGCACGAGCGTCGCGCCGCTCTCGATCGTCCCCTCGCTGCGCGAGGCCGTGCGGGAGGTCGCTCCGGACCTGCCGGTCACTGACGTCGCGACGCAGGCGGCGGAAATCGAGGGCCTCTTCGTCCAGGAGCGCGTGTTCTCGCAGGTCTGCTCGCTCTTCGGCGCGCTCGCGGCGATCGTCGCCGCCATCGGCCTGTTCGGCCTGATGTCGTACAGCGTCGCGCGGCGCACGAACGAGATCGGAATCCGGATGACGCTCGGCGCGCAGCCCACGCGCGTGTTGCGCCTCGTGTTGCGGGAGTCGCTCGTCCTCGTCGCCATCGGCATCGGCCTCGGCGTCGTCGCGGTGGTGGCCGCCGGCCGCCTCGTGGCGAGCCAGCTCTACGGCCTGGCGCCGAGCGATCTCGTGACCATTGCCGGCGCATCGCTGCTGATGCTCGTCGTGTCGGCCGTCGCCGGCTACCTGCCCGCCCGCCGGGCGTCCCGGGTGGATCCGATGGTGGCGCTCAGGACCGAATAGGTCGGGTGGGTCGGGTGGGTCAGGTGGGTCAGGTGGGTCGTGCTGGAGTTGTATGAGACGAATCCTGCTTCGCCTGCTCAGCGTGTTCCGTCACGGCCGCGCCGAGGACGAGCTCGCGCGCGAGATCGACGCGCACCTCGCGCTGCTCGAGGACGAGTATCGCCGGCGGGGCCTGAGCGACACGCAGGCCCGCCTCGCGGCGCGAAGGGCGATCAACGGCGTCGAGCGGACGAAGGACGCCCACCGCGACGCGCGTGCGTTCGTGTGGATCGAGGACTTCGCCCGCGATGCTCGGCTGGCGCTTCGCACCATGCGCCGCGACAAGGGCTGGACCGCCGTGGTCATCCTCTCGCTCGGGCTCGGCCTCGGCGCGAACACCGCGATCTTCGGCGCGGTCAACGGACTCCTCGTCAGCAGACTGCCCGCGGTCGACGATCCTGATTCGCTCGTGCGCCTGCGCCATGCCGGCACGAACGACATGGTCACGAGCTCCAACGACTACGGGTACTCGGCGGACGTCGGCGGCCGCGACGTCCGCGCCACGTTTTCGTTTCCGATGTTCCGCGAACTGCAAGACGCAAACCGCACGCTCGTCGATCTCGCGGCGGGTGCACCGCTCGGCCAGTTGAATGTCGCCGTGGACGGCGCCGCCGACGTCGCGACCGGGTTCGTCGTTTCGGGCAACTACTTCGCGATGCTCGGGGTGCCGGCGCGCCTGGGCCGCACGCTGCAGCCCTCCGACGATGCGGCGTCGGCTCCGCCGGCTGCCGTCCTGAGTGACGCGTACTGGCGATCGCGGTTCGACGCCGATCCGCAGGCCGTCGGCCGCGACATCCACGTCAACAATTTCCTGGTGACGGTCGTCGGTGTGCTGCCGCCCGGCTACGTGGGCGTTCAGCGTCCGATGGATGCGGCCCCGGATCTGACGCTTCCGCTCGTGATGTTCGACCGCCTCAGTGCGGGGCGGGACGAGCGCGTCGAGATGGCCACCTTCTGGTGGCTGCAGCTCGTCGGACGCCTGCGGTCGGGCGTGACATCGGAGCAGGTCCGCGGGAATCTCGCGGGTGTGTTTCGCGCGGCCGCGCGCGGCGGCCTCGACGCCTATCTGGCGGGCCTGAGCGACGAGGAGCGCGCGCAGCAGTTCAACACGACCCGCAGGGACGTGCCCGACCTCATCGTGGACAGCGCCAGCCGCGGCGTCTACGACGCGCCGGAGAACGACACGCGCGTCGTCGGGATGCTCGCCGGCGCGGTCGGTCTGGTGCTGCTCCTCGTGTGCGCCAACGTGGCGAACCTTCTGCTCTCGCGTTCGACCGCCCGGCAGCGCGAGATGGCCGTGCGCCAGTCGATCGGCGCCTCGGCCGGACGGCTGGCGCGGCAGGTGCTCACCGAGACGCTGCTCCTGGCGATCCTGGGCGGCGCGGTCGGTCTGCTCGCGGGGTATGGCAGCCGCTTCCTGCTGCCGGCGCAGACCGGCCGCACGTTCGCGTTCGACCGCACCCTGGTGCTCTTCATCGCCGGGGTGACGATGGCGACGGGCCTGGTCGTCGGGATCGTCCCGGCGCTGCGCGCGCGGCCGTCGCTCGACGCCGAGCTGCGCGCCGGGGGGCGCACCGTCACGCGATCGCGCGCGGCCCTCGGCCGCGGGCTGCTGATTTTCCAGGTGACGGCGTCGCTCGTCCTGCTCGTCGGCGCCGGGTTGTTCCTGCGCACCGTGGACAATTTGAGGCGCGTGGACGTCGGCTTCGACCCGCGGAACCTCGTCGTGTTCCGGGTCAGCCCGAGCCTGGCCGGGTACGAGCGAGACCGGATCGCGGCCCTGCTGGATCGCCTCTCCAGTCGTGTCGCGGCGGTGCCCGGCGTGCGCGCCGTCTCGACGTCGCACCTGCCGCTGCTGTCGTCGGCTTCGAACACCAGTTCGATCTACGCCGCGCGCGGCAACTACCACGACATGTATCGGCTGGTCGTCACCCCCTCCTTCTTCGACACGCTCGGCATTCCGCTGACGGAGGGACGGGGATTCGGTGATCGCGATACGAGCACCTCGCCGAAGGTCGCGCTCGTCAATCAGGCGGCGGCCGCGCTCGACGTCTTCGGCGGGCTCAGTCCCGTCGGGCAGCGCTTCGGCTACAGTCCCGAGGAGAACGCGAGCATCGAGATCGTGGGCGTCGTGGGGGACACCAAGTACAACCAGGTGCGAACCGACCCGCCGCCGACCATCTACGTGCCGTTCCGCCAGGCACCGGCGCTCGCGGCGTTCTTCGAAGTGCGCACGGCGGTCGACCCGCTCTCAGTCGTGCCCGCGCTGCGGGCGGCGGTGCACGAAATCGATTCGAACCTGCCGCTCACGAGCGTCTCGACGCAATCGGAACTGATCGAAGGACGCATCGTGCAGGAGCGCGTGCTGGCCCGCCTGTACTCGCTCTTCGGCGGCCTGGCGGCGGTCGTGGCCGCGATGGGGCTCTTCGGCCTGATGTCGTACAGCCTCGCCCGGCGCACGAACGAGATCGGGATTCGCATGACCCTCGGCGCACAGCCCGACCGGGTGCTGCGGCTCGTCCTGCGGGAGTCGATGACGCTCGTGGTCGTCGGCGTGGCCTCCGGCTGGCTGGGTGCCCTTGCCGCAGGTCGCCTGATCGCGAGTCAGCTCTACGACCTGGCGCCGACGGATCCGACGACGGCGATCGGCGCCTCGATCCTCATGCTTGCCGTCTCGGCGATTGCGGGATACCTCCCGGCGCGCCGCGCGGCCAGAGTCGATCCGATGGTCGCGCTCAGGTGCGAATGATGGGGAACGTAGGAGCTGAAGAACGAGGTTGGCGATGCGCCGATTCATCCACCGCCTGCTGAACACCTTCCTCCACGATCGCGCCGAGGTCGACCTTGCGCGCGAGATGGCGGCGCACCTCACCATCCTGGAGGATGAGCACCGCCGACGCGGCATGACGGCGGACGAGGCGCGGCTCGCCGCGCGGCGTGCGATGCACGGCGTCGAGCAGGCGAAGGAGCGCCACCGCGACGCCCGCTCGTTTCGCTGGCTCGACGACCTGCGTCAGGACCTGCACTACGCGCTGCGCACCCTTCGTCGCCTGCCCGGCTTCGCCGTCGTCGCCGTCGTCACGCTCGCCGTCGGCATCGGCGCCGACACCGCGGTCTTCAGCGTCGTCGACGGCGTGCTCCTCAAGCCGCTCCCCTACCCCGAGCCGGATCGCCTGGTCCGGCTGTACGACGTCGGCACCTCGACCGGGCTCTGGCCCGTCTCGCCAGGCAACTTCCACGAATTCCGGACGCGAGTTTCCGGCCTGGAGGCGGCCGCGGCGTACCAGCGGCGCGACCTGCAGCTCGCGGGCGACCCACCGGTGGAGCTGCGCGGCATGGCCGTGACGTCGAATTTCTTCACGCTGCTCGGGTGGGCGCCGGAGCTCGGGCGCGATTTCGGGCTGGACGACGAGCGGCCTGGCCAGGGCGACGCGGTGATTCTCAGCCACGACGTCTGGGAGCGTCGGTTCGGGTCGGACCGATCGATCCTCGGGCGGCCCATCACCCTGTCGGGCCGTGCCTTTCAGGTCGTGGGAGTGCTGGCGCCCGGCTTTCAGCACGTGGGTGGGGCGTACCGGAGCTACGCACACGGCGACGCCGTGGACGTCTGGACGCCTCAGGCCATCCAGCCGGAGCCCCGCCCCAGTGATCGGCAGCAGCACTACCTGAACGCCGTCGGACGCTTGCGCGCCGGCGTGTCGCCCGAACAGGCCCGCGCAGCGCTGAAAGCGGCGGCGGCCGCCCTCGCCGCCGAGCATCCGGAGACCAACGGCACCTGGACCGCGGATCTGATGCCGCTGATGGCCGAGATCACCGGAGGGGTGCGGCCGACGCTCGTGGGGCTGCTGGTGGCCGTACAGATCGTCCTGCTGCTGGCGTGTGCCAACGTGGCGGGCCTGCTGCTCGGGCGCGCGACGTCGCGCACGCGCGAGATTGGCGTGCGTGCCGCGCTTGGCGCATCGCGGTGGCGTCTGGTGCGACAGCTCGGCGTCGAGAGTGCCGTCCTCGCCGGCCTGGGAGGCGCCGTCGGCATCCTCCTCGCCTCTGGTGCGGTCGACCTGCTTGCCGCGTTCGGACCCGAGAGTGTGCCGCGGCTGCAGAGCATCAGGATCGACGGGGGAATCCTTCTTTATTCGCTGGCGGCGGCCCTGGCGACCGCGGTCGTCTTCGGCCTCGCGCCGGCGGTACACCTGGCCCGGACGAATGTCGACGCGAGCCTGCGCGAGGGTGGCCGCGTCACGACCGGTGCCGCGCCGCATCGGGTGCGTCGCATGCTGGTGGTCGCCGAGATCGCGCTCGCCGTTGGGCTGGTCGCCAGCGCCGGCCTCCTCCTGCGCAGCTTCGTCACGCTGTCGAATCTCGATCCCGGATTCACGCCGCGCGGCGTGCTGACGGCGCGGATCAACGTGCCCGCGGCGCGCTATCCCGACCAGGCGTCGGCCCTGTCCTTGTACGACCGCTTACGAGAGCGCGTGGCCGCGCTTCCGGGCGTGGTGGCCATCGGCATTGGCTCGGATCTTCCCTGGACGGGTTACGACGAAAATACCGGCTTCGACATCGTCGGGAGGACATTTCCGCCCAATGCGGGCCCCGAGGCCCGCTACCACTTCGTCACGCCGGATTACTTTGCTTCGCTGGGCGTGCCCGTCGCGGCCGGGCGGGCGGTTTCGACCGCCGACCGCGCCGACGCGGCGCCGGTCGTGCTCATCAACGACGCCGCGGCCCGCCGCTACTGGAGCGGCGCCGACCCTCTGCGATCCGCGGTCGGCAGCCAACTCGACCTGTGGGGCAAGACACGGAACGTCGTCGGCGTGGTGGGCAGCGTCCGCGACGCGCCGTGGTCGGATACGGCGGTGCCGGCCCTGTATTTCCCGGTTGCGCAGCAGAGCAACGGGCAGGACATGTTTCTCGCAGTGCGCACGGCAGGCCCGCCAACGTCGCTCGCCGCGCCGCTGCGCGCGATCGTGCACGATCTCGATCCGGCGCTGCCGCTCGCAGACGTCCGGACGCTCGACGACGTCGCCGATGCGGCATTCGCCGTCCGGCGTTTCGTGCTGATGCTGGTTGGCGCCTTCGGATTCGCGGCGCTGTTCCTCGCGACGGTCGGCGTCTATGGCGTCATGGCGCAGCTGGTCGGACAGCGCCGGCAGGAGTTCGGTGTCCGCCAGGCGTTCGGCGCCACGCCTCGCGACATTCTCCGGCTCGTGGTCGCCCACGGCTGCAGGCTCGGCGTGATCGGCGTCGTTGGCGGGCTGGGGTTCGCGTTTCTGACGGCCCGCCTGTTCGCGTCTCTCCTGTTCGGGGTGCGCGTCACCGATCCGCTGACGTTCGGTGCGGTGGCAGCACTCATCCTTGCCACGTCGGTGCTGGCGTCGTACCTGCCGGCACGGCGCGCGACCAAAGTCGACCCGATGGTTGCCCTCAGGTGCGAATGATGGGGCATCACGAAGCCATGGAGCTCAGTGTGCCTGAATCACCATGACCGTCTCGGGATCCGCGAGGGCATGGAATCCGAACTGGGCGTACAGGCCGTGCGCGTCGCGCGTGCGCAGCGCGAACAGCCGAAGGCCTTGAAGGTCTGGATGGTCGAGCACGGCGCGCAGGAGACGCTTCCCGACCCCGCGCCCGCGATGCTCGGCCAGGACGAAAACGTCCATCAGGTAGGCAAACACGGCGCGGTCGGTCACGACGCGCGCGAAGCCGACCTGCCGGCCGTCGTGATACACCCCGAAGCAGAGCGAGTTGGCCACCGACCGCTCGACGAGCGCGCGCGGCCGTCCCCGTGCCCAATAGGACTCGCGGGACAGAAAGGCGGAGATCACGTCCAGATCCAGCCGTCGGGGGTCGGTCGACACGTCGTAGGCCATCACCAGATCCGTCCTCTTTCGTGAACTTTGCGGGCATGCGGCCGGGGCCCGTGAAAGAGACTCATCCGTAGGCCCGATCGTACTTGACCTTCACGGCTGCGATCGACAAGATGGGCGCCTCGACCGAACGGTCCCGTTGTCATACGTCAATCCGGTTGTCGGCCTCAGGGCCCGGCCGGAGACCTGGAGGAGGTCACCGTGAAACGCTATCTCATCGTTCTGGCGATGTCGGTTGCCGCGGCGGCGTGCGGCCAACAGATGACGCAGGAAGCGGAAGCCCAGGGCCAACCCCAGCCCGCCCAGCAGCCGGCCGGACGTGGACGCGGGCCCTCGCCCGAGCTGCAGGCAGCCATGGCGGCGCAGGAGCAGCTCGAGAAGTCGACACCGCAGCTCCGCATCAGGGAAGAAGTGCTCCAGCTCGACGTGCCCGGCCACACGATCGGGGAAGCCACCGGCGTGGCGAAGAACTCCCAGGGCCACCTGTTCGTGTTCACCCGAACGGGCGGCGGCGGCCCCGCCAAGGCGAGCACCGCGTCGCAGCTCTTCGAGTTCGACAACAACCTGAAGTTCGTGAAGCAGTGGGGCCCCGACAACTACGCGGCGTCCTTCGCCCACACCGTCCGCGTGGACAAGAACGACAACGTCTGGATGACCGACGAAGGCGCGAACATGATCGTGAAATTCACGCCGCAGGCGCGCGTGTCGATGGTGCTCGGCCGCAAGGAAGAGGCGATCGACTATTTCGAGCGCTACGTCGAAGACGACCAGAAGCCCCAGGAAGGCGACGGCTCGGGCAGCCCCGGCACGTTCGGCCGGCCCACCGACGTGACCTGGGACAGCCAGGGCAACATCTACGTCTCCGACGGCTACAACAATTCGCGTCTCGCCAAGATGGCGAAGGACGGCACGTGGGTGAAGTCGGTCGGGACCCGCGGCGCCGGGCCTGATCAGTTCAACACTCCGCACGGCATCACGTCTGACGCCAACGACAACATCTACGTCGCCGACCGCGGCAACCGCCGGATCAAGGTCTACGACACGGATCTCAACCTGAAGACCATGTTCACCAACGTGGGCGCTCCCTGGTCCGTGTGCGTGTCGCCGGGACCGACGCAGTACCTGTTCAGCGGCGACGGCAACGGGAAGATCTACAAGCTCGGCCTCGACGGCAAGCTGATCGGCTGGGCGCAGACCAGCCTCGGCCACGGCCAGAGCGGCTGCCTGATCCACGAGCTGCACTGCGAGTCGGACACGGTCGTGTACAAGGGCGACTGCTCGACCTGGACGGTCGAGAAGATCACGATCCAGGGCGGGGGGACGGCGACGAACTAGCTGGTCGCCGGCCGTCGGTCGCCGGTCTGATGCGTTGAATTGCTCGGAATTGCCGCCGGGAGTGGCTGGGCCGCTCCCGGCGGACCTGCCGGAAAGTGGCCCGATCCGGGCCTTTCCAAGGCCCTTCCTAATTGATTGAATCCTTCGACGGGATCCTCTAGACTGTGCTCATTAGAATCGGAGGGATTCCGTCTCCTCTGTGAAACGGTTGCGATCGGACTATGGTGAGAAAGGAGCACGCGATGGTTGGAATTCGCCGGTGGTCCCTGGGTGCCCTCGCCGTCTCGGCGGTCTTCGTCGTCCCCGGCACCGCGCTCGCCGCGGACCAGCCGGTCACGTTCTCAAAGGACGTCGCGCCAATCCTCCAGGCCAAGTGCCAATCGTGTCACGAGCCCGGATCGATCGCCCCGATGTCGCTCATGACGTACCGTGAGACGCGGCCGTGGGCGCGCTCGATTCGTGAGCGCGTGGCCTCGCGGCAGATGCCGCCCTGGCACATCGACAAGAGCGTCGGCATCCAGGAGTTCAAGAACGACATCTCGCTCAGCGATGAGCAGATCGACACGATCGTCAAGTGGGTCGATCAGGGTGCGGCCGAAGGCAATCCCGCCGACATGCCGGCGCCCAAGCCGATCACGACCACGCTCTATTGGCAGGCCGAGCACGACGGCTACGGCCCGCCGGATATCATCGTGAAGTCGCCGGAATACACGATGCCCGCGATCGGCCAGGACCAGTGGTGGCGGCCGACGGTCGACATCCCCGGTCTCACCGAGCCGCGCTGGGTCAAGATGGTCGAGATCCGGCCGTCGAACCTCTCGGGCCGCAAGAGCCTGCACCACTCGATCGCGCACGTCGTCCTTACCGACGATCCCGAGTCGGTCAACCAGGGCATCGCCTCTGGCCGCCGCGGCGGCACGCCCGATCCGCAGGACCTCGTGAATGCGCGCCCGACGCTCATGGAATGGGCCATCGGCAAGGGCTACGACCGCTACCCGGACGGCACGGGCAAACTCCTGATCCCGGGTGAAAAGATCTCGTGGGACCAGCACGTGCACGCCAACGGGGAAGACACCACGTTCGGCTCCGAGCTCGGCATCTGGCTGTACCCGAAAGGCCAGGAACCGAACCATCGGATCTATCTGGTCGGCTTCACGGGCCTCAAGAACGGCACGGTCGGCCTCGACATCCCGCCGAACTCCATCGCGCACACCGAAGGCTTCACCGTGCTGAAGGAGAACACCGTCATCACCAACTTCCAGCCGCATTTCCATCTGCGCGGCAAGGCCATGGAGGTTGAAGCGATTCTCCCGGATGGCTCCTCGCAGGTTCTCAGCTACACGGAGAACTTCAACTTCAACTGGATGACCAACTACATCTACACCGACGAAGCGGCGCCCGCCTTCCCGAAGGGCACGGTGATTCACGTCACCGCGTACTACGACAACACGAAGGCGAACAAGAACAACCCGGACCCGGATCAGTGGGTCGGATACGGCGACCGCACCGTGGACGAAATGGCGCACGCGTGGATGAACGTCTACTACCTGAGCGACGCCGAATACGAGGCGTATCTCGCAAAGCACGACAAGTCCGCGACGTCGCAGGATCAACAGCAGTAGGTTCGCGTCGGCGGGGCATTTCCCGTGGGGAGCGCGGTTCACCAGCCGCCTCCCCGCGGCCTTTCTCAGGGACCACTCATGAACCACCGAACTGCTCTGCGCCTGTGCGCGCTGCTGGCGCTCACGGCCGGCGTCGCCGTGTCCGCACAACTCCGGCTCCCGAGTGAACCGCCAAAGGAGTTCGGCGCCAGCATCAGCCCCGCCTTCGAGGGTTGGTTCGACAACCCCGACGGCACCCACAGCTTCCTGATCGGCTACTACAGCCGCAACACCGAGCAGGAAGTCGACGTGCCGATCGGCCAGAACAACAAGTTCGAGCCGGGCGACGCCGACCGCGGCCAGCCGACGCACTTCCTCACGCGACGCCGCTACGGCATGTTCCTCGTGACGGTGCCGAAGGAGTTCGGCAAGGAGGAACGCCTCTGGTGGAGTCTCACCGTCAACGGCGTGACCAACCGGATCCCGTTCCACATGCACACCGACTACAACGTCTCGCCGTTCAAGGGCTCCGAGGAGAGCCCGAACGGCGAGTACAACACGCCGCCGATCATCCGTTTCGCCGAGTCGGGTCCGACGATGCAGGGGCCCCGCGCCGCGCTCGTCAGCGCCCTCACGCGAACCGCCAAAGTCGGCGAGCCGATGCCGTTCGATATCTGGGCCGACGACGACGCGCTGTACAGCAGCGGGGGTGGCGGCCCCAGAAGCGACGACACGCCGCCGGTCAACGCAACGCTGTCGAAGTACCGCGGCGACGGCGACGTCAAGTTCGCCAGCGAGCGGCCGAAATTCACAGCCATCAAGGGCGGTAAACCGCTCGAGCCCTATAGCGGCAAGGCGTCGACCACTGTCACCTTCAGCGAGCCGGGCGACTACATGCTGCACGTCACCGCGAACGACTACTCGGGCAACGGCGGCGGCGGGTCGGTCTGCTGCTGGACGAATGAGATCGTCAAGGTCACGGTCACGGGCGGGAGCGGGGCTCAGCAGCAGTAGCAGGCTCGAACACGTCGTACACATAGTCGTGCGCGCGCAGGGCCCGGAGCGCCGTCTCCCGCGCGGCGTCCTGAACGGCACGCGCGACCTCCTCCACCAGCTCCCCGCGTGATCGGCTGAAGATCGCCTCGAGGATCGCCTCGCGGCTCGCGCGGTCCTGTTCGACGAGCGAGAGCAGCACGCGCGACCCGTACTTGATCCAGCGCGGCTGCGGCACCGCCACCTTCCCCCGATCGTCGACCACCTGCCGCTTCAGAACCTGCAGGACCAGCTCGGCGTCCGTGTCTTCGTACACCCGCCCCAGCTTCGCGAACAGCGACTTCACCGTCTCGCGGCGCTCGTCCAGCAGCCGCAGGAACAGCGCCGGCGTCGCGCGGTCGCCCTTCTTCGAATGAGCGCCGTCGGCCGTGAGCACGGCGCCATGGAACACCACCAGGTAGAGGAAGTGCCAGAAGATCTCGTAGGTGGCCAGATCGTTCATGAATCGAAGACCCGTGGCCGGATCGTCGATGGCCGCCGCGTTGTTGCCGTGCAGCTGCTGATACATGAACTCCGTTGCCATGTACATCGCGTAGCGCATCCCTTCCTCGGTGGTCGGACCGTCCGGACGAGCCAGGAGCGCCGTGCGGGCGTCGTCGCTCCAGAGGGCGCCGACCGTCAGGTCGCGCTCGTCCAGCTCCATCGGCGCGATCGCGCCCTGCTTCAGCAACCCCAGCAACTCGAGGCGCGCGCGCTCGTCCGGCGTCGTGCGATCGACGATGGGCTGGAGATCGTCGGGATCGGCCACGAGCGGCTCGCGGCCGGCCGCCACGTAAGCGGGCGCGACGGTGGCCACCCAGCTCTGGCGGTAGACGTCGTGCAGGACGCCGCCGATCCGGATGAGGCCCGTGAGGCGCTCGCGCAGCTTGTCGAACCAGATGTCGCGGAGCGCCTTGGCGTCGTTCTGGGGCGCGCGAGGGTTCTGCATCTGCGCCGCCATGCCCCCGATGGGCATCGCGCCCGCCAGCAGCGCGAGAAGCGCGTTCCGGCGGGTGTAGTACGACATCGACGGCTCGGTCATGCTGACGGCCGACGGGTTCGGAAAGACCATCGCCGCGTCGTGGTGAAACATGTCTTCGCGGCTGTTGATGTAGTCCCATCGTCCAACGTTTGGACCGACGAGATTCTCGCGGAGCACCCACTCGATCGCTTCCTGCTGCAGCGCGAATTCGGCGCGCTCGTTCAGGACCTTGATCTTCAGCATGCCTCGCGCGATCCCCATGGCCGCTTCGAGGCGCTTCAGCAACACGCCGACCAGGCACGCTTCTTCCCACGACTCGAGCTTCGGGACGTAGTAGTAGACGCCCGAGCCGTTCCGCTGCTGGCTGTCGTAGTTGGTCAGCGCGTGAATCACCAGCGCCGGAATGATTCCGGGAGCTTCCGTGCCGTCGACGAGAATCTGCCGGTTGCGCAGATGCAGGCCCGGCACGCGATGAAAGATCGTCGGCCAGCGGTCGGCAGGCACGTCGATCGTGTAGGTTCGCCCCTTGACTGGATGTGCGAACGCGCGCCCGTCCCACTCGTGCGCGAGGATCTCTCTCAGATTGCGCCATGCGTGATACAGCTGATCCTGATAATCGCCGCCGGCGTCCTCCCAGTCCCACATCCAGGACGCGGCGCCGCTGTTGAGGGCACCCATCGCCATGCCCAGATCGATCGCGGGACCGGTTCCTTCGAGCCCCGGAGTCGTGACGTCCCGGGGAATCGGCGAGGTCGGGGCTACCTGCCAGGCCATGGCCGTGCGGCGGCGGAAGAACCCGTCGAGCATCCCCTGCCGGATCTCGCCGGCCGTTGCGAGGTGCCCGTCGGGATCGCTCACTTCGACGTCTGGCGCCAGGAAGTCGTATCGAACGCTTCCCGACGCCACCCGCCTCTGCAGGTCGTGTCTCGCCCGCATCAACGCGGCAAAGCGGTCGCGCGTCTCGCGGGTCAGTTGGCCGATCAGGTCTTCGACGCGGATCGTCCTCCCGTTCACCGCCTGCGGGCCGAAGAGCTCCGGATATGCCTGAAGAATGTCGGGCCGAACCGATACGATCGACGCTTGTTCCACGACGCGACCTCACGGGGCGAGGGACAGGCCGCCCCGACGAAATTCAACGAGTGCGCCACGTCAGGCGCATCGCCAGAAACGCCACAAGCACGGCAAGGGCCGTCAGAATCTGTCGTTCGATAGCCGGGTCGAAAGGCTCGCCTGCGGTCTTCAGCTCGAGACGGCGACGTGTCCAGCCGCCACGGTCGTAGAGCGCGTCGTACTGCCGGACCTCGGAATCGTGGGCGTCGACAGCGACCGGGTCGTCGCCGAGCCCCAGCGGGAGCTGCGCAGGCAGCCCCGGCAGCGCGTCCTGCGGATCGACCACCCAGTTCACGAACGTCACCGCCAGGCTCTTGCCGTCGTGCGGCGGCCATGCCAGGACGACGGCCAGCGCGACGCCGAGCAGGAGCCACCATTGGAAGCTGGATCGGGATGTCACGACGAGGCCTAGTGTAGGGCAGGTGGGGCGCCCAGGACAGGCCGCCCCTGCAGAATCAGGGTCGGGTTCTGCCAGTTCGGTCCGAAAGTGTTGTTCTGCGACAGGATCGCCAGGCCCCGCGTAGCGTTCTTCGGGTTGACTAGAATGCCGATGTGTCGGACAGCCGTGGCGGGTCGGGGTCGTTCGGTGGACGTCGCAAGCCGGCGGAATCGCGGCGCTGGCTGAAGCGCCGCGTTCCGAAGGACCGCCTCTATCGGCTCGCGCCGGCCAAGCCGCGACCCAAACGCTTCGGACGCGTCACGCTCGCCGATCGTCTGCGCGCGGTGCCGCGGAAGTGGCCGACCTGGCTCCTCGTGGCGGCCGGGTCGTACCTCGCCGGCTGGTGGCCTCTCGCGCTCACCGCCGGCATCCTGACCTTCGTGCTCTACCATGCGTCGGCGTTTCCGCATCCGGCCGTGTACCCGCTCGAGGGCGCCTCGGATGTCGACTCCGTCGAATTCCAGAGCACGATGGAAGGGGTGACGGGCATGCCGTTCGTCGGCGGCAATCGGGTCACCATCTACAACAACGGCGACGAGTTCTACCCCGCGATGCTCGCCGCGATCGAAGGCGCCTCCGCGTCCATCACGATGGAGCAGTACATCTTCTGGGACGGCGCCGTCGGCCGCCGCTTTGCCGAAGCGCTATCCGAGAAGGCCCGGCAGGGACTGCCCGTGAAGCTTCTGCTCGACGCCATCGGGTCGGCGAATCTGGGATCCGACAACTTCCGCATTCTCGGCGCCGGCGGATGCCAGGTGGCCTGGTTCCATCCCATCCACTGGTACACGCTCCACCGGGCCAACTTCCGCGACCATCGCAAGTCGCTCATCATCGACGGTCGCGTCGCCTTCACCGGCGGCGCCGGCATCGGCGATCCCTGGCTCGGTCGTGCCCGGAACGCCACGGAGTGGCGCGACATCGAGGTGCAGGTGGCGGGGCCCGCCGCGCTGGCGCAACAGAGCGGGTTCGCTCAGAACTGGCTCGAGACGACCGGCGAGATCCTCGCCGGCCGCCAGTTCTTCCCCGCTCCCGAACCATGCGGAACGGTTCAGGTGCAGACCATCCTCAGCTCGCCGTCGAGCGGTGCAGGCGCCGTCGGCACGATGTACCTCACGGCGCTGCAGAGCGCCCGGCGCGAGATCCTGATTGCGAATCCCTACTTCATCCCGGACGCGCGCGTCGTCGATGTCCTGGCGGCCGCGCGCGGGCGCGGCGTTCGTGTCAAACTGATATTGGCCGGCCGGCACATCGATTCCTGGTGGTCGCGGCAGAACAGCGTGCGGCACTACGGCGCGCTCCTCGAGGCCGGCGTGGACATCCATGAGTTCCAGCCCACGATGCTGCACCAGAAGACGATGATCGTCGATCGGACGTGGGTCACGGTTGGCACCGCGAACCTCGACAACCGATCATTCGCCATGAACGAAGAAACGAATCTCTGCTTCCACGACCCGACGGTCGCCGAGCCGCTGGGCGCGATCTTCCAGGCCGATCTCGACCGATGCGAGAAGGTCTCCCTCGAGGCCTGGCGGCGTCGGGGGGCGTGGCAACGACTCAAGGAGGAGGGTGCCTCTCTCCTCGAGGATCAGCTCTAGCCGATTCCATGCCGCCGAGCGTCCGCATCGCCACCTACAACATCCACAAGGGCCGCGGCCTCGATGGCCGCGTCCGCATCGAGCGGATCCTCAACGTGCTGCGCGACATCGATGCCGACATCATCGCGCTGCAGGAAGTCGTCGTGAATCCCCACGCCCGGTCCATCCAGGCGCACCAGGCCCGCTACCTCTCCGAGGAGCTCGGGCACTCGTACCATTTCGCCGAGACGCGTCTCCACCGGCTCGGCTGGTTCGGCAACATGACGCTGAGCCGGTGGCCCATCCACTCGGCCCACCAGATCGATCTGAGCGTGAAGGGCCGCCAGCCCCGCGCGGCGCTTCGCACCGACATCCGTGTCGAGAGCACGCTGCTGCACGTCTTCAACGTGCACCTCGGCACGGCCATGCGCGAACGCCGCAAGCAGGCCAAGCTCATCGATGAGCGCCTGCTCCGGGTGCTGGACATCTCCGGTCAGCGAGTGGTGCTCGGCGATTTCAACGACTGGAATCACGGCCTCGTCACACAGACGCTGCGCCAGGCGTTCAACCTGACGGATCTGGCCCAGCACCTGCCCCGTACGCGCGCCTATCCGGCCCTGCTGCCGCTGCTCCACCTCGACCACATCTATCTGGACCACCACCTGCGCATCGAGCACGCCGCCTTCCATCGCACGCGCCGATCGCTCATCGCGTCGGACCATCTTCCGCTCGTGGTGGATGTCCGGCTGCTGTCGGCCACCCGCCGCTGAGCCTCGACGGACGGCTTCCACGGAGCCCGGACTGGTCTTCCTGGCCGGCTTCCTTTCATAATCGCCTTCGGTCGAAGGAGGCTCATGAATTTCGAGGTGAACGGCGTCTGCCTGCACTATGAAACATTCGGCGAAGGCGAGCCCCTCCTCTGGCTGTCGGGGTTCATGGGCGCCGGCGCCGACTGGCGGTTTCTCTTCGAGGAAGCGCCGCCGGGCTACCGGCTGATCGCCCCCGACGTGCGCGGCCACGGCGCGTCGACCGGGCAGCCCGGCCCGTTCCGCTTCCGGGAGGCCGCCCAGGACATCCTCGGGCTGCTGCGGCATCTCGGTCTCGAGCGCGTCAAGGCGATTGGCCTGAGCGGCGGCGGCATCACGCTCCTGCACATGGCGACGGCGGCGCCGGCATCGATCGCCGCCATGGTGCTCGTCAGCGCGCCGCCCTATTTTCCGGAACAGACACGCGTGGCGCAACGCCAGCTCTCGGAGGCCGCGCTCGGCGAGGCCGAGATGGCGCGCATGCGCCAGCGCCACAGGAGAGGCGAGGCGCAGATTCAGCAGCTCATCGCCCAGGCCCGCGGGCTCGCCGACACCTACGACGACGTCAACTTCACGCCGCCGTATCTCTCGACGATCCGGGCCGACACGCTGATCGTCTTCGGCGATCGGGATCCGCTCTATCCCGTGTCGCTGGCGCTGGAGCTGCATGCGGGCATTCCGCGCTCGCATCTCTGGATCGTGCCCAACGGCGGCCACGGGCCCATCTTCGGCGAACACGGGCCGCGCTTTCGAGAGACTGCGCTGGCGTTCCTCGGTGGCGCGTGGCGTAATCTATAGTCGTTCTATGCAGCTCGTGTTCGAACAGCTGAGGGTCGGGGGCGATCGCAACTTCGGCTACCTGCTCGGCGACCGGAACGCCGGCCAGGCGGTGCTCATCGATCCGTCGTATGCCCCGGAGGCGCTCGTGAGCCGCGCCGCCGAGCAACTGCTGAAGGTCGTCTACGTCGCGAATACGCACGGGCACGAGGATCACATCAACGGCAACGCCAGGGCGGTCGCGCTCACCGGTGCCCGCGTCGCCGGACACCGCGCCCTGCCGACGCCGGTGGACGTGCCGCTCGACGACGGCCGGACGCTCGAAATTGGCGGACTCCGCCTGTGCGCCATTCACACGCCAGGCCACGCTGCCGATCACATCGTGTTCAGCGAGGCGTCAGCGGATCTGCTGATCACGGGCGACCTGCTGTTCGTGGGCAAGATTGGAGGGACGGGCTCCGACGAGGACGCACGCATCGAGTGGGCGAGCCTCCAGAAGGTACTGGCGATCGCCGCCGATACCGCCACGATCTGGCCCGGACACGACTACGGAGTGCGTCCCAGCTCGACGATCGCGCTCGAGAAGCGGTCGAATCCGTTCCTGCAGTGCCGCGACGAGCCCGCGTTCCTCGACCTCAAGAGCCATTGGGCGGAGTTCAAGACCGAGCACGGGCTCAAGTGAGGGGCTCGACGCGGCCGCGCGGCCGGGCGTCACCGCTCACCGCCGCGGTCCAGCGCCATGGCGGGCCGCTCGTCCTCTTCGCCTGCGCCGCCATCGGCTGGACATGGCCGCTCGCGCGGCATCTCACCACCGCGATCCCCGGGGACCCCGGCGACAACTACAGCTTCCTGTGGAACCTCTGGTGGATGCGCCACGTGCGCAGCGAAGGCGTGTCGTTCTTCCGTACCGACTATCTGCTCTATCCCATGGGCACGAGCCTCGTCGATCACCCGCACACGTGGCTGCCCGCCTGGATTGCGGCGACGGCCCTGGGACGTCTGTCCGTGATCACGGCACAGGATGTTCTGCTGCTGGTGTTCGTATTCGGCAACATGGCGGCCATGTACGCGCTCGCCTGGGACCTCACGCGCCATCGTCGAGCGGCTGTCTTCGCCGCGCTGGTTTTCGGCCTCTCGCCGTATTTCGCCGCCCACCTGAGGGGGCACTTCGACCTCGTCGCCGCGTGGACGCTTCCGCTGTTCGTGCTGGCTCTGCGTCACATGTTCCGCGCGCGATCCGTCTGGCCGGCGTGCGCGGCCGGCCTCGTGCTGGTCGTCACCACGTACACCGCCTATTACTACACGGTCTATCTGGGTCTCCTCGGCCTGGCGTTTCTGGCCGGGGGGCCCGGAGTCCTGTCGCTCGGGTTCCACGCGAGGCGTCGCACGCGAACGCTCGCCACCGCGGAGCGCACTGTGGCGGCTCTCCTGATCGTCCTGGGCAGCCTGGCGGCGTGGATCACGTTCACGGGAGGGGGCATCTGGCGGCTCGCCGGCCTCTCCGTCTCCGCACGCACGCCCCAGAACGTGCTGTCGGCGATGTGGGTGCTCGCCCTGGCGTGGCTCGCGATCCGCGTGCGACCGGTGTTTCGGTTCGGCGGCAGCTGGGCACGGCGCGACCTCGTGCGCCTCGGCGTCACGGCTGCGATCGTTCTGGTGGGTACCGCACCGCTGATCTGGTCAGCGCTCGCGCTGATCGCTCGCGGAGAGTACGTGAGTCAAACGTACTACTGGCGGAGCGGCCCGCCCGGAGTGGACGCGATCGCACCCCTGCTCGGATCGCCCTTCCATCCGCTCACGGGCTCGATCACCTCGAAGCTGTTTGCGGATTTCGGGTTCGATCCGATCGAAGGCGTCGGGTGGATCGGCCTCGTTCCGCTCGGCGTGCTGCTCTTCGGATCGACGCACCCGGATCGCGCCGAAGCCCGGCGATGGTGGATCGTGCTCGGCACGTGTGCCGTCTGGGCGCTCGGTCCGATTCTGACGGCAGGAGGGTTCGACACCGGGCTGCGGCTGCCGGAGATGCTGGCGCGGTTCGTGCCCATCGTCTCCAACGCGAGAGAGCCGGGGCGTGCGATGGTCGTCGTCTACCTCGCCATCGGCGTGCTGGCGGCGATGCGGCTGTCTGCGGTGAGCGGCCGCTGGTCGAGGCCCGCCCGCCAGTGGATGCTGGTCGCGCTGCTGCTCGCGGAATTCACCGACGCCCCGATCGCGCTCACGCGCCTGGACCAGCCCGCTGTCTATCAGCAGCTTGCGGCCGCGCCGCCCGGGCCTGTCTGCGAGGTGCCGTTCGGGATCGGCGATGGGCTCGGTGGCGTCGGTTCACAGGAGAGGCGGTCCCTGTATTACGCCACGATTCACCAGCACCGCCTCGTCGGCGGATACATCGGCCGATTGCCGCCCGGGACCGCCGACCAGTACGCGCGCATGCCCGTCGTGAGCACGCTCCTGCAGCTCTCTTCGGCTCCGGAGGCGACGCCCGAGGGCGGCGCGACTCCGGAAACCGCAGGCGCGCCATGCCGATATCTCGTCGTCGACCGCGAGACCGCGTCGGCTGCGCTGAGGGCCTTCGTCGAGTCGCTGCCCGTTCGAAAAATGGCGTCCGACGATCGGCGCGACCTGTATCGACTGATCAGATAGTCGGCACGACCTCTTCACTGCCGGTTCCAGATCCCGAGCCGACGACGAAGCGCGACGATTTGTCCCACGTGGTACGCCGTGTGATCGACGACGAGCAGGATCTCGCGAAGATACGTCTGGCCGTCGCCGTGAGGAACGGGGGCGAGCAGATCGACCGACGGTCTCGCGGCCAGTCGTTGAGCGGCCCGCAAATCGCGCCGATAGGCCTGAAGCGTCTTCCGCCAGGACGACGCGTCAGACGGGCGCGCCGAAGCCGGCCAGTAGTCCTCAGGCCAGCGTTTTTCGCGGTACTTCCTGCTCGTGCAGAACTCGAGGATGTCGGCTTGCGCGCGGCGGATGTGCTCGACGAGCTGCCAGGCGGAGTGCTCCCAGCCGTCGGGCACGGTGCCGCGCAGCCGCGCGGGTATGCCGCGAACGGCAGTGTCGAAGTCGACATGCGCACCGCGCCACGCAAGCACTTGAACCAGCTGCGTGCGTAGCGCGTCGGACGAACCCATCGGGGCGCCCGCTAGCGGTTGCCGCCCTCTTTCTCCGCCGCGTCCTTTTCGGCGAGGCGCGCGCCTCTCAGCACGCCGCCGAGCGAGTAGTTTCCTTCGTGGCACGCGTACTGGTAGATCTGCTCGGACGACGCCACCCACGGATACTCGCCCGTCCAGGACCGATCCCACGTGGTGGGATCCTCCACCGTGAAACGGTAGACGAGGCTGCCGTTGTCGAGCTTCGTGAAGCGCTCGATCACGTGGAGATTCTCGCGCGAGCCCTGAAACTGGGTCTTGTCCGTGAAGTTGGTGGTGTCGACGACGAGCGTATCGCCTTCCCAGTGGCCGACCGAGTCGCCCATCCAGCTCCGAATGGCTGGTGGGAGATGCTCCGCGTTCATCCGGATGATGCGCGCGTCGTGAATCATCTCGTTGAGGATCATCACCGAGTCGTCGGTCTGCACGATCTGCTTGAGGTTGTTGTAGAAGTAGTTCGGCAGGGCCGGCGGACCGGACGTCGAACCGAAGCCGAGCAGGCAGCGCTCGGAGAGCGGACGTGCCTCGGGACCGTCATACGCTCCCGGAGGTCCGGAACGACCGTTCTCGGCGGCGCTCGGATCCACGCGGCCGGAGAGAAACGCGGCGTTCCTTCTTCGCGCCTCGGGTTTCATCTGGGGAATGTGGCCGTCGGGCGGGTCCACCACGATCGAACTGCGCTTCTCGCCGTTGACGGTGATGACCTTGGTGCCTTCCGAGAGCCAGAACCGGTTGTAGCCGCCCACGACGCCCCCGCCGGCGCGCTCCAGGAACTCGAGGTACGACTTGGGGCGGGTCTGCTCGCCTCCACTCGGCGGCGCCGTCCTGTTTGGATCGAGCGGCTCGGCCTCGGCGACGTTGCGCTGCGCTTCGTACGCCTCGAGGGCCGCAGCTTCCCGGTCGCTCAACACCAGCTTGTCCACGCCGGCTGGCCGTTCCACGGGCGTGATGGTTTCGACGTTGTAGGTGCCCGACAGATCGGGGTGCGCCTGGGCTGCCAGCGGCGCCGGCCGCCCGACCCCCACCGCCGCAATCGCGGCCGCGACGGCCACCGATCCGGCAAACGAGAGCGTTCGATCGCGCATGGCCTCTCCTTCCATCGGCGGGGATGTGCACCGTCCCGACCCGACTGACCATTCTACTCCCCGGGGTTCTCGGGGTTCTCGCGCTTCACTCGAGGGCCGGGTTCTCCGGTTCGGCCGGCCCGTCAGATGCTCTGGCATTCAATCTGGAGAACGTCGAACTCCGGGAACCCCGAGCACCTTGGCGTCTAGTGGCCCGTACCCGCTGAAGTACTACCGCTTCGACGAACCGCGAATTCGAGATCAACCACAGAGACACGGAGACACGGAGACCCGAGAGCTGCCGGTCGTCGGCGCCGCCTCCGCGGCGCCTGCGAGGACGACCGAGTCTCTGAGTCTCTGAGCCTCTGTGGTTCATTGCCCTGGTACTGATTCAGCCGATACGCTCCACTAGTGCCACTGCGCGTCGATGAAGTCGCCGCCGGGGGGCATCGGCGAGTACTTCCGGCCCTCGGCAATGGCCCGCCGGTGGTACTCGACCGCATCGCCGGGAGACACGTGCAGGAAGGCTTCGAGCGCGATCAACAGGAGGCCGGCATCGTCGAGCTGACCGAGCACCGGGACGAAGTCCGGTGCCAGGTCCAACGGGAACACGACATACGCCAGGGCGGCGGCAGGCAGCAGCTTGCAGGCGAGCGGCACGCGGGGTTCCCGGACCAGGCGGGCGGCCAGGCGCACGCGCGCCAGCAGGCTGCGAAGCAGCGACGGGCGGGCAAGCCACGAGAGAAGGCGAGGCATCCTGGGGCCCGTCTGCGATTCTATCGCCGCGCGGCAAACGCGGCGAAGCCCGTCACGAACGCCTGCACCTGCCGCCGGGTGTCCTCGTCGACCAGAGCGCCGTCGGCGTCAAAGATTCCCGCAGCCGCCGCCACCAGCACCCGGTCGCCCGACCAGATGTTCATCCGCAACGCGCGAAGCACGGGAAGCCAGGCGTTCTGCGCCACGGCGGTGCCGAACCTGCCGGTGGTCGCGCCCAGGATCGCCACAGCCTTGCCGCCGAACACCCGGGGGATGTCGCTCGCCGGGCGGGACAGCCAGTCGATCGCGTTCTTCAGGACGCCGGGAATGGAGGCGTTGTATTCGGGCGTCGCCAGGATCACGCCGTCGGCCGCGGCGATCGCGTCCTTGAGCGCAGCGACGGGCGCCGGCAGGCCCTCGGCCAGAAGATCGCCGTCAAACAGCGGAATCCCGTGCACGGTGCGCACGTCGAGCGTCGAACCCTCCGGCATGAGTCCCGCGGCCGCCCTGAGCAGCGCGGTATTGTGAGACGCACGACGCAGGCTTCCCGACAGACCGACCAGCGCCGCCATCGGACCAGCCTACCCGATCGCGCCGATTGACCGGCGCGGTATGTTTGTCGCGTGCCGGTGGCCAGGGCCAAGGGACGTCACTCCGTCTATGTCGTGTACCTGCGCAATCCCAAGGGCGACGGGCGCGCCGGATACTACGTGGGCATGACGGGGCTGACGCCGGAGGCGCGCTTTCACAACCACAAGGCCGGGCACAAAGCGGCGCGCGTCGTCAGGAAGTACGGCGTGCGGCTGGTTCCGAGGCTGTACGCGCACCTGAACCCGATGCCGTATCGAAAGGCACAGGAAATGGAAGCGCTTCTCGCCGACAGCCTGCGCAAGCGCGGCTACCAGGTCTTCGGCGGGCATTAGCGTCGCCCGTCGACGGTCATCCGTGCGACGGGGATATCTGCGACATCAGCGCCAGCAGGCCTCCGTCGGGATCCTCGAAGAACGCCATCCACTCTTCGACGCCGGATTCATGCCGATGGATGAGGTGCGGGGCCCCGCGGAAAGTCACGCCGTTTGCCCGCAGGCGCTCGTACTCCCCATGAATATCGGCCGTGCGGAAATAGACGACCGAGTTGCCAATCGGTGCCTCCTTCTCCGGGAGGCTGAGAAACAGTCGCAGGCCGTCACAATCGAAGAACGCCAGATCGCCGAATGTGAAGAGGTGCGGCAGACCGAGAACGTCCCGGTACCATGCGACGGCGCGAGGCACGTTGGACACCACGCGGGATATCTGTCCGATAGACCCGAGCCGGACTGGTGCGGCCATGCTGCGCCTCCGCTGCGCGAGCGCGCTGTCGGCGGCCACGCCGGTCCACGCTTTGAGCTCGGAGCGGCGCGTGAGTGCCAGCTTGCCGAGCGCGTTCAAGACGTGAAACTTGACGGCGTCGAGGCTGATGTCGAAGCGGCGCGCGATCGCGCGATTGGTGAGCCCGTGTCGCACGGCATTCACCACGCGCCATTCGGCGCGGGTGAGGACGTCGGGATGGCGGGGACGTCCGCGCGGCATGGGATCGCGGCATCCTAGCCTGATCGCGCCCCGAATTTCCCTCCCCCCAGGCCCGCTAGTGACGCAACTCGTCGGCGGCGAAGAACTCGGCGGGCACGAAGCCGCCGGCCCGCGCGATGAGCACTCCCGGGAAGCTTTCCGCCCGGATATTGTAGGTCTCCACGGCGCCGTTGTAGTAGTTGCGGGCGTACGCAATCTTGTTCTCGGTATCGGCGAGGTCCCGCTGCAGCTGCGCAAACCGTTCGTTCGCCTTGAGATCCGGATACGCCTCGGCCACCGCGAACAGCGTGCGGAGGGCCCCCGTCAACTCGGCGTCCGCACGCGCCGCCGCTCCAGGACCCGTCGCGACACCGAGCGCCCCTCGCGCCTCCGTGATCCGCTGCATGGTGTCGCGTTCGTAGGCGGCGTAGCCCTTGACGGCCTCGACCAGATTGGGAATGAGCGACGCCCGGCGCTTCAACTGCACGTCGATGGCGCTCCACCCTTCGCGGACCCGCTGGCGGGCCCGGACAAGTCCGTTGTACAGAACGATACCGACGACAATGAGGGCGAACCCGGCCGCCAGAAGGGCCATCGCCATCGGCTAGACTCGCCCCCGAATCACCAGCTGCCGCCTCCGCCGCCGCCGCCACCGCCACCCGACGACCCGCCGCTGAAGCCGCTGCCCCCCGATCCGCCCGGTGTCGAGGCGATGGCGCTCGACACGGACGAGGAGAACGTCGCCAGATTGGACGAGAAGCTCCCCGCGTCGAAGCGTCCCGTGCCGACGTACCAGGCTGCCGTGGCCCGCTGCAGGTCGATGTCCTGAAACGCGCGCGCCCACTTGTCGACGCACTTCATCGCAATCGCGTACGGCAGGTAGCTCGTGAAGATATTCTCCCGCTCGGCGAACGCCTGCTGGTGCCGTTCCGCGGTCGTGATATAGCGCGCGAACCCGAGCGCCCGTCGGGTCGCTTCCCGACCCTGGGCCGTCCGCCGTGGCATGGCGCGTGACACGACGATGAGCAGCGTGCCGGCCGCGAGAACGGGCAGAGCGACGAGTCCGGCGCCCCAGCGGGTGCCGAGAAAGAAGACGAGCGCAGTCCCGAGCCCGTCCACGGCGGCTCCGCCGACGAGCCACGCCGTGCGCACGGAGTTGGGATTGCGGGGAAACCAGCCGCGCTCCACCGCATCGGTGTACAGAGCCGTCTTGGCGCGCGCAAGATCCTTGTAGAACGTGTTCTTCAGGTCCGACAGCTTGCGCGTCGATCCGGAATCGAACAGGCCGTCGAGCACGATCCGCTCGGTACTCGAGCAGGTCCGAATCGGCGGCCTTCAACCGGTCGAGCTGGAAATCGGGCTTGCCGAACCAGGCCAGCACGCCCGTCCTGGGCAGCTCCGAGATCTTGAGATAGCCGCGGACGGCAAGGTCGACGATGGTCGCGGTCACGTCGAGCGTGTCGGCCCGCTCGTCGAAAAGCAGACCCATCTGGCCCGGCCGCATGTGCTCGGGCGGTTCGAACTCCACCACGATCGGGTCGGACGCGAAGAGCGGCACGCGCTCCTGCCGGGCGTCCTGCGAAAGATAGTGAATCGACGTGTAGCGGCGATCGCGCCCCAGGCGCCACCACAGCGTCCCGACGCCCCCGAGCGCCGCGGCGAAGCCCGCGAACATCAGCGACAGCCACACCGGCGTGCGTTCGAAGAAGTGAAACACGTCGCGCGGCCGCGCCACGAGGCGTGGCGCCGGGGCCGCGACGGCGCCTTTGCGAAGCCCGGCCACGATGGTCATCTGCTCGTTCTCGGCGAGCGCGCGGGTTGCCGTGAACGTGACCTCCCCGGGCGTCATCGTCACGCGGCAGCGCTCCACCGATCCGGCGGCACCCTCGAAGCACTCGGCGCGCTCAATCGAATTGTCCGGCGCCGTGACGTGCACGACGGCGTGGGCCACCTCGACCGGCCAGGTGCCGGTGGCGTTCCAGTAGAGCTCGTCGTGATCGGGAAACCCGTTCAGCGCCCCGCCGAGCCGGTACGAGATCCGATAGGTCTGCCGGCCCGAAATGGTCTGGGCGGGATCCCCGATGCGAAAGCGCCTGAGCGCCCCCTCCCTGGTTTGCTTCACCGGCAGACGCCGGCCGCCCCCGTCGGTGACGTCTCCGAGATCGATGTCGTACCGGCGGTTGGACGTCTGGTCGTACTGCTGAAGGGAGACGATGTCGCGGAAGATGCCGTGCCGCTCGAGGCCCCTGAAGTCGACGTCGAGGGTCTCGGCGGCGTCGACGGTAGTGTCCCGCTGAATGTCGAGGCGAATGTCCATCCGGTCGACAATCCAGCCCTCGTCGGCCCGCACGGACGAGGCCGCCAGCAGCACGGCGACGACCAGGTGCGGAAGAGATCGGCGCATCAGAGGGAATCGTAATGCAAGCGGGCGACAATGCAAGGCGGCAGACGTGCCAGAATGCGGAATCATCGGGAACGACGAAAAGGAGCGCGCCATGAAGACCGTCGACTCGCTCGTCGCGCAGCTGGATGCGGAAGCGCCGCGGACTCGCGGCGTGCTCGAACGCGTGCCCGAGGGACGCGACGACTGGACCCCACATGAGCGGTCGATGCCGTTCGGGCGGCTCGCCATGCTCGTGGCGCGCATGCCTTCGTGGTTCACGCTCATGGTCAACGACGACGAGCTCGATCTGAATCCTCCGGGCGGCTCCAATTTCAACTGGCAGCCCCTGCACACGGCCGCCGAGCTCGTGAAGGCGCACGACGACGGCGTGGCTGAAGCGCGCCGAGCGCTGGCCTCGCTCAGCGACGAGCGCCTGCAGCAGACCTGGAAGCTGCTCGTCGCCGGCGCGGTCGTGAGCGCCAATCCGCGCCACGTCGTGCTGCGCGATACGTTCATGCACCTCGCGCATCACCGCGGCCAGCTGACCGTCTACCTGCGCCTCGTGGGCGCGCAGGTGCCGGCCGTCTACGGACCGTCCGCCGACGATCAGCGCTTCATGTGAGGGGACGCGGCGATCCAGGCTACCGCATCGGCTCGATCGTCTCGCGGCCGTCCATGTACGGCCTCAGGGCGGGCGGCACGACCACCGATCCGTCCTTCTGCTGGCCGTTCTCCAGAATGGCGATGAGCGTTCGCCCGACGGCCAGGCCCGAGCCGTTCAGCGTGTGGACGAAGTCGGCTTTGCCGCCGCCGCCGGGGCGGAACTTGATGCTCGCCCGCCGGGCCTGGAACGCCTCGGTGTTGCTGCACGACGAGATCTCGCGGTACGTCTTCTGGCTCGGCAGCCACACTTCGATGTCGTAGGTCTTGGCGGACACGAAGCCCATGTCGCCGGTGCAGAGCAGCATCGTGCGGTACGGCAGCTCCAGTCGCTTCAGCACCTCTTCGGCGTCGGTCGTCAGGCTCTCGAGCTCGTCGTAGGACTGATCGGGCAGCGTGATCTTGACCAGCTCGACCTTGTCGAACTGGTGCTGGCGGATCAGGCCGCGCACGTCCTGTCCGTACGAGCCGGCCTCGCTCCTGAAGCACGGGGTGTAGGCCGTGTAGCGCAGCGGCAGATTCCTGGCGTCGACGATTTCATCGCGGTGCAGATTCGTCAGCGGCACCTCCGCCGTCGGCACGAGATACAGATCCCATTCGCCGGCAATCTTGAAGAGATCCGCTTCGAACTTCGGCAGCTGACCGGTGCCGGTGAGCGACGCGGTGTTGGCAAGAAACGGCGGCTCGACTTCCACGTAGTGATGCTCGCGCGTGTGCAGATCGAGCATGAAGTGAATGAGCGCGCGCGACAGGCGCGCGCCCGCGCCCGTGAGCACGGCGAACCGTGCGCCGGCCAGTTTGGTACCCCGCTCGAAATCCAGGATGCCGAGCGCAGGGCCGAGATCCCAGTGCGCGACGGGCTCGAAGTCGAACGCGCGCGGCTCGCCGTGGCGCCGGACCTCCCGATTCTCCGCGGCGCTGGCGCCTGGCGGCACGCTGACGTGCGGCAGGTTCGGCAACGCGAGCAGCGCCTGGTTCCGCTGGTACTCGACGGAATCGAGCTGGACCCCGAGCTGCTTGATCTGGCCGGAGCGCAGGCGATTGGCTTCCTGAACCTGAGCCGTGTCCTCGCCGCGCCGTTTGGCCTTCGCGATCTCGTCGCCCGACGTGTTCTGCAGACGCTTGAGGCTTTCGAGCTCGGGAATCAGGCGCCGCCGGGCGCTCTCGAGCGTCGCGATCTCCTGGAGCAGTTTGTCCGGATCGAGACCGCGCGTGCGCAGCCGATTGCGCACGTCCTCCATGTGGTCGCGGACGTAGGCGGCGTCAAGCATGGCGCCTATTCTATATTCGCGTCGAGCCTGACTCCTCTGCTACGATTTCGGCGTGGCCGCCACCCTTCGCAAGGCCGTCTTTCCCGCCGCCGGACTCGGCACCCGATTCCTCCCCGCCACCAAGGCGCAGCCGAAGGAAATGCTGCCGCTCGTCGACAAACCGATTATCCAGTACCGGCGTCGAGGAAGCCGTCGCGTCCGGGCTCGATCACATCATCCTGGTCACGGGCCGAGGCAAGAACGCCATCGAAGATCACTTCGACGTGTCGATCGAGCTCGAAACGTTCCTGGAGGCACGCGGCAAGACCGAGCAACTCGACGAGGTGCGGAAGATCTCGAGCCTGATCAACGTCGCGTACGTCCGGCAGGGCGAGCCGCTCGGACTCGGCCACGCGGTGCTCGTCACGCAATCGCTCGTCGGCGACGAGCCCTTTGCCGTGATCCTGGGCGACGATGTGATCGATGCGGATCCTCCGGCGATCCGCCAGCTGATCGACGTGTTCGAGCAGGTCGATGGACCCGTGCTCGCCGTGGAGCGCGTGCCGCGCGACGACGTGTCGAAATACGGCGTCATCGCGCTGGATGCCTCCTCGCGCCTCGAGGGCGGCATCTACCGCGTCCGCGATCTCGTGGAGAAGCCCGACAGGGAAGACGCCCCTTCGGATCTCGCCATCATCGGCCGGTACATCCTCACGCCGGACATCTTCCCCGCCCTCGAAGCCACCAAGAGCGACAAGACGGGGGAGATCCAGCTCACCAACGGGCTGCGCGAGCTCCTGAAGAAGCGGCCGATCTACGCGTGCGAAGTCAACGGCGTCCGGCACGACACGGGCAACAAGCTCGGCTTCCTCAAGGCGATGGTCTATTTCGCGCTGCGGCGGCCGGACCTGGCCGACGCCTTCGGGGCGTATCTCGCCGGCCTGAATCTGCAGGCGCCGGTCGGGAAACGCTGAACAGCCGCGTCAGCTCGCCTTGGGGGTCGCGGGGCTCGAGGTGGAGCTGTCGGTCCCCTCCTTCTTGCTGTCCTTGGCGCCTTTGGTGTCCGCGGAGGCCTCCTTCGCCGCCGGGTGCTCCTTCGCGGCCGCCCCTCCGTCCTTCTTCGCGTAATCGGTCACGTACCATCCCGTCCCTTTGAACTGGATGGCCGGCGACGACATCAGCTTGTGGACGGTCCCTCCGCACTTCGGACACGTCTCGATCGGGGCATCCGAGAACTTCTGGATCACCTCGAAAGCGTGGCCGCACGCGTCGCATTGGTACTCGTAAAGGGGCATGGCAGTCTCCCGCGGTCTCCTACTCGAGGAGGTCGCCCGTGTCGGCGTCGAGCATCAGCTGGCGGTGCAGCCAGAAGGGGGCCGTGCCACCGGCGAGCAGCGTGTCGTGAAACGTGCGCAGCGAGAACGCCTTGCCGACCTGCTGCTTGTAGTCCTGGCGCAGCTTGAGCAGCATCAGCTTCCCCGCGGTATACACGAGATAGGTCGGATCGAAGGTGCCGCGTTCGGCCTCGCGGCGCGCGCTGGCTTCCTCCATGAACGCTTCCTCGCGGAAGAACCGGACGCCCTGCTCGACCGACATGTCCTCCACGTGGAGCCGGATGCCCACGATGAACCGCGCGAGCCGGATGAGCGATTCTGCCAGCTGGCCCAGCTCGACGCCGTAGTCCTGCCGGCCGAATCCCGCCTCGACCATCATCTGCTCGCAATAGTGCGCCCAGCCCTCCACGAACGATGCGGGCGCGAAGAGAATGGACTTGCGGGCCTTCGACTCCACTTTCCGCAAGTGCTGATAGTGGAGGAAGTGACCGGGATAGACCTCGTGAATCGAGATCGACCACAGCGTGGGCAGGTTGTAGCCGCGCAGGAATTCCAGCTGGCGTTCGCGCGGCCACGCGGGATCGGCGTCCGTCAGGTAGTAGTACGCCCGCGTCGGCTTCGTCTCGAACGGGCCGGGCGTCCACATGCTCGCGAACGACCATCGGTAGAACTCCGGCGTCGGCGCCACCGTTACGGGCTCGGCCGCCGGCACGGTGACGAGCGCCTGGCGCTCCAGGAACGTCTGCAGATCGTCGAGCTGCCGGCGCGCCACGTCCACCAGTTCGCCCGGCGCAGGATGCTGGGAGCGGGTGCGCTCCCACGCCTGCAGGGGATCGCCCCCGTTCATACGGCCGGCGACGCTGCGGAACCGTTCCTGAGTCGTGCGCAACTCGCGCTCGGCAATCGCCAGCAGGCGATCCACCGGAAGGGGAATGCCCTCCTCGAGCTTCAGCTTCTGCTCGAACTTCTCCCGCCCGAGCCGGAACGACGCGCGCGCCTTGGGCGCCACCTCGGTGTCGAGATGGTCGATATACGCGCTGAGCGCCTGGACGGCCTCCGCCTGCGCGTCGGCGAGATCGCCGAGCAGATGCAGGTCGTCGACGCTCGCGAACGCGCGCGGCAGTTCGTGCTCCACGAAACTGAGCGCCCCCCTCATCGTCTCGATCCCGAGCTTGACGAAGATGCCCGGAGGATCCTTGATGTTGTCGCGCGCGGCCTGCACGAGCCGCGGCGCCTGCCGCAGCTTGGACAGCACGCGGCGGGCGCGCTCGGCGGCCGGCGCATGCGAGAAAAGCGCCTGTCCGGCGAGGCTCGACGCCAGCAGATCGGAATAGAGCTGCGGATTCCGCTCCCACGTGCGCACGTGCTCGAGCTCGAACATCCGGCCGCGCAGATGGTCGACGAGCATCTTCCGTTCGAGGCGCTCGGTGACGGTCATGCCCTCCGGATCGATTTCCTGGAGGCGGCGCAGGTAGCCGGAGAGGGCGTGGGCTTCGCTGTCGATCGCGTGGCGGCCGAGATCTTCGAGCAGGTCGTCGTACTGATGCACCCCGTCGAGCGCCGCATGCGTCGGATGCGTCTCATGGAGATAGCCGAGCAGATCGTCGACGAAGTGGGGTAGTGGCTCTGATGCGATCATGGCCGACCGTCAATGGTACAATAAAGGCACGTTTTCAAATGCCCGGTACGCTGTTCGTGGTCGCCACGCCCATCGGCAACCTCGACGATCTGACCGGCCGGGCGCTTCGCGTGCTTCATGAGGTCGCCGTCATCGCCGCGGAGGACACGCGGCGAACCAGCCGGCTGCTCTCGCACTACGGAATCTCCACGCCCACGACGAGCCTTCACGAGCACAACGAAGAACGGAAGAGCGCGGCGCTCCTGGCCCGTCTCGGGCGCGGCGAGGACGTCGCCGTGGTCTCGGATGCCGGCACCCCCGGCGTCTCGGACCCGGGACGTCGTCTGGTCCGGGCCGCGCTGGATGCCGGGGTGAAAGTCCTGCCGCTGCCCGGTCCGAGCGCCGTGATGGCCGCGCTATCCGCCTCGGGTTTCCCCGCAGACACCTTCACGTTCCTGGGATTTCCACCTGTTAGGTCTAAAGACAGAAAATTGTGGTTCGAATCGCTCAGGGCTGCCGGGCGAACGGTTGTTTTCTTCGAGGCTCCTCACCGCATCCGCGCGACGCTCGAATCGATCCGAGACGCCGTTGGCGATGTGCGCCTGTATCTCGGCCGCGAGCTGACCAAGCTGCACGAAACATCGGTCATTGGACCAATATCTCATGTTCTCGACCAGCTTGGTCGTCCAATAGGTGAGTTCACAGGAGTTCTAGAGATAGGTCAAATGACCACTGTAGCGCCGATTGTGCCGCCAGAAGACGGGGAGATTGCCACTGAATTTGGTCGAATGATAGAACATGCCGGCCTCTCGCGGCGGCAGACCATCACCGCGCTGGCGCGGAAGTACGGAATGTCTCCAAATGAGCTCTACTCTGCCGTCGAGCGCGGCAAGAAATCTGGCGTATGACCAATATTGACCGCAGCGTCGGTCCGGTACCTTGACCCGACTCCATACAATTTGTTACCTTACCGTCCCCTTTTCGACTCCGAGGGTCTTTGGTCTCGCTCCCACGAGACGCCCATGGCGAAACAACGGCGGAATCCTGCCCGGCCCGCAAAGTCCCACTCAGATTCCGGTTCTGCGCCCGGTTCGCTCGGCAACGGTGCGGTTCACCCGGCGCCACCGCCCGTCGCCACCCAGCCCTCGGGGCGTGAACGGCGCTCCACGTACTTCGAAGCCGTGGCCGTCTACGAGCGTGGTGTTCAGGCCATCCAGCGGCACAACTTCGCGGAAGCGCGCGCCCTGCTCGAGTCGGTGCTGGCGGAGTATCCGGAAGAGAAGGAGCTTCACGAACGCGTCCGGCTCTACCTGAATGTCTGCGCCCGCCAGGAGCTCACGCGGTCCGCCGAGCCACAAAGCGTGGACGAGCGGCTCTACGCGGCAACGATCGCCGTCAACGAAGGCAACTACGACGAGGCGATCAAACAGCTGCATCTCGTGCGTGACGAGGACCCGGACAACGATCACGCCATCTACATGCTCGGCGTTGCCCATGCGCAGCGCGGTGACCATATCGCCGCGGTCGCCCATCTCGAGCGCGCGATGGCCCTCAACCCGGAAAACCGGGGGTATGCGCGCCACGATCCCGATCTCGAGCCGATTCGCGACGACGAGGCGTTCAGGGCTGCGCTCGACGCAGGACCGGCACCCGCCCCGGGGGTCGATCGCCGGCGGCCGATTCGCCCGCGGACCGCACGCTGAATTGGCGGTAATCTAGAGCCTGGGTGGACCAGGACGTCCGGTACTTGAGCACTCCTCTGCACATCGTCGTTCTCGCCGCGGGGAAGGGCACGCGCATGAAGTCGGCGCGTCCCAAGGTCCTGCACCATGTGGCGGGCCTGCCGATGATCAGCCACGTGCTCGACACGGCCTTCACCCTGGCGCCCCGGTCGGTCACCATCGTCGTCGGGCACCAGGCGGAGGCCGTCCAGGCGGCACTGTCGGGTCGGGCTGGCCTCGGTTTCGTGGTGCAGGAGCCACAGCTCGGAACGGCGCATGCGCTGCTTTCGACAGAGGCAGTGCTCGGGCAGAGCTCCGGCACCCTGCTTCTCCTGTCGGGAGACGTCCCCCTCTTATCGTCTGAAACGCTGAAGAAAGTCCTGAACGCCCATGAAACGGCCCGCGCCGATGCGACGGTGGTGACGGCGGTGGTCGCCGAGCCGGCGGGGTATGGCCGGATCGTCCGACACAGGGACTCGGGCGAGGGAATTGCAAGAATCGTGGAAGATCGGGATGCCACGCCGGAGGAGCGGGCCATTCCGGAAATCAACGCCGGCATTTACGTTTTTGCGCTCGACGGCCTGTTCGATGCCCTGCGGGCGATTTCGACTTCGAATGCGCAGCAGGAATACTACCTGCCGGACCTGGTGGCCCTGTTCAACGGGCGCGGCCGGCGTGTCGCGACGTTCCGGGTGCCGGACCCGACGGAGGTGCTCGGCGTGAACAGCCGGATGGAGCTGGCGGAGGCGAGCCGGCAGGTGCGTGCGCGCGTCAACGACGCGCTGATGGCGGCGGGGGTCACCATCGAGGATCCCGCCACGACCTACATCGCGCCGGGCGTTTCGGTCGGCGCCGACACGGTGATTCACCCTGGCGTCCACCTCGAGGGTGCGACGACGATCGGCGCCGCGTGCGAGATTCACAGCGGCGTGCGCATCGTCGACTCCACGCGTCGGGGATCGCGTCGTCGTGCTGAATCATTGTGTGATCGAGAGCGCGGCGATCGCGTCCGAGGTCCGGGTGGGTCCGTTTGCGCGGCTGCGCCCGGGCGCCGACCTGCGGGCGAAATCCCAGGTCGGCAACTTCGTCGAACTGAAGCAGACCGTGCTCGGGCCCGAGTCCAAGTCGATGCACCTGGCGTATCTCGGCGACACGACCGTCGGCGCGAAGGTGAATATCGGCGCGGGCACGATCGTCTGCAACTACGACGGCACGACCAAGCAGCGGACGACGATCGAGGACGGCGCGTTCATCGGCAGCGACACGCAGCTGGTTGCGCCGGTCACGGTCGGCAGGGACGCGTACGTCGGCACCGGGACGACCGTGCGCGAGGACGTGCCGCCCGGCTCGCTGGCGGTGAGCGCCGGCAAGCAGCGGAACATCGAAGGCTGGGCCCGCCAGCGCAGAAAGAAACGCGAGTAGCTATGTGTGGAATCATCGGCTACATCGGATCGAAGGACGTCGTCCCGGTCCTCATCGACGGGCTCCACCGCCTGGAGTATCGCGGCTACGACTCGGCCGGCGTTGCGGTGGTCAAGGACGGTGTGGTGAGGCTCCGCCGGAGCGCGGGCAAACTGTCGCGCCTGCGTGAGGTGATCGATCACGACCCGCTCGACGGCGACTACGGCGTGGGCCACACCCGCTGGGCGACGCACGGCCGTCCGACGGAAGAGAACGCCCATCCGCACCGCGACTGCACCGGCAAGATCGTGGTGGTCCACAACGGCATCATCGAAAACTACCTGGATCTGAAGCACGAGCTCCAGCGCCAGGGCCACAAGTTCGTCACGGAAACCGACACCGAAATCGTCGCGCACCTCGTCGAGCGCGAGATGAAGGACGACGGCCTCGAGAACGCGGTGCGGCGCGCGTTGTTGCTGATGCGCGGGCTCTTCGCGCTCGTCCTGATCTCGGCCGACGATCCCGACAAGATCGTTGCCGTCCGGAACGGTCCGCCGATCGTCGTCGGCCTGGGCGACGGCGAGTTCTTCGTGGCTTCGGACATCCCGGCCATCCTGAGCCACACGCGCGACGTGGTGTTCCTCGGCGACGAGGAAATGGCGATCGTCACGCGCACGGGCGTGGCGTTCACCGACTTCTTCGGCCGGCCCGTGTCCAAGGCCACGCAGCGCGTGCTGTGGGATCCGATCATGGCGGAAAAGGCCGGCTACCGGCATTTCATGCTCAAGGAGATCTTCGAGCAGCCGTCGGCCGTGCGCGAGACCATCCTCGGACGCGTGTCGCAGGACAGCGGCAAGGTGTTCCTCGAGGAAATGCAGCTGACCGACGCCCAGCTGGCCGCGGTCGCGCGGATCACGATCCTCGCGTGCGGCACGTCGTGGCACGCCGGGCTGGTCGGCAAGTTCATGATCGAGAAGCTGGCGCGGCTCCCCGTCGAGGTCGACTACGGATCCGAGTATCGCTACCGCGAGCCGATCGTGGCGCCGGGGACGCTCGCCGTCGTCATCACCCAGTCGGGGGAAACCGCCGATACCCTGGCGGCGCTGCGTGAGGCGAAGAAAGGCGGCGCGTCGAGCGTGGCCGTCTGCAACGTCGTCGGCAGCATGGCGACCAGAGAAACCGACGGCAGCATCCTGACCCATGCCGGCCCGGAAATCGGCGTGGCCTCGACCAAGGCCTTCACCTCTCAGCTCGTGGCCCTCTACCTGCTGGCGCTTCGCCTGGCGCAGGCGCGTGGAGCGCTCTCGCTCGAGGCCTCCCGGCCCCACATCGACGCGCTGCTCCAGCTGCCCCTGCTGCTCGACGAAGTCCTGAAGCTGGCGCCGGAGATCGAAGAGATCTCGGCGCGCCTGCACACGCTGTCCGACTGTCTCTACCTGGGCCGCGGCATCAACTACCCCATCGCCCTCGAGGGCGCCCTCAAGTTGAAGGAGATTTCCTACATCCACGCCGAGGGCTACCCGGCCGGCGAGATGAAGCACGGGCCCATCGCCCTGATCGACGAGCGCATGCCCGTCGTGATCCTGGCGCCGCGTGATCGCGTGTTCGAGAAGATGATCGGCAACATGCAGGAAGTGAAAGCGCGCGGGGGGGCGGTCGTCGCGCTGGTCACGAAGGGCGACAGCACGCTCGACTCGATTCTCGATCCGGCGCACGACGTCGTGCTGCCCGTGCCGGCGGCGCCCGAGCTGCTGACGCCGATCCTGCTCGTGCTGCCGCTGCAGCTGCTCGCCTATCAGATCGCCGTTCGCCGCGGGTGCGATGTGGACCAGCCCCGGAACCTCGCCAAGAGCGTCACGGTAGAATAGGGATTGGCGACGGGGGACACGATCCCCGTCCCTGATCCCGATGCGATTCCTGGAGACGCTCAATCCGGAACAACGAGAAGCCGTTCTGCACCGGACGGGTCCGCTGCTGATCCTCGCCGGGGCGGGATCCGGCAAGACTCGCGTCATCACCAGCCGCATCGCGTATCTGGTCGGCGACGGCCATGCCGGGCCCCACGAAGTGCTGGCGGTCACCTTCACGAACAAGGCGGCCGAGGAAATGCGCGCGCGCGTCGAGGCGCTCGTGGGCGCGAGAGTGCCGGGGCATGTGGATTTCGACCTTCCACGCCCTGTCGGCCCGGCTGCTCCGGCGGGAAGCGCCCGCGATCGGCCTCTCGCGCGACTTCGTCATCTACGATTCGGCCGACCAGCTCGCGGTGGTGAAGGCGGCCCTGAAGTCGCTCGACGTCGACGACGGGCTGGTGCAGCCGCGAGCCGCGCTGTCCCGAATCAGCCACGCCAAGAACCTGATGCTGGGCCCGGACGCGGTCGCAGAGTCGGCCTCCTGGAACCGCCGCGACGAGCTCATCGCGCGCGTCTATGCGCACTATCTCCAGGCGCTCAAGGACGCGAACGCCCTCGACTTCGACGACCTGCTGCTCAAGACTGTCGACCTCTTCGAGCGGTCGCCGGCCGTCCGGACGAAGTACGCCGAACAGTTCCGGTACGTCATGGTCGACGAATACCAGGATACGAACCGGCCGCAGTACCTGCTGATCCGACGGCTCGCCGAAGCCCACCGCAACCTCTGCGTCGTCGGCGATCCCGGACCAGTCGATCTACAAGTGGCGCGGCGCCGACCTGCGGAACATCCTCGATTTCGAGCAGGACTTCCCGGAGGTGACCGTCGTCAAGCTCGAGCGCAACTATCGCTCGACCCAGGTGATCCTCGACGCGGCGACGGCCGTCATCAGCCAGAACCGGAACCGGAAAGACAAGCGACTCTGGACCGACCGGATGGGCGGCGCGCGGATCACCTACTTCCGGGGCGGCGACGAGCTCGAGGAGGCCGACTTCATCGCGCGGACCGCCCGCGCCGCGCTGGCCAGTCAGGAGCAGGACGGCCCCGGCCGCGTCGCCGTCCTGTACCGCACCAACGCCCAGTCGCGCACGATGGAGGACGCCCTGATGCGTGAGGGCATCGCCTACAAGATCGTGGGCGGCGTCCGCTTCTACGAACGCAAGGAAGTGAAGGACGCGCTCGCGTACATGCGCCTGGTAATCAACCCGCACGACGACGTGAGCTTCCGACGAGTCGTCAACGTGCCGCCGCGCGGCATCGGCAAGGGCGTGATGGAGGCCCTCGAGAGCGGTCGACCCGTCGGCGCCGCCCGAGAGCCTGCCGCTCCTGGCGGCGGGGCTGCAGCCGCTCGCCCTCGGTCAACTCGCTCTGGGCGCGGCTGGTGCACGGGCTCGAGGGCCGCGCGTTCTCCTCCAGGGCCGCTGCAGTCGCTCTCGGCGTTCCGGGACCTGCTGACGGCCCTCACCGACCACCGCGCGGCAGGAGCCGGTGTCGATCGCCATCGGCAAGATGCTCGACCAGAGCGGCTATCTTCAGGATCTGCGCGATGAGCGGAGCGAAGAGGCCGAGGGCCGCATCGAAAACCTCGCCGAGCTCGTGTCGGCGGCCCGCGAGTACGAGAGCCGCGAAGCCGAGCCGACCCTCGCCGGCTTCGTCGATCGCCTCTCGCTGCTCTCCGACGCCGACGAGGAACAGGGCTCCCGCGACGCGCCGGTCTGGCTGATGACGCTGCACAGCGCCAAGGGTCTGGAGTTCCCCGTCGTGGTGCTGGCCGGCCTCGAAGAGGGGTTGTTTCCCGCATTCGCGGTCGAGCGACGATGACGAGGAGCTCGAGGAAGAGCGCCGCCTGTGCTACGTGGGCATGACACGAGCCCGAGCGACGCTCGTGCTCACCGGCGCCGCCCGCCGTCGCGTCTTCGGGGAATACCAGTCGAGCGAGCCTTCCCGATTCATGGGCGAAATCCCGTCCGAGCTCGTCGAGATCGTGGCGTCGCCGTCCGCCTCCCCGTACCAGAGCCGGCTGTCGAGCTACGGCTATCGCGACGATGGGATGGGCCGCGGCGGCCGCCCTCCCCGCGGCACGCGCGAGGAGCCGCCGGCCTACGCGTACGAAGACGAGGATCAGTCGTCCGGCATGACGCTTCGGCCGGGCATGTCGGTGCGCCATCCCCAGTTCGGCATCGGCAGCGTGCTCTCGGTCGAGCCTCTGGACGACGACACGAAGCTGGTCGTGCGGTTCAACGACGTCGGCCGGAAAACCTTGCGCGCCAAGTTCGCCCGCCTGCAGCCCGCCTGAGGAGCGAACACGCGTGTCGTCTCCTCGAGTCTCCTCCGGAACCATCGTCACCGTCGCGGTCGCCGTCGTCGTCGTTGGCTGGCTGGTCGTACATCCAGTTCTTCAACGACGAACGCGCGATCAGGCGGCGGATGAACGACGTGGCCAGCGCGCTCTCCACGTCGCGCGAGACCACGGAGCTGGCCCGCCTGTCGCGGGTGATGCAGCTCCGGCGCTATCTCGCCGAGGACGTGCAGGCCGTCGACCGCGGGGCGGTGGAGCTTCGCTCCCGGGACGAAGTGCTGGCGGTGGCGGCGCGCTGGGCGACGCTGGACGGCGGCGTGACGGCCGATTTCGTCGACCTGACCGTCTCGATGTCGCCCGACGGCGAGGCCGCCGAGGCCCGATTCACGGCTGAGATGGTGGTCGGCGATCCGGACGCAGGCGGCGGCCAGGTCGAAGTGCGGGAGACGAGGGTCGCGCTGGCCAGGCGCGACGGCGAGTGGGTGATCACGGCGATCGAGGCTCGAAGACCCTGAGCGTCGACCGCGGGCGACCCTACTCCGTCTCCTCTTCTTCCTTCTCCGCGAGTTTGGCGATCGACACGACCAGATCCTCGCCCTCGAGGTCGATCAGCTTCACGCCCTGCGTGGCGCGGCCGATGGCGCGCACGTCGTTCGGCGGCCATGCGCAGGATCATGCCCTGCTGGGTGATCAGCAGGAGCTCGTCGCCGTCGAGCACGTAGGAGACGCCGACGACGCGGCCGTTCCGCTTGGACGTGGAGATGTTGATCACGCCGACGCCTCCGCGCGACTGGACGCGGTATTCGTCGAGCTCGGTCCGCTTGCCGTAGCCGCGCTCGGTCACGGTGAGGAGCGTGCCCTCGGGCCCGACCACTTCCATCGCCACCACGTAGTCGTCGCCCCGCAGCGAGATACCCGCGCACGCCGGCGGCGGGCCGGCCCATCGGCCGGACGTCGGTCTCCTTGAAGCGGATGGCCATCCCGTCGCGGGTGCCGATGAAGATCTCGCCCTCGCCGTCGGTGAGCTGCGCGGCAATCACCGCGTCGCTGCCTTCCACGCCCATCGCGATGATGCCGCCGGCGCGGGGATTGCTGAACGCCGAGAGCGCCGTCTTCTTCACGACGCCCAGCCGGGTGCCCATGATGACGAACCGCTTGTCGTCGAATTCCTTCACGGCCAGCAGCGCCGCGATCTTCTCGCCTTCTTCCATCGACACGAGATTCGCAATCGCCTTGCCTTTGCCGCCGGGCCCGACGTCGGGAATTTCGTGCACCTTCAGCCAGTACGCCCGGCCCGCGGTCCGAGAAAATCATGATGTAGGCGTGGGTCGAGGCCACGAACAGGTGGCTCACGAAGTCCTCGTCGCGCGTCCGCATGCCGATCCGCCCTTTGCCGCCCCGCCGCTGGTTCCGGTAGGTCGAGATGGCGGTCCGCTTCACGTAGCCGGTGTTGCTCACGGTGATCGCGACTTCCTCTTCGGCGATCAGATCCTCGATGCTGAGCTCGCCGGACTCGCCCTCGATGATCTCCGTGCGCCGGTCGTCGCCGTACTCGATCGCGAACGGCCTTCAGCTCGTCGACGATGATCTGCATCAGCAGCCGCTCGTTGGCGAGAATCGCGCGCAGCCGCTCGATCGTCTTGAGCAGCTCGGCGAGCTCGTCGAGCACCTTCTGCCGCTCGAGGCCGGTCAGCCGCTGCAGCTGCATGTCGAGGATGGCCTGCGCCTGAACGTCGCTCAGCGAGAATTCGCGCTGCAGGCCGTCGCGGGCCTCGGGAACGGATTTCGACCCGCGAATCAGGGCGATCACGGCATCGAGATGATCGAGGGCGATCTTGAGGCCTTCGAGGATGTGGTGCCGGGCCTCGGCCTTCCTCAGCTCGAACTCGGTCCGGCGGCGGACCACGTCGCGGCGGAACTCGACGAAGCTCTCGACGAGCTCCAGCAGGTTCAGGACCTTGGGCCGCCCGCCGACGATGGCGAGCATGATGATGCCGAAGCTCGATTGCAGCGCCGTGTGCTTGTAGAGGTTGTTGAGAATGACCTCCGGCACCTCCCCGCGCTTCAACTCAATCACGATGCGCATGCCTTCGCGGTCCGACTCGTCGCGCAGGTCCGAAATGCCTTCGATCACCTTGTCGCGCACCAGGTCGGCGATGCGCTCGATCAGCTTCGCCTTGTTCACCTGATACGGAATCTCGGTGACGATGATCGAGATGCTTGTCGCCCTTCTTGCTGGTCTCGGTGTCCGTTCTGGCGCGCATCACGATCGATCCGCGTCCGGTCGTATAGGCCTGCAGGATGCCGCCCCGGCCCACGATGTAGCCGGCCGTCGGGAAGTCGGGGCCGGGAATCAGGCGGATCAGCTGTTTGAGCTTCTCGCCGCGGCTGACGGGCGCTTCCTCCTCGGCGCGCAGGTGCGTCTGCTCGATGAGCCAGATGCAGCCGTCGACCACCTCGCGCAGGTTGTGCGGCGGCACGTTCGTGGCCATGCCGACGGCGATGCCTGCCGAGCCGTTGACCAGGAGGTTCGGGAACGGCGCCGGCAGGACGGCCGGCTCCTCGGTGGTCTCGTCGTAGTTCGGCGAGAAGTCGACGGTCTCCTTGTCGAGATCCGCCATCATGTCGTCGGCCAGCGCCTGCAGCCGCGACTCGGTGTAGCGCATGGCCGCCGGAGGATCGCCGTCGATGGATCCGAAGTTCCCCTGGCCGTCGACCAGCGGGTAGCGCATGTTGAAGTCCTGCGCGAGACGCACCAGCGTGTCGTAGATCGACGCGTCGCCGTGAGGATGGAAATTGCCCATCACCTCGCCGACGATCTTGGCGCACTTCCGGTAGGCGCGGTTCGGCGCCAGGCCCATCAGCCGCATGCCGTACAGCACGCGCCGGTGCGCCGGCTTCAGGCCGTCGCGCACGTCGGGCAGCGCTCGTCCAATGATCACGCTCATCGCGTAATCCATGTACGACCGCTTCATTTCGTCTTCGATGTTGACCGGGTGCAGCGCGGGATCCATGGCTCGAATCAGCTACACATCGAGATTCTTGACGTCGAGCGCGTTGTCTTCGATGAACTTGCGCCGCGGTTCGACCTGATCGCCCATGAGCGTCGTGAACATCAGATCGGCTTCCGTGTGATCCTCGGCCCGCACCTGGAGCAGCGTTCGGGCCTCCGGATCCATCGTGGTGGCCCAGAGCTGATCGGGGTTCATCTCGCCAAGACCCTTGTAGCGGTTGATCGCGACGCCCTTCTTGCCCGCCGCGATGAAGTAATCGACGAGCTCGTCGAGCGACTGCAGCCGGACGTCGGGGCCGGAAGCGGCTCCCGTCTCGTCGGCGCCGCCGGTCGACACCACGATCTCGCCCGACAACGACTGGCAGCTCGCGGCGGTTCGCCAGCAGCGTCCGGTATTCCGCCGTCGTGACGAAGTCCACGCCGATGGTGTGCTGGCGCGGGTAGCCGTTCGATCGATCGTCGACCTGCAGGCGGAAGCGGTTGTGCTCCTCGTCGCGCTGCACGGTGACCGTCCGCGTGGGCGACGTCAGCGCTTCGCGCCAGACCCTCGAGCGTGGCCTTGTCGGCGAAATACTCGCGGTCGGCGCCGGCGGCGACAATCGCCTCGACGATCTCGCGCGGGTGTCCGCGCCGCTCCATCATGTGCAGCAGCTTCTGATGGGCGATCAGCTTGTGCAGCAGCTTCTCGAGCGCCGGCCCCGACACTTCGAGCCCGGCCGACGGCGCCTTCACCGTTCGCGCTTCGGCCGCGCGCCGGATGAGATACGCGTCGAGCTCGCGCTCGTCCTTGATGTAGGTTTCCGACTTGCCGCGCTTCGCGCGGAACAGCGGCGGCTGCGCGATGTAGACGTAGCCGTTCTCGATGAGCGACGGCAGCTGCCGGTAGAAGAACGTCAGGAGCAGCGTCCGGATGTGCGATCCGTCCACGTCGGCGTCGGTCATCACGATGATGCGGTGGTAGCGCAGCTTCGCGAGATCGAAATCTTCCACGCCGATCCCGCAGCCGAGCGCGGCGATCATCGTCTTGATCTCGTCGCTGCCGAGCATCTTGTCGAACCGCGCCTTCTCGACGTTCAGGATCTTGCCCTTCAGCGGCAGGATGGCCTGGAACCGGCGGTCGCGGCCCTGCTTCGCCGAGCCGCCGGCCGACTCGCCCTCGACGATGTAGAGCTCGCTGCGCGCCGGGTCGCGCTCCTGGCAGTCGGCCAGCTTGCCGGGCAGCGTGCTGCTGTCGAGCGCGCCCTTCCGGCGCACCAGGTCCCGGGCCTTGCGCGCCGCTTCGCGCGCCCGCGCCGCGTCGATCGCCTTGCCGACGATCCGCTTGGCGACCGCCGGGTTCTCTTCGAGGTACGCGCCCAGCCGATCGTTCAGCACCGCTTCGACGATGCCTTTGACCTCGGTGTTGCCGAGCTTCGTCTTCGTCTGGCCTTCGAACTGCGGCCGCGGGATCTTGACGCTGATCACCGCCGTCAGGCCTTCGCGGATGTCGTCGCCGGTGATGCTTTCCTTGAGATCCTTCGCCAGGTTGTTCTTCCCGGCGTAGTGATTCACGGTGCGCGTCAGCGCCGACCGGAATCCCGAG
Source organism: uncultured Acidobacteriota bacterium (assembly GCA_963837345.1). Taxonomy (GTDB): domain Bacteria; phylum Acidobacteriota; class Vicinamibacteria; order Vicinamibacterales; family CAVVIG01; genus CAWIMX01. The sequence goes on from CAWIMX010000001.1 coordinate 1,318,235, forward strand.
AGATGCGTGCCGCCTTCGTGCGTGTTGATGTTGTTGGCGAACGAGTAGATCGTTTCCGCGTAGCCATCGTTCCATTGCAGCGCGATCTCGACGTCGATCCCGTCCTTCTCGCCGCGCATGTAGATCGGCTTCTCGTTCACCGCCGCCTTGTTCTTGTTCAGGTGCGTCACGAACGAGACGATGCCGCCCTCGTAGTGGAACTTGTGGCTCTTCCCGTCGCGCTCGTCGTCGAGCGTGATGAGGACGCCGCCGTTCAGGAACGCGAGCTCGCGCAGGCGCTGGGCCAGCGTGTCGAAGCTGAAGACGGTGGTCTCGAAGACGTCCGGATCGGGCTTGAACGTGACCTTCGTGCCGCGACGCTTGGTCGTGCCCGTCATTTCGAGGTCGGCGGTCGGCCGCCCGCGCTCGTAGCACTGGTGATACACCTGGCCGTTACGCCAGATCTCGAGATCGAGCGTTTCCGACAGCGCGTTCACCACGGACACGCCGACGCCGTGGAGGCCGCCCGACACCTTGTAGCTGTCGTTGTCGAACTTGCCGCCGGCGTGCAGCACGGTGAGCACGACTTCAGCGGCGGACTTGCCGCTGGCGTGCAGATCCACCGGAATGCCACGGCCGTTGTCGACGACCGTGACCGACCCGTCGATGTGGATCGTGACGTTGATCTGATCGCAAAGCCGCCGAGCGCCTCGTCGATCGAGTTGTCGACGATCTCGTAGACGAGATGGTGCAGCCCGGTGGGGCCCGTGGATCCGATGTACATCGCCGGGCGCTTGCGCACCGCCTCGAGGCCCTCGAGGACCTTGATCTTGTCGGCGGAATATTCGTCCGAGGCGTGACTGCCGTTCACGCCGCCCGCGGCGTCCGACTCCGCGCGGGTGGCGGTGTGGGCGGCGTCCTGCGGATCCGGGTCGCGATCGATGGGTTCCACGTTGATTTAGTTATCCCTCTTCCAAATGCCACGCGCGCGGGCGCCGTTCACACGCGCATCGGCATGATCACGTACGTGTACTCGTAGCCCTCGGCTCCGACAGGCTGCATGACGGCCTGACTGACTTCATCCTTCAAGTCGAGCGACACGACGTCGGTCGAGACCGCAGCCAGAAAATCGAGCACGTACTGCGCGTTGAAGCAAATCTGCATCGGCGAGCCGCTGTAGTCCACCGGCAACGTTTCGTGCGCTTCACCCAGATCGGGGCTGCTCGACGTGATCTCGACCTTGTTCTTGTCGATCTGAATCTTGACCGCCCGCGAGCGTTCGTTCGAGAGGAGCGCGACGCGCTTGATCGCGTTCGTCAGCCGATCGCGCTCGAATTCGATGTGCTTGTCGTTGCCCTTCGGAATCACCCGTTCGTAGGCCGGAAACTGCCCGTCGATCATGCGCGAGATGAGCATGCGCCCGCCGACGGTGAAGAAGAGGTGATTCTCCCCTCGCTCATACGTGATGTCGCCGTCGTCTTCGGCCAGCAGCCGGGAGAGTTCGCCCAAGGTCTTCTTCGGCAGAATCACGCGCGACTCCTCACCGTCCGTCTTCCCTTTCCCGTCACGCGGTGCCGTCACCAGCGCGAGCCGATGCCCGTCGGTCGCGACCAGGCTCATGCTCGTGGGTGCCAGGACGAACAACGCGCCGTTCAGAAAGAACCGCGTGTCCTCCCCCGTAATCGCGAACTGCGTCTTGGCCACCATTTCGCGGATGATGTCGCGGGGCAGCGTGACGGTCGCGACGGCCCCGCCGTCCGGCAGCGTCGGAAAATCTTCTTTCGGCAGCGTCTGCATGCGGGAGTCGAACCGATCCGCAGCCACTTTCACGCCGTTCTTGTCCTCCGACACGCGAATGTCGGTTTCGGGCAGCGACTTCACGATCTCGTAGAACTTCTTCGCCGGCACCGTGATCGTGCCGCCGCTCGCGATGTTCGCCGCGCAGGTGCTGCGCAGCGCGACTTCGAGGTCGGTCGCCAGCAAACGAAGTTCGATCGCCCTTGGCATCGATCAGCACGTTGGCCAGGATCGGAATCGTGTTCTTCCGCTCGACGATTCCCTGAAAAAGTTGCAGTTCTCGCAGAAGGTCGTTCTTGCGGACGACAAGTTCCATGGCTGTGCTGACCTCGAAATGGGCGGGCCGTCCCGCGATCCCCTTGTAGGAGAGGAGAGATTCGAGAATGAGAAATTATATAGGAAGAGAAGGGATGTTGAAAAGCACAACCACTCTATAACCCTTTATTTTATCAGTACTTTACACTGTGGAAAAAACGTGAGCTCAAACCGCGCCCCGCCCTCGCTCCTCGACCGCGTCGGTGCTTCCACAGCTCGTCCACAGCGCTGCACATGGGGCTGTTGTGGAAAACAGCCCGGCTACTGAAATCCCTCCAGAAAATTCGAAATCAGCGTGTTGAATCCCGAATCCCTCTTGCGCATGTCCTCGATCTTGCGCACCGAATGAATCACGGTCGAGTGATGCTTGCCGCCGAAGCTCCTGCCGATCTCCGGCAGCGATGCGTGCGTGAGCGACTTGCACAGATACATCGCGATCTGACGCGGCATCGCGACCGATTTCGAGTTGTTCCGCGATTTCAGATCCGCAGGCCGCAGGTTGTAGTAGTCCGCGACGAACTTGAGGATCATGTCGATCGTGACGGCTTTGTCGTCGTGGTCGATGATGTTCCGGAGCACGTCCTGAGCAAGCGGCAGCGTCACTTCCTGCCCGGTCAGCGACGCGTACGCGATGAGCCGGATGAGCGAGCCTTCGAGCTCGCGAATGTTGGACTTGATCTTGCCGGCGATATACATCGCGACGCTGTCGGGCAGCGGTACGGCCTCCGTGTCGGCCTTCTTCTTCAGAATGGCGACCTTGGTTTCCAGGTCCGGCGACTGGATGTCGGCGATCAGGCCCCATTCGAACCGCGATCGCAGCCGTTCTTCGAGCGACGGAATTTCGTGGGGCGGGCAATCGCTGCTGATGACGATCTGTTTCTGCGAGTCGTACAGCGCGTTGAAGGTGTGGAAGAACTCGGTCTGTGTTCCTTCCTTCCCCGCGATGAACTGGACATCGTCGACGAGCAGGACATCGACCGTTCGGTAGCGCTCGCGAAAGTCGATGATGCGGTCGTAGCGGACGGCATTGATCATCTCGTTCATGAACCGCTCGGCCGAGATGTAGGTGAGGGCCAGACCCGGGTTGTGCTGCAGGACGTAGTGACCCACGGCGTGCATCAAGTGCGTCTTGCCCAGACCCACGCCGCCGTAGATGAACAGCGGATTGTACGAACGCGACGGCGCCTCGGCGACGGCCCGGCAGGCCGCGTGCGCGAACTGGTTCGACGACCCGACAATGAACGTATCGAACGTGTAGCGGGGGTTCAAACCCGCCGGGCCGGGCGTGGCAGGGGGCGGTGCCGCCTCCAGGACGGCGGCTTCATCCGCGCTCAGGGCGACGATGGCCCCGTCGGGCATCGCGTCGTCCACGAAATTCACCACAAGGTTCCCGTGATGCACCTCGGCCAGGGCTTCGCCAATCACGCCGGAATAGTGCTTGGTGAGCCAGTCTTTGAAGAGGGCGTTCGGCACGCGCACGGTCACGGCCGATCCGTCCTGACGGAGGTAGCTGGTCGGTTTGAACCAGGTATAGAAACTATGCCGGTTCACCTTTGTTTCGATCCGGCCGAGAACCTGGTCCCAGAGGTTCATTTCGGCGATTTTCCACAGTTTTTTCCACAGGTGTGGAAATCTCTGGTGACAGACCAAACACGCATGTACGACTGTCTGTGGAAGCCTTCGGGAAAGACGCCGAATGTAGCACATTCAGCGCTCGCATTGACACCCTCCAAAGCGGGCGGCTACCATTGACGTTTCGCTCTGTCTCGGAAGGGATGACATGAAGGGAAAGCGCACGTTTCAGCCGAACCGGCGGCGCCGCGTCAGGGCCCACGGGTTTCTGGTACGGATGAGCACGAAGAACGGCCGTCACGTGCTCAAACGTCGTCGCGCGAAGGGGCGCAAGCGTCTCACGGTCAGCAGCGAATAGAGATCCGTGGCCGCCTTCCGGCCCCTCGAGCATATCCGCCGTCGCGCCGACTTCGAGCGGATATACGATCGGGGAGCCCGGGTTCGTGGCCGCTACAGCACGGTTTTTGTCCTGCCCACCTCGCTCGCCTTCGCCCGGCTGGGGATAGCCGCCACGAAGAAGCTAGGCGGCGCGGTCGCGAGAAATCGCGCTAAACGATTGATACGAGAGGTTTTCCGTCGAAACAAGATCGTCCAGGGCCTCGACATCGTCGTTGTCCCGAAACGGGAACTGCTCGACGCCAGCCTGACAGCCGTTGAAGCCGACTACTGCCGATCACTCGCATCTGCTTCGAAGCGACGTTGAACCGACGCTCGCGGTGCGCCTCGTTCTAAAGCTCATTCGCGGCTACAAGCTGTTCATTTCCCCGTTTTTCAGGGGTTCCTGTCGCTTTCTGCCTTCCTGCGCCGACTACTCGGCCGAAGCCTTCGCCCGCCACGGCCTGGCCGGCGGCGCCTGGCTGACGCTGCGCCGGCTCGGACGATGCCATCCCTTCTGCCACGCGGGGCACGACCCGGTTCCCGACACATGGGCCCTCGGCCGGCCGGCAAAGTGAGCTGATGGAAAGGCGCGTTCTTCTCGCATTATTCCTGTCGTTCCTGGTCTTTTACGTCTACCAGGCGCTCGTCCCGCAGCCGGTTCCGCCGGAGCCCGCTCCGGCCGGCGACGCAGCGGCGTCCGCCGAGGGACCCGCAGCGCCTGAAGCGACGGCCGCGGGCGGGCCCACGGTGCCGCAGCCGGCTCCCGCATCGTCGGAGTCGAAGCCGCCGGGTCCCTCCGCCACGGCGCTCGTCGGGGCCGAGCAGGAGCAGGACGTCCGGATCGAGACCGAGACGGTCGTGGCGGTGTTCACCAACCGCGGCGCCCGCCTTCGGAGCTGGCAGTTGAAGGGATATCGCAACCAGCAGACCGGCGAGCCGCTCGAGCTCGTCGCCAACGACCTCGAGGCCACGCATCCTCTGCCGTTTTCGTTGCAAGTGCCAGACGCGAACGCCACCGCTACTCTGAACAGCGCCCTGTACGCGGTGAGCCGCGATGCCGGCGGCCACGAGCCGAACGAAGTGTCGTTCGAGTATCGGGACAGCAGCGGACTGCACGCCCGGAAGATCTTCCATGTCGAGGCCGGGACGTACCGAGTCTCGTTCCAGGCGATCGTCGAACAGAACGGTGAAGCGGTCGTTCCCGCGATCCAATGGGGCCCGGGGCTCGCCGACGCCGGCTCGCAGACGAGCCGCTTCCACATCAAGCCGCAGGGCCTGGTGTTCGTGGACGACAAGGTCAGTCGGTTCAGTGCGAGCGCCGTGGCCAAACAGCCCTCCCATATGGGCACGTACCGCTTTGCCGGGATCGAAGATCACTACTTCATGGCGGTCGCGCTCGATTCCGGCCCCTGCACGATCGAGTATCAGGCGGTTTCGGTGCCGCCACCGCCCGGCACCGACGAGTCGGCGCGCGATCTGATGGCGTACACGCTGATTCCGCAGCAGACCGAGGAGCCCATCACGTTCTTCATCGGGCCGAAGGAGTTCGACGTCCTGGCGGCGCTCGATCCCAACTTCGTCCAGGCGATCAACTACGGCATGTTCTCCGTCATCGTCGTGCCGCTGCTGCGCTCGCTGCTGTGGATCAACGGATTCGTCGGGAACTTCGGATGGTCGATCGTCGTGCTGACGGTGATCATCAACGGGCTCATGTTTCCGCTCCGGCACAAGAGCGTCGTGTCGATGCGGAAGATGCAGGAGATCCAGCCCGAGGTCAAAGCGATCCAGGAGCGCTATTCCAAGCTGAAGAGCACCGACCCGGCGAAGCAGAAGATGAACCAGGAGATGATGGATCTCTACCGCCAGCGGGGGGTCAACCCCGCGAGCGGCTGCCTGCCGATGCTCCTGACCATGCCGGTGCTGTATGCGTTCTACTCCCTGCTGAACTACTCGATTCAGCTGCGAGGGGCGCCCTTCATCTTCTGGATCCACGACTTGTCGCTGCCCGATCCGTTCTACGTCGCGCCCGTGCTCATGGGCGTGAGCCAGCTGTGGCAGCAGCGTCTGGCCCCGGCCGCCGGTGCCGATCCGGCGCAGCAGAAGATGATGATGTTCATGCCCGTCATGTTCACCGTCCTCTTCCTGTGGGCGCCCTCCGGCGTGGCGATCTACTGGCTCGTAAGCAACGTCTGGGGGATCGGGCAGACCTACCTCACGAACTACATGATCGGTCCCCCCAAGGTGCACAACGTGCGGCCGGCTGCCGAACGGCGCATCAAGCGGGCTGGAGGCGGGAAGAGCGAGGCGGCGGCGAGGGAATCCTGATGTCCACCGACACGACCCCCATTGTCGAATTCCTGGAGCGGTTCCTCGGCGCGCTCGGCGTGGCGACGCCCATCGAGGTCGAAGACAGTCCCGACGGTCCGCGCATCAATCTGACGGGCGAACAGGCGGAATTGCTGGTGCGGCATCGCGGCGAACCGCTCAAGGCCCTGCAGCACGTCGTGGACATGGCCTTCGCGCGTTCGCGCGACGACGAGCGGCGCGTCTTCATCGATGCCCTCGGATATCGAAGAGGCAAGGACGTCGAGCTTCGGCAGATGGCGAAGCTGCTTGCCGAGAAGGCCAAGGAAACCGGCCTCGAGCAGCAGCTCGGTCCCCTCAACCCCTACGAGCGCCGCATCGTCCATCTCGCCGTCGCCGAAGTCCCCGGCGTCGCCAGCGAGAGCATCGGCGATGCTTTTTCCAAGACCGTCCATATCTCGTTGCGAGACCGGTAAGGGCCCGCGCGCGGGAATCGAGCAGTGTTCTCCACGGCCGACACCATCGTCGCGGTCGCGACGCCGCCGGGCCGTGGCGGCATCGGCATCGTGCGCGTCAGCGGGCCCGAGGCACAGCCGATCGCGCAGGCGCTCACCGGCCGTCGCCGGTTCGAGCCCAGGCACGCGACGCTCGCTCGCGTCGCGGGGGTCGACGACGCGATCGTGACCGTCTTTCCCGCTCCCGCCTCGTACACCGGAGACGATGTGGTGGAGCTGAGCGCGCATGGCAGCCCCGTGGTGTTGCGGGCGATCGTATCGGCAGCCGTTCGCGCGGGCGCCAGGCTGGCCGAGCCCGGGGAGTTCACGCTGCGCGCCTTTCTGAACGGATGCATCGATCTGACGCAAGCCGAGGCCGTCGCCGATCTGATCGACGCGGTCACGCCGCTGCAGGCCCGAACGGCGTTCGATCAACTGCAAGGCACGTTGAGGCACACGATCGATGAAATCGACGCGGCCCTGTTCGACCTGGCCGCGCGCCTCGAAGCTTCCATCGATTTCTCCGAGGAGGCGTACCACTTCGTCGAGCCCCGCGAGGTGGAGTCCATTCTGGATACGCTTCGGTCGAGGATGGATGCCCTGCTCGCCGGCGCCCGCCGGGGCCGCCTGGTGCGAGAAGGCCTTCAGGTGGCAATCGTCGGCAAGCCGAACGTGGGGAAGTCGAGCCTTTTCAATGCGCTCGCCGGCGCGGATCGGGCGATCGTGGCCTCGGCGCCCGGCACGACCCGCGATCTCGTGACCGACGTCGTCGAGTTGGACGGACTGCGAACGACTCTGGTGGATACGGCCGGGCTGCGGGAGACCGGCGATGAAGTCGAAGCGGAGGGTGTGTCGCGCGCCCGCGGGGCCGTGCGAGTCGCCGACCTGGTGCTGGTCGTCCTCGATCGATCGAGGCCAATCGACGCCGACGATCGAGTCGCGCTCGACGAGGTGGCCGGTGTGCGGCACCTCGTCGTCATCAACAAGCGCGATCTGCCGTGCGTCTGGACCGACGCGCGTTGGCCCGATCGGCTGGCGCCGCAATCCGCGGCGGCGCCCGCCATTCCGATTTCGACGGTTTCCGGCGAGGGCCTCGCGACGCTTCGGGCCGCGATGGCCCAGGCGCTCGACGTCGAGCCCGCGTCCGACTGTCCTGCGATGACGAACGTGCGCCACTGCGCGCTCGTCGAACGGGCGCGAGAGGCGGTCGCGCGCGCCCAGGCGGCGATCGCCGCATCTGGCGGCACGCTGTCGGAGGAGTTCGTGCTGGCGGATCTGCAGGAAGCCCGGGCCGCCCTGGAGGAGATCTCGGGACGTCGCACAACCGACGATCTGCTCGCGCACATCTTCGAGCGGTTCTGCATCGGCAAGTGAGCGGGAGGCATCGACTCGAATGCGCGACTCGTTCGATGTGATCGTGATCGGCGCCGGGCATGCGGGGTGCGAGGCCGCGTTTGCGGCCGCACGGCTCGGTGCCCGCGTCGGACTGTGCACGCTGTCGCGCGCGACCGTGGCGCACATGCCCTGTAACCCGGCCATTGGCGGCACGGCCAAGGGGCATCTGGTCCGGGAGATCGATGCGCTCGGCGGCATCATGGGCCGGGCCATCGACGCAACCGGCATTCAGTTCAAGCTGCTCAACCGCAGTCGCGGCCCGGCCGTCTGGTCGCCGAGGGCCCAGGCCGACAAGGCGACGTATGGCGCGTGGGTGACGCAGGCGCTCGAGGCGGAGCCCAACATCGCGTGGATCATCGGCAGGGCGGGACGCATTCTCGTCGAGTCGGAGCGCGTCGTCGGCCTGGCGATGGAAGACGACGCCGACGGGGCCGGCTACCGCTGTCGGTCGCTGGTCGTCACGACAGGCACCTTCCTGAACGGTCTGGTGCACATCGGCCCCGAGCGCACGCCGGCCGGGCGGGCCGGCGAGCCGCCGTCGCGGCAGCTGGCAGACTCCCTGAAGTCGTTCGGTTTCGAGTGGGGTCGGCTCAAGACGGGAACGCCGCCGCGCCTCGCTCGCGAGAGCATCGACTTTGCCGGCCGCATCGCGGACGGCACGTTTGCAGTCGAGCGCGGAGACGAGCCGCCCGTTCCGTTTTCGTTTCTCTCGTCGGACATCGCGCGCGCCCAGATCGATTGCCATCTCGTCCACACGAACGAGCGCATCCGCGACATCGTGCGGGCCAACGTCGCTCGATCCCCCCTCTTCAACGGACAGATTCAGGGAATCGGGCCTCGCTACTGCCCGTCGCTCGAGGACAAGATCGTCCGCTTTCCCGATCGGGAGCGCCACCAGATCTTTCTGGAACCCGAGGGCGTGGGCGCCCGCGAGATCTATGTGAACGGCTTCTCGACGAGCCTGCCGCGCGACGTGCAGAGCGATCTCGTGCACGCGCTGCCCGGCCTGGGCGATGCACTGATCCTCCGCCCCGGATATGCGGTCGAGTACGACTTCATCCAGCCGACAGAGCTATCGCGACGTCTGGAGACGAAGCGGGTGCGGCGCCTGTTTCTCGCCGGCCAGATCAACGGGACATCCGGATACGAGGAAGCCGCCGCGCAGGGGCTCGTCGCCGGTGTGAACGCGGCGCAGGCGGCGCTCGGCCGCGAGCCGTTCGAGCTCGGCCGCGACGAGTCGTACATCGGCATTCTCGTAGACGATCTGATTACAAAAGGCTGTCTCGAGCCGTACCGGATGTTCACCTCGCGCGCCGAGTATCGTCTCCTGCTCCGCATCGACAATGCCGACTTGCGCCTCACGCCTCGCGGCCGGAGGGTTGGTCTGGTCGACGACGAACGGTGGGCGAGCTTCGAGGCGCGCCGGGGACGATTCGCGCGCAACGTGGCGACCGTCGAGTCCACTCGCGTCCGAACGCCCCTCGGAAACCGGCCGCTGGCGGCGCAGCTGCTTCGCCAGCCCGGCGTGCGGCTGGCGGAGCTCGCCGCGTCAGGCCAGGTCTCCCTGGAGGTGACGGCGACCTGCGGGACGGTGGATCTGGCAAGCGTGGAAACCGCCGTGAAGTACGCGGGATATCTCCGCCGCCAGGAAGGCGAGATTGAACGCGCGCGCCGCGACGAGCGCCGGCGGATTCCGGCTGACTTTTCGTTCGACGGGGTGCCTGGCCTGTCCCGCGAGGTGGTGCAGCGGCTGTCTCAGGTTCGCCCCGACACGCTCGGGCACGCTCTCCGAGTGCCGGGGGTGACCCCTGCGGCGGTTGCGGTGGTAGCTGCGCATCTGGCCAGATACAGATAAATTCTGTACAAGAATTAGTGATAGTCTGATATTCGAAATATGAATATCAGCGGCGTCGACCTGACCCTGCTGGAGGTGTTCGACGCTCTGCTGACAGAAGGCAGTGTAACTGCGGCGGCGGCTCGGCTTCACCTGTCGCAGCCTGCGCTGAGCCACGCGCTCAAACGTCTCCGCGCGCAGATTGGCGACGAGTTATTCGTCCGAACGCGCCGCGGCGTGCAACCGACGCCGCGCGCGCTCGACATCGCTGCCGCCGTTCGGCCGGCCCTCGCCCAACTGCGCGCGGCGTTCGAGCGGTCGGCGAAGCGGGTTCGAGATGAGATTTCCGGTCCTGTCCAACTCGCCCTTGATGACTACCTCCAGGCATTCCTGCTTCCGCTTCTAGCTCGCCGCGTCGAACGAACCGCGCCAGGTATCAGCCTGGCGGTCCCGATTTCGAGCGCGCGCGCCGCTCTGGCGCTTCTGAGGGAAGGGAAGGCGGACATCCTGGTCGATACGCCAGATCTCGGAGGCGGTCGAGATATCCGGCAGGCGCGACTCTTCGAAGACCGTTATGTCTGCCTCGTCCGTCGCGGACTTGTCGGCCCAGCCGGCCGAATTTCGATGGAGTTGTTCTCGGTGCTGAATCATGTGGGGCGCACGCGTCCCGAGCTTGAGGCGCAGGCTACGGGCCGCGCGCTCGCAGGATCGAACGTCGCGCGCCACACCAGCGTCCGGCTTCCCGGGCGGCTCGCGTCCCCCTGGGTCGTCGCCACATCGGACGCCGTGGCTCTCGTCCCGGAACGGCTCGCCACCAGCCTCTCGAGCATCCTTCCGCTCGACGTGCTCGAACCGCCGATCGCCGTGGCGCCGTTGGTTCACGTGCTGTACTGGCACCGGCGGGCCGAGAACAATCGCGCGGTCATGTGGGTGGTCGATCAGCTCCGCGAAATTGTGAGCGGGGGCGACCTGGGGAGGTGATACTACGTGCTGGAAGGAAGGGGGAGGAGCCTGTGACCTCTCGGGAATTCGCTGCGAAGCTGGAGCGCCGCGTATCTCGCGCGGACGTCCTGATGCCCTCCAGTCAGGCCGTCGGGCTGCTCGAGGCCTACTACGACATCCTGGCCCGTTGGAACTCACGGATCAACCTCACGTCGTTGCCGCTGGTCGACTGCCCGCCTGCGACCCTGGACCGCCTCATCGTCGAACCGCTGGCGGCCGCGCGGTATGTCCCTGAGGGACCCGTCAAGTGGGTCGACCTCGGATCGGGTGGAGGCTCGCCGGCCGTGCCTTTGAAGATTGTGCGCCCCGAATCGAGGCTGACCATGGTGGAAGCGACCACCAAGAAAGCGACGTTTTTGAAAGAAGTCGTTCGCGATCTGGGGCTCGCCGATGCGGACGTGGAGAATCTCAGAATAGAAGAGCTCGACGAAAAGACGCAGCTGAAGGGCACCGTCCACCTCGTTACCGCTCGCGCCGTTCGCATGACCACGGCGTTGTTTGGCGCCATTCGGGGGCTCCTCATCCCGGAGGGTCGCCTCCACCTTTACGCCACGCGGTCGCCCGAAGTCTCCTCATCGTCCGGTTTCAGCGTCGAGGCGGTCCACAAGCTCGGCAATGGACTCGACACCCAACTGATAATTCTGAAGCCCATCGAAACCGAAGCGCAGGCCTTCGCCGGAACGGGGCTGGCGGCTCCCGCACTCGATGTTCCACGTGGAACATCCCGTGTCGCTTCGAGCGTCAGTCGCCGAAGCGTTGTGAAGCGCCGCACGGCCGGGAAAAGACGTTGACGCATCCGGCCCGCGTCTTCTATCCTCCTCCCCAGCCAACCACCCAGTAACCATTGTTTAGGTCAATTGACCGATGTCAGCCCGCATCATTGCCGTCGCCAATCAAAAGGGAGGCGTCGGCAAGACCACCACCACCATCAACCTCGCCGCGTCCCTCGCGCTCGCCGGACAGCGGATTCTTCTGGTCGACGCGGACCCGCAGGGCAATCTCACGAGCGGCGTCGGGCAGCGCGGCAAGTCCGGTGCGGCCGGCACCCTCTACCACGCGCTGACCGCGGCCTCGGTGCCGGCCCCCGACCCCTTCGTGATCGCAACCGCCATCGAGCGCCTCAGCCTGATACCAGCCGACCGGAATCTGACGGGCGCGGAAATCGAGATGGTTGACCTTCCGCAGCGCGAGGAGCGCCTCCGGGCACTCGTCACGCCCATGCGCGATCGCTTCGACTACGTTTTCATCGACTGTCCCCCGTCGCTCGGCCTGCTCACCCTCAACGCCCTCGTGGCCGCCGACGCCGTGCTCATCCCGCTCCATTGCGAGTACTTCGCCCTCGAAGGCCTGGCGGAGCTCGTGGGCACCCTGCGGCGCGTGCGCGCCTCGCTCAATCCCGCGCTCGGTATCGACGGCGTGCTGCTCACGATGTACGACGACCGGACGAATCTCGGACAGCAGGTGGCCACCGACATTCGGCAGTTCTTTCAGGAGAAAGTGTTCCGCACGGTGATTCCGCGAAACGTCCGGCTCGGCGAGGCGCCGAGCCACGGCATGCCCGTGATTCAGTACGACGCGAAATCCCGGGGAGCCGAAGCGTACCTCGCGCTCGCGCGCGAAGTACTCGAGCGATCCGCTCCCGCCGCTTGATCCGATGCGCGCTTGAACCGAATGACCGCTATGGAAAAACGCCCAGCGCTCGGCAAAGGACTCAGCGCGCTCATCCCCGACGCACCCGAGCCCCGCATGTCGCCCATGGAAGTCGACATCGATCGGCTCAGCCCGAATCGGTATCAGCCCCGGTCGCGCGTCGCCGCCGACGCGCCGCTCGAAGAGCTCACGCGTTCGATCCGATCGAACGGAATCATCCAGCCCATCGTCGTGCACCGTGCCGGCGAAGGGTTCCAAATCATCGCCGGCGAGCGCCGCTGGCGCGCCGCGCTCAAGGCCGGACTCACACGGGTGCCTGTGGTCGATCCGCGACATCGAGCCGGGACAGGAGCATCGCTCCTCGAGGTGGCGCTCATCGAGAATATCCAGCGGGCCGACCTGAATCCCATCGAGGAAGCGACGGCCTATCGTCGTCTCGCCGACGAATTTCACATGAAGCAGGACGACATCGCCGCCGCGGTCGGGAAGGACCGGGCCTCGATTGCCAATTACCTGCGCCTGCTCAAGCTGCCCGACGAGGTGCGAGCCGACGTGGCAGCGGGCAGCCTCTCGATGGGCCACGCGCGGGCGCTTCTCGCCCTGCCGGAGGAAGCCGACCAGCGCGAGGCGGCCCGCGACGTCATCGCGCGCGGCCTCTCGGTCCGCGAAACCGAATCGCTCGTGAAGAAGGTCGTCGAGGACGGCAGGGGTACGAAGGTCGCGGCCGAATCGGACCGTGCGAACGGCCGACCGATGTCCACACCCGGGCTGCCGAAGACCGCCTCCGCCTGGTGCTCGGCACTCGCGTGCGAATCGTCAGAAAGGGCGCTAAAGGGCGCATCGAGATAGACTTCGGGTCGGAAGACGAACTGATCCGGATCTACGACCAGCTCACGGAGGCCTGAGCCAGAACGGCCGGCAGGCTGCTCGCGGACCGGTGGCATCAGGTCCCGGGCGCGTGTTATAACTGGTCGCTTGTGAAACGAGGAACAAGCTAGAATGGTGTCCGGGCATCCGGACGCTCCCTGCACATGACCAGTCGCACCGCCGCCAACCGCTACGCTCGAGCCTTGCTCGATGTCGCCCTGAAGGAGAAGGCCGACCTCTCGGCGGTTGAACGCGATCTGTCCCAGTTCGCCGACCTCGTGGCCGATCATGCCGGACTTCGCGAGCCGCTCCTCAATCCCGTCGTGCCGGTCGTCCGGAAGCGCGCGGCGATGGTCGAGCTCACCACGCGTGCGGGCGTGGTCGGCGTCGTCGCGAAGCTGCTGGTTCTGCTGGCCGAGCGCGATCGCTTTGCGATTCTGCCCGAACTGGTGGCGAGCTTCCGTCAGCGGTGCTCGACTATCAGAATGTGGTCCGCGCCGAAGTGACGACGACGAGCCAGCTGGGCCCGGAGAAGCTGCAGGCGATCGAACGCGGCCTCGCAAAGGCGACGGGTCGGACGGTCTCGATCGGCGACGCGCATCGATCCGTCGATCATCGGCGGCATTGTCGCCAAGGTCGGCAGCACGGTCTACGACGCCAGCATCCGGCACCAGCTGAAGCGCATGCGGGACGCGCTCGAGCGCGCGTAGGCGATCGCGCCGGGGCCATCGCCAGGAACAGGGATTCAGAGGATCACGCTGTGGACATCAAGGCCGAAGAGATCTCCAAGATCATTCGCGAGCAGATCGGCAACTTCGCGGTCGACGTCGACGTCGCGGAGGTGGGCAGCATCATCTCGATCGGCGACGGCATCGCGCGCCTGCACGGCGTCGAGAACGCCATGGCGGGCGAGATGCTCGAGTTTCCGCACGGCGTGTTCGGTATCGCGCTGAATCTCGAGGAGGACAGCGTGGGCGCCGTGCTGCTCGGCGAGTTCCGCGACATCAAGGAAGGCGACACCGTCAAGCGCACCGGGCGCATCATCTCGGTGCCGACGGGCGACGAGCTGCTCGGCCGCGTGGTGAACGCGCTCGGCCAGCCGATCGACGGCAAGGGGCCGATCGCGACGAAGCAGTTTTCGCCGATCGAGCGCCTGGCGCCGGGAGTCGTCGACCGCCAGCCGGTGAGGGAGCCGCTGCAAACCGGGCTCAAGGCGATCGACGCGATGGTGCCGATCGGCCGCGGGCAGCGCGAGCTGATCATCGGCGATCGACAGACCGGCAAGACGGCCGTGGCCATCGACGCGATCCTCAACCAGAAAGACACCGGCGTCATCTGCATCTACAACGCCATCGGGCAGAAGCAGTCGACCGTCGCGCAGGTCGTGCGGACGCTCGAGGAAGCCGACGCCATGCGGTACACCATCGTCGTGGCCGCCGCGGCCGCGGACCCGGCGCCGTTGCTCTATATCAGCCCGTACTCGGCGTGCGCGATGGGCGAGTACTTCCGGGATGCCGGCCGCCACGCGCTGTGCATCTACGACGATCTGTCGAAGCACGCGCAGGCCTACCGCGAGATCTCGCTCCTGCTGCGGCGTCCGCCGGGCCGCGAAGCGTATCCCGGCGACGTGTTCTACCTGCACTCGCGGCTGCTCGAACGCGCGGCGAAGCTCAAGAACGAGCTGGGCGGCGGATCGCTGACGGCGCTGCCGATCATCGAGACGCAGGCCGGCGACCTGTCGGCGTACATTCCGACCAACGTCATCTCGATCACGGACGGCCAGATCTTCCTCGAGGCGGATCTGTTCCACCAGGGCGTGCGGCCGGCGATCAACGTCGGCAATTCGGTGTCCCGCGTCGGCGGGTCGGCGCAGATCCAGGCGATGCGGCAGGTAGCCGGAACCCTGCGCCTCGACCTCGCGCAGTACCGCGAGCTCGCCGCGTTCGCCCAGTTCGGCAGCGATCTGGACAAATCGACGCAGGCTCAGCTCAACCGCGGCGCGCGGCTCGTGGAGATTCTGAAGCAGCCGCAGTACGAGCCGCTCGGCGTCGAGCGGCAGGTGGCGATCATCTACGCCGGCACAAAGGGCTATCTCGACAAGATTGCCCTCGGCGACGTCCGCGCGTTCGAGACGGAGCTCTACCAGTTCATCGAAACGCGCTACCCGCAGGTCTTCACCGGCATCGTCGAGAAGAAGCAGCTGGACGACGATTTGCGGAACGCCCTCGACGGGGCGGTGAAGGAGTTCGCCGACGATTTCGCGGCACGGAAGGCCGCCGCAGCGTAATGCCGTCACTGATCGATCTGCGGCGCCGGATTCGCTCCGTCAAGAACACGCAGCAAATCACGAAGGCCATGAAGATGGTCGCCGCGTCGAAACTGCGCCGCGCACAGGAGCGCATTCTCAACGCGCGCCCCTACGCCACCCAGATGCAGCGCGTGCTGGCCAGCGTGGCCTCGCGCGTGGATCCGTCGATTCACCCGCTGCTGACCGCGCGCGACCTGAGTCAGGGCTCCGTGACGCTGGTGCTGATCGTCACGGGCGACAAGGGCCTCTGCGGCAGCTTCAACACCAACGTGATCAAGGGGGCGGCCACCTACATCGCCGAGAGCGACGTGCCGTGCACGCTCGGGCTGATCGGGCGCAAAGGCCGCGACTTCTTCGGGCGGCGCGGCTTCGAAGTGCTGTTCGAACGGATCGGACTCTTTCAGAAGCTGCAGTACGCCGACGCGCAGGCGATTGCCGGCGCTGCCATCGAAGCGTTCACGACGGATCGCGTGAACAAGGTCGTGCTGGTCTACAACGAGTTCCGTTCAGTGATGACCCAGCGCGTCGTCGTCGACCAGTTGCTGCCTGTGGGTCGCACGGACGTCGGGGCGGCCGGTGGGGGCGAGCCGTCGGCGGACGCGGGAGCTGGCCCGGGCGTCGACTACTTGTTCGAGCCGTCGGCGGAGGAGATCTTCAACCAGCTGATGCCGCGTTACGTGGAAGTGCAGATCTACCGGGCGCTCCTCGAATCGAACGCGGCGTTTTATGCCGCGCAGATGACGGCGATGGATACGGCCACGAAGAACTCGGCGGACATGATCGCCAGCCTGACGCTCTACATGAACAAGGTGCGCCAGGCGGCCATCACGCGCGAGATCATCGAAGTGGTCTCCGGGGCCGAGGCGCTGTAGAGCCGAGCCGGGATTCGGGATTCGGGAGTGGGGATTCGCTATGGCTGAGAAGAAGAACGTCGGCAAGATCGTCCAGGTGATCGGCCCAGTCCTGGACGTGGAGTTCGAGGCGGGCCACCTGCCGGAAATCTACAACGCGCTCAGCATCAAGGCCGAGGCCGGCGGACAGACGATCGACGTCGTCGCCGAAGTGGAGCAGCACCTGGGCGAGAACCGCGTCCGCGCGGTGTCGATGAAGCCGACCGATGGCATGCAACGCGGCATGGCGGTGGTCGACCTCGGCGAGCCCATCTCGGTGCCCGTGGGGCCCGAGACGCTCGGACGCGTGCTGAACGTGCTCGGCGAGCCGGTGGACTTCCCCGACAGGCCCGTGCAGTCGAAGGAACGGTGGTCGATTCACCGTCCGCCGCCGTCGCTCGAGGAGCAGTCGACCGAGCTCAAGATGTTCGAAACCGGCATCAAGGTCATCGACCTGCTCGAGCCGTACCTCCAGGGCGGCAAGATCGGCCTCTTCGGCGGCGCCGGCGTCGGCAAGACCGTCGTCATCATGGAGCTCATTCACAACATCGCGCTGAAGCACGGCGGGGTGTCGGTGTTCGGCGGCGTGGGCGAGCGGACGCGCGAAGGCAACGACCTCTGGCTCGAGTTCCAGGAGAGCGGCGTCATCGACATCAACGACCCGAGCAAGTCGCGGGCGGCCCTCGTGTACGGACAGATGACCGAGCCGCCGGGCGCACGCCTGCGCGTGGGCCTGTCGGCGCTCACGGTCGCCGAGTACTTCCGCGACGCGGAAGGCAAGGACGTGCTGCTCTTCATCGACAACATCTTCCGGTTCACGCAGGCCGGCTCGGAAGTCTCCGCGCTGCTCGGCCGCATGCCCTCGGCCGTCGGCTACCAGCCGACGCTGCTCACCGAAATGGGCGAGCTGCAGGAGCGGATTACCTCGACGAAAAAGGGTTCCATCACGTCCGTTCAGGCCATCTACGTGCCGGCCGACGATTACACCGACCCCGCGCCCGCGACGACGTTCGCGCATCTTGACGCGACGACGAACCTGTCGCGGGCGATTTCCGAGCTGGGCATCTATCCGGCCGTCGATCCCCTGGCGTCGACCTCGCGCATTCTCGATCCGCGCATCATCGGCAACGAGCACTACAACGTGGCGCGTCAGGTGAAGCAAATCCTGCAGCGCTACAAGGACCTGCAGGACATCATCGCGATCCTGGGCATCGACGAGCTGTCGGAAGAGGATCGGCTCACCGTGGCCCGGGCGCGGAAGATCCAGAAGTTCCTGTCGCAGCCCTTCTTCGTCGCGCACCAGTTCACCGGCCTCGAAGGCAAGTACGTGCCGATCGCCGAGACGATTCGCGGCTTCAAGGAGATCGTCGAAGGCAAGCACGACGCGATCCCGGAGCAGGACTTCTACCTGGTCGGATCGATCGACGAAGTGGTGGAGAAGGCGCAGAAGCGCCAGGCGGCCTGATCCATGGCTCTGCCGACAGCGCTTCAGCTGCAGGTGGTCTCGGCGGATCGCCGGCTCGTCAACGAGTCGGTCGACGAAGTGATCATTCCGGGCTCGGAAGGCTATTTCGGGGTGCTGCCGGGGCACACGCCGCTGCTGGCGACGCTGCACGTCGGCGAACTGTCGTACCGGCAGGGCGGGGACTGGCACTACCTGGCGCTGGCGTTCGGCTTCGCGGAGGTGCAGCCCGAGGCCGTCACGGTGCTGGCCGAGACGGCGGAGCGGCCCGCCGACATCGACATTGGCCGCGCCGAAGCCGCGAAGAAGCGCGCCGAGGAGCGCATCGGCCGGCCGGCGGTGGACATCGACTTCGAGCGGGCACGGATCGCCCTGCTCAAGTCGCTCATCCGCCTCCAGGTGGCGAGCCGCGCTAGAATCCGGTCCTAGCGCGGATCGTTCCATCCCCGGACGCGGAGCGTCAGGCCCCGACATTTTGTTTGCGAACCTCGCACAGCTGATCCGCTATCGCGGCCTCATCTGGAGCCTCGTGACGCGCGAACTGAAGGCGCGCTACCGGGGCTCGGTGCTCGGGTTTCTCTGGTCGTTCATCAACCCCCTGCTGCTGCTCCTCATCTACACGTTCGTGTTCACCTACATCATGCCGAACCGGGTGGAGGGGGCGCAGCCGTACGCGCTCTTCATGTTCTGCGGCATCCTGCCGTGGACATGGTTCTCGGCCTCGCTCACCGAAGCGGCGGGTTCGCTCATCGCCGGCGGCAACCTGATCAAGAAGGTGCTCTTCCCGGCCGAAATCCTCCCGCTCGTGAGCGTCCTCGCCAACATGGTCCATTTCTTCCTCGGGCTGCCGATCCTGATCGTCTTTCTCGTGGTGTACCGCAAGCCGCCCGATCCGTGGGATCTGCTGTGGTTTCCGGTGGCGGTTGGCGTCCAGCTCGTGTTCACGGCCGCGCTGGCGCTGCTGCTGGCCGCGCTCGCGGTGCACTTCCGCGACATCCGCGATCTCCTGGCCAACCTGCTCACGCTCTGGTTCTTCGCGACCCCGATCATCTACCCGTGGTTTCAGCCGGGGCTGGAACGGTTCAAGCCGTTCTTCGACGCGAACCCGTTCACGCATCTCGCGGTGTCGTATCAGGAGATTCTCTTCTTCAGCGGCCCGATCGGTCACTGGCGCTGGCTTCTGGGCCTCGGCGCAGGCTCGGTCGTCCTGTTTCTCGGGGCATACTGGTTTTTCGATCGCTTGCGGGATTCGTTTGCCGAAGCCGTCTGAGAACACCGAGGCACGGAAGACGTGACGGAGAGACCATGAACCACCGAGAAGCCATGAACCACAGAGGCCCAGGGACACAGAGGCACGAGCGGCTCTTTTTCCGGTGTCTCCGTGGTTGGCCGTCGTTGTGTTTCTGTGCCTCGGTGGCCTGATGCGGGAACACCGGGACCGCGAAGACGTGCGTAGAGTCCGGACGGCGAGATCGTGAACCACCGAGAAGCCATGAACCACAGAGACCCAGGGACACAGAGGCACGAGCGGCTCTTTTTCCGGTGTCTCCGCGGTTGGCCCGTCGTTGTGTTTCTGTGCCTCGGTGGCCTGACCCGGGAACACCGGGACCCCGAAGACGTGCGTGGCGCTTGGACGGCGAGATCGTGAACCACGGAGAAGCCATGAACCACAGAGACCCAGGGACACAGAGGCACGAGCGGCTCTTTTTCCGGTGTCTCCGTGGTTGGCCCGTCGTTGTGTCCCTGCGTCTTGGTGGCCTGACCCGGGCACACCGGGAACCACGGAGAAACGATGAACCACAGAGACCCAGGGACACAGAGGCACGAGGGGCTCTTTTTCCGTGTCTCCGTGTCTCCGTGGTTGGCCCGTCGTTGTGTCCCTGCGTCTTGGTGGCCTGACCCGGGAACACCGGGACCCCGAAGACGTGCGTAGAGTCCGGACGGCGAGATCGTGAACCACGGAGAGACCATGAACTACAGAGGCCCAGGGACACAGAGGCACGAGCGGCTCTTCTTCCGTGTCTCCGTGTCTCCGTGGTTGGCCCGTCGTTGTGTCCCTGCGTCTCGGTGGCCTGACCCGGGAACACCGGGACCCCGAAGACGTGCGTGGCGCTTGGACGGCGAGATCGTGAACCATGGAGAGACCATGAACCAGGGACACAGACGCACGAGCGGCTCTTTTTCCTGTGCCTCCGTGTCTCCGTGGTTGGCCCGTCGTTGTGTCCCTGCGTCTCGGTGGCCTGACCCGGGAACACCGGGACCCCGAAGACGTGCGTGGCGCCTGGACGCGAGATCGTGAACCATGGAGAGACCATGAACCAGGGACACAGAGGCACGAGCGGCTCTTTTTCCGTGTCTCCGTGTCTCCGTGGTTGGCCCGTCGTTGTGTCCTTGTGTCTCGGTGGCGTCAAATGCATGCGATAGAGCTGACCGACGTCTCGAAAGTCTATCGCCGCTACAGCGGCCGGCAGTTTGCCACGCTGAAGAGCGCGCTGCTGCAGCGCAGCATCCTGCGCGAACTGCGGCCCAGTGAGACGTTCCCGGCCCTGACCAACGTCTCCTTCACCGTGCCCGCCGGCAGCACCTTCGGCGTGATCGGGCGGAACGGCTCGGGCAAGAGCACGGCGCTCAAGCTCGTGGCGGGCATCACCAAGCCGACGAGCGGCACCGTGCGGGTCGACGGCCGCATCTCGGCGCTGATCGAGCTCGGGGCCGGCTTCCACCCCGAGATTTCCGGCCGCGAGAACGTGTTCATCAACGGCATCATGCTCGGGCTGTCGCGCCAGCAGGTGGCGCGCCGCTTCGACGAGATCGTCGAGTTCGCCGAGCTCCGCGACTTCATCGATGCTCCGGTGAAAACCTATTCGTCCGGCATGTACATGCGCCTGGGCTTCTCGGTTGCCATTCACGTGGATCCCGACGTGCTCCTGGTCGACGAGGTGCTCGCCGTCGGCGACGAGGGCTTCACCCACAAGTGCCTCGACAAGTTCGGCGAGTTCCGCCGGCGCGGAAAGACGATCCTGCTGGTCACGCATTCGCTCGGCCTGGTGGAACGCTTCTGCGACGAGGCCCTGTGGTTGAACGCGGGCCAGGTCAGGGCCGACGGCGATCCCATGCGCGTGGTCGGCGAGTACCTGATGGCGGTCGAGAAGACGGAGGAGGCGCAGCTCGCCGCCGCGAACGCCAGGGCCGTCGGGCTCGTCGCCGAGGCGCCGCGTGCCGAGGGCCCCGGTCGTGCCCCTGCACCCGGCGACGAGCCCGGGTTGCAGAACATGTTCGAAGCGGGAGAAGGCCGCTGGGGCTCCCGCGAGATCGAAATCACCGACGTCACGCTGCTGGACGGCCGCGGCGAGCCGACGTTCTCGTTCCACAGCGGCGAGCCGATGGCCATCCGCTTGAAAGTGCGGGCCCATCAGCCCGCGACGGATTTCGTCTTCGGGTTCGGCCTGTTCAATGCCGACGGCGTCTGCTGCTACGGGACGAACACCTACCTCGAACAGATGAACCCGGAGACGCTCACGGGCGAGGCGGAAGCGACGCTGGCGCTCGAGCGGCTCGATCTCGTCGAAGGCACGTACAAGATCGACGTGGCGGTGCACAAGAAAGACGGCGCGCCCTACGACTATCACCGGCTGCTGTACACATTCCGTGTGAATTCACGGACGCACGACGTCGGCATCTACCGGCCGCGGCACCGCTGGACCTTTGGCCAGGGCATTCGTTTCAGCGTGCACCGTCCGGATGCGCCCGACGGCCCGTAGCGCGCGGCCGGAGCCCGGCGCCGGCGGTCTTCCCGCAATTTTGCTGTTGCGAATCCGCGGCGGCCTCGGGTACTGTCACACGGGACGTCGGGTCGCTTTCGACTCGTATTGGCATGACGGCGCTCATCGTTCTCGTGACTGCCGACCCGCGTGCGCGCCGGCAGATGGAGGCGCTGCTTGGCGGTGAGCGGCATCTCGTGGCAGCGCTGTCCGATTTCCCGAGTGCGAAGGAGCTGCTGAAGTCGGTTGGCCCCGATCTGCTGGTGGCCGACGTCAAGTTGGGCGCCTTCAACGGGCTTCACGTGGCGGCTCGCGCCCGGCTCCAGCATCCGAACGTGCCGATCATCATCACCCACGACGCGCACGACGCCGTTCTCGAAGCCGAAGCCGCGCGGCTCGGCGCGCCCTTCGTCGTCCGACCGCTCGAAGATCCGCAGTTCAGGACGCTCGTCGAGAGCCTGCTGGGCGACGGCGCGCCGGCCGCCGCGCGCGTTCGCCGGTGGTCGCGCAAGCGTCCGGTCGAGGGCATCGAAGCCGTCGCCGCCGACCGGACCGTTCGTATTCTCGACTTGAGCTATGGCGGCATGAAGCTTGGCCTGTCGGAACCCGCCGATCGGTTCCCGGCGGCCTTCGAAATTCGAGTGCCGGAGGCCGGTGTGTCGGTGCGGGCGAACCAGATCTGGCGGAGCACGGCGCCTCTCGGGTCGACTCCCGAAGCGTTCTGGTGCGGCGTGGAACTGGTCGACGTCAACGTGTCCGAATCATCGGCGTGGCGGGCCCTCGTTGAATCCTTGTACTGACGGCGGTTGCGCCGCGTGATTCTGGACCGCCCGACCGCATCGTCCACCGTCCTCGGCTGGCGCGCGGCGGGCCGCCGCATCGTGTTCACCAACGGCGTGTTCGATTCTGCTCCATCCCGGCCACGTCCGATATCTGCACCACGCGCGCGCGCTCGGCGACGCGCTCCTCGTTGGCGTAAACTCGGATCGATCGGTCCGCGCGAACAAGGGCCCGACCAGGCCCGTCACGCCCGAGAACGAGCGAGCCGAGATCGTGGCCGCTCTTGCCGACGTGGACGCCGTGGTCGTCTTCGACGAAGACACGCCCCTGGAGCTCATCACGGCCATTCAGCCGGATGTGCTCGTGAAAGGGGCGGATTGGGCCGACAATGCGATTGTCGGCCGTGAGGTGGTCGAAGCGCGGGGCGGTCGGGTCGTGCGCGTCGCCGTCGAGCCGGGCTATTCGACCACCGCGATCCTCGAACGGATCAGAACGCGGCCGTCGTAACCGCGGTTCGACCGCCGGAGCCAGTGCACAAACCCGTGGTGACCTCCCGCTCGTCCGCGTCGCTCAGCCTGCGGGCGCTCCTCAAGACGGCCATCTCCCGGTCGGGCCTGGATCGCCCCGCGCGTGCCCTTTCGGGCCTGACGCCGTCTGCGCAAGCCCTGGCCGTCGCCGGTGCGTCGCACGCGCTGCCGCACGGCACGGTTCTCTTCGTGGTGCCGGGCGACGTCGACGTCGAGGCGGCGGCGGCCGATACCCGCTTCTTTCTCTCGGCGCTCGAGGGCTGGAGCGGCACGACGGCGGAAGCCGTCGTGCTGCCGTTCCCGTCGCACGAGGTGGACCCGTACCGTGGACTGGCGCCGCATCCGGGGGTCACGTCGCTTCGCGCCCGCGCGCTTCACGCGCTCGCCTCGGGCCAGGCGCGGGTCGTCGTGGCATCGGCGGCCGCCCTGATCCCGCGTGTGAGCAGCCCGGCGCGCATCCTCGGCAGCTCCGTCGAGCTCCGGCCCGGCCTGGAGATTTCGCCGGGCGCGGTCGCGGAGCGCCTCCTGGAAGGCGGCTTTCGCCGCGAGGACCCGGCCGACGAGCATGGCGAGTTCGCCATGCGCGGAGGCATCCTCGACGTGTACCCGGCGGGCACGGTCCGGCCGGTGCGCCTGGAGTTCATCGGCGACACCATCGAGTCGCTGCGCTACTACGACCCGGCCACCCAGCGCTCGGTCGAGTCGGTCGACGTCGTCGCGATCGTTCCGATCGGCGACGTGCTGCGCGACGAAGGCGATCCGGCCACGACGGAGCGCGTCGATCGATCGGCGACGCTCTTCGACTTCCTGGCACGCGCGGCGGCCGCGCGAATCATCGTTTCCGAGCCGGACGAAGTCGAATCGCACGTTCGGGCGCTTGCCGGCCAGGTGCATGCCAGCTTCGACATGCTCGCCCAGGCGCGCGTGCCGGGAACAGCCGTTCGCATCCCTCCGCCCGGCGAGGTGATCGTCGACTGGCCCGAGCTCGCGTCGCATCTGGCGACGGCGACAACGGTCGCGCGGCTCGATGTGGCCGGCCCGGAACCGTCGGAACGCGCGGATGCGTCGATCAGGCGGATCGCCTGCCAGCCCTCGGTGGAGCTGAGGGGACGAGTCGGCGACTGGGTCGCCGAGATCACGCGGCGGCGCGCCGACGGCGAGACCCTGGTCTTCGTCGCCGCCACCACGGGGCGTGCCGAACGCACGGTGGAGCTCCTCAAGGAGTACGACGTCTTTGCGGCGCCGGTGGCGCAGGCCGAGGACGCGCAGTACGCCGCCGTGCTGGTGGCGCTCGGCCCGCTCTCGCGCGGTTTCCGCCTGCCAGACGCCGGTCTGCAGCTCTATGCGGAAGCTGACGTCTTCGAAGAAGAGCGCCGCACGCCCGAGCGCCGCCGCTCGGCCGCCGGCGCGTTCCTGTCCGATCTGCGCGACCTGAAGCCCGGCGACCTCGTCGTGCACGTGGATCACGGGATCGGCGCATTCGTCGGCCTGAAGCAGATCGGCGTGGGCGATGGCCTGCAGGAATTTCTCGAGCTCCGCTACGCCGGCGACGACAAGCTGTTCGTCCCGGTCGAACGCCTCGACCTGGTGCAGAAATACACCGGCGGCACGCGGCCGCCGCTCGATCGGCTGGGCGGCACGACGTGGGAACGCGCCAAGACGAAGGTGCGGAAGGCCATGCGCGACATGGCCGAGGAGCTGCTGAAGCTCTACGCCGCGCGGCGCGCCGTCCCGGGCCGCGCCTTCAGCGCCGACTCGCACTGGCAGGCCGAATTCGAGGATGCCTTCGAATACGAGCTCACGCCCGACCAGCAGACCGCCATCGCCGACATCAAGCGCGACATGGAGCGGCCGACGCCCATGGATCGGCTCCTCTGCGGGGATGTCGGCTACGGCAAGACCGAGGTGGCGATGCGCGCCGCCTTCAAGGCCGTGATGGACGGCGCGCAGGTCGCGTTCCTGGCGCCGACGACCGTGCTCGCGTTCCAGCACCAGAAGACCCTCCGCGAACGGTTCGCCGGGTTCCCCGTGCGCATCGACATGGTGAGCCGCTTCCGCACCAAGGCGGAGCAGAAGGAGGCGCTCGCCGATCTCGCCGCCGGTAAGGTCGATGTCATCGTCGGCACGCACCGGCTGTTGTCGAAGGACGTGACGTTCCGCGATCTGGGGCTGCTCGTCGTCGACGAGGAACAACGCTTCGGCGTGGCGCACAAGGAACGGATCAAACAGCTGCGCCGCAAGGTCGACGTGCTGACGATGAGTGCGACGCCGATTCCCCGCACGCTGAACATGTCGCTCGTCGGCATCCGCGACATGTCGATCATCGAGACCCCGCCCAAGGATCGCCTGTCGATCCAGACTCAGGTGGTGAAGTTCGACTCCCAGGTGATCGCGCGGGCTATCCGCCAGGAGCTGGAGCGCGACGGTCAGGTGTACTTCGTGCACAATCGCGTGGAGTCGATCTTCTCGATCGCCAACCTCGTGCAGCGCCTGGTGCCCGAGGCGAGGCTCGCGATCGGCCATGGCCAGATGGCGGAGGCCGCGCTCGAGCGGGCCATGATGGACTTCGTGGCGCGCAAGTACGACGTGCTGCTCGCGACGACGATCGTCGAGAACGGCCTCGACATCCCGAACGCCAACACCATCGTCATCAACCGCGCCGATCGCTACGGGCTGTCGCAGCTGTATCAGCTCAGGGGGCGCGTCGGGCGCTCGGATCGCCCCGCGTACGCCTACCTGCTGATTCCGCCCGAGGAGAACCTGTCCCCGGTGGCGAAGCAGCGGCTGGCGGCCATCCGCGAGTTCAGCGATCTCGGCAGCGGCTTTCGCGTGGCCGCCCTCGATCTCGAGATCCGGGGCGCCGGCAACCTGCTTGGCGGCGAGCAGAGCGGACACATCGAGGCCGTCGGCTTCGAGATGTACATGAAGCTGCTCGAGCAGACCGTCCGCGAGCTCAAGGGCGAGGAGCTCGAGGACGATCTGCGCGCGACCGTGAACCTGGGCGTGGACCTCCGCATCGACGAACGCTACGTGCCCGACATGAATCAACGCCTCATGCTGTACCGACGTGTGGCGGCGGCCCGCCGGGAGGAGGAGATCGGCCGCGTGCTCGACGAAGCCGCGGATCGCTATGGCCCGCCTCCCGATTCGGTCCTCAACCTGGCCGACTACGGACGCATCCGGGTGATGGCCGACGCCCTCGGCATCGAAAGCGTCGACCGCGAGGGACGGCTCGTCGTCTTTAAGTTCAGGCCGCAGGCGAAGGTCGATCCGGCGCGGCTCGTGGCGCTGGTGCGGCAGCGCCCGGAGCTGGCGCTCGCCCCACCTGCGGCCGTCAAGCTGAGTCTCGACGGGATTCGGGAGGCCGGGCTCCCGAAACGTGGCGCCCGGAAGGTCGGCGGCGCGAGCTGGTGGACGAAACGGGCGAAGGAAGGCGTGGTGAAGCCGGGCTTCACGAAGGCCGAGCTTTCGCGCCCCGCCCGGGACGACCCGCGGGCTCCGGGAGGCCTCTTCGAGCAGGTCGGCGACCTGCTCGGCGAACTGCTAAGCTAGGTGGAGGGAGGTTCTGTTGAAGCGGTCGCTCTTCGTCGGAGCTCTTGTGGCGGCGTTCGTCGCGACCGGTGTGGCGCGGGCCGACATCATCGAACAGATTCTCGTGAAGGTGAACGGCGAGATCTTCACCAAGAGCGATCTGGAGACGCGGCAGGTTCAGGCCCTCCGCCAGCAGGGGCAGACGATCGACCCCAACACCGACTTGAGCAAGCTCACCGACACCGAGCTGCGCAAGGCGCTCGACACCATTACGCCCCAGATCATGGTCGACGCGGTGGACGAAATGCTCGTGGTCCAGCGGGGCAAGGAGCTCGGCTACCGGCTGGGCGACGAACAATTCACCAACGCGATCGACAGCATCAAGAAGGACAACAACATCACCAGCGACGAGCAGTTTCAGGCGGCGCTCAAGCAGGAAGGCCTGACGCTGGCGGATCTCAGGAAGAACTTCGAGCGCACGATGATCATCCAGCGCGTCGAGCAGACCGAGGTGTTCGGACGCGTCGGCGTCACCGAAGACGAGGCGCGCGCCTACTACGACGCCCACCAGAGCGAGTTCACGACGCCGGCCAGCGTCACCTTGCGTGAGATCCTGGTCGCGGCCACCGCCGACGCGCGCGGCATCAATGCCGCTCAGGACGACGAGCTGCGGGCGAAGGCCGAGGCGCTGCGCGCCCGCGTCACGGGCGGCGAGAGCTTCGAGCAGGTCGCGTCCGAGTCGTCCGATTCGCCCTCGAAGGCGAACGGTGGCCTCATTGGCCCGCTGAACGTCGCGGACCTCTCGAGCGATCTCCAGAAGCTGCTGGCGTCGATGAAGGCGGGGGACATCACCGAGCCGCTGCGGTCGACGCGCGGCTATCAGATCCTCAAGCTCGAGGCGCGCACCGAAGCCGTCACGATGCCCTTCGACGAAGCGCGGGAGCACATCGACAACCAGGTGTTCACCGACAAACGGCGCGCCGAGTTCCAGAAGTACCTGGAGAAGCTCCGGGCACAGGCGTTCATCGAGTGGAAGAACGACGACATCAAGAAGGCGTACGAAGAGGGGCTGAAGACCGGCCTCGAAGGAAATCTGTAGGATTCGCGATCCGTGATTCCTTCGAGCGCGCAATGGTTCGCCATCTGGACGCGCTCGCGCCACGAGCAGGTCGTGCGCGAGCAGCTGGCCCGGAAACAGATCGACGCGTTCCTGCCGACGATCACCCGGTGGAGCCGCTGGAAGGACCGCAAGAAGAAGATCGACTGGCCGCTCTTTCCCGGCTACTGCTTCGCGCGCTTCGATCCCAACGACAGCCTGCCCATCCTGAAATGCACCGGCGTCGTCAACATCGTCAGCTTCGAGGGCCATCCCGCGGCCATTCCCGAGTACGAGCTCGAGAGCATCCGGCTGCTCGTCGGGAGCGATCTGCAGTTCGATCCCTGCCCCTTGATTCACGAGGGCATGATGGTCGAGGTGATTCACGGCCCGCTCAAGGGCGTCGTCGGACGCCTCGTGCGGAAGGATGCCCCCCGGGCACGGCTCGTCCTGTCGGTGGACCTCATCGGCCAGGCCGTGAGCGTCGACGTGGACGCCGCGGACGTGAAACCCTATTGAGCGGCCCGGCGCTGCTATCCTGATGGCGATGCGGATCGGCTCGGTCGCCCTCGATTCTCCGTTTGCGATCGCCCCCATGGCGGGGATGACCGACTCGGCGTTCCGCCGTCTGGTGAAGCGCCGCGGAGGCTGCGGCCTGGTGGTCACCGAGATGGTGAGCGCCGAGGGGCTCGTGCGCGGGATCGATCGCACGCTCGAGTACGCGGAGTACACCGAGGAAGAACGCCCGGTGTCGATCCAGATCTTCGGCGGCGATCCGTCGACCATGGCGGCGGCCGCGCAGATCGTGGCGGGGATGGGCGCCGACATCGTGGACGTGAACATGGGCTGCCCCGTGCCGAAGATCGCGAAGCACAACGCCGGGTGCACGCTCATGCGCGAGCCCGAGCACGCGGCGGCCATCGTCCGGGCCATGGTGGATGCGGTGCGTGTGCCCGTCACCGTGAAGATGCGGGCCGGCTGGAGCGAGCACGAACGGAATGCGCCGGATCTCGCGCGCCGGATGGCCGACGCCGGCGCGGCCGCCATTGCGGTCCATGGCCGCACGGCGGCGCAGAGCTACAGCGGCGCCGCCGATTGGCGTCTGGTGGCCGAGATCGCCGAGGCGCTTTCGATTCCCGTGTTCGGCAGCGGCGACTGCGTGGAGCCCGATCAGGTGATCGAGCGCATGGCCTCGGGCGTCGACGGCGTGCTCGTCGGCCGCGGGGTGCTTCGCAATCCGTGGATCCTCGCGCAGGCCGCCGATATCGCGGCCGGCCGGCCGGCCGCGCCCATCGCCCTCCAGGAACGCGGGCGCTTCCTCTTCGAGTACATCGATCTCCTGAAGAAGGAGCGCCTGCGGGACGATGAGGGGGGCGGTGTCCGCCACGACCGGTGGGTCGTGAACAAGATCCGGGCGCTCGGCGCGTACTTCACCAAGGGCTGCGAGAACGGTTCGCATCTCCGGGCGACGATCAACGCCTGC
This sequence comes from uncultured Acidobacteriota bacterium, assembly GCA_963837345.1. Classification (GTDB taxonomy): domain Bacteria; phylum Acidobacteriota; class Vicinamibacteria; order Vicinamibacterales; family CAVVIG01; genus CAWIMX01. Next base: position 1,347,660 of record CAWIMX010000001.1, read on the forward strand.
GACTCGCTCGACGCGCTCGTGGACACGATCGGCACCTTCTTCTGCGCCGCGCACGGCGCGCCCGCCTGAACGCCCCCCCATTTGCCCCTTGTACTCGGGTCTGCAACCTGTGTAGACTGCGGATGTCGCACCCGTTCACCAAAAGTTGCGTCGCCCGCTCTCCGACTTCGCCTGGCAGGCCTCGTGCAGGCTCGCCTGTAAGTCACAGGGCGAAGCATTGACTCCACGAAGCGACGCGGTCATGCCACGCAGACGCACAGGGCGTGCAACGGCGATCCTGATTGGATGTCTGGCGGCGGGCTGCACGGGAGCCGGAGCCGTGTCGATCGGCTGCAATGACGCCGCGGCACGCGCCCGGCGAACCATCGAGCCCGTGTACGACGCCAGCACCGGACGGCTCGAGCTCCTCAAGTACGACTCCAACGACAACGGCGTCGTCGACACCTGGAGTTACATGGATGGCGCGCGGGTGCTCCGAATTGAAATCGACAGCGACGAAGACGGGCAGATCGATCGCTGGGAGCACTACGACGCGAACCAGCAGCTCGAGAAGGTCGGCTTTTCGCGGCAGCACGACGGGCACGAGGACGCCTGGTCGTACGCGGATGCAAGCGGCGCGACCACCAGGATCGAGTACGCGAATCACGAGGGTCGCATCGATCGAACCGAATTCTTCGAGGAAGACGCCCTCGTTCGGGCCGAAGAGGACACCGATGGCGACGGGCGCCCGGACAAGTGGGAAACCTATCAGGGCGATCGGATGGCGTCGGTGGCGTTCGACACCTCGCACGACGGCCGCCCCGACCGTCGCCTGGTCTACGGCGCGGACGGAAGCGCCAGGCTCGAGGTGGATCGAGACGGGCGCGGCGAATTTTCCGTCGTTCGGTGAGCCGCCCCCGGGTGGCGAAGATATGACGAAGTCGGTGGCGCCGCATCGCCAATGTCCGATATCAGGAATGTGAGGTCTGACATGCGCCGGATTCTGGAGACGACCGTTGCTCTCGGGCTGTCGGTGGTCCTGTGTGCGCCGACCGCCGCCTTTGCCGCGACGCCCCAGGAGGGCGCCACCATCAACGGCACCGCCGAGAACGCCGCGGGGGAGGCCCTGCCCAGCTACACCGTTCAGCTGCGCGACGTCTCCACGGGTCAACTCGTCGGCACCACGACCAGCAACGCCGCCGGCAATTTCACGTTCCCCAGCCTGAATCCGGGGACCTATGTGGTTGAAGTGGTCAGCCCCGGCGGGAGTATCGTCGGCACCAGCGCCGCCCTGAACCTGGCCGCCAACGCGACCCTCTCTGTCGGCGTCATGGCGTCGGCCGTCGCCGCCCTTTCCGGTGCCGCAGCCGCGACGGCCCCCGTGGCCGGCGGCGCGGTTGGCCCCAGCCTGGCGCTCACCGTGACGACGCTGGCCGCGGCCGGTGGCGTGACCGCCCTGGTCGTGAGCCAGTCGAAGGGCGAAGCCAGCCCGTCCCGCTAGCGCTTCACCAGGCCGCGGGCGGTTCGCCGTCCCTGGCCGACCTCCCATTCCGGTGAAAGCACGAACCTTCTGGATCACGCTGGCCTGGGTGCTCGTCGCCGCCGGGCTCCACGCCCAGACGCCAATCGCCGGCGAGCCCGATCTCTCGCAGGTGCGCATTCGCATCGGCCCGCTGTACGTCGATCCGACGTTGAGCCTCACGAACCTCGGCGTCGATACGAACGTGTTCAACGAAGCGGATGACCAGGGACCGAAAAGGGACTTCACGTTCACGGTGACGCCCGCCGCGAACCTGTGGCTGCGGATGGGGCCGAGCTGGTTGTCCGGGCGCGTGAACGAGGACATTGTCTGGTACAAGAAATATTCGGGCGAGCGGTCGGGCAACACCAGCTACAACATCGGCTGGAACGTCCCGCTCAACCGGCTGATCATGAACGTGGATGCCAGCTGGCTGAACACGCGCGACCGGCCCACGTATGAGATCGACGCCCGCTCGCAGCGGGTGGAAACGTCGTATCGCGGCCAGGCCGAAGTTCGCGCGCTCTCCAAGACCTTCATCGGCGCGCAAGTCTCCCGGCGGCACGTCGACTTCGACCACGACGCCGTCTTCCTCGGCAGCAACCTCCACGACGAATTGAATCGCACCGTGACGACCGCCGCCGGCACGTTCCGCTACGCCTTGACGCCGCTGACGAGCCTGGTCTTCTCGGCCGGCCGCGAACAGGATCACTTCGACTTCTCCCCGGAGCGCAACTCGCGCTCGCTGGCCATCAGCGGTGGCGTGCAGTTCGACCCCGACGCGCTGCTGAAGGGCAGCGCCACGTTCGGGTATCGGAATTTCCAGCCGGTGGATCCGACGCTGCCTTCCTTCCGCGGGTCCACGGCGCAGGTGAGCCTCACCTATGTCGCGGGCGGAGCGACTCAGGTCACCGTGACCGCGACCAGGAACCTCGAGTACCTGGTACGAAATCGAGCGGCCGTATTTCGTGCAGACCGGCGGCCTGTTCCAGCTCGCCCAGCAGATCTTCGGGCCGGTGGAGGCCGTGGGCCGCTATGGTCGCGAGCGCCTCGCCTACCGGGCCCTGGAGGGTCTCGAGGTGTTGGAGCGAACCGATCGCGTGCAGAGCTACGGCGGCGGGCTCGGGTATCACATCGGATCGCGGATGCGCTTCGGCGTGAATGTCGATCGACAGACGCGGACCTCGTCGCTCGAGAACCGCCGCTACGATGGGCTTCGCGTGGGAGCGGCGATCACCTATGGACGGTAGAGCCTCGCCCGCCGGGCGCCCCATGATTGCGCGCGCGCTCGTTGCCGCCATTCTGCTGCTGGAGATGCCCGCCAGCCTCGCCGTGCTTCGTGCCCAGAGCGAACACGATTCTGCCGCTCAGACTCCCGCCCAGGCCGACCCGACCCGGCTCCCCGGCAACTACATCGTCGGACCGCAGGACGTGCTTGCGATCACCTCGTACGATCAGGCCGACCTGACCGGCAAGTTCGCCGTCGAGGCCGACGGCACCTTCACGTATCCGTTGCTCGGGCGTTTCACCGCGGGCGGCCTGACACTCGAACAGATCGAACAGCGGTTGAAGGATCGGCTCGTCACCGAGGGGTACTTCAAGAACCCTCAGATTACGGTCTCGATCGATCAGTACAAGAGCCAGAAGATCCACATCATCGGCGAAGTGCGGCAGCCGGGTACGTACACGCTGTCGGGCGACATGAGTCTCGTGGAGGCCCTCGCGCGCGCCGGATCCACGCTGCCGACCGCGGCCGGCGAGGTCGTGATCGTCCACGGCGGCGGTGAGGCGGGCGGTCCGATCCTGCCCGACGCCACCGACGATCCGAAAGCGGTGACGCACGTCAACCTGCGCGATCTCCAGAACGGTGCGGTCTCGTTGAACGCATCCCTCGAGGACGGGGACACCGTCTTCGTGCCACGCGCCGAGAGTGTCTACGTCTTCGGCCAGGTCAAGAATCCGGGCGCCTATCCGCTGCAGCAGCAGAACACCACCGTGCTCCAGGCCCTCGCGCTCGCCGGCGGCGTCACCGATCGGGGCGCGACGGGGCGCGTCAGCATCGTCCGCAACGAAAAGGGCGAAACACGCGAGTTCCGCGTCCGGCTGACCGATGTCGTACGCCCGGGCGATACGATCACCGTGCCGGAGCGATTCTTCTGATGCGCGGTGTCACGAATTTGGCGGATCAGCCGGGACGCCAGGGGCTGGCCTCGGCGGCCGACGCACAGATCGAGGACGAGGGGCGTCGATTCGAAATTCATCTGCTGGACTACGTCAGGATCCTGTACAAGCGGCGCTGGACCGCCCTGGCGGCGTTTCTCGTCGTGTTCCTCGGGATCGCGCTCTACACGGTGACGACCACAGCCGTGTACAACGGCAAGGTGACGCTTCTCATCGACGTGGAAGGGCCGAACGTCATCGACTTCAAGCAGGTCGTCGACGAGGACCAGACCCGGAGCGACTACTACCAGACGCAGTACACGCTGCTCAGAAGCCGCTCGCTCGCCCATCGCACGCTCGATGGATTGAAACTGTGGAATCGGCCGCCGTTCGCCCCGCCGGCCGTTCATGGGTTCAGCCTCGGCGGGATCCTGTCGGGCGGCGCCGCCGCGCTCAGCGCGGTCGGCGGTTCGCGTCGGAGCGATCGGCCGCCCGCGGACGAAACGATGGCCCAATCGCGCGCCATCGATCGGTTCCTCGAGAATGTCTCGGTCGATCCGGTGCGCAACAGCCGGTTGGTGCAGGTGTCGTTCCGATCGACCGATCCCCGCATGGCGGCCGACGTCGCCAATGCGCTCGCCAGGAACTACATCGAACAGAATCTCGAATTCAAGTTCCTCTCGTCGAAGGAAGCGGGCGACTGGCTGGCCGAGCAGCTCGCTCAGCAGCGCGGCAAGGTGGAGGAGAGCGAAGCCGAGCTCCAGAAGTACCGTGAGCAGAACGATTCGATTTCGCTCGAGGATCGCGAGAACATCGTCGTCCAGAAGCTGACCGACCTGAACGCCGCCGTCACGCGCGCCAAGACCGAGCGGATCGAGAAGGAGGCGCTCTACAACCAGCTGCGATCCATCCGCAGCGATCGCGCGGCGCTCGACACGTTCCCCGCGATCCTCGGCAACGTCTTCATCCAGCAGCAGAAGACCCAGCTCGCCAGTCTCGAGCGGCAGCAGGCGGAGATGTCGGAGAAACTGGGCGATCGACATCCCGATATGGTCAAGCTCCGATCGGCCATCCAGGAAGCACAAGGCAAGCTCGACGGGGAAATCGCCAAGGTCGTCGAATCGGTCCGGAACGAGTATCTGGCTGCGCAGGCCCAGGAGAGCAGCCTGATGGCCGCCCTTGATGCGCAGAAGAAAGACGCGCTGCAGCTGAACCGGCGGGCCATCCAGTACAGCGTGCTCCAGCGCGACGTCGACAGCAACCGCCAGATCTACGACAGTCTGCTGCAGCGGGCGAAGGAAACCGGCGTGTCCGGCGAGCTGCGCACGAGCAACATTCGGGTGATCGACTCGGCAGAGGTGCCGAAGACGCCCGACAGTCCGAAAACCCGGACGAACCTCCTCGTGGGCCTTTTCGGAGGCGGCGCGTTCGGGATCGGCCTGGCCTTCTTCTTCGAGTACCTCGACAACCGCATCAAGACACCCGACGAGATCAAGGCGCACCTGGGCCTGCCGTTTCTCGGAATGATCCCGCAGATCGAGGCCGTGGGCGAGGACGGACACAGTCCGCTCGTCAACAACGGCGTGCCCGCCGGATTCGCCGAAGCGTTCAAGGCCGTGCGCACGAACATTCTGTTCTCGAGCGCGGAGGAAGGCGCCCGCTCGGTCGTCGTCACGAGCACGGGACCGAGTGAAGGCAAGACGCTCGTCGCCTGCAACCTCGCGATCTCGCTCGCGCAATCCGGCCAGCGCGTGCTCCTGGTGGACGCCGATTTGCGGCGGCCGCGCGTGCACGAGGTGTTCGGCCAGCCTCAGGAGCCGGGCCTCTCCAACCTGATGGTCGGCGCCTGCAAGGCCAGCGAATCCGTCCGGCAAAGCGGCGTCCCGAACCTCTGGACGGTGGCCGCCGGCCGTATTCCGCCGAACCCGGCAGAAATCGTCGGATCGCGGCGATTCCAGGACTTTCTCACCTCGCTCGCCGGACATTTCGACTGGGTCATCATCGACTCGCCCCCCGTGCTCGCGGTGACCGACGCTTCCGTCGTTGCCCATAACGCTTCTGGTGTGTTGTTCGTCGTGAGCGCGGACAAAGTCAGCCGCCAGGCAGCCCGTGCCGCCCTGGAACGGCTGGACGGCGTTCACGCGCGGTTTTTTGGAGCTGTCCTAAATCAGGTCAATCTCGATCGGAACGCCTACTACTATTCTCAGTACTATCGGCCCGAATATTCGAGATACTACGTTCAATGAGCAACCCATCCTTCGCCGACGCGCCGACCGATTCGCCCGACGCCTATCGCCTCGCTGCCGTGTACCGGCTGCTGAACGAGAGCGCCGCAACGGGCTCGCAGCAGCACGTGGTCGAGACATTCGTCGAAGCGGTGGCGATCGGTCACGACATCGAAGCGTGGGCGTACGTGCGAGAGTTGTCCGGCCGGTTCCGGTTGACGGTCTCGCTGCCCGGATCGGATCGCCAGGATGTGCCCGCCATCATCGAAGCGGATGCGGAGCCCACCGACACGCTCGCGCGCCAGACGGTGATTCGCCCCTCCGCCTTCGGCCCCGCCGGCAACGCGCTGCGCGTGTACTTTCTCGATTCCACCGGCTGGCTGCTCGTGGCCCGCATCGACGAGGCCGATTCGCGCGCCGAGGCCGGACTGAGCCTCTATCTCGAGGCGCTGGAACGGGCGCTCCGCGACGCCGTTGAAGTCGAAGTCTCGCGCTTGACCTGGTCGATCCTGCAGTGCCTGCTCGCGGGCGGATCGGTGACCCAGGCCGCCGAGTGCGCGCTCGAGAGCGTGGCGCTCGGCGCCGCGGCGCGCGCGGCGCTGGTCGTCCGAGGCGAGGCGGCGCTTCCGGTGCTCGCGATCGGCGACGCTGAGCCGCTGCTCGCAACGGGCTTGGCCGCGCGCCTCGATGTCCTGACGGCGTCGCTCAATCTCGCGTCTCCGTTCAGCGGAGCGATCGGGCTCTCGCGGCCCGACGGCCCGCCCTTCACCGGCAACGAGCAGCGGCTGCTGCAGGCCGCGGCGGCCACCTTGTCGCCCTGGCTGAAAGGCGTCGTCGGTACGTTGCCCGCGCGTTCGGATCGCCGCCGGCAGCCGCGCTCCTTCGAGGAATGGATCGATCGTCAGCTGCCGCAGAGGGTGGGGAGCGTCTCGCTGCTCGTGCTGTCGATCGGCGAGCCCGTGGCGCCGGCCGAATGGCCCGACGCCTGGGTGCGCACGATTCGCGGACATCTTCGCGCCACCGATCTCGCGGGCCGCGCCGCACCGGGCGAGGTGGCCATCCTGATGCTCGACACGCCCCTCGACGGCGCGCAAGCCGTCGCCAGGCGGTTGCGAGAACTGGCGCTCGCCACCGTCGATGCCCGGCCGCTGCGTATCGGGCTCGCGTCCGCGCAGAGCGCGGACGGCACCCAACCCTCGTCGCTACTCGCCCTCGCCAGGGCCGGAGCCGTCTCCGCCGACCGGCCGCTCTAACCTCTTTCGCCGCTTCCGCGGCGAGGCACCAAAACTGTGAACCTCAGCGGTACAAGGGTTGCACAAATGACAGCCCCGGACGACCGCCTTGCGCGCAGGGCGAACAGGAGCTGTACGGCATGGGATCTTGTCTGCCTGAGGGCGGATTATTGTCTGAGGCGCGGCGACGCACATGACGCCTTCGCCCGACGGGACGGGCGCGCCTCGGACCGCCTCGGCGTCACAGCTGTCCCGCCTCCAGCGCGTCCATCTCGAAATCCCCGAAGCGGCGTGGGATGGCGCGATGTTCGTGCACCTCGCCGAACGCGTGGCGGGGATCCTCGACACGAAGGTTGCCGTGCTGATCCGGGCGGCCGGCGGCTGGCGCCTGATGGCCGAGTCGACGACGCAGCCGGCGCTTCCGCCGCTCGACGAACTGGGCCCGTTGTGCAGCCAGTTGATCGAGCATTCGGCGACGGTCGTGGCCGACTCCTGGCAACCCTCGAACGAGAGCTGGACGCTCGTGGGGGCTCGTGGCACGCCCGCGGCGCCGTTCGTCGTGGTGATTGCCGGCGACTGGACGCCGTGCGGGCCGGCGCTGCTGCTCCTGGCCGAGAACATTTCCCTGGTGGTACGGGCCAACGCGGGCGCGGCGTCGGCAAAGACCGTGCGGGCGGTGCACCGCCTCGGGATGACGCTCACGCGGGCGAAGGGACGCCAGGGTGTCTATGACGCGATCGTGCATCAGGCCGCCTGGGCCGTCCGCGCGCGCGTGGCCTCGCTGGCGGTCATGGACGTGCACGCGGCGCACCTGTCCATCGCCGCGACGCACGGCTATCCGCTGGCGCTCGTGCAGCACCTGCGCATCGAACCGGGCGACGGCGTGATCGGCCTGGCGTCACAAGGAGAGATGCTGCGGGTGAACGATGCGCGGGCCCTGCCCGATCGGCGTCGTCGACGTCCGCGCTATCGGAGCAACGCGTTCGTGGCCGCGCCGCTGCGGACGCGCGACGAAGTGCTCGGCGTACTCTGCGTGACCGATCGGGAGGGCAACGGCCCGTTCACCGAGCGCGACGTCTCGACGCTGCGCGCGCTGATGCCGGTGGCCGCGCTGGCGCTGAGCCGCGAGCAGGCGCAGGCTCAGGCCGACAGCTTCGAAGAGGCGGCGGCCCTCGACCCCGTGACCGGCGCGTTCAACCGCCGGTACTTCCACGTGCGGCTGAAGGAAGAGCTTGAACGCGCCCGCCGACATCAACTGCCGCTGGCGCTGCTCATCCTCGACATCGACGATTTCAAGAAGGTCAACGACTCCCAGGGGCACGTCGCGGGGGATCGGGCGCTGCGCGACGTCGCGGAGATCCTGCGGCGCTCGCTCCGCGTGTTCGACGTGTGCGCGAGATTCGGCGGCGACGAGTTCGCGCTCATCATGCCGGGCAGCTCGGTGCGGAGCGCCGAGACGGTCGCGGCGCGCATTCTCGAGCTGATCGAAGCGCATCATCTGAACGCGGAGGACGTCCGCCCCGTCGGCGTCACGGTCAGCATCGGGCTCGCCATGTCGTCGCCCGATATCGATCCCCTGGATCTCATCGCGCAGGCCGATCTCGCGCTGTACGCGGCCAAGCGCGCCGGCAAGAATTGCGTCCGTGTCCATCCGGGCGCCGATCGCGGCCCCGAGGCCGACATCCAGGCCTGACGAGTTTCCCGGTCGCGGCGCGCCGCCGCCCCGTGTCGGTGTGATCCCACAGCCCGCCCGTACCGCGATTCTTCCGAACGCGCCGGTCATTGGCGCATCGGCGGCGCCGGCCATTGCGGCCGGACAGGACGAAGGTGTCCCGCGCCTCTTTCTCGTCCTGCTCGACGGCCTCGCGCTGGGGCTCGCGTTCCTCGTGACCGTGCCCCTCGCGCCGTGGGTCCAGCATCTGCTCCTGCAGTCGGGCCCGCTCCACCTGACGCTGCCCGCATGGCTGCAGGTGCCGGCGGCGCCGGTGCAGGCCTTTCCCGACTGGGCGAGCGTCGGCTGGCTGCTCGGCGCCATGACGCCGTCGACGATCCTGTTCGTCGAAGCGCTCGGCGGCTACGCGCCGCTGCTCGACCAGTCGCGCGCGCGCGTCGTGGCCAGCAGCATTGTCGCCCCGCTGCTCGCGCTGAGCCTGGTGACCCTCGGTGTGTTTGCGTTGAAGCTCTACGGGTCCAGCCGCGTCCTGATCTTCACCTTCGGGGCCACCAGCGTCGTCGCGCTCCTGGGATACCGGTCGGCACTCTGGCTCTACAAAGTGCGGCGGCTGGCTGCCGGAGCCTATGCGAAGAACGTCCTGGTGATCGGTCCCTCGTCGGCGGCGGCCTGGATGGTGGGCTACTTCCGCGACGCCATGCCGAAGAACCGGTTTCGCGTGTGTGGATGGCTCCGCGTTCAGCCGGACACGGCGCCCACGGATGTCGACGCGCCGTGTCTGGCAGGCGTGGATGGGCTGGCGTCGGTGCTCGTGCATCAGCCGATACACGAGGTGGTTGCCGTGCAGGCTGGCGCCGATCGCGACTGGCTCGTCGGCGTGATCGAACAGTGCGATTTCTACCGCGTCCGGCTCCACATCGTGCCGGAGGCGCTGCTGATGGGATCGCTCCGCGATGTCCAGCTGGTATTCCGGGCGGGATTTCTTCGGCTGCCGGAGGTGGTGCTGTCGCCGCCGCACCTCGACTCGGACGCCCTGTTCGCGAAACGCCTGCTGGACGTCCTGATCTCGGCCAGCCTGCTGCTCCTGCTGTCGCCGCTGTTCGTCCTCATCGCGATCGCCATCAAGCTGACGACGCCCGAGCTGCCGATCTTCTACCCCTGGCGCGTGATCGGTCTCAAAGGTCGGCCCTTCATCGGGTACAAGTTCACGACCATGGTGGCGGATGCCGAGCGCCAGTGGGGCGGCCTCGTGGATCGCAACGAGATGAGCGGGCCGGTCTTCAAGATCCGCGACGACCCACGGGTCACGACGCTCGGGCGCTGTCTCAGGAAGTACAGCCTGAACGAGCTGCCACAGCTGTGGAGCGTCCTCAAGGGGGACATGAGCCTCGTCGGACCGCGCCCGGCCTTTCGGCACGAGCTCGACCGCTATCAGCTCTGGCACAAGCGCAGGCTCTGCGTGAAACCCGGCATCACGTGCCTCTGGCAGGTCAGCGGTCGCAACGCCATCAGGGATTTCGATGATTGGGTCAGGCTCGACCTCGAATACATGGATCAATGGAGCGTGTGGCTCGATCTGCGCATTCTCGTCCGCACCGTCGCGGTCGTGCTGGCCGGAACCGGCTCGTAGGTCGTGCGGGCACTCGTCACCGGCGGCGCCGGTTTCATCGGCAGCACCCTGGTCGAGCGCCTGCTCGCGGCGGGCCATTCGGTCGTCGCGCTGGACAATCTGTCGACCGGCCACGATCGGTTCCTCCAGACCGCGAGAGCCCACCGGCAATTTTCGTTCGTCTCGGGCGATCTGCTGCACGATTCGGCCCTCGCCGACGCCGTCCACGGCGCCGACGTCGTCTTCCATCTTGCCGCCAATGCCGATGTCCGGCATGGCATTGACCATCCCGAACGCGATCTCCAGCAGAACACCATCGGCACGTTCAAGGTGCTGGAGGCGATGAGGGCCACGGGCGTATCGCGCATCGTGTTTGCGTCGACGGGTTCCATCTATGGAGAGCCGTCCGTGTTCCCGACGCCCGAGGATGCGCCCTTCCCCCTGCAGACCTCGCTCTACGGCGCGTCGAAGCTGGCCGGCGAAGGCCTGATCCAGGCCTATTGCGAAGGATTCGGTTTCGAAGCCTGCATCTTCCGGTTCGTGTCGATCCTGGGAGAGCGCTACAGCCATGGTCACGTCTTCGATTTCTACAAACGCTTGACCGACGATCCGACCCGACTGCGGGTGCTCGGCGACGGTACGCAGCGTAAGTCGTATCTCTATGTGCAGGATTGCATCGACGCGATCCTGCTGGCGATGGAGCGGAGCACCAACCGCGTGAACGTCTTCAATCTTGGAACCGACGAGCACTGCAGCGTCCGGGACTCGATCGGCTGGATCACCGCCGAGCTCGAGGTCGATCCCGAACTCGTGTTCACGGGTGGCGAGCGGGGCTGGATCGGCGACAGCCCTTTCATCTTCCTCGACTGCCGCAAGATCCGGTCGCTCGGCTGGCAGCCGACCCGCTCGATCCGCGAAAGCGTCGTGACGACGCTCCGGTACCTGCAGGCCAGTCCGTGGCTGCTCGAGAGCCGCGCATGAAGGTGTGTGTGGCGGGGTTGTGGCACCTGGGCACGGTCGCGGCCGCGTGCCTGGCCTCGGCCAACCACGAAGTGGTCGGGTACGACGAGGACTCGGCGGCGATCGACGGCCTCAATCAGGCACGAGTGCCGGTGTTCGAGCCGGACCTCGAGGCGCTCGTCGCCAGCGGGATCGCGAGGAAGCGACTCCGGTTCACGACGCGCCCCGAGGAGGCCTTGCGCGAGGCGGCCGTCCTCCTGGTGGCGTGGGACACGCCGGTCGACGAGGGCGACCGTGCCGAGGTTGGCGCAGTCCTGCGACGGGTGGAATCTCTTCTTCCCCACGCAGCCGCCGGCACGCTGGTCCTCGTGTCGTCTCAGCTTCCGGTCGGCAGCACCGCCCGGCTCGAGCGCCGCTGCGCGGAGCTGCGCCCCGACGCGGGCATTTCGTTTGCCTGCTCGCCCGAGAACCTTCGGCTCGGCCACGCCGTCGAGTCGTTCACGAAACCGGCGAGAGTCGTCGCCGGAACGCGCTCGGCCTCCTCGCGCGACCGCATCGCCGAGCTGTTCACGCCGTTCACCGATCGGTTCGAGTGGATGTCGGTCGAGTCCGCGGAATTGACGAAGCATGCGCTCAACGCGTTTCTTGCGACGTCAGTGGCCTTCGCCAACGAGATCGCGGCCATCGCCGAGCGCGTCGGGGCGGACGCCGCCGAGGTGGCACGCGGGCTGAAGAGCGATCCGCGCGTCGGGGGCGGGGCTTATGTCGCACCCGGGGGAGCCTTTGCAGGGGGCACGCTGGCGCGTGATGTGGTGTTTCTGAACGAACGAGCCGCCACGCTCGGTGTGCCGATCCGGCTGCTTCCCGCCGTGCTCGACAGCAACGACGCCCATCGTCGTTGGGCGATGCGGCGCCTCGACGCCCTGCTGGGCGCCGTGGCCGGCCGCGTCGTGGCCGTCTGGGGGCTGGCCTACAAGCCGGGCACGGACACGCTGCGACGTTCCGACGCGGTGGCATTGTGCCGCGCGCTCAGCGCGCGAGGCGCGACGGTGCGGGCGTTCGATCCGCTGGTCCGCGCGTTGCCGTCCGATCTGTCGCCTGTTCTCACACTCGCTCCATCTCCGATCGATGCCGCTCGCGGAGCCGACGCCGTGGTCGTCGGGACGGACTGGCCGGAGCTCCGGAGGCTCGCGGCCGACGATCTGGTTGCCGCGGGTGCTCCAATCGTCCTGGACGCCAACCGGTTTCTTGCCGGTACGCTTGGTCGCGATTCGAGGCTCCGATACGTGACGGTCGGATCCCCGGTTCGAGGCCACGACGTTCCCCGAGCCGTGCCGCGAGGCGGGTGGTCTGCGTTGATCACCGGGGCGAGCCGAGGGTTCGGCTTCGCGGTCGCCCGCGCGTTCCTGCAGGCAGGCGCGGACGTCATGCTGTGCGCGAGGGACGGGGAAGCGCTCTGCCACGCGCGGCAGGCGCTGGTGCGGGAATTCGGGGAGCGTCGCACGATTCTCGCGGAGGCCTCCGACGTGTCCGACGAGCGCGATGCCGGCCGCCTTGTCGCCTCCGCGCTGAAGGCGTTTCCCGATCTGGGCGTGGTCGTGAACAACGCGGGCGTCTACGGCCCGAAGGGGGCCGTCGAGGACGCCAAGTGGGGAGACTGGGTCGAGACAGTCGGGACCAATCTCTTCGGCTCGGTTCTCTTCTGCCGGCTGCTCGTGCCTCATTTCAAGAAGCGAGGGTCGGGCAAGATCATTCAGATATCGGGCGGTGGCGCCACCGCGCCGCTGCCGTTCCTGTCGGCTTACGCGGCCTCGAAGGCCGCCGTGGTGCGCTTCGCCGAGACGCTCGCGGAAGAGCTGCGGCCATTTCACATCGACGTGAATGCGGTCGCGCCCGGCGCGCTCAATACGCGGATGCTCGACGAAGTGCTGACTGCCGGTCCGGAATCCGTCGGCGACGCCTTCTATGCGAAAGCGCGGCGCCAGAAGGACGAGGGCGGAACGCCTCTCGAGCGTGGAGCGGATCTCTGCCTGTTTCTAGCGTCGCCGGCGAGCGACGGCATCACGGGCAAGCTGATTAGTGCCGTCTGGGATCCATGGCACGACCTGCCGGCGAGACGCGCCGAAATCGAGAACAGCGACATCTATACGCTGCGTCGCATCGTGCCGGCCGATCGGGGCAAGACGTGGGGTGTGGGCTGAACGTCGCGCTGGTCGGCTGCGGCGCCGTCGGTCGCAAGCGCACGCGTGCGCTCGGCTCGGCAAGGCTCGTCGTATGCGCCGATCTGCAGCACGACCGCGCCCGGCTGCTGGCGGAATCCGTGCCTGGCGCCTCGATCGCGGACCACTGGCGCCAGGCGGTGGCCCGCCCGGATGTGGACGCCGTCCTCGTCGCCACCACCAACAACGCCCTCGCTCCGGTCTCGCTCGCCGCGATCCGGGCCGGCAAACACGTGCTGGTCGAGAAGCCCGCGGCCGTGACGACGGGCGAACTCGACGAGATGATCGACGCCGCGAAATCGGCAGGCGTGATCGTCCACGTGGGCTTCAACCACCGATACCATCCCGCGATGATCAAGGCTCGCGAGCTGCTCGAGCGCGGCGTACTCGGTCCGCTGATGTTCGTACGCGCCCGGTACGGACACGGGGGACGCGTGGGGTACGAAAGGGAATGGCGTGCCGATCCGGCGCTCGCCGGCGGCGGCGAGCTGATCGATCAGGGCGTGCACGTGATCGACCTGGCGCGGTGGTTTCTCGGCGAGTTCACCGAGATCGAAGGGTTTGCGGGCACGTACTTCTGGCCGATGCCGGTCGACGACAACGCCTTTCTGCTGCTCCGGACGAAGATCGGGCAGGCGGCGATGCTCCACGTGAGCTCGACCGAGTGGAAGAATCTGTTCTCCTTCGAGATCTACGGCCGGCAGGCCAAGCTGCACGTCGAGGGCCTGGGCGGAAGCTACGGCGTCGAACGGCTCGCGTGCTACGTGATGAAGCCCGAGATGGGCCCGCCCGACACCACCATCTGGGAATACCCGGGGCCCGACCGATCGTGGGACGTGGAGATGGCGGCGTTCGTCGACGACATCAGGCTGGGCCGACGGTCTTCGCCCGGGCTGCCGGACGCACGGGCGGCGCTCGAGATCGTCGAAGCCATCTATCGCGGGTCTTCACGCGAGGGCGTGGATGCCCTCCACGCACGAGCACGGGCATGATCATCACGCGGAGCCCGTTGCGGATCACCCTGGGCGGCGGCGGCACCGACCTGCCGTCCTACTACGAGCAGTTCGGCGGGTTCCTGATCGCGGCAGCCATCGACAAGTACGTGTTCGTGACCGTGACGCGGCCGTTCAAGGAAGGCATTTACCTCAAGTACTCGCAACTCGAGTGCGTGGAGCGAGTCGACGAGGTGCGCCACCCGATCATCAGGGAAGCCCTCCGCCTGATGAACCTCGGCACGCCGCAGATCGAGATCACGACGCTGGCCGACATTCCGGCCGGGACCGGACTCGGATCCTCGGGGGCGTTTACCGCGGCGCTCCTCAAGGCCTTGTATGCGTACCACCGCGACTTGATTCATCCGGCCGAACTGGCCGAGCTGGCGTGGGACATCGAGTGCCACAAGCTCGCCGAACCTGTCGGCAAGCAGGATCAATACATCGCGGCCATGGGCGGCCTGACGTGCTTCGATTTCCGGCCCGACGGCAGCGTGGCGACCCAGACCCTCAGGATCGGCGTCGACCTCCTTCATCAGCTCGAAGACAACCTGCTCTTGTTCTTCACGGGATACTCGCGGAGCGCGGGTGACGTCCTGCGCGATCAGGAGGCCCGCACGACGGTCGGCGACCGCGACATGATCGCGAACCTGCATTGCGTCAAGGAAATTGGCCTGCGCAGTCGGGAGGCGCTCGAGCGCGGCGACCTGCACGCGTTCGGCGTCCTCATGCACGAGCATTGGGAACGCAAGAAGAAGCGGTCCAGGGGCATGAGCAATTCGAGGATCAACGAGTGGTACGAGCTCGGTCGCCGGGCGGGCGCCGTCGGCGGCAAGCTGGTGGGCGCGGGCGGCGGGGGATTTCTCCTGTTCTACTCCGAGCAGCACCGTCCCCTGCGCGACGCGATGCGCGAAGCAGGTCTCCAGGAAGTGCGCTTCCGGTTCGACTTCGAGGGGACGAAGGTCATGCTCTCCTGATGCTGCCCGCGGCCGTTCTCGCGGGGGGCCTGGCGCGGCGTCTGGGGGCGCTGGCGGGGGGCAGGCCCAAGTCGCTCGTGGACGTGGCTGGCCGGCCGTTCGTGGCTCACCAGCTCGCGCTTCTGGCGCGGCACGGCGTCGAGGACGTCGTGCTGTGCGTGGGACACCTGGGTCAACAAGTGCGCGAAGCGGTCGGCGACGGATCGGCATTCGGCCTTCGCGTGCGGTACTCGCACGACGGCGATCAGGCGCTCGGCACGGGCGGCGCGCTGAAGCGGGCTCTGCCGCAGCTCGGCTCCGCGTTCCTGGTGCTGTACGGCGATTCGTATCTCGAATGCGACTATCGTCGGGTCGCCGGCGCCTTCGCGCAGAGCGGCTGTGACGCCCTCATGACCGTCTTCCGCAACGACAACCGCTGGGATCGCAGCAACGTGGAGTACGTCGACGGCCGGGTGGTGCGCTACGACAAGCGGACGGCCGTGCCAGGCATGCAGCACATCGACTACGGCCTTGGCGCGTTCACGGCCGACGCGTTCGAGCCGTATCGCGACGGCGCGGTGTTCGATCTGGCGATCGTGTATCAGGCTCTGGTGGCCTGCGGCCGCCTGGCGGCGTTCGAGGTGACCGAGCGCTTCTACGAGATTGGCACGCCCGAAGGGCTCGCGGAAACGGCCGCGCATCTTGGTGCCGCCCGTGTCTGAGTCGTACGCACGGCAGCATCTGGACGAGGCGGCACGGATTCTCTCCGCGATCGACGCCGACTTGCTCGACCGCATGGCGGGCATGCTGGCCGCTCTCCGAAGCCGTGGCGGGCGGCTGTTCTTTCTCGGCGTCGGTGGCAGCGCGGCGAACTGTTCGCATGCCGTCAACGACTTTCGGAAGATTGCGGGCATCGAGGCGTACACGCCGGTCGACAACGTCGCGGAGCTGACGGCCCGCACGAATGACGAAGGCTGGGACACCGTGTTCGTCGAGTGGCTGAAAGGGAGCCGTCTCCGCCGCGGCGACATGATCTTCGTGTTCTCGGTCGGCGGGGGCAGTCTCGAGAACTGGATCAGCCCGAACCTCGTGCGCGCCCTCGAATACGCGCGCGACGTCGGAGCCGAGATCCTGGGCGTCGTCGGCCGCGATGGCGGATACACCGCCCAGGTGGCCGATGCCTGCGTGATCGTGCCGACCGTCAATCCCGAGACGGTGACGCCGCACGCCGAGGCCTTCCAGCCGGTGATCTGGCATCTGCTCGTGTCGCATCCGGCGGTGAGTCTGACCCGGACCAAATGGGAGTCGTTTCGATGACGCTAGAGGGGCTGCGAACCAAGATCTTCGCGGACGGCGCCGACCTCCCATCGATGATCGAGATCTCGCGGCGGCCATACGTGAAGGGCTTCACCACGAACCCGACGCTGATGCGCAAGGCCGGCGTCGCCGACTACGCGGCCTTCGCACGGTCGGTGCTGACCGCCATTCCCGATCGTCCGATCTCGTTCGAGGTGCTCTCGGACATCTTCGACGAGATGGAGACGCAGGCGCGGATCATCAGCGGCTGGGGCGCCAATGTCTACGTGAAGATCCCGGTCACGAATAGTCGGGGAGAGCTGGCCACCGGCCTGGTCCGACGGCTCTCTCGCGCCGACGTCAAGGTGAACGTCACCGCGATCATGACGTGGCATCAGGTGGAAGCGATGGCCGACGCGCTGGCGGGCGGCGCTCCGTCGTGCGTGTCCGTGTTCGCCGGCCGGATTGCCGATACCGGCTGCGATCCGGTCCCGCTCCTCGAGCGGACCCTCCGGCTGCTCGAATCCGTTCCGCAGGTCGAAGTGATCTGGGCGAGTCCACGCGAAGCGCTGAACGTGTTTCAGGCGAATGCCATTGGCTGCCACATCATCACGGTCACGCACGACATCCTCGCCAAGCTCCCGCTGGTCGGCAGAAGCCTGAAAGAATACTCGCTCGAAACGGTGAAGATGTTCGTCGACGATGCGCGAGCGGCGCGATTTGCCGTGTAGCCATGGATCCCCGGATTCATGTCTCGGCGCTGACCGGCACCCACCCGCTGTACCTCGCGAAGGGCCTGGCAGAGCGGGAGTGTCTCGGAGCGTTCTATACGACGCTGCCCGCATGGCGGACGCCTGGCGTGCCCGCGGTGCGGACACGGCGTCATCTGGCTCTCCTGGCAGGAATCTATGCGGTCGGTCGCGGCTGGATTCCGGCATCTCCGACGAGATCGCACGACTGGATTGCCGTCGAATTCGACCGGTGGATGGCCGCAAGGCTGACGGCGGCCGATGTCGTGCAGGCCCTGCCGGCCTACGGCCTCGAATCGAGGCGTGCCGCGAAGGCCCGCTTCGGCGCGCTGACGGTCTGCGATTCCGGGACGTCGCACGAGCGGGTGCAGGACGCCTGGGTCCGCGAGGAGGCGACGCGCTGGGACGTCGACGTGGATGTCTGCTCGGAACCCCACCTCTCGCGGGTCGAGCGGGAATACGAGGAGGCCGACCTCGTGACCGTGCCCTCCACGTTCGCCTGGCGCAGCTTCGTCGCCAGGGGCTTCGACCCGGCGGCGGTCATCGTCACGCCGTACGGCGCCGATCTCGACGAATACGCACCCTGCCCGAAGCGGGACCAGATCTTCAGAATCTTGTTCGTCGGATCGGTCACGGTGCGCAAGGGCGTTCCGTACCTGCTCGAGGCCGTCGGAGGGCTTTCGATGCCGGATGCCGAGTTCTGCATCCGCGGCGCCCGGTTGTCGGATGCAGAGCGGCTTCTGGGGCGCTACGCCGGCAAGGTGCCAATGCGATTCCTCGAGCCCCAGCCCCGGCGCGCGATGCGTGATCTGTTCAGCCAGGCGTCCGTCCTCGTGCTGCCGTCGGTCGAGGATGGGTTCGGGCTCGTGATTCCACAGGCGATGGCGTGCGGCGTTCCGGTGATCGCGTCGACCAACACGGGCGGCCCGGATCTGATCGACGACGGCGTCGATGGCGTGATCGTGCCGGCACGGGACAGTCGCGCGTTGCGCGACGCGATCGTCCGCCTGTACGAAGATCCCGAGCTGCGAGACCGCATGGGACGCGCGGCCCGTTTGAAGCTGGAACGGCTCGGCGGATGGTCGACCTATGTCGAGTCGGTTCTCCGTGCCTACCGGGCGGGTCGTTCCGCTTCGGTGCCGGTGCGTCGAGGGGCATGACCGAAGGGCGAGACGGGGACCGCCTCGTCCTGGAATTGTCCGGCACCGCGCTGACGAGCGTGGTGATCATGGCGGCCGGCGTGGTCACGGGCCTCCTGGCCGCCCGACTGCTGGGTCCCTCCGGGCGCGGGGAGCTGACGGCGTCGACGATCTGGCCGACGACCATTCTCTACGCCGGCGCGTGTGGGCTGGCCGAAGCGACAGGGTTCTTCACCGCCCGCGACACGCACGACACTGACGCGATCTTCGTGACGGCCCAGGTGATGGCCCTGGTCATCGGCCTGGTCGTGACCGCCGCCGGATGGCTGGTGCTCCCCTTCGTGTTGTCCAGGCAAGGCGCACCAGTGGTGCATCAGGCCAGGCTGTACCTGGTCTTGTTTGCCACCCCGTGTCTCTGCTCGCTGACGGCGTGCGCGTGGCTCCAGGGCGCCGGGCGGATCGGCGACTTCAATATCAGTCGAGCGGCCGTCCACCTCGTGACCGCGGCCGTGATGGTGTCGATCGCTCTGGCCGGGCAAGCGGCCGTTCCGACGTTCATGGCTGCCATGCTGGTTGGCAACGTCACGACGCTGGCGGCGGCGGCCGGTTTCTGGTGGCGGCGGCGAGCACGCGCGTCGGTCGCTCGGCTGGACTTGATTCGTCCGATCTTCTCCTACGGAATCCGGGTGCAGGCCGGCAGCTGGTCGGCGGCCGCGAACCTTCGTCTGGATCAACTGCTGCTCGCGACCATGGCGGCTCCCGGAGCGCTGGGCGTGTACGTGGTCGCGGTCAGCTACGCGAGCCTCGTGATCGCGCTGCCGACCGTGGCTGGCATGGTCATGCTGCCGGGCCTTGTTCGCGACTGTGCCGCCGGCCGCGGCGGCCGGACGCTCGCCACGTGGTATCGCCGATCGCTCTGGGCCACGGTGAGTATCGGCGGTGGCCTCTGGCTCGCATCGGGGCTGCTCATTCCCCGGCTGTTCGGACACCCGTTTGTGGAATCCGTCGGCCTGATGTGGCTCCTCATTCCGGCGAGCGTCATCTGGGGGATGAATCAGCTGATGGCCGTGGGCTTCCGCAGCCACGGCCGCCCCGGCGTGGCCAGCAGAGCGGAGTTCATCGGCCTCGCCGTGACGGTGCCGCTCCTGCTGCTCGTGCTTCCGCGTCTTGGCATCCGGGGCGCCGCGGCGACGTCGCTCCTGGCGTACAGCTGCTCCACGATCTACCTGTTGACGGAGGCGGGCCGGACGCTGGCTGATCTGCGCGCGTTCTGGAAGCCGACGAGCGACGACTGGGACGTGTTGACGCGCCTCTTCAAGTCGGCCGTGGTGGTCCCGGAGGTCTGAGCAGCCCGTGGCGACGATGCTTCCCGCCTGGCCGATCATTGGAATCGTCGCGATGATGTGGCTGTGGATCGCGGCCGTCTTTCCCCGGCAGGCGATCTGGTTCGTCCTCCTCTGGGTGCCTGTGCAGGGGTGGGTGCAGCTTCATCTCTTCGCCGACTCGAACGTCACCGTTCTCGTCTACGAGGCGCTCATTCTGGGCATCTACGGGATGTTCCTGCTGAGAACACTGCGATTCCCGAGGACCGTTCCTCCCCCGCGGGTTCTTCTCTTCGCCATTCCATTCGTCCTCTGGGTGCTCCTGCTCGTCCCGCGGAGTCTGGATCGCAATGGCCTGGTCCTGACGCTGATCGGCGTTCGAACGCTCCTGCTGCCCATCCCGCTCGTCTGGCTCGGCTTTCACGCGTTCCGGTCTCGCCGGGAGCTCGAACGCGTTTGCGCCTGGCTGGCGGTGGAGATGGCGATTGTCGGCGTTGTCGCCGCCCTTCAATATTCCAACCTGGTGACGTCCTGGGGCGAAGTGCTCGACGTGCCCGCCGGCTATGGCATGTCGCTGGCTCTTCGGCCCCCCGGGACGTTCTCATCGCCCGGGCATCTCGGCATGTACGTGCTCTTCATGGTGCCGATGTCGATTGGCCTCTACGGGCTGCGGAGCCCGGTGTGGCGTCGGGTCTGCTACGGAGCGGGGTTGGGCGGCGCTTCGCTCGCGATGATCGTCAACTCGCAGCGCGCGACGGTCGTCCTGCTGGGAGTATGCCTGCCGCTCTGGGCGGTCTTTGCTCGACGAAAGAACGCGTACAAGACGCTGGCCGTCGCCACGGGGATCGCGCTGGTGGCGGGACTGGCCGGGATGTCCGTCGTCGATGACGCATTTATCGCGCGCGTCGATTCGATCCCGAACGATCTGCATCTGGCCCTCGTGGAGGCGCCGCTCGACCGGATGTCGGCGGCGCTCAGGGAGCCGATTCTCGGCCAGGGGCTTGGGACGGCGTCTCCGGGCGTCTCCCGACTCGACATCGAGGAGGAGGGCGTCGCCGAAAGTTTCATGGCGTCGCTCGTGTTCGAGCTGGGCCTGCCGGGGCTGGTGTCGTTCTATCTGCTGCTCGGCGCCCTGGCGTTCGCCGGGTACGACAGCCTTCAGCGGTGTCGAGCGTTCGACGCCGGCCTCGTGGCGGCGGCGATTCTGGCTTACGAGGTGGCCATCTGGCTGCAGAGCTGGACCTACGATCCGCTGCACTACCCGCCGAGTCGGGTCGTCTTCTGGTTCTGGGCGGGCGCGCTGCTGTCGCTGCCGCGCCTGGCGCGCGGCGCTGCCGAGCCCTCGGCTGTGAGGAGATTCGCGACGCCTCCCCCGAGGCGTCTCCTCGTGTCTGCCGCGGCGGCGAGTGAGGTGCGCCTCCCTTGATTGTGCATCGGCGCGGACCTGATTCGTGATTCGCGACGCTGAAGCGCCCGACCGGTGTCCGGCCTGCGAGGCTCTGACGTTTACCGTTCTGCGGACCGGGTGTCGCGACCGTCTCCTGGGGCTCCCGGGGCAATGGCGCGTCGTTCGATGCGACGCGTGCGCATTGTGCTTCACGACCCCGCGGCTCACCGAGGCGCAACTGCTGGAATACTATCCAGCGACGTATCCCGTGTATCAGTCCCGCCGGCCGATTCGGCACTCCAGACTCGGCGCGCGACTGCGGGCGGCGGCCATGGCGCCGTATCGATGGCGGTTCGGCGATCCGGATGGGGTTCCGCCGCCGTTCGGGCACGGACGGTTCCTGGACGTGGGATGTGGCTCGGGCGGCCAGTTGAAACACTTCAGCGACGCGGGCTGGACGGTCACGGGCCTCGACGTCAGCCCGACAGCCATCGCTGCGGCGGCGCGACGGGTTCCCAACGCGACCCTCCGAACCGGCACGCTGGCGACCTTCGAATCGCCCGACCGGTTCGACATCATCTCCATGTGCCACGTGCTCGAGCACCTGCCGGACCCTGGCGAGACCCTCACGCGCTGCCGGGAGCTGCTCGCGCCGGGGGGGCGCCTGCTCGTCAACGTGCCCAACATCGAGAGCTGGGAGGCGCGGCTGTTCGGTGATTCGTGGATGGCCTTCGACGTGGCTCGCCATTGCAGTCATTTTTCCCCGTCGACATTGGCGGCGCTGCTCGAGGCCCGTGGTTTCGACGTGGAACGCATGCGTCCGGCGATGATTCCCTCGACCCTCAGCGAGAGCCTCATCATGCTCCTGCCAGGCGCCTACCGACGCCAGGCCCTGTCGTCGAAGGCTGCCCGTCTCCTGTATTTCTCACTGGTGCTGCCGGCATCCATCACGTACCTGCTCGGCAACTGCCCGGCCGTCGACGTCGTCGCCGTCCGGCGATAGACCGGCCATCGACCGATCATATGGGTGCTGCGCTGGTGACCGGAGCGGCTGGGTTCATCGGTTCTCATGTGGCCGATGCCCTGCTCTCGGACGGCCTGGAGGTCGTCGTGCTCGACGATCTGTCAGGAGGATTCCGTGCCAACGTTCCCGCCGGGGCGGCCTTCGTGCAGGCGTCGGTCTGCGATGCGCCCGCCGTCCGCCGCATCTTCGAACGCCATCGGATCGAATACGTGTATCACCTGGCCGCGTATGCCGCCGAGGGGTTGAGCCACTTCATCCGTTGTTTCACCTATTCGAACAACGTCGTGGGGTCCATGACGCTGATCAACGAGGCGATACGGGCCAGAGTCAAGTGCTTCGTCTTCACCTCGTCCATCGCCGTTTACGGCGCCGGACAGATTCCGATGGGCGAATCGCTGACGCCGCGCCCGGAGGATCCGTACGGGATTGCGAAATACGCCGTCGAGCTCGACTTGCAGGCGGCACATCGGATGTTCGGGCTCCCGTATGTGGTCTTCAGGCCCCACAACGTGTACGGCGAACGGCAGAACATCGCCGACCGCTATCGAAACGTCGTAGGCCTGTTCATGAACGCCGCGATGCAGAAGAAGCCGATGAAAGTCTTTGGCGACGGTCGGCAGACCCGGGCGTTCTCCTACATCAACGACGTGGCGCCCGTGATCGCGCGAGCGCCGTTCGTGTCGGCGGCCCATGGAGAAGTCTTCAATATCGGTGCAGAACAGCCGTATACGGTTCTCGGCCTGGCTGAAGCCGTGGCGGACTCGCTGCAGGTGCCGCTTTGTGTCGAACATCTGCCGCCTCGAATCGAGGTGGAGCATGCCGTGGCCAGCCACGAAAAGGTTCGCCGCGTGTTCGGGACGGCCGCGGGCACTCCGCTGAACGAAGGACTCCGTCGCATGGCCGAATGGGCCCGGCAGCGAGGCCCGCAGGAACCCTCGCGGCGGCAGCGTCTCGAGATCGACGAGAACGTTCCCGAAGTATGGACGTAGAGCGAGACGCCCCGCTGGTGTTCGTGATCGTCCTGAATCGGAACGGTCGCGAACACCTCGAGTACAGCCTTCCATCGATCCTCGGGACGCGCTACGGGAATCTTCGTGTCCTCGTGGTCGACAACGGCTCCTCGGACGAGTCCGCGGCATTCGTCCGGCAGTTTCCGGTGGATTTGAAAGTGAACGCGACCAACCGCGGATGGTCAGGAGGCAACAACGTCGGCATCCGGCAGGCAATCGAGCAGGGGGCGGCCTACATCGTGCTGGCGAATAACGACATTCGAGTGGACGACCGATGGATCAGGGAGGCCGTCCGCGTCGCCGAAGCCGACAGCAACATCGCAGTGGTCGGCTTCGACGTGCACGAACCCGTGCCCGGCGCCGGCGACCGCGATGCGGGCTTCAGCGCCGCCAGCCGGCGATGGCATGGCGTTCACGTCGTCGATCCCGCCCCGGTCGGGGGGATGGCGATGTTCGTTCGGGCGCGCGTGTTCGCCGACCTGGGAATGATCGACGAGAACTTCTTCGTCTATGGCGAGGAGAACGATTTTCAGACACGCGCGCGACGAGCGGGCTATCGCGTCGTCGCGATCGATGTGCCCGTCTGGCACCATGGCCAGGGGTTCTTCGGCACGCGATCGGCCTGGGCATCATTGCTGCAGACCGAGAACAACATTCAGCTTCTGGTGAAACACGGCAGCCTCGCGGATGTCGCTGCCGCGGCGCGTCGCCACGCGCGGCGCCGACTGATGCGAGGCCGAAGCGGGCCGGAGGCGCCGTCAGGCGTCGAGGCGCGACTGCTGGCGGGCGGGTCGCTGCGCGCGATCGTCATCGCCCTGACGGCGCTCATTCGCGTCGCGTACCGCCTGCCGGCCATCGTTCGTCGGCGTCGGGAAGACAACCAGCGGATTCAGGCGATTGTCCGCGGTCGCCGGTTGGCATAGCGTGCGGGTGCTGGGGTTCTGCGAGGGCGCGCTGCAGCGGACAGGCGGATTCGGACTCGCCGGCGTTCCGGGCATTCATCGATCCCTGGCCGAACGCGGCCATCGCGATGCGCTGGCGTTGGCCGGCCCTCCGATGCCCTCCGCCCGCGACGTCATGGTCCCGGGTCTCGACGATGTGTTCGAATCGAACGCCGGCGCGCGGGTCGGTGTCGTCAGCTTTCCCGCCTACACTCGCTGGTGTTTCGCGCCCGCCCTGTACGACGCATCGAAACGCGCCGCGGCGCGGGCGGACTTCATCACGCTCCACTCGTTGTTTTCGTATCCCGTGCTCGCCGGCTCGCTCCTCGCGCGAAGATATCGGAGGCCCTATGGCGTCTGGCCCCATGGCGTCCTGGCGGACGTCCAGCGCCGTGTCAGCCGGGTCAGGAAGACGCTCTACGGCACGGTTGCCGCGCACCGGATCCTGTCGTCGGCATCGGTGCTGTTCTTCAGCGGCCTGCGTGAACGCGACGAAGCGCGCAGCCTGCGGTTGAGTGTGCCCTCCGTGATCATTCCTCACGGGATCGACCTCGCCGCGTTCGCACCGCGTCGCGATCCGTCGACATTTCGGCGTAAGTACGTCGGCGGACATCGGGGGCCGCTGCTGCTGTATGTCGGTCGGCTCAACGCCAAGAAGGGACTGGATCTCCTGGTCCAGTCCATGCCGCTCCTCCTGGCGCGCCGC
The DNA here is from genome assembly GCA_963837345.1 of uncultured Acidobacteriota bacterium. Classification (GTDB taxonomy): domain Bacteria; phylum Acidobacteriota; class Vicinamibacteria; order Vicinamibacterales; family CAVVIG01; genus CAWIMX01. Next base: position 1,372,757 of record CAWIMX010000001.1, read on the forward strand.
CCGGACGCGAGGCTCGCCATTGCCGGAGCCGGCGATCCGCCCGCGTTCACCGATCGCCTCAGACGATGGATCGACGACGCAAAGGTGCAGGGTGCCGTGACGATAACCGGGAGTCTCGACGAGTCGGACAAACTCGACGCGCTGGCCTCGTGCGATGTCTTTGCGATGGCGTCGTCGGCAGAAAACTTCGGATTCTCGATGTTCGAAGCGATGGCGTCGGGCAAACCCGTGGTGTGCTCGGAGACGCTGGACTATGCGCCGGAGATTGCGCAGTGTGGCGCAGGCTTCGTCGTGCCTCGGCACGCGGCGGCTTTCGCCGACGCGCTCCTGGCGCTGATCGCCGATGACGAGGCGCGTCTGGCCGCCGGGGCGCAGGCGCGAGCCGTGGCCGCCAGGTACTCCTGGCAGCAGAGCGGTCGGCTGCTCGAGACGGCGATCGGCTGCGTCTTGAAGGCCGAGCCATTTCCTGCCGAGCTGTCGCCGGCGTGACCCTGCCCCTCGCCCCCCTCAGGCTCGCGGCGCGATTGTCGCGGCGCTGGCTGCCGAGAGGCGTGCGCGCCCATCGAATCTTGACCGGCCCGCTGAAGGGCGCACGCATGGTCACGTCATGGCACGACTACCCCGCAGGCATCACCGGCATCACCGAGCGTGACCTGCTCGTGTGGTTTCGGCGGCACGCGCGGCCGGGCGAGACATGGCTCGACATCGGCGCCCACTACGGATACACCGCGATCGCCCTCTGCCAGCTGGTGGGGCCAGGCGGCCGCGTCTTCGCGTTCGAGCCGGTTGCGGCGACGGCCGGCTGTCTCGCGCAAACGAAAGCGATCAACGGCCTGCGCCAGCTGACGATCGTGCCCTCCGCCCTCGGGTCTGACGCCGCAACGATGGAGCTGACGCTCGACCGCGGCATGGTGGATCGAACGCTGGCCGGCGGTCCCCTTCGTCGCGGCCACCGCATCCGGATCGCGAGCCTCGAAACGCTCTGGCCGCTCGTCAACGACGGACGCGACGTCGTCCACGGCGTGAAGATCGACGTGCAAGGCATGGAGCTCGAGGCTCTCCTGGGCATGCGGACGATACTGCAGCGGCATCACCCGAAGCTCGTGATCGAGCTGCACCGCGGAGTCAGTCGGGCAGCCCTTCTCGACCTGCTTTCCACCATGGACTACTCTCGCACCGCCGTCGCCATCGAGGGAGGGCGGGGAGATCAGTCGCTCGCCGACGATCGGAGCTACGCCTTTGCACCCCACGACCCGCGTGCTGCGCGTCGCGATTCTGACGCTCAACTACGCGCCTGAGCCGACAGGCTTCGCGCCACACGTGACCGCCCTCGCCGAGCAGCTGGCGAAGGACGGTCATGATGTGTCCGTCGTCACGGGGTTCCCGTTCGCGCCCGCCTGGTCGCGCTGGGAGGAGTATCGCGGCCCGTTCATGCGCCAGGAAACCCGGCATGGCGTCCGCGTGGTGCGCGTCACGCATTTCGTGCCTCGACAACCTGGTCGCGCCGCGCAGCGCATCCTGATGGAAGGCACGTTTGCGGTCGCGGCCGCCTGGCCGATGATGCGGCGCTTTCCGATTCGACAGCGGCCTGATGTCATCGTCTATGTCGGAGCCCAGCCGGCGCTGGCGTGGCTGGCCCGGGTGTTCTCGAGTTTGTGGCATCGGCCGTACATCGTGCGCATCAGCGACATCGCCACGCAGGTGGCGACCGACGTGGGCATTCTCGAGCCCGGTCTCTTCAGTCGACTTCTTCGCCGGGTCGAATTCGGATCGTATCGGAAGGCGTCGGCGGCGGCGGTGTCCTGGCAGGCATTTGGAGACGCGCTGCTGGCGGCCGGCTATCCGGAACACGCGATCGAGGTCGTGCCGGATTCGGTGGACCTGGCCGTCGCCAACGGCAACGGCCTGCGTTTCCGTGCGCGTCACGGCCTCGATCCCGAGGCATTCGTGGTGCTCTATGCCGGCAGTCTTGGCCGAAAACAGGGGCTGCTGGAAGTGGTCGAGGCGGCCAGACTCCTGTCGGCGAGGTGCCCCGAGCTGCGATGGGTCCTCGTGGGCGCCGGCGAGATGCGCGGGGCGCTCGCGGCCGCGATCACCGCAGCCGGCGTGGCTCCCGTGGTCCACCTGCTGCCGCTCCAGCCGACGAGTGAGATGGGCGACATGTACGCCGCCGCCGACGTCACGCTGCTCAGCCAGAGTCGCGGCGTTCGGCATTCGGTCATTCCATCAAAGCTCTTCATGTACATGGGCGCCGGGCGCGCCGTGGTCGCGGCGGTCAACGCTGCCAGCCAGGCCGCGGTCCTCGTCAGGGAGGCGGGCGCCGGCCTCGTCGTCGACCCTGAGGACGCCGCGGGGCTGGCCGGCGCGATTGTGGAACTGCGGAGCGACCCGGCCCGCCGGCGCGCTCTGGGGCAGGCCGGGCGACGCCATGCGGCCCGGCATTTCGATCGCGTCACGAACCTCGCACGGCTCCAGGCGATCGTCGAGGGCGCGGCGATGCGCGGCTCCGCGTGAGAGCCCTTGTCACGCTCGCCATTGCCGCGGCGACGCTGGCATTCGGGAGCGTCTATCCCTGGGCCTATATTCCGCTCTACGTGATCGCCGCGACGATCGGAGTGGCCGGAATCGTCCGGCATCGTGGCGTCGGAGACCTTCGGACGCTCGCCCTCGGGCTGGCGCTCGCGGCGGCGGCCATCGGCGTGCAGGTGTGTCCGCTGCCGATGGCCTTTCTGGACCGCATCAGTCCGGGAACGCGCGCGCTTCTCGGGCAGTACGACCTTTCGTTCAGTGACGGCGGATGGCACGCGCTGTCTCTCAACCGCGCGTCAACCGTGTCGGCGTTTTGGGGCGTCGCGGCGTTCGCCGTCTACTTTCTCGGACTGGCGCGGTCGTTGTCGATGCGCGACGCGAGAAAGATCGCCGCCGACCTCACCGTGCTGGCCGTCGGTCTGGCGTTGGTGGGCATCTACGTTCGCGAGCACCACAACGGGCTCGTCTACGGCTTCTGGCACGCCGAGCAGGCGGCATCGGTCGATTCATTCGGCCCCTTCGTCAATCGAAATCACTTTGCCGGCTGGATGCTCATGGCGGCCTGTCTCGCTCTCGGGCTGCTGTGCGGCCGTGTGGAGGCCGAGGATGCCACGTCTGCGGGAAAGACGCGCGCCTGGTTCGCGTCGCTCTCGAGCGCGGAGGCGGGCAAGATCGTCCTGACCGGCGCGGCACTGGGCACGATGATCGTCGCGCTCATCTGGACGCTGTCGCGCTCCGGAATCGCCAGCCTCGCGTGCGCGTTCGTCTGTGCGGCAGTCGTCATCGGCCGTCGCCGCCAGATCCGCGTGAAGCGACGGGCGTTCGCCATCGGTCTCCTCGGATCCGTGCTGTTGATGGCATTGTCGTGGAGGGGACTCGGCGCCGTCGTCGACTGGTTCGTCCACAACGAGGACGTGCAAACGCGCGTGCTCGCCTGGAGAGACGGCTGGCAGGTTGTCCGCGACTTTCCACTGGTCGGCACCGGGCTCAACACGTATCCCGACGCCATGCTGTTCTATCAGCGTCACCTGGCACAATGGTGGCTGACCCACGCCCACAACGACTATCTTCAGTTGATGGCCGAGGGCGGACTGCTTGTGTGCGTGCCGGCGCTGGCGACGGTGGCGCTGTTCATCACCCTCGCCCGTCGTCGCCTTCAGGCTGCCAGCGCCAGCCACCGGGAGTATTGGCTGCGCGTCGGTGCGGTTCTCGGATTGGTCGCCATCGGCGCTCAGGAGATCGTCGAGTTCTCGCTCCACATCCCGGCGAACGCGTTTCTATTCAGCACGCTGGCTGCGTTCGTCGTCGCCTCGACCCGGCGCCCCGCAGAGCCCCGGCCCTAGTCTCCAGCCCCCCTCCGCAAGTCCCACCCCGCGACACCCGCCGTGGCCTGCAGTGCCTCTCGTGACGGCGGCCGCCCGGCCACCTCCCCGAGAGGTCACCCCTGACAGAGTGGTCTAGTACGCCAGCGCCTGCGGCAGGTCAGTCCCCCAACCCCAGACGGTCGTCATCGTGCTGGCATAGCCGGTGCTCGACAGCCAGATCGTCCACGTGCCGTTCGCCGTGTCGAATGTCGCGATGTCCGTCTGCTTGTCGCCATCGTAGTCGCCGGTCACGGGCACGGTGGTTCCGGTGCCGGCATCAACCGCGAAACTGGTCGTGAAGTTGCTGCTCGATCGCAGCACGTTCCACGTGCCGTCCGTCGACCGGTAGACCGCGATGTCGGTCAGGCCGTCGCCGTCGAAATCGCCGGGAACCGGGACGTCCACGCCGCCTCCCCAGGTGAGGTTGCGGCTCGTGGTGTAGTTGCTCGCCGAATAGAGGATCTGCCACGCTCCCGTCGTCGAATCGAAGGTGGCCATATCCGTCCGCCCGTCGCCGTCGTAGTCGCCGGGAGCCGGGATGCTCCCGTCGGCGCCAATGGGCACGGCGAATGCCGTAGTGAAGCCGGTGTGCGACTCCATCACGTACCAGGTGCTCGGCGCCGGCCGGTACACCGCGATGTCGGTGATTCCGTCGCCGTCGTAGTCGCCAGGGACGGCGATGTCGAACCAGTATCCCCAATATGTGTTGAGCGCCATGGCGAAGTCGGTGCTCGAGAGCGCGATCACCCATTGGCCGTCGGGCCGCCGCACGCCCAGGTCGGTCTTGCCGTCGCCGTCATAGTCGCCGGGGACGGGCGTGTCGCCAACCTGGCCCCAGTTGTAGCGAACGGCCATCGCGAAGCTGAAGTTGTACTTCGATCGCATCACGTGCCACGTGCCCTCGGAGGGGCGGTAGACGACGATGTCGGATCGGCCGTCGCCGTCGAAGTCGTTTCGATTGGCGAGATCGGTGACGGCGTTCGCGACGCTCGCGAAATTGGCCATTTCCGTGTGTGTCAGCGACTGATCCGTCAGCCAGCCCCACGTCGGCGTCCAGGTCGAGCCGGAACCCGAGAAGGCGATCTGCCAGAAGCCGTCCTCTCTGAACACCGCCACGTCGGTCCGGCCATCTCCATCGTAGTCGCCGCGCACCGGAGAGCTGGTCGGGCCGCCGAGGGTCCTGGTGCTGGTCGTTCCAGTGCTCGAAAGCTTGAAGGACCAGAGGCCGGTCGACGGTTCGTAGACGGCCGGATCCGTCTGACCGTCGCCGTCATAGTCCGCGGCAATTGGTTCGGCGGTGCCGCCGCCCAGCGAGACGGTGGTCGACGTGCCGTCGCTCGACCGCAGAATTTGCCAGAGCCCCGTCGACGGCCGGTAGGTCGCGACATCCGCCTTCCCGTCGCCGTCGTAGTCGCCGGGAACGGGCGCGTCCTTGGCGCTGCCCCAGGTGACGACGCTCGTCGTTCCGTCGCCGGAGAGCTGCAGCGTCCAGGTGCCGTTCGACGCCTGGTAAACCGCGACGTCTGCCCGCCCGTCGCCGTCGAAATCGGCCGGGACCGGCAGGCTGGTCAGGCCGCCAAGCGTGCTCGACGCCGACGAGCCGGTTCCCGACAGGAACATCTGCCACAGCCCCGTCTTCGCCGCGTAGACCGCGACGTCTGTGATCCCGTCGCCGTCGTAGTCGGCAGGCACGGGCTCGTCGGCGCCGGTGCCCCACGACGCGGCGATGGCTGTGGTGAAGTCGTCGCGCGACAACAGGATGTGCCACGTGCCCTGCGACGGGCGATACACCACGACGTCGCTCCTGCCGTCGCCGTCGAAGTCGTTCGTGACCTTTGCCGGCGCGGACACCGTCCAGGTAAAGTTCTGCGTCGCCGACAACGTACCGTCGGACACCGTGGCGGACACCTGGTAGGGGCCCGCGGCCGACGAGATGGTGCCGGCAATCAGTCCCGTGGAAGGATCGATGGCGAGCGAACCGGGCAGGCCGGTGGCCGAGTACGTCAGCGTGTCGCCGTCCGGATCGCTTCCGACGAGCTGAACGGCGACCGCCGCCCCCTCGTTGTTGGATTGATCGGCGACCGCGCTGAGCGTGGGTGCCCGGTTGACGCTGGTGACCGTCCAGGTGAACGTCCGGTTCGCGCTGAGTGAACCGTCCGAGGCGGCCGCCGTGACGGTGAAGGTGCCGGTGTTCGTGACGGTCCCGGAGATCACGCCGGTCGCCGCGTTCACGCTCAATCCGGCGGGCAGGCCGTTCGCGCCGTAGGTCAGCGAGTCGCCGTCCGGATCGCTGCCGACCAGCTGCAGCGACACCACGCCGTTGACCGGGTTCGACTGGTCAGGCACCGCACCGAGCGTGGGCGCGCGGTTCACGTTCGTCACCGTCCAGGTGAACGTGCGGCTGGCCGTGAGCGAGCCGTCCGACACCGTCGCGGTCACGTTGTAGGAGCCGGCGCTCGAGTATGTGAGCGTGCCGGAGATCAGTCCCGTCGAGGCATTCACGCCCAGACCACCTGGAAGATTCGTGGCGCTGTAGGTCAGCGTGTCCCCGTCCGGATCGCTGCCGGCGAGCTGCACCGACACCGTGGCGTTCTCGGCGTTCGTCTTGTTGCTGATGCTGCTGAGCGTCGGCGCCCGGTTCACGTTCGTGACCGTCCAGGTGAACGTGCGGCTGGCGGTCAGTGAACCGTCCGACACGGTCGCGGTCACGCTGTAGGTGCCGGCGCTCGAGTACGCGATCGTGCCGGAGATGAGGCCCGTCGAGGCATTCACGCCCAGACCACCGGGAAGATTCGTGGCGCTGTAGGTCAGCGTGTCCCCGTCCGGATCGCTGCCGGCGAGCTGCAGCGACACCGTGGCGTTCTCGGCGTTCGTCTTGTTGCTGACGCTGCTGAGTGTCGGCGCCCGGTTCACGTTCGTGACCGTCCAGGTGAACGTGCGGCTGGCGGTCAGTGAACCGTCCGACACGGTCGCGGTCACGCTGTAGGAGCCGGCGCTCGTGTAGGACAACGTCCCGGAAATCAGACCGGTCGAGGCGTTCACACCGAGGCCGCCCGGCAGATTCGTGGCGCTATAGGTGAGCGCATTGCCATCCGGGTCGCTGCCGACGAGCTGCAGCGACACGGTGTCGTTCTCGGCGTTCGTCTTGCTGGTGATGGAATTGAGCGTCGGCGGCCGGTTCACGGTGAAGATCACGGTATTGCTGGCGACGCCGCCCACGGTTACCACGACCTGCCCGGTCGTCGCTCCCACCGGCACCGGCGCCACTATCGTCGTCGTCGACCAGCTGGTGGGTGTGGCCGTCGTGCCGTTGAACTTCACGGTGCTCGAGCCCTGCGTGGCGCCGAAATTCGATCCGGTGATCGTGACGGGGGTGCCGGCCGACCCGACGCCTGGCGACAGGAGGGAGATGATGGGCGCCGCCAGCGGCGTGAACGGGACCGGCGCTGAATTCGCGCTCGACAGCCCCGACGTGTTGTAGGCCTTGACGACGAAATAGTACTGCTGGCCGGCGGTCAGCGACGTGACCGTGTAGGTGGTCACGTTGCCAACGTCCATGCTGTTCGGGTAAACGCCAGAAGTCGTGCCCCATGACAGCACGTAGCCGGCAATGTCTGGTTCCGGATTGGCGTCCCACAGCGCGGTGGCGTTGGCGGCTTGCGCCGTCGAGGCGCCGAGCAGCGCGAAGAAGATGATGGCGAGGGTGTACAGCGCTCGACCCCTGTCGCCCCAGGCGTGGACAGTACGCATCGTTGGATTCTTCTGGGGGTTGACGGGAGGGGAGCGCGTCAACCGAGATGGCGCCGCACAGAGGAGAGCAAGCCCGGGGCCACACCTCGACTATTCACATAAGTCGTTTATAATGTGATGGTTATTGTCACGGCCCGGTCGCGCCGTGCATGGAACTTCGCACTCGAGGTGGGCAGAATCGTAACGCCGGTGGGTAGTTTCGATGACAGGCGACATCCCGCAGATTGCTCGCATATTCGCTCCAGAAAAACCGTGCAAGCCGGGTCGGTGAGCGGAACATAGTCTTCCAATTCGCAGACTAATGTCTGCCGTTCACGGCACTACCAGGTCGCTCCTGGCGCATTTACGAACACCGGCGGAACTCTGCACGACAAAAAACGTTAGGAGCCGTGGGTCTTAGAGGGCGCCGACCGTAAATTCCAGAATTGGCGTGTAGTTCGCATCGGCGGGTGGCACACGACGCATGGCACCTGTGACACCGTTCCCCCAGCCTGCTGGCCATACCCCTGCGACGGCGCAGGATGTTCGGGGCGTTCAGACCGAAGACGTCGACACGGATCCGATGCTGGCCTTCGCGGCGGAAGCGCCCGCCGACCTGCCCGAGGAGCCTGCGGTCGAAAGCCCTCGCGCGACCGATTCCGTGCCGGCCTCCGTCCGGGGCGGCCGTTCGCGCACCTGGACGTGGCAGCGTCTCGTTCCGATCGCGCTCGTCCTGGGTGCGGCCATCGCCGGATACGCCCTGCTGCAGGCAGCCCGTCCGAGCGAGGCGGCCGTCGCCCCTGTGGTCGCGACCACCGGCGTGGCGCAGTTCCATTCCCAGCCCGAGGGCGCGGCGGTCACGGTGGACGGTGCGACTCGCGGCGTCACGCCACTCACCCTGAACCTGCCGGCGGGGCGTCACGTCGCCGATCTGCAGAACGGCGGCAGCAGCAAACAGCTCGTGTTCGAGGTGGCCGCCGGATCGACGGTTTCCCAGTATGTCGAGCTCGCACCGCCGGTCGATGCCGCCCCGGCGGGACGTCTCGAGATCTCGTCCGATCCGGCAGGGGCGCCAGTCACGCTGGACGGCTCTTCGGCCGGCGTCACGCCTCTCTCGCTCAAATCGGTGGCGCCGGGGGCGCACACCGTGATCGTCGGCCAGGGCGACGCCGCCACCCGCCAGAGCGTCACCGTGGCGGCCGGAGCCACCGCAACCGTCTTCGTGTCGGCGGCGCGCGGACCGGCGGCCGGGTGGGTCACGTTGAAGGCGCCGTTCGACATGCAGATCTTCGAGCCGGACGGTCAGCTCGTCGGCTCGACCGCGTCGGATCGCGTGATGCTCACCGCGGGCCGGCATGATTTGCGACTGGCCAATTCCGCCCTGGCGTTCGAGACGCAGGTGACCGTACAGGTCGCCGCGGGCAAGACGACGACGGCGAGTGTCGTCGTGCCGAACGGGGAACTGTCGGTGAACGCGCTGCCGTGGGCGCAAGTCTGGATCGACGGGCAGGAGGTCGGCACGACGCCGCTCGGAAACCTGTCGGTCGCCGTGGGATCGCACCAGGTCGTCTGGCGTCATCCCGAGCTTGGCGAGCGCCGGCAGACCGTCGTCGTCAAGGCGCAAACGCCGACGCGAGTCGGCATTGATCTCAGGAACCCGCAGTGAAACGCCTGACCGCCGGTCTCGTCCTGCTTGCTCTGTGGCTCGTCGCGCCGATCGCCGGCGCCGCGCCCGACGCGGCGGACATCGCCGCGGCGAAGTCGCTGTATGCGGCGGCCTCATACGACGAGGCGCTCGCGCTCCTCGATTCGCTCGAGCATGCGGCCACCGACGGCGACATCGAGCAGATCGAGCAGTATCGGGCGCTGTGTCTGCTCGCGATCGGAAAGACGACGGAAGCCGAACAGTCGCTCGAACGCATCGTGAAGGCGCACCCGCTGTACCAGTTCGAGGGCGGCGAAGTCTCGCCGAAGCTGGTCGAGCTCTTCGACGGCGTGCGCAAGCGCGTGCTGCCGTCGGCGGCGAAGGACCTCTACGGCCAAGCCAAGGCGAGCTTCGAAGCGAAACAGTACAAGGCCGCCGCCGACCAGTTCAAGGTGGTCATGGCCGTGGTCGACCAGGCGGGCGACGACATGGGCACGCTGACCGATCTGAAGGAGCTGAGCGACGGGTTTCTCCGGCTCGCCCAATCGGAGCTGGCGGCACAGGCGGCGCGCGAGGCGGAAGCGGCGAAGCCGGTGGCCGCTCCCGCGCCCCCCGTGGCGCGTCCGCCGACGATCTACACGCTGTCGGATACCGGCGTGACGCCGCCCGTGGCCATCAAGGCCACGCCGCCGCCGTGGTCGCCCCGCAACCCCGTCTTCGCGCAGCGCGGGTTCAAAGGTCTGCTGCAGATCATCATCGACGAACAGGGCGCCGTGGAGTCGGTGGCGCTCGAGGAGCCGGTGTCGCCGGATTACGATCCGGATCTGCTGCGGGCCGCCAGGGACTGGACGTTCGAGCCCGCGATGAAGGACGGCAAGCCCGTGAAGTTCATGAAACGGCTTGAAATCGTCCTTCAGCCCAACGAAGAGTAGGAAATTACGCGACGCCCGCCGCAAGCGGCAGCGGCCGACGCCCGTCGTTTTCCGCCGGCGCGCCGAGCCGCAGCACGTGCGGATGCCGCTCCTTCACCGCGTTGCGCGTGTCGACGACGAGCGGGGCGGATGCCGCCAGCGCCCGATAGTCGATGCCGCGGTGGTCGGCGAGGATGGCGACGCAGTCGACGTTCGACCAGGTCGACGGCCCGGGCGTCATGCCGCGCAGATCGAAGCCGCCGGCCCAGGCGCGCCCCGGGAGCTCCGGCACGAACGGATCGGCATAGGAGACGACCGCCCCCTTCGCGTGCAGCAGGCCCATGACGTCGAGCGCCGGCGATTCACGAATGTCGTCGATGTCGCGCTTGTAGGCGACGCCGGCCACGAGCACGCGCGATCCGTTGACCGACTTGCGGTGAAGATTGAGCGCGTCGGCGATCGTTTCCACGACGAAGTGCGGCATGGCGGCGTTCACCTGACCGGCGAGCTCGATGAATCGCGGCTCGAATCCGTTCTGCTTCGCCTTCCACGAGAGATAGAAGGGATCGATCGGAATGCAGTGGCCGCCCAGGCCGGGGCCCGGGTAGAACGGCATGAATCCGAACGGCTTCGTCTTGGCGGCGTCGACCACTTCCCAGACGTCGACGCCGAGCTTGTGACACATCATCGCGACTTCGTTGACGAGGCCGATGTTGACCGCCCGGAACGTGTTCTCGAGCAGCTTGACCATCTCCGCGACGCGCGGCGAGCTCACGGGCACGATTGTCTCGATGGCGCCGGAATAAAGCGCCGTCGCCAGCTCGGTGCAGGCGGGCGTGAGCCCGCCAATCACCTTGGGGACGTTGCGCGTGTGGAACGTCGGATTCCCCGGATCGATGCGCTCGGGCGAGAAGGCGAGGAAGAAATCCTTGCCGGCCTCGAGACCGCCCTTTTCCAGAATCGGCCGCACCAGCTCATCGGTGGTACCGGGGTAGGTCGTCGACTCCAGGACGACCAGCATCCCGGGGTGCAGCCGCGTGGCGATCGCTTCGGCCGCCGAGACGATGAACGAGAGGTCCGGATCCTTGGTTTTCCGGAGCGGTGTCGGGACGCAGATGTTGACCGTGTCGAGTTCCGAGACCTCGTCGAAATCCGTCGAGGCGCGAAGCGTCCCGTTCCCGGCCAGCTCGCCGACGTCGGTGCTCTTGACGTCCGGGATATACGAGCGACCTTCGTTGATCGCCCGCACCTTTTCAGAGTCGAGGTCGAGGCCGACGGTGTGGAAGCCCGCCCGGGCGAATTCCACGGCCAGCGGGAGTCCCACGTAGCCGAGGCCGACGACGCCGGTGCGGGCCTTTCGTGTCTGGAGGCGATCGAGAAGCGTTCTGGCAGCCGCAGGAATGCTCATGTGTGCGGTTCGAGCAAGATACCCGCCAGCCGTGGAATTCGCGGAACCCGGTGATCGCCCCGTTTGTCTTCCTCGGGGACGCCTTTTGTCGACGACGTCAATCTTTGGCGGCTTCTCGCGGGCCCGCGGCCCGGCCGCCCAGGCCCACCGTTCTGAACTGCTGGAAGGGCAGGTGACACTGGTATTTGCGCAGGAGACTCATGAACCGCTTGTAGTCTTCCGGCGCCATGTTGAAGCACGCGACGAGCATCTTGTAGTTGCCCCGCGTGTGCTCGAGTCCGAGCCGCAGGAGCTGGCGCAGGTCGTGGCGGGTGATGTCGCGGAGCATGAACGGCTCGTACACGGCGGCCCAGAACGACTCGCCATTGATGAGCATGCGATCGAACAGCTGCTGGGCGAGCGGCGGCTGCGGCGGCTCCGCCGGACGATGATCCGATGGCCCGCGCCGATCTTTCCAGATCTCGCCCGGGAGATCGTCCGCCGTGATGTGTCCGTTGGCGTGCGGCCGAAGCACGAGGCGCTCGGAAATGTTCTTCAGCTCTCGAACGTTGCCCGGCCACGGATATTCGAGGAGCCGCGCCAGGGCTTCCGGCGTCAGCTCCGGTTCCGGCGTGCGATGCGACGCCGCCGAATCCTTGAGGAAGTACGTGAGGAGCGACTCGACGTCTTCGGGCCGTTCGCGGAGCGGCGGGACCTCGATGTGGATCACGTTCAGGCGGTAGTAGAGGTCTTCGCGGAACGTCTTGTCGGCGATGCGCTCGAGCAGCCGCCGGTGCGTCGCCGTGATCACGCGGACGTTCAGCGCCGGACTCTGACGCTCCGACCCGACGCGCTGGATCTCGCCCGTCTCCAGGAAGCGCAGGAGCAGCGCCTGCATGCGCAGGCTCATCTCGCCGACTTCGTCCATGAAGATGGTGCCGCCGTGAGCCATCTCGAGCCAGCCCCGTTTGTCGCGATGCGCGTCGGTGAAACTTCCCTTGGTGTGGCCGAACATCTCCGACTCGAGAAGCGAGTCCGGGAAGCCCGCGCAGTTGATCGTGACGAGCGGCCCCTGGCGGCGGCTGCTGCCTTGATGAATGAGACGCGCGACGACTTCCTTGCCGACGCCGCTTTCGCCGGTGATGAGTACCTTGGCGTCGGAACGCGACGCGTACTCGATATCTTCCCGGATGAGGCTGATGGCGGGGCTGACCCCGATCAAGGCGACAGGCTCGTTCATGGGTCTCTACGCTTTCGTCATCGGGCCATCACACATATGACTATTTATGACTATACAGTCGTTAGAGACCAATTGTCGTCCGAATCGGTTCAAAAAGTCAACAATATCGAGCCTGAGTCTTGCGCATTTCGGCCCTTCCCCTGGGCTCTGGAAATGGGCCGCGGGATCCGCGCGGGGCCGCCGACGGGCGGATGAAAGTCTGCCGCAGGGGGGCGAAAGCGACGAGAAATCCGAGGGAAACTCCCCATTCCTCGCCAAAACCCCAAGATCGCATGGCGGCCTGGCTCTTGCTTCACAAGCGGCATCGCGTTCGTTTGTCGGGTCCGTGACGAGTCCATCGGGTCATGGGGGTTGGAGGAGTGATGAAGCGTTTCGCGTCTGTGTTGGTGGCTCTCGGAATGCTCGCCATGGCCGCTCGGCCGGCACGAGCGGAAACGATCAGCATTGGAAGCTTTTCTGGCGGAACCGCAACCCTTCACGCGCCCGGCACTCTCGCCGACGGCCTGGGCGTGTATCTGGGCGCCGTGACGATCACGGGAGATCTGGGAACGTTCGAGAGCTATTGCGTCGACTTGATGCACTACGACATCCCGGGGACGAATGAGGTCGTAGTCGACCAGATGTCGAATTGGGACAACCCGGCCGCGCCCCCACATGCGAGCTCCGGCGGCGGCGCGGCGTCCTGGCTGTACGACAACTACGCCGGCGGCACCACCAACGAAAAGGCCGCGCTGTCGCTGGCGATCTGGAACGCGCTCTACGACGACGACTTCACCGTGAACTACGTTCTGGGCGCGGGATTCTGGGTGTCGAGCGTGTCGAGCACCGTGGCGTCGCTGGCGAACGGCTACCTGAGCGATCTCGAAACCTACATCGCGACGTACGGCGCGTCGGCGCTCCCGAACGATGCCTGGCTGAGAACCACGGACTCGGGCGCGCACTACGCGCAGGATTTCATCGCGCCGGTGCCCGAACCGGCCACGCTGCTCCTGCTGGCGCTCGGCCTCTTCGGAGCGGCGTTGTTCCGCCGCCGCTACGCGGCAAATATGAGCTGGTAGACGCGCGTCGCTCTCGATTTCCAAGGCACCACCTCCCCGGTGGTGCCTTTTTTTGTGCCCGCCGTTCCGGCTTTCTTTGGACCCCGGCGATAAAGGATTTCCTCCCGGCAGACTTCGATCGCGATGCAGGAGTGTGCAAGGCCACGCTAAACGCTGACTGATGGCGGGTTGCCGGCGCCTCTCCGTCTCAGATCGCGTGGGCGGGGGACTTGCTCAGAGACGGCTATCGCCGCGGCGCGGCACATTCGAAGCTGGAGCTCCGATGACCAAGGGATGGATGGTTCTTTGCGCAACGCTCGTTCTGGTGTGCGGTCTGTCTGCGGCGAGTGCCCAGGCCGCGCCGATCAGCGGGGCGTTTTCGATTAACGGCAACTTCCTGGCAGTGGGCCCGTCGGGTTCGCTGGCGGATGCCACGGGGCTCGATTTCATCGACGCGTGGGGCGGCGCTCCGACGCCGGGCGTGGCCGGCAACTTCCTGGTCACCTCTGCCCTCGGTGATTTCTCGACGATCGCCGGGGCGAATGGCAAGATCAAGGATCTGACCTTCGCCGGAGGGTCGGTGAACACGCCGCTCGACCTGTTCGAAACCGTCGGCGCGTTCAGCTTCGACTTGTCGTCGGTGCTCGTGAACCTGCAGAATGAGTACGTCCTATGGCTGACCGGGTCGGGAGTTTTCCATTCGCTCGATCCGGCGCTTTCCGACACGCCAGGACTGTTCAACTTCACCGCGAACGCATTCGGCGGCACCTTCTCGTTCTCGGCGTCGGAAGGCACGGCGGTCCCGGAACCCTCGTCGCTCCTGCTGCTCGGCGCAGGCCTCCTGCTCACCGGTGTCGCCACGAGGCGTCGTCGCTCACTGGCGGTCGCGTAGGACCGCTCGTTCTCGTGGCGCAGCCAGGCGTGCGGGCGCATGAGGCGTAAGCTCGCCATCGCGCTCTTCTGGATTCTCGCCATTCTGGTGACGACGGTGGCCTGGTCTGGCGTCTCGCTGCGAGAGATCGTCTCGGGACTGTTCAAGTGAATCTCAGTCGTGAAACCGCCGCGAAGGGTGTATAAAGTCATCTGACAGGCAGACATCTCGGCGTAGCGTCTCCAGAATGCGCGGCAATACTGGCCCCCGCTTTGCTCTCCCACCCACGGACCTGGAGTAAGGCCAATCAAGATGCCTGACCGCTTCTGCCAAGCCATCGTCGTGTCGCTGACTGCGTGCGTGGCGGCTTCCGGCTGCCATCGCGATCCGGCGGCCGCGGCCCGCAAGTATGTTCAAAGCGGGACCGAGTACGCCGCCGATGGGAAGAACGCGGAAGCGATCGTGCAGTTTCGGAATGCCGTACAGGAGGATCCCCAGTCCGGGGACGCGCGCGAGAAGCTCGCGGAGGCCCTCCTGCAGGGCGGGGACGGCGGGAACGCGCTCCGCGAGTACGTTCGCGCGGCCGACCTGAAAACCGACGATGTCCAGCTGCAGTTGAAGACGGCCGACCTGCTGCTGCTCGCCGGCCGGGCGGAAGACGCGAAAGCGCGTGCCGCGAAAGTCCTCGAGATCGATCCACAGAACGTGGATGCCCAGATCGTCACCGCGAACGCGCTGGCGGGGCTGAAAGATCTGGATGGCGCGGTGGCGCAGATCGAGGACGCGCTGCGCGTCGATCCGAATCGCAGCGGTGCCTATTCGAGCCTCGGCGCGCTCGAGCTGAGCCGCGGCAAGCGCGATGCGGCCGAAGCGGCCTTCAAGCGGGCGGTGGAGCTTCAGCCTGATTCGGCGGCCGCGAATCTCGCGCTCGGCAACTTCTACTGGCTCACCGAACGCACCGACGAGGCCGAACAGTCGTTGACGAGGGCGCTCGAGCTGGAGCCGCAGAACGTGCTGGTGAACCGGGCGGTCGCGAGCTTCTATCTCGCCACCAAACGCCCGGCGCTCGCCGAAGAGCCGCTCAAGACCGTGTTCGCTGTCACCAAGGCCCCGGCAGCCGCTTTTTCACTCTCCGAGTACTACCTCGCCACGGGGAACGAGGCCGCGGCGAGGACCCAGCTCGAGTCGCTCTTGAAGGATCAGCGCGCGTCTTCGACCGCCAGCGCCCGGTTGGCCACGCTCGATTTCAACGGCGGCCAGAAGGAAGCGGCGTATGCGCGCCTGGATGGAGTGCTCGGCAAGGATCCGGCGAACCTTCAGGCCCTTCTGATCAAGAGTACGTTCCTGCTCTCGGACAAACGGTTCGACGATGCGTTGAAGAGCGTGACGACTGCCGTGGAGCGCTATCCCGACTCCGCCAGCGCGCAGTTCATGCTGGGACGCGTGCAGGCGGCGCGACGGCAGCCGGAAGCCGCGATCGCCGCCTACCAGGAAGTGCTTCGCCTGAATCCGCGAGCGACCGACGCCAAGCTGGCGCTGGCCCAGCTGCATCTGGCGCAGGGGCAGCCGGACGCGTCGGTGGGGCTGGCCACCGAGGCGCTCAACAACGAGCCGTCGAATCCCGATGCGGAGCTCATGCTCGTGAGAGGCCTCCTGTCGAAGGGAGAGCTGGATCGCGCCGAGACGGAACTGGCCAAGCTGACCGCCCGCTTCCCGAACTCCGCCGTCGTGCACACGCAGATGGGCATGCTGCTCGGGCGGCGCAACAATCCCGCAGAAGCGCGGGCCCAGTTCGAACGCGCCCGTGAGCTGGATCCCAAGAGTCTCGAGGCGTTGGGCGGCCTGGTGGCGCTCGACCTCGCGGCGAAGGACGTCGCGGGCGCGCGTGCGCTGGTCGACGAGCGGGCGGCCGCCGATCCTTCCGCCGACGTCCTGATGCTCTCCGCACGGACCTATGCGGCGAGCGGCGACGTGGCGGGGGCCGAGCGGCTCCTTCGCCGGGTGATCGAACTGGACAGCGAGAACCTGACGGCCTACAGCGCGCTCGGGCAGGTGCTCGTGGCCCAGGGCAAGCTCGATCAGGCCAGGACCGAGTTCGAGAACCTCGTCGAGCGATCACCGAAGTCCGTTGCCGCCCTGACCATGGTCGGGATCATCCTTCAGACCCAGGGCGACATCGATGGAGCGCGCGATCGGTTCGAGCGGGCCGTCGAGCTGGATCCCAATGCGGCCGTCGCCGCCAACAATCTGGCCTGGATCTACGCGGAGCACGGCGGCAACCTCGATATGGCCCTCCAGCTCGCCAAGACGGCGGAGAGCCGCCTTCCCGGAGTGGCCGAGGTGTCCGACACGCTCGGCTACGTGTACTACAAGAAGGATCTGACGTCGCTCGCCATCTCGACGCTGGAAGCCAACGTTCAGAAGAACCCCGACAACGCGGTGTTCCACTACCATCTCGGCCTGGCGTACTCGAAGGCCGAAGACAGCCAGCGGGCCCGCGACCACCTCACGAAGGCCCTGTCGCTCAAGCCCGACTTCGATGGAGCCGCCGACGCGCGGACGCTGCTGGAGACGCTCCCGAAGGTCGGCCCGTCGTAGGAGGGCGCGACGGACCGCACTCGCACGGTGGCGGCGACGGCCACGGTCGCCAGCCCGGAAACACGACGCGGCGGCGACATCGGGTACTGGCGCGGCGCTCGGGCCAGGGTTGGCCACTCGCGGCGGTGGCCGCCGCGTCGTGTTTCGGCCCATCGCCCGCGGGCTGGGACCTACCGGCTGTCGCCGCCACCGTGCGAGCGCGCCTCGGAGCGCGGCGAGCCCCGGCGGTCCGGCGCCTCGGGCCCGCACACGGTAGAAGTCGGCGCGATCGCGTGAGAAGACAAACTGCGCGGCCGGCCTCCTCCGCGAGCGGTCAGTCCTGACCCGAGCGCCATGGCAGAAAGCAACGGCGCCGGTCGCGCGGTTTGCCGCGCCGAGCTTCGTGTGTGCGGGCCCGAGGGGCCGGACTGCCGCCGCCAGACCCCAGTGAAAAGGTCCGCGCTGCACCAGTCCCCTGGCCGTCAGGAAAATGGGTGCATCGCGACGTCGAGCAGCAGCTTCTCGAGCTCGACGATCTCCGTTCTGACTCCCGAGCGCGTCTGCCACCAGCGATCGGGATCGAAGCTGGAATACGGCGTCACCCGAACCGTGACCGTTACAGGCGTGCGCTTCAGGGACCGCCGCAGCACGCGCGCCGTTCGCCGCGAGTGATCCGGGCTCGTCACCACGACGATCGACCGCAAGCCCTGACGTTCGCACCACTCCGACAGCAGAGGGCCCTCGTCGGTCGTTCCCGTCGACAGCGGCAGCTCTTCGACGTTCGACACGCCCAGCTCGCCGAGGAGCCGGAGGGGCCACGACGGGCGGTCCTGCCGCGTGATCCCGCGGCGAAGGAGCTCGCGATCGACCGGGCTGGGCACCTCGGTGAACACGCCGACCTTCGAGGCGATGCCGCTGTGCACCAGGTCGGCCGCCTCCAGCAGTCCGGCCTCGCCGGCGCCGAGCGACACGACGATCACGTCGGCCGGCTGGAGCGGCTCTTCGACGACCAGCACGTGTCCCATGGTTCGAAGAACGGGCCGCCGGAACGCCGGAACCAGCGCCACGACGGCAATCGCCAGCCCGACAACCAGCAGACCGGCAATCCATCGTCGTCGGCTCGGCCGGGCGACGCTCATGATCGACGCCTCAGGCGCTGCGAGGACGCGTGGGGGTGAGAAGGCCGTCGGCGAGGGCGTATTGCGCGGCGCATGCTTCGCACGTGAGGCGGCCGGGCGCCTGGCGGGCGCCCGCGAGCTTGACGCCGCAGTCGCACATCCAGCCGACCAGGCGGGCCGGGTTGCCGACCATCAACCCGTAGTCCGGCACGTCCCGGGTGACGACCGCGCCCGCGCCGACGAAGGCATACCGGCCGATCGTGTGGCCGCACACGACCGTGCAGTTTGCGCCGAGCGTGGCGCCGCGGCGGACCAGCGTCTGGCGATATTCGTGCTTGCGCGACACGTGGCTCCGCGGCGTCGAGACGTTCGTGAACACCATCGACGGCCCGCAGAACACGTCGTCTTCCAGGACGACGCCCGTGTACACGGAGACGTTGTTCTGAATCTTGACGTTGTCGCCGATCACGACCTCGGGCGAGATCACGACGTTCTGGCCGAGATTGCAGTTCCGGCCGATTCTCGCCCCCGTCATGACGTGGGTGAAGTGCCAGATCTTGGTGCCGTCGCCCACCGTCGAGCCCTCGTCCACGTAGGCGGACTGGTGGGCGAAATATGAGGGCTCAGTGTTCGGCACGTCTGATCAAACGAGCATGGGGTGAGCGGTTCCTCGACGCGTCGTGACCGGCGCCGTCCGGATGCGCGCGGCGAGCTCGACCGCCGCGCGAGCGTCGGGAATGCCGAACCCGCGGCCTGCCAGCACTTCCTCATACACCCTGGTGTGGAGGTCTGTAAAGCCGTCCGTGAACTCGACCTCCTCTCCATCGACCGCAATGGAGCGGAACGTCGTGCGGCCGGCCGTGCGCGCGCCTTCGGGCAGATCGTCGCGATCGGTCGACAGAAACCATCGCACCGACGCGCGTTCGAGCTCGATCTGCCCCGACATGCGCGACGGTTCGGACAGGTACACGTCCGACTGCTGAACGCCGCCGAAGAGCCACATCAGCATGTCGAAGAAATGGATGCCGATGTTCGTGGCCACGCCTCCCGAGCGCTCGATCGACCCCTTCCACGAGACGCCGTACCATCGCCCCCGGGAGGTAATGTAGGTCAGGGACACATCGTGATGCCGTCCGGTGCCTTCCAGGGCCGACTTGAGGGCCATCAGCGACGGATGCAGGCGGAGCTGGAGCACGGTGTAGACGCGCCGGCCGGTCTCGCGCTCGAGCTCCTCGAGCGCGTCCAGATTCCTCGGGTTGATGACGAGGGGTTTCTCGCAGATGGCATCGGCGCCGATGCGGAGAGCCAGGCGCGCGTGCGCGTCGTGCAGGTAGTTCGGCGCGCAGATCGAGAGATAGTCGACTTTCTGATCGGCCGCGCCGCGCCGCAGCTTCTCGAGATGCCGGTCGAACCGCTCGAACTCGGTGAAGAACCGGGTATCGAACGAGTAGCGGTCGAGCAGGCCGACGGCGTCGTGCGGGTCGAGGGCGGCCACGATCCGATGGCCCGTGTCGGTAATGGCCTTCAGGTGGCGGGGCGCGATGTACCCGGCCACGCCTGTGACGGCGAAGTTCTTCATAAGGTCCTCAGCCGAGGCGGAGCACCGCTTTTCGGCCGTAAAAGGCCTCGGCATACCCGCCGGGCGCCCGGCATTCCATGCCGCGGAGCCGCATCAGCCCCATGAACGTCTCGCTCGAAAACCAGTGCTTGTCGCGCTGCGTGCCGAACGCCTCGTCCAGGTAGCGGACCTTCCGCCGACAGACGGCGGGCGTGAGGGGCACGAACACGTTCGGCGCGCTCAGGTCGCCGTCGTACTTCGGAATCTCGTACTCGAGCACCAGATGATCCCGGAACGTGTTCCAGGCCAGATCCGAGAGCACGCGATGGTCCTGATGCCGGTCGTGGCGGTAGTGCGTGAGCACGAGATCCGGAGAGCCGTCCCGCTTCAGGCCCTCGAACACGTCCTTGATGTCGCTGTCGTACGGGAAGAAGCCGTCCCGGAACGCGTGGATCTCGACGCGGCTGCGATGCGCGCCGCGCAGGAACCGCCGGGCGCTGGCCCGCGCCTCCCGCTCCCGCGGCCCGACGGCCGAGAACACGACCCAGTCGACCGCGGCGCGCTTGTAGCGCTGCAGCAGCGAGAGGACGAGGCCGCCGCACCCGATCTCGATGTCGTCGGAATGGGCGCCCAGGCACAGGATCCTCAGCGGCGTGGACGGGCGCGGCGCAAGGGTGAGTGTGTGCATGAACCGGCTGACCGAAGGTCGCGCGGCGAGCCACGACTAGTGGCCCGTACCCGCTGAAGTACTACCGCTTCGACGAACCGCGAATTCGAGATCAACCACAGAGACACGGAGACACGGAGACCCGAGAGCTGCCGGTCGTCGGCGCCGCCTCCGCGGCGCCTGCGAGGACGACCGATCCGGACACGCAAGGCGCGTTTCCAGGGCCTGCCGCCTTGGGTGTCCGGATCGCTCGGCCTCGCGGCCGGCCTGCACAGCAGGCCGGCGACGACCTCGCGAGTCTCTGAGTCTCTGAGCCTCTGTGGTTCATTGCCCTGGTACTGATTCAGCCGATACGCTCCACTAGCCGACGGTGCTCGCATAGGCGTCGGGCGCAGGTTCGTCCCGTTCGCCGTTCCAGACCTGCCAGGGCGCGTTCCCGCGCGTGTAGATGTCCTCCAGCTGCTGCCGATCCTTGAACGTGTCCATCGACATCCAGAAGCCGTCGTACTCGTAGGCCGCGAGGCGCCGCGTCTTCACGAGCCGCTGGAAGGGCTCGCACACGAGCTCCTCGCCGTCGCGCATGTGATCGAAGATCTCCGGCTTCAGCACGAAGAAGCCGCCGTTGATGCGGACGGGCGCGCGGCGAATCTCCTCGATCGACGTCACGCGCCCATCGTCGGCCGTCGAGACGAGGTGGTAGCTCAGGTTCGGCTTGACGCTGACGAAGCTGGCGACCGCGTCGCGCTGGCGGAAGTGGTCGAGATGGACCGGCAGCGGCAGATCGGTGAGGCCGTCGCTGTAGTTGGCCAGAAATTCCGGCTCGTCGCGCACGTGCTTTTCGACCGCCTTCAGCCGCTGTCCGATGTTCGACGAGGCGCCGGTCTCGACGAAGGTGATCTTCCAGTCGTGGATGTCGCTCGCCATCAGTTCGAGCTTCTTGCCGCCTTCCGACAGCACGAAGTCGTTCGACAGCGTTTCGCTGTAGTTCAGGAAGTAGTTCTTGATGACGTCGCCGCGGTAGCCGAGGCAGAGCACGAAATCCTTGTGGCCGTAGTGCGCGTAGTACTTCATCACGTGCCACAGGATGGGGCGGTAGCCGATCGTGACCATCGGCTTCGGCGTGTTCTCGCCCGCCTCGCGAATCCGCATTCCGAGCCCGCCGCAGAACAGCACCACCTTCATCTCGCGATTCCTCTTTCGACCGTCGTGTGCACGCGCGTCAGACCGCGACCGAGGCGTCGGTCCATCGGAGCGATCCGTCGAGCCGGCCGCCGCCGAGGAGCGCCTGGATGCGCTTGAGACGGATGAACCCGGCAAACTGATCGGCCGTGAGCCGGTGCCGGCGATAGCTCTCGTACAGCTCCTCGACGCCGCGCCGAACCGTCCATTCGGTCCGGAACGACGGAAGGTGCCGCGTGATCTTGTCGCAGTTCACCTTGTAGCAGCGCGGATCCGGACCGCCGCCTTCCATGTAGCGCACCGAGCAGCCGGGCACGACCTCCTGCACCATCGCGGCGATGTCGCGGATCTGATAGTTCTCGCCGGTCCCTCCGACGTTGAACGCCTGGTTGTGGACCGCGTCGCGCGGAGCTTCGAGCACCGCCAGAAACGCGCGCGAGATGTCCTGAATGTGCACCAGCGGGCGCCACGGCGTGCCGTCGCTCTGAATCAGGACCTCGCCGGTCGTGTAGGCCACGCCCACCAGGTTGTTGACCACGATGTCGGCGCGAAGCCGCGGCGACGCGCCGTAGGCCGTCGCGTTCCGGAGATAGGTCGGCGTGAACGCGTCGTCGGCCAGTTTGGCGACGTCGGCCTCGACCAGCACCTTCGACCGTCCGTACGCCGTGATCGGATTGAACGCGGCATTCTCGTCGAGGACCTGGTCGCCCGCGGCCCCGTACAGACTGCAAGACGAGGCGAAGAGATAGCGGGGCACGCGGGCGGCCTTGGCGGCGCGCGCCAGCGACACGCTGCCCAGATGATTGATGTCGTAGGTGCACGACTCGTCGAGGCAGCCGAGCGGGTCGTTCGACAGGGCCGCCAGGTGAATGACCGCGTCGAACCCTCGCAGGTCGTCGGCGGTTACGTCGCGGATGTCCTTGCGAATCGAGGGGACGGCGAGGCCCGGCTCGCCGAAGTCGCACCCGTCATAGAGGTCGGTGTCGAGGCCGACGACGTCGTGGCCGGCCCGGGCGAGGATGCCGACCATCACGGTGCCGATGTATCCGGAGTGTCCAGTCACGAGTACTTTCAAAGGTCCTGCCTCCCACGGAGCTCGAGCCCGATATGCCTCCGTAGCAAGGACTTCGCCACCGGCAGGATTCCTGGCCGCATGCGGAATGGGCGACTGCCGGGCCCGATCGCGGCTCGCGACGTCCGGCCTGCGGGGCGGGAAGAACAAAGTCAACTCGATTGGAGACTAAAGTCCTGAGAACCCCGCGCCAGGCGTCACTCGCAGCAGCCGCGACGGTCCGCCGAGTGGGCTGGCAGGGGTTTCCGACAACCGCGACATGGCGAGCCCTTTGCTCGGATATCCAGCGATCCACAGGGGAGTTTGGACGGATTCGCGTAATCTTCGCTTTCGAGGACGCCAAGACGGCACCGCTGTGTCGCAGGCCGCTGCCGCCACGGCGTTAGCGGCGTGTCTGCTGATCGCCGGGGCAGCGGGCTGCTCGTCGGGCGCCCGGGGGGAGGTGAGCTTCTCGCTGTCCGGCCCGAACATCGACGCGTACGACTTCGCGGAGGTCACCGCGACGGTGTCCGGGCCAGCTGCCAGCCATCCGTTCATCGACGCCACGCTCACCGGATCCTTCGAAACGGCGGATGGCACGAAACGGTGGCAGGTCGAGGGCTTCTGCGACGCGGACGATGGGAGCGTTTTTCGCATCCGGTTCATGCCGCCGAAGGCAGGGGACTACAGGTATTCGGTGGAGTACTCGCAAGGCGGGTTTCGCCGGAGCTCGGAAGGCGTGTTCCACGCGAGTGACGGACATCGGCGCGGTCCGATCCGCGTCGATCCCCAGTATCCGTGGCACTTCATCTGGGAAGGGACCGGTGAGCACTACTTCTTCAACGGCACGACGGCATACTGGCTGCTCGGCTGGCGCGACGACGCGGTGATCGACGCGTCGATCGAGCGGCTGCACCAGTTGAAGATCAACCGCATGCGAGTGACGATTGCCGGCCGCACGAATCAGTTCTATGGAGAGCCCGTGATGGCCGGCGGGGAATGGACGCCGTTCGTCGTGGCCTGGCCTGCCGAGAATCCGGATGATCTCCTGCATCCGGGATTCGACTACACGCGCATGAATCTTCCGTACTGGCGCAAGTTCGAGCGGGCGCTTCGATTCGCCAGGGAGCGGGACATGATTGTGTCCCTGGTGCTCGACATGGGGGACAGCCAGGTTCACCCGTATCCAGGGGGAGAAGACGAGCATCGATTCATCCGATACGCCGTCGACAGATTCGGCGCGTTCTCCAACATCACCTGGGATCTCGGCGACGACCTCGATCGCTATCGCAACGACGCCTGGACGCACACCACCGGCTCGACGCTCGAGGCCTGGGATCCCTACGACCACCTGGCGACGAGCCATCCGATCGACAACGTTCATCAGGATAGAACGTCGGCGTGGTTCGACTTCACGTCGTTTCAGGAATGGTCGCGGAACCAGCACGCGTTCATGCTGAACGAGCGATCGCAGCAGGTCCAACTCGGGCGGATCATCCCGCAGACCAACGAGGAGTACGGATACGAAGATCACTACCCGCTGTGGGCCCCGGAGCCGCCGGGCGACTCGGCCGACGTGCTGCGCCGAACGGCGTGGGATATCGTGATGGCGGGCGGATATCAGACATCCGGAGAGACGGCGCGGCGGGGAACCGGGGTCTGGCCTGATACCGGGGGCGGCTGGATGAACGGCCGCGGCGACGATACGATGACGATGTTCGCGGGCTACGGTCACATGGTCGACTTCTTCACCGGTTTCGAATGGTGGAAAGCCGAGCCGCACGACGAGCTCGTGAGCCGAGGCGATTATTGCCTCGCCGATCCCGGGAACACCTATGCGGTGTACCTCCCGCACGGAGGGTCGACAACCGTCCGCCTGCCGCCGGGCCGCTACGAAGGCACCCGGTTCAACCCGCGCACCGGCGAGTCGACGGCGTTGCCGTCGATCGACGGTGGCGCCTGGACGTCTCCCGTGTCGCCAGACGAGGAAGACTGGGCGCTCCTGATTCAGCGCCAGCGAGAACAACGACCATGACTGAAGCCGTTCTGGACAAGAAACCTTCCACGGGCATCGCGACCTGCCGGTTCTGCGGCGCGGGTCTCCGCCACACGTTCACCGATTTGGGCATGTCGCCGCCGTGCGAGAGCAATCTCACCGCCGACCAGCTCAATCAGATGGAGCCGTTCTTTCCGCTGCACGTGATGGTGTGCGAACAGTGCTTTCTCGTGCAGCTCGAGGAGTACATCGCTCCCGAGAACATCTTCACGGAATACGCCTACTTTTCATCGTTCTCCGACAGCTGGCTGGCCCACGCCAGGGCGTACACCGATCTCATGGCGAAGCGATTCAGCCTCGGGAGCGCCAGCCGCGTCGTGGAGCTGGCGAGCAACGACGGCTACCTCCTGCAGTACTTCGTGGAGAAGGGCATTCCGGTGCTGGGCATCGAGCCAGCCGCCAACGTCGCCAAAGAGGCGACGCGCAAGGGCGTCCCGACGCTCGTGAAGTTCTTCGGTGCCGAGCTGGCGGCGGAAATGGCGCGCGACGGGCAGCAGGCCGACCTGATTCTCGGGAACAACGTGCTGGCGCAGGTGCCGGATCTGTGCAGCTTCGTACAGGGCATGAACATCCTCCTCAAGCCGCAGGGCGTGATTACGCTCGAATTCCCACACCTCATGCGGCTCATGGAGGGCAACCAGTTCGACACGATCTATCACGAGCACTTCTCGTATTTTTCGTTCCTCACGGTCACCAGGATCCTCGCGGCCTTCGGCCTCACGGTGTTCGACGTCGAGGAGCTGCCGACGCACGGCGGGTCTCTGCGCGTGTATGCGAGGCACGACGACGACGCGACGAAGCCGGTGAGCGGCCGGGCCAGGGAGCTTGCGGAGCGGGAAGAGCGCGCGGGATTCACCGTTCTCGAGACCTACTTCTCGTTCGACGAGCAGGTCAAGGAGACGAAGCGCGCGATCCTGGAATTTCTCATCGGCGCCAGGCGGGCCGGCAAATCGATTGCCGGCTACGGCGCGCCGGGCAAGGGGAACACGCTGCTCAACTACTGCGGCATCAGAAGCGATTTCCTCGACTACACGGTCGATCGGAACCCCTACAAACACGGAAAGTTCCTCCCGGGCACCCACATCCCGATCTTTCCGCCCGAGAAGATTCGCGAGACGAGGCCCGACTACGTGTTGATCCTGCCGTGGAACCTGAAGGACGAGATTCGCACCCAGCTGGCGTACATTCGCGAGTGGGGCGGTCGCATGGTGGTGCCGATCCCCAAGGTCGAGGTCCTCGATTGATCTTCATCGAGACCCCGCTGAAGGGCGCGTTCCTGGTCGAGCTGGAACGACTCGAGGACGAGCGCGGCTTCTTCGCCCGGTCGTGGTGTCAGAAGGAATTCGAGGCGCACGGCCTGAATCCGCGGATTGTCCAGTGTAACGTCTCGTTCAACAGGCGGAAGGGCACACTGCGCGGGATGCACTACCAGCTGCCGCCCTTCGAGGAAGCCAAGCTCGTGCGCTGCACGGCCGGCGCGATCGACGACGTGATCATCGATCTGCGCCGGGAATCGCCCACCTTCAAGCAGCACGCGCGGGCCACGCTCAGCCGCGACAACCACCGCATGCTGTACGTGCCGGAAGGCTTCGCGCATGGCTTCCAGACCCTCGAGGACGAGTCGGAGGTGTTCTACCAGATGTCGCAGATCTACTCGCCGGAGCACGCCCGCGGCGTCCGCTACGACGACGCGGCGTTCGCGATCCCGTGGACGATACCCAATCCGATCCTGAACGATCGGGATCGCGCCTACGCCGATTTTCCGGGTTGAGGATGGCTGGACGGACTGGCGGCCCTGGAGACGACGGCGGGCTTCGCGCGGCGATCGATCCCTCGGCGCCCGGCTCCGACATGCGGGGGATGATCGAGGCGCTCTACCCCATCTGCCGCAGCATCACCGGCAACGGCTTCCGTGAGACGATGGCGCGGGTCGGCCGCGAGATTCCGCTGCAGGTGCACGAAGTGCCGAGCGGCACGCAGGTGTTCGACTGGGTCGTGCCGAAGGAATGGAACATCCGTGATGCGTACGTCAAGAACGCGCGCGGCGAGCGCGTGATCGACTTCCGCGCGCACAACCTGCACGTCGTCAACTACAGCGTTCCGGTTCACCGGACGATGAGCCTGGCCGAGCTGCGGCCCCACCTCCACACGCTGCCCGATCGGCCCGAGTGGATTCCCTACCGCACGTCCTACTACAAGGAGGCGTGGGGATTCTGCCTCGAAGACAGGCGGCTGCGCGAGCTGCAGGAGGGCGCCTACGAAGTGTGCGTGGACTCGACGCTGGAGGACGGGTCGCTCACATACGGCGAGTGCGTGGTGAAGGGCGAGTCGGCCGAGGAGGTGCTGATCTCCTGCCACAGCTGTCATCCCTCGCTGTGCAACGACAACCTGTCGGGTGTCGTGGTGGCCACGTTCCTGGCGAAGCACTTGAGCGATCAACCGCTCCGCTACTCCTACCGCTTTCTCTTCATTCCCGGGACCATCGGGTCGATCACGTGGCTGAGCCGCAACGAGGATCGCGTCGCGGCGATCAGGCACGGCCTGGTGCTGACCTGCCTGGGCGATCGCGGCGATGTCACGTACAAGAAGAGCCGGCGCGGCCACGCCATCGTCGATCGGGCGGTGGAGCAGGTGCTGCGGCATTCGGGCCGCCGGTACCGCATCGAGGAGTTTTCGCCGTACGGGTACGACGAGCGCCAGTACTGCTCGCCGGGATTCGACCTGCCGGTCGGCTGCCTGATGCGGACGCCGCACGGCCGGTTTCCCGAGTACCACAGCTCCGCCGACAACGTGGCCCTGATGGATCCGGCGAGCCTGGCGGACTCGCTCGCGACCTGCCTGTCGGTCGTCGACGTGCTCGAGCACGATCGGACGTACGTGAATCAGAATCCACGATGCGAGCCCCAGCTGGGACGCCGCGGGCTGTACCGGGCAATGGGCGGGCACCGCGACGAGAAGCTGCAGGAGACGGCGATGCTGTGGGTGCTGAATCAGTCGGACGGCGCGCACAGCCTGCTCGACATCTGCGAGCGATCCGGGCTGGCGTTTGGCGTCGTCAAGGAGGCGGCCGAGCTGCTGCTCCAGCATGAGCTGCTGAAGGCGTCGGCATGAGGCCGCTCGAGGGGCAGGTCGCGGTCGTGACCGGCGCGTCGAGCGGCGTGGGCCGGGCGATCGCGATCGCGCTGGCTCGCGAGGGCGCGGTGCTGTGTCTGGTCGGGCGCAGGAAGGCCGCGCTCGACGCGGTGATCGCGGAGGCGAGGGACGCGGGCGGGCGGTCGCGCGGCTACGAGACCGATCTATCGAGGGAAGACGAGGTGCGACGGCTGGTCGCGGAGGTGGGGCGGGACGTCGAGGGCGTGGACATTCTCGTGCACAGCGCGGGAGAGATCCACCTGGGCACGTTCGAAACCGCGGCGGCGGCGGACTTCGATCGCCACTATCAGGTGAACGTGCGCGCCCCGTACGTGCTGACGCAGGGGTGGCTGGCGTCGCTCAAGGCGCGGCGCGGGCAGGTCGTGTTCGTGAACTCGAGCGCGGGCCTTACGGCGCGCGCCAGCGTGGGGCAGTACGCGGCCAGCAAGCACGCGCTCAAGGCGCTGGCGGACAGCCTGCGGGAGGAGGTGAATCCGAGCGGCGTGCGGGTGTTGAGCCTGTACCTCGGGCGGACCGCCAGCCGCATGCAGGCCGACGTGCATGCGGCTGAAGGGAAGGCCTACCGGCCGGAGCTGCTCGTTCAGCCGGAAGATGTGGCCGCGGTGGCTATTCAAGCGCTCGCCCTGCCGCGCACGGTCGAAGTGACGGAGATCAGTCTGCGGCCGCTGGTCAAACATTAGGGCCGGGCCTGTGATCTGGCCGGGCGAATCGCCAGACTATGCTCGCGATTCGGACGGATGTCATAGCCTCCGGCCTGTTTGCCAAAGATTCGGACGGAACGGAACGAGCCGGTCGCGCAGCTCGCAGGCCGCTCGTCGGGTCACAGCCCCGGGCGATACTCTGGGTCTCTCCAGCTTCCGGAAGTCGACAGACCCCAAGTGGGGGTCCACCACCTCGATCAACTCCCCGGGTAAGACTTCAAGTGCACGAGAGTGCTCAATGGTGCCGACTGGAGCCGGCGCCACGCCGCGCCTGACCATCCAAGTCTTTTCGTGGTGCCGGCCCCCATCGATGGAGGTCACCAGTAGGGACGAAACCCCCTCGGGAACGCGTAGAAGGATTCGGGACGAGGACCGGCTGTACCTTGAGATTGGTCCCATCCTTCCGAAGCAGATAGCTAGAGCGAAGCATGGGCTCCGCGTTGCACCACCGCACGTCTCCCAGCCCGTTCACGGTCCGTGCTACGACGGCAAGGAGATTGATTCCCGAGGCAAGGGCATCGTGATGGCCGCTCAGCACGACCGGACTGCCTAGAAACGCCGAGATGAGAACCGGCCCTAGGCAGTCCTCTGACAACTGGTACCGATGAACGACTGGAAATCCCTGCGGCAACATCTCAGCTGGTTCCAAGCCCAGCGTTATCGGCCAGGAATGCGTCGCGTTCCAGGAGCGCAGCGACCATAACGTCAGCACGGCCCCTTCGAAACCCAGCGCCAGGAAAGCGCTCGCAGCATCCGCAGATAGCGCTTCATGGGGTGGGACCATGACCCGATCGACATGCAATCCGGTGGCCTGTTCGAACTTCACGATTCGTGCCACGCTTTGGCCCAGTACGCGGAGCCAAGCGGCCGAAGACCGCGGGATCGCGAGCTCATTCCGAGTGTGGTCGTTGCCGTGAAACAGTAGAGAAAGGCGCGATGTATTCTTGCGAAAGAGTGCTGCGGTTGGCGAATGTGGCCTCCAGGCATCAAGGGGAACCGTTGCGAACGTGACGTGAAAATTCTCCTTCTTCGCCTCGTGCAGAATGTTCTGGAATCGAATGAACCCGTACGAGCCCCAGTGTAGGTTGGGGTCGTCGAACATGACGCATGCCCGTAGCGCAGGCCGGGTCCAGTTGCACTCGCCGCTGACATCCCGCAAGAAGTGAACGACCGGGAGCAACTGC
The DNA here is from genome assembly GCA_963837345.1 of uncultured Acidobacteriota bacterium. Lineage (GTDB taxonomy): Bacteria > Acidobacteriota > Vicinamibacteria > Vicinamibacterales > CAVVIG01 > CAWIMX01. Next base: position 1,402,714 of record CAWIMX010000001.1, read on the forward strand.
ATGAAGCTGTAGCCGCTTAGATAGTCAAATAGCTGCTCTTTCTCCCTCAGGCGCGGCAGCGCTACCGTCAGCACGTGATCGGCGTAGCCCCCGCTCTTGTGCCGACAGACCCAGACGGGATTCCGGCCGATGCTGGCCAACACCTCGTGATCCGATGGTTGCTCCAGTGCTGGCGTGTGCGGTACGGTGCAGTGACCGATCGCCTTGCCCCGAAACAGTGGATCGAGGTACTTGCACTCGGCAAACCGCACCGTTTCTCCTCGATCTGAGCCGCGGGAGCCAGCCGCATGCTTCAGGTGGAACGCATGAACCGGCAGACGGCCGAGCGCTCGGGAGACTTCCTCGTCATGTGAGGCGTCGATTACGACGTCTCCTTCACGGAGATTCGCGAGATCGCTGCTCCTCTCGAAACGCACGGGCGCCAACCGCTCTAGGGCTTCCAGGAGAGACGGCCCGAGAGATGCCGTGAACGGGTGGACGTATACTAGTTTGCGAACCATTTGTTAGCGTGAAGGTCTGGACGGACTCGGTGTCCTCATCGGTCGGAGCGAACGGTAGAACTCCTTTAGGGTCGCCGAATCGTCCACAAGACTTGCGCCGCAGTTCGCAATTGGTTTGGCTGGATTGCCTTGCACCATCGTGCTCGCTGGAACAGAAGCGGCGACCACACTGCCTGCGGTGATCACCGAGCCGCGACCGATCGTCACACCCGGAAGGATGATGGCACCAGGCCCGATGAATACGTCTTCACCAACCCGTATCCCCTCGCGCTCGCGGAAATGCGCCACGAACATGGCGCGGATGCTGATGACAGTGTTATCGCCGATCGTGATCAGATCCGGGCGACTTGTCTCGAGCAGCACGTCGTAACCGATCCACACATTGCGACCCATCTTCACGCCTCGCTGGCGATGGAGCCATACGCGAAGCGTCCTGGCGCCAGGTGCGAAATGCGCCACCAACTGGAGCAGCCGGTTCCGCAGTCCGATGAGCCGACTCTCCATAGGCGGCCTATACCGTCAGGGAAGCTCCCGCGCCGACGGGATCCCATATCAGGCGGACGGTGTCAGGCAATGGGTATACCTCCCGGGAAGCCCACACGAACACGCTTCCCTCCTCTTCGGCAAGGCCCGATCTCCTGAAGAACTCCAGGCAGGGCTTGTTCTTTGCGGTTGGAAGATACTGGGCTGTCAAAGATACTGCGGCCCGCCGGTGTGCCCACGTCACGGCGACGTGCAGCATGGTTTCTTCCACTCTTCGACCCATGACCCGGCAGCTCAAGACGAAATCGACGAGTCGCACCAGCCCACAATCCTGCTCCAGACCGATGATTCCCGTGAGTCCCGAGTTTCCGAACCTGTCGTCAACAGAGAACGCTAGGACCGCGCGATGCTCGCACGCCGCCCAGCTCGAAAGTTCCGCTTCGGTGAGGCGGCGCGTGGCCAGATTCATCTGGTTCGTCTTGTTCAGTAGTTGCGTAGCGCGAGCAACATTCGCTTGTGAGAGCGCCTGCACCTGAACGGTAAGGTTCAATGTCCGCAGCCATTCGTTAATGGAGCCGACTTGCGCCTTGGCTTCTTGCCTGTGCCGCTCGGCCAGGTACATCTGGCTGCGCGTCCTGTCCTCCGCGCTGACTCTCGGATCATTAAAGCATTCGAGACTTTTCAGCGCGTGCGGGTACAGGCGCTTGTCGACAGGCCATTCCGGCACGAATACGTCGGGCAAGGCCTCCCGGACGCGGGCCCTCTCAGCCGGGTTGTCATCGATGAAGACAACGGAGTCCAGCCCGAGATTCAAAGCTGCGACGAGTTCAGCGATGTTTTGTGCCTTGTCCTGCCAATTGATCCGCCAGCCGGCAAAATCATCCTCGAGCAGCACCATTTCCGGATGTTTGCGGATTGCCTCCCGCGCCACGCTCTCCTCGTTCTTGCTTACAATCCCGAGTAGCACGCCACGTTTCGTCAAAGCCTTCAGCTCTCGCTGAAAGTCGACGAGCGCTTCGCCAACCGGGCTGTGCCCGCCGAGTACCAGGTTCTCCCAACCCAGGTCGCCGACCACACCGCCCCACACGTGTCATCGAGATCGACGATCACCAGCTTGCGAGAGTGCCCAATGATTCCGGTGAGCGCGGCTCGAATATCCTGAGCTGCTGCCTTGAAGAGTTCATTGCCGTAAGGGACCTTGGCCGTATACCAGAGTCTGGGATTGAAAGACTTAGCACCGGCCTTCTCGACCCACGTGCCGGTGTTCAGCGGGATCACGTTCGAAGGGCCATCGAGATTCTCCAGCAGGCGGAGGTTTGCCTGCAGGATCAAGCGGCTTACTCCTGTCTCGCGATGAAGGTCCAGAAGGCCGTGGCCATGATGGACCGACGGAAGTACCCAGATTGGCACGAACGTCACCCGCGCGCGCCGTCGGTTCGACAGTAACGTCGCGCAGTACGCGTCGACCTCTCGCTTCATCGCGTCAGCATCGCATCCAGCTCCGGAGAGAGCGCGGCCCACGCTCTCCAGGATCGCTTCAGGACGAGTCCAGACGACTAGGAAGTCCAGCGCTGACTCCCAGAGCGATTGCGCGTCGTCGAGCAGCAGTTGGGTGACCTGACCATAGGGGCCCACCTTGCACTCGATCGCGGGAGGGCCCCCGTTGCGAAGGTAACCCGCGAGGTTTTCGATATTGAAGTCGGCAATCAGTGCGCCCGCGAGAGGCGTCGTCGTCACTTCAGCCATCGTCCAGATTCCTCTCGCGGGCACCTCGGCTCACACCAACTCCTCTCCGAGACGATGCTCGATGAACTCGGCCAGGGTTCCCACGCTTTCGAGGGGGTTGGACGTGTCATCCTCCGTGCTATCGAAGAGAACCAGAGTGCGATTGAAGGCCTCCTCGACCTTTTCTTCGATGAGAGCAATGAGGTTTACCATGCTCAGCGAGTCCAGCCCTGACGATCCCCCAAGGGAGGTCGGCGCACACTTCAGGCGCAGAGCCGGATCTCGCTGTTCGTTGAGCTCCGTGATGCTCTCGTAGACGAGCTTGATAATCCTGTCTCGTACAGCCGCTGAGTGCATCGCATCGAGTCTCCGTGACTTAGGCGCGAGATGCGCCCGAAACTAGCCGACAGACGGCCCCCAAACCGGTATTCTGCCGGGAGGCCACACGTGTTGAGCCAAAGCGAGGAGCACGTCTGGTGATTTCGGGCGTGCCGGTTCGCCCCCACCAGCACCCAGTGCCAGCGTATCGATCGAGTGGGGTCGCCCCGGGGAAGAACCGTTAGCAGGGCCCGATGAGGCAAGGATTCGTCCTGCCCGCCGCTGGCGGCCGTAGGAACACCAGACCGATAATCCAGAGACTTGTTCGCAAACATCTGCGCCAAACCAGTGGCGGTGAAAAGGGATGACGCCCGCTAAAGGGCTGAGTTCGAGCCGACTTGACGATATTTGAACCATATTCAGCAGACACCTGCAACCCTGCCTTCGTCGGCTCACTTCGCGATGAAACCGCTTTGTCTCGGCCGCAGGTGCGGTGGGTCTGCTGACGTGGCACACAACGCCGATTGGTGTGAGTCGCTCGCTCGAATAAGCCTGTTGACTGATAGCGTCTTGACGGCCCGCAGTGCATTCCGAAGGCACACGCTTCGAGGACGTCCCCACCGCGGCCGACAATGTCTCTGTCGAACATTCGGCATGGGCGATGAGCACCATCCAACGACATCTTTATGAGATCGCGGAAGGCGAGGGGCGAACAACGGCCGATGAGCCGCGCCGCCTGAAAGCCCTGCGACTTCGCAAGCGGTTTTTCGGCGAGATCGTCGTCTTCCTTCCTTCCTGAAGATCAGCCAGCTGCCAGAATCGGGCCTTCTCAGGGTAGCAGTCCGTAGACCGTCAGCGAATTCACTGTCGCGACGAATACCTTTCCATTGGCCACGAGGGGCACGCTGAACTTGGCGGCCGCCGGCAGCGTATCGCGCGTGCCTGCCTGATCGCTGTTGTAGAGCTCGACGGAGAGATCGTTCGCGTCGTAAGCATGGAGCACGCCCGGCGCCGATGCGTCCTGGTCGTCAATCGCCGTGGCATTCCGTTGCACGGCCCAGAGAATGCCATTCGCGCTCCCATTGGCGGAAACAGCCATCGAACCGCCCGGATACGCATAGTTCTGTGACGAGCGCGAGGTCGGTGAAACCGACAGCAGGCCGTTCGTCAGTCTGAACGCCTGGATCGTGTCGGCAATCGGGCTGAAGTAGACCGTGCCGTTGAAATACACCGCCGCGCTGTAGTTGCCGGGCTCGGGCGTGCCGAACGGGAAGATGTTGACCAGCGACTGGACAATCTGGCTGTCGTTGCTGGCGTTGTAGTGGCCCATGTTGTCGCGGTCAACCAGATACATCGCGTTGTCCTTCCCGGCGCTGATCATGAGGTGCGGGTGGGCACCCGGCTGATCGGGAAGGAGGAGCGGGCCGGCGGCGCCCAGGTCGAAGTTGTTCACGTCGAGGTTCGCCTGGTTGTGCGGCGTGAAGTAGTCCACGACGGTTCCCGCGGCGTTCACCTTGACGAAGGAATCGCCGAAATTCGGGCCGCCCGTGTTCGCATTGAAGCTGCCGTCTCCGGTGATGAAAAAGATGTTGCCGGCGGCATCGGCTGCCGGCCCCCCGTTGGCCTGCCACATGCCCGCGCCCTCGCCGTTGCGGGTCGCGCAATACGCCATCACCTGGGCCAGCGTGCTCGCGTTGTAGCCGAGCAGCCAGCCGTGATACGGCTGGTGATCGCCGTGGCTGCCGAATCCGATGTAGACGACGCCATTCAGGAGGAGCAGCGCGGGCCGCTGGTTTTCGCGCAGCGCGTCGAATGCGAGCTGTCCTCCCGAGGAACCCTGGCCCGTGCCGGCCACGGTCGCCTGCAGAAGAACTGGACCGCCGAACTTCTCGGCCCCTGTCGTGATGTCCAGGGCGTGCAGCCGCTGGCGATAGTTTGTGTTCCCGCCAGACACTTCCTTCGTCTTCGCGACGACGTAGAGCGTGCCCGTCGTCGAGTCGATGACGGGCGTTCCGGTGATCCCGATCTCGGGTGCCACGTCGCAGCACTCGCCCGTGTCGTCGGCCGGCACCGTCGTGATTCCGGCGCCGGGGTTCGTGAAGTTCACGTACCACAGCGGGGTCGGGCCCGCGCCGTCGGCGTCGAAGGCATACACGGAATCGTGCTCGGTTGCGACGTACACCACGTTGTGAAAGCCCTGGCCCGGAATGTTGACGCCGGCGACATACAGCGGCGACGCATGGGCGAGTCCGTCGATGGGATACGACAACAGCTTCCCGAACGTGAGCGGATTGACATTCGACGGGCCCAACACGATCTCGTTCAGGTTCTGGCCCGTCCGGAAGTTGTCGTTGTGATGGGTCAGCACGCCAGGGTAGTTCGTCACGAACACCGTCGCGTTGGACACCTGCGCCGCATCGGTGGCGGTCACCGTGTGCGTTCCCTCAGACGACGGCGGCGAATAGAGTCCGGTCGAACTGATGGTGCCCGATGCGGCCGTCCCCCCAAGCACGCCGTCCACCGACCATGTCACAGTCCCCGTGCTTCCACCGCTCGCGCTGAACTGCTGCTGCTGCAGAGAGGTGACCACGGCCGTGCGAGGGGCAATCGAGAACCCGATGCCGGCTCCCGTGAGGGCAATCGAATGTGGAGCGCCGATTCCGTTGTCGGAGATGGTGATCGCCGCAACGCGTGTTCCGGTCGCGCCGGGAGTGAACTGCGTGGTGATCGTGCACTGTTGTCCCGCGGCCAGGGGCGCCGCACAGTCGTTGCTCTGAGCGAAGTCGGCGGCGTGCACACCAGTGATGGCGATGCCGTTGATGTTCAGGGTTGCGCCGCCCACGTTCGTGACCGTCACGGGGAGCGGGCTGCTCGTCGTGCCCGTCGGATAGCTGCCGAAATCCAAGGCGCTGCTGCTCAGCCCGAGCACGGGGAATGCACCGCCGAGGGGGGTATTCATGTCGGCCTGAATCTGAGTCGGCGTCAGCGCGACGTTATAGACGCGAACTTCGTCGATCAGGCCCTGGAAGTGTTGCCCGTACAGGCTGTCGCCTCCGATCTGGAGCGGCGAATTGCCTGAAAGCACGTTGCCGCTGTGGGCCAGAGTCGACGCCTGGACTCCGTTCACATAGAGACGGAGCGTTGTGCCATCGTACGTCGCCGCCAGATGTGTCCATGTGCCGGCAGGGAGCGGAGAGACGCCGAACAGGTTCGCGTGCGACGACGTCGTGCTGACGCCGACGACCGGCGAGCCGGTCGGCGAAGCGCCTTCCAGGTAGTAGAGGTCGTCAGCTTTGTAGATCACGTCTCGCCAGACGTTGGCAGCGGCCGTCGGTTGAACCCATGCCTCCAGCGTCATCGCCGAATTCAGATTGAGCGATGGCGAAGAGGGAATCGTAACGAGGGAACTGGTGCCGTTGAACACCAGCGCGGAGCCGTACTTTCCGGTTGTCGACCACGCCGCGCTGGACACAGCTCCGTTGTTCGCGTACTGCGACGAATCGCCGATCGCCGTCCCGACGCCTTCATCGAAGGAGTACGCCGCCACGAGCTGAGGAATCGTGTCGAGCGTCGTGATCGTCACGACGTTCGAATAGGGTCCGAGGTTCCCCGCCAGGTCCGATGCGCGAACGATGTAGCGATACAAGGTATTCGGCGCCAGGGCAGTGTCGGAGTACGTCGTCCCGGCAACCACCCCGAGCTTCACGAATCCGCTGCAGCCTGCGCCCTGGCAGCGCTCGACGCGGTATCCGGAGACGCCGACGTTGTCGGTGGCCGGCCCCCATGAGAGGTCGATTTCGGTGCCGCTCACGGCGACGCCTTCGAGCACGCCTGGCGCGGACGGAGGTTCGGTGTCGGGCGCGAGGGTCGTGACGTTCGCCATGTTCGAGTAGCCGCTCAGGTTTCCGGCCGCGTCGGTCGCGCGAACTCGATAGCGGTAGGGCGTGTTCGCGGCGAGCCCGGAATCGCCGAAGGTCGGGGTCGCGGCCGAGCCCACTTGAGCGAAGGTGACGCATCCCTCACCCTGGCAGCGCTCGACCAAGTAGCTCGTCACTCCGACATCGTCGGTCGACGGCATCCACGAGAGCCCGACCTGACTCTCCGAGAGCGGCGAAGCCGTGAGGCTGCTCGGAGGCGACGGCGGGTTGGTGTCGGGTACGGCCGAGGCCGCCTTGAAGGCCACGAGTTGCATGATCCACGGACCGCCGCCGGTCAAGGGGGCGACAGCGCTGTAGCTCCCGACAGATGTCACGACCTGGTCTTCGGCGATGTCGCCATCGGGCACGGTGATGATCCGGCTCGTGAATCCGGCGCCTGCGCCGGCGGTGCGCGTCGCCACCATGTTGGCGCCGACCAGCAGGTCGTTGGCGTTGGTGGTCGTGACCGCGCCGCTGCTGCTGGTCGCGGTGCTCCCCGTCGCCGCCGCCGTGACGTCGAGCGGGTTCGTCAAGTCGAGGCCGCTGTACTCGAGAACACGGATGTCGGGGTAGTACGCCGAGGCGCTGAACTGCACGGTGACGACGTTCGCCCCCGCGGCCGCGCCCACGATGTTCTTGGCGTAGTAAATCGATTGGCTGAGCGCACCGGACACGGCCGTGGGGCCAACCGCGCGGACGTAGGTGTTGCCCCGGGAGTCGGTGACGTTGGTGACGGTACGCGTGGTGTCGTTCCAGCCGACGACGACGACGTTCAGGTTGCCCGCCGTCTGGGCCGCCGTAAACGGCACGGCCACACTCGAGCCGGAAGACGGGACGGCCGAGTTGACCTGGACGAAGCTGATCATCGCCGGTCCGGACGTGGTGTACGTGTAGCCGCTCGGCAGACTGCCGCTTTGGGCGTCGGCGTTGGTGACCGTAACCGCGACGGCGCCCGCGGTATGCGCCGGCGCGGTGGCAGTGATCGTTGTGCCGGTCACGACGGCGACACCGGTGGCGGGCGTGCCGCCCAGGGTCAGAGTGGCACCGGCGGCGAAATTGGTGCCGGTGACGGTGATCGCGGTGCCGCCCGCGGTCGACCCACTCGTGGGGGCGACGCTCGTGACGGTCGGCGCGGGAGCCGTGTTGTAGGTGAACCCGCCGGGCAGCGTGCCCGTCTGCGTGTCCGGGTTGGTGACGACGATCGCGACCGCACCGGCGGCGTGCGCCGGCGTCGTGGCGCTCATGGTCGTGCTCGTCAACACCGTGACCCCGGTGGCGGCGCTGCCGCCGAGCGTGACGGTGGCACCCGCGACAAAGTTCGCGCCGGTGATCGTGATCGGTGTGCCGCCCGCCACGGGCCCGCTGACCGGCGCAACGCCGCTCACCGTGGGCGCCGGCGCGACGTAGGTGAAGCCGCTGGGCAGCGTGCCGCTCTGGGCGTCCAGGTTGATGACGACAACAGCAACCGCTCCGGCCGCATGGGCCGGCGTCGTCGCCGTGATCGTCGTGCTCGAAGCGACGGTGACGCCGGTGGCGGCACTGCCGCCCAGGGTGACCGTGGCTCCCGCGACGAAATTGGTGCCCGTGATCGTGACCCCGGTGCCGCCGGGGGTCGGGCCGCTGGCGGGCGCGACGCTGGTGACCGTCGGGGCCGGCCCGACGTAGGTGAAGCCGCTCGGCCGCGTGCCGCTCTGCGCGTCCGGATTGGTGACCACGACCGCGACCGCTCCGGCTGCGTGCGCCGGCGTCGTGGCGGTGATCGTCGTGCTCGTGACGACCGTGACCCCGGTGGCGGCCGTGCCGCCCAGCGTGAGTGTGGCGCCGGTGACGAAGTTGGTGCCGGTGACGGTGATCGCCGTACCGCCGGCGATCGGGCCGCTGGCGGGCGCGACGCTCGTGACCGTCGGCGCCGGCGCCAGATACGTGAAGCCCGCCGGCAGGCTGCCGCTCTGCGCATCAGGGATTGGTCACGACGACGGACACAGGCCCGCGGCATGCGCCGGTGTCGTCGCCGTGAGGGTCGTGCCGGTGACGACGGTGACCGTCGTGGCGGAGGTGCCGCCCAGGGTCACGGTCGCGCCGGCCGTGAAGCCGGTGCCGGTGATCGTGACACTCGTCCCGCCGGTCGTGGGCCCAGCTGGCGGGGGCAACGCTCGGTAACGGTCGGCGCCGGGGCGACATAGGTGAAGCCGCTCTGCAGGCTGCCGCTCTGGGCGTCCGGATTGGTCACCACCACGGTGACGGCGCCGCGCGGCATGCGCGGGCGTCGTCGCCGGAGATCGTCGTGCTGGTCAGCACGGTGACGGAGGTCGCGGCCGTCCCGCCCATTGTCACGGTGGCGCCCGCGACGAAGTTGGTGCCGGTCACGGTGATCGCGGTGCCGCCCGCGGTCGAGCCGCTGGGGGGGGCGACGCTGGTGACGGTCGGCGCGGGCCCGATGTAGGTAAAGCCGTTCGGCCGGCTGCCGCTCTGGGTGTCGGCGTTGGTCACGGTGACCGTAACGGCGCCGGCGGCATGCGCGGGCGTCGTCGCGGTGATGGTCGTGCTGGTGACCACGGTGACGCCCGTGGCGGCTGCGCCGCCCAGCGTGACGGCGGCGCCGGCGGCGAAGTTGGTGCCGGTGATGGTGATCGCGGTGCCGCCGGCGATCGGACCGCTGGCGGGCGCGACGCTGGTCACGGTCGGCGCCGGCGCGACATAGGTGAAGGCGTTCGGGAGATTCCCGCTTTGCGCGTCGGGATTGGTGACCACGACGGTGGCCGCCCCGGCGGCATGGGCGGGCGTTGTCGCGGTGATCGTCGTGCTGTTGACCACGGTGACGCCGCTTGCCGCCGTGCCGGCGACGGTCACGGTCGCGCCGGCCGTGAAGTTGGCTCCGCTAATCGTCAGCAGGGTCCCACCGCTCGTGGGCCCGGTGGCCGGCGCCACGCTGGAGATGGTGGGCGCCGGTAGCGGTCCGGAGGGTTGCGCCTTGAAGGCCACGAGCTGCATGACCCAGGGCCCGGCATACTCGAGCGGGGCGATGGCGCTGTAGCTGCCGACGGTGTTCACCACCTGGTCTTCGGCGATATCGCCGTCCGGCACCGTGATGACCCGGCTCGTGAATCCGGCGCCCGCGCCGGCGGTGCGCGTCGCCACCATGTTGGCGCCGACCAGCAGGTCGTTGGCGTTGGTGGTCGTGACGGCGCCGCTGTGCTCGTCGCGGTGCTGCCGGTTGCCGCCGCCGTGACGTCGAGCGGGTTCGTCAAGTCGAGGCCGCTGTACTCGAGGATGCGGATGTCGGGGTAGTACGCCGAGCCGCTGAACTGCACAGTCACGGTGTTGGCGCCCGCGGCCGCGCCCACGATGTTCTTCGCGTAGTAGATCGACTGGCTCAGTGCGCCGGAGACGGCGGTGGGGCCGACGGCGCGGACGTAGGTGTTGCCCCGGGAGTCGGTGACGTTGGTGACGGTGCGCGTGGTGTCGTTCCAGCCGACGACGACGACGTTCAGGTTGCCGGCCGTCTGGGCCGCCGTAAACGGCACGGCCACACTCGAGCCGGAGGACGGGACGGCCGACTTGACCTGGACGAAGCTGATCATCGCCGGTCCGGACGTGGTGTACGTGTAGCCGCTCGGCAGGCTGCCGCTCTGGGCGTCGGCGTTCGTCACGGCGACGCTCACGGCCCCGGCGACGTGCGCCGGCGTCGTGGCGGTGATCGAGGTGCTGGTGTTGACCGTCACGCCGGTGGCCGCGGCGCCGCCCAGTGTGACCGTGGCGCCGGCGGCGAAATTGCTGCCGGTGATGGTGAGGGAGGTCCCGCCGGTGTCGGGTCCGCTCGACGGCGCGACACTCGTGACCGTCGGCGCGGGCGCCAGATACGTGAAGCCGTTCGGCCGGCTGCCGCTCTGCGCATCGGGGTTGGTCACGACGACGCTGACCGCGCCGGCGGCGTGGGCCGGGGTGGTGGCGGTGATCGAGGTGCTGGTGAGCACCGTGACGCCGGTCGCCGCGGTCCCGCCCAGCGTCACCGTGGCCCCGGCGGTGAAGCCGGTGCCGGTAATCGTGATCGCCGTGCCCCCGGCAATCGGGCCGCTGGAGGGCGCGACGCTCGTGACGGTCGGCGCCGCGGCCACGTAGGTGAAGCCGTTCGGCAAACTCCCACTTTGCGCATCGGCGTTGACCACGACGACGGTGGCCGCGCCGACGGCATGGGCCGGCGTGGTGGCCGTGATGGTGGTGCCGGTCACGACGGTGACGCCCGTGGCGGCGCCGCCGCCCACGGTCACGGCCGCGCCGGCGGCGAAGTTGGTGCCGGTGATCGTGACCGACGTGCCGCCCGTCGTCGGGCCCGTGGCCGGCGCGATGCCGGTGACGGTCGGCGCCGGCCCCTGATACGTGAACGCCGTCGGGAGGCTGCCGCTTTGGGCGTCGGTGTTGGTTACCGCGACCGTGACGACACCGGCGGCGTGCGCCGGCGTCGTGGCCGTGATCGTCGTGCTCGTGACGACCGTGACCCCGGTGGCGGCCGCGCCCCCCAGGGTGATGGTCGCCCCGGCGGCGAAGCCGGTGCCCGTGATGGTGATCGGCGTGCCGCCGGCGACCGGGCCGCTGGCGGGTGCGACGCTCGTGACCGTCGGCGCGGGGGCCAGATACGTGAAGCCCGCCGGCAGGCTGCCGCTCTGCGCATCAGCGTTGGTCACGACGACGGTCACAGACCCGGCGGCATGCGCCGGTGTCGTCGCGGTGAGGGTCGTGCCGGTGACGACGGTGACCGTCGTGGCGGAGGTGCCGCCCAGGGTCACGGTCGCGCCGGCCGTGAAGCCGGTGCCGGTGATCGTGATGGCCGTGCCGCCGGCGATCGGGCCGCTGGTGGGCGCAACGCTCGTGACCGTCGGCGCCGGGGCGACATAGGTGAAGCCGCTCGGCAGGCTGCCGCTCTGGGCGTCCGGATTGGTCACCACCACGGTGACGGCCCCGCTCGCGTGCGCGGGCGTCGTCGCCGTGATCGTCGTGCTGGTCAGCACGGTGACGGAGGTCGCGGCCGTCCCGCCTATCGTGACGGTGGCGCCCGCGACGAAGTTGGTGCCGGTCACGGTGATCGCGGTGCCGCCCGCGGTCGAGCCGCTGGGGGGGGCGACGCTGGCGACGGTCGGCGCGGGCCCGATGTAGGTAAAGCCGTTCGGCCGGCTGCCGCTCTGGGTGTCGGCGTTGGTCACGGTGACCGTAACGGCGCCGGCGGCATGCGCGGGCGTCGTCGCGGTGATGGTCGTGCTGGTGACCACGGTGACGCCCGTGGCGGCTGCGCCGCCCAGCGTGACGGCGGCGCCGGCGGCGAAATTCGTGCCGGTGATGGTGATCGGCGTGCCGCCGGCCACAGGCCCGCTCGTCGGGGCCACGCTCGTCACGGTCGGCGCCGGCGCGATGTAGGTGAAGGCGTTCGGGAGGCTCCCGCTCTGCGCGTCAGGGTTCGTCACGACGACGGTGGCCGCCCCGGCGGCATGGGCGGGCGTTGTCGCGGTGATCGTCGTGCTGTTGACCACGGTGAGGGAGGTCGCGGGCGTCCCACCAAGGGTCACCGTCGCCCCGGCGATGAAGTTGGTCCCGGTGATGGTCAGGGCCGTCCCGCCGGTGGTCACCCCGCTGGTCGGCGCCACGCTGGAGACGGTGGGCGCCGGCGGCGGTCCGGAGGGTTGCGCCTTGAACGCCACGAGCTGCATGACCCAGGGCCCGGCATACTCGAGCGGGGCGATGGCGCTGTAGCTCCCGACAGATGTTCACAACCTGGTCTTCGGCGATGTCGCCGTCCGGCACCGTGATGACCCGGCTCGTGAATCCGGCGCCCGCGCCGGCCGTCCGGGTCAGCACCATGTTGGCGCCGACCAGCAGGTCGTTCGCGTTGGTGGTGGTGACGGCACCGCTGTTCGTCGTCGCGGTGCTGCCGGTCGCCGCCGCCGTGACGTCGAGCGGGTTCGTCGGGTCGAGGCCGCTGTACTCGAGGATGCGGATGTCGGGGTAGTACGCCGAGCCGCTGAACTGCACGGTCACGGTGTTGGCGCCCGCGGCCGCGCCCACGATGTTCTTCGCGTAGTAGATCGACTGGCTCAGCGCGCCGGAGACGGCGGTGGGGCCGACGGCGCGGACGTAGGTGTTGCCCCGTGAATCGGTGACGTTGGTGACGGTGCGCGTGGTGTCGTTCCAGCCGACGACGACGACGTTCAGGTTGCCCGCGGTCTGCGCTGCTGAGAAGGTTACCGCGATGCTCGACCCGCTCGAAGGCACCGCCGACTTGACCTGCACGAACGCGATACCGGCTTTGGGCGAGGCCTTGGAGGCGCCGCCCAGAGCCAGCGATGCGAAGATCGCCACCCGACAGGCATATCGCGCTGCGCCCGCGCAGAACTTGCGAACCGATCACGTGCAGAACCCCCGGGGTGACTGCCGTACCACGCGGACGGCCGTGGGCCGATCGGACAGGGACGGGAGCAAAGTAGCCGCCAGGCCTGTCAGAGGCGAACGTCGAAAACTGGCCAGAATTGGCCGACTCCGTAAAGGAAAAGCATAGTCGAAAGCGCAGAGACAAAGTCGGTAGACAAATGTCTGCCTGACAAGCACGGACTTTATGGTCGTGAGCTCTTTCAGCCTTCAGTCGACGGGTGGCGGAGGGCCGACCCGCTCTCAGCCAGATCTCCCTCCAGAAAGGATACAGTGCTTCTGGGACAGAACATGCGGCAGGAACTCAGGAGACCGCTGCAGGTTACGTCGTCCAGAATGATGCAAGGGATTGGGGAGCTTGATCAGTCTGCCCGTCTTTTCATCGACGATTCGCTCGACTCTGGTCAGAACTCTGTAGGGCCGTTCTCGCAGTATGGCGTCATCTCGACGTCGAAGAACAATCCCCGGTTCTTCTTGTTGGCGTCGAGCGTGTGTTGAACTCTCGCTGCGGGAGCGAACCTGCACCAGTTCACCCGGTTGAAGATCGAGTTGCGCATGCGGCGTTTCGCCCTGCGCGTGCCCCAGCAGATGGGGATAGCGCCGGCCCCACCAGCGACCGCGAATGCATTGAACGCCGCGAATAGGCCATATCGAAGGAACCGGGCAAGCGGGACGTTGCCCGACGTGAGATCCTTCACGTAAAAGAACGGATTCCACCGTTCTCGCCGTCGAACCGGGCGCGTTGCGGCCAGGACTTCAGTGGCCTGGCAACGGTAGCCGAACTTTTTCCTGCACCCCGTCCAGTGAGTCCACGAGTCGTCGTGCGGCGGGCGCTCAGTGTGCTTCCAGGGCGCCGTTTCGTCCCAGGTGTTTGCGCCCGACGGTTCGCCGCGGCGCAGGTCTGCGCCCGCAACGCGCCACAACCAATGTTCCTTCCAGTACAGAGACAACCCGCCTGGCACCCCGCGTGCCCTTCGCCGTCGCATCGCAGATGCTCGAGGTGGACGGTTCCCTCCATGCGCCGGATCACGTAGTCCTGGATGGTGTCGCACGTCTTGTGAGCGGAGCCTGGACGCGGAACCGACGGCCGCAGTATTGAAGCATTTCCGGCATGAACGGCAGCGCCTCGTAGCAGCCCTGCGCATCGAGCGTGGCGAGAATCTCGTCCGCGCTCTTCACTTCGACCCAGTCGCCCGCGCGCAGGTTCCGCGCTTGCTTCCGCCCCGTCGATCCCAGTCCGCTCATCACTCGTGCTCCAACCCTCACTAGGATCCGGCGGTGGTCCGGACTCGCGCCCGTTCACGCCTGGCCCGGCGCATCGTTTCTGCCGGAGACAGCCCACTGGCCAGCAGCTCGCTGGCGGCACCCAGGAGCATCTCGGCGGCCGACACCTGGATGCCGAAGTGCTGCATTCGTGCGATCTGATATTTCCAGATCCTTCGATCCCAAACCTTCACGAACGCACGTGCCAGGAAACGAGCATGCCGGCGCCGATATCGTGCGGCCAGCCGTCGGTAGTCCTGCTCGGTCAGGAACGCGCGGCCGTGCTCGAGCACCATCGCCAGGAATTCCACCGATCCGCTTCCCATCACGTGCGCGAACCCGCTGACCGCTGCCGGGTGCACGCGGGTGAACGTCAGCAACTGATGAACGAATCCGTAGTCGCCACTCTCCTGCAACAGCCGCACCCACAATTCGATGTCCGCGTGAAGATATCGTTCATCGAACGGCGCATTCTCGACTGGCAGCGGAAGCCTGACCAGGTGATCGGTGGGCGACCCGAGGAATCCCAGCGTGCCTTCGAAAAACCGCCGGCAGACTTCCTGGCCGTTGAGGACCGCTTGCGGAAATGCGGGGCCGTCGCAGACCGGCGACGAACCGTGAATCTTGTACGCCGCCACGAGCCGCACGGTCGGATGAGCTTCTGCGACTTCCACCATTTTCGCCAGACACTCGGGGAACAGCACGTCGTCGGCGCAGAGAAACTTGAGGTATCGCGAGCCGCGCGAGACGAACGTCGAGGCCTTGTTGAAGCTCTGAATGACGGGCAGCACCGTGCTGTTGCCGTGCACCTTGATGCGCGCGTCCCTGGCCGCGTGTGCTTCGGCGATGCTGCGAGAACCATCCGAGCTGCAGTTGTCGACGATCACGTATTCCCAGTCGTCGAACGTTTGCGCTCGAACGCTGGCGACGCACGCGTCAAGGTAGGCTTCGCCGTTGTAGACTGGAGTGATCACTGTCACCAGCGGCATATTTAATCGACGCCTACTCTGCGGTGCCGCGAACGCTCGCAGCCGACAGTGGCTCGTCAGGAACGACTCCGAGAGCGAGCCCCGTGGGTGCCACCTCCGGACGCTTGACGACGGCACGCCGAGAGTCGCTCAGCAGATCGGCATAGAAGGGCCATTGATTCATCACGTATAACAGCATCGTCACATACGTCACGCCAAGAATTCCGCCTCCCACGAGCAGTCGCGCCAAAGACCCCGCCCCCGCGCCTAGGAACACGATTGAGGCGTAGCTGAGCACCGACGCGGCCGCCACTGAGACGAAAGGGGGCGCGATCGCGCCGGAGACGTCGCGCAGCGAGATCCCGGTTCCGTGGGTGGCCCAGGCGATCATCGGCACAATCAGGAGGGTCATTGTCGCTGAGTATGCCAAGGCGACGCCGGTAACGCCGTACGGAATGCCCAGGACGTATCCGGCGATCACAACGGGCGCGATGACCAGCGCCATTTTCAGACTGCGTCTCACACGGCCGCTGGCGATCAGCAGCCAGCCGAGCGGATTGATCATCGCGAAGGCCAGGATTGTGGGTGCCAGGAGGCGGAACAACGGAGCGGCCTCGTACCATTTCGGGCCGAGGAGCACACCGATCAGATCGACGGCGAAGAGCCAACACGCCATCGTGACGGGCAGTGTGAGCGCGAGCACCAGGGAATAGCTCTTCAGGAAGTACTTCTTGAACCGAGGCGGATCGTTCTGGACCCTAGACAGCGCCGACACCGCGACTTCGCCGACAGCGCCGTTCAGATTGTCGGTCGGCAGATTGCTGAGTTGATAGGCCCGACCGTAGATGCCGAGCGCCGCCGCGCCCCACAAGCGGCCAATCAGAATCTTATCGGTGTTGTAAGCGGCATAGATGACGATGCTATTTACGGTTATGGTTCCGCCGAATCGCAGCATCGAGCCGACGCCCGCGCGACGTCTAGGCGGTCCCGGCATCCATTTGGTGGCGAGCCAGAGACCGATGGTGGCCGAGAAAGGCAGACTCACCGCCTGGCACACGAGGGCCCAGTAGCCGAAGCCGGCGAGGGCCAGGCCGATGCTCAAGGCCACGCTGATGGCCCACGACGACACGTCGATCATGGCCAGCGTGTCGAACCGCATTTGACGCTGGAGAATGGCCGAATGCTGGACGCCTGCGGCGTTCACCAGGAAGCCGCTTCCGATCGCGATCGCGACCCAGAGCAGTCGCGGCTCGTGGTAGAAGCGTACGAGGAACGGCGCGACCGCGATGCAAATAACCGTCAGGATCGTGCCGACAAGAATATTGATCCAGAACAGCGATGAGACCTGCGCGTCGGTAATCTCGGCCCGCTGGACGGTTGCGACCGAGAGGCCGGCGTCCTTGAACAGGTTGAACGCCCCCGTCACGGCGGTCACCATGCCGACGAGCCCGAAGTCCTTTGGGTCGAGCAGGCGCGCGAGCACCACCACGGAGCCCATTCGCACGCCGAAGTTCGCGGCCTGGGCGCACATCTTTGCGAAACCGCCCCGGAGCGCGCGTTGTTTGAGATCCTGCAAGTCAGTTTGTCCTGTTCTCGACGGCGCAGCCGGCGGCGAACGTTACGCGTGATGGATGGGAAGCCGAAAAAATGTGCGAAGACGCCGCATCTGATCGCGCCGCTGGAACTTCACGAGGTCGTCGGATACCGGACGCTCGGACTGGCGCACGAGCGCCCAGACGTAGCCGGCGCAGAGCGCCGCGCCGCCGGACACGTAGGGGGGGCGCGTCATCTGGTAGACGGAGCGGAACAGCTGCCAGACCGGGTGGAATCCGAGGCGGTACGCGCGCTGACCCAGCTTGAACTGCGCCGCCAGCTTCATCCGATTGTTGGCGCTGCCCATCGGCCGATGGTGGAAGCACGACTTCTCCGGAAACGTGCGCGTCTGCCACCCCTTCATCCGCGCGCTCAGCACGGCGACGACGTCGATGCCGCCGCCTTTCATCGGGACGTAGCCGCCGATGTCCTCGTAGCACTTCCGTCGGAAGAGCTGACAAGCTCCCGACACGTGCTCGATGCTGCTGAAACGGTAGTCGTAGGTGCCGGCCCCCTCATCGAAGGGTGTCCCAACCAGCCCGAGTCTGCGGTCGGCCTCGAGCTTCGAGAGGAGGAAGGCGAAATACTCCGGATCGAACGTGATGTCGGCGTCGAGGCTGCCGACGGCGTCGTACGGCAGGTCGGCGACGCGCGCCAGCCCCGCGTTGAAAGCGCCGACTTTTCCGGCGAAGTCGCGCCCCTCACGGCGCTGCATGCGGACGAAATCGATCCACCGATGCTCGGCTGCGTGGCTCGCGGCGATCTCGTCGGTCCGATCCGTCGAGCCGTCGCTGACGATGACCCAGCGAAGAGGCCGCACGGTCTGCGAGACCACCGACTGAATCGTGAGCTCGAGGAACGTCTCCTCGTTTCGGGCGGGCGTAATCAGGACGTATCTCATGGCGAGTCATGCCGCCGACGGCCACCGTGCGGCACTAAGCTACTTCTCCTCAACTCCTAGCCCGGCTCCCGGTCCATATGTGCCGTCACGAACCGTTCGAGACTTTCGGCAAAGACCGCATGGCCGGCTTCGTTGAAGTGACCATCGGCCGGAATGTACAGCGGCTCTCTTGTCGCCGCCAGCGCGTCGTACACGTCCAGGAACGGCACATGGAGGTCCTCGCAGATTGAGGCAACGATTCGCTGGGCGCGCAGCGGGTCTTCCAGGAATCGTTTGGCCATCGGATCATCGGGAAAGCTGGCGCGCAGCAGCTCGCCGTACGTCTCCGTGTAGACCTGCATCGGAGAAGGAATCATGGCGACCAGAAGCACGCCGTTGTGCCTCTGGGCCTCGGCGTCGATCGCTTGTATCAGCGCCTTCGTAAGCGGCACGCCCTTGTCTAGCACTGCCGAATCGTACCAGGCGCTGACAATGCCGGGGACGCGTGGAACGGTTACGTTCATTCCGAGGCGGCGCGCGAGTCGCACGAGGCCGGGTTTCGTTTGAGCGAGCGTCTGCAGTCGCACCTTGACGACCGACAGTACCTTCGACCTGGATGGTTTTTCCACCGCGACGAAGTTGCTGTCCTGGTGAAGGACCGGTAGCGGTTTGTGGAAACGAAGACTGCCGTCCGCAGCAAGGTCAAAGCCGGACTGGACAACATTTTCGGAACGATTCGCGTAGTCGAGGCGCAGATTGTCCAGAATGTCGTTCGTGAAGACGTTCAGCAGATAGATATCGCCGACAACACCCGCATTGGCCAGTCTCCGCAGCAGGATCAACTCCTGCGCAGTCCCGTAGCCGGGCACGCCTGCGTTGATCACTTCGTACGAGAGACCAGGGTGGTGCTCGTTCAACCGTCGTTGGAGTTGCGTCGAAAACAGTGAATTGTCATCGACCGATTGGCCGAACGTGAACGAGTCGCCGAGCACAATGATCCGGTGTGTTCCGACCGGAGGGGATTTCGTGAACTCTGCGTCGCGAAGTCCCATCTGATTGATGAAGACGCGGTGCGTCAGGAAGGCCTGCTCGGCCTTCACAACATAGCTGCCTGGCTTGAGGCGCCACCCGAGCTCCTCGTCGAACTCGTCCTGTCGGAGCTCGTTCGTATTGGAGTAGTAGAAACGGGCGAGACCGAACTCGAGGATGGCGAAGGCGATCGTCAGACCGAGAACGGTCGTGATGACGGCCATGATGGCATGGCGGAACCGCGAATGCCTGCGGGAACGAGGCGGTCCTGCGTTAGCGACTCTGCTCATGGAAGGAGGCCCCTTTCCGTCCGGAATAGGCTGGCGCTGAAACGTTCACGCGACCGAGCCCGAACCCTGCAGTTCGTGCGGCGCACCGGCTTCCGGCGATGCCACGCGACCGAGCAGGTGCGCCAGCGCCTTGAACATGGTTCCCTGCCCCCAATGCAGCATCGGCGTCCGCGCCACCGCCCACCCGAGATCGCGATAGTAGAAGTGGCCGTCGGGAGCCTGCATGTGATCGATCGTCCAGGCCGCGACTTTCCCTGCGAGCGGCAGCGCGGCGGCGTCATGGTCGGCGAACAGCGTGAGCGTGTCGATCGCCTGCGCCGCGCACTGAATGTCGGTGGGGTAGGTCTGCGTGTCGTAGTACTTCGGACGCCCGTCCGACTCGAAGAAATGTTCCAGAAAGTACGCGAAGCCCTTGTGGAGCTGTTCGTCGAAACGCCGGTCGCCGGTGGCCTGCCGATAGCGCCAAAGGCAATCCAGGTTGTATCCGGTGTGGAAGTTATCGTTCCATTGATACTTGGCGGCCTCGCCGTACATCCAGGCGCCGTCGGCGCGCTGACGGGAGCAGCTGTAAGTCATCGCGTCGGCCGCCACCTCGAACATTTCGGGCGTGCCGGTGAAGCTGGCCAATTGCGCGAGGAACGCAGCGGCCAGCATGTTCGAGTTGTGAATCGAGTTCTGCTTGAACGCCACGTAGCTGATGCAGGTTCCCGAGTCGGTCCGCTCCCTCGGCAGATTCATCAACCACCGCGCGATGCTTTCGAGCACGCGCCGGTACTCCGAGCGGCCAAACGTCTCGTGGGCTTCGAGGAACGCCTGCCCGATCAGCGTGGTCCACGGCACGATCGGCTCGAGCGCCGGGGTCTTGCCTCCCCGCGTGCAGAACGGAAAGTGGTTGCCCCAGCTGTACTCCTGGTGAGATGGCGCCTTGTTCTCGATCAACCACGACAGGCAGGCGCGCGCCCGGTCGGCATAGACGCCTTATCCGGTCAGGCGGAACATCTTTACGTATCCCCAGGCCATGTAGCCCCTGCCCTTGGTGGACACGTGCGGCTTGATGCCGAGCAGGGGACGGAGGTTCACCGGCGAGCGGTAGACCACCTGCTGAAGCACCCGCTCGAGCGTCAGGCTGTTGAACGTAAGCGCATGGAGAAACGGACAAGTTGCCGTCGCCGGGGTCGTAGGCCCGGTACTGGTGCCGCTCTACCCAGCCGGTGACGCCGGCGATGCTCCGCTCGAGTGTCGCTTTCAGTTGGTCCTTCATTTCTAGCTAACCGCATCGTTTAAGACTTCGATCCAGGAAGAATTCCATCGGCGCGCGCCGCTGTGTCCGCCATGTTTCCTGTCTCGGTCGCTGAGTGCACGGTCAACGAGCGGCCGTCGCTCGCCGCCATCGAGGGTGCCAAATAAGAGTCCGACCCGGTTCTCATCGGTCTGCGGTTCGCCCACTTTGATCTCTTGATCGGCCTTTCGCTCAGCCTTTCGAACTGTCCGCTGGCCTGTCCTGCCGACTCCAAAGAGATGGTCCTCAAGCGAACCCGCGCAACCGTGGCGTTGTTCCCGCCGATGGCGTCGCTTGAGGATCGTGCCATCTCCTGATTGGACACATCCGTAACTCTAGCCCTGGCAGCCGCCATTGTGGACATCAAGAAGAAGATCCACACTGGAGACATGATCTTGAATGTTCCTTCCGTGAAGTTGTAGATGACTGCAATCATGAAAAATGCCACTTGCAGGACGCTAGTCTCGGGATCCCGCGCGAAGCGATGCATGATATTTCGATACGACGTCACTATGATGATGACCAGCAGGCCGACACCAATCCATCCCAAGTTCAGGTAGACCTCAAGATACCCATTGTGAGCTTGATTTAGGCCGACGCCGAGCGTACGCGTGATTCTCTCAAGTCGGTCTCCTAACCAAAACGTTTCAAAACCAGCACCAAATATGGGATTCTGAACAAACTGCAGCGCGTCCCGCCAAATATCAGTCCGACCAGTGAGCGTCGAATCTCGCCCAAGCGCCTCCAGGAAACCCGACCCGACGCCGACAAACAGAACAGCGAAGGAAAGCGTGATGGATCCCGCTATCAAGCTGTGTAAGACGAGAGGCTTGCGGCATGTCGAGCTCGCGGCGGTCGCCACCATCACACCGCCGACGAGCGCAAAGCACATTTGCGACGTTTTCGAATCAGAGATCGCCAGCAGCCAGCACCCAGTTGAGACAACGACTGCATAGGCAATCAGCGTCGGCACATGCCGCAACCGGCGCTGGCCGAAAAATAGCCGCATCCCATTCCATAGGCAGCCTAGGACGAATACGAGACAGAGAAGGCCAAGTCCATTCTTTCCGCCTGCCACACCGGTCCAGTACAGAGTGCCGTCGTTACCGTAGGCGCGACCTAACGCCGGATAGTACTTGATGAACAGAACGGAGATTGGAAGGAGAAGAAAAGCAACGCGGGTCGAAATCGTACCGAAGGCCTCGCGCCAATCATCTTCAGTCAGAATTATCAGGATCATCGTCAGATCGCCAAAACTCCGGAACCAGCGTTTGGCTCCGACCACTGGATAATCTGACCATGCGAGGCTGAAGAGACAGTAACAGAAGAATGCCACGGTTGGCCAGTTCGCGCGAAGAACACGGCGAACGCGGGCCGCTCGTGGCACAAGAGCGATGATGGCAAGTGCGATAAGAAGGCTCAAACCGTAGCGGTCGAGTGAGTTGCCTTCAAGGTATTGATCCGAGTAGTTTGACGGCCCTGACAGTTGGAGCCACGAACTTATGCCACGCGAGGCGCCGATGCTCAGCCAGATCGTCGGAAGCAACAGAGAGAGGGACGGCTTGACCGACCGATGACGCGTCATCAGGAGCAGTGCGCAGACGCCAACGGCGCAGCAGATTGCTGCAATAGTGGGATTCATTGGCGAAGGATCGTTTCCAGGGTTGCGGTTCGAGCGTGCTTCAAATGCCTTGCTCGGCCGGGTTTCTGAACTCGAACGCCTTCTTCACGCTGCGAATCTCGAGGTTGGCCGGATCGATGTGCCGGTCGAACGTCGAGCGGTCGCCCGACAGGACGGCCTCGGCCGACTCGATGCCGGCGAGCGTGGCGATGTCCAGGTCGGTGCGCGCCGCGTAGTACAGGTTTCGAAACGGCTGCAGCTTCCCGAGAAGCCCCTGGCGCATGTTGCTCATCCAGTTGTGGCGATTCTGCGAGGCGTCGGCACCCGGCAGCCTCAGCACCATGCTATCGAAACAGGCCGCGGGGTCGACGAGGCCGTAGCGCTTGCACTCGCTCAAGGCCAGCGCGACGAGCGACTGGTCGTCGCCGGCCAGCACGGGATCGCCGGCCAGACAATAGAACTCGCAGCAGAGACACGTCTTGCCCGCCGGCACCATGTCGCCGTTGATCGCGGCGTAGTTCGTGATGCGTCCGATCTTCGTGTCGGGGCAGGTGACGTTCAGCCATGCATGCGGGAATCGCGGCGGCTCGTTCAGGAAGACATAGACCAGCACGATGGTCTTCTTGGAGGATGGCGGGGCCTTGAGTGCGGGCTCGAGCGTCTCGTACCCGTCCTTCAGCAGGAGTTTCAGCAGGAACGGCGATGGAATGGTCGAAATCAGGTGATCGGTCTGAAGTTCGATCGTTTCGCCGCCGGTTTCCACCGCCACGCTGTCGACCCGGTCGCGTGCCGTGCGCAGCTCCTTCACGGTCGCATCGAACAGGAACCGCGCGCCGGCTGCCGTGGCCCCGCGTTCGAGCGCCTGGCAGATTTGGCCTGTACCCTTGGCAGGGTGGCGCCACATGCCCCTGAACGTATTGACCTCGGTGCGGGAGAACGTGCGGATCAGAAGCCCCTTCGCCGTGGCGGCGAAACTGGCGTCCGGCGTGTCGGCGTAGTGCTTGGGCAGCTGCACGTCGGCCCACTTGACGCCCGACAACTTCTCCTGGAAGCCCTGGGAGATGATCCGGGTGAGTTTTCGTCCACGCCGCTGGTAGAAGTACTCCTCGAGATTCGTGGGCCGATCGCCATTGGCGTACATCCTCGACCGAACCAGATCCCAGGCGCACCCGGCGAACATCGACCACGGCATGCCGCGCCGGAAGCCGCGAAAGGAAGGGGAAATCTCGATGATGTGGCCGTCGAACAGAATGCCTCCCCGATGGGGGTACTCCCGGTAGTCCGGCCCAAGGAGCTCCTCCCAGAACGCGTCCACCCTGGCAAGACGGTTGTAGAGCTCCTTCCGTCCCACATCGACGATGAACTCCCCGCGCGAGATCGAGCGCATCAGTCCGCCCGACACTTTGGCCTTCTCGAGCACGACCGGCCTCTTGCCGGCTTTCGCGAGGGTATAGGCGGCGGCCAGGCCAGCAGGGCCGGCGCCGAGAATCACGGTGTGCACGCGCTCAATTGTCATGGCGGAGTTTCATCCGACAAGTTGGTGGCGGAGAGGGGAAGGATTCGAACCTCCGATGTGGCTTGCGCCACATGACCGCCCTTTCGGGTGGCCTGCCTTAGACCGCTCGGCCACCTCTCCTAGTCACACGTACGCTCAATCCGGCCTGCATTGCCCGGCGACACCGGGTATCGCGGTCAGGCGCCTTTCAGCCGGGCCCTGCCGAGTCTTTCCGAGCCGGGCACTTTCCCGGATCAGCCCGCGCATGACCCAGTCCTCCCACCGCTGCGCCAACCGATTGAGGAGACGGCCCCTGCCCGGCGAGCGCCACGAGCCGTCCATCAGATGAATTCCGAAATGGCCGAAGCGGTTCCAGCCGTTCACGTCGCACACATCGTCTGGAAACAGGACCGACACGCTCGCGCCAAGCGCGGAATCCTCGGCAAGCGTCCTGGACAGCAATCCCGGCCCAGTCGTGTTCAGGACGCGGAATTGATCGCGTGAAAGGCCCGGCATGCCTTTCATCATCGGCGCGACCCAGGCGGGCTCACGCTGCGCACGCACGCAGTTGTCGATCACTGCTCGCAGGAACGGGTGACCGGCAGAGGCCCCGAACGCATAGTTGCCGATCTGCCAGTCCATCCCGCGATCGCGCAAGAACCGGCTGAACGTCAATCCTTCGCATGGGAACACGCAGCCTTTGTCTCGCAGTGTCTCGATGCCCTCGGCCAGGAACACGTCCAGATCGAAGTAGAAGCCGCCGTATCTATACACCGCTAGATATCGGAAGAAGTCATACTTCTGAATGGGGAAGGCGAACGCGTTGAAGAGGTCCACATACTCGGGGAACTGCTCACGAACGAATGCGTCCACGCCGGGATTGTCGAAGTAGAGGTGCTCGAACCCCGGGTTCAGTAGCGTCAGGTTGGCGATCGCTGCCCGATGGGCGAGGGGCGGCGGCGCATGCCTGCCGGTCTGGATGATCCGCCTGGGGATCGTTGACCCCATCGTCTTGTAGCTCGGATGTGCCGTGGGGCGCAGGATGGTCGGGCGTTGAGTCCGACCGTCTCGCGTGACGAAGGCTCTCTCGCGGGCGTGACGCGCGAACGGGAACGGCGGGCGAGACGGGTTTGCCCCGACCCCTTAAATTAGTTGACGACCCTCAGGTTTGTGGGTGTCGTCGGTGCTGATGGAATTGACGATCCCACCTGCAGGGGATGTGGATAGACGTACGGCACGTACCCGACCGTCCACGTGTTGGTCGCCGTGCACTTGAACAGCTCCCCGTCGGGGCCGGCGTGCCGGCTGTTCCACTCGCCCTGGTCCGTCGCCCAGTATCCGACCCCAACGGTGCATGTCGCGGGCCGCTGGGCGAGCGTGCCTTCGCCGACGCCGGAGGTGCCGTTGAACGCTGATCGGTAAGTATAAAAGTCCCGGCTCTCGATGAGATGTTTGGTGTCCTGTCTCGCGCACCGCGCATCGTTGGCCTCGCAGTTCTTAGACACCGGAATCTCGCCACTTGGCTGCGTGTTGCGCCAGATGAGAGCCGGATAAGAGGCCTGTACTGGGCCGGCGGTGGAGTAGTTGGACCACAAAGAGGCGTCCGTCGATCGCCCGATCTGATCGCGGCAGGGCCAACCCTCCTGACCGGAGGCATCGCCGTCGATATAGGACGAGCCATCGCACATACCGAACGTGCTCACCTGCCCGATAATCGAACCTTCGCTTGAACGAGCGTTGTCGACATCGATCTCGTTGTTCAGGAACCGACCATCACTAGTGTTGTGGAAAATGACGCCAGTGCCGCCACGAATCAGGAACGGCCTGTAGCTAGGCGTCGAAGGGTTCGTCATCGTGTTGTTGTAAATCTCCCATAACCGACACGCCCGCTGGTTATTGCCCTGGAGCGAGTGTGCCTCGAACCGTCCACCGATGATTGTATTGAAACGAGCAACGTAGCGGCAGCCCCAATTCCCGTCCATGTGATTCAAGTATCCACCCGAACTCGCATTCGGCCAGGTAATCGTATTGTCCTCGACGTACAGCGCATGCGATGTGCCGATGTCCAATGGCTCAGACCAACGAAGACTTCCAGCGGTTCCTGGGCTGCTGTCTTCACCGTAGTAGACGATCCGTCCGTACGTAATATTGTTGTTGTCGATCAACCCTTCGACTGGTCTTCCGCCTTGGCCGTAGGCAAGGACGGCGGTTTCAGCGGAGGTCAGCTTGATCGTGTTGTGATCGATTCTGAAGCCGACACTGCCCTCGATCGTGAAGTAGGTACTTCCGGGCGTGAGGTTGAATGTGAAGCCGCTGATACGAGAGCCGGAATTCGTCAATGTAAACGCATCGGAGTTGATAATCGTGTTGCCCGTGCCGGCACCGATTATCGCCAGAGACTTGCCGGAGATTTGTATGTTGCTAGACCAGGTGGCAGTGCCGCTTGCGACATTGATCGTGTCGCCGTTATGTGCGTTGTTTACGCAGGCGGCCACGCTCGCTCGATCGGGGGTACTCGTCCACGTCGGGCTCGAGCCGCTACACGCCGCCTCGGCGCTCGAGACTGACCAAGGTGCGAACACCGCGAGAACGCATACGCCCAGTTGGATTCTGAATTTCACCATGATGCTCTCTGCCGTCAACATGCGACGGGCGAGTCGGCCTGAAACAGAGCCGGGATCGCCGCGCTGGAATTGGACATTCCGACGCCAACGGCTGAGCAAAGGCCTTGCCACGATGTTCCGCCGACGGTATCGATCTGAGCGTCAAGGGCTTCCCAATGGTGTCCCAACGGTTGGTGTGCGTGGATCTCACAGAAATGTAAGGGCTGTGCCCGTTTCTGCCCGACGTTCACGAACGCTCCGAGTCCGTCGGAGACCGCCGTGCAGCTCTTCGTCGCCGGCCCGCGACCTGCCCCTTAGTCCTTTGGTGTGAAAATCTTACGCAGATGCCGGGACGAACTTTCGTCAGCAACGCCGTGCCACTCGGGCGCTACTTGGTGACGACAAACTCGCCGCAGACGAGCAGGTCGATTCCGGTTCCGAAGAACACTCGGACCGCGTCGCGAGGGCTGCACACGATCGGCTCGTGGAATCCGTTGAACGACGTGTTGACCAGGATCGGCAGCTCTGCGAGGCGTCCGAATTCCTCCAATAGATGCCGAAATCCCCTCGGGCCGTCGTCCGAGACCGTGTGGACGCGAACGGCGGCGTCGAGTCCCGGAAGCACATGCCGAAAGCGTACGCGGTCGCGCGGTGCATAGTCGCATTCCATGAACGGCGACTCGCTCGGGCCGTCGAAGGAGTCGTGCACGGCAGGCTGCAGACCGCTGAGGGCGTATCCGCGCCACACTTCGCGCTGCTTGAGAAAATGGTTCAGGTTGTCGAGCACGAAGGGAGCGAACGGGTTCGCGAGAATCGACCGACCCCCGAGCGCTCGCGCGCCCCACTCCATCGGTCCGTCGAACCAGCCGACGAGGCGGCCCTTGACGAGAGCCTCGGCCGCCATCGCGACGGCGTCGCTTTCCGATGCCCATTGATAGGTCAGCTTGCAATTGTCGAAGATGGCCTTGATCTCCTCCGACGTGTACGCGGGGCCTGAGAACGGCGTGACGGCGTGGCGCACCGGACCGCCGGCGTACAGCGCGGCGCCCGCGGCGAGCCCGGCGTTACCGGAATCGATCGGGACGAAGACGTGTTCGAAAGGTCCGCGGCACTTCACGATCGAGTTGAGGCGCGTGTTGTAGAACAGACTTCCGCCCAGGCACAGATGGGCGCTGGGCGCGAGATCCTTCACCTGAGCGAGGAACTCGACGACGAGCTCGCCGATACGCGACTGCACAGCGGCGGCGATGCGCGCCTTGCCGACCGCGGTCAGGCCGCTGCTCCACTGCTCCAGGCGGGCCTGCCAGTTCGGTGTGAGATGAATGCGATTGGGATCGACCGAGAACAGCTCGTCCACCTGCGCGATTCGTCCGAACGGTTCCAGGCGGGCCAGCGCCTCGACCCGCTGCTCGCGGCCCGGGCCGCTGAACCCGAGCGCCTCGCAGCACTGCGAGTACAGCTCCGCGAACCCCGAGCCGTCCCACGGCCAGTCCACGCCCGTGACGCTGCTCCCCTCGCCGCGCCAGACGCTGATCTGCGGCGGCTCGTGGTCGCACACCACGATCGTGGCCGAGTCGTAAGGCGACGCGAGAAAGGCGGAACAGGCGTGCGCCAGATGGTGGTCGATCTCGATCGCCGCGCCGCCCTGGCGTGGCGCCTGCACCGCGTCGGCGCCGGCATACGCGATGACGTCGCTCCGTTCGAGGCCGGCGCGGTGCAGGAGCAGATCCAGCGCCTCGTCGGGCAGTCCGGACCGATTCACGCCGGCGCCGCGCACTCGCGTGACGCGCTCCTGGCGACAGATCCCGACGACCCCGCCGCTCTGGCAGAGCGCCACGCAGGCATCGTGCCGACCGCCGCCGAAACCGGCCACCAGTCCCACGGTCAATCCAGCTTGAACTCCGCCCGCCAGTCGCCCGCCTCCCGGAACTCGGGCTGCTGCGCTTTGTGCAGGACGAAATCGCCGACCACGAGGCAGTCCATCTCGGTTCGCATGAAGCAACGATAGGCGTCCTCTGGCGTGCAGACGATGGGTTCGCCACGCACGTTGAAGCTCGTGTTCACCACCATGCCGTAACCGGTGAGTGCTCTTGAACGCGTTGATCAGCTGCCAGTAGCGGGGGTTGACGTCGCGGTTCACGGTCTGGACGCGCGCCGAGTAGTCGACGTGCGTGATCGACGGAAGGTCGGACCGCAGGAAGTAGAGCCGCTCGGACAGCGTCAGTTCGTGGTAATTCGGCGGCAAGGGCACCCGCTTGTCCTCACGCACCGGAACGACGAGCAGCATGTAAGGGCGACGGGCGATCGAGCTCGAAGTGCTCCTGCACGTCCTCTTCGAGCACTGTCGGCGCGAAGGGTCGGAAGCCCTCGCGATACTTGATCTTCAGATTCATCTTCTTCTGCATCTCGGGATTGCGCGCATCGCCCGAGGATGCTTCGCCCGCCGAGCGCCCGCGGACCGAACTCCATGCGGCCCTGGAACCAGCCGACCACCTTGCCTTCGGCGAGCGTCGCTGCGACGTGGCGTGTCAGGTCGCAGAAATCGCTGTAACGCTCGGCGACGGCCCCGTAGCGGTCGAGCGTCCGCTCGATAGCGCGCGGAGCATATTCCGGGCCGAGAAACGCGCCGTGCATGGCGTCGCGACCGTTCGACGGACGCCGTTCCTCGCCGTCACGGATGTGCCAGACCGCGTACGCGGCGCCGACTGCACCGCCGGCGTCGCCGGCGGCGGGCTGGATCCAGATGTCGTCGAACACCGACGCCTTGAGCAGTTTTCCGTTGGCGACACAGTTCAGGGCCACACCCCCCGCGAGCACCAGTTGAGGGCTTCCCGTGAGGTCGCGAGCCGTTCGACCCAGCCGAAGGACAATGTCCTCGGTGACCTGCTGGATAGCCAGCGCCATGTTCATGTAGACCGGTTCGATCGGCGTCTCGGGCTGCCGCAGCGGCACACCAAAGAGACGCTCCCATCGGGCCTCGTTCACCATCTTCAGGCCCGTCGCGTAATCGAAATAGTCCATGTTCAGGATGATCGAGCCATCGTCGCGAATGTCGACGAGTTCCCTGCAGATCTTGTCGACGAAGTCTCGCGTCTCCTTCGCGTCGGGATTGCCATACGGCGCCAGACCCATCAACTTGTACTCGCCGCTGTTCACCTTGAATCCCGTGTAGTAGGTGAACGCCGAATACAGGAGACCCACGGAATGCGGAAAGGCGAGCTCACGAAGCAGCGTGATGTCTTTGCCGCGTCCGTGGCCGATCGTGGTCGTCGCCCATTCCCCCACGCCGTCGACCGTCACAATGGCCGCTTCGTCGAATGGAGAAGGATAGAAAGCGCTTGCCGCATGCGACAGGTGATGTTCCGGGAAGTAGATCGGCACCTTTCCTTCACCGAGCTCCGCCAGATGCTCGCGAAGAAGACTCTTCATGAACAGCTTCTCCTTGATCCACACGGGCATCGCGGACGAGAAGCTGGCGAGACCATGCGGGGCGAAAGCCGTGTAGGTCTCGAGAAGGCGTTCGAACTTCAGGAACGGCTTGTCGTAGAACGACACAGCCGACAGGTCCCCGTAGGGAACGCCGGCTTCCTCGAGCACGTAGCGGGCGGCGTTGGTCGGGAAAGACGAGTCGTGCCGCTTCCGGGTGAAGCGTTCTTCCTGCGCGGCCGCCACGATCTCGCCGTCGACCAGAACGGCCGCCGCGCTGTCGTGATAGTACGCAGAGATGCCGAGGATCGCGCGTCTCATGAAAAGTCCCTCAGTCGAGCTTCGACGTCATGCCGCCAGGGCCTAGAACAGCGTGTAGATGAACGGCGCGATGGCCGATCCGCTCGTCAGGACGATCAGCACCCCGAAAGCGAGCAGAACGAGCACGATCGGCAGGAGCCAGTACTTCTTGCGCGATCCAAAGAATCCGAGCAAGTCTTTCAGAAACTCCATCGGTGACTCCAGTCCGCTAGTAAGGCCGGTCCAGGTCCTTGCTGGCAAAAGTGTGATTTCGGTCGCGCATGACCGATCCGCGTCCGGTCTTGAACAATTTCAGCTGCATCGAGTCGTATCCGGCCAGTCTGCGCCAGATGGCCACTGGCGTCACGACCGCAAAGAAGACGGCCACCATCAGGACTTTCGAGGCGATCGCCCCCAGCGCGTGCGACAGCCCGAACCAGACCACAGCCAGAGGCCGAAAAAGGCCCGGCGCGATCATGTTGACCAGGTGCACTCCCAAGGCCAGCAGCAGGTACTCGTTCTGGCGGCGGGCCACGGTCGCGAGAAGCAGGATGAGCACAACCGCCATCCCGGTATCCTTCGCCTGATCGCGCGTGGCGTCGCCGTCCAGTACCCGTCGGACGAATCCGCGGCGCTGTCGTGGCTTTGCGGACGCGGGCCTGGGCTCGGCAGGCCGCTTGGCCTGCTCCTTCACGGTTTCCAGAGTCGCGGTCGCTGCAAGAGGCCTCTTGGCTTCGAGCTCGTAGTTCACACTCACCTCCCGCCCCTCGGCGTAACGCTCCGGGCGGCCGCGGGCCGTTCAAGACGTCCAACACTCACTGCCGTCACGAAGTTTCGAAAACCCGCCGGCCACAACATCTTAGTCGGCTCAGTCGGCGCCAATCGATCGGCAATCGGACCGTTCATGATGACCAGACTCCCGCGAAGACTGCTCCAGCAAGCGGACCCGTTACACTTCGGAAGCCGACGAACATCATTTAAACCGCAAGGAATGCGATTTCAACGACGCCCCTTAAGAACCACGAGATCAACGCCAAGAAGGCGGCCAGAGCGCCCCTTGAGACATGGCGTTACGCGAATACCACGCGGTAGGCTCTGTCGACGAGCCTTGATTCACGGCGGACAACCGCCAGAATAGTGACCGCTCCCGTCATCAGAACGAGCGTGAGCGCAAACGGCGCCAGCAGCTGGACCGTGAGACTCGAAGGCGAAAAGAACGGTCTCAGTGCCTGAAGTATGGCGACCTGCCCGATGTAGGCGAAGAGGGAATACTGGCCGAGCTGAATCGTCAGTCGCTGCGCAGGGCCGGCGGATCCGGCTCGCACGGCCAGCAGGTAGATGCCGAGCACGCTGAGGCACACGCCGATCATCTGCAGCGGAAAGATGATGTTCCAGAATGAGATGGCAATCACGTAGAGCCCGTACGACGCCGTGAGAAACACCGGCCGTCGCAAGCTCCAACCGACACGGTCGATGGGAACCGTCCCCGCAAGCATCCCGAGCAACGCCATCGATACGAGTTCGAGATTCGGGCTGGCCGTTCCGTTGAGGTTCGCCGCATAGGCGACGGAGAGTGTCGCGACGGCAGCCGCTGGAACGGCGGCTCGAAACCGACTGGCTGCGGCCAGTATGACGGGCGCCGCCAGTAGAAAATACGCTATCGGCACCAGCACATCGAACAACGCGCGGCCGTCGCCGACGACATAGATCGCATAGGCTCTGTCGATGAACGCCTGCGGTCCGATCGCGGTCCCGTCACGGCCACGCCCGATCAGCAGGCTGGCCATGACGTTCAGCAGGGTGAACAGTGCGAGCAGCTTGAGGCCTCGCTGAAGCAGGCGTCGACTGATCCGGGGACTGGAGCGGAACGCCGAGACCGGATAAATCGCCGAAACGATGAAGCCCGAGATGAAGATGAACGAAGGCGTGAGGAACCTGAGGTACCGATAGACGTCCCATTGCACGTCGACGAAATAGTTCAGCCAGTGATACAGCACCATCAACAGAACGAGAAACCCCTTGGTGAAGTCGAGGGCGTCGTTGCGCCGCCGTGGCGCAGACACCTCGACGGCTGAACGAGCTGCGTCACGCGTGGATCCATCCGACCGTGTCGCCGTTCGCGCCAGCGTTCCAGCACTGCTCATTCGGACGCGTGCTCCGTTGCGCCGAATTCGCCCTTGCGCCGCTGGCCAGCGAGTTCCTGCAGCATCGCGATGTACTTTCGCTTCTCGCCGCTCCAGAGCAGCCGTTCGCGGACGATCGGCAGTTTGCCCCGGTATTCGAGCAACCGCTCAGGGCTTGCCGCGACATCGTCAATGGCTTGGGCAAGCGCGCGAACGTTGCCGGCCTCGAAGAAGACGCACTCGTCGGGGCGCACGTAGTAGTCGATGGCGGCGCTGCGGATGCTGATTGACGGCAGGCCGAGGCACGTGTATTCGACGAGCTTCAGCGGCAGCGCGTAGTTGGCGACCGCCGAGAGCTTCAGCGGCACCAGGCCGACATGGCAGTCGGAAATCAGGCCAGGAATCTCCCGGATCGGATACGAGCGGTTCCGGAACTCGACGACGTCGCCGAGGTCGTGCGACACGATGAGCTCCTGCAGCCGGCTGCTGAAATCGCCCTCGCCGATGATGCGCACGTGGATGCGGGCCCGGTCGCGCACCAGTGCCAGCGCCTCCACCAGCGTCCCCAGGCCGTTCCGCTCGAGAATCGTCCCGTGGAACACGAACCGCACGCGGCCGTCGAACGGCGCGTACGGCTGGAGCCGGAACAGGTCGTCGTCTGCAAAATTCGCGACGACGCCGATCTTCCCGGGAGCGTATCCATGCTCGAGGAGAATGCCGGTTCTCACGGGCTCGCTCACCGTGATCGTGCGGTCGGACAGCCACACGCTCAGACGCTCGGCCGTCAACAGGATGCGGTACAGCGCCGAGCGGTCGGCTCCTGCGAACTTGGCGCCGAAGGTCTCCGGCATGGGATCGTGAATGTCGAGGATCACGCGGCAGCCGAAGAGCTTCAGCGGCGCAACGGCCCAGACCAACGCGTCCGGCATGTTGTTCACGTGAGCGACGCGATAGCGACGGGACGGAAAAAGCAGCAGCGACTTAGCGAGACAGCGGAAGAAGAACTCGAGGTAGGCGAGCGCGTACCGGATCCGCGATCCGCCGCGGTACCGTTCCTGGCGCAGTCGAACGACGCGTACGCCGCGCAGGACCTCGATGTCGGGCTGGTCGCCGCGGCGCAGAGCGATGACGTCCACGTCGAAGCCGCCGTCGACGGCGGCCTCCGCCTCCCGGACGACGCGCGGATCGCTCTCGTAGTTCGTGTAGGCGATCATGAGAACGGCGGGGCGTGAAGCGCGTCTGCTCATGATCATCCGTTGAGGTAGTTGCCGCGCACGGCGGAGACACCCATCGCCGCGAGGAGCTTTCCGGAGTGATCCATGAGGCGGATGGCCGACCGCATGAACCGGTCCTGCCCGAGGACGAGCATGACGGGCAGCGACGCGAGATAGACCGGCACCGCGAGGACCGACTTGACGACACTTGGGACGGTCAGCAGGAGCTTCTCGTTCTGCCCGCGCAGGAGCGCCCGCTTGAGGAAATACCGCCGGCGGCTCCGCTCTGGCGGGACGACCTCGTAGACCACGGCCTCGTTGCACCACACGAAGCGGCGCCCCCTGGCCATCATCCGCCGGAAGAAATCCTGGTCCTCGCCGCCGTTGCCGAACTCGGGACGAAACGCCACCGGCTCGTCCTTCAGGATGGCGCGGCGGAACAGCACGTTGCCCGTTCGCGTCTGCTTCCAGTCGAGCTCCAGGCCCGTCGTGTGCTCCGGCCGCCCGCAGAAGTTGCCGCGCACGAGCCACGCGGGCGGGTTCGTATCGAAGAACGGCCGCACGGGCCCGAGTACGCCGTCGGCGCCGCTCTGCTCGAGGTTCTCCAGCATCCGCAGCAGCCACTCCTCGTCGGGAAACTCGTCGTCGTCGATGAACGCGATGTAGTCGCCGTCGGCCGCTTCGAGCGCCGTGTTCCGCGCCAGCGAGATGTTCTGCCGCGGCTGCACGCGGTAGATGACCGGGAACCCGGCCGATTCGGCAAACGCCGCGACGACGGACCGGGCCGACGCGGCGGCGTCGTTGTCGGCGACCACGATCCCGACGCTGAAGCGATCGCCGGTGCGCTGACGGGCCACCGCGTCGAGCGAGCGGCGGAGCAGGTCCGGGCGCCGGAACGTGCAGATGCAGACCGAAATCGCGGGAACCGGCATCACCCCGTGAACCCCCGGTACCGGCCGTACAGGCTCTTGAGCTTCTTGTATTCCCTGTTGACCCGGTTCGCTGCCGCCAGCATGGCCTTCGTGCCCCGGCTGTCGCAGGCGTCGAAGCTGCCGGCGAACGTCAGCTCGCGCCCGTTCCTGCCGCACAGGCCGGACTTGAACGCGTAGACGCCGGGGTTCTCCTCGGGGTTGATCCCGTGGAGGTCGTATTCCTCGCAGCCGCGTTCCTTGAGCCAGGCGACGGCCCGCCACTGCACGAGGTACGACGCTTTGTTCCTGGTGCCGCTGTCGGCGGTGCCCCCGAAGTGGTAGACGCCCCTGCGACCGATCGCGCTGCAGATCGCGCCCGCGCACGGCTCTCCGCCGGCGAGCGCGACGATGACGTTCATCTTGTATCGGTCCGGCAGCATCGCCTGCATCGCGCGGAAGCTGCGGATGTCGCTCGATTCACCCAGCCGCTTCCTGGCGAGCATCTGTCGATAGACGGACAGAAACGGCTCGAACAGCGAATCCTCCGACCCTTCGAGCAGCTCGAGTCCGTTGCGCTCGGCGCTGTTCAGACAGTTGCGCCACTTCTTGTCGAGACCTTTGCGGAGCAGGTCCAACGAGGGGGTCAGATCGATGACCACCGTCCGGCCGGATCGGCCGCGCGCGTCGTGCACGAAGCCCTCTTGGGCGAAGACGGCCAGGTGCTCGGCCGCATCGCTCGCGAGGTAGGGTGTGACCCGCACTCCCATCCTGCGTCTTACAGCGTATTCGGTCCGAAGCGCCCGGAGCGCGTGCCGCAGGGCCGCCGGATCGGCGCTCGAATCCTTCCGCTCGTAGATCGGCCCCCACAGCACGTAGGCAATGCTGGTTCCCGTGAGGGGCACGGGAATCACTCGAACCTGCGCCGCCGCAACCGGGGCGCCGCCTCTGCGAACCACCAGATGTTCGACCGTCTGACGCCCTGGCGTGGCGGTCGCGAAGGGGATCGTTTGAAAGATGCTCGCGTCCTGAAACTGGTCGAGGACGGCGTGCCAGGCTGCCTCAGGGAGCGCCGTCACCTCGGAGGAGACGACCGACTGGGCGTCGGTGGTCGTCGCAACGGCGCTCGGGACGTCCGATATCACGTCGAACTGGGCCACTGGCTGCGTCACGCGATAGCCTCGTGTCGGAACCATCTGCTCAAAGTCCGCTTGGCCGGTACGGCGAAGGCCATCCACCCGTAGGCGCCGTTCAGCTTGAGGGCGAATTCGATCGGCCAGTCGTGAGGCGTCACGTTGATCCTGCCCATCAGGCCCGTGGCGTCGCCGCCGCTGACCGGGACGTTGGCGAAAACGCGTCGATAGCCTGCCCGGTTGGCGGCGTCCACAACGCCGGGCGTCCCCGAGCCAAACGGCAGCGACAGCATCTGAACCGGCGCGCCGGCCAACGCTTCCAGCGCCCGCTTCGACGACTCGAGCTCCCAGGTGAGACGCTCCTGATCCAGCGTGCTGAGACGGGGATGAGTCACAGTATGTGATCCGATTCGAACCAATGCGCTGTCAAGGGCCTTCAGAGTCTGCTCGGATGCAACTGGCCCCAGATCCTTTGCCCTGGTCCCGGCAATCCACTTTGGTGCACCGCCGATGGATCCGGTCGGCACGAAGATGGTCGAGACGATTCGGTATTTCTTCAATATGGGCAACGCGCGATCGAACACGCTCTGAAAGGCATCGTCGAACGTGACGGCAACCGCTGGCCGGTCGGTCTGGTCCGCCACCTCGTCCGGAAACACGGAGCGGGCCTGTTTGCTCAACGTCTGCATCTGTCGTTCGAAGAGGGGCACGTCGGCTTCGGCCACGCCGTGATACGTCAGCACGACGGGCGGTACTTCCCGTCGCCGGGCACCTCGGAGCAGCGCGGACATCCGCTGGACGAGGGCATAGCCCATCGAGATTCCCAGCAGGACGATGCGCTTGGTTCCGCCGCCGATGCGTGACGTGGTCAAGATTGCGGATGGCTCTTCAAAAAGGCGGCGACCTGTTCACCGATGACTCTGTAGCCGTTCTTCCCTGGATGCATGTCGGTCGTCATCGGCGCATACAGATGGTGCTCAACGGCCGCCTTCAACCCCGGAAGGGCGTCCACGTACGGAATACCCGCGCCGTCGAGGAAGGCGAAGAGCTTCGTTCGCGCCAGCCGCTCGTTCGAAATCGTCTCCTGGATGGCGTCGTGGAGATGGATCTCCGTGTTGCCGTCCAGATAGTCGGAGAAGACCGTTTCCTTTGTCGGGATGACGGCGACGAGCAGACGACAGCCGCGTTCGTGGCATTTCCGGTTCATGTCGTCGAGCAGCCGAAACGTGATCCGCATCCCTTCCACGATCGGTGCGCTCGACTGATCGAGCCGCGTCGCCATGCCAGTGGGGCGAAAGGCCTCGCGGATGCCCTTGTCGGCCACCACCAGCGCCGTGGCCTGGGGATCCTCGTTCTCGATGACCTGACGGAACTGCAGGGCGTTCTTGACGCCGCCGAGCACCGGACCGTGGACGACGAGACGGTAGAGAATGCTGTGCGCCGACAGCCAGTTGGTGATTCCCTTGTACCAGGCTGGATCGGTGGGTGTATCCCAGATGTTGAAGTCGGCGCGGGGCGCGTCTTCGGACCTGAGGAACGCCCAGTGGTCGAGGCCGTACGTGATCGAGTAGGCGTTCTCGAAGTCGTCGCCCATGTAGAGGCCGCAGATGACCCACGTGGGATGGAGCGTCAGGGCGCGGGTCTGGAACAGCTGGTGGTACTGATCCGGGCCGTAACCGCCCATGCCCATGTTGTAGACGGTCAGTCCAGTCGCGCGCGCGACCACACTGGGCCAGGCGTCCGCCATGGTCGCGGTGTTGCCGAACGTGTGCGAGTCGCCGAGCGCGACGACGTCGGCTGCCGACGGGACGGCTGGGTTTCGAAAGCCCCACGCGTCGAACCCGGGAACCCCGGTCGGAAGCGTCATCCCCAGGACGTCGTCCGGGACAGTCGTGACCGCAAGATAATTCGACGGGTCGAGCACGAGGTGGGCGCCCAGCTCGGCCAGGACGAGCGCCACCACCAGCGATCCCGCCATCACCACGACGTTCAACGCAAGCTGCTTGACCTTCATGGCACCTGCCTACGCTCGACTACCCGCCAGCGTCTCGGGCGGCAGCTCGGAGCGAGCGGCGGTCGGCGCCTTGAGCAGCAGGCGCGCCGCTGCCGCCACGGTCAGGATCTTGTCGATCTCGTCGGTGTAGTTCGCGCGGCCGGCAATCTGGTCCTCGACGGCTCGTGCGACACGGCGGACATCGAAAAACTCGCCAAGCTCGGGACCGGCGTCGTGCAGGGCGTCTCGAATGAATCCCGACAGCTCGGCGCGCATCCAGCGGCGAAAGTGCTGAAACTTGTTGCGCCCGATGAACAGGCGCTCGATACGTCCGCCGGCGGGAGAGGCGGTGAGCGATGCCACCCAGTCGGGTGCGCCGTGGCTGATCAGGTATTCCGATTTCACGAGCAGCCGTCGGCGCAGCTGTCTGACTTGACGAGCCAGAGCGTGATCCGTTCCGAGCAGTCCGATGTCGGTTGGGATGGCCAAGAGCTCCGGCCGCCTGGCGATGACTGCCGCTGCAGAGGCGTGCGAGCTGCGGACGGACGCTGGCGCCCGGTACAGCCACCGAACGACCTGATCGTCGAGAAACGGCGCGCGCATCAACACCTGCGAGCGCTCCACGGCGTAGCGTCCGTACCCCTGCACCGGCATCTGGTGGAACAGCGCGTACCAGAGGGGGTTGGCGAACGCGCGGCTGGCCGCGGCGAAGCGTTCGGCCGACTCGGCGATGAGACGCTGCATCTCCGGAGTCAGCAGGCCGGCCCTCGGCCAGTCGTGCTTGAAGGCGCGGACGCCTCGCATCAGCTCGCCGCCCCAGTTGCCGGTGATTCGCACGGGCGCCAGTACCCGTGCCCGACGGTTCAAGTACAGCTCGGAGGCTCCCGACAGGCCGATGTACCCGTCCGACACATACACCGCCCGATCGAACGACTCGCGGATGTCGGCGAGAAACTGTCGATCGAGCGTGAGCACCGTGTGCGGCTGGCGCATGGTGGCCGCGACCTGCCGGCCGACAGCCACGTCGAGCGTTTCGTGGTACATGCTGCCGAAGGTGTAGCAGGGGAGCGTCCAGGGCTCGCATTCAGCGCTCGCCATCACCATGCGCGAGTCCAGCCCGCCGGTGAGCGATACACCGGCCTTTGGCCCTCGAACAATCGCGCCCGTCACCGCGCGGGAAAGGCTGGCGGAAAGCTCCCGGTCAAATGCATCCGGCTCGACGGAAGCCAGCGCTTCGAGCGTCGACGGATCGCAATACCTCGCGCGTCGCGGGCGGCCTGTCCCCTGAATCGTCAGCACGGATCCGGGCGCAAGCACATCGATGTGGCGAAACAACGATCGGTCGCCGAGCGTGCCTCCACACGCGAGGAGCTCGGCGAGGCTTTCGTCGTCGATCGCCCGCGTGCGCGGCGCCACCGCCAGGATCGCTTTCGCTTCGGATGAAAAGAACAAGCGGGAACCGTCTTCGTGCGTGAAGATGCGTTCGACACCCGACCGATCGTTGAAGAGCAGGGATCGCCGTTCTCGACTGTCGATCACGATTCCCGCGAAGGCCCCGCCGACGAGCGCCAGCACGCTCGTGTCTCCAGGCAGCAGCGCGCGGCACAGCTCCGATGCGCCAGCACCCACGCACCTCGCATTGCCGGGCACCGCCGTGTTGGGCATGTCGTCGGACGGCACACGAGCCTCGCCGGCAGACAGCACCGCCAGGGAGGGGGCGACGACCGACGAACCTCCGTCCCGACGCCAGGCGAATCCCACACGGCCGACGCAGGCGCCTGCTTCAGGGATCGAGACGATGTCCGTGGAGTACGACGGTTCGTACTTCATGGCGGCGGCCATGGCCTCGACCAGGTCCCGCAGGTCCCGATCCTGGCGCCCGGCTGGCGCCGACGTATCGATGATTCCAAAAATGCCCGGCATCAGCTTCCCGTCGTCAGACGGCCTCTTTGACGACAGACAGCTTCCGGCTGTACCAGAAGCGCCGCACCTGGCGAATGCGCTCGAGAAGCGGCGCGGGAATGCGCTCGGCGAGTCGATGATGGAGGCCCAGCGCGAGCGCGACACGGCCCTTCACCGTCAACGGCACGTAGTAGCGCGGTATCTCGATTCGTTTGAATCCGTTGGCTTCCTTGAACTCGGCGAGACTGTCACGCTCCTTTTTCCCGTACGAGAAGTTGGCATACACGATGTAGGGAATCCGGCGCTCGGCGCACGACTTGACGGCCTGCGCGATCAACGCGTTCGTGGGCGCTTTGTCGCGGTGGCGGATCATCGAAAGGATCTGCAGAACGCTCGCCTGGCCGCGGTGACTGTCCACGACCACCTTGAGAAAGCCGACCAGATGGTCGTCCACGAACGCGCCAATGAGAATGCTGTCCTCCAGGAACGAGCTGTTTTCCCGGCGCGACCGTCTGAAGATCCTTGCCGTAGTGCCAGAAGGGCTTGCCCTGGCGGACGGGAGTCTCGTTGTAGATTTCAGAAATCCCCTGGACGAGCGCGTCGTCGAAGGCCACTTCACGAACCGACAGGCCGTTCTTCTCGCCCTTGCGAACCTTGTTGCGTACCTTGAAGTCGATCTGCTTGGTGAACCAGTGATCGAAGGTCGACACGGGCAGCGCCGCGAAATTGTCCCACTCCATGCGGTACGTGAAGTCGGGCTCGGTGCGCGGCAGCACCTGAACGAAGGTGAAGACGTCGATTCCCGGTCTTGCCTTCTTGATCCGGTTCAGAACCGCTCCGATATCGGCCGGAGCGTCGAGGCCATCGCTCTCGAGCGAGCCGACGCGAACCGTGCGGCCGCGGACCAGGACGCTCAGTCCGGCGACGTTCATCACAGCGCAACCCCCGCGACGGCCGTCCGACTCGCGCGAATGAAATCGCCGACCGCGCTCGCGACCCGCTCCTGCTGACGCTCGGTCAGCCCCGGGAACATCGGCAGCGACAGCACTTCAGACGCCGCGCGCTCGGTGACCGGCAGCTGGCCGGCCCGATATCCCCAGGTCTCGTAGCATTTCTGCAAGTGGACGGGCAGCGGGTAGTGCAGGCCCGATTGGATGCCCTGAGCCTTGAGATGGTCTCCGAGCGCATCGCGGCGCGGCGTCCGGACGACATACAAGTGATACACGGCGCGGCTGCCCTCCGGCTCGTACGGCAGCGCCAGGTCTCCCGCCGCCGCGATCGGTGCCAGAAGCCGCGCATATCGCTCGGCAGCCACGCGCCGCTCGGCGGTCCATCCGTCCAGGTGCCGCAGCTTGATGCGCAGAAATGCCGCCTGCAGGGCGTCGAGCCGGCCGTTGTAGCCCTCGATGTCGTGGTAGTACTTCCGCGACTGACCGTGCTCCCGGATCATGCGGACGTAGGCCGCCACCGCCGGGTCGTCGGTCGTCACGGCGCCAGCTTCTCCGCAGGCGCCGAGGTTCTTCCCCGGATAGAAGCTGAAGGCCGCCGCCTTGCCGAACGAACCCGCGCGACGCCAGGCGCCGCGACTCCGGTACTCGGCGCCGTGAGCCTGCGCGGCATCCTCGACGAGGAGCAGCCCGTAGCGGTCCGCGATGTCGAGCAGCGCGTCGACGTCCGCCACCTGCCCGTACAGGTGGACAGGGACGATGGCTTTGATCGGCTTCCCGGTGCGCTGGCCGATCGGGCGCCCGGTTCCCGGATCCGTGCGGCACTCGGCCAGATACCGGCTCAGCGCCGAAGGGCTCATCGTGGACGTCGCTTCGTCGACATCCACGAATTCCGTCGCGGCGCCGGCCTGGCTGATGCCTTCGACCGTCGCAATGAAGGTGTCCGAGACCGTGACCACGGCGTCGCCCGGACCGATGCCGGCGGCCATGACGGCGAAGCGCACGGCATCGGTGCCGTTGCCGACGCCCACGCAGTACCTGGCGCCGCAGTAGTCCGCGAATTCGCGTTCGAAGGCATCGACCTCGGCACCGCCGACGAAGGCGGCCGAGCGAAGCGTCCGGCGCGTGGCGGCAATCAGCTCTTCTTCCAGTTCGAGGTGCGGCGAAACAAGATCGAGAAACGGAATGATGTCGTCAGCCATAGTGGTGTGCGCTCAGTGAATACTCGACGAAACGGGAAGCGGTTGTGGTGGTAGAGGAAGTTCGATGGCCAGATGACGGGCGGCCGTTCCGATCTCGAGCTCGACCGGCGCGCCGGCCCGCGCGCCGCCCCGGTGCACGCGGACAACGCCTCCCGGCACTTCCGGCGACGGCGTCGTCACCGTCACCCGGCCGGCCTCCGTCTTGAACTGCACGGCCCGACGCCAGCGGAACCACCGGACGGCCTGACCCGCCGTCGTGAACCAGACCCGATGGCCGCTCGCGATCTCGTCGAGCAGACGGCGATAGTGACGGCCCCACAGGCGTTCCGGTGCCAGGCTTCGCCCGTGCCAGTTGACGACGATGGTCCCTCCGCGCGCCTGCGCGTTTT
The DNA here is from genome assembly GCA_963837345.1 of uncultured Acidobacteriota bacterium. GTDB lineage: Bacteria > Acidobacteriota > Vicinamibacteria > Vicinamibacterales > CAVVIG01 > CAWIMX01. The sequence goes on from CAWIMX010000001.1 coordinate 1,444,629, forward strand.
CGATGATGGGTCTCCACCGTTCCGCCGCCTGCGCCGCATCCAGACCAAGACGCCCGGGGGACAGAAGCGCGGAGTCCATGATGGACAGCGGCAGCTCCATCAGGTCGTTCGTGCCGTCGAGCCGGAACACCTGAGAGGTTCCCGCCCGATAGCCGACGGCGTCGTTGTAGCCCCACGTCGAGTCGTAGGCGAAGCCGGCCTCTTCGAGGCGCCGCCCGGAGCTGCTGTCGAAGTAGAGCCAGTGCATCCGGACGCCGGCGGTTGCGCGGCCCGTCACGGTCGTCAGCTCCGTCAGTTCGCGGCGGCCCGCGTCGGCGTCGAGCCAGGCATCGATGCCGTGCACGGCGAGCTCCACGCCCCGTCCAGCCGCCTCGAGGGCTTCGTGGCGAATCTCGCTGATCTGATAGCGGACGGCGCGCGTCGCATCGACCCGGCCATCGGGCGCTCGTCCGGCACGGCCGCTGAACGGCACGAGAAAGAACGTCGACCGGTCGCCGTTTTCGACGCGCGAGTAGTCCTCGAAGGGCTGCCAGAAGTCCCGCGCCAGGCCGGAGAAGATCAGCGGCAGGGACAGGGCGGCCGAAACGTTCCGCGCCGCCTCGCCGGCGGTCCGGCGGCCGTTTGCCAGATCGCGCACGCTGCCGAGCGTGGCGCGGCCGAGAAAGCCCGCGAGCGTGTGGTCGGCCTTGTGCCGGGCAATGCCGAAGAAGTCGACGTCGTGCGTGAGACAGCAGGTGAAGTCGAATCCACGCGGCCGCGGCGGCACCTCGACGAACGACACGTTGCCCTGCACGAGCAGATGGCGCAGCAGATCGATGTGCACGTCGAGGGCGGGCACTGCCGCCTGCTCGATCGGCTGCCCCGTCGTCAGGAGGAACGCCACTTCGTCGAACAGGTCGTAGCCCACCTGCCAGACCACGCGTCCGCCCATGGCCACGCGGCAGTCGACCGCCCGCTCGCCGGGCCCGACCACCGTCGTCCCGTGCTCGCGCGGAAATGTCGCGAGCGGCCCGTAGATCGGCAGTTCCACGTCTCCCCAGAACGTTGTCGTGGCGCCGCGACCGGGCTCCTGACGTGAATGCGGCGCCTTCGGAGAGCCCGTGTAGGACACGATGAGCGCCGCATCGAGGTGATCGATTCGCCCCCCGACGGCGACAATCGCGCCGTACTTCCGTCCCGGCACGGCCCGCTCCCACGGCGTCTTGAACAGCTCGAAGAACTCCGCGACGATGCGCGGGTCTGCGGTGTCGGCCTGCACGCCAATCATGTGGCTGGTGTCCGCTCTCTTATCTCGTCGGCCCTGAGGCGGCCGACGCCGCCAGCGAGGTCGCGTCGTCGGCGACGAGCTCACGAATGGCGTCGACGACGTACTGGGCCTGCGCGTCGGAAACGTCGGGATGCACGGGAATCGCGAGCGTTTCGTTGGCGGCCGCTTCGCTCGCCGGGAAGGCGCCGCTGCGGTGCCCCAGATAGCTGAAGCACTGCTGCAGGTGCATCGGCACGGGGTAGTAGACCTCGCTTCCGATACCCCGCTCGCGGAGTCCCTCCTGCAGACGATCGCGACGGGCTACTCGAATGACGTACTGATTGAAGATGTGGCGGTTCGCCACGACCCGCGGCAGGACGAGGCGTGCCTGCTGGCCCGCGCCCGTCGTGAGACCGGCCTGGTCGAACAGCCGGTCGTAGCGCGCGGCGTTCCGCTGGCGCGCCGCCGTCCAGTCGTCCAGGTGGGGCAGTTTCGCCAGGACGATCGCGGCCTGGAGCGCGTCGAGGCGGAAGTTCCCGCCGACGACCTGGTGATGGTATTTCGGACGGGCGCCGTGTCCCCGCAGCACGCGCAGCCGATCGGCGCGCTGGGGATCGGCCGTCGTGATCATGCCGGCGTCACCGGCGGCGCCGAGGTTCTTCGACGGGAAGAACGAGAAGCATCCGTAGTGGCCGACCGAACCGGCGCGGCGCCCTCGATATTCGGCGCCGATCGCCTGCGCCGCGTCTTCGATCACCACGAGACGATGCGCGCCGGCGATCTCCATCACCGCGTCCATGTCGAGCATCTGGCCGTAGAGGTGAACAGGAATGATGGCGCGGGTCCGGTCCGTGATCTTCGCGGGGAGCTGCCCGACGTCGAGGTTGCACGTGGCCGGATCGATGTCGACGAACACCGGCGTCGCGCCGAGGCGGGCGACGGCTCCTGCCGTGGCGAAAAAGGTGTACGGCGACGTGATGACTTCGTCACCCGGCCCGATACCTTCGGCCATCAGGCACATCAGCAGGGCGTCGCTCCCTGACGAGACGCCCACGCCAAATGGGCACCCGCAGTACTCGGCGATCGCCCGTTCGCAGGCGTCGACCCGGGGCCCGAGGATGAAATGCTGCGACAGCATCACCTCGGCGATCGCCGCGTCGATCTCGGCCTTGATCGTCTCGTATTGCGCTTTGAGGTCCAGCAGCGGGACGTGCATGACAGTCTGTCGGTTGAGGGACGGCGTTGACGGAACCGGAAGGGCGGCGATCCGATGGACGGTCGCCGGCGCGCCTACCACTCTTCGATGCGAATTCTCTCCCGCGGGGCGCCGAGCTCGTTCAGGAGGCGCGTCGTGTCATCGACGAGCGCCTTGGGGCCGCAGATGAAACAGAGATTCTGCGGGTCGCGGGCGATCGGCTGCAGCTCCGCGGGGCCGATCCGTCCGAGCAGTCCGCGCCACCGCCCGTTTCCCGTCGAGCGGGTGACGGTCTGCCGCAGGCGAATCCGCCCGTCATGCGCCAGCTGGGCGAGCTCGTCGTGGTAGGCGAATTCCTCGGGCGTGCGCGCGCTGTACAGCACCGAGATTTCACGATCGGGCAGCTCGAGCGCCCGGCGCAGCATCGCGCGCAGCGGCGCGATGCCGGTGCCGCCCGCGATGAATGTGAACCGCTGCTGATTCGGGTTGGTCGGAAACGTGAACCGGCCAACCGGCCCTTCCACGTCCAGCGTCGCGCCGGGGTCGAGCCTCAGGGAGTGGTGCGTGGCCGTCGCGGACCGTTCGACGCCGACCAGCAGCTCGAGACGCCGCTCGCGTCTGGCATCGTCGGGTGATCCGGCGATCGAGTACGGCCGCCGTTTCGCGTCCCCGTGCATGCCGACCAGCACGGCCTGACCGGCCTCGTACGGGAAGTCGTGGTCGCCGAGATCCAGGCGGACGATGCACGCCCGCGGGGTCGCGGGCTGCACGTCGACGATCGGGAGCGTCATGACCACGGTTGATCGATTCTGAAAGCCCTACAGTGTGATGAGCTTCCCGCGCGACCGCAACGACTCGTCGGCGGCCTCGAGCAGGCGCACGACGCGCAGCCCCGCCACGCCGTCGTTGACCGGCGTCTTGTCGTGGAGCACGCAGTCGCTGAAGTAGCCGAGCTCGACTTTGAGCGCCTCGGTCTGCTCGACCTTCGGCGCCCAGACGTCGCCGGTCCGGTAGCTCACCAGCAGGTCGTAGACACCCTCGCCGTTGGTGATGTTCACGCCCTTGTCGTAGATCTTGATCTTCTCGTCGGCCTCGAGATCGTTCCACACCAGCATCTTGTCGCGGCCGCCGATGAGCGTGGTCCGCACCTTCACCGGCGACAGCCAGTTCACGTTGATGTGGGCCACGATGTTCCTGGGGAAATAGACGGTGATGAACGCCATGTCGGCATGGCCGTTCAAGTGGCGGGCGCCGGTCGCGACGACAGCCTCCGCTCTGTCCGTGATGATGTAGTCCATGATCGAAAAATCATGGGGCGCCAGGTCCCACACCACGCTCACGTCGTGCTGGAAGAGGCCCAGGTTCACGCGAGTCGAGTCGAAGTAGTAGAGCGGCCCCAGCGTGCCGGCGTCGACCACTTCCCGAATCTTCCGCACCGCGCCGCTGAAGAGGAAGGTGTGGTCCACCATGATCTTCAGGTTCTTGCGGTCGGCCAGCTCGATGAGCTCCTCGGCCTGGCGGGAGTTCGACGTGAACGGCTTTTCGACGAAGACGTGCTTGCCGTGCTCGAGGGCCGCCTTGGCCAGCTCGTAGTGCGTCCAGACCGGCGTGATGACGGCGACGGCGTCGATGTCGGCGGAGGTCAGGATCTCGGTGTAGTCGGTGGTGAGCGGCACGCCGGGATGCGCGCGCTGCACGCGCCGCAGGGCATCCTGGCTCTTGTCGCAGACCGCGACCACTTCGCAGGTCTCGAGGTTCTGCAGGTTGCGGACGATGTTCGGTCCCCAGTAGCCGTAGCCAATCACGCCGACGCGCAGCACCTTGTCGCGCGCCTGGGCGCCGCGGGTGTCGAACCAGCCGAACTTCTTCGGTTGTTGACGCTGGATTTCGGCGTCGAGAACCGTCTCGTTATTCATCATTCCCCGTTCCAGGTTCCTGATCGATGCGGCGAAGGACCTTCGCCGGGTTGCCCGCGACAATCACGCCGGCCGGCACGTCGCGCGTCACCACGCTGCCCGCCCCGACAATGGCGCGCTCGCCGATTTCGACGTTGGCCAGAATGGTCGCGCCCGAGCCAATCGAGGCGCCCTTCCGGACCAGCGTCTTCTCGACGATCCAGTCCTCTTCGGTCTGGAGCGCGCCGGCGGCGGCCGTGGCGCGCGGGTACGTGTCGTTCACGAACGTGACGCCGTGCCCGACGAACACTTCGTCCTCGATGGTCACGCCTTCGCAGATGAAGGTGTGGCTCGAAATCTTGCAGCGGCGGCCCACCGACGCCTTCTTCTGAATCTCCACGAAGGCGCCGATCTTGGTCTCGTCGCCGATCGTGCAGCCATACAGGTTGATGAACCGCGACAGCTTCACGTCGCGTCCCAGCTTCACGTCGGGCGCGACGGCGAGGAATTCGTCGAGCGACACGCCGTCCTCGAGGCCAGCCATCAACGTCAGCACGCGCCCTTGCCGGCGATCACCGCGCGCGGCGTGGCAAGCAGAATCTTGCAGTCGGTCCACAGCGACTGCTGCTTCGCATACCGGAGATCGAGCCGCACCATGTCGTCGAAGGTCGTGCGGCTGCGGCCGGTGACCTGCCAGAGGCCCGTGACGCCGGGCTTCGCGTCGAGCACCCGGCGCGTGTGCCAGCGCTTGTACTGGTCGACCTCGTACGGGATCGGCGGCCGGGGCCCCACGAGCGACATGTCGCCCCGGAGCACGTTCAGGAGCTGCGGCAGCTCGTCGAGACTCGTCTTGCGCAGAATGCGCCCGATGGCGGTGACCCGTGGGTCGTTGGCGATCTTGAACGGGGCGTTCTGCGACGAGCCTTCCTGCGCGGCCGATTGAATGAACTGCGAGACGTACGCCTGATGAATGGCGTGATCGCTGTTCGCGTGCATCGTCCGAAACTTGAGCATCGTGAACGGCTTCGCGTCGTGGCCGACTCGCGTCTGCCGGAAGAACACCGGGCCGCGCGATTTGAGTTTGATCAGCGCCGCGATCGCCAGAAACAGCGGAGCCAGGCACACCAGCAGGATCGAGCTGCCGAGGACGTCCAAGCCGCGCTTCGCGAGATCTCCGAGCGTCGTCGGTCGGTCGACCGACGGCAGAGGCGCCACGGGGGCGTCGGCGACGACCTTCGCGGTGTGCAGGCCCGCATACACCTGAAACCGGATCGACAGCCGCCGGCTCGACGCCTCGTCGAGCCGCCGCGCGATCTGCCGGCGCAGACGCGACTCGATTTCTGCCGTCATCCGTCCGTCGACGGTCCGGGTTTCGGTGAGGATGACGCCGACGACCGCGCCCGGCTCGATCCAGCCGACGACGTCGGCCTCGCGGGTGACGTTGGCCAGCGTGTCGAACGTGAGGTTCCAGATGATCTGCGAGGTGTCGTGGCCAGGCGCCTCGTACGCCACGAGCATGAGCACCAGAGGCTGCTCCGAACGGTCGGTGCGTTTGCGCTCGCGCGCCAGCACCGAGGCGAACAACCGATCGTCGAGCACGTATCGTCGCGTCGGCGTCTTTGCCGACGGCGCCGGGCCTGCCGGCACGTGAGCCGGCTCTTTCACACCACGCTGAATGGGGGCAAACATCGCTCGCTCGTTCTTGTCTAGGATTGGAGCCTGCCCGATGGAGGCAGCTCGTAGACCCGCACCAGAAGCCGGGCCGCTGTGTCTCGGGGGAACCCCTCCTGCAGGGCCCGTCCCACCCGCTCTCTCACCAGGCCGGAGACGTCGGTGCCGTTCGACTCGCCCAGCTGCGTGAGAACGGCTCCGGCCACGCGCCCATCGTGATACCAGCCGAGATAGTCGGTTTCGCGCAGGCACGGCCAGACCAGCGCAAACAGTTTCGTTGCCACTCGTGGATCGAACGTCGCTCCGCCGCCAGTCCGCCCGTCCCATTCGATCAGCATCAGCAGGAACGATCGGCTCGATCGCTCGGCGCGCTTTCGCTCGAGCGCCAGAAAATATCGGAACGCCTCTTCGCTGTAGACCTGGTGCCGCTGGCTCTCCGGGGCCAGGCCCAGCACGGGCAGATCGCTCGTTTTCGGTTCGCGCACCCGAGGCTCGCCACTTGTCTGTAGTTGTCGTTTTGCAGCCATTTCAGACGGTCGTGATGCCCGGCTCCAGTGCAAATGGATCGCCAGCGGGGCAGGGCGTGCGGCGGCTGTTACAGCGCTCATAAATGGCTGAAACAAAATGAGTTATTGTTGATAACGACGCCACAACGAAAGCCTGATGCGGCGGCCGGCGGCACAGAGTCACGCCGCCCGCGATGAAAAGTCAGCCAGATCGCTGAAATCATGAGGAGTGGCTGGCCAGCCGGTCGCGCAGCAGGGGCAGCGCGGAGCTCACGAAACCGATGACGCTCCGCCGGTCGGTCTCACACGACCCGCCCGACGAGCAGCTCCACGCGACCATGATCACGGCGCCGTTGGTCCGGCCCCGTGTCAGGGCGTCCCAGAGCGTGTAGCCCTTGGCCAGGTAGATGTTCCGCACGATTCGACCGTTGATGTCGTACCAGTAGAGAACGCCTCGCGACGTCTGCCCCTGCTGGCGCTCCACCTGATTCACGTCGACGACGCCGGTAGGCAGCGTGACGGTGACGGGCGAGGCCACGCGGTCGAGCGCGGCACTGGCTTCGCCCGTCAGTTCCTTGCCGTCGCGCTGCTGGCGGTAGTAGCCGACATAGACTTGGGCGCGGGCGCCCTGAGGGTTGCGATAGCCGCGTACGAGCTCCGCGTCGGCGCCCTCGAACCGGCGCTCGCCGGCCTCGGTCGGATACGCCTGCACGAGGTCATCGTCGAGGGCCGGAAATCGCGACGGCGCGGGCAGCGCGGCGTCCGCCGTCCACTCGTCAATCTGGCGCGGGAGCGAGTCGAGCGACGCGGCCAGCCGCACCTCCGAGGGGCGGAAGAGGAGCTGAGAGCAGCCGACGACGGCCAGGATCCCGACGACGCTCCACTCCAGCCACGGCCGCCGCGAACGCGCCGCGACGCGGCCGCTCCCGCGTCCGCCAGCCTTCGGGTTGGAGCTTCCGATGCGCGACAGGCCGGAGAGGCAGGCGCCAATCACCGCATATCCCACGAGCGAGACCGCGAGGCCCTCCATGAGATGCATGGCGCCAAGCGTGCCGTTGCCCAGACCGTGGTACGCCAGCCATCCGACGAGCGCGATGCGGATGCCGTTGCTCAGGTACGCGACGGCGATCGCAATGCCGACGAGCGCGACGCGCCGCCAGACGCCCCGAAGAAACAGATAGGACGCGGGCAGCGCCATCGCGGCAAACGTGATGAGCTGGTTCACCCCGCTGCATTCCTGGAGAACCTGGAGTGTGACGTTCGGCAGGACGATGAAGGTCGTGTCGCGAAGGGCGGGGACTCGGGTCGCGTGCAGGAACGACACGGCGAGGCTTGCCGACAGAATCCGGCTCGGCCCCTGAACGAGCGCCACCGGATAGTTCCAGACCGGCACCATGAGCAGCAGGTACACGATGGGAAACCAGATCAGGCGGCCGAGCCCGAAGCCCCCGAACAGGAGCACCAGCCCCGCCAGGACCACGACGAACGACGTCTCCTGCACGGTGACCAGCGCGCCGAGACGGCCGACGACGAGCAGACCGATCCCGACCAGCGTGCATGAAACCCCCGACCAGTAAGCCGGACGCAGCGCAATGGCGCGCAATTCCGGCCACCTGCTCCACGCGATGTAGCCGCTGATCAGCGGGACGGCGAAGCCGAACGAGTACAGCGGGCTGCTGGCCCAGTGCCGGGGGAGGGCCGCCAGGGGCTCGGCATAGCAGAGCGCGAGCGCGGCCGCCGCCAGCCCGAGGAGGACCGTCGGCGGTCTCGGCGGGACGTCCGTGGTGGCTTGGGTTGTATCCATGCGATCGCGGCACAGCTTCGCCCTCTCACTCACAGGGCGAGGCGGAGTTCGTCGGGAAAGCGATGCGCGCGGTGGTCTGCGCGCCTGGACGTCGGAACAGCAAAGATTCGTCCGACGGGGTCGAGGTGGTTAGAGAAGACGTAAGTTGATAATTATCAATATGTTAGATGCTATTTTCGGAGTCGTTGTGAGGGCTCTGGCGGAGGACAATGTCTGCGCGATTGATGACTTTTGTATTGGATCCCGTGCCCCTTTGAGCATCGGAGAGGTTGAAAAGGCCGTCCATTCTGAACGCTCGATGCATGGGGCGTCTGACCCATGACAGTCTTTTACGCACGGTGCTGGTCCGAACCGGTCACAATTGCTCGGGCCCGACGGCCAGAACTTCCGTCGGAGGGGTCACGCAATTGCAACCTGAGGCACGGCGCCGCCTCACGCGGACGGCTGCCAATGCGGTCGACTAACTGTCCACAATCAGAGGGGATCGGGCAGCAACCTCATCCGTTCTGACGAACTGGAACAGGTTGCGCGAACGGTAGGTGCCCACAGAGTGGCATGTTCTTGCATCCACCTGCGCCGACCAGCTCGCGTTCGCTGGGCGGATTGGAGGCAGGATGCGGCGGCTGCTCGTATGCGGCGTGTTGATCTGGCGTGTGACCTGCGTGGCCGTGATCCTTCTTGCGATCGACGTTCGTTCAGCAAGGGCTCAGACCGCGACTGTTTCGCTCGTGCAACATGCGTCGCGCGACGCAGGCAGCACCGCATCGTCGTCGCTGGCGTTTGCGTCGGGCAACACCGCGGGACATTTCATCGCCGTCGCCGTTCGCGGCGGCGCGTCGGGCGAGACGTTCTCGGTCGGTGATTCGAACGGCAACACGTACCGGCAGGCCGTCCAGCTCAACGTGACGGTCGACGCGCCGTACGGCGACACGCTGGCGATCTTCTACGCCGAGAACGTCCGCGGCGGCGCGAACACGATCGCCGTATCGGACGGAAACCCGGGCTCGACGCTGCGGTTCGCGATTCTCGAATATGCGGGCGTCGCGCTAACGAACTCCCTGGAGGGCCAGGCGGCCGCTCAGGGCGTCAGCACGTCGCCATCCACCGGGGCCGTGTCGACGAGCGCGGGGGGCGATCTGTTATTGGGCGCGATCATGTCGGCCGACGGCCGCTCATACTCGCCCGGGTCCGGATATTCGATCGAGGATCGCCTACCCGACGCGTCGAACACGAAGCTGATCACGGAAGATCGGATTCAGACGGCGGCCGGCGCCTCCGCGGCATCCGCTACCTTGAGCAGCGCGAATCCCTGGGGGGCGGTGCTCGCGGCGTTTCGCGCGGCCGCGTCCCCTCCCTCCGCACCTGATGTGACGCTGACCAAGACACACGCCGGCACGTTCACGCAGGGCCAATCGGGCGCCACGTACACGCTGGCCGTGAAGAACAGCGGGACGGGCCCGACGGCAGGGACCGTCACGGTCGTCGACACGGTGCCGGCGGGGTTGGTCCCCACGGCCGCCACAGGCAGCGGATGGGGCAGTGGATCGAACGCCTGCGCGGTCAGCGGCGCAACGGTCACCTGCACGCGCAGCGACGCGTTGCCTGCGCAAGCGACTTACCCGGCGATCACGCTCAGCGTCAACGTCGCGAGCACCGCTCCCGCCAGCGTGACGAACTCCGCCACCGTCAGTGGCGGCGGAGACAGCAATGCCGCCAACAACACGGCCACCGACGTCACGCCGATCGAAAGTGCCGGAGCGGATCCGCCTTCACTGACGCTGGTCCAGCACGTTTCACGAGACGCCGGGAGCGCGGCGGCCTCGTCGCTTGGATTTGCGACGAGCAATACAGCCGGCAACTTCATCGCAGTCGTCGTTCGGGGAGGCGCCTCCGGCGAAACGTTCGCCGTGAGCGATTCGAACGGCAATACCTACAGGCAGGCTGTCCAGCTCAACGTCACCGTCGACGTGCCATCAGGCGACACGCTGGCGATTTTCTACGCCGAGAACATCCGCGCGGGGGCGAACAGCATCACGGTCACAGACGGCAATTCGGCGTCGACCTTGCGCGTCGCGATCCTCGAGTACTCGGGCGTCGCCACGTCCAATTCGCTGGATGGCGGATCCGCTGCTCAGGGTGTCAGCGCTTCGCCGTCGAGCGGGTCGGTCTCCACGACCGCGAACGGCGATCTGCTCCTGGGAGCCGTGATGTCGGCCGATGGCCGCGGCTTCACTGCGGGCGCGGGCTACACCATCCGAGACTGGGTTCCGGACGCGTCCAGCACGAAGCTCATCACCGAGGACCGGACTCAACCGGGAACCGGAACCGCATCGACGACGGCGGCGTTGAGCAGCTCCAATCCGTGGGGCGCCGTGCTGGCCGCGTTTCGCGCCGGTGCGCCGGCATCGCCGACGCCGGATCTGAGGCTGACGAAGACCCACGCGGGAACGTTCACGCAGGGTCAGACCGGCGCGACCTACACGCTGAGCGTCGCGAACAGTGGAAGCGCGGCGACGAGCGGGACGGTGGCGGTCGTCGACACGCTGCCGACCGGGCTCGTGGCCACGAACCTGGCCGGCGCCGGCTGGACCTGCGCGCTGGCCGCCCTCCGGTGCTCGCGCGGCGACGCGTTGCCCGCCGGCCTGAAGTATCCGGACATCACCCTGACCGTGAACGTGTCGGGATCGGCGCCGGGAAGCGTCGTCAATACGGCGATGGTGGGCGGCGGCGGCGACACCAACACGGGAAACGACACCGCGAGCGACGTCACGGCGATCGCGCCCGCCGGGGACACTCAGCCGCCGACCGCGCCGGGCGCGTTGACATCGTCTGCATCGGGGACGAGTGCCATCGACCTCGATTGGAATGCGTCGAGTGACAACGTCGGCGTCACGGCATATCACGTGGAACGCTGCGAGGGCACTGGATGCACGAGTTTCGTCGAGATCGCCAGCGTGAGCACCGGCCCCATCGCCGGACCGCTGTCGGCCTCCGCCAACCCGAACTACTTCAAGGATGCCAGCGGCACTCCAGTGATCCTCAACGGATCGCACACGTGGAACAACCTGCAGGACTGGGGCGCGAACGGGATCCTCCAGCCGCTGGACTTCTCGGGCTTCGTGAACATGCTGGTGGCGCACGGCCACAACTTCACGTTGCTGTGGCGCACCGAGATGCCGAAGTTCTGCGGGCTGCCGACCGGGGCGTCCACCGACTTCATCGTGAGCCCGCAGCCCTGGCAACGGACGGGCCCCGGCAACGCGACCGACGGTGGGCCGAAATTCGATCTGACGAAGTTCGACCAGGCGTACTTCGATCGGCTGCGGACGCGGGCGCAGACGCTCAACGATGCCGGTGTCTACGCCGGGGTGTACCTGTTCACTGGCGAATGGCTGAACGTGTACCGGTGCTCGACGGACGGCTATCCCTTCACCGGCGCCAACAACGTCAACGGCATTAGTGACGGTTACACGGGGGGGAATTCCGGCACGGGCTCGATGAGCATGACGGCGCCGAATGCCATCACGGACTTGCAGGACGCGTACGTGCGCAAGGTCATCGACACCCTGAACGACTTGCCGAACGTTCTCTGGATCGTCTCCGAGGAAGGTCCAGGCAATTCGATCTGGTGGAACAATCATCTGATCGCGCAAATCCACGCGTATGAGGCCGGCAAGCCGTTGCAGCACCCGGTCGGATACGCGCCGCTCATCACGTACGACCAATCTCCGGCCAACAGCGACGCCGACTGGATTGCGACGGACGGAGGGCCCACCTGCGGCAGCGGCACGCCGCCCTGCAAGGTGGCCGTGAACGATTCGGACCACACGTATTTCGGCATGTGGAACGACTCTGCTCAGACGAACAGAAGCTGGGCCTGGGGGAATTTCACAAACGGGATTCAAGTGGTGTTCATGGATCCCTATGTCGTCCACTACCCCCGCGAAAGCCGCAACCTCTGCCCCTCGGCGACCAACGGCATCTGCAGCGGTCCCGACGCGCGCTGGAACAACTTCAGGGACACGCTCGGCGAAATTCTCAGGTACTCCCGCAAGCTGAATCTCGCCAACGTTCTTCCGCGAAGCTCGCTCTGCTCCACCGGCCACTGCCTGGCCCAGACGCCGAGCGTCGGCGCCGAATACCTGGTGTACGCGCCGAGCGGCGGGTCGTTCACCGTGAACCTCTCGGCGATGCCGAGCGCGCGGACGCTGGCGGTCGAATGGCTGAACCCGTCCACGGGCGCGACGGTTTCCGGCGGGTCGATTGCGGCGGGATCCTCGTCGCAATCCTTCACGCCGCCGTTCAGCGGCGATGCCGTGCTCTACCTCGTGGACTCGGCCGGCCACGCCGGGCCGACGTCGTCACCAACCGCGCCGTCCACGGCGTACCACGACGCCGGACTTGCGCCCGGCACCTATCGCTACCGCGTGCGCGCGACCGATGCCGCGGGGAATCTGAGCGGCTATTCCAACGTGGCGAGCGCGACGCTGGACGGATCTTCTGGCGGCGGGGGCGGCAGTGGCGGTGGCGCTATCTCGCTCGTGCAACACACGTCGGTCGACGCGGGCGCGTCCGCGTCGGCGTCCCTCGCGTTTCCCTCGGGCAACACCGCCGGAAACTTCATCGCGGTGGCGGTGCGCGCCGGGGCCTCCGGCGAAACGTTCGCCGTCAGCGATTCGCGCGGCAACACGTATCGGAAGGCGGTCCAGCTCAACGTCACCGTCGACACCCCCTCCGGCGACACGCTGGCCATCTTCTACGCCGAAAACATCGGAAGCGGACCCAACACCGTCACGGTGTCGGACGCCGCGTCGGGATCGACGCTGCGCATCGCGATCCTCGAATACTCCGGCGTCGCGGCCGCGACCTCCTTCGACGGAGGCGTCGCCGCACAAGGCGTCGGCGCCTCGCCCTCGAGCGGGCCGCTCGCGACGACCGGCGACGGCGACCTCCTGCTCGGCGCCATCATGTCCGCCAGCGGCCAGGCGTTCACCGCCGGCAGTGGATTTGCGATCGAAGATCGCGTCCCGAATGGCTCGACCTCGAAGCTCGTCACGGAAGACGCCATCCAGCCGCTCGCCGGCAACGCATCGGCGACCGCGTCGACCGGCGGGTCGGACGCGTGGGGCGTCGTGCTCGCGGCCTTCCGCGCCGCCGGCGGCGGCTCTTCCGGCGGCGGCACTCTCTCCATCGCCCCGCGGACGACGGTGCTGACGCCGAACCTCTCGCAGCCCTTTACCACGGCAGGCGGGAATGGCACGGTCACGTGGGCGGTCGACGGCGTGCCGGGCGGCACGGCTTCGAGCGGCACGATTTCCGCGAGCGGCGTGTATTCGCCGCCATCGGCGGCCGGCACGCATACCGTGACGGCGACCGATCAAGGGCAGTCGGCGAACGCCACCGTGTACGTGTCGACGTATCCGGGCACTTTCACCCGGGATGTCGACAACCTGCGGACCGGCTTGAACTCACGGGAAACCGTGCTGGCCCCGGCCAACGTGAACGCGACGCAATTCGGACGGCTGTACAACTACGCCATCGACGGCGTGTCGGATGCGTCGCCGCTCTACGTGGCCGGCGTGAACATCCCTGGGAAGGGCCAGCGCAACGTCGTCTATGTGGCGACCGAGCACGACAGCGTCTATGCCTTCGACGCCGATGGCCTGCAGAGCGCGCCCCTGTGGCACGTGAGCTTCATCGATCCGGCTCACGGCGTGACCACGGTGCCGCCGGGCGATACCGGCGAATGCTGCGACATCGCTCCCGAGATCGGCATTACCGGATCGCCGGTGATCGACGGATCGACGAACACGCTCTACGTGGTCGCGAAGACGAAAGAAGTGACCGGCGGCAGCACGAAGTACGTCCATCGGCTCCACGCGCTCGACATCACGACAGGCGGCGAAAAGTTCGGCGGCCCCATCGCGATTCAAGCGACTGTCGCAGGAACCGGCGATGGATCGACGAACGGTCAACTGCCGTTCATCTCGCTTCGCGAGAACCAGCGGGCCGCGCTGCTCCTCGGCAACAACGTCGTGTACATGGCCTTCGCCGGCCACGGCGACCGGCCGCCGTACCACGGGTGGGTGCTCGGCTACAACAAGAGCACCCTGCAGCAGGTGATGGCCTTCAACGCCACGCGCAACGCCGAGGGCGGCGGCATCTGGCAGAGCGGCGACGGCCTGGCCACCGATGCCAGCGGCAACATCTTCTTCGTCACGGGCGACGGCACGTTCGACGCGAACGGCGGCGGACCGGACCTCGGCGACAGCATCGTCAAGATCAGCCCTTCGGGCGGCGTGCTCGACTACTTCACCCCGCACGACCAGGCGACGATGGACGCGAACGACATCGATCTGGGATCGGGAGGAACGATTCTGCTTCCCGACCAGCCGGGCGCGCATCCGCATCTCGCGTTGAGCGCGGGCAAGAACGGGACGATCTACGTGGTCGACCGCGACAACATGGGCCACTACCGGCCCGGCGACGACAACCAGATCGTGCAGTCGATCGTGAACATCTTCCCGGGATGGACCTACACGACGGGCAACTTCAAGGCGCCGGTGTACTGGAACGGCAATCTCTATTTCAGCGCCGACGCCGACTACATCAAGGCGTTCCACATGTCGAACGGCCTGATGTCCACCACCCCCACGTCGCAGTCGCCCTTCGTCGTCAATTATCCGGGCGCGACACTCGGCCTGTCGTCGAACGGCACGACGAACGCCATTCTCTGGGTCGTCGAGAGAATCGACGTCGATCCGCTCGGCTCGGGCACGCGAGGGCCAGGCGTCCTGCACGCGTTCGACGCGACGAATCTCGGCGTGGAGCTCTACAACAGCAATCAGGCGGGAGGGCGGGACACACTCGACTACGCGGCGAAATGGGCGGCGCCGCTGGTCGCGAACGGAAAGGTGTTCGTCGCCTCGAACGGCCGGCTCACGGCGTTCGGATTGCTGCCCTAGCGGGAGCCACGCTCGCACGGTGGCCGTCAGCGAGCTTCGTGGGTGCAGGCCCGAGGTGCCGGACTGCGCGACCGCAGTGACACGGGCCGTCCGAGTCTGAGGCGGTCGGGCGGGCCTATCGGCCGTAGTACTGCGCGTATCCTTTCGGGACCTGGTGCTGGACGGCGTTCAGCACGACGCCGAGGATCTTGTCCTTGCCGAGCGTGTCGATGGCCTTCTGGACGAGCGGGTACTGGCTTTCGCCGGCTCGAATCACGAAGAGCGCGCCGTCGACCATCTCGGCGAGAAGGCTGGCATCGCTCACCGGCGCCAGCGGCGGCACGTCGAGAATCACCCAGTCGAACCGCTCGGCGGCTTCTTCGAGAATGAGCCGCATGCGCGGCGACGTGAGGCCGCTCGTCGGGTCGGAATCGGCCGCGCCTCCAGGCAGCAGCGTGAGCGTCGGCGTCAGCTCGATGACGGTGATCGGTTTCTCGCCCGGCGCCCTCAAGGCCTCGCTCAGCCCCGGGGTGCGAACGGCGCCGTCGACGACGCCGATCGAGGGCCGCCGGAGGTCGGCGTCCACCAGCAGGACGCGCCGCTTGTAGGACGCGCTCAACATGTAGGCGAGGTTGACGGCGGTCATGGTCTTGCCGTCCGCCGGCACGGCGCTCGTCACCATCACGACCTTGATGCCTTGAGCGAGCTGCGCCTTGTGCAGCACCGCGGCAAGCTGGCGGAACTGCTCGGCGAGCACCCTGTCGCACTCGGGCGACAATGCCAGTCGCTCGGCACAATCGATCTTCAGCCGCGCCAACCCGCCGATCGGATCCGCGACCAGACGCTCGCTCCGCGACGAGGCGGGACGCACCGCGTCCGCGGCGGCGTCGCGCTCCCATGGCGACTCGAATTTCTGTTGCTCCTGCTCAGGCGCGATCGTGGCGGCGCCATCCGCCGTACCCGAACGCCGCAAAGCTTCTTCAATCCGACTCACATGGACTCCTAGAGGGCGTAGGTCCAGAGATGCATCGCCCAGAACACATAGCCGGCGCCGGCGACGACCACCAGCCCGACCGTTGCTCCGAGCCAGCGCCGGCGCACGGTGCGCTTGTGCTCGCTGGCAGACTCGACGAGCGGGAAGGTCGCGAGCACGGGCAGCGACAGCAGCTGAAAGACGTCGGCGTCGGTTCGGAAGCTCGCGTCCCTGAACTCGAGCAGCGCGGCAATGCCGGGCCCGAGCAGGAGACCCACGAGGAGCCCGATCGCCGTCATCTGCCGCCGGTTCGGCCCGATCGGCTTCACCGGGACGCCGGCCGGATCGACGATGCGGAACTGCTCGCCGATGCGCCGGTTTTCGAGATCGACGGAGACTTTCGAGGCCTCGCTCTTCGTCAGAAGATCCTTGTAGGCGGCCTGCAGCGTGTCGTAGTCGCGCGTGAGCTTGGCCCATTCGGTCTCGATGCCGGGCACGGCCTCGATGCGCCCCTGGTAGTCGGTGAGCTGCGCGCGGAGCCGCGTTTCTTCCGATTCCTTGAAGGCCGTCTGGCGGTCGAGGCTTTCGATTTCCGCCTTCATCTGGCGGAGCCGATCGCGCCGCTGAGCCTCTTCGGGCGTCAGCGCCGTTCCGCCGCCGTTCGCCTGGGCCTCGGCTTCCGCCTTGGCTTTGGGCTCGAGCTCGGCGATCAGCCGCTTGACCCGGATGATGTCGGGGTGCTCGGGCGTGAGCCGCAGCTCGAGATTCGACAGCGTGGCACGGGCGGTGGCGAGCTGCTGCTGCGCGGTGGCGGGCTGCGGCGTACCCCCGGACGCCGTCGAGGGCAGCGCCGTCGTCGGAACGGGCTCGTTCGAGGCCTCCTGGTACAGCCGCTCGAGCATCAGCTTGCGATCGCGATCGCGCGCGATCGCTTCCACCAGCGACTGAATCTGAAGTTGCGCGCCCTGCACGGCCGCCATGTTCGATTGCAGCTGCGTCGGCAGCGCCTTCCCGTGCTGCTCCCGAAACGCCTCCATCAGCTTGTCCTGGGCCTCGAGGCGCTGGCGGGCCTCGGCCAGCTTGCCTTCCAGGAACTCGTCGGTGGCTTCGGCCTGCGCGCCGCGGTCCTTGGCGTTCTGATCGATGAAGATCGAGCCGAGCTGCTGCGTCACCTTGGCCGCGGTCGTCGGGTCCGGGTAGCTGAACCGCACATGGAACGCGCGCGGCTGCTCCCGGCCGGCGGCATCCTGGCGCGGATTTTCCATCTCCACGTCGATGCTCTTCCGCATCGTGTCCAGCACGTCCTCCATCGGCAGGCGCTGGCGCTCGACCGGGTACAGGTCGGCGGTGGTGATGATCGGTTCGAGGATCGACCGGCTGCGGATCAGGACCGTGATCGCGTCGAGGCGCTCCTGCACGCCGACCGTCACCGTCGAGCGGACGAAGCTGTCGGGCACGCGCTGCGGGATGACGGCGATCAGGATGTCCGACTGATACTGATCGGGCACCTTCGACGAATAGAGCAGCGCGGCGAAGAGCGTCAGCATGGGCGGGATCGCCAGCAGCCAGAAGTAGCGCCGCGCCATGTCGAGAAAGTCTCTCGGCGAATAGGTCTTGCCTGGAAGCATAGTCGGTGGCTCCGCCCTCACCCGTTCAGCGCGGGGATCCGTCGGCGAACGTGCCGTACAGCGGCACGCTCACATCGATGCCCACCCGGAAGGCGTTGCGATGAAGATCGGCCGGAAGACCGGCGGGCAGCGTGCCGACGTCGCGCAGCCGATACGCCGAGACGCTGTCGGCGACGACAGCGGAGCAGCCCCACATCATGCGGTAGCGCAGCTGCGCGGTGACGACCTGACTGTCGTAGCTGCCGCTCCCGTCCGCTCCGCGTCCCGCCGAATAGCCTCCCGATACGACAGCCTGGAGGCGCGCGTGCAGCTGTCCGCCCAGCTGCACGAGCGCCGTGTCGGTCGCGAACGGCTGGGTGACGAGGCCCTCGAGGCGGCTGACGCTGCGACGATAGTCGGCCGAGATCGCCCAGGTCCGCACCAGGTCGAGCCGCATGCTGGCGTAGCCGGACGGCAGGACCTGTCGCGCCAGCCGGCCCGACTCGTCGAAGCTCGAATGGAGCAGCGACCCGCCCGCGCCGACCGCCAGCGACAGCCGCCGGGTGGCTGAAAACCGATGCTCGTTGGTGACGCCCAGCTCCACCGTGTCGTCTCTGAACGAGCTCGAGACGCCGCTCTGCTGGTCGTACGCCGAAAACGTGTGGCGCGCCGTGGCCGCCACACCAGACCGGCGCCCCACGGTCCGCGTGTAGCCGACCGACGCCATGTGGGTCTGGCCGTCTCCGACCTGGTCCTCGAACCGCCGGAGATCGTAGCTGTAGGCGGCGCTGAGCGAGTTGCGCGGCGTCCAGCGGCTCACGAACGAGACGGCGCTGTCGCTCGTCCAGGAGCGCCGCTCCAGAAAGCCGTTGGCCGCGTTCACATCGGGAAGATCGGCCCGCCCCAGATCGCCCACGAGCGGGGCGAACGCGCCAAGCGCATAGACGGGATCCGTTCGTCCGCTTTGCGACACGGTCAGCTCGTTGCGGCGGCCGATCGGAGCGGTCAGGCGGACCTGCGCGTCGCCGCCATAGGTCGGCGAGAGGCCGATGTTGCGAAACGCATTGACGTATCCGCGGCCGCCGGCCTCGAAGGCCTGCGACTGGCGCACGCGCCGATAATTCATCGCCGCATCCGCAAAGCCGGTGTAGCCCGTCTGGGCTCCCTGGGTTTCGGCCGTCGCCGTCGTGCCTTCCGGCGTCAGGTTGTTGTCGTAGCCGCCGAGGGTGCTCAGGTTGAACAGCACGGACTGCTGGACTCGATTCGGGTCCGGCTGCTGGTCGCCACCGAGGAGCCCGCCCGACCAGCGCGGCGGGGGCTGCAGCACCTGGGCCTCGGCACGTACCGCCCCCGCGACGAGGGCGCCGGCGACTGTCAGACAGAGGATCTGACGCATGGGACCTAGGGAACCACCACGGTGTCCCCGGGCATGAGCTCGATGTTCTGCTCGAGGTGCTGACCCTTGGAGACGTCCTTGTAGTTGAACTTGAAGGTCCGCGTCCGTCCGTTGTCGGTGCGCATGACCGTGATGTGATCGGAATCGGCGTACTCGTTGAGCCCGCCGGCGAGCGCAATGAGCTGCAGCACGGTGCGCGGCCCGGTCAACGGAAAGGAGCCGGACTGCTTCACCTCGCCCGTGATGAAGACTTTCCGGCTGTTGACCTGTCGCACGACCACCGAGACGTTGGGCTCGTCCACGAAGCGGGCCGCCGCGTCCTTGATGTCGTCGGCGAGCTGCTCCGGTGTGCGCCCGGCGGCCTGGAGATCGCCCAGGAGGGGAAGCGTAATCATTCCGTCGGGCCGCACGGTGACGTCGCCGCTCATGTCCGGTTCACGCCACACGAGCACACCGATCACGTCTTCCGCCCCGACCACGTAGGACGGGGGCAGCGCGTCGCGCACGATCGCCTGGCCCTGGGCCGGCGTCTGGGCGAACGCCGCCGGTGGTGACACCAGGGCGCCGACCAGCACGAAGACCGAGGGTCCCACGGCGCGCACGCTAGTCATCGTCGCCTGCCTTCCGGAAGAACGCGAACCGCCGGCGCCGGGAGAACGAGCCGAACATCGGCACGTTGCCGATCGCGGTCTCGACCGGCGCCGCCGCTCCGTTGCCATGGCCGTTGCCGTTGACGGCGGCCGGCCCGTGAACGGGCACGACCGGCGTGCCCCACAGATCGAAGTCGCGACAGACTTCGTCGACCATGGCCGTCGCCACGGGCTTCCGCCCCGTGGCGTAGGCGTTGACCATGGCGTTGTCGCAGATCACGTTGATCGTGCGCGGGATGCCGCCCGAGGCCTCGTGCACCAGCTCGACCGCCCCGCGCGTGAACACGTGCTTGGGATCGCCGCCGGCAATCCGGATGCGGCCGGCGATGTAGGCGGCGGTTTCCTGAAAATCGAGCGGCTCGAGCTCGCAGCGCAGCGAAATCCGCTGTTTCAACTGGCGAAGCCGTGGCTGGTTGAGGAGGGCGGCCAGTTCGGGCTGCCCGGCCAGCACGACGTTCAACAGCTTCACCGTCGACGTCTCGATGTTGCTCAGCAGGCGAATCTCTTCGAGCAGTTCCGTGGGCATGCTCTGCGCTTCGTCCACGACCACCGCGCTCAGGCCTCCCGACGCGTGCCGGGCTTCCAGGTGCCGGCGCATCTCAATCAGGAACTGCGTTTTCGACGTGGACGTGCCCTCGCTCAGGTGGAAGCCGAGCGCCAGGTACTCGTAGAATTCCGCGCGCGTGAGCGTCGGGTTGCTCAAGAGCACGCAGTCGACGTTGTTGCGATTGATTTGCGACAGCGCGGCCTGGACGAGCGTCGTCTTGCCGGTGCCGGCATCGCCGAGGAGCAGCGTCAGCCCCTTCGGAACGCTCAGGCCGTAGCTGAGATTGCTGAACGCCTCGCGGTGGCGGCCGGCCAGGAACAGGAACCGTGGATTCGGCACCAGGTCGAACGGCCGTTCCTGCAGACCGAAAAAGGTTTCGTACATCGGCCCGCTACTGCCGGTACTGCTTGAAGGGCAACTGGCAATCGTGCTTGCGCAGGAAGTTCAGGAACCGCTTGTAGTCGCGCGCCTCCATGTTGAAGAGGCGCAGAACGATCTTGTAGTTGCCGCGGGCCTGTTCCAGGCCCTTGTGCACCAGGTCGCGGATGTTGCCGCGCGTGATCTCGCGGTTCATGTAGAGCGGATACACCGTGGCCCAGAACGACTCGTGGTCGTCGACCAGCTTCTTGTACAGCTCGTCGGCGACCGTCCGCCGGCGTTCCTTCCGGGGACGCATGCCCACCGAGCTTGGCGTCCGGATCTCGACGCCCAGGTCGCTCACTTCGATGACGTCCCGGCGGCTCGTCAGGACGAGGCGCTCGATCACGTTCTCGAGCTCGCGGACGTTGCCGGGCCACGAATACTCGCGCAGCGCGGCCATCACTTCGTCCGACATCCGGCGCGCCACCGGGTGGTGGCCGTTGCCGTTGCCGTTCCCGTTGTGCCCCGCGGGCGCTTCGGGGGTCACGTAGCGCGACATGAAGTGCTCGACCAGCAGCGGAATGTCCTCGCGGCGCTCGCGCAGGGGCGGCGCGACCAGGTGAATGACGTTCAGGCGGTAGAAGAGGTCTTCGCGGAACTGTCCTTCCGCGATCAACTGGCGCAGGTTGCGGTTCGTGGCGGCGATCACCCGGACGTTGGCCGCCATGGTCATGCGTTCGGCGCCGACCTTCTGGATCTCGCCCGTTTCGAGAAACCGCAGGAGCAGCCCCTGCATCCGCAGCGTCATCTCGCCGATCTCGTCGAGGAAGATGGTGCCGTTGTTCGCCATCTCGAACTTGCCCGGTTTGTCGCGGTACGCGCCCGTGAAGCTTCCCCGGACGTGGCCGAACAGCTCGGATTCGAGCAGCGTTTCCGGAATCCCGGCGCAGTTGACCGGCACGAACGCCGACTGCGCGCGCGGACTTGCGGCGTTGATGGCGCGAGCCACGACTTCCTTGCCCGCGCCGCTTTCGCCCGTGATCAGCACCTTGGCGTCGGACCGCGCGACGCGCTCGATTTCCTCTTTCAGCTCGGAAATCGCGGCGCTGCTGCCGATCAGAAATGCGGAACCGTTCTGCCTCACGGGTCCGCCGAAGTGCAAGGACACCTCCAGAAGAGTTTCGCGCGGTCTGATGCAGCTAACACACGGCACGGCCGTCGCTTACGGGAATATCGGTGGTCGGGGGACAGGGTGGCGGCGGTGCCGGAAATGTCGGACTGAACTCGCGCGTCGACGAATAAAGTCTCCGTTCAGAGAGACTTTTGGATCGGAAACGGGCGTCGAAAGGTCGTCGGGACGCAGGCATTCGGCAACCCCGGTTGCACGGTTCCGCACGAATTCCATCCCGTGGATATCGTCACTAAAGCCTGTTCGCTCAGACAATTTCGGCAGAATGCTGCCGGAAGGATACAAAAAGTAGCGGCATTTTGACTTGCTCCAGATCCTTCGAGTCATCTAGAATGCAGTGCCTTCGGGGTCCCTTCTTCGGCATGGTCAAACGGTGTCTGTGATAACGACGTCCCGGTCTCACACCTTCCATCACGATCCCCGGCAGGAAGTTCGCCTCATCGGCGAAAGCGATGCCCTCAGAAGCATCGAAGACGACATCGCGTGCGCGGCCTGGTCCGATGCGAAGGTGCTCATCACCGGCGAAACGGGCGTGGGCAAGGAACTGGTCGCCCGCCTGATTCATCAGCGGAGCAGCCGCGCGGCCGGCCCGCTCGTCACGGTCAACTGCGCGGGCCTGCCCGACTCGCTCCTCGAGTCGGAGCTGTTCGGCCACACGCGCGGCAGCTTCACGGGCGCGTACCGCGACAAGCCGGGGCTCCTCGAAATGGCCCCGAACGGGACCGTCTTTCTCGACGAAGTCGGGGAAATGAGCATCCGGATGCAGGTCGTCCTGCTGCGGTTCCTCGAGACCGGTGAAATCCAGCGCGTCGGCGCCGATCGGCCGCGCACCCGTGTGGACGTCCGCCTCATCACGGCGACCAACCGCGACCTGCAGGCGCAAATCGCGGGCGGTGCGTTCCGCGAGGATCTCTACTTCCGATTGAACGTCATCCGCCTCACGATTCCTCCGCTGCGCGACCGGCTCGAGGACGTGCCGATGCTGGTGAACCATTTCCTCGACGTGTACAGCCGGCAGCACACCGTGGCTCGGCCGGACGTCCCGTCGCCGGTGATGGACGTGCTTCGCGCCTATCAGTGGCCCGGCAACGTCCGGGAGCTGAAGAACGTCATCGAGCGCGTGGTGCTGCGCGTGACGGAACCTTCCATCCGCATCGCCGATCTGCCGTCGGAAGTCGTCCACGGGTCGCACGGCATCGCGATCTCCGGGCCGGCAGCGGCAAACGGCAGCGCGGTCGCGCCGTCGCGGGTCGAAGATCTGCTCGCCCGCATGCTGGATCATGGCGAGTCGTTCTGGGCGGCCGTGTATCCCCTGTTCATGTCGCGCGACATGACGCGCGACGATCTGCGGAAGATCGTCCAGGTCGGCTTGCAGACGACGAACGGCAACTACCGCATGCTGACCCGTCTGTTCAACATGCCGGACGACAACTACAAGCGCTTCCTCAGCTTTCTCCGCAAGCACGAGTGCCATCTGCCGTTTCAGCGCTTCCGCTTCGTCCAGGCGCGCGTCGGGACGACGGCGAAGGACGGCTCATCGTCGGGCGAAGGCGCCGCCTGATCACGGACGCTTCGGCGACCGCTCGATGGCGGCCAGAAGGTCGGCCTGATCGAGCGGTTTGCAGAGGTACCCGGCCCCCAGATCCGCCGCGTCCTTCCTCAACACGGCGTCGTCCCAGCCCGAGATCATCAGCACCCGCGCATCCGGCCGCGTCTGGCGAAGGAAGATCGCCAGGTTCAGGCCGTTGAAATCTCCCAGCCGCACGTCGGCCACGAGCACGTCGAACGCGTCGGTGCGCATCAGGTCGAGCGCCGCTTTGAATGTCGTGGCCGTGGCGACGTCGTATCCGGCTGCGCCCAGCCACCGTGTGATCAATGACAGAACCCCGGCGTCGTCGTCGACAACGAGTGCGCGGCTCATGAGACCCCCGACTGGTAACAGGATGGATCATATGCCTTCTTGAGCGATGCGGCGGCGAGGCCCTATGATTCCGTGCAGCGCAGCCGCCACGCCCGCGCCCGCACCGATCGACGGAGCACGACGTGCACAAATTCCCGTACGAGCAGTTCGATCTCTCCGACGTCAGGACGTATCCGCTCGGCTCCCGACAGAGCAAGGCCCATGCGAGCAGCTTCGCTCGCCCGCCGACGGAGGGCGCTCGCCCCCGCGACCTGCTCGACTCGCTGCCCGACATTCTCGGCGCCGCCGATCTCAAAGCGGTCGTGCGCGCGCTCGTCGAGGCGAAGCAGTCCGACGGGGGCATCGTGTGGGGGCTCGGGGCGCACGTCGTCAAGACCGGCGTGGGACCGGTGCTGGTCGACTTGATGGAGCGCGGGTTCGTGTCGGCCCTCGCGGTGAACGGCGCCGCGGTGATCCACGACTTCGAAGTCGCCTTGATCGGCGCGACGTCCGAGGACGTCGACGAGTCTCTGGGGGTCGGCCGCTTCGGAATGGCCGACGAGACGGGACGCCTGCTGAACACCGCGTTCAACGAGGGCGTCGCCGGCGGCCTCGGCCTCGGCCAGGCCGTGTGCCGGTTCGTGCGCGAGATGCAGCCGCCGTTCGCCGACAAGAGCCTGCTCGCCACGGCGGCGAGGCTGGACATCCCGGTGACCGTGCACGTCGCCATCGGCACCGACATCATTCACATGCACCCGGCGGCGTCCGGGGCGCAGCTGGGCGAAGGCAGCCTGCGGGATTTCCGGTACTTCGTGAGCAACGTGGCCCGCCTCGAGCGCGGCGTCTACCTCAATTGCGGATCCGCCGTCGTCCTGCCCGAAGTGTTTCTCAAGGCCGTGGCGCTCGCGCGCAATCGCGGGATTCCCCTTGCGGAGTTGACGACCGTCAACATGGACTTCATGCGTCCGTACCGTCCGCTCACGAACGTCGTGGCCCGCCCGACGGCCGGGACGGCGCGCGGGTACTCGCTCATCGGGCACCACGAAATCATGATCCCGCTGCTCGCCGCAGCCGTGATCGACCTCGAGGCCGGGCGCCGCTGACGACGCGCGGGCGCTCAGGCCTGCTGTTCTTTGGAGGCTGCGCGAAGCGTTCGAACGGCGCTCGCCACGAGCTGCTCCGCACTCGGCGGGCCGCCCAGATAGGTCGCCCCGAGGCGTTCCGTTTCCGTGGCGTTGTGGCGATCGGGGCAGGCGTCGATCACGATCGCCGGCACCGGACTGCCGAAGACGCGTCCGAAGAGGACGAGAGAGAGACCGTTGTAGGTGCGCAGCCGGAGACTCGTGACGAGCAGATCGAAACGGCGCCCGCGCAGCAGCCGTCGGGCTTCCTCGAACGAGCTCGATGCGGTCGTCGCGTATCCCGCGTCGTTCAGCGTCCTGAGCATCTGCTGCAGCTCGCCAAAGTCCGTGCACACGACGAGCGTATCGACCGCGCCCTCCGCGGGTCTGGTGGCGCGTTCCAGAATGTGCGGATGAGAGTGGATCGCGAGGGTCCCCCGCGCTGACGCAGACATTCGCTGCGTGGGCTCGAAGTTCGTTTTCCAATACAGTCGCGGTCCACTCACAGCGTCCCCGTGGAGCAAGCACGGTGCCAGGGTTCACCAGAGCTGTTTGGGCGCGTTTCGCGGAGAGCCGTTCCCATCCGAATCGGAAGCTATCGTGCGGGTTGGACAGAAGGCGGCGAGCTGGAGCACTTCGCGGAAGTTCCTGAAAAACGATCGGAAAAGCTGACCCGGCAAGCCTGAACGATGAACAAAGGTCCGCCTGATACACGACTTGTCGGGAATGCTGATCGCACGGCCTGCGGCAGGTCGTCGGCGCCGAGAATCACGCACACGGCCGTGCACACGGACAACCCGAGGGAGGGTCTGGCTGTGAGGTCGTGGAGTGTTACGCGGGGTTCTGGCCGGCGTACACGCCGGAGCCAGGTCGAGTGGACGAATCGACGAGTCCGCGCCAGAACTGAACCAGCCGCGGGTCGGTTTCCGTGACTTCCGCGCCACAGAGCAGCTGGCCGCGGGGGCTCCGGCGAGTCCACACCGCCTTGGCCTGCAGCGTGACGCCGAAGTCGGGAAATGCCACGTTGAGGCCGGACACGTCGTCGCCTTCCTTGAGCTCGAGGCAGAGACCGCCGTAGCTCATGTCGAGCAGACGAGCCGAGTGCGCGCAGACACGCGCCGGCATGTCGCCGACGACGGGCGTGCGCGGCCAGCGTCGCGGCACGGAGGCCATGAGCTTGGTGTCGACCAGGGCGGCGAACTCCGACGCTTCGAGGGGTTCGGCGGCATACGAGGCGCCGCTTCGGTACGCTTCGAATTCGGTGAGCGGATCGTATGCGACGTCGATCACGATGGCGGCCAGAGGCGGGCGGGCGCCGCGCGCATGGAGCGCGAGGTGCAGGCCGTTGTGGGTGCCCAGACGGATCGGGGCCACAATCAGATCATGGCGCCGCGTGCCGATGGCGGCTCTGGCGTCGCGATAGCCCTCGACCACAGTCACACTATGGCCGTCGGCCTTGAGAGCACTCACCCTCGAGAAGACCGATGCGCGACTATTGGAGACAAGCAGAATACGAGCCACGGCTGGGCAAAACACTGCAAAACATGTTCCATAAATGAACTCGCCAGAAGTCCAGGTTCTTTGGGGATCTCGCGCGGCATCGACCGGCGAGCACGCCAGGATTCGCGAGCTTTTTTCATTCTTGAGGGCAAGTCGTGCCGGTCCCCTGCGGTTCTGGAATGGGGCCCGCAGGCTAAGATGGCTCAGGTAGCTGAGTCGACCTTTCCCTGTGCCCATCCGCATCGCATTCGATCTGGACGGCGTACTTGCCGACATGGATGCCGCCCTGGCGCGCGAGGCGGAGGACCTGTTCGGCGAGCGATTCTCCCGGCGCGCGGCGCCCGAGGCCCTGCCAGAGACGGCCGCCACGGGGCCAAGCTCTTCCGTTCCGGCCCTCCCGACCCGACTGCAGATGACCTCGAGGCAGCAAAGCCGACTCTGGCGCCACGTCGCCGGCATCGAAAATTTCTGGGAGACGCTCGACGAAATCGAGGCCGGGTCGATCGCCAGGCTCGGAGCGATCGCGATCGATCGGCGCTGGGAAGTGCTCTTCCTCACGAGGCGGCCGGAGACGGCCGGCCAGACGGCGCAGGTGCAGACGCAACGGTGGCTCGAAGCGCGCGGATTCGGGCGACCCAGCGTCTTCGTGGTCCAGGGCTCGCGCGGGCGTATCGCCGCGGCGCTCGCCCTGGATTTCGTGATCGACGACACCCCCGAGAACTGCCTCGACGTCGTCGTCGACTCGAACGCCAGGGCGGTGCTCGTGTGGCGGCACCGTGAGGAGCAGCTGCCCGCCGCCGCCAGGCGCCTCGGGATCGGCGTGGTGACGACAATCGCCGAGTGCCTGGATGCGCTGTCGGAGGCCGACGCGGCCATGCGTGGCCAGCGTCGCGGGCTCGTGGGCCGCGTCCTCCGGCTGCTCGGTCTGAAGGACGCCCAGCCGGCACGGTGAGCGGGTCAGACGAAGGCGTCGAGCAGCTCGAGGCCTCCCGCCTCGAAGTCGTACACCAGCGCGGCGCTGAGCGACTCGCGGAATTTCGCACCGAGTGCTTGGTGCGCCGGGTGCCCGAGATACGCCTGGAGGCCGGCGAGATCGTCGAAGTCGATCAGCGCCAGGAAGTCGGCGGCGTCGGGCGAGGTCTGCTCGTAGCCGGCGCCGTGAACGACACGCCGTCCGATGCGGATGCCTCTGACGGAGGGAATGTCGCGCGCCGCGGCGGCGAGCGCGTCGGCGAGGCCGCGACGCTCCGCCTCGGTGAGATCGGCCCGGGGCTTCATGAGCACGAGGTGGGAGAGCATGGGGGATCTTTGCCCTAATCCCTACGTCTTCTTCTTCTTTTTGAACCGTGCCCGCGGATCACGGTGCGCGCCGCCGGGTCGCCAGTCCCTTCCCCGCGGCTCGGCGCGAGTCGGTCGCGTCTTTCGCGCGGCGGCCTGCTGGGCCTCCGGGGACTCCCACAGCCGGCCCTGCGAGAACCATTTCATGACGATGTCGGTGTTCGTGCGTTTGAGCTGGGTGAAGGTCGGCATCAGCTCGTCGCGCTCGCGGGCGCGGAACGCCGTGGGCCCGCCGTCGATGAGGATGGTCCAGTATGCGAAGCGTGGCGGCATGGTCAGGCACCCATGCGCTTGAGCTTTTCGACCAGCGTCGTCCGCTTCAGTCCGAGGAGTCGGGCGGCCCGTCCCTTGTTGCCGCCCGTCCGCTCGAGGGAACGGTTGATCGAGATCGCGCTCGAGATTGGTCACGAGCGCCGGCAGGTCGAGCCCTTCCTGCGGCAGGCCCACCATCCACGTTTGAGGGGCCTGCTCGGCCTCCTGCACCTCTGCGGGCAGATCGCCGACGTCGATTTGCCCGCGCGCGCCGCCGAACGCCGACGCGCGCTCGATCGCGTTTTCGAGCTGTCGCACGTTGCCGGGCCAGGAATAGGCCATCAGACGGCGCATCGCTTCCTGCGACACCACGGTATTCGCGGCGGGCCCCGCCAGATATTTTTCGAGGAAATGCTGCACGAGGAGCGCGATGTCTTCGCGCCGCTCGCGCAGGGCGGGCAGACGGACGGGAATCACGTTCAGACGATAGTACAGATCCTCGCGAAAGCTCCCTTCGGCCACCATGCGGCCGAGGTCGCTGTTCGTTGCGGCAATCACGCGAACGTCGACTTTCGTCGTGTGCGATTCGCCGACGCGTTCGAACTCCCGCTCCTGCAGCACGCGCAGCAGCTTCATCTGCAGCGCCGGGCTCATCGTCCCCACTTCGTCGAGGAACAGCGTGCCCTTGTGCGCCTGCTCGAGCCGCCCCTGCCGGTTCCCGACCGCGCCGGTGAACGCGCCACGCACGTGCCCGAAGATCTCGGCTTCGAGCAGCGTCTCGGGAATCGCGCTGCAGTTCAGCGCGACGAAGCGATTGCCGCGCCGCGGACTGTTCTGGTGGATGGCGCGCGCCACGATTTCCTTGCCCGGTACCGGTTTCGCCGGTGATGAGGATCGTGCTCACCGTGGGCGCCACCGTCTCGAGCAGCTCGAACAGCTTCTTCATCGCGCCGCTCTTGCCGATGATGCCGGTGAAGCTGTAGCGCTCGTCGAGCTGCGCGCGCAGGTACGCGTTTTCCGATTTCAACCGCCGCTGCTCGAGCGCCGCCTCGAGCGTGTGCACCAGCTCGTCGATCTGGAACGGCTTGCTCACGAAATCCCACGCGCCGCGCCGGATCACTTCGACGGCGTCTTTGACCGTGCCATAGCCCGTCACGACGATCGCGATGATGTCGGGATACAGCTGGCGCGCCTCGTCGATCACCGTCGACCCGCTGACGTCCGGCAGCCGCAGGTCGGTGACGATCACGTCGAACGCAAAGTCGGCGAGCTTCTCGAGCGCGTCCTGGGCCGAGACCGCCTGCTCCACGACGAAGCCGCGGTCGGCCAGCTGCTCGGCGATGACGTCGCGCAGCGCCGCCTCGTCTTCGACGAGCAGTAGATGTCGTGAGCCGTCAGCCATTTAGAACGCGCCAATATTTTGACGAGATGGCCCGGCCAGGTCCAGCCCTTTCTGAGTCTCCTGACGGGACTCCCTGAATCCCTAAACCCTTCACGCCAAGGCACCGATACACATCCCCGGAGGCACACAAAGGTGGAACGGAAGACGATCTCCATCATGAAAGCGTGCGAGCTGGTGGGCGTGAGCCGGCGCACGATCTACAACTGGCTCTCCGCGGGCAAGATCGAATACGTCCGCACCGCGGGCGGATCGGTCAGGATCTTCGTGGACACGCTGTGGCGCGACCCGAAAGACACCGACCGCCCGGCCGCCGTCGCGCCGGCGTGGCAGACCGAGGAACGCAGTCATCGGGCGTAGATCGGTGCCCGTCGGCCGGGCACGGTTCGCGCGGCACACCGATGGACCAGGCGCCCGACCTGCGTCTCCTCTTTCACCAGCTGAATAACCAGCTCGGCGTCATCCTCGCCCACGCGGAACTGCTCGAAGCCAAAGCCGGCGACGACGCGTTCCGCGCGCGCGCGGCCCTGCTGGTGGCCAAGGCGCTCGACGCCCTGACCACCGCGCGTGAAATCCGATCGCACACCCTCCCCAATTCGTGATTTGCCCTCAGAACTGTAATTCCACAGCCAATTTCTTGACAACGGGACGCCGCTTTTCGTCACATTCTTGACGACTTGATGGGCGTTTGACGTGCAGTCTGGCCCTCGTGTTCGAATTCAGAAGCTTCAGGTAACTCACTGATTCCTAACGTGTTTCACTGACGGATCCGGGTGGGGTTGTGCCGCTTTGGGACGTCGCCGCATGAGTTGGTACCAGCGTTGCGATACGGCGCAGTGCTACGCGCGATTGCGCGGCCGCCCAGCGGGCGTTGTTCTACAGGAGATTCTGAATGCGCGCTCAGCCTGTTACCGCCAGCCAGAACCGCCGGATCGTGGCCGGCCTGCCCTTCGTCGAGGCTCTCGCGCGGCGCATGGCCGCGTCGATGCCCCACTCGATCGACATCGGCGATCTCGTGCAGGATGGCGTGCTCGGGCTGATTGACGCCGCGCACCGCTTCGATGCCGATCGCGGCATCAAGTTCGAGACGTTCGCCGAACGCCGCGTGCGGGGCGCGATGATCGACGCGCTGCGGCGCGACGCCTGGCCACGCGGCGTTCGCCGGCAGCGCCGCGAGCTCGAAGCCGCGCGCGAAGCCCTGCGTCGCGAGCTCGGACACGAGCCGTCGATGGCCGACCTTGCCGCACGCGTCGGCTCCGACGAAAAGAAATTGAGCCGCACGATCGTCCGGATCAACACCATCGAATCCACGTCGCCGCTCGCCAGCGGCGAGCACCTCGACGAAAGTTCGCTGCCCGCCGCGCTCGTCCCCTCCGAACCCGACGCCCCCGACTCCGCCTATGAAAAGACCGAGACCCGCGACCGCGTGCGCGCCGCCATCGCGTCGCTGCCGCCGCGCGAGCGCAAGGTCATCGGCCTCTACTACTACGGCGAAGTCACGATGAAGCAGATCGGCGCCGAGATCGGCGTGAACGAATCGCGCGTCTCGCAGCTCCACGCGCGCGCGATTCGGCGGCTGCGCGATTCGCTCGGCGACATGGGAGCGACCGAGGTGGCGGAGATGCGGAAAGCGCTGCTCGAGTTCGCGAGCCGCAAGCCGAAAATGCTCAAGGCCGAGCTCCCGGCGCACGAGGAGAATCAGCAGGCGCCGACCCGGTCGGTCGTGCTCCCGTACAAGGCCCGGGCCACCCAGACGCCGGCGCGCGGCGTTCGCAAGGCGAAGAAGGCGGCCGTCGCCGCCCGGCAGGCCATCGCCATCGCCCGATAGCCATAACGTCTTTCAGGCGTGCCACCCCGACGCGGGGGTGGCACGCCGACCTACCCGGCCAGCCCGTCCTCGACCGCCTTCAGCAGATCAGCCAGCCGGAACGGCTTCGCCAGCCACTTGCACCCGCTCTCCTCGAAGAAGGCGCCGGCATCGCCGCCGGCGACGTCGCCCGTCACGAACAGGATGCGCCTGGCGAGCCGCGGCGCCACCTGGGTGAGCGTGCGGTGGAAGGCCATGCCGTCGAGCCGCGGCATCTTCAGGTCGCACACCACGAAATCGAACGGCTGCTTGTCGATGGCCGCGAGGGCATCCTGCCCGTCCAGCGCATGCTCGACCACGTACCCGGCGTCCCGCAGCGCATCGGCGACGGCCGAGGCCAGCGCCGTCTCGTCTTCCACCAGGAGCACCGCGGCGCCCGCCACCGCGGCCGCCCGTTTGGGGGCACGCGCGCGACGGGGCGCGGCGTCGACCGCGGGTGCGCCGGTCACGGGCAGCTCCACGTAGAACGACGTCCCCTGGGCGCCCGAGTCGACATGGATGCGTCCGCCGTGCTCCTGGATGATCGCGTACGCCACGGTGAGGCCGAGCCCGGTCCCCTGTCCGACGTCTTTCGTCGTGAAGAACGGGTCGAAGATCTTCGACTGCACGTCGCCGGGAATGCCCGGGCCGTCGTCGTTGATTTCGAGCGTGACGACCCCCTCGTCCGGATCGTGCCAGGTGCGGACCACGAGCACGCCGCGGCCGTGGGCCGACAGCATCGCCTGCTCGGCGTTGATGACCAGGTTCAGAAGGACCTGCTGGAGCTGGTGTCCATCGGCGAAGACCTGCGGCAGCCCGGCGGCGAGGGCGTCGATGACGGCGATGTTCGACACGCGCTGGTCGTAGGCGCGGAGCGCCAGCGTGTCGCGCGCCACCTGGTTCACGTCCACCATCATGCGCGTCGTCTGCCGTTTGCGGGCGAACGTCAGCAGGCTGCGGACGATGCTTCGCCGCGCGCTCCGATTCGGCGAGGATGGTCTCCAGGCCCCGCCGCGTCTGCTCGTCGAGCGCCGGACGATCGGAGAGCCGCTCCGACCAGCTGAGGATCGTCGCCAGCGGGTTGTTCAGCTCGTGCGCGACGCCGGAGATCGTCTGGCCGAGCGCCGCCATCTTCTCGGCCTGCAGCAGCTGGTGGTACAGGTTGCGCGTTTCATCGTCGAGCTTCTTGCGTTCGCTGACGTCGCGCACGAGCGCTTCGAGGCGCAGGCTGCCGTCGGCCGCCGGGGTGTCGGCGCGGGCCGTGATCTCCACCCACACCGGAGTGTCGTCGGCGCGGCGCAGGCGCAGCAGATAGTCGGTGACCGAGCCGTCGCTCGACAGGCGTTCGCGAAGCGCGGCGCGCGCCTGCGGATCGATGAACCGATCGGCGATCGAAGGGACGCACCTTTCCCTCCGGCGTCTCGCTGCCGTGGCCGAAAATCAGCTTGAGGTGCGGGTTCGCGGCGATCGTCGACGTGCCGTCGGCCTCGAGCGTCCCGATGTACACGCCTTCGTGGAGCGCTTCGAACAGCCGCGCGAAGGCTGCCGCACGGCGGTCTGACACGGGGAGATTATAGAGAATTCGTGCCGGGATTAGGGATTGGGGATTGGGGATTGAAGGTGGCGACTGACGCCGGCCCGTAACCCGGGACTCCGCGCGGGCATCGCTTGGGCTACGGCCCCTTGCCGTGGAGCCGGCTGAGCTGGCCTATGCAATAACGGCGAGTTTCCCTTGGCGCGAGCGGTTGCCCTCACCGCCCAGATGCGCCGGGCGGCTGTATCCCTGCCTTCACACATGGCCGAAGGCAGCAGACACAGCCGAGCTGGCTATCGAGCGAGACGGAGGATTGCGGGATTGCGCTGGGGGAACACGCCCCGCATCCCGAGACTAGTCCGGCATCGGCGTCGGCGTGCGATAGGTATCGCGGCCGGCCCATTCCTTGTCGACGGCGGTGCGGATGTCCTTCACCGACGCGCCGGAGGCATACATCTGGGCCGACCGGGTCGCCACGTCGATGCACACGGCGCACTCCATGCCGTGGTCGTTCCACTCGATGACGTCGCCATTCGCGTCGCGCGCGGCGACGAAGCAATCCTCGTTGCCGCGGTGGCCGGTGCGATCGCAGCCGCAGAAGCACGGCACGTAGCTCGACACCTCGGGATGCTCGGCGGCGAACTTGTACGCGGCGCGAATCACGTCGGGCGAGCGCGACAGCTGGTAGCCGGGGAAATCGAGGGGCGGCAGGTTCTCCTGCGGGTGCGGCCCGAGCCGGGCCGCGGCGGGCACGCCCGCGACGGGTGCGGCCTGCGCCGCGGCGTCCCCCGGGGCGTTGCTGCTCCTGAAAGCGAGCACCCCGATGGCGAGGACCGCGACGACAAGGCCACCGACCACGAGCGGCGTGAACGGACCGGACGACTGGTTCGGCGGCTCACCCGGCGGGGGAGCCTGGCGTTTGGCGGATGATTTTCGACCCATTGGCGTATTTTACCTCTCTGCCGCCGCCGCACTGAAGGCTGTTAGATTCTACTATGCGCCTGGTGCCAGCCGTCGTCGCGTGACCCCCCCTCGCCGCGCCTATCTCGCCTTCCTCGTCATTTGTATCGTCTGGAGCACGACGTACCTCGCCAT
Organism: uncultured Acidobacteriota bacterium; assembly: GCA_963837345.1. GTDB lineage: Bacteria > Acidobacteriota > Vicinamibacteria > Vicinamibacterales > CAVVIG01 > CAWIMX01. The sequence continues at coordinate 1,478,597 of CAWIMX010000001.1, forward strand.
CCGCATCGCGCTCGAAACGATCCCGCCGTTTCCGATGGGCGCGCTGCGCTGGACGACGGCCGGCGCCGTGCTCGTCACGGTCCTGCGCGCGCGGGGCGAGCCGCTCCCTGCACGCCGGTCGTGGGGATCGCTCGCCATGTTCGGCAGCCTGCTGATCGCCGTGGCGAACGGCGGCGTCCTCATCGCCGAGCGTACGGTGCCGAGCGGCCTCACCGCCGTGCTCGCCGCCATTTCGCCGTTCTGGATGGTCGGCCTCGACGCCGCGATGCCGAGCGGCGAGCCGCTCACAGCCCGCCGTATGGCAGGCCTGCTCGTCGGTTTCTCGGGAGTCGTTCTGCTCGTCTGGCCGGAAATCCAGCTCGGCGGCGCCGCCGTGGCGACTGGCGTCGCGGCCACGCAGGTGGCCTGTGCGGGCTGGGCAACCGGCTCGATTCTGTCGCGTCGCCGGGGCCGGACGTCGGCCGTGGCCGAAAACGTGCTGATGACGGCCGCGGTGGAGATGCTGTTCGGCGGCCTGCTGTTCACGGCTGCCGCGAGCGTCACGGGCCAGTGGCGCGACACCACCTTCACGACGCGCACGCTCGGCGCCCTCGTCTATCTCACCGCAGCCGGGTCGATCGCCGGGTTCAGCGCGTACGGATACGCGCTCAAGCACCTGCCGATCTCGACGGTATCCCTGTACGCGTACGTGAACCCGGTGCTCGCCGTCTGCCTGGGTACGCTCGTCCTGGGAGAAGCCTTCACCCCGCGCATCGCCGTCGCCGCGGCCGTCGTCCTGGCGGGGATCGCCATCGTGCGGCGATCGACGACGGCCCGGGTGTAGCGTCAGGGGCGCTTGGAGTTTTCGAGGGCGAACGTCATCGTGCCCTCGACGACTACCCGGCCGTCCACGCGCGCGATGCCCTTCAGGATGCCCATGCGGCTCCGCAGGCGAACGACGGTCGCCTCGATTTCCACGACGTCGCCCGGCCGCACCGGATGCCGGTACCGAACTTTCTTGATACCCATGAAATACGGGAGCCGCTGATGGTTCTCGGGCTTGGCGAGGATGAGCACGGCCCCCACCTGCGCGATGGCCTCGGTGAGGATGGTGGGCGGCAGCACGGGCGACGCGGTGCCGACGCCCGACAGGTACCGCTCGTTCAGCGACACGTTCTTGATGCCGACGATGCGCTTGTCGATTTCGAACTCGGTGATCCGGTCCACCAGGAGAAACGGGTAGCGGTGGGGCAGGATCTGTTCGATGGCGGCGTGGTCGAGGGGCAGCGTCAGGTTCATATCGGACGGAACCAGTATACTTTCTTGCTGTCCGCCCGCCTGTGCCAAGGCTGCGGCGTTCAGGTCCTGTTCCGTGGCCGACACACCATCGCCCTCGCCTGCCGTTTCGCCGATCACCCTCCAGGGGCCAGCGCGCGCGCGCGAACTGGTCATGACCCTGTTCGAGCTCGGCCGGGAAGTGACGTCCGTGCTCGATCTCGACGAGCTGCTGGCCAAGATGCCGCAGCTGATCGCGCGAATCACCCGGTTCCACGCGTTCGCCGTCTACCTGCTCGACCCGGCCGCCGGGGAGCTCTCGATCGCCTACTCGGTGGGCTATCCCGAGCACGTCGCCCGATCGCTCCGCCTGAAGGTGGGAACGGGTCTGGTCGGAACCGCGGCGGCCGAAGGCCGGCCGCTCCTCGTGAACGACGTGCACGTCGGATCCCCGCTATGTGGAAGCCGTGCCCGGATCGGCCGCCGAGCTGGTCGTGCCGCTCAGGCGGAAGGGCCGGGTGATCGGCGCGCTGAACCTGCTGGCCGACACGCCCGGGCAGTTCACCGACGTGGACGAGGCGATGCTCCGGCAGTTCGGTGCGCACGTCGCGATCGCGATTGAGAACGCGCGGCTGTTCGAGCACGAGCGGGAGTACACGGCGACGCTCGAGACGCTCGCCGAGATCGCGCGCGAGTTCGGCGCGATTCTCCAGCTCGACGAGCTGCTCCGGCGGATCGCGAACCTGACGCGCCGCCTGATCGACTACCGCACGTTCGGCATTCTCCTGCTGAACGACGCCACGAAGGAGCTCGAGATGAAAGTCGCCGTCCGCTACGGCGACCAGGTGACGGTGCCGCGCGTGAAGCTCGGTTGCGGCATCGTCGGGCAGGCCGCGCTCGAGAAGGTTCCCATCGTCGTGCCCGACGTCGCGGCCGATCCCCGCTACATCAAGATCGTCGAGGACGCGCGGTCGGAGCTCGTGATCCCGCTGCTCGTGCAGGACCGGTGCATCGGTGTGTTCGATCTCGAAAGCCCGGAGCTCGACGCGTTCAGCAAGCGGCACGTCGAAATCCTCACGCTGCTGGCGAGCCAGGCAGCCGTGTCGATCGAGAATGCGCGCCTCTACGAGACGATTCACGCGAACGAAGTGCGCCTCGAGAAAGAGGTGCGTTTCGCGCAGCGCGTGCAGGCCGCGCTGCTGCCCCTGGAGCTGCCGAAGCGGATCAAGGGCGTGGACGTGGCCGCCCGCTTCACGCCGGCGCGCGAGCTGGGCGGCGATCTGTACGACTTCCTCTCGCCCGAATCGAGCGGCCTGATCGTGGCCGTGGGCGACGTGTCGGGGAAGGGCGTGCCCGCGGCGCTCTACAGCGCGTTCGTCGGCGAGCTGGTCCGTTCCCGAACGTTCCGGCGCCGCTACACGCTCGAGCGCTCGAGCCCGTCCGGCGTCCTGTCGTCGATGAACACCATCCTGCACGGCCGCCAGCTCGAGGAGTACTACTGCACGCTCTGCTATGCGGCCTTCGACTTCAAGCGTCGCACGGTGATCATCGCCAACTCGGGCCTGCCGTATCCGATCCGCTGCAGCGGCGACACGGTGAGCCAGGTGGAGCTTCCCGGTGTGCCGCTCGGCTCGTTCGCCGGCTCGACGTACGACGAGCTCGCCTTCGATCTGTCGTTGAACGATGTGTTCGTGTTCTGCACCGACGGCGTGTTCGAGGCCGTCGACCCTGCCGGTCGCGAGTTCGGTGCTACGCGCCTGGCCGACGCCGTGCGCGCGGCGCGGGACGGCTCGGCTCAGGAGATCGTCGAGGCCGTGGTGGCCGCCGTCCACGAATTCCGCGGCTCGGCTCCTTCCGGCGACGACATGACGACCGTCGCGGTCAAGATCACCGCATAGGGCAGGGGACGAGGGGAAGATGGGACGAGGGAACGAGGGGAAGATGGGGCGAGGGGACGAGGGGACGAGGGAACGAGGGGAAGATGGGGCGAGGGGACGAGGGGAAGATGGGACGAGGGGCGAGGTTGAAAGAGTGGAAAAGGGGCCGCGCGCGCGCCGTGGTGAACTGCGAACGGGATACGGCGATGCCAGCGCCTGCCTGAGTTACGCATCCCGGTGGCCCGGCGCGACCCGACCACAGGAGAATCAAGTTCTGTGCCTGCCGTCGAATGCCAAAAAGGTGCGGAAAACCCTCGTGCTGCCTTTGATCCCGTCCTGAACTAGGGACGCGGGTGTCCCCTCTTTCCCTCGTCCCATCGTCCCATCGTCCCCTCGCCCCCTCGTCCCACTCGCCCCCTCGTCCCCTCGTCCCATCGTCCCCTCGTCCCATCGTCCCCCTCGTCCCATTCCACGATCAGTAGATCCCCAGATACCGGTCCACCTCCCACGGAGAGACGTGCTTGATGTAGTCGAGCCACTCCTCGCGCTTGGCCGCGACGAAGTGCTGGAAGAGGTGTGGCCCGAGCGTTTCGCGCACGAGCGAGTCCTTCTCGAGCTCATCCAGGGCCTCGCTCAGGTTGCCGGGGAGCTCGTCGATGCGCAGATGCCGGCGCTCGCGATGGCTCATCGCGAAGATGTTCTTGTTCACCGGCGGGCCGGGATCGGTCCGCTTCTCGATCCCGTCGAGCCCGGCGCGCAGCATCACGGCGAGGGCGAGATAGGGGTTGCACGACGGATCCGGCATGCGCAGCTCGATGCGGGTCGATCCCCCCGGCCGGCGGGCACCCGCACGAGCGGACTCCGGTTCTTCTCCGACCAGGCGATGTTCGTGGGCGCTTCGTAGCCGGGGACGAGCCGCTTGTACGAGTTGACGAGCGGGTTCGTGATCGCACAAAAGCCCTTGGCGTGGCGCAGGATGCCCCCGATGTAGTGCAGGCACGGACGGCTCAGCTGCATGGGCGCCTTCGGGTCGAAGAAGACGTTGACGTTGTTGGCGAAGAGCGACATGTGGGTGTGCATGCCCGAGCCATTGATCCCGTAAATGGGCTTCGGCATGAACGTGGCGTGGAGGCCGTTCCTGACGGCGACGTTCTTCACGACGAATCGAAACGTGCTGATGTTGTCGGCCGTTGTCAGCACATCGTCATAGCGGAAATCGATTTCGTGCTGGCCCGGCGCGACTTCGTGATGCGCCGCTTCCACGTGAAAGCCCATCGCCTCGAGAGCGAGCACGATCTCGCGGCGTACGTCTTCGCCTTGATCGACCGGGCTCAGATCGAAATAGCTCGCCGCGTCGTGCGTCTCCGTGGTCGGTTCGCCGTCCTTGAGAGGGAACAGAAAGAACTCGGCCTCCGGCCCGGCCTTCATCGAGTAGCCACGGTCGGCCGCCAGGGCGATCACGCGCTTGAGGGCCGTGCGAGGACAGCCCGCGAACGGCGTGCCGTCGGGAGCGTAGATGTCGCAAATGATGCGGGCCACTCGCTCGCCGCCGGCGCCGGCCCAGGGAAACACGCGGAACGTCGACGGATCCGGCTTCAGGTACATGTCGGATTCTTCGATCCGGACGAACCCTTCGATCGACGACCCGTCGAACATGATCTTGCCGTCCAGCGCCTCTTCGAACTGGCGATCCGGGATCTCGACGTTCTTGATAGTCCCGAGAATGTCGGTGAACTGAAGGCGCATGAACTTCACGCGCTCCCGTTCGGTCAGCGCCAGAATCTGCGCCTTGGCGTCTCGGCGGGATGATCCCTGGGACTTGGCCATGCGGCGAATTCTACTGTAGGCCACGGAGACCCGAAGGCTCGGACGATCTAACCACGGAGACACGGAGACACAGGAAGGTCTCTTCCCAAGAAGTCTTGCTGTGTCTCCGTGCCTCTGTGGTTCCTAATGTGTGGCCTTGGTCTCAGTGGTGGGATCGGGGGACGAAGCCGGCGGGCCACGGAGCCCCGAAGGCTCGGACGATCTAACCACGGAGACACGGAGACACGGGAAGGTCTTCCCGAGAAATCCTTCGGTGTCTCCGTGTCCCTGTGGTTTTTAGCCTGTGTGGTTTTGGTCTCGGTGGTCGGATCGGGACGAAGCCGGCGGGCCACGGAGCCCCGAAGGCTCGGACAATCTAACCACGGAGACACGGAGACACAGGAAGGTCTCTTCCCAAGAAGTCTTGCTGTGTCTCCGTGCCTCTGTGGTTCCTAGTCTGTGTGGTCTTGGTCTCGGTGGTCGGATTGGGGACGAAGCTGGCGGGCCACGGAGCCCCGAAGGCTCGGACGATTTAACCACGGAGACACGGAGACACAGGAACGTCTCTTCCGGAGAAGTCTTGCTGTGTCTCCGTGCCTCTGTGGTTCCTAATCTGTGTGGTCGTGGTCTCGGTGGTGGAATCGGGGACGAAGCCGGCGGGCCACGGAGCCCCGAAGGCTCGGACAATCTAACCACGGAGACACGGAGACACGGGAAGGTCTTCCCGAGAAGTCTTGCTGTGCGTCCGTGCCCCTGTGGTTTTTGGCCTGTGTGGCTTCGTCCTCGGTGGTGGGATTGGGGACGAAGCCGGCGGGCCACGGAGCCCCGAAGGCTCGGACGATTTAACACGGAGACACGGAGACACGGGAAGGTCTTCCCGAGAAATCCCTCGGTGTCTCCGTGTCCCTGTGGTTTCTAGCCTGTGTGGTTTTGGTCTCGGTGGTCGGATCGGGACGAAGCCGGCGGGCCACGGAGCCCTGAAGGCTCGGACGATCTAACCACGGAGACACGGAGACACAGGAACGTCTCTTCCCAAGAAGTCTTGCTGTGTCTCCGTGCCTCTGTGGTTCCTAGTCTGTGTGGTCTTGGTCTCGGTGGTCGGATCGGGGACGAAGCCGGCGGGCCACGGAGTCCCGAAGGCTCGGACGATCTAACCACGGAGACACGGAGACACAGGAAGGTCTCTTCCCGAGAAGTCGTTCTGTGCCTCCGTGCCTCTGTGGTTTCTAGCCTCTGTGGTTTCGCGTCTCGGTGGCTAACCGGCGGCCGCCTGGGTTGCCCCGCCGCTCACGGCGGCGTCTGGCGCAGCCGGCTGGGCGAGGATAGAGGCGAGGTGAGCGGCGACGAGTGCGGCGATCGCCTGATTCTGATCGGACACTTCGGCGCCGCCTTTGAGCTCGGCCGAAAGTGAGCCGATGCATCCATCCTGCGTCAGGATGGGCGCGACGATGGCCCCGTTCGAGGCGGCCGACTTGGCCAGCACGATCTGCAGCGCGCCGGTGCGGTAGGCAGCGGCCGCGGCGTTGTTGGCCGCTCTCGGCACGCTCGGCATGCGGGCGAGAACGGACGCCGCGTAGCCGTGGGCCAGCATCGGCCTCAGATCCCCGCCGCGAGGATCGCCCATCCAGATCACGACGCCCGACGCGTCCATCAGCTCGGCCGTGCGCGACAGCAGTCGCTGCAGTTCGTCCAGGTCGCGGACGCGCCCGAAATCGGTGCAGAGGCGGGCCATCGCGCCGAGTGCAGACGGCGAGGCGGGCTGCCGGCGCGCGGTGGGATCCGGCAGGCGAGCCGCGGGAATGGCCTTGATCGAAAGCGTGTCCGACGACGTGAGCCGGGAGCCGGTGCTGTCGGGCGCTTCGGTTCCGAGCGGGACGGTCCTGGGCATCAACAGCAGAACGGCCAGAGCGGCCACCCCGCCCGCCGCCCCGATCACGGCGGCTTCGATCCGGCGCCTGGCGACTTCGCCGGCATCGACCGCCTGGCGCTCGGCGAGTCGCGCCTGCTCGACGGAATGAGCGGCGAGCACCGCATTCTGATCGCCCTCGGTGAAGATGACGTCGCCGGCCATGAGCGGCTGGCCGTTCTGGAGGTACTCGCGCGCGCGACCGTCGACGCCTCGCAGCTCGGTGATGGCTGCGGCCGCGTCGTCCAGCGACTCGAGCGCCGCGGGCGAAACGGCCGAGCGCCGCAGGGCGGTGACGGCTTCGGCCGTCGCGTCCATGGTGGCGCCAACCTTCGGCATCCAGAAGCCGACGCCCTGGCCGGTGGCGACGTACGCCTGCTGGCCGACGCGCAAGTCGGAGAGCGAGTCGGCCGCGTCTCGCGCCTGATCGTCGAACGCACGCAACGCGGCCCTGGCGGCAGCCGTCTGGCGTTCGAAGGTGACGAGAACGACGGCGGCCGCGGCAAGAGAGAGCCAGGCTGCCGCGCTGAAGGTGAGTCGCGCCGCTCGTGATCGCATGAACTGCCCTTGCACCGGGAATGACGATCGACGGAACCGGCTGGGCGCGCCGGAAACGCGGTCAGAGTATCATACTCAGCACGTGTTTCTCCTCGTCATCGCCCTCGTTCTCGCCAACGCCGGCGTCGTGTTCGCGCAACCGCCGGCCGCCACGCCACCGACCGCCCGCTGGCTCGACCTTCAGACGCTCTCGGTCAGCGTGCGCCATCGGCGCATCGTCGACAGCTCGGGGACGGTGGGCAAGAACCAGCTGCAGGAAAAGACGCAGATACGCGCGCGTCTGAAGCTCGACGCGGCCGCTCGCTATACCGTGAATGTCGGCGTGTTTTCGGGCAATGGCTTCACGAGCAGCTGGAACGATACCGGCATCGGCACGGGCGACTTCAAGGGTCAGCACTTCGTGAAGCAGTTGTTCGTATCGGCGTCGCCCGTCACGGGCCTGGAACTGCAGTACGGCGGCCTGTACGTGGAAAAAGGGGAGAGCTCGGAAATCACGTACTACGATGAAGACGCGTACGTCAGTCGGCGAGCGCGTCGCGATCCGACGGCCAGCTCGGCTGTTCTTCGACGAAATCCTGGCGACGCTCGGTTCGCTCGGCGACGTTCACGATTCGAACGTTTTCAACCGATTCGAGTCGCTCGACGACACCGACTACAAACAGCTGCAGGCGACACGGAAGCTGACCCCGGAGGTCACCGCGTCACTCGACTACACGCGCGTCTTCGACACGTCGACGCTTCGTCCTGCCGTCACGGTCGGCACGCCATGGACTGCCGCCGTGGATCAGGTCCGGTTCGAGCTGTACCATCGCTACGGCACCGACCCGGCAACCGGATTCGACGTCGAAGCCACTCGTCAGATCGGCCGCGCGCGAGTTGGCGGCGGCTATGCCGATGTCGATCCCGACTATGGAGGCCTGAACGGCGATCGCTACAGCTTCGGGAAGCGCGTCTACGCGAATGCGTCGATTCCGCTCGTGACGGGGCTGAACCTCTCGCTCTTCGGCGAGCACACGGTCGGTTCCAACCCACCCTTGTCGAACAAGGTGCGGACCGACGTCATCATCACCTACAACTTCCTGCCGCTGCTGCGGAAGACGGCCGCGTTCTAGCCTTCTGGTTTCAGGATCACGTACGTGGGCAGGCCCACGGCGCCCAGCCGCTGCATGATCGAAGCGGCGGGTTCGTCGTCCGGCGATTCGGCCTGGAACTTCACCTTCACGTACCCGTCGAGCGCCGCGACGACGTCCGCGTTCTTCATGGTCGTGGCATCCATCGTGAGGCAGTTCTTGCACCAGGTGGCCCACATGTCGATCAGGACCGGCTTGCCCTCGCGCTTCGCTTCGGCGAGACCGTCGGTGAGCCGCGCGTGCCACCCCTCGGCCAGCAGCTGCTGCACGCTCGCCTCGACCTGGGCCGGATCCACCCACCGATTCGCGAACAGGGAGTACGACTCGTACCCGTAGTAGGCGGCGGTCGCCAGGATCAGCACACCCAGCCCCTGCTTGACGCGCACCATCCAGGGCCCCGGCTTGGGCAGGGACGCGATGCCGGCGCCGGCAAAGGGCCACGGGATCGCCATGCCGATGCCGAGAAAGAACGGCAGCGCCAGCGCGATCGTGGTGCCCGATGCGTACAGGTTGCTCGAGAACAGCACCACCTGGATGACGACGGGGGCGACACAGGCGCCGGCGAGGAGCGCGGCGACCGCTCCCATGCTGAACGCGAGGGCGAAGGTGCCGCGGCTGGCCGCCGGATTGAACCGCGCCGACCAGCGCGAGAAGTCGATCATCAGCACGTCGAACATGGCCAGACCGAGCACGACGAAGAGCGCAGCGATGCCGAGGTTGAACCAGGGCGATGAATTGATCGTGCCGAACGTGCCGGCCGTGAGAATCACCACCAGGCCGAGCACGCCGTAGACGAGCGCCATGGCTGCGCCGTAGACCCCGCCGAGCAGGAAGCCGCGCGATCGGGTACCCGCCTGCGAGCCGGCGCCGATGATCGCGAGGTTGATCGGGATCATCGGCAGAACGCAGGGCGTGAGGTTCAGCGCCAGCCCACCGAGCAGCACCAGGATCAGGATCGCCAGCGGCCCGCGGCCTTCGAACAGGCCACGCTCGACGACGCCGGCTTCGGCGTTGTGGATGAACTGGAGGAAGTCCGACGCCCCGACGTAGCCACCCGTCGTGCCGGCGACGCCGAAATCGTCGAGTGCCGCGAGCGCGGCCTCGTCGCGCTCGCCGGCTGCGGCGGCCTTCAACGGGGCGATGACGGCTGGAGGGACGGACCCGGTGCCGAAGGTGATGGCGCCGAACACGTCCGCATGCGCCGGCGTTGTCGCCGTTCCGGCGGGCACGACGTTCAACGTCCAGCTCGTCTCGGCCCGTGCCGGCGCGTAGCAGATCGTTTCGTCGCAGGCCTGATAGCGAAGCGTCGCGGGCACGACGAGCGGGCCGGCCGGAGCACTGGCGGCCACCTTGAAGCGGATGCCTATCGCGAACTGGTGCTCGAAGACGGCCAGGGGCTCGGGCACGCCGTTCTGTTTCAGCTCGGTCGTGGCCGGAAACACGATTTCCTCGACGCTCACGCCTTCCGGCGCGCTCACGGACAGCACGGTTGGAATCAGCGCCGGATCGCGCGGCGCATTCGACTGCACGTGAAACGTGTCGGGGAGGCCCACCTGCAGCGCGGCACGAACCTCGGATCCGGCTGGGGCGTCGGATTCCACGAGCGGTTCGAGATCGACGGGAATCCGGCGCAGCTGCGCGTGGGCGGCGGCCGCGCCAAGCACGACCAGCGCGGCGGCCGAGATGCCGCGACGAAGGCGCGACGCCATCACTTGACTTCTTTCAACGGAATCACGCCCTGGGGCACCGGCGAGGGCGGCAGCGACGACAGCTCGACCGCGCCTTTGACCGGCGGCAGATCCTGGAACATGAGATCCCACTTCCAGCGCTCTGAAGGGTTTGACGTCTGCAGCCAGGTCCGGGCCGGCAGGGGCCGCTCGAAGGGCATCGTCGCGATGTCGCGGAGTGTCTCCGGAAACCGCGTCGCCACCGCTCTGCGCACGTCGTCGGCCGTCGCGTAGTCGATGACGAAGCCGAGCGCCCGCCCGACGTTCACGAGCACCTGCCAGTCCTCCTGCGCGTCTCCGGGGAGCGGCAGCGCCCGCGACGTGCCCTGCAGCCGGCCCTGGTCGTTCGTATAAGACGCCTCCTTCTCCAGGAAGGATGCCCCCGGCAGGACGATATCGGCTGCCTGCGCCAGCTCCGAGTCGACGGCGCCCTGCACAATCAGGGCGGGAAGGGCCCCGCTGCTGCGTGCCTCCAGAATCCAGCCGACGTCGCCCATCGAGCCTTCCGGCCCTGGATCGAGGACGTAGAGCACGGCGACGCGGCCGCGACGCACCTCGTCCGCCAGAGCGGACACGTCGGCCGGACCGTCGGGCTCGCCGGCTCCGGCGGGCAGCAGACCCTGCAGTCGCGCACCGGCCACGTTCGGCGCATTGACCGCAGGCACTCTGAACTGCACGTGCGCCGGCTGCCGTTTGGCCTCGGTATCCCACGTGATCGCGAGCGGTGCGTCGATCGCCCTCGCAAACTCGGACAGCACGAAGAGCTCTTCGTGCGAGGCGTGGGCGGACGCGAGGAAGCGCACCGACGCCTGAGGCGCGGCCTGCAGGCGCGCCGCGGCCGCCGACAACGCATCGGTCCAGGGCACGGCCCGCCCGGCGCCGTGTTCCCGCACGAGGGGCTGCCGCAGGCGCTCGGTGCCTTCGATCCAGTGGTAGCCGAACCGGCCGATGTCGCACATCCAGTAGCCGTTCACGTCGGGATTGACGCGCGGCGTGATCCGCGCGAGCCGCGCGCCCATCGCCCATTCAGGCTTCGCCTTGAGCCAGACCGTGGTGTTGCATCCCTTCGAGCAGAGCGTGCAGATCGTGTCGGCCGCGTCCGGGTTGTCCCATGGCCGCGACTTGAAGCGGTAGTCCTTGGTCAGGATGGCGCCGACGGGGCACACGTCCATCAGGTTGCCCGAGAGCAGCGAATGCACGCCTTCCTCCTGGAAGGTGGCGATCTCGCTGCCGCTGCCCCGATCGATGATGTTGATCTGCGCGTCGCCGTCGACGTCGCGCATGAACCGGACGCACCGCGTGCAGAGGATGCAGCGGTTCCGGTTGAGCATCAGCGTCGGTCCGAAGTCGACGTCCGCCTTCACGCCCTCGCCGTCGAAGACACGCCGCGCGAACTCCTGACGGCTGCGCCCCGGTCCGAACGAATAGGAGAAATCCTGCAGGGGGCACTCGCCGCCCTTGTCGCACACCGGGCAGTCGAGCGGGTGGTTCAGCAGCAGGAATTCGAAGACGCCCGCGCGGGCCTCGACCACGTCGGGCGTGGTCGTGTGCACGACCATGCCGTCGGCGCACGGCGTGGAGCACGACGTCTGGAGCTTCGGCATCTTCTCGATCTTGACGATGCAGACGCGGCAGGATCCGTCGATGCCGAGGGCGGGGTGATAGCAGTAGAACGGGATCTTGAAGCCGTTTTCAAGCGCCGCCTGCAGGACGGTCTTGCCCTTCTCGACAGTGACGGCGCGCCCGTCGATGGTGAGCGTAACGGTGTCGGGCATCCTTCAAGGATATCAAGATTCGAGGGTTCTCACGGTTCTCGGAGCTCGTGAGTAGGCCGCCAAACCACCAGATCGTCGAATCGTCGAACAGCCATGAACGCTGCCCGAGCCCGGGACCCTACTTCTTTTTGACCTCCGCCAGCGTCCCGTCGTCCTCGTTGAACTCCACCTTGCGCACGCCCTGGTCGACGGCCAGCCGCAGATCGGCCGTGCGGTCGGTCAGCGGCACGACGACGTTCTGTTTGGAGCGGTCGCTGAACTCGATGGTGAAGGCGACGGGCACGTCGAAGAGGTCGCCTTCCTGCTCCACGTGAATGACGAGCTCACGCGCGCGGCCCTCGGATTCTTCCAGCTGCCATGAGTAGGACACCGTCGGCAGCTCCGCCCCGTAGATCCACCGGTCGAAGAACCGATCGAGCGGGCGGCCCGTCTCCTGCTCCATCGCCTGACGGAAGTTGTCGGTCCCCACCTTCTTGAAGCGAGACTCCCGATAGAAGCGACGCACGCCGCGGAAGAACGCGTCGTCGCCGACGAGGCGGCGGAGCATGTGCAGGACGGCGGCGCCCTTGTTGTAGACGATGGCGCGAAAGACGCGGGCGTCGCCCTTGACGTGGCCGAGCCGGTAGCCCAGGTAGACCGGGCCCTGATCCGACTTGTCCATCGCCCAGTCGCGCATCTGGCGCAGGATGCCGCCGAAGGTTTCGTCGCCGCGGGCGTGCTGCGCATAGAGAGCCGCGAAGTACTGCGCGAAGCCTTCGCTGAGCCATTGCTCGTGGTAGTTTCGCCAGCCGACCGCCTGCCCCCACCACTGATGGGCGAGCTCGTGGGCGATGAAGAATTCCGGGTAGCTGGAGAACACCGTCGGGTCGCTGCGCCACGACCAGGGTGTGCCCGGAATGGGCTGATTCAGCACCGCGAAGTAGCCGGGGCTGTGGCCTCCGGGCTTCGTGTTCTCGATCATCGCCACCGTGAACGACGGGAACGGGAAGTCGTCGACGAGCGACCCGTAGTAGGTGGCGATGTCGGCCGCCTGCTGCTGCAGGTCGCGCCCATGGGACGTCTGGCGCGGCGTCGCTTCCATGCCGACGTGCAGGTTCTGATAGGACGGCCCGTCGAACGGCGGCAGATCCACTTCCTCATCCGGATCGGTCTGGAGGAGCACCTGCACGGGTTCGAGGTGCGTGAAGCGGCTGATGACGACGCCCAGATAGCGAATGGGCCGGGCGGCGTTGAACGTGTAGACGCGCCGGCTCTGGCCGTCCGCGTCCGGCTCGAGCACGGGCGACCCGCCCGCCGGATCGCCGCTGGCCACGCACGCGTACGAGGTCGGCAGCGAGACCCTGATCCGCGCGGTGGCGTAGTCGGTGACCGACGACTGTGGATACCAGCCCGTGCGGCCGGTGTAGAGCCAGCTCGTCTGCAGCAGCAGCTCGAACGGCACCGGCGTGTCGAAGTCCTTGTCGGAACCGCGTCCCTGCTGGAGCGCCTCCATATCGGCCGGCTCGGGATCGAGGCGCCCGCTGTACTCGATGGTGAAGCCGAGCTCGGTATCCTGGACCACGACGGTCGGCAGGTTGACGATGATGCTGTTCTGGCCGCGGACGCGCACGGCGAACAGGCGCCCGAACTCGTCGCTCACGACCGATCGGGCCACGAGGGGATTGGCCAGCCGCAGCACGATGCGCCCCGTCGACGGAGCCGAGACCCGCACCTTCAGATGTTCGACGCCGTTCAGGAAGCGGCGGTCGGGGTCGATGGCCACGTTGAGGTCGTAGTCGAGCACGTCGAAGTCGACGAGCGAGTTCTCGTTGTAGAACCGTCCGCGCGATGCGAGCTTCTCTTCGGAGGCGTAGAGGGAGATGTTCCGGCTGCGCCGACGATCGAAGAGCGAGACGTCCTCGTCTTCCGCGCGCGCGTGCGCGTAGGTCAGCGTGTCGAAGTGGCGCGTGTGCACCTCGCCGAGGAAGTCGCCGACGTTCGGGATGTACCACCACGGCTCGGGCGAGAGATCGCCCAGGTCGAGGTTGAACGACTTCAACGACTGGTCCTGGAACACCTGGACGGCGCGCTTCAGGTCGCGCGGGTTCGCCGGATGCGGTGCAGGCAGCTGCGGCGCGACATTCTCGCTCGAAATCGCTCGGGTTCATCCGCACGTAGGCGGTGTCGAACCGCTCGTCGAGCGTGGGAGAGCCCGAGAAGATTTCGACCTGGCGCTGTTCGCTCGCGGGCTTGGGATGGAAGAGCAGGCTGCCGCGGCCCACCAGCACGAGGGCCGTCACGCCCTGGTCGGTCGGCGCGATGAAGACCGACCCGTCCTCGAGCTTCAATTCGACATCGATCGGACGCGATCGTCAGGTTCCGGACGTCGTACTGCACGCCCGGATTGAGCGACAGCCGGTACACGTTCTCGATCGAGGTCAGCTCCTCCTGATCGGCGATGCGCCACTCGACGGCGCCCTCGGCGTTCTGCTGCGACTCGAGATCGAGCCGCCACGTGGCCGCCCGCGCCCGATCGCCATACTCGGCGAACACGTCGGCGATGAGCCGAAGCTCGCCGTTCTGAAGCTCGGCGCGATCACGCTCGAGGAGCACGGCGCGCGTGGCGCCGGCCAGCAGCTCGTAGCCGCAGAACTCGATGGCGTGGGCGCGGTTGGCGTCCCTCGCGAGGAGGCTGAGATAATCGCGCGCGTTGCCGGTGAGCACGCCGTGCTCGACCTGGGCGAGCAGGGCGGCGACGGGATCGGTCGGCTGACGCGGCACGGCCTGTCCCCGGACCGGTGCTGCGCCGGCCAGCCACGGCAGCGGGATCAGGAGCGCGATGAGCCAGCGCTTCATTGAAGGATCCTGGCAGCGTCGATTGTCGAGGGTTGCGCGTCGGAGCCGGACGGTCGCTGTGTCTATTAGACACTACCGAGCCGGGGTTCTCAAGGTTCTCCGGGTGCTCGAGGTTCTCGGGGTTCGGGGTTCTCGGGGTTCGCCGGCAGAATGGCGAGGCGGCGGCCGACTTTGGCGAAGGCGTCCAGCGCGAACTGCAGATCTTCGCCCGTGTGCGTGGCCGTGACGATGGTCCGGACGCGGGCCTGGTCGCGGGGCACGGTGGGGAAGCCGAGGCCCTGGGCGAAGACGCCTTCGGCGAAGAGTTCGTCCGAGAACCGCATGGCGAGGGCCGCATCGCCCACGATCACCGGCGTAATCGGGCTCTGGCTGGCGCCGGTCTTGAACCCGAGCGCCTGCAGGCCGGCCTTGAAGAAGCGCGTGTTCTCCCACAGCCGGTCGATGACTTGCGGCTCCTCGAGGAGCACGTCGAGCGCCGCGATGCAGGCGGCGGCGACGGCCGGCGGATGGGACGTCGAGAACAGAAACGGCCGTGCCCGATGGTGCAGAAAGTCGACGAGCGCCCGCGTGCCGGCCACATAGCCGCCGAGCACGCCGATGGCCTTGGACAGCGTGCCCACCTGGACGTCGACCCTCCCGTGCAGCCCGAAATGATCCACCGTCCCGCGGCCGTTCTTCCCGAACACACCGCTTGCGTGCGCATCGTCGACCATCATGATCGACCCGAACTCTTCGGCCAGCGCGCAGAGCTCGGGCAGCGCGCCCAGATCGCCGTCCATGCTGAAGACGCCGTCGCTGATGAGCAGCGTGCGCGTCGAGGCGGGCACGCCCTCGAGGATCCGCCGGGCGGCGTCCACGTCCTTGTGCGGAAACACCTTGATGGTGGCGCGGCTGAGCCGGCATCCGTCGATGATGCTCGCATGGTTGAGCGCGTCGGACACCACCACGTCGTCGGGCGTCAGAATGGCGGCGACCGTGCCGGCATTCGCGGCGAAGCCGCTCTGGAAGACGACCGACGCCTCCGTGCGCTTGAACGCCGCGAGGCGCCGCTCGAGCTCCACGTGCAGCGCCATCGTGCCCGCGATCGTCCGCACGGATCCCGAACCCACGCCGAAATCCTTCACGGCTCTCACGGCGCGGGCTTCGAGCTTGGGATGGGTCGTCAGGCCGAGATAATTGTTCGACGACAGGTTGACCACGACGTGGTGATCCACCGACGTCTTGGCTCGCTGCTCGCCGTCGAGCACCCGGAGCTGCCGGAACAGCCCCTGCGACTTGAGTGCGTCGAGCTCTCCCGAGAGGAACGCAAGCGGGTCCGCGCGTTTCATGGCGACCACGCTGCCCGGGAACTCTGGTGGTTCATCCCTCTCGAGGGTCCAGGTGCGCCCGGGTGTCCAGGTACTCGCGCGTGAAATCGGCCATCAGCGCGTAGATCTCACGAAGCTCGTCGGGCGAGGCGAGGAACACCACGCGGAAATAACCATCTTCAGCGGGCATGCCGAAGCCGGCGCCGTAGACGCAGAGGATGCCCGTGGCGCGGAGGAGCCCGAGCACGTAGTCCTCATCGGTCCGCCCAGGCGGCAGATCGAGTTTCGGCATGGCGTAGAACGCGGCGCGCGGCGGCACGCAGTGCATGCCGGGAATCGCGTTCAGCTGTTCGGTCGTGATCCGTCCTCGCTCGGACAATGCCGCGCGGAACGCCGCCTGGTGCGACCGGTCGCCGTCGAGCGCGGCGGCGACGGCGAACTGCATCGGTACCGAGCTGCACAGGCGGCCGTCGGCGAGCTTGGCGACGGCCGTGACGAGCGCGTCGAGGCGCGGCGACCCGCTGATGGCCGCCCAGCCCGCGCGCCAGCCGGGAGCCAGATAGCCCTTCGACAGGCTGGAAAACGACACGATCGGCGCCAGGGGATCCAGGCTGCCGATCGGCGGAACGGGGCCGTCGAACCCGATGTCGCCGTACACCTCGTCGGCCAGGACGACGAGGCCGTGGCGGTCCGCGAGGTCGAGCAGCTCACGGCGCGTCGCGGTCGGGTACGACGCGCCCGTGGGATTGTTCGGATCGATCACGACCAGCGCGCGGGTCGCGGGCGTGATGAGGCTGCGCAGATGATCGAGATCGGGCATCCAGCCGCGCGACGGGTCCGTACGATAGCAGCGCGCGCGCGCGCCCAGCTTGCCCACGACCGCCGTGTACAGCGGATACGTCGGCAGCGGCACCAGCACTTCGCCCGTCTCGTCGGCAAGCGCCGTGAGCACGAGCTCGATGCCCTCCGACGTGCCGGCGGTGATGAACACCCGGGAGGAGTCGATCGGAAATCCCCTCGAGGTGTATTCCCGGGCCACCGCGTCGCGAGCCTCCGGGATACCGGCGGACGGTCCGTAGCCATTGTGGCCGTCCCGCATCGCTCGCGCGGCGGCCTCGATGAGGTGGGGCGGCGGCTGGAACCCGAACGCCGGCGGATTGCCGACGTTCAGATACCGTACCGTGCGACCCGCGGCCTCCACGCGTTTCGCCTCCACGACGATGTTGCGGATGGCGTAGCTGAAATGGTCGACGCGCGACGCGATTGGAATGGGTGTCTGCACCCTGGTCTGCGGCACCCATCGATTCTACCTCTGGTAAGCTCTCGACATGGCGATTCGAACCGAGCTGAGCCTGCGGTTGCCGAACAGTCCGGGCGCCCTGGGCGCCGTCTGCCGGCTCCTCGCGAAGGAGCGTGTGAACATTCAGGCGATGGTCCTCGAGGCGGGCGGCCAGCTGCGCGTGGTCGTCGACAACACGTTGCACGCGGCTTCCGTCCTCCGCGCAAACCACTACGAGGTCGGGGAACGCGCCGCGATCATACTGGCCACGTCCAACGCTCCGGGCTCTCTGGCGGCCGTGCTGCAGCTGGTGGCGGACGCCGGCGTCAACGTCGATTATGCGTACGGCGGCGCCGCCGAGGGGGCTTCTGGCGCCGCCCTCGTGCTCGGCGTCGAGGATGCGCAGCGCGCGGCGAGCCGCGCCGGCCTGTAGGACGGCGTATCGAATGTATGCGTCTCTTTGTGCCCGAAATGGACGCGACCGTCGTGGAGATCGCCGCGGACGGTCGGGTGCAGTACGCCGATGGAGAATGGGCGACGCCGACCTTGCAGGAACGGCGCGCGATCCTCTATGCCGCTCGGAACGCGATCGAGGAGCTCGGCGAGTGGATCGAGCTCCTGGAAGGGAAGTAGGTGATCGCGCTTCTCCCTACCCCTTCGCCAACCCGAAAATCACGGTGCCGATGGCCGAGTAGTCGAGATCGGCGCCGCCGCCGGCGACGAGCGCGTTCACGAGCTGGGTGACGAGCGCGGTCGCCGGCATGGCAACCGCGTGGCTCGCCGCGGCTTCGCCCGCCAGACGCAGGTCTTTCTGATAGAGGCGCGTCCGAAAGCCAGGCGCGTAGTTGCCGTTCAGCATGCGCTCGCCGTGCACGTCGAGCACGCGGCTCGCGGCGAAACCGCCGAGGAGCGCCTGGCGCACCTTCGCCTGGTCCACTCCCGCCTTGCGGGCCAGCGCGAACGCTTCGCTCACGCCCGCCAGCGCGCCGCCGATGGCCACCTGGTTGCAGATCTTGCAGACCTGGCCGGCACCTGACTCACCGATCCGGACGATGCGCTCGGGATTGCCCATGCATTCGAGGACCGGACGCGCCCGGTCGAAGGCGGCCTGATCGCCGCCGACCATGATTGAGAGCGTCGCGCTCTCGGCGCCGATCTGTCCGCCGCTCACCGGCGCGTCGAGCATCGAGCCGCCCTTCGCCGCCACCTGGTCGGCGAGGCGCCTGGTCGCGACCGGCGAGATGCTGCTCATGTCGATCACGATGGAGCCCGCGCGGAGCGCCGACAACACCCCGTTGTCGCCGGTGAGGACACGCTCGACGTCGGGCGTGTCCGGCACCATGGTGACGATCACGGTGGACTGTCGCGCGACGTCGCCGGGACTGCCGGCGGCGGTGGCGCCGGCCGCGACGAGCGCGTCGACCGGCGGGCGGCTGCGGCTGTGCACCACCAGACGGTAGCCCTTCTTCCTGAGGTTGAGCGCCATCGGCTTGCCCATCACGCCAAGGCCGATGAATCCAACCGTCTCTGCCGCCGCGCCAGTTGCCGGGACCATGCGTCACCTCCGTGGGGGACAGATTACCAAGGTTCTCGGGGTTCTCGGGGTTCGGGGTTCTCAAGGTTCTGGCGTTCATGGCACGCTGTGGAGATGGATGTGAGCGGCAAGGTCGCCTTGATTACGGGCGCCAGGCGGATCGGGCAGACGGTTGGCGTCGAACTGGCCCGGCGGGGGGCGGATGTGGCGTTCGTCTATCGACGCTCCCGCGGTGAGGCCGACGAGGGAGTGGCCGCGGTCGAGGCCCTCGGGCGGCGGGGCGCGGCGCTGCAGGCCGACCTGTCGAACCCGGACGACTGCGGGCGGGCGGTCGCCGCCGCGGTCGCCGCGTTGGGGCGCCTCGACATCCTCGTGAACATGGCGTCGGTGTACGACCGTCGCCCGTTCGACGAGCTGACCGTGGAGCATTGGAACGCCGGCATCGACGTGGATCTGCGCGCGGCCTTTCTGTGCGCTCGCGCCGCGGTGCCGCACATGCGCACCGCCGGCGGCGGGCGCATCGTCAACTTCGGCGACTGGCTGCCGGCGAGTGGACGCCCGCGTTATACGGGCTACCTGCCGTATTACGTGGCGAAGGCCGGCGCGATCGCGCTCGCGCAGGCGCTGGCGCTCGAGCTGGCGGGCGACAACATCCTCGTGAATGCCGTCGCGCCGGGCCCCATCCTCGCGCCGGCGGGAACGACCGACGAGGAGCTGCGCGCCGTGGAGGAGGCCACGCCGCTCGGCCGCTGGGGTGGACCCGAGGTGATCGCGACGGCCGTCGCGATGCTGGTCGAGAGCGACTACATCACGGGCGAAACGCTTCGCGTCGACGGGGGACGGCATCTGCGGTAGCGACGGCGCCGAACACCTGCTTCATCGAATCGAGCGCCCCCTGCAGCTCGGCCCGGCTGCGCGCGAGGCAGAACCGGACATATCCTTCGCCGCGCGGACCGAAATCGACGCCCGGCACCGATCCGATCCGCCCCCGCTCGATCAGGTATTCCGTCATCGCCCACGAGAGCGATCGATCGGCCGGCCCCGGCGGAAGCGCATCGGGATTGATCCGGGGAAAGCCGTAGAACGCGCCCGCTGGAGGCCGGCCGATCAAGACCTCCCCGGAGATGTCGCGCAGGCCGTCGTAGAAGAGATCGCGGCGGGCGCGGAGCTCGTCGCGAAACGCCGCGATGTGATCCTGCGGCGATTCGAGCGCGCCGATCGCGCCGTACTGCACGACGGAGTTCACGTTGCCGGTGGTGTAGAAGAGCGCCTTCTTCGCGCGATCCCGGACGGCGGCGTCGGCAATCGCGGCGTACCCGAGACGAAGCCCCGTCATCGCGAACGACTTGCTGAATGTGAAGATCGGAATCGTCCGCTCGTACATGTCCGGAAGCGAGGCGAGACTCACGTGCTCGCCCTCGAAGACGACGTCTTCGTAGGCCTCGTCCGAGATCACCCACAGATCCCGCTCGCGGGCGATGGCGGCAATCCGTTCCAGATCGGATCTCGGAAGCACGCCGCCCGTCGGATTGTGCGGCGTGTTCACATAGAGCGCCACCGTCTTCGGCGTGATGGCGCGCTCGAGCTCGTCGAGATCGTAGCGCCAGCCGAGGTGTTCGTGCAGACGGCAGCGTTGGGGCACGGCTCGCGCCATCAGCACGCATCCCGGCGCGGGCGGCCAGGCCGGATCGGGAAGCACGATCTCGTCGCCAGGCTCCAGCAGCGCCTGACACACGACGAACATCACGTGGAGGCCGCCATTGCCCACGAACACGTCGGAGGTGTCTCCGACGGGGATGCCGTCGGCGCGCAGCTTTTCCGCGAGCAGCTCCAGCAGCCGCGGCACGCCGGCCGTCTGCACGTAGTGCGTCTTGTTGTCGGCGATGGCGCGCACCATCCCGGCCTTCACGCTCTCGGGAACGTCGAAGCTCACGTCGCCCTGATCCAGACGGTAGGGATCGGCCACCGAATACATCAGGTCGCGAATGCGAATGATCCCCGAAAGCGGCACGGCATCGAGGTAGGAGGGCATGGCACCGATCTTACATGGGACGAGGGGACGAGGGGACGAGGGGACGAGGGGACGAGGGGACGAGGGGACGAGGGGACGAGGGGACGAGGGGACGAGGGGACGAGGGGACGAGGGGACGAGGGGACGAGGGGACGAGGGAACGAGGGGACGAGGGGGACGAGGTTAGGCCGACAGCTCCAGAATGCGGTGCAGGACGGCCGACGCGCGGCTCAGCGGCAGGTTGCTCACGTAGAAATGTTCCGCCCCGGCCGACTTGAGCGCGCGAATGGTCCGCGCGCAGATCTCCTCGGGCGTCGCGCCTGCGGCGAATTCACGTGTGAGATCTTCGGCGGGGACGGGCAGGAACTCGCCGAGCGCCTTCAGCGTCGCGGGATTGGCGCTGCGGTAATAGAACACGCCGAATACGCCGGGCAGATCGAGGTGGCGGCCGGCAGAGGCTCCGAGAAACCGCTCGACGGGCGCCATGCGATGGTGGCTCACGATCTGCGTCAGGTAGAACTCGCCGGTGAAGCTCGCGTCCGAGAGGTAGTCGACCTGGCGCCCGGCGTCGCCGTAGGGATTGGCCCACCCGCCCAGCGCCAGCGACCGGTCGCGGTCGCGAATCAGTCCGCGAAGCTGCCACGCGTGCTCGACGCATCGCGGCGTGCCGACGCTCTTGTCGCCGCCAAGCACGACCAGCGCAGGAAAGCCGCTCTGGTGCGCGCGTTCGGCGTACGACAGGCAGTAGGCCAGCGAGTGCTTCGCCGTCAGGAAGGGCACGACCGACTGGCGCGGCACGTCGTGGCCGAGGTTCGTCACCAGATGTCGCAGGTTGTCTTCTTCGGCCATCCCGACGGCGCTGTCGGTCAGGAAGACGAACGTGCCTCCACGCGTCAGACGGCGCACCGCGTGGTATGTGTCGATCCATGCGTTCATGCCTTCGCCCGCGGCCAGTTCGGCTCGAGGCGGCCGGAGCTCGACCCCGACGACCGGTGATCCGGATCGCAACGCCGAGACGAGATCGACGGATGCGGGCATGCGAGCAGGGCGCCGAGCGGGTGCGCGAAGTCGGCGGAACCGTACTATAGTGCACGAGATGCCGACGATCACGTTCCTCGGCGCCGCAGGGACGGTGACCGGATCGAAACACCTGCTCGAGATCGCCGGCCAACGCCTCCTCGTCGACTGCGGGCTGTTTCAGGGGCTCAAGGAGCTGCGCCTGCGCAATTGGGCGGCCCTGCCGATCGAGCCCACGCGGATCGACGCGGTGGTCCTCACGCACGCGCACCTCGATCACTGCGGCTATCTCCCGCGCCTCGTGTCGGAGGGCTTCCGCGGACGGGTGTTCTGTACGCCCGGCACGATGGACCTGTGCGGCCTCGTCCTGCCGGACTCGGCGCGGATCCAGGAGGAGGACGCCCGCGACGCCAACCGCGGCGCCTACAGCAAACACCACCCGGCTCTCCCGCTCTATACCGAGGAGGACGCGTCGCTGGCGTTGTCGCGCCTGCAGCCGGTCGGCTACGACCGGCCCGTCCCCGTGGCGCCCGGCGTGGAGGTCGACTTCATCAACGCCGGGCATCTGCTCGGATCCGCGTATGCGCGCGTCCGCGCGGAGGGCCGCACGATTCTCTTCGGCGGCGATCTGGGCCGCTACGGCCGGCCCGTCCTCCCTGATCCCAGTCCCGTCGCCGAGGCCGACGCGCTGCTGGTCGAGTCGACCTACGGCGATCGCCTGCATCCCAGGGAGGACGACGGCGCAGCCCTGGCCGCGATCGTGAACCAGACGCTCGAACGGGGCGGCCGGCTGCTGATCCCGTCGTTTGCCATCGGGCGGGTCGAAGAAGTGCTGTTCTGGCTGAAGACGCTCGAAGGCGACGGCCGCATTCCGAAGCTGCCGGTGTACGTCGACAGCCCCATGGCGGCCGGCGCGCTCGCGTTCTACTCGAACCGGATGCAGGAGCTCGACGCGACCCTCGCGACCGCGGGCGGCCGCGGAACGGCGTTCGCGACCGAACGATTCCAGACGGTGTCGTCGCCGCAGCAGTCGGCCGAGCTGGTGGCGTCCCGCCAGCCGGCGATCGTGATTGCCTCGAGCGGCATGGCCACCGGCGGTCGCGTCCTCCACCATCTCGTCGAAGTGCTGCCCAATCCGAAAAACACGATTCTCTTCGTCGGCTATCAGGCCGCCGGCACGCGAGGCCGCAATCTGATCGAAGGGGCGACCACGGTCCGCATTCACGGGCGCGACATCCGCGTGGCCGCGCGCATCGAAGTCAACAATTCCATGTCGGCGCACGCCGATGCCGACGAGATCCTGCGCTGGCTGTCGGGCTTCGAGCGGCCGCCCGCGATGACGTATCTGGTGCACGGCGAGCCGCCCGGGCTCGCGGCGCTGAAGGCGCGCATCGTCGCGGAAAAGCGCTGGGCGACCCATATTGCGGACTACCTGGAGCGCGTCGAGCTGCCCGTACGATAGGCTTGTAGCAACGCGTGACACTGCAACCACGAAGGCACACATGTTGAAGAGGCTCGCCATCGTCATGACCGGATTCGCCATTGTCATCGGCTGTGGGACGCCGCCGGCTCAGGACGAGCAGGCGGCCACGTCGGCTCCCGCCGCCGAGCGCCAGTACCTGCTCGAACGCGTGGACGATGCGGCCGTGGTGCAGCTGTATGCCGACGGGTTCAGCGAGCTGCCGATCCGCGAAAAGACGCTGATCTGGTATCTCTATCAGGCGGCGCTCCATGGCCGCGACATCTTCTACGACCAGCGCTACGTTCACAATCTCGAGATGCGCGACGTGCTCGAAGCCGTGCTGCGCCATTCGCAGGGCGTGGCGCCCGACACGCGCGCGGAAATCGAGCGCTACACGAAGCTCTTCTGGCTGAACACCGGCCCCTACAACAACCTGACCGCCCGCAAGTTCGTGCTGACCTGTTCGGCCGATGCCTTCGCGACCGCGGTGCGCCAGGCGGCCGCGGAAGGGGCGGCGTTCCCGGTACACGACGGCGAGACGCTGGACGACATGCTCACCCGGATGCAGCCGTGGTTCTTCGATCCGGCGGTGGATCCGATCGTGACGAGCAAGACGCCGCCCGCCGGCGAGGACATCCTCACGGCGAGCGCCAACAACCTCTACCGGAACGTTTCGATGGCCGACGTCGCGGGCTTCGACGAGAAATACGCGTTGAACTCGCGGCTGGTGAAGGAGAACGGCCGCCTGGTCGAGCAGCCGTATCGCGTGGGCGGCATGTACTCGAAGGCCATCTCGGCGATCGTCGCCGACCTCGAAGCCGCGACGCCGTTTGCCACCGAACCGATGGCCAAGGCCCTCGACGCACTGGTCACGTACTACCGGACGGGCGAACGCGCCGATCGGCGCGCGTACGACATCGCCTGGGTCGCCGATCAGAACTCGCCCGTCGACACGATCAACGGGTTCACCGAGGTGTACCTCGACGCGCGCGGCATCAAAGGCGCCTGGGAGGGCCTGGTGTTCTACGTGAACCAGGAGAAGACCGCGGAGATTCGCAAGCTGGCCGCCGATGCACAGTGGTTCGAGGATCGGATGCCCTGGGATCCGAAATATCGCAAGCAGGGCGTCCAGGGCATCACCGCGAACGCCATCGACGTCGTGATCGAAACCGGCGACTCGGGGCCGATCACGCCCGTCGGCATCAACCTGCCGAACGACGAAAGCATCCGCCAGCAGTACGGCAGCAAGTCGGTGTCGCTGAGCAACGTGAACGATGCGTACGAGAAGTCGACGCTGCCCGAGTTCCGCAGCGAATTTTCGTGGTCGCCCGAGGAGGCCGAGCGCTCGGCGAAATGGGGCGGCCTGGCGAGCGAGCTCCTCACCAACATGCACGAAGTGATCGGCCACGCATCGGGCAAAGTCGAAGATCGGTTGAACGGCAACCCGCAGGCCGTGCTGAAGGAGCAGTTCTCCGCCCTCGAGGAGGCGCGGGCCGACCTCGTGGCCCTCTACTTCCTCCCCGATCCCAAGCTCGCCGAGCTGGGCCTCGTGCCAGTCGACGATCAGGAAGACGTCGTCCGTGCCGAATATGAGAGCTATACACGCAACGGCCTGATCCAGCTGCGCCGCGTGCGCCAGGGCACGCAGATCGAAGAAGATCACATGCGCAACCGGCAGATGGTCGTGAACTGGATCAAGGCCAACACCGACGCGATCGAGGAGCGCACGCGCGACGGCAAGACGTACTACGTGATGACCGACTGGCACGCGTTCCACGACGGCGTGGGCCGGCTTCTCACGGAGGTGCAGCGGATCAAGGCGCAGGGCGACTACGACGCCGCCAGAACGCTCTTTGAAACCTACGGCGTGCACTTCGATCCGAAGATCCGCGACGAAGTCGTGTCGCGCGTCGACGCGCTGCATCTGCCCTCCTACACGGGCTTCGTCATGCCCAGGCTCGAAGCCGTCAAGAACGCGTCGGGCGGCATCACAGACGTGACGATCTCCTATCCGAAGGACCTGTCGGCGCAAATGCTCGAGTACGCCGACGCGACGCGGGAGCTGCGGTAAGGCGACGTGGGAGGCCGCTGCCTCCTGTCGGCGTGCTTCGTCGCCGCTGCCGCGCACGGCGTCTCGGCGCAGACGCCGCGACAGCTGTCCATCCTCCAGGCTGAAGCCGGCCGCGCGCACACTGCCCGCGAGCTCGCCGTGCTGCGCAGCGGTGCCGGCAGCCTCGATGCCGATACGGCGGTGCTCGCCGTTCGCGCCCTCGGCCGGCTCGAGCGGCCGGCCCTCATCCCCGAGCTTCTGCTCTCCCTTCGATCACGACTGCCGGAAGTGCGTGCCGAGGCCGCCAATGCCGTGGGACAGGCCGCAGCCGGCTGGGGCTCGGACGCGCCGGCGGCTGATCTCGATCGGGCGCTGGCCGCGTTGATCGCCCGGCTCGGTCTCGAAGACGAGGCCGACGTGCGGGCCGCGATCTGCGAAACGCTCGGTCGGTTGCCGTACACGAATCGGGAACAGGCCGGCCGTGCCGAGGCGGCTCTGGTGCACGCGATGGACGACGACGAGTCGATCACCAGCCGGCTGGCCGTCGCACAGGGCCTCGAGTCGCTCGAGCGGCTTCAGATCGCGAGAAAGGCTCCGGATCCGGAGACCCTGGCGCTCCTGAAC
Source organism: uncultured Acidobacteriota bacterium (assembly GCA_963837345.1). GTDB lineage: Bacteria > Acidobacteriota > Vicinamibacteria > Vicinamibacterales > CAVVIG01 > CAWIMX01. The sequence goes on from CAWIMX010000001.1 coordinate 1,504,749, forward strand.
GCGTTCGCGGCGCCGGCGGCGGGCGATCCGACGGCGCCGAGGGTCAGGCGACTCGCGTTGACGGCGCTGATGTCGGCCATGTCGTTCGACGATGCGTTCGTGAATCGGGCGGCGGCGGATCCGGACGACCAGGCGCGGCGGCTCGCCATGCGCGCCGCCGCGTCGTCGGATCGCGTGCTTCCCGAGGCTGCAGCGGACGTTCTCGGCAAGGGCCTGACCGATCCTGTCGGCATGGTGCGGTTCGAAGCGCTGCGGTCGACCAACATCCGGCGGCACGGCGAACCGGACGTGTGCGAGCTCGATCGTCAGGCGGCCGGCGACCCGTACGTGCCCGTCGCCCTTCTGGCGCTCGACGAGCTGGACGCGTGCGGCTCGTCGTCGATCGCGGTGGCCCTGCTCGAGATGACCGCCGGCGAGATCGTCGATCCGCGCGCGCGCGGCTGGCAGCGCCCGGCCCATGCGCTGGTGTCGCTCGCCGCTGCGGCGCCGGACCGGGCCGCCGCCGTGTTGCCGAAGTTCAGCGCCTCTCCGGCGTGGCAGGCTCGTGTCTACGCGGCGAGGGCGGCCGGTCGGATGCACGATGCCGCCACGCTCGGTCGCCTGGCGGCCGATCCCGACGACAACGTGTGCGAAGCGGCAATGGATCAGCTCCGGCTCGTCGAGGGCCACGAGGCCGATTCCCTCTACGTCGCCGCGCTCGGGCGGGCGGGATATCAGGCGATTCGCGCCGCCGCGTTCGGCCTCGTGGGCTCGCCGAGTCCCGAGCACGCCGTCCCGGCATTGGCGGCGGCGCTCGAACGCCTGACCACGGAGGGCTACGATAACTCGTTCTCGGCCCGGACCGCGATTCGCGCGGCGCTCGTAAGTCTGGGGGCGGGCCCCGAGGACGCCGAGGCGCCGACGGCCTCGGCGCCGCCATCATTGACGCTCGACGGCTGGCGGCGGCTCGTCTCGGCCCGCGCCCGCATCATGGTCCGGGACGCCGGCGCGATCGACCTCGCGCTCCTGACCGATCAGGCGCCTCTCACGGTGCTCCGGTTTGCCGAGCTGGCGGAGTCGGGCTACTACGATGGCCTCACGTTTCACCGGGTCGTGCCCAACTTCGTCGTGCAGGGCGGCAGCCCAGGCGCGAACGAGTACATCGGCGCTCATCGCTTCATGGACGACGAAGTGGGCCGGTGGCCGAACACGCGCGGGGCCGTCGGCCTGTCCACGCGCGGGCGCGATACGGGCGACGCGCAGTTCTTCATCAACCTGGTCGATAATCCCAGGCTCGATCACGAGTACACGGTGTTCGCGCACGTGCTCGACGGCCTCGACGTGGTGGACGCCATCGTCGAGGGCGACGTGATCGAGAAGATCGACATTCTGGTCGAGCCGTGAGGGCGTGCCAGCGCCGGATACAGCGCGCACCCTGATCCTTCGGCGATGTTCAGGGGAACGGACGTGGCCGCTCTGCGCAATTGCGCGGCGAAGTTATCACGTTCGGAACCATCACCACTCACAACTTCAAGACTCCCAACTTCCGCACTCCCACGCCGAGCGCCAGGCCGATGGCGATGGCGATCGTGATCACCATCGTCCCCACGGCAATCACGATCGGAAAGATCGTACCGGGCCCGACCACGAACAACGAGACCGCCATCGCCGCGACGGCGCCGAACGCCAGCGCCGAGCCGCTTGGCACGAGGGGCAGCGAACCGACGAGACCGACGACCACGGCGAGCGCCGCGAGCGCGGCGCCCACGACGACGACGCCGCGCCCGGAATTCAGGAACCAGCCGGCGCTGTCGGACCCGAGCCCGCCGTCGGCCGCGTGAAACAGCGCAAATTCGGCGGCGACAAACACCAGCGCCCCCAGAAGGGCACGCCCGACGATGCTCGGCGAGCGAAGGATGGTGGACATCGGATTCGTCTCCTCCACGAGCGGCTCCACGGTGCCAGTGCTACGATCGGAAGCTGGCGTCCCGGATTGCAACGGCCGTGCCCGTCGGAGCTGGCGCATTCGCCCGCATTCTGCACCTGAGACGGCAGGTTTTGCTACAGCAGCCAGGATTGGTTTCGGGAAAAAGATCAGTCGTGTTCTCGTCGCGTTTACCCCCCAGTGTCGATTCGAATCGGCTGACTCGCGCGCTCGCCGGGGCGAGGCGGGCCGGGCGTCCCGTTCTGGATCTCACACAGTCGAACCCGACTCAGGCGGGCCTGGCATATCCGCCGGATCTGCTGGCGTCGCTTGCAGGCGCGCGGTCGCTTCGCTACGATCCGGAGCCGCTCGGCCTGAGGGAGGCCCGCGAAGCCGTCGCCGCCGACTACGCACGCCAGGGCCTCTCGGTGTCGCCCGATCGCATCGTCCTGACCGCCAGCAGCAGCGACTCCTACTCGGAACTGTTCAAGCTGCTCGCCGATCCGGGCGACGAGATTCTCGTGCCGCGGCCGAGCTACCCGCTGTTCGAGCATCTCGCGCGGCTCGACGGCGTGATGGTTCGTCCGTACGATCTCGAGTATCACGGCCGCTGGTCGGTGGATGTGGGCGGCCTCGCGCGCCGCTTCACGGCGCGCACGCGCGCGCTGCTCGTCGTGAGCCCCAACAATCCCACGGGGTCGTTCATCAAGGCCGACGAATTGGATCGGATCGCCGCGCTGGCTGCCGCGCACGACGCGGCGATCGTCGCCGACGAAGTGTTCGTCGACTACGAGCTCGAGGCCGGCGCCCGGGCGGCGGCCGGCCGGCCGCTCGGCCGGACCGACGTGGTCACGTTCGCGCTCGGCGGCCTTTCCAAGTCTGTCGGGTTGCCACAACTGAAGCTGGGCTGGATTGCCGTGGGCGGACCGCCGGGTCCGGTCCGGGCGGCGCTCGATCGTCTCGAATTCATCAACGATACGTACCTGTCCGCGTCGACGCCGGTCCAGCTGGCGGCCTCCACGCTGCTGTCGCGCGGGACATCGGTGCGAACCGCGATTCACGCCAGGATCCTCGCCAATCATGGCGCGCTCGTCGAGCGCGCCAGTGCCGCGCCCTCCTGCGGGACACTGCACGTCGAAGGCGGGTGGTACGCGGTCGTGCAGGTGCCGCGCATTCGGTCCGAAGAAGAGATCGTGCTCGATCTTCTCGAGTCGGACGGAGTCCTCGTCCATCCCGGCTACTTCTTCGACTTCGCCGGCGAAGCGTTCCTCGTCGTGAGCCTGCTGGCCAGGGAAGCCGTGTTTGCAGAGGGCATCGAGCGGCTCCTGCGGCGAGTCGCGGTATGAGCCTGGCGCGCGGCCGGCGGGCCGGCCTCGTCGTGCCGCTCTTTTCGTGCCCCTCGACGCGAAGCTGGGGGATCGGCGAGATTCCCGATCTGGCGACGCTGGCCCAGTGGATGGCGCCCGCCGGTCTCCGCGCCCTCCAGATCCTTCCCGTGAACGAGATGGGGCCGACCGAGCACTCGCCCTACGGATCGATGAGCGCGATGGCGATCGATCCCTTGTACCTGCACGTGGTCGACGTCGAGGACTTTGCCGCGCTCGGCGGCGAGGCGTGGCTCGACGCGGCGGATCGGCAGACGCTCGCCGCCGTACGACGCGCCCCGAGAGTGGAATACGACGCGATCCGCGGCATCAAGACCAAGGCGCTCGCCGCGGCGTTTGCGCGTTTTCATGACGCCGAGTGGAAGACGGGGGGGGGCCGCGCCGACCAGCTGCGGCAGTTCATCCAGAGCGAGGGGTGGTGGCTCGACGACTATGCGCTCTTTCGCGCGATTCACGCCGATTTGGACGAGCGCCCCTGGACCGAATGGCCGACCTCGCTCGGCGGGTGCGACTCCGCGGCGGTGAGCGAGGCGCGGCGCCGGCTGCAGGTGCCGATCCTGTTCCGCCAGTACCTGCAGTGGCAGGCCGCGCGCCAGTGGCAGGCGGCGCGCGCGGCAGCGCGCGGCGTTGCCGTGCTGGGCGACCTGCCGTTCATGGTGTCGGGCGACAGCGCGGACGTCTGGGCGCGGCAGCGTGAATTCCGGCTCGACGCCTCGCTCGGCGTCCCTCCCGACGCGTTCAGCGCGAGCGGACAGAACTGGGGCCTGCCCGTGTACCGGTGGGACGTGGTGGCCGACGGCGGGTTCGCCTGGCTCCGCGACCGGGGCCGACGCGGGGCCACCCTCTACGACGGGTATCGGATCGATCACCTCGTGGGCTTCTTCCGGACGTACGGGTGGGCGCTCGACGGCGGAGAGGCATTTTTCACGCCCGCCACCGAGGATGCCCAGCTCGCGCTCGGCGAGCGCGTCTTGCGCGTTTTCGAGGAGTCGGGCGCCGAGCTTCTCGCCGAGGATCTGGGCACGGTGCCCGACTTCGTCCGGCAGTCGCTCGCGCGCATGGGCGTGCCGGGATTCCGCGTCCTGCGATGGGAACGGGAATGGCAGCAGCCCGGCGCTCCCTTCCGCGACCCGTCCGACTACCCGGCGCGATCCGTTGCGACGTCTGGCACGCACGACACCGAGTCGCAGGCCGAATGGTGGGATCAGTCGTCGGAGGTGGACCGTGCCGCTCTGAGCGCGATTCCGTCGCTCGCGTTCGCCGGCGACCTCGCGGCGCAGCCCTTCGGGCCGGCGGTCCGGGACGCGCTGCTCGAGCTGCTCTATGGCGCCGGCTCGGATCTCCTGCTGTTCCCGATCCAGGACGTCTTCGGATGGCGCGACCGCGTCAACACGCCGGCGACGATCGACGAGACGAACTGGACGTTCCGCCTGCCGTGGCCGGTGGATCGGCTGGATCAGGAGCCGGAAGCCGCCGAGCGGCAGCGCACGCTGCGGGCGTGGGCCGGGCGGTTCGGACGGCTCCAGCCTTAGGGCTCCCTCGCCGGCAACGGCTTTCGCGGCAGCAGGTCGTCGCGGTTGGCCGTGTTGTAGGCGAACCACGCCACGATCACCGCGTTCTGCTGCAGGTCGTTCCGCTGCAGCCGTTCGTAGGTGTCCATGTTCGAGTGGTGCGTGAGCGCGTTGTATTCGATTTCGTCCTGGATGAACTGGAAGCCGGGCAGCCCGACGCGATCGAACGACAGATGGTCGGTCCCTCCCGTGTCGCGAATCGTGAGCGTGGTCATGCCGCCGTCGGCGAGCGGCGCCATCCAGCGCTCGAAGATCGGCCGGACGGCGTCGTTGCCCTGCATGTAGACGCCGCGAATCAGTCCGGTGCCGTTGTCCACGTTGAAGTAGCCGGCGAACCTGCCGTGATCGGGCGTCAGCGTCATCGTGGCGCGATCGGCGAAGTGGCTGGTCACGTAGGCGCGCGATCCGAGATAGCCTTCCTCCTCGCCGCTCCACAAGCCGATGCGCACCGTCCGGCGAAGCCCGACGCCGGTGGCCTTCAGCAGGCGCATCGCCTCGAGCATGACGGCCGCCCCGGCGGCGTTGTCGGTCGCGCCGGTGCCCGACTGCCAGGAATCGAAATGGGCGCCGATCATCACGACCTCGTCGGCCTTGTCGGTGCCCGGCAGCTCGCCGATCACGTTGAACGCGTCGGGCGTGTCGTCGTAGAAGCGATTGTCCACGTCGAGCTGGATCGACACCGGGATGTTCTTCTCGAGCAGACGGACGATGCGGTCGTAGTGCTCCACGGCCAGCACGATGTCGGGCGGAACCGGCGGCGCCTTCGGGTCGCGCGATCCGCCGCCCTGCACGAAGACCACGCCGCCCGAGCCGCGCGGCGAGGGCTCCAGAACGGCTGCGACGCCCTCATCGAGGAAGAACTGAGGCTTGCGGCGCTCGATGGCCTGGCGATCGCGGACGGCCTGGCTCGCCGCGGGACCTGGCGCGCCGCCCTGGCGCGGCTGCGTCAGCCGCGTCAACTCGTCGTCCGTGTACCGATGGCCGCGAGCGGTGTAACTTGCCGGCACGTCGACCGCCGGCGCGCTCAGCACGACCTTGCCGCCGAGCTTGCCGCGATATTTCGCGAAGTCCTCGTCCCTCGTGATGACTGTCAGCACGGCGTCCGCAGTGATCGGACCGTTCGTCCCGGGCGTCCACGCCTTCGGAAACCCGATGAGCGGGAAGCTCTGCGGCGAGGTGACCATCGCCACGAACCGCTGGTTCTGCCATCCCCGGCCGAAGGGGTAGGTCTCGAGGTGCACCGACGAAAGGCCCCACGACCGCATCTTGTTCATGGTCCAGTCGGCCGCCTGGCGAATCGTCGGCGAACCCGTGAGCCGCGGCCCGTAGACGTCTGTCAGGTAGCTTGCCGTTTCCATGATCTGGGAGCGGGTCGTGGCCTCGTCCCTGAGGCGCGACAGCACACCGAGGTCGAGGCCGTCGGCGCGCTGGGCCGACGGCTGGAGCAGGGCCGATACGGCGAGAACGCCGGTCAGGAACACGGCAAGGCGGCGGGTCGACGTCAGCATGGGAAGGCCTCCCGCCGGCGACTGTAGCGCCAGACGCCCGAGCGGTGCAATTTTTCGGGCGGCATGGGTTGGCGGGCCCCGCCGATGCGGATACCATAGGCTCCGGCTGTCGTTGGAACCCCAAACGACGATAAGGGAAAAGAAGGTGGTGGAGTGATGGCGTGCTGATTCGACGGGAGTGGATCTGCCGGCTGTCGGTCGTGGCCGCCGTTCTGGCGGCTGGATGCGCCGGCGCCGACAACGTTCCGCCGGCCCCCTCCCACGGATCGGACATTTCCCTGGTGTCGGAAGTGCACACGGTTGCGAGCCGCGTCGCACGCGGCGCCACGCTGGCCTCCCTGCTGCACGATCACGGCGTGGCCGACGCGCTCGTCAACGACGTCACCCACGCCGCGGCCGCGGCCTTCGACCTTCGCCACATTCGCGCCAATCAGCCGTACCGAATCGCCGAAGGCACCGACGGGCTTCGCCGCTTCGAATACGAAATCGACGACGACAGCTACCTGAGCGTGGCGCGGTCGTCCGAGGCCGGGAGCGACCCGGCATTCGTGGCCGAGATCGTGCCGATCGAGAAGACCTCGGATCGGGAGGTGGTGCGCGGCCGCATCGATCGCGACGCCCCGTCCCTCATCGCCGCCATGAACGACGCCGGCGAAACCTCCGAGCTCGCGCTCAAGGTGGCCGACGTCCTCGGCGGCGACATCGACTTCAACACCGAGCTCCAGCCGGGCGATCAGTTCGAGCTGCTGGTCGACAAGCTGACTCGTGTGCCGACGCCGGAGCAGCAGGCCGATCCGGAGTACGAGCCCGTTTCCGCCGGCTATGGTCCGATCGACGCCGTCGAATTCGTCAACGATGGCCGCACGGTGCGGGCGATCTGGTTCGAACCCGACCACGGCGAGGCGGGCTACTACGACGAGCGGGGCGGGTCGATGCGCCGATTTTTTCTCCGCTCGCCGCTGAAGTTCGATCCGGTGGTCACCTCGGGATTCTCGCGGAACCGGATGCACCCCATCCTTCGCGTGCCGAGGCCGCACCTGGGCGTCGACTATCGCGCCCCCATCGGCGCGCCCGTCATCGCCGTGGCCGACGGCGTCGTCACGTTCGCCGGCACGAGCGGGGGATCGGGCCGCATGGTGCGCCTCCGGCATTCGAACGGGTACGAAACGGAGTACCTGCACCTGTCGGTCATCGGCGTTCGGCGGGGGGCCCACGTCACGCAGGGCGACACCATCGGCAAGGTGGGCATGACGGGCCTGGCCACCGGACCGCATCTCGACTATCGCGTGAAGCGCAACGGCTCCTTCCTCAATCCGCTGACGGCCCACCGGGCCATGCCGCCCGCCGATCCGGTGCCCGCCGATGAGATGGCCGCGTTCGAAGCGGTCCGCGATCGCGTGTTCGGGCTCCTGGCCTCTGGCCCGCCTGCGAAGGACACGCCGATTGACGCCGTCTCGGTCAACTAGTGGCCCGTACCCGCTGAAGTACTACCGCTTCGACGAACCGCGAATTCGAGATCAACCACAGAGACACGGAGACACGGAGACCCGAGAGCTGCCGGTCGTCGGCGCCGCCTCCGCGGCGCGGCCGGCCTGCACAGCAGGCCGGCGACGACCTCGCGAGTCTCTGAGCCTCTGTGGTTCATTGCCCTGGTACTGATTCAGCCGATACGCTCCACTAGGTCGGGCAGGCGGGTATAATTGCTCGCTTCCCCCCATGGCGGCTCTCCATCCATTCCGGGCGCTGCGCCCGACGCCCTCAGAGGCGGGCCGGGTTGCGGCCGTCCCCTACGACGTCGTCGATACCGAGGAAGCGCGGGCGCTGGCCTCGGGCAACCCGTTGAGCTTTCTCCACGTCTCACGCGCGGAGATCGACTTTCCACCCGGTCAGGATCCCCACGCCGACGCGGTGTATGGTCGCGCGGCCGACAACTTTGCGGCCCTGAAGCGCTCGGCCCTTGTCGTCGAGGAGGAGCCGAGCCTGTACTTCTACCGCCTCCGCATGGGCGCGCACGAGCAGACCGGCCTCGCCGGCTGCTTTTCACTCGACGAGTACGATCGCGACGTCATCAAGAAGCACGAGCGCACGCGCCGCGACAAGGAAGACGATCGCACGAGGCACATGCTGGCGCTCGGCGCGCAGACCGGTCCGGTGTTCCTCGTGTATCGCGCGCGGGACGAGGTGAACCGTGTGGCGGCGGCCGTGACAGCCGGCGCGCCGCTCGTCGACTTCGAGGCGGAGGACGGCGTCCGCCACACGATGTGGCGGGCAACGGGCGCGGAGCGCGACCAGCTGGTTGCGGCGTTCGCCCGGATCCCCGCGCTCTACATCGCCGACGGTCATCACCGCGCGGCCAGTGCCGCGCGGGCGCGAACGACGCTGGCTTCGACCGGCGGCGCGGCGTCGGGATCGAACGCCGAGTCTCAAACGATGCTGGCGGTGGCCTTCCCGCACGATCAGGTGCAGGTCCTGCCCTACAATCGCGTCGTCAAGGATCTGGGGGGACAGTCGCCGGAGGCGTTCCTGGACGCGGTGCGCCGCGGCTTCGACGTGGCTCCCGGCCAGGCGTCGCCGCGATGCGCCGGCGAGATTTCGATGTATCTGAAGGGCGCATGGCGAACGCTGCAGAGCGGGGTGTCGCAGGGCCGGGGCGATGCGATCGCCTCGCTCGACGTGAGCATCTTGCAGGATCGTCTGCTCGCGCCCGTCCTCGGCATTGCCGACGTGCGCACCGACCCGCGCATCGACTTTGTCGGCGGGGCCCGCGGGACCGGCGAGCTCGAGCGGCTGGTCGACAGCGGCCGTGCGGCAGTGGCGTTCTCGATGTACCCCGTGAGTGTGGCCGCCTTGATGGCCGTCTCCGACGCGGGCGCGATCATGCCGCCCAAGAGCACCTGGTTCGAACCCAAGCTCCGCGACGGCCTGCTGTGCCATGAGATTTGACCCGTTCACGAGGACATCTGCGCGATTCTTCGTGCCTTCGTGATACCTGGAGCGTGATCGTGACAACCGTTCATCGCGTCTACAATTTCTCGGCGGGCCCGGCCGTGCTGCCGCTGCCGGTGCTCGAACAGATCCAGCGCGAGATGGTGGCGCTGCCCGGCGTCGGCATGTCGGTGCTCGAAATCAGCCATCGATCGAAAGCCTTCGAGGCGATCCTCGGCCAGGCCGACGCCGATCTCCGCGCGCTCGCGGGCATTCCCGCCGGCTACAAGGTGCTGTTCCTGCAGGGCGGGGCCAGCCTGCAGTTCTCCATGGTGCCGATGAACCTGCTCGGCCCCGGCGAGACGGCCGACTATATCGACACCGGATCCTGGGCGATCAAGGCGATCAAGGAGGCCCAGAAGGTCGGCACCGTGCACGTGGCGGCCTCCACCAAGAGCGACAACTACACGCGGATTCCCGCCGCGTCCGAGCTGTCGCTGACCAGCGGCGCGGCCTACCTGCACATGACCTCGAACAACACGATCGAGGGCACCGAATTTTCGGCGCTTCCCGACGCCGGCGCTGCGCCCCTCGTGAGCGACACCTCGTCGGACATGTTCAGCGGCCCGATCGACGTCGCCCGGCACGCGCTCATCTACGCCGGGGCGCAGAAGAACATGGGGCCGGCCGGCCTCACGCTCGTGATCATCCGCGAGGATCTCGTCGCGCGCTCCGCCGGCCGCAAAGCCGCGATGCCGACGATGCTCAACTATGCGGTGCATGCCGAGAACGGGTCGCTCTACAACACGCCGCCGGTGTTTGCGGTGTACGTGCTCGGCCTCGTGATGAAGTGGCTGCTCGAGCGGGGCGGCCTCCGGGCAATGGCCGAGGCCAACGCGGCCAAGGCGGCGCGGCTCTACGCCGAGATCGATCGGACCGGCTTCTATCGCGGCACGGCGCAGCCGGCCGATCGCTCGAAAATGAACGTCACGTTCCGCCTGCCGTCCGAAGAGCTCGAGAAGCGCTTCGTCGCCGACGCGGCGGCGGCCGGGCTCGATGGCCTGAAGGGGCACCGCTCCGTCGGCGGGATTCGCGCGTCCATCTACAACGCGTTTCCGAGCGAAGGCGTCGAGGCCCTCGTGGCGTTCATGCGGGAGTTCGAGCGCCGCTCGGGTTAGGGCTGGTTGCCGGAGTCGGCCTCCGAGCTCTTCCGTGTTACGATCATGCGTTTTGCCGTGTCGGCGCTCCGCGCGTCACGGTTTGGCAACACCCGTCCGGAGGGCCGCGTAGTGTTGGGATCGCTCGTCATCACACTCATCGTCGCCGCCGTCATCATTCAGATCGCCGTTTTCAGCACCACCATCTATCTGCACCGCACCGCCACCCACAAGGCTCTCGAGCTTCATCCCGCCGTAGCCTGGCTGTTCCGATTTGCCCTGTGGCTCACGACGGGACTCGCCACACGGGAGTGGGTGGCCGTGCATCGCAAACACCACGCCTTCACCGAGGAGGAGGGCGATCCCCACAGCCCTGTCCGTGAAGGGTTCTGGAAGGTCCAGCTCGGCAACATCTTCTACTACGTTCGCGAGGCTCGGAACCCTGCGGTGGTCGAGCGGTACGCGCGCGACATTCCGGAAGATTGGTCGGAGCGTCTGCTGTTCAAACACGGCTTCACGGGTCTCGGCATCGGCCTCCTCGCCGTCTGCTGGATGCTCGGCCTGTGGTGGGGCCTCCTGGCGGCAGCCATTCACGCCTTCATGTACATCTTCGTGCTGTCGTCGTCCATCAACGGGCTGTGTCACTACGTCGGGTACCGCAATTTCGACAACACCGCCACGAACATCCGGGTGATTGCGCTCCTGACCGGCGGCGAAGGGCTGCACAACAACCATCACGGACATCCTCGCAGCCCCAAGTTCAGTTTTCGGGCGAGCGAGTTCGATCCCGCCTGGGCGATCATCAGGCTCCTGATCCTGGTGCACCTCGCGAAACCGTACAAGACGATCGAAGAGATGGCCGCGTAGACAAAAAAAGGGGGCCCGCGATGGGCCCCCTCGTCGTACCTGCCTGCGTACCTTCAGAACGTGAACTTGAGGCTGAACTGACCCTGCAATCCCGCCTGGTACAAGTCGGGCATGCCGTAGCGCGGGTCATAAGCGAACGACCCTTCGGGTGATGCGAGAATCAGGGCGTTGTAGTCGTAGCCCTGAGCCAGATCCACCTTGCTGAGGTCGATCGCCGACGAGGCGCGCGCCAGACCGGCCCCGCGGTTCAGATTGTTGAACCTGTGCAGCACGGTCTTCTGGTTGAACAGGTTCAGGATGTTGAGCTCGAGTCGCAGCTTCCGGCCCGCCGCCAGCGGCAGCTCGTGCGAGACGAGCAGGTCGGTGCGGGTCAGGAACGGCGTCCGGCCCATGTCGCCGCGGCCGTCCACCAACACCTGGGTCTGGTTGAGCGTATTCACGTACGTCGTCAGCGGCGTGCCGCTGCCCGCATAGAGAAACGCGCCAATCTGCGTGTTCGACGGGAAGCGTGTACGCACCGTACAGCTTCGCCACGACCGGACGATCCGTGGCCAGACGACCGGTGACGTCCAGGTTGCCGTGCGAGTCCCACAGCACTTCGTCGATGTCCCAGGCGCGGTTGACGTTGCCGCCGGGGCGGGAAATGCTGCCGCTCTGCTGCTGCGCCGTGGACGAGCTCACGCCGGTGGTCGGCGTCAGGATTTCGTCCGAGTTGGCCAGGCCGGCGTAGTTGCCCCAAAGCCGGCTGATGGTGACGCTGCCGCTCGCGAACCAGTTCCGCGAGAAGCGGCGGCTGGCGGTCATTTCGAGGGCGTCGTACTTCCGCTTGGCTTTGGGTGTCGGGAAGTCGGTGGTTGCGCCCGAATGCGGGGTGATGAGGGCGCCGCCTTCTCCGGGATTGGCAATGTAGTAGACCTCGTCGCCGTTCACGATGGCGCCCAGGTCTTCGATCGTCCGGCCCAGGTTGTTGTGCACGTAGTGGAGCCCGACGACGGTCGTTGGCGTGGCCTGCCACTCGACGCCCGCGTTCGTGCTGTCCTGGTACATCGGCTTGATGAGCGGATCGACCGTTTCGAAGTTCGGCACGCGGCGGTCGCGGAACCCACTCGCGCTGCCCCAGAGATCAGCCCCGGGCTTGTTGTCGAGATTCAGGCCGTAGACATCGAGCGTGTCGAGCGCGCGGTAGTAGACGCGCCACGTGTCGGCGCCAAAGGATCCGCGCGACAGCTCGTACTTCGTCCAGTCGTAGTACCGGCCCCAGCTGCCGTACAGCTTGATTCGGCCGTCGCCATTCAGGTCGTACGTCGCGCCGAGCCGCGGCGCGAGCTTGTCGCCGAAGGTGAAGTGGAACGCGTCCGCCTTGATATCCGGCCGGAACGACGGCACGGTTTCGTTCTCCGTGCGGATGCCGAGGTTCATGGTCAGCCGTGGCGTGGGCGACCAGGCGTCCTGCACGAACAGCGAGATGATGTTCGCGCCGGCCAGGCCCTGCACGCCGCGATCGTTGACCTCGTAGTAGCCGTACGTGCCGGTGCCCGTCAGGCCGGTCACGCTGCTGGTGAACGACTTGCCCCAGTCGAGCAGCACGTACCCGCCGGGATAGTACGAGTTGACGTCGTTGGTCGTCCGCTGATATCCGAATCCGCCCTTGAAACTGTGGGTGCCGGCGGCATCGAATGAGTGGATGTAATCAGCTTCGAAGTTGCCGCGCTTCGTCTTGTCGAACGCGGTGATCTGCGCCCTCGGCACGTTCTGGTAGTTCAGCGGCTGCTGAAGCGCCGCCGGGACTCCGGCCACCCCCACCGAGCTGGCGTTCCAAATCACGGACGTCGTGTCGGGAATGCCCGTATCGGCGTAGTTGTCGTAGAAGTAGCCGCCGCGCAGGCTCAGGTACGCCGCGCCCGTCAACCACAGGTCCACGTTTCCGCTGACATTCGTCTGGTCGGTCTTGAAGCCGCGGTTCAGGTTGACGGCGTTTCCAGCCTGGGAGCTGGAGATGCTGTTGCCCGTGAGGCCGTTGTAGGAAGGCAACGTGCCCGTCGTCCGCGTCGGCGTATAGAGGACGCTGCCGTTCGCCTGCAAGCGAGAGTTCTGATACGTGAGCTTGCCGAACAGCTGCGTGTTCAGCTGGTCGAGGTTGATGCTGCCGGGATCCGTTCCGCTCGCGAAGCCATAGTCGTTCGTGCGGCGGACGATCTGCGGCGAGTAGGACGCGAAGAAGAACAGCTTGTTCTGCACGAGGGGCCCGCCGACCGAGCCGCCGAGCTCGTTGCGATTGTTCTTCTGCTTGGCGTCCTGCACGTAGATGGCCGACGCTTCGGTGACCGGGTCGAGCTGAAGGCGCTCGACCGGCCCAGCGCTCATGCCGTTGCCGTCGTAGTAGTAGTGCGCTTCACCGTGGAAGGTGTTGCCGCCCGACTTGGTCACCGCGCTGATGACGCCGCCCAGCGCGCCGCCGTATTCGGCGTCGATCCCGCCCGTCTTGACCTGCACTTCCTGCACGTACTCGAACACCGTGTTCTGGCGCGACCGTCCGTTGATGAGGCTGTTGGTCACGACGCCGTCGACGGTGAAGGAGTTCTCCGCGCCGCTCGCGCCGTTCACCTGCAGACCGCCCTCGATCTCGCCCCGGTTCACCGAAGGAGACGTCAGCGCGATGTCGGTGAAGTTGCGCGTCTTAGGCAGCAGGTCGAGCTCTTCGGAGGTGACATTGTGCGCGATCGTCACGCTCTTGAGGTCGATCTGCTTCTCGACGTCGGCCGTCACGTTGACCGTCTCGGTGACGGCGCCCACCTGAAGCTGGGCGTCCACGTTGAACGTGCGCCCGAGGAGCACCAGGACGTTCTCGACCGAGACCGCCTGGAAGCCGGACAGCTCGACCTTGACGTCATAGCGGCCCGGCGTCAGATCGGCGATGCGGTACGAACCGTCGCTCGTCGTGACCGTCGAGCGGCCGGCATTGGTCTCGCGGTTCACCGCGGTGACCGTGGCGCCTGGCACGGCGGCATTGCTGGAATCGGTGACCTTGCCAGCCAGGCCACCGAAACGTTCCTGCGCGCCGACTGGTGAAGCACTCACCAGTGCGAGCGTGAGGAACAGGACCGCGCTCAGGCGCAGTCCGGCTGCACTCAGTAGTCGCATCATTGTGCGGGTCTCCTTGAGGAGTCTGTGACCAGATGCGTACATGGCGGGACGAATCCACGCACACACGTGGTGAACGACAGACTCGCAATGTGGTCGATGTTACAACGAGGTGACTCAGCCTTTACGGGCTTTGAGGGGCTCTTCGGCGGCGGTTGTGAAGGGTCCTCTGGCAATCCAATAAAATGGATTTCAGGTATGTCTTTTTGTGAGAAAGCGACCTCTATGAAGGCGCGCCGCCACGCCGGCGGCCCCGGCGGCGCCGGCGGCGACGGCGCGGAGGTGTGGCCTCCGCGGCGGGCGTTTCGCTGTCGGGCGTGAGCGGCGCCTCGCGGGCCAGCGACACCCCGACGGCCTGCCAGTGCTCGACGGCGTCGGGCACGTCCCGATGGATCTCGATCCACGTCAGCGCGTCGCGGAAAGCTGCGCGGTGCAGCAGCGATCGTTGCACGCGCACGGGGCTGTTCACGTCGAGCAGACGCCGCTCCAGGGCCAGGATCTGGGCGAGACGCTCGACGTCGCGACGGGCGAGCGGCAGCTCGCCGAGCCGGGGCCCGTGGACGCGCTCGCTGCGACCGGCGGCGCGCGACGCCGGCCTCGCGCGCCGCGATGGCGGCGGCTGGACCTGAATCCCGAGCGGCACCAGGAGGCTCCCGAGCAGGACGGGGTTGCTCAGCGTTTCCGGCGTCGACTCGAAGCGGGCCCGATAGCGATCGAGCCTCGCGAGCGATTGCCAGAGCGCGTCGCCGGCTCCCTTGTGCAGCTCGGGCGACGTCGGCTCGAGCAGACCGGTCGCGGCCAGATCGCGAAACGTGCGCTCGGCGGATCCGGCCCGGAGAATCTTGTAGTACTCCTCGAGCATTCGCGGGGGCGCCGCCGTCGCGATCGCGCGTCGATGACGGCCGATGGCCTCCCGGACCGGCTGATCGATCTGGAAGTCGAGACGCGAGGCGAGCGCCACGGCCCGGAGCATCCGCACCGGGTCCTCGAGGAACCGCACGTTCGGATCGCCGATCGACCGGACGATCCGATCCCGCAGGTCGTCGAGGCCGCCGACGTAGTCGATGATGGCGAACGTCGCGATGTCGTAGAACAGCGCGTTGACGGTGAAATCGCGCCGGAACGCGTCCTGTTCGGGCGTGCCGAACGTGTTGTCGTGGTGCATCAGCCGCTCGCCTTCCGGCGTGGTCGGATCGGGAGCGGGCACGCCGTCCTGCACCACCTCTTCGCCGGGCCCGACCTGACGACGGAAGGTCGCCACCTCGATGACCTTCGTGCCGAACTTGACGTGGGCCAGGCGGAAGCGGCGGCCGATGATCCAGCAGTTGCGGAACAGGCGCTTGATCTGTTGCGGGTGGGCGGATGTGCCGACGTCGAAGTCCTTGGGCCGCCGGCCGAGCCAGAGGTCGCGCACGCTGCCGCCGACCAGGTACGACACGTGATCGGCCTGCCTCAGGCGGTAGAGCACCTTCAGGGCGTCGGGATCGATGTCCTTGCGGGAAATGGGGTGCTCAGCCCGCGGGATGATCCTGGGGTCGGTCATGCCAAGGGTCATTCTACCTGTGCGCCGGGCTCACCCCACGGCGCGAACCGACGCCGGTGCCGCGACCCTCAGGCCTTGGCGTCCTTCCAGTTGCGGCCGATGCCGATATCCACCGTCAGCGGCACCTCGAGCGTCGCTGCGCCCTCCATCCGGGCCCGCACCACCGCCGACACGGCGTCGACGTCGGCCTCGGGAACCTCGAACACCAGCTCGTCGTGCACGGTGAGGATCATCCGTGTGCCGGGCCAGTCGGCGAGCGCGCCGTGCACGTCGATCATCGCGCGTTTCATGATGTCGGCCGCGGTGCCCTGGATCGGCATGTTCACCGTCTCGCGCTCGGCCTGGGACCGGACCTGGCCGTTGCGGCTGGTCAGCTCCGGCACCAGGCGCCGGCGCCCGAACATCGTCTTGACCATGCCGGTGGTGCGTGCGTCGGCGAGCGTCCGCTCGATGAAGGTCCGGACGCGGGGGAAGCCGGCGAAGTAGGCGTCGATGACTTCCTGGGCGGCCGCCGGTGTCACGCCGATGTCGCGCGCGAGCGTGAACGCCGTCTTGCCGTAGAGCAGCGCATAGTTGACGATTTTCGCTCGGCGCCGCTGCTCGTGCTTGTCGAAGCCGCTCGTCGGCCCGAAAACCCGGGCCGCCGTTTGATCGTGAATGTCGTCGCCGCGGCGGAAGGCCTCGATGAGCGTTTCGTCGCCGGCCAGGTGCGCGAGCACGCGCAGCTCGATCTGCGAGTAGTCGGCCGAGATCAGCAGATGCCCGGGGTCGGCGATGAAGGCGCGCCGGATCTCGCGCCCGAGCTCGGTCCGGATCGGAATGTTCTGCAGGTTCGGGTCGCTGCTGCTGAGGCGTCCGGTGGCCGCCACCGCCTGGTTGAACGTGGTGTGGACCCGGCCGGTATCCGGGTTGACCAGCAGCGGCAGGGCGTCGATGTACGTCCCCTTCAATTTCTGCAGCTTCCGCCAGTCGAGCACGAGGCGCGGCAGGTCGTGCGAGAGCGCAAGGTCTTCCAGCACCTCGACGGCCGTCGAGGCCGTTCGGGTCTTGCCGGTCCGCTTCGAGGTCGGCAGCTGCAGCCGCTCGAAGAGCACCTCCGACAACTGCTTCGGCGAGTTGATGTTGAACTCGCCCTTGGCCAGTTCGAAGATTCGTGTGCCGAGCGACGCCAGTTCGCGCTCGACATGCTGCGACTGGGCGGCGAGCGTCTTTCCGTCGATCCTCACGCCTGCCTGTTCCATCGCCGCCAACACCGGGATGAGCGGTCGCTCGAGATCCCGGTAGACGCCGTCGAGCGCTTCCCGCTCGAGCAGGGGCTCGAGACTCCCGGCGAGCTGCAGCGCGAGGTCGGCGCGCTCGCCGGCGAAGTCGAGCAGGCCGTCGGCGGGCAGATCGGCCAGGCCGAGCGCTCTCGCGCCGCGGCCGCACACGTCTTCTTCCGTCAGCGCCTTGTAGCCCAGATGTTCGAGCGAGGTGCCCTCGAGCTGATGGCTGGAGCGCGTCGACTCGAGCAGATAGCTGGCCAGCATCGTATCGAGGTCGACTCCGGCGAGGTCGATCCCTTCGCGCTCGAGCACGATCATGTCGGGCTTGAGGTCGTGGCCGACCTTTCGAATCCGCGCGTCTTCGAGGAGCGGCTGCAGCACCGCCTTGACGTCAGTCATCGTCATCTGCGGTCCTGCGTGCATGCCCTGGTGGCGCACGGGCACGTAGCGGGCGCGATGGGGCGTGGTGGCGATCGCGAGGCCGACGAGCTTCGCCCGGACCGCGGCGTCGCAGTCGGGCAGCACGCGAAGCGCCAGGCGCCCGGCCTCGCGAATCTCGCCGGCCAGGGTCTCGAGCTCCTCGCGCGTCGCGACGAGGCGGTAGTCGCGCTCGGTGGTCTCGGCCGTGGGGGCGAACTCGGTGACGAGCGATCGGAAGCCGAGCTCGCTGAACAGCTCGTAGCAGAGCGCGCGCGCAGGCCCCGGGTACTTGAAGGCCTGGATGTCGAACGGCACTGGCACGTCGGTCCGGATTCGCAGCAGCTCGCGGCTCCGCCGCGCATCGTCGGCGTAGGTGAGCAGCCCCTCGCGATACTTCTTCTGGGTGACCTCGCCGGCGCGTTCGAGCAGCGTGTCGAGCGAGCCGAACGTCGTGATGAGCTCCCGCGCGCCCTTCTCGCCAATCCCGGGGACGCCCTTGACGTTGTCGATCGCGTCGCCCATGAGCGCCAGCACGTCGACGACCTTGTCTGGCGGCACACCGAACTTCTCGGCCACGCCCCTGGCGTCGTACCACGCGCCCTCGTCGCGCGGGTTGAACACCGAGATGCCGTCGTGGACGAGCTGAAAGAAGTCTTTGTCGCCGGTCACGATGGCGACGCGATAGCCGGCCGCGACCGCCTTCGTCGCCAGCGTGCCGATGACATCGTCGGCCTCGAAGCCGGCGTGGGTGAGGATCGGCACGCCGAGCGCCTCGCAGGCCCGGTGCACCCAGGGAATCTGTTCGGCGAGATCCGGCGGCATGGCCGCACGGTTCGCCTTGTAGTCGGCGGCGAGCGCGTCGCGGAACGTCGGACCTGCCAGATCGAACGACGCGGCCATGAACTCGGGCTGATGGTCGGCGATGAGCTTGCGCAGCATGGTCACGAAGCCGTACACCGCGTTCGTGGACTGGCCGCTCGGACCCGTGAGGCCACGGATCGCATGGTACGCGCGGTACATCTGCGAGCTGCCGTCGATCAGGTACAGCATCGGCGCCGAGGAGGATGGTGTGGACTTGGGGAAGGGCAGCGGCGTCATCGGAGGGCAGAAATTTGTACTATATCATCGCCATTCGTGGGGCCACGGAGGCGCAGAGACACTCAACGTCTGCACACCACAGAGACACGGCGGCAATCTCTTCTCCGTGTCTTCGTGCCCCTGTGGCTGGTCGTCTTTCTCGGTGTCTCCGTGGCAGAGGCCCAGTTCTTCACCCAGTACCAGTACGAAGAGGACATGTACCTCTCGCTCGACGGCAGCGCCACGCTCTACGTCAACAGCTCGATCCCCGCGCTGGTGGCGCTTCGAGGCGCCCATCTCGATTCCGACCCCGGCGTGCCGGTCGACGTCGGCGCCGTTCGCGCCTGGTATTCCTCGGGCAACACCCACGTGACTCGCGTCACCACCTCCCGCCGCCAGGGCCGACGGTTCGTGCACGTGCGGATCAGCGTCGACCACGTCGCGCAGCTCGGCGACATGGTGCCGTTCGCGTGGTCCGAGTATCGATTCGCGCGCGAGGGCGAGATCTTCGCGTATCGCCAGACCGTCGGTCCGAGCGCGAACGCGCCGGCCCGCGATCCCGGCTGGTCCGGAGCGGAGATCGTCGCGTTCCGGATTCACGTGCCGAGCCGGGTCGTCTATCACAACGCCGGGGCCGACAATCTGCGGCGCGGCAACATCCTCGTGTGGGAGCAGCCGCTTCGCGAGCGCCTGCAGGGCGAACCGCTGTTGCTCGAGGCGCGGATGGAGCCGCAGTCGATCCTCTACACCACGCTGTGGCTGTTCGGGCTGACGGGGTTGGGGGTCGTGCTGATGTTCGCGGGAATTCTGTGGAAGCTGACGAGAAAGAAGCCGGGTGGGCCCGAACGACCCAGACCCACCCGACCCGCCTGACCTGCCTGACCTACCTGACCTACCTGACCTACCTGACCTACCTGACCCTCGTCAGAACCTGAAGCCCACGGCGACGGCGAACGTCCGGCCGCCGATGGTGGTGCCGATGGGCGCCGGGAAGTTCGTGTTGGACGTCGCTTGTCCGAACTTCGAGCCCTTCGTGTAGCCCGTCGCCAGGCCGAGGCTGTCGACGGGGCTGTTCGGATCCTGATTGACCGTCGTGTTCCAGGCGATCTGCTTCAGGTTGTTGAACAGGTTGTAGATGTCCAGCTTCACCCACGGGCGGAGCGAGCGGAACACCGGCACGTTGTAGTTGATGGACGTATCGAACAGCCCATAGCCCTTGAAGAACTCGCTCCCGCGATCGCCGAAGTAGACGTCCTGGCTGTCGGGCTCGTCCGGGATACCCCGCATTCGCCAGGATGGCCTCCTGCGTGTCGGTGATCGACTGCCCCGTCGCGCGCAGGCTGTAGACCTGCCCCGAATTCACGCGCCAGAGTCCGGATACCGAAGCGTCGCCGTATCGGCCCAGGTCGGCGCTATAGACGGTCCAGAGACGCAGCTTGTGACGCTGGAAGTCCTGGAGCCGTCCGGTCGGGAACGTCCGCGAGGCGTTGAAGATCTCCGGGTAGTCGCCGATCTTCGACGTGACGCCCGGTTGGTTCGTCGCCTCGCCTTCGTAGTTGCCATCGTCCTGCAGCATCAGCGTGTAGTGCCCGTTGACCGACCAGTTCGACCGGATGTCGTAGCGGCCCTGGAAGAGCAGCCCCTGGTACTGCCGGAAGGCGAAGTCGCTGTTGTCGTAGACGATGTTGGTGAACGTGCCCACGTCGAAGCCATCCTGCACCACGTCGGTCGTGCCGTTCGCGATGTTGATGAAGTCTTCGATGATGTTGTTCGTGTGCCGGTACACGTACGTGCCCTCGAGATAGCCTCGCGTCGACACCTGGCCGCCGAGCGACGTCGTGAACTCCTTCGTGATGGGCGACGACAGGCCGTCCTTGAGGCTGACGTTGGCGGTGGGGAACTGCCCGAACACGGTCACATAATTTGCCGGATCGAAGCCCGGGGCGAAATCGCGCCCCTGACCCGCCGGGCCCGTGTACACGCCGAGGAGCAGGTTCGGGTTGCCGACGTTCGTTGTTGGCGCCGATCTGCGCTTCGTTGTACCGGCCCGAGTAGTGGCCGTAGGTGACGTGCGCCACGTACTTGCCGTCGCCGTTGATGTCGTAGGCAAGGGCGAGCCGCGGGACGATCGTGTCGGTGTCGATGCCGATCAGGCCGCCGGTGGCCTTGGTCCGGACGTGCTCGAACCGCGCACCGACGTCGGCCGACACCTTGTCGGTCAGCGTCCAGTGATCCTGCGCGTAGACGGAGTTGTTGTCCACGTTCAGAATCGCGCCGCGGATGGGCAGCCAGTGCTCGATGAGCGTGTTGCCCGGGTCGAACACTGGAAGCAGGTGGCCTTCGGCGTCATAAATCGGATCGCCGTTGGCGTCGGTCGCGTAATCCGCGTCGAAGACGTAGTTGGTCGCCGATTGCGAGTTGCCGCCGGTGTCCTGGCTCCGGTAGAACTCGTAGCCGGTCTTGACCTCGTGCCGGCCGTAGCCCTCGCCGAACCAGGTGATGCTGCCCGTGAACTGCTTGTTGTTGCGCTCCTCGGGGTCCGTCGCGTCGAAGTACTGCGCGTTGAAGTGCCCCAGCTGCTGCGTCAGCGTGATCATCGGCGAATCGACGATGTCGGTGAGGCTGCCGCCGGAGTTTTCGAACTTGAAATGACGCTGCGAGAACGCCGCCTCGGCGAGGAGGTTCGGACCGAGGACGCCGTGATAGTTCGTGTAGTAGTAGTTGTTCGGCAGCGTGCGATCGCCGATGGCGAACTTGTCGATAGTGAACCCGAACGTCGGCCGTTCGGTCTGGCCGAGCGGGCTGTTCACGAACCCGCCGGTGATGGTGTGGTTCGGGTTGATCGACCCGGTGAGCTTGACCTCGCCGCGTTTGTCGTTGTTCACCTGCGTGTAAGAGAAGCCGGTGATGTCGAGCGCTCCCGCGACGTTCTGGTTGAAATAGCGGCCGGCCGTGAAGAACCACAGGCGATCCTTGACGAGCGGTCCGCCGAACGTGCCTTCCCAGCTCTTGTTCAGAATGTCCTTGTGCGTGGAGTCGCTGCTCACTTCGAACGGCGTCTCGGTGCTCCACGACGGGTTCGTGAAGTTGACGCGGCCCGTGCCGGTGAACGTGTTCCCGCCGCTCTTCGTGATCGCGTTGATCACACCGCCGCTGAACCGTCCGTACTCGGCGCTGATGCCCGAGGTGAGCACCTGCGTCTCCTGAATCGCGTCTTCGATGAAGAGGTTCTGCGGAGAGCCGAACAGATTGTCGTTCACGTCGACGCCGTTGATCATGAACACGTTGTCGAAGGCGAACGCGCCGTTGATCGACACCTGGCCGGTGTTTGGCGTGACGTTGGTCAGGCCAGGTGACAGCTCGGCGATGCCGGCCAGCGTGCGCGACGTCGCCAGCGAGTTGATCTCCTCGTTCGTGAAGTTCGCGCCGACAATCGGCGTCGCGATCGGCGCCGGCGTCGTCGCCACCACGTTCACTTGCTTCGGACACGCCCGAGGGCAGCATGGTGACGTTCTGCTCCACCGCCAGGCCGAGCGGCAGGTTGACCGTCCGCTCGATCGGCGCGAAGTTCGACAGCTCGAATCGTACCGTGTAATCGCCCGGGCGGAAGCGTGCGGAATACATACGACCCGTCGCGCCGGGTGACATCGGTCCGCACGCCCTGGAGCGCCGGAGACTGCGACCGTCACAACCACGCCCGGAACGGCCAGGCCCTGCTGATCGTTCACCACTCCACGGATGGTGCCGGACTGAACGCCCTGCGCGAGGGCATGGGTGGCGAGACTGCCCAGGAGCAGCAGCACACTCGCCAGACGTAGGGATACTTGTCTCATCGCTTCATGATCTCCTTGTGGAATCTGCGGCGAACCGCCGACGGGGTGGGCTGAATCAGCTCGCGGCGGTGGCCAACTGCAGATTCACTGATTTTCTGATGTTACAACCGGCTCACTGGGAGCCCGGGTGCGATCCTCTCGGCGGGCGCAAAATGTGGGGACGAACAGGCCTCAAATTCAAAAGAATGGACGCGCGACTACAATCGCGTAGATCTAGAGGCCGAATTATTGTGTAATCCTGAGATACCCCCTACCACGGCAATATAGGTCCACTCGAGATAAGTTCCGGCGGGCCCCATCACTTTGTGGCCCGCCGGACCATTCATTCGCCTCATTCGCCGAAAGTTAGAACTCGACGCGGACACCGAAGCGGATCTGCCGAGGCGTCTGATACTGCGGCGGCGCGCCGCTGTACAAGTGCGACGTCGGCGTGCCGAAGTCCGGATTGGGAGGTGCGCCAAACGACAAATCGACATAGTTGTCGTAGTCGAGCACGGTCTGCTGGTTGAAGAGGTTGAAGACGTCCGCCATCAACGAGACGTGCTGCGTGCCGCCGATCGCGAACCGGTACGCGGCCTGGAAGTCGAGAAGGCTCTGAACCGGCGTACGGGTCTTGAAGCCGTCGACGGTCTGGATGCCCGTGCCGCGCGCGGCGGTCGGGATCTCGCCATCGTTCGTGTAGTTCGGGTTCGAGGCGAGCGGGGTGAGCGGCTTCCCCGACGTGACCGTCAGGCCGAGACCCAGGTTCAGGCCCCAGGGATACGCATAGTTGCCGAACGCCTTGAACTGGTGCGGCCGGTCCAGCGGGAGAATCCCGTTCGAATCGCCGAGAAAGCGGATGTCGCCTTCATAGCCGAACGCCGAGCCCAGGGACGTGTAGGTCGGGTCGTTGGTCGGGAAATCGTAGAGCGAGGTGATCCCCGGATCCGACTGGCCGTTGTCGTCGCGGTAGAACCCTTCGAAATTTCCCCGCAGGCGCGACCAGCGGTACGAGGCCAGGGCCGACCAGTTGTTCGCGAACCGGCGATCGAGCGTGAACTCGATCGCGTCGTACTTGTGAACCGGATCATCGAAACTGACGCTGTTGAACTCGGGCGCCACGGCGAGAAGCGCCGGGTTGATCGGCGTCGCGCTGGTCGGGTTCGTCAGGATGTACTCCACCGTCGAGCACGCGGCCTTTGTGGCGGCGTTCAGATCGTAGGCCACCATCGGACAGTTGGCGACGTCCTCGAGCACGCGCGGGATCCGGCGATTGATCCAGCGGACCCCGACGCTCGTGTAGGGCATGATCTCCCGCTCGACGCCGAACACGAACTCCCGCACGTACGACAGCTTGGTGTTCGGATCGATCGTGTCGGCCCCGACGCCGGCCAGGACGAAATGGTTCGTCACGTCGGCTGCCAGCACGCCGTCGGGGATCGGCTGCGTGAGTTCGGGGTCGAAGAAGTCGGCGCGGGCGATCCCGTCGTCGGCCGACAGCGCCCGGGAGGCCAGATCGTTCGGCACGCGGGCATAGAAGATGCCGAAGTTCCCGAACACCTTGGTCTTGCCGTCGGCGGTCGGATCGTAGGTTGCCCCGATCCGCGGCGCCCAGTTGTTCTTGAGCGTGTAGTCCTGCACGAGGGTGCCCGACAGGGATTCCTGTTCGTACCGGATGCCCGGATTGATCGTCAGCCGATCGTTCACGCTCCAATCGTCCTGCACGAAGAAGTCCTGATAATGCTGCGTCGTGTGGCGCGTCGCGTTGAAGTTGGCGCGAACCACGCGGTAGACCCGCCCGAACGTGGGATCGGGCAGCACGCTGATGGATGCGCCCGTCTCCGTCGTGCGGCCGTCGGGCGCCACGAAGGTCGGTCCGCTGTACTGACGGCCGAGATCGTACGATACGTTGTCGAACTCGTAGCCGCCCTTGACCTCGTGACCGCGGAACACATACGAGAGCTTGGCCGCATACTGCAGGTTGTCACTCTTGTTGCCCTGTTCGTAGAAGCCGACGCCCCCGGACTGCAATTCCATCGGGCCCGTGCGGTCGATCACCTGCCACAGGTTGTCCTGCGGGGTCTCCGTGAGAGAGTTGTAGGCACGGGCCAAGCTGGCCTCGGCGAGCAGGTTGTTCGACAGGACGCCCTGGTAGCGCACGGTCTGGTTGTGCCCGCCGTACGTGAGCGAGCTGTAGCCGGCGGTGTCGGGCTTCAGCAGGGCCGACGCCCGCTGCGGTCCGTTGTCGCCCTTGGAGGGATCCCCGAAGAACGACGCGGCGAATCGATGGTCGGGCGTGACCTGGTACGAGGCCTTCGCCGAGTACGAGACCGTCCGCCGCTTCTGATCGAGGCTGCCCAGGCTCTCCAGCGGAAATCCCGGCGGGGCCACGAGCGACGTCGTCTGCCACGACGGATCGATCGCGCCGAAGAAGAAGAGATGATCGCGGATGACGGGGCCGCTGCCCTGCGCGCCGGCGTCGTTCAACTGGGTGCCGACGGTACTGATTGAGCCGTTGACCGTGTTGTACCGCTTCCAGTCGCTTTCGGTCGCGTCCGGGCGGGCGTATGCGAACGCTGATCCGTGAAAATCGTTCGAGCCGCTCTTGGTCACGATGTTCACGACGCCGCCGGTGGACTGGCCGAATTCGGCCTGGTAGCCGCCCGTCTTGACCTGCACCTCCTGGATGAAATCGAAGGGCGTGGCGTTGCCGAGCGAGCCGAACACGCCGGAATACGAGCCCAGCGCGCCATACCCCTGATTGGTCACGTTGACGCCGTCGATGACGTACTGGTTCTCGAGGCCGCTGGCGCCGGAAATCGACGGGTTCGCCTGACCCACACTGCCGCCGGTCTGTACGCCGGGGGCCACGTAGAGCGTGTCGCTGACGCGCCGCCCCACGGGCACGCGCTGCAGCATGTCGCTCGAGATCACCGCGCCCGTGGTGGTTGACGTCGTATCGATCGTCGGCGCCACCGACGTGATGGTCACCGTTTCGGTGACGCCGCCCACCTGCATGGCGACGGGAACGTCGAGGGTCTGGCCGAGACTCACGGCGAGGCCGTTCTGTTCGAAACTCTTGAAGCCCTCGAGTTGGGCCTTGACGTCGTAGGTGCCTGGGGTGAGGAACGGAACGCTGTACCGGCCGGTACCTGTCTGTGACGGTTTCCTTGCTGCCTTGCGGTCCTGTGACCGTGACGGTGACGCCGGGCACCGGCAGCCCCTGTGGGTCGACCACGCGCCCCTGAATCGTTCCCGTCGTCTCCTGCGCGGCGGCCAGCATGGCGCTCGCGGCCAGGACGACGAAGAAGCCCGCGATGGTCCGAATTCGCATCGGTTATTACTCCCTTCCAACTGGTCACTTGAATCGCATGACACCTCGCACGACGCGGACCCCAATCCGCGTCTGGATCGATGCTAGAACCGCGGTTCGTCACTGAATCTCGGCGATTCGTCACGAAAACGCGTCGGTTCAGCTCAGAAATTCAACTAAGTGGATAACTCGAGGCGATTAGCAGAGCTGCCAGGCGTCACAGTTCAGCGGTAATAGCTGATGCGAGCTCTCTTGTGGCTGCCGTACCGCCGAGATCAGGTGTTCGGGCACGGCCCGACGCGACGACACGTTCGACGGCCGCGAGCACGGCATCGTGGACGTCCCTGTGTCCCAGATGATCGAGCATGAGGGCGCCCGCCCAGATCGCCCCGATGGGATTGGCGATGCCTGTACCGGCGATGTCGGGCGCGGATCCGTGAATCGGTTCGAACATCGACGGATAGGTCCGCTCCGGATTGATGTTGGCGCCGGGCGCGATGCCGAGGCTGCCCGAAATCGCCGACCCGATGTCGGTGATGATGTCGCCGAAGAGATTCGAGGCGACAATCGTGTCGAGGGTGTCGGGCGCCGTGATCATCCGGGCGCACAGAGCATCCACATGGTACTTCTTCATCGTCACCGTCGGATGGCGTGTGGCTTCGGCCTCGGCGACTTCATCCCAGAGCACCATCGAGTGCTGCAGTGCGTTCGACTTGGTGGCGCTCGCCAGCATCCGCCTGGGACGCTTCGACGCAATCTCCAGACCGTACTTGACGATGCGCTCGATGCCGTGGCGGGTGAACAACCCGGTCTGCTCGGCGACTTCATGCGGCGTGCCGCGATGGATGCGGCCTCCGAGGCCGGTGTACTCGCCCTCCGAGTTTTCGCGCACGCAGACCATGTCGATGTCCGCGGCGCCGCGGCCGGCGAGCGGGGAGCCGAGCCCCGGCAGCAACCGCATCGGGCGAAGGTTGACGTATTGGTCGAACCGCTGCCTGAGGGGCAGGAGCAGCTGCCAGACGGCGACATGATCGGGCACGGTCGGCGCGCCGATCGCGCCCAGGTAGATGGCGTCGAATTTCGACAGCCGTTCGAAGCCGTCCTCGTCCATCATCCGCCCGTGCTTCTCGAAGAACTCGCAGCCCCACGGGAACTCGGTGAACGAGAGTGACACGTTCGCCGCCCGGGCAGCCTTCTCGAGCACCGCCATCCCGACCGGAATCACCTCGCGGCCGATCCCGTCGCCTGCAATCACCGCAATCTTGTGCATCGTGTCACGCCTTCGTCAGGCCACGGGGCCACGGAGCGCACAGAGAAACAGGAACCACGGAGACACAGGGGCACAGAGAAGAAGGATGTCTTCCCCGTGTCTCGGTGCCTCTGTGGTTCCCCGTCCACTGTGTCCCCGTGCCTCCGTGGTTGGTTATCTCCGCGCCCCGGTGTCTCCGGCCGCTCACGCCATCGTCAGGCCACGGGGCCACGGAGCGCACAGAGAAACAGGAACCACGGAGACACAGGGGCACAGAGAAGAAGGATGTCTTCCCCGTGTCTCGGTGCCTCTGTGGTTCCCCGTCCACCGGGTCCCTGTGCCTCCGTGGTTGGTTATTTCCGCGCCCCGGTGTCTCCGGCCGCTCACGCCATCGTCAGGCCACGGGGCCACGGAGCGCACAGGGGAACAGAAACCACAGAGACACAGGGGCACAGAGAAGAAGGATGTCTTCCCCGTGTCTCGGTGCCTCTGTGGTTCCCCGTCCACTGTGTCTCCGTGCCTCCGTGGTTGGTTATCTCCGCGCCCCGGTGTCTCCGGCCGCTCACGCCATCGTCAGGCCACGGGGCCACGGAGCGCACAGAGAAACAGGAACCACGGAGACACAGGGGCACAGAGAAGAAGGATGTCTTCCCCGTGTCTCGGTGCCTCTGTGGTTCCCCGTCCACCGTGTCCCCGTGCCTCCGTGGTTGGTTATCTCCGCGCCCCGGTGTCTCCGGCCGCTCACGCCATCGTCAGGCCACGGGGCCACGGAGCGCACAGGGGAACAGAAACCACAGAGACACAGGGGCACAGAGAAGAAGGATGTCTTCCCCGTGTCTCGGTGCCTCTGTGGTTCCCCGTCCACTGTGTCTCCGTGCCTCCGTGGTTGGTTATCTCCGCGCCCCGGTGTCTCCGGCCGCTCACGCCATCGTCAGGCCACGGGGCCACGGAGCGCACAGAGAAACAGGAACCACGGAGACACAGGGGCACAGAGAAGAAGGATGTCTTCCCCGTGTCTCGGTGCCTCTGTGGTTCCCCGTCCACCGTGTCCCCGTGCCTCCGTGGTTGGTTATCTCCGCGCCCCGGTGTCTCCGGCCGCTCACGCCATCGTCAGGCCACGGGGCCACGGAGCGCACAGAGAAACAGGAACCACGGAGACACAGGGGCACAGAGAAGAAGGATGTCTTCCCCGTGTCTCGGTGCCTCTGTGGTTCCCCGTCCACCGTGTCCCCGTGCCTTCGTGGTTGGTCATCTCGGCGCCTCGGTGTCTCCGTGGCGATCAACCCGGCGCCGCCCCACCCCGACCGACACCAGCCAGGCGGTGGTCGCCGCCAGAATGCCGCCCAGCGCCGGCGTCAAGATACCAAATCCAGCCCCCGCCGTGCCGACGTCGAGCGCCAGCATCCCCCCCACGCCGGCGCCAATCGCGGCCAACGCGCCGCCCGACGAGGTCGTCGGCGAGTACAGGCCGGCCAGGATCGGCACGAAGAGGCTGACGCCGAGCAGCGCGTAGAAGATGGTGAGCGTATCGATGACGCTCGCCGAAGACACCGCCAGCACCACGGCGAGGGTTCCGCTCGCGAGGCTCGTCGAGCGCGCGATCTGGAGCAGGCGGGCATCGCTGGCGCCGGGATTCAGGAACCGTTTGTACAGGTCCTGCGAGAGCGACGTGGCCAGCATGAACAGGACGGCATCGGCCGCGCTCATTTCGGCCGAGAAGACGGCCGCCAGACCGAGCGCCCCCACCAGCGTCGGCAGGCCGCGCATGAGAATCGTCGGCAGCGCCAGGTCGTTGTCCGACAGGGCTGGGAATTGTGCACGCGCGATGATGCCCAGGAGCGCGGGCACCCCCGCGTAGAGCAGCAGGCCCAGCGCGTTCAGACCGACGCCGGCCCGAACCGCGCGCTCGTCGCGCGCGCCGAAAATCTTCTGCAGCAGCCCTGGCGATACGATGAAGGCCGGCACGAGCAGCGCGATGTACGCCAGCCCGGGCTCGCCGGCCCGCCAGAACGTCCAGTAGGCCGCGTCCCCCGGGCGCGCCTGCGCGAGGCTCGTCCAGCCGCCGGCCTCGTGAAGCGCCAGCGGGACCGCCACGGCGAACCCGCCCAGCTTCACCGCCAGCTGCATCACATTCACCCACGACGCGGTGAGCAGCCCTCCCGCCGAGAAATAGGCGGTGATCACCACGCCGCCGATCACGCAGCCGGCTGCGCGCGGCACGCCCGCGACGACTTCCAGGATCCAGCCGATCGCGATCAGCTGCGATGCGAGAATGAAGATCGACCCGAACCACACGAGCACGGTGATCGCCGCGCGCACCCGCCGGTCGTAGCGGAACTCGAGGTAGTCGCCCACGGTCCGCAGGTCGTGCGCGGCCGCCAGGCGCCACATCGCCGGTCCAATCCACCACGCGAGAACGAAGGAGCCGATGGCGGCCGATCCCACCCACCACCACGCCGCCACGCCGCCCGCATATCCGAGCGCCGTCGCGCCGACGGTGGAGCCCGCGCCGATGTTGGCGGCGAGCATCGTCGCGAAAATGAGGCCGGGCCCGAGTGTGCGACCCGCGACGAAGAAGTCGCCCGCGCTGCGGACGTACTTCCCGAGCCGGATACCGAGGCTCATCAGCCCCGACGCATAGATCAGGAGGATGAGGAGGTAAACGTTCACCGCCGCAGATCGCGGGCGGCGGGCAGGCCTGGCAGCCCTGTGGCTTGCGTGCCGGCGCGAACGATCGCCTCGGCCATGGCCTCGGCGGCGAGCGCGCCGATCTGCGTGAGCGTGGCGCTGCCGGCCCAGGTGCCGGTGGCGAGCGCGAATACCGTGTCGCCGTCTGCGGTCGTGTGCGACGGCACGATGGCCCTCGCCAGACCATCGTCGGCCATGAGGGCCATGCGGCTGGCATCAGCCTTCGTCAGCGCTGCATTGGTGGCGACGACGCCGAGCGTCGTGTTCTGGCCTGGCGCCGGGGGCGCGGGGGGGTTCGGGGCGCGCATGATCCTGCGGGCGTCGGCAAAGGTGCCGTCCGCGTTGCGGACGCCGGCCACCACCCGACCGGTTGCCGGATCGACGATGTCGCCGAAGGCGTTCACGGCGACGATCGCGGCGACGATGAGACCGTTGGACAGCTGAATGGCCGCGGTGCCAATGCCCGACTTCGTCGGACCGCCACGATCCCGGCCGCCGCCGAGCTGCCCGACGAGCGCACCGGCGCCCGCGCCCACGCTGCCTTCCTGGACCGGGGCGGCGCTCGCGCTCGATGCCGCCTCGTAGCCGCACTCGGCCGTCGGCCGGATTTTCGGGTTCGAGCCGACGCTCAGGTCGTACAGGATGGCCGCCGGCACGATCGGCACCTTGCCCGCCGGCGTCGGCCACCCGATGTCGTGCTCCTCGAGCCATCGCACGACGCCGGTGGCCGAATCGAGGCCGAAGGCGCTGCCGCCCGAGAGAACGATCGCGTTGACCTTGTCGACCAGATTCAAGGGATCGAGCAGGTCGGTTTCGCGCGTGCCGGGCGCGCCGCCGCGCTGGGAGACGCCGCCAACGGCGCCACCATCCACCAGCACGACCGTGCAGCCCGTCGGGCGGTCGGCGAGCGTGTGGTGTCCCACACGGATGCCGGGCACGGCAGTCAGGGTCCGGTTCGCAGCCCCGGCGGGCCGCGGCGTCTGACCGGCGAGGCTCACCGCGCAGGCGGCCACGAAGACCGCCGCCGCACGTATCGCTGGACTCGGCATGAACGCGTCCTTCCGTCGCCTATTGTAGAACCTCTGCCGTCTCGATCCCCGGCCCCGCGCGTGCGACAATGGCCGCATGGCTCTCAGTTCTTCCGCATCGATGAAAGTGGCGCTGGCCGCGATCGCGCTGTCGGCGGCGTGCTCGAGCGCGCCGCCTCCGCCGGCCGAACCGCCGGCGCCGACCCCGCTGGCCGAACTGCCGCAGGTGGATGCCGACAAGGTGCTCGAGCACATCAAAGTGCTGTCGTCCGACGAGTATGCCGGGCGCCTGCCGGGCACCGAAGGCGAAAATCTGACCGTGGCATACCTCACCGACCAGTTCAAGCAGATCGGCCTCGCGCCGGGCAATACCGATGGCACGTACGTGCAGGAGGTGCCGCTCGTGGGCATCACGGCCGCGCCCGCGCCGATGGTGCTGCGCAAGGGCGCGCGGCGGCTCACGCTCAAGTTCCGGGACGATTTCGTGGCGTCGACGCGGCGCGTCGCCGAGACGGCCAGCCTCGACAACTCCGAGCTCGTGTTCGTCGGCTACGGCGTGGTGGCGCCCGAATACAACTGGGACGACTACAAGGGGCTCGACGTCAAGGGCAAGACGCTTCTGATGCTGGTGAACGATCCGCCCGTGCCGGATCCCTCGAATCCGTCCGAGCTCGATCCGAAGACATTCGGCGGGCGGGCCATGACCTACTACGGCCGGTGGACCTACAAGTTCGATATCGCCGCCGAGAAGGGCGCGGCGGGCGCGATCATCATTCACGAGACCGGGCCGGCCGGCTACGCCTTCAACGTGGTGCAGTCGAGCTGGACGGGCGAGCAGCAGGGGCTGGTGACCCCCGACAAGAACATGAGCCGCGCCGCCGTCGAGTCGTGGGTCTCGCTCCCGAAGGCCCGGGATCTCCTGAGGATGGCGGGCGAGGATTTCGATACGCTGAAGGCGCAGGCGGCGACGCGCGACTTCAAGCCGGTACCCCTCGGCGTGACGGCGTCGATCACGCTCCACAACACGTTGAGAACGATGACCTCACGCAACGTGATGGCCAAGCTCGAAGGCGGCGATCCCGCGCTCACGGACGAGTACGTCATCTATACCGCGCACTGGGATCACCTCGGGGTTGGCGATCCCGTCAACGGGGATCGGATCTACAACGGCGCCATCGACAACGCATCGGGCGTCGGGGGAATGCTCGAGATCGCTCGCGCCTTCACGAAGCTCCCGCAGCCGCCCAAGCGGTCGATCCTCTTCATGGCGGTCACCGCCGAAGAACAGGGCCTGCTCGGCTCCGAGTACTACACGGTGCAGCCGATCTACCCGCTGACGAAGACGCTCGCCGAGATCAACATGGACGAGTTGAACGTTCATGGCAAGTCCCGCGACATTCCCATCGTCGGCCTGGGGAATTCCGAGCTCGACGACTACGTGAAGGCGGCGGCGGCCGAACAGGGCCGAGTGGTGGTGGGCGACGCCGAGCCGGAGAAGGGCTATTACTATCGATCCGACCACTTCAACTTCGCCAAGAAGGGCGTGCCGGCGCTCAACCCCGACTTCGCGCGGACGTCGCAATTCGTCGGCAAGCCGCCGGAGTACGGCAAGCAGGTGATTGAGAACTACACGGCGCACGACTACCATGCGCCCTCCGATCAGGTGAAGCCCGACTGGGATCTCTCCGGCGCTCAACAGGATCTCGAGGTCTTTTTCGCCGTCGGCTACCGCGTGGCCCAGGCCGACAGGTTCCCCGAGTGGGCGCCCACCAGCGAGTTCAAGGCCATTCGCGAGGAAATGCTCAGGTGAACTCAGCTCGCTGAGATCTCCCTGGCTTGCTTCGACCAGGCCAGGTACCCCAGCCAGCTGCCGTAGAACGCGAGCCAGGCGCCGAGCACAATCGGGGTTTCACCCGGCCGCAGGTTGTTGGGGAAGTAGGGCGTCGTCAGCACGAACGTGTGCACTGCGGCAGACGCGAGAATGGCCGTCCGCGCCAGCCGGACCGCGAACGGGCGTCGGTGGGTCAGCGCCATTCCGGCGGCGACGCCCAGCGCCGCGACGCCCAGCCGGAGGATCAGGACAAGAAGCACCGACCGGCCCCGAACCGCAATCGCGTTGAACGATCGCGACGCCACGAAGGCGACATAGAGCGGCTGTCCCACGATCAACAGACGCGTGAGGATCAGCAGCCAGCCCTTCGTGCCCGAGTTCCCCAGCGTCTCAGCTCCTCAGCGGCAGGCATCGCACAGTAGAATGCGACCACCCAGGATGACAACACACATTCCCGATTCCGCCATCGGCCGGGCGGCTGCGGCACTGATCGCGACCGTCCTCGCCTCCTCCTGCTCCGGCTCCGCCGTCGGCTTTGGGGCTGGGCCGGACAGGTACCGCGCCGACGTCGAGACCTGGCGCGCGCAGCACGAGCAGGATTATCGCGAGGAATACGTCGTGCTCGGGGGCCTCTTTTTTCTGCATCCCGGGACCAATACCGCGGGCAGCGCGCCCTCGAACGACGTCGTCCTTCCGGCGCGGGCGCCCGCCTCGATCGGCCAGTTCGTCCTGAACGACGGCGTCGTCCGGTTCGAGCCGGCGGCGGGGGCCGGCGTGACGCTCGGCGGCCGTCCGGTTGCCGCGCCGCTCGGGTTGCGCGACGATTTCGACGAGCCCGACGAGCTCGTCGTGGGAGACCTCACGATGTGGGTCCATCAGAGCGGTGATCGCCGCGCGATTCGTCTCCGTGATCCACAGAGCGACGCGGCGCGGTCGTTTGCCGGATTCACCTGGTTCCCCATCGACCCCGCCTACCGCGTCGTCGGCCGCTTGATCAAAGATCCGGAATCGACGACGCTTCGCGTCGCGACGCTCAGCGGCGACTACGCCGATTACACCAGCGAGGGCGTCGTCGAATTCACGCTGCATGGCGAGACCAGGCGGTTGCGACCGATGACGACGGAGCCGAACCGCTTCTTCTTCGTGTTCCGCGACGGCACGAGCGGCAAGGACACCTACGAGGCCGCACGGTTCCTGTACTCGGATCTCCGCGAAGACGGCACGACGGTACTCGACTTCAACGAGGCCTACAACCCGCCCTGTTCGTTCAATCCGTACACGACGTGTCCGATCCCGCCGCCCGAAAACCGTCTCGACGTACCGATTCGAGCGGGCGAAAAGGCGTACGCGGGCCCTCCGACGCCGTGAACCTGTACCTGGTGCACCACGGCGACGCCGTAGGGCCGGATGTCGATGTGCGCCGCCCGCTCTCCGGCCGTGGCCGCGACCACGTGAATCGCCTGGCGGCCGACGCCGCGTCGCGCGGAGTGAAGCCCGCCGTCATCTGGCACAGCGGCAAGCTGCGGGCCCGGCAGACCGCCGAGGCGTTTTGGAAGCAGTGCAATCCGTTCGCCGACTTCTCGGCCACGCGCGACGTGCAGCCGGGCGATCCGCCGCAGTGGCTCGCCGACCGGCTGCGGGGAGAAGCCCGCGACACGCTCCTGGCCGGCCACTTTCCCTACCTGCCGGCGTTGCTCGCGCTCCTCGTCGGCGGCGACGACGTGGCGGCGGCGTTTCCGCTGCACGGGATCGTGGCGCTCAGCTCGGATGATGAAGGGGAAACCTGGAACGAGCTCTGGCGCCTGAGCTGAGGGGCATGCGGCTTTGCGCCGTCGCGCGGGATGGTCGGCCCGCCGCCTGGAGGCAGGCGGCGGACCGCAGCAAGCGGATTACTGCTCGACGGTGATCGTGACCGGCGCGAGCAGCCTGATCGTCATCGGCGTGCCGACCGGGAACTCGGCGCTGCTCGCGCCGCCCGTGACCGCCGCGGCTGTCCCGGCCCCCGCGCCGGCCGTGGCGCCCACCGCCGCGCCCTTTGCGCCACCGATGATCGCTCCGAGAATCGCCCCGGCCACCGCGCCGCCTCCGACCTTCGCGGTGCCGTTGGGCGCGTCGCCGTCGCGGAAGATCGCCTCGGTGCTGATGGGCAGTCGCGTGCCGTCGGCCAGCACGAGCGTGTGGAACCGGACGCTGAGGTGCGCGCGCTCACGGAACTTGCCACCCGTGGTCACGGCAGTCACCGAGCCGAGCGCCCGTGTGCCGGAGGGAATCGCCACCTTGCCGTCCACCCGCACGTCACGTGTCACGCGCGCTTCCACCGGGTCCTCGACCTGCGCCACGTCGCTCGACAACGGCGTTTCGTTCTGCAGGCCGATCACGTTCTCGGCCGGCACCACGAGCTCTTCGAACAGCGGCGCCGGTGGAACGGGCGGCTCCGCCGGAGTGAGTGGCTGCACCTCAGCGGCGAGCGGCGGCGCCTCGGGAAGCACGGGCTCGGCGACCGGCGCCGGATCCGTCTGCGCGGGCTCGGTCGCAGGCGCCTGTGCCCGCAGAGGCGCCGGTCGCGCCGCTGCGGAGGTTGCCGGCCGTTCCGCTGACCGCCTGACCGGGGCTGGCGTCGCCCGCTCGGCCACTGGCGGCGCCGCCGCCGGTGCGGCCGGCGTATCGCTGTCGGCTGTCGGTTGCGGGACGGCAGCGGCCGTCGCCGGTGTCTCTGTGACGACGCTCTTCGCAGCCGCCTGGGCCGGCGCGCTCTGGCGCGTGGCGACGTAGCCGCCAACGCCCGCCGCGAGCACGCATCCGACGGCGACGGCCGCGAATGCCAATCGGTTCGCAATCATGGCACCTACTCCTTCAATCCCGCTGGCCACTCACGCAAGCCGCGTGCCCGGGCAGACGTCGCCTGGAGTTGTGTAAACGCCTGCAGAAATGGAGCTTACCAGATTCTTTCGCGCGATTCGACTGTCCTGAAGGCTGGAACGGGTGTCCTCGAAACTGGCCCTGTGCACTTTCGATAAGATCGTACCCGTGGCTCGCGACGTGGTCGTCATCGGGTCCGGGGTGATTGGGTGCGCCGTCGCGTTCGAGCTGGCTCGTCGGGGGGCCTCGGTCGAAGTCGTGGACACGAGGCCCGCCGGCATGGGCGCCACGCAGGCGTCGGCCGGCGTGCTGGCGCCGTATCTCGAGGCGCGCGAAGGCACGGCCCTCTTCGCACTGGGCGCCCGGAGTCTCGAGCTGTACGACGACTTCATCGCGCACGCCAGTGGGGCGAGCGGCGTCACGATTCCGTACCGTCGCACTGGCACGCTCGAAGTGGCGGCGTCAGAAGACACCATGGCCCGGCTGCGGCAAACCTCGGAATCGCTGGCGCGGCTCGGCATCGCGGGGGAAGCGCTTTCGGCCGCCGAGGCACGCTCCGAGGAACCGCAGCTCGCCAACGACGTGGCCGGCGGATTATTCGTCCCGTCGCACGGGTACGTCGCGGCGGGCGAGCTCACTCGCGCGCTCGTCACCGCTGCACGGCGTCACGGCGCGCAGATCGTCGAAGGCGGATCCGTGCGACGCATTTCGAGGGATGGCGCCGATTTGGCCGTGGAGACCGACCGCGGCCCGCTCAGCGGCGATGCGGTCGTTCTGGCAGCCGGCAGCTGGTCCGGGCAGATCGAGGTTGGCGGAGCGCCGCGTCGCGTGCCCGTTCGGCCCGTTCGCGGGCAGCTGTTGCACCTGGCGTGGAGCGGACCGGCGCTCCGGCGGGTGATCTGGGGCGAGCAGTGCTATCTCGTGCCGTGGGGCGACGGCACCCTGCTCGTGGGCGCGACGATGGAGGATGCGGGTTTCGATGAACGGACGACAGTGGCCGGTGTGGCGGGCCTGCTGGAGGCCGCCACGGGCCTCGTGCCGCACGTGGAGGCGGCGGGCTTCATCGGGGCGCGCGCCGGGTTGCGACCGGGCACACCCGACGACCTTCCAGTCATCGGCCCGTCGACGATGATGCCGAATCTCGTCTATGCGACTGGACACTTTCGAAATGGCGTACTGCTGGCGCCGCTGACGGCTCAGCTCGTCGCCGACGCGCTTCTCGCCGGCCGAACGGACCAGGCCTTCGAGGCCGTCGGTCCGAAGAGGTTCGGGCTGTGACCACGCGGACGATTGGTGGCATCGCGTACCGCCTGGTGACGACCGAGCGCGACGGCCAGTGGACGGCCCGGGCCGAACGCGTCGACAATGGGGACCGGTTCGGCGTCGAGGCGATCGGGACGTCGGAAGCCGACGCGGCGGCCCGCCTCACGGCCTGGCTCGAGTGGCAGGATGAGCATCGGGCGGCCCTTGCCGCGCTGCAGGAGGCCGAGCACGACTTCCATCGGGTGGTGGCCGGCAGCGCCTTTGCAAATCCGACGGAGGGGCCGACGCCGACCGAGATGCAGCAGGCGGCGCTCAATCGCGTCGAGGCCGCGCGAGTGCATCTGGACGAAGTGCGCGGTCGCCGGCCCGAACTGTGAGCCGACGTGTCCAGCGAGGAGGTGTGGTATGGCCAGGCTCACGCAGGCCGAGATCGAGCAGCGCCTCGCCCAGCTCTCGGGGTGGACGCTCGCAGGCGATGCGATCCGCAAGCAGTTCGAATTCCAGTCGTTCCCCGACGCGGTCGCCTTCGTCAACCGCCTGGTGCCGATGGCCGAGTCGGCGGATCATCATCCCGACATCCTGATCAACTACCGCCGCGTCACGCTGACGTATTCGACCCATAGCGAAGGCGGCCTCACGGCGAAGGATTTCGCCGGCGCCGCCGCTGCCGAACGACTCGCCTGACGCACATCCGTGCGACTGAAGAAGACGTACGGCGCCCGCGAAGTGGCCGCGCTCACCGGGTTGAGCGCGCGACAGCTGCAGCTCTGGGACACGGGCGGCCTGGTGGCGGCCCCTGTTCCGCCGCGGCGCACGGCCGCAGGCGGCTACACCGAACGGCGGTATACGCCGATCGAGCTCTTCGAGCTCCTCGTGCTGGCCGATCTGCGTCGTCGCGGGTTCACGATGTCGCAGCTGCACGACATCGTGCGAATCCTGAAGCAGCAGTTCTCCGTGCGCCTGTTCGAAGCGACCGGCGGGGGCGGTGCCGTACAGCTCCTCACCGACGGCCGCGAGATCTACGCGCGCACCAGCCAGGGCGACATCTTCAACCTGCTGCTGGCGCCGGATCAGCCGCTGCTGGTCGTCGGCAACGAAGGTCTGCTGAGGGAGTTGAGCGGAAAGGTTCGACGTCGCAAGCCGCGCCGGCAACCGTAGGGGGGTGCGCGTCCCCCATCGTCATCCGATCGGAAAGACCTTTTCGAGATCGTCGGCGGGTCGCGGGATCACGTGAACGCCGACCAGCTCGCCGACGCGGCGCGCGGCAGCCGCACCGGCGTCGGTCGCCGCCTTGACCGATCCCACGTCGCCGCGGACGATCGCCGTCACGAGTCCGGCATCCACCTTCTGCCAGCCCACGAACACGACGTTGGCCGTCTTGCACATCGCGTCGGCGGCCTCGATCATCCCGACCAGCCCGCGCGTCTCGACCATGCCGAGCGCGTCGCCCACCTCCCGCTTGTGCTTGTCGGCCACGTCGGCGTAGTCTACGCGATTTTCCCGCGAGCGGCGACGGGAATGACGTCCACGACCTCGTCTCCCTCGACCAGGTGAACCGCGTCCACCAGATTCGACACGACGCACGAATGGTTCGGAAGGACACGGACTCGATCGCCGGGCTCCAGGCGGCGGACGCCTGCGGAACGTACCACGGCATGCTCCTCGGACAGGCGCTCGATCGTCAGCGAGTCGTCCACCGATTCGCCCTCTGTCGAGAGGACGGCGCCGAATCCCTCCGTGCGGCCAAAGCCGCGTGCCGGATCGCTCGAGAGCGTCTTGCTGCCGCAATCGAGGATCACGCGATCCGCGGCCGGCGTTGACACCACCATCGCCAGCACGGTCAGCGCGCAGTCGTCGGTGGTCGCAGCCCCCAGGCCCACCTGCGTCCGGTCGAAGTAGACATAGTTGCCCGGTCTGAGCTCGGTCGGGCCCACCACCTTCGCGCTGTAGCGCAGGGTCGGGGTGGCGCCGACGCTGATCTCCTCGATCGCCACGCCAGCCGCCTCGGCCGATCGCTTCAGTCCGTTCAGGAGCTCGGCCTCGCGTTCCGCCACTCGTCGAAGATCGTCGTCCGAGCGAGCGGCATAGCCCTGACCCGCATGGCTGAGCAGGCCCTTGAGCTGAAGGCCGGGCAGCCTGGCAACGTGGCGCACGAACGCCACCGCGTCGGCGTGTTCGGGATCGATGCCGCAGCGGTGAAAGCCGACGTCCACTTTGATCAGGACGTCCAGGACGCGGCTCGCGCGCCGCATCTCGTCGGACCAGGCGCGCGCGACGGCCGGATGGTCCACGACGATCGACATCGTCGCGCGGTCCATCAGGGCCAGAAGTCGCGAGGCGTTCGAAGGCTGGACGGGGTAGGCGATCCGGATGTCGGTGAGGGCTCCGGCGGCAAAGACCTCGGCTTCGCCGATCTTCGCGCAGCAGATCCCGCGCGCGCCTGCACGAAGCTGCCAGCCGGCGATGTCGGGTGATTTGTGCGTCTTGACGTGCGGCCTGAGCGACATGCCGGCGTGATCCGCGAGCGCCTGGATCCGCCCGATGTTCCGCTGGAGGCGTGAACGGTCGACGAGGACGGCGGGAGTGGGGAGCGACGAGATCCGTGTCACCCCACCATCATGCCCGGAAAGCGCGACGGGCTGACCGTGTGTCCCGGGAAGATCGGGGCCGCGTCGGCCACGCCGAGGTGCCGCACCACGATCTCGGCGAACACGTCGCGGAAGTCGGTGGTGACGGCCAGATCGCGCTGGTCGTATCGCTGGTCGAGGGCCAGCCCGGGCCACCGCCCGTAGACGCGGCCGCCCTTGACGTCGCCGCCGATCACGAACATCGCGTTCCCGTGGCCGTGATCGGTGCCGCGGTTGCCGTTTTCGTTCACCGCCCGGCCGAACTCCGACATCGTCAGTACGACAGTGTCGGCCATGAGATCGCCCAGGTCGGTGACGAGGGCCGAGATGCCGCGGGAGAAATCGTCGAGTCTCGCTGCCAGCTGTCCCTGCGCGGCGCCCTGATTGACGTGGGTGTCCCAGCCGCCGAGATCGGCAAACGCCACTTCGAGGCCGAGGTCGGCCTTGGCGAGCTGCGCAATCTGCTGCAGGGCCTGGCCGAAGGGGCTCCGCGGATACTCCGCTCCCCGTTCCGGTCGATAGCGGGAAGGGTCCGTGCGCTGCAGCATGTTCATCGCGTCGAACGCCTCGCGGCCGGCGCCGTTCAGCACGTGATCGGCGGCCGCGGCGTACTGTTGCTCGAAGGACAGGGCGACCGGGTTCGAGCGGCCGCCGCGGATGCCGAACTGATCGAGCTGGCGCACGGCCAGCGCCGGCGCGGCCCCCTGGAGCGCACGCGGCAGCTGTGACGTGAGCGCGACGGCGCGGAATGGCGTCTGCTCCTGTTCGCGGCGCGCCTGCAGGTAGCGGTTCAGCCAGCCGTCGGACGTGCTTTTCACGCCCGGCGTCGCCGTTTCCATGTAGTCCTGCGCGTCGAAGTGGCTGCGCGTGCTGTCGGGCGACCCGCAGGCGTGGACGATGGCGAGGCTGCCGGCCTTCCAGAAGGGCGCGAGCGGCGCGAGGCGGGGATTCAAGCCGAAGAAGCCGTCCAGATCCACCGCGGCGTCGGCGCCGGCGCCGGGGCGGGGAATCGCGATCGACGGCCGCGCGCGATAGTAGTCGGCGTCACCGAAGGGCACGACCATGCTCAGGCCGTCGACGGCGCCGCGCTGGAAGATCGCGATCAGGCGCTTCGCGCGACGGGTGCGCCCCTGCGCGAATGCGGTCCGCGCGAGAAACGACGGCGCGAAGCCGAGGCTGACCATGGCGATGGCGCCGTTCTTCAGGAAGATGCGTCGGGAAATCATGGGCTACCGCCTCTGGAATTCCGGCGACCCGAGCGTCAGCGCCAGGCGCTGCTCCTCGGTGGTCGCTCTCGCAATTGTCGCGCGCGTCGCCTGGGAGACGTCGTCGGCCAGCACTTGCGTGATCACGGCGTCGCTGCGCGCCCCCGGCTGCCGGCTGCCGACGGCCGACTGGCGGCCCCCTCCGGTCAGCGCGAGCGCCACATTCATGCGCTCGACGAGCGCGCCGGTGTTCACCCACACGTCCGCCGTGTCCTTGTAGCCCGTCGGCGGCTGGCATTGATAGAGCGGCTGCCCGAGCTGCTGTGCGGCGCGCACGAGCGGCAGCGGCCTCGCCGCGTCGGCGCCGAGCGCACGGACCGACGACACGACGAATTCGAACGGCGTCTTCACTTTGGCCCGGTACGCCTCGGGCGCGAAGAACTCGGGCGAGGTGACGATCGTCCGCATCACCTCGCGGAGGTCGCCGTGCGTGTGCTCGAAGGCGGCCGCGACGCGATCGACCAGGGCGACGGGCGGCGTATCGCTCACGAATCGGCGGCTCAGCTCGGTCGCGATGAACCGGGCGGTCGACGGATGCGACGCCAGGATGTCGAGCACCTGTTCGCCGTCGCGCTCGCCTCCGCCGGCCGCCAGGTGATGACCCAGCACGACCTTCGGCCCATCGTCATGGAGGCGCGGCTCGAAGCGGAAGCCTCCCCCCTGGCGCGGCTGATCGATCGTCCATCCGGTGAACGCCCGGGCGACCTCGGTGACGTCCTTCTGCGTGTACCCGCCGTCCACGCCGAGCGTGTGCAACTCCATCAGCTCGCGGGCGTAGTTTTCGTTCAACCCACGCCGCGGGTTCTGGGCGTTCTGGGGCGGAGCCAGGGGCGCCAATCGACCACGCCCTCCACGACGCGCCGACGCGTCGGGGTCCACGCTCAGCCAGTTGTCGAGATAGAAGAGCATCGCCGGGCTCTTGGCCGTGGCTCCCAGCAGGTCGCGAAACGATCCCAGCACATGAGGACGAATCGCCTCGCGCTCGTACTCGGTCAGCAGGAACCGGTCGGGGCCCTTTCGCGCATCGACGTTGAAATGGTTGAACCAGAAGTCCACCAGCACTTCCTGCAGCTGGCGCTCGCTGTAGATGGCGCGCTCCACCTTCTGCGCGGAGAGTTCCATCAGCACCTGATTCGCCTGCTGCATCGCGGGCGGCCGTTGAGACGGGTCCGGCGGCTGACCGGCCTTCTGATTCTGCTGCTGCCGGCGCCGCGCCTGCTGGAGCGGAATCGCATACTTCTGCGCGATTTCCCGCGAGCTCATCTCAATCGTGGTGAGATCGACGAGCCGCTGATCCATCGCGCCGTCCGGAATGCGCTCGGGATGGAGCTGGTCGTCGATATAGCGTTCGACGCCCAGATTGCGCACGCGCTCGACGTCGCCAGGGCGCGGGCCGAAGGCGGTGCGATTGAGGAGATGCACGATCGCCTGGTCGTCGGTGGGAAAACCGGCCGCAGCGGGGCGCTGCGTGCTGGCGATCGCGGCGGCCGCGATGGCTGCGGCCGCGACCAGTCCTGTCTGTATCCGCTTCGACACGCCCATGGAGCTCTCCTGCCTAACGAGCTTAGACCGGGCGGGCCGTGAAAGCGTTTAAAAGGGCGCGACGAGCTTCAGGTCGACCGCTTTCGCTTCGCCTTCTCCGAGGGTGAACAGCGTGGCCAGCTCAGATGCGGCGCCTCTTGCGTTACCGGATTCGCACGCGGCTCTGTTCGCGCATGAACTGCTGCACGTAGTAGGGGCCGCCGCTGCCACGGCCCGTGGAGCCGCTCGCCTTCCAGCCGCCGAACGAATTCACGCCGGGCCAGGCGCCTGTTGTCGCCCCGGCCCGGCG
Organism: uncultured Acidobacteriota bacterium; assembly: GCA_963837345.1. Taxonomy (GTDB): domain Bacteria; phylum Acidobacteriota; class Vicinamibacteria; order Vicinamibacterales; family CAVVIG01; genus CAWIMX01. The sequence continues at coordinate 1,547,277 of CAWIMX010000001.1, forward strand.
ATTGGCGTACGTGACGCCGGCCTGGATGCGTTCGAAGAAGCGCGAGAGCTCGCTTTCGTCTTCGGAAAAGATGCCGGCCGTGAGGCCGTATTCCGTGCGATTGGCGAGCTCGATCGCGTCGTCCAGCGTGACCACGTCGGCGACAAGCGTGATCGGCACGAACAGCTCTTCGCGGAACAGCGGATGCCCGGCGGGAAGGCCGTCGATGACGGTCGGCTCCACATACCAGCCGTGCGCGAATTCGCCGTCGGTGAGCCGGCGGCCGCCTGCGAGCACGTGGCCGCCGTCCGCCCGCGCCTGGGCCACGGCGCGCTCGAACGTGCGGACGGCCGCTTCGTTGATGACCGGGCCGAGGTACACGCCGCGCTTCAGCGGATTGCCGACGGTGATCTGTTTCGTCTTCTCGACCAGACGCCGCACGAATTCGTCGCGGATGGTCGTGTCGATATAGACGCGCGAGCATGCCGAGCACTTCTGACCCTGCGCGCCGAACGCTGACCGCATCACGCCGTCGCTCGCCTTGTCGAGATCGGCGGAGCGCATGATGATGGCGGGATTCTTGCCGCCCATTTCGATGACGAGCGGACGCGGAACTGTGCGCGCCGCGTTCTCGCGAATCAGGTGCATGCCCACGGCCTTCGAACCCGTGAACACGATGCCGTCGACATCCGCGTTGTCGATGAGCTCCTGACCGGCCGTGCTCCCGCCGCCGGTGACGAAGTTGAAGACGCCGGCGGGGAGGCCGGCCGCCGCGGCAATCTCGTAGAAGCGGTGCGCGATCGTCGGCGTCGCCGATGCCGGCTTGAGCACGATGGTGTTGCCGGCGACCATCGCGGCGCCGGCCGGGCCGGCCGCCAGCGCCATCGGGAAGTTGAAGGGCGAGATCACCCCCCACACGCCGTACGGACGCATGACGCTGGCGTTCTCTTCACCGGGGCCGAGCGCGCCGAGGGCCACGTGGAAACCATCGTGGGTCTCGACCTGATCGCAGTAGTAGGCGATGAGATCGGCCGCTTCCTCGACGTCGCCGACGCACTCGAGACGGTTCTTGCCGGCTTCGTAGCCCATCAAGGCGGCCAGATCCCACCGATGCTCACGAATGCCGTCGGCCACCCGCCGCAGGAGCGCGACGCGCTCGCGCCAGGGCCGCGCGCTCCATGCCGGATAGGCGGCGCGGGCTGCGGCGATCGCCTGTCGCATCTCGTCGCGACCGCCTGCCTGGCACCGGCTGATCAGGATGCGGGTGTCGATCGGACTGCGCACCTCGAACTCGGTTGCCGCCCGCACGGGCTTGCCGTCGATCGCCAGCGGCACGGAGGCGCCAAAATCCTTCTTCACGCGCTCGATGGCGGCGTCGAGCGCGCGATGGAGATCTTCCATCTGATCGCCGCTCATCGTCGCGTAGGTGATCTTGGTTTGTGTCGCCATCGGTGTGCCCCCTTCGCGTGACGTTACCACGCGCCCGGCCGGCGCTGCCTCAGCCGAATCGCGCGAATCCGGACATCAGCGGCCGAGCAGCGGCTCGTTGAGGAAACGGATGAGCGGCGCCACCTGTCTGAAGGTGCCAATCAGCGTCCGGTAGAAGCCGGCGCGAATCGCCGCGGCCGGCGGCAGCTGGCGACCTGCCAGAAACTGTCGAAACTTCAGATATTCCGCGGCGGGATGATCCTTCGCGAACGCGAGGGGCACGCGCTGCAGCCGCTCGCCTTCGAGCGCGCCCAGGCGTCGCCGGAACGCGGGCGACTCGACAATCGAGGCAAACCGGCGCGCGTTGGTCGCGATGTGCTCCCGGACGGCGTGCAGCTGCGGCGTGGGCGGCGCGTACATGCCGCCGCCGATCCAGACCTCGTCCGGAGCGATGTGGAAATAGAGGCCCGCGCCCTCATGCTTCGGGAGATGGCGGCACGGGAAGATCGCCGCGACGTGGGTCTTGTAGGGGGCCTTGTTGGCCGAGAACCGCACGTCGCGATAGATGCGGTACATCGAGCGTTTCGGATCGGCGAGGAGATCGGGGGCAAACGGCCGGAGATCGCCGGCGAGCCGCTCGATGGTGGCCTGCATGGGCGCGCGCACGAACGCGTCGTACTCGTCGCGGTGGGCGAGAAACCAGTCGCGACGATTGTTGCGCTTGAGCGCCCGCAGGAATTTCAGCGTGTCCGCGGTAAACGCCTGCATGGTCTGCCGCCGCCCGAGTGTGCGCACCACATCGGCGGGAACGCCTACGGCCGGGCCGCCTGCGCCCGTGCGCCCGCCGCGTGCGCCATTCGCTCCTGCTGCCGACGCGTGATGTGCGGGACCAGGCCGATCATGCGCTGGGCCACCATCAGCTGCGCGCGATGGTGCATCTCATGTTCCTTGACCGACAGCAGCATCTCGAACCGGCTCTTCGTGGCCGGCGTGGCGCCCTCCGGCATCTTGACCGGCTCGGCCAGGAACAATTCGGGCAGGCTCTCGAGGTAGGCAGCGAACTTCTCGCCTTCCGCGTTCAAGGTCGCGATCACATCGGCCTTGGTGCGCGGCATCGCCTCTTCGGCCTGGAGGCGCTGGACGATCTGTCCGAAGTTCACCTTGGCGAGGTCGTCGATCTGCCGGCCGTGGATTTCCGTCTGAAAAGCCGGAAGAAACGCGATGTGGGCCAGCGTGCGGGCGATGGTGCGCGATTCAGGCGACGCCTTGAAGTCGTACCGATCTTCCGGGATCTCTTCGGCAATCTGAATCGTATTGCCGCGGACGGTCCGGAAGGCCGCTGCCATTTCTTTTCCGCCGTAGTACGTCATGATGTGGGTGCCTCGCGAGAAGGGGTTCTCGCCACTATATGCAGGCGGGCCAACCGTTGTAAAGTTGCCGCGCCCGTTCAGAAGGAGAGACATCGATGACCCCAGCAAGCACCCCGGTGCTCGTGACCACCGACTGGGTGGCCCAGCACGCCAAGGACCCCGGCGTTCGCGTTGTCGAAGTGGACGTCGACACCGCCGCCTACGATCAAGGACATATTCCGGGCGCCGTCGGATGGAACTGGTCCACCCAGCTCTGCGACACCCTCGTGCGCGACATCGTGCCGGCCAAGCAGCTCGAGGAGCTCCTCGGCCGGAGCGGCATCGACAACCAGACGACGGTGATTCTCTACGGCGACAACAACAACTGGTTCGCGGCATGGGCGTTCTGGCAGCTGAAAATCTATCGCCATGCGGACGTTCGCATCATGGACGGGGGGCGCAAGAAATGGCTGGCCGAGGGCCGCGAGCTGACGACGGAGAAGACGTCGGCGACGGCGAAATCGTACAAAGCCGGCGCGCCGGATTCCTCCCTTCGCGCGTTCCTCCCCGAAGTGCAGCAGGCCATGAAGAACAAGGCCGCATCCCTCGTGGACGTGCGAAGTCCGCAGGAGTTCACCGGGGAGATCCTCGCGCCTCCCGGACTTCCGGAGACGTGCCAGCGCGGCGGCCACATTCCCGGCGCCAAGAACATCCCCTGGGCGAAGGCCTGCAACGATGACGGGACGTTCAAGAGTGCCGAGGAGCTGAAAGCGTTGTACGGCGCCCAGGGCGTCACCGCCGGCACGCCCGTGATTGCGTACTGCCGCATTGGCGAGCGATCGAGCCACACCTGGTTCGTCCTGAAGTACCTGCTCGGCTTCGACAACGTCAAGAACTACGACGGTTCGTGGACGGAGTGGGGCAATCTCGTGGGCGCGCCGGTCGAAAAGCCGTAGCGATGAACGCCGAAGACTACTCGCGACGCGACCAGGAACTGGCGGGATGGGCAGTGTCGATCGAAACGTACCGGCTCGGGGCCGTCTACTACTGCACGATCTCCAACGTCGACCCCGGCGCGCGATTCGCGCGCGCTGAGGGCCCGACACGCGAAGCCGCGGAGCGGTCGGCGCTCGAGAAGGCCGAGCGGTACCTCGGGCAGACGCGCCGCTTCAACGTGTAGCCACAGCGCCACGGAGGCACAGAGACAATGAACCACAGTGGCACTGGGACACGGAGGAGATCTTCTTCTCGGTGTCTCGGTGTCTCGGTGGTTGTGGATTGAAGATTCCGGGTGCCCTCGGTGGTTCAGCCGCTGATCGTCTTCGTCGCCGGCGCCGTGGCCGGCTCGTTCGGGGCGCTGCTCGGCCTGGGCGGCGGCGTCTTCCTCGTGCCCTTTCTGAACCTCGGCATGCATCTGCCGATGACCGCGGCGGCGGGCATCAGCCTCGCGACGGTGATCGCCACGTCGACGCTCGTCTCGGCAGGTCGAACCGGCAAGCACCTCATCAACATGCGCCTCGGGATGCTGCTCGAAGTGGCGACCGCGGCCGGCAGCGTCCTGGGCGGGCTCACGGCGCAGCTCCTCGCCCAGAGCACGCTGCAGCGGCTGTTCGGCGTCATGGCGGCGCTGTCGGCGATGGCGATGCTCGGCCGCCTCCGGCGCCGCAACGTGATTCTCGATCCGTCGGCCGAGCCGGGCCGCTTCGGCGGGCGCTATCACGAGGAGGAAAGCGGCGGGACAATCACCTATCGCGTCCGTCGCCTGCCGCTGGCAATCGCGGCGTCGTTCGTCGCCGGCAACGTGTCGTCACTGCTCGGTATCGGCGGCGGCATCATCAAGGTGCCCGTGCTCAACGCCTGGTGCGGCGTGCCCATGCGGGCGGCGGCCGCCACCAGCGCCTTCATGATCGGCGTGACCGCAACGGCCGGAGCCATCATCTACTACGGGCACGGACAGCTGATTCCCGAACTGGCCGCCGCGGCGGTGCTCGGCGTCCAGATCGGATCGCGAGCCGGCCTCCACTTCGGGGCCCGCGCGTCCGCGCTCTGGCTGAAGGTGCTCATGGCCGCCGTGCTGTTCGTGGTGGCCGCGCTGATGTTCTTTCGCGCGGGCGCGTCATGACGTCCCACCGCCTCGAGCAGGTCATCGGCGTCGTGTTTCGCGTCGGCATCGCCGTGAGTTCGGCGTGCCTGGCGGCCGGGCTTCTGCTGTCGTTGTCGGATCTGAGCGCGGAGATGGCGCCATGGCTGCTGCACGCCGGTCTGATCGTGCTGCTGGCCACACCCGTGGCGCGCGTCGTGGTGTCCGTCGTGGAGTACACGATCGAGCGCGACTGGACGTTTGCGGCGCTGACGTTGATCGTCCTGGTGGAACTGGCGGCGAGCGTGGTGGCGGCGGTGTCCCGCTGAGGCGCCAACCACGGAGCCACCGGGGAAGGAACCACAGAGGCACGGAGACACCAGGGGCGGAGCCACAGAGACAGGGAGCCACTGGAGGACGGAACCACCGAGGCGCGGAGACAGAGACACTGGCGGACTTGAACCACAGGGGCACGGAGACACTGCGGGCGGAACCACCGAGGCGCCGGGCACCGGGAGACGGAACAACAGAGGCAGAAGGACTCTCAGGGGCAATTTGCCGAGGCACGAACGCGCCGCAGCGACAGACCAACCGACACGACACACAAAGATCGACGAACACGGGATCAGAGAATTAGACGCCTGATCCCATCCCGAAGGACCGCCGAATTGAAGTTGATCAGCAGGCCCACGCGGTTCCGTGTAAGGCGCAGATACGTCAACACCTGCGCCTCGAACACAGGGGAGAGCATGGCTACGCTCTTAACCTCGACCAGCACCCGCCCCTCGACCAGCAGATCCACGCGATACGCGCCAAGAAGGTGTCCCTTGTAGTAAGCCGGAATGGACAGCTGTCGATCGTGTGAAATCCCTTGTTCCTGGAGCTCGATTGACAACGCCTGCTCGTACAGCGGCTCGAGAAGCCCCGGGCCGAGGCCCCGATGGACTTCAATCGCCGCCGCAATCACGCGCGAGGTCGTTGCGTTGACCGCCGTCATCTCCGCGTCCTCGTGCCCTCGTGGTCTGTTCATATCCGAGCCCCGTGTCTCTGTGCCCAGTGGGTTTGTCGAGCCCGAGCCTCTGTGTCTCGGCGCCTTGATGGTTTGTCGAGCCCGAACCTCTGTGTCTCGGTGCCTCAGTGGTTTGTCGAGCCCGAGCCTCCGTGTCTCGATGCCTCAGTGGTTTGTCGGGCCCGAGCCTCTGTGTCTCGGTGCCTCAGTGGTTTGTCGAGCCCGAGCCTCCGTGTCTCGGTGCCTCAGTGGTTTGTCGAGCCCGAGCCTCTGTGTCTCGGTGCCTCAGTGGTTTGTCGAGCCCGAGGCTCCGTGTCTCGGTGCCTCAGTGGTTTGTCGGCCCGAGCCTCCGCGTCTCGGTGCCTCAGTGGTTTGTCGAGCCCGAGCCTCCGTGTCTCGGCGCCTTGATGGTTTGTCGGGCCCGAGCCTCTGTGTCTCGGCGCCTTGATGGTTTGTCGGGCCCGAGCCTCCGTGTCTCGGTGCCTCGGTGGTTTGTCGAGCCCGAGTCTCCGTGTCTCGATGCCTCAGTGGTTTGTCGAGCCCGAGTCTCCGTGTCTCGGTGCCTCGGTGGTTTGTCGAGCCCGAGCCTCTGTGTCTCGGTGCCTCAGTGGTTTGTCGAGCCCGAGCCTCCGTGTCTCGGTGCCTCAGTGGTTTGTCGAGCCCGAGCCTCCGTGTCTCGGCGCCTTGATGGTTTGTCGAGCCCGAGCCTCCGTGTCTCGGTGCCTCAGTGGTTTGTCGAGCCCGAGCCTCCGTGTCTCGGCGCCTTGATGGTTTGTCAAGCCCGAGCCTCCGTGTCTCGGTGCCTCAGTGGTTTGTCGAGCCCGAGCCTCCGTGTCTCGGTGCCTCGGTGGTTTGTCGAGCCCGAGCCTCCGTGTCTCGGCGCCTCAGTGGTTTGTCGAGCCCGAGCCTCCGTGTCTCGATGCCTCAGTGGTTTGTCGAGCCCGAGCCTCCGTGTCTCGGTGCCTTGATGGTTTGTCGAGCCCGAGCCTCTGTGTCTCGGCGCCTTGATGGTTTGTCGAGCCCGAGGCTCTGTGTCTCGGCGCCTCAGTGGTTTGTCGGCCCGAGCCTCTGTGTCTCGGTGCCTCAGTGGTTTGTCGAGCCCGAGCCTCCGTGTCTCGGCGCCTTGATGGTTTGTCGAGCCCGAGCCTCCGTGTCTCGGCGCCTTGATGGTTTGTCGAGCCCGAGCCTCCGTGTCTCGGCGCCTTGATGGTTTGTCGAGCCCGAGCCTCTGTGTCTCGGCGCCTCAGTGGTTTGTCGGGCCCGAGCCTCTGTGTCTCGGCGCCTTGATGGTTTGTCGAGCCCGAGCCTCGGTGCCTCAGTGGTTTGTCGAGCCCGAGCCTCCGTGTCTCGATGCCTCGGTGGTTTGTCGAGCCTGAGGCTCTGTGGCCTCAGTGGTTGGTTCAACGCCCGGGCCTTTGAGCCTCCGTGGCAAATACCCGAAGCGCCTCATCCCGAATCTCGCGTTCGACCAGCGGAAACGTTCCAAGAACGTGCTCGAATTCGGGCGCGCTCAGCCTGTACAGACCGGCCACCGCTGCCTGGAGCTGGCAGTACGCCGCCCTCTGTGGCCCGCGGGCGAGCAGCCGCGCCAGGCCGGCGATGCGGCCGAGCGCCCGAGGCTCGGTGGCAGGTGTCGGCGCCGGCAGCGCCTGCACGACGGCCGTCGTCACGTGGGTGGTGACGCGCTGGCGCACGAAGTAGTTCACGACGAAGCTGTTCAGCAGGGCGCACAGCGCGTGCTGCCGCTGCACCGGCATCGGCGTCCTCAGGCAGAAGACGGTGTGCGTCGTCACGCACCCGGCGGGGAGCAGCGCCGCGATGAGGGTGAGGCGGTTGGTGGCGCCGGCCACGTCGCGGTAGGCAAGCCTGACGCGCTCGAACGGCCGCGCGCGGAGAAGGCGACCTGCGGTCGACGGGCTGATGGCCTGCCGCGTTCGCTGCAGATCGACGGCGAAGGGCCCGATGTGCTTGCCTTCGACGATCGGGAGCCCTGAGCCCGACGGCACGAAATGGCGGCGGTCGTCGGTCGCGTTCAGCTCGCGTCCGAATCGAGCGCCCCAGCCGTGCCTGCTGCCGAGCGGCGGGAACAGCGCCGCGGCCCGTTCAGCCAGCGAGACGTCCATCGCGGATCGAAGATCGGGAATGGCGAAGGTGTCTCCCGACAACCGGCCGAGCAACTCCATCGACAGCTGGACGGGAAAGTCGGGCGACCGGGAGGCGCCATCGCCGAGGCGCTCGAGCACGGCCGGATCCCGCTCGCCCAATCGGCAGGCGATCGCGTGCGTCGGCGAGCCAGCTGAGGCGGTGACGAGCATGAAGCGCACGCTTCGATGAATCGGGAAGACGCCGTCGCGGTTGTCGAAGCCTGCGATGGCGTCGATGCTGGCCCGTGCGAACAGCTTCTGGCGAAGGGCGGCGCTGCCGTGATCGATCGCGACGCCGGAGGGCAGCACCAGCCCGAGGCGTCCGCCGGGCCGCGTGAGGTCGAGGGCGCGCTCGGCGAACAACTGGTAGCGATTGGGGTGGCCGGTCGTCGTGGCCGTATAGACGCCGGACGATCGCGCGAATCGAACGAGCGGACCGCCGTCGAGCCGCGCGCGTCTGCGGTCCTCGGGCGATCCGGCGTCGCCACGGACCATGTCCCAGGGCGGGTTCCCCAGCACGGCGTCGAAGCCGGGCGCGGGGAGGCGTGTGCCGGCCGGTGAAAAGAATACCTCCGGGAATTCGATCTCCCAGTGCAGGAAACGACGTCGCGTCGCGATGGCGTCGGCGTGGCCGAGGTATGCGGCGGCGGTGCCATCGGGTAGCGCGCCCCGGGCGGCGAGCACAGCGTCGGTGAGTGCGCCAAAGGCTTCCGGCGGTACGGGCGTCTCACTGGTCGAGAACCACGCGGCGCACCACAGATCGGCGACGCGTCGCCACCGCTCCCACACATGCTGGCGACGGTGCAGCGTGGCCAGCGTCCGCTCCTTCTCGCGCACCCGCTCGATCGTGTCGCCCGGGACATTCTCGAGCGCGAATCGGAGCGGCAGAGTCGCTTCGATGGCCGGCCTCGCCGCCGCCTCGTCGAACAGCCGGGGTGGGTCGGGCCCCCCCTGCCGGCGCTCGCGGCCGGGTCGAGGCGGCCGCCCGAGTGCCGACAGCCACGCGCCGACCAGGCTGTCGCCGGTTCGCAGGCGATGATCGAGGAACGTGAGCGGCCGATCCGCGGCGAGAGTGGTCAGCCACAGCGACAGCCTGGCCAGCTGCACCGCCATCGGGTTGATGTCCACGCCGTACAGGCAGCGCTCGGCAATGGTGCGTCGAATGGTCGCCCGCTCCGCGTCGCCGATATCGGCCGGCAGACAGCCGCCGGCGTCGACGAGCGCCCGCTCGTACTCGCGCGCCAGATAGCGGCAGGCGGCAACGAGAAACGCCCCGCTGCCCATGGCGGGATCGAGCACGCGCAAGCCGAGAATTCGCTCGGGCGCCGCGTGGCGGACGAGGGGTTCGAGCGTGCGGCGCACGATGTAGTCGGCGATGGGCTGTGGCGTGTAGAAGGTGCCGCTTGCCTTCCGGAGGCCCGAGCCGGCCTCGAGCGCGACCCGCCGCCCCTCGATCTTCGGCCGGTAGTCGAGGATGGTCTCGTACACGGCGCCAAGCTGTTCGACGCCGAGGTCGTGATATCCGATGCGTTCGCGCGCGGCGCGATTGGCCGCCGGACGGGTGGAGAGGGCCAGAACGGTTCGCCGCGCCGCCTCGTCGTCCAGGTCGCGGCGTTCGGCCAGCGGCGTGTGCGAGGGCGCGAACAGGCGGCCGTTGAACGGCGTCACGCGGAGATCGCCGGCTCGGCAGCCCGCATGCGCGAGGCGCGACATTGCCTGAAGCGCATCCCAGAAGCCCGTGGCGGCGCGCGGACGCTCGGCCATGGCGCGCAGCGCCTCGACGCTGTAGCTGTTTCGGTAGACGGGATGCCACAGCGGCATGAGCCCCCGCGCTTCGGCGAACAGGAGGAAGAGGAGGCGATAGACGATCGTCAGCGATTGTTCGTACGCACGATCGAGTGCCGACCCGTCGACCGCGCGCCGACCGCGCACGGCGAGCGAGGTCGCCACGTCGGAGGCCGCTTGCAGTACGCCATGACGAAGCGATCGACAGACGCCCGACGCGTGGCGGTCGGACGCATCCACGAGGTCGTGGAGTGCGGTCCGCGGCGGAACGCCGCCGCCGGCGAGCATCGAGGCGCGCGTCAACCGCAGGAACGCAGCCAACGCCCGGTCGTCTTCGAACGCGGCGTCGAGGTCCCATTCGAAATGCCTTCGCGCGTACACGCGCGCGCCGTCCACGACTCGAAGCTGGCAGCCGTTGAACAGCACACACCACGGCGACGAGCGATCGAAGGCCTGGGCCACTGCCGATGTCCACCACGATTCGAGTGGCTCGCACCAGCCCACCACGAGCAGGGCCACTCGGTGCGTCGCCGTGGCCAGAGTCGCCGCAACGGCGCGCTCCGATTCGCCGATGGCGCACGGCGCATCGAAGCCGAGCGCTTCGGCCAGCGGACCGGCCCCGACGTCCAGTATGGCGCGCAGGCCCGACGCGGGACCCAGCGTCTGGCATCGCTCGCGCCACGCGAGCAGCCGACGCCCGGCTTCGCGATGGCGCTCGTCGCCACCTGCCGGCGTTGTCGCCAGAAACCGTTCAGAGAGAAGGTCGCCGCTGAATCCGGGCAGCATCGGACTAGGGCAGGAGCACCAGCAGCAGCTCGAACGGCCCCGACCGCACGGACGCCATCGCCTCCAGACAGGCCAGCCGATCCGCCGCGTCGGTCTCGATTCCGCGGGCCCAGTCGCTTTCGCGCTCGCGCTCGCGCTCGGCGCGCCGCGAGAAGAGCTCGGGCTGGAAGGAGGAGCCGGCCGGCTGGGCTGCCAGCGCGATCCGACGGGTCCGGTCGATCGCGGCTCGAGTGAATGCCCGTTGCGCCTCGGCGGCCCGGGCCTGCCAATCGGCGGTCGCACGCTGGAGCAGATCCGTGACGTCGTCAGAGCGTCCCTCGAGGGCAGCCTCCAGCAATTTCGACGATCGTGGCCATGTCGCGACAGGATCCACGGCGAGCGGCACGACCAGCGACTCCACGCGTCGGCCGGCGCCATCCTCGATCGATACCCGGAAGACGGCGAGCGCGCGGCGGCCGAGCCATTGGCGCGTGCGGCGGCGGGCGCGCGCCCAGGCGGGCGCCGCCGGTGCGGGAACGCTCCCGCCGGTTGGGTTGTGCTGAAGTCGGCGAACTGTTTCGAGCCGGGCGGCCTCAGTCGAGGCGTCGCGGGCGAGCGAAACCTGATTGACCGCGGCCTCGCCCGTGAGCGCGTCGTCCGGCGCATCCGCCCGCGCAGCCTCGGGCCGCAGCCCTGCGATGGCGACGCGCGCCAGCGTGACCTCGTCCTGTCCGTCGAGCGGATCAGCGGTGCCCAGGTCGAGCCGGGCGCGGGCGATCCGGGATCGGAGATGCGCCACCAGCCGCGCTTCTCCACTGTCGGCCGCGATCAGATGAAAGACGTGCACCGTCCGCCGCTGTCCAATCCGGTCGACCCGGCCGATGCGCTGTTCGAGGCGCACCGGATTCCACGGCAGCTCGAGGTTCACGACGATCCGGCATCGCTCCTGTAGGTTCAGCCCTTCGGCCGCAGCATCGGTGGCGAGGAGCAGGCCTTGGCGGCCGCTCGTGAACTCGGCCACGACGCTGGTGCGCTCGGCGCGCGTCAGGCCGCCGTGCAGCACCGCGGCGCGGCGCGCGAGCCGCGTCAGCACGTATTCGAGCGTGTCCCGATACTCCGTGAAGACGATCGCCGGCTCGCGGGTACGGCGAAGCAGGCGAACGAGCGCGGACAGCTTGGAGCTCTCGCCCGACGCATCGAGCGCCGCCGCCGACAGGCGCTCGAGCAGGCTCCGCTCGCGCGCGGTGTTGCCCAGATCCAACGCGCCGGGCCACGCCGGCGCGCCGTCGTCGGTCGTGATCTCGCCGTCGCGATCGGTCAACGGAAGGAACAGCTGGCCGACCGGTGGTGCGCCAGGCGCCCCTTCGGCCAGCGCTTCCAGGCGACGGCCGACCGACTGATGCAAGGCAAAGGGACTCGACAGCGCTCTTTTGTGGAGCACGGCCAGGCCGAGCCATCGCTCCCGCAGATCGCCGCGGTGCGCCCGGCGGACGGCCCGGCCGAACGCGTCGAGCAGCGACAGCATGCGTCGTTCGGCCGCGCCCGTGGCGACGGGAAGCTGATGAATGCGGCGGCGGATGCCCAGCGGCACGTCGTGCCGCGTCCGTCGAAACACCAGCAGTGGATCGCCAGTCGATCCCACACCGCACAGCTCGCGAAACTGCTGGCGATCACCGCTGTGGGGCGTGGCCGACAGCAGCAGGACGTAGGGCGCCCGGCCCGCCAGCCTCGTTACCGCGCGCCGGCGATCGGTATCGCCGGCGACGGCGTGCGCTTCATCTACGATCACCACGTCCCATCGGCTCAGCGCGACCAGCGGAAGAACGTGAGCCTGCTTCACGTAGTCGATCGACGCGATCGCGATTGGCACGGTGGTCCATGGGTTGGCGGAGCGCGCGAGGCTGGCCGACCGCCGTCGCAGCGCGGCGCCATCCAGAACGACGGCGTCCAGCTGGAATCGCGCCGCGAGCTCTCCGGCCCACTGATCACGCAAACCCGCCGGGGCGAGAATCAGCACGCGGGCGGCCGCGCCGCGAGCCATCAGCTCCACCGTGACCAGGGCCGCCTGAATCGTCTTCCCCAGACCCACACCATCGGCGAGCAGGACGCGGCATCCGAGCCCGCGAGCCACCGCCAGAGCAGGTTCGAGCTGGTGTGGCCGAAGCTCGATCCGTGCGCGATGTCCTGCCTTGAGCGAGCCTGGCGGCGCGCTTTCAACCAGCCACTGCCGGCACGCCCGAGCCCAGACCCGAGAGCGCGCATGTCTCAGGCCTGTCCGGCGCCCAACGGACTCGACGATGTCGAACGGTGTGAGCACCCGCTGTTGCACGCCCAGATTGGTGGCGCCCACGCCCACGAGCGTGAGCTCCGAACACGCTGCATGCGCGCGACGGTCGACGATGCGCCAGCGCTGCCGGCGGACGCGCACCAGATCCCCGGGGTGTCGAATCTGCATCGCTCTCGCGCCCGGTCCGACGCAATAGCTGCTGTGCGCCTGCTGGACTTCGACGAATGGCTAGCGATTCCGGCGCTCGAGGATCGGGCGCCGCGAAGAGTGGCAAGGGCCGTGCCCGGACGTCGCGGCCGCGGTCACCGAGACGTCAGGAGGGCGTTGAAAAGAAGCCGGAACGTGGCGAGCGATTGTCCACGGTGCTGCACGCGAAAGCCGAGGAGGACGACCCGACCACGGCCCACAGTCACGTCAACGACGGCCGGCCGGCCCGCGATCACGCCGCCGCCCTGCAGAAAACCGCTGAGGAGAGGGTCGCCGGCTCCGTAGCGCGCCACGACGGTCACCGAGTCGGCGCCGGGCTTCACCTCGTACGCCGAACTGAAGAGGAAGAAGCCCGCCGTTTCCGGCGGCATGCCGAAGGCCAGCTGTCGGGTCGGGTCGAGGTCGAGGCGGAGAATCGAACCGGGACCGAAAAGCTCCCGACTGTCCAGGCCCTCCGCGATGTCGGTGACGGGCAGCTGCAGCGCGTCCAGCGCGAGGCGGCCGGACCGGTCGAGACAGACCAGAGTACCGCCTCCGGCCACGAACGACTTGATCGCGTCGAGCCCCGCCTCGCCGAGCCCGCCGGCGTACTCGGCCGGCACCACGTTCGGGTCGAATCCGCTCAGGAGTGATTGCGCCGGCGCCGACGGCAGAATCAGGACGTCGAAACGCTCGTTCAACCCGCCCGTCCGGATCACGGCGTTGCCGACGCTCGTGAACGGAAACTGGTACTGCTCGAGCACCCACCGCGTCCACCCTTCGTCGATCCCGTCGAGCCACGGCTTGTACAAGGCGATGCGCGAGCGGCGAAGGGGTTGGGCGTCGGGCGTCCGGCCCCGCACGCCGTCGGCGCGGAGCCCGTACGTGCGCGCCAGCGTCTCGACCGCGCTCTTGACCTCGCTCGATGCCTCGACGACCAGCGAGCCTGGCGCATAGCTGTACCCGCCGACAGCGAACGCGCCAGTCACCCAGGATACGCTCCGGGACACCGCGAGCAGCCGGTTGGCGGCGATGGCGCCGGCGGTCCCGCGCGCGTCGACGATGTAGAAGGACGGCCTCGATTCCCCCCAGACTCGCGCCGGCTGCACGGTGGCGTCCGTCAGCCGCGACATGGGAGGCGCTTCGAACCATCGTTCGATTTCGTTCACGGCGACGCCCATCTGCGCGGGCAGCGTCCAGGCGGTGACGTCGTAGGGGCGGGCGAGCGTGCCGTCGGCGTTCTGCGCCACGGGATAGCGCTGGCGCTCGAGGAGCGTCTTGACGTACGCCCGGTATGGCTGGGCCAGGAAAATCACATCCGTGCCGGCGGGATACGGATCGCCATCGGCGCGGAACGGCTCGAGCGCCCGCTGAATTTCCACGCCGCCCTGCAGCAACAGCTCTTCGAGCTTGCGCGCGGCCGACGGATCGGGCTGGTCGGGGGGCACGATGAAGGCAAACGGGCCGCCGTGCTCGCCTTCGGCCACGGCCCGGCGCGCCATCTCGTAGAAATTGCGGACGAGATCGCCGCGATAGAACGCGGCCGCCCGGAGCAGGCCCCGGGCCGCGGTGAGGTCGTACTCCACGACGTCGCGCAGCTTCCACGCGCCGCCCGGCCACGGATTGGGAAAGTTGACGTGGGGCGCAAGGTCGGGCAGGCCTCTGGCGTCGACGTTCAGCCGATCGGCCGGCACGTCGACGGGCGACGCGACGCGGACGCTCGCCGCTTCCGTGAGGAGGCACACCGTGTTGTGCCCGAGCGGCGCCGAGTCCTCGTAGCCGGGCCAGTAGTAGTCGTAGATCGCGTTCGAGGCGACGCCCGTTCGCCCTTCCTGCGACAGCTCGAGGGTGATCGCGCTGCCGAGGAGACCGGCCTCCCGCCAGAGGACCGGATCGCTGTTCGGGGCCACGGGATCGGCATTGGGCGGCGCGAAGAAACGCGGTCCGTCGGCCGCCATCTGATGCATCGACAGAAAGACCTGCGGATGCCACTCGGCCTGGAAGAACCGCGAGAGATTCCGGCTCTCGGGCAGGTTCATCATGAACGCGTCGCGATTGATGTCGTGGCCCGCGTACGGATGATCGAGGCCGGGCATCGGGCCGCCGTCGTACGCCGTGCCCCGGTGCGCGTCGTACCATCCCGCGACGCGACGGTACCCGTCGGGATTGAGCGAGGGAATCAGGATGAGAACCACGTTCCGCAGGACGGCGGTGGTCTCCGGATCGTCTGCGACGGCGAGTCGGTAGAGCAGCTCGTTCGCCGCCTGGGTGGCGCCGACCTCTGACGCGTGAATGCTGCACCCGATGGCCACGACTACCGGATGCCCGGCGATGAGGCCTGCCGCCGCATCGGGCGCGACGCCCCGCGGATCGGAGAGCTGCTGGTTGACATCGCGAATCTGGTCGAGGCGGGCCGCGTTCTCGGCGGACGTGACGATGGCTGCGATGGTGCGGTGGCCTTCCGTCGTGGAGCCGATCTCGGCGATCGTCACGCGATCGGAACGGGAGGCGACGAGCTCGAAATAGCGCTCGATCGCGTCCATATCGGCCAGCCGCCCGTCGGCGCCCATCTGGAATCCGAAATGTGTCTCGGGCGGCGGAATCTGCGCGGCGGCGGCTCGCGCCAGGACGAGCGCGAACACCGTCGGAACGACGAGCCGGGTGCGCGCATGGATGAGGGAAAAGCGCATGGACGGCTCCGAACTGCGGGAGCCGTCATCTTACCAGAGGATCTTCCGGCGCTTCGTTCTCCTCCTTTTCGGTGGCTTCCTTCAGCTTGTCGAGAAGCGCCGCGAAACCGCACTGCGCGGGATCGAAGAGGCCCCACTCGTCCTGAACCGGCGGGCGGGGCGCCTCGGCCTTCTTTCGCGCTTTGGCCCGCTCGCGGCGCCGCGTCTCCTTCGCTGCCTCGGCCGATCCCGCGTCGGGTGGATCCGGGGACGCGGCGGGAGCGGCCGGCGCCGGCGATGCGGCGGGCGCCAGTGTCGCCGCGGCCGGGGCTGCAGGCGGCACAGCCGTGGGAACGGCCGCCGCGACGGGCGCGGCGGAAACCGGCACGGGCGCGGCACGCGTCGACCGAACGGGTGGCGGAAGCGCAGAGGGTGCCGGCGGGGCGGCCGCCGCAACAGGCGCAACCACGGGCGCCGCCGGTGCGAAGACGGCTGGTGCCGCCGGCGGTGGCACGACGACCGGCCGCGGCGTGACCGGCGGACGCGCGACCCGGACCGGCCGCGGCACCACGATGGGCGCGAGCGGCTCGAGCGGCTTGGGGCGTTCGGCGGCTCTCAGATGCTCCACGTCGCGCCGCAGGCGCTCGAGGATCTCCTTCCACTCGGGCACGCGGCTTTCGCTCGCCGCCGGCGTAGCCGCTCGTGTTGCGCGCGGTGCGGCCACCGTCGGGGCTTGCACGGGCGGGGCGGCCACCGTCGGAGCCTGAACGGGCGGAGCGGCCACCGTCGGGGCCTGCACGGGAGGCGCCACCGTCGGCGGCGGCGCGACCGTCATGCCGCCTTCGAGCTTCGGCCACAGGCGAAGCAGGCCCGAGTGCATCGGGATCCACAACTCCGAGTGCTTGCGGCGCGCCACGGGCGCCTCGGCCGGTTGAGCGGGGATCGGCTCGACCGATTCCGCCGGCGCGACAGACGGCTCGATCGCCACGAGCGGAGCCGGAGCCTCCTCGGGCTCGTCGAGCGTGTCCGTCGCCTCCGCGACCTCGCCGGCAACCGAGACCTCCTCCAGAGCGTCGATGCCCTCCACCGGCGCTGGCGAGGCGATCGAATCGACGGCGGCCAGGGCGTCGGCCGCTTCATGCGACGCGCTCGCTTCCTGCTCCTGGATCGCGTGGACGGCTTCGACGGCCTGGGCCGGTTCGACAGCGTCGACCATCACCGCCTCGTCGAGCGTCTCGACGGCTGCCAGCGACTCGTACGGCGCGGCTTCCTCGATTCGGCGTGGTGAGGTCGACGGGATCGGGCGCGACCACGTCGAGTGCGTCGGCGAGCTCGACCGGCGGCACCGCGTCGGTCGCTGCGACCAGCGGCAGATCGTCGAAGTCGGCATCCGGACGGTCGGCGACCGGCTCGTCGGCGGTCAGGACGACATCGCTCTCCGTGTCGTCGGCAGTCGCCGCAGCGGCGTCGTTGTGCCAGCCCTTGAGCTCGAGGAGCTCGGCGACTTCTGCGCGCTCGGCGGCGGCGCGTTCGAGATAGGACGCAATCTGGTCCACGAACACCGCCGGATCGCAGCCGCCGTTGTTCGATTCGACCGAGCGATTGCGGCGGAGCGCCGAGAGCATGCCGCGCTTGTGGGGCTTGCGCTGCGACGCCGACCCGAGCACCGGAATCGTGAGCGTCTGCACGTGGGCCGCGCTCGTGCCCAGCTGCCGGAGCCAGTCGGCCAACGCCGCATCGTCTTTGGGCGAGAGCAGCGCCGTCGTCAGGATCAGATCGGGCACGCGGCCGGCGAGCCGGGGCAGCGCCTGTTCGGCCGAGGCTTCGAGCACCACGTCGGCATCCAGACGTCCCTGGACCGAGCTGGCGAGGGTGGCTGCCTGCCGGCGGTCGGGTTCGATTGCCAGGATGAGAGCCATCGGGCGCGTCAGCTCCGGAGCATGAAGAGCACGAGCACGGTGGCGGCGAGCACGAAGATCATCAACGGCGCATGGTCGAGCGTCTGATCGCGCGCGGTCTCGAGCAGGACGAGCGCCAGGTCGCGCGCGCGCCAGCCGGCGTCGACCACGCCGGCGGCCGGACGTCCCCCGCTGAAGGCCAGCACGTCACGGACACGCTGGTCCAGCCCGACGAGCACCGTGACGAGCAGGGTCAGGGCGCCCACCGAGATTGCCGTATCGCGCAACGCCGGAGATCGCCGCGGATTTCTCATCGCCCTGTCACAGACCTCGATCATCTAGTAGGCCGCCCGCAAGACCCGTTCCTGGACGCCATGTCGGGGGCGAATCGCCCTCGGCCTCGATTTCCCAGCGATTTGGCGCCAGGGCGCCGGCGGCGTTCCGTTCGGCGACGGCGGCCCTCCAACGGTTCTGGCGAACCCGGTTACGAAACTGCTCGGTCCGACGGCCGTCGCGGGAGGGACTTCCGGGGGCTCGCCGGCATCTCCAGCGGCGCTAAGTGCCTCGGGACGCACGTGTTCTCGGCCGGCCGGCGATTCGTGGCATGGCCGTTGCCATTCCGTGGAGTGCGTCGCGAGTTCACGCGGGGGTGCGTGACCGCATCTGGGACACCACGGTTATGCGCGTCGGTGCGACGCGCGCGGAGGACAGGTTATGGAATTCATCAATCGGTTGCGGACGCTGATGCGCGAGGAGAGCGGGCAGGACCTGCTCGAGTACGCGCTGCTCGTCGCTCTGATCGCGATCGTCGCGGTCGGCGCGGTCGGGTTGGCCGGCACGTCGGTCAACAACATCTTCACCTCGATCGGCAACACGCTCAGCGGTCTCGTCCCGGCCGCCTAGTTCGAGGGATTGCGCCCGATTGTGGTCATGGCCGCGTCCGCCGTCCCCTCGGATGGCGGGCGCGGCGCTTCAACCGGACGGACTGACAGAGATGACGTGGGCATGCGGGGGGTTGACATGAGCATCGTGGCCTTGGCCGTCCGGCGGCTCGTCGCCCGTGAAGACGGCCAGGATCTTCTGGAGTACGGCGTTCTCATGGTCCTGATTGCCATCGTCGCCATCGTCAGCGTGACGTACGTCGGCAACACGATTCACACGGTGCTCTGGGACTACGTCGTTGCGAGTTTCTAGCGCCATCGAGCTGGCGGCGGTGACGGGCGGTGGAGGCACCGGGGCCGTCATCGATTTGTACACGCGCCGCGTGCCGAATCTGCTGACGCTCGGCCTGGCCGGAGCCGGCCTGGCCTTCGCCGCGCTGCGGATCAGCACCATCGGCCTGGGCGGCGCGGTTGCGGGATTTGGACTCGGATTCGTGCTGATGCTGCCGGGACATCTGCTGGGCGCGACCGGCGCCGGCGACGTCAAGCTGCTCGCCGCCGTCGGCGCGTGGCTCGGTCCGGCGCGAACGGGTCAGGCGTTCTTCTACACCGCCATCGCGGGCGGCGTGCTGGCGGTGGTCGTCGCAATTCGGCGGCGGCGGCTGCGCGAAACGATGGAGCGGACGGCCGCGCTCGTCCGGTCGGGCGGAGGGAACGTGACCGAGATCGAGGCGCCCACCTCCGACAATCGCTTCGCATACGCACCGGCGATTGCCGTCGGCGCGTTCATCGCCGCGCTCGGGGTGTGACGGTGGCGACCGAGTTGCGACTGGGGACTGACTGCCGACTGCCGACTTGCGACTGAGGGATTGATATGGCTCGCATCCGCATCATGCTCGTGCTTGCGCTGGCGCTCACCGCGGGCGGCGTGTTCGCCTACGGCACCTACGCCTACGTGCAGCAGAAAGGTTCGGCGGTCCAGACCGTGTCGATTCCGACCCGCCCGGTCGTTGTCGCCGCGACTGACCTCGACGTGGGCGCCGAACTGTCTCGCGACAACATCCGCATGATCGACTGGCCGGCGAACGCCATGCCGGCCAACGCGATCGGCAGCGCCGACGAGGTGATCGGCCGCGGGTTGATCATGCCCGTCGTGCAGAACGAACCGATTCTGCCGATGAAGCTCGCCTCGCCCGAGGAGGGCAGCGGGCTGCCGCCGATCATTCCGCCCGGGCTCCGCGCGATGTCGGTGCGGGTGAACGAGGTGATCGGCGTGGCCGGCTATGTGCTCCCCGGCACGCGCGTCGACGTCGTCACGACGCTCAGCCCGACGCAGAATGCGTCGGATACGACGTCGAAGGTGATCCTGACCAACGTGCAGGTGCTGGCCGCAGGCACCCGCTTCGAGCAGGACACCGAAAAGGACAAACCGATGCCGGTGAGCGTGGTCACGCTGCTCGTCGATCCCGATCAGGCCGAGCGCCTGACGCTGGCGAGCACCGAGGGCAAGATCCAGCTCGCGCTTCGCAATCCCATGGACAAGAACACGCCTGAGACCCGCGGCATCAAGCCCGCGGCCCTGATGGGGACGCCGTCCACGACGCCGCGGGCGCTGCCGCGGCGGGGACAGGCGGCGCCGCCGGTGGCCGAAGTGCGTCCACCGGAGAAGAAGCCACTCACCGTTGAAATGATCCGCGGCGACAAGCGTGAAGAGAGCGTCGTCCCACAGGATTGAGGCCATGACCCGAAAAATTCTGATCTTCGTGATTGCCGTCATCTGGCCGCACATCGTGATCGCGGCCGACGAGGCCGCGGCCGTGCGGCTCCTCGTGGGCCGATTCGACCGTGGTCGACGTCGGCTCGCCCATCACGCGCGTCTCGCTCACGAGCGCCGACGTGGCCGACGCGCTGGTTACGGCCCCCGACGAGCTTCTGGTGAACGGCAAGACGCCCGGCAGCGTGTCGATGTTCGTGTGGAGCAAGTCGGGCACGATCCGGCGCTACGAGGTGATCGTGCAGCGCGACCTGTCGCGCCTCGCCGAGCAGGTCAAGACGTTCTTCCCTGGCGAGCAGATCGCCGTCGAAGGCAACGGCCGCAACGTCGTCCTGTCGGGGATGGTCTCGAGCAAGGCCGTCATCGAGAATGTCGTCAACCTCGCGGCCGGCTACGTCGAGAAGCGCGACGAGGTCGTGACCCTGCTGCAGCTCCAGGAAGACGCGCCGAGCAACCAGGTGCTGCTCCGCGTGCGCTTCGCCGAGGTCAGCCGCAGCGCCCTGACCGAGCTGGGCGCCTCGTTCTTCACGAGCCCGACCGGGGTCAAGAACACCATCGGCCGCGTCACGACGCAGCAGTTCCCGGCGCCCGGCTACGACGGGCTGAAGTACACGAAGGACAGCAGCGACTTCGGATTCCGACGTCACCAGCGCCGAGGGGCAGTTCACGTTCAGCGACTTCCTGAACCTGTTCCTGTTCAGTGAGAAGTACGACCTTGGCGCGATGATTCGAGTGCTGCAGACGAAGGGCATGTTCCAGAGCCTCGCCGAGCCGAACCTCGTCGCGGAGAGCGGCAAGGAAGCGAGCTTCCTGGCGGGTGGCGAGGTGCCCATTCCCATCGCGCAAGGAACCGGCGGCAACGTGGCGATCAGCGTCCAGTACAAGGAGTTCGGCATCCGCCTGAACTTCACGCCCGTCGTCAACGGCGACCGGATCCACCTGAAGGTCCGGCCCGAAGTGAGCTCGCTCGATTTCAACAACGCGGTCGTCCTGCAGGGATTCCGGATCCCGGCGCTCAGCACCCGGCGCACCGAGACCGAACTCGAGCTGCGCAACGGCCAGACGTTCGCCATCGCCGGTCTGCTCAACAGCACCGTCATGGAGTCGCTCGAAAAAGTGCCCGGGCTGGGCGACATCCCGATTCTCGGGCTGCTGTTCCGCAGCAAGGCCGCGCAGAAGCAGCGGACCGAGCTGGTCGTGATGATCACGCCGGAGATTCTGCCGAACAACTCGCCGGGCGTCACGCCGGACCTGCCGCGCATGCCGCAGCCGTTCCTGCCGCCATACCCGGAGAATCAGTCGCAGCCGATGCCAGGCCCGGCGTTCGAGTCGCGGCCGTCGGGCAGCGCGAGCGCGCAGCCGATGATCACGCCGGACGCGACCCGGCCCGCGCCGGCGGCGTCGGCCGCCTCGGCGGCCGCGGCCGTGTCGGCGCTGGCGCCGTCCAGCCCGAAGATCATCATGCCGACGGCGACCAGCGCCGCTGATCAGCCGACGGCATCGCCCGACTCGGCAGTCGTGCCGCCGGAGCCGGAGGTCGCGCCGGCCGCGGAGCCGGCTCTCTCGCCCGCTCCCGTTGCAGCGAGCGATTCGACGCCGGTCACGCCGGAGGAATTCGGCGCGAGCACCAGTTTGGAACCGTTGCCGTCTTCCGCGTCGGCCGGGCCGGCCAGTTTCATCCGGCCGCTCACCCCGGAAGAGCTCGAGCGGATTGAGAAGGCCCGCCAGGAAGAGGCGGCCGCGCGCGGTCGATAAGATCACCATGGCACATCTCGTCGGGTTGATCGTCAGCGAGGACGAAGACTTTCGGAAGCAGGTCGGACGGCTGCTGCGCCTGGGCTCGCTGCCCGTGAGCGTCATCGACGACCGTCAGGGCCGCGACGTGTCGTCGGCGGACGTCATGATTGTCGACGTGCGCCGCGACGCGACCTCCGCCATGGGCGTGATCGAACGGCTCCGCGCCGCGTCGGCGACGGCCGGGATTTTCGCCGTCGCGTCGGAGGCGGATCCCAATCTCATCCTGCAGGCGATGCGGGCCGGCGCCAACGAGTTCTTCACCTGGCCGCCGCAGGACGAAACCTTTCAGGGCGCGATTCGACGATCGGCGGCCCGGCGCGAGACGGCACACGGCGGATCGCCAGCCGCCACCACGCTGGTGTTCTTCGGCGCGAAGGGCGGTGCCGGCACCACGACCGTGGCCGTGAATTGCGGCGTCGAGCTGGCCCGTCTCAGCAAGCGCGCGACGGTCATCATCGACCTCAAGCCCGGTCTCGGCGAAGTCGCGCTCTTCCTGGGCGTCCGGCCGCGGTTCAGCGTCCTCGACGCGATCGACAACCTGCACCGCCTCGATCGCGAGTTCATGCGCGAGCTGGTCGTGAAGCACAAGTCCGGCCTCGAGATTCTGGCCGGCTCCGATCAGTTCGATCGCCCGGGCGCCAACGACGGCGGCGCGCTCGAGGAGCTGTTCCGCCTGCTGACGCG
The DNA here is from genome assembly GCA_963837345.1 of uncultured Acidobacteriota bacterium. GTDB lineage: Bacteria > Acidobacteriota > Vicinamibacteria > Vicinamibacterales > CAVVIG01 > CAWIMX01. Next base: position 1,569,992 of record CAWIMX010000001.1, read on the forward strand.
GCAGTACGACTACATCCTCGTCGACGCCGGCAGCCAGATCAACTCGTGCACCGTGCCGGCGCTGTACACGGCCGATACGATCTTTCTGGTGGCCAATCCCGACGTGCCCTCGGTGCGCAACGCGCAGCGGCTGCTCGACCGCGTGCGCCAGATCGGCGCGGGCGCCGAACGCGCGCGTCTGCTCCTCAACCGCGCCGCCGAGCCGTACCCGATTCCGCCCAAGCAGATCGAAGCCGCGGTCGGGCATCCGATTCATCACACGTTCCCGAGCGACTACAAGACCGTCTCGAGCGCGCTCAACTCGGGCGTGCCCCTGGCGCTGGCGGGCGACTCGGAAATCGCCACACAGTTCGATCGCTTCACCCGCTCGATCCTGGACCCCTCGGCCGTCGAACCGACGGCGCCGGAAGCCAAGAAGAAGGTGCTCGGCCTCGAACGTCTCGCGTCCATCTGGTAGCCGACCATGAGCTCCGCTGCGACCACCGTTCCCACCGCGCCCTCGAAGCCCGCCACGCCGGCCGCTCAGCCGCCGCGGCCGCAGTATCTCGAGCTCAAGGGCAACGTCCATCGCAAGCTGCTCAACCGGCTCAATCTCGAGGCCCTGGCGCAGGCCGACCGGTCGCGCGCCGAGAGCGAGATTCGCACGCTGCTGGGGCAGTTGCTCGCCGAGGAGAACACGCCCATCAGCCTCGCCGAGCGCGAAACGCTCTTCGTCGAGCTCCTCGACGACGTGTTCGGGCTCGGCCCGCTCGAGCCGCTCCTCCGCGACCCGTCGGTGAGCGACATTCTGGTCAACACCTACAAGACCGTGTTCGTCGAGCGCAGCGGCATGCTCGAGCGTGTGTCGACGACGTTCCAGGACGACCGGCACCTGATGCGGGTCATCGATCGCATCGTGAGCGGCGTCGGGCGCCGCGTGGACGACAGCTCGCCGATGGTGGACGCGCGGCTCGAAGACGGCTCGCGCGTGAACGCGATCATCCCGCCGCTCGCCGTGGATGGCCCGCTCCTGTCGATCCGGCGCTTTCCGGCCGAGCGACTGAAAGCCGACGACCTCGTCACGCTTCGCGCGGCGACGCGGCCGATGCTGGATTTCCTGGCCCACTGCGTCCGCGCGCGCCTGAACTGCCTCATCAGCGGCGGCACCGGCGCCGGCAAGACGACGCTCCTCAACGTACTCTCGAGCTTCATCTCGGAGCGTGAGCGCATCGTGACCATCGAGGATGCCGCCGAGCTTCAGCTGCACCAGGAGCACGTCGTCCGTCTCGAGACGCGGCCGCCGAACGTGGAAGGCAAGGGAGCCATCCGTCAGCGACAGCTCGTGGTCAATGCCCTCCGTATGCGTCCCGACCGCATCGTGGTCGGCGAGGTCCGCAGCGAGGAAGCGCTCGACATGCTCCAGGCCATGAACACGGGCCACGACGGATCGCTCACGACCGTCCACGCGAATTCGCCGCGCGACGCCCTGTCGCGTATCGAAACGATGATCGCGATGGGCGCCACGAATCTGCCTGAACGGGCGATGCGGCAGCAGATCTCGTCGGCGATCCAGATCGTCGTCCAGCAGACACGTCTGAGCGACGGCTCGCGCAAGTTGACCAGCGTGTCGGAGATCACGGGCATGGAAGGCGACGTGATCACGATGCAGGAGATCTTCCTCTTCGAAAAAGTGGGCGTCACCCAGGACGGCAAGGTGATCGGCCGGTTCCGCGCCACCGGCGTGAGGCCCAAGTGCTGCGAACGCCTCAAGGCGTCGGGCATCCACCTTCCCGCCGACATGTTCGAAGGCGTGACGGAGGTGCGGTAGTGCTGCCCGCCCTGATCGTGTTCCTGTTCGTTGCCGGAGCCGTCATCGGCGCCTACTGGGCCGTGACGGAGGTTCCCGGCATACTCGCCGCGCGACGGCTCGATCGCCGCCTGCGCGACGTGTCGAATGCCACCTTCGAGACACCTGGCGCCGAGGGGGCCGACTCGACCGTGGTCAAGCGTCTGGAATCGGGTCCGCTGCCGGCCGTCGATCGGTTCATGTCGGGCACGCGGGCGGGGTCGGGGCTTGCGCGGCTGATCGAGCAATCGGGTGTCCGCACCACGCCGAGCGCGGTCGTGATGCTGAGCATGCTTTCGGCCGCGGTCGCGGGCGCGGCCGGCTGGCTGTTCGTGAAGCAGCCGATTGCGGTGCCGGTGGCCGCCGTGTTCGGCGCCCTGGTGCCGTACATGTGGCTGAAGCACAAGCGGTCGGTGCGGCTGAAGCGCTTCGAAGAGCAGTTCCCCGAGGCCCTCGATCTGCTGTCGCGGGCGATCCGCGCCGGCCATGCGTTCCAGAGCGCGATGGGCATGGTGGCGAGCGAGCTGCGCGATCCGGTCGGCCCCGAATTCAAGAAGATGTTCGATCAGCAGAACTTCGGCTTGCCGCTGCGCGACGCGCTCAACGAGCTGAGCGACCGCGTTCCAAATCTGGACGTGCGGTTCTTCGTGACGGCGGTGCTGATCCAGCGCGATACGGGCGGCAATCTGGCGGAGATTCTCGACAACCTCGCGCAGGTCGTCCGCGAGCGGTTCAAGATTCTCCGGCAGGTCCGCGTGCATACGGCCCACGGGCGGTTCACCGCCTGGGTGCTGCTCGCGCTGCCGGCCGCGCTGGCTGTCGCGCTTCAGCTCATCAACCCCGAGCACATGCAGACGCTGTTCCGCGAGCGAATGGGACAGATGCTGATCATCGTCGCCGTCGTCCTGGAAGCGGTGGGATACATCTGGATCCGCAAGGTCATCAAGATCGAGGTGTAAATCATGACGCTCCTGCTCCCGGTCGTCGCCTTCGCGCTCGCCTCGATTCTCGTGCTGGCGGTCGCCTACGCCTTTGCGTCGGGCGGCGGGTCGGCGATCGAACGGCGCCTGGCCGAGGTGTCGGCGCCGCGCGAGCGCCTGCACGTCGAAAGCCCCGGCTACGGACAGGCGTTCGTCGACGCCTTCAGGCAGATCGGCAGCCATGCGCCGCGGTCGGAATCGGAGGTGGGGAAGCTGCGGCAGCGCCTGCTCGCCGCGGGTTATCGCCGCAACGAGGCACTGGTCGTGTTCCACGGCGTCCGGATCGGGGTCGCCGTGCTGTTCTTTCTGCTGCTGTCGACGCCGATCTTCATTCGTCCGAATATTCTGCTGGCGCTCGCCGGCTCCGCGATTGGCTATGTGCTGCCCGCCATGGTGCTGGCGCGGATGGCCAAGCGCCGGCAGCACCGCATCCGGCTCGGTCTGGCCGACGTGCTCGACCTCCTGGTCGTCAGCGTGGAGGCCGGCCTGGGGCTCGATCAGGCGATCCAGCGGGTCAGCGAAGAGCTCGCCTTCGCGCATCCCGATCTGTCCGACGAGCTGCGCATGGTGAACCTGGAGCTGCGCGCCGGGAAGGCGCGCGTGGAAGCGCTCCGCAACCTCGCCGATCGCACGGGCGTGGACGACATCTCGTCGCTCGTGGCGATGCTGGTTCAGACCGACAAGTTCGGCACGAGCGTGGCGCAGTCGCTCCGGGTGCACGCGGAAACAGTCCGGACGAAGCGCCGCCAGCGCGCCGAAGAGGCGGCGGCGAAGACCGGCGTGAAGATGGTGTTTCCGCTGGTGTTCTGCATCTTTCCGGCGATCTGGGTGGTAACGATCGGGCCCGCGGCCATCAAGTTCGTCCAGGTGCTCGGTCCGATGTCGCAGCAGTGACACGCCCATGACGCTGACCACCACCGCCGCCACGACGACGTTCCCCGAGCCGCGTTCGACGGCCCAGGCGCCGCCCGTTCCGGAAACGCTCGAAGCCACGGGGCTGGCGATCGATCAGATCGAGCACCTGCTGGTGAAGACGCTCTTCGCCGGCGAGCTGACCGGCCTGGCGCTCGCGGACCGCGTGCGCCTGCCGTACGCGATTCTCGAGCCGCTCGTCGAGCGCGTCCGGGCCGAGCGTCAGGTGGAGGTCAAGGGCGCCACCGGTTCTGGCACGGCCGGCTATCGCTACGCGCTGACGGACCTCGGACGCGATCGCGCGTTGCAGTATCTCGACGTCAATCAGTACGTCGGCCCGGCGCCGGTGCCGCTCGCCACCTATGTCGCGACGATGAACGCGCTGGCCGCCGTGCGGGGCTATATCGACCGCGACCGGCTGCGGTCGGGCTTTTCGAACCTCGTCGTGGACGACGCCATGCTCGAGCAGCTCGGCCCGGCGGTCAACGCCGGCAAGGCGGTGTTCCTCTATGGCCCGCCCGGAAACGGCAAGACCGTGCTGGCCGAAGGCATGGGCCGGGCCCTCGGTGGCGACCTGTACGTGCCGCATGCCATCGACGTCGATCGCAGCATCATCACGGTGTTCGACCCGATCAACCACCAGTCGCTCGAGGGCGAGGCCGATTCGACCAGCATCGTGAGCGGCGCGCGGCGCGACCGCCGCTGGGTCCGGATTCGCCGCCCCGTGGTGATGGTCGGCGGCGAGCTCACGCTCGACATGCTCGATCTGTCGTTCAACCCGATTTCGAAATTCTACGAAGCGCCCATTCAGCTCAAGGCCAACGGCGGCGTGTTTCTGGTGGACGACTTCGGGCGCCAGCGGATTCGCCCCGCAGATCTCCTGAACCGCTGGATCGTGCCCCTCGAGAACCGCGTGGACTACCTCACGCTGCATACGGGCAAGAAGTTCCAGGTGCCGTTCGACGTCCTCATCGCCTTCGCCACGAACCTGAAGCCGGAGTCGCTGGCCGACGAAGCGTTCCTGCGCCGGATCCCCTACAAGATCGGCGTGGGCGACCCGTCGGTGGCCGAGTTCACCGAGATCTTCGAGATCAATTGCCGGCGCCGGCATCTCAAGTTCCACCAGGTGCTGGTGGCGTACCTTCTTCGGCGCCATTATCTGCCGCACGCCCGCCCGCTCCGCGCGTGTCATCCGCGCGATCTGCTCGATCAGGTCGTGGCGCTGTGCCGGTATCGCGGCATCGCGCCGATGATTTCCCGCGAGCTCCTCGACGCGGCCTGTGCCGCCTACTTCGTCGGCGACATCGAGGAGGCGCACGTGCCGGGTCGGCCGGAGCCGATGCGGCAGCTGAATGTGCACTGACGGCATGTCTACGACCGAACAGGTGCTGGTTCGGCCCCGGCTCGACCGGGAGGCCACCGCCGACTTCCTGGCGCGCAGCCTGATCGTGACGCTCTTCACGCTGCTGGCCGTCAACCTCGTCGGCGAGTTCGTCCGCACCGGACACCTGACGGGCCTCCTCATGCTCGTCAGCGAGTCGATGGTCGTGGCGCTCACGATCGTCCGGCGGCGGGCGTCCATCGTCGATCGATCGACGATGGCGCGGCTCGTGACGGCGGTCTCGGCCGTCGGTCCGCCGCTTCTGCGTGCGGGCGGCGGAGCGCGACTCGCCCCCGACGTGGTCACGGCGGCGATTTCCGCGGCCGGACTCCTCGTGGCCATCGCGGCGACGGCCACACTCGGGCGGAGCCTGGGGTTCGTGCCCGCGAATCGAGGACTCGTTGAGCGGGGTCTGTACACGGTCGTGCGGCACCCCGTCTATGCGGGGTACCTCGTGACGCACCTTGGATTTCTGATGGCGTATCCCAACGCGTGGAACGTGGGGGTTGCCGTCGTGGCGGATGCGGCGCTTGTCAGCCGGGCGTTCCTCGAAGAGCGCCTCCTCCGCCAAGATCGCGGATATCAGGACTACTGCCGTCGTGTCCGATGGCAGTTCGTGCCGGGAGTGCTCTGATGCTCCTCAATGAACGCACGCGCCAGGTGGTGGCGCGCGATGTCGAGATCGCCGACACGCGACAGGCGCGCCGGCGGGGTCTGCTCGGTCGTGACGGCCTTGCGGGCTCGTCGGCTCTCGTGATCACGCCGTGCTTTGCGATTCACACCGCCTTCATGCGATTCGCCATCGACGTGATCTTCATGACCCGCGAGGGTCGGGTGCTGCGCGTGGTTCGCGGGCTGCCCCCCTGGCGCATGGCCGTCGCGCCCCGGGCGCACCGCGTCGCCGAGCTCGCCGCGGGCAGCCTCGCCGAGGGCGCCGTGGCCGTCGGCGACCGCCTGGTCATCGATTCGTCTGCGGCGTGATCCGCGCAACCGTCGCGCCCAGGTGCGCCTGCGGATCGTCCCAAAACTCCTCGACGAGCGGATGACGGTCGAGCGCGGCCTGGACGATGCCCCGCTGTACGCCGCGTCCGCGGCCGTGAACGAGGCGCACGAGGCGCAACCCGACTCGGGCGGCCGCCTGAACGTACTCGTCGACGACCGACGCGAATCTCGCCAGGCGCGAAGGCATGGAGATCGAGCTCGGGTTCGATGGGGACGTTGTGCAACTGGCGACTAGCGGGGCTTGACGTAGGTGGCCGTCACGACCGTGCTCATGCCGCCACGCACGGAAAAGTCGCCGACGACCGTCAGGCGCCGCGGCGCGAGCGCCGACGCCAGGTCGTCGAGGATCTGATTGGTGGCCGCTTCGTAGAAGATGCCGCGGTTTCTGAACCCGATCAGGTAATACTTCAGCGATTTGAGCTCGACGCAAAGGGCTTCCGGAGTGTAGGTGATCCGGATTTCGCCGAAATCGGGCAGCCCGGTCTTCGGGCAGACCGACGTGAACTCCGGGCAGCGAATCGCGATCTCGTAGTCGCGCTCGGGACGGGGGTTGGGGAAGGTCTCGATCGTCCCGCTTGACATGGTCGAAATTCTAGCATTCCGCCCAGCAAAACCGGGGTTTCGTGGCGTGCCCGCGTTTGACACTGCCGGGAGCGCACGCTAGCATACGGCGATTTTTGGAACAAAACCGCGATCCTCGCTGCGCGCGCGGCGATCGCCGGTGACACCACCGCGCGTTGTGGAAACTAAGGGGGGAACGCCCATGGCAGACGCCCGCAGGATGGGCAAGTCCGAGCTCTTCTCGCACTTCGCCGAACGCTTCGACGTCAAGCGTACCCAGGCTCGTGAATTCTTCGACGAGCTGACGGCGCTCTCGGAAAAGGAGCTGAAGCGATCGGGAGAGTTCGTACTGCCTGGCATGGTGAAGCTGGTCGTGCAGAAGCGGAAGGCGCGGATGGGCCGAAATCCCGCGACGGGCGAGGCCATCAAGATTCCCGCCAAGACCGTCGTGAAGGCACGAATCGCGAAGCAGCTGAAAGACGCAGTGCTGCCGAAGAAGTAGGCGGGCGCGGCGTGGCGTCGATGGACGCTACGCCGCTGTCGCGCGCCGAGCGGCGAGGGCGCGGCTGTAGATGGTGGCCGGCACCAGCCGCTCCGATCGCGCCTCCAGGTTCGTCACCGAATCATCGTCCAGAATGATACGGTCGTCGGGGCCGAGCACAATCTCGGCGCTGTAGCGCCGCGCGCCGCGCAGCGTCTTCGTTTCGAAATACCTGACCGGGAAGCTCTGGCGCTCCACCAGCACAACCCCGGTCTTCACGAGCGTGCGAAACATCTTCTTATCCTCGCGGGGCCCCACCCCCGCTCGTTGCCGTCGCTTCCGCTCCGGATCTTGATACGGGCGGCAATCCCGCCCGCGGTCGCCACTCTCTCCCCGGCTCGCGGGCCCGTCCCCGCTCGTTGCCGTCGCTTCCGCTCCGGATCTTGATACGGGCGGCGATCCCGCGCGGTCGCCACTCTCTCCCCGGCTCGCGGGCCCGTCCCCGCTCGTAGCCGTCGCTTCCGCTCCGGATCTTGATACGGGGGGCGATCCCGCGCGGTCGCCACTCTCTCCCCGGCTCGCGGGCCCGTCCCCGCTCGTTGCCGTCGCTTCCGCTCCGGATCTTGATACGGGCGGCAATCCCGCGCGGTCGCCACCCTCTCCCCGGCTCGCGGGCCCGTCCCCGCTCGTAGCCGTCGCTTCCGCTCCGGATCTTGATACGGGGGGCGATCCCGCGCGGTCGCCACTCTCTCCCCGGCTCGCGGGCCCGTCCCCGCTCGTTGCCGTCGCTTCCGCTCCGGATCCTGAGACGGGCGGCGACCCGGTCCCTGATTCGCTAGCTGGCCGCCGCCTGAGCGGCCTTGTCGTCGCGCGCCGGGAAGCGCATCGTGAACACGGTGCCCTTGCCCACTTCGCTCTCGACGACGATGGTGCCGTCCAGCTGCTCGACGATCCGCTTGCTGATGGCGAGGCCCAGCCCGAGGCCGCGCCGTTTCGTCGTCACGAAGTCCTCGAAAATCGCTCCGAGGCGCTCCGGCGGAATGCCCGATCCGGTGTCGGCGACCGTCACCACCACCTGGTCGCCCTGCCGGGCCGTCCGGATGGTGACCTTGCCGCCCGGCTGCGTGGCCTGAATCGCGTTCGTCACCAGGTTGCGATAGACCCGGCCGAGCGCGAAGCGGTCGCCCTCGATGACGAGCGGCCCGGTCGCGTAGTCGGTCTCCACGGTCACGCCGTTCCGCTCGCCCTCGGGCTTCATCGGATCGACGATCTCCGCGACCGACACGTTGACGTCCATCGCAAACCGCTCGATGGGCTTGGGCTTGACGATGTTGCGCAGGTCGTCCATGAAGCGGCGGAGCGTCTCGAGCTCGCGCTCGATCGTGCGGTGGAACAGGTCGCGCGATTCGGCGTCGAGGTCGTCCCGGAGCAGCAGGCGGGTGCTGTTGCCGATGTTCTGAATCGGATGCGACAGATCGTGAACGAGTCCGGCGGCCACGCGGCCGAACATGGCATGGCGCTCCTGACGCTTCACGTCTTCCTGCAGCTCGACCAGACGATCCGCCATCGTGTTGAACGACGCGCCCAGTTCGCTGAACTCGTCGCCGGTGTCGATCTCCACGCGGGTGTGGAGATTCCCTGCGGCGATCGAATGAGTGCCGCGCTGGAGCTTGTAGATCGGATGGATCATGAAGCGCCGGCCGAAGAAGTAGCCCGCCGACACCATCACGAGCAGCCCGAGGGAAATCGCCACCACCAGCTGGCGCGCGAGCTCGGTGGACGTCGCAAAGGCCTCGTTCGTCGGCTGTTCTACCACGACCGTCCATCCGAGCGCGGGAATCGCGGCGCCGACGGCGAGCATGTTTCTGCCCGCCGCATCGGTGTACTCGGCTTCGGTCGGTCCGCCGCCAAAGAGCGGATGATCGCGCATGTTGGCGGACTGCGCCACCAGGGCCTTCTGGTCGGGATCGCCGTGTGCGATCAGATCGCCGTTCGGCGCGAGCACGAGGGCATAGCCGCGCTGGCCGAGGCGGATCTGATCGACCATGCGCCACATCTCTTCGAGGCGGAATTCGCCGACCAGCCACCCGGCCGGACGATTGAGTCGCAGGAGATGGATCGCGAACACCGTGGTCGGCAGCTGGTCTTCGTCGAGCTCGATGGGCGACATGCTGACGCCTTCGAGCGCAAGCTGGCGGTCCGACTCGGCCGGAATCCCGGTGCTCGGCGGCCCGACGCGGCTCGTCGCCAGGACCGAACCGTCCTCGTTGAAGAGCGTGACCTCGCGGAACTCCCGGAACTCGAGGACGTAGTTCTTGAGGATGCGGTCCTGCTGCCAGCTGGCGAGCTCGGTATCCTGCAGGTCGGCCGAGAGCGCTTTGAGAAGCTTGGCGTTGGTGCTGATGTAGCGGCGGATTTCCTCGGCGGCGCGTTCGGCGACGTTCTGCATTGCCCGCGATGACCGATTCCCGCGTGCCGCGCTGCAGGGACACGATCGAGACGATGCCGTAGACGACCAGGGGCGCGACGGCGGCGACCGCCAGGAGCAGGGCGAAGCGGGTGGCGATGTGTCGGATCGTCATCGCGGCGGGGAACGGATCAGTTTTCGCTGGACATCATCGCAGCTTCGTCGGCCGGGCGCCAGAGGCGCAGATACGGCCAGACGTCGGCGCCGACGTTGGGCAGCGTGAACCGGTTGCTCACGGCCCGGATGCGTTCGCCCCAGGCCAGGAAGATGGCGGGCGGGTCGGCGGCAATGGCACGCTGAAAGGCGGCCACGCCTCCCTTGTAGTCATCGTCGCTCGTGGCGTGCCGAATGGCGTCCAGCGCCGTGTCCACGGCCGCGTCGCTGTAGTGTCCAAAGTTGACTGGACCTCCCGTGTGCCAGAACCAGATAGGGTCGCACCAGATTCGGACCTTGAACAAAGTCCGAGAGGATGGCGTCGAAATCGCCGGCCTCCCATTCGGCGACCACGGTTTCCGGCGGGAGCGCCTCGAGCTGCAGGTCCACGCCAACTTCGACGAGCTGCTTCTGGAGCGCCAGGGCGAGGCGCTCCCTGGACGCGTCGGCGCCGAAGAGACACTTGATGGTCAACGGGTGCGCCGCGGTTCCGAGCGGTGTCGGATCGTAGACCCCCTGGCCGACAGCGGAATCGTACGCCCAGTGGTCCGGCCAGACTGGCCCGTCTGCGGCCGTGGCGTGTCCGTCCAGGCCCTCAGCGACAAGGCGATTCCTGTCGATGGACGCGTTGATTGCCTGGCGCACCTTTGCCGATCGGAGCTGCGGCTTGTCAACATTGAGGATGAGCATGTGTTGATAGGAGCTGCGCATACGGAATATCGAGACGCTCCGGGATGGCTGCAGCGAGTCGTACGCCTCGAGGCCGACTTCATACAGCATGTCGAGCTGGCCTCTCAGGAGCTCCGCCCACGCCGCACGAGCCGACGGATAGGGCCTCATGACGATCTTGTCGATGGCCGGCCGGCCCAGGTAGTAGTTGTCGCTGGCGGTCAGTTCAATCGTCTGGTCAGCGGTCTTTTCCAGGTAGAACGCACCACTTCCATCGGTTGGCGAGTCGTGTTTCCGGATGGGAACGTCCAGCGCTTCGATCAAGAAGGCCGAAGGCTGCTTGAGTGCAACTTCCAACTCCGTCTCGGACAGGACGCGAACCTCGCGGATGTCCTCGAACGCAGGGCCGAGCGTATTGGGAAGTTGGCTCTCGAGCGTGTCTCGAACCGCCTTGGCGTCGAGAGGGGAGCCGTCGTGAAAAGTGGCGCCCTCGCGGATGTGGAACACCCACTTGAGCGAATCTGGCGAAATGGACCAGCGATCGGCGAGCCATGGCATCGCACGACCGTCGCCCCCGGGTCGCACCAAGCCTTCGAGCACGGCATACGCGGCGGCCTGTTGCATGCCCCTCGACGGATCGGTAGTTGGAAGGGGACCGAAGCCGACGCGCAAAGTCGTCCGAAGCTCCGACCGAGCGTCCTGAACTTCGGGACGGGCGCAGGTGGCCAGGAAGATCAGGAAGACCGGCGCAAGCGGGCGCCAAAACTTCCTGATCTCACCCATGCCCTACATTATCGGCTACTTCGTCGGGTTCCAGCCACCGTCGTCCAGGAACGTGGTGCAGTAGTTGCTCGGTTTCGCCTTGACCGTACCCTTGTTGACGACCTTGATTTTCATGATGACACTCCCTACGCGGCGCTAGCCACGTCATGGGCCAGCGAAACAAGCGCCGATTCAAACGTTCGCTTGTGACATGTCGGCGCGTTCATGTCGCCAAGCTGGATGTGCGACGCGGTCACGCAACCGCCGGCGCAGACCGGGATGAAGGCACACTCCCCGCACTCTTTCCACGGACTCAGCCGCAGAAACCGCTCCCGGACCGACTCTCGCGCCGGATCGCGGCGGTCGTCGATATGACCGACCGACATCGCCTGCTCGCCGGTGAACCCGGGGCAGGCGTAGAGAGAACCGTCTGGTCCCACCGTGCGCGCGTTGCTGTAGTGGACGTGGCACGGGCCCACGTGAACGCCGTCGGAGGTGGCGAAGCCGTGCTTCTTCGTCTCCTCGCGCAGGAAATCCATCTTGTCGTCGAGCAGGTTGCAGGCGTCGCAGCTCGATCCACCGCCCTTGCCCACCGACGTCATGCACGTGCCGTTCAGCGAATTGGCCGGCTTGCCGTCGGCGCCGACCGGCGTCAGCGCGATCATGCCCGTCGCGCTGACAGTGGCCGGAGCCGGCGCGTTGTCTTCCCGCACGATCGGCTTGAAGCTGACGCGCATCAGCCGATCCGCGAACTCCTGCTCCTTCAGGAAGTCGAGGAGCTCCGGAAAACTGTCCATCGACGTCTCGTCGAAATTGCCCCCGATGTTGATGCGGACCCTGTGGGCCACCCGGCGGATGTTATCGATGATGCGGTCGAAAGTGCCCTGGCCGCCACGGAGCGGGCGCATGCGATTGTGCGCGTCGCGGTCGCCGTCGAGCGTGATCTTGACGCTCTGCAGTCCCAGGGGCGCCAGCCGATCGACGATCTCTTCGGTGAGCAGCAGCCCGTTGGTGATGATGCTGATCCGGAGCGGCAGTCCCCGCGTTTCCGCCGACCGGTGCACGCGCTCCGACAGGTAGTACAGAACCGGGAGGTTGAGGAGCGGCTCGCCGCCAAAGAACGTGAGCACCACCTTCTCGGGGCCGACGCGATCGAGCTCGCGGTCGATCCAGGCCGCGACTTTCACGGCCGTCTCGATCGACATCTTCTCGGCGAACTTGTTGTAGTCGCCGTGGTCGCCCTGGTAGCAGTAATCGCAGGCGAAGTTGCACTGGAGGGTCGTGAGCACCGTGACGTTCAGCTCCGACCGATCGTTCCGCACCATGTCGAAGTACCGGTCGAGCGACTGATGATCGACCTCGCGGCCCGCCACCAGGAACCCGTTCTCGGCCAGCACTTTCACCGCGTCCCGCTCCTCGTCGGAGAAGCCGCCCGGCTGTGACGCGGCGGTCGCGCAGCGATCGAGCAAGTCGGCCACGTCCGTCGAGACCACAAGCTGCGCGTCGGTCAGCGTGTTCATCAGGAACACTTCGTTCCGCTCAGGGAGCGGCACGCGCAGGTTGAACATCGACGGTTGCATGAAATCTCCTGTGACTCGGGGCTTTCTGGGAAACGCTGGGACGGATTCGATGGATATGGCCCTCGCGTTGCGACCAAACTTTGCAACCGGTGTTCCATCCGCGCACGCGAAAACCACGCCGTTCACAAGGACGCGAGTTCATTCAGGAAATGCGCGCGTGCCGGCGGCAGGCGCGCGAACGCGCTCGGGACGAAACGTTCACGACACGGACAAGTAGTTGTCCGCAGCGATCGCTCAGGTCGGGCGATCGGCCGTTATCGATGTGTAATCAGGGAATTGCGGCGAGAGACAACACGTTGGCCGGACGAGTCAAGTTGTTGTCTCAAGTCAGGCGCCGCGCAACCGCTTCGCAAGTTGTCGCACGTCGAGCTTGTCCATCTTGTATTTCAACGTGCTCAAAGGTATTCCGAGGTACTCTGCGGTCCCTGTCACGTTCCAGCCGCACCGCTCGAGCGCTCGCAGGATGAAGTTGCGCTCGAACGTGTTGGTGGCGTCCTCGAACAGGCTGTCCGACGAGGAACCCACCGGCTCGAGCTGAGCGAAGTGGAACTCGAGGGGCAGGTCCTCTTCCGAGATGAAGGTCTTGTCGCTCACCGCGACCAGGCGCTCGATGAGGTTCTCCAGCTCGCGGATGTTGCCCGGCCACCAGTACCGTTTGAGCATCGCCATGGTGGCGTCCGTGATGCCCTGAATGTTCTTGCGAAAACGGCCGTTGTAGCGCTTGAGGAAGAACTCGGCGAGCTGCGGCACGTCTTCGGTCCGCTCGCGCAGCGGCGGAAGCTTGATCGGGATGACGTTCAGCCGGTAGTAGAGGTCCTCGCGAAAGCGGCCTTCCTTCACGGCCTTGTCGAGGTCGATGTTCGTGGCGGCAATGAGACGAAACTCCGTCTTGATCGGCTTACCGCCCCCGACGCGCTCGATCTCGCCCTCCTGAATCGCGCGCAGCAGCTTCGATTGAAGATCGAGGCGCAGATCGCCAATCTCATCCAGGAACAGCGTGCCGCCCGAGGCGAGCTCGAACTTCCCGAGCTGCTGCCGAAGCGCTCCGGTGAAGGAGCCGCGCTCGTGGCCGAAGAGCGTGCTTTCGACCAGTTCGCGCGGAATCGCGGCCAGGTTGACGGGGATGAACGGCGACTCGGCGGTGCCTGATGCACGGTGGATCAGGCGGGCCAGGAGCTCCTTGCCGGTCCCGCTCTCGCCGAGGATCAGGACCGTCGCCGACAACTTGGCGATCTTGTGGACGAGATCGATGATCTCGCGGGTGATGCGACTCGGCCCCACGATGAACTCGCGCTCCGACTGATCGGCCACCTGGGCGCTCAACGTCAGCACCTGGCGGTTGAGGTCCTGCCGCTCGCTCGCGTTGCGCACGAGCGATCGCAACTGGTCGTAGTCGAAATCCTTGTTGATGTAGTGATAGGCGCCGTGCTTCATTGCCTGCACGGCCGTCTCGACCTCGTTGATGGCCGAGATCATGATCACCTCGATGAGGCTGTAGTTCTCCTTGACGATGCGCAGAACTTCGAAGCCGCTGATCCCGGGAAGGCGAACGTCGAGCAGCATGAGGTCGACGTCTTCGCGATTCAGGATTGGCAGGGCCGCCTCGCCGCTGGCGACCCGCAGAACGCGGTACTCCCGCTTGAGGATCGCCGTCAGCGTGTCCCGCATCCCCTCGTCGTCGTCCACGACGAGCACGGTTTTGGGCTTCTGGCTCATGGGGGTGAGCTGCGCGAGCGGGCGTATTGTGGCAGGCCGCGAGGGGGGAATCAAGAAACCGTTGTCGCAGATTGTCGGCGTGTCCGCGCCTTGACAGGGCGGCGAAGCGTCCGCTAAGGTACGGCGTTTGTTGGCTTTATCGTGGTTGCTCACCGCCGCCGCACTCGTGGCTGCCGTGGCCGCACTGGTGCGGGCGCGTCGTCTGGCCCGACGGTTGGAGCAATTGACCGAGTCTTACTGGGAGCTTCGGTACGAGCAGGGCCAGATGCGCGCTCGCATCGGTCGGCTCGAACCGGGCCCTGCCGCGCCCGAGCCGACGGCCGCATCGGTCCCCACCACCTTCGTGCCCCTTTCTTCGATCAAGCGTTAGCGCCGACCATGCCAGCGTCCAGCGAATACGACGTCGTCGTGATTGGAGCGGGAACCGGCGGCTACGTGGCGGCGATCCGCGCCGCGCAGCTCGGCCTGAGCGTGGCGGTGGTGGAAAGGCAGAAGGCGCTCGGCGGGACCTGCCTGCTGTGGGGTTGCATTCCCACCAAAGCGCTGCTCGAACACGCTCACGCCCTCAAAGTGGTCCAGCACGCCGGCGAGTGGGGCGTAACGGCGGGCGGCGCACCGATCCCCGCGGCGGCGATCGACATGGCGCAGGTGCAGGCGCGGAAGAACAAGATCGTGGCGGGTCTGTCGAAGGGCGTCGAGTTCCTGTTCAAGAAGAACAAGATCGAACGGATCGAGGGGACGGCTCGTCTCGCCGGGCGCGGGAGCGTGGAGGTGAGCGGCGCCGAGTCTCGTGCCCTTCGCGCGCGGAAGGACATCATCCTGGCCACGGGTTCCGCTCCCCGTGGGGTGCCCGGCATCAAGATCGATCGGAAGCGCGTGATCACCAGCGACGAGGCCGTCGGGCTGGCGGAGGTGCCGAAGGCCGTCGTGATCCTCGGCGCGGGGGCGGTCGGGGTCGAGTTCGCGTCGATCTTCCGACGCTTTGGCAGCGAGGTCACGATCGTGGAGCTGCTGCCGCGTCTCGTCCCGGTCGAAGACGAGGCCGTATCCGCCGAGCTGGAAAAGTCGTTCCGCAAGCAGGGGATTACGAGCCACACAGGCGCCCGCGCGACCGGCGCGCGAGCGGCGGCCGCCGGGGTCGAGGTGGACGTGCAGCTGGCGGACGGCTCGCACAGGACGCTGCCGGCCGACTACCTGCTGGTGGCCACGGGCCGCGGACCGGTCACCGACGGTCTCGACATCGAGCGGGCGGGCGTGGACGTCGAGAAGGGCTACGTCAAGGTCGACGCGCTCTATCGCACGACCGCGCCCGGCATCTCCGCGATCGGCGACGTCATCACCCTCGGCGGCGGCGCGCATCCGCAGCTCGCCCACGTGTCCTCGGCGGAAGGGATCGTGGCGGCGGAACGCATCGCGGGACGCGACGTCCGGCCGATCAACTACGACCACGTGCCGGGCTGCACCTACTGCGATCCGGAGATCGGCAGCGTCGGGTTGACCGAGCAGGAAGCCCGCGACCGTGGCTATGACGTGCGGGTGGGCACGTTTCCCTTCGGCGTGCTGGGGCGCGCGAAAATCGCCGGCGAACAGGAAGGCTTCGTGAAGATCGTGGCCGAAACGAAGTACGACGAGCTCCTGGGGGTTCACATGATCGGACCGCGGGCGACCGAGCTCGTCGCCGAGGCGACCGTCGCGCTGCGGCTCGAGTCCACGGTCGAGGAGCTGATCCGCACGATTCACGCCCATCCGACGATGGCCGAGGCCATCGGCGAGGCGGCGCACGCCGCTCACGGCGCCGCCATTCACATATAGAATCAAGGCCATGGCCACCGACGTCGTGATGCCGCAGATGGGCGAATCGATTGCCGAGGGGACCATCGTTCGCTGGATCAAGAAGGTCGGCGACCCGGTCGATCGTGACGAGCCGCTCTTCGAAATTTCCACGGACAAGGTCGACGCCGAGATCCCGTCGCCGGCCGCCGGCGTCGTCACCGAGATCCGCGCGAAAGAGGGCGAGACCGTCGCGGTGAACAGCGTGGTCGCCGTCATCGGCTCGGCCTCGTCCGAGACGGCTGCCGTTCCCGGGACCCAGGCTGCGCCGGAGGTGACGCCACCGCCTCGGGAGTCGGCCGCCGCCCCCGCCGTGCTCGCGCCCCCGCCGCCGGTGAGCCACGCCGACGTCGCGAGACCCTCGGGCGCAGCGGCTGTGGACGGCGGTGATCGCCGTCGAACGTCGCCGCTCGTGCGGCGCATCGCCAAGGAGCGGAACGTCGATCTTTCGCAGGTGCCCGGCACGGGCGACGCGGGCCGCGTCACCAAGCAGGACATCCTGCAGTACCTCGAGGCCGCGCCGACGGCGGCGCCCCCCGGGGCGCCGCGCGCCGCGCGTCCCGCCCCGCCTCCGCTTCCCAACGCTCCAGTGGTCGAACGCCCCGTCTTCGCGGGCGACGACAACACGACGTCGGTGCCCCTGTCGGTGATGCGCAAGCGGATCGCCGAACACATGGTGCTCAGCCGGCGGACGTCGGCTCACGTGCATTCCGTCTTCGAGGTCAATTTCTCGCGCGTGGATCAGGCACGCCGGGCCCGGAAGGCGGAATTCGAGCGCGCCGGCGCGAAGCTCACGTTCATGTCGTTCATCGCGCGCGCCGCCGTGGACGCGCTGCACGCGATTCCCGTCGTGAACGCCTCCCTCGACGGCGAACAGATCGTCTATCACCGCGACGTGAATATCGGCATTGCGGTGGCGCTCGACTGGGGTCTCATCGTTCCGGTGGTGAAGCGAGCCGATCAGCTGAACCTGCTCGGCCTGAGCGTCGCGATCGCGGACCTTGCCGCGCGCGCGCGCCACAAGCGCCTGGCGCCGGACGATGTGGCCGGCGGCACGTTCACGATCACGAATCCCGGCGTTTTCGGCGCGCTCTTCGGCATGCCCATCATCAACCAGCCGCAAGTCGCGATCCTCGGCGTCGGCAGCATCGAAAAGCGGCCGATCGTCGTGAACGATGCGATTGCGATCCGGTCGATGGCCTACCTCACGCTGGGCTACGACCACCGCCTGATCGACGGCGCCGTGGCGGATCAATTCATGTCGCACCTGAAGCACACCCTGGAGCAGTGGCCGCTCGACGATGAAGGCGCTTGAGGTTCGAGATCTGGGACGCCTGGCGTACGCCGACGCGCTCGACCTTCAGCGCCGGCTGGTCGAAGAGCGCCGCGCGGGACGTGTGGACGACCTGCTGTTGTTCGTCGAACATCCACACGTCCTCACGCTCGGGGTGAAGGGCGACGGCGGCCGTGGCCACATCCTGGCCGGGCCCGAACGCCTGGCGGCGCTCGGCGTCACCGTGCACGAGGCGGGCCGCGGCGGCGACATCACCTACCACGGGCCCGGGCAGATCGTCGGGTACCCCATCCTCGACCTGAGACCCGACCGCTGCGACGTGCATCGCTACGTGCGCGATCTCGAAGAGGTGATGATTCGCACGCTCGCCGACTACCACGTCCAGGCCCGCCGCGTGAAGGGCCTCACCGGCGTGTGGGTGGGGGCCGACAAGCTGGCCGCGATCGGCGTCCGCATCTCGCGGTGGGTCACCAGCCACGGCTTCGCGTTCAACGTGGCCACCGATCTCGATTACTTCGGGTTGATCGTCCCGTGCGGCATTGCCGATCGCGGCGTCACGTCGCTCGCGCGCGTGCTCGGGCGTTCAATCGATCGCGCCGAGGTGCAGGAACGCCTCGTGTCGCACTTCTGCGACGTCTTCGACCGGGCGCCCGCGCGCGAGCCGGCCGCCGCCGCGAAAGGCGTCAGGTGAGCGAGTCGTCTCCGGTCCGCATGGTCGCCCCGACGCGCCTGACCTGGGGCGTCGTCGGCCTCACCGCCGGCGTCGTCGCGTTCAGCATGGCATTCCTTCTCGCGCGCTACACCGCGCTGCCCGATATTCTTCCGGTTCGCTTCAACGCGGCACGCCACGCCAACGGTTGGCAGTACAAGACCTATGCGCGGGTGTTCATGCCCGTCCTCGTACAACTGGTGCTGGTCACCGTGTTCGGCGCCGTGGCCGCGCTGTTGCTCTCGCGCCCGCATCGGTCCCAGGGACACCGCTCGGCCGACATGGATGCCGCCGCCGTGGCAGCCGAAGCGGTCGCCCTCGTCGCGCTCGTCTGGGTGGCCTTTCAGGGCTACGCGGCCGTGGCGCTCGCCACGATGTGGCAGCGCGGATTCGGCGGGCTCGGGCGCGTCTACACGCTCATCATGTGGATCGGCTTCGGGCTGACCGCGCTCGTGTTCATTCGGGCGCAGCGCGGCCTCGGACGTCCCGATCCGCAGCCTTTCGACCCGAGCCACTGGCGCTTCGGCGCCCTGTATCGAAACGCGGCGGACCCGGCGCTGTTCGTGCCGACTCGCGATGGAACCCGCTGGACCCTCAACTTCGGACGTCCGGTCGCGGCGGCGCTCATGGGGTTGATTCTGGCCCTCGGCATCCTCGGCCCGACGATCATCCTCGGCCTGCTCCTCCGCTCCTAGCCGTCGACCTTCCTCAGGCGGGATCGTCCATCCGTCAATCCAATGCAAGTCCATTAGATACAGGTATTTATAGGTAATAGTTCACGTGTGGAATATTTTGGCCGCCCGCCGTGTTCTACCACCACATGGGGGCTTCCATGCGGGACCTGCATTCCGACCGGGCGCTGCTCACGCGGCTGCAGTCGGGCGACGAAAGCGCCGTCGCCGAGCTGGCGGAGACGTACGGCTCGAAGATCTACCAGCTGGCCTTTCGACACCTGCGGAACAAGGAAGACGCCGAGGAAGTGGCGCAGGACGTTCTGTTCAAGGTGTATCGCAAGATCGGCGCGTTTCGAGGCGACGCCGCGCTGTCGTCGTGGATCTATCGGATCACGTTCAACGCGGCCATGTCCCGGCTGCGCACGTCGAGCTACCAGCGATCGCAGGACAGCCTTCGCCAGTCGCCGGCGGAGGGCCAGGATCCCGCGACGCGGCCGGCCCTCGAGCCCGCCGACTGGTCGCACATGGGCGACGAGCGGGTGCTGCGTGCCGAGATGCGGCGTCAGGCGCTGCGCGCGATTCTCGCGCTGCCGGCGATCTATCGCGCACCGGTCGTGCTGCGAGACCTGCAGGGCATGTCCACCGAGGAGGCGAGCGCGGTGCTGCAGGTCAAGGATCAGACGCTCAAGTCGCGCCTGCATCGCGGCCGCATGATCCTGCGCCGGCAGCTGGCGGCGTTCGCCGGCGGCCTCACCCTGCACCGGCCCGTCTACGGCGTGTAGACGGAGGCGGCCCCGCCGAATCTACCGCAAGCAGGCGTTGTCGAAGGCCACCTGATCGCGCGCGTTCAAATGGAGCGCGATCGGCATGGCCCCTTCCGGCCCCAGCCGCGCCGGAATGGCGACGGCGCGCGCCTTGACACCCAACGAATCGTCGGGCGCCAGGAACATGCTGAGGGTGCGCCTGGTGCGGCCCGCGATCGCGTCGACCGCAAGAGCGGCCGCAGACGCCAGGGCATAGGGGCCGGGTGGCCACAGCGCCGGCAGCTTTGCCGCGAGCCGTCGCCGCGTTGGGTCGTCCAGAACGCGCACCAGGCTGATCCCGTGAGCCGTGGCGTCTTCCCAGGGAATCACGACTGGAGCGGGCGGCGTGCCGACCAACGCGAGCGAGACGTCGGACGGCGACCCTCCGACTTCGAGCGCGACAAGCGCTCGCACGGCGGCGGCCAGCGCTTCGGGCGACGTCCCGACCAGCCGTCGCCGGTCGAGCCGAAGCTCGCGGACGCTCTGCTCGACGAGGTCGCTCGACGCGGCGTGCGCGCAGAGAACGACGGCCAGAGGCGCCGCCCGCATCAGCCGCTGGATCAACGGCGGCAGCGTTCC
Organism: uncultured Acidobacteriota bacterium; assembly: GCA_963837345.1. Classification (GTDB taxonomy): domain Bacteria; phylum Acidobacteriota; class Vicinamibacteria; order Vicinamibacterales; family CAVVIG01; genus CAWIMX01. The sequence continues at coordinate 1,590,370 of CAWIMX010000001.1, forward strand.
GTCCGGCCAGGCGGCCGAAGTCGCCGGGTCGGCGAGCACGATCGCGTCGACCCCGGCGGCCGCCGCCAGGTCGCTCGAACCCACGATCTCCGTGGCGAAGCACTCGACGGGCGCGGCCTCGGCGATGTCGAGCGCCTTGCCTTCCGCCACCCGCCCTCGTTCGTCGATGAGGCGCACCACGCGCGCGGCGCCGCGCCGGGCGATCTGATGCGCGCACAGGCCGCCCAGTTCGCCGGCCCCGACGACCGCCACCTCGTGCATGCGCCCGCTATTGTATGCGGAGGGCGGCCGCCGCTCGTCGGATGCGGCCCGCCGAGGCGCGCCGACTGCGCTAAAGTGTGACCATGTCAGAGGGCTTGAACGGCAAGGTGGCCGTCGTCACCGGTGGCTCGCGCGGGATCGGGCTCGCCATCGCGAGCGCGCTGTGCGCCGAGGGCGTGCATGTGGCGATTACGGGCCGGAACGAAGCCCGTCTGGCGGCCGCCCGGCCGCTCATCGAACGGTCAGGACCGGGATCGGTCGAATCGCTCTGTGCCGACGTGCGGCGGTTCGACGAAATCGCGCGGGCCGTGGATGCCGCGGCGTCGCGATTCGGCGGACTGGACATGCTGGTGAACAACGCCGGCGTCGGACGGTTTGCCGATGTCGCCGACATGACGCTCGAGGACTGGTCGCAGGTGATCGACACGAACCTGACCGGCGTCTTCTTCGCCTGCCGCGCGGCCCTCCCGCACCTCAAGCGTCGGGGGAGCGGGTACATCGTCAACATCAGCAGTCTGGCCGGCAAGAATCCCTTCGTCCACGGGGGCGCGTACTGCGCGTCGAAGGCCGGCTTGAACGCGTTCAGCGAAGCGCTGATGCAGGAAGTCCGGTACGACAACATCCGGGTGAGCTACGTGCTGCCGGGGTCCGTGGCCACCGAGTTCACCGGCGACGCCGCGCGCGGCGCCGAGTGGAAGATGGCGGCGAGCGACGTGGCGGACATCGTCGTGGACCTTCTGAAGCATCCGTCGCGCAGCCTGGCGAGCCGGGTCGAAATGCGTCCGGCGAAGCCACGCAAGTAGCCACGCGAGCATTCGCGATGCAGGATGCCCTCGGCCACTACAAGATCCTCGAGCATGTCGGCAGCAGCGGTCTCGGCGACGTGTACCGTGCGCGGGACACCCAGCTCGGGCGCACGGTTGCGATCAAAGTGCTGCCCGCATCACTGACCGACGATCCCCGCACGCGCGACCGTTTTCTGCGCGACGCGCGCATGGCCACGGCTCTCTCGCATCCGAATATCGCCGCCCTGTATGAAGTGGGCGAGGACCATGGCCAGCTGTTCCTCGCCTGCGAATTCGTGCCCGGGGAATCCCTGAAGACGACGATGGCCGGGCATGCGATGAATCCCCGCCGCGCGATCGATTTCGCGGTGCAGGTCGCCGACGCCCTCGCCGACGCCCACGCCGCCGGGATCGTCCACGGGCACCTCACGGCCGACACGATCAGGGTGACGTCCAAGGGCAGCGCGAAGCTGCTCGACTTCGGGCTGTCCGGGTGGGCCCTGTCCGGCGGTGGCACCGACGCCCTGGCCAAGTATCGCGACGACATCGCGGCGCTCGGCCGCGTGCTGTTCGAGATGTTGACCGGCGCCCCGCCGCCCACGCCCCCGCGGGCGCCCAGCACGCTCAATCGCCACGTCCCCGGCGAGCTGGATGCGATCGTGCTGAAGGCGCTCGCGCCCGCCGACACGCCGGGGTACCAGTCGGCGGCCACCCTGGCGGCCGAGCTGCGCGCCGTCCGCGCGATCATCGACGTGCGCACCGACGCCGAGGCCGTGGTGCCGCCACGAGCGCGCGCGGGCGGCCCGCGCCTCGCGGCATGGACGCTCGCCGCGCTCGCCCTGATCGGGGTCGCGGCCTGGCTGGCACGCGAGCCGGCACGGCGGCTCTGGGAATCCGCCTTTCGGCCGCCTCCGGCGCCCGTGATCGGCGTGCTGCCGCTCGAGCTCGAGACGGCGGATCGCTCCGAGACCTATTTTGCGGACGGCGTCGCCGAAGGGCTCGCCAGGCGCCTCGGAGCGATTCCAGGAGTGCTCGTCCTGGGGCGGTCTGGACTCAGGCGCGACCGCGGACGCACACCGACCGATCTGGCGCGCGCGCTCGGGGCTCGCGTGGTTCTGACCGGCCGCATCCGTCCGCAGGCGAGTCCGTTGTCGATGTCGCTCGAGCTGATCGATCCGGCGGGAGAGTCCATCTGGTCGGCCACCTATTCACGCGATCCCTCACAGCTGCTCGCGCTCCAGGCCCAGGCGGCCGGCGAGGTCGCCTCGGCGCTGGGCGTGGATGTCGAGCCGACCGCCGCCGGCGCCAGGGCGGAGGCCAGGGTGGTCGACCCGGCCGCCTATCGCGCGTACCTCGAGGGCCGTCAGGCGGCAGCCGACGGGCGCCTGTCGGATGCGGTCGCGTTCTACCAGCAGGCGGCCGATCGCGATGCCGGCCTGGCCGAAGCGCTGGCCGCTCTCGCGCTGGCTATCGACACGACCGAGGAGTCGCCGACCGACGTGCAGCGGCGCGACGATGCCGCCACGCGGGCGTACCAGCTGGATCCGGACCTCCCCGACGCGAATGCCGCGATGGCGCTCGGCGCCGCCGATCTGGAGAAGGCGCTCGGCTATCTGCGCCATGGTGTGGAGGTCGATCGATCCTGGGGCGACGGATACCGGCGAATCGCCGATCGAATCCGTCCGTTCGACCCGGTTCGCGCCGCCGCTTTCTACCAGGCCTCGCTCGCCGTCGATCCCCGGCTCGCCGCCAGCCGCGCCGGGTTGAGCGAGGCGCAGGGCATGCAGCCGCCCGACGACGCGCGCCTCGAGCGCGAACGGATCGCGACCGCGGTCGGTGGACTGATCGAGCGACCGGCCGAGCCTGGTCAGCGCTGAAGGATGTCCGCGAGGCGCTGGGTGAACGCCGAGCGCGGCAGCACGTCGCCGATGCCGGCGTTCCGCGCGGCTTCGATGAGCTCGCTCTGCACGTGCGAGACGTAGCCGAGCGTGGGAATTGGCGCCAGCGCCGCGTCGGCCTTCATGGCGGCCACGATGCCCACGGCATCGACGCGGGCGTTCAGGTCGAAAATCACCAGCGACGGCGCGCCCTTGCGCATCTCGTCGAGCGCGGCCTCCGAAGAACGGGCGAACACCACCAACACGCCGAGCTGCGACGCCGCCGTCCGGATTCTGGACGTGAACATCAGGTCGTCGACGACAGCGAGTATCATGAGCGCTCCACCATGATAGTGGAGTCGCGGGCCGTCGGCCCGTTCTTCAAGAACGGCTTCCTGGTCGGCTGCGAAACGACGCGTGACGCCGTGATCATCGATCCGGGCGACGAGGTCCGCGATCTGCTCGGAATCGCCGAACGCGAGCGCCTGGCCATCAGGCACATCCTGCTGACACACGCGCATGTGGACCACGTCACCGGCGTCGCAGCAGCCAAGCGCGCCCTGGGCGTGCCGATCTACCTGCACAAGGACGATCTCTTCCTCTACGAGGAGGCCGTCGAGAGCGGTGCCATCTTCGGTCTCGACGTCGAGCCGCAGCCTCCGATCGACGTGTACTACACGCCGGGTCAGGTGATCAGGTTCGGAGAGTACGAGGTGCGCCCGCATCACACGCCGGGCCACTGCCCGGGCGGCGTCTGTCTGCAGGTGGGCCGTGCCGGCTCGACCGGCAGGGACCTGTTCGTCGGGGACACGCTCTTTGCCGGGTCGATCGGCCGGACCGACCTGCCGGGAGGCGACTCCGACGTGCTGATCCAATCAATCCGCACCGTCCTCTTCGCGTTCGGCGACGACTGCGTCGTCTATCCGGGCCACGGGCCCACGACGACCATCGGCCGCGAGCGCCGCACTAATCCATTCCTAGTGTGAGCTCGACCCGACCGACGCGCAGGCGGTCGCCCGTGCGCAGCTCCGCCTTGTTCACCCGTGTGTCGTTCACGTAGGTGCCGTTCGTGCTCGTGGAATCGACCACGTCGACGTGATCGTCGAAGGCGGTGAGACGGCAATGCAGACGCGACACCAGGGGCGCATCCACGATGAAGTCGGCGCGCGGCGCGCGCCCGACCGTTCTGGTTGCGCCGGGCCGCAGGCGGAAGGTGAGGGCATCGGGCCCGGCGCCGGCGCCCAGGACCCACATCGCCGGGACAGGCGGTCCGCTCATCGCCGGGCGGGCAGCGCCGTCGTCAGCCACGCCGCCACGGCTTCGGCGATGTTCGGACTGATCGACTCGTCCGAGAGCGACGCGTACTCGCCCACCTCGCCGGTCGTCGCGGGCACCAGCAGATGATTGATGCCGGCCAGCTTCACCACTTCCGGCGAGGGCGCCCCCTTGCGCGCGGCGGCCAGCTCGGCGAGTCGATCGGCATTCGACGGTTCGACCTGGCTGTCGACCTCGCCCTGGACGATCAGGATCGGCTGATCGATGTCCCGCATGAGGCGCGCGGGGTCGAATGCGAGAAAGCTCTTGAACCACGGCGTATCGGCCCGGGCTCGCAGCTCGGGCTCGATGTCTTCCCAGCCCTTCCCGGTGAGGACGGCCTCCTGGATCTTCCGTTGCAGCTGAAGGGTCGCGTCGAGCTGGTCGCCGGATCGGCCGGCGAGGGCGTTCGCGTGCTGGATCTGCGCCATGTTCAGCTCGGCGCCCGTGACGCCCGGCGATGCCACGAGCACGAGCGCGCGGATCTTCTTTTCCTTGTCCGCCGCAATCATGGCCACCATGCCGCCCTCGCTGTGGCCGACGACGGCGATGCGCCGGTCGTCGACGTCTTTGCGGTCCGCCACGAATTTCACGGCGGCGCGGAGGTCGTCGGCATAGTCGGCGAGGGTGGCGGATTCCGGGCGGCCGCCGCTCTGGCCGACGCCGCGCTTGTCGTATCGCAGCACGAGAAATCCATCGTCGGCGAGCGCCGAGGAGAGCTCGGCGAAGATCGGAATGCCGTAGACTGTCTCGTCGCGGTCGGTCGGGCCGGATCCGCCAACGAGCACGATGGCCGGCAGCGGCGCGGCGCTGGCGTCCGCGGGCCTGGAAATGGTTCCCGCCAGGGAGAAACCGACTGCGGGGATGCGGACCTGTTCGTCGTTGGGCCGCGCCATCACGACGCGGCGCGCGGCCACCGATCCCACGTCCTCGCGGACGACCTCGAGGCCCTGCGCCGGTACGCTCAGCCGCAGCAGGCGACCCGTCGAGTCGGCCCACACGTCCATGTCGAGGGGCGGGGCGCCCGGGAGCAGCAGCTGCACAGCCGTGCGGCGCGCGTCGATCAGTTGGGCCGCCGTCTGGATCTGCTCCGACGTCGATCCGCCGACCTTCGCCGTATACGCGCCGTGCGGACCGCTGTAGATCGGCACGATCGCGCCGTCAGGCGCGGTGCGGAGGCGCACCGCCAGCGCCTCGAAGGCGCCGAAAAACGGATTCGGCAGGAAAATCGCCGTGTCGTCGATCGGTTCCGTGACGTTCTGGGCCTGGGCGCCGCCGCCCACCGCCGTCGTGGCGTTCGCGCCCTCGACCCGCGTATGAATCGACACCGGTTGTCCGCCCGCCGTCGCATCGATCGTGACCTCGAGAGGACGCCAGCTCGCGTCGTACCGCACGTCGAGCAGTCGTGTCACGACATTCAGGGGCGCGCCGATACGACCCGAGCTGGTGATCCGCCAGCCTGCGGCGTCGCGCGTCAGACGGACGTCGGTGGTTCCGATCTGCGACGAGCGGAGGAAAATCTTGAAGCTGCTCGCGCCCGCCGCCGGAACGACGGCCGGGGCCTGCGGAGCGGCCGCCGCGGAGCCGGCGAGGGCTGAGGCGCAGACGAGCGCGCGGATACAATGGCTCCACGACATCCGTTTCAGCATAGCACCATGGTTTCAGCCGCCTCGATCGATGCCTATCATGCAGCCCGTCAACGGGCTGCCGTGCTGGATCGGTCCTCTCGCGGGCGCCTTGTCCTGTCGGGTCGCGACCGCCGCTCCTACCTTCAGGGCCTCCTGACGAACGACATCACTGCGCTCGGGCCGGGTGAGGGCTGTTACGCGGCCTACCTCACGCCTCAAGGGCGAATGATCGCCGATCTCTTCGTCTACGAGCTGGCCGACGCGATTCTCGTTTCGACGATCGGGGACGTGAAGGACCTGCTGGCCGCGCGGCTCGACGAGTTGATCTTTTCGGAAGACGTCCAGGTGACGGACGTCACGACCACGTTCGCGCAGGTGGCCGTCGTGGGTCCCGACGCGGCGGCCATCGTCGCGCCGATCGCGAGCATCGCGCGTTCAGTGCTGGAGGCGATGCCTGAACATGCGTGTCGGCGCACCGTCGTCGCCGACGCACCGGGCATCGTCACGCGTATCGTCGACGTCGGCGAGCCGGGGTTCGACCTCTATGTCTCGTCGGCCGGGGGCGCGAGTCTGCTGGCCGCGATCCGGGAGGCGGGCGCGAGCCCGCTCGACCAGGCGGCCGCGGACGCGCTTCGGATCGAGGCCGGCGTCCCGATGTTCGGCCAGGACATGGATCAGGACACGATTCCGCTCGAAGCTGGCATCGAAGATCGCGCGATCAGCTTCACGAAGGGCTGCTACGTCGGCCAGGAAGTGATCGTGCGCGTGTTGCAGCGTGGCCACGGTCGCATCGCCCGCAAGCTGGTGGGCGTGCGGCTCGAGGCGAATGAACCGCCCGCGCGGGGCGCGCCGATCCGCCATGAGGGGCGCGACGTGGGCCGCGTCACGAGCGGCGCCTGGTCGCCCGCGCTCGGGGCGGCGATTGCGCTCGGCTACGTGCCGCGTGACCTGGCCGCCCCGGGATCGCCGCATGACCGTCGACAACGTCGCCGCCTTCGTCATCGCCCTGCCGATTGGCGCAGGCGCCTGATCAGCTGCAGCGTCGGCCGGCGGGAACGTGTCCTCGTCCAGATCGGCACACGGCGTCCAGGCAAGCTCCTGACCGAGGCGGCCCGCGGGCTCGCCGCGAAGGTCGCACCGGAGGAAATGCAGCTCGACGCGCCGGTCTTCGTAGTCGTGCATGACGCTGAACACCTCGGGTCCCACGTCGGCGTCCACGTCGAGCTCCTCCCGCAGCTCGCGCCGCAGGCAGGCTTCGAGCGTTTCGCCCGCCTCACACTTTCCGCCGGGGAACTCCCAGCATCCCGCCAGATGCACGCCCGGCTGCCGTCTCGTGACGAGCAGGCGCCCGTCGTCGCTCGACAAGGGCGGCCGAGACGACGACGGTCGTCATCGGCGCGCGCGTCTCTTGCGCGGCGGGGGGACCGCCAACGAGTAGGCCCGGCAGTCGGCGCGCATCGGGCAGTCCGGACAGGCCGGATTGCGCGCGGCGCACACCGTGGCCCCGAAATCCATCAGCGCCTGGTTGAAATCGAACACGCGGCGCATCGGCACGAGCGCGTCGGAGACGGCCCACAGATGGCGCCGCGTCGCATGGCGCTTGGGGTCGCCCTTGGCCGAGGAAGACGCGAAAGAGGACGCGCGCCACATTGGTGTCGAGAATCGCGGCGCGCTCGCGAAACGCGAAGCTTCGAATGGCCCCGGCCGTGTACGCGCCAATGCCTTTGAACGACAGCAGCGTCGCCTCGTCCGACGGCAGCTGTCCGCCGTACCGTTCCACGGCTTCCCGCGCGATGGCCTGAAGACGACGCGGACGGATGTTGTAGCCGAGCGGATACCACGTGCGCGTCACGTCCTCATCGGGCGCACCGGCAAGCGCGTGGAGCGACGGATACTTGCCCAGCCACTCGTGGTACTTCGGCAGCACCCGGTCGACCTGCGTCTGCTGCAGCATGATTTCCGAGACGAGGATGTGATACGGGTCGACGTCTTGCGCCAGGGCAAGTCGCGGCCGTGGCGTGCGTACCACGTCAGCAGGCGCCGGCGGAACGTGCGGCGTTCCTCGGGGCGACGGGAGCCCGAGTGGAGAGCGGGTCCGACGGGTGATCCGCGGTCGTTGCGAGTTGGCCATCCCGTATAATTCGCCCGTGAAACTCTACACGCGAACGGGCGACGCTGGCGAGACGTCGCTGTTCGACGGCACCCGCGTCAGGAAGGACGACGCGCGCGTCGCCGCGTACGGCGACGTGGACGAGTTGCACGCCTGGCTGGGGTTCGTCGCGATCGCTGCGGCTGGACGACGATCTGGATGGCGAAGTCGTTCAGATCCAGCGGGACCTGTTCGCCCTCGGGGCGCAGCTCGCCGATCCGGCCCATCGGATCGCCGACCGCGTGACGAAAGCCGCGCTCGACGACGACGACGTGACGCGGCTGGAGCGGCTGATTGATCGGCTCGACGCGGCGGTGCCGCCGCTGCGCCGGTTCATTCTCGCCGGCGGCAGCCCGACCGGCGCCGCGCTTCACGTGGCGCGAACGGTGTGCCGACGGGCCGAGCGCCGCATCGTCGTCTCTGGACCCCGCCCCCGACGCCGTCCTGCTCCGATACGTCAATCGCCTGTCCGATCTGCTGTTCGCGCTGGCCCGCGCGGTCAACGCGCGGGCCGGCTCGCCGGAGATCGAATGGTGACCTTCTCCCGCGTCGGTTCCTAAGATGCCGCGGCGTCTCGCGATTCGAGGTCGCGTTTCACGGCATCGAAGATCGCGCGTGCCAGCTCCTGCGAAACCCGTTCCCGAATCGCGCCGCATTCGAGCAGCAGGGTGCCTCCGGTCGCTTCGATTGCCACGTCCCAGCGGTCGCGCGCTATGCCCTCCGGCCGGTCCTCGAAGCTCGTCGGATGAACGGCCGCGGCCCGGGGATGCCGCTGCGAGACGTACGCGGCGATCGGCGATCCGTTGATCAGCACGCGGACGGCGCCAATCGCCGTCTTTTCGACCGATCGCGGTCCGTAGTGAAAGCACGAAGCGTCTTCGGTGAAGAGCACGAGGTCCTCGTCTCCGGGGATCTCGGCGATGATCCGCCGCCCGGCGTGTTCTTCGTCCGCGCGGGCGTCGGCGCGCCGGCGTCGCGCCCAGTGGAGCGTCGTCGACAGGCTGAGGGCGACGAACAGCAGCGCGAGCGCCACGAGACCGGCGACGGCGTCACGCATGAGACGGGTTCGGCGGGTTCGACGGGTTCGACGGGTTCGACGGGTTCGACGGGTTCGAAGGGTTCGGGCGGTTCGGGCGGTTCGGAAGGTTCAAGGAGTTCACGTATAGAATGCGGCGGTGCCCCGCCGGGGAGAGCCGCTCGATCGCGCGTATCGCGCCTGTGAGGGGCTGGCGCGCGCGCATTACGAGAATTTTCCGGTGGCCTCGCACCTGCTGCCGCGCGCGATGCGTCCCCATGTGGCCGCCGTCTACGCCTTCGCGCGCGTGGCCGACGACTTCGCCGACGAAGGAACCGAGGCGCCGTCCGAACGACGCGCGCGCCTGGCTGCGTGGCAGAGCCGGCTCCACGCCGCCGCCGCGAAGCCGCCCGTTCCCCGCGAAGACGACTCCGCGGAGAACCTGATCTTCGCGGCGCTCGGGCACTCGATTCATGCGCTCGATCTGCCGATTTCCCTGTTCGACGACCTCCTGAGCGCGTTCGGTCAGGATACCATGACGATGCGCTACGCTTCGTGGGAGGACGTGCTGGACTACTGCCGCCGATCGGCCAATCCGGTCGGCCGACTCGTGCTGCGCATCGCGGGGTATCGCGACGGCGCGCTGGATCGATCGTCTGACGCGCTCTGCACCGCGCTGCAGCTGACCAACTTCTGGCAGGACTTCGGGCGCGACTGGCGGGCGGGGCGCCTCTACGTGCCCCGCGACGTCGTCGAGGCGTGCGGCGCCTCGGAAGCCGCGCTGGCAGGCTCGCGTCTCGACGCACCCTGGATCGCGGCGCTCGGCCGGGCGGCCGCCTTCACGCGCCAGCAGTTCGCTGCCGGCCGTGCCGTCTGCGACGGCGTCGGCGGCCGGCTTCGGTTCGAGCTGCGGCTCACCTGGCTCGGTGGATCGCGCATCCTCGATCGCGTCGAGGCGCAACGCGGCGACCTGCTCGCGGCTCGCCCGACCCTCGGGCTGTCCGACGTGCCGATCCTCTGCTGGGGCGCGCTCCGGTGGCGGCGGCAGGACGGCTGATGGCCCGGAAGACCAGCTTCTACTACTCCTTTCTCGTGCTGCCGACCGAGCAGCGCCGCGCCATCTTCGCCGTCTGGGATTTCTGTCGGGCCGTCGACGATGCCGTGGACGAGCGGCCCGGCGAGCGGGCGCCGCAGGGGCGCGCCGCCGTCGAGTTCTGGCGGCGCTGAGCTCTCGCGCTGCTACGACGGCACGCCGCCCCGACACCGTCGAGGCGAGGCGGCTGCAGCCGCTCGTCGCCCGGTTCGACCTGCCCCGGCAGGCGTTCGAGGACGTGATCGACGGCGTGGCCATGGATCTCGATACGACGCGATACCAGACCTTCGAGGATCTGCTCGAGTACTGCCGCCGCGTCGCATCGGCGGTCGGGCTGATCTGCATCCGCATCTTCGGGTGCCGCAGCGCAGGCGCCGCGTGTGTATGCGCTCGACCTCGGCGTCGCGCTGCAGCTGACCAACATCGTCCGGGACATCCCTGAAGACCTCGCGCGGGGTCGCCTCTATCTCCCGCTCGACGACCTGGCCGCATGCGGCTGCACGCCTGAGGACATTGCCGGCGGCGTCCTGACGCCGCCCGTGAAGGCCCTCATCGCGTTCGAGTGCGATCGGGCGCGCACGTTCTACCGCCGGGCCGTCGAGGCACGCCCCGACGAAGACCGCGGCCGCCTCGTTGCCGCGGAAATCATGCGTGCCGTGTACTTCGAGACGCTTCGCCGCATCGAACGGCACGGCTACGACGTGTTCACGGCGAGGGCGCGGCCGCCGCGGGCCGTGCAGGCCGCCATCGCGCATCAGGCAATGGTTATGGCCGTCCTGACAGAGGCTGTCGTCGTCGTCGGCGCGGGGTTCGCCGGCCTGAGTGCGGCCGTCCGGCTGGCGGCTGCGGGCCGGCGCGTGGTGGTGCTCGAGGCGCGGGCCCGCCTGGGCGGTCGCGCGACCGCGTTCGAAGACCGCGAGACCGGCGAGCTCGTGGACAACGGGCAGCACGTCCTCCTCGGGTGCTATGCCGACACGTTCGCCTTCCTGCAGGCGATCGGAGCCGCCGATGCCGTGCGCCTGCAGGCGGGGCTCGGCGTCACGATGATTGATCGGGCCGGGCGGCGCACGCGGCTGTCGTGCCCGTCGTTGCCCCCGCCGTTGCATCTGCTCGCGGGGGTGATGGAGTGGGAGGCGCTCGGCTGGCGCGATCGGCTGGCGGTGCTGCGCCTGGCGCCGGCGATTCGGCTCGCACGGCGAGCGATCGATCCGAACGCCGGTGTCATCGCCGCATCGGCCGCCGAAACCGTCGAGCGCTGGCTCGAGCGCAACGGTCAGACCCCTCGACTGATCGAGATGCTGTGGCATCCGCTGGCGCTGGCGGCGCTCAACCAGCCGCCGGATCGCGCCGCCGCGCCCGTGTTCGCTCGCGTTCTGGCGGAGATGTTCGGGTCGGCTCCACGCGCGGCCGCGATCGGATGGCCCACGCGGCCCCTGCATCTGATGTACGCAGAGCCGGCGCGATCGTGGCTCGAACGACACGACGCCGAGGTGCACACCGGGGTGGCGGCCCGTGTGATCCTCGCCGACGGCGCGGTCGACGCCGTCGAAGCCGCCGGCGAGCGGTGGCGGCCCGGCGCGGTGATCGTGGCCGTGCCCTGGTTCGCGCTGGGAGAGGTCCTCGCCGGCGAAACGGCTCCGATGGCCCCTGTGCTGGGGCGCGCCGCACGCATGGAATCGTCGCCGATCGTGACCGTCAACCTCTGGTTCGATCGTGCCGTGATGGACGAGCCATTCGTCGGCCTGCCGGGCCGCCCCGTCCAGTGGGTCTTCGACAAGCGGAGCGTTCTCGGGGCATCGGCGTCGCACCTGTCGGTCGTGGCGAGCGGCGCGGCGGAGCTGGCGGCGCTGTCGAACGATCGCCTGATCCGCGTGGCGCACGGCGAGCTGCTGGACGCGATTCCGGCCGTCCGCCCGGCGGCGCTGACACGAGCGACCGTGATTCGTGAGCCGCGTGCGACGTTCTCGCTCGCGCCGGGCCAGCCCGCGCGCCCGCCGGCCGAAACGCCCGTGGATGGCCTTGTGCTCGCCGGCGACTGGATCGACACCGGCCTGCCAGCTACGATCGAGAGCGCCGTCCGGAGCGGCCACCGGGCGGCCGAGATCGTGTTGACCACCGGGGCGCGGCGCGAGGGAAATGACCACGGGAAATAACCACGGAGGAAAAACCACGGAAGAAAAACCACGGAGGCACAGAGACACAGAGAAGAGGGAGCATCTCGTGGCCCCCGTGTCTCCGTGGTGTCCTCTCTCCGCGGGCTCCGTGGTTGAGAGACGCGAATGAACTCGATCGTCGTTCACTACAAGGAGCTCGCGCTCAAGGGCCGCAACCGGCCGTGGTTCATCGGGCAGCTCGTGCGTCACCTGCGCCGGGCACTCGAGGGGCTCCCGGTTCGCGCCGTGCGGCCCGTGATGGGACGGCTCGAGATCTCGCTCGACGATGAGGCGGCCTGGCCGGCGGCAGCCGAGCGGATTGGACGCGTCTTCGGCATCGCGAACTACTCGTTCGCCGGGTGGACGACGCACGACATGGAGACGATCGCGACGGCGATCCTCGCCGATCTGCGGGGACGCGAAGCGGCCTCCTTCCGCGTGAGCGTGCGCCGCGCCGACAAGCGTATCGCCCTGACCTCGCCGGAGCTCGAGCGCGAGATCGGCGGCCGCATCAAGCTCGCGCGCGGCTGGCGCGTGGACCTGAGCCATCCCTCGCTCACGATCCACGTGGAGATGCTGCCCGATGGAGCGTTCTACTTCTTCGGCAAGGAGCCCGGCGCCGGCGGGATGCCGACGGGCACCGGCGGCCGCGTGGCCTGTCTGCTCTCGGGCGGGATCGACTCGCCGGTGGCCGCCTATCGGATGATGCGGCGCGGGTGCCGCGTCGACTTGATCCATTTTCACAGCTATCCGATCCTGTCGCACGCATCGCAGGACAAGGTGCGGGAGATCGCGACGTTGCTCACCCGCTATCAGCTGCGATCGCGTCTGGCGCTCGTGCCGTTCGGCGATCTGCAGCAGCAGGTCGTGCTCAGCGTGCCTGCGGAGCTGCGGGTCGTCATCTACCGCCGGCTCATGCTGCGGATCGCGGGCGAGCTGGCCCGCGGCGCCGACGCCCGCGCGCTGGTCACCGGCGAAGCCATCGGGCAGGTGGCCTCGCAGACCCTCGAGAACCTGACGCTCATCGCCGAGGCCGCGCCGGTCGAGGTCCTGAGGCCGCTCATCGGCATGGACAAGGACGAGATCGCCGGAGAGGCGCAGCGGATCGGGACGTATCCGATCTCGATCATTCCCGACCAGGATTGCTGTCAGCTGTTCACGCCGCGCCATCCGGCCACGCGGGCCCGCCGGCGGGACGTCGAACAGGCCGAGAGCGGCCTCGACGTCGATGCCATGGTGGCGGCCGCGGCGGCCGCGGTGTCCGTGGAGGTGTTCGCTTTTCCGATGGTAAGATCGTCGGCCACACAGGAACCAGGACGGAGTTCTGCATGACCTTCACATCCATGAAAGAGATGACCGACGCCCTCGCGCCGGCGGCGACGGTGATGACCGATCGGGTGAACGTGACGGACGCGGCCGGCCTCACGGGCGATCAGATCGACCGACTCGTCTGGACGGCCGTGTTCGGCGCCAACCCCGAGCTGAGGGGCACGGCCCGCTGGATCGTCCGGAGCCTGGCGGCAGCCGCCGGTATCAGGCCGGCGTCGATTCACGGCCTCTACATGGCCATGGGACGGGACACGGTGGCCGGGTTCACCGTGCCGGCCATCAACGTGCGCGCGATGGCCTACGACACGGCGCGCGCCGTGGTTCGGGCCGCGCGCGCGCTCGGGGCGGGCGCCTTCATCTTCGAGATTGCCCGGTCGGAAATCGGCTACACGGAACAGCGGCCGCACGAGTATGCCGCCGTCGTGCTCGGCGCCGCGCTGCGTGAGGGGTTTCGTGGGCCGGTCTTCATCCAGGGTGATCACGTCCAGGCCAACGCGAAAAAGTACGCCGGCCCGGATCGCGCCAAAGAGATCGACGCGGTGCGCGCGCTCATCGAGGAAGAGATCGCGGCGGGTTTCTACAACATCGACATCGACACCTCGACGCTCGTCGACTTGAGCAAGCCGACGCTGGCCGAGCAGCAGGAGGTGAACGTCACCCTGGCCGCCGAGCTGACCGCGTTCATCCGCCGGCACCAACCCTCGGGCGTCACCGTGTCGGTCGGCGGCGAAATCGGGGAGGTGGGCGGCAAGAACTCCGACATTCACGAGCTGCACGCCTTCATGGAAGGCTACACTGCCGCCCTCGGCAAGCTGGGCGCTTCGCTCACCGGCATCAGCAAGATCAGCGTTCAGACGGGCACGGCGCACGGCGGGTTCGTGAACGCCGACGGGAGCGTGCGAACCGACGTCAAGATCGATCTCGGGACGCTCGAGATCCTCTCGCGCGTCGCCCGCGAACAGTACGGGCTCGGCGGCGCCGTGCAGCATGGCGCCTCGACGCTGCCGCCCGACGCGTTCGACGCCTTCCCCCGCGTGCGGGCCTGCGAAATTCACCTCGCCACGGACTTTCAGAACATGGTGTACGAACACCCGAACTTTCCTGCGGCCCTGAAGTCCGACATGTACGAGTGGATTCACACGCACGCGGCCGACGAGCGGAAGGCGAAGGACACCGAAGAGCAGTTCATCTACAAGACGCGCAAGAAAGCGCTCGGGCCGTTCAAGGAGCGGATGTGGACGATCGACGCACCGGCCCGGTCGGCGATCGGACGGACGCTCGAAGAGCGCTTCTCGTTCCTGATGCGCCAGCTGAAGATCGGCAACACGGCCGACGTCGTCGCCGCCCAGGTGCGCGTGCCGGCGGTGCCGCTCGACCGCGACGCGGAAATCGCGGCCGCCGGCGGGACGATCACCGCCGCCGAGAAGAAGGCGGAAGGACTCGCCGACTAGGCCGCGCTATTCCTGCCAGACGAACGGCGGAAACGACGCCGATTGTCCATACGCGGGGAACGGGATCAGGACGACGCCCGTGCGCTCGGCGATCCTGACGTTGGCGTCCGATCGCGTCGAACCCGCCGCCACCATGTAACCCACCAGCTCCCCAGGCGCCGGGTTGTGCCCGGTCATGGGCCCCCACCGGTTCGGATCGTAGAGCCACTCGTCGCCCGGCCTCCACGGATCGACGCCCTTGTCGGTGAAGTACGGACGCAGGCGCTCGGCGCCGGTGCCGTACCATTGGCCGCCGATGTGAAAGAAGATCCAGATCGTCGACTCCTGCGTCGTCCCGTCGTCGCCGATGACCACCGGTTCCCACAGTCCCCGCTTGGTGTGGTCGATCGAGAACACGCCGGGCCCGAAGCCGATGTGGGTGATCTGCGAGGTCACCGGCCACCCCAGCACGTTGGGGCTGCCGAGGACGATGACCTGGCTGAGGTCGAAGCCCTCGGGCGCCGCCGGCGTGGGCGGCGGAGGCGGCGGTGTCGGCGGGGCCTCCTGCGCCGGTTCCGGAGTGGTCGTCTTGCGGTGCAGCGTCTCGGTTCCGTGAATCGGGCCGACGCAGGTGTCGCCCGAATAGGGAATCGTCAGGGTGTCATTGTTCGTGATGGTGCCGACGCCCGACAACGAGAACGGACAGAGGGGCAGGCCGCCGACCAGACCGACGCCCGATACCCCGAGATTGACCGTGGTCGGACTCGTGAGCGTTCCCGACGCCGAGCCGGTCACGCCCAGGTTCGCGCCGCACTGGGCTGAAAACGTTCCGGCGAGCGACGAATCGGTCTGGCTCGTGATGGACCACGAGAAGTCGGTACAGTCGTCGATCGACGAGGGCAGTGCCGTGCCCGTCTGGGACGCCCACAGGCCGACGAGTACGCCCGTCGAATCGTTGCCGCCGCCCGTCGACACGCCGCTCGGTGCGGTCGGGGTCGTGCCGCTTTCGAACGCGCAGCCCGCGGCCAGAGCGGCGGCCACGGCAATCGGCAAAAGGGACAGCCCTCGTCTCATCGCGTTACCTCGCTGCACACGATGGCCGTCAATTACAGATTTCGTCGCCGCGGGGCAATTCCGTCCCGGCGGTCCGCCGCAACGGTTCGAAAGACGGCCGTTCCGTGTCTAGCCCTGGAGAGGATGCAGGAGGCCGGCCAGGTAATCGCGCAGCCCTTCGCGAGTGCTCCGAAAGGCGAGATCGTCCCAGGGGATCGCCCCGGGCACGAACTCCGAGGCCTCCAGACACTCTTCATCGATGGCGAGCCTGCCGCCCAGCACCGTCGCGGCATAGACGACGATGACGGGCGTGCGTCCGGGATACGAATAGACGTTGACGAGGCCGTCGAGGCGCACGTCGAGGCCGCATTCTTCGCGAGCTTCACGAATGGCGGCCGCGGTCAGAGGCTCGCCGCGGTCGACGTATCCGCCCGGAAAGACCCACTTGCCGTATCCGGGTTCGATCGCGCGGCGGACGAGCACCAGGCGTCCGGCTGCCGTGCGGGCGATCGTCCCGACGGCGACTTTCGGATCGAGGTAGAAGACGAACGCGCATCGCGCGCAGACGAGACGCTCTGGCTCGCCGCTCTTGATGACGCGATGGTCGAGCGAGCCGCCGCATTTCGGGCAGAAACGGAACAGTTCGGCATCATCGTGCTGATGGAGAAATGCCGACGCCACGCACGCCAGTATAATTCGAGCAGTCATGGCTATTCTGAAGGTTGCGCGCATGGGGCATCCCGTGCTCCGGCAGAAGGCGCGGGCGCTCGATCGCGTTGAAATCGGCAGCCCATCGGTCCAGAAACTGATCGACGACATGCTGGAGACGATGGAGGAATATCACGGCGTCGGGCTGGCCGCGCCGCAGGTGCACACGAGCCTGCGTCTGTTCGTGGCGGTGCTGCACTCGGGCGAGGACGGGGACGAAGACGAGCAGGATGCCCGTCAGATGGTGATCATCAATCCGGAGATCACGCCGATTGGGTCACAGACGGCGGAGGACTGGGAAGGGTGCCTCAGCATTCCCGATATCCGGGGCCGGGTGCCCCGCGCGGCGGAGATCAAGGTGCGGGCCTATGACCGCTCGGGCGGACGGATCGAAATCACGGCGCGTGATTTCCCGGCCCGTGTGATCCAGCACGAAACCGACCATCTCGACGGCGTGCTGTTCTTCGATCGCATGCGCACGTTCGACTCGCTCACGTTTCTCGACGAGTACTCCCGCTACTGGACGAAAGACTGAGCCGCTTGGCTTCGCGCGCGCGCTCCGCCTGCAGGCGTTCCAGCTCGACCTCCGAGTGATCGGCGAAACGCATCGCGTCCGCGATGGCACGATGACCGGCGGTGTCCGCGATGGCCCGGTGCATGAGCTGGCACACGCGCCGGTAGGCCGGATGCCCCTGGGGCGCCGTCCTGAGCTCGACGACGTGCATCGCCTCTCGTGCGTTCATGTCCATGTAGAACCGGATGCGGTAGGCCATCGCGACCGCGTACGGCGCAACCGCCTCGAGGCGGGCAGACGCCAGGGCCTCGTACAGGTCGCGTGATTCGTCCATCACCGCACGCCAGTCGTCGAGCGCTCCAGCCTCCTCGATGGCGGCGGGCTCCGTGTAGCCGTGCCGCGTGGTCAGGGGCTGCCATTCGAGGGTGAGCAGTCGATGACGCTGCAGATCCCGGAATGCGCCATAGTCGGTCAGCACGTCGAAGCGATAGCTCGTGCGTTCGAAGGCCCGCCCCGGCTTGTGCCGTCGATTCGAACGCTCGCCCACGTACGCCCGCAGGAGCGAGGCACGCTCGTCGGGGCTCATCCGCCGCGCGATGTCGAGGAGCTGATCGTCGGGCAGGTCTGCGGCGGCGTAGAGGGCGGCGGCCACCACCTTGATCTCGCCCTCCGGGTCGAACTCGGTCAGCGTCACCTCGTCGCGCGGCGCGGCGGCGGCGCCGTCCAGGGCCGGCCGGGCCGCCTGGGCAAACCGGGCGCGCGTCTCCTTCAGGTACTCGAATCCAGCGCCCGCCGCGATCGGGCTGGTCGACGCGGACGAGAAACGCCGGAATCACCCGCCGCAGCTCGTCGAGCATCAGCTCGGCGTGCCCGCGGACCTCATCGAGCGGATGCGCGAACATGCGCAACAGAAGCGATTCGTACGCCTGCCCCGTGCCGAACAGACCGACGTTCGAGCGCGTGGCCGCCGGCAGCAGGCCGCGCAGCGTATCGAGGGCTTTCGCGCGGATGGCCGATTTGTAAATGCCGTCGGAATCCCGGGCGGCCTTCGGATAGCGCTCCCGGAAATGCGCTTCCATCGCCGGAATCCACTTCGCGTACGTGTCGAACGCGCGGTCCATCGTCCGGATGAAGCGGTCGCGGAGTCTGCCGGCTGGCAGCTCGGCGGGAACGTGGTACTTCCAGCGGCCGCCGGGCCTGGCGGTATAGGGAACGTAGCGGGTCGACTGTTCGAGATACGCCATCAGCCGGCCCCACTCGAGCACCTTCGTGAGCACGTTCGAGACGCCTTCGCAGGCAAGGTGCGCGCCGCCAAGCTGCGCCACCGAATCGTCGCCGTATTCGTTGAACACGCGGGCGTACAGCCGGTCGGCGCGCGCCGTGCCCACCGCGGCGGTCGCGCCGGCCCCCTGCTGGATCTCACCCAGGAATTCGTCGAGGAAGAGCCGGCGCACCGACTTCCCGGATCGCGAATAGCGGGCGAACAGCGCGCCTTTCACCGTTTCCGGAAGGTTGATCAGCGCGAACACCGGACGGTCGGTATTGGTGAAGTAGGGGGCGAGCGCACGCGCCTCGTCCGGCGTGAAGGTTTCGATGGGCTCGGGTATCAACGGCATGGCTGCCCGGTGTGAGCGATAGTCCGACCGGAGTATTCTACCCTCGACGATGCCAAAGGGATTTGCCTTCACCCATCCTGTCGAGGTGCGGTTCCGCGATTGCGACGCCATGGGCCACGTGAACAACGCCGTCTATTTCACGTACTTCGAGCAATGCCGGCTGCTGTTCTGGCGAAGGCTGACCGGAGTGCCGAACCCGCTGACGTCGATCATCCTCGCGCATTCGGAATGCGACTATCGCGCGCCGGCGCATTTCGGCGATCGCCTCGAGGTGCGGACGCGTCTTGCGGCCATCGGTCGCTCGAGCGTGACGATGAGCTACGAGCTGGCGAACCTGGCCACGGGGCGGACCGTGGCCGACGGCAAGGCCGTGCTGGTGTCGTACGACTACCAGGCGCGGGCGTCGCGGCCGCTGCCGGCGGCCACCCGGGCGCTGCTCGAAGAGGTGCAGCGGGCCCAGGATGCGGAAGAGGGTCTGACCTACGCCTGAGCCCTCGCGACCCGACCGAGCCATCGATCGCCACACGGGCATGCCGGCCATTGTCCGCGTTGACGCCGGCAACCCCGGGCCGATGACGGGCGAGGGCAACCATACCTATCTCGTGGTGGCGGAGGGGCTCGCGACGCTCATTGACGCCGGCGTCGGCCGTCCGGAGCACCTGATGGCCATCGACCGGGCGCTCGACGAGCACGACGCCCGTCTGACCGACGTCGTCGTCACGCACGCGCATCCCGACCATGCCGCTGGAGCCCCGGCGATCGCCGCACGGCATCCCGGCGTGTCGTTCTTGAAATGGCCGTGGCCGGTCGAAGATCAGGGGTGTGATGTGGTCTGGCGCCCGCTTCACGACGGCGGGGCCGTTCCCGTGGGTCGTGAGGATCGCCTCGACGTGGTGCACACGCCCGGTCACTCGCCCGATCACATCGCGCTCTGGCATGCCCGGTCGCGAAGCGTGTTCGCGGGCGATCTCGTGACGCAGGGCGGCAGCGTGATGATTCATGTGAGCCATGGCGGCAGCCTCGTCCAGTACCTGGCCTCCCTCGAGCGCATCCGCGCCCTGGCGCCGGTTCGTCTGTTTCCCGCTCATGGTCCCGACGTGGGACATCCCGAGGCGGTGCTCGCCGCGCAGATCGCGCATCGGCTGCAGCGCGAGCGGCAAGTCGCAGACGCGCTCTCGGCGGGACGGACCACCGTGCGCGCGATCGCCGAAACCATTTATCATGGATTGCCGCCGCCGCTGATGGCGGCCGCCCTTGAAAACGTCCGCGCGCATTTGGAAAAGCTGTACGCCGAAGGGCGCGTGTCACGCGACGGCGATGACTGGATCGCGTGAGCGCTCCGCCGCGCCGGTCGCCGAGCATCATGGAGTAGGCCCCGACATGGACAAGGTCATCGATTTCATCAACGTGAGCCGCGACAGATATCTCGAGGAGCTGAAAGCGTTTCTGGCGATTCCGAGCGTGAGCGCCCTCGCCGAGCACGCGGCAGACGTGAGGCGCTGCGCCGATTGGTGTGCGGACGAGATGCGGCGTGTGGGGCTCGACAACGTGCGTTTGATCGAGACGCCCGGCAATCCCGTCGTGTACGGCGAATGGCTCGGCGCACCCGAGGCGCCGACGATTCTTTTCTACGGGCACTACGACGTGCAGCCCGTCGATCCGATCGAACTCTGGGACTCGCCGCCGTTCGAGGCGACGATTCGCGACGGCGAGATCTATGCGCGTGGCGCCGCCGACGACAAGGGCCAGGTCTTCATGCACTTGAAGGCCATCGAGGCGCACCTGAAGCAGCACGGGCGCCTCCCGGTGAACATCAAGCTGATGATCGAAGGTGAAGAAGAAGTGGGCAGCGCGCATCTGGACGCCTTCATCCGCGGCCACAAGGCGGATCTCGCGGCCGACGTCGTCGTCGTGTCCGACTCCGGAATGTTCGATCGCGGAGTGCCGTCGATCTGCTACGGCCTGCGCGGCCTGGTCTACTGTCAGATCGACCTGCGGGGAAGCGCCACCGACCTGCATTCCGGGTCGTTCGGAGGCGCAGTGGCGAATCCAGGCTTCGTGCTCGCGCAGATGATTGCCCAGATGAAGGACCGGGGCGGCCACGTCAAGATCCCCGGCTTTTACGACGACGTGCGGCCCCTCGAGGCCGAGGAGCGTGAGGCCTGGGCGCGCCTGCCTTTCAGCGAGCGCAAGTACCGAAAGGAGTTCGGCATTCCCAAGCTGTTCGGAGAAACCGGCTATACGACGCTCGAGCGGACGTGGGCCCGTCCGACGCTCGAGGTGAACGGTCTCCTCAGCGGCTTCACCGGCGAGGGTGCCAAGACGGTGCTGCCCGCCGTCGCGATGGCGAAGATCAGCATGCGGCTCGTTCCCAATCAGCAGCCCGACAAGATCGCGGAATTGTTCGACGCGTTCGTCCGCAAGATTGCCCCCAAGACCGTCGAGCTGAAGGTCACCCGTATGCAGGGCGGCAAAGCCTGGATGACCGAATACAGCCATCCGTTCGTGCAGGCCGCCGGGCGGGCGATCGAGAAGGGCTTCGGGCAGAAGCCGGTGTTCACGCGCGAAGGGGGATCGATTCCCGTGGTCTCGACGTTCCAGGAAGAGCTCGGGCTGCCGTCGGTGCTCTTCGGCGTCGGTCTGCCCGACGAGAATGCCCATGCCCCGAATGAAAAGCTCGACCTGGGCAACTTCCACAACGGCGTGATTGCCTCGGCCGTGCTGTACGACGAGTTCTCGCGCGTCCAGCCCGCCTGATGACGCGGCTCGAGGGGCTGATCGCGCACCTGCGCACGTTCTACGGAGTCCTGCCCTCGCCGCCGGCGGATCCGTTCACGCTGTTCGTCTGGGAAGTGCTGGCCGCCCGGACAACGCCGCATCGCCGCGATGCGGCGGTCGCGGCGCTGCGCCGCATTCCGGCGCTCACGCCGGACGCCCTGTGGCGGGCGCCTCAGGGCCCGCTCGAGTCGGCCGTGAGGGCGGCCGGACCCTACGTCGAGCAGCGGCTGCAGGCCCTCAGGACGGGCGTCGACGCGTTCCGCCGTCACCCCGCGCTGTCGACGGTGATGCACGCCCGGCTGCTGCAGGCGCGTCGGGCCGTCGCGCCGTTGCCGCACGTCGGAGAAGGCGTGGCCCACCGCATGCTGCTCTTTGCGGGCGCGCACCTCGTGCTGCCCGTCGATACCGGCACGATGCGCGTCGCGACGCGGCTCGGCTACGGCCACGTTTCCGGATCGCACCGCAAGCAGCTTCGGGCGGTGCGCCAGGCGCTGGTCGGCGAATTGCCGCCGCTCGTCGACGCCTATCGCCAGGCCACGGTCCACCTGTGCCACCACGCCGTCGCCACCTGCACCGACGCCGATCCACATTGCGGCGTCTGTCCGCTCGGAGACGACTGCGATTACCGGCGCGGCCTGACGAACCCGACCGACGCGGTCAGTTGAGCGAGGCGACGCGGCGGCGGAGCGCCTTGACGTGCTCCCAGATCTGCGCGTGCTCCTCGCGCGCGTCTTCGTCGGCGACGACCGTCGTCGCGCGCAGCAGGTACGCCTGGAGGTCGCGCAGGGCGCTCGAAAAATCGCGCAGGTGGTAGGCGAGCAGACCGCGGTCGCGCAGCTCGTGCATCGCGGTCGGATCCACGGCGAGCAGGAGCTCGGTGATGTCGCGCGCCTGCGGAAACGAGTGCATGCGCACGTAGAGGCGCTTCAGGTTGACGAGGACGCAGGCCAGGATTTCCGGCTTCGTGGCGTGGCGCCGCATGTGCGAGTCGAACACCTCGTCGTCCAGATAGGGATCGAGGAGCGTGCGGCACGCCTCCTCGGAGAGCAGCGTGCCGCCGACCGTGTCGATGATGAGATCCTTCGAGTCGCTCGTGCCGCGCCGGGCCGGGCAGCGCAGCAGGAACCGCCCCGGAAAATTCATGCCTTCCACGCGGACGCCGGCGCGGCGGGCGACCTCGATGTAGAGCAGGGCGAGGGCGACGGGAATGCCCGTCCGCCGGTCGATGACCTGATTCAGAAAGCTGTTTCGCGGATCCTCGACGTCGACGCCGCCGCCGAAATGCAGCTCCTCGAAAAGGTACGCGTTGAGCGCGGCCACGCGAGCGTGGCGCGCGGGGTCCACGAACGGTGGCGCCTCGCCCGGGCGAATCGCCGCGTGTTCGACGCGACGGCTGGCCTCACGTCCGAGCGCGTCGAGGCGATCGAGGTAGCGGCCCGCCTCGAGCCTCGGATACTCGATCCGCGCGATCATCAGGGCCGCGACGGCCAGATCGGGCTCGGGGCTCCGCGCGGCGAGCGAGAAGCCGTGGACCAGTTGTTCACTGAGCATGAAAGACGCTCTGCGGCCAGTGTACAAAAAAACGGGGCCGGCTGAAGGCCGACCCCGTCGCGCCGCGGTGGTTCGGGGGTGCGGTGCCGTCTAGAAGCGGATGCCGAAGGAGACGTGAAACGCGCGCGGCGACGTATAGGCAAACCGGTTCAGCGCCGTGCCGAATGTCGGGCTGAGCATCCATTCGACGCCTTCGGTCGGCGCCGTCGCCAGCGGATTGAATCGCTGAAGAGTCGACTTCGGCGTCCAGCCGGTGAGTACCGCCTGGCTGATGGTCGTGGTGTTCACGGCGCCGCCGTTCGAGAACACGGTCGCGCCGCAGCCGCACAAGGCGGAGTTGTTGAAGAGATTCACGACCTGCGCCTGCACGAAGAGCTGCCACCTGCGCGCCCCGGCGTGAACGTCGCGCGCATAATTGGCGGCGAAGTCGGTTCTGAAGGAGGCCGCGGTGCGATAGGCATCGCGAGCGGTGAAATAGTAGGCCTCCGTCGGTCCGCCCTGCGGCGTGGCATACGTCAACGCACCGATGTAGGGGCGGGCGTCCACCTGGCCGATGGCGCCGTACGGCGTGCCGCTGCTCAAATCCTGCAGCAGACTCAGCGTGAGGCCGTCGACCTGCGGGAGCCCGTAGTTGAGCCATACGTGGGCGCGGTGCCGCTGATCACCGGCGAGGTCGCCTTCCGGCGCGAACCACGACAGCTGCTTGTACTCCGGGTAGGAGAACACGTCGGTGCCGATCGGTCCGCTGTTGACGTTCTCGCCGTCGAAGTTGCCCCACAGATGCGAGAGCGTGTACGTGCCACCGGCATCCGTTCGCGCGTTGAACCGGTAGGTGCCGCTCATGGTGAGACCCACGTAGCGACGTTTGAGATCGTTCGTGTTGCCCAGCAGGCCGACGTCGATGTGGTTCCCGAATTCGTCGACCGCCTTGCCGGTCGTCGAATCGATGCGGTTGACGTAGAAGTCGCGGAAGTCGCGGTAGGTCACGTCCGCGCGGACCGCCGCGCGGTTGCCGAACGTGCGGCCGACGCCCCCGGCATACTCGAAGACGTTGGGAGACTTCAGGCCGTTCGGGATCGAGATCGACAGGCCGGGCACCTGGGCGAAGACCGTCATGAGAGGGGCGTTCGTAAAGCCGCCGAGGCCGTCCAGATAGTCGAACACCTGCTGAATCGCGGTCGCAGAGTCCGCAAGATTCGAGGCATTCGGATCGGCGTTGATCGGGCTGCCGGCGTACAGCTTCACGATTCCCGTAGGGTTGCCGGCAGCCGACGCGGCATTCCCGATGCCGTTGTTGATCGCCGAGACGTAGCGGGCCGCGCTCCCGGTCAACGTCCAGACGCCGTCGCCGCGCGGGTCGTACACGAGTCCCAGTCGAGGGCTCCATGCGCTGTCCTTGGCGACCAGGCGCCCGGCGCTGTCCCTTCCGTGGTTCTTGTCGAAGCGCAGACCAAGGTCGAACGTGAAATGGCCGTTCAGGCGCCAGGTGTCGTTGGCGAACACTCCGTGGGTGCGGAGGTGCGTGCCCTGGCTGCCCACCACGATCGGGTCGTACTCGATGAACGACGCACCTGGAAGGATCATCGGGTAGACCACGCCGTCGCGAATGAAGGACGTCGCACCGTAGATGCGGTAGTCGCTGCCCGACTGGTGGTTGTTGGCGAATCGGATGTCGTCGAACGTGTCGTAGCCGAAGGCGACGTCGTGCGCCCCCGCCTTGTCCGACGACAGGAAATAGGTGCCCTTGAGAAACAGTTCGTTGTTGTCGCGCGTTTCCGGATCGCAGACGCCGCAGAACGTGGGCGACCAGAACCGGCTCATCGGGTTGGCGCTGTAGTCGACCAGCATCGTGCCGTTGACCGGATCCGTGTACTGCGAGCCGGTTCCAACGGCGCTCGAATGCCGCGTGGACACACGCCCCTCGACCAGGAACGTGGGCGAGAGCACGCCCGTGTAGTTGATCGTGAACAGATCCTGCGGCAGCTGGCGCGTGTACAGGCTGCGCAAATCCAGTGACGTTGACTGGTTGAAGGTGTCGTTGACCAGCTCGCGGAAGATCTTCGTGTACGCGCCCTGAAACCGGTGGTCCGGATTGGCGGAGTAGGTGAGCTTGGCCTCGTACCGCTGGCTGTTGTCCTCGTACTTGTACGGCACGTTCGTGATGGCCAGCGTTCGGCCTTCCGACGTGTTCTGGAGGCGGCCCGCGGTGAAGAACCACAGCCGGTCCTGCAAAATCGGTCCGCCCACCGTGTACTCGTGCGTGGGAACCACATCGTCGACTTTGGTGTCGGCCGCGAAATCGGAGACCTTCGCGCGCCAGTTGTCGTTGTAGAGCGTTTCGCGGAACGATCCCGAGAACAGGTTCCCGCCCGACTTGGTCACCATGTTGACGACCCCGCCGCCGAACCGCCCATATTCGGCGGAGATGCCCGACACCGACACGGTCGTCTGCTGAATGGCATCCTCTATGTACAGGGCGTTCGGCTGCCCGCGCAGGTTTTCATTCACGGTCACGCCGTTGATCAGGTAGAGCGAGTCGTACGACATGGCGCC
Source organism: uncultured Acidobacteriota bacterium (assembly GCA_963837345.1). Lineage (GTDB taxonomy): Bacteria > Acidobacteriota > Vicinamibacteria > Vicinamibacterales > CAVVIG01 > CAWIMX01. The sequence continues at coordinate 1,616,177 of CAWIMX010000001.1, forward strand.
GGCAATCGAATAGCTGCCGGCCGGCCCCGTCGGATGGACCGACGGCGCCAGGAGCAGCGGCGCGCTCAGGTCGCGATTCGTCGGCAGTGTCTCGATCAGTTCCTGCTGAAAATTGGACGCCACCTGCGGCGTGTCCGCCAGCACCGACGACGCGCGGCCGACGACGTTGACCGTTTCGTTGACTTCCGCCAGCCCGAGCGAGACGTCGAGTGGGAGACGCTGCGTGGGCGCCAGGCTCACCGTCTTCTGCTGGGTCTGAAAGCCGCTCAATTCGAAATGAATGACGTAGGTTCCCGGCGGAAGCAGGTCGATCAGGTAGTCGCCGTTCGCCGAGGTCACCACGACGCGCGAGCCCTGAAGATTCGGCGATTCCGCGGTGACCGTCACGCCCGGGACAGCCAGTGTCTGTGTATCGACCACCCGGCCTGCGATCGCACCGTTGGTGGTCTGGGCCGTCGCCGTGCCGGCGGCGATCACAATACCCGCCACAACGGACAAGGCCACTTTCACGAATCGCATCTCTTTCCTCCTCGGTCGAGCGCCGATGGGACTTTGAAGAACTCTTTGTAGGTTCTCGGCTTTTGACGTACAGAACATGAGGGCCATTTCACAAAAAAGTATGGCGCAGGCTGACAAACGTGAGACCGCCGGAGCCCAGATATTTCTGGGCCGAACGACGGCGCCGGGTGAATGGATTCAAGAAATCGGTCGATTGGACGGCAGAACTGTCTCCGAAATAAGACCTTATGGCCGTTCTTCGCCGAGCGAGACCACAAGGCGATCGGTCAGGGCCGCCAGGTGGTCGATGATCATATCGGCGCCTGGCAGCTCGGAGGCGGGATACGAATGGGTGATTGCCACCGTGTGCAGCCCCGCCGCCCTGGCCGATGCCAGGCCCCACCTCGAGTCCTCGACCGCCACGCATTCATGCGCGTCGAGACGACGGCCAATGGCCGTGCCGAGCCGGGCGACCGCGGCGAGATACGGGTCGGGCGCCGGCTTGCTGGCGGCGGTGTCTTCGGCGGCGACGATGGCCCTGAAGCTGGCCGTGAGTCGTTCCCGGTCGAGCGTCCGTCGGATCTCGTGGCCGAGCGCGCCCGACGCGATGGCGAGGGGGAACGACTCGGCCAGCCGCCGAACCGTCTCGGCGGCGCCTGGGAACAGGAGCGTCTGCTCGCGTTCGAGCGTTTCCAGACGCTCGGCCTTTCGGCTGACGAGCGTCGCGATGGTGTCTGGCGCGAACGCCTGCCCCCGGTCCTCGCCGACCGCGCGGAAGACGCCGGCATCATCGAACCCGAGATATCGCGCGTAGTAATCGGGTCCGGACAGCGTCAGACCCGTTTCGGCGAGAACGTCCTGAAAGGCGCGCAGATGCAGCGGCTCGCTGTTCGCGATGACGCCGTCGAAATCGAAGACGATCCCGCGAATCACTTGTGCCGGACTTTTTCGCCAGCCTCGATCGCGACGTCGAGGCGGTTTTCCGGCGGCGGGATCGGGCAGACCCAGGAGGCGTCGAAGTAGCAGTTGGGATTGTAGGCGCGGTTGAAATCGAGCTCGTACAGGCCGGTCGGGGTGCGCTGGAGGTCCAGAAAGCGCCCGCCTTCGTACGTGTCGGTCCGGTTCGTGAGGTCCATGAAGGGGACGAACAGGTGGCTCAGGTCGGGCGATCCCACCTCGTTGAACGCCGTGAGCGAGAGCGGCTGCCCTTTGAGCGCGAAGGCCAGCGTCCCGACGCGCCGCATCTCCACCTGACTTCCCGTGGAGGTCTGCATCAGCATCGTCGAGCCCGTCGTGGCACCCGGCGTGAGCGTCGACGGCACGTTGTAGTCCGGATCGATCGGATAGTAGACGAGCGGCAGGAGCTGATCGCGCTTGGAGGCGGGCACCGGCGACTCGGAATCCGTCCGCAGGAACTCGTCCTTGGCGTCGCGCGCGCGCGCGATCCGAGCGGTGTAGTCGCCGGTGTCCTCGGGCGGGCCGGGCGAGCAGGCCCAGGCCAGCGCGATCAGGCCGAGGACGGCCGCCGCCCGAGCGGCCGAGCGCCTAAGTGCTGAACGGATACCCGCCAAGGGCAACGGTCTCCTCAGCCAGCCGTCGTCGCAGGGCGACGGTGTTCACGGGCGCGGCATTCGTGAGCTGGCGGATGGTGCCCGTCAGCCGTGGCAGTGCGTCGCCGTCGGCCATACCCGCGAGCGCCTGCCGGGCGGACATCTCGATGCGCATGGCCGCGTCGCTCACAAAGACGCGCGCCGCGTCGGCCTGGGCCGCCGCTCGGGAAGCCTTCCGCTCCGCGCAGGCCTCGGCGCGCAGCGCGGCGCTCTCGGCGGCATAGAGCTCGATCAGGATATCGGCCGTGTGCATCAGCACTTCCTGCTGATCGCCGAGGCTTTCGCCGTACGTCTCCATCGCGGTTCCGAGCACGACGAGCGCCGCCTTCTTGCAGTTGGCCAACACCGCCGTTTCGGCGCCGAAGGGTCCGGCTGGGACGCCCGAGGGAATGCCGGCGGCCAGCTCGTCGCGGAGCGCGCGCGCCGCACCGGCCAGGGGCAGTTCGCCCTTGGCCGCACGGCGGGCGAGCATGCCGGGGATCAGCAGCCGATTAATCTCGTTGGTGCCTTCGAAGATCCGGTTGACGCGCGCGTCGCGATAGTGCCGTTCGGCGGGGTAGTCGCTCACGTAGCCGTTACCGCCATGGATCTGCACGTTCTCGTCGAGCACGTACCCGAGAATCTCGCTTCCGGCCACTTTCGCGATCGACGCTTCGGCGGCGAATTCCTCGAACGCCGCCAGCATCGCCGCGCGCTCTCGATCGGAGGGGGCCGCCTCGATCCGCGCATCGATCAAGCCGGCCGTCCGATACACGAGGCTCTCGAGCGCGTACGCGCGCACGACCATCTCGCCGATCTTGTGCCGGATGGCGCCGAAGGTCGCGATCGGCTGGCCGAACTGGCGGCGCTCGGCGGCGTAACGCGCCGCTTCGCCGATCGCTTCCTGCGCGCCCCCGTTGCAGGCCGCGCCCAGCTTGAAGCGGGCGAAGTTCAGCACGTTGAAGGCCACCTTGTGGCCCTTGCCGACTTCGCCGAGCACGTTCGCGGCGGGCACCTTCACGTCCTGCAGGATCACGGCCGTCGTCGACGACCCGTGCAGGCCCATCTTGTGTTCTTCCTTGCCGCTCGAGACGCCGCCGAACGCGCGCTCGACGATGAAGGCCGTGAAATGCTCGCCGTCGACTTTGGCAAAGACGATGAACATATCGGCGAACCCGCCGTTCGTGATCCACATCTTCTCGCCGGTCAGCACGAAGCTGCCGTCGGCCTGGCGAGCGGCGCGCGTCTTCGCGCCCAGCGCATCGGAACCCGACCCGGTTTCGCTGAGGCCGTACGCGCCGATGATCTCGCCCGAGACGAGCGGCGGCAGGTACTGCGCCTTCTGGGCGTCGGTGCCGAAGAGCACGAGCGGCACGACGGCGAGAATGGTCTGCGCGCCCCAGGTCGCGCCGAACGATGCGGAGCGAGCCAGCTTCTCGCTGACGACGAGCGACGAGACCTTGTCGAGGTGCACGCCGCCGTAGGTCTCGGGCACGTCGACGCCGAGCAGCCCGAGATCGCCCGCCCGCCGCACGAGCCGCCGCGCCAGCGCCCAGTCTTTCTGCTCGAGCCCCGGAAGGGCGGGCAGCACTTCCTGATCGACGAACTGGCGCGCCGTGCGCCCGATCAGACGGTGCTCGTCAGTGAGCCGCTCCGGGGTGAAGATCGACGCCGGCCGGGCGGCGTCGATCAGCCACCGCCCGCCCTGCGACATACGTGACGCGGTGGACGCTTCCATGGACATTCCATTCTCTCAAAAATCGCCGAGCAGGTCTTCGACCGCCTCGGCGACCTGGCTGACTTTGCCGTCGAACAGGTGATCGGCCGCCTCGATCACCACGAGCTCCTTGGGCTCGGCGGCTCGGGCGTAGAAGGCGCGCACGTCCTTGAGTGGACAGATCTCGTCGAACTCCCCGTGAATCAGAAACTTGGTCGTCGGGCTGCGCGCGACGGCCTCGAAGTCGTAGGTGCCGATCGGCGCCGAGATGCCGACGAGAGCCGAGGCGCGCGGATCGCCGGCGCCCACCGACATCGCGATCCACGAGCCGAACGACATGCCCACCGTCCACAGCCGAGTGCCCGGATAGCGGGCGGCCATGAAGTCGATCGCGGCGCCGAAGTCCTCCCGCTCGCCGACGCCGTCGCCAAACGATCCGGCGCTCGCCCCAACGCCTCTGAAGTTGAAGCGCAGCGCCGCACATCGTATCCGCGCGAGCGCCTTGGCCGTCTGATAGACGGCTTTGGTGTGCATCGTGCCGCCGTACAAGGGGTGCGGGTGTCCGATCACGGCTGCGGCCCGGGGCGCGCCGGTGCCCTGTGGCGTGTCGAGCAGCGCTTCGAGCCGGCCCGCCGGTCCGCTCAGCTCAAGCGGCGGCATCCTGGAGCCCGTTCAGGAATTCACTGACGATCGCGGCGAATCGCGCGGCCTGCGTCAGTGATCCAAGGTGTCCGGTGCCGGGCATCGCCACCGCGCGCGCGCCAGCAATCAGCGTCGCGTATTTCAGCGTGCCGTCGGCGGGCACGACGCGGTCGAGCGTGTTCTCGCCGCACACGATGAGCGTCGGCACGGCGATGCGCCCGGCGTCGGCGCGCCGATCGGCGGCAGACGCGAGCGCGGCGCGCTCGGCCATGCGCGCGAACGAGAGCGGCGCCCGCACGAACGTCCGAAGCTGGCGGAAAGAGAATCGCGCGCGATCCCGCATCGACGGCAGCGACGCGCGGATTTCCGGCCCTACGCGCACCGGGGACTCGAGAAGGAAGAGCGCCCCGAACAGTCGAGGCGCCCTCAGGTACCGGCGATGACGCTCGATGGGCGCCCACTGAGGTCCCGGCACGGACGCCAGCACGAGCGCGCGTGTGCGGTCGGGGTTCGCTGCGGCGAAGCGCAGTGCCACCACCCCGCCGAACGAGACGCCGACGAGCGTGGCCCGCGAAATGCCCTTGCGGGCGAGAACGGCATCCACGTCGTCCAGGTAGTTGCCGATGCCGCGGGCCGGTTCGAATGCTCGCCCGTCGGGCTCGCCGGCGAAGGAAAACGTCAGTACGCGGTAGGAGGCCGCCAGTGCGTCGACCGTGGCCTCGACGTACGGCCATCTGCCCTGGATGCCCGGGATGACCACAATCGGCTCGCCCGCGCCCCGATCGATGATCTTCACGAACCGCAGTCTACCAGTCCGGCGAGGCGGCCGTCCGGGCCCGCGCTCAGTAGCGGGCGATGTCGAGGATGGCGGTGAGGATGTCTGAGGACTGCGGGAGGATGACTTCTTCGAGTTCGGGGCTGTAGGCCACCGGAGCATTCAGGGCGCCGATACGCCGGACCGGCGCGTCCAGGTCGGCGAACAGCTCATCCGCGATGCGCGCCGCGATTTCGGCGCCGAACCCGCACATGAGCTGGTCCTCGTGCGCCACGATCACGCGGCTGGTCTGCCGCACCAGGCTGGCGATCGCGTCCCAGTCGTACGGCACGATCGTCCGCAGGTCGAGCACGGCTACGCTGACGCCACGCTTTTCGGCCTGCTGCGCGGCGACGAGCGTCCGCTGCACGAGCGCGCCCCAAGTGATGACGACGAGGTCGGCGCCCTCGCGCCGGAGGTCGGCGCGGCCGAACGGGATCATGAAGTCGTTCCCGGGATACCGCCCCTTGTTGTACGTCTGGCGGTACAGGTGCTTGTGCTCCAGAAACATGACCGGATCATCGCAGCGGATCGCCGTTCGCAGCAATCCGGCGGCATCGACGGCCGTCGACGGAAACGCGATCCGGATTCCGGGGCAGTGCGCGAAGATGCTCTCGCCCGACTGGCTGTGGTACGGCCCGCCGCCGCGCAGATAGCCGCCGATAGGGACACGGACCACCATCGGGCACGACCAGCTGTTCGCCGAGCGGTAGCGGAGCATCGACATCTCGTCGCGAAGCTGCATCATCGCGGGCCAGATGTAGTCGAAGAACTGGATCTCGACGACCGGCTTGAGACCGCGCGTGGCCATGCCGACGGCGCGCCCGATGATGTTCGCTTCGGCGAGCGGGGAATTGAACACGCGATCGTCGCCGAACTGGCGCTGAAGGCCGTGCGTGAGCTTGAACACCCCGCCCTTGCCGGCGACAAGGGGCAGCACATCCGTGCGGCTGGCGTCGGCCACGTCCTCGCCGAAGACGACAATCCGCGCGTCGCGCGCCATTTCGGCCTTGAGCGTTCGATTGATGGCGGCCACCATCGTGTCGGGCTCTCCCTCGAACGCCGGCTCGGTGGCGAAGGCCGACGACGCCGGGTCGACCTCGGGCGAGAAAACCCAGAGCGCTGCGGTGTCCTTGCCCGGTTTGGGAGCCGCGAGCGCGGCTTCGGCGGCGGCGTTCAGCTCCCGCTCGACGTCGCGTGCCATCTCGGCCAGATCCTGCTCGGTGGCGTAGCCGTTCGTCGTGAGGTGCTTCGCCAGTCGCGCGAGCGGATCACGCTTCCGCTCGGCCTCCCGCTCGGCGGGCGGCTTGTACAGCTTCTCGTCGTCGGTGTGCGAGTGCGCGTACGGCCGGATCACGTGTGCGTGAACGAGCGCGGGACCGTGGCCGCCGCGGACGTAGTCGACGGCGGTCCGCATCGCGGCGGCGCTCTCCAGCAGGTCGGTGCCGTCCACCGACTCGACATGCAGTCCGGGAAACGACGCGACGAGCGCGGAGATATCGCCGCCGGGGGTCTGCACTTCGACCGGCACCGAGATCGCGTAGCCGTTGTCTTCGACGAGAAACAGCACGGGCAGCCGCCGCGTGCAGGCCGTGTTGAGCGATTCCCAGAACTCGCCTTCGCTCGTGGCGCCGTCGCCGAGGGACACGTACACGATCTCGTCGCCGTGGAACTGGTCGGCGCGGCCGGGAATGGCGTCGACGCGGGCATAGATGACGCCCGCCTCGGCGGCGCCCACCGCCTGGAGCGCCTGGGTGGTGACGGCGCTCGACTGCGACACGATGTGAAGGCGGGGATTGGACCAGTGCGACGGCATCTGCCGGCCGCCCGACGAGGGGTCGTCCCTGGCGCCGACGGCGGCGAGCAGCATGTCGAGCGGCGTGACGCCCAGCTGCAGGCAGAGCGCGCGATCGCGGTAGTACGGGTAGAACCAGTCGTAGCCGGGCCGGAGCGCGAGGCCCGCCGCGACCAGCACGGCCTCGTGGCCCGCCCCGCTGATCTGAAAGAACGTCAGGCTCTGGTTTTTGAGCTGAATTTCCTTGTCGTCGAGCTTCCTCGACGTGAGCATGGTGCGGTAGGCCCGAAGCAGCTCGTCGCGATCGAGGCCGGTATGCGCGGTGCTGGAAGAACTTGCGCCGCGCGTGGAGGCCTCGCGGCCGTTGACGACGCTCGCCTTCATCGCCGCAAATTATAGCATCGGGGCCGATTGGTATATGCTCGCCCGCATATGGGCACCCCGTCCGTTCGGCTGCACCGGTGGGACGAAATCGCGCTCGAAAAGGTGACCGAAATGCTGTCGCGGAAGATCGTCACGGGCGAGCGCGAGATGCTGGCGCAGGTCTATCTCAAACGCGGCTGCCTCGTGCCGACGCACTCGCACGAGAGCGAGCAGATGACGTACGTGCTGCAGGGCGCCTTGAAGTTTCTGGTCGCGGGTGAAGAGCTCGTCGTGCGCGAAGGCGAGGTGCTGCACATCCCGTCGTGGGTCGAGCACCAGGCCGAGGCGCTCGACGACACCTTCGAGCTCGATGTCTTCAGCCCGATCCGGCAGGACTGGCTGGATCACACCGACGACTATTTCCGCCGCTGACGTGGAGGACCGGAGATGATGATCGGGATCATTCTGCTGATCGTGATCGGCCTCGCCGTGATCTGGGCGATCGCCACGTACAACCGGCTCGTCGGCCTGCGCAACCAGGTGCTGAACGGCTGGCGCCAGATCGACGTGCAGCTGAAGCGGCGCCACGACCTGATTCCCAATCTCGTGAACGCCGTGCGGGGCGCGATGGACTTCGAACGCGACACGCTGACGGCCGTGATGGAGGCGCGCGCCAAGGCGCTGACCGCCTCGGGGCCTGCCGACGCGGCGCAGAAGGAAGGGCAGCTGTCGGTGGCCCTCGGCCGTCTGCTGGCCGTCGCGGAAAACTATCCGACCCTCAAGGCCAACGAGAACGTCCGGATGCTCCAGGAAGAGCTTTCGGCCACGGAGAACAAGGTCGGCTTCGCGCGGCAGTTCTACAACGACATCGCCACGCGCTTCAACACCGCGCAGCAGGTGTTTCCCACCAATCTGGCCGCCGGCATGCTCGGCTTTCAACCGGCCGAGCTCTTCGAGATTACCGAAGCGACCGACCGGGAGGTGCCGACCGTCGACTTGTCACGGAAGGGATAGGGGGAGTTGTGCGTTCTGAGTTCTGAGTCGTCAGTGGTGAGAGGCGAGTCACGACTCACCACTCCCGACTGACTTTCGCATCCCCGTCCGACCGACGATGAACCTCTACGAGCAGCAGGCCGTGAACCGACGGCGGACGTGGCTGATCATGATCGCGTTCGTCGCCTTTCTCGTTCTGCTCGGCGCCGGGTTCGACGCGTTCTACTTCGGCATCGACCGCGGCTTCGTCCCGGTCGGCTCGCTCGTCGCCCTCGGCATCGGCTCGATCTCGGCGCTCGTGAGCTATTACCACGGCGACCGCGCCGTCCTCGCGTCGACCGGCGCCCGGCCGATCGCCGACGTCGCCGCCGGGGCGGACGGCCCGGAAGCCCTCAAGCTGCGCCAGCTCGAGAACGTCGTCGACGAGATGGCGATCGCGGCCGGCATTCCCCGGCCGCCGGTCTATGTGGTTCCGGATCCCGACCCCAATGCCTTCGCCACGGGCCGTGGCCCGGGCCATGCGTCGATCGCCGTCACGCGGGGCCTGCTCGACGCGCTCGACCGCGAGGAGATGCAGGGCGTCGTCGCGCACGAGATGAGCCACGTGCGCAATCTCGACACACGGGTCATGACCATCGTCGCGGCGCTGGTCGGCGGCGTCGTGCTGCTGTCCGACTGGGCGCGCCGCGGCATGTTCTGGGGTGGCGGCCGGCGCCGCGGCCGCGACCGGCGTGACGGCGGCGGTGCGGCGGGCGCGATCTTCTTCGCCGTGTGGATCGTCGCCATCATCCTGGCGCCGATCGTCGCGCAGATGCTGGCGATGATGGTGTCGCGCCGGCGCGAGTACCTGGCCGACGCGTCGGGCGCCGAGCTGACCCGAAACCCGCTCGGCCTGGCGCGCGCCCTCGAGACGATCGAGGACGCCTCGGCGCCGACGCAGTCGATCCGCCGCGGCTCCGCCCACCTGTGCATCGCCGACCCGCTCGGCCGGGCCATGAACCTCCGGCACGGCCGCGTCTCGGATCTCTTCGCATCGCATCCGCCGATGGCTGCGCGCATTGCGGCATTGAAAGAAATGGCGTACGAACGCGGCCAGCGCCCTTGAGCGCCGTGGCGCGGATGATCAGTGGAGGTGGCGATCCGATCGGCCGCCGGAGTACACGTCGAACTTGCGCCGCTGCCGATCGAATTTCCACTTGAGGTAGCGGTATTTGATCTCGGCCATCGGGCTGACGTCCAGCCGTCGCAGCCGCAGGCCCTTGAGATACACGTAGCCCACCGCGAGCCCACCGAGATGCGCGCCGTGCGCGACGCCGCTCGTCGAGTCGGATACCGAGAAGAACGAGATGGCGCCGAGGATGAGGACGAAGTACTTCGCGGGAATCGGAAAGATGAAATACAGAAAGATGGGCCGGTTCGGAAAGTAGAGCGCGTAGGCGAGCAGCACACCGTAGATCGCGCCCGACGCGCCGATCGTCGCCGAGTAGTACACGCTCGAGGAAAAGAGCGACAGCAGCAGCATCGTCGCGGCCGCGCCGATACCGGTGATGAAGTAGTACTTCAGGAAAAAGCGGCTGCCCCAGATCTGCTCGAGCTCGGTGCCGAACATCCACAACGCCAGCATGTTGAACAGAATGTGGAACAGGCCCCCGTGCAGGAACATGTACGTCACGGGCTGCCAGATCCAGAACCGTTCGAAGACGTCGACGGGCGCCAGGCCGAGCAGCCGCACGAGCGGGGCCGCCGCGTTCGGCCAGGTGATGACGAACATCGCCACGTTGGCCCAGATCAACGCTTTGAGCGCGGTCGGCAGGGGGCCCGGGCCGAAGGCAAACGACGACGCGGAAGTCGAGGGATACCGGGGCATGGCGCTCGATCGGCATCGTACCACACGCCCGCAACGATAAAAGGTCGGTGGATCAGTCGGCGGCCGCGCGCGGCCGCGTCGCGATCGCGGCGACGGCCTCGTCGAATTCGCGCAGGCGCACGAGGCGTGCCGTCGCGACCAGCGTGCCGAGCGACAGCGCGATCGTGGCCGCGAGCCGCAGCGCCTGAGGCCCCACCCTCGAGCCCGGCAGCAGTCGCGGCAAGCCGCGATCGGCGAGCACGGCCGAGAGCGTCATGGTCGTGGTCGCGATCGCGATCCGGCCCACCGTGACCGCCAGCTGACGTCCGTCGATGCCCCGCAACTCGACGCGCAGCAGCGCCAGGAGCGCGCCCCCGTTCACGAGGGCGGCCACCGAAGTCGAGAAAGCGAGCGCCGCGTACCCCCACGATCCGACCAGCGCGAGGCTGATGACGAGATTCGTCGCAATCGCCAGGACGCTGACGGCCACCGGCACGCGGCTTCGGCCGAGCGCATAGAACGCCGGCGACGCGATCCGCACCGCGGAATAGCCGACGAGGCCGACCGCGTAGAGGCGCAGGGCCAACGCGGTGGCCATCGTGTCGGTCGGCTGGAACTCGCCGTGCTCGAAGAGCAGGCGGACGATCGCCGGCGCCAGGACGATCAGTCCCGCGGCCGCGGGGACGTTGAGCGCCAGCATCAGCCTGATGGCATGCGACAACGTTGCGCGTACGGCCACGCGGTCGGCGAGCGCGGCATGCCGCGAAATGGCCGGCAGCGTCGCCGTCGCGATCGACACGCCGAACAAACCGATCGGCAGATACATGAGGCGAAATGCATAGCTCAGCCATGAGGCCGCCCCCGTGCCCTGGCCGGTCGCCAGTTGCGTCGTGACGAAGAGATTGACCTGCGTGGCGGCCACTCCCAGCACGCCGGGACCCATGAGCAGCAGCACCTGCCGCAGGTCGGGATCGCGGAGGTCCAGGGCTGGACGGTAGCGGAACCCTTCGCGCCGCAGTGCCGGCCACTGAAGGGCGACCTGGCCGACGCCGCCGAGGAGCGCGCCGATGGCGACGGCGGCAACGGGCGGCCACCCCAGCCTGGGCATGAGCGGCACCAGCCCGACGACGCAGGCGATCATGGCCACGTTGAACATCGCGGGCGAGAGCGACGGCACGAAGTAGTGGTGCAGGGAGTTCAGCATGCCCATGAGCGCGGCGGCTACCGCCACCAGCGTGAGGAAGGGCAGGACGATTCTGGCCAGCCGGATCGTGAGCTCCAGCTTGCCGGGGACGCTCGCATAGTTGCCCGCGTACGCGTGAATGATCGGTACGGCGAAGGCGATGCCCGCGATCACGAAGAGCAGCGTCACCACGACGAGCGCGGTCAACACCTGGTTGCCGAGCTGCCACGCCGCTTCGCGGCCGTCCCGGGAGAGGCGCCGGGTGAACGCGGGCACGAACGCGGCGCTCATCGCGCCCTCGGCGAACAGGTCGCGCAGGAGATTGGGGATCCGGAACGCGACGTAGAACGCGTCCATCTGATCGCCGGCGCCGAAGTACGCCGCGAAGATCGTTTCGCGTGCGAGGCCCAGCACGCGGCTCGCGAGCGTCGCCGCACCCGTCAGGCTGGCGGATCGCGCCAGCGTCGGAACTCGGTCGGTCGGTGCGGGAGTCTCTGGCGTGCCGATGGAGGCGGGCAATCTGGGGGTCAGGCGCTCAGCTTCCGCCGGACCAGTTCGTTCACGGACTTGCCGTCGACCTGCTGGCCGGCCAGCCTCGCCATCGCGGCCTTCATCACCTTGCCGACGTCCTTCGGCGAGGTCGCGCCCGTTTCAGAGATGGCGTCGACGATGGCGCGCTCCACGACGGCGGGATCGAGGGCGGGAGGCAGGTACGATTCGAGCACGCCGATCTCCGCCGTTTCCTTGTCCACGAGATCCTGGCGCCCGCCCTTGGCGAACTGCTCGATGGAATCCTTGCGCTGTTTCACGAGCGACACCACCACCTGCTGCGATTCGCCGGAATCGAGCGAACGGCCCTTCTCCACCTCGCGGTTCATCAGCGCGGCTTTGAGCATTCGGAGCGCGCCGAGCCGCGCGGCGTTGTGCTGGCGCATCGCGTCAGCGATGGCCGCCGTCACGTCGTCGATGAGGGCCATGCCGGGACTAGCGGCCCTGGGGGGGCGCGCCGGGTGTGGGCTGCTGCTGGGGCTGCACGATCACGCCGGGCACCGACGTGCCGCCGAACGGCGTGGTCGAGGAGGGCGAGGTTCCGGGCATCGGCGGGTTCGGAATGAGCTGACCCGGAGGCGCCTGCTGGACTGGCGCCACCGACGCCGGCACGTTCGGATTGTTCGGATCGACCACCTGCGGCTGCTGGAAATTGTTGAAGACCGGACCGCGGTTCGGCATCACGACGTTCGTGATTGGCGTGCCGTCGTCGGACTGATCGTCGACGCCGGGTCGCGTGTAGACCTCGGCGCCGTCGGGCGAGGGAAACGGCGGCCGTGCCCCGAATCCGGGGGGGAATCCGGGCCGCTGGAACGCTGCCGGCTCGGATCGCGTCGGCGCCGCCGCGGCGCTCGGCGCGCTCGTGCTCGTCGGAATCACGACGATGCGATCGAAATGCGAGAGGTTGGCCACCTCGATCGGCCGCGGCGCCGCCAGGTAGCCGCTCACCGCCCGCAGCAAGGTGTCGAGCGCGACCGCTTCCGGGACGTCGTCGAGCTGGAGCGTGACGACGCTTCCGGGAACCTTCTCCACGTTGACGATGTGGGTCTGGCCGACACGCGCCCACTCCTCGAGAATTTCACGGACGGTGGCGTTCGTGGCGTGCAGCGTGACGCGACCGTGGTCGATCCGCAGCTGAACGTCGGCGCTGGCGGTCGGGGCGTACGCGAACCAGGCCACGACGGCGGCGAGCGGAAGCAGGCGTCGCATGAACCCAGTATACGCGGGGCTCCAGGGGCTGCCAAGCCGCCGGCGACGCACACGGCCGGCTATTTGCCCCTGAAAGACGCAATGACCTGCGTCAGGATGTCGTCGAGATTGTGCTCGGGACGGTATCCGATCATCTGCTGGATTTTCCGGATGTCGGGCAGCCGGCGAGGCATGTCTTCGAACCCGGACTCGTACGCCTGATCGTACGGCACGAGCGTGATGGGCGAGCTGGAGTGCGCCAGCTCGCGAACCCGCTCGGCGAGGGCGAGGATCGACACCTCTTCGGGCGTGCCGATATTGATGACCTGTCCCACGGCCGCAGGCTCCGCCACCAGCTTCAGCAGCGCGCCAACGACATCGGCGACGTGAGTGAAGGCCCGCGACTGCGTTCCGTCGCCGAAGACGGTGATCGGCTGGCCCGCGAGCGCCTGGCGCACGAAGTTGGGGATCACCATGCCGTAGCGGCCGGTCTGTCGCGGACCCACCGTGTTGAAAAAGCGCACGATGATCACGGGGAGCTTGCGCTCCTTCCAATAGGCCAGCGCGAGGAACTCGTCGATCGCCTTGCTGCAGGCGTACGCCCATCGGTGTTTGGCGGTCGGCCCCATGACGAGGTCGGCGTCTTCCCTGAACGGCACATCGTCGCTCTTGCCGTAGACCTCCGAGGTGGAGGCGATGACGACGAGCTTCTTCTTCTTGTTCGCGTGTTTGAGGACGACTTCCGTGCCGTGCACGTTGGTTTCGATCGTGTGGACCGGCTCTTCGACGATGAGCTTCACGCCGACGGCGGCGGCGAAATGAAAGATGACGTCGCTGCGATCGATGAGCTCGGCGAGCAGCGGTTCGTTTTCGACCGAATCGATGACGTACTCGAATCCCGGCCGGCCCTTCAGGTGCGCGATGTTGTCGATCGATCCGGTGGACAGGTTGTCGATGATGAGGACGTTGTCGCCCTGCGCGAGTAGCGCTTCCGACAGGTGGGACCCGATGAAACCGGCGCCGCCTGTAATCAGCGCCCGCATGGATTGGCTGCTCTCATGAAAGTGGCTCTACTGTACTCTCAAACGCGCAGGCGGCGCGAACGTGCGGACCGCCGTGGCGACCGCGTCGGCCTCCGCGTCGGACAGCTGCGGCGACAAGGGCAGCGACAGGACCTCGCGGCACGCGCGATCCGCCGCGGGGCACGACGCCGGGTCGACTGCGGCGAACGCCGGCTGGCGGGGCACGGCCACCGGATAGTGGATCGAGGTCTCGATCCCCTGAGCGGCGCAGTGCGCCTGGAGCGTCTCTCGGAGATCCGTGCGCACGACGAACAGGTGATACACGTGGCCGGCATCGAACTCGGGCACGGGCCGGACGGCGGTGCCGGCGAGAGCGTCGCGGTAGCGGCGGGCCAGCGCGCGACGACGCGCCGTCCCCGCGGGCAGGCGCGGCAGCCGCAGCCGCAGCACCGCGGCCTGCATCTCGTCGAGACGCGAGTTCACGCCGAGTTCGCCGTGATGGTATCGATCGGTCTGCCCCCCGTTTCTCAGACGGCGCACGCGGTCGGCCAGAGCCGGGTCGTTGGTGACGACGGCGCCGCCGTCGCCGAGCGCGCCGAGGTTCTTCGTCGGATAGAAGCTGAAGGCGCCGGCCGTTCCGATCGTGCCCACGGGCCGCCCGCCGGCCTTCGCCAGGTGCGCCTGACAGCAGTCTTCGACGATCGCGAGATGGTGCCGGGCCGCGACGCGCGCGAGCCCGTCCATGTCGGCCGGCTGGCCGTAGAGGTGCACGGGAACGATGGCGCGCGTGCGCGGTCCGACGGCCTGCTGCACCTGGCCGGGATCGATCGTGAGCCGCTCCGGATCGACGTCGACGAAGACCGGGCGCGCGCCGGCCATGACGATGGCCAGGGCGGTGTAGGCCGCCGAGACCGCCGTGGTGATGACTTCGTCACCGGCGCCGATTCCGAGAGCGCGCAAGGCGAGGGCGATCGCGTCGGTGCCCGTTCCGACGCCGACCGATGTGCGGCAGCCCATGGCGTCGGCGAACTCGCGTTCGAAGGCCTCGACCTCCGGCCCCAGCACGAACCATCCGCTGGCGACGACTCGATCCAGGGCGCGCCTGACCTCTGCCGCGTCGTCGGCCCGCGCCAGCGAGAGGAACGGCACCCGCGCCGTCATGCGCATCCCGTGGAGTCGGCCGAGACGTATCGATCGAAGTGCTCGCGATAGAAGGCGACGGTCCGGCGCAGCCCGTCTTCGAGCGGCACCTGCGGCGACCAGCCCGTCGCCCGGTTGAACTTGGTGGAATCGGCGTAGAAGCTGCCGATGTCGATGGCCTTCTTCTCGGGCGGCCATTCCACGAACTCGACGCGGCCCGAGCCGGCGATGCGAACGAGGAGCGACGTCAGGTCGCGGTGGCTGATCGGCTCGCTGCCGCCGACGTTGAACACCTGACCGTTGCACGCGTCGTCGGCGCCGCCGCGCAGCAGGGCTTCGACGACGTCGTCGACATACACGAAGTCGCGCTGCTGCGAGCCGTCTCCGTAGATTGGAATCGTGCGACCCTCGACGGCGAGGCGGATGAACCAGCCGATGAACCCCTGGCGGTTGTGCTTGATCAGCTGCCGCGGACCGTACACGTTGGTGATGCGCAGCGCGGTGGCGCGGACGCCGAAGACGTTGTTGTAGACGATGTGGTAGTTCTCGCCAGCCGCCTTGTTGATGCCGTTGACGTCGGTCGGCCGCACGAGATGCTGCTCGGTGACCGGCAGCGAATCCGGTCGCCCGTAGATCTGTCGCGTGCTGGCGTAGACGACTTTGATGTCCGGATTGCTGTAGCGGCACGCTTCGAGGATGGTCAGCTGGCTGCGGCAGTTGATCTCCAGATCCGTGGCCGGATCGCGCAGGCTGTCGATGTGGCTCACCTGACCCGCGAGGTTGAAGAGCACGGCTCGATCGCCCACCAGATAGTTCATCGTCGTCTGCTGGCGGACGTCGGCCACGTTCACCCGGACGCGATCCTCGATGCCGTCGATGTTGAAGAGATTGCCGCCATAGTCGGGAATCAGCGAATCGACGAGAAGCACGTCGGCACCGAGCTCCACGAGCCGCCGCGCGAGGTTGCTGCCGATGAACCCGAGACCGCCGGTGATCATCACCTTGCGGCCGCCGTAGTAGCCTGCCAGATCGGGCATCACGGCCGGGGCGGGCTCGGGCGCGCCGGTTCCGGCGCGTCGTGCGGGCGGACCAGCGCCCCGCCCTGCCGCCGATGCCGCCCGAGGATCACCATCGCAAACCACAGACGGGCGACGTCCACGGCGGTCTTCGCGATCCGCCGGAAGTTGAAGAACTGCGACTTGCCGTACGCCCGATGGTAATGGTGGACCGGCACCTCGGCGATGCGGAATCCGGCGTCCTCGATCTTCTTCATCATCTCCAGGCAGATGACGCCGCTCCGCTTCTCGAGATCGACGCGCTCGAATACCGACCGCCGGATCATCCGGAAGTCGCAGTCGACGTCGCGGACGCTCAGGCCGAAGAGCAGCCGCACCGTATGGTGGTAGATCCGGCCGATCACGATCCGATGGAGCGGATCCGAACGGCTGATCTTGTAGCCCGTCACGACGTCGATCCCGGGCTGCATCGCTCTCCAGAGATCCGTCATCTCCGCCGGGTCGTACTGTCCGTCGCCGTCCGTGTAGAAGATCAGATTCTTCGACGCGCTGCGGAAACCCGTCTGCAGCGCTCCGCCGTAGCCGCGATTCCCTTGATGATGCACGACGCGCACGTGCGAATACGTTCGCGCAAGCTCGTCGGCGATCGCGGCGGTGGCGTCCTCGCTCCCGTCGTTGACGACGATCACCTCGTAGTCGGGCGTGAGGGCCGACGCGGCCTGCACGGCGCGGATCACCATGCTCGCGATGGTGCCGCAGTCGTTGTAGGCCGGAAAGAAGACAGTCAGACCCGCGGCTGTGCGGGAGCGATCGTCTGGCATGAGCGGAAGCGCGTAGAACATAGCACGAAATCCCTCACGCGCGGGCCTCGCGCCGGCCCCGGCGCGTGGCCACCAGACGCCACGGGGTGAGCGCGGATTCGAAGAGCACGGCGCGCGACAGCTTCGATTCCCCCTCGCGACGCTCGACGAACGTGATGGGCGTCTCGGCGATGCGGCAGCCCTCCTGCTGGGCCATGAAGAGCATCTCGACCAGGAAGGAGTAGCCGTCCGACACGAGGTTCGCGAGGGGCAGCGCCGCCAGAGCCTCCCGTCGCCAGCAGCGGTATCCGCTCGTGCAGTCGTGCGGGCGCAGCCTCGTCACGAGGCGGATGTAGTGGTTGGCGAATCGGCTCAGCAGCCGGCGCGACGTGGGCCAGTTCACGATCCGCCCGCCCGGCACGTACCGCGAACCGATCACGACGTCCGCGCGTCCAGCCGCGGCGATGAGGGCCGGCAACTGCGCCGGGTCGTGCGACAGGTCGGCGTCCATCTGGCAGATGACGTCGACGGGATCCCGGACGGCACGCGTCAGGGCTTCGATGTAGGAGCGTCCCAGGCCGCGCGGACCCGTGCGGTGCAGCACTTCCACGCGGGCCGAGCTGGCACGCGCGAGATCGTCGGCGACGTCGCCGGTGCCATCCGGCGACTGATCGTCGACGACGAGCACCCGTGTGTTCGCGTGCCGGAGGAGGCCCGCGACGAGCGGCGGCAGGTTCGACCGCTCGTTGTACGTCGGGACGATCACGAGCGCCGTCGGCGGCGTCATGGGCGCCGCCCGTCGAAGCGCAGCTGCGCGATCTGTTCCGACACCAGTCCGACCAGGAAGATCACCACACTCATCAGGATCAGGAGCACCGACGAGTTGGTGACGTGCGACTGCGTCACCATCGTCCACACCGCATACCCGGCGCCCATGATGAACGAGGCCAGGCTGATCGGCAGAAAGATTCGCAGCGGACTGAAGATGGTGACGAGCTTGAGCAGAATAAGGACGAAGGATACGCCATCGCGCCCCAATCGGATCTTCGACGACCCCGGACGGGCGGAGGCTTCGATCGGCTCGAACCACACGCTGTAGCCGGCCTTCAGGAAGGCGAGCGTCGTCGTCGTCGGCGTCGAGAACCCGTTCGGCAGGAGGTGGAGGAATTCCAGCAGGCAGTCGCGCCGCGCCGCCCGGAAACCCGATGTCAGATCGGGAATCGGCCGTTCCGTCAGATAGCTCGCGAGACGGTTCAGCGCGATGTTTCCCAGGCGGCGTCTCAGGCCGGCCTGCGACGCCGCGTCGCGCGCCCCGACGACGAGATCGTACGCAGCCAGATGCGACACGAGCCGAAGGGCGTCGGCCGGACGATGCTGGCCGTCGGCGTCCATGATCAGGACGAACTCACCGGACGCCTGGCGGATGCCGGTCTTCACGGCCGCGCCGTTGCCCGTGTTGTACGGGTGGATCATCACGCGGGCGCCCGCCTCGGCCGCCCGGCTTGCCGTGCCGTCACGCGAGCCGTCGTCGACGACGAGGACCTCGCGCCAGGGCGCGGCGGCCGTCAGCCCGGCGACCACCGCGCCGACGGAGCCGGCCTCGTCGAACGCAGGGATGACGACCGACGTGCGCTCGGCAAGAGACATCAGAATCAGGAACTGAGGAGCTGGGGAAACTCGGAACTCCAGCGCGCGTCTAGGTAGCGAACCGGAAGTTCACGACGTCGCCGTCCTGCACGATGTACTCCTTCCCCTCGAGGCGGACCTCACCGTGATCGCGACAGGCCGCCATCGCCCCGCGCGAAACCAGGGCATCGTACCCGACAACTTCGGCGCGGATGAAGCCCCGCGCGATGTCGCTGTGAATTTCTCCGGCCGCTGTCTGCGCCGGCGTCCCGCGCGGGATCGACCAGGCCCGGCATTCGTCGTCGCCGACCGTGAAGAACGAGATGTAGCCGAGCAGGTCGTAGCTCGCGCGGATGACGCGATCGAGACCCGACGCGGAGAGCCCGAGATCGGCAAGGAACGCCGAGGCGTCGGCGGCGTCGAGCTCCGAGATCTCGAGTTCGATCTGGGCGCACACCGCGACGGCGGCCGTCGCGGCACGCCGCAGAAACGGCCCGAGCCCCGCCGTCTCGGCCGCGCGATCGACGCGAGCGGCGACGTCGCCGCCCGCGGCCAGCTGACGCTCGTCGAGGTTCACGACCACGAGCAGGGGTTTGGCCGAGAGGAACTGGAACCCGCGCAGCCGCTTGACGTCGTCGCCTTCGAGATCGAGCGCGCGGAGCGGCCGGGCCTCCTCGAGCGCCGACCGGCAGAGCGTGAGCACGTCCCGTTCGCGCTCGAGCTCCGGCGTGCGCCCCTTCTTCAGATCCTTCTCGAGACGCTCGAGACGACGCTCGGCGACGCCCAGGTCGGCCAGGATGATCTCGTCCTCCATCGCCTGGACGTCGCGCGCCGGATCGACGCGGCCGGCCGGGTGCGGCACGCTGGGGTCCTCGAACGCGCGCACCACATGGACGAGCGCGTCGGCGTTCTTGTATGCCGTGACATCCACGAGGGTCCGGAGCCCGCCGACGCCGGCCGGCGCGGCGAGATCGCTGAATTCCACCGTCGCCGGCACGCGTTTCTTGGGGTTGTACATCGCGGTGAGGCGATCGAGCCGCGGGTCGGGCACTTTCGAGATCCCGATCATGGCGTCGCCGCGGCCATGCGCCGTCCGGCCCGGCTCGCGGACGCTCGTCATGAGCTGGAAGAGGGTGGTCTTGCCGCTGCCGGCGAAACCGATGAGGGCGGCTCTGAGCATCAGTGCGAAGCCTCGCATCGTACCACGCGGATTCCGCCGCGGGCGGCGGACCGCCCCCACGGGTTGGGCGTCGAGTCCCCCCACGTATTGAGGCGTACGACCTAACAGGCGAGGAAAAGGCGAAGATTTGGCGTAACTTACTGAACTGTCACGAATTGCGGTTGACATCCATCTACGCCTCTCCTACTATCCTCGTGGACTTTTGTGGACAAAAGTGGAGTAATGTCGCGTGTTTAGGGGCAACGCGCCGGCTCGCATCGACGACAAGGGACGCCTCAAGGTGCCCAACGCCTTCCGCGCCCTTCTCGAGTCGAAGTATGGCCGCGAGCTGTACCTGACCAGCCTCAGCGGCGAGTACGTGCGCGTGTACCCCATGCCGGTCTGGGTCGATATCGAGCAGAAGCTCGGCGCCATGCCGTCGACCCACCCGTCCAAGCTCCGCTACCTCGACCGTGTGAATTACTTCGGACAGGCCGCCGAGCTCGACGCCCAGGGCCGCGTGATCATCCCGGTCCGGCTCCGCGAGAGCGCCACGATGAGCGGCGACGTGGACGTCCTCGGCCAATACAACTACCTCGACGTGTGGAATCACGATCGATTTCTCACCAAGCTGCAGCGCGAATCGTACACCGACGACGACGCGCGAGCGCTGGCGGAGTTCGGCATTTGACGGTGCACCTCCCCGTCCTGACGGCCGAAGTCCTGCACTACCTCCGGCCGGAGCGCGGCGGGCTGTTCGTCGACTGCACGGTGGGCCTCGGCGGGCATGCACGGGCGCTCCTCGAGGCCGGGGCGACGCGGCTGATCGGGCTCGATCGCGATCCCGAGGCGCTCGCGCGGGCGGGGAACGCCCTGGCCGAATGGCCCGATCGCGTCGAGCTCGTTCACGCCGACCATCGCGAGCTCGAGGCGGTGCTCGATCGGCGTGGCGTCGCCGAGATCGACGGCGCCCTGGCCGACCTGGGCGTGTCGTCGCTGCAGCTCGAGGCGCCCGGCCGGGGCTTCAGCTTTCAGCGCGACGAGCCACTGGACATGCGCATGGACCGGACGACGGGGCCGACGGCCGCCGATCTGGTCGCCCAGGCCGACGCCGCCGAGCTCGCCGACGTCATCTACCAGTACGGCGAGGAGCGGCGCTCCCGCCGGATCGCGCGTGCCATCGTGGCCGCCCGGCAGACGACGCCGATCGCGACGACCGGCCAGCTGGCCTCGATCGTGCGCCGTGCCATTCCAGGTCGTCGCTCGTGGAGGATCGATCCGGCGACGCGCACGTTCCAGGCCCTCCGGATCTGGGTGAATCGCGAGCTCGACGACCTGGCGCGGTTCCTCGAAGCGGCCGCCCGACGCCTGCGAGCCGGGGCTCGCCTGGTGGTGATCTCGTTCCACTCGCTCGAGGACCGGATCGTGAAACACACGTTCCGCGCGATGGCGCCCGTGGGCGCGGCGTTTCGCGTGCTCACGCGAAAGCCGGTGACCCCGTCGGACGTCGAAGTGGCGCAGAACCCGAGGGCACGCAGCGCCAAGTTGCGCGCCGTGGAGCGCATCGCATGAGCGCGCGACGCACGCGCAACACCGAATCGTTCGAGTACGCCATCCGCAAGGACGTGCGCAACAACCCCATCGTGCGCGAGGTCGACGAGGCGCGGCAGCGCCATCTCTGGAGGACGGTGGCGCTCTTCAGCTTCGTCGTGCTGGTGCTGCTCTTCTCGGCCTGGCAGCACTTCGAGCTGCTCCGTCACGGCTACCAGATCGAGGAGCTCGAACGGCAGCGCGCGGCCGAGGAGGAGACCGCCCGCCACCTCAGGCTCGAGCTCGAGACCCTCCGCTCGCCCACACGAATCGAAATGCTGGCCACCGATCGACTGCACCTCGTGATGCCGCCGCGCGACGAAGAGATCGTGATCGAACGCGTCAAGCCGGTCGACGCGCCGGCAGAGACGATGGTGGCGAGCCGGTGAAGCGGCGCGGGCTGTCCGTCGACGGACTCCGGGCGGCCGGCCGGCGCGCCGCCAAGGCGCCCGGCGCGTCGGCGCCGCCCGACTGGCGGCAGACGATCCGCCGGCGTCTCGTCGTGGCGGCGATCATGGCCGCGCTCTGGGCCCTGGGCATCGAGACCCGCCTCGTGATGCTGCAGGTGCTCGACCATGGCGACCTCGTTGCCCGCGCCGAGCGGCAGCAGGAGCGCACGCGCGAGGTGCCGGCCGAGCGCGGCGACATCCTGGATCGGAACGGACATCTGCTCGCGACGAGCGTGGACGCGAGCTCCATCTATGCCGTGCCGTCCGAGGTGGCCGATCCGCGCCAGATGGCCACGAGGCTGTGCGGCGCCCTCGGCGACTGCACCGCGCGCGAGCGCCAGGCGCTCGCGGCGCGCCTGGAAAGCCGGTCGGATTTCGCCTGGGTCCGCCGGCAGGTCGATCCCGACGAGGCCAAACGCGTTGCCGATCTGGATCTCGACGCGGTCGGGTTCGTCAAAGAAAGCCAGCGGCGCTACCCGAACAAGGAACTTGCGTCGCATGTGCTGGGGTACGTCGGCATCGACAACCAGGGTCTGAACGGCGTCGAATTCGCGTTCGACTCGCAGATCCGTGGCAAGCCCGGCACGATGCTGGTGCACTGGGACGCGCGCCGGCATGTGTTCAGCCGCCTGGAGCGCCCGCCGACCTCGGGGTCGACCGTCGAGCTGACGATCGATCGGTTCCTGCAGCACATCGCCGAGCGCGAGCTGCACGCGGGTGTCGCCCTGAACCACGCGGCCGGAGGCAGCGCGATCATCATGGATCCGCACACGGGCGAGATCCTGGCGATGGCCAACGAGCCGACCTTCAATCCGAACGCCTACAACGAATTCGCCGCGAGCGATCGACGCAACCGCGCCATCCAGGATCTGTACGAGCCGGGCTCCACGTTCAAGATCATCACAGCCGCCGCGGCGCTCGACGAGCACGTGATGCCGCCGACCCAGATGATCGACGCGAGCGCCGGCGAGATCCGGATTGGCGGCACCGTGACGCACGACGATCACAACTACGGCGTGCTGTCGTTCGAAGACGTGCTGGTGCGCTCGAGCAACGTCGGGGCGATCAAGATCGGCCTCCAGGTCGGCGTCGAGCGCATGAGCCGGTACGTGCAGCGCTTCGGCTTCGGCCACCCGATCGCTCCGGACTTCTCGGGCGAGAGCCCCGGCATCGTCTGGGATCCGGCCACGTGGACCGAGCGCGCCCTTGCGTCGGTGTCGATGGGCTACCAGATCGGCGTCACGCCGCTCCAGATGGCCACGGCCGTGAGCGCCATCGCCAATGGTGGCGACCTGGTCGAGCCGCGCGTGCTTCGCGCGATCTACCAGGACGGCCGGCGTTTCGACGTGAAGCCGAAAGTCGTGCGCCGCGTCGTGGCGCCCGAGACCGCCGCGACGCTCTCGCGCATTCTAGAGCACGTCGTGGACCGCGGCACCGGGGTCGCCGCGAAGATCACCGGCTTCGACCACGCGATTGCCGGAAAGACCGGCACGGCGCACAAGCTCGTCGACGGCCGGTACTCGAACTCCGACTACAACGCATCGTTCGTCGGCTTCCTGCCCTCGCGCGATCCCGCGGTCACCATCATCGTCGTCATCGATTCGCCGCATGGTGGCACCTACTACGCGGCCTCGACGGCCGTGCCGATCTTCCAGCGCATTGCCGACGGCGCGATGCGGCACCTCGGCATCGCCGGCGTCGCCAGCCCGCCGGGGTCCGTGCTGGTCGTGCGCGATCGGGGAGACGATGCCGCGCCGTCCGGCCCGGACCGGCAGCCGGTCGTGCGCGTCATCGCCGACGGCGAGCCCGGAACCCTGCCGGACGTGCGGGGCTTGAGCGCGCGGGAAGCCACGCACGCGCTGGCCGAGGTCGGTGTCTCGGTGCGCCTGTCGGGCGATGGCCTCGTGGTGGCGCAGGATCCGGCCGCAGGCAAGCCGATCGACCCCGGGCTGGTCTGCCGGCTGACCCTCGAGCGGGCGTTGCCGCCGCCGGAGGCGGCCGCGGGCCAATGACCTGGATCGAGCTCGAAGACGCGCTGCGCCGCTCGCGACTCGTCGCGGGTCCGGAGCCGCGCCTGCCCCATGGGGAGGTCGGCGCCGTGGAGGCCGTGGAGTACGACTCGCGCCGCGTGGCTCCCGGCGCCGTGTTCGTCGCGTTGAAGGGGCGCCACGCCGACGGCATGGCCTTCGTGCCGCAAGCCCTCGCGCGCGGAGCGTCGGTCGTCGTGGCCGACGAGCCCGCTCCGCCCGGGACCGTGGTCCCATGGATCACCGTGGTCGATGCCCGCGCGGCGCTGGCGCATCTGGCGGCCGCCTTCTACCACCGTCCCAGCGAGTCGATGCAGGTCGTGGGAGTGACGGGCACCAACGGCAAGACCACGACCGCCTTTCTCGTGGCCTCGATCTTCGAGGCCGCCGGCGTGGCCTGCGGCATTCTCGGGACCGTCGCCTATCGCGTCGGCGCCCAGGTGACCCAGGCGACTCATACCACGCCGGAAGCGCCCGAGCTGCAGGCGCTGCTCCGGCGCATGGTCGATGCGGGCTGTGGGGCCTGCGCGATGGAAGTGTCGTCGCATGCCCTGGCGCTCCGCCGCGTGGATGCGACGACCTTCGCCGCCGGGATCTTCACCAATCTCACGCGCGATCACCTCGATTTCCACGGCGACATGGAGAGCTACTTTCAGGCCAAGCGCCGCCTGTTCGAGATGCTGCCGCCGTCGGCGCCGTCCCTCGTGAACCTCGACGACCCGCGGGGCGCCGCCGTCGTCGAAGCGGCGGCCCGTCCCGTGACGTTCGCGATCAATCGGCCCGCCGACATCATGCCGGGACCGTTGTCGGTGTCGATCGACGGGCTCGCGTTCGACGTTCGGACGCCGCGCGGCACGCTCCAGCTGCGCTCGACGCTCGTCGGACGCCCCAACGTCTACAACATCCTCGCGGCGGTTTCCACGGCGACGGCGCTCGGGCTGCCGTTCGACGCGATCGAGCGCGGCGTCCGCGGGCTGGCCGGCGTGCCGGGCCGGTTCGAAGTGGTGTCGACCCCCGCCGACACCTTCACCGTGGTCGTCGATTACGCGCACACCGACGACGCGCTGCGAAACCTCCTCGAGACGGGGCGCTCGCTCACGAACGGCCAGCTGATCACCGTGTTCGGCTGCGGCGGCGATCGCGATCGCACCAAGCGGCCGCTCATGGGCGCCGTGGCCGGGCGGTTGAGCGATCTGATCGTCATCACCTCCGACAATCCGCGCTCCGAGGATCCGGCGCGGATCATCGACGACGTGCGCCGTGGGCTGACGCCGGATACCGAACGACGCGGAGGCAGCGGACAGATCGTCCTCGGCCTCGTCGACCGCAGGGAAGCGATCGAGGCCGCCATCGGGCGTGCCCGGCCGGGCGACCTCGTCCTCATCGCGGGCAAGGGACACGAGACGGTGCAGATCGTCGGCGACCGGACGCTGCCGTTCAACGATGCGGACGTGGCGCGCGAAATGCTGGCGCGCCGCCGATCCAGGCCGGGAGTGGGCAGCACGTAGGGTGACCGGGGAGATCGCGCTGACGGGACGGTTCGTCGCGGACGCGACTGGAGGCGTCGTGGTGAGCGGCGATCCCGGCGGGGCGTTCGAGGGCGTCTCGATCGATACGCGGACCCTCGAGCCTGGCGCGCTGTACGTGGCGATTCGGGGCGACAGGTTCGACGGCGCCGACTTCGTCGACGAGGCGATGCGAGCCGGTGCGGCCGGCGTCGTGCTGCCCCGGGAGCGCGCGCTGCGGAGCGCGACGGGCGGCCCGATCGTGATTGCAGTGGACGACCCGACGCAGGCGCTGCAGCGGCTGGCGCGTGCCGTACGGCGAAGCTCGGGAACGACGGTTGTGGCCATTACCGGCAGCGCCGGCAAGACCACGACCAAAGACGTGACGGCGGCGCTGCTCGAGACGCGGTATCGCGTCGTGCGGAACGCCGGGAACCTGAACAACCACATCGGCCTGCCGCTGTCGCTCATCGCGCTGCGGCGGCGGCCGGACATGGCGGTGGTCGAGCTGGGAATGAACCATGCCGGGGAAATCCGCACGCTGGTCGAGATTGCCGAACCCGACGTGCGGGTCTGGACCAACGTCGGGGAGGCGCACCTGGGTTTCTTCGCGTCAATCGACGCCATCGCCGATGCGAAGGCCGAAGTGCTCGAGCACGCGACGCCGCAGACGGTCGTCGTCGCCAACGCCGACGACGATCGGATCGTGGCCCGTGTGGAGCGCGCCACCGGCCGCGTGGTGACCTTCGGCATCGATCGGCCGGCCGACGTCAGGGCCGTCGACATCGAGGATCGGGGCGTGGGCGGGACGAGGGCGCGCGTCGAGACGGCGGCGGGTTCGACGCGGCTCAGCATTCCGCTCGTCGGGCGCGGCAATGTCGCGAACGTGCTGGCGGCGATGGCCGTGGCGCTCGAGTACGGCGTGCCGCTCGACGCCGTGTCGGCCCGGGTCGCGGGTCTCCGGCCGTCGGCGCACCGCGGCGAGGTCCTGCGGCTCGGTCGCGACGTGACCGTGATCGACGACAGCTACAACGCCAACCCGTCGGCGACGCGGCGGGCGCTCGAGGTGCTGACGCGATCCGGAGGCCGCCGTCGCGTGGCCGTGCTCGGCGAGATGCTCGAGCTGGGCGAGCACGCCGTGGCGCTGCACCGGGAGGTCGGCGAGGCGGCGGGCCGAGTGGATGTGCTCATCACGATCGGCGGCGAGGCCGCGCGCGCGCTGGGCGAGGGTGCCTCGCGCGCCGGGGTGCCGCGCGGCGATGTCCATCACGTCGCGACGAGCGAGGAGGCCGCAGCCCTTGCGCTCGAACTCGTGGCCGAGGGTGACGTCGTGCTCGTGAAGGGCTCGCGGGGCATCCGCACCGACCGGGTCGTCGAGCGGCTCGTGTCGGGGCTCGGCTGATGCTCTACCACCTGCTGTCGGAGTTCCGCACGCAGGTGTCGGTGCTGAACGTGGTGCGGTACATCACGTTCCGCACGGCGGCGGCCAGTTTGACGGCCCTCGCCATCAGCCTGCTGCTCGGGCCGTGGCTGGTGCGCACGCTGCGCGAGTTTCAGATCGGGCAGGTGATCCGGCAGGAAGGGCCCCAGACCCATCGTCCGAAAGCCGGGACGCCGACGATGGGCGGGCTGTTGATTCTGACGGCGGCGATCGTGCCGACGCTGTTATGGGCGGATCTGACCAATGTCTTCGTGTGGATTGCCGTGCTGACGACGTCCGCCTTCGGCGGCGTGGGGTTCATCGACGACTACCTGAAGATCGTCCGCCGTTCGCACCACGGCCTGCGACCGCTCTACAAGCTCGCGTGCCAGGTCGCGGTGGCCTCGCTCGTCGGCGTCGTGCTGCTCGTGCTGGCCGATCGCGGCGTCTACAACACCCGGCTCGTCGTGCCGTTCTTCAAGCAGCTGATTCCGGACTTCGGCGTCTGGTATCTGCCGTTCGCCGTCTTCGTGCTGGTGTCCGAGTCGAACGCCGTGAATCTGACCGACGGGCTCGACGGCCTGGCCATCAGCGTGTTTGCAATCGCCGCGACGGCGTATACGGCCCTCGCGTACGTGAGCGGAAACCGCGTCCTGGCCGAGTACCTGCTGATCGTGCGTTTCCCGCAGAGCGCCGAGCTCACCGTCTTCGGAGGCTCTCTGGTGGGCGCCTCGCTCGGATTCCTCTGGTACAACTCGTACCCGGCCGAGATCTTCATGGGCGATGTGGGATCGCTCGCCCTGGGCGCGGCGCTGGGCACCGTCGCCATCCTCATCAAACAGGAACTGCTGCTTCTCATCGTCGGCGGCATCTTCGTCCTGGAGGCGCTGTCGGTCGTGATCCAGGTGGGCTATTTCAAGCTCACCGGGCGGCGCGTCTTCCGGATGGCCCCTCTGCACCACCACTTCGAATTGAGCGGCTGGAGCGAGCCCAAGGTCATCACGCGGTTCGTCATCGTGTCGATCATCTTCGCGCTCTTCAGCCTCACGACCTTGAAACTGCGATGAACGCGTTCGATGTGACCGGCCAGCGCGTGACGGTGGTGGGCGGCGCCCGGAGCGGCCTCGCGGCGGCGGCGGAGCTCGCGCGGCGCGGCGCCCGCGTCACCGTGTCCGAGGCGCGCGCAGATCTCCCCGAGGCCGAACCGCTTCGCGCGGCGGGCGTGACGCTGGAGCTGGGCGGCCATCGTCGGGAGTCGTTCGTCGGCGCCGATCTGGTCGTCGTGAGCCCCGGCATCGCGCCCGGCCATCCCGACGTCCAGGCGGCGCGCGCGCAGGGCGTCCCCGTGATCGGCGAAATCGAGCTCGCGTCGCGCTGGCTGCGCGGCCGCGTCATCGCCATTACGGGGACGAAGGGCAAGTCGACCACCACGGCGCTGGCGGGACGCATGCTCGAGGCGGCCGGCTTCAAAGTGACCGTGGGCGGCAACATCGGCCCGCCGCTCAGCACGCAGGCGTCCACCTCGACGCCCGACATGCTGCATGTCGTGGAGACGAGCAGCTTCCAACTCGAGACGATTCACAGCTTTCATCCGTGGATCGCCGTGATGCTGAACTTCTCGCCCGACCATCTCGATCGCCATCCGACGATCACGGACTACGCGGCGGCGAAGGCGCGCATCTTCGAGAACCAGGACGCCGCGGACTGGGCCGTCCTGAACGCCGACGATCCCGGCGTGCTCGAGATGGCGCGCCGCGGCCGGGCGCGGCGCCGCCTGTTCGGCCGGGACGCGACGATCGACGAAGGGACGACGGTCGAAGGGGGGTGGATCGTCGAGCGCGCGGCCGGCGCCACGCGCGGACTCGTGCCGCTCGAGGCCATCCATCTGCTCGGCCCGCATCTGGTGAGCGACGTGATGGCGGCGGCCACGGTCGGCGCCATCGCGGGCGCGTCGCCCGACGCCATGCGCGTGGCCACCGACGGGTTCCGCGGCCTCGAGCATGCGATGGAGCTCGTGGCGGAGATTCACGGCGTCCGGTTCGTGAACGACTCCAAGGCGACCAACGTGGAATCGGCGCGCCGCGCCATCGAGAGCTTCGATCGCGATCTCGTGCCGATCCTCGGCGGCCGGTTCAAGGGCGGCGACCTCGGCCTCCTGCGCGCGCCGCTCGCGGCTCGGGCCAAGGCCGTCGTGGCGATCGGCGAAGCCCGGCCGCTCGTGCGCGAGGCGCTCGCCGGATCCGTGGCCGTGCACGACGCCGACAGCCTGGAGGCGGCGGTCGCGTGCGCGTACGACCTCGCGAAGCCGTCGGGCGTGGTGCTCCTGGCGCCGGCGTGCGCCAGCTTCGACTGGTTTCGGAACTATGCGGAGCGCGGAACGCGCTTCAAGGAGGTGGTGGCGAAACTGGCGCGCGTGTGAGCGGTGAGCAGTCGTCGGTCGGTTCGCGCGATGGAGGACCGGCTGCTGGGAACGCAGGCTGCCCCGGCCTGCGAAGCTGGTGCCTTCGTCCTGGGCCGACTGACGACTGCTGACCGCTCACGAAATAGTACGTCCGGCGCGTGCCCGGCGCGCCGTCGCTCTTCTTCTTCGGCGAACAGGCAGTGTTTCGGGTGGAAACCCGCCCGGCTTTAGGGGTATCGGCAGGACTCGATGGCTCGCAAGCTCAAATCGGACCGCGTACTCTTCTTCACGACCGCCGTGCTGGTCGGGTTGAGCATTGTCATGGTGTACAGCGCGTCGGCCGTGGTGGGGCTCGAGCAGTTCGGCCGGCCCACGTTGTTTCTGGTCAAGCAGGGCATGTGGGCCGTGATGGGACTCGCCATGCTCTGGGTCGCCATGCGCGTCGACTACCGTCACTATCGCGAACCCGTGTTCATCTGGTCCGCCCTCGGCACGGTTACGCTGGCGCTCTTCGCGGTGCTCTTCATGCCGGCGGTGAACGGCGCCCACCGCTGGTTCTCGATCGGCGGCCTGGGCGTGCAGCCGTCGGAGTTGGCCAAGCTCGTGGCGATCTTCTTCATTGCCGCCATTCTCGAGCGGCGGATGAACCGGATCAACGAGGTCCGCTACGCGCTCGTGCCCATCGCCATCGTCGTGCTCGGTCTGGTCGGCCTTATTCTGCTCGAGCCGGATCTCGGCACCTCGATCGCGCTCGTGTCGATCGCCGCGATGATGGTCTTCGCCGCCGGCCTGAACTATTCCTACATCGTCGGTGTGGCGCTCGCCGCCGCTCCCGTCGTCGGCCTGCTGGTGATGGGCTCGGGCTATCGGCGCCGGCGCCTCCTGACCTTCCTGGACCCCTGGCAGGATCCACTCGGCGACGGGTTCCAGATCATCCAGTCGCTCATCGCCGTGGGCACCGGGGGGATCTGGGGCCGCGGTCTGATGAATGGCGTCCAGAAGCTGTTCTATCTGCCCGAGCCGCACACCGACTTCATCTACGCCGTCATTGCCGAAGAGCTCGGGCTGGTGGGAGCGACGGTGGTGCTCATCTGCTTTCTGATCGTGGCCTGGCGCGGCGTCCACATTGCGCTCAACGCGCCCGACAGCTTCGGCGCGTTCCTGGCCGTCGGCCTGACGACGATGGTGGCGCTCCAGGCGCTCGTCAACATCAGCATCGTGCTCGGCCTGCTGCCGACGAAGGGCATTCCGCTGCCCTTCGTGAGCTTCGGCGGATCGTCGCTGTTGATGAACCTGATCGGCATGGGGATCCTGTTGAACATCTCGCAGCATGCCTCGTCGGGCGCATGACGAGGGAACGGCGGGACGCGCCCCTGCGGGTGGTGATTGCCGGCGGCGGCACGGGCGGCCATGTGTATCCCGGGATCGCCGTGGCGCAGGAGCTGCGGGTGCGGCGGAGGGACGCGGTCGTGTCGTTCGCGGGAACCGCCAGGGGGCTCGAGGCGCGGATCGTGCCGCGAGAGGGATTTGCTCTGGACGTGATCAGGAGCGCCGGCATCAAAGGCAAGGGTGTGGGCGATCGGCTGCGTGGCGCCTGGCTCCTGCCGCTCGGCCTGATCGACGCGTGGCGCGTCGTGTCGAGCCGACAACCGCACGTGGTGGTCGGCGTCGGCGGGTACAGCTCGGGTCCGGTGGTGCTCGTGGCCGCGCTGCGCGGCGTGCCCACCATGGTGCTGGAGCAGAACGCCGCGCCAGGCTTGACAAACCGGTGGCTGTCGCACGTCGTGGACGCCGCCGCGGTCAACTACCCGCAGACGCGGGCGTTCTTCGGATCGAAGGCGTTCGTGAGCGGCAACCCGGTGCGGCGCGATTTGACGGCGGCTGCCGATCGGTCGGTGGCAACGAGCGCGAGTGACGGCGTCGAGCGCCGCGGAGTCCTGATCGTTGGCGGCTCTCAGGGCGCGCACGCCCTCAACGTGGCCATGGTGGAGGCAGCGCCGGAGCTGGCGGCCAGCGGCGCGGCGCTCCGGATCGTGCACCAGACGGGAGAGCGCGATCTCGAAATGGTTCGTGCCGCGTATGAGCATGCGGGACTGGAGGCGGAGATCCAGCCGTTTCTCTACGACATGGGGCGGCGCATCGGAGAGGCGGACTTGATGGTGTGCCGGGCCGGCGCGACGACGCTCGCCGAGCTCGCCGCCGCCGGCAAGCCCGCGATCCTGGTTCCGCTGCCGACGGCGACCGACGATCACCAGCGGCTGAATGCCGACGTCCTGGTGAAGGCCGGCGCCGCCGAGATGCTGCTGCAGCGCGAGCTGACCGGCGCGGCGCTGGCGGCTCGCGTGCTGACGCTGGCCGGCGATTCCGAGGCCAGGGCGCGCATGGGCCGGGCGGCGCGCGCGCTCGCTCGACCCGACGCGGCCCGGGTCATCGTCGATCGCGTGCTGGAACTGGCGGGATGTTAGGCAAGACGCGGCGGGTGCACTTCGTCGGGATCGGAGGGATCGGGATGAGCGGCATCGCCGAGCTGCTCGCGAATCTCGGCTACACGGTGACAGGCTCCGACGAGAAGGCCTCGAGCACGACCGAGCGCCTGGCCCGGCTCGGCCTGTCGGTGACCGTGGGCCACCGGGAGGCCAGCGTCGGCCACGCCGACGTCGTGGTGGTGTCGTCGGCCGTCGGGCCCGACAACCCCGAAGTGCGCGAGGCGGAGCGGCGGCGCATCCCCGTGATCCCGCGGGGCGAGATGCTGGCCGAGCTCATGCGCCTGCGAGAAGGCATTGCCGTCGCCGGGTCGCACGGCAAGACCACGACGACGTCGATGATCGCGCTCACGCTCGAGCAGGCCGGCCTCGATCCCACGGCGGTGATCGGCGGCCGCTTCAGCGCCTTCGGCGGCAATGCGCGGCTGGGCGCCGGCGCGCTGCTCGTCGCGGAGGCCGACGAAAGCGATCGATCGTTTCTGAAACTGCGTCCGACGATTGCGGTGATGACGAACATCGACAGGGAGCACCTGGACACCTACGGCGGATTCAGCGCGCTGCAGCAGGCGTTCGTGGAGTTCGCCAACTCGGTGCCCTTCTACGGCGCCGTGGTGGCGTCGGCCGACGACGATCCCATCGCCGAGATTCTGCCGCGCGTGACCCGGCGAGTGACGACGTACGGCCTCACCGAGGTCGCCGACGTGTTCGCGACCGATCCGATCTTCGGACCCTTCAGTTCGAAAGCCACCGTGAAGCTCCGCGTGAGAGGCGAGGTGAGCGCGCTCGGCCTCCTGTCGCTGCATGTTCCCGGACGGCACAACCTGCAGAACGCGCTGGCGGCGGTGGCGGTCGCGCTCGAGATCGGCCTCCCGTTCAGCCGGACGGCCGAGACGCTGGCGGAATTTCGTGGAGTGGAGCGCCGATTCGACGTGCGTGACGAGCCGAACGGCGTGCTCGTCGTCGACGACTACGGCCATCACCCGACCGAAATCGCCGCGGTCCTCGAGGCGGCCCGGGCCCTGGGGCGACGTCTCATCGTCGTGTTCCAACCCCACCGGTATACGCGGACGCAGGCGCTGATGGACGCCTTCGGCCCCGCGCTGTCCGGCGCGGACCACGTGGTCCTGACCGACATCTACCCGGCGGGCGAGGCTCCGATTCCCGGTGTGACGCTCGAGGCGCTGGCGGCGGCCGTGCGTCGGGCAGTGTCAGGCCCGGTGGACGTCGCGGCCACGCTCGACGAGGCCGTCGCCGCGGCCGCCCGGGCGGCGCGGCCCGGGGACGTCGTGATGACGCTCGGCGCCGGGTCGATCGCCGGCGCCGTCGATCGCCTGATCGACCGCCTCCGGCATGCCGAGGCGGGGGAGCGGCCGTGACGGCGGTGGCCGCACCGGCGGATCGCCGGTTCCGTCGCGCGCACGTCAAGCCGTCGAAGCGACGCCGGGGCTGGCGTGCGCTGGTCCGGCCCATCGCGCTCGGCGCCATGGTCACGATGCTCGGTCTGTACGGCGCGTACCGGACGGTGCAGCTGGTTGCGGAAGGCCGTGTGCTGCAGATCGATCGCATTACGGTGCGCGGCAATGCGCGGCTCTCGCGGGGCGAGGTGATGGCGCTTCTGGGCGGCCTGCGCGGGCAGAGCCTCCTGTGGACCGATCTGAACGAGTGGCACGACCGGTTGATGACGTCGACCTGGGTGCGCGAGGCGGCCCTTCGGCGGTCCCTTCCATCCACGATTGACGTGATCGTGCAGGAGCGCGAGCCGATCGGAATCGCGAGGCTGAACGGCGACATGTACCTCATCGACGAGAGCGCGGCCATCATCGACCAGTTCGGGCCGCAATACGACGATCTCGATCTCCCGATCGTCGACGGTCTTCTCGCGCGAGCGCCCGACGGCCCGACGATCGACCCGGGCCGGGCGCGGCTGGCCTCGCGGCTGCTCGGCGAGCTCGCGGCGACGCCGGCGATCGCCCGCCGCGTCTCCCAGATCAACGTCGCGGACGTGCACAACGCCGCGGTGATTCTGAACGGCGATCCGGCGCGGATCGACCTTGGCGACGACGCGTTCGCCGCGCGCCTGCAATCGTATCTGGCGCTGACCGACGCCCTCCACGAGCGCGTCGCCAACATCGACTACGTGGACATGCGCTTCGACGATCGTGTCTACGTGCGGCCCGCGGGGCGGGCCGCCACGCGGACGACGCGGCAGCCCTAGCAACCCGGAGGCAGCGTGGCACGAAGAGAACGGTATCTGGTGGGACTCGACGTCGGCACGTCGAAGGTGACCGCGGTGGTCGGCGAAATGCTCGACGCCGATCGCCTCGACGTCGTGGGGCTGGGCGTGTCCGAATCGCGCGGCATCCGGCGCGGGGTCGTCGTCAATCTGGAGGCCGCCGTCGAGTCGATCAAGAAGGCCATCGACGAGGCGGAGCTGATGGCCGGCGTCGAGATCGACTCCGTGCATCTCGCGCTGTCGGGCCCCCACGTCAAGGGATTCAACAGCCGCGGCGTGATCGCCGTCGCCGGGAAGAACCGCGAAATCACCCGTGAAGACGTGCGCCGGGCGATCGAGGCCGCCAAGGCGGTATCGCTGCCGACCGGGCGCGAGATCCTCCACGTCCTGCCGCAGGACTTCGTCGTCGACGAGCAGGACGGCATCGGCGCTCCGGTCGGCATGACCGGCGCGCGGCTCGAAGTCAACGTGCACATCGTCACCGGCAGCCAGAGCTCGACGCAGAACCTCGTCGCCTGCGTGAACCGCGCCGGCGTCACCGTGGCGGAGACCGTCGTCGAGCAGCTGGCCGCGAGCGAGTCGGTCCTGACCGACGACGAGAAGGAGCTCGGCGTGGCGCTGGTCGACGTCGGCGGAGGCACCACCGACATCGCGATCTACGAGCGCGGCAGCCTGTGGCACACCGCGGTCATCGGCATCGGCGGCGATCACTTCACGAACGACATCGCCGTCGGCCTCCGGACGCCCGTGCCGGACGCGGAGAAGATCAAGCGGAAATGCGGCTGCGCGCTCTCCGGGATGGTCGACGAGGACGAGACCATGGAAGTGGCGAGCGTGGGGGGCCGCAAGCCGCGCGTGATGGCGCGCCGCATTCTCGCCGAGATCCTCCAGCCGCGCGCCGAGGAGATCTTCCACCTCGTGTGGGACGAGATCCGCCGGGCCGGCTACGAAAAGAGCCTGAACTCGGGCATCGTGCTGACCGGGGGCGGCGCCATCCTCGACGGCATGCCCGAAATCGCCGAGCAGATCTTCGACCTGCCGATCCGCCGCGGCTGCCCGGTGGGCGTCGGCGGGCTGAGCGACCACGTCAACAGCCCCACCTTCGCGACCGGCGTGGGGCTCGTGCTGTACGGATGCCGCAACGCGCCGGGCGAGCCCGCGCGCGCGATGGCCGGGGCTGGCGCCATCGGGCGCGTGGCCGGACGGCTGCGCGGTTTGTTCAAGGAATTCTTCTAACCAAGGAGACGCGAATGGCTCACGCGCATACGACGCCCGAGAGCGAACACATCCGAGAGGAGCAGCGCCTGCGCCTGCACCTCGCCGAGGAGAATCGCATGGGCGCCCGCATCAAGGTGATCGGCGTTGGCGGCGGCGGAGGCAACGCCGTGAACCGCATGGTGCAGGACGGGCTCGACGGCGTCGAGTTCATCGTGGCCAACACCGACCTCCAGGCGCTCGCGAACAACGCGGCGCCGAACAAGCTGCAGATCGGCGGAAAGCTCACCAAGGGCCTCGGCGCCGGCGCCGATCCAAACGTGGGGCGTCAGGCCGCTCTCGAAGACACCGACAAGATCATCCAGATGCTCGACGGCGCCGACATGATCTTCGTGACCACCGGGCTCGGCGGAGGCACCGGGACGGGCGCCGCGCCCGTGGTGGCCAGCCTGGCGAGCGAGCTCGGCGCGCTCACGATCGCCGTCGTCACCAAGCCGTTCAAGTTCGAGGGCCGGAAGCGCCAGGCGCAGGCGGAGCGCGGCCTCGAAGCGCTCCGCGACTGCGTCGACACGATCATCACGATCCCCAACGAGCGCCTGCTGACGATCATCGACCGCACGACGCCGCTCACCGACGCGTTCGCGACGGCCGACGACGTGCTGCGACAGGCCATTCAGGGCATTTCGGATCTCATCCTCGTGCCCGGCCTGATCAACCTCGATTTCGCCGACGTCAAGACCATCATGTCGGGGATGGGTCTCGCCATGATGGGGACCGGCGTGGCAGAGGGGCCGGACCGGGCCATGGAAGCCGCCCGCCGCGCCATTTCGAGCCCGCTGCTCGAGGGCGCGTCGGTGAACGGATCGCGCGGCGTGATTATCAACGTGACGGGCGGATCGGACCTGTCGCTCGTCGAGGTGAGCGAGGCGTCGGCCATCGTGCAGGAAGCCGCCCACGAGGACGCCAACATCATCTTCGGCGCCGTCGTGGATCCGTCGCTCAAGGGCCAGGTCAAGATCACGGTGATCGCGACCGGGTTCGAGAGCGCGTCCACGGCCCGGCCGGCGGCCGCCCCGGCTCAGACGCCGGTGGACATGACCCAGTACGCCGATCACCTCCGCGCCCGCGCCGAGGCCGCGGTACCCACCGCCGCCAGACTGTCGATCTCGCGCCGGCCGCTCCTCGACCTGCCGGTGGCAGCCGGCGGCACCTTGCCCGTGCCGTCCGACGCCTTGCCGAACGGGGCCGTCGAACCCGGTCCCGAGGCCATGGATCGCCTGAAATCCGCCAACGGGGCTCCCCCGCTGGCCGAATGGGGGGACCTCGGTTCGACCTTCGATGTGCCGGCGTTCCTGAGGCGCCAGGAAGGCTGAGCCGACGCGCGCCGTCGGGGCCGCCCGGGGCCGTGGTGGTAGAGTACATAAATCCACGGCACCCGGGACCGGCGGCGTCTGAGCGTGAGCCGCCGAACGGGCTCGGCCAGATCCGGCGCCGCCGGTCTCCCGTCAGCCGCAGTACCCGTCGATGAGCTCCTGGCACCAGCGCGAACGCGCACGATCCATCCTCGCGAAAGAAGTCGGCTACGTCACCAAGCCGCACGGCGATCGTCTGCGCGTCGCCCTGGCCTTCCCGAACACGTACTGGGTGGGCATGTCCAACCTCGGGTTTCAGACGGTCTATCGCCTGTTCAACGACAGCGACGACGTCGTGTGCGAACGCGTCTTCCTGCCGCCCAAGCAGGAGCTGGCCGACCTGCTGGCGAGCCGGGCCGGCATCGTGAGCCTCGAGTCGCAGACGCCCGTCGGCGAGTTCGACGTGCTGGCGTTTTCCGTGTCGTTCGAATGGGACTACGTCAACGTGCTCTCGCTCCTGCGGCTTGCCGGCATTCCCGTGCGCGCCGCCGACCGCACCGAACGCCACCCGCTCGTCGTGATCGGGGGCGCGGTGACGTTCGTCAATCCCGAACCGCTCGCTCCGTTCGCCGACGTGATTGCGGCCGGCGAGGGCGAAGAACTGGTGCCGGCGCTCGGACGAGCGGTCGCCCAGGCCGGCGGGCGCGCCGATCTGCTGCGCCGTCTGGCGCTCGAGCGCGGGTTCTACATCCCCTCGCTCGTCGAACCCCGATATGCGCCGGACGGCAGGCTCGCGGGATTTGTGGCGGCCGCCGACGGCACGCCTGCGCCCGCCGTGAAGAAGGCGGCCCTGCCGGTTACCGGCGCCTGCGATCCTCCCGCCACGAGCATCTTCACGCCCGACACCGAGTTCGGGGCGCGCTTCCTCGTGGAAGTGGTCCGGGGATGCGCCAACCTGTGCCGGTTCTGCTGGGCCGGCTACAACTACCTGCCCGTTCGCGCGTTCCCGACCGATCGCATCCTGCAGCTGGCCGAGGCGGCCCGCGCCCACGCCCGCCGGGTGGGCCTCGTGTCCATCGCGCTCTGCGACCACCCGGACATCGAGCGCATCCTCGCGCGCCTGCACGAGATGGGGTACGGCATCAGCCCGGCATCGTTGCGCCTCGACGATCTGACCGAGACGATCGTCCGGCTGCTCCGCGCCAGCGGAGAACGCACGATCACGATCGCGCCTGAGACCGGCTCGGACCGCCTGCGTCGGGTCGTCAACAAGACGGTGACCAACGGCGAGATCCTCGATCGAGCCGAGCTGCTGTTCGCCAACGGAATCGACAACCTGAAGCTCTACTACATGATCGGCCTCCCGACCGAAACCGACGAAGACCTGGTGGCCATCCGCGACTTGACGCTCGCGATGCGCGATCGGATGCTCGTGCACGCGCGCGCCCGTGGTCAGATCGGCCACATCGTCGGAAGCGTGAATCCGCTGGTGCCCAAACCCGCCACGGCCTACCAGTGGCTGCCGATGGAAGACCCCGCGATCACCGACCGCAAGATCAAGCGGCTGCGATCGCTCATGGCCGGCATCGACAACGTGTATTTCAACATCAAGTCGCAGCGGCACTCCTACTATCAGGCGCTGCTGTCGCTCGGCGATCGACGTGTCGCTCCGGCGATCGAGGCCGCCGAGCGCAACGGGCAGAACTGGCGCGCGGCCGTTGCCGAGTCGGGCGTCGACGCGGAGTTCTACATTTTCCGAGACCGAAGCCGTGACGCCGTGCTGCCCTGGGACGTGATCGACGGCGGCATGAAGGCGTCCTTCTTCCGGGCCGAATACGACAAGGCCATTCGCGAGGAATGGACCCTGCCGCCGAAACGCCAGCAGGACAACGCCCGGCTGCTGCCCCTTATCCAGTGACCATCGCGGATTCGGCTTCGAATTCCTGATACGCCTCCAGAATCACGTCGCGCAGTTTCTGCTGCGAAGTGGCGTCGACGATCGGTCGCAGCAGGGCGAAGCTCCGCCGCTCACCGTTCACGCTGTACTGCCGCGCGGGGAACGTGACGTTCCGCCCCGAGCCGCTGCGCCGTTCCCAGATCGAGAACCCCACGAGTTTCAGCCCTTCGAACGGGCCTTCGGCAAAGTGCAGCTCGGCGTCCGCCAGCTTTCCCGGGGGATTCCCCCTGTCGTTCGGCGTGAACTTGATGGTCATGGCGCGCTCCTTTCGCGACGAACCGTTGGCCGTCCGCCTCGGACGGCCGGTGTCGGTGGCGGCGGTCTGGGCTACATCACACGTGCCAGCAGGCGGCATTCCTGGAGCGGGGTCGCAACCGACTGCCGCTGCGCGACTTGGTGGGGTACGGAGCCAGGGTGCGTGCCCCTCGTATCGGCGCATGCGCCGATTCGGCAACCGGAGTTGCACCGGTCGGGGCAGGCGCGAGGTCAGCCGAGCAGGATCACCTGCGCCAGGGCCAGCGTCCGGCTGTGCGTGATCGTGACCAGGGCCGAGCCGCCGCCCATCTCGGCGAATCGCCGCGCCGCGCCGCCGTGGAACTGCAGCCGCGGCGGTCCGCCACCCCGCACCACTTCGACGTCGCGCCAGAGCACGCCGTGTGAGCGGCCCGTGCCGAGCGCCTTCATGCCGGCTTCCTTCGCGGCGAACCGTCCGGCAAAGTGGACGGCGGGATCGCGCCGGCGTCGGCAGTAGGCGATTTCCGCGTCGGTGAAGATCCGGCGTTCGAATCGGTCGCCGTAGCGGGCCAGCGTGTCGCCGATCCGTTCGATCTCGATCGCGTCGAGGCCGAGGCCGCGGATATCAGGCATGATCGGAGTATGGTGCCGGACCCCCAGCCTAGCGGCGGCTTCGAATGGGTGCAAGCCGCGTCAGCGCCCGCGCTCGTCTGTCGCCCGCTGGCGACGATGGCGCCTCATCTGTATACGACGCGCACCTGGAAGCTTGGATCCCGGTCGGCCGAGCCCGACCTCGCGTGGGCGGAAGTGGCCCAGGCTGCCGGCGTGACCGCCGCGCGGCTGGTACGTCTGCGTCAGGTGCATGGGGCGGCAGCGATCGTCGTCACGACCGTCGAGTCGATCGATCCGATCGATCTGCCGCAGGCCGACATTGTCGGCACCGACCTTCCCGACGTTGCGGTTGCCGTTCAGGCGGCCGATTGCGCCCCTATTCTTCTGGCGGATCCCTCGGCCGGCGTCGTGGCCGCCGCGCATGCGGGCTGGCGCGGACTGGCGGCGCGTGCGCCGGCGGCCGCCGTGGCGATGTTCGTCGATCGATGGAAGAGCCGCCCGGGCGACCTCGTAGCGGCGATCGGACCTTCGATCGGGGCGTGCTGCTACGAGGTCGGCGCGGATGTGCGTGAAGCCTTCGAGGCTGCCGGGTTCGAGCCGACGTCGGTCGCCCGATGGTTCGGCGCTGAACATCGTCCCCGCTACTGGCACTTCGACGGCTGGGCCTCGGCGCGCGAGCAGCTCATGGGCGCGGGAATGTCTGCGGAACGAATCCACGTGGCGAGGCTCTGCACGGGCTGTCACCCCGCGCACTTTTCTTCCTACCGCCGCGAAGGTGGCGCAGCCGGGCGGATGGCTGCCGTGATTCGCGCGCCAGGTCGCCGCGCAGCGGGGGCCGCCGAGCTCGAACGCTGAGTCCTCACCGGGGACGTCGGCCGGTTTCTTCCATCCAGACGCGGGGGCCGGGGCCGCGCCGTCCGGCACGGTCGCCGGGATTGGCGAACTGGCACCGGTCGAGCGAGAGACATCCGCACCCGATGCACTCGGTCAGGCCCGCCTGCAGACGCTCGAGCTCCGCGATCCGGTCCCGGATGCGATCTTTCCAGCCGGCCGACAGCTTCGCCCAGTCGGCGCGTTCGGGCACGCGGTTGCGCGGCAGCCGGGCGAGCTCCGCCCGAATGTCCTCGAGCGACAGGCCAACCTTCTGCGCGAATACGATGAACGCGACACGACGAATGACGTCTCGCGGAAACCGGCGGTGGCCGGCATCGGTGCGCTCGGCATGGATCAGGCCCTGATCCTCATAGAACCGAAGCGCAGAGGTCGCCACGCCGCAGCGCGCCGCGAGCTCGCCCACACTCAGTACGTCGCCCATGACTCCAGCTTCGCGCACTTCGCGCTTGACTTCAAGTGCACTTGAAGTCAGATGCTGGTCGGCGGGGGTGCCGAGATGTGTGCATCGAATCGTGTGGCGCTCGTCACGGGCGCGAGTCGCGGCCTGGGCGAGGTGATTGCCGGCATTCTGGCCGGGCGCGGCTGGGATCTGGTGGTCGGCGCCAGGACGCCCGGGCCGCTCGAGAGCCTCGCCGACTCGCTGCGGGCGCGCGGATCCCGCGTGGTGGCCGTCGACGGCGACGTCACCGACCCGGCCGTGCGAGCGCGGTTGGTTGGTGCGGCCCGGGAACTGGGCGGCCTCGATCTGCTCGTGAACAACGCCTCCGAGCTCGGCGACATCGGTCCGCTCCTCGACTTCGACGTGCAGCGCTTCGGACGCATCTTTCCGGTCAACGTCGGGGCCCCGATCGCGCTGCTTCAGCTCGCGGCACCGCTTCTGAAGGGGCGCCGCGGACTCGTCGTCAACATCACGAGCGACGCGGCGCAGGGCGCGTATCCCGGCTGGGGCCCGTACGGCGCCAGCAAGGCGGCCTTCGAGCTGCTCACGCAAACGCTCGCCAACGAGCTCGGCGAATCGGGCGTTTCGGTCGTGCTGGTCGACCCGGGCGACATGCGGACGAGGATGCACCAGGCGGCCTTCCCCGGCGAAGACATCTCGGACCGTCCGCTCCCGGTCGTGACGGCGCCGTTCTGGAACTGGTTGTTCGATCAGGACCCGCAGGCCTTCACGGGGGAGCGCTTCATGGCGCAGCAGGAGGACCTGCGATGGGCGGCACGCGTCTAGCTGGCCCGCTCGCCCTCCCGCCCGGCCTCGAAGCGGCCGAGCCGCCCGAAGCGCGCGGCCTGCGGCGCGACCAAGTGCGGCTGCTCGTGTCCGACGTCGCGCGGGACTCGATCGAGCACGCGAAATTCTTCGACTTGCCCCGGTGGCTGTCCGCCGGCGATCTGCTCGTCGTCAACACGAGCGGGACGCTGAATGCCGCGCTCGAAGCGGCGACCGACACTGGCGAGATCTTCGAGCTGCACTTGTCCACCCGGCTGCCCGGCGGCGTCTGGACGCTCGAGGTGCGGCACGTCGCGGCCCCCGCGTCCCTGCCGTGCCACACCATGCGCGCCGGCACGTCGTTCGGCCTGCCTGCCGGCGGCCGGGCGGTCCTGCTGGCGCCGTACCCGCTCCGGCATTCGATGGCACGGCCGTCCCGATTGTGGCTCGCCGCCGTCTATCTCCCGGTCGCGTTCACGGCATACCTCGAGCAGCATGGGTTTCCGATCCGCTATCGCTATGTCCATCGCCCCTGGCCGAGCGACATGTACCAGACGATCTTCGTCACGGAGCCCGGCAGCGCCGAAATGCCGTCGGCAGGCCGGCCGTTCACGCCCGAGCTGGTTACCCGGCTCGTGTCGCGCGGCATTCAGATCGCGCCACTGCTGCTGCACACGGGGGTGGCCAGCCAGGAGCAGCACGAGCCGCCATATGAAGAGTTCTATCGCGTCCCGCCCGAGACGGCCGACCGCGTGAACGCCGCGCGGCGTGCCGGCCGCCGCGTGGTCGCCGTGGGCACGACGGTCGTCCGCGCGCTGGAAACGGTCACCGACGAGGGTGCCACGACGCATCCCGGGGAGGGCTGGACGAGCCTCGTCGTGACCGGGGCGCGAGCGGTGCGATCGGTGGACGGCCTCATCACGGGCCTGCACGAACCGCACGCCACTCACCTCGCCCTGCTCGAGCGGCTCGCGGGCGACTCGGATCACCTGGCACGCGGCTATGACGCGGCCCGGCGCGAAGGATACTTGTGGCACGAGTTCGGCGACTCGCACCTGATCCTGGGCCGACGGGCGTCGACGGACTGAGCTTCGTGGCGCGCCGGCGCCGGCGAACTCAGCTACCATGAAGGGATGGCTCTCGACGAACGCGCCCTCTTCACCGAACGCGGCGAGACCCGCCAGGGGCGGTATCAGTGCCCGAAATGCCGGCGGACGAACGACTACAGCATCCGCTGGGTGCGTCGCTCCAAGAAGGACAAGCTGCCGGGCGGCGCCACCGACGAGGACCGCGCCAAGTTCGCGAAGTTGCGCGACTACCTGCTCCGGCTGGACGATGAGGTGACGTGCAAGACGTGCGGCAAGCGGTTCGAGATCCCGTCTCAGCACTCGCTGATGTTCGTCGACGAGCTGGCTGGCCTTCCCGACGACGAAGCGCTCGAGCGCGAGATCGCGGCCGCGTCGGGTGAAACCGGGCAGGCCGCGGAGACCAAGGCCTCCCTCCCTGCGCGGTTCACCCGCAAGCCGACCGGCTGGAAGTAGCGGCTATCGCCTGACGGCGATTCCCATCACCTCGAACTTGGCATTGTTCAAGAGCGATCCGGCGCCGATGAAGGCGCGGGCCGGATACTCCTTCGTGAAGACGGTCCGGTACACGGTGTTGAAGTCGTTGTAGTACGCCAGGTCCGACGTGAACACCTGCACCATCACGAGGTCGTCCATGGTCATGCCCGCGCTCTCGAGCGTCGTGCGCATGGTGGTCAGCACGTTGCGCGCGGCATCGGTGGCGGTGTCGCCCGAGCCGAGCATCCCGGAGACATACAGGGTGTCACCCGCGAGGACGGCGCCG
Source organism: uncultured Acidobacteriota bacterium (assembly GCA_963837345.1). Classification (GTDB taxonomy): domain Bacteria; phylum Acidobacteriota; class Vicinamibacteria; order Vicinamibacterales; family CAVVIG01; genus CAWIMX01. Next base: position 1,659,541 of record CAWIMX010000001.1, read on the forward strand.
CTGAACGGCGGCTGCGTCGCGGCGTTGGCGGCGTCCGCGGATCGGCCGGCGATGTAACGGCGGGATGTTTGGGCGGCGGCGGAATAGAACAGGCCGGCGCCCATCACCGCGGCGAGCGTGGCGGCGATCGTCCGTGCAGTCATCAGACCTCCTTGTGTCCCGCGTTCCGACGCGGTCCTGGTCGCCCGAGTATGTCACGGGCGGTCGACGTTTGCGCCACGCGCGTCGCGTGCGTACGGGCGTGCCGACAAAAGTGATCGGCCGCCGGCGCCCGTTTCGCCGAAACCGACACGCGTGTCGTCTCGTTCCGGCGGAAACCGACGCGCGTGTCGCTTCCACGCGCTCGACCGCGCCGATCGACGCCGGTCTTCGACGATCGAGCCGAGCGATCGCACGCGATCGTTCGGAAATTCCGCTCCGCTCTTCGTGTGGTCTGCGCCTTGCACAAGGCGCCGCGACGGATCTCACACCCACAGGAGAGTGCAGGCATGCGGAGCCTCTTTCAGTCGAGTGCGCGCTTCATGCGCGTCGTCGTCGTGATCACCGTGATCATGACGGCTTCAACGATCGGCACCGCCCAGTCGTTTCAGGGCAGCGTGCGCGGCACCGTGCGCGACGCCGAGGGCGTGATCCCGGGCGCCGACGTCACCCTCACGAATCGATCGAGCGGCGCCGTCCGCCAGACCGTGACCAACAGCGTCGGCGAGTACTCGTTCCCGGCCGTCGATCCGGCACCGTACACGCTGCGCGTCGAGGTGTCCGGCTTCCGGCCGTACACCAACCCGAACATTCTCGTCGCCACGCAGGCGCACATCGATATTCCGGTGACGCTGAGCATCGCCGCGCTCGAGGAAAACGTCACCGTCACGGCGGCCGTGCCGCTCATCGAGACGAGCAGCGCCTCCCAGAGCAGCACCCTGACCGTGCAGAACTTCCGCGAGCTGCCATCGGAGGGGCGCAGCGTGTTCCTGATGGCGACCCTCGAGCCGACGGTCGTGGCCAGCGGCAACGCGCACTACAACCGCATGCAGGATCAGTCGGGCAATTCCTCGCTGTCGATGGGCGGCGGCGCGGTGCGCTCGAACAACTTCCTGATCGACGGCTTTCCCACGACCGACATGCAGAATCGCTCCTCGGTGAATCCCAGCATGGAGGCGCTCGAGGACGCCCGCGTGCAGATTCACACCTACGACACCGAGATGGGCCGGACCGGCGGCGGCGTCATGAACATGACCGCCCGCGCCGGCGGCAATCGGTTCCAGGGCTCCGGGTACACGGTGTTTCGCCCCGAGGCGTTGCAGTCGCAGCTCCTCATCCCCCGTCTCACGCAGGAAGCGTTCCGTCCCGAGTACTGGCGCAACGGCGGCGGGGGCTTCGGGGGGCCGATCGTTCCGAACAGGACGTTCTTCTGGTTCGCCGGCGAAAAGTATCTGGACAACCAGCCTCAGGCGGGCGCGATCACCGTCCCTTCGATGGCGTCGCGACTCGGCGACTTTTCGCAGGTGACCCGCAACGGCAAACCGGTCACGATCGTCGATCCCCTCACCGGCCAGCCGTTTCCCGGCAATATCATCCCGGCCGACCGCTTGAACTCCACGGGCGCGACAATCGCCAGCTACATGCCCGCGCCCAATCGCGACGCCGACGACGGCACCCAGAACCTGAGCCAGACGGCGATCCTGCCGAGCCACGCCTATCAGTGGACGACGAAGATCAACCACAACTTCAGCAACGCCGTCTCGATGAGCGCGTTCTATCTCCGTCAGGTCACCGGGGAAAACAGCGCCAACTGGAACCGCGAGCATCCGGAGGCGGGCACTCAGTTCTATCTCGAGCGCGCCGACCACACGATCGTCGTCAACAACACGTGGGTGATGACGCCGACGACCGTGTTGACGCTGCGCGGCGGCTGGAACCAGTTTCAGGACGGGAACAAGCTCCCCGTGCCGTTCGACGCGACGGCGCTCTGGCCGGGCAACGGGGCCTACACGAGCGCCTTCGCCGACAGCCGCCGGTTTCCGACAACGTCGATCACCGGATACGGCGGCACGGGCTGGAGCAACCGGTCCGACAACGTCTACTACCAGTACGGATTCAACGGCACCCTGAGCAAGCTGGCGAACGTGCACAGTCTGAAGGCGGGCGGCGACTATCGGACGATCGGCGTCCGGTCGTCCACCTTCGGCGCCTCGACCGGATCGTTTTCGTTCGACGGCCGATTCACCGGGAATGCGCTCGCCGACCTGCTGCTCGGTTATCCCTCCAGCGGCAACATTCCCATCTCGGCGGATCTCGACGGCTACATCCGCTATACGGCGGCGTACTTCCAGGACGACTGGCGCGTCAGCAACCGCCTCACCGTGAACTATGGCGTGCGCCTCGAGCACGAGACGAACCTGCAGGAGCGGCAGAACCGGATCGCCACCGACTTCGCGATGACGACCGTGAATCCGCTGAACGACCTGGTGAATCTCGTTGATCCCGTGACGGGCCAGCCGCGGACCATCTACGGGGGGCTGGTGTATGCCGGGGAGAACGGCGCCCCGAATCAGCTGGGCGGGACGCGCAAGCCGCAGGTGTCGCCGCGGGCGGGCGCCGTCTACAAGTTCAACGACAAGACCGTGGTGCGCGGCGGCTGGGGCATCTACGTGGCCCCGTGGAACTACGGCTCGGCCGGCACCAGCAACTGGAGCCAGTACGGCTACTCGTCGACGACCGACCTCCAGCAATCCTCGGGAGGGGTGCCGATCACCTCCCTGAGCGATCCGTTCCCCGACGGCCTCGTGCAACCCACCGGGCCGTCGCTGGGCCTGCTGACCAACGCGGGCGCCAACACGAACGTTGTGCTGCCGATGAAGGGCACGCCGAAGGTGCAGCAGGTACTCGGTCGATCTGCAGCGCCAGTTTCCCGGCGGTGTGATGCTGGGCGTCGGCTACACGGGCCTGTCCGGCAGCGATCTGTCGTGGTCGACCGGCCTCGATCTCAACGCGCTCGACCCGAGCTATCAGACTTCCCTCGTCGACACGCTCGGCAATGTGGCCAATCCCTTCTACGGCATCCCCGAGGCGGGGCAGTTCGCCGGCCGCAGCACGATCCAGCTCGGCCAGCTCCTGCGCCCGTATCCGGAATTCGGCAACATCACGTGGAACGACGCCACCGGCGCGCACTCGCAGTACCACGCGTTCATCGTGCAGGGCCGCAAGCGCGTCGACAACGTCTGGGGCGTGAACTTCAGCTACACCTACAGCCGGCTGAACGACAACCAGGTCGGCCAGGGCAACTACTACTCGAGCGCGTCACCCGTGCAGAACGAGTACGTGCTGGTGCCCTTCTCGCCGTACTTCAACCCGGATTCGGAGTACGGGCTGAGTCTGCTCGACTCGCCGCACAAGCTCACGGTGTCGCCCACGCTCCTGCTGCCCTTCGGCGACGGCAAGCGCTTCCTGTCGGACAGCGCCTGGGGCGACGCCGTGCTCGGCGGCTGGTCGATGACCGGCGTGCTGCAGCTGCAGAGCGGATTCCCGATCGGCGTCAGCCAGAACATCACCGGCGGACAGTTCCTGTTCGGCGGCGCGATCCGGCCTGATCTGGTGGACGGCGCGGACGTCCTCGCCGATGGCGACATCACCGACCGTATCCGCCAGGACACCACCGACAACCAGTACTTCAACCTGGCCGCCTTCGAGGCGGTGCCGAAGAGCCAGTTCGGCAACGCGCCGCGCGTCCTGCCGGGCGTGCTGTCGCCGCACCGCACCAACTTCAGCCTGTCGGCCACCAAACAGGTGAACCTGCCTGGCGGCGCCAGCGCCGATCTGCGCCTCGAGTTCCTGAATCCCCTCAGCATCGTGCAATGGGCGGCGCCGGCGAGCACGGCACTCGGCAATTCCAGCTTCGGGCAGATCCGGAACCAGGCGAACAACATGCGCGCCGTGCAATTGACGGTGCGCGTATCCTACTGACCCCTGGAGGGCTTTCACCTCCGTCCAACACGGGAGACCGGGATGAGCAGCCACAAAGGGCCGGCGGCCTGGACGCGCCGGAGTTTTCTCGAGCGGTTCGGCATGGTCGGCGGGTCGACCGTGCTCATGGCGGCGATGCGCTCATGGGATCTCATGGCGCAGGACGTGGCGGCCCGACCCCGGCTGAGCGGCCGCGCGAACGGCAGAAAGGTCATCATCCTCGGCGCGGGCGTGTCGGGCCTGACGACGGGATACGAGCTCGGCCAGCTCGGCTACGACTATCAGATTCTCGAAGCGCGCGACCGCGTCGGCGGCGTCAACTGGACGGTTCGCCGCGGCGCCGGGCACACCGAGCTCGGTCCCGACGGCGAGCACCAGGTGTGCGGGTTCGACGAAGGCGTGTACCTCAACGGCGGGCCCTGGCGAATTCCGCACTGGCACACCGGGGTTCTCGACTACTGCAAGGAGCTCGGCGTACCCCTGCAGATCTTCATCAACGAAGCCGAGGCGTCCTACTTCTACTACGAAGGCGACGACGTGGGACCACTTGCCGGCAGGCGCGTCCGGCTGCGCGAGGTGAAGGCCGACATGGTCGGCTACACCTCGGAGCTGCTGGCCAAGGCGGTCAGCACGGACGCGCTCGATCTGCCCCTCACCGCGGAGGACAAGGAGCGCCTGGTCGCATTTCTGGTGACCGAGGGCTACCTCGACAACGCCGACCATGCCTACAGAGGCAGCGATGCCCGCGGCGAAGGCGATCCCTACGACTTCAGCGCGCTGCTGCAGTCCGGCTTCGGGAGCCGCGCGCGATCCATCATCGGCGGCACCGGTCAGGCGCCGATGTTCCAGCCCATCGGCGGGATGGACCAGTTCCCCAAGGGCTTCCAGCGCGCCATCGGCGACCGGATCCTCCTGAACATCGAAGTCCAGTCGATCCACCAGGCGCCCGACCATGTCGTCGTGAACTACATCGACACCAAGACACGCCAGCCGCGCCAGGCTACGGCCGACTTCGTCGTGTCGTGCCTCCCGCTCACGGTCCTGACGACGCTCGACGTCGATCTCTCGCCCGAGATGGTGGCGGCCGCGAAGGCGACCGCCTACAGTCCCAGCGCCAAGATGGGCTTGCAGATGAAACGGCGATTCTGGGAAGAGGACGATCGCATTTTCGGCGGCCACCTGTACTCGAACCTGCCCTTCGGTGAGTTCTCGTATCCGTCGAACGACTTCTTCTCGAAGAAGGGGATCGTTCTCGGCTTCTATGGGAACGGCCGCCAGGCGGGCGTCGTGGACATGCCGATCAACGGACGGATCGAGCATGTCCTGACGCACGGGAGCAAGGTCCACCCCCAGCTGCGACAGGAGTACGAGAACGCCTACTGCGTGTTCTGGGAGAAGATCGAGTACAGCCGCGGCGCGTTCGCATCGGGCGGGCGGCGGGGAGTCGGCGGCCCGGACACGCGCCGGCAGCAACTCGGCAAGCCCGACGGCCGGATCGTGCTCGGATGCGCCGCCGTCAGCAGCGACCCGTCGTGGCAGCAGGGAGCGGTCGAAGCCGGCTGGCACGCGGTCGAGCAGGTGCACCAGCTCGCCATGGGCAGCTAGGCGTCGGGCGCTCGAAAGTGGTAGAACACCCGGCAGAGGTGCGTATGCAAAAGCTGCTGCTCGGGTGTGTCGCGGCCGCCGGCGTGCTGGTCGGGCTGGCGGCGCAGGGACGGATCAATCCGACGGATCCGCAGCCGACCTGCGCCATGTGTCCCGGCACGGTCGTCCCGGTTTCGGAGCTCGACGCCTACACCCAGAAGGCCATCGCCGAGCGACTCGTCGATCAACAGGTGCGCGACATCGACATCGGGAAAGCCCATGTCGGCATCGGCATGGTCTATCGGGGCAAGCTGGACGGCCCTGCGCGCAACTCGGTGGCGGAACACGATCAGGTGAGCGAGGTCTATCACGTCATTTCGGGCGAAGCGACCCTCGTGCTCGGCCCGGACATCGTCGATCGCCAGCGGCGGCCGGCGACGCAGCGCACCGTCGTCGAGTTCAACGGCCCGGGCAACAACGGATCCGACATCCGAAACGGCGTCGAATATCACATCAAGGCCGGCGACGTCGTCGTCATTCCCGCGGGCACGGGACACTGGTTCACGAAGATCGACGACCACGTCAACTATCTGATGGTGCGCTACGACCCCGACAAGGTCACGCCGATCCGGGGCGAGGCGCAGTCCCGCGAGTACCTGTCGAAGCCTGCGCCCCGCTAGCGGGTCACCGCTTCTGGCCTTTGCCGAACTGATCGCCGGCGCGCACGGGACGGCTGCCGGCGAAGTCGATCTCCAGCATCTTCTCGCTTTCGACGTCGCGACCCTCTTCGTCCTGGAGTGTCGCGACGATCTTCTTCGTCTGCACGTCGATCACCTCGCCGGTCGACGGGTATGCGAGCCTGCCGTCGATCCCGAACGTGATCCAGCCGGGCTCGTCGCGCAGCTTGACGCTCGTCTTGAGCGCGGGCGGCATCACCGTCGCATCGAAGATGCGCAGGAAATCGTTTCCGTTGTCGGCCACCCAGATTTCCGTTTCGTCCTGGGTCATCGCAATGCCATGGCTGGGAATGCCGTGCACGGGCGAGCGGCCCGGCCTCACCCCGGGCACCTCGACGCGATACCGCACCTTCCCCGTGGTCAGGTCGGCCACCTCGAAGCCGAGCAGGTCGTTCACGTTGGCGAACAGCAAGGTCTGCGCGCCGTTGAACGTGAACGGGCGGACCGTGTCGCCGAACGGGCCGACATCTTTCACGATCGTCCGCGTTCTGGCGTCGACGATGGACATCAGGCGCGTGTCGCCTTCGGCCTCCAGATACACGAACGCGCCATCGTCGGAGAACTGGGTGTTGTGCGGAGAGCCGGCTTTGTCGATGGACGCGATCGACGATCCCGTCGCCGCGTCGACCACGCTCCACTTGGGGGCGCCGAGCTCCGGCGCGTAGATGACCGCGCCGTCGGGGGACAAGGCGAGACGGTCGGTGCCGCGGCCGTCGACCCGCTGCTCCCACACGAGGGCATCGGTGGTCAGGTCGTAGGCGAGGATGCGCCGGCTCGTCGACACGTAGAGACGCGCCGTGGCCGCGTGCGCCGCGATGCCCTTGATGGCTTCCGGCCCATTCGTCCCGCGGCCGCGTCCGCCGCGGCCGCGCGCGCTCGTCGCAGGAGGCAGCGGCGGCAGGGGAATGCGTCTGACGAACCGGTGGTCGTGATCGACGTCGAACACGACGATGCCCGAGCCGCCATAGCCGAGATTGCTTCCGCCGCCGACGCCCGGGAGGGCGGCGTACAGAAATCGTTGGGGCTGTTGGGCCCGGCCGGCGGCGACACAGGCCGCCACGGCCGCGGCGGCGAGGAGACAGCCGACGCGGGCTCTGGGCGCACGGAACCGAGCGGTCGTGGTCATGGCCGGAGTCCTCCGCGTGGAGCGGACGCTAGTGTGCCGAACTTGAAGTTCGCTGACAAAATCGCGCCACACTGGCCAGGATTTCGTCAGCGGTTTTGTGCCATACGAACGGCTTCGGGGCGTCGTTCGTGACCGCCAAGTACTGGCGGATCGCATCGACGAGCTCACGCGTGCTGCGGTGGACGCCGCGTCGGATTTGCTTTTCCGTCAGTTCTACAAACCAGCGCTCAACGAGATTCAGCCACGACGCACTCGTAGGGGTGAAATGCACGTGATATCGCGGGCGCTTCGCAAACCAGCGGCGAATCGCGGCGGTTTTGTGGGTCGCATAGTTATCGAGAATGAGATGGACGTCGAGGTCCGGCGGGACGGCCGCGTCGATCGTGTCGAGGAATCGGCGGAACTCGATCGCGCGATGGCGGGCGTGGCACTCGCCAATCACCGTGCCGGCCGTTGCATCGAGCGCCGCGAAGAGCGTCGTGGTGCCGTGACGGACGTAGTCGTGGGTTCGTCGCTCGGCCTGGCCAGGGCGCAGAGGCAACACGGGCGCGCTGCGGTCGAGCGCTTGAATCTGCGATTTCTCGTCGACGCAGAGCACCAGCGCCCGTTCCGGCGGCGCCAGATACAGGCCAACGATGTCCCGTACCTTGTCGATAAACAGCGGATCCTTCGAGAGTTTGAACGTATCGACCCGATGCGGCTGCAGCGCGAAGGCTTTCCACATCCGCGCAATCGCCGATTGACTGAGCCCGACGTGCTTCGCCATCGCCCGCGTGCTCCAATGCGTCGCATCGCGTGGCGTCGTTTCGAGCGTGTCGGTGATCACACGTTCAATCATGGCATCGGTAATGCGTCGCGGCGCGCCGGGTCTTGGCTCATCGAGCAGCCCGTCGAGCCGATGCGCCTGAAAACTGCGCCGCCATCGGCCAACGGTCTGACGAGTCACCCGCAAGTCGCGCGCGACGTCGGTATCGGTACGGTCGCTCGCACACGCCAGCACGATGCGCGCCCGCGTCGCCAGCCCCTGCGCGGTCGACCGTCGACGGATCCATTGCTCCAACGTCGTGCGTTCGCTCGGGCGAATCACCACTCGGTCGCTCGGTCGTCCACGGCGCGCATGTGGCATCGGTGCCTCCTTGTACCCGAAGTACGAGAGGCACCGATATTTCGTTTCACAACTTCCGACTCAGGACACTAGGATCCCTTTGCCGAATCCATGGCCTGGTTGGCCAGCCGATCGGCGTGGGCATTGAGGGAGCGGCCGACGTGCTCGAAGCGCACGCGGCCGATCCGCGAGACCAGCGCGCGTGCCTGGGCGTGAAGGGGCAGCAGGCCGGGATGCTTGACGCGGTACTCGCCGAGCATCTGTTTCACGAGCAGCAGGGAGTCGGAGCGAACAGTGAGCGCGCGGCAGCCCCGGCCGAGCGTGTACTCGAGCGCGGCGACCAGCCCGCGGTATTCGGCGACGTTGTTCGTGGCCACGCCGATGGCATCGGAGAATTCTTCGACCAGCGTGCCATCGGGCTGCTCGATCCGCACGCCGTAGCCGGCGGGGCCGGGATTGCCGCGGGCGCCGCCGTCGATGTAGGCGACGAGCGTGCACGAGGCGTCGGTCGTCACCGGGGCGGCGCGGCCTGGCCGACGCTGTCCGGGGCGGCGGAGGGAGCCGGGGCGATGAAGTAGAGAATCCGCTGGCAGCTGTCGCACTGCGTGATGCCGGCGTTGCGCCGCACCGTATTGAACATCTGCGGGCGCAGGCGCACGTGGCAGACGGTGCAGATGCCGTCCTTCGCCTCGGCGACCGCGACGCCGTGGCGCCGGCTCGCGACGGTTTCGAAGAGCTGGAGCACCGCGGGATCGAGCGACTCGGCCAGCTGGCCCCGCTCGGATGCCAGCTTCTCGAGGGCCGCGCGCTGGGCGGTCATGTCGGCCGCCATGGCCCGGCGGTCGGCTTCGACGGCCTTCTGTTCAGCGGCCAGCTCGGCTTCGACCTTCTTCACGGCGGCCGCGATCTGGTCGCCGTCGAGCATCTGAACCAGGATCTGCTCTTCGATCGTTTTTACCTCGGATTGCGCGAACCCGATCTCCTTCTGCATGGCCTGATATTCGACATTGGTCTTCACGGCCATCAGCTGATCGCGGAATTTGGAGAGGCGGGTCTGGTGAACGGCGACGTCTTTTTCGAGGTTGCGGCGGGCGGCTTGATTCTCGGCGAGGTGGTGCTTCTCGGCGGCGAGGCGCTCTTGAACGGCTTCGAGGCGGGAGTCGAGCGCGGCGCTGCGCTCCGGTTCCTCCGCCAGACGCCGCCGCGCCTCGTGGGCGGCGGAATCGAGGCGTTGGAGCGCGATGACGCGCTCGAGATCAGCGTGCATCGGGCTCTCCTTGTGGCGAGGCTGCTGGTTCCTTCATCGTGTTCAGGCCTGTCTCACCTCGCCCCGCGCACGCGCGAGGAAGGTGGGCCCACCAGGATTCGAACCTGGAACGGGCCGGTTATGAGCCGGCGGCTCTGACCGTTGAGCTATGGGCCCGCTCCATTCTACGTCGTCCGCCCCTCGAGGAACGCGCGGAGCTTGCGGCTGCGCGACGGATGCCGGAGCTTCCGGAGCGCCTTGGCTTCGATCTGCCGGATGCGCTCGCGGGTCACCGCAAAGCTCTGACCCACTTCTTCGAGCGTGTGCTCGCTGCCGTCGCCCACGCCGAAGCGCATCTTGATGACCTTCTCCTCGCGCGGCGTAAGCGTCTTCAGCACCGACTCGGTCTGTTCCTTGAGGTTCAGATTGATGACGGCTTCGGCCGGGGACACCACCTGGCGATCCTCGATGAAGTCGCCGAGATGCGAGTCTTCCTCCTCGCCGATCGGCGTTTCGAGCGAGATCGGCTCCTGGGCGATCTTCAGCACCTTCCGCACCTTGGACACCGGAATGTCCATCCGCTTGGCGATTTCCTCGGATGTCGGCTCGCGGCCGAGCTCCTGGACCAGTGCGCGCGACGTGCGAATCAGCTTGTTGATCGTCTCGATCATGTGGACCGGGATCCGGATCGTCCGCGCCTGGTCGGCGATGGCGCGGGTGATGGCCTGGCGAATCCACCACGTCGCATAGGTCGAGAACTTGTAGCCGCGGCGGTACTCGAACTTGTCGACGGCTTTCATCAGGCCGATGTTGCCCTCCTGGATCAGGTCCAGGAACTGCAGCCCGCGATTCGTATACTTCTTCGCGATCGAGACGACGAGCCGGAGGTTGGCCTCGACCAGTTCCTTCTTGGCCTGCTCGGCCTGCCACTCGCCGCGGATGATCGTGTCGAGCGTCTTGCGCAGCTCGTCGGGCGCCTGACCGAGCGTATCGGTCATCTCCTTGAGCCGCCCCTTCTGATCCTTGAGCTGGCGGTGGGCGCTCTTTCGGTCGTCTTCCTTGAGGCGATGCTTCTTGTTCTTCGGATTCAGCTGACGGTTGACGCCTTCGATCTCGCGCTGCACGCCCTTGACGGAGTCGACGGCATCCTTCATGTCGTCGATCAGGCGGCGCTTGATGGCTTCGGTGAACTCGATATCGCGGATGAGCTTCGACACCTCGACCCGGGCGCGCATGGCCGCCCAGCGCGCGCGGCGGTACTTGCGCTTGTCGCGCGTCGTCGATCCTTTCGGCGTGTTCCGCAGCTTCTCTTCGAGCTTCTCGGCGCCCGCGCGCGCCCTGCGAACCCCCTCGATCTGCTTCTGCACCTGACGCGAACGCTCCTGGATGCGCTCGTCGGTGATCTCCTCGTCGTTGAAGATCACCAGCTCGCGGATCGTGCGGTCGCCGCCGTGGAGCTGGTCGCCCAGCTCGATCACGCGGTTCGCGATCAGCGGCGTCCGCGAGATCGACTTGATCACGGCGAGCTTGCCGCGCTCGATACGGCGGGCGATCTCGACTTCACCTTCACGGGTGAGCAGCGGCACCGTGCCCATTTCGCGCAGGTACATCCGGACCGGGTCGTTGGTCTTGTCGAGGGCGCCCGGCGTGAGGTCGAGCTCGAGCTCCTCGGCGCCCTCGCCGGTGCGGTCGATCGCCTTCTCGTCGCGGAGATACTTCTGGTCGGAGTCGATGACTTCGATGCCGGCGCTGCCAAACGTGTTGAACAGGTCGTCGAGCTCGTCGGAGGAGGTGATCTCCGACGGCAGCATCTCGTTCACCTCGTCGTACAGAAGGTAGCCCTTCTCTTTTCCGATCGTGATCAGCTGGCGGACTTCGTCGTACTTTTCTTCAATCGACATCTACGTAGGCCCTCGCGGGGTGCACAGGTTACGTCACTCTTCGATGCGGTGCAGCAACTCTTTCTTCCTCTGCCACAGCACGTCGATTTCTCCGCCGTGCTGTCCGGCTCCCTGCTCCTGGAGCCGGTCGATTTCGCGCTGGATCGCCGCCCGCTCGCGTTCCCACCGCATCCGCTTGAGCGCCCGGGCGCATTCGGCAGCCGGGGCCGGGGGGCTGGCGGTGGCGGCAATGCTCGCCACAAGTCGAGCATCCCCAGTACTTAGACGCTGAAGCAGCGCTGATGGTACTTGAGCGGGCATTTCCTGCCCCAGGGTCCGCGCCAGCTCGAAAATCCGCCGGCTGGCGAGGCTGTCCAGATCCGCCTCATCGAGGGCCTCGAGGACCTCCAGGGCGGTGTCGGTATCGTGAAAAAGGCCCCAAATCAGGCCCTTTTCGGCGTCCTTGAAGGGGCCGAAGGCGGGCAGTTCCCGCGCCGTGACGGCGGTCCGCCGGGCGGCGGCGGCCTTGCGGATCTCCCCCCGAACCACCTCTTCTGTAATCCGCGCGCGGTGGGCGATGCGGTCCGCGAACTGGTCGCGGGCGGCGGCGTCGGGGATGCGGGCGGCCACGGTCAGCATTTTCCCCAGAAATTCACGCCGGTGGTCGTCGTGGCCGAAATCGACCCCGGCGGCCGCCTGATCGAGCACGTACTCCAAATACGGCCGGGAGCCCCGCAATTTTTCACGATAGGCGTCGGGACCCCGCCGCCGGATGAATGTATCGGGATCTTCGCCCCGCTCCAACATGACGACGTTCACGTCGAAGCCCTCGGTGACGAGCAGCTCGGATGAGCGGACGGCGGCGCCCTGGCCTGCGGCGTCCTGGTCGAAGCTGAGCACCAGTTTCGTCGTGAAACGACGAATCAGCTGCGCCTGCTGGGGCGTGAGCGCGGTCCCGCATGAGGCGACGACGGGCGCCGCGTCGGTCTGGTAGACCTGCGCGAAATCGAAATAGCCCTCCACCAGCACGGCGTACCCGAGCCGACGGATGGCGGCCTTGGTGAGATTCAACCCGTAAAGCGTCCGCCCCTTGGAATAGATCGGCGTCTCCGGTGAATTCAGGTACTTCGGCTGCTGGCCCGGATCCATGACGCGTCCGCCGAACGCGACGACCGATCCGGAGTCGCGGCAGATTGGAATCATCAGCCGGTGCCGGAACCGGTCCACGACGTCGCCGTTCTCCCGCTGGACGACGAGCCCGGTTTGCAACTGCTGCGCCAGCGTAAAGCCCTGCGCCGTCAGGCGCTCCTTGAGGCCGTCCCGTCGCTCCGGCGCGTAGCCCAGGCCGAGAAGGTCGATGGTGGTTGGGGCGAGGTCGCGCGCGCGCAGCTCGGCCCGGGCACGCGCACCCGCGGCGGCGGCGAGCTGCTCGCGAAAATAGGCGGCGGCCAGCTCGTGCGCCTTGAGCAGCGCCTCGCGCAGCGCCGCGTCGCGCCGGCCGTCGCTGTGCTCTTCGGTCTCGGGCAGCGACAGGCCAACTTTCTGCGCCAGCTGTCGCACGGCCTCCGGAAAGTCGAGCTTCTCGTGCAGCTCGAGGAACTTGAAGACGTCGCCGCCCGCGTGGCAGCCGAAGCAGTAGAAGAAGCCCTTGTCGGGATCCACCTGGAAGGAGGGTGTCTTCTCGGCGTGGAAGGGGCAGAGCCCTTTGTACTTGCTCCCGGCGCGCTTGAGCGGCACGAATTCCTGGACGACCTGAAGGAGGTTGGCCTGCAGGCGCAGATCGTCGATGAACTGCTGGGGAAATCGGCCCATCAATCTTTCAATTCCACGACGGTGACGCCGCCGCCACCCTGCTCGGGCGGTGCGCTCTCGAGCCGTGCGACGAGCGGATGCTGCTGCAGATAGCCGGTGAGCGCGCGCTTGAGCTGCCCGGTGCCGTACCCGTGAATCACCCGAATCGTGCGGTGATCGTTCAGCAGCGACTCGTCGAGAAACCGCTCGGCCCGGGCCAGCGCCTCGTCCACCGTGCAGCCGATGACGTTCAAATCGGTGCCGGCGTTCTCGCGCGGCTGGAGATCGACGTGGACGCTGACGCGCCGCACGGCCGCCGAGGCCGAGGGTGCCGCGACACGCAGGTCGCGCAGCTGGGCGCGCATGCGCTTGCCCCGCACGTCCAGATCGGCGGTGTCGCCGTGCACCGCGGTCACGATCGCCTCGAGCCCGAGCCCGATCATCACCACGCGATCTCCGGGCGCGGGCGTCGCTCCAGGGGCCTCGGCGGGCGGGTCGGCCGGCAACGCCTCCTCCACCGGCTCGAGAAATCGCTTCACGACCGAATCGACCGCGGCGCGCGCGTCGCGCCGGGCGTGGCCCGCATCGCCCGTGGACGCGGGCTGTCGCGCGGCTTCGCGGGCAATCGCGGCGGTCTCGGTCTTCAGCGCGGCGATCACGTCGTCGATCTCGCGCCGCGCTTCGCGCACCTGGGCGTCGAGCGCTTCGTTCAGCCGCCGGCGAAACGTGTCCTCGCGCTGCCGCAGCGCGTCTTCGCGCTGCCGCATCCGTGCCTCTTCGGCTTCGAGGGTCTCGCGCTCGCGCGCCGCGAGCCGCTGTTCGTGCTCGAGCGACCGCATGTCGTGATCGATTTTCGCGAGATGCTCGGCGAGCTGCGTTTCGCGCTGGCTGAGATTGCGCCGGGCGGCGGCGACGACCGCCGGATTCAGCCCGAGCCGCGCCGCGATTTCGAGCGCCAGGCTGCGTCCCGGCGATCCGTACCGCAGCTCGTAGCTCGGCGCGAACGTCTGGGCGTCGAACCCGAAGGCGGCCGACGTGACGCCGCTCGTCGTCGAGGCGTACGTCTTGAGCGCGTCGAAGTGGCTCGTGGCGGCCACGATCGCGCCGTTCGTCCGGAAATGATCGACCATCGCGACGCCGAGCGCTCCGCCTTCGAGCGGATCGGTGCCCGAGCCGATCTCGTCGAGCAGCACCAGCGCCGGAAGCGCCAGCCCCCGATCCATGGCGGCGATGTTCGTGACGTGCGCCGAGAACGTGCTCAGGCTCGCGTCGATCGACTGCTCGTCGCCGATGTCGGCGAAGATCGAACGGAACACGGGAAGCCGCGAGCCGTCGGCCGCCGGAAGCCGCAGCCCCGACTGCGCCATCAGGGCGAGCAGGCCGAGCGTTTTCAGCGCGACGGTCTTGCCGCCCGTGTTGGGGCCCGTGATGAGCAGCACCGTGGCGGGCTGCAGGATCCGGAGCGTCACGGGCACCGGCTGCGCGAGCAGGGGATGGCGGGCGGCCAGCAGGTCCACCGCCCCGTCGGTCGACAGCCGCGGCTCGACGCCGTCGATCGAGTTCGAGAAGCGCGCGCGCCCCTGGAGCACGTCGAGCTCGGTTCCGGCCTCGATCGTGCGATGGAGATCCGCGGGGCGGCGCCGGAACGCGTCGGTCAGCGCGAGCAGGATCCGCAGAATCTCCGCGTGCTCCTGCTCTTCGAGGGCGACGATGTCGTTGTTGATCTCGACCGTGCTGAGCGGCTCCAGAAACAGGCTGGCGCCGCTCGTGGAAGCGCCGTGCACGATGCCCGGAATCGCCGCACGGTGCTCCGTCTTCACGACCAGCACGAAGCGGCCGTTGCGCTCGGTGACCACCTGATCCTGCAGGTACTTCGCCGTGTCGCGCCCGCGCAGGTACGACTCGAGCGTGCCGCGCAGGCGCGCCCGCTGTTTGCGGAGCCGCTCGCGGATCGCCTTGAGCTCGGGGCTGGCGCCGTCCACCACATCCCCGGACGGATCGATCGCGTCGCGGACGCGCCCGACTTCCGGCTGGAATGAGGCGGCCGTCGCGCTCAGCGCTTCGAGCAGCGTGAACCCCCCGCCGGCGCGCCGGATGGCCGCGCGGGTATCGTCGACCGAGTCGAGGAACGCGGCGAGCGCGAGAAGCCGCCCGGGTTCGAGCGGTCGGCCTTCGACGGCCAGGGCGTCGAGCGTTTGCGGGAGATCGGAGGAGGCCAGCAGCGGGAAATTGCCGTAGGCGGTCGCGAACCGCGCCGCCTCCGTCGTGGCCGCCAGCAGTTGCGCGACGCGCGCCGGGTCGGTCGATGGCGAGAGCTGGCCGAGCCGCTCGGCACCCATGGGCGTCAGGGCGAAGCTCTGCACGGCCTCGACGATCCGATCGAACTCGAGGGCCCGCAGCGTGCCGGGGGGCATCGAAGAAGCTCGCGCACTTGGGGGAAACTCCTATCGTAGCGTACCAGAGGTCGGGATCCGGGATTGGGGATTCCGGGTCGGTGAATCCCGGATTCCCCAATCCCTATAAGTGATTGATCAGGCTCGCCATGGCAGCGGCCCCGAACCCGTTGTCGATATTGACCACCGAGACGCCGGAGGCGCAGGAATTCAGCATGCCGAGCAGAGCGGCGATCCCCCCGAAGCTCGCGCCGTAGCCGATGCTCGTCGGCACCGCGATGACGGGGCCGCCAACGAGGCCGGCAACCACGCTGGGCAGCGCGCCCTCCATACCCGCCACGACGATCACGACGCGGGCGGCCGACAGGCGCGCCCGTTCGACCAGCAGACGGTGGAGACCGGCGACCCCGACGTCATACACGCGCTCCACGGTGTTGCCCATCACCTCGGCCGAACACGCCGCCTCCTCGGCGACCGGCAGGTCCGAGGTGCCCGCAGCGGCCACCGCGATGATCCCCTTGCCCCGCTCGATGTCGTGCTGGGGGTAGCAGATCAGCCGCGCGTCGGTCTGATACCGTGCATCTGGAATGGCCGTCCGGACGGCATCGAAGGCCTCGGGGGTGGCCCGCGTGACGAGCAGCGTCGATCCGCGTGCGACGATCTCGGCAGCGATGGCCGCGATCTGCGCCGGGGTCTTGCCGAGGCCCAGGATGACTTCGGGAAACCCCTGCCGGACGGTGCGGTGGTGGTCGACCCGGGCGAAGCCCAGATCTTCGAATGGTTGGGCGCGGAGCGCATCGAGCAGCCGGCGATGGGCTTCCTCGGCATCGAGCGTCCCGCTGGCCACATCGTCGATGAGCAGGCGAAGGTCGGAGGGATGCATCATAGGGTTGGGACGCCGACCGATCGGATTGACGGCCGCGCCGACGCGTCTGTAATATAAATCATTGTCTCGACTGGAGTTTTCGCCACAGACCCTCGTATGACTCCCGCGGAAACCCTCACGCTCTCGGCGTACTTCTTCGTTCTCATTATCCTCGCCATCTACGGCTGGCATCGCTACTACCTCGTTTATCTGTACATCCGGAACCGCGGACATGAGCCGACGGCCGGCCCCCTGGCCGATCCGGCGCCCGTGGTGACGGTCCAGCTGCCGCTGTACAACGAGATGTACGTGGCGGACCGGCTGATTGAAGCGGCCTGCGCCCTGGAGTATCCGGCCGGGCGGCTGGAAATACAGGTTCTGGATGATTCGGTCGACGAGACGCGGGGCATCGCGGAAATGGCGGTGCGGCGCTTCGCCGAGCAGGGGATCGACATCAAGTACCTACCATCGCGACGATCGCGCCGGGTTCAAGGCGGGCGCGCTCGAGGCGGGCCTCAAGGCGGCGCGCGGGGAGCTGGTCGCCATTTTCGACGCCGACTTCATGCCGGCGCCCGACTTCTTGCTGCGCCTGGTGCCGCATTTTGCCGACGAGGGCGTGGGGATGGTCCAGGCGCGGTGGGGGCACATCAACCAGGACTACTCGCTGCTGACGAAGATTCAATCGATCCTGCTCGACGGCCATTTCGTGCTCGAGCACGGGGCGCGGCACCGCTCCGGGCGGTTCTTCAACTTCAACGGCACCGCGGGCATCTGGCGCCGCACGGCGATCGAGGATGCGGGCGGCTGGCAGCACGACACGCTGACCGAGGATCTGGACCTGAGCTACCGCGCGCAGCTCCGAGGCTGGCGTTTCGTGTTCGTCTCGGACGTGATCGCCCCGGCGGAGGTGCCGGTGGAGATGAACGCCTTCAAATCGCAGCAGCACCGGTGGGCGAAGGGCTCGATCCAGACGTGCCGCAAGCTGCTGCCGCGGCTGCTGCAGTCGGATCTGCCGCTCGCGGTGAAGGCCGAGGCGTTCTTCCACCTCACGGCCAACTTCAACTATCCGCTGATGTCGGTGCTGTCGGTGCTGATGTTCCCGTCGATGGTGATCCGCTACAACATGGGCTGGTACGAGATGCTGCTCATCGACGTGCCGCTGTTCTTTGCGGCGACGTTCTCGGTGTGCAACTTCTACATGGTCTGCCAACGCGAGATTCATCGCGACTGGCGCGCGCGGCTCCGGTACCTGCCGTTCCTCATGTCGATCGGCATCGGCCTCTCGATCAACAACACGCGGGCGGTCTTCGAGGCGCTGTTCGACCGCAAGAGCGAATTCACGCGCACCCCGAAATACCGCATCGAACGGGCGGCGGACGAATGGGTGGGCAAGAAGTACCGACAATCGGTCGCCGTGCAGCCGCTCATCGAGCTGGTGCTGGGGCTGTACTTCACGGCCACCGTCTTCTATGCGCTGGCGAACCAGATCTACGGCACGGTGCCGTTCCTCGTATTGTTCCAGATTGGATTTCTCTACACGGGTCTCGTTTCCATCGTGCAGCAGTACGCGGACGATCCGGTCGTGCTCAACACGCAGATCGCCAGCGGCAAATAGGGACCGTCAGAGGCGGAGACTCATGAAAAGCACCGTCGCCGTGTTGCGCGTGTCCGCCCGACTCGATCCTGTCGGACATCGACCGCCTCGTCGATCTCGGCCGGCGTGTCCAAGGCGCTCGAACCCGGCAAGACGACGATCCTCAAGGACAACATCTCCTGGCACTTCCCGTTTCCGGCGGCGAACACGACGCCCTGGCAGCTCGAAGGCACGATCCGGGCGCTCGCGCGGCGGGGCTTCACCGACCAGGTCTGCGTCCAGAACAAGACCGTGGTGACGAATGCCTTCAAGGGCGAGGATTTGAATCACTACGTCCCGATCTTCAAGCGCTACGACGTGCCAGTGCGCTACAACTTCCGGGACCAGGACATGCGCTGGGTGCCGTACACGCCGAAAGCCCGGATGCGCGTGCTGCCCCGGATCTTCCCCGAGGGCATCCACATCCCCGACTTCTTTCTCGGCAAGAACATCGTGCACCTGCCGACGACCAAGTGCCACATCTACACCACCACTACCGGCGCGATGAAGAACGCGTTCGGCGGGTTGTTGAATACGCGGCGGCACTACACGCATTCGTGGATCCACGAGACGCTCGTCGACCTGCTCGCCATCCAGAAGGAGATCCATCCGGGCCTGTTCGCCGTCATGGACGGCACGACCGCCGGCAACGGTCCAGGCCCGCGGACGATGTATCCCGTGGTCAAGAACGTGATGCTCGCCTCGGCCGACCAGGTGGCCATCGACGCGGTTTCGGCGAAGATGATGGGGTTCGATCCGATGTCGCTCGACTACATCCGCCTGGCGCACGAAGACGGTCTCGGCGTCGGCGACCCCCGCCAGATCGAGATCGTCGGTGACACGGACGCGGCGGCCGAGAACTGGTCGTTCCACGTGGGAAAGAATCTCGTTCGGGTCGGAGGAGGCGATCTGATCTGGTTCGGCCCTCTCAAGCGGTTCCAGAAGTTGTTCTTCCACACGCCGCTCGTGAACGGCTTCATCCTGGCCAGCGACGTCTATCACGACTTCTACCGCTGGCCGCTCATCGATCGCCGCGCCTTCGAGCAGTGGTGCGAGCGGACGGCCTGGGGACAGCTGTTCCTGCGCTACGCACAGATGGGCCCCCAGGGTGGCGCCACCGAGCCCGGGGCCTCCGTTCGGGTCCCGGCGCCGTCGGCTATCATGTAGGCGCATGACCACGGCCGCCAAGCCCAGGGGAGGCCTCGAAGACGTCGTCGCGACCCCCTCGTCGATCTGCTACATCGACGGCGACCGCGGCGTCCTCGCCTACGCGGGCTACGACATCCACGAGCTGGCGCCGCACGCGTCGTTCGAAGAAGTCTGTTACCTGCTCTGGCATCGGCGGCTGCCGACCCGCGCCGAGCTCGGCGATCTGCAGTCGGCGCTGATCGCGGCGCGCGCGCTGCCCGATTCGCTCGCGCGCCTGGTCCGCAGCCTGCCCGCCCGCACCGATCCGATGGATCTCCTGCGGACGATGGTATCGGTCGTCGGCCACTACGACCCGGACGCCGACGACAATTCCGAGAGCGCCGACTATCGCAAGGCCGTCCGCCTCACTTCGCAGATCGCGTCCGTCGTGGCGATGCTCGGACGGGTGAACGCCGGCGGAGCCCCCATCCAGCCGGATCCGGTGCTCGGCCATGCGGCGAACTTCCTCTACATGCTCACCGGCGAGCGGCCGAGCGCGCTGGCGACGCGGGCGCTCGACGTGGCGCTGGTGCTGCACGCCGACCACGAGCTGAACGCCTCGACGTTCGCCGCGCGCGTCGTGGCGGCGACCCTGTCGGATCTGCATTCGGCGATCGTGGCGGCCATCGGCGCGTTGAAGGGGCCGTTGCACGGCGGTGCCAATGCGGACGTGATGCGGATGCTGCTCGAGATCGGCGCCGACCAGACGCCCGAGCGTGCCGAAGAGGTGGTCCGCGCCAAGCTCGCCCGCAAGGAGAAGATCCCGGGCTTCGGACATCGCGTGTACCATACGGAGGATCCTCGAGCCACCCACCTGCGGCAGATGTCGCGCGACCTGGGGCAACGAGCAGGACAGCCGATCTGGTACGAAATGTCCCACCGGATCGAGGCGCTCGTGAAGGCCGAGAAGAACCTGAATCCGAACGTCGACTTCTATTCCGCATCCACCTATTACGCCCTCGGCATCCCGGTCGAGCTGTTCACGCCGATCTTCGCCGTGAGCCGCATGTCGGGCTGGACCGCCCACGTGCTCGAGCAGCACGCCCACAACCGCCTGATTCGCCCGCGGGCCGAGTACGTCGGGCCCGAGTATCCCCAGCGTTTCATCCCCGTCGAAGAACGCTCCTGAGTCGACGGCCACCCGGCGTTCCCGGAGATACCCGGCCGGCCCCGAGTGTCTTACAATCGGGCGCATGTTGATGACACGACGTGACGCCGTGGCTTCGTTCGCGCTCCTGACGGAAATGCTGGCGTCGGGCCGGTTCGCCGACGCGCAGTCGCAATCGGCCAGTGCGGCGCCGGCGCCGCGCCCGCCGATCTTCACTCAAGACCTTCCCGACCTGACGATGGACGGCTGGGAGGTGACCGTGAGCGAGGTCGACTACCCGCCCGGGCGGGTCGGCGCCGTGCATCATCACGCCGGGTTCGTGCTGGCGTATGTGCTCGAGGGCGCCGTCGTGGCGAAAGTTTCGGGCCAGGGCCCGGAGCGCACCTACACGGTCGGACAGATGTTCTACGAACAGCCGGGTGCCACGCACGAGGTCTCGAAGAACGCGAGCCCGACGCAGCCGGCGAAGCTCCTCGCGATGATCTTCGCCAAGAAGGGGTCAACGCTGACGACACCCGGCCCGGCGTGATCCCGCTGTCGGTGCTCGACCTCTGTCCGGTGGTCGAAGGCGGCACCGCCGCCGACGCCTTTCGCCGCTCGCTCGACCTGGCGCGTCACGCCGAGCGGTGGGGCTACCGACGGTTCTGGGTCGCCGAGCACCACAACATGCCCGGCATCGCCAGCGCGGCCACCGCGGTCCTCATCGGCCACGTCGGCGCCGGCACGTCGACGATTCGTGTGGGCGCCGGCGGCATCATGCTCCCGAACCACGCGCCGTTGCAGGTGGCGGAGCAGTTCGGCACGCTCGAATCGCTGTTCCCGGGCCGCGTGGATCTGGGCCTCGGCCGGGCGCCGGGCACCGACCGCGCGGCCACCATCGCGCTGCGCCGCACGCTCAACAGCAATCCCGACGCATTTCCTCAAGACGTCGTCGAGGTCATGGGGTTGTTGCGCGACCCGCAGCCGGGACAGGAGGTGCGCGCCGTGCCGGGCGCCGGCCTGAAAGTACCGATCTGGATTCTGGGGTCGAGTACGTTCGGCGCGAATGTGGCCGCCGCGCTGGGATTGCCGTTCGCGTTTGCCTCGCACTTCGCACCGGCCCTGCTCTTCGAGGCCCTGGACATCTATCGCGGCCGATTCAAGCCGTCGGAACATCTCGCCGCGCCGTACGTGATGCTCGGCGTCAACGTCATCGCCGCCGACTCGGACGCCGACGCCGAATTTCTCGCGTCCTCGGGTCGCCAGGCCTTTGCGAGCCTGCGGGCGGGCCGCCCCATCCCGCTCCCGCCGCCCTCGCGGGAGTGGGCGCGCGATTCGTCGCCGCCAGGAGATCCCACCGAGGCCGCGCGCATCTCGTTCGTCGGGTCCGCCGGCACCGTGGCGCGCGGGATGCGCGATTTCCTCGCGCGGACGGGCGCCGACGAGGCGATCGTCGTGTCGCACATCTACGATCATGGCGCGAGGCTCCGATCGTACGAGATCGCAGCGGCTGTGCACGAGGGCTGAGCCTGGCCAGATGCCGGCCTCGGCCGCGAACACGACGAATCCGTGAAATGGCCGAGCGGCGGCGGACGAGGGCCGGAAGGCGCGTCGTTCGGCCCGCACACCACGTCATTATGCGGCACAGCTCGGCTGCCGCCGCCGGCCCGTTCAGCGTCCACGGCCAGACCTCTTCCACGTTTGGCGCACGATCACCTCGACATTGGCGCTGGCAACGAGATTGCTCAGCATGAACCAAGAACCACGAGCTGTCTGGTCCGACCGATGAGTCCGGGCTCCGGCGGTACCAGCAGAGTCGCGCCGCGATCGTCAAGGATGCGCGCGACGAGACAAGAAAGGGCGAGGAACAGTGCCGCGTATGCCAGGCACGGGAGGGCGCCTCATGCTGACGGCGCTGCTGATGTGCCCAAGACCGTCTGCCGCCCAGGGTTCACTGGGCGCGATCCGCGGGCTGGTCAAGGCCGACGACGATACGCCGCTGGCGGGCGTGCAGGTGGTGGCGCAGTCGCCGGCCCTCGCGGTCGAGCGTTCGATCGCGACGGGCGCCCATGGAGAGTACGCGTTCGAGCTGCTGCCCCCCGGCCACTACGTCCTGAGCTTCGAGCGCGAAGGGCTCGTCACCGTCAAACGCGTCACCCGGCTCCTGGCTCTCGAGACCAAGACGATCGACCAATCGATGGTCGCCGCTGAAGACAACGCCGACCTCGTGACGGTGGCCATCGATCCCGAATCGTTTCCAGCCGCCCCGTCGGCATCGGCCATCGTGTCGCGCGCGCGATTGGATCGGCTGCCCGTCGAAGGTGGCTTGTCGAGCGTCCTGTCACTCGTGCCGGGACCGCTGCAGGCCGGAGCCTCCGATCCCCTGCTGGTCCTGAACGGCCGGCCGTCGAGACTTGTTCACGTTCACGACGGACGTCCATTGCTCGATCCCGGCGCGCTCGGCGTCGACGAAGCCACGGTGGTGCTCGGCGCGGCGCCGGTCGAGTTCAGCCGGTTCCGCTCAGGCGTCGTGAGCGTCGTGACGCCGAGCGCGGCGAATCGCCTCCTCGGCGCGTTCGACGCGACCCTGACGGATGCCGATCGATTTGCGGATGCGCTGGACGACGCGCACGTCACGCGTTACCGCGCAATCGGCGCCGCGCTGAGCGGGGGCACGCCGGTCGAGCGGCGTCGATCGTGGTTGTTCGTATCCGGTCAGCGCACCGCCGAGCCCGTCGCGTCGCGCCGATTGCTCTCGACGGCGGCGTTCCCCTCGCACGCGACAGACGGTTTCTGGCAACTGCGCGCGACGCGCGCGCTCGGTTCCAGCCACCGCGCGCATGCGCAGGTGCTGTACGGCAGCCGCGCACTCGACGACGTGCCGGCCCCGGGGGCCGTTTCAGCCGAGGCGTCGTCTGCCCTGGAGGACCTGCGCCAGGGGCATCGCCTCCTGTCGGCGTCCTACGACGGTGTCGTCGGCCGCGATCTTCAGGTTGCGGCGAGCTGGTCGAACGAGCAGGGGCTGCTTCGCGCAGAGATGCCCGATCTCGCCCTGCCGACGATCTGGGACCGTCAGACCGGCGCGGTGACGGGGGCCGCGGGATGGTGCGTGGATTGCGTCGTGGACGATCGCAGGAACACGACGTGGGGAGCCAGCCTCGAGCGGTCGCTGATGATTGGGGCGGACCAGCACGTGCTGAAGATCGGCGTGGAGCGGGAAGCAGGCCGCACGGAACTGCCCGGGCCCCCGGCCGACGAACGCGTGGACCTGCAGGCGAATCGACTCACCGTGACGGACGGCGCGGTTTATCCGGTGTTGTCGCCGGACGGCTCCAGCTGGATCATCCGTCGGCGGCAGGGCGGCAACGTGACGCACGCGTCGGACGGACTGTTTGTCGCCGACGACTGGCGACACGGATCGCGCGTCACCGTTCAGGCCGGGATCCGCTGGGACCGTCAGCGCCTGGCGGCCGAGCAGACCGGCGAGCCGGCCCTCGTCCGCAGCGGCATCAGCCCGAGGCTCAGCCTGTCGTGGCAACCGCGCGGACGCGACACGTGGACGGTCTTCGCCGGGATGGCCCGGTACGAAGCCGATGCGCTGGGGCTCGTGACCGGCACGCCGGTCCCGTCGGGCGATTGGTACTGGTACGCGGGAGCGCCGATCAATGCCGGCGACACTTCTTCGCATCTCCCGCCGTCGGCAGCGATCGCAGAAGCCCTCGCCTGGCTCGACGATGCGCGCGCCGTTTCGCGTTTCTCGGGGGCCGAAGCCCCGTGGGCGGCGATCGTCGAACGAAGCGCGTCGGGTCTGGCCCCGACCGTCGAATGGACCGTCGGGAGCAGCCATCGGCTCGGGGACGCGCTCGCGGTACATGCCGACTTCCTCTGGCGCCGCCGCCGACCGTTGCCGCAAGCCGGGAGCGGTGTCGAAGCGGCCGACGTCGATGCGACTGCGCGCTCGTTCGAGCGACCGGCCGCGGTAGACCTGGGCCTGCTCACGAGACGGTATGCCGCGCTGATCCTGCAGGCGCGGTACGACTTCGGCCTGCAGGCTGGAATCGCCGGAAGCTACACGCTGTCGCGATCGCGGGGCGATGTCGCGGGCTCACCCGTGGCGCAGGCCATCGCAGACTGGGCGTCGCCGCCTGGAGACCTCGCCGACGATCGCCGTCATCGCCTGGACCTCTCGGGACACGTCGACCTCTTCGAGAGCGCCGACAAGGGCAGCGCGACCGTCAGCGTCCTTCAGATGGTCCAGTCGGGGCGGCCGTTCGGCATCGCCTCGTGGATCGACGTCGCGCCCTGGATGGCGCGCACTTCGCCGGACGGCCCGGTCCTGCTCCCGTACTTTTTCAGCGCGCGGGACGCATTCCACACCAAGATGGCGACTCGCACCGATCTGTCGCTCGCCTACAGCAAACTGATTCCCGGCACGCTCCGGACAACGGCCTTCGTCCGCGTTCACGTGCTCAACCTGTTCGACCAGCGGCGCGTCTTCCATCCTGAAGATTTCCTCGCAGCGAGAACGGCGTCGACGGATCCGGCGCGGTTTGCCCCGTTCAACCCGTTCACTGGGGTTCCCACGCCCGGCGTGAACTGGGACATCGATCCGCGGCTGTTCGAAATGATTGACGCCGGCACCCCCGACGGCGACTTGACGATCCCCCGGGCGTACCGCGTATCGGTGGGAGTCAGGTTCTAACGTCATGTTTGTCCAGGTGGCTGATCGTCACTGTTCGCTGGCGGCCCCGCTGGTCGTCTTCTTGATCCTCGGCGGCGCCGCGCCGGTCGGCGGCACCGCGCCACACGACGAGGACGCGACACACAGTCTGGCGGAATTGTGGCAGCGGCCCGACACGGAACGTGATCTCTACTACGGCCCAGGCGGCGCGGCGCTGGCGCCCGATCCGGACGCTCGCTACAAGGTCATCGAAGTGAAGATCGGCGGATTCAGCGACGGCTACCACGTGCTCGACCCGCACGGCCGCGAGTGGAGCGCCAAGTTCCCACCCGAGGCCTCGCCTGAAGTCGTCGCGTCGCGGCTCCACTGGGCGCTCGGTTATCACCAGCCTCCCGTGTATCTCCTGCGTGAGTGGTCGGCTGACGGCGCCACGGCGCCCAATCCACAGCTCCCGGCCCGGTTTCGGGAACACGAGCCCGATTTCCACGGTCTCGACGAGCGCGGCTCCTGGTCGCTCCGTGACAACCCCTTCGCGGGCACGCGGCAGCTCGCCGGCCTGCTCGTTTTCGAAGCCATGCTGGGGAACTCGGACCTCAAGCCGTCGAACATGAGCGTCTACGTGCTGGACGAACCGGTCGAAGGTGCCCGGCGCTGGTATGTGGTGCGAGACATCGGCCATACGTTCGGCCGCACCGGAACGTTCGCGTCGCCCCGCGGCGACATCGACGCCTTCGAGAACACAGGGTTCATCCGACACGTCAAGGGAACCCTCGTCGAGCTGGACTACGGCGGCCGGCACGACGATCTGTTCGAAGACATCACCACCGCGGACGTTCGCTGGATCTGCGAGCAGCTCGACCGGCTGACGGATCGGCA
Organism: uncultured Acidobacteriota bacterium; assembly: GCA_963837345.1. Lineage (GTDB taxonomy): Bacteria > Acidobacteriota > Vicinamibacteria > Vicinamibacterales > CAVVIG01 > CAWIMX01. The sequence continues at coordinate 1,685,693 of CAWIMX010000001.1, forward strand.
GTGGCAGGACGCATTTCGGGCGGGCGCCTATGAGCCGCACGTCGCCGGCCGGTTCATCAGCAAGTTGAAGAGCAAGATCGCGCAGGGACTGGCGCTGCCCGCACCCGCAGGCGCCGGGGCGGCGCAGCACGTGAACGCGGACGCCCAGACGCTCGTGGACTTCCAGAGCCGCGTGCAGAAGTTCGTCGATCTCCATCGCAAGCTGGAAAGCAACTTGCCCGCGTTGCCCAAGGAGGCGTCGCCGAACGAGATCGACGGGCACGAGCGCAGTCTGGGCCGGCTGGTGCAGCAGGCGCGCTCGACGGCGACCGAGGGCGAGATATTCACGCCCGACATGCAGGCATTCGTGCGCCGCATCCTCGCCCGGATCGTGTCCGGGCCCGAGGGCCGCACGCTGCGAGCGTCGATCATGGACGAGAACCCGGCCGGGCTGGCCGTGCACGTCAACGAGCGCTACCCCGACGAGGTGCCGTTGACGACGATGCCGCCGCAGCTGCTCGAGGAGCTGCCGAAGATGCCTGAGGAGCTCGAATACCGGTTCGTCGGCGACAACCTCGTGATCCTCGATCCGCACGCGCACCTGATCGTCGACTTCGTGCCAGACGTCCTGCCCGGGTAGTGGACATGTGGACCCGACGTCGACTCATCGGCTTGGGTATCGCAGGGGTCGCCCTCATCCTCGCATCCCCCGTGGGGCGCCAGACGGGGCGGGCGGCCGCGCCCTCCGCCCTTCAGGCGCCCGCCGCCGAGACCGCGCGGACCGTTGCGCTGCCGAATCGATCCGATTCGCTCAAGTTCGCGGTGCTGGGCGACTTCGGCACCGGCGGTCCCGAGCAATACGCGCTGGCGCGGCGCATGGCCAGCGTCCACCAGCGTTTCCCGTATCAGCTGGCCATGACGGTGGGCGACAACCTCTACGGATCCGAGCGTCCGCAGGACTTCGCTCAGAAGTTCGAGAAGCCCTACCGGGCCCTGCTCGACGAAGGTGTGATCTTCCACGCGTCGCTCGGCAACCACGATTCGCGGGAACAGCGCTTCTACGCGCCGTTCAACATGGAAGGCAAGCTGTACTACGCGTTCAGTCCCAAGGCCCACGTCCGCTTCTTCGTCCTCGAGAGCTCCTACATGGATCCGGAACAGGTCGCATGGGTGAAGAGCGAGTTGAGCCGCTCGACCGACGACTGGAAGATCGCGTTCTTTCACCACCCGCTGTACTCGTCGGCCCGACGCCACGGATCCGACGTGGAGCTGCGCGCGATCCTCGAGCCGCTCTTCGTCCAGTACGACGTCAGCGTGGTCTTCACCGGCCACGATCACGTGTACGAACGGCTGAAGCCGCAAAAGGGCATCGTGTATTTCGTCGTCGGGTCGGGCGGCCAGCTGCGCGCCGGCGATCTCGATCGCCGCAGCAATCTGATGGCTCGGGGGTTCGACGCGGCCCGCGCATTCCTCGTGGCTGAAATCGCGGGAGACGAGCTGACCTTTCAGGCGGTGTCGGAAGCAGGTGAGGTCGTGGATTCGGGGATCGTCACCCGGCGCCAGCCGCCCAAGGGTGCAGCGCCATGACCGGCGCGATGTTCCGGCGAGCGATCCGGTGGGGCAGCCGGCCGGCCGCCGTCGGGGTAGTGCTCTGGCTCGGGTCGGCCGTGTTGTGGGCGCAGGGCGGCGACGCCATGCCTGGGAGCTCGGGCAACGCCTTGACGACGGTGGCCGAGCAGCTCCACGCCACGGCATTCCGCCTGCCGCTCGCGGCCGTGCTCGGCACGATCCTCGCCCTGCGGCCCCGGCGGCGCGGGACGCCTCCACGGCAGATGTCGGTCGTCGAGACGCAGATCATTCTCGCCGTGGTGGGCGCCCTCGTGATGCTCGTGGTGGGCGCCAGCCTCGCCCGGGCGTTCGGCATCGTCGGCGCGGCGAATCTCATCCGATACCGCGCCAAGGTGAACGATCCGAAGGACGCCGTCGTGATGCTGTCGGCGCTCGGCGTCGGCCTTGCGTCGGGCGTCGGGCTGTACGTGCTGGCGTCGCTCGGCACGCTCTTCATCGGAGCCGTGCTGTGGACGATCGAGGGCTTCGAGCCTGCCGTCCACACGCGGTTCGAGTTGACGGTGGGCGCGCACGAAGGCGTTCCTGAGCTGCGCCCCCGCATCGAGGCCATTCTGCGTCGGTTCAAGGCCAGGTACGAGCTGCGGGCGTCTTCATCCGACGCCGTGAGCTATGCGGTGACGGCGCCAGCCGACCTGCATACCGATCGAGTGACGAGCGCGATCGCCGGCCTCGAAGGCCCGGGCCGCGTCTCGGTCGAATGGGACAAGGAGAAGTCGAAGCAGGGATGAGGAGCGTAACGCGATCCAGGCTGATCGTGCAGCCGGGGAGCGGGTTTACGCCGCTCGTCGACGCGATCCGCCGGGCCAGGCGCACCGTCGACCTCGCGATCTTCCGCCTTTCGGCGCCCGAGATCCAGCGCGAGCTCGAGGCGGCGGTGGCGCGCGGGGTGAAGGTCCGTGCGCTGGTGGCGCATCGGGCCAAGGGCGATACGAAGCGGCTGCGCGAGGTCGAGCAGAGTCTGCTGGCCTCGGGCGTGACCGTCGCACGCACGGCCGAAGACCTCGTCAAGTATCACGGCAAGTACCTGCTCGTGGACGACACGCTCCATCTCATGGGGTTCAATTTCACCAGGAGCAACGTCAAGAAGCGCAGCTTCGGTATCCAGTCCCAGAGCCGCCGGGCCGTGGAGGATGCGCGCCGTCTCTTCGAATGCGATCTGGCCAAGCGGCCCTTCTGCGTCGCCGACCGTTCGCCGCTGGTCGTCAGCCCTGAGACGTCGCGGGCGACGCTCGAGCGGTTCATCGCCGGTGCGCGCGGCCAGCTGGCGATCTACGACGCGCACCTGCTCGACGACGGGTTCGCCGCGCTGATCCTGGAGCGGGCTGCCGCTGGCGTCGACGTACGAGTCATCGGTCGAGCCCCAGATCTCGAAGGCGCCGTGCCGGTTCGAGCGCTGCGGGGGCTCAAGCTGCACGTGCGGGCCATGGTGCGCGATGGCCTGCACGTGTTCGTGGGCAGCCAGAGCCTGCGTCCGCTCGAGCTCGACCGCCGCCGCGAGGTCGGTCTCGTCATCGCGAACGCGGCGGTTGCCCGCCTGATGCTCGAGATCTTCGAGGGCGACTGGGAGCATTCCGGGACCAGGCGTCTGGCGGAGCGTGAACAAGACCTGGAATATGCCAGCTGAAGCGCCGCCGATCGTTCGACGCCCCTGCCGCTGAAATGCGTGTGGCTCGGATCGAGCAGCCGGCCCCCGTGGTCGTCCAGGCCGTCGGCGATGTTGTCGTGATCGCCGAGCGGATGTCGTCGCCGTCGACGGTGATCGCGGAAGTGGCGCGGAGGACTACTCGTCGCTCATCATCCGGGCACGGGCGAGGTCGAGAATGAGCGCCGAGAGGGCGTGGCCGTCGAACGGCTTCGTGACATAGCTCGTGAAGCCTGAACTGAGCGCCCGCGCGCGGTCCTGCTCGCTGGCTGCGGCGGTGAGGGCGACGACCGGGATGCGCGCCCAGCGGCTCTCGCCGGATTGTCGAAGGCGCTCCACCAGGCCGTAGCCGTCCACTTCGGCCATCGAAATGTCCGACACGATGACGTCCGGCGACTCGCTCCGAAGCGCCTCCAGCGCTTCGGCGACGCTCCGAACGACGCGGACGGTCGCGCCTCGCGACAGAAGCGTCGAGGCGATGACGTCGCGCGCCTCTTCTTCATCGTCGACGGCGAGCACCGTGAGCCCTGCAAGCGAGATCGGAGCCATGGGCAGCGGCAGTGGCGCAGCGGCGGGCGGCGCGGCCGCGATGCCGGCGGGCAGGCGGACGGTGAAGCAGGCGCCGGTGCCTGGCCCGTCGCTGGCGGCGGTGATCGACCCGCCGTGCAGCTGCGTGAGATGCCGGACAATCGACAGCCCGAGCCCGAGCCCACCGTGCCGCCGCCGCCGCGAACTGTCGCCCTGGCGGAACGGGCTGAAGATCGCGTTGAGCAGCTCGGGCGCAATGCCCTCGCCGTGATCGCGAACGGTGACGACGATCTCTCCGGCTTCACGGTGTGCGCCGACCTCGACGCGCTGTCCGCGCCGGCTGAACTTGATGGCGTTGGTGAGCAGGTTCGTCACGATCTGTTCGAGGCGCTGCTGGCTGCCGAGCATCCAGAGACCCTCGCCGCCCGGCAGCGCCGCGCGGATTCCCACGTTCTTGCGCGCCGCTTCCGTGCGCATGGTCTCGACGGCGCTCGTCACGGCCGCCGTCAGGTCGACCGGCACGCGATCGATTTCGAGCTTGCCGCTGACGATGCGCGAGACGTCGAGAAGATCTTCGATGAGGCCGGACAGCATCCGTCCGCTCGATTCGATCTTCGACACGGCGGGGAGGATCGCGTCGCCTGTCAGCAGGCCGTCGCGGATCATCTGGGTCCAGCCGAGGATGGCGTTCAGAGGGCTGCGCAGCTCGTGCGACACGACCGCCAGGAACTCGTCCTTCTGCTGATTCGCGTTCTCGGCTTCGCGTCGCAGGAGATGTTCGACTTCGTACAGGCGCTCCCGTTCCTGCAGGGCGAGCCGCTGATCGTGGACGTCGGTGTTCGTGCCGAACCAGCGGACGATGGCCCCGCGAGTGTCGCGCAGCGGGAACGCGCGGGAGAGATGCCAGCGCATGCTGCCGTCGGCCCGCCGCAGCCGGAATTCGTCCTCCCACGGCTCGCCCGTGCTGAGCGCGGTTCTGAACACCTTCAGCATCCGCGGCAGGTCGTTCGGGTCGTGGACGTCGACCCATCCCCAGCCTTCCATCGCCTCGAACGTGGTGCCGGTGTAGTCGAACCAGCGCTGGTTGTAGAACCGGACCCACCCGTCGGCGTCGGCCTCCCAGGCGAGCAACGGGAGATTCGCGACGAATGTCTTGAAGCGCGTCTCGCTCTCTTCGAGACGCTCCTGCGCCGAGAGGACCGGCGCGTCGGGCGCGTCGCCGTCGACGGTCACGGCGCCGATCAGGCGGGGAGGCCCCGTCGGCTGTCGGATGGCAAAGGCGCGATCGGTGACGCGCTGCCATCCCGGCTCGAGGGCCAGCCGATAGCGGCAGTCGACGCGCATCCGCTCCCGGCGGACGAGCTGTGCGAGCGCGGCGTCGACGTCCGCGCGATCGTGGGGATGGACGAGCGCCGACCAGGCCGCGCGCGTCGGCGGAGGAGCCATGCCGCGGAACATCCCGGCGGTGCCGCCGCTCCAGGTCATCGCGTTCGTCGCGGGATCCCAGTCCCAGTAGACGGCCCGATGAGCGCTGAGCCGATCGGCCTCGGACTTCGCCAAGATCCGAAATTGTAGCATCGTGCGCGGGGCCGTGGCCGGGCGAGTCTGCCATGCGCCGGTATAATGGGAAGATTCTCCCAGCATCATGGACCCGCGCCTGATCCGCAACTTTTCCGTCATCGCGCACATCGACCACGGCAAGTCGACGCTCGCCGATCGCTTTCTCGAGACGACGGGCGCGCTGCAGGCGCGCGAGATGGAAGCGCAGGTGCTCGACGCGATGGATCTCGAGCGCGAGCGCGGCATCACGATCAAGGCCCATCCGGTCCGGCTGGCGTACACGGCGCGCTCCGGCGAGCAGTACGTGCTGAACCTGATCGATACGCCCGGCCACGTGGACTTCTCGTACGAGGTGACGCGATCGCTGGCGGCCTGCGAGGGGGCGTTGCTGCTGGTGGACGCGTCGCAGGGCGTGGAGGCGCAGACGCTCGCCAACGCCTACCTGGCCGTGGAGAACAACCTCGAAATCATCCCGGTCATCAACAAGATCGACCTGCCCGGAGCCCAGCCGGAGGACGCCCGGCGGCAGATCGAGGAGATCATCGGCCTCGACGGCGGTGGCGCCCTGCTGGCCAGCGCCAAGCTCGGCACGGGCGTGCCCGAGATCCTCGAGGCGATCGTCGAGCGCCTGCCATCCCCCCGCGGAAGCGCCGACGCGCCGCTCAAGGCGCTGCTGTTCGATTCGTGGTACGACGCCTATCGCGGCGTCGTGATCGTGGTGCGGGTGATCGACGGCTCGGTCCGTCCGGGCGTGCGCATTCGGCTGATGGCCGAAGGCCAGGACTACGACGTGGAGCAGGTCGGCATCTTCACGCCCAAGGCCGTCGTGGTGGAGGAGCTCGGCGTCGGTGAAGTCGGCTTTCTCGTCGCGAACATCAAGAAGGTGGCCGACGCGAAGATCGGCGACACCATCACGGAAGCCGCCCGCCCGACAGCCGAGCCGTTCCCGGGGTTCAAGGAGCTGAAGTCGATGGTGTTCGCCGGGTTGTATCCCGTCGAAGGACACCAGTACCCGGAGCTTCGAGATGCCCTCGAAAAGCTGCGGCTGAACGACGCGTCGTTCCACTACGAACCGGAGACTTCGGCGGCGCTCGGCTTCGGCTTCCGGTGCGGGTTCCTCGGACTGCTCCACATGGAGATCATCCAGGAGCGTCTCGAGCGCGAATTCAACATGGACCTGGTGACGACGGCGCCGGGCGTCCTGTATCGCGTCACGACGACCGACGGCGAGGTGCAGGAAATCGACAGCCCCGCGAAGCTGCCCGACGCCGGCCGGATCGCGAAGGTCGAAGAGCCGGTGATCACGGCCATGATCCTCACGCCGGCCGAGCACGTCGGTGGCATCCTCCAGCTCTGTCAGGACAAGCGCGGCGTCCAGAAGACCCTCGAATATCTGTCGACCGACCGTGTCCTCGTCACGTACGAGATCCCGTTCAACGAGGTCGTGCTCGATTTCTACGATCGCCTCAAGACCGTGTCGCGCGGATACGCGTCGCTCGACTATCATGTGACCGGCTACTGGCCGTCGCCCCTCGTCAAGCTCGACATCCTGGTGAACGGCGAGCCCGTCGACGCGCTGTCGGTGATCGTGCACCGCGATCGGGCGTACGATCGCGGCCGGGCGCTCGCCTCCAAGATGCGCGAGCTGATCCCGCGCCAGATGTTCGAAGTCGCGATTCAGGCGGCAATCGGCAGCCGCGTCGTCGCCCGCGAAACGGTGAAAGCGCTTCGCAAGAACGTCCTCGCCAAGTGTTACGGCGGCGACATCACCCGAAAGCGCAAGCTGCTCGAGAAGCAGAAGGAAGGCAAGAAGCGCATGAAGCGCGTCGGACGCGTGGAGATCCCGCAGGAGGCCTTCCTCGCCGTGCTCAAAGTGGGGCAAGGAGACTAGCCGTGCCGCCCCGACGCGCCGCCGTGCCGCCCCCGCCCGCGCCACCCGAGCCGTTCCAGAAGTCCACCGCCCGCGAATACTTCGAGTCGATCGTGATCGCCGTCATCCTGGCACTGTTCGTCCGGACCTTCGTCGTGCAGGCCTTCAAGATTCCCACGGGTTCGATGGAGAACAACCTCCTCATCGGCGACCACCTGCTGGTGAACAAGTTCGTGTTCGGCCCGGCCACTCCGATCGAGCGCTCGCTCCTGCCGATGACCGACATCAAGCGCCTCGACATCATCGTCTTCAAGTATCCGGAGCAGCCCGATCGCGACTTCATCAAGCGCGTGATCGGCCTGCCGGGCGAAACGGTGGAGCTGCGCGACAAGAAGGTGTATATCGATGGTCGGCCGCTCGACGAACCCTACGTGCACTTCCTAGAGCCGCCGCGAGGGGACTCCGCGCTCCACGAAGTGACGTCGTTCGACGTGCGCGAGCGATACGGGCCCGTCACGGTGCCTCCCAATCACTACTTCGTGATGGGCGACAATCGGGACAACTCGGAAGACAGCCGATACTGGGGATTCCTGTCGCGGGACCTCGTCAAGGGCAAGGCCCTGGTCATCTACTGGTCGGTACGAGTCGGAAACCGCGGACTATGAAGCCGAGGACGCCCGCACGACGCTGCGGAACCTGGGGTCGGTCTTCCTCCACTTCTTCACGAAGACCCGGTGGGATCGGATCTTCCAGCAGACCCGCTGATCAGGACGCGGTCTCGAACGCTTTCCGGCAGGCCGCCTCGTCCACGCCCGCGATTTCCACCACTTTGCGGCGCCCGTGCTCGCCCGACACGATACGCACGGCCCGGGAGGGCACGCGCAGCCGCTCGGCCAGGAACGCCGCCAGTTGCCGGTTCGCGGCATCATCGACGGGTGGGGCGGTGAGGCGGATGACGAGCGCTCCGTCGCGCACGCCCCCTGCCCCAGTCGCCTTGGCGCGCGGCACCACCCGCACCTCGAGGCGAATTCCCGACCCGCAGGGGCGGCAGTAGATCAACCCTGCGCGGCGCGCGGCGACGACGGCTCGCCGGCCTCGCGGTACTCGACGCCGTCGGGCTGCTCGGGGCTGGTCCGCGGGCGATGGAGCAGAATGCGATCCTCGCGATCGCGAGCGTCCTGTTCCCGCACGAAATCGAGCGCGTTGCGCATCGCCTGGATCGACGCCTCGATCGACGTTTCCACGTCCCGCCGCTTCAGTTTCAGCCCGTCGATCTCACGCTGGACGTCTTCGAGCCGCGCCTGAGTCTTCTCGAGCAGCAGGTTCGACCGCGATTCCGCTTCCCGCAGGATGCGGTGGGCCTCCTCCTCGGCGTTGTTCTTGATGCCGTCGGACAGCCGCTGGGCGGTGAGCAGGGTGTTGCGCAGGTTCTTCTCGTGCTCGCGGTGTTCCGACAGCATCGCTTCGAGGCTGGCGATCGTCTGGCGAAGCTGGTCGGTTTCCCGGAGCGCCTGCTCGTAGTCGTCGGCCACGGCCGCCAGGAACGAGGTCACCTCGATCCGGTCGAAACCCCGGAATGACGAGCGAAAACGCAGGTTGCGGAGGTCGAGTGGGCTCACGTTCATGCCCTCTCTATCGGATCGAGCCGCTTCGGCCGACAGGGGGTTATCGGGGCGGCCGGTCGCCGAAAATCGCGGTGCCGACGCGCACGATGGTCGCGCCCTCCTCCACCGCCACTTCGAAGTCGTGGCTCATCCCCATCGACAGCTGTGCCAGCATCGACGCCTCGACCCCCCGCTCCAGCAGTCGCGCCCGGAGGGCGATGAGCGCGCGAAAGGCCGGCCGGGCGTCCTCGGCGCTGGCCACCGCCGGCGGAAGCAGCATCAGCCCGACGAGACGAACGGCGAGACAGGTTCGCGCGGCGACGAAGATTGCCTCGAGATCGGCCTCGCGTGCCCCGTGCTTGGTGGGTTCGCCGGCCATGTCCACCTGAATCAGGACGTCCAGCGTGCGGCCGGCCGCGAGCGCCGCCTGATCCAGCGCCTCGAGCAGGTCGACGCCGTCGATCGAATGGACCCAATTGAAGTGCGCGCCGGCCTTGCGCGCCTTGTTCGACTGCAGGTGCCCGACCAGATGCCATCGGAGCGGCAGGTCGGCCGTCTGCGCGATCTTTTGAAGGGCCTCCTGGACACGGTTCTCGCCGAAGTCCAGCTGCCCGGCGGCTGCGGCGGCCCGGACGGAGGCGGCGTCGAAGGTCTTGGAAACGGCGACGAGACGGATGTCGGCGGGATCGCGCCCGGCCCGGGCGGCGGCGTTCGCGATGCGATCGCGGACGGCAGCCAGCCGGGTCAGGAGCGCGGCGGAATCGACCACCCGGACTATCTCTGAATCATCTTGTCCAGTTCGGGGATCAACGACTTGGCAGTCGTGGCGTTCTGGCTGCTCGGATCCTTGGTGAGCTTCAGGTAGCTCTCGAGCTCCGTCTTCGCCTCGGCCGGATTGTCGGTCAGGAGAATCATCCCCATGATGAAATGCGCGTCGGCGTTGTTCGCATCCATCGCGAGCGCCTGCTGGGCAATGGGCTTCGCCTCGGCACCCTTGCCGCTGTTGAACAGGATCATCGCCTGCCGTGCCAGCGTATCGGCGTCGCCGCCCCCGAGGAGCCCCGCTCCCGAGAGCTCCGCCGCTTTCGCGCTGGCGGCGCCGGCCTCGTCGAACTTGCGTTCCGCGTTGTAGACGTTGGCCAGGCCGTTGTAGGCGTCCGCATAATCGGCCTTGAGCTCGACCGCCTTCTTGAACGAATTCTCGGCGTCCTCGTACTTCTTCTGCTCGGAATACACGACTCCGATGTTGTAGAAGCACTCGGCGCACTTGTCCGAGATGGCGATAGCCTCATTGAATCTCGCGACGGCCTCGTCGTAGTTGCCGGCCGAGTTGGCGGTGACGCCGGCGTCGAACGCCTTCTGGAGCGCAGCGCTCTTGGCCAGGGCCTCGGGATTCGCGGCGGCTGCCGGATCGACGCCCGCCGGCACCAGACGAAGCTCCGGCTGCGCGGGTCTCGAGAGACTCACCTGGACGTTCCCGCTGACGGTCCCGACGTTTTCTTTCGCGGCCGTAATCTTGTACGTGCCCGATCGCAGGCCGATCTGCGTGAACTCGCCGCGCTTATCGGACTTCGTCTTCCACTGTCGAGCCGTGTTCTCTTCCTCGATCGTGACTTCGGCGCCATCGACGGGCTTCCCCTCAGCGTCTTTCACCACGCCCCGGATCTGGCCAGACTGCGCGGCGGCGGGGGCCGCGACGGCCAGCGCCACGACGACGGGCAGGACGAGCATCCAGATCTGCCGTCCGTAGGGTTGACGAATCATGGAACTGCCTCCTCCAAAGAAGCGCGAACAATAGCGGAATCTGCATTTTACCTGAAAAAATCGACAAGATAGAAGTTCGCCGGATTATCCCTGATCCGCCAGGAAGTCGGTCACCCGACCCGGATCGTACACGACCGGGGCCGGCGGCAGGCTCGCCAGGAACCGCCGGCCGTAGCCCTTCGTGCGGAGCCGGGGGTCGAGCACGGCCAGCACCCCGCGATCGCGGCGGTGCCGGATGAGCCGGCCCAGACCCTGCTGCAGGGTCAGGATGGCGAGCGGCACCTGGTAGTCGGCGAACGGGTCGCCGCCCCGCTCGCGGATCGCATCGATCCGGGCGGCCGTCACCGGGTCGGCGGGCGAGGCGAACGGCAGCTTGTCGATGATCACGCAGCTCAGCGCGTCGCCCACCACGTCGACGCCCTGCCAGAAGCTCGACGTGGCGAAGAGCACGGCGTGCGGCGTGGCCCTGAACTGCCGGAGCAGCTGGGAGCGCGGGGCCGTGCCCTGCGCGAGGATGGGGAAGTCGAGCGCCATCTCGGCGACCGCCTGGACGGCCCGCATCATCGAGTAGCTGGTGAAGAGCACGAAGGCCCGGCCGCGCGTGCGGGTGAGCAGATCGACGACCTGGCGGCCCGCAGCGGCCGCGAAGTTGGGCGAGCGCGGATCGGGCATCGCCGACGGCAGGTACACGACGGCCTGGCGCGCGAAGTCGAACTCCGAGGGCAGTCGCAGCTCGGCGGCCCGGCCGATGCCGAGCCGATCACGGATGTAGGTGAACGACTCGTCCACCGCGAGCGTGGCCGACGTGAGCACGGTCGTCCGCATGCGATCGAGCAGCAGCTCACGGACGATGCGCGAGACGTCGATGGGCGACGCGCGGAGGAACACGCCGCGGCCGCGAAACTCCACGAAATAGACGAACTCCGGATCCGAGGCGCGCATCAGGAGGCGGAGGTCCGCCCGCAGCTCGCCGGCGCGTCGAACGAGGGCGGCCAGAACTTCGACGGCGCCGTCGTCGGCGGTCGCGTCGGGTGCGGCGCCCTGCCTGCCGGCCGCCAGCGCGAGAGCCGCCTCGGCGAAATCGAGCGCACCGGCGACCTCCGCCGCGGCCTCCCCGGCCTCCAGGAGCGATCCTTGAGTCGCGCGAACGCGCTCTTCACGCCCCGCGCTGCCGGTGCGGTGCGCCGCCGCCAGCTCCGAGAAGAACCGCCGTCCGTGGTCCCGCAGCCGCTCGACGGCCTTTTGCAACTCCGTGCGCTCCTCCGGTTCGACGATCGATCCGCCGACGGCCGCCCGCTCGATGTCGCGGGCCAGTTCCTCGACTCGATATGTGCTGACCTGAGTGCCGAAATACTGCGTCGCCACGTCCTCGAGCTGATGTGCTTCGTCGACGACCGCATGGCTGCACGCCGGAATCACTTCGCCGTACACGCTCTGCCGGACGGCCGCGTCGGCGCACAACAGATGGTGGTTCACGATGACGACGTCGGAGGCTGCGGCCTGCTGGCGCATCCGGGTGACGAAACATTCGTCGTAGCGCGGGCATTCAGTCCCGAGACAGGTGTCGGCCGTGGCGGCGACTTCGTTCCAGAACGGCAGGTCTTCGGGCAGATCCTCGATCTCGGCGCGGTCGCCGGTCTCGGTGCGCGCGGCCCAGTCGCGGATCATCGGAAGAAATACGTCGTGGGTCGCGGGGCCGTCGCCGCCGCTCAGCTGGTCGAGCCGGTGCAGGCAGAGATAGTTCGCGCGTCCTTTCATGTAGGCGGCCGTGAACGGCACGCCGAGCGTGTCGCGGAGCGCGGGAATGTCCTTGAAGAAGATCTGTTCCTGCAGGTTCTTGGTGCCGGTGGACACGAGCACGCGCTGCCGGCTCAGAATGGCGGGCACGAGGTAGGCGAGCGTCTTTCCCGTGCCCGTCCCCGCTTCGGCGAGCAGGACGCCGCCGTCCTCGAGGACGCGCGCCACGGCGGCGGCCATGTCGCGCTGCCCGGGGCGTGGTTCGAAATCGGGCAGCGCACGCGCGAGGGCGCCGTCGGGGCCGAAGGCGTCGGCGACCCGCTCGGCGAGCGTCGGTCCGGCGGTCAGGCCCGCGCGTCCGGGTACAGCGGGAACGTCCGGCACATCGCCTCGACTTCGTGGCGCACCATCGCGAGCGCGCGGTCGTCGTCCGGGGTCTTCAGGGCGCGCGTGATGAAGTCGGCCACCGTTGCCATGTCGCCTTCACGCAGGCCGCGGGTGGTGATTGCGGGCGTGCCGATGCGGATGCCACTCGCCACCATGGGCGGATTCTGGTCGAAGGGAATCGCGTTCTTGTTCACGGTGATGCCGGCCTTCCCGAGCGCCGCTTCGGCGACCTTCCCGGTAATGCCTTTCGAGAACACGTCGACCAGCATCAGATGATTGTCCGTGCCGCCGCTCACCAGACGGAAGCCGGCAGCGGCGAGCGCCTGCGCGAGGGCGGAGGCGTTCGCGACGACCTGCCGCTGGTAGACGGCGAAAGCCGGCTCGGCGGCTTCCTTCAGGCACACCGCCTTGGCGGCGACGATGTGCATCAGCGGCCCGCCCTGAACGCCCGGGAAGACGCTCCTGTCGAGGTCTTTCGCGTACCGCTCGGCGCAGAGGATCAGGCCCGCGCGGGGCCCGCGCAGCGTCTTGTGCGTGGTCGTCGTAACGAAGTCGGAATGCGGAACGGGGCTGGGGTGCACGCCTGCGGCGACCAGGCCGGCGATGTGCGCCATGTCGGTGACGACTGCCGCGCCGACGCGCGCGGCCGCCCGGCGGATGCGCGCGAAGTCGATGACGCGCGGATAGGCGCTCGCGCCCACCATGATCATCTTCGGCGTGTGCTCGTCGGTGAGTCGATCGAGCTCGTCGTAGTCGATCCGCTCGTCGTCGCGCCGGACGCCGTAGGGGACGATGGTGTAGAGCTTGCCGGAGAAATTGAGCGGATGCCCGTGGGTGAGGTGGCCGCCGTGGGCCAGATTCATCCCGAGCACCGTCTCGCCCGGCTTGAGCAGCGTGAAGTACACCGCCATGTTCGCCTGGGCCCCGGAATGCGGCTGGACGTTGGCGTGTTCGGCCCCGAACAGCGCCTTGGCGCGGGCGATGGCGGCCCGCTCGACCACGTCGGCGAATTCGCAGCCGCCGTAGTAGCGGCGGCCGGGATAGCCTTCGGCGTACTTGTTCGTGAACACCGAACCCGCGGCGTCGAGCACGGCCCGGCTCACGAAGTTCTCCGACGCGATCAGCTCCAGGCCCTCGTTCTGCCGGCGCCGCTCGTCGCGAATGGCGCGATCGATGTCGGGGTCGACCTCGGCCATCGACCGCCAGATGGGAAGAAGGTGAACGTCGGTCGGCATCTATCCTCCCGCTTCCGCTTCCGAGATTTGGTCGATCCGCCGCTGGTGCCGCCCGCCGTCGAACGGCGTGGCCAGCCACAGGGCCAGAATTTCGTCGGCGAGGCCGAAGGCGACGATCCGGCCGCCCATCGAGAGCACGTTCGCATCGTTGTGCTGCCGCGAGAGCCGGGCCGTATAGAGATCGTTGCACAGCGCCGCCCGGATGCCGCGCACTTTGTTGGCGACGATCTGCTCGCCCTGGCCGCTTCCGCCGAGCACGACGCCGCGCTCCGCGCGCCCGTCGGCGACCGTGCGGGCGACGGCCAGACAGATCGGCGGGTAATCGACCGGCTCCTCGGTTCCCGTCCCGAGATCCTCGATGCGGTGCCCGAGGGTCGCGAGCGTCTCTTTGAGGTGCTCTTTCAGCAGAAAGCCTGCGTGATCGGCGCCGATCGCGATTCGCACAGCCGTTGATTGTACTATGGCCGGGCGCCTGGAGCGGACGCCCCCGATGTATCCCACGGTCACGATTTCGCCGCGCGGCGAGCAGCGCCTGCGCGCCGGCCATCCCTGGATCTACCGCGCCGACGTGGTCGACGCACGCGCGAGGGCAGGCGACCGCGTGCTGGTACGCGACGTCCGGGGGCATGCGGTGGGACGCGCGCTCTTCAGCGACCGATCGCAGATCGCGCTCCGCATGCTCGCCGAGGGTCCCGAGGACGGCGATCCCGCCGACGACACCCTCCTGGCCGCGCGTCTCGACGCGGCGATCGCGTTCCGCGGGATGCTGGACATCGACGCCACCGCGTATCGGCTCGTCCACGGGGAAGCCGATCGCCTGCCCTCGCTCATCGTCGATCGCTATGGCGAGTATCTGGTGGTGCAGGCGCTGTCGCAGGGCATGGATCGGCTGACGCCGACCGTCGTGCGCCTGCTGGAGGCGCGGCTGCGGCCCCGGGGCATACTCGCGAGAAACGACCCGCGGGCGCGGCTGCTCGAAGGCCTCGAGCGGCGTGTCGACGTGCTCGCCGGCGACGTGCCCCAGGTCGTGGCGGTTCGTGAGAACGGGATCGAATACGAGGTCGATCTGTGGAAGGGCCAGAAGACCGGCCTGTTCCTCGACCAGCGTGAGAACCGCGCAGCGGCGGCCGCCTACGCACACGGACGCCTGCTCGACTGCTTCAGCTATCAGGGCGGGTTCGCCCTGACGCTCGGGCGGAAGTGCCGCGAGACGCTGGCGTTCGACGCGTCGGAAGAGGCCGTGGCGCGAATCGCCGCCAACGCCGCGCGGAATGGCGCGGCCGTCGACGCCCGGGTCGGCAACGTCTTCGACGAGCTGCGCGGCCTGGAGCGGACCAGGGAACGGTTCGACACCGTCGTCCTGGATCCGCCGGCGTTTGCGAAGACGAAGTCGGCCGTGGCCAAGGCGACGGCCGGCTACAAGGAGATCAACCTGAGGGCCCTCAAGCTGCTGAACCCGGGCGGGATTCTGGTGACGTGCAGTTGCTCGTATCACGTCAACGAGGCGGCGTTCGGCGAAATCGTCTATGACGCGTCGGTCGACGCGCGCGCTCACGTCACGGTGGTGGAGAAACGCATGCAGGGCCGCGACCACCCGGTGCTGCTGGGCGTTCCGGAAACGTACTACCTGAAATGCTTCATTCTGCGTAAGCTCTGAGCGAGCCGGGGCGGCCCCGCCTCAGATCCCTGGAGACCGGCATGGACGTCGCCGAGGTTGACAGCCCGGTCACGCGGAAAAGCCGTCTCGATCGCGTCCTCAGTCTCGCCGCGGACGTGCGTCCGGGCGAAGCCCTCACCAGCCTTCTCCTCGCCTGCAACGGCTTTCTCATCCTGGCGGCCTACTACGTGATTCGGCCCCTGCGCTCCGCCTTCCTGCTGCCGGTCCGATTCGCGCTGCCGAACGGCATCGTGCTCACCGGCCCCGAGATTCAGTCGTATTCGGGCGCCATTCTGGCCGGGCTGTTCCTCGTCATCGTGCCCCTGTACGGATCGCTGGCGAGCCGCGTGAACCGGATCCGGCTCATCAACTCCGTCACGCTGTTCTTTGTCTCGAATCTCGTGGCCTTCTTCCTGCTCGGCCGGGCGGGCGTGTCGACCGACGTGCTGGGCGTGCCGTTCTTTCTCTGGGTTGGAATTTTCAACGTGATGGTCGTGGCGCAGTTCTGGTCGTTCGCCAACGACATCTACACACCGGAGGCGGGCAAGCGCCTGTTCGCCATCGTCGGATTCGGCGCTTCGACCGGCGCGATCGCGGGCCCGCTGATCACCTCGTCGCTCATCGGGCGATGGGGGGCGTTTCCGATGATGCTGGTGTCGGCGGTCATCCTGCTGGCGTGTCTGGCCCTGACCAATCTGATTCATGCTCGCGAACACGTCCGGGCTTCGAGACGGCGCGAGGCGTCGGAGGTCGAGCGGCCGCTCGGGCGCGAAGGCGGGTTCGCGCTCGTGCTGGGACAGCGGTATCTGCTCCTCATCGGGCTGTTGACGCTCGCCGACAACGTGGTCAACTCGAACGGCAACTACATCCTCAACGAAACCCTGACGCAGACGGCCCGCGGCCTGCCGGCCAGTGCCCTCGGCGGGCTGACGGTCGGCCAGTTCATCGGCAGCTATATGGCCGTCCTCGACTTCTGGCAGAACCTCCTGGTCCTCGTCATCCAGTTCTTTCTCGTGTCACGGATCTTCAAGCATCTCGGCGTCGGCGGGGCCCTGTTCGTGCTGCCCGTGATTTCCCTCACGAGCTACGGGCTGTTTTCGGCGGCCCCGGTCCTGGCGCTGATTCGCCTGGCGAAGATCACCGAGAACGCCACGGACTACTCGCTCCAGAACACCGTGCGTCGTGCGCTGTTCCTGCCGACCAGCCGGGAAGCGAAGTACAAGGCGCTGCAGGCCGTGGAAACCTTCTTCTGGCGCGCTGGCGACATGCTGTCGGCCATCGCGACGCTGCTGTTCGTGCAGTGGCTCGGCCTCGGTGTCCGGAGCTACGCGGCGGTGAACCTCGGACTCGTCGCGCTCTGGCTCGTGATTGCCGTGAGCCTGCGCCGGGAGCATCGCGCGCTGGGGCCCGGAAAGGCGTGATCCTACTTCTTCAGCAGCTGGCTCGCCTCCATGTCGCTCATGATCTGCTTCAGCAGCCGATCGGCGTCCTCCGGGAGCAGGAAGCGCTGTTTGACGAGCTCGTCGGCTTGTACCTTCGCCGCCGCGTAGTACGCGGACAGGCCCGGATACCGCTCCTCGATCGACAACCGCGGATCGCCCGACGCAAGGCGCTCGGCCTTGGTCTTCGCGAACGGCACGTAGCCGCCGGCGAGCCGCTGCTCGCGGCCTTTCAACGCGCCGCTCGGAATCGGATTCCAGCCGGTGTAGGTGCCGAGCGGCATGCGCATCAGGAGCGACCGGATGCCGGCGATTTCGTTGCCGTCCGCATCGACCTTCGGGACCAGCACGGGAACCGTGCGCTTCGCGCGCGGCGGTACGTTGGTGATCACGCCGGACACGTCGTTGTAGCGGAACGAGGGACCGTAGTCATAGTCGACCAACGGGTTGACCACGCCGTCAGGTCGAGGCGTGTTGGGGATAGCCGGCCATCCCAAGGCGGCCGACGTGTCCGCGACGAGCGTGCCGTCCGTGACGCGCGGGTACACGCTCGGCGGTGGCTCAGTGCCCTTGACGACCCAGTCCACGAGCGCGACGTAGAGCGCGCGATCCGTCTCGCGCTCGGGGTTCGGGTTCGTCGCCAGCGCGCCGGGTGTCGTGGACGCCTCGCCGAGGTTGAAGCCGCCGCGTCCGCCGCCGTGCGGCGTGCCAGGATGATAGTAGCGACGGACGTTGGCCGGGAGCGGCAGGTCCTCTTTTCCCGTCGTGCCCGCGATGCCGACGCTGCCGCGCGTGTACCAGATCTCGGGGCCGCCGTAGGTCTCCGTGATCTTCGGACACGTGTTCGTCTCCGCGCAACGATGGAGGATGCCCCACGCGGGCCGGCCGCGCGCGCGATCGACGTAGTCGCTCCACCAGAGCGGGCCGTCCGCGCCAGGGTCGTACAGCTCGGCGATGTCGCCGGGCTGGGCGAAGCGCACGTTGAAACCGCCGAGCATGCCCGCGATGCGCGCGTTCAGGCCGTCCCACACGATGCGCCCGTGCTCGTCCTGGTTGAAGCCGAGGTTCAGGAACGCCTTCGCGAAACGTCCCGACTGCGAGACGCCTACAGAGATCACGTGCGGCACGGCGCCGGCGATCGGATTCGGCGTCCCCGAGGAATCCGCCGCTAGGTAGCGGAAGAACGAGACGACGTCCCGCATGGCCGCCATGCCGACGCCGAGCACGTACGGATCTTTCGCCGTGTAGACCAGCTCGTAGAGGCGATCCGGATCAAAGCCGCTTTTCAAACAGACGCGCGCGGGATCCGGCGTGCCAGGGAACGGCTTTGTCCGGCAGTCGGCGAACGCCCAGTCGGCGCTCGCAATCGTGACGACGCCGCTCTTCACGCCGTCGGGCGTCTCGGAGACCGCGGACACGAGCGTCGCCCTGGACGTGTCGAGCGTGGCGGGCGTCCGGCCCCGACCCGGCAGGTTCTGCGTGTTCGCGCCGTCGTCCACGTTGACGAAGCGCGCCCAGACGCGGCTCGTCACCGCCGACCCGTCGGCGTTCTTCGCGACCGGCACGTCGATCCCTTCCTGCCCGGGCCGCACGGACGCGATCGGCATGTCGCCCTGCCAGCCGCTCCACAGCAGGACCTGTCCCATGCGATAGAGCCATCCGTCGCCCGGATCGCCGCCGACGTCAAAAGTGTTCGGCCCGCCGTGATTACCGCGATTCACGATGTTGTAGAAGAGCACGCCGCTGGCCTTCGTCATGTCCACCGGCTTGCGCAGTGTGAACATCGTCCGATACTCGACGCGGCCGCGCGCGTTTCTCGGCGCGAGCTGGATGTCGGTGATGACGGCGTTCCTCGGATCCTGCGGGTCGATCTCGCCGTAGGCGAGGCCCTTGATGTCTTCGTAGGGGCCCACGGCGCCGAACGGCTGGCCCTTGAAAGCGGGCTCCTGCGAGGTGATGGTGATGCGAATGACCTCGGCGTGCAGAGGTGGGGCCGCCGCGAGGCCGATGCCGAGCGCGACGACGAAGGTGCCGAGTCTCCTGCTGGTCATGCCGCCTCCACGCAATCAGACGGCCCTCAGCTTAACGGATCTTCCGCCTGGCGGCGCCGTTCGTCCACGACGCCCGCCTCGTCAGAGCCCGTCGGTCGTGGGCAGCCCCGGACGGCCCATCAGAAACGGCTGGTCGCGCAGGTCCCGAGCCAGCCGCGCGTGGCGCTGCCGCCAGGCCTCGAAGCGTCTGGCGAGCGTGTCGAGCAGCCGCGCTTTCCCCAACGACCGTTCCTGCGCGGCCGCGCGGCTGAAGAACGAGGAGCCGAGCTGGGAATACCAGCGGATGTTGTGGCGCCGGCGCATCTGATCCTGGAAGAACCCCGCCAGCAGAAGGCACTGGGCGCCGGCCGCTTCCATCATCAAGGCGTCGTCCAGCAGCGTCGTATCGAAGACGAACTGATCGAAGATTGCGCCGAGATCCGGCCGAGCCGACAGCTCGCTCTCGGTCTGTGTGGAGACCAGCGCGTAATGGGCCAGCACGCTGGCGTTGTAGAGCAGTTCCTGAGAATCGACGGCCGACTCGCAGACGTCCTTCAAGCGCTGGAAGAAGAACTCCAGCGCCTGCCGCTCGTCGACCGCGAGCATCTCGCCGAGTGGACCCATTCGCCTGTGTTTCGGCCGCTACGGCCGACTTGAATATGGGCGCCGATTTGGGAGCCTCCCGCGCTCCCGGAGCCCGGCAGCGACCGCTATACTCTCCGGGGTGTCTTTCGCACCGCCTCGCGTCGTGAACATCGAGGATCTGCGCGTGCTCGCGCGGCGGCGCCTGCCGCGCGCGGTCTTCGAATACCTCGACGGGGGGGCCGACGCCGAGCGAACGCTTCGTGCGAACGTGCGCGCATTCGACGAAGTGCTGCTCAGGCCGCGCTGTGCGGTGGTGACGCCGGACTGCGATTCTGAAGACCACCGTTCTCGGCACGACCCTCGCGCTTCCCTTCGTGCTCGCGCCCATCGGCAGCAGCCGCATGTTCTTCCCGCGCGGAGAAGAAGCCGCTGCGCGGGCCGCGGGCGAGGCCGGGACCGCCTACACCCTGTCGACCCTGTCGGGTACGCTCCTCGAAGAGGTCCGCCGCGCGACGTCTGGCCCCTGCTGGTATCAGCTCTATCTGGTCGGCGGCCGCGACGCGGCGCTGGGCGCGATCGCGCGGGCCCGGGCGAACGGATTTTCCGCGCTCGTCGTCACGATCGACACGCCCGTCGCCGGCATGCGCGAGCGCGACCTCCGCAACGGCATCCCGCAACTGCTCTCCGGCAATCCGTGGACGATGCGGCCGTTCGTGTGGCAGTTTCTGGCGCGCCCGCGCTGGCTGGCGGGCTGTATCGGCGACGGCGGGCTGATGACGTTCCCGAACGTCCAGCTCGCCGACGGCCGGCCGATGCCCTACGCCGACGTGGGCCGGATGCTCGCGCAATCCGCGGTCTCCTGGGAGGATCTTCGCTGGATCCGCGACGCGTGGCAGGGGCCCGTCGTGATCAAGGGCGTGCACACCGGCGAGGATGCGCGCCGCGCGGCTGATGCAGGCGCCGACGCGATTGTCGTGTCGAACCACGGCGGGCGGCAGCTCGACGGAGTGGCCCCGACGCTGCGCGTGCTGCCGGAAGTGCTGGCGGCCGTGAACGGGAGCGTCGAGGTGCTGATGGACGGCGGCATCCGCCGCGGCAGCGACATCGTCAAGGCGCTGGCCATCGGCGCACGGGCCGTGCTCGTCGGCCGGGCGTACTCGGTACGGACTGGCGGCCGGCGGTCGCCCCGGCGTCGCCCGCGCGATCGAGATCCTGCGGGCGGATCTGGTCCGCACGCTCAAGCTGCTCGGCTGCGCGTCAGTGAGCGGGCTCGATCGCTCGTACCTCGACCTGCGCCTGCCCTGAGACACGCTCTCGCGCGGCCACCTGCGGATGTTATAGTCGGTACTCGGCCGCCAGGGGTATCCCGCGAGGGATTGAGAACAAACCCTTGGAACCTGATCCGGTTCAGACCGGCGAAGGGAGAGCGGAGATGTCCGAATTCAGCAGCGCGTTCCCCAATTCCAGAAAGATCGAAGTCGACGGTCCGCAGGGCGTCCGCGTTCCGATGCGCGAGATCGCGCTCTCGGGCGGCAACGGGCCGCTGCGCGTCTACGACACCAGCGGTCCACAGGGCCACGACGTGGCGGTCGGTCTGCCCAGGCTGCGCGAGCCGTGGGTGGCGTCCCGCCGCGGGGAGACGAGTCCGACCCAGCTGCATTACGCCCGCAAGGGCGAGATCACGCCCGAGATGGAGTTCGTCGCGATCCGCGAGGGCCTGCCGGCAGACCTCGTGCGCGACGAGGTGGCCCGCGGCCGCGCCATCATTCCCGCCAACATCAACCACCTCGAGCTCGAGCCCATGATCATCGGCCGCGACTTCCTGGTGAAGATCAACGCGAACATCGGGAATTCGGCCGTCTCCTCCTCCATCGAAGAAGAAGTCGAGAAGCTGCGGTGGTCCACGCTCTGGGGCGCCGATACCGTCATGGACCTCTCGACGGGCCAGAACATTCACGAGACGCGCGAGTGGATCGTCCGCAACGCGCCGGTTCCGATCGGCACGGTGCCGATCTACCAGGCGCTCGAGAAGGTTGGCGGCCGTCCCGAAGAGCTCACGTGGGAGATCTACCGCGACACGCTCCTCGAGCAGTGCGAGCAGGGCGTCGACTACTTCACGGTGCACGCCGGCGTGCTGCTCCGGTACGTGCCGATGACCGCCCGCCGCGTCACCGGCATTGTCTCCCGTGGCGGCTCGATCCTGGCGAAGTGGTGCCTCGCGCATCATCAGGAGAACTTCACGTACACGCACTTCCGCGAGATCTGCGAGATCATGCGCGCCTACGACGTGTCGTTCTCGCTCGGCGACGGCCTGCGGCCCGGGTCGATCGCGGACGCCAACGACGAGGCGCAGTTCGCCGAGCTGAAGACGCAGGGCGAATTGACCAGGATCGCGTGGGAGTTCGACGTGCAGGTCATGAACGAAGGGCCCGGCCACGTGCCCATGCACCTCATCAGGGAGAACATGGAGCACCAGCTCGACTGGTGCCACGAAGCGCCGTTCTATACGCTCGGGCCGCTCACGACCGACATCGCGCCGGGCTACGATCACATCACCTCGGCGATCGGCGCGGCGATCATCGGCTGGTACGGCACGGCCATGCTCTGCTACGTCACGCCGAAGGAGCACCTCGGGCTGCCGAATCGGGACGACGTGAAGGCGGGCGTGATTGCGTACAAAATCGCCGCGCATGCCGCCGATCTCGCCAAGGGCCACCCCCGCGCGCGCGAGTGGGACGAGGCGCTGTCGAAGGCGCGGTTCGAGTTCCGCTGGGACGATCAGTTCAACCTGTCGCTCGATCCCGTGACGGCGCGCGCATACCACGATGCGACGCTCCCGGCCGAGGGCGCCAAAGTCGCGCATTTCTGCTCGATGTGCGGTCCGAAATTCTGCAGCATGGAGCTCACGCAACAGGTGCGCGACTACGCGAACGAGAAGGGCGTCGACGCACGCGAGGCGGCGAGGGCGGGCATGGAGGAGAAGGCGCTCGAGTTCCGCCGTGGCGGCGAGATCTACGTGGCCAAGGAGTGAGATCGACTACTGTTGGGGAGGGACCGGCACGATCTGAATGATCGAAGGAAACCGCTGAGGCTCCGCGCCGGTATCCGGGTTCGGATATCCGCCTGACAGGCTCGATTGGAAGTCCTTGATCGTGACTCCCGGCGGGAAGGCCATCTCGTCTTCGCGAAAACGCCCCACGTCGAACTGGTGAGTGGCCGGCACATCGAAGACCAGATCCCCCCGCTCCTTGAGCATGGTTCGATAGTAGGACACCAGCATTTCGAAGCTCGCCGTGGTGCCGAACAGGTAGAACCGCTGACCGCGACCCGCGTCGTACGAGGTAATGAACTGCGCGCCCGGGTAGATCGGGACGCCGAGCATCTCTTCCGACGGGGCGACCTGGGACGACGCCGTCGCGGGCGCTGTCCCGGTGGCGACAGGCGGTGCAGTCGGGCCGGGACGCGCGGGCGCCTGCGGAGGCGGTGGTTCGGTGCGCGCCGGCGCCGGCGGGCGCGACGAGGGCGTGGCCCCCGGCTCGGGGAACGGCCGCGGGACGGGCGGTTGCTGTGCCGCCCACGCGAGCGCCAGGGCCAGCGCTATCAGCTTCATCTGGTTGATTATACGGAACCCGACCGCGCCGAGTCATCGGGGAAGCGACCCGCGGCTGCCCTTCGCGCCTCGGGATCCCGCAACAGCGGTAAGATTGGAGTATGACGAACTGGGTGAAGACGGCGCTCCTGCTCACCGTGATGAGCGCGCTGCTTCTGGTGATCGGCGATGCCCTCGGCGGCCAGCAGGGCCTGGTGATCGCGTTCGCGTTCGCCGTGATGATGAACTTCGGCTCGTACTGGTTCTCGGACAAGATCGTCCTCCGCATGTATCGTGCGCAGGAGGTCGGGCCCGACCATCGGCTCTATCGGATCGTCAGCAATCTGGCGCAGCGCGCCGGTCTGCCGCAGCCGAAGGTGTACGTGATTCCGCAGCCGTCGCCGAACGCGTTCGCGACGGGGCGCAGCCCGGACCACGCCGCCGTCGCGGCGACCGAGGGCATCCTGCAGATCCTGGACGACGAGGAGCTGTCGGGTGTGATTGCCCACGAGCTGGCCCATGTCAAGCACCGCGACATCCTCATCAGCTCGGTGGCCGCCACCCTGGCCGCGGCGATCATGATGCTGTCGCGCTTTGCGTTCTTCTTCGGCGGCCGTCGCGACGATCGGAACGGAAGCCCGGCGGTGGCGTTGGCGGCGATGATTTTCGCTCCGCTGGCCGCCATGCTCGTTCAGGCCGCGATTTCACGGTCGCGCGAGTACGGGGCCGATGCCGGTGGCGCGAGCATCGCGGGGAGTCCGTACGGCCTGGCCAGCGCGCTCCGCAAGATCGACGCGGTCGCTCACCGGGTCCCCCTCGACGCGAACCCGGCGACGGCGCATCTCTTCATCATGAAGCCATTCTCGATGGGCGGCCTTACCTCGCTCTTCAGCACCCATCCGCCCACCGAGAAGCGGATTGCCGCGCTGCTCGGCTCGAACCCGTTCCATCAGGCGTGAACCGGACGCGCGTCACCATCTGAACCCCACCTGCTCGGGCGATGCCGGTGCCTCCTCCGGCGCCGGCCGTGCGCCGGTCCCGGGCCAGGGCCCATACCGGTCCTGAAGGACGCGCACCATCTTCTTCACTTCCTGCCGATATGCATCGGGGGGGTATTTCCGTCGGTACAGCGTTTCGTAGCGCGGGACGAGCGATGGAAATTCGCGCGCCAGAAACGTCATGAAGTGATCGCGCGTGCCGTCCTGGAGGTACATGACGTTGCACCCGACAAAGCGCGCGCCGTGGTCGGCGATGGCCTTGACGGTGCGTTCGAGCTTTGCCGGCGACGAGGTGAATCCGGGCACGATCGGCGCCATCAATACGCCGACGTTCACGCCTGCCTCGGCGAGCTCGCGGACCGCCCGGAGCCGCTGCAGAGGATGCGCCGTGCCTGGCTCCAGCCGCTCCCAGGCATCGTCGTCGACGGTGGGCACGCTCATGTACACCGAACACGCAGAGGCCCGCGCCACGTCGAGGAGCACGTCGACATCGCGGACGATCATCGGCCCCTTGGTGACGAGCCCGACCGGCGTGCGCGCGCGGGCCAGCGCCGCCAGGGCGCCACGCGTGAGCCGGTAGTGGCCCTCGATCGGCTGATACGGATCGGTGGCGGTGCCGACCGCCACGAGCTCGCGGAGCCAGGTCGGGCGATCGAGCTCCCGCTCCACGATCTCGACCAGGTTCCGTTTCACGAGAATCACCGACGCGAACTCGTCGTCGGCATTCATCTCGAACTGGGTGTGATACCGGCGAGCGAAGCAGTAGTGACAGCCGTGCGTGCAGCCGCGGTACGGGTTGAGCGTCCAGCGAAACGGCATGCCCTCGACGCGATTGAGCGCCGACCGGCACGTGATCTCGAGGTATCGGGCGGCGTCGGCGCGTCGCTCGGCCTCGGTGAGCGCCGCGGTGCCGCCGCGCTTGACCCTGGAGGCGACCTCGCGCGCCGTCGGCGGGGCCGGTCCGAGATCGAAAAGGAGCGGATGTACGCCTGAAGCGAGTGACATTCGCCGTTTGTTCGTCCATCATGCGGCGAGCCGGGCACGCTGTCAAGCGCTGCCGGGGGACGTCGGGGCGCCGGCGACCGTTCGCCAGTAGTCGAGCAGGTCGTCGAGCATGCGATCGAACGAGATTTCCGGTTTCCAGCCGAGTTCGCGGCGGATTCGGGCGGGGTTTCCGACGACGAGCGGCACGTCGTTGGGACGGTACCTGGCGGGATCGGCGCGCACGGGAATCGGCACCCGCGCCCGCGCGAGCATCCGATCCAGGAGCTCTCGAATCGGCACGGCCGTCCCCGAACACACGTTGTAGGCGCGGCCCGGTTCGCCGTGTTCGAGGATCAGCCGATACGCCCGCACGGTGTCCCGCACGTCGGAGAGGTCGCGCCTGGCGTCGAGGTTGCCGACCGACATCTCGCGAGCCCATCGCCCGGCCTCGATGTCGGCAATACGGCGGGCGAAACCGGACGCGACGAAGAACGGATCCTGACGCGGACCGCAGTGATTGAACGCCCGCGCGATCATGACACCCAGGTCGCGCGCGTGCGCGCCGACCATTTCCTGCGCCAGCTTGCTCAGCCCATACGGATTGGTGGGCGCGAGTCGATCGGTTTCGTCGATCGGCCCGTCCGAGCTCGCATAGACCATCGCGGAGCTCGTGATCAGGACGCGCGCGCCGGGCCGCTCGAGGCTCAGCGCGTCGAGGAGGTGGTGCGTCCCGATCACGTTGATCGCGAGCGTCGTCTCGACGCGATCCCATGAACGGCCGACGTGCGCGGCGCCGGCGCAGTGATACACGGCGCGAGGCCTCGCGCGGCCGAGGGCGGCGCGGACGGCGTCGGCATCGAGCAGGTCCACCTCGTCCCAGGAGGTGTTCGGGGCCGGCCTGGACGCGCGCCCGCCGGGACGATGCCAGGCCACGACGGGATCGGGGCCCCCGGCGAGCAGATCGACGAGGTGGCTGCCGGCGAACCCGGCGGCTCCGGTCACGAGGACGGGTTCGCCCATCTAACGCGGTACGTCGCCGAGCGCGCCGTTCAGTGGAGAGAAGTTGCCGAGACCCGCGAGCGTGAACGACAGGAAGAACCGATGGTCGGCGGGCACGGGGGAGAAGGGGCCGAAGCTGTAAGTCTGGAACTCGAAGGCGATGCCGCAGCACTGCGCGTTGTAGAACGCCGAGATCCGCTGCTGCTGGACGGTGGCTCGAAAGATGTCCCAGTTGATGGCGTACACCGCGCCGTAACGATTATCGGCGGTGTGCACATTGGACGAGGCGTTGAAGAAATGGGAGACGGTCGGGGAAGACACGCTGCCCGGCTGGTTGGTTTTCGTCCACCCCGCCGTCCCCTGCACGCGTCCGCTCAGCATATAGGACCCGTTTGCGGAAATACTCCGCAGCGTCCGGTACTTGCTGTCGAACTCGGCGCGCACCGTGCCGTTCACGGTGTCGGTCGGCGCGGCGCGGACGCTCAGCAGAAGCGGCGAGAACTTGTTCGGAGCGCTCGCGCCGAAGCTGCTGTTGTAGTTGCTGTCGAACTGCGAGGCGCGCTCGTCCGTGTAGTAGGTCTGCGTGAGCTCGACGGTCACGAACTCGCGGACCTGGCTCGTCGGGCCTCGCCGCACCTTGGCGTAGAACCGGTTCCGCAGGCCGTAGGAGAGCTGGGTCGAGCCGCCGACAATGGTGTCGACTCCCTCGAGCTGGACGATGCGATCGCGGTTGTCGATCGACGACGTGCGGGCCACGCCGAAGAACGGTTCGATCGAATGCTTGAATTTCTCGGCGTAGCCGTTGCGCGGCGTATCCCAGACGCGGTTGAACACCGGGCCGACCATCTGCGCCTGCATCGTGAAGAACTGCCGGTTCAGCGACTCGTCGACGATGATCGGCCGATCCGTCGCCGGATCGATGCGATCGGGATCCAGCGACCGTGTATAGAACGTGTCCCGCCAGGCGAGCGCCGCGTTCACCGTGAACCATTGCCAGCGCTTGAACGGATACCGGATCTGCGGCGCGAAATCGACACGGGTCAGCGACGTGTCGTTCTCCACGCCTCCGGCCCGGCTCGTACGGACCAGCCCGGCGTACTCGCCCGTGAACGACGTGTAAATCGGCACCTCGGGCGAGATCGGCCGCTCCGTGCGCGAGAAGGCCACGCGCGGGACGCTGCCGGTCAGTGTCGAGCTCTCCTGGTTGTAGAAGTACTCGCTGCGGTCGTAGGTGCCGTTCAGCGAATACGCGCCCCAGGCGCCCACGAGGTTGGCGCCGATGGTCCGCTGGTTGCGCGTGGCGTCGTACACGTTGGTGTTGAACGTCTGGTTGGTCGTCAGGCTGGAAAAGTAGTCCACCCGTCCGCGGACCCGAAGGCGGCCGGGCAGCGCCTGCGTCCCTGATCCCTGGATCTGGAAGCTGTCGCTCGCCGGCAGGAGATACTCCTGCCCGCTCTGGATGGCCGTGGCCTCGTGCTCGCGGAGCGTCAGGACGTTGATCGCGCCGTCGCCCGACCCGACGTTGTACCGGTACTCGCCGCCGAAGCCCTGCCCCCGCTTCGAATACCACTCGTGCTTGAAGGTCGCATCCTGACTGCGATCGATCGCCCAGAAAAACTGGTTCGCGAGGGACTGGCCCCGCAGCGACGAGGACCCATAAGTGGGGAGGAGGACACCGGTGGCGCGCTCCTCGCGCTTGGTGGGGTAGTAGAACAGCGGCACGTAGAAGAGCGGCACGCCCTTCACCTTCAGCACCGCCTGCCGCAGCATCGTGTAATGGTCGATGTTCAACACGACCGTGTCCGCGTGCAGGTCCCATCGCGGCGTCGGCTGGACGCAGGTCGTGAAGCCGCCGTTCGTAATCCGGTATTTCTTCGGACCCTCCTTCTCCACCGTCTCCCCGAAGAAATAGACGTCCGTGTCCTGTCCGGCCACGGGCGGCAGCGACGCGCCGCCGGGCCGGCCGGACTGCCGCGGCGGCCTGATCGTCGCGATGCCGCTCGCGTTGTAGAACGTGCCCAGCCGCGTGTCGGTGTCGAATTCGGCCCGGTCGGCGGCAATGCGGTTGTTGCCCTGCTCCAGGACCACGTTGCCCGAGGCGGCGGCCCGGTGCTCGTCGGTCCACACCTCGACCGCGTCCGCATAGATCTTGGTGTCGCCGCGCTGCAACTCGACGTTGCCGGCAAACTTGTAGTGATTGCGCCCGACCACTTCCACCGAGGCGTACACCACGCGGTCGAAGCCCGGCACGTTCTGGCCGCCCTGCGCGAGGGCTGGCGCCGGGGCGAGCGTCAGGACGCCGCCTGCGGTGGCCGCGAACCACATCCACTGCATGAGGGTGGGAGCGATTGTCCCGGACTGTATCACGACAGTCGCGGCAGCACGTCGCCCAGCAGAAAGATCGATCCGGCGACGGCGATCCCGGGTGCCATCCGCCAGGCGGCCTCCAGCGCCGCCGGCGGGTCCTCGACCACGACGACGTCGAGCGACGGCGCGAGCGTACGGGCGATCGAAGCGACCGCGTTGGAGTCGGCGGCGCGGCGATTCGATGCGCGCGTCACGACCAACGCGCCGATCGCGGGCAGCAGAACCTCGAGCATCGCCCGGATGTCCTTGTCGCGCATGACCCCGAAGACGAGCGGCAGTTTGCCGCCTGGACGCTCCTGCAGGTACGCCGACAGGGCCGCCGCGCCCGAGGGGTTGTGCGCCGCGTCGAGGAGCACCGACCGTCCGTCCGACAGACGCCGCTCGTCCAGTCGGCCCGGCCACCGCGTGCGCGACAAGCCCTGGACGATCGCGTCCGGCGGGACCGCCGGCCCGCGTTCCGACAGCTGTTCGATGGTCCGGACCGCCACGACGGCGTTCGCGACCTGGTGTCTGCCCATGAGCGACAGCGTGACCTCGCCGTAGTCGCGCGCCGGCGTTCGCAGGCGTATGCGCTGGCCTGAAGCGGGAGCCGGCGCCGGACCGAGCGAGGCGGCAGCGGCCCCGTCGAGCGCCTGTACCAGCGGGGCGTGGCGCTCGCGCGCGATGCGCTCAATCTGAGCGAGCGATTCGGCGGCCAGGGGGCCGACGACGACAGGCGTCTCCGGTTTGATAATCCCCGCCTTTTCGGCGGCAATGTCGCGGAGCGTGCTACCCAGATGCTCCTGATGGTCGAGCTCGATGGAGGCGATTGCCGTGACCGCCGGCGAGATGACGTTCGTCGCGTCCAGGCGTCCTCCCAGGCCCACTTCGATCACGCCGAACTCGACGCGGGACCGCCGGAACAGCTCGAAGGCCATCGCGGTCGTCACCTCGAAGAACGTCGGCTCCACGTCGAGCGCGCCTTCGGCCCGCGCCCGGTCGACGGCCGCGCGCACGCGGTCGAGGGCCTGGCCCATTTCCATGTCGCCGATCGGCTGGCCGTCGACGACGAAACGCTCGTGCAGGTGGACCAGATGCGGCGAGGTGTAGCGCCCCGAGCGGGAGCCGGCGGCGCGGAGGATCGCGTCGATCATCGCGGTGACCGATCCTTTGCCGTTCGTGCCCGCGACGTGCACGGTCTTGAACGCCCGCTCGGGATGCCCCAGGCGATCGACGATGGCCGTGATGTTCTCGAGGCCGAGCTTGATCCCGAAGTATTCGAGGCCGAAGAGATAACCGAGATCCGTCACGACGCCGTCCCCATGAACCGCAGCGCCCGGCCGATGACGGCCTTCATCTCGCGACGGTCGACCACCATGTCGAGCATGCCCTTGTCGAGCAGGAACTCGCTGCGCTGGAAGCCGTCCGGCAGCTTCTGCTGGATCGTCTGCTCGATGACGCGTGGACCCGCGAAGCCGATCTGCGCCTTGGGCTCGGCGATGTTCAAATCCCCGAGCATCGCGTAGCTCGCGAGCACGCCGCCGGTCGTCGGGTCCGTGAGAATCGAGATGTACGGCACGCCGGCGCGATTGAGCCGGGAGAGGGCGGCGCAAATCTTGGCCATCTGCATCAGCGAAAGGGCCCCTTCCATCATGCGGGCGCCGCCCGACGACGACACGATGATGACGGCCGTCTTCGCGGCCAGTCCGTGCTCGATGGCCCGGGCAATCTTTTCGCCGACGACGACGCCCATGCTGCCCCCGATGAATCCGTACTCCATGGCGGCCAGGATCGCCGGCACGCCGTCGACCTTGCCCGAGCCGACGATGACGGCGTCGTTCAGGCCCGTGGCGATGCGTCCCGCCTCGAGGCGCGCCTTGTAGGGCTTGGTGTCGGTGAACGTCAAGGGATCGGTCGACGTGAGAAAGCGATCGTGTTCGTCCCACCGGCCGCCGTCGAACAGGATCTTGAGGCGCTCGAAGGCCCCGATGCGGAAATGGTGCGCGCACTTCGGGCACACGTGGAGCGTCGTGAGAAGGTCTTTGTTGTAGATGATCTGAGCGCAGCCTGGGCACTTGACCCAGAGCCCCTCGGGAACGCGGCTCGCTTTGTCTTTCGCCGCCTCGATTGGCTTGCGGTCCTTCTTGAACCAGGCCATCGGCTTCAGCTTATCAGGGTCGCGCCTACTTCGTCCGCGGCACGTAGTACCGCGTGCCGGGTCCCATGCCGCGGATCTGCCGGATGAGGTCGTCGAGCGCTTCGTCGCTGGCGTCCGAGTCGAACTGCGACGTTTCGACGACCAGCAGCGGCGTGGCGGTGTAGTGGAAGAAGAAGTGATGGTACGCCTCGTTGAGCTCGCGAATGTAATCCGGATCAGGTTGCAGCGCGGGCTCTTCGGCGTCGCGTTGGTGCGCGCGCAGCCGCCGGAGCAGCACGTCGGTAGGAGTCTGCAGATAGACGACGAGATCGGGGGCCGGAACATCGCGGGCCAGCAGATCGAAGAGGCGTTGATAGATGAAGAGTTCGTTGTCGTCGAGATTCAAGTACGCGAAGATCTTGTCCTTGTCGAAGAGGTAGTCGCAGATCGTCGCCTGCCGGAAGAGGTCGCTCTGCCGCAGCGAGGTCTGCTGACGATGGCGGTTCAGCAGGTAGAAGAGCTGCGCCTGGAGCGCGGCGCCGGGCCGGTCGGCGTAGAAATCGGCGAGAAACGGATTGTCGGTGTCTTCGAGAACGATGGTGGCGTCGAGCCGCGTGCCGAGCCGTTCGGCCAGCGCCGTCTTGCCGGCGCCGAACGGCCCTTCAATCGCGATGTGGCGAAACTGCAAGACGGACCGAATGATATCATCGCGCCGACTCGTGAGCTGTTCTCTCCTGGCGCGCTTGGCGGCGGTGTCGATGGCGGCAGTGCTC
The DNA here is from genome assembly GCA_963837345.1 of uncultured Acidobacteriota bacterium. Classification (GTDB taxonomy): domain Bacteria; phylum Acidobacteriota; class Vicinamibacteria; order Vicinamibacterales; family CAVVIG01; genus CAWIMX01. The sequence goes on from CAWIMX010000001.1 coordinate 1,717,165, forward strand.
GCCGTGTCGTGCGCGAGCGCGCCTCCCGTCGAACGCGATCTCGTCACGCCGCAGCAGCACTTCGAACAGAAGATGGCGGCGATTCTGCGGCTCGAGGATCGACGCATTCTGCGGGAGGCGCCGCCCGCCGCCGGCGACGCCTGCCGTCGCCGCGCGCGGGGCGAGGGCCATCGTCGCGCCGCCCCCGCCGGTCGACGATCTCGGGACGCTGCTCGCGGATTCCGAGGCGCGGATTCGCCGCCGCGCCGCGCTCGCCGTCGGGCGCATCGGCCTGAAAGAGGGCGCGCCGCTGCTCGTGCCGCTGCTCGGCGACGCCGACCCGGAAGTGCGGCAGATGGCCGCGTTCGCGCTGGGCCTGATTGGCGACGTGACGACGCGCGAGCCGCTCGAAGCCGCGCTCGGCGATCCATCGCCCCTCGTGCAGGGAAGCGCCGCACAGGCGCTGGGGATGCTGGGCGACGCGGCCGCGGCGCCGGCGATCGGCCGCCTGATCGGCGGCATTGTCGAGTCAGGGGTCGTGACGGTGCCGCCGTCCGAAGACGACGAAGCGCGGCGCGACACGCCGGCGGCGGCGTTCCGGCTCGGCGTGTTCGCGCTGGCGCGGCTCGGCGCATTCGACCCGCTGGCCGACGCCGTGCTCGATTCGTCGGGGCAGCCGCGTGTCAACTGGTGGCCGGTGGCGTACGCGCTGGCGCGCCTCGAGAATCCGCGGGCGCGCTCGGCGCTCATCACGCTCTCCAAGGACGCGCAGCCCTATGCGCGCGCCTATGCCGTCCGCGGGCTCGGCGCCATGGGCGACTCGACCGAGGTGGTGCCGCGGCTCGATCGAGACGCTCCACGCACCGGAACGCGCGGTCGTCGTCGAGAGCGTCCGCGCGCTGGGGCGCATCGCCGATCCGGCGGCGATCGAACCACTCGAGCGGCTGATCGAGGCGCCGGACACCGACGCGCAGGTGCGGCTCGAGGCGATTGCCGCGGCCGGCCGCTTTTCGCGGCGCCGGCGGACTGTTCGATCTCCTGCTCAATTTCCTGGCCCATCCCAACCCGGGCGTTCGGGCCGCGGCGCTGCGGTCGATCGCCGCCCTGGATCCCGAGGGTTTCATCTTCGTGCTCTCCGGGCTCGATCCGGATCCGCACTGGACCGTGCGCGCGGCACTGGCAGACGTGCTGGGCACGCTGGCGCCCGAACGGGGCGTGCCCCGGCTGATGCGCATGCTCCAGGACGCCGATCAGCGCGTGGTGTCCGACCGTGCTCGCCTCGCTCGTCAAGCTCGACGCGCCGGGCGTGTCCGATCTGGTGCTGGACCGGCTGGCGGCCGACGACCCGATCGTCCGCCGGGCCGCTGCCGAAGGTGTGGGCTCGCTCAAGCCGCCGTCGGGCCCGACCGCCTTGCGCCAGGCGTACCGAGCGGGCCAAGACCGACGAGACCTACGTCGCGCGCGACAGCCGCGCTCTCGGCCCTGGTCGAGTACGGCGGGGACGTCGCCCGTCCGCTGCTCGAGGAGGCGCTCGGCGATCAGGACTGGGCCGTCCGGGTCCGGGCGGCCCAGCTGCTGGCGGGCATCGATCCGGCCGGCGCGGAGGTCCGGGCCGCGGCCATGCGCCCCGCACCCTCGCGGCCGATCGGATGATGACTACGCCGCGCCGCGCCTCGTCGATCCGCCGTTTTCCCCGCAGGTGTACATCGAAACCGACCGCGGCCGCGATGCAGCTCGAGCTGGCGGTGCTCGATGCCCCGCTCACGGTGGACAATTTCGCCAGCCTCGCGCGGGCAGGCTTCTACGACGGCTTGCCGATCCACCGCGTCGTGCCGAACTTCGTCATCCAGACGGGCGATCCGCGAGGCGACAGCGAGGGCGGTCCCGGCTACACCATTCGCGACGAAATCAACGAGCGTCCGTACCTGCGCGGCACGGTGGGCATGGCGCTCGACTGGGCGGACACCGGCGGCAGCCAGTTCTTCATCACGCTGTCGCCGCAACCGCAGCTCGACGGCCGGTACACGGTCTTCGGCCGCGTCGTCGACGGCATGGACGTGGTCGATACGCTGCAGCCGTGGGATCTGATTCGAGCGGTGCAGGTGTGGGACGGAAGCGATCAGTAGGCGTGTGCGGGGAGAGCGATCGAAAAGGGGGCGACAGCCGCCCCCTTTTTAGTTGACGGGCGAGGTCGGCTTAACGCTTCTTGCCGGCCTTCTTCTTCCCGCCCTTGGCTTTCTTCGCCATTGTCTGTTATCCCCCCCTTCAATGTGGGATCTGGTGGCGCGAACGCTCCGAGCATCAATCCAGTGGCTGCCGTCTGGCACGCGCACCCGATGCCGACGTCCGTCGCATCAAGGCACCTTCTGACAACGTTCGTATCGGCCAGTCGAGCTCCGATCCGCAGAAGGGCAAGGCCGCGGAACCGCCCGAGGCCTTACTAGGGGTGGCCTGAGTTCGCCACCCTCATACCAGATGTAGATTATGGGTGAGAATTTTCCGATGTCAAGCACAAAGTGGACAAAAAGTCAAAATTTCTGCCCGGCGTCGGCGGCCGCCGCACGCTCTTTCGCGAGCGCGATCTCGGCGCGCGCGACGACGCGATCCGCGCGCGTCACGCGGTCCGCGCGTGCGCGATCGAGGAGCCGCTGCCACGCGTCGGCGCTGCGTGCGTGATCGTGCGCGTAGGAGGAGTACGCCTCGGCGATCCGCTGCAGGAAGACCGGGTTCGTCGGATAGCGCGCATCGAGATCTTCGAGCAGCGCCAGCGCGTCGTCGGTGCGGTGCTCGTACCAGAGGTCGATCCGTTGGAGCTGGTATTCGGCTTCTCCCGAGAGCAGAAGCCCGCGCTCGCGGGCGCGTTCGATCTCCTCAAGCCCGCGCGCGCGGTCGCCGCCGGGCAGGAGCAGGAACCAGCGCAGGATCTTGGCCGCGACGGGCGCGACGGCCGCGTAATAGTGGTACAAGCCGATCCCGAAGTAGGCGTCGTTCAGCGAGGGATCCAGCGCCAGGGCCCGCTCGAGCGCGCGGCGAATCCGATTGCCGTCTCGCGCCGCGCCGACCCGCTGGCCGCGCAGGACGCGCCATTCGACCAGCGGCGCATACCCGCCGGCGAGGTAGAACCAGGCTTCGGCGCGATCGGGCTGCCGCTCTGTCCACGCCCTGGCCGCCTCGATGGCCGCGCGCGTCTCGTCTTGCAGGCGGTCATCGAGCGATCGATCGTCGGGATCGATCTGGATCCTCCACCAGGTCAGCACGCCGGCCAGGTCGAGGCAGGCCTCCCGGGGCGCCGGCGGGCAGGCGCGGGCGATCGATGCGGCGGCTTCGTCGAATTTCGCCGCCAGAATGGTGTCGTAGATGGCCGCCAGGCGCGTCGCGTCGGTGAGAGCGGCGCCGGCGGGAACCGCTGAGGCGAGCAGAAGCACCGAGGCGAGAAGAAGGGCGCGTGGACTGTTGACCAGCGACTCGCGCCTAGCCATAGCTGGTCCGCAACAGCTGCTTGTCGGCGTGGCGCTCGAGGGCCAGGGCGATGAGGCGGTCGACGAGCGCCGGGTACGGCACGCCGCTCGCCGCCCACATCTTGGCGTACATGCTGATGGTGGTGAATCCGGGGATCGTGTTCACCTCGTTGACGTACAGGGTGTGGCTGTCACCCGCGAGCAGGAAGTCGACGCGCGCCATTCCGGCGCCGTCGATGGCCTTGAAGGCGGCAATCGCCAGCCGACGCACCGTGTCGGTTTCATCCGCGGTCAACGGCGCGGGAATGCGCGCCGTCGAGCCTTCGTCCAGATACTTCGCCTCGTAATCGTAGAACTCCCGCGACGAGACGATCTCACCCGGAAGGGAGGCCTCCGGATCGTCGTTCCCGAGGACGGCGCATTCAATCTCGCGCGCCGACGGCACCGCCGCCTCGATCACGATCTTTCGGTCGAACTCAGCCGCGAGATCGATCGCCGTGCGCAGTTCGGCGGCATGGTGGGCTTTCGAGATGCCGACGCTCGAGCCGAGGTTCGCCGGCTTGACGAACAGCGGAAAGCCCAGGCGCCGGGCGACTCGGCTCACGACCGCGTGGGGGTCGCGACGCCACTCGCGGGCGACCACCACCTCATAGTCGCAGATCGGCAGCCCGCACGCGGTGAAGATCAGCTTCATCGCCGCTTTGTCCATCCCGACTGCCGAGGCGAGCACGCCTGCCCCGACGTACGGCACGTTGGCCAGCTCGAGAAGACCCTGCACGGTGCCGTCCTCTCCGTACGGCCCGTGGAGCACCGGAAACACCACGTCGAGCGACAGGCTCGACACCGTCGGCGCGTGGCCGGTGCGGTCGACCGTCAGCAGCGTCTCCGCCCCGGGGTTGGCGACCAGATGGGTTTCGATGGCGTGCTCGGCCGCCGCAGACCGCGCCTGTCGGATCGCATCCGCCGCCGAATCGAGCGTGGGTGGCGCGGGTGGTAGCGACCACCGGCCGTCTTTTTCAATCCGGATCGGGACGGCGTCGTACCGCGACGGATCCAGGTTCTGGAAGACCGATGCCGCCGAGGCGAGCGACACCTCGTGTTCGCCAGACCGCCCGCCGTACACCACCCCGACGCGGAGCTTCGTCACCGTACGACTAAACTTAGCACGTGTCTTTCGCGTTCCGGCTGACCCACACCGACGCCGGCGCCCGCGCCGGCGTGATGACGACGGCACACGGCGAAGTGCGCACCCCGGCGTTCATGGCCGTCGGCACACAGGGCGCCGTCAAGGGGCTGACGGGCCGCGATCTCGAAGATGTGGGCGCCCAGATCATCCTGGCGAACACGTATCACCTGCACCTGCGGCCGGGCGACACCCTCATCGCCCGCCGCGGCGGTCTGCATCGCTTCATCGGCTGGTCGAAACCGATCCTGACCGACAGCGGCGGGTATCAGGTGTTCAGCCTCGCCGCGCGCCGCACGATCGACGAGGAGGGCGTGTCGTTTCGCTCGCATCTCGACGGCAGCCTGCACCAACTGACGCCGGAGGGTGCGGTCGACATCCAGGCACGCCTCGGTTCCGATATCGCGATGGTGCTGGACGAGTGCCTGGCGCACCCGGCGACCGAGGCGGAGGCGCGCCAGTCGATGGCGCGCACGCTGCGCTGGGCGCGTCGCGGCCGCGATCGCCACCTGGATCTTCACGCGCGGCCGGACGCCGGCGTCACAGTGTCCAACCCCGCTCAGGCGCAGTTCGGGATCGTGCAGGGCGGCGTGTACCCGTCGCTGCGCGAGGAAAGCGCCGGCCGAACGGTGGAACTGGACTTCGAGGCCTACGCGATCGGTGGCCTGAGCGTGGGCGAGCCGCCAGCCGTCATGTATGACCTCGTGGCCCGGACGACCCCGCTGCTGCCCGCCGACCGGCCGCGCTACCTGATGGGGGCGGGTACGCCCGAGGATCTCCTGGAGGCGGTTGCCCGGGGCGTGGACTTGTTCGACTGCGTGCTGCCGACCCGGAACGCGCGCAACGGCCAGCTCTTCACCCGGTCCGGCCGCATCAATATTAAGAACGCGCAGTACGCGGAAGACGACCGCCCGGTCGACCCGGAATGCGGATGCTACACGTGCCGAACCGCCTCGAGGGCCTATCTGCGGCATCTGTTCCAGGCCGGCGAGATCGCGGCATGCACCCTTAACACGTTGCATAATCTGAGCTTTTACCTTGACACCATGCATCGGGTAAGAGACGCTATAGCGTTTGGGCGGTTCGAACGTTTCAGGCTAGGATTCCTCCAGGCTTTGTCCCGCCAGCCACTCGATTCATGATGGGTTTCGACATCGGCTCGGTCGTCGCTCTGGGCTCGCCTCCCAACGGGGGGAGTCCCTGGCTCCAGCTCGTGCCGTTCGTCCTCGTGCTGGGCATCTTCTATTTCATCATCCTGATGCCCATGCGTCGGAAGCAGCAGAAGATCCAGGCGTTTCTCGACAGCCTGAAGGTCAACGACAGGGTGGTCACCACGGGCGGCATCTATGGCCGGATCACGCGGCTGAACGACCAGACGGTCCAGATGCAGATCGCCGACAAAGTACACATCGAAGTGGCCAAGGCCGCCATCGGCGGGTACCAGGGCCAGGAGCCGGTCGTCGAGCCCGAAAACCGGACGTAAGCGACCGAGCGGAATATGAAATCGAATATTCGCTGGAAAGTGTTGACGACGCTCGCCGTGCTGATTGGGTTCGGCGCCGTGGGCGTGTATCCGATCGTGGCGGCGCGCTACGGGATCACGTCGCCGAAGTGGCTGATGGATCACCAGCTGAAGCTGGGCCTCGACCTGCAGGGCGGCGTCCACCTCGTCCTTCAGGTGCAGACCGACGATGCGCTCAGGCTCGAAACCGAGTCGGAGATGGAGCGGCTGCGCGAAGCCCTGACGACGGCGGGCATTGCGTTCACGCGCATCGATTCGAACAATCCGACGCAGTTCGTCGTCGACGGCGTGCCGGCCGAGCGAACGGCTGAATTCCGCAATGCGGCGACCGATATCCAGACCAACTACGATCGCAGTTCCGGCGCGAACGGCACCTACACGTTCACGATGAAGCCGAACGTGGAGATCACCCTGCGCGACGATGCGGTCGTCCAGGCGCGTCAGACGATCGAGCGCCGCGTGAACGAGCTGGGCGTCACCGAGCCGAGCATCGCGCAGCAGGGCACGAACGGGGATCAGATCCTGGTGCAGCTGCCGGGCGTCACCGACATCAACCGCGCCCGGGAGATCATCAGCTCCACGGGTCTGCTCGAGTTGAAGATCGTCGAGCAGGGCCCGACGCCCACGCGCGAAGCGCTCCTGACGAACGGGCAGGTGCCCGACGGGATGGAGATCGTCCCCGGCGCCGGCGCAGCGGGCAGCCCGGGCACGGAGTACTACCTGGTGCGGCGCGCCGCGGCGGTGTCGGGCAACGACCTGCGCAGCGCGCGGCCGTCGGTCGACGAGAACAACCTGCCGGCGGTGAGCTTCACGCTCACGGGTGACGCCGGGAGGCGGTTCGGCGACATCACGCAGGCGAATATCGGCCGCCAGCTGGCGATCGTGCTCGACGGGCGCGTGCAGTCGGCGCCCCGGATCGATGGGCGGATCACGACCGACGGACGCATCTACGGCAGCTTCACGCAGCAGGAGGCGCAGGACCTGGCGCTCATCCTGCGATCGGGCGCGCTGCCCGCCACGCTCAACTACCTCGAGGAAAACACCGTCGGGCCGAGTCTCGGCGCCGATTCGATCCGGTCGGGGTTCATCGCGTCCGTGGTGGGGCTCCTGCTGGTGGTGGCCTTCATGCTGATCTACTACCGGCTGTCCGGCGTGAACGCGGTGGTGGCGCTGGTCTTCAATCTGATCATTCTCCTCGGGCTGATGGCGTATATGGGCGCGGTGATGACGCTGCCCGGCATCGCGGGCTTCGTGCTCACCATGGGCATCGGCGTCGACTCGAACGTGCTGATCTTCGAGCGCGTGAAGGAAGAGCTGGCCGCACAGCGCGGCGTGCGGGCGGCGATCAACGCGGGCTTCAGCCGCGTGTTCCTCACGCTGATCGACACGCACATGGCGGCCGCCATCTCCTGCGCGTTCCTGTTCCAGTTCGGCACCGGTCCGATCCGCGGGTTCGCCGTCACCCTGTTCGTCGGCCTCATCTCGAACCTGTTCACGTCGGTTTTCGTGTCGAAGACCCTGTTTGAAATGGCGCTGGGCGGCCGGCGGCAGGTCGCTTCGCTGTCGATCTGATCATGCAAATCATCAAGCATACGAACATCGACTTTCTCCGCTGGCGCTGGCATGCGATCGCCCTGTCGTGGGTGGTGATCATCGCGGGCCTCGTGAGCATCTGGACCATCGGCATTCCGCTCGGCATCGAGTTCGCGGGCGGCACGTCCGTGATCCTGCAGTTCGAACAGCCCACCAGCGCCGAGGCCGTGCGAACCGCGCTCGCCCAGCACTTCCAGGGCGGCGGACAGGACGCGATCATCCAGCCGTACGGCGACCCGGCCCGCCACCAGATGCTCATTCGGGTGCCCGACGTGGGCGCGGAGGAAGGTACCGCCCTCAGCCAGACGGCCGAGGGCGTGGAAGCGGCGATTCGGGAGGGCAACGTCGGCGCGTTCAGCGAGGAGGGCCGCGACATCGTGGGGCCGGCGGTCGGCAGCGAGCTGCGCAGCCGGGGAATCTCGGCGACCGTGCTGTCGCTCGTCGGCGTGCTGATCTACATTGCGTTCCGCTACCAGCTCAGTTTCGGCGTCGGGGCGGTCGTGGCCACCGCGCACGACCTCCTCGTCGCGCTCGCGTTCCTGTCGTTCTTCCGGTACGACATGACGCTGAACGTGATCGCGGCGCTCCTCACGGTCACGGGTTACTCCACGAACGATACGATCGTGATTTTCGACCGCGTGCGCGAGAACCTGCGCGCCATGCGGCGCGACAACCTCCATCACGTCATCAACGTGGCGATCAACCAGACGCTCAGCCGCACGCTGATCACGAGCGGGACGACCCTCCTGAGCATGATCGCCCTGTTCGTGTTCGGCGGCGAAGTGCTGCGCGGGTTCGCCTTCACGATGATCGTGGGGGTCATCACGGGGACCTATTCGAGCATCTTCGTCGCCGCGGCAATCGTGACGCTCTGGCGTGGCAAGGGGCCCACGCGCGCGGCCGCGCACGCCCCGGCCTCGGCTGGCGCGCCGCTGCCGCCGGAGCCGGCGCGGGGCAAGTCCAAGCCGCAACGCAAGGCCCGGGCGTCCTAGGGCGGCCGGCCGCACGGCCGTCCGCGCTCGCCGCATCAATGCCCATCGCGCTTCAAGCCGCCCTTCTCGGTGTCGTGCAGGGGCTCACCGAGTTCCTGCCCGTGTCGAGCTCCGCCCACCTCATCCTGGCCCGCGCCTTTTTCGGCTGGAACGCCGAGCAGCTCGGTCTGGCGTTCGACGTCGCGTGCCATCTCGGCACGCTCGCGGCCGTCCTGATCTACTTCCGCCGGGAGCTCGGTGAGATGGTGCTGGCGCTGCCGCGGCTGGCGCAGCCCGCCCGCGACCGCAGCGCCCGGCTCATCTGGCTGCTCGCCGTGGGCACCATCCCGGCCGTGGTCGTCGGTCTCACGGTCGGCGACGTTCTCGAGAGTCAGCTGCGCACGCCCGCCGTGGCGGCCGTGACGCTCGCGGCCGGCGGGATGTTGTTCTTCTGGGCCGAGAGCGCCGGCGAGAAGGCCCGCGGCGACGACAGCCTGACTCTCGCCGAAGCGTTCTGGATCGGATGCGCCCAGGCGGTGGCGCTGGTGCCCGGTGTGTCGCGCTCGGGCGCGACGATCACGTTGGCGCTGTTCCTCGGGCTGCGGCGCCCCGCCGCGGCACGGTTCATCTTCCTGCTCGCCATTCCCGCCATTCTGGGCGCCGCCGGCCTCGAGGGCCTGCGGGTGGCCCACGCGGGCATCAGCGGCGACGAGCTGCGGTTGTTCGCCATCGGCATCGCGATTTCCGCCGTCGTCGGGTACACCGCCGTGAAGTACTTGATTCAGTATCTGGGCCGGCACTCGCTGCGACCGTTCGGCTGGTACCGGCTGGCGCTCGCGGCGGCGGTCGTCGTGTGGGTGCTGCGATGAACTGGCTGCGGCGCAGCTTCATCGCCGGCATCGTCGTGACGGTGCCCCTGTTCATCAGCGTCGCCGCGCTGGTGTGGGGATTCTCGGCGGTGGACGGCTGGACCGAGCCCATGTACGACCGCCTGCTCGGCCGGCGGGTGCCGGGTCTGGGCATTCTCACGACCGCCGTGCTGGTGCTCGTGATGGGCGCGATCGCCACCAACGTCATCGGCCGGCGCCTCCTGGCGCGGGCCGAGGGCTACCTGCTCCGGGTCCCGGTGTTCCGCACCGTGTATGCGCCAGTGAAGCAGCTGGTGGCCGCGTTCTCACCGGAAAACGAGTTCGGCTTCAAGAGAGTCGTGCTCGTCGAGGACGCCAGACGCGGCTACGCCCTCGGCTTTCTGACCCGCGAATTCACGATGGATCGCGGGCGCGGCGCCGAGGCGCTCATCGCCGTCTACGTGCCCACGAACCATCTGTATTTGGGCGACATCATGATTTGCGAGCGCGATCGGGCCATGTACCCGGATCTGACCGTGGAGGAGGGCATCCGGATCTTTCTCACCGGGGGGATGGCGATTCCGCCGCGGCTGCGGGGCCGGGACAGCGACCGTGGCCCCCAGGCGTTCCGGGTATAATGCGGGGCTTTGTGCCAGGCAAGGGCGCCGTCGTCGAGGACTCGGGGCGCCGGGGCACGTGCGAGGTCAGATGAGTGTGACGGTTCAGAAGCTGTTCGGCCGGGTCATGGTTCCGCTGTTGATCGTCGCGTCGTGGCCGGCGGTCGCCGCCGCGCAGGAGGCCGGAGGCGGAGAAGCGAGTCTGGTGCTGCCCGACCTCTCGCAGGTGTCGTTCCTCGGCGGGATCGACGGGCACACGCTGCTTCTCGGAGGGCTGGTCATCTGCGCCCTGGGCCTGTTCTTCGGTCTGCTCACCTTCACGCAGCTCAAGGCGATGCCCGTGCATGCGTCGATGCGCGAAGTCTCGGAGCTGATCTACGAGACCTGCAAGACCTATCTCATCACGCAGGGCAAGTTCATCCTGATCCTCGAGCTGTTCATCGGCGTGATCATGATCTTCTATTTCGGCGTGCTGGAACGGCTCGAGCCGATCCGCGTCGTGATCATCCTGGCTTTCAGCCTCATCGGCATCGCGGGCAGCTACGGCGTGGCCTGGTTCGGCATCCGCGTGAACACGTTCGCGAATTCCCGGGCGGCGTTCGCGAGCCTCCGTGGCAAGCCGTTTCCGATTTATGCCATCCCGCTGCGCGCCGGCATGAGCATCGGCATGCTGCTCATCAGCGTCGAGCTGTTCATGATGCTGTGCATTCTGCTGTTCATTCCCTCGGAGCTCGCCGGCTCCTGCTTCATCGGGTTCGCGATCGGCGAGTCGCTCGGCGCGGCGGCCCTGCGCATCGCGGGCGGGATCTTCACGAAGATCGCCGACATCGGGTCGGACCTGATGAAGATCGTCTTCAACATCAAGGAAGATGATGCCCGCAACCCGGGGGTCATCGCGGATTGCACGGGCGACAACGCGGGCGACTCGGTCGGCCCGAGCGCCGACGGATTCGAGACCTACGGCGTGACCGGCGTGGCCCTCATCGTGTTCATCACGCTGGCCGTGTCCGATCCGCGCGTGCAGGTTCAGCTGCTGGTGTGGATCTTCGTGATGCGCATCATGATGATCATCACCAGCGGGGCGTCCTATTTCCTCAACGAGGCCGTTCGCGCGCAGCCGCTTCGGCGACGTGGACAAGATGAACTTTGAGGCGCCGCTGACCTCGCTGGTGTGGCTCACCTCGCTCGTCTCGGTGGCGGTCACCTACCTCGTGTCGTACCTGCTGATCCCGGACCTGGGCGACGGCACCCTGTGGTGGCGGTTGTCGACCGTGATCACCTGCGGCACGCTGGCGGGCGCGATCATCCCCGAGCTGGTGAAAGTGTTCACCTCGGTCGAGTCGACCCACGTCAAGGAAGTCGTGACGTCATCGAAGGAGGGTGGGGCCTCGCTCAATATTCTGTCGGGCTTCGTGGCCGGGAATTTCAGCGCCTACTGGCTCGGCATCAGCATCGTGGCCCTGATGAGCATCGGTTACCTGGTCAGCACCTACCCGGGCTTCAGTGCGCTGATGATTGCGCCGGCCGTGTTCGCGTTCGGTCTCGTGGCCTTCGGCTTCCTCGGCATGGGCCCCGTGACGATCGCCGTCGACTCCTATGGGCCCGTGACCGACAACGCCCAGTCGGTGTTCGAGCTCTCGGTGATCGAGCAGATTCCGGGGGTCAAGGAAGCCATCCGGGCCGAATACGGGTTCACGGTCAACTTCGCGCGGGCCAAGGACCTGCTCGAGGAGAACGACGGCGCGGGCAACACGTTCAAGGCGACGGCGAAGCCCGTGCTGATTGGAACGGCCGTCGTGGGCGCGACGACCATGATCTTCTCGATCATCGTGCTGCTCACGAACGGTCTGACCGAGAATGTCTCGAACCTGTCGCTGTTGCACCCGCCCTTCCTGCTCGGGCTGATCACCGGCGGGGCGGTGATTTACTGGTTCACCGGGGCGTCGACCCAGGCCGTGACCACGGGCGCCTACCGCGCCGTGGAGTTCATCAAGGCGAACATCAAGCTCGAAGGCGTCGAAAAGGCCTCCGTCGAGGACAGCAAGCGCGTGGTCGCCATCTGCACGCAATACGCCCAGCGGGGGATGTTCAACATTTTTCTGACGGTGTTCTTCTCCACGCTGTCTTTTGCCTTCCTGGAGCCGTTCTTCTTCATCGGCTATCTGATCTCGATCGCACTCTTTGGCCTGTTTCAGGCCATCTTCATGGCGAACGCCGGCGGGGCGTGGGACAACGCCAAGAAGATTGTCGAGGTCGAACTCAAGGCGAAAGGCACGCCGCTGCATGCGGCCACGGTCGTGGGCGACACGGTCGGCGATCCGTTCAAGGACACCTCATCGGTGGCGCTCAACCCGGTGATCAAGTTCACGACGCTGTTCGGGCTGCTGGCGGTCGAGCTGGCCGTAAATCTGTCGCGCGACGCGGGATCAGGCCTGACGCATGCGCTGGCGGCGGGATTTTTCGTGCTGTCGCTCGTGTTCGTCTGGCGGTCGTTCTACGCCATGCGGATCGGCAGTCAGGGCGCTTGAGGCGTGATTTTCGCCAATTTTGATGGTCGCACACTCAGGTGCCGCGTTTCGAGCGACGTCCATGCCCGTTTGCCGAAAAGCGGTGTCTAATTCGGCGGAGTCGTCATTGACTCCCGCTTTTTGCCGCGACTATAATCGCCCCCTTTCCGGAGGAAACATCTGTGCCACGTGACATGTTCGGCGACGTCGTCGAGCCGTCCATCAAGGTGGGCAGCAAACAGTGGTACACCGTGCCGCTGTCGATTCTGGCGCATACGGTGCTCATCGGCGCCGTCATCATCATTCCGCTGATGGCCGCCGACGTGCTGCCGACGCCGCCTCAGATGATGGCCTTTGTTGCCGCTCCGCCGCCGCCGCCGCCCCCGCCGCCCCCGCCCCCGCCGCCACAAGCCGCCGCCCCGCCGCCGCCGCAGGTTGAAGTGAACCCGCAGGCAGCTCCGGTGGAAGCGCCCGAGGAGATCAAGCCGGAAACGGGATTGGAGGAAGGCCTGAAGAACGCCGTCGGCGGCGTTGAAGGCGGCGTCGTCGGCGGTGTGACCGGCGGCATCGTCGGTGGCCTCGAAGCGGCGCCGCCCCCGCCCCCGCCCCCGCCCCCGCCACCCGCGCCGGTCCGCGTCGGGGGCGCCGTGCGGGCACCGCAGGAAGTCAAGAAAGTGAACCCGGTGTATCCGCCGATCGCGCAGTCGGCGCGCGTCCAGGGCGTCGTGATTCTCGAAGCCGTCATCGGCGTGGACGGCAAAGTGCAGGACGTGAAGGTCCTGCGCTCGATCCCGCTGCTCGATCAGGCGGCGATCGACGCCGTGAAACAGTGGCAGTACACGCCGACGACGCTCAACGGCGTGCCGGTGCCCGTGATCATGACCGTAACCGTGAATTTCACTCTGCAGTAGACACTCCGGCGTGTGCCGGATCGGCTGGCCGGAGTCTCGCCAGAGGCTCGCATCAGGGAGGACAGATCGTGGATCTCATCGCAATGTGGCAGCAGATGACCTGGGTGGCCAAAGGGGTGGCCTTCGTGCTCTTCTTCATGTCGATGTGGTCGGTCGGCGTGGCGGTCGAGCGGATCTTCACCTTCACGCAGGCGCGCAATCAGTCGAAGCTCTTCGCCCCGCAGGTCGCCAAGCATCTCAAGGATGGCCGCCTGAAGGAGGCGATCGGGATTTCCTCGTCGAAGAATTTCCGCTACAGCCATCTGGCCAAGGTCGTCCTCGCCGGTCTGCAGGAGTATCAGTTCCAGCAGGAGAGCGGCGGATCGCTCACGCGCGAAGACCTGATGGACACCGTGCGGCGCTCGATTCAGCGCGCCTCGGCGCTCACCGCATCGGACCTGAAGAAGGGCATCGCCGCCCTGGCCACGATCGGATCGACCGCGCCGTTCGTCGGACTGCTCGGCACGGTGGTCGGCGTCATCAACGCGTTCCAGGGCATCGGCGCGAGCGGGTCGGCCGGTATCGGCGCCGTCTCGGTCGGTATTTCGGAAGCGCTCGTCGAGACCGCGCTCGGACTCGTCGTGGCCATTCCGGCGGTGTGGTTCTACAACTACCTCACCGGCCGCATCGAGTACTTCAACGTCGAGATGGACAACTCCTCGTCGGAGCTCGTGGACTACTTCGTCAGGAAGACCGCATAGAGGTGCGGCGTGCCCGGGTGCGGGGTGTGCGCTGGCGCACCCACGCCCCGACGCATCGCAAGCACCGACGCACCTTCAGGGAGACTTAGCTATGGCAATGGATCTGGGCGGCGCCAAAGGCGGGGTCAAGTCCGACATCAATGTGACCCCGCTCGTGGACGTCATGCTGGTGCTGCTCATCATCATGATGCTCGTGGCGCCGATGCTTCAGCAGGGCATCCAAGTCACGCTGCCGAAGGCCGACAACACGTCGGACAAGCCCGAAACGGCCGATCAGACCGTTATCGCCATCGGTGCCAACCGGTCGATATATCTCAACGCCCGGCCCGTCGGCGAGGCCGAGCTGGCGACCAGGGTGAACGAGGCGCTCGAAAACAAAGTGGAGAAGATCGTCATCATCAAGGCCGACGAAGATGTCGAGTACAGCGCGGTGATGGCGGCGATGGACCAGCTTCGCCAGGCGGGCATCGAGGACATCGGCCTCATCACCGACCCGCGAACGCAGCCCGGGCAGGGGGGTGAGTAATGGCGCACGCCCATCACCATCTCGGCGCCGAAGAAGTCTTCGTCGCTGAAACGCCGCACGCCAGTGCGGACATGAACGTGACGCCCCTGATCGACGTGCTGCTCGTGCTGCTCGTCATCTTCATGGCGGCGTTGCCGCTCACGCAGCGGGGCCTCGACGTCAATCTGCCCGCCGAGACGAACACCTCTCAGCAGCAGCAGCTCGACATCAGCCAGATCATGGTCGAGTACACCGCCGACCGCCACCTGTCGGTGAACCACCAGGACGTCACCATCGCCCAGCTTGGCGGCATGCTGCGCGACATCTACGCGACCCGGACGAACAAGACCCTCTTCATCGCGGCGGCGGGCACCCTTCGATATCGTGACGTCATCGAGGTGATCGACGCGGCGCGCGGCGCCGGCGTCGAACGGGTCGGCATCGTCACCGAAGGGATGCGGAAGGCCGCAGGCGTCGTCAGCGGAAACGACTAGACAGAACGCTCGTCCGGCCCTTTCAATCGAGGCTTGCAGGGCCCGGGGCATCCGCCCCGGGCCCTTTTTTCTGCGGGCCCTGTCCCTTCCCCTTCTTCTGGTCGCTCGTTCCGGCACCTCCTGACCGGGCCTGGAGGCATCGCGCGCAGGATTGGAGGCGGGTGCTGCGAGCGGTCCCTGAGGCGTTTGGACGACGCGCCGCGAGACGCCCGGGCAAAGAAAAAGGCCGCTCCGGAGTCTCGAACCGGAGCGGCCTGACGTGTCGCCGGGCGAGTGCCTGAGCGCCTAGGCTCCGGCGGTCTGCGCCTTTCTCATCTCCTCGGCCTTGTCGTGCAGCTCCTCGGCCTGCTTGATGAGATCCTGCTGAACCTTCGGATCCTTCTCCAGGTTGGCCTGGAGCCTGAGGAGCAGGCCCTTGTAGACCATGGCGTCGGTGTAGTCGGACTTCAATTCGAGGGCCTTGTCGACGGCCTGGAGACCCTGCTGAATGTGATCGCGCTTGTCGTCTTCGGTGAGGCTGAAGTTCCGCTGGGCGTCGTCCCAGTAATAGGTGGCGATCACGAAGTAGGCTTCGGGGTTGTTCGGTTCCTGCTCGGCGCGGCCGCGCAGGGCGGCGATCGTCTTCGGGAAGTCGCCCATGGTGTTGTAGTAGCGGGCGAGCTGCAGGTAGACGTTCGGATCGGCCGGCTTGGCGTCTTTGGCGTAGATCAGCATCTTCTCCGCCCAGTCGTAGACGCCGGCATCTTCATAGATCTTGGACAATTTGAAGTAATTGTCGACGTTGGCGGGGTCGAGGCGAATCATCTCCTGGACGACGGGCTCCGCCTTGGCGGCATCGTTCAGTTTGTCGGGACTGTAGGCCGCGACGAGATAGTCGAGCGAGAGCTGGGCGAGGTCCCGCATCGCGGGATCTTCGGACTTGCCCAGCCGGTCGGCGGACGCCTGATAGTTCGTGACGGCCTTCTCGAGCAGCGCGTCATTGTCGGGCTCACCGCGGCGACTGGGCTTGAAGAGATTGTCGTAACAATTGCCCAGGTAGAAATAGACCTGGTTGAGATTGGGGTCCGACTGGACGGCTTTTTCGTACAAGGCGGCCGCGGCCTGGTAGTCCTGCTGCTGATAGGCGGTGTTGCCCTCCTTGAAGGCCCGCATCGCCACGACTTGTCCCCATTTGCTGCAGCCGACCAACGACACCGACCCGATGGCCAGAGCCGCGACCACCGCGAGCGACGCTCCTGACAATCGCATTGCGCCCCCTTTACGGCCGTAATTCCACATGGTGTGAATCCCCTCGAGCACTCGCTAGGCGAGGTGTGGGGGCCCGGCCAAAACCGGGCCAGTATAGTGAACGGAAAAAAGCCAAGTCAAGGCGGCCCGGACCGGGGCCGTCCGTGCTTGCCGTACGCCCAAGTCTTTCTCTATCATTGATTTGGCGGTACCGGCCGACCTGGAGGCGAACGCGCCTCGCACCGATACTGCATTAGACACCATTTTCCATGATTCGCTTCGAGGATCTCCTCGAAAAGGTCCGCGCCTACAGCCCGGACGCCGATGTCGAGCTGCTGCGGAAGGCCTATGTCTTCTCGGCTTTCGAGCATCGGGCCCAGGTGCGCCACTCGGGCGAACCCTACCTCATCCATCCGCTGGCCGTCGCCGATTTCCTGGCCGACATGAAGCTGGACGTCGTCGCCGTCGCGGCCGGCCTGCTGCACGACGTGGTGGAGGATACGCTCACCACCATCGAGCGCATTCGCGAGTTGTTCGGGCCCGACGTCGCGCACGTGGTGGAGGGCGTCACCAAGATCAGCGCGATTCCGTTCTCGTCGAGCGAAGAGCGGCAGGCGGAGAACTTCCGCAAGATGCTGCTGGCGATGGTCGACGACATCCGCGTCATCCTCGTCAAGCTGGCCGATCGGCTGCACAACATGCGCACGCTCAATCATCTGCCGGAGGATCGGCGGATGAAGATCGCGCAGGAGACGCTCGACATCTATGCGCCGATCGCCAACCGCCTGGGCATGAGCAAGGTGAAGAACGAGCTCGAAGAGCTGTCGTTCCGCTATCTCGAGCCGAAGGCCTACGAGGACCTGCGCGCCCGCGTCGAAGCGAAGCGCCGGGCCAGCGAGGGGATGATCGAAAAGCTCAGGATGACGGTGGCGGCGAAGCTCGCCGACGCGCAGGTGCCCTTCATCCAGATCGACGGCCGAATCAAGCGCCTCTTCAGCATCCATCAGAAGCTGAAGCGCCAGAAGATCGAGCTCGAGCAGGTGTATGACTTCATCGCCCTGCGCGTGGTCACCGAGCACGTGAAGGACTGTTATGCGGCGCTGGGCATCATCCATCAGACGTGGTCGCCGGTGCCTGGACGCTTCAAGGATTTCATCGCGATGAAGCGGCCCAACGGCTACCAGTCGCTGCACACCTCGGTCATCAGTCCCGAGGGCATGCCGTTCGAAGTGCAGATTCGCACGATGCAGATGCACCGCGAGGCCGAAGAAGGCATCGCCGCGCATTGGAAATACAAGGAGGGGCGCGTCGGCGACCACAACGACGAGCGGTATTTCACCTGGATGCGCCAGCTGCTGGAGTACCAGCAGGAGCTGCGCGATCCGAGGGAGTTCATTCAGAACCTGAAGGTCGAGTTGTATCCCGAAGAGGTGTACACGTTCACGCCCAAAGGCCTCGTGAAGGCCTTTCCGCGCGGCGCGACGCCTCTCGATTTCGCCTATTCGATTCACACCGACGTGGGCCACCAGTGCGTGGGCGCCAGGGTGAACGGCAAGATTGTGCCGCTCAGGACGCGGCTCAAGAACGGCGACATCGTCGAGATCATGACGGGGAACGGGCACAAGCCGAGTCGCGACTGGCTGAACTACGTCGTCACGTCCAACGCCCGCTACAAGATCAAGCACTTCATCCGGCTGGAGGAGAAGACTCGCGCGATCGAGCTGGGCCGCAAGGTGTTCGACAAGGAAGCCCGGCGCTACGACCTCAACCCGCGCACGCTGCAGGAGGGCGAGGCGTTCGCCGCGCAGCTCACCGAGCTCGGCGTGCAGAAGGCCGACGACTTGTTCGCGGCGCTCGGCTACGGCAAGCTCTCGCCGAAGCAGCTGCTCCTCAAGCTGGTGCCGCCGAGCGAACTGCACGAGAAGTCGCCGGAATGGCCCGTCACGACGGCGGTGAAACGGGTGCTGGGCGCCGGCGGGCGCGTGCTCGGCGCGGGCGGTGGCACCGACAAGATCAAGGTGCGCGGGTTCGACGATCTCATGGTGTATCGCGCCCGGTGCTGCAATCCGATCCGCGGCGAGAAGATTATCGGCTACATCACCCGGGGCAAGGGCGTGTCCGTGCACTCGGTCACCTGTCCGAACGTCGTGAATCTGATGTACGACCCGGAGCGGCGCATCGAGGTGGAATGGGACAAGGGCGGCGCCGATGCCATGCGCTACACGGTCAAGCTGGCGATGGAGGTCGAGGATCGCAAAGGCCTGCTCGCGGCCATCAGCGCCCGAATCGCCGACATCAATACGAACATCCGCAACGTCGAGGCCCATACCGATGTCGACCGCCACGCGAGGATCGACATGACGGTCGAGATCGACGACATGAAGCACCTCGAGAAGGTGATCAAGTCGTTGCGCGGCGTGGACGGGGTGATCGACGTCGAACGGGCCGCCCGTTAGCCTGCCGGGAGGCCGAGCCTCCGGTCGAAACAGCCCGTCTCAGCAGCTTCGTGCCCGTGTGGTCGTTCTCAGAGCTCGCGATGTCTCCGAGTCTCCGCAGGCGCGACGGCGATGGCGTCGATCTCGATGCGCGCGTCGCGGGGCAGCCGTGCCACCTGGACGGTGGAGCGGGCAGGACTCGGCATCGGAAAGAACTCCGCGTAGACCGCGTTCATCGCCGCGAAATCGTCGAGATCGGCGAGGTACACCGTCGTGCGGGCGACATCGCCGAGGGTGAGGCCGGAGGCTTCGACAAGGGCCCGGAGATTCTCGAGGGCGCGGCGGGTCTGGGCCGCCACGCCGCCCCCGATCAGCGCGCCTGTGGCCGGATCGATGGGAATCTGACCTGAGATGAAGACCAGGGAGCCGGCCTGGACGGCCGGCGAATACGGACCGATCGCCGCGGGCGCCCCGGGATTCGAAACGGGGCGCAGAGTCACGCGGCTTTGACGACCTTGCCCGATCGCAGGCACCGCGTGCACACGCGGATGCGCCTGACTCCACCGTTGATGCTGGCACGGACCGCCTGCAGGTTGGGCTGGAATCGCCGCGCGCTCACGTTATGCGCATGGCTCACTTGCCGTCCGACGACCGGAGTCTTGCCACAGATCTCGCAGCGTTTCGCCATCTGAATCCTTACCTCGCAAAGCCCAAACCGGCATCATACCACTGTCACGGCACGATAATCCGTGGTTCGGTCGTGGCGCCCGCCTCGGGCGGCGAACCCTCCGGGCGGCGCACCACTCGGCCCAGCAGATCCAGAAAGGCCCGGCTGGCGGGCGCTCCGGAAGCGCGGAACGCGCGCGCGGCATCCTCGACGCGTCGCAGGACGACCGCGGCGTCGCGTTCGAACGACGAGCCTGCGCCCTTGCCTGCGTCCGTCAGCAACGTCTTCAGCGCCGTGGCCAGACGCTCGGCTGGCAGCGCGGCCGGACGATGCTCGTAGATGACGCCGCGGGCAGCCGTTTCGAGGGTCGCCGCCAGCGCGCCCGCCGCTTCGGCCACGTCCTCGTCCAGGAGCGGCTGGAGTTCGGGGGGCTGATACTCGGTGAGGAGAGTGGCGACGAGAAAGAAGACCTGCGACTGCCGTTCATTGAAATCGCGAACGTAGTGCACCAGCCGCCCGAGGTCGTGTTGCTGCCGTCGGACCTCCTGGGCGGGCGGATGCTCGCGGGATGCGGTCAGGTATGCGCAGTCGCTCGGACAACTGATCTGGACGAGCCGCTTGGTCCCGCAGCAGACCGGGCAAATCCAGCGGCCCAGCGCGGGGCAGGCGCGGCGGGCCCGACGCTCGCCGCACAACGCGCACACCATCCGGCCATTATGACTGATCCTCCGAACTGTCGGGAAAGCCGACGTTCGTGTCGCATCGTGAGCACACCCGCGTAACCTTCGTCACCACAATTCGTCACCATCAGGTGACATCTTTCGGCGTCGAACCGTAGCCAGCCGAGGGGCGTCTAAAGATGCGACATGGGCGCCTGGCCGCGTGCGGACGGAGGTCGTTGGTGTAAGTAATTGTATTTAGATGGTTTATACTATCGTGTCTTGTGGGAATGGCGCGGCGTCGCGGGGGACGCGGATTTCAGGCAGCCTGCACAGGGCGGCCGGCCGCGCGGGTTTGATGGGACTCCAAGGGCGCAGTGATACTGGCGGGTTATTTGCATAGGCGACGGCACTAGCGGAGGTCCGGTACCGAATCCGGACCAGGCCCCCGAGCGGGGCCGGTGGAAGGAGCGGCGTCATGAAGAAAACACAGAAAACGGGCGCGACCGACGCGATGGATCCCTCCCGTTATGCGGAACTGAGGCGGATGCTCGAAGAGCGGCGGCGCGACCTCCAGGCCGAGGTCCAGGGCCGCATGCGCGACGTGCGCGCCGAGAGCCTGGGCGGGAAGACGAACGAGGTCTTCGACGATGTGGAGAGCTCGGAAGCCGATATTCAGGACGATATCGAGCTGGCGCTGATCCAGATGAAGTCCGAGACGCTGAACAAGATCAACGATGCGCTCGGACGCCTCGAGCATGGCGACTACGGCTACTGCTTCGAGTGCGGCGAGGAAATCGCCGAGAAGCGCCTGCGGGCATTGCCCTTCGCGGTACGCTGCAAGAATTGCGAGGAGGCTCGCGAGGTGGCGGAACAGCGGGAACGGCAGCTCGCCGCGCGACGCGGAACGGCCTCGCTCTTCTACGACATGTAACAACCGGCGACCAGCACCGCCATTCTCTGGGGCTCCGCCGGTGGCGGAGCCCGTCTCCTTCCACCGGCCTCTCTTTCACAATTTGGTCGACGATCCGACACGCCGGATTGTCTGATAATGAGGTCGCCATGAGCGATCAACCTGAGAACGTCGCACCCGACGATATTTCGGCGCCGACGGAACGGCCGCTGACGCTGCCGAGCGAGCTGCCCATTCTGCCGCTGCGCGACACGGTGCTCTTCCCGAATTCGTTCATGCCCCTCGCAGTGGCGCGGCCCAGTTCGGTCAAGCTCATCGAGGATGCCATCGGCGGCGGCAAGCTGATTGCCGTGTTCGCGCAACGCGACGCCACGGTGGATGAGCCGCGCCAGGGCGATCTGTACATGGTCGGCACCGCCACTCACATCCACAAGATGTTCAAGCTGCCCGACGGCAGCCTGCGCCTGATCGTCCAGGGACTCGCGCGTCTGCGCCTCGAGGAGCTGGTTGCCGTCTCGCCCTACCTGCGCGGCCGCATCAGCGAGGCGCAGGACCAGGTATCGGAGGACGATCGCCTCGAGATCGACGCCCTGGCGCGGAACATCAAGACGAACTTTCAGCAGGTCGTCTCGCTGTCCCCGCTGCTGTCCGACGATCTGCAGACGCTCGCGATGAACATCGCCGAGCCGGGTCGGCTCGCCGACTTCATTGCCTCCTCGCTCTCGACCATCGGCACCCCCGTCAAGCAGGAAGTGCTGGAGGCGCTCGACATCCGGGGCCGGATGGACAGCCTCAACCGCATCCTCATCAAAGAGCTCGAAGTGCTCGAGCTGGGATCGAAGATTCAGTCGCAGGTGCAGTCGGAGGTCGGAAAGAACCAGCGCGAGTACTTCCTCCGCGAGCAGATGAAGGCCATCCAGAAGGAGCTCGGCGAAGGGGACGAGCAGACGAAGGAGATCGAGGAGCTCTCTGCCAAGATCGAGGCCGTCGGCATGCCCGAGCCGGTGAAGAAAGAGGCGCTGCGGGAGCTCGATCGCCTGTCGAAGATGCCGGTGGCGGCGGCCGAGTACACGGTCTCGCGAACCTATCTCGACTGGCTCGTCGCGCTGCCATGGTCGAAGCGCACCGAGGAAACCATCGATCTGGTGCACACGAAGGAGATTCTCGACGCCGACCACTCGGGTCTGGAGAAGGCGAAAGACCGCATTCTCGAATACCTGGCCGTGCGCAAGCTGAATCCGACCGTGAAGGGGCCGATCCTCTGCTTCGTGGGCCCTCCTGGCGTCGGCAAGACGTCGCTCGCCCGGTCGATTGCCCACTCGTTGGGCCGCACCTTCGTGCGCGTGTCGCTCGGCGGCATGCGCGACGAAGCCGAAATCCGCGGCCACCGCCGCACGTACATCGGCGCTCTTCCGGGTCAGATCATCCAGGGGCTGCGCCGGGCCGAGTCGAAGAATCCGGTGTTCATTCTCGACGAAATCGACAAGCTCGGGTCCGACTTCCGCGGCGATCCCTCGTCGGCGCTGCTCGAGGTGCTCGATCCCGAGCAGAACAACACATTTCGCGATCACTACCTCGACGTGCCGTTCGACCTCTCCGAGGTCTTGTTCATCACGACTGCCAACATCCTCGATCCGGTGCCGCCGCCGCTGCGCGACCGCATGGAGGTGCTCGAGCTCGCGGGATACACCGAGGAAGAGAAGCTCCGCATCGCGCTCGACCACCTGGTCGCGAAGCAGGTGACCAATCATGGGCTCACCGCCGAAGGCATCCGGTTCACCCCCGACGGCCTGCGTCAGGTGATTCGCGGCTACACGCGCGAGGCGGGCGTCCGGAATCTCGAGCGGGAAATCGGGGCGCTGTGCCGCAAGGTGGCGCGCCGCCGCGCCGAAGGCGACGAAACGCCCGTCGAGGTGACTCCAGAGGTCGTGGTCGACATGCTCGGCGCGCCGCGCTTCATCGAAGAAGAGATCGAAGAGCGCACCAAGGATCCGGGCGTGGCCATCGGCATGGCGTGGACGCCGGTGGGCGGCGACGTCCTGTTCATCGAGGCCTCGCGGATGACCGGATCCGGCTCGCTCACACTCACAGGTCAGCTCGGCGAGGTGATGAAGGAGTCGGCCCGCGCCGCGCTCTCGTGGTTGCGCGCCCACGCGCGCGAGTACAACATCGATCCGGACTTTTTCAAGAACACCGAGATGCACGTGCACGTGCCGTCAGGCGCCATCCCCAAGGACGGACCATCGGCCGGCGTCACGATGGCCACGGCCATGGCGTCGGAGCTGACCGGCCGGCCGGTGCGGGGCGACATCGCCATGACCGGCGAAATCACCTTGTCGGGGCGCGTCCTGCCGGTCGGAGGCATCAAGGAGAAGGTCCTGGCAGCCCGCCGCGTCGGCATCCGGGAGGTGATTCTGCCCCAGCAGAACGCGAAGAACGTGAACGAGGATCTCACGCCCGAACTGCGCAAGGATCTCACCTTTCACTTCGTGTCGACGATCGAGGAGGTGCTGGCCATGGCGCTGCTGCCGGTCTCCTCCGACGTGCGTCCCACGCGGAAGCCGCCGCGGCCCGTGGGTCAGATCAGCGCCAGGCCGTAGGCGGTCTTGAGGTCGACAATCTCGCCGCGCGCCACCATCGCCCGGGCCTCGTTCACGCTGAACACCTCGGCCCGGATGTCTTCTTCCTCGTCCGGCCGATGCGGCGAGTCTGGTGGCGGACGACGGAGATCGCGCAGCCGGAAGAAGATCATTTCCTCGCTGCAGTAGCCGGGCGCCGGGTACAAGGCGGCTACACGCTCGACCCGCCCTGGCCTCAAGCCGATCTCCTCTTCGCACTCCCGCGCCGCCGCGGCTTCCGCCGCTTCGCCCGGTTCGACTCCGCCGGCGGGCAGCTCCCACAGCTCGCGCCCCACGGGATGCCGGTACTGCCGCACCAGCACCACCCGCCCATCGTCGTGGATCGGCAGCAGGACGACGCTCGGGGCGTGGCGCACGGTCGCCCGCTCACGCTCCACGCCGCTGGGCAGACGGACACGCTCGACCTCGACCGAGAAGACGCGGCCCTTGTAGACGGTTTCCATCGCAGGCTATGAGAGCGCCTCGACGGCGGCGTGGCGGGACCGCAGCTCGTCGAGTACGCGTTGAAGATCCAACGGCAGCGGACTGGTGAATTCCAGACGGCGCCGGTCGGAGGGATGTTCGAAGGCCAATCTGGCGGCGTGGAGGAACGGGCGTTCCAGTCGCATGACCGCGCGCAGGTCGCCCGCCACTCGCCGTCTCGCGCCGCCATACAACGTGTCGCCGACGATCGGATGGCCGATGGCGCTCAAGTGCACGCGAATCTGATGCGTGCGCCCGGTGAGAATGGCGACATGAACCAGAGTGAGCGCCCGGCCGAAGTGCTCGGCGCGAACCACGCGCGTCACCGCCGTCCGGCTTCGGCGCGCGCGCGCCGACATGCGCTTCCGGTTCGACGGGTCGCGGCCGATGGGTGCGTCGATCCGGCGGCCCGCCATCACCTCGCCCCACACCAGGGCGGCATATTCCTTTTCGACCTGCCGGTCGTGGAACTGGCGCGCGAGGGCGTCATGGGCCGCGTCGTTCTTCGCCACGACCATCAACCCCGACGTGCCACGGTCGAGCCGATGCACGATGCCCGGCCGGCGCTCGCCACCGATGCCGCTCAGATCGGTCACGTGATGGAGGAGCGCGTTCACGAGCGTGCCGCTGTCGTGGCCGGCGGCGGGATGGACCACCATCCCGGCCGGCTTGTCGACGACCACCAGATCGGCGTCCTGATAGACGATCGTCAGGGGCAGGGCCTCGGCCTCGAGAGGGGTCGCCCGGGGCTCCGGCAGGTCCAGTTCGATCGTCTGGCCGGGTTTGACCGGCTGATTGGCTTTGGCCGCGCGGCCCTCGACGCGCACGAGGCCGTCCTTGATCAGCCGCTGGATCTGCGATCGCGAATAGCCCGCGAGCATCGCCGCGAGGAAGCGATCGAGCCGGCTGGCGTCGGCGTCCGGCGGGACGGTCAGCCGTTCGGTGCGCCCGACGCCGCCCGGGACGCTCATGCCGCGCGTCGCTTTGCCTGCGGCTCGACCGGCCGTTGCCTCGACAGGCGCACGAGCATCACGAGGGCCAGGGGCGCCAGAATCAGCGAGATGAACTGCGAGGTGGAGAAGATCCAGACCGAGCCGCGCGGATCGCCGCGATAGAACTCGATGATGAACCGCGAAATCGCGTAGAGCAGCATGTACAGCCAGAACGTCCGGCCGGCGAAGCGGCCCTGACGCCGTTCCGACGCCAGCAGGATGAAGAGGATGATGGCTTCGGCGCCGGCTTCGTACAGCTGCGTGGGGTGCAGGGGAACGCCGAGAGGGGTGCCGTTGTTGGCGGCGGCGAAGGGGCTCGTGAACGTGATGCCCCAGGGCATGCTCGTGGGCTTGCCGAAGCAGCAGCCCGCGAAGAAACAGCCGAACCGGCCCACGACATGGCCGAGCGCGATGCCCGGCGCGAACGCGTCGCACGTGGTCCAGAGCGGCAACCCGACCCGCTTGATATACCACACCGACACCGCGACGGCGAGAATGAGGCCCCCGTAGAACACGCCGCCCGAGCGCGCGAGCGACAGCAGCTCCCGGGGATTCCCGGCGAAGAAGCGGAAATCGACCACGAGCAGCATCAGCTTCGCGCCGACGAGGGCGCTGATGATGATGTAGATCCCGAGATCCAGGATGCGCGCCTCGTCCAGCCCCCAGCGCCTGGCGCGGACAACCGCGAGCTGCAGCCCGACGAGGTAGGCCGCCGCGAGGAGCAGACCGTAGGTGTAGATGGCGATTGGCCCGTACCCGGCCACGGGTCCGAGCTCAAACAGCTTCGGATACATGGGTCCCGCTTCCCAGCATATCGAGAATCATCATCGCGACGCCGACGGTAATGGCCGAGTCGGCGACGTTGAACGCCCAGAAGTGGTACGACCGCCAGTAGACGTCGACGAAGTCCACGACGGACCCCCAGACGATGCGATCGATCAGGTTGCCAGCCGCGCCGCCGATGATCAGGGCGAGGCCCATGCGGGCCACCCGCTGGTGATGCGCGAGGCTGGCGGCGTACCCGCCCACCGCCAGCAGGGCGGCGGTCGCCACGACGGCGAGCAGCGGTCCCTTGAGCGGAAAGTCCACGGCGTTCAGCAGGCCGAACGCCGCGCCCGTGTTCCGCACGTGAGTCACGTTCAGCAGATTGGGCACCACCGTGATGCTCTCGTACAGGGGCACGCTCGACCGGACGAGCGCCTTGGCCGCCTGGTCCAGCACGACGACGGCGAGCGCGAGCGCCGCGTCGAATCGGCGTGCGTGGATCCGGCTACTCATGCGTCGGGACCGCCAGCGCCTCCTGGCATCTCGAGCAGAGTCCCGCCCAGGCCGGATCCGTCGAGAGGCTGGGCACGTACCGCCAGCATCGTTCGCACTTCACGCCCGCGGCGCGCTCGACGTCCACGGTCAGTTCGCCGCCTCCCGCGCGCGTGAGGACGACGTCGGACACGATGAAGAGCATCGCCAGGTCGCGGGCATGGCGCTCCAGCAGGGCCAGCGTGTCGCCGGACGCCGCGAGCCTGACGCGCGCCTGCAGCGAGCTGCCGAGCACCTTGGCCTTGCGCATGGGCTCGATTCGGGCGAGCACCTCGTCGCGAACGCGCATCAGGCCCTCCCATTCTTCGCCGAGGGCAGGGTCCTCGAGCGACGCGAGTGCCGATCGGTCCGGAAACAGGGCCAGGTGCACCGAGCCGTCGCGGTCGCCGGGCAGGAACCGCCAGACCTCATCGCCCGTCACCGACAGGATCGGCGCGAGCAGACGCGCCAGGCCGTCGGCCATGATGTACATGGCCGTCTGGGCCGACCGCCGTTCATGCGACGTGGCCGCGAACGTGTACAGCCGATCCTTCGACACGTCGCTGTAGAACGCGCTCAGATCCACGGTGATGAACGCGTTCACCGCCTGAAAGATGGTGGAGTAGTCGTACGCCTCGTACCCATCGAGCATCCGTGAGGCGACCGAGGCATAGCGCAGCAGGATGTAGCGATCGACGTCTTCCAGAGAGGCCGTGGCGACTTGATCCGAACGGGGATCGAAGTCGTAGAGATTCGAAATCAGGTACCGAAGCGTGTTGCGGATCTTCCGGTACGCCTCGACCACGCGCGCGAGGATCTCGTTGCTGACGCGCAGTTCTTCGCGATAGTCGGCAGATGCCACCCACAGGCGCAGCACTTCGGCGCCGCTCTGCTTGATGACGTCCTGCGGCACGATGGTATTGCCAACCGACTTCGACATCTTGCGGCCCTCGAGATCGATCAGGAACCCGTGCGTCAGGACCTGCCGGAACGGGGGCCGACCGCGGGTGCCCAGCCCGACCAGCAGCGAGCTCTGAAACCAGCCACGGTGCTGATCGCTCCCCTCGAGGTAGAGGTCCGCCGGCCACGTGAGCTCGGGGCGGACCGAGAGGACCGCCTCGTGACTCGACCCGGAATCGAACCACACGTCCAGGATGTTGTACTCGCGCTCGAACGAGGTGCCGCCGCAGGACGGGCACACGAGGCCCTCGGGCAGGAATTCCTCGATCGGGCGCTCGTACCAGGCGTCGGCGCCATAACGCTCGAACACCGAGGCCGCTTTCGCCACCAGCGCGGGCGTGAGCAGCGCGGTGCCGCAGGACGCGCAATCGACGGCGGGAATCGGCACGCCCCAGACCCGTTGGCGCGAGATGCACCAGTCGGGGCGGTTCACGAGCATGTTGTAGATGCGGTCGTGCCCCCACGCGGGAATCCACGTCACGTCGTGGTCGACGGCCTCGAGCGCCGCCTGACGCAGCGTCGTGGTCCCACGAACCTCTCCCGTATCGCCACGTCTGGCTTCGATCGCAGGCTCGCCGTCCAGCCGCACGAACCATTGCCACGTCGCCAGGAAAATGACCGGATTGTGACACCGCCAGCAGTGCGGGTACTGGTGCGCGAAGCTCTGACGATGCCAGAGCCGCCCGCGCTCATGAAGCGCGGCTTCCACGTTCGGATTGGCGTCGAACACCCGCTGCCCCCCGAACCGCTCGACGGTATCCAGGAAATGACCGCCCGGACCGACCGGCGCGTAGATCTCGAGGCCATATCGAAGGCCGGTATTGAAGTCGTCGGCGCCGTGTCCCGGCGCCGTGTGCACGGCCCCCGTGCCGCTGTCGAGCGTGACGTAGTCGCCGAGCACGCCGATCGAATCCCGCTCGTACAGCGGATGCCGGAAGCGAATGTGTTCGAGGGCCGTGCCGCGGAACCGCGCGACTGGCACGCCGAACGGGCGGCCGACCTCCTGCGACACGCGTGCGGCCAGCGCCTCGGCGACGATGACCGTCCGGCCGCCGACGTCGTAGGCCGCATAGTCGAAGTCGGGATTGAACGCGACCGCTAGGTTCGAGGGGATCGTCCACGGCGTCGTCGTCCAGATCAAGACCGAGACGTCGCGGCCCGCCAGCGCGGGCACCCGGGCGGCGAGGTCCCCGCCGGCATCCGCCGCGAGTGGAAATTCCACGTAGATGGACGGCGAGGAATGATCCGCGTACTCGACTTCGGCTTCCGCGAGCGCCGTCCGGCAGTGGATGCACCAGTGCACCGGCTTCTTGCCTTTGTAGACCAGGCCGCGCTCCACGAAGGTGCCCAGGGCGCGCGCGATCGCCGCCTGGTACCGGAAGTCCATCGTCAGGTACAGGCGATCCCAGTCGCCGAAGACCAGAAGGCGCTGGAACTCCTGGTTCATGACCCCGACGAAGCGCTCCGCGTACGAACGGCACGCGCGGCAGAAGTCGGCCACCGACATCTCGCGCTTCTTCGGCGCCGAGTTCCCGGTCCACTTTCAGCTCGATCGGGAGGCCGTGACAGTCGTATCCGAGCACATACGGCGCGTCGAAGCCGGCCATCGTCCGCGATTTCACGACGACGTCTTTCAGAATCTTGTTGAGCGCCGTGCCGAGGTGGATGTTGCCGTTGGCGTAGGGCGGGCCGTCGTGCAGCACGAACTTCGGCGCACCCTGCCGGCGCTCCCGGATCCGGGCGTAGAGGCCCATCGAGGCCCAGCGGGCGAGCGCTTCCGGCTCAGCCGTCTGCAGGTTCGCCTTCATCGGGAAGTCGGTGCGAGGGAGATTGACGGTGTCTTTCCACTCAGGCATGGGGCTATCCAATCGATTTTATAATGAACTGATGGTCGCCCTGCCCGCGCGGCGCCAGAACGCCGCCATTCGCGAGGTCACGCTCGACAACGGCTTGAAGGTGCTCGTGCAGGAAGAGCACACCGCGCCGCTCGCCTCGGTCTGGTGCTGGTATCACGTCGGGTCGAAGGACGAGCGCCCCGGTCTGACCGGCGTGTCGCACTGGGTCGAGCACATGAACTTCAAGGGAACCGCCCACATTCCGCGCGACCAGGTCAAGGGCATCATCGAGCAGTTCGGCGGAAGCTGGAACGGCTACACGTTCATCGATCAAACCACATTTCTCGAAACGGCGACCGCCGACGCGCTGGACCGCATGCTCTTCATCGAGGCGGAGCGGATGGCGAGCTGCCTCTATCACCCGGACGACTGCGAGTCGGAGCGCACCGTGATCATCTCCGAGCTGCAGGGCGGAGAGAACGATCCCGACCAGCTGCTCGATCAGGAAGTGGTGGCGATGGCCTTCAAGGCCCACCCCTACCGCCATCCGACGATCGGGTGGCTCTCGGACCTGCGTGCCATGACCCGCGACGAGTTGTACGGCCACTACCGCCAGTACTACGTCCCCAACAACGCCGCGCTCGTCATCGTGGGCGATGTCGACACGGACGAGGCGCTTCGCCGGGTCGAGCACCATTTCGGCGGCATTCCGGCTGGCGCGCCGCCGCCGCGCGTCCGCACCGAGGAACCCGTGCAGGCTGGCGAGCGGCGGGTCACGCTGCGGCGCGAAGGGACGACGGCCTACCTGAAGTTGGCGTATCACGCGCCCGCCGTCGCCGATGCGCAGTTCGATCCCCTGCTGCTCCTCGACGCCGTGCTGACCGGCGCGAAGGGCGTGAATCTCTGGGCGAGCTTTCGGCTGCCGCCTCCGCAGCGTCGCGCCAGGCTGTATCGGGCGCTCGTCGAGCGGGGGCTCGCGTCGGCCGTGAACGGGTCGCTCATCGCCACCGAGCAGCCGTTCGTCTACCTCATCTCGGCAACCGCCAGGAACGGCGTCGAGCTCGCGGCGCTCGAATCCGCCGCCCTCGAAGCGCTCGATGGCATCCGGACCGGTGGCATCACCGACGAGGAGCTGGCGCGCGCCAAGGCTCAGCTCAGGGCCCGCATCGTCTTCGACAGCGACAGTGTGACCAACATCGCGCATCAGCTCGGCTACTACCAGACCGTGGCGACGCTCGAGACCTATCTGGAGCTGCCCTCGCGCATCGCGGCCGTGACGGCCGACGACGTCGGGGCCGCGGCGAAGACGCTGCTGGCACAGGCCAACCGGACCGTTGGCTGGTTCGATCCCGTCTGATGGCCGTACCCACCGCCCGCGGTCTGTCGCCCACGCGCCACGTGCTCCCTAATGGCGTCGTCGCGCTCGCGAAGCACACGTCCACCACACCGGCCGTGACGATCAGCCTCGCGGTGCACGTGGGCACGTCGGCCGATCCGCCGGACGCGCCCGGCCTCGTCTTCCTCGTGTCGCGACTGCTCGATCGCGGCACCGCAGAGCGCTCGGCCGACGCCATTGCTCTGGATCTCGATAACCGGGGCATCTCGCTGAACATCCAGGTCACGCGTCATGCCGTCACGGTGGTGTGCACCTGTCTGGCGGAAGACTTCGACGCGGTGCTCGCACTGCTGGCCGATATGCTGATGGCGCCCGTCTTCCCCGATCGGGAGATCGCCACGCGCAAGGGAGAAGTTCTCACGGCCATTCGCCAGGACGAGGACAACCCCTACGCGCGGGCGGCCCAGGAATTGCTGGCGCAGCTCTATCGCGGCCACCCGTACGGTCGCCCCACGAAAGGGACCGTCGAAGCAGTCGAGCGGCTCACGCGCGATCGGCTGGTCGACTTCCATCGCCGGCAGTTCGCGCCCGACGCCGTCTCGGCGGCGGTCGTCGGCGACGTCGACATCTCCCGGGCGGTCGACGGCGTGGCGCGGGTGTTCGGGGGCTGGCGCGCGACGCCGGCCGAGCGGGCGGCGGTTCCGCACGCCCCCGCGTCCGTCGGGCGTCGGCGCGTCGTCATTCCCATGATGAGCAAGCCCCAGGCCGACGTGGCGTACGGGTTCGTGACGATCGCGCGGCGCGATCCGGCCTATACGGCGTGCTGGCTCGCGAACCACGCCTTCGGTCAGTATTCGATCGGCGGGCGTCTCGGTGACAGCATCCGGGAGCGGCAGGGCATGGCGTACTACGTGTCGAGCGCGCTCGACCCGGACGTCGTCGAAGGGCCGCTGATGATTCGCGCGGGGGTGAATCCGTCGAACGTGGATCGAGCCGTGGCGTCCATCGATGAAGAGATCACGCGACTCACGCGCGATGGCCTCACGCAGAAGGAGCTGGACGATTCGCGTCGCTATCTGACTGGCGCGCTGCCGCGCGCGCTCGAAACCAACCCGCGCATTGCCCACTTTCTGCAGGACGCCGAATTCTACGGTCACGGCCTGGATTACGACGTCCGCGTCCCTGATCTGATGGCGGCCGTCACCCTGGACGACGCCAATGAGGCCGCCCGGCGCATCATGGGCACCGAGAGAGCCACCGTGGTGATCGCCGGCCCGTACACCGACTAGCGCGGCTACCCCGGCGGCCAGTGGAAGGTGCGGCCGCCGAGCAGGTGCAGGTGGACGTGAAAGACGGTCTGCCCCGCATCGCGGTTGGTGTTGAAGACCGTTCGATAGCCGCCCGCTGCGAGCCCGCGTTCCTGTGCGATGGCCGCGGCTCGCCGCACGATCTCTCCCACGAGCCCGTCGTCGCTCTCGGTCAGCTCGTTCAGGGTCGCCATGTGGCGTTTGGGCACGATCAGCACGTGGGTGGGCGCCTGCGGGTTGATGTCGTTGAAGGCCAGAACGCGGTCGTCCTCGTAGACGATGGCGCCCGGAATCTCGCGCGCGATGATCCGGCAGAAGAGGCAATCGTTCATGACGTACGAACCACCACCGTTCGCGGAATGCCCTGCAAGTCCGGTTGCAGCCCGATCATTCTGAGCCCGGGGGTCGCCGAGATCAACTCGCCGACGGGATCGGCCTGCCTCTCGCCGATTTCGAACACCAGCGATCCGCCCGGGACCAGCCGCGCGGGCGCCATCGCGACCAGCCGCCTGACGATGGCGAGGCCATCGGGCCCGGCGAACAGGGCGAGCGCGGGCTCGAACTCGCGCACGTCGGGCGGAAGCGCCTCCCGTTGGCCATCGGGCACGTACGGGGGATTCGACACGATGAGGTCGAACGGGCCGTGGGTCGGGTCGAGCAGATCGGCGCGCTCGAAGGTGACGCGGGAAGACACGCCATGCCGGTGCGCGTTGCCCCGCGCGACGTCCAGCGCCGCCTGTGACTGGTCGGTGGCGACGACTCGCACCGACGGGCACTCGCACGCCAACGTGACGGCGAGACATCCGCTGCCCGTCCCGATGTCGGCGACGAGGGGACCGCGATCGCCGGCTGCCGCTCGTGTCGGACCGTTCAGGATCGCAAGTGCCGTCTCGACAATGAGCTCGGTTTCCGGCCGCGGCACGAGCACGGCTGGTGACACCTGGAAGGCACGGCTCCAGAATTCCCGTTCGCCCGTTATGTAGGCGATCGGCTCGCGGCGCTCACGCCGGGCGACCACGCGCTCATAGCGCTCGGCGAATTCCGGGGACTCGTCGGCGTCGGCATGGCCGAGCAGTCTGGCGGCGTCCCAGCCGAGCACCCACCGGGCCAGGAGCCGGGCATCGAGAGTCGCCTCGTCCGCGGGGATGCCGGCGGCGCGCAACCGCTGGCCGGCGCCGGCAATGCGTTCGAGCAGCGACGCCACTCGCCCTACCGGCGCGCCGGGCCCGGCGACCGGTCAGGAGACCGCGGTCGCATCCTTCAGTTTTTCCGACTGGTAGTGCGTGACGACCTGGTCGATCAGCTCGGTGAGGTCGCCGTTCAGGACGTTCGTGAGCTGATGCGTCGTGAAGTTGATCCGATGATCGGTGACGCGGCTCTGTGGAAAATTGTACGTGCGAATCTTCTCCGACCGTTCTCCGGTGCCCACCTGGCTGCGGCGGTCCTTGGCGATCGCCTCCTGCTGCTTGCGCTGCTCCATGTCGAGAAGCCGTGCCCGGAGCACCTTCATCGCCTTGGCCTTGTTCTTCTGCTGGGATTTTTCGTCCTGCTGCGAGACGACCATGCCGGTCGGCAGGTGCGTGATTCGGACCGCCGAGTAGGTCGTGTTCACGCTCTGGCCGCCCGGGCCGCTCGAGCAGAACGTATCGATCCGCAGATCCTTGCCTTCGTCGATGTGGATGTCGACGTCCTCGGCTTCCGGCAGCACCGCCACGGTGGCCGTCGAGGTGTGGATCCGGCCGCTCGCCTCGGTGGCCGGCACGCGTTGCACCCGGTGCACGCCGCTCTCGTACTTCAGCCGGCTGTACACGCCCCGAGCCTCGATCGTGGCGATCACTTCCTTGAGGCCGCCGACGCCCGGTATCGCTCGACGACATGACCTCGAGCTTCCAGCCCTGCCGCTCGGCGTACTTGCTGTACATCCGGAACAGCTCGGCTGCGAAGAGTGCGGCTTCGTCGCCGCCGGTGCCCGCGCGGATTTCGAGCACCACGTTCTTCTCGTCGTTGGGATCCTTCGGCACGAGCAGGATCTTCAGCTGGCCCAAGAGCGCGTCGCGCTTCTCGGTCAGCGACTTCACTTCCTCGGCCGCCAGCTCGCGCATGTCGGGATCGCTCGATGCGGCCAGTTCTTCGGCCTGGGCGAGACTGCCGACGACCTGTTTGTAGTCGCGGAAACAGTCCACGAGCGGCTGAATGTCGGCGAGCGCCTTGGCATGCTTCCGGTACTCGCCCGGATCGCTCTGCACCGCCGGCGTTCCGAGCAGCCCGCTCAGCTCGTCGTATCGCCGTTCGACGTCCTGAAGTTTGTCAAACATCCACTACTCTCTCGTGGGGTCCACCCACTCGCCGGAGTCCGGCCCGCCTGGCGCTCGCGGGCGGGCCCGGCACAGCCGCCCGCGCTCAGCCGCCGGATACGGGCGGCAGGAACGCGATCTCGTCGCCGTCGCGCACCACGTGATCCATGCGGGCGTAGTCGGCGTTCACGGCGCTGGAGATCGAGCGCTCGTACCGCGCCAGGTCCGGGAACTCGTGGGCCAGGTCCCGCCAGACGGCGCCGATCGTCGCGCCGGCCGGGACGTCGCGCGCCATCTCGGGCGTCCCGGCGATGTCGCGCAGCCGCGCGAACAGCCGTACGGTCACGCGCACGCGACCCGCTCCGCTTCCGCCCGCGCGGCCGCATCGTCGGGATCGGCCGTGGCGCCCTCGATCCACACGTCGCCGCCTTCGAAAAACTCGCGCTTCCAGATCGGCGCGATCTGCTTCACCCGTTCGATCGCGTAGCGGCAGGCGCAGAAGGCGTGCGCCCGGTGCGGCGACGCGGCCGCGATTGCCACGCTGGCTTCGCCGACTTCGAGCCGCCCGACACGGTGGTGCAACGCGAGTCGGACGTCGTTCCAGCGGCCGGCGATCTCGCCGGCGATGCGATCGAAGCTCTTGAGCGCCAGCGGATCGTACGCCTCGTACTCGAGGTGGTGCACGCGGCGCCCGGCATTGTGGTTTCGCACCAGGCCCAGAAACGTGACGACGGCCCCGTCGGTGCCCGCCTCGCCATCCGGGCAGACGAGCGCGACGAGCCGCTCGAGCTGGAGCGGCTCGCGGCCGATCGCCAGCGGCGCCGTGGCGTTCATCGCTTCAGTATACCGCCCCAGAAATGGTGCAGCGGACCGCGCCCCCTCCCGATCGGCGTGGCGTGGCGCATCGCCTCGCCCACGAACCATTGCGCCCGAGCCGCCGCTTCGGAAAGGTCCCGCCCCAGCGCGAGGCCGGCCGCGAGCGCCGACGAGTACGTGCAGCCGGTGCCATGCGTGGTGCGGCTGTCGATGCGCGGCGCGCACACCTCGCGGAAGTTGCTGCCGTCGAACAGGAGGTCGACGATCTCGCTGCCGTCGCCGTGCCCGCCGGTGATGACCACAGCCTCGGGCCCGAGGTCGCGGATCGCGCGTGCCGCATCGCGCCGGCTGTCGATCGAATCGATACGCCGGCCGCTCAGCCGCTCGGCTTCCGGGATGTTCGGCGTCACCACGAGCGCCAGCGGCAGCAGTTCGGTCCGCAGCATGGCGACGCCGTCGTCGTCAAGGAGCGGGAGACCGCCGCTCGACGTGAGCACGGGGTCGACCACGACCGTGGGCAGCTCCAGCGCCTGAATCGTGGCGGCGACGGCTTCGACAATCGCCGCGTTCGCCAGCATGCCCGTCTTCACCGCGTGAAGCGGGATGTCGGCGGCCACTGCTTCGATCTGCGCGATGACCAGGTCGGCGTCGACGGCGCGCGTGGCGATGATGCCGCCGGTGTTCTGAGCCGTGATGGCCGTGATGGCCGACGCCCCGTACACGCCAAAAGCGGCGAACGTCTTCAAATCGGCCTGAATGCCGGCCCCGGCGCTCGAGTCACTGCCCGCGATGGTGAGGGCGGAAGGCGTCACGGCGCTGCGGACACTGGCGCGCCCGCCGGAGTGAAGACGAGCACGTACAGGAACGGCGGCACCGTTTCCCGAGTCGCCAGCTGCAGGCCGGCGGCCGAGGCCGCGGCGATGACGATCTCGGGATCCACGCGTTCCTCGGGTGCCGGGCCGGGCCCGCCGCCGCCCGCCAGGAAATCGACGACGCCGAGGCGCCCCACGGGCTTCAACGCGTGCGCGACGTTTCGCAGCAGCGGAACCGGATCGTCCATTTCGTGGAAGGCATCCACGACCAGCACGGCGTCGAGGCCGGGGGGAAGGCGCGGATCGCTCGCCGTGCCGAGAACGGTCCGCACATTGCGCAGGTCCTCGCGCGCGACGCGCCGGTTGATCAACTCGATCATCAGAGGCTGAATGTCTTCGGCGTACACCAGGCCGTTCGGTCCCACGCGCCGCGCCAGGTAGGCGGTGAACCAGCCCCCGCCGGCGCCCAGGTCGGCCACGCTCGACCCTTCGGCGATGCCGAGCATGTCCATGATCAGATCGGGCTTCTGCCACTGGGCTCGATCCGGCGATTCGAGCAGTCCGAGGTCCTGAGGAGGGAACAGACGCCGCGCCGTCTGCGCCTGTCTGGGGGCCGCGTCACCGGCCGTGCGGCCCGGTCGGCCGGTCGAATCCGTCGCGCGGGCGCATGCCGTCACCAGCACGCCGGCGGCCGCCAGCACGCCGACGGCCCGGGCGATCCGATCCGTCCGCGTGGCGGGGCTCACGGCTTCCGCCCGGCGATGCCCGGACGCGTCATCGCTTCGACCGAGAGGATCCGATCGAGCGCCGGCTCGTCGAGCAGGCCCCGCTCGAGGACCAGATCCCGGATCGATCGTCCGGTCGCGACGGCGGCCTTGGCAATCTCGGCGGTCGCCGCGTATCCGATGTACGGACTGAGCGCGGTTGCCGTCGCGGTACTTCGCTCGAGCAGTTCCCGCGCCCGGACGCGATCCGCGACGATGCCGTCGACGCATCGCTCGCGAAACGCGTCCATCGCCGTGCGCAGGATCGTCGACGCGTGCAGCGCGTTCCACGCGATCACGGGCATCATGACATTCAGTTCCAGCTGCCCGGCTTCCGCTCCCATCGTCACGGTCGTGTCGCAGCCGATGACCTGAAAGCACACCTGGTTCACCATTTCAGCCATCGACGGGTTGACCTTGCCGGGCATGATCGACGATCCCGGCTGCACCGCCGGCAGCACGATCTCGGCGAGCCCGGCGCGCGGGCCCATGGCGAGCAGGCGCAGGTCGCTCGCCACCTTGCCGAGCTCGACCGCCAGCCTCCGCATCGCGCCCGAGCAGGCGACGATGTCGCCCATGCTCTGTGTGACGCGGAACAGGTTCGTGGCCGGCCGGAGCGGCAGGCCCGTCAGGCGTGACAGGCGCTCCACCATGAGCCGGCGATACTCCTCGCCGGCGTTGAGTCCGGTGCCCACGGCGGTCGCGCCGATGTTCAGTTCCGCCAGCTGCCCGGCGGCAGCGGCGACGTCGTCGCCGCCGCGACGAAGCGAGGCGGCGTACCCGCTGAACTCCTGTCCGAGCGTGATCGGCACGGCGTCCTGAAGGTGCGTTCGCCCCGTCTTGAGGACGCTGGCGAAGTCGTCCGCCTTCCGGGCGAAGCTGTCCGACAGGGCGTGAGCGGCCGCAGCAAGCGGGCCGGCGCCGGCGAGCAGCGCCAGGCGCGTCGCCGTGGGAAACACGTCGTTGGTGGACTGCCCCATGTTGACGTGGTCGTTCGGATGCACTCGCAGGTAGGACCCGAGCGGCGCGCCCAGACGCTCGCCCGCGCGATTGGCGAGCACTTCGTTGACGTTCATGTTGTGCGAGGTGCCGGCGCCGGCCTGATACACGTCGACGATGAACGCGTCGGCCATCGCGCCGGCCAGCACTTCGTCGGCCGCGTCGACGATCGCGCGGGCAACGTCGGCCTCCAGCCGGCCGAGGGCCGCGTTGGTCTCCGCCGCCGCCTTCTTGACGAGCACGGTGGCGTCGAGCAGCGCGCGCGGCGCGCGCAGCCCGCTGATGGGGAAGTTCTGGGCTGCCCGAAGCGTCTGAATGCCGTAGTACGCACTCGACGGGACGTCGAGCTCGCCCAGGGCGTCGCGCTCGGTCCGGAACGACATGGTGTCTCCAAGCGATTATACTGAGCCGTTATGCTGCCTTCGTTCTTCGACAGCGTTCTCGACCTCGTCATTCGCGCATCCACCGACCTTCCACCCGACGTTCGTGCCGCCATGACCAACGCCGTCAGCGCCGAACCGGCGGGCACCCGCGCGTCGCAGGCCCTTACTATCATCGCGCAGAACATCGACCTGGCCGCCGATGGCGAAGGCGCCATCTGCCAGGACACCGGGATGCCGACCTTCGACGTGCACGTGCCGGTCGGCGCGAACCAGATCTGGATGCGCCAGCAGATCCGCGAGGCCATCGTCGAGGCGACACGCCGCGGTAAGCTGCGGCCCAATTCCGTGGATTCCATCACCGGCGAGAATTCGGGCAACAACCTCGGGCCAGGCACGCCGATCATTCACTTCGAGCAGTGGGAGCGCGACGAGATCGAGGTGAAGCTGATCCTCAAGGGAGGCGGCTGCGAGAATACGAACGCGCAGTACGCGCTGCCCGTCGAGCTGCCTCACCTGGGGCGCGCGGACCGCACGCTCGAGGGCGTCAGGAAGTGCATTCTGCACGCCGTGTGGCAGGCCCAGGGCAGAGGGTGCAGTCCCGGCGCCGTTGGCGTGTGCGTGGGTGGCGATCGCACGTCCGGATATCTTCACGCGAAGGAGCAGCTCTTCCGCACGCTGGACGACGTCAACGCCGACCCGCGACTCGCCGAGCTCGAAGCGTCGATCATGGGAACCGTGAACGCGCTCGAGATCGGACCGATGGGCTTCGGCGGAAGGGTCACGCTCATCGGCTGCAAGGTGGGCGCGCTCAACCGCCTGCCCGCGAGCTTCTTCGTGTCGGTGGCGTACGACTGCTGGGCGTTCCGTCGGCTCGGCGTCGCGCTCGATCCCGCCACCGGCGCCGTCCGGCGCTGGCTCTATCGCGACCCGGCGCATCCCATCGTGCCCATGCTCGATCAGGCGGGGTTCGTCCGGACCGGTCGCGAGGTCGCCCTGCGCGCGCCGATTTCCGACGCCGATGTCCGCTCGCTCAACGTCGGCGACGTCGTGCTCGTCTCGGGTCGCCTGTTCACGGGACGCGATGCGGTGCACGCGTACCTGATGAAGCACGCGCCCCCCGTGACCCTCGCCGGGGCCGTTCTGTATCACTGCGGTCCGGTCGTCGTGAAGGAAGGCGATCACTGGCGGGTCACCGCCGCGGGCCCGACGACCAGCATCCGCGAGGAGCCGTATCAGGGCGAGATCATCCGCCGCTACGGCGTGCGGGCGGTGATCGGGAAGGGCGGGATGGGCGCCAGGACGCTGGCGGCCCTGAAGGAGCACGGTGCCGTGTACCTGAACGCCATCGGGGGCGCGGCGCAATTCTACGCGCGGGCCATCACCGGCGTCGACGGCGTGTCGCTCCTCGATTTCGGCACGCCCGAGGCGATGTGGCATCTCACCGTCCAGGACTTCCCGGCCATCGTCACCATGGATGCGCACGGCCACAGCCTGCACAAGGACATCGAAACCGAATCGGGCGCCCACCTCGAGGCGATGGCAGGCGGCTAGACGCGCGGCGCGGCGAAATCCTTTGCGGCCGGACGCGCATAGCCGTGCTTCATGGCCGCGAGATCCAGGTCCATCGTTTCCAGGTCGGTGATGGCCACGAGCGGAAACGGCGAGACGTCGGGCCGATCGACGGTCTTCAGATAGGCCGAGCACGTCGAGCACACTTCGATGCGGCGATCTTTCCGCTCTTCGTCCGGCGCCGTCGTCGCAAAACCTTCACCCCGCGCGCCACAGTGGGCGCATGCGTATTCGGACAGGCCCCACGCGCTCGCGCAGAAGGAGCACCGCAGCAGCTTCACGCCGTCCACGACTTCTGCGAGCGCCGCCCACGACCCGCACATCGGGCAATAGCCCCGCTCCCAGGCCGACAGCGCCGGCGCCAGCGCCGGATCGGCGCCGGCGTCGGGCAGCACGACGCGCTCGAGCGCGTGCGCGAACGGGCCGACGGCCAGTTCGGCAACCAGCCAGAGCAGATCGGGCGCAAGGCCGCGCTGAACGGCGCCGGTGCGGATGGCGTGCTGGTCGCGCTGGAGCGACGCCGCGGCGAGCGAATGGGCGTCGAGGCTGCCGTCTTCGATCGCGAGCTGGATGTGCGACGCAGCGTCGCCGGCGCCTCCCTCCGAGAGGATACGGCACAACGCGACGAGGGGGCCCTTCAAGTCGGGCAGCGGCACCGGCTCCCCCGCCAGAGCGGGGACGCCCCGACCGAGCTTCGCGGCGACGTATCGGGGGGGCAGCGACAGCCTGGGCAGGCGCCGGTGGGCCAGCTCGTGCGCCAGGTCGATCACCACGGTGAGCAGCTGCCGCTGGAGGTCCACGGCGGGCACGAGATCGGGCCTCGACGCGGAAATGGCGTCCCAGCGCGACCCGGCAAGCTCGAGCAGGAGGTCGCGGGGGACCGGGGGGAGGATCACATAGGGCATGGCCGG
Source organism: uncultured Acidobacteriota bacterium (assembly GCA_963837345.1). Classification (GTDB taxonomy): domain Bacteria; phylum Acidobacteriota; class Vicinamibacteria; order Vicinamibacterales; family CAVVIG01; genus CAWIMX01. The sequence continues at coordinate 1,757,769 of CAWIMX010000001.1, forward strand.
AACGCCCCTGCAGTATAATTGTCAGCAGGAGTCACGCACCAATGATCCAGGTATCCGAGACGGCCGCGGCAAAGATCAACGAGCTGCTGGCCGAAGAGAACAAGGCCGGCAGCGGCCTGCGCGTGTTCGTCCAGGGCGGCGGATGCTCGGGCTTCCAGTATGGCCTGATGATCGAGGAAAACGGTCAGGGGTCGGGCGACCAGGTGTTCGAATCGCACGGCGTGAAGCTGTTCGTCGACCCGATCAGCGTCCGGTATCTCACGGGCGCCGAAGTCGATTTCGTGGACACCGTGACGGGCGGCGGGTTCACGATCAAGAATCCGAACGCGACGTCGACCTGCGGCTGCGGCCAGTCGTTCAACGTCTGATTTCCCGGTCAGGCTACGGAGACACAGGGCAGAAGGCCACGCTCTGTGGCCGCCGGGGTGTCGTGTCTTCAGTGGCCTGACATGCCCCGCGCGCTTCCAGATCTCTCTGCGCTTCGACCGGCCGGCGGCAAGCGGTCGAGCAAACGCGACCGCGTCGTCGGAGTCTTCCTGCGTCAAGAAGGCCACTTGAGCGCCGACGAGCTGGTCGACTTCGTCAAGCGGGAATATCCTGGCATCGGACGAGCCACCGTCTACCGCACTCTGCAGTGGATGGTCGAAGGCGGCCTCGCCCGGAAGGTCGACTTTGGCGACGGGCGGTCGCGATTCGAAGCCTCGCTTCGCCACCCGCGGCACTTTCATCTCGTGTGCACCACGTGCCATCGCTCGTCGGAGTTCCTGAGCTCGGACGTCGAGGCCATTGTCGAGGAGGTCGCCAGGGCCCGCGACTTCGAGATGGCGCAGACCGTGGTGCAGGTGTTCGGCACCTGCGAGGCCTGTCGCACGGGCAAGTCGGTCCCTCCCATCGACGGTGTCACCACCGAGCTGCTGTTTGCGCGCGACGCGCTCCGCATCGCGATCGCCACCGAACGAAGCGGACTGGCCTTCTACACGCGAGCGTCGGCGCTCACGAAGGATCGCCGCGGGCGGACGGTGTTCGAACGGCTGGCCGGGGAAGAAAAGGAGCACCTCGGGACCCTCGAAGCCCGGTACCGCGAGCTCATCGGGGAGGATTCGCGGCTCGAGTCGCTGCCCACGTTCCTCTTCTTCCGGGGCGCGGCCAACGGCCTTTTTGCCGAAGGCACGGCAAAGCTTCGCAAGGGCGTCGACGACCAGCAGGCCCTGCTCATCGGCATCAGATGCGAGCGCGGCTCGCACAAGTTCTTCAAGCGCTACGGCGAACGCTTCGAGGATTCCGAGGGCAAGCGCATCTTCCTCGAATTCGCCGACGAGGAGCGCGATCATCTGAATCTGCTCATCGCAGAGCTGAAGGCCCTGCGCGCGCGCCAGCCGCCGGCGCGTGGCCGCGTGCGGACCCGCCGGGGGCGCCCCCGACGAACCCGAGCCGCGCGGTGATCGACCTGCACACCCACACCACCGCTTCCGACGGCCGCTCGTCGCCCCGGGAACTCGTCGATCGGGCCGCCGCCGCTGGCGTGCACGTCCTCGGAGTCACCGATCACGACACCGTTGCCGGTTGTGCGCCGTCGTCGGCCGCCTGCGCCGCCCGCGGCATCGAGTTCGTGCCCGGCATCGAGATCACCGCCGTGGCCGACGGCGTCGACGTGCACGTGCTCGGCTACTTCCTCGACGCCGACTCGCCGAGGCTCGCCGCGTTTCTCGCGACGCAGCGCCGACGCCGCATCGACCGGATTCACCAGATCGTCGGGCGCCTGGCCTCGCTCGGGATGCCGCTCGACGCCGACGCGATTGTCGCGCCCGCCGTCTCCGATCACTCGAAATCGATCGGCCGGCCGTACGTGGCCCGGGCCCTGGTCGCGGCCGGGTTCGTCGGGTCGGTCAAAGAGGCGTTCGAGCGATGGCTCGTCCCTGGGCAACCGGCGTTCGTCCCGCGGCTCGCGGCTTCTCCGCCCGAAGTGGTCACCGAGATCCACGCGGCGGGAGGATTGGCCTCGATGGCGCATCCGGGACTCACCCGGCGCGATGCCGAGATTCCCTCGTACGTCGACGCCGGCCTTGATGCGCTGGAGGTGTTCCACGCGGAGCACGACGCCCCGACGACGGCGAAGTACTTCGCGCTCGCGGAACGTCTCGGTCTCGCCATGACGGGCGGCTCCGATTTTCACGGCGACGATGCGCACGGCGCCGAGCCCGGCGCCGCGTCCCTGCCGCAGGATCGATACGACGCCTTCAAGGCGCTCAACGATCGCGCGAGGCGCTAGCCGTCAGGAGGAACGAGTTGGCTCAAGCATTGCTCACGGCGGTCGGCCTCGGCTTCGCCGGTCTCGTCGTCACCATTGTGCTCGGCCTGCGCATCGCGACCGTCACCGACATCTCGCGCCATATCACGTTCGGCATCTTCTCCACGATGGTCATTCTGCTCGCCCACTCGATGATGATGTTCTATCTCATCGGGAAGGGAAAAGCCGTGAAGGATGCGATGGCGGAAGGTGGGTTGACTGGCGATCAGTACCGCCGGATCGCCGCGGTCCGCAAGCCCGTGTTCTCGATCGGCACGCTCGCGATGGCCGTCACGATGGTCACGGCCATCGCCGGCGCGAGCGTGGATACGGGCGTGCTGCCGCCGATCGTTCATGCCTGGGCCGCGTACCTCGCCGTGGCGTCGAATGTCTGGGCGCTCCGCGTGGAGCTTGGCGCGCTCGGAGAGTCGGCCCGGGCGGTCGACGAGGTGAACCGGCTGCTCGGCGCGTGACGCCGATCCTCGAGCTGGCCGGCGTCTCGAAGGCGTTCGGCGCGCTGCGACCCCTCCGGATCGAGTCCCTGGCGCTCGCCAGCGGTGACGCGGTCGCCGTCGTGGGGTTGGATGCCGCCGCTGCCGAGGTGCTCGTCAACCTCGTGATGGGCGCCACCCTGCCGGATGCCGGCCGCGTGGTGGCTTTCGGCCGCCCGACGTCCGCGATTGCCGACAGCACCGAATGGCTGGCGCTGGTCGATCGTTTCGGCGTCGTCGGCCAACGCGTCGTGCTCCTCGATGCGTTCAGCGCGCTCCAGAACCTCGCCGTGCCCTTCAGCCTCGCGATCGAGCCCCCGCACGAAGATGTCCGTCGGCAGGCAGCGGCGCTGGCACGCGAGGTCGAGCTTCCCGAGCGGCTGTGGGAGACGCCCGTCGGGCAGCTCGCCCCTGCCGATCGCGTGCGCCTGCAACTCGGACGGGCTCTCGCGCACGGCCCCGAGGTGCTGCTCGTCGAACACGCGACGGCTGCCGTGCCAGCCGTTGCACAGGCCGACCTGGGCCAGCTCATCAGGTACTGTTGCATCACGGCGGGGAACTGCTATCCTCGCGCTGACTTCCGACGAGGGGTTTGCGGAAGCGGTCGCCCCGCGCGTTTTCCGCTCCGATCCACGGTCTGGGCGCCTGAACGTCGCCAGCCGCTGGCACCTCTTCCGGAATCGTCGAACCTGATGGGCCATCCCACGCTGGTGCTCTTCGACGTCGACGGGACGCTGCTTCTGACCGGCGGAGCCGGCGCGCGCGCCCTGACGCGGGCTTTCGAGGAGTTGTTCGGAGTTGCCGATGCCTTCCAGAACGCCCAGCTGGCGGGGCGAACCGATCATGCGATTCTGTCGGATGCCCTGAGAGTTCATGCCGTCGAGCCCGATCCGGTTGCCGTGGCGCGGTTTCCTGAGGTCTATGCGTCACATCTCCAGGACGAGATTCAGAAACCGGGCCACAGAAAAGGCGTTATGCCGGGCGTGCCGGCAGTGCTCGATGTGCTCGCCGGCCGGCCCGGCGTTCGACTCGCGCTGCTCACCGGCAACTATCGCGAGGGGGCCCGGATAAAGCTCGAGTATTTCAGGTTGTGGCGCTACTTCAGCGGGGGCGCTTTTGGCGACGATGCCCCCGACCGTAACTCGCTCCTGCCGCTGGCGATGCGGCAGGCAATCGAGGACGGCATGCCGGATCTCGATGTGGCCAATGTGGTCGTGATCGGAGATACGCCCCTCGACATTGCCTGCGCGGCCGCCGGAGAGGCACGTTGCATCGCCGTCGCCACCGGCAGCTACGATCGCGAGGCCCTCAGGTTGGCAGGCGGCGAAATCGTCCTACCCGACCTCACGGACACGGCCGCTGTGCTTTGCGCGCTCGGTTGTTGAACGGGACGGAGGATCAGGCGATGGGAATCCGGCCCGGAGCCTCGACACCGGGCCGGCGCGGTGGAAGGGGCTAACCCTCGATCAAACGGACGTCGCCTGCGCGCGGACCCTTCTGCGACTCTTCCACGGTAAATTCGACCCGCTGGCCCTCGCGGAGCAGTTCGAAAACTGCCCCTCGGACAGCACTCCTGTGAAAAAAGTGCTCGATTCCGCTTTCGTCGCGGATGAAGCCGAAACCCTTGTCGATGAGGAGGCGTGCGATTGTGCCAGTCGGCATACCCGAAAGCCCTCCGTTTCGAACCCCGGGACCAATCCCCAGGGAACTCAGCGGGTTACGGGCGCCTGGCGATATGAAGAACGAGCCGTCGGGCCGCACGACCAGCCGAGTGCGGGCTCGGGCGAACCGAACCCGGAAATCGAGGCCAGTCTAGGCAGGTCAACCCCCTGAAGTCAAGCGAGGGACAGCCTTTAGCGTGATTGGTCGGAAGCCTGTACCTGCCAGGTTTCAGGTTCGTCTTCGTCGTCCTCTTCCTCTGCGTCGTCATCGTTCGCGTCGTCGTCGTTGTCGAATTCGTCGTCGTCGTCCTCGATGACATCCTCATCGTCGACGTCGTCATCGAACGCGAGCGGACACGGCTCGACCGGTGACGGATTGTCGCGGTTTGTCACGATGCGGCTTCTGCCGCCGGCTTCGCGGGCGCGGGCGCTGTCGGCGCCGATGGCGCCGGCTTGCTCTCGGCCGCGGGCTTGGCTTTCGGCGGCGGATACGTCGTCCAGAAATGCCGTCCGCAAGTGGGGCAGACCCAGAACTGCTCGGGCGTCCACTCCTTGCCAGCGGCCGGGTCACGCAGTTCCATCTGTGCGCCGCAGCGCTGACACCGGATGTGGATGTCCACCTCGCTCATGCGGAGAATTCTAGCGCAGGTTCGAAGTACCATGCGGCTGTGATTCCCGCGGTGGTCCTCGCGGCCGGCAAGTCGAGCCGGATGGGCAGGCCGAAGGCCCTGTTGCCTGCGGGCCACGATGAGACTTTCCTTACGAAGATCATCCGAACGTTCACCGAAGCCGGCGTCGACGATGTAGTGGTTGTCGTGGGGCACGAAGCAGCGGCCATCGCCGCTCTCTGCGCGCTCTCGCCCGTGGCCGCACGCATCGTGCTGAATCCGGATTACGAAAGCGGACAGTTGTCATCCCTGCTGACCGGCTTGTCGACCGTCGATCGCCCCGGGGTCCAGGCATGCCTGGTGACGCTCGTCGATGTTCCACTCGTGGCGGCCGACACGGTGCGGGCGGTGGTGAATCGATACCGGCAGACGCGCGCCGCGGTGGTGCGGCCGGTGAACCGCGGCCGCCACGGGCACCCCGTCCTGATCGACCGGTCGCTTTTCCCCTTGATCCGCGCCGCCGACCCGGTCGAAGGCGCCAAGCCGGTGATTCGCGCGCACGCGTCGCCCGCCGGCGACGTCGAAGTGCTCGATGAAGGGTCGTTCCTCGATATCGATACTCCTGCCGACTTTGAAACGGCGTTTCACGAGGCCCTCGAGGAGCGGCAGTGAAGCAACGGCAGGCGGTTCGAAGGTGGCGCGCTGCCATGGTGGCGGCGTGTTTCGCCTTCGCGTTCCGGACACCGACCTCCGGACAGACACCCGATAAGACGAACACGGACAATCAGAAGCCTCCGACGGTCGAGGTTACGGTCGATGTCGTCGGGACGACGCCATTGCCCGGAGTCGGCCTTCCCGCCGAACAGGTGGCGGCCCCGGTGCAGACGGCGACGCAAGATGAGTTGCGTGCCACGGGGGCGGGCGATCTCTCGGACATGCTCAATCGCCGCTTTGCCGGCGTCCACATCAACGAGATGCAGGGTAACCCGTTCCAGGCCGACGTGAACTTCCGTGGATACACGGCGTCGCCCCTGCTCGGCACGCCCCAGGGGCTCTCGGTCTATCTCGACGGCGTGCGTCTGAACCAGCCGTTCGGCGAAGTGGTGAGCTGGGACCTGATTCCGCGCGTGGCGATTTCCACCAGCACGCTGATGCCCGGGTCCAACCCCTTGTTCGGTCTCAACACGCTGGGCGGCGCGCTGCTCGTGCAGACCAAGACCGGCAGAAGCAGTCCCGGCAGCGTGGTTCAGGCGGTCTATGGGAGCGATTCGAGACGGTCCGTCGAATTCGAGCATGGAGGGGCCAACGCCCGCGGCATCGACTGGTATCTTGCCGGCAACGTCTTCGGCGACGACGGGTGGCGCGACGACTCACCCTCCGACGTCCGACAGCTGTTCGGCAAGCTCGGATGGCTGCACGACCAGACGGACGCCTCCCTGACGGTGGCTTTCGCCGACAACGCGCTCACGGGAAACGGGCTCCAGGAGCAGCGCCTGCTCGAGCGAAACGACGCGGGCGTGTATACGAAGCCCGACATCACCGACAACCGGTCCGTGTTGATCAACGGCGGCCTGCGCCGCTACCTCACCGAGCACCTGGCGTTGGCCGGCAACGTCTACTACCGTGATATCCGCACGAGCACCGTGAACGGCGATGTGAACGAGGATGCCCTGGGCGGATCCGCCGACGCGCCGCCGGATCCCTACACCGGTCTCTTGAACACGACGGCCACGGTCCAGCACAACTACGGCGGCTCCGGGCAGCTCACGCTGACGAGCGGCGTCTCGGGCGCGCGCAACGATTTCACGGCGGGAGCCGCGGTCGACGCGAGCCGCGTGGGCTTCGAGCAAGCGGGCGAGCTGGGCTTGCTCTCCGCCGATCGGGGCGTGGTCGGATCCGGGATCGCCTCCGACGAGGCGGCAGTCGCTCTCGACGGTCGCATCCGCACCTGGAGCCTGTATGCCACCGACACGCTGTCGGTGCGCAGCAGATGGCATGTCACCCTGTCGGGCCGCTTCAATCGGACGACGATCCAGAATCGCGACCGGATCGATCCGGGCGGCGGTCCTGGATCGCTCGACGGCGATCGAGTGTTCAGCCGCCTCAACCCCGCCGCGGGCGTCACGTTCGAGGTGTCGCCACTGCTCAATATCTATGCGGGGTACGGCCAGGGCAGTCGCGCGGCCACGTCCATCGAGCTGGGATGCGCGGATCCGGAATCGCCCTGCCGTCTTCCGAACGCGCTGGCCGGCGATCCGCCGCTCGCACAGGTCGTGGCGGAAACCTGGGAGGCGGGGATCCGGCGAACGCCGGGCCGCGGCGTCCACTGGCGCGCCGGAGCCTTCCGTGCCGAGAATCACGACGACATTCTGTTCGTGTCGTCCGGGCAGACCGGCTTCGGATACTTCAGGAACTTCGGGCGGACGCGTCGACAGGGGCTCGACCTGGGCGCCGACGCGCCGATGGGGCGCGCGACGGCCGGCGCGGCGTACACGTTCCTCGACGTCACCTACCAGAGTCCGGAAACCGTGAACGGCACCGGCAACAGCACCAACGACGCCGCGATCGAGACGCCGGGCCTCGAAGGATCGATCACGATCGCGCCGGGTGATCGGATTCCGCTGGTGCCGCGCCACATGCTCAAGGCGTATGTCGACCTTGCCGCCACGTCGCGGCTGTCGCTCGAGGTCGATGTCGTCGGCGTCTCGAGCTCGTTCGCGCGCGGCAACGAGAACAACGCGCACGAGCCCGATGGCGTCTACTACCTGGGACCCGGTCGATCGGCAGGCTACGTGGTGGCCAATCTGGGCGGCCGGTATCGCGTGACGCGCTGGCTCGAGGCGATCGCCCAGGTCGACAATCTGTTCGACCGACGCTACAGCACCGCCGCGCAACTGGGGCCGACGGCATTCGCGGCCGACGGCACCTTCGCGCCGCGCCCGCTGCCGGCCGTCGATGGTGAGTTTCCCGTCCCGCAGGCCACCTTCTTCGCCCCCGGCGCTCCGCGGCTGTTCTGGGTCGGGACGCGCCTGACGTTCTGACGCCTGTCAGGCCGATCGGGCGAGCGGCTCCTGCTGCGTCAGGCAGTGCAGTGTGCCCTGGCCAAGCACGAGATCGCGGGCGTGCAGGCCCACGACCTCGCGATCCGGAAACAGATCCGCGAGAATCCCGACGGCGACCCTGTCGTTGGGATCGTTGAAGGTCGGGACGACGACGACTCCGTTGCCGATGTAGAAGTTTGCGTAGCTGGCGGGGAGCCGCTCCTCGAACATGAAGACCGGCGATGGAAAGGGGAGCTGCGCGATCCGCAACCGCCCGACCGACGGGTTGTTCATGGCGAGCTCCAGCCGCCGCAGGTTGTCGATCGATCGGCCGTGGTTCGCGTCGGACGGATCGTGCTCGACGGCGACCACCACGGTGTCGGGAGCGACAAACCGCGCGACGTCGTCGATGTGGCCGTGAGTGTCGTCGCCGATGCACCCTTCGCCGAGCCAGATCGTGTGTCGCGCGCCAAGCCATTCATCGAACAGACGGTCGTAGTCGGCGCGGCCCAGTCCCGGGTTGCGCACCTGGACGTCGCTCAGCAGCCACTCCTCGGTGACGAGCAGGAGCCCGCGGCCGTTGGTCTCGATCCCGCCGCCTTCGAGGACGAGGCGTTCCGCGCCCTCCGGCCGCCGTGGTTCGACGAGCGGCAGACCCGTGGCGCCGGCTACCGCGGACCCCACCCGGGCATCGAGCCGCCAATTGTCGTACTTGGCCCATCCGTTGAACGCCCAGTTGAGCAGCACGACCCGACCGGTGGCGTCGAGCACGCCGGTCGGCGCGCTGTCGCGCAGCCACACGCGATCGGTCGGGACGACGTGGAGCCGGACGCATTCGAGGTGCGCGGCGTGGGCGCGGAGGCAGACGCGCGCTGAATCGGCGTCGCGCTCGGTCGCACACAGGATCTCGACCGCTTCGTGGCGCGCCAGGATCCGTGCGATCTCGGCAAAGACCCACGGCATCGCCCCGAGTTTGCCGGGCCAGTCGGCTTCGTGGTGGGGCCAGCCCATCCACGTCGCGCGATGCGGCTCCCACTCGGCGGGCATCCGCAGCGCCGGCGCGACGCGATTCATTCGCCGAGGTGCCTCTGCAGGATCGGGCCGTAGGCGTCGATCCGCCGGTCGCGGAGGAACGGCCAGTTGCGCCGCGTGGATTCGATTTCGGCCGGGTCGCAGGTGGCGACCAGCACCGCTTCGTCTTCCGCGGCGCACGCCACGATCCGGCCCGACGGGTCGGCGATGAACGAATGGCCGAAGAAGGTGAGCCCTTCCGTGCCGGGTTCGTCCTCGTGCCCGATGCGGTTGGGGGATGCGACGTAGACGCCGTTGGCGATGGCGTGAGCGCGTTGCATCGTCCGCCACGCGTCGACCTGGGTCGCGCCCCATTCCTCGCGCTCGAAGGGATGCCAGCCGATGGCGGTCGGATAGAACAGCACGTCGGCGCCAAGCAGGGCGGTGATGCGCGCCGCCTCCGGAAACCACTGGTCCCAGCAGATGAGCACGCCGATCGTGGCGTAGCGCGTACGCCAGATCTTGAACCCGGACGCCTCGCCGGCGGCGCCGGCCGGTGTCGGGTCGCCCGGCGTGAAGTAGAACTTCTCGTTGTAGAGCGGATCGTCGGGGATGTGCATCTTCCGATACGTCCCCAGCAGGGCGCCATCGGCGTCGATCACCGCCGCCGAATTCCGGTAGATGCCCGCGGCCTGGCGCTCGAACATCGGCGCGACGATCACGACGGCGAGCTCCCTGGCGAGCGCCTGCAGGCGGGCCGTCGTCGGACCGGGGATGGGCTCGGCGAGGTCGAAGCGATCGTTTCGTTGCGCCTTGCAGAAGTACGGCGCGTTGAAGAGCTCTTTCAGGCAGACGACCTGCGCGCCGCGTCGCGCGGCGTCGCGGACGTGCGCCTCGGCCCGCGCGACGTTGGCCGCCACGTCGGGGGTGGCGTGGTCCTGGATGATTCCGATCGTGAATGCCGATCGCGGCATGGCGCCTCGATTGTACCAGTTCGGCGGGGCGCCGATGCCGCTTCGATCAGTGCCGCCCGGCGCGCGAGCGGTCGCGCTTCGCCAGCGCCGCGATGCCGCGCACCAGGATGTCGATGCCAGCCTGGAACAGCGCGTCCGGATCGTCCTCGGTCAGGCTGTCGGCGAGCTCCACGACCGTGGGGTAGTCGCGGGCGGGGAGCGACTTGAAGTACCGGCGCGCGTCGGCGAGCACTTTCCGGCGGCTCGACCCCGGCGCCTCGGCAAACGCCGCGAACCGTCCTTCGTCGGCCACGAATTCGGTCAGGAAGTTGTTGCAGTGGTGTGCGGCGCGGGCGGTGTCGCGCGGGCTGAGGCCGGCGGCCCGCAGCACGCGCAGCAGCGATTCGATGTGGCGAAGCCTGCGCGGTCCGAACGGCGCGGTGCTCGCGAGCACGCGCGCGGCGTCGCGGTGCGCCAGCAGACCCCGGCGTGCGTTCCATGCCAGACCCGTCAGCTGGTCTCGCCAGCTGCCCGACGGATCGGAGAGCGGAATTCCGGCGGTGATCTCGTCCGCGAGAAGCACCAGCAGCTCGTCCTTGCTGCGGACGTGGCGGTAGAGTGAGGCGGCCCGCACGCCGAGCCGCTCGGCCAGCCGGCGCATGGTGAGGCCGTCGAGCCCGACCTCGTCGAGGAGGGCGAGGGCGGCCTGGACCACCTGGGTCTGATCGAGCGGACGGCGGCGGGGACGAGTGGTTTTGCGGAACGGGACGATGGTCATGTGGGCGGGCGTCGATTGTAGCAGCCGGGCGGGCTTGACCGGCCCTGAAGTTCGCCGTAAGCTAACGACGTTAGCTGATGTCTATCATTGTTCGCTCGCGGGAAGGAGGAGCGCGATGCAGGGCAAGGGCTACAAGGGGCTGGCCATGGAAGGGGTGATCGCGACCTGGTACGCGAAGAACACCGGACGCGATCGGCGGCGCTTCCTGGAGACGGCGCAGGCCGTCTCGGATCGCGCGCCTGCCGGCGGACGCGTGCTCGAGGTGGCGCCCGGCCCGGGGTATCTCGCGATCGAGCTCGCGAAGCGCGGGTACCGGGTGACGGCGGTCGACATCAGCCGCACGTTCGTGCGGATCGTCCGCGACAACGCCGCGCGGGCGGGCGTCGCGGTGGACGTCCGGCTCGGCGATGCCGCGGCGCTGCCCTTCGCCGACGGGTCGTTCGACGTCGTGGTCTGCACGGCGGCGTTCAAGAATTTCAGCGATCCGGTCGGCGCGCTGGTCGAGATGCGGCGGGTGTTGGACGCCGGCGGCCACGCCTCGATCTACGACCTCCGGAAGGAGGCGACGCGCGAGGAGATCGCGGCAGAGGTGGGCCGCATGCGGCTGTCGGGGGCGAACGAGGCGCTGACGCGCTGGATCTTCCGGGGCCTGATCAAGCGCGCGTACACCGAGGACGCGTTGCACCGGATGGCCGGCCAGGCGGCCTTCGACGGCTACGAGATCAGGCCGAGCGGCATCGGCTTCGAACTGCGGCTCACGAAGGCGGCATCGCGCGCTCGCGACCGGGCGCCCGGGATCGACGTCCGGGACACTTGACACCAACTAGAACTTTGTAATACAAAGCACACGTGCACCCGCCCGCCGCGAGGGAGCCCGGACCGCCCGGCCGATCCCTGCGCGTCAAGTTCGTCCTTCCGGCGCTGACCGAGGCAACCGACCCGTCATGGCGGCCCATCAAGTATTCGCTCTTTCCGCCGCTGGGCCTGGCGACCCTCGCGGCGTACCTCGCGCCCGACGACGAGGCGACGATCGAAGACGAACATGTCGCGCCAATCCGTCTCGACGACCGGCCCGATCTGGTGGTGATTCAGGTCTACATCACCAGCGCCCGCCGGGCGTACCGGCTCGCGGACCACTACCGGGCCCGAGGCGCGTTCGTCGCCCTGGGCGGTCTGCACGTGACGGCGCTTCCCGAGGAAGCGGCCCCGCATGCCGACGCGGTGTTCCTCGGTCCCGGCGAGCAGACCTTCCCGCGTTTTCTCGACGATCTGCGCGGCAACCGCGCCGCGCGCCGATACGTGTCGACATCGGGCCGGACGCTGGATCGCCTGCCGCCGATCCGACGCGATCTGATCGACCGGCGTCGGTACCTCGTGCCGAACTCGATCGTCGTCACACGAGGCTGCCCCCAGCACTGCGATTTCTGCTACAAGGACGCCTTCTTCGACGGCGGCCGCTCGTTCTACACGCAGCGCGTCGACGACGCGCTCGCCGAGATCGCGCGGCTGCCCGGCCGGCATCTGTACTTCCTCGACGATCACCTGTTCGGCGACCGCCGCTTTGCGGCTGCCCTGTTCGACGGCATGCGCGGCATGCGCCGGCTCTTCCAGGGCGCCGCGACCGTGGATTCGATTCTGCACGGCGACCTCGTCGACCGCGCGGCCGCGGCGGGCCTGCGCAGCCTGTTCGTCGGATTCGAGACGCTGACGCCGGGCAATCTCACACGGGCCAACAAGCGCCAGAACCTGGGCCGCGACTATGCGGCCGTGACCCGTCGGCTGCACGACCTCGGCATCATGATCAACGGCAGCTTCGTCTTCGGCATGGACGACGACGACGACGATGTGTTCCGGCGGACGGTCGACTGGGCGATCGCGCAGGGCATCACCACCGCGACGTTCCACATCCAGACGCCGTACCCCGGGACGCGGCTCTTTGCGCGCATGCAGGACGAGGGGCGCCTTCTGACGCGCGACTGGGATCGCTACGACACGCGCCACGTGGTGTTCCGTCCGTCACGGCTGACGCCGCGGGCGCTGAAGGACGGCTACGACTGGGCGTATCGAGAGTTCTACCGCTGGCCGTCGATTGTTCGGGGCGCGCTCGCGCACGGATCCGTGAAGCACCAGGTGAAACACTTCCTGTATGCGGCGGGCTGGAAGAAGTTCGAGCGCCTGTGGGACGGCGTGATTCGCGCCCGCCAGCTGCGCACGATGACGCCGGTGCTCGAAGGCGTGCTGTCGAAGGTCACCGACGAGCGGCCGCCGGCGCGAGCCGCCGCTCAATCCACTGTGACGCGCCGCGCGTCGATCTCGCCCGTGCCTTGACAGATCGCTGTGCCGTCGAGATCGAAGGACTCGAGCCTGCAACTGCGCGTGAATCGATCCGTTGGAAAGTGGTGGGCCAGAACACTGCGAGTTGGAACCAGGTCAGCAGCTGGTTGAGATCGATCGAAGCGCTACGGAGATGAAGGGCTTGTGGCTAGCGTTCGAATCCTGCGCGGACAGGCGCGGCCCTCAGGACCACTCCTGAGTCTCAGGTTCTCGCTAGCCGTCTCAAGAGCGTCCGATATCGATTGATGAACGCATCGACGACGTCCGCTCCATCGTAGAACGCATCAGAATCCACGCCGTCTCTCTCGGTAAGGTCGCACATTTCCCGAACTGCCCTGATGTCCTTAAACGACACTTCGGTTCCTTCGTTCCGATACCCGATCTTGCCCATGAATTTCTGTTCGGTCCGAGCTCGCCGAAACAAGCCGCCAGGGATCTCGTACTCCTTTAGCACATCTACGCGGTTGCTGTTGGACGCCCCAAGAGACACGCGAAACCGCGAGAGTATTTGCCGCAGTTGTCGATAGGTCACAGGACGTTCGCCCTTCTTCAACGGGCCGACCCGTCGCTTCAACCAGTCCCGGATCGCAGCGACCTCCTCATCAGGATCTCGTCGCGCGTGCAGCTTGTCAGGACGCCTGCGATCGGCTCGAACGCCGACGGTATGGTCCGCGATGCTCAGCATCAGCTGGTAGAGATCCGACTCGCTTGCGCTTCTGACACAAAGGTGGTTCTTGTCCAAGTGCACCAGCATTGCGACAAGAGCCTGTACGCTTGTTGCCGTTGTGGAACGGGTGATCGCAGCAAATACCAAATGCCAAAGTCGCTGCATTGCCGAGCGGTTCTGGATACTTGAGAGTCGTACCATGTCCCGTGTGCTGCCGGTGAACCGCGGACTCAAGGAGACTCTGAGCACGGACTCCCATCACCCCAATTGGGTCTCCACTGCTGGCAAAATCTTTGGCCAGCTCCTCGTGAATTCGTAGAACCTCACCGGGCGCGAGCGTCTCGAGTGCCATCGATATCAGCCGCTGCTGCGCCGATCGTCGCTTCCGAAAACCGACTTGTGAGTCGCACCAAGACGGGAATTGGGACCTCTAGGCACGTTGGATAATGGTGCCGCCGACTCCATTCCGTCGCTCACAGACCGATCACCCTGTTCCAGTCAGCCACGTACATGTAGATGCGCTGGAACTCCGTGGGCAACAGCATTCGATTGTGCGCAATGAAATTCCGCGTTTTTTCGAGCTCGTCCATGCGCTGTTTCAGCCAATGCTGCGAAGGAATCAGATCCTCAAAATGCTGCCACTTGTCGACGATGATGCTTGACAGATCTCCGAAGTCGACAAATCCGAGGATGTCTCCCTTATCTCCTTCGAGCCACGAATCCTTTAGAGCAATTTCTCTGCGAGATTCAGCATTTTTCTTCGCCTTCGGGGTGAGCTTCTCTTGCCAGTCAACGCCTTCTTTTTCTTCCAAAGTTTGCCGGATCAGGGCTCGTATCTCGTTCTCGAAGCAATGCAGGACCGCATACAGGCGCGCCATTTCAAGTGCTCGATTGCGCCGGACAACGCTGAATGGAGCCAAGGCGTCGGAGAGGAGGCGCTCCTCCGCCTGCCCCGACTCCGCACCGACTTGAATTCCCGCAGATTGAAATGTTTCGGCCTCTGATTCAAGCATCAGTCCACGGAAGAGAAAGTCCCTGAGGTCTTTCAGTTCAGCGCTCAAGCAGGTGCTCCTTGAGTGACTTAAAGATCGCGTTGAATACCTCGACGTCCTTCGTCGCAGGCAAATGAATCTGAATGTTGTAGTGCAGCGCCGGGGCTACTCTACGGTTGTCATCTCCGTCATGAGCCCGATCATCAGGCGAAGGCGGCGGCACCTGAATGGTCGCCGGTGGCTCCACTTTGGCCTCCTTGTTCTCGGGGGACGCCGCCTGCAGATCGGCAAGACCGAGCAGGGCAAAAAAAGTGGCCGTCATCAACTGAGCGACGCGATCGCTGGTGTTGTGCGTACTCTTGAATTTGCCCTCAAGCAACGCTCGATCGGCGTCGGTCGGATGTTCTTTGAGCACGAACAGGTCCCGATAGGCCTCGCGAATAGCCTCTCCCATCACCTTGCGAGCTTGGGCCTTACTTCGATACTCGTGGTAGCGCGGAGTGGGCACCCCTTCAGGCGTCAGAAAGCCGAGGGCCTTCAGCAGCGGGATCAGCGCCCGGTGGTTTGAAGAATTGAACCCAAGATCGACCAAGTGCTGACGAGTAAACTGGTCCGGCGCTTGACCCTGCTGAATCTTTGCGAAGAAATCCGGCAGCTGGCCATAGACTTGGACGTACGTGTCGGTTAGAGGCATTGATGTGCCCCGCTGCTGGTTCTGGTCATACGGTCCTTTGCATCGAAGCGACGAAAACAGTCGGCCCCTGGTCACGGTGCGCGAGGCTCACTGACCGCTCGGATCGGTGTCGGCCTATGCGGCCAGAGCGGGCCTGTAGTCCTGCTCCGCGAGCGGCGGCTCACCAAGCTCCGCGAGGAGCTGGTTGAGGCGATCTAGAGGGACCGCCTGCGGCGCAGTGATCTCGACACCCAGCGGCTCGGCCAGACGCGGCGTAATCGACGATGAGCAGCCCATCCGGCGATGCCACGGTCCGCGCACTCTTCTCGCCGGTTGGGTGCGAGAGGTGCAGGTACGCCGCAAATGTCCGGCCCTTCCGAAAGGTCACCTGCAGCGAGCGCTCCGTCATTGGGACACCTCGTAAGCGGTCACGACGACGAGCAACTTGGCCTCGGCGTCTGGCTCGACGATCACGGCCCACGGGCCTTGCCCGCGTTGGGTGTGGATCATGAATCTGCCCTCCACGACGCTGGCTTCGAACCCGGTGGCTCTCTCCAGCATAGCGCGGACCTCCACCTCGGTCACGCCTCGTTGTTCCATGCGCAATTCGGCGTGGCCGGTGAACGAAAGATCCCAATTCCACCACTCCGGGAAGGTCGGCATCGAGCCCTCTTGGCGGTCGATCGTAGCACCCGGTCACACGTCAGAGATGCCGTCAGACTTTCGTTCGCCCGGCAGTGTGCGTGTTGAGCGACCATTGCTCAATCAGGACTCCGAGAGGGGGAACACCGAGGGGGAACAGGGCCTCCGCGCGAGGTGTTCCCCCTGGATTCGTCTGCGTCGAGGACTTGTCCTAGTCGATGAACAGGACTGGCGCGCGGCGGGTGCATCCCGCAACTGCAGATCGTTGTGCAAGTTGCAGCCCGTCGTCCTCGGGCGGCGATCTGTGCCGCCCGCCTAGTGGCGCCATTGCCGGAGCAGTCGCCAACAGCAATCCCGTGGCGTGAGCGACCACCTGAATTGACCCCTGGGCCTGCCAAGCCCGCGGCCACAGATGTGGTCGCTCACGCCACGCAGAAGGACGTCGGCTCTCAACGGCAGCGGACGTTTCGCCGCGGATATCGCGAGTGCTTCAACCGGTTCTCCGTCGCAAGATCCATGACGCGATCCTGCCCGTGTTCGCCCGGCGATCCACGCGCTGATCTCGACGTGTGGTCACCTCAGACTCTCCTCAGGTTCTCCGGAGATTCGGCCGAACTTCCGACGCTAATTCTCGCAAAGAAATCGGCCATCACATGACCAGGATCGAGCTGTGCTCGGCGTCGTCAAGGCTCTCGCTGCGCTCGACCCTACGGGCTGCGGCCTTGACGCCGCCTGCGCGCAGCTCGAAGGTCGCACTTATGTGATGGCCGACGAAGCTCGTCTTCATTTCTTCATTACCGGACTGGCGCATCGGCAGTCGTATCGTGAAGATCTCGTCGGTGCCATCGCGCACCCCTCCGCAGTCCGCCAGACGCGGAGCGCTGTAGCCGACGCTCTCAGAGCAAAGCTCTCAGCCCCTTCAACAACCATCGATTGATCGCGCACATCTCGTGCGATCAGCGCGTTCGACTTCAAGTCACGCGCTTCGGTGTCGGCGTCACGCCACATCCACGCTCATCGTCATCGGCGCGCCGGCCCAAGTCGGCGCGCTTCGAGCGCACTCCACCGCATCACGAACGTCTGCATCGAGTTCGCAGGGGTGCCCATGGAGTACGTCGAACATGCGGATCCAAGGCCGGAGCCGATTTCGATCGCGCGCTGTCGGGAACTGCTCGGCGAGGACGCGGAATCGATGACCGATCAGGACATCGAGGACATCCGCCGCCACGCAGAGACGATGGCGTGCATCGTGGTCGAGATGTACCAGGAGCAGAGCCGCGCTCTGCGGGTAGAGACGTGCCGCGCAAACGCAGCTTGCCCGCGCCGGCGAATGGATCTACGCTGCCGATCATGGTCGGCGCGGTGATCTACGTTCGCGTCAGCACGAAGGAGCAGACCGAGAATCTCAGCCTGCCGACACAGCTTCGCGCGTGCGAGGAGTACTGCCGCCGCCAGGGCTACGAAGTCCTCGAACGTTTCCACGAGGAAGGCGAGAGCGCGAAGTCCACCGACCGCAGCCAGCTTCAGAACCTGCTCACGTTCTGCCGGTTGAACAAGGGCCGTGTCCACTTCGTGGTCGTGTTCAACCTGACGCGCTTCGCGCGCGACAAGTACGACCATTTCGCGCTGCGCTCACTGCTGCAGTCGCTCGGCATCTCGCTGCGATCAGCGACAGAGCCGATCGACGACACCTCCACCGGCAAGTTGATGGAAGGCGTGCTCGCCGCGTTCGCGCAGTTCGACAACGACTGTCGGTCAGACCGGACCCGCGCCGGCATGAAGGCGGCATTGGAGCTCGGCCGGTGGGTGTTCCTGGCGCCGATCGGCTACTTGAACGCGCCGCGCGCGATGGGCAAGAGCCTGATGCCCGATCCCGAGCGGGCACCGCTTGTGCGGCGAGCATTCGAAGAGTACGCGACCGGGCGCTTCACTAAGCAACAGCTCCTCAAGCAGTCAAGAGCCTGGGGCTTGACCAACCGGCGCGGCTGTCCGCTCACATCGCAAGCGATCGGCGTGCTGCTGCGGAACCAGCTCTATGCCGGCATCGTGGACGTCACCGAGTACGGCGTTCGCGGAAAACGCGGCGACTTCGAGCCGCTTATCTCCGAGGACCTGTTCTACCGTGTTCAAGCGGTCTTGTCGGGGCGAGTTCCGAGCACCACGCCACAGCAGCGGGCGCACCCGGACTTTCCACTACGCGCCTTCGTGCGCTGCGAGTCCTGTGGTCGAGGCCTCACCGGCAGCTGGTCGAAGGGCCGAAGCGAATACTACGCGTACTACCATTGCCGCCCTGGCTGCCGCGCGGTCAACGTGACGAAGACGAAATTGGAAGGGTTGTTCGCAGACGAATTGGCGCTACTGCAGCCATCGCCAGGCTACATGCGGCTGCTCAAGGAATCCGTGCTGCAGATCTGGAAGGCGCGGAAAGCAGCGGTGCGTGAGGAGATCGCGAACGCCGAGCGAGCCGCGAAGGCCATTCAAGACAAACTGGACCGTCTGGACGAGGCGTTCCTCTTCGAGCGTTCGATCGACATCGAGACCTACGACCGCCACGCCGAGAAACTGCGCGAGGAGCTGACGCTCGCGCGGATCGACCGTCACTCAGGCCAGCTCGATGAACTCGACGTAGAGGGCATCCTGGCGTTTGCAGAACGCATTCTGCCACGCGCCGCCGATCTGTGGGTACAGGCGTCACTCGAACAGCGCCAGCGGTTCCAACAACTGTTCTTTCCGGACGGAATTTCGTTCGATGGAAACGGCTTTGTTGGAACCCGCGTAACCGCACCGGCCTTCAGCTACTTGGGGGAAATCGAGACTGAAAATGAAAGGATGGTGGACCAGGCCGGGATCGAACCGGCGACCTCATGAATGCCATTCATGCGCGCTCCCAACTGCGCTACTGGCCCACTCGACGGTGAGGTGACCTTTCATTGTAGGCGGCGCACTCGCGATCGGTCAACGGCACGATAATCCTCGTGTGGACCGCGACCCGGGACCTGTGGCCGTCGTCACCGGCGGGAACCGCGGGATCGGCTTCGCCGTGTGCCAGGCGCTCGGCGCTCGCGGCGCCACCGTCGTGCTGGGCTCGCGCGACGCCGCCAGAGGCGACGAGGCGGCCGCGGCACTCGCCCGGGACGGCATCACCGCGCACGCGCGAACGCTCGACGTGACCAGGCAGGACCAGGTCGACGCGCTCGCCGAATGGCTGGCGCGCACGTTCGGCCACGTCGACATTCTGATCAACAACGCCGGCATCTATCCGGGTGGCCGCGCGTCGACGCTCGAGCCCGACGTCGCCGAGCAGGCCTGGCAGGTGAACGCGCTCGGTGCCTGGCGCATGGCCGTGGCGCTCGTGCCCCTCATGCGCCGACGCCGCGGGCGGATCGTCAACGTGTCGAGCGAGGCGGGGTCGCTCGCGTCGATGGGTGCGTCGATGGCGCCCTACAACGTCTCGAAGGCGGCACTGAACGCGATCACGCGCGTGCTTGCCGCGGATCTGAAAGGCACCGGCATTCTGGTGAACGCGGTCTGTCCCGGCTGGGTGGCGACCGACATGGGCGGTGCGGGCGCTCCGCGGACGCCGGAGCAGGGCGCGGCGTCGGTCGTGTGGGCCGCCACCCTTCCGGATGGCGGCCCGACGGGCGGCTTCTTTCGCGACCGACGCCCGCTCCCCTGGTAGCCGGGGCGGGACGTCCCACCGGCTAGTGTCCGGAGTCCCGCGACGCCCGAAGCCGGGTGAAATACCTGTCGAGGAAATCGAGCGCCGGCCCGTGCGGCAGCGATCCCGCGGTGACGGTGTCGCCGAACAGCATCACCCGCTCGGCCCTGGCATCGTAGATCGGCCAGGCCGGCAGTCCGCTGCCGTTCGGGTCGCCCGTCGCCGCGAAGTTCACCCAATACGACGACACGAGGTCGGCGAGCGTCCGATTGACGTCCTCCCACGGCGTGTCGGTGGCGTAGCGTCCGTTCACCCAGTTGAAGACGTAGGGAATCTCGGCGCCGTGTTGCGCGCCGACGCGCGCCGCGGTCGGACCCGGAGGCACGCGGCTGAAAAAGTACAGGTAGACGTTCGCGTGGCCGGTGTCGCGTGCCGCGCGCGCCCACGTGCGCATCTCCCAGCCGAACGTGAAATCGCGCATGCTCGCCGCGGCGGCCGACTCGGCCTCGGCGTCCGACGTGAAGGGATACAGCTTCAGAAAGGCGTCGGCGTCGGGTCCGTAGCGGCGCCGCGACTCATCCCGGAAGGCCTCGGCCGTCGTGTCGCGCGTGAAGATCGTCCCTTCGTCGGCATTCGATCCGACGAGCGTCGGGACGTCGTTCTGCTTGCCCTGCGAGAAGGTGGTCTGAACGTCCTGCGGCAGGACCCAGCCGTCGACGTTGGCCCCCGTCAGGGATCGACCCGCGTCGCCCAGTTCCTCGGCCGACCTGGCTCTCAGCGCCGCCAGCGAATCCGCGCCGAGGCTCCTGGCGAATGCGACGCCGGCCGTCTCGGCTTCCCTCAGGCTGCGCTCAGGCGCAAATTCACCGCCGCTCTCGCCGATCGCCCGCTGGAACAAGCCCTTCGCCAGCGGCGTTGCCGTGAGGTAGTTCACGCTCCAGGATCCCGCGGATTCGCCGAAAATCGTGACGCGCGTCGGATCACCGCCGAACGCCGCGATGTTCTTCTTCACCCACTGGAGCGCGGCAATCTGGTCGAGAAGGGCGTAGTTGCCCGAGGCGTGATGCGCCGATTCACGGGTGAGCTCCGGATGCGCGAAGAACCCGAACAGGCCCAGCCGGTAGTTCACCGTGACGACGACGACGACGCCCTTGCGGGCGAGCTCTTCGCCCTCGTAGATTGCGCCGGCGCCGCTCCTGAGCGAGCCGCCGTGGATCCACACCATCACGGGCCTCCGGTCGCTCGGGTCGGCGGCGCCCGTATAGACGTTCAGGTAGAGGCAGTCTTCGCTCATCGTGGTGGCCGAGCGATCGCCGCCGTGCGGCGGGAACGCGCCGCCCCCGGCGGCTCGCTGCATGCAATTGGCGGAAAACGTGTCGGCGGCGCGGACGCCGGTCCATGCCGGCGCGGGCATTGGCGCGTGCCACCGGAGCGGCCCGATCGGCGGTGCGGCGAAGGGAATCCCTTTGAACACGCGGACGCCTCGCAATTCTCCGGGGACGCCCGAGACGAGGCCGTTCTCGACTCGGACCGGCTCAGTGACGGCGGCCTCGAGCGGCAGCCAGGCAGCGGCCGCGACGACGAGGAGAACGGCGAATCGGAGGGTGCGCATGTCGCGGATGATACACCGCCCGGCGCGCGCTGAAGCGCTCAGCTCCCCGTGTCCTTTGCCGCCGCCGATCGCCGGAAGGTCGTGACTGAGCCGCGCGCCACGCGCACCGAACTGACGAACGCGAGGCCCGTCCCGCAAGCCAGCCGCTTCAGGTCCGCCTCCGTCAGAACATCCGGATCGCCGGGCAGTTCGGCGACCGCGACGACGCCGCCCGGCCGGAGGACGTTCGCGATGGAAGCCAGACAGGCCGCTGGACTTGGAACTTCTCCCAGGACGGCGACGAGAAACGCGACGTCGAATGTGTCGGGCCGAAAGGGCAAGGCGACGGCGTCCGCCTGGGTGAAGCCCACGTTGCGCACGCCCGCCCGTCGAAGTCGTCGACGCGCTTTGTCCAGCATCTGGCGCTGAAGGTCGGCAAGCTCGAGCCGGCCGTCCGGGATGGCCCGTGCCACGTCGATGCTGAAAAAGCCCGGACCCGGGCCCACCTCGAGGACTCGCGACCTCGGCGTCAGGGGAAGGTGTGCGATCAACTGTCGCGGCGAGAACACCAGCCGCCGCATGGGGACCAGCAGCAGGAAGGCGAGCTGATGCGGATACGCCCCGCGCCCGCTGAACCGTTGCCAGATGTTCTTCCAGCGTGTCCGACTCATCTCTTCACTCCGTCAGCCGCGTCGCGCGCGATCTGCGCGATCGATTGTAAGGATCGGCGCCTGAGCTTGACGAACCGCGACCGCTTTGAGGTAATGCGGGCTGCTACGCCATCCGGCGGCGCCGCGGAAGGACGGTATGGCCCTCGAAGACGTTCTCGCGACTCAGAGTTTGTCGCACCGACGGTCGCGTCGCCCCGACTTCGAAGCGGAAAATCGGGTCATTCTGGCGATCGCGTCGTGCCTCTGCGAGCGGCCCGAGCACCTGCCCGACCGATTGGCGTCGGCCGCGCTGGATCTGTGTCGCGCGGAGTCCGCGGGCCTCACGCTCGTCCACGACGGCTCGACCGCCGCGCCGCGGTGTCATGCCGTCGCCGGGCGCCTCGCCTCCCGTCTCGGCGGACGAGGGCCACGCCGCGCGAGTGCGTTCGCCCAGGTGCTCAGCACGAATCGCCCCATGCTGTTCGTGCATCCCGAGCGCCACTTCACGAGCCTCCGCCGTCTCCGGCTTCCGATCGCCGAAGCCCTCGTCGTGCCGTTCCGGGCCGGGCACGCGGCATCGGGCGCGGTGTGGGTGCTCGCCCACACGGGCGACCGGCACTTCGACGTGGAGGACGAGCGGCTGCTCGGCGATCTCGCGCGGTTCGCCTCCATGGGGTGGCCGTCGGCGGGCGGCGCGTCGTGGAAGTCGGGATCGCGTCGCAGCGCGACGGCTCGGGCGGAAAGCGACGTCTCGCGGCTCGATCGGCTCGAGCTCCTCAGCACGCGGCTGCTGATGTCACGCCATCTGCCCAGCGCGCTCGACGAAATCCTCGACGCCGCCGTCGAGCTGCACGGGGCCGATATGGGAACGCTGCAGCTGTACCACCAGGAGCGCCACGCTCTCGAGCTTCTCGCCCATCGCGGATTCGAACGTGGGGTCCTCGAGCCGCTGCAGCCCGTCGGGCCAGGCGACGAGTCGGCGGCCGGCCGGGCGTGGCGCACGCGAACCACGGTGGTCGTCGCCGACGTGGAGGCGGAGCCGTCGTTCGAGAGGCAGCGGGACGCCGCGCGGCGCGCCGGCTACCGTGCGGTGCAGTCGACGCCGTTGTGCGCGCCGGGCGGCGCGGTCCTGGGCGTGATCTCCACGCACTTTCGCGAGGCGCACCGGCCGACCGATCGCGAAAACCGGCTGCTGCAGCTCTACACGCACCGGGCGGTCGGCCTGCTCGAGACCATGAAGGCGCAGGACGCGCTGCGCGAGGCCGTGCGGCGCAAGGACGACTTCCTCGCCATGCTCGGCCACGAACTGAGGAATCCGCTGGCCCCGATGCTCACCGCGCTCGAGGTGATGCGCATGCGCGGCTCCGACGCTCCGGAGCAGGACGTGCTCGAGCGGCAGGTGCATCACCTGGCGCGCATGGTCGAAGACCTCCTGGACGTCTCGCGCATCACGCGCGGCACGATCGCGCTGCGGCGGCATCCCGTGGAACTGTCGGCCGTGGTGGCGAGCGCGCTCGAACAGGCGGCGCCGCTCGTCGAGCGTCGCCTGCATCCCCTGGATGTCCGTGTGCCGGCCTCGGGACTCGCCGTGGACGCCGACGCCGAGCGCCTCGCACAGGTGGTGTCGAACCTCATCACCAATGCGGCGAAGTTCAGCGAGCCCGGTTCGCCCATCGCGCTGGAGGGCCGGCGCGCCGAAGGCCTGGTGCGGCTCGACGTCCGCGACCACGGCGTCGGGATTCCGCCCGAGATGCTGTCCACGCTCTTCGATCCGTTCGTGCAGCGGGCTCAAACGATCGAACGGTCGCACGGAGGCCTCGGGCTGGGCCTCGCCATCGTCCACAGCCTGGTGGCGCTGCATGGGGGATTCCATCCGTGTCGAGAGCGCCGGCCCCAACGAGGGCAGCACGTTCATCCTGGAATTGCCGGCCGTCGACGAGCTGCCGGCGCCGCGGCCCCCGGCGCCGGCCTCGCGCGGGGAACGCCGCCCGCGCGGCACCCGCGTGCTCGTCGTCGACGACAACGAAGACGCGGCCGATGTGTTGTGCGTGGCGCTCGCCGCCGTGGGGTACGACGTCGAAGCGGCTCACGACGGCCCGTCGGCCATCGAAGTGGCGCGCCGCTTTCACCCCGACATCGCGCTGCTCGACATCGGGCTGCCCGTGATGGATGGCTACGAGCTTGCGCAGCACCTGCGCGCCCTGGGGGGCGACCATGTTCCGCGCCTGGTCGCCATCACGGGCTACGGGCTGCGCGGCGATCGGGAACGGTCCGAGCGGGCGGGCTTCGAGCACCACTTGGTCAAGCCGGTGGATCTGACCCGGCTCCAGGACGTGATCGAATCGCCGGCGCGCACCGCGCGGTAGCCCGGTCGCGCGATCAGTTGTCGGTGAGGGTCCGTTCGAAGAAGCGCCAGATCCGATCCCACGCGTCGAGCTGCTCCGGCGTGTCGGCGGGCTGCCACGTGAGCGGATCGACCCGCCGATCGAACATGTGCCCGCCGGGCGCGCGGTCGTAGATCTTGATCTCGGCGAGATCCGGCTTGCGGGCGCGCAGCGCGTCGACCAGCTGCATGCTTTCTTCGATGTTGACGTCCTCGTCGTTGCCCACCACATGCACCAGCAGCGGGATGTCGAGCTTGTCGACGCTGAAGAGCGGCGAACGCGCCTTGTAGACGTCGTGCTCCTCGGAGGGCGGGCCGCCCAGCCGGTTCTGCGGATCGATCAGCCGGCGCTGCCGATCCACGCCCTTCCAGGCCAGGCGCTGAAAGAGATTGGCGACCGGCACGAGCGCCGCGGCCGATCGGAACAGGCCCGGATTCCGGAAGATCGCCAGGAGCGCGATCATGCCGCCGTGGCTCCAGCCGATGATGCCGATGCGGCTCGGGTCGACGTCCGCGTAGCGCGTCTTCAGAACGTCGACGGCCGTGGCCACGTCGTCCACTTCGGCGCCGCCGTAGTCGATGGCGTCGTAGAAGGCGCGGCCGTACCCGACGCTGCCGCGGTATTCCGGCGCAATCACGACGTAGCCGCGCGCGGTCGCCTCGCGAATGTAGGGGATGTAGTGCTCGTAGAGGTGCCCGCGGATGTCCTCGTGCGTCCACACGAGCGCTGGATGGCGGATGGCGTCGGCATGAAGCGGCTGGAAGACGAAGGCCGGAATCTGCAGGTCGTCCGCCCGGCTCCGATACGTGATCTTCTCCATCCGCATGTAGCCGACGCTGGCGCGTCGCCATGCCTCGTCGGTCGCGGCCTGGCGCACCTGCGCGCCGCCGACGTCGGTGCGCGGGGGAGGAACGGACTGGGCATGGAGGGGAGCCGCAGGGGCGACGACGAGCAGGGCGACGGCGAGCAGCCGGGTGGCAACCGGCGTCATACTCCCAATGCTACACCCGGGGAGGGGCCTCCGAGGCCCGCTCGTGCGCGCGCGCGAGCCAGTCGCTCAAGTGCTGCACGGCTTCGTCGGGCGTCCGCCCGTAGAACGGCATCAGCGCCGTCGGTACCCCGGGCATGCGAACGATGCAGGCCCGCCATCGATCGGCGCCGACCGCCGAGGCCTCGATGAGGTAGAGCCGTCCTCCAATGGATTCCTCGAAGCGATGCGTGGCGGTGGGCACGGGTTGGAACAAGCTGACTGGTTCGGAAGGCCGAATTGTACGCGTCTGCCTGCGTCGATCAAGCGAAGCGCCGTACGAATCCGCGTCCACAATGGAATCGCCGGCCTGTTCGAGAGATGAAGCGGAAGCAAAATTTCTTCGCGTGTCGATCCATCCACAGGAAATCGACGGTTGATCCACAGGATTTCCACACCTCGCGGTGGCCACGCCTTGCTTGACCTCCACTGGGTCGCCACGTACGCTGGACTCTTCATGCCCAACCGATCGTGGGTGCGGGCGGGAGCCGTCGTGGCCCTCCTCGTTGCGACCTGTCCGGCGGCCGCGGCCGACGATGCCACGTTGTTCCGGGTCTTCCTGAAGGACGGCAATGCCCTGGTCAGCTACGGCGAGATGGCGCGCGTGGACGGGCGCGTGATCTTCTCCCTCAAGGCGGGCACGGCGGCCGACGCGCCGCTGCAGATGGTGAATCTCGACGAGAGCCTGGTGGACTGGGCGCGAACGGACCGCTACGCGTATGCCGCCCGCGCCACGCACTATCTGGCGACCCGCGCCGACGCCGACTACGCGGTGCTGGCCAACGAGGTCGCGCGCACGCTGAGCACCGTGGCGCTCACCGAGGATCCCGCCGAGCGCCTGAAGCTCGTGGAGAAGGCGCGCGCCGCGCTCGCCACCTGGCCGACGACCCACTTCAACTTCCGCCAGGCCGAAGTGCGGCAGATGCTC
Source organism: uncultured Acidobacteriota bacterium (assembly GCA_963837345.1). Taxonomy (GTDB): domain Bacteria; phylum Acidobacteriota; class Vicinamibacteria; order Vicinamibacterales; family CAVVIG01; genus CAWIMX01. The sequence goes on from CAWIMX010000001.1 coordinate 1,784,145, forward strand.
GGACTGCTCGACGACGCCATCGCGGGCCTGAAGGCCGCGGCGGGCGGCACGTTCGACCTGAGCCTCGTGGCCTATGCCGACGCGCCCCCCGCGCTCGAGACCGTGCTTCCGCCGCCGACGTTGAAGGAGTCGATCGAGCAGGTGCTCCTGGCTGCACGCGTGTCCGACACGGCTGCCGATCGCGAAGCGCTGCTCGCCCTCGCCCTGGATCGCCTGACTGCCGACGACGACGTGCTGCCCGCCGAGTGGGTGATCGACGCGCGAACTTCCGCGCGCGCGCGCCTCGACGCGGAGCTCGCCCTCGATCGCCGGTACAAGACGATCGTCGACGACTATGCCCTCCGCGCCAAGGAGGCGGCCCGGCGTGCGGACGTCCAGGGCCTGGAGTGGATTCTGGCGCGGGTCCGCCAGCGCGACGATCAGCTCGGCAACAGGCGGCCGGGCGTCGTCAACGCCTTGACTGCCGAAGTCGCCGCCGATCTCGACGCCGCGCGCCGCCTGCAGCTGGCTCGCGATCGGTGGACGATGCGGTTGCCGGTCTATCGCGATTACAACGCGCGAATGAAGCTCGCCGTCTCCCTGCTCGATGCCGTCGGGATGCCGCTCGAGAACATCAAGTCGCTCGCCGGCGTCAGTCCAGCGCTCCTGGATGCCATGGAGCGCGACATCGCGCAGATTCGGCTGCTCGCCGCCGGGATCACGCCTCCCGCCGAGCTCGCCAGCGCGCACGCCTTGTTCGTGAGCGCGGCCAACCTGGCCGCCAACGCCGCCAGGCTGCGCCGCGAGGCGGTGCTGTCCGGCAGCATGTCGACGGCCTGGGACGCCTCGTCGGCCGCGGCCGGAGCCTTGATGCTGAGCGCCCGAGCGAAAGCCGACTCGAGAGTGGTGCTCCGCCGGCCGGAACTGCCGTGATCACGCCGCGCCGGACGCGGCTCGTCCGGGTCGCGGATCTGCAGACCTTTCGGCGAGTCGTCGCGAGCCTCGCCCTCGACGCCGGTGTGCCGCCGGCCGATCGCCTCGTGGTGGTGCCCTCGAGAAGCGCCGCGCGGGAACTCGCCCGTCTCCACGCCGGCGCCCCCTGGCCCGATCTCGTGACGCGGGAACAGCTGTACGAGCGCCTGCAGGCCAGGCTCGATCCTGTTCCGGTGCGTCTGACCCCGTTCGACCGCGAAGCGGCGATCCGCGCCGCGTCCGCCCAGGCCGCCGGGAACGGCGCCGCGCCGCCCTTCGTGCTTCGCCCCGGCCTGATCGCCGAGATCGTCCGCTTCTACGATCAGCTCCGTCGCCAGCGCCAGTCGGTGGATCGCTTCGAAGCCTTGCTGCTCGACAGCTTGTCGGGCAATCCCGACGACCGGGGCGCTGAGCGGATGGTGCGCCAGACGCGGTTTCTCGCGGCGACGTATCGGGCCTATGAGGCGCGGTTGTCCAGCCTCGACGCGTTCGACGAGCATCGTCTCCGTGAGCACCTGATCGCGTCAGCCCCGCATGACCCGATTCGCCACATCCTCGTCAGCGTCGGCGACTGGATTGGGGATGTGGACGGCCTGTTCCCGGCCGACTTCGATTTGCTGACGCGCCTGCCCGGGCTGCAGGCGATCGATCTGGTGGCGACGAGCGGCCTGCTGGCGTCCGGTTTCCACCAGCGCGTGCACGAGTGGCTGCCGGGGCTCGAGGAGGTCGACGCCGCGGCAGCCGGTGTGCTGGCGCCGTCGTCGTGCCCCGTGCTGATCGTGCCGGAAGGCACTGAGCCGGCGCTGGCGTTCGTCCGGCGCGATCGCGAAGAGGAGCTGACCGCGGTTGCCCGGTGTGTGACGGCGGAGCCCACCCGCGTGCTCCCTGCGGGGGTCGTGTTCAACCGGCCCCTGCCGTATCTGTACGCGGCCGGCGACGTATTCGAGAGCGCAGGGCTGAAATTCGAGACGCACGATGCGCTGCCGCTGGCCGCCGAGCCGTACGCGGCCGCCGTCGATCTCGTGGTCCAATTCGTCCTCTCCGCGTTCGCCCGCGCGGACGCGGTGGCCCTGTTGCGATCGCCGCACTTCGAATGGTCGCGTGAGGGGTGTCAAGTCACACGAGAGGCGATTACCGCGCTCGACCGTCTCCTGATCGAATCCCGCTACCTCGGCGAGCTCGAACGGCTGCGCGGGCTCGCCGGGATGTTTTCGGCCGATGCGCCTGGCGACCTGGCCGAGACGGCAAGGCCTGCCTTCGAGGCGATGTGCGAGGCGGCGACTGAGCTCGCCCCGCTCGTCGACCCCGCGCCGCTCTCTGGACAAGTCGGACGCCTGGCGGCCTTTCTCGCCTCGCACGCGCGGCCTCTCGGCGATCGCCACGCGCGCGCGCGCGCCGCCATCGCCGGCCTGCTGGCCTCGCTCGGCGCGGCCTATGCGGCTCATGGCGATCCCGAGGCGACGGTCGAGACCATCGCGCCAGAGCTGCGCCGATGGATCGAGGACGAGACCTTCGTCCCCGAGTGCGAGGAAGCGGCGTTGCGGCTGCTCGACGCTCAGGCGGCGCGGTATGCGGATGTCCGCCAGCTGTTCGTCGTCGGGCTCGTCGAAGGAGAGTGGCCCGATCGGCCGAGTCGCAACATCTTCTATCCTCCCGGGCTGCTCGCCACCCTGGGATGGCCGTCGGAAGCGGATCGGCGCGGCGCGGGACTGGCTGCCTTCGTGGATCTGCTGCGTTCGCCGCTCGAGAGCGTCCGGCTGTCCACGTTCCTGCTCGACGACGAGGCGCTGGTGGAAGCGTCGACGCTCGTCGATGAGGCCGGCAACGCCGGCCTGAACCTTCAGGCGGATCGCGGCGCGCCAACCGGTCGGGTGTTCGACGACGAGATGCTCTCGCTCGATCCGCCGCAGCCCGACACGCTGCCCGCGGGCGTGCGGGAATGGGTCGATCTGCGGACCAGGCGAACCGCGGGCGCCGACGCGCGGTACCACGGCGAGGCTGGCGGGGGCGCGCGTCCGGCCGTCGTTTCCGTGAGCGCGGTCGAAACGTACCTGACGTGCCCGTTCAAGTACTTCGCACGGCACGTTCTCCGCCTCGAAGACGAGCCGGACGACGACGAGGTGATGGACCCGAAGCGACAGGGCCAGTTCGTGCACCGCGTCTTCGAGCAGTTCTTTCGAGAATGGGACGGGGACGAGCGCGGAGCGATCACGCCGGAGACGCTCGCCGACGCGCACGCGTTGTTCGAGCGCGTGGCCGAAGCCTGCCTCGACGGCCTGTCGGAAGAAGAAGCGGCGCTCGAGCGGACGCGCCTGCTCGGATCGCCCGTGGCGCCCGGGCTCGCCGATGCGGTCTTCCGCATGGAGGCCGAGCGCCCGGTGCCCGTCGTGCGGCGGGAGCTCGAGTTCAAGCTGAAGGGCCTCTTCACCTTCGACGGTCCGGGTGGACCTCGAAGGCTCGAGATCCGCGGCGTGGCCGATCGCGTCGACGTCCTCGCCGACGGCACGTTTCGCCTGATCGACTACAAGCTGGGCCGGGCCCCCAACAAGACGCGTGCCCTGCAGCTGCCCATCTATGCGCTCTGCGCCGAGCAGAAGCTCCAGGAAAGGCTCGGCGAGGCGGCCTACATCGCGTTCCGGGAACCGAAGCGAATCGTGCCGCTCTTCACGGCGCGATCGGACCGCGATCAGGTGCTTCGGTCGGCGGCCGAGCGCCTCGTCACCGCCGTCGACGCGATCGAGGCGGGCCATTTCCCGCCCACCCCCGAGGACGTGTTCCTGTGCAGCTTCTGCGGGTACACCGCAGTGTGCCGGAAGGACTATGTCGAGTAATCGGCCGTCGGCCGTCGGCCGTCGCCAGTCGAGCCTGCCGCTCGAGACGGACGCTCCGGAGCTGCCCGACGCGGAGGCGCGCCGCCATGCGGTGGATCCCTCCCGCAACGTCGTGCTGGAGGCCTCGGCCGGCACCGGCAAGACGCGCGTGCTGGTCGACCGGTACGTGAACCTGCTCGGCGCGGGCGTCGATCCGGATCACATTCTGGCCATCACCTTCACGCGCAAGGCCGCGACCGAAATGCGACAGCGTATCATCGGCCGCCTGCGCGACGCGCGCGATCGGTCACATCTGGACGCGGCCATCTGGCGGGATCTCCGGAATCGGCTCGGCGACATCGCCATCTCGACGATCGACGCGTTCTGCCTCTCGCTCCTGCGCGAGTTTCCCCTCGAAGCCGAGGTCGATCCCGGCTTCCGGCTCGCGGACGAGACGGAGGTGCCGCGGCTGGTCGAAGAGGCGCTGGATCGGACGATGCGTATCGGGCGGCGCCTGGCGCGCGACGACGAGGACCTGGCGCTGCTCTACGTGCAGCTGGGCGAGCGCCGGCTGCGGGCGGGGCTCGCCGGCCTGATCGACCGCCGGCTCGTCGCGGCCGACGTGCTGCGGCGGTTTCTGGCCTCCGGCCCCCACGACCTGACCGCGACGGCTGCGTGTCAGCGCGCGGCGACGCGTCTTCGCGACGTGGTTGCGGGCGTGCCGGGCGGACTGTCGTCGTTTCTGGCGGACGGCCCCGCCGGCCACCCGCAGTTCGCCCTGCTCGCGGCCGATCTCGGCGCGCCTGGTCCGCGAGCCGCCGGCGATCGCGACGCGCGACGAGCAGGCGGCCTTCCGCGCACTGGTCGACCGCGTCCGCGGATACTTCCTCACACAGGCCGGGGCGCCGCGCAAGGCTCGCGGGTTCGCCCAGTCGGACTTCAAGGCCGATCACTGCCGGACGTCCGACGCCTGGAAGCGTCACCGCGAGGGCGTGGAGGCGGTTGCGCCGGCGGTGGGGGAGGCGCTCGGCGCCTTTCGCCGCGATGTCAACGTGGTCCTCTCGCGCGGCGTGTGGCGGCTGTTCGGGCTTGCGCGCGCCGAATACCGGCGGACCCTCGATGAGCACGCGGTTCTCGACTTTTCCGAGGTGCTGGCGCGAGCGCTCGATCTGCTCCGGCGGATGGAAGAGTTTTCGCGCAGCCGGTTCAAGCTGGAAGCGCGCTATCAGCACGTGCTCGTGGACGAGATGCAGGACACCAGCCGCGCGCAATGGGAGCTCGTGTCGCTGCTCGTGCGGAGCTGGGGTGAAGGCCTCGGCGCCGGCTCGGGCGCCCTCGGCCCGTCGATCTTCGTCGTCGGCGATCGGAAGCAGTCGATCTATGGATTCCGCGACGCGGACGTCACGATGCTCGACGAGGCGGGAGCGTTCGTCGATGCGCTGCGGCCGGGCGGCGGCTCGCGGCGCGCGATCGCCGTCAGCTTCCGCGCGGCTCCCGAAATTCTGGCGTTCGTGAACAGCGTGTTCACCGAGATCTCGCCAGGGGCGGCCCGCCGCGACGCGTTCCGGTACGGCGAGCACGACCGCTTTCCGCTGGGCGGCGCACGGACGGCCGAGGCGGGGCCATTCGCGACGCCGGCGGGGCGGTCGGCTTCCTGTCGGGCGGCACGGTTGAGGACGCTGCGGCGCGCGTGGCGGCCGAGGCCCGTCGCCTGGTCGACGCGGCCGTGCCGGTGCGGGACCGGCAGACCGGGATGGCGCGCCCCATCGCGCCCGCCGACATCGCCGTTCTCTTCCGATCGCGCGACAGCCACCGGGCATACGAGGCGGCGCTCGAGCGGGCGGGCCTCTCGACCTACGTCTACAAGGGCCTCGGCTTCTTCGATGCAGACGAAGTGCAGGATCTGATGGCGCTGCTCGCGTTCCTCGCCAATCCTGCGATCGAAACACGCGCGGCGGCGTTCCTCCGGTCGCGGTTCGTGCGGCTGTCCGACGGCGCGGTGGCGGCGCTGGCGCCGCGGTTTCACGCCGCGCTCGTCGCGACCGGGCCGCCCGAGGCCCCGCTCGATGCCGAAGATCGGCGCGCCCTCGATCAGGTTCGCGGGGCGTTGCCGCGGTGGCTCGAGATGGTGGATCGCGTCACGCCCGCCGAACTCGTCGATCGGGTCGTGCGCGAGTCGGCCTACGCCTACGAGATGCGCGGCCCGCGCCGTGCGCAGGCGCGCGAGAACGTCAAGAAGCTGCGCGCCATGATCCGGCGCATTCAGAACCGGGGGTATGCGACGCTGGGGCGAATCGCCGACCATCTGGCGGAACTGGCGGTCGGCGACGAGTCGAATGCGATCGTCGATGCCGGCGACGCCGTCAGCCTGATGACCGTGCACGCGGCGAAAGGCCTGGAGTTCCCGGTCGTGTTCGTGGTCAATGTTGGCCGCGGCACCGGCGGACCCCGCGCGCCGATTCGTGTGCTCGACGACGGGCGGGGCGAGCCCTCGGTGGCGATCGGCGACTTCGAGTCGGAGGCCGACCAGGATGCGCAGGCGCGCGAGCGCGAGGAAACGAAGCGGCTCCTCTACGTCGCGCTCACGCGCGCGCGCGATCGTCTCTACCTGTCGGGCGTGGTCAAAGAGGGCGCGCTGAAGCCCGGCCGTGGCAGCCTCGGCGAGGTGCTGCCGAGGTCGGTCGTCGTCAGGATTGAAACAGCGGTGTGAGCCGGCGGTCTTGGTTTTCAGTACCGCGTCTGGCTGGCGAACGCCCGGGCGTTGGCTTCGGCTTTTTCCCGCGTTTCGCCGACGAAGACGAGGGAACGCTCGGGCTTGCCGGCGCCGCCGCGGGTGAGCCACGCGATCCAGTGCGGGCCCCGGGCCTCGCTGCGGATCTCGTACGATCCGGTCGAAGGGCTGTCAGGCACGGCCAAACCCTACCAGATTTCGCCCATTTTCGCGATATCGACCCGTTCTGCAGGGTTTTTGCATTGCGCGGTTGCTTCGCCTTCTCATAGAATCAGGTTTTTGGGGCGTGCGCGATGCGCCCGACGAGGGAGTCTTACGTGACGTTGACTTGTCCGAATTGCGGCAACGAGGGGAACTTCCAGGTCAAGACGCTGCAGATGCACGTCGTGCACCTGGAGGACGGCCGCGTGGAAGTGTCCGACGAGGATCGGCCGACCGTGCTCGAGGTGCTCTGCGACGAGTGCGAAACGGCCCTCAACTTCGAAGAATTCGAGGACACGCTCCGCAAGGAAGTGCTGCTCACCATCGGCGCGCGCTGAGGCGCGCGTCGGTTTTCCCGTCAGCCCATCCCATCCGCGTCAGCGAGCCTCCTCTTCTTCGTCCACTTCTTCGAAGTACTCGCACTCGTTGCAGATCCACTCACGAACGTGGCGCGGCGTGCCACCGGGATTGCCCGGCACGTAGACGACCGTGTCGTACTCTCTGACATGCATCGTCTCGCCGCAGAGGGGACACTCCTTGCGGGTGCGCATCCGTTGCACACCGTAGCATCGCCCCGGCGCCTTGACAAGCACCGGACCGGCTTCTATCGTTAGCGGGATTTTCATGCCGTACGAATGCTTTGCCGACGAGGTCGCGATCGATTTTCCGTCCGTGGGACGGGCCGTCGAGCGCATGCGCGTGTCGTTCCACGGCGACGACGCCGGCGCCGGCCTCCGGGAGGCGCCCGAGCCCGTGCGCGCCGAGGTGGTGGTCTCGATCGAGGAGGCCACACGCGGTCTGGTCGTGCCGCTCGACGTCCCGGTTCGCGGCGTGTGCGAGGCCTGCGGCGGCCGGGGCGAGGTCTGGGCCGAATCCTGCAGCCGCTGCGAGGGCACGGGCACCTCGCTCGTGCACCACGCCGTGCGCGTGCCCGTCCGACCCGGCGTCGAGGACGGCGCCCTCATCCGCTTCCGCGTCACCTCGCCGTCCGCCGGGTCGGTCCGCGTCGAGCTCCGCGTCCTGCTTCGCCGCGCCGCCGTCTAGGATCGGCGTACGGTATTCTGGTGTCGAGATGCCCATCGACCAGGCCGTCGTCCTCGAGGCGCTGAAGGCCGTCCGCGATCCCGATCTGAACCGCGACATCGTGAGCCTCGGCTTCGTGAAGGGGCTCCAGGTGGACGGCGGACGCGTGTCGTTCACCATCGAGCTCACCACCCCGGCGTGCCCCGTGAAGGACCAGATGCGCGACCAGGCGCGCGCGGCGGTCCTCGCGGTGCCGGGCGTGACGGACGTGGCCGTGCAGATGACCGCGAACGTCCGCGAAGCCGTCGGCGCCGACGGGCCGCGGCAGGCGCTGCCCGGGGTGCGCAACGTGATCGCGGTGGGCGCGGGGAAGGGCGGCGTCGGCAAGACGACGGTGTCGGTGAATCTCGCGATCGCGCTGGCTCGTTGCGGCAGCCGCGTCGGCATCATCGACGGCGACATCTACGGGCCGAACGTCCCGATGATGCTCGGCATGAAGCAGCCGCTCGTCACCGACGGCAAGAAGATCGTCCCCGGCGAGAAGTACGGCCTCCAGGTGATCTCGATGGCCTTCCTCACCGAGGAGGGGGCGCCCATCATCTGGCGCGGTCCGATGCTGCACGGCGCGATCCAGCAGTTCTTCCGCGACGTGCGCTGGGGGGAGCTCGACTATCTGGTGGTGGACCTGCCCCCGGGCACCGGGGACGTCGCGCTCAGCCTCAGCCAGACCGTGCCGGTCGCGGGCGCGATCGTCGTCACGACGCCGCAGCAGGTGGCGCTGGCCGACAGCCGGCGCGCCGTCGCGATGTACAAGAAGCTCAACATTCCTCCGCTGGGCATCGTCGAGAACATGAGCTATTACGCGTGCCCTGCCTGCGGGCACGAAGCCGACATCTTCGGCGCCGGTGGCGGCGAGCACATGGCAGCGGATCTCGGCGTGCCGTTCATCGGTCGCATTCCGATCTACCAGCCGATTCGCGAGGGCGGCGACAGCGGCGTGCCGCTCGTCGTCAGCGAGCCCGATTCCCCGGCGGGCCGCGCGTTCATGGCGGCGGCGGAGCGCACCGCCGCGCAGGTGTCGATCGCGAGCTACAACCGGCCGACGATTCCGTTGACCATCGTGCGGTAGCCGCGGTTGGGCCCCGCGGCCCGGCCGATGTACCATGGCCCTGTCGGATCGGTGACGGGGAGATGGACGTGCCAGCCGGCGCTCACGCCAGCTGCCAACCCGAGAAAGGACGCCCATGCTGCAACGGTTGATCGTGCTCGGTCCGCTCCTGATCGCGTCGGCGTGCATGCCGGCTCCGGGAACGTCGACGACGCCGGCGGAAGGCGCGGAGATGCCGCTGTCGATCGTGGAGCCGTATCTCAGGATCCACGACGCGCTCGCGATGGACAGCGTCGACGGCGTGCGCCAGAACGCCGGCGAGCTCGCGACGGCGGCCACCGCCCTCGGCTCTCCGGCGATGAAGATCGACACGGCGGCCGTCTCGCTCGCCGCGGCGGGGGATCTGAACGACGCGCGCTCGAAATTCGCCACGTTGAGCGACGCGGTGGTGGCGTACCAGACGGGCCTCAAGCTCGCGCTGCCCGACGGGGTGCGCGTGGCGGTGTGCCCGATGATTCACAAACCCTGGATGCAGCGCGGCGACACCATCGCCAACCCGTACTACGGCAGCTCGATGCCGACCTGCGGCGACTTTCAGTAGGCCGGGTCCGATGGACCCGGCGATCCGGATTCCGTTCACCAAGCACACCCTCGACAACGGACTCGCCGTGATCCTCCATGAGGATCACGGGTGTCCGATCGTGGCCGTGAACCTCTGGTACCACGTCGGCTCGAAGAACGAGCGGCCTGGTGCGACCGGCTTCGCGCACCTGTTCGAGCACCTGATGTTCGAAGGCTCCGCGCATCACGATGCCAGCTTCTTTCAGCCGCTGCAGGGCGCCGGCGGCGTGCTGAACGGCTCGACCAACGCCGACCGCACGAACTACTGGGAAGTGGTGCCCGTGGCGGCGCTCGAGCTTGCGCTCTGGCTGGAATCGGACCGCATGGGATTCCTGTTGCCCGCCCTCACCGAGAGCCGATTCGAGAACCAGCGCGACGTGGTGCTCAACGAGCGTCGCCAGTCGTACGAAAACCGACCGTACGGGCTGGCAGGCATCGCGATGCTCGGGGCGCTGTTTCCGCCCGGCCATCCGTACCACTGGCCCACGATCGGCGAGCCGGCGGACCTGCGCACCGTTCGGCTCGGCGACGTCCAGGCGTTCTTCCGACGCTACTACCACCCGGCGAATGCCTCGCTCGTCGTCGCCGGCGACATCGACCCCGCCGAAGCGCTGGACCTGGCGCGCCGATACTTCGGCGAGATTCCCGCCGGCGAGCGTGTGGCGCCCCTCGCCGCCGAGGCGGCGCTCGACGGCGTCAGCCGGATCCGCCTGGAAGATCGCGTGGAGCTGCCGCGCGTGTACGTCGCGTGGCTCTCGACGGCCTTGTTCTCGAGCGACGACGCCGAGCTGGACCTCGCGGCCGACATCCTGGCCAACGGCAAGACCTCCCGGTTGTACCGGCGCCTCGTGTTCGAGACCCGCGTCGCGACCGACGTCTCCGCGTCGCAGAACTCGCGCGAGCTGACCGGCTACTTTCAGATCGTGGCGACTGCGGCGCCCGGACGCACGCTCGCCGAGCTGGAGGCCGTGATTCTCGAGGAGACGGCGCGGTTGTCGATCGACGGCCCCACCGACGAAGAGATCGCGCGCGGCCGGATGCAGGCTGAATCGCAATTCGTCCAGCGCCTGCAGACGGTGGGCGGTTTCGGCGGCAAATCCGATCAGCTGAACGCCTATAACGTCTTCATGGGCGATCCGGCATATTTCGCGCACGACCTGGGCCGTTATCAGAACGCCACGAGCGACGCCGTGCGGCTGGCCATGCGTCGGCATCTCGATCCCGCGCGTCGCGTGACGCTGAGCGTCGTGCCGTTCGGCCGGGCAGACCTGGCCGTGCCCGGATCGGCGCCGACGGAGGTCGCGTGATGCCTGCGCGAGAAGAGCGGCCGATGGTCGATCGCTCCATGCTGCCGCGGCCTCTGCCGCCGCAGCCGATCACGTTTCCGCCGATCGACAAGTCCACGCTGCCAAACGGCCTGCGCGTCTGGACGGTGACGCATCGCGCCGTCCCGATCGTGTCCTCGATCCTGCTCGTGGCGTGCGGTTCGGCCGAGGACCCGACCGGCCGCGAGGGCCTTGCGGCGCTGACCGCGGACATGCTCGACGAAGGGAGCCGTGGGCGCTCCGCCATCGAGATGCACGATGGGCTCGCGCGGATCGGCGCCCAGCTCAACGCGGAGATCGACGCGGACACGATCTCGTTCGGCCTCACGACCCTGACCCGCGTGACGGGCGACGGCCTGGCGGTGCTCGCCGACATGGTCGTGCGCCCCGACCTGCGAGAGGACGATTTCGAGCGCGTCCGCACGCTGCGGCAGCACCGGCTCGTGCAGTTGAGGGACGTGCCGGGCGCGGTGGCCGAGAGCGCGTTCCTCGGCCTGGTGTACGGCCGTCATCCGTACGGGCATGTCCCGATCGGCCGCACCGCCGCGCTCGGCGCGATCACGTTGGACGAAGTGCGCGCCTTTCATGCGGCACGCATTCGGCCGGCGGCGGCCACGCTCATCGCCGTCGGTGATTGTGCCCATGACGAAATCCGGCGACACGCCAGCCAGGCATTCGGCGACTGGCAGGGAACCGGCGGCGAATCATCGAAGGGGAAATCCACCGGCGTGCTTCCCGAAGCGCCCAGGCTCGCCGTGGTCGGGCGTCCCGGCGCCCCGCAGTCGGAGCTCAGGATCGGACAGGTCGCCGTCGCGCGCGATACGCCCGACTACTACGCGCTCGTGGCTGCCAATACCGTGCTCGGGGGGCAGTTCGTGAGTCGCGTGAACCTGAATCTGCGCGAGGAGAAGGGCTTCACCTACGGCGTCCGTACCTGGTTCGATTTCCGAAGGCTGCCGGGGCCGTTCTCGCTTCAGACGAGCGTGCACACGACGTCCACGGCTGACGCCGTTCACGAGTGTCTCTCCGAAATCGCCGCCATCCGACACGATCGCCCGGTCACGGCCGAGGAGCTCGGTCTGGCCGTGGCGGCGCTGACGCGGGGCTTCGCGCGGAACTTCGAAACCGCCGGACAGATTGCGCGTGCGGCCGCCCAGATCGCCCGCCATGGTCTGCCCGACGATCACTACACAACGTTCGTGCCGTGCATCCGCAATGTCACGCCGGAAGCCGCCACCGACGCGCTCTTCCGGCATCTTCATCCCGACCGTCTCACGACGCTGATCGTCGGCGACATGGATGCCGTCGACGACAGCCTTCGGCAGCTCTTTTCGCGCGAACCGGTCGTCGTGTCGCCGGAGACATTCTGATACACTTCGAAGCTCCAGGCGCCGAACAGGACTGCACGAGCGCCCTCGAGGTTTCCGATGGGTCTGCAGCGCTGGAGCATCAGCCTGTTCAGCCTCGTCGCCGTGATCAGCATCGTGCTCGCGGCGGCCACCATCTGGCTGTTGCTCACCAACCCGGTCACCGTGGCGAACGCCGTCAACGAGGGCGAGATCTCACCGTTCGTGCGCGACCTGGCGCAGGTGCTCTACACCGCGCTCCAGGGGCTGTTGAAGTACCTGTAATAGACCTTGCGGGCCGGGTTATAGACGCGTCAGAAGCGCTTTCCTCAGGAATCTCGTCAGGATCCACCCATCCACGAACTTGAACGGTGCTCTCCCGCTGCTGTAGTGGCCGCACCAGAGCGACGCGACCTCGTGCGGAACGCCCTGCACCGCGAATGCGCGAACGAGATCCAGCGACAGATCGACCGGGAAGGTGAGGTCGTAGCGGGCGTACACGAGCAGCGTCTGCCGGTTCCTGAGACGGTCGAGATACCAGTGCGGGCTGATCGGCCGCCACAGGCGGCGGAGGACGTCGAGATCGATGCGCCCCTCCAGCCCCTTGCGCACGTGCTCGGTCGAGAGGCCCCGCCACACGACGTCGGCGAAATGGGGTGAAACGTGGTTGAGCGCCTGCGCGCGGATGAGCGGCTCGTGGGCCGTCGTCAGGAGCGAGAGGCAGGAGCCCAGGCTCGTGCCGAGGATCCCGATGCGCTCGTAGCCGCGGGCAGCCAGCCACGCGACGGCACGACGCGCGTCCAGTACGGCCTGTCGACACACTTGCACGGTCCGCGCGACATTGGCGCTGACGATGTAGTCCGCGCGGTGCAGTTCGGGCGGCATGCGGCGGTCATGGTACGGCATGCTCAACCGCAGCGCGCTCAAACCGGCGAGGTTCAGGAGACGGCACAGCCCCAGGTGCCCGCCTTCGTCGGCATTCCATTGCGGCAGCACGAGGACGGCCGCGCGGGGGCGATCGGTGTGTTCAGCCGCGGCGAAATAGCGGCAGTGCACGATGTTGTTCTCGGGATGGGGAGTCGAGAACGCGCTCGGGAACGTGAGCGTGCCCGGCCGGCCATCGCGGCCTTCGGCGAGGTGATAGTCGGATGTCGGGGGCGGCGTGAAGAAGGTTCCGGTATCGGACATCACGTGATCGACCCAGTCCGCCAGAAGCTGCGGCGCCGAGACGCCAGGCGGGTGGCCGTTCGCGGGGATCCACTCGAGGCCCCACTCGAACGGGCGCACGACGCGATCCGTGGTGACCGAGGCCAGCTGCTTTTCCCACGCATGGAAGAGCGCTTGAAGCATGCTGCCTTCATGCTATACTTACTGGTCTGTGACCTTCACCGTGGACACGCGAAAGCAGACGACCCGAAAGCGGGCCAAGTGTGTCCGGAGTGTCGGAGGTCGCGCGCTCGACTGATTCGCAGGGTTCGACGCCTGAGCGTTGCGCGTAATCGCCGACACGGTTCACACCGCGTCGGCTTTTTTTTTGCGCGCAGCCGCAACCGCGACTGAACCGGCGAAAGCCTGACGGTTGGTGAATAGGGGCCCCGGCGCCCGGCATGAAGCGCCGGCGGCCATGCCGCGCGGAGGACAGGAAGATCCGAAGCGAGGCATCAGCGTCAGGTCGCGCCGGGGGTGGGGCCCCGGCGCCCGGCATGAAGCGCCGGCGGCCATGCCGCGCGGAGGACAGGAAGATCCGAAGCGAGGCGTCAGCGTCAGGTCGCGCCGGGGGTGGGGCCCCGGCGCCCGGCATGAAGCGCCGGCGGCCATGCCGCGCGGAGGACAGGAAGATCCGAAGCGAGGCATCAGCGTCAGGTCGCGCCGGGGGTGGGGCCCCGGCGCCCGGCATGAAGCGCCTGCGGCCATGCCGCGCGGAGGACAGGAAGATCCGAAGCGAGGCATCAGCGTCAGGTCGCGCCGGGGGTGGGGCCCCGGCGCCCGGCATGAAGCGCCGGCGGCCATGCCGCGCGGAGGACAGGAAGATCCGAAGCGAGGCATCAGCGTCAGGTCGCGCCGGGGGTGGGGCCCCGGCGCCCGGCATGAAGCGCCGGCGGCCATGCCGCGCGGAGGACAGGAAGATCCGAAGCGAGGCGTCAGCGTCAGGTCGCGCCGGGGGTGGGGCCCCGGCGCCCGGCATGAAGCGCCTGCGGCCATGCCGCGCGGAGGACAGGAAGATCCGAAGCGGAGGCATCAGCGTCAGGTCGCGCCGGGGGTGGGGCCCCGGCGCCAGTAATGAAAGGACACTCTCGGTCATGAGTTCGATTCCCGTTGGCATTCTCGGCGCGACCGGCATGGTGGGGCAGCAGTTCATCGCCCTGCTGGCCGAGCATCCCTGGTTTCGGGTGGACTGGCTGGGCGCCAGCGAGCGCTCCGCCGGCAAGCCCTTTCGCGAAGCGGCCGCCTGGCGGTTGCCCGCCCCGCTGGCCGACGACATCGCCGCGAAGACGGTGGAACCGGCCGCCCCCGGCCGCGCCCCGCGCGTCATGTTCTCGGGTCTCGATTCGAGCGTGGCGGGCGAGATCGAAGCCGCGTTCGCCCGCGCCGGCCACATCGTCGTCAGCAACTCGAAGAACTACCGGATGGACCCGACGGTTCCGCTGATGATTCCGGAAGTCAACGCCGACCATCTCGCGCTGCTCGACCAGCAGGCGGCAGCCCGGGGCTGGAGCGGCCGCATCCTCACGAATCCCAATTGTTCGACCGTGGTGCTCGCGATGGCCCTGGCACCGCTTCGAACGTTCGGTCTGCGGCAGGTGATGATCACCACCGAGCAGGCGATCTCGGGGGCCGGATACCCCGGCGTGCCCTCCTGGGACATTCTCGGCAATGTGATTCCGTTCATCGACGGCGAGGAGGAAAAGGTGGAGACCGAGGCGCAGAAGATCCTCGGCCGGCTTGCCGGCGGCGCGGTCGAGCCGCACCCCATGGTCATCAGCGCGACGACGACGAGGGTACCGGTGTACAACGGGCACACGGAGTCGATTGCGGTCGCGCTCGAGCAGCCGGTCGACTCCGCCGCGATCATCGACGCGTGGCGCACGTTTCGGGGGCGCCCGCAGGAGCTCGAGCTGCCGTCGGCCCCGCGGCAGCCCATCGTGTACGCGTCGGAGAAGAATCGGCCGCAGCCCGCGCTCGACGTGAATCGCGACGGCGGCATGACCGTGACGATCGGCCGTCTGCGGACCTGCCCGGTGCTCTCCTACAAGTTCCTCGCGCTCGGGCACAACACCATCCGCGGCGCGGCCGGGGTCGCGATCCTCAATGCCGAACTGATGCACCGGGAGGGACGGCTGTGAGCGTCGTGATGAAGTTCGGCGGCACGTCGGTGGCCGACGCCGACGCGATCAACCGCGTCGCCACGATTGTGAAGGCGCAGATCGCCCGCACGGCAGCCGGCCGCCCGCCGGTCGTCGTGGTGTCGGCCCTCTCCAAGGTCACCGATCGGCTGATCCAGACGGCCCAGTCGGCGGAAGGCGGCGACGCCGACGTGGCCGTGTCGGCCCTCGAGCAGCTGCTCGCGCGGCATCTCGACGTCGTCGACGGCCTCATGGCGGGCGACGCCAGGCCGGCCCTGGAAGATGCCGTCCGGCGCGAGTTCGAGAGCCTGATCGGCCTGGTCCGAGCCCTGGCCGTCCTGCGCGACGTGACACCCCGTTCGCTCGACGCGGTGGTGGCCGCGGGCGAGCTCCTGAGCAGCCGGATCGTGGCGGCCGCGCTGGCCGAACGCGGCGTGCCGACCGTGTTCGTGGACGCGCGCACCGTGGTCACGACCGACGCGGAGCATGGCGCGGCTGCGCCCGACATGGCCGAAACGCGGGTTCGCGCGCGCGAGCACCTGGCGCCGATGCTCGCCCGCGGCGACGTGCCCGTGCTCGGGGGATTCATCGGCGCCACGACCGGCGGCATCACGACGACGCTGGGGCGCGGCGGCTCCGACTTCTCCGCCGCCATCGTCGGCGCCTGTCTCGACGTCGACGAGATCCAGATCTGGACCGACGTGGACGGGATGCTTACGGCGGATCCCCGCGTCGTCCCAGAGCCGCGCGTCGTCCCCCAGCTCACCTTCGCGGAAGCCTCCGAGCTGGCCTACTTCGGCGCGAAGGTCCTGCACCCCAGTACGATCCTGCCGGCCGTCGCGAAGAACATCCCGGTCCGCATCCTGAATTCCCATCGCCCCGAGAACCCGGGCACGCGCATCACCTCGGAACGCTCGGGCACCGGCGACTCGCTCACCGCGATTGCGTGCAAGCGGGACCTCACCGTGGTGGACATCACATCCACGCGGATGCTGATGGCCTACGGCTTTCTCCGCCGCGTCTTCGAGATCTTCGAGCGGTTCCGCACGCCGATCGACGTGGTGACCACGTCGGAGGTCAGCGTGTCGGTCACGATCGACGACAAACGGCGGATCGGCGACATCGTCGAGGCGCTGAGCGAGTTCGCCGAGGTGAAGTCGGAGCCGAACATGGCGATCATTTGCGCGGTGGGCGAGGCGTTGCGGGCCGACCCGACGCTGTTCGGACGGGCGGTCACCGCACTCGGCCGCATTCCGCTGCGGCTCGTGTCGCAGGCCGCCTCGAGGCGTAACATTACATTCGTGCTGCGCGATGCGGACGTGCCGGACGCGATGACCCGCCTGCACGAGCACTTCTTTCAGCCCGCGCCGGTGCCCCGGTCGGGCCCGAGATAGGAAGCGAAGATGCGCCTGCTGCTCGTCGGCCACGGCCGGATGGGCCGCCTCGTCGAGGCGCTGGCGCCCGAGTTCGGCTTCACCATCGCCGGCGTCGTCGACCCCCAGTCTCCCGCCCATGTCGCGGTGGCCGACGATGAGCGCTGGCGTGGAGTCGACGTGGCGGTGGATTTCACGACGGCCGAGGCCGTCGTGTGAATGCGCCGGCGCTGGCCCGCCGAGGGGTGAACCTGGTCATCGGCACGACCGGGTGGCGCGACCAGGAGGCGGTGGTGCGGCAGGCCGTCGAGAGGCCGGAACGTCGGCGCGGTCGCCGCGCCGAACTTCGCCGTCGGCGTGCTGCTGTTCGAGGCCATCGTCTCGCGGGCGGCCGAGCTCTTCGCGCCGCGCGAGGCCTTCGGGGCCTGGCTGCACGAGGCGCACCATGCCGCCAAGAAGGATGCGCCGTCGGGGACGGCGCTGGCGCTGAAGCGCGACATGGGGACAGGCCGGCTACACGCGACCCATCGACGTCTCCTCCACGCGCGCCGGGCAGATTCCCGGCATGCACACGATTGGCTTCGACGGTCCGTCGGAATCGATTACGCTATCGCATACGGCGCGCGATCGGTCCGGCCTTCGCTCGCGGCGCGCTCGAGGCCGCCCGCTGGGTGGCGGGTCGCCGCGGCTGGTACACGATGCGCGACGTGCTGGGGATTTGACGATGCGAACACCCTGGACCGGAGTCGGCACGGCGCTGGTCACGCCGTTCACGTCGACGGCGACCTCGACGAATCCGCTGATCCGCCGGCTCGGCCGCCGGCAGATCGACGCCGGCATTCATTTCCTCGTCCCGTGCGGCACGACGGGTGAGAACCCGACGCTGACGCTCGAGCCGAGCGCATCCGCATCGTCGAGATCCTGGTCGACGAGGCGGACGGCCGCATGCCGGTGCTGGCCGGCGCTGGCGGCTACAACACCCGCGAGGTCATCCACCTGGCGGCGAGATGCAGAAGGCCGGCGCAAGCGGCCTGCTCTCGGTGACGCCCTACTACAACAGCCCGACCCAGGAAGGCCTCTATCCAGCACTTCCGCGCCATCGCCGAGAGCACTCCGCTCCCGATCGTCGTCTACAGCGTGCAGGGCCGCACGGGCGTGAACGTCGAGCCCGCCACCATCGCCCGGCTCGCCGAAATTTCCGAACATCGTAGGCGTGAAGGAAGCGTCGGGCAACGTCGCGCAGATGTGCGAGATTCTCCGCGATCGTTCCCCCGACTTTCTCGTGCTCTCGGGCGACGACGCCCTGACGCTGCCGCTGATGGCGATCGGCGGGCAGGGCATCGTCTCGGTCGCGTCGAACGAGATTCCCGACGAGATGGTGCAGATGGTCGAGGCCGCCGAGCGCAACGACTTCCGCGCGGCCCGTGCCGTGTACCAGCGCATCGTGCCGCTGATGTCGGTGAATTTCGTCGAGTCGAACCCGGGGCCGGTCAAGGCCGCGATGGCGGCGATGGGTCTGCTCGAGGAGACGTACCGGCTGCCGCTCGTGGCGCCGAGGCCCGAGAGTCGCGACAGAATCCTTCGCGTCCTGCGGGATCTCGGCCTCGTCAAACCCGCGATCGTTCGATCGCGCGCGTAGGCGCGGTCGCTTCGTGATGTCCGCGTCCCTCAAACACGAGATCACCGGCCTGTTCGCCCAGGGCGCGTCGGCCGATCGCGCGGCCGTGCGTGACGCGTTCGCGCGGCTGCGCGACGCGCTGTCGAGCGGCGCCGTGCGCGCGGCCGAGCCCGACCCGTCGCAGCCGGCAGGGTGGCGGGTGAACGCCTGGGTCAAGCAGGGCATTCTGCTGGGCTTCCGGTTCGGCGACACGACGGACGTCTCGATGGATCACGGGCGGTGGCCGTTCTTCGACAAGGACACGCTGCCGCTCAGGACGTTCACCGCGGCGGCAGGCGTGCGGATTGTGCCCGGCGGATCGTCGGTGCGCGACGGCGCGTACCTGGCGCCGGGCGTGATCTGCATGCCGCCGATGTACGTGAACATCGGCGCCTACGTGGGCGAGCAGTCGCTCATCGACTCGCATGCGCTCGTCGGATCCTGCGCCCAGGTCGGCGCGCGCGTCCACATTAGCGCGGGCGCCCAGATCGGGGGCGTGCTCGAGCCGGTGGGGGCGCTCCCGGTCATCATCGAGGACGATGTGCTCGTGGGTGGCAACACCGGCGTGTACGAAGGTGCGGTGATCAAGGCGCGCGCCGTCGTCGGCGCCGGCACGGTCCTCACCGGCTCGACGCCCGTGTACGACCTGGTGCAGGGAGAGGTGATTCGCCCCGGTGCGGACCAGCCGCTCGTCGTGCCCGAAGGCGCCGTGGTCGTGCCCGGCGCGCGCGCCGTCTCGGCCGGGCGGGGCCCCGAATGGGGGCTCACCCTCTCGACACCGGTCATCGTCAAGTATCGCGACTCCAGGACCGATACGCGCACGGAGCTCGAAGCGTGGCTCCGGTAGGAACGGGGGAAGGGGTCGACCCGGTCGCGCTCACGCGCGCGCTCGTCGACATCGATTCGACCACGGGCCTCGAGGCGGCAGCCGGCCGATTTCTGGCGCAATATCTCCGGGATCGCGGCTGGACCGTGGTCGAGCAGGCCGTCGACAGCGGGCGGGCGAACGTGTTTGCGACGACCGGCGTTTCGCCGCTCATCGTGCTGTCCACGCACCTCGACTGCGTGCCGCCGTTCTTTCCCAGCCGCGTCGACGGCGACCGCCTGTTCGGCCGCGGTTCGTGCGATGCGAAAGGGATCCTGGCCGCGCAGGTGGCGGCCGCCGACAGGCTCGTGCGATCGGGCGAATCGCGCATTGGCCTGCTGTTCGTGGTCGGCGAGGAGCGGGGCAGCGACGGCGCGAAAGCCGCGAACCGGGTGGCGCCGGGCGGGTGCCGCTACCTGATCAACGGCGAGCCCACCGACAGCCGTCTCGGGCTCGCGACGCGAGGCGCCCTGCGTGTCCGGCTGCGGGCGGCGGGCCGCGCCGCGCACTCCTCGTTCCCCGAACTGGGCGAGTCGGCCATCGACAAACTGATCGACGCGCTGCTCCTGCTGCGCGGGATCGAGCTGCCGTCCGATCCGGTCATGGGCCGCACGCACTATACGGTGGGACTGATCAGCGGCGGCATTGCGCCGAACGTCGTCCCGCCGTCGGCCGAGGCCGAACTGATGTTTCGCACGGTGAGCGCCACCGGCCCGCTCCTCGACGCGATCGCCCCGCTCGCCGAGGGCGTCGAGATCGAGCACGTGCTCGAAGTGCCTCTCGTCAAGCTCACGACCGTGCCCGGGATCGAGACCGCGGTCTTCCCCTACACCACCGACATGCCGTTCCTCGCGGCGTGGGGTCGCCCGGTGCTGTTCGGTCCGGGATCGATCCACGTGGCCCACACCGGCGAGGAGTACGTGTCGATCGCCGAGCTCCTTGCGGCGGTGGAGCGATACGTGGAGATCGCGCGGTATCTGCTCCTGCAGCCCTAGCGCGGGAGCCGGCGCGCCAGGGCCCGACGGCGCGCTATGGCACGAGGAGGGGTTCGCAGGCGAGCGCGGCGGCAATGAGCGCCTCGGTCTGCATGCGGGCCCCGGCGATCTGGAAGCCGACGGGCAACCCTTCTCTCGTGCGGCCGCACGGCAGCGAGATCGCCGGATGGCCGGTGATGTCGAAGAGCTGTGTGAGCCGCAGCATCAGGCTGCGCACCGGTTCGCGCCGGCTGCCGACCGGCATGTCGAGGGCGCCGAGGGGCGGCGCCGGAATCGGCAGCGTCGGCAACACGAGTGCGTCGTGGTCGGCCAACGCGCGTTCGACGTCCAGCCGGAGCTGCTCCCGTCCCTGCAGCGCGCGCCGGTACTCCGCCGGCTTGATGGCCAGCCCGGCCTCGAGACGCTCGCGCACAGGCCGCGTGTACTTTTCGGGACACGACTCGAGCGATCCGACGTGATAGGCCGCGGCGTCGGCGAGGACGATGGGCGTGTAGACCGCCGCGATCGTGTCGGCGTGCGCCAGGTCGACGTCGGCCAGCCGCGCGCCGGCGGCGCGAAGCCGATCGAGCGCCGACTCGAACGCCGCCCGCACGTCGTCGTCCAGCAATTCGCAGAAGTAGCGCCGCAGGACGCCCAGGCGCAGGCCGTCGATCGATCGTGCCGCGACGGGCGGGTCGCCGGCCAGGCCCAGCAGGCCCCGGTAGACGAGCGCCGCGTCGGCCACGCTCTGCGCCAGCGGACCGAGGTGGTCCAGCGTACGAGAGAGCGGGATCACCCCTTCGAGCGAGATTTCCCCGAACGTCGGTTTCAGGCCCACGATGCCGCATGCCGCGGCGGGAATTCTGATCGAGCCGCCGGTGTCGCTGCCGATCGAGGCGAGCGCCATACCGGCGGCGATGCTGGCCGCCGAGCCGCCGCTCGATCCGCCGGGCGATCGCGAGGGATCGTGGGGGTTGCGGACCGGCCCGAACGCGGAATCCTCGTTGGTCGTCCCGAGCGCGAACTCGTGCAGGTTCGTCTTCCCGAGCACGACCACGCCGGCGCGCCGCAGGAAGGCCATGGCGGCGCTGTCGCGTTCGGCGGGCTGGCCGTGGCCCACGAGCGAGGCCGCGGTGGTCGGCACGCCCCCCACGTCGACGAGATCCTTCACGGAGATCGGCACGCCGTGCAGGGGGCCACGGTCCCGGCCCGCCGCCAGCTCGCGGTCGGCGTACCGCGCCTCTTCCATGGCCTGCTCGGCCATCACCAGAATGAAGGCGTTCAGCGTCGGGTTCTGCGCCGCGATGCGATCGAGACACCCGCGCGCGGTGCGCTCGGCCGTCGTGGCCCCCGCTCTGAGCGCGCGGGCGAAGTCGACGATGGTCATTCGCCGGCCTTCACGGAAATAGCGACCCCGTCACGCAGCGGCACCGTGGCCGTGCGCAGCCGGGGGTGCGCGTTCAACCGTTCGTTGTAGGCGGCGATGGCCGCGGTGTCGGCAGCGTTTTTCGCAGGCTGGGCGACGAACCCCGGCACCACCTCGCCATCCCAGAGCACGTTGTCGGTGACGAGGAGGCCGCCGGGACGGAGCAGGCCGGCCAGGCGGTCGAGCATCGGCGAGTACTGCGCCTTGTCGCCGTCCTGGAAGATCAGATCGAATGGCCCGGCCACTTTGGCCATCAGCCGGGCGGCATCCCCCACCATGACAGTCGCGCGATCGGCCAGGCCGGCGCGCGCGAAGTTCTCGCGTGCGATGCGCGCGCGGTCGGGATCGCGCTCCATCGTGATGAGGAGCCCGCCTGGCGGGAGCGCGCCGGCGAGCCAGACGCCGGAATACCCGATGGCCGTGCCGATCTCCAGAATCCGCGACGCACCGACCGCCGTCGCCAGCACGCGCAGCAGCGCTCCCACCTCCGCGTCCACGATCGGCAAGGCATTGCGCGCGCCCTCCCGGGCCATTTCGGCCAGCACCGCATCGGCCATGTGGTTGAGGCCGGCAAGGTAGCGTTCGACGGCGTCGGGAACGATCTGTCCCATAATGGACATTCTATTGCGGCACACGAAAATCATCACGACGCTCGGCCCTGCGACGAGCGACGATCAGACGATCGAGTCGCTCATCAACGCCGGCACCGACGTCGTCCGTCTGAATTTTTCGCACGGTACGCATGCGTCGCACCGGACGGCCGTCACGCGCGTCCGTGACGCCGCGTCCCGTGCCGGCCGTCCGGTGGCGATCCTCCAGGACCTCTCGGGACCGAAGATCCGCACCGGGACGCTCGTGGGCGGCGGCCCGGTGCGGCTCGAGGCGGGACGGCGGCTGCGAATTGCGACGGGCCACGGCCCCGGCGACGCGACGCGCGTCTTCACCTCGTTCGAGGGTCTGGCGAAGGGGGTGAAGGCCGGCGATCGCCTGCTCCTGGCCGATGGCGCCATCGAGCTGCGCGTGGAGCGCTCCGACGGCCGCGAGATCGAGACGACCATCGTCGACGGCGGTCAGCTCGGTGAGCACAAGGGCATCAATGCCCCCGGCGTGGCGCTCGCCGCCTCCGCGATCACCGGGAAGGACGAAGCCGACCTGGCCGCCGGCATCGAAATGGGCGTCGACCTGGTGGCCGTGAGCTTCGTCCAGACGCCCGCCGACGTGCAGAAGGCGAGAACGCTGGCGGCGAAGGCGGGCGCGGCGGATCTTCCCCTCGTCGCCAAGCTCGAGCGGCCGCAGGCCCTCGAACATCTGGACGGGATTCTGGCGGTGTCGAACGCCGTGATGGTGGCGCGCGGCGACCTGGGGCTCGAAATGCCGCTCGAGCATGTTCCGCGCGCCCAGAAAGCGATCGTCGCGGGCGCGAGGCGTGTCGGGATACCCGCCATCGTGGCCACTCAAGTGTTCGAGTCGATGACGACCGAGCCGCGGCCCACCCGCGCGGAGGTCAGCGACGCCGCCAACGCCGTCGACGAGGGCGTCGACGCCATCATGCTGGCGGGTGAGACGGCGATCGGCGCGTATCCGGTTCGGGCCGTCAGGACGCTCGACGCCGTGATTCGCGACGCGGAATCGGCGCCGGCGGCTTTCGCGGCGGCGGGCGCGCCGGCCGTGCGCAACCACGAGGACGCGTTGTGCGACGCGGCCGTCACGCTCGCCGCCCGCGGGCATGCCGACGCGATCGTGGCGGTGACCCGCGGAGGCGCCACGGCACGCCGACTTTCGTCGCTGCGGCCGCACGCGACGATCATCGCCGCTACGGAAGGCTTCTCGATCGCTCGCCGACTGGCCCTGTGCTGGGGGGTGCTGCCGATCGCCGTCGCGATCGGCGACGAGGTGAACGTCGGGAGTATCGGCGCGCAGCTCGTGGCGCAGGGCGTCCTGGCCGCACGCGCCACGATCGTGGTGGTGAGCATCAACAGCGATGCCTCGCGCGCGGACGCCAACTATCTCAAGATCCAGCAGCTGCCATGATCGCGTCCCCAGACGGCTCGACCGTCAGGCGGAGCCGCGAGGACCGTGCCGCCGGGTGAGCCTACTTTTCGAGCAGCGACCGCAACGACGCGAGGGCTCGCTGCCAGCCCGGCTGGATGAGCTCGTAGTACCGCCGCCACCGCTCGCTCTCCTCGAACCCGCGCTGCGACACCCGCACTTCGGTCCGCGCGCCGCCGTCGATCGCCGCGCACGACACTTCGAAGGCCATCGGGCCGATCGGATCGCCGTCGGGTGGCAGCCAGTACGCGTCGGCGACGAAAAAGCCCTGCGCCGGGTGGTACTGGACCACGGTGCCGCGGAACACGCCCCCCAGCCGCCCCAGCACATCGTCGCGATCCAGCGTCGGGTCCCATTCGACGACATACGGGCCGAAGGGTCGGGGAACGGTCACCGATCGGCGCACGCGCCACCAGGCGCCGAGTGCGTCGGCGTCGAAAAACGATCGCAGCACGCGATCCTGGGGCGCCGCAATGGCCGTGGTGAGATCGAGGCTCGGCGGAGCCGACACGCCGGAATCTTAACAGTACGCGTGGTAGATTGAGCGTCTATGCACCATCAGCCGCTGGCGTACATGGACGAACGCTTCCTCGAGAGCCACGAGGGGCGGCCCATTCGTATCCTGTCGGAGTATCTCGAGCCGCTTCGCCGGTTCAAGGAGCAGCGCATCCAGGACACCGTGGTCTTCTTCGGGTCCGCGCGGGTCGACAGCCGCGAGCGCGCGACGCGCGCGCACCGGTCCCTCAAGGCGCGAGGCATGATTCAGTCCGACGATGATTATCAAGCCGAGCTGAAGCGGTCGCGCCGGGCGATGGAGTGGGCGCAGTACTACGAGGACGCGCGCGAGCTCGCGCGCCTGCTCACCACGTGGAGTCTGTCGCTCAAGCAGGAGAATCACCGCTTTGTCGTCACCTCGGGCGGCGGCCCCGGAATCATGGAGGCCGCGAATCGCGGCGCGAGCGAAGCCGGCGGCAAGACGATCGGGCTGAACATCCGGCTCCCCTTCGAGCAGGGGGCCAATCCGTACATCACCGACGGCCTGCACTTCGAATTCCACTATTTCTTCATGCGCAAGTTCTGGTTCGCGTACCTCGCGAAGGCACTCGTGATCTTTCCCGGAGGATTCGGCACCTGCGACGAGCTCTTCGAGATCCTCACGCTCGCGCAGACCGAGAAGCTGTCGAAGAAGATCGAGGTCGTGTTGTACGGGCGGGAGTACTGGAAGCAGGTGCTCGACTTCAGGCCATTCGTCGAGTGGGGCGCGATCTCGGAACACGACGTCAACCTGATGAGCTACGCCGACAGGCCGGCCGAGGCGTTCGAGCGCCTGCAGACGCACCTCTCGCAATACCATCTCGCGTCGAGGATCCCCCAGGAAGCCGACACGCCCGGGATCGCGAAAACCCGGGGCTGAGTCCTCAGTACAGCAGGTATCGACGACGGAGCTGGACGAAGTCACGGACGCCATCCGTCCATGAGTTCGCAATGTCGCCCACGGGCAGGCCGGCCTCGATCTGGCGCCGCAGCGCGGCGGAGCCCGACAGGATGTCGATCGGCGGCTTCTCGCGCTCGTATTCGTAGGGCGGATCGCGCCAGGCGAATCGATCGGGCGCGGCCGAGCGAAAGGCCTCGAGGAGCGCCGCTCCGGCTTCGACCGGGCGGAAGACCGTGCGGTCGAGCACGTGGATCTGACACCCGCCGCAGGCCTGCCTGGCGTGCTTGTGAAACGTCGGCTCGAAGACGGCCGGCCGGAAGCGCACGCCCGGCAGCTCGAGCTCGTTCAGCGCGCCTGCGAACGGCTCCGGCTCGATCCAGGGCGCGCCGAGCAGCTCGAACGGCTTCGTCGTGCCGCGCCCCTCCGACACGTTCGTGCCCTCGAACAGCACTGTGCCCGGGTAGACGATCGCCGTCTCGAGCGTGGGCATGTTCGGCGAGGGAAGCACCCACGGAATGCCTGCCTCGTCGAAGTACATCTCGCGCCGCCAGCCCTCCATGGGGACGACCTCCAGCTCGGCCCCCAGCCCGAACGCCTCATTGAAGAGCCGCGCGAGCTCGCCGACCGTGAGCCCGTGGCGCATCGGGATCGGGAACTGGCCGACGAACGACTCGAATCCCGCCTCGAGCATCGGACCTTCCACGGCCACTCCGCCAATCGGGTTCGGCCGGTCGCACACGACGACGGGAACGGCGTGGCGCCGGGCCGCCCGCAGGCAGTTCGCCATCGTATAGATGTAGGTGTAGATGCGCGTGCCGACGTCCTGCAGGTCGACGACGAGCACGTCGAGGTCGCGCAGCATGTCGGCCGTCGGCTCCCGCGTCTCGCTGTACAGCGAGTACACCGGCACGCGCCGGATGGCGTCGCGACCGTGAGCGCTTTCGATCATGTTCTCCTGGACGTCCGACCGGAATCCGTGCTGTGGCCCGAAGATGGCCGCGAGCCTCGTCCGCTGATGCGTCAGCAGGCGGTCGGCGATGTGGCGCAGGCTCGCGTCCACCGACGCGGGATTGCAGACCACGCCCACGCGCTTTCCATCGAGGCGGGAGCGATACCGGGGAAAATCCAGGAGGAGCTCGGACCCGAGATGCAGGCGCATGGCTCCGATTATGAGCCGGATGCCGCCGCCCCTGCGCATCCCGGATTGGAGGCCGACCGACGACCGTCCAGCGTGCCTCCGTGGAGTCGGTCCGATGCATATTCGAGTGAACGGCGGAGTGCTTGCCGCTCCGGAACGCCGCGTTCTCGCGGCCCTCGCCTCCCGGATGCCCGCCCTCGTGGCTCCCGATCACCTCACGGCGCTCGCCCTCGGTGCCATGGCCGCGGCCGGACTGGCGCTGGTTGCCGCACGGTCGTCGGCCGCCGGGGGCTGGCTATTCGCCGCGTGCCTCGCCGTAAACTGGTTCGGCGACAGCCTGGACGGAACGCTGGCCCGGTTCCGGCGGATTGAACGGCCGCGGTACGGGTACTACGTCGATCACGTAATCGACCTCATCGGCGTCACGTGCCTCCTCGCCGGGTTCGCCGTGTCCGGTTTCATGGCGACCGCGGTGGCGCTCGCGCTCCTGGCGGCCTATCTGCTGGCGTCGGCCGAAACCTTTCTGGCCACCCATGCCGCCGGCACGTTCAGGCTCTCGTTTGGAGGCGTCGGGCCCACCGAGCTTCGCGTGCTCCTTGCCGCCGGGGTCGTGGCCGCCCGGGCCCACGTCTGGACGGATGTGCTGGGGGTGCACGCCAGGGTGTTCGACCTGGCCGGCGTCGCCGGCGCGGTCGGCCTCGGCGCCGCGTTCCTGACCAACGCGGTGCAGAACGGGCGGACGCTCTATCGGGCGGAGCCGTGCAGGCCTCCTCGCTTGCCTGTACGGCCCGCTGATTGATAGACTACGCGCCCTTGGTGGTCAGTCCGCCTGCTTGGCCCGCGCCGAGTGCTGATCGAGCCTCTGTTCTGACTCGCTCCTCCCTCCACGTGATCGCTTGGCTGAACGACGACCACACGCCGGGGTCGTGTTCCCCGGCGTTCATGCGGCCGCGTACCGGGGCTCGTTCGGTACGGCGCGAGTGAGGAGAGGCAGGTTATGGGTCGAAGGCTTTACGTCGGCAACCTTCCATACACCACGGGCGAGGCGGAGCTTCAAGAGTTGTTCAGCCGCGCGGGCACGGTGGAGTCCGTGCGCGTGATGCGTGACGCCGCCACCGGGCGGGCCCGCGGCTTCGCATTCGTCGAGATGGCCACTGACGAAGAGGCACAGAAGGCCGCCGCCGAATTCAATCAGTACTCGATGGGCGGCCGCGCGCTCACTGTCAACGAGGCCCGGCCCAAACCCGAGGGCGGCTTCGGCGGCAACCGCAGCGGCGGCGGACGCCGCGAGCCCCGTTGGTAAGCTGGAGGATTGGATCGACGATGAAAGCCTGGACCAAAGGCGACCGCGTCACGCAACCGACCTACGGGGCCGGCACGCTGGTCGAGGTGAACGAGCACCACACGGTCATCGATTTCGACGAGCACGGGCGTCGTGTCTTCTCGACGCGACTGGTCGTGTTGCAGTCCACCAACGAACCGGCTCCGGCCAAGTCGCCGAGGAAGCGCGCGAGCCGCAAGAAGAAAGCCGACGCCTGACGCGCGAGGTCAGGCGGAACGCCAGTCGATATTGAACTGGCCGAGCTCGGCCGCCAGCGTTCGGATCAGCGTGTCGAGCGACTCGTCGCCCGCGCACAGGCGGCGCCGCTCCGCGGGCGTGACGTCCAGCGCCTCGCCATCCATGTCCTGACGGATGTGAATCGCGAGGGCCGGGAACGCCTCGTCGCCCCCGCGGGGATCCTGCGGGCGCTGAGCCAACGCCTGCTGCTCGGCAATCCGCACCCGATCGGCGGCCCAACGGAGCACCCGGAGCCGCGACTCCGCGTCGGGCAGCTGCGCCAGGGCGTTGCCGACGCTCTGCATCACTGCGAGTTCCGCTGAGATGTCCATCGGCATGCGTGCAACTCCCCCTCAGCCTGCGATCGGCAGCTGAGCCGGCGCGTCTTCAATCGGAATAGTGGAGCGCGCGCCGCAAGCGTTACAGCGAACGTGGATCTCACGGGCGTCGTCGGAGAGGCCGATGATTTGCGTCATGTGACTGCCGCACTTCGGACAAACCGGTGGAGGCAGTTGAGCGAGAGAGCGCGGGGGGTCGTAATGAACCATAATGTCCTATAGAGTCATCAATAATCACGCCATGTCCTAGAGTATCGGCTATCCTCATATTCCACAAGCAATTAACGTCAGCTGCGCAGAAGCGATCTGCGCCCGCGGTTGTTCTGATTCTGAACATTCACCGTCAGAAAACGACAAAAGTCGGTATGGTCTGGTCCGCCAGCGACCGATAGTCTGCGACGTGGACCCTTGGGCCCGGCGACACCGGCGCGCGGATTCGATTCGCTTCCGGCTTCCGCTGCTCGTCGCGTTCGTGCTCGTTCCGGTCACCGTGGCGTTTCTCTGGACCGCACAGCGCCAGCTGCAGCGGGTGCTGCTCGAAGCCGGCGGCGAGCGGGCGCAGGCGACCGCCGACCAGCTGTCCGAGCTGATGAGCCAGAACACGACCCGAGGCCTCGGCGAGATCCGGCGCGTGGCGGCCAGCCCCGTCCTCCGCCGGGCCCTGCGCCACGACGAAGGGGCCCGTGCGATGGCGACCGCGATCCTGCAAGCCCTGACCGCGCCGGGCCAGCCGCCGGTGGCCCTCGTGGACACGAGCGGTCATGTCGTGCTCGCCGTCGGGCCGCCAGACGATCGAGACGCCGTGCCGCCTCCCTCGTTCACGACCGTCTCGCCCGGCGTGGGGCCGTTCGTGGCGTTCCACGGCGCGGCCGCGGCAGCCGTTGCCGCCGAGGTCGTGGACGATCGCGGTGCCGACGGGGACGATCCGCAGCGGCTCGGCCTGCTCGTGGTCACGCGCCGGCTGTCGGCGGCGCCCAACGCCGGGCTGATTTCGCGACTCGTGGGCGACGGAGCCGAAGTGGCGATGGGCTCCGGAGACGTGTGGACGAATTTCACCGAGCTCGTCGAGGCGCCGGCCATCGATCGCCAGGCGCGCGGCGTCAGCCGCTATCAGACGGCGCAGGGAGACGCGCGCGTGGGCGCGCTGTCGCCCGTGAACGGGACGCCCTGGGCGGTGATCGTCGACTTTCCCCAGGCGGTGCTGCTGGCGCCTGGCCGCGGCGTGCTCGGCACGACCAGTCTGGTGGCCGTGCTGTTCGTGGTGCTCGCGGTGGGCCTGGTCGCGGCGATCGCCGCCCGCGCGGTCTCGCCGCTGACGGCGCTGGCGTCGGCGTCGGAGGCGATTGCGGCCGGCGACTATGCGACGCGCATCCCGGTGATCGGCCGCGGCGAAGTCGTGCAGGTGGCGACGGCCTTCAATACCATGGCCGCCCGCCTGGAGCACACCTACGGCGAGCTGGAGGAGCGCGTTCGAGCACGCACGGAAGGGCTCGAGACGGCGATGCGCGAGCTCGACCGGTTCTTTTCCGTCTCGATCGACTTGTTCTGCATCGCCGGCTTCGACGGACGCTTCCGTCGCGTGAACGACGCGTGGCGCAACGTGCTCGGCTGGGAGCGCGAGGAGCTCACCTCGCGGCCCTATGTGGACTTCGTGCATCCCGACGATCGCACGGCCACGAGCACGCAGGCGGGACACCTCGTCGCCGGGCAGCGGGTGATCAGCTTCGAGAACCGGTACCGGCACAAGGACGGCAGCTATCGGTGGCTGCGGTGGGTGTCTGTGCCGGCGCCCGAAGAAGGCGTCATCTATGCCTCGGCGCGCGACGTCACGCGCGAGCTCGAGATCGCCGAGGAGCTCAAGACGCGCGTCGCGGAGCTGGCCGACGCGAATCAGGAGCTCGAGTCGTTCAGCTATTCGGTCTCCCACGACCTGCGCGCGCCGCTCCGCCACATCACCGGGTTCGCCGCGCTCCTGGAGCGATCGGCGGGCCAGGTGCTGCGCGAGCAGGATCAGCGCTATCTCCAGACCATCACCGGAGCCGCCAATCGGATGGGGCGGCTCATCGACGATCTGCTGTCGTTCTCGCGGACGGGGCGGCTGGCGCTCTCGACCCAGCGGGTCTCGCTCGGCGACATCGTCGAGGAGGCGCGACGCGAGGTGGAGAACGACGGGGCCCCGGGCCGCGCCATCGACTGGGTGATCCGGCCGGTGCCGGAGGTCGACGGCGATCGCGAGATGCTCCGGATCGTGTTCGTGAACCTGCTCGCCAACGCGGTGAAGTATTCGTCGACCCGGCCCGAGCCGCGGATCGAGGTCGGCGTGTGCGACGCGCGCGGCCGCGCCACGGTGTTCGTGCGCGACAACGGCGTCGGGTTCGATCCCCAGTACGCGCACAAGCTGTTCGGCGTGTTTCAGCGGCTGCATTCGTCGGACGACTTCGAGGGCACCGGCATCGGTCTGGCGACCGTCCGCCGCATCATCAGACGCCACGGGGGCTACGTCTGGGCGGAGAGCGCGCTCGGCCAGGGCGCCACGTTCTACGTGGCCATGCCGCATCTGGCCCCGGAAGGAGAACCCGCATGATCACCGAGCTCCGCACGATCCTGGTCGCGGAGGACAACGCGAACGACATGGAGCTGACGCTCGAGGCCCTGCGCGAGAACCGCCTGGCCAACGACATCGTGGTCGTTCGCGACGGCGCCGAGGCGCTCGACTATCTGTTCAAGCGCCATCAATACGCGAGCCGGCCGGGTGGAAATCCGGCGGTCATCCTGCTCGATTTGAAGATGCCGAAAGTGGACGGCATCGAGGTGCTGCGCGAGATCAAGTCGCACCCCCAGCTGAAGACCATCCCGGTGGTGGCGCTGACGTCGTCGCGGGAGGAGAGCGACCTGGTGCGCAGCTACAACCTCGGCGTGAACGCCTATGTCGTGAAGCCCGTCTCGTTCAACGAGTTCATCGAAGCGGTCAAGATGCTCGGCGGCTTCTGGGCCGTCGTCAACCAGCCGCCGCCGCAGCCCCACGGCGGATCGGACGCCGCCGCCGGCTGACGACTCGACACGCATGACGCAGCCCCTTCGAGCCCTGCTCGTGGAAGATTCGCCCGCGGACGCGGAGCTGATCCTGGCCGAGCTCGAACGTGGCGGATATGCCGTCACGTTCGAGCGCGTCCAGACGGCCGAAAGCCTGCGCGCGGCTCTTCGATACGACTGGGACATCGTGTTGTCCGACTACTCGATGCCCGGCTTCAGCGGGACCGCCGCGCTCGAGATTCTGCGGGAGCTCGATCGGGATCTGCCTTTCATCATGGTGTCGGGCACGATCGGCGAAGACACCGCCGTCACCGCCCTCAAGGCCGGCGCGGACGATTTTCTGGTCAAGAACGGGCTCGCGCGTCTGCTGCCGGCGATCGAGCGCGAGCTGCGCGAGACGGCCGTGCGCCACGAGCGCCAGGTGCTCGAAGAGCAGCTCCGCCACGCGCAGAAAATGGAGAGCATCGGACGGCTGGCCGGCGGCATCGCGCACGATTTCAACAACATCCTCACCACGATCGTGGGCTACAGCGAGATGGTGCTGGAACAGATCGGCACCGACAAACCCATGAGCGGCGACCTGCTCGAAATTCGGAAGGCGGCCGGACGGGCCACCGAGCTGACCAAGCAGCTGCTCGCCTTCAGCCGGAAGCAGACGCTCAAGGTGAGCGCCGTCGACGTCAACCAGATCATCCACGATGCCCACGGCATGCTCCGGCGCCTGGTGCCCGAGGACATCGAGTTCGAACTGGCGCTGGGCAGGGAGCTGCCGCTCATCCTGGCCGATCCGGTGCAGCTCGAGCAGGTGCTGCTCAATCTGGCCTCCAACGCGGGCGACGCGATGCTCGGCGGCGGCCGGCTGACGATCGAGTCGGCGGCCGTGAACGACGACCAGGTTCGCACGATCGCCCCCGACGCCCTTCATCGCGGCCGGTACGTGCGGCTTGCCGTGAGCGACACGGGCAGCGGCATTCCCGCCGACGTCGCGAGCCGGATCTTCGAGCCGTTCTTCACGACCAAGGAGGCCGGCAAGGGCACCGGGCTGGGTCTGGCGACCGTCTACGGCATCGTGCGGCAGCTGGGCGGGCACATCACGGTCACGAGCGAAGTCGGCGTCGGCACCACGTTCACCATGTTCTTTCCCGCGCCCGACGGCGTCGAGGCGGCGGACGTGGCATCCGTCAGCCGGTCCGCCCCGCTGGTGGCGTCGGGGCCGGGCGTCCTGCTGGTCGTCGAGGACGAAGAGGCGGTGCGCCGGCTGGTCACGCGGATTCTCGCGCGCCACGGCTACACCGTGCTCGAAGCCGGCAGCGCAGACGAGGCGCTGACCGTCGCCGGCCGGTTCGACGGCACGATCCATCTCGTCCTGAGCGACGTCGTCATGCCCGGCATGGGTGGAGCGGACCTGGCGCGCCTCCTGAAAGCCGCACGTCCGGGGCTCCGCGTGCTCTTCATGTCGGGCTACACCGGGGAGACCGCCGTCCGGCGCGGCGAAATCGACGGCGACGCGCCGCTGCTCGAGAAACCCTTCAGCGCCGCCGATCTGCTCGACGTCGTCAGAAGCCTGCTGGATCGCTGACGGCCCGCACGTCGACCTCTTGCAACCCGACGCATCCTCATGACAAGCTGGCGCGTTCAGGGAGGCGTCTCGCCATGAGCCATGTGTCTTCAATCGCGTCCGGGCTCGCTTCATCGTTCGCGGGTCGACTCCTGCAGCCCGGAGAGCCCGGGTACGACGAGGCGCGACACGTCCACAACGGACTCGTCGACAAGCGTCCGGGCCTCATCGCGCAGTGCCGCGGACTGGCCGACATCGCCGACGCCGTCCGCGCCGGACGATCGCTCGGTGGCGAGGTGGCCGTGCGCGGCGGCGGCCACAACGTCGCGGGCCGGGCGACGACCGACGGCGGGCTGATGATCGATCTCTCCTTGATGCGCGGCATTCACGTCGACGCGGCGCGAGGGACCGCCCGTGCCGACGGCGGGGCGATCTGGCGCGACTTCAATCGCGAGACGCAGCTCTACAGCCTCGCGACGACCGGCGGCGTGGTCGGGTCCACCGGTATTGCCGGCCTCACGCTCGGCGGCGGCCTCGGGTGGCTGATGGGCAAGTACGGCATGGCGCTCGACAACCTGCTGTCGGTCGATCTCGTGCTCGCCGACGGATCGACGCTCCGTGCGAGCGCCGATGAGCACCCGGATCTCTTCTGGGCGGTGCGCGGCGGCGGCGGAAATTTCGGCGTCGCCGGCTCCTTCGAATTCCGGCTCCACAAGCTGGGGCCGATAATCATCGGCGGCATCGTGGCCTGGCCGGCCGATCGCGCGCGCGACGTGCTGCGCTTCTTCCGCGACTTCACGCGGACGGCGCCCGACGACATGATGCTGGTGGCCGCGCTTCTCACGGCGCCGGACGGATCGGGCCACAAGATCGTGGGCATTGCCGCTTCCCACGTCGGTCCGACGAGCGAGGCCGAACGGGCGGTCGCGCCGATCAAGGCATTCGGCACGCCGGCCCTGGACGTCCTGGGGCCGATGCCGTACGTGGCGCTCAACGGCATGCTCGACGCCGCCTTCCCGCGCGGCGCGCTCAACTACTGGAAATCGCACTTCATCGACGAGCTGACCGACGAGGCGATCGACGTGTTGATCGATCGCTTTGCCAGCTGTCCGACATCGATGAGCCAGCTGCTGCTCGAGCACTTCCACGGCGCGGCGGCGCGCGTGCCGGTGGGCCACACGGCGTATGCGCTGCGCGCCACGGGGTACAACGCCGGCATCTTCGCCCAGTGGACCGACCCCTCGCAGAACGACCTCTGCACGCGCTGGGCGAAGGACAGCTATGCGGCGGTGAAGCCGTTCACGGGCCCGAAGCGGTACGTCAACTACCTCGACGCCGACGACTCGACGTCGGGCGTCCTCGAAGCGGTCTACGGACCGAACCTGCCGCGCCTGCGGCAGATCAAGAAGCAGTACGACCCCGACAACTTCTTCCGGATGAACGTCAACATTCCGCCTGCCTAGCGGCTGTCGGGCCCGCTCCGCCCGGGCGGGCGCGGCGACCGCACCGTTTGACACGCCCGCAACCGAGGCGCATCATCAGTCGGTTTTCAGCGGCTGGGTACTCTGGGAGGGTGCGATGTCCACTCGTCACCGATGTTCGAAGCTTGCGTGCATGGTCTGGCTCACGATGCTGGCGGCGGGGTGCGCCGCCACACCGCCGGCGACGCTCGACGATCTGGCCCGTCAGTCGCTGGCCCGGCTGGACGGCGCGCTCGACGTGCCGGGGTTGAAGCAGTCCGTCGAGGTCATTCGGGACGAAACAGGCATTCCGCACATCTACGCCCAGAACGACGACGATCTGTTTTTCGCCCAGGGCTACGTGATGGCGCAGGACCGCCTCTGGCAGATGGAGATGTGGCGCCGGTGGCACGAAGGCCGGCTGGCCGAGATCTTCGGGCCCGAGGCGTTCAAGTACGACGCGCGCACGCGGCTGCTGATGTTCCGCGGTCCCTGGGACGCCGCCGAGTGGACCAGCTATCATCCCGAGGCCGAGCGGTTGTTCACCGACTACGCGAACGGCATCAATGCGTTCATCACCGAGCACGCCGACAACCTGCCCGTCGAATTCACGCTGACCGGGGTGAAGCCGGATCCCTGGACGGCCCAGACCGTCGTCCTGCGTTGGGCGCAGCTCGGGCTGTCGAGCGCGCGCAGCCATGCGATCAGCGAGATGCAGCTCGCGCAGAACGTCGCGAAGCTCGGCGTGGAGGAGGCCAATCGGCGGACCGCGCCCGATCCCTGGGACGACTTGAAGGTTCCGGAAGGCCTCGATCTGAGCATCCTGCCGCCGGACATTCTCGATGTGATGCGAGCCGGCGACGGTGATCCCTTCGAGCCGGGCGAGCTGCCGCCGCTCGCGGTGCTCGACCAGTATCGCGATCTCGTGCCCGACGTGCGCGTGGCGCAGGTGGCACCCGAGTTCCAGGATCCCGAGGGCAGCAACAACTGGGTCATCAGCGGCGCGCTCTCGCCGACGGGCGTCCCCATCCTGGCCAACGACCCGCATCGGCGCATCGAGATGCCCGCCCTCCGGTATTTCGTGCACCTGGTGGCGCCGGGCTGGAACGTCATCGGCGGCGGCGAGCCGCCGTTCATCGGCGTGCAGGAGGGGAACAACGCCCGGATGGCGTGGGGTGTCACGTTTGCCGGGACCGACATGGTCGACGTCTTCGTCGAGGAGACGAAGCCCGATGATGCCAATCAGGTCCTGTACAACGGCACATGGGAACCGCTCCGCGTCATCAGCGAAGAGATCAAGGTGAAGGGCGAGGCTCCGCGGACCGTCGAGATGAAGTTCAGCCGCCACGGCCCGGTGTTTTACGAGGACACGGTCCATCACCGGGCGTATGCCGTGAAGTCGGTGAACCAGGAGCCGGGCACGGCGCCGTATCTCGGCAGCTTCAAGCTGGCCCAGGCCCAGAGCTGCGCCGACTTCTTCGAGCGCGCGATGTACTGGAAGATGCCGACGCACAATCTGATCTGCGGCGACGCCGACGGCAACATCGCGATGCAGGTGACCGGGCTGACGCCCGATCGCGACGGATGGAACGGCCGGCTGCCCGTGCCCGGCACCGGCAAGTACGAGTGGCGCGGCTTCCGCCGCGATCTCCCGCGCGAATTCAACCCGCCGCGCGGCTACATCGCCACCGCCAACAACAACACCACCCAACCGGATGGCTATACGGGGCGGCCGGTCTTCTACCATTCCTCGGTGGACGTCGACATCTCGCGTATCACGCGCATCCGCCAGCTGCTCTCGACCGGCGGCCCGTTCTCGATCGCGGACTTCGAGCGGTTCCAGCACGACACGTACTCGCTGCACGCCGAGCGGGACCATCCGCTGTTCCATGGGTGGACGGCCCGCGATCCCGACGTCGAGAAAGCCAGGGCGATGATCGACGGGTGGGACAACGTGCTGACGAAAGACACCACGGCCGGTGCGATCTACGTTCGATGGACCACGACCCAGGCGGCGCGAGCGCTCGAGTCCGCGAAGACAGGCGATCGACAATCGCAGGTGGAACAGGGCCTGCGTCAGGCCCTGGATCGGCTCACGAAAGACTGGGGCGCCGACTGGTCCGCGTGGCGCTACGGGCGCATCAACGAGAGCGAGCTCCCGCACATGTTCGTGAAGGCGTTCGACCTGCCCACCATCGAGCGGCCCGGAGGGTTCAATACGGTCATGGCGACCGGCG
Organism: uncultured Acidobacteriota bacterium; assembly: GCA_963837345.1. Classification (GTDB taxonomy): domain Bacteria; phylum Acidobacteriota; class Vicinamibacteria; order Vicinamibacterales; family CAVVIG01; genus CAWIMX01. Next base: position 1,820,706 of record CAWIMX010000001.1, read on the forward strand.
CGAATTTCCGGAGGATCATCGATCTCTCGAATCCCGACAACTCGGTCGGCAGCAACGCGCCGGGCCAGTCGGCGCAGCCCGGCAGCCCGTACTACGGCAATCTTCGCGAAAACCTCGCCGAGAATCGGTACTTTCCGCTGGAGTTCACGCGTCCCGCGGTGGACCAGCACGCGGCTCACCGCCTGACGCTGCAGCCGAAGTAGGTCCCAGTCTGCTCGAGCTCGGCCGATCCGTCCGCGGATCGGCCGTTGCATTCTTCCCCTGGATGCTGCCCGCGCAGGACGCGTTCACGCGGCTCATTGCCTCGTACGGCGGATGGATTGTTGCCGGCGTGGTCGGTCTCGAGAGCACGGGCGTGCCGCTGCCGGGCGAAACGATGCTCGTCAGCGCGGCGCTGTACGCGGCCACGACTGGACGACTCGGCATCGTCACCGTGGTCGTGGCGGCGATCGGCGGCGCCATCGCCGGCGACAACGTCGGCTTCTGGATCGGGCGCGAATTCGGATATCACTGGCTCGTGCGGCGCGGAATGATCATCCGCCTGACGCCGCGCCGCCTCAAGCTCGGGCAATATTTGTTCGACCGCCACGGCGGGAAGCTCGTGTTCTTCGGGCGGTTCGTCGCCGTCCTGCGCACCTACGCGGCGCTGCTGGCCGGCGTCAACTGCATGAGCTGGACGCGGTTCCTCTTCTTCAACTCGACGGGCGCCGCGGTGTGGGCGGCGGCGTATGGCTTCGGCGCCTACGCGTTCGGCCAGACGGTCGCCCGTCTCGCCGGGCCGATCAGCCTCGGGCTGCTTGTGGCCGCGGTCGGCGCGGGCATCGGCGGATTCCTGTTCGTCCGCGGGCATGAGCGGCAGCTGGAGGACCGGGCCGACTGCGCCCTGCCCGGACCTCTGCGGCCCTGAACGCGGCTCTACTGCCCGGGCTGCAAGCCGGGACGCTCCACGAGCTCGATGCGTGTGCCGTCGGGCCCCGCGACGTAGAAGAAGTTGATCGACGGACCGTTCGGCAGGTTCAACGGCCGCGGCTGGCTCGTGAGCTCGACCTGCTTCGCCTCGAGCATTGCCTTCGTGCCGTCGATCGGTCCGGTGGACCGCCAGCCGATGTGATCGATGACCCGGCCCTGGCTCGGCACCGAGTCGCCCTTCGCGACCACGATGTAGACCGTCGTGAAGCCAGGAACCCCGGCGTATTTCACGGCGTCGAGCTGTCCCTTGATCTTCGTCCGCTCGCCGCCGAACTTGTCGAGGAGCCACGCGTACACGGCATCCGGATCGGGCGCGCGCAGCTGCACGTGGTGCAGCCCGAGAAGCTCGGGATCCTGCACCAGCTGAATCCGCGTGCCCCAGGGATCCTCGATGAGTGCCGTCTTGTACAGCCCCGGCACCTCCTTGACCGGCTCGATGACCTTCGTGTTGTCCGCGGCCAGTTGACGCATCTTGGCATCCAGATCGGCGACCGAGAACCCGAGGTGCTCGATCACGCTGCCTTGGCTCCCGCCCTGCGACCTCGGGCTGAGGAACATCAGGCGCACCGCGCCGTACATCAGGCGGTTCGGCGCTTCGGTGATGCGCCGCGCGCCGTCGATGTGTGCTTCCCACCACGTGCTGGCTTCCTCGGCAGGCTCGTTGAGGTGGATGTGATCGTAGGGAAGGGTTGCTCTGGTCTGCCCGCTGGCGGCGGCGACGACGCCGGCGCCGAGCGCAGCCGCAAGGGCAAGGGATCGAGAAGACACGCGCATGAACAGCTCTCCTTGAAGCGGAAATCCGCTGGGGCGTACTCGATAACCCTAGCAAATCGAGGCCGTCCAGGCGAGTCCGGGCTGGAACTTTGTCTGCCCGCGAGCGACCTAATTGAGTGGATCGGGTGCATATCCCCACCTGACCCTTGGCCTTCGAATTGCCATCGAACACGCGGGTGTCCATGGCCATGCGATCCAAATTTCGTATTCTCGCGCTCGAGCCCGACCCCGATCGGGGCGAAAACCTGCGACGGCTGATTGCCGGGCGCATGGACTCGGACGTCACGATTGCCTCGTCGTCCGGCGACGCGATTGCGGCGCTGTCGACGAGCCTGCCCGACCTGGTGCTCATGTCCGCGCTCGTACCGCAGGCCGACGACGAACGGCTGCTCCTGCACTTGAACCGCCTGGACGCAGCGCGCGACGTGCCGATCCTGACGGTGCCGCCCGTCGTTCATGCCGAGGCGGAACCGGACGTGAAGCGCGGATGGTTCGACTTTCTGAAGCGGCGTCGAGCTCCCGCGCCGCTCTCCTTCGATCCCGTGGCCGTTCGCGAGCGGATTGTCGAGGCCGTGGCGCGGCCCGCGATGGAACCCGCCCGGGCATCCGGGCTTGGTGCGACGGCACGTCCGGACCGGCCCGACGGCGCAGGCGGGCGGCTTCGGGGAGGCGACGCGGAACCAAGCGCATCGCCGGTGCTGACCCGTGCCGCCCAGGGCCGGCAGCAGCGGGCGCGGCGTCTCAGCCCAGACGATATTCCGTGGCTGACCTGCGTGCAGACGCCCTGGGGCTTGACGCTCGAGGTCGTGAACATCTCGGCCAGCGGCGTGCTGTTCGAGTCGCCCTCGAAATTCGTGGGTGATGGCCTGTCGCGCCTCCATCTGCTCGGATCCGAGCGGAGCCTGGTGGTCGCGACGCATCTGGTGAGGAGCGAAGTGTCCGAAGTGACGCAGCGCGGCGTGAAATATCGCACGGCCGCCAGATTCGCGCATCAGCTGGACGTGGTTCTCGACGCGGCGCCTCGCGTGTCGATCGCGTCGAACGCCTGGTAGCTTGCGGCTACCAGTGATTGACGATTTCGAGGTGTGATCTGAGCGGCGCGTCGTTTTCCTCGGCGAACTGGAACCCGACCTCGTAGGCGGCCAGTCCGTTCGGCATCGATCGCACCTGGCAGCGGACCACGCAGCCGCCGACGGAAACTTCTTCCCCCGACGCCAGCCGCAGCATCAGCCCGGACTGTGATTCCACGTCGCGCCGGTTGCGCCGGAGCGACCGCCAGTCGGGACGCCCTTCGGTCCACAGCAGAGCCCCGCCGGTCGACAGGTTGATCAGGTTCGCCGCCGTCTCGGTGACGAATCTCACGGACCGGACCCACGGCACTTCGAGCGGCGACCAGCGCCGGGCGCCGCGGCGCTCCGCCGCGGCCTGCGGCGTGTCGGCCAGCCGACCCCACGCGCGCTCCTGCCGAAGCTGCTGCGCCTGCTCGAGGTAGGCGGCGACGTCCTGCGCAAACACGCGCGGGTCGCAGCCGGCCGTGACGGGCAGGACGACTCGCCGCGAGAAGCGGCCGAACCCTGACGGCTTGCGCGCGCCCGCATCAGACGGAGACCGGAGCGACGGAATGCGGAGCACCTGGACGTGCTCGGCACCGGGCATCACGTCGAGATACGCCATCAGGTGTTCGTCGTCAGTCGGCGAGGTAAGGTCGGGCAGCAGCACCAGATCGGGAACCTCCCGGTCGATGGCGGCGAGTGCCGACTCTTTCGAATTGACGACGACCACTTCCGCCCGGCGCAATTCCTGGAGCGCCACGCGAAGCACGCGGGCTTGTCCGGTATCGGGGTGCAGGGCGAGAACACGGGCCATTGGGATCGCAGCGGGTTGCGGTGTAAAAGTACGTTAGTAGTCGTCTAAGTCCTATCACGAAACGTGCCCGAACTGCCCCGGTGAGTCCAAACACGCTAAGTAGCTGATATATCGAGACTTGGTTGGATGCATACGGCCCATCGCCGATGGGGACGTGGCGGTCCTGTGTTCCTTCCTGGAACGTGTGTGTCCCAGTTCCGTGCACAGCGAAGCGTAAGATGAAACCGGAGCGCCAATGAGCGAACGAGCCCTGAATCACATCGCAGGTCGCTGGGAATGGCCGGAGGGATGCGGCGCGATCGAGTCGAGGAATCCGGCGGACTGGCGTGAACTCGTCGCGACGGCTCCCGATTCGTCGGCGGCCGTCGTGGACCGGGCCGTGTCGGCTGCACGCGAGGCCCTCCCGGCGTGGAAGCGCACGCCCCCGCCGCAGCGCGCCGGCTTTCTTCGACGCGCCGCCGAGATCCTCACGCGTGAAAAGGAGCGACTCGGCCGGCTGGTCAGCTACGAGATGGGCAAGCCTCTGGCGGAAGGCCGAGGCGACGTGCAGGAAGCCATCGACATGGCGCACCTGGCTGCCGGGGAAGGGCGGCGGCTGTATGGCGAGACGGTGCCGTGCGAGCTGCCCGACAAGGTGGCACTCACCTTTCGCGAGCCGGTCGGCGTATGCGGGCTCATCACGCCCTGGAACTTCCCGATGGCGATTCCGGCCTGGAAGGGGTTTCACGCGCTCATCTGCGGCAACACCTTCGTCCTGAAGCCTGCCGAAGACGTCCCGCTGTGCGCGACCGAGTTCGTGAGGTGTCTGGAAGAAGCCGGCTTTCCGGCGGGCGTCGTCAATGTGGTCCACGGGCGGGGCGAGGTCGCGGGCGCGCGGATCGTCGATCACCCGGGCGTGGATCTGGTCTCGTTCACCGGGTCGTCGGAGGTTGGCGCCAGCGTCGGCGCGCGCTGCGCGCTGCGCCATGCGAACGTGAGCCTCGAGATGGGCGGCAAGAACGCGCAGGTCGTGCTGGCGGACGCCGATCTGGAGCTGGCGCTCGACGGCGTGGTGTGGGGCGCGTTCGGCACCGCGGGTCAGCGGTGTACCGCCACGAGCCGGCTCCTGCTCGAACGCCCCATCCACGACGAGTTTCTGCGCCGCCTGTGCGACCGGGCGTCCCGCCTTCGGCTCGGGCCCGGCACGGACCCGTCCAGCGAGGTCTGCCCGCTCATCAACCAGCAGCAGTTCGATCGTGTGATGACCTACATCCGGATCGGTGTTGAGGAAGGCGCGCGCGTCGCGTTCGGCGGCTGCGACGCGCGGCGCGACGGCCGCGAGCACGGGTGGTTCGTCGAGCCGACCATCTTCAGCGGCGTGACGCCGGCGATGCGGATCTTCCGCGAAGAGATCTTCGGGCCGGTCCTGTCCGTCGTCGGCGTCGAGTCGCTTGACGAAGCGATTCAACGGGTGAACGACTCCCCATACGGGCTGTCCTCGTCGATCTACACGCGCGACGTGAACCATGCGCTCCGCGCCACGCGCGCCATCGAGGCCGGCATCGTCTACGTGAACGGGCCGACGATCGGCGCCGAGGTCCAGCTGCCGTTCGGCGGCGTGAAGCGGACGGGCAACGGCCATCGCGAGGCCGGTCGCACCGGACTCGAGATCTTCAGCGAATGGAAATCCGTGTTCGTCGACTACAGCGGCCGCCTCCAGAGAGCGCAGATCGACGCCCCCTCCTGATTCGGCGCGCGCGCCGGTTGCGCGCTCGTGGTACATAAGAGCGATGAAGGGTGAAATCCGGATCTTCGGGCTGCTGACGGTTCTGCTTCTCCTTGCCGCCGTGGCCTGCGTGGCATGGACCTACCCGCGCTGGGAGCGCACGCCTCCGGTCGTCGCCGTCACCCCCGACGGCACGGCCCTCGGCCGGAATTCCGCGCTTCAGGTGGCGGTGAACGACGGGGGCACCGGCCTGAAGCATGTGTCGATCCGCCTGCGGCAGGGCGGCAGCGAAACGGTCGTCGCCGACGAGAGCGTCGACCCGGGCGAGGCATCGCGGACCTACGACGTCGGCCGCGTGCTCGAGGAAAAGGGCGGGCTCTCCGAGGGGCCGGCGACGCTCGAAGTCGAGGTGTCCGACCGCTCCCTGTGGCATTTCGGGTCGGGAAATCGAACGGACCTGACGAAAGATCTCGTGGTCGACCGCACGCCGCCCCGGCTCGAGGTGCTGTCGAGCCAGCACTACATCAACCAGGGCGGATCCGAATGCATCGTCTATCGGGTGTCCGACGATGCCGCGGTGTCGGGCGTGCAGGTTGGGCCGCATTTTTTCCCGGGCGTGCATCATGACGGATCGATGTTCGCGCTGTTCGGGTTCGCCTACGACCTTCCAGCCACCACGCCGGTGCAGGTGGTCGCACGGGATGCCGCAGGCAACGAATCGGTGGTGGGCGTTCAGGCGAAGGTCTTTCCCAAGACGTTCCGAAGCCGCGAGATCGTGCTCGACGACGGTTTCCTGAACAAGGTGGTGTCGGAGATCATGTCGCACACGCCCTCGGTGCAGGATCAGGGCGATCTCGTGAAGAACTATGTCGAGATCAACTCGAAGCTCCGGCGTGAGAATCACGCGTCGATTGCGAAGTTGTCGGAGGCGTCCGCGGACCATTTCCTGTGGCACGGGGCGTTCGTGCAGTTGAGCAACTCGCAGGTCGAGGCCGTGTTCGCCGACCACCGCACGTACACCTACAAGGGCGAGAAGGTGGATCAGCAGGACCACGTGGGGTTCGACCTGTCCGTCGTGCAGCAGACGCCGATCGAGGCGGGCAACGACGGCGTCGTGCTGTTCGCCGGCTATTTCGGCATCTACGGCAATGCGGTGATGATCGACCACGGCGTCGGCCTCGTCTCGCTCTACGGACACATGAGCGCGATCGACGTGCAGCCGGGCCAGACAGTGGCGAAGGGCGAGATCATCGGCAGAAGCGGCGCCACCGGGCTCGCAGGCGGCGACCATCTGCACTTCGGTCTGTTCCTGAGGGGCGTGCCGGTGAACCCGAACGAGTGGTGGGACGCCCACTGGATCAACGATCACGTGCTGTCGCGGCTGGGAGGGGCGTGATCGAAGCCTCCCGTCGCCCGGGACCACCTATTCCGACCGGAGCGCTTCGAGCGGCGCAACTCTGGCGGCCCGCCGCGCCGGCAGGTAAGTGGCCAGCAGCGTGGCGAAGAGCAGCGCGCCGAGCGCGGCCACGAGGGCGATGGGATCGAGCGGGCTCACTCGGTACAGCAGTCCGGCGACCAGTTGGCCCGCGCCGAGAGCGAGCAGCGTCCCAATCGCCAGCCCGAGGGCGGCCGTGCGAACGCCTTCGCCGACCACCAGACGTTCGACGTCGCCGGCCGTTGCGCCCAGGGCCATTCTGATTCCCAGTTCGCGCGTGCGCCGCGACACGTCGTATGCCTTCAGCCCGTACACGCCGAGCGCGGCGAGGAACAACGCGAGGCCGCCGAAGGTGCCGAAGGACGTCGCGGCCGCCCGCACGGCCCACTCCGAGATGCTGGCGTCGCGGTGCATCGCGAGCGTGCGCGCCGAAAGAACCGGCAGTCGCGGCTCGATTTCCCCGAGGGCGCGCTCGACCGTGGCCAGCATCGCCCCTTCGGCCACGGTCGGCGCCGTGCGGAGGTGCAAGGTCATCGCCGCCCGAACATGAGCGCCGTAGGACACGTACACGTGGGGTGCGGGCGAGACCTCGAACAGGTCGTTGCGGACGGCCGCGGCGACTCCCACGATCAACAACGTCTCCGGATCCAGGCCTTGACGGATGCGGATCTGAATGGAGCGCCCGACGGCGTCCTGGTCCCCGAACAGCCGTCGCGCCAGCGCGGTGTCGATCACCGCCTGCAGCGGTCCGTCACCCGGAGCGTCGTCTTCCGGCTGGAACTCGTGGCCTCGCAGGATCGGCAGGCGCAGCGTGTCGAAATAGCCGGACCCGACGATTGTGTAGCTCGCGTTGACCGGCTGCTCTCGCCCCGGCAGCGTGACGCTGCCGTCTTCGGTCAGGTCGCCGAATGGAACGGCCGACGCCATGCTGGCGGCCTCGACGCCGGGCAGCGATCGCACGCGGGCGAGCGCCTCATGCAGGGCGGCGCGCGAGTCGGTGTCGTCGTACCCCACGAGGCTCGGGTCGAGATCGACGACCAGCTGATGGGCGAGCGGGAACCCGGGGTCGGCCGCGGCAGCCTCGATGGCCGCCCGGGTGAAGAGGGCGCCGACGGCCACCAGGGTGAGTGAGACGGCGAGCTGCCCGATCACGAGGGCGCGCCCTGTGCCTCGACCATGGGTGATCCGGCCCGCGGCGCTCGACGCGCCGTTCAGGTTGGCGGGCCGTGAGAGCGCCCATGCCGGTCCGAGCGCGAAGACGAGCGTGCTGAGAATCGCGAACCCGCCCGCCGCCAGAATCGACCGCGACGAGGGTTCCACGACGAGGGCGATGCCGAGCGGCAGCACGGTGGCGAGCCACGAGGTGAGGCCGAAGGTGGCCCATCGGGCGAGTACGAGGCCGACGGCCGCGCCGGCGATCGACAGGGCCAGGCTTTCGGCCAGCACCTGCTGGACGATCCGCCGCCGCCCGCTCCCGAGCGCCTGCCTGATGGCCATTTCGTGACGGCGCGACGCCCCGCGGGCCAGCAGCAGATTGGCCAGGTTGAGGCAGGCCACGACGAGCACCAGCCCGGCCATCACGAGCAGGAGCGCCGAGCTCGTCGTGGTCCAGCGCTCGGTGAGCGGCCGCGACGCGACCGCCAGCCGTGGCACTCCCGCGAGCACCAGGGTGCGCGTGCCTTCCGGCCCCGGGAGCTCGGCTTCGAGCTCCTGCGCGTAGCTGGCAAGGGCGCGCGCGGCTCCCCCAGTCGACAGGCCGGGTTTGAGCGCCCCGGCGAGGTTGAGCGCATAGTTGCGGCGTCCCGCCAGGCCGCCGGGCCCCTGCCGGAACATGTCGTTCACGAGCATGTCGTACGCGCCGAGCGGGAACCACCATTCCGGCGACACGATCGTGAGCGTGCCGGCGAAGCCTTTCGGCGTGATGCCGACGACGGTGAAGGGCATGCCGTTCACACTGACCGTACTGCCGAGGAACGCAGGATCGAGCCCTCGGCGCCGCCACGTCGAGTACGACGCGATGGCGACGGGCACGTCGGCGCCGGGACGTTCTTCGGCGGCCGTGAACGGCCGTCCCGCAGCCAGCGACACGCCGAGCGTCGTGAAGTAGTTCGACGAGACGACCGTCACGAAGTGGCGCTTCGTCGTCTCGCCGTCGCGAATGCCCACCAGCGCGAAGGTGTGCGCCATGAGGCTGTCGAAGACATCATCCCGGTCGCGCAGGGCCACGTACTCGGCATAGGCGAAGTCGCGGTACGCGTCGGGCGTGTCGCGGTCGCGGTTGAAGACGCCGACCAGGGTGTCGATGCGCCCGGGGCGGGGCTGGAGCACGAGCGCGTCGACCGTCGAGAACACCGCGGTATTGGCGCCGATCCCCAGGGCCAGCAGCAGGATCGCCGACATCGAGAAGCCCGGCGCCCGTCGAAGCAGGCGCAGACCGTGGCGGAAGTCCTGCAGCAGGGTGGCCATGTGCATCATGACGAGGGGGTCGGTGCCGGAGTTCCGGACCGCCAGGAAAAACGGGCGCCCGGCGTAAGATGGGATCAGTCGTGCCCACACCTTTCGTGCTCATTCCCGATCAGCCCGACGCGCCCCGGCTCGTCACGCCGCTGCCTGGTCCAAAGGCCTCGGCGATCGTCGAACGCGATCGGCTGGTGCTGAGCCCGTCGTACACGCGCGACTATCCGTTCGTCATGGATCGCGCGATCGGACTGGTCGCCGAGGACCCCGACGGCAACCGATTCCTCGACCTGAACGCGGGCATCGCGGTCTGCTCGACCGGCCATCGTCACCCGTACGTGGTCGACGCGATTCGAGCGCAGACCGACCGCTTCCTGCACATGTCCGGCACCGACTTCTACTACGAGCCCGAGGTCCGAGTGGCCGAGCGGCTGGCGGCCGTGGCGCCGTGGCCGGGGCCCTCACGCGTGCTGTTCACCAACTCGGGCGCCGAGAGCATCGAGGCGGCGTTCAAGCTCGCCCGGCATCATTCCGGACGTCAGCACGTGATCGCGTGCTACGGCGCGTTTCACGGTCGCACGCTGGGCGCGCTGTCGCTCACGGCGAGCAAATACGTACAGCGTCACCTGTTCGCACCGCTGATTCCCGAGGTGACGCACATCGACTATCCTCACTGCTATCGCTGCCCCTCGCGCGAGCCGCAGCAGACCGGGTGCTGCGATCAAGGACTGCACGAGCTCGAGGACGTCATTTTCCGGAAGCTGGTGTCGCCGCGCGAAGTGGCCGCGATCTTCGTCGAGCCGATTCAGGGCGAAGGGGGCTATATCGTGCCGCCGCCGTCGTTCCTCAAGGGCCTGCGCCGGCTCTGCGACGAGCACGGCATCCTGCTCGTGTGCGACGAGGTGCAGTCGGGGATGGGGCGGACCGGCAGGATGTTCGCGGTCGAGCACTTCGGCGTCGAGCCCGACATGATCACCGTGGCCAAGGGCATCGCGTCGGGCCTGCCGCTCGGCGCCCTCGTGACGCGGGCCGAGATCATGACGTGGGAGCGCGGCGCGCACGCGTCGACCTTCGGCGGCAACCCGGTCGCCTGCGCAGCCGCGCTGGCGACGATGGACCTGCTCGAGGGCGGGCTGATGGCGCACGCCGCCGACGTGGGTGCCTACCTGAAGGATCGGCTCGTCGGGTTGATGACGCGCCATGAGGCGATCGGCGACGTGCGCGGGATCGGGTTGATGGTCGGCGCGGATTTCGTGACGAGCCGGGACACGCGCGCGCCCGACGGCGACGCGCGCAACCGGGTGATTCAGGAGGCGTTCACCCGCGGTCTGCTGGTTCTCGGCGCAGGCGAGAGCACGCTCCGGTTCTGCCCGCCGCTCATCATCAGCCGGCCGCAGGTGGACGCAGCGATCGGCATCCTGGACGCCGCCATCGCGGCCGCCGGGTAGGCGGATTTCAGAATCCCAAATTAGCCAAATTGGACTTGATTCATAGGTCTTACTTGTTGTAAGATATTCGCCATGGGACAGAAAGATCCCGCGACGCTGCCGACCAAAGAGCGCATCATCCTGGAGCTCCTCGCCGGGGGACCGATGTACGGCCTCGAGCTCGTCGAGCAGTCGAACGGCACGCTCAAGCGTGGCACGGTCTACGTGACGCTCGGGCGGATGGAGGCGAAGGGGCTCGTCGAGTCGGAGCAGGAGCCGCCGTCTCCGGGCAGCATCGGGCTGCCGCGCCGCATGTATCGTCCGACGGCGCTCGGCGCGCGCATGCTGCGCGCCTGGACGGTGTTCGCCCGCGAACTGGCGTGGGAGGTGAAGCCATGAGTCGGTCCATCAGGAGCCGGCGTCTGCCCGGCACGACGCTCCTCCGGATCGCCCGCCTGCTGTTCAACGAACGGCTGCTCGCGGCCGTCGTCCTTCCCACGATCGCGGACCTCCAGCGCGAGGTCGACGAGGCGGGCGACCGCCTCGTGATGCGGCTGCGCGCACGGTGGCGCGGCTACCGCGCCTTCTGGGCGCTGGTGTTCGTCGCGCCGATGGCTTTCCCTGCGGCCCCGGCGCATGAATCGGGCTCGGTCGCCGTGCCCGACGCGATCGCCCGGCTGGCGGCCACGTCGATCGCCATCGTCCTGCTCACCATCATCGGTCCCGTCATCGGCGGCTGGATGGCCCTGGCCACGGCGGGCGGCGCGCTCGTCGCCATCGCGATGCACGCCTGGTACGGCCGGCACCCCACGAACATTCCCGCGCCGAGCGAGCCCGAAGACCACCACACGCCGCAGATCAATTTCTCCTCGACGGCTGTTGCCGGCAACATCGGCGGGCTCATCTTCGTCGTCGGCAGCGTGCTCATCGTGGCCATCGGCGTGCCGTCGCTGGTCTGGTTCCTGTTCGCAGGGCTGGTGTTCGGGGGGCTGCTGGCAATGGCGCTCCTCGCATGGCACACGAGCCATCCGAAGCAGGGCCTGCCTCAGAATCTGATCGTTCTGCGCTGAACGCCTCCGCACGGATGGGACGTCGGCGTGCGCCCTCCCTGGGATCCCGGTGTGCGTGCTCCCATTCGATGCCGTAGACACCTCCACTCCGTCAATTGGCAGTCTGGCCCGGCAAGGGCGCCAGATGGCCGGCGACGATGCGGTCAGCGCCGCACGGCGCTGCCGATTGCGAGCGCGCCGCCGGAGCGCAGTCCCGGCACCTTGAGCGCGATATCGTCCAGTCTGGCCGCCGCCCGCGTCAAGGTTTCGGTGCCAGGCACTCGTGCCCAGATTCGGTTGATGGCAAGGACGTCGCTGTTCATGAGCAGGCAGTATCCGAGGAATCCGAGCGTCCGCCAGGCGGTGACCGCGAACCCCGCGGCGGCCAGCTGCCGTTCGGTGTCGCGCCTGCGCAGCGGATGCTCCGTGCCGGGCTCGAGAGACGGCGACCAACGGTAGACGACCGACCGGGCGAGACGCCACGGCAGGAAATCATCCACCGGTTCGCGCAGGAACAGGCGCCCGCCCGGTCGCAGGATGCGGTGCAGCTCGCCGAACAGGCGATCCCGCGCGTTCACATGGTGAATGCCGCCCAGCATGAAGACGGCATCGAATTGTCCGTCGGCGAGCGGCAGGCGGACGGCGTCACCCTGAACGAACAAGCGGTGCCGGCCCGGATGCGCCGCCCGGGCGCGCTCGAGCATCGCCCCGGACACGTCGACGCCGATACCGCGATCGATTCGGAACCCGAATAGATTGAAGGCTTCGCCGGCCCCGCAGCAGATCTCGGCCGAGCGCATCAGCGGTGCATCGCCGATGAGCGCAACGGTCTCGCGATTCAGGTACTGCATGTACGCGCGGGTATGCTCGAGCGTCAGGTTCTCGGTGTACTGAGCGGCCACGCGGTCGTAATGCCGTTGTTGTGCGATCGCATCATCCGACATCCCGTCGCCGAGCAGCGGGATCCCGGCACCGCTGATCGCGTACGAGCGGGAACCATCGTCTGTGATCAAGCGGTCGCCGACGAGCCTCAGGGGACGGCCGGTGATCGGACATCGCAGCGCGGCCAGCAGCTCGGCGTCGACCGTGAAGGGCGCCATGATTCAGGCTCGAATCGCGACCGACAGCAGCGACACCCCGAAGGGGAAATTGATTCGCCGAAGCAGCGGTGCCTCGGCGCGGAAGATGGCGGCGAGCACGCCGTTCGCCCAGACCGGATGGAGGTCGTTCTCGCTGATTCGGCGTCCTCCATCGATCATGCGACCAACCGTCCGGCCAGCCAGCACCAGGGGAAACAGCAGGGTGTTGGCGTACGTGAGCCTCGCAATGCGAAAGCCGGCGTCGTTCAGCTTCGCGCGGAGCTCGCCGGACGTGTACCGGCGGAAGTGGTGGCTGGCCTCGTCCTGGAGGCCCCAGAGGAAGCGAAACGCTGGCGTGAAAACGATCAGACGACCGCCTGGCGCGAGCACTCGGGCCACTTCGATCAGGGCGCGCCGGTCGTCGCGGAGATGCTCGAGCAGATCGAGCGCGAGAACGAGGTCGAACGCGCGGTCGGCGAACGGCAGCTGCATTCCGTCGGCGCGCACGAGCCGCTGCTGGCCGCGGACGCGGGCGTACTCGATGGCGGCGGGCGAGATGTCGAGGCCGACGACGCGGTCGAAGCCCCGGTTGCGCAGCTCGAGAAGGTTCTGCCCGGTGCCGCATCCGATGTCGAGGACGCGCGTCGGCGGGTCGCCTCCCATGCGGTCGAGCAGGTCGAAGATGATTCGCCGGCGCCCCACGTACCACCAGTGGTCGCCCTCGATGTCGTGAATCTGCTGGTACAGCTCGGACCGCACGTCGCGTCAGCCCTCGACGTACTTGGCATGCCAGAGCTGGAACACGAGGAGCGTCCAGATCAGCTTGCGGTTGTCCCGGCGGCGCGCGAGGTGGTCATCGAGCAGATTCGTGACGTACGGCGCCTCGAACAGATCCTGCCGTTTGATCCGATCTGTCGAGAGCATGTCGCCGGCCAGCTCACGCAGCTCGGCCGTCAGCCATTGGGCGACCGGCATGGCGAATCCCTGCTTCCGCCGCCTCAGGATCTCTCGCGGCAGGCGGTCGGCCATGGCGCGGCGCAGAAGGAACTTGCCGGTCAGGCGGCGGAGTTTCAGCTGGAGCGGCAGGCTGTTGACGAACTCGACGACCTGTCGGTTCAGAAAGGGCACCCGGACCTCCAGGGAGGCCGCCATGCTGGCGCGGTCGACTTTCACCAGGATGTCCCCTTCCATGTAGAGCGTCATGTCGTCGTACAGGATCCGGTTCAGCGGCACGCGGGCGTCGCACGTCTGCGCATGCCGGTAGGCAGCTGCGTAGGTGTCGCCGAGCACTGGTTTCACCCAGTCTCGGAAGAGCAGGGCTTTCTCCTCGTCGAAGAACGAACCCATCCAGCGATGATGCCTCGCCTCGAGCGGCACGCCGCGGCCCGCGAGAAAGCGGCGGACCTTGAAATCGGGGCTGATGTAGTCGAACGAGACGGGGAGGCGTGGCAGCACGCGGGGGACCACGTACGCCCGGAGGGACCAGGGAACGATGCGCTCGTAATATTCGATGAGTCGGTGTGCCACCAGCGTCGGGTACCCGGCCAGGAGCTCGTCGCTTCCGTCTCCACCGAGCACCACCTTCACGTGTTCGGCCGCCAGCCGTGACAGCAGATAGGTCGGGACGAACGACGCGTCGCCGATCGGCTCGTCCATCAGATCGCCCAGCCGCGGCGCCAGCGCCGCCGCCATGCCGCTCGTGACGCGGAGGTCGTGGTGTCGTGTTCCGAGCCGCCGCGCCATCGTTGCCGCGTACCGGGACTCGTCGAACGACGACTCTTCGTACGAGACCGAGAAGCTGTCGATCGTTCCCGGGTACGCGCCCGCCATCAGCGCCGCGATCGTGCTCGAGTCGAGACCCCCGCTGAGCAGGACGCCGACGGGCACATCGCTGACGAGCTCTTCGGCGACCGCCGCCTGCAGGCGCTCGCGAAGGCCGCCCGCGTACTCCCGCCAGTCGACCGGCGGCTGGCTCTCGCTGCGGGCAAGGCTCGGGCGCCAGTACGGTTTCACGGCAACGCCCCTCTCGGTCCACCGCAGGATGTGACCGGGCGGCAGGCGCGCCACGCCCAGCAGCATCGTACGCGGCGTCGGTACGAATTCGAACGACAGGTACTCGTTCAGCGCCGTGAGGTCGAGCTGCCGATGGACCGACGGATCGCGGAGCAGCACGCGCAACTCGGAGCCGAACGACAGCCCCGAGGCGTGCTCCGCATAGTAGAAGGGCTTGACGCCCATCCGGTCGCGCGCGGCGAACAGCGATCGGCGCCTCGAATCCCAGATGGCGAACGCGAAGATGCCGCTCAGATGGTCGACGGCTTCTTCGCCCAGTTCTTCGTACAGATGCAAAACGACTTCAGTGTCCGAGCGGGTTCGGAAGCCGTGCCCTTTGTGCAGCAGAAACTCACGGAGCTCACGGTAGTTGTAGATCTCGCCGTTGAAGACGATCCACAGCGACTCGTCTTCGTTGGCGATCGGCTGATGGCCGGCGGACAGATCGATGATCGACAGCCGGCGCGCGCCGAGAGCCGCGTGCGACTCGAAATGGAACCCTTCGTCGTCCGGACCGCGATGTGCCATCGACCTGGCCATCGCACAGACCACGGCGCGGTCCACCGGTTGCTCGTCTGCGAGACGAACGATTCCACAGATGCCGCACATTGGGAGGATGACCGCTCAGCATCATACTCGACCGCTGCGTCCCCGGCTGATTGACCGCCGCCAGTCCACCGTGGTACGTTCGGCCCGATTCAGTACCATCCTTCGCAGGATCCCGATCGTCCGTCGGCGGCCGCGTTCGCATTCTGCCTCGCGCTAGCGGTCGCGCCCTTCGCCTTCTCTCGTCTCCCCTTCTTCGTGTACTCCCGCCTCCCGATACCGTTTCCTGACAGCGCGACGTATCTGTGGCCGCTTCAGGATTTCGACTCCGGGATCTGGCCGTCGTTCCATCTTCGGACGCCCGGCTATTCGCTGTTCTGGTGGGCGTGTCGCCTCGTCAGCAACGACGTCTACTTCGTCGTCTGCATGCAGAATGCCCTCGCGGTCGGCACGGCCCTGCGCACGCTCATCCTGCTCAGAAGGCATGCCCCCCGGCTGGTCGTCCCGACCGCGGTCACGTTCGCGATCTTTCTCAGCGGCAACGCCCACCTGACGTGGGACATGTCGCTCTTGTCCGACGGACCGTTCACGACGACGATGGTCGCGTGGAGTCTGTTCACGTACCTCACGCTGAAAACCGGTGCCCTCCGCTTTGCCACTGCCGCATCGCTTTGCGCCGCGGCCGGCATCTACCTCAGGCCCTCCTCGGTGTACCTCGTGCCCATTGTTGCTGCGACGTCGGCCTATGCGTTGTGGCGCGGGCGGGGTTGGCGCCTGGCAGTGGCGCTGGTGGCGCCGCTAGGCGTGGCGCTCCTCGTGCTGACCATCTACAACGCCGTCACGATTCACGTCGTCGGTCTATCAGCGGGCGGCAGTTGGGCGCGAATGTGGTCGACGACCGTCTACCTGGACCCCGATTCCCGGCTCCCGCCGGAGATCAACTGGCAACTGGCCGACAAGAACGCGGCCCTCGCCCCGGACGACAAGAGGGCGATCTACGAGGCATCCGACATGCGGGTGTTCCGCGCCGCACTCGAGAAGAACGTCGGCGCGGGCATCGATCGCATCGCCGATCGCGTCATGGGCTGGCCGGGCCGACGACCCGAGCGCTATATGGAGTACCGGAGCCTGATGGATCGCATCGTGCGCACCGCGATCGCTCAGCATCCGCGCCTCTTTCTCAAGAACGCCGTGGGGACGCTCGAAGACTACTTCGCGGCCATCAGGCTGCCTCAGCGAAACTTCTACGTGCTGTTTCCAGCGACCACCACGTACTACGAAGCGTTCGTGCAGCGGCCGTTCTACGTGCTCAATCTCGACGGCTACTACGCGCCCCGTCGACCCATGGGCTTTCACACGGAGGTCCTGGACAACAGCCAGCGGCGCGTGGTGACCGCGCCGCACCGGTTGAACGCCTGGTATGCGAGGTTCTCGCGTGTGCGAAGCGTGCTGTTCGAAAATTCGTTCTGGATCTGGCCGCTGCCGGTCGCCCTTGGATTCGCCCTCTGGCGGGTGTGGGCGACGAAGGGAGCTTCGGTCGAAGCGGTCACGACGGTCGCTCTCCTTCTGGCCGTGATCGGAAACGCGAGCGCGTGCGCATACATCGGCCACCTGGAGTACCGGTACGCCGAGCCGTTTCACTTCCTCAACTATCTGCTGGTGGCCGCGGCCGTCGCGACGATTCAGCGCCAATTCTTTGGCCCCGGGGTCGCGTCGACAAGAAAGGGGTCGTCTTGAACCGTCGAGCGGCCGTCGGTGAACGGAAATCGATCGGTCAGCGGTCAGCCGGATGCGGCGAGCCGAGCGAACTGAAACTTCAGGGCGTTGACTTTGGCAAGGTAGCGGCGAGCGTCGTGATCGCCGCATTGCTGGCCGCGTCTGAACCGGAAGCCGCGGCGCGCGTATGCGTTGCCGGCTCCGCTCCCGCATAGGTGGATGACAGCCGCGAGGTCCTGCCGCTGTTGCAGTGAGGCGGTGGCGGTGCGGTTGAACCCAAGGGTGCGTGCGACCGTGCGATCCAGCAGCGCTGCGGTCATTTCCACCGCGTGCCCCGGCACCACGCGCGTGTAGAGCGCGTTGAACCAGCACGACCGCGGGTCGTGCCAGGGGCCGTCCTCGATCGCGATGTGGTCGTGGATGCAGTAGCGTCTGGCTTCGGCGAAGGTGCCGTCCGTGATCTGAAACATGCCGACTGCGCTCGAGGCCGGCTGGTACACCTCGAATGGGTTCCAGCTGAACCGCCACCGCCAATAGGTCCGCGCCATCGGGTTGCCGCTGCCCTCCACCTGGGCCAGTGCGGCGAGCAGGTCCGGCGTGATCACCGCTGTGGAGTGCCTGATGAAGAGCGGGCCGTATTGTCGCCAGGTCTGCGCTGGATTCTTAGCGAGGGCTCCGCTGACCGGGAAGAATATCTCGGTCGGCTTGCGGGCGACCTGCACCATCCAGTTCGCGACTGCCCAGACCGCCACGAGCAGGACCGTCGCGACGACGATCCGAATGGGCAATGGGGCGAGCCGCAAAATCAGGAGCGCGCGGCCGCTGACGCGCCGGATCGCTGGGACGCACCGCACGCGTCGGCTCCGGGCGCGCGTCCTCTGAGGTGCTCCGAGCGAAATCGTCGCGTGGGGCATGAAGGGTACTCCTGACAGTATGCCTCGGTCGCCAGTTTCCGGCCACCTCGGAGTGAGGGAAGCATCCAGCGCGTCGGACGAATTCGAGGGTCATGCATCCAACACCTACGTGCGCACGGCTGTATCACCTCGCGGGAGCCGAGCCGTCGGCACATCGAACCAGAGGCCGCGGTATGAGTTCGGCTCCTCAGAGGCGGATGGCCGCGTCAGAACCGCGAGAGAATGACAAGGACCTGTGAGCAGAACATCCACGTATCTGGCGGCGCTCAACGGGGCGATATGCGCCTTCTTCATCATCCATGCATTCTTCTTGGGCCACTTCTTCGTCCATTCACGAATGGTGCGCCTCGACGCGATGGGGGACGCCAGGAATCGCTTTGTGCATGCTCACGGCCCTGTCCCAGTCAATACGCTCCAGCCGGTGCCCCAAGTGCTTTTTGCAGATCCTCTCCACCCGCCCGCCTCAGCGTCAAGGTGACTACGGGCGTGAACCGCGACACGCTCTGCATCGTCGGATGGCTCGACCTCTCCAAAGGAGCACTCGCCTAGCATGTGCCTGACACGGCCGGTCGCTATTTCGACCTCATAGCGGGGACAAACTGAAAAGGACAAAGACCAGGCGGCATGAACGAAATCGGTGCTAGCCTGACGGAATGTCGCATCCGTCGTGGAATGACCGCTACGCGTCGGAAGAGCCGCTGCCCTGGGACACTGGGACGCCCGATCCGATGCTGGTCGAGTTCGTCGAGTCGCACCGACTGGCGCCCGGACGCGCGCTGGAAGTCGGCTGCGGCACCGGCACCAACGCGATCTATCTGGCGCAGCACGGCTTCGAGGTCGTGGGCGTCGACGTCTCGCCACTTGCCGTCGACAAGGCGCGCGCCAAGGCGCGCGGGCGGTGCCGCTTCGAGACTGTCGACTTCCTGAGCGAACCGCCGCCCGGCGGGCCGTTCCAATTCGTGTTCGACCGCGGCTGCTTTCACACGTTCGACGAGGATCACGAGCGGGCGCGGTTCGCGCAGAACGTCGATGCCGCGCTCGTCGGCGGCGGCAGATGGCTGAGCCTGATCGGCAGCACAGAGGGTTCACCGCGCGATGTCGGCCCTCCGCGACGCAGTGCCCGCGAGGTCATCAACGCGATCGAGCCGGCGTTGGAGATCCTGCAGTTTCGTTCCGGCGAGTTCGGCGTCGATGGGGAGCCGTTCAAGGCGTGGCTGTGCCTGTCGCGCAAGCGCAGCATTCCGGCGCAGCCGTCGACCCATCGCTGATCGAAAGGTTGGTCGCCGCGACCTTGATCGACTACGTTGGGCGACCGGGTTGCAGGTCCAGATGCCAATTCGACCGGCAGCCGCCAGGCGCGAACGTCAGCGTGACACGGCGCACCGATTCATCCGAACCGTCGACGAGGATGGTGTCCGTCGAAGCGGCGGTCACGCCCGGCTGTTTGCACGAGGCTTTGGCGCGAATGCGATACGTGGCGTCGGGTAGCACGTCTGCCCGCCGCATCCGCCGACATACGCATGAGCGGTCTTGTCCTCGAACTCGACCGTTCGAGCAAACACCAGATATCGCTGGCTATCGCCGTCGTACCCCGTCTCCCCTTCGACAGGCCCGATGGCGATGAGGTCGATCGTCCGGCCCTGGACGCCGGCGAAGGGCTCTTCGACACGAACGTGGAACGTACCGTCGCTGATCGACTCGACTGTCCCGAGGAAGACGATGGGCGCGGCCTTCAACAGCGAGCACGTCGGTTCGTACTCGCCCGAACACTGGGCCAAGGCGGCCGCCGAAGACCCGATGACGCCGATCCCGGCGAGAAACGCGACGATGGGAGCTCGCACGTATCAAGTATCGGGCGCGACGGTCAGGTTCTGCGTCAGAGAGGGAAAACGCCGAAAGAGGGGCCGATCTAGTCGAGGATGCCTGCCCGGCGTGAGCTCCGGCGCCCGTTGCGAAGCGGCCTCTCGGGGCGCGCACGGCGGGAATTCGCCGCAACTAGTTGGTGCGGAAGGGGGGATTCGAACCCCCACGATATTGCTATCGCCAGCCCCTCAAGCTGGTGCGTCTGCCAGTTCCGCCACTTCCGCAAAGTGGGGCCGATCGAACACTCGGCCAGATCGGCTGGTTCATCTGCTAATTTACTACGACTTCACCAGCGACGGTATGTGCAGGGAGATTTGACAACGTTTGACAACAACGCCCCCGTACTGTCCTGTTCATTTCGTCGCGCTGCGCTTCAAGTCCTCGAACAAGTTCTGCACGGCCGTCAACTGCGTGAGGGTCGACGCTTCGTCGCTCTTGATCATCACGAAGCGTCTTCCGTCTGGGGACACGTCGAATTCCGAATCGTGTCCGACGCCCGAAAATCGTCCTGAGAAAAGGCGTCGGGGCTTCTCCGCCTGGAACTCGTGTCGCGCCTGGACCGAGACAGCCATCAACGCATCGCCCTGGCGGTAAAAGATCTCGCGCCCGTCGCGCGACCATCGAGGAGCGGCGCCGCCATCCTTGGAAACAACGAACGGTCTGGCAAACTCGGGATAGTCGCTTACGTAGATCTCGCCGCGCCCGGAGCCGTCGGAGGTATAGACAACCCATTGTCCATCCGGCGAGAAACGTCCGTCGTGGGCCTTGGATTGTACCAGGCGTGGGGAGGACTTTGCACCGCGCGAGAGGACCCACAGGTCTTGCGCATCGGCCTGAAACAAGAGATCGCGCCCGTCCGGCGACCACGAGACCGGATACGCCGTGGTTCCGGCCGGGAGCTGCGTCCGGGCCTGTGCCACAGGAAGGAGAATCTCCCTGGTTCCACTCGCGTCTGCGGACAACTCGACGACGCCGCCACCGACGCCGCCACCACTGAACGTGATGCGGCGCCCATCGGCCGTCCACACCGGGGCCAGATTGTGATACTCCGTGGTCAAACGACGTTTGTTACCACGTTGCGCGTCATAGACCCAGACGTCAGAACGCCGGGTTTCGTCGTTGATCGTGACGGCAATGCGTGTGCCGTCGGGGGAAAGTTGCGGGTCACGAAATGCGGCACGGTCGGCGCTGATGGGAGTAACCGTGCCATTTCGATCGACCCACACGAGTTGGTGCCGGTCGCCCGTTGACGCGTACAGAAGCAAGCCCGTTTTAGCGACAGCAAAATAGACCGCACCTCCGCCGGGAGACCGCTCAACGGAACTCACCAGCGACAACGGCGAACCGGCCGCCGTCAGCGACACCGGATTGAACGGAAGCGCTCGGATGCTGCCCGGATCTTGACTCTGACCGTATACGAGATAACTGCCGCTTGGAACGAATCGAACTTGGGCGATCCCCGCGCCCGCGCCGAGGACAGCCGGGCCTTGTAACCGTGAATCGATCGTCCGCGCGATGATCCGTTTCTCGCCGCCGCCCAGAGACATCGCAGCGATCGCGCTTCCTTCTCCGGCCGTCCCAGTTGTGAACAGGATGGTCTTGCCGTCTGGAAGAATCTCGGGCCAGGCTGCCGGCTTGGACCCGGTGAACGGCTGCGGAACACTTCCTCCGGCCTTGATCTTCATCAGATCTGAACCGCGCGAGGCCCAGACGATCGTGTCGTCAGGACCCCAGGCCGCGCCCATGCTCACGCCCGATACGTTGGTGATTCTGAGAGGCGCGCCACCAGAAGCAGCCACACGCTGCAGTGCACCGTCGGCGAAGAACCCGATCCATTCGCCGTCGGGTGAAAAGAACGGATGCCTGGCGCCGATCGTGCCCGGAATCGCCCTCGGTTCGAGGGCGCTCAACTCCCGCACGTAGAGCTGCGTCTGTCCCTCTTGCTCGGCGACATAGGCGAAGCGCGTCCCATCAGGAGAAAGGGCCATCGGGTAGTCACTGTCCGCGGTTGCCAGCTTCTGGTTCGCCGACAATGTGACGGTCGTCCGCATGACAGCGACCGATGCAGGAGACGCCTCACGTGTACCACGCCGAGACCAAAGTGTGGTGCCCAACGTGGCCAGCAACACGACACCGATTGCTGCCGCGAAGGCTGCCCGGCGGGATCGACCTTCCGCAACCGGTTTGGGCTGAGCCGCCGCCGCTTCAGTGTCGTCGAGATCCCCGGCCGCATCGGCGATATCGCGGAGGCGATGCCTACGATCCTTCTCAAGACACCGTCTTAGGATCCGCCGCATGGCAGCCGGCGTGTTGGCCGGCAATGCGCTCCAGTCCGGATCGCGTTCAACGATCGCCGCCAACGTGTCGGTGATCGTTCCTCGTGCGAACGCCGCGCGGCCGGTCAGCATCTCGTAAAGCACGCACCCGAATGCCCAGATGTCGGTACGCTTGTCGACCGCCTGTCCGCGCGCCTGCTCGGGACTCATATACGCGGCCGTCCCCAGTACAATTCCCTCGCGCGTCCCTTCGATGGTGATCGCGTCGCTCCCGCCTCCCTGACCAGCCTCGCCCGCCTTCGCAAGCCCGAAGTCCAGCACCTTCACCACGCTGTCGGCCATCACCTTGATGTTCGCCGGCTTGAGATCGCGATGGACGATGCCTTTTTCGTGCGCCACATCCAGCGCGCCGGCGATCTGGCGAGCGATGGCGAGCGCGTCCTTCAAGGACAGCGGCCCTCTGGCAATTCGGTCGGCCAGCGTCGGCCCTTCGATCAATTCGAGCACGAGAGCGTGGATCCCGTTGTCGTCTTCGAATCCGTAAATGGCCCCGACTTGCGGATGGTTCAGAGCCGCGAGTGTCCGCGCCTCCCGCTCGAAGCGCGCGAGCCGATCTGGATCTGCTGTGAACGCGCGTGGCAGGATCTTGAGGGCGACGTCGCGCCCGAGCTTCGTGTCGCGCGCGCGGTAGACTTCGCCCATCCCGCCCGCGCCGATCAGCGTCTGGATTTCATAGACGCCGATCCGTCGGCCCGTCAGGATCGTGCCGCCGGGACTCGAAATCAGCCGTGCCGCCGCGGCGAGTGCCGGTTCATCAAGAAATGGCCCCGCGGAGGCTGGCTGCGCGAGTAGCGATTCGACCTCGCGACGCAATTCGGCATCGTCGCCGCATGCAGCAGCAAGGAAGACGTCGCGGTCCTCGCCGTGCCGCTCACGCGCGGCGTGGTACAGCGTCTCGACACGCACCCAACGATTGGATCCGCTCGTCAAGATATTGCCTTTGAAAAGACAGATGCGGAGAGTTTACCTAACCTTCTGCCATCGGTCTCGAGACCGAACGCGAATCGCGGCGGACGTACTCAGCACGCCGGACGGCTCAGACTGGCGTGTGGCGACTGACGCGTCGCCGTCACGCTCTTTGACAACGCGCTTGACAACAGACAACGCCGCCGCTGTTGAGAATGGCCGTATGTTGTGTTCTCAAAGGACTTGCGCAAAATGCGTTCGGAACTCGATTCCGAGCCCCTCAAGCTGGTGCGTCTGCCAGTTCCGCCACTTCCGCGTTCGGAGGGATGCTGTCTCGTGCTGACGTTCAGGGCTGCGGCGCGGGCGCGGGCTGCCCCGCCGGCTGCTCCGGCGTCGGCGGCTGCGCCGCCGCCGGTGTCTCGGGCGTCGGCGCCGGCGTGGCCGGCGCGCCCGCCGGCGGCGTCGCGGCGGCCGGGGCAGGCGCCGTGCCCTGCATCAGCGATCCGGGCCCCCGCTGGCCCATGATGGCGAGCGCCAGCGCGCCCACGATGAACAGCACGGCCAGCACCGCGGTCGCCTTGGTCAGCACCGTCGCTCCGCCACGCGCGCCAAAGGCGGCCTGGCTGCCACCGCCGCCGAATGCCGCCGCCATGTCGCCTCCCTTGCCCTGCTGCAACAGCACGACGACGAGCAGCAGGAAGCAGACGATCACGTAGGCTGTGGTCACGACGTAGTAAAGGATCATGGCTCTTTCAGAAAACGCGTTCTTTCAGGAAACCTCAATTATACCGCAGGGGCGGGCCGGCTCTTCATCACCATGTCGGCGAAGTCGTTCACCTCGAGGCTGGCGCCCCCGACGAGCGCCCCGTCGACGTCGGGCTGTTCGATGAGCTCCCGCACGTTCCCCGGCTTCACGCTCCCGCCGTACAGCACGTGGCAGCGGTCGGCCGCCTCGGCGCCGAACCACTGGCGCAGGCGCGTCCGGACGTGTTCGTGCACCTCCTGGGCCTGGGCGGCGGTGGCCGTGCGGCCCGTGCCGATCGCCCACACCGGCTCGTAGGCGAGCACGAGATCGGCCACCTGAGGCGCCGACAGGTTGTCGAGCCCGCCCTTGATCTGCCGATCGATCACGGCGAAGGTTTCCTCCCGCTCCCGCTCCTCGAGAGTCTCGCCGAGGCAGACGATCGGCGTCAGCCCGACGCCGATGGCCGCGAGCGTCTTGCGGTTCACGATGTCGTCGGTGTCGCCGAAGAGCCGGCGGCGCTCGGAGTGCCCGATGATGGCGTATTCGGCGCCGGCGTCCTTCACCATGGCGGCCGACACCTCGCCGGTGAACGGACCGTCCGGCTGCCAGTACAGGTTCTGCGCCGCCACACCGATGTTCGTGTTGCGCGCGGCTTCGGCCACGGCGTGCAGGGCGGTGAACGGCGGCGCGACGACAATCTCGACGTCGGTGACGTCTTTCACGATCGTCCGGCACTCCTTCACGAACACCACGGCCTCCTGCACGGTCTTGAACATCTTCCAGTTGCCGGCGATGAACGGAATGCGGGCCATGAATTCCTCACTGGCGGCGGGGCCCCACCCCCGCCGCGAACTGACGCCGACGCCGCGGCTCGGATCCGCCCGTCCTCGCCGCGGCATGGCCGCAGGCGCTCATTTCTCGCTCAACGCGGCCACGCCTGGCAACGTGCGACCGGCGAGGAACTCCAGCGACGCGCCGCCGCCGGTCGAGATGTGCGTGATCCGATCCTCGACGCCGGCCTGCTTCACCGCCGCGATCGAGTCGCCGCCGCCGATGATCGTCGTGCCGCGCACGTCGGCCACGGCGTGGGCGAGCGCCATCGTGCCCGCCGCGAACGCGGGAATCTCGAAGACGCCCATCGGCCCGTTCCACACCACGGTCCTGGCGTCGGCCAGCGCCGCGCGGTACCGCGCGACCGTCTGCGGCCCGATGTCGAGCCCGCGCCGCTCGCCGATCGCCGGATCGCCAACGGGGAGCACCTCGTGCGCCGCGGTGGCCTCGAGCGCCTCGGCCACGACGTGATCGGTCGGCAGCTCGAGGCGGACGTTCCGCGTCTTCGCCGCCGCCTCGATCGCCCGCGCCTCGTCGAGCTTGTCGTCCTCGACGAGCGACCGGCCCACGGGGAGGCCCCGCGCCTTGAAGAACGTGTACGCCATCGCCCCGCCGACGAGCAGCCGATCGACTGTGCCGAGCAGATTCTGAATGACGTCGAGCTTGTCCGACACCTTCGCGCCGCCGAGGATCGCGACGAACGGCCGCTCCGGCGACTCGAGCGCGTGCCCGAGGTACTGCAGCTCGCGTTCCATCAGGAGGCCGGCCGCGGCCCTCGGCAGCACATGCGTGATGCCCTCGACCGAGGCATGCGCCCGATGCGCCGCCCCGAACGCATCGTTCACGTAGAGATCGGCGAGCGCGGCGAGGCTCGCCGCGAATTGTGGATCGTTCTGCTCCTCCTCCGCGTGGAACCGGAGATTCTCGAGCAGGACCACGCCGCCACCGGCCGTCCGGGCCTTGGCCACCAGATCAGCGGCGGGGGGCCCGACGCAATCCGGCGCGAACGCCACCGGACGGCCCAGAATGTCCGACAGGCGAGCGGCCACCGGCTTCAGGCTGAGATCGGGATTCACCCGGCCCTTGGGCCGCCCGAGGTGGCTGGCGAGCACGACCGTCGCGCCGTGGTCGAGCGCGTACCGAATGGTCGCCACCGAGGCGCGGATTCGCGTGTCGTCGCCAATCGCGCCGTTCTTCACGGGGACGTTGAAGTCGACCCGGATGAACACGCGCCTGCCGGCGAGGTCGAGGTCCCTGATGGAGAGCTTCACAGGCCTTTCTTCACGAGCAGTCGCAGCAGGTCCACGCAGCGATTCGAGTAGCCCCATTCGTTGTCGTACCACGACAGGACCTTCACGAAGTCGCCGTCCATCACCTTCGTGTTGGGCGCGTCGACGATCGAGGATCGGGGATTGCCGCGGAAGTCGATCGAAACGAGCTCCTCGGTCGAGTATTCGAGGATGCCCGCCAACGGACCGTCGGCGGCAGCCTTGAGCGCCGCATTCACGGCCTCGGCGGTGGCCGTCTTGTCGAGGAGCGCCACGAGATCCACGACCGACACGTTCGGCGTCGGTACGCGCATCGAGAAGCCGTCGAGCCTGCCCTTGAGATCCGGCAGCACTTCCCCCACGGCGGTCGCCGCTCCGGTGGTGGTCGGGATCATGGAGAGCGCCGCCGCGCGCGCGCGCCGCAGATCCTTGTGCGGCAGGTCCAGCAGCTGCTGATCGTTGGTATAGGAGTGGATCGTCGTCATCCACCCCTTCCTGATGCCGAAAGTCTGGTGGATCACCTTCGCGAGCGGCGCCAGGCAGTTCGTCGTGCACGACGCGTTCGAGATGATCTGATGCCTGGCGGGGTCGTACTGTTCGTCGTTCACGCCGAGGACGACCGTGAGGTCGGGGCCCTTCGCCGGCGCCGTGATCACGACCTTCCGGGCGCCCGCCGCCACGTGCTTCGCCGCATCGTCGCGCTTGGTGAAGAGGCCGGTCGACTCGAAGACCACGTCGACGCCCAGATCCTTCCACGGCAGCTGCGCGGGATCGCGCAGCGACAAGACCTTGAATTCATCGCCGTCCACCGAAATGGTGTCCTTGCCGGCCTCCACCTTCGCGTGCAGGTTGCCGAGCACCGAGTCGTACTTCAGGAGGTGCGCCAGGGTGGCCGCATTGGTGAGATCGTTCACCGCAACGAAATCGATAGTCCTGTCGCCGAGTGCCGCACGCATGATGTTCCGGCCGATGCGGCCGAATCCGTTGATACCGACTCTCACGGGCATCGAGGTTCCTCCCAAAGGCAAACGCACCATTCTAATGAAGGCCCTTGCAGAGGGTCAAACTGAGCCACTATACTGCTGGTCGCCTGTAACCAGCGCGTTTGGCAGCACTTACGGCCATTCATGTATTTCGTCTACAGCCTGCTCACGCTCGTCGTCTTCATCGTCGTGTCGCCGTACTTCGCGTACCAGGCGATCCGGCACAAGAAATACATCGGCAGCCTGCGCCAGCGGCTCGGTCACCTGCCGCTGTCGGTGAACGTCGACGGCGAGCCGTCGATCTGGATTCACGCCGTCTCGGTGGGCGAGGCCCTCACCGCCCGCGCGCTCGCGGCCGATCTCAAGGCCCGCTATCCACGGCTCCGTCTCTACCTCTCGACGACGACCATGACGGGGCACGAGGTGGCGCGGCGGAGCCTGCAGCACCTCGACGCGGTGTTCTATTTCCCGTTCGACTGGGCGGTCATCGTGCGCCGCACGCTCGACCTGGTGAAGCCGCAGCTCTTCATCATGATGGAAACCGAGATCTGGCCGAACCTGCTTCGCGCGTGCCGGGCGCGCGGCGTGCGCACGCTGCTCATCAACGGCCGCATCTCGTCGCGGTCGTACCCGCGCTACCGCCTCATCCGGCCGTTCTTCCGGCACGTCCTGGCCGACGTCGATCGCTTCTGCATGCAGAGCGACGAGTCGGCGCGCCGGCTCGCCGAGCTCGGCGCCGATCCCGCGGCGATCACGGTCACGGGCAGCTTGAAGTTCGACTCGCTCGAGCTCCCGCGCGTGACGACGCACGGACGGCCGCGGGAGCGGGTGCTCCGGTTCTTCTGCGTCTCGCCGAACCGCGTGGTCATCATCGCCGGCAGCACGCTGCGCAGCGAGGAGGCGGCGGTCCTGCGCGCTTTCGAGCGCGTGAAGACGGTGGCGCCCGGGGCGTTGCTGGTGCTCGCGCCCCGTCATGCCGAACGATTCGGCGAGGCCGAGCTCCTGGCCCGCGACGCGGGCCTGAGCGTGGCCCGGCGCTCCGATCTGCCGATCGACGCCGAGCCACGCGTCGACGTGGTCGTGCTCGACACGATCGGCGAGCTCGCCCAGCTGTACCAGGTGGCCACCGCCGTCTTCGTGGGCGGCAGCCTCGTCGACCAGGGCGGGCACAACATTCTCGAGCCCGCCGTCTTCGGCAAGCCCGTGGTCTTCGGGCCCTACATGCAGAACTTCAAGGAGATCGCCGAGGCATTCGTCGCCAACGGCGCCGGCGTGCAGGTGGCGTCGGAGCGCGACCTGGAGACGGCGCTCCTGGCGCTCGCGACCGATCCGGTGCGGCGCGCGCGGCTCGGCGCCGCCGCCCGGGCGCTCGTCGAAGCCAACCGCGGCGCGAAGGACAAGACGCTCGCCGTGATTGCCGAGCTGCTGCCGCCGGAAGGAGCCGGCGCGGTGGTGCGTCCCTTCCGGCTGGTCAATTGATTCGCACGCTCAATCGAATCTACGGAGCGGCCGTGGTCCGGCGCCGCCGGTGGTACGCCGCCGATCCCGCCCGCCGCCAGTCGCTCGCCCGTCCGGTGGTGAGCGTCGGCAACCTGCGCGTCGGCGGCAGCGGCAAGACACCCGTGGCGGCGTATGTCGCACGGCTCCTCGCCGACGCCGGCCACCGCCCCGCCATCCTGTCGCGCGGATACGGGCGCCGGCGCATGTCGCCGTCGGTCACGATCGTGTCCGACGGCATCACGGTGCGGGCCGGGCTGGACGAGGCGGGCGACGAGCCGCTCATGCTGGCCCGCGCGCTGCCCGACGTGGCTGTGATCGTCGGCGCCAGCCGCTATGCCTGCGGCGTCGAGGCCGAACGCCTCGGCGCAACGGTTCACGTGCTCGACGACGGGTTCCAGCACATGGAGCTCGAGCGCACCGTGGATCTGCTGCTCGTCGACGAACAGGATCTGGCCGATCAACCGCTGCCCGGCGGCCGCCTGCGCGAGCCGCTTTCGCAGGCCGTCTGGGCCGACGCCGTGCTGGTGACCGCCGGCTACGACACGGCGGCCCGTCGGGTCGCCGACACGCTCGGTGTGCACACCGCGTTTCGCGTGTTCCGTGTGGTCGGCGCGCCGCGCGTGGTGGCCGATCGCGAGTCGGTGGTCGTGCCCTCCGACGCGCGCGTCTTCGGCCTGGCGGGCATCGCACGGCCCGAGCGCTTCTTCGCGGATCTCTCCGGTGCCGGGTGGCGGGTGGTCGGCACGCTGGCCTTTCGCGACCACCATCGCTACACCGCGCGCGACGTGGCGCGAATTGCCGACGCGGCCCGGACCAGCGCGGCCGCGATCGTGCTCACCACCGAGAAGGACGCCGTGCGCCTGGCCGCCCGCGATCTCGGCGGCCTGCCCTGTGCCTACGTCCCGCTCGTGATCACGATCGAGCCGGAGTCGTCGTTCCGGACATGGCTGCTGGACCGGTTGTGATGCGGGAGCGCCTCGAATACCTTGCCGTCACGTCGCTCATCACCGTGCTGGGCTGGCTGCCGGACGCGGCCGTTCGCGCGGGCGGCAGCCTGCTCGGCCAGGCCTTCTATGCGCTCGACGGCGCCCACCGGCGCGTGGCCGCCCGGAATCTCGCGCTGGCGTTTCCGCTGCGGTCCCCAGCCGAGCGCCGCGCGATTGCCCGCGGCGCGTTCAGGCATTTCGGCCGGCTGCTGTTCGAACTGCTGAAGTTCAGCACGCTGTCGCCCTCCGAGATGCTGGCGCGCGTCGAGTTCGAGGGCGAAGACCGCGTCGAGCTGGCGCACGCGCAGGGCCGCGGTGTCCTGTTCTGCACGGGACACTTCGGTTTCTGGGAGCTGCAGGGCATCGTGCATCCGCTGCGCTTTCCGCCGATGGCCGTGGTGGCGCGGGTGCTCGACAACCGCCGGCTGAATACGCTCCTCGAAGACATCCGGCAGCGCACGGGCAACACCGTCATTTATCGACAGGGCACGCTCCGGCGTGTGATGCGCATGCTGCAGGGGAACTACGGCGTGGGCTTCCTGATCGACCAGCACATTCAGAGCAAGGACGCCGTGGAAGTGGCGTTCTTCGATCGCCCGGCCTCGACCACCACCGCGCTGGCGGCCCTCGCGCTCCGGACCGGCGCGCCGGTCGTGCCGCTCTTCGCGCTTCCGCTCGGCGGCGGCCGCTATCGAATGATCTACGAGCACCCCGTCGAGCCGCCAACCGCCGAGAGCGCCGACGCCATTCGCGAGTTCACGCAGCGCTGCACGGACGTGCTGGAGATGTACGTGCGGCGGCATCCCGATCTGTGGCTCTGGATGCACCGGCGCTGGCGGATCGACGAAGCCGCCGCGGACTCCGCCCGAGGCATGTTTCCCGCGGCCAAGCCAGACGACGGGGAACGGGCGAATGGGGCCAAGGAGTGAGAGGGGACCCCTCGTCCCCTCGTCACATCTCGCTGTCCATCTTCGTGGCGATCGGCATGCGCCAGCCCGTGCCGAACGCCCGGTCGGTGACCTTCAGGCCCGGGGCGGCCTGCTTGCGCTTGAACTCGGCGCGGTGGACGAGCGCGAGCACCTTTCGCACCACGGCAGGATCATGGCCTGCGGCCGCGATCTGGTCGCGCGACTCCTGCCGTTCGATGTACCGCTCGAGGATGTCGTCGAGGACCTCGTACGGCGGCAGCTCGTCCTGGTCGGTCTGGCCCGGCCTGAGCTCGGCCGACGGCGCCTTGGTGAGCACCGGCTCGGGAATCAGGGCCCGACCCCGGTCGGCGTTCAGCCAGCGGGCCACCCGGTAGACCATGGTCTTCGGCACGTCGGCAATCACGGCCAGGCCGCCGGACATATCGCCATAGAGCGTGCAGTACCCGACGGCGAGCTCCGACTTGTTGCCGGTCGTCAGGAGCAGGGCGCACCGCTTGTTCGAAATCGCCATCAGCAGGTTGCCGCGGATGCGGGCCTGGATGTTCTCTTCGGTCACGTCGCGCGGCGCTCCGCCGAACGCGTCGGCGAGCGTCGCGTTCATGGCCTGCATCACCGGCGCGATCGGCAGCGTGATCGTCGTGATCCCCAGATTCCGCGCCAGCATCGTCGCATCGTCGATGCTGCCCGCGCTCGAGAACGGCGAGGGCATCAGGACGCCGACGACGTTCGCGGGGCCGAGCGCGTCGGCGGCAATGGCCGCCGTCAGGGATGAGTCGATGCCGCCCGACAGGCCCAGCACCGCGCGGGTGAAGCCGCACTTGCGCGCGTAATCGCGCGTGCCGAGCACGAGCGCCTGCCAGATCTCGGCTTCCGGCGAGGCATCGAGCGGCGGCGCCGCATCCCGCCGATCCAGATCGCAGAGCACGATGTCGACCGCGAACGACGCGCCGCGGGCGGCCGTCCGGCCCGAGGGAGAGAGGAGGCAGCTGCGCCCGTCGAACACCAGGTCGTCGTTCCCGCCGGCCTGATTCACATAGACGATTG
The DNA here is from genome assembly GCA_963837345.1 of uncultured Acidobacteriota bacterium. Lineage (GTDB taxonomy): Bacteria > Acidobacteriota > Vicinamibacteria > Vicinamibacterales > CAVVIG01 > CAWIMX01. The sequence continues at coordinate 1,852,086 of CAWIMX010000001.1, forward strand.
GCACGCGATGGCGGCGCGCCATGGCGCCGAGCATCCGTTCGCGCAGCGCCTGCTTGCCCACCGTGAACGGCGAGGCCGACAGGTTCACGATCGCGTCCGCGCCGGCGCCGACCAGCTCCTCGACCGGATCGTGGTGATACCGCGGCCGCTGCCAGAAGTCGCGGTCGTTCCACACGTCCTCGCAGATGCTGATGCCGAGCCGGCGGCCGGCCAGGTCGAGCACCTGCGGACCGGCAAACGGCTCGAAGTAGCGGTCTTCGTCGAAGACGTCGTAGGTCGGGAGGAGCGACTTGCGAAAGCGCTGACCCACGCGGCCGCCCGCGACGAGGACCGCGGAGTTGTAGAGCGGACGCCCGGCGGGCTCCGGGTTCGTCTCCGGCAGGCCGACGAGCACCGGCGGCAGGCCGCGCAGATCGTGCGCCAGGGCGTCGAGTGCCACCCAGCTGCGCTGGACGAAGTCGCCGCTGAGGAGCAGGTCGCGCGGCAGGTACCCGACGAGCGCGAGCTCGGGGGTCACCGCGAGGTCGGCGCCCTGACGCGCGGCGGCCCGGGCGCCTTCGACGATCTGTCGCGCATTGCCCGTCAGGTCGCCGACCGTCGAATTGAGTTGCAGCAGGGCGATGTTCACGTGACGAGGCCTGCGCCCGGGGCCACACGGCCGGGCATCAGAGGTAGCATAGCGCGACTTTTCCGGACCAACTTCGGTACTATTACGGGCGGTGACCCGTCTGGCCATCTTCGCGCCGAACTGGCTCGGCGACGCCGTCATGGCGCTGCCCGCGATCGCGGACGTGCGTCGCGCCGAGCCGTCGGCGTGCATGGCCGTCGCCGCTCGCGCGTCGGTGGCGCCGCTCTTCCGGCTGGTGCCCGGCGTCGACGACACGATCCTGCTCGACGACCCGCGCGGCGTCCGCGGGATTTCCGCGTGGCGCGAGCTCGGTCGCGAGCTGCGCGCCGCCGGCCCGTTCGACGCCGCCATTCTTTTTCCGAATGCGTATCGCAGCGCGCTGGCTGCCTCGCGGGCCGGCATTCCCGAGCGGTGGGGGTATCGGACCGACTGGCGAGGCCATCTGCTGACGCGGGCCGTACCGCCGCCGCGCGGCGGTCATCAAGTGGATTACTACCGCGCGCTCGTTCAGGCACTCGGCTTCGCCAACGGCTCGTCCGATCCGACGCTCGTCGTGGGCCGGACCGAGCGCGAGGATGCAGCCGCGATGCTCCGGGCGGCGGGGTGGGACGGGCGCTCGCCGCTCGTGGCGCTTGCGGCTGGCGCGGCCTACGGCGGCGCGAAGCGGTGGCCGCCGGCCTCGTTCGCCGAGCTGGCGGTCGCCCTCGCCCGCGACGGCATCTCGAGCGTTCTCGTCGGCGGTCCCGGCGATGCCGCGGCGGGCCGCGACATTGTCGAGGCGGCCGGAGCGGCGCCGCTCCTGAATCTGATCGGGCGCACGAGCCTGCCGGAGCTGGCGGGTGTGTTCACGCTCTGCCGCGCGGCGGTATCGAACGACTCGGGCGCGATGCACGTCGCCGCCGCCGTCGGAATACCCGTGACGGCCGTGTTCGGGCCGACCGACGAACACGCCACCGCTCCGCGCGCCGCGCACGTCACGGTGGTCACGCACGCCGTGTGGTGCCGGCCCTGCATGATGCGGGAATGTCCGATCGATCATCGCTGCATGCGCGGCATTCCGGCCGGCCGCGTGCTCGAGAGCCTGGGAGCGCGATGAGCGGCGACGCGGCAGTGTTTCTCGACCGGGACGGCACCCTGATCGAAGATGTGGGCTACCTCGACCATCACAGCCGGATCGTCTTCTACCCGTGGAGCATTCCGGCGGTTCGCGCGCTCAACCTGGCGGGGCTGCGCGTCGTCATGACGACCAACCAGTCGGGCGTGGCCCGCGGGTATTTTTCGGAAGCCGACGTGCGCGAGGTGCACGAGCACATCGCTGCTGCGCTGGCCGAGGGCGGCGCCCACGTCGACGCCTACTATTACTGCCCGCACCATCCCGACGGCACCGTCGAGGGATACGCCGGGCGCTGCGCGTGCCGGAAGCCGGGCACCGCCATGGTCGAACGCGCCGTCCAGGAATTCGGGATCGATCCGTGCCGTTCGTTCGTAGTCGGCGATCGGTGGCTCGACGTCGGGATGGCGCGCAACGCCGGGGCGCGCGGCGTGCTCGTGACGACCGGCTACGGCGCGGCGGAGGCGGGCGCGCCGCCCGACGGCCTGGAGGCCGATCTCGTGGCGCCCAATCTGATCGCGGCGGTGAGCTGGATCCTGCGGGCGAGGACATGATGCAGCTGGCGCGTTCCGTTCATCCGTTGCCCGGGGAAGCCGAGCGCAAGGAGCGCCTGCTCGCGCTCGTCGACGGGTTCGGCGGCCGCCGCGTGCTGGTGGTCGGCGACGTCATCGCCGACGAGTTCATCTACGGCCAGGTGGCGCGCGTGTCGCGCGAGGCGCCGGTCCTGATCCTGAAATACGATGCGACCGCGATCGTGGCGGGCGGGGGCGGCAACGCCGCGAACAACGTGGCGTCGCTCGGCGGCGTGGCACGGCTGGCGGGACTGGTCGGCGGCGACATGGAGGGCCGGCGGCTGGTGTCGAGCTTCCCGCGTGGGGTCTCGACGGCCGATCTGCTGCGGGTGAGGGACTATCGCACGCCGGTGAAGACGCGCATTCTCGCCGGCGGCGTCCATTCCGCGAAGCAGCAGGTCGTGCGCATCGACCGCGGCCCCGACTGGCCCGTGGCCGACGGGCTGAGGCGCCAGCTGACCGCCCGCGTCACGAAGGCGGCCGCGAGAGCCGACGCCGTCATCCTCTCCGACTACGGCTCTGGGCTCGTGACGCCGGCGCTGGCCGCGGCCGTCCGGACGGCGCTCGCGGCCCGCACGCGACGGCGGCGCGTGCCGGTGCTGCTCGACTCGCGGCACGGGCTGCTCGAGTACCGCGCCGTGACCGCCTGCACGCCGAACGAGTCGGAAGTGGAGCAGGTGCTGGGCGTTCGCCTGGACGAGAATCCCGACGCGCTCGAGCGCGCGGGCCGGACGCTGCTGCAGCGAACGCGGGCCGAGGCCATGCTCATCACGCGCGGCAGCCGCGGCATGGCGCTCTTCCAGCCGAAGCAGCGCACGATTCACATTCCCATCTTCGGGTCCGACGAGGTCGCCGACGTCACCGGCGCAGGCGACACCGTGATTGCCACCTTCGCCCTCGCCCTGGCCGGCGGGGGATCGTTTTACGAAGCGTCGCGGCTTGCGAACTACGCGGGCGGCCTGGTGGTCATGAAGCGGGGCACGGCAACCGTCGAGGCGCGCGAGCTCGCGGCCGCGATCGCCAGCGATCACGACACGTCGGGGGAATCGTGGTCGCAGGAGGGCCCCCCGCAGGGGCGCCGGGGATGATGGCGCCTGCGGCCATGCCAGCGCGAGGACCTGGAGCGCCGAGGGCGATCATCGGCGTGAGGTCACGCCGGAGCTGGGGCCCCGGCGCCACCGAGACATGCTCCTGACCGAACGCGAGCTCGTCGACGCCGTGGCCCGCGACCGCGCGGCCGGCCGAACCATCGCCTTCGCCAACGGGTGCTTCGACCTGCTGCACGTCGGGCACGTGCGGTATCTCCGGGGGGCCGCAGCCGAGGCCGATCGTCTGATTGTCGCCGTGAACGACGATCGATCCGTCTCCGCCCTCAAGGGACCCGGCCGTCCGATCTTCGTGGCCGCTGACCGGGCGGAGCTCGTGGACGCGCTGGCGGGCGTGGACTACGTGGTGGTGTTCGGCGATCCGACCGTCGATCGGCTGCTCACGCTGCTCGAGCCCGACGTCCATTGCAAGGGCACCGACTACACGGAGGAGACCGTCCCCGAACGTGCGGTGGTGGCCGCTTACGGCGGTCGCACCGCCATCGTCGGCGATCCGAAGGATCATTCGACGCGCGACCTGCTGTCGCGCCTCTCGCGGTGACGCGCTTCCTGATCGTGCGGCTGGGCGCCCTTGGCGACATCGTGCACGCCCTGCCGGTGGCCGCCGCCCTCCGCCGGGCCCAGCCCGACGCGCGGATCGACTGGCTCGTGAGTGCGAAGCACCGCGCCGTCCTCGATCTGGTGCCGATCCTGACCGAGCGCATCGTCGTGAACGATCGGGGACGGGGCGAGGGTGGCCGGTCGGTATGGGGCGCGATCCGGCGGATGCGCCGGGCCAGGTACGACGTGGCAATCGATCTTCAGGGTCTGGTCAAGTCCGCGATATTCGCGCGCGCCTCCGGCGCCCGCCGCGCGATCGGGTTCGCCGGATCGTATGCACGGGAGCGCGCGGCCGCCTGGCTCTACACCGACCGCGTTCTGCCTGTCGGCGGTGGCCTTCGCGGGGCCGGAGACGCGACCCATGTCGTCCGCGTGAATCTTCAGCTCCTCGAGCCGCTCGGGATTCGCGTCGAAGAGCCGGAGTTCCCGATCGCGGCGCCGGAATCCGCCGTCGCGCGCGATCTCGCCGCGCGGACTCACGGCAAGTACGCGCTCCTGAACCCCGGCGCGGCCTGGCCGAACAAGCGCTGGCCGGCCGCACGGTTTGCCGCGCTGGCGCGCCATCTGCGCGATCGCCACCAGCTTGCGTCGGTCGTGCTCTGGGGGCCCGGCGAGCGGCCGCTGGCCGAACAGATCGCCGCCGAATCGGCGGGCGCCGCCGAGCTGTCGCCGCCGACGACGGTGGGCGACTTGGCGGCGCTGGCCGCGAACGCCTCGCTGCTGGTGTCGGGCGACACCGGACCTCTGCACATTGCGGCGGCGGTGGGCACGCCGATCGTGGGCATCTTCGGTCCCACACGTCCGTCGCGCAATGGACCCTGGCGTGCCGACGACGTCACCGTGTCGCGGTACGACGGCTGCGAATGCCACCACCTTCGCCGGTGTCGGCGGTCGATCATGTGCCTGAGCGACATCGAGGTGGATGAAATCGCGTCGGCCGTGGATCGGCGGCTGGCCGCGGAGCGCGCGCGTGCGTGAATCCACCGCCGCGCGGCCGAGTGGGCTCCTGGAGGCGCTTGCCCGATGGCGAGTCGTGCTGGGGTTCGTCTTCGGCGTCGCCGCGCTGGCGCTGGCGCGGCCGACCGGGCCGACGCTGGCGCTGGGATCGGCGATCTCCTGCGTCGGGGAAGGGCTCCGCATCTGGGCGGCCGGGCATTTGAACAAGTCGCGCGAGGTCACCTCGTCTGGGCCGTACCGATGGTGCGCGCATCCGCTCTATGTCGGCTCATCGATCATGGGTGTGGGCCTGGCGGTGGCGGCGGCGAACATGATCGTGGCCGGATTGGTGGCCGTGTATCTCGGCAGCACGTTGACGGCGGCGGTCACGCGCGAGGAAGCGTACCTGCGCCGGGTGTTCGGCGACGGCTATCATCGGTATCGCCGGGGGGGTGTCGTGGACGGGACGCGCCGATTCAGCGTGGCGCGGGCACGGGCGAACCGCGAGTATCGCGCGGTCGCCGGATTGCTCGTGGCGATATTGCTGCTGGCGTTGAAGGCAACGTATAATGGCTCGTTTGGGGGGACGGCCGGCGGTTAACCGTAGTGCAGGCCTTCGGGCTTGCCCGTGTGGGCGGTTAGCTCAGTGGTAGAGCACCGGCTTTACACGCCGGCTGTCACAGGTTCGAATCCTGTACCGCCCATTGAAATGTGACCGGGGGTAATCCCTTCGTTCTACGGGGTCGTAGTTCAGTTGGTTAGAACGCCGGCCTGTCACGCCGGAGGCCGCGGGTTCGAGTCCCGTCGACCCCGCCATTCTCCTGTTTCGTTCCCGCGGACGAACAGGAGGAATGGCTTACTGTAAGTAGGACAGGGAGTTCCGCGGTCGAACGTGCAGTTCGAGAGCACGGTTTCGAGGAGGCGACGCTGTTCAGTCGGGTCTTGGGTTTTGTAGAGGATTTCGGCCCTTTTCGCGAGTTCTAAAATCTGAGCGGCCGTCGCCACGGCGCACGTATTTGGCTGCGCGAGACGGGCCCGTTCGGCATGCACGGTTTGCAGGTCGGCTTCTCACCCCTGCGATTTCCGCTCCTAGAAGTCGTCCGAGATTTTCCGCTCACATAGTCGTCATGCCCGCGACGACCGTCCGACGACGCTGGTCGAGCCGACTCGGGACGTCCTGCCGCTGCTGTTCCCCCGCGGCCTCGGTTGATCGCACGGCAGCGGCCACGGTGTCGGCGATCTCGGGGGCGATCTGGATAGGTCGGATGCCGGAGCCAGAAAATCGGCGAGCTCCTCCTCGCGGATGTAGGTGTTTCGCAGGCCCCTTCAAGCCCGTGCAGCGGTAATAGACGTACTCTTCTCCTCCGCCATCGTGCAGCCGCGGTGCGAGCACGTGAGGAAACCCATGAAGGCGTGTCGCTGCTTCGGACAGCGCGCTCGAGGGTTCCACCCGAGCACGCCCTGCGGTTGCTCGAACGTATCCCGTAGGATCAAGGGCTGGGGGAGCCGCTGTACTGCTTGCCCATCCAGACAAACTCACTGTAGACAAGCCGCCCGAGCATGCGGTGGATCTCGGATTTCGTTATCCGGCGATCGCCACGGGGATGTCTCAGGCCAATCTCGTACGCCTTGCGAGTGATGGATTTCAGCGAGTCGTCGCTGTCGCGTACAGGTCGAACACTCGCGCGACAAGGGAGCCGCGTACTGGGTCGATCTCGGTGTGGTGCGTGACCCGATTGTTGACGTGGCCGACCGGGGCAACGGTGGGCCAATGCCCTTGCTTGGCTTTCTCCCGCAATCCCTTCTTGACCTCTTCGCTGAGGTTGTCGACGTACTGCTTCGCCATCAACCTTGATGCCATGCATGACCTTGTCGGAGGAGCGTGACGCCTTCGTTGGCGAAGTGCACTTCCAAGTCCAGGTCATCGACCGTGACCCAATCCCCGATGTTCCGGAACAGTCGATCCGTCTTCTCGGCCAGGATCGTTCGGCAGGAGGGATTGGCTCTCAGGACCGCGAGCATGTCGTCGAAGCCGCCGCGGCCGGTCTGCTTGGCCGTCTCAACGTCCGTGAATTCCGTGACTACCGTCAAGCCGTGCTCATCGCCGCACCGGCGGAGCAGTTTCTGCTGCGCCGGTATCGAGAAGCCTTCCCGCTCCTGGTCCTTCGACGAAACGCGGCGTAGAGCACGACTCGTGTGGATTTGGACATGGCTGACTCTGCAACCCGTTAGAAAAGGCGATTTGACGCCATGTCAAGCGACCGATTCGTCCGGTGGCGGCAGATTGCGATTCAGCAATTCGGCTACATCCTGAACCTCATTCTGGTGTTTGCGGTTGCCGCTCTGGGCTACTGCTGTCGTAAGCTCCCTCGGTGACCTAACAGTTCTGGGTAGACTGCCCTGGGCAAGGAGCGGTCATGCGGAAGTCGAAGTTCAGCGAGACGCAGATCGTCGGGATCCTGAAAGGCGCCGAGAGCTGGGCGCCCGTAGCGGACCTCCTTCGCAAGTACGGGGTCAGCAAGGCGACGTTTTTCAAGTGGCCGAGCAAGTACCGGTGGGCGTCGATGTCCGATGTGAAACGGCTGCGTGAGCTCGAGGCCGAGAACGAGAAGCTGAAACGGATGTATGCGGACCTGGCGCTCGAAGACGCCGCGATCAAGGACGTTCTGAACCGAAGCTATAAGGCCGTCTGCGAAGCGACAAATCGCCGAGGTGCTAGTGCAAGATTATCAGCCCGGTGCAGCGAGCGTGTCGCGTGGCGAGGCTCGCGGATGGCGTACTACCAGCCTCCGGTGCCGGCGAGCCGGCGTGATGCGGCGGTGATCGGCCCTGACGGACGGGGTGACGCGCTATCCGCGGTGGGGCTTCTGAAAGCTCTTCGACCGCCTGCGGGTGGAAGGGCGGCCCTGGAACCACAACCACGTGCATCGGGTGTATTGCGCGCTGCGATTGAATGTACCCTGGCGTACGACGCGTCGGGTGCCGCGGCGGATCCGTCAACCGCTCACGGCCCCGCCGGTGCTGAATCAAACCTGGGCGCTCGATTCATGACCGAGACGCTCTATGACGGACGCCGGATCCGGTTGCTGACCATCATCGATGAAGGGAATCGCGAGGGCTTGGAGATCGTGATGGGGGTGTCGCTGCCGAGCCGTCGCGTGGTCCGGGCCCTGAACGAACTCGTCGCGGTCCATGGCGGCCGACGGCGGTGCGGGTCGACAACGGGCCGGAGTTTGCGGCGCAGCCTTTCGTCGACTGGTGCGCCGAGCACCGCGTGGCGACGCACTACGTCCAGCCCGGCAAACCCGACCAGAACGCGTACATCGAGCGCTTCAATCGGAGCTACCGGACCGAGGTGCTGAACGCGCACCTCTTCGAATCGATCGCGGAGCTGCGTGCGCTCACCGACGCCTGGCTCCGCGTCTACAACAGCGAGCGGCCCCACGACAGCCTCGGCCGGGTGACGCCGCTCACGTCCTTGCCGAGGCCAACATCAGTTCGCCAGTCTCCTATCGGACTCAGCTTGACGGGAAGCTTACGACGCGTGCGGGCGTGGCTGGAGAGTCTCATGCGCGCGCCGCGACAGGCCACGTCCACTGGGGGCAAGAGGAACCGCGGCTGTTCGAACCAACGGAGTCGTCGAACCGTCGCCGTCGCTCTGCCGGGAAGCGCACGCCTGCGCCGCCACGCACACAGTGTGTTCTCGACGTGCGCTTCTGACCGATGACGTTCAGTACGCGCTATGCGGGTTGCTGGTCGGCTTCGTACCGCGCTGTCTTGTGCGCCGGCGCGTCACCGTGCGCGGCGCTGGTGCCGTGAAGCGCTCTCGTCCCCATCGGCGTCCACCGTGTGCTCCGCCGCTGGCCCGCGCATTATCCACACGAGTTCTCCGAACCTGCTGTGAACGATGACCCTCGTCCCAGTTGTAGAGCGACAGTGATAGTGATCCCGTTCCGACACTAAATCTGATCCCCCGGGAGGGGTTTGATGGAGGATGGGACGGATCTGCTGGTATCTCCTGCTGGGGAGGTACCTGTGATCGACGGCGACGTGGTGGGCACGATTCGGACCTTGGCCGGGCGTGGCGTCGGCAAGCGGACGATCGCTCGGGAAGTCGGGATCTCGATCAATACGGTGCGGCGCGACCTCCGCCAGCCGATCATCGTGGGTCACCAGGTGCGCGCGCCGCGCCGCTGGTCGGACGACTGGCGACGCGAGGCGCGGACGCTCTACGCCAAGACGGCGGCCGGGAATGCGGTCGTGGTGCAGCGTCTGCTGGCCAATCGTGGCGTGTCGGTCAGTGAGCGGACGATTCAGCGAGCCGTCGCGGATCTCCGACGAGAGCAACGCGCGGCGCAGCTGGCGACCGTGCGCGTCGAAACGGCGCCCGGCGACCAGCTGCAGATCGATTTTGGTCAGAAGTCGGTCGCGATCGCGGGCGTCGCGGTGCGGATCTTCCTGCTGGTGGCGGTCCTCAGCTACTCGCGGCGCCTCTTCGTCAAAGCCTTTCTCAATCAGCGCGGCGACGATTGGCGCGAGGGGATCGCGGCAGCCTTCGCCCATTTCGGTGGCGTCCCGCGCACCCTACTCGGCGACAATGCGCGGGCGCTGGTCCTCGGCCGCGATCGCGCGACCGGCACGGTCACGTTTCAGCCCGCGTATCTGACCTTCTGCCGCGACTGGGATGTGCAGCCGCGCGCGTGCGCGCCGTACCGGGCCCGGACCAAAGGCAAGACCGAAGCGGGCGTCAAGTTTGTGAAACGCAACGGCCTCGCCGATCAGGCCTTCGAGTCCTTCGCCGCGCTCGAGCAGCACCTGGCCGCGTGGATGGTCGTCGCCGATCAGCGCCGCCACGGAACCACGCGCGAAGCGCCGGCCCTCCGTTTCGAGCGGGACGAGCGCGCGCAGCTCCGGCCGCTGCTCGTCCGGGCCACGCCGCGACGCACGCAGCGCCTACGTCGGCGCGTCGCGCTGGATGCCTTCGTCGACGTCGACACGGTCCGCTATAGCGTCCCGCATCGCCTCGTGCGCGATCACGTCGAGGTCGCCATCTCGGACGCGCACGTGGAGATTTTCCATGGCACCGAGCGAGTCGCGACCCATACCCGATCGACAGAGCCCTTTGCCCGCGTCGTGGATCCCCAGCACTACGCGGGCCTGTGGCGCGTCGAGCCGGCAGCCGTCGTCTCCCCCGGTCTGGCCGTGCTCGGCCGCGATCTCGCCGATTACGCCGCCATCGTCGCGGGCGGTGACCAATGAGCGTCGTCGTGCACGCGCGGGTCGTCGAGCAGCTGTCCCGGCTGCGCCTCCGCTATGTCGCCGAGCGGCTCGATGCGGTCCTCAATGACGCCGCGCGGACCGAGCCGACGTATCTCGACTTCCTCGATGGCGTGCTGCGGCAGGAGGTCGAGGCGAAGCAGCGCACGCGGACGACGATGGGCCTCAAGATCGCGCACTTTCCGACCGTCAAAACGCTGGACGATTTCGACTTTAAATTCCAGCCGTCGGTCGATCAGCGGCTCGTCCGCGAGCTCGCGACGGCGCGGTTTCTCGCCCAGGCTGAAAACGTCCTGATCTTTGGCGCCCCCGGCGTCGGCAAAACGCATCTCGCTATTGCCATTGGCCGCGCCGTCGTCGAGGCCGGCCACTCGGTGCTCTTCACGAGCGCGACGGCGCTGCTCGCGGCGCTCTCCAAGGCGGAAACCGACGGCCAGCTCGCCGATCGCCTCATGTTTTACACGAAGCCGAAGCTGCTGATCATCGACGAGCTCGGCTATCTACCATTCGAACGACGCAGCGCGCATCTGTTTTTCCAGCTCGTTGCCCGACGCTACGAGCGTGGCAGCCTGCTCGTCACGACCAATCAGCTGGTCACGCAGTGGGGCGCCGTCTTTGGCGATGACGTCCTGGCCGCCGCCATCCTCGATCGCCTGCTGCATCACAGCCACACGCTGCTCATTCAAGGCGAAAGCTATCGGCTGCGTCAGAAAAAGAAGGCTGGGCTCTTGGGCCGCTCACGTCACGACAGCTGACCGTGACTCAATTCACCTGGTGCACTTCGCACGTTTCTCCGGGCGCTCGCCGGCGCAGACGCCGGCTCGCGCTGACCATGAAGAACACGAAAACACCGATCAGAGGGGGATCAGTTTTAATGTCGGAAGGGGATCAGTTTTCCCTGTCGCTTGACACCAGTTCCGTGGCCCTTTCTTCAACCGTCTGAATCATGAAGAAGCCTACCTAAAGCAGGGTATTGCCGAAACTACCTAATTCGAAGTATTGCGCGGCCGCCTTGCTTCCACTACAAATGCGCATCATATCGTTAACACATGTCGCCGTTCGGTCGCCTGCGTGACAGAACTCTCCGTTCCTAATCACGCATAGGTGACAAACGCTCGGGCCCAGGTGTGCGAATAGTCACAGGAGGCAGGGCAATGCGAGGCACGTTGTTTACGCGAGTCCATTTGTTGCTGGCGCTTCTAAGCGTGATTGTTGCTCCCGGCATAGTGAATGCCCAGAGCGCCATCACCGGGAAGGTGACCGACACGAGCGGCGGCGTTCTTCCAGGCGTGACCATCGTGGCGACCAGCCCCGCGTTGATCGAACAGCAGCGCACTGTCGTGACCGACTCTCAAGGGGTGTACTTGATCGACGCTCTCAGGCCGGGTACCTACAGGGTGACGTTCTCCTTGGATGGGTTCACAACATTCGTCCGCGATGGCTTTGATCTGGTCTCCGGCTTCACCGGAACGATAAATGCGGCGATGAATGTCGGTGCTGTCGCTGAACAGCTGACGGTCACCGGGCAGTCGCCGATGGTCGACGTTCGAAGCACGCAGCCGACAACGTCCGTTTCACGGTCATTGCTCGACAACATTCCGAGCACTCGCGTGTGGGAGGCGGCGGCGGTCATCATTCCCGCCGTGAAGGCGAGCCTCCAGAATGTTGGTGGCTCGCGAACGGCTACTCAACCCCGAATGACGGTGCACGGCACAGGCCCGCAGGACACGACCGTCGACTTCGACGGGTTCAAGGCGAACACATCTCAGAGCGGTGGCTCGGGCCAACACAACTGGAATGAAGCTGAGATGCAGGAGGTTACGGTCCAGACAGGACCACCGAGCGCGGAGGTATCGTCCGGTGGTTTGCATATGAACTTCATCCCGAAGGAAGGCGGCAATCGCGTCAGCGGCGCCACGTACGCTGGATACACGAACGGCGCGTGGCAGAGCAACAATCTCTCGCCAGACCTGGTGGCCAAGGGCATCTCGCAACCAACAGCTACAGACTTCGTACGCGACATCAGCGTGAGCGCTGGAGGCCCGATTCAACCTGATCGCCTGTGGCTAATTGGCGCGTACCGCAACATCGGGAACAACGACATTGTCGCCAACAGCTTCTATCCGGATGGGCGCCCGGGCATGCAGGAAAACAGGCTGCAGAGTGTGTCGGCGAGGTTGACGTGGCAGATCACTTCCAAGAACCGCTTGGCTGCATACGACGACCGGGCGTTCAAGTCCATCGATCACGAGTACACCTCAGGAACTGACGTGCTGACGGCGGCAAAGCGCCGATATCCTCGCCAGGTGCTGTACGCGGCCGGCACTAAGTGGACGTCGACGCTGTCGAACAAGTTTCTCCTCGAGAGTGCCTGGACCGTGGTCGTGCAAAACTACCACACGCTCTTTCAGCCTGGAGTCGCAAAGGAACGCGGTACTCCAGAGTGGTACGCGACCGCGTCACGATTCGACATCACACTCGCCACGAGAACAGCGGCTGGCACTCCTTACACGCGCAACTATCTGCCAGCCTATCAGTTCGCCTCAAAGGCGTCATATGTGACCGGATCTCACGCTTTCAAGTCTGGCGTGGCATGGCGTTATGGCACGGTCCGGGCCGAGACAGACACCAATGCGGATCTGGTGCAGCAGTACAGGAACGGCGTGCCCGACTCGGTCGTTGTGTACAACACCCCGGTGAGCTTCGCTGATCGCCTAAATGCGGACCTCGGCATCTTCGCCCAGGATTCGTGGACGCTCAGGCGGCTCACCCTCAATCCCGGGATTCGCTTCGAGTACCTCAATGAATCGATTCAGGCCGTCAACGTTCCTCCTGGCCGCTTCGCGCCGTACAGGCAGTTCCCTCGCGTGTCGGACATTCCCAACTGGTTCAATGTCGCACCGCGCTTCACCGCGGTCTACGACCTAACTGGAGATGCACGAACGGCCCTCAGAGTCGGGCTGAATCGCTACTATCTCGGGGATTTTGTCGCGATTGCGAACCGCTACGATCCGATGCGTCTCCAGAGCGATACGCGCAACTGGTCTGACTGCGACTACGTTGCCGGCACTTCGACCTGTTCAGGGCTGGCGCTTCCAACCAACCACGACGACATCGCAGAGGACAATGAGATCGGACCGAGCAACACGACATTTGGAACGTCGAACCGTCGCGCCGATCCAGGTCTCGAGCGCCAGTACTTCACGAACTACAACATTCAAGTCGATCATCAGATTCTCAGCCGCTTGTCGGTGACGTTCGCATGGAATAGGGACGTCTATCACAATCTTGAAGCGCTGGCGAACGTTCTGGTCACTCCATCAGACTTTTCAGCTTTCGAGACAATCAATCCGCTCACTGGTGACCCTATTACGATCTATAACCTCAACAAGTCCAAGCAGGGCCAGGTTGACAACGTCGACATGACGTCCACTGACGGCCACAGAAAGCAGACGTACAGCGACTTCGAGATCTCATTCAACGCGCGTCTAGCGGGTGGCGGGACACTATTCGGTGGCTGGTCGGCCGAGCGCACCGTCTCGGTCGACTGCGCGAGTACCGATCCGAACACATTTCTCTACTGCGACCAAACACAGTTGAAGATCCCGTATAGGAGCGACTTCCGGTTCGCCGGGTCTTACCCGCTGCCGCTGGGTTTGCAGGTTGGAACACAGATTCTCAGCTACGCGGGACACCCACTGGCTGTGAACTGGTCTGTGCCGGCGAGTCTGTTCCCTGGAGGGCGTACGCAGGCAGTCACGGTTCCGCTCATTCCTCCAGGGTCCAAGTACGCGCGGCAGTGGAATCAAGTTGATGTGACTCTGAAGAAGCTGGTGAAGTTCAACAGAACAAACGCTGACGTCGCCCTCGAAGTCTACAACCTGCTCAACTCCAGCGTCGTGCTGAATGAGAACCAGACATTTGGTACAAGTCTCGGCAAGCCCACTGACATTTTGCAGGGCAGGCTGCTTCGTGTCTCATGTCAAATCAGGTTCTAACTGAGGTCCTGGCGCTTGAGGACGAACGCACCGGTATACGTGCTGGAGGATCTGCTCCATGACCAAGGAAGGGCTCGACGGTGGTTGTGACCGACGGGATCGATTGTCGCGACGGCGCTTCTTGCAGGGGACGATTGCAGCCGGCGCCGCCGCTTCTTCGGCTGGCTACCTGTTTCGCAGCACGACGGTAATCGGTCAAGTGGGCGCTCCACAAACGGTGGAGCGCCTCGTCACTCTGAGTGTCAACGGCGAAGACAGGCGTGTCGACGTCCTGCCGCAGGACACGTTGGCGATGGTGCTGCGCTACAAGCTTGGGTTGACCGGCACGAAGCTGGGTTGTGACCGCGCAGAGTGTGGCGCGTGCACGGTCCTGGTGGACGATGTCCCGCGCTACTCCTGCTCGATGCTGGCGCATTCAGCTCGTGGCAGACGGATCGTAACCATCGAAGGACTCAGCGAGGCGGACGGCACGCTACACCCTGTGCAACAGGGAGTGGTCGATGAACAGGGCTTCCAATGCGCGTTTTGCATGCCGGGGTTCGTGATGGCCACGGTTGGCTACCTCCGCAGCGACCCGAATCCGACACGAGCGGAACTGGCGCACGGAATCTCGGGAAATCTGTGTCGATGTCAGGACTACGACAAGATTCTCGCAGCTATGATGCGCGGCGCTGAGTACATGCGGAGGGCGTGACGTGGGGACCAACAAGCTCGTCGGTGAGAACTATACGACACCGGATCTTGTCGCAAAGGTCACGGGTAAGGCGAAGTACGCGGAGGATTTCAGAGCCGAAGGCATGTTGTTCGCCAAACTGCTGTTGAGCCCGATGCCCCACGCGCGAGTGACGCGACTTGACGTGAGCGCGGCGCTGGCCATGTCGGGCGTGAAAGCGATTCTGACCGCGGATGACTTGAAGGGACCAGCCGACATCATGACGGATGCGGGGGTCGTCATCAGAGCTGACGTGCTGAACGAACAGGCTTTGACGAATGAACCGCTGTATTGGGGCGAGCCCATTCTCGCGGTCGCCGCCGTGGACGAGCTTACGGCGGCCGAAGCGATCGAGAGTATCCAGATCGAGTTAGAGCCTCTCCCGTTTAATGTCGATCCCGTTCAGAGCCTGCGTCCAGGCATGCCCAACGCTCGGTACGCAGGGGAACGTATGGATCCAAGGGACTCCGACAGGGGGAGGGCGCGCGGCACCGCAGATTCAGGAGTTGAAATGGACGGAAGAGGAGTTTGCGGAGTACGAACAGGGCCGCTTGCCCAGGGGAAAAGGTACGCTGGAATGGTCGTACGGTGACCTGGAAGCGGGGTTTACGAAGGCTGCCCTGGTGCTCGACGAGACATTCGTGACGCCCAGCACGCACAATCAACCTCTCGAAAGCCGGTCGGCGATGGCGTATTGGCAGAACGGAAAGTTGTACCTGCATGGCTCGACGCAGAGCGCAATGCAAACCGTCCCGGCTGTCGCGCGTTGGGTTGGGATCGATCCGAAAGACGTGGTTGTCGTCGCCGAATACTGTGGTGGCGCGTTCGGCAGTAAGGTGACTGGTGCGGTCTCCATGGCGATTCCTGCGTTGCTCTCGAAGAAAGCGAATGCGCCGGTCATGATGCGCATCAGTCGGCAGGAAGAGCACTATATCGGTCGCGCGCGAACTGGGCTTCATGGTCGAATCAAAGCGGGGTTTACTGCTGAAGGACGGATCACTGCGTTGGACATGACAATCGTTGGGGACAATGGCCCGTACCAGCAGCAAAGTGACGTGAGCAACAGCGGACGCATGACTTCACTGGTGTTTCAACCGGAAGCCATGCGCTTCAGCGGTGTCGCGGTAGTGACCAATACGCCGCCTCGTGGACCCCAGAGTCAGCCAGGTGGCTTACAGGGCATGATGCTCATGGAGCACATTGTCGCCAAGGCCGCCCGCAAGCTTGGCATCGACCAGGTGGCGATCCGCCTCATCAACGCGCCCGAGGGCAAACCGAAGTTCGGACCGCCGAACGAGCAAGGCGAGCAGGCGAACGCCACCAGCACGTTCGTCAAACAGGCGCTTCAACGTGGCGCCGAGCTGTTTGGGTGGGACGAGCGAAAGACGGTGAGCGGCAAGCGCGTCGGGAACAAAGTGCGTGGCGTGGGTGTCGGCGTGAGCGTGTTTACTGGTGGTTCTACGGGCTTCGACGGGCTTCTCATCATCAAGCCGAATGGCCGTCTCGCCATTCAATCTGGAATAGGCAATCTCGGCACAGAAGCAGTCTTTGACTGTCATCGCGTGGCGGCCCAGATGCTAGGTGTGTCGTGGGACCGAGTCGACATCGCATGGGGCAACACGAGCGGGAACCTGCCCTGGACCTGCGTATCGGGTGGAAGCCAGACCACTCACGCAATGACACGGGCCGCCCACGCCGCCGCGAGCGATGGCATTCGGAAGCTCCAAGAAATTGCTGCCACAACCTTCGGTGGAAATTCCGAGGACTACCACGTGGCCGACGAGCGCGTCACCGGTCATGGGCACAGCATGACGCTTGCTCAGGCGGCGCAGAAGGCGATCGAGTTGGGTGGCCGCTACGACGGTCATGAACTGCCCCCTGATATCAACAATGTGACCAAGGCGGCTGTCACCGCGCTTGCCGGGCAAGGCCTGGTTGGCGTGGCTCGTGATAGCTATCGACACAACGGGCTCACGCATTCATTCGTGGCTGGATTCGCTGAGGTCGAGGTCGACGTTGAGACCGGGAAGTACGAGATCCTCGATTACCTCGCGGTCGGCGACGTGGGCACCGTGATCCACCCACGTAGCCTCGGTGGCCAACTCCTAGGCCGCGGCATGCTGGGCATCGGCCACATCATCGGGCAGAAGATGGTGTACGACCAGCACTACGGTGTGCCACTCGCCGTCCGTTTTTACCAGAACAAGCCTCCGTCGATTCTCGACGCACCCGAGAAGATGTCCTGGGAGGCGTTGGACATTCCTGACCCTGAAACGCCGGTGGGCGCCCGCGGTGTCGGTGAGCCACCCGTTGGTGCGGGCGCCTGCGCGGTGATGGACGCACTGTCGGCGGCTCTTGGCGACGACGTGTTTCGTCGTGCGCCTGTCACATTGGACGTGATCCTGACTGCGCTGGAGGCAGGTCATCCGACGGATGAGCCCTTGACCGCACATGTGTAGGGGCCAGTTGGACCCGATGTGCCGCGGTCAAGAAGCCCACATGTCCTGTCGACCAGTTGATCCTCTCTTGGCGGAGTAGCGTCCATGGCCGCAATACACGATGTGATGCCGGTGTTCGAGCTGTTTCAGCCGACGAGTATCGAAGAGACGCTGGTGTTGCTGGATCGCTACGGAAGCCAAGCGTGGGTGATGGCCGGTGGCATGGATACGTTCGACTGGCTGAAGGATCGGATCAAGCGGCCAACTCATCTGATTGATCTGAGTCAGGTGAGCGAGTTGCGGGGCGTTCGTGTCGAGGATGACTACGTCGAGATCGGGGCTACAACGACCCTGACCGAAATCGAGCGTCATCCCGTCATTCGGGATGACCTGACCCTACTCGCTAGCGCTGCAGGGTTGGTGGCGTCGCCGCAAATTCGAAATCAAGGCACGATCGGCGGCAATGTCTCGCAAGACACGCGCTGCTGGTACTACCGCAGCGGCTGGAGCTGCTATCGTGCCGGTGGGAACATCTGTTACGCGGACACGCCCACCGCAATCAATAGAGAACACGCGATCCTTGATGCCGACCGCTGTGTAGCGGTGAATCCATCCGATACGGCGCCAGCCTTGATCGCGCTCGACGCCAAAATGATGATCCGCAGTACACGCGCCGAGTGGGTGGTTGATGCTGAGGACTACTTCATCGGTCCTGACATAGACATCACCAGAATGAACGTGCTTCGGCCCGATCAGCTATTGACGGCGATTCGAATTCCGATGATGTGGGCTGGTGCGCGCTTCTACTTCGAAAAGGTTCGAGACCGCAACGTGTGGGATTTTCCTCTCGTCAACGTGGCGTCGGCGATCAAACTATCGGGTTCGACGATTCGGCAGATGCGTCTGGCGGTGGGCGCCGTCGCGGCACGTCCGTTGCGGCTCGTCGAGGTCGAGCAAGTCGCGACGGGCAGGCTTGCTGACGACGAGACTGCGGCGGTCGCGGGCGACGCCGCGGTAAGGGGCGCGCAGCCTCTCCGATACAACGCTTACAAGATACCCTTGCTCAGAAATCTGGTAAGACGTGCGATCCGCAACAGTGTTCCGGCGACAACATAACCATTCCGTGCTGTCCCCTCTCGTCCTCTCTGTCCCCAGCGTCTTGGTGGGTGCATGGGAATCAGCACAATCGAGAAGGAGCGCACCTCGTGTCAGAATGCGCTACCTAATTCCAATTAAGTGCCTTATGGGAATTGCGCCACCAGAGCGGCTGCAAGTACCGTGTTACGGAAGAAACATTCTTCACGATGGTCCGCACACGGACTGGGTCTTGAGGAGCACGCCACTATGCGGCTGATTGCTATCTCGGTTCTCTGCTGGCTTTTGACAGTAGGCATGGCCGTCGCGGTGGCCGCCGCTGACTTTCGGCTGGTTGAGGCGGCGAGGGATGGGCACTGGGGTGTGGCGCGGACGCTGATTAGCGAACACGTCGACGTGAATGTGGCCTCACAGGATGGAACGACGCCTTTGCACTGGTCTGTCGAACGGGACCAGCCTGAGGTCGTCACGCTCCTCATCGAGGCCGGCGCCAAGGTGAATGTCATCAACGACTTCGGCATGACGCCGCTCGCGTTGGCCTGCCGAAACGGGGACGTCGCGATCGTCGACGCCCTGCTGAAGGCGGGCGCCGATCCGAATGTGGCGTTGCGAACTGGCGAAACGCCGATCATGACCGCCGCCCATGCAGGTAGTGTCGAGGTGGTGAAGCGCCTGATAGCTGCCGGCGCTGACGTCATGGCGAAGGAATGGACGGCTGGCCAAACCGCGCTCATGTGGGCCGCTGCGGAGGGGCACGATGACGTGGTTCGAACTCTGATCGGGAGTGGTGCCGATCCTCATGCTCGTTCGAAGACGGGCTTTACCGCCTTGTTGTTCGCAGCCAGAAACGGGGACATAGCCGTCGCGCAGGCCCTGCTCGACAGCGGTGTCGGCGTCAACGAGGCTTCGCCAGACGGCATGACGGCATTGGTGATCGCAGCCGAGCGAAGTCAGGTGTCTTTTGCGAAGTTCCTCCTTGAACACGGCGCCGATCCGAACGCGGGTCCAGGCTTCACGCCTCTGCATTGGGTTGTTGGCGACTGGAGTGTCAGTCTGGCAGGCGACAAGACGTACGTCAGACCCGAAGGAACAGAATGGGATCTGGTCCTTCCCCTTCAGGGCGAGGCGCGGTTGGACTTCGCAAAGTTGCTCTTGGACCACGGCGCCAATGTGAATGCGCTGCTGAAGGTAACGCCTAGAGCCTCGACCCGGCCGGGCGGGCGTGGCCGGAGTCAACTCGAGGGGGCGACACCCTTTTGGATTGCCGCGCAGGACGCCAATGTGACGATGATGCGGTTTCTCCTCGCTGCCGGCGCAAATCCCCACACTCGGACGAGCCGAAACGTCTCGCCGCTGATGGCGGCGGCTGGTGTTGATGCCATTACGACATTTGGCACCACCGGTGTCACTGAGGAGGATGCCGTTGACGCGATCAAGCTGTGTCTCGAACTGGGTGAGGACGTCAACACCGTGAGCGTCGCCGGTGAAGACGCTTTGCATGGGGTCGCCTACCGGGGCAACGCACCCTCAAACGAAATTGCGCAGCTGCTGTTGAACAGCGGCATCGATATCAATTTCAAAAACGAGCGGGGTTGGTCGCCGCTCACGATCGCGGAAGGCATTTATACGAACATGGCGAATACTCGGAACCTGGACCTGGTGCGCTTTCTACAGGACCATGGTGCCGAGCCAAGCGCACCGAATATCGAAAGAGATGCATACGCGGTCATCACGGACGACCCTGCGAAGTGAGACGTGGGATAGCCCAGTCGCAGGAAAGAGACACGCAGGTAAAGCAGGCCCGCGCCTTCCGGCGAGTCGCACAAGCGGTGGAGGTAGGAATGACGGCGAGGTCCAGAGTGGCGTTGCTATGGTGCGGGATTCTCGTGCTCGCAGGTGGATACTACCTCGAGGCTGGTGAACGCCAGAGCGCTGTCTCTATCGAAGCGGCTTCGCCCTCGAGCCCAAGTGCCGTACCGCGGATGTCGATGCAAAGCTCACATGAGGCGGCGGCATATCAAGCGTCGCAGGCGCTGGCTGGAAATGATCCGTCTGCTGAGCGTGCCGTGCTCGACAAGTACTGTGTCACATGCCACAACGAGCGCCTGAAGACGGCGGGAGTATTGCTCGACAAGGCTGACGTGGAGCACGTTGGCGCGAACGCGGAGTTGTGGGAGAAGGTGGCGGCGAAGTTACGCAGCGGGGAGATGCCGCCAGCGGGAAGACCCCGACCCGATGCTGCCACCTACACCGAGACTGCCACCACGCTCGAGCGAGCGCTCGACGCGGCCTCGGCTGCGCACCCAGATCTCGGACGGATTGCTGTCCATCGTCTCAATCGAGCCGAGTATGGGAATGCGATCCGTGACGCACTTCACCTCGACTTGGACGTCACGTCACTCTTGCGACCAGACGAAACGGGATACGGCTTCGATAACATTGCCGACGTCCTTACCTTCTCACCAGAACTGCTCGAAGAGTACCAGCTTGCCGCGTGGAAAATCAGTCGGCTCGCGGTTGGGGATCCGACGATCAACTCGACGCTCGACACCTACAAGGTGTCGAAGTTCCTCGACGAGGAGCAAGAGCTCAGCGATGAGCTGCCACTCGGGACGCGTGGCGGCACCGTGATCAAACACTACTTTCCGCTCGACGGCGAGTACGTGCTGAGGATCGCGCTGCGGCGCCTGTACGGCACATACGTAATCTTGGGCATCAACGATAAGGAGGAAATCGACGTCCGACTCAACGGGTCGCAGGTCAAGCTCTTTACGATTGGTGGCGAGTGCGTTGGATCGAAGGAGCCACGCTGTCAGGCCTTTCGTCCTACGAACCTGAATACACCACTGGGCTTGCGCGTGGTGCCGCCAGAATACGAGGTCGATGCAGATAAGGCTCTAGAGGTGCGCTTCTCAGCCAAGGCGGGGCCCGCCACGCTGACGGTTGCGTTTGTGAAGAGGGACGCAGCGGAGACGGAAGGAGGTGGGATTCGGCGGGATCCGATGATGGCGGCTCAGCCTGACAGCGCTGACACGCCCCAGGAAATAGACCACGTCGAGATCGAAGGCCCTTTCAATGCCACCGGGCCTGGCGAGACGCCGAGCCGCCGGCAGATCTTCGTGTGCACGCCGAAGACGAAGGACGACGAAGCGCCGTGCGCCACCAGGATTCTTGCGAAGCTGGCGCAATCTCTGTACCGGCGGCCTGTCAGCGACCACGATGTCTCAACCCTGATGCGATTCTACCAGACCGGCCGGCAAGAGGGAACGTTCGACGACGGGATTCGGACCTCGCTCGAGGCTCTGCTGGTGTCGCCTAACTTCCTACTGCGCGTCTCGGCTGATCCGCCGGGCGTAGCGCCGGGCTCAGTATATCGCGTCAATGACCTCGACTTGGCTTCGCGCCTCTCGTTCTTCCTCTGGAGCTCGATTCCTGACGACCAGCTTCGCAACTTGGCCGTTGCCGGAAAGCTGCACGAGCCGAGCGTCCTGGAGGGGGAGGTTCGGCGAATGCTCGCCGACCCGAAAGCTTCGGCGCTTGTAGACAACTTCTTTGCCGAGTGGCTGTCCCTGCGTGATCTGCACAATGTGTTGCCCGATCCGGCGTTCTTCCCCGATTTCGATGAGAACTTGCGTCTCGCATTCGGCGAGGAGACACGCCGGTTTATCGAGGAGCAGCTGCACGAGGACCATCCTGTTCCTGAGCTACTGACAGCCAAGTACACCTATGTCAATGAACGGTTGGCGAAGTTCTATGGAATCCCGAACGTATATGGGCCGCGCTTCCGCCGCGTGCAGCTTCGTGATCCCAATCGAGCCGGTCTACTGGGGCAGGGAAGCATCCTGGCGGTCACCTCATACTCGACCAGGACGTCGCCTGTCATTCGGGGGAAATGGTTGTTGAGTAACATCCTCGGTTCCCCTCCACCCCCACCTCCGCCGAACGTGCCAGCGCTCGTTGAGAGTGGGGAAGGCGGGGCGCCGCCCTCTTCAGTTCGCGCGCGCATGGAGCAGCATCGGGCGAACCCGATCTGTGCGAGCTGTCACAAGCGAATGGACCCGCTTGGTTTCGCGCTCGAGAACTTCAACGCCATTGGTCGGTGGCGGACGACCGATCTCGGGTCTGCTGTCGACGCCACGGGCGAGTTTCCGGACGGTGCGAAGTTCAGCAACCCGGCCGAGTTTCGTACGGCTTTGCTGACGCACAGCGAGGATTTCATCAGGACCGTGACGAGCAAGATGCTCACCTATGCGCTTGGTCGCGGTCTGGCGTACTACGACATGCCGGCAGTGCGCTCAATTGTTCGGCAGGCTGGGCAGACCGGCTATCGCTGGTCTGATGTGATCCTAGCCATTGTGAAAAGTGCCCCATTTCAAATGAACCGTGCCGACACCGGCGGTTCGCCGACCGACCAGACTGCGTCAGCGCGATAGGAGACGAGAAGAGATGACTAACGTGATTCCGAGCCCAAAATACTTGCCGCGCCGGACGTTTCTTCGTGGGATTGGCGTGTCGCTCGCCCTCCCTTTTCTCGATGGCATGGTGCCGGCGTTCGCTGCGGCGCAGAGCGCGTCCGAACCGGCTCGCCGCCTGGGTGTTGTTTATGTGCCCAATGGCATGAACATGTGGCAGTGGCGCCCGACAACTACCGGGGCAGGCTTCGACCTTCCGCCGACGCTGGCATCGCTGGCGCCATTTCGCGATCGCCTGTTGGTGCTTACCGGAATGGCAAACGGGCAAGCGGACCCACTGGCTGGGGAGGGGCAGGGTGATCATTCACGTGCACAGGCCGTTTTCCTGACGGGTGTGCATCCACGCAAGACGGAAGGCACGGACATTCGCGCTGGTGTCTCCGCGGATCAGATTGTGGCAGGGGAATTCAGCAAATACACAGAGCTCGCGTCTTTGGAACTCGGTCTCGAAGATGTGGATCTCGTCGGAGGCTGTGAGCAAGGGTACGCCTGCGCGTACAGCGGCACGTTGGCATGGCACAGCGCGACAATGCCGCTACCCGTGATCGCGCAGCCGCGTGCCGTGTTCGAGCGGCTATTCGGCGCCGGCGACAGCACTGATCGTGCGAGTCGGCTCCGCCGAATCAACATGAACCGAAGCATCCTCGATATGGTCACTGAACAGCTGGCCAGTCTGAAGAAGGAGCTCGGCCCGGGAGACCGGTCTCGTATTACGGAGTTCACGGAATCGGTTCGGGATGTCGAGCGACGCATCCAGCGAGCCGAAGAGCAGAGTGGACGCGGAGAACTTCCCACCATGGTGCAGCCTCGCGGAGTGCCCGACACCTACGAGGACTACGCTACGCTCATGTTCGACCTGAACGTCCTAGCATATCAGTGCGATCTTACGCGCGTTTCGACCTTCTTGATGGGCCGGGAGAAGAGCAGCCGTACGTATGCTGAAATCGGCGTCTCGGACTCACACCACACGATTTCCCACCATCAGAACCGTCCCGAGCTGTTGGAGAAAGAGGCCAGAATCAACGCATTCCATATGAAGCTGTTCGCGCATTTCCTGGAGAAGCTGGACTCGACTCCAGACGGCGATGGTTCTCTGTTGGACCACTCGCTGATTATTCACGGAGCCGGGATGAGTAACAGCGATATTCATCTTCACCACGATCTTCCCATTCTCGTGGCTGGCGGAGGAGGGGGTCAGATCAGGGGCGGGCGTCATGTGAAGATGGCTGACGACACGCCGCTCGCCAACCTCTGGCTCACGCTAGTAGGGAAGATGGGCCTTCCCATCGAGCAATTCGGCGATAGGACCTGGCAGGCTGAATGTTCTCTCGGAGGTGTAGGTTCTAGAAGATCACGACCCTGAGGCACGCGGGCGTTAATCACTGGCGCGCCAGTTTCACGGATACGTTATGACGCTGGTCTTGATTCTCCTTCTCGGAGCGTTGCTCGCGCAGCAACCCGCACCGGCATCGGCGGCGATGGGCCTGGACTTCGAAGTATATCGGACGCGCGTCGAACCGATCTTTCTGAAACCGCGTGCGGCCAACGAGGGAAGCGGGAACGCATGTTACCTGTGTCACACGACGATGGCGACACCCATGCGCCTGCAGCCCCTAGCGCCGGGGGCCACTACGTGGACTGAAGAACAATCCCGCCAGAACTTCGAGGTCGTGTCGCGGTTGGTCGCGCCCAGTGATCCGCCGGCGAGCCCCTTGTTGCGGCATCCCCTCGCCACGGAGGCGGGAGGAGATGCGCAGCACACCGGCGGGAAGTTCTGGCTGTCGCAAGACAACGTCGAGTGGCAGACGATTGCGGCGTGGGTTCGTGCGGCGTCGACCGCAGGGGGCGCAACGGCGCTGCAAGCTTCGGCCGCACCGACGTTGGACTTCGAATTTTTTAAGAGGCGAGTGGAGCCCATCTTCCTGGCGCCGCGCGGCGAGCACGCGCGGTGTGTGTCCTGTCATGGTCCACCACTGGGCCTCGCCCGCCTCAAGACTGGCGCCGTGTCGTGGACCGAAGAAGAGTCGCGCCAGAACTTCGAGAGCATCAAACGGCTCGTCACGCCTGGCGATCCCACCGCGAGTCGACTGCTGATGCATCCGCTCGCGGCAAACGCCGGCGGCGACCCATTTCATACGGGAGGCAAGCACTGGCTCTCCCAGGACGACTCCGAATGGCAGACGTTGGCGGCGTGGGTCCGCGGCCAGACGCTCAGCTCGCCGGCGCCGGCCCCGGCTACAACCGTGTCAGCGGCGGCGGGGCTGGACTTCGAGATGTATCGGACGCGCATTGAACCGATCTTCCTGAAGCCGCGTGCGGCCAACGAGGGAAGCGGGAACGCGTGTTACCTATGTCACACGACGATGGCGACGCCCATGCGCCTGCAGCCGCTGGCGCCGGAGGCGACCACGTGGACTGAAGAACAATCCCGCCAGAACTTCGAGGTCGTGTCGCGGTTGGTCGCGCCCAGTGATCCGTCGGCGAGCCCCTTGTTGCGGCATCCCCTCGCCACGGAGGCGGGAGGAGATGCGCAGCACACTGGCGGGAAGTTCTGGCTGTCGCAGGACAACGTCGAGTGGCAGACGATTGCGGCGTGGGTTCGTGCGGCGTCGGCCGCAGGGAGCACGACGGCGCTGCGGGCTTCCGCCGCCGTGCCGATATTGGACTTCGAGTTCTTCAAGACGCGAGTGGAGCCCATCTTCCTGGCGCCGCGCGGCGAGCACGCGCGCTGTGTGTCCTGTCATGGTCCACCACTGGGCCTCGTGCGCCTCAAGACTGGCGCCGTGTCGTGGACCGAAGAAGAGTCGCGCCAGAACTTCGAGAGCATCAAACGGCTCGTCACGCCTGGTGATCCCACCGCGAGTCGACTGCTGATGCATCCGCTCGCGGCAAACGCCGGCGGCGACCCATTTCATACGGGAGGCAAGCACTGGCTCTCTCAAGACGACTCCGAATGGCAAACGCTGGCCGCGTGGGTCCGCGGCCAGACGCTCAATTCGCCGAGGTAGTCAGCCGGACAAGACGATTCAACAACGGAGCCTATCGAAACAGAGAATGGAGAGTTCAGCGTGACTCCTAGAGCCTTTCGGAGAGTGTCGTTGCTGGTGCTGTTTCTGATGTTTCCCACGGCGCCGATGATCGCGGGACCGGGCGTCGCGTTGCGCATCATCCAGACCAGTTCGGCAGGAAAGACCGTCTGTGTCATCGATCCGAACACCAACAAGGTTGTGGGAATCGTCCACGGGATCGAGGTCAATCGTGCGGTGGCGGCTTCCCTCGATGGCAGCCACCTCTTCGTCACTAACCAATCAGTAGGCGAACTGGCTGTTGTGGACGCGAAGACGTTTCAGATCGTGAAACATATTCCTCTGGACGGACGTCCTGATTACGTCTCAATCGGTAAAGACGGTCGTCATCTCTACATCGGCCTTGATACGAACGCTGTTGAGGTGATCGATGTCGCCTCGCTGGAGAAGGTCAAGGACATTCCGGTGAAAGGAGCCGTGCACTACGCCTATGTCACGCCTGACGGCAAGTACGTTCGTGACGGCGTCAGTCGGCGGCAAGAACATCACAGCCATCAATGCGCGAACGGAGACCATTGAGTGGACGATGCCGTTCGACGTTGGCGTTCGTCCGATCGCCTTCGAAACCGGGCCCAGGGGCGCGACAACTCGCATGTTTGTCGAGCTATCTGACTTCCACGGTTTTGCGGTCGTCGATTTCGCGACCCAGAAAGAGCTGACACGGGTCACGTTTCCGGACATTCCCGGCAAAATGAAGAACGTCGACGGCATCCAGAACGCCCCAGCCCACGGAATCGGTATCTCGCCGGATGGGAAGCAGCTCTGGGCGACGAGCAAGTGGTACGGATATGCGTACGCCTATTCGCTGCCAGATCTCAAGCCTCTAGGCGGCGTTGATGTCGGCTTGGGACCAGAGTGGCTGAACTTCACGCCAGATGGTCGATGGTTGTACGTGTCGCTGGCGGGGCTCGACCAGGTTGCGGTGGTGGACGTTCAACAGATGAAGGTGGCCGACCGAATCCCAGTTGGGTACGTGCCGAAAGCCAATTCGATTGCGCGACTGCAAGTCCAGTAGCGGGTCTATGCGCCGCTGAGAGCGCTGTGAGAAAGGTGTCCCTCCATGACGAAGATCAGATCTGCTGCAAGAGCGATGCTCGTCGCTGCTGTATTCACGCTGCTTCTTGGATTCGGAGTTGGAACGGCATTGGCACAGGCTCCGCAAAAGGAGACGCTGCCTGGCGGAGTGACTTACACGCGCGTCGACGCGTCCACAGCCTGTGGTGGGGCCATCCCTCTTGAGGCACTCGCCGAGCTCAAGCGCCGGGGTTTCGCCACGGTGATCAACCTCCGGCAAGCAAGTGAAGCCGGCGCGAACGTCGAAGCAGAAGGAGAGGCGGCTCGTGCCGCTGGCCTCAACTACATCCACATGCCGTTCAACTACCGGTCACCTGATCTTCCTGCCTTGGTCGATTCGTTCCTGAAGGCCGTGGTCGATCCGGCGAATCTTCCTGTCTACATTCACAGCGCCGCGGCGCACCGCGTAGGCGGCCTGTGGCTGATCAAGCGCGTGGAGCTCGACGGGTGGAGTGTCGAAAGGGCTCAGGCAGAAGCCGAGATCATTGGACTCTCACAGTATTCCAGGCCGTTCGCACTGGATTGGGTGAAGAACCACCCAACGACGTAGCGTCCGTCGAGGAAGGACATGCTCGGGCAATTCTCAAGGAGCGCGTGACTTGCTGTGGACTGAGCTCCAGCTTGCGACTCCACGGGCACCGCGTTTCTCGGCACGACGTCGCCTGCCGCGTTCGACACAGCGTGTTGTGGTCGCCCGACCCCTGGCGGGCGGCCAAGCCCCATTGCGTACGCCAGGGGTACGCTTACCGAGTCACGCCAAGACAGGCCGGTGAAGTGTCGCCGGGCGCCGTGCGGGAATGGCGGACGCAGTGCCCGGCTGCGCTGCCATTTTTTGCGCGTTCGCGCCGAGCCTTGGTGACATAATGCGTTCAATTTCTTCCGTTGCATTTCGGGGCGGACTCATGATGGGAGTGTCGATCCTACTGCCGGTCGGCAATTGGCGAACGTTGCAATGGTGGCTCGCGGTGGCCGCAACGGCCAGCGTGGCGCTTGACGCCGGAGCCGTCTGCGCACAGCCCTCGCGCCAATTAGAGAGAGAGACGGACAAGCCGAGCCTACTCGTCGACTACAGCCTGACGACGTGGGGGCTGAAAGACGGACTTCCTTCGGCAACGATCTGGGCCGTGACTCAAGATGCTGACGGATACCTCTGGCTCGGCACTGATGCGGGCCTCGTCCGGTTCGACGGTGTCCGATTCCGCCCATTGGCGGTGATGGACTCGGTGACGTTGCCGAAATCGGCGGTCCGGGCGGTTTGCGCCACCCGTGACGGCAGCATTTGGTTTGGATTCGGTGAGACAGGGGCTGTCGGTCGTCTTCAACGTGAACAGGTGCGCCTTTATGGTCAAGGAGATGGCCTTGGTGGTGGCGCCGTCAACATGCTCTTCGAGCACCCCAATGGGACGATTTGGGTTGGAACGGACGACGGCTTGTATAGATTCACCGATGACCAATGGAACCAGGTCGACGCGTCGTCGCTTCGGAGTCCGGTCTACAGCGCGCTGGTGGATGATCGTGGAAGGTTTCTTGTTGGAACCGCGATCGGCGCCTTCTGGCTGGACCCGGATGGCACTGTTCCGCGCCTGCTGGATAGCGTCGGTAACCGAGCGAGAAGTCTGAGCCAAGACCGCTACGGTGCTATTTGGGCAAGCGACCCCTTGACTGGTTTTCGAAAACTGGGACTGAGCGATCGATCGGAAAAGCCAAACCTTCAGGAAGAAGGGAGCGGATATCGACTACTGCACGACAAGCGCGGAGACTTGTGGGTGGGGACCTCACGTCAGGGTCTTTGGCGCGTGCGGTTGGGCTCCGACAAGAAGCCAGTCGTCCAGAGACTCACGCCGTTGATGGGATTCTCTTCAGCATGGGTGACGTCGCTCTTGGAGGACCGAGAGGATAACTTGTGGGTGACGACCTACGATGGGCTGAATCGGCTCACTCCACACAAGTTCGTAGCGGTCACAGACCTTGGCTCAGTTGTTTCCGTCGACTCGACTCCAGACGGGAGCATTTGGGTTGGGTCTACCGATTCCCTGATTCGGTTTCCAACGGGCGAAGTCGACATTCGGCAAGAGCCAATGCGACTACCAGGGTCGCTGACTACCACATATACGGGTGAAGGGGGCACTCTCTGGGTGTCGACCGATCAACAGCTGTTCCGTGTTGACGCTGGGAAGATGTCCCAAGTGCGGCTTCAATCCGAAGCGACATCCTCGGGTATTCGAGTCCTCACGTCAGATCTGCGTGGAGGGGTTTGGACGTATGACGCCAACAGGGGACTCGCCCGACTTAGCGATGGTCGCGTAGAACAATTATCGTTGGGTGCGAACCCTCATGACATTCAGATCCTCGCTGCCCATACGGATCGAACGGGCCGCGTTTGGTTGACTCTCGAGGACGGGCGGATAGCGGTATCTGAGGGTGGTAATAACGAGGCCGCCATCAGCATATTTGGTCCTGAGGACGGCCTCGATGTTGGGCCGTACCGTGTCTTCGGCGAGGACAGTGAAGGAAGTGTTTGGTTGGGTGGCGTCAAAGGCTTGAGCCGCTTCAAAGACAACCACTTCGCGAGCATACGTGCGACAGATGGGTTTCCAGTTAAGTCGATCACAGCCATTCTTGAAGATGCAGCTGGATGCCTTTGGCTTGGAAGTGATGGAGTCGGTATTTTTCGAGTCCATCGAAGCGAGCTAGAAAGAGCTTTAGCCACGCCGACGTACCAGCTCCACTATTCCAGTTTTGGAAAGTCGGATGGGTTTGCGGGAACCCCGCGCTGGTTTGGCGCGCAAGCGGCTGTGCGTTCGAAGGATGGACACCTCTGGTTCGTTTCTGGCCGCGGAATCACCGTAATCGATCCAGATGCCGTGCCAGACGAGCCCCCCTCGCCGCTTCCCGTGCGTATTGAAGATGTCCTCGTAGATGGCACGAGGGTAGATCGACACCCACGCGCACAGCTGAGACCTCAGCTTTCGTCATTGGAGATTGACTACACGATCCTGAGCCTGACCGAGCCGCTGGGGATCGGCTTTCGGTATCGCCTTGAGGGCTTCGATCGCAATTGGGTAGACGCCGGAGCACGCCGCCAAGCGTTCTACACAAACCTGCCTCCACGCAGCTACCGATTTTCCGTGGCTGCGACCAATAACGACGGAACGTGGACTGAACCTGCCCTATGGGAATTTTCGATACAGCCAGCTTTTTATCAGACACGTTGGTTTCTTGTCATGTGTCTCGTGGCTGGTCTCATGACTGTCGGGTCGATATGGCGCGTGCGTGTGCATCAAGTCAGCAAGCAGTTCGCTCTGGTCCTGAGCGAACGCATGCGCCTAAGTCGAGATCTGCACGACACACTGCTCCAGGGCCTGATTGGTGCATCGCTTCAGTTCGACGCTGTTGCGCAGGATATCGAGTCACCAACGCAGCTAAGCAAAGATAGATTTATCAGGATTCGGAAGGATCTTGAAGAATACATCCGAGAAGCACGTCAGGCCATTTGGGATCTCCGCACGCCGAGACTAGAGGAGTGCGACTTGAGTACAGCTCTTCAAGACGCCGGAAAGCGGGCGACGTCGCAAAGCAGTACCTCCTTTGCGTTGAGTGTCCACGGGAGGCAGAAGCGCGCGGCGCCGATAGTTGAAGAGCAGCTCTTCCGAATTGGCCAGGAAGCCATCGTCAACGCCGTTCGCCACGCCCGCGCGAGTCAGATTGTTGTCGATCTCACCTACGCTCGGAACTCCGTGCGATTATCCGTTCTCGACGACGGAATAGGTTTCGATCCGTCTTCCACGCTGCCGCAAGCCGTTGCTCACTACGGTTTGGTGAGCATGAAGGAGCGAGCGCGTTCAGTTGGCGGTGAATTAGGGATTGTGCGGCGAGTCGGAGGCGGTACGGAGATTCAGACCACCATCCCTCTTTGACGGATCGCCACACTTGGTTGGTGTGGATCTTGACACTGGGATCTGAGCGGAGACACAGCTCGGGCCGAGCGGCCTATGGCGGAGAGCCATGAAGCCAAGCACGATCTCTCACAATTCTCAGGCGGCTGTGAGTGTGAGCAGCAGTCGACAAAAGCGGATTCACGTCCTATGCGTAGACGACCACCGAATCGTCCGCGAAGGGATTGAGCTGATCATCAATCGTCAGCCGGATATGCAGGTGATCGCTTCTGCCGCGACGGGGGAGGAAGCCTGTAAGATGTTCGAAGCACACCATCCTGACGTGACGCTGATGGATTTGCAGCTGGGGACGATGAGCGGAGTCGACGCGATACGCCGAATCAAGCAAAAACATCACGATGCCCATATCATTGTGCTGACGGTGTACGAGGGCGACGAGGACATTTTTCGCGCCCTGGAGGCTGGAGCGACGACCTATTTGCTTAAGGACACATTGTCGGACAATCTGATCGACGTAGTCCGGCAGATCAATGAAGGCAAGGAACCGCCAATCAGCGAGAAGCTTGCAAAGCGACTAGCTGAACGTGCCTCAGGCGCCTCTCTTTCTCCGCGTGAAGTAGAGATTGTCAAGCTGATGTCGAGCGGAATGCGGAACAAGGAGATCGGAGCGAGTCTCGGTATCAGCGAGGCGACGGCTCAGGTCCATGCCCGCAACATCTTCGCGAAGCTGGGTGTCCGAGATCGGACGGCAGCGGTGACAGTCGCGCTGCGCCGTGGCATCATCCACATGGGTGAAACGATACGCCACGGCCAGAATGATTGATTGGGCTCTTTCGTGACACAAGAGGTTGCCAGGGGCCTGCGCGGACACCACTGTTCCCCATGTCGCTGCGGAGTCGGGCCTCCCCGGCGATGCGTGGTACTGCCTGCAGCGGTACGGCGCCTTGGGGACTTGCCTTCGACGTACTCCATCACATCGTAGGCCGACCCGAAGGCCAGCGACCCCAGCCGGCAGATGTTGGGATGATTCATCGCGGCCACGACGCGTCATTCGCGCTCGAGGTTTTCGTCGAACGCGAACGTCGACTCTTGAGGGCGAGGTCGCGTCCGAGACCCGTGTCGCCGGTATCTCTGATGCCGAGGCAACGATCTCGAAGAGTCCTTTCGGATACTCGCTGGCACTCGAGTGCGAAATCCCGAGCGGGGAGGTCGCACCCTTTGTGGCTCGTTTCACCTCGGAGGGTATGGCCGAGCGGTCGAGGCCTCCATCGGGAACACACCTTGGCGCTCATGCTTTGTCAGCAGCCAGTTCCGAAAGTCATCCCAGGGGCGCCAACTTGTTTGTTGCAGCGTGTTGGCGCCCCTTGACATACGCCCGCTGCGCCGTGCCAGGTGTGCGCTCTTCGTCGCTGTCAAGCGACAGGGAAAACTGATCCCCTTCCGACATTAAAACTGATCCCCCTCTGATCGGTGTTTTCGTGTTCTTCATGGTCAGCGCGAGCCGGCGTCTGCGCCGGCGAGCGCCCGGAGAAACGTGCGAAGTGCACCAGGTGAATTGAGTCACGGTCAGCTGTCGTGACGTGAGCGGCCCAAGAGCCCGGCCTTCTTTTTCTGACGCAGCCGATAGCTTTCGCCTTGAATGAGCAGCGTGTGGCTGTGATGCAGCAGGCGATCGAGGATGGCGGCGGCCAGGACGTCACCGCCAAAGACGGCGCCCCACTGCGTGACCAGCTGATTGGTCGTGATGAGCAGGCTGCCACGCTCGTAGCGTCGGGCAACGAGCTGGAAAAACAGATGCGCGCTGCGTCGTTCGAATGGTAGATAGCCGAGCTCGTCGATGATCAGCAGCTTCGGCTTCGTGTAAAACATGAGGCGATCGGCGAGCTGGCCGTCGGTTTCCGCCTTGGAGAGCGCCGCGAGCAGCGCCGTCGCGCTCGTGAAGAGCACCGAGTGGCCGGCCTCGACGACGGCGCGGCCAATGGCAATAGCGAGATGCGTTTTGCCGACGCCGGGGGCGCCAAAGATCAGGACGTTTTCAGCCTGGGCGAGAAACCGCGCCGTCGCGAGCTCGCGGACGAGCCGCTGATCGACCGACGGCTGGAATTTAAAGTCGAAATCGTCCAGCGTTTTGACGGTCGGAAAGTGCGCGATCTTGAGGCCCATCGTCGTCCGCGTGCGCTGCTTCGCCTCGACCTCCTGCCGCAGCACGCCATCGAGGAAGTCGAGATACGTCGGCTCGGTCCGCGCGGCGTCATTGAGGACCGCATCGAGCCGCTCGGCGACATAGCGGAGGCGCAGCCGGGACAGCTGCTCGACGACCCGCGCGTGCACGACGACGCTCATTGGTCACCGCCCGCGACGATGGCGGCGTAATCGGCGAGATCGCGGCCGAGCACGGCCAGGCCGGGGGAGACGACGGCTGCCGGCTCGACGCGCCACAGGCCCGCGTAGTGCTGGGGATCCACGACGCGGGCAAAGGGCTCTGTCGATCGGGTATGGGTCGCGACTCGCTCGGTGCCATGGAAAATCTCCACGTGCGCGTCCGAGATGGCGACCTCGACGTGATCGCGCACGAGGCGATGCGGGACGCTATAGCGGACCGTGTCGACGTCGACGAAGGCATCCAGCGCGACGCGCCGACGTAGGCGCTGCGTGCGTCGCGGCGTGGCCCGGACGAGCAGCGGCCGGAGCTGCGCGCGCTCGTCCCGCTCGAAACGGAGGGCCGGCGCTTCGCGGGTGGTTCCGTGGCGGCGCTGATCGGCGACGACCATCCACGCGGCCAGGTGCTGCTCGAGCGCGGCGAAGGACTCGAAGGCTTGATCGGCGAGGCCGTTGCGTTTCACAAACTTGACGCCCGCTTCGGTCTTGCCTTTGGTCCGGGCCCGGTACGGCGCGCACGCGCGCGGCTGCACATCCCAGTCGCGGCAGAAGGTCAGATACGCGGGCTGAAACGTGACCGTGCTGGTCGCGCGATCGCGGCCGAGGACCAGCGCCCGCGCATTGTCGCCGAGTAGGGTGCGCGGGACGCCACCGAAATGGGCGAAGGCTGCCGCGATCCCCTCGCGCCAATCGTCGCCGCGCTGATTGAGAAAGGCTTTGACGAAGAGGCGCCGCGAGTAGCTGAGGACCGCCACCAGCAGGAAGATCCGCACCGCGACGCCCGCGATCGCGACCGACTTCTGACCAAAATCGATCTGCAGCTGGTCGCCTGGCGCCGTTTCGACGCGCACGGTCGCCAGCTGCGCCGCGCGTTGCTCTCGTCGGAGATCCGCGACGGCTCGCTGAATCGTCCGCTCACTGACCGACACGCCACGATTGGCCAGCAGACGCTGCACCACGACCGCATTCCCGGCCGCCGTCTTGGCGTAGAGCGTCCGCGCCTCGCGTCGCCAGTCGTCCGACCAGCGGCGCGGCGCCCGCACCTGGTGACCCACGATGATCGGCTGGCGGAGGTAGCGCCGCACCGTATTGATCGAGATCCCGACTTCCCGAGCGATCGTCCGCTTGCCGACGCCACGCCCGGCCAAGGTCCGAATCGTGCCCACCACGTCGCCGTCGATCACAGGTACCTCCCCAGCAGGAGATACCAGCAGATCCGTCCCATCCTCCATCGAACCCCTCCCGGGGGATCAGATTTAGTGTCGGAACGGGATCACTATCACTGTCGCTCTACAGTCGCCAGCTCGGCTGTGCATCAGGCCTGCTGGATAGCCGCAAGCGCCTGATCGAATCTCAACGCGCTGCTCGTCTCCCCCGTTCCGGGCTGCACGCGCCGCTGCTGCCACAGGTGCGTTGAACCGTCGAGCCATCGCGTCCGGCAGACGACCCGCTGCACGCGAAGGCCATTGCGGGGGACCTCCTCCTCCGGCAACCGGTACGGCAGATTTGCGGGGATCCCCGTGGGCCGCAGGATCCGGCCGCGCGGTGGAACAGCCGTGTGTCCGTCTGCGGCAACTGCAGCCGCCAGCTCGAGCGCCACGATCCCCTGCACGGGATCGAGAGCCACGGGCAGAAACGGAATCCAGTACTCGGGCACCGGCGACTCGATCCGGTACACGAGCGCCGCGACGGGACTGACCGGGCTCGACGGATCTCGGTTCGCGTGGAGCGCCGCGAAGCGCTCGCGCTGCAGCCATGGTTCGCCGGCGGCGTTTTCGAGCACGTTCTCGATCGCCCACACCATGTTCGCGATCTCGTCTCGCGCGAAACGCACCTCTTCGATGGGCCGACTCGATTGCATGATCTGACCGGCCGTCGGCGGAACGACGAAGAAGTCCGCCGTCGCGGACCCGGCCGCCGTCGTCGAGAACATCGTCCACCGGCCGGTGCCGATGGCCTCCCGATCGGCGCGGGCGATCGCAGTGTCGACGCCGAACACGTCGCGCACGGTCAGCGCATCGATCGTCACGAGGTTCCCGACCGGAACGTCCACCGGCAGAACGAACCAGTCATTGGACTGCACCAGCATGAAATCGATCAGCGCCAGGCGTGCGAGGTCGCGTTTGTCAGGTTTCAGATCGCCGAAATCGAGCGTCGCGTCCTCGAAATCCCAGAAGCGCGCATTCGGCATCCCCTTGAAGCGGACATGTGTCGGGACGATGGAGCGCATGGCCGCCGGCCCGGGCGGAGGAGCCGCCGGAGCGGCATCGCCTCCGGCAGTCAGGACGTCGAACGCGGCCCAATCCATGCTGCCTCGATCGTCGGGGTGCACCTCGAGGCCGACGGAACCGGCGCTCACCGTCGCGGCGTACTCGAGTCGTTCGGGCTGCCATGCGCCCGCGTCGCGACGGTCGGCGATCGAGCCGAGCGCCGCCTCGACCCACCCGACGAACGCCTGAACGGCGGCCGCGGGCGCCGGCGGAAGACCGCTGCTTGAGCCCTTGATCGCCAGATAGGCAGCGACGCCATCGATCACCCGCCCTGCGCACACCCGGCGCAACAGGGCTTCGGCGCTGTCGGTTTCATCGGCCGGCGCCTCCGCAATCGGATACTCGGCGAGGAACGCCTCGTCTGCCGCCCCGGCTTCCTGCAGCAACCGTGACAGCCATTGGCCGAGCTCGACGCGCGTCGCCAGGTCAGGCGTGAACGGCTCGCCGGTCAGCGGCACTTCGATGGGCGAGGAACCGGCCAGCGGGACCGCCGCGCCACCGGGGGCAGCCCACGAGGTCATCGGCGAGACCCGCTCGCCGAGCGTCACCCAGGCCGGCGAACCGGAGTCGGTGCCCTGGAATTCGCCGAGTTGCCACTGGCGCGCCAGCAGCCAGAGCGGGTCGCGCACTTTCGCCTGGAGCGGCTCGACGACATCGTCGCTCCTCGGTCGCGGCTCGACACGGTTCCACCACGTGATCGACGGCATCAACCCTCCGCCTGCCCGAGAATCACCGCGTCTTGAATGCCCCCGAGCGGCGTCGAGATGGTCTCGTCGCCGCCGTTCGCCGCCAGGAAGATGGCCGGGATGATCTGCGCGAGCGGATCCAGCTGCTCGAGATCGACCGTGCGAATCTTTGCCAGATCCAGCGTCTCCTCGACGATGGCGGCGAGCGAATCGAAGTCCCAGACCGGCACGTCCGCCGGGGAGACGCAGACGAGGATCGTCTGCGGAGCCTCGGTCCCGGTGTCCTCGTAGCGGAACGCGACGGCTGAATGCTGCCGATCGTCGGGAATGATCTCGGTCCATTCGTCGAGGAACACGCCGTACCAGGGCGCGGTCGCGGACGTGGCAGGCGAGAGCGGGCCGGAGGCCGCATGAAATGCCAGCGACATGGTCCCGGACGCGCGGTCCTCGTTCGCGCCGGGCGGCAAACCGACCCACGACGCACCCGGCACGTGAGGGATTTGGGCGACCTGCCACGACGGCCATGCCGCTCCCGACGCGCGGGTCAGCAACTGCATCAATCGCCAGCGGCCGAGCGCTTCGCGCACGCGTCCCGCCTGTGCGAAGCAGTGTTCGACGGCGTGTGGATGCCCGCCGAGCATGACCGGACCATGGGCGAGTGCCCGTTCGAGCTCCGCGGCAGCGCGACTCCCCGGTGGGAGCGTGAAGCCCGTCAAGAGTATGAAATCGCGGCCAAAGATCGTGCGTGCTCGTGCAGCAGCTTCCTGGGGTGCCGCCGCCAGCCGCTGCCCGATCGCCCCCAGCACGCTCCGCGCCTGGTCGACCAGTGGAAGCGGGGAGACGCCCCCCTCCTGGCGCCCGCCGGCGAACGCAGGAAACGCCGACGCGATGCCGAAGGCCGCCGCATTCGCCATCTCCTGTCTGAGCGCGGCGGTCTGGGCCGAATTCGGCTCGCCGGATGCAGGAACGGCGGCAATGGCGGAGCCGAGAGCCGTCTGGATGTCCGTGAGCTCGTCGAACGCCGCTTGAACCAGGGCGGCGGCTTCGGCCTCTTCCGATTGAGCACCGGCGGCGCTCGCAGCGTCCTCTGCCAATACGAGATCGGTCGGCGCGAGCGGCCGCATGACGCTCACCAGACGGCCGGCGGCGTTCGCCAGGTCGAGGAGCTCAGGGACGGTCCGCGTGTCGGAGCGGTGCCATGACGGATCCGCGGCGTACAGGATCGTGAACGATGCATCCGGAGCCGCATCGGTCGGAACCTCGCCGTCGAACGCCGCGTGCAGTATCCGGCGGTCGAGCTCGCTGGCCGCAGGCTCGAGCTCGACTGCGCGGGCAAGGGCGACAACGTCCAACGCACACAAGCCCAGCCGATCGAAGGTCACGAGAACCGTTCGAACGGGACCGGACGTCGTCCGATACTGCACGCGGCAGCGGACGGTGCGAGGATCGCCGAGAAGAGACGCGATCCATCCATCGAGCCGGGGCTCGCACCGGGCACGCGGCGTCGAGGCTGCGGGCCATCCGGGACCGGCGGGGGCCGCAGGCGGGGACGCCCCGAACGTCACCGCCACGCGATGCGTGACGGCGATCCCGCCGTTCGGCATCTGGTCGACCTCGAGATCGGGCGGCCGCGTTCCCTGCGCCAGGGCATCGAGACTGGCCGCGCTCCCCATCGTGCTGCCCCGAACCGCCTGGTGAACCGACTCCGCCAGGAGCAGATCGGCGACGGCGTCGAAGGTTCGATCGAGCCTGGCCAGCTCCTCCTCGAGGACGTCACGATGCGGCACGTTCACCAGGCCGCCCGGAACGTCGAACAGCTGACCCTTCGCCCACTTCGCGCGAAGCGCAATGGCATCGACGACGTTGCGGGCGGCGACCGTTTCGGCGGCCTCGCCGGTGTCGTCGATCTTGTTGGCGACGAGCGGCGCGACGCGTCGAATGGGATCGATCAGCACTTCGACATGTCGCTCGTGCAGCGCGCGTTCGAGCAGATACCCGAGCACGGCACTCGGCGGCTGTCCGTTGCGGACGCTGTCGAGGACGAAACGGCCCTGGCGGACCTGCGCCGACGAGAGGTCGACGGCATACGGCGATCCCGTCGCGCCGGCGTGCGTCAGGTACGCGTTGCGCAGCACGGCGGCCGTCATGGCGTGCGCCATCGATGGGGCCTGGATGTAGCCACCGGGTGTCGATCTCATCGTCCGGCCGTCGTCGAGGGTGACCGATGGGGATCGTTCGGGCCGCAGTCCGTCGATCCAGCCATAGGCCCCGACGAAGCAGCCGGGCGCATCCGCTTGAGCATCGTGCAGCTCGGAGAGGCGCTGATTTGCCAGCGCCGAAATCCACGCGTCGAGTCGGTGGGACGCCGCGTCCAGCGATTCGGTGAACAGCCGTTCGAGCTCCGCCGTCACGAGCGGCGCCAGCGAGGCGAGCGAGTCGCGGAAATCGCCGACTCCAGTCAACGCTCGCAGCTGCTCGTCGTCGCCGTCGAGAAAGGCGGCAATCTGGACGGCTCCGGTGTTCGGAAGCTGAACCTGCGCATCGAGGCGCTGCCAAGGCGTGGTGCGCGTCTCGGTGCCCGGTGCGATCCCGACGAGCTCGGATTCGCTCCAGCGTGCCTGTGCCGCTCCGTCCGCACTCACGGCGAATTGCTCCAACAGGCGTCCCGCCCACCAATGGTATTCCGCGAGCGCGCTATGACGCAGGAATCGGTACAGGAGCACGCGCTTCACACCCGCAGGCCATTCGGCAGGCGTCGTCTCCTGACGCAGGGCGCTGACCGTCGCGCCTTGAATCCACGTGATGAAGTCGTATCGAAGGGCGGCGGCCTCCGACGCGGGCGCGACGTCCACGAGCGGACCGTTGTACGTCCACGATCGGTCCGCGTAGTTCATGCCGACCACTCTGGGATGAAGCGCAGTGTCGAGCCCGAGCGCTGCGAGCGCCGACCTGCCGATCGTCGCGTGGTTCGCCTCCCACGCGGTCGTGGACCAGTTGAAGAGCCGGGCGAGATTCAGGTACACCGCGTCGCCAAGAACGCGCCGGACGCGGACCTGCCGCGCGCTCGCGTCCATCGACAGGATGTCCAGCAGGTCCTGATCCGGGTCGGAGCTTCGACCCACGTGAGGCGCCTGTGCCGTCGCCGCCAGCCACTGCGTTCGAAGCTGTCTGAGCAGGGTCGCCATTCGCGAGGCGATCGGCGAGGGGCTCGTCGGCTGCCGCCAGCGCGTCAATGATGTCACCGGCAGGAATCCGTACGGGACCCGACCGATTCGAAGCGCCGAAAGAATGCCTCGCGGAACGACCCATCGAACGAAGTGCCGGCCGATTTCATCCACGATGTCGCGACCGAACACCGGTGAAAGAATCTGGTCGAAGTAGTAGCCCAGTGTCGCCGGGAACAGCACGCGGTTCATGCTGCGCGCGAGCGCCGCCTCGCGGAGGTCGGCCCCGTCGACCTGCGCGAAGACCCCGGACGGCAAACCGAGCGCCGTGCTGAGGGACGCCGCCGCGCCGTCGCCGACGCCGTCACGTGGAGCGCCCCGCTCGACGTCGAAACTGCTGGAACCGTTGTCGTCAGGCGGCGGGTACGCCGACCTGGTGGCCGGGAGATTGTTCGTCGGCGTGCCCTGCTTCAGGAACGCCAGGCCGCTCGTGTAGTGATGGGCGTCGAAGAGCGCCGCAAGCCCCGCGGACGTCGCCTGCGCGTCCATCGATGTCTTGACGCCGGCCACGATCACGCGATCGAAGCCGGCCGCCAGGTCGGCGGCGTCGATCGGCAGGCGGACACCCATTCCGACGGCCACGGCGGCGTCGAAATCGACGGTCCACTTCAGCGCCTGATCCAGCACGAGCGTCCCGTCCGGGCTGAACGGCGTCTGGTCGCTGTCGGCGCCGTCCGGCGCGATGGACAGCGCCAGCGGCTCGACGACAGGCGATCCCACCGCCTGCTTTCGTGTCGAACCGCGCGAGGCGATGACGACGAAGCGATCGGGCAGCAGGCGTGCCTCGACGGCTCGGCTCCAGCCGGGCGGTTTGTCGCCGGCCGCCGGAGCGCTGTGTGGATCCGTCGCGCGGACGATCCATGCGGCACGGGGGGCGGTCTGCGTTCGCAGGAGCGTCCTCCACGCGGCGACGTCCTCGCTGCCCGCGTCGTGGGCCGCTGCCCAGTAGGCCTGACCGGCCGCCCGCTCCGCGGCCGACAGGTCGGGTTCATGAGCGTCCGCCGAAATCTCATCGGGATAGATGCGGACGAGCAGCTGCGATCGTTCCGCGTCGAAGCGCGTCTCGAGTCGGACCGGCAGGAGCACGATAGGATAGGTGGCTTCGAGGCGCGAGAGATCCTCCGACGGATCGGGCGGCAGCCACGACGCGATCGCTGTCGTCAGCGCCGAACCCGCCGCCGCTTCTGCGCCGCGTGCACCGGCGAGCGCCTGGGCCGCCGAGTCGGCCGACGCGCGCGCCGCGACAAGGACGGAGCTGTCGGGAGCGGAAACCCGCGACAGGTTCGAAAGCTCGGCATCCGCAGCCCGCGACGCGGCCTGGGCCGCCAGGCGGGCTGCGCGTGCGGCCGCCCATTGTCGGCGCGCAGCGACGAGGGGGGTCCGATCGGGGGACGGCATCAGACGTCAGACCGCGTCGGAAGGAATCATGCGCGACGCATGGATCAGCAGCCGCGACGGCTCACGATACGTGAGATACGCGACGTCGGACGCGCGGACGCCGTCGGCGACATGCCACGAGGCTCCACCCGCATCCGTGAGGGCGCTCAGATTCGGTAGCGCGCCAGCCAGAGTGATGTAGTCGAGGCTCGCGAAACCGCCGGCATCGGCCGCCAGATCCGACCAGGCCAGTGTTTCTGTCGACGTCGGGTGGCCCCCAAACGTCGCCGACGGCGGTGCAAGCCCGAAGCGAGGCTCCGAGGGATGCTCCTGGAGGGCGAGGTACCAGCCGGCGTCGCCTTCGGCTTCCGACGCCGCGCCGCGCGCTTCGCTCTTCGACAGTGGGAATCCCCAGAACGCCGCGCCGGCCCCGAGCGTGCCCGAGAAATCCGGAGACTTCTCCACGGCGTCGGTCGCGGGCACCCTGCGGGTGCCCTGGGCGTCCCATTCGGCCTTCACGGCGTAAACGACGAGGTTGGGATAGCGTCGCAGGAGCTCCGCGCGAACGAGCAGGACCAGCGCGTCCGGAGTCGGACGGCTCGAATTCGAGCCGAGCGCCGCCGTTTTCGGCCACGCGGCAATCGGGTTGATATCGGGCAACGGCTGTTCGACGGCCGAGACGTCCCAGAATTGACGGAAGTATGAACCGCGTTGATCGGTCGGATACTCGTTGAAGAGGAGCGTTCGACCCATCTCGTCGTTCGCGCCCGCCAGGAAGGCCTCGATGAATCGCTCGTTGACGCGTGCGACCGTCGCCGAATCCTGAGCCAGATCGTCGAAGCCGGCCAGAATCCAGTCGGCGGAGATTTCGTACAGCGGTCGGTAGAGCGGCTGCGGAAAGGCGGGTGCGGCCATCACGGGCTCGAGCGGATCCGCTGCCTGCCGGGGCGCCGCGACATTGAGACGCTGGCCGAGCGAGGCGCCGACCGTCGTGCGCGGATCGATCGCCGATGACAGCGCGCTCGCCGTCGCGGCCACATCGATCGGCGCGAGCGTGTCGCCCGCGGCGGGAGCGACGTTGAGATCGGCGAACGTCGAGGCGACAGCCGTCCGGAAGCGCGTGTCTTCGGGAGCTGCCGACGCAGAGGCCGCCGGAAGCGTCCCGTCCGGCAGCAGTTCGCGCGCGACGAACCCCGGGCGCGGAGGGGCGGATGCGATCTGCACCGCGGTCAGCGACGCGCTCCGCAGCGCCAGCCGCCGCTGCAGATCGTCTGCGACCTTCACGCCCTGCGGCACGCGCAACTGGCCGAGGAACTGTTCGAGCTGATTGCGCGTCGGCCGCGGCCCGGCAGGGCCGGTGCCCCCGGCCCGGTCGGCCTCGACGGGCGAGGTTCTCGGGATCGCCGCATCGAGTGCGTCAGCCGTCCGCGACGGCAGGCTGGCGATCGTGGCGGCGACGGCGGGCGTCAGCCAGGCGGGGGCGATGTCTGCCGCCGCGCGGCCCGCCGTGACCATGACGGTCGGCGTCGGCGGCGCCGGCGCGACGCGGAGGTCGCCGACGTTGAGGCGCGCCAGCGTCGCCGACAGGGGCTGGAACGGCCGCCCTTGCCGCACGCCGACCGGTCCGAGCGGCCGCGAAATCCTCCTGAAGCATGTCTCGGTCACGCCGAGGCGAAGCGGACTGCGTCGAATGAGGGCCGCCACGGTCATTCCAGGAGCCGGCATGGACGGTCCCGTGGCGAGCACGCGCGTGTGGAGCGCACGCGTGAGCAGCGCGATCGCCGAGTCCGGGCGTCCGACGACATCGCGTCGGTACAGGCGCGTTGCCGCTTCCCTCGCGAGCTGCGCCTGTCTGAGCTTCGCGTTGGCGTCGCGAATCCCTTCGACCTGCGCCCACGCGCTCGCCAGGAGCTGTGGCTGGTTGCGCTGAACGACGGCCCATCCGAGCGCGCTCGCCGTGCGCAGCCGCGGATCGGCGTTGAGATCCTGGAACCACGGCGGCGGCGCCGCCGGGTCGAGGGCGCTCACCGCGGCGTGCCAGCGTGCGTACAGGGGCGGGGCCAATGTGCGTGGAGCGCCAGCCTGCTGAAGCCGGCGCTCGGGCAGATTGACCAACCCGGCGAGCGCCGTCGACCACGTCTGCCGTTCATGCGTCGGCCACGGCGTCGAGATGGCGTCGGTCGCGCCAAGCGCGCTCTCCACCGCCAGCGGCTCGGTCGCCGCGGCGGGAAGGCCCATCCCGGGCGCCGATTCGTCCATGGGCCGCGTGCCTGCCGTGGGCGGCAGCGTCCTGGCGACGATGCGGGCCGCCAGGGAGGCAAAGTCGCCGCCATCCGACGTCTCGAAGTGCCACCGGTAGAAGATCGGGAGATCC
Organism: uncultured Acidobacteriota bacterium; assembly: GCA_963837345.1. Taxonomy (GTDB): domain Bacteria; phylum Acidobacteriota; class Vicinamibacteria; order Vicinamibacterales; family CAVVIG01; genus CAWIMX01. The sequence continues at coordinate 1,895,397 of CAWIMX010000001.1, forward strand.
GCGGCGGCGCCGTCGTTGCGCCAGGCCGTGGTCATCGCGTCGAGCGAGGGGTCGGGCGGCAGGCCGAGCGCCGATCGCCGCGTGGCTTCGAACGTCGGGACGAGAAATGCGGTGTAGGCCGTATCGGCCTCGAGCCGCCGCGGGCACAACAGCCGGGCGACGACGCGCTGCGGCTCGTGGTCCAGGACGTCGCGCAGCGTCGTCGGATCCACCGTGGCTGCGCCGTCCACGTGCACGTGCGCCCAGGCCCACAGCTCGTCGACGGCAGGCAGCGGAGTCCCTGGCTTCGTGTGCACAACGGGATGCGCGCGCGTCGCGGTCGCGGCATCGATGCCGGCAATCTCGGCATCGCGCAACACGATGAGCGCGAGCCACGGACTGAGGCGATTCTGGGCGTTGGCGGCCGCTGGCGTGTATCTCCAGGCCAGATCGGCGGGCGACAGCTCCAGGAGCGGAAAATAGTTCGGTTCGACCTCGAAGACATCGGCTCGAGGCCAGTGCCGGCTGACCGAGCGGGCGTCGAACCCCCCGACGTCGCCCGGACCGAGGAACTGAAGCGAGACCTCAACGGGAGCCGACTCGGGACCGCCACCGATGGTGACGACGACCTGCAGATCGGCACGACCGGTCAGCGGCGCTCCCTCGACGTGACGGATGTGCGCCGAGATGCCGCGCCGCAGCCAGGGAAGGAAGACGACGGAGCCGAGGTCGCCGCTCACGCCGCCACCTCGTAGAGCGGAACCACCTGCAGTTGCTCGCGATCGCCTGGATTCCGTGCGAGATGCGCGCGCAGCGCGCGATAGGCGTCGCCTTTGCTCACCGGGCGGGTGATGTCTGCCCGCATCTGAAGATCGGCGGTGGACGCGATGACGAACGTCTCGTCCGTCACCGTCACGAGCGGCGGCGTGCCGGGAACCGCGTACCTGCCGATGGTCGCCAGCCGCAGCGGAGATCCGGCCGCGCCACTGGTGGCGCTGAGCCGAAGCTGGGCGACGAGCGTCAGCGGATACTTGACGCCGGCCGGCCGCGGGCCCTTGTCGTCGATATAGATGTCGTTGAACGCCACATTGCGCGCGAACGCCTTCCCGAATGCGATCTGATCGCCGCCGACCGAAAAGCCCGCGTCGCCCTCCTCAAACGAAGGACGCGACAACTTGTCCTGGTCGGACAAGTCCTCGAATTGGGAGGGCGCGAACTGTTCGCGCACGATCGTGCACGCGAGCGGGTCGCCCTGCAGCGACACCGTATCGAGCGTGAACGTATTCTGAGGACCCGGCACCGACCCGCCGAACCGTTCGAGTACCTGATTGAGTGGCAGCACGCGCTCGCGAAGCGTCAGGATGCCGCTCGGCTCGATCAGGATGGGCGGCGCGGAACCGGCGTCCGTCGATGGCTTCGCGAAGCTCACTCCCGCAGGCACTCCGGCGGGCAGCGCGGTCGACCAGTTTCGCAGATCGGCCAGCGCCGCCCGCAGCAGCGGCCACGCATCGATGCGCGCGTCGCCGAGCGCCGGTTCATCGTCGCCCCACGTGCGGTCGAAGCTGACGCCCACATCGAAGAACCAGAGGGAGATGTGCGCCTTGCCCTTGGCGTGCCACGGCGACGTGCCGGACAGCGTTCCGTTGAACGAAATGCCCATCAGCGTCGTGGTGCCACGACGGAGCGCGAATCCCGCCGTGACGTCGGCGACGAAACGGAAGGGATGTCGCGCGAAGAGCGCGTCGAAGCCGAACCAGCCGTAGACGTTGAACGATCCGGACGACGCGTACAGCTCGGCCTTCGCGCCGACCTGGAACGTATTCGACGTGATCGCCAGGTAGCACTGGATCGTCAGCCGGAGGTTCGAGCCCGACGACAGGGCGATCGTGACCCGCTGGAGCGTCGGAAAGCCCGGCGGCGGCTGGAAGTGCGGGTTCAGGCCCCCGATTGCGAGCGCCCCGTTGCCGTTGTCGCCCCACTGGACACGGAGCGCCATGTCTCCGTTGACGGTGTACCGCGCGATTCGGGAGTCTCTGAGACTGGCGTCGATCGACAGACGCTTCTGCCCGTTGTCGATAATCCCGAGCACATCCAGGTTGAGCACGACGATGCGCACGTCGGGATGGGGCAGGAGGACCTGCATCTGCCCGAGCACGGCGACAACGGCGGGCGAGGGAAGCGCGACGATGACCGCCAGTTCGGCGGTCAGCAGGTTGATATCGCCGCCCCACCCGATCTTGAACATCGGCGCGAACACGTAGCGATTCGCCCGCGGCGGGAAAGTCGCGCGCAGGTCGCTCACAATCGCCGGGGCGTTCTTGATGGGATCTTCGGGAAACAGGATGGCGTCCGCGGTATGCCCGCGAAGCGCGGCCTGCAGAGCGTCCGTGACGAAGTCCCGATCGATGCCACAGAGGCCGCCGACGCCGTTGAGCGTGAACCCGAATCCGAGCTGGATCGGCTCGAACTCCGCGGTGATGAGCACCAGGAGTGAATAGCCTGGCGCGCCGTTCGGCAGCTTCGTGTCCAGCAGGCCGACGGCCTTTACCTGGATCCCGAACACCGACAGGGCGATCGCGCCCGCGTAGCGCCCGCTCGCGACGTCGAAGTCGAGGAACCCTCCGCCGTTGACTGCTCCGGCCTCGACGCTGATGCCGAGGCCGCTCGGCGGCTTGAACCTGAGATCGAGCTGCGCCGGCCCGAGGTTGCCGCCGGAGGGTGGAAACGAGAAGGCGGCGACGAATCCGAGCCGCGAGACGCTCGCGGTGACCGGACCGAGCACGGCCGAGAGTCCCGCCGACACTTCGAGCGTGAGCGACCCGTCGTCGAGCGACGCCGCGAGCGTCAGGGCGGTCACCGAAAACGGACCGAAATCCGCCGACGCAGGCAGCACGATCATCAGGCTCGAACTGCCGTCGAACCGCAGGCCGTCGGTGACGGTCCAGCGGAATCCGACCTGGAACGTGCCTTCGATCCTGCGACCACCGAGGAGCAGCCTGATGAAGCCGTCGCCCTGTGAACCGTCGATGAGCAGGCGTCCGCCCTGCAGCGCGCCCGTCAAGGGCGGCGACGGAAGACTGGCAGTGGTCGAACTGAACGCGGCCGAGACCCCGAGGCTGATCGTCTGCACTTCGAGCCGGCTTCCGCCGGCCGATCCGATGACGATGAGCGGCATGCCCGTGTCGCGCACCAGCGTCGCCGCCGCCTTGCCCTCGAGCGCCGCCGTCGACGCAATCGACAGGCTGGCCGGCGGTCGAAGCGTGGCCGTGACCGTGGTCGCGAAGCTGCCGCTCGACGTGAAGCGTCCCGTCCACCCGGGCGCGGGCAGTGGCCTCGATTCGTCGATCGACCCCCCGAACGGGGCGTTGACGGTGAAATCGAGCCCGGGCGGGGCGCCGGTCTGCGTCGGCGTGATGTCGACCACGTACGCCTCGAGCTGTGCGGCGTTCGATTCGGTCGGCGCGTGATACGACGTCGGCAGCGCGAGATGCGCGAGCAGATCGTGGAATGCCGGGAGCAGCAGGGTTCCGTCGAATTGCGGCGAGCCCCACTGATACAGCTCGAGAAAGTAGTCGAGCGGACGTGCGAGCAGCTTCGCGATCCGGTCGTAGCGCACCGTGCAACGTTCCAGCGCCGCGAGGTCTGGATCGGGATCGGTTTCAAACGGCCGGACGCGATCGACGAGCCCGACGAGCGCCAGCGTTCCGCCGACGCCGGGCTCGGCGTCGAGGGCGTCGGTGGTCAGCAGATCGAGGAGCTTGCGCGGAAATCCATCGGCAAAGGACGAGAACGCGGCGTCGGTTATTTCGGGAAACGGCGATCGCGATCCATCGATCGCCGCCGGAAGGCTCGCGAAGCTGGCGATCAGGTGAAGCGCGTCGGTGCGGACCTTCTCGCCCTGCTGAACGATTGCCGACAGGTCGCCGTTCTCGGCGGCGGTCGCGAGCCGGTCGATCGCCTGCGGGAGATCGTCGGCGGCGACCGCAAGGGCGTCGCGAGCCGTCTTGACCGCCGGGAGCTGGAGCAGGGCGGGCGGGAAGACGATCCCCAGCTGGGCAAGGGTTCCGCGCAGCTCGTCGTCTGCCAGCCTTGCGCTGGTGCGCGCCAGCACCCTGGCGAGCAGGCGCGCGATCTGCTCGAGCGTCCCGGGCTGATCGCTCATCCGTTCACCGGCAGCGGTTCAGGAACGATGAGCGACTCGAATGCCTCAGCCACTGCTGCGAGGAAATCGCGTGCGGTCAATCCTTCGACCGATGGAATCCGGGCCTGCAGGAGCCCCAGATCGGCCCGCAGCTGCGCGCTGCCGTACCTGCACAGGATCGCGGCAATTCGATCGATCGACGCACGAAGGGGCACGCCGTTCACCAGCGACGGCATCGTCGTCGACTCGTTCCGCATCGTGGCCGCGACGGCCTGGAGCAACGCCGGTCCGCCGCTTCGATGCCACACCGCCGCGACCTTGCGATTGCCCGCGATGAGACGGCTCATTTCCTGCTGGTGCGTGTGCCATCTGCCTGCGAGCCAGCGTCCACTCGCCGAGCGCACGAGCTCGTCCCGGCGCACCTCGTCGAGCCAGTCGCGTGCGGGCTCGGCAGGCCGTGCCGAAGGCGCCTCCCTCGTTCGCGCGTGCGTCGTCTCGGGGTGGTTGACCGAGTTCGTGCTTGCAATCGCGAGATTCAGGCCAGCGGCCTGATTCAGGGCGTCGAGCACCGTTTGGATGGGCGCGGCGACGCCGTGGAGCATGCGGCGCCCGTTTGCGTCCGGGATGTCGACCTCGCCGTACAGCATCCCGAGCACCTGGGCATCGTCGTTGACGACCAGGGCGCCGCGGTCGACGGGCTGCGAGAAGCACAGCTCGGCGTCCGGCTGGAGGGGATCGGCGTTCGGTGCGACCAGAATCGCGTCCGGACTGATCCCGGACGGCAGCGTGCCGAAGAAACCGCCGACGGCAATCACCTTGCCGCCGGTCAGGCGGGTCTCGGCGCCGTGCTTCCGAACCGTCATGGACGTCGACAGGATGCTGATGGGCGGATCGGGAATGATGCCGATCCGAAGAAGCTCGGGCAGCCAGCGTTGATCGTCCTCGAGCTTGACGATGGCGGCCATCGGCGCGTCCGGGGTCGCCCCCTCGATCGCGAAGTGCGCCACGGTGTTGGAACAGCAGCCGCTGATGCTGCTGTGGTTGTCGGGCTGGCCGACCTTGGTGTCAGAGGTGGGCGGAATCGTACCGTTCGCGGTCAGATTGCCGTAGCACGTCAACGCCCACGCGCTGCCGGGATGTGCCGGATCCGTGAGGATGCATCCGAGCGTCGCAGCGTTTGCCGCGCCGAGCATCGGCGCAGCGAGAAGCTGCGATCCGCCGATGAGGGGCCGGTAGTAGCCTGAGTCGGTGCGCGCGATCATCTGAGGAACCGCCTTCAGCTTCGCTCCGGCGGGCGGCGGGACCGTCAGCGTCTGGTCGGCTTCCGTTTCCGGCTTTGACGGATCGACGATCGGGAGGCCCAGGTCGAGGCCTTCAACCGCTTTGAAGCGTTCGAGCAGCACGCCAATGGAGGTCACGTATGCGTGGAGGAGCGTCGCGTTCCCTTCCTCGCTGGCGAACAGCAGCGCAACCACCTCGTTGGAATCGTTCACGACGACCGAACCGGAGTCGCCGAAATAGGAGAACACGACCTGCTGATCCGCAAAGACCGGGTCGGGGTTCGGCCGGATGACCATTGCCGTGCGAGGTTGGAAGTCGATGACGACGCTGACGGCCTCGACGATTCCGCCGGTGATCTTGGTTCGCGCCCCGCGCTTTCGCACCTGATAATTCAAGGGCGCCGCTTCGGCGACCGTCACCTGGTGAGCGCCGCGGATGAAGCCAATCTCCTTGATGGACGGAAGCCACTTGACGCCGGCGTCGAGTCGGAGCAGCGCCGCGTCGCGGTACGCGTCCGATCCGCCGCCTTCCGCCGTCGCGAACCGCTCGTGCAGGTTCGATGGCGGCGGCTGTATGGGCCGCAGGGCGCGCCACGACCGCGACAGTTTGAGGTCCTTGGCCGCGACATGGTAGTTCGTCAGTCCGTAGACGGCCGTCGAGTCGTTGCGATCGCGAAGGAAGCACCCCAGAGTTCCCCCGTTGGTGTGCGCGTCCATCGCGATCGACATGCCGCCCTGAAGCGGCATCGTGGGAGTCTCGTCCATCTCCATGGACGCGGGGGCCTTGGCGCCAGGTGGATGAGCCATCGGGACGGGCGGGCCGAGCTCGCAGACATCGGTCGGCAGGCCTTCGATGAACGCCGGGATCAGCTCGTCGGGGCGAAGCTCCCCGGACGGTCGCTTGCGCCTCACGAACACCTTGAGGACGACTTCGCCGGTCGGCTGTCCATGTCGTCGGCGCCCGCCGAGGCCGACTCCCGTGACGTTCGGGATCGCGAGAAGCCGTCTGGCCGCGCGATCCCTGACGGTGAGGTACTCCGCGTCAGTCATGGAATCAACCGGGAGTTGTTATACCTCAGGTGGCGTCGCGCCGATTCACAGTTTCAGCCGCTGCCATCGGCGACCGCCCCGGTCAGCGAGAGGATAGCGTCGCCGAATGACAGACCTGCAACGCCTGGGAGCACGTGGCGCAACCTGGAGAGCGTCGCGCGGAGCTCCGGGCTGCCGTACTTGAGCAGGACATCGCTGAGTTGCTCGATTCGAACGGCGACCGACAGCCCGTCGCTGATGGCAGGGATCCGTTCGCCTGGACAGTAGAACGCGCGGACGACCGCCTGTACCAGGCCAGGGCCGCCGTGACGTCGCCATGCCGCAGCCACCTTGCGGTTCGTCCGAATGAGTTGCAGCACCTCCGCCCCGTGTCCGCGCCAGCCGTCGGGAAGCGCCGCCGTCTCGATCGGCGAGCGTGCGGGCACGATCGCCGGCGTGGTGGAGGGCGTCCTGGCCTCGATGACGCGCGCCGCCGCGGCCTGGCGCACGTCGTTGAGCTTGTCGGCAAAGGGGACCTCCACCTCGACTCCGGCACTCTGCAGCTGAGCCAGCACCCACTGAATGGGTGCCGCGACGCTGTACATGTCGCGCTCACCGCTGATGGCGACCTCGTCGTAGAGCACACCGACGACCTGATTGTCGCCGGCAATGACGACGGATCCGCGATCGGCGAACTGCGAGAAGTACAGGGGCCGATCGCCCGCCGCGGCATTGGGATTGGGTTTGATGAGCAGGCGCTTCTGGCCGTCGACCTCCTCGATCTTCGTAATCACACCGCCGGTGAGGCCCGTGCCCCCGCCGTACTTGACGACACTTATCTCCAGCGACACGTCGAGCTGAGTGATTTCCTTCGAGCCCCTCATCAGCCCGACCTGAATCACTTCGGCCAGCCACTGCTGTCCGTCGACCATGACGAGGCCGACCTGCGGCGTCTGATCGTGCGGGCCGCCCTTGAAGAACCGGCCGACCGTGTTGCTCGTGCAGCGGCAGCAATGGCCCGTGTTGTCCGGCTGACCGATCCTGGTGTCGTCTGTCGGGACCAACGTGTTCGCCGCGCTCAACGCGCTGTACGACGTGAGGATGTACGCGCGCGACGGGTCGTTCGTTTCGGTCACGATGCATCCGAGCGTGGTAGCGTTGGCAAAGCCGAGCATCGGCGACACGAGGATCGGCGCGCCGCCGGTCAGCGGTCGATAGTAACGGTGGTCGCCGCCCGCGATTTGATCGGCCCCCGTCATGCGCGGTTTGCCGCCCGGCGCGGGGACGGTCTTCAACTCGCTGGTTTCGTCGGGCGTCGATGTCGTCGCCGTCGCGACCTCGAGCTGCAAGTGATCGAGGTGCTCGAATGCCTTGAGGACGGTCGAGATCGACGTGGCAAAGCCGTAGCCGGGGGTGTCGCCCGACGTGCCACGATCGCTGCCGAACAGGAGGCCGACGACCTCATTGTCGTCGTTGACAACCACGGACCCGGAATCCCCCTCGTCGCTGAAGTACAGCGGGGGCCCGTTCGGCGTCGCGCAATTCGGACGAATGACCATGACGCCTTTGACGACCGTCTTGACGCTGCCAACGTAGAAATCGTGCACCGTCGAATCGACGGCAACGATCGTGCCGCCGGTCAATTTCGTGGTCGCCCCGCGCTTGCGGACCTGATAGGTCTGTGCATCCGCATCGGCTTGCGTCACGGTGTCCGTGCCGCGGAGGAATCCGATGTCTTCGACGTGCGGGATCCATTCCGTCCCCTGATCGAGACGGACAAGGGCCGCGTCGCGGATGGCGTCGTGAACGCCGGCAGCGACGATGCCGAAGGAGGTCTGCGAGACTTCGTCGTCACTCGGAATTCGAGACGGATCGGTGAGGCCCGGATGGATGATTCGGCGCGAACGTGACAGCTTCCCCTCCGCCGCCACGACGTGGTAATTGGTCAGCGCGTAGATCGCCGTGGCGTCGTTGCGATCCCGCAGGAAACAGCCGATCGTCCCGAGGCCCTTCTGATCTTCGATCGCCAGGCTGATTCCGCCCCTCAGCGGCTCGTACGGCGCGATATCCGGGAATGTCGATTGCGCAGCGGGGGCACCGCAGACAACCGACCGTCTGGGCGGTCCGCCTTCGACGACGTCGGTCAACACGCCTTCGACCGATCGAGGAATCACTTCGTCCGGCGGGAGGGCCTCGATCGGCTTCTTCTCCGTGACGAAGATCTTGATGGCGCGCTCACCGGTCGGCTGCCCCGCCTTCTCGCGGCCGCCGATTCCGACGATGTTGACGCCCGGAATCTTGAAGAGTTGCGGCGCGGCCCGATCTTTGATCAGGCGATAGTCCTCGTCACGCACGTCCGAATGATATCCATATGGCGCAGGACGAGCGAAACGAAATTCGTGAACGTGGTGCGGTACGATGTCTTCGCGGCATGTCCGATCGACCGCTCGCCCCTCGCGCGTGGACCAGCCTCTCGGGCGTCGAGCGCGAGAGCTTTCTCGCTGCGATCGCACGGCACCGGCGGGCGTCGTGGCGGGTGACGGCCGCCTGCGCGGCGGCGGTGGCCGTTCTCGCCCTCGCTGTCTCGATCCTCATGGCGCCGCTGCTGTATTGCCTGCTGGCGCTCCTGCTCGACGCGATCAACTTCGCGACGCCGATGCCGGATCTGATGGTCTGGATGGGACGGATGCTCGATCCTCTCTTCTCGGCGCCGCGCGTGACTCCGGTGCTGCTCGCGCGCGACGGCGCGCTCGCGGCCGTGCCTGGCCTGGTGCTGATGGGAGCGGCCACGCTCGGCCTGCGGCGCATCTGGCGGACGTCGCCGCTCTTCGACGCCGGCGACGTCCCCGGCCGGCCCCCCGATCGCACCCGGCTTGCCGAGGAGCGACTCGCGAACGTCGTCGAGGAGATGGCGATCGCCGCGGGCATTCCGCCTCCGCGCGTGGTCATCGTGGCCGGCGGCGCCAATGCGGCCGCTTGCGGACGCGACGAAGCGCACGTCACGATTCTCGCGGGCGACGCGCTCGTCGCCGCCGTCGATCGCGAAGAGCTCGAAGGCCTGGCGGCACACCTGGTCGCCTCGATCGCCGACGGCGACATGACCATTGGACTGCGCGTGACGACGACGCTGGCCGTGTTCGGGCTGGTCACGCGGGTCGGCGGATCGTTGACCGATCGCCGCGCCTTCCGGTGGTCGGCGTCGCTGTGGCGTCTGGTGGTCGCCCCCACGTCTCAGGCCACCGCGGAATTCCTCGGATCGCTCGCCGACCCGTTCCGCGAGGACCCGGCCGACCGTCAGCCTGAGGCCGCCAGCGATGCGACCGGCACGCTGACGTGGCGGGAATGGCTGGAGATGCCGCTGATGGGGCCGGTGTGCCTGGCAGGGTTTCTGAGCGGGATGCTGACGGGCTTCCTGCTCGATCCATTGATCGCGCTCGCCTGGCGCCAGCGCAAGTACATGGCGGACGCGACCGCCGTGCAGCTCACGCGCGATCCCGACGGGCTGGCGCGCGCGCTCGCGGACGTCGGGGACCGTCCCGGCGGCATCGCTCCGTGGACGGCGCACCTGGCCGTCGCCGCCGGCGGGGCAGGCGCGCTGGGGCCGTTCGGCACCGCGCTCGTGCCGATCTTTCCCACGCCGGAGAAGCGCGTGGCGGCCCTGGTGCGGATGGGGGCGCACGTGGCGCTCGAGCCGAAGCCGCGAGTTCCCTGGCCGCTCGTCGTCGTCTTCGCGGTGCTGCTGTCGATCTTCGCCGCCCTGATGGGCGTCGTGGTCTACCTGCTGGCCATCGTCTCGGCGGCGCTGTCCGGGCTCTTCACCGTCGTGCCCGCAGCGCTCCTGCATCTGCTGCTGCGCTGGCTGGCGCGCTAGGCAGCACTCGTGCGTCGTCGACCACCGCTGGCGATCAATAGGCCGAGAACAGCTTCGCGCGGTCCTTGCGGCCGACCTTGCAGCGCCGTTCACGGAGTTGTTGTGGATCGCCCAGGCTGCTCGCCTCTCGATGATCAACTGAAACGGTCGAGCGGCCCGCCCGTCGGGCCTAGCGGACGGTCGGCGACGATCGGCTGATCCGAGCCAGGATCGCGGCGCCCGCGACGAGCTCGGCTCCCGCGAGGACGCGGCACAGCCGGGTGTGATGGTCGAGGAAATTCATCAGCCGGCGATACCAGGACGGCGCCCGCGAGCTCGACCAGATGCGGATCTGCTCCTGGGGATTGGTGGCGAACGCTGCGCCATCCGCGATGAGTGCCGCCGCGACGAGGGTCGAGACACGTTTCGCCGGGGTTCCCATTCGAGCCTCCTTCCGATCGCCGCCGATCATTCAGCGATGATGCAATCGCGACGCCGTGCCGGCGCGCGGCGCCTCTCACGGTCGGGCGGTCATGTCGGGGCGAGCGACGAGCGTGAACGCGATCTCGACCTCGTCCTTGACGCGAACGCTCCCTCCACCGGCCGTGACCGGCCTGATGCCGAAGTCCGTCTGCTTCACGGTCAGTACGCCCGTGGCGGTCAGCCGTTCGGGGGCCAGCTCGAGCCAGATCTCCGTCGTCTCGGGATGGGCGACGCCGTGAAGGGTCAGCGTGCCAGCGACCCGAATGCGACGCCGATTGCCGGTGACGCGGCCGGGCTCGATGCGGGTGGAGGTGAAGATGATCCGAGGAAATCGCGCCACGTCGAGGACCCGCTCGCTGTCCAGCGTCTGCTGAACCTCGGCGACGTCCGCAGCCGGCTCGCCCGTGCCCGTCACCTTGAGCGTCGACGCGTCGAAGACGACCTGGAGGGTCGACTGAGCCAGATCGTCGGGGTTCACCGCGATCGACCCGTCCGCCACCGGCGCGTCGATCTCGTGCGCGTGGCCCAGGAACGAGAACAGGCCGCTCCTGTCCACGTGAATGGTGGCGCGGCTCGCCTCCGGATCGATGAGGTAGGGAGCCGCTGCCGCGGTGGCCAGCACGGAGGGCAGCAGGCTCGCCACGACGACTGCGGCGGCCGAAACGCACGAGGTCGTCCATGGTCGAGGTCGACGGCCGCCCCGGCCACCTGCACAATGGGGGAGGAGGTGCGCCACCCTATGACCACCAGGCTTACCGGCTCGGCCGTGAACGATCGCCCCTGGCCCGTGGAGCTCGATTCGGCCGGCGGACGGTTCATGGTCCGCGATGGCCGCGAGATCGCTTCGCTCACGTTTCACGTGCGGGGCGCGACGATGTCGCTCCTTCACACCGAGGTTCCTCCAGGGCTCCGGGGCAAGAAAGTGGCCGTCGCGCTCGCCCGAACGGCGATCGAATATGCGCGTGATCACGGGCTGCGCGTCAAGGTCTATTGTCCCTTCGTCGCCGGGTACATCGAACGACATCCGGAATATCAGGACCTCGTGGTGAAATAGAAGACGACGCCCCTACGGCGTCATCACCGCCCGGCCTTCCACGTCGCCGTGCTTCACCCTGGCATAGACGTCGTTGATGGTCTCGAGCGGGTGATAGGTGAGCGGGATCGGGGAGAGGGTCCCCGACTCGGCCAGCGCCAGCACCTCGCGCAGCTCTTTGATCGTGCCCCAGAGCGTGGCCTCGAAGGTGAGCTCGAACGGCGCCGTCTCGAGTACCTTCAGGCGGGCTGTGCCGCCCGCCAGGCCGACCTGGGTGACCTTGCCCATCGAGCGCGTCGCCGCGATCGCGAGCGCGAGCGTGGGCTCGGCGCCCACGAAATCGAACGACGCGGAGACGCCGCGGCCCCGGGTGACCTCCTTGATCCGATCCAGAATGCCCGCATCGCGGCTGTCGAAGGCGGCGGCTGCGCCCATCTGCCGTGCCAGCTTCAGCTTCGGCGCCGACACATCCGCCACAATGATCGGGCAGCCTGACAGAACCTGCAGCAGCTTGACTCCGTACTGCCCGAGCCCGCCGAGTCCGATCACGAGCGCGTAGTGGTCCGGTTCGAGGAACGGCGCCGCCTTGCGAATCGCGCGATAGGGCGTGAGCGCCGCATCGGTGAGCGGGGCCGCTTCACGCGGCTGAAGCCGCTCCAGCCTGATCAGATACCGTTCGTGCGGGACGAGCAGATATTCGGCATACCCGCCGTCGTGCATCGACAGGCCGGCCCATTCCGGCGTCTGGCACAGTTGCTCGTGCCCGGTCACGCAATAGTCGCAGCGGCCGCACCCCCAGCCGCCGTACACGGCCACCTTGTCGCCCTCGCGCACCGTGCGGACGTTGGCGCCGACGGCCGCGACATGGCCCGCGTTCTCGTGCCCGAGCGTCAACGGCATGCGCGGGAGCACGCGGATGTCGCCGTCGATGACGTGGATGTCGCTGTGGCAGAAGCCGGCGCCGTCCACGCGGACGAGGACTTCGCCGACTCCAGGTTCCGGCGTCGGCACGTCCTCGAGGACGAGGGGATTGCCGTAGGCATGCAGACGTGCGGCCTTCATGGCTGTGGTCCTTTACTAAATGCTCGCGGGGCCCCACCCCCGCTCGTGGCCGTCGCTCACGCTCCGGATCTTGTGTCCGGCGCTTTTCCCGGTCGGTGGACGGCCCTCTCCGCGCTCGCGGGGCCCCACCCCCGCTCGTGGCCGTCGCTCACGCTCCGGATCTTGTGTCCGACACTTTCCGCTCAGTGGACTAATGCTCGCGGGGCCCTATCCCCGCCTCGTTGGAGGTGCAGGAAGCGTACCTCGAGAAAACAGGCGGAAATTGAGGGGAGGCGTGAAAACGCGCCGGAGTTCCGGCGGCTACGCCGCGCGGTGCCGCTTGGAGGCACGCTTTCGCCGGGGCGCGTGGCCGCCCTTCGGCGTGCGGCGGCTGCGCGCCCGGGAGGGACGCGATCCCTCGAGGCTCTGGCGCAGGCGCTCCATCAGATCGACGACGTTCGCCGGGCGTTCGGGCTCGTCGGACACGAGGCGCGCCGGCTTGCCCTTCATCTTCGCCTTGATCACGCGCAGCAGGTTCTCGCGATAGTCGTCCGTGTACTTCGACGGATCCCAATCGGCCGACAGATTCGTCACCAGAGCCGTGGCCATGTCGAGCTCGGCCTTCTTGAACTTCTTCGCCTTCGGGAAGCTGAGCGAGCCGACGTCCACGAGCTCGGTGGCGAATCGCAGCGTCGACAGGACGAGCGCCTCCCCGACGACTTCGACGGCGGCCAGGTGCTGCACGTCGCGCATCACGAATTTGCCGATCGCGATCCGGCCTGTGGCCGCGATGGCTTCACGGAAGAGCGCATATGCTTCGTCCCCACTCTTGCCGGGCACGAGGTAATACGGCTTGTCGAAAAAGCGGTCGTCGACGGCATCGGCCTCCACGAAGTCGAGGATCTCGATGCGCCGCGTCTTCTCGAGCGCCGCCGATTCGAAGTCTTCCTTCGTGAGCACGACGAAGTGGCCTTTCTCGTACTCGTAGCCCTTCACCAGATCGCGCCACGCGACGGGACGGCCTTCCTTGCGGCACACGCGCTCGAAGTTGATGGGCGATCGATCCTTGGCGTGCAGCATCCGGAATCGGGGACGCTCATCTCGTACGGCGGTGTGCACCTCCACGGGAATGTTCACCAGGCCGAATGCCAGGGCTCCGGTCCAGATCGCGCGCGCCACGTGTGCCTCCTTGAATCAGGGACGTCCTCGACCGACCTCGACCGTATTGCCCGCCGACCGCCTCGATGGCGGTTCGAACCTTGCTGCGATCCCAGACGGCATGCCCCGACCAAAGCCGCAACCCGCGGCAGCCGCTCCATCCGCTGCACGGTTCGTTCCCTCGCGTTCGACGCTCGCCGCGGCCCGGCGGGCTGCCGCCGGCTGCCGGGGCTGCGACCTCTGGGAACGGGCGACGCAAACGGTCTTTGGCGCCGGACCCAGGCGCGCGGCCGTGGTGCTCGTCGGCGAACAGCCCGGTCACGAGGAGGATCTGGCGGGTCTCCCTTTCGTCGGTCCGGCGGGCGGCGTCCTCGATCGGGCGCTCGAGGCGGCCGGGATTGCCCGCAAGGAAGTGTATGTCACCAACGTCGTGAAGCACTTCAAGTGGGACGCTCGCGGCAAGCGCCGGATCCATTCCAAGCCGAGCGCCACTGAAATCGCCGCCTGCCGCCCGTGGCTCGACGCCGAGCTGGCAATCGTCCGCCCGCGAGCGGTGGTCTGTCTGGGGGCCACGGCCGCCAGGGCGCTTCTGGGGCCGGGCGTCAGCGTCACCAGGAGCCACGGACGGCTTGTCGAGTCGCCACTGGCGCCACTCGTCATGGCGACGCTGCACCCTTCGGCCATCTTGCGACAGCCCACCAGGGACGCTCGGCGCGCCGCGATGCGCGAGCTTGTGGCCGACTTCGTGGGTCTCGCTGCGGCCCTGCGGCGCAGGTAGATTCTGCTTCCCGAAACGGTCTCGCCTTGCCAATCGGGCGGAACCGCTTGCCTCCTCGCCCACAGGGCTCGTCGTTTTTGCTCAAGAAATGCGCGTGCTGTCGAGGTACACGGATTGCTTCCCGTAGAGCCGTCACGGAGAAGATCCATGTTCACTTCGCCCAGGATCGACCAGGCGCTGTTCCATCTGCGGGGGCTGTTCCTCGAATCGCCCGACGAGCCGTTCAGCGCAGATGAGGTCTGCCGGCGGTCCGGAATGGACGAAACCACGTGCCTGGCGCTCTTGTGGGCGCTCGAGAACTCCCGCTTTCTCGCGCGGTCACGCACGGGTCGCTTTCTATTGCGATCCGACCCGTCCGGCACCGGCGACGCGGCGCTCTCCTACCAGCACAGTCCACGGTAGTCGGCCTGCCCCATGACGCCTGCCATCGGCACCCGGACCAGATCGATCACGATCTGATCGCTCCGGGTGCGCGCCAGCGCCTCCGAAAAGTCGCTCGACTGATTCCCGACGACGATGACTTCCGCGTGCGCGAGGACCTCGTCGATGCCGGCGCACAGCAGCGACGACAGGTGGGGGATCTGGCGTTCGATGTATTCCTTGTTCGCGCCGACCAGCCGCGCGAGAGACACGCTGCGGTCGTAGATGCGTAGATCGCGGCCCTTGCCGAGGAGCGCTTCGGCCAGGATCACAATGGGGCTTTCCCGCAGGTCGTCGGTCCCGGCCTTGAAGCTGAACCCGAGCAGGCCCACGCGATGTTTCCCGGTCTCCATCACTTCGGCCACGGCCCGCTCCACCTGGAGTCGATTGCTCGGCAGGATGGAGGACAGCACCGGCGTCTCCACGTCCAGTTCCCGCGCGCGATATTGCAGGGCGCGCACGTCTTTGGGCAGGCACGATCCGCCGAACGCGAATCCCGGTTTGAGGTAGTACGGCGACAGATTGAGTTTCTCGTCACGGCAGAAGATGTCCATCAGCTCGTGGCTGTCGATCCCCACGCGCTTGCAGACGTTCCCGATCTCGTTCGCGAAGCACACTTTGAGCGCGTGCCATGCGTTGCTCGTGTACTTGACCATTTCCGCGGTTCTGATGCTGGTGCTCACGAGGGGCGCGTCGATCGACGAATACAGCGCGATCGTCCCGCTCGCATCCGCCGCATGGTTGTGGCCGACGAGCGTCAGCGGCGGCCGCCGGAAATCGGCGAGCGCGCTGCCTTCGCGGAGGAACTCGGGGTTCACCGACACGCCGAAGCCTTCGCCGTAGCGCTTGCCCGACGTCCGCTCCAGGGCCGGAATGACGACGCCGTGGGTCGTCCCCGGCAGCACGGTGCTCCTGACGATCACCACGTGGTAGCCGTTCTTCCCTCGCAAGGCGCAGCCGATCTGCTCCGAGACGCGCTCGAGATACGAGAGATCGAGGCTGCCGTTGCGCCGGCTGGGCGTCCCCACGCAGATGAGCGACACGTCGGTGTCGCGGACGGCGGCGTCCGTGTCGGTCGCGGCCCGCAGACGTCCGCTCGCCACGCCCTTCGCGATCAGTTCCTGCAGGCCGGGCTCGACGATGGGGCTTGCGCCCGCGTGAATCATGGCGACCTTGGCTTCGTTCGCGTCGAGGCCCGTCACCGTGTGGCCCGCGGCGGCCAGCGAGGCCGCCGAGACGCTGCCGACGTATCCGAGACCGAAGATGGAAATGTTCATGGCTCTCTGGTGGCGGGAACGGCTCCCGCAAGAAGCGGCCGAACGCCGTCCCGGCGGCGCGCGATCACGGTGGTCAGGGCGTTGTCGAGGCGACCGGCCACGGCGGACCAGTCGTGCTCGGCGACGACGAGCGCGCGCGCCGCCGTCTCGAGCCGGCGGCGATGCGGCGCGTCGTGCAGCACGCGGACGACGGCGCGCGCGAAGGTGCGCGGGTCGTCGGCAATCGAGACGTGCTCGTCGTCGGTGACGGGCAAGCCTTCGGCGCCGACTGTCGTCGAGACGACGGCCTTGCCCATGGCCATTGCCTCGAAGATCTTGAGCCGCGTGCCGCCGCCAATCCTGAGCGGCACGACGTAGGCCGCGGCCCGGCGCATGAACGGCCGCACGTCGTCGACCCGCCCGGTCACTTCCACGCCCGGCTCCCGGGCGAGCTTCTTCACCGCGGGCGTTGGCGCGCGACCGACGATCGCGAGACGGGCCCCCGGCTCCTGAAGCCGGACGAGTGGAAGGACCTGGCGGCAGAAGAACAGCATCGCGTCTTCGTTGGGCAACCAGTCCATCGAGCCCGTGAAGACGAGCTCCGCGTCGCGCTCGGGTTCGCCGCCTGGCGTGAAGAACGCGGTGTCCACGCCGGTCGGCACGACGAACGGCCGGGCCGCGAGCGCGTCCGGGTACAGGCGGTCGATGGTTTCGGCGTCGGCATCCGACACCGCAAGGACCTGGTCGAACCGGCGCAGCGTGCGACCCTCGAAGCGCAGCATCCGGCGATGCTGCGTTGCATACAGCTGCCTGCGAAGCCAGCCCGTCGCCGTGTCGGCGTGCCGCCGCCAGAGTTCCGCTTCCACGTTGTGCGTGAACAGCACGGACGGGCACGGCAGGCGCGTCGGGAGATTCACGGCGGGCACCAGGAAGTCGCAGACGATCAGATCGAAGACGCCCTCGGCAAGGAGCGAGCGCAGGGCGGCGCGATAGGCACGCGATCGATATTTGGCCACGGCGTACGGCGCCGGGTCGACGAGCCGCGCGGCGGCACCGGCGGAGAATCGCCACGATCCCTTCACCGCGTCCGACCTCGGCACGGTCACGACCCGCGCCGCCACTTCCCGCATCCCGTCCATGTCGCCGACGGGCGTGGCGGGATCGGCGAAGGCCAGGTACGTGATCTCGTGCGCGCGCGCCAGGTGGCGCATCAGATGCCACGTCCGCAGCTTGCCTCCCTTATCGAGCGGCAGCAGCAGGTCCGACTTCAGCCACAGAATGCGCATGGGTGGTTCGCACCGAAGGCGTCGCGAGTGTCTGCACGCCCTGTTGGTCGATGAACGTGCGGAACCACAGCTCGAGATTGAGCAGGCTCCACACACAGTCGCTCCGGCCGCGGCCCGCCCGCTCGCCGCGAAGCAGCCGCGCCACGGCCGTGGTATCGAGGATGCCGCGCTCGCGCGTCCGGCGGTCGAGCAGCACGTCGGCAATGGGGCCGCTCCAGTCGCCGCGCGCCCACGCGTCGAAGGGCACCGGGAACCCGAGCTTCGGCCGGTCGAGAATCGCACGCGGCAGCAAGGGCTTCATGGCCTCCCGCAGCACGCGCTTCGTGGTCCAGCCCGAAAGCTTCCAGCGATCGGGCAGCGAGGCCGCGAACTCCACGAGGACGTGATCGAGGAACGGCACGCGGCTCTCGATCGACGCGGCCATGCTCATCTGGTCCTGCTTCATCAGCAGCTCGACGAGGTACGTCTTGAGATCGGCGTAGAGCAGCCGATCGAGGAGTGTGCTGTCCGGGCCCGGACGGTCGAAGCACGCGACCGATCCGGCATACGCCCGCTCGTCTGTCGCGGCCCAGCGCCACGGCAGCGCGAGCAGCAGCCGTTGCTCCGCGACGCGCACCGACGAGAAGTTGTCGAACACCATCGCGGCCGGGGTGCGGTCGACGGCCAGGAAGGAGCGCGCGGCGTGCCTGGCGAGGCGTCCGTGCGGCAGGCGCCTCAGCCCACGGGCGATGGCGTGCTGCACCGCGCCGGGCACGATCCGGCGGTAGTGCCCGCCCGCCCGCCAGTTCCACACGGTGCGCGGGTACTTGCCATAGCCCGCCAGAAGTTCGTCGCTCCCTTCGCCGGTCAGGACGACGGTCACATGGCGCCGCGCCAGCATCGACACGAAATAGAGGGGCACGCTCGAGGGATGGGCGATCGGTTCGTCCTCGTGCCATACGAGCTTCGGCAGGGCGCCAAAGAAATCGCGGTCGTCGATCACGACTTCGTGAGCATCGGCGCCGATGGCGGCGGCGACCTGGCGCGAGTACTCGAGCTCGTTGCAGGCGCGGTCCTTGAACGCCACGGAAAATGTCTGGAGCCGCCGGTCCACCAGGCGGGCCATCACGGCCGCGATCGCGCTGCTGTCGAGCCCGCCCGAGAGGAACATGCCGAGCGGCACGTCGCTCATGAGCCGCAAGCGGACCGATTCGGTGAGCAGCCCCGTGAACTGCGCGACGACGTCGCGCGGATCGGCAGGGCTCCTGGAACGGCCCACCGGGATGTCCCAGGTACTGGTCGATCCGTGCGGCCCCGTCCTCGAACAGCAGCCGGTGACCTGGCAGCAGCTTGTAGATGCCCTGGAACAGGGTGCTCTCGCCCGACGTGTATCGCGTGCCGAGCACTTCGGAGAGAACGGCCAGATTCGGGGCGGCCTCGACGAGCCCGCTGGCCAGAATCGCCTTGATCTCCGATCCGAACACGAGGACGTCCTGTCGCCGCGCCCAGTACAATGGTTTCACGCCGAGCCGATCGCGCGCGAGCAGCAGGCGTCGTCGCTTCGCATCCCAGAGCGCGAACGCGAACATTCCACGGAACCGGTGCACGCAGTCGGCGCCCCATTCCTCGTAGGCGTGGACGATTGCTTCGGTGTCGGATCGCGTGCGGAAGGCATGGCCGCGCGCCTCGAGCTCGCGCCGCAGGCCGGTGTGGTTGTAGATCTCGCCATTGAACACGACCCACACGCGGCCGTCTTCGTTCGAGAGCGGCTGCGCCCCGGCGCCCAGATCCACGATGCTCAGGCGCTGGTGGGCGAGCACGGCCCGGGGATCGGCGTGCAGGCCGGCGGCGTCGGGTCCGCGGTGGCGCAGGACGTCGCGCATGCGGGCGGCGCGGGCCGCCGCGTCCGGAGCCAGCTGATCCGACGAGACGAGACCGGCAATGCCGCACATCGTTACGCGGCCACCATTCGCGTCTTCGCCGAGTAGCGCCGGCCGTCGACGAACTCGCGGAACCAGAGCTCGAGCATGACGAGGCTCCACAGCCGGTGCCCGTGATCGCACCAGCCGGCGCGGTGCTCGTCCCAGAGCTGCGCCACGACGCGCGTATTGAAGATGCCGCGATCGTGCAGGGCGCCGTCGAGCAGCAGGTCGTTCACCATCGGCGCCAGAGGCGTGCGCAACCACGCGCCGACCGGCACGGCAAACCCCTGTTTCGGGCGGTCGGCGATGGAGGCCGGCACCCGGCGCTCGAGGAGCCGTCGCAGCAGGTGTTTGCCCCGCCCGTGCCGCAGCTTCAGCTCGGCCGGCACGGTGGCGGCGAATTCGGCGAGCACGTGATCGAGCAGCGGCACCCGCGCTTCGAGCGACACGGCCATGCTCATGCGATCGACCTTGGTCAGGATGTCGTCCACGAGATACGTGTTCACGTCCACGTAGAGCGCACGGTCGAGCAGGCTGGCCGAGCCGCACATCGCGTGCGCGCGGCGGAAGCCGACGAACGGGTCGGCGTCGGCAACCGCCAGGGCGAAATCGCGCGAATAGAGCGACGCGCGCGCCGCGTCTTCGAACAGCCCGTAGGCGTGCTTGCGTGCGCACGCCTCGGCTGGCGTCAGCTCGAGGTGCCGAAGCGATCGCGCGCCCTTCACGCTCAGCGGGAGCAGGGCCGCGAGGCGTCCCGCGATCCGCCCGCCAGTGGCTCCGAGCCAGCGGCGGGCGGCGAGCTCCCAGTGCTCGACGCGATGGCGCGCGTAACCGGCCCACAACTCGTCGCCGCCGTCACCCGACAGGGCCACGGTGACTCGCTCGCGCGCCGCCGCCGACACGTAATAGGTCGGCACGGCCGACGAATCGGCGAACGGCTCGTCGAAGTGCCACGCCAGCTTCGGCAGCAGATCGGCGACGTCGGGCCGCACCATCCGTTCGTGAACGTCGGCGCCGAGATGGTCGCCGACCGCCCGCGCGTGGCGCACCTCGTCGAACGCCTGCTCCTCGAACCCGACCGACAGCGCCTGAACGCGCGACGAGGACTGGCCGGCCATGGCGGCCAGAACCACGCTCGAGTCGACGCCGCCAGAGAGGAAGGCGCCGAGCGGCACGTCGCTCACGAGCCGCATGCCCACTGCTTCGTTCACCAGCGCGTCGAGGCGCGAGAGGTAGTCGTCTTCCCGCGAGGGATCGCCGTCGCCGGAAAACTCCAGGTTCCAGTAGCGCCGCACGCTGACCCGTCCCTCCTCGGCGGTGAGCACGTGGCCCGGCGGCAGCTTCCAGACGGCCTTGTAGATCGTGCGGGGCGACGGCACGTACTGCAGCGCCATGTAGGCGTCGAGGGCGTCGGCGCTCCAGTCGTGCGGCACCTCGCGGTCGGCGAGCACCGCCTTCATCTCGGATCCGAACACCAGCCCCGACGGCACGAGCGCGTAGTGGAGGGGCTTGACCCCGAGCCGATCGCGCACGAGCAAGAGCCGCCGGTGCCGCACGTCCCAGAGCGCGAACGCGAACATGCCGCGCAGCCGCAGCACGGCATCGTCGCCCCATTGCTCGTACGCGTGCACGATCGTTTCGGTATCCGAGCGCGTCCGGAAGCGGTGGCCCGAGGCCTCGAGCTCGGCGCGAAGCCCGGCGAAGTTGTAGATCTCGCCGTTGAACACGATCCAGACCGTCTGGTCCTCGTTCGACAGGGGCTGGCTGCCGCTCGAGAGGTCGATGATGCTGAGGCGGCGATGGCCGAGGCCCACGCCGTCGCCCACGAAGTAGCCGGCGGCGTCGGGTCCGCGGTGCGCGAGCGTCGTGGTCATCGCCTCGAGCGACGCACGATCGACGGGTTGATAGGGCGAGAAATTGAGCCGGCCGGCGATGCCGCACATGTCAGGACGCTGCCAGTTGCATGAAGCCGTCGCGCACGACGCCCCGCCGGCCGAGCTCGCCGGCGTAGATCCGCTCGAAGGCGTCCACCATGCGATCGAAAGAATGGCGCGCGCTGATCTCGGCCCGCGCGGCCCGGCCCAGGCGCTCGGCGAGTGGCCAATCGGTCAGCGCCCGGACGAGCGCGTCGGCGAGCGCCGCGGCGTCGCCCGGGGGCACGAGCAGTCCCGTCCGCTCGGAGTCGACCAGCTCCAGCAGGCCGCCCGCGGCCGACACGACGACCGGCAGGCCGGCGCTCATCGCCTCGAGCACCGCATTGGGCATCGCTTCCGAGCGCGACGGCAGGGCGAACACGTCGGCCGCCCGCAGCCGGGCGGCCACATCGTCCTGATGGCCGAGAAACCTGAACGCGCCCGATACGCCGAGAGCGGCCGCGCGCGCGTGGAGCCGCGCGCGCTCCGGCCCGTCGCCGACCAGATCGAATCGCGCGTCGGGCACGCGGTCGAGGACGCGCGCGGCGGCATCCACGAGCACGTCGTGTCCCTTCTCCGCGCGCAGGTTCGCCACGACCACGACCCGGCGGGCCGCCGGCCGCCGCAGTCCCGGACGGAACACGTCGCCATCGAGCCCGTTCGCGACGACGGCGATCTTCCGGTCCGGGACGCCCTCGCGGCGCAGTCGCGTGGCCGCCGCGCGGGAGTTCGCCACCACCTTGTGCGCGCACGCGTAGGCGGCCCGCTGCACGGCGATCTGGGCGGCGCTCTTGTCGGGGTTGAGCTCCCGGCGGTTGGCAATCCGCACGGGAACACGGGCGAACGCGGCGCTCGGCAGCGCGAAGGTATTGGCGTAGAAGTCGACGGTGTGCACGAGCGCGAGCCGCCGCGCCCGGCACCATCGGGCGAACGCCAGCGCCTGTCGGGCCGTGGCGGCGCGGCGAAAGCCGCGCACGCGGAACTCGACGACGCTCGCGGCGCTGGCCTCGGCCTGCGGGAGCCACGCGCCGCGCGCGCACAGGCATGCGACGTGGACCTCCCAGCGCCCCGGATCCAGGCGCCGCACGAGCTCGAGCATCTGGCGCTCCGTGCCGCCGGGATCGAAGCTCGTCATTACGAGGGCGATGGGTAAGGGAACGGCGCGCATGCCGCGCTTCACCAGAGCAAACGTGGTGCCGGCAGATCGTGGACACGAGAGTCCACGGATCACCGTTCAGGTCGCGCTCGCCGCGGTGGCGAGTGGAACGGGGGGTGTGGAGATCGGAAAAGAAGTTCCCGGCGCGTCCGCGTACTGCCGGTGCCACTGCTCGAACACCACCAGCTGCCAGAGCCGGAGCGAGTGATCACGTGCGCCGGACGCATGCTCCTTCAGGAGGCGACGAACGAACCCGGATTGAAAATAGCCCCGCTCGACGCTTCGGCGCGCGAGCAGCGTGTCGGTGGCGAGCTCCCGAAGCGATCCGCGAAACCACGCGTCGAGCGGCACGCCGAATCCCTGCTTTCGACGCTCCAGCACCTCGGGCGGCAGCTCCCTGGCCGCCACGGCCTTCAGCAGGATCTTCCGGCGTCCGTCGCGAATCTTCAGCCGCGACGGAAGTGAGGCGGCGAGCGCGAGCAGCTCGTTGTCGAGCAGCGGAACCCGCGACTCGATCGAGTGGGCCATGCTCATGCGGTCGACTTTCGTCAGGATGTCCTCCGGGAGGTAGGTCTCCATGTCGACGCGCATCATCTGCGCCGGCCACGACAGCGCGGCGTACCGTTCGAAGTGTGTCGCCAGGCGGTGCTCGGGATCGACGCGCGCGGGACGCCGCCGCACGTCCGGCGAGAGCAGCGCGTGTTTGTCGTCGGCGCTGAAGAAGCCGACGGCATCCAGATACCGGCCGCGCGGATCGCGCGCGACGTGGCGGAGGAAGCGCCGGCCGCGGACACCCCGCGGCAGACCCGCGGCGGCGAGGCCGGCCAGGCGTCGCAGCATCGGGGGAGCGAGGCGGTCGAACCGCGCGACCCGCGGGTGCGGCAGGTACCGGTCGTACCCGCCGAACAGCTCGTCGCCCCCGTCGCCCGACAGCACCACTTTGACGTGGCGTCCCGCCAGGCGCGAGACGTACCACGTCGGCAGAGCCGACACGTCGGCGAACGGCTCGTCGAAGTGCGCCACGAGCGTGTCGAGCAGCCCGACCGCGTCAGGCGAGACGATGTCTTCGTGGTGCTCCGTGTCGAAGCGGGCGGCCACGCGCCGGGCGTGGGCGAGCTCGTTGTACTCCGCCTCGTGAAAGCCGATCGAAAATGTCTTCAACCGGGCGCCCGTCGCCTGCGCCATCAACGCGACGACGAGGCTCGAATCGACCCCTCCGGAGAGAAAGGCACCGATGGGCACGTCGCCGATCAAGTGCGATCGCACGGCATCGGACAGCGCCGCATGCAGCGCGTCGGCGGCGTCCTCGTCCGACCCGCGGAACGTTTCGTCCGGCGGGAGCCGCCAGTACGGATCGACCGACACCCGGCCCTCCCGCCACGTCAGGACGTGCCCTGGCGGCAGCTTCTTCACGTGCGCGAAGATCGACGCATCGCCCGGCGCGTAGAGAAACGACAGGTAGTGGTCGAGCGCGTCGAGGCTCAGCTCACGTGGCATGTCCGGGGCACACAGCAGCGACTTGATTTCCGACCCGAAGTACAGGCGCCCGCCGATGCGGGCGTAGTGCAGCGGCTTGATGCCGACGCGGTCTCTGGCCAGGAGCAGCGCCCGCGTCCTCCAGTCCCAGAGCGCGAGCCCGAACATGCCCCGCAGCCGCCGAAACACGTCCGCGCCCCACGCCTCGTACCCATGAACGACGACTTCGGTGTCGGTCGCCGTCGAGAACCGGTGGCCCGCCTGTTCCAGCGCCTGTCGCAGTTCTCGAAAGTTGTAGATCTCGCCGTTGAACACCGTGGCGACGCTGCGATCCTCGTTGAAGATGGGCTGCTGCCCTCCCGCCACGTCGACGATGCTGAGACGCCGCATGCCGAGCGCGACACCCCGTTCGACGAACACGCCTTCGTGGTCGGGCCCGCGGTGGCGCACCGCCTCGCACATGCGATGCACGAGCGCGCTGGCAGCATCGGGCGCGAAGGGAGACGCAACCGACGGCGACTCGATGAACCCGGCAATCCCACACATGGTCAGCGCTCCACCACGACGACTCGTTCGGTGTGCCCGCCCGTCGCATGCGCCCAGAACACGCGGGCCTCGCTCTCGAAACCGCCGGCGCGCCACGACGCGACGGGATCGCGGGCGACCGGTTCGGCCAGCACGATCGTGTCGGCCGACGCGGCTCGCGCCACCCGGATCGCCACCCGGTGAGCGAAACCGCCCGTCGTCGGGCGCACCGGCAGCACCCGGACTGCGGGCTGCGCCGTCGACGACGACAGATCGATCACGCTCAGGACCCAGAACGGCACGGGGCGCCGCCGGGTCACGCGAATCGTCGTGGCCGGCTCCAGTCGCCCGTATTCGGGCGCGTGCCAGCCGAGGCCGTTCCTTCGATCGCCGGAGAACCGTTCGACCTGCCCCTGGGGCAGCACGAGCGTCGAGCGAACCTGGTCGAGCGACAGACGGACGAGCCGACCCTCGAGGGAAGCCGTCCAGCGCGGATCGATGTGCCAGTGCACCGCCGCGGTGTGGATGCCGCTGCCGCCCGTCACCAGGTCGGCAACCAGCACCAGATTTCCATGGACGACGAGCAGGTGGCGGCGGTGCTCGATGGGCCGGTACCCGTCGTGGGCGCCCTCGAAGTAGTCGAAGCCCGGGCCCGCCTGCCAGCGCCACGTGCGGCTGTCGGTTGTGGAGGACCAGGCGAAGGGACCGGCCGGCAGCGATTGCGGCCGGCCGTCCACAACCAGGGTGTTGTGCAGAGCGGTCGACCTCAGGAGATCGCGCAGGTCGGGATCGATCGTGTAGCAGCCGGTTCCCGCGTCGATCAGGAGCGCGTGCCCGCCCTCGATCGACAGCGTGAACGCCAGCGCGTCGGAATGTGCGTGACCCGCATTTCGGTATCCGTGCGCGCCTCCATCGAGGACGAGATGATGTCCGCCGGCCGCACGCGACACGTAGTAGCCGGCATCGGGCAGCGCCATGGACGCCGTCGGCGCACGTCCCTCGAGCATCCCGACGCGATGGAGGGAGGCGCCGAGGGCCGGATGCGACAGCATCCAGAAGGCTTCTTCCGGAATGTCGCGCGGGCTCTCGCCAGCGCTCGGCGATGCGACGCGTGCCCCGTCGCTCTCGACGAGGGCATCGGCGATTGCCAGGCTGTCGCGGATGTCGTCGGGCGCCCGCGCCGCGATCGGCAGCAGCATGCCTCCGTCGTCGTCGCCGATGTGCGGCAGCCGGCCGCCATCGTCGGCGAGGCTGCGGGCGGCGGCCGCCAGCCGCCGGACGGCATCCTCGAAGCGGGTGGCCGCCGGATCGTCGGTAATCCGGGCGATCGCGAGCGCCAGCACATAGAAGTCCAGGGTGTAGCGATGGTAGTGGGTCGATCGCTCGCAATGGACGCCATCGGGAAGGATCTGTCGATCGATCTCGTCCACGAGCACGCCCCGGCCGATCCGCTCGCGTCGCGGGCCGGCGGCGAGAATCGGCAGGCTGCGGCCGGCGACATACAGCGCCAGCGCCTCGCCCAGCAGGTGCGTGTTGGGGCTGAAATAGTAGGACAGGTTGTGCTCCACCTCGGTGAGCTGGCGGTCGAGCGCCAGCAGGAGGTCGACGACCCAGGGCGATCGGTCGGCCTCCGCGTCGGCCAGGAACAGGTGGAGCGTCCAGATCCAGGAAATGGATCGCAGGCCCAGTTCGAGCATGCTCGCCCAGTTGATCCCGACGAGCGGCGGGTTGGCGTCGAGCCACCCTGCGAGCTCCGTGAGGCATCGATCGCGGTACTTCGGATGGCCGGTGAGCCAGAACGCGCGGCCGAGCGCCAGCCAGTGCTGATGCCGATTCAACTCCCAGATGATTTTGTGGTCGCCGCAGGCCGGGTCGAGATACGGCACCTTCGTCCAGAAGGCGCGCGGGGCCCTGCGGCCGTGGACCGGGTCGGCATGCCAGTCGACCGGCGCGGCCCCGTCGTGGAACCGGAGTCGTCGGTACCCGAGCAGGTCGTACTGGCCCGACACGATGCGATCGGCGCACGCGGCGGCACTGGCCGCGCTCCCCGGGACGGCGCCGCGAATGCGACGGGCAAGGCCATCGTGCACACCGCCGGCAATCACGAACCGCGCCGGCTCGCCCGCCAGATGGCCGGCAAGCCGGCAATGGGCGTCCCACCAGTCGCCTCTGGTGAGCGCAGCTCGGGCGCCGTTCAACGCGGCGAGTGGCGCCAGCGCACGCGCCAGATCGCGGCGGTCCCAGCGCGGGTCGTGCCCGCTGGCCAGCACCCGGTAGGCGGCGTTCCGAGCGAGCGTGCGGCTTCGCCAGCCGATCTCGGCCAGGTCCATTTCGGCCAGTCGCGTCATCTGTCGGGACAGCACGTCACGGCTCCGGCACGCGTTCCTGCGCCGCGGCTGCGACCGCCTCCTGGCGCGAGACGCCGCGATACACGCGCAGCCACCGGCCGCGGACGACGGGCCAGGTGTGCGCGCGGCACGCCGCATAGGCATGCCGCGCGAGCGTCAACGCGAACGCCGGGCGATCCAGCAGCTCGAAGACACGGTCGGCCAGCGCGGTCGAGTCGCCGACCGGGGCGAGCAGGCCTTCACGGCCGTCGGCCAGAAGCGACGGCACGCCGCCGGCGTTGGTCGACACCACTGGAAGGCCGCTCGCGAACGCCTCCAGCACGGAGTTCGGCGCGTTGTCGATATGCGGACTCTGGATGTAGATGTCGTTGGCTGCGTAGTAGGCGGCGATGGCGTCGGGCGGCACCTTCCCCGTGAACGTCACGCGCCGCAGGCCGAGCTCGGCGGCCATCGATCGAAGCGCCGGCTCAGTCCGGCCACCGCCGACGAGCGTGAGGGTTGCGTCGGGCCAGCGCTGCTGGACCAGCTGGAACGCCCGCAGCGTGCAGGGAACGTCGTAGATCTCGTCGAAATTGCGGGTCGACAGGAGCCGCGGCTCGAGCGCCGGGCGCTCGCGATACCTGAATCGATCCAGATCGAGCAGGTTCGGCACCACCTCGGCCTGGAGGCCGAACCGGTGGAACACGTCGACCAGGAACCGCGAGGGAACGATGGTCCGGTCGGTCCGCGCCAGCGCCGCGCGGGCGACGAATGAGCGCCGGAGATGGTCGGGCGCCTCGCCGCTCCGGTAGTTCAACACGACGGGACGACGGCGTGCGCGCGCGACGACGAGCGCGGGCAGCGGCGCGAGCAGGAACGACGTGTAGGACGCCGAGAACACGTGCACGATGTCGGCGCGCGCGAGCTCGCGGACGAGCAGCGGAACGTACGTGAGCTCGGTGACGATCGTCCGGAGATACTTGACCCTCACGGCAGGCGCGAGCCATCCCGGCGGCGAGGGGTTGACCGGCACGAGCCACGCCTCCACGTCGGGGTCGTCGCGCCACGCGTCCACCAGCCGTTTCGCCTGAACCGCCTGCCCGCCGAGAATGCGAAGCGACGGCGCCACAATGGCGACACGCAATCTTCCGTTTTGTGGCAGTTCGCTGCTCCTTGAATCGCGCCCGAGCTCGCGCGCGCGGGGATGGTGCAAATCCGGGGCCGGCGGCCGCCGTCATCTCATCAACGCGAGGCGCCGACACGGCCACGTCGGCGCAGGGCAATCTCGGCCAGAGACGCGTGACAGGCGAGCTTCACGCGATAGGCCCAGCGCAGCAGTCCGGGAGCCAGACGGGCAACGGCCGCCAGCACGGCCAGCCTCATCGTCGGATGGATGCGTCGCAGCTCACGAAAGCACGAGGCCGCGCGGGCAAAGCGCCCTTTGAGAAGGGCGGCCTTCCCGGTTGCGAGGAGATACCGGTGCTCGAAATGCCGCCGGCGTCGCTCGGCCGCGGCTCGCTCGACGACGCGTCCCGGCCCGCACAGCGTCTCGACACGGCCGAGCACGTCGACGACCCCTGCCAGCATCGCCGCCTCGTCGGTCGAGGCGCTGCCGGCCCGTCGCCGGTAGCAGCCGAGCGGACGCGGATTGGCGATGAAGCGATAGCCCACGGCGGCTGCGCGCAGCCAGAAGTCGTAGTCCTCGCTCCGATGCAGCCGCTCGTCGAAACCGCCGATGGTTTCGAATATCCGCCGCTCGAACACCGACATGATGAACACGACATCTTCCCGCTCGAGCATGTCGACGAGCGTGATTTCCTGAAGGGTGTGCGGCCACGAGCGAACCGGCAGGCCGTCCAGCGATGAGCCCAGGTTGAGCGCGTTGCCCGTGACGACGCTCATGTCGGGATTCCGCTCGAGCACGGCGAGCTGCTCCGCGAGAAACGCCGGGTCCCACTGGTCGTCGGCATCGAGGAAGGCGAACAGCCGTCCGCGGGCGTGTGACATCGCAACGTTTCTCGCGTGGGAGACGCCGTGGTTCGAGATACGGATCACCCGAATCCGCGGATCGCGGCGTGCATGGGCGTCCGCCACCTCCGCCGTGGCGTCGGTCGAGCCGTCGTCGACGAGCAGCATCTCGAACTCGCGAAAGCTCTGCCGCAAGACCGACTCGATGCAGGACCCTGCGAACGCCTCGACGTTGAAGGCCGGGGTGATGATGCTGACGACCGGACGGGGGGAGATCGTCGAGGCGGTATCCATGAGTGCTCGAATCGTCAAGCAAACCTCGTTCCCTGAGAATCGCACGTCGCGTTCCCCGAAGAACGCTCGAGCTCGCCGCCCGGCCGCCATCTCCTCGGCCAAGGGCACGCGCGTTGCACTCTGGACGCGTCGCAACGGGCTGAAGGAGACCTGGTGACACTCGATATCGTGGTGCCGACCCGCAATCGCGCCGCGTCGCTCGTGCGGCTGCTGGACAGCCTTCGGGAAGCCACGCCCCCACGAGATCTCTCGCTCCGGGTGATCGTCGTCGACAACGACTCGTCGGACGGAACGGCCGACGTGGTGCGGGGCTATGGACCCATCGCGGGGCGGCCGCCCACCTCGGTGCACGAGCCGGCGCTTGGCCGCTCTTCTGCCCTGAATCGCGGCCTGCGCGAAAGCGACGGCGACCTGGTGGGCTTTCTCGACGACGACGAGCGGGTCGATCGTGGCTGGTTGGGCGTCGTGGCCGACGCGTTCCGGGCCCCCGACGTCGACTTCATCTCGGGCCCCTGCAAGCCCGACTGGGGCGCCCGGCCGCCATCATGGCTGCCGAAGGCGTATCCCGCGGTGATTGGGTGGATCGAATCGGGGGATCGGGTCCTCAAGTATGGCGACGGCTACGACGGGATCATGATGGGCGGCAATTCCATCGTCCGCCGACGGGCGATCGATCGCGTGGGGCTGTTCGACGCCTCGCTCGGCAGGAGCGGCGGGACGCTGACCACCGGAGAGGACGCCGACTACCACGAGCGGCTGATGGCGGCCGGCGCCTGCGGGTACTACGTGCCGGACCTGATCATCTACCACTACGTGCCGCCCGAGCGATTGACGAAACGGTATCACCGGCGGTGGTGTTTCTATCGGGGCGTTTCGCTCGCGCGGATCGACCGGGCCCGGCCTCAGCCGGTCGCATATCTGCTCGGCATTCCAAGATATCTCGTCGGCAACGCCGTGCGCGCCCCGCTCGACCTGGTTCGGGCCGTGTGCCGGCTCGAGGCGAGCTCGGAACACGCGTTCTCGAGCGAGCTGAAGATCTGGGATCTGGCCGGCTTCATGTACGGCAAGTACCTGACACGCTAGGCCTCGTCGCGCAGCCGCGAGCCTACGGCCCGACGCTGAAGTCCGCCACGTTGAAGCCGCCTGCGTCGAACACGAGCCGGAGCACCTGCGGCCCCGCGGTCGGGGCGGGGGCCGTCAGCGTGACCGTCGTCCAGGCCTGCCAGCCGCCGGTGTTTGGAACGGAGACGGCGGCCGTCGACCGACCGCCCAGCACCGCATGCATCCTTCCGTTTGCCGAGGGCGATGCCACGCGCACCTGCACGCGATAGGTGCCGGGCGCGGCCACGTTCACGGTAAAGGCCAGCCACTCGCCGTCGGCAATCCAGCCGACGTCGAATCCACCCAGGCTGCTCCGCTCGATGTCGACGTTGTCGGCGCGATAGGCGCCGCCGCTGTTGCCCGACGAGACGTCATGGTACCCCACGCCCTCGCCGCCCGTGTCGTAGTCGACGGCCTGCAACACGCCGGGGATCGGCGTGCCGATTCCCGGGCCGCCGCCGCTTCCTCGTGATTCATTCGAGAGGCTGAGCCGGATCCAGTTCAGATTGCCGACCGAGCCCGTGCCGCTCGCGTCGAACACGACGCGCAGCACCTGCGGGCCCGCATCGAGCGCCACGCTGGTCGACACCGTGGCCCAGCGCTGCCAGCCGCCGGTTGCCGGAATCGTGAGCGGGCCGCTGACGTCGCGGCCCGCCGCTTCGAGATGGAACGTGCCGCCCGGGCCGAGCGCGGCGACTCGCGCGTCGAACCGGTACGTTTCCGCGGCGGCCACGTTCACGCTGTAGCGCAGCCACTCTCCCGGGGCAATCCAGCCCACGTCGTATCCACCCTCGGACGCCGGCTCGAGGTCCACGTCGGCTGGCCAGAACGCGCCCCCGCTGTTGCCGAGCGTCGTGTCGTGGTAGGCGACGCCCTCGCCGCCCTCGTCGAAGCGCTCGGCCTCGACGGTTCCGGGAATCGACGGCGCCTGGCCGAGATCCCGGCCGTCCTTTCCGGCGTCACGCCAGGCGCTGCCTGCCGCGAGACGATAGTCGCCGCCGGTGTAGGAGACAAACTGGCTCTGAAGCTCCGCGACCGACGGAAACAGGTTGTCGGCAGGGTACCGGCCTGCGACGCCGCCGGCCAGGACATTGCGAGTGATGTCGGCGCCGGGCAGATAAGCCGCGATCGAATCGTTGCCGACGCCGTGGCTGGTGCCGATGAAGCCGTACGAGCTGTGCAGCGACACGTTGTTCGTGAAGCTGAAACCGTAGATGGCGGCGCCGTCGAGCTGCACAAGGCCCGACGCGTGGTTCTGCACGATCGTGTTGTGGTCGATGGCCACGTCCTTCGCGCCGCCCGTGAGCGTCAGGAAAAACCCGTTGCCGCCCCAGTTCCAGGGATCAACGTCGTAGAGAAGGTTGTCGCGGATGCTGATGGCGGTGGTCTGCCGGCTCACATGGTTGTAGTCGTAGCCGAGGATCTGAAAGCCTGCGCCGCTGTGGCGGACGACGTTCTGCTCGAAGCGCACGTGGTCGACCTGGCACCACGGACACCCGCCTCCCTGGTTGCGGGGCGTGAAGAGCACGGCATAGCCGGTTTGACCCGCCTGCCAGTTGTTCTCGAACACGTTCCGCACCACGCTCACGTGCCTGGCATTCTTCAACTCGAGGAGGTTCTTCACGTTCCAGTTCTGGCGCCGCCACGCCAGCGGCTTGGTCAGGTAGTTGTCGGCGATGGTGATGTTCGCAGGCACGAGGTTGGGAACCGAGGGATCCGCCCCGCCGAAGAGAATGTTCTCGCTGGCGGCCTCGAGATAGTTGTTGGCGATGACGTACGGCCCTGGCCCGTTCCAGCCGCAGATCGCCTGCGAATCCTGCCCGGCGGCCCGGATGTCGGCGATGTAGGACCCGGTGATGACCGTCGAGGCGCTGTTGAGCGCGATGGCGCGCTTCTGGCCCGCGGACGCATCGCCGTGGATATAAACGCGATCGATCACCAGGTCGTGCGGGATGCCCGACAGTGTGGATTGCGCGGAAGTCGCGTCGCCGAGCCTGAGGATTTCCCCGAGGCCCGACGCGTTCGCCTGCAGCTCGAGGAGCATGAGCGTCCAGTGGTGCGCGCCCGGCGCTGTCTGGATGGCCGGCTGGCTCGTGCCCGATCGGATCTTCGCGAGCGACGGCGCGTTTGCCGGCGCGATGCGGCCGCCGGCTCCGGGCAGACCGGCGCTCGGCGCGGTCCGGACCGTGATCGGCTCGTCGCCGGCCTTGTCGTCCAGCGTGAACGTCCCCGTGTAGACGGCGCCAGGTTGGAGCAGAATCGTCTCGCCCGGCCGGGCACGGTCGAGGGCCGCCTGCAGGTCGCCGCCGGCGGGAACGGAAATCGAATCGGTGGACGGGCCCGCTGACGCTTTCGGGACGATCGTCGTGTCATTGCTCCCGGCTCCCGGCGCCGACCCGACATAGGCGACCGGACTCAGCACGACCTGGTCGACCTGGACGCCGTCCTCCCGCGTCTGCACGCGCAGGACATGGCTGGCGCCCGCGAACCGGATGATGCTCGACTGGGCAAGCCAGTACGCGCCGTCCTGCCAGCCCCACCCCGAGACCCCGCAGTTCTTGCAGGGCTCGAGATTCACGAGCAGGCCGCTGGTCGTGCCAATCGGGTAGAGCGGCGAGCCGCCGACGTCGGTGGCTCCCGAGAATTGGACCCAGACCGATTCGTTCCACTTCGAGTTCCCCGTGCCGCGCATCCGGAGCCACAGCCGGTACGGTGTCGAGGGGTCGGCGGGGAGGCTGAAATCGACGTAGTCGCCAGGGGCCGCGAGCGGAGCCGACGCAGTGGACCAGCCGTGGTCGGCACTGGCCAGCATGTGGCCGCCCGCCGCCGTCGCATCAGGAACCAGCGTCCAGTCGCCGTGCACGGCTTCGGCATCCGACCCGTAGAGCACGATGTCGGACGGCTGGGCCGCCGCCAGTCGGGGGATCGTCAGGACGAACACGCAGACACACGTCGACCGCCAGCCTCTCAGGGCTCGATGCGCCATCTCGAAACAACCCCGCTCGTTGAAGGTGAGTTGCGAATATGCGGAACGGCTGAGCCTGGTGCAATGAAAGTGCCGATGGAAGACCGTTACCACCGAGTGTGGCGATCGTTCGGACAAGTCTGCGAGCGTCTGTCGACGGCGCGCTGAATCATCGCGGCGGCGCGATTCAAAAGTGTGAGAGGACGGCGAGAGCTGTTACGTCCTGAGTGTACTGATGAGTTTCGATCGTACCCTGTAACTGTAGAAGTTTCGCACCACTTGCGCATGCCTTCGCAAAATCGCGGCCGAAGATTCGCGAGCTTCGCACGAGGTGGCCGTGGCAAGCCGCTTGCTCCGGCTCGCGTCGACTGGTCGGGCTCGGAGCCCGGCTTCCCCTCAAACTCAGAAAACTGCGACAGGTACCGCGGCGCGTACGCCGCACCGCCGACGTGGCGGCGCTACGGGTGTGTGCGTCGAGCGACCGTCTGCGCAGCGGCAAGCAACAGGTGAAGGGCCGGATCATGAGGAAGGTGTCGCGGGGTTCAACGGGTCTCTCGTGGAAGTGGAAGTTGTTTGCACTCGCGCTCTGCGCCGGGGCGGCCGGTAACGGACTTGGAGCGTCCGGCTCCGACATCGTCGTGGTCGCGTCCGACGTGGCCACGCACGGCAACTGGTCGAAAGCCTCGGACGGCACGGCCGCTGGCGGGCAATATCTTCAGACTCCCGATGCCGGGTGGTCCCAGCTGGACGCTCCCCTGGCGGCTCCCGCGAACTACTTCGAAGCGACGGTCTCGGCTCCCGCGAGCACCCCGTATCGGATCTGGCTCCGCCTTCGTGCGGGCTCGAATTCCAAATGGAACGACTCGGTCTGGGTCCAGTTCTCCGACTCGGTCGCGTCGAACGGGGCGGCCGATCACCGGATCGGCAGCACGAGCGCGCTCCTCGTGAACCTCGAACGCTGCAAGGACTGCGGCGTGTCGGGTTGGGGATGGCAAAATGGTGCCTACTGGCTCGCGCAGGATACGGCTGTCCGTTTCGCCGGCAGCGGCGCGCACACCATCCGCGTGCAGACCCGCGAAGACGGCGTCCAGATCGACCAGATTGTCCTCAGTCCGGACACTTACGCCTCGTCGGCGCCGGGATCCGTGCTGAACGACGCGACGATCGTCGGCGGCGCGTCCGCGTCGACGTCCGCGTCGTCGTCGGGGCTGTCGCCGTACTTCGGCACGCCCATTTCCCTGCCGGGGACGGTCTATGCAGTGAATTTCGACAACGGCGGCAGCGGCGTGGCCTATCGCGACACCACGTCGGGGAACACGGGTGGCCAGTATCGCCTGACCGACGTCGACATCGAGGCCTCCGGGGGCGGCAGCTACGATGTCGGGTGGATCAGCGCCGGCGAGTGGCTGAACTACACCGTCAACGTCGGATCGGCCGGCAGCTACACGGCGGTCCTGCGGGTGGCGTCGCCCTACGGCGGCTCCCTCCACCTCGGGTTCAACGGCCCGAGCAACGTGTGGAAGAGCGTTTCCGTACCCAAGACCGGTGGCTGGCAGGCGTGGACCACCGTGAACGTGCCCGTCACCCTCGGCGCGGGCACCCAGCAAATCACGCTGTCGTTCGATACGTCCGGGTTCAACGTGAGCTCGATCGCGGTGACCGGGGGGAGCGGAGGCGGTTCGGGGGGAGGCAGCACCACGTCCAGCCCGTATTCCGGCTCGCCGGCGGCGGTTCCCGGCACCATTCAGGCGGAGAAGTTCGACAACGGGGCCGGCGCCGGCTATCACGACTCGACGGCGGGCAACACCGGCGGGGCCTTCCGCCAGACCGACGTCGACATCCAGACCACGTCGGGCGGCTACAACGTCGGGTGGATCGCCGGCGGCGAGTGGCTGAACTACACGGTCGTCGTGGCGGCGGCGGGCAGCTACACGGCCAATCTGCGCGTGGCGTCGCCGGGCGGCGGGTCGCTGCACCTCGGCTTCAACGGCGCCAGCAACGTCTGGAAGAGCGTGAGTGTGCCCGCCACGGGCGGCTGGCAGACCTGGACGAACGTCGCCGTGCCGGTCACGCTCGGTGCGGGCGTGCAGCAGATGACGCTCGCCTTCGACACGAGCGGGTTCAACGTCGACAGCATCGACGTGACGAGCGGCTCCTCCACGAGCGGGGGCGGCGGCTCGGGCGGCGGATCGCCGAGCGACGTCACGGTCGTCACCTGGAATCTCCATGTCGACTCGTCGGCAGCCCATGCCAGAAGCGTGATGGATCAGATCGCCGCGATGAATCCGCAGCCGCAGATCGTGATCGTCGAGGAGGCGAGCCGGTCGGTCTACCAGACCTACATCGACGAGCTGCAGGCGCGGACGGGCAAGACCTGGCAGGGCGCCTTCCAGACGCATTGCCCGTCGGGCGCCTGGAACGGCAGCTCGTGCACCCGCACGGAGGACGAGGGGGTCGGCGTCTTCACGTCGTTCCGCATCGTCGACTCGAGCTCGAAGTATCTGCCGTACGCGGATGCCTGGCACTCCGCCCGCGCCTCGGTCCGCGCCGCCATCGATGTCGGCGGTATCGTCGTGCAGGCCTTCGCGGTTCACCTGCAGCCGAACGATGCGACGGCGCGCCGCAATTCGATCGCCGTATTCAAGACGTGGAGCGGCGCGTACTCGAAGCCGCAAATCGTCGGCGGCGACTTCAACGCGGTCCCGAGCGAGGTCGACACCTCCACGAACATGGGCAGCGCCTTCGTGGACGTGTGGTCGCTGGTGGGTGGATGGAGCGGCTTCACGGCCTTCACGCCGTCGGCGTCGATGAAGATCGACTTTTCGTTCGCGGACCTGAGCGGCAAGGCGCTGCCGACCTGGTCCAACGTCGTCACCAGCACCGGCACGATTTCGGATCACTTCCCGGTGATCACGACGTTCACGGTGCGGCCGTAGACGGCTCGGCGTGTCGTTCGGGCGCAGGTGGGCCTCGTTCCCGCGGAACGGCCGGCTCACCTGCGCGACGCTCGACTCAACTCGCCTCGAGCGCCGCCGGCGGAACCAGCGCGGCCCGTCGATCGGCGGTCTCCTCGCATCCCTGCAGGTACAGATTCGCTACGCCATCGTAGGACACGTGTTCGATCACGTGGAACTGCCTGATCCCGCGCGCGATCCCGAGAAACCGATGGCGGGTGAGATCCACCACGTTCACCTCGATGGCGTACAGGCCCCTGGTGAGATGGGCCGCGAACGAAAACGCGAAGTCGCGGCGCTCGCCCGCGTGCGCGCGAATCGGCGGGATCCCGAGGAAGTCCGAACTGACCCCGTAGACATACAGTTCCCGCGTGAGGTCCCACACGACGACGCCGACGGTGGCGCGGTCCACGTCGAGCCTGAAGTCGATGGCGACGTGGAGCTGCAGCGGCTCGCCGGGCGCGACCTCGAAGACGGCGCCGGCCCGCTGGGGATCGGGCCGGTGCAGTCTCGCGGCGATCGCGACGTCGCCGTGGTCGCTCGTGACGGTGCCGCCGCCGCAGTAGTCGGCGATGACGGCGGAGGGTGGACCCAGGCGGATCGCGGTGCCGTGATCGAGGAGCAGCACGCGGTTGCACAGCTGCGCGACCGACGGGAGGTGATGCGACACGAACACGAGCGCGACCCCCTCGTCGCGAAACCGCCGCATCCGGTTCCGGCACTTCTCCTGGAATCCCTTGTCGCCGACCGACAGGACTTCGTCGATGAGCAGCACATCCGGATTGAGATGAGCGGCGATCGAAAATCCGAGCCGCGCATGCATCCCGCTCGAATAACGCTTCACCGGCGTATCGATGAAGGCATCCACCTCGGCGAAGGCGACGATCTCGTCGAAATGCCTGGCGATCTCGGCCCGGCGCATCCCCATGATGGCGCCCTGCAGATAGATGTTTTCGCGGCCCGTGAGGTCGGGATGGAATCCGGCGGCCACCTCGATGAGCGCGCCCGTCCGGCCGACGACCGCCGCGGACCCGCGCGTGGGCTTCAGAATCCGCGTGAGCAGCTTCAGGATTGTGGACTTGCCCGCGCCGTTCTGGCCGATGATGCCGAGCGCGTCGCCCCCGTCCACCGCGAAGCTCACATCCCTCACGGCCCAGAAGTCCCGCGCGTCGACCGGCTCCTCGCCGGCGCCGCGGACCGCGCGGACGCACCGTTTCACCAGGGAAGGCGCCAGATCGCGCAGCGAGGTGTGTCGCTCGCCGCGCCGATAGCGCTTCCAGACGCGATCGAACACCACGCGCGGGCGCATCAGATGCTCTCCGCGAAGCGGAATTCGAGGTGGTGGAACAGGAGCCACGCAGAGGGCAGGAGGACGGCCGCCGCGCCGACCGCCGGCCAGAAGGATGCGGCCTCGGGCAGGGTGCCATAGAGGATCACGCTGCGGTAGGCCTCGATGATCCCCGTCATCGGATTGGCGCGCATCACCGCCCCCGTGATTCCGTGCAGCCCGTCGACCGGATACACCACCGCGCTCGCGAACATCCAGACGGTGAGCAGGACGTCGAAGAGATATTTCACGTCGCGATAGAACAGGTTGGCCATCGACAGCAGGAGTGCCAGGCCCGCCGTGAGCGCCACCTGGACCGCCAGCACCACGGGCAGGAGCAGCAGCGTCACCGAGGGCGACACTCCGTAGAACGCCATCATGAAGACGAGCACGACGGCGGCGACGGCGCTATCCACGAGCGACACGGTGACGG
This sequence comes from uncultured Acidobacteriota bacterium, assembly GCA_963837345.1. Taxonomy (GTDB): domain Bacteria; phylum Acidobacteriota; class Vicinamibacteria; order Vicinamibacterales; family CAVVIG01; genus CAWIMX01. Next base: position 1,933,471 of record CAWIMX010000001.1, read on the forward strand.
CGGCAAAGGGAAACAGCTCGCGCGGAAAGTAGACCTTCGTCACGAGGTTGGTGTTCGACGTGAGCGACGTGACCGAGAAACGAAGCGACGAGGCCGTGAAGTTCCACGCCAGGAGACCGCAGTAGGCGAACAGCGGATACGCCACCCGGGTCTCGACGGGCGCGACGCGCATGAACACGACGGAGAAGATCGCCGTGTTGAGCAGCGGCATGAGCAGCGCCCATCCGAAGCCCATGACGGTCTGCTTGTACCGGATCAGCAGATCTCGCATCGTCATTTGAACGAAGAGCTCGCGAAACTCGATCTGTTCGGCCACGAGCTCCCGGACCGCGCCGGTCACGCGGCTCATGCCCCGGCTCCGCTGCGGCCGGCCATCTGACGCCTCGGCACGTGGATGCGCCGGCGCCAGCACTCGGTGAAGAGGCCCGCGTACCGCACGAGTCGCAGCTCCTCGATGAGCAGGGCGAGCGCGTCGCGCCGGCCGACCCGTCCGAGCCATCGCCAGACCTGTCGGAGCGCCTGGCGGTAGAGGAACCGCGGAACGCCGAGAATGTGCGGCGTGCGCGACATGTCCAGCCCGATGAACAGGTTGTCGAGCATCAGTGCCTGCGTCTTCCCGTTCCAGAAGAACCAGCGCCGAAAGTACCGGCGAGTGAGACGGTCGGCGGGGACGCGATGACGAACCACCAGCTCGGGGTCGTAGAAGCCCCGATACAGGCCGAATCGCCGCAGTCGCATGAAGATCTCGTGGTCTTCTCCGGAAATGAGCGTGTTGTCGATCTTGCCCAGGTCGGTCCTCCACGCGCCGATCGAGAGCAGCGCCGAACGGGTGAACGCCAGGTTGGCGCCAATGGGCAAGCGCTGGTCGATCCGATCCGGGACGTACTCGGCCGGCGCGTCGCCGTAGTCGAGGGCCGCGAGGGGCCCCCACACATCGCGACCACGCGGCGTCAGGAGCTCCGGCGGCGGCTGGATTTCCCACCGGGGATGGACCTTGCCGAACACGAACGCCACCTCCCGCTCGCGAAACGCCGCCACGATGCGCGCCAGCCAGTCGCGCGGCACCCAGACATCGTCGTCGGTGAGGGCGACGATCTGCCCGTGCGCGAGCGACAGGCCGCGGTTGAGCGCAAAGCTCTTGCCTTGCCGCGGCTCCCGCAGCGGCACAATCGGAATGCGCGACTCGCGCGCCGCGCGGGCAATGACCGCGCTCGTGTCGTCCGAAGAGTTGTTGTCGACGACGATGAGCTCGGCGGCGCAGTCCGCCGGCATGTCCAGGGCGCACAACTCGGCCAGCGTCGCGCGCAGGATGCGCGCCCGGTTGTAAGTGCAGACGATGACCGACACCGACGACACCGTCATGACGTCCTCCCGGCGGTGAGCACCGGACGCGCCACGGCCGGCGACACGACGCCCCAGCGCTGCAGAGCATATCCGGCCGCGAACGCCGCCTCGGTGATGCGCTCCATCGCCGCCGAACCGCGTCCCGTCGCGATGGCGGCCGCCGCGCCGAGCGTGCCGGCGACCAGCCGCCGCATCAGATAGAGCGGTACGCCCGCGATCGCACGGCCCGCCGGCGTCGACGCGTCCTCGAGCAGGGCGTAGCTGATGCCGGACCAGAAGTACCAGGACAGGAAATACCGCACGCGGACGCGGGCGGCCGGAACCCAATGGAAGACGCGGGCCGACGGAACGTACGCCGTCCGAAATCCCGCGGCGCCGACGCGCTGGCAGAGGTCCGAATCCTCTCCTGACAAGAGCGTGCCCGTCAGCTTGCCGACAGTGGTGGCGAAGCCGCCGACGCGCCGGAGCACATCGCGCCGCACGGCCAGGTTGGCGCCGATGGCGGCGCGGGCGCCGAGCGGGCCGGGCTGGGGGCCGTAATCGAGGAGCGCAAGCGGGGCCGCCAGACGCCCCCTGGTCGGGTCCGAGCCCAACCACCGCGGCGGCCGGCGCTCCCATCGCGGCGCGACGGGGCCCCCCACCAGCGCGACCCCTTCGTCGCTCATGGTCCGGCGGATTTCGGCGAGCCAGTCGGGCGCGACGTTCACATCGTCGTCGGTGAAGGCCAGGACGGTGCCGCGCGCCACCGCCAGTGCCCGCGCGAGCGCGTGCGATTTCCCCGGACGGGGCTCGTCGAGGTGGATGATCAGCGCCGGAAACGCGCGCGCGTGGCGCGCGATGACCGCCTGGGTCTCGTCCACCGAATGGTTGTCGACCAGCACCACCTCGTCGCCGGGACAGAACGCCTGCTGTCGGAGGTGCTCGAGGCATTCGTCGAGCAGGCGCGCCCGGTTGAACGTGGCGATGACGACGCTCGTCGTCATCGCCCGGCTCCGATGTCGTTGCACGTCATGGCTTGGGCACGATCGTGGAGTCGTTGGTGGGCGGACCCGGCGCCGCGGTGAAGTACGTGTCGGGGCTGAGCACGATTTGATCGAGCTCGAAGCCGTCCTCACGCACCTGAATGCGCATCGTGTGGGTGCCGGTGGACGAGAACGTCACCGCCGTGGCCTGCGAGAGCCAATAGGCCGAGTTGCCCCAACCCCAACCGTTGAGGCTCGTCGCGGCGGAGGTCGTCGCCAGGTTCACGAGCAGCCCGGCGGTCGTGCCGATCCGGTACGCCGGGACGCCGCTTACGGTGGCGTCGTTGAACTGCACCCAGATCGAGTCGTTGTACTTGGAGTTGCCACCGGCCTTCAGCCGCAGCCAGATGCGGTAGGTGCCAGGCTCGGCCGTGACGGGCACGTCCACGTAGTGCGTGGGCGCGGCGAGCGGTTGATCCGTATTCGAGACGCCGTTGTCGGGCGTGAACAGCGCCAGGCCGCCCGGCGACGACGGATCGCTCGTCGTGGCGAAGCTGCCGTGGCGCGCGCTGGCGGGCACGTCGCTCGCGTAGATCACCACGTCGGAGGCGCCGCCCCCGCCGCCACCCCCGCCGCCACCCGACGAGAACGCAATGGAATTGACGTTGAACCCGGATGTGTCGAAGGCGAGCGTGAGCTGCTGGGTTCCGGCGCCGAGCGTCAACGGCACGCTCACCGTGGTCCAGTTCTGCCAGCCGCCGGTATTCGGAATCGAAACGCTCTGCGAGACGCTCGACGGCCCGTTGAAGCTGACGTGGAGGGAGCCTCCGACGATCGACGCCACCCGGAAGGCGGCGGTATAGTTGCCCGCCGTCGCCACGTCGACCGTGTAGATCAGCCATTCGCCGCCCGCGATCCAGCCGACGTCGTAGGCGCCCTCGGTGGCCGCCTCGAGATCGACGGCCGTCGAACGATACGCGCCGCCGCTGTTGACGGTGGTCGAGTCGTGGTACGCCACGCCTTCGCCGCCGTTGTCGAAGTTCTCGGCCTGGACGGTGCCGGGAATCGGCGCCGGCGTGCCGCCGAAGGGCGACAGGCCACCGCCCCCGCCGCCGCCGCCGGTGGTGAACAGGTGGATGGTGGAGTTCGTCGCAATCGTCGGATCCACGGCCGTCGCATTGGTGCGCGACACGATCTTCCAGAAGTAGTTCGTGTTGCCCGACAGCGGTGTCGTCACCGTCCACGAGTAGGTCGTCGGCGGATTGTTCACCAGCTGAGCGGGCACATTGGCGACGCGGGACATGCTCGTCTGCGACAGGCCCAGATAGACGTCGTAGCTCACCGCGAAGGCGGCGCGGTTCCACTTGAACGTCGGCGTCGTCGAGACGCCCGTGGCGTTGGCGGCCGGCGTGACCTGGATCGCCGGATCGGCGGGACGCGGCTGGAACGGCTGGAACGCCGACGAGTTGTTCCACATCTCCGTCACGCGCGTCTTGATGGCGTTATACGCCGTCGGCTTGGTCACGGCCGACACGAAGTAGTCGTGGTCGCGCTGCCAGGCGGCCGAGTAGTTGCTCGACGCGTTGGTCGCGTACGCCGACGTGACCAGCGTTTTCATGTGCGTCAGGCCCTGGTGCACCCGCTCCTTGATCGGCACGCCGGCCGCCCAGAGCTTGTCCAGGTTGGCGTGCGTGATCTCGAATTCCGGCCACTTCTTGTTCAGGTACTCGTTCGGCTCGATCAGCAACTCGATCGGCACCCCCGCCCGGTGCCGGTTCAGGAGCGCAGTGGTCACGTTGTCGACCGTCAGCCGATAGATCACGAGCTGAATGAGCGAGTTTTCCGCGTCGATCTCCTGCACGAGTCGATCGTTGAAATCTGGGCCCTGGCCCCAGATCAGATCCGGCGGGGCGGGGTAGTCGGGCTCGAGCCGCGCATGGTTGATCACCATGGGGTCGGGATCCGGGTACTGGCTGGGAAAGTCGCAGCCCCGCGGCTCGGTCGCGCACGCGTCGTTCCAGTCCTTGAAATACGGCGGGGCCGCGGCTTTGCTCTCGGGCTCGGGCGTCGTGTCGTTCCAGAACTGGTCGAACTTCGCCTTGAAGGCGCCCACGAGGTCGGGATCGTCGGTGAGCATCACCGTTTCGTCCTTGTAGTTGGTCGACGACACGGGCGCCAGCTCGAACGGCGAATAGTTGGCCGAACCGAATGCCACCAGGTGCTGGCCGGCGAAGATTGTCGCCTTCCAGTGGTCGATCTCCGGGTACCAGTCCGGGTTCACCCGGAGGCGGATCGGCAGCCCCTGGGCCGCCAGCCAGTAGAACTCGTGCTTCGTCGGTTCGTCGATCTCGAAGATCGATCCGCGATCGCCGATGAGCCGCACGGGCACGCCGGACTTGAACTTGTTGATCAGCGCGATGGAAATCGAGTGCTCGCTCAGGTACCAGCACGACATGTCGATCCGGACCGTTTCCGCGTTGATCTTGGCGACCAGCACGTTGGTGACGTTGTCGTGGGCCGGAAAATACATCTGATCGGAAGCGGCAGCTGGCCCCGCAAGGACCGCCACGATCGCGGTCGAAAGCAGGGACACCGCCAGACGGTGGCTGCGCGACGACAGGTGTGGGTGCGAAGGAGCGCTAAGCACGATCGGTTGACCTCGCTTGAAGGGATGAAAGAACCGGACGGGACACGGCGTCCGGAGCCGGCAGCTCCAGGACCTCGTAGAAGCACTGGACGGCGCGCGCGGTGGCGCCGCCAGGGCGATAGAACAGCTGATCGGCCACGCGCCTTCGGCGGCCGCTCAGCACATCGGGCTCGGCGAGTGCCCGTCGGATCGCGGCGATCACGCCCTCGACCGAGTCGACGACGTCGGCGGCGCGGCGCAGCAGGGCGACCTTGTCGAGGCTGACATGCGCCTTCTCGATCAGCTCGGGACAATCCACGACGACGACAGGCCGATCGAGCAGCATGAACTCGAACCCGGCCGAGCTGTGGTCCGTCACCAGGACGTCGGAGACGAACAGATACGGCGCGATGTCGGCCTCGCGCGCCAGATGCACGGACGACGTGTCGCACAGCCGGTCGAGGCGGCGCCGCCAGTCGACGCCGCCACCGCCCCGCACCCGCTCGAACGAGCGATCGTGGATCTTGACGATCACGTTCGTCCCCATGCGCCCGAGCGCGGGAATCAGCTCCTCGCCGATGGTGTTGAGCGACGAGTAGGGCGACCAGGTCGGCGCATACAGGATCGTCGGCGCCGACGGATCGAGACCGAGGGCGGTCTGGATCGCCTCCCGATTGAGCGAGCCGTCCACCAGGCAGTCGACCTTGGGGTACCCGACGAGGGCCGCCTGCGGGCCGTCGCGATCGACCAGCCCCGCGTCGACGTATCGATCCAGCCGATCGCGATTGGGGAACAGCAGACGATCGTACGTCGCGACGACGGGCGCGATGGTCACCGGGGCGTCGAGCCGGTACTTGCCGGCGACGCCGTGAAACAGATGGAGCCGGCGCGTGCGGCGGTTCACCCAGGTCATGTTCCAGAAATCGGTGTTCACGTACGCATCGAATTTCATCCACGCCGCCCGCGCCGGCGTGACCACGTGATCGGCGCACTCGGCGTCGAAGACCGCCGACGCGTCCCACGCGACATCCGACGTCGTGAACCAGAAGACGAGGCGCGGGTCCGCCCGGAGCCGCTCGAGCACCGGGCGGAAAACGGCGAGGCTCAGCGGGGAGGCCGCCTCGAACAGGATGTGGCGCCTTGCACCGCGGAGACGCCACACGGCATCGTCGACCGCATGCACCGCGCCGGCGAGGGCGCGCCACGCACGGCGTCCCACGGTGTCGTGCAGCAGAGACGTCCGACGCACGCGGTGAGGGGAGCAAGAGAAGTGCCGCGGCTCCGCCCGGGCGTGTGACGCGTGTCGTTCCATCATGCCGGCGTGAAGTGCCCTTGTGTGGAAAACGGTGCCGCAGAGAGAGACGCGGGCTTCTCAGCGTCCAGCTCGGCCGTATCGGCCTCGCGCAGGCGGTAGGCGACCAGTTCGCGCGCCGCCACCGTGAGGGCCAGGAGGTAGTAGAACGTCCAGTTGTAGGCCACGGATGCAAACAGCGCGCACGTGAACCAGCCCACGAGGCCCGCGGTCGTCGCGATCGAGAGTTGGTACAGGCGCCGCTCGTCGACGTGGTCCATGAGCGCGACCCCGTCGCGCCGCGACCGCTCGCGCACGCGCCCGAGCAGCCGCCGCGTCGTGCGGGCGGCCAGCGCAGCGCACACGATCAGAAACGCGAACACGAGCAACCCGCCCACGCCGGTTTCGGCCGCGACCTGAATGAGCGCGCTGTGCGTCTCGCGCCATCGCTCCTGGCGGCCTGGCGGGTTGTAGTTCTTGAACTGGCCCACGCCGACGCCGGTGAGCGGGTGTTCGGCGAACGTCTTGAGGCCTTCACGCATCACCGTCTCGCGCGCCTCCCGCGAGCCCGTGAACTCCTTCTCGTCGCGGGCCTCGCTCGCGATGCTGGACATGCGATCCCAGAAGGACGAGGGCACGAACGGCGCCGCGACGAGCACGGCGACCACCGCGATCGCGCCGAATCCGGGACGGACCTTCCGGCCCAGCACCAGCAGGGCCAGCATCGCCGCGGCCAGACCCAGCGCGCCGGACCGCGACTTGGTGAACACGACGGTGGCGGCCATGAGCCCGACGACGGCCGCGGCGACGAGACGCGCGCCGACGCCGCGCTGCCGCGACAGGGCCATGACCGCCGCGGCCGGCAGGAACGTCACCATGTTCAGGGCGAGATCGTTCGGGTTGCCGAGAATGCCGCCCACCGGGCCGGCGAGCCGGCCGCCCTCGACCAGGTTGACGCCGCGGGCGTAGTCGAAGACCCCGCGGGCGGCGACGAATCCCAGACAGAGCAGCATCAGCCACACGAGCCGATCGAGGCGCTTCGTGGTGGTCACGGCGTTCATCATCAGGACGAACACGATCAGAATCTTCACGTAGGAATCCGTGAACTCTGCGAACGCGCCGCCCGGCCAGATCGAGGTCGGCACGGTCGCCAGCATGACGGCCCCGAAGGCGACCATCGCGAGCGTCTCGACGTTTACGCGAAACGTGGGGTACTGGCGCGCGAACCGGTGGAGCACCATCGGGATCGTCCCGGCGAACGCGAAGACCTCGGCGAGGTGCAGCGCGCCGAGCGCACGGATCTGATCCTGCGGACGGAGCAGCAGGACGGCCGTGAAGAGAAACAGCCCCGCGTAGCCCCAGTCCTGCGGCTCGGTCCAGGGGACGCGCAGGAAGCTGCCGCGCGGCTCGCTGGTCATGCGCACGGTGGACCGGGCGGGCACGGTGCCCCGGCGATCGTTGAAGGCCAGCCGTTCGCGCGGAAGGGCAGGACGCTCGTTCATCATCGCCACACCTTCCGTCCGAGGAGAAGGGCGCCAAGGCCGGCGACCGCCGACCCGTTCATCACGAGAAAGGTGAGCGCGACACGGGCTGCGCGATCGGACACGCCGGGCGCGGCGGCGTCGCGCGGGGGTTGCGACGCGCGGGCGTACCGATCGAGCCAGGCGCCGTAGGCCGCGAGCGCATAGAAGAGGCCCTGGCCACCGAGCGCGAGCGCGTAAATCGCCGAGTCGCGCGCGAGGGCCAGGCTCGACGCCAGGATGGCGATGAGCGCGTACGGCACCACCAGACGCCCGACCTTGTGGGAGATGAATTGCAGCCACACCGGATTGCGCCACGGCAGCAGCAGCGTCGGCTCCAGCCAGAGCAGCTGATAGTTGCCGGCGAGCGTCCGCCGTTTGCGCCGGCCTTCGGCGTGAGCGTCCGAGGCCACACGGTCGAACGCGCGTGCACGTTCGTTGAACACCACGCGGAAGCCCGCCAGCACCGCACGCATCGGCGCCAGGACGTCGTCGAGAATGGTGTCGGGCGGCAGCGGACGCCAGAGCTGCCGCCGGAGCGCGTAGATGGCCCCGGTGGCGCCGAGCGTCGAGCCGACGGCGCTCTCCTCGCGACGCAGCCGCTTCTCATAGCGCCAGTACAGGCCGACGCCTTCGGCAACGGTCGAGGCCACACCGGTCCGGCGGTCGGACGGCGCACGCCGGTCCTCGCCCTCGTACCCGTCGGCGCGGCGCGCGCGGCGACGCCCGAGGCGACGGTCGCCCTTTTCGCCGTCGAGCAGCAACTCACCCGTCACGCCGCCCACCGAGGGATCGGCGAATGCCGCGACCAGCTCGCGAAGCGTGTCGGGTGCGAACGCCTGACGCGTGTCGGCGAAGACGAGGATGTCGTGGCGCGAGTAGGCGACGCCCAGGTTGAGCGCGGCCGCCTTGCCTCCGGGCTTCGCCGCGACGCAGTCCACCACGCGGTGATACCGCGCCAGCACCGCCAGCGACTCGTCGGTGGAATCCGTCCGAGACGACGATGATCTGCAGGCGATCGGCCGGGTAGTCGAGCTGCAGCAGGTTCTCGATGCGGGCGGCCAGACGGCGGCCCTCGTTGCGCGCGGCGATCACGATCGACACCCCGGGCGCGGCCGCGGCGGCGGCGCTCGGCGCGAGGCGTCGCGGCCGCCGCCGGCTCCACCAGTGCAGCAGCAGCGGGTAGCCCGCATAGACGTAAACGACGACCGCGCATCCTGTCCAGAAGATCGCCGTCATGGCGCCCTCACGCCACCGCCTCGGCGTCGCCCGGGCAGAGGGCCGCCCCGGCCGCGCGCTCGGCGACGAGTGTCTCGGAAGGCGCGCCGAGCCGGAACACGTGCGGATCGCGGCCGGCGAGAGCATGGCGCGTGTCGACCACCAGAGGCGCCGCTCGCCGCACCAGGGCGTAGTCGACGCTCCGGTGCTCCGTCAGAACCGCCACGACGTCGGCCCGCGCGAGCGTCTCCTCGGTCAGCGGTTCGCTGGTGAGCGCGATCCCGCCGGCCCAGCCCTGCGCGCGGAGCTCCCGCACGTGCGGATCCGCGTAGCGCACGTGCGCGCCTCGGGCGTGCAGCAGGTTCATCACGTCGATCGATGGCGACTCGCGCGTATCCGCGATGTCGCGCTTGTAGGAGAGGCCCAGCACGAGCACGGAGGCGCCGTTCAGCGCCTTGCAGTGATGGTTCAGAGCCTCGGCGATCTTGTCCACGACGAACCGCGGCATGGCCCCGTTGACCTGTCCCGCCAGATCGATGAAGCGCGAGTCGACGCCGCTCTGGCGCGCCTTCCACGAGAGGTAGAAGGGATCGATCGGGATGCAGTGTCCGCCCAGGCCTGGTCCAGGGTAGAAGGGCATGAAGCCGAACGGCTTGGTCGCCGGGGCGTCGATCACTTCCCAGACGTCGACGCCCAGCCGGTCGCACATCAGCGCGATTTCGTTCACCAGCCCGATGTTCACCGCGCGGAAGGTGTTCTCGAGCAGCTTCACCATCTCGGCCACCCGCGTCGAGCTCACCGTGACAATCCGGTCGAGCGCCGACTCGTACAGGGCGCGCGCCAGCTCGGTCGAGGGGCCGTCGATGCCGCCGACGACCTTCGGGACGTTTCGCGTCGTGAAGCGCGGATTGCCGGGGTCGACCCGTTCGGGCGAGAAGGCGAGGAAGAAATCCACCCCGGCCCGCAGCCCGGTGGCCTCGAGCCGCGGGCGGACGAACTCTTCGGTGGGGCCCGGATACGTGGTGGATTCGAGCACCACCAGCAGGCCGGGATGCAGATGTCGCGCGATGCCCTCGACGGCCGACGCCACGTACGACATGTCCGGATCGCGCGTCTTCCTGAGGGGCGTCGGCACACAGATGTTGACGGTGTCGAGACCGGCGACCACCGCGAAGTCGCCGGTTGCCGTGAGCCGGCCGTCGGCCGCCAGCCGCCCCACGTCCGACGAGGGCACGTCCGGAATGTCGGACCGCCCCGCGACGACGGCCGCCACTTTCGCGGGATCGCGATCGATTCCCGTGACCGCAAAGCCCGCGCGTCCCAGCTCGGCAGCCAGCGGCAGCCCCACGTATCCCAGTCCCACGACGCCGACGCGGGCCCGGCGGTCGCGAATGCGTTCGAGCAGGCGGTGATGTTCGAATGGCATGAAGCCTCACACCTCCTGATCCTCGAGCACCGGCTTCGGCGTGCCGAACATGCTGCGGCGCAGCCGCTTCCAGAGCCCGGCCGGCGGCCGCGGCGGATCGGCCAGCAGCCGGTACGAGGGAGTCGGAAATCGCGTAATCGACGTCGTTCTCGGCTCCGGGATCGGAGGGGGCTCGACGGCGGCCCCCCACACCGGACCAAAGGTCGCGCGCGGGAGATCCGGTGCCGGCGACGCGGCTGGCGCGACGGGCGCCGGGCGGAGGTCGACCGCGATCGCGGCCGCTTCGCGCGGGGGGGCGGGTGCCGGCGATGGTGTGGATGCCGGGGCCGGCGCCGACGACGCCGCGGCGGCGGGAGCCGGCCAGGTCGGTTCGCCGTTCACTTCACGGATGGCTTCCTCCGCGAGCGGCACGTCGATCGCCCGCTGGTCCGCGCCGTACCCGAACAGCAGGATGGCGTCGGCCAGCACGTTCACCTTCCGCGCGACACCTCCGCTGCTCTGATAGATGAGCGTCGTGACGTCCGGAGGGAACTCGAGGGGCACGCCGATCGCCGCCCGACGGAGTCGGTGGTTCACGTAGGCGTGGGTGTCCTCGGGGCCGAGCGGGCGCAGGTGGTAGTTCACCGTGACGCGCTGACGGAGCTGCTCGAGCTCGGGGCGGCCGAGCAGCTCTTTCAGCTCGGGCTGACCCACGAGGACGATCTGCACGAGCTTCGATTTCTCGGTCTCGAGGTTCGAGAGCATCCGCAGCTCCTCGAGGGCGGGCACACTGAGGTTCTGCGCTTCGTCCACGACGACCAGCGACAGGCGCCCGGCCGCCCGCTGATCGACGAGGTAGCGCCCGAGATCGTGCAGCAGAAACGGCTTGCTCTGCCTGGGCGCGGGCTCGAGCCCGAAGTCGAGCATCACGGCTTCGAGGAGCTCGCGTTCGTCGAGCGTCGTGTTCACCAGCCGCGCGATCGCCGTCTGCTGGTCGAGACTCCGGACGACGGCCTGCAGCAGCGTCGTCTTGCCGCAGCCGATCTCGCCGGTGATCACGATGAAGCCGGCGTAGCTCTCGATGCCGTAGCGCAGGTGGCTCAGGGCCTCGCGGTGCCCCGCGCTCGGATAGAGATAGGACGGGTCGGGCGTCAGCGAGAACGGCCGCTCGCGCAGGTTGTAGAAGTGCTCATACATAAGGTGGCGTGCTCCAGAGGTCGGCGGGCGCGCGCTCGAGCGGCCGCCGTCCGGACAAGGGTCGGGACGCCTCGACGTCGTCGTCCACGGCCGGGAGGACGTCCGCGCAGGCGCGGCGGTAGTCTTCGGGGAAATCGATTTCGATCCACGGGTAGCCGCGGTGGTCCACGGCGCGCAGCGAACGGCGCCGGCAGAACCGGTTGAAGGCCGCCGGCAGCCAGTCGCCGGTGGCGCCGAGGGCAATCAACTGGGTCATCTCGTCGATGAGGGCCGCCGTCCCGGCCGCGCCAAACTTGGCGATGCCGACGTTCTCGCCGTCGGCCGCCCGGGCCGGCAGGGTCTTGGCGATCTCCACGACGGCACCACGCCGGACCCGCACTTTCATCTCCTCGTCGGAATAGCACTCGCCGGGCGCCCGTGCCGCCACCAGCAGCGCGTCCTCGTAGCGGCTCGTGAGCAGGTCGACCAGCAGTTGCTGATGAAAGAGCACGTCGCAGTTGAGCACCACGAATCCGCGGCGGAGCAGATGCCGCGCCAGCCAGAGCGAGTACAGACTGTTGGTGGACGCGAAGCGGGCGTTGTGGACGAACTGGACGTTGGGCCCGCATGCGCGCCTGACGTCGAGCGGGCGATGGCCGGTGACGACCGCGATCTCGGTCACGCCACACCGGGCGAGCGCCTCCAGCTGGCGGTCGATGAGCGTGCGGTCGCCGACGCGCGCCAGGCACTTCGGCAGATCGCCGGTCACCTGCCGGAGGCGGCCGCCGCGGCCGGCCGCCAGAATGACCGCGGTCATGCGTCCCCCCAGGCCGCCGACACGAGCAGCCGCGCGCGGGTGGTGACGTCGGTGAGCTTGCCGACGACGAACTGCCGCTCGGGGCGGGTCAGCCCAAAGGCGAGAAAGAGCGTCGCGTAGACGGCGGCCGCGAGCCCCATTTCGACGGCCACGCCCATGAGCGACGTGCCGAAGGCGCCGCGCGTGGCGACCAGGTACGCGCCCATCGGGAGGGCGGGCCAGAGCGCGGGCCAGAGGGCCTCGATCGCCGCCCGGCGGATCGGCACGCCCACGCGGCGGCACGCCGCCGGGAAGATCACGAAGATGCACGACGTCGACACGGGGAGGAGCGTGCCGAGCGCCACTCCTTCCAGGCCGAGCCGCCGAATGAGCACCACGCTCAGCGACACGTTGACCGCGGCCGTGACGATGCCGTTGATCGCGACCAGCCGGTGCTCGCCCGCGCCCTTGAGCAGGGTGTTCGCGGTGGCGTGGCCGACGCGGATCATCACCGTCAGGGCCAGCAACCGGACGACGATCACGCTGCCCGAGAACGCCGGGCCGACCCACGCGTGCACCAGTGGCGGCGCCATCACCATCAGCGCGCCGCCGATCGGCACGACGGTGGCAAGCGAGAGCCGCGTCCCGACGAGCAGCAGCTGCTGCAGACGGGTGCGATGCTCCGACGCATCGTGATGGACGATGGTCGGGAAGAGCATTTCGTTCAGCTGGTTCGTCAGGCGCTGAGTCGCCTGCGCGAGTCGCTGCCCGACCGACCACACCGCCACGGCGCTCGTGTTGAGGAAGATGCCGATGACGAGCGTGTCGAGCGAGAAGTTGACTTTGCTCGACCAGTCGATGGCGAGCATGTAGACGCTGAGGGACGTCAGCTCGCGGAATCGCTCCGGCCGCACGAACCGCGGACGCAGCCGCAGGCCCGGGAAGACGCGGTAGGCGTTGGCGCGGTAGATCCAGTAGGTCAGCACCCGAACGGCGGTCGTCGCGACGACGAGGGCGATGAGACCGTAGCCGGCCGAGAGCACGGCCAGGTTGACCACCGCCACCACGACGCTGCTGGCGCCGCCGACGACGTTGTTGAGGTCGTACCGTTGAAACCCGTTGGTGAGCGCGCCGAACACGCTGAACGCCATGCCGAGCGCCACGTTCACGCTCGTCACCAGCAGGACGATCTGTCCCGTTCGGACCTGGTTCGGCGCGATGTGCACGACCGCGTCGAGATGCGCCGCGAGGACGAGCGCCACGACGTAGGTGAGCACGCCGAACAGCGTGAACAGGAAGAAGGTGGTGCTCAGTACTTCGTTGAGCGCCTGCGCGTCCCTGCGCGCGCGATACTGCGCGACGAACTTCACCAGCGCGCCCGAATATCCGAGATCGAGCACCGAGAAGTACGCCGTCACCGACGTCGTCAGCACCCACAGGCCATAGGCCGACTGGCCGAGATGCGCCACGTTGAACGGCAGCAGCAGGAACCCGACGACCATCTCGATCGCGATCGCCAGGTACCGCGTCGAGACGTTGCGCGTGACGGTCCGGGTTTCGCCCGACGAAGGGCCGAACGGGTCGGCGCCGGTCCGACGGCTCACTGCGCCCCCCGCCCCGAGACGATCACCTTCACCGTGTCGACGACGATGGTCAGATCGAAGAAGAAGGACTGGTGCTTGATGTAATAGAGGTCGTACCGCAGCTTCTCGATCGCGTCCTCGACCGACGATCCATAGCGATACTTCACCTGGGCCCAGCCGGTCACGCCCGGCTTCACGACGTGGCGCTCGGCATAGAAGGGCACGGCCGCCGCCAGCTGGCGCACGAAGTAGGGGCGCTCGGGCCGCGGTCCGACGAAGCTCATCTCGCCTCGCAACACGTTCCAGAGCTGCGGCAGCTCGTCGAGGCGGACCGTCCGCAGGAACCGGCCGACGCGCGTGACGCGGTCGTCGTCGCTCGTGGCCCAGACCGGCGTTCCGTGCTCGGCATCGACGCCCATCGACCGGAACTTGAGGAGCGTGAAGACGCGCCCGCGCTCGCCCACGCGCGCCTGGCGATAGAGAATCGGCCCTCGGGAGTCGATCCGGATCGCCACGGCCGTGAGGACCATGATCGGGAGCGCGAGCGCCAGGCCCACGCCGGCAAGGCCGAGGTCGACCGCCCGCTTGACGAAGCGCGTGACGCGCGAGGCGCGGAAGCCGTCGGAGAACACCAGCCAGCTGGGCGACAGGCCGTCGGTCAGGATCTTGCCGGTGATGCGCTCGTAGGTGGTGGTGGCATCCTCCACCCGCACGCCCGAGAGCTTCGCGTTCAGCAGCTCCTGAATCGGCAGATGGCCACGCCGATCCGGCAGCCCCACCACGATGCGATCGATCCGGAGCCGATCGACGAGATCGGGCAGCTCGTGCGTCGAGCCGACGAGGGGCACGTCGTCCTCGGTTTCTTCGTTGACGCCGGGCTCTTCGACGAATCCGACGACGCGGTACGGGAAGTCGTGCTGCTGTTGAATCTGCCGCGACACGGTCCGCGCGAGCGCGCCCGTGCCCACGAACAGCACGCGCTCCTCGAGGTGCGGATCGCTCGACACGCCCTCGAATGCGAAGCGCCACGTCGGCACGGCCAGCAGGACGAGCAGCAGCCAGACGAGGAAGACGCCGTCGCCGATCACGATCGCCGGCAGGGCGAGGCAGGTGACGGCGAGCACCAGGGCGGCGGTCCCCGTCGCGCGCAGCAGGCGAACCAGCAGCTCCAGTCGAGAGTGCACCAGGGTCAGGTCGTACAGGTCGTGGTAGTAGAAGCACAGCTCGCAGACTGCGGTCGCGAGCAAGATCTTCCACAGCGCGCCTGTCGCCGCGTCGAGCGAGCCCCGCGCGGCCGCGGCGATGAGGATCGCGCCCGCAATGAGGCCCGTCTCGAACCCGAACGCCGTGAGGCTTCTCGCAGAAACGTGCCGGTTGAAGACCTGCATGGGCTATCCGATCGCGTCCATTCAGGCCACCTGATCGTTGAAGATGATGCCGACGAGCGCGGCGCCGCCGATCGCGGCGGTCGCCTCGCGGATCGCCGTCTTCGGCGTGACGCCCGCCCGCACGATGAGCACCGACCCGTCGACGAGCGGCGCCAGCGCCCCCACGTCGGAGAGCGGCAGCACCGCGGGCGCGTCGATGATGATGCAGTCGAACCGCGAGCGGAGCGTGTCGACGACGCGCCGCATCGCGGCCGTGGCGAGCAGTTCCGACGGGCGCGGCGGGCACCCGCCGGCGGGTAGCACGGTCAGGTCGTGCTCGTCGAGCCGCGTCAGCGCCTCATCGAGCGGGACGTGCCCGGCCAGCACGTCCGAGAGGCCGGGGACGTCGGCGGGGAGGCCGAGCAGCCGATGCACCTTCGGCAGCCGGAGATCGGTATCCACCAGGCACACCCGATGGTCGTACGCGCGCGCCATCGTGAGGGCGAGGTTGGTCGCCGTCAGGCTCTTGCCGTCGCCGTGCGACGGGCTCGTCACCAGCAGCGCGCGAATGGAGACGCCGTGATCCACGTGCAGGATGCGCGTGCGGATCGCCCGGGTACTGTTCCGCGACGGGACCTTCGGGGGAAGACACCACGACGAGTGCGGGATCCAGGTGAACCTCGCGAATCGTGCGGACCACGGGGGGCGGGGGGACGCTCACCGGCACCGCCTGGCGCGGCACGGGGGCGGGCGCCGGCCGGACCGGTGCCGGCGCCGCCGGTTCAGGCGTGGGGCCGATGCGGCGCATCGTGCCCTCGCGTTCAGCTTTTTCGAGGATCGATTCCATGCGATTCATGAGGTCCTCATTTCAGGCCGTGATGCGCGGAATGGTGCCCAGCACCGGCAATCCCAGTTCGTCGGAGAGCTCGCGGGCGTCGTGGACGGAATCGTCCAGATACTCCCGGCCGAGCATGAGGCTCCCGCCCACGCAGCAGCCTGCGAGGATCGAGATGAGCAGCACGCGCAGGGGCACGGGCCGCGTCGGCTCGGCCGGGAAGCTGGCGGGGTACAACACGGCGAACTGCTCGCCGCCGCGGTTGCGCGCGACGGTTTCGGCCATTTCGGCCGCCCGCTGCTTCGACGCCAGCTCGGTGTACTGCTGCCGCTCGAGGTCGTAGTCGCGCTGGAGCGACACGAGCTCCTGTTCGACGCGCGGCGCCGCTTCGACGCGCGCCTGATAGACGCGGATCTGGCGCTGGATGTCGTCCGAGGCGCGCCGCAGATCGCGCACGCGCAGGTTCGATGTCTGCTGATCGCCCGCCAGGCGGCGATACACCGGATCGAGGCGCAGCGTCGCCAGCCGCTCGTCGGCGCTCGCGGCCCGCTCGTCGTCGGCGGCCTGCTGGGCCGCCGTCAGCGCTTCCTTCAGCCGCTGCACTTCCGGGTGCCTGTCGGTGTAGGTGGCACGCGCCGTGTCGAGCTGGCGCTGCAGGGCTGCGACGGCCGCCTCCCGCGACGGCATCACGGCGGGCTCGCCGGCGATGGTAGGCGTCTCCCCGTTGCCGTTGGTATAGGCGTCGATCTGCCGCTCGATCAGGGAGAGACGGTCCTGCTCGCTGCTGAGCGCCGTCGCATTCGCCTCGAGCTGCTGTCGCAGTCCGGCGAGGGTCTGCAGGTTGCTCTCCGTCTGTTCCGGCAGGCTCCCCATGTGCGCCTCCTTCGCCGACCGGAGCCGTGCCTCGAGGTCGTCCAGCCGGGCCTGGCTCGCTTCGAGCTCGGTGGAGAGGAAGGCCGACGTGCCGACGGCCTGCTCGGTCCGGCTCCTCGAGTTCTCGTCGACGAACACGGTCGCCAGCCGGTTCGCGATGCGCTGCGCGCGATCGGCCTCGCCGTCCGAGTACGACAGGACGACGCTGTCGAGCGCCTGCGGCTTGTTGGTGTTCGCCACCGGATCGGGCACCGATACCGCGATGGACCGACGCAGGCGTGCGATGGCCGGGGCCTGGTTCGCCGCGTCGCCGCCGTCGAGACCCTCGGCCGTCACGACGCGCGACAGGATCGAGGCGCTGAGGAGCTGCTGCGAAATGGCGCGCACCCGCTCCTGGTTGTCGAAGGACGCCGACTGCCCGACGAGATTCGTCGACACCGCGGGCGCCGTCACGGCGAGCGTCGCGCTGGAGGTGTATTCCTTGGGCAGAAATCGCGCGAGCAGCAGCCCGATCGCGAGGGAGGCGGCGATCGGCGCGATCAGCCACCATTTCCGGCGCTTGACGACGGAGATGTACTCCAGCGGATGCAGCTCTCTGTTGTCCATCAGTGGATCCTCATCGGTCGCACCGCCACGACGTGGATGCCGACCTGGTTGCGACCGAACTCGCCGTCGGGCTCGTCGATCGTTTGCGTAGTGACGTTCCAGAACCCTTCGACCCGCAGGCCCGGCCGGGCCGCATAGCCGAGCGCGGCATCGAACCAGATCGATCGGAAGCGGAGGGCGCTGTCGATGAGCGGGTCGCTGCGTCGCCAGGAGATGCCCGTCTGGCCGTAGACGCCGTGCGAGAGATCCGCCTCGAGGTGGGTCGCGAGCGAGTCGGTGCGGGTCGTGCCGACGAAGCCGTACGACGCCTCGAAATCGCGCGAGTAGCTGGCCTCGAGCTGGGCGGATCGGAACATCCGGACCAGGTCGGCCCGCCAGTTGAGTCCCGTGTGCGACGGCCCGAAGACGCTGGCGTCCAGATGCGAAAGGCCTGCGGCCGCCGAGATCCGGGTCTCGGCGAAGCGATGGTCGAGGCCGATCGCGCCGTTCTGCACCGTGAACGGCTCGTGAGCCTGCCCGACCGTTCCGCGGGTCACGTCGTAGTTCGCGATGAGGCCGGTGAGGCTCGAGAGCTCGCGTCGCACGTTGGCGGCGCCGCCGATGCCGTGGCCGCCGCGCAGCAGCGACGCGAACTGGCCGTCGGTGCCGAACGACACGTGCTCCAGGTTCCCGCTGGCGGCGAGGGTGACGCGTTTGGTGAGCCGTGTTTCGATGCCCGCGCGAGCCTGCTCGATGGTCGCGCCCGTGCGCATGAACGGCACGGCGACCAGATCCTCCAGGGCCGTGGTCGGCGAGTGCGCCACCCCGCCGCGGACGAAGAACGATGTCCGGTGTGTCAGGGTCCGCTCGATCGACACGCCGCCGTGCTGGTCGTAGCCGTTCAGGCTGCTCAACTCGCGGTACAACAGAAACGTGCCGTCGTAGTGAGCGCCGAAGCGGTTGCGTCGGCCGTTGAACGACGCGTCGGCGCGCGGGCTGATCAGGTTGAGCATGTCGCCGACCTGACCGTCGGCGCCGTGGGCGACGAGCACGTTGTCGTCCCAGCTGGCCCCGTAGAGCACACCGGGCGTGACCGTCCAGCCGAGCGGGACGGTCTCGGCGGCCGGCTGCGGCTGGGTCGGAAGGCTGCCGGCCGCGGTGGCGGGACTCTGCGCGTCGAGGGGCGCGGTCGCCGCGCCGATCGCGAGCGTCGAGGCGGCGACGAGGACGCGGGCCTGTCGGATCATGGCCCGCCTCAATCCGGCACCACCACGGTGTCGCCCGGCTCGAGGAAGGTCGGCTGGTCGCCCCGGATGGCGTCGTTGTAGTTGAACTCGATCGTGCGCTGTCCCGCGAACGACGGACGCAGGATGTTGATGTGCTTCCGGTCGGCAAAGTCTTTCAGGCCGCCGGCAATCGCAATCGCCTGCAGCGCGGTGAGGCGGCCCGACGTGAGCGTGACCGCGCCCGGGCGCGCCACTTCGCCCAGCACGTACACGACGGGGGCCGTCGCCTCGACGACGATGACGGTGACGACGGGATGCGTGATGTACTCCGAGAGCTGAGCCGTGATGTCGTCGCGCAGCTCGGTGGGCGTCTTGCCCGTGGCGTCCAGATCGCCGACGAGCGGCAGCGTGATCTTCCCGTCGGGACGAATCTGGACCGACTGCGACATCTGCGGATCCTTGTAGACTTCGATCCGCAGCTTGTCGCCCAGCCCGAGGTGATAGTCCGACGTGGTGACCACGGGTGCCGCGGATCGGGTGGCCGGACCGGCGTCGGCCCGCAGCCGCGCGCCGGCCGCGGGCGCCATCACGAGCGTCATCGCAATCACGAACGAGAAGGTCTGTGTCATGGCGGAGCAACCTCACTTCTGATGAGCAGCCGACCGGCTCCCGCCGCGGCAGGTGACGATCGGATGCGAAACGGCCCAGCGTCTCAACGATGCCGCGCCCATGGCGTGGGTCGGGTAGCAGGCGGCGCCGATCACCACGCGAACCGCGCCAGGGAAGGAGTGCGTCTCGAGTCCGTCGATCAGTCGATCGACGACGCGCTGCGCGCGCCCGTAGTCGGTGTGGACCAGCACCATCGCGAGCAGGCCCGGTTCGAGGAAGCCGACGAGATCGTCCTCGCGCATCTCCTGCTCGAGGAGCGCGCCGATCTCGCGGACCGTGGTCTCGTCGGCCGGCACCTGGCCGCCGTTGCGGTCGCGATCGGCCTTGACGACGACCAGCGTGAGGGTGCTGTGAGCCCGGACGGCTCGACGGAGCTCGCGGTTGAGGACGAACTGGAGCGCGCCTGGTGTGAGCAGCTTGGACTCGCCGCCACCCGCGAAGCCGTTGGTCGTCATGACGCAACCTGGTCCAGACCGCTGTCCTTGATCTTGTAGAGGAGTGCCTTGTAGCTGATGCCGAGCATGAGGGCCGTCTGCTTCCGATTCCACCGGGTGCGCTCGAGCGTCCGCAGGATGAGACGACGCTCGGCCTCGCGCGCGGCGTGGCGCGACACTTCCTTGAGGGAGCAGGCGTCGACCGTGGTCGGCCTGTCGCCCGCTTCGTCGACGCACGCAGGCACCGCGGTGGCCGTGATCTCCGGCCTGGAGGGCGGCAGCGCGCGCGGACGCCGGGTGATCGCGGACATGCCGCGCGCGATCTCGTGGCGGACGGGCGTCTCGGTGCCCAGTACCACCATGCGCTTGATCAGGTTCTCGAGCTCGCGCACGTTGCCCGGCCAGTCGTACTGCATGAAGAGGCCCATCGTTTCCGACGAGAGATCGGTGAACGGCCGGTTGTAGCGGGCGGAGTACTTGTCGATGAAGTACTCGCTCAACAGCGGAATTTCGTCGCGCCGCTCGCGCAGCGGCGGCAGGTCGATCGCGACGACGTTCAGGCGGAAGAACAAGTCGTCGCGGAACTGCCGCTCGGCGACCGCCTGCTCCAGGTTGCGGTTGGTGGCGGCGATCACACGGACGTCCACCGAGACGTCGTGCTGGCCGCCGAGCCGGGTGAACTCGCCGTCCTGCAGCACCTGCAGCAGCTTGGCCTGGAGCGGCACGCTCATCTCGGCAATCTCGTCGAGAAAGATGGTGCCGTGGTTCGCGAATTCGAACTTGCCCGGCTTCTCGCGTACGGCTCCCGTGAAGGCGCCGCGCTCGAAGCCGAACAGCTCCGACTCGAGGAGCTCATGGGGCAGCGCGGCGCAGTTGACCTTCACGAACGGCCGATCGCGCCGGATCGAGGTGGCATAGATCGCCCGGGCCACGAGCTCCTTTCCCGTGCCGCTTTCGCCGCGCACGAGCACGGTGACGTCGGTGGTGGCCACGCGGCGAATCAGCTCGTGCACGGTCTGCATCTGCTGGTTCTTGCTGAAGAGCACGTACTGGGCGGAGTGCGTCTGGAGGCGATCGCGGAGAAGCGCGACGTCGCGCTCGCGCTGCCGCTTCTGGATCGCCGTCGCCAGGAGCAGTTCGAGATCCGACTCGTCGAACGGTTTGCTCATGAAGTCGAACGCCCCGAGCTTCATGGCCCGCACCACGGTCGTCGTGCGGCCTTCGCCCGAGAGCACGATGATCGGGACACCGCGATCGATGTCGCGGATCGAGGCGAGCGCCGTGAGCCCGTCCATGCCGCCGGGCATCACGATGTCGAGGATCACCGCGTCGGGACGCTGCGCGGCGTACTGCCGCACGGCGTCTTCCGCACTCGTCAGCGTGACCGGGTCGTAGCCGAGCTCGCGGAGGAAGGTGCCGAGAAATTCGCAAACGGACGGGTCGTCGTCCACCACCATCACTTGAGGTCGTTCGTCGAGCACGGGGCCGATGGAGCAATATGAATGCCGCGTACGAAAAGGAAAAAAGGTCGACCGCCACCTCGTCGCGGCCGGCGCCGTGTGAAAAACGCTTCTCAAAAAGTTCAGGGTCCGTGCACAAACGGCGGCGGCGATGCTGATGTCAGGAGAAATTGGCGAGGTGATCGGTGAACGTCGGTCGAGGTGGAAAGGCGCGTCCCCGCCGCCAACGATGGGGACGTCGTCGCCGGGTTCGCGTGGCACGCGAGTTGATACGTCGAAAGGCCATGTCTCGGACGCGACGAAGGTGTCGCTTGCTTGTCATGGCGGCCGCCGTGGCCGCAGTCGTGGGTTCGACCGGCTTGGTCTTCGCCCTGGAGGCGTCGTCGACCGCGCGCGCGGCGACTGCGTCGATGTTCTCCGACAACCGATCGGAAGCGGTTCAGCTGTTCCTGGCCGGCAGTCTGCTCATCGGCCTCGCCGCAACGGTGCGCCGCATGTCGCTCGTACGCGCCGGATTCGTGCGCGAGCCGCGTGTCGGCAAGATGGCCGCGGGCGAACGGTAACGCCGTCCGCCCGGGTTCGTGGTGGGCTGTCGGGGGGAGCGAACGAACGAAACGAACAATCGCTAGACCGCGGCGCGATCCAGCGCACAGGTCCATGCCCGCCTGGGCGGCGCAACCCGCACCTGGTTTCGACCGCCGGTCTTCGCGCGGTAGAGCGCCTCGTCGGCCGCGTGCATGAGATCGTCGGCGGCCGCCGGCGAGCGGGCACCCGGTTCGAGCACCGAGACGCCAATCGACACCGTCATCGGAACGTCGGCCGAACGGGAGTGCCGCGTGAGGTGCGACAGGAGACGCTCGGCCAGTCGGTCCGCCGCGGCCTGCGGCGTGCGGGGCGCCACGATCGCGAACTCGTCGCCGCCCCAGCGCACGCCGAGGTCGGTCGTCCGCAGGGTCATCTGAATGGCCCCGGCCACTTCGCGCAGCGCGCGGTCGCCCGCCGCATGGCCGTGCTCGTCGTTGACGCGCTTCAATCCGTCGAGATCGATGAAGAGGAGCGAGAGCGGGTCGCCCGATCGCTCGGCGCTGAGGCACTCCTGACGGAGCCGCGCATGCAACGCATGGCGATTCTGCAGGCCCGTCAGCGGATCGGTGGACGAGAGCCGCCGCAACTCATCGACCTGCCGCCGCAGGACGTAGCCGAGCGACAGGAACACGACCGCCGTTGCCGAGAAGACGTACCCGTACACGAGGCCATTCAGCGACAGTTCGTCGGCGACCGACGGCCTCGGTCCGCTGGCGAGTCGAAGCCAGAGCAGGCCCAGGACGGCGCCAGCCGCGGTGAGCAGAGCACCGTAGGCAAACCGGCCCGAACGGCCGAAAGCGTCGAAGCGCGGATCGGGCGTCGGATAGATGGGCCCCATGGACGCCTCGGGAATTGCAACTCCCGAGCCAGCCGCGCTTTACGCCCGACACGCCACCAAGTGAACGTCCCCCGAATTCGGATGGAATCGGACGTCAGCCGTCAGGCGATCGCGCTTCCACACTGGCGACCCGATGGCACCAGGCACGCACGCCCCCGGCACCCCGGCGCCTAGTCGGGTTCGATCCCGTGCTCCTTGAGCTTGTTGAGGAGGGTCTTGTAGCTCACGCCCAGCAGGGGCGCGGCTTTCTTGCGGTTCCAGTGCACGCGCCGCAGCGTCGGCAGCATCAAGTCGCGCTCGGCTTTGAGGGCCGCCCGGCGTGCCACCTCTGGCAGGGTGAGACCTGCCGCCGTCGACCCGCTCGTTTCGGCGGTGTGCTCGTCCGCGTGCCCCGCGCGTTCCTCGGCGAGCCTGGCGGTCTCGGCGTCCGCCTCCGACAGCGCGGGCGACAGGCCGGGACTGGTGCGCAGGTCATGCAGGAGCCGTGCCTCGTCCTGCAGGATCACGAAGCGCTTCATCATGTTCTCGAGCTCGCGGATGTTGCCGGGCCAGCTGTGGGCTTCGAGGGCCTCGACGACCGCCGGCGAGAGCGTCGGCTCGGGAAGCACGTACTGACGCGCGTACCGCGCAGTGAAGAAGCGCGCAAGCTGCGGCAGTTCGTCGGGACGTTCGCGCAGCGGCGGCACGACGATCTCGATGACCTTGAGCCGGTAGTACAGATCCTCGCGGAATTCGGAGGCCTGCAGCATGGCTTCGAGATCGCGATTGGTGGCCGCCAGCACCCGCACGTCGGCGGTGATGTGCTTGTTGCCGCCCAGGCGGTTGAATTCGCCGTCCTGCAGCACGTGCAGCAGCTTGCTCTGCATCGCCGCTTTCATTTCGCCGATTTCATCGAGCATGAGGGTTCCGCCGCTGGCGTGCTCGAACTTGCCGATGCGGGTCGAGGCGGCGCCCGTGAAGGCGCCCTTCTCGTGCCCGAAGAGCTCGCTCTCCAGCAGCGTGTCCGGCAACGCCGCGCAATTGACCTTCACGAACGGTCCGGTCCGCCGCGCCGATCGCAGGTGAATGGCGCGGGCGACCAGCTCCTTGCCGACGCCGCTCTCCCCGCGAATCAGCACGGTCACGTCGGTGTCGGCGACGCGATCGACGAGCGTGCCGATCCGCTGCATCGCATGGCCCGACCAGAGGAGCGCCTGCTCCTGTTCGTGCGTCGCCAGCCGGCGGAGCTCGGAGAGCTCCGACTGGAGGCGCCGCTTTTCGATCGTCTGGTGCAGGGCGGCCTCGAGCGCGATCTCGCCGAGCCGATCCGGATCGCCCGGCTTGACCACGTAGTTCTCGGCGCCGAGGCGGAGGGCTTCGACGATCGTCGACGCATGCTCGCGCCCCGACAGCATGATGACCGGGACGTCGGCGCGGCTGGCCTTCAGGCTCCGGAGGGCGGAAAGCCCGTCCATGCCGGGCATCATCACGTCGAGCAGCACCACCTCTGGCAGCCGACCCAGATGAAGGTCGGCCAGCAGGTTCTCGCCATGCTGATACGTGATCGCGTCGTAGCCCAGGCCGTCGAGAAAGGCTTCCAGGTACCGCGCAAAGTCCGTGTCGTCGTCGACCACGGCGATGAGCGGGCGCTTCATCGGGCTCCCTTCGACGCGGGACGAACGACCGACGGAAGGCGCCGATACTCCAGGGGTCTCCACGTCAGGCCGACGTCAGCGGCAGCGCGACCGCGCGGGCGGCGCGCGCAACGCCCGGCAGCGACCAGAACTGGCCGCCATGTACGTGGATGATTCGACTGGCAATCGGCAGCGCCAGTCCGGTGCCGCCCTGCCAGAGATCGACGTCGCCCCGCCGGCCGATCGAGAAGTCCGGCCGGCCGGTGCCCCGGCCCGCGAACGTCACAACCGCCCGCGGGACTCCGTCCTCGCGGCTGATGAAGCCGCACACCTCGACTGGCTGTTCCCGGTGTTCCCGCACGCTCACGGCGGTGAGCGCGCTGAACGCCTGGCTCAGCCGATCGGCGTCGCCGAGCACGTGCGCGCGGCGGTCGCCTGCCTCGCACAGGAACTCGACGACGCTGCCGGCGCGCGACGCGGTGCGCACGGCGTCGCCGCAGAGCTCGAAGATGGGCACCGGCACCGGCGAACGGAGAGGATCACCGGCTTCGAGGTCGGCCAGATCATCGAGCTGCTGGAGCATGCCCATGAGCCGCTCACATCCGCGTGCGGCGTCCTCGAGCAGCTTGCGGTCTGCGCCCGTCAGTTGCGTCGCGCGCTTTCTGAGCAACAGGCCGAGGTAGCCGTTGACCACGGCAATGGGCGAGCGGAACTCGTGCACGAGGAGCGCGAGCATCCGACTGCTCCGCTCTTCGGCCGACTCGATGGGATGGAGCGACGGACTAGCCATGATTCCTGCGAAGCGCGGCGTGTGAGAAACCCCGCGCAGCACGCCGGGTTGTGCAAGAGAGGGGCCACAGGTCGAGGCGCCGGATCGCGCCGGGAATCGCGCCGAGCCTCGCGCGCCGACGCGAGTTAGAGCTCGTCCCCGCGTGGCAGGGCCGCCTCGCGTCCGGATGAGTTCGCCGCGGGCCCGGCAAGATTTTCCGATAGCGGGTACGCCCTGACCGGTCCGCTCACACCGGCTCGCGCAGCCGCGGCCTCGCGGGCGGCCGGCGGCCGGGTGGCGTCACTGGGCTGAACAGCGCGCCCAGATCCCGCCCGTCGGTGCCCGCCCGACGCCACGGGCTGGCCGGCGACAGATGAAAATCGCCCCGGGCGTACGCAAGGAATTGCGCCTCGAATTCCGCCTCCGTCGGGAATCGATTGCCCGCCGGATAGCGGCTGCTCGATCCGCCCGCCAGCACGTTGCCCGTGATGACCGACGCCGGCAGAAACCGCTCGATCGAGTCGGTGCCGACGGCGTGTCCTGTACCGATGAATCCGTACGCGTCGTGCTTCGAGACGTTGTTCGTGTACGTGAATCCGACGATGGGCGGGCCGTCGAGCTGCACGACGCCCGACGCATGATCCTGCACGATGGTGTTGTGATCGATGGTGATGTCGCGGGCGCCGTTGGTGAGGGTCAGGAAGTAGCCATTGCCGCCCCACCGCTCCCCGTCGATGTCGGAGAACACGTTGTTCACGATCGCGATCGCGTTCGTCTGTCGGCTCGCGTGATTCGTGTCGTAGCCGAGTATCTGGAACGCTGCGGCACTGTGGCGGACGACGTTGCCCTCGAAGCGTACGTGATCCACCTGGCACCAGGGACATCCGCCGTCCTGATTGCGAACCGTGAACAGCACCGCATAGCCGGCCTGGCCGTCGTGCCACGTGTACTCGAGCACGTTGCCCCTGATGGTGACGCGCCGGGCGTTCTTCAGTTCGAGCAGGTTCTTCACCAGCCACCGCTGGCCGCGCCACTCGGGAGGCTTCGCGAGCCGGCTGTTCGCGATCGTGATGTCCGACGGCACCAAGTCCCGGACCGCCGGGTCGGCCCCGCCGAACAGCACGTTCTCGCCGGCGGCTTCGAGATAGTCGTTCGCAATCGTGTACGGTCCGGGACCATTCCAGCCCGCAATGGCCTGCGAGTCCTGGCCCACTGCCTTGATGTCCGACACGTAGCAGCCCGTAATCGTCGTCGCCCCGCTGTTCAGCGCGATCCCGCGCTTCTGCCCGGTCTGCGGATCGCCGTGGACGTACAGCCGATCGAGCACGAGATCGTGGGGAATCTCCGAGAGCGCCGTCTGCGACGCGGAGCCGTCGCCGAGCGCGATGACGTCGCCGCCGCCGCCCGCGTTCGCGAGCAGTTCGAGCAGCTCGAGGCGCCAATGGTGCGCGCCCGGGGCGGTGACGATGGCCGGTTGGCTCGACCCCGAGCGGAGCTTCGCCAGGCGCGGAGCGTCTTCCGGACCGATCCGCTCGCCTGCCAGAGGCAGGCCGGCCTCGCCTGCCGTTCGGAGCGTGATGAAGGCGCTGCCACCCTTGTCGAACAGGGTGAACGTGCCGGTGTAGACGGCGCCGGCTGCGAGCTCGATCGTGTCGCCGGGCTGCGCCGCCACCAGCGCGGCCTGCAAGTCTCCTCCGGCGGGCACCGGGATCGTGCGCGCCGACGCGGCCGATGCGGTGAAGCAGACCACCCCGACCAGGCAGACGCGGCAACGCCGCCGTGTCCCAGACCGTTTCATGTGTTCCGAATCGTCACCTTTCAGCGAGATCATGACATAAGTCTCTATCTATCAATCGCTTACTGCTGAGATTGCCCCTCCGGCGGTCGCACGGCTGTTCAGCGACAGGACATAGGGCGCCAAGGCGTTTCCGGCAGCAATTCCAGAAGTGACTTATCTAGCAATAACTTACACATCTCGTCTGTTGGCAGGTCAGTTGCTACGTTGAGCCCCAAAGTTCCTTACTGCCGTATGGAGTCTATTTAATGGTGCGCCGCCGGTTTTGGAAGACGCTTGGAGGGGTTGTTCGCTGGGGCAGTCTCGTCGCCGCACTCGCGATCACGGTGGCCTCGGCGCCGATGGTCCCCGCTGCGCATCGCGCGGCGCTCTCGCTCGATCTGCTCGACCACCTCACGCATTCAACCGCCGCGCCGGGCCGCGTGATTGTGCCCGGCTCGCGGGTTCAGGTTTCGGCCATCGCCGCGCGCCATCATTTGAAGATCGACCGGTGGCTGCACGACGGTGCGGTGGTACTGGCCAACAGCGATGAGCTTGCCGACCTGGCCGCCGACGAGGCGGTCGATCACCTGTCGGGCGACCCGCTGGTGACGCCGACCATGGCGCTCTCGGTCCGATCGACCGCCGCCGACCAGGCCTGGGCGGGGACGCGCGGGCTTCTGGGTATCGGCAGGATTCCGGGGGTGACGGGCGCCGGTGTCGGCGTCGCCGTCGTCGACTCGGGCATCGCCCGGCACCGCGCGCTGCGCAACAGCGTCGTGGCGGATGTGAGCTTCGTGAGCGGCGACCCCTCGGTGGGCGACGCCTTCGGACACGGCACGCACGTCGCGGGCATCATCGCCGGCGACGGCGACGCGGCGGCGGGCACGACGACGGCGTACGCGGGCGGCATCGCTCCTGAGGCGCGTCTGATCAACGTCCGCGTGCTCGGCGCGAGCGGCGTGGGGCTCACGAGCGACGTCATCGCCGGCATCGACTGGGTCATTGCCAACCGGGCCACGTACAACATCCGCATCCTCAATCTGTCGCTCGGCCATCCGGTGATGGAGCCGGCGGCGACCGATCCGCTCTGCCAGGCGGTCGCGCGTGCGGTCGAAGCGGGCATCATCGTCGTGACCGCGGCGGGCAATGCGGGACAGACCGACACGGGGGCGACGATCCTCGGCGGCATCACCTCGCCGGGCAATTCGCCCGTGGCGATTACCGTCGGTGCGCTGAACACGTGGGAGACGGTCGCCCGCGGCGACGACACCGTGGCCACCTACAGCTCGCGCGGGCCGACGAAGTACGACCTGGCGATCAAGCCGGACCTGGTCGCGCCCGGGACGCGGATCGTCTCGCTCGAAGCCGACGGATCGTATCTCTCGAACGAGTATCCGATGCTGCACCGCGCGGGGCGCGGCAGCAATGCCTACATGCAGCTGAGCGGCACCAGTATGGCGGCGCCGATGGTGAGCGGCGCGGCGGCGCTGCTCCTGCAGGGTTCGCCGCGACTGAACACGTCGCAGGTCAAGCTGGCGCTGCAATCCGGCGCCGGGTTCGTCCGCGAGGGCGGCTTGATGGCCGCCGGGGCGGGGAGCCTGGACATCTGGGCCTCGCGCCGTATTACCGCGAACGGTCTGACCACGCTGCTGGATCCGCTCTTCAGCACGCTGCTCGGCGGGACGCGTCTCACCCCGAGCGGGGCGTCGTTCTGGGATGCCGGGACGCTCTCGGCCCGTCTCTACGACGGTCGCGGGATTCGGCTCCTGTCACTTCTCGACCTGTCGCGGATCTGGAGCGATCCATCGCGCCTGCACTTCGGCGATCTCAATCTCGCCGGCCTGCTCAATCCGCTGTCGGCGATTCCGTCGAACGACCTGCAGTGGGGTGAAGTGGCCACGTGGTACGGCGGGGATCAGATCGTCTGGGGCACGACCTTCTACAGTCCCGGCGGGGATCAGATCGTCTGGGGCACCTGGGGCCGGGATCAGATCGTGTGGGGCACGGATACGCTGACGTCCCCCGACGCGCGGTAGCGCCGGGGAACGATGCGGGCCGCACTCAAACTCTACATCGGGGCGGTGGTCGCGGTGGGCGGCGTGGTGGTCGTCCATTCGATCACCACGCTCGGCGCCGCGCCGCATCTGTTCGAGTGGTTCGTCCTCACGCTGGTCGCCATCCTGATCGGGATGCGGATGATCACCATCTCGTCGGTCGAGGCCAGTATCTCGGTCTCCGACACGTTCTTCATCGCGTCGGCGCTCCTGTTCGGGCCCGCGCCGGCGACGATCGCGCTGGCGGCCGACTGTTTCGTGTTCTCATGGCGCAAGCACTACGACTGGCCGCGCCTGGCGTTCAACACCGTCGCCCCCGCCCTCTCGATCTGGGCGGCCGCCCATGCCTTCTTCCTGCTCGGTCAGGTGCGGCCGCTCGCCGCCGCCGACGCGCCGATCGGCCCGCTGCTCGTGCCGCTCCTCGTGCTGACGGTCGTCTACTTCCTGCTGAATTCAGGACTGACGGCCATGGCCGTGGGCCTGCAGGCGGCCCAGTCGCCCTTCCAGATCTGGCGCCGGCATTTTCTGTGGCTGTCCTCCGGCTATTTCGCCTCGGCGTCGGTGGCCGTCTGCCTGGTGCTCGTCGTGCAGCAGGTGGGGCCGCTCGCGGTCGCCGTGATTCTGCCGATCGTGGCCGTGTTCCACCGGACGCTGCGCGTCTCGTACGGCCGGCTGGAGGACACCACGCGCCACCTGGCGCAGGTGGATCGTCTCTACCAGTCGACCGTCGAGACGCTCGCGATGGCGATCGACGCAAAGGACGACGTCACGCACAGCCACGTGCGGCGGGTCCAGATGTACGCGACGGCTCTGGCGCGTGCGCTGGGCGTGGCCGATGAGCCGACACTCAAGGCCATCGAAGCCGCAGCGCTGCTCCACGACACCGGCAAGCTGGCCGTGCCCGAGCGGATTCTCAACAAGCCCGGACGGCTGACGCCCGACGAATTCGAGCAGATGAAGGAACACGTGGAGATCGGGGCGAACATCCTGGCGCTCGTCGATTTTCCGTTTCCCGTGGTGCCGATCGTGCGCTGCCACCACGAGGCCTGGGACGGCAGCGGCTACCCCCGTGGCGTGGCAGGAGAGGACATCCCGATCGGCGCGCGCATCCTGTCGGTCGTCGACTGCTTCGACGCGCTGACCTCGGACCGCCCGTACCGCCGGAAGCTGCCGAACGAGGAGGCCCTCGACATCCTGCGCGAGCGGAGTGGACGCATGTACGACCCGAAGGTGGTGGACACGTTCATCGAGATCCACGACCGCATTACGGTCTCCGACGCCGCGCCGGCGCACGAGGAAGTGTTCGGACAGATCGCCAGATCGCTGCGCGCGGAGGCGCCCCCGGCGGCTGCCGAACCGCCGACCGTCGCCGCGTCGACGCCCGAGGGCGATACGCTGGCCTTCGTCAGCCTGGCGCGTCTTGCGTCGGGATCGGTGTCGCCGCCCGACGTGCTCGCCCTCGCCTCGCATCTGGTCCGAGGCATCGCCCCGGGCGCCCGGGGCGTGTGGTACCTCGCGACTGGCGACGGGCGCCTCGCGGCGATCGACGTGTTCGGCCCGGAGTCGGAGAGCCTGCGCGGCCTCACCATGATCCTGGGCGATGGGCTCACCGGCTGGGTGGCAGTCAACCGCCAGGTGATCGTCAATTCCGAGGCGGCACTCGATCTCGGTCCGCGCGCCGAGCGGCTCGGACTGAAAAGCTGTCTCAGCGTTCCGCTCACCGACGGCGACACGCTGGCCGGCGTGCTGACCCTCTATGCCTCGGCCCCGGGCGCCTTCACCGACGACCACGGACGCCTGATCCAGATGGTGGCGCCCCACGTGGCGCAGGCCCTCGTGTCGGCAACGCGCTCGGACGCGCCGTCCGGCCAGACACGGGACCTGCGGCTGGTCGCGTCGCGCTGACCGTCCATCCCGGCTGTACAAACTACCCTCGAGGCGGTCAAAATTATACGAACGCCGCACCGCTCGCGGTGAGCGACGGCTTCGCCCCGTTGAGCCGGTCTGGCACAGGCGTTGCTGTCCGTGAGAGAGGACACGTGCACTTCAAGTCTTTCGGTCGCAAGGTTTCCGTCCCCCGGGTCGCGGCTGCGGCGGCGATCGTCTGTGCCGTGGCTGTCGTCTTCCTGATCCGCCTGTGGTGGGGCCTGCCCGATGCGGGCGCCATCGGCCGGATCGGCGACATGGCACAGGCCACGACGGTGTACGACCGCACCGATCAGGTGGCGTTCACGCTCTACACCGAGCAGCGGATGACGGCGCCCCTCGAGAAGATCTCGCCCAATCTCGTGCATGCCGTCATCGCCGTGGAGGACCGCCGCTTCTACGAACATGGCGGGTTCGACGTGCGGCGGATCGTCGGCGCGGCCCTAGCCGACGTTCGACACATGGGCCTCGTCCAGGGGGCGAGCACGATCACGCAACAGCTCGCGAAGCTGAGCTTTCTGACGCCTGATCGCACCTTCACCCGGAAGCTGCAAGAGGTGATGCTCGCCGAGCGCATCGAGCGGGCGTTCGCCAAGCAGGCCATCCTCGAGCTGTACCTCAACAAAGTGTTCTTCGGCGACGGCCTGTACGGAGCGGAGGCCGCGGCGCGCGGGTATTTCGACAAGCACGCCTCCGAGTTGACCGTGTCGGAGGCGGCGTTGCTGGCCGGACTGGTGAAGTCGCCGATTCGCTACGCGCCGACTCACGACCTGAAGGCTGCGCTCGCCCGCCGCGAGATCGTGCTGCAGGCGATGCTCGACACCGGGGTCATCGACCATGCCGAGTGGGAGCGGGCCCGCACGGCCAAGGTCGTGCTGCGCGATGGGCTGGGCTCGCGCGATCCGCATGGGGAATACGCGAAGGAGGAGGTCCGGCAGGAGCTGGTCGCACGCTTCGGCACCGATCGCGTCTACGAGGACGGCCTGCGCGTCTTCACGACCCTCGACTGGCCGATGCAGGTGGCGGCCGACGGCGCCGTGGCCGACGGCCTCGCCAACGTGGAAAAGCGTCGCGCGCAGTGGCAGGCCGGCCGACGGCGGCCG
This sequence comes from uncultured Acidobacteriota bacterium, assembly GCA_963837345.1. Classification (GTDB taxonomy): domain Bacteria; phylum Acidobacteriota; class Vicinamibacteria; order Vicinamibacterales; family CAVVIG01; genus CAWIMX01. The sequence continues at coordinate 1,965,506 of CAWIMX010000001.1, forward strand.
AAGCCGACGGCGGCAACCGCGGAGAGCGAGGCTCCGCTCCAGGCCGCGCTCATCGCCCTCGACCCGTCGACCGGCGAGATTCGGGCGATGGTCGGCGGTCGCGACTTCGGCGACAGCTCCTTCAACCGCGCCGTGCAGGCCCGCCGGCAGCCAGGCTCGGCGTTCAAGCCGTTCGTCTATGCGTCGGCCCTCGAGGCCGGGTTCACGCCGGCGTCGCTCATCGATCACCTCGACGCCCCGATTGCGACGCTGGAGGGCGACTGGACGCCCGACGATGGGCACGTCACCGAGACGGCGCTGACGATGCGGGAAGCGCTGCGCGTGTCGAGCAATCGCGCGGCGGTGCAGCTGCTGCAGCGCGTCGGCATTCCGCGCGCCGTGCAGTTCGCGCGCGACATGGGCGTCGGCGACTTGCCCAGTGTGCCCTCGCTCGCGCTCGGGTCGGGCGAGGTCACGCTCGAAGACATGACGGCGGCCTATGCGGCATTCGGCAACGGGGGCTTTCTGCCGCACCCGTCGCTCATCCGCCGCGTGGAAGACGAGAACGGCGACGTGCTGTACGAAGCGCCGGAGCCAACCCCCACGCGGGTCATCAGTCCCGAGACGTCCTTTCTCATGTCGGACATGCTGGCCGACGTCGTCAATCGCGGGACCGGGGCGGGCGTGCGGCGTCTGGGGTTCCGGCTTCCTGCGGGCGGCAAGACGGGCACGACCAACAGCGTGAACGACGCGTGGTTCGTCGGGTTCACACCCCATCTCGCCGCCGGCGTGTGGATGGGATTCGACGAGCCGCAGACGATCCTGCCGAACTCGTTTGCTGCCGATCTGGCCGTGCCGCTGTGGACCGCGTTCATGAAAGCGGCCACGAAGGGCGACAAGGCCGACTGGGTTTCCGCGCCGCCCGACATCACGACCGCGGCGGTGTGCCGGATGTCCGGGAAGCTGGCCACCGACGGATGCCGATCCGTCGAGGTGGTGGACGCCGACGGTCACGCGATGCGCGAATCCACCGTCTACACGGAGTACTTCGTCGACGGCACCGAGCCGACCGCGTACTGCGACCTGCACCCCTCGCGTGGGTGGTTCGGCGCGTTCGCCCACCTGATTGCCGGCGCCGGCGCTCCGGCGCCGCCGACGCTCGAAAAACCCAGCCCGGCGCCCGCCGACACCGTCGCCGCCGCCGTGCCGCCCGAAACGACCGCGCCGCCGCCGCCCCCGGAAAAGAAGAAGAAACGGGGATTCTGGTCGCGGCTCTTCGGCATCGGCAGCGACGAGGAAGGCGGCCGCAGCGACCGCGACGAAAGGACCAGGTAAGTTCGGCGGGTCGGCCAAGGGTGGTAGGATGCGTCTCGAAGTCCTGCCATGCCGTTTCGAGACGTTCTCGGCCATCGGCGTGTCGTGGCGCTGCTGGCGCGCTCCGTTGCGCACCGGTCGCTGCCGCCGAGCCTGATCTTCGCAGGCCCGGAAGGGGTCGGGAAGCGCCTGGTGGCGACCGCCACCGCGCAGGCGCTCAACTGCACGGAGATCGGCGCGTTCAGCGACACGGACCAGTCCGACAGATCCGCGCCGTCCGCCGTGCCGGACGCGTGCGGCGTCTGCGCGGCCTGCCGGCGAATTGCGCGCGGCGTCCATCCGGACGTGCTCGTGGTCGCGCCGGGCGAGAGCGGCACGATCAAGATCGACCAGGTCCGCGAGGTCATCGATCGGGCGGCGTACCGTCCGTTCGAAGGCCGGCGTCGCGTCGTGATCATCGACGAGGCCGATGCGCTCGTCGTGCCCGCCCAGAGCGCCCTGCTCAAGACGCTGGAAGAGCCGCCCCCCGCATCGGTGTTCCTCTTGATCACCTCGCGTCCCGATGCGCTTCTGCCCACGGTGCGATCGCGGTGTCCGCGCCTCACGTTCCGCCCGCTGGCACCCGACGAGATCGCCCGCGCGCTCGTGGCGCAGGGACGGTCGCAGGCGGATGCGCGGGCGGTCGCGGGCACGGCCGAGGGCAGCCTGGGCCGCGCCCTGGCGATGAGCGGCGTCGATCTGGTGGCGGCGCGCGAGGTCGCGCAGCAGGTGCTGGCGCGCGCGGCGGGGCACCCGGACGCGCGGCGGCGGATCGAGGGCGCGAAGGAGCTTCTGCCGGCGACAGGGAAGGCGGGCGCCGCGGATCGGGATCAGCTGGCGTCGCGCCTGCGCGCCATGGCCTCGATCCTTCGCGACGTCGCCGCGATCGACGCGCACGCAGACGCGCGCGTGCTGGCGAACGCCGACCTGCGTCCCGCGCTCGAGCGTCTCGTGGCCACGTACCGCGGCGAGCGGGGCGTGCGCGCCTTCGAGGCGATTGATCGCGCCCTGGTGGCTCTGGACCGCAATGCCGGCGCCAAAGTCGTGGCCGACTGGCTGGTGCTGCAGTTGTGAGCGTCCGCCAGTCGTCGTGGCTCGTCTCGGTGAAGCTGAGCGACGTCGGCCGGGCGCAGACCTTCACCGTGCCCGGAACCGAGATGCCCCGCCCGGGCGACCGCGTGGTGGTGCAGACCGACGGCGGCGCGGCCGTGGGCACCGTGGTGCGGACGGCGTCCGATATCCTCGAGCGCCGGCGGCCCGACGCCGGTTCGCCGTTCAAGGTGGTGCGGCTCGCGACGCGGTCCGACATTCTGCTGCGGCTGAAGCATCGGCAGCGCGAAAGCGACGCCGTCCGTATCGCGTCGCTCAAAATCCGCGAGCGCGGGCTGCCCATGAAGCTGGCCCGGGTCGAACAGGCGTTCGACGGGTCGCGGCTGACGTTCTTCTTCACGGCCGATGGACGCGTGGATTTCCGCGAACTGGTGCGCGAGCTGGCGGCCGAGTTCCGGATCCGGATCGAGATGCGGCAGATCGGCGTGCGGGACGAAGCCAAGCTCATCGGCGGCTACGGCACGTGCGGCCGGCCCTTGTGCTGCACGACGTTTCTCACGTCGTTCGAGCCGGTGTCGATCAAGATGGCAAAGCAGCAGGACCTGAGCCTGAATCCGTCGAAGCTCTCCGGGCTGTGCGGGCGTCTGAAATGCTGCCTGCGCTACGAGCTTCCGAACGCGAAAGGTGTCGCGCACGGCGGCTGCGGCAGCGAAGGCGGCTGCGACAATCCGAGCGGCAGCGGCACCGGCGGGTGCGGCACCTGCGGGTCGGGCGGCTGCGGATCCTGCAAGCGGCACTGACGACGCGCGCCTCGGCCACGATGAAACCTCGCGTCGCAATCACCGTCGGCGATCCATCCGGTATCGGCCCCGAGGTTGCCGCCCGCGCAGCCGACGACCCGACCGTTCGCGCCGTCTGCGATCCGATCCTTTACGCGCCGGCCGACGCGCCGTTCGCAGCCGGCGTGCTGAGCGGACCGGCCGGGCGCGCGGCCTACGACGTGATCGTGCGGGCCGTCGGCGATGCCCGGCGGGGCGCCGTCGACGCCATGGCGACCGCCCCGGTCAACAAGGAGGCGTTCGCGCTGGCCGGCCTGCCGTGGCGGGGGCATACCGATCTGCTCGCGCATCTGACCGACAGCCCGCACGTCGCAATGATGTTCGACTCCGACGCCCTCCGCGTCGTGCTGGCCACCGTTCACATACCGCTGGCCGACGTGCCGCGCGCGATCACGCGCCCGTCGCTCGAAGCGACCATCGCGCTCACTGCCGACGCCCTGCCGCGGTTCGGGGTGGCTCGACCGCGGATTGCCGTTGCCGCCCTCAATCCGCATGCGGGCGAGCACGGGCTCTTCGGCGACGAGGAATCGACCGTGATCGAACCCGCCATTCAGACGTGCCGCGGGCGCGGCATCGACGTGTCGGGACCGTTTCCGGGCGACACCATCTTCCACCGTGCCCACCGTGGAGAATTCGACGCCGTCGTCGCCTGCTATCACGACCAGGGGCTCATCCCGGTCAAGCTGCTCGCCTTCGGCCGGGCCGTCAACGTGACGCTCGGGCTGCCGATCATCCGGACGTCGGTCGACCACGGGACGGCGTTCGACATTGCCGGCAAGGGCGTCGCCGATCCGCGCAGTATGATCGCGGCAGTGCGCCTGGCCGCCCGGCTCGCCGGAGCGAGAACGGGATAAGCGAGACGACAGCGCCTGCGGCCATGCCGAGGCGAGGACCTGGAGATCCGAGCCGACGGCATCGGCGTCAGTTCGCGTTCCGGGGGTGAGGCCCCGGCGCCCTAAGAACATGCCCAAGCCACCGACCGAACGCGAGCGAGCGCAGTCGACGATCGCCGAGAACCGCAAAGCGCACCACGACTATCACCTGCTCGAGACGTTCGAGGCCGGGGTCGCGCTGCTCGGCACGGAAGTCAAGGCGATCCGCGAGGGCCGTGTGAATCTGCGCGACAGCTTCGCCCGGGTCGAGGACGGCGAAGTGTTTCTCTACAACGTCAACATCAGCGCCTACAGCCATCGCGGGTATGCGGACCACGAGCCGCTGCGCCGCCGCAAGCTTCTGCTGCACCGCCAGGAAATCCGGAAGCTGATCGGCAAGACGGTCGAGAAGGGCATGACGCTCGTGCCCGTGCGGCTCTATTTCAAGAACGGGCGGGTGAAAGTGGCCGTGAGCCTCGCCAGGGGCAAGAAGGAATACGACAAGCGCGAGACCGTGAGGCGGCGCGAGGCCGACCGCGAAACGCGCGCGGCCATCAAGGCGCGGCGATAGGCCCAACCGGTACAATGGCGCCTCGTATGACGGTCCCCCTTCTCGACCTCGACCCGCAGTATCGGCCGCTCCGCGACGACATTCTCGCGGCGCTCACGCGCGTGGCCGACAGTCAGCGCTACATCATGGGGCCCGAAGTCGCCGCGCTCGAGCGCGAGCTCTCGGCGCTGCTCGACGCGCGGCACGCCGTGGCCGTGTCGTCGGGCACCGACGCCGTGCTGCTGGCGCTGATGGCCGTCGGCGTCGGGCCGGGCGACGAAGTCGTCACGACGACGTATTCTTTTTTCGCCACCGCCGGCGCCATCGTGCGGCTCGGCGCGCGACCCGTGCTGGTGGACATCGATCCCGAGACGTTCAACATCGACCCGGCCGCCGCCGCGGCCGCCGTCACGGCGCGCACCCGGGCGATTCTTCCGGTTCACCTGTTCGGCCTGAGCGCCAATCTCGCGCCGCTCCTCGCAACGGCCGAGCGCGCCGGCATTCCCGTCATCGAGGACGCCGCCCAGGCCATCGGCGCGACCTACCTCGCGCGCCAGGTCGGCGGGATCGGCGCCTGCGGCTGCTTCTCCTTCTTTCCCAGCAAGAACCTGGGCGCATTCGGCGACGCCGGCCTCGTCGTGTCGCCTGACGACGCGCTCGCCGATCGGATGCGGCTGTTGCGGACGCACGGCATGAAGCCCAAGTACGTTCACCACGCGGTGGGCGGCAATTTCCGCATGGACGAAATTCAGGCGGCCGTGCTGCGGGTCAAGGCGCCGCACCTGCAGGCCTGGACCGAGCGACGTCGCGCGAACGCCGCCCGCTACCGCGCGCTGTTCCACGACGCCGGACTGGACGGCCGTGTCGTCCTCCCCGTCGAGCCGCCGGGCCGCCGTCACATCTACAACCAGTTCGTCATCCGGGTCGCCGATCGCGACGGGCTGAGGGCGCACCTCGACGCGCGTGGAATCGGCTCGGAGATCTACTACCCGATTCCCTTTCACCTGCAGCCCTGCTTCGGCTTTCTCGGCGATGCCCCGGGGGCGTTTCCCCACGCGGAACGTGCGGCGAAGGAGAGCCTGGCCATTCCCATCTACGGCGAGCTGACGGCCGAGCAGCAGGAGACGGTCGTCGCGGCAATCGCCGGATTCATGGCGACCACGCGCGGGACCGGGATCCCGCGCGCGGCGGATCGATGAGAATCGCCATTTTCGGGGCACAGGGCCAGCTGGGCGCGGCGCTCGTCCACGAACTGCGTCAGGGGCACGACGTGCACCCGCTCGGCCACGCCGATCTGGAGCTGACCGACGACGACGCGGTGGACGCTGTGGTGCGGCAGCTAGCGCCCGACGCGTTGATCAACGCCGCCGCCTACAACGACGTCGACGGAGCGGAGGACCATCCGGTCGAGGCGCTGAATACCAATGCCTTCGCCGTCCGCGCCCTCGCGCGGGCGGCGGGCGCCGTGCACGCCTTGTTCGTGCACTACAGCACCGACTTCGTCTTCGACGGGACCGCGACCCGGCCGTACACGGAGTCCGATCGTCCCAACCCGCAGGGCGTGTATGCGGCATCGAAGCTCCTGGGCGAATGGTTCGCCGAGGATGCGCCGTCGGCCTATGTCCTGCGTGTCGAGAGCCTGTTCGGCCGGGCGGCCGGGGCGCGCCCGGCGCGCGGGAGCGTGGCGACGATTCTCGCCGCGATGAAGGCCGGTCGCGACGTGCGCGTGTTCGAGGATCGAACCGTCTCGCCGACGTACGTCGTCGACGCCGCGGCGGCAACCCGCCGGATCCTCGAAGCAAAGTCGCCGCCGGGGCTGTACCACATCGTGAATTCCGGCAGCTGCACGTGGCGGGAATTCGCAGGCGAGATGGCTCGGCTCCTGGATCTCGACGCGCGCCTCGTGCCGATCCGTCTGGAGGACGTGCAGTTCCGCGCGAGGCGGCCGAGGTACTGCGCGCTGTCGAACGACAAGCTGGCGTCCCTTGGCATCGCCATGCCCGACTGGCGCGATGCGCTGGTCGCGTTCCTTCGCGCCGGCGCCGGAGACGGCGGAGGCCGGAAGGATTGTTGAAGGGATCGGCGGCGCTCGAGCGGACGACCAAACGGCTGGTGGTGGTCTGGGCGTGCTTCGCGGCGGCGGCCGAGATTTGGGCCATGTCGGCAGGATGGCCGGCGCTGGTCCCCTGGTCGGCCGGCGCATTCGCCGTGACCGCCGTGCTCGCGATCGCGGGACGGCCGGCGGTCAGTCTGGTGCTCCTCTTCACCTACGTGTACCCGGTGCTCGTCTACCTCCTGAGCGGCCGGGGAGAAGCCCAGTTCGGCGTGCTGTGGATGGCCGCGCTGCTCGGCGGGATCGTTCCGGACGCGCTGCGCAGCCCATGGCACGCCTCGCGGCGGTGGAGAGTGCCGCTCGTCGCCTGGGCGCTCGTCATCATCGCCGGCGCCACAATCGTGGCGTGCCGCGAAGTCGACTTCACGTGGGCGCTGCTCCGTGTACGGGACGTCTCGAACTCGAGCATCGGCGGCTGGCCGACGTTCATCGTGGCCTGGACCACGTACGTCGCACTGGTGCTCCTCGTCGGTATCCTCTGGTTCGACTGGCTGAGCGGCCTGCCACAGGGCGCGTTCCGACGCCTCGTCGTCGCGCCCCTGCTCGTGAGCTTTGGGATGTCGGCGGCGATGTCCTTGTATCAGCTCTTCGTCGACGTGACGTTTCTGAATCCGACGCTCTATGGAGGTCTGGGTCGCGCCACGGGAGGCGCGCTCGACGCCAACGTCGCCGGGACGGTGGCGGCGCTCTGGATTGCGGGGATCATGCTGTTCGCACACGATCTGCCGCAACGTCGGGCGGTCGGGGCGACCGCGGGCGTGACCGCCGCCTGGCTCGTCGTGTGGGGATCGGGGTCGCGCACCGCGTTCGCCGCCGCCGCGATTGTGACGGCCGTCGGGCTGTCGACGGTCTGCGCAACGTGGTATCGAGAGGGCGCGCTCGCCCGCCGGTGGTCGCGCCTGGCTGCGGTCTCGGCGCTTCTCCTCGCCGCGCTGTTCCTCGCGAATCGGGTCCCGGGCATCGTCGGGCCGGCCCGGCGCGTCGCCAGCACTGTCCCGTCGTGGTCGGGCGACTCCGTGCGCGCGTTCGCCGCCGAAATGTGGAACCGGAACACCTACGGATCCACGTCGACAGCGATGATCGAGGAGTACCCGCTGTTCGGCGTGGGCGTCGGCTCGATGTACGTCATGTTTCCCGATTTCGCGCAGATGCTCGCATCCCCGGTCGTGCCGGCCGACAACGCGCAGAACTGGTACCGGCACCAGCTCGCGGAGTTCGGACTCACGGGCAGCCTGCCCTGGATGGCGTGGCTCCTGGTGTTTGCCGCGTTCGTCCTCCGGCATCCGGCCTCCTCCCGGCTCGTGACGTCGGTGGGGCGGGCTGCGCTGATCGCGTTCGCCGTCGTGTCCTTCGTCGGCATGCCGGCGCAGGATTCTGAGCGTGACGTTGACCTTCTGGACCGTCGCGTTCTGGTACGTCGTGTCGACCGGCGCTCCGGAACCGGATCGGTCCGCCGGCGCCTGGCGCTGGGGCGCCGCTGTCCTCGTCGTCGCCGTCTTCAGCGTCGGCAGCGCGCGGCTCGCGGCCGGCAGCCTCCGCGTGCCGGTCCGGGCGCAACGCGTCGGCTGGCCGTACGCGTACGGCCTGTATCCGCCCGAACGCGACGACGCTGGCCGCGAATTCCGGTGGACGACGCGCCACGCCGTCGCCGTGGTCGATGTCGAAGGCCCGTGGATCGACGTGCGCGTCTCGGTGAACCATCCCAATCTGGCGGCGCATCCGGTCCACGCCAGGGTGTGGTGCGACGGTTCCCTCCTCGTCGACGCCGTCCTGACCGACGGCGAGCCGGTCGTCCGGGGCGTCGGTCTTCCGGAGTCCGAGAAGCGGGTGCTGATCGAGGCTTCGGCCAGTCGTACGGCGAGGCCCGACGGTATGGCTGACGATCGAGAGCTGGGACTCATGCTCGGCTGGACGTTCACCGACGGCCCGGCGCGCTGACGCGATGGCGGCGCGTCAGGATTCGCAGATCGTGTCGGCGACCAGGCGTCCAACGGCCAGGCACGACGTGAGCCCGGGCGACTCGATGCCGGCGGCCTGGACGAGTGCCGGATTCACGCGATCGCGGCGGATCAGAAAGTCGGCGAAGGCTTCGCTTTCCGGATGCAGCTTCGGCCGGATCCCGCTTCCCGACAGCCGCAAGTCGGCGAGCGTCACGTCGCGCAGCAGTCGTTGCGCCGGCTCGAGAAAGGCCTCGACGGGCAGCCGGTCGCTCTCGTAGTCGTCCTTGCGCTGCTGGTAGCGCACCGTGGGGCCCAGCCACACCGCGCCGCTGAACGTCTTGAGCAGGTGGACGCCAAGTCCGTGGGTGTGGGGGAGCGGGTAGACGAGCCGGCTCACGATGTCACGCCTGGCGGGCACGAGCTCGGCGTACTCGCCACGACACGGGTAGATCGTGAACGCTTCGCCGCCTACCATGCGGGAGATCTCGTCGGCGTAAAGGCCGGCAGCATTCACGACCTGACGCGCCAGGATGGTCTCGTGCTCGGTTCTGATCGCGATGCCGTCGGCGCGCGTCTCGGCCCCCGTCAGCGTCGTGCCGGGGAGAAAGATCGCGCCGGCCGCCTCGCCGACGCGGAGGAGCGTCTTCACCAGCGCCTCGGCGTCGACGATGCCCGTGCCCGGCGACCACAGGGCGGCCGTGCACGTGATGGCCGGTTCGAGCCGCAGGGCGGCGTCGCGATCGAGCATCTCCAGTCCGGCTGCGCCGTTGGCCGTCCCGCGGACGCGGAGCGCCTCGAGCTGGCTCACCTCGGCGTCGTCGTGCGCCACGACGAGCTTCCCGCACCGGCGATGGGGGACGTCGTGAAGCGCGCAGAATTCGTAGAGCCGCGCGGCGCCTTCGACGCACAGGCGCGCTTTGACCGAGCCGGCGGGATAGTAGAGACCCGCGTGAATCACCCCGCTGTTGTGCGTGCTGGTCTCCAGGCCAGGCCGGGGATGCCGCTCGAGCACGGCGACCGAGCGTCCGCGCTCGGCGATGGCCAGCCCGCAGGCCAGCCCGGTCACCCCGCCGCCGATGATGGCCACGTCGATGTGCTCCACGTTCTCATTCTATCGGTCGCAAACCTCTCGAACCTTCCAGTGCTAAAATCATCGGCACCGCATGGCCAGACGCGCGCTCATCACCGGTATCACAGGACAAGACGGCTCGTACCTCGCCGAACTGCTCCTCGAGAAGGGCTACGAAGTGGTCGGGATGATCCGCCGGCTCAGTGCGCCGAACATGGGGCGGATCGAGCATCTGCTGGATCGGATCACGCTCAAGCCGGCGGATCTGCTCGACCAGCTCTCTCTGCTGCGCCTGATCGACGACGTCCGGCCGCACGAAGTCTACAATCTCGCCGCGATGTCGTTCGTGCCGGCGTCGTGGGATCAGCCGATGCTGACCGGGGAATTCAACTCGCAGGGCGTGACGCGGGTGCTCGACGCGATCCGGCGTGTGGATCCCGGCATCCGTTTCTACCAGGCCTCGTCGAGCGAGATGTTCGGGAAGGTGCGCGAGGTGCCGCAGCGGGAATCCACGCCCTTCTATCCGAGGAGCCCGTACGGCGTCTCGAAGGTCTTCGCCCACTACATCACGGTGAACTATCGCGAAAGCTACAACCTGTTCGCGGTGTCGGGCATGCTGTTCAACCACGAGTCGCCGCGGCGCGGCCTCGAGTTCGTGACCCGGAAGGTGTCGCACGGCGTCGCGCGGATCAAGCTCGGGCTGGCCGATTCGCTGTCGATCGGGAACCTCGAGGCCCATCGCGACTGGGGCTTCGCGGGCGACTACGTGCGCGCCATGTGGCTGATGCTGCAGCGCGACGCTCCCGAGGACTACGTGATCGCGACCGGCGTGAGCCACTCCGTCCGGGATCTCGTCGAGATCGCGTTCGCGCGCGCCGGCCTCGACTGGCAGAAGTACGTGCGCGTCGATCCGGCTCTGCTCCGGCCCGCGGAAGTCGATCACCTGCTCGGCGACGCTTCGAAGGCCCGCTCGGAGCTGGGCTGGACGCCCGAAGTGGATTTCACACAGCTCGTCGAGATGATGGTGGACGCCGATCTCGAGCGGCTCGCGAGCTCGCCGCCGGTATCCCGCGTGCCGGTGCGATAAACCCCCGACTGCGCCTCAGCGGGCCTTCAGGTCTGCCGTTTGTATGACCACACACCACCGCAACCTTCTCGAGCTGATTCAGCAGAGGCGCGCCACGATCGGCGTCATCGGACTCGGCTACGTCGGCCTGCCGCTCGCCGTGGAATTCGCCAAAGCCGGCTTCGACACCACCGGATTCGACGTCGACGAATCGAAGATCGCGCAGATTCGCGCCGGCCGGAGCTACATCCCCGACGTGGCGACCGCCGATCTCGCCGCCGAAGTGGAGGCCGGACGTCTGAAGGCGACCTCCGACATGAGCCGCCTCGGCGCGATGGACGTTGTCGACATCTGCGTGCCGACGCCCCTTCGGAAGACGCGGGATCCGGACCTGTCCTACGTCGTCCAGTCCGTGGACGCGGTGGCGGCGACGCTCCGGGCCGGCCAGCTGATCATTCTGGAGTCCACGACGTATCCGGGCACGACCGACGAGGTCGTGCAGCCGTCGCTCGAGGCGAAGCATTTGACGCCGGAGGAGGATTTCTTTCTGGCGTTCTCGCCCGAGCGTGTCGATCCCGGCAACGCGCAGTACACGACGCGGAGCATACCGAAGGTCGTGGGGGGCGTGGGGCCGGCGAGCACGAGCGTCGCGGCGGCGCTCTACGGCACCGTGGTCTCGAGCGTGGTGCCCGTGAGCTCGACGCGCGTCGCCGAGATGGTCAAGCTGCTCGAGAATACGTTTCGCGCGGTGAATATCGGACTGGTGAACGAAATCGCGCTGATGTGCCACCGCATGGACATCAACGTGTGGGAGGTCATCGACGCCGCCAGAACGAAGCCGTTCGGTTTCATGCCCTTCTATCCCGGCCCGGGCCTTGGCGGACATTGCATTCCCATCGATCCGTTCTATCTGTCGTGGAAGGCGCGGCAGAACGGGTTCGAGTGCCGCTTCATCGAGCTGGCCGGCCACATCAACTCGTCAATGCCTCACTATGTGGTCGAGCGTGTCGGCGACGCGCTGAATTCCGTCAAGAAGGCCATCAACGGATCGCGGATCCATCTGTTTGGCGTGGCGTACAAGAAGGACGTCGGCGACGTGCGCGAGTCGCCCGCGGTCGACATCCTCGAGCTGCTCAGCCAGCGCGGCGCCGACGTGAGTTACACCGACCCGTACGTCGGCACGCTGACGCACGGCGGGCGGACGCTCGCGTCGATTCCCGTCGAGGAGGCGTTCGACAGGGCTGTCGACTGTTGCATCGTCGCGACCGACCATTCGGTGTTCGACTACGACGCCATCGCGAAGCGGATGCCCCTTGTCGTGGATACCCGCAATGCGCTGCGAGATGTGAAGGCGTCTACCGTCTTCGCGCTCTGATGGGCGTGGCGCCATCGCCCGACGTGCGTGCTTTTGCCCTTGACACCTCAACTTGAATGACGTTCAATCATTGAACGCTCGAACGGTGTCCGCGCGGCGCAACCCCAGGCGCCGGCGACTGGCGGCTGCCGTGGTCTCCCTCCCAAGTCGCTGCGGAATCAAGAATCGGCCTGTAAGTCGCGGGGCGGTAGCTTGCCCCCGCCCTGCTTCCTCCACCTTCAACACCCGGAAGATCGTCACCATGCCACGGTCGACGACGAATGGCGCTTCCGTGGCGACGCGGGAGCGACGCATGCGAAGGAGCTATCAGCTCGTCGTTGGGCTCGCGGTCATCGGCCTCCTGGTCGGTCTGGTCGCCCTTGCCGCGTCACATCGGCTGCCGGCCTCGTCCGCCGCATCGATCAGCTACACGTCGGGCGTGCCCAACCGGGAGTCGATGCTGCTGGACGTGTACGAGACGGCGTCGGGCATTCGCCTGTTTCGCGCGATTGCCGACCGGGCCGTGGCCGGGAAGAGCCGCGACCTGGCGCGGTTATCGGCCCTGATGGAGTGGACATACGAGAATGTCCGGCCGGAGTATGCCGCCCCGGAGCGCTTCGTTGCCGACAATTCCTACCGGATCGTGCGCCGCGGATTCGGCTACTGCGATCAGGCGGCGCACGTGTTCGCGACGCTGGCCACCTACGCCGGGTACCGGGCCCGCATCTTCTTCCTGCAGACGGCCGACGGCGCATCGCCGCACAGCGTGGCCCAGGTGCGTCTCGCAGGCCGGTGGATCATCGTCGACCCCTGGCTGGGCGTCATTCCGCAACGGGACGGCGTGCCGATGACGGTGAAAGACCTCGGCATCGATCCGGGCGCGCTCGATCGGCTTGGCTACCGGGATCTGTCGGTCGGCGACTTTCAGCGCGGCATTCCCTTCGAGACGTTCCCCTATGAGGACGTGAAGGGCGTCTCGGTGCGGATCTGGCGCAAACTGGTCGCGAACGGCTCGCGCGGGGGACTCTTGATTGCGCGCCGGACGCCGCTGCCGGCGTTTGTCGACTCCGAGGAGGACGAGCCGGAGCCGCCGATCGACCAGCGAGAGTCGCTGGACGAAGCGCGACGCGCTCATCTGGAAGGCCGCTATGGCGACGCCGTTGCGTTGTACCGGTCGCTTCTGGCGGCCGAGCCTCAGGCAGAGATCGCCGAGTCGGCCGCATTTTTTCTCGGCATGGCGCTGCTCGACGACGACGATGCGCCGGGCGCGGTCGAGGCGTTCAGCGCGGCGCTCGAGCGGCACCCGGACACGCCGTGGCGGAAGAGCCTGCTCTACTTCCGCGCCCGGGCCGAGGAGCGGGATGGACGGCCGGTCGCCGCTGCGGCCGACTACGCCGCCGCGGCGATTCCGCGGTCCCAGCTGGACCTGGCTCGCATGCACAGCACGTTCGGTGCCTGACCATGGCCGGAGAGCGGATGCCCTCGGAGGGCGATAGGCGACCCGTGGACATCGAGCCGCACCGCGAATTGCTCGTTCTCGAGGCGATCGCCGCCAACGAACAGACGACGCAGCGGAGTCTGGCATCGCAGCTGGGGATCGCGCTGGGCCTGACGAATCTGTACCTGAAGCGCCTCGTTCTCAAGGGCCTTGTCAAGTGCGTGAACGTGCAGTCGAATCGTGTGCGCTATCTGCTCACGCCCAAGGGCCTGGCCGAGAAGAGCCGGCTCACGTACGAGTTCATGGATTACTCTTTGCGCCTCTATCGCGACGCCCGACAGCGTCTGCGGACGGTCGTCGAGCCTGTCGCGCGGCGGCACGCGGTTCGAATCGCGATCTACGGCACCGGCGAGGCCGCCGAGCTCGCCTATCTCTGTCTGAAGGAGTGCGGCGTGGAGCCGGTCGCCATCTTCGGCAACACGCCGGCGCCCACGTTCCTGGGCATTCCGGTTGTCGAGATCGGCGACGTCGGCCGAGTGCCGTTCGACGCCATGGTGGTGGCGACACTCGACGATCCCGCCGGCCTGCTGGCCGAGCTCGAGGCGCGGGGCGTGGCCAGGGAGAAACTGATCGCGCTCCGCGCCGAGGCGAAAGCCGCGATCGCATGAAGAACTTCGCGGTCACTGGCGTCGCCGGATACGTCGCCCCGCGTCACCTGAACGCGATCGTCAACACGGGAAACCGAATCGTCGCGGCCGTCGACCCTCACGATGGGGTCGGCATTCTCGACCGCTACTCCTTCGATGTCCGCTTCTTCACGGAATTCGAGCGATTCGATCGGCATCTCGAGAAGCTCCGGCGGGCGGGATCGGCCGACCGGGTCGACTACTTGTCGATCTGCTCTCCGAACTACCTGCATGACGCGCATATCCGCCTCGCGCTTCGCGTCGGCGCAGACGCGATCTGCGAGAAGCCGCTCGTGATCAGCCCCTGGAACCTCGACGCCCTTGAAGAGCTCGAAGCGGAGACGGGCCGGCGCGTCTACACGATCCTCCAGCTTCGGCTGCACCCCGCGCTGACGGCGTTGAGAGCGCGGATCGCGGCATCGAGTTCGCACCACGCCGTCACGCTGAGCTACGTCACGGCGCGGGGACGCTGGTACGACGTCTCGTGGAAGGGATCGCTCGAGCGGTCTGGCGGGGTCGCCGCCAATATCGGCGTGCACTTCTTCGACCTGCTGGTCTGGCTGTTCGGCGCCGTGGTTGACTGCCAGGTGCATCTGTCCGAACCCGCGAAGATGGGCGGCCTGCTGCAACTGGAGCACGCCACGGTACGCTGGTTCCTGTCGACCGACGCCGCGGACCTGCCGTTCGTGCCGCAGCCTGGCATCAGGACCACCTTCCGTTCCATCGTCGTCGACGGCGAGGAGGTCGAGTTCAGCGACGGGTTCAACGATCTGCATACTCGCGTGTACGAACGCGTGCTGGACGGCCGGGGGTTCGGGATCGCTGAGGCGCGCACGTCCATCGAGCTCGCGCATCGCATTCGTCACGCGGCCGTGACGCCGTCGGAGGCGTCCCCGCGCGACCTCGTGCCCGGTCGAGCGGCCAACGGCGCGTACGTGGCGCAGGGGAGACCGGATGGGCGCTGAAGGGCTGCGGTTCGTCTCGATCGTCGGCGCCCGGCCGCAATTCGTGAAGGCCGCGGTGTTCAGCCGGGCGGTCCGCGCGAGACACCGCGAGATCCTGGTGCACACGGGTCAGCACTATGACGCGGCGTTGTCGGCGGTCTTCTTCGAGGAGATGGGGATTCCGGCGCCCGACGTCCTGTTGACATCCGGATCCGGCACCCATGCCGAACAGACCGCGGCGATGCTCGTGGGGATCGAGCGCGTCCTGAGCGAGGCGCGCCCGGATTGGGTGCTCACCTTCGGCGACACGAACTCGACGCTCGCCGGCGCGCTCGCGGCTGCGAAACTGCGGCTCAAGGTGGTCCACGTCGAGGCGGGCGTCCGCAGTTTCAACCGCGACATGCCCGAAGAGGTCAACCGGATCCTGGTGGATTGGGTGTCGACGGTCCTCTTGTGCCCCAGCGCGTCCGCCGTCGAGAATCTCGCCCGGGAGGGGATTCACGACGGCGTCCACCTGGTCGGCGATGTCATGGCCGAGGCGCTCGCGCGGGCGGCCGAGGTGGCCCGGCAGCGCTCGCCGACGGTGGACACACCCGGGCTGTCGCCCGGTCGCTACTTGCTGCTGACGGTTCATCGCGCGGAGAACACGGACGATCCTGAGCGGCTGAGGCGCATCCTGAAGGCGCTCGACGCGGCTGCCGAGACGGTCGTGTTCCCGGTCCATCCTCGTACGCGGAAGGTGCTGGAGCATCTCGCCTACGCGCCACCCGCCCACGTCCGGCTGGTACCGCCGGTGGGCTACATCGACATGGTTCGGCTGCTGACGAACGCTCGCCTCGTCCTGACCGATTCAGGCGGCGTGCAGAAAGAGGCGTACTGGACGAACGTGCCCTGCGTCACGTTACGCGACGAGACGGAGTGGATCGAAACGGTGACGACCGGCTGGAACGTGCTGACCGGCGCCGACACGGAGGCCATCGTGCGTGCGATGAAGAGCTTTTGTCCGCCGCCGGCGCATCCTCCTCTCTACGGCGACACCGGCGTGTCCGCACGCGCGGTGCAGATTCTCGAAGACCTCGGCGCCCATCAGGCCGCCGATGATCGCCCGGCCCTGCTGGGCGCCTACGGGGGCGTGCATGACCCGACAGCCTGAGCTGAACGCCGTTCGCAGCTTCTGGGAGCGGAACCCCGTGGCGGCCCGGGCGGTGCCGTTCCCGCTGGGATCGCCCGAATACTTCGCCTACTACGACGGCCTGCGCGAGGCGAACGAGAGCCCCGCGTTCTCGCGCGCGCTGCACGAATACGACGCGTTCGCCGGCAAACGGGTGCTCGACGTCGGCAGCGGCAACGGGTACGTCCTGAGCCGGTACGCACAAGCCGGTGCCCGCGTGTGCGGGGTGGACGTGACGAGAACGGCGATTCTCGCTCTGCCGTCGACGGTTCGAGTTGATGGCGCTTGCCGGCTCATTCCTCGTCGGCAATGCCGAGCAGCTGCCGTTCGGGGACGCGGAATTCGACTGCGTGTGCTCGATGGGTGTCCTGCATCACACGCCCGACACGGCGCGGGCCGTGTCCGAGCTCCTGCGGGTGCTCCGGCCGGGCGGACGCGTCATCCTGATGTTCTACCATCGCAATTCGCCGCAATATCGCCTGAAGTTCCCGGTCAACCGCTGGCTGAAGGGGATGTCGATCCAGCGCTCGGTGAACGAGGTCGACGGCGTGGGCAATCCGAAGGGCGATGTGTACTCGAGAGCCGAGCTGGCCCGGCTCCTGCGCGGATTCGGCCAGATCGAGATGTTCGCCGGCTCGCTGCCGTGGCATGCCGCAGGCCCCGCGCGCCGCCTCGTGCCGGCGCCGGTGCGGCGACGTCTCGAGCGGCAGTGGGGCTGGTTCCTGTACGCCAAGGGCGTGCGCCCATCACCCGCGCGGATCTGACACCCTATGTGTGGAATCTCCGGATTCGTCGACCTCCTCGGTCAGCCGCGCCCGGACCCTCGCGCGGCGCTGTCGGTGATGAACGATCTGCAACGGCACCGGGGCCCGGATGGCCGTGGCGCCTGGGTCCATCCGCGCTCAGTCGCCGGCTTCGGGCACGTGCGGCTGAGCATCATCGATCTCAGCGGCGGCGGCCAGCCGATGGGCGATGGGGCCGGCAACTGGATCACCTACAACGGCGAAATCTACAACTACCTCGAGCTCCGGGACGAGCTGGCCGACTACCGGTTCCGCACGGCCTCGGACACCGAGGTGATTCTGGCCGCGTATCAGCGATGGGGTCCCGGGTGCGTCGAGCGCCTGCGCGGGATGTTCGCCTTCGCGCTCTGGGATGAAGCGAGAGCCGAGCTGTTCTGCGCGCGGGATCGCTTCGGCATCAAGCCGTTCTATTTCACCTGTGTCGGCGACGTCCTGTATTTCGCGTCGGAGGCCAAGGCGCTCCTGCCGTTCGTGCCGCATATCGAGACCGACCTCGAGGCGCTCAAGGAGTACCTCGCGTTCCAGTTCTGCCTGGGCGAGCGGACGCTGTTCAAGCATATTCGACAGCTGCAGCCCGGGCACACACTGCGTATCGCGCGCGGAACGGTCAGCACCCGGCGGTACTGGGAGGTCTACTACGATCTCGACTTCACGCACACCTCCGTCTACTTCGACGACCGCCTGCGCGCCGCGCTGAGCGATTCGGTCCGTCTGCATCTGAGGAGCGACGTGCCGGTGGGCGCCTACGTGAGCGGCGGACTCGATTCGAGCATCGTCGCGTCCCTCGCGTCCCGTCTGCGGCCGGATCTCGTGGGCTTCACTGGACGCTTCGACGAGGGGCCGCAGTACGACGAAAGCGGCTACGCGGCAGTCGTGAGCGAGGCCTGCGGCTTCGAGCTCGAGACGCGCACAATCGACGTCGACGACTTCGTCGACCACATCCGGAAGGTGATCTTTCATCTCGACTATCCGACGGCCGGGCCCGGATCGTTCCCCCAGTACATGATCGCCAGTCTCGTGCGGCAGCACCGGAAGGTGGTGCTGGGTGGACAGGGCGGCGACGAGATCTTCGGAGGGTACACCCGGTATCTCATTGCGTATTTCGAGCAGTGCATCAAGGCGGCCATCGACGGCACCATGCGCGACGGCCACTTCGTCGTCACCTACGAGTCGATCATTCCCAACCTGACCGCGCTGCGGCAGTACAAGCCGCTGCTGCAGGAATTCTGGAGGGAGGGGCTGTTCGATCCGATGGAGCTGCGCTACTTCCGCCTCGTGAATCGCGCGCCGACGCTCACCGACGAGGTCGACTGGGATGCCCTGGGCGACTACTCGCCGCTCGAGACGTTCAAGGCGATCTTCAACAGCCGGAACGTCCGCAAGGAGTCGTATTTCGATCTGATGTCGCACTTCGACTTCAAGACGCTGTTGCCCGCGCTTCTACACGTCGAGGATCGGGTCAGCATGGCGCACGGCGTGGAATCGCGGGTGCCGCTCCTCGATCATCCGCTGGTGGAGCTGGCGGCCACGATTCCCGCGGACATCAAGTTCGCCAGCGGGCAGCTCAAGCACGTCATGCGCTCGGCGTTCGGCGCCTTCGTGCCCGATCGGATTCTCGCGCGCACCGACAAGATGGGCTTTCCCACGCCGTTGACCGAGTTTGCGCAGGGGGCGGCGCGTGGATTCGTGCGAGACGTATTCAGTTGCCCCGCCGCGCAGTCGCGGCAGGTCCTGAACAACCGCGTGGTGTTGAACCGGCTCGATGCCGAACCACGTTTCGGGCGCAAGATCTGGGGGTTGCTCTCACTGGAGCTCTGGCAGCAGGAGTTCCACGATCGTGAACCGTTCTACAAACAGCTGGTGGGTCAGGCCGCGGCCGATCCGCAGGCGGAGGCGCTGGGCGGCAGACTATGAGGATTCTGATTACGGGCGGCGCTGGATTTATCGGATCGCACCTCGCCGATCGGCTGCTGGACCGCGGCGACGAGGTGGCGGTGATCGACAATTTCGCCACCGGCCGTCGCGACAACCTGGCCGGCCGCGCCACACTCGCGCTCATCGAAGGCACCATTGCCGACGAGGCGCTGGTCGCGCGAGTCTTCGGTGACACGCGTCCCGAGATTGTCGTGCACGCCGCGGCCGCCTACAAGGACCCCGACAACTGGGCCGAAGACGCACGGACCAACGTTGTCGGCACCGCCCACATCGTGCGGGCGTCGATGAAGGCGGGCATCCGGCGACTGATCTACTTCCAAACGGCCCTGTGCTACGGGCTGCATCCGCTCGAGCAGCCCATCACCCTCGATCACCCCGTGCGCCCCGAGGGCAGCAGCTATGCGATCTCCAAGACGGCGGCTGAGCACTATGTGATGCTGAGCGGCCTCGACGCCATCTCCTTCAGGCTCGCGAACGCGTATGGCCCGAGGAACATCAGCGGCCCGCTCCCGACGTTCTTCCAGCGTCTGACGAGCGGCAAACCGTGCTTCGTGATGGATACCCGCCGCGACTTCGTGTTCGTCGACGACCTGATCGACGTGGTCGTGAAGGCGGTCGACGGGGCCGGCCGCCCGGGGGCCTATCACATCGCTTCGGGATCCGACTTCGCCATCAAGGAACTGTTCGACGAAACCCTGCGGGCCCTGGGCCTGACACTGGACAAGCCCGTCGAGGTCCGGCCGCGGAATCCGGACGATGTGTTCTCGATCCTGCTCGACCCGTCGAAGACGAACGCCGACTTCGCCTGGAGGACGCACACGCCGCTCGCCGATGGCGTGAAGCGCGCGATCGAGTACGACTCGGCAAAGGGCGTCACGCAGACATTCACGCATCTGGTGACGACCGCGACGGACACCGCCCATGTCTGATCTCTCCGGCGGCGCCATCCTGGTCACCGGCGGTGCGGGATTCGTCGGCAGCAATCTGGTGCGCGCGGTCCTTCAGCGTGGCGCGCGGTCCGTTCGGGTGGTCGACAACCTTCTGTCGGCGGAGCGCTGGAACGTGCCAGCGGATTCCCGGGTCGATTTCGTCGAGGGGTCGATTGCCGATGATGCGGTGCTGGCGACGATCGGCGACGAGTACGACGTCGTGTTCCATCTGTGCACGTATCACGGCAACCAGAGCTCCATCCACGATCCGCTGGCCGATCACGAGCACAACCAGCTCACGACCTTGAAGCTCTTCGAAACGATCAAAGGCTTTCGACGGCTGCGCTCAGTCGTCTATTCGGGAGCCGGCTGTGCCGTTGCCCGCAAGACCTTTGACGAGGCCGAACCCACCGTCGAGGACGGCCCCGTGCCTCTCGACATGGACAGCCCCTACTCGATTTCGAAGCTCGTGGGAGAGATGTACGCGCTCTACTACGCGAGGCGGCATCGCACGCCCATCGTCCGCGCCCGTTTTCAAAACGTGTACGGGCCGGGCGAGATCCTCGGGGCCGGACGCTGGCGGGGTACGCCGGCGACGGTCTGGCGGAACGTGACACCGACCTTCGTCTACAAGGCGTTGAAGCGTGAGGCGCTGCCCCTCGAATCGGGCGGCCGAGCCACCCGCGATTTCGTCTTCGTCGACGACGTCGCGAGCGGCCTGATCGCCTGCGCCGCCAAGGGTGTGCCAGGCGAGGTCTACAACCTGGCCAGCGGGTGCGAAACCTCGATCCGGGAGCTCGCCGCGCTGGTCAACGAGATCACCGGAAATCCGACGCCACCCGGTGAGCGGCCCGGACGGGACTGGGATCGATCGGGGCGGCGCTTCGGGAGCCCCGTCAAGGCCAAAGCGGACCTGGGGTTCGCGGCCACGGTCCCGCTGCGGGCGGGGCTGGATCGCACCGTGGCCTGGACCCGCGAGAACCTCGACCTCATCGAAACCTGCATGGCGCGCCACGCGGACGCGCTGTCGGCCTATGAGCGATCGCATCAAAACGCTGTTGCTTGAGGCGAACGGCACCCACTGGGCGGCCGTGGCGCTCGACACGGTGGGGCAGGGCCTCTTCACGGTCCGGCAGCCGGCGCCGACGTGGATCACCCGCTCACGTACGCTGCGGAAGCTCTTCACCGAGCGGTATGCGGATGCCTCCTACCTGGCCGACTGGCGCGATGCCTTCTGCGAGTCGCCCACCCTGGCGGTCGACCGCTGCAATATCACTAATCTGGTCGAGTTCAGCGCGAATCGTCGAAAGATCCGGCAGTACGATCTCGTCGTCGTGCTCCATTCGGCTGCCGGCGATCGCATGTCGATTCTGAAGCGGACCGCTTCGTGGTTCCAGGGGCGCCGCGGCAAGCTCGCCGTGTTCGTCGGCAACGAGTACGACCTGCTCGACGAGAAGATCGACTTCGTGCAACGGTCCGGCGCCGACTATGTTTGCTCGCAGCTCACGATCGAGAGCGCCCGGGCGCTGTATGCCGACTGCGCGGCCCAGGTCCTGGCCATGCCGCACGCGCTGAATCCCAGCGTGTACGCCGTCCAGCCGGGACAATTGCGGACGATCGACATCGGCTTTGTCGGCGACTTGTACGATCGACGGGTCGGCGACCAGGAACGCAGCAGGATCCTCGAGTTCATCCTGCGCGAGGGGCCCGGTCTGGGGCTTCGAAGTGACGTGCGGACCCAGCGCCTGCCGCGGCATGAATGGGCGGCGTACCTGAACCGGTGCCGGGGCATCGTCGGCGCGGAATCCGGCAGTCATTTTCTTCAGCGGAACGGCGAAGCGCTGAACTGCGCGAAGGAGTACGTGCGGCGCACGCCGTCGGCGTCCTTCGACGAGGTGTTTCATCACTGCTTCGCGAACGCCCGGGCGGTCCTGGACGGCAAGGCGATATCATCCCGCCATTTCGAGCCGATCGGCACGAAAACCTGTCAAGTTCTGATTGAAGGCCGGTACAACGGCATTCTCGAGGCCGATCGCCATTACATCGCAGTGAAGCGCGACCTGTCGAATATTCACGACGCGATTCGCCGCTTCAAGGATCCGTCGTACCGCTCCGGCATCGTCACGGCGGCCTACGAGCACGTGATGAATGGTCACACCTATGCGCACCGAGTTGCCCAGTTCGTCGACGCGATCTACGGGCACGCCTTTCCACAGGCCGCTGCCGTACCAGCCTGAGAGGATCCGGGGTCTGTGCTGATCGAACTGCTGATACACGGCGCGTTCATTGCCGCAGCGCTCCTCTTCGTGCTGGGCGGCTGCGTCCTGGTGGCGCGCCGATCGCGGACGCTGGCGGCGATCATCCTGCTCGGACTGGCGATTCGTGTGACGGCCGGTCTGGGACTGTTCGCGATTTCGTTCTTCCATTGGCCCATCCTGTCGGCCCTTCAAATGGGCGATGGGTTCTGGCAGCTTGCGCCGGACGCGCAGGTGTACTACGGCATCGCGGAGCAGGCGGCGAGGCACGGCACCTCGATCTCCGCCGGCAGTCCGTCCCCGGCCTATCTGACCGCGTTGACGCTCTGGCTGCGCGCGACCGGCGTCAATCCCTTGAGCGCCATTCTGTTCAATTCGGTGTGCTACTTCGCCGGCGCCCTTCTCCTCGCGCTCACGCTCGGGCGACGCGCCGGTCGCTTCGTGACGATCGGTACTCGTGAGCGTCACGTTTTCGCCGGCGCTCCTGCTGGGGGATACGCAGGTGCTGAAGGACTCGTTCTTCATGCTCGTGGTCGTCGTCGCCTTCGCGTCCACGACCCTCCTCATCGACTGCCTGGAGCGCGGTCCATTGGAGCACCCGTACCTGCTGCTCGGCGGCATCGCCGGCGGCGCGGTCGCCGTGGCCTTGATCGGCGGCATCCGCGCGTACTACGCCATGATCGTCTGGGGCGCGGTGGCCGCAGCGTTCCTGATCGGGATCGTCGTGCAGCCGGGCGCCAGGCGTCTCTCGTCCCTGCTGGCCAGTTGTGGCGTCCTCGGCGTCCTCGGTCTCGCTTGTCTGGTGGGATCGGCCGACTACTACCAGTACTATGCCCGCGCCTTCACGGCGAAGACCGGCATCTCCCTCCCGACCTTCGGGCGGACGGCGCGTTCTTCCCTCCTGACCGCCGATCCGGGCGACATCGTCGGGACGCTGACGAACGCGCGGAACGGATTCGCGCGATCGGGCGGCAATACGAGCCTGGTGCGGCACCGCGCGGACGACGGGGGGCGCGGCGTCGAGGAGCGCGTGGAGGATGTGGCCGTCGGCCTCGCGGCCATCTTCGTACCGATCTCGATCCTGCGGGCGACGTCGATCGTTGAGATCGAAGGCGGGCGTGGCCTTCTGGCCGTGACCGATATCGATACGCTGTTTCTGGACCTGACGCTCCTGGCGATTGGCATCCTGATCTGGCAGGGGCGCCACCAGGTCCGGCGCCATGTGCCGGCGCTGGCGTTCTTTGCAGTCGTACTCCTCGTCTCCACCATGGGTCTGGCATACGTCGTGACCAACTTTGGTACGATGTTCCGGCTTCGCCTGATGGTAGCGGCCCCGGTCTGGCTGTGTCCGCTCGCGCTCCGCAGGACGTTTGCCGCCGCGCCCTCCCTCGCGGCCGCGTGGGCCCCCCGCGATGCGTGGGGCGTCGCCGGCCTTCTTAAGGACAAGAGCGCCTCGTGAGGATCCAGGCGCTGTTTCGGGGCACGGCGGTGTACGGCTTCGGCGAGGTGCTCAGCCGGGCGGTCACGGTGCTCCTCCTGCCGGTCTTTACGGCGTACCTGTCGCCGACCGATTTCGGCGTCATCGCGATTCTGACCGCCTTCGGACTGCTGGTGACCCCCGTCTTTTCGGTGGGGATGGGCGCCGCGATTGCGCCCGTGTACTTCGACGGAAACAATCGGCGGCGGAAGGACACCACCATCTGGGTCACCTTCGTGCTGCTGGTCGCGACTACGGCGATGCTGGTGGCGGGTGCGGCGCTCGAGCGGTCGACGCTCAGCCGCGTCCTGTTCGGCACGCCAGCCTACGCCTGGCCGGTCTTCGTCTCGATCGCCACCACCGCGTTCACCATCCTGACCATTCCGTTCCGGCAGTATCTCCAGTTCGAGGAGCGCGCCAAGGTCTATGTGGCGATCTCCGCCCTGACGGTGCTGACGACGACGGCACTCAGCCTCTGGGCCGTTGTCTGGCTGAACCGTGGCGTGAGCGGCATGCTCGAGGGTGCGCTCGCCGGCCAGGGCGTAGGCCTGATGCTGTTCGGCGCATTCAGTCTGAAGCGCATCCGGCCGTCGCTGCAAACCGCGATTGCGGCCGAGCTGTTGCGCACGAGCGTACCGCTCGTGCCGGCATTCGGATTCCTGTTCGTGCTCCAGCACGGCAGCAAGTACCTGCTGCAGTGGCTCAGCGGACTCGACCAGGTCGGCCTCTACACGACGGGGCTGAACATCGGCTTGGTCATCAGCGTGATCGTGACCGCCTTTCAGAGCGCCTGGATTCCGTACTTCATGTCGTTCGCGAACCGGCCGGACGAGGCGCGCGTCGTGTTCGGTCGTGTGCTCACGTACTACCTGCTGGTGATCGGGACGTTGACGCTGGGCGTCTTCGCGATCGCCAGACTCGTCATTCTCGTGATGACCCAGTCATCGTTCCACGCTGCGTGGACCGTGGTCGGGCTGTCGGCCACCGCGCAGCTCCTGTCCGGTTTGTACATCGTGCTCCTGCCCGGGATGTACATCGCGAAAGAAGTGCAGTTCACCGCGGTGATTCAAGGTATCGCCGCGGCGGTCTGCGTGGTGTTGAACGTGCTGTTCATCCCGCTGTTCGGCCTGGTCGGGGCGGCCGTCGCGGTCGTCGCCAGCTACGCCGCGCTGGTGCTCGTGCAATGCTGGTGGAACAATCGCCGAGGGTACCTGTCCGTCTCGTACGAGTGGAAGCGCCTCGCGCGGTTCGCGGTGGCGTTCGTGTGTTATGCGGGGGTTGCGCTCTGGAAGCGCGACATCGGGGTGCCTCAGGAACTCGTCTTCACGGCGGTGCTAGTACTGGCTCTGCCGGCGGTGCTCTACAGCCAGCTCGAGTCGGGCGAACGAAAGACGATTTGGACCTCGGCCATCAGAGCCATCCGGCCGCACACCCTTGATCATGCGGCCGGTGGCATCTGAGATGGTCTAGATGGTGGGACTGATGACGGGGCGTAGCCCGGGCGCCCACACGCCGACGAAGTACGAAAACCCGCTGGGCACGCTCAACGCCTGGTAATACACGCCGCTCGTCGGATTGTAGAGGAACACGTCGGAGTTGCCGTCGCCATTCAAGTCCGTGACCCACGTCGACCACTGCGACCAGGTGCCGCCGACGTACGTGAATCCGCCCCCCTGGTTCGTGACTTTGTACCAGTAGCCGATGTTGGGATTGTAGAGGAGCAGGTCCGAGACGCCGTCGCCATTCCAGTCGGCGGCCTTCACGGTCCATCCCGGCGCCCACACACCACTCTGATACGCGAACCCGCCTGACGTGCTGACGCAGCGGTACCAGGCCCCGCCGATCGGATCGTAGAGAAACACATCGGACACTCCATCGCCGTTCAGATCCGCGATGGTGATCTGCCAGTTCGAATTCCAGACGCCCGACGAGTACGAGAATCCCGCCCCTGAATCGCTCAGCGCCTTGTACCAGACGCCGCTCGTGCGCGAAAACAGGAACAGGTCCTCTCGCGAGTTCGCGTCCAGCTTCGCCACGTAAAGCTCCCACCCCGCCGACCAGCCGCCTTGAAGATAGCTGAAGCCACCGGAGACTGCCGGATTCGTGAGGCACTTGTACCAAAGGCCGCTCGCCTTGTTGTAGACGAACACGTCCGACAGCCCGTCGCCATTCAGATCGAGAATCCGGATCGTCCAGTTCGCGGACCAGCCGCCGCTGGAGTAGTCGAAGCCGCCCGCCCCGTTGTTGACCACGCGATAAAATGCACCGGTGCTGGGGTTGTAGAGCAGGAAGTCGGTCAGGCCGTCACCGTTGAAGTCGGCCGGATAGACGTCCCAGCCGAGCGACCACCCACCGACCTGGCCGGTGTTGAAGTAGCCCGTCCCCGTGCCGAACTGGCCGGCCCAGGCCCCCGTCGCGGGATTGAACGCAAAGACGTCCGCGATGTGATCGCCGTTGAAGTCCAGACCTTGCCGAAGCGGTCCAGAGACCACAATCGGCATGATCCAGCTGACCTCGGTGGAGTAGCTGCTCAGCAGTCCGGTGTCGTTATACGCCCGAACCGCAAAGTAGTATTTCTGGCCCGTCGTCAAGCCCGTCAAGGTCGTCGACGTCGAGGAGCCCGTGTCGATGGTGGTCGTGTACGCGCCCGACTGGGTGCCGTAACTCACCTTGTAGCCCGTCGCCCCCGACGAGGGGTCCCAGCGAACGGTGAGCGACGCGGCGTGCGCGACGGCCGTCCAGCCCACCGCCAGCACTGTGGCGGCCAAGAGGCGAAGCAGACGTTTGAGAGCCATGCCGGCCGCTAGGGCAAGCCTCGTGCCTACCAGCTCTTCTGCAGTAACCCCTTGACCACCGGAAGGATGGCGCCGTCAAGCCGTTGAGAAGTGCTGCACAGTCTTACACTTCCGTGATTCATCACTCGAAGTTGCGGGATGCGCGGTTGGTCCCGCGCGTGCGGTTTGGTAATCGAAGTGTGTAGCAACTGCCCGGCGCCGCGCGTAAGTTATTCGCTCGATCGCCGACCGACGACAACTTTTCCATGTGCGGGATAGCCGGCATCGTCAACGCGAGGCCCGACGGCCCGTCGATCGCCGGCGCGCTCGTCGTGGCAATGGCCGCCACTCTGGCGCACCGGGGGCCCGACGATGCAGGTGTGTGGGAGTCGGAGGACGGGGTCGTGGCGCTGTCGCATCGGCGGCTCTCGATCATCGACTTGTCCCCTCTCGGGCGCAATCCGATGTCGTGGGATGACGGGCGGTTGTGGATTACGTACAACGGCGAAATCTACAACTTTCTCGAGTTGCGGCAGGAGCTCGAGGGTCTGGGATGCCGGTTCCGCACGCGGACCGACACGGAAGTCGTGCTCGCGGCCTACGACTGCTGGGGCGTGAACGCCGTACGGCGGTTCGTCGGCATGTTCGCCTTCGGGCTGTGGGACCGAACGCGCCGGCGGCTCTGGCTCGTCCGCGACCGGGTCGGCAAGAAGCCTGTCTACTACGCGGACTCGCAGGGCCGCTTTCGTTTCGCCTCGGAGCTGAAGGCAATCCTGGCCGATCCGACATTCGCCCGCGCCGTCGATCCAGCTGCCATCCGGATGTACCTTCGCTACGGCTACGTTCCGTCCCCGTCGACCGCCTTCGCCGGAGCCCGCAAGCTGCCGCCGGGGCACTACCTTCTCTACGAGAACGAGCGCGCGACGATCACTCGGTACTGGGACCCGGTCGCGCTCGCCGGCGCGCGTGCCGACCGCCCGGAGCAGGCACTCGAAGAGGAGCTCGAATCGAGGCTGGCGGTCGCCGTGCGACAGCGGCTGATCGCCGACGTGCCGCTCGGCGCCTTCCTGTCGGGGGGCATCGATTCGTCGCTGGTCGTGGCCTTGATGCGGGAGCAGAGCCGGTCTCGGGTCCGCACCGTCGCCATCCGGTTCACGAATGCGGCGTTCAACGAGGCTGACCACGCGGCGGCCGTCGCCCGTCATCTGGGCACGGACCACGTCGAAGAAACGTGCGACGACCGGCAGATGATGGCGGTCGTGGATCAGTTGACGGACATGTACGACGAGCCGTTCGCCGACTCGTCGGCGGTGCCGACGTTTCTCGTCTCGAAGATCGCGCGCAATCACGTCACGGTAGCGCTGTCCGGCGACGGCGGCGACGAGCTGTTCTTCGGCTATCCGCGGTATCGCTACCACGCGTCGGCGTCGTGGCTCCTGAATCTGCCGGGCCCCGTTCGCCGGGCCGTGGCGTTTGGGGCCGAACGGATGCCGACGCGGCGTCTCCGGCGCGTCGCCGAAGTGCTTCGAAGCGACGAACAGGACTGTTACGCCCGGTTCGTCACCTGGTGGACGTCCGACCAGATCGTCGAGCTCACGGGGGAGCCGCCGGCCGACGCGCCCTTGTATGCCGAGGCTGCCATGCGGACTGCATCGATGTCCCGCGAGCAACGCCCGTGCCTGCTCGACCTGGTGTCGTACCTGCCCGAGGACATCCTGACCAAAGTGGACCGCGCGTCGATGGCTGTCGGCCTCGAAGTGCGCGCGCCGCTGCTCGATCATCGCGTGGTCGAGTTCGCGCTCGGGTTGCCGCAGTCGGTGAAGTACCGCGATCGATCGACGAAGTGGATTCTCCGGCAACTGCTCTACAAGCGGGTCCCACGGGCGCTCGTCGACCGGCCCAAGATGGGCTTCGGCGTACCACTCGGCGAGTGGTTCAAGGGACCCCTCCGCGAGCGGATGGACGACGACTGCACGGCAGCCGATCTCGAAAAGGTGGGAGTCGATCCCGAGCCGGTGCGGGCGCTCTGGCGCGACTTTCAGGCTGGTCGTTCCCATCGGTCGGATCTTCTCTGGCAGATGCTCATGCTTGCCGCGTGGTCGCGCCGCCTGCGAACGGCGCCCCTGGCCCTGGCGTCGGTCGCGCCGGCAGTGACGGGAGCCCGGCCGGGGCGGTGAGGGTCCTGCGCGCGATCGCGCGCCTCAACGTGGGCGGTCCGGCCCGTCACGTCGTTCTGCTCGACCGGGGTCTGCGCGCCAGAGGGCACGAGACACTCCTTGTCCACGGCACCGTCGGAGAGGACGAAGCGAGCCTCGAACATCTGGCGGTCGAGCTCGGCGTGCCGACGCGCAAGGTCGCCGATCTCGGCCGTCGTGTCAGCCCCCTCGGCGACGCCCGCGCCTTCGTGCGGCTCCTGCGCGCGATCTTCCGCGAACAGCCCGACATCGTCCACACGCACACTGCCAAGGCGGGCGCCCTCGGGCGGCTCGCCGCGCTCGCCTTCAATGCCACGCGCAGCCGTCGGCGCCGTTGCGTCGTCGTGCACACCTATCACGGCCACGTATTCGAGGGCTATTTCGGACCCGCCGGGAGTTGGCTCGTCCGGTCGGCCGAACGCCTGCTCGCGCACGCCACCGACTGGATCATCACGATCTCGCCCGCCCAGCGGCAGGCCATCGTGGAGCGGTTCGGCGTCGGTCGCCCGGAGCGAACGGTCGTCGTGCCGCTGGGCCTCGATTCTGAGTCCGTTTGTTGAAGGCCGGGGCGTTCGATCGCTGCGCGACGAGCTCGGCCTCGACGAGGCGTCGGTCGTGTTCGGGTACGTCGGCCGGCTCGTGCCCATCAAGGATCTGCCGACGCTCGTTCGCGCGTTCGCCCGCGTGGTCGTCACCCTCCCGGCCTCGATCCTGCTCATCGTCGG
The DNA here is from genome assembly GCA_963837345.1 of uncultured Acidobacteriota bacterium. Lineage (GTDB taxonomy): Bacteria > Acidobacteriota > Vicinamibacteria > Vicinamibacterales > CAVVIG01 > CAWIMX01. The sequence goes on from CAWIMX010000001.1 coordinate 1,995,023, forward strand.
CGACGGCCCCCTGCATCAGGCCATCGAGCAGACGATCGCTGCGTGCGGCCTGAGCCAGCGGGTGCGGCTCCTCGGCTGGCGTGAAGATCTCGATCGCGTCTATGCGACTCTCGACGTGGGCGTTCTCTCGTCGCGCAACGAAGGCACCCCGGTCGCCCTCATCGAAGCCATGGCGGCGGGGCGTCCGGTCGTCGCGACGCGCGTAGGCGGCGTCGCCGATGTCGTGGCAGACGGTGAAACGGGGCTTGTCGTGGACCCTGACGATGCCGAGGCGCTGGGCGAGGCCATGACCAGGCTGGGCGTCGATCCCGCCCTGCGGCAGCGCATGGGCGCCCGCGCGCGGGAAGCGGCGTCGACACGGTTCCGTGACGACCGTCTGGTAGAAGACATCGACCGGCTGTATCGGGCCGCGCTGGCGGAGAAGCGACAGGGAGTGGCATGACGCGCGGGCTCGTACTACAATCCGAACTGGTCTCATGCAGCTGGGCGCGTTGAACCTCTCCGGCGTGGCAATGCCATTCCTGTTCGCCCTGGGCCTCTCGCTGGTCCTGACCCCCGTCTGTCGCGCCATCGCGCACCGCGCGGGCTACGTGGCGAAACCGAAGGAAGACCGCTGGCACAAGCGGCCGACGGCGCTCTTTGGCGGCGTGGCGATCGTCTTCGCGACGACGATTGCGGGGGTCCTGACGGGCCGGATGACGGCGGAGCTGTGGCAGCTCATCAGCTGCGGGATCCTCATCGGCGGCTTCGGCCTGTTGGACGACATCGTATCGGTCAAGGCCTCGACGAAGCTCGTCGCCCAGATCGTGCTGGCTTCGGCGCTCCTGTTCTTCGGGTTCCGGCTGCACTGGATGGAGTCGCTCGTCGGCGACGCGATGATCACGCTGTTCTGGATCGTGGGCGTGACCAACGCGCTCAACCTCCTCGACAACATGGACGGCCTGTGCGGCGGCGTCACGCTGATTGCCGGCGCCTTTCTCCTTGCGGGCCTGACGCACGACGCGGGTGCGATGCCGATCGCGGCATATCTGGCGGCGCTGATGGGGGCGACCGCCGGATTTCTCGTCTACAACGTGCATCCGGCGTCGATCTTCATGGGCGACACCGGAAGCCTCTTCATCGGCTTCAACCTCGCCGCGCTGACGCTGCTCGGCCGCGCGGAAGGCCAGCGCAACTCCGGCTTTCTGTCGGTCGTGGCCGGCCCGGTTCTCCTGCTGCTCATTCCGATTCTCGACACGGCGCTCGTGACGACGGCCCGGCTGATGTCGGGCCGCCAGCCCTCGCAGGGCGGGCGCGATCATTCGTCGCACCGGCTGGTCGCCGTCGGCTTGTCCGAAGCGAGGGCCGTCGCGGTGCTCTGGGGGCTGGCGGCGGTCAGCGGCGGGGTGTCGCTGTTGCTGCTGAGGCGCCCGGATCAGAGCTGGTCGGTGATCGTCCTGCTGATGTTCGTCCTGGGGATGATCATCTTCGCCGTCTATCTGGCCCGCGTTCGCGTGTACGAGGACGAGGACCCGGCGATCCTGCTCGGAACGGTCACGCCCCTGGTAGCCAACTTCATGTACAAGAAGCGGGTGGCCGAGGTACTGCTCGACATCTGCCTGATCCCGCTCGCGTACTACACCTCCTACCGGCTGCGCTTCGAAGGCAACCTGCTGACCGCCAGCTACCCGCTGTTCCTGCAGTCGCTGCCGATCGTGCTCGCCTCACAGCTGCTGGCGCTGTTCGTCGTCGGCGGGTACCGGGGGACGTGGCGCTATTTCGGGATGATGGACGCCGTCGTCTTCGCCAAGGGCGTCGTGATCGGGACGGTGGGCGCCGAGCTGATCATTCTGTACGCGTACCGGTTCGAGAGCTACTCGCGGTCGGTGTTCGTGATCGACGGCGTGCTGCTTCTGCTGCTGCTTGCCGCCACGCGCGGGTCGTTCCGGCTCATGGGCGAGTTCGTCCACCGCCGCCGCTCCGCGGGCTGGCGGTGCGTCATCTACGGGACCGGCGGGGCGAGCCTGGCCACCATCTACGAAGCCTTCGGCGACGTGCCGCTGAAGGTCGTCGGATTCATCGACGACAATCCGATCCACACGCACACGCGCCTGGGCGGCTATTCCGTGCTGGGCGGGTACGACACCCTGGCGCACCTCGTCACTTCCGCGGAGGTCGACTGTGTCGTGGTCAACACGCACCTGCTCGACGCGAACCGGCTGCAGGATCTCGAGGAGATGTGCGCCGAGAGGAACATCGAGCTTCTGCGCCTCCACGTCGATCTGAAGCCGCTGTCGGCCGTGTCCTGATCCGTCCGACGCTCACTTCACCGAGTCGTTCACCGCCGCTTCCCCGTCCACCACCTTGCAGATCGCAGACTGGCTGAGCACCTGCGTGACCTCGAGCACGCCCACCTTCTTGATCACGCGGTCCAGGACCGTGCCGTTCGCGTCCTTGATTTCGTCCACGACGCGCTGCACGTCGAAGCGCTGGCCCACTTTGATGCCGGCGTTCTCGCCGCGGTTCAGGTAGAAGTTGCCGTCGCGGGCGCCGACGATCTGGGATTCCGGAGCCTTCGGCTGGATCGACGCGAACTGGTCGGCTTTGCCCGCCACCGTGCTCACGACGTTCTCGACCGCCGGCCTGAGGGCTTCCTGCGCCGCGCCCTGATCGAAGGTCCGCTCGGCGCTCGCGCCCTTGAAGTACCCGCCGCCCATCCGCTTGTTGCCCTGCCCCTCGGCCGCCATGAGGATCTCGCCGGTCGTCGTGTCGATCAGCCGCACGTCGAGCTTGCTTTCCGCGTTCGAATAGGACCCGCCGATGCCGCGGAAGCCGACGCTGGTACGCTCGATCGAAAACTGCGTGATCGAGCCGGTGAAGACCAGCTGGACGCCGAGCAACTGCCCGATCTTGGCCGCGGTCGCGCCGTCGACGCGGCCGCTCGCGCCGAGGTTCTGCTCTGCGAGGATCGTGTTGAGCTGCGTGCGCTCGACGACGGTGAACTTGCCCGAATTCACGAGCTGCGTCGTGAGCTCGTCGGCCGCCGCCCTGCCCAGGTTGTCGCCCCACCACGTCCAGGTGCTGTTGTTCTCGAAGTTCATGATGGCGACCCGCACTTTGGCGCCCTGCGCGAGGGCCGCCGCGGGCAGTGTGCCCAGCAGGACCAGCGCCAGCACCAGCGGCGCGGCCATGGTTCGGTGCAGACGGAGCATAGCGGCCTCCTCAGGCAGACAAGACGGCTACGGGCCCGGCGCGAGCCCAGATGGCCGAAATGCTTTGTGAAGGCGCAGTATAGATCAGCCGCTCGCCGGCGGCGTGCTCAAGTGGCGGGAAAAACTCGGGCCGGCGACCGCGGCCGCCGCCGTGCGAGTCCGGCTGTCGCTGCACCGTCCCGAAAGGCGTGCTATCGTCCGACCACGCCTTCGGTGGGACTGCTCGCCGTGGCGTACGCCTTTCTTGCAATTCGACCGGCCCGGGAGGCCAGGCGTCCCGCCCGAACGGCCAGCTTCATCGCTTCGGCCATGGCCACCGGGTCGTCGGCGCCCGCAATCGCCGTGTTCATCAACACGCCGTCGGCCCCGAGCTCCATCGCCAGTGCGGCGTCCGAGGCCGTGCCCACCCCGGCATCGACGATGACGGGCACGCGGGAGAACTCGCGGATGATGCGGATGTTGTTGGCGTTCTGGATCCCCAGGCCCGAGCCGATCGGGGCCCCGAGCGGCATCACCGCGGCGGCGCCGGCATCTTCCAGCTTCCGGCACACCACCGGATCGTCGCTCGTGTAGGGGAGCACCACGAAGCCCTCGGTCACGAGGGTCTTGGTGGCGGCGACCAGCGCCTCGTTGTCGGGATAGAGCGTCCGCTCGTCCCCGATCACCTCGAGCTTCACCCAGTTCGAGAGCCCCGCCTCCCGCCCCAGCCTCGCCGTCCTGATCGCGTCCTCGGCCGTGTAGCACCCGGCGGTGTTCGGCAACAGGAAGTACTTCGACGTGTCGATCGCGTCGAGAAGAGAAGGCTGGCCGCGGTCGGAGAGGTTGACCCGCCTGACGGCGACGGTGATCATGTCGGCGCCCGACGCCTCGTGCGCGCGCACCATGAGCGACAGCGACGCGTACTTGCCGGTTCCGACGATCAGCCGGGAGGAAAAGGCCTTGCCCGCGATGACGAACGTGTCCATGGCTATCCACCGCCCACGAAGTTGACGATCTCGATCTCGTCGCCTTCTTCGACGGACGTGGATCCGAAGGCATCGCGCTTCAACACCGTGAGGTTGCGCTCGACCGCGACACGCCGCGGATCGATCTCGAGCCGGAGCAGCAGGTCGCTCACCGTGAGGCGCCCGGCAACCTCGTACGCGTCGCCGTTCAGCTTGATCGTCACACGCACTGATTCTAGCCGACGGGCGCCGCCGACGCGCTACTTGTTGCCGTTTCCCGGGGTGGCCGCCCCGTTCTGCAGCTTCACCTCCTGAGCGGTCAGGACGCCGGACGCCCTCACGGCCTTGACGTGCACGCGGTCGCCGACCCGCAGATCCGCGAAGTCGTACGCGCGCGAGCCGTGAACGATCGGCGTCCCGGTGGGTACGGCGATCACGAGGCCGTTCACCATGATCGATCGACCGCCGGGGTTGAGGGCGCTGATGAGCCCTTCGACTTCCTGCACGCCGGCTTGATGCTCGTCGCGATCATCGTCCTCGATCTCCGCGTCCGATCCCTCGACGCGAATGGTGATGTGTCGCACTTCGCCGACGTCGACGCCGTCGAGCGTGAGCGTCGCATTCACGCCCGAGCCCGAGAAATGCAACGTGATCGAGGCGCCAGCCGGGATGCCCTCGATCACGAATGCACCGTTGGCGTCGGTGTGCGCCGACAGGCCGGTGCCGACGACGGTGATCGTGAGGCCGGCCGGCGTCTGCTTCAGCGTGGCAATCCGGTCGGCCTGCGACGGGCCGCTGGTGGCAGTGCCCGTGACGACCGTGCCGGCGAGTGTGCCCGACGAGCCCACTGGCGTCGGTGAGGTCATGTCGGACGACGGCCCGCTGCACGCCACCCCGGCTGCGATCGTCAGGGCCAGCGTCGCCAGCGCGAGCGTCTGCGGAGCCAAGCGCCTCATGAGTGCCTCCCGCCCGGGTAAGAATTTCCTGTCCCGGACACAATTTCCCGCCGCCCGTGTCGGCGAGCGTCGGCGTTGGAACGACTTCCAGCCGCGAGGCCACCAGGGGCAAGTCAAGTGCCAGCCGCGCCGCATTTGACTCACCCCGGAATCCAACGTACCGTTTTGTGATCAGCCATATGGATTCGAGGCTCCCTGTTGCTCCAGCCGCGCCGACGATGGAGCTCGGCGTGGCAGGCTATACGTTCGCCGATCTGCACGAACCCGAGCGCCTCGCATCGCTCTATCACCGCTTCTGCGAGCAGGTGCAGGCGGACGATCCGGCGCTCTGGGCCCGCTGGGACGCTCATCGCCGCAATCCCTCCGTTCCGCTCTCCCCGATCGAGCGATCGCACCTCATCGTCGCCATGGCCCCGCTCGTCAGCCGCTTCGTCTCCCGTCTGTTCGATGTCGAGCGGGCCGCGCGCCACGTCCACGACGCCACGCGCAATCAGGACGATCTCTTCAGGTTCAAAGTGGATTTCGTCCGGCGGCGCGTGCTGCCCCTGCTGAAGGCGCCGCCCGTCTGCACCGACGAAGATGCCGCGCGGGTCGAACGCCTGCTGGGCAATTCCGCCGATCGGGAGCTTGCGCTGGCGCGCGCGGGTTGCGCGCTGCTGGACCGCGAGAAGGCGGGGGAGGACGACGGGAGTCGCGACTCGCTGATCGCGAGCCTCAAGTCATGGTGTGCCGCGAGACTGCGCGATCCGGCCTGCCGTCAGTGGGTGGTCTTCCGCTTTCCGGAAACGCTCGACTACTGGCACCTCGTCGACACGAGGCCGGCGGCGCCGCTCGAAGGCGTGATCGGGCCCGACGCCCGGCTGCGCCGGCGCGACGGGTTCACGCTCACCGATGGCCGCATGTCGGATCGCGAGGTCCTGAGCGAGATCCACTACTGCGTGCTGTGCCACGAACGCGACAAGGATTCCTGCTCGAAGGGGCTGCACGAGAAGAACGGCTCGGTGTCGACCAACCCGCTCGGGATCGAGCTGCACGGGTGCCCGCTCGACGAAAAGATCTCCGAGATGCATCTCCTGCGGAAGGCGGGCGATGCGATCGGCGCCCTGGCAATCGTCGCGATGGACAACCCGATGTGCCCGGGCACCGGGCACCGGATCTGCAACGACTGCATGAAGGCGTGCATCTACCAGAAACAGGAGCCGGTGAACATTCCGCAGATCGAGACGGGCGTGCTGACCGACGTGCTCCGCCTGCCGTGGGGCGTGGAGATCTACGGTCTGCTCACGCGCTGGAACCCGCTGAACGTGGGTCGGCCCTACGCGCTGCCGTACAACGGCAAGAACGTGCTGGTGGTGGGTCTCGGCCCCGCGGGGTACACGCTGGCGCACTACCTGGTCAACGAGGGGTTCGGGGTGGTCGGCATCGACGGTCTGAAGATCGAGCCGCTGCCCGACGAGCTCGTCGGCACCGACGCCGAGGCCCCGCGGCCGATTCGCGAGTGGGACGAGATCTACCGGCGCCTCGACGAGCGCGTGCTCGAGGGCTTCGGCGGCGTCTCCGAATACGGGATCACCGTGCGCTGGGACAAGAACTTCCTGACGCTGCTGCACCTGACGCTGGCGCGGCGCCGCGGGCTGCGCATGTACGGCGGCGTCCGGTTCGGTGGAACGCTCCCGATCGAGGACGCGTGGCGCCAGGGATTCGATCACGTCGCGATTGCCGCCGGGGCCGGACGGCCGACGATCATCGACATCCGGAACAACCTCATTCGGGGCATTCGCAAGGCCAGCGATTTTCTGATGGCCCTGCAGCTCACCGGTGCGTTCAAGGCGAACGCCCTGCCGAACCTGCAGGCGCGCCTGCCGGCGATCGTCATCGGCGGCGGCCTCACCGCCATCGACACCGCGACCGAGTTGATGGCGTATTACCCCCTGCAGGCGGAGAAGACGCTCCACCAGTACGAAACGCTGGCGGCCGAGATCGGCGAGGATCGCCTGCGCGCGACATACGACGAGGAGGAGCGGGAGCTCGTCGACGAATTTCTCGCGCACGGCCGCGCGGTCCGGGCCGAGCGGACGCGCGCCGCGACGGCCGGAGAACCCCCGAACTTCGTGCCGCTGGTGCGGTCGTGGGGCGGCGTGACGATCGCCTACCGCAAACGCCTCGTGGACTCGCCGGCCTACCGACTGAATCACGAGGAAGTGATCAAGGCGCTCGAAGAAGGGATCACGTTCGCGGAGAACCTCGATCCGGTGGAAGCCGTGCCCGATGCGCGAGGCGCGCTGACCGCCATGCGCTTCGCCCGGACGCGTGCCGCCGACGACCCGAGCCTCCTCAGCCTGCCGGCGCGCACGGCGCTCGTCGCGGCCGGCACGACGCCCAACACGACCTACGAGAAGGAGCATCGGGGCACCTTCACCCTGGACGCGCGCCGGAAGTTCTTCGAGCCGCATCGGGCCGTCGCCAACGGCGACGGTCGATTCCATCTCGAGCCCGATCCCGGGGGCTTCTTCACGTCGTACGACAGCGACGGCCGGTTCGTGACGTTCTACGGCGACAACCATCCCCGCTACGCCGGCAACGTCGTGAAGGCGATGGCGTCGGCCCGCGACGGGTATCCGCTCATCGTCGGCCTGTTTGCCGCGGAATTGGCGGCGCTCGATCCCGGCGCGCAGGACGATCGCGACCGCGCCTGGCGCGCCCTCGTCTCCCGCCTGGACGGCCAGTTCATCGCCACCGTCGAGCGTGTCGTTCGGCTCACGCCGACGATCGTCGAAGTGGTGGTGCGGGCGCCGGCGGCCGCCCGCCACTTTCGCCCCGGACAGTTCTACCGGCTGCAGAACTACGAAACCGCGACCCGTCGCATCGACGGCACGCCTCTGCTGATGGAAGGGATCGCGCTCACCGGCGCGTGGGTCGACGAGGCGCGGGGGCTGCTGTCGCTGATCGCCCTCGAGTTGGGCGTATCGAGCCGCCTCGTGGCGTACCTCAGGAACGGCGAGCCGGTCGTGGTGATGGGACCGACGGGCGCGCCGACGGAAATCCCTGAACGGCAGAACGTGCTGCTGCTGGGCGGCGGCCTGGGCAACGCCGTCCTGTTCTCGATCGCGAAGGCGATGCGCGACGCGGGCAACCGGGTGATCTACTTCGCGGGCTACAAGAAAGGTGAGGACCTGTTCAAGCGGGAGGAGATCGAAGCGGCCACCGACCAGGTGATCTGGAGCACCGACACCGGCGCGGCCATCGCGCCCGGGCGGGGCCAGGACGCCCACTTTCGCGGCAACATCGTGCAGGCGATGCTGGCCTATCAGAACGGCGCGCTGGGCGACCGCGTCGTCCCGCTCGAATCCATCGATCGCATCATCGCGATCGGCTCCGACCGCATGATGGCGGCCGTGACGGCCGCCCGTCACGGCGTGCTGGCGCCGTATCTGAAGGCGGACCACGTGGGCATCGCCAGCATCAACTCGCCGATGCAATGCATGATGAAGGAAGTCTGCGCCCAGTGTCTGCAGAAGCACGTCGATCCGGCGACGGGCCGGGCGTCCATCATCTTCTCGTGTTTCAACCAGGACCAGGAGATGGACCGCGTGGATTTTCCGAATCTCGCCGCGCGGCTGCGGCAGAACACGGTGCAGGAAAAGCTGTCGAGCCTCTGGCTGGATCACCTGCTGCGCCGGCAGGCGCTGCCGCACGTCTAGCGGCGCGCGACCTGTGCGCACCGCGCGGCGCCGAGCAGACCGGCGTCGGAGTCCATGATGACCTGGACCGGGATTCTGGCCATCATCGCGTCGAAGGGCTGCTTGGCACCGAAGGCCTCGAGAAACGGACCGGTCCGGAGCGCCGCCAGCATCTTGGGCGCGATGCCGCCGCCGACGTAGACGCCGCCGGTGGCGACCGCGCGCAGCGCCAGGTTGCCCGCTTCGGCGCCGTAGGCGCCCACGAACAGCCGCACCGCGTCCGCACAGGCCGCGCATCGCGCACTCTCCCCGGCGGCGGAAATCGCGGCAGGCGCGTCCGGACTGGCCAGGTCGATCGGCTCCCCGCACGACGCGCCCGCCCGCTCGTGCGTGAAGCGGTACAGGTTCACCAGCCCGTGCCCTGACACGACGTGCTCGATCATCGCGCGCCCGTACCGCGCCGAGAGGTCGCGCACCAGCGCCATTTCCTCCTCGCTGCGGGCGGCGAAATCGGCGTGTCCGGCTTCGGAGGCCGCGGGCACGAACCGATCATCGATCCGATGCAGCAGCGCCTCGCCGAGGCCCGTGCCCGCCGCGATCAGCGCGCGATTGCCGTCCGGCGCCGGGGTCCCGCGCTGCAGCACGAGCAGCTCGTCGCCCTGCAGCACGCCGACCGCGTGCGCCAGCGCGACGAGATCGTTGATGACCGCCACGCGGGCCAGGTGCAGGTCCGCGGCGAGACGATCGGCCGAGACGCTCCACGGCGCGTTGCTCAGCTGCGCCGAGCGGCCCACGACGGGGCCGGCGACACCGAAGCAGGCGACGTCGATGTTCCGGCCCGTTTCACCCGCGTCGCGCAGGAACGCCGCGACCATGGGCGTGAGGCCGTCGAAGGCGAGCGTCGCGAAGCCCTGTCGGACGAGCGCGCGCGGACGATCGGGCTCGGGAGCGAACAATCCGAGACGCGTCGACGTGCCGCCGATGTCGCCTGCCAGCAGAAGGGCCATTGACTTTCGCGCCATTCTCCTTCATCTTGTGGCCGTTCAGCCGCGCTTCCCCCGACGTCGGAGGCTGTTTGCCCTCATCTCCGCCTGAACCACCAGGCCGCCCGTCTCTCGCGGGCGAGCTCGTTGTCTTCACCGGAAAGCTTACTTCGCTCGGCCGCAAGGATGCGCGGGAGCTGGTCGTCCGCCACGCAGGTGCAACGGCCGACGAGGTGAGCGCCCGGACGACCATGCTCGTCGTGGGCGACGAGGGCTTCGGAGCGGCGCCGGCCGAGGCGAGCGTGCCCGCGCGCGACACGAGCCACAAGCTCAAGCGCGCGGAAGAGCTCAACGCGCAGGGCGCGTCGAGCATCCGCATCGTGTCGGAGAGCGACTTCTGCCGTCTCGTGGGAGTGGCCGCCCCCGACACTCTCCGGCGTCAGTACCATTCGATGCGCGACCTGCTGTCGCGCTATCGCGGCTTGCGCGAGGATCACGTCCGCTACCTGGTGCAGTACCGGCATCGTCCGCCCGGCAGCGCGGACGCATGCCGACATGTTCCTGGCCTTCCCCGATGTCGCGATCGTCAAGCAGGCGAACGACGAGCTCGAGAGCGGCGCGTCGTTCCGTGCCGTGATGCGGACCCTGCTGGCGGCGCGCCACGGGCAGCTGGCGCTCGATTTCCGCCTCGAGGCGTCGCCCGCGAAAATCATCACGCTGCCGCCTCCTGGAACGAGCGGGGCGCGGCGGCCGACGGCCGTCCCCGAGGGGCTGCAGCCGATTCTTCCGCGCGCGGCCGCGTTGGCCGAGGAGTACTTCCGCGCGGGATCCGCGCTCGACGATGGCGATGCGTCGATGGCCGACGAAGCGGCCGTCGCCTATCGGAAGGCGCTCGAACACGACCCCTATCTCGTGGCGGCGCTCATCAACCTCGCCAATATTCACTACGGCCGCGACGAGCTCGCGGAAGCCCAGGCGCTGTACGAGCGTGCGATTGGCCTGGAGTCGGACTTCTTCGAGGCCCACTTCAATCTCGGAAACATCTATCACGACCTGGGACGCTACGCCGAAGCGCAGACGTGCTACACCGAAGCGCTCCGCCTCAACCCGAACTATGCCGACGCTCACTTCTATCTGGCCGTGACGTTCGAAAAGCTGGGCCTGTCGGCCGAGGCCCGGCCGCACTGGCAGGCCTATCGACAGCTCGCGCCGCACGGAGAGTGGGCCGAGCTCGCACGGGAGTTCTCGGAGTAGCTGCGAACCAGAGATCAGCGATTCAATATCGGTACTCGTCCGGGCTGCGCTTTCGGGGCGTCCGTCGGAGCTTGTAGAAGGTGCACTCGGGGCACCAGGCCTCGGGATCGAAGCTCGTCGAGCCGGCGAGGGGAAGCACGTCGCGATGACCGCAGCACTCGGGGCCGTCCTCGGGAGGGCGGCGCCAGCGGCACGACTTGAACTTCGCAACCGCCGCCGACTGTTCCGTCAGCGGGTCTGCCATCTGATCTTCATTCTAGACGAACGCCAACGGCCTTTTCTAGCAGCGCCAGCGCTCGCTTCTCTTCCGGCGACGCCAGCGTGATCGCGTGCCCGGCCACGTCGGCGCGGCCGGTGCGCCCGACGCGGTGGACGTAGGTGTCGTGCGAATCCGGCACTTCGTAGTTCACGACCGTGTGAATACCGTCGATGTCGAGACCGCGGGCGGCGATATCGGTGGCGACGAGCACCTTGTATCGGCCGCCCCGAAAACCTTCGACGGCCGCGCGGCGCTGATCCATGGTGCGATCGGCGTGCAGCGCCACACAGCGGATGCCCGCCGCGCTCAGCCGCCGCGCCAGCCGATCGGCGCCCACTTTGGTGCGCGAGAAGACCAGGACGGGCCCCTCGGGCTGCCGGAGATAGTCGATGAGCCAATCGAGCTTGGCCGCCGCCGGCACGACGTGCGCCTGATGCGTGATCGTCTTGGCCGGGGCGCTCCGGCGGCCGACCTGGACGTACTTGGGATCGCGCACGATTTCGAGCGCGAGCCGCATGACCTCGTCCGGCATCGTGGCCGAAAAGAGCAGCGTCTGGCGATCGGTCGGAATCGCGGCGATGATGCGCCGGACGTCGGGCCAGAACCCCATGTCCATCATGCGGTCCGCCTCGTCCAGCACGAGCAGCTCGATGCCGCTCAAGTCGGCATTCTGCTGGCGCATGTGATCCATCAGGCGGCCCGGCGTGGCGACAATGGTGTCGACGCCGGCCCGCAGCGCGCGTTCCTGCGCCCCCATGTCCACACCGCCGAACACCGCGGCGCTCGTGAGCGACGTGTGGTACGACAGGCCGTGGATCTCGTCCTCGATCTGGACGGCCAGCTCGCGAGTGGGCGCGAGCACGAGCACCCGGCTCTTCGTTTGCGGCGCCGTGGTGAGCAGCGTCTGCAGCATCGGCAGGACGAACGCCGCGGTCTTGCCGGTGCCCGTTTCCGCGCACGCCATCAGATCGTGGCCGGCGAGCGCGAGGCCGATCACGGCCGACTGAATCGGACGCGTCTCCTGATACCCGAGATCGCGGATGCCTTCGAGGATGCGGACGTCGAACCCGAACGTCTCGAATGGCACGGGTGTGGCGTCGCACGCCACGGGTTCGAGAATGGCGTGCGCAGGCGGGGCCTTGGGCGGCCCTCCGTGCGCGGTGTGCCGGCCGCCGGACGTCCCGGGCGCACCGCGGCCTGAACGCCGCCTGCGACGACGGCGCCCGGGGTCGTGAGTCTCGGTTGTCTTGCTGTTCAACGCGATTTGACTGCTCTCTGGTCGCTACCGGGCGCGGAACGTGATGATGCCCCGAACGGGGTCGTAGGGCGAAACACCTACGGTCACGCGATCGCCGGGAACGACTTTGATACGGAATCGGCGCATCCGGCCGCTGAGCTGGGCGAGCACCTCGTGGCCGGCGTCGCACTGCACGCGGTAGAGCCCGCCGCTGTGCACCGCCACGACCGTGCCTTGCATGTCAATCAGATCGTCCTTGCTCAAATGGAAATCGCCCTTTCTTCAATCAAATATTGTGCCATAAATGGAGGGAATCCGGAAATGGCGCGTCAGAGCCCTCGCACCGCGTCTTCGACCCGTTTGGCGAGCGCGGGATAGTCTTCCCCCGACAGGCGCATCGGAGCGCCGAAGGCGACGCGAACCCGCCCGGGCCGCGCCATCTTCCAGGACGGGTGCAGGACCCGGTCGAGGCCCTCGAGTCGGACCGGCACGACCGCCACGTCGAGCCTCGAGGCGATCATCCCGATGCCGGGACGGAACGGGCCCACCGCGCCATCCATGCTGCGACGACCCTCCGGAAAGATGAGAACGGAGTCGCCCCCCTCGATCACCTCGCCGATATAGCGCAGCGTGTCGCGTGCGCCCGCCTCGCGCTGCGGCAGCGGGAACGCGTTGAAGAAGAGGGCGGCCAGGACGTAGTTCAAGCTGTTGGTGCACCAGGCCAGCCGCCCGTGCTCCTCGGGGAAGAAGTGGGCCTTGAAGAACTCCTTTGCCATGGCCGGGGCGACGCGGTAGCGCCAGCGGCCGGGGAGGGCCCACAGGATGGCCGGCGTGTCCATGTGGCTCTGGTGGTTCGCCGCGAAAATCACCGGACCCTCCAGGCCATGCAGATGGGCGAGACCGTCGACATGAATCCAGGCAAAGGCTCGCGCGAGCGGCAGGATCCACGTGGGCAGGCTCACCCGGCGAATCGCGCGCGCGGGCCAGCTCCTGTTCCACGACGGAAAACGGACCGCGTCGGCCGGCGGCGCCGCCCTCGCCTCCGAGCGCTCGACGAGCGTGCGGAGCGCGCCCAAATCGCGCGCGTCGGCGAACGCGCGCTCGTCGATGCGCGTGTCGAAGGTGTCCTCGAGGGCGACCATGAGCTCCACGCGTTCGAGTGAGCTCAGGCCGAGCTCGTCGAGCGTCGTGGCCGCCGACACGTCCGCGCGTCCGCTGTACTTGGCCAGCAGCGCGGCCAGCTCGTCGCGGCCCGCTGCCACGTGCGGCGCTTCGCCGCCGGCCGTCACCCATTGTCGGATCGCCCCGCGCTTCAGCTTCCTGGTGCCGTCGGTGCGCGGCAAGGTGTCTTCCGGCCACACGAGCGCCCGGCGAATCTTCTGGTGATCGGCGAGCTGGCGGTTGGCGGCCCGCGTGACGTCGTCGGGCTGCGTGCCGGGCGCAAGCACGACCACCGCGTTCACGCGCTCGCCTCCGCCCGGGCCCGGCGCGCCCACGACGGCCGACTCGCGCACGCCGGGCAGCTGGTTCACCACGCGCTCGACGTCCTCGGGAAACACGTTCAGCCCCTCGGGAGTGACGATCATTTCCTTCTTGCGGCCACGGATGTACAGCTGGCCGTCGGCGCCCAGCTCGCCGACGTCTCCCGTGTGGAACCAGCCGTCCTGGAAGGCGCGCGCGGTCTCCTGCTCGTCGTGAAAGTAGCCGCGCGTGACGTTCTCGCCGCGCACGAGGATCTCGCCGTCGGGCGCGATCTTCATCTCGACGCCCGCGATCGCCTTGCCCACCGACCCTTTCTTCGTACCGAACGGATGGTTGAGCGTGACGATCGGCGCCGTCTCGGTGAGGCCGTAGCCTTGAATGACGACGTACCCGAGCTCGCTCCAGAACGCTTCCAGCGCGGCGTCGAGCGGCGCCGCGCCCACGACGAAGGCCCAGAACTTCCAGCCGAGGCGGCGGTGCACCCGGCGGTAGCGCCACCATCGCCGCAGGAAGTGCTGCTTCGGCCCCGGACGCCCCGCCTCGGGGGCGACATGGACGATGTGCGTCTTGAGCACCTCGAGAATCTTGGGCACCGACACGACGACCGATACGCGGCGGGTCTTCACCAGCTGGACGATCTCCACCGGGTTGTGCCCGCGCATGAAGATCACCGTGCCGGGCAGCATCGGCGGGATGAAGGTGGCCATCGCCTGGCCGAACATGTGGCTGAGAGGCAGGAGGTTGAGAAACCGCAAGGGGAAGAACGGCTTCCCCCACCTGCGGGTACTTGAGGACCTCGCGTTCGACCGGCACGGTGTTGGCGAGCACGTTGCGGTGCGTGATGACGACGCCTTTGGGCTCGGCGGTCGCGCCCGAGGTGAAGATGATCTCCGCCACGTCGTCGCGCGCGATTGAGACCGCCGGCGGCTCGCCGGCGCTCCAGTCGAGATCGTGCAGGCGCCATACCGGCGCGTCCATGCCGCTCAGGAGGGGCACGTCCTGACCGACGAGAATCAGCCGCGCCGAGACGACGCCCGCCACGCGGGCCAGGAAGTCGGGCGACGCGCGGTAGTCGATCGGCACCACGACGATCCCGCCGAGGAGACACCCCCAGAACGCCACGACCCACTCCGGGCGATTCTCGCTCCAGACGATCGCGGCGTCGCCTTTGCGGAGGCCGAGCGCGTGGACGCGCGCCGCGAATCCGCGAGCGGCGCGGCCGACGTCGGCGTACGAATGGCTGTGCACGCGAAAGCCATCGTCGAAGACGAGAAAGTCGCCACGGGCGGCAGCGAGATCCTCGAAGACGTCGATGAGCGTGTCGCGGCGCACACGACGATTATGGCGGAAACACGCCCGCCCCACCGGACCGCCCCGGCCCACCTGACCGACCCGGCCCACCTGACCGACCCGCCCCACCTGACCGACCCGCCCCACCTGACCGACCCGGCCCACCTGACCTGAAGTAACCTGTACGCCCGGAAGGAGGATTCCATGCAGGCTCGATGGTTGATTGCCGCCGCGGCGGCGGCTGCCCTGTTGGCCGTCCCGGCGCGCGCGCAGAAGCGCAACGACAACCTGCCGCCGGACGCCGACGCGGCGAAGGCGCAGCTCGAACAGTCGCCGCGGCACGGCGAGTGGGTCGACATCCCGATGCGCGGCGGCCCGCCTCTCAACAGCTTCGTCGTCTATCCGGAGCGCTCGACGAAAGCGCCGGTGGTGATCGTCATCCACGAGATTTTCGGGATGGCCGACTGGGTCCGCGGCGTGGCCGATCAACTGGCCAAGGAGGGCTTCATCGCGATCGCCCCCGACCTGCTCTCGGGGATGGGGCCGAACGGCGGCGGCACCGACTCGCTCGGCGATCAGGTGGGACAGACGATCCGGACGCTCACCAACGACAAGGTGGTCGCCCGGCTGAACGCCGTCCGCGAGTACGCGATCCAGATCCCGTCGGCGAGCGGACGCGTGGCGACGATCGGTTTCTGCTGGGGCGGCGGCGCGAGCTTCAACTACGCCCTGAAGCAGCCGGCGCTCGACGCCGCCGTGTCCTACTACGGGCCGATGCCCACCGATCCGGCGGAATACGTGAATGCGGAAGCGCCGATTCTGGGGCTGTACGGCGGTGCGGACGAGCGCGTCAACGCCAACATTCCCGTGGCGCAGGCGGAGCTGAAAAAGGCGGGATCGACCTACGAGCCGCATATCTTCGACGGCGCCGGCCACGGATTCCTGCGCGCGCAGGACGGACAGGACGGCGCGAACATGCGCGCCACCGAGCAGTCGTGGCCCCGGGCCGTCGCGTTCCTGAGGCAACACACGGAGTGAATGGGGTTCTTGCCGGGCTGGTCGGCCTCCTGATCTTCGCGGCCTCGTTCGCGTGGCTGCTCGCATCGTGATACGGCCTGGTCGTCACCCCAGCAGCAGGCGGGCGGCGGCGACGGCTTCCTCGAAGGTCGTGACGTCCCCGTCGAGCTGGCGTTCGTACACGGCCTTCAGCACGCGGCCCATGCGCGGACCCGGTTCGACGCCGAGGTCGAGCAGGTGGCGGCCGAGCAGGATCGGGCCCGGTGGACGATGTTCCACGCCGAGCCCGCGCGCCCGCTCGAGGAACCAGTCCATCGCGTCGCAGTTGAAGCGGCCGGGTTCGCGCCCCAGGCAGTCGGACTTGGCGACGCGTGCGAGCAGTTCGAGATCCACTTTGGCGGCGAGGCGGCGGAACGCCCCGTCGCCGACCTCGTCGCGCACCTTGAACCACATGCCCGGCTTGAGATGCTGCGCCGTGATCCCGAGCACCTGCGTGCGCACGTCGTAGCCGTCGATCGAGTGCACCTTCAGCCGGTCCAGGAAGATCGTCGCCGGCGCCACGCCCTGCTCCTCGTGGTCGATCGATCGGATGCGGCCGTCCACGAAGGCGGTGGTCGCCGGTTTCCCGAAGTCGTGGCAGACGGCGCCGAGCATCACGGCGATCTGCTCGGGTCGGCTGAGGCCGTCGAGGCGCGTGCGCGCCTGGTCCACCACCTGCAGCGTGTGCACCCAGACGTCTCCCTCGGGATGCCATTCGGGCTCCTGCGTGCACCCGACCAGCGCCTGCAGCTCGGGCCACAGCCGCGACACGACGCCGAGCTCAAGGGCGAGCGCGAAGCCGACCGACGGCCTCGGCGCGAAGAGGAGCTTCTCGACCTCACCCCAGATCCGTTCGGCGGGCAGGTCGTCCAGCGGGATGCCGCGGCAGAGCGTCCTCGCCTCGGCATCGAGCTCGAAGCCGAACCGGGCGGCGAATTGGACGGCGCGAAGGACGCGGAGGCTGTCGTCCGCAAAGGTGGTCGGATCGACGACGCGGAGCCGGCGGAGCGCCAGGTCGGCCCGGCCGTCGAACGGATCGAGGTACTCGCCGGTCAGCGGATCCCACGCGATGGCGTTCACGCGGAAGTCGCGGCGCCGCGCGGCGTCGGCCACGCTCATCGACGGATCCCCGGCCACCGCGAACCCGCGATGCCCGCGACCGGATTTCGATTCCCGGCGCGGCAGCGACACGTCGATGTCGCCGCACTTGAACACCTGAAAGCTCTCCCCGACGGATTCCACGCGGCCGAACTCCTCGAGCAGCCGTCGAAGTGCGTCGGCCGGCAGGCCGAACACCTCGAGGTCGACGTCCTTCGAGTCGCGGCCCATCAGCCAATCGCGCACCCAGCCGCCGACGATCACCGCGCGGCCGCCGGCGTCGCGCACCGCCCGGGCGATCTCCTCGACCCGCCTCGCAGGCGTCACCGGGGTCTCCTCGCGAACCGGCGCACGAACCGGTCGGTCAGTCCGGGCGCCACGGCGTTCAGCCAGACGAGCGCCCGCGCCTTCCAGTAGGGGTAGACCTCGGGCACCGGCCGCGCGATCGCCTGGGCGATGGCGTCGGCGACCGTCTCGACGCGCTGGCGCGGGCCGAAGGCGCGTTCGACGCGGGTGCCGGTCTCGCGGGTCATGACGTCGAAGAAGTCCGTGTCCGTCGAAACGGGATACACCAGGGTCACGTGAATGTCGGTGCCGAGGCACTCGGCGCGGAGCGCCTCGGCGAGGCCGACCTGCGCGAACTTCGTGGCCGCGTACGCGCCCATGAACGGCACCGCCCGCTTGCCGACAATCGACGACACCACGATCAGGTGGCCTCGGCCCTGGCGACGGAAGACGGGCAGGGCGGCCCGCGCGGCGAGAAACGTGCCCATGAAGTTGGTGTCGACCAGGGCCCGCATCTGGTCCGGCGAGATGCCGTCCAGCGCACCGGCCACGCCGAAGCCCGCATTGCAGATCATGACGTCGAGCCGGCCGAAGCGCTCGACGGCCGCACGAACGAAATGGTCCATGTCGGCTTCCCGCGTCACGTCCGCCGGTACGGCGAGCGCGTCACCCCCTGCGCGGACGATGTCGGCGGCGAGAAGGTCGAGCCGATCGCGCCGTCGGGCGCACATCGCCACCCTGGCGCCGTCGCGGGCGAGTCGGATCGCCGCCGCGCGCCCGATCCCGGCCGAGGCTCCCGTCACCGCGACGACCATTCAGGGACGGCGTTCGCCGACGAGCGCCTTCAGGACGAACCCGACGTTGGCGGGATGCTCGCCGAGCCGCCGCATGAAATAGGGAAACCACTCCCGTCCGAACGGGATGTACACGCGCACGCGATAGCCGGCGGCGACGAGCCTGGTCTGGAGATCGCGGCGGATGCCGTAGAGCATCTGGAACTCGAACTGGTCGGGCCGCACGTGATGTTCGGTGGCCCACTGCCGCGTGAGGGCAATCATCGCCGGATCGTGGGTGGCGATGGCGGGGTCGTGTCCGTGCGCGAGCAGCACCCGCACGAGCCGGCCGTACGCCTCGTCCACTTCCTCTTTGTGCACGTAGGCGACCTCCTTGGGCTCTTTGTAGGCGCCTTTCACGAGGCGGACGCGGGCGCCGAGGGCGTTCAGACGCTCGACGTCCGCATCGGTGCGCCGCAGGTCGGCCTGGAGGACGACACCCATGTGGTGGTGCCCGTGGTTCCAGAGCGTCTCGAAGATCCGAAGCGTGACGTCCGTGTATGCCGAGCTCTCCATGTCGATCCGGATGAAGAAGCCGGCCGGATCCGCGCGGCCGAGGATCTTGCGCAGGTTGTCCACGGCGCTCGCCTCGTCCACGTCGAGGCCGAGCTGGGTGAGCTTGAGCGACAGGTTGCGCTCGATCCCCGAGGCGATCACGGCATCGACGACGCCGAGGTAGGCGCGCGTGGCGGCGTCGGCCTCGGCCAGGCTGGTGACGCTCTCGCCGAGATAGTCGAGCGTGAGCCGAAGGCCCTGGGCCTGGACGGCACGGGACGCGGCGATGGCCTGCTCGACGGTTTCGCCGGCGATGAAACGCCTCGCGAAGCTCGCCTCGTTCCGCATGCCGAAGCGCGACGCGACGAGTTTCAGCGCATGGCTCTGTGCGACCAGATGGAAGAACGTTTTCGACGCGCGGTCGAGCATCAGTCGATCCGCGCCGGGAGGAGGTGTTCGATCGTCCGGGCGTAGTAGCGCAGCACGTTGCGCTCGCGCACGCGAAACCGGGCCTGCTCGAACATCACCACGCCGCGCAGCTCGAGCTGCTCGCTCGCCTCGTCGATGGCCTGGCGGCCGCTCGACACGCCCAGATTGGCGCCGGCCGCCCGCAGATGGTCGAGGAGCCGTTCGATCCGCTGTTCCAGATCGCGTCGGCCGATGGAGGGCCGCATGGCGGCGGCGAAGACGGCGGTGGGGAGCACCTTGTACTGCAGGCCGATGCGGGAGCGGATGAGCCGGCTGAGCTCGACGACGTCGCGGCGAGAATTGGGATCGCGTTCGCCGACCGGAATGGGCGCGCCGAAGGTGACGAACGCGCGCGATCGGTAGCCGACCGCGTAGCGCACCATCTCGGCGAACTCGCGCGCGAAGGGCCGCTGCCGCTTCTTCACGCGCTGCTTGGACAGCACGTGGTCTTCGAGCACGAGATCGTAGGACACCGCCGTCGGAATGATCACGAGATCGGCGCGTCCCGAGGTGAGGGCCGCGTGCATCAGCCCGGTCTTGGTCGCCTTGAGCTCCCCGCTGTAGCTGCGGCCGCCTTCGGGATAGAAGAACAGATCGTGGCGCTTGAGCATTTCGGCCACGTACGCCTTCAGCGTGATCAGGTAGGCCGCATCCTTGACGTTGCGCCGAATGGGGATGGCGCCGGTGACGTGCCGGTGAATGAGCCCGAGCGCGCCGCCGAACAGATTGATGCCCGCCGCGATCACGGGCGGGCGGATGCCATGGTCGTCGAGCACGAGCGGCTCCACCAGATAGTCGGTGTGGCTCTTGTGATTCGACGCGTAAACGATCCGATGGTGCTCGGCGGCCGACGTGACGTGATACAGATTCTCCGGGGTCCGTTCGATCTTGCGCAGGATCGGATACAGCGGATGCTTCAGCGCGCGGTAGATGCCGTAGCGCTGCGTCGTGCGCAGCTCGTCGAGATAGGCGTGCACGCGCTGGTGCGCCTGGGCGTTCGACTCGCGCGGTCCACCTCGCAGATACCGCACCATCTCGTCGCGGGCGAGAACGGCGTCGATGATCTCATCCAGCATGGGTGGGCCTCGGCGAATATATCACTCCGTCGACGAGGCGCCGGCGCCGTTTCACACGAGCGCGCGGCACACCGCGTCGGAGAATTCGCGGGTGGTCGCCGTCCCGCCCAGGTCGCGCGTGCGCACCGGGCCGCCGAGCACGCGAGCCAGCGCGGCGGATACGCGATCGGCGACGGCCTGCTCGTCGATGTGGCGCAGCATGAGGATGGCGGAGAGCAGGAGCGCCGACGGGTTCGCCAGGTTCTGTCCAGCGATGTCGGGCGCGCTGCCGTGCACCGCCTCGAACACGGCCGCCTCCTCGCCGAGATTCGCGGCGCCGACCACGCCGAGTCCGCCGACCAGACCGGCGCAGAGATCGGACACGATGTCGCCGTAGAGGTTCGGGAGGAGCAGGACATCGAACCGCGTCGGATCCAGGACGAGCTGCATGCAGGCCGCGTCCACGATCCGCTCGTCGTAGGCCACGTCGGGATGCTGTTTCGCGACGGCGCGGGCGCTCGTCAGAAACAGCCCGTCGCTCATCTTCATGATGTTGGCCTTATGGATGGCGGTGACGCGTGTGCGGCCGCGACGGCGCGCGTAGTCGAACGCGAACCGCGCGATGCGGCTCGACGCCCGTTCCGTGATGATCTTCAGGCTTTCGACGACGCCCGGCACCACTTCGTGCTCCAGGCCGGCGTAGAGATCTTCGGTGTTCTCGCGCACGATCACGAGGTCGACGCCGGCAAACCGCGAGGCCACGCCCGGGAGGTTCGCCACCGGCCGAAGGTTCGCGTACAGGTCGAGCGCCTTGCGCAGGCCCACGTTCACGCTCGTGAAGCCTTCGCCGACCGGCGTGGTGACCGGTCCCTTGAGCGCGACGGTGTTGCGTCGAATCGACTCGATGAGCCCGGGCGGCAGCGGCAATCCGCCCCGCGCCATGGCGGCGGTTCCGGCGTCGTGCCGCTCCCACTCGATGCGCGCGCCGGCCGCGTCGAGGATCCGGACGACGGCGTCGGTCACCTCCGGCCCGATGCCGTCTCCGGGGACAAGCGTGATAATCACGGACGCCTCATTATAATCGGCGCGTGAACGCCGCCTTCGTCGACGAGATCACCGCGTGCGTGCTGGGGGCGCTCGCCGCCGGGGAGCGTGTCGAGCCGGCCGCGCTGCAGTTGCTCGTCCGGCGATACGCCGCCACCGGACGCGAGGACGTCGAAGCGCCGCTCGCGCGCGCGCTCGGCGACGCGGTGGGCCGCGCCGACGCGGACGCCGCCGGACTCCTGCTCGTGTGCGCGGAGGCCGCGGAGATCTCCGACGACGGACAGCTCGCGGGAACAGCCGCGGCCCTCGCGACCGGTCTTCGGCGCGAGTGGGGCGGCGATCGGCCGATCGCCGGCGCGATGCGCGGCATCGACGCCTGCCTCCACGCCGCTCACCTCGTGCCATCCACCGACCTGGCGAGCGCGGCCGTCGATGAGCTCGAGCGGATCGTGGCCGCGCGCTACGAGCCGGGCGAGGGGCTCGCGTCCGGCGCGCTGGTTGATCAGATGGCCGCCGCGGCGGCGCTCTTGACGGCCCACGCCCTGACGGGACGGCTGCCGTACGCCATGCTGGCCGACGAGCTCGGACAATTTGCGCGCCGGATCTGGTGGCGCGACGCCGACGGGCAGTTCGACGCGGCTGAACCGTTCGTGGGCAACTGCGACGCGGCCCGCGTCTGCTGCCGGCTCGCCGCGCTGCACGCCGACGCCGACTACCGGATGGCCGCGGTCATTCCCGCCGGCGCCCACTATGCAGCCGATGCCGGCCGCGCCCTCGCGGCGCTCACCGTCGATGCCCGCGCGCGCGGCGCGCGTGCGGCCCTTTACGCGCTGGCGCTCGGCGAGTGGCTCGCGCTCGGGCACGAACTACAATAGAATCTGGTCGTTGCTCCCGCCACCTCAAGCGCTCGCGGAGGACACGTGGATCGCGCTCTCCTGATTCCAGCACTCACGAACGTCGCCACACGGCTCCGAATCGACTCGGTCAAGGCCACCTCAGAGGCTGCGAGCGGCCACCCGACGACCTGCTGCTCGGCCGCCGATCTGGTGGCCGCGCTGTTCTTCGCCGAGATGCGGTTCGATCCCACACATCCGAAGCATCCGCTGAGCGATCGCTTCGTGCTGTCGAAGGGCCACGCCGCGCCGCTGCTGTACGCGGCCTGGGCGGAGGCCGGACACTTTCCGCGCGCGGAGCTGATGAAGCTGCGCACGATCGGCTCCGATCTCGAGGGCCACCCGACGCCCCGGCTGGATTTCGTGGACGTGGCGACCGGATCGCTCGGACAGGGGATCGCCGCCGCCGTGGGGCTGGCGCTGAACGCGCGGCGCATCGGGTCCGACTACCGGACCTACGTGCTGCTCGGGGACGGCGAGACCGCAGAGGGCTCGGTGTGGGAGGCCGCCGACGTCGGCGCCATCGACAAGCTCGACAATCTGTGCGCCATCACCGACGTCAATGCGCTCGGGCAGAGCCGCCCGACGATGTGGCAACACGACATGGACGCGTTCGCGCGCCGCTGGTCGGCCTTCGGCTGGCACCCGATCGTGATCGACGGCCACGACATGAACGCGATCCTCGACGCCTATGCGGAGGCGCGCCGCATCAAAGGCCGCCCGACGATGATTCTCGCCCGGACCATCAAGGGCAAAGGTGTCTCGTTCGTGGAAGGCCGGAACGGCTGGCACGGCAAGCCGTTCAAGAAGGGCGAGGAGCTCGATCGCGCGCTCGCCGAACTCGAGCGGCAATTCGTGGCGGAGCCCGAGTCGGTGAACCTCGCGCTGACGATTCCCACGCCGCCGCCCGCGCCGCCGCCCGCCGTCGAAGGGCCGAAGGCCATCCCTCCGCCCGCGTATGCAGCCGGCGCACAGGTGGCGACTCGCGAGGCATACGGAGAGGCCATCGCCAAGCTCGGCGTTGCGGATGCGCGCGTCGTGGCGCTCGACGCCGACGTGGGGAACTCCACCTATTCCGAGAAGTTCGAGCAGGCGGCGCCGGAGCGCTTCTACCAGAATTTCATCGCCGAACAGGTCATGGTGGGATCGGCCATGGGCCTGGCGGCGCGAGGAGCGATCCCGTTTCCGTCGACGTTCGCGTGTTTTCTGTCGCGTGCGGCGGATTTCATTCGCATGGCCGCCATCAGCAACGTCTCGATCAAAGTGGCCGGGTCGCACGCCGGCATCTCGATCGGCGAAGACGGTCCGTCGCAGATGGCCCTCGAGGATCTGGCCATGTTCCGTGCGCAGCCCAACTTCACCGTGCTCTATCCGTGCGACGCGGTGAGCACCGAGCGGCTCGTCCACGCGATGGCCTACCACCCGGGTCCGGCCTATATGCGCACCAGCCGGCCCAAGACGCCGATCATCTACGGTGCCGACGAGGCGTTCCCAATCGGTGGTTGCAAGGTGCTGCGTGAGAGCGGATCCGATGCCGCGACTGTGGTGGGCGCCGGCGTCACCGTCTTCGAAGCGCTCAAGGCCGCCGACGCGCTCAGGCCGGAGGGAATGGCCGTTCGCGTGATCGATCTCTATTCGATTGCCCCGATCGATCGCGAGACGCTCGTCCGTGCCGCGCGGGCGACCGGCGGCCATCTGATCACGGTCGAGGATCATTACGCCGCAGGCGGCATTGGGGACGCCGTCGCGGAGGCCGTGGCCGGCGAGGGCATCACCGTGCATCGACTGGCCGTGCGCGAGATTCCCCGCAGCGGCAAGCCCGAGGAACTGCTGGATCGATACGGCATTTCGGCGCGCCACATCGCCGAGGCCGTGCGCGCGCGGCTCGGCACTGACGCCGCACGGGGCCAGGAGCTGACGCCGCAAAGGGCCCGGCACTGACGCGGCAGGGGGCTTGGAAGCCGCACGGGCCTTCTTGCGATGAAGCTCCCGGCCCCCTACAGCGAAGCTCCCCCAGAACCGAGACTAGCGCCTCGGTCGCCGCTCGGGCCTGGCTTTGAGCTGCGACTGTTGCTCGGGCGTGAGCACCTGAAACACTTCCGAGAAGACCCGCGCCCGCAGCACGGCCACGTCGGCCTCGATCTGTCCGACGGTCATGGCCTGCTGCCGCACCGCGCCTTCATCGAACGTCCCCGACGTGATGGCGGCCTGCAAGGCCTCGTGCGCCTGACGCTCGTTGTTGAACAGTGTCTGCGCCTCGTCGCGATGGGTGTCCGCGATCGCGCGCACCTGCTCGCGCTGCTGATCGCTCAGGTTGAGCCGGTTGAGCATCGGCGGCATGAGGCCCATGAGGCCCCCCGGCCCGCCGTTCGGGGGCGGCCCGCCCCGCAGGCCGCGACCCATAAACGGAGGCGGTCCGCCGTTCGTATTTTGAGCAGAGGCTAGGGGTGTGGCGGCTACGGCCAGCAGCGCCGCCGCCGCGACGCCGAGGCCGATTTGTCTCCAGTTGTCTCGCATCACAGGGTCTCCTTCGTAGTTGCCGCCAAACCGGGCGGCGCGTCTTCTGTGTTGATTGGACAGGGTGCTCGTGGCTTCGCCGTGGACAAACGGTGACAAAAGCGTGAATGGCGCGTCCCCGCGCGTGCTCGTCGTCGAGGACGAGCCGAATATCCGGGAGCTCGTCTGTTTGCACCTCGGGCTCGAGGGCTACACGTGCGAGGCCGTGGCCGATGGCAAGGAAGCCTTGCGACGGGCCGAGGCCGAAGGGTTCGACCTGCTGGTGCTGGACGTGATGATTCCGGGCATCGACGGCCTGTCGGTGTGCCGCGCGGTCCGCAACGGGCAGGTCAATCGGGATGTCCCCATCCTGATGCTGACGGCGCGTCGTGAAGAGTCGGACAAGGTCGTGGGCCTCGAGAGCGGTGCCGACGACTACCTCACCAAGCCGTTCGGAGTCCGCGAGCTCGTGGCGCGAGCGCGGGCGCTGCTCAGGCGCCCGCGCCAGGGCGCGCGCCCCAACGAAGGGGCCTCCTCCAACGGCCAGCCGATCGTCGCCGTGCACGGCATCGAGATCGATCCCTCGCGCCGACGCGTCCGTATCGAGGGGCGCGACGTCGAGCTCACCGATCAGGAGTTCCGTCTGCTGCACCTCCTGGCGACGCACGCCGGGATCGTGTTCAGCCGCGAAGCGCTCTTGGCGAAGATCTGGCGCGGCGATACGTTCGTGACGGTGCGCAGCGTCGACACGCTCGTCAAGCGCCTGCGCCGTCGCGTGGAACCGGAGCCGGGCCGCCCCCGATATCTCCTCACGGTCTGGGGCGTCGGCTACAAGTTCGCCGACGTCTAGCCGGCGGGGCGTCCTTCTCCCGCCCGGCGCCGGGCCATGGCCTGGCGGTAGAGCGCAGCGGCCCGCCATGCAATCGCCCTCCAGCTGAAGGTCGACTCGAACCGGGCCCGCGTCGCGTCGCGTTCCGAGGCGAGCGGTTTCGCCGCGGCGCGCGCCAGGGCTTCGGCGAATGCCTTCGGCTGCCCGGGCTTCCACAGCGCGCCCACGCGCTCGCTGCCGGTCAGCGCGCGGTTCGAGGGCGTGTCGCCGACGACCGGCACCGTGCCGCAGGCCATGGCCTCGAGGAGCGTCACGCTGGCGTCGGCGTGTCCGCCGATCACGAAGAAGTCGGCGGCGCTGTAGTAGGCCGCGACGTCGGCGCGCGGCACGTGGCCGGCGAGCCGGACGCGGGGGCCGAGCACGGCGGTGCGGGCGATCTCGAGCCGAACGGCCGCATCCAGATCCGCCTCGTCGTACAGCATCGTCAGATGCGCCGTGGGAAAGCGGCCGGCGAACAACGCGAAGCCGCGGAGCACGGCCATCGGATCGTGTCCGGCGCGAAGCGATCCCACCCACAGCAGCGCTGGAGATCCCTCGATGCCGCTGCGCCGCCGCGCCTCGTCGCGCGGCAGGGGCGTGAGCGTGGTGCTCGCCGCCACGACGTCCAGCACCGCCAGGCCGGGAGGGGCCGCGCCCGAATCGCGCCACTCGAGCCCGCGCGCATGGGACGGCACGAAGAGGGCGTCGGCGGCAGAGAGGCCGGTGCGGACCCTGTGGCGCTGCGTCGGCGAAAGCGTCGAGGGATCGCAGCTTCCGTGATCCTGAACGACGAGCGCCGCGCGGATGGGCAGCCTCGCGCGAAGCTTGCGGACGAGCGAGGGGTACACGGCCCCGTTCACATGAACGACGTCCGGGCGGACGGCGGCCGCCGAGCCGTGCACGGCGTCGGCCTCGGCGAAGCTCAGGCCCGGCCGCGGCTTTCCGGCATCGGGCCTGAAGCGGTACGTGACGCCGTGGCGCGAGACGTCCGACCTGACGCGAAAGCGCTGACAGACCACCACGGGGTCGCAGCCGACGTCGAGCGCCGCCTCCGCCCATCCAGTGAGCGCCGCCGATCGATCGAGAAACGAGCCGGGCGTGGCGAGCGTCGGATCCCACGCGTAGTTGACGATGGCCAGCCGCATGGCATCATGGATTCTATGCTGCAGCGCCTTCTGCCGCCCGCGTTGGCCGTGGCCGCCATCGCCGGTGTGCTGGCCGGTCCGGTGGCCCCGGCCGACGATCCACCGGCGTTCTCGGTCGTGGAAGCCACGATTCCCGACATGCAGGCGGCCATGACGGCGGGACGCACGACCTCGCGCGAGATCGTGCGCCAATATCTGACGCGCCTCGGCATGTACGAGCCGACATTGCACGCCGCGCTCGTGGTGAACGGGCGCGCGCTCGAGGAAGCCGATGCCCGCGACCGCGAACGGGCTGAAGGACGGGTGCGCGGCCCCCTGCACGGCATCCCGATCGCCCTCAAAGACAACATTCTCACGCGCGACCTGCCGACCACTGGAGGCGCGCTGGCGTTCGACGGCTTCCTGCCACCTTACGAAGCGACGCTCGTCACGAACCTGCGTGCGTCGGGCGCGATCATCATCGCGAAAACCGGCATGACCGAGCTGGCCAACTGGGTGGCCGGCGCCCCGACGCCGATGCCGGGCAACTACAACGCCATCGGCGGGTTCGGCTTCAATCCGTACGATCCGCGCCGCGATCCGAGGCCGGCGACGTTCGACGGCCGGCCGGCGATGGCCACCGGCGGGTCGAGCTCGGGCATTGGCACCTCGGCCAATCTCTGGGCGGCCAATGTGGGCACTGAGACGTCCGGCTCGATTCTCACGCCCTCCAACCAGACGATGCTCGTCGGCGTGAAGCCGACGGTGGGCCGGATCAGCCGGCACGGCGTGATTCCGCTGAGCGCTGATCAGGACACGCCCGGACCGATGGCGCGCCACGTCGTCGATGCCGCGGTGCTGTTCGGCGTGCTCGAAGGCCACGGCGCCGATCCGGAGGATCCCGCGACGGGCGTGTGCCCGCCCCCCGCGGGTGGCGACTACACGTCGAGCCTGACGCCCGATGCGCTCGGTGGGGCCCGCATCGGCATTCCGCGTGCTTACTTCTACGAGCCCACCACACCGCCCGGCGGGCGCGGCCCGGTCGGCGGCCTCGACGCGGCCGAGCGCGGCGTGATGGATGCCGCGGTCGCCGTCCTGAAGCGGTCCGGCGCCGTCGTGATCGATCCCGCCGACATTCCGAGCATCGTCGCGCGCGAGCCCGCGGACAATGTGCTCCTCTGGAATTCCTGTTCGGGCGTCGGTGGCGCCACGGGGCAGGACGAGGATTGTTCGGTGGTGCTGAAGTACGGGATGAAGCGCGACTTCAACGCCTGGCTGCGAACGCTCGGCGCCGCGGCGCCGGTCGCCTCACTCGGCGAGCTGCGGGCGTGGAACCGCGCGCACGAGCGCGCCGGTGCCATCAGGTACGGGCAGTCGCAGCTCGACATCTCGGACGAGATGGACGTGGATGCCGACCGCGCGCGCTATCTGGCCGATCGGGCGCGCGACATTCGCCTGTCGGCGACCACGGGCATCGATGCCGTGATGCGCGCCAACCGGCTCGACGCGCTGTTGTTTCCAGGATCGCGCGGCGCGGCGATTTCGGCCAAACCCGGCTATCCCACCGTGATCGTTCCGTTCGGCACCGTGCCCAACGCGCCGACGCCGCCGTTTCCCCCGGGCTTCGCGGCGCGGCCCCAACCCTTCGGCGTCTCGTTTGCGGGCGGCGCCTGCAGCGAGCCGACGCTCCTCGGCCTCGCGTACACCTTCGAGCAGGCGACCGACCGCCGGGTGCCGCCCGCGGGCGCGCCGTAGCCAATAGGCCGCAATCGGTGGCGCGACGGGTGCGCCCGCGTATAATTCAGATCTTCTATGCCCAAACCAATCCGGGTGTTGCACTACGGGCTCGGGCCGATTGGTGTCGCCGTGGCGCGCCAGGTGGCGGCGCGGTCGGCGTTCAAGATCGTCGGCGGGATCGATATCGACCCGGCGAAGGTCGGCCGCGACCTCGGCGACCTCATCGGCACGACTCGCCGCCTCGGCCTGAGAGTCTCCAACGACCCGGTGAAGGCGATCAAGGCCGCCAAGCCGGACGTCGTCGTGCTGTGCACGAATTCGTCGATCAAGGCGGCGCTGCCGCAGATCGACGCCGTGCTGAAGACGAAGAAGCCGATCGTGTCGACGGCCGAGGAACTGACGTATCCGATGTACACACACGTGCGGCAGGCGCGGCACATCGACAGCCTGGCTCGCAAGGCGAAAGTGGCGGTGCTCTCGACGGGCGTGAATCCCGGCTTCGCGATGGACGCGTTGCCCATTGCCCTCACGTCGGTGTGCGAGCGCATCGATCGCGTGTCGGTGACGCGGATTCTGGACGCGCGGCTTCGACGGTTGCCGTTTCAGCAGAAAGTCGGCGCGGGCCTGACGACGGAGCAGTTCCAGAAACAGGTGGAAGAGGGCCTGGTGCGCCACGTTGGCCTCACCGAGTCGATCGCGATGATTGCCGACGCACTCGGCTGGACGCTCGACCGGATCTCGGACGACATCCAGCCGAAGCTCGCCACCGTCACGATCTCGAGCGAGTTCCTGGCCGTCGATCCCGGCTACGTGTGCGGCATCCTGCAGGAAGGGATCGGCTACCGCAAGGCCGAGCCCGCCATCCGCTTGCGGTTCGAGGCCTATCTCGGCGCGCCGGAAACCTTCGATGCGATCGAGATCGACGGCTCGCCGCGGCTGGCCGTGAAGATCCCCGGAGGCATTCACG
Organism: uncultured Acidobacteriota bacterium; assembly: GCA_963837345.1. Classification (GTDB taxonomy): domain Bacteria; phylum Acidobacteriota; class Vicinamibacteria; order Vicinamibacterales; family CAVVIG01; genus CAWIMX01. The sequence continues at coordinate 2,024,718 of CAWIMX010000001.1, forward strand.
GCGACGTGGCGACCGCGTCGATCGTGGTCAACTCCATTCCCAGGGTGCTCGAGGCCCCTCCGGGCCTCCACACGATGCGAGACATGCCGCTGCCGTCGTTCTACCCTGGACGGTCCCGGGGGTAGAGACGGTTCCCGGTCCCTGGCTCCCGGCCCCTGGTCGGACTTCACCGTGATGCGCATCGTCGCGAAGTGTCCCCAATGCGACGCCGGCCTGCCGATCGCCGCCGCCGACGCGCCGTCCCTCATCCGCTGCGGCCGGTGCGGCCGCGAGATCCCGATCGAGATGTCCGATGCGCTCCGCGACGATCGAGCGGTGGACGTCTGCCCGGTCTGCCGCGGCTCCGACTTCTACAGCCGCAAGGATTTCGACCCGAAGCTCGGGCTCACCGTCGTGATCGTCGGCGCGCTCGTCAGCGCCGTCTTCTACTGGTTCGGCCGTGACTTGATTGCCTACAGCATCCTCGCCGCCGCGGCCCTCATCGATCTCATCGTCTACGGGCAGTTGAAAGGGGTGACGGTGTGCTATCGGTGCCACTCGGAATTCCGTGGCGCGTACAAGGACTACGCGCCGGGCTTCGACCTCCACATCGCCGACGAGCTGGAGGTGGAATACGAGCGGAGGATCGGGAGGAGATAGGGAAGGGGACGAGGGGACGAGGGGACGAGGGGACGAGGGGATGAGGGGATGAGGGGACGAGGGGACGAGGGGACGAGGGGACGAGGGGACGAGGGGACGAGGGGACGAGGGGACGAGGGGACGAGGGGACGAGGGGACGAGGGGACGAGGGGACGAAGGGGGGAGGGGACGAAGGGGGGACGAGGGGATGGGATGGTACGGATCGTGCTGACCTCGACGTTTCGTGGATCGGTCAACGCTGCTCAAGGACCGAACGAAATTATTCGCGCTCAGCGTTCTGCGTTTTCTGAGCGTCCTTCCGGCGCAGGAGCCCGGCCCGACTTTCCGCCGCCAGTTGGCGAAGTCCGCAACGTCAGTTGCAGCGAACTATCGCTCGGCCCAGCATTCTCGTTCACATCAGGAATTCACGGCGCGCATAGCAGTCGTCGCGGAAGAAGCTGACGAGACGTCGTTCTGGCTCGAAATCATCAGCGAATCCAAGACCGCACCAGCCCCGGCGTTGACAGAATTGCTACGCGAATCGCGCGAGCTGAGCGCAATCTTCGCCGCCATGGTCGGCACCGCCAGACGCAACCAGCGGTTCAACAAGACGCGCCCATAGTCCCCTCGCCCCCTCGTCCCCCCTTCGTCCCCTCGTCCCCCCATCGTCCCATCGTCCTCTCGTCCCATTCCCTTTCGTTCCATTCAGAAGAGAGTGACCTCCACGATCTCCCCGGCCTCGACGGCGGTGACGTCCGCGGGAATCTCGATGTAGCCGTCGGCCTGCGAGAGGCTGGTGATCTCGCCCGACCCTTTGAAGGCCGGCTGGGCGACGCCATTCTCGATCCGCACGGTGTAGAACTGATGCCGAGCGGCGACCGAGGCGATCGGTCGAGCCAGGGGGACGCGAACGAGTCGGGGCGCCCACCGGGGGAGCCGTGCGATCGCGCGGAGGAACGGCACGAGCAGAATGTAGGCGTTCGACAGGCACGAGGTGGGGTTGCCGGGCATGCCGAGAAACGGCGTCGCGCCGCCGCCCCGTCGGTCGATGCGCGCGAACGCCGTGGGCTTGCCCGGTTTCACGGCGATGCCATGGAAGATCATCCGGCCCCGCGCGGCCACGACATCCGCGATGAGATCCTTGTCGCCGACCGAACTGCCGCCCGAGAAGACGATGAGGTCGGCGCGCTCTCCGTCGCAGGCGTCGAGCGCTTCGACCAGAGCGTCCGTGGTGTCGCCGACCGGGGCGAAGGGAACAGCCTGCCCCCCGTGCGCCTGGATCACGGCCGCCAGCGTGAAGCGGTTCACGTCGTAGATCCGTCCGGGTGTGAGGGGTTGGCCGGGCTCGACCACTTCGTTGCCGGTCGAGAGGATGGCGACGCGTGGCTGTGCGTACACGTCGAGTGCCGCGCAGCCGGTCGCCGCCAGCGCGCCGATCCGGCTCGGCGTGAGCCAGTCGCCCGGACGCGCGACTGCGTCGCCGGCCCGGATGTCCGCCGCGCGCCGGCCGATGTTCTGGCCCGGAGAGGCGGCCGCGAACACGTCGACGCTGTCGCTCGATCCGCCCGACGTGTCTTCCACCATCACGACCGCGTCGGCGCCCTCGGGTATCGGCGCTCCGGTCGCGATCTGCGCACACGTGCCGGGTTCGACGCGAGCGCCGGGCGCCTGAGCCGTGTAGACGCGATCGACGACCCGCAGGCGGACCGGGCGGGCGCGCGAGGCGTTCGTGAGGTCGGACGCGCGCACGGCGAAGCCGTCCATGGCCGAGCGCGCGAACGGCGGCACGTCGATGGCCGCGGCGACAGTCTCGGCCGCTACGCGGGCCGCGGCGTCGGAGAGGGGCAGGCGCTCGACCCGCGCGATCGGCGTCGCCGCCTGGTCGAGCCGCGCCCGGGCCTCGTCGATCGTGATCAGCGCGTCGAAAGGTCTCATCGCGCCTATCGCTTCGCCTGTTCCACGAGGTGGCCGAGCTCGGGCAGCAGCAGGCGCTCGAGCGCCAGGCGGACCGCGCTCTCGGATCCCGGCAGCGACACGACGATCGTGCCGGCGACGCGGCCGGCTGCGGCGCGGCTCATGATCGCCGCCGATCCGATCTGCTCGTAGCTGAGCATGCGGAACAGCTCGCCGAAGCCGTCGAGGCGCTTTTCGAGGAGGCTGCTCACGACTTCGTAGGTGCTGTCGCGCGACGTGATGCCGGTTCCGCCCGTGGTGACGACGACCTCCACGTCGGGGTTGGCGATCTGGCGGCTGATGGCCTCGCGGATCGCCTGCGGATCGTCGGTCACGAGGGCCTGCCCGGCGACGATGTGGCCGTGGGCCACGAGGAGCTCGGCGATCGCGCGGCCGCTCGTGTCGGTGCGCTCCGTACGCGTGTCGCTGATGGTGAGCACGAAGCAGCGGACGGATCGGGGCGCGCGCGCACGGTGTTCCACGTGGGCGGGCACGCGCGGAGGCATACCGATGATTGTAGCGCGGCGTCCGGTGTGTCCTCGTGCGCCCGCGCCGAACGTCTCAAGGCCTCTGACGTTGTGATAAGATCGCGGTTTCGTCCGACCTCGCAGAGGGCCCATAGCTCAGTTGGATAGAGCGTCTGGCTACGAACCAGGAGGTCGCAGGTTCGAGTCCTGCTGGGCCCGCCAGTCTTTTCAACACCTTGCCGCGGTGGCCGGTTTCGTCGCACTGAACAATCGTGGCCCGCCTTGTGTGCCAGGCCCGTAAGGTCCCACAGTCCCTTCCGACGCGCCGTTGCGCCGCGATCCGTCAGGCCGCCCGGCCATAGCAGTTGGGCAACCCTTTCTCTAAGGCGCTGAGTCCCGCGAATCCCGTCGGCCTGCTCAGCGGGCCTGACGCGTCGATGAGTTCGTGGCGGAGGCTTGGTGATCCCGCTCACGACGATCATGGTCGACGTACTCCTTCGCGGCACGGCGTCGCGCGCGGCGAGAATGCGGGCGGGGACCGGCTGGCCGCCCTGCCGGATGGATAGTGTGCTCCCGATCACTTGGCGTCACACGCGCGAACGATCGCTCGGGTACAAGCCCAGCGCTCGAACATGAACGGCACATTACATTACGCGCTATTCGCTCCATCGTCGTCTCAGCGTCACAACGTCGTCCGAGACTGAAACCCATTCGCGAAGATTACAACGATGGGGGTCTCATGCCACGGACGTGCTGCCGACTCAACAGACTTCCTCACCTGCTGCTTTCGCTGGTCCTGGCACTACTTCTTCTGATGCCGACGGTCCGTGCCTTTCCTCAAGCGGCGAGGGGCACCATTGCGGGACATGTAACGGACCCGTCGGGCGCCGTGCTCCAGGGCGCTCAGGTATCGCTCAATCCCAGAGGCATCAACGTCGCGACCGACGTCCAGGGCCGGTTCTTCATCAACAATCTCGATCCTGGGAACTACACGCTCACCATCACCTACGTGGGCTTCGATCCGGCCACGAAGACCGTGGACGTCGCCGCGGGCCGGACCGTGAACGCCGATACCAGCCTGACGATTCCTGCCCAGACCATCGAAGTCCTGGTCACCGCGGAGCGGCCTTCCGCCGAAGCGCAGGCCGTGAACCGTGAGCGTACCGCCGACAATATCGTTCAGGTGCTACCCGCGGAGGTCATCCGCAGCCTGCCCAACGCCAACATGGCGGACGCCCTGGGGCGCCTGCCGAGCGTGACCTTGGAACGGGATGAAGGCGAAGGGAAGTACGTGCAGATCCGCGGCACGGAGCCGCGCCTCACCAATACCACCATCGACGGCATCAACGTGCCCTCGCCGGAATCCGATGTTCGCCAGATCAAGTTCGACGCGATTCCGGCCGACATCGTCGCGGCCGTCGAAATCAACAAGACGCTGCAAGCCAATATGGACGGGGACGGCATCGGCGGATCGGTCAACCTGGTGACCAAGACCGCCGGGCAGCAGCCGACGATCAGCTTGAGCGGCATGGGCGGGTATACGCCGATCAGCGGAGGCCGGGGGCTCACCGAACTTGCCGCGACTGCCGGTCGTCGCTTCGGCCCCGACAAGCGCCTCGGCGTGCTCGTGGGCGGCACCTACGATTGGAACGGCCGCGGCATCGACGACGTCGAACCCGTCGCCGACGTGGCAAGGCACCCCGACGGCTCGACTGAGCGCTATTTCGAGTCGCTGGACGTTCGGGATTACGTCTATTACCGGAGCCGCTGGGGCCTGACCGGCAGCGTGGATTACCAGGCCGGCGCCAACTCCAACCTCTACGCGCGCGGCCTGTACTCGGATTTCAAGAACTACGGATCCCGGTGGGCGTACTCCGTGACCGACAACACGCAGGGCATCCAGCTGCTCGATTCGAACGGCTGCGACACGAACGACGACGGCGTCACGGTGGGGCCCTGCGAGGGCACGCCGTCGTTCAACAATTCGATCCGCCGTCCCGACATCACGATGGGCAACCTGGCGTTCGGCGGCAAGCACGTGCGCACGACGACCTGGTATTCCTGGGACGTGGCGGCAGCCCGTTCCACCGATACGAATGTCTCCCCCGGCTCAACCCGCTTTGCATCGACGTTGGACACGAGTGCCTGCCAGTACGATCCCGCGGCGACCTCCAACGTGTACGAGCCGCAGTTCACGCCGGCCTGCTTCAGTGAGGCCTACGATCCGGCGAACTGGGAGCTGAACCGGGTCACCAACGACCACGGACACAGCGCGCAGGTGAATTTGCAGATCGGCGGCTCGATGGCCAAGAACTACCACCTCGGTTCCGGCCTGTCCACGATCGAGATCGGCGGCAAGTGGCGCCGCGCTCATAAGATGGACGACAGCTACAGCAACCGGCTGGATCCGCTCGTGTCGATCCCGATGTCGCAGTTTCCGAACGGCGCTCCGAGCGGCACGTTCTACGGCGGCAGCTACGAGATCGGGCCGACGCCGACGTATGAAGATGTGCTGGCGTTCGCCAACGCCAACCCCTCGGCCTTCACGTCCAGAACCACGCAGGGTGTGGACCCGGCGAACTACGCGCTGACCGAGAAAGTCTCGGTCGGCTACGTGATGACCACCACCGACTTCTCCTCGCGCGCTCGCCTCGTGGCCGGCCTGCGCCTTGAAAACACGAATCTGAGCACGCTCAGCTTCGACGAGGACGCGGGAACGCTCAGCGTCGAGGCCAACGGCTCGTACCTCAGCGTGCTGCCGAGCGCATCGCTGCGCGTCGCGCTCACGCCGGATACGAACCTTCGCTTCGCCTACGGGCGCGGGCTGTCCCGTCCGGACCCGGTGGACATCGCCCAGTCCGTCACGTTCACCAGCACGGGCAGTCCGGGTTCGCTCAAAAACACGGCGTCGCTGGGGAATCCCGATCTGAAGGCCGAAATCGGGGACAACATCGACGTGCTGTTCGAGCACTATCTCAAGCCCTTCGGGATGATGTCGGCCGGGTTCTTCTTCAAGAGGCTCAGCGACCCGATCGTCACGTCCAGCCGCGTGCTCACCGACTTTCAACCGACGCCCATCGCGCCCGTGGGCACCTACACCGTCACGCAGCCCTTCAACGCGGGCAGTGCCTGGATCGCGGGATTCGAAGCCGCGTACACGCAGCACCTCACCTTTCTGCCAGGCGCCCTCGGCGGTCTCGGTCTTTCCGCGAACTACGGCTATACGGCGTCTCGCGCCAAGGGATTGATCGGCCGCTCCGATCAGCCCAGGCTGCTGCGCAACGCGCCCAACACCTGGAACATCAGCCCGACCTACGACCGGGGGCCGGTGTCGATTCGTGTTGGCCTGTCCTACAACCAGGCGAACATCTACAGCTACGAATTCCAGGACGGGTCGGACGACTCGGACCCCACGCCCGGAGGACTGACGGGGCCGTTCGGAGACCTCTACTTCTATTCGCACCTTCAAGTCGATGCGCAAGCAAGCGTCCAGCTGTCGCGTGAGTTGAGCTTCGTCGCCTACGGTCTGAATCTCACCAACGAAGTCTTCGGCTTCTATCAAGGCGATCCGCAGTACATGATCCAGCGCGAATTCTACAAGCCCTCGGTCGCCTTCGGCTTTCGCTGGAATGTCGGGGGTTAGCCATGACACGGGCCAGCCTCGTTCCGGCCATCGTGCTGCTCGGCGCCAGCCTGGCCGCGCAGATGCCAGGCTCGCCGGCGCTCCCCGGCGCGGTGATCGGCGGACCGTATGCGGTGAACGTGGGGCCGCGATCGGCGACGGTGATCTGGGTCGTGCAGATGGGACAGGGATCGATCGGCACCGAGCCCGGCGAGATGGGCAAGACGGTGCCCGCTCTGCGTGCGGAGAAGATCGAGTTCCTCGGATTGCAGCCGGGGACGACGTATTACTATGAGGCGTTCCCGGGCGAAGGCGGGAACGGGTCGTTCAAGACGCCGTCTGTCGGGCCGGCGCCGTTCCAGTTCGTCGTCTACGGCGATACACGCACGCGGCATGACGTCCATCGCGCCGTCATCAATGCGATTCTCGCGTCAGCCCACCCGGATTTCGTGATGCACACAGGGGACCTCGTCGCCAACGGCGGCGACACGTCGCTGTGGCCGATCTTCTTCGACGTCGAGCGCGAGCTGCTCCGCAAGGCGGCCTTTTATCCCGCGCTGGGCAACCACGAGCGCAACGATCACAACTACTACGAGTACATGAACGCCACCCCTTATTACTCCTTCGACTGGGGCAGCGCGCATTTCTCCGTGATCAACAGCGACATCGGCAACGCCGGCTCCAACGACGCCGAGAGAGACGCCTTCTGGCAGGAACAGACGCGGTGGCTGCAGTCCGACCTGCAGGGCGCGGCGGCCGCGAGCCTCCGCTTCGTGTTCGCGCACCATCCGCCGATCACGGCCGTCAAGCGCCGGCAGGGCGACAACCCACAGATGATCGCGCTCGAGCCGATGTTCGAGGAACTGCACGTGACGGCGGCGTTCTTCGGACACGATCACAACTACCAGCACTACCTGAAGAACGGCGTCCACTACTTCATCACCGGCGGCGGCGGCGCGCCGCTCTACGACGTGGACATGCCCCCGCCAGATATCACGCAGAAGGTGGAGAGCACCGAGAATTTCGTCATCGTGAACGTAGACGGCGGTACGGCGCACGTCGAGGCCCGGACGCCCGGCGGTGAGGTGATCGACTTCGCCGATCTCGGCCGGTAGGGAGGATGGCAGCGATGAAGTGGATGGCGCGGTGCGGGATGGTCTTGGCGATGACTGCCGTGTGCGTGGCGGCTGAGGCGCCCGGCTTCAAGGTGACGCGGAAGTATCCGCTGCCGGGTGACGGTGGCTTCGACTACGTGGTGTTCGACGGCTCGGCTAGCCGTGTGTATGTCTCCCACGGGACGGAAGTCGACGTCGTGGACGCGGATTCCGGAAAGATCCTCGGCACAGTGGAACATACGCCCGGTGTGCACGGCATCGCGATCGTGCCGGCCCTGCATCGCGGCTTCACTTCGAATGGGGGAGACGCGACCGTCTCGGTCTTCGACACCGTCACCCTCAAGACGCTCAAGACGATCAACGTCTCAGCCGACCCGGACTTCATCTTCTACGACCCGACATCGGGGCGGGTGCTGGTCTGCCATGGCGACGGCGCCGTGATCACGGCGATCGATCCCGAGGGCGAAACCGTCATTGGGACCATCGACCTCGGCGGTGGGGCGGAAGCCGCCGTTGTCAACGGCCGAGGCGCCGGATTTGTGAATCTGGAGGACGCCGCCCTGATCGTCGGCTTCGATCCCAGGAGCCTGGCGGTCACGGACAAGTGGCCGATTACCGGTTGCCAAACTCCAACGGGCCTGGCCATGGATACCGCGAACAACCGCCTGTTCATCGGCTGCCGGAGCCGGGTGCTCGCCGTGATGGATGCGAGCAACGGACACGTCATCACGACGCTTGCAATCGGCGATCATGTGGATGCGGTGGCATACGACGCGGGCAGCGGGCTGATCTTTGCGTCGAACGGCGACGGCACAGTGTCGGTGATCCGGCAGAAGAGCGCCGACGTGTATGAGTCCGCCGGCGCCATTCAGACGCAGCCGAGCGCCAAGACGATGGCGCTCGATCCGAAGGCGAAGCGCCTGTTTCTCTCGGCGGTGGAGCAGGAGACGGTGCCTGCGGCGAACGGGCAGCGCGCCCGGACGAGAGCGAAGTCGGGAACGTTTACACTCTTCGTCGTCGAACGACAGTAATCGGTTCGCCGTATGACGCACGAAGTGCCGGAATCCTCGAACTCCGTTTCGAGCGGTCCGTCGGGCCGCACCTTCGTCATCACTTTGCCCCATGTGGCCGGCGACGCGCTATGAGCACGTTCATCGCACGTTCATCGTGGAACCGCTACACTGCCAGCCGGTTGGTCTTCGCGCATGGGAACCCTCTACCTGGAAGAACTGAAGGCCACGATGCGCGGCCGCTTCGTCTGGCTGGGCGCGGCGGTCGTGCTGCTCACCGTTGGCGGTCTGGCGACCGTCGGCACGCAGGACACCTGGCTCGACGGATACGGCATCATCGCGTACGGCCTGGTGCCGCTCGCCTTCGTTCCGCTCGCGGCCGGCACAATCGCCGGCCCGCGCGCTAATCGATTCGTCGAGAGCGTGTTCACCGCGCCGGTCGTTCGCCGCGACTGGCTCGCGGCGAAGATTCTCGTCGTGGCGACTCTCGCTGCCGCGTACTACCTGGCCCTCGTGCCCATGATGGTCGTGTACGCGCTGCACGTCGGGTTCCCGCCCCTGCTGAGGCACTTTCTCCTCTGGACACCAGGCCTGCTCGTCGCCAGCGTCGCCGTCGGCACGCTCGTGGGCGTGCTGTTCATCGGCCGCAGCATCGCCGCACCCGCGGCGACCGGCATGGGCGTCATGCTCGCGTATGCAGGCCTCATCCCGCTCCAGGAGTTGATGGTCGCGCAGGGAAACGGCGCGACACGCACGGGCCATCTGACGCTGCTCAGCCCCGCGGTCCTCCTCAAGAACGCACTCGGCTTCACGCTGGTGGCGGCGAATGTGCCGGCGACGACGACGCGGACGTGGATCAGCCTGGCGGCGATCGTCGCCGGCGCGCTCGTGCTGGCCGTGTGGGTCTTTCTGCGGGCCCAGGGCGTCGAGACGTGGGAAGCCTCGCGCCGCCAGCGCTGGATCATTGCGCTCTCCATCGCCGGGCTGGCCATGCTGCCGGTCGTCCTGGCGGACGCCAATTACGACGCGGCGGCGCCGCCAGCCACGAATGCGCCGGCCATCCGCGGAATCTTCGCCCGGGCCGGCAGCAGCCTGGCGCTGGTCCTGCCCGGCGGACAGCCGCCCGCCCGCTGCTGCAGCACAATCCTGAACCGTGAGGTGTGGCCGTTCGGGACCGACGTGGAGAGGCGGCAGGACCTCCTGCTGTTTCTCCCGGTCGAGACGAGTCAGCCGATTGCCGACCTTCGCATCCAGGTCGCGGGCGAGAACGGCCTCGAGGCGTACGTCGATCCAGCTGTTCTGGATCGGCCCGTGCACCTCGAAACGCGAACCTACTCCGAGGATCTGGGACCGGCCGCCGCCGATGGTCATCACGTGCAGATCGGTTGGGTCGCGCGAGTGCCGGTGACGCTCGTGCCAACCAGGCCTTGGGACATCGGCGGCGATCGCTATCCGCTGAAGATCACGGCGACGTACATCGAAGGGGATTCGAACGAGCGCACGTTCACCGCGCGCGGCGCGGTCAACGCGGAAGTCGGGAGCGCCATCTACGAGATGGCTGGCGCCTCGATCGTTCTCCCGCTGTTCTGTTTGGGTGCGGCGGTCATGCGCTGGCGGCGGACGCGATGACCGTCGTCACCGACTGGGCCGTCGAGATGGATGGCCTCACGCGCCGCTTCGGCGAGTTTGTTGCCGTGGACCGCGTGACGCTGCGGATCCCGAAGGGCCGGCTGTACGGCTTTCTCGGCCTGAACGGCGCCGGCAAGACGACGACGATTCGCGTGCTGACGACGCTGCTGCCGCCGAGCGCGGGGACGGCCCGGCTGTGGGGCCATGACGTCGTCGAGGATCCGATCGCGGTGCGGCGGCTCGTCGGTCTCGTCAGCGACGAGACCAGCGAGAGCCAGTCCGCGTGGACGGCGCGTGAATACCTCTGGTACTTTGCCCGGATCCGGGGCCTGCCCGGACCGGCGACACAAGTGGAGGGCCTGCTCGACGACGTAGGCCTGGACGTGAAGTTCCGGGGCAAGTTGCTCGGGACGTACAGCACCGGCATGACTCGACGCGTCGAGATCGCGCGTGCCTTGATGGGCCGACCGAAGGTGCTGTTTCTCGACGAGCCGACGCGGGGGCTCGACCTGCCCGCGAAACGCGACATGTGGGCGCTGCTGCGCCGGCTGGCCGCGGACGAGCAGGTCACCACGTTCCTCAGCAGCCATGACACCCAGGAGATCCGGAGCCTCTGCAGCGAGATCAGCGTCATCGCCAAGGGCCGCCTCGTCTTCTCGGGCTCCACCGACGAACTGGGCTCGACGCTCGACGCGTTCGAGGAGCGCCTGATCGAGCTGCTCACAGGCCGGCCCGCAGCGGGGGCGCCAGCATGAGTGCACGCGCGACGCGGAGCGCACCGGGTCTGATCGTCGTGGTGGCCGCCATTCTCGTCGGCGTCGCGACGGCGGCGTTCGGCCAGGCGCCATCGATGCCGGGCCTGACCGGCGTCGTGCTCGACTCGACCGGCGCGGTCCTGCCGAACGCCCAGGTGACCCTGGCCTCGGTGGGCGCGGTCGTGGCGTCCACGACGACCGATGCCAGCGGCGCGTTCGCGTTCAGCCCCGTTCGTGCCGGCCGCTACGAGGTGCGCGTGAGCCTCGACCAATTCGAGCCGCAGGCGGTGAAGGTGGACGCCGGCGCCCGGAACGTCAAGCCGCTTCGCATCACCCTGGCGCTCTCGGCGATCCATCAGGAGATTACCGTCACCAATAGGACGCCCCAGGTGGGCACCGGCGCGGCCGCGAACGCGGACGCCGTCACCGTCGATCAGAATGCCTTGCAGAGCCTCCCGATCTTCGACAACAACGCCATCGCCACCGTGTCGCGGTTTCTCGACAGCGGATCGGCGGGCGCCGGGGGCGTCACGATCCTCGTCAACGGCATGGAGGTCAACGGCCTCAACGTCGGCACGTCGGCCATCCAGGAGATCAAGATCAATCAGGATCCGTACTCGGCCGCCTACTCCCGCCCTGGGCGCGGGCGGATCGACATCCTGACCAAGCCCGGTTCCGAGGCGTATCACGGCGACGCGAGCGTGATCTTCCGCGACGCGCGTCTGAACGGCCGCAACGCCTTCGCCGTCGTGCGGCCACCGGAGCAGCGCCGTATCGCCGACGGCTTCCTCGGCGGCCCCATTGGCCATGGCGGCAACACGTCCTTCATGCTGTCGGTCAGCACCGACAGCGAGGACCGTCAGGCCATCATCTTCGCGCGCGGCCTCGACGGAGACATCCGCGGCGCCGCCGCCCAGCCGTTCCGCCACCAGCTCGCGTCGATCGGGATCACGCATCAGATCGGGGCATCGACCGTCTCCATCCGTCCATCGTACGAACAGGAAACCGACCAGGGCCGCGGCATCGGCGGCACGACTCTTGGCTCGGCGGGCACGACGTACTACCACCGCGAGATCACTCTGACCTACAGCCAGCAGACGATCGTCAGCCCGACGCTGGTGAACCAGTTCCAGATTCTCGTCGGCCACGAGATCGAGCCGACGACCAGCGTGTCGCCCGAGCCGGGCCTCGTCGTCAACGGCGCGTTCACCGGGGGCGGCGCGCAGCTGGATCAGCGGCGCACGGAGCTGCACTTCCAGCTGTCTGAAAACCTGGCCGCGACGCGGGGGAACCATCTGCTGCAGGTGGGCGTTCAGGTGCCGGACTGGAGCCAGCGCGGCTTCGACGATCACAGCGACTTCGGCGGCACGTTCTACTTCTCGGATCTCGACGCCTACGCGGCCGGCCGGCCGTACTCGTTCGTTCAGCAGACGGGCAACGGCCGCGTGAACTGGCTCGAGAAGGTGCTCGGCCTCTACGTGAACGACGACTGGCAGCTCGGGACGGGCGCGACGCTGTCGTACGGACTGCGCTACGACTGGTCCAACTACTTCGCCGACCACGACACGATCGCGCCGCGCGTCTCGCTGGCGGTCAAGCCGCGCGGCGGGTCCACGGTGATTCGCGGCGGTGCCGGGCTTTTCTACGACAAGGTGGGTCCGTTCCCGATCGTGGACGTGCTCAACTTCCGTCCCGGTGGGCTCCAGCGCGTCGTCATCGCGAACCCGTCGTATCCGAACCCGTACCTCACCGCAGCCGCGCAGACGACGCCACCGAGCATCGTCCAACTCGCGCCCGGGATCCAGGTGCCGTGGACGCTGCAGTACAGCGGCGGCGTCGAGCGCCAGCTGAAGACCGCGACGCTGTCGCTGATGTACTACGGGTCCACCGCACGCCTGTTGCGATCCCGCGACATCAACGCGCCGCTCCCGCCGCTCTACGCGGATCGGCCGGATGCCAGCTACGGCGTCGTTCGGCAGATCGACGCGTCGGGGCGCCAGCGCGGCGATTCACTGCAGGTGACGCTGCGCGGGCGGATCGCGCGCACGTTCAACGGGCAGGTCCAGTACACGTTGAGTCGGACGCTGAACGACTCGGGCGGGCTCAACTGGTTTCCGTCGAACGACTACGACCTCGCGGGCGAGTGGGGGCGCGCCGACTTCGATCGCCGCCATCGGCTGCTGATGCTCGGCACCCTGACGCCGGCCAAGGGATGGAGCCTCGGTGTCGCGGCCACGCTGCAGAGCGGGCTGCCGTACAGCGAGACGCTGGGAACCGATCCGTACCACAACGGACGCGGCGACGCCCGGCCGACCGGCGTGGTCCGCAACAGCCTGGAGGGCAGCGGCGAGTCCGACGTCGATCTGCGGCTTGCGCGCGAGCTGGCGCTCGGGTTCGGCTCATCCGCGCGAACCTTCACGCTCGGCATCGACGCGTTCAATCTCCTCAACCACGCTAATTACGGACGCTACGTCGGAACCGTCGGCTCGCCCCTGTTCGGCCAGCCCGTCAGCGCGCAGGCCCCGCGTCAGCTGCAGCTGTCTCTGCGGGTCGATTTTTGACACACACCGCGGCCGAACCGATCAGCGTCCATAATCCGCTCACGGCAGGGAGGGCGGTATCAGAGTCATCCGGACGGCGATCGTCATGGCGGGGCTGTGCACCTCGGCGGTCCCGATCCTTGCGCAGGGACAGGTGCCTGCGTCGGTCCCTGTCGCCGACTCCTGTGATGGGGCGACGGCTCGGATGCCGATCTTGAATGTGTAGGCGGACACTGGTCTGCGGCGGATGGGGAGAACGGATGCGTTTGCAGACAGCGAAGGTCGCGCTCGAAATCTTCGTCCTGACGCTCCTGGTGCGGCCCACCGTGTTCGCCCAGTCGCCGAGCGCCACGCTGTCCGGAACCATCACGTTTTCGGGCGCCTCGTCTGTCAAGTCCTCCAGGCCATCGCTTGCCGACGTCAGCATCTCGATCCGGAATGTCGCGACGGCTCAGGTGACGACAACGCATGCCGACGCCACCGGCAAGTACAGCGTCGCGGGTTTGCCCGCGGGTAACTACGAGTTTTCCGCGTCGGCCAACGGCTTCGGCGCGCAAACCGCGACGGTCACGCTCGCCCCAGGCGCGAGGCAAACGGTGGATCTCACGCTGACGGCCGGCTCCGCGAGCGGCCCGGCGCTGTCGCTGGGCGATCTCGGCTTTGCCGTGCAGGACACGACCGGCAGCGCGGCCGAGCAGGCGCGGCTCGACAGGCGGTCGCCCATGCTCAAGTGGCACCAGCGCTTCGGCCTGATCACCGCGGTACGGATGGTCGCCGCGCTCGTGACTGCCGGCCACGCGGGGCGGCGCGGCACGCCATCCGGCAGGAGGCTCCACGCCGAGCTCGGAGGCCTGACGGCCGGCCTCTATGCGACGACGGCCAGTCTGGCGATCTTCGCTCCGAAGATCGAGGGAACGAAAACCGAGGGGCCGATTCGCGTGCACCGGACCCTCGCCTGGATCCACGGAACGGGAATGATCCTGACGCCGATTCTCGAGGCGATGGAGTACCAGCAGCTGAACCGCGGCGAGCGAGTGCATGGGGTCGCGCAGGCGCACGGCGCCGTCGCAGCCGTGACCGTGATCGCGTACGGCCGGTGAGGTCGTTCACTTCGGGCGACAGCAACGGCGACCTGCACATGCTACAGGCCGTCCAAGGCGCGGCATTCCCAATCGTCACCGTCCGCCTCCAGCTTGCGGAGAACGAAGCGTCGGCGTCCACGATTCACGCCGACCTGGAGATCGAGTTCGCTGGCCAGAAGGCGCACTACCGCCAGGTCGAGCTCGCCGCCACCGGCTCCACGTTGACGGTCACCGGCACCATTCCCGCCAGGCTCGCCGACTTCAAGATCGATCCGCCGTCGCTTCTGACCATTCCGATCAAGAACGAGATCCCGGTGCGGGTCGAGATGGCCTGGAAGCGCCCGTAAACGCGGCGGCCGTCGCCGAGCCGTTCGTTGACCTGATGGCTGACTTCTCGTCGTCGGACAGTGACCATCTGAATGGCCCGTGTGGCGTGTCAGGTCCGCGGCAGGACGGCGACGAACAGGCTGCCCGACGGCCCGCTCTCGCGCAGCTCGACGGTCCCGCCGTGCGCCTGGGCGATCCAGCGGGCGATGGGCAGGCCCAAGCCGGCGCCGCCGCTGCCACGGGCCGCGTCGAGCCGGACGAATCGCTCGAAGATCCGGTTCCGGTCGGCCGGGGCGATACCCGGCCCCGCATCCCGCACGGCAACGGTCACCCGGCCCTCGTCCGAGGATATGCCCACGACCACGCGCCCTCCGGCCGGGGTGTGTTGAATGGCGTTCTGTACGACGTTCAGCACGAGTTGCCGGAGCAGATCTTCATCGCCGCGGAAGGGCAGGTCCTCGGCCAGCTCGACGTCGATGCGGATCTTGCGCCCGGCCGCGACGGGTCGCAGACTGTTGCAACAGTCCGCCACCAGTTCGTTGAGATAGAGATCAGCCGGGCGCAGCGGATACCCGCCGGCGTCGGCGCGCGCGAGCACGAGCATGCTGTCGACCAGCCGCGTGAGGCGCTGCGTCTGCTCGCGGACCATGCCGAGCGCTTCGCGGTACTCGGCCTCCGGACGCTCATCCTGCTGCAACGTGACATCCGCTACCGAGCGCACGACCGAGACGGGCGTGCGCAGTTCGTGAGAGGCATCGGCCATGAACTGCTGCTGCGAGCGCAGCGATTCACGCAGCCGTTCGAGAAGCGTGTTGAACGCGCTGGCGAACTCTCCGAGCTCCTCCGGCCAGTTGTCGTGCGCCAGCGTTTCGGTTCCACTTGCGGTGATGCCCGTCGTCTGCCGCGCCAGCGCCCTCAGCGGCCGGAGGCCCGCCGTCGCCAGCCACAAACTCCCGCCACCGGTGAACAGGAACATGACGGGCAACGCGATCCACATCGCCTCGATGACTTCGTGCTGCTGCACCGCGACGTCGTGGAGCGAACTGGCCACGACCAGCACGAAGCGCTGGCCGCGCACGTCGCGGCGCTCCGCCCGAATGCGCGAGGCACCGGCGGCGGTGCGCTCCGTCCAGACAACCGGAGCGCCGGCGATCCCGGCCGGGATTCGCCAGCCGACGCCGGCGGCGGGGGCGAGCCGCCGCCCGCTCTCGTCGAAGACCGAAGCCGACTGACCGGCCTCGGCAACGGTCTGGCAGGCCTGCTCGGCGGCCGCTACGGGATCGGTGGGGTCCTCGACAAGCTCGTTGCCTATGACGCCCGCGACCGTCGTCGCGAGGTGTTCGAGGTCGCGGTCGACGCGGCGCAGACCGAGGCGACCCTGCAGCCACCAGACGCCCAGGCCGAATGCCGCGACGGCCAACAGGACGACCACCGAGCAGAACCACATGAGCCGGGCGCGGAGCGACAGCCGTCTCACGGCCGCCCCGGCGCCCGCGTCAGCAACTGGTATCCCTCGCTGCGCCGCGTCCGGATGATCGATTGGTGGCCTGGTTCGTCCAGCTTGCGGCGCAGCCGTTGGATGTACACGTCGACGACGTTCGAGACAGGGTCGTAGTGAGCGTCCCAGACGTGTTCCGCGATGTCGTTCCGGCTGACGACCTCCCCCACCCGGCGCGTGAGGAATTCGAGCAACGCGTACTCTTTCGCGGTGAGGGCGACTTCCTGCCCGCGGATCCACACGCGCCGCGCGCGTGTGTCGAGCACCAGCGGCTCGACCGACAGGCGTTCGGGCATCACTGGCTGGTGACCCCGGCGGATGACGGCGCGGAGGCGCGCCAGCAACTCGCCGAAATCGAACGGCTTGACCAGGTAGTCGTCGGCGCCCGCATCGAGCCCTTCGATGCGGGCCTCCACAGCGTCGCGGGCGGTCAGCATGAGGATGGGGACCGGCCGTCCGGCCTGCCGGATCGCCCTGCAGACGGAGATGCCGTCGCGGCGCGGCAGCATGACGTCGAGCAGGACGGCATCATAGTCGACGGTGGCCGCCTGGAACAGCGCGGCTTCACCGTCGGGGGCGAGATCGACCGCGTATCCCTGCTCCCGAAGCCCCTTGGCCACCACTCGAGCCGCCGTGGGCTCGTCCTCGACGAGCAGCACGCGCATGGTCAGAACCCGATCAACCGAGATCTCGCTACTGCTTGATCACGACGAACCACGACGCGACGATCGGGCCCTGTGGTCCCCGGCCGCGTCCCGCGGGCGCCGCACCGGGAGCGGGCGCAGGAGCGGGGCCGCGCTCGGGCTGGAAGAGATACGCGTTGTGCGTGACCGGATCGACTGCGATGGTCTTCGCGCCGGCGACGGTCGTGACGGTCGCGATCACGGCATACGTGTCGGGTGAGTCCTGGTGGACCACCGTGACGTTTCCGTTACCGCCGTTCGGAATGAACATCAGCTTCTTCGCCGCGTCCCAGCCGAGCGCGTCCACGCGCGTGCCGTTCTTGATCGACGCGACGACCTTGCCGGTGCTGGGGTCGACCACGACAGACGAGTTGCTGCAGCCGGAGAAGACACGGTTCGACGCCTTATCGTACGCGATGCCGGTTGGCCCTTCGCACGGCGCGAGCGGCCACGACGCGGTGGCCTTCCACGTCTTGACGTCGATCACCTGCATCGTGCTCGTGCCTTCGTTATTGACGAAGATGTGTCCCTGGCCGTCAGCGGCAGCGCCTTCGGGCGCCGTGTCTTCCAGGTTGACCGTGGCGACGATATCGCCGGTCTTGGGATCGAGCGCGGTCAGAGTGCCAATCGGCCGGCTGTGGTTCGTGAGGATGACCTTGTCGTCCGGCTCGTCGTACATGATGCCGTCGAGTCCGGGCCCGACCTTGATTCGCCTGATCTCCGCCAGCGTCTTCAGATCGAACATCGTGACCGTCTGGTCGCCGCTATTCGTCGTGAAGCCGTGGCCGGCCTTGGTGACGAGGGCGGCCCCGTGCACGGCCGGCAGGTTCAGAATGTCGCCGAGCACCTTGCCCGTCGCGCCTTCGACGACCATCATGTGCATGGACCGCGACACGAACACGCGGCCCGTGGCCGCCTCGACGGCGACGTAGTCCGTGCCGCCATCGCCCTTGATATCGAACTTCTCGACCTTGAACGTTTGCGCGCGCCCGACGCCGGGCGCGACAACGGCGACCGCGAGGAGACAGGCAAGTGTGGTGAGCAGTCGTCTGGTCATACTGGGCCTCATTGATGGTTACTGAAGCACGTGCCTTCCGAACACATGATACGCGTCCGGGCCGTCCTGGCTGATGACCGTCAGCGCCTTCACCAGCTCCTCGTTGCCTCTCGGGTTGTAACATACGGTGGATGAACGCCGGATGAACCTTGTTCATCGGCCTTTCACGCCACCCGGTCATCGGGATGCGACAGACGGCCGCCGTCGTCCTGATGATTGCGACCAACTCGGCGATGGCGAGGGTGGTCCAGCACAACGACCGGGCCGTGCGGTGAGGCCGCCGCCTACTGGCAGATGAAACTGGCGGCTTCGTCGGTGCTGCCGGATCCCCTGTAGACCGCGTGCTTCGGGTATGCGCAGAGCGGCCTCGTGCGGTCGACGACGCCACGCGTCGCATGCGAGGCGACCACGCGATCCGGCGCCTCGCCGCGTTCCACCCAGCCTTCGAGCGCGCCCAGCATGTCGAAGCTCGACGGCCCCGGCCCACCGCTGCAGTGCAGCATGCCCGGCACCATGAACAGACGCGCGAAGGCCTGCGCATCTCCTCCGCTCGCGCGGTCGACCTGCTCGTAGTAGTCGATCGTGTTCAGCGGGGAGATGGACGGATCGTTCCACCCGTGATAGAGGAGCAGCTTCCCGCCCCGCGTCCGGAATCGCGAGAGATCCGGGTCGAAGGCGTCGAGGATCGGGCCGAGCTTCGCTTCCGCGAATCCCAGGTCCCTGTCGTAATCGAAGGTCCGGAAGTCCCACGTCGGATCCTCGAACACCATGTACTTGAACACGTTCTCCGCCTGCTGCCAGTGGCTGCCGGTGCGCGGCCCGCTGCCGGTCGTGTAGGTGGCCCAGCCGCCGGCCGCCTCCGCGCCCGGCATGTAGCCGGGATACACCTGGCCGGAGGCGTTGCGGGCCCCGGCCCAGACGTTCTTCACGGCCTGCACCTGCTTCGCCGTGAGGCACGAATCATCGTCTCGCCCGTCCCGGCAGGTGAGAACGGCCGGATCGAATCGGCACGTCCGCGGATCGTTCAGGACGCCGTCGCGGATGCCGTCGTTCGCATCGCACGCCTCGTTCACCGCGTCGCCGAGCGCGCGCAGCTTGCTCGCGGGAATGTAGCTCTCGGGGTCCTTGTTCAGCGCAGTCACGACCCACAGATGGCCGCCCGCCTCGAAGCGCGTCCAGTTCGCCGCAGGCGCGCCCGCCACGATGCCCTCGTAGTCCTCGGGGAAGCGCTGGGCCTCCATGAGCGCCTGGCGGCCGCCCGTCGAGCACGACGCGAAGTACGCCCGGCTGGCGCCCCTGCCGTAAAAGGCCTCGACGATCCGCTTCGCGTGCTCGGCGGTCAGGTGAATCGCGCGATAGCCGAAATCGACGACGAGCTCGGGGTGCCCGACGGCCCACGACGCGTCGCGCGCATTCGTCGTGGCATGGCCGGTGTCGGTGCTGGCGGTCGCGTAGCCCCGGCGGAGCGCATCGGCCATCGCGCCGTACACGATCGAGCCGCCGTTGGCGCCGTTGCCCACGCCCTCGAACTTTCCGTTCCACCGATCGACGGGCAGCCACACTTCGAACCGGACCGCCGGTGCGCTGGTGGCGGCGACGCGGCAGAAAGGCGGCAGGTCTGCGAGGGCGGCACCGCCGGGCGGCGTGAACGTGGGTCCCGTGATTTCTGCCGCGGCGCTGACGACGGTGTCGGGCAGGCGAAGCGACGCCAGCCGCGCGCACGACGACGCCGGTGGGGCCGCGTGAGGGGCCCAGGACAGCGGAAGCGCGAACAGCCCCGACAGCAGCAGCGCGGCGCAGAATCCTTTGGCCACAAGCCCTCCAGACGCCCTGGCATCTTAATGTACAGATCGCTTCCTCGCGAGGTCCTGAATGGTGGGAGATCCGCCCGTCCGCCTCGGGGAGCTCGTGGGGGCTCGCTACCGCCTCACCGATCGGATCGGGGAAGGCGGGATGGGCGTCGTCTACGGAGCGATCGACGAGCAGCTGCACCGGCCGATCGCGATCAAGTTCGTGTCTCCGGCGTTCCACCGCGACGCCGATCGGCTCGCGCGCTTCAAGAACGAGGCGCGGGCGTTGTCGGCGCTCAACCACCCGCACATCATCACGATCTTCGAAGTCGGCGAGGCCGGCGGCACGCCGTTCATCGCGATGGAGCTGGTCGACGGCCGCACGCTGCGCGACCATCTGCGATCCGGTCCACTGCCGGTCCGCGAGGCGCTCGATGTCGCGCTGCAGGTGGCGCGCGCGCTCGTCGCCGCGCACGGCAAGGGCATCGTCCATCGCGACATCAAGCCGGAAAACGTGATGATCCGCCGCGACGGCTACGTGAAGGTGCTCGACTTCGGGTTGGCCGGACTCCGGCCGACGCCCGAGCCCGGCGTGACGGCCGTGACGGCCGGTTCCTTCGAGACCGTCGCCGCCGCCGCGGTGGGCACGCCGGCGTACATGTCGCCGGAACAGATCGGGGGCCAGCCGATCGATCCGCGGAGCGACATCTTCTCTCTCGGCGTGCTCCTCTGTGAGGCGGCCACGGGCGCGAATCCCTTCTTGAGACCGAGCGTGCTCGAGACGCTCGGCGCGATCGAAGGGACGCCGGACTCGGGCGCCGCGACGATGACGAACCTGCCGCCCGAGCTGGGCGTGATCGCGCGCCGGGCGCTTCAGAAGGATCCGGACGGTCGCTATCAGACGGCGGCGGACTTCGCCGAAGCCGTTCAGCGTCTGCTGGCGCGCCTCGGCCGGCCCGCGGAATCGGCCGCGCCGGCGCGCTCGCGTCGGCGGTACGCAGCCGCCGCAGTGCTGGCGCTGCTGCTCGTCCTGGCCGCCGGCGCGGCCGCCACGACGTATCGCCGGTCGGAGCGCCGCCACTGGGCGCGCGAACAGGCGACGCCCGAGATCGCCAGGCTGGCGGGCGCGGATCGCGCGGCCGCCGCGTTCCCGCTGATCCAGACCGCCGAACAGTACCTGCCCGGCGATGCGGATCTGGCCGCCGCCGTGTCCCGGGCGACGATGACGGCCTCGGTCGACTCGTCGCCGCCAGGTGCCGACGTCGACGTCGAAGACTACCTCGCCCCCGACGAGGGATGGCTGCGGCTCGGCGTGACGCCTCTCGAGCACACGCGCATCCCGAGCGGCTACCTGCGGTGGAAGGTGTCCAAGGCCGGCACCGGCGAGGTGATCGCGGCGCCGCCCTCGTCTGAGTCCATGCATTTCAATCTGGACGCGGCGGCGAAGGCGCCCGAAGGCATGGTGCCGGTCGAGGGAGGCGCCTGGATCGACTCGCTGGCGTTTCTCGGATGGCTGGGGCCGTACGACCTGCCGCCGTTCTTCATCGATCGCTTCGAGGTGACCAATCGGCAATTCCAGGAGTTCGTCGACAACGGCGGCTACGCCACCCGCGAGTACTGGAAGCAGCCGTTGGTCCGCGACGGCCGCACGCTGCCGTGGTCCGAGGCCATGGATCTGTTTCGCGACGCCACGGGACGGCCTGGCCCGGCGACGTGGGAAGGCGGGCACTACCCCGACGGCAAGGGCGACTTTCCCGTCTCGGGCGTGAGCTGGTTCGAGGCCGCGGCGTACGCCGAGTCGGTGGGCAAGAGCCTCCCGGTCCTGGCGCAGAGCGTCAAGGTGGAGCCCTGGTCGCTCGATCACTACCTCGTCCAGTTGAGCAACATGTCGGCCACTCCGGCGCGAGCCGGCGCCTTCCAGGGCCTCGGCGCGTACGGCACGTACGACACGGTGGGCAACGTTCGCGAATGGTCCTGGAATGCCGCTGGCAACAGCCTTCGCTACATCCTCGGGCGCCAGGCGACCGCCTACGGCCCGGAAGCTCTGTCACCGTTCGATCGCTCTCCGCTCAACGGGTTCCGATGCGTGCGCAACGAGGGCCCGGTCCCCGCGGCGGCCGCCGCGCCCCGCGTGCTGCTCCGCCGCGACTTTTCCAAGGCGGTTCCCGCCGACGATAAGGTGTTCCGGATCTACCGCAACATGTACGCGTACGACAAGCGCCCGCTGGACGCCAGCGTCGACACCCTGCCCCAGGCGACCGAAGACTGGACCACGCAGCGGATTGCCTTTGACACGGCGTACGGCGAGCGGATGTGGGCCTTCCTGTTCCTGCCCCGGAACGTCCGTCCCCCCTACCAGGCGGTGGTGTTCTTTCCGAGCGCCCGGACGAACTTTATCCCGAGCAGCGACGCGCTCGGCGACCTCACCTTCATGGACTTCGTCGTCAAGAGCGGCCGCGCCGTGATCTATCCGATCTACAAGAATCTCTATGAACGGCGATCGGCGTCACCGATCCTGCCGGGTCCGACCCTCGTCCGCGAAATCACCGTCGACTGGTCGAAGGATCTCGGACGATCGATCGACTATCTCGAAACGCGTCCCGACATCGACGTGTCGCGTCTGGGATACCTCGGCGTGAGCCAGGGCAGCGCCTACGGCGTGATCCTCGCGGCGCTCGAGGATCGGCTCAAGGCGGTGGTCCTGCTCGACGGCGGCTTCTTTCAGCAGGAGGATCCCGTGGCCGGGATGGATCAGGTCGACTTTGCGCCGCGCCTGACCCGCCCGGTTCTGATGATCAACGGCCGGTACGACGCGACGTTCCCTGTCGACAGTGCGCAGGAGCCGCTGTTTCGACTGCTCGGCACGCCCGAGGCCGACAAACGTCGTGTGGTGTTCGACACGCCGCACGACGTCCGTCTGAAACGCGCCGATCTGGTCAGAGAGGTCCTGGCCTGGTACGACAAGTACCTCGGACGCGTGAACGGGCCGTGACGGCTTCGGAGCTCATGGCCGCCGCCCTCGAGCAGGCCCGCCTGGCCCTCGACGCGGGAGAGGTGCCGGTTGGTGCGGTGGTCGCCGTCGACGGCGTGATCGTGGGCCGGGGGTTCAACCAGCCGATTGGCGCCCGCGACCCGACGGCGCATGCCGAGGTTGTGGCGATTCGCGACGCCTCCGCCCGGCGGGCCAACTACCGGCTCACGGGCGCGACGCTCTGCGTCACGATCGAGCCCTGTCTGATGTGCGTCGGCGCGTTGGTCCACGCCCGGATCGGCACGCTGGTGTACGGCGCGGCCGAACCCCGATCGGGCGCCGTCGTCTCCACCGTCCGCGCGGCGGAGCTGCCCGGGTTGAATCATCGCTTCGACGCGCTGTCCGGCATCGAGGAAGCCGCCTGTCGCGACCTGGTGCAGCGCTTCTTTCAGGCTCGGCGCTGAGCCCCGGCCGGCCGCGGCGCCGGCTCCCCGCGCCTCAACGCCTCGGCTTCGATGAAGATGTGCCGCACGCGCGGCTCGGCCGCCCGTATGTGTCCTTCAATGCGATCGACGGCAGCGACGACGCCTTCGATCCTCAGGCCGGGGCGAAACTCCAGGTCCACGTTCAGCATCACGTCGTCCGGGCCCATGTGCATGGTCATCATGCGGCCCGCGGCCAGGATGTCGGGGTCTTCGGTCACGATCCGTCGGATCGTTTTCAACACGTCGGACGAGGCGGCTTCGCCGATCAGCAGGCCCTTGCTCTCGCGCACGAGCAGGCCCGACGTCAGGCACAGCACGGCGCCGATGCCGATCGACGCGACGCCGTCGAGCGCCGGCCGGTCGAGGCGTGTCGACAGCAGGACGCCGGCGGCGGCGATGGCCAGGCCGATGAGCGCAGCCGAATCCTCGAAGAGGACGGTGAGCGCCGTCGGATCCTTGCTGCTCCGGATGGCCCGCCAGATCGGCTGCCGGCCGTTCGACACGCGAAACGCGTCGAGCGCGAACCGCCACGAGAGGCCCTCGAAGACCACCGCCACGGCGATGACGATGTAGTTGACCATGGGGCGTCCGACCGGCTCGGGGTGGATGACGTGCCGGAGGCCCTCGTAGATCGAGACGGCGCCGCCGGCGCCGAAGATCACGACCGCCACGATGAGCGTGTAGAAGTACAGTTCCTTTCCATGTCCGAACGGGTGCAGCTCGTCTGGCGGCCGTCGACTCGCACGGATGCCAAGGAGCAGCAGCCCTTCGTTCGCCGTGTCCACCAGTGAATGCACGCCCTCGGTGAGCATCGCCGAGCTGCCGGTGATCGCGGCTGCCACGAACTTCGTGACGGCAATCGCGAGGTTGCCGAGGATCGCCGCGTAGATCGCCGTGTGGGTCGAAGACATCCGCGTCGGCGTTTGCAAGGGTGGTTCCAAAGAGCCTGAAGTGCCTGTCCTTCGATTCCTGTCACCGATGGGCTTCACAGCCCGTCAGGCTGACGACCATCCTCGCCTATATGAGCTCGAGCCGCTGGGGCCGGCGGTTCGATGTCACCGCGCTCGTCGCAGTTGCTGCCGCATGGGATCGACGCAGCCTCGCCACCATGACCATCCGGGGAGAAATCAGGGCATCGTAACGACTCAGGCGGTAGTCGCCGTACACTGCCTCGATGCCGAGGCCATGAGGCGCGAACAGCCGCTCGAAGTCCTGCTGGGTGAACTTGGCGACGCGCTCCACGTATTCGAGCGGTTCGCGGCCGCCGTCCTCGATCACGATCCGCTTGAAGAAATGGCCGGCAGCCGCCCAGCGCGTCAGCCGGTACGTGGCGCCGTCGATCTCCCTGACCTCCTCTGAAGTGCGACGGGCCTCGGCGTGGCGGACGTTCAGGTAGTCGAGCACCAGCCGGCCGCCGGGTCGCAGAGCCGTCGCCATGTTCCGCACGACCGCGCGGTGCTCGCGCGAGTTCTCGAAGTAGCCGAAGCTCGTGAAGAAGCTGAAGATGACGTCGAAAGCCTCCCGCCCGAACGGGACGCGCATGTCGTGCCGGAGAAAGCGCAGGCCGGGCTGCTCGAACATCGTCGCCGCTCTGATGCTGCCAGCGGCCAGATCCATGCCCGTCACTCGCAGATCCTTCGAGGCGAGGTACCTCGAGTGCCGTCCCGCGCCGCATCCGAGGTCGAGCACGCGGGCCCTCCGGCGCGGGCGAAGCCGCGCGAGCAATGCGTCGAGGAACCGCGCGGCTTCCGCGTCGTCCCGGTATGCGTAGAGCTTGTGATAGTGGACGGAGTCGAACCAGGAGGCGAACCATTCTGAACGCTTCGGATCGGGCCCGGCCATCGACATAGGCATCATGTGTCACCGCCTTTGTGAGGCCAGTCTGCGACGCGGCGTTCAGGCGCTCCAAGCGCCACCACGTGCCATCGACGCGTGGCGTCTTTTGGCGCATGGGGTGCGCTATCCTGTGGCGGTCATGGCGGACACTCGGGACGCGCCAACTGCGTCCACGCCCGTTCGTACCCCCGAGGGCCGCCTGGACTCCTGGAAGGAGATCGCGGCGTACCTCGGGCGGGGCATCCGCACGGTGCAGCGATGGGAGCGTGACGAAGGACTGCCCGTGCATCGTCTCGCCCACGAAAAGCGCGGCAGCATCTACGCCAGTCGCGAGGAGCTGGCGGCGTGGTGGGAAAGCCGGCGGCGGACGCTCGCCCCGTCCTCGAGGGCTCCAGCCGACGACGCCCCGGTTGCGCGCCGTTTCGAACGACTGACGCGAACATCCGCGATGACGAGCTGGCCCGCGCTCTCGTCCGACGCGCGCCTGGTCGCCTATGTCTCGGATGCCGGCCAGGACGGGACGACGCCGCAGATCTGGATCCAGCAGATCGGCGGCGCGGCGTTGTGTGTGACGAACCGCGAGTGCGAGTACTCCCATGTCTCGTTCTCGCCGGACGACACCCGCATCGTCTTCACGGGCTCGGACGAGTCCGGGCCCAACGTGTACGAGGTGCCGGCGCTCGGCGGGGAACCGAGGCTGCTGCAGCGAGCCGCGAGCCACGGCAGCGTGTCCCCGGACGGTCTCTGGCTGGCATGGGTCCCGCGCGATGGCGGAGGCATCCGAATCGCGCCGAACGGTGGCGCCGGGCTGCGAACGATCGCCGCTGACCTCGTGGATGTGGCCTGCGCGCTCTGGCTGCCGGACAGCCGGTCCGTGCTCGTTCATGCCCGCGCCGATCCGGCGGTCGAGCCGGACTGGTGGGTCGTCCCGATCGACGGCAGACCGCCGAGGACCCTGGGCCTGACCGCACGACTCTTTCGCGAGGCGGGTCTGTTCACCCTGCCGACCGGAGCGGCGTGGGTGGAGGACTCTCTCGTCTTCTCAGGCGCCGGTCTTCACGGCGTCAGCCTCTACCGGCAGCGCTTCGCACCGACATGGCAGGCCACGGGCGCGCCGGAACGTCTGACGACCGGCAGCGAGTCGGCATGGCTTCCCGCCGCCGCCGGCGGCACGGTGGCGTTCATCAGCAGCCAGGCCGACACGAATCTCTGGTCGCTGGCCCTGGAACCCTGGAGCGGGATCGCGCGCGGCCCGTTGCGCCGGATGACGCGAGGCCCCGGCATTCTAGGCTACCTGTCGGTCACCCGCGACTTCCGCACGCTCGCGTACTTCTCGGTTCGGATCGGCGAAGGCGACGTCTTCCTGCGAGATCTCGAAGCGGGCACGGAGAAGGTGCTCGCCGAGGGCGCCCCCGGCGCGAAGTGGTACCCGGCGATCTCGCCGGACGGACGTTTTCTCGCGTACGGCGCGAGGATGCCGGGGGGCGAGCGCGCGCCACGGCCGATCTTCATCGTCTGTCTGTCGGACAAGAGCTGGCGGAAGCTGGGCGACGATTGCGGAGGCCGGCCGCGGGAATGGGCGGACGAACGCCGGCTCCTCATCGAACGGTACGCGCACCTCAACACCATCGCGCTCATCGATACGGAAACGGGGGCCGCGCGCGAGGTGCTTGCGAGCGCCGCGCGATCGGTGAGGAATCCGCGGCTGTCGCCGGATCGACGATGGATCGCCTTCGATGCGTCGCCCCCGGGCGAACCGGCCACTGTGTTCGTGGCTCCGTTTCGAGACCGGCCGATTCGAGAGTCGGCGTGGGTGGCGGCGGATCGTTCCGCGAGCCACCCTTTCTGGTCTGGAGACGGGCGACTGCTGTATTACACGCCCATCGGCACGAACCCGCAGGTTCGGACCGCCATCCGCGCCCGGCATTTCGCCTCCGCGCGGGGATTGATGGACGGCGAACCCCTGACGGTGTTCGCGTCGACCGAGATGCTCATGCCCGCCTACTTTCCAGGTACGGCGCCCATCGCGACGCCCGACCAGATCATTCTGCCGCTCGGCGATTTCAGGGGCGACGTCTGGCTGATGGAGTTGAAGTAGGCCCCGCCGTCTCCTGACGCGTTCGCGATTCTGCAATTAGCTGCCTTGAAACGAGACATGCAGAAGTGTGCAGTAGACAACTTTAAAGGAACTTGAACGTGCTTTAGGGCGGCATCGATCATGGATACGTCCCAGTGGCGCCCGAAGGCGCCGACTGGAATCCTCAAGATGTCTCATTCATGCCATCCGTTACTGCGGGCGATTGGGCTGGCCATTCGATCGCTGCGCCGCGAGCGCGGCATCTCGCAGGAGTCTCTCGCTGGACTGACGCACATCGACCGCTCCTACATCTCGAACGTCGAGCGCGGTCTTCGGAACGTGTCGATTGTGAATGTGTCGCGGATTGCCGACGCGCTGGGCGTGTCGCTGCGCGATCTGATCGGGCGCGCCTCGTGGCCGGCAGCGCCGACGATCACCAGGTCCCGTGTCGCCGCGATGACGGATCGAACGGGGGAGGCTCCGACCGCCCGTTATCTCGACGTCGCCGTGCCCGGCGTCTGCGCGGCGTCAGGCACGAGGACGACGCGGCGGTTGAGCCGCCGACTCTCCTCACGCGAGTTGTCGTGGGCGGGGTGCTCCTCCCCATAGCTCACCGTGTGCAGCCGGTCGGCCGCCACGCCGTGACTCACGAGATAGTCGCGGGCCGCAACGGCCCGTCGTTCCCCGAGCGCGAGGTTGTGGGCGGCCGTCCCGAGGTTGCAGGTGTAGCCCTCGATCGTCAATCGCAACAGGCGGTCGTTTGTCAGCGCCGCGGTCGCCTGGTCGAGGATGGCTGCCGCCTCGGGTTTGATCACCGCCCGATCGAGATCGAACAGGACATCCTCGAAGTGGTACGAGGCCGAGTCGATCGCAGGCTCGCGCGCGGCGGGGCTTTCACGGACGACCTCTCGCGGGGGTGACGGCGCCGCCTCCTGGACTGGAGGGGCGATCGCGGCCGGCGGGGCGGCGTCCTCGCGCAGGCGCCTTGCCGAGCTTTCCTGTGACGGCGTCTCGACGGCTTCCACGTCGGTTACCGCGATCCACCCGCCGCGAGTGGTGCCGTGCGCGTCGCGCGGCTGGAACACCCAGTACCGTCCTCCGTCCTCGTCGATGACGTCGAGGATCGTGCCCGCCTCGACGGCCATGCCCACGTCGGTCGGCGTGCGACCGTACCATTCTCGAATGGTGGTGGCATTCACGACGCGCACCTGGGCCGGCCTCTGGGCGAGGGCCGTGGTTGCGGAAAGGCACCCGAGAACGGGCAGCAGCGGCAGAATGCGACGCATTTTCGAGACGAGCTGGCGTGGACCCTGTGCAGGTTCGAGCATATGAGATCGCCTCGCAACGTTTGGAGATGACTCCCAGCGCAATCGATGTGCCGCGGCACAAAATGGCACGAAAGCGCCGTGTTTTCTACGTGCTGGAGCGCGAAATGGCACCGCCTGGAACGCGCGCCTCGGGCGGCGTCCCACCAGTCTTGTCGTCCGGATTCCGTTCTCGTCCTCAGCGCAAAGGGGCGAGGGGGCGGTGAGGCGGTCCCGGCCCACGGTGGCGCCGCGGTATAATCATGAGTCCGGCGGCCGCAGACGGCTCATGCGGAGAGGTACCGAAGTGGTCGTAACGGGGGCGCCTCGAAAGCGTCTTGTCGGGTAACCGGCACGTGGGTTCGAATCCCACCCTCTCCGCCATTCCACGACACGATCGTATCGTGGTCTACCGCTTCTCGAGCTCCGCGATGAAGGCGCTGGCTTCGGTGGCCTCAGCACTGCCGGCCGGTGCCGCGGACGCCACGGCTCGAAACAGCTCGAGCGCCCGCGCGGTGTCTCCCTCGCTCGCGTACACCTTGGCCAGCCCGAGCCTCGCCGTCTGGTCGTCGGGCTTTGCAGCCAGGGCCTTCTCGAACTCGGTCTTCGCTTGGTCGTTCTGGCCGTCGGCGAAATACGCGGCGCCGAGCGTGATGGTCGCCTCGTACACGACCTGGTCGGAGATGTCCGAGTCGAGCGTCATGCCTTTCTCGAACGCCGCGATCGCCTCGTCCAGCGTGTTCATCTCGACATAGGCGCCGCCGAGTTGAAACAGCACCTTCGCGTCGTCGGGCGCCAGGGCCGACGCCTTCCGCAGCTCGGCGACGGCATCTTCCGGCCTCGACAACCGAAGATAGGCGAGCGCCAGGTTCACGTGCACCTCCGGGAGGTCGGGCGCCTTGAGGGCCGCCGCCTCGAATGCCGTGGCGGCCGCGGCGTTGTCGCCGGCGTTGAAGGCAGCGATCCCCTGCGCGAACTCCTCGGCGCCGGCGGGCGCCGCCTTGACGAGCTTGAAGTCGTACCGCTTCTCCAGCCCCGCATTCACTCTCAGGCGATCGTGAATGGGGTTGTATCCAGGCTTCTCGACGAAGAACTCGTAGTCGACGGCCTGCAGCCCGCGGCGGTAGAACATCCCCTTGCCGTTCGTCTTGACCTCGACCGTCAGCCCGCGGTCGCTGTCGACCAGCCGGACGATGGCGTCTTCGATGGGTTGACCGCTCTCGTCGCGGACCGTCCCCTGAATCGTTCCGAGCTCCATCTGCGCGAACGCGGCGGTGGCGCCGAGGAGCGCCACCGCCACTACCATGATCACCGACACGTGTTTCATGAGTGACTCACCACCTCAAAACCGGAGTCTGAATCCGAACTGCATCTGCTGCGGGAACCCGGCCGAGTTGGGCACCAGGAACTGCGACGACGAGCGGTTCCCGGTCGGGTTGCTGATGTTCTTGCGGCTGCCCAGGTTGAAGATGTCGTAGAAGAGATCGATGCTCTGCAGGCCGACGGCGACCGGGATCTGGTACCGGAACGAGACATCCACGGTCCTCGTCCCGTATCCATCGATACCGTTGATCACGGCGCGACCCGCCGAATCCACCTCGGAGACGATCGGTTTGGCGAGGTCGTCGATACCTTGAATCGGACGGTCGTTGTTACTGACATTGTCCCCGTTGGCATCGCGCCCGAGGGTCTCGTTGATGGGCCCGCCGCTCGCGGCGCTCAGCACCGCCGACACCGTGAACCGCTCGAACGGGTTGATCGTTGCGGCGAGGGCGAGCACGTTGCGCTTGTCCGACGCGAACCGGCCGTAGTCGGCACGGATGTCGTTGTCGCGCCACACCGTACGCGTATCCGGGTTGCCCAATCCCACGTAGTTGCTCTTCTGAAGAGTGTACGCGATACGGCCGCTCCAATGCTGGGACATGCGCTTGACCAGCCCAATCTGCAGCGAATTGTAGTCGCCGTCGAGCGCCGAGTTGGTCTGCTGCTGCAGCACCCGCTGGTAGGTCGAGGTCAGCGCCGCGTCCGGAATCGAGCCGGCCGGCAGCTGATCGATCCAGGCCGAGATCCCGGGCCGGACGCCGTTCACCGGCTCGTTGAGGTCGATCTGCCCCATCTGATTCTTGCTGATGTTGCCGACGTAATCCGCCGTCATCGCCATGTAGGGGCCGAGCTGCTGGTTGACGCCGAAGCTCCAGGCCCAGGCATAGGCCATCTGCCGATTGGGGTCGTCGAAGAGCGGCGCCGACGTATTGAAGACCGAGCCGGCCAGGATGGCATCGCGCCGCTGCTCGATGTCGGCAATGCCCGCCGCGCTCAGCGTGGCCAAGCCCAGGTTCCCGGCCGAGTCCGTCGTGACATC
The DNA here is from genome assembly GCA_963837345.1 of uncultured Acidobacteriota bacterium. Classification (GTDB taxonomy): domain Bacteria; phylum Acidobacteriota; class Vicinamibacteria; order Vicinamibacterales; family CAVVIG01; genus CAWIMX01. The sequence continues at coordinate 2,055,899 of CAWIMX010000001.1, forward strand.
CGGCACCAGAACGCAGTGGCAGGTGTCGGTCGCCGGCGTGATCGTCAGCGACGGGAATCGCGTCACGACGCCGTTCTGGATGAAGCGCAGCGGCACCGAAATCGGCGTATAGGCGTTGAAGCGGCCGACGCCGCCGCGCACGACGCTCGTGCCGCTGCCGGTCGTGTCCCACACGAATCCGACGCGCGGCGCGAAATCGTCCTTGCTGGCGGGGGTGATCGACTGGTGATCCCACCGCACGCCCAGATTCAGCGTGAGGCGGTCCGCCGGACGCCATTTATCCTCCGCGAACCAGTACCCGCGATGGTCGGTCACCGATGTTTCCCAGCCGACATCGGCCGCGGGACCCACCGTGACGTCGAACCGCGCCGGATAGGTCGCCGGGTTCGCTGGATTGTATGGCAGGTCGCCGTTCGAGCCCGTGAACGTGAACGTGCCCGAGTTGGTGACGGTGTTCGGCACGTCCGAGTTGACGCTGTACCCGCCGCCGAACTTCAGCGTGTGCTCGCCGTGCCACGCGGGCACGAAGTAGCTGTACGCATCATCGAACGTGTAGGTGCGGATGGAGTTCCAGCCGCCCCCGCCGCCCTTGCCGGCGGTGTAGCTCGGGTGCGCGTTCGACTGGCCGAGGGTCAGCGGGTCGCGACCGTTGAAGCCGACGAACTCGATGCCGTAGCCGAGAACGCTGCTGGTGTCGTTGAAGAACGTCTGCGCGCCGCTGCGCAGGTCCTCCGCGATCCGGCCGACGCGCAGCACGTTCGATCCGCGGTCACCGATGATCGAGGTCAGCGATCCGGACTCGAGGTGATCCCAGTCCGCCTCGTACGCCTTCGCGTCCGGCGTCTGGTCGTTCGTGTTGAAGCCCTCGCCGACGGTCGGCGCCGCCTCGAACAGCGAGCGGTACGAGAAGAAGTGGTTGGGCGTGATCTGGACGTCGAACCGGTTGAAGACGTTCTCGGCCCGCACTTCGAACGTGCCGAACTGGTCGGGCGCGAGCGGCAAGGCCGCGTCCGGAAAATCCTTATAGCCGGTGTTCTTCTCGTGATCGCGCTCGAAGGTCGAGAAGAAGTGTACGCGGTTGCGGATGATCGGCCCGCCGATGTTGAAGCCCGTCTGTGCCGTCGACTCCTGCGGCTTGTCCACGTCGGCCGGAAGGAACGCATTCCGCGAGTTGAACCTGTCGCTGCGCAAGTAGTCGTAGAAGCTGCCCTGGAAGGTGTTGGTGCCGCTGTGGCTGACCATGTTGATGATGGCGCCGCCGCCCCCGCCGTATTCGGCGCTGTACTGGTTCGCGAGCACCTGGTATTCCTGGATGTCGTCCAGCACGATGCGCACCTGCGTGCCCTGGCTGCCGCCGAGTCGATCGTCGTTGTTGTACATCCCGTCCAGCAAATAGACGTTCGACTGCGCCACGGTTCCGTTGGCCGTTACCTGGCCGCCCTCGAAGGAAGACTGGGCGGGATTGGGCGTCATGCCCGGAATGAGCTGCGTCAGCGCGGTGAAGTTCCGGAAGTTGGAGGGGATGTTCTCGATTTCCTGGCCGGTCAGCGTCCCGCCGATCCGGTTGTTGGTGCGCTCGACGAGCGGCGCGGCCGCAGTGACCGTGAGGTTTTCCTCGACGCCCGCGAGCGCGAGCTTGAGGTCCATGATCATTTCATCGCCCGCGAGCAGCGTCACGTTCGGCCGACGGATGGTCCCGAAGCCCGCCAGCTCGGCCGACACGGTGTAGGTGCCCGGCTCGACGTTGGTGACCGAATAGGCGCCAGCGGCCTCGGAGACCACGCGGCGGACGACGCCGGTGTCCTCATTGGTGACGGTCACCGTGACGCCCGGTAGGGCCAGACCGTCCGGATCCACGACCTTCCCGGAGATCGACCCACGCTGCTGCGCGAACCCCGACGGCGCAACGGCGACGAAACACAGCGTCAAAAGCCACGACAGCGATCGGCCGAACCTGCGCATGGTCCCTCCTTGAGTTCGTGGGCGTACCCGGCTTACGCTTGCCTCATTGCGATTTCCTGACTAATGCTTGTCTGTCGCTTATACACCGGGGATCCGGACGACAAAGCCCTGTTTTCATGAAATATTCAGATTTCTCATTTCACCTTGTGTTCGTCGATTCGGAGGTCGGCCCGCACGGAACTGTCGATGCTCTGGCCGCGTAAGCCATTAGGAATGAGTCATATACATTGTGGAATCCGGAGCGATCCGCGGAACTTGATGTGGGGCGTGGCGCTGATCGGCGATCCAAGCGAGCGGATCGCGAGCGACAAATGTAGTGGTTTCGATGAGCTACCGAGCGGGCCGCGGACGGACGGTTAATCCGAGCGAAGAGCGATCATCGGATCGATGCGCGCGGCGCGGCGCGCCGGGGCCAGACACGCCGCGACCGACACGCCGGCCAGCACGAAGATGACCGCGGCGTAGGTGACCGGATCGGTCGGCGACATCTCGACGAGCATGCGTTGAAGGACGACGCTGAGCGCCAGCGCGGCCGTCAGGCCCAGGCCCAACCCCGCGGCGAGCTGGATCAGCCCGCGCCGCAGAATCAGCCACGAGACCTGCCGCACCTGCGCGCCGAGCGCCATCCGCACGCCGATCTCCTGCTCCTGCTGCGACACGGCGTAGGCCATCACGGCGTAGAGACCGACCGACGAGAGCAGGAGGGCGATCGCCGCGAACCCTCCAAGCATGACGCCGAAGACGCGGTACGGCCATCGGCTGTCGGCCAGCAACTGGTCGAGGGTGCGGATCGTATCGACCGGCTGATCGCGATCGATCGCCTGTACGTCTCGGCGAACGCCGTTCAAGACCGCGGCTGGCGCCAGGTTGCTGCGCACGAGCAGCGATGGCGTGCCGGGCACCTCCTGACGGTAGGGCAGGTAGACCACTGGACCGAAGAATGCGTCTCGCGCCGAGCCGTGGCGAATCGATGGCGCGACGCCCACGATCGTCCGCCACCCGGGCTCGGGGCGTCCGGGCTGCGGCTCGCGCTCGACGAATCGGATTCGGCGGCCGATCGGATCGGCGCCGCCGAACTCCATCGACGCCAGACGCTCGTTGACGATGACGGTCTCGGAGCCCGGCGTTCCGTCGCTCGCGTCGAACCCGCGCCCTGTGAGGAGCCGCACGCGGATCACGTCGAAAAATGCGGGGCTGATGGTCACGATCGAGACGAATCGATGCTGGCTGTCCTGCCGGCCGTCCACCTCGAGGCGCCGCTCGCCTCCGTCGTCGGGCGGGACGCCGGTGGTCAGAGCCACGGCGTCCACGCCGGGAATCGCCGTGAGCTGCGGCTCGAGCCGTTCGAAGAAGTCGCGCCGGGCCTCGGCGTCCGCATACTTCGCCTGCACCAGATCGATGGGCATGGCCATCAAGTGATCGGTGGGGAAGCCCACGTCGAGCGTGTAGAGCTTGAGGAAGCTCCTGAGCATCAATCCGGCCCCGACCAGCACGACGAGAGCGAGCGAGATCTCTGCCACGACGATCCCGCTGCTGAACCACCGCGCGCAGCGGCTGCCGACGCCGCCCCGGCCGCCTTCCTTGAGAAGGGCGGCGTTGCGCGCGCTCGAGACCTGCACGGCCGGCGCGAGGCCGAAGAGCCCCGCCGTGACCACGCAGATCGTCGCTACGTATCCGAACACCACGTAATCGGGGGTGAAGACGATCCAGTACGGCATGCCGGGATCCTGCACCGCGGCGGCGAACAGCCGCACGCCCCCGATTGCCAGGAGCAGGCCAAGCCCCCCTCCGACGAAGCCGAGGACCAGGTTTTCGACCATGAGCTGCCGGACCACGCGGGCGCGTGTGGCCCCGAGTGCCAGACGGACCGCGACCTCGCGCGCGCGGTGCGCCGATCGTGACAGCAGGAGGTTGGCGACGTTGGCGCAGGCGATCAGCAAGACCAGGCTCACGACGCCCATCAGGGCGAGGAACATGACGCGCGCCTGGCCGCCGACGAAACGTTCGGTGAAGGTCTCGACGCGGGCGCCGACGAGGCTCAGGCTTGCGTCCGGGTAGTCGGCGGCCATCTGGCGCGCAATGCCGTCCAGTTCCGCCTGCGCGGTCCGCCGGCTGGCCCCGTCGTTGAGCCGGCCGAACACGAGCAGCGGTCGCGTCGTCCGGCTCTCCTCGGTCGCGGTCGGAACAAACGGCGTCCACACCTCGGTGTTGAACGGGAACTTCATGCCGGCGGGCATGACACCGACGATCGTGGCCAGACGGCCATTGACGCGAACCGGACGGCCCACGACGCCCGGATCGGCGCCGTAGCGCGCATTCCAGATCTCGTTGCCGATGATGGCGACCGGATCGGCGCCAGGCCGCTCGTCGGCGGGCGCGAAATCGCGGCCCAGGATGGGCCCGACGCCGATGATGCCGAATGTGTTGCCCGTGATGCGCGCGCCCCGCGCCCGCTGGGGCAGGGCGCGGTCGTCGCCGATCGTGAGGGCGTCGTCGGTGAAGGCGCCAATGGCCTGGAACGTGTGGCTTCGGGCGCGCCAGTCCTCCAGCTCCGGGCTGGACACCGTCGCGCGCGCTCCCGAGCGCGTCTGCCATGACAGCACGAGCAGGCGGTTCGCGTCCGGGAACGGCAGTCCCCGCAGAAAGGCCGCGTTGACGATCGTGAAGCCGGTCGCGTTGACGCCGATGCCCAATGCCAACGCGCCGATGGCCGCCGCCGAAAACCAGCGCTCCCTGGCGAGCAGGCGGACGGCGAAGCGCAGATCCTGGAGGACGCTGTCGAGACCGGGCAGCCCGCGCGCGCTCCGGTGCTGCTCTTGCAGCGAGGCGCGGCCGCCCATGCGCAGAAGCGCCTGCCGGCGCGCCTCGTCGGGCGCCATCCCCCGGCCCACATGGTCATCAGCGAGCATGTCGAGGTGCGCGTCGAGCTCCTGGGCGAAATCGCGGTCGAGATCGGCGGATCGGAGGAACGCGCGACAGCGGGCAACCAGCGTTCGCAACCTGGCCATGGATCACCTCCGCGGCTCGAGGCGGAGCAGCCGCCCGATGATTTCCGAGACGCGCGCCCAGTGCTCGGCTTCCGACGCGAGCTGCGTCCGGCCCGCTCGCGAGATCGCATAGAACTTGGCGCGTCGCTTGTTGTCCGAGACGCCCCACTCGGCCGTGATCCAGCCCTTGTGCACCAGGCGGATGAGGCAGAGATAGATGGTGCCCTGATTGACCTGCAGGGCGTCCTGGCTGAGCTGCTCGAGGCGCCGGGCGATGCCGTAGCCGTGCATCGGCCCCATGGCGTCCAATGTCTTCAGCACCATCAGATCGAGGGTGCCCTGGAGGATCTCGGACCGGTCCGCGGCCATCGCCGTGCTCCTGTGGGTTGCTTAGAGGAGCCTAGCCGATTCTCCTGTGGGATGCAAACAGAAGACCTGAACGGGGCGCCGCTATTCCGTGGGTCGCAGGAGCTGCCGGAACGTCAGCGTATTCACGTCGCGGAACATCGGGGTTCCGGGGGGCAGCTTCGACGGCAGCAGGAAGTCGCTGTCGAACGCATAGCTCCGATTGCCCGGAGTGTAGGTGTACACGCAGCACTTGAACGTGCCGATCGCCTGCCGGCTGATGTAGAAGCTGATGATCGATCCGCGATAGTAGACGGTTCCGCCGCTGCCCCAATCCTCGAGCAGCCTCAGCAGGTTGTGCGCCCCGCCGTCCATGCCGAGGTTTACCTCGCCATAGCCAGGGCGGGGAAACGAAATGTTCTTCCCGGTCACGGCGGCGAACCGATAGCCGGTATTGCTCGGTGCTTTCTGGCCCGGATCGTGCGGGTAGCGATAGAACGAGCTCACGTCGTTCCACGAATTGGAGAGCAGCGTCACGGCATCGGCGATCACCGATGCGGCGATGTGGGGGTCGGCGCTCGTGTTCGTCGATGTCGCGTTGTAGTTCCCCTCGACGTAGATCGGATTTTCCGCGACAACGGTGAGGCCGCCGATCGCTTCCGATCGCAGCGAGCTGCCGCCGGTGAGTTTCAACGCCCGGCGGAAGAAGATCGGCCGGTTGCCGCGCATGATCTCGGCATTGGTCGCCACCGTGGCATCGCTGGTCGCCGTGAGCACCGTGCTCGGGGCGACCGAGCCGTTGAGGGGCGAGGCCGCGCCCGGCGGCAGGGTGTCGTACGCGCCGGCATAGCTGGCCTTCGCGCCATACATGTCGAGAAGGCCGTTGCCGTTCACGTCCTCGGACGCATCAAGGGTTCCATCGGATGTGCCGGAGGTCGAGCTGGGGTTGATGATGTCTTCGTAGCCGAACTCGCCCGTCTCCTGGTTGGCGGCGTTCCGGTTGTTGCGTCGATCCGAAAAATAGACGATGTAGCCGTTGTTGTTGTAGGCGGTTGAGCCGCTCGTGCCGATGGCGCCCAGAAACCAGCGGGCCAGGTTGTTCGTGTCGAGCTCGACGTAGTACATCACGCCCCCCACGAACATGTACCGCGTGTTCTGCGAGCCCGACTCGTCGCGGCGAAGGCCTTCGCGCGGATCGTAGAGGGCGAGCGGCCAGTAGTCGGTGGCCGTCGGGCTCACGACGCCGCCGCTCGTGGTCGCGCAGTGGTACTTGTAGGTCGAGTTGGCGCTGGTCGACGGCACGTCCTTCACCCGCTCGAGCCGGAGTATCGCGTTCGGTTGCGGTTCGGTGCCGAGGCAGGCGTTCAGCACGCTCTTCACCGTCGTCGTGCCAGTGGCGTTCGAGCCGGTGAACGGCGTGTTGAGCGCGCCGTTCGCCAGATTCCGGCCGGCCACGCCGAGATTCAGGATCTCGCTGGTCACGTCCTGCCACGTGTGGTCGGCCCGCTGCACGTCGATCTTGATGTACCCGCCGATGAGGCCGACGCCCGCATTGGTCTTGTAGTTGCCGGTGCCCAACGAGGCGGCGAGCGGCGCGCCGCCGAAGACGCCGGATTCGAGCGATACCGGGGTGCCGGCCGCCGCCTCCGGCAGGCCCGTGATGTCGGCCTGCGTGTCCGACAGCAGGATCCGCAGGCTCGCCTGGCTGTAGAACCGCTGCTCGTACACGAGCGGCGACGTGCCGTCTTCGCCTGGGGCCGGCCGCCGGATCAGGTCGATCGGCTTGGCGCCGGCCGAGACGAGGGGCAGATCGAGCTGCTTGGCGCCCGTGCGGCCGTTGCGGATGTATCCGTTGTAGGTGCCGACCGACAGGTTGGTCCAGGTCGGCTCGTTGGCCGACGACCCCACATCGCCCGTGACGCTGCCTTCGGTCATGCCGAGATTCCGGTACGTGCCCGACGACTTGGCCATCTTCACCGTGCCGTTGTAGCTCGACGAGGTCGCGTAGCCGTTATCGAGGTACTTGCGCACGATCTCGCCGACCGCCGTCACGCGATCCGACAGCGTGAGCGTGCTCCCGCCGCCGGAGGCCAGGTACAGATTGCCGTTCGTGTGCACGCGGCCGCCGAACGAGAAGTCGTCGCCGGCGTGGAACGCAAGGCTGGTTTCCGAGAACAGCCCGAACTGGAACACCGGCACCGCGACGGTCTGCAGCGTCCGGCGCATCCGGACTTCCGTGCCCGACTGCGACTGCGCGGTCACCGTGATGTCGTAGGGCGTGACGATGCCGAGGAAGCCCTGATACGGCCCGGCGGCGATGGTCGTGCCGTTCGGGTCCGCCGGCGACGGATCGCCGTGAGCGTCCGGCGTGAAGGTGATGGCATAGCCCGATCCGCCGTCCGGGGCCACGTACGAGAAGCCGGGAATCGTCGGCGGGTGGCTGGCGATGTCGGACAGCTCGGAAGCGCTCGGCGCGTACGTCGAGCTGAAGAGGTTCGCGAGGTCCGACGTCAGCTTCTCCAGGCCCGCGTGGGCGGCCGCGTACACCTGGGTCTGATCCCGATCCACGCCGCTCGACCGCTGATCGGCGATGACCGCCGTCGTGAAGCCCACCAGGAGCGCCGACAGCAGCATCATGATCATGAGCGTGACCATCAGCGCGATGCCGCGCTCTTCCGTGCCAGGGCCCCCCGCGCGGTGCCGCGCCCGTCCGTTCCGTGCCATACCGTTCTCCATGATCGTCCTACTGATAGCGATCGACGAATGCCAGACTGCGCAGGCTCACCTGCGTCGTGAGCGAGTTGTGGAAGAACTGCCGCGTCTGCTGGAGGGCCGCGCGCGATCGACCGCTCAGAAGGACGTTCACCTTCCGGATCTGATTGGGCGAGCACGGATCCGGGCTGCACGCGCCGGTGCCCGCCAGGTCGGCGACGGTCATCTTCACGCTGGCCGGGTTGGTGACGCCGTCGACCAGGTCGTAGCTGATCTGAAAATTCTCGAGGTCGAACGCCACGGCCGTGCCCAGCGCGTTGTCGAACGTGGTGGCGTTCCCGTTGTTCATGCGGCGGACCAGGCGCGGACGCGACGGATCGGTCGTGGCGTCGATGTAGTAGGTGATCATCCGGATGCGCGTGGCCGTCGTCGGCAGGTACGTCGGCGAGGGCACGTCGGAGGGCGCCGTGGCCAGCAGCGCCTCGATGTTGCCGGCCTCGACGCCGACCTGGTTCAGGTTCAGCGAATCGCCGGCTTCGAAGAAGGCCGACTGTCCGGTCAACCGGGTGATCTCCACGAGCGTGCTGGAGCTGCCCTTCGTCAGCATGATCAAGTCGCCGGGACGAATATCGTCGGGCCCGCCGTCGGTGATGTCGACGCCGGCCTCGACGGTCATCTTCGTCGTGGTGAGCGCCGTCAGGCGGACCTGGTCGAACGAGCTGTCGCCCTCCAGCGTGACGAGGACATCCGTGGCGACGCCGTCGAGCGTCGGCCCCAGACCCGCGAGCGGCGTCACGGCCGAGAGCGTGTCCTGCGTGGTCGGGATCGTGAAGGAGGTGCCGGGCGGTCCGGGCAGCTTGATGGCCGTCGTGCCCGTGCCGGAGGGAATGCTGATGACACGACCCGACGGCAGGCCCTGGCCCACCTGCAGGAGGTCGCGCACCAGGATGTCCATGGCCGTGCGGAGCCCATGGTTCATGCCGGTGACGAGCGAGCCGGTCTCGCTCGACCTGAGCGCGTCGGTCATCGCGACCATCGTCGACGCCAGGACCAGGAGCGTGATCGTCATCGCGGTCATGAGCTCGATCAGGCTGAAGCCCGAGTCGGAGCGGGCCGCGCGATTGATGGCGCCGTTGGTCGGGTGTGCCGTGCTCATGAGAAGGACGAGATGTACGTCGTCAGCGTATAGGTGCGGGAGATGCCGCCGACGTGGTAGTCGATGGTGACCACGATCTGCCGCAGCGTTTCGTTGAGGTTGCCGTCCTCGTCGAGCAGGTCGGAGATCTCGACCTTGCGTGTGTAGTTGTCGAGCGGAATCTGCACGTCGTCGGCGGTGCCGAGCAGGTTGTCGCTGCCCGGCTCGGTCAGGACTTCGACGCCGCAGGTGGTGTCGTCGGCGGTGTTGACGAGCCCATCGGTGCAGGCGCTGCGGACCGGCTGGCCGCCGTCGAGGAAGACGCCGCCCTGCGACACGTTGCGAATCTCGGCCCATGTGATCGTCTGCGTGTCGCGCGCCGTGTGCACGCTCTCGACGGCCTCGCGCGCCTTCTCGCGGGCGATCAGATTGGCCGACGACGTGGACATGTGCGCGAGGCCGAGCGTGAACACGCCGGCCATGCTCAGCAGCCCCGTCGCCAGGATGCCCATGGCGATGACGGTTTCGATGAGGGAAAAGCCGCGCTCGGTCGGTCGTGCCGACTCGTGTTCGATCATTGTTCCGTCCACGTCTCCCCGTTCCATTCCCACAGGCGCATGGCGCCCGTCGGCCCGAAGATCGAAATGGCGCGCGCGCTCAACGGATCGCCGGGGACGCCCAGAAACAGGGTCCCGTTCAACACGTCGCCATTGGCGTCGATGAACGACCCGTCGGTCGTGAACATCGCGGGCACCGCCGCGCCGAGCGCGACGGCCGCGGCGTTGCCGAAGAGATCGGGCGTGTCGGGGACGCCGGCCGTCAGGGTGAATTCGACCTGTCCTTCGAGCTGGATCGTGCGCAGCGCCGTGGTGCCGGGCCCGGGCACCTCGACGCGGATGATCTGGATGGCGTTGGTGCCGAGGAACTCCAGCTCCATGTTGCGCCGCTGGCTGATCGAGAGCTCGCGGGCCGATTGCAGCGCCGCCGCCGCCTGCTCCAGGCCGCCGTCGGCCTTCGAGTGCTTCACGCTGTTCTGGAGATTGGCCAGGGCGATACCGGCGATCGTCACGGCGATCGCAAGGGTCATCACCAGTTCGAGCAGGCTGAACCCGCGTTGGCGACCGGTGTCCCCGCAGGCGCCGGCGTGCGTCGCGATGCGGCCGATAGGCCACATCGCCTCGGTCACGGTCAGTTCGGGGGGGAAGTGCCTGTCGCGGGAGCCGTGGGCCGCCTGAACGCGGCCCCTTGCAGTTGCCATGGGGCCAGACTGATCCGTCGTGACGGATCACCGATCATGAGGCAAAGGCTGTGCCCGTGAGCGATCGGGCGTACGTGGCGTGTCCGGTGAGCAAATCGTGGGCGTATCCGCACAGGCACGCGTCAGCGTGTTCTATTGCAAGGCATGCGATTACGAGAGCGTCGACCGATCGCCCGTGTGCGGCTCGCGCGCCGGTGCGAATCTTGTAGACGATCGTCTATTGACCGAGCCGCGTCCCGTTCTATGATGTTCACGTGGCTCGTTCGACTCACCCGCTCTTGCGGACTATCGGCCTCGCGATTCGATCGCTCAGACGCGAACGGGGAATGTCGCAGGAGTCGCTGGCCGGCCTCGCGCACATCGACCGCTCGTACATGTCGAGCGTCGAGCGCGGCCTTCGGAACGTTTCGATCCTGAACATCGCTCGGATTGCCGAAGCGCTGAACGTGCCGGTAAGAGATCTGATCGGTCCGCGGCAGGCTCGGCCAGCGTTGGAGCCGCGCAGGATTGGCCCCGTCCGGTCTCTGGAGTTCCCGTCACCGGTGCTGACTCCCGACACCCCGTTGATCGGCGGGCCGCCGGCCCTCGACGAAGTTGCGCTGGAGTGGGAACCGGGCCGCTACCTGTCGCTCGGCTGATCCACGCGCTCGCGCCATTCCGTGTCGAGAATCGCCCAGAGATACTGATCGACATACCGCCCGTCGCGCCAGAAGGCCTGTCTGAGCCGGCCCTCGCGCCGGGCGCCGACCCGGCGGAGCGCCGCATTGCCCCGTTCGTTGTCCACAGCGGAGCGCGCTTCGACCCGGTGGATTTTCACGACGTCGAAACCGAAGTCGAGCACCAGACGCGCCCCTTCCGAGAACGCTCCGCGTCCCCACAGGCGGTGAGCCAGGACGAATCCGAGCTCGCCCCGCAGGAATCCCGGCTGCAGCTGCCGCAGCTCGAACACGCCGATCGCGTCAGGTTCGCCCTGCGGCACGATGCCGTAACAGATGTACTTCCCCGTGGCGCGCTCGGAGTAGGTCCAGTCGATGAACTGCACGAACGCCGCAGGGCTCGGCGGCGGCGCCCACATGAAGCGCTTCACCTCGGGCGAGGTGAGCTCGGCGTACAGGGCCCCCGCGTCCGAGTGCCGCAATTCTCGCAGCGTGATTCGTTCGCCGTGGAGCTCCGGCAGCCCGTCCCGCCAGTCAGTAGATGCCGTTGGTGTTTCCCCAGACGACGGTGTCGCCCCAGGTGAAGAGATTGCTCCACACGAGTGTGTCGGCATTGCCCCAGACGACGGTGTCGCCCCAGCCGATGTTGCCCCAGACGACCGTCTGGGCCCAGGCGGGCGCGGCGCCGTCGCCGGTATTGCCCCACACGACGGTGTCGCCCCAGCCGAACGTCTGCGCCCACGTCCAGACCTGGCCGTCGATGGTCGTCGCCTGCGTCAGCGCGGCCGCCGCCAGGGGGATCGTGGGAGCCGCGGCCGCCGCCGCGAGCGACAGGGCGCCCGAGGCATTCAAGGCTCCGTGGCCCTGCGCAAGCGGATCGATGCCGGCGATCGGCAGTGCCGTGTACTCGAGAATCGACTTGATCGCCTCGGGCGTGGGCGCGCTGCCGTGCGCGTTGCGACCGGCCTCGATCACCAGGGCCACGACGCCCGTGGTAACGGCCGCGGACAAGCTCGTTCCACTCAGCTGCAGGAACCGCATCACGCCGCCGTTGCCCGCCACCTGGCGTTCCGGATGTTCGAGGAACAGGGTGCTGCCGCCCGCCGCATCCGATACGAGGTCCTGACCGGGCGCGACGAGGTCGGGCTTCGCCAGCGCGTCGTACCACGTGGGCCCGCGTGAGCTGTACGCCGCCACCGTGTCGTCCGCACGCGTCGTCGTGTTCCGGGTGTCGATGGCGCCCACGGTGATCGCCGATGGCGCGTTGCCCGGGCTCAGAATGCCGGCGTAGCCGGAGATGCCGGTCGTGGGGTTGCGGCCCATGTTGCCGGCGGAGACCACCACCGTGATGCCCGCCCGCACGGCGGCCTCCACCGCCTGCACCAGCGGATCGGTACTCGCCGGCTCGTAGATGGGATGCCCGAGCGAGAGATTGATCACGTCGATGCCGAGGGAGACACGGTGCGACGCGGCGAATTCAAGGGCGTCGATGACCGCGCTCGTCGAGCCGTGGCCCTGGGCATCGAGCACCTTCAGGCTGAAGAGCCGCACCTTCGGGGCGAGTCCGTCGTACGCATGCTGCGACTGAGTGCCCTTGCTGGCAATCAGGCCCGACACCAGCGTGCCGTGGCCGAAATCGTCGGACGGCCCGGCGCTCGTGCCGGTGAAATCGTAGACGCCGATGCCCGAGAAATCGCCGCCCTGTTCAATCCCGGAATCGATGACCGCCACGCCCACTCCGCTTCCGGTCAGGCCCGATTGCGGGAGGCCGAGCGTCGCCAGCAACGTGCTCGCCACCGGGTCGGATTTCTTCTTGCCGCCGTCGGCCGCCGCTCCGACGACGTCGGCGTCGATCGAGATGCGCGTGACGAGCGGGTCGTCGTCCAGCTCATCGAGGTCCGCCGCCGGCAGCTCGGCCGTCACGGCGTCGATGATCCCGTGCTTTTTCACGAGCGACCGGCCGCGTTGCCGCAGGTGATCGGCCACGGCGTCGGCCTCGCCTGCCGTGGTCGCCACAATCACGCGCACGGTCCCGTCAGTCAGATCGCGCAGGGCGCTATCGCGCTTGGAAGAATGGGCCTGGGCATGGATGGACCGCCCGCCGCCAACGTTCGCGGCCAGACACAACACTGCTATCGCGACCACCACCCCTGCGCGGCGGTGTTCTTCCTGAATCAGCACGGAGGCCTCCAGAAGTCGACTATGCGACCTCGTATCATAGAGTGTCATGTCGGATTGGAGTCCACGGACTATAGTCAACAGGCACGGCGAAGAATCGTGCAGCTCTGTCACCCTCTTGCCGCCTTCGGCCCGACAGACGCACGTCAGCGCTCTGCGCGATCGGGGCTGGTCCGATCCGCGCGTTTCATGCGGTCGGCTACGAGGCTTTCGATCAGGCGACGCGCGTTTCCGAGCGACCGGCGGCCGCCGGGAACCGCGAGCAGCGCCGCGACATAGAACGCGGCGAAGACCGGAGCCCCGGCAAGAATCGCGGTGAAATCGCCGATCGCAATCGGCACGCTCGACCGGAGCGCGACGAACGCGACGCCCGCGCCGATCGAGGCGAGCGCTGGACGTGCCAGCACCGAGAAAAGGTCCTTCGGCCGGATGGGCGTGCCGTTCAGGAGATAGAGCACCCCGAGCACGCGCAGGACGACGCTGCAGGTCGAGAAGGCGACGGCGACGCCCAAGGCGCCCCAGTGCACGCCCACGAGGAACGCCGGCACCATCACGGCGGTGACCACCACCTGCCAGCGCACCAGACGTCCCGCCTGGCCGAGCGGCGTGCAGGCCCAGGAGCCCACGGCATTGAACGTCTCGACGAACGCGGCAGGACCGAGCGCGCGAAAGATGACGACGGACCCCTGCCAGCCGTCGCCGAGCATCAACGCGACGACGGCGTTCACGGAGACGATCAGAAAGACGACCACGGGCATGCCGATCGATGTGACGGCGCTCATCGCGTTCAAGTAATAGGTCTTGAAGCGCTCCCGGTCGGCCTGGAGCCGGCTGAGCGCCGGAATGAGCACGGATGCGACGGGGCCGCGTATGCGGCTGGCCGGCAGGAGCAGCAGCGAATACGCCTTCAGGTAGAGACCGAGCGCCGTGGACCCGACCGACCGGCCGATGATCACGTTGTCGAGCGTGCGCGAGAGATACGTGAGCGTGTTGAACCCTGTCAGCGCCAGACCGAACGACAGCAGGTGCCGGACGCCGGCCGTCGACGGCCGCGAGGGCCGCCACCTCGAGAGCAGCCAGACGCCGGCCATGGTGCTCGCCTGTTGGACGAGCTGCAGGACGACCAGCGCCCAGTAGCCGGCGCCGAGCCACGCGGCCGCCACCGCGGCCATGATGGCGAGCGCGAACGCCACCACGTCGAGCGCGGCGAGGTTGGCAAACCGCATGTGGCGCTGGAGCAGGGCGCTGTGCTGGGCCGACGCCCCCGCGAAGATCAGGCTCAGCCCGAGAGCCATCGTGACCGGCACGAGCTCGGGCCGCCCGTAGAACCAGGCGACCGCGGGCGCTGTGGCGATGGTCAGACCGCCCAACGCGACGCCGGTCGCCGCATTGATCCAGAACAGGGCGCTGACCTGGGATCCCGAGAGATCCGCGCGCTGGACGGTCGCCGTCGTCAGGCCGAGGTCGAGAAAGAGCACCAGCAGGCCGGTGAGCGTGCCCGCCATCGCTACGATCCCGAAGTCGTCGGGCGTCAGGAGCCGCGCCAGAATGGCCGTGGACGCCAGGCCGAGCACGAACTGCGCGCCCTGACTGATGCCGATGGCCGTGCCCCCCCGAATCGATCGGTCGCGGAGATTGTCGACCAGGTAGTCGGTGGCGACGTGATCCGGACGGTCGAGCGCCATCAGACCCGCCGCGGCGGCTTGCCGAAATGTACGCGGTACCGTTCGATCGCGCGGAGCAGTTCGATGGTCCAGACGAGGCGCGCGAACGCCAGTTTGCGGCTCATCGTGTTCAGTTGCGGATCGGCCCAGTGTCGTCGCACGGTCCGGAGAAGCACCAGAGCGCTGAATGCGTCGCGGGCGCAACCGGAAAGCCCGCGGCCCTCGAGGTCGGCCAATCCTTGCACGCCGCCAGCCACCCGGACGGCCTTGCGGTACAGCTCCCGCGCCGTTCGGCGCGCGTCGTGGCTCACGCGCACGTCCGGGGCGTACAGCACGGGCACGCTCGCCCGCCCGGCTCGTCGGCCCCAGTCGACGTCTCCACCGGAAAACAGGCGTTCGTCGAACGGACCGATCCGATCGACGGCGCGCACCGTGGTAAAGAGATTGGCCGTCGTCGAAAAGCCCGCCGCCACGTACGCCTCCTGTGGAAAGCCGAGGACGGTCTCATAGAGTTCCGCCGGCGTCGGTCGTTGCGGGTCACGGACCGCGATCTCGATGCGACCGCCCACGAGCCCGGGGCGCTCCAGACGCCGGACCGCTTTCACGCCGCACTCGATCCAGTCGTCGGCCGGCACGCAGTCGGCGTCGGTGAATCCCAGGATGGCGCCGCGGGCGTCCGCCATGCCGCGATTGCGCGCGGCATACAATCCGGCTTTCGGTTCGTGCACCACGCGCGCCGCGCGGAGGCCTTCGGCCGCCAGCGCGACCGACGGGACCGGGCCATTGTCGACCACGATGACTTCGAACCGTTCCGCCGGATAGCTCTGGCGGGCGAGGGCGCGAAGACATCGCGCCAGCGATGGCTGCGGGTCCAGGACCGGAATGACGATGGAGACCTCGGGCGAGGTGGCGGCGCACACGGCAATTCGCTTCGACGGCTCCCACCATATCAGGACTGCCGCCAGGGGCCGCGCGGGCGGATTCGCAGACGCTGGACTGGAGGGCCGGGGCGTCGCTCCGCGCCCGGGGGGAGGCCGGGCGTCAACCCGTTCGCGTCAGGAGTGACACTGCCCGGAAGCACTCGCATGCAATCGTCTGGAGACGTCTGGGCCGACGGATCGTGAGCACGCCGCGCCGATAGTCGATGACGCCCGTGCGGCGCAGTTCGGCTGCCGCTTCGCTGACGGCCGAACGAGGGGCCCCGACCATGGAGGCTACCGCTTCGTGCGTCAGCTCGAAGCGCTTCGTTTCGGCGCGCTCGGCGGTCAGCAGAAGCCATCGCGCGAGTCGCTGCAGCGAGCTGTGAAAGCGCCCGCACACCACCGATTGCGCAAGCTGGTGCATCACCGATTGGGAATATTCCATCAGCAGCACGTGCAGGGCGCTGCAGGTCAGAATGTGGTCGCGGATGATCGCGTTCGGCACGCGGTAGGCGAGGCCAGGCAGCTGGGCGATCAGGCGGTACGGCATCGGCTGGCTGCCCAGCGCGTCGCCGATTCCCGCGACGCCTTCACGGCCGACGACCGCCACTTCCACCGATTGCCCGTCGCGCGTGCTCGCCACCAGCGACATCAGGCCGGACTCCACGAAATACACGAACGCCGCGGGCTCGCGCGCCACTTCCAGATCGACGCCGGGCTCGAGCGGCAGCGGCTGCAGATCCTCTGACAGGCGCAGGAAGGCCGCGCCGTCGGAGTCGGCCAGTCGCCTGAGTAGCGTGTTTCGGATGTGGTCTGCCAGCACGAGTCCTCGCTGTCGTGGGTGTCTGCAAGAAGCAGGGCATCCAAGCACGAGCGGCCCGGCTGAGTCCGTCGGAGCACGACCGTATGTGTCTGCCGTCGACAGTTCATCCATAACATATTGCACTGCTTTGGTTTCTAAACCGATTTTGGTACTGTGTAGCCACCTGCCGGGCGTGGCCTGGCCTGGGCTGCGAGGCACGCTTCGGGGGATGAGAATCAGGCTGATACGCAAGCTGGCCGACACGATCGACGGGGTCGATCTCGCGCGCCGCAAAGCGGGCGAGGTGTTCGAACTCCCGGACGCAGACGCACGAATGCTGGTGGCCGAAGGATGGGCCGTACCGATTCGCTGCGACGATCCGAGCGACGTCGACCCCACGCCCCGACGTCGCTCGTCCGACCGCGGCGCGAGCGATCGCTGAACGCGTTCTGTCCTTCCGCCCCTTCCCCTCATCCGGTCACCACGCGTGCGGCTGTCACGCGAGGAGCCGACTCATTTGAGTTCAAACTGTCTTGGACGCCGGCTGCCTGCAGCCGTTCAAAGGTCGAGCTCCCGGTGGCGTGGGCCTTGCTACACAGGTGAGCACCCGAGCGTGTCTCGAAGCCGAGGAGGGCCCATGGCGAAGTACGGCGAGAAGGCCAAGCGGAAGGTGGCTCGCGCGATGCGCAAGCGGAAGCATGGCACGTTGAAGAGCGGATCGGGGCGGACGGTCAAGAGCCGCAGGCAGGCCGTGGCGATCGGCCTCTCCGAAGCGCGCCGCGCCGGCGGCAAGGTGCCGCGCAAGGCGTCGCGATCGCGCGCGAAAAAGCGCTAGGAGAGGGCCGGCAGGCGTCGGGCGAGGGCGGACACCGCGATCACGAGCTCGATCGCGTTCACCGGTTTCGGAATGTGCATCTGGAACCCACTGGCGAGCGCGCTGATGCGATCCTCGGCGCGCGCATAGGCCGTGAGCGCGGCTGCGGGCATCCGGTTGGCCGGCTCCGGGAGGCCGTCTCGCACCTGCCGAATCAATTCGAGCCCGTCCATGCGCGGCATGCCGATGTCGGCCAGGAGCACATCGTGGCGGCCGTGGTGCAGTTCGTCGAGCGCTTCGCGCGCGGAGCCTGCGGTCGTCACGGTCGCGCCGGCGTTCTGGAGGACGGTGCGCAGCACGTCCAGGGCGTCCTCCTCGTCGTCGACGGCGAGCACCCGGATGCCGTCGAGGCGGCGAAGCGGCGCGATCGCATCCCGCTCGCGGACGGTCCGGGCGCGCGGCCGCGGCTCCTCGACCGACATGGCGGGCAGCTGCACGCGGAAGGTCGCACCTTGTGCCTGTCCGCCGCTCGACACCGAGATGCCGCCACCGTGAAGCTGAACCAGCTCGCGGACGATCGCCAGCCCGAGGCCGAGACCGCCTTGATCGCGGGAGAAACGGCTGTCGGCTTGACGGAAGCGTTCGAAGATGTGTGGGAGAAACTCGGGATCGATGCCGCGTCCCGTGTCGCAGACCGACAGCTGAACGGATCCGTCCATGCTCTCGAGGCCCACCTGCACGCGGCCGCCGCGCGGCGTGAACTTCACGGCGTTCGAGAGCAGATTCCAGGCGACCTGCTGCAGCCGATCCGGATCACCCGAGACCGGCGGCACGGCACCGACCGTCGGCATCTCGATCGCGACGCCCCTGGCATCGGCGGCCGGCTGTACGGTGGCGACCGCGTCGGCCAGAATCGACGCGAGGTCGACCGGTTCGACCTTCAGGCGCAGCTTTCCGGCCGTGATGCGTGAAATGTCGAGCACGTCTTCGATGATCTGCCTGAGCGTTTCTCCGTTCCGGAGGAGGACCGACAGCGCGTGCGCGCGGCGCTCCGGACTGAGCATGCCCATCTCGAGCATCTGCGCGTACCCGAGAATCGCGTTGAGCGGCGTGCGCAACTCGTGCGAGAGCGTGGCCAGGAACTCGTCCTTGACGCGATTGGCGTCGCTCGCCCGCTGATACGCGCGGGCGGTGTCGATGGCGAGCGCCGCGCGAGCGGCCACACTCTGCGCGAACAGCAGATCCTCCGCCGTGTAGTGCCGCCCGGATCCGGTTTGCGCGAATGTCAAGGCGCCGATCGTGCCGCTCGGCGTGACGAGCGGCACACAGATGTACGAGGTGATCGCCAGCCCTTCCTCCGAAATCGCTTCGAGCAACACGGGCCGGCCGGTACGCACCACGCCGGCGGGTCCCTCGTCATTCGCCGCGTCGGCGGGGTAGCGGCGCCTGAGCTCGGCGGCGGCGTCGGGACCAGCGCTCTCGACGTGGGCCATGGCCAGCCGCTCCATGTTGCCCTCCGCGTTGACGATGTCGACCGCGCACCAGTCGGCGACGACGGGCACGGCCAGCTGGGCGACGGCAGCGAGCGTGTGTTCGTAGTCGAGCGACCGCGAGAGCACGGCCGAGGCGTCGGCCAGGAACACCGCGCGGCGGCTGGCCGCCTCCGCGACCTGCCGCTGGATGCGCTGGCGATCGTAGAGCGCCGCGGTGGTGAGCGCCACAGCCACGAGATTGGCGAGCGTCTGCGCCGTTTCGACTTCGACGCGTCGAAAGACATGGGCGGCGCGATAGTAGAACACGAGCGTGCCGCTGCGGTCCGTCCGCGGCCCCATCGGACACACCAGCATCGAGGCGATGCCCTCGCGCTCGTACGCTTCGCGCTGCCGATCGAGCAGCGGCAGGGCGGTGACATCGTCAGCCACCAGCGGCTGGTCCAGCACGTCGGCTGAAGCCGCGGCGGCCGCCGCGTCGAGCGGCTCGACCACGCGATTCGCGAAGTCGTCGGACAGCCCCGACGAGTCGGCGATTCGCCAGGAGCCCGGCTCGTCCCCCGCCTGCCAGATCGCGTGGCCGTCGGCCTGGACCAATCGACGGGCAATCCCGAGCGCCACCGCCCGCACGCTCACGGCGTCGGGCGCGCCCAGCAGCGACGCCGACGCCTCCACCAGCAGGGCGAGCCGGGCGTGCAAGTCGGCGAGCTCCGCCTCGTTCGCCTTGCGTGGCGAGATGTCTCGCGCGATCTTCGAGGCTCCGACGATGGCGCCCGAGGCGTGGCGCACCGGTGAAACCGTGAGGGCGATGTCCACGAGCGTGCCGTCCTTGCGGCGGCGCACGGTCTCGAGCTCGACGCCCTTCCCGGCGCGGATGTGGTCGAGCACCATGTCCTCTTCGGCCAGTCGATCGGCAGGCACGATGAGGGTGATCGATCGGCCGATCGCCTCAGCCGCGGGATAGCCGAAGATCCGCTCCGCCCCGCGATTCCAGGACCTGATCGTGCCGTTCAGGTCCTTGCTCACGATCGCGTCGTGCGACGACTCCACGATCGCCGCCAGCCGCCCGGAAATGCGAACCGACTGTTCCACGACGTCGAGCTGGGCGGCATGGCTTTCTGCAGCCGCTGCCTGCGCCAGCAGGTTGTCGACCGCGAACGCGGTCTGCGCCGCGAAGAGCGTGGCCAGCTGCATGTCCTCGTGCGAGGGAGCCTGCGGCCGATCGAAATACAGCATGAACTTGCCGATGACGCCCCCGCCGCTCACGAGTGGCACGAACGCGAGCGAGGCGATGCCTTCGGCACGAAGGCTCGCGAGGAGCGGAGCGAGCTCGGGGGCCCGCGTCACATCGGGCACCACGATCGGCTCTGCGCCCGCCTGCCGCCGCGACCAGGGCGTATGGCCTTCAACCGCCTGGCGGTAGGCGTCCGAGAGACCCCGCCACGCCTTGAAGCGCATGACGCCGTCCGGATCGAAGAGCAGAAAGGCGGCGCGATCGACGTGCAGCCCCCGGTCGATGGCGTCGAGCGCGGCATCGAAGACCTGATCGAGGCGAGTGGAGGAGCCGATCGCCCGTGCGAGATCGAGACAGGTCGCCAGCCGCGAGAACTCCGTCGCCGGATTCATCGGGACTATTGATAGCGGCTTGGCAAAGGGAAGGCAAGCCGCATCGCCGCAATGGCTGAGGTGTTGTACGGTTTGCCGCGCTCGCTTGGTAAAGGGTGCCACGAGGCATCGCGCCGCGATGAACCCGAGGCGGCGAACATCGGCCGGTGGCGCGCCGCTCGGGCGCGGGCGATGGCAGGCGTCGTGCAGGGGCCGAGAGACCTGAGTCGCATGCGCCAACGATCGTCTCCAGAGAGGATGTCATGAGCAGCGCCGCGCCCAACTGCACGTTCGACGCGACCCATCCGCCCACGCAATTGCCGATCGCGCAGCCAGACGGCGCGGATCGGCAGGCCCTCCTGCGCCGCGTCCGCAGCGAGTACCGAGGAGATGCCGGGTCTGACCCTGACGCTGCCGCAGGCCGCGCTCCTGTTCGGCCTCACCAGAGACGGGTGCGCGCGCGTGCTGGGCGCGCTCGTCGAAGAGCGGTTTCTGCGTCGGACGGAAACGGGCCGCTTCATGATGGCGACGATGTCGCCGGCGGCCTGCGGCTCGCGAAAGGGGATCGTCAGTGGGGGGCGCTGATCACGCGGCGACCGAGCCGTTCAGCAGCAGTGTCGCGGCCTCGACCAGGCCTTTGGGCGAGAAGGGCTTGTCGAGAAACGCCTCGTTCTCCCACAAGAGCGGCCAATCGTCGAACAGCTCGTCGGTATACCCGCTCACGTAGAGGACTTTCAGGTCGGGGTTGGCCGCCCGGAAGCGCCGCGCCATCTCGTTGCCTCCGAGCTGCGGCATCCGGAGGTCGGCCATCAACAGATCGATGTGCGTGCCCCTGTCGAGCTGCTGCAACGCTTCGAATCCGTTGGCCGCTTCGAGCACCTCGAAGCCGCCGCCTTCGAGCACGCGGCGAGCCACTCGGCGGATGGGCTGCTCGTCGTCGACAACCAGCACCACGGGGCGCTGCGGTTGATGGGTGGCCATGGCTAATGCTCCTCGATTCGGCGTTGGCGGTCGCTTACTGCAGACGGTTCACGACGCGCGCGTTGTTGGCAGCGACGGTCGCCATCACACTGTTGGCGAGAACCATTGTCACGATCGCGCCAGCCTTGTTCTTCTTCCACATCCGCTCGGCCAGCACGATGGGCACGACGGTGCCGACGGCCTTCAAGGTCCACAGTCCCGCGCTCCCGCCCTGCATCAGCGGATTGGCTTCGCGGGCGCCGGCCGAGAGGCCCTGCCTGGTGGTGTAGGCGTCCAGCGCCTCGGTGATCGCAAGGCTGATGTAGAGCGCCGGCAGCGCGGCCGGACGCTTCGCAAAGGGAGCCGGCTCGGCGACGGTGAGCGTCAATGTCCGGGCGCGTGCCGCGCCGAGAGCCGGAACCGCAAATTCGCCGGCCGCCGCCAGCGCGGGGGCTGCCGCGTTTGCCTCGGCCGCGTATGCCGGCCGACCGAGGGTGCCAATCGCCAGCGTGGCGAGGAGGAGGATGGCAGCGTGGCGAATCATTGGTCCGGCTCCCGGAAAATCTTCGGTGCGACATTGCACCGGATGTCCTCCTTAGAGCCAGGACCGTGCCGTCGTGACTGATTTGGCTAACTAACGACCTTAGAGTCAGTTAACGCATCTAACTGACCTGTGCGAGGGTGTGCGGAAGCCGTGCGCCCGGTGTGCGCCGAGGCCTGCGCACAGGGGTGGGCGGTTAAGGCGGGCCTCCCGGCGGGCCGATAGGACGAGCGGCTCATGAAAGAGGTTGTCAGCCGCCTGTGGCGCAGATCATGGGTGTGGCTGCTCGCGGGTGGGATGGTCGCCTACGCCGTGACTCCGCCCGCCTTCGCCCTCGACGACGCCTACATATCGCTGCACAGCGCGCGCGTTCTGCTGCAGGGCGCCGATCCGGCGTTTGGAGCGCCCGCGCTCGTGGGCGCCACCAGCCCGCCGTTCGTCGCGCTGCTGACGGCATTGCTCATCGCCCACCTTCCCGCCGTCCGGCTCGCCACGGCTCTGGGGCTGGTCGCATTCGTCGCGGGCCTGTGGACGCTCGGCCGGTCGGTCGGGCTGAGCGTCGCGCGCGTCACGACAATCATCGCGCTGGTGCTCGTCTCCGGCTTCGTGTTTCTCAACCTGCGGAACGGACTCGAAACAGGCTGGGCCCTCGCCTCCGTGGCGTGGTTGATCGTGTTCGCGGTTCGCGAGGATCGCCTGCGTCTGGCCGTGCTCGCCGGACTGCTCCCGGCGATTCGTCCCGACCTCGCGCCGACGGCGGCGCTGGCGCTTCTCTACGGCATGCGATCGCGATCGTGGGGCGAGCGCGCGCGCATGGTGGGCATCGCCGGGTGCGTGGCGGCGCCCTGGTTCCTGTGGGTGCGCCTGGACACGGGCGCGTGGCTGCCGCAGACCATGCGTGCGAAGCAATACTGGTTCGCGGAGGGCTGCCAGCCGGCGCCGGAGCGCGTCGCCATGGCGCTCGGCGCGCTCGCCGACGTCGGATCGCAGTTGCTGCCGTTCGTCCTCGCGCTGCCGTGGCTGTGGCGCGCCGGGATCGGACGAATCGGCCTGCTGTCGATGGCGGTGACGCTCGCCGCCTACGTGTGGCTGTTTCCGGGCGGGCTGTACCACAACTACTACCGCTATCCGTATGTGTTCCTGCTTCCATGGGGCGCCCTGGGATTCATGGTGCTCAGCCACCGCATCAATCCGCCGTGGATCTCGATCGCGCTCACCGTGGTGGCGACGGCCTATGTCTGGCAGCTCCACCTCTGGCCGGAGGCCTTCTCGTGGCATGCAGGCACGGCGGCCGAACTGCGCGACGCCGCCGTCTGGGTCGACGCGCACGTGCCCGAATCGGCGGTGGTGCTCGTGCACGACGCCGGCGCGATGTCGGAGTTCGGACACCACCGCCTGGTCGACATGGTCGGCCTGAAGACGCCGAGCAGCATCGCGTCTCACGAGCGATACACCTGGCCCAGCTGCGGAACGGACCGGATTCGAGCCATCAGCGAGATCGCCCGCCGCTCAGGCGCCTCCTACCTGGTCGTCATCGCCGACTGGGCCCGCATCTTCCGAATTCCCACAGGGCTGCGCGGAGCCGGATTCGATCTCGCGACGGTGCGAATTCCCCCGGATCGCGACGAAGGCTACTACGTGTTCTCCCTGGCCGATTCCGCACCGCGTGCATCCACCGATTCCGGGCGCTGAGCGGGGCGCGGACCCCAGGGACCGCCGATCCAGCCCCGGCTTAAGGTGCCGGCCGACATCGGCCGATACGAGAGAGCGGATGATGCGCCCGCCGAAGCCGTCGCGATCGGAGCGGATCGACGTGTCGAGGATCCTGTTCGTCCTCGTGGTGTCGCTGACCGCCCTCGGGGCGACGTTCAGCGCCGGCGTGCGCGCCGGCGACCGGAAGACGGCGGCGTACTTTCTCGTCGAAGACCTCAAGGACACGATCGCGGCGTCGCTCCGGCTGACCGCCGAGGAAGCCCCGAACATCGCGGGGACCCGACCGATTCACTTCCTGCAGCCCGTTCGCTATTCCGGTGACGGGGTGACGGTGAACGCCACATCGGCCGATCAGCGCGATCTGATACTGCTGGCGGGATTCTTCGACGGCAACAACGAACTGCGATTGATCCGACGCAACGGCGACGTCGTCGCGCGCTGGCCGGTCCCGTACCACCGCCTGTTTCCCAACACCGATTTCTTTCCCTCGGGGCAGGCGCCACACACGGACTGGAACATCGAAACACACGGAGCCCTCGCGCTGCCGGACGGCTCAGTCGTCTTCAACTTCGAATACGGCGGAACTGCGAAGCTCGATCGCTGCAATCAGGTGGTGTGGACCATCCGGCGACAGACCCATCATTCGATCGAGCGGTCCGAGCGCGGCGGATTCCTCATCCCGGCGCGTCGCTGGGTCGTCGGAGAGTCCGCGTATCCACCGTTCGAAACCCCGTTCCGCGAAGACAGCGTGATGCGAGTTTCCGACGACGGCGAGATCCTGTCGGAGTTCTCGGTCGTGAAGCTGTTGTACAGCCATCTCGAAGCCGTGCTCACGGCGACCGGAAGCTGGTTCGAACCGGGGATGTCCTGGGACGAGGAGATCCTGCACCTGAACAAGGTCGACGAGCTCCCGCGCGAGCTGGCGGCCGAGTTTCCGATGTTCAACGCCGGCGATCTCGTGCTCTCGGTGCGGGAGCTCAACCTCGTGATGGTCGTGGACCCGACGGGCTCGACCGTGAAATGGTGGCAGATTGGCCCGTGGCTGCGGCAGCACGATCCGCACTTCGCGCCGGGGGGCCGGATCGTCCTCTTCAACAACAACATCTTCTGGAACGTCGTGACCGACGCGAACAAGCGGACGTCGCCCGGGACGCCGCTGGTGTCGGACGTGCTGGCCGTGGATCCCGTCAGTCGACAGACCACGCGTCTGTACGGCGGAACGCCGGATCAGCAGATGTTGTCGGTGATCCGGGGGAAGGTCTCCGTGACGCCCGCCGGCGGGTTGCTGATCACGGAACCGGACGGGGGCAGCGTTCGCGAGGTCGCTGCCGACGGCACCGTCGTGTGGCAGTACATCAACCGCTACGATTCGGAGGACGTCGCCCAGATCACCCAGGCCCGCCTCTATCCGGCCGACTACTTCAACTTCGACACGGGAGCGTGGACGTGCGAAAGCCGCTGATGGGACTCCTGCTCGTCATCGTGTGGATCCTGGCGACCGCGGCCCCCGCACGGGCCTACATCGGCCCGGGCGCCGGCATCAGCGTGATCGGGACGGCCGTGGCGTTCGTCGGCGCCGTGTTCTTCGCCCTCGTCGGCTTCGTGTGGTATCCGATCAAGCGCCTGCTGGCCTTCCTCCGCCGCGGCCGCTCCCAGGACGACGAGCCGCAAACCTCGCTGTGATTTCCGCCGTCGCGGTTGTCGCAATCGCCACGTTTCTCACCGCCCTCTGGCGGCTCCGGATCGTCTCGATCGCAACGGAAGCCCTCGCGACCACGACCGGCGCCATGGCGGCGCTGCGCGACGCGGCGGCTGACGACCGTCAGCGCGAGCACGCCATGCAGCGCGCGTCGCTGCGGCTGTTCGGCCAGTTCGCGGCGCTGGTCGGGCGCGCCTCGCTCGGGCTCGCCCTGTCGTTCGTGCCCATCGGGCTTGCCGCCCTGCTGGGGTTGGCGACGGTGGGCCAGGTCGTCGCGTTTCTCGAGCGCTGGCAGACGGGCCTGCTCACCACCGCGATGGCGGCGCTCGGCTATGTGGCCCGGACACGGCTGTGGCGTACGAGCTGAACTACTCGCGACTGGATCGTCTCGTCCATCGCCTCGCCTTTGCCGCGCCGTTCATCCAGTTGACGGCGGCCGATGTCGAGCGGACGCTCTTCGGCGCGCAGTTTCGGGCGGCGCGGGCCGCCCGGCCCATCTTCGTCACGTCGCTGCCGCGCGCCGGCACCACGGTCCTGCTCGAAGCGCTCGCCGAATTTCCATCCATCGCCACGCACCGCTATCGCGACATGCCGTTCGTGCTCGCGCCGGTGTTCTGGTCGCGCGTGAGCGGTCCGTTCCGCCAGCCTTCGGTGCCGCGCGAGCGCGCCCACGGAGACGGGGTCGTCGTGGGGTTCGACAGCCCGGAGGCGTTCGAGGAAATCCTGTGGCGGACGTTCTGGCCGGAAAAGTACCGCGGCCAGCGGATCGCCCTGTGGCAGGCCGCCGACCGCAAGGCGGAGGCCCGGTCGTTCTTTCTCGAGCACATGAAGAAGATTGTCGCGCTGCGGCGGCCCGACCGGCTCCAGGACGGCCGCTATCTCTCCAAGAACAACGCGAACATCGCGCGACTCGCGGCCATCCGCCGCCTGTTTCCCGACGCGGCCATCGTGGTCCCCGTGCGCCGGCCACTCGAGCACGCCGCGTCGCTCCTGCGTCAGCACCGCCACTTTCTCGCCATCCACCGCGACACGCCGTTCGTGCGGCGGTACATGTCGGACATCGGGCACTACGAATTCGGCGAGCTGCATCGTCCCCTCGCGTTTCCTCGCCTCGACGAACTGACCGCGAACCGCGATCCCCTGACGCTGGACTATTGGCTGGGGTACTGGATTGCCGCGTTCGCGCATGTCGCCGAGCGGCACGAGGAGGCGCTGCTCGTCAGCTACGAAGATGCCTGCGCCGATGCCCCCGGCGTGCTCGGCGCGATCTGCGCGGGCCTGGACCTGCGCGAGGAAGGGAGCCTGGCGAGCGCCGCGTCACACTTCAGGGCTGCCCCGGCCGCGAACGAGGAGGCGGATCGTGCCGCCGATCGCCGTCTTCGCGACCAGGCCGAAGCGCTCTACCAGGAACTGCGTCAGCGGAGCCCGAAGCTGTCGAGCCGCCGGTAGAACGCGCGCCGGCTCATGCCGAGCCGCCGCGCCGCGGCCGACTTGTTGCCGCCCGCCTGGTCGAGCGCCTGTTGCACCGCCTCGCGGTCGGGCTCCGGCACCGGCTCGGCCGGCGCCGCGCGCGCGGCCACCGCATCGGCCATCGGCGCGCCGATCGGCGCCATGCGCGTCACGGCGCCGAGAATCTCGCGCTCGTTCAGAATCGGCCCGTCGGTCAGGATCGAGGCACGCTCGAGCGTGTTGCGCAGCTCCCGCACATTCCCCGGCCACGGCGCCGTCGCCAGCAGCCGCTCGGCTCCCGGACTGATCCCGCTGATCGTCTTCTTGAACCGCTTCGCGAATTCCTGAAGGAACGCCGCAGCCAGCAGGGCGATATCCTCGCGACGCTCCCGAAGGGGCGCGAGGCCGATCTCGACGATGTTCAAGCGGTAGTACAGGTCCTGGCGAAACCGCCCGAGTCGAATCTCCTCGCCGAGGTCCCGGTTCGTCGCGGCCACGATGCAGACGTCGACGCGCTTCGGCTCGGAGGCGCCCACGCGCTGGACCTCGCCGTACTCGACAATCCGAAGCAGCTTGGCCTGCATGGCGAGCGGAAGCTCGCCAATCTCGTCGAGGAAGAGCGTGCCGCCGTCGGCGGCTTCGAACATGCCCGGTTTCGCCTCGTGGGCGCCCGTGAAGGCGCCCCGCGTGTGACCGAAGAGCTCGCTCTCGAACAGCGTCTCGACGACCGCCGAGCAGTTGAAGCAGATGAACCGCTGGGCGCGGCGCGGCCCCATCTTGTGCAGCGCCCGGGCGACGAGCTCCTTGCCGGTCCCCGTTTCGCCGGTGATGAGCGCCGTCCGCACGTGCGGCGCGAGCCGTCGGATCGTGTCGAACAGCTCCTGCATCGCCGGACTCCGGCCGATCATGCCGCAGAACTCGAACCGGCTGGCCAGCTGGCCGTCGGCCGCCAGGAGCGCGCGCCGCCGCTCGAGGCCGCTGCGCACCGTGACCAGCAGATCGCCGAGGCGGTCGAAGTCGATGGGCTTGCTGAGATAGTCGAGCGCCCCGAGCTTGACGGCCTCGATGGCGGATTCGACCGTCGAGAAGGCGGTCATCAGAATCACCTGGCAGGCCGGGTCGGCGTCACGGATCGCCTTGAGCATCTCGATGCCGTCCACCTCCGGCATGCGCAGGTCGACGAGCGCCACGTTCGCCTTGAGCGATGGCAGCTCCTCGATGAGCCGCCGGCCGCCGGCGCGTGCGATCACCTCGAACCCCTGACCGCTGGCGAAGCGCTGGAGCATCGCGATGATGCCGGGTTCGTCGTCCACCACCAGGAGGACGGGGCGCGCTGCCGTCATCAGTCGAGCCTCCGGGAGAGCTCGGGCAGCAGCGACATCGCGGATTGCGCGGCCTTGCGGACCTCGACCACGTCGGCATGCGTCGGGTCCCCGGCCGGCACGTCGTTGAGCAGCAGATCGCAGAAGCCGACGATCACGGCGAGATAGTTCTTGAACTGGTGGAGCAGTTGCCGGTCGTCGAGTGCGGTGCCTGGCTGTTCGGTCATGATGCTGTCGTTCCTCACAGAGAAGTGCGGCCGCGGCGGTCCGCACCCGGCGTCATACCGGCTTGCCGTCGCCCAGCAGACTGTCGAGCACGCCCAGCATGCCGCGGACGTCGATCGGCTTGGTGAGCACGCCCGCGGCGCCGGCGGCCTTCAGCCGCCCGGCCGTGCCCGGCGTGGCATCGGCCGTGACCACCACGATCGGAATGTCGCGCGTCGCGGGGTCCTGCCACAACTCGCGGATCACGTCGTCGCCCGAGATGTCGGGCAGGTGGAGGTCGAGCAGAACCAGGTCCGGATGGCGGGTGCGCGCCATGTCGACACCGAGGCGCCCGTGCGCGGCGTGGAGCAGCGCCACTCCGGGCCGATGCTGCAGCACGCGCTCCATGAGCCGCACGTTCGACGCGTTGTCCTCGATGTAGAGGACGGTCCCCGGCCGCCAGCTCGAGCTCCCGAGCTCCGCGGCCGCGCGCGGCGCCTCCAGGCCCGCGCCGGCCACCTTCAGGTCGACCCAGAACGTGCTGCCGCGACCGACCTCGCTCGTGACGCCGAGGGCGCCGCCCATCGCCGCCGTGAGCGCGCGCGAGAGCGGCAGGCCGAGGCCGGTACCCTCGATGCCCGTTTGGGCGGCGTCGAGGCGTTCGAAGGGCTGAAAGATGAGGTCGAGCTTGGCCGCCGGAATGCCGGGGCCGGTATCGTGCACGCTCAGCCGCAGCCGGTCCGCCGCGGCGAATGCCACCTCGATCGTCACCCGGCCTCCCTCGCCGCTGTAATTGATCGCGTTCGAGAGCAGGTTCAGGAGCACCTGGCTGAGGCGTTGGCGATCGGCGACGACAGAGGGAAGGTCTGCCGCGGTGGGCGACACGATCACGCCGACGCGCCGCGCCGCCGCGAGCGGCTTCACCAGGTCGACCGCGCTCTCGACGATGTCGGGCACCTGGACCGGCTCGAGCGAGAGCGACATCTGGCCGGCCTGGAGACGGCTGATGTCGAGCACTTCATTCACCAGGTCGAGCAGATGGCGCCCGCCCCTCAGGATCTGGCGCACGGCCTCGTGCTCGTCCGTGTTCAGATGGCCGTCCATCTCGAGCAGCTGCGCGAAGCCGAGGATCGCGTTGAGCGGCGTCCGCAGCTCGTGGCTCATCCGCGACAGAAACCGCGCGAAATCCTTGTTGGCGGTCGTCATTCGCGCACGCCTCGGCGACGCACCGTGACGCCGGCAAATCGCGGCAGCTCGCCGCGCTGGCCGAGCGCGATGAACGCCTCCACGAGATCCCGGCGGCGCCAGCCGCGGTCCACCTCGCGGAGAAGCTCGGCGCACGCGTCTTCGAACGACATCGGCTGCCGATAGGGACGCCACGTCGTGAGCGCATCGAAGACGTCCACCACACTCACGATTTGCGCCAGGAGGGGCACCGCGTCGCCGCAGAGGCCGTCGGGATACCCGCTGCCGTCCTGCCGCTCGTGATGCGAGCGGACGATCGGACGCACCCGCTCGAGCAGGCGCAGCTCGCCGCACAGGCGATCGCCAATCACGGTGTGCGACTGCATGAGGGCGAATTCGTCCGGCGTGAGCGGCCCCGCCTTCAGGAGCACGGCGTCGGGCACGCCGACCTTCCCGATATCGTGCAGGAAGCCGCCGCGTTCGAGCGCGGCGATGTCTTCCTCGTTCAGGCCGAGCGCGCCGCCGAGCGCGGCCGCGTACGTGGCCAGACGCTGACAGTGCCCTTCAGTCGAGAGATCGCGCGCCTCGATCGTGAGCGCCAGGCTGACGATGACCGACTCGGCCGAATCGAGCTCGTCGGTGTACTTCTTGATCCGGATGAGCGAACGCACGCGCGCGCTGAGCTCGTGCGGATTGAACGGCTTGGTGAGGAAGTCGTCGGCGCCGGCCTCGATGCCCTTGATGCGATCGTCGCTCGCGTAGAGCGCCGTCACGAGCACGACCGGCACGAGCCGCATGCGCGGGATCGCTTTCAGGCGGCGGCACGTCTCGAACCCGTCGATGCCCGGCATCATCACGTCGAGCAGGACCAGATCGGGCTGGACCGTCGCGACAGCCTCGAGGGCGTCGGCGCCGCTCGACGAGGACGCGACCTGATATCCCTCGCGCTCGAGCAGGGACCGCAGCAGATTGACGTTGCCCGAGATGTCGTCCACCACGAGGACGCGCGCCGGCGAGGGCGATGCCGAGTTGACCCAGTTCACCTCTCGGAGTATCGGCAGTACGAGCGGCGGAGATCAGGGCGGGAAGACCGGGCCCCGACAACTTTCTGACCGGTCCGGCCAGAAAGTTGTCGGCGGAGGGGGCGGAAGGGGCTACTGGCCGCTCAGCTGGGACCCGGCGCGTGTCGTGTACTCGAGGGTCACCGAGAGCGGGTCGTTCGACATGGGCGGTTCGGGCGGCGCCAGCAGGTCGGGCATGGGCATCGTATACGGCGTTTCGATTGATGTCGTGACCTCGATGCGGGTCCCCTTGGGCAGCGACAGCGGCGCGTCGAACCAGTAGCGGCGCGCCCAGTTCGGCCGGGTGTTCAGGCGAACCAGGGGCACGTGGGACCCGTCGGGCCGCACGGCCTCGACCTGCATGCCGCCGTGGGGCGGCACGTGCCCGGGCGAGAGGGCCACGGCCTGGACGTCCTGATCCAGCGTCCTGGCGAAGGTCACGGCGTCCTTGCCGTCCAGCGGATCCGAAGCGATGGTCAACGCCTCGAGGGGCTGGTGCGTGCCGGGTTTCGCGTAGTACACGCCGATCGTGCTCTGATCGGTCAGCGGCTGGCTGTCGTACATCCAGGTCTTCTTGTAGTACACGCTGACGGCGAGCTCGGCGTTGGCCGGCAGGCGGAAGGCCGGGGCTCCGTCGGCGGGCACGAGCGTTCCACCCGGCAGCCAGTGTGTGATCACGTCGCCGGGCTTGCCGTCGGCGCCCTTGAGGGCGATCGTGGCGGCCCGCACCATGACGGCGTTGTCGGGCAGCAGATCGATGGCGCGCACCCAGCGCTCCTTCGGGTTCTTCACGGCGACGGTGAAATCGTGTGTGAGTTCCTGCTGGTCGGCCGGCACGGTGACCGCTTCGGGCATCTTCACCACGACGTCGGGCTTGCCGAGCGGCCAGTCCGTCGGGAGCGCGACCGGCGCGGGCGGCTTGCTGCGATCGCCTTCAGGATTCCCGCCCGTCGCCCAGGTGAGGACGACGTCGATCTCCTTCGGCGTGAGCAGCTGCGCGTGCTGCAGGTGGCCGTAGCCCCCCTCGGCGTTCCACGGCGGCATGTGCGCGGCGATCAGCTCGGCGCGAATCGACTCGCCCCAGGGGAACGCGTCCTGGTAGGTCATGAGCGACATCGGGGCGACGCCGCCCTCGACGTGGCAGGCGCCGCACTTCGCCTTGAGGATCGGGAACACGTCTTCGTTGTAGGTGTACTTCGACGTGATGGCCTTGTGAGCTTCCCCGATCGAACTGCCCACGGAGACCGCGGCGGCGGCGGCCAGTCCGAACAGCATGCCTCTGACAATGGTCTTGGTCACGGCTCACTTCCCTGGAAAGAACGTCTGCACATCGGTGAGGGCCTCGGTGTACTTGGTGTAGGCGTCCACGACTTGCGGCCGGTTGCCGAGATCGCCCACGGCATCGAGCAGCCAGCACGCGCGGACGAGCCGCGCGACCGCGGCCTGTGCCGGCTCGCGCTGCTCAGGCGCGAGTTCCTCGAGATGATCGTCCAGATACACGGCCACGTCTTTCGACGCGAGCGCGGGGACCCAGACCTCGTTGAACACGCCGCGATCCACGAAGTCCTTGAGCTCCTTGTTGTGCGTCGCCAGGACCTCCATGATCCCGGCCGCCGTCTCGGGCGGCGGCGCCGTGTTCGTGAGGGCCGGCGCCTGGAACGCGCGAAGGGCCGCGAGACGCGGCGCGCCGGGATGATAGGCCGCCCGCACGACGTGCGGCTGCGGCACGAGGGCCGGACGCGGCGCGCGCCACGCGCCGGGTGACGCCGGCGTGGGCGTCGCGGCCGCCGGCCCCGGCTCGAACACGGCCTTCACCGTCATCGTCGCCGGCATGGTGAGCGTGCCGACCGCGGCGTCCATGAAGGCTCCTTCGCTCGAGAGCGCGAGCGGGAACGACGTGACTTCAGTCGCCGTCCGCGTGCGCGGATCGAAGGTTTCCTCGGTGACGACGCGCGCCTTGACGTCGCTGGCTTGATCGGCCGGCAGCGGCTTGGTGAAATCATCGTACAGGTACAGGCGGAACCGGGCCCCGGGCGCTTGAGCTCCGACGGTGGCGGCCGTGAGCGAGAGTCCGATCAGCGCGACCGGCGCCACGAGGCCGGCCGCAGGGAGTCCCCAGACCTTCGAACGCACATGAAACATCAAAAACTCCTGAACAATTATAACACCCTACGTCCATATTCGTTTGAGGTCAAACCAGTTATGGGCCGCATCGCGTTCGAGAAATGGTGTACGATGGCAGGTCCGGGACATGCGTGTGACGAGGTCCGTCGTCCGTCGTGAAATCGTGCTGCTCGTGTTGTTGATCGGCGGGGCCACGCTCGCCTTCTTTCTCACCCGCGCGGTCGCCGCCGACAGCCGGGACACCCGGCTCGCCGACGCCGCCGCATGGGCCGCCGTCGGCGACACGGCGCTCGGCGATGGCCGCCTCTCGAATGCCATCGATGCCCTCCGGCACGCCACGGCCCTCGATCGCAACAACCGCGCGTATCAGCTCGCGCTCGCCAGCGCCCTGGCCGACGACGGGCAGGGCGCCGCCGCCCAGCAGGTGCTGCTCCGCCTGCGCGACGTCTCGCCGGAAGACCCCGCCGTGAACCTGCAGCTGGCGCGGCTCGCGGCGCGGCTCGACGATTCTCTCGAGCGCCGTCCGCTACTACCAGAACGCGCTGTACGGGCTGTGGGCGCCCGACCAGGAGCAGGAGCGGCGCGGGATCCGCGTCGAGCTCGTCAAGCTCCTCCTCGCCCAGCACGAGGACAGCCGCGCGCTCTCCGAGCTGCTCGTCTTGAGCGGCAATCTTCCCGACGAGCCCGCCCCGCAGATCGAGGTCGGCCAGCTGTTCCTCGAGGCGGGCGATGCCAGCCGCGCGCTCGACCGTTTCAGCCGGGCCCTGACGGCCGATGCCGACAATCCCCAAGCCCTGGCCGGCGCCGGCGAGGCCGCGTTCGCCCTGGGCGAGTACGCGCGCGCGCGCGACCTGCTGCACCGCGCGCCCGCCGACAGGGGACGCGTCGCCGAGCTGTCCGCGGTCGTCGATCTCGTGCTGTCGAACGACCCGCTCACGCCCAGGCTCGCCTCGGCTGAACGGCGGCGGCGCCTGACGGCCGACTTCGAACAGGCCAAGCGCCGGCTGGACGGCTGCCTGGCCGGCCCGATTCCCGATCCGGCGCCGCTGCGCGCGCTCCAGGCCGAGGCCGATCAGTTTGCCGCCGCGATCGAGGACGGAGCCCTGCGTCGGTCCTCGGACGCGATCGACAGCGGGTTCGATCTCGCGTACCGGATCGAGCGCGCGACCGCGGCCGGGTGCGGTCCGACCGACCCGCTGGATCGCGCGGTGCTCCTCATCGGCCGTCGGCACGGACTCGAAGCGTCGTGAGCGCCCCCGTTCCCACGCCGGCCCAGTCGCTTCGGTCGCGGGAGAATCAAGTCTTCCTGATTCTCACGATCGTCATCGGTGTCCTCGCCGCGCTCTCGGCCGTGCTCTTCACGCTCGCGATCGACTACACCAGCCGGTTTCTCTTCGGCCTGTCCCCGGGCTACCTGCGCCTGTTTCTCGTGCCCGCCGCCGTGAGCGTCGTCACCGGGACGCTGCTGGCCACGCTCTTCCCGGACGTGCGCGGCAGCGGCGTGCCGCAAACCGAGGCCTCGTTTCACCTGCACGGCGGCGTCATCCGCCCGGGCGTGCCCATCGGCAAGTTCCTGACCGGCGTGCTGTGCATCGGGTCGGGCCACTCGATGGGCCGCGAAGGCCCGTCGGTGCAGATCGGGGCCGGCATGGCGTCGCTCATCGGCCGGTGGATGCGTCTGTCGCCGGAGCGGGTCAAGGAACTCGTGCCGGTGGGCGCCGCCGGCGCGCTGTCCGCCGCGTTCAACACGCCGGTGGCCGCCGTGATCTTCGCGCTCGAAGAGATCATCGGCGACATGAACGCGTCGATGATCGGCTCGACCGTGGTCGCCTCGGTGACCGCGGTGATCGTGGAGCGGGCGATCCTCGGCAACGAGCCGCTCTTTCACGTGCCCGTCTACAACCTGGTGCATCCGGCCGAGCTCGTCGCCTACGCGGTGCTGGGCGTGGTCGGCGGGCTCGTTTCGCTGATCTTCTGCAAGGGGCTGCTCGGCCTGCGGGCGCTCTTCCTGCGCATGCCCTCGCGGACCAAGTGGTTCCAGCCGGCCATCGGCGGGCTGGCCATCGGGGCGCTGCTCATCGTGGCGCCGCAGATCATGGGCGTCGGCTACGAGTACGTGGACCAGGCGCTCAATGGCGGG
Organism: uncultured Acidobacteriota bacterium; assembly: GCA_963837345.1. Classification (GTDB taxonomy): domain Bacteria; phylum Acidobacteriota; class Vicinamibacteria; order Vicinamibacterales; family CAVVIG01; genus CAWIMX01. The sequence goes on from CAWIMX010000001.1 coordinate 2,090,825, forward strand.
CTGCTGTTCCGGACGCTGGTGATGCTCTGCTTCCTGAAGCTCGCGGCCACCGTCATTTCCTATGCCTCGGGCAACGCCGGCGGCATTTTCGCGCCCAGTCTGTACATCGGCGCCATGGCCGGCGGCGCGCTGGGCACGGTGGTCCACCGGTTCGCGCCGTTTCCGACCGGCAACCCCGGCGCGTACGCGCTGGTCGGGATGGGAACGCTCTTTGCCGGGATCATCCGCGCGCCGATGACGTCGGTGTTCATGATCTTCGAGATCACGCAGGACTATCAGATCTTCGTGCCGCTCATGGTGGCGAACCTCCTGAGCTTCATGATCTCGCGGCGGTATCAGCCGGTGCCGGTGTATCACGCGCTGCTGCACCAGGATCACGTGCACCTGCCGTCGCCGGGCGCGAAAGTCGCGCCCCGCGCCTGGAGCGCACGCGACGTGATGGTGAGCGACGCGCCCTTCATTCCCGCCCATGAGCCGGTGGCGCATGCCTGGGAGGCGCTCAAGGCGAGCGGCCGACGCGCACATCTGGTGGGATCGCGCGAGCACCTCGTCGGGGTCGTCACGCTCGATCGGCTGGCGGCGGCGATGGACGGCGGCCTGTCGGCCGAGCCGGTGGGGTCGCTCGTGGACGAGCCGATGGTCCACGCGCATCCCGATCATCCGCTCGACGTGGTGCTCGCCCGGTTCGCCGAGAGTCCGGGATTGCTGCCGGTCGTGAGCCGCGACGACACCGAGCGGCTGGACGGCGTCGTGACGCTCGAAGACGCGGTCCGCATGATGGGGCGCGCGCGCACGAACCCGTTGCCGGCGACGACCGGTCCCGGCGTATGATGTCCCGCATGCCCAAGGCCCCGCGGCCGGATCCCGAGCACGTGCGCTCGCTCGATCCCGCCCTCGACTTCATGCGATTGCTGTGGGGCATCGAGCACGGGCTGCAGAGCACGTCGAAGCGCATGGAAGCCCGGCTGGGCATTACCGGCCCGCAGCGGCTGGTGCTCCGCATCGTCAGCCAGTTTCCCGGCGTCTCGCCGGGCGAGCTCGCGCGCATTGTCCGCTTGCATCCGAGCACGATCACCGGCGTCGTGCAGCGGCTGGTCACGAAAGGGTTCCTCGTCCGCGAGCAGGACCCCACCGACAGCCGCCGCGTCCGACTGCGGCTGCGCGAGGCCGCCCGGAAGTTCACGCAGCGGCCCGGCGGGACGGTGGAGGGTGCGATCGCGCGGGCGCTGGCGCGCGTGCCCAAGACGCAGATGCGCCACGCGCGCCTGGTGCTCACAGCGATTGCCGGCACTCTCGAAGACAGCCGGCAGTGAGGAGAGTCGAGTCGTGATGAAGCTGGTGAAGTGCGTCGTGCGCCCGAACAAGGTCGAAGAGATCAAGGATGCGCTCCAGGGCCTGAGCGTGTCGGGATTGACCGTCACGGAAGTGCGCGGCCACGGACGGCAGAAGGGCCATCGCGCCGTGTACCGCGGCCAGGAGTACGAGGTGAGCCTCCTGCCGAAGATGATGGTGGACGTCGTCGTGCCCGATTCCATGGTGGACGAAGTGCTTCGCGCGATCATCCAGACCGGCCGGACCGGGGAAATCGGCGACGGCAAGGTCTGGGTGATGGACGTCGCCGAGTCGTACAACATCCGAACGGGAGAGCGGGAACTCTAGAGGGTGGATCCGGCAGCTGAGGCCCTGACCCCGTTGTTCGAGTCCATCATCGCCGGCGACGTCGAGCAGGTCCGCCGGCTGGTCGCCGCCGATCCCTCGCTCGTCGACGCGCGCGCGGCCTCCGGATTGAGCGCCGTCCTGACGGCCGTCTATCACCGGCGGCGCGACGTGCTGAACGTGCTCGTGGCCCGGGGCGCCACGTTGACGCTGGCCGAGGCGGCCGCGGCCGGCGAAGTGGATCGGGTTGAACGGCTGCTCGACCAGGGCGCCGATCCGACCGATCGCAGCCCGGACGGCTGGACGCCGCTCCACCTGGCGGCCCACTTCGGGCACGCGCAGGTCGTGGAGCAGTTGCTCGCCCGGGGCGCCGACCCCGCCGCGCGATCCACCAATGCCACCGGCAACACCGCGCTGCATGCGGCGCTCGCCGGACGCCAGAGCCTCACGGCAGGTCTCCTCATCGGCCACGGCGCCGACGTGAACGCGGGAGATGCGGAAGGGTGGCGCCCGCTGCACCTCGCCATCGCCAGCGGCAACTTCGACGCCCTCAAGACGCTCGCTGAACAGGGCGCCGACCTCTCGGCCACCAACGCGGCCGGGCTCACCCCGCTGGCGCTCGCCAGGCAGAAGAACGATCGCGAGGCCGTCGCGTACTTGCAGAGGTCGTGACGGTTCGACTCCCCGACGCTAGGTCTTTTCGATCGTCACCTTCTCGACCGTGATCGGCGTGAGCGGCCGATCGCCGGGCTTGCTCGTCGGCGTGGCGCCGATCTTCTTCACGACGTCGAGGCCGCTCGTGACCTCGCCGAACACCGTGTGCTTGTCGTCGAGCCACGGGGTGGCGGCGAGGGTGATGAAAAACTGGCCGCCGTTGGTGTTCGGCCCGCGGTTGGCCATGGAGAGCACACCGGCCTTGTCGTGGCGCCGCGTCGGGTGGAACTCGTCGGCGAAGTTGTAGCCCGGTCCACCGGTGCCCTGGCCGAGCGGATCGCCGCCCTGGATCATGAAGCCGTCGATCACTCGATGAAAAATCGTGCCGTTGTAATACGGCGCCTTGACCTTCTGGCGCGTGCGCGGATCGGTCCATTCCGTGGTGCCTTCCGCCAGCCCGACGAAGTTCGCCACCGTGTTCGGCGCCTCGCTGTCGAACAACTGAATGGTGAAGGGGCCCTGGCTCGTCGTGAAATGCGCAAACAACATTGGTATGCTCTCCCGGTGCGATCCTACCGCTATCGGCACCTCGACGCGTCACGGACGAGGTCTTCGGCGGCAATCAACTCGCCCCTGGTGCTCGACGGCCGCGGCCTCGGATGCTATCGTGTCCGCTCCAGGCGGGCGCGATCGCGAGCGGACTGGCGAGCGGCCAAGCGGTGCTGGCGGGAGAGGGGACGGATTACGTATCCTGAAGGTGGAACCGAGGACCCGGGGAACTGAGGAACCGGCTGAAAACGAGGAGATGATCATGAAGTTGTCCCGCGTGATGGCGGTGGCCGCGCTGGTCTCGGCCGTGTCGGTGGCGGTGGCTGGCCAGGGGCTCAATCCGCTGTTGCTCACCGAGAAGGCCCCCGCGACGTTCAAGGCGAATTTCGACACCACGGCCGGGCCGTTCGTGATCGAGGTGCATCGCGACTGGGCGCCCAACGGCGCCGATCGCTTCTACAATCTCGTCAAGGCCGGCTTCTTCACGGACGTGCGGTTCTTCCGGGTGATCAACGGGTTCATGGCGCAGTTCGGGATTCACGGCGACCCGTCGGTGGCGCGCGCGTGGATGCAGGCCCGCATCCCCGACGACCCGGTCAAGGAGAGCAACCGCGAGGGTTACGTCACGTTCGCCACCGCCGGACCGAACACGCGAACGACGCAGCTCTTCATCAACCTCGCGGACAACACCGGGCTCGACCGACAGGGCTTCGCGCCCATCGGACGCGTCACCACCGGCATGGACGTCGTGCACAAGCTGTACGACGGCTACGGGGAAGGCGCGCCGCGCGGCAGCGGCCCCGATCAGGGCCGGATTCAGGCGGAAGGCAACGCCTATCTGTCGAAGAGCTTCTCGAAGCTGAGCTACATCAAGGCCGCGAAGATCGCGGAATAGGGACCGCCCGGGCACCCGCACAACAGAATTTGTCAATCGAACACGATCCGTTCGCCGTCCTTGGTCCCCATCCCGCCGCGGGCGGTCGCACGATCATTCGTGCGCGGCATCCGGCGGCGCAGGCCATCGATGTGCGGCTGACGTCCACGAGCGAGCTGCGGCCGATGGTGCACCTCGACAGCGGGCTCTTCGAGGCGGTGCTCGATTTCGACACCCCGCCCGCCTACCATCTGCGGCTGACGTTTCCCGGCGGCCGGCACGCCGAGCTGGACGACCCCTATCGATACGGCCGCGTGATCACCGATTTCGATCTCCATCTGCTCGGCGAGGGCACGCATCATCGCGCGTTCGAGAGGCTCGGCGCCCACCGCATCACGCACGGCGGCGCGACGGGCGTGCATTTCGCCGTCTGGGCGCCCAACGCCGATCGCGTCAGCGTGATCGGCGACTTCAACGGCTGGGACGGGCGCGTGCACCCCATGCGCCTGCTCGTGCCGAACGGCATCTGGGAAATCTTCATCCCGGGGCTCGGCGAAGGCGAGAAGTACAAGTTCGAGATTCGCACGCCGTCGGGCGGGCTCCTCGAAAAGACCGATCCCTTCGGCATGGCCTTCGAGATCCCGCCGCGATCGGCCGCCATCGTTCGCGATCTCTCGCGCTATCAGTGGCAGGACGACGCATGGATGGCGGCCAGGCGGGACCGGCGCGAATGGTTCGATCGCCCGGTTGCCGTCTACGAAGTGCATCTCGGGTCGTGGGCGCGCGTGCCGGAGGACGGCGATCGCTTCCTGACGTACCGCGAGCTGGCCGATCGGCTCGTGCCGTACGTGAAGGAGATGGGCTATTCCCATATCGAGCTGCTGCCGGTGATGGAGCACCCCTTTTCCGGCTCCTGGGGCTATCAGGTGATCGGGTTCTTCGCCCCGACGAGCCGCTTCGGCCCGCCCGAGGACTTCAAGCTCTTCGTCGATGCGTGCCACCGCGCGGGCATCGGCGTGATTCTGGACTGGGTGCCGGGGCACTTTCCGAAAGACAGCCACGGCCTCGCGCGGTTCGACGGCACGGCGCTGTACGAGCACGAGGATCCCCGTCAGGGCGAGCACCAGGACTGGGGCACGCTCATCTTCAATTACGGCCGCAACGAGGTGCGCAATTTCCTGCTCTCGAACGCGCTGTTCTGGCTGGAGGAGTACCACGCTGACGGCCTGCGCGTCGACGCGGTCGCGTCGATGCTCTATCTCGACTATTCGCGCCAGGAGGGACAGTGGGTGCCGAACCGCTACGGCGGGCGCGAGAATCTGGAGGCCATCAGCCTGCTGCAGGAGCTGAACACGCTCGCGCACGGGACCTTTCCGGGCGTCATCACCGCGGCCGAGGAGTCGACCGCCTTTCCCGGCGTGAGCCGGCCCGTGCACCTCGGCGGCCTGGGCTTCACCTACAAGTGGAACATGGGCTGGATGCACGACATGCTCGAGTACGTGCGGCAGGATCCCGTGCACCGGCGATGGGTCCACAACCTCGTCACGTTCTCGATGCTCTACGCCTATAGCGAGAACTTCATCCTTCCGCTGTCGCACGACGAAGTCGTGCACGGCAAGGGATCGCTGCTGGACAAGATGCCGCACGACGTCTGGCAGAAGCACGCCACGCTGAGAACCCTCTACGGCTACATGTACGCACACCCGGGCAAGAAGCTGTTGTTCATGGGCTGCGAGTTCGGCCAGTGGCGCGAATGGGGACACGATCGGAGCCTCGACTGGCACCTGCTGGACGACCCGATGCATGCCGGGCTGCGCCGCTACGTCCAGGCGCTCAACTGGCACTACGGCGCCGAGCCGGCGCTCCACGGCCGCGACGTCGATCCGGGAGGCTTCCGGTGGATCGACTGCAACGATCACGAGAACAGCGTGATTTCGCTCGTGCGCTTCGGCGTCGACGAGGGCGACTCGATCGTCGCCGTCTTCAACTTCACGCCGGTGCCACGCGAGCGCTATCGCATCGGCGTGCCCGCCCCGGGCTACTACGCCGAAATCCTCAATAGCGACGCGCGCGACTACGGCGGCAGCAATATCGGCAATGGTGGCGGCGCGCCGAGCGAACACGTCCCGTGGCACGGCTTCGACCATTCGCTGAGCCTCACCGTCCCGCCCCTCGGCTGTCTCTATCTCAAGCGTCGCTGACTCGCTGAGCCGGGTGGCGACCTCCAGACGATCGATCGTCGCGCTCGTGACGGCGGCGACGTTTACCGACGTCGTCGCCTACTCGATCGCGGTGCCGGTGCTGCCCGACATCGGCCGCCGGCTCGGCGCCTCTCCCACCACGATCGGCGTCCTGTTCGCGTCCTTCGGCGCGACGCTGCTCCTGGTGTCGGTGCCGGCCGGCGCCTGGTCCGATCGCGTGGGACGACGGGCTCCGATGGTCGGCGGCCTCGCGGCGCTGGCGGGGGCCACCAGCCTGTTCGCGTTTGCCGGGAGCCTGCCAGGGCTCTTCGCCGCGCGCCTGGTCCAGGGGGCGGCCGACGCGGTCACCTGGATCGTCGGATTCGCGCTGCTGGCCGATCTCTACGCGCCGGACGAGCGCGGCCGCGTGATGGGCCTCGTCATGTCGGGCAGCGGATTCGCGTTCATGATCGGACCCTCGATCGGCGGCTGGCTCTACGAGTGGGGCGGGATGCGGCTGCCGTTTCTCGCCGTGGCTGGCGCCTCGCTCGCGGTGCTCGGCGCCTTCCTCGTCGTGTCCGTTCCCGAGCACCGGGCGCCGGTCGACCGCGTCCCGATCGCCAGGCTGCTCGGCGTCCCTCCCGTGGTGTCGTGCGCGGTGGCGGTGGTGACGATCGCGGCGACGCTCGCCATGCTCGAGCCGATCGTGTCGCTGCAGCTGCAAACCCGCCTCGGCGTCAACCCGGCGCGCGTCGGGCTGCTGTTCGGCGCGGCCGCGTTCGCGACGACCCTTCTGCACCCGATCTACGGTCGGCTGTCGGATCGGTGGGGAGGTCGGCGGCTCACCCTCATCGGGCTGGTCGTCACCGCCGTCGCCCTACCCGGCCTGGGCCGCGCGACGTCGTTTCCTTCTGCGGTCGCGCTCTTCGTCGTCCAGGCCTGCGCTGGAGCGGTCGCGATCGCGCCGTCGCTCGCGTACATGGCCGAGGTCGTGTCGGCCGCGGGCGTCGACTCGTTCGGCGTGGCGTACGGCCTGTACAATTTTGCCTGGGGGATGGGCATTCTGGTGGGTCCGGGTCTTGGCGGCTACCTCTTCGAGCGCGTGGGCTTTTCGACGCTGACCATGATCTGGGCTCCGGCGCTGCTGCTGGTCGCGGCGGCGCTGGCGCGAGTACAATGGACGTCCCGCAGGCCAGCGTTTCAAGCGGGCGAGAGAGACTGTTCATGATGATTCGAACCTCCGTGCTCGGCGGTGCGACGGCCGCGCTGCTCGTCGCGTTCTCGTACAGCGTCGTCGCCGACGTGCGCGCCGACGAAAAGAGCAAGGTCGCGTTCGCCGGAGCGCTCGGCCGCATGGTCAACCTGTTTGGCGGCCGCGCGGCCCGCGAGGGCGTGACGACGTCGCGCGTCGTGAAGGGCGATCGCATGGCGTCCACGACCGACAACGTCGAGCAGATCGTCGATCTGACGGAGGAAAAGATCTACGACGTCGATCTCAAGAAGAAGACCTACACGGTCACGACGTTCGACGAGCTTCGTCGGCAGATGGAAGACGCGATGAAGCGGGCGCAGGAGCAGGCGGCGAAGCAGCCGGACGCCGAGAAGCCCGAGCCCGACGTCGACCGGAAGGAGATGGAGGTGGACTTCGACGTGAAGGACACCGGTCAGCGCAAGCCGCTGAACGGCTTCAACACGCACGAGGCCGTCGTCACCATCACGCTTCGCGAGAAGGGCAAGACGCTCGAGGACGGGGGCGGGCTGGTGCTCACCGCCGACATGTGGCTGGCGCCCACCGTTCCAGCCCTGAAGGAGATCGCCGATTTCCAGCTGCGCTTTGCGCGGAAGCTCGCCGGTCCGGTGGTGGCCGGGGCGTCCGCGCAGCAGATGAGCACGGCGCTCGCCATGTATCCGTTGATGAAGGATGCCCTCGCGCGAATGAGCGAGGAGAGCGGAAAGCTCGACGGCACCGCGATCCAGACGGTGACGACGATCGACGCCGTCAAGTCGGCGGCACAGATGGCGGAGGCGCAATCGTCGCAGCCCGACGATCAGTCCAGCGGCAGCGTGGGCGGCTTGCTCGGCGGACTGGCGCGCCGCGCGGCGCGTCGCAATCAGGAGCCGCCGTCCGCTCGCAGCACGGTGATGACGACCACCACCGAAGTCCTGAAGGTGGCCACCTCGGTGGCGGACGCCGAACTGGCGATCCCGCAGGGATTCAAAGAGGGCCGGTAGGGCAGACGGGGCGGGCAGCCCCGATCAGCCGCCCCGGGTCGCGAGCGTCTCGATCCGCTGCCACTCCGCGTCCGACACGGGCATGACCGAAAGCCTGGAGAGGCGCACGAGCGGAAAGTCTCGAAAGGCGCGGTCGGCCTTGATTTCCGCGAGCGTGACGGGACGAGCCAGTTTCTTCACGGGCGCGATGTCCACGACCGAGCGCTTGCCCGAGGCGTCGTGGGGATCGCCGTAGGCGTTCCCGAGCGCCCTGGCGATGCCCATGACGGCCTTCTCGTTGCCGGTGTGGTAATAGAACACGCGATCGCCCTTCTTCACCGATCGCAGGTGCTTCTGTGCGAGCGGGTTCTTCACTCCGCTCCACGTCGTCCTGCCGTCTTTCATGAACGCGTCGAAGCTGTAGCTCGACGGCTCTTCCTTGAACAGCCAGTTCATGTCCGCACCGCCTCCACCATTCTCATCATCGTCGGCCGGGGCGTCCGTGTGAGCGACAGCGCGGCGAAGGCGACGACCGACAGGACCGCTGCGATGTAGAACGCCGAGCCGTAGTCGCCGAAGCGGCTGAACGCGCGGCCGGCGATGAAGGGGCCGAGAATGCCGGCGACGCCCCATGCCGTGAACAGCAGGCCGTAGTTCATGCCGAGGTGCCTCGTCCCGTAGAAGTCGGCCGTCGTCGAGGCGAAGAGCGACAGCTGCGTGCCGTAGCACCAGTAGACGGCCGCCACGAGCAGATAGAAGAGCGCGGCGTTCTGCCGTGCGAGGAAGAGCGACGGCATGGCCAGCGCCGAGACGATCACCATGATGCGCAGGGTCGTGACGCGCCCGATGGCGTCGGAGAGCCAGCCCGACAGGATGCGGCCGCCGGCGTTGCCGACGGCGCCCACCGTGAGCGCCAGCGTGGCGGTGGCGGCGCTCAGCCCCGCGGAGCGGCCGAACGGCACGAGCTGGCTGATGACCATCAGCCCCGACGTGGTCCCGAGGCAGTACGCGATCCACAGCAGATAGAACGTCGGCGTGCGCAGCATCGCGCCCGTGGGCACGTCCCGGCGGGCGGCCATCGCGGGCGACGGCTTCCAGTTCGGCGGCGCATACCCGGCCGGCGGATTCTTGAGCAATGCCGCGCCGACCATTGCCATGACGAAGAAGAGCAGGCCGAGGAGGCGGAAGGTGACGCGCCAGCCCTGCGCATCGATCAGGCTGGCCGCCAGCGGTCCGAGAATCGCCGATCCGGCGCCGTACCCGCCGACCATCAGCCCGACGACGAGCCCGCGCTTGTCCGGGAACCATTTCGATGCGACCGGCACCGGCGCGGCGTAGCCGAAGCCGTTTCCGAGCCCCACCACGCCTCCGAACGCGACGTACAGGTACGTGAGCGACGTGGTGAAGCTGGCCAGCACGAACCCGAGTCCGAGCAGCGTGCCCCCAACGATGACGCCGGGACGCGGCCCGTAGGCGTCCTGCAGGCGGCCGGCTGCGATGAAGCTGAGGGCAAAGACCACGATGGCGATCGTGAAGACCCACGAGGTCTGCGCGCGATCCCACCCGAACTCCCGCTCGAGCGGCAGCACGAAGACGCTCCACGCGTACAGGGAACCCAGAGCCAGATTGAGCAGGACACCGCCGACGACCGGGAGCCATCGTGATGACGTCATCGCCTACCCCAGAAGTTGTTTCGCGATTGTCTGCAGCTGCAGGTTCGAGGTGCCCTCGTAAATCTGACCGATCTTGGCGTCGCGGTAAAGCTTCTCGACCGGATAGTCCTTCACGAAGCCGTAGCCCCCGTACAGATTGACGGCGAGCGACGTCACGCGCTCGGCGATCTCCGACGCGTGCAGCTTGCACATGGCGGCTTCGGTCAGAAACGGCCGGCCGCCCTCGCGCAGGCGCGCCGCGTTGTAGACGAGCAGCCGCGCGGCTTCGAGCTCGGTCGCGGCGCGGGCGATCTGATGCTGAACCGCCTGGAACTCCGCGATCGACCGGCCGAACTGCTTGCGGTCCTTCGTGTAGGCCACCGCGTGGTCGAGCGCGCCCTGCGCGAGGCCGACCATCTGCGCGCCGATGCCGATGCGTCCCTCGTTCAGCGTCTCGATGGCGGCCTTGTAGCCCTTGCCCACCTCGCCGAGGACGTTTGCCGCCGGCACGCGGCAGCCGTCGAACAGCAGCTCGCACGTGCTGCTCGCGCGGATCCCGAGCTTGTCCTCCTTGCGGCCGACGCTGAACCCCGGAGTGCCGCGCTCGACCAGGAACGCCGTGATCCCCCGGTAGCCGGCCTCGGGATTCGCGTTGGCGAAGACGAGGAAGAGTCCCGCTTCGGCGGCGTTGGTGATCCAGAGCTTGCGGCCGTCCAGCACCCATTCCGCGCCGGCCTTCACCGCGCGCGTGGCCATCGCGAACGCGTCGCTGCCCGACCCCGCCTCGGAGAGGGCGTACGCGCCGATCGTGTCGGCGGCGATCTTCGGCAGATACCTCGTCTTCAGCGCCTCCGACCCCCAGCGCATCAGGGCGTTGGCGACGAGCGTGTTCTGCACGTCGACGACCACGGCTACCGAGGGGTCGACGCGCGAGAGCGTCTCGATCGCGAGCACGGCGTGGAAGAAGCCGGCCCCCGCGCCTCCGAAGCGCTCCGGGATCTCGATCCCCATCAGCCCGAGCTCGAACAGCTTGTCGAGGAGCGCGCGCGGGATCTTCGCGGCCTCGTCCATCTGACGGACGAGCGGACGTACGTCGCGGTCGGCGAACTCGTACACGCTGTCGCGAAACAACCGTTCATCGTCGGAGAAGATGGTGAGCGCCATCACGCGTCCTTCGCGATCCGGACCGCGATCTCCCGCAGGACGTCCAGCTGTTCGTGCTGCAGCTTGAGGAATTCGGCCAGGTCCTGGTCGCGCGTGGCGTCCAGCTTTGCATGCAGCGACATGATCTCGACCTCGGCCCGCAGGTTCACTTCGTAGTCGCTCCGCGCCTCGATCCGGTCACGAGTGACCTGGCGGTTCTGGCTCATCATGATCACCGGCGCCTGCACGGCGGCGACGCAGGACAGGACGAGATTGAGCAGGATGTACGGGAACGGATCGAACGACGAAAACGTGTCGTTCAGGAGGATCCATCCGAGAATGATCGTCGCGAACAGCCCGATGAACGTCCAGCTCCCGCCGAAGGCGGCCACTCGATCGGCGACGCGCTGGCCGAATGTGAGCTGGGCGTCGAAGGCCTTCGTCGGGTCCTGGACCAGCGGACGGCGCTTCAGCACCGCGGCCAGCACCCGGCGCTCGACGTCGCCGAGGCGCTTCACCTGCGTCTCGAGGTCCTGCGCGAGCGAAACGCCCGGCGTCAGAGGCTGCAGGCCTGTGGCCTGATAGGCGTGCCGGAGCAGGCGGAGGCCGGCCACCAGCACGGCGGCCCCGAGCGCCGCCACGAGAATGTGCGTCACCACATCGTCGGGCGCGGTGATGCTCATGCGCCGCAGGATCCACTCGCCGATCAGCGCCCCGAGCGATCCGAGCGTGAGATCGCCGACGATGCCGTAGCCGCGGCTGCTTTTCATCGCGATGCGCACCAGCCAGCCGGCCGAGAGGCCGCTGACGATCCAGATCAACAGATTGAGCACAATGCCACTCCTTCGCGGCGCGCGAAACCCGCCGCGGGCGGATCGTACTGCAATCGCGTTACTCCGGACCTGAGGAACCAGGGACCTGAGGAACTGGGGAACTCGACCTCGAACCCTCGGCGAGCCGCAGGCGGGCCGCGGTGTTCAGCGGGCGGCGGCTCCCCACCGGGCCTCGCACGCCTCGCCGAGCGCGTCCACATCGCGCATGTCGTTGTAGATCTGCGCCGAGATGCGCGCCCAGATGCGCCCCTGCGCCGCATGCATGGCCACCTCGATCCGATCCTCGTAGAGGAGCGCGGCGCGAAGCGCGACGGCCTGCTCCCCCGTCGAGCCGGCGCGCGCGGGCAGCGGCAGGGTGGCCATCGTGCCGATCATGGATTCGGGCGCGACGAACGTCGTGCCCCACCGCTCGCACAGCGCGTGGGCGCCCTCCCATGCCAGCTGGTGGTTGTAGCGGCGGATGGCGTCGACGCCGATGTCCTGCATCGCCGCGATGCCCTCGGGCGCGGCCAGCGCCGGCGTCGGATCCTTCGTGGCATTCCAGTCGAACTCTCGCACGAAGCCTTCGCCGTCGCCCCAGGAAATCGTCGTGGGCTTCACGGTCGGCTGCCACGACGGGTCGGCCCACAGGATCGCGCAGCTCCGGGGCGACCAGCACCACTTGTGCAGGTTGCCGACGTACCAATCCACGCCGAGCGCCGGGATGTCGAGGGGAATGGCGCCGGGTGCGTGCGCGCCGTCGACGAGCACGGGCACGCCCTGCGCATGGCACCGCCGGGCGACCTCGGCGACCGGGAACACCAGGGCCGTCTCCGACGTGATGTGATCGACGATGGCCATCCGGGTGTGCGGCCCGAGCGACGCGTCGATCGCATCGACCACCTGGGCGGGATCGGTCAGCGGATGCGGCAGCTCGACGCGGCGCACCGAGGCGCCCCGGGAGCCGGCCGCCCACGCGGCTGCCTTCCCGACCGCGCCGTAGACGAGATCGGTGATCAGGATCTCGTCGCCGGGCTGGAAGGCGAACGACCGCAGGACCGCGTTGACGCCCGTCGTCGCGTTGTCCACGAACACGACGTCGTCGCTCCTGGCGCCGAGAAACGGCGCCACGATGTCGGCGGCCGCTCGCAATCGCGGCTTCTGGCCGCCCGGCAGGAAGCCGTGGCCGGTCAGCTCCCGCAGCATGAATCGCGAGGGCGAGCGCTCGATCTCGTCGCGCAGCCGCTGCTGCGCGGCCAGCACGCGGCGAGGTGGCACGCCCACCGTGCCGTGGTTCAGGTACACGATGCCGGAATCGAGCGGCCAGTCCGGGAGGCGCGCGCGGCCGAATGCAGTCATTGGAGTCCTCTCGTGAGGCGTCCCTCACGCCAGGATAATGCTAAACCATCTGCCGGATGTCATACTCGCCTGACGGCCAATGGCGGCATCCCGAGCGACGCCCGTCGACCCGCGCCTGTTTCCGACCCTCACGGCGGAACAGGTGTCGCGCGTGGCCTCGCACGGGCGTCGGCGCACGACGAGCCTCGGCGAGATTCTCGTGGACGTGGGAGACACGCGCGTCCCGTTCTTTGTCGTCGTCAGCGGCGAGATCCAGGCCCTGCGACCGGCCGCGAACGCCGAGACCCTGATCGTCGCGCACGGCCCCGGCCAGTTCTCCGGCGAGAGCACCTTGATCAGCGGACGCCGATCGATCGTCCAGTTGCGCATCAGCGCGCCGGGTGACGTGATCGAGCTGAACCGCGACCAATTGCTCAGTCTCGTGCAGGTCGACTCGGAGCTGGGCGAGATCCTCATGCGCTCGTTCATCCTGCGTCGACTGCGGCTGATCGCGCAGGATCTCGGCGACGTCGTCGTGATCGGCTCCGTGCACAACGCGGGCACGCTGCGTGCGAGGGAATTCCTCACACGCAATGGCCATCCGTTTCACTATGTCGACCTGGATCGCGATCGGGACGCCCAGGAGCTGCTGGATCGATTCCATGTGAGCGCCGCGGACGTGCCGGTCCTCATCTGCGGCGCCGACACGGTGCTGCGCAACCCGACGAATACGCAGATCGCGGACTGCCTCGGCTACAACGACGCGATCGATCGCCAGCGTCTCAACGACGTCGTGATCGTAGGCGGCGGGCCCGCTGGCCTCGCCGCCGCGGTGTACGCCGCCTCCGAGGGGCTCGACGTCCTCGTGCTCGAAGCGGGTGCGCCTGGCGGCCAGGCGGGGGCGAGCTCGCGCATCGAGAACTATCTCGGATTTCCGACCGGGATTTCGGGCCTCGAACTCACCGGCCGGGCCTACTCGCAGGCGCTGAAGTTCGGCGCCCGCCTGATGATCGCGGAGGGTGCGACCGGCCTGGCGTGCGAGGGCCGGCGGTACGCCGTGAAGATCGACGATGATGCGCACATTCCGGCGCGCGCCGTGGTCATCGCGACCGGCGCGCAGTACCGCAGGCCGGCGCTCCACAACCTCTCGACGTTCGAAGGCGACGGCGTCTACTACGCCGCGACCCACATGGAAGCGCAGCTGTGCGTCGGCGAAGCGGTGGCGGTTGTCGGGGGCGGCAATTCCGCAGGTCAGGCGGCGGTGTTTCTCGCGCAGACCGCCCGAGAAGTGCACATGCTGGTCCGCGCCGACAGCCTGTCCGCCACGATGTCGCGCTATCTCGCTCGCCGCATCGAAGAGAACCCGGCCATCTCGTTGCGCACGCACACGCAGATCGTCGGCCTGGACGGCAGCGGGCGCCTGGAGCGGATCACGTGGCGCGACGATCGAACGGGCGTGGTCGAGACGCACGCCATCGGCCACGTGTTCCTCATGACCGGCGCCGTTCCGAACACCGGCTGGCTCGCCGGGTGCGTGGCGCTCGACGACAAGGGCTTCATCAAGACCGGTCCGGACCTTTCACGCGACGATCTCGCCACGGCGAAGTGGCCGCTGGCCCGCGCCCCGTTTCTCCTCGAGACCAGCCGGCCGGGTATCTTTGCCGTCGGCGACGTGCGAGGGGGCAACGTCAAGCGCGTGGCGTCTGCCGTCGGCGAAGGCTCCATTGCCATTGCCTTCGTCCACCAGGTGCTTCAGCACGAGCCATCGTGACGGCAGCCGGGTCTGCCGTCGACGCTCGCCGGAGCTCACGTGAACGCGCGCCGCAACCCGTCGTCCATTTCCTTCTCCGTGAATTGTCCATAGCCGAACACGAGCGCGTGCTCCGTCAGTCGCGGTCGTTCTCGCCGGTACTGGGACATTGGATGCAGCACGACATCGTGCGCGCGAGCGGCCTTCACGACGTCGGATTCCTCAACGCCGGAGGGCAGGGTCGCGACGAAGTGCAGGCCTGCGGCGATTCCTTCAATCGTCCACGGCGTCCTTGCCGCCAGCAAGCGCACGAGCGCGTCGCGCCGCCCGCGATACAGGAGGCGCATCCGGCGAAGGTGTCTGTCCAACGCGCCGCTTGCGATGAATTCCGCATAGACCAGCTGGTCGATCGACGGAGATCCGAGATCCGCAAGCTTCTTCGCGGCGACTGCGGCTGCGAGCAGGTCCGGCGGGAGGCACATCCAGCCCAGACGAAGCCCCGGGGCCAGGATCTTGCTCGCGGATCCCGTGTACACGACGCGATCCGGCGCCAACCCCTGCATCGCTCCCACCGGCGCTCCGTCGTACCGATACTCCGCGTCGTAGTCGTCTTCGATCACGAACCCGCGGCGGGCGCGCGCCCAGGCCACCAGCTCGCGGCGCCGCTGCGCGGACAGAATGCGGCCGGTCGGGAACTGATGCGCGGGCGTCACGATGACCGCCGCGGCGCGGGTGTTCGCCAGGTCCGCGACAACGAGGCCCTGGTCGTCCACGCGCACGGCGACGACGCTCGCTCCGGCTGCGGCCACAATCCGGCGAACGTCCGGTTGCGCCGGGTCTTCAACCGCCACGACGCGGATGCCTGATGCCGTGAGCGCCCTGACCGCCAGCCCCAGCGCTTGCGTGACGCCGGCGCAAATCAGCACCTGGGTTGGACCGGTGTCGACGGCGCGTGCGCGTCCGAGATACTCCGCGAGGCGCGCCCGCAGCGGCGGCGACCCTCGCACGTCTCCGTAACCCAGATCACGGTCGGTCGCCGCCTTCAGAGCGCTCCGTGTCGCGCGGCTCCACTCCCGATGCGGAAATTCCCGGACGTCGGGAACGCCCGGCTTGAAATCCTGCACGAGCGTCGGTGCGTCGTCTTCCAGGTGCCAGGCGACGCGGTTCACTCTGGATGCCGCGGCCGTGCGGCCGCGCGGACGGCTGACGAGAAAGCCCTCGGCAATCAGTTGCTCGTAGGCGCCGACGACGACGCCCCTCGACACCCCGAGGTCTTGTGCGAGCACGCGCGACGACGGCAGGGCGCCGTCGGGCGAGAGGCGGCCCGAACGGACCGCTTGTCGCAGCGCGCCTTCAATTTGTGAGCGGAGGGTTCCCTGGCCGCGGGCGAGCGGCACCAGGAGCTCGGGCCGAGAACTGGTCCTGTTGAGTATGTGCCTTCTGGACCTTGCCACAGGGCCAACTTACCAGTAACAAGGGGCACAGGGCGAAGAATGCGCCGGTACCCATCCTATGGAGACTGCTGACAAGAACGCGCGGATCGCCGGATTCCTGTATCTGCTGCTCGCGATCACCGGCCCGGTCCGGCTCATGTACATTCCGGGCGCCCTCTTCGTACGGAACGACGCGACCGCGACGGCCGCCAACATCGCGGCTCATGCGTCGCTCTTCCGATTCGGCATCATCACCGACCTGCTCGCCTCGGTGCTCGCACTTCTCGTCACGCTCGCGCTCTACCGGCTGCTCGGCGGGGTGAACCGGGCCCACGCCATGTTGATGGTGATACTGGGCGGTCTGATGGTGACGCCGATCGCGTTCGCGAACGCGCTCAACGACGCCGCGGCGCTGATCGTCGCGGGCGGCGCCGATTTCCTGTCTGCGTTCGACAAACCTCAACGCGATGCCCTGGCGATGCTCTTTCTTCGGCTGCAGCACCAGGGAGTCGTCGCCAACGAGATCTTCTGGGGGTCATGGTTGTTTCCCCTGGGCCTGCTCGTGTTCAGATCGAAGTTTCTGCCGCGTCTGCTCGGCGTCTGGCTGATCGCCAACGGCTTGGCGTATCTCGTCGTCAGTTTCACCGGCCTGGCGTTGCCGCAGTACGAAGACACGGTCGGATTGATCGTGTTCCCCGCGTTGACCGGAGAGGCGGCTTTCGTGCTGTGGCTCCTGATCAGGGGGGCGCGTGAGCAACGGCCGATGGCCGCCGTGACCGCGCGGAGGTGGCCATGAAGAGACTCCTGCGGCTCTTGCGGTACTGCCTTTACAGTCTGGTTGCCATTGTTGCCGTGGGCGGCGTGCTCTTCGGTTATTTCGTCTACACGCCCGATTCGGAAATTCCGCATTTGTCCGGAGCGCTGAGCGCCGGTTCGATCGACATCGGCGACCTGACACGGACGTATCGGATCTACGTGCCGCGCGGGCTGGCGAAAGACGCACCGCTCGTATTCGTGATGCATGGCGCGGGCGAAAACGGCGCCCGGGTGCGGTTCGAAACCGGGTACGGATTCGACCGCCTCGCCGACGCCCACCACTTCGCCGTCGTCTATCCCAACGCTCACAATGGTGATTGGAACGCGTGCGGCACGGTCGGAGACGTCAGCGCGGATGGCGCCGGTATCGACGATGTGGCGTTCTTGACCGGAGTGGTCGACAGGCTCGCCGCCGAGATTGGTGTCGACCCGCGTCGCGTGTTCGCCGCCGGGAGCTCTCGCGGCGGTTTCATGGCGTTCCGTCTGGCACTCGAGGCCCCTTCCAGGTTTCGCGCGGTTGCGGCGGTATCGGCCAGCGTGCACACGCCGGACAATTTCAAGTGCAAGCCGGCACGGAGCGGCACTTCCTCGGTCATGATCATGAACGGCACCCGGGATCCCCTGGTCCCGTTCGGTGGTGGCCAGGTCAGTCTCCTCGGGTTTTCGTACAAGTACGGGACCGTGATGTCGTCGCGGCAGTCGGGCCAGTATTTCGCGGATCTCAACCACATCGCCGGCGCGCCGGAAACGACCGACACGCAGGTGGCCGATGGCATTCACGTCCAGCGCGTGCTGTGGCGCAGCGGCTCGGGCGTGGAAGTGGAGCTCGTCGTCGTCGAGGGCGGTGGTCACGGCATGCCGCAGCCATACCAGCGCCATCCGCGACTGCTGGGTCCGTCGCCGGAGGAACCGAACGGACCGGCAGTGATCTGGGCCTTCTTCGACCGACAGCGGACAGGATGACGCCATGCGCCGGCGATCGCTGCGCTCTGTGGCTGAACGTCCGATTCGGCGCGAGACGGATCACAGCCGCGCGGGGTACGTGTCAGGCCGCGACGGGAGCGGCCTTGGAGCGAGAGTGGTCGTTCATCGGCGATGCGCTTGACGAACTCGAAAACTGCGTCGGGTGCTGCAGCCGCGCGATTGAGATCGGGTGGCCGCGCGGGTTGCGCGCTTCGGGAGCATCGCCGCTCGAGATTCGCCGCCGGCGAGGGTTTCTGGAGGGTGTGATGACCACGCGCCGCCTGCATCGTCGAATCTCGCCACGGCCTCCAGGCGTCGATTCCTGTCCCCCTCCAGGGAGATTTGGCACGGTCGGCGATTCTTGAGACCGGTTCATCGGCCCATCGCTGTCACATCGCGATGTGATGCCCGGTCTTTGCGGATACGCACAGACCGTGCGCTCGAGACCAGCTCCAGCGATCCCGCCTTGCAGGCCGATGATGCAGCGCTGAGCGGGGCCGCGGTGGTTGTCGATCCCCAAGGAGAACGAGTTTCAAGTCAGCGAGGCGCCGCCGGGGTCGGTATTGCTGCTGGGCGACCTGGCGGCGTTCAACGTCGAAGGAGGGTTCTGCGCGACCCAGGCCATGTGTACGCGCAGGCGTGGACCGCTAGGCGCGATCGACGGCTCGACGGTAACATGCTCCCTGCACGGCGCGCAGTTCAACGTGTGCACGGGGGCCGTGCTGCGTGCCGGGTCGTCGTTCCACTCGTGGTTGGACGGCCTTTCCCCAAACAGCCAGCTCATGCTGCGGGATCGTATCAAACCCGGCGTCCGGATTCTGTTCGTGGGCATCAATCCCGGCCGGCGCTCGGACGCGATCGGCCATCACTTCGCCGGCTATTCGAACCGCTTCTGGAAACTCCTCTACGAATCGCGCCTGGTCCCCGAGCCGATACGCGCGGAGGACGATGGCCGGCTTGCGGAGTGGGGCTACGGCATCACGAACCTCGTGCCCCGGATGACGCCGGGGATCGACACGCTGCGGCCGGAAGAGTACCTCGCAGGCGCGGAGGTGCTGAGGAAGAAGATCCGGCGGTTCGAGCCGGCACTCGTCGCCGTGGTGGGCGTGACCGTGTTCCGGAGTCTCCTGGGTCTTCGGAGCCGTCCGGTGAGATTTGGCCTTCAGCGGGTGCGGCTGGAGGGATCGCGCGTGTTCGTCCTGCCTAACCCCAGCGGCCGCAATGCGAACGTGTCTTACGCGGAGATGCTGGCGGCCTTCCGGGCGCTGCGGAAGGCCTCCGCCAGGCTCGGGCGCGCCAGGTCGTTCCGCTAACCGCCGATTCCACCGCGACCACCGGGGGATGCACGTGTGCAGCGTCGCCGGCCAGCAGGATCCGTCCCTGGGTCGGTTCACTCGCGGATCCGACCTGCTGTTCCGTCAGCACGACACGCGCACGCCGCCCATCCTCCAACTTGCCGATCGCGTGAGTGCCAACGGCGTCTTTGTGGAAGCCCCAAGCCGGCCACTTTTCGGATGAGACTGCGTCCTCCGTCGCACCCGACGAGATACTCCGACCTCAAGCGGTGGCCATCGGACAGCTCGACGTCGACGCCGGCCTCGTCCCGGGTGACGCCTGTCACCTCGCGTGCGCGATGGATCGGCACCGCCAGCTCACCGACCCAGTCGGCCAGGATGCGCTCGCCGGCCAACGGGAACTTGCGCTAGCGGACCAACTCGTACGACTCACGGCCTGGCGCCATTGACGTGCCGGGACCGTAAAACCAGTCCGGATAGGGTCTGGCGACCTCACCTGCCCGCACGGGCTCGTCGCCGCGTGGTGTCGGCGAATGTCTCCCGAGCGCCGGGCTCCTTGCGGCTCCCGCCTCAATGCGTGTGCTCGAGGAACCCACGCAGCTTGTCGGGGTTGCGGACGGCATAGATCGCGCGAATGCGGCCGTCGGCGATGTCGAACGAGTAGACGCCGTTGCCGAGGCTCGGATGACGCAGGAGGAGGCCTGGCGTGCCGTTGACCATGACCATCAGGGGGGCCGACTCCGACCAGCGCACCCTGCCGACGAGGTCGATCACGAACTCGGCGATGCGATCCGCGCCGAGCACGGGACGCGGCGCGGCGACCGCCTTGCCGCCGCCATCAGCGACGAGCTTCGCGTCGGTGTGCAGTACCGCCATCAGTTCGTCCAGATTGCCGGTGAGGCAGGCGTCGCGGAACCGCTGCACGATCTCTTCAGATTCGCGGCGGGACACGGTGACGCGGGGATGCGACTCGCGCAGCCGGCGGCGCGCGCGGGTCAGGATCTGCCGCGTGTTCGCCTCGCTCTTGCCGACGTTCCTCGCGATCTCATCGAAGTCGAGCTCGAACACCTCGCGTAGCAGGAAGACGGCGCGCTCGGTCGGCGCCAGCCGCTCCAGCAGGACGAGAAAGGCCGTGGTCAGCGACGATGCCAGCTCGGCGGATTCCTGATTCGCTTCGGCCAACGGTTCGGGCAGCCATGGCCCGGGATACTCCATGCGTGTTCGCTCGGCGCTGCGCAGGTGGTCGATGCACAGCCGCGTGACGATGGTCGTGAGATAGGCGCGGGGGGAGCGGACGTCGGCGTGCTCGTCCTGACGCGCCCGGACCCACGCGTCCTGCACGACATCCTCGGCTTCGCTCCCGCTGCCGAGCATCCGGTAGGCGATCGAGAACAACCGCGGTCGATGCGCCTCGAACGCTGCCCCGTCCCAGTCGGTCGCTGCCATGGCTCAGATCCGCCTCCACTGCTCACTGACCTCGAGACGAATGACGGAGGCCGTGTGTGACACCGGCGTGGCCAGGCGCCGGTGTCACAGGACCATTCCGAAATCGTCATGATTGATGGAGGGCAACAGACCTCATGACCGCTCGCTCCACGCCAAGCTCGGCCTTGAACAGCAGAAGCGTGCGCGCGGCGGCGTTGAGGCTGTCCAGGTCTGCCTCGTGAACGTGCATCGATTGCCCCGCTACACCGCGCCGATCTGACCGGCGCACAGGAGAGGATATGAAATACGAGCAGGTTACCACGGTAGAGCAGCTCATCAACGAGTTGGACGCCGCCTCTTCTCGGAACGACGTCGAAGCCCTCGTTGCGCTCTTCGCACCTGACGCGACGATCGAGAGCTATCTGGTCTCGCGCGTCTTCAACCGGGCGGAGGGTGTGTGCCGGGGTCGGGCAGAAATACGGGAGTTGGCGCTCGCGCTCATGAAGCGCGGCAGGGCATGGGGAGGACACGAGCCGCCGATCATCCGAGGGAACACGGTCGCGATCGAGTACAGAACTGCGTCCTCGGATGCAGAGAGGTTCTCCGTGGACATCCTCGAGGTGAGGGACGGCGCAATCCAGAGCCTTCGCGCGTACGCGGGGTGGCGCGCGATCCGGGCTCTCGCCGGCGGGGCCGAGACCGACGCGTCCAGCGAAGCCTCGGCGTGATCGACGAACTCGTCGGCGCCGAGCAAGTCGGTGCTCAAGGCGACAAGGGCCGGGCCGGCTTCAAGACGGTCGTGGTGCGCCGTCCCGATCCGCACGGAGCCGGTCTGGACAGGGTGGAGCTTCACACGTGCATCAGAATCGATCGCACGACGTCCGGATGATCGAAATGCACCATGTGGCCGGCATCCGGGACGATGATGACAGTCGTCGCGGGCGCTGCGATCGCCGCAGGCAACTGCTTCACGATGGCGGGAGGGTTGAGCGCATCTTTCTCGCCAAACACGTAATGAACCGGCACGGCCACGCGTGGAGGATTGGCCAACAGATCCAATGAGGCTATCTGCGGCAGCATCCGGCGCTGGACTCGATTCATGTTGCGCAGCGCTCTCACCGCTCCGCCCACGCCGTACGTCCGAAACAAGCTGAACAACATCTCCCGGAGCAGCGCGGCGAACGTCTTGCCGTGTTCGATGGCGCCGAGATCGGCCAGCACGGTGGCGCGCCGCTGCAGCGTCGCCGGATCCAGACACGGCGGCTCAGGAAGGGTGACGGCCTTTCGTCTCAGCCCGCGGCGTGCGGCCCGAACGCCGTGCGTCCGGATAAACACGTGGGCCGCGGCGTCGCCAACGGCCGTCTGCGAGTCAGGTGAGACGGCGACAAGCGCCTTGATGTACCGCGGCTCGTGTTCGGCGGCTTGCAGCGCGAACGTCCCCCCGATCGAAATGGCGAGCACGATCACGCGCTGGTTCGTCTCCTCGAAGAATCGCCGAAGGACGGTACGAAGGTCCGCGACCTGCTGCTGCATGCCGACGCTCTCCGTGTCGCGCGCAGGAGCGTCGCCGCAACCTCTCTGCTCCCAGTAGCCCACCAGGAAATCGCGCTCGAGATCGAGAAGCCGCTGAAATTTCGGGATCTCGTTTAGCAACGGCAGGCCTGGGCCACCCTGAACGATCAGCAGCGGAGGCCGTCCTTCGCGTTCGGTGCAGAGGCGGATACGTTGGCGAGAGCCGTTGACGTCGAGATCGATGGTTCGGTCGATTGCGTATCGTGTCGTCGTCGCCATAGGGACCAGAGCTCCTGGATGCGAGTGTCAGGCACCGCCGACGCGAAGTCCGCGCCGAATGCCTGGACCAATGTAGCCTCGCGCCGCGACTCTGTCTGAGCGTCTGCGTCGCGAGCGAGAGGCGCAACCAGGTCGCAGCCGTGGGCCCTTAGCGATCTGGGAACGTAATGATCGCGTTAAGAAGAGGAATCTCTCTCCCTCGATGCCGTGGCGACCCTGCCTTCCAAGCTGCAAGGCCGGACGGACCGACTTCGAGGCTGCCGCCAACCGGCCTCAGCGCCGGCGTGACGACTTCAGGGTCGGCTTCAAGCGCGAAGGAGGCGAACGCATAGGGGATGCCCTCCGCGTCGATGGCGTTCGGCCGGTCGGCCATGTGAAAGTGCAAATGTGGCTCAGACGAATTACCCGTGTTTCCGACGAGCGCCAGCACCTGCCCTCGACGAACACGGTCACCTTTGTTCACCTTGAGGCTCCCCGGTTGGAGGTGGGCGTGGACCGCGTACGCCTCATCTCCCAGGCCCAGCAGGATGTAGTTGCCGCTCACGCTCGCCGGCGTGATCGGAACGGCACGCGCGACGGGGTCGGGTACGTTCTCAGGAAGTCGGTCCATCGTGTCGAGGACGACTCCGTCCGCGACGGCCAGAACCTTGGCGCCAAAGGCACGGTAGCTGTCATTGTTGCGTGGATCGCCTCGAAATGTCCGGCCATTCTCAAAGAGCCGCACCCAGTCGATTGCGAACCGCTGCGCGATCCGGCCTTCCCCGGCCAGTGCCAACAAGGCTCGACGATGATCCGATCCGTTGCCGGGGCCGTTCGCGGCGAGCCAGTGGTCGCCCTCGAGCGGTGGTCCGATCACACGTGGTTCGTTCGTCGACACGGCCACGTCCACGCCGCGGACGACGACCACGTCTTGCCCGATCAACCGTGTCGAGTTCCGGTCGCCTGGGAGCGCAGCCGAGTCGGGACCAGCGGACCCGAGAGCAAACCGGTGCGTCAGAACAGCGGGAACGGTCCCGCCACGCAATGCGATCCAGATGAACACGATCGCCGTCCCTCCGCCCGGCAGGAGACCGTTCCCTGCCTCGTCTGGCGGTGCTCCTAGCAGGCGAAGCGCCGCGTCGAGCGCCTCGCCCTCGAGATGAAGCAGTGGCGGAGCGTCCGGGGAGCCATCCATCACGTCAACCGTCTCAAGCGTCGTCGGTCGCGACGACAAGTTCGTGACGTGAAGCTCGTATACGAGGTGCGTTGCACCGCCAGCGACGAACGATCGAGGCGGATAGGGAACGCGAACATCGATGGGCGCGAACGCCGGAGCCGGCTGCCCTGCCACCGGTGCGAGCAGCACGACGAGGGCACCGAGCCCTGCCGCGAGAGTCGATCTCATGGCGTCTTCCTTTCTCGCACTGCGAGCGTCGTCGATGCGCCGTGCACGCGACGACTAGTCATGGCGGGCTAATGGCGACAACGTGCCGCGATAGGTTGTCGTGTCGCCGGCGCGCGTACGTGTCTGGATCTCGAGCGGCTCGTAACCTGACGCGCGCACGACCACCGAATGTGACCCTGGCGTCAGCACGAGGCGTTCGGAGCTGCCGTCGAACTGGTTGACCCGGCCGGCGTAGCCGCCGTCGACATAGACGGCCGCACTGGCGGGACGGATCTGCAGGCGGAGACCGCCAGACAGGGCATTGTCGGGCGGCGCGATGTAGCGAGTCACGTCGATCGACGGTCCGGGAGCGCACGAACCTGGACCCAGCAGACTGGAGCACGGCCGGATCCCGCCGCGTCCGTCATCACGGCCATCGATTGGGCCTGGGATGTGAGGTCCCTGGACGGGGAGCTGCGCGTCAGCCATCGTCGTCATGGCGATCAGGGCGATGGCAGCCGGGGTGACGATCCCGCCGAGTGTCGTGAGCTTCATGGAGGTCCTCTTCCTGTGGCTAATCATGTTTCCGTGCGGCTGGCTCTCGACGCTCTGTCGCGGAGTCATCGCCCTTCGGTCAACCCGTTTGCGCCGCGGTACAGACGCAGAAAGGCCCGCGCAAAATTCGTGGCAGGGTCGCGCTCCAGGAAGCTTCGCTTCTCGTCAGCAAAGGAATCCACGACCAGCAAGCGGCCCTCGCGGACGACGTACACGGCTCCCACTCCGTTCTGGATCTTCTGGTCCGTCGCGGTCGTGACCGAGTTCTCGCCCCGCTTGTCTTTGTCACGGCGAGAGTTCGTCACCCAGCCGCCGACGCGATGTTCGACCGTGGCACCGAATTCCAGGAGCATCTGTGCCTCGCTCGCATCCTGAACGAGTTGAAGCGCGATGCCGGACGCGCGCAGCTCGCGCACGATGCGATCGCGCGCCCGCGTGTCCGTTCCTGTATCGATGTAGAGACGGGTCAGCCCATGCAGATCAGAAGGCGTTCCGTACCGAGGACGGTCTGCGTCCTGGCCTCCCGCCAGGCCGAACACGAGGACGGCGCACAACATCAGACGAGTCATATGTCCTTCTTTCGTTTTCAAACCGCGGTTCGTTGATCGATTTCGACTCCCGCGTCCCGTGAGGTCGCCGATTGGCCAGCTCCTTTACACAAGGGCGTCGCGGAGCGCCTGGTTGACTTGAGCCACGGCCGCTCGCGCAGCCGGTGTGTGGCGAGGGAATTCAGCACGGCGAAGGGGTGAATCGTTCCCGGTTCGGCGCCGTGCGCAATCTCGCGGACCAGACGATCGTGCGTACTTTTCCCACCGACGACCCATCCGCCACCATGGATAAGGACCGCGACGGGCACGGAGAAAAGCAGGGTCTCGGGCTCGATGGCGTCAGTGAGCACCGATTTGGATTGCGCGGTCATTCGTCCTCCGTGGGTTGGTGCGTAACGCTACGGGCTACGGGGTGGTTATGTGCACGGGAGATACCAGGGGGATTTGCCGCAAAGGCCTTGCATTCCCGGCAAGTCCAAGGGACGTCGCCGTCCCGAGATCTCGTGGCCGCGAGATCTCGCGAATCGATTCGACGCAGGAGTTCGGCCGTGCTAACGTTGCCGGTTGCCCCTGTTGTGCCACTGCGCATGGGTACCAGCTACGGCGTCTCGCCTGGATCCGCCGTTGAAGTCGAGAGGGATGGCCGTCTCGTTCCGCTGTTCCCTGTCTTGTCGAGCCTCACGAGCGATCGAGTGAAGTGGGACGGCGTGACGCTGCACTCTTTCCAGGACATCCCGGCGTGTCAGATCCCAGACCACGTGCACCCCACGCACACGCTCAGCCTGCTCACGAGTCCAGGCGCGAACGTTGCGTGGACGACCGGCGGGCGGACACGACGTGCGCCAAACGCGGCGGGCAATCTCTACTTGCTGCCTGCAGGTACCCGCGATCGCCTGGGCTGGGATGCGCCGACGAGCCGCGTTGTGGTGACCGTCGAGTCCCGCATCATCGCGAAGGCGTTTGAAGAGACGGCTCACCGCAACACGGTTGATCTGGTCGAGCATTGGACGCTGCACGACCAGCATCTCGCACGGTTGATGCTGGCTCTCCACGCCGACCTTGCTGACGGGTCACCAGCTGGGCGACTCTATGGCGAATCGCTGAGTCTCGCGCTCGCTGTGTACCTGGCGCGGCGCTACGGGGTGCCGAACCACACTTCATCCGAACCCAGCGGTGGACTGCCTGGCCATCGCCTGCGGCTGGTCGTCGACTACGTGCACGCGCACCTCAACCACGACATCCCTCTGGCGGATCTGGCCAGTGTCGCGGGCATGAGCCCGCACTACTTCACTGAACTGTTCCGCAAGAGTACGGGACAAACGCCGCACCAGTTCGTGCTGACCGAGCGTGTCGAGCGGGCCAAACGACTGCTGCGGAATCCGAAGCTGACGACCCTGGATGTGGCCATCCTTGTCGGCTTCGCTGATGCGAGCCACTTCACGAAGGTGTTCCGGCGGGCAGTTGGCGTGACGCCGAGCCGATTTCGCGCCAATCTCTGAGAAACTGTCAAGTCCCGTCACAAAATCGGATGATTGGACCAGAGATTGGTTCTTTAGACCAGCGTCCCAGTCCTGCTTGACGTTCAATCAACGTTCGAGGTGCACCATGGACCTTGAAGCGTTGCAGGACGTGGCACTAGCCGGGGCTGGCGAGCAGTCGCTCGAGGGCGTCCTTACTCGTGTCGTGGAGGGCCTGCGACGCCAGGACGGTGTCGCGCTGGCACGTATCTGGTTGATCGATCGAGGCGATCGCTGCTCCCTGTGCCCACTCGGCTCGGTCTGTGTGGATCGGAGCCGATGCCTGCATCTCGTCGCGAGCGGCGGTCGCGCCCTCGACGGCGAGAGGGATTGGTCGGAGACCGACGGCCGCTTCGCTCGACTGCCGCTCGCGGTGAGGAAAGTCGGAACGATTGCGGCGACCGGGACCGGTCTGGTCCTCAACGATGTCGCGTCAGATCACTGGGCAGACCCCGACTGGATCGCCGGTGAACGCATCGTCTCCTTCGCGGGCCAGCCGCTCATGTTCCGAGGGGAGACATTGGGTGTCGTCGCGATCTTTCGACGCGCACCGATCAGCTCGGATGAATTCCGGTGGTTGCGGGCTTTGGCCGACTACGTGGCTGTGGCCCTTGCGCACGCACGCACATTTTCAGAAAACGGACAGTTGCGCGAACGGCTCGAGCGCGAAAACACCTATCTCCGTGAGGAGGTCGATACCGCGCTGGCGTTCGGCCGTGTGATCGGCCGGAATCGTGCTTTGCGACGTGTGCTCAAGCAGGTTGAGGTCGTCGCCGGGACCGATGCAACGGTGCTCATCCTCGGGGAGTCGGGAACCGGCAAAGAACTGATTGCCCGCGAAATACAGGAGCGAGGCAGACGTGTGGGTCGTCCATTTGTCCGTGTCAACTGCAGCGCCATTCCGCGCGAGATGTTCGAGAATGAGTTCTTCGGACACGTGCGTGGTGCGTTCACCGGGGCGCTCCGAGACCGAGCAGGACGCTTCGAGGTGGCCAACGGCGGCACAATCTTCCTCGATGAACTGGGAGACCTGCCTCTGGACCTGCAGCCCAAGCTCCTTCGAGTGCTGCAGGAGGGGCAGTACGAGCGACTCGGTGAGGATCGAACCCGGGAAACGGACGTACGTGTGATTGGCGCAACAAACCACAATCTGGAAACGCTCGTACATACCGGTCGATTTCGCGAGGACCTGTTCTATCGCCTGAGCGTGTTCCCGATTGAGGTGCCGCCGTTGCGCGCTCGACGTGATGATGTCCCTCTGCTCGCGATGCACTTTGTGACGGCATGCGCGAAGAAGCTGGGCGTCCCGGTGCCCCGTGTGTCGGAGGGTGCTGTCGAACGCCTGAAGCACTACGACTGGCCCGGCAATGTTCGAGAGCTGCAGAACGTGATCGAGCGGGCCGTAATCCTCGCCGCGGGGGGCAAGTTGCGCTTGGGTACTGGCCTCAATCCTGTGAATGCGAAGACCAATGCCTCCACATCCGACCCGGATTCCAATGATGCCATCATCACGGACGCTGAATGGCGACGTCGGGAGCGATCGAACCTCGTCGCGGCCCTGCGGCACGCCGGCGGCCGGATCTACGGAGCCGCCGGCGCCGCGTCACTGCTTGGCGTGAAGCCCTCGACGTTGTCGTCGCGGCTCAAGTCACTGGGTATCCAGGCGGGCAGTATTCATTGATCGCTGACACGGGCGCGTCTGCACGCGCTCGTCCGCAATGGTGCCCCGGCCGGGCCGGCGTCCTCGATCATGTCTGGAGCCTCGCTCAGGCCGCTTCAGCGAATCCCTCCAGCGCCGAATACTGCCGTTCGAGCTCCCGACCGATCAAGGGCACGAAGAGCGGGAAGAGCCGATCGCGCATCCATTGCCCGAAGGGACCCATTGGTTTGAGCTGACGCACGTCGTTCTCCGCTGCCTGTCGAACCGTCCGCTCGGCACGGACGCGGAGCCGCGCTTCCGCTTCGACGAACACGTCGGCAAACGCGCGCCCTTCCGCCAGTCGCTGCCCGACCATCATCGCGTCTTCGAGCGCCAGCGACGCGCCCTGGCCCCCGGCCGGGCTCATCGCGTGAGCCGCGTCGCCGAGCAGCATGACGCGGCCGGAATGCCACGTCGGGATCGAAGGCACGTCGTAAATGGCCGTGCGCATGATGCTCGACGTCGTCGAGACGAGTGCTTCGACGGGGCCCGACCAGCCGCAAAACGCCTCCATCACGCGCGTGCGCATCTCGTCGTCGGAAACGGCCTGGAGCGCCTCGCGTGCCAGCTCGCGCTTCTGGGGCAGATGGCTCCACCAGCCCCATTGCAGCTCGGGATACGAGATCGTGGCGTAGCCGAACTGCAGTCGCGGACCGACGGTGAATGTCAGCTGGTGGGCGGCCCCGCGGGGAAACGGCCCGACGGAGGCTGATTCCGAGAAGCCACCGACGCCGATCACCCCGGTGTATCGCGGGCGCGCGTGTGCCGGGAGGATCAGGCCACGGACACGTGAATGCACGCCGTCGGCCGCCAGCAGCACATCGCCTTCCGCGGAGCTGCCATCGTCGAAGTGAGCGACGATCGCATCGGCGTCGTTTTCGATGTGGCTCAACCGCTTGCCGTAAGCGATGGCCACGCCACGCCGCGCCGTCTCCTCGAGGAGAATCTGGTGAAACGCGGCGCGCCGGATCGTGACGCCGAAACCCGCTCGGCGGAGGTTGATGCGCCCGATGGGACGGCCCTGGGAGTTTCGAAACATGAACTCGCTCGATGGCGCACCTGCCGCGGCGACCCGGTCGGCGAGTCCGAGTGCGCGCATCACGCGCATCCCGTTCGGGGCAATCTGGAATCCACCGCCGATGGTGGCCGGCGCAGGATGGGCTTCGAAGATCAGCGGCTCGATGCCGCCTCGTTGGAGAAACAGCGCAACCGCGGGGCCCGCGATTCCGCCACCGACGATGAGGGCTCGTTGTGTGTGCTTCATGGGCCCACGATACGAGGCGTCTGATATTTTCACCAGTCATGGTTCATGATAGAGATCATCATGGCCATGAATCTATCCGCCGTCGACCTGAACCTCTTTCTCGTGCTGCATGCGGTGCTCGAAGAGCGCAGCGCGACGCGCGCCGCCGCCCGCCTGCACGTGACGCAGTCCGCCGTCAGCAATGCGCTGGCGCGACTTCGAGAGATGCTGGGCGATCCGCTGGTCGTTCGGAGCGGCCGCGGACTCGTGCCCACGCCCCGGGCCGAAGAACTGGCGCCGCTGCTGCGGGAGGTCACCGATCGCATCGCGCTGGCTCTGGATCGCCGTGGGTTCGTGCCCGAAGAAAGCACGCGCACGTTCACGATCGCCTTGGCCGACAGCCATCAGGTGTGCGAAGTCCCACGGATCGCGCGGGCGTTTGCCAGGCGCCTGCCGCGCGCGAGCTTGCGGGTCGTGAGCGCCGACTACCTGGCTGCGACCGATGGGTTGGCGAGCGGAGACGTCGACCTGGCGTTTGTGCCCGAACTCAGCGTGCAGCCAGGGATGCGTTCAAGCGCCCTGTTCGAAGAGCGTGCGGCGCTGGTTGTTCGCCGGGATCACCCGCGCGTTCGCCGGCGCATGACACGCGAGCTGTTCAATGAGCTGCCCCACATCGATGTACACGTCGTGCTCGGTCGTCCAGGCACTGGTCACCGCGTGGCCGAGCGCGGCTGGGCCCAGGCGCGCGTCCGTCGGCGCGTGGTCCTGACCGTCCCGTATTTCATCACGGCCGCGCTCGCGGCCGCGGCCACGGACTGCGTGGCGGGGCTGCCGGATCGGATGGCTGCCCTGTGCACACGGCTTCTGCCGCTGAAGATCGTCGCGGCGACGTTCCCGCTTCCCTCGATGACGACCGTCATGGTCTGGCACCAACGGACGGACGCCGATCCCGGTGCGCGCACGTTGCGTCAGGTGGTGAGCGAGGTGGTCGCGAGCTGAGGGAACGTCGCCCGCAACGACGACGCGTCCATCCGGCTGAAGGGAATCGTCGGCGGCGTGCTCACCCCGTGCGGGACCAGAGCTCGACACTCAGCTTGAGCGGATCGAGGAGCTCGATGCGGCCTGGCGACGTGCGGACCAGTGATGCGGCACGAAGCTCATGGAGGACGCGCGCCACGACCTCTCGAACAGATCCCACGCTGTTCGCGAGCTCCTGCTGGCTCGCACGGGCGATGAGGCGACCGTCACCGGCCGGTCGTGACACGGCCAAGTCGAGCAAATGCCGGACGACGCGCTGGCGGACAGTTGCGAACGTGTTTCCCGCCAGCTCCTCGAGGACATCGTACAGACGGTGGACCGATTCCTCAGCGAAGGCCCAGGCGACCGCCGCGTCCGCCCGGGCGAGATTCCTTGCGCGTGTTGCGTCCATGAAGTACACAGTGCTGTCGGTCACCGCCTGCACGAAGACGGGCGCGGGACCGCCGACCAGCGCCGGCGCACCGATGAGGCCGCTCCGGCGAACATAGCGCACCGTGACCTCGCGACCGTCGCTGGTGTTCATGTAGACGCGCAGAAGGCCCTGAACGACGACGCCGACGCGCTCCTGATCGGCCTCGGCATAGACGGTCAGCCCTGCGGGGAAATCCGACAGCCTGCCGCCCGCCGCCAGACGCTCTGCCGTCTCTGCGGGCAGGGAGGCCCAAGGACCGCCGCGCAACAGGGACACCGCGAGATCCTGCGAGTGCCGGGAGACGGGCGCCTGCATCCGCACCTCTGCGCCACAGGTTACTCCGAATCGTGAGCTCGGTCTGGCGGCGTCTCGCAACGCGGTGCCTGCGCCGGCGATCACCGGCGCTTCCGCGGCTTTGAGCCTGCGCTGCCTGCCGGGCCAGCGCCGAGCAGGTCAATGCGCCGACGAGATGAGCGATCTGCGGCCGAGTTGGCGTGCATGGTGCGTCGATCCCTTTCGACCAGCGAACACGCCGACCAGCACCAGCGTCGTCGCGATCTGGACGAGGATCAGCGTGACGAGCGCCAGCGGGCGGCCGGCAAGAAATCGTTCCGGTCCTGAAATCGCCGCAGAGAACAGCGAGAGGTTCGCGAGGTTGCCGAGCACGACGAGCGCCAGCAGCGGACGCCCGCCCCGGAAGACCCGCCAGCAGAACAGGCCATAGATCATCTCGAGCGTGAAGCCCCACATCGGCGCACGATCGTAGAGGCCGGCGCCGAGTGCGATGCTGCTGCCGGGATAGAGCACGATGTCCGGCGCGTGCGTCAGGAGATCGAGCAGGAGGTGCGAGACGATCCCGACTCCGACGGCGCGTCCGAGCGTCGCGCGGCCGAGCCCCTTCTCGAGGACCAGCCACGCGATCAGCGCGCCGCCTACGGCGGTTGCGACCGAGTGGGAGTACGGCATGGAGGCGAGGTGCACGTCAGCGACGCTGCGCACGACAGGTTCGGTTGTCGTGCGCTCGATGCCGGCGAAGTTGAGCGCGACCCACACGAGCTCCATGGCCTGAACCGACAGGAGCAGCGGCGGAAGCGACACGGATGGGAAGCGCCGTTTGATCAGCAGCGCGGTGGCGGCATGGTCGACAGCAAACATCGGACCTCCTTTCGCTGTCCATTGTGGTGAGGACGCGTTCAGGGGGCTGTGACTTTGGTCACGCGTTGCGCGATCGGGGCCGCGAGCTCATCCGAAGCGAATCGAGAATGTCCGCGCCGCTGCGCGTGCAACGGTCGACTCGAGCAAACCCCGTGCTCAATCTGTTGCAGACCGCTCGCAAGTGGTTGATGTTAAACACCCAAACGTTCCAACCCACTTTCTCATCAACAGGTTCCGCGACAACGATATCCCTCGGCAGGTTGCCGTCACTGAGGCTCTTCACCAGGGTTTCAGCGGCGTATGTGACACAGTTCTGACAAGACCGACGACGACCTACGCGGACGCGTACTGACACACATCCAACCTCATAGGGGTGTCGCATCGGATGGGATCCTACGTCCTGCGCTCGGGAGGCCTGGCAACTGTGGTCGGCAGCGGATGAAGCTGCAGAAACGCAACGGCAGCATCGCGGGCGCGAGCCTCGATTGCGCCCGGGGTCGGCCGATGTGTGACACGGAGCAGGAGACTGATCAACAGATCGCGCCACAGCAGCCCCGCAAACTGGTCGGCGAGCTCCACCGGGCGGCCATCGATCAATCCGGCCGCGTGCGCGTCGGTCATGATGTGACGCAACGCGGCGCGGCTTGCCTCACGCCCGACGGAATCGAGCGTCCGCGCCACCTCGGGCGCTTGTACCGCCTCGGCGATCGCGAGGCGGAAGACCGCCACCACAGCGGGGTCGCTGACCTCCCGCACGGTTTGGATCCCGAACGTCGTCAACACGTGCGCCAGCGTCGCGCGGTCGCGCAGCATCGGCATGTTGGCGGACGCCTGGAGTCGTTTGGCGCGCTCCCCGATGGCCGTAACCAGCATCTTCTGTTTGTTGCCGACGAGCGCGTAAAGCTCCCGCTTCGATACCCGAGCACGCGTGGCAATCTCGAGCGTGCTCGTCGCGGCGTAGCCGCGTTCGACGAATGCCTCGAACGCCGCAGCCAGGATGCGCTCGCGCACACCTGCTGAGCCTTGGCGGTCTTTCCGTCTTGACATTGGTACCGAATAGTACCACACTCCGATCGAGTGGTACCAAGTGGTACCACCGACGTGCAATAGGAGGTCACATGACGTCGGAAACCATCTTCCAAATTCATCTCGCTCTCGGGTACGTCGCCTGGCTGCTTTGCTTCGGAGTGTACGTTCTGCCGAAACTCCAGGCGATGGACCGGGTCGAAGCGCATCGCGCGATCGCGACCCTGCACAGCTTCCGATTCTTTGGGCTCGTCTTCATCCTTCCAGGCGTAGTCGGCCCGCACCTGCAACCCGACTTCGCATCGTTCGCGGCCCACTGGGATCTGACAACCGGCGTGCTGGCGATGCTCGCCCTTCTCACCGTACGGGTACGTCCGCTGTTTTGGCTGTTCGTCATCGCGTTCAATCTCGTGGGCACATCGGACCTGATCCTCGATTACTACCACGCGATCCGGGTCGGCCTTCCTGCGGCAGCGGGGCAATTGGGCGCCGCGTACGTGATTCCCGTCATCTACGTGCCCGCGCTGATGATCTCGCACATTGTCGCCTTCTATTTGCTGACGCGCCGCCAGCCGAAGGCTGTTTGGACAATCGCCGGCGAAGCCGTCGCCTAGCTAAGCCAGGCGCTCTCCCGATCGAGCCGCACGAACCTACTTGATCCACGAGGAGGGCAGAACCGCTCGCCCTCGCCGAGTCCTCACGGACGAACGCGGATGATCGTCTTCCCCTTGATCCGCTTGCTCGGGTTGAAGGCGGCGACGGCATCGTCGAGGGGCGAGACGTTCCCGATGTGTGTTCGCAGCCGTCCGTCACGCACCCGCTGGACGATCGCACTGAGTTGGGCACGTTCGGACTCGACAACGAAGTCGACCGCCAGGCCGTCGGCGGGCCGCGCCTCCGGCGGCCCGACGATGGACACAAGTGATCCTCCGGCTCGAATCAGGCCTGCGGACCGCCTGCCGATGTCGCCGCCGATGACATCGAACACCAGATCGACTCGGCCGACGGTTTCGAGGACGTCGTGCTCGAGGTCGACGAACGCGTTCGCGCCGAAGTCGAGCACGGTCTGACGGTCGGCACTGCGTCCGGTGCCGATGACGTAGGCGCCGGCCTCTCGTGCAAGCTGCGTCACCATCGACCCGACGGCGCCGGCCGCGCCGTGCGCCAGGACGCTCTGCCCCGCCCGAAGGCGGCCGTGCTGAAACAGCCCCTGCCAGGCGGTCAGGCCCGAGATCGGCAGACTGGCGCCGACCGTGAAGTCGACGTCGCCCGGGAGCGGCGCCAGGTTGCGTGCCTCGATCGCGACGTACTCGGTCAAGGTACCGTCGCGATACCAGTCCGCGAGGCCGAACACCCGCTGTCCCACCGATAGACCCGTCGTGCCATATCCCAGGGCCGTGACCACTCCGGCCAGCTCGTGCCCAGGAATCGACGGTGTTCGGTCACGGCCGAGGCGATCTGTCCAGGTGGAGGGCCAGGTCAGCTCAGTTGGGACGAATCCCGACGCATGAACCTGCACGACGACATCGTTTATTGCTGCCTGCGGCTGGGGCCGCTCCGCTGGCTTCATCCCGGCAGTTCCCGCAGCCTGGTCCGTCACCACTATCGCCTTCATCTGGAATCGTCTCCTCGAATCGCGGGATGGATGGCGAGTAGCGCGTTCGCATGTGCCCGTAACTGGCGCTGTCTAGCAGGGTTTCAGGGGGTATGTGACACAGTTGTAACACAATCCGCGGCGCGACTTGCGACGATGCACCTCAATGAAGGCCCGACATCGCGTCGTTGACGCCGGGGCGCTGGGTGATGCCCGCTCATGGATGGATCTTCTCGTGCCTCGCCAGCATCCCGATGAATTCCTCGATCCGCCGGGCGCGGGTCTCCGCCTTCTTCGCGGTCTGAATCCTGAAGAGGATCGCGTACCGGTTGGCGCTGTTCAGCGCTTCGAAGAAGGTCTTCGCCTTCCTGTTCTTCGCTATCGCGACCAGAAAATCTTCCGGTATGGTGGAACCCTTCGCCGAATGGTAGGCGTTCTCCCACCGCCCGTTCCGCTTCGCGTTCTCGATCGCCCTCAACCCGGCCGGCCTCATCCGGCCGCTCGCGATGAGCTGTTCCGCCTTCTCCCTGTTGATCTTCGACCAAATGCTTCGGGCTCCGCGCGGCGTGAATTTCTGCAGCCACGCCTCCGAGTCGTGGGCCTGCTTCTGTCCGTCGATCCAGCCGTGGCAGAGCGCCGCCTCCAGCGCCTCCGCGTACGAGATCGATGTCAGGGCGCTCCCTCTTTTCGCGATCATCAGCCAGACGCCGGGTGAGGACTCATGATGGCCCGTCAGCCATCGCTCCCAGTCCTTCATCCCCTCCATGTGAAGAATGGGGAGTTTCGCGCGCGTTGTCGATTTCACTGGATGGTCCGGTTCCGTTCCTCGATGTGAAACGATCTCGTTCGCATGATGCATTGATCGTAGTGCATGTACTCGGCCGAGCGGTTCGCGTTCACCGCGACGATATAGGCCTACCGAGTTGCAGAGGAGTCGTCGTCCCGCCGGGCTCCAATTGGCCGAAGCATTTCCCCAATCGACGGAGGCGTTCCTGAATGTTCGTGCGCGCGATGCCGCCGTATCCGAGCACGATTCCGGCGAGCGCGTTCTCGCCGACCCCGAACGATGACAGCGTCTGGATGTCCCGAGCTCCCGATTGACCTGACGCGCCACGTCTCACTTCAGTGTGACCACGACCTTGCCTTTGGCGCGTCCTGATTCGACGTAGGCCATAGCCGCCGTTGTCGATGCGAAGGGGAAAACTCGATCCACGACTGGCCGAATGAATCCGCCATCGATGAGACGTGTGATCTCGGCCAACTGTCCGCCGTTCGCTTTCATGAAAAGAAACGAGTAGTGCACTTGGCGGCGTTTGGCTTTCGCTCTGATCCCGTAGCTCAAGACGCCCATGATCGTTCTCAGAACCCAGCCTGCACTTGAGGCTTCGCGCAAACGCCGCATCCGGCGGACCTGAGATCGAAATGAGCTGTCCACCAGGCTTGAGCACTCGCAGAGACTTCTCGAGGGTCACCTTGTCCAGACTGTTCAACACCGTGTCGTACTCACGGAGGACGTGTGAGAAATCGTCCTTCTTGTAATCGATCACGACGTCGGCCCCGAGGCTCTTGACCAGATCGACGTTGGCCGTGCTCGTCGTCGTTGCCACCGTCGCGCCGACGTGCTTCGCCAGCTGAATGGCAAACGTGCCGACACCACCGGAGCCCGCGTGGATGAGAACCTTTTGCCCCCGCTTCAGATTGGCTCGTTCGATCAGCGCCTGCCACGCCGTCAAGCCGACCAGGGGAATCGACGCCGCTTCTTCCATCGTGAGGGCTTTGGGCTTGATCGCGACGTCGTCTTCGGTGGTCGCAATGAACTCCGCGAATGCACCGATTCGCCCGTCAGCCGGCCGCGCATAGACTTCGTCGCCGGGTGTGAATCGTCGCACTTGAGATCCGACCCGGACCACGTTCCCGGCGATGTCGTGGCCCAGAATCAGCGGCAGGCGATACGGAAGAATGCGCTTGAACTCGCCGTTTCTGATCTTGGAATCCAGAAGATTGACACCTGCGGCGTGCACCTCGATCCCGTCGGCATGCGGCGGTAACCCGACGAATCCAAATCACATCGCAGGCCAGCAGGATTTGAAAGAGCGTTTTGCGCTACACTGTCCGAGACCGCTCGCAAGTAACTGATTCTAAAGACGGAGAGATGTCCGAGTGGTTGAAGGAGCACGCTTGGAAATTGAATCCGCTGGCGCGTGCTGACGCGCACTGAATCGCACGAACGCACTTCAGATCAACGACTTCCCCCAACATCAATCTGCGTCGGTGTGTCCCCGTAAGTGAGGGTGTTTGCCCCTGGTTTCGGCGGGTATGTGACACGGTTCTGACAGAATTCGCGTGGTGAGTTGCGGCGACAAACACCAGCGAATCAAGCTCCATACGAGCGCACATCCGCCGATCAATCAACCGTCGTCGCCTTCTACGCTCGGATGTTCAACCAATGCCGGCCTGCCGAAGCGATCGCGACGGGCATAGCTGCGGGTCTTGGTGTCGCGACGGGCGCCATTATGTTTGATCCGGCGCAACAGATGGCCTCCGACGGGCCAGCGATCCTGGTGCGATCCGAGATGACTCCGAGCGACATCGCTGGGCTGGCGGCCGCGGCCGGCGCGCTCACCAGCCTCGGGGGACGGACGTCTCACGCGGCCGTCGGTGCCCGCCAGATGGGAAAGGTGTGTGGTTGGCTGCCGCGCCCTACGCCTGGAGATCGGCTCGCACCAATGCTCGAATCGCTTACGGTCGTCCGCGCACCCGAACCGCTCGAACGTCAACCGTTGGCGGTGAGGACGTTCACTCCGGTCACGTGGAAGTAGCGCGCAGCCTGCAGCATGTGGCGGTCGTTCGTATACACCTCGTCAAAGCCATGTTCCTCGGCGCAGGCCAGGTGCAGCGCGTCACCGGAGCGGACGAAGACCGTGCTCGGCATGTCGAGGACGGCTTTACGCGTCTTTTCTACGAGGGCCGGCGTCACGCCAAACCACTGCCACACGCCGTTCTTCTCATCGTCTTCGAACTCTTTCAGGATCGCCGTCATCTCCCGGCGTGTCACGTGGCGTTCTCTGACGTGCCGTTTGAGGATCGACGCGAACTCGAGCCGGGCCAGCTCACACGATGCGAGGCCGGCCGCGCCATAGGCCACTTCGCGGACTCGATCCGCGCCCGGCTCATTGAGGTAGCACTTGGCGATGTACGCCGCGTCGAAGTAGATCATCGACCCTCGCGCAGTTCGGAAACGTACACGGCGGAATCGACTGGAATCTTCGACCGCTTGCGTATGGCCGCCTCTCGATTGGGAAGGGGCCGGCCGGTGACAGATGCGTCAAACGGCTGAAGCGCCGCGACGCTGCGACCGCGATCAGTGACCACGATCGGACCCCGACTGGCGGCGTGCCGAACCCAGCGCCCGGTCTTCAAGTGCAGCTCACGGATGGAGATCGTCTTCATGTGCACATTGTGACACATTTCCTTCTAACGGAGAAACCAGGCATACGTACTCCCCGGCTCGGCGGCATCCGCGCCAACGCGTAGGAAGGGATTCGCGCTTGCCACTGAACGCAGCTCGGTCGCAGTGCGCGTGACCACCGGGGCTCGACGTTGATGCCTCTCATGAGCGCGACGTGGCGTCTCAGTTGGCGCGCGTTCCTTTCGTCGGCGTCCTGCGGCCTGGCCGGGTCAGCGGAGGGATTGTGCGGCGTGCCGCGCTGTGGCGAATGAGCAGGTCCAAGCGGCGGTCCCGAGTCTGCTTGCGCTTGGGGCTGACCACCCAATGGATGGCCGTGCGCCGGTACCACGGCGGCTGAGCCTCGAAGAAGACGGCCGCAGCGGAATTCGCACGTAGCATTTTCTCTTCGTCCGGCATCAGCCTGGCCGCACTGTGGCGCTCGAACGCATAGACGCCGGTTCGTTCGGCCGTGCGCGCGGCAAAGACGCGCCGACCAGCCGCAGTCATCTTTCCCATCTTCTCGAGCTCCGCAGCGCGAGCCACATTGACGGCGCTCCAGATGCTCCTCGGTTGCCGTGGGGTGAATCGGATGGTGTAGGCCTCGTCGCTCATCCGGCGACGAACACCGTCGAATCCAACCGAAACAGAGCGCCTCATCAACCGACTCGGGCCACGTGATGCTCGGCCTGCCGGTGCCCCTCTTGTAGAAGCCCACCAACAGCTCAGTCTTGGTGGCATGGCACATCTTCAGCCATCGACGAAATGCTTCTGGCGTGGCGAAGAACGTCGGCCTCATCGGGTCATCAGTCTTTCCTGCCCAGCTCCAATGACGTCCCCGTTGGCGCGAATCAGGGACCGAGCGTCTCGTCTGCCGAGGGCCCGTAGGTCGCCGGTACCGGCTCATTGTTCAAACGCAGATAGACACCGAGCTGCGCGCGATGATGCACGAGATGGTTGATGAACATCTCACGGTACGCGAGAAAGCGCGTCCCCGTGAAAAGGGGCTTGCCCTGGAATAAAAGCTGCCAAGGCTCAGTCCACGCATCGTCCGGCACATCTGTGAGTGCGCGCCGTACCTGCACCACGGCATCGTCGAACACTCGAACGAGCTGTGCCGCCGACTCGAATGGTAGCGGCGTGTAGCTGCGTTGAGAGAAGTCGAGGCTGGGCTCGGTCAGGATGGTGACGCCGAGGCTTGCAAGCTGAGCGATGTGGGGCGCGAGCTTTCCGAGCGGCGTGGACTTTGGGTGCGGAACGAAGTCGGCCTTTCCGGCGGGAACTCGTTCGAGCATCGTCCGGGTCTTCTTCGCTTCCTCTTCAAATTCCGACAACAACAACTCGTTGATCTGCATCGGTCCTCCAAGATGGGGTTTCGTCGGATCCGCCATCCGTCCTTGACGCCCGCCGCCGCATTAGTTGCAGCTAGCCATTGGCTTGTCTGAGTCGCGTGCGTGGCATGGCGACGCCGGCGGTCAGCAGCCAGATCAGTCCTGGGAATCGTGCCAACGGCAGCAACGGCGAGAGGGTCGGAAACAGCAGACTGACCGTCGACAATTCCGCCACGGCGGCGATACCGAGGCCACCCCAGCCGAGCCATCGAGGCATTAGTCGGAACGCCAGGGATGGCACCGACACGCCGGCGATCAGGAGGCCGAACGTCGTGACGCTCCCCACGCCGCCGGTCGCAAACGCGAGGAGTTGCACCGCTCTGAGCGCACCACTGTTGGCGGCGACGTCTGGGTGTGACAGGGTCCACGTCGCGAGACCGGAGACACCCAGGAAGATCGCGGACCCAATCCCTCCGAAGAGCGCAATGTGAACGCCGGCCACGTTCAGTCGATGAAAGAGCAGACGGCTGACGATCACGACACCAAACAGTCCGAGCGGGATCGCGGCCCCGAACTGAAGAAAGGCGGCAATCCGAGCGGCATCCGGAAAGCGCATGTAATACGCCTGGACATGGGCGACGCTGGTATACGGCGTCGGAAGGGACGCCCCATTCGACAACGTGTATGGCGCGGCGATGCCTGCGAGAAACAATGCCACATGCACCGCCGCCAGAGCCAGCAAGGGCGGCGATCGATGTACTTCGGCACGGGAGACATCGCTATCGTTCATTTTTGCACCTCGGCGAATGCGGTGAAATAAAGACGCCTGAGCACGCCACGCAAGTCCGCCTCTGCATGCGTGGATGCATGAACGGCTCGCCACGCGATAAACCCGTCGGGCCGAACGAGTACGGCGCCATCGGTGCCGATGCCGTACTTGTCCGTGAACTCTTCAACAGTGCCGGCCCCATCGTGATCGTCATCAACGGGTGTGCAATGCATTTGGAGCGAGGCCGTGGCGGTGAGAGTGGCGACCGCCCGACACCACGCCTCGCCGGCTGGACCCGTCAGCAGGACGAATTGCTTGTCAAAGAGATCGTGAATGCCCTCCTGGCCGTTTCGCACCAGGCGCACGTGTGGCGCTCGAGCGCCAGGACGTCCCGACGGCCGTCTCGGATCGTCGAATTCGTCGTTCGCGATGTTACCTTCCGAAATCAGCGCGCCGGCCGGATACAGTTGACCAAAGATGACCGCGAAATCATCGACAATGCGTTCTGTCGGAGGCAGCCGCTTCGTCGGGTCCTGATACCACGCGGCGAGGCGGGCGAGCGCTTGGGCCAACGTTCGCTCCGCCACGTGGCGTCGCTCCACGTCGTACGTCTCCAAGAGCTCGGAATCGGCGGTGCCCTTCAGGACGAAAGCCACTTTCCATGCGAGATTGTGTGCGTCATGAATGCCGGTGTTGCCGCCAAATCCGCCCGTCGGTGGGATGAGATGCGCCGCGTCGCCCACGAGAAACACTCGCCCGTCTGAGAACCTGTCCGCGATTCCGGCGACGACATCCCAGGAGCGCGCATCAAAGAGCTTGACCTTCACATCGGATCGGCCGGCGGCTTGGCGCACCAACTCCGCGGTTCGAGCGTCGGTAAAGTCTTCGGGCCGTTCGCCGCGTTCAGGCGAGTACTGAACCGCCAGCCGCCATCGATCGTCGCGTGGCACGATTGAACCGTTCACGTCGGTCACGAAACAGGCGGTAAATCGTCGGCCGTTAATGAACGGCTCCAGGTCGGTCTCGAAGATCAAGTTCATCCAGTGCTGCAGTTCGCCGGCCCCGTGTTGGCGGATGCCGAGTTGCTCTCGCGTTCGGCCGCTGACCCCATCAGCGGCGACCAGGTAGGAGGACCGCACCGTGTCCTCCGCACCCGTCTGGCGATCGCGAAGGTGACACGTCACGCCTACAGCATCCTGCTCAAAGCCGAGGAACTCGGTGCTGAACCGGATGTCGGCCCCCAGCCGCGTCGCGTGGGTTCGAAGGATCGGCTCGAGGTGATCCTGATCGCAGGTCTCTGCGGTCGCGGCACTCAGATCAGTGGTGTCGGCCCACGGCTTGCCGAGCCATTGAAGGTTGGGATCGGATAAGTTCTTGCCTCGGGCGATTTCCCCAGCCTTTTGGTCGCCGGTACGGTGTGCCCGGATTTCATCCTGGATCCCCAGGTTCCGGTAAATCTCCATCGAGCGCGGCGAGATTCCCGCAAACTTGTATTGCACGGTCGTATCGGAATGTTGTTCGACGACGGTACAGCGGACACCGTGGTGTGAGAGGAGCAGGGCCGTCGTGAGGCCGTTCAGGCTCCCGCCGACGATGACTACGGATGTCTGAGACGACACACGCTTCTCCAATTCCCGTGAATGTGGACCCTATCGTTTCAACAGCAGAATGTCGGCGTTGTCAATGTCGTTGTCGACGACGACAGCGACGTCGGCAAATCGCGGCTTGCGATGGTGCTGGTACGGAATCGTGAATCCGACGAGTTCACGCGGCCCGAACGGACCCATGTCCAGGCTCCCGTTCTCGTTCCGATCCTCGTAGGCACTAATCGCCCAGCGGCCTTCCTTCACCCGGAAGGCACAGGGGAACTCGATCACCGGCAACATAGAGAACGATTCAAGGATCGGCTTGCGCAGAAACCCCTTCTCGTCCCACACGGCGACATGAACCGTATGCTGGCCGGAGGCGCCACGAACAGTTCCTGAGATCACGAATTCTTTCGGCTGCGGTGATGGCTGAGCGAGCGGCGCGATGGCGACAGTCACCATCACCTTGGCGAGGCGGACCGTGCTCTCAACAGGCATGCTTCACGTCCTTGCGCGAGAGTCCCGGCGCTGCATCCTCACTGGACCAACACCGCACCTCCAGTCAAGGCTTCAGCGTTTCGCGCTGTCGCATGTTGATAGCCGGGCAACAGAATACCTGCGTGAAGAAGTGCGGCTGTCCCGACAGTCACGGCTTCGGTTGCGAGAAGCTGCCCCAGTGGGCACATAAACGCGTGCCTTGCGGCGCTGACTGACACGTCGGTGGCCATATAGTTAATAAATATCAAAGATTGATATATCTAGTCAATAGACTAGTGTAAAATAGCGTCACTTACGGGCCACGAAGAACTCATGGACAAGCACGCGCTGACAACGCTGGTGTGGGGAGCGATGTTCGACCTGCTCACGCGCACCGCACCGGAACGGACACGAAGCCTGGCTCGCCGGAGCCTCACCCCGAATGATTCGAGGGCGCTCATGAGCCTGGACGTGAATGAGGGTAAGCCGATGCGCGCGCTTGCCGAGGCCTGGGACTGTGATCCGTCTTATACGACCTGGATCGTGGATCGCTTGGAGCGACTGGGACTTGCGGCGAGACGACCTGCGCCGCAGGATCGCCGCGTCAAGCTCATTGTGTTGACCAAGAAAGGTGACCAGATTCGCCGACAGCTAATGGAAGAGTTCCATCGTCCGCCCGCTGAGCTCTCCGCACTCGGACGACAGGACCTCGAGGCGCTGCACACTATCTTGACGAAACTGGGCGCGCAGAGGAGTGACGGGAATCAGATCAAGCCGGATTGATCCGGCTCACCTTCTTACGGAATCGCCTGGCCCTTCGGCCGCCCCTTCGCGCCCACGATTTTCTCCAAGGTGGCAACCAGTGTGGCAAAGCAGCGACGGCGGCGAGTTCAACGCTTCAGCCTCTCCATATTCTCGCGCACGACCGGGACGAAGATCCCCATGAGGAACAGCATCCAGCGTGGGACGCCCTGCACGGTAGGGCCTTCGCGATAGTTCGTAAGCGATGCGCAGGTACTGTTCGCCGGTGATCGGTTCCTCGGTAGCCCGATGCGCTCTCAGGCTCTCAACGTTGCGGCAATGCCTTCGCGGTATCCGGTGGCCGCGAGCCGCAGCGCCCGCTCCGCCTTGCTGCTGTCAAACCGATAGTCGTACTCGAACTGGTAGAGCATCTCCATATTCTCGCGCACGACCGGGACGAAGATCCCCATGAGGAACAGCATCCAGCGTGGGACGACCT
The DNA here is from genome assembly GCA_963837345.1 of uncultured Acidobacteriota bacterium. Classification (GTDB taxonomy): domain Bacteria; phylum Acidobacteriota; class Vicinamibacteria; order Vicinamibacterales; family CAVVIG01; genus CAWIMX01. The sequence continues at coordinate 2,134,365 of CAWIMX010000001.1, forward strand.
GCACGGCGTAGGGCCTTCGCGATAGTTCGCAAGCGATGCGCACGTACTGTTCGCCGGTGATCGGTTCCTTGCTGGTGAGTGCGTGCCAGACCTGACCATATGCCGATGGCGTGTTCCCCAACACGGCAAGACTGCGTCCGGCGTCCGGCGTGTACGTGAATGTGTGCACCGCCTTCGCATTGCCGAGCCACTGCGGCGTCTTCTTCGCCTTGAGACGTTCCGTCACGGTTGCATGCGTGACGCTCAGCGACGCGTCAGGACCGTAGAAATCGGCCGCACGCACGATCATCGCGCGCAGTTCACCGCGCTTGGCCTCGTCCATCAGCACTGTCGCGATTCGTGCGCGCCTTCACCTTTTCGGCTGTGCGGATTGTACGGCGTGTCCTCGGTCATCACCCCTCCAGCGCGGCGTGGGTGGTTGGCACGCTCATCGCAGCATCCTGTTCAGCGGCATCACGCGGCTGATGATCGCGATCGCGGCGCAGCGCGTTCTCGCGTGAGGTACCCATGGCCGCACACATCCGACGCCCTCCTCGCGACCTTCCAAGGATTTGTTCATGAGGAGTAGCGCCTGCATGGACGGGACGAGGGTGGCGATCGCGACGACGTCCGGCTCGGGCAGGCCAAGGTTGAGCTGGCAACATGTCCCGCGGGACCGGTGGCGGCGAAGTCGATTAGGAGGTCTGACACAATTTCGGCGATAATGATTTTAGCCCGCTTGCAACTCGTTGATTCTAAAGCGGAGAGATGTCCGAGTGGTTGAAGGAGCACGCTTGGAAAGCGTGTGTAGGGGAAACTCTACCGTGGGTTCGAATCCCACTCTCTCCGCCAATTCCTCCCCAGGAGACGCGTGATGACGCGATGGGTCTGGCCGGCTCTGGCTGTTTCGATCTTCCTCGCGCCGGCGATCGTCCGCGCGCAGGCGCCCGCCGACCCGGCCTCCTCCGAGCTTCGCCGCGTCCTCGACTCGTTCGCCAACAACCTCGTCGCCACCGCCGAGGAATTTCCTGCCGACAAGTACACCTACCATCCGACACCCGAGCAGATGACCGTCGGCGCCACGATGGCGCACATCGCACAGGTGAACAACTTCGCCTGCTCGAAGGTCGCCGGCAAACCGGGGCCGACGATGGCCCAGGTGGAAGAGACGGACAAAGACCGGCTGGTCGCCGGCCTGAAGGCGTCGATGGACTACTGCCGCCAGGCGTTCGCGGATCTGACGGACGCGAAGCTCGGCGACGCCGTCACGCTCTTCGGCACGAGAAACACGACTCGCTTCGCCGCTGCCCTCGAGGTCACCAACGACCTCATCGATCACTACGCCGCGCTCGCGGTCTATCTCCGCCTCAACGGCCTGCTCCCTCCCACGGCCCAGCGAGGGCGGTAGCCGTCAGCGCGATGTGATGATCACGCCGGCGATCGCGCCGGCCGTCGCGCCAATCAGTCCACCCCGCGCCACGACGGCTTCCGGATCGTCGCAGCCGCAAGGCAGGGCGAGCCGGCTGGCGATGAACATGCCGCCATAGAGGCCGACTACGGCCAGGCCGGCGACCACGGCGGCTTTGTGACGGCTGCCACGCGACGCCTGCGCCCGCTGCGGCGAGGGCAGGGGAGCCGATGACGCCTGCGGGTCGAACGTCAGTTTCGCGATCGAGGCCCGGATGTTCGTCGCAGGCTGGTCAGCGTAGACGGCGGGAGCGGCGAGGGAAAGCGCGATGGCAACCACGGCAGCGCGTCGAAGCATGATTCCTCCTCACACCTGGATGCGAAAAGAACATCGAGCCCGGCTCACCGGCACCCTCCCGCCGATGTCTGGACCGTGTGGTTCAGCAGCGCGGACGGCGGGGCCAATCTCGAGCGGTGTCGTCCGTCAGGCACTCGGGCCTTGACGCGCAGGCCGTGGAGCGGTATGAGTAGATCGATCCACGGACTCGCGTGGAGGTGAAGCCAATGGATGTGCCACCGGGTGTAGATCGCGCGTTCACGGCGGGCGCCAGCCGGTGAACGCGCCATCCTGACGTCGATCAGATTTGCGAATCCTGGCTCCTGCCAGGATGCGTGCCCGCTCCACGCGGGACGCAATCTCGAAACGCCCGCGCCCTGAACGCCACCAGACGGTCGGCAGAGTTCAGGGCCCGGGCGTTTCCTTCATCTGTCCCTTCGCGGTGCCTCGATTCCAGCTGGTGTCGATCTTGCTGCCTCTTCGAGAAGAGGCGTCGAGGCGCTCCGGAGCGGCAGGTTTTGCGGGGGTTTTGCCCCCGGATTCGCCCGGCCAGCCGCCGCGGCGGCGCGACCGCCGGAAAACCGGCGGGGAGGGAGGCCCATCATGAAAGTCCCGATGACCGTGACGTTCCACGACGTGCCCCGGCTGGAGTGGATCGACGCCGAGATACGCGCGCGCGCCGGGAAACTCGAGACCTTCTATTCCGACATCACGACGTGCCGGGTGGTGCTCGACCGGCCGCATCGGCACCACGAAGACGGCAACCGATTCAGTGTTCGCGTCGAGCTCGTCGTTCCGGAAGAAGACATCGCCGTCACGAGAACCGGCAACGTCCACGCGTCGCGCAAGCAGCTCGGCGAAGAGGAGTGGGTCAAGCAGTTCGACGTCGAGGCCACTCGGAAGGATCTGCGCCTCGTGCTGCGCCGGACGTTCGACGTCGCTCGACGCCGGCTGCAGGACTACGCGCGTAAGCGCCGCGTCATTCGCCGCGGGCTTCGGCCTCGGCCAGCCATCCCCGGCGCAGCTCGTCGGCGGGCACGCTCGACAGATACGGCTTGAGATCCAGGATCGGCGTGCCGTCGAGCATGTCGACGCCGCGAACGTCGAGCCGGCGGCCTTCGCGCCGAAGGAGGGCCACCACGGTCAGCCCGATCGGGTTCGGGCGCATCGGCGATCGCGTTGCAAACACGCCGTGCGGGCGCCCGTCCCAGGGCGGCGTCGCCACCAGATCGGATCCGCGCGACCGGTGAAATTCCCAGATCACGAACAGATGCGAGAAGCCGCCGATGTCGGCCAGGCCGGCCTCGAACTCCGGCAGGATGTCGAGCACGCCGACGGCGTCGTGCCGCGCGCCCCGCCCCTTGGGAATGGCCTTCGTGTCGGTGTAGGGGCTCTTCACGAACCCGATGGGCGTCGTCGTGAACACGTCAGTGCGTCATCGCGTAGAGGACGATGTTGATGCCAAGGGCGTAGCCGTCGGGCGAGAATCGCGCGAAGTATTCGGCGCTTTCGGTCTCCCGCTCCCACGTGTCGGGGATGTCCGTGTTGTGAGCCATCACGACCAGCAGCCGCCCCTTGTCGTCGGCGATCCCGCGGAAGTTCACCTGCGCGCTGTCGAAGCCCCGCTCCGAGGTGCCGCCGCCGCGGCGCCAGAACTGAATCGACGACACCTGTTCGACCGACGCGATGTCGTACATCATGTGCATCAGCGGGTGGTCGGGCGTGATGTCGAAGACGGGAAACTCGTTCGGCGGAAGCACGCGGCCGATTTCCCGGGCCCACTGTTCCCAGGCCTGCGTGCCCCAGAAGTCGTCGGTCTCCAGGAAGCCGCCCTTGAGCAGGTACTCGCGAAGCGCCGCCACTTCGTCTTCCGAAAAATGCGCCGTGCCGACGTCTTCCATGTAGAGCATCGGGCACTCGAACAGCAGCGGATCGGTCAGCTGCACGACCAGGTGGTCGGGCTGGCCGGTCGCGTCCATCTTCACGTGCACCTTCGTGAGCTCGCCGAGCCGGACCGAGAAGTTGTTGTCGGCGGCCGGATAGTCGGTATCGGCGCCCGAGCCGCCGGCTTCCGGGCGGTTCCGCGTGAAGTAGCCGCGACAGTAGTTGAAGGAGCCGTCGAAGCTCTCGGCCTTCGCCCAGCGGATCGCCGCGCCGCGAAAGCCGCCCCCGCCCCGGTAGATGAACTGCGCCCAGACGAGCGACGCTCCGGCCGTCAGCGCGAACGCCACGAAGACCGCAAGCCGCGTCAATCGGCCGGGGCGCATACGACCACTATACTGCCGCACGTCGTGGGGCGTCCGCGCTCGGAGCCGGCGGCGCTCCCTTCAGTGCGTCATCGCGTATAGCGCGATGTTGATCCCGAGGGCGTAGCCATCCGGCGAGAATCGCGCGAAATATTCGGCGCTCTCGCCCTCGCGCTCCCACGTGTCGGGGATGTCGGTGTTGTGGGCCATCACGACCAGCAGCCGCCCCCTGGCGTCGGCGATGCCGCGAAAGTCCGGGTGCGGGCTGTCCCAGCCGCGCTCCGACGTGCTGCCGCCGCTCCGGCTCCAGAAGTTGATGGAGGAGACCTGCTCGACGGCCTTGATGTCGTACATCATGTGCAGGATCGGATGCGTCAGGGGAATGTCGAAGATCGGGAACTCGTTCGGCGGCAGGACGCGGCCGATCTCGTCGACCCAGGTGTTCCAGGCTTCGGTGCCCCAGAAATCGTCGACTTCGAGCAGCCCGCCCTTCAGGAGATAGGCTCGCAGCCCATCGGCTTCTTCGGGGGAGAAATGCGCCGTGCCGACGTCCTCCATGTAGACCAGCGGACAATGGAAGAGCCACGGGTCGGTCATGCGGACCACGACGAAGTCGGGTTGTCCTTCGGCGTCCATCTTGATCGGCGTCTTGGTGAGCTCGCCCAGGCGCACGGAGAAGTTGTTGTCGGCCGCCGGGTAGTCGGTGTCCGAGCCGCTGCCGCCATCCTCGTACCGGACCCGCGTGAAGTATCCGCGGCAGTAGTTGAACGAGCCGTCGAAACTGTCCTCGCGCGCCCACTTTGGCGACGATCGACGGAAGCCGCCGCCGCCGCGATAAATGAACTGCGCAAAAGCCAGCGACGAGCCGGCGAGGATCGCCGTCGCCACGAATGCCGCCAGCCGCCTCGGCTTCCCTGAACGCATACGCGCACTATACCAGCGTCGGTCGGGACTATAATGCGCTCGGTTGCCGCGGTCCCGTCTCAGCGTTTCCTGGAGCCGATCGATATGCCGACTCGCCGCCATGCCGCGCTCGTCGCCCTTGTGCTCGCCGCCGCGGTCCCGCTTGCGGCCCAGGGCGGCGGATCTGCCCCGTATCGCCTCGTCGACGGCTGGGGTGCGCTGCCGAGCGGTCTCACCTACGGCGAGGTGCCGGGCATGACGATCGACGCGGACGGCCGCATCTACGCCTTCCACCGGAACTCGCCGCCTGTGGTCGAGTTCGATCGTTCCGGCCAGGTGCTCAAGACGTGGGGCGAAGGCCTGTTCGTGTGGCCGCACGGCATTCGGGTGGACCTGAACGGCTTCCTCTGGATCACGGATGGACGCGCCAGGGACGGCAAGGGCCAGCAGGTCTTCAAGTTCACGCGCGACGGCAAGCTCGTGATGACGCTCGGCACGGCTGGCGTGGCGGGCGACGGTCCGAACACGTTCAACGGCCCGACCGACGTCGCCGTGGCGCAGAATGGCGACATCTTCGTCGCCGACGGCCACGTGAACTCGCGCATCGTCAAGTTCGCGCCCGACGGCACGTTCATCAAGGCGTGGGGCAGGAAGGGAACCGGGCCGGGCGAGTTCGACGTGCCGCACACGATCTTTTTCGACTCGCAGGGCCGCCTGTTCGTGGGCGATCGCTCGAACAAGCGCATCCAGATCTTCGACCAGGACGGCAGGTTCATCGATCAGTGGCCGCAGTTCGGGTCGCCGAGCGGGATCTTCATCTCGTCCGACGACACGCTCTACGTGGTCGACTACAACGACAAGAAGGCCGTGTTCGTCGGCAGCGCCAAAGACGGGTCGATCAAGTACACGTTCGAGGAAGCGCTGGCCGAAGGCGTGGCCGTCGACCGCGACGGGAACATCTACGTCGGCGAGACCGTGCCCGGCGAAACCGCCAGCGGCCGCAAGACCGGCCACATCGTCCGCAAGCTCGAGCGGATTCGCTGAGCCGCAGTCGCGGCCAGAAATCCGGCACCCGAGCTCCCATCAAGCACCCGACACCGCGCACCAGGCACGATCCCGGTTGGTGCACCTTTTGCGAGTCGTTCGACGGGGGCTGCCCAAGTGCCGGAATGCCGGCGTGCGTCCCGCCGTCAGGCGGGACGCGGCAGCCATGAGAGGGAGGTTGAGATGTTCACGCGCTGGCAGATGATGCTCGGCGCCGCCCTGGTCGCGATGGCGATGCCAGTGATGACCCAGGCCCAGGGGCAAGGCCGCGGCATGATGCAGGGCATGGGATACGACAAGGCCAAGGAAACGACCGTGACCGGCACGGTGACCGACGTCACCGAGCAGCAGGGCATGGGCATGGGCATGGGCGTGCACCTCGCGCTCAAGGCGGGCAACGAGGCCCTCGATGTCCACCTCGGTCCGAAAGCCTGGCTCGACGAGCACGGCTATACGTTCGCCGCCGGCGACGAGCTGACGATCGTCGGCGCCCGGACGACGATGCACGACATGGCCACCATGACGGACAAGACTGCCTTGATCGCGCGCGAGATCAAGAAGGGCGACAAGACGATCACCCTGCGCGACGAGACCGGCAGGCCGCTGTGGGCGGGAAGCATGATGCGCGGCCGCTAGAGCGTCCGATTGACTTGGCGGCCTCCACGTCTTATACACACAGCGATCACTTCAACGAGGGAGGTCGCTGTGACGAGATGCGGGTGGCGATTCGGTGCGATCCCTGGCGCGGCGGGGCTGGTCGCGATCGTGGGCGGGTTCGCCGCCGCTGGAATCATCCTCCGGGTGTCGGCCTCTGCCGCGCAGGCTCCCGCTGCCCGTCCGGATCCGGCGGTGGCTGCCCGGATCGCCAGCGCGCCGCCGCTGACGATTGAGCAGGTCGACAAGTGGGAGGACGAGCTCTCGAACTGGGGCAAATGGGGCCCCGACGACGAGCGCGGGTCGCTCAATTTCGTAACGGCCGAGAAGACGCAGGAGGCGCTCCGCCTGGCGAAGGCCGGCGTGGTCGTGTCCCTCGCCCGCTTCGCCAGCGTCGAGAAAGCCGCCGACAATTTCAATTTCGGCGAGACGAAGCACTGGATGAGCGCCGTCAACCCGCAGACGGGCCAGCCGACGTTCGCGCTCGACGGCATCACCTACGGCATTCACGACGGCACGAATTCGCATCTCGACGCGCTGTGCCACTACGCGCTCCAGCGCAACGGCCAGGCGGTCGTGTTCAACGGCCATCCTCAGAACCTCGACGTCAACGGCTGTCAAGACGACGCGATCGACCGCATGGGGCCGGGCATCGTGACGCGGGCGGTGCTCGTGGATCTGCCGCTGCTCAAAGGAGTCGAGTACCTCGAACCCGGCACGCCCATTCTCGTGTCTGACCTGGAGGCCTGGGAGAAGTTCGCGAACGTGAAGATCGGCCGGGGCGATGCGGTGCTCGTGCGGACGGGGCGGTGGGCGCGGCGCGCCAAGCTGGGGCCGTGGAACGTGGGACGCGAAGCCGCCGGGCTCCACGGCTCGGTGATGCCCTGGCTGCACGATCGCGAGATCGCGCTGCTTGGGAGCGACGGTGTGAACGACGTGCAGCCGTCGGGCGTGACCGGGCGCGGCGAAGCCGCGAGCCGCCCGGTGCACACGCTGGCCATCGCCGTGCTGGGCGTGCCGCTCGTCGACAACGGCTACTTCGAGGATGCGGCCCGAGAAGCCGCGGCGCGCCGTCAGTGGGCGTTTCTGACGACGGTTCAGTTCACCCGGCTCGCGGGCGGCACCGCCAGCAACTTCAACGCCCTGGCGATCTTCTGACGATCGACGCCGGCTACGGCAATTCGAACACGTAGATCGCGTTGCCGTTGTCGGGATGGTGAATCTCGGGCGTGATCGTCCGCGGCACCAGGCGCGGGCTCCCGCCGCCCAGGCCGGTTGTGACGGCGATGTACTGTTTGCCGTCGATGCTGAACGACACCGGGTAGCCCTGCACCGACGTGCCCAGGCGCGCCTGCCACAGGATCTCGCCCGTCTTGACGTCGAACGCGCGGAACGTCCGGTTGAGATCGCCGACGAACGCCACGCCGCCCGCGGTCGACAGCACCGAGGTCAGGAACGACGGCCGCTGCTCGTAGCTCCACACTTCCTTCATCGTCTTCGGGTCGTAGGCGACGAGCTTGCCGACGTTGCCGTCCGAGCCGGGCATCTCGAAGAACCGGCGATCGGCGCCCGTGCCGCCGGAGCCGTCGGTTTTCTCGATCTCGCGTCCCGACATCTCCATGCACGACTGGCTGAGCGGAATGATCAGCAGGCCCGTCGGCGGGTTGTAGCTCATGGCCTGCCAGTTGTGGCCGCCCTCTGTGCTCGGGCACGCCGAAATCCACTGCCCGGTCTTGGCTTCGACGATATCGGCGCGGTAGGTCGGCTTGCCCGTCGCGGGATCGATGCGGTCGAACACGTTCTGCAGCACCGTTTCGACGTGCGAGACGTACTTGCCGGTCCGCCGGTCGAGCTTCCAGAGAATGCCGGCCTTGCCGATGTTGAAGACGTACTTGTCGGCCCCGATGTCCACCAGCACGCGTTCGAACACTTCGTCCTGATCGAGCGACTCGCCCGGGATGTGCTGGAAATACCATTTCAGCTGGCCGGTGTCCGGATCGAGCGCGACGGTCGACGTGCCGTAGAGCGATCCATCGAACACGGTGGTGCCCCGGCTGGCGGGCATCCAGGGTTTGGCCTGGGCGACGCCCCAGTAGGTGATGTTCAGGTCGGGATCGTAGCTCCCGGCAATCCACGTCTCGCCGCCCACGCGAAGGTTGTCGGCGAGACCGCCCCACGAATTGGCGCCCGGATCGTCACCGCGCGCGATCGTGTGGAACTTCCAGAGCCGGTGTCCGTCGTTGGCATCGTACGCGCTGATGTAGCACGCCTCCTGACCGTAGCGATCACAGCCGGTCATGCCCTGGATCACCTTGCCGTTGATCACGATGGGACCGGATGTGCTCGAATTGCCCTTCGACCGATCGCCCACGGGCACGTCCCAGATCTTCTTGCCCGTGCGCGCGTCGAGCGCGACGAGGCGCGAGTCGGTGGTGGACATGAAGATCCGGTCCTGATAGATCGCCGCATTGCGCATGGCCGCGATGCCGACGGCTTCTTCGGGTCCGACGTGGTTCTCCCAGAGCAGATCGCCCGTGCGCGCGTCGAGCGCCTGCATGGTGTTCCCGGGGTTCGTCAGATACATGATGCCGTTGTGCACGATCGGGGTCGGCTCGTTGGCGCCGCCGTTCTCGTTCATCGCCCACACCCACGCCAACCGGAGGTTCTTCACCGTGGCTGGCGTCACGGCGGTCAGCGGGCTGAAGCTCCACCCCTGATAGTTTCGCCGGACCATGAGCCAGTCGCCCGCCGGTTCGTCCCGCAGCATCTGATCCGTGACAGGGACGTAGTTCTGGATGTTGCCTTCGACGGTGAGGCCTCGGACGGGCGCGGGCCCGCCACGGCCGCCCCGGCCCGGGGGAGCCGGCCCACCGGCGCCTCCCGGCGCCTGACCACGCCCGCCGGGCGCTCCGCCGCGTCCCGCCTGGGCGAGCTGGGGCGCGGCGCCGGTCGCGATCGATCCGATCGCGACCGACGTGCCCGCGGTGAACGCCTGCGCGCCGGCGGGCGCGCCGTTCGACTGCAGCACGTACGACGCGATGGCCAGATACTGATCGTCGGCGAGCGTCGGACCGTCGGGAGGCATCGTGCCGCGCATGTATTCGAAGAGATCCTGCGTGGTGCGCGTGCGCCAGGTAGTCATGAAATTCGCGCCGGCGAGCGGCGGCGCTTCATTGCGCCCGCCGAGATCCGGCATGTGGCAGCTCGCGCAATTCGCCTCGTAGGCCGTCCGGCCGTCGCGGGCCTGCGCCGCGGTGAAGACGGGCGCGGGCGGCTGCTGCCCGGAGCCGACCGCCACCGCCAGCGCCGCCACGCCGGCGAAGGTCGCAAGAGACGTCGTTCTCGCCACCGAGCGCGTCATCGTTGTTTCTCCTGAAAGAGCCAGCCTCGCAGGTGGCCGTCGGGCGCCTTCTCGCTCTGCAGCTGCACGTAGAGCCAGTTCTTCTCGAGGTCCTGCACTTGCGACGCCGTGAGCTCCACGGTGCCCGAGATCGAGCCGGAGGCGGCGTTGGAAATCTTCAGATCGGCGACGGTCGGGCCGGGCACGCCCGGCCGTCCGCGGTGCAGGTGCGCTGCCGTCGCCGCCGAGGGCAGGCCCTCGAACGTCCCCGAGAACGTCAGCGTCCGGCCGCTGAGCGTCGCCGTGATGGCGCCGTGGCCGGCCAGCGTGTCGAGCATCTGCACGGTGTGCGGCAGCGGCGTCAGCCGGGCCTTGTAGGTGGTCGCGCTCTGCGCGCCGAGCGGCCACACGGCCGCGGCGGCCACGAGCGCCGTCACGAAGAGTCGCCTCATGATCATCGATGGCCTCGGTCGGTTCGGCGGGTCAGGGCCCGGGCGCCCGCCAGTCGGGCGGATGCGCCACGCATCATATCGCGGCTCAGGGGCGGACGAAACCGCTCGTTTTTCGGGTGTCAGACGGCGTCGCGCACGAGCGGCTCGAGACGCGGCGGGAGCTTCGCGTACACGGCCGGCGCCCGGTCGAGCGCCGCCCGGATGTCGGGGCAGATGTTGTCGGCGCCCACGTGGTCGTGGAACTCCGCCTGCCGCATCAGCTGGGCGGGCTGGGGCAGGGCGCCGCAGAGGATGAGACCCCGGCCCGACGCGTGGAGCCGGTCGGCCGCGTCTTCGAGCGCCTGCAGGCCGGTGGCATCCAGGGCGTTCATGTTGCGCAGGCGGATGATGACGACGGGCGGCAGCGTCCCGATATGGTCCAGGATCGCATGAATCTTGTCGGTGGTGCCGAAGAGGAACGGCCCGTGAATCCGGAAGATCGTCACGTACTCCGGAATCTTCTTGTCCTGCAGGATGTGCACCCGTCCGGCTTCCACGTACTCGGCCGTCACGCGCGAGACCGTCGTGGTCTGCGAGATCTTGCGAATGAAGAGCAGCATGGCGAGCACCATGCCGACTTCGACGGCGACCGTCAGGTCGGCAAGCACCGTGAGGGCGAACGTGGCGAGCCAGACACTGATGTCGGCCCTGGTCAGCTTCAACAGCCCGGGAATCTCGCGCCACTCGCCCATGTTGTAGGCGACGACCAGCAGAATCGCCGCCAGCACCGCCAGCGGGACGAACCGCGCGAGCGGCGCCGCGACGACCAGCACGGCCCCGATCGTCGCGGCGTGCACGATGCCCGCCACCGGCGTGCGCGCGCCCGATCGGATGTTGGTCGCCGTGCGCGCGATGGCCCCGGTGGCCGGGATGCCGCCGACGAGCGGCGACAGCATGTTCGCGACACCCTGCCCGATCAGCTCCACGTTCGAATTGTGGCGATCGCCGCCGAGCCGATCGGCGACGACGGCCGAGAGCAGGGACTCCACGGCGCCGAGCAGCGCGACCGTCAGCGCAGGCGAGAGGAGCGTCAACATCAGATCCGGCCGAAAGCGCGGCAGGGCGACGCGCGGCAGCCCCGCCGGAATGCCGCCGAAGCGCGACCCGATCGTCTCGACCGGCAGATCGAACACGGCCACCGCCGCCGTCGCCGCGAGCAGGACGACGATATAGCCGGGGATCCGGAGCGCCAATCGCCGCCAGACGATCAGGATGACCAGCGTGGACACCGCCAGCGCGGTCGCCGCCGGCGACCAGGTGGGCATCGCCGAGGCCAGCGCCCGGCCGCGCGCGACGAACTCGGTCGGCACCTCGGTCATCGAGAGCCCGAAGAAATCTCGGATCTGCGTGCTGGCAATCAGAATCGCGATGCCGTTGGTGAAGCCGATGACGACCGGCTGCGGGATGAACTTCACCGCGGAGCCGGCGCCCGTCGCGCCCATCAGAATCAGGATGGCGCCGGCCATCATGGTGCACATGAAGAGACCGTCGATCCCGTACCGGGCGACGATGCCCGCCACGATCACCACGAACGCGCCTGTCGGGCCCCCGATCTGGAACCGCGAGCCGCCGAACGCCGAGATGGAGAAGCCGGCGACGATGGCGGTGTAGAGCCCGGCCTGGGGCGCGACGCCCGAGGAGATGGCGAACGCCATCGCGAGGGGCAGGGCCACCAGGCCGACCGTGACGCCCGCGATCAGGTCGTGGGTGAACTGGCTGCGGGAGTAGTGCCGGAGCAGCAGGACGGACGTCGGGGTCCAGGAGGCCATTCAGAGGGCTGACTGCCCTTCGAGTGTCGCAGAATTGCCGGAGCCCTGCAATGAAGGGGCATTCCGTGTCATTCTGTTCGACGTGCCGGCGATTGCAGACTGCTACCCCGCCTACGCGGCCACCTCGGCGATCGATGCCATCCGGGCCCGCGACTACGCGCGGCTCGACGCCCAGGGGCACGTCTATCTGGACTACACGGCCGGCAGCCTGTACGCGACGTCGCAGCTGGAGCGCCACTTCCGGCTGCTCGAAAGGGGCCTGTTCGGCAACCCGCACTCGGGCAACCCGACCGCCTCGCGATCGACCGAGGTCTGCCAGCGCGCGCGCCGCGCGGTGCTCGATTTCTTCGGCGCCTCGCCCGACGAATGGATGGTGATCTTCACGGCCAATGCCAGCCAGGCGCTCAAGCTGGTCGGCGAGTCGTATCCCTTCGGTCCGGGCGGCCGCTTTCTGCTGACGTTCGACAACCACAACTCGGTGAACGGCATCCGCGAGTTCGCCCGCGCGCGGGGCGCCGCGACGACCTACGTGCCGGTGGTGCTGCCGGAGATGCGGGTGGACGAGGACGCGCTGGCCCGCGAGCTCGATCGGTCGACGGGCGCCGGTGGCCATCTGTTCGCCTTTCCGGCGCAGTCGAACTTTTCCGGCGTCCAGCATCCGCTCGCCTGGATCGAGCAGGCCCGAGGCCGCGGGTGGGACGTCCTGCTGGATGCGGCGGCGTTTACGCCGACGAACCCGCTCGATCTCGGCCGCGTGACGCCCGACTTCGTCGTGCAGTCGCTCTACAAGATCTTCGGCTATCCCACCGGCGTCGGATGCCTGCTGGCGCGGCGCGAAGCGCTCGCGGCGCTGCGGCGCCCGTGGTTCGCAGGCGGAACGATCACGGTCGCCTCCGTGCAGGGCGACAAATATTACCTCGCCGAGAACGAGACGGCGTTCGAAGACGGCACGCCGGACTATCTCGCCTTGTCAGCGGTCGACATCGGCTTCGACCACGTGCGGGCGATCGGCCTGGCGACGATTCACGATCGCGTGCGCGTCCTCACCGGCTGGCTGCTCGATCGGCTGGTGGCCCTCCAGCACCCTGACGGCCGGCCGCTGGCGCGCGTGTTCGGTCCGCACACGACCGATCGGCGCGGCGGCACCGTGACCTTCAATTTCTACGGCGCCGACGGCGCGGCGGTGGATCATCGCGTGGTGGAGCAGCGCGCGAACGCGGCGAACATCTCGCTGCGGACGGGCTGCTTCTGCAATCCGGGCGGCGGCGAGGTGGCGCTCGGCATCAGCGGCACCGAACTGAGCTCGTGCTTCAGGAAGCCCGAGCACGAGACCCGGCTGAGCCTCGACGACTTCCGGCTGTGCATCGACGGCAAGAGCAGCGGCGCGGTGCGCGTCTCGCTCGGCATCGTGTCGAATGCGGCGGACGTGGATCGGTTCATCGCGTTCGCGGAGAGCTTTCTCGGCTGATGGCCTGGTCGGGCAGACAGAAACACCGCGATCGCGATCCGAGCCGGCGGTTCGACGACGAACCGCTCCCGGGGACGGCCAGGGCGTTCCGGATCACGGACGCCCAGCGTCAGGCGATCGCGCAGTCGCTGCGCCACATCGACGAGGCGCGAGTGGCGCTCGAGAGTCGGCAGGACGCGAAGAACCGGCCCGTCATCCGGGAACTGCTGGCGTCGGCCGACCGCATCTTCGATATCATCAACGGCCTCGAAGACGTCGAATGACCGCGACGAGGAGGGATCGATGCGATCAATGCTGGCTGCGCTCGTCGTCACGGCCGCGGGGGCGGCCGTCTTCGCGCAGGGCGCGCCGCCGCCAGGGGCGGCGCCGGCCGCGATCCTGTTCGCCAACTCATCGGACGTGCAGGCCCTGATCGCGAAGGCCAAGACCGACCGCCGCGCCGATCAGGCGAACTTCGTTCAGCCGATCGTGCGGCTGGCGCCCTATGCCATGAATCTCGAATACCGCGTCGCCGGCCTGAACGCCAACGCCTCGGTGCACGAACACGAGGCCGAATTGTTCGTGGTGGTGGACGGGACGGGCACGCTGGTGACCGGCGGCACATTGCGGGACGAACGGCGCACGAACGCGGAGAATCGGTCCGGCTCGGCGATCGACGGGGGCTCGCCCCGGCGCGTTTCCAGGGGAGACATCGCGATCGTGCCCGCGGGCGTGCCGCACTGGTTCACCGAGGTCGACGGGGCCTTGATTCTGATGTCGATGCACGTGCCGCAGACCGCTCCGCCGCCGGGGCGCTGACCGGGCTACAATCCGGACACTCGTCGGGCCGATCCCTCTCGTGCCCCTGGCGGACGGACATCGACTTGTCGTCCCTGCGAGATCACTTGCTTGCGGGAATCGGAGGAGGAGCAGCTATGTGCGATCAGGATCACCACGATGACGATGTGAAGGAGTACGTGGCGCGCGGCATGGTGACGCGGCGTCAGTTCGGCGTCCTGCTGGGCGCGGGGATGGCCATGATCCTGCCGCGCGTGCTGAACGCGGTGGACGTGACCGAAATGGACGTGAACGTCACGACGCCCGACGGCACCGCGGACGGCTATTTCGTGCACCCGTCGAGCGGCACCGCGCCGGGGGTGCTCGTGTGGCCCGACATCTTCGGCCTGCGGCCGGCGTTCCGCCAGATGGGGAAGCGGCTCGCCGAGTCGGGCTACGCCGTGCTCGTGGTGAACCCGTTCTATCGGACGAAGAAGGCTCCGGTCTCCGACCAGGGCGCCGCCACGCCGCTCCAGCAGCTCATGCCATTCGCCCAGTCGCTCAACGAGACGACCCACATGACCGACGCGCGCGCGTTCGTCGGGTGGCTCGACCAGCAGTCGTCGGTTGCCAGGAACCGCAAGATGGGCACGCAGGGATACTGCATGGGCGGCCCGATGGCGTTCCGTACCGCCGCCGCGATGCCCGATCGCATCGGCGCGGTCGCGACGTTCCACGGCGCCAGCCTGGTGACCAATGCGCCGAACAGCCCGCACCTGCAGGCCGCGAAGACCCACGCGCAGTTCCTCGTGGCGATCGCCGAGAGCGACGATCAGCGGTCGCCGACCGACAAGGAGGCGATCCGGCAGGCGTTCGCCCAGGCGAAGCTGCAGGCGGAAGTCGAGGTGTACGCGGGCGCGGCGCACGGCTGGTGTCCGCCCGATACGTCGGTTTACAACGAGCCGCAGGCCGAGAAGGCGTGGAGCCGGCTGCTCGTCCTCTATGGCAAAGCGCTCGCCTGAGCGGGGCGGGCGCGGTTCTTTGCTTGACCGTCGGCGTGGTCGAGGCGTAGAAAGAACGCCATGAAACTCAGGCATCTGCTCGTCGGCCTTGTCGCGCTCTCGTGGCTGTCGCTCGGGCCCGCCCCGATCGCGGCGCAAACACCCGCCGGCGCGGGCGGCAGGGCCGGCGGCCAGGCCGCCGGCGCGGCCGACCCCAACCGCTGGGAATCGACGATCAAGCAATTCGAAGACGACGACAGGGCGAATCCACCGCCCCGGAATGCCATCGTCTTCGTCGGCAGCTCCAGCATCGTCCGCTGGCATCTGGATGCGTCGTTTCCGGATCTGAAAACGATCAACCGCGGCTTCGGCGGGTCGGAGATGAAAGACGCGCTGCGCTACGTGGATCGCATCGTCATTCCCTACGCGCCGCGCATCGTGGTCGTGTACGCGGGCGACAACGACGTCGAAAACGGGACGGCGCCGAAGACGATATCGGATCAGTTCGCCGCGCTCGCCACGAAGGTCCACGCGGCGCTGCCGAACGCGAAGATCATTGCCGTTTCGATCAAGCCAAGCCTGCGGCGCGAGAAGTTCCAGGCGCAGATGAACGAGGCGAACGCGGGGATCAAGGCGTTCTGCGGCAAGAATGCCTATGCGACCTATCTCGACGTCGTGACGCCCATGCTCGACGCGGCGGGGAAGCCGAAGCCCGAGCTGTTCGTCGAGGATGGCCTGCACATGACGCCGGCCGGGTACGCGATCTGGGACGCCGCGATCCGTCCGCTCCTGAACTAGACGCCGCGGCGCCTGCCACCCGCTGATCGGGACGAGGGCGCTCGTCGTCACAAGGCGCGCTGACCCTCGCGGTCCAGTCTAGTGCGGCCTCTCGTCGCCGGGCACGGCGGGAGTGTGCGCGATGCCGGGGCGATCGAGCGCATCGCGCACGTGCCGCAGCAGCTCATTGGCGGTGAAGGGCTTCTGCAGCAGCGTCGTCTGCGGATCGAGCACCGGACCGCGCTCCACGTCCGAGTACCCGGACATGTAGCACGCCCGGGTCGTGGCCGGGAGCTGCAGTTTTCGGATCAACTCCGGTCCGGACATGCCAGGCATGACGACATCGGTGAGGACGAGATGCACCGGGCCGATGCTGGCGCCCAGGTCGAGGGCCTCAGCCGGCGAGCGGGCGGAGAAGACACGATAGCCGTGGCGTTCGAGGACGCGCGTCGCCAGACTCCGGACGCCGTCCTCGTCTTCGACCACCAGGACGGTTTCCGACCCGAGATTGGTCGCCACGGCCGAGGCGAGGTCGGACGCGGTGGCACTGGGCTGCTCGTCGGTGGCCGGGAAGTACACCGTGAAGGTGGCGCCCTGCCCGGGTGCGCTGTGCACCCAAACGAAACCGCCCATTTGCTTCACGATGCCGTACACCGTGGCGAGCCCGAGGCCGGTGCCCTTGCCCAGGCGCTTGGTGGTGAAGAACGGCTCGAAGATCCGCGCGGCCGTTTCCGCGTCCATGCCATGGCCGGTGTCGGCCACCCGCAGCGCGACGTACGGGCCGGGCTTCATCGAGCTGTGCACCGCGGTGTCCGTTTCGACCTGCTCTTCTTCGGTGGCGATGAGCAGCCGTCCCCCCATGGGCATGGCATCGCGGGCATTCACCACGAGATTGACCAGAATCTGCTCGACCTGGGCCCGATCGACCTTGACGCGCCATCGCGTGGCCGAGAGGCGGAAGCCGACATCGATATGTTCGGGTACGAGCGGCTTCAACATCCCCTCGAGGCCGCGCACGACGTCGTCCAGCCCGACGACTTCCGTGGTGAGACGCTGCCGCCGGCTGAATGCCAGGAGCTGAGCGATGAGCGCCTGCGACCGGGAGGCGGCCTTGCGGATTTCCTGGAGATCGGTCCAGATCGGTTTCGACGGGTCGATCTGCTCGAGAACCATTTCCGAGTAGCCGAGGATGGCCGTGAGCTGATTGTTGAAGTCGTGGGCGATGCCCCCGGCGAGCTGCCCGATCGCTTCCATCTTCTGGGCCTGTCTGAACTGGGCCTCCAGGCGCATCTGGTCGGTGACATCGATGCCGACCCCGATGGTACCCGCCGGCGCGCCCGTGGGATCCGTGAGCGGCGTGAACCATACCTCCACCATCCGGTTGTTCACCTCGACGCGCTCGTGCACCGACTCGCCCTTGACGGCTCGCCGGGTGACTTCGATCACGGAATCGGGCTGGCCCGCGTACAGATTCTTCGAGCCGGCGGCCGACGAGCCGGTCGAGCTGGAGGCCCAGCGACTCGAGCAGACGCCCTTCGACCATCGTGACGCGTCCGATCGGGTCCAGCGCCCAGAGGCCGATGGGGGCGTTGGCCAGCACCGCCCGCTGGCGGGCCAGCACGTCCCGCAGCGCCCGCTCGGTCGTGAGGCGCGACGTGATGTCGCGCAGCGAGGTGAGGAACGCCGAGCGGCCGCGCCACTGAATCTCGCGTGAGCGAAGCTCGACGTAGCGCAGGGCATCGCCGTCGGGCAGCGCCAGCTCGACGGGCTCGGTGCCCGAGGGCGTCCCGAAGTGAAAGCCGACGAGCTGATCCGTCCTGCCGGCGAACAGCGCGACGGCCGATGGGTTGGCGAAGCGAACGACACCGGATTCTGTCGATCACCAGCAGCCCGTCGACCGACTCTTCGACGAGCGTCTGGAACAGGCCCTCGTCCAGGGGCACCGGTGGCTCGGTCACGGCAGGCGTTGGTCGAGTGGAGGGCCGCACCAGACCCTGCACCGACGACCGAGGGGGGATGGGTTCACCAGATCGAGCACCCGGGGGGAACACGCCTGCCGGCATCGTGCGCCGCGGCTCACAGGCCCGCGCCCGCACTATACAACAACCTTCAGGGCCCGCGTGCACGGTTTCGGCTGGTTCCGATCTCGCGACAGGGCCGGCTCAGCGCGTGGCCTTGAGCAGCAGCACCGGCACGTCGACGACGTGCCGGACCTTGTCGGCGGTGGCGCCGTAGAGGAGGTCCGACAGGAAGCGGTGCCCGTGGGTGGACATCGCAATGAGATCGACGTGCTGTTCCTCGGTGACGCGCACGAGCTCCCGGGCAGGATCGCCCATGGCGAGGAGGGTCTGGACGGTCAGGCCTTCGCCCGAGAGCTGCTGACGCAACTTCTCGAGATACTCGCGATCCGTCTTCATCTCCTCCGACTCTCGAAGCTGCAGCCGGTCGTAGTTGCGCGCCACCCATCCGTCGGCGACGTGGACCAGGAGGAGCTCCGCGCCGGTGAGCTTGGCCAGGTCGGTGACGTGCCGCAGAATCGTCCGGTCGGCGTCGGAATTCTCGACCGCGACGAGGATGCGTTTGTACATCAGAAGAACTCGACGGCCGTGAGCCACAGGAGCCAGACGTTCAGAACGCCGATGATCACCGCGATGGCCCACGCCAGGGCCTTCAGCCAGCCCGGGCTGACGAATTCGCCCATCTTGTGCCGGTCGCTCGTGAACGCCACGAGCGGGAAGACGGCAAAGGGGAGCTGGAGGCTGAGGACGACCTGGCTGAGGATCAGGAGCGGCCCGGTGCCGCGCTCCCCGTACAGCACGACAACGGCGATCGCCGGAATGATGGCGATGAGGCGCGTGATCATGCGGCGCAGCCAGGGGCGCAGGCGCAGGTTGATGAAGCCTTCCATCACGATCTGGCCCGCGAGCGTGCCGGTGAGCGTGGCGTTCTGTCCCGAGCAGAGCAGCGCGATTGCGAACAGCGCGCTGGCCATCGACGATCCCAAGAGCGGCGACAGCAGCTGATAGGCGTCGCCGATGTCTGCCACGTCTTCATAGCCGGTGCCATGGAACGTGGCGGCAGCCATGATCAGGATCGCGGCGTTGATGAAGAGAGCGGACATCAGGGCCACCGACGAGTCGATGGTGGCGAACTTGATGGCTTCGCGCTTGCTCTCGAAGGTCTCCTTGTACTTGCGGGTCTGGACGATCGAGGAGTGCAGGTACAGATTGTGCGGCATCACCGTGGCGCCGAGAATGCTGATGGCGATGTACAGCATCGCCTGGTCGGTCAGGATCTCGGAATGCGGGATGAACCCCACGGCCACCTCGGCCAGGCCCGGCCTGGCAAACCACAGCTCGACCGCGAAGGACCCGGCAATCGCGATGATCAAGCCGACGACCAGCGTCTCGACGTAGCGGAAGCCGTGATGCTGGAGGTACAGCACGACGAGCACGTCGGCCGCGGTGAGGCACACGCCCCAGACGAGGGGCAGGCCGAAGAGGAGGTTCAGCGCGATGGCGGCGCCGATCACCTCAGCGAGGTCGCACGCGCCGATCGCGATTTCGCAGAGAATCCAGAGCACGTAGGTCGTGGTCTTCGAGTAGCTGTCGCGGCAGGCCTGGGCGAGATCCCGCCCCGACGCGATGCCCAGACGCGCGGCCAGCGCCTGAAGCAGGATCGCCATCAGGTTGGAGATCATGATCACGCTGAGCAGCGTGTAGCCGTACCGGGCCCCCCCGGCCAGGTCCGTGGCCCAGTTCCCGGGATCCATGTAGCCCACGGCGACGAGGTAGCCCGGGCCGGCGAACGCAAAGAGCTTGCGCCAGAACCCCGCGCCGTGGGGGACGGCGATGGTCCCGTGCACTTCGGGAAGACTGCGTTCGCTTGGTGGCAGGCGCCACCCTTGAGTTCTGGAGGCCATGGGTGTCGGCGTCGTCGCTCGGGCTATTCTAGCCTAATTTTGATTAATCAAAACAGCTAATTTGGCGCATCGCCATTTCCAGAGATGTCAAATGGGATCAGTGGGTTATGGCTAGAGCCCGAAGCGGTGCCGCTTCAAGTACAGGCCTTTTCGGGAGATGCCGAGCGATCGGGCGGCCGCCTCGAGATCGCCGCGATGGGTGCGGAGGGCAGCCTGAATCATGTCACGCTCGACCGTTTCGAGCGCCGGTTTGAGCGGTCCCGCCGGCACCGGCGGCGGGGACCCGGGAGGGGGAGGCGCCTGCTGGCGGACGATGCCCTCCCCCAGGTCGGCCGGCAGCAGGACCGAGTCGGAATCGGCGAGCGCGACCATGCGACGCACTTCGTTCTGCAGCTGTCGAATGTTGCCTGGCCAGCGGTAGAGCACGAGGTGCTCGAGGGTTTCGTCGGCGATTCGCACGTTGCGCTTCCGGGCGCGCCGGCAGGCGTGCTCGACGAACTGCTGCACGAGCGAGGGAATTTCTTCGCGGCGCTCGCGGAGTGGCGGAATGCGAAGGCGAATCACGTTGAGCCGGTAGAACAGATCCTCCCGGAAGCGGCCGTCCTCGACGGCCCGCTCGAGGTTGGCATTGGTGGCGGCGATGACGCGGACGTCCACCACGAAGGGCTTCGACTCGCCCAGGGGGCAGATTTCGCCCGATTCGAGAAACCGGAGCAGCTTGGGCTGCAGGTCGGTTCCGAGTTCGGCGATCTCGTCGAGAAAGAGCGTTCCCGAGTCGGCGCTCCGGATCATGCCGGGGAAGTCGCGGTCGGCGCCCGTGAAGGCGCCGCGGCGGTGGCCGAACAGCTGGCTGTCGAGCATGTCGCGCGGCACGGTGGAACAGTTGAAGGGAAGAAAGGTGCGGCCTGCGCGCGTGGAGTGCGCGTGGACCTGCCGCGCCAGCACTTCCTTCCCCGTTCCGCTCTCGCCGGTGATCAGAATGCAGAGATCGGCCATCCCGGCGCGTCTGGCGACGGCCATCAGCTCGGCCATCCGCCCCGACGCAACGGCTTCGGCGCCCTCGTCGGACGGGCTGTCTCCGATCGGCCAGAGCGCCGCGTCGACTTCTTCGCGAAGGCGGGCCTTTTCGAGGCGCTGCAGGCTGTTGATGATGACGCCGAGGGCGCCGACGGTGGCGATCGCCTGGGGATCGGGCCGACAGTCGATGTGGAGGTCGAGGCGATGGCCGGCCGACTCGCCGAGCGGCAGCCGGAGCGTCGAGGAGGGCGACGCGCGCTGCGCCGATGCGGGGAGGCTGGCGATGTCTGTGGTTCTGCCCTCGGGGGTGGTGGCGACCAGGGCGGCGCGTGCGGCGCAGTCGGCCTGGATGAGCAGGTGGAGGAGCTCCTGGCCGGCGAGGTGGGGGCGTTCGGCAAAGAGCATGAGCGCGGCGACGCTCTGGAGGGCCGCCTGGACGGCCGGACCGTGGCCCTGCGGGTCGTTCGAACCAATCGGGGAGGGGGGCGCAGCGGGCGGAAGGGTGGCGGCCTGCCATTTGCGGTCGAGCTCGGCGATCGCCGGCGCGTTCCGAAGGCTCTGGCAGACGCGCCGGGCGCGTTCGAAGTGCGAGCGGCCCTCGTCGGTTCGGCCGATCGAGGCCAGCCATGAGGCAAGAAGCCCTTCGTAGTCCGAGTAGAGGTGGAAAGGGCTTTGGGCCAGGGGGAGGACATCGTTGTTGAACGATGTCAAGGCATCCCGTTCCCGGTTAAGGCGAACGTTTGCCTCGACGTGAGACAGTTGTGCTCTTTGCACGAGACCCCGATCGCCGGCCTGCGCGCCTCGTCGCGCAATTGTGGCGATAAGGTCAAGGGCCTCTGCCCACTCCTCTCGGAATGCAAGGAGATTGAGTCTTGTCAGCAAGGAATAGCGGTAGACATAGCGCAACTGATTTGATGGCGACTCGACGTTCTGTGCTATTTCATCCAACAGCGCTTCGCAATCGTCCGCGCGGCCTTGAGCCAATCGAATCCTAGCGAGGTTATCAATCTCAGCGTCATGAGGATCGCTAGCTGGAAATGTGACGTTCAGAGCCCGTTCCGAATACCTAAGCGCCTCATTGAAGTTGCCTAACATGAAGAACAAGTTACTGAGGTTCACCAGGCACACGCGTTCGAGACCCGATGCGCCACACCCTTGAGCCAGTTGCAAAGCCCGAGTGCCATGCTCCAACGCTCGGTCCAGGTCTGAAATGCTTAGAGCCATTCCAAACAGGCACTGCTCTGCAATCGTTTCAAGCCACGCGTTGGGCGCAGTTGATAGCAACCGCCGACCTCTGTCCAAGTGCCGACGTGCTGAGCCGTGCTCGCCGCGCTTGGCCGCGCTCTGACCAACAAAGATATGAAGGGCGGCAGAAAGCGCTGGGTCCCCAAGTCTAAGCACATTGGCCCGCACATCAGTGAGAAGGGAAGACGCAGCGCCTGGCCCGGCGTGGTCTGCGACGATCATGAGTAAGTGCAGTTGAGCCCAGCACAGCCGCTCAAGCGCGCCACAGGATGTAGCTAGTTCAATTGAACGCTGGAGATGCGCAACTGAATCCTCAACCTTGCCTGACGCGAAGCAGATTCGACCCAGTACATACTCGCAGGTCGCGTGCTCGCCTCTCGTGAGCTCAGAGTCGCCCAAGAGCTTGGTGGCAAGGCCGTGAGCCCGCGAGTGGTCACCTGCACGCTCCAAGAGCTCGAGCTGCAACAATGTCGCCTCTCTAGATTCACCGGAGCGACGCTGCAATAGGTGCAGTGTGTGGAGTGCATTCCTGAACTGACCGAGGGTGTACTCTTCTCTAGCCTTGGCAACGGTCATGGCAGTTCGCAATATCCACCCTAACCGCACAGCGCGCGTGAGCTTGAGTGTCGTCGCAAGTTGGCACGGTAAAGCGCCCTGACATGCTGCCTAGTGAACGCGCGAAGAGCGCATCGCGATTTCTCGGCTCGCGGTGGCGATCGCTTCGTCCAACGATGTCCTGTGTCGACCCAAAGGAATCTCCCGCCACTGAATCTCGACCCTAAGTACTGTTCCGGCGCGCGTCGTCAGTGGCCGCTGTCGAAGGTTGGCCTGAATCTTGAATCCGACTTCTGCGGCGGTGAGGTCGTCAGCCTGCGAAAGGAATGCAATGAACTCGTCACCGCGATATCGAAACAGGATGTCTGCCGGTCGAAGGCTCAATCGCGCATATTTCGCAACGTGACGCAAGACTTCGTCGCCGACAGAGTTGCCGTGCGTTTCATTGATCCGCGTGAATCCAACAATGTCTAGAAGCATCAACTTGGCTTCCTGATGGAAGGTTGAGCCCGGCATCCGGCCATTATTGATAACAAGCTGGAGCTTTCGTAGAGTCGGCAAGCCGGTGAGTTCATCTTTGTCGGTGCTCGCGTCGATTTCGGCCGCACGGTGAAAAGTGTGGGCGGTTTGGCGCGCAACCGCTTCGAGCACACGACGGTGGTCGTCAGTGAACGAATCCGTCGCGCCAGAGTACAGGGTTAGGACGCCGACAAGTTGCTCGCTGGCAATAAGAGGGGTGCTCAAACAACTCTTGAGGCGAGGTGCGGAGCACCGCGCCATTTCGCCTAGATCCAATGATGGATCAGAGTTGACAATCGTCTGTCGATTTGCCGCGACCCATCCACTTAGGCGCTGGCCAAGCGTTATCCGCAACCCTGTGAGTGATAGGCCTATATCGCCGGCTGTATGTTGCGCAACGAGCTCATCGGTGCTTGGATCATACAAATAAATTACACAAATTGAAAATGGTACCAATCTTCGTAAGTGTTTGGCGATCACATCGCCAGTGTCAATGATGCTTGCCTGGCCGGCTAGCGATCCAGATAGTTCGTAAAGTGTCAACATTTCATCAGAGCTGGAAGCGATGTCATCAAATGCCGATGGAGTCGAGGCTCCGTTCCCTACGGATGATTTCAATGAGTCCGTAATCTCGTTGAATGCGCTGGCGGCATCGACGGATTCGATGGTGTCTTCGACTAGCTCGTTGTGGGTGGCCGCAAACGTGTCGACGACCAGGGGGTCGTACATCGTTGCTCGCCGTTGAAAGAGGATCGCCATCGCCTCGTCGGCCGATAATCGGGGACGGTACGGCCGATCAGAAGTGAGCGCATCGTAGCAATCAACCACTGCGAGTATTCTCGCGCCAATTGGGATGTCAGTTCCCTTCAGTCCGCTTGGGTAGCCGGTACCGTCCCAGTTTTCGTGATGATGGCGAACGATTGGGACGACCGGATACGGGAACTCGATTGCAGACAAGATATCAGCACCAACGGTCGCATGGAGCTTCATCTTCTCGAACTCCGCGGCGGAAAGCTTCCCGGGCTTGTTCAAGATGTATTCGGGCACAGCCAGCTTGCCCATGTCATGGAGCAGGGCTGCAGCTTCAATCGCTCTAATCAACCCTTCGTCCTTCACGCCAACATGACGAGCTAGGCCAACTGCATAACTCTGAACCCGACGAATGTGGCCGTGGGTGATCTGGTCTTTGGCATCGATCGCCATCGCCAAGGTTTCGATTGTTGAGAGGTAGAGCTTGTTGAGCTGTGCCAGATGAACGCCGGCGTCTTCGACGCGAGCCATCGCCGTCTTGAAAGTGAAGTACAAGACGAGAAGAAGCGGCACGATGACGCCAAGATATCCAAGTCCGATCGAGCGAGTGTAGCCGGCGCCGAGTTCGCCTTTGACGACTAGGAGCACGGCCACAGATGCGCCGCAGAAGTAGTTCAGAGAGAGCCATAGAAGGCTTTCGCGCCAGACCTTGAACGGCGAAACGCGCTTTTCAAGTGCGATGACGAATGCGATTAACCAGCTGTTGAGCCAGAAGTACGTGAGAGCGAAGACAACTAGACCAGGCAGGATCCGGTCGAGTGTAGCCGGTTCGCGAATCAGGGGCTCAATGTTCGCCACATAAAAGAAGAGTTGCGAAGAACACCATGCTGAGACCGCTGGAGCGGAGATGTTGAAAAGGATCCTGAACGGTTCACCACGCCGCTTGGCAATCCAGAAGGACATGACAAGCGCATCTAAGGCGACGATTAGGGTGCCGGCTGCGGGACCGTACAGTAGAACGGCGGTGAAGACGAATGTCTCGGAAATGGAAATCGAGACGTTCGATTGAGGTATGTGGACACTGGCGGAGCCGCTGACAAGTGTCAGCGCTGCCAGCAAGAACCATTCGTACCCGATCGGGTCAAGGTAGAAATGGCGAACCGAAAGCGCGACCACCGCGAACCCCACGGTGGTCACCGCACCGAGATACACTCTGCCCGCGCGTGACAGCCTCGGTGCTAAAGCCATGTGTATTCGGGATTATCGGTCGTTTAGTCCCACACAATGATGCTGGCCATCCGACCTCCTCGGTATCTGATGTAAACCATTGAAAACGTGCGAGTTGTCGGTGCCATTCGCGAGTCCTTCTTATGAGCCCCAGATAATTGAATCGTCATTCCAAGAGCCCCAAATGATCGAGTCTTCAGCGGCCGATCCCCAGATGATCGAATCTTGGGCAAATGAGCCCCAGATGATGGAATCGCCCCAGGAGCCCCAGATGATGGAATCGCCCCAGGAGCCCCAGATGATGGAATCGCCCCAGGAGCCCCAGATGATGGAATCGCCCCAGGAGCCCCAGATGATGGAATCGCCCCAGGAGCCCCAGATGATGGAATCGCCCCAGGAACCCCAGATGATGGAGTCGCCCCATGAGCCCGAAAGAGTGGAATTCCGCTGGCGAAATGTGCGATTGGCCGCAGCCGGTCGTGAGCCTTGGAGGTACACGGTGTCATCGATCTGAGCCGAGCGACGACTACCTCGCCCGGCGAGCGACGCGGCAGCGACCAGATTCACACTTCCCGCGCCAGCCGACATCAGCCCAGCCTCGGGCATGAACTGGCTCGACGCTCGCAGCAACCCTTTCACATCTCTCGGCGTCAGCGCGGCCCGCTCGTCGATCAACAGCGCGGCCGCACCGCTCACCACCGCGGCCGACATGCTCGTTCCCGAGAGCTGCAGGTACCCATCAGCGGCGCCGCCCGCGACGTGTCGATCCGGCAGCAGCCGCTGCAGATACGAGCCCGCCGCCTCGGTCGATACGATGTGGCTCCCGGGCGCCACCAGATCCGGCTTCCCCACCAGGTCGTACGCCGTCGGTCCCCGCGAGCTGTACACCGCCAGCGTGTCGTCGCCGCGCTCCGGCGTCCCGTGCGCGTCGATCGCCCCCACGGTAATCGCGAAGGGACTGTTCCCCGGTGACATCACACCGCCGAACACCGTCTGGCCGGCGTCAGTGACACCGCGGTTCCCCGCGGCCGCCACCACCACGATGCCGGCCGCCACCGCGCGCTCCACGGCCGCGCACAGCGGGTCGTCCCGGTACGGCTGAAGCACCGGCGCGCCCAGCGAGAGATTGATCACGCGAATGTTGAACTGGGCCTGGTGATCGATCGCCCAGTCGATCGCGGCGATCACGTTGCTCACATACCCGCTGCCGTCGTCGCCAAGCACGCGCAGGTTGATGAGCGACGCCCCATACGCCATGCCCTGAATGTCCGCCGTGTCGTAGCTGCCGCCCGCGCGCGCCGCGATAATGCCCGCCACGTGCGTGCCGTGTCCGAAGCGATCCGCCGCCGAGCCGTTGCCCGTGAAGTCCACGGCCGCCACGACCTGGCCCCGGAGCGCCGGATGATTCGCATCGATTCCCGAGTCGACCACCGCGACACCCACGCGCTTGCCCGAGAGCTTCGGAAGACGACCGGCGCCGTGCCACAACTGGTCGGCCCCCACCGTTTCGGCCGTCACGTCCTCGACCATCGAGCGAATCGGCGTGTCGCCCGACAGGTGATCGACCAGGCCGTCGGCCTCGAGCGCCTCGAGCTGGCCGGCCGTCACCCGGAGCACGCCGCCGCTTCGCATCCGTTTGCGCACGGGCACGTTGTAGCGCCGCGCCAGCTCCTCGACCATCTGACTCCCGTCGACGATCACGTCGATCGTCTGCGAGCCTTCCTGCAGACGATCGGCCAGGTCGTGGCTGAGCCGCGCGCGGTGTTGCGCCAGGACCGGCGCCGCCGACAGCGTCAGGAGAAACGCGCCGACCGCCAGCCAACCCCCGGTTCGGCTGACGATTCCCGGACAGGTCGATCGCGAGAGCGTCACGGGTTCCTCCAATCGGCGCTTTCGAGGCTCAGTCGCGCGGCGTCGGCGGCTGCGACGCAACGGACACCGAATCGAGCAGCACCCGCTGAGAGCCGCCCATCGTGCGGATCGTTCGCAGGCGCCCTTCACGGATCCGGTTGTAGATGGTTCGCCGCGACACGCCGAGCAGCCGCGCCGCGTGATCGAGCGACACGCTTCGTCCGATACGAGGTTCGAGGCCGGCGGTTGATGCAATGGTCTCTGTCGGTTCCATCCCTGACGACTCCTCCCCAGCGAACGCGTGGAATGCAGAGGGATATGGCAGACAGGGTGCCGCGGTGTCGACGGCCACGGCTCGCACGATTCGTTCGGCGGTAAGGGCTTGCCGCAGTTGAGGTTGTCGTTCTAGGATGAGGTCACCCGCGATCGGCGCGCCATCGTTGCGCCAGCCAGAAAACTGGCTCGCGCCATTGCCGGTCTGTAAAGCTGCGTGAAGGTTGCACGCAAAGTCGACTGGGCCCGTCAAATTTCACGCAAACTGCTGTGGCCAACTTGTTGGCCGGCAGGCCAGATTTTGACCAGACAAGCACGCGTACCCACGTTCATCAGATGCGTCGCTGTTCTGATAGTCCCGTTCGTCTCCGCTTGCGGGCGAACGCCAGAAACAGCGGGACGCGGAGATCGAGGCGGCACGCTCGTGGCCACCATTCGTGGTGAGCCGCAAACCTTCAACCGGCTCGTCGCCGCTGGCGATACCACGACGGACCTGGTGGCACGCACGCTCACGCAGGCCTCCCTCGTTCGCATCAACCCGATCAGCGACGAGATCGAACCGTGGCTCGCCACGTCGTGGGCGGCGGGGCCCGATGGTCGGAGCTACACGCTGGCGCTCAGGCCGAACGTCGCGTTTTCCGACGGGCGCCCTTTCACTTCCGACGATGTCCTGTTCACCTTTCAAGCGGTGTACGACAAGGGCGTCGGGAGCCCGCTCGCGGACTCGTTGAAGGTGGGCGGGCAGCCGCTCGCCGTCACCGCCCCGGACGCGTCGACGATTGTCGTCAGCTTCCCGGCGCCTTACGGGCCCGGCGTGCGAATGCTCGCCAACCTGCCGATCCTCCCTCGGCACGCCCTCGCTTCGGCGCTGGCGGCGGGGACGTTCCGCGAGGCCTGGAGCCTCACGACCCCTCTCGATCAGGTTGTGACGCTCGGGCCGTTCGTTCCCTCGGCCTACGCGCCAGGCGAGCGACTGCAGCTCGTGCGCAACCCGCACTACTGGCGGACGGCTCCCGACGGTGGGAGGCTGCCCTATCTCGATGGCATCACGCTCGAAATCGTGCCCGACCAGGACACCGAGCTCCTGCGTCTCGAAGCCGGCGAGGTCGATGCCACGGCCGACGCGATTCGCCCGTCGGATTATGCCCCGCTGAAGCGGGCCTCGACGGAAGGTCGCGTGCAACTCTTCGATCTGGGCGTCGGACCGAGCGCCGACAGCTTCTGGTTCAACCTGAGACCGGGCGCCTTCTCCGGCGATCCCCGTGCGTCGTGGATCCAGCGCGACGAGCTGCGTCAGGCGATTTCCCTCGCCGTCGATCGCCAGGCGTTCGCCGACCAGGTGTACTTCGGCGCAGCCGTGCCGGTGTTCGGATTCGTCACGCCGGCCAATCGCGCGTGGTATCTCGACACCGCGCCGAAAGTGCCGCACGACCTGGCGGCCGCGCGGGCCCGTCTGGCGGCCATCGGTCTGACGGATCGCGACGGCGACGGCATGCTCGAGGACGCGTCGGGGCGGGCGGCGCGCTTCACGCTGCTCGTCCAGAAAGGGCGAACGGCTCCCGAGCGCGCGGCGGATTTCCTTCGCGGCGAGCTTCGGCAGGTCGGCCTGGCCATGGATGTCGCCGCGCTCGAGGGGACCGCCGTGATCTCGCGATTCCTTTCCGGCACGGGCTACGACGCGGCATACTTTTCGGTGCTCGAAACGGACACCGACCCTGCAGGCAGCCTCGACCTGTGGCTGAGCTCCGGGTCGGCCCATGTGTGGAACATGAATCAGAGCGAGCCGGCGACCGACTGGGAACGGGAGATCGATGGCCTGATGGCCCGGCAGGTGGCCGCCACGGATACCGCCGAGCGCAGGCGCCTCTTCGACGAGGTGCAGCGGCTGATGGCGGAACACCTGCCTGTCATCAATTTCGCCGCGCCGCGCGTGTATGTCGCGGCCTCGACGCGCCTTGTCCGGCTCCAGCCGGCGATTTCGCGGCCCGAGCTGCTGTGGGCCGCCGACTCGATCGCCATCGCGGGACCGTAGGTCGGATGGGCGGCTACCTGGCGCGCCGGCTCTTCTTTGCGGTGGCGCTCATCTTCACGGTCACCTCGGCGTCGCTCGCACTGGCGCGCTTCGCGCCGGGCGACTATGCCACGGCCAGCCTCGGGCTCGGCGCGACGCCCCAGCAGGTGGCGGCCGCTCGGGCCCGATACGGGCTCGACAAGTCATTCGCCGCGCAGTACGCCGAATGGCTGTCGCACGCGATCCGGCTCGACTTCGGCCGCTCGATGGTCTACGACCGACCGGTCGCCGACCTCATTCCGGAACGGGCGGGCAATACGGCGATACTGGCGCTGGCGGCGCTCGCGTTCGCGACCTTCGTCGGCCTCCCCCTGGGTGTCTACACCGGGAGCCGCACGGGAGGCGCCGTGCCGTCGTGCGTGCGCGCCGTGTCGCTGCTGCTGCTGTCGATGCCGCCGCTGATCACCTCGCTCTTCCTCGTGGTCGTCGCTGCGCGCACGGCGTGGTTTCCCGTCGGGGGCATCCGGTCGGCTGGCGCCGGCGGGGCGGCCGATCTCGCCTGGCACCTCGTCTTGCCGGCGCTTGCCCTGGGCCTGCCGCTCGCCGCGGTCTTCGAGCGGCTGCAGGCGCAGGCGATGTCGGAGGTGATCGCGCAGCCGTTCGTGGTTGCGGCGCTGGCGCGCGGCATCCCGCGACGACGCATCGTGTGGCGCGGAGCCCTGAAGGCGGCGCTTCGACCGACGGCCGCGGTGTACGGTCTGGTCGTCGGCACGCTGCTCAGCGGATCGTTCGCCGTGGAGGTCGTCACATCCTGGCCGGGGCTGGGTCGCCTGATGCTCGACGCGCTCGAGGCGCGCGACATCTACCTTGTGGCCGGATGCGCAGCGGCGGGCTCGCTCTTTCTCGCGCTCGGAACGCTCGCGTCCGACGTGGCGCTGGCGCGAGTGGATCCGAGAGTACGGGAATGAATCGTGCCGGAGGCGCGCTGGTCACGGTCGTGGTGCTCGCGGCGCTCCTGGCGCCCGTGCTGTCGCCACATCAGGCCGACTATCGCCATCCCCGCCTCCTGTCGGCGCCGCCCACGCGGCCGCACCTGCGCGACGAGGGAGGCCAGTGGCATCGGCCGTTCATCTACCGCTACCGGCAGGTCAGCCGGCTGGAGCAGACGTTCGAAGAGGATCGGTCGGCGCGGGTGCCGCTGCGGTGGCTGGCGAACGGACGGCTCGTCACCTCGTCGGACGACGAAACGGCCCCGCTCATGCTGCTCGGCGCCGACAGCGTCGGGCGCGACGTGTTCAGCCGGCTGCTGTTCGGGGCGCGTCCGTCGCTCGGCCTTGCCCTGGCGGCCGCGCTGGGGACGGTCCTCATTGGCGCCTTCGCGGGCGGGGTGGCCGGGTATGCCGGCGGTATCCTGGACGAGGTCCTGATGCGGGCGGCAGATTTCATCATGGTCCTCCCGGCGATCTACCTGGTGCTCGCGCTGCGAGCGGTGCTGCCGATCGTGCTCGCCCCGTCGGTGGTCTTCTGGCTGCTGGCGTCGATCTTTGCCATCGTCGGCGCCCCGTTCGTGGCGCGCGGCGTGCGGGCGATCGTCCGATCGGAATGCGAGCAGGAGTTCGTGGCGGCTGCCCGCTCGCTCGGCGCGCGGCCCGCGCGCCTGCTGGTGCGGCATCTGCTGCCGGCCGCCCGGGGGTTCCTCGCGGTGGAAGTCACGCTGCTGGTGCCGGCGTTCATTGTCGCCGAAGCGACGCTCTCCTACGTCGGCCTGGGTTTTCCCGATTCGGTCGCGAGCTGGGGCACCATGCTGCACGATGCGGCCAGCATCCGCACGTTCGGCGACTTTCCCTGGCTGCTCAGCCCGGCGGTGGCGATCTTCGTCGTCGTGCTCGGCTTGAATCTGATGTCGGAGCGGCGGCGGTCGGCGCTGCCTGAAGCGCAGCTGTGAACGATCGGCGGGCCCCTCGGTGGCGCGCTCCGGACGCCTGGCTGCCGTGGGCCGGGGCGCTCGTGATCGCGGCCCTCCTGCTGGCGACGGGTGGCTTCGTCAGCCGCGATCCCGATTCCCGGGTCTATTCAGAGCTCAGCACTCGCCTGGCCGAGCAGCCGGTGGCGGCCTGGATCGCGCCTGAATGGCGCGGCGTGGCCGGCGCCCGCGGGCTGTTCCGCGAGCATCCCTCCGGGATCCTCGTGCTGCCGGCGCTTCTGGCACGCACCGGCTATCCGGCGGCCGAAGCCGGCTACGCGGTTGGCGCGCTGTATTCGCTGATCGCCGTGGTGCTGGTCGGTCGGGTGGCGGCACTGGTGATCGGCCCGATCGACGCCACGGCGCTGCAATGGGCCGTGCTGCTGCTCCCCGTCGCGTTCGTGTATCGCGTGCGGGCGAACCAGGAGTATCCGGTTCTGGTGTTCCTCCTGCTCGCCGTGTATGCCACCGAGCGGAGCCGGCACGCGCGGCTCTGGACGATAGTGCCGTCGATCGCGGCGCTCGCCATCCTCCTCATCAAGGATGTCTTCTTCGTCTTCTGTCCGCTGGCCTGCGCGCTCTGGCTGCTCTCGGTCCGTCCGGCCGACGGCCACGACCGCCGCGCATGGCTCTCGGTGGCGCTCTCGATGGTCGTCGTCGTGGCCGGCGCCGCGCTCTACGACACCTGGTATCGCCGCGCGACCGGCGAATCTTTCGTGGCGTTCTTCGTGCGCTACCGGCTCACGCCCAACGCCGGGCTCGACCGGCCGCTCGGACTCGGCCGCGTCACGATGACACGCCTCTCGAACGTCCTGTGGTATCTCAGTCGCGTCGCCTGGTTCGGCTTTCCGGGCAGCGCGGCCCTGGCGATCGCGCTCCGGCGTCGCGCGCCGGCAGGAGGCCATGTGGATCCGCTGGCACCCGCGCAACGAGCGAGGCGTGCACTGGTCTTTTGTCTGGGCATCGCGGGCGCGTACGTGGCGGTCATGAGCCTCGGCCACAACCGCGCGGACCGGTTCATTTTTCCCGCCTACTTTGCCGTGGGCGCGGCGGGCGCTGGCGTGGCGATCGCGCGCTGGGCGGCCCCGGCGCGCTGGGCGCGGCGTGTGCACGCGCTCGGCTCGGCGGGCACGGCGATGCTCTGGCTGGTGCTCTTCACGCTCACCCTGGCGAGCTCGCATCAGCTCCCACGCGTGAAGTTCTGGCCCTAGTCGCTTCGCGACGGCCGAGCCGGCGGCCCGCCCGGTCCTTGGAGCCATTCGGCCCTTCCCTGGCATCGACGCTGCACTACAATCGGGGGCATGAAGCTCACCGGAGTGTTCGCACCTGTCCCGACGCCATTCGATCAGAACGACGAGCTGGACGGCGGCTGCCTGCGGACGGCGCTCGAGCATTGGGCGAAGACCGCGCTCTCGGGCTTCGTCGTGCTGGGCTCCAACGGGGAGGCCGTGCTCCTCGACGAAGACGAATCGGAGCGCGCGATCGACGTGGCGCGATCGGCGGTCCCGCGCGACCGGACGCTCATCATCGGCGCGGGCCGCGAATCGACGCGCGCCACGATTCGCGCCGTGAAGCGCGCGTCGCAGCTCGGTGCCGACGCGGTCATCGTGCGCACGCCCGGGTTCTTCAAGAACCAGATGACGACTCCAGCGTTCGTCACCCACTTCACCGCGGTGGCCGACGCGTCGCCGGTGCCCGTCCTTCTCTACAATTTCACGGCCGTCACGGGCGTGAACCTGCTGCCGGCCGCCGTGGAAAAGCTGGGGCAGCACCCCAATATCGTCGGCGTCAAGGAGTCGGGCGGTGACATCGGACAGATTGCGGAGTTCGTGGCCTGTACGCCCAAGGACTTCCGCGTGCTGGCGGGTTCGGCGCTGACGTTCTACGCGGCCCTCTCGGTGGGCGCGTCGGGCGGGATCCTCGCGCTCGCGGGCGTGCTTCCCGACGCGTGCGTGCGCCTGTACGATCTCGTGCAGGAAGGCCGCCACGACGATGCCCGCAACCTGCAGCACCGCCTGGTGCCGCTCGCGCGGCTGCTCAGCTCGACCTATGGCGTGCCGGGGCTCAAGGCCGCGCTGCACGTCGTCGGCGTCGACGTCGGCCAACCGCGTCCGCCGCTCACACCGCTGTCGGATACGGCGGTACTGGCCCTCAAAGACGCGCTCGCGCAGTTCGAAGGAGTGCCCGCATGAGTCTGCTTCCGGATGTCCATCGTATCCTGCTCGGTCCCGGTCCGAGCCCCACGGCGCCGCGCGTCATGCGCGCGATGGCGTCGCCCACGCTCAGTCACCTCGACCCGTTGATGATCCGCCTGCTCGACGACGTGCGCGCGCGGCTCGAGCGGTTGTTCGGCGCGCCCGAAGGGTCGTTCGCATTCGCGGTGTCCGGCACGGGCACCTCGGGCATGGAAACGGCCGTGGCGAACCTGGTCGAGCCGGGCACCGGGGTTCTGGTGATCGTCACCGGCTACTTCGGCGATCGTCTGGCCCAGATGTGCGAGCGCTACGGCGCCGCGGTGCGGCGGCTCGACGTCGAATGGGGCAAGGCCTGCGACCCGGATGCGCTCCGGCAGGCGCTCGGCTCCGGGAAGACCGGCGTCGTGGCCATGGTCCACGGCGAGACGTCGACCGGCGTGGTCAATCCGGTGCGCGACCTGGCGAGGATCGCGCGAGAACACGACGCGCTCACCATCGTCGACGCGGTGACGACGCTGGGCGGCATGCCGCTCGATGTCGGGGCCTGGGGAATCGACGCGTGCTACAGCTGCTCGCAGAAGGGGCTCGGCGCCCCGTCCGGGCTCGCGCCGATCGTGTTCACGCCGCGCGCGCTCGCGCGACGCGTGAAGTGCCGCAGCTTCTATCTGGACCTGGGCCTTCTCGAAGACTTCTGGGTTCGCCGCAAGTATCACCACACCATGTCGAGCACGATGGTTTACGCGCTGGCGGAAGCCCTGGCGATCGTGGAAGAGGAGGGCGCCGAGGCGCGGTGGGCGCGGCACGAGGCCAACCACAAGGCGTTCGTCGAGGGCCTGGCATCCCTCGATCTCACGCTGCTGCCCGCGCGGCGCGATCGGTTGTGGACCCTCAACGCCGTCTGCGTGCCCGATGGCGTGGGCGAGGCCGCCGTGCGCAAGCGATTGCTCGACGAGTACAGCATCGAAATCGGCGCAGGGCTCGGTCCGCTCGCGGGCAAGATCTGGCGCGTGGGCCTCATGGGCGCCGGGTCGGAGCGCCGGCTCGTCGTCCTGTTGCTCGGGGCGCTCGAGCGCGCGCTCGCCGCCGAAGGGCGCACTCCCGTCAAGGCGGAGCCATGACGAAGGACGGCGCCCGATGAACAGGATCTGGCCGCTCGCGCTCGCGCTCGCGCTGTCCGGATGCGCCACCAATCCGGCAACCGGCGAGCGCGAGTTCTCGTTGATGAGCGAGCAGCAGGAAATCCAGATCGGCCAGGAGCAGGACGCCCAGGTGCGCGAGGAGATGGGCGTCTACGACGACCAGCCCCTGCAGCAGTACATCTCCGGCGTCGGCATGAAGCTCGCGCAAACGAGCGAGCGGCCCGGCCTGCCGTGGCATTTCGCGGTGGTCGACCAGCCGGCGGTCAACGCGTTTGCGCTCCCTGGAGGCTATATCTACATCACGCGCGGAATCCTGCCGTACCTGGGCAGCGAGGCCCAGTTGGCGGGCGTGCTCGGCCATGAGATCGGACATGTCACGGCGCGCCACGCGGCCTCCCAGTACTCGAGACAAGTCGGCGCCGGACTGGGGCTGCTGATTGGCAGCATCCTCGTTCCCGAGGCGCGGCCGTTCGCCGATCTCGGGCAGGCGGGTCTGAGCGTGCTCTTCCTCAAGTACAGCCGCGACGACGAAGCGCAGGCCGATGCGCTCGGCGTCCGCTATGCCTCACGCGCGGGCTGGGACCCGGAAGGCGTGCCGCGGATGCTCACCACGCTGGGGCGAATCGAGGCCGCAGGGGAAACACATGGCGTGCCGAACTGGCTGGCCACCCATCCACCCGCGCCCGATCGTGTGGAGCGGGTGCAGCAGGCCGTGCAGCAGGCCGAGACGCGGCCGGCGAACTTCGCGACGAACCAGGACGCGTACCTCCGCCAGATCGACGGGGTGATCTACGGAGACGATCCCAAGCAGGGCATCGTACGCGGCTCCGCATTCCTGCACCCCGACCTGCGCTTCGCCATTACGTTCCCCGATGGCTGGAACGTGACGAACTCGCCCTCGCAGGTCGTGGCCGAACAGCCGGGCGGCGGTTCGGCCATGGTGCTGCAGCTGGTCAAAGGCGCCGAGGGGCGTCCGCCGCGCGACGTGGCGCGCACGTCGATGCAGAATGCCGGCCTGACGCTGGTGAACGGCGACAGCACGACCATCCACGGACAGGAGGCCTTCGTCGGCGTCTATGACGGGACGATGCAGGATCTCGGCCGCGTCACGGTCCGGGCCGGCCACATCGCCCACAATCGGCAGATCTATCTCGTCGCCGGCATTGCGCCCGTGAACGCCTACGATCAGGTGGCGCGGGCGTTCGGCACGGCCATCGAATCGTTCCGGCCGCTCGGCGCCGCCGAAGTGGAGAACGTGCACCCCAACCGCGTCGACCTGTATACCGTGCGGCGCGGCGACACGTGGGAGTCGATCGCCGACCGGCAGGGTCACGGCGTAGAGAAGGCGACCACCCTGGCGATCATGAACGGGCACGATGCGGGCGATCAGCCGGCCGTGGGCGAGCGTCTCAAGATCGTGGTACCGGGATAGACCGGGTGAGTCTGACGACGGGGTTGGCCCGGGCCGGACGCCTCGCCGCGCGCGCCATGCTGGCTGGCGCCGCGATCGGCGTCGGCTACCTCTTCTACATGTACGTCACGCTGCCAGACGTACGCCGCCTGCGAACGGAAAATCCGCCGACGACCGCGTTCATCGAGCTGCGGGCGCAGGAAGCGGCGCGCGCGGGTCGGCGTCCGAAACGCGAACAGATGTGGGTGTCCTACAGCCGGATTTCGCCCGAGCTCAAGCGGGCCGTCCTCGTGGCCGAAGACGACGCGTTCTGGCAGCACAACGGCGTCGATCTCGTGCAGCTGCGCAGGTCGCTGGAGCTCGATTGGCAGCGCGGCGAATTCGTGCGCGGAGGCAGCACCATTACCCAACAGCTCGCCAAGAATCTCTATCTGTCGCCCTCGCGCAATCCCTTGCGCAAGCTCCGCGAGCTCCTCATCGCGCGTCGCCTGGAGGCCGAGCTCCCCAAGATGCGGATCTTCGAGATCTATCTGAACGTCATCGAGTGGGGCGATGGCGTCTACGGCGTCGAAGCGGCGGCCAGGACGTATTTCGGCGTCCCGGCGTCGGCGCTCGGACGCGACCAAGCGGCGCTGCTCGCGGCCGCGATTGTGAATCCGCGCGGGCTGAATCCTTCGAGGCCCTCGCGAGGGCTCCTCCGCCGCCAGCAGATCATCCTTCAGCGAATGGCCGTCGGTGACGAGGCGCGGCTACCGCTTCTTCGTCCCGGCTCGCTTGGCCGCCCAATAGCGCTTCATCCGCGCTGAGACTTCCCGCTTCTGAGCCGCCGTCCATCCACGCAACTGCCGGGATCCCTCGGTGGCCGTGTCCGAGATCGACCTGGATGCCTGCCCCCCTCGACGGCGGAGCCCCGGAAAGCTCCGATAGATGGATTCCACTTCCGCCTGTAACTCTTGCAGACGCACCTTCGCGCCGGCCTCGGCCAGGCGAATCAGCTCATTCCTCGATAGCGCCATTCATCACCTCAGAGCGTTTCCGACGAAAAGACCGCAACCACTGACAGGTCAGTTTACTAGCTACACCGGCCAGAGTGTTGTCTTTCGTTGTCACTACAGGCCTCATAGATCCACAGACCTCTAAAAGGGCCACGAAAGGACGGCGTGTCGGATGTAGTCTGCGTCGAAGGCCAGGACGAACACATAGGCGGCGGCACCTGCCCAGAAGCCGGTCAGGGCCAGCCTCAGGAACCTGGGGTAGCTGCGGGCGGAGATGGCAACCAGCGCGAGCATGAGAAAGAGCTCGTAAGTGCCGCGCTGACCGTTGCCGATGTGGACCCAGATACTCTCGTAGTTGAGTGAAACGGCTATCAACCCGTACACAACGGCCGCGACGGTGATGGCGCGAAACCGCGTCACGGCCGCCACGATGGCGATCGCCAGGCCTCCGGTCAGAAGCACTGGATAGACGATGCCGGCGCGGGCGAGGTCTGGCGCCATCGGGAAATACTCGCCGTTGCGAATAACCGCCCAGAGGTAGCGGAACCCGGCGAAGGGCATCGTCAAATCGTGAGGGTCGTACCAGAACGCCCGCAGGCCCCAGTCCGCATACAGCACCGACAACAGGTAGAGGCGCCAGACGACGACCGGCACGAGGGACAGCAGGCCGAACTGCACGCTCTCGCGATAGCGGCCTCGGATGAAAGCCTCCGCCGCCAGGCAGAAGATGAGAATGATCCCGGTTTCCCGGAACAGCAGCGACAGGCCGAACAGCAGGGCCGCCCAGTAGACGCGCCGGCGCACCAGGCAGATGTAGCCTCCGAGTAGAAGCGCGGCCGCGATCGGTTCCGGCAGGCTGACCTGCAACGACTGCCAGAAGCCCGGCACGAAGAGCACCAGCAGGCCCCAGGCCGGGCTCGCGCTTTCGCTGCGGGCGACGAGCGACAGGCTCAGCGCGGACGCGAACAGCGCGACGAGCAGCATCCATGTCATGGTGGCCGGATACTGCTGCCATCGGCCCCCCGAAAGAATGCGCGTCAGCAGGCTGAAGCCGATGCGACCGTATCGATATGGCGGGGCGTCGATGAAGGTGCCATAGGTCTCGGGATGGTCTTTGTACTGGAGGAGAAACGGATCGAAGACCTCGAAATAGACGAACTGGCCGTCGTAGCCACTGTCGTTCAGGACGAGACTCGCGCGCAGCTCCGGCCGATCGGCGAGCATTGGATTGCGGTTGAAGAATTCATGCGACAGCTGGATGAAGCCGCTGTAGTTGCCGTGATAGACCTCGCGCAGGTTATAGCCCACCAGGCTGCCGTAGACGGCGAGCACGACCAGCGCGGGCGAGAGGCACAGGACGGTGGCGCGCCAGCGTCCTGCGAGCTGTCGAACGACGGCCCTCCCGCCTTCCCAGAGCCGGGGTGCGGTCAGGACGATTGCCGCCTCGCCGAAGGCGACCGGCGAGATGAGGATCGCAAACCGCGAGACGTGCGGGGACAGCAAGACCAGGAAGAGCAGGATGGCGGCGGTGCCGGCCGCGATCCGGTACGTCCAGCCGAGCGCCCGACCGAGCCGCACGGGCTGCTGCGCGAAAATCGCGGTCAGCAGCAGAAAGATGACGATCGTGCTTGTCGGCGAGGGGTGTTCGTAACGCTGGGCCGACGCCGGCACGATGAGGAGATCGTGGCCGCGCGTGGATCCATGGTGCGTGGCGACCTCGAGCGCCGCGAGGGTCCACGGGACCGCCGGCCCGACGACCTCAACCGCATGCGCCGCGGTCGGATCCCAGGGACCGTTCCACGCACAGTCCACGCGTCGCGGTGCGCCGCCGCGGACGGATTGGACGCACGCGGTCTGGCCGTCTATCAGGATCGTGAACGCCTGCGTCGCGGCCGTCTTGTGCTCGACGCGCGCGATGATCGCGACCGGCGGCCGAAGATCCGGACTCGTGCGGCCGGCGTCGAGATCGACGCGAGCCGTGGCGCTGCCCGGCTCGTCGATGGAACTCTGCACGAGCTTGTCCCGAAACGCGCGGAACTCCACGGCGACGCGCGTGCCGAGCACGACGCACACCGCCGATGACAGCGCCATCGCGAGACAGACACGTCGGAGGGTCATTCAGATGTTCGACGTTAGCGCTTGCACGCTGGCCGGGGCCGACGCGGTGTCGGGGTGACGCGCTAGTCTATCATCCCCGGCCGGCGCTAGTGGCCCGTACCCGCTGAAGTACTCCCGCTTCGACGAACCGCGAATTCGAGATCAACCACAGAGACACGGAGACACGGAGACACGGAGACCCGAGAGCTGCCGGTCGTCGGCGCCGCCTCGCGGCCGGCCTGCACAGCAGGCCGGCGACGACCTCGCGAGTCTCTGAGTCTCTGAGCCTCTGTGGTTCATTGCCCTGGTACTGATTCAGCCGATACGCTCCACTAGTGCGCAGCGATGACCCGTCGCGCGCCGAGAAAACGCGGACCCCAGGACCGATGAGTCCAGTCGCTCCACGCGCACGACGCCCCGCGAGCTCGGTGCGTGCACGAACTGGTCGCCGCCAACCGCGATCGCGACGTGCGACGCGCCGGGCGACACCGTGGTGAAGAAGATGAGGTCGCCGGGCTGCAGATCCCGTGGCTCGATCGGCGTACCGACCTGATATTGATCCGAGACCTCGCGTGGCAGCGCCACGCCGTATCGCGCGAACACGTACTGCGTGAAGCCGCTGCAGTCGAACCCGGCAGGGTCCGCGCCGCCGTTTCTGTACGGCGTCCCTCGAAAGCCGAGCGCGGTACCCACCACGGCGTACGCATCGTC
The DNA here is from genome assembly GCA_963837345.1 of uncultured Acidobacteriota bacterium. GTDB lineage: Bacteria > Acidobacteriota > Vicinamibacteria > Vicinamibacterales > CAVVIG01 > CAWIMX01. The sequence continues at coordinate 2,174,418 of CAWIMX010000001.1, forward strand.
GCCCGCGGGCACACTCGGTGAATCGTCGGCCCCCACGGGCGCATCCGGCTCGTCGGGCGGGGAGGGAGCGCCCACGGTGGGCCCCATGGGGAACGGGCGCGGCACGGGCACGGTGCCGGCTCGACGCGGCGCGGAGGCGCACGCGCCCGTCAGGGCGGCGGCAACGAACAGGACGCCAATCAGGTGGCGCGAACGGTGTGAATCCACGTGCACAATCGATGCTATCGGATCGAGGTTCGATGCGCCGTAGGGTCCGCTAAACGGCCGTCTTCAAACCGTTTACGGTGTCATCGGCTTGACACCTCATCGAATGCTCGGGCAGAATTCTAACGACTGGTAATGGAACAAACGCTGCTGCTCAACGCGTCGTACGAGCCGCTGAAGATCGTCCACTGGCAGAAGGCGATTACGCTGCTCTGCCAGGGGAAGGTCGAGGTCATCTCGGTGTACGACCGTGAGATTCGCGCCGTTTCCATCAGCTTCAAGCTGCCGTCGGTCATCCGCCTGCTACGGTACATCAAGATCAAGCGTCGTTTCGACTACGTACCATTCTCGCGAGCCAACATCTACGCGCGCGACGATCACAGCTGCCAGTACTGCGGGACCCGCTTCCCGACGGCCGAGCTCACGTTCGACCATGTGGTGCCGGTCGCCCAGGGCGGCCGCAAGGATTGGGAGAACATCGTCACGTGCTGCATCGGCTGCAACCGCCGCAAGGGCGGGAGGACGCCGAACGAGGCGGGGATGCACCTGCGGCGGGCGCCGAAGCGGCCCGAGTCGGCACCGGCCATCCGCATTACGGTCGGACTGCGCAACGCGCCCGAGAGCTGGCGCGATTACCTCTACTGGAACGTCGAGCTCGACGATACCTAACCACTTCCGATGCCCGCCCGCGTCACCGCCATTCACCCCCGATGGGCCATCGAGGGCGGTCGCGTCACCATCGACGGATCCGGATTCGCGGTCGAGGAGCCCACTCTCCCCGGCGTCCGATTCCGTGCCCGGCAGGCGCGCATCGTCTACGCCTCGTCCCGCCGGGTCGTGGCGCTCGTTCCTCCGGGGCTCGAGGGTGGACCGACGCCGGTACGCATCGACGGACTGCCGGGAGAGACGGCATTCGTCGACGTCGGCGCGCCGTTGGCGACCGGCCTCCACCAGGTCGACAATCCGGTCTTCGACGCCGCCGGCAACCTCTACGTGACCTTCAGCGGACAGCGCGGCCAGCAGTCGCCGGTGTCGATTTTCCGCGTGCGCCCGGACGGCACGCGCGAACCGTTCGCGTCGGGCATTGTCAACGCGACGTCGATGGCGTTCGGTCCCGACGGCCGGCTGTACGTGTCGAGCCGGTTCGAGGGGACCGTCTACCGCGTGTCGGATCGGGGCGAGGTGGAGACGTTCGCGGTCAATCTCGGCGTCGCCTGCGGACTGGCGTTCGCGGCCGACGGGTCGCTCTTCGTCGGCGACCGCTCCGGCACCATCTTCCGCGTCGCGCGCGACGGGAGCGCATCGGCATTCGCCGCGCTGCCCCCAAGCGTCGCGGCGTTCCATCTCGCGGTCGCCCCGGACGGCACGCTGCACGCGACCGCGCCGACGCTCTCGCCGCACGACGTCGTGTACGCCATTGCGCCGACCGGCGAGGTCTCGATCCGGGCCACCGGCTTCGGACGTCCGCAGGGGCTTGCCTTCGATCGCCGCGGGCGGCTCTTCGTGACCGAAGCCCTGGCCGGGGCGAGCGGGTTGTATCTGGTGCCCGAACTCGGCGCTCCCGTTCTCGTCCTCTCCGGACCCGGCCTCGTGGGCGTCGCGTTCGGCCCCGACGGCAGCTTCGTGGTCTGCTCGAACGAGACCGCCTACCGCATCGCCGCTTCCGCCGCGTGACCGATCGTCGGCGGCGGACCGGCCGGGTTCATTCCGCGGTCCGCGCGCGCAGGCCGCTCCTGCGATACCCGTACCAGGAAGTGCACGAACAGCCCGACCACCAGCCAGAGACCGAACCGGATCCACGTGATCGCGGGCAGGCCCGTCATCAAGTACGCGCACGAAAGCACGCCCAGGATCGGCACGAGGGGAACGAGCGGCGTCCGGAACGCCCGCGGCCGGTCGGGGTCCTTCCGCCGCAGCACGATGATGCCGAGACAGACGAGCACGAAGGCAGACAGGGTCCCGATATTGGTGAGGTCGACCATTTCGTCGATGCTCGTGAACATGGCGCACGTGCCGACGGCGACGCCGGTGAGGATCGTCGTCACGTGGGGCGTACGGAAGCGGGGATGCACTTTCGCGAAGCTGGGCGGCAACAGGCCGTCGCGGGCCATCGAGAAGAAGATGCGCGGCTGCCCGAGCTGGAAGACGAGCAGCACGGCCGTGTGGGCGACGACGGAGCCGAAGGCGACCAGGCCGACGAAGAAATTGCCCCAGCGCTGAATGTCGGCATACTGCAGGGCCATCGTCAACGGCTCGGCCTGCTCGGTGGCGAGCCGGTTGACCAGCACGTCGTAGGGGATGATGCCGGTGAAGACGGCGGCGACCACGATGTAGATGATGGTGCAGATGATCAGCGAGCCGATGATGCCGATCGGCAGATCGCGCTTGGGGTCGCGCACTTCCTCCGCGACGGTCGAGACCGCGTCGAACCCGATGTAGGCAAAGAAGACGATCGCGGCCCCGGCCTGAACGCCCGCCCATCCGTTCGGCGCGAAGGGGGTCCAGTTCTCCGTGCGGGTGTATTGCCAGCCGATGGCCACGAAAATCCCCAGCACGACCAGCTTGAGGATCACCATCACGGCGTTCATCCGGGCGCTCTCGCGGATGCCGATGACGAGCACGATCGTGATCAGCGCCACGATGCCGAACGCCAGGATGTTGAAGACGATCGGCACGCCGAACACGTGCGGGGCGCGCGCGAAGAGCCCGGGAATCCGTGCGGCGGTCCGGTAGTCGGTGCTCAGCCAGTCCGGGATCGCGATCCCGAATCCGGCCACGAAGGTCTTGAAGTAGTTGCCCCAGCTGATGGCAACGGCGACGTTGCCGACGGCGTACTCGATAATGAGATCCCACCCGATGATCCAGGCCACCAGTTCGCCGAGCGTGGCGTACGCGTAGGTGTAGGCGCTTCCCGAAATCGGCACCATCGCGGCGAATTCCGCATAGCAGAGCGCGGCGAAGCCGCAGGCGATGGCCGTGACCACGAACGACAGGATGAGCGCCGGCCCTGCGCCCGGCCGGGCCGCGTCGCCGGCCGCCGCCGTGCCGATGGTCGCGAAGATCCCGGCCCCGACGATCGCCCCGATGCCGAGCAGGACGACATCGGTCGCGCCGAGCGACCGTTTGAGCTGGTGCTCGGGCGCCTGCCCCTCGCTCAGGATGGCGTCGAGCGATTTCGTGCGGAACAGCGTGGACGGCACCCGGCGAGGATACCACTGGAGCCGTGCTACGCTGAGGGGATGGCGCACGACTGGATCGCCGTGCGGGGCGCCCGCGTCCACAATCTGAAGGACATCGACGTCGACATCCCCCGCAACAAGCTGGTGGTCATCACGGGCCTTTCGGGTTCGGGCAAATCCTCGCTCGCCTTCGACACGATCTACGCGGAAGGGCAGCGGCGCTACGTCGAGTCGCTGTCGGCCTACGCCCGCCAGTTCCTGGAGCAGATGGAGAAGCCGGACGTCGACCTGATCGACGGGCTGTCGCCGGCCATTTCCATCGAGCAGAAGACCACCGCGTCCAATCCCCGATCCACGGTCGGTACGGTGACCGAGATCTACGACTACCTCCGCCTCTTCTTCGCCAATATCGGGGTGCCGCACTGCGCGAACTGCGGCAAGGAAATTGCGGCGCAGTCGCTCGAGCGCATCGCCGACATGGTGCTGCTCTACCCGCAGGACGCGCGCATCAACGTGCTGGCGCCCATCGTCCGCGGCCGCAAAGGCGAGTTCAAGAAGGAGCTGGCGGCCTTGCGGCAGCGGGGCTACACCAAGGCCCGCATCGACGGCCAGTTCCGGTCCCTCGAGGAGGACATTCGCCTCGATCGACGCCGCAACCACACGATCGACGTCGTCGTCGATCGGCTGATCGTGCGCAGCGGCATGGAGCGGCGGCTGGCGGAGTCGCTCGAGACCGCGCTCGCGCTGGCCGACGGCATCGTCGTGATCAACTCGTACGAGGAAGGCGATCGCCTGTTCTCGAGCCGTCTGGCGTGCGTCGATTGCGGCCTGAGCATGCCCGAGATGACGCCGCGCGCGTTTTCGTTCAATTCGCCGCACGGCGCGTGTCCCGACTGCCAGGGCCTCGGGTCGATGGTGGATTTCGATCCGTTGCGCGTCGTTCCCGACGAGAGTCTGTCGCTCACCAGCGGCGCCATCGCCCCGTGGGCCCGCGGCGATCGAAAGCTGGTGAAAGCCGCCCTGCAGGGCCTGGCCGCCGATTTCGGGATCGATCCGGACGTGCCGTTCGGCAAGCTCCCGCGCAAGCAGAAGGATCTGGTGCTCTACGGGACGCCCGGACCCCGCGGACGGCGGAAGTTCGAAGGGCTCATCCCCAACCTGCGCCGCCGCTACGACGAGGGCACCTGGGGCGAGCAGGAGGACCTCGAGCCGTATCGATCGCTCAGGCCGTGTCCGGCCTGCCACGGCGAGCGGCTCAAACCGGAGAGTCTGGCCGTGCGCGTGAAAGGCCGCACGATCGCCGAGTACGTCAACCTGCCGATCTCCGAGGCGCTGCACGTGTTCGACGGCCTGCAGTTGACCGACCGCGAGGCGCTGGTCGCCGAGCGCGTGCTCCGCGAGATCCAGGACCGCTTGCGCTTCCTGCACGACGTCGGCGTCGGCTACCTCACGCTCGGCCGCAGCGCCGCGACGCTGTCGGGCGGGGAAGGCCAGCGGATTCGCCTGGCCACGCAGATCGGCGCCAATCTCACGGGCGTGCTCTACGTGCTCGACGAGCCCTCGATCGGCCTGCACCAGCGGGACAACCGCAAGCTGCTCGGCACGCTCTCGCGCCTCCGCGACCTGGGGAACTCGGTTGTCGTCGTCGAGCACGACGAAGAAACGATTCGGACCGCCGACTACGTGATCGATCTGGGGCCGGGCGCCGGCGAGCACGGCGGCGAGGTGATCTTCCAGGGGACGCCTCGCGAGCTGCTGGCCGACGGGGGCGGCGCCTCGCTGACCGGCGCGTACTTGACGGGGCGTCGGTCGATTCCGACGCCTCCGGTGCGGCGAACGGCGCGGCCCGGCCCCCGCGGCGCGCTCGTCGTCCGGGGGGCGCGCGCGAACAATCTGAAGGCCATCGACGTGGCGATCCCGATCGGCCTGCTCACGGCCGTGACGGGCGTGAGCGGGTCGGGGAAATCGACGCTCGTGAACGATATCTTGTACCGCTCGCTGGCTCGAACGCTCTACAAGGCCGTCGCCGAGCCGGGCGCCCACGATCGGATCGACGGCACCGATCTCATCGACAAGGTCATCGAGATCGATCAGTCGCCGATCGGCCGGACGCCGCGATCGAATCCCGCCACCTACACGGGTCTGTTCACGTTCATCCGCGATCTCTTCGCGATGCTCCCCGACGCCAAGGCGCGCGGCTTCAGGCCCGGACGATTTTCGTTCAACGTGAAGGGCGGGCGATGCGAGGCGTGCCAGGGCGACGGCGTGATCGCGATCGAGATGCACTTTCTGCCCAACGTGTACGTGACCTGCGAGCAGTGCAAGGGCCGGCGGTACAACCGCGAGACGCTCGACATCAAGTACCGCGGCAAGTCGATCGCCGACGTCCTGGACCTGACCGTCGATCAGGCGCTACCGCTCCTCGAGAACTTTCCGGCGATCGCGAACAAGCTGCGAACGTTGCAGGACGTGGGCCTCGGGTACATCGAGCTGGGGCAGTCGGCGACCACCCTGTCGGGCGGCGAGGCGCAGCGGGTGAAGCTCGCCAAGGAACTTTCGAAGCGCGGCACGGGGCAAACGTTGTATATTCTCGACGAGCCCACCACCGGCCTGCATTTCGAGGACACGCGGAAGCTGCTCGACGTGCTCGCGAAGCTGGTCGATCAAGGCAACACGGTGGTGGTGATCGAGCACAATCTCGATGTCATCAAGTGCGCCGATCATGTGATTGATCTGGGACCGGAAGGCGGCGAGGGCGGCGGTCGGGTGATCGTCGCGGGCACGCCCGAGGCAGTCGCCCGCTACGACCCCTCGGCCACGGGCCGATTCCTGGCGGGTCTCTTCGCCGTCGAAGAAGGGCGCCCGGCACGCTCCGAGGCCGGGTGATCGAATGTGGTAGGATGACCACAATCCGGGCGGGCAGAGCTGTGGTACCAGTACCACAAACCTACACGGTCCAGCGGGTCTCCTGTCTCGAATGTTTTGTGTAAGTCGTTAAGAGTAGAGATAGTTACGGACATCTGTCGCCTACAGATCAACCGGGCATCAAGTTTGCTCTGCGTCCTGTGGCTCACCCTCTCTCGGCATAGAGGCTAATGGACGCACAGCGCACGCTTCGTCGCCCCATCTCCTGTGTCGGAATCGGTCTCCATTCCGGCAACAAGGTCCATCTTTCACTCAAGCCGGCGCCGACGGACTTCGGCGTCCGCTTTCGCCGGACCGACCGCGGCGACCACGAGGTGCCGGCCACCGTGCAGCACCTGGCGGGGATCCAGCTGGCAACCGGGCTCTCGCGAAACGACGTCTCGGTCGAGACGGTCGAGCATCTGCTCGCCGCCCTGGTCAGCATGGGCGTCGACAACGTTCTCATCGAACTGAACTCGCCGGAAGTGCCGATCATGGACGGCAGCGCCGCGCCGTTCATCTATCTGATTCAGGAAGCCGGCGTGAAGCGCCTGCAGGCGCCCCGCCGCTATCTGAAGATCGTCCGTCCGATCGCGCTGTCGCGCGGCGACAAGCGGATCGCGCTCTTCCCGTCGGACCATTTCAAGGTCACCTACAGCATCAGCTACGACCATCCGATGCTGCGGCATCAGTCGAGAACCCTCCGAATCACCGAGGACTCGTTCATCGAGGAAGTGGCGCCCGCCCGCACGTTCACGTTTCTCAAGGACGTCGAAATGCTCCGCCAGAACGGCCTCGCGCTGGGCGGATCGCTCGAGAACGCCATCGTGCTGGGCGAGACCGGCGTGCTGAACAACGCGCTCCGGTTCGACGACGAGTTCGTGCGGCACAAGATTCTGGACGCGATCGGCGACCTCGCGCTGGTGGGCTATCCGGTGGTCGGCCACCTGGTCGCGCACCGCGCCGGGCACGCCCTTCACACGGAATTCGCCGGCAAGATCCTCCAGGAAACCAACGCCTGGCGGCTGGTCGAAGCGGTGGCCGAGGGCGTTCCCGCATTGCCCGTAAAGGACGCCGCCCCCCGACTGGCGAACTGACCTGGTGTAGCCTAGGCGCCGGGATCTCCGGCGCCATGTTCATCGGACAAGTCACCCGGCAGGGCTTCGCGACCGCGGAGCCCGCCTCGCTGGCCGCCGCCGCCAGCGAGTTTCGGGCCCACCGGCATCTGCGGCTCGACCGTTTCATCGAGCCGGCGCTCTACGACGACTGGCGCCGGCGCGTCGCCGCCGCGCCATTCCACCCCCGCGCCTACCCGCTCGAAGAATGGGACGGCACGCCGCCATCCGATCTGATCGCCGGCGACTCGCTTCTCCTCGGCGCGTTCCAGTTCGCCCTGCACGATGCCCGGCTGTTCCGGACGGTGGAGGCGATTGCCGGCTGCGCGACGGTGCGCTCCTTCGAGCCGGTGATCTACCGGATGGCGGTCGGGCACGGCGACCGATGGCACGACGATCTTCCCGCCGGCCTCGCTCGTCTCGTGACGTTTACCCTGAACATGAGCGAGGCGGAGTATACGGGCGGCGCCCTCGAGTTCGCCGAGGCGGGGACCTTCGCCCCCCTCTGTCGGGTGGAGAACCAGGTGCCGGGCGGCGCGCTGCTGTTCGCGCTGTCGCCCTCGCTCGTGCATCGCGTCGCGCCGGTCCAATCGGGCGCCCGCACGGTCTTCGCTGGGTGGTTTTCAGGCCGGGCGCCGACCGCCTGGCCGGGCGCCGCCAGGGCTTGATGCATTCCTTATCCCTCACCGCCCCTCGGAGTTCCGCGTGCGAAACGCGGACGAGTCGGCCCGCGTATTCCTGAACGGGTGGGATGCCCGGCGATGTCCGGGTGAAGGAGGACCGAATGAAGCGCGCGATCTGGTCGGCGTTGGTATTGGCCTTGGTGCTGCCGTTCGCGGCGCACGCACAAGGCAAGCCGGACTTCTCCGGCATGTGGAGCCTCGACGCATCGCGAAGCGATCAGGGGCGCGGCGGCCGCGGCGGGCGCGGAGGCGGCGCGGCGATGGTGACGATCAAGCAGACGGCGGCGATGCTCACGATCGAGCAGCAGGGCCGGGGCGGGATGCAGACGCTCAACTACAAGCTCGACGGCTCCGAGAGCGCGAACGAGATGCCGGGCCGCGGCGGCACGACCACGGCGACGTCGAAGGCGCACTGGGACGGCGCGAAGCTCGTGATCGAGACGACGCGCGATCTGGGCGGCATGTCGATCACGTCCACGGAAACGCGGAGCCTCAGCGCTGATGGCAAGGAAATGACGGTGGACACGGCCGTCTCCACCCCCCAGGGCGACGTCAACCAGCACATGGTTTACACGAAGGGGATGTAGCGCTAGCGGATCCGCAGCGCTCGAACGGTGGTGGGCGAGCCGCAGCGCTCGAACCAGTCCACGCCTTCGTACACCAGATCGAACTTGAGTCGATAGCGGCCAGGCGCGGGGGCCGCGGGGATCTCGATTGGCAGATCCACGCGGTCTCCCGGCCCGAGGGGTCTGGGCAGGTCGGCGCGCGCGAAGTCGCGATTGAGGAGCGCGCCGCTCGCGTCGCACAACTGGGCTCCGAGCCGGACGAGACGCCGCCCGTAGGTGGCCTGGTTGGGGAACGCGCGCGTCGACAGGTTGCGGACGCGCGTCCGCACCCGCAGCGGCCGGCCCGCCCGGCCGGCGAGAGGCCGCCCGGGCAGCAGCGTCCGGACGTCGATCGCCGCTTTCGGCGTGGCGCCGGGAATCGCGTTGCCCAGATTGCTGTGATCCCAGGTTTCGGACCGGATCGCCTCCAGGTCGGCCGAGCCCGGCACGAAGCGTCGCGAGTAGGCGCCCTCGGGATGGTCGGTGAGTTCCCAGCACAGACGGTCGACGCCGATGTCGGCGGCCAGCCGCCGGGCGCGGGCCATTTCCTCGTCGCTGTCGTTCCACGTGAACAGGATGTACCGCCAGTTGAGGAAGGGCAGATCGCGATGTGCCCGGTGCTTCTCCTCGACCATGGCGCGCAGGTTCGCGATGGCGTCGTCGAACCGGCCCCGCCGACGGTACTGTTCGTAGGCGGCCTGCGACGCGCCGTCGATCGAGAACGTCACCTCGTCGATCCCGGAGTGCACGAGCCGGCGCGCCTGGGCCTCGGTGAAGGCGAGGCCGTTGGTGCTCGTGTACAGGTAGATGTGCGGGAAGTTCGCCTTGATGTACTCGCACATCTCGATCGCCCGCTTGTGGAGAAACGCCTCGCCGTAGTTGAAGAAGTCGATGCGGCCGAGCGAGGGTCCGGCCTCGTCGATGACGCGGCGGAACATGTCGACGTCGAGCATGCCGGCCTGACGCGTGCGCGTGATGCCGGTTTCCGGCGCGCAGCACGCCTCGTGGCACGAGATGTTGCACGCGGCGGTGCACTCGATGAACATCCGCGAGGGGAGGGCGCCCGCCGTCAGGGGCCGGACGGTGGGCGCAGTCGTCCCGAGCGGCAGCTTGAGCGGGCAGTCGCCGCAGAACGCCGAGCCGCCGCGATTCAGATCGTCGCGCAGGCGCGTGACGGTCTCGCCGCTCCACACCTGCTGCACGCTCTCGGACCGCGCATCGCCGAGCACACGGCGCCCGTACGGGTCGGCGCACCCGCAGACCAGCCGGCCGTCGCAGAGCATCACGAGCATGCTCCAGGGCCAGGAACACTCGAATCGCGTGGCGAGGAAGTTCAGCGACATCGGCTAGGTCTTCGTCAGCCGCTTCATGTAGGCCCCGAGCTTGTCGTTCTCGTATTTCACGGTATTCAGGAACAGGCTCTCCGCGAGGTACGCGCGGCGTTCCTCGTCGGTCATCTGCCCGATCAGGTGCTGGATCTCGCGCACCATGTCCTCGAAGGTGCGCTCGAGGTCGCGCTTCAGCGTGACTTCGCGGTAGAGCGTTTCCATGACGGCCAGGAGGTCGCCGTCCAGCGTGATCGCCGCGCCGGTCGTGGTGGTGATGGTTCGCATGGTCAGGCCCCGAAACTCTTGATGGCGCTCGGCTCATCGGCATGAATCTCGATGAAGTTCTGCGCGCCCGTCATCGTCAGCATGGTTTCGACGCGTTTCTGGACGCCCGAGAGCTTCAGACGGCCGCCCGCGGTGTGGACCTGCCGGTAGAGATCCATGAGGCAGCCGATCGTCGCGCTGTCGACGTACGTGACGGGCGAGAGGTCGATCAGAATCTGCTGTCGGCCGGCAGCGACCAGGTCGGTGACGGCGGACGAGAAGTCGCCGAGCATGGGGTACATCAGGCGCGACTCGGCCACACGCACGATCGACACGCCGCCGGCGGAATCCGTGGTCACCTGCATCAGTGCACTCCCGGAGGGGGTCCGGCGGACGGTCCGCTCGGACGATAATCGTTGCCACGCAGCTTGCGGATGCGGCGGGCGAGCTCGGTGCGCCCGCGGTTGATCCGCGACTTCACCGTGCCTTCCGGCAGCCGCAGCCGGTCGGCAATTTCCTGGTACGACAGCTCCTGCAGATCGCGCATGACCACGGCGGAGCGCAGCGTCTCGGGCAGCGCCGACAGCGCTTCGCGCAGCAGATCGACGCGATCGCGCTGCTCGAGAGCGGCAACCGGCCCCGGCTCGTGCGATCGCGGCGAGAGCTCGCTCGCGTCCACGTGGCGGTCGATCGTCTCGCGCTCCTTGCGCACGCTGCGGTAGTGGTCGATGCAGAGGTTGCGACTGACGCTGATCAGCCACGTCTGAAAATTCGCCCGCCGGTCGAACGTGCCGAGCGACTTGAAGATCTTCAGGAAGATGTCCTGCGTCAGGTCTTCGGCCTCTTCGTGCCGTCCGACGAACTTGTAGGCGAGGTTGAACACGCGCCGCCAGTGCTGGCTGACGATCCGTTCCCACGCCTGCTGATCGCCGTGCAGGCACTGCTGGATGAGCGTCTCGACGGCGTCGTTCGACGCGGGTGTGTCGGCGGCCATGGAAAGCGCGTTAGTATAGGATACATTGCCGTGGTCGGCTTCGCCCGCAGCCCCTCTTCCTCCGACGAGCTTTCCTGTGACGGCGTCTCGCTCACGGCCATCGCCGCCGCCACCGCCACGCCCGTGTACGTCTACAGCGCCGCCGAGATCGCGGCGCGCTACGCGGCGATGGACGCGGCGTTCGGCGAGTATCCCCACCGGCTCCACTACGCGCTCAAAGCCAATTCCACGCTGGCGATCGCCAAGGCGATCGCCCGCCTCGGCGCCGCGGCCGATGCAAATTCCATCTGGGAGATCGAGGTCGCCCGCCGCGCCGGCTTTGCCGCCGCCGACATCGTGTTCACGGGCGTCGGCAAGACCGCCGACGAGCTCGAATGCGCGGTGCCGCTCGGCCTGAAGGCGATCAACGTCGAATCGGCCGGCGAACTCGCGCGCATCGAAGCGATCGCCGCGCGGCGAGGGGTCGTCGCGCGCGTGGCCATTCGCGTCAATCCCGACGTCGACGCGAGAAGCCATCCCCACATCTCGACTGGTCTCAAGGTCAACAAGTTCGGGATTCCGCTCGACGAAGTGCGCATGCTCGTCGGCGGCCTGGCGTCGCGGCCGGCCGTGAAGCTGGTGGCCGTTCACGCGCATGTCGGCTCGCAGATCGCCGCCATCGATCCGGTCGCGCGCGCCGCCGCGCTGCTCGCCGGTCTGGCCGGCGAGATGCGCGCGGCCAATATCGCGCTCGAGTACCTCGACCTCGGCGGCGGCCTTGGCATCGCGTACCACCCGGACGACCGCGTGCCGTCGCCCCTGGCGTACGCGCGGGCGCTCGTCGACGCCGTACGTCCCACCAACCTTCCCCTCGTCGTCGAGCCGGGCCGGTCGATCGTGGGGCCGGCGGGCGCGCTCGTGGCGCGCGTGATCGACGTGAAGCCACGAGATGCCGACAGCGAGTTCGTCGTGGTCGACGCGGGCATGACGGAATTGATGCGGCCCGCCCTCTACGGCGCGTTTCATCGCATCGAGCCCGTACGGCTGTCGGGGGGCGCGTCGAAGTGCTATGAAATCGTCGGTCCGGTCTGCGAGAGCGCCGACGTGCTGGGCCGCGACCGGACGCTCCCGCGGCTCGCGGTCGGCGACCTGGTGGCGATCCGCGACGCCGGCGCCTACGGGTCGGCGATGGCCTCCAACTACAACCGTCGGCCCATGCCCGCCGAGGTCCTCGTCCAGGATGGCGGCTGGCGCGTCGTGCGCCGGCGCCAGACCGTCGACGACATGCTCCGGATGGAAGCCTGAACGTGGCCGGGATGTTGATCGCGTTCGAGGGGCTCGACCAGAGCGGCAAGCAGACGCAGGCGGAGCTGCTGCGCGATCGATTGAAACAGGAAGGGCGCAGGGCGCGCCTCGTCGCCTTTCCCGACTACGCGACGTCGATCGGCGAAGAGATCGCGCGCGCCCTGCAGGGAGAGCGCGAGTACGGCGCCGACGTCATGCAGCTGCTGTACGTCGCGAACCGCTACGAGCGCAAGCCGGACCTGCAGCGCTGGCTCGACGGCGGCCTGATTCTCGTGTGCGACCGCTATCTGGCGTCGAGCATCGCCTACGGCGAGGCGCAGGACCTCGACGCCGCCTGGTTGATCGGCATGCAGCAGTACCTGCCGCAGCCGGCGCTGACCATTCTGCTCGACATCGCTCCGGACACGGCGGTCCAGCGCAAGGCGCTCGACCGCGATCGGTACGAACGCGATCTGGCGCTCCTGGCCCGCGTGCGCGAGAGCTATCGTCGTCAGGCGGCCGCCCGGCCCGAGGCCTGGTCCGTCGTCGACGGCGAGCGGCCGACGTCGGCGGTGGCCGCCGACGTCTTCACCGCCGTGCAGTTACGACTCGGCACGCCGTAAGCGCCCGGACCTCGCGCACGCCCGCCTGCTTGAGCGTCCGGGCGCACGCCTCGAGCGTCGCACCCGTGGTGCGCACGTCGTCGACCAGCACCGCGGTCGCACCTTCGAGCGCGGCCACGTCGCGCGTCGGAACGAATGCGCCCCGGACGTTGCGGCGCCGCGCCGGGGCGTCGAGCCCGGTTTGCGACGGGGTGGCCCGCGCCCGGCGCAGCGCCGGCACCACGGGGGGACCCAGGCAGCGCGCCAGATCGACGGCCTGGTTGAATCCGCGAGCGAGCGCGCGCCAGCGGTGCAACGGGACGGGGACGACGGCCACCGCGCCGTCGAGTACGTCGCGACCTCGGTCCCGCATCAGCGCGGCCAGCGGCCGCGCGACCGACCGTCGCCCGTCGTACTTGAGCGCGTGGACCAGCGCGCGCAGCACGCCGTCGTACTCGCCGATGGCCCGCGCCCGATCGACGGCGCGCGGCATCCGACGACAGCGGCCGCACCGGATCGGCGAGGCGATCGCGCCGCCGCGCGCGCCGAGGGGATCGCCGCAGGCATCGCAGACCGGCGGAGTGATCGGCAGGATCGCCGACCAGCAGCGCGCGCAGATCGCGGTGCCGGTGGGCCGATCGATCGGCTCGCCGCATGCCGCGCACGCGGGAGCCAGGACGACCGCGAGCACCGCATCGAGGACGCCTCGCGCGGCGCGCGTCAGGCGGTCGAGAAGGGGACCGGTTCGGCGTTCCCCCACAGCCGTTCCAGGCCGTAGAAGAGCCGCGTCTCCGGCGAGAACACGTGGACGACGAAATCGAAGTAGTCGATGAGCACCCACTCGGATCGCTCGTAGCCCTCGACGTGCGCCGGCTTCATCCCGCGCGCCGCCAGCATGTCCATCACCGCGTCGGCGATCGCCGTGATCTGCCGCGCATTCTGGCCCGAGCAGATGACGAAGTAGTCGGTGAAGGCCGCCGAGTCGCGCAAGTCGAGCACGACGATGTCGGACGCCTTCTTGGCGTCGGCCGCGCGCACCGCCGACTCGAGGTCGGCGGGCGGCTGCCGCTTTCGGGCCTTGGCGGCCTTGTCAGTCTTGGCCATGCAACCTGCCTGCCGCGCGATCGGGCGCGGGAGCGCGTGTGTCGGGAGCGTCGGATGACCCGGCGTAAAGTCCATGCTGTTCAATATGTTGTGCGACGGCAGCCGGCACCAGCCCCGCGATGGAGCGGCCCTCGCCCCTCAGGCGCCGGATCGCACTGGATGACACGTCGGCGGTCGGGCGATCGAGCAAAACGATCGCCGGCGCCCGACCGCGTTCGAGCGTCTGCGACACGCGCGAGGCCAGCGCCGGCAGGCGCTGGCCGACGAGGGATGCCTCGAGACCGGGCCGCGAGACGACCGCGAAGTGCGCCAGGTCGAGCACACCTGGATAAGCGTGCCAGCCTTCGATGTCGGCAAACGCATCGGCCCCGAGAATGAACACGAGGTCGTCTGGGGCGTACCCCTGGGCGAGCAGGCGCGCAAGGCTGTCGGCGGTGTACGAAGGCGCCTGGTGGAGGAGTTCGAGATCCGACACGCGCCATCCCCCGCGGCCCGCGACTGCCAGGGCCGCCATCGCGAACCGGTGATAGCTCGACGCGCGCGGCTGCGGCCGATGGGGCGGGTTGTTCGCAGGCATGATCACCAGGCCCTCGAGCCTGAGCGCCGCCTGTGCGGCCGCGGCGGCGTCCAGGTGCCCGCAGTGGATCGGGTCGAAGGATTCCGCCGAGGATGCCGATCCGCCCCGTCACAGGCGGGCCCACACCGCGTCGAGGAGCTCGGGAACGCCGGCGCCCGTCACGCCGGAGATCCGGAAGAAGGGCAGGCCCAGCGCGTCGGCGCGCTGCTCGAGCGCGGCGATCGCTCCGCTCTCGTCGGTTGGATCGGCGGCGTCCATCTTGTTGGCGGCGACGAGTTGCGGCTTGGCGGCGAGTGGCGCGTCGAAGAGCGCCAGCTCGCGACGCAAGGTCTCCAGATCCTCGGCCGGCAGGCGTCCACTCGCGCCCGAGACGTCCACGACATGGACGAGCACCTTCGTCCGCTCGAGATGGCGCAGGAACTGGTGGCCGAGACCGTGGCCGTCGTGGGCGCCCTCAATGAGGCCGGGCACGTCGGCGAGCACGAAGCTGCGATCGGCATCGAGCCGCACGACGCCGAGGTTCGGCGTCAGCGTCGTGAACGGGTAGTCGGCAATCCGAGGCCGCGCGGCGGAGACGCGGGCGATCAGCGTGGACTTGCCTGCATTCGGAAAGCCCACGAGCCCGGCGTCGGCGAGCAGCTTCAGCTCGAGGCGCAGGTCCTTCACTTCGCCCGGCTCGCCGGGCTCGACCCGGCGCGGCGCGCGATTCGTCGACGACGCGAACCGGGCGTTGCCGCGGCCGCCACGGCCTCCGCGCGCCACGAGCACCTTCTGGCCCTCCGATGCCAGATCGGCCAGGAGGATCGGTTCGCCGTCCTCGACGCGTTCGTAGACGAGCGTGCCGATCGGAACGGCCAGGTCGAGGTCGGCACCGCTCGCGCCCGTCCGGTTCGATCCCTGGCCGTGCTGGCCGCGATCGGCGGAGAACTCGGGATGGAAGCGGTAGCTGATCAGCGTGTTGGTATGGGAGCTTGCGACGACGAAGACCGACCCGCCATGACCGCCGTCGCCGCCGCTCGGACCGCCCCGCGGCACGAACTTTTCGCGGCGGAAGGCCAGGCACCCGCGCCCGCCGTCGCCGGCGGCGATGTGGATATCGACTTCGTCGACGAACATCAGGCGGGAGACGCCCTCTCGGTCACTCCACGGGCACGACGCTCACGACGCGTCCACGCTCGCCGTGGTCTTCGAACCGGACGCGGCCGGTCGCCTTCGCAAAGATCGTGTCGTCCTTGCCGAGGCCCGCATTGAGCCCGGGCCGGAAGCGGCGGCCGCGCTGCCGGACGATGATCGTGCCGCCGCTGACGAGGTTGCCGTCGTGCGCTTTCACGCCGAGGCGCTGCGAGTTCGAATCGCGGCCGTTGCGGGAGCTGCCTTGTCCTTTTTTGTGAGCCACTTCTTGAACCTCGAAATCGCCGCGACTAGACGAGAATGCCGGTGACGCGCACGCGCGTGAACGTCGCGCGATGCCCTGTCGTGCGGCGCATGCCCTTGCGGCGCTTCTTCTTGAAGACGCGGACCTTCGGCCCCCGCGCCTCACCGTCGACGACGGCCTCGACGCGGGCGTTGGCGACGAACGGCGCGCCCGCCAGCACTTCACCGCCATCGGTTTCGACGAGCAGCACTTCCGCGAGGGTCAGCTTCGCGCCTGGTTCGCCCGCCGTGCCGTCGAGGAGCACGGTCTCGCCCGGCACGACCCGATGCTGACGGCCACCCGCCTGGATGATTGCGTACATGACGTGTCCCTCTCCGATCGCCACAAAAGAAGTAGCTTACCAGAAGACCGGCTACTTCAACAGGACGCGGGTGCCGCGGATCTTCTGACTGCTCAGCGCGCCGAGAAAGTTCGGCACGAGGCGGTCCATCAATTCGAAATACGAGGACAGCGCCGGCGTGTTCGTCTCGGGACCGTAGAGCACTTCCTCGCGATAGGTCTCCGAATAGAGCGTCGCGCCGGTCCGGCCGTCGATGAAGACGAATTTCGGACGCAGCACGAAGCCCTTGCGCTCCTGGAAGGTGCGGACGGGCACGACGCTGCGCCGGCCGAACGCGTCGTAGACTTCGGTCTCGCGCTGAACGTAGCCCGACCGCTCGTTGGGCGCGAAGAGCACCGTCCCGGTGACGATGAGCGGACTTTGAAATTCCTCGCCGAGCCGCTTCCAGTACGCGACGTTGGCAAAGAGGCGTTCGTACGGCTCGAGGTCCTTCTCGTCCTTGATCTGCTCGGGCAGCGGCGTGCGGGCGTCGGTGTCGGCGGCCGCGGCGCCGGCCTCGGCGTTCTGATCGCGGGCGATTTGATCGAGGGCCAGCACGTCGGCGTCGATGACGCGCAGCGAGGATTTCGTCCGGAGCTGGCTGCGGAGCAGGCGGACGGTTTCCTGGTTGATGTCGACGTCCTGGTTGCCGCCGGTGACGAAGCCGGCGATCAACACGCGCTGGAACGCCGAGACGTCGAGCTTCGGCTGGATCGGGGTTTCGATGGGAATCTCGAACATCGCCGGGCCGCACCCGATGGCTGCGGCGGCGAGAAGCGACGACACGGCCATTCGCAGCGCGACGGGGATGCGCCTAGGACTGTTCGTGCTGAGCCGTGCGGTCATTGATTTCCTTGAACAGGTCGTAGTTCTGGCGGATCTGCTGATTGTTCGGCTCGAGCTCGAGCGCCTTTTCATAGGCGCGCCGGGCGCGATCCAGCTGCCCTTCATGCTCGTATCCGACCGCCAGGTCGTTGTACGCCGCGGCATAGGTCGGATCGATTTCGACCGCCTTCTCCCATCGGAACACGGCTTCGCGCCAGAGTCCGCGCTGCGCCACATTGATGCCGAACGCCACCTCGGCGCGCGCGTCGCTCCGGGCATCGGCGAAGGATGGCGTCGGGACGAACAGCAGAGCCGTCAGGAGGGCGAGGGCTCGAAAAACCATGATCACCTGGACGATCCCACTATAGGAGGGAATTTGGGCACTGGCAAGACATCCGCAGGCCTATAATCAAGGTTGGGAGGTCGAGTCCAGCCGTGTGTTTCGCGGCGGACCGCGCCTCCCTTACTGTTGTACCCGGCGGATCCGGAGGGGCGGGGCGGGGCGGCGCGGCCGCCAGGCGCGGAAAGGGGCCGCCCATGTCCGATCTTGCGGATCTCGTCGCGTTGTCCCTGCTCCCATCGTCGTGGTGGCGACCCGCCGCCGAGCGGCTGCGCGCCGGCAATCCGCCGGGCACCGTGCTGGCGCGGTTGCTGGCGTCGCGGCGTCACGAGAAGGGGCTCGAACGCGTGCGGGCCGAGGCCGCTGCAGCCGTGGCCCGCGGCGCCGCGCGCGGGCTCCGGGCGGTCGAGTGGTCGGATGCCGCCTATCCGCCGGCGCTCGCCGCGATCGTCGATCCGCCGTTCGTGCTCTGGGTCGAGGGTCACGTCGAGACGCTGCACGGACCCGCCGTCGCGCTCGTCGGCTCACGCGCCGCGTCGTCCTATGCCGTGACGGTTGCCGAGCGCCTCGCGCGCGACCTCGCGGCGGCGGGCGTGGCCGTGGTGAGCGGCCTGGCGCGCGGCGTCGACGCGGCGGCGCATCGCGGGGCGCTCGAGGGCGACGGCGTCACCGTGGCGGTGTGCGGGTCGGGCGCCGACGTGGTGTACCCGCGTGAGCACGCGGGGCTGGCGCGGGCGGTCGCGGAGGCCGGCGCGCTGGTGAGCGAGCTGGCGCCGGGCACGCCGCCGCAGCCGCACTTCTTCCCCCTGCGCAATCGGATCATCAGCGGGCTCTCGCGCGCCATCGTCGTGATCGAGGCGGGCGAGAAGAGCGGCTCGCTCATCACCGCGCGGATGGCGCTCGAACAGGGTCGCGACGTGCTGGCGGTGCCCGGGAGCGTGCTTGGCCCGCGAAACCGGGGCGCGCACGCCCTGCTGCGCGACGGGGCAAAGATTGTGGAGACTGCGGACGATATTCTCGACGAGCTCGGTGCAGCGCTCCCGGGGACGCACCGACCGCCGGGCCGGGCGGCCGACGACGCGCTGCTCGAGTGCCTGACGCCGGGCGAAGCGTGCGATCTGGACGCGATTGCGGCGCGATCGGGCCTCGACCCGGCGCGGCTGCTGCCGCGGCTGCTGGCGCTGGAGCTGGCAGGCGCGATCCGGCGGGCCGGCGGCGGGCGATTCGTGCGGGTTGACATCCCGTGTTAGGGTGAAAGAGACATGGCAAAAATGCTCGTGGTGGTCGAGTCGCCGGCAAAGGCGAAGACCATCAACAAGTATCTCGGCCGCGACTACAAGGTCGTGGCCTCGATGGGCCACATCCGCGATCTGCCCAAGAGCAAGCTGGGCGTCGAGGTGGACAACGACTTCGCGGAAGAGTACGAGTCGATTCCCGCGCGCAAGAAGGTCATCAAGGATCTGAAGGACGCCGCGAAGGACGCGACGGAAATCTATGTGGCGACCGACCCCGATCGCGAGGGCGAAGCCATCGGCTGGCACGTGGCGCGCGAGCTGGCGGGGAAGAAGCGCAAGATTCACCGCCTGATGTTCAACGAGATCACCAAGAAGGCGGTGCAGGAGGCGTTCAAACACCCGCGGGTGATCGACGAGAAGATGGTCGACGCGCAGCGCGCGCGGCGCGTGCTCGATCGGCTTGTCGGCTACAAGATCAGCCCGATCCTCTGGGACAAGGTCCGGCGCGGACTGAGCGCGGGTCGCGTGCAGTCGGTCGCGCTCCGGCTCGTCTCTGATCGCGAGGCGGAGATCGAGAAGTTCGTGCCCGAGGAGTACTGGCACGTCTTCGCGCGGCTTGCCGGCAGCCAGCCGCCCGAGTTCGACGCCAAGCTTCTCAAGAAGAGCGGCGAGGCGATCAAGGTCTCGAATCAGGAGCAATCGCAGGCCGTCGTCGCGGCTCTGGAGCACGCCGACTGGCGCGTCGCCTCCGTCCAGGTCAAGGAGCGCAAGCGGCACCCGGCGCCGCCGTTCATCACCAGCAAGCTTCAGCAGACCGCGCGCTACCCGGTGAAGAAGACGATGATGCTCGCGCAGCAGCTCTACGAAGGCATCGAGCTGCCCGGCCTGGGCGTCGACGGGGCCGTGGGCCTCATCACCTACATGCGAACCGATTCGGTCCGCGTCGCGGGCGAGGCGTTGACGGCCGTGCGCGACCACATCTCGAAGACCTTCGGAGGGGAGTACCTGCCGGAGCAGCCGAACGCCTACAAATCGAAGGCCGACGCGCAGGACGCCCACGAGGCGATTCGCCCCACGTCGATGCAGTACGACCCGGAAACCGTGAAGCCGTACCTCACGCCCGATCAGTACTCGCTCTACCGGCTCATCTGGAATCGCTTCCTGGCGTCGCAGATGACGCCCGCGACCTTCGACGAAACCACGGTGGACGTGTCCGCCACGCCGAGGGGCGGCGGCGACGACTTCCTGTTTCGCGTGAAGGGCACGGTCCCGAAGTTCGCCGGCTGGATGGCGGCGTACGGCATGACGCCGGGCGAGTCGTCCGACAAGGACGCGGCCGACGACGACGAGGCGGCGTCGGGCGTCCTGCCCGCGCTTGCCGAGGGCGACCGGCTGGATTCTGAAAGCCCTGAGGCCCGAGCAGAAGTTCACGCAGCCGCCGCCGCGGTTCACGGAAGCGACGCTCGTCAAGGAGCTCGAGGAGAACGGCATCGGGCGGCCGAGCACCTATGCCTCCATCATCGGCGTGCTCCAGGATCGCAGCTACGTCAACAAGCTCGAGGGCAAGTTCAAGCCGACCGCGCTCGGCCGAATCATCACCGACCTGCTGACCAAGAGCTTCCACGACATCCTCGACGTCGAGTACACGCGCAATCTCGAAGAGGATCTGGACAAGATCGAGCAGGGTTCGACGAACCGCGTCAAGACGCTGTCGGAGTTCTACAAGAAGTTCAAGAAGGATCTGACCCGCGCCGGCAAGGAGATGCAGAACCTCAAGGAGGGGATCAAGACCGACGAGATTCTGCGACCGCTGCGGGGCGCCGATGGTGATCAAGGTGGGCAAGTTCGGCCCCTTCGTCGCGTGCAGTGCCTACCCGGAGTGCACGAACACCCGCGAGCTCGAGAAGAACGAGCCCGAGGGGGAGACCGGCGAGGACGAAATCGAACCGTGCGAGAACTGCGGCCGGCCCATGGTCGTCAAGCGAGGCCGCTTCGGGCAGTTCCTCGCATGCTCCGGCTATCCCGAATGCAAGACCACGCGCAAGTTGATTGCCACCAAGCAGGGCGGCCTGCGCGCGGCCAAGCCGGATCAGGTGCTCGAGGAGCGGTGCCCGCGCTGCGGCAACAACCTCGTGATCAAGCAGGGCCGGTTCGGCGAATTCACGGCGTGCACCAGCTATCCCACCTGCCGCTACATCAAGCACAAGACGACCGGCGTCAAGTGTCCCAAGGACGCCGACAAGGGCGGCGAGATCGTCGAACGCAAGTCCAAGCGCGGCAAGCTGTTCTTCGGCTGCTCCAACTATCCCGACTGCGACTTCGTCTCGTGGAACCGGCCCATCGCCGAGCCGTGCCCGAAGTGCGGCGCGCCGTTTCTGGTGGAGAAGATCACGAAGAAGCACGGGCGGCAGCTGCTCTGCCAGAACGAGGAGTGCGACTACTCGCGCGCGGAAGAACTGGTCGAAGTGGGCTAGCGAAGAGGCCTCGAACACTTCGAGGAACCCCCGAGCACCTTGTCGATATGATCACCATCGTCGGCGGCGGACTCGCCGGCTCCGAGGCGGCGTGGCAGGCCGTCGGGCAGGGCGTGCCCGTGCAGCTGTACGAGATGCGCCCGACCCGCCCGACCCCCGTCCACAAGACCGGCGGTCTCGCCGAACTGGTGTGCAGCAATTCGTTTCGCGGCGACAAGCTCGACAATGCCGTCGGTCTGCTCAAGGAGGAGATGCGCCGGCTCGGGTCGCTCGTGATGCGGGCCGCGGAAGCCAGCCGCGTGCCGGCAGGCGCGGCGTTGGCCGTCGATCGCGAGCGATTTTCCGCCCTCGTCTCCGATGAGCTGACGCGGCACCCGCTCGTGACGATTCTTCGCGACGAAGTGACGGCCGTGCCGCCCTCGTCCGAGGCCCGGCCGGTCATCCTGGCGACCGGTCCGCTGACGTCCGACGCGCTGGCCGCGGACATTGCCCGACTGATCGGGCAGGAGGCGCTCTATTTCTACGACGCGATCAGCCCGATCGTGCTCGCCGAGAGCATCGATCGCTCGAGAGCCTTTCGCGCCTCACGCTGGAATCGCCACCTGGGGCCGCCGCCTCCGGCCGTCGGCGCGGGTCCCGCCTGCGGCCAGGACGACGGGGAAGGCGACTATCTGAACTGTCCGTTCACCACGGACGAGTATGCCCGCTTCTACGACGCGCTCACGCACGCCGAATCGGCAACCATCCACGATTTCGACAAGGAGCGCTTCTTCGAGGGGTGCCTCCCGATCGAAGTGATGGCCCATCGCGGCCCCGACACGCTCCGCTTCGGCCCGATGAAACCGGTGGGCCTGACCGATCCGCGCACCGGACGGCAGCCCTACGCGGTCGTCCAGCTCCGTCAGGATACGCTCGCCGGCGATCACTACAGCCTCGTCGGATTCCAGACGCAGCTGAAATGGGGGGAGCAGGCCCGCGTGCTCCGGCTCGTGCCGGGGCTCGAGCACGCCGAATTCGTCCGTTTCGGCATGGTGCACCGCAATACGTACGTCAACGGGCCGCTCGTGGTACGCGACACCTGGCAGTCGCTGCGGCGCCCCACACTCTTTTTCGCGGGACAGATGTCGGGCGTCGAGGGCTACGTCGAATCCGCGGCATCGGGGCTGATTGCGGGCTTGAATGCGGCGGCGATGGTCCGCGGCCACTCGCCGTCCGCGCCACCGAGGTCGACCGCCGTCGGCGCGCTGGCACACTACGTGTCGCACGCGAACCCCGCGCACTACGAGCCGTCGAACATCACCTTCGGCATCATGGAGCCGCTGGCCGGCTCGGCCCGGGGCCGGGCCGCACGGAAGCTCGCCCTGGCCGAGCGGGCGCTGGCGGATCTGGATCGCTGGAACGCGGATCGTCAACGACTGGCTCCCGTACCGTGAGCCCCTCCAGTCCGTCGGATCATCTGAAGGCGTTCCTGGCCTACCTCCGGCTGAACCGCAACGCCTCGGCCCACACGGTGCGGGCCTACGAGAGCGACCTGGCGCAGTTCCTGGACCATGTGGCGGCGACCTCCGGCGTCAGGCGTTCGGCGTTGGGCGTGGAGGCGCTGACGCGCGACGCGATTCGCGCCTTCCTCGGCGGCCTGCATGCCGGAGGTCGATCCCGGGCGACGGCGGCCCGCAAGCTCGCGGCGCTTCGCACGTTCTTGAAATATCTGCGCCGCGAAGGATGGCTCGAGGACGATCCGGGCGGTCTGGTCGCCACACCGAAGCGCGACGTGCGGATGCCGGCGCATCTGTCGGAAGCGGAGATGACGGCGCTCATCGAGGCGGCGTCGAGCCCGACGCCGCTCGGCCGGCGCGACCGCGCGATCCTCGAGCTGGTCTATGCGTCGGGCCTGCGCGTGAGCGAGCTCGTGGGGCTGGATCTCGAGGACGTGAACCTGCGGGCCCGCATGGTGCGGGTGCTCGGCAAGGGGGGCAAGCCCCGCCTCGTGCCGTTCAACACGTCTGCGGCCTCGGCGCTCCGCGCGTACCTGACGGATCGGGACCTGCTGGCGGCCGCGGGGCAGGCGGCGCGGCCCGCCCGTGGCCACGGACGGCGCGATCCCGTATTTCTCAACTATCGCGGCGGGCGGCTCACCACGCGCAGCGTCGACCGGGTGGTGCGCCGCTACGTCGCAGCGTCGAGCGCGCGTCTCGGCATCAGTCCCCACGCCCTGCGGCATTCGTTTGCCACGCACCTCCTGCAGCGGGGCGCCGACCTGCGCGCCATTCAGGAGCTACTCGGGCACGCCCGGCTCAGCACCACCGAGCGCTACACGCATGTGAACGCGGCACAGCTCCTCGAGGTCTACAAGCGGAGCCATCCGAGAGCCAGGCAGGGCGGATAGGTCAGGTCGGTCGGGTGGGTCGGGTCGGTCGGGTGGAGCACGTGCGATCAGGCTGCAACGTGGCCCTCTCCTCCGTTGATTGCCAAATCAGATTCAATCAGATATGTGAGGATATGAAGACACTCTCGGCCACCGACGTGTTGCGACACCTCAGCGCCGTACTCAACGCCGTACTCAACAATGATGGGCGGGCCCGGATTGCCGCTGCAATCCGGGCTTCGTCCCGTCGGTCAACAAATGACCGCCTGTCCGTCGGCTCTGTTATTGGTGATCGGTCCCGGCGGCGCGCCGCGCGTATGCCTTGGCGTCGCCCACGGCAAACTGGTTGTTCCCCTCGACGAGCTCCCCGTTTCGGAAGCCGAGGTAGAGCACCTTTTCCGTGTGTGGAATGATCCGCCCGAACTCATCCTTCAGCTGCGCGATTTCCTTGTGCGTTGCCACGTCGATGACGACGCTATCGCCGAGGAATGCCAGTTTCCCATCGTTGCTCATCGTAATCCAGCTGTGCTGAACACCAGTCGATACCCTCACCATCTTGGAGGGATTGAGGACGGGGTGGCGGCCATCGCCCGGGTTGTCGAAGACCTGCCACACGTCGTTGTGCGGATCGGCGACCCAGATTTCGCTTTCGTCCGGCGTCATGCCAAGGCCGTGGCTGGTTTCTGCCGGGGTACCGGGTACCGGAAAGCGCCCGAGCACCTTGCCCGTTGCGACCTGGCCAATCTCGAACCCGATGAGACCGTTGACGTTGACATAGACTAGTGGAGCGTATCGGCTGAATCAGTACCAGGGCAATGAACCACAGAGGCTCAGAGACTCAGAGACTCGCGAGGTCGTCGCCGGCCTGCTGTGCAGGCCGGCCGCGAGGCCGAGCGATCCGGACACCCAAGGCGGCAGGCCCGGGAAACGCGCCTTGCGTGTCCGGATCGGTCGTCCTCGCAGGCGCCGCGGAGGCGGCGCCGACGACCGGCAGCTCTCGGGTCTCCGTGTCTCCGTGTCTCTGTGGTTGATCTCGAATTCGCGGTTCGTCGAAGCGGTAGTACTTCAGCGGGTACGGGCCACTAGGCTTCCGTCGTGGTTCATCGTCAGGGGGCGCACCATCTCCGAGAAGGTCATATAACGCAGGACCTTCGAGCCCATGAGACCGATCTTCCCATCGGCGGTCAGCGTCAGATTATGAGCGACCGGCGCTTCGGGCACCGGGAGCTTGCTCAAGACTTTGCCGGTGGCGCCGTCGATGTTCTTCGGGGCGGGCATCAGCGCCGCCGGCAGCCCATACGAAATGCGTTTCACAAAGCTGAAGTTCTCTTCGACGACGCGTGTGCAGAACCCTGTGCCGCCGCGATCGCGCATACACGGCAAGCAGCAGGGCGGCACGTGCGGCCGTCACTTGCCAGTCCGAGCTTCAATGTCGCGCCGCGACGCTATGACGGGGCGACGGGCGCGCCAGACTGGACGGCCGGCGTGGCGCTGCGGCGGCGCGGGAACTCGATCCCGAGCGTCTTGATCTTGTAGTTCATCACGCGGGGGCTGATCGACAGCAGCTCGGCGGCGTCTTTCTGCACCCAGTTCGACATCTTGAGGGCTTCGATGAGCGCATGGCGCTCGATATCGTCGAGCGCGATGCCGGTCGGCGGGATCTTGACGACGGCGGCTTCACGGCTCCCGCCGGTGGTCGCCGTCTCGCCGAGGTGCAGGTCGGTCGGAGCGATCGCGCGGCCGTCGGCGAGCAGCATCGCGCGCTCGATGGTGTTTTCGAGCTCGCGGATGTTGCCGGGCCAGTTGTACCGCATGAGCAGCTTCTGGGCGTCGGGCTCGAGCCCCTCGATGCGCTTCTTCAGCTCGCCGGCGAACCGGGCGATGAACGTGTTGGCGAGCGGCACGATGTCGTCCTTGCGCTCGCGGAGCGGCGGGACCTCGATGGACACCACGTTCAGCCGGTAGTAGAGGTCTTCGCGGAACTGGCCGGCCGTGACCATGGCCGGAAGGTCGCGGTTGGTGGCGGCGATGAGACGCACGTCGACACGCAGGGTCCGCGTGCCGCCGAGCCGCTCGAATTCGTGCTCCTGGAGCACGCGGAGGATCTTCGCCTGCGTGCTCGGGCTCATGTCGCCAATCTCGTCGAGGAACAGCGTGCCGCCGTCGGCCTGCTCGAAGCGCCCGATGCGCTGCTTGTCCGCACCGGTGAACGCGCCTTTTTCGTGGCCGAACAGCTCCGACTCGAGCAGATTCTCCTGCAGGGCCGCGCAGTTCACTTTGACGAAATTGCGCGCGCTGCGCAGAGAGTTGTGGTGAATCGCGCCCGCGATGAGCTCCTTGCCCGTGCCGGTCTCCCCGTGGATCAGCACCGTCGTATTGCTCTTCGCGACCTTCTTCACCACGTCGAGCACGCGCCTGAGCGCGTCGCTCGACCCGACGATGCGATCGAAATCGTAGATGTCGAGCTGCGTATGGCGGAGGTACTCGAGCTCGTGGCGCATCCGCCGCACCTCGAGCGCCTTCTCGATCTTGACCTCCATCTCTTCGATCTCGAACGGCTTCTGGACGTAGTCGAACGCGCCGATCTTCATGGCTTCGACCGCCGTGTTCACCGACCCGAACGCGGTCATCAGAATGACCGCGGTCGTCGGATAGAGTGCGCGGGTGGTCCGCAGCACGTCGAGTCCGTCGCTGCCGCCCATCTTGAGGTCGCTCAGGACCACATCGAAGTACCCTTCGTGCAGCTTCTCGATGGCGGCGTTGCCGTTCGAGGCTTCCTCCACCTCGTGGCCCACTTCCGTGAGTCCGCGGGCCAGGCCGCGCCTGAGCGCATCATGATCGTCGGCGATGAGAATCCGTCCCATAGGCGTGCTGTCTCCCTGCATACCGCTACTTGAACCACCCGACGCTGTTCGACACGGGCAACGTGATCCGGAATCGGGTGCCGGAGCCCGGATGGCTGGTCAGATCGATGCGTCCGTCGTGCGCGTCCACGATCTTCCTGACGATCGCCAGGCCCAGGCCCGATCCCTGCGGCTTGGTGGTGACGAACGGGTTGAAGATGCGGTCGGTCAGCTCCGCCGGCACGCCGGGCCCATCGTCGGTCACGTCGACGACGACCGTCGGCTTCGCCGGCTCGTCGTCGCTGAACGCCGGATCGGAGTCGAGCCGCCCCGGCCCCACCGCAATCGCCACGCGGCCGCGGCCCCCGAGCGCGTCGAATGCGTTGGTGACCAGATTCGTGAACACCTGGCAGAGCTGGTGTGGATCACCGTCCACGGCCGGCACCGCCGGATCGATCCGGACGTCCACCGTGACGGCGCCCCGCGTGACCTTGTTTTCCGCCATCGTGATCGCCTGGTGCAGCACGTCGGCCAGGCTGGTGCGCTCGACCTGAAGCCGGATCGGCCGGACGTACTCGAGCATCTCGACCACGATCGCGTTCGCCAGCTTGGACTCGCTGATGATGTCGGCCAGCAGCGACTGCGCGGCGGCCGACTCGGGAACCTGGCGCCGGAGAAGCCCCGCCATCACCTCGATGCCCGCGAGGGGGTTCTTCAGCTCGTGCGCGATGCCGGCCGCCATCTCGCCGAGCGACGCGAGCCGATCCCGCAGCCGTTCCCGCTCTTCCGCCTGCTCGACCTGCGTCAGGTCCTTGAAGAACATCACCGCGCCGATCACCACGCCCGAGTCGTCCACCACCTTCGACAGCGTGTAGCCAATCACCCGATCGAGGTCCTTGAGCCTGAGATCGGCGCGATTGGGCAGCGTCGTGAGCTCGAACGAGCTCGCGAGCAGGCGGACGATGTCGGGGCGGCCTCGAAGGACCTCGATCAACGGACGCCCCACGTTCCGCGGATCGGGCGTCAGCGAAAAGATGCGGTACGCCTCGTCGTTCATCAGCGCCACCGATCCGTCCCGCTCGATCACGATCACGCCGTTGCGCAGGCTCGCAATCAGGTTCCGGAAGAACCGGTCGTTCGTGCCGCCCGTGCGGGGCGTCGCAGGCGCAGTGGGGCGTGCGGACGGGGGCCGAAGTCGGCCCCCAGAGGGTGCTGGTCGTCGTTTGGCCATGGCGAGGATACAGGCGTTCAAGCAAAGGGGCGCGGCAAAGGCCGTGCCCGACACCGGCTGGAGGAAATCGGACAAAAGCCTGTTGGAATCAGACGGTTAGGCCGTTCGTCCGAGGTCGACAGTATAACAAAACTGTAATTCGGCGACGAATCTGTCAGCGGGTCACCGCTTGGGCGAGGCTGGCGCGTCCGCGCCGGTCTGGAGCTCCTCCCATTCGTGCATGAGATCGCCCACTTGCCACATCAGGGCCTGGTGCCGATCGATCAGCGGCTGCGCTGCGGCGCGGTCCTGATAGAACCCCGGGGCCGACATGGCCGTCTCGAGCTCGCGCATTTCGCGCTCGCAGTCGGCGATCCGCGACTCGAGCGCGTCGATCTTCTTCTGCTTCGCTTCTTCGGCGCGCTGACGGCGGCGGGTTTCGGCGTCGGCGCGCTTCTTCTCCTCGCGCGACGCCTTCGGCGCGCGGGTGGACGGTGGCGGCGCGGGCCGGCGACGCGCGGGCACCGCTGCAGGAGCGGCAGCGGGGACGGGAGGGTGCTCCTTGTGCCACAGGAATTCGGCATAGGTGCCCGGATAGGCGAGCGCATGGCCCCCGCCCACCTCGACGATCTTCGTGGCGAGCCGCTCCACGAAATAGCGATCGTGCGACACGAAGACGAGCGTGCCGCCATAGTCTTCGAGCGCGTCGAGCAACACGTCCTTCGAATCGAGATCGAGGTGGTTCGTGGGCTCGTCGAGCAGGAGCGTGTTCGACGGCCGGAGCAGCATCCGTGCGACCGCCAGCCGCGTGCGCTCGCCACCCGAGAGCACCCCCACGCGCTTCTGCACGTCGTCGCCGGAGAAGAGAAAACCGCCGAGCACGTTGCGGATGGCGGGCACCATGTCGATGGGCGAGCCCGACGCGAGAGTCTCGTACACCGTCGACGTCGGATCCATGCGCGTGGCCTCGTCCTGGGCGAAGTACTGCATCACGACGTTGTGTCCGACGTGGCACTCGCCCCGGTCGGGCGGCTCTTCGCCCGAGAGCAGCCGCATCAGCGTCGACTTCCCGGTGCCGTTCGGCCCGACGACGGCGATCCGGTCGCCGCGTTCCACGTGGAGGTCGACGCCGGCCAGGACCGGCAGGCTGCCGTAGGCCTTGGCCACGCCGCGGAGCTCGAGGACGGTCCGGCCGCTCCTGGCCGACGTCGGAAAGTCGAAGTGGATCTTCTTGCGCTCGGGCGGCACCTCGATCGGCACGACCTTCTCGAGCAGCTTGATCCGGCTCTGGACCTGCGAGGCCTTGGTGGCCTGATAGCGAAAGCGATCGATGAACATCCGGATCCGGGCGACTTCTTCGTCCTGCTCGCGCTTGGCCTTGCGCAGCGCCTCGATCCGCGCATGGTGTTCGACGAGGTAGTGACTGTAGGTGCCCGGATAGTCGGTGAGCGTCCGCAGCGTCAGGTCGGCGATGCGGGTGACGACGGCGTCGAGGAAGTAGCGATCGTGCGAGACGAGAATGACGGCGTGGGGGTACTGGTTGAGGTACGTCTCGAGCCAGTTGCGCGCTTCGAGATCGAGATGGTTCGTGGGTTCGTCGAGCAGCAGCAGATTGGGCTGGCCGAGCAGGAGCTTGGCGAGGGCCAGCCGCATTTGCCAGCCGCCCGAGAAGGTGTCGGTCGGCCGCTCGAAGTCGGTCGGGGCGAAGCCGAGCCCCTGCAGCACGGCGGCCGTCTTGAGCTCGATGCTGTAGCCGTCGCCCAGGCGGAACCGGTCCTGGAGGTCGCTGTACCGCGCGAGCATCGCGTCGTGCTCGGCCTCGGGAATGCCGGCGTCGCCGAGCCGCCCCTCGAGGGCGTGCATGTCGGCACGCATCGCGAGCAGGGCGGTGAACGCGCTCGATGCCTCGTCGAAGACGGTGCGTCCGCTGTGCGCGAGGCCGTCCTGCGGGAGATAGCCGACCGTGAGCGCGGTGGGTTTGAGGATCGCGCCCGAGTCGGCTTCCTCGAGCCCGGCCATCATGCGGAGCAGCGTGGTCTTGCCGGCGCCGTTCGGTCCGCAGAGGCCGACGCGCTCGCGATCGGTGATTTGCCAGGTGACGTGGTCGAAGAGAACGCGGTCGCCGAAGGCTTTCGTCAGCGCCTGAAGCTGGATCATCCCTGTTCGCCGAGTGCCTTGGCTGCGGCGGCGAGCACCTGCGGCACGCGGAACGGCTTGGTCAGATACCCGGCGACGCCGAGGTTCACCGCCTCGATCGCGCTCGCTTCGGTGGAGAAGCCGGTGATGATGATGACCGGCAGGTCGGTCTTGTACCGCTTGGCCTCCCGGATCACGGTGAGGCCGTCCATCCCCGGCATCTTGAGGTCGGCGATGAGCAGATCGTAAGGGTACATCCGCATGCGCTCGAGCGCGGTGCGGCCGTCCTGGGCGACGTCGACGTCGTATTCGGCGAGCGCGAGCGTCTTGGCCAGCAGATCCCGGATGCTCGCCTCATCGTCGACCACGAGCACGCGGGGGCGCGCGCTGGCGGCGGCCGGCCGATTCGCGGCCGCGGCCGCGGTGACGGGGGCGCGCGAGCCCCCGCGCGGGCGCTGGCTGTCCAGCCAGGCATCGATGTCACGCTTGCGGAACCGCCACTGCCTGCCGACGCGGACCGCCGGAATCTTGCCGGCCTTGATCAGCCGGTAGACGGTGCGGAGGTTCACCTGGAGGTACTCCAGGACTTCCTCGGTCGTCAGAAACGTTTCGTCAATCATCGATTGCGTCCTGCCGCCGGTGCGCCGGCAACTCGACGGTCATGACCGCCCCCCCGTCGGGATGATTCGAGGCCGTGATCTGGCCGCCGTGATCCTGAATGATCCCGTAGGCGATCGCCAATCCGAGGCCCGTGCCCTTGCCCACTTCCTTCGTGGTGTAGAAGGGCTCGAAGATGTGCGGCAGCGCGTCGGAGGGAATCCCCTCGCCCGTGTCGCGCACAATCACCTGGATCCGGTCGCCAGAGCCGGCCACTCGCGTCGTGATCTCGAGGCGACCGGGGCGGCCCGTCGAAGCCACGGCGTGCTCCGCGTTGACCACCATGTTGAGGAACACCTGGTGGAGCAGCAAAGGGTCGCTCGCGACGCGCGGCAACTGGTCGTCATAGTGTCGCACGATTTCGATGCCGGCGCTGCGGCACGCGGCGGTGCGCAGGGCGACGACCCGCTGCAGGACGGCGTTCACGCTGACGGCGCGCCGCGCGCCCCGCCGCGACCCGGCGAACGCGAGGAGGTTGCGCACGATCTTGGCGGCCCGATCCGCTTCACGGTAAATCGTCTGCACCTCCTTGCGAAGCTGTCGGGGGAACGCCCCGGTCACGCGCAGCAGCTCCAGGTGTCCCAGCACGCCTTGCAGCGGGTTGTTCAGCTCGTGGGCGATGCCCGCGACGAACTGCCCGAGGGCTGCGAGCTTTTCCGACTGGCTCAGCCGGCGCCGCAGTTCCTCGCGCTCGGCCTCGAGCCGCGTCTGCGGCGTCAGGTCGCGCGCCACGATGACGCTGCCGACGCGGCGCTGCTCCTGGTCCACGAGGTCGCTCACCGTCACCATGAACGGCCCCTGCAGCCTCGGGTCCGTCACTTCGATGGTGCTGGCCTCTTCGCCTTCCAGGCCGCCCCCGGCATGACGATCGGCGAGCCACGCGGCGAGCTCCGGTCCGATGAAATCGGCCAGCGGCTTGTCGAGCAGCTGCTCGCTCGACAGGCCCAGTCGCTTCGCGAAGGGCTGGTTCACATGCACGATGCGGCCACGGCGATCCGAGACGGCGACCAGGTGGGCGATGGAATCGAACGTGTTTTCCAGCTCGCGCCGCGACCGCATCACGTCGTCGAGCAGCTGCATGTTCTCGATGGCGCTCGAGAGCCGCTGGCCGAGGGCGTCGGCGCGGTCGAGCACGTCGAGCTCCCCGCCCGGCTCGACCCGCACGCCCTCGAACACGATCGTGCCCAGCGCCCGTCGCGTGCCGCGGAGGGGCACCGTGACCGTCACCGTCGCGGCGCCGCTCGGCCGAGGCTCGATCTCGGCGCGCGCGCGGCGCATCGCCACGGCCGCCGGCGCCAGCTGGTCGTCGGTGCTGACGTGCACGCCGCGGGCCGAGTGCGCCGAGTCCGAGGAGGCCTGCAGCACGAGGCGGCGGGCGCGCCAATCGTGCAGCCACACCGACGTCCGATCGGCGCCGAACAGCCGGTTCGCCCCGTGGCAGAAGATGTCGAGGCCTCCCGACAGGCTCAGCGTCGCCGAGAGACTGTCGGAGAACTCGTCGAGCAGGCCGCGGAGATCGCGCTGCACTTCCTCGCTCTGGCGCAGGCGGAAGAGATCGAGCGCCGTGACCACCGCGTTCACCGCGTCGGCGCTCGCGGCGGCCGCCGCGGTCAGATCGCCCGTGGCGTCGAAGCCGATGACGAACAGCCCGATGCGCTCGTCGGGGCGGGCCAGCGGACAGAGCAGCGCGGCGCGTGAAGGCAGCCGGGCTGCGAGGGATGGCGCCTGCCCGGGCAGGTCGCCGACGGCGACGGACGAACCGGTGGCGAAGGCCGCGCTCACCAGGTCCGCTTCCTCGCGACCGGGAATCCAGGGATCCGTCGGGAGCGCGTCGAGCCCGAAGCCCGATGCGGCGAAGAGGGTGCCGTCGCGGGGGTTGTGACGGAACAGCAGCGAGCACGAGCCGCCCGTGACGTCGAGCACATACTGATGCAGGTGGGGCAGCAAATCGGCCGAGTGCGACGTGCGGGCGAGCTCCGACCAGAGCGATGCATCCGCCTGGGCCGTGCCGCCCGGGGTCGAACCTCCGGCGGCCTGCCGGGCGAGCCGCCTGGGGCGTGTGTCTCGGGGCATCGGAGGGGTGGTGGCGGCGAGATTGTAGCGCGTGGCGCCCGATGGCGCCAACGCATCCTGGCAGGTCCGTGAACGCACCGCGTGCTGTAACTCGCAGAGTTTCAGTGGTTTATCGTGGTGGAATCGTATAATACCAGTCGGGGGGTCGTACGGAGGCCGACTGCTCGTGCCAGCCGGCCGTCTAACTCCCTGTAGACAACCCGCCGCGCTCCCGCATGACGTGGACGGACGAGGAGCTCGTCGCCCGATCGATCGGGGGCGACTCCGACAGTTTCAATGAGCTCGTGCTCCGATGGGAACGTCCCATCTACGCCCTCGCGTACCGCGTGATCGGTCGCGAAGAGGACGCGCGAGACGTGTGCCAGGAGACGTTCCTGCGCGCCTTTCGCGCCCTCAACGGTTTTCGCGGGCAGGCGAAGTTTTCCTCATGGCTCTATCGCATCGCGCTCAATCTCTGCCGCGACTGGGTCAGGCGGGAGCGTCGCACGCCGCTCGTGCAGCCGCCCGAGGACGTGCCCTTGACGGATCTGGCGACCGCGGCGGCCGAGCCGGTGGAGTCGGTCGAGGATCTGGTGGCGCGGGGCGAGCTCATGCGAACGGTGGAGGCGGCGATGGCCCGGCTCCCCGAGGAGCAGCGCACCGCCATCATCCTGAAGGAGTATCACGGGTTGACGTTCCAGGAAATCGCGGATCTCGTCGGCTGTCCGCTGAGCACGGTGAAGACGCGCCTCTACCAGGGTCTGAACGTGCTGCGGCGGGAGCTTGGGACCGATCTCTAGTGTGACATTGCCATGACCGAACACACACGCTGCACCTATTCCGGCGATCGCATCGACGCGCTCATGATGTACTTCTACGGCGAGGCCGGCGCGGAAGGGGCCGCCTTCGATCGCCATCTGGCCGGCTGCGCCGCGTGCCGCGAGGAGCTCGACGCGCTGCGCGGCGTGCGAGGCCGGCTCGCCGAATGGGCGCCTCCGGAGCCGGCCGGCGCGCTGGCGCCGCAGGCGGTCGCCACCTCGCCGCGCCGCCGCCTCTGGCGCGCCCTCGGCGAGATTCCCGTGTGGGCGCAGATTGCCGCCGCGTCGCTCATCGTGGGCGTCTCGGCCGGCGCGGCCAACCTCAGCGTCCGGTACGGCGCCGACGGACTGACCATCCGGAGCGGCTGGTGGCCGGCCGAAGCCGCGGCCCCCTCGGCACCGCCTTCCGAGCCCTGGCGGGCGGAGCTGGCCTCGCTCAGAAGCGATCTCGAATCGAGCCTGGCCGAGGTCCGCACGGCAGCCACGGCGCGGCAGGACCCGACCGCCGCTCCGGCCGCCGCGAACCACGACGACGCCATCATGCGGCAGGTGCGATCGCTCATCGAGGAAAGCGACCGGCGTCACCAGCGCGAGCTGGCGCTCAGGGTCGGCGAAGTCCTGCGCGACGTGAACGCCCAGCGGCGCGCCGATCTCGTGAACATCGATCGCAGTCTCGGTACGTTGCAGAACAACATGGGCGTGGAGCTGCTCAAGCAGCGCGAGCAGGTCAACAACTACATGCTTCGGGTGTCGTCGCAGAAGTAGCGGGATCGACGTGGAGGCAGGTGTGAGAACCATCGGAGTGGCGGCGGTCGTCGGGCTGACGGTGCTCGCGGCGCCCGTGGTGGCGCAGGATGCCGGGCGGCAGCAGGATCGATATCAGATCTCGCAGATGGAGCGCATGCTCGAAGGCGCCGTCGAACACGGCGCCGCCGTGGTGCGGGACCGGCTCCAGGCGGTGCTGCCCTCCGAGGTGCTCATCACCCAGGACGCCAGGGCCCGGGGCTTTCGCCTCGAGGGCTATGGCATCTTCTTCGATGTCGCCGTGCCGTCGCTGCAGGGAACGATGCCCTGGATCTTTCACACGCTCGACCAGAACGATCTCGGACTGGCGAGCGCCTTGAGCGCATTGCGGGCGCACATCGACGCCGACGGCGACGAGAAACTGCAGCAGGCGCTCCAGCGCATCGAGCTCCAGGTCGCGCCGGTGACGGCCACCGCGGTGCCGGCCGCCGCGAACCCGCGCACCCAGACCGGTTCGGCGACCGCCGTCGCCAACGCCCAGTCCGCCCCGACCCCGTCGACCCCGACCCCGGCGACCGACGACATCCTGAACGACCCGCGCGAAGCGTTCCACGCCGAGGTGCGCCAGGAAGTCGTCGACGCGCTGCTCGAATACGCCTCGTCGCTCGGCGTCAGCCCCACCGAATGGGTCAGCGTCGCCCTTCGTCCCGACGACGAGCTGCCACTGGTCGGGCCGTCCGACGGCCAGGATTTCACGATGGTGATTCGCGTGCGGGGCGGCGACCTGGCCGCATATCGGACGGGCACCCTGACCAAAGAGGCGGCCCGCGATCACGTCGAGGTGCGAGTGTTCTAGAATAGCCCGCATGCGTGGGCTGCTCGCCTCCGTCCTGCTCCTCGCCGCGGCCGCCACTCTCGCCTGTGGCCCGACCGTCGACCTCACCTCCGCGATCCAGGTGCTCGACGTCTCGACCGGCTGGAACGACGCCGGCCTCGTGAACGGCCAGAACAAGCTGGTGCCGTCGGTCGCATTCAAGCTGAAGAACATCTCGGATCAGATGCTCCCGAGCCTCCAGGCGAACGTCATTTTCCGGCGGGGCGCCGAAACGGAAGACTGGGGCGCGGTCTTCCTGACGGTCGCCGGCTCGGAAGGGCTGGCGCCCGACGCCACCACCGACGAACTGGTGGCGAAGTCGCAGCTCGGCTACACCGGCATCGAGGCCCGCCTCGAGATGCTGCAGAACAGCCACTTCGTCGATGCGCACGCCGACGTCTTCGCGAAGTACGCGTCCACGCAGTGGGTGAAGATCGGCGAGTATCCCATCGAACGCCGGCTCCTCGCCCCATGATCCCCGCGGGCCGCCGGTGACGTCGCCGGGATCGCCCTCCCTCGAGCGCCGGCTCGGACTTCTCGACGCGGCGGTCATCGTCATTTCCAACGTCATTGGCGTCGGGATCTTCACGACGCCGGGGTTCGTGGCGAGCCTGCTTCCAAACGGCGCCGCGATCCTGGGCGTGTGGGCCGCAGGCGGCGCGCTGGCGTTCGCCGGCGCACTGGCCTACGCCGAGCTCGCTGCCCGCCGCCCGCAGGCGGGCGGCGAGTACGTGTATCTGCGCGAGAGCTTCGGACCGCTGGCCGCCTTCCTGACGGGCTGGACGTCGTTCGTGGCGGGCTTCTCGGGCGCCATCGCCGCCGGCGCCGTCGGACTGGCCTCCTACCTGGACCGATTCGTTCCCGGAGCGGCCAGCGCTGCGCCGCTCTTCGCGCTGCGCGCGGGGCCGGTGGGCCTGTCGGTGTCGGTGCAGGCGCTGGTCGCGATCACCGTGATCCTGGCGCTCGCCTGGGTGCATGCCCGTGGCCTCGGACCGGGACGGATGGTGCAGAACGGTCTGACGATGCTCAAAGTGGCCGCCCTCGTCGCCTTCGTGGTCGCGGGCCTCAGCCTGAGCGCCCCCGCGCCGGCCGTGGACGCGGCGGTGTCGGGATCGGCCTCATGGGCGAGCGCGCTCGTGGCGCTGGTGCCTGTCATGTTCAGCTATGCCGGCTGGAACGCGGCCGTGTACGTGGCCGAGGAAGTGCGCGAGCCCGCCCGCAACGTCCCGCGCGCGCTGGCGCTCGGCACGGCGACGGTCGTGGCGGTGTACCTGGCGCTCAATGCCTTGTATCTGCGGGTCGTCCCCGCGTCGCAATTCGCGGGATCGATCGGCGTGGGCGAGATTGCCGCCGAGCGCCTCTTCGGGCCGGCCGCCGCGCTCGTTTTCGCCGGCCTGGCGATCGTCATCATTCTCGGCAGTCTGAGCGCGATGACGATGGCGGGGCCGCGCGTGTATTTCGCGATGGCGCGCGACGGTGCGTTCGTGCCCGCCGCGGCGCGCGTGCACGCGCGCTACCGCACGCCGGCGTTCGCGATCGTGGCGCAGGCCGCCTGGAGCAGTCTCCTCGTGCTGTCGGGCACGTTCGAGCAGCTGCTGACCTACACCGGCTTCTGCATCATTCTGTTTTCGGGGCTCGCGGTGCTGTCGCTCTTCTTCGTCCGCCGACGCGAGCGCGTGAAGGCGCCGGACGGCGCGGCCGACACCTTCCGGGCGTGGGGCTATCCCTGGGCGCCGGGCGCGTTCTGTCTGGTGAGCTTTGCGATCGTCGGCAGCACCATCGCCCAGGCGCCGGCCGTGGCGTCGGCCGGCCTGGGCGTGATGGCCGCTGGCATCCCCATCTACTGGTGGATGCGCGCGCGCTATTGAACGCGCTCGAGCTCCCCGTGATAGGTGATCGTGCGGCCCGGCTGCACGTGAAGATCCACGCTGAGCGTTTCGTAGCCCGCGAGGCGCAACTCGATGCGGTGGCCGCCCGAGTCGACGTGCAACCGCTGGAAGATTCCGTCGAAATCATCCACGATGCCGGCGTAGTAGCCGTCGACGTACACCGCGGCCTGGCGCGGCTTCACGTCGAGCCGAACGGCGCCGTCGGCATCCTGCGGGTAATAGCGCGGATAGCTCGGGTACCCGGACCGTACCACCACGGGTCGTACCACCACGGATCGTAGTAGCCGCCGTAATAGCCGCCGTAGAACCCGATGCCGCCGTAGCCCCACGGATAGGTGTAGACGCGAATGGGTTGCCGAGCCCGCGGCGGGCGGGGCGCGGATTCGCGCGGCACGGCCTGGCCGATCCCGGGCCGGTCTCCCCGCTGCCGGGCGGGTGCGGGGCTGGCCTGCTGCGGGTCGCGCGACGTGCCCGCGCTGCGAGGCTCGGAGCGTCCGCCACCTTGCGTCGAGCTGCCGCCCTGGTTCGATCCGCCGCCGCTCGGCTCGCGACGGCCGTCGCCGCCCTGCGAGGTGGAAGGACTGCCGCCGCGCGGGACGGCTCGCTGGGCCGCCGCGGGCACCGGCGCGGCCCAGATCGCCGCCGCGGCGAGGAGGGCGAGCGCGTGCAACGTACGATGTCTGTCAGTCATGGCCGTGTCCTTCGGGTTCCACGTTATACGCTTTCAGTTCCACCGGAGCAAAGAGCAACGCGCCTGCCAGCCGGCCCGCGCCGGAAACGCGCGAAAACCGGCCGGAACTGCCGCCGTTCCGGCATTTTCAGGCGGCGTGTCTGTCATCAGGCGAGTTCATCCGTCCCGTTTTCTTGACACCCCGAATCCCGCGCCGATACAGTCAGAAAAAGCGTGTTTCACAGCACAACGATTCTCGCCGTCCGTCACCGCGGGCGGGCCGTGCTCGCCGGCGACGGTCAGGTGACCTTCGGCCAGACCGTGGTGAAGCAGGGCGCCCGCAAGATCCGTCGGTTGTACAACGACCGCATCCTGGCCGGCTTCGCTGGATCGGCCGCCGACTCCTTCGCGCTGTTCGCGCGGTTCGAGTCGAAGCTCGAACAGTACCGCGGCAATCTCGAGCGCTCGGCGGTCGAGCTGGCCAAGGACTGGCGGAGCGATCGCGTGCTTCGCCGTCTCGAAGCGATGCTCGTCGTGCTCGATGCGTCGTCGACGTTCCTGCTCTCGGGCACCGGCGATCTCATCGAGCCCGACGACGGCATCACCGCGATCGGATCCGGCGGCCCGTACGCGCTCGCGGCCGCCCGGGCGCTCGCCGGCTCGACCGATCTCGACGCGCGGACGATCGCGGACAAGGCGATGGCGATCGCCGCCGACATCTGCATCTATACCAATTCGCGCATCGTGGTGGAAGAGATCTAGAGAGCAAACCGACGTGCCGATCTACCTGCCGGAAACCACCCAGAGTTCCATGGACACGCTCACGCCGCGGCAAATCGTGGCGGAGCTCGACAAGTTCGTCATCGGTCAGGCGGGCGCGAAGCGGGCCGTCGCGATCGCGCTCAGGAACCGGATGCGGCGTCAGAAGCTGGCGCCCGAACTGGCCGAGGAGATCGCGCCGAAGAACATCCTGATGATCGGTCCGACCGGCGTCGGCAAGACCGAGATCGCGCGCCGGCTGGCGCGCCTGGCGCAGTCGCCGTTCCTCAAGGTCGAGGCGTCGAAGTTCACCGAGGTGGGCTACGTGGGCCGCGACGTGGAATCCATGGTGCGCGATCTCGTGGAGCTGGCGGTCGAGATGGTGCGCGAGGAGCGCCTCGAAGACGTGCGCACGAAGGCGATCGAGAACGCCGAGGAGCGACTGCTCGACGTGCTGCTGCCGCCCACGCGGCCAATCGCGCCCGACGAGAGCGCAGCGGCCGTGCGCGACGAGCGGCACCAGACCCGCGAGCGGTTCCGCGAGCAGCTGCGCGCCGGCCGCCTCGAGACGCGCGTCGTCGAACTGGACGTCCGGGAGAAGGCGTTTCCTTCGCTCGAGATCATCGCCGGCTCGTCGGTCGAGGAAGTCGACATCAATCTCAAGGACATGCTGCCCGGGTTCTTCCAGGGCAAGACGAAGAAGCGGCGGCTGAAGGTGCCCGAGGCCCTCGAACACCTGCGGCAGGAAGAGGAACAGAAGCTGATCGACATGGACAGCGTCGCGCGCACCGCGGTCGAGCGGGTCGAACAGGCCGGCATCATCTTCGTCGACGAAATCGACAAGATTTCCGGGCGCGAGGGCGGGCACGGACCCGACGTGAGCCGCGAAGGCGTGCAGCGCGACATCCTGCCGATCATCGAAGGCACCACCGTGAACACGAAACATGGGATGGTGCGGACCGATCACATCCTGTTCATCGCCGCCGGCGCGTTCCACGTGTCGAAGCCGTCCGATCTCATTCCCGAGCTCCAGGGGCGCTTCCCGATCCGCGTCGAGCTCGAGGCGCTCGGCCGCGAAGAGTTCGTGCGCATCCTGACCGAGCCGCGCGGAGCGCTCGTGAAGCAGTACACCGCCCTGATGGACACCGAGGGCATCACCCTCGAGTTCACCGACGACGCGGTGAGACGGATCGCCGACTTCGCCGCGCTCGTCAACGAACGAACCGAGAACATCGGCGCCCGCCGGCTGCACACGGTGATGGAGAAACTGCTCGACCAGATCTCCTTCGAGGGCCCCGATCTCGCCGAGAAGCATGTCACGATCGACGAGCAGTACGTCGCGACGATGCTGGCCGACATCGTGAAGAACGAAGACCTGTCGCGGTACGTTCTGTGAGCCGGCGCCGGGACCGGCCGGACGCTCCACCTGCGCTCGTGCTCGTGCTGCTCGCCGGATTGGTCCTGTCGGCCGCAGGCTGCGGCAAGAAGGGCCCGCCGCTGCCGCCCCTGGTCCGGACGCCCGCGCCGCCCGGCAGCTTCGCGGCCGAGCGGATCGGGGAACGCGTCTCGGTGCACTTCACCGTGCCCGCCGCCAACACCGACGGCACGCGGCCCGCGAACCTTCGCCGCGTGGATGTCTATGCGTTCACGGGCGACGGACCCCTCGCCGACCGGGATGTGATCCGGTACGCGACGAAGATTGCCGAGGTCGCCGTGAAAGCGCCGCGCGATCCCGACGCCGTCATCGAGCCCGACGAGCCGGTGGACGACATGGAGCGACCCGAGGGAAGCGGCCTGGATCAGGGCGCCACGGCGACGGTGCAGGAGGCCATTGCCGCGAGCAGCTACCTGCTGGTGGATCGGCCTCCCGACGAGCGGCCTCCGCTCCAGGATCCCGAGCGTCCGCGTCCGCTGGTCGCCGGCGCGCCCGCCGCGCTGCTGCGCACTTACGTGGCCGTCGGCGTGACGACCCGGGGACGCCCGGGCGCCTTCTCCGCGCGCGCGGCCGTGCCGCTGTCGCCCCCGCCGCCTGCGCCCCTGCAGCCCTCGGTGCACTACGACGAAACCGCGGTCACCGTGGAGTGGCCCGCGCCGAGACCGCAGGCCGCCGAAGACGGACTCGCGTCGCGATGGCTCGGGACGCCGCTCCGATCGATTGCCTACCACGTGTACGACGTGACCGGCGCGGGTGCGGGCGCGCGTCTCACGGCCGCGCCGCTCAGCGAGGGCCCGTACCGCGACACGCGCATGGACTGGGGTGCCCAGCGCTGCTACGGCGTGCGGGCGGTGGAGATCGTCGGCGGGGTGGCGATCGAAAGCGAGCCCTCGCCGCGCGCCTGCGTGACCTTGACGGACACGTTTGCGCCGGCGGCGCCGGCGGGCTTGACGGCGGTGGGCACGGAGGGAGCCGTCAACCTGATCTGGGACGCGGACGCGGCCCCCGATCTGGCGGGCTACATCGTGCTGCGAGGGCCAGCGGGCGGGCCCCTGGCTCCGATCACGCCCGCGCCGATTCGCGACACGAATTTCCGCGACACCGTGGCGGCCGGAGTCCGGTGGGTCTACGCGGTGGAGGCCGTGGATCGAGCGGGCAACGCCAGCGAGCCGTCCTCGACGGTCGAAGAAGCCGCGCGCTGACCTGCATTTAGTAGAATGACGCCGGCATGGATCGCATCTACCGCGTCGAGCGGGCTGGCGAGGTGCTGTACGGCGTCGAGCAGAACGGCGAGCTCCGGCGGCTGAACGGCGATCCCTTCGGCGAGTACCGCGCGGGCGCCCCGATCGAAGGCGGCCTGGAGGGCGTCCGGGTGCTGGCCCCCGTGCGGCCCTCGAAGATCGTGTGTATCGGCCTGAACTATACGGATCACGCCGCGGAGCTCGGCAAGACGCTGCCGTCCGAACCGCTGATGTTCCTCAAGCCGTCGACGGCCGTCATCGGACCGGGCGACCCCATCCGGCTGCCGCGCGGTGTCGGCCGCGTGCATCACGAGGCCGAGCTGGGCGTCGTCATTCGACGCCGCTCGCATCGAGTGCCGCGCGCGCGCGCGCTCGAGGCCGTGCTCGGCTTCACCTGCGTCAACGACGTCACGGCACGGGACCTGCAGAACAAGGACGTGCAGTACACGCGCTCGAAGGGCTTCGACACGTTTGCGCCGGTGGGCCCGTGCATCGCCGTGGATCGGTCCGCGACGCTGCGGCGCGTCGAAGGGTGGGTGAATGGCCGGCGGCGCCAGGCGTCGGACACGGGTCACCTGATTTTCGGCATCGATCGAGCTGATCGAGTTCGTGACGTTCGTGATGACGCTCGAGCCGGGCGACATTCTCTCCACGGGCACCCCCGCCGGAGTGGGCAATCTGGAGGCGGGCGATACGGTGACCGTTTCCGTCGAGGGCGTGGGCGAGCTGAGCAATCCGGTTGAACAGGAGTAGGCCATGAAACTCTTCGTCGACAGCGGCAATATCAAGGACATCGAGGCCGTCGCCGCGCTGGGAATTCTCGACGGCGTCACGACGAATCCCTCGCTCCTGGCCAAGGCCGGCGGCGACTCTCGGGCGAACCTCAAGCAGATCTGCGAGATCGTGAAGGGGCCGGTCAGCGGCGAGGTGACGGCCACCGACGTGGCCGGCATGCTGCGCGAAGGGCGCGAGATCGCGGCGATCGACCAGCACATGGTCGTGAAGGTGCCGCTCACCCGCGCCGGCATCACGGCGTGTCGGACACTGTCAGACGACGGGATTCGCGTGAACGTGACGCTGGTGTTCTCGGCCGCGCAGGCGCTGCTCGCCGCCAAGGCCGGCGCCACCTTCGTGAGCCCGTTCGTCGGGCCGTCTCGACGATGTGGCCACGAACGGGATGGAGCTCATCCGGGAAATCGTGACGATCTACGACAACTACGAATTCACGACCGAGGTGCTGGTCGCCAGCTGCCGGCATCCGATCCACGTCGTCGAGGCGGCGCGGATCGGGCGCGGACATCGCGACGTGCCCGCCGGCAGTCATCGATCAGATGTTCAACCATCCGCTCACCGACATCGGGCTGGCGAAGTTCCTGAAAGACTGGGAGGGGGCGAAGCAGTCGCCGGTC
The DNA here is from genome assembly GCA_963837345.1 of uncultured Acidobacteriota bacterium. Taxonomy (GTDB): domain Bacteria; phylum Acidobacteriota; class Vicinamibacteria; order Vicinamibacterales; family CAVVIG01; genus CAWIMX01. The sequence goes on from CAWIMX010000001.1 coordinate 2,216,970, forward strand.
GCCAGTCGCTAGCCGCGAGTCGCGAGCCATGAATCCACACGACGTGCTGGCCGATCTCGAGCGCCGCGCCGAGTTGGGCGGCGGCGAGGCGCGGCTGCGCCGGCAGCACGACGCGGGCAAGCTCACGGCCCGCGAGCGCATCGATCTGCTCTTCGATTCCGGGACGTTCGAGGAAGTCGACAAGCTGGTTACCCATCGCTGCCGCGATTTCGGCATGGCCGAGCAGGTCGTGCCCGGCGACGGCGTGGTGGCCGGGCATGGCCTGGTCGACGGGCGCCAGGTGTTCGCGTTCGCCCAGGACTTCACGGTGTTCGGCGGCTCGCTGTCGGAAACCAACGCCGCCAAGATCGTGAAGATCATGGACGCGGCGATGCGCCTGGGCGCGCCGCTCGTCGGACTGAACGACTCGGGCGGCGCCCGGATCCAGGAAGGCGTCCTCTCGCTCGGCGGCTACGCCGACATCTTCCTGCGCAACACGCTCGCGTCGGGGGTCGTTCCGCAGATTTCCGCGATCATGGGGCCCTGTGCGGGCGGCGCGGTCTACTCGCCGGCGATCACCGACTTCACCGTCATGGTCCGGAACACGAGCTACATGTTCGTCACCGGCCCGGACGTGATCCGCACCGTCACCCACGAGGACGTCACGAAGGAGGAGCTGGGCGGCGCGGCCACGCACAACGCGACGAGTGGCGTGGCGCACTTCGCCGTGGACGACGATCGCGAGTGCCTGGCGCTCATCCGCGCGCTGCTCGCCTATCTGCCATCGAACAACGTGGACGACGCCCCGCGCGGCCCCGCGAGCGATCCGGCGGATCGCGAGGCGCCGGCGCTCGACACGATCGTCCCGTTGTCGCCCCATCAGCCGTACGACATGCTCGACGTGATCCACACCGTGGTCGACGATGGCGTGTTTCTCGAGGTGCACCAGCACTTCGCCCGCAACATCCTGGTGGGCTTTGCCCGCCTCGACGGCCGCTCCGTCGGCATCGTCGCGAATCAGCCGGCGGTGCTGGCGGGCACGCTCGACATCGACGCATCCGTCAAGGCGGCGCGGTTCGTCCGGTTCTGCGATGCGTTCAACATCCCGCTCGTCACGTTCGAGGACGTCCCCGGCTTCCTCCCGGGCACGGTCCAGGAATACGGCGGGATCATCCGGCACGGCGCGAAGCTCCTCTTCGCGTTCGCCGAGGCCACGGTGCCGAAGGTGACGGTGATCACGCGCAAGGCCTATGGCGGCGCGTACTGCGTCATGTCCAGCAAACACATTCGAACCGACTTGAACTACGCGTGGCCGACGGCGGAGCTGGCCGTGATGGGGCCGGAGGGGGCCGTCAACATCCTGTACAAGCGCGAGCTGGACGAGGCGGCCGATCCGCCGGCGCTGCGCGCGCGGAAGGTGGCGGAGTTCCGCGAGAAATTCGCCAACCCCTACATTGCCGCGGCCCGCGGCTTTCTCGACGAAATCATCCAGCCGCGGGACACGCGGAGGAAGCTGGTCACCGCGCTCCGCAACCTGCGGAACAAGCGCGATCGCAACCCGCCGAAGAAGCACGGGAACATCCCCCTCTGATGCGCAAGGTCCTCATCGCCAACCGCGGCGAGATCGCTCTCCGCGTGATGCGCACGTGCCGTGAAATGGGATTGTCCCCGGTGGCGGTGTACGCGGAATGCGACCGCACCGCGCCGCACGTCCGCGCCGCCGATCAGGCGTGGGCGATCGGCCCGAGTCCGCCCGGCGAGAGCTACCTGCGAATCGATCGGATCGTCGACGCGGCGATCCGGTCGGGAGCCGATGCCGTGCATCCGGGCTACGGGTTTCTCGCCGAGAACGAGGCGTTCGCGGCGGCGGTGCGGGACGCGGGTCTGACGTTCATCGGACCTTCGCCCGAGGCCATTGCGCTGATGGGCAGCAAGACCGCCGCCCGGGCTGCCGCCCGCCGCGCGGGCGTTCCGGTCGTGCCTGGTAGCGAGGAGCCGCTCGGGCCGGACGTGCCCGAGGCCGGCCTCCGCGCGATCGCGGACCGCGTCGGGTACCCGCTGCTCGTCAAGGCCGTGGCCGGCGGCGGCGGCAAGGGCATGCGCACCGTGACGGATCGCGCCGACCTGGCCTCGGCGGTTCGGGCCGCCCGCTCGGAAGCCGGCGCGGCGTTCGGAGACGCGGCCGTGTACTTCGAACGCCGGCTGACGCGGCCGCGCCACGTCGAAGTGCAGCTGCTCGGCGATGCGCACGGGACGGTCGTCGCCTTCGTCGAGCGCGAGTGCTCCATCCAGCGGCGGCACCAGAAGGTGGTGGAAGAGAGCCCGTCGCCCGCCGTGACGCCCGGGCTGCGGCAGGCTCTCGCGGCGGCGGCGCGTTCGGTGGCCGCATCGGTGTCGGCTACACGAACGCCGGAACCATCGAATTCCTGCTCGACGAAGACGGGTCGTTCTACTTCCTCGAGATGAACACGCGCCTGCAGGTGGAGCATCCGGTCACCGAGATGGTCACGGGCCTCGATCTGGTGCGCTGGCAGATCCGCATCGCCGAGGGCGACTCCCTGGATCTCGACCCGGATGCTGTCCTCGAGCCGCGCGGTCATGCGATCGAGTGCCGCATCTACGCCGAGGACCCGGACAACAATTTTCTGCCGTCGCCCGGCCGCATTCTGTCGCTCCGCGCGCCCGGTGGCCCCGGCATCCGCGACGACAGCGGCACCGCCGCGGGTCTGACGGTGCCGATCTTCTATGATCCGATGATCTCGAAGCTCGTGGCGTGGGGCGAGGACCGGCCGATGGCGATTGCTCGCATGCGCCGGGCGCTCGGTGAGTACCTGGTCGCCGGAATCCGGACGACCCTGCCGTTTTTCAGATGGCTCCTGGACCAGCCGGACTTCCTGGCGGGCCGCTTCCATACGGCGTCTCTCGATGAGATCCTGAAGGCACGGGCCGGGCGGCCCTTTGCGGCGGAGGCGCCGGACCTCGACGACCTGGCGGCCGCCGCCGCGGCGCTGCAAGCCGCCGTGCCCGGTGGCGCCCCCCTGGCGCCGGGCGGCCATTCGGCCACGGCACCGAACGGCGGCGAGGCGTGGAAGGCCCGGGCCCGCGCCGAGAGCCTGAGCTGACGTGCGCTACGACATCGAGGTGAATGGCCGCCTCCGCCAGGTGAACGTCGTACGGACCTCCGGCGACCGGTTCGCGGTATCCGTGGACGGTCGCACCTGGCACATCGACGCCGCGCGGGTGGATCGGTACACCCTGTCGCTCGTCGTCGCCGCTCGAGAACCGGGGGGGGCGGACGGCCACGGCGGTGCCAGCCACGAGGTGGTGCTGGTGCCCGGCGGCGGATCCGGGACGCTCGAAGTTCACGTGGACGGCTCGCGCATCGCGGTCGCGCCCAATGGCCGTCGCCGGTGGGGCAGCCGAGACGCGGGCCTGCAGGCCGGCGACGGGCCGCAGCAGATCACGGCGCCGATGCCCGGCAAAATCGTGCGCGTACTCGTCCAAACAGGAGAGGCCGTGTGCGCGCGGCAATCGCTGGTCGTCATCGAAGCTATGAAGATGGAAAACGAGCTGCGTGCAGGCCGTGACGGCACCGTGGCCGACATTCGCGTCCGGGAAGGCATGTCGGTGGACGCCGGAGCTCTGCTGGTACTCCTCCGGTGAACGTTCTGAACTGGCTGCGGCGTCACCCGGTGGTGCGCTATCTCAGCCTGGCGGTGTCGATCGCGGCGGTGATTCTGGCCGTGTCGGTCGTCAGCTCCATGACGATCGACCTCGGCCCGGCGGTGCGCCGGAACGCCGAGGACCAGGCGTCGAAGTATCTCGACCGCCGGGTGCAGATCGGCGGTCTTCACATCCGCCTGCTCGGCGCCATGCTGGGCGGCCGCGTGGAGGTCGACGACCTCGAGATTGCGGGGCTCCACGACGGCGACCGGCCGTTCTTCACCGCGCAGCGGATTACGGTCGCGCTCGACTGGCGCACGCTCGTCCGCCGCGAAATCCTGATCTCGACCGTCGAGATCGCCGACTGGCAGATGCTCGTCGAGCAGTGGGACGGGGAGCAGAGTTTTCCGCGTTTCGTGCGCGGGGGCTCCAGCGGCCGCCGGCCGGTGACGACCACGCTGAAGTCGCTGCGGGCCCACGACGGCCAGTTCAGCTATGAAGACCACCAGTCGCCCTGGGGCGTGGTGGCCCGGAACATCGACCTCACGATCGGTAATCTGCCGCAATATCACGGCACGGCCCGGTTCACCGGCGGGACGGTGTCGATCCAGGACTTCGAGCCGATGTGGGCGAACTTCGACGCGCAGTTCGTCATCGACGGCAGCCACATCCGCCTGGGCCGGATCAACCTCGAGACCGACGGCGCGACGAGCGTCGTCGCCGGCGACGTCGACATGTCGCGCTGGCCGGAACAGACCTACCAGGTGAAGTCGCACGTCGATTTTCCGCGGATGCGCGAGCTGTTTTTCGCCGGCGAGTCCTTCGATTTGGCCGGCGCGGGGGACTTCACGGGGATCTTCCACCTGTTCAAGGGCGGCCACGACCTGTCGGGGACCTTCGTCAGTCCGCGGCTCGGCGTCAAGGCCGGCACGTTGACGTACGGGTTCCCCGCGCTCTACGGACGGCTTCAGTGGAACAACGACGGATTTCACGTGTGGGATGCAGGCTCGGATTTCTTCCACGGCTCGACGACCTTGACCTACGCGATCGAGAGCCAGGAGGAGGGCGAGCCGTCGCGGTCGACGTTCCACGCCACCTACGAGGGCGTCGACCTGGCGTCGTTGAGCGATTTCGAAACGCTGCCGGGTCTGCGCGTCGCGGGAGCCGCCTCGGGACAGTTCGACATGGTCTGGCCGATCGGCCATTTCAGCGAGCGGACGGGCGGCGGCAGTCTCGCGGTGACTCCGCCCGCTGGGGTGCAGCCGATGACGGATTCGCTGGCCGGGGCGCGCGTGGCGGACGCCGATCGCACGCGGCACGAGTGGGGACCGTTCCTCCCGCCGCCGCTGGCCGCGCACGTGCCCGTCGCGAGCGAGATCGTGTTCCGGTTCGGCCCGGATGGTCTCGACATCGGCCCGAGCCGGTTCGCGACCGAGCGCACCCATGTGTCCTTCGAGGGCGCGACCGCGTGGGGCCCCGACACGCGCATTGTCTTCCACGCGACGAGCCGCGACTGGCAGGAGAGCGACGAGGTGCTGGCGGGCATCCTGACCGACTTCGGGGCCAGGACGGGGGCCGTCGCGTTCGGCGGGCGCGGCGAGTTCTCGGGCGAAATGACCGGCGAATTCAACCGGCCGCACGTGGAGGGCGAGTTCACGGGCGAAGACCTGCGGGCATTCGATACCTGGTGGGGTGATGGTTCGGCGCACGTCGTCGTCGAGAACAGCTACGTGACCGTCGAGAACGGCATCGTCCGGTCGGGCGAATCGGTGATCCGGACCGACGGGCTGTTCTCGCTGGGCTACCCGCGCCAGGACGGGGGCGACGAGATCGACGCGCGCTTTCGCGTCACGCGTCGCGATCTGGACAGCCTCCGGCACGCGTTCGAAATCGACGCCTACCCGGTGACGGGCTTTCTCTCGGGCGAGTTCCACCTCACGGGGGAGTACGAGCGTCCGATCGGCTTCGGCAGCCTGTCGATCGACGACGGCACGGCGTGGGGCGAGCCGTTCCCACACGCCGAGGCGTCGCTGCGGTTCGACGGCACGGGGGTGCGCCTCGACGGGGCGACGATCGACAAGAGCACGGGCCTCGTGACGGGCGCCGCCTACATCGGCTGGGACTCGAGCTACTCGTTCAACGCGGCCGGGCGGCGGATTCCGCTCGATCAGATCGCGCTACTGAGCTATCCGGCGGCGCCGCTCACCGGGATCGGCAACTTCTCGGCGAGCGGAACGGGCACGTTCGATGCGCCGGCGTACGACGTACGCTTCGACGTGGCCGACCTGTTCATCGGTGAGGAAGGCATCGGACAGGTCGTAGGCACGCTGCTGCTCCGCGACCGCGAAGTCAGCGGCGAGATCGAGGCCGCCTCGCCCCGCGTGGCCATTACGGGCACGGGGCGAATCGCGCTGACGCCGCAGCTCGATGCCGAGATGACGTTCCGCTTCCACGACAGCTCGCTCGATCCGTACGTGCGCCTGTTCGTGCCCGAGCTCTCGCCCTACACCACGGCGGTGGCGACCGGCGGCGTGCGGATTGCCGGCGAGCTCGCCGACATCGATCACCTGCTGGTCGATGCGACCGTCGACACGCTCGACATGCGCCTGTTCGACTACGAGCTGCGCAATGCCGAACCGATCCGGCTGGCGCTCGATCGCAACCGTGTGGAGGTGCAGAATCTGCAGCTCGTGGGCGTGGACACGCGGCTTCGCGTTTCGGGTCAGATCGGGATCGCCGACGATCGGATCGCGCTGCGCACGGCGGGCGACGCCAACCTCGGCATCCTGCAGGCGTTCTTCGACAACGTGCGCGGATCGGGCCGCGCCGAGCTGACCGCGGCGATCGACGGCCCGCTGAGGAACCCGGTGTTCTCCGGGAGCGCGACGCTCAGCGACGGCCGCATCCGTCATTTCGCGATGCCGGCGGCGCTCGACGCCATCAACGGCACCGTGTATTTCGACGAGCGCGGGCTGCGGCTCGACGACGTGTCGGCGACGCTCGGCGGAGGCAGCATCCAGTTCGGCGGGCGGATCGGGTTCGACGGTTATCGGCCGAGCGATCTCAACGTGACGGTGCGCGGCGCGGGGGTCCGCCTGCGCTATCCCGAAGGGGTGCGGTCGGATATCGACGGCGACCTCGTGCTGCGCGGGCCGTTCGCCGCGCCGGTGCTCAGCGGCACGGTGACCGTTCAGAGCGCCGAGTGGACCCGGCCGCTCGAGACCCCCGGCAGCATCTTCGACCTCGTGGGCAACCGCGACGAGAGCGGTGCGCCGATCGAGCCGGCGCCGTCGCCCCTGGCGCCGTTGCGCTACGACCTGCGGATCGTCGTGCCCTCGACGCTGCGCGTGAACAACAATCTGGTGCGCCTCGTCGCGAGCGCGGACCTGACGCTCGGCGGCACCTACGAGCGCCCGGTGCTGTTCGGCCGTGCCGACATCGATCGGGGCGAGCTGACCTTCGAAGGCCGGCGGTACCGCGTGACGCACGGCTCGATCGACTTCACCAACCCCACGCGAATCGAGCCGTTCTTCGACGTCGAAGCCGAGACGAATGTGCGCGTGCCGGGCCAGACCTACCTGGTGACGGTCGGTGCGGTCGGCACGCAGAACCAGCTGCAGCTGCCGCTGCGCTCCGATCCGCCGCTGCCGGAAACCGAGGTGCTTGCGCTGCTGTTGAGCGATTCACGTCGGAACCAGGCGCAGGGCCCCGGCGACGTGGAGCTCCGCGCGCTCCAGAACCCCAACCAGGTCGAAACCGATATCCTGGCGACGCGCGCCACGCAGGCGCTGACCGGATCGATCTCGGCGGAGGTGGGCAAAGTGGTCGAGCAGACCTTCGGCGTCGACACGTTCCAGCTCACGCCCTCGTTCACCGACCCCTACACGCAGACGTCGCGTCTGAATCCGACGGCCCGGGTCACCATCGGGAAGCGCATCTCCGACCGCGTCTATCTCACGTTCTCCCGCAGCCTCGGCCTGGCCTCCTCGATCAACGACCAGATCATCCTGCTCGAGTACGATCAGAGCGATCGATGGTCGTGGATTCTGTCGCGCAACGAAGACCAGCAGACCTACGCGCTCGAATTCCGCGTGAGGCACACATTCTGATGCGCGCCGGGCGGGTGCTCGCCGCCCTGCTGGCGCTCGCCGGCGCAAGGCCCACGCTGGCGCGCGCGGACGTCGGCGACTACCTCAACAAGACCGTCCTCTCGGTGCGCGTTCTGGTCGAGGGACGGGAGACCGCCGACCCCGAAGTGACCGGCGTCGTCCAGACGACCGTCGGGCGGCCGCTCGCCATGGCCGACATCCGCGAGACGATCGGGCACCTCTTCAGCCTGCGGCGATTCGAGGATGTCCGCGTCGACGCCTCGCCCGAGGGGGACGGGGTGGCCCTTCGCTACGAGCTCAGCCCGGTGCACCCGGTCACCCGCATCGAGTTCTCCGGCCCCGTCAACCGCCCGGGCATCGACACCGACGCGCTGCGGCGGGCCGTGGTCGATCGCTACGGGCGATCGCCATCGCTCGGCCGGATGGCCGACCTGGCAGGCGTCGTGGACGACGCCCTCGCCGCACGGGGGTACCTGCGGGCCTCGGTGGAACCGCGCGCCGACATCCGCCACGACCCGGATCGTGCGACGCTCGTCTTCGTCGTCGATCCCGGCACGAGGACGTCGATCGGGTCGATCACGATCGACGGCACACCCGGCATCCGGCGCGAGGATCTGCTCGACGAGCTGGATCTGGCGGAGGGCGAGCCCTATCAGCGGGACGATCTCGAAGCCGGCATCGAACGGTACCTGGACGGCCGCCGTCGGCTCGGCTTCTATCTGGCTACGCTCGCCCCCTCGGTGCAGCTCGCCGACGACGATCGGGTGGCGAACGTCACGCTCGTCGTCGATACCGGCCCGCATGTGCGGGTCACGTTCGCGGGCGATCCGCTGCCGGCGGGCCGCCAGGCGGATCTCGTCCCTGTGGAGCGAGAAGGGTCGGCCGACGAGGATCTGCTGGAGGATTCCGGACTGCGAATCCAGGCCTACCTGCGGGCGCAGGGCTACCGGGATGCGACGGCGCCGTTCACGCGACGGGAGGCCGAGGGCGAACTGGTCATCACGTTCACCGTGACGCGCGGGCCGCTGTATCGGGTCAGCACGATGGCGGTCGACGGCAATGCGTCGCTCCCCCTCGAAACGCTGATGCCGGTGCTGCGGACGCGCGTCGGCGGCCCCTTTTCGGAGGCGGCGCTCGACGCCGACGCGAGCGCCCTGGAGGCGCTGTATCGCCGCCGGGGCTTCGTGGCGGCGAGCGTCGCGTCGGACGCCGATCCGGTTCCGGGCGGCTCGTCGGCCGGACAGGTGGAGATGGCCGTCCACCTGACGGTGACCGAGGGCGCGCGGACCGTGGTGCGAAGCGTCGCGTTCACGGGCAACACTTCGGTCGAGGCCTCGGCCCTCCGAGCCGACGTCGGCCTCGCGATGGGCGCACCCTTCGTCGCCGCGCAGCTGGCCGCCGATCGGGACGCCGTGGCCACGCGCTACGCCGACCTCGGCTATCCGAACGCCACGGTGTCGGCGGCGCCGCGGTTCAGCGACGACCGGACCGGCGCCGATATCCTGTTCACGATCGACGAGGGGCCGCGCGTCGTCGTGGACCATGTGCTCATCGTGGGCAACACGCGGACGAGCGCGGCCACGATCGAACGCGAACTCCAGCTGCGTACGGGCGATCCGCTGGGACGCGCGGCGCTCGTCGAGAGCCGGCGGCGGCTCGCGGCCCTCGGGCTGTTCCGGCGCGTCCAGATCGAGCCGGTGAGCCACGGGAACGAGAACCGGAGCGACCTGATCGTGACGGTCGAGGAAGGCCCGGCGACGACGATCGGCTACGGCGCGGGCGTCGAAGGGCGGCTGCGGGTCGTTCGGCGCCAGGAAGCCGGCGGCGTGGCCAGCGAACGGTTCGAGGTGGCGCCGCGCGCCTCGTTCGAGATCTCTCGACGGAATCTGTTCGGGAGAAACCAGTCGGTGAGCTTCGCCACCGGCTTGAGCCTTCATCCGAAGGATTCGCCGTTCTTCGCCGACCAGCCGCAGCCGCCCTCGAGCGGCGGCTTCGGGTTCGCCGAATATCGGGTCCTCGGCACCTATCGCGTCCCCAGGCTCGCGGGCACGGAGGCCGACCTCTCGGCGACGGGCACCATCGAGCAGCAGATCCGTTCGAGCTTCAACTACGCCCGGCGGGGGGTCGGGGCCACGCTGACGCGTCGCGTCGCCCCGACGGTCCTGGCGAGCGGCAACTACCAGCTCCAGCGCACCCGCGTGTTCGACCAGAGCGTCGATCCTCAGGACCAGAACCTGCTCGACCGGGTCTTCAGCAGGTACCGCCTGTCGTCGGTTTCGCTGACGCTGATCCACGACACGCGCGACGACACGCTGAATCCCGCCACGGGCGGGTTGACGACCGCCGACGTCCAGCTCGCGGCGCTCAGCCTCGGTTCGGAGGCCGGATTCACCAAGATCTCGCTGATCGGCCAGATCTTCCGCCCCGTGCCCCACGCGCGCGGCACGATCTTCGCGGGTCGCGCCTGGCTGGGCCTCGGCTTTCCGCGCCAGGTGATCCAGAGCCTCGATGACGGCACGCGGGTGAAGGCCGACGTCCCGGTCCTGCCCGAGAGCGAACGGTTTTTTGCCGGCGGCGGCAACAGCGTGCGCGGATTCGCGCTCGACCGGCTGGGCACCCCCGAAACGATTCCCAATGGCTTTCCGATCGGCGGCGACGGCCTCGTGATCTTCAATGGCGAGATGCGCGTGCCGGTATGGGGCGGGCTCGGCGTGGTCGGATTCTTCGATTCGGGCAACGTGTTCCAGCACGCGGGCGACATCGACCTCGGATCGCTCCGGAGCTCGGTCGGTTTCGGCATCAGGTTCGGATCGCCGTTCGGACCGATCCGCGCGGATCTCGGCGTGAAGGTGAACCGCCGCGAGGGAGAAGGCCTGACGGCATTTCATCTGAGCTTCGGGCAGGCGTTCTAGATGTCGCGCGCGTCGGGCAGGTCAGGCGGGTTGATGAGACGACAGCCGTGGTGCGTGTGCGGGGTGATGGCCGTCTGCTTGCTGGCAGCCATCAGCTCGTCGCTTCGAGCCGAGGTCATCGATCGCATCCTGGCCATCGTCTCGGGCCGGGTCATCACGTTGAGCGACGTGCGTGCGGCCAGCGAGCTGGGCCTGGTGTCGAGCGGCAGCCAGGCCGATCCGGTGGGCGCCGTGCTCGCGGGGCTGATCGATCGGGATCTGATGCTCAGCGAGGTGGAGCGATTCGTGCCACCCGAACCGACGGCCGACGCGATCGACGACCGGCTGCGCGCCGTCCGCGCCCGGTTTCCGACGCCGGATGCCTACGAGGCCGTGCTCGCGCGATCAGGCATCGGGGAGCCGCAGCTGCGGGACACGCTCCGCCAGAATCTGCTGATTCAGGAATACCTGGACCTGCGGTTCACGGTACCGCCTCCGACCGACGACGAAGTCGCGCGGTACTATCAGGCGCACCCCGAGGCCTTCTCGGTCGGTGGGCGGCTGCCGCCTCTCGACGCCATCCGCGCCCGGGTCGTCGATGTGATGAACGACGCGCGCCGGCTGACGCTCGTCGACGACTGGGTAGCCGGCCTCCGAAGCCGGGCGGACATCGTGAACCTGTACGCCACGCGCCCCTGAACGCGAATCGACCTGGGTGAGCCCGGCTACCGTCCGACCGCCAGGAACTGAACGATTTCGAGCAGGTTGAAGCCGGCGTGGCTCACCATGGGCGCCACGACCGATCGCCGTTTCAGATATACGACCCCCCACACGAATCCGAGCGCGGCAGTGGCCACCGCGGCGTCGAGGCCCTGGAGCGCATGCCCGGCGCCGAAGGCGAGGCTCGTCACCACGAGGCCGACGGCGCCGCCGCCCAGCCAGCGCTCGAAGCGGTGCAGCAGAAACGCGCGCTGCAGTTCTTCGCGGACGCCACCGGCCACCACCACGACCGAGGCGAACAGCCAGGCGTCGCGAGGCGTCCGGATCAGCGCCTGAAGCGGGTTCGCCTCGACGGTATGCAGCCAGGGAGCGAACTGCTGAACGAGGACGAGTACCGCGAACGCGATGCCGAGCGCGACGGGCACCAGCATGAGGCCCGTGGCCGCCTCGCGCCCCGCGGGCCTGGATCCAAAGAAGATGCGCGTCGGGCGCTCGCCGTGGGCGATCAGCAGCACCAGGATGAGCCCGATGAGCAGCACCGTGTCGGCAAACGACAGCCACATGACGTAGCCGAGCGTGAGGACCCCGCCGGTCGCCGTCGGTCCGATCCCGACGATCGCGAAGACGCCGCCGAGCAGCAGCTGGGTCGGATAGTCGGAGCAGAGGAGCACCTCGACGAAGGCGACCAGCCGCTCGGGGGCGGACGGTGCGGGAGGCACCGCGACGGCAGGCTCGGGGAACACCGTGGGGGGCGTCGTACGGTCGGGCTCGCGCGGAGGGAGCGGCACGGATCTTCGGTCATTCTAATCGTTCGCGATGCGATGCTTTGACCTACAAGAATGTCAATATCTTGCGACTGACCTAAAAGAGAGGCACAATATCTAGTGTTTACACTCTTGACAAACCAGGGACCGAAGCTCATAGTGGTCGGCCGTAGCGAGACAGGCGAACGCGAGGGGCTCCCAGCTTTTCGCTCGGCACACGGATGCGAATTGCCGTGAGTCCGGTCTGGCCGCGAGAGATTCCAACCTAGTTCAGAGACGGCTTCCGGGGCGGGAAGCGGTCTCCATCGGCGTGAGTGGAGGGGACATGAAAGAGGGCGCTGCCTACCAAGCCTCGGGTGCCAGCCAACAGACGGTCGAGAGCGGCGGGACCGACCGTGTGTCACCGGGGTTCCCCGACCTCGACAAGCGCGCCAAAGCCCGGGCGGCGTCGGCGCCGGGGCTGACGTTCCCGCGCTTCTTCACCGAGGTGGGGGTCGATCCGTTCGACGAGGTCGAATGGGAGCTTCGCGACGCGGTGATCGGCAACGAGCGTGGCGAGGTGGTGTTCGAGCAGCGCGGCGTCGAGATCCCGAGGCAGTGGTCGCAGCAGGCCACCAACATCGTGGTCTCGAAGTATTTCCGCGGCCAGATCGGCACGCCCGAGCGCGAACGCAGCGTGAAGCAGCTCATCGGCCGCGTGGTGAACACGATCAGCGCCTGGGGGAAGGCGCAGAAGTACTTTGCGACCGACGAGGATCTGCAGGCGTTCAGCGACGATCTCAAGCACATCCTGGTGTATCAGAAGGCGGCGTTCAACAGCCCGGTCTGGTTCAACTGCGGCTTCGAGAGAGCGCCGCAGTGCTCGGCGTGCTTCATCAATTCCGTCAAGGACACGATGGATTCGATCCTCACCTTGGCGCGCACCGAGGGGATGCTGTTCAAGTTCGGGTCGGGCACGGGCACGAACCTGTCGCCCATTCGATCGTCGCGGGAGCTGCTGGCGGGCGGGGGCACGGCGTCGGGGCCCGTGTCGTTCATGAAGGGGTACGACGCGTTCGCCGGAGTGATCAAGTCGGGCGGCAAGACGCGCCGCGCGGCGAAGATGGTGATCCTGAACGCCGATCACCCCGACATCGTCGACTTCATCAACTGCAAGGTCGAGGAAGAGAAGAAGGCCTGGGCGCTCATCGACGCCGGCTACGACGGATCGTTCACCGGGCCGGCGTACTCGTCGGTCTTCTTCCAGAATTCGAACAACAGCGTCCGCGTGACCGACGACTTCATGCGCGCCGTGCTCGACGACGGCATCTGGGAGACCCGTGCGGTGACGAGCGACGCCGTGGTGGACACGTATCGTGCGCGCGACCTGATGCGGCTGATCGCCGAGGGCACACACGTGTGCGGCGACCCGGGGATGCAGTTCGACACCACGATCAACGAGTGGCACACCTGCCCGGACACCGACCGCATCTACGCCAGCAACCCCTGCTCCGAGTACATGTTCCTGAACGACTCGGCGTGCAATCTCGCGTCGATCAACCTGATGAAGTTCGTGAAGATGGTGGGCGACGATCCCAACAACGTCGAATTCGACGTCGTCTCCTACAAGGCCGCGATCCGGACGCTCATCATGGCGCAGGAAATCATCGTCGACAACGCGAGCTACCCGACGCCGGCCATCGAGAAGAACAGCCACGACTACCGTCCGCTCGGCCTCGGCTATGCGAATCTGGGCGCGCTCCTGATGTCGCGGGGCCTGCCGTACGACAGCGACGCCGGACGCGACTACGCCGCGGCGCTCACGGCCCTGATGACCGGCGAGGCGTATGCGCAGTCGTCGCGCGTCTCACGCGATCATGGCGGCCCGTTCGCGGGCTACGAGAAGAACGCCGAGCCCTTCCTCCGGGTGATGCGGAAGCATCGCGACGCCATGCGCGACGTGAATGCGCGGAACGTGCCGGCCGATCTCTACAATGCCGCGAAGAGCTCGTGGGACGACGCCGTCGAGCTGGGCGAGCAGTTCGGCTACCGCAACGCGCAGACCACTGTGCTCGCGCCGACCGGCACCATCGGCTTCATGATGGACTGCGATACCACGGGGGTCGAGCCCGATATCGCCCTGGTCAAGTACAAGAAGCTCGTGGGCGGCGGGCTGATGAAGATCGTCAACCAGACGGTCCCGATGGCCTTGCGCAAGCTCGGCTACACGCCGCCGCAGATCGACGCCATCGTCGATCACATCGACACGCACGAGACGATCGAGGGCGCGCCGGGCCTGCGCGACGCGCACCTCGCCGTGTTCGACTGCGCGTTCAAGGCCGCCAAGGGGCAGCGCTCGATCCACTACATGGGGCACATCAAGATGATGGGCGCCACGCAGCCCTTCATCTCGGGCGCCATCAGCAAGACCGTCAACGTGCCGAAAGAGGCCACCGTCGACGAGATCACGCAGGCCTACGTCCAGTCGTGGAAACTCGGCGCCAAGGCGATCTCGATCTACCGCGACGGGAGCAAACGCACGCAGCCGCTCAACACGTCGAAGGACAAGTCGCCTGCCGAAATTGCTCAGGCCGCCGCCCAGACGGTGATGCGTCCCATCCGCCGCAAGCTGCCCGACGAGCGGCAGGCGATCACCCACAAGTTCGACATCGCCGGGCACGAAGGCTACATCACCGTGGGCCTCTTCGAAGACGGGCAGCCGGGCGAGATCTTCCTCGTGATGGCGAAAGAAGGCTCGACGATTTCCGGGTTCGCCGACGCCTTCGCGCAGGCCATCTCCTACGCGCTGCAGTACGGCGTGCCGCTCCAGGCGCTCGTCGACAAGTTCAGCCACGTCCGGTTCGAGCCGTCGGGCATGACGCGCAATCCGGAGGTGCGCTTCGCGAAGTCCATCGTCGACTACATCTTCCGGTGGATGGCCACCAAGTTCCTGTCGCCAGAGGCCCAGTTCCACGCCGGGGTGAACGGGCGTGCGCTCGAAGATGCCAGCGGGGAGGGAGCCGACGAACCCGCCTCGGCCGGACGCGTCGCCGCGGCACCGCCAGCCGGGCAGGCGGCCCCGTTCTCCACGATCCAGAATCAGGAGGACGCGCCGCCCTGTTCGACCTGCGGCGCCATCATGATTCGGAGCGGCGCCTGCTACAAGTGCGTCAACTGCGGCAACACCAGCGGTTGCGCCTGATGCGCGGACACAGAAGGGATTGGGGACTGGCGGGCCCTAATCCCTAATCCCCTCGCCCGGGTCCGTGCTACCCTTGGCCTTCGGCAGAGAACGGAGGTCCCTATGGAACTGCTGCTTGGGTCCCACGTTCGCGAGCACGGCAACCGCGTGGGACGACTGGCGGGTCTGGAGCTCGATCCGGCCACCTTGCGTATCCGTCGAATCCTCTACAGTCCGGACGGCGACGTCAGCCCAGGGGTCGAGGCGCGTCCGCTGGCGGCAGTTGCTCTCGTCCACGAGGACGGCGAGATCGAGTTGCGGCCGTTCGCCGACGCCGCGCCCGTACCCACCGCCAAGAGTGTGGCCCAGCTGACCCGGGCCACGCGGCTGAAGCGGGGCGGCCGGGAAGCTGGACGGCTCGCCGGCATCGACGTGGAGCCGGCCGAAGGGGTGGTGGGCTCGGTGTTCGTGCGAAACCACTGGTGGTCGCGGCGTGTCGGGCTGCCCGCCTCGGGTCTCGACTTTACGGTGTCCGGCGAGATTCGCAGCGGTTCGGGCGGCGGCAGCCGCGCCGCCTGATCCGCCGCGCCAACTATGAAATTCCCGGATGCGGGTTGCGGGGATTCGGCTCCGGGCGTAAAGTCGAACCCGGTCGATGTCTCTCAAGGAGCTAACGTGATGAAGCGTGTGTTGTGTCTCGTATCCGGAACGCTGCTCGTGTCTGCAGCCCTGGCTCAGGCGCAGGGCGGCGGGCAGCTCGACCTCGCCGCCAGTCTGCAGCGGGCGTATAACGGCGTCAAAGGGAACCTGACGGCCGCGGCCGAAGAGATGCCGGAGGCGGACTATACCTTCAAGCCCGGCCCGGCGCCCGAGCTGCGCACGTTCGGCCAGCTCTTCGCTCACACCGCGCAGGTGCATTACGGCTATTGCTCGGCTCTCAAGGGCGTGGCCAATCCGATGCAGGGCAAGAACCTCGAGCAGGAGCTCAAGACGAAGGCCGAGTTCGTCAAGGCGCTGGCCGACTCGTTCGCGTTCTGCGACGATGCGATGTCGTCGCTGAGCGCCGCAAACCAGAACGAGTTCGTCACGCAGGGGCGCGGCCAGATCTCGAAGGGCGCGCTCGCCGCCAACGTCGTCATTCACGACAACGAGATGTACGGCACGACGGCGGTCTACATGCGCGCGAAGGGCATGGTGCCACCCTCGACGGAGCGGATGCAGATGGGCCGCGGCGGTCGAGGGCGCGGGGGCCAGTAGAACCGATTCGCGATCGAAGGGCCGGGGTCTGCCCCGGCCTTTCTTTTGCCCACAACTACGAAGGTTTTCGTTGACTGTACGAAGAGACTCGTATGACACTGTCGTCATGGCGCCTGCTGTCCGCAAGCCCACCGATGCCGAGCTGGCGATTCTCTGTGTCCTGTGGGAACGCGGGCCGAGCACGGTGCGACAGGTGGTCGAGGCGCTCGGCCGCGGAACGGGCTACACGACCGCGCTGAAACTGCTGCAGATCATGACGGAGAAGCGGCTGGTGCGCCGCGACGAATCCGCGCGAACCCACGTCTATGCGCCTGCGTATACGGAGGATCAGACGCAGCGCCAGCTCGTGACCGACCTGGCCGCCCGCGCGTTCCGGGGATCGGCTGGAAAGCTCGTCATGCAGGCGCTCGCCACCGGATCGGCATCGGCGGAGGATCTGGCCGAAATCCGGCGGCTGCTCGAAGACCATCAGAAGCGTGGAGGGTCCCGATGATTGCGCAGGTCGTCTCCACCATCGGCTGGACGCTCATCCACTTCGTCTGGCAGGGAACCGCCGTCGCGCTCCTCACCGCTCTGGCCCTTCGGGCGCCCGGCGCCTCCACCGCGCGCGTGCGGTACGCGATCGCCACGCTGGCGCTCGCCGCGATGGTCGCTTCGACCGCAGCGACGGCAGGCTGGCTATGGGCCGCGTCGACGCCGGTCACGCGGAGCGAAGCCGCGGCGGTCGGCGTCTTCGACGCCGGTGACGATTCCCCGACGGCGTCGGTGACCGTCGAGGAGCCCGCGTCCACGTCGTTCTACTCCGGCGCGGATCCTTTATCCGTCGCCTCGTCCACGGTCGTGCTGCCGACGATCGTGGCCCTGTGGCTGGTCGGCGTGGCCGTGCTGATGGGCCGGATGGCTGGCGGCCTGTGGTACATCGGGCGGCTGCGTCGCGCCTCGCTTGCCTCACCGCCCTCGTCCTGGCAGGAGCGGTGCGGGCAGCTGGTCGAGCGGCTCCATCTCGCCCTGCCGGTCAGAGTCGTGGACTCGCTCCGAGTGGACGTGCCGATGGTCGTCGGATGGCTGAGGCCGGTGATTCTCCTGCCGGCCGCCGCATTGGCCAATCTCACGCCCGACCAGGTCGAAGCGGTCCTGGTCCACGAGCTGGCGCACATTCGTCGTCACGACTATCTGGTCAACCTGCTGCAGACGCTCGCCGAGACGCTGCTCTTCTTCCACCCGGCGGTCTGGTGGGTTTCGTCGCGGATCCGCATCGAACGTGAGCACTGTTGCGACGATGTCGCGCTCGAAACGTGCGGCGACCCGCTGGGGTACGTCCGTGCCCTGGCCGAGCTGGAAGCTGCGCGGGTGGGTGAGGCCAGTTTCGCGGTGGCCGCGTCGGGAGGGCCGCTGGTGGCGCGCGTACGGCGGATCCTGCGGGAGCCGCCGCTGGCGGGAAGCAACAATCCCCGCGTCGCCGGCTGGGCGATCACGCTGGCTCTGACCATTTTCGCGGCCGCAGGCCTGGCAGCCGCCATTCAGCAGCCACCGGTGCCCGTGCAGGCGCCCGCCGCGCCGGCGTCACCGGCGGCGATTGGGCAGCCACCCCGCCCGCCGGCGGCACCTGTACCGGCGCCGCCCGTCGTGCCGGCGGTCCCGCCGGTGCCGGCGCCTCCAACCGCCGACCGACACACGGCCTGGCGGGACGGGCTGCGCCACATCGAGGTTCACCTGAAGGGCGACGTCGCATTCAACGACGAGCTCACCGACGTGGTCAGCCTTTCGCCCGGCGGCTCGCTGACGGTCCGCGACTGGCACTACCTGATTCCCTACACGATCGAGATCCGCGAGGTCGACGACTCGCTCACGCGCACGTACTACATCGCCGGCCTGCAGCAGTCGTGGAACAGCGAGGCGCGCACCATGCTCGCCGACGAAGTCCGCGAACTGGCGCTCCGGGCCGGCTATGGCGCGGGGCCGCGCGTGGCCCGGCTGCTCGCCGCCGGCGGCGTCGACAGAGTGCTCGACGAACTGGGCCGCCTGAAAACCGACCACGCCCGACGCGTCTACCTGACCGAGCTCCTGTCGCAGGCCGATCCCGACGGCCAAGCCCTGGCCGCCATTCTGAAGGTCGCCGGCGGCGCACTGTCGTCGAGCTACGAGCTCGCGGCCATCCTTCGGACGGCTGCGCCCCGCGCCGTGGGCGACCGCGCGCCAGTCGTGGCATATCTGCAAGCGGCCAATCGGGTGCGCTCCGACTACGACCATCGGCGCGCCCTCACCGCACTCGGCGCCGAACCGGGCTTCGGACGTCTGGCGGCGAGCGACGAATCCGTGGCGCGGGCGTATGTCGACTCGGCCAGCGGCATTCGAATCGGACTCCGATCGACGGCTCGCGCTCACGACCTTCGCCACCGCCGACGGCTTCAACGTGGCGCTCGCGGCCGATGTCCTGGCGGCCGCTCGCACGATTCGCTCGGACTACGAGAAGGGCACGACGCTTCGCGCCCTGGCTCCGGTTGCCGCCGGCGACGAGCCGGCGGCGCGCGCGTATGTCGAAGCCGCCGCGACGATCCGCTCCGACTACGAGCAGCGCCGTGCGCTGCAGGCCCTGGCGGGGGCCGACGAGGTGGCGCCCGCCGTGCCCGGACTGGTGGCGGCGGCGGCAGCGGACATTCGGTCCGACTACGAGCGCGGGCAGGTGCTGCGCGCCGCCATGCAATCGGCCCCGCCCGATGCCCCGCTTTCCGACGACGCGCTCCTGCGAGCCGCCCGGGGCATCTCGTCCGACACCGAATGTGCGCGACTCCTCGTCGAGTTCGTCGCGGCGGGCAGCCTCGACGCCGACTCGAGCTCCGACTTTTTCGAGACGCTACGCACGATCCGCTCCACGGCGTCGCGCCGCCGCGTGCTGGCGGCGGTCATCGCGCGCGACCAGCTGCCGCCGGGTGCCACGGCACCGCTCCTGGACGCGGTGCGCGGCACCACGTCCGACAACGCGCGCGCGGCTCTGCTCGTCGCGCTCGTCACGGGCCACAGCCTCGACGGCGCCGACCGCGACGCCTTCTTGCGTGCCGCGTCGAGCATCCATTCCTCGCACGATCAGAACCGCGTGCTCACGGCCTACGTGCGTGCCAGTCTGCGCTGACCCGATCGGACCGGCGTCGCCGATGGGCAAAGCCGCTCAGTTCTCCAGGGGGACGTCGAGCCCGATCGATCGCATGAGGGCCAGCGCGTTGCTCGTCTGCACCACACCCGGTCGCATGCGATAGTCGAACCGGAGGCCGCCGCCGTCGAGGGCGTCCGCAAAGTGAACGTTGGCGGCGAGCGGCGCCAGGTGCTCGGCCACGCGGCCGAGCGAGAGGTCGTGCGTCGTGATCAGCCCGATCGCGCCCAGGCGTGTCAGGCCGGCGAGCACCGTCTCCGCCCCGGCCCGTCGATCGCGCGAGTTCGTCCCGCCGAGGATTTCGTCGAGCAGGAACAGCACGGCGCCCTGACGCGTCCGCGCGAGATCGACGATCTGCTTCAGGCGCAGAATTTCCGCGAGGAAGCGCGACCGGCCGTCGACGAGCGAGTCCTGGATTCGGATCGACGCGCCGACCGCGAGCGGCGACACACGGAAACGCGCGGCGCGCACCGGGGCGCCCGCCTCCGCCAGCACGACATTCAGGCCGACGGCGCGCAGCAACGTGCTCTTGCCCGACATGTTGGATCCGCTGACAACGAGAAAGTGAGGCGCCGCGGCGCCGAGGAACACGTCGTTGGACACCGCTCGCGCCGGGAGCAGCGGATGCGCGAGCCCGACGGCCTCCAACAGCGGCGCTCCCGTCGTCAGCTCCGGGAAGGTCCAGTCGGGATGCTCGGCGGCGTGCCCGGCCATCGCGTTCAACGCTTCGAACTCGCCGATGGCGTCGAGCCAGCCCGACACCTGTGGTCCGACGCGGGCGCGCCACGCTTCGATTGCGAACGCGACCTGCGTGGTGCACGCCACGGTGGCCGCCACGGCGGCCACGATGGGATTGTGGCGCGATTGGAGCACTCCGACGAGGCGATCCAGTCGTGCGATTTCGCTCGACGCCGGACGCGTCGTCCCGCCGAGCTGCTGCCGGATGCGCACGAGCGCGTCCGCCGACACCGGCTCCCGCTCGATCGTTTGCAGCACCCCCGCCAACACGGTCAGGTCGAACCCCGCCAGCTCGACGTCGTGAACGACGGCCAGGACCCGCCTGCGCACTCGCCAGGCGATGAGCCCCTCGACGAGGAGCAGGAGGAACAAGGTGCGCCAGGCCCCCGAGGTCAGCGTGCCCCGGACGCCCCAGGTCGCGAGGAGCGTGGCAACGGCGATGGCCAGTGTCGCGAGCGCCGCGCGCGATAGGGCGTCCCGCAGGAGGCGGGGAGCCGCGGCCCAACGACGGAGCCGTGCCGCGTCCACCCCGACGCCTTGTGTCTCGCCCTGGGTCGCCAGGGTCTCGCGCAGATCGATCCGGGGCGACAGCTCGCGCACGGCATCCTGTCGATTCACGACGCGTTCGGGGGCGGCGGCTTCGAGGAGCCAGCTCGCGAGCGTGTCCTGTCCGGCCAGGGTGCGGGCGGTTCCCATCAGTTCGAAGGCGCTGCCGCGGCCGAAGAGGTCCAGATCCTCGGCATAGGGATGCTCGGGACGGCGGTACCGCTCGCCGGCGTCGCCTGCGCCCATCCACGTGTGCGCGAGCCTCGTCAGTCCCCGCTCGTAGAAGCGTACGGCCCGCTCCGCGCGCCCGCGGGCGGCCAGGACGATCGCGTGCACGACTGCCGCAGCGGCAAACGCGACTCCAGGCACCGCATACCACCACCCCGCCTGGAACCGCCACCCGAGGGCCATGACAAGAGCGGCGAGGACGATGGCCAGGCGGACACGGCTCAGGGCCACGTGCCGGCGTTCGTGCGTGGCCAGCGACGCGCGGCGCGCAGCGAGGCGGGCGTGGTACTCGTCGCCGATTGAGGAGGGATTGCCCGCCGGCATGGACGGGATCCTAACCCGAGCGCCATTCAGGAACGGGATTCACGCGGCCGCCCGGCCGAGGTGGACGGAGCTACGGTCGCCCCGCGTGCGCGCGCCTCTGGAGGAAGCGTTCGGTGTCGGTCAGCGGCCCGAAGGCGCGCTCGGACCGTGCGATCAACTCCTCATCGTCCAGCAGGCGCGGTGGATGACGGCATGATGCCCGCTGCGCCGGAGGGCGATGAGCCGCACTTCGCCACGGTTCGCAGGTCCGTCGAGCAGCCAGCTGAAAGCCAGCCACGGCGCGTCCGCGAGTGCCATCAACCTCCGACGGAGGGTCGATTCCACGAGTGTCGAACTCAACAGGATGCGCAATGTCGCTCACGTGACCGCCGCGGCAGCCTCTTCGTTGCGTCTGGACCCGAGGAGCAACGCAATTTCAGCGTCGAGCTCGGCCCGCGGCACCGTGAGGCGCTCTCTGCAGAGCGCGAAATTGTGCCGAGCCTCGTCCAGGCTCCAGCGCAGGCCGTCGAGCGGGTCGTCCATGGTTCGGAATTGGAACCCCTGGTATGCCGCGCACGTCCGCTCGACGACGGGAATCGCGCCGCACAGCGCCGCCTCGAAGAACCGGTACGACCAGACATGGTCGCCGCAGGGGCACAGGACGAACCTGGAGCGCGCCAGGAGCGCCTGATATTCCTCGTCCCACGACTTGCCGGGAAACTCCCGCCCGCGCTCCGACGACCACATCACGAGATCGGTCGGCTGTGCGCGGGCCCGACGCGGCTTGATCCCGAGACGTCGACGAGTGGACGACCTCACGCGGTCGAGGAGCGTCGGATCGGCGAGTCTCGTGCGCCGGCCGGGGAACCGATCGCGTACCCAGCGCTCGAGGACGGCCCGGCGCTGGTCGGTGATGAGGCCCGCGAACGAGCATCCGACCGTCCGATCGCCGGCCCACAGGTCCCGACACCGGCGTGCGATGTGGTGCGGAAAGATGAGCGGACGCTCGATCGACCCGATTGACGTGCGCGGCTCGCGGTGGGAGACGTGGACGCCGTTGAGCTTCGGCACCGAGCCCGAGCCCACCGTGAAGTCGACGCCAAACACTTCACGGAGGCGTGAAAACTTGTCTGCGTGCTGCGCCGGAATATGAACGCGGTACGAGGATTCCATGAGGGCCTGGGCCAGGCGCACGCTCTGGATCAGGTGGTAGGGCAGGTCGACGCTGAATCCCGTCGTCGCGATCGGCATGGCCGAGTGGTCCGTAGCAATCTCCAGGCCGCGGCTCGTCGGGTCGAGCTCTGCGGAGCGCTGACGGCCGTCTCCGCTTACAATCGGGCATGCCCGCCGTCGGCCGTCTGCGCTATCTCGAGGTGGAACCGCGCCCACCAGCCTCGCGACAGCGACCTCGCGGGACGCTCGTGCTGCTGCATGCGTTTCCGCTCAGCGCCCGGATGTGGGACCGCCAGCTCACTCTCTCGGAAGAGGGGTGGCGCGTGATCGCTCCAGACTTGCGCGGCTTCGGCGAGGGCTCCGCCGATCCGCCGGCGCGAACGATGGACGACTATGCCGCCGACCTCATCGATCTGCTCGATGCGCTGCACGTGCACGACGCGGTCGTGGGCGGCTTGTCCATGGGCGGATATGTCGCGTTCGCGCTGCTCCGCATCGTGCCCGGCTACATCAAGGGCCTCATCCTGGCCGACACCCGACCGCAGGCCGACTCGAACGACGCGCAGCAGGGGCGCGATCGGATGCGTGCGCTCGTCGACACCCAGGGAACGGAAGGGCTCGCAAGCGAGTTGGTGCCGAAGTTGCTCGGCGAGACGACACGCCGTGAACGGCCCGAAACCGTCGAGGTCGTTCGCGATCTGATCGTGGCCAACAGCCCGGCCGCGGTCGCAGGTGCCCTCGCCGCCATGAAGTCGCGACCCGATTCTTCGCCGCTGCTGGCCAAGGTGCACGTTCCGACGCTCGTGCTCGTCGGCGAGGAGGACACCATCACGCCGCTGTCGGACGGCCGAGCGCTGCACGAGGCCATCATCGGCTCGGAGCTCGTGGTCATTCCCCGCGCCGGGCACTTGTCCAGCCTGGAGGCGCCCGAGGCGTTCACCCGGGCAGTCGCACGTTTTCTCGGCCATCGGGTATAGTCCGACTGCGATGCTCAACGCGCGTCTGACCCTCGTCGCGGTCGCCGCCGTCCTCCTTGCCGGGTCCGGCCGTGCCGGCCGGGCGCAGGCGCCTGCCGTCCCCGGCCGGGACGCGGCATACGATCAACTGCTCGATGCGAATGTCCGCGATGGGCTGGTCTACTATCGAGCGCTCAAGAGCGGCAAGGCGCCGCTCGAACGGTACGTCGCCTCGCTCGCCGGCGTCGAGGCCGGTGACCTGCCGAGGGACCAGCAGGTGGCGTTCTGGATCAACGCCTACAACGCCATCGTGTTGCAGACCGTCGTCGACCACTATCCGATCCCGCGGCGCTCGGACGCCTATCCGGCAGGGAGCCTTCGTCAGATCCCCGGCGCGTTCGAACGGGTCACTCATCCGGTGGCCGGCCGATCGCTGACGCTCGACCAGATCGAGCAGGACGTACTGGCGCCCTTCGGCGATCCTCGCGTGTTTCTCGCGCTCGGCCGCGGGGCGATCGGTGGCGGGCGGCTGCGGAGCGAGGCGTACACGGCAGACCGGCTCGAGGCTCAGCTCACGAGTATCGCCAACGACTGTCCGGGCCGCTCGCAGTGTCTGGTCATCGACCCCTCGCAGGGAACGGTGTCGGTGAGCTCCGTCTTTTCATGGCGCGAGCCGTCGTTCGTGGCCGCCTACGCCGAATCCGCGCTGCCTGTGTTCGCGTCGAGGAGCCCGATCGAGCGGGCCGTGCTGAGCTTCGTGCAACCGAAGCTGCTCGGATTCGAACGGATGTTCCTCGAGCAGAACCAGTTCAGGCTCGCGTTCATCCCGTTCGACTGGCGCCTGAACGACTTGACGGGCCGATAGCCGATGGATCTCGATCTCGTCGACCGCGTGGCGATTGTCACGGGATCGAGCCGGGGGCTCGGTCTGGCTGCAGCCAAGGCCCTGGCCGCCGAGGGGTGCTTCGTCACGGTGTGCGCCAGGGGAGAAGATCGGCTGCGACAGGCCGCGGTCGAGGTGGGGGCTGCCGGGGATCCCGGGAAAGTGCTCGCCGTCGCCGCTGACGTGTCCACCCCGGCCGGTGTCGAGGCCGTAATCGGCCGCACGGTGGCGGGCTTCGGCGGCCTCGACATTCTGGTCAACAACGTCGGCCTCGCGGGCGGCGGGTCGCTCGTCGAGACGACGGACGCCGACTGGCAGGAAGCCTTCGATCAGACGCTCTTCCCTGCCATCCGCGCCTCGAGACTGGCGGTGCCCCACATGCGTCGCCGTGGCGGGGGCGCGATCGTGATGATCGCGTCGATCTACGGGCGCGAGTCCGGCGGACGGATGGCCTACAACGCGGTCAAGGCGGCCGAGATCAGCCTCGCCAAGTCGATGGCTCAGCAACTCGCGCCCGACAACATCCGGGTGAACAGCGTGGCTCCGGGGTCGATCTTGTTTCCGGGCGGGTCGTGGGCGAAGCGGCAGGCGGCCGATCCATCCGGCATCGCCGAGTTCGTCTCGAGGGAGCTGCCGTTTGGACGCTTCGGCCGGGCGGACGAAGTGGGCGCCGTCGTTGCGTTCCTCGTGTCGTCGAAGGCGAGCTGGATCAGCGGGGCAAGTGTGCCCGTTGACGGCTGCCAGTCACGCTCCCTGATCTGATGCCGGGACGGCCGTCGTCGTCGGTCGAGATGGCGGCACGGGAACGACCGGAGTGGTGGGTGGCGGCGCTCGCCATCTGGCGGGAAGTGGCTCGTTTGGAGAGACGGACTCGGACGACGAGGCCTTCGGGATTTTCGACCTCGGTCGCGTCAGCCTCGCCGTTGTCCGAGTGGAGGAAGAAGCCTCGGTGCCGCATCTGCGGCTGATCTGCGACCATCTCCAGAACTCCTTTCACGGTCTATCGACCGCAGGATTCAAGAGTAACAGCGGCAGTACTCGAGATCAACGAAATCTCAGGTGATCGCGCGTAAAAAATCTGACGGCGCCGACGCGGCGAGTGCGTCGTCGTCGCTGCAGAGTGCAGCAGTCGACGATGCGACGCCGGCGATCGCAGCGGCGCTCGAGCGCGGGTCGTGCGGACGTGGCGGCGAGGTGCACGAGAGTCGGATTGCACTCGCGCTCCGTGCGGAGTCGAAGCCGACCTGGTGATCGGGTTTCGCGACGCCGCCAGGTCGCCAGGACGCTAGAACGCCAGCACGCGCTCTCGGCGACGAGCGAGGCCCGTGGCCGGACGGCCTAGGGATTTTCGTCGCTTTCACCTCTTGATCGCCCCACCATCGGCTGCTACGATCGCGGACCATGCTTGAAAGTCGCACGACGTCGGCGAGCAGGATTCAGGAGGCGTTGCTGCCCGCGACGCGTCGCGACGGAGCGCTCGACGCCGCGCTCGATCGGCTCGCGCCAGATCGGGGGATCGAACGGCCCGATACGCCCGATCGCCACGTCACCGCGATCCGACGGCTCGCGGCGGCGCCTGCGCAGTACGCGCCTTTCCCGGAAGCGGTCGACGAGCGGCTGAAGGCCGCGCTGGCCTCTCGAGGCGTGCCGCAGCTCTACACGCATCAAGCCGAGGCGATTGCCCATGCGCTTGCGGGCCGGCACGTGGTCGTCACCACACCGACGGCGTCGGGTAAGACGCTCTGCTACAACGCGCCCGTGTTGCAGGCCGTGCTCGAGGATCCGGCCAGTCGCGCGCTCTATCTCTTTCCTACCAAGGCGCTGGCGCAGGACCAGCTTGCCGAGTTGCTGGCTCTGTCGGACGCGGTCGCGGCCAGCGCCGGCGCCGGGATCGGGGTGTTCACGTACGACGGCGATACGCCGCAGGACGCGCGCAAGACGATTCGATCGCGGGCTCAGCTGGTGCTCAGCAATCCCGACATGGTGCACTCCGGCATCCTGCCGCATCATCCGCGATGGGCCAAGCTCTTCGAGAACCTGCGATACGTCATCATCGACGAGCTGCACGCGTACCGCGGCGTCTTCGGGAGTCACCTCTGCAATGTGCTTCGCCGGCTGCGGCGCATCTGCCGGCACTACGGTTCGCACCCGATTGTGCTCTGCTCGTCGGCGACGATCGCCAATCCGAAAGAACTCGCCGAGCGGCTGGTCGAGGCTCCGTTCGAGCTGGTGGAGACGAGCGGGGCGCCCCGTGGCGAAAAGATCTTCGTGTTCGTGAATCCGCCCGTCGTCAACCACCAGCTCGGCATCCGGCGTTCCTATCTGGGCGAAACGAGGCGCATTGCGGCCGAGTTCCTCAAGCGTCAGCTGCAGCTGATCGTGTTTGCGCAGAGCCGCCTGGCGACCGAGCTTCTGACGACCTACTTGAAGGACGACTTCGAAGAGGCGCCCGGCACGGAGCGGATCCGCGGCTACCGTGGCGGCTATCTGCCGAATCGACGCCGCGCAATCGAACGGGGGCTGCGCCAGGGCGCCGTTCGGGCGGTGGTGTCGACCAACGCCCTGGAGCTCGGGATCGACATCGGTGCCCTCGACGTAGCGGTGATGGCCGGCTATCCGGGAACCATCGCCGCAACCTGGCAGCGGGCGGGCCGGGCCGGGCGGCGTTCCGGGCGGTCGGCCGCGGTGATGGTGGCGTCGAGCGCCCCGCTCGATCAGTTCGTCGTCCGCAATCCGTCGTACTTCTTCGACGCGTCGCCCGAACGCGCGTTGATCGACCCCGACAACCTGCACATCCTCGTCGACCACGTGAAGTGCGCCGCCTTCGAGCTGCCGTTTCACTCCACCGAGAGCTTCGGGCGATACGACGTCCAGCAGATCCTGGCGCTGCTCGCCGAGCAGGGGCTGGTGCACCGCACGGGCTCTGCCGAAGACGCGCTGGAGGCATCGAATGACGCCGCCCGCCCGCGAGAAGCCGGGAGATGGACCTGGACGAGCGAATCCTACCCGGCCGACGCCGTCAGCCTTCGTTCGATTTCGTCGGACAACTTCGTCGTGGTCGATACGACGGGCGATACCCGCGTCATCGGCGAGACGGACTTCACGAGCGGTCCGGCAACCCTGCATCCGAAGGCCATCTATCTGGTCGAGGGCAAGGCGTACCAGGTCGATCGCCTGGACTTCGAGGGGCGCAAGGCGTTCGTTCGGGAGATCGACTGCGACTATTACACGGACGCCATCACCTACACCCGGGTGACCGTGCTCGACACGTTCGCCTCGGAGGGGGAGCCTCGCGCGCCCCGATCGCATGGAGAAGTCCACGTCGTGTCGCGGGTCGTCGGGTTCAAGAAGATCAAGTTCTACACGAACGAGAACGTGGGCTCCGGAGAGCTCGATCTGCCCGAGCAGCAGATGCACACCACGGCGTACTGGCTGACCATACCGGCCGACGTCATGGCCTCGTTGCCATTTGCGCCGGACGACCGGCGGGACGGAGTCGTCGGGCTGTCCTACGCCATGCGGCAGCTTGCCCAGCTGCTGCTGATGTGCGACCGACACGACATCGGGATTTCCATCGAAACGGACGGCGAGACGGGCGCCGACCAGATGGCACGGATCTTCGTCTACGACAACTACCCGGGCGGGATCGGGTTTTCGGAGCCGCTGTTCCGCCTGCACCCCGAGCTGCTCGCCGGCACGCGCCGGCTCATCGCCGAGTGCGAGTGCGAGAGCGGCTGCCCCAGCTGTGTCGGTCCGATCGGCAACACCGGTCCGCTCGCGAAGGCCGCGGCGATGCGCATTCTGGATCGGCTCCTGGCCGGAGCCGCGTGAGCCATGGACCCCTTGACGCTGGCCGCACGCGTTCGCGGAATTCTCGGCACCCCTGGCGCCGTCGTTCCCGCCATCCCGTACGAGCCACAGGACGATGTCGCCGCTACGCTGGGCGGCACATGGGGCGGCCGCGGGGGAGGGCCATTTCTCCTCGTGGAGCGCTGCCGGCCGGCAGACGATCGCCACGGGCGGTCCGAACTCGGAGATCTCGCCGACGACTTGCGCGCGGCCTCCACCGAGGCGTCGCTGCTCTGCGGGCGGCCCGACGCCCGGGCGCCTTTCCTGTTCTTCGACCTCGAAACCAGCGGGCTGAGCGGCGGGGCCGGCACGTTGGCGTTTCTCGTCGGGTGTGGCTGGTTCGACGACCAGGGCGGCTTCCGCACGCGCCAGTACCTGCTGACGCGCGTCGACGACGAACCTGTGCTGCTCGATCGTGTCGCTTCGCAGCTCTCCGCCGCCGGCGCTCTGGTGAGCTACAACGGCAAATCCTTCGACGCGCCCGTGCTCGAAACGCGGTACCTGCTACACCGGCTCGCCTGGCCGGCCGCCGAAGTCCCCCATCTCGACATGCTGCACCTGGCGAGGCGTTTCTGGCGCGACGAGGCCGGCTGCGCGCTCACCACCCTGGAATGCCAGGTGCTCGGTGCACCCCGCCAGGGGGACGTCGCGGGATTCGAAATCCCTGCCCGCTACTTCCAGTTTCTGCGCGACGGCGACGGCCGCCCGCTGGCGGCGGTGCTGGAGCACAACCGTCTCGACCTGTTGTCGCTCGCCGCGCTCACCGCCCGGCTCGCGCGCCTGGTTCGCCTCGGACCCGCGGCCGCGCACGACGCTCGCGAAGCGCTGGCCCTCGGTCATGTGCTCCAGCGCGCCGGCGAGATGGTGCGGGCGCGCGAGGCGTTCGAACGGGCGTCGGAGGAGGATGGAGGCGGGGCGGTGCGGGCGGCCGCGCTGCGCGCGCTGGCGCTCGACGCCCGGCGCGGCCGGCGCTTCGATGAAGCGGCGGCGCACTGGCGGCGCATTCTGGAGGCGGTCGGCGGTCCGGCGCCCATCGTCCGCGAGGCCATGGCCGCCCTCGCCGTGCATCACGAGCACCGGGCGCGGGATCTGACCGCCGCGCGCACATTCGCGCTGAGGAGCCTCGACGCCGATGCCAGACCGGGCTGGAACCGCGCGGTCCGGCACCGGGTGGCGCGTCTTGATCGGAAGCTGGAGCGTCTGGCGGGAGCGCCGCTGCTCGACTGAGGATCGAACCGCTCTAGTGGGTCGTCGAAGCGGCCGCTTTCTTCGCCTTGGCGGCCTTCTTCCGGCTCTCGGACGTTTGCGCGCCATACTTCTTCGTGAAGCGTTCCACGCGCCCCTCGGTGTCGACGAGCTTCTGCCGGCCCGTGAAGAAGGGATGACAGTTCGAGCAGATTTCGAGATGCAGCTCGCCCTTGGTGGAGCGCGTCTTCCACGTGTGCCCGCACGCGCACCGGACCTCGACTTCCTGATACTTCGGGTGGATGCCTTCCCTCACAGCACACTCCTTGCCTTCACGCCCAAACCTCAAGTTTAGCACAGCCCCAACCACTCCTCCGGCCGTGGACTCACGCCGCCAGAAGCACCCGCAGGGCAGCAGCGAGTATGACCGCCAGCAGGATGGCAGCCGCCGCAGCGGCCCAGAGGCCGGCTGGCGAGCGCTCGGCGAGGCGGGCCACCCAGAGGTCGGGGAAGCGCGCGCCGGCAGTCCGCTGGAGGTCGGCGGCCAGTTCGGGGGGCACAGGCAGCCCCCGCCCCTCGAGGGCCAGCAGGAGCGTGCGCCATGCCGCCAGGTGCTGATACGGCAGCGCGGCGTCCTGGTCGAGCGCCCTGGGAAACACCACGATCGCCAGCGACCAGTTGGTCAGAACGGCCGGCAGCTGCAGGAGCGTTGCGCCCAGAACGACGGCCGCCAGCATCCGGCGCTGCCGCTGCCACCCTTCGCTGACGACGACGCCCGCGGCATACACGACGACCGGCAGAATCGGGAGGAGATAGCGGGGCCCCCAGCCGAAGCCGCCTCCCCAGTTGCGGAGCTTTGCGATGAAGGTGAAATACAGCAACGATCCCGATCCGAAAGCCGCGAGCGTGGCCCGCTGGGCCGGCCGCAGGCGCGCCCACACAGCCGGCAGCCCCAAGAGGAGCGCAGTCGTCGGCGCAAAGAACAGGAGGCCTCGATTGGGCGCCGCGACGAGGCCCCACACCCCATGCCACCAGGCGCCCGTCAGCGCGTTGTTCGTCTGCAGGTAGGCGGGCGACGCGTTCGCGGGCCTGAATGGAGATCCGATCCGCACAGCGTTGTAAGCAAACGTCGGGAGCAGCCCGACGGCGACGATTGCGGCCAGAAGCGCCCACGGCTGCCAGCGGCGGCGGCGATCGAGCCACGCCAGCACGGCCAGGGACACCGCCAGGAACGGCAGCAACGAATAGCGGAACGAGCAGGCCACGACGATCGCACCGCCGAGCGCGGCGGCGTCGCCGAGACTCCCTTCAGGGTCGAGGAGCCTGCGGCTGGCATAGAGGACGGCGCAGATCGCAGAGGCCCCGCCGAGGACATCCCACGCCGTTTTCGCGTAGGGCCAGAAGAATGTCGTCGCCGGCAGGAGCAGGCTGAGGAGAAACGCCTGTCGGAGATCGACGTCCCGCGCGAACGCCCCGTACAGCAGTGCGCACGCCAGAGCGGCCATGACCGCGTAAGTGAGCGATCCGGCCACGCGGCTGACGAGGGGAGGGCTGTCGAAATCCTCGGCCGCCGTCCGACCCGACAGGGCGTGGCCGAGCCAGGCCGCCGGCGCGAGCAGGAGCACGGGCCCGATGTCGTGGGGCTCGTAGTAGCGCCCGTTGGCGGCTGGCGCCCACCCGGCAGCCCCGCCCGCCGGCGCCCGCTCGGCCCCGGGACCGCCGCTCGTCACGAGCCGCATCGCCGCTTGAAGCTCCGCGCCCGCATCCGCGCTGGCCAACCGGCCGCTCGAAGAGAGCAGGAACAGCGCGACATAGAACACGACGACGGCCGCGGTATACCGACGCGTGGCCAGGGCACGCACGGCAGCAGTGTCCAATCCAGCCAGCGTGCGCAACCTGGCTCTTGCGGCTCTGGCGGCGCTCCTTCTGGCCGGCGCGTTTCTCCGCGCGGCCGCCGACGCCGGCCCCCGGTTCGAGGTTACCTTTCCCGCATCGGCGCACGAGGGTCCGATCACGGGACGTGTGTACATCATGATCGCTCGAAGCGATCGCGAGGAGCCCCGCCTGCAGATCGGCCGGACCGGGGCGCCGTTCTTCGGCCGAGACGTCGAGGATCTGCAGCCCGGGGCGCCCGCGGTCATCGACGCGGGCGACCTGGGCACACCGCTCGACAGCCTGAGCAATCTCTCCGAGGGCGACTACTTCGTTCAGGCTTTCATCAACGTGTACTCCGCCCTTCCACCGGGCCGACGGGCACACCGTCTGGATGCACGACGACCAGTGGGAAGGGCAGCGGTGGGTCGCCTCGCCCGGGAACCTCACGAGCGACGTCAGGTTCGTTCACCTCGATCCGGACGCGTCCGGACCGGCGCGGGTCATCCGGCTCGCCGCCTCCGACGTGCTGCCTCCCGTGGTGGTGCCGCCGGACACCGACTGGGTCAAGCGATTCAGGTTCGAGAGTCCGTCGCTGACGAAGTTCTGGGGACGTCCGATCTATCTGGGCGCGACCGTGCTGCTGCCCCGCGACTACGCCACGTCGCCGTTTGCCTACCCGGTCGACTACATCCAGGGCCACTTCTCGCTCGGGGCGCCCAACGGCTTCAACGGCGCCAACGCGTTTTCACGCGCGTGGATGAGCGACGGGTTTCCGCGGATGCTTCTCGTTACCTTCCAGCATCCCACGCCATATTTCGACGATTCGTACGCCGTCAACTCCGTGAACGTGGGACCGTACGGCGACGCCATCCTGCAGGAGCTGATTCCGGAGGTCGAGCGGCGTTTTCGCGCGATCCGCGAGCCGTACGCGCGGCTCCTGTCCGGCGGGTCGACGGGCGGATGGGAGGCCCTCGCCCTCCAGATCTTCCACCCCGAATTCTTCGGCGGCACGTTCGCGGCCTGTCCCGACCCGGTCACCTTTACCGACGTCGAGGGCATCAACGTCTACGAAGACGACAACGCCTTCTACAAGCAGTACGACTGGCGGCGCGAGCCCACCGTCAACTCGCGCGAGCTGAGCGGACAGATCCGGGTCACGTCGGCCGAACGCAACCGCTTCGAGCTGGTGAGCGGCACGCACGGACGGTCGGGCGAGCAGATCGACATCTGGTCGGCTGTCTTCGGTCCGCTCGGCGACGATGGATATTTCAGGCCGCTCTTCGACAAGGGCACGGGCCGGATCGATCGCCGCGTCGCCGAGTACTGGCGCGACCACTTCGACCTGCTGGAATATCTGAAACGGAACTGGGCGCGCGTCGGTCCGCTGCTGGCGGGCAAGCTGCACGTCACGACCGGGACGCTGGACACGTATTTTCTGAACAATTCCACGGCCGAGCTCGAGGCGTGGCTCGCATCGGCGACGGATCCGCGCGCCGACGCGACCTTCGAGTACCGGCGATCGTCAGCCGCACTGCTGGGCGGGCGGCGACTCACCCGCCGAGCGTCTGGTGCAGATGGCCCGCTACGTGTCGGGACGGCTGCCGCCTGGCGCGGCCAGGCCGTGGCTCGACCCGGAGGCACGGCACTAGGATTTTCCCGCCGACATCGAAGCCAGGAACTCCTGGTTGCTCTTCGTCTTCGCCATCCGCGAGAGCAGCAGCTCCATGGCTTCAACGGGCGACAGCGGCGTGAGCACCTTGCGGAGCACCCACACGCGGTTCAGGTCGTCCTTGGAGAGGAGCAACTCCTCCTTGCGGGTGCCGCTCTTCTGGATGTCGATGGACGGGAACACGCGCCGGTCGGTGAGCTTCCGATCGAGATGGATTTCGAGGTTGCCCGTGCCCTTGAACTCTTCGAAGATGACTTCGTCCATGCGCGACCCGGTGTCGACGAGGGCCGTGGCCATGATGGTCAGCGAGCCACCCTCCTCGATGTTGCGCGCGGCGCCGAAGAAGCGTTTCGGCCGCTGCAACGCGTTGCTGTCGACGCCGCCCGAGAGCACCTTGCCGGAGGGCGGCACGATCGTGTTGTAAGCCCGGGCGAGCCGCGTGATCGAGTCGAGCAGAATCACGACGTCTTTCTTGTGCTCGACCAGCCGCTTCGCTTTTTCGATCACCATTTCGGCCACCTGCACATGCCGCTGGGCCGGCTCGTCGAAGGTGGACGAGATCACCTCGCCCTGCACCGACCGCTGCATGTCGGTGACCTCTTCGGGCCGCTCGTCGATCAGCAGAACGATCAGGTACACCTCGGGATGGTTGCGCGTGATGCTGTTCGCGATGTTCTGCAGCAGCATGGTCTTGCCGGTCCGGGGCGGGGCGACGATGAGGCCGCGCTGGCCCTTGCCGATGGGCACCATCAGATCGAGCACGCGCGCCGAGAGGTTCTCGCCGTCGGTCTCGAGCGAGATCTTCTCCTGCGGGTAGAGCGGCGTCAGGTTCTCGAAGAAGACCTTTTCCCGGGCGCGCTCGGGCGGCTCGAAATTGACCGCCTCGACCTTGATGAGGGCGAAATACCGTTCCCCGTCCTTGGGCGGCCGGATCTGCCCCGACACGGTGTCGCCGGTGTGCAGGTCGAACTTGCGAATCTGCGAAGGCGAGACGTAGATGTCGTCGGGGCCCGGCAGATAGTTGTAGTCGGGCGCCCGCAGGAAGCCGAACCCGTCGGGCAGGACTTCCAGGACGCCTTCCGAGAAGATCAGGCCGCTCTTCTCGGCCCGGGCCTTCAGGATCTCGAAGATGAGCTCCTGCTTGCGCATGCCGGTCGCGCCCGGCACGTCGAGCTGCTTGGCGATCTTGGTGAGCGCGCCGACGCTCATGTCCTTGAGCGTCGCGAGGTCGATGCGCTCTATCTTCTCGGTCCTGCCCTCCGGGGCGACCGGGCCGCCGGAGGCGCCGTTGCCCTTGGGGGCCTGTCGCGGCTGCTGGTCCGCGGGTTTCTCGTCTGCCGTGTCGTGAGCTTGTCGATCAGATTCCACAGGTCGTCCAGTCCTTCGCCCGTGACCGCCGAACACGGCAGCACGGCGACATCGAAAACGGATTCCAGTTGTCTCAGCGCGCGGATCCGTTCACCGCGCGCGAGCTTGTCGACTTTGGTCGCGACGATCGCGGCCGCGTCGACCCTGGCCGTGAGCCACGACCACGCCCGCCGATCGCTCTCGAGCCCCGGGTGCCTGGCGTCGACCAGGAGCAGCGCGCCGGCCAGCCCTGCGGTGCCCGCAAAGTAGTCCTCGACGAGGGGGCCGAACCCCCCCGCCTCGCTGCCCCGGGCATACCCATAACCCGGCAGGTCGACCAGGTAGAACGGCGGTCGCCCGCCGCGCGCCACCCGATAGACGTTCGCAAGCCGGGTCTTGCCCGGGACCGCGCTCGTGCGGGCCAGCGACTGCCGCACGAGGGCGTTGATCAGGCGTGATTTCCCGACGTTCGACCGCCCCACGACGGCGAGCTGCGGCACGGTGTCGCGCGGCACGCCGGCCGCGCCAGCGGCGCTCGTGACGAATTCGGCGGTGATTTTCAAGGTCTGGTCGGTCTGGTCCGTCGGGTGGGTTGCCCCACCCGGCCCACCTGACCCGCCTGGCCCACCCGGCCGTTAATGTGTGATGGTGTCGTCGCTGAGGGCGTCGCCGACCGGCTCGGTCTCGGTTTCGGCGGGCAGGCGCCCGGCAAGCGGCTCGGTCAGTGCGGTCTTCAACACCTCGTCCATCGTCTGGACCATGTACACGTTCAGCGTATCCAGCACGTTCTTCGGGATGTCCGCGAGATCCTTCTCGTTGTCCTTCGGCAGGATGATGTTCTTGATGCCCGCCCGATGCGCGGCGAGGAGCTTTTCCTTGACGCCGCCAATCGGGAGCACCTTGCCGCGCAGCGTGATTTCACCGGTCATGGCCACGTCCTTGCGGACAGGCACGCGCGTGAGCGCCGACACGAGCGCGGTGGCCAGCGTGATGCCGGCGGACGGGCCGTCCTTGGGGATGGCGCCTTCGGGCACGTGCACGTGCACATCGGTCTTGCGGTTGAATTCTTTCGGGATGCCGAACTCTTCGGCCTTCGAGCGGACGTAGCTCATGGCGGCCTGGGCCGACTCCTGCATGACGTCGCCGAGCTTGCCTGTGAGCGTGAGGTGGCCCTTCCCGGGCATGAGCGTGGCCTCGGTCACGAGAATCTCGCCGCCCACCTCGGTCCAGGCCAGGCCCGTCGAGATACCGATCTCGTTGGTCTCCTCGGCCATCGTGTTGCGGAAGCGCGGGACGCCGAGATACTGCGTGACCTTGTCCGGCGTGATGGTCTCGGAGAAGTGCTTGCCCTCGGCCACGACTTTCCGGGCGACCTTGCGGCAGATCGAGGAGATCTCGCGCTCGAGGTTCCGCACGCCCGCCTCGCGCGTGTAGCGCTGGATGATGGCCTGCAGGGCTTCGTCGGTGAACGCGACGTTGTCGGTCGTGAGGCCCACGCCCTCGACGGCTTTCGGCGCCAGGAATTTCCTGGCGATCTCGACTTTCTCGAGCTCCGTGTAGCCGGCCAGCTGGAGCACTTCCATGCGGTCGCGCAGCGCCTGCGGAATCGTGTGGAGGACGTTGGCCGTGCAGATGAACATGACGTGCGACAGGTCGTACTCGACGTCGAGATAGTGATCGAGGAACATGTGGTTCTGCTCGGGGTCGAGCACCTCGAGCAGCGCCGCCGAGGGATCGCCCCGGAAGTCCATCGACATCTTGTCGACTTCGTCGAGCAGGAACACCGGGTTCATCGTGCCGGCCTTCTTCATCATCTGGACGATCTGGCCGGGGAAGGCGCCGATGTAGGTGCGGCGGTGGCCGCGGATCTCGGCTTCGTCGCGCACGCCGCCGAGCGACAGGCGGACGAACTTGCGGTTCATCGCGCGGGCGATGGACTTGGCGAGCGAGGTCTTGCCGACTCCGGGCGGCCCCGAGAGGGTCAGGATCGTGGCCTTGGGCTTCTTGACGAGGGCGCGCACGGCGAGGAACTCGAGGATCCGTTCCTTGATCTTGTCGAGGCCGTAGTGGTCCTCGTTCAGGATCTCCTCGGCGCGCTTCAAGTCCCGGCTCTCGCGCGTCTTCTTGTGCCAGGGCACCGCGATGAGCCAGTCGAGATAGTTGCGCGACACGGTGGCTTCCGCCGACATCGGCGGCATCGCTTCCAGCCGCTTCAGCTCCTGGACGGCCTTTTCCTCGACGTCCTTGGGCATCCGCGACTGTTCGATCTTCTTCTTGAGCTCGTCGATCTCGTTGCCCTTCTCGTCCTTGCGGCCCAGTTCCTTCTGAATCGCCTTCATCTTTTCGTTGAGGTAGTACTCCTTCTGCGCCTTCTCCATCTGCTTCTTCACGCGCGACTGGATGCGGCGGTCGACCTGGAGCTTGTCCACCTCGATTTCGAGGATGCCGGCGATGCGGTTCAGGCGCTCGACGGGCGAGATGATCTCGAGCAGGTTCTGCTTCTCGTCCACGCCGACGAGCAGGTGCGCGGCGATCGTGTCGGCGAGCTTGCCGGGATCGTCCACGCGGACGGCGTTGATCATCGCGTCGTAGTGCAGGTTGTTCGACAGCTTCACGTACTGCTCGAACAGCGCGACGACGCGGCTCATCGTGCTCTCGGCGTCGGCGCCGCTCTCGCGCGGTTTGGCGAGCACCTTCACCACGACGCGGTAAAAGCCCTTGTCTTCCTTCCACTCGACGGCGCGGGCGCGGTCCACGCCCTCGACCAGGACCTTGATGTTGCCGTCGGGCAGCTTCAGGCTCTGCACGACGTTGGCGACGCACCCCATCGTGTAGATGTCTTCCGGCCGCGGGTCGTCGATCGAGGCGTCGTGCTGGGCGGCGAGGAAGATCCGCTTGTCTTTCAGCAGCGCATGCTCGAGCGCACGGGTCGAGGAGGGCCGTCCGATCACGAACGGCATCATCATGTGCGGGAAGACGACGACGTCCCGGAGCGGGACGATCGGCAGGGTCTCGTACACTTCCAACGGCGTCTCCACGGTTAGCCGGCCTTCTCGATGAGCGCGATGGGCTTGTCCTTGGCCATGACGCTCTCGCGGGTGATCGTGACTTCGCGCACCTTCTTCTGGTTCGGCACCTGATACATCAGGTCGAGCATCAGATCTTCGATGATCATCCGGAGGCCGCGGGCGCCGATCTTGCGCTCGAGGGCCGATTCGGCGATCGCTTCCAGCGCGTCGTCGGCGAAGCGGAGCTTGACGTTCTCGTATTCGAACAGCTTGACGTACTGCCGCGTGATCGCGTTGCGCGGCTGCGTGAGGATCTGGATCAGCGCGGCCTTGTCGAGCTCGTGCAGCGTCCCGACGACGGGCAGGCGGCCGACGAACTCGGGGATCAGCCCGTACTTGATGAGATCCTGCGGCTCGAGCTGTTCGAGCGTGGCGCCGATGTCGCGCCCGCGCAGCGACTTGACGTCGGCGCGGAACCCGAGGGTCTTCTTGCCCACGCGCCGCTCGATCTGCTTGTCGAGGCCGACGAACGCGCCGCCGCAGATGAAGAGGATGTTGCTCGTGTCGACCTGGAAGAACTCCTGGTGGGGGTGCTTGCGTCCGCCCTGGGGCGGCACGTTGGCCACGGTGCCTTCGAGGATCTTGAGCAGCGCTTGCTGGACGCCTTCGCCCGAGACGTCGCGCGTGATGGACGGGTTCTCGTCCTTGCGGCAGATCTTGTCGACTTCGTCGATATAGATGATGCCCTGCTGGCACTTCTCGATGTCGCCGCCCGCCGCCTGGAGCAGCTTCAGGATGATGTTCTCGACGTCCTCGCCGACATACCCGGCTTCGGTGAGCGTCGTCGCGTCGACGATCGTGAAGGGCACGGAGAGGAGCTTGGCGAGCGTCTGCGCGAGCAGGGTCTTGCCGGTGCCCGTGGGCCCGATGAGCAGGATGTTCGACTTCGTGAGCTCGATGTCGTTCCGGCTGCGCGGCTGCTTCTGGATTTCGATCCGCTTGTAGTGGTTGTAGACGGCGACGGCGAGCTTCTTCTTGGTCCGCTCCTGGCCGATGACGTATTCATCCAGGAACTTCTTGATTTCCTGCGGGGTCGGCAGCGACGAGCGGGTGCCGCGGTTCTCGAAGCGGTTGTCGTCGGCGATGATGTCGTTGCAGACTTCGACGCACTCGTCGCAAATGAAGACGGTCGGGCCCGCGATGAGCTTGCGGACGTCGTTCTGATCCTTGTTGCAGAACGAACACCGGAGAACTTCGGTCTCCCCGCTCTTCTTGACCATGATTTAGCTAGGCCCTCTTCCGGATGACATCATCAATAATACCGTATTCCTTCCCCTGGTCGGCCGACATGATGTAGTCGCGCTCCGTGTCATCCTGGATACGCTTGAGCGGCTGCCCCGTGTGGTACACGAGGATCTCGTTGATCCGCTCACGCATGCGCAGGATTTCCCGGGCTGCAATATCAATATCGGTCGCTTGGCCCGCCAAACCAGACATCAGGGGCTGATGAATGACAATCCGTGAATTCGGGAGGGAGAACC
The DNA here is from genome assembly GCA_963837345.1 of uncultured Acidobacteriota bacterium. Taxonomy (GTDB): domain Bacteria; phylum Acidobacteriota; class Vicinamibacteria; order Vicinamibacterales; family CAVVIG01; genus CAWIMX01. Next base: position 2,255,962 of record CAWIMX010000001.1, read on the forward strand.
GTTTGCCCTTCGCCCCGGCCGCCAGCAGCACCGCCGCCATCGAGGCCGCCTGCCCGATGCAGTAGGTCTGGACGTCCGGTTTGATGAACTGGATCGTGTCGTAGATCGCCATCCCGGCCGTAATCGACCCGCCCGGGCTGTTGATGTAGAGCAGGATGTCGCGATCCGGATCCTCGGCTTCGAGAAACAGCATCTGCGCGATCGTCAGGTTCGCGACCGAGTCGTCGATCGGCGTCCCGATGAAGATGATGCTGTCCTTCAGCAGGCGCGAGAAGATGTCGTACGCCCGTTCGCCCCGGTTGGTCTGCTCGACCACCATGGGCACGAGCTGCATGCGCGGATCCGGCAGATGTTCAGACATAGTCAAACGCGGTGATTGTCGACGGCGTGGAAAAAATGGATGGAGCGAGGATGACTCAGGATGCCTCCGCGATTGTAGCACGCGCGAGAACGAAGTCAACGGACTTCTCCCGCCGCAGGCCCACGCGCAGCCGCGTCAGGCCCCCGTCGCGCTCGAGCTGTGCGCGCACGGCCGCCGGCGCCCGCCCCAGCTGCGACGCGTAGCGCTCGACCTCGCGCTCGACGTCCGCGTCCTCCACCATCAACGCCTCGCGCCGCGCGATCTCGTCGAGCACGAGCGTCCCGGCGACGGTGTCGCGCGCCGAGTCGCGCTGATTCTCGCGGAACGCCGACCAGTCGACGCCCGTGTGCCGCGGATCGATGCCCTGATCCATGAGGCGCCGCACGAAGTCCTCCACCCGGCGGTCGAGCTCCCGTTCGACGAGCGACCCCGGCACCTCGAACGGCACGCGCGCGGCCAGCTGCTTCATCAGGCCCGCCCGCAGCTCCCGCTCGGCGCCGTGCTGCGCCTCGTGCACCAGATCCTCCCGCACCCGCGCCCGCAGCGCCGCGAGCGTGTCGAACTGCCCCAGGTCCTTCGCGAACTCGTCGTCCAGTTCCGGCACCACGCGCCGCTTGATCGCCTTGACGGTCGCCGCATACGTCACCGCGGTTCCCGCCAGCTCCTGAATGGCGTAGTCGGCGGGGTACTGGATGGTGAACGTCTTGGCGGCCTGCGGCTCGAGCCCGAGGAGCTGCTCGTCGAACCCCGGGGGATTCGCCTTGGCGCCGAGCTCGACGTTCACGTCGTGGTGCGTCTCGGCGGCGCCGGCGGCGTCGCGCCGCTCGAGATCCAGCACGACCGTGTCGCCGTGATCGACGCCGCGCCCTTCCACCGGCTCGTAGCGCGCGGCGCGATCGCGCAACCGGTCGAGCGCCTGATCGACCGAGGCGTCCTCCACGACGGCCGCCGTACGCCGCAGGGAGATCGACGGATAGTCGCCCGGATCGAAGGGGGGCAGCGTGTCGAACGACGCCGTGAACGTGAGCGGTCGGCCCTCCTCGACCGTGACGTCGCGGATGTCGGGCGCGTCCACGGCCTCCACGCCGCGCTCGCGCAGCACGTCGTCGACGGCGCGCGGAATCAGATCGTGGGCCACGTCGTGGAGAATCTGATCCTTGAATCGCTGCTTGATCACCCGGGCCGGCGCTTTGCCGGGACGGAAGCCCGGGATACGCGCCTTCTTCGAATAGTCGCGCGCGACGCGGTCGATCTCGGCGCTGACGACCTCGCTCGGGATCTCGACCGTGAGGTTCTTGCGCGTGTCGTTGACGTCGATCAGATCGGCTTTCATCGCAAAGGTGCTTCGGTACCTGGGTGTGTCGGTGCCTGGGTGCGTCAGTCTGGTGCGAAAGGGGAGACTCGAACTCCCATAGCCTTTCGGCTACCGGATCCTAAGTCCGGCGCGTCTGCCAGTTCCGCCACTTTCGCGTGATGACCTTCAGCCTAGCATGCCGCTTCGAATCGGGACAATGAAAGGCCTCGCCTTGACGTTCGTCACGAGAAGCTCGAGCACGGGGCGGCGGCCGAGCCGGTCGCGGTTGATCGCCCTTCGGGCCGATACCCGCCGCGCTCGCAGTCCGGCGGCCCGCGCCTCCACGTTCGTGTCGTACAGCTGCACCACGGTGGGCGCGGTGGAGTTGCTCACCACGATCCGGCAGCCTCGCCGCGCCAACGCGATCACCACCTGCTGGAGGCGCCGCTGGTCGCCTTCCCCGAAGCGAGCCGCCGTGTACGACGTGAAGTTCGCCGTCGGCCCGACGGGGGCGTACGGCGGATCGATGTACAGGAAGTCGCCGGGCGTGGCCAGCTCGAGCGAGGTTTCGAACGATCCGTATCGCAGCTGCACCCCGGGCGAGCCCAGCGCCTCCGCCACGCCGGACAGGCGCTCGGGATCGCTGATGCGCGGCCGTTCGTATCGTCCGATCGGCACGTTGAAGGCGCCCCGCGCGTTCAACCGGAACAGCCCGTTGAACCCCGTCCGATTGAGGTACACGAGCATGGCCGCAAGCTCCGGCGTGTAGGCAATCCGCCCGTTCGCCGCGCGGCGCGCCGTGCGCATCGGGTTGAAGCGCCCGTCGCGAACGTCGTAGTAGTGGCGGCGCGGGTCGCGCGCGTGTCCGGCGGCGAGCCGATCGAGGGCCTCGATCACGGCGCCGGGCGCGTCGCGCACCGTCTCGTAGCAGCCGATGAGATCGGGATTCGAATCGATGAGAACCGCCTCCGCGCCGGCCAGACGGCCCGAGGCGTACAGGTCGAAGAACACGGCGCCACTGCCGAAAAACGGCTCGACGTACCGGTCGAAGTCCCGCGGGTAGAACCGCCGCAGTTCGGGCAGCAGCTGGCGCTTGCCGCCCGCCCACTTGAGGAGCGGCCGGACGTCAGGTCGAGACATCGCGTTCGGCCCACCACCAGACCACGAGCGCCGCCAGGAGGAGGGCCGTCGCACCGGCGTACACCGGGACGGCCGGCGCCACGCGTCGGACCAGGGCCGTCACGCCCTCGCCGAACAGGCTCATCGCGTCGCTCCCGACGACGTTGAACCCGCTCAGCCTGAGGGCGAGCCAGCCGGCCGCCACGATGACGAGCGCCACGAGGGTCAGGGCGATGTTGAACCCGAGGTCGACGGCCTGTTCGCTGCGCCAGCGCTCCCGGCGCACCCGCGACATGACGCGCGCCGTGAAGTTCGCCGGCGCCGGCTGGAGCGGACGCGTGCGCAGGACCTGGTCGATGCGGCGCGCATCGTCGAGCGCCGCGCGGCAGTCGCGGCAGGAGGCCAGGTGCGCGGCGATGCGCCCTTCCGGCACCACGTCGCCGGCCGCAATCGGTTCGATCAGTTCGAGGACTTCGTCGCAGAACACCTTCGTGGACCCTCGCAACGATGGAGCTCAGGACCGGGGACGCTCAGGGTCCCCGGTCACTTCAGCTCCGTCTCCAACAGGCGCCGCAGTTGCTGCTTCGCGCGATGCAGTTGCACCTTGAGCGTTCCCAGGGGCAGCTGCAGGGCCTCGGCCAGATCTTCGTAGCGAACGCCCTCCAGGTAGTGCGCGGCCACGATCAGTCGATAGTGCGCCGGCAGGCGCGCGATGGCCTTGTCGAGCCGATCGCGCACCTCGATGGCCCCGAACTGCCGATCGCTCCGTGACGCGGCGCGCCCGGCCCCGTCGATCGACGTCGTCGCCGGGGGGCGCCGCAGGATCTCCTGGGCGCACACGTTCGCGACGATGCGGTAGATCCACGTGGAGAGTCGCGCCTCGCCGCGGAAGTACGGCAAGCCGCGGTGCACGCGCAGGAAAACGTCCTGCGCCAGATCCTCGGCGCGCGACCGATCCCGCACGGTGCGGATGGTGAGCGCGAACACCAGATCCTTGTACTGCTCGACCAGCTCCTCGAACGCGCCTTCGTCGCCGCGCCGGCAGCGGTCTACGAGCTCGCGCTCGTGGGTGGCGTCCATCCGCCCTCGACATTAGAACACGCACGGCCTGGATTTGTTTCATACGGTCGTGAAACAATTCCCCAACCCGGCCAGTCTAATCTGGCAGACCGGTCATTTCCTGAAGGGGCGCACGATGTTCTGGGACGGGTGGGGCTGGATCGTGTTCATGGTGCCGATCGTGGCCATCATCGGGAGCTTCGTCACCGCCATCGTCCAGTCGCTGGCACGCGCCCGGGTGCGCGAGCTCGAGATTCGCGAGCGAATCGCCATGATCGAGCGCGGCCTCGTGCCGTCGCCCGAGTCGGACCCCCGCAAGTTCGACCAGTTCATGGATCGGTTCGACCGCTACGACCGCCGGGAAATGCGCCACTGGGGCAGACACTCGCCCGAGCGGTATCGGCGTGCGGGCCTGATCCTGATTGGCGTCGGCGTCGGCCTCATGCTGCTCATCGGCCTGCAGAGCCCGCGCGAAGGGATCGGCGTCGGCGGCTTCCTGGCCTGCCTGGGGGCGGCCTTCTTCCTCAGCAGCTATTTCGATGGCGCCTCCCGCCGCGACGAAGAGTGGCGGTACGCGTCGACATCGCCGACGCCACGGACATCCGGCTACACGCCGCCTCGGCCGACCGATCCTCCCGACGTCTCCGGACCCCGCTCCTAGCGTTTCGTCCCCGACACGCCTCCGATCCTTACTGATACAAGCGCGAGCCGCCGATAAGGCATGGTGACGCCGGAGCGTCTCCCTCTGGATTCGCTGGCGTGTCAGCATTGACACCTGGTGTCTATTAAGTCATAATAAGTCAGTTTATGTCGTTAAACTGCGCCCCCTGGGGCTCAGTCGCTCCGTCACGGCGCTGTGAGTGACGGGGCGGAGCTGTATCAAACCGAGTCAGCCCATCAGGAACGGACTTAGCCATGAGCACATCAGCAACCCTGGCGGGTCGGGTACCGCGCCCGGCTTCCGACGCCCCCGAGCTGGCGGGGCGTTCGCCGGTCATCACGCGTGTGCACGAGCTGGTGCGCCGCGCCGCCCTGGCGGATGGCGGCGTGTTGATCAGCGGCGATCCGGGTACAGACCTCGAAGCCGTGGCGCGGCATCTCCACGAGCGGAGCCAGCGCGCGAGCGGTCCCTTCATTGCCGTCGACTGTGGCGGCGAGCACGCCGGGCGCATCGAGAGCCTGCTGTTCGGGGCGCCGGTCGAGGCGGGTCCACCCGATCTCGAGTCGATTACGACTGACAGCCGCCTCGCGGCGGCGTGTGCGGGCACGCTGTTTCTCCAGCATGTGGGCGACTTGCCCGCCTCGGCACAGGCCCGGCTGTCGCGGGTCGTGCGCGACGGCGAGGTGTGGATGAACGGCGCCGCTGCGGCCGCGGGGTTCCGGCTCGTGGCGGCCGCGCAGGCCGGCCTGGACGCCGAGGTCGCCGCGCATCGCTTCCGCTCCGACTTGTATCGCCGGATCACGGCCGCACGGGTCGACCTGCCGTCGCTCGGCGATCGCAGCGAGGATGTGCCGGCGATCGTGCTTCGTCTGTTGAGCGAGGTGAGCGCCCGGCTGGGCGTGCCGACGCGCGGCGCGACGCAGGCGGCGCTGGCCCTGCTCGGCGCGCTCTCATGGCCCGGCAATCTCGCCGAGTTGCGCGCGGTCGTCGAGCGCGTGGTTCGCGAGACGAGCGACGATCCGATCCAGGTGGAGCAGTTGCTCCCGGCGCTCCAGCTCGATCGTCGTCCGGCGCCCCTCGTGCCGACGGCCAGTCTGCGCGAGGCGCGTCGCCGGTTCGAGCGCGACTACATTTCCGCCGTGCTGCAGCACCACGGGTGGCGGATGGCGGCGGCCGCCCAGACGCTGGGTATCCAGCGTCCGAATCTGTACCGGAAGGCCCGACAACTGGGAATTCCCCTCGGACGGCTGTCCGAGTAGCTTCTGAGCAAGGGACGATGGTCATGCATGTTCTGGTTTCGTTGATGGTCGCGTTGATGCTGTCTCCCCAGGCACCGACGCCGGCCCCGGCCGACCCACCGGCGCCCGATCAGAGTCCGGCGCCTGCGACCGACGCCGGCGCAGACACGCCCGCCGACCCCAGCGCGCCGCAGACGCCGCGCGGCTACATCATCGGCGCCGATGATCAGCTGCGGATCACGGTGTTCGGCGAGCCCGATCTCACCAACAGCTATCGCGTCGGCACCGACGGGTTCATCTCGTTTCCGCTCATTACCCGTATCCTCGCGGGAGGCTTGTCGGTTGGCGAATTCGAAGAGCGCCTGAAGGCCGCGCTGGCGACCGGGTACCTGCGGAATCCTCAGGTGCGGGTCGAAATCGATCAATACAAGAGCCAGAGCGTGTTCGTGACCGGCGAAGTGCGGTCGCCGAACGAGATCCAGATGACCGGCGCCATGACGCTCTTGAAAGCGCTCGCGATGGCGGGCTCGCCGACCACCGCGGCCAGCGACGAGCTGACGATCGCGCGACACTCCGGTCGGGCGGGGCCCAACGGCGCGGCCGCCGATGAAATCATGACGGTGAACTGGCGCGCGCTGCAGACCGGCCGCATTCCGGACGTCGCCCTGGCGGACGGCGACGTGATCAACGTGCCGCCGGCCGAGCGCTTCTACATCCAGGGCTACGTGCGCAACCCCGGCTACTACGTGCTCAACTCGGGGATGACGGTCGAGCAGGCGGTGGCGCTGGCCGGGGGCCTGAACGAGCGCGGCACGTTCCGGGGCATCAGCGCGACGCGCATCATCAAGGGCAAGACCGAGAAGGTCGACCTCCGGCGCGACGACAAGGTCCTGGCGAACGACGTCCTGAATATTCCACAGCGCATGTTCTGACACGACGCCGAGGGCGGCCCGATGCGTCTGATGTTTCTCAGCACGTCCGGCCAGCTGGGGGGCGCCGAAACGATCCTCCTGGACGTACTCGCCAGTTTGCGCCGTGCGGAGCCGTCGTGGCCCCTGCACCTCGTCTCGGTCGCGCCAGGGCCCCTGCTGTCGCGCGCTTCCGCGCTCGGCGTCGACGCGACCGTCGTGCCGCTCCCCGACGCGCTGGCACGGCTCGGCGAAGCGGGCGTCGCCGCGGGCGAGGTGGGCGCCGGCCGGCTGGTCGGCCGCCTGGGCTCGGCGGCGTCGGCGCTGCACGCGTACACGGCCGATCTCGCCGCGACGCTCGGCGCGGTCCGGCCCGATCTCATCCACACGAACGGTCTCAAGATGCACCTCGTCGCCGCGCGCGCCGCCGCGCGACCCGGCCCCGCGATTGTGTGGCACCTGCACGACTACCTCGGCCCCCGGCCGCTCACAGCCGCGCTCCTGCGTTGGCATCGGTCGCGTTGCGCCGCGGTGGTCGCCAATTCGGAAAGCGTGGCCGCCGATGCGCGCGAGATGCTCGGGGGCACCCTTGCCGTATCTGCCGTCCCGAACGCCGTCGACGTCGATCGGTTCACGCCCGATGGCGCCCACGCCGACCTCGACGCGCTCGCCGGCCTGCCTCCCGCGCCGCCCGGCACGATCCGCGTGGGTCTGGTGGCCACGTTCGCGCGGTGGAAGGGGCACGAAGTGTTTCTCGACGCCCTCGGGCGGCTGCCCGGGCACCTCGCGGTGCGCGGGTACATCATCGGCGGCGGCGTGTATCAGACCGAGGGGAGCCAGCGCACCCTCGACGAACTGCGCGCCGCGGCCGTTCGATTGGGAGCGGCCGATCGGGTCGGCTTCACGGGCCTCGTCGAGCGGCCCGAGGCCGCGTTCCGCGCCCTCGACGTCGCCGTGCACGCGAGCACGGCGCCCGAGCCGTTCGGGCTCTCGATCGTCGAGGCGATGGCGTGCGCCCGGGCCGTGGTGGTCAGCTACGCGGGGGGGGCGGCTGAAATCGTGACCCCGGGCAGGGACGCTCTCGTGCACCGGCCGGGCGACGCCGCCGGCCTGGCCAACTGCCTCGCGGCGCTCGCGACCGACGCGGCCCTGCGCGCGCGCCTCGCGGCGGCGGGCCGGGCCACCGCGGAGCGGCGGTTCGATCGGGCACGACTGGCAGGTGCTCTCATTCCGATCTACCGCACCGCGACGATGCGGACGTAGATGCGCGTCCTCCACGTCTACAGCGGCAATCTGTTCGGAGGCATCGAGTCGATGCTGGTGACGATCGCGCGCGAACGCGAGCGCTGCCGATCGATGGAGCACGAGTTCGCGCTGGCGTTCGACGGCCGTCTGTCGTCCGAGCTTCGGGAAGCCGCCGTCGCGGTGCATGCCCTGCCGCCGGCCCGGCTGAGCCGCCCGCTGACGGTGCGGCGCGCCGGGGCCGCGTTGCGGCGCCTGGTGTCCGACCGCCGGATCGACCGTGTGATCTGCCATGCGGCATGGTCGCAGGCGATCTTCGGCCGCGTCGTGCGGCGGAGCGGCGTCGCGCTCGTGTTCTGGGCGCACGACGTGCTGAGCGGAGGCCCGTGGACCGAACGGCGCGCCCGAGGGATCCCGCCCGACCTGGCGATCGCGAACAGCCGCTTCACCGCTGAAACGCTGACCTCGCTCTATCCGCACACGCCCTCCGTCGTGGTGCACCCGCCGGTCGCGCTGGCCGCCTTCCTCGCGCCCGTCGATCGCTCGCGCGTGCGTGCGGAACTGGACACGCCCGCCGACGCCGTCGTGATGATCCAGGCCAGCCGTCTGGATCCGTGCAAGGGGCACCCGGTCCTGCTTGCCGCGCTCGCCCGCCTGCGAGCGCCCGACTGGGTGATGTGGATCGCCGGCGGCGCGCAGCGTCCGGCGGAACGAACCTACCTCGACGGCCTGCGGCAGATGGCCGAGCGCCTCGGGATCGGGGCCCGCGTTCGCTTTCTCGGCGAGCGGCCCGACGTCCCACGCCTCTTGGGCGCTGCGGACCTGCACTGCCAGGCGAACGTGCGCCCCGAGAGCTTCGGCGTGGCGCTCGTCGAAGCCCTCGCCGCCGGGCTGCCGGTCGTGACGACGGCGATTGGCGGGGCGCGGGAAATCGTGGACGATACCTGCGGGCGGCTCGTGCCGCCCGAGGATCCCGGCGCGCTCGCCTTCGCGCTCGACACCGTGATCGCCGATCGAACGCTTCGCGCGCAGCTGGCCGCCGCCGGTCCCGCCCGCGCGCGCGAGCGCGCCGATCCCGGCCGCCAACTGCGTGCCCTCCACGAGTCGTTGATGCACGTGTCCCTCCAGACGGTGATCGTATGAACCGGTCCGACGATTCGATCGACGGCGCGCGGCCGGCGCCCCCGTTCTGGGTGTCGGCAGCGTCGCGGCTGATTCCGCGGCTGCCGGCCGGCCGGTATCGCGCGATGAACTTCGTCGCCAGCCGCAGGGTCGAGCCGTTCTGGACCGAGCTTCCGCCCGACCTGGGAGCCCTGGAATACCGCTGCAATCTCGCCGACGCGCTGATGCGCGAGGTCTGTCTGACCGGTCGCTACGAACCGCAGGAAACCGCGTTGGTCCGCCGTCTGCTGCACGCCGGCGCGACGTTCGTCGACGTCGGCGCGAACTGGGGCTATTTCACGCTGGTGGGCGCCCATCAGACCGGCGCGGCCGGGCGGGTCGTGAGCATCGAAGCCGATCCCCGGGCGTGCCGGACGATTGCGGCCAATGTCGCGCGCAACCGTCTGACGCACGTCACCGTGGTCGAGTGCGCCGCCTCCGACGCCGACGCCTCGCTGGTGTTCGGCGAGTACCAGCCGGGCGCGGATCGGTCGGGCAACTTCGGATTCGCGCAGACGTCGACGATCCGCGAGGGCAGCCCGCGGCATCACGTCCGCGCGCGCCGGCTCGACGACGTGCTGGACGAAGCCGGGGTGCGCGAGGTGGACGTCCTGAAGATGGACATCGAGGGCGGCGAGGCACGCGCGCTGGCCGGACTCGAGCGGCGGCTTCGCGGCGGGGCCGTCCGCTGGATTCTGCTCGAACTCCATCCCCGCCATCTCCTCGACCTCGGGAGCTCCTCCGACCAGGTCGTCGCCTGTCTTCGGCACCACGGCTTCCACGCGTCGCTCATCGATCATTCACCCCGGGCGCACCGCCGCGCGGCTGCCGGCCGGCTCGACGCCTTCGACGTGCTCAGTCCGCTCGCGGCGGGCGCGGATCTGGGGCCGTGGCCGCACGTGCTGTTCATGAGGGACCATGCCGCCTCGTCCTGACCCGATCGATTGGGACAGCCTGACGTCGGACGATCCGGCGCGTCACCGGGCGGGCGAACAGCCGCTTCCGCCGGTGGCCGAACCGCTCGTGCCGTTCGCGCGGCCCCGGCCCGAGGCTGAGCCGGCGCCCAGTCCCGATCCGCCGCCGGCGCTCAGGCCCGATCCGCCGCCGGCGCCCGAGCCGCTGGACGACCCGGACGGCCGGTGGTGGCCGTCTGGTTTTGCCGAATGGTTCGCCGTGGGTCTCACGCTGCTGCCGGCGCTGCTGTTCCTGCCGGGCAGCCAGGCCTACCGGCTGCCGGCGCGCGCCGGGGCGTACGGCATCAGCCTGGTGGCGTTCGGTCTCTGGTGGATCAACCGCGGCGGGCGCCGGGCGATCCGGCATCCGGCCGAGCGCTGGCTCAACCTGGCGTTCGTGTGGCTCGTCGCGGAAATCGCGCACCCGCTGACCAACAGCCTGACCGCGGGCGTGGCGCAGGTGATGCTCTACTTCGCGATCTTCTGCCCGGTCTTCTGGGCGCCCTCGTACGTCCGGGGCCTGCGCGGGCTGAAGCGGATCCTCATCGTGCTCCTCATCTGCAACGGCATCAATTCGACCGTCGGCGTGCTGCAGGTGTACGACCCGGACCGCTGGATGCCGCGCCAGCTCTCCGGCACGCTCACCGAAAACAAGAACGCTCTCGACGCGCTCACGTACACGGGGCCGAACGGACGCACGATCATGCGTCCGCCCGGGCTGTTCGACACGCCGGGCGCGGTCTGCAGCGCGGGCACGATCGCGACGCTGTTCGGTTTGATCTTCTTCGTCGAGCTCGACGAATGGTGGAAGCGCATCGGCGCGGTGGGCCTGGCGGTGGCGGGCATCTCGGCGATCTATCTCAGCCACGTCCGCGCCAGCATGATCGTGGCCGTCGGGATGATGCTGGCCTATGCCGGGATGCTGGTGCTGCAGAACCAGAAGAAGCGGCTGGTCACGTTCGGCGGCGTCGCGGTCGGTCTCGTCGTCGTGGGGCTGTCGGTGGCCACGATGCTCGGCGGGACCAGCATTCGCGAGCGGTTTGCCACGCTGTTCGAGAGCACGCCGACCGAGTTGTACTATCAGAGCCGCGGCGTGCAGATCGAGTACGCCTTCGACAATCTCATCTACAACTATCCGCTCGGCGCCGGCCTCGCCCGGTGGGGCATGATGCGGACCTACTTCGGGAATCCCGCGAACCTCGATTCGACGGAAGTCTTCGCCGAGATTCAGCCGAATGCGTGGCTGCTCGACGGCGGCATCTTCCTGATGCTGTTCTACGGCATCGCGCTCGTCGTGACGGCGTTTTACGATCTGCGGCTCGTCCTGTCGCTGGCCCTGCAGGAGGATCGGCTCTGGGCGGCGGCGGTGGTGGCGGCGAACCTCGGCACGCTGGCCCTGGTCTTCAGCTTCGTGCCGTTCGGGACCGCGTCGGGCATGCAGTTCTGGTTCCTCGAAGCCGTGCTGCACGGCGCCATGGCCGGCCGCCCGCGCCGCCCGTGAGCACCTGGCTGGTCGTGGCGGGCGATTTCACGCCGCTCGGCGGGATGGATGCCGCCAATCATGCGCTCGCGCACCGGCTGGCGTCGGTCGGCGAGGTGCATCTGGTCGCGCACCGGGTGTGGCCCGATCTGGCGGCGCTGCCGCGGGTCCACGTGCATGCCGTCCGGCGCCCGGGCGGAAGCCATACGCTCGGCGCCCCGCTGCTTGCGCGGGCGGGACGGCGGGTCTGGCGCGCCCTTGGTCGCGAACGCGTGCAGGTCGTGGTCAACGGCGGCAACTGTGCGCTGCCAGCAGCCAACTGGGTGCATTACCTGCACGCGGCGTACACGCCCGCGATTGCCGGCCCGCTGCCGCGGCGCCTGCTCGCTGCGCGCACCCGGCGGCGCGACCTCGACGACGAGCAGAAGGCCCTCCGGCTGGCCCGCGTCGTGATCTGCAACAGCCGGCGCACGCGCGACCAGGTGGTCGACCTGGTGGGAATCGATCCCGCGCGGACGCGCGTGGTCTACTACGGGAGCGACCCGGATCGCTTCGGCCCCGTCACGCGCGAAGCGCGCGAGGCGTCGCGCGCAATGCTGCAGGCGAGGGAAGGACGGATGCTCGCGGGGTTCGTGGGGGCGCTGGGCGACCGCCGCAAGGCATTCGACACGGTCTTCGAGGCGTGGACGGCGCTCTGCGCCCGCCCGTCGTGGGACGTGGATCTGGTGGTCGTCGGCGCAGGCGCGGAGCTTCCCGTCTGGCGCCAGCGCGCGGCTGACGCGGGGCTCGCCGATCGCGTGCGCTTCCTGGGCTTCCGCTCCGACGTGCCGCAGGTGCTCGCGGCTCTCGACGTGCTGGTGCACCCGGCCCGCTACGAGGCCTACGGATTGTCGGTGCACGAAGCGCTCTGCCGCGGCATTCCCTCGCTCGTCAGCGCGCACGCGGGTGTGGCCGAACGCTATCCCGCGGATCTCGGGGCTCTGCTGATTCCCGATTCGGATCATGCCGGCGACCTGGCCGCGCGGCTTCGCGGCTGGCGCGAACACGCCGAGGCGCTCCGCCAGGAGACGGCCCGGCTGTCGTCGGTGCTTCTCGCGCGGACGTGGGACGTCATGGCCGATGAACTCATCGCCTTCGTGGAGCGTGCGCAGTGAAGGCTGAGCGCATCGCGACGCCGACGGCAGCGCCGGAGCTTTTCGCGCCGCTGGCCCGGTGCTGGGTCTGCGGGGGCACGTCGCTCGAGCGTTACCATGAGGCGCGCTTCGACTTCACGCCGTACGCCGTGCAGGATCCGGGACTCCACGCATACACCGGACGCCACGTGTGGCTCGTGCGCTGCGCCGACTGCGGATTCGGCCAGCCGGAAGCGATGCCGACGCTGCCCGGGTACTTCAATCGCATGTACGACCAGCGGTGGTCGGACGACTGGGTCGAGGCGGAATTCGACTCGACGGAGAAGGACTATATCTTCACGTCGATTCTCCGCGAGCTCGGGCGCCTCGCCCCGTCCTCCCGCCGTCGCCTGCTCGACGTCGGCGCCCATGCGGGCCGCTTCATCCATCTCGCGCAGCAGGCGGGCTGGGAGGCCGAGGGCATCGAGCTGAACCCGAAGACCGCGGCGTGCGCGGCCCGCCGGACGGGCGCGATCGTGCACCGGATGAACGCGCACGACCTGGCGCGCGGCGCGCGACGGTTTGCCGCCATCACGCTCACCGATGTCCTCGAGCACATTCCCGAGCCCGGCGCGCTCCTGGCCGATCTTCGCGGGCTCCTCGACCCCGGCGGCGTGCTGGCCGTGAAAGTCCCCTGCGGCCGGAGCCAGTGGATCAAGGAGCGCGTGCTCGCGGCCGTGTCCACTCACCGGGTGACGCTTGCCGACAACCTGGTGCACGTCAACCACTTCACTCCTGGATCGCTGCGGCGGCTGCTGGAGCGCGCCGGCTTCTCGGAAATCGTCGTCGAAACCGGTGCGCCCGAGCTGCCCCCGGCGGGGCCGAACGGTCGCACGCGGGCCCTCGCGAACGCGGTTCGGCTGGCCGTCTACTGGGCCGGCCGGCTGCCGGGCGCCGTCGAGAGTCCCCTCGCCTTGAATCTGCAGGCGTACGCCGTCGAGGCCGATCGATGAGCCGTACGCGCAAGGCAGCCGTGACGGCGGTGTTCAGCTACGCACAATTCGGTCTCGCCATCGTCACTGGCGTGCTGCTGGTGCCGATGATCCTGGCGAGCGTGGGCGCCCGCGCGTACGGGTTGTGGCTGGCCAGCGGCGAGATTCTGGCGCACGCCGGCATGATCGATCTGGGCGTGCTCGGCATCATGCCCTGGCTCGTGGCCGAGGCCGACGGCTCAAGCGATCGGGACACGATGCGCCGCGTGCTGACGGCCGGCGTGACCGTGGGTGCGGCCACGGGGCTCGCGTTCGCAGGCATCGCCGCCGTGTTGTGGCGCGTGCTGCCGTCGATGCTCTGGCTCACCGCCGCGGACCGCAGCCTGGTCGGTCCGCCTCTGGCGGCCCTGGCGATCGCCACGGCCGTCGGCTATCCCCTGCGCGCGTTCCAAGGCGTCCTCGCGGGGTTGCAGGACGTGTTCTTCAACGGCGTCGTGGCCATCGCGCAAGGCGCCGTCAGCGTGGCGTTGACGGTCGTGCTCCTCACGAAGGGGTTCGGGCTCTGGGCGCTCGCCCTGGCGGCCGCGGTCAGCCTGACGGCGGCGGCCGTTGCGGCGCTGGTGCGCGTGGCGGTCCTGGCTCCCGATCTCATGCGCGGCTGGCGCCGGCCGCGTCTTGCGGATCTCAGGCCGTTGATGTCGAACGGCGTGGGCGTCTGGCTCGGGGCCATGGGCTGGCGCCTGGCGTCGGCCACCAACGGCCTGGTGATCACCTACATGGGGCATCCCGAGGGCGTCGCGGTGTACGCATGCACGGCGAAGGTGGCATCCATGAGCACGCAGCTGGCCTGGGTCCTGCCCGACAGCGGCCTGATCGGTCTGGCGCAGCTCCACGGCGAACGCCAGGAGCGATCACGCATCGCGGCCGTGATCCGGGCGATGCTGCGCCTGCACCTGCTGCTCGCCGGCGGCGCCGCGTGCGGCGTGCTCGCATTCAACGCAGCGTTCGTGCGGCACTGGGTCGGCCCGGAATTCTTCGGCGGGTTCACGCTGAACGCGCTGCTCGCGGCCGGCATCGTGGTCGCCTCGTTCGTGCACGGTCTGCTCGCCTCCGCGTCGGTCGTCGGCAGCCGTCTCCGCGTGGGCGCCGTCTCGATGGCGAACGGTGTGCTTCAGCCGCTGCTCGCGGTGTACCTGGGCCATCGGCTCGGTCTGACGGGCGTGGCCCTGGCCGCCGTCGCGGCCGCCTCCGTCACGGCGATTCCGATCGGCCTGCTCCTGCTGCGCCGCTGCACCGGCGACGAGCCGGCGCGAGTCGTTCGCGAGGAAGTCGGCCCCTGGGCCGTCCGCGTGGCGCCGCTCGCCGGAGCGGCCGTGCTCACCGGCGCCTTCCACCTCCGACTGGGGCTCTGGACCAATGCCGCGATCACGGTCGGCCTCTGCGCCGTCTATGTCTGGCAGATGCGGCCGTTGTACGCGGCTCTGCCGCTCGGGCGCGCCTGGACGCGGTGGCTCACCGCGTTCCGCCTGATGCCGGCCGCCGCCGACCAGCCCTGAGGCGCGCGCCGCGATGCACTGGCATATCGTGACCGGCGAATATCCTCCGCAACCCGGCGGCGTCAGCGACTACACGCGTCAGGTCGCTCGCGGGCTCGTCCAGGCGGGCGACGCGGTGGTCGTGTGGGCGCCGGAATCCGGCGGGGAGGCGGGGGTCGATCCGGACGTCGACGTACGGCGCCTGCCGGGACGATTCGGACAAGCCGCGCGAGCTCGTCTCGAACGGGGGCTGGCGGAGTCTCCTTCGCCGCGGCGCGTGCTGGTGCAGTACGTCCCGCACGCCTTCGGATGGAAGGGCGGCAACCTGCCGTTCTGTGCGTGGCTCCGCCGTCTCCCGTCCGGCGATCTCTGGGTCATGTTTCACGAAGTGATGTTTCCGGTCGGCCGGCAGTACACGGCCGCCCAGAATGCGCTGGGCGCGACGAACCGCGTCATGGCGCGTCTGGTGGCCGGCGCGGCCACTCGCGTCTTCGTCTCGGTCCCGGCGTGGGCCGACCTGGTCGCGCCGCTCGTACGGCCCGGGACGCCGGTCGAATGGCTGCCGGTGCCGAGCGGCATTCCCGTCGCCCATGATCCGGCCGCCATTGCCGCCGTCAGGCGTCGGTACGCCGCTGACGCTCCGCTCGTCGGCCATTTCGGCACGTTCGGACGCCTGATTCGGCCGCTCGTCGACGACGCGGTTGTCGGCCTGCTGGGAATCCTGCCCACCGTTCGCGTGCTGCTCGTCGGCCGCGGAAGCGCCGAGGCGGCCGACGCGCTCCGCGGGCGCGACCTCGCCCTGCGCAATCGGATCATCGGCACCGGAGCGCTCGACGCCGATCAGGTGTCGGCGCATCTGCGCGCCTGTGACGTGCTCCTGCAGCCGTTCCCCGACGGTGTCAGCACCCGTCGGACCAGTGCGATGGCGGCGCTGGCGCATGGCATCGCCCTCGTGACGACCCAGGGCCAGGCCACCGAGGCCGTGTGGATCGAGAGCGGCGTCGCCGCGCTGGCGCCGGCCGGCGACGCTCGGGCGCTGGCGCTCGAGGCCGCCGCGCTCGTGGGCAACCGCCCGCGCCGCCTCGCCCTCGGCGCGGCGGGATGTGCGCTGTATGACGCCCGGTTCGCCGTGCGACACGTGATCGAGAGGCTGCGCGCGTGAGCCGGCTGGATGCGCCGGCGCTCTCGGTGGTGATCCCCACGTTCAACAACGTCGACGTGCTGGCACAGTGTCTCGACCGCTGGCAGCGCTTCGGCGGTCCGAACGTCGAGGTGATCGTGGTCGAAGACGGCTGCCGCGATCGGACGGGCGAGTATCTGCAGTCGCTGGCGCGCACGCCCTGGGGAGAGCGGCAGCTGCAGTGGGTCCACGAGGACAGCGTCCACGAGCTGCGCTGCACCAATCGCGGGTTCCGCGTCGCCCGCGGCGTCCTGGCGGCGGCCTGGCAGGACGACATGTTTCTCGAGCGTGGATGGTTCGTGCCCGAGCTGCTGGCCACCTTCGATCGCCATCGTGATCTCGGGCTCCTCAGCCTGAGCCGCGGCCTCGACTGCCGGCCGTACGACGCGCCGATCACGCGCTGGGAGGATCTGTCGGACTGGCATCGTTTGAGGAGCACGATCGGCCCGGCGCTCTGGAACTGGTTCCGCCTCCAGGAAGTGGACATCGTCATCCGGCCGTGGGTGCTGCGGCGGGCGTGTCTCGACGCCGTCGGCGATCTGGACGAGGCGTTCGTGCCCACCGAATGGGACGAGGCGGACCTGTGCTTCCGCATTCGGCAGGCCGGGTGGCGCGTCGCAACGCACGGCTTCGAGCGGCTCGGCGCCTACACCCACCTGGGCAGCACGACGCTCTCGAAAGGCTTCACCGAGCAGTACAAGGCTCGGGTGTTGCGGAACGGACTGCTGTTTCACGAGCGCTGGGACGAAGCCATCGCCCGCGACTGGCAGCGCCGCCGCAAGACCTGGTGGCGCTCTGCGACGGCGTCGGGCTGGATCGACACGCTCCGCCGCCTCGCGGCCGGTTCCTCGTCCCGGGCCCCCGTGGCCGACGTGGCGGCCGCTCCGGAACGATCATGAACGTGACCCGGGCCGCCCGCGCCGTGCTCCAGCCGGCCTATGCCGCCTATCTGAGTGCCGTCTACGGCCGGAAGGGCCTGCCGTGGCGCGTGAACGGCGACGCGCTCCGGATCGACCCGCGTCTCCGGTGGATGCTGCCCCACGAGAACGAGCCGCTGCTTTACGAGTACCTCCGTCGGGGCATCTCGCCAGGGCAGGCGGTGCTCGACATCGGCGCCTTCCTGGGCACCTACGCGATGGCCGAGGCCCGATGGGTCGGACCTTCCGGCCACGTCCTCGCGATCGAGCCGACACCGTGGACGTTCGCGCGTCTGCGGCGGCACGTGGACATGAACGGACTGGGCGACCGCCTCGAGGTGCGCTGCGCCGCAGTCGGCGCCCGTCCGGGCACGGCGGCCCTGCGCCTGTTCGCCGACGAGCCCTACCGCAATGAGGTCGCGGCCGTCGCGGATCCGGAGGCGATCGAGGTGGACGTGGTCACCGTGGACGCACTGTGCCGCGCCTGGGGTCGGTTCCCCGACTGGATCAGGATGGACGTGCAGGGGCGGGAGTTCGAGGTGCTGGAAGGCGCGCGCGAGGTTCTGCGCGAGCGGCGCGGGCGCGTCGGCATTGTCGTCGAAGTGCACCCTGAGGAATGGGCCGGGCGCGGCATCGGCTCGACGGAAGCCGTCGATCGGTTCGCCGCCGTCGGGCTGCGCGCCGTTCCCCTGCCTGGCGCGCCGCCGCTCTTCACCGAGAGCGCACACGTGACCATGGAGTATCTGTGATGGACGCATCGGATCGCGTCGTGGCGCAGGGCGCCACGCGGTTCCGTCGTCCGACGCTCGTCGAACGCCTTGCCGGTCTCGTTCGCGGGTGCGTCGGGCCGTCGGTTCGCCGGCGTCTCAAACCGCTGTTCCACTCGGCGCTCAGGCTGGAGACCGGCGGCCGAGGCATCGAATGCCGATTGCCGGGCGGAGAGTCGGTGCGGGTCGCGCCCGAGTGGGCCCACCTGGCGTGGAATCCCGATGAGTACCGGGCATTCCGCGCGGCCGTCCGTCCCGACATGGTCGCGCTCGACGTGGGCGCGAACGCCGGCGCCTATTCGATCGTGCTGGGGCAATGGGTCCGGCCGTCCGGGCGCGTGTATGCGTTCGAGCCGGCGCCCGCTTTGTTCGGGGCACTCCGCGAACACGTGCGTCTCAACGGACTCGACGACGTCGTGACCGCGGTCTGCGCGGCGGTCAGTGACGAGGCCGGTACGGCGCGGCTCGTGGTGGCCGACACGTTCGGCGAGAGCCGCCTCGCGTCCACGGCCCCTCCCGGCTCGACATCCACGATCGAGGTCGAGACGACGACGATCGACGAGTTCTGCCGGCGGACGGGCGTCGCGCCCGGGTTCATCAAGGTCGATGTCGAAGGAGCGGAACTGGCGGTGCTGCAGGGCGCGCGCGAGACCCTCCGGGCGGGCGGACGGGCGCTCGCCGTGTTCGTCGAGATGCATCCGTCGATCTGGCGCGCCATGAATCTTGCACCGGAAGCGGTGCTGAACGGCATTCGCGGGCTGGGTCTCGCGCCTGAGCGCCCGTGGGACGAGGTGCTCGCCGTCGAGGGCTTGTGCGTGCGGCTCGTCGCCCAGGATGCCCGACTGTAATGCGCGTGCTCGTGGCCAACGACGGATTCGACGATGCGGGCGGCGTGCAGTCGTATCTCGACAGTGTGCTGGCGGGCCTGCACGCGCGCGGCCACGAGCTCGCGCTGATGCACCGCGACGCCGGCGCCAGCGCGTTCCGCGTGCGCGGCGCGGGTGAATGCCCGGCGTTCAGCGCGGCCGAGCACGGCGTCGCTGGCGCCGTCGCCCGGGCCCGCGACTGGAAGCCCGACGTCGCGTTCTCGCACAACATGAACCTGCTCGAGCTCGATCGGGCGCTGACGGCGATCGTGCCCGTCGTAAAGTTCATGCACGGATACTTCGGGACGTGCATCGGCGGGTTGAAGCATCACGCGTTCCCGAGCGAGCGACCTTGCGATCGCGTGTTCGGTGCCGGCTGCCTGGCGCTGTACCTGCCGCGCTACTGCGGTCAATTGAGCCCGACCAAACTGGTCGAGCAGTATCGCTGGGCCGCCGGGCAGCGCCAGCTGTTCGGCGCGTATCGGGCGATCGTCGTGGCGAGCGAGCACATGCGCCGCGAATACGTCCGAAACGGCGCCGCTCCGGCACGCGTCCACGCGAATCCGCTGTTCCCGACCCACCGGGTCCCGAGCGGAACCGAGCAGCCGCCGGCTGAGCCGACGGTCGTGTTCATGGGTCGTATGACGCCCCTCAAGGGCGGGGATCTGCTGATTCGCGCCACGGCCGACGCCTCGCGGCGGCTGCCCCGGGCGATCCGGCTCGTGATGATCGGCGACGGTCCGGCCCGCCCCGGGTGGGAGCGCCTGGCGGCCAGGCTCGGAGTCGCGGCGACGTTCACCGGCTGGCAGGAGGGCGACGCGCGTTGGCCGGTCGTCAGGCGCGCCAGCCTGGTCGCGGTGCCGAGCGTCTGGCCGGAGCCTTTCGGGCTCGTCGGCCTGGAAGCATCCGCCCTCGGCGTTCCGGCGATTGCGTTCGACGTGGGCGGCGTCGGCGAATGGCTGCACCCCGGGAAGAATGGAGTGCTGGTGTCCGCCGATCCGCCTACGGCGCAGGCGCTGGCCGACGCCCTTGCGGACATCTTGACGAGGCCGGTGGAGCTGGCGGCCATGCGTCGGATGGCGCCCGAGGTCGCACGTGGCCTGTCGCTCGACCGTCATCTCGATCGGCTGGAAGCGATCCTTGCCGCGTGATTGCCGATGCACATCCTGCTCATCGGCGACTACCCGCCGGATCCCCGCCTGGGATCGACCAAAGTCCTGGTGAAGCTCGCCGAAGAGTTCCAGACGCTCGGTCACCGCTGCGAGCTCCTGCTCGCCGACCGCCTTGGCGGACCCTCGAACGGCTACCTCCGTCAGGCCGTCGCTCCGATGTTGGCGCTGCAGGCGGCGCGCCGTGCCGTCCGTGAGCATGGATCCTACGACGTGATTGACGCATCGAGCGCCGAAGCGCTGTGGATCGCGCGCGCGCGCCGGTTCGGCGCATTCGCTGAGACCGCCGTCATCGCCCGATCCAACGGGCTCGAACACCTGAACTACCAGCGCATGCTCGACGACCACGACGCGGGGCTGCTGCACAAGCCCTGGACACGGCGATGGTTTCACCCCCTCGTGCGGCTCACGCAGGTGGCGGCGGCGGCCCGCGCCGCCGATCGACTCCTGCTCTTGAACGAAGGCGATCGCGCCTTCGCGCTGGCCCGGGGATGGAAACCGGCTGCGTTCATCGACGTGGTGCCGCACGGCGTCTCCTCGACATTCCTCGACGCCCCGCCGCCCTGCGGGCGTTCACGCGGACAGGGCATTCTGTTCTGCGGATCGTGGACCGGCGTCAAGGGCGTCGCCTACCTGACGGAGGCATTCAACACCATGGTCGCGGCGGGATCCGAGGCGAGGCTGACGGTGCTGGGCGCCGGCGTCGCAGCCGCAGACGTTCGGGCGGCCTTTTCGCCCGAAGCCAGAGAGCGTCTGACCGTCATCGATCGGCTGGGCGAGTCGGACGTGATGGCGGCGTATCGCGAGCACGACGTGCTGGCGTGGCCGTCGACCTATGAGGGCTTCGGCATGGTCCTTGTCGAGGCGATGAGCCAGGGGCTGCCCGTCGTGGCCGCGCCGGTCGGTTGCGCGCGCACGCTCGTCCAGGACGGCCGATCCGGACTGCTCGTCCCGCCCCGGGATGCGCCCGCCCTTGCGACGGCGCTCACGCGACTGCTCGGCGACGCCCCCCTCCGTGCGCGACTGGCTGCGGCCGCATTCGACGAGGTACGCGCCATGAGCTGGACGGCGACGGCGGCACGCACTCTCGACGTCTATCGCCACGCTCGCGCCGACCGGACCGATCGGCATGGCTGACGTTCCCACGCTCGCGCTGACCGTCGCGGTCACCACCCGAAACCGGCCGCAGGCGCTGCTTCGCTGCCTCACGTCGCTCTCGCTTCTCGGCGATCTCGTCGGGGAAGTGCTCATCGCGGACGATGCGAGCGACGAGCCGTTGGAGGAAGTGCTGGCGCGGCTGCCCGAAGATCTGCGGCGAAAAGTCGAGGTGCTGCGCATGCCCGAGCGCCCGGGTCTGATCGTGGGTCGCAACCGGATGATCCAGCGCGCTGCCAACGATCTCGTGCTCCTCCTGGACGACGACGCGTTCGTGCTGGAGTCGAGCGGCATCGGGAAGAGTCTGGCGCTCCTCGCCACCGACCCGACGCTGGCGGCGGTGGCGTATGCGCAGGCAGAGGCGAATGGCGAGCCCTGGCCGTCGTCGATGCAACCCGCGCCCGTGGGCTATCGCTGCTACGTTCCGTCGTTCATCGGCTACGCGCACCTTCTGCGCCGCTCGACGTTTCTCGCGCTGGGCGGATACGACGAGACATTCGTGATACAGGGCGAAGAAAAGGAATGGTGTCTCCGCGCGCTCGACGCCGGCCTGCGCGTGGTGTATCTGCCCGATGTGCGCGTGGCCCACGTTCCGGACCCGTCGGGTCGAGACTCCGTGCGCTATCTGCGCTACGTGATCCGCAACGAGTGTCTCGCGGCGCTGCGGCGGGAACCGTTGCCGCTGCCGTTCCTGACGGTGCCGCTCCGGCTTCGACGCTACTTCACCATGCGGCGGCACCTGCAGGTCAGCGACCCGGCGGGCTTTCGATGGCTGGTGCGCGAGATTGTGGCGGCCCTCCCGTCGGCGGGCAGCGGCGGCCGCGTGCGCTGGGCGACGCTCCGTCGCTGGCGTCGCATGCGTCGCGAGCGCCCACCGTATCCGCCACAGGCGGTGGCGTGATGGGCGCGAGGCGCCGTCTCCTCACCATCGGCCATTCGTACGTCGTGCGCCTGAACCGGCGGCTCGCCCACGAGCTCGCCCGCGCGGGGGAGTGGGAGGTGACGGCCGTCGCGCCGGCCGGCTATCGCGGCGACTTCGGCTGGCACGCGCTCGACGTGCGCGGCGATGAAGCCTGCGAGGTGCGTGGCGTCGAGGTTCGCCTGTCGCAGTCCGCGCACCTGATGCGGTATCGCGGCGCCCTCAAATCGATTCTCCGCGAACCGTGGGACCTCGTCCATTGCTGGGAGGAGCCGTACGTCGTCGCCGCCTGGCAGGTGGCGCGCGCCCTGTCGTCGGGCGTGCCGCTGGTGTACGCCACCTTTCAGAACATCTCGAAGACCTACCCCCCGCCGTTCAGCTGGATCGAGCGCGCGACCATGCGACGGGCATCGGGCATCGTGGCCTTCGGCCACACGGTTCATGACACCTTGCAGGCCCGCGGATTCGCCGGCGTGCCCACCCGCCTCATTCCTCCGGGCGTCGACACGGCCTCGTTTCGTCCCGACAATGTCCGTCGCGCGGCGGCGCGCCGGGACCTCGGGTGGGACGACGTCGTGCCGGTCGTGGGATTCCTGGGCCGGTTCGTGCCGCAGAAGGGCCTGTCGATTCTCATGCAGGCGCTCGATCGCATCGCGCTTCCGTGGCGGGCGCTCGTCGTCGGTTCGGGCCCGGGCGAGGCCGAGGTGCGGCGGTGGGCCGAGCGCCGGCGCGCCCAGGTTTCGGTCGTGACGGGCGTCGCCCACGACCACGTGCCGACTCTGCTGAACGCGATGGACCTGCTGTGCGCGCCGAGCCTCACCACGCCCGCCTGGCGCGAACAGTTCGGGCGCATGCTGATCGAGGCGTTCGCCTCGGGCGTGGCGGTGGTGGCGTCCGACAGCGGGGAGATCCCGTTCGTCGTGGGGGAAGCCGGCATCGTCACGCGGGAAGGCGACGTCGACGCGTGGGCGGCGGCGATTGAGGCGCTGCTCCGCGATCCCGGCCGGCGGGCGCAACTTGCGGCGCGCGGTCGCGCGAGGGCGGAGGCGGAGTACGCCTGGCCTGTCGTCGCCCGCCGGCATCTCGAGTTCTTCGACGAGCTCGTGGAGCGGAGCAGTCGCCGCGCTGCCATTCCGGCATGAGAGTCGCCGTCTGCGCTGATTTTCCTGAAGAACGCTGGCCCAGCATGGACCGTGTGGCCGCGATGCTGCTCGAACATCTGGCCGGCGAGCAGCCGTCGGTCGCGGCGACGCCCGTCGTGCCGGCATTCAAGCGGCGGGCAACGGCCTGGAGCGGGGCCAATGGCCGGGCGTTCACGATCGATCGCGCTCTCAACCGCTGGTGGGACTATCCCCGCCACGTGGCGCGAGTCGCCGCCGACTTCGACGTCGTCCACATCGTCGATCACAGTTACGCGCACCTCGCCCTGCAGGTCGCTCCCGGCCGGGCGGTCGTGACCTGCCACGACCTCGACGCGTTCCGATCCGTGCTCACGCCGGCGGCCGAACCCCGATCGCTGGCGTTCAAGACGGCGACGCGCCGGCTCATGGCCGGGCTGCGTCGGGCGGCGCGCGTGACGTGCGACACCGCGGCTGTTCGCGACGAGCTCGAGCGGCTCGGGCTGGTCGAGGCCGCCCGCCTCGTGGTCGCCCCTATCGGCGTCAGCGACAGCTTCGGGGCAGGCGTCGATCCCGACGCCGATCGGCGCGCTGCGGCGCTCGTCGGCGGGGAGAGGGAGACGTTCGAAGTGCTGCACGTCGGCAGCACGATCCCGCGCAAGCGAATCGACGTGCTCATCGCCGTCTGTGCGGCCGCGAGCCGAGAGCTTCCCGGGCTGCGGCTGGTGCGGGTCGGCGGCGCCTTCACTCCCGCACAGGACGCACTGATTCGGGCGGCCGGGCTAGGCGATCGCGTGCGCGTGCTCGAGTCGATTGACGAGCGCACGCTCGCCGCGGTGTATCGCCGCGCGGCCATCGTCCTCCTGCCTTCCGAGCGCGAAGGCTTCGGGCTGCCGCTCGCCGAAGCGCTGGCGTGCGGGACGCCGGTTGTGGCGAGCGACTTGGCGGTGTTGCGCGAAGTCGGCGGCTCG
This sequence comes from uncultured Acidobacteriota bacterium, assembly GCA_963837345.1. GTDB lineage: Bacteria > Acidobacteriota > Vicinamibacteria > Vicinamibacterales > CAVVIG01 > CAWIMX01. The sequence goes on from CAWIMX010000001.1 coordinate 2,280,139, forward strand.
GCCGCTGAGTACTGCCGCGTGGCGGATGTGGCCGAGTGGACCGCGCGGATCCTGTCGCTGGCGCGGGAGCGGCGCAACCAGCCGGAGCGGTGGGCGTGCCGCCGTGCCGCGGGGCTGGATCGCGCGCGTCGATTTTCATGGTCGCAGTTTTCCGCGACGCTGGCCGGCGTGTACCGGGAGGTGGCGGCGTGAGGGTCGTGCACGCAGCCAAGTTCTATCCGCCTGTCGAAGGCGGCATGGAGACCGTCGTGGGCGATCTCTGTGCGGGCACGGCTCGGGACTGGGACGTGCGCGTGGTCGCCGCGAATACCGGCCCCTGGACCGAGCGGGACACCCGTGCCGGCGTCCGGATCCTGCGATCGGGCAGTCTCGGCCAGATCGCGTCCGTGCCGCTGTGTCCGTCGTTTCCGTTTCACGTCTGGAACACGCACGCCGACTGCGTCGTGCTGCACGAACCGAATCCGGTCGCCGGGACGACGCTGTTCCTGCACAGGCCTGCGCCGCACCTCGTGGTCTGGCATCACAGCGATCTGCTGCGGCCGTGGTGGGCGCCGCCGACCTACGGGCGGCTGCAGCGGGCGCTCTACCGGCGGGCGGACTGCGTGATCGTGTCGAGTCCACCGCTGGCGGCGGGTTCGTCGCTCGTCGGCGCGGCCCGCCGCGTCGCGGTGATCCCGTTCGGGATCGATCTTGCGCGCTATCAGCGCGGCGATGCGGCGCGCCGCGCGCAGGTGGCGGCGATTCGCGATCGGGTGCCCGGCCCGCGCATTCTCTTCGTCGGCCGTCTCGTCTACTACAAGGGCGTGGATCTCCTGATCGACGCGCTGGCGCGCTGCCGCGGCTCGCTGATTATCGTCGGCGAAGGGCCCCTCGACGGGCCGCTTCGCTCGCAGGCGATGCGCCGAGGCTTCGGCGACCGCGTCACCTTCGCCGGCCGGGTGAGCGACGACGATCTGCCGGCCTACTATCAGGCCGCCGACGCCTTCGTGCTGCCCTCGATCGCGAAGACCGAAGCCTTCGGCGTGGTCCAGGCGGAAGCCATGGCAGCCGGCCTGCCCGTCGTCAGGACCGAATCTGCCGACCGGCGTGCCCTGGGTGAACCAGCACGGCGTGAGCGGACTGGTCGTGCCGCCTGGCGATGCGCACGCCCTTGGCCTCGCGCTGGGGCGGCTCGTCGAGGACACGGCGCTTCGGCAGCGTCTCGGCGAAGGCGCCAGGCGGCGAGCCGAGACGCTGTTCTCCCGATCGCGCATGGTGCAGGCCTTCAAGACCCTGATCGAAACGATCGTCGCCCGGCCGGACGAGCTCGATTCCCACGTCGAGCGCATGCGCGAGGAGGTGGCATGAGCCACGTCGCCAAGCGCGCCCTCGATGTGCTCCTGTCGGGCGCCGGCCTGGCGGCATCGGCGCCGCTCTGGTTCCTGATCGCCGTCGCCATCAGACTCGACTCACGCGGGCCGGTCTTCTTTCGACAGGCCCGCGTCGGCCGCCGTGGGCGACATTTCGATGTGTTGAAATTCCGGTCGATGGTGGACGATGCCGATCGTCACGTGGGGCCTCGCCCGGCCGAGGCCGGCGACGCCCGGATCACCCGTGTGGGCCGATGGCTGCGGGCGACTGCCGCCGACGAGCTCCCGCAGTTGTGGAACATCTTTCGCGGCGACATGAGCTTCGTCGGCCCGCGCGCCCTGCGCCCCGAGGAGATCGACACCGACACGGCCGGGCGCGCAGTGCCACTCGAGCGCGTGCCGGGCTTCGCCGAGCGCTGCAGCGTCACGCCCGGTCTCACCGGCATCGCCCAGATCTACGCCCGCCGGGACGTTTCGCGCCGTCAGAAGTTCCGTTTCGATCGCCTCTACATTCGGCGGCGGTCGTTCTGGCTCGATCTCCGGCTGATTCTGTTGTCGTTCTGGATCACGTTCCGCGGCACGTGGGAGGCGCGCGAACGGAAATTCTAGCGCCGCCCGCTCATCGGCGGGCGCCGAGCACGCCGAAATCCGCCAGATGCTCGACGACGCCGATCACGACGGCCCCCTCGCACTCCACCCAGGCGTGCGCTTCGAACGGCGTCGGATCGCCCTCGGCCACGCGCACGCCGATCCGCAGGATGGACGTGACACCGCGTCGACGCAACATCGCGTCGCCGGCGAGCGCCTGCACCAGGCATGTGGCGGGGCCGAATCGCGCGCCGACAGCCGCGATCGCGCGGCAAATCGGCTCGACGTCCTGACGCGCGGAGAGCGATGCCAGCGCGGTCGGCGGTGCCGCGTGGCGGTCGAGCAGCTGTCGGACACGTGGATAGCCCAGCACGCGAAGGCCGGCCCAGACGAGCGTCATCAGGCCCGCGGCCTCGAACACGAGACGACGGTCGCGCCGGTCGAGTGAGACGAACTTGCGCAGGACCGTCATGGGCGGCGGCGGTAGGATATCAGACCAATCACGTGGATCCCGAGACACTGATCCTGCAGGCCTTGCGTGAGGCGCCTGCACCGTGGCCGAACGACGTGCCATCCCTCGAGGCGGCTCTGCTCGATGCCGCCGACGCCGGGGGCGTGATGGCGCTCCTCGCGACGGCGCCCGGCGTCGAGTCGTGGCCCGGGCCCGTGCGCATCGCGCTTCGGAGCGCGCTTCGCGCCGAAGCGGCGATCGAGGCCATTCGAAAAGCGGAACTGGCCAGGCTGCTCGATGCGTTCCACGTCGCCGGCGTTCGAGCCCTGCTGCTCAAGGGCGCGCGGATGGCCTACACCGTCTACCCGGAGGCCTGGCTCCGTCCGCGCGTCGACACCGACTTGCTCGTCGATCTCGCCGACCGCTGGCGCGCCGACGCGGTGATGCGCAGCCTCGGATATGCGCCGCACACGCATTTCGACGGCCATCTCGTCACTCATCAGTTCGAGTACGAGCGCCGATCGCCGCTCGGGACGCCGGAGCTCGTCGACCTCCACTGGAAAATTGCGAATCCCCATGCCTTCGCCGATCTCTTCACGGCGCGAGAGCTGCTGCATGACGCGATTCCCATCACGCCGCTCGGCGCCGGCGCGTGGGGGCCATCCGATGTCCACATGTTCCTGATCGCCTGCCTCCACAGGGTCGCGCACCACGACAACAGCGACCGGTTGATCTGGCTCTACGATCTGCACCTGCTGGCGACCGCGATGTCGCCCGCGGAGCGTGACGCCGCCGAGGTCCTCGCGGGCGCCAAAGGGCTGCGCGCGGTGTGTGCGCGCGGGCTCGAGCGGGCCAGGGGCCTGTTCGGTACCGCGGTGCCGCCAGAATGGCTCGCCGCGCGACCCGGCGATCGCCACCGTGAGCCGACCGCAGCGTTCCTGGAGTCGGGCCGGACCAAGGTGGACGTGCTGGTCTCCGACCTGCACGCGTTGCCCGGGTGGCGGACGAAGCTGCAACTGATCCGCGAACATCTGTTTCCTCCGGCGGCGTACGTCCGTCAGTCGTACGGCGTGTCGACCTCCGCACTGCTGCCGCTCGTTTACGCGCACCGCATCCTCAGAGGCGTCCGACGATGGGTGCGCTCCTAGATCACGGCGCACTGATGGCCGATCGGGCGCGCATGGGCGCGTACGAGCAGGCGCTGCGCCAGACGATCCGGAAGGGATCGGTCGTCGTCGACCTCGGCACGGGCACGGGCATCCTCGCCCTGCTCGCCTGCCGATTGGGAGCCCGCCGCGTGTACGCGATCGAGCCGGACGACACCATTCAGGTGGCGCGGGAAATCGCGGCCGCGAACGGCTGTGCCGAGCGCATCGACTTCATCCAGGCGGTGTCCACGAAAGTGACCCTGCCCGAACTGGCGGACGTGATCGTGTCGCACGGGGGCGGTGTCCTGCCCGGGTTGCAGCAGCACATCCGATCGGTCGCCGATGCGCGCCGCCGTTTCCTCGGGCCGCGCGGAGTGCTCGTCCCCAAACGGGATGTCGCATGGGCCACCGTCGTCCAGGCGCCGGCGCTCTACGCCTGCCAGACGGAACCGTGGACGGCCAACGGGCTGGGCTTCAACATGGACGCCGCGTTTCGCGTGGCGCTCAACAGTCTCCGGCGCGCCCGGTTCACGACCGACAGTTGCCTGAGCGATCCGAGGGCCTGGGCGATGCTGGACTACGACGCGGTCGAGGGCCCGGACGTGCGGGGCGAGGCCACGTGTCTCGTCACGCGCGCCGGCGTCGGGCACGGTCTGGCGGCGGGGTTCGATCGGACTCTGGTGGAAGGCGTCTCGATTTCGAATGTTCCGGGCGCTCCCACGCCCATGCGGCCGGATCGCGGCCGTGACGCGCTGTTCTTTCCATGGCCATCGCCCGTGGCCCTCGAAGCCGGCGATGCCGTCGCCGTCACCTTCGACGCCACGCTGATGCGCGAGGACTACGTCTGGACCTGGACGACGCGAGTGCTGAGGCGGGGGGCGCCAGGCTCCGAGAAGGCACGATTCACCCAGTCCACCTTCTTCGGCGTCCCCCTTTCACCCGGTCAACTGCAGAAGCGCTCGGCCACCTACGTCCCGACGATTAGCGAAGACGGTCGAATCGTCCGGTTCGTTCTCGAACTGATGGGAGAGTCGGTCCCGCTCGGCACGATCGCCGCCCATCTCTCCACCAGGTTCTCCCGGCGGTTTCCGGATCCGCAGGACGCGATCGACTATGTGGGGGATCTGTCCCGCCAGTATGGGTAGCCGCTTGTACCGGAGCATCCGTACTGGTTATCTCGCGCCGGGAAGCGGACGTGTTGAACGTCAACCCGGGCGGCGACGACTCGCTGCGCGCCGGTCACTACGCGGCCAAGCAGATCTACTGCAAGGACCGCGTGATCGCCTGGAGCCATCGCCGGCGCTTCGAGGTGGGGCTGCGTCTCGCGGGCCGCCTGGCCGGCAAGCGGATCCTCGACTACGGCTGCGGCGACGGTACGTTCCTCGCGCTCCTCATGGCTGGATCCGCCCGGCCGGCGTCGGCGGTGGGCGCCGAGCTCGCCGGCTTCCAGGTGGAAGATTGCCAGGCGCGCCTCGGCGGGCGCGCGGGGCTCGGCTTCGTGCCCATCGAGACGCTGGACGCGCCGATTCACCAGGGCGCCTTCGACGGCGTGGTCTGCATGGAAGTGCTGGAGCATGTCGTCGGGCTCGACACGGTGATCGCGCGGCTGTGGGGCCTGCTGGCTCCGCACGGTACGCTGCTCGTCAGCGTCCCGGTCGAAACCGGCTTGCCTCTCCTCGTGAAGCAGACGGCGCGGCGCATCGCCGGGTGGCGGGGCATCGGCGACTATCCCGGGTCGAGCCCCTACACGTTCCGCGAATATGTCGCCGGCGTGTTCGCCGGCAGCACGCCGCATCTCGAGCGGCCGATCTACGGGACGGACACGCCGATGCCGTACCACGACCACAAGGGATTCAACTGGATGACACTCCGCGATCGGCTGGCCGGTCGCTTCGTCATCGAGCGCGTCGTGGCGTCGCCGCTGCCGTGGCTCGGCCCCCACCTGGCGACGCAGGTCTGGCTGGTGGGACGGAAACGGGATCCGGCATGAGCACGCGCCGCATCACGGTGACGGGGGGAAGCGGATTTCTCGGCCGGTACGTCGCCGAGCAGTTTCGCGATCGCGGCGACGATGTCTTCGTGCCGCGAAAGCGGGACTACGACCTCACGGTCGAAGCCAATGTCGAGCGCATGTATCGCGCCAGCCGCCCCGACATCGTCGTGCATCTGGCGGCGGTCGTCGGCGGCATCGGCGCCAACCGTGCCCATCCGGCGAGGTTCTTCTACGACAATCTGCAGATGAGCACGATGCTGATGGAGCACGCCCGGCGGGCCGGAGTGTCGAAGTTCGTCGGCATCGGCACGATCTGCTCGTATCCCAAATTCACGCCCGTGCCGTTTCACGAGGACGATCTCTGGAACGGCTATCCGGAGGAGACCAACGCGCCCTACGGGCTGGCCAAGAAGATGCTGCTCGTCCAGGGGCAGGCGTACCGGCAGGAGTACGGGTTCAATGCCATTCACCTCCTCCCGGTCAACCTCTATGGCCCGGGCGACAACTTCGATCCGGGCTCGTCCCACGTGATTCCGGCTCTCATTCGCAAGTGCGAGGAGGCGACCGCGGCCGGCCACGAGGCGATTGTGTGCTGGGGCGACGGGACGCCCACGCGGGAATTCCTCTACGTCGAAGATGCCGCGCGCGCCATCGTGATGGCGACCGATCGATACGATGGTCCGCTGCCCGTGAACATCGGCGCCGGCTTCGAGATCTCGATTGCGGATCTGGCGGCGGCCGTATGCGACGCGTGCGGGTTCCGGGGGCGCATCGTCTGGGATACGACGCAGCCGAACGGCCAGCCTCGCCGCTCGCTCGATACCTCGAGAGCCGACGCGCTGTTCGGCTTCAGCGCCACGACCGACTTTCGCGAGGGTTTGCGCAGGACGGTCGCGTGGTACCGCGAGACGCTGCGGGCGGCGCGCTGATTCCCCTATAATCAGCGCCAACCGGATGAATCAATTCGACGCCACCATCGTCGGCGGCGGTCCCGCCGGCCTGTACGCCGGGCTGCGCCTGGCTCGCGCGGGCTATCGCGTGGGCCTGTTCGAGGAGCACGCGCAGGTGGGACGTCCGGCGCACTGCACGGGCGTGCTCGCGGCCGAGAGCTTCGAGGAGTTCGGGCTGTCGCGCGTCTCGGTGCTGAACGAGCTGCAGACGGTGTCGTTCCGGTCGCCGTCGGGCGACACGGTCGAGGTACTCGACGCCGCACGTGGAAGCCGTTGTCATCGACCGGCCGGCTTTCGATCGACGGCTGGCCGACGAGGCCGTCCGTGCCGGAGTCGAGATGTCGTGCGGGGCTCGGGTGACCGACGTGACCACCGACGCGGGCGGCGCGACTGTCGTGGCCGGCGGTTCTCGCGTGCGCTCGCGTGTCTGTGTCCTGGCCTGTGGCGCCAGCTACGGCGTGCAGCGGCGGCTGGGACTCGGGATTCCGCGGATGCTGCTGCATTCGGCGCAGCTGGAGCTGCCGGCGGCTCGCCTCCATCCCGTCGAGGTGCACCTGGGCGAGGACATCGCGCCGCGCGGCTTCGCCTGGGCGGTGCCCGTCGAACGGGATCGGCCGCACGTGCGGGTGGGCGTCGTGTGCAATCGCCGTGCGCGGCGGTTCTTCGCGACCATGCTCGACCGCATCGCGCGGCGGTGGGGCGTCGATCTCGCCGACGCGCCGCCGCCGCGGCAGAAAGTGCTGCCCCTCGGCCCGATCGCCCGCACGTATGCGGACCGCCTCGTCGTGATTGGCGACGCCGCCGGTCTCGTGAAGCCGACGACGGGCGGGGGCATCTACTACAGCCTGCTCAGCGCGCGCCTCGCCGCCCAGACCATCGAGGCGCGGCTGCGCGACGGTGCGCTGGGCGCGTCGGATCTGGCGGCGTACGAGCGGGCGTGGCGCAAGCGCCTCGGATCGGAGCTGCGATGGCAGTTGCTGCTGCGTCGGATCGCGTGGCGGCTCACCGACGACGATCTGAATCGGCTGTTCGAGCTGGCGCGCACCGACGGGATCATGCCGCTCATGCGCCGCACCGCCGCGTTCAACGAGCATCGCGCGTTCATTGCCGCGCTGTTCAGACATCCGCCGGCCCGGCGCGTGCTCTTCCGCGCCGTGCTCACGTGATCGCAGGAGCGCCGCTCTCGCCCGCTCCTCTTTGTCGGGGGTAAACTCTTGCCTCGCGGTCGCCGAGGCGCTCACCACATGGGCCAGGTGTCATTGCAGAGTTCGTTCGCCGTCAGCGAGGACGTGATCGTTCGCGAGCTGGACGGCGAAGCCGTGCTGCTCAACCTGTCGTCGGGGATCTATTTCGGACTCGACCGCGTCGGCACGCGCGTGTGGCAGCTGATCGCCGAACACGGCGAGCTCGCCCGCGTGCTCGCGATCATGCGCGACGAGTACGACGCGCCGGCCGACGTGCTCGAGGCCGACCTTCTGAGGCTGGCGTCCGAGCTGTCGGCGAAAGGACTGGTGGTCGAGCGTGGTGCGCCAGCGTCCGCCTAGCGACACCGGGGGAACGTCGCCGTGAGCGCGCTGGCCGGTGTCTTCCACCGTGACGGCCGCCCGGTCGATCCCGCCATGCTGCACCGCCTGATGCACGCCGTCGCCCATCGGGGGGCCGACGGCGCGCGCGTGGAGATCGCCGGCGCCGTCGGTCTCGGCCATCAGGCCTTTCGCACGACGGTCGAGGAGGCCGAGGATCGCCAGCCCATGGCCGATCGCCGCGCCGGGCTGCGGCTGACGTTCGCCGGCCGGCTGGACAACCGCGACGAGCTGGCGGAGATGCTCGGCAGTCGCGACGCGCTGCGGCGGTCGCCCGATTCGGCGTACAGTTCTGCGGGCGTACGCGCGCTGGGGCGAGGATTGTCCGGCGCGGCTGCTTGGCGACTTCGCGTTCGCCCTCTGGGACGAGCGGCGGCGCGTGGTGTTCTGTGCCCGCGACCCGATCGGCCTTCGACCGTTCGTCTATCGCCTGACCGATCGGTCGTTCGTGTGGGCCTCGGAGGTCCGCCAGTTGCTCGAGGCTGGCATCGTCGAGGTCGAGCCGAACGAGGGCTTGGTCGCCGAAGTGCTCGCCGACGAATTCCGCAGCAAGGAAGAGACGCTCTTTCGCGAGGTGCTCCGTCTCGCTCCGGCCGAAACCCTGACGGTCGGCGTCGACACCGTGCAGCATCGGTGTTTCTGGCGGCTCGATCCCGAGCGAGAGCTGCGGTACCGGTGTGACGGCGAGTACGCGGAGCACTTTCGGGAGATTTTCGACGCGGCGGTGCGATGCCGGCTTCGGAGCGACCGGCCGATGGTGGCGGTGTCGCTCAGCGGGGGCCTCGACTCGTCGGCCGTGGCCGGCACCGCGCAGGCTCTGGCACGAGAGCCCGGACTGCCCGGGATTGCGGCATTCTCGATGGTGTTTCCCGAGATGCCGGCCTACGACGAGAGCCGCTACAGCCGCGCGGTGGCGCAGCTCTGGGGTCTCGAAGCGCACGCCGTCCGTTCCGCGCCGCTTCCCGGAGCGAGAATTCGAGAGGACGTCGCGCGCCACATGGACGTGCCCGAGCTGGCGTCCGATCAGCTGCTCGGCCAGGTCCGTGAGCGCATGCAGGCACGCGGGTGCCGCGTCGTGCTGACCGGTCTGGGCGGCGATCACGTCCTGACGGGCAGCGTTCTGCACTACGCGGATCTCCTGCGACGCGGCCGCATCGTGGCGGCGCTCGGGCAATACCACGCCGATTCCCGCGTCGGCGACGCGGGCTGGTCGCCCTCCGTGCTCGTCACCGCCGGCGTGCTGCCGCTCGTCCCCGCGGCCGTGCGTCGGGCGCTGGCTCCCCTCGCCCGCCGGCGGGGCATCCGCGCGATCGTGCCGTCGTGGATCGCCCCGGAGTTCGCGGCGCGCCTGGGGCTGGAAGAGCGCCTGCGGCTGCACGTGCCGGTGCCGCGACCATCGAGCTTCGCCCGCTGGGACGTGTGCCGGAGCATGGTCTCGGCGTCCCAGCTGCAGCTCACCGAGGCCGCCGAGCGGACGTCGGCCGAGTACGCGCTCGAGCAGCGGCATCCCTTCTTCGATCGCCGCCTGGTGGAATTCTGTGTGGCGATGCCCGAAGCGCAGCGCTGGCACGGCGACCGCACCAAAGCGGTCATGCGCCGGGCGCTGCACGATCGGCTGCCGCCGATTGTGCGGGAGCGCCGCGACAAGGGCGACTTCTCGCCGCTGTTCATCCGGCAGCTCGAGGATCTCGGCGGCGAGCGCTTCGTGGACCATCTGCGCATCGCGGCGCGGGGCTGGGTGGACCAGGGGCGGATCAGTGCCATGTTTCGCGAAATGCGGCGCCGGTACGCCAGGCGCCCCGACGTACACGAAGCCTACGTGGACTGGCTGATGCCCGTCTGGAGTGTCGCCGGCGTGGAACTCTGGTACCGTTCGGTGGTCGAGGGTCGATCGGCAGCGAACGCGCCGGCGGACCGGACGTCCAGGTCGGCGTGAAGGGGAAAGCGCATGAGTGAAACACGAGACGATGTCGACCGGACGCGCATCGCCAAAGCACCGGACAGGACCAGGCGCCAGCCATACCGCTCGCCGGTGCTGGTCGAGTACGGCCCGGTCGCCAAGCTGACGCAGGCGGGTGGATCGAAGTCGGGCGACGCGGGCGGCCGCAAGGGCATGTGCCTGTAGGCCGGCCCCATGTCGCTCGTCGTCGATGAGCACCGTTTGTACCTGTCCGATCGCGTCCGCCTCGACGCGTTTCGTGCGGCGATTGCCGAAGTCGTCCAGCCCGGTGCGATCGTGGTCGATCTTGCCAGCGGCACCGGCATTCTCGGCCTGTTCGCCTGCCAGGCGGGCGCCGCCCGCGTGTACGCGATCGAACAGGACGGCACGATCGAGATCGCCCGCGCCGTCGCGCTCGCCAACGGCGTGGCGGATCGCATCCACTTCCTTCACGGGCATTCCTCCCGTGTCGTCCTGCCCGAGCGCGCCGATGTCATCGCTTGCGATCAGATTGGCCACTTCGGCATCGAGACCGGCATTGTCGCCGACGCGATCGACGCCCGCGCCAGGTTCCTCAAGCCTGGAGGCCGCTTCGTTCCCGAAGCCGTGACGCTGTCGGTCGCGCCGATCGACGATCGCGCCCTGCACGATCAGGTCGACTTCTGGGCCACACGTCCCGGCGGCCTCGACTTCACGCCGGCGAGGGCGTGGGCGCTGAATACCGGCTATCCGGCCGCGCTGGACCGGAGCGCGCTCCTCGGGCCGCCGGCTGACGGGATCGCCTTCGATCTCCTGCGGGTGACGCCCGATCCCCTGCGCTTCTCGGTTCGCCTCGGCGTCGAGCGGCCCGGCACACTGCACGGCGTCGGCGGATGGTTCGCGGCCCGGCTGTCGCCCTCCGTCGAGCTCTCCACGTCGCCTCTGGCCGATCGCCGGCTCGGTCGTCGGAACGTCTTCTTCCCGATTGACGTCCCGGTCGCGGTGACGGCGGGGGATGTGGTCGAGGCGGCCTTCCACGTGATCCCGGCAGAAGTCGTCGTCACCTGGACGGTGACCGTCTGGCGGGGCCCGGAGCGTGTAGCGGCCTCGCGTCACTCGACGATCGGCGGCATGCTGTTCTCGCGCGCCGATCTGGCCCGCACGAACCCCGCGTTCGTGCCCACCCTGACGCCTCACGGCCGGGCCCGCCAATCGATCCTCGAGCTCTGCGACGGCCATCGGCCCCTCGCAGACATCGAGCGCGAAGTGTATCGCCGGCACGCCGATCTCTTCGGCTCGCCCGCCGACGCCGGCGCGTTCGTCGCCGAGGTCATCACCCGCTACTCGCACGATCCCGCGTGAACTACCTGGCCTACGGCCTCGCATTTTCGAGCGCGGCCAGATTTCCCGAGTTGACGGAAGCCAGGGGGGCGGAGCCGACCCTGGCGTTCTCGGTTCGGCGGCAGCCGTTCGTCGCCGATCGGTCGTGGCGGGCGTTTCCGTTGCGGGTCGAATCCGACGGCACGCCCTGGCTCACCGTGCTCGCGCGCGAGGGCGCGTACGCCCTGCGGTTCGCCGCGGGCGCCGACTTCGTGATCGACCGCGACGCGCGGGACGTGGTCGGGTATGCGCCGCCGGGGACGCCGACGAACACGATTCGGCACCTGTTCGTCGACCAGGCCCTTCCGCTCATCCTGGCCAGGCAGGGGCATCTCGTCCTGCATGGCAGCGCGGTGGACTGCTTCGGAGCCGTGGTGTTTCTCGGTGCCACCGGCGCAGGCAAGTCGACGATCGCCGCAGCCTTCGGCCGCGCGGGCGTTCCCGTGCTGGCCGACGACGTGTCACGGGTCGGCCGGGTCGAGGGGCGTCTTCATGTCTGGCCGGCGTATGCCGGCGTCCGCGTCTGGCCCGATGCGCTCGGGAGACTCGGCCGACCGGGACGGACGGTACGCGTCGCCGACTACACGCGCAAGCAACGAATTGGCGGCAACAGCCACGATCTCGTCTTCGGCGCGCGTGCCGCGCCGTTGCGTCGCTTCTACGTGCTGAGCCCGTCGCAGGCGTCGGGTCCGCGGCAAGTCCTGATCCAGCCGCTGTCGCGACGCGAGGCCGCCATCGAGCTCGTGAAGCACAGCTACCTCTTCGACCTGACGGATGGACTGGTCCTCGCCCAGCATCTCGATCGCGTCGCGCGTGAGCTGACCGCCGTGCCGACCAGCCGGATCGCATACCGACGCGATCTCGAGACCCTCGAGTGCCTGCGTACAGCGATTGCCGACGACCTCGGGCGATCCTGAGCGCGGGTGAGCGCTCAGGCCGATGCGCGCCCCGAGCGCCCCGGCTCGGCGCCATGGAGCGCCATGGCGGCGACCAGCGCGACGAGCACGGCGTTCGCCGGCATCCGCAAGGTCGTTTCCCATACGCTCTGCACCAGGAAGCCCAGCACGCCGCTGACCGCGCCCGCGCGGATCCAGAACACCGGCGTGCGGTCCGTCAGGACCCGCCTGAACATCTGGGTTACGGCGGCCACGACGGCGACGCCGGCGGGAACCGCCAGAAGCCCGCCGCCTTCGGAGAGAATCTGCAGATATTCGCTGTGGGCGTGATTCAGATAGAAGAGGTGCGGGCCGGTCTGGAACTGAATCATCCCGGTCTCATACGCGCCGGCGCCAGTGCCCACCGGCCAGAAGGCCCGGATCATCGGCCAGGTCTGTCTCCAGATCGACACGCGCCCGACAACGCCTTCGGTGAAGGCGTTGTCGAATCGGAACGCCAGGGCGTCGAGATTGGCGTAGGCGGCGGCGAGGGCGAGCGCGCCAGCCGCGCCTGCGAGGAGCCACGTGCCGCCGACCCGCCAGGATGTTCGGCGTGTGGACAGGCCAGCCAGCGCGCATGACGCCACCGCGGCGCCCGCCAGCCCCGAGCGCGAAAGCGAGGCCACCAGGGCCGCCGTCATCAGCACGGCGGCGCCGAACAGCCAGATCGCGGTGGAATCCGCCAGCGCACCGACCGCGCCGGGCGTCCTGCGGGCATCGACCCGCGCAAGCAGATAGCCCACCGTGAGGGGAATCGCCAGCACCAGCCAGGTCGCCAGGTCGTTGCGGTTCACGAACGGCCCGTAGGGTCGCGCGTTGGCGGCGTAGGGCGCCCACATCCAGTAGAAGAGGCGTGGCGACGTGGCGTGCTGCACGATGGTGAGCGGCGCGAGCACGAGGCCGAGCCCCGCGACGCCGCGGGCGATCGTCCGGACCCCGGCCCGCCGCAGCACCGACCGTGCCGTGAAGAACGTCAGTACCACGACAGCGGATGCCAGCAGGGCCCGGGCGGTCGCGCCGGGGTCGATCGAGGCAGGAGAGGACGGCTGGGCGATCGGCGCGCTCAGCCGGAGCGCGCGATCGAAGGCGACGGCTCCGGGGGCCAACCGGAGTCGCAGATCCGGCGCCAGAGGCACCAGCTGCAGCGCGATACCGACGAGGGCGCCGACGAGCGCCACGTCGAGGACGCGCGACCCCGAGGCGGCCAGCCGCGGTCGCTCGAGGCCCGCGAGCACGAGTACGCCGGCCACCAGGGGCACCGTCGTCCACCGGTAGAAGCCCGCGAAGGCGGCGAGCGTCCAGCCGGCGAGCGCGATCAGCGCAACGGCCCGGGCCCGCGACCTAGACGGCTTCGGCGTAGTAGTTCTTGTACTGGTGGCCGTAGTACCGCGAATAGTAGTACTTGTTGCGGGCGAAATCGACCTTGTTCAGCACGACCCCCGCGTAGCGCGGATGGCTCTGCATGATCGTTTCGATGGCGCGCTCGGCGAGCCGGCGCCGCGTCATCTCCGCGCCGATCACGAAGGTCACGCCCGAGACGAGCGGCGCGAGAATGACGGCGTCGGTCACCGCGAGCACCGGCGGCGTGTCGATGATGATCCAGTCGAACGGCCCGTGCGTGAGGTTGGTCAGCAGCGTTTTCATCCGCTCCGACGACAGCAGCTCGGAAGGATTGGGCGGCGTCCGTCCGGCCGTGATGGCGAGCAGGTTCGGGTCGACCGTCCGCTGGATGACGTCGCGCACGCGCGCCTGTCCGACGAGCACCTGCGAGAGGCCGCGCTCGTTGGTCAGGCGCAGCGGCCGATGCAGGCCCGGACGGCGCATGTCGCCGTCGACGAGCAGCACCCGGGAGCCGCCGTAGGCGAGCGCCATCGCGATGTTGGCGGCCGTCGTCGTCTTGCCTTCGAGCGGCTGCGCGCTCGTCACCAGGAGAATCTTGGTTCCTTCCGTGGGGTAGCGGGAGATGATCGACGTCCGCAGCGACCGGAACGACTCCCCGAAATCGTGCGGCACGTGCGACGACGCCAGCACCGGGTGCCGGTCGCCGCGCACCGCCGGCACGAGGCCCAGGAACGGCAGCTTCAGGTGGCGCGCCACGTCTTCGGGCGTCTTGATCGTGTCGTTCATGTAGTCGAGGCCGTACGCCGTGCCGACGGCCAGTGCCAGCGAGACGGCCAGCGACAGGAGCCACGTGCGCCGGCCCGTGGGCGTCATCGGCACCTTCGGCACTTCGGCGTGGTCGACCACGCGCACGTTGTTGGCGCGGCTGTTGCTCGCGATGCGCAGCTCCTTCTCCCGCTGCAGCAGGGCCTCGTACACCGTGCGGTTGCTCTGGGCCTCGCGCTCCATCACGTTGTAGTTGATGCTCTTCTTGCCCAGATCCTGCACGTCGGTCTTGGCGGCGTCGAGGTTCTGGCTGAGCGTCCGCTCTTCGAGCGCGGCCGCCTCGTAGTCGTTCCGGATCGACTGAACGGCCTTCGCCGTTTCCAGATCGAGCTGTCGCTGCGCATCGCCCAGCCGCGCGTTCACGTCCTGAATGGCCGGGTGCTTGGGGCCGTACCGCTCGGCCAGCTGCGCCTTTTCCCGCCGCAGATCCGCGACCTGATTCTTCATCTGCGCGACCTGCGCGTTCTGGGCGATGGCGGGAATGGTATCGGCCTCGGTATCGGGCCCGATGCCCTTCACCTGGTTGTAGAGGGCCTCCTTCTGGATCCGATTCGTCCGCGCCTTGACCACCGCCTCGTTCAGCGCGTTCATCCGCGACAGGACGATGTTGTTCCGGTCGTCGAGTGACATCGCGTTCTCGCGATCGCGGTATTCGGCGAGCTGCCGTTCGCTGTCGGTCACCTTCTGCTGCTGCGCCTGCAATTCCTGCTGCAGCCACTCGAGCGAGTTCTCCGTGCCGCGCAGCTTCACTTCGAGGTTCTGCGTGACGTACTCGTCCACGAGCGCGTTCACGGCCGTCGCCGAAAACCGCGGATCCATGGCCTGGAACGTGACGTCCACGAGCTTGCTGCCCGTGACGGGCAGCACCGTCACGCGCGACAGAAACGCCGAGACGAGCCCCGACTCCTCGGCGTTCTCGTCGACCTGGGGCGGCTCGGCGTCGGAGGGGGGCGCCGGCCGCACGAGCGCCAGCACGCGTCCCTTCATCCGGTCGAGGAACGCCAGGGGTGACGCCGGCGGCTTCAGCGTCCCGTTGAACTCGGGAACGCTGCCCAGGTTCACCTTCTGGACGACATGCCGTGCCAGCTCGCGCCCCTTGAGGATCCGGTACTGCGTCTGGTAGTAGGGCTCCGGGTCTTCGTCAGTACAGATCGGCGGTCAGGCCGGGCATGGCCGTCGAGCGCTCGTCTTCGATGAGCACCTGCGCGCGCGCCTGATACACCTTGATGTTCGTGTAGTTCTGAATCATCAAGGCGATCATCGTGAGCACGAAGACCGTGGTCGCGACGCGGCGATACCGGTAGATCACCGCGAGACGGTCGAGGAGATGGACGTTCTCGTTCGAGTACGTCGGCGGCGACACCGGTGTCTGGGACCCTGATGGGAAACGGGTCGGCAACGGTCGGGGTTCAGGGGACGGTGTGTCTGACATCGAAACCTGGTTCAGCCTACGGGCTCACGGGTTCGCCAGCGACCGCCGTGGCGAGCACGCCCGACGTCGCCGCGGCGGTGGTCACGGCCAGGGCGGAGGCCGCCGAATGGCCGAGCAAACCGCCGAGCGGCGGCTTCTCGAATGGCAACTTCACAATCGTGGACACCACCTCGCCGGCCTCCACGTTCAACAGCGGACTCGACGCGAGCACGCGGCCGTCTTCGCTCAGCAGCTCGGCGACGTAGCTCCCCGGATCGAGCGTCGGGAAGACGAACACGCCATCCTGATCCGTCGTCGACGTGCCGACTATGCCTCCGCGGCGGGCATCGCGGAGCCGGACGATGGAGCCGGCGATCGGCGCGTTGGCCGAGTTGAGCGCATTGCCTTGAATCGTCGTCAGCACGTCGGCGCTGGTCCCGGCCAAGAGGGCTGGCGCCGGCCGCGCGGCAGACGCCGGCGCGCCAGTCGGTGTCTGGGCCTCCACGGAAGCAGCCGGAGCCCCCAGAAGGCATCCGAGAGCGATCCACGTCGATGCGCGAAGCATGGCCATTCCCTGTCAGTTATCGACCAAAATTGGTCACTGCAGTAACCTACGTGTATGGACCATTATACGACTTTAGACGACTTTTAAGTCACTAGAGTTCGAGCGTATCTTTCCGGCCGAGGTATTAAGCAACCGTCGAGCCAGGCCTCGAGAGGCGCTCTGCCGGCAGGCGAGGTTTGCGGAAAATCCGCTAACTCATTGACGGACATGACCATTGTGTCATTGTATGCAGGGCGGGGGCGCCAGGCAGGACTCGGGAAAGCGACAATTGCCGGCCAGCTGGCGGGGGAGGACGCAGGAATGGGCGAGCACGTGACGATTGCTGTCAACGGGGGCACGGCCCCCGGGTATCTGGCGAAGCCCGCCAGGCCGGGGCCGGGAGTGGTGGTGATTCAAGAGTACTGGGGGCTCGTCCCGCACATCGAGCACGTGGCCGATCGGCTGGCGGCCGCGGGCTTCGTCGCGCTGGCGCCCGATCTGTTTCACGGCGCGACCGCGAAGTCGGCCGATCAGGCGGGCAAGATGATGATGGCGCTCCGCATCGGCGACGCCGAGCGCGACCTCGCCGCGGCCATCGACACGCTCTCCGGCCGCCAGGAGACGACCGGCACCAGGGTGGGCACGATCGGCTTCTGCATGGGCGGGGCGCTGTCGCTGTTCGCGGCGTGCCGCAATCCCGAAGTCGGCGCGTGCGTGGTCTTCTACGGCGGCCATCCCAACGTCTCGCCGGACCTGAAGGCCCTCACGGCCCCGGTGCTCGGCATCTTCGCGGGGCGCGACACGTTCGTGTCGCCCGCCGTCGTGGCGGCGCTCGACAAGGATCTGACGGCGCTCGGGAAACGCCACGAGTTCCACACGTATCCCGACGTGCAGCACGCGTTCTTCAACGACGACCGGCCGGAGGTGTACGACGCGACCGCGGCCGCCGACGCGTGGGTCAGGACGCTCGCGTTCTTCCACCGCGAGCTCGGCGGCTGAACGCGCGGTGACCGACACCCCGGCGCGCCGGGTGTTTCTCGGGGCGATTGCGCTCGGGACGCTGCTGCGGGCGGCGGCGCTGCCGCTGCCGGGCACCGCCGACGTGACGGCGTTCAAGGTGTGGGCGTACCACGCCGCGACCGACGGCCCGACGCGCGTGTATGGCGTCGGTGGAGCCGAGCCGCATCGGACGGTGATCGAATTTGCCGGCGCGACGAGTCGCGTCAACTACCCACCGCTTGCGGTCTACGAGCTGGCCGCCGCCGCTTCGCTCTATCGAGCGTGGTCCCACGGCCGGCTCGTCGACGGACCAGGGTTCACGGTGGCCGTGAAGCTGCCTGGCGTCGCGGCCATGGTCGGACTCCTGCTGCTCGTCGCGCGCCGGACGGCCAGCCTGGGACCCGCCACGTCGAGGTGGGCCGCCTCCGCGCTCTGGTTGAACCCTGGTCTGCTTCTGACTGGATCCGTTCTGGGATATCTCGATCCCTTGTTCACGTTGCCGGCCGTCGCCGCGCTCGCGGCGGCCAGCGACGGACGGGCGATCCGGACGGGCGTGCTCGCGAGCGCGGCGCTCCTCACGAAGCCTCAAGCGATCCTTCTGGTGCCGGCGATGGCTCTCGCGCTGGCGGCGAGCGCGCCCGGCTCGGTGGTCCGGCGGGTGGGGCAGAGCGTGGCGGCAGGCGCGGGCACGGCGCTCCTCGCCATCGTTCCGTTTCTGCTGCAGGGAGCGTGGCTCAATCTCGTCTGGAGCCTTGGGTCGCTCGTTCGCGATCCCTACCTGTCCGCCAACGCGTGCAACCTGTGGTGGGTCGCAGGCTTTGTCTTCCGCACCATCCAGGGGGTTCCCGACGTCGGCCTGACGGTTGCCATGGCGCGTCCCGTCGGCATCGTCACCATCGCCGAGCTGACCGCGCATGGTGTGCCCGATCCCCGCGTCATCGGCGCGGGGCTCGTGATCGCGGTGTCGGCCTGGGCGCTCTGGCGCGCCCGCGCGGCGCGGGATCTCTGGCTGGTGGCGGCGCTGGCTGCCTTTCACGTCCACGCGTTCGCGACGCTCGCCACCGGCGTGCACGAGAATCATCTGTACGCGGCGGTGCCGCTGCTCGTGCTCGCTTCGGCGGGCCGCCGCCGGCTGGCGCCTGTCATGATCGGGGTCAGCGCGGTGCTGGCGGCCAACCTGTTCCTGTTCTATGGACTCGGGCGCAGCATCGAGTACTCGGTCTGGCCGGCGGCCGCGCCGATTGACGCGACGGTGCTGCTGGCGCTGGCGAACTGCGCGCTGCTCGTCTGGCACGGCGCGGCGTTCGTGCGCGAATGCGGGCGCGACCCGGCAGGATCGGTCCACGGTATGACGCCATGAAAGCTCGTCTGATCGTGATCGCCATCGCGCTGGCGGCTGCATTTGCGCCGCTGCCGGCGGCCGTCGTCGAGGCGCGCTACTCGTCGGGCCTGTATCTCGCGTTCCAGCCGGCGCTGACGAGCCTGTCGAACCGGATCTCGTTCGCGCTGTTCGACGCCTTGGTGTGCCTCGTCGCAACGGCCTGGCTGGCTACGGCCGGTCTGGACTTGATGCGGGGCTCGCTCGGCTGGGCACAGGTGCTGCTGCGCGTCGTGATGCGTTCCGCCGTCTGGGCGTCGGTTCTCTATCTCGCGTTTCTCGCCCTGTGGGGCCTCAACTACCGTCGCGAGCCGCTGACACGCAAGCTGCCGTTCGACGCGAGTCGTGTCTCGCCCGAGCACGCCCAGGCCCTTCTCGCGACCACCGTCGACCGCCTGAACGCGCTGTACGCGCCCGCGCATCGGGATGGCTGGGCGGCATCGCCGCTCGATTCGCCGCTCCCCGGCGGTTTTGCCCGGGCCCTCCGCCAGGTCGGTGTCGCGCGCCCCGTCGAGCCGGGACGGCCCAAGTCCACGATGCTCGACTGGTACTTCCGGCGCGCCGCCGTCGAGGGCATGACGGATCCCTTTTTTCTCGAAACCCTCGTGAACGCGGATCTGCTCCCGTTCGAGCGGCCGTTGATCGTCGCTCATGAATGGGCGCACCTGGCGGGCTTTGCCGACGAGGGCGAAGCCAACTTCATCGGCTGGCTCGCGTGCCTGCGGAGCGGGGCCGCCGATCAGTATAGCGGCTGGCTGTTCCTGTACGGCGAGGCCGCGCGCGCGGTGCCGCGGGGCGTGCGCGATCAGGAGACGGCACGACTCGCCGAGGGTCCGCGTCTGGATCTGACGGCCGTGGCCGACCGGTTGCGCCGCCAGACGAATCCGCGCATTTCGGCGGCCGGATGGCGCGTCTACGATCGCTACCTGCGGGCCAATCGCGTCGAGGCCGGCACCGCCAGCTACGGACAGGTCGTGCCGCTCATTCTGGGAACCGGGAGCGCAGGGGTGTAGCCGGCCGGACGGATCGCTCGCGCGCGTCCCCGGCGTAGTACACGCGATCGAGGAACAGCCCCGACGCGGGCGCCGTCAGGCGCGCGGGTTCGGGCGACGCGGTGTGCAGCCAGCCGACGGCCGTTTCCGTCTCGAGAGCGCCGCGGCCGATTTCCACCAGCACGCCGACCAGCCGCCGAACCATCTTCCAAAGGAAGTGCGAGCCTTCCACCACGATCAGAATGAGGTCGTCTTCGGCGATCGCCTCCACGCGATCGACCCGCACCCGCGTGGAGGCCGTGTCGCGGTCGATCTCGGCGAACGCGCGAAAGTCGTGCAGGCCGACGAAGGATGCGGCAGCGGCATTCATCGCGACCAGATCCAGCCGATCCTTGACCCACCAGACATAGGCCTTCGCGAACGCGGTGCGGCGCGTGGCGATCTGATACAGATACCGACGGGCCACGGCGTCGTGCCGCGCGTGAAACCGGTGCGGGACGATGAGCGCCGAGACGATGTTGATGTCGGCTGGCAGCTCGTCGTTCAGGCGGCGGCGAAGCGTTTCGGGCGGCAGCGCGGTGCTGACGTCGAGGTGGGCCACCTGGCCGAGCGCATGCACGCCGGCATCGGTGCGTCCGGCACCGTACAGCTCGAAGTCGCTCCGTTTCGTGACGGTCCTGGCGGCCCGGTCGATCTCGCCCTGCACCGTACGTGCGTTGTTCTGGATCTGCCAGCCGCTGTAGCGCGTGCCGGCGAATTCGACCGTGAGCCTGAACCGTGGCACGGATCTAGAGGCCGGCCGGCACGGCGCCGCCCACGGGCGTGGCGCCGGACGAATACCGGCCCCACAGCGCGCGAGCGCCAGCCACCGCGAAGAAGATCAGGACGAACGACATCGGCGTCCGGTACCGCGTCGCGGGAAAGAATACGGAGTGGGCGGCCAGGAATGTGACCAGGACGCACCACAGCACGCCGTCGCGGCGGAGCTGGCTGCGCCGCGCCCATGCGCCGACGATCGACAAGAGCAGGATGGGCGTGAACGACAGCGTGTAGATCGCGCGCACCAGGGCCGGACGCCGCGGGCTGTCGGCCACCGTGACCGTGCCGGCCGCGGGGAACTCGACGTCGGCGGTGCCGCCGGAATCGCGCTGGGGGACCACGAATGGCGAGAGGAAGTACCCTGCGAACGCCACGCGCCGCCAGAGGGCGCGCCACGGATGTTCGCGCATCCAGCCGAGGGCGATCCGGGTGAGCAGCTCGTCGCGGTCGCGCTCGATGGCGGGCGAAGGCAGATCCGGCGGCAGGCCGTGCGCCACCACGATGGATCGCGCGAAGGACTCCAGCACGTCGGCGTGATATTCGGGAACGAGCTGATCGGTGTAGGGCGAGTTCGAGACGAAGAGGTTGATCCCGGTGCGCGTCGGCATCAACGTGCCGTTCAACCTGTAGTTGCGAACCGCGTACGGCGCGTACAGCAAGAGCGTCGTCGAAACGAGCACCGCGGCCTCCCGTCCGCGCCGCTCGACAATGAGCAGCATCGAGCTCAGCGCCAGAAGGGGCAGCGCCATGGTCCGCGTCAGCGTGGTCACCCCGAGCACGAGGCCTGCGACGGCCATGTCGCGCGGCGACCGGGAACGCACGAACGCCCAGCAGAAGAACACGAGCCACGTGCCCATCAGCGTGGTGTCGGTGCCATCGCCGGCATGTCGAATCGACAGCGGATAGCAGGCGAACACCATTGCGGCCGCCATCGCCGCACGCCGACTCGACGTGAGCGCGACCGTCAGATGGTAGAGGGCGACGGCCGCGAACGCTCCGACGGCCGCTTGCAGGCACTGCGCGGCCACCACTCGGCCACCGGTCAGCGTCCGGAGCCCGGCGATGAACAGGGGATACAGCGGCTCGAATCGCGTGGTCGGCACGCCCGCGAAGCCGAGCGTACCGTGCTGGACGATGCTGGTCGCAAGGTCCCAGTGCTCGAACTGGAAGCGAGGATGTCCGGCAAACACATACCCCAGGCGCGGCACGAGAGCCAGCAGGAACACGGCGAGGTTCCGCGCGCGATCAGTCGTCATGCGGTCGAGCCTGCGCGAGAGTCGAGCCACCGGTCGATCGCGACGGCGGCGTAGAACAGCAGAACGAACTCCATGGCGACGCGGTAGCGCGTCGCCGGCACGAAAATCGCGTGCACGGCGACGAATGTCGCGACGATCGACCAGAGTACCGACGTCGCGGCCCTCGGTGCGGCGCTCGATCACGCCCGCGGCTGCCAGCAGCAGCACGGGAACATACGTGGCCGTGTACGCGATCTCGTCGAGTCGGGGACGTGGCGCGCTGCCCCGCACCGTCACGCGGCCGTCGGCCTCGAGCTCCAGCACCGTGCCCTCGGTCGGCACCCGCGACGGGACCAACCGCGGCCAGAAGAAGTAGGCGACGCTCCGCATCTTGAGAACCGCCAGCCGCCAGGGGTGCTCGGCCATCGTGCGCAGCGCCGCGCGGCGAAGCGCCGCGTCGAGGTCCGGATCGAGCGGCGACTGCTCGGCCAGTTGCGGCCGACGCATCGACACTTCCGAGATTGCATACTCCTGCAGCAGATCGGGGTGCTCGCGCGGCAGCAGGGCCGCCGTGTACCGCGAATTGGCGACGAACAGGTTCATCCCGCTGCGCGTGGGCATCCAGGATCCGTTCACCAGATGGTTCCGCACGACGAGCGGCACGCACATCAGCGTGGTGACGACGACGAGCGCCGCCGCCAGGCGGGGGCGTCGCCCGACGAGGAGCGCTCCGCCCATGAGCAGAGCGATGGGCAGCACCGCCGCTCGGGTCAGCGCCGCCAGGCCGAGCCAGACGCCTGCCGCGGCCATTCCGGTTGCGTCTCGGGCCCTGAGCGCGGCGATCGCGAAGGCCAGGAGCAGCGTGGACAGCACCGTGTAGGGATCCGGCGCGGCCGCGTGCCGGACGAGCAGCGGATAGACGGCATACAACCCGGCGGCGATCCACGCGACCCGCCGGCGCATCGTCAGGGCGCCGGCGAGCCGGAACAGGAGGACGCCGCCGGCCGCCGCCACGAGGACCTGGAGCGTCTGCACGGCGAGCGGTCGATCGCCGACGAGGCGTCGCGCCGCGGCGAGGACGATCGCGTACAGCGGCTCGTATCCGGTGTCGGGCACGCCGTCGAAGGCCAGGGTGCCGCGCTGGAGCAGACTCGTCGCCAGCAGCCAGTACCGCTCGATGAAATCGGGGCGCGCCCAGTAGAGATACGCCAGCCTGGGCGCCGCCGCGAGACCGAAGACCGCCAGGCTCTCGAGGCGGCGGGTTGGCGCGGCGCTCACGCGGGCTGCCCGGCAGGCCGACGCGCCGCCAGTCCGCGATCGATCGCCACGGCCGCGTAGAACAGCAGCACGAAGTCCACGATCGCCCGGTAACGCGTGGTCGGAAAATACACGACGTGGACGACGGCCACGGTCGCCAGCAGACACCAGAGAATCGCATCGTCCGACAGCGCGCCGCGGCGGAAATAGACGCCCGCGATGGCCAGCATCAGGATCGGCGTGTAGGACAGGGTGTACACGACCTGATGGAAGGTCGATCGCGGCGGGCTGTGCACCACTTCGAAGGCGTGATCCGCACCGAACCGGATATCGCTCTCGGCGGTCGATTCGTGGGTCGGCACCAGGCGAGGCGAGAAGAAGTAGCCGAGATTCCGAAGCTTGAGCCACGCGATCGCGCCGGGTCGCTCGCGGATCGCGCCGAGCGCGGCGCGCGTCCAGGCGATGTCCATCACCCGTTCGCGTACGGGCACGCTCCCACGACCGGGCAGCGGCGCGATCACGGCGTTCGCGTACGGCACGAGCACGTCAGGGCCGTAGGCCGGCAGCAGGTCCGGCGTGTACTCGGAGTTGGCGATGAACAGATTCAGGCCGCTGCGCGTCGGCATCGGCCAGCCGTTCAACGCGGTATTGCGAAGCCCCCACGGCGCCATCACGATCAGCACGGCGCCGACGAGCGCCGCGGCGGCACTCGCGCGGCGCCTGGCGAGCAACAGCATCGCCGCCAGCACGGCCACCGGCAGCACCACCGATCGCGTCAGCACTGCGAGACCGAGCCAGATGCCGGCACCGGCCGCGCGCCGCGGCGTGTCCGCCGTCACGAACGACGCGGCAAAGCCCAGCAGCAGCGTCACCGTCAGCGCCGTGTCGCTCGCATCCGCGGAATGACGGATGAGCAGCGGATAGACCGCGTACAAGCCGACTGTGAGGCGCGCCGTACGGCGTCCGGCCAGCTCGACGACCAGACGATACAGGAACACGGCGCCCAGGGCGGCAAGCGCGACTTGCGCCACCTGCACGACGGCCGGTGAATCGCGCGCGACACTCCGGACGGCGGCGATGAACAGCGGATACAGTGGCTGGAACCGCGTGGTTTGAAATCCCTCGAATCCGAAGGTGCCCCAGCGGCGCAGGCCCGTGGCGAGATCCCAGTAGTCGCCGCCGAAATCCGGACGGACGAGGATGAGGTAGAGCAGACGCGGGAGCGCGGCGGCGAGAACGAGCGAAAACGAGAAGGCCGAACCGAAACGGGTGTTCGTTGGAATCGGTTCGGCCACCGGATGGCGGGACGCTGCGCTACCGCGGCTCCGACGTGGGCGGAGCCTGTTGGCCGGTGGGCGCATCCGGGCTCTGTGCCGTGGGATCCGCCGTGCCGGGCGTCGGCAGGGGCTCGGCCTGCCCGGCTGGACTCGCCGCGGCGGCAGGCGCGCTCCGGTCGGCCGGCTCGATCTTGATCATGTTCAGATACTCGGTCTGGGAAAACAGATCCTCATCGCCGGCAGGGAAGTTGTTGCGATACAGCAGGAACGCAAGGATGTCGGCCGTCTGGGCGCGGCTCAGGCTCTGCGGGTTGTTCTGCGGCATGGACACGCGGATCCGCTCGGACAGATCGCCCAGCGTGAGATCCACCCATCCCGCATAGAAATCGGCGCCGACGACGCCGGGCGCCATTTCTCCGCCCGCCAGGTCGGGGCCGTGGCAACTCGCGCACTGCTCGGCATAGATCGCCTCGCCGCGCTTGGCCTGCGCCACCGAATAGACGCCGTCTCGCACCGACTTGGTCGGCTCCTGCGCGTTCACCGTCGCGAAAGAGCCGAGCGACCCGAGCGCGGCCGTCGCCACCGCCGCCAGCGCCGGAATTGCGAATTTGATCGTCATGGCACCTCGTCCGTGAATAAGACCGCACCTATTGTAGCAGGCGACCTTGAGCCGAGCCGAGGAACCACGCGCCTCGCGCCGGCGCCGCTAGTTGGCCGGCGTGCGCCACGCCAGGACGACATAGACGCGCGTGGTGACGAGGCTGCCGCCGATGCGCGCCGGGCGGAAGCGCCACAGTCGCACGGCGTCGAGGCCCGCATCGTCGAACCCGGGCGCCGATCGCAGGACGGTCGCGTCGCTGACGCGCCCGGCCTCGTCGACCGCAACCTGAATGAGCCCCACACCCGGGTCGCGGGCGAGCGGCGGGTAGGCCGGCACCGCCGTCGTGGCGGGATACGCGACGGCATCGCTCGGAGGCGCGATGTCGACCGGAGGGTCGCCGAGCGTGGGCACGAAGAGCGCGGGCGGACGCGCGATGTAGGCCACGAGCACTTTCGAGGGGATCGTGCGGGTGACGGGGCCGCCGGCATCGCCCGACGCCGGCCGGACGGTTTGCTCCGCAGGCCGGAACACCCAGCCCGCGACGGCCGACTGCGCCGCGGCGGTAAAGGGCGGTGTCTCGCGCAGCACAATCTCGCGCGTCACGAGGCCGCCGGCGTCGATCTCGACTTCGAGCAGCACCTCGCCACCGGCGACGGCGTCGATGGGCGTCTCGGGCAGTGAGCCCGCTTCGAAGGCGGGAGGCGTCCACTCGACGGCTTGTGCGTCTGCCGGGCGCGTGCCCGCGGCGGCGAGCGCCCAGGCGCACAGGCCTGCGACGAGCATCGGATGGGAGGAGCGCATCCTCCCGTATTTTACGCCCCTTCCGGGCGCGCTCCGGCCGGGGTCGGCAGGCGGCCTGCCGGGGCGGCGGCGCGGTCCCAACTCTTAATTCCTTCATTGACGGGGTGCGCCCGCGGTGATACAGTCCGGCCCGGCGTAACTTTTAAATTCTTAAGACTTGATCGCCCGATGGCCCGAAAACGTTCGCCGGCGCTGACCGACGCGGAGGCCCGCATCATGGCCGTGCTGTGGGGCGTGAGCACCGCGACGGTCGCCGACATCGTCGCCGTTCTGAGAAAGCGGCGGGCCGTGAGCTACAGCACCGTGCAGACGATCCTCCGCATCCTCGAGATGAAGGGCTACGTGGCGCACGAGAAGGTCGCCCGCGCGTTCATCTATCGCCCCATGATGGATGAACGCCAGGCCCGGCACCGCGCGCTGCGACACCTCGTGCGGCGGCTGTTCAACGGATCGCCGAGCCTGCTCGTGCTGAACGTCCTCGACGACGAGAAACTGGACCCCGACGAGTTGAAGCGGCTGAAGAGACTCATTCAGGACGCGTGAAGGAGCGCCCGTGACTCTTGCGTTGAACTGGCTGTGGCAGGGCGCCGTCGTGGCGGCGGCCACGACGGCAATCCTGCGCGGCCTCGAGCCGCGTCGCGCGGCGGTCCGCTACCGCGCGCTCGGCCTGGCGTGGGTGTCGGTGCTCGTGCTGCCCGGCGTCGCGTGGATCCGGGTCGCCGCCGCCGCGGCTTCCGCACACGGCGCGGCCATCGCCCAACGCCCGGCAATCGTGTCGATCCCCGCCGGATGGTGGACGTCGGGGACGATCGCGCTGGCCCTCTGGGGCGCGTGGTGCTCGGTGCAGGCGTTTCGTGCGGCGCGCGCCGCATGCGCGCTGCGGCGCACGATGCGGTCGTGCCGCGGGTTTCCCGTCGATGTGGAAGCCCGCCTGGCCTGCTGGACCCGCGTCGGGAAGACCGGCCGGTGCGCACGGCTGGTGCTGGCCGACGGCGTGGCCGCGGCCGCCGTTCTCGGCTGTGGACGCCCACTGATCGGCGTTGCGCCACGGCTCCTCGACGAGCTGACCGACACGGAACTCGACGCCATCGTGATGCACGAATGGGCGCACGTGCAGCGACGCGACGATGTCGCGCACCTGGCCCAGCTGCTCGTGCGCGCGGTGGTCGGCTGGCATCCGGCGCTCTGGTGGCTCGATCGCCACCTGCGCGTCGAGCGCGAGGTCGCCTGCGACGAGCGCGCGGTCGCGATCACCGGTTCCGCGAAGGCGTACGCCACGTGCCTCACGAAGCTCGCCAGCCTGACCTCGCGGCCGCCGGCGTCGGCGCTCGCGGCGCTGGCCTCCTCCGGCCTTCGCCAGCGCATCGTCCGCATTCTCTCGCCCGCGGGTGCGCCGGCCGCTGCGTCCTGGCGCGCCGTGGCGGTGTGCACCAGCCTCGTGCCGTGCCTCATGGCCGGCCTGGTCGCCGGCGTGCGGCTGGTCGTGGCCGACGCGCGCCCGGCAACGCCGGCGCCCGCATTCGCGGCGAGCGAGCGGCCGCTCGACGCTGGACGAGCGATAGCCGTCCGTCCGCTGGACGGCGATGGGAGGCAGGCCCCAGTCATGCACGACGTCGTCGCTCCCGACCCGTTCACGAACGTGGCGGCGCGCGACGGTGGGCCCGCGACGCCCGCGCACCCGGGCGGTGAGTCACCGCTGTTCTTCTCGTCCCCGGTGGCGGCGCGACCGATCGCGGCAGAAGCGGTCGTGCCTCCCGGCGGGCCGGCTGCGCTCGCGCTGGCCGTCCCCGTGACGCTCGAATCGCGGACGTCGATCGATCGCAATGAGCCCCTGGTCGCGGCGCCGTTGAGCGACGCCGTGCAGCCGCCCACGATTTGGGGGGCCACGGCCGATGCCGGCGTCGCCATCGGCCGGACGTCGGAGAAGGCCGGGATCGCGACGGCCGGGTTCTTTACTCGCGTCGGCAAATCGATAGCCGGCTCTTTTTGAGGAGGTCTCGGTGCGCATTCATCTGGTCAACCCCAGTGACCTCTCGTTCGGAACGGCCGTCATCACGCCGCGGTGGCTGTACGTGCTGGCCGCGGCGACTCCCGATCGCTACGGCGTGCCCAACATCGTCGACGAGACGCTCGAGCCCTTCGACCTCGACGCCATTGGGCCCGGCGACGTCGTGGGCATCGGCATCCACACGGCGAACGCCCTTCGCGGATACCGGACGGGCCGCCTCGCGCGCGAACGGGGGGCCTTCGTGGTGTTCGGCGGCATTCACGCCACGCTGTTCCCCGACGAAGTGCGCGAACACGGCCAGGCGCACGCGGTGGTCAGCGGCGACGGCGACCTGGTGTGGCCGCGCGTGCTGGCTGATTGCGAGCGCGGCCGGCCGGAGCCGACCTACGAGGGCGGACATGTCGAAGGCGAGTCGTTCTCGCCCGCCCGCTGGGATCTGCTGCCGCCGAACCGCTACATGTGGGGATCCGTCCAGACGGTGCGCGGCTGCCCGAAGCACTGTTCGTTCTGCTCGGTGTGGCGGACCGACGGCCAGAAGCCGCGGCAGCGCGTGGTCACGGAAGTCGTGCGGGAAGTCGTCGAGCTGCGGCGGCAGGGCTTCCGGTTCGTGCTGCTGGCCGACGACAACTTCTATCCCGTGACGCTGGACGATCTGACGACGGCCGAGCGACGCACCGATCCGCTGCGCCTGGCGACGCTCAGGGCGCTGCGGGAGGAGCGCTTCGAGCTGATGGCGCAGCTCGCGCGCCTGCCCGACGACATGGTGTTCTACACGCAAATCACGATGGAAGCGGCCGAGGATCCGGAGTTCCTGGCCGCGATGTGCCGGGCGAGGATTCGCGGCGCGCTCGTCGGGGTCGAGTCGGTGACGCCGGAAGGGTTGAAGGCGGTGTTCAAGAACTTCAACGACTCCGGCGAGGCCCTGGTCACCAAGCTGCGCGCGTTTCGCGATCAGGGTGTCCATGTGCTTGGCTCGTTCATCTTCGGGCTGCCCACCGACACGGCCGACACGTTCGATGCGACCGCGGACCTCGCGCAGCGCAGCGGCGTGTCGTTCGCGCAGTTCGTGATGCTCACGCCGTTTCCGGGCACGATCGACTTCGCGAAATGGGAGCGCGAGGCGGGCGGCGCGACCGTGGCCGGCGTGCCGATCACACGCTACTGGCTCCTGCCCTCGTCGTCGCGGCCCAGGGTCTATGCGCCGCATCCGACGATGACGGCCGACGAGATCCGACGCCGGACGCAGGCGGTGTGGGACCGCTTCTATGCGCTCGGGGCGATCTGGCAGCGCTCCTCGTGCGTCCGCTCCATCCGCGCGCGGGTTGCCTTCGTCCTTCTCTCGAAGCTGTACCGGCAGATGTACGCCAATACCGGCATCGCGACCGACAGCGCGCGCGTGGCGCGATCCGCGAAGCGCGCGCGGCTGCTCGCGCGCGCCGCGCGGCGCCTCTTCATCGCTCAGCCGATGCCCGATCTGGAAGTGCCGCCCGTGGCGTCAGCGCGAGCCACGAGGCTCAGCCTGCGCGTCACTTCGTAGCGGCCGCGTGCGGGGAGCGCGAGGACGAGCAGGTGCCGATCGGCCGACAGCGGCTTGAACGCGGTACGGACGCCCGGCTGGCGCTTCAGCGGCGGGGTGGCGGCGCGTCGGCGAACGTATCGCACGCGTCGATCGTGCCCACGTCGAGCCCACGGCGCAGCCACGTCACGCGCTGATCCGACGATCCGTGCGTCCACGTTTCCGGCGTGACCTGACCCTGTCCCAGCCGCTGCAGCCGATCGTCGCCGATGGCCGCCGCAGCCCGCAAGCCTTCTTCCGCATCGCCCGGCTCCAGGAGCTGGGACGCCGCATGATGGCCCCACACGCCGGCGAAACAATCGGCCTGCAGCTCCAGCCGCACCGACAGGGCGTTCGACTGCGCGTCGCCTGCCCGCCGGCGAAGGGCCATCGCGCGCTCGTCGATGCCCAGGAGATGCTGGACGTGATGTCCCACCTCGTGCGCGATGACGTACGCCTGGGCGAAGTCTCCGGGCGCTCCGAACCGGCGATCGAGTTCGGAGAAAAAGCTCAGGTCGATGTACACGCGCTGGTCGCCTGGGCAGTAGAAGGGGCCGACCGCGGCCGAACTCATGCCGCAGGCGGATTCCACCGCGTCGGAGAAGAGCACCAGCGTCGGCGCATCGTAACGCCGGCCCATCTGGCTGAAGAGCTCGCTCCAGGTGTCTTCGAGATCGCCAAGGATCCGGCGGACGAATTCCGACGCGTCATCCGGTGGGCCCGCTCCGTCGCTCCCGACGCCCGAATCCACCGGCGCGAGCCCGTTGTCGGTCAGCAACATCAGCGGGTTGATGCCGGTGACGTAGCTGATTGCCAGCAGGAGCAGCAGGCCGCCCACGCTGAGGCCGCCGACCCCGCGCGACATCGGCAATCCGCGGCCCCGACGGTCCTCGACGTTCTCGCTTCGACGCGCGTCACGCCATCGCATCAGACACCTGCCCGACGCCTGTTATAGCGCAGATTCGATCGCGCACGAGACGCCTCGCGCGGCCGACCTCGAGCGATCGAAGCGCGACTCCGGCCTCCAGCTCGTCCAGAGCGGCGCGCGGAAGACTTTTTCAGTTTCAGGCCTGCGCACGTCTGTTCCTCGGCACGCGTTTTCTGGACCTCCGCTCGATTCCAGCGCGATCCGGCGCGTCGACGCGTGGCAGCGTTTCTGCAGCAGGCCCCGCCGTTTGCCGGCCGGCACTTAGCCGTCCGTGTCGACAGGAGCCTTTCATGACCTACCGACTCGCCAAGCGGTTCAAGATTCTCATCCTGACGGCGCTGCTCGCCGTCGCCACCGGCATCGCGGCGGCGCCGATCCGGAATGCCATGTCGCCGCTGGTCACACGCCCGTTCAGCCAGTGGCTCGATACGGCTCCTGGCGCCCGGACACAGACCGGCCCACTGCTGAGCCCCGACCTCAACCGGCTTTCGGAACCGGGCGAGTCGCGGCTCGACGCCACGTCGCCCGACAATCTCGGCCGGTCGGGCGCGGCGGGGAGAGGCAGACGCTACGAGGGCGACGACGCCCGAGCGTCGAGGACCGGGGATGGTGGACCGCGCGGGCGCGGCGAAACCGGCGGGTGGGTGGTTGTCGGCAATGGGTCGAGCCGCGGATCGGGCTTCGTGCCGTTCGGGTTCCCGGGCGCGGGCGGCATCGGCGCGGGCACGCGGCCCGGTACCCGGCACGAGGGAGCCGCCCCGGCGAAGGCTGATGCGAAGCCGGGCGCCGCCGGGGCGCCGGCACAGCACGGCGGCTCAGGCGCCGGCGGGCCGGCCGCAGGCGGCGGCCAGGGCAACGTCGCGAGCGGACCAGGCGCGCCAGCCGCACCTGGCAGCCTCTTCGGCGACCACAACGACGGCCTGGATGCGCTGACTGGCGTCGCCGCGACCAATCCTCCGCTCGACCCGGGCACCTCGTTCGGCGCGACCAACGTCGCTGTGAACCCGGAGCCGTCGACGCTGTTCCTGTTCGGCACCGGAATCGCGCTCGTCGCCGGAACCGTGCGCCGTCGGCTGCGGTAGCTGGGCATGGGTGCGGCGCTCGCGATTGGCCTCGCCAGCGGCCTGGCGTGGCTGTATGCCGATTCCGCCCGTGGGCTCGTGGTCCAGTGGATCACGAGCCCCGACGCGTCGTACGGCGCGATCCTCGCGGGCGTTGCGCTCGTCGTGTTGTGGCGGCGGCGTCACGATCTGCGGCCGTCGCGCACCACCTGGATCGCCGGCGTCTGCGGTGGGCTCGTCACGGCCGCCGGGCTCGCGGCCTTCCTCGTGGGCCTGTTCGCCGCCGATCTGTTCACGACACGGGCATCGTTCCTCGTCGCGGCCGCCGGCCTGGTCTGGTTTCTATGCGGCACGCGCGCCGCGACGGCAGCCCTCGCCCCGGCGCTGTTCCTGCTGCTCGCCATTCCGCTTCCCGACATGATCGTCACGACGCTCACCTCGTCCTTGCAGACGGTGGCGGCGCGGACGGCGGAGTCGACGCTGGCGCTCGGCGGGATCGCGGTTTATCGCGACGGCAACATCCTGCAGCTGCCGTCGACCACGCTGCAGATCGCTGAGGCCTGCAGCGGCCTCCGATCCGTCGTGTCACTCGCCTCGGTGGGCGTGCTGCTCGCGTGGGCGACCGATGGCCGGCCGGCGCGGCGGGCGATGCTCGTCGTGAGCACGGTCCCCATTGCCGTCGTCGCCAACGGCCTTCGCGTGGCGGCGACCGGCATGGCGTCGGAGAGCTGGGGCCCGGCCATGACGAGAGATCCGTGGCATTCGATTGCGGGCTGGCTGACGTTCGTGGCGTCACTTGCCGCCGTCTGGGGCATCCGTCGCGTGTTGCTGCGCGGCGCGCCGGCGGACGTGCGCCGGTCCGAGGCGTGTCTGACGCCCCAGGAGGCGCGCGCATGAGCACGCGCCGCCTCCTGATCGCGCTGACGCTCGTGACGGGCACGGCCGTCATGGCCGGCAGGGCGCGCGTCCCGGGGAGCGGCCGGCCGGCCGCCTTCGACATCCCGTACACGATAGCGGCCTGGGCGGGAGACGACGCCCGCCCGCTCGACGCAGCCACCGAGCAGGACCTGGGCGCAGACCTCATCCTGAATCGAACCTACGTCGCGCCCGGAGAAGGCGCCATCGGGCTCTATCTCGCATACTACGAGCAGCAGCGCCCCGGCGTCAGCATCCACTCGCCGCGGCATTGTCTGCCGGGCACCGGGTGGGACATTCTCTCCGACGCCACCATCCGCGTTCCCCTGATCGACGGATCGACGGGGCCGGTGCGCCGGCTCGTCGCGCAGAAGGCCACGGCTCAGGTGCTCGTCCTCTACTGGTACTCCATTCAGGGGCGGATGATCGCGAACGACGTCCTCAGCCGCTTCCAGCTGTTGAGCGATCGCCTCCGGTTCGGCCGCAACGACGGCGCACTCGTGCGGCTGGTCGTCCCGCTGACCGAAGGCGCTTCCCAGGCGGAGCGCCGCGGCGTCGCCTTCGTCAGGGCGGTGGCGCCCTACCTGTCCCGCGGGAGCGATCGGACGTGAAGCGGCGCGCGCCGATCGTGGCCGCGATCGCCGCGCTCGCCGCATCGTGCGCGCGCGACCCGCAGGACCAGGCGCTGCGGTTCGCGGCGAGCGGCGACGCCTTCGCGGCTCGCGGTGAGGATGCGGCAGCCGTGCTCGAATACCGCAACGCCGTGAGAGCCTTGCCGGCGTGGAAAGAGGGGTACGACAAGCTCGGCGACGCCCTGGATCGGCTCGGCCGCACCGCCGACGCCCGCCGCGCCTATGCCGAGGCCCTCACCATCGTCGACGGGAAAGCGCTGCCGAAGGACGAAGCGGGCCTTCGGGCCATCGTGGACCGCCGACCGAATCTCGCGCCCGCGCGAATCGCCCTCGCCGAAGTGCTGCTGGAGCGCGAGGACATGGCAGGCGCCGAAGACCAGCTGCGCGCGGCCACGGCGGCCGAGCCCGGGAACGAGCTGGCGAACAGAGGGCTCGCGGCCCTGTACCTCTCGGCCGGCCGGACAGACGAGGCGGAACGGTGCCTGACGATTGCCGCCGCACAGGAGCCGCAGCGGTATCGGTCGCGGCTCGCGCTGGCCGATTTCCTGCTGGCCGAGCGTCGGTACGTCGACGCCCGAGTGTGGCTTCAACAGGCGGCGGGCGACCGTCGACTCGACCAGCCCGTCAAGCTTCGGCTGGCGGCCATCGACTACGAAGAGGGCCGCACGAGCGCGGCCGAGGAGGCGGTCGCCGCGGTGCTCGAGACGACGCCGAGCGCGGTCGGCCTGACGCTTCAGGCCCAATTCCGTTTTCGCGACGGAAATCTGCCGGATGCGCTCGCCTCCGCGCGCCAGGCGCTCGATCTCGATCCGCAGCTCGCCGCCGCGCAGGATCTCGTCTACGAGATTCGCCGGCTGCGACCCTGGGGCGACCCCTCGCCTTGATCGCGGCGTCGGGTCCGCGCGGTCGGTCTACGAGCGGCGAAAACGGACGCCCCAGCGGCCGCCGAGAACGGTGAAGAGGCCCAGAAGCATCAGCGCCACCGTGGCCGGCTCCGGCACGGCGGTCGTCGCATACCGTGCGTTGTCCATCGCGTAGGCGCCCCCGGACACCGCGCCACTGATGGTGATCGGGATCGGGTACTCAATGGGCCCGGTCGCCACGAATCCCCAGAAACCAGAATACGAACCGCCGGGAGCGCTGAGCGTGACAACGTCTCCCGTGCCGTCCGCCATCCCGACGTACAGCCCCAGGCCCGCAAAGGACGCGGCGTCGGTCCAGTCGGCGCCGAACCCGACGATGTCGGGGGAGAAACGGAACATCGCGGAATCTTCCGATCCGCCCCATCCGGGGCCGCGCTGCACGATGTCGGAGAACGCCCCGTCGTCAATCGAGGCGTACCGCGTCCCGCGAATACTGACGCCGTCGGTTTCGAGGCCGTCGACGTTCGACCAGATTCCGGGCGGCGCCAAGGTGACGACGGCGCTGCTGAAGTCTTCGCATGAGCTGGCGCCCACCGCAGCCTCCCAGATCGCCAGATCGGTGTAGACCGTGACGGGAGCGGCGTCGAGCCGCGTGGCGGTGCAGAGCAGCGCGGCGACAGCGACCGTTCGAACGTAGGCGGTTGGGCTTGACACGTCTGGCCTCCGCCTGCCTCCGAGGCAATCCGTGAGCCGCACGAGCCGTTGACATCTGGAACGGTTTTGACCGCAAGAGCGACGTTCGCTGCCGGCGAGACCTCTGCGGCTGCGACCAAAGTCATCGAAACCGCCGATATGGCGTTTGCACGAAAACGCGGCCGGCGGTTACGCGGTTCGATGGGCGGTCCGGCGCCTCCGGGCCGGCGTGGCCGGGCCCGGCGTGGCGCGAAGCTGCTGCACCTGGTGCCTCGCCATCAGCCGCCGCAGGGCCCGGACCAGGTCGCGCGGAAGGCAGGGCTTCGCCAGGAACATGTCGCACCCGGCCGCTTCCGCGCGTTCACGGTCGGCTTGACCGGCGCACGCGGTGAGCACGATGACGGGCTTGTCGCGCGTCCGGGGATCGGCGCGGAGCCGGCGCACCAGCTCGATGCCGTCGAATGATCCGATCACCCGGATGCCGGTGACGATGGCATCGGCGTCCACCGCTCTGACCAGTCCATCGTCGGACGAGTCCGCCAGCACGCACGTCAGGCCGTCCTGCAATCCGAGGTAGCCCGCGTACATGCTGCGGCTGTCCTCGTGCGACTCGACGAGCAGGATTGACGCGCGGTCGGACGGCACTACAACTTCCTTCGAAGCGATCGCCTGCTGCTATGGTCAGCGCCTATTCTATCCGCGATCTTCCGCTCGGCGCGGTGGTTGCAAGACAATTCACGGCTGTTTCACACCCGGTCACAACTCGAGACGATCGAACGTGCCAGCGCTCAGGGCGCCGCCGACGGAGGGCCGAGGCCCGTGTAGGTGAACTTCTGGACGCGCTTCCCCTCGTACGTTTCGGTGATGAAGAGGTCGCCCGTCGAATTCACGGCGAGATTGTGGGCACCGTAGAACTGTCCCGCCCAATGGCCGGCGCCGCCGAACGTGCTCACCACTTCGAGGGTCTGCCGGTCGAGCACGTAGACCAGCTGGTTCGTCCCGTCGTTGATGAACAGGAACGACTGCTGCGGATCCGTTGAGAAGCCGAGATCCCAGACCGAGCCGCTGCCGAAGGTGTCCTTGGCAATCACGACCTCCCGCACGAAGGTGCCGTCCTTCCGGAAGATCTGCAGCCGATCGTTCGTGCGGTCGCAGACGTACACGAGACCGTCGCGCGAGATCCGCACGGCGTGCACGATCCGGAACTGCGGCGCGGGCGGCCCGGTCGGGTCGTACTGGCTCGGCCGGTCCTCGTGCTGCACGGCCCCGCTGAAGGGCCCAGGCAGCTTCTCGCCCGCGCGCGTGAACCACCCATCGTCGGGGCGGTTGCCGTACGCGCCCCAGTGCCGTTTGTAGGCGCCGGTCGTGGCGTCGAACACGATCACGCGGTGGTTCACGTAGCCGTCGGCCACGTACAGCTCGTTGGCCGCGCTGTCCATCGTCATGCTGGCCGGCGCGCCGAGATTGTCGGTGTCGTTGCTGCCCGTTCCCTGTCCCTGATGGCCGATCTGCATCAGGAATTTCCCGTCGAGCGTGAACTTCAGGATCTGCGCATCCTGGTCGCCGCCTCCGCCGAGCCACACGTGGTCCTGATCGTCGACATAGATGCCGTGTTCGAGTTGGGGCCACTCGTACCCGGCGCCGGGGCCCCCCCACGACGACACCAGGGCGCCGGCGGCATCGAATTCGAGCACGGGCGGCGCCGCCTTCCAGATGGCGCGTGTTTCGTTCGGCTGGAGGGTGGAGGGGCGGTGGACGATCCAGACGTGATCGCGCGCATCGACGGCCACCCCGGCGACGGCTCCGACGATCCAGTGGTTGGGCAACGGCTTCGGCCAGGAGGGATCGACGCGGAACGTCGGGACGGGCCGGCCGGCGGCTGGCGCCGGCGCGGACGAGCAGGCCGGAAGCGTCGAGAGGAGCGCCCCGACCACGACGACCGTGGCCCGCCTCACTCGGATGCGCACGGGGTGGCTGGCCTCATTCCCGTGCGCGATCGTAGGCAGAGTCGGCCCGGGATGCAAGACCGCTCAGGCCGTCGAGACGGCCGTGGGAGACGGCCTCTGTTCGAGGCAGGTCACCGACGGTGCCGCTCGAGCGACAAGTCTTGCCCCTCGCAGAGGCGGACCGATAGACTGCGAGTGGCATGCCTCTCGTGGATCCCGAGGTGTTCGGGGACAAGGAGTTGACGAAGGTATTCCTCGCCCCGACGATTGCCGAAGCCCGACGAGCCGAAGCGGTGCTGAGCGAGCGGGGCATCGACTACATCGTCAAGCCGGAGGCCTACGGACGCACGCTCTTCGGCTCCCCGCGCGTGGGGGCCGTCTTCTACGTGCAGGTCAGCCAGGCAGAGTATTGCGGCGCGCAGCTCGTCGCCGCGGGTCTCGGATGGGGCGTGCTGGTCGACTGAACTCCGCTCGTCCGGATGGAATGCTGGTGAGCCAAACGTTCGCGAGTTGGAACCGGATCGCATCCTGGCTGAAACGGATTGACGCGCTTCGAGGTGCGGCCTCAAACCTCACGTGTTCGCGGACGCCGAGGCCAGCTCGCGTCCGTCAGTTCCGGACCGCGCGATCAGCCACGCTGCGTGGGTGCTTCCGCACAACACCACAATATTTCCGATCTGGCTGAGGACCACGCGCGCCGTAAGAATCTCTGCCAGCACAAAGAGCACACCGATGCCGATCAGTGCGACCGGCCATCGTAATTCCTTGGAACCACGCAGGAGCGGGATCGCAAACATGATCGTGCCGATGAAAAACGCGAGGACCGCGGGCCCCACGGCGGCTGCAACGGGACCCATGAACAGGTTGGTCCAGAGGGAAATCGGAGCGCCGCTCCCAACACCATCAAGTACGAGCCGGCTTGCCAGCATTTCACCGGTGACGATCGAGGCGAATCCAGCGGTGCCGATCATGATGAGAATGCGCGCGGCGTAGCCAACGACCGGTTGCAGGATCGCGGTCAGAGCGGTCAGTCTGAGCAGTCCTGGAATGAAGAGCAGCATGCCGCAGAAGATCAGCAGGTGCGCCGCGTACCAGCGCGATGCGTGTTCGGCCACGATCGCGATCTGGTCCACGGGCGACACTCGCTCTTCTGGATGCAGGAGGTCGCCAATGCTCATCAAGAGCGGCCCTACCACGAGGCTCACGGACGTTATCACTCCTTCGGTCCTTCGAGCTGCGTCAAGAGCGGTCATGCCGGCCTCCCTTCACTTGATTCCTGCGCAACGATAGCCGGAGTTGAGGACGGTATTGCATACGTCTTCATGCAAAGAACGACGTCCCCCCGTCTTGAGTCGCACGGGGATGTAGAGCCCGGCGGTGACTGTACTCGGTTTCGTCAGCAGCTGTCTGGCTTAGAGTGCACTCGTCACGCAACCGGCCGTTGAAGGATTCGATGTGCGCGTTCTGCGTCGGCTTGCCCGGCTCGATCAGGCGCAGGGCCAAGCCGCGATCACGCGCCCACGTCACCATGGCGCGCCCGCAGAACTCGAGCGCGTTGTCCGGAGCGCAGCCCTTGGGGCAAGCCGCGCTCGACAGTCGCCGTTC
Organism: uncultured Acidobacteriota bacterium; assembly: GCA_963837345.1. GTDB lineage: Bacteria > Acidobacteriota > Vicinamibacteria > Vicinamibacterales > CAVVIG01 > CAWIMX01. Next base: position 2,318,120 of record CAWIMX010000001.1, read on the forward strand.
GATTACCGGAGCCGACACACCCGGCGATCGCCTGGGGAGCCCGGAGGGAGGTGGAAGCGACCGACGTTGAGAACGGCTGGCGAGGAAGCGTTTAGGTGGTGAGCCGGAATTTCACGAGTTGGAACCAGCTCGACGCGTCGTTGCAGCAGGTTGACGTGCTCAGACGGGCGGCATCAACGCTTGGCAAGAGTTCGGAGCGGCGTACGTGTGCCCAATCTGCGACAGAGCGTTCGACCTGCCCCCAATAATCCGCTCGTGATCCGGTCGAATCAATCGCAAGACATCCCCGAATTCGACGCCGCTTCTGACGATCGAGACGTCGCGCGGGGAGAGGTCTCGGTTCGGCGCGCGGCCGAACTGGCCCGCGTCCCAATGCCTATTGCAATCGTCCGACACGCTGGTCAGAATCGCTGCCGACAGGGGGTTCAGGGTCCTCATCCGTCCTATCATCAGACAAAGGAGGAGAGTCGCAATGACATCAAGAAGAAGGTCGCTCACAGTTTCCTTTGCGATTCTATCGCTGGCGACTGTAGCCCTTGTGGGGTGCGGTTCGCCGGCGCCTCCGACCGGCTCCGAGAGTGCCGGCACCCCGACGGCCGCAAGGGCCCAGGGAAGCAACCCGACGACCGCAGGGGCCGAGGGAAGCAAGGGGTACGGGAAAATCAACCTGGTGATCTTCAACGAGGGCAGGCCTGGCCTGCTGACCGAGCGCGGCGTCGTCGACGTCAGCGCCCTGACGCGGCCCCTCGGCGGGCACGACGCCATGCAGGTGCTGATCATGCGCTACGACGAGCTCAAGCCGGAGCTGGCGCGCCTGGCTGCCGAGGGCGCCGCGCAGCCGCTGTCGGCCGTGACGCTCAAGGCGCCGGTGCCACGCGCGAAGGTGCTGGCCATGGGCGGCAACTACCGTGAGTTCGGTGCACGCAAGCCCGAGCCGATGTGGGGCTTCCTCAAGTCCACGGACGCCCTCCTCGGCTCCGGCGGCACCGTCGTCCTGCCGGAGGTCGATGCCAACATTTTCCACCACGAGGCCGAGCTGGTGGTCGTTTTCGGCCGCGCCGGCCGCAACATCCCCCAGGCGCAGGCGCTTGACTACGTCTTCGGCTACACCGCCGGCATTGACGTCTCCGCCCGCATGCCCCCCAGCGGCGCCGGCGGCGGCGGCCGCGACATCACGAAGATGCTGCTCTCGGGCAGCAAGTCTCACAACGGCTTCGCGGTGCTCGGCCCCGCCATCGTCCCCAAAGACGAGGTCGGCGACGCGCAGGCGCTCGACATCAAGCTCTGGGTGAACGGCGAGCTGCGCCCGAACTACAGCACCAGCGACGCGGCGCACTCGATCGCCGAATCGATTGCCTGGGCCACGGCGATCACGCCGGTGGAGCCGGGCGACGTGCTCTACATGGGCACCAACCACCAGGGCCTGGGCTCGATGCAGGACGGCGACCACATCGAGATGGAGATCAGCCGCATCGGCCGCCTGACCATCAACGTCACGGACCCGTTGAAGCGCCGCTGGCCGCGCGGCGTCGACGAGGCCACGGCCACGGACGTGCGCAACGGCACGGGCGGCCCCGGCCAGAAGTCTAGGCCGTTGCCGTAGAGAGGGCCATAACTCTAGGTTCACCTCACTACTACGAGCCTCGCCTGGCCGGGATCCTGTCTTGGATACCTGAAGGGCGCACGCGTGCTGTGTCGGAAGAACGGTCAGCCGCTCAGGGCCAACATGCTTGCGTACCTGCTCGAGCGCGCGACGCGCAAGGCAGGGCTCGCATCCGGTCGCAAGCCGCGGCACGCGGGACCGCTTGCTGCGACGCACGTTCTGCTCGCACCTCTCGATGCGCGGTGCGCCCGCGCCAGCGGTGCAGAAATTCGCCGGCCATCGCGACCTCGGCACGACGCAGCCGTACATGCATTTGAGTCCGCTCCCGATCGAAGCCGCGATTCGATTGCTGGAATTGCCGCCTTCCGCCGCAGAGCGGGGCAACATGCGGGCACCGCCCGAAGCTCGAGAGGAGGTAAGTGGACTAAGGAAAAGGTTTGGTGGTGAGCCGGGAGGGAATCGAACCCTCAACCCGCAGATTAAGAGTCTGCTGCTCTGCCAATTGAGCTACCGGCCCGAAAGAAAACGTCCTGGAGACGGCCGGCGCGCCGTTCGCCGACACAACCTCGCGATCTTAGCACAGCCGACTGCAGCCCGACCTCACGTCCGCCTTGCCTGCCGTCGCCGCGCCGCGCTACACTCGGCAGTCTGCGGTCGCGTGCGCCCGTAGCTCAGTTGGATAGAGCGACAGGCTTCGAACCTGTAGGCCGGGGGTTCGATTCCCTCCGGGCGCACCACACTGCACGTCCGGTCAATTGGTCATTCGGTGATTTCGCCGTTGGCAGTTCTCGCGCGCGCCCGTAGCTCAGCTGGATAGAGCGACGGCCTCCGGAGCCGTAGGCCACAGGTTCGAATCCTGTCGGGCGCACCACCTTCGTCGCGTGTCGGCAGTCGCAGGTCGCCAGTCTTCAGTCGCGAAATCCGTGGCCGAACCCTCTCGCTCCTCAGCCCTCGCCCGTGCCGTCGGCCACGACGGGTGTCTCCCGGACGACTTCTACGCCTCGACGAGTCTTCCGACCGCGGTTCGCAGCCAGGGACGGTGGGTCGACGTCGAACACCCGCGCGCCGACGGCGTCATCGTCCTGGCCGGCGACCGCGCCGTGTGCCGGTCCGTCGACGAGGTGCGCGAGGGCGATCGCGTCGTCTGCGGCACCGACGGCATCCGTGTCGCCCCCGTGCCCCCCACGGTCGATCGCTGGGGCTTCGCCACCCTCCCGCACGACGTCTCGTCGGAACATCGCGTCGACACCGCCGCCGATCGCGTGGCCGCGGCGCTCGCCGACATCAAAGCCCACGGCGGCAGCGTGGTCGTGGTGGCCGGGCCGGTGGTCGTGCACGTGGGCGGCGGCCCGTATCTCGGCCAGCTCATTCACGCGGGCCACGTGGACGTGCTGCTCGCCGGCAACGCGCTCGCCGTGCACGACGTCGAACAGGCGCTGTACGGCACGTCGCTCGGCGTCGATCTCGAATCCGGCCAGAGCATTACGGGCGGCCACCGCCATCACATGCGCGCCATCAACGCGATCTCGCGCGCCGGCAGCCTGCGGGCGGCGGTCACGCAGCGCGTGCTCACCAGAGGCGTCATGTACGAGTGCATCCGCCACGACGTGCCGTTCGTCCTGGCCGGCAGCATTCGCGACGACGGGCCGCTCCCGGACACGGTGATGGACGTCGCCGACGCGCAGCGGCGCTACGCGACGGCGCTCCGGGGCGCCGATCTCGTCCTGGTGCTGTCGACGATGCTGCATGGCGCCGCGGTCAGGCACATGCTGCCGGCGTCGGTGCCGCTCGTGTGCGTGGACATCAATCCCGCCGTGGTCGCGAAGGTGCTCGACGGCGGCCCCGGGGTGTCGGTCGGCGTCGTCACCGACGTGGGGGTGTTTCTCCAGCAGCTCGCTGAACGGCTTCGAGCTTCTTCGACACGCGCTCGAAGTTGACGCCCTTCGCCTTCCGCAGCCCGGCCCACAGATCGCCGACCTCGCCGACGCGCGCCGGCACGGTCAGGATCGTGAAATCTTCACGCCGGATCGTCGCGTCGAGCTCGGCCCAGGCGAGCGGCGTGGACGCGCCCGCGTAGTCGCTCGCGCGCGCGCTGTAGGCGGTGGCGAGCGTCTTGCCCCGGATGTTCTGCAGGTAGTCGACGTAGACCTGCCGGCCTCGTGCGCCGACCGATCGCACGATCGTCGCGGCCTTGGGATGCTTGTGGGCCACCGCGGTGGCGACGATCTGGCAGAGGATCCGTCCCGCCTCGTACGGCGTGTTCTCCGGCAGCGGAATGTAGATGTGCAGGCCGTCCGCGCCGGAGGTCTTCGGGAATCCTGCGACGCCGAGCGCATCGAGCTCGTCGTGGACCCAGCGCGCCACGTCGACGACGGTGGCGAAGCTCACGCCCGGCATGGGATCGAGGTCGATCGCCGCTTCCACGGCGCGGTCGGAATCGTCGACCCGCGAGAACCACGGATCCTGGGAAATCGCAGCCAGCTGCGCCATGTAGAGCAGCGTCTTCAGGTTGCCGCCGACCAGCCGCGATGGCACGTCGTCGTCTTCGAGCGTGGCGCGCCGCACGCCCTCCGGGACGTCGTCGGGCGCGCGATGCTGATAGAAGAACGGCGCGGCGACGCCGTTGGGCGAGCGCTTCATCACGAGCGGCCGATCGGCCACTGCCGGCAGGATGGCCGGCGCCACCTGCACGTAGTAGCGGAGCAAGTCGCCCTTGGTGAGCTTCACGCCGGGCCAGAACACCTTGTGGAGGTTCGTGACGTGCAGGCGATCGCCGTCCGGGAGGGCGACGTATCCGTTCTTGCGCGCCCGCTCGAGCGTGGTGAGCTGATCGACCAGGTCGCCGCCTTCGCCTTCGGCCCGCGCGGTCCGCGTGCGCGCGCGCGCCGGCCTGGCGAGCGGGACGCGCGTGGGCAGGGTCGCCGGCTCTTCGCGGTGGACGTCGCGGGCCTTCTTGTCGTCGCGCAGCCCCAGATAGACGGGATGGCGCAGGATGCCGTCGCTCGTCCACTCGCCGAATCGCACCTGCGCCACCAGCGCCGGCTTCACCCAGTGCGGCCGTTCGTTCTTCGGCGGCGTCGCCGTGAACGGGCAGCGATCGACGGCGAGCGCCTTCAGCTTCTTCATCACCCGCGCGAGCTCGGCCTCGTCGAATCCGGTGCCGACGTGGCCGACGTATCGAAGGCCGTCGGCGTCGTGGACGCCGAGAATGAGCGAGCCGAAATGCGCGCGCGACTGCCGGGGATCGGTCCAGCCGCCGATGACGAATTCCTGCTCGTGCGTGATCTTCAGCTTGCGCCAGTCGGTGGTGCGGCGGCCCGACAGGTAGTGCGACGAGGCGCGCTTCGCAATCAGCCCTTCCCAGCCCTGCGCGTGCGCGCGCGACCACAGCTCCGTCGCGTCGCCGCGGACCTGCTCGCTGACGCCGATGAGTGGACCGCGCGCGTCCTTCATGAGCGCCTCGAGCGCGGCGCGGCGCTCGGTGAGGGGGCGTCCTCGCCAATCGGTCGATCCGGTGCGCAGCAGGTCGAACGCGATGAATGCCGCGCGATATCCCGGCCGCGAGCCCTGCCGATGAATGTTCTGCAGATACTGGAAGCTCTTGGGCGTGCCGTGTCGATCGATGGCGACGATCTCGCCGTCGACGACCGCCGGTTCCTCGAACCCGGCGGCCAGCTTCGTCAGGGCGGCGGCAAGCTCCGGGAACTCGGCCGTCTTCTCGTTCCCCAGGCGCGACCACACCCGCACGGGCCTGCCGGGCGCGGCCTCGACGATGGCGCGGATGCCGTCGTACTTCGGCTCGTACACGAGCGCCGGATCGTTCAACGGCGCGTCGGCCAGGGTCGCGAGCATCGGCTTCGTCGTCACGAGTCGTCAGTCGCTGGTCCCTGGACGGTCAGCGCGAGCTGTAGCGATCCTCGTACCAGGGCTCGGCGGTGTCCGAGTAGCCGCGCACCTCCCAGAACCCGGGATGGTTGCCGGCGAGGAACTCGATCTTGCGGATCCATTTCGCGCCCTTCCACGCGTAGAGCTTGGGCGTGATCATGCGGCACGGGCCTCCGTGCTCGCGCGGCAGGGGCCGGCCTTCCCACGTGTGGACCAACAGCACGTCATTCTCGACGGCGCGCGCGAGCGGGAGGTTCGTGGTGTACGGAATGTAGGACCCGGGCATGAAGTCGTAGCCCGTGCAGAGAACATGCCGCGCCGCCTCGGTGGGGACGGCGAGCTCGGCTATCGTGCGGAAGCGGACGCCGCGCCAGTGGTTGTCGAATCGGCTCCACGTCGTCACGCAGTGGAAATCGCTCGTGTCGTCCACCTGCGGCAGGGCGAGAAACTGGCTCCATGTGAGCGTGAACGGATTCGCCACGAGTCCGCCCACCTCGAGCTTCCAGGCGTCGAGCGCGACGTCCGGCTGTTCGCCCAGATCCAGGACCGGCCAGTTCTTGACTTCGTGCTGTCCGACGGGCAGCCGCGGCATCCCGTCCCGGTTGGCCGGGCCGGTGCCGCGCGGCGGCTGGCCGGCAAAGCGGACGTCCACGCCCTTGCCGAGCGCGATTTGCCGCTCGATGTACTGACGCCGCCGTTCAACCAGATCCCGCTCGTCGCCCACGCGCACCTCTCGACGCTAGTACTTTCGCTTTTGCTGCCGCACGATGTCGAAGCGCGCCGTGTCGGCGATCGCCATCACGGCCATGACGCCGGCCTGGATGGGATCGGCCACCACGAGGTCGGCGACGTCTGGCACGCCGCCGGCCATGTTCAGCGAGATCACGATCAGCCCCTTGCCGCGCACTTCCTCGACGGCGCGCGTGATCTCGCCCCCCATCAGCGACCCGGCCAGCACCAGGAGGCGCACCCGCGGCAGCCGGACGACGGCCCGGACGGCGCTGGCGAGCGCCTCCTCGCCGACCAGCGGAATCGTGTCGACCGAGATGCGCTCGCCGCGGATGTTGTGGCGATCGGCTTCCGAGATCGCGCCGAGGGCCACCTGGCCGACCTGGGCGCCGCCGCCCATCACGATGATGCGCTTCCCGTAGATCTTGCCGAACGACGGGGTCGGCTCGACGCGCGTGACGCCCGGCACCTGGCGCAAGCCGCCGAGCAACGTCTCGAGCGGCTGATCGGCGGCGAACTCCAGGTACACCTCGGCCATGCGGTCGTCGTGGGGAATGATGTCGACGTAGGTGATGTTGGCCTGGTGATCGGCGAGGACGGTCGTGAGTCCCGAGAGCAGGCCCGGGCGGTCGGAGGCTGCCGTCAGGACGGCGTAGTCGGCCATCCGCGCAATGTAGCACGACCGGCCCGCGCCGTCTGGCGCGGCCCGCGTCAGGCGACGGTGTGCCGCGAGCGGGTCAGGCCGTCCGCCGGATCATGGCGCGCCCGGTCGCTCGACAGGCTGCGCCCCACGGGCTGCGGCTCGCGCAGGCCCCGCCGCAGCTTCTTGTCGCGATACATGTGCTGGTCCGCCACGGCGAGCAGCGTCTCGTACGAGTCGCCGTCGTGGGGAAACACCGCCGCGCCGGCGCTGACCCCGAGCCGCAGGCGTCGGCCCGGCCGCACCTCGAAGACGACGTCCGCCACGCGCTGCTGCAGTTCCCGCCGCTTGACTTCGGCCAGCTCGCGCGAGCAGTCGGTCAGCAGCACGATGAATTCGTCGCCCGCGTAGCGCACGCAGAGGTCGTAGGGACGCAGCGTGCTCGACAGGGCGCGCGCGACGGCCCGCAGCGACTGATCGCCCACGTGATGCCCGTACGTGTCGTTGATCGACTTGAAGTCGTCCACGTCCATCACGATGAGCGCGGCTTCGCCCTGGAGGCGGTCGGCGCGCGCGAGCTCGCGCGACAGATGGACGAACATCGACCGCCGGTTCGGCAGCTCGGTCAGCGGGTCGGTCAGCGAGTCTTCCTGCGTCTGCTCGAAAATGATCGAGTTGTGGATGACGGCGCCTGCCTGCTCGGCGATCCGCTCGAGCAGACGACGGTGATCTTCGGTGTAGTAGTTCGCGTCGAGGTGGTAGAGCGCGAGCGCGCCGATGAACGTGTCGTTCATGAACAGCGGGCAGACGAGCGCCGACTTGAGATCGGTCTCGCCGCCGAAGCCGGCGGCCTCGAAGCTCACGGCCGGATTGGCGTTCACGAGGGTCCGCCGGTTGCGCGCCACCCATCCCGACAGGCCGATCCCGCTGCGCACGGTCGCGTTCAGCAGGCGGTGCACGTCCACGCCGGTCGTATAGCGGCACTTCAAGGCGTCGCGCTCGACGTCGTACAGGAACAGCGCGCAGCCCGACCACGGCACCAGATTCATCAGCTTCGACGAGATGAGCGCCGCGGTGTCCGCCACGCCGAGCCGCGTGCCCATCGTCTGCGCGATCTCGTACAGCGCATAGATCTCGCGGTGGGCCAGCGCGATGTTCTCGAACGCCGTGTGCGGCGAGCCCTCGGGCACGAGGCCGCGCGCGGTGCTGCCCAGGTCGGACGGCGAGGGTGGCGCCAGGCTCCGCACCTGACGATCGTCGGCTTCGGCGGCGGCCATCAACTCGGGCAGCGCGCGGATGAACACCTCGACGAGCCGCGGATCGAGCGCGCGACCGGCTTCGTGGCGCAGCAGCGCGAGCGCGGCGTCGTGGGTGAGCGCCTTGTGATACGGCCGCTCCGAGGTGACGGCGTCGTAGTAGTCGACGATCGTCAGCACCCGCGCGCCGATCGGAATGTCCTCGCCCGCGATGCTCCGCGGGTAGCCCCGGCCGTCCCAGCGTTCATGGTGGCTGAGAATCAGGGGCGCCACCGGATAGGGGAACGGCACGGCGGCGATGATCTCGGCGCCCACCTGCGGGTGGATGCGGATCTTCTGAAATTCCTCCTGCGTGAGCGGGCCCGGCTTCGACAGGATGTGCTCGGGCACCGCGAGCTTGCCGATGTCGTGGAGCAGCGCCGCCGTCTTCACGGCCTGGATCTCGTCGGCGCCGAGCCCGACGGCTTTCGCCAGGCCGACCGCGTAGGCCTGCACGCGGCGGATGTGTGTTTGCGCGATCTGATCCTTGGCGTCGATCGCGCGCGCCAGCGCCTCGATGGTCGCCAGGTGCAGCTCGGAGGTGGCCAGCACGTGGCGCTGCTGATCCTCGACGCGCCCCATGTACACCTTGTAGGTGCGGTACGTGAGGTAGAGCGGTGCGAAGGTGAAGGGCAGCACCCAGTAGCCCGCGCGCGCCACCACCACGGCCGCAAGAGCGGCCGTCGCCGCCCCGACGAAGTAGCTGGGCGCGCTCCACAGGAAGTTCGTGTGCCACACCGAGATCGCCCGTTCGCGCGTCGACAGCGCGATGGCCGTCGCGACCAGGCCGGTATTGAGGAGGAAATACACCGTCGACGCGGCCACCAGCGGCCGGGCCATCGCCGCCATCGAGACGGCGCCCGGCTCGCCGCCGAGCAGGTGGAAGGCCAGCCCCGCACCCTGCACCGTGACGAGGAGCGACGCCACACTGAAGACCGTCCGGTGAATCGGATTCCGCTCGCGGCTGTTGAAGTTGCACTGGCTGAGGGCGCTCAGGGCGGCGACCACCATCGTCTTGTCGGGGCCCAGCACCAGCAGCGACGCGAAATCGACCGCGTACGACACCGACATCGTGGACCCGCCCGCCGTGAGCGGCAGGTTCACCTTGAATGCGGCCGAGAGCGACGACAGCGCGACCAGCGTCGCGAAGAGAAACGGCTGGTCCAGGCGGAACGCCTCGGGCAGACGCAGAATCGCGAGCGCGGCTCCCGCCAGAATGACGGCAGCGATGTAGAGCCGTGCGGCCAGGGGCAGGCGGGCCACGTCAGTGCACGCGGGAGGCCGCCGGGAGGCGCCGCTCGCTCCAGTCTTCCTTGAGGATCGACCACAGCACCTGATCGAAGTACTTGTCGCCTCGGCGGATCGACCGCCGCAGAACGCCTTCCTGCACGGCGCCGAGCTTGCGGAGCGCGCCGTTGCCCCGGCCGTTCGGGAGGAGCACCCGCGCCTCCAGCCGGCGTGCGCCCACCGTGTCGAAGGCCAGGGAGGCGACCAGCCGTGCCGTCTCCATGAACAAGCCGCTGCCGCGCACCGACGGCGCCAGCGTGCATTCCCACTCGGCGCCCTCGAACGTCGGATCGAGCTGTCGCACGACGAACAGGCCGACGACCGCCCGCGTCGCGTCGGCGGCGACCAGATAGGCGAACGCGCGGCCCTGCCGGCGCTCGAGCGTGAGCCGATCCACCAGATCGCGAACGGCCTCCTCCGTTGGCGGCTCGTCCAGACCGAACGAGCTGGCGTCAGAGATGGATAGGAGCGCCGTCAGGGGTCCGACGTCCTGCGGGGACGGTTCGCGCAGCGTGACCGCGCGGCCGGACAAGACCGGGAGCGACGTGCGCCACGCGACGCCGGACGCCGCCGCCGCATCCTTTGTACTCATTCGCGTGTTCGGCAGACGCGGATCTGGTGTAACTTCAACGAGATGAATGGCTTAGACATTCGAGTAACACGTCGAGCCAGCCTGCCGACATGTGCGTTTATATGACAATAGATACCTTTATAGCTAACAAATGTACACCTGATGGGCTGAAAACGCAACCGCGGGCGTCCGAGGTCTTCTACGGCCTGGAGGAGCCAGCCTTCGCCCCGTCCACCGATCCGAAGTTCTTCTACCTCAGCGCTTCGCACGACCGGGCGGCGCAGCACCTGCTCTCGGCCATTCGCGCGCGGGACCGCATCGTGGTGATCACCGGGGAGGCCGGCACGGGCAAGACCATGCTCTGTCGCACGGTGGTCGAGGAGCTCGACCGGCGCACGCTCACCTCGTTCGTGGCGGTGCCGTCGATGACGGTGGAAGGGCTTCTGGCCACGCTCTTGTGCGACTTCGGGGTGATGTCGCGCGACGTGATGGCGTCGGCGGCGACGCGCGCGCGATCGCGACGTGAGCTGTCCGCCACGCTGCGCGACTTCCTGCAGCTGCTGGCGTCGCTCGAGGCGAGCGCCGTCGCGATCCTCGACGATGCCCACCAGCTGTCGACGGACGTGCTGCAGCAGATCCGGGTCTGGGCCGATCCCGAGAGCGAGCTGCGCCTCCTGCAGATCGTGCTGGCGGGGCAGCCCGCGCTGGAGCACCGGCTGCGCCGGCGGGAGCTTCGTTCGGTCGGCGCGCGCGTCGGCGCGCGAATCACCCTGAGGCCGATCGCCGCGACCGAAATCGGGGGATACCTCACCCATCGCCTGGCGGTTGCGAGCGCCGCTCCACGCGTGGAGTTCGACGAAGGAGCGCGAGCTGCCCTGTACGCCGCCACGCGAGGGGTCCCGCGCGCGATCAACCAGGTGGGCGACCGCGCGCTCGCGCTGGGCGCGGCCCGGGCCGCCGGCATCATCGACGCCGCCCTCGTCGCCGAGGCCGTGCGCGACGTGCCGCTGGCGCCGCCCGAACGCGCCTGGCGTTCGTGGGTGCGGCGGATGCTCGTCGCACTGGCGCTCGGCCTGCTCGTCGTCGCCGGCGCCGCGGGCGCCGCGTGGGTCTTCCGCGCGCCGCTCGACCGGCTCGTCCAGCACCGGGCGAATCAGGTCCCGCCAGCGAAGGCGCCGCGGCGATCGCTCGATCAGTAGCCGACGCCCGTCACTGGCGGCTCGCGCGCAGTTTGGCGGCCGTCGCGCAATCCTCGACGACCGTGAAATACCGGTCGACCGCCGCCCGACCGACGTCGAACGGATTGGCTTCCCCGGGCTTTCTATCCGCGGCCGTGTGCGCCTTGTAGTAGCCGTTGTCGAACTCGGTGTGGTTGGACAGCAGGACGGTCGCTCCGAAGTCGGCCGCCGCCTTCTGCATCTTCCGAACCGACGCGATGTAGCCGTCGTAATAGGCGGCGGTGGCGTCGAAGGGAATGGCCGTGCCGCCCACGTACGCGACGCGGAGCGGCCGTCCGTTGTCCTTGATTTCGAAGAGATAGGAGAGCGTGCCGGGCGTGTGGCCTGGCGTGGTGACGATCTGCACCGACGCGTCCCCCACCGACAGCCTCATGCCGTCGGTGCCGACCAGATCGCGGGTCGGTTTGCCGCCCGGGCGGTTCGTGGCCTGTTCGACCGCATCCCAATCCGGCCCGCCGTACACGAGGTGGCCGGCCGACATCTTGTCCTGCAGGAACCGCGCGCCGCCGTCGTGGTCGGCGTGGGCGTGCGACATCACCATGTACTTGACCCTGGCGGTGTCCAGGCCGAGCTTCCGCATCCCGTCGGCGACCTCGTCCGGCGTCGCGTAGTCGAAGAGCGCCTCGAAGAGGATGATGCCGTCGCTGCCGGAGAGCGCCCAGGCATTGTGGATCTTGGTGCCGAGGAAGTAGAAGTTGTCCGCGACCTTCGCCGGTTCGGAATACCAGGTATTTCTCGCCGGCGGTCCGGGAGGCGTGGGGTTCGATGCGGCGCCTCGAGCGCCGCGGCCCTGCGCCGGAGCGGGCGCCGGCACCACACAGAGCCGGAGGAACGTGCCAGGCCATTCCAGACCGGCGGCAGTCTTGGCCGCGGAGACGAGACCGTCCACGGTCGAGGGCAGCGTCTGCATCGATGCGACACCCAGGCCGGCCGTCGCGGCGAGTGTCGTGCCGAGGGCGAGTGCTCGTAGATTCATGTCATTCCTCCTGCGCACCTTCGCGTGGCTGTCTCGGACCATCGCTGCCGACTGTGTTCCGCTCTCGAGGAGAGCGATCGCGCGTGGTCACGGGCGGGGGAACGATACGCCCGATGGAAGGACGAGACAACAGGAAAGGGCAGAGAGACGCAGACGACGAACGGGACAAGAATGAGTTGGGGTGGGCGACGGGTATCGAACCCGCGACCTCCTGAGCCACAGTCAGGCGTTCTGCCACTGAACTACGCCCACCACACCGTGCGGAACTTCCGAGTGTAGCAAAGCGCGGACCGGCGTGTCGATTGCGGTCCGGCGCCGCTCCCATGCGGTATCCTTCCGACCCATGGCGGCTCCCAAGGGTCCTCCGCGCGTGCTCGTCGCCGACGACGATCGCGTCGCGGCGCTGATGCTGGCCCGCACGCTCGAACACTGGGATTTCACCGTGTCGGTCGTCCGCGACGGTGAGGCCGCGTTCGAGGATCTACGTGGCACCTCCGGCCCGACGCTCGCCATTCTCGACTGGGAGATGCCGCTCGCGCACGGCCCGGACGTGTGCCGGCGCGTCCGCGAGGAATTGCCGCTCGCCAACATGTATCTCGTGCTGCTCACCGCGCGCGAGGGCCGCGACCATCTGGTGCAGGGGCTCGAAGCCGGCGCGGACGACTACCTGACGAAGCCGTTCGATCCCGACGAGCTGCGCGCGCGCGTCCGCGTCGGGGTCCGCGTGCTCTCGCTGCAGGAGCGGCTCGCCGAGCGCGTCGCCGAGCTCGAAGCGGCGCTCGCCAACGTCAAGCAACTCCGCGGCCTCCTGCCCATCTGCAGCTACTGCAAGCGCATCCGCGGCGACGATCAGGTACTGGCAGCAGCTCGACGGCTACATCGCGTCGCATTCCGACGCCCAGTTCAGCCACGGCATCTGCCCCGCGTGCTTCGCGAAGATCTCGGCCGAGCTCGACGAGCGGGAACGAGGGGAGAGTTGAAGCAGGGAACGATGGTCTAGTTTCGGTGCGCGGCGACGTAGCCGCTCCGGGCGCGCACGCGAAACCCGTCGCCCGCGGCGTGCACCCGGATGCTGTGGTACTTGCCGTCGGGGTGGGGCGACGAATAGCCGAGCAGGTACTGGCTGTTCAACTCTTCCGCAATCCGGGCGGTGGCGGCCACCAGATCCGCCGAGCTCGTCACGATCTCCGTCCGCCCGCCGCTCGCGTCCGTAATCGCCCGCAGCGTCTCCGGGCTCACCCGCGTGTTGATGGCCTTGCGATCGGGCGGGTCGATGGCAATCGCATAGACGAACGCGTCGCTGCGCAGCAGCGCCGAGCGCACGTCGCGCATCGTCGCGTCGCTGGCCGTGTCGGCGCCGTCGGAAATGAGGAGCAGCGCCGCCCGCTGGCGTGAGCGCTCGGGGATGAGCGGCAGCGCCGCGAGGATCGCGTCGTACGCCGCCGTCGCCCCCGTCGGCTGGATTCCGCCGAGCGCCCGCCGCACTTCGTCGGCATTCTGCGTCCAGCCGGTGAGCGGATGCGGCAGGTGGTTGAACGCCAGCACGAAGAACTCATCGTCGGGCGAGAGCAGGTCGAGGAGGAAGCGCTCGACGGCGGCGCGCGCGTCGAGCATCCGCTGCCCGAACATGCTGTCGCTCATGTCGAGCAGGAGGCCCAGCCCGATGGGCACGCGCTCGTTGCTGAACTGCTGGAGGTCGACCGGCTCACCGTCTTCGAACACCTGAAAGTCCTCGCGGGGCAGCCCGGCGACGAGCGCGCCGTCGGCGTCCGTGACGGTGGCATTGATCGTCACGAGATCGACCGCCGCGCGATACGGCGGCCTCCGGCCCCCCGGGGGCGCCTGGGCCGTCAGCACGCCGGCCGTCAGCACGGCCAGAACCGCCGGGGCCAGGGGGGAGGGGTGCACCAGTCCATCGTAGCTGGGAACTGGCGCGCCCGGGGCCCGGGAACTGACGCGGCCGGACCGCTATCTGGCGGGCACCAGCGTTACGACGGTATACCGGTCGAGCGGGAAATACGCCTTGAACATCGCCTGCACGCTGGCCGGGGTCACCTCCGCAATCTTCTTGCCCTCGTCCAGGATTCTGGCCGGGTTCTCGTTCAGCATCCGCGCCGAGTCGAGGCGGTCGAGCCAGAACCGGTTCTGGGTGGTGGCGGTCTCGTAGCCGCGGCGCGCCGATTCCTTGGCGCTGTCCACGAGATCGGCCGGCGGGCCGTCCTGCTGCAGGTGGCGCACTTCCTCGAGCACGCGATCGATCATCGGATGGATGTTCTCGGGCGCCGCGCCGAACTGGACGCTGATGTAGCCGGCGCCGCGCTGCGGCAGCGGCTGCGACTGGCGCACGGACACCGTGTAGGTCTGCCCGAGGTCCTCGCGCAGCATGTCGCGCAGCCGCGTGTTCAGCACGGTCATCGCGGCCGACAGGCTCTCGTCACCGTCGAAATCGGGCGGCGGATCGGCGAAGAACGCCACCACCGCCTGGCTGCGCGGCTCCTGGCCCTTCTCGACCTCGGCGCGCTGAATCGTCGCCGGAAAGTGGATGCCGACATCCTTGAACGCCGATGTCGCCCGGCCGGTCGACGGCAGCGAGCCCACGTACCGGGCGAGCAACGGTACCACGTCGTCGACCTTGAAATTCCCGACCATCGTGAAGCGGAAATCCGCCGCGTTCGAGAACCGCGCACGGTAGAAGCGCGCCATGGTCTCGGGGTCGAGCCTGGCGACCATCTCGGGCGTGGCAGGCTGCGACGTGTAGTGGTCCGAGGTGTTCACCTCCGCCACTCTCTCGCGGAAGACCTGCAGGGGATTCTTGTCGCGGTTGGCGACGGCCGCCGAGAGCTGCCGGCGGATGAGCGCCATCGCGTCGGGGTCGTCGCTCGGCGCGGTGAATTCCTGATAGAGCAGCTGCAGCGCCGTTTCGAGCTCGCCCGGCGTGGACGATCCCGAGATGCCGTGGCTCGACAGGCCGATGAACGGCGAGGCGCTCGCGATCTTTCCGGCGAGCAGCTTCTGCAGATCCGTAGGCGTCAGTCCGCCGACGCCGCCCAGCATCACGTATCCCGGCGCGAGCGAGGCACTCTCGTACTCGTCGGGCGCGGCCAGCGACGCGCCGCCGGGCGCGGTCATGGTGAACACCACCTGATCGTTCTTGAAGTCGGTGGGCTTGAGCCAGGCTTCGACGCCGTTGGCGAAGGTCACCTTCGTGACGCCCACCGCGTCGATCGCGCCGCGCGAGGTGACGGCCGCCGGCTCCGGCAGCTCGTCGAGGAGGCCGCGGTCGAGCGCGTCGTCGGCCCACGCGGTGACGGCCACCCGGTCGGCGGCCGTGAGCACGCGCGTGAGATCGGCGGCGGTCGGGATGGCGATGCCCGTCTTGTCGGGCGACACCGCCAGCACGACGCGGCTGTCGTCGGACAGGAGCGTCTGCGCCATCGCGGTCACCTCGTCGGCCGTGATGCCGGGCAGGAGCGTCTGAACCAGCCGGTACTCGTATTCGATGCCCGGCGACGGCTCGCCGTCGAGGAAGTTGCTGACGTACTCGCGCACGTACGAGCCGCTCTCGGTCTTGTCGCGTTCCGTGTAGGCGCGCTGGTAGAAGGCCAGCATGGAGCGCTTCACGCGATCGAGCTCCGAGTCGGTGAAGCCGAACTCGCGGGCGCGCGTCGTTTCGGTGGCGACCGCATTCAGGCCGTCCGCGATCTTCCCGTCCTGGACGCTGGCGCCGACGCTGAAGCTGTCGACCAGCGGACCGAGCGTGCCGCCGCCCACGCCGGCGCCCAGGAACGCGGCATCGGGCCGGCGACCGATCTCGCCGAGCCGTGCGTTGATCATCTGCGACACCATGCTCTGGACGAGCGTGCGGCGATAGTCGCCGACGCGGTCTTCGCGCTCATGCGGGCGGCGTCGAATCACCTGCACCGACGAGGACGTCACCTCCGGGTCGGTGGCCACGCCCGACAGCAGCGGCGTATCGAGCGGCACCGCATGATCGGGCTCGGGCGCCGAGGGAGCCCGCGCGGCCAGGCCGCCGAAGGTCTCGTGAATCTGGCGCTCCATCGCGGCTGGATCGATGTCGCCGACGGCCACGACGGCCATGCGCTCGGGGCGGTACCAGGTGTCGTAAAAGGCCCGCAGCCGCTCGGGCGGCGCGGCGCGAATGATGTCGGGCTTGCCGATGGGCAGGCGCTCGGCGTACCGCGACCCGGCATAGAGAATCGGCAGCTGCTTGTCGCGAATCCTGGAGCTGGCGCCAAGGCCGCCGCGCCATTCCTCGATCACGACCCCCTTTTCCTTCTCGATTTCGGCCGGGTCGAGCGTGAGGCCGCCGGCGAAGTCGGCGAGCGCGGTGAGCCCGTGGTCCACGATTTCAGGCTTGTCACTCGGCAGTTGCAGCATGTACACGGTTTCGTCGAAGCTCGTGTACGCGTTCACGTGGGGGCCGAGCCGTGCGCCGGTCGACTCGAAGTACGACACGAGCTCGCCGGGCTTGTAATGCGCGCTGCCGTTGAAGGCCATGTGCTCGATCAAGTGCGCCAGCCCCTGCTGGTCGGCGGCTTCGTACAGGGAGCCCGCCTTCACGGCGAGCTGCAGCTCGACGCGCTTTTCGGGCCGCGCATTCTGACGGATGTAATAGGTGAGCCCGTTCGGCAGCGTGCCCGTGCGGACGGCCGCATCGAACGGAATCGGCGTGGCCGCCGAAGGCGGCGTCTGCGCCTGCTGGGCCCGCACAGGCAGGGAAACGAAGGCCAGAACCGCGGCGATGGCCACGGCCCCGCGCGAGAGCATCGTGTGCATGGTGGTCGACCTCGGAACGCCGAACCCGCTCAGTTCTTGATCATCTGGGCGACCATGTCGCGAGCCATCGGCAGGCTCACGGCGCAGGTCGGGTCGTCGACGCGGCATTTCGCGACGCTGAGCTCGCAGCCGCACGTGCACGAGACGGAGTTCAGCTTCTCGAGCGCGTGCCCGCGCTCGTCCGGCGAGAGCGCCGACAGATCGACGCCGGGGATCTCGAGGAGTTGCGCGTTGGTGAGGTCGAGCTTCGTGCCCTCCGTCGGATCGATCTCCTCGACCGTCACGTTCACGGGCAGGCCGGCGAGGTGCCGCACTTCGGCTTCGGTGTGCGCGGCCTCGAGCATCCCGACGTGCCGCTGCACCAGGCGTCCTTCACGATCGAGGATGAACGAGGTGGGCAGGGCGGCGACGCCGGTGAAGATCTTCGAGAGCTCGGGCGAGCTCATGACCACGGGGTAATTGAACTCGTGCTCCGTCGCGAATCGCTTGACCTCGGCCGCCGGGATGTCGTCCTCCGAAATGCCGATGATCTGCACGTCGTCGGGATATTTCTTCTGGAGCGCGATCAGGTCGGGGATTTCGGCGCGGCAGGGCGGGCACCAGGTGGCCCAGTAGTTCACGAGCGTGACCTTGCCCCGGAACTGGGCGCTCGAGATCTCCCGGTCGTCGAGATCCCGGGCCGAGAACGTGGCCACGGCGCTCGGATCGCGGAAGAACTGAAGGGCGATCGGCGCGCCGCTCTCGAGCTCGGCGGGAACTGCCGTCCCGGGAACAGCGGGTTCGGCCGGGCGGCGGGCCATCCAGACCACCGCGGCGGCGGCGCCCGCGAGCAGGACGACAGGAAGCAGTCGTTTCATAGGCGCAGACTCCGGGGACTGCGCCGATCGTACACGATCCGGCCGGATGGGCGAAATCCGGCCAGATCGCCGGGCGGGCGCGTCTACAGCGACTCTTTTTCACCCGTCCGGATGCGGTAGGTCTGCTCGACGGGCATCACGAAGACGCGTCCGTCGCCGATCTCGCCGGTGCGGGCTGCCGCGATGATCGCCTTGATCGCATCGTCGACGAGCGCGTCGGACACGACGACCTCGATCTCGATCTTGGGCAGGAGGCTCACGTTGTACTCCTTGCCGCGGTAGATGGCGGTGTGGCCCTTCTGCTTGCCGTGCCCGCGCACCTCGGTGGCGGTCATGCCCGAGATGTTGAGCTTGCCCAGCGCGTCCTTGACCTCATCGACCTTATTGGGCCGAATGATGCACTTGATCAGCTTCATTGCCGTCCTCCAGCATGCGTAGCAGGTTGGCCGCAAGCGCGCGCTGCTCGTCGTCGGCGAGCTTGGCTCCGGCCTTGGTGAGGTGAAAGACGTCGATCGCTTTGTGACCCTCGGTCGAGATCAGCACGAGATCGACGTCGCACCCGTGATGGGAGATGACGCGGCTGATCCGGTAGAGCAGGCCGAGAGCATTGTCCGTGATGATGTCCACGATCGTGTACCGGGGCGAGGCGGCGTTGTCCACGTGGACGACGGGCGGGACGCGCGGCGTGCGCTTGTGCATCACGCTCTGCTCGCGCCGCCGCAGCTTCTCGGTCACGTCGCGTCCGCCCGACACGACTTCTTCGAGCGTGCGCAGCACGTGGGCCTCGCCGTCGCGGTTCATGGCGAAGAACCGCTCGGCGTCGGTGAACTCGAACACGTCGAGCACGAGGCCGTTGGGATTGGTGATCGCCTGCCCCCGCAGGATGTCCATGCCGTAGGACGCCAGCACCCCGCAGATGTTCGAGAAGAGGAACGGCTTGTCGAGCGTCACCACCGTGAGCTCCCAGGTGCCGCCCCGGTCGCTCAGCGACGAATGGACTTCGTCGGGATGGATGTCGCGCGAGAGCCGGACGTGGCGGTAGACGTCGGAGGCGCCGAACAGCTGGAGGTAGCGGCGCGGCAGCCCTTCGACGAACCGGTGGATCTCGTCGTCCGCGATGTCGTCGGGACGCCCGGCGAGGATGTCGGCCAGGTCGGTCTGATCGCGCCCGATCACCTGGTCGGCATAGCCCTGCGTGATCTGGTTGTAGGTGTCGACGTACAGCCGCCACAGCAGCTCTTCCTTCCACGGCGTGAGCGTTTCGAGGCTCACCGCCTCGATGTCGGCCAGCGTGAGCAGACAGAGCATCTTCAGCCGCTCCTCGACGCCGACCAGCTCGGCGAACCGACCGACGATCTGCGGGTCCTCGGTGTCGCGGCGGAACGCCACCTGCGACATCCGGAGGTGGCTGCCGATGAGGAACTCGACCAGGTCGCGCTGGTCTTCGTCGAGGCCGAGCCGGTCGACCATCCGCTCCGCCATGCGGACGCTTTCCGACGCATGGTCCTCGTCCCGCCACTTGCCGACGTCGTGGTAGAGGAGCGCGAGCACGAGCAGTTCGGGCGCGTCGAGATCGCCGATGAGCGATCCGAATCGCTCGCGTCCCGGCGCGGGCGTGGTCAGGCGCTCCAGATTGCGGATCGTGAGCAGCGTGTGCTCGTCCACCGTGTACTTGTGGTAGAAGTCGCGCACGACGCGGTACGTGATGGCCTGGAATTCCGGGAACAGGCGGCCGAGCAGCCCGCAATCGTGCATCTCGGACAGCCGCGCATAGAGCCCGGTGCGGGGTTTGAGCAGCGTGAAGAGCGCCGCGCGATGCGCGGGCGTCGGGAAGAAATCCGTGGCCGCATACCGCTCGCCGTACTGCTGCATGCACGCGAGCGCCTCGTCGGCCACCCCGCAGCCCTCCTCGACCGCCGCCTGGAACGCCGCCAGCCACGTCGCCGGCTGGACGGCAGCCTGCCGCAGGTCGATGAAGCGGATGCCGTCGGGCGAGCGGCCCAGATTGGGCCCGACGGGCCGGGGCGCCGCTTTCCGCGCCCAGCGGAGGGCGCGGTCCACCACCCGCGCATGCCGGAAGTAGTCGCCCATCAGCCGCTCGACGCGCTGCTGCGGCTGCGATCCGGGATAGCCGAGAAGCTCGGCGGCGCGCTCCTGGATCTCGTGGCCCAGTCCGTTCAGGTTGCGCCGGGCCTCGAGGTGCAGGATCGATCGCACGGAGAACAGGAAATCCTCCGCCTCGTCGAGTCGGGCAGGGTCGAGCGGTCCCTGGCGCAGCAGCGTCGGGTCGGTGATGAGCGCGATGGTCCGCGTCGCCCAGAGATCGCGCAGCGCGCCCGGCGCGTCCTTCACGTCGGGCTCCAGCTGGTACAGCGTGTCGTTGAACCGCGCGTGCCGCGCGTCCACCAGCCGCAGCAGCGCCTCCAGGAGGAACGCGTGCGTGCGCGCCGTGTGAAACTGCTCCTGACAGCGCTCGAACACCGCGAGGCTGCCGGCCACCGGCCGGGCGTCCACCATGGCCAGCAGGAACTCGGGGTTGTCCACTTCCAGCTCGGCGAACTCCGCGACCTCGCGCACCTGGTGTCCGACCGTGAGCTTCAAGTCCCACAGCGGGTGCAGCACGCCGCGCAGGAAGCGCTCCTCGGCCTCGCCGATCGGGCCGTCGAACACGATCAACAGATCCACGTCGGAGTGCAGGCACAGCTGCCGGCGGCCGTAGCCGCCGAGCGCGGCGACCGCCGCCGCGCGGTCGGGCGGCGGCGCCTCGGCGACCAGCTGGCGGACGACGGCGTCGAGCCGATCGGCGAAGCGTTCGAGCGCCGCCAGGCCGCCGAGGCCGCGCGTGATGTCGACGGTGAGCTCGCGCCGGGCGGCGTCGAGCGCCGCCGCGGGCGGGAGGCGCGCGCGGCCCGACGAGTCGGGAGAATCGGCGGATCGATCCGACATGTGCCGGTAGTCTCGGAATGCCAGCGGGCTGAAACCGGGCATAGCTTACCTCGGCTCCAGGGAATGGTCGTGCGCCGCCACTGCCGGGGTGGTAGCAAGACGGGCGCCACAGGAGGTGGCGGGCCGCGGCGGGAATTCGGCCGGAAACCCGCCGGGCGCGCCTCGCCCGCTGCACGGAAAACCTACATCGACGTCGACATGCCCGCGTGATTCATACAGAGTTGTCTGATCGCCGGCCGCGGCAAACGCCGGCCGGGCGGATCCCCCGTCGACGGTGCCGGGCGACTGGCCCTCAAACCTACGACGATGTAGACCTATTGCCAGTTCAAGACAATATTGGCAGATTGTGCCGATCTC
Source organism: uncultured Acidobacteriota bacterium (assembly GCA_963837345.1). GTDB lineage: Bacteria > Acidobacteriota > Vicinamibacteria > Vicinamibacterales > CAVVIG01 > CAWIMX01. The sequence continues at coordinate 2,339,301 of CAWIMX010000001.1, forward strand.
CCCGCGACGGGCGGATCCCGCTCGATCGGCCATTTTCCTGAGACTTTCCGCGATTCTCTCGACTCATCCTCTGGCATGTCTCTTGATACGACGGGCCGCATGACACGGCGCACGTCTCCAGTCCGGCCGGCGTCTTCACAAGGAGAAACCACCACGATGCTCACGTCCACTTCAAGGCTCGGTTGGTTCGCCCGCACGCTGGTCGCCGCGATCGGGACCCTGGCCGTGCTGGGCGGCACGGCCGCGGCGCAGACCGATGACGCGGGCCCCAACAACGGCAACGTTTCCCTCAGCAGCGGGCTCGACATCCCGACGGCGTACTTCTTCCGCGGCATCGTCCAGAAGAAGGACGGCTTCATCGCCGAACCGTTCCTGGAGGGCGGGATCACGCTCTATAAGGGCGATGGGGCGCTGTCGGACGCGTCGGTCGCCGCCGGCACGTGGAACAGCCTGCACTCGGACAAGATCGGCATCGAGGCCGATCCCGAGATCTGGTACGAGAACGACTTCTACACGTCGCTTTCGCTCAACTTCACGAACAACGTCGGCGCGGGCTTGACGTATACGGCGTACACGAGCCCGAACAATCTCTTCGCCACCGTCGAGGAGCTCGCGCTGAACTTCAGCTACGGCGGTATGCTCTCCCCCCACGCCACGTTCGCCTTCGAGCTGAGCGATCAGGGCTCGGCCGACGGCGGCGACAAGAAGGGCACGTATCTCGAGCTCGGCGTGGAGTATCCCGTTCCCCTCAGCGAAGACGCGCCGGTCTCGATTTCGGTGCCCGTCACGCTCGGTCTGAGCCTGAGCAACTACTACCAGCTGGCGAACGGGGACGGCAGCTACACGGACAACAAGTTCGGGTACCTCGACGTCGGCGTGTCGGTGAGCGTGCCGCTGAAGGGAATTCCCTCCGCCTACGGCTCCTGGGACATCCACGGCGCCGCCAAGATGCTGTTCCTCGGCGACACGACGAAGGCGCTCAACGACGGCGACAACAGCCAGCCCATCGCGTCGTTCGGCATCGGCCTCTGGTACTGACGAGACCACGTCAGGCAGTGTGGGTCGGGTGGGTCGGGTCGGTCACCCTGACCCACCTGCCCCGTCCGACGCGGGAGTGATACGATCCCCGCCCGACCCATGACCCATATCCTGCAGCTCCTGGCGCTGCTGTCGATCATCATCGCGTCCGCCAAGCTGGCCGGCGCGGCGGCGAACCGGATCGGACAGCCGGCCGTCTTCGGCGAGATTCTCGTCGGCCTCCTTCTCGGTCCGACGCTGCTCAACGTGCTCGGGTGGTCGATCTTCCAGGCGCCCGCTGCCGCCGGCGTCGTCGAGGCGCAGGCGCCGCTCGGCGCGGTGATCCAGGACCTCGCCGAGATCGGCGTGATCCTCCTGATGTTCGTGGCCGGCCTCGAAACCGACCTGGACGAGATGCGCCGCGTGGGCAAGGTCGCCTTCTGGTCGGCCTTCGGCGGCGTGATCATTCCATTCGTCGGCGGGATCGTGACGTCGGTGGCCTTCGGCCTGCCGCTCTGGTGGGAAAGCGTCTTCATCGGCACGATTCTCACCGCCACGAGCGTGAGCATCTCGGCGCAGACGCTGATGGAGCTGGGCGTGCTCAAGTCGCGCGAAGGCTCGACGATCCTCGGCGCCGCGGTGATCGACGACGTGATGGGCATCATCGTCCTGTCGCTCGTCGTCGCGTTCGCGCAGGCGACCGGCGGCGTGAACGTCACGGCCGTCGGCATCATCATCGCGCGGATGCTGCTGTACTTCGCGGGCGCGTTCCTCGTGGGCCGCTATCTCGAGACGATCATCGGCTGGGCCGACAGCCTGGGCGTCAGCCAGGGCCTGCTCGCCTCCGTCACGCTCGTCGCGTTCGTCTATGCCTGGGGCGCGGAATACCTGGGCGGCGTCGCCGCCATCACGGGCTCGTACCTGGCCGGCGTGATGTTCACGCGCACGAAGTTCAAGAAGCGCATCGATGAAGGCGTCCACCCGCTCACCTATTCGGTGCTCGTCCCCGTGTTCTTCATCAGCATCGGGCTCCGCGCGAACGGCCGCGATCTGGGTGAGCACGCGATGTTCACGCTCGTGCTGGTGGTGGTCGCGATTCTCGCCAAGGCGCTGGGGTGCGGGCTGTTCGCCCGGCTGTTCGGGTTCAACACGATGGAGTCCACCCGCGTGGGCGTCGGGATGATCTCGCGCGGCGAGGTCGGCCTGATCGTCGCCGGCTACGGCCTCAGCCACGGCATCATCGGGGAAGACGTGTTCTCGGCCTCGGTGATCATGGTGCTCGCCACCACGATGGTCACGCCGCCGCTCCTGCGGCTGACCTTCCCGCGCGCCAAGAAGAGGCCGCCCGTCGCGTTCGAAGAGGCGATCGCCGGCATGCCGGAGGAGATCCACCAGAAGGGGCATCACCGGCACTGATCCCGGCCGAATCGGGCAGGTTCCCCCGGTGGCGGTTAGAATACCTCCCGACGCACGAACGGGAGGCCGCCGACAATGAAGTCATACACACTGGCGCTGCTCGTGGCCACCGGCATGGCGGGGGGCATCGGCGCAGTGGCCCGCGCCCAGGCCGACACCGCCCAGGCGCACATCGACCGGGCCCGTCAACTGTCGGGCGCCGATCTCGGCGTGTTCAACACCACATGCGGCACCATCCGCGCTCTGCAGCCCCCGGCACAGCCCGCCGCCGGCCGTGGACGGGACGGGGCAAGGGGGCGCGCCGCCGCCGGACCCGCCCCGACGATGCCCGATCGGGCCGAGTGGCACGCCGAGCCGGTCAAGGTGTTCGACAATCTCTACTGGCTCGGCCAGACCCAATACTCGGCGTGGGCGGTCACCACGTCGCAGGGCATCATCGTCATCGACACGCTGTTCGACTATTCCGTCGAAGACGAAGTCGTCGGGGGGCTGCGGGCGCTCGGTCTCGACCCGGCGACGATCAAGTACGTGATCGTCAGCCACGGCCACGGCGATCATTCGGGCGGCGCGAAGTACCTGCAGGATCACTTCGGCGCGCGCGTCATCCTGTCCGCTGCCGACTGGGACCTGCTCGACCGCTCATCGGGCACCAAGCCGCGCCGCGACATGGTGGCGACCGACGGCATGAAGCTCACACTGGGCGACACCACGCTCACGCTCTACCTCACGCCCGGGCACACGCCGGGGACGATCTCGACGCTGATCCCGGTCCGAGACCACGGACAGTCGCACCTGGTGGCCGAGTGGGGCGGCACGGCGTTCAATTTCCAGCAGACGCGCGACAACTTCGGCATGTACGCCGCGTCTGCGGAACGCTTCCGAGGAGTCGTCGCCAGCTCGGGCGCCGACGTGATCATCGCCAACCATCCGACCTTCGACGGGACGCGGACCAAGATGCCGGCGCTCGCGGCGCGCAAGGCCGGCGAACCGAACCCGTGGGTGGTCGGCAACGACGCCGCACGGCGTTACGTGGAAATCGCGGAGGAATGCGCGAAAGCCGGGCTGCTCTCAGCCCAATAGACGACTGCGTCCACTGCGGGTTCTGTCTGCCCGCCTGCCCGACCTACCTCTTGTGGGGGCAGGAGGCCGACTCGCCGCGCGGGCGCATTCATCTGCTTCGTCTGGAGCGCGAGGGCCGCGGTGTGGCGCCCGCGGCATTCGTGCAGCACTTCGACAGCTGTCTCGGCTGCATGGCCTGCGTTACCGCCTGCCCTTCGGGCGTGCGGTACGACGAGCTGCTGGCGGCCGCGCGTCCGCTGGCCGCCGCGCGGGCCACGCCCTCGTCGGGCGCCCGCGCCCTGCAGGCGCTCATTTTCGGGTTGTTTCCGCGCCCGGATCGCCTGGCCAGGCTGGCGCGTCCGCTCGCGTGGTATCAGCGCTCGGGACTGCAGCGCGCCGTGCGTTTGAGCCGTGTCCTCAAGCTGCTCCCTCGCTCCCTGCAGGCCATGGAGCGCCTGACGCCGGCGGTGCCGTGGCGCGCGGCTCCGCCGCTGCCCGCCAGAACGCCCGCACAAGGCGCAAGGCGCCGGACCGTCGGATTGCTGCTCGGCTGCGTGCAGCGCGTGTTCTTCGCGGGCGTCAACGACGCCACGGCACGCGTGCTGTCGGCCGAGGGATGCGACGTCGTCGTGCCGCCCGATCAAGGCTGCTGCGGCGCCCTGTCGATGCACGCCGGGCGCCTCGACGAGGCCCGCGTGTTCGCCCGCGCGGTCATCGACGCCTTCGACCGCGCCGGCGTCGACACCGTCGTGGTCAACGCCGCGGGGTGCGGATCGGCGATGAAGGAATACGGACATCTGCTCGCCGGCGATCCGGCCTATGCCGAACGCGCGCGGCAGTTCGCCGCGACGTGCCGTGACGTGTCGGAAGTGCTGGTCGAGCTCACGCCGCGGGCCGAACGCCACGAGGTGCGGATGAAGGTGGCGTACCACGATGCCTGCCACTTGCAGCATGCGCAGGGCGTGCGCGCCCAGCCGCGCCAGGTCCTGGCGTCGATTCCGGGCGTCGAGACCGTGGAGATCGCGGAGCCGGAGCTGTGCTGCGGGTCGGCCGGTGTCTACAACCTGCTCCAGCCCGACGCCGGCCGCGAATTGCGCGACCGGAAGGTCCGCCACATTCTGGCAACCGGCGCGGACGTCGTCGTCTCGGGCAATCCGGGATGTCTGATGCAGATTGCCGACGGCCTCGCCCACGCGGGAAAGCCTCTCCGCACGGCGCATCTCGTCGAGATCCTCGATCAGGCGATCAGTCGGCGGTGAGACGGTCCAGGAGCACCCGCGGCTCGACCCACTCGCATCGGAGGGCCGGCTGGCAGCTGCCGTCCGCCACCCGATGGTCTTCCACGTCTCGTTCCGTCGCGCCGAGCACCCGGTAGAAGCCGCGCGCCTCGACGTTCTTCTCGAGGACCCACAGATACAGGACGGAGCCTGGGGCGTGCTCCACCGTCCAGCGGGCGACTTCCGCGACGAGACGGCGACCGATGCCCCTCCGCTTGCGGTCCGGGGCCACGTGCAGGTTGTCGAGCAGGACCCTGGGGCCTTCTTCGAGGCGCACGCATGCGAACCCGATCGGGCCCCCGTCGTCTTCGGCGATGAAGACGCAGGCGGCGTCGGGGCGGAGCTCGGCGAAGCGCTGGCGCCACGCGCACCGTCGGTCCTCGTCGACGCGATCTTCGAGGAACTGGTCGGAGAGCAGGCCACGGTACGCGGATCGCCAGCTGCGGGCGTGCAGGGCCGCCACCGCAGGCGCGTCAGGGCTCGAGGCCTGACGGATCACCATGTGCAGGCGATCACAGCCCGCCGGGTCCGCGGCCCGGGTTCAGGACCGCGCCGGGATCGAACTGCCGCTTCACCACGCGCATGAGCGGCGCGCTGTCGCCGATTGGACCCCAGACGTCGACCAGCCGCTTGAGCGTGCTCGAGCCGCGCACCAGCACCGCCGACCCGCGCCCGGTCGGCAGATGTTCCCGCAGGGCGTTGATGAACCGCGCCTCCGCGTCGGCATCGTCGTCGATCCGCAGCAGGAAGACGCCCAGCCCGGCGCGGCCGGAGAGGTGCCAGGTTCCCTCGCGGAGCGTCCCTTCCAGCCAGTCCAGCGCCGCGCCGAGCTCGGCCGGGAGCAGACAGACCTTCACGACCGCGCCGTCGCCGGCCCATGGGTGCGCGGCGTGCGCGGCCCAGAGCGCGGTCTCCTGCGCGCCGGACTGCTCGTCCACCGCACCGTGCGCTGCCCTGGCCAGACGTCGCGCTTCGGCCGCCTGGGCGTCGATGGCAGGGGCAATCGACTCGAACCGCACGAGCGCCGCGTAGGGCGGCCCGGCGATCTCGAGCGCCGTCGGCGTCAACTGGCTCTGGTTCACCGTCGCCGCGAACGACGCTGCGGCGCCGGCATCGCGAAACTCGGCGACGACGGTGCGCGACCCGGCCGGCTGCGGGTACAGCTTGAACGTCGCCGCCACGACGACGCCCAGGCTCCCGAACGAGCCGGTGAAGAGGCGCGGCAGGTCGTAGCCCGCGACGTTCTTCACGACGATGCCCCCGCCCTTGGCGAGTCGGCCGTCGGCGCGGGCGACCTCGATGCCGATGATCAGGTCGCGCGGTGATCCATAGCGATGGCGGCGCGGACCGCTGTCGTTTGTCGCGACCAGCCCGCCGATCGTGGTGCGATCGGCGTCGCGGGGGTCGAGCGGCAGCCACTGCTGGTGGCGGGCGAGCTCGCGGTTCACGTCCGCGAGGACGGCCCCGGCCTGCACTGTGGCGGTCAGATCGCCGTGGCGGTGCGCGACGACGGCGTTCAGCCGCGTCGTGGAGAGCAGCACGTCGCAGCGATGCGCCGGCGGCCCCCAGTCGAGCCGCGTGCCGCCGCCCCGCACGACGACGGCGAGCTTCTCGCGCGACGCCCAGGCCAGCGCGCCGGCGACGCCCGCGGCATCGTCGGGCGAGACGACGATTTGCGGCTGCAGACCCTCGACGAGGTCCGTGTCGGTCGAGGCTCGCACGTGCTCGCGACCGAGCGCCGCCTGCGCGTCTTCCAGCAGTCGCGGTCGGATCATCGGTCAGAACCGCTCGGCCAGGCCCGCCCGCTCGGCCGGATGCGCGCGAAACGGCCCGGGCACTTCGCCGCACAGCCGCGGCGTGGGAAAGACCTTGCCGGGATTCGCGAGGTTGAGCGGATTGAACGCGCAGCGGACCAGCTGCATGGTGTCGAGGTCGTTCTCCGCGAACATCTTCGGCAGCTGATGCGCCTTGTCGGCGCCAACGCCGTGCTCGCCGGTGATCGAGCCGCCGGCGTCGATGCAGTAGGTGAGGATCTCCGCGGCGACTTTCTCGGCCAGTTCCCCCTGCCCCTCGATCGCCTCGTCGTAGCAGACGAGCGGGTGAAGGTTGCCGTCGCCGGCATGAAAGACGTTGCCGATGCGCAAGCCGGATCGGCGTTCGAGCGCCCGGATCTTGTCGAGCACCTCCGGAAGCTTCGTGCGCGGGATCACGCCGTCCTGCACGTAGTAGCTCGGCGAGACGCGGCCCATCGCCGCGAACGCCGCCTTGCGCCCCTTCCAGAACCGCGCCCGGGCTTCGGCGGTGCGTGCCACCTGCACCTCCCTCGCGCCCGCGTCCCGGCAGAGGTCCTCGACCTGGCCGAAGAGCGCGTCCACTTCCGCGGCCGCGCCGTCGAGCTCCACGATCAGCACGGCTTCGGCGGCGGGGAATCCCGGATGCACGGCCGCTTCCGCCGCCTCAATCGTGAGGCGGTCCATCATTTCGACCGCGGCGGGAATGATGCCGGCCGCGATGATGGCCGATACGGCCGCGCCGGCCGCCCCGGTCGACGGGAAGGCTGCCAGGAGCGTACGCACGCGTTCGGGCGCGCGCAGGATCTTCAAAATGACTTTCGTGACGACGGCCAACGTCCCCTCCGACCCGACGAGCACTCCCACCAGGTCGAGGCCCGGCGCGTCCAGCGCGGTGCCGCCCAGATGGACCAGTTCGCCGTCCGGCAGCACCGCCTCGACGCCGAGCACGTGGTGCACGGTGAAGCCGTACTTCAGACAATGCGCCCCACCCGAGTTCTCCGCGACGTTTCCGCCGATCGAGCAGATCACCTGGCTGGAGGGATCCGGCGCGTAATAGTACCCGTGGGGCGCCACGGCTCGCGTCACGTCGAGGTTCATCACCCCCGGCTCGACGACGACACGCTGATTGGCAACGTCGATTTCGAGAATCCGGTTGAGCCGCGTGAGCACGATGAGCACGCCGTTCGGGACCGGGAGCGCCCCTCCCGAGAGGCCCGTGCCGTGCCCTCGCGCCACGAACGGCACGCCGTGTTGATGGCACAGGCGGACGATTTGCTGCACCTCCGCGGCGGTCTCCGGGAGCACGACGGCGCCCGGCGTGGCGCGGAGGCGCGCCAGGCCGTCGGATTCGTAGGTGGCCAGCTCGGACGGATCGCGCACGACACCGGAACCACCAGGTCGTCCGACGATGCGTTCCAGCTCGGAAAGGAACGCCGGAGTCATTGCGGTACCATATCCTACGTCGGGCAGGTCGGGCAGGTCGGGCAGGTCAGGGCGGTCGGGCAGGTCAGGGAGGTCGAGTGGCGAAAGACACAGCAGTGCAGATTCCGACGGCCGATGGCACGATGGACGCGCGCGCCGTTCAGCCGGCCGCGAACGGCAGCTGGCCCGCGGTCATTTTCTACATGGACGCAGGCGGCGTCAGGCCGGGCCTCGTGGGAATGGCGGAGCGCCTGGCCTCGGCGGGCTACTTCGTCCTGCTGCCGAACCTGTACTACCGGAGCGGCCCACAGCCCCCCTTCGATCCCGCCACCGTCTTCCAGGAAGGGCCGGAGCGGCAGCGGATGTTTCAGCTGTTTCAATCGATCAATCATGCGCTCGTGGCGCGCGACACGGCCGCGTGCCTCGAGTTCCTCTCGAAGCAGGCTGCGGTGTCGAGCCCGTCAGTCGGGTGCGTCGGCTATTGCATGGGCGGTGGATACGCCCTGGCAGCGGCTGGGCATCATCCGGACCGAGTCGGGGCCGTCGCGTCGTTTCACGGGGGAAGGCTGGCGACCGACGCCGCCGACAGCCCGCACCGGCTGGCGCCGGACATCCGCGCGACGGTCTACATCGGCGTGGCGGGCATCGATCCGCACTTTCCCGACGAGGAGCGCGAGCGCCTGCGCCGCGCGCTCGAGGACGCAGGGCTCGCGTTCCGCCTCGAGGTCTACGAGAACGTCCGCCACGGGTTCGCCGTGAGCGACGTGCCGGTCTACGACAAGGAGGCGTCCGAGCGGCACTGGGCGGCCCTGCTCGAGCTCTTTGCCGCCGGCCTCGGCCATCAGCCTGCGACCTGAGGCTGCTGTCCCGGCCTCATGCTGAAGTTCATCGTCACGGTGACGATGAAGGGCGTCGGGATGCCGTTCAACACGAGCGGCGAATAGCGCCATTGCTTGACCGCATCGACGGCCGCCTTGTCGAGGAGCCCCTGTGAGCGCAGCACCTCGACGTCCGTGACGCGCCCGGCGTCGTCCACGGTCAGCTCCAGGATCACGGTGCCCGACAGCTTCGCGGCGACCGCTACGGCCGGATAGCGCGGCTCCACGCGCTTGACCAGCTGCGGCGTCGTGATCTGTCCACCGACGCGGACCGGCGCCGTCGGCGCCGGAGGCGGTGGCGTCCCGACGATGCCGCCGACGATGCCGTTGGTGACGCCGCCGACCTCGCCGCCCTCGACGCCCCCAGGGACACCGCCCACGACGCCCCCCGGCACCGCAGCCTGCGGCACCACGACGTCTGGCGCTTCGACCGGAGCGGCTGTGGCCGAGGGCTGAGGGGTCTCGACCGGGTGCGGCTGCGTTTTCGGCGCGGTGGGTTTGGCCGCCGCTGCCGGAGGAGGCGGCGGTGGTGGCGGCGCCGGCTGCGGCGCCACCACGAAGGCCTCGATCCGCTCCGCCGTCGGCAGCTGGTTCGTGACGTACAGGAGCGGAATGGCCACAATCAGCGCGAGCAGAATCGTATGCACCGCGAGTGAGAGAATCGTCCAGCCCGGCTTCGACTTGCTAAACGGACGATCGATGTGTCCGGTGGTGAGGTCAAACATATTGCCCCCGCTGGAAATATCGTTGGAGGGGGCAAAGGACGTACCACCGACACAAGGCCTCCGAACGAAGGCCTGTGGCGGTTGAGGTCGGAAACGGCTCAGATGTCAGCCGACGGTCTGTGAGGTCGATCCGGAACGCAAGCTGAAGTTCAGCGTGACGGTGACCACGAAGGGCGTGGGCAGGCCGTTCAGCACGAGCGGCGAGTACCGCCACTGCTTCACGGCCTCGATCGCGGCGCGGTCGAGCATGCCCTGCGAGCGGAGCACGGTCACCTCCTTCACGAGGCCGCCTTCGTCGACCACGAGCTCCAGGATGACCGTGCCCGTGAGCTTGGCGGCCACCGCAACCGGTGGATAGGTGGGCTCGACGCGCTTGACGAGCGCCGGCGTCATGATCTGGCCGCCGACGCGCACCGGCCCGGAGGGCTTGGCGGGAGGCGGCGGAGGCGGTGGCGGCGGGGCGCCGACGATACCGCCCACGATGCCGCCGACCACGCCTCCGACGACCCCTCCTTCCACGCCGCCTTCCACACCGCCTTCGACCGCGTCGGTCGAAGGCACCGCAGGCTCGGGCAGCACCCCACTGGGCGCTTCAATCGGTGCGGCCGTCGGCGACGGCGCGGCAACCGGATTTGATGCCGGGCGCGGTTCGGCCGCGGGCGCCCTGGGCGCTGGCGGCGGCGGTGGTGGCGGCGGCGGAGGAGGCGCCGTGACGACGAAGGCCATCATCTGATTCACCTTCGGCAGCTGATTCGTCACGAACATCAGCGGAATGATCAGGATCGCCGAGATGAGCAGCGAGTGGGCGAGGATCGAGATGATCTTCGAGCCTGGCCGCGAATCCCTGAAGGGACGTTCGACGTGTCCGGTGATCAGATCAAACATGGGGCCCTCGCCTGACAGCATCTAGCGGGAACGCAAAGCGTGTACCCGGCCGCGCCGCGCATCGCGACGACGACTGGCACGATTTGCTGGAGTTTCTTGTCGATGCGGTGGTCTGACCGACGGATTTCCGGCGAAAACCCGCAGGAGTGCGGAATATCTCGCGTCAGCCGAGCGGCAGCCAGAACGACGTCTTGACGATGAAATAGTTGCTGCCGGGCGCCGTCGCCGAACGGAACATGTCGTCGATGCCGACCCGGTTGCCAATGGGGTCGGTCGCGGATCGATCCTGCTGCCACACGACATAGAGCGTGCTGCCCGGCCGCCATTCCCAGCGCAGCACGACGTTGCTGCGGAACGACCGCACGTTGAAGTCGCGGTTGCGCAGCGAGAAGCTCGCCTCGCCTTCGCCGACCAGCCGGCTCCCGTCGTCGAGGAGCGTGAGCGACGTTCCCGGCGTGACGCCGTAGGTGATCCGATCGCCGGCGCCCGGGCGGGCAAGCTCGCCATAGCCGTCGTAGCGGCCCGAGGCGGCGAACGGCTCGGCGTACACGTCGAGGTTCATGTCGGGCTTCAGCGTGAAGCCGAGGCGGTACTCGCTCGAGAAGGTGCTGCGTTCGATGACCGCGAAGACGTAGCGGTTGCCGTAGGTGGCCGGGCGCCCGTCGGCCAGCGTCGTGACGTACTGCTGTGGATCGAGCAGCCGCTCGTAGAACGGCGCGATCGACAACTGCCAGCGGGGGCCGGGACGGAACGAGAAGGCGGTGCTGATCCGATGGTGCCAGCCGCCGTCGGCCGTGTTCCCGAAGTTGTAGTTGCCCGACCATCTCGTCTCGGACGTGGAGCGATTGCCGAGACTGAGGCTTGCCGACCAGTTGCCCGCCTGCACCATCAGCGGGCCGCCCCGCGTCAGCGTGGCGCTCGGCACCGGCCGGTTCTCGGACAGCCCCACTGACGTCGTCCAGAAATTGCTCCAGGTGACGCTGACGTTCTGGTTCCAGCGGTTGGTCTGGCGATCGCCGCCCCAGTTCCATTCGTTGGTATTGCTCACCTGGAACGAATAGCTGCGAAAGATCCGGCCCGGCCGCGTTTCCCGGTACCGGAGGTTCCAGGTGGGCATGATGCCGTCGGCGCCGGTCAACGTCGCGATGTCGTTGGTCTCGAAGTCGGGTGAGTCGACCTTGGTGCTGACGTTCCAGAGCCAGTGCCGCCCGCCGGTGCGCTCGAAGTTGGCCTGGAACGAGAGGCCGTTGTACGACGTCGCGTTCGGGTCGAGGCGTGCGTACATCTTGTCGGGCCGTTGCGCGTAGTGCGAGCTGCTGCGCTGCAGGCGCTCGAGCGCAGCGGGCGCGCCATTGACGAACGAGGCGCCGCCGGCGGCGCGGAGCTCGTACTGGCCGCCCTTGAAGCGCAGGCGCGTGTCGCCCGCGATCGCCGCGGCGTTGCGCGACAGCAAATCGGCGAGCGGCTCCCCGTTCGCCACGTCGCGGTGGAGTCCGACGACGAGCAGCCCGGCCGTGGAACCCAGGGGCCCGAATTCCTGAAGGACGCGGCCGACGCTCCAGTACGCGCGCGGCGTAACACGGACGCTGCCGAGATCGGCGGCGTCGAGGCCCGCCAGACGCGCATGCTCCTCATCGGTCACCGCCGACAGCACCGCGATCGACGTCTTGGACGGGAGCCGTCCGCTCAACTTGCCGGCGGCGAGTATCGTCGTGTTCTGCGGATAGTCCACGAAATCCGCGGATGCGGCGCCGATCGGCCGGGCGCCGATGCGGCGCGAGTAATAGAAGTTGGGATGCCCGATGTTGAAGAGTTGCGACCCTTCGAGGAAGAACGGCCGCTTCTCGTCGAACCGCGTCTCGAAGGCCGTGAGGTTCACCTCGGCCGGATCCGCTTCAACCTGGCCGAAATCGGGATTCACCGTCGCTTCGAGCGTGAGATTGGGCCCGAGGCCCATCTTCAGGTCCGCGCCCACGCGCGCTTCGAGATTCCGTCCGTCGTCGAACGGATTGCGCGGGTCGCGGCCGGCGTTGAGCGTGGAGGAGCCAGCGGTGTAGGGCAGGAGCTCGATCCGGCGCGTGGGACCGACGCCCGAGATCCCCCGGAGATCGCCGAATCGCGACGACCAGTACGGCTCAGTCCGCGGAATGAGCACCCAATAGTCTTCTTCGTCGAGGGTCGGGCGGAAGCGCCGGACGTTGAGGCCCCAGACCTGCTGGTCCTGCGGCGTGAAACGCAGCTGCGAGAACGGAATCCACAGCTCCGCCGACCAGCCGTCGGCCGCGCGCGTCGTCGCGGCCGCCCACACCGGATCGAAGCCCGAGTCGTAGCTGTCTTCGTTGTCCGACGAGTGGTACCGATCGATGCGCACGCCGGCGGCGGTGACGCCGAAGTCGTACGCGGTGCGGCGATCGAGAAAGGTGTCGAGCGACACCAGGATGTGCTCCGCCTGCTCGACGCTGTCGCGCCGGCCGAGCGGCGCCTGCAGGTCGCCCGCGTTCCGGGTGGACATCCGCGCGCCGACGTAGAGGGCGGTGTCGTCGAACAGGAACCGCACCTCCATCCCGTCGGTCGGCTGGGCGCCTTCGACGGGCTCCTTCTCGATGAAATCCGTCATCGGGGCAGCTCGCTGCCAGATCTCTTCGTCGAGGCGTCCGTCGATGTGGATGGGCTGATCGGTGCGGGTCGCGGCGGCCTGCTTGCGGGCGGTGCCGCCCGGGTCCTGCCCCGCGGCGGGCGCCGCAACCAGGGCGAGCAGCACCACGGCGGGCCGGAGGCGCCTCATGCGGAGGGCATTCTTTCCGCTTCGCGCCGGAGTGTCAACGCGCCGGGAGCCAGAACGAGGTCTTGACGATGAAGAAGTTCGAGCCCGGCGCGCCGAGCGAGTGAAACGCGTCGGCGATCCCGGCCGGGCGGCCGACGGAGTCCGAGCCGTGCCGATCCTGCTGCCAGACGATGTGCAGCGTGCTGCCGGGCCGCCATTCCCAGCGAAGCACCACATTGCTGCGGAACGACTGCACGTTGAAGTCGTTGTTGTCGATCGTGAATGTCTCGCCGCCGGCCTCGACCGTGCGCGACCCGTCCGCGTCGATCGTCACGGTCGTCCCCGCCTCGCCGTACGTGATCCGATCGCTCGTGCGCGGTGCGGCGAGCTCGCCGTAGTTGAAATAGCGGCCCGACGAGGCGAACGGCTCCGCGTACACGTCGAGATCCAGATCGGGGCGGAGCGTCAAACCGAGGCGGAACTCCGTGGAGAAGGTGTGTCGGTCGATGGCGGCGAAGACGTATCGCTGGCCGTAGGTTTCCGGGCGGCCCCCCTCGTCGATGGTCGTTACGTACTGCTGCGGATTCAGCTCCGCGTCGTACGACGGGCGGATCGACACCCGCCACCGCGGGCCCGGCCGGAACGAGACGTTGGCGTTGATCCCGCGGGACGTGCCGTGATCGTCGCTGCGGCCGAAGGACAGACCGCCGAAGAATCGCGTCGGGGCGTTCTGGCGGTTGCCCGCCCGGAGGGTGTAGTTCCAGGAGCCGCGCCGCACCATGAGGGGGCCGCCGCGCGTGAGCGTGGCATTCAGCCCCGCGAAGTCGTGCGACATCGAGACGCCGGTGGACCAGTAGTTGGCCCAGGTGAGATCCACCGAGGGGCGGATCGAGCCCGACTGCCGGCTGCCGCCGAACGTCCAGCCCGCGGACTCTTCGACCCGGAAGGAGTAGTTCCGGAACAGCCGGTTGGGACGCGTCTCGCGATAGCGGAGCTCGAAGGACGGCTCGATGTTGTCGGCCGCGCGGAAGTTGCCGAGATCGTTCGGATCGAAGCCCGGCGAATCGACGGCCGTCCGCGCCTGCCAGAGCCAGTGTTGGCCGCTCGTCCGTTCGAGATTCGAGCGGAGCGAATATCCCGAGAGCGACGTGCGCGTCGGATCCAGCCGGTCGTAGGTGCGATCGGGCCGCTGGAAGTAGTGCGTGCTCGTTCGCTGGACGTGCTCGATGGCGGCCGGGCGGCCCGACACCAGCGTCGCGCCGATTGTGGACCGCCATTCGTACTCGCCGCCTGCGAAGCGGAGCCGTGCGTCGCCGCCCAGGCTCACCGCGTTCCCGACGAGGGTATCGCCAAGGGCGCCCCCGGCCGCGCCAAGGGCGCGATGCACGCCGGTGAAGAAGACGGCCGCCGTGGAGCCGTCGGCGCCGAACTCCTGCTGGACGCGGCCGACCCCGTAGTACGTGCGCGGCGCGACACGGACGCGGTCGAAGCTGAGGCCCTGGTCGGCCAGATCGGCGGTTCCGGCGTACGCCTCGCGGGTGACGGCGCCGAGCGCGCCAATCGAAGTGCCCGAGGCGAGCCGCCCGGTCAGCTTGGCGGCCCCCAGAATCGTGCTGGCCGAGGGATAGTCCACGTAGTCGGCATCCGCCGCCCCGGAGGGACGCTGGCCGATGCGCCGGGAGTAGAAGAAGCTGCGGTTTCCCGGGTCGAGCCGCTCGGCGCCTTCCGTGAAGAACGGCCGCCGCTCGTCGAAGCGCGTCTCGAACGCCGACAGGTTCACCTCGGCCGGGTCGGCCTCGACCTGGCCGAAGTCGGGGTTGAATGTCGCGGCGAGCGTCAGGTTCGGGCCGAGGCCCATCTTCATGTCGGCGCCGGCCCGCGTGACCAGGTTGCGGCCATCGTCGAACGGGTTCCGGTGATCGCGATCGCCGTTCACCGTCGAGGCCTGAGCGAGGTACGGCAGCACCTCGAGGCGCCGCGGGGGATCGAGGCCGGCGATGCCGGCCAGATCCCCGAAGCGCGACGCCCAGGCGCGCTCGGTACGCGGCACGAGCACCCAGTCGTCTTCTTCGTCGAGCGACGGACGGACGCGCTGGATGTTGAGACCCCAGACGAGCTCGGCCCAATCGTTGAATCGCAACTGGGAAAACGGGATCCACAGCTCGGCCGACCATCCGAACTCGGTCCGTGCCGCACGGGCCTCCCACACCGGATCGAAGCCGTTGTCGTAGTTGAACTCCGAATCGGTCGGGTGGAAGCGATCGATGCGGACGCCGGCGGCCGTGACGCCGAACGTATACGCAGTGCGGCGATCGAGAAAGGTGTCGAGCGACACCAGCATGTACTCGGACTGGCTGGTCGAATCGCGACGGCCGAGCGGCGCCTGCAGGTCAGGCGCACGCCGCGTGTACATGCGCGCGCCGACGTAGAGGGCGTTGCCGTCGTAGAGAAACCGCACGTCCATGTCGTCGGTCGGCTCGGCGCCCTCGGTCGGCTCCTTCTGGACGAAGTCGGTGACGGGCGCCGCGCGAATCCCACACGCCTTCGAGCAGCAGGCCATCGAGGTGGACGTCGGCCTCGCCCCGCGGGATGGCGCTCGCCTGCTTGCGAGCGACCGCGATTTCGGCGCCACGTGCGGGTGAGGGCCCGGCGAACGGCAGCGGCAGGAGAGCCAGGAGACACACGACGGCCGGCCGCGAGCGGCGCATTTAGAAAGTTTTTATGTTCCGGGTACCGGCTGTCAACCACGCGGCGTGACAATTCGGTGACAAACGGCGCGTCAGCCGACGTGCACGCGCGGGCGACGGAGGGGATCCGGCTCGGTCTGGCGCAGCACTTCACGCGTGACCGGCGCCGTGTCGCCTTCCCCGAAGGCGAGGAACTTCAGCAGGTAGGTGATCGGGTTGCCTTCCGTCCACCCGAAGTAGGCATGGGGGATCTGGCCGGTCTCGTCCCGCACCCAGAGGAGAAGCGCCGCGATCGCGTTCGGAATCGCCGGGCTCTGACACCGCAGCACGCGATAGCCGTCGACCCGGTGGCCGCGCACGTGCAGCACGTCGCTGAACTCCGACGCGTCGCCGGGCCGGACCTCGAGGAACAACACGGGGGTGTCGGGCGGCAGGTGGTGCGAGTCGCGGGCCTCGCGGAGCTTGTCGTCGTACTCCTTCACGTCGCCCGTGCCGGGGCGGTTCGCGATCAGCCGGATCGTGTCGAACCGGCCGGCCTCCGCGATGAAGCTCGTGGCGGCCGGATCGGGATCGACGCCCTGGACGCGGAGCTCCGTCGATCGCAGGGCACGCGAGACGAGCGAGCTGACGATGATCGTGATGATGAACGCGGAGGCGATCTTGATGCCCTCGGGCCGCTCGAAGATGTTGGCGACGGTCGTATAGAGGAACACGACCGTGATCGTGGCAAAGAGCGGAAACCGCCCGCCGGAGCGGCGGGCCGCCATGGCGACCGCCAGCGCGGCCGAGCTCATGAGCACCAGCACGCCGGTGGCATAGGCGCCGCCCTGCGCGTCGACGTCCGCCTTGAAGACGATGGTCACGAGCACGGTGATCCCGGTGAACATCGCAACCAGCGGGCGGTTGGCGCGCGCCCATTCCGGGGCCATGCCGTACCGCGGCAGGTAGCGGGGCACCAGATTCAGCAAGCCGGCCATCGCGGAGGCGCCGGCGAACCAGAGAATCGAGATCGTACTGAGGTCGTACACCGTGCCGAACACCGGGCCGAGGTATTCGTGGGCGATGTACGCCAGGGCGCGGCCGTCGGCCGGCCCCCCGCGCGCGAACAGCTCGGGACGGATCAGAAGCACGCTCACCACGGTGCTGCCCATCAGCATCACGCTCATGATCAGCGCCGCGGTGCGGAGCAGCTTGCGCGTGTTGCGAATGCGGCCGATCGGCGCCTCTTCGGTCTCTCCCGCGTCGCCCTTCACCAGCGGCATGACCGCCACGCCGGTTTCGAACCCCGACAGACCGAGCGCGAGCTTCGGGAACAGGATGGCCGCCATCGCCAGCATCATGATCGGATTGCCGTGCTGGGCGGCCAGGAGCGTGCGCCAGTTCGCGATGAGCTCGGGGTGCGCGGCGATCTCCCCGAGCGACGTCGCGATCACGATCAGATTCAACGTGAGATAGGTGGCGACGAGCAGCACCGCCAGCACGATCGCCTCGCGGAATCCCCGCAGAAAGATGCCCCCCAGGATCAGGAGCAGGCCCAGCGTCACCAGGATGGGATGATCGAGCCACGGGGGAGACAGCGGATTTTCGATGAGATGGGCGCTCGCATCTGCCGCCGACAGCGTGATGGTGATCACGAAGTCGGTGGCCGCGAACCCCAGCAGGCACAGCACCACCAGCTTGCCCTTCCACCGCGGGAAGAGCTGCTCGAGCATGAAGATGCTGCCCTGCCCGTGCGGGCTCATCTCGGCCACGCGGCTGTACATCGGCAGCGCCCCGAAGAGCGTCACCAGCACGAGCACCAGCGTGGCGACGGGGGCGAGGGCGCCGGCCGCGAGAAAGGCAATGCTCGGCTGGTAGGCGATCGTCGAGAAATAGTCGACGCCGGTCAGGCACATCACCTTCCACCAGCTCGTCGCATGGCTCGCCGCTTCGCGGGGATCGATCGTTTCGGTGTGGCCTTCGGCAAACCAGCGCGCGAGGCGCTCAGGCAGCGGGTGGTGGGCGGAAGTGGGCACAGGTCCTGAAGATGGCGTCGAGCGCGGCACCAGTTTACTCCCGCCGGTGATCGCTCTGGCCCGCGCCGGCAGATGGGAGGTTCTCATCGACAATTCGATAGAAGTCGATTCAAGTCGATTTGAATATCGACTCGAGCCGTGTCTACACTGTGGCCCTCATGCGAATCACCGGCTCCGCGGCCACCGCGGCGCTTCTCGTCGTCCGCCTTTCCGTTCCCGCCGCGGGCCAGGTCGGCTCGGCGTCGCTGACCGTTACGGTCCGCGACACCTCGGGGGGCGCGATCGCCGGCGCGGCCGTGGCCGTCGTGTCGGCATCGACCGGCGCGGAACGGGTCGGCACCAGCGGACGGGCAGGTGTGCTCGTGGTGCCCGCGCTCCAGCCCGGCGAATATCGTGTGGCCGTGTCGCACGACGGGTTCGAGGCGGTGGCCCGGCCCGACGTCGAGCTCGGCACGGGCGAAACCAGACGCCTCGTCATCACGTTGGTCCCCTCAGGGATCGTCGAAACGGTGACCGTGGCCGGGACGCCGGTCGTGCAGGACACGACGGCGGCGCTCGGCCAGCTCGTCGAGGAGCGCGCCGTCGACGACCTGCCGCTCAACGGGCGCAACTTCGTGTCGCTCGCCGCGCTCGCGCCCGGCGTGGCGCTGCCGCCCGGCTCGTCGCTTCCGCGGATCAACGGGGGTCGGCCGCGGACCAACGAGTACCTGTTCGACGGCATTTCCGTGCTGCAGCCCGAACCGGGGCAGGTGGCCATCATTCCGGTGATCGACGCCATCCAGGAGTTCAAGATCGAGAGCAACAGTCCGCCGGCCGAATTCGGCCGCTTCAACGGGGGCGTCGTGAATCTGACGACCAAATCGGGCAGCAACGACTGGCGGGGCGACCTGTTCGAGTTCTTCCGCCATGAAGGCTTGAACGCCCGCAACTATTTCTCCCGAAGCACTCCCGCGAAGCCGCTGTTCCGGCGCAACCAGTTCGGCGGCGTGGCCGGCGGGCCGCTCGTGCCCGGCCGGACGTTCGTGTTTGCCGACTACCAGGGACAGCGACAGGCGATCGGACGCACCGTCACGTCGACGGTGCCGACGCTCCTGCAGCGGCAGGGCATCTTCACGGAAGCGATCGCCGGGACGGTGCCGGTCGTCTACGACCCTGCCACGACCGGGTCCGCCGGCGGGGAGTTCGCGCGGACGCCGTTCCCCGGCAACACGATCCCGGCGGATCGGCTCGACCCGGTCGCCGTCGCGCTGCTCGGGCGCTATCCGCGGCCGACGCGCCCGGGCACGGCCAACAATTTTTCGCGGCTGGGCGTCGAACGCGACGATCAGGATCAGTGGGACGTGCGGGTCGATCAGCGGCTGGCCGGGGGCCGCGATCTGGCCTTCGCGCGGCTCTCGCACGTCCACGACACGTTTCTGCCGGTGGCGCCGCTGCCGGACGGGAGCGGGGCGACCTCCGGCACGCTGGGCCCGCAACGCTCGTCGGCCTGGTCGCTGGCGTCGACGTACCGGCGCATCGTGTCGGACCGGATGTTGAACGAAGCGCGGTTCGGCGATACGCGACGCTCGGTCGATCGCGACGCCGTCGACCTGCCGACCTACTTCATCGGCGGTTACCAGCACCTCGGGTCGCCGCCCGACACATCGTCGGCATTCGGGACCAGCGTGACCGAGCTGGTGGACGTCCTGTCGTGGCAGCGCGGGCGCCATGCGCTGAAGGCAGGCCTCGACGTCCGCTGGGAGCGCCTGAACATCTTCCAGCCGCCGTCGCCCGAGGGCGCCTATCGGTTCAGCAGCCTGTTTACCGACCAGCCGGGCGTCCCGGGCACCGGGACGGCGCTCGCCAGCTTCCTGCTCGGCCAGGTGCAGTCGTTCTCGATCGACTTCCAACAGCGGCAGATTCGCAACCGCGCGCACGTGCAGGAGTACTTTCTGCAGGACGACTGGACCGTCTCGGATGCGTTCACCGTGAACGCCGGCGTGCGCTACACGCTCAATTTTCCCTCGTACGAGGCGGACAACCAGGCGGCCGTGTTCAACCTCGACACCGAGCAGCTCGAATACCTCGGGCAGGATGGGCATCCGCGGGCGGCGCGCCGGCTGCACAAGCTCGACTTCGGCCCGCGCCTCGGCGCGGTGTGGCGGGCGCGAGAGGGCACGGTGGTGCGGTCGGGATACGGCCTGATCTGGATCGAGATGGCGGGCATCACCACGCCGTTCACCACGCCGTCGTTTCCCTTCCTGCAGACCGTCACCGATCGCAGCCTCGACAACGTCACGCCCGCCTTCGCGCTCGCCGACGGTCCCACGGTGCAGCCGATTCCGCTCACGCCGGATGCCGGGCTGGGCCAGGGCGTGTTCGCCGTCGATCGCGATCTCGGATCCGGCTACGCGCAGCAGTGGAACGTGGCGATCGAGCACGCCCTGTCCCATCGAACCACCGTGACGCTGGCGTACGTCGGCTCGAAGATCACGCGGGTGGGTATTCCCGACAGCAACCTGAATCAGCTGCGGATGGATCAGCTGGCTCTCGGGAACTCGCTGCTCGAGAGCGTGCCGAACCCCTCCTACGGCACGATTCCGGCCTCGTCGTCGATCGGCGGCCCGACGATCTCGCGGGCGCAGCTGCTCAAGCCCTACCCGCGGTTCACCACTGTCAGCCTGTATCGGGACAACATCGGCACCACCAGCTATCAAGGCCTCGAAGCGCGCCTCGAGCGCCGCTTCTCGCATGGGATTTCATTCCGGCTGAGCTACACGCGCTCCCACCTGGTCGACGATGCCTCGTCGGTGTTCAGCGCGTCGGTGCTGACCGGGCCGGTGGAAAACTCGCCGGTGGCCGACAACTACAACCGGGCGCTCGATCGCGACATCTCCTCGGGCGACATCCCGAACGTCTTCGTCTCGAACCTGGTCTGGGACGTCAGGGGCTGGACCGTGAGCGCGCTGCTGCAGCTGCAATCGGGGCTGCCGGTGGCCGTGACGCAGGCGACCAACTTCAACGCGTTCGCGGGATTCGGCATCCAGCGCCCCAATCTGGTCGGGGACCCGCGCCTGCCGCCAGCGCAACGCACGCCCGAACACTGGTTCGACACCGGTGCCTTCGCGACCGCGCCGGTGTTCACGCTGGGGACGAGCTCGCGCAATCCGGTGCGGGGCCCGGCGTATCGAACGCTCGACCTGGCGCTCATTCGCCGCATCGCTCTGGGCTCGGCCGGCCCTTCGCTCGAGGCGCGGGTCGAGGTGTTCAACGCGCTCAACACCCCGCCGCTCGGCCAGCCGAACGGCGTTCTGGGCTCGGCGAGCTTCGGCTCGATCACGACGGCCGGCGACCCGCGCGTCGTGCAGCTGGCCGTCAAGCTGCTGTTCTGATCAAGGGCGGCGCCGAAGGCTCGACAGCCGCCTACGTCGGCAGGTAGTGCAGCAGCTTGAGGATGTCGGAGAAGACGCCCATGGCGGTCACGTCGGCGCCGGCCCCGGGGCCCTGCACCACGAGCGGTGTCCGGCTGTAGCGCCGCGTCGTGAAGGCGATGATGTTGTCGCTCCCCTTGGTCTGGGCGACAGGATGGTCGGCGGGGAACTCCCGCAGGCTGGCCGAGGCGCGTCCGTTGGCGAGCGTGCCCACATAGCGCAGCACGGCTCCCTTCTGTCTGGCGGCGGCGAAGCGGGTGGCGATGCGCGCGTCGTGCCGCGCAAACGCCTCGAAGAACCGCGCCGTGAACGGACCCCGGGCGAGCGCCGGCGGCACCAGGCTGTCCACGCGCACGTCGGACAAATCGAGCTGCCGGCCGAGCTGCCGCGCGAGGATCAGGAGCTTGCGCGCCACGTCCTGGCCCGAGAGATCCTCGCGGGGATCGGGCTCGGTGTAGCCGAGGGTGAGCGCGTTGCGCACGAGCTCGCTGAAGGGCATCGACCCATCGAAGGTGTTGAACAGATAGCTGAGCGTGCCGGAGAAGATGCCCTCGATCTTCAGGACCTCGTCGCCGCTGTCGACGAGGTCGCGCAGGGTCGACATGACGGGCAGGCCGGCGCCGACGTTGGCCTCGTACAGGAAGTGCTTCCGGCGCTCGCGCAGGTGTGCCATGAGCGCCTGGTAGCGGCGCCACGGCAGGACGTTGGCGCGCTTGTTGGGCGTGATGATGTGGCAGCCGGCGTCCACGAACGCCCCGTAGGCGTCGACGACGTCGGGATTGGCCGTGCAGTCGACCAGCGCCGCGTTGGTGAGGGCCAGGCGCGAGAGCTCGCGGGCGAGCGCCGCCGGATCCATCCGCCGGCGCGACTTTCGCAACGTCTGCTGCCAGCGCGCCAGGGGCACGCCGTCGGCGGCGACGACGACGCGCCTGCTGTCGGCGAGCGCCACCACCGTCACGTCGAAGCCCTGCGCGACCAGATGTTTGTGCTGCTGCCGGAGCTGGGTGAGCAGCGCGCCCCCGATGTTCCCGACGCCCACCACGGCCAGCGCCAGCCGCTTGCGCGCCTCGAAGAACGCCTGGTGCACGACGTTCAGCGCCCGCACCTGGTCGGACGAGGCGATGACGCAGGAGATGTTGCGTTCGGACGCGCCCTGCGCGATCGCGCTGATATTGATGTTGTGGCGCCCGAGCGCGTCGAACAGCTTGCCGGACACGCCCGGATGGCCCTCCATGCCGTCGCCGACGACGGCGACGATCGCCTGCCCGGTTTTCACGTCGAGGCCGACGATCCGTTCGCCCAGCTCGAAGTGGAACTCGTCGTGGATGGCGGCCTCGGCCGCGGCCTGGTCGGCCGTGCGGACCGCAAAGCAGATCGTGTGCTCCGAGGACGCCTGCGAAATCAGGATGACGTTCACCTCGCGTGCGGCGAGGGCGCGGAACAGCCGTTCGGCGATGCCGGGCACGCCCACCATCCGCGCGCCGCGCAGCGTGAGCAGGGTCAGGCCGTCGACCGACGTGATGCCCTTGGCGACCCGATCGCGCCCGGTCTTCCTCGAAATGATCGTGCCGGGCGCCGAGGGATTCAGCGTGTTCTTGATCACGATCGGGATCGCGCGCCCGACGGCCGGCGCGATCGTGGCGGAGTGGATCACCTTCGCGCCGAAGTACGACAGTTCCATCGCTTCTTCGTAGCTCAGCTCCGGAAGGACGAACGCCGCGGGCACGATCCGCGGGTCGGCGCTCAGCACGCCGTCCACGTCGGTCCAGATCTCGATGCGTGTCGCGCCGAGCGCCCCCCCGACAATGGCCGCGCTGTAGTCGGAGCCATTGCGCCCGATGGTGGTCGTCCGGCCGTCGGTGGTCGCGCCGATGAAGCCGGTGACGACCGGAATGACGTGCCGTCGGCGGCGCCGCGGCAGCCGGCCGATCCGTCGCCGGATCGCCCGATTGGTCGCCCGGAACTGCACGCCGGCCCCGGTGAATCGATCGTCGGTCACGACGAAGGCCCGCGCGTCGGCGAACGTCGCCGGGTGGCGCTGGTCGAGATACGCCGCGAAGATGAACGCCGAGAGCCGCTCGCCGAAGCTCGCGACGAGATCCAGCGCGGGCAGCGGGCAGTTCCGCAGCAGGTGCACCCCGTGCAGAGCTTCGTGCAGCTTGGTCAGCATCTCCTCGACGCCTGCGCGCGTCCTGCGGCGGCGGTTGCCCGACACCAGCGCGTCGACCGCCACCCGATGGCGCGCGGCGATGTCGCGGAACGCGTGCTCGAAGGCCGGGTCGCCGGTTTCAGCAAGACGCGCCGCGTCGAGCAGATCGTTGGTCACGCCCTGAAAGGCCGACACGACCACGACCATCGGCTCGCCGGCCCGGGCGACGACGATGTCGCCGACCTCGCGCAGGCGCGCGGGCGTGGCCAGGGAGGATCCGCCGAACTTCAGGATCTTCATGGAAGGAAGGTCCGAGTTGTGAGCATTCTCGGCGCGCTCAGCACTGCATCCAAACAGACATGATGACATAACCCGACGGCCGGGAGATATCGATACGCTATATTGAGAAGAGACGTGTCCTCCGACATCGACATCTACGACACCACGCTGCGCGACGGCACGCAGGGCCAGGGCATCTCGTTCTCGGTCGCCGACAAGATCCGCATCGCCGAGCGCCTCGACGCGTTCGGCGTGCACTACATCGAGGGCGGCTGGCCAGGATCGAACCCGAAGGACATCGAATTCTTCGAGGAGGCGCGCCACCGATCGTTCCGCCGCGCCCGGCTCGCCGCGTTCGGCGCCACCCGCCGCAAGGACATCCGGGCCGACGCCGACGACCAGGTGCGGCTGCTCATCGCGGCCGCCACGCCCGCCGTCACGATCTACGGCAAGACCTGGCTGCTCCACGTCCGCGAGGTGCTCCAGACGACGCCCGAGGAAAACCTCGCGATGATCGCCGACACGGTGCGTGTGCTGAAGGCCAGCGGCCGCTTTGTCGTCTACGACGCCGAGCACGCGTTCGACGGCTGCAAGGACGATCGGGAGTATGCGGTGGCCACCTGGCAGGCCGCCGAGGTTGCCGGCGCCGACGTCGTGACGCTCTGCGACACCAATGGGGGCTCCCTGCCGGGCGAGATCGCCGACATCACGCGTCTGGCCCGCGCGAAACTCTCCGGGCCCCTCGGCATCCACACCCACGACGACATCGGGTTGGGCGTCGCCAACGCCCTCGCGGCCGTCGAGGCGGGCGCTACCCACGTCCAGGGCACGCTCAACGGCTACGGGGAGCGCACGGGCAACTGCAACCTCACGAGCGTGATTCCCAATCTCGCGTTCAAGATGAAGCGGCGGTCGGTGCCCGCCGACTCGCTGGCGACGCTCACCGAGCTGTCGCAGTTCGTGGACGAGATCGCGAACCTGCAGCCCAACGCCCGCCTCCCCTGGGTGGGCGCCGCGGCGTTCTCCCACAAGGGCGGCACCCACGTCAACGCCGTGCAGAAGGTCCTGCGGAGCTACGAGCACATCGATCCCGCGCTCGTCGGCAACACGCGCCATGTCCTGGTGAGCGACCTCTCGGGGCGCAGCAACATCGTGATGAAGGCCCGCGAGCTCGGCTTCCCGCTCGACAACGATACGCCCGAGCTGAAGGCCATTCTGCAGCGCGTCAAGACGCTCGAACACCAGGGCTACGAGTTCGAAGCGGCCGACGGATCGCTCGCGCTGCTCATCGCCCGGGTCATGAAGCCCGCGCCGCCGCCCTTCACGGTCGACGCGTACCACGTGTCGATGCGCACCGATGGCACGGCCTCGATCTGCGAGGCTACGGTGAAGCTGCGCGTCGGCGGCGACGCCGCCCACACCGTCGCCGAGGGCGACGGACCGGTGAACGCGCTCGACGGGGCGCTGCGCGCGGCGCTCCTCAAGTTTCATCCCGAGCTCGCGCGGGTCCGGCTCACCGACTACAAAGTGCGCATCGTCAATTCGGCCGCGGGCACGGCGGCGACGACGCGCGTGCTCATCGAATCGACGGACGGGTCGACCTGGTGGACGACCATCGGCGTGAACCCGAACATCATCGAGGCGAGCCTGGCGGCACTCGTCGACAGTCTCGAGTACGCCCTGGTGAAGGGCGTGCCCCGGTGAACCGTCGGCGGCCCTTCGCGCTGCTGCTGGCGGCGGCCGTCGCGGCGGCCGGGTGTACGGCGCACCCCGGCTCCCCGCCGCGTGCGATCGACGAGGCCGCCGCGCCCGCCGCTCCGGGTCCGGCAGCCGGCGCCCACCAAGTCCGTGGCACGGCTCCGCGGGCCGCGAACAACGGCGTCGTGATCGTCACCCTGACGCCTGAGCCGGCGCGCGAATGGCCTGCCCCGACCGACGAGCCGCGGATGGACCAGGTGAACCTCACGTTCGTGCCCCCCGTGCTGCTGGTCCGCACGGGGCAGCCCGTGCTGTTCCTCAACAACGACGACGTGCTCCACAACGTGCGGGTGCGGGAAGAGGCGACCCGCGAGGGCGCCTTCAACGTGGCCATTCCGACGGGTGGGAGCTATACCTTCTCCTTCCCGCGCGACGGCTTCTACATCGTGGGCTGCGACATCCATCCCGGGATGGCCGCGGCCGTCTTTGCCGCGTCGACGCCGTATGCCGTGGTGGCCGATGCCGACGCCTCCTTCCGCTTCCCGGACGTGGAGCCCGGTTCGTACATCCTCAGCGTCTTCTCCGGTGTTGATACCTTCACGCAACCGATCCAGGTCGCTGAACCGGTCACCGACGTGGCCGTGACCCGGTCGGCGCCCTCCGGCACCAGCCAGTAGCCCCGCAGGCCGATCTGCTGCGCGATCCCCTTTGAGCCGATATGCGTATCGTGCACTGGCTCGCCTGGGGTGTGCTCTATTCGATCGGCTATGTGTCGGTGGGCCAGCTGCTTGGCGGGCATCCGGCGGCCCTGCTGTGGTTTCGGGGGTCGTCCCTGCTCGTGCCGCCCCTCGCGGGCGTCGTCGTCATTGCGCGCCGGCGGCGGGATTGGGGCGGATGCCAGTGGCTGTTCTGGGCGACGCTGGCGCTCGGCCTGATGATGTCGGCGATCGGTCTCGTCGGCTGGACGGTCGACGAGCTGCTGCTGCGGCGCGAAACGTCCTGGGTGGGCTGGTACTCGGTGTTCGCGCTGTTCGGGGGCGTGGCGCCGCTCTTCGGGCTCCTGGCCCAGCCCCACCGCGGCGTACGCGAGCCTGCCACGGCCAGCACCGCCGTCGACATCGCCGGCATCGGGGTGATGGCGGGCTTTCTCTATTCCCACTTCGTCCTGGGACCCGGGCTGGTGCCGCTCAGCGCGCAGCAGCCGTCGCTGTCGCTGCTGCTGCTCTGTGAATTTCAGCAGCTCGTGGTCGTCGCCGGCATGACGGCGGCGGCATTCGTCGCGCGAGACACCCCCTGGGGCGACGCGTACCGGCGGCTGTCGCTCGGCCTGCTCGTGCAGTTCGCCATCCTCACGGTGAGCAGCATCGGCATCGTGCAGGGCCTCTATCGGTCCGGCTTCGTCTACGACCTGGTCTGGATTCTGCCCTTCGCGTTCTTCCCGTGGGCGGCGTCGGCCGCGCCCGCGTCGGCGGTCGAGGATCTCGCGGCCGAGGATCGCGACGATGAGCCGTCGCGGCCGTGGGTCGTGTTCGGCGCGCTGGCGCTGACGCCCGTGCTCGACTACGGGCTGCGCAAGGCGATGCCGCTCGGTCCGCTGGAAGCCTTCCGTGATCTGTTCACCGCCATCACGGTGTTCTCGGTGCTGCCGCTGCTGCTGGCCCGCCTGGCGGTCGAGCGCGACGGGGCGCGCAACGCCGACACGCGGCGCCGGCTGTTCGCCGCCGCCATCGAGCAGGCCGACGATCACATCGCCATTCTGAGCGCCGACGGCCGCATCGAGCACGCGAACGAGGCGTTCTGCCGGGCGGCGGGCCGGGCGCTGCCAGACATCACCGGCACGTCGGCCGCGGATCTGCTGGCGCCGCAGTCGCGCTCCCAGATGGACGTCGTGCTGGAGTCGGCGCGGACGGCCGGCATCTGGCGGGGCACGCTCGTCCGCAACCTCCCCGACGGCGGCACGGCGCTGGCCGCGACGGCCATCGTGGGCCTCTCGGAACAGTCGGGCGCCGTGCGGCACCTGGTGAGCGTCGACCGCGACGTGACCAACGAAACACGCCTTCGCGAACAGCTCATTCACAGCGAGCGCCTGGCCGCGATCGGGCAGCTCGTCTCCGGCGTGGCTCACGAGCTCAACAACCCGCTCCAGTCGGTGGTCGGCTTCACCGAGCTCCTGATCGAGGCGGAGCGGCGTCCCGAGACGCGCACGGATCTCGAGCACGTCCGGCACGAGGCCAATCGCGCGGCGAAGATCGTCCGCAACCTGCTCGCCTTCGTTCGCCGCTCGTCGACGGACCGGGAGCCGGTCGACATGAACGAGCTGGTGGCGAGCACGCTGGCGCTGCGCGAATACGACCTGCACGCTGCGGGGATCGTCGTCGAGACGGCCTACGCCGCGGCCCTCCCGACGATTCTGGTGAACCGCGAGGAAATCCAGCAGGTGCTGCTCAATCTGATCCTGAACGCCGAGCAGGCGATGCGCGGCCATCGCGGCGGCGGACGCCTGCAGGTGCGCACAGGACCGGCTGGAGAAGGCGTGGCGATCGAGGTTCAGGACGATGGCCCCGGCATCCCCGAGGCGCTGGCCGGCCAGATCTTCGAGCCGTTCTTTTCGACCAAGGACGTCGGCGAAGGGACGGGCCTGGGCCTGTCCATCGCGCTGGGAATCGCCGAGTCGCACGACGGCAGCCTGACGCTCGTGCCACGCGGCGCGGGGGCGTGTTTCCGTCTGGCGCTCCCGCCGGGAACGTGCCTGCCGGCGCCCGGACCGCCGCTTCACGCGTGGGCCGACGTCACCGGACGCCGCGCCGTCGTGGCCGACGACCAGCCGGGCATGCGCGAGCTGCTGCAGCGGCTGCTGACCCGGCGCGGGTTCGCGGTGGACTGCGCGTCGGACGGTACGGAGGCCGCCAGCCTGCTCGCCGAGCAGCGCTACGACGTCATCTTCTGCGATGTCCACATGCCCGAGCTGGACGGCTTGAGCCTGTACGAGATGATGCGCCGCCGGCAGCCGCATCTGCTCGACGCCTTCATCTTCATGAGCGGCGACGAGCTCGACGCGCAATTGCGCCGGCTGGTCGAAACGGCGCGGGCGCCGGTGCTGCCCAAGCCGTTCACTGCCGACCAGCTCGACGCGGCTCTTGGACAGGTCCTGTCACAGCGGGTGGGGTAACCGGGAGGGCGCCGGGTGCGCCCGGCACCCGCTCAAAGCATTTCAGTAATCGTCCGCCTGACCAGATTCCTGGTGAGCGGCACCTTATAGGCGTTGTGCGCCAGGGGCCGCGCGCCCTCGACGGCCGCCTGCGCCGCACGGGCGGCCAGTTCGGGCGAGATGCGCTGGCCTTCGAGCACGCGCTCCGCCGCGGGCACCCGCCAGGGCACCGGCGCAACGCCCCCGAGCACGATGCGCGCCGTCCGGCACACTCCACCGTCGGTGTCGAGGGCGATCGCAACGCTCACGACGGCGTGGGTCCACGCCTCGCGATCGAGGACCTTCCGATACGTGCTCTTCAGGCCCGGTCGCGCCGGCGGCAGCCGCACCGACGCGAGCACCTCGCCTGGCGCGAGCACGTTCTCAGCCGCCGCGTTCTGGCGCGGCAGGACGAAAAATTCGCCGGCCGGCACGTCGCGGTCGCCCGAGGGACCGGCGACGTGGAACGTCGCCTCGAGCGCCACCAGCGCCGGCGCGGTATCGGACGGATGGACGATGTAGCTCGGTCCGCCGCCGAAGATGGCGTGGAAATGGTTTTCACCCGCAAAGGAGAAGCACTGGTTGCCGCCGGCCTTGTAGCAGGGGAACCCGCTCCGGTAATACCAGCACCAGGGCCGCTGGCACAGGTTGCCGGCGATCGTCCCGACGTTCCGAATCTGCGGCGTCGCGACGCTCTCGGCCGCTTCCGCCAGCACGGCATACCGGCCCCGGACGCCGGCATGGTGGCTGAGCGCGTCGAGCGTCACCAGACCGCCGATCGTGACCCCGCCCGCCGCTTCCCGCACGCCGTCCAGGCCGCCCGTCGATCGCATCCCCTTCAAGTGCACCACGACGTCCGGTTCGACGAGGCGATCCTTCATCATGCCGAGCAGGTCGCTGCCGCCCCCGGCGACCATGGCGGTGGCGCCGTTGCCCCGGGCGTCGCGCAGGCGCGCGATCGCGTCGCTCAAATCGCGCGGCGTCGAGTGCGTAAAGGCCTTCATGCCAGCGCTCCCAGGATCTTGTCGCGCGTGATCGGAAGATCTTTCATCCGCTTGCCGACCGCGTTGTGCACGGCATTGGCGACGGCGGCGACCGCCGGCACCTTGCCGGACTCGCCGATGCTCTTGGCCCCCCAGGGCCCGTGCCCATCGTCGGTTTCGATGAACACCACGTCGACGTCGGGGGCATCGAGGTGGGTCGAGATGCGGGCGCCGTAGAAGCCCGCGGTGAGCGGTTTGCCCGATCGGGCGTCGTAGCGCAGATCCTCGTGCAGCGCCATGCCGATGCCCATGATGACGCCGCCCTTGATCTGGCTGGCGGCCGTGAGCGGATTGATGATCCGGCCTGCGTCGTGCACGGCCAGGTACCGCACGACCCGGACCCGGCCCAGCTCGAGGTCGGCCTCCACTTCGCAGAAATGCGCGCCGAACGCGTTCCGGATGACGCCCTCGAGGCGCGGGTTCGGCGTCGCCGAGGCGACGAGCACGCCGTCGCCGGTGGGGCGGCCCTTCTCCGCGACCTGACGCTTCAGATCGTCGGCCGCCGCGATGATGGCGTCGCCGGTCTGGATCGTGGTGCGGCTGCCCGATTCGCCCACCGAGTACGGGCACGTGTCGGTATCGCCCCACACCAGGTCGATCTGCGACAGCGGCACGCCGAGGGCTTCGGCCGCGATCATCGCCATCGTCGTCTTGGCGCCCGCGCCGACGTCGGTGACGCCGACGTGCACCGAGTGGCGGCCGCCGCTGTCGAGGCGGATCACCGCGCTGCTGCGGCCGAGGCCCGAGCGGAACGCCATGAAGGAGACGCCCAGCCCATGGCGGACGGGGCCGTCGCCCGCGCCCGGCGCGTGCCAGCGGGTCTTCCACTCGAAGCGCTCGGCGCCGCGGCGCATGCAGTCTTCCAGCGTGTAGTTGGAGTACGGCACGTCGCCGCGGCCCTTCCGCGTCATGTTCCTGAGAATGAACTCGACCGGGTCCATCCCGATCTTGGTCGCCACGTCGTCCATCATCGACTCGATGCCGAAGTACCCCTGCGGAAACTCCGGCCCGCGGAAGTTGCCCGACACCGTGCGGTTGGTGTAGGCCGGGGTGATGACGCTCGCCGTGTTGGCGCACTCGTACAGGTCCATCCCGCCAATCGCGCCCGAGTTCTTGCGATAGGGCCCCATGCCGCTCACGCCGCGGAGCTGGATGGCGGTGAGCGTGCCGTCCTGCTTTACGCCCACTTTGTAGTACTGCGCCGTCGGCCAGCGGCCGTGGACCCCGACGAAGTCCTCGTAGCGCGAGAGCTCGAGTTTCACGGGCGACCCGGCTTCCCGGGCCAGCACCGCGGCGATGAGGTCCGCGTCCTGGTTCTGGTTCTTGTTGCCGAAGCCGCCCCCCATGTAGTGGCAGATGATGCGAACGTTCTCCGGCGCCAGCCCGAGGTCGCGCGCCGTGTCGGTGCGGCAGTTCGCGATGCCCTGCGTCGGGCTGTAGAGGGTGAGCTTGTCGCCGCTCCAGCTCGCGACGGCGCATCGCGGCTCCATCTGGGCGTTGTGCACGAACGCCGTCGAGTAGCGATCCTCGAACACGTGATCCGCCTGGGCAAAGCCCGCCTCGACGTCGCCGTCGCTCGACCGCATCGGCTGGGGCTCGTTGCGCGCGTCGAGCGCCACGTTGCCCTCGGGCCAGACCGGCGGCGCGCCCGGCTCGAGCGCGGCCTCCTGGTCGAGCACGAACGGCAGCGTCTCGTACTCCACCTGGATCAGCCGGAGCGCATCTTCGGCCGTGTAGCGATCGACGGCGGCGACGGCGGCCACCGGCTCGCCCACGAAGCGCACCTCCTCGCTGAACACGCGACGACGATGCTTGGTGATGTCCTTGATCTGATCGCTGTACTGGCGGCCGCCGGCGACCGAGCCGGAGCCCCACACGACGTCGCAGTTCTCGTGCGTGATGATCGCCCGCACGCCGGGGAGCGCCCGGGCGCGAGCCGCGTCGATGCGGCGGATGCGCGCGTGCGGATGCGGGCTGCGCAGCACCTGCGCGTAGAGCATCCCGGGCAGCTTCACGTCGCCGGTGTAGGCGGCGGCGCCCGTTGCGCGCTCGATCGCGTCGATGCGAGCCGACGGGTGCCCGACGGTCGCCATCGGGTCGAGCCCGGCGGCCGACGTGTGCGAGGCGGCCTCCGAGCCGCCCGCCGCCACGACGGCTTCGATGTAGCGGTTGTAGTTGGAGCACCGGCACAGGTTGCCGGTCATCGCGGCCCGCGCGTCGGCGGCCGTGGGTTTCGGGTTGGCGGCGAGCAGCGCCGTCGCGGCCATCAGCTGGCCCGACGTGCAGAACCCGCACTGCGGGCCGTCGTGCTCGACAAAGGCGTGCTGCACGGTGCTCAGGCGGCCGTTTGGCGCGAGCCCTTCGATCGTCTGCACGGAACGGCCGTCGGCCCACAGCGCGAGCTGGCTGCACGCGTACACCGGCTTGCCGTCGAGCAGCACGGTGCACGCGCCGCACTCACCGCGGTTGCACCCGATCTTGGTACCGGTGAGCCCGAGCTCGTCGCGCAGCACGTCGACGAGCGTCCACCGGTCGTCGACCTCGAGGCGATGCACGGTGCCATTGACCGTGACCGCGACCGAGGCGCGGCGGGCGGCCGGCGCGGACTGGGCCGGAGTGGCGCCGGCCGCCCCCGGAAGCGCGGAGGCCACCGCGACGGCGGTGCCGGTCTGCTCGATGAACTTCCGGCGGGATATCTTCCCCATCGTCACCCCCGGGCTGGACGCGATGAACGGCGACGCCGAGCGAGTCTACGCCCGCCCCCCCGTGGAGGCAACGGGTTCCCGGCGATCCTCGGGATGGCCGGTCGGAAGAGGCCTGTAACTCACCATATTGACAGCACTTGTGCCTCGCCGTGTTCGCGGGCGTCGCCCGTGGCGATCAGGGCTGACCGCGCTCCCGGCGAAGACAACTGATGGCGACCAGCGTCGCCCGAGATGGCTATAATTCCGGTCATCGTTCGGAGGAGGCGCGGCCGGGGAGCGACCGATTTTCACAAATCGGTGCCTGCGCCTCTTCGCCGGAGATCGCTTATGATTCCCCCGCCTGGAGGATCGATGACACGAAACATGATTCGGCTGGTGGCGGCCTGTGGATTGCTGGCCACCGCGGTGTGGGTCGCGCCGCAGCTGGCCGGGCAGTCGCGCCCGATGCCGAGCACGGCCAACGGCGAGTGGCCGATGTACACGGCCGACCTGAGGGGCAGCAAGTATTCGCCGCTCGATCAGATCAACGCCGGCAACTTCAACAACCTGGAAGTGGCGTGGACCTTCAAGACCGACAATCTCGGCCCGCGGCCCGAGAACAAGCTCGAAGGCACGCCGATCATGGTGAACGGCACGCTCTACGCGACCGGCGGCACGAGCCGGTCGGTGGTGGCGCTGGATCCGGAGAACGGCCAGCTGAAGTGGGTCTATCACCTGGACGAGGGCGAGCGGGCCAGCCGGTGGGCGCCGCGCCAGCTGTCGGGCCGCGGCCTCTCGTACTGGACCGACGGCCGGGGCGACGAGCGCATCCTGTATGTGACGATCGGGTACCGGCTGGTGGAACTGAACGCGAAGACCGGCCGGCCGGTGGAGGGGTTCGGCGATCACGGCATCGTCGACATGAAGGTCGGCGCGGTGATCGGGAACAACAAGCAGGTCGATCTCGAGAAAGGGGAGATCGGGCTGCACTCGACGCCGACGGTGGTCGGGGACGTGGTGATCGTGGGCTCGTCGATGTTCGAGGGCCTGGGGTATCGCTACAGCACGAACGTGAAGGGCCTGGTCCGGGCGTGGGACGTGAAGACGGGCAAGGAACTGTGGCGGTTCAACACGATTCCGCGGCCGGGGGAGTTCGGCAACGAGACGTGGGAAGAGGGCTCGTGGGAGTACACGGGCAACGTGGGCGTGTGGACGCAGATCAGCGTGGACCCGGAAGCGGGGCTGGTGTATCTGCCGGTCGAGACGCCGACGATCGACGAGTACGGCGGGAACCGGCCGGGGAACAACCTGTTCGCCGAGAGCATCGTGGCGGTCGATCTGAAGACGGGGCAGCGGAAGTGGTACTTCCAGATGGTGCACCACGGGCTGTGGGACCACGACAACTCGTCGGCGTCGCTGCTGATCGACGCGCGGATCAACGGGCAGCCGCGCAAGCTGCTGGCGCAGCCGACCAAGCAGGGCTGGCTGTATGTGTTCGATCGCATCACGGGCGAGCCGATCTGGCCGATCCCGGAGACGCCGGTGCCGCAGTCGGACATCCCGAACGAGAAGACGTCGCCGACGCAGCCGATTCCGAGCAATCCGCCCCCGTATTCGCGGACGTTCATCAGCCGCGACGATCTGATCGACTTCACGCCGGCGCTGCGGCAGCAGGCGCTCGAGAACCTGAGCCACTTCCGCTGGGAGCAGTCGCCGTTCGTGCCGCCGACGGGCCCCAACTCGAAGTTCGAGGGCGCGATCAACATTGGTAACACGGCGGGCGGCGTGAACTGGCCGGGTTCGGGCTTCGACCCCGAGACCGCCATCTTCTACACGGAAGCCGCCAACACGAACGTGAGCGTCGGCAGCTTCGACGAAGAAGAGTTCGAGCAGATCCGCGTGGAGAACCAGACCACGCGCAAGCCGCGGTGGGAGGCCGAGCCGAACTACGGCCTGGCGCGCGGCCGGGCGACTGCGCCTGGCGGCGCGGGTCGCGGTGGCGCGGCCGGCCGTGGCCGCGGCGCGGCGCCAGCGGCGCCGACGGGCCGGGCGCTGCTCGGGCAGGGCCTCCAGGGGCTGCCGATCGTCAAGCCGCCCTACGGCATGATCGTCGCCATCGATCTCAACAACGGCGGCAAGCTGCTGTTCCAGGTGCCGCACGGCGACACGCCCGACAACGTGCGCAACAACCCGCTGCTCCAGGGGATGAACATCCCGAAGACCGGGCAGCCGGGCAGCGTCGGCGTCATGGTCACCAAGACGCTCGTCGTGTCCGGTGATCCGCAGGTCACCGCGCCGCCGGGACGGCCGCGGGGCGCGATGCTGCGGGCCTACAACAAGCAGACCGGCGAGCAGGTCGGCGAAGTCCTGATGCCGGCGCAGATCAGCGGGTCGCCGATGACCTACCGCGTGAATGGCAAGCAGTACATCGTCGTGGCCACGAGCGGCGGCAACGACACGGGCCAGTACACGGCCTACGCCTTGCCCTAGCCACTGGTCGGTCGTCTGGAGCGTCCTCCCAAAAGGGGCGGGTCCGTCAGGGCCCGCCCCCTTTTTTTGCGCGCCGGTCGCGGCCGGGCAGGAGCCGCTTACAATGTGCGACGGTGCGCCGTTGCCCCGTCGTGGCTTATCATGCTTGCGCTTGGAGGACTGATGAACAGACAGATCATTCGTTTGGTGGCGGCCTGCGGGCTGCTGGCCACCGCGGTGTGGGTCGCGCCGCAGCTGGCCGGGCAGTCGCGCTCGTCGATGCCGAGCACGGCCAACGGCGAGTGGCCGATGTACACGGCCGACCTGAGGGGCAGCAAGTATTCGCCGCTCGATCAGATCAACGCCAGCAACTTCGACAACCTGGAAGTGGCGTGGACCTTCAAGACCGACAATCTCGGCCCGCGGCCCGAGAACAAGCTCGAAGGCACGCCGATCATGGTGAACGGCACGCTCTACGCGACCGGCGGCACGAGCCGGTCGGTGGTGGCGCTGGATCCGGACGAACGGCCAGCTGAAGTGGGTCTATCACCTGGACGAGGGCGAGCGGGCCAGCCGGTGGGCGCCGCGCCAGCTGTCGGGCCGCGGCCTCTCGTACTGGACCGACGGCCGGGGCGACGAGCGCATCCTGTACGTGACGATCGGGTACCGGCTGGTGGAACTGAACGCGAAGACCGGCCGGCCGGTGGAGGGGTTCGGCGATCACGGCATCGTCGACATGAAGGTCGGCGCGGTGATCGGGAACAACAAGCAGGTCGATCTCGAGAAAGGGGAGATCGGGCTGCACTCGACGCCGACGGTGGTCGGGCGACGTGGTGATCGTGGGCTCGTCGATGTTCGAGGGCCTGGGGTATCGCTACAGCACGAACGTGAAGGGCCTGGTCCGGGCGTGGGACGTGAAGACGGGCAAGGAACTGTGGCGGTTCAACACGATTCCGCGGCCGGGGGAGTTCGGCAACGAGACGTGGGAAGAGGGCTCGTGGGAGTACACGGGCAACGTGGGCGTGTGGACGCAGATCAGCGTGGACCCGGAAGCGGGGCTGGTGTATCTGCCGGTCGAGACGCCGACGATCGACGAGTACGGCGGCAACCGGCCGGGGAACAACCTGTTCGCCGAGAGCATCGTGGCGGTCGATCTGAAGACGGGGCAGCGGAAGTGGTACTTCCAGATGGTGCACCACGGGCTGTGGGACCACGACAACTCGTCGGCGTCGCTGCTGATCGACGCGCGGATCAACGGGCAGCCGCGCAAGCTGCTGGCGCAGCCGAGCAAGCAGGGCTGGCTGTACGTGTTCGATCGCATCACGGGCGAGCCGATCTGGCCGATGCCGGAGACGCCGGTGCCGCAGTCGGACATCCCGAACGAGAAGACGTCGCCGACGCAGCCGATTCCGAGCAATCCGCCGCCGTACGCGCGGACGTTCATCAGCCGCGACGATCTGATCGACTTCACGCCGGCGCTGCGGCAGCAGGCGCTCGAGAACCTGAGCCACTTCCGCTGGGAGCAGTCGCCGTTCGTGCCGCCGACGGGCCCCAACTCGAAGTTCGAGGGCGCGATCAACATCGGCAACACCGGCGGCGGGACGAACTGGCCGGGAGCCGGCTTCGATCCCGAAACGGCCATCTTCTACTCGCAGGCCGCCAATTCGGGCGTGACCGTCGGCAACTTCGATCAGGAGGAGTTCGAGCAGATTCGCGTGGAGAACCAGACCACGCGCAAGCCGCGGTGGGAGGCCGAGCCGAACTACGGCCTGGCGCGCGGGCGGGCCACGGCGCCGCCGGCCGCCGGCGGCCGGGGTGGCGCAGGCGGCCGTGGCCGCGGTGCGGCACCGGCGGCGCCGACGGGCCGGGCGCTGCTCGGACAGGGCCTGCAGGGCCTGTCCATCGTCAAGCCTCCGTACGGCGTGCTGTCGGCGATCGACCTGAACAACGGCGGCAAGCTGCTGTTCCAGGTGCCGCACGGCGACACGCCCGATAGCGTCCGCAACAACCCGCTGCTGCAGGGGATGAATATCCCGAAGACCGGGCAGCCGGGCAGCGTCGGCGTGCTGATCACGAAGACGGTCGTCGTGGTGGGCGATCCGCAGGTCACCGCGCCGCCGGGACGGCCGCGGGGCGCGATGCTGCGGGCCTACAACAAGCAGACCGGTGAGCAGGTGGGCGCCGTGCTGATGCCGTCGCAGATCAGCGGGTCGCCGATGACCTACCGCGTGAACGGCAAGCAGTACATCGTCGTCGCCACGAGCGGCGGCAGCGATTCCGGGCAGTACACCGCCTACGCGCTGCCCTAGACGCTGGTCGCGTCAGGCGTTCCGATCGGGGGCGGGCCAGGCGGCCCGCCCCTCTTTTGCACGGGCCGTCACCCGGCTACCACCCGACCGGCTGGCCTTTGAGCTGCTCGTCGAGCCAGGCGGACAGCGGCGCGAAGTAGTCGAGGATCGCCGAGGCATCCATCTGTCTTGAGCCGGTGAGCGCTTCGAGCGCATCGGGCCACGGGCGCGAGAGCCCCATCGAGAGCATCGTGTTCAGTTTCTTTCCCGCGTCCCGGCTTTCGTAGATGGAGCAGCGGTGAAGGGGCGTTGTGCAGCCTGCCGCCTCGGAGAGCGCGCGGTGGAACTGGAATTCGAGGATGTAGGCCAGGAAGTACCGCATGTAGGGCGTATTGTCGGGGATATGGTACTTGGCGCCTGGATCGAAGAAGTCCTCGCTTCGCGGCGACGGCGGCGCCACGCCCTGGTACTTCAGTTTCAGATCCCACCACGCCGAGTTGTAGTCGGCCGGCGTCACGGCGCCTGAGAACACCTGCCACCGCCACTCGTCCACGAGCAACCCGAACGGCAGGAACGCGATCTTGTCGAGCGCGCGCGTCAGGAGCAGCCCGATGTCGCGGGAGGCGTCGGGCGCCCGGTCGAGCAGCCCGATCGTCACCAGATACTCCGGTGTGACCGACAGGGCGATCGTGTCGCCGATCGCCTCGTGAAAGCCGTCGTTCGCGCTGTCGCGGAAGATCACCGGCTGGTCCTTGTAGGCGCGCTGGTAGAAGTTGTGTCCGAGCTCGTGATGGATGGTCGTGAAGTCCTCGGCGGTCGGGGTGATGCACATCTTGATGCGCACGTCGTCTTCGAGGTCGATGTCCCAGGCGCTCGCATGGCACACGACGTCGCGGTCGGCCGGTCGCGTGAAGAGCGATCGCTCCCAGAACGTCGGCGGAAGCGGGGCGAAGCCGAGCGACGTGTAGAAGCGTTCGCCGGTCTTCACCATGTCGAGCGGCGTCAGCCGGCGCGCTTTGAGGATCGAGGTGAGATCGTAGCCGGGGTTCGAGCTGGCAGGCCCGACCAGGTCGTAGACATTCGACCAGTCCTGCGCCCAGATGTTGCCCAGCAGCTGCGCGGGAATCGGACCGTCGGCCGGCACGATGTCGCCGTATTTCTGGCGGAGCTTCAGACGGACGTAGGCGTGCAGCTTCAGATACAGCGGCCGCACCTGGTTCCAGAGGCGCTCCAGTTCGGTGGTGAACTCGTCGGGCGGCATGTCGTACTTCGCCCGCCACATGGCGCCCGTGTCGGCAAAGCCCAGCTCCCTGGCGCCCTCGTTCGACAGTTCCACGAACCGGGCGTAGTCGGGTTTCATGGGCGGCGAAATCGTGCGCCAGCCTTCCCAGACCTGACCGAGGCGTACAGGGTCGCGCGAGGTGGCCATGACGTCTGTGATCTGGTCGATGTTCAGACAGGTGTCGGGCCGGTCCGGGTCGGGGCACCACGTGCCCTTCCCGTAGGTGGCCTCGAGACGCGCCATGATCGTGGTCAGCTCCTCGGCCTCCGCCTCGTTGTCGGGCGTCGCCATGACGAGCGACAGCTTCAGCAGATTCAGCGCGCGGCGCACGTCGGGCGGGACCTCCACCTGGTCGAAACGCGTCGATTCCTTGGCGAAGCGTGCGATCGTGCTGCTGTACTCCTGCGTCTGCCGTGCGCCGATGGCTTCGGTGTCCGCCGTGATGAAGTTCTGGGCGACCCACCCGGCCTGGTTGTCGGCGACGCCCAGGCGCCGCATCTCCTCGTTCACCTGATCCACGAACCGGCGCGCCTCCTCCGCCGTGGGTGCGGGCGGGCCGCCGCAGGCCGCGCAGGCCACGAGCAGTCCGACCGCGCCGATCGACATCCGCGTGCTTCGCATCAGTGCTCCTCCTGCCGTGCCAGCGTCGCGCTCATCCGCTCGAGTGTGAACACCAGAGCCTCCTTCGGCACTCCCGTGATGAATGGCTTGACGATCCAGCCCAGCCCGAACGGGACATCGCGCGAGAGCGAGATCGACTCGCACTGGACGTACGTGCCCCCGTCGCGCTCCAGAAACCGCCAGTACGTGTTGAGGCGCCAGACGAAGCCGCTGTCGTGCCCCGGCTCGAGCTCGTGCTCGTGAGGTCCGCCGGGGTCTTCCACTTCCGCGATCCGCGTGCTCCGGATGGCGCTGGCGGCGCGATCGTCGCCGAGCGACGTGAACTCCGCGTCGTTCTCCGTGTTCACCGTGGCGGCGATCACCTTCTTCATATAGAAGCGCAGATACACGCGGAAATGGTTGCCGTCGCGGCTGAGCGTGCGCGACGCCGCGATCGCCGGCGCGAAGATCTGCGCGTGACGGTCGTAGTCCTGCATCAGGGCCACGGCGGCGTCCAGCCCGGCGCCTGGGACGAACACCGTGCCGACCCAATGGTGAATCAACCCATCGTCGATCGGGACGCGCGTGCCGGCGTCGAGCGTCTGAAGACGCTCCACGAGCACCTCGCCGCGTCGCAGGGTGTCGAGGGCCCTGGCGTGCGCGGGACCGTCGCCCAGCGTGTCGATCCTGAGAAAGCGTGAGGGGTCGCCCACCTCGAGGGCCAT
Source organism: uncultured Acidobacteriota bacterium (assembly GCA_963837345.1). Classification (GTDB taxonomy): domain Bacteria; phylum Acidobacteriota; class Vicinamibacteria; order Vicinamibacterales; family CAVVIG01; genus CAWIMX01. The sequence goes on from CAWIMX010000001.1 coordinate 2,379,053, forward strand.
CCGGCGCTCCGTGAGATCGACGTAGTGCGTAAACGCCGCGAGGGTGGCGGGCTTGAGATCGGCAGCCGCAACTGGCGCCGCCGCCCACACGAGGAGCGCGCCGAGCATGGCGGCCGGCGGCCTGCGAGCCATCTGCCGAATCTACCACAGGGCGCCCGGCCTGCCGGCGTGGGTAGAATGCATGCGACGTGCGACACGGACCGATCGTGCTCGAGCTGAGCGACGCGGTGGTGGTGAAGAACGGCGCCCGCGCCCTGGATGGACTCACGCTCGCCATTCGTGCCGGCGAGCACACGGCCATTCTCGGCCCCAACGGATCGGGAAAGACCACGCTCGTCAATCTCCTGACCCATCAGGATCGCGCCCTGGCGCGGCCAACGGGCGATCCACCGGTGCGCGTGCTGGGGAGCGGGCGCTGGGACGTCTTCGATCTGCGCTCGCGTCTGGGCGTGGTGTCGGCCGACCTGCATCAGCGGTTCGTCGCCGGAAACAGCAACGGGCGGATTCGCGGCCTCGACGCCGTGGTCTCCGGTTTCTTCGCCAGCCAGGGCGTCCAGGCGCACGTGCGCGTCACCTCCGAGATGCGCCGCGCCGCCGCACGGGTGCTCGAGCGCGTCGGCGCCGCGCACCTCGCCGATCGGACGATGGACGAGATGTCCACGGGGGAGGCGCGCCGCGTGCTGATCGCGCGCGCGCTCGTCGCCGAGCCCGTCGTGCTGGTGCTCGACGAGCCGACGGCCGGCCTCGACGTGGTCGCGCGGCACCGGTTTCTGCGGGATGTGGACGCGCTGGCTGCGGGGGGCGCGACGCTCGTGCTCGTCACCCATCACGTCGAGGAGATCGTGCCGGCGATCCAGCGCGTCGTCCTGCTCGCCGGGGGCCGTGTCGCCGCCGACGGCCCCAAGCCGGCGATGCTCGCGTCAGCCCCGCTCAGCGCGGCCTTCGGCGCGCCGATTGCCGTTCAGGAGCGGGACGGACACTACGCCATGTTCGTCCAGTTCCAGGAGTTCTGATCAGATTGCCGCGATCGCGAGGCACGTCCACGCTGCGAGGAACGCGAGCCCGCCGAGGGGTGTGATCGCGCCGAGCAGGGTGACGCCGCTGAGCGCCAGGGCGTACAGGCTGCCCGAGAAGAGAACGATGCCCGCCGTGAACAGCCAGCCGGCCGCCGTGAGGAGCCGGCCCTCGATGCGCGGCATGAACGCCGCGGTCGCGAGAATGGCCAGCGCGTGATACATGTGATAGCGGACGCCCGTTTCGAAGACGGCCAGCATGTCGGGCGAGAGCCGGCTTCGCAAGCCATGGGCGCCAAACGCCCCGAGGGCGACGCCGGTGGCGCCCGCAAGGGCGCCGACGAGCAGAAACGTTCGATCCATGGACGACCGCATGATAGCAGCGTTCGTCTGAAGAAGACCGGAATGCCAGCGCTCTTCGAGGGGAGGCGCACGATGATCGCGAGACGCGAGCTACTGAGCGGCACGGCGTTGGGCGGATTGCTGGGGGCGGGCCGCGCCGCCGAGGCCGGCGACGGCGCGCCGCAGGACCGCATGGACCTCAGCGGCGTGGTGAAGGCCCTTGAGGCGCTTCGAGCCACGCTCATCGACACCCGCACGTTTTCGGAGATCGCCGACGTGCGCGACCGGCAGAAGCAGTATCTGCGGCAGGCGGGCAAGCTGCCCGACTTCATCGAAGTGGGGGTGGACGTGTGGTTCGACGTCTACGACTGGCACGTCCGCAACCTGCAGCCGGCCACGATCGGCCGCGACGCCGTCGGCCGCTACACGATCGGGTTGATGGAGACCGTGCTCATCATGCGCCCCGACCTGCCGTCGGCGCGCTACATCGGCGTCCCGTACGACAACCGGTAAGGGGCGGGCACGGGAGCAAGTAGAATGCCCTTCGGATGACTGAAGCGTACCCGGCCGCGCGCACGGTGGCCCCGCGGATCCACGACCATTTTGCGCGGCACATCGCGACGGCGCGCGATCGGAACCCGCAGCCGGTGCCCTCGCTCCCCGATCCGCCGGCCGTCGAGGCGATCGAGTCGATCATCAATGCGGCGTTCTGGGCCAGCCTCAGGCGCGAAGAGGGCTACGTCCCGAAGATCTCGCTGGCGCTGGTCGCGCCCGACGACTGTCCGACGCCGCTCGTCTTCGAGCGCCCGCTCCCGCTCGGCCCGGCGCCGCTCGCGCGCGTGGCCCCCGCGGTGGAGCGCGCCGGCATTCACCTGGGCGTCTGGCGGACCGGCGACGGGCTCGGCGTCTGGGGCACGACGCGGGCGATTCCCGGCTATGTCTTCGTGGCCGAGGTGGCGTCGCCGGGGCTGATCGTGATCAAGCATCAGCGCGGCGGCGGCGATTCGGGGAAGTTCGTCAATATCGCGGTGATCGAAGGCGATCAGATCAAGATGATCGACGAGAAGGCGTCGGCGCTCGGCGATTGTCCGTCGATCGTCACGTCCATGCTCGGCGCCGAAACGCCGGGCGCGTGGGGCGCGCCGGCGAACGTGCTGGTGCAGGTGGCCGTGTCGATGCGCGCACACGGCCGCGGCGGCATCCTCCTGATCGTGCCGCACGAGTCCGAGCAATGGCGCGAGTCGGTCGTTCGTCCGATGCCATACGCGGTGTCCCCCCCGTTTTCCGCGCTCGCGCAGCTGATGCAGGGACCGCCAGGCGATCACCCGCACCTGTGGTACGAGGCGGTGGAGCGGGCCGTCGAAAGCGTCGCCGGCCTGACGGCTGTCGACGGCGCCACGGTGATCACGGATCGCTACCAGTTGCTGGCCTTTGGCGTGAAGATCACCAGACGCGAGGGTGCGCCGCAGATCGAGCGGATCATGGCCACCGAGCCGGTCGAGGGCGGGATCGCGGCCCTGGTGCACCCGACGTTCTTCGGCGGCACGCGCCACCTCTCCGCCGCGCAGTTCGTGCACGATCAGCGCGACACGGTCGCCTTCGTGGCGTCTCAGGACGGCCGGTTCACCATTCTCGCGTGGTCGCCGTGCGAACAGATGGTGCACGCCCACCGTGTCGAATCGTTGCTTCTGTAGTAGACCACCGAGACCGGATACATCACCGCTCAGAGGGGCAGACAACCACGGAGACACTGAGACACCGAGATCACCGCACCCAGTGTCCCGGTGCCTCTGTGGTTTGATGTCGCTGGTATCCCTGTGGCGCGTGATCCCGCCGTGGCGGGGTGCGCGCCACGAAGCCACGGAGACTCAGGGATGAGCAACCACGGAGACACGGAGACACCGAGATCACTGCTCCCAGTGTCCCGGTGCCTCTGTGGTTTGATGTCGCTGGTGTCCGTGTGGTGCGTGATCCCGCCGCGGTGGTGTGCGCGCCACGAAGCCACCGAGACTCAGGGATGAGCAACCACGGAGACACGGAGACACCGAGATCACTGCTCTCAGTGTCCCGGTGCCTCTCTGGTTTGATGTCGCTGGTGTCCCTGTGGTGCGTGATCCCGCCGTGGCGGGGTGCGCGCCACGAAGCCACGGAGACTCAGGGAGGAGCAACCACGGAGACACTGAGACACCGAGATCACTGCTCCCAGTGTCTCGGTGCCTCTGTGGTTTGATGTCGCTGAAGCCACGCAGATTCAGGGAGGGGCAACCACGGAGACACGGAGACACCAAAGATCACTGCTCTCAGTGTCCCGTTGCCTCTGTGGTTTGATGTCGCTGGTGTCCCTGTGGTGTGTGATCCCGCCGCGGTGGTGTGCGCGCCACGAAGCCACCGAGACTCAGGGATGAGCAACCACGGAGACACGGAGACACCGAGATCACTGCTCTCAGTGTCCCGGTGCCTCTGTGGTTTGATGTCGCTGGTGTCCCTGTGGTGCGTGATCCCGCCGTGGCGGGGTGCGCGCCATGAAGCCACGGAGACTCAGGAGGAGCAACCACGGAGAGACGGAGACATCAAGATCACTGCTCCCAGTGTCCCGGTGCCTCCGTGGTTTGATGTCGCTGACGTGAATTTCCGCCGTCTCTGTCTCAGAGCCTCTGTGGCTGTCCGTGTCTCAGTGGTCGTGTTCCCACAGCGTCCCCGTGGTTACGTGCCGGTATGCCCGAAGCCGCCAGCGCCGCGCGTACTCTCCGGCAGGTCCCCCACCTCGTCCCACTCGACGCGCACGACGGGCGCGACCACGAGCTGCGCGATCCGCATGCCGGGCGTGACGAGAAATGCCGCCGGTCCAAGGTTCACGACCAGGGCCTTCACCTCGCCCCGATAGTCGCTGTCGATCGTGCCGGGGGCGTTGAGGATCGTCACGCCGTGACGGCTCGCCAGACCGGATCGTGGGCGGATCTGCCCTTCGTACCCCGTGGGAATGGCGATCGCGAAGCCGCACGGCACCGCGTGCCACGCGCCCGGCTCGATGGCGAGCGGTTGCTCCATGGCCGCCCCCAGGTCCATGCCGGCCGCGCCGGTCGAGAAATAGTCGGGGAGCGCGACCGTTCTCGCCGACGCCAGCCGTTTGATGGGGATTCGTAGAACGGTCACGACGCCTCGGACGCCTGGGCTCCGGGGAGCGTGGACAAGACGCGATCGGGGATGAGCTTCGTGGCCGCCGCTGGCCACCGGCCCGCGACAAGGCAGCCTGGCACGCGGGCTATTGTATCGCCCGCGGCGATCCCGTGCGGTCTCGGAGCCGTGGCGCAGAGGGTGTACTGTTGAAACAGAGGGAGCGCGCGGCATGCACATCGGAATGATCGGTCTGGGACGGATGGGAGCGAACATGGTGCGTCGCCTGATGCGGGCGGGGCACGACTGCGCGGGGTTCGATCGCTCCACCGAGTCGGTGAATGCGGTGGCGAGCGAGGGCATGACACCCTGCGCATCGATGGAGGCGCTCGTTGCAGCGCTGCCGCCACCACGGGCGGTGTGCGTGATGGTGCCGGCGGCGGCCGTCGACGCAGTGCTCGCCGATCTCGTACCGCTTCTCGCTCGCGACGATGTCGTGGTGGACGGCGGCAATTCGCACTACCACGACGACATCGTGCGTGCCGAGCGCCTGGCCGCGGCGGGTCTGCACTACGTGGACATGGGCACGAGCGGCGGCGTGTGGGGCCTCGATCGGGGCTTCTGCCTGATGATTGGCGGCGAAGCGCCGGTCGTCAAGCGGCTCGATCCGTTCTTCTCCGCCCTCGCGCCGGGCGAGTCCGCCGCGCCGCCCACGCCCGGTCGGCCCGCCGACACGGCGGCCCGCGGCTACCTGCACTGCGGGCCGTCGGGCGCCGGGCACTTCGTGAAGATGGTGCACAACGGCATCGAGTACGGGCTGATGGCGGCGTACGCCGAGGGGCTCAACGTCCTTCGGCACGCGAACGCCGGGCGGGCCGAACGCGCGACGAATGCCGAGACGACGCCGCTGCGCCACCCCGAACACTATCGCTACGACTTCGATCTCGGCGCTGTCGCCGAGGTGTGGCGCCGGGGGAGCGTCGTCCGATCGTGGCTGCTCGACCTGACGGCCGCGTCGCTGGCGGGCGATCCGGCGCTCGAGCGATTCGCGGGCCGTGTGTCCGACTCGGGCGAGGGCCGGTGGACGCTCGAGGCCGCCAACGATCTGGGCGTGCCCGCCCACGTGCTGGCGGCGGCTCTGTTCGAGCGGTTCGCCTCGCGTGGAGAGGCCGAGTTCGGCAACCGGGTGCTCTCGGCGATGCGCTTGGCGTTCGGCGGGCACGTCGAGGTTGCGTCGTGAACGGCACGGGCCGGCCGGCGCCAGACGCGCTGGTGCTCTTCGGTATCACCGGCGACCTGGCGTTCAAGAAGATCTTTCCCGCGCTGCAGGGACTCGTGCGGCGCGGCCGCCTGAACATACCGGTCATCGGCGTGTCGAAGTCGCCCTGGACCCTCGACCAGCTCGTGGAGCGCGCACGAACCAGCGTCGAGGCACACGGCAGCCTGGACGAGGCGTCATTCGGACAGCTCGTCCGCCTCCTGCGCTACGTCGCCGGCGACTACCAGGATCCCGACACGTTCGTGCGGCTGCGCGGCTTGCTCGCGGGCGCGTGCCGGCCGCTCAGCTATCTCGCGATCCCGCCGAGTCTGTTCCCGGTCGTCATCACCCATCTGGCCGAGGTGGGCTGCACGGCCGAAGGCCGCGTCGTGGTGGAGAAGCCGTTCGGCCGCGATCTCGCGTCGGCGCGCGCGCTCAACGCGACGCTGGCCGCGGCGCTGCCGGAGCGGGCGATCTTCCGGATCGATCACTACCTCGGCAAGGAAGCGGTCCAGAACATTCTCTACTTCCGATTCGCCAACGCATTTCTCGAACCGATCTGGAACCGTGACTACGTCGAGAGCGTGCAGATCACGATGGCCGAGCAGTTCGGCGTCGAAGGGCGCGGACGGCTGTACGAGGAAATCGGGGTGATCCGCGACGTCATCCAGAACCACCTGCTGCAGATCGTCAGCTATCTCGCCATGGAGGCGCCGTCGTCGATGTGGCCCGAGGCCATTCACGACGAGCAGGCCAAGGTGCTCCGCACGGTGCGCCCGCTCGCCGCCGACGACGTCGTCAAGGGTCAGTTCGCAGCCTATCGCCGGGAAAAGGGCGTTGCGCCCGATTCGCGCACCCCGAGCTACGCGGCGCTTCGCCTGCACGTCGATTCGTGGCGCTGGCACGGCGTGCCGTTCACGGTTCGCGCCGGCAAGTGCCTGGCGACGACGGCGACCGAGGTCGTCGTCGAGCTGAAGCCGCCGCCGCCGGTCGTGTTTCGGGAGGCGGCGCCGCGTGACGGCAACTACGTGCGGTTCCGGCTCTCGCCCGACGTGGTCGTCGCCATCGGCGCGCGTGCCAAGCGCCCGGGCGAGGAGATGCGCGGCCAGGACGTGGAGCTTTCCGTGGCCGTCGAGCCCGAGCAGGGGCGTGGCGGGCGGATGGACGCCTACGAGCGGTTGATCGGCGACGCGATCGCGGGCGACTCGACGTTGTTCGCCCGCCAGGACCTCGTCGAGGCGGCGTGGGCCATCGTCGATCCCGTGTTGCCGGACAATGCGCCGCCGATTCTCTACGAATGCGGCACGTGGGGGCCGGCCGAGGCGGATCGCCTCGTGGAGGGAGTCGGCGGGTGGACCGCGACGTTGTCGTAGACGAGGTGCCCGCGCTCGCCGAGCAGCTGGCGTCGATCCTCGAGCGCGACGCGAGAGACGCGCAGCGGTTGCGCGGCAGGTTCACGATCGCGGTGCCCGGCGGCACGACGGCGGCGCAGCTGTTCCCGCGGCTCGCCGACGCGGCAGTGGACTGGAGCCGCACCGACTTCTTCTGGGTCGACGAGCGAATGGTGCCGGCCGCGCATCCCCAATCCAACTACGGCCTGGCGGCCTCGTTGTGGCTGTGGCCGGCGGGGGTGCCGGCGGAGCGGGTGCATCCGGTCGCGACCGATGATCCCGACCTGTCGCGTGTCGCGGCCCGCTATGGAGCCGAGGTCGAGCGCGCCGCCGGCGTGCCGCCGCGGATCGATCTGGTGCTGCTGGGCGTCGGGCCCGACGGCCACGTCGGCTCGCTCTTTCCCGGGCACGAGGCGCTCGCGTCGGCCGGGAGCGCTGTGGGGGTCGCCGATTCGCCCAAGCCTCCGCCGCGCCGGATCACGCTCACGGTGCCGGCGCTGGCCGGCGCGGGCCGGCTGGTGATCGCGGCCTTCGGGGCATCGAAGGCCCACGCGATGGCGCAGGCGCTCGGCCGGGCCGAATCGACGCTGCCCGTCGCCCTCGTGGCCCGCCGGGCGGCACGCGTCCTGTTCCTGCTCGACCCGCCCGCCGCCGCCCGTCTCGGCGGGCGCTAGCCGCCGCCGACGAACCCCGAGAACCCTCGATTCGTATATAGTGTCTACCCACATATGGCGCCACACACTGAGATCAAGCGCGGCAGCGCGGAGCTGATGGTGCTCGCCGCGATCGAAGGCCGCGCACGCTACGGCTACGAAATCGCCAGACGCATCGACGAGCGCTCCGGCGGAATGCTGCGTTTTCACGTGGCCTCGCTCTATCCGATGCTCTACCGGATGGAGCGGCGGGGCTGGATCGAGGGCGCCTGGGTCGAGAAGCCGGGCACCCGCCGCCGCCGCCACTACCGGCTCACGGCGGGAGGACGCAAGGTGCTGGCCGCCCAGCGCGGCACGTGGCGCGCCCTGATGGCCGCCGTCCAGCGTGTGGCGTTCGCATCGTCTCGAGGCTGACCGTGGACTTTCGTGGGTACGTCCAGCGCCATCTGCCGCCGCTCGCGATCGCGCGCGAGCGCGAGATCGTCGATGAACTGGCCGAGCATCTCGCGGACCTGTACCAGGAGGGCCGCGCCAGCGGCCTCGATCATGACGCGGCATGGACCCACGCCGTGGCGGCCCTTCCTGCGGCCGCCGACGAATTCGCACGTGCCCTGCGCACGGCCAGTCGGCACAACGTCGAGCGGCTGGCCGACCGCGTCCAGGCCGCACTCGACGAACCCGTCGCACCCCGGCCCGGAGGACTCACGATGGTCACGGATCTTCGTCGCGACGTTCGCTACGCGCTCCGCGCCCTCATGCAGGCGCCCGGCTTCGCGGTTGTCGCGGTGTCGACACTGGCGCTCGGCATCGGCGCCACGACCGTGATCTTCAGCGCCGTGGACGCCGTGCTGCTTCGAAGCGCCCCGGCGGTGGCCGATCCGGGTCGCGTCGTCAGCGTGTACACGCGGTATGCCGCCAGGGCGACGACGAACCCGGATGGTGGCGATCGGATGGGGACCTCGTCGTACCCCGACTACCTGGATTTGCGCGACGCCGGCGCGCTCGAGGGCCTCGCCGCGTTTGCAGAAATCCGTCCGACGCTCGATCTCGGGGGCGTCGCCGAGGCCATCGACGCCGAAGTGGTGAGCGGCAACTACTTCGACGTGCTCGGCGTGAAGCCTGTCGTCGGGCGCGCGTTCACGCCGGACGAGGATCGAGCGGGCTCGCCACTCCGGGTGGCGGTGCTCGCGTACGGCGCCTGGGTGCGCCACTTCGGCCGTGACCCCGGCGTCGTGGGACGCAGCATCACCCTGAATGGCCGAAGCCACACGGTGGTAGGCGTCGCGCCACGGGGCTTCCTGGGCGTGACGCTCGGCCGGGCGCCCGATCTGTGGGTGCCGATGGCGCTCCAGGCGGAAGTGCGGCCGCCGTCGGCCGGCCCGTTGCGACTCGAGTTGGGCGGGCTGAACATGCTCGGGGCCCGTGGCGTTCGGTGGCTCGACATGGTCGGCCGCCTTCGCCCCGGCGACGCGGTGGACGTCGCCGATTCGGCGCTCGACGTCATCGGGCGACGGTTGGCGGCCGCCTATCCGGAGTCCAACCGCGAACTAAGCGCGAGGGCGGTGCCGCTCGGCGACGGTCCCGGCTTCCGCGAAGACGCCCGGCCACTGCTCGGCCTGCTGTCGGCGGCCGTCCTGCTCCTGCTGCTGATCGCGTGCGCTAATGTCGCGAGTCTGCTCCTGGCGCGCGCGGTTTCGCGACGCCGGGAGGTGGCCGTGCGCATGGCCCTCGGCGCGGGTCGCGGACAACTGGTGCGGCAGTGGCTGACTGAAGCGGCGCTCCTCGGTCTGCTCGGCGCCGCAGGCGGCGTGCTGGTCGCGTCCTGGGGTATGCCGATCCTGTATGGCCTCGGCGTGCCCGCGAGTATCGACCTGAGTCTGAACGCGCGGGTGCTGGCGTTCACGCTGGTGGCCGGCGTGGGCACGGGGCTTCTCTTCGGCCTGGCACCCGTCGTTCAGCTGATCCGGCGAGAAACGTTGTCGGCGCTGCGGGAGGAAGCCGGATCGCTGTTCGCCGGCTCCCACGCGACGCGGCTTCGTCGCGCCTTCGTCGTCCTGCAGGTCGGGCTGAGTCTGGTGCTGCTCATTGGCGCCGGCCTGCTGATTCGCACGCTGCAACAGGCCTACGACGTCGACCTCGGGTATCGCGTCGATCGAATGCTCCTGGCAGACGTCAGTCCGCCGGACGACTCCGCGCCGGAGGCTGGCGAGGCGCTGTATGCCGCCCTGCTCGACCGGGCGAACGCCCTGCCAGGCGTCGTCGCCGCCGGCGCAGCCCGCGTGGCCGTGCTGAGCGGGGGCGCGCGTACGGTCGCTGTGAGTCTCGACGGACAGCCGCTCCGGCGCGACCGCAGCAACACGCTGGCCGTGCGGGTCAACGTGGTCGGCGGGCGATACCTGGAGGCGATGGGAATTGCCGTCTTGCGGGGGCGCGGCTTCGAGCCGTCCGACGGCGCCGGGGCCGACCGAGTGGCGCTCGTCAGCCGCTCGCTCGCTGAACGGCTGTGGCCCGACGCGGATCCGATCGGGCAGACGCTCGTCTGGGCGAGCGCGCCCGTTCGGGTCGTGGGAATCGTGCCCGACTCGGTGTACGTCAGCCCGACGGAACGGGCGCCCCGGCCGTTCTTCTACGTCCCGCTCTCGCAGAACTACGAGGCGGGCGTGACCCTGCACGTGCGAACCTCGGGAGATCCGACGGCCATCCTGCCCGCACTGCGCCAGTCGGCCCGCGAGCTCGATCCCCGGATCGTTCTGGTGCGGCCCCGCCGGCTCCTGGACGAATTCGATCGCTCCGTCGGCGAACAGCGGACGATGGCGATTCTGGCCAGTGCCTTCGGCGGCATCGCACTCCTCCTCGCCGCGGTGGGGCTCTACGGCGTCATGGCCTACGCGACGCGCCAGCGCATCCCCGAGATCGGTTTGCGGATGGCGCTCGGCGCGACGCCCGCCTCGATCATGACGGGCATCGTCGCGAGCGGCGCGGTGCTCGTCACGCTCGGGACAGGGATGGGGCTGACCGGAGCGCTTGCGAGCGTACGCTTCGTACAGGGCTGGCTGTTCGGCGTGGAGCCGACCGACCCGGCGACGTGGCTGGGCGTCGTGGCCGTGCTGGTCGCCGTCGGGGTGGCGGCATGCGCGATTCCCGCGTGGCGGGCGATGCGCACCGACCCGGCCGTGGCGCTTCGAAACTCCTGAACGCGCGGAGCCTGCCCCGGCTACTGGATGCTGATCGAGCCCGAGCCGGTGCGGACCTTCAGCAGCGGTCCGCCGCCCCTTACGTCGCCGCGCAGCGTGTCCCGTCGGAAGCGGCCGCTGGCCGTGATGGGCTGATCCGAGTCGATCGAGCCGGACCCGGTGTGCGCGTCGAGCGTGAAGGCGCCATCGTCGGGAAGATCCACGGTGATGTTGCCGGAGCCGGTCGACAGCGCCCAATCGCCACGCTGGCTGCCAGCGCCGCGGATGTTGCCGCTGCCGGTCGACACGTCGAGCGTGCCCGCGACGCCCGCGACGCGGATGGTGCCGCTGCCGGTGGAGGCCTGCACGCTGCCGCCCGTCGAGTCGATGTCGATGGCGCCCGAGCCCGTGGACGCGCGAATCTCTCCGCCCGTGCGAATCAGCTCGACATTGCCCGAGCCCGTCATGGCCGTCACGGGCCCCCGAACGTTCTCGATGTGCACGTTGCCCGATCCCGACGTGCCCTTCACGCGCGCCGACGACGGGACGGTGAGTTCGTAGCTGATGCTGACGTTCCGCGTGAGATCGCGGTCGGTGAATCGGCCGATGACGATCGTGCTACCGTTCTGCTCGATCGGCGGGTTCTGCTCGATGCGGCGGATCCGATCGGCCGCGTCGCCGCGACGGCTTCTGAGCGTGGCCTGAATGCGGACGATCGCGTCGCTGCCCGGCACGACGGTCACATTCCCCGCGCCGGTCTGGACGGTGATGTCGGGCGTGCCGCGGACATTCAACGTGCGATCGAACGAGCCCTCGGCCTGCGGGGCTGCCGAGGCCGTGGCCGCGAGCAGAACCGCCAGGGCGCAACTGCCGAGTGCCCGCCGGAGGGTCGTCTGGAACTGGCTCATCGTCTGCTCCTTCGGGTTCAACGGATGGGCGACTAGGTGCTGTGACGAGCGCGGCCCGCTTCCGGTTCCCCCGAATGTCTCGAAGCGACCGCCGAGTTCATCGCGATCTCGCGCATCAGGTGCTCGATTGCCGCCCGATCGGTCGCGGAGCCATTGAGCGTCCGCGACCCGAACAGCTCGGCGACGGTCGCCGCGTGGAACCGGCCGTCGACGAGCTCCAGCTGGTCGGCCGACACGAGCGAGGGATGCGGCACGCCGCACGCGCGGCTGAGCGCGAGCAGCTCCTTGCGGAGCGTCACGATGTAGTTGGCGAGCCGCGCCGACTTGAGGGTCGGGTCCAGCCCGTGCATGAGCCACCGGTTCTGCGTGGCGACGCCGGTCGGGCAGTGGTTGGTGTGGCAGCGCTGGGCCTGGATGCAGCCGATGGCCAGCATGGCTTCGCGGCCGACATTCACCAGATCGCAGCCGAGCGCGAAGCCGAAGAGCGCCGCCTCGGGGAACCCCAACTTGCCGGAACCCGCAAAGACGACGCGGTCGCGGGCGCCGAGCTCCGCGAAGATCGCGTGCACGCGGCTGAAGCCCATCTTGAACGGCAGCGCGACGTGGTCGGAAAACACCAGCGGGCCCGCGCCGGTTCCGCCTTCGCTGCCGTCGATCGTGATGAAGTCGAGGCCTCGGTCGCCGCGTGCCGTCAGCCGCGCCAGATCGCGCCAGAACGCGAGCTCTCCGACCGCCGACTTGATGCCGACAGGCAGGCCCGTCTCGGCGGCGATCAGCTCCGCGAAGTCCAGCAGGCTGTCGGCGTCGCGAAACGCCGAGTGGGCCGGCGGGCTGATGCAGTCGCGGTCGCGCGGCACACCGCGGATGGCCGCGATCTCGCGGCTGATCTTCGCGCGAGGCAGGATGCCGCCGACGCCCGGCTTGGCGCCCTGGCTCAGCTTGATCTCGAGAGCCCGGATCGCCGGCGCGCGCGCGACCTGGTCTTTCAGCCGCGCCAGGCTGAAGCGGCCGTCCGGCTCGCGGCACCCGAAATAGCCCGTGCCGATCTGCCACACGAGATCGCCGCCCATCAGATGGTGCGGGGACACACCGCCTTCGCCGGTGTTCTGCAGGCATCCTGCCTGAGCCGCGCCGCGGTTCAGCGCCTCGATCGCGGGCCCGCTCAGCGCCCCGTAGCTCATCCCCGACACGTTGATGATCGAGGCGGGGCGGAACGCTCGCGCGCGCCCCCGCGCTTCGCCAAGTACTTTTGCAGCGGGCGCCCGGTGTTGCGGGTCGTAGCCGGGCTCGCCGGGATGCGGCGAGGCGAGCGGAAACGTCTGATGCTTGATGATCAGGTAGTTGGGCTCGGTCTCCATGTCGTTGTCGGAGCCGAAGCCAAAATAGTTGTTCTCTTTCTTCGCGGAGGCGTACACCCATCGACGCTGATCGCGGCTGAACGGGCGCTCCGAGTCGTTGTCGGTGACGATGTACTGGCGCAGCTCGGGCCCGACCGCTTCGAGCATGAAGCGGAAGTGCCCCACGATTGGGAAGTTCCGGAGGATCGCGTGACGGCGCTGGACGAGATCGTACGCGACGATCGCGGCGACGGTGCCCGCGATGAGCCAGAAGACGGCCACGCGCGATTCTAACCTCTGCCGACGATCGGGTGTACCGGCTGTGCGCCTGGGGCACAGGGTGTGCGCTGGTGGTCACGGTGGCCCGGGCCCGGGCGGCGGGATCTGCACGGAACTTTACGGGCTCCGCCTGGCCGCCGCCTTGCACGGAGAGGGCCTGATCTGGTCTGGGAGATGTCCGCCGGTCCATGCGGGCCGGCGACGCGGAGGGCGCAGTGGCCGATCCCGCACTCGCCAAAGCCGCCGACGGCGCGCAGGCGCGCAGTCGTGCGATTGCCGACACGGCGCTCGATCCGTTCGTCGAGCAGGACGCCCGCGGCATCATCACGGGCTGGAACCTCCATTCCGAGCGGGTCTTCGGCTGGACCGCCCACGAAGCCATCGGCCAGCCCGCGTCGATCCTGATTCCCGAGCGCAACCTCCAGCGGCATCGTCAAAGCCTCGAGGCGCAGCTGGCGACACCAGACGCGCAGACGGTCACCGCGACGATCACCATGCGGCGCCGGGACGGCCGCGAATTCGTGGCGAACATGGCGATCTCGGCGGTGGACCGGCCCGACGGCCGGTACCTCGTGGCGTTCGCGCGGCCGCTCGCGGAGGCGGTCATGCTCGATGCGCGGTTTCGCACGATTCTCGATCAGATCGGCGACGGCTGCTCTGTCGTCGATCTCCGTGGGAACTTCCTGTTCGTGAACGACGCCTACTGCCGGATGTTCGGTTACACGTCGGCGATCGTGGGCAAGAACTTCCGCGAGGTGGTGCGCGCGCCCCGCTCGTTCAGCCACGTCTACGCGGAGGTCTACCGGACCGGGGATGCCGCGCGATGCGTCGAGTTCGAGCGCGAAGTCGGCGACGCGGGGCTGCGCCAGTTCGAGGCATCGGTGTCGCTCGAGCGCGACGCCGACGGCCGCCCGATCGGCTTCCTGACGGTCGCCCGCGACTGCACCGATCGGAAAGCGGCCGAACGCGATCTCGCCCGGGCCAAGGAGGCCGCCGAGGAGGCCAGCCGCGCCAAGGGTGAGTTCCTCGCCAACATGAGCCACGAGATCCGGACACCGATGAACGGCATCGTCGGCATGACGAATCTCGTGCTGGACACGCGGCTCACGCCGTATCAGAGCGAATGCCTGCAGACGCTGAAGACGTCAGCCGACTCCCTGCTCACGATCCTGAACGACATTCTCGACTTTTCGAAAATCGAGTCGCGGCGTCTCGAGCTCGAATCCATCCCGTTCGCGATTGCCGATCTCGTGGACGACACGCTCAAGCCCCTCGCCGTCCGCGCGCACCAGAAGGGCGTCGAGATCGTCGGCGACATTGCCGCCGACGTGCCGCCCGGACTCGTGGGCGATCCGGGGCGTCTCAAGCAGGTGCTCACCAACCTGGTCGGCAACGCGATCAAGTTCACCGAGGCGGGCGAAGTGGTGCTCGCGGTTCGCCGTGATCGAGTGGTCGACGGCTGCGCGCGTCTGAAATTCCTGGTCTCGGATACCGGCGTCGGCATTCCGGCCGACAAGCTGGCCACGATCTTCGAGCCCTTCCGGCAGGCGGACGGGTCGACCACGCGACGCTTCGGGGGGACTGGGCTGGGCCTCGCCATCTCGGCGACCCTCGTGCGGCTGATGGGCGGGCAGATCGGCGTTGAAAGCCGTCCCGATGCCGGCAGCACCTTTCAGTTCACGGCCACGTTCGACACGGTCGACGCACCGCGCCGCCAGGCCCCGGACTCGGCGCTCGCGAACCTGCGCGTACTGCTCGTCGACGACAACGCCGTCAATCGCCAGATCTGCGAGACGCAGCTCGGGCGCTGGCGGATGCAGGTGACGGCGGTCGACTCGGGCCGCGCGGCCCTCGGCGTCGCTCGCGCCGCGGCCCGCGCCGGACGCCCCTTTGCGCTGGTCCTGCTCGACAGCCACATGCCCGAGCTCGATGGCTTCGGCGTCGCTGAACGGATGGCCGCCGATCCCGATCTGCGCGCGGGCGCGGCCACGATCATGATGCTCACCTCCGGCGGCACCTCAGGCGACTCGGAGCGCTGCCGGACCCTCGGAATCGCGGCCTACCTGACCAAGCCGGTCGCCGAAGCCGACCTGTTCGACGCGATCTGCCGGGCGCTCGACGGCGCCGCGTCAGGGCCGGCCCGCTCGGGCTCGGCCGATTCTCTCGCCGGCGCCGAGCCGGTCGACGCCCGGCACGTGCTGCTCGTCGAGGACAACCTGGTGAATCAGCGCGTCGCCGAGGGGCTGCTGACGCGGCGCGGCCACCGGGTGACGACGGCCGACGACGGGCGGCAGGCGCTGGACGCCCTTTCGCGCGAGGCGTTCGACATCGTGCTCATGGACCTGCAGATGCCCGAAATGAGCGGCATCGAAGCCACGCAGGCGATTCGGGCCGGCGAGCGCGAACGGGGCGGGCACGTGCGCATCGTGGCGATGACGGCGCACGCGATGAACGGCGATCGCGAACGGTGCCTCGCGGCGGGCATGGACGGCTACCTGTCGAAGCCGATCGATCCGCGGATGCTCTTCTCGGTCGTCGAAGACGTCTCGGCCGCCGGAGCGACTCCGCCGCCGTCAACAACGGCCAAGGGCGCCATCGACCACGCGTCGCTGCTCGAACGCCTCGGGGGAGACCACACGCTCTTCACCGACGTGGTGCAGCTGTTTCTGACCGACTGCCCGCCGCGGCTCACGGCGATCAAGGCGGCCGTCGAGGCCCGGAATCTGCCCGCGGTCCGGGCCGAGGCGCACGCCCTCAAAGGCGCCGCGTCGAATCTGTCGGCCGCCGGCCTCTTCGACGCGGCGGCCACGCTCGAGCGGGTCGCCGTCGAGGGCCGCGCGGACGCCGCGGCCGCGGCCTGGCGCCGGCTGTCAACCGAGGCCACGCATGCGCTCGACCAGCTCCGCCAGTTCGAGGCCACGGGGCGCGGCCGCGGCACGAACTGACGGCCCTTCACTCATCGTCGACGCCGAGGCTCCCGCGGCGGCTCTTGAGGGCGCTGCGCTTCTTCTTGGCCGCCAGCCGCCGCTCGCGAGACGACGCGCTCGGCGCGGTCGGTTTCCGCCGGCGCGGCGGTTTCATGGCGCGGGCGATCAACGCGTCGAGGCGTTCGCGCGCAGCCTTGCGGTTGGCGCCCTGAGTGCGATGGGCCCGGCTGTCGATCACGAGCAGCCCGTCGGGGGTCATCCGATGGCCGGCGAGCGAGGCGAGCCGGCTCTTGACGGGTTCGGGCAGCGACGAGCGGCGGAGGTCGAACCTCAGCTCCACCGCCGTCGCCACCTTGTTGACGTTCTGGCCGCCCGGTCCGGACGAACGCACGAACCGTTCGGCGATCGATCGCTCGTCGATCACCGATGGAACCGGCCGACGAGCACCCCCTTGCCGAGGATGTGGCCGTTCATCGCCTCGAGCACCTGCGCGCGCGTGGCGTCGGGTCCGAGACTGAGCTTGGTGTCGAGCGCGTACAGCTCCCACGTGTAGTGATGATGGGGGCCGGCGGCCGGCGCGCCCGGGCCGCGGTAGCCCACCGTGTTCCCGCCGTTCTTGGCCTGGACCGTGCCGTCGGCGAGCGTCGGATTGGCGGGCACGCCTTCGGGCAGGCCCGTGGCGGTCCCTGGAATATTGAAGGCCAGCCAGTGGAGCATGTCCTCGGCGGTGCGCTGCCGCGCGACGTCGGGATCGTGCATGATGAGCGCGAAGCTCACCGTGTTCTCCGGCGCGTGCGTCCAGTCGAGCTTCGGGGAGACCGGCGTCTCGGCGTTCTGGGTGAACTTCGGCGGAATCTCCGCGCCGTCCTGGAAGGCCATCGTGGTGAGGGTGAGCCCGGGGCCGGCGGGCCCGCGGCCCTGGCCCGAGGCCGTACCGGCCAGTCCCGCCAGCGCGGCGGCGGCGACGACGAACAGTCTGCGTGTCATGGTGGTCTCCTTGGTCAGCAGTGATCGAGTCGATCAGTTCGGGACGTGCGCGCGCCTGGCGTCCTCGACGAGCGCCTCGCCGTCTTCCCGCGTGATGAAGCGCGCCGCGACCAGCGCCGCGACGTCGCGGGCGACGAGCGCGGCGTACAGGTCCGCGTTCGGGTACAGCGCCTGGAGTCGTCCGGCGTCGAACGGCACTTCGTGCCCGGCGATGCGGCAGAACGACGGGCCGGTGGAATGGCCGTACCACGTGCTGATCGGCACATCCACGAACGGCGAGCGGATGCCGCCGGTGACGTTGCCGAAGCGGTCGAGCACGGGCGCGCCGCCCTCGACCTGGATCGGCGCGGCGCGCGGCGGCGGCACGCCGCCGAGAATCCACCGCTCCAGGTTCACCAGAATCGCATTGAACGCGACGCGGTTCGGGAACCGGCTCCGCGGCCCTTCGGCGCACGCCATCGGCGGCACGTCACGCCCCCCCTTCTCGATGTCCGCGGGGGCCGCGGCGAACGTCAGTTCGTCGGGTGTCGCGTGCGCCGCCCCCGCGATCTCGTAGTTGCGCGTGAGATTCGGCGCCTCGTCGCTGTCGGCCAGCCGCGCACCGATGCCGGCCAGATAGTCCGACTGGCTCATCACGCGGACGACCGGCACGCCCACCTCGTGGATCGTCCGGCGCGCATCCCCCTGGGGAATCGGCGGCGCGCACTGATTGATCGGCGAGGGTGCGCTCGCCATGGCGATCAGGTAAGCGTCGAAGAGAGGCGCTCCGCGCTCGCTGACGTCCAGCGGATGAATCGCGTTCACATAGGTGTAGAGGAAACTGCCGGTCTGCGAATAGCCCCAGGCGATCACGTGTCGCACCGCGCCGGCGCGGTCGCCGTAGGCCAGCGGGTTCGACGGTTCGGCGCTGCGGATCCAGGCCGCGACCTGCCGGTGGACGTCCCAGACCAGGCCGTTCTCCGTCGTGCGGAGGCTGTCGCCGGGCACGCGCTCGCAATTCCGCGGATCGGAGAGCGGCAGCGGGTTGGTCCAGGCGAGCGGCGCGTAGCGTACCGGGTCGAAGCGTTTCAGCGTCTCGATCGAGACGGGCTTCGCGGTGATGCCCACCCATGCGTCGCCGCGCCGGACGATCGCGCGGCCGGATATCGCCCAGGCGAGGTTCAGGTCGAACAGATTCGACGGGTTCAGCAACTCGACGATCGCGACGCCGCTGAACGCAGCCCGGGTGGCCGGCCGCCGCACGAGCACGCGCGTCGTGTAGGGGGCGCCCGACGTGCGAACGACGGCGGGTCCCGCCGCGGGCCAGTCGTACACGCGCGCCTCCCCGCTGACGAAGAACTCCTCCTCCACGTAGCCGTCGGCGGCGACGTCGCTCGGGACGCGGGTGTGCGCGGCCGCGCCGAACGGATACGAGGACGAGGTGACCCCGACCGGTCCCGCGACCTGAAGGCCGTGGCCTGCCGCGTCGAGCCGGGCCGGAACCGCCGCGAAGGCGGCCGCCATGCACGCGGCTGCGGTGAAGTGCACGCTGGCTCGACGGTTCGGACTCATGCGGTTCGCGCCCTCACGTATGATTTCTGGAATGGCCTATTCTAGCGGAGGCACGAGATCGCGCAATGTCAGCTGATCTGCAACGGACGCTTCACGCGTACGGAGAGCTGGCCGTCAAAGTGGGCCTGAACCTGCGGCCGGGCCAGCGCCTGCTCGTCATTGGCCCTATCGCGAGCGGCGGGGTGTCGCTCGACGCCGCCCCGCTCGTCCGCGCCGTCGTCGAGAGCGCCTACCGCGCCGGCGCGCCGCTCGTGGAGGTGCTCTGGGGAGACGAGGCCCTGCAACTGGCCCGCTTCGCCCACGCCCCGAGCGACTCGTTCGAGCAGGCCTCGGCCTGGCTGGGGCGCGCGCTCGCCGACCATGTCACGAGCGGCGGTGCGATGCTGTCGGTCTATGCGAACGATCCAGACCAGCTCAAGGATCAGCCGCCCGAGCGGATCAGCGCCCTGCAGCAGGCCACGGCCCGCAGCGTCCGGCCATTCCGCGAGCTCATCTCGCGCAACGAGACGAACTGGACGGTGGTGGCCGCGGCGTCGCCCGGCTGGGCCGCCCGGGTGTTCCCGAACCTCTCACCCGAGCTGCGGGTGGCGCGCCTGTGGGAGGCGATCGGCAGGCTCTGCCGGCTCGATCGCCCCGATCCCGTCGCGGCGTGGGAGGACCACCTTGCCGCGCTCGCCGCTCGCCGCGACGTCCTCAACGCGAAGCGGTATACGGCGCTGAAGTATTCGGGGCCGGGCACCGCCCTGACCATCGGCCTGCCTGAGGGACACGTGTGGGTCGCCGGCCGCAGCGACAGCCGGTCGGGGATCACGTTCGCGCCGAATCTGCCGACCGAGGAAGTCTTCACCCTGCCGCACAAGGATCGCGTGGACGGCACGGTGCGCGCGTCCAAGCCCCTCAGTTACGGAGGCACGCTCATCAACGACTTCAGCCTGCGATTCGAGCGGGGGCGCGCGGTGCAGGTCCAGGCCAAGACCGGGCAGGCCGTGTTGCAGCAGCTCGTGAACACCGATCAAGGCGCCGCACGGCTGGGCGAGATCGCGCTCGTGCCGCACAGCTCCCCGGTCTCGGAATCGGGCCTTCTGTTCTACAACACGCTGTTCGACGAAAACGCGGCGAGCCACGTCGCGCTCGGCACGGCGTACAAGTTCACGCTCGAGGGCGGCGACGCCCTCGACGATGCGGCGTTCGAGCAGGCGGGCGGCAACCGGAGCGCCGTGCACGTGGACTTCATGATCGGATCGGGCGACCTGGACATCGACGGCGTCGGCCCCGACGGTCACCCGGAGCCGCTGATGCGAGGCGGCGAATGGGCGATCGCGGTCTGAGACCGCGATCTACGGGTGTTTGATGAACGTGCCGTCCTGCAGCTCGGCGAACGCGTGCCGCAGTTCAGCCTGAGTATTCATCACGATGGGTCCGCGCCACGCCACCGGTTCCTGCAGGGGCCGTCCCGACACCAGCAGGAAGCGGATCCCCTGATCACCCGCCTGCACGGTGACTTCGTCGCCCCGATCGAACAGCACGAGCGAGCGGTTGCCGATCTCGTCCCGCCCCAGCGCCTCGCCGCGCGCACCGACCTTCTCGGTCGGGACGACACGAGGATCGGAGGCGTCGATGAATCGCCCGGATCCCGCAAAGACGTACGCAAATGCATGACGGTCGAGCTCGACCTTCAAGGTCTTGCGACGGCCGGGTGGCACCGAGATGTCGAGATAGCGCGGATCCGCCGCAATGCCTTCCACCGGCCCGCGCACGCCCCAGAAGTCGCCGCACACCACCCGCACCGCCGTGCCGTCGTCGTCGGTGACGTCGGGGACGTCCTTCGCGTGGATATCCTGGTACCGGGGGGGCGTCATCTTGAGCGTTGCCGGCAGGTTCGCCCACAGCTGGAAGCCGTGCATCCGGCCCTCCGCGTCGCCCTTCGGCATCTCCTGGTGCAGAATGCCGCTGCCCGCCGTCATCCACTGCACGTCGCCCGCGCCGAGCGATCCCTTGTTGCCCAGACTGTCGCCGTGGTTCACCGTTCCGGCGAGCACGTACGTGATGGTTTCAATGCCGCGATGGGGATGCCAGGGAAATCCGGCGAGGTAGTCCTCCGGATTCTCGTTTCGGAAGTCGTCCAGGAGCAGGAACGGGTCGAACTCGTCCGTCTCGCCGAATCCGAACGCCCGCCTGAGGCGCACGCCCGCGCCTTCGAGTGTCGGTTGAGATTGAACGACGCGCTTCACAGGGCGAATGGACACGATACGCTCCCGATGAACAAGAAACCTGAATTCCTGAGTTGCTCCTACAGTGTAAGACTCCTGGGCAGTCTACTGCGTTCCCACCGACCCGGGAGCAGGCTCGGGCTGGCACCGCCCTTGCCTCCTCGTCACGCATGGCTAAACAGAAACGACCCGACAAATCGGAAAACGAAGGGCATGCGATCCTCGGCGATATCCGACCTGATCCGGCGGCCAGGGACCGCATCCCGAAACGCGTCGGCGCGACAGACGTCGACGCCAACGACGAGGGCAAGGACGAGATGGACGAGCCGCTCGGCGGCGGTTCACGAAAAGATCGCTCGAAGCATCCCGGTTCGCGCGACGTGACCGAAGGGGTCACGGGCGGCACGGGCACGGAAACCGGCGGCACGAGAAACTATCGACAAGGCACGGGCGCGACGGGCGGCGACATCGGGAATCGGCCCGAGTAGGGCGCCCTACCGTTCCACGAGCTCGAACGACGCCTCCGTTCTGAGCGAGAAGCGGCCGCGGGCCGTGGGCACGAGCTGCACGTCCGGGCACTTCTCGCGCAGGCGGTGGCGGAGCAGGATGAGCCGGCTTTCCAGGTTGTCTTTGACCGGAGGAAGCCCGAGCGAGCTGACGACTGAATCCTTGTTCGCACGTATAATCCGCTCGGGCGTCCGGGAGGGCGCCCGAGCCATGTTCAGGCCGACCCGGCGCGCATTCCTGCAGGTGGTCGCGGGCGCGGCGGCGTTGCCCCGGTGGGCCGCGGCGCAGGGCCTGCGCGTCCGGACGATCGCGGGCACCGGCGTGGCGGGCTACGATCCCGAGGTCGCCGACGCCGTTCGCACCCCGATCACCGATCCCTACGGTCTCGTCGTCGGCCCCGACGGCGCGCTCTATTTCTGCGAAGTCGACACCGGCTATACCCGCCGTCTCGATCTGGCTAGCGGGCGCCTCTCGACGGTCGCGGGCAACGGCGAGAAAGGCTACGCGGGCGACGGCGGCCCTGCCCTGTCGGCATCGATGACGATGCCGCACGAGATCCGGTTCGACCGCGATCGCAACCTGTTCATCGTCGAGCGCGACGCGCACGTGGTGCGGCGGGTCGATGCGCGCACGCGCGTGGTCTCGACCGTGGCCGGCACCGGTACCGCGGGATTCTCGGGCGACGGCGGTCCGGCCGGCCAGGCGATGCTGCGCCAGCCGCACAGCATCGCGTTCGACGCGACGGGGCGGCTGCTCATCTGCGACATCGGCAATCGCCGCGTGCGGGCCGTAGACATGACGACCGGGAAGATCAGTACCCTGGCGGGAACGGGCGAGCGCGGCGCGACACCCGACGAAGGCGCGTTCGACGCCGTGCCGCTGAATGGTCCACGGTCGCTCGACACCGATCCCGACGGCAACGTCTATCTCGTGCTGCGCGAGGGCAATGCCGTGTTTCGTCTGGATCTCGGCACCCGGCGGCTCCAGCGCATTGCGGGCACGGGCGAGACCGGCTACGCGGGCGACGGCGGGGCCGCGCGTGCCGCGACGTTCAACGGGCCGAAAGGAATCGCCTACAGCGCGGATGGGAGCCTCGATGTCGCCGATACCGAGAACCACGTGATTCGGCGCGTGGACCTGAAGAGCGGGCTCATCACGACGGTTCTCGGCACGGGGGAACGTGGCGATGGCCCCGACGGCGACCCGCGGCGCTGCTGGCTCGCCCGGCCGCACGGCGTGTGCCGGCACGGCCGCGTGCTCTATGTGAGCGACAGCGAGAACAACCGGGTGCGGGAGCTGGCATGACCATGCGAAACGTTGCGGGAGCCGTACTGTTGTCGGTCGCGGCCTGGCTGCTTCCGGTCACCGCCGCCGGGCAGGGCGCCGGTCCCTCGCAGTCGCCCACCGAGCCCACGCCCGCGCAGGAGGAGGCGGTGCGCGCCGGCATCCGCCTTCACGACGAAGGGAAGTACGACGAGGCGATTGCGGCGTATCAGGCGGTGCTCGACGAGACGCCCGGCGCCGTGACCGCGCTCTACGAGCTCGCCTACTCCTATGCGGCGAAGGAGGACTACGCGCAGAGCATCGCCACCGCCCGCCGCGGCGCGGCCTACCAGTCGGAGCTGCTGCCGCTCTTCTACGACATCATCGGCTACTCGCTCGACGCGATGGGCGAGCCGCGCCAGGCGATCGACGCCTATCGGCAGGGGCTGGCGCTCGTGCCCGACGCGTCGCAGCTCTATTTCAACATGGCGGTCACCTTCCTCGAGAGCCTGCAGGACGAGCCGGGCGCCCGGCTGGCGCTCGAGCGGGCGGCATCGATCGACCCGCGCCATGCCGGCACCCAGCTTCTGCTCGGCCAGGTGTTCCAGCGCGGCGGCTACACGACTCCCGCGCTGCTGGCGCTGTCGACCTATCTGATCCTCGAGCCGGCCGGGCGCAGCTCGGTCCAGGGCTACGGCCTCTGGCGGATCGTGCTGCGCGGCGGCGCTGACGACAGCCGCGGCGGTCTCGCCCCCGCGCCGGCGCGCCAGCCGTCGAAGACCGACGAGGGCGACTTCGCGGCGCTGGACCGGGCCGTCGGCGAGAGCCATGTCGTCGCGGTGGCCGCACAGGACGGCGGCGCCACCGAGATCGTGGCGCTGGTGGCCCAGCTCGATCGCCTGCTGGGCGCGCTCGCCGAGCGCCCGGCCGCCGCCGCGCCCGCCTTTGCCGACACGCACTACGTGCCGTATTTCGTCGAGCTCAAACGGCGCAACTTCGTCGAGCCCTTCGTGTACTGGGTGTCGCAGCGCACGCCGGTGACAGGGGTGCAGGAGTGGCTGGCACGCAACCGGCCCCGCGTGCAGGAGTTCCTCGACTGGACGAACGCGTACGAGTGGCCCGCGCCGTGAGGAAGGCGGCTCAGGGACGTTCTGCGGCCCGGGCGCCTTTCAGGATGTTCGGCAGCGCGTAGTTGCCCTCGTGGCAGGCGTATTCGAAGAGGCGATCGTCGGTGCGGGTCATCGGCACGAGGGCGCTCCAGAGCACGCTGAACGCCGTCGGATCGTTCACGGTGAATGCGTAGTGCAGCGTCCGCTCGTCGACGAGGGTGAAGCGCTCGACGAGCCGCATCGCCTCGTCGGAGCCCTGGACGCTGACCTTGTCGGTTGTAGGGACCCGGCAGCATCGGCGGGCCGGCGTTGAACGCGAGGCAGCGCTCCTGCAGCGACCGCGTCTCGGGGTCGTCGGCACCGCCCCCCGGCCTCCGCGTCCTCCTCGTCCGCGTCCGGACGGGCGTGCCGGCACGCGGCCGTCGGACGGATCGACGACGAGCGACGTCACCTTCCGCCCGTCCACCGTCGCCAGTTCGTCGCCGCGCTCGAACCAGTAGTCGTTGACGGCGCGGCCGACGTCCGCCTGCGCACCGCCGTCCCGGCGATCGCGGTTGCCCCGCGAGAGGGTGTCGCGCACGAAGGCCTCGGCCTCCGCGTCGGTGAAGTCGCGCCGGTCACCGAATGACGCCGGCCGCTCGAGCGGCGTCAAGGTGGCGAATCCCCACACGCCCTCGATGCTGGTGGGACGCGCCTGGCCCGCCCAGGCCAGAGAGGCGCCGGTCACGCACAGGGCAGCCGACAGCACGCGGCGGACCATCATCCGATCACGATCGCCGAACCGAAGCCATGAGCGGGCCTGGTCAGGGCAACGCGTATGCGACGTACTCGCCGGTGTACGGCCCGCCGCTCATCGCCACGACGATGTACTGCTTGCCGTCGGCGAGGTAGGTCATCGGCGAGCCGCTCTGCGGCGCGGCCATCAGCACGGCGCCGACCTCACGGCCCGTGGCCTTGTCGTACGCGCGGAGCATCGCGCCGCGCGGGCGGCCGCCAGGATTGGTCACCTGCGAGTCGCCCATCACGACGACCGTGCGCGTCGACATCAGACCGACGCCGGACGTGCCGGGCTGGCCGGTGTTCGGGATGTTCAGGCCCCGCAGCGCCGGGTGGTTGCGCACCGTGTCGGGCGTCTCGCCCGCCGGCACCTGCCACAGGATCTCACCGCGGTCGAGGCTGATGGCTGTCAGCGTCCCGTACGGCGGCTTCATGATCGGGAGGCCGTCAACGGTCAGCGTCGGCGTCGGCGCAGCGGGCGCCCCAGACGCCGGCGCCGCCTCGGAGAGGTCGTCGCGCGTCTTATGTCCGGAGTCGGCCGCGCAGCAGTCGCCCGGCCCGAAGATCTCCCGGAACGGTCGTCCGCCGACGCCTGCCACGTAACGAATGTCGGAGAAACCCGCCGGCGGCGCGACGAGCGACCGCGACGAGGGTCCGTCGCCCGACTGCGCGTACACCACGCGCAGCTCGGGATCGCCGCCCGAGCCTGGCCAGTTGGTGGCTGTGCCCGCGCCAATGGCGCCGACGATGCCGTTCACGTCGCCGAGGATCGGCGGCGTGAACACCGAGTCACCCACCTTGAATCGCTTGAGCACGTCGAGCGCTTTCGCGCGCAGCTCCGGTGTGAAGTCGATCACGTCGTCCGGCACGCGAAACAGGTTGCGCCCGTAGGCCGGCGGCTTGGTGGGGAAGGGCTGCGTCGCCGCGGTCTTCTCGCCGGGCACGTCGGACTGCGGCACGGGGCGCTCCTCGATCGGCCAGATCGGCTGGCCCGTGGCGCGGTCGAGCACGTAGAGAAACCCGAGCTTGCTCGGCTGGGCCACCGCTTTGATCGTCCGGCCGTTGACCCGGGCATCCATCAGGATCGGCGCCGACGAGTTGTCGAAGTTCCAGATCGGATGATGCACGAACTGGAAGTGCCACTTGCGGACGCCGGTCTTGAGGTCGACCGCGACCAAGGTGTCGGCGAACAGGTTGTCGCCCGGACGATGGCCGCCGTAGAAGTCGGACGTCGGGTCCTCGACCGGGAGGTACGCGAGGCCGAGGTCCGGGTCGACGCTGATCTGGGTCCATACCCCGGCGTTGCCGTTCACGGCCCACGAGTCGTCCGCCCATGTGTCGTTGCCGAACTCGCCCGGCCGCGGGATGGTGTTGAACGTCCAGAGCAGGCGCCCGCTCCGGACGTCGAACGCGCGCACGAGCCCCTTCGTATTGTCGTGCGTCGGGACGGTCTGGCCTTCGCGGAACGACGAGCCGACGATGACGACATCGCCGGCCACCGTGGGCGTCGAATGCACGCCAATCTCGCCGCTCTCGAGATCGATCGGCTGGTTGTTGCCTTTGACCACGCCGACCTTCAGATCGACCGTGCCATTGGTGCCGAACGAGTTGATGGGCGCGCCGGTCTTCGCGTCGAGCTCGACCAGGCGATAGCCGGTCGTGACATAGAGGATTCGCTGATCGCCCTGTCCGTCGGTCCAGGTACTCGACGCCGCGGCCCGAGAGCTGTCGCGGCGCGACGGCCGACCGCTTCCCTTCCCGCATGCTGTGCGCCCAGATCAATTCCCCCGTCTTGCCGTCGAGCGCGATCACCGAACGCCGCGTGCCGCCCGTCGTGTAGAGGACGCCGTTCACGGCGAGGGGCGTGCCTTCGAGCTTGTACTCGGGGAAGGGCCCGAGATTGTCCGTCTTGAAACGCCACGCGACTTCGAGGTTGTTGAAGTTGGCGCCGGTGATCTGCGTGAGCGGCGAGAACCGCGTGCCCGCCAGATCCGCGTTGTAGTGAGGCCAGTCGCCCTTCGCCGTGCTGGGCTCCCCGGGAGGCGCGGCGGCCTGGCCGGCCAGATCAGGTGTGGTCCATCGCGGCTCGAGCACGAATACGCCGAGCACCACCAGGATGCCCGCCGCCACCGAGGTTGACGCCGACCGAAGCAGTCTTCGCGCCATTGCATCCCTCCCCGTTGTGAAAGAGCCGGGAACCCGTGATCGGGGCATTGTAGTGCGGCACGGCGATGTGTCAACTCGGCTTCTTTCGCGAAGGGCGGCCCGCCGAGCCGGCCCGCGTCGGCGCTAGACTAGCCACATGCCAACGACCGAGCGGCCTCGGCAATATATCGACCGCATCCTGTCGAACCTCGGAGACGCGGACCCGTGGGACGTCCTGGCCTCGACGCCCGGTCGGCTGCGCCAACTCGTCGCCGCGAGGTCGCCAGCCGACCTGGCGCGCAAGCCGGCGCCCGACCGCTGGTCGACGCGGGAAATCCTGGCGCACCTGGCGGACTGTGAAGTGGTGATGGGATGGCGGCTGCGCAGCATTCTGGCGACGAGCGGCGCTCCGCTCCAGCCCTTCGACCAGAACCTGTGGGCGACGACGTTCAGGTACGAGGCCGTGCCGGTGGACGACTCGCTCGATCTGTTCGACGCGAACCGGCGGGGCAACCTCCGGCTGCTGCGCTCGATGGATCCATCCGCCTTCGAGCGCTTCGGGTTGCACCAGGAGCGCGGCCGCGAAACCGTGGCGCATCTGGTCCGGCTCAACGCCGGCCACGATCTGAATCACCTCAAGCAGATCGAGGCGTTGCTGACGGCGCCCTGATCCCGCCACGAGGCCACGGAGACTCGGGGCGACAGGAACCACGGAGACAGTGAGGCACAGGGAACAGTGTGCTCTCTGGGACCTGTCGTCTCCGTTGTTTGGCTGCCGCGGTGGTCGGTGTCGTTGGCTATCCCGCGCCGCTGGGGGTGACCTGCCACGACGCCACGGAGACTCGGGGAGACAGGAACCACGGAGACACTGAGGCACAGGGAACAGTATGCTCGCTTGGACCTGTCGTCTCCGTTGTTTGGCTGCCGCGGTGGTCCGTGTCGTTGGGTATCCCGCGCCGCTGGGAGTGACCTGCCACGACGCCACGGAGACTCGGGGCGACAGGAACCACCGAGACACTGAGGCACAGGGAACAGTGTGCTCTCTGGGACCTGTCGTTTCCGTTGTCCGGTTGCCGCGGTGGTCGGTGTCGTTGGCTATCCCGCGCCGCTGGGAGTGACCTGCCACGACGCCACGGAGACTCGGGGAGACAGGAACCACGGAGACACTGAGGCACGGAGAATACTGTCCTCTCTGTGTCCCGGTGTCTCTGTGGTTTGTTTCTCTTGTGTCCCTGTGGCTGGTGCCCGTGGCTTTGCGGTTCATTCTTGCCGCGACACGCGGCGCGGCGGCATCGTGTAGAAGAACACCGGGTGCTGGCTCACCGTGATCCGCTCCTCCGGCACCCAGCCCGCCATCTCGAACCGATGCGAGACCACGCGCGTGCCGGGCTTGAGATCCCGCACGAGCTTGGCTTCGAGCCGGAGGTTCGTGGCCGGCGACAGATAGAGCGTGACGACGGTCGCGTCGGCGATATCGGCGTCGAACAGATCCCCGCCCCGGAATTCCACCAGCGCCTGCACGCCGGCCTTCGCCGCGTGCGCCCTCGAGGTCTCGACGAGCTTCGGGTCGAGCTCGATGCCCACGCCGTGTGCGCCGAACCGTCTGGCTGCTTCAATCACGATGTCGCCTTCGCCCGACCCGAGGTCGTACACCACGTCGTCGCCCGTGACGTGCGCGCCCTCGAGCATCGCGTCGGCAATGCCGGTGCTCGTGGGGACGAAGTGAATGTCGGGGACGTGGGCGGGGGCCTGGAAGAGCAGGAGGAGGGGGAGGAGGAGCGCCATGGGGGGATTGTACAACTGAGGAACGGAGGCACGCCGCGGTGTAATCTTGACGAATGATGTCGCACGTGCGGGCGGCTCAGCGGTTTCTGGGCGTGCTGCCGCTGCTGCTCGTGTCTCTGCCGGCGTACGCCCAGCGGCTTCCCACCACGGTCACACCCAGCCACTACGACCTGGCGATCGTGCTCGATCTCGCGAACGAGCGGTTCGAGGGCACGGAAACGATCCTGGTGAACCTGCGGCAGCCCGCTCAGGCCGTCACCCTGAACGCCATCGGCATCGAGTTTCACGCCGTCGCGATCGACGCGGGAACCGGCGAGAGCCAGCCTGCGTCGGTCGAGCAGGATGAAGGGAACGAAACCGCGACGCTCACAGTGGCCCATCGTCTGCCTGCGGGGCCCGCCCGGATCCGCATCACGTACGCGGCGGCGCTGAATCATCAGCTGCAGGGCTTCTACGTAAGCCAGGGTCAGGGCCGCAAGTACGCCGTGACGCAGTTCGAGTCGACCGACGCCCGCCGCGCCTTTCCCTGTTTCGACGAGCCGTCGTTCAAGGCGACCTTCTCGGTCACGCTCACGATCGACCAGGGCGACATGGCCATCTCGAACGGCCGCGTCATGTCCGACACCCCGGGGCCGGGAGCGGGGCGGCACACGGTGGCGTTCGCCGAATCGCCGAAGATGTCGTCCTACCTCGTGGCGATGGCGGTCGGCGACTTCGCGTGCAACGACGGCGAATCGGACGGCATTCCCATTCGCGTCTGCGCGATTCCGTCGAAGAAGCATCTGACGGGGCTGGCGCTCGAGGCCGCCGAGCACGTCCTCGCATTCTACGACTCGTACTTCGCCATCCGGTACCCCTACGGCAAGCTCGACATGCTGGCCGTGCCGGATTTCGCGGCCGGCGCGATGGAAAACACCGCGGCGATCATCTACCGGGAAACCGATCTGCTGGCCGACGAGCAGACGGCGTCGGTCGCGACGCGAAAGAACGTCGCCTCGGTGGTGGCGCACGAGATGGCCCACCAGTGGTTCGGCGATCTCGTGACGATGGCCTGGTGGGACGACATCTGGTTGAACGAAGGCTTCGCCACGTGGATGGCGAACCATCCGCTCGAGGCGTGGAAGCCGGAGTGGGACGTTCCGGTCGACGAGCAGGCCGAAAATCAGGCCGCCCTTCGCCTCGATGCTCTCGCGTCGACCCGGCCGATCCAGGCGGCCGTCGAGACGCCCGCGCAGATCGATGAAGCCTTCGATCCGATTGCGTATCAGAAAGGGGCCGCCGTCCTGCGGATGATCGAGAGCTATGTCGGCCCCGAGACGTTCCGCTCGGGCGTGAATGCGTATCTGCAGGCGCACGCGTACGCCAACGCCACATCGTCCGATTTCTGGAACGCCATCGCCAAAGCATCCGGGAAGCCGGTTGATCGCATTCTGCAGACCTTCGTGAGTCAGCCTGGAGCGCCACTGCTCACGGTGGCCGAAGCCTGCCGCGACGATCGCACACAGGTCGCGCTGGCGCAGCAGCGCTTCCGCGGGACGCCGTCTGCCGCGGCCCAGCCAGGCGGGCCCTGGCAGATCCCGGTGTGCCTGCACGGGCCGCGCCCGGGCGCCCCCGCCTGCAGCGTGCTCGCGGGCGCGAGCGCCACTCTCACGGCGGGCGCGGCGTGCGTGCCGTGGGTGTTCGCCAACAACGGCGGGCGCGGTTACTACCGCACGTCGTACCCGCCGGACGTGCTCGAGGCGATGGCGCCGCACGTGGAAACCGACCTGAGCGGTCCGGAGCGGCTGTCGCTTGCGGCCGACGAGTGGGCGCTCGTGGCTGCGGGCCGGCACGACGCCGGCACCTACCTCACGCTGGCGTCCGGGTACGGACGGGAGCCGGCGAGCGGCGTGCTCAGCGAGGTGACGACGCGCTTCGCCTTCATCGGCCAGTACCTGACCACCGACGCCACGCGGCCGAAGTTCCAAGCCTTCGTCCGGTCGCTGCTCGAACCGGCCGCGCGCGACCTGGGGTTCCAGCCGTCGCCCGGCGAGAGCGATGCCAGGCGCTCGCTGCGGGCCGTCGTGATCGGCGCGCTCGGCGGAACGGCCGACGACGCCGACGTGATCACGAGCGCACGAGCGGCGCTCGACCGTGCACTCGCGGGCCGCGAGACGCTCGATCCGACGATGGCATCGGCGGTCGTGGCGGTGGCTGCGTCCCACGGCGACGCGCGGCTGTTCGACGCGCTCGCCGCCGCGGCCGCCGCGGCCACGGAGCCCGAGGTGCACTACCGGTACTTGTACGCGCTCACCGCGTTTCGCGATCCCGGGCTGATCGATCGCGCGCTCGATCGGGTGCTCACCTCGGACATCCGGACGCAGGACGCCTGGCTGTACCTGGCCCGGTTCTTCGCCAATCCCGCCGCCCGCGATCGCGCCTGGGCATTTACCAAAGCGCACTGGACCGCGCTCCAGCCCAAGCTCGCCGTGTTCGAAGCCGACTCCGGCCTGGTCAACGCGCTGGGCGGCTTCTGCGACCGGCGCACGCGCGACGACATCGCCTCGTTCTTCGCCGGGCATCCGCTGCCGGGCGCGGTTCGCACGCTGCGGCAGACGCTCGAGCGCATCGACAGCTGCACGGGGCTCCGCGAGCGTCAGACGGGTCCGGTCACGAAGTGGCTCAAGTGAGCCGAGGCGCTGAGGAACTCAGCAACCGAGGGACTCAGGAGATGCTGAACTTCACGTGGACTCTGATCGGCACCTCCACCGCCACGCAGTTGAGGAGCGTCGGGGTGAACTGCCACTGGCGCACCGCCGCGATCGCCGCTTGAGCCAGGTCGGGTTGCACGGGCTCGACGGGCTGCACATCCTCGAAGAAGCCGTCGGTGCCGATCGTGCCCTCGAGGACCACGACGCCTTCGACGCCAGCAGTCTGCAGGTTGGCCGGGTATTGCGGTCGCGCGTCGATGATCCTCACGGGCGGCTTGATCTTCCCGCCGTTCGGCGTCGGCGTGCACGGCTCCGGCGCGGTGGGTGGCTTCGGCACGAACGCCATGCGCGTGCCCGTCTCGGCTGCGGAAGTGCCGCCGACCACGCTCAGGGTTTCTTCGAGCGTACCCACGTGCAGCTCGAGATTCCGCTGCAGCTTCTGTCCCGCGGCGATCGTGACCCGCTCGTCGAGCGTCTTGAAGCCGGGCACCATCGCGGCGAGCTGGTACTCGCCGGCCGGCAGGCCGATGAACTCGAAGCGGCCCGTGGCGTCGCTCCGCACTTCGTACTTTCGCGTGCTCTGCGTATCCGACAGCTGCAGCTTCGCGCTCGCCATCAGGCCGCCGTTCTGATCGGCGAGCGTGCCCCACAGGGTCGCCAGGGAGGTCTGCGCCGACGCGGCGAGCGCGGCAAGGCCGAGTACGCCGATCAGGATCGCGAGCCGCGTGAATCGCGAGAGCGGACGCCGGTTGCGGGTGGAATCGAGCATGGCACTGATCCTTTGTCGAAGGCTGGAGGGCCGTGCCATGGCGGGCGCCGGCCATCCAGGAAACACCACGGCCCGTGACGTGTTCAGACTGCGGGCGAGGTCGACGAGGTGCGTCGCGTAGTGCGCGCCCGACACACCGCGATCCATCACCACATCGTCGCAGGCGCGTTCGCTCTCCAGGCGCAGCCGCCGGCAGGCCATCCACACGAGCGGGTTGAACCAGCAGGCCGCGCGGACGAGCTCCGCGCCAAGCTGCGTGAGCCAGTCGCCCCGGACGACGTGCGCCAGTTCGTGGTGGAGCACGATGCGCATACGGTCGGCCGACCACGTGGACGCCGCGGCGGGCAGGATGATCCGGGGCCGACGGACGCCCCAGGTCACGAGCAGGGACGGATGCGCGCTTTGCAGCACCACGATCGACCGACGCACGCCGTGCTCACCGGCGAGGCGATGGGCGAGCCTCGCCCATGGCCCCGACGTGATCGCGACCGATCGCGACGCCAGCCACTTCAGACGCGCGAAGCCGAGGAGAAGCACGAAGAGCGTCCCCCCCAGCCCCGTCAGCCAGATCGGCAGGACGAGGCGGCCCAGGCGCCCGGCCGCGTCGGCGGCGGTGGCCGTCGCTCGATCTCGATCTGGCGGCGGCGCGGCCGTCGTGTCCTGATCCGGCGCGACCACGACGCCACCGGCCGTGGCCGTCCGGCTTCCGGCGGCCGCCGCGGGCGACACCGCGCCCGCCTTCGGCGTTCCGAGCAGCTGCCAGGCGGGTACGGCCAGCTGCAGCGCGGGCACCGCGGCGGCGCTGAAGATCGCGACCGCGAGGATCCAGTGCCGCGCGGCGGCCGATTGTGCGCGGAGCAGCCACGTCGCCGCGAGCGCACCGGCGACGACGGCCGACAGTCTGATCGTCGCGTCGACCAGCGGGAATGTCGCGGTCATTTCACACCCTCCCTGCGAGCCTTGGCCACGAGCTCGGCGATGCGGTCGAGCTCTTCGTCGGAGAGCCGCGCGCCTTCGCCGCCCAGGAGCGCGCTGACCACGCTGGCGGCCGACCCGTCGAAGAACGTGTTCACGAGGTGGCGCAGTGCAGGTTTGCGGGCAGCCCGGCGCGGAACGGCGGGCAGATAGACGTAGCGAAGCCCGGCTTCCTCGTGCCGCACGTGTCCCTTCTCCTCGAGCACGCGCAGCTGCGTGCGGACGGTGGAGTCGCTGGGCGACCCGGGAAGCTCCCGCATGACGTCGGCGGCGGTCGCGCGGCCGCGGCGGTAGAGGATGTCGATGATCTGCCGCTCGCGGCGCGAGAGCCCGGTGTGCAGGGAAGTCCGCATAGGTGTTATGTAAATAACATATGTGCGAGAAAAATAGCAAGTGGCGCGATCGCGCGCGTCTCGCGCCGGCGGGGCCGCGTGCTCGCCCCCGGGCGGCGGCCACGACTCGGGCGACCGGGGAGCCGGGCGTTGATCCATAATTCTCCCGATGTCCGCCTGCGCCGAACCGCCGCCCGCCGCGTTGCGCGAAGGGATCGCGCAGTTCAACCGCGGCGAGTATTTCGAGCAGCACGAGACCCTCGAGCTCCTGTGGCGCGCGGAACGACGCGATGTCCGTTTCCTCTATCAGGGCATCCTGCAGATTGGCGTCGCGTTCCATCATCTGCGGCGCCTGAATCACCACGGGGCGCTCTACATGCTCACGCGGGGGCCGCGGTACCTGCAGCCGTTCGCGCCGGTGTGCCAGGGCGTGGACGTGGCCGCCCTGCTCGAGGCTGCGGCCGTGGCACGGGCGGAAGTGGAGCGCCTGGGGCCCCAGCGCCTCGGCGAATTCGACTGGAGGCTGGTGCCGAGGGTCAGGATGGCGTAGGAGGAACTCTCGACGCGTGGAACTCGTCATTGCGTCTGTGCTGGGCTCGGCCGTCGGCGGGGGCGGCGCGTTTAACGCGGGTGAGTAGCCGATGGAGGTTCTCTCGGGGCGGGCGCTGCGGGGATGGGATCGGCTGGTCGACAGCGCCTGGAACTACCGCATTGCGTTCGTGAGCGATCTGGTCGCGCCGCTGGTGTGGCTGGGGTACGGTCTCCGCGCCTTTTCCGGCTCGCCGATCCGCGCGGTGCTGGTGGTGCTCGTCGGTGTCCTCGGCTTCAGCTGGCTCGAGTACGTCGTGCACCGATGGGTGCTGCACGGGCCGTTTCCCGCCGTGCGGCGCAGCCACGCCCGCCATCACGCCCAGCCGCAGGCGCTTTACAGCGCGCCGCTCTTCGTGATGATGGCGGTCTCGGTCGCCGTGTGGGGTCTGCTCGATCTCGTTCTGCCGGGACCCGCCGCGGCGCTCCTCGTGTCTGGCCTCTACGCCGGCTACAACTATTTCGCCGTGCTCCATCATCTGGAGCACCACTGTGGACGGGCGCTCGCCAGGGTCGGCTATCTGCACAACCTGGAGCGGTTCCACGACCTGCACCACCATCGGCCCGGTGTGAACTTCGGGATCACGAGCACCATCTGGGATCGCGTGCTGGGCACCTTCGCCCGCAAGAGCTGAGTCACTCAGGACTCAGCACTCACGACTCAGCACGGTTCTATTTCTTCATGCTCTCCTCTGTACCGCGCGCCGTTCAGCATGCCGACCATGCTGCGGGAGTTCCCCTCGTGGCAGGCATATTCGTACATCGGGCCGTCGACCTTCTTGAGCGGGAACTCGGCCGTCCAGTCCGAGGTCCAGACGGTCGGGTCGTCCACCGTGAAGGAGTAGTCGATGGTGTCGTCGGCGCTGCGGGTGAACCGCTCCACGAGGTGCAGGTGTTCGCTCGATCCGCGGAAGCTGTAGGGGCTCGCGAAGTTGACCGTGTCCACCACGAGCGTGGTGCCGTCCCACCGCCCGCGCGAATCGCCCATCCACCGGCGGAGCGCGCCGTGCGGCCGCCCGTCCATCGGCACGATACGGGCGTCGTGAATCATTTCGTTGACGATCACGACATAGCCCGGCGTCTGGACGAACTGGACGTTGTTGTTGTAGACGGCCGGCAGCATGGGCGGACCCGCCGACTCCCACGACAAGCACCGCTCCTTGAGGCTGCGCTCTTCGGGGTTGTCGGTGTCCGGCCGGCCGCGGCGCCCGCCGCGCCCGGCAGGCGCGACCAACGGCGGCACGCGTCCGTCGGCCGGATCGACGATGAGCGAGGTCCGGCGGCCCGTGAGGTGCGCCGTGCCCGGATCCCACCAGTCGGGTCCGGCCGTGTTGTTCGCCTCGCCGCGGCGCTCATTGGTGCGCGCTTCGTAGGCCGCGGCGTCCTCCGCGCTCAAGACCGCCCGATCGGCGAATTCCCGCGGCCGTTCGAGCGGCGTCATCGTGGCACCGTTCCAGATGCCGCCGAGATCCGGGTCGCCCCAGGCCGTGTGCGGCGGGGTCCAGGACGCAGCTGGAACGACGGCGGTCGCCGCGACGGCCAGGGCGGCGCAGGTGAGCAGGCGCGAGGACGCGTTCATCGGTTTTCGCCTCCCGATCGCCGGATCATACGCCCGAGCCGCCCGCCGAATCGGAAAATCCAGAAGGTCGCATCGGCGGTACGTAAAAAATTGTAAAGCGGTGAGGCTGAGCTCGCGCCCGGAGGGATACTAGGCACGGAGCGGGCGAAGCAGTGGTAAAATGGTTGGAGTTGCAATTGTTTGACCTGCAAGGAGGGTGACATGGGTGATGCTCGCAGATGGCGATGCTGGCGGGGCGCGTGGACGAGCCTCGCCCTGGCGGCGACGGCCCTGGTGGCCGCGCCGGCGCTGGCGGCCGACGCGCCGACCGGCACGGTGACGTTCACCAAAGACGTCGCGCCAATCCTTCAACAGAAATGTCAGGACTGCCACCAGCCGGGCTCGATTGCACCGATGTCCCTCATGACCTACGAGGAGACGCGGCCCTGGGTGAAGTCCATTCGCGAGAAGGTGTCCTCGCGCCAGATGCCGCCCTGGCACATCGATCGCTCCGTCGGCATTCAGGACTTCAAGAACGATTTCTCGCTGAGCGACGCCCAGATCAACACCATCGTGCAGTGGATCGACACCGGCGCGGCCAAGGGCGATCCGAACGACATGCCCGCGCCCAAGAAGCTGGTGGATCCCAACGAGTGGCGCGGCGTCGTGGACGGCCTCGGCCAGCCCGACCTGGTGCTCACGTCGCCGTCCTACACGATGCCGCCCGTTCACCAGGACGTGTGGTGGCGCCCGCTGCAGGACATCCCCATCACCGAGCCGCGCTGGGTGAGGGCCGTCGAGATCCGCCCGTCGACCGTGGGCGGCCGCCGCATCATGCACCACATCATCGCCTATCGAGTGCTGAACGCCGATGAGGCGGACGCGGTGAACACCGGCACCAGCCGCGGGGGCAACCGCCTGTTCAACGACCTCGTGAACGCCCGGCCGCAGCTGATGGAGTGGGCGATCGGCAAGGGCTACGACGAATACCGGACCGACACCGGCAAGCTCCTCGAGCCAGGTGAACAGATCTCGTGGGAGATGCACATCCACGCCGTCGGCGAAGAAGTGAGCTCGGGCGCGCAGATCGCCATCTGGTTCTATCCGAAGGGGCAGGAGCCGCATCACCGCTCCTATCTGGTGGGCTTCTCCGCGATCAAGGATCGGAATCCGGGCCTCGACATCAAGCCGAACAGCATTTCGATGTCCGAGGGCTTCACGACGCTCCTCAAGCCGGCGATCCTCGAGAACTTCCAGCCGCACATGCACCTGCGCGGCAAGGCGATGGAGCTCGAGGCCATCCTGCCCGACGGCAGCCGTCAGGTCGTCAGCTTCGTGCGCAACTTCAACTTCAACTGGATGACCAACTACGTCTATGCCGACGATGCCGCGCCGGCGTTTCCGGCTGGCACGGTCATTCACGTGATCGCCTGGTACGACAACACGGCGGGGAACCGGAACAACCCGGACCCGAATCAGTGGGTCGGCCTGGGCGACCGCACCGTGGACGAGATGGGTCACGCATGGGTCAACGTGACGTACTTGTCCGATCAGGAGTACGCGGACTGGCAGAAGAAACACGAGAAGAAGGAGTCCGACTCCGACCAGCAGTAAACACAGACGAGGACGGCGTACGGGGAGCGGGCGCGGGCCGGCTCCCCGCCGCCGCTCCGTTCACGACCGCCGCACCCGTCCGTTGGCGGGCCGCAAGTTCAGACGAAGAGGCTTGTGCCTATGAAGTCGAATCGATGGACGACCGCCAGCCTGTGCGGAGCGCTCGTCGTCTCGGGAACGGCGTGGTTGACGATCGCGTCCGCGCAGCAGCTTCCGAATGCTCCGCACGCCGAATTCGGCGACAGCATCACCCCTGCGTACGAAGGCTGGTTTGACAATCCCGACGGCACGCACAACTTCCTGTTCGGATACTACAACCGCAATCGCAGCGAAGAGATGGACATTCCGATCGGGCCGAACAACAAGATCGACCCGGGCGGGCCCGATCGCGGGCAGCCGACGCATTTTTTGCCGGGCCGCCAGTGGGGCATGTTCGTGGTGACCGTGCCGAAGGACTTCGGCGCCAACGAGAACGTGACGTGGTCGATTACGGCCAACGGTCAGCAGAACGTCATCCCCGTCCACATGAAACCGGAATACAACGTCGATCCGTTCGAGGAGGCGGCCGTGCACAACACGCCGCCGGTCATCCGGTTCGACGAGCAGGGCAAGACGGTGCAGGGGCCCGTCGCCGCCGTCTTCATGCGCACCGCGTCCGTGTCGACGCCGCTCGCGCTGCCGCTGTGGGCGACCGACGACAACAAGTACACCAGCGGCAGCAACGCCCCGCGCGAGAATCTCGGCGACCCGATCCGGATCATCTGGGACGAGTTCCGCGGGCCCGGCAAGGTCACCTTCACCAAGGACAAGCCGAAAGTCGAGATCACATCGGGCGGCGCGAAGCTGGGCGAGGAAGTCAGCGGGAAGGCCGCCACCACGGCGAGCTTCGATCAGCCGGGCGAGTACTGGCTGCACGTGACCGCGAACGACTATTCGGGCAACGGGGGAGGCGGCTCCGTCTGCTGCTGGACGGATGCCATCGTGAAAGTGAACGTCACGCCGTAGGCGCGCCCGGCGGGCCGTCGATCACGCGCCTGACCTGCTGCAGCAGCGCGGTGGGCGTATACGGTTTCTGGAGAAAGTGTGTGCCGGCGGGTGCGCCGGCCTGCGCCATGCGATCGGGATCGCCCGAGGTGTAGAGCACCGACATCGCCGGGCGGCTCTCGCGCAGACGCTCGGCCAGTGCGGGCCCCCCGAGACCGGGCATCACGACGTCGGTGAACAGGAGATGGATCGGTCCGGAGTGCGCGTCGGCGGCCTCCAGGGCCATCCGGGCGTCCCCCGCCGACAGCACGTTGTAGCCCTGGTGCTCGAGCACCCGACCGGCCAGCGCCCGCAGGCGCTCGTCGTCTTCCACGAGCAGCACCGTCTCGCTGCCGCCGGGCAGCGCGGCCGGGCGCCGCGCCGTGTCCGGCGCCAACGCTTCCATCACGCGCGGAAAATAGATCCGGAACGTGGAGCCGTGGCCCACCGCGCTTTCGACGTCGATGAAGCCGCCTGATCGCTTCACGATGCCGTACACCGTCGCCAGCCCCAGGCCGGTGCCCTTGCCGGCTTCCTTCGTGGTGAAGAACGGCTCGAAGATCTGCCCGAGCACCTCGGGGGTCATGCCCGTGCCG
The DNA here is from genome assembly GCA_963837345.1 of uncultured Acidobacteriota bacterium. Classification (GTDB taxonomy): domain Bacteria; phylum Acidobacteriota; class Vicinamibacteria; order Vicinamibacterales; family CAVVIG01; genus CAWIMX01. Next base: position 2,417,927 of record CAWIMX010000001.1, read on the forward strand.
GTGTCCGACACGGACAGGACGACGTACGGTCCGGCATGCGCGTCGACGCGCGCGCGGGCCAGCGCGGCGTCCACCTCGACGTTGGACGTCTCGAGGGTCAGCGTGCCGCCCCCCGGCATGGCGTCGCGCGCGTTCACCGCGAGATTCATGAGCACCTGCTCCACGTAGCCGGCGTCGGCCTTCACCTGCCCGAGACGGGCTCCCGCCCGGATCGTGACGCGCACATCGTCGCCGATCACGCGGCGGAGGACCTTGTCCACGTTGGCGACGACGGCATTGAGGTCGAGGATCGCCGGCTTCATCTCGCCGCGCCGACTGAAGGCCAGCAGCTGGCGGGTGAGTGTCCTGGCGCTCTGGCCCGCCTGCAGCACCTGCTCCAGGTCGGCGCGAATGGCGCTGTCGGCAGGCACCTGATCGCGAGCCAGCTCGGTGTAGCCGATGATGGCGGTCAGCAGGTTGTTGAAGTCGTGCGCCACGCCGCCCGCCAGACGGCCGACGGCCTCGAGCTTCTGGGCCTGCTGGAACTGGGCCTCGAGGTTCCGGTACTCCGTCATGTCCTCGATCATGCCGATCGCGTATTGCGGGCGCCCCTCGGCATCGCGCACCAGGGTCGCCGTGAGGCGTCCGCGCAGGACGTGACCATTCTTTTGGAGGTACCGCTTCTCCGTGGAGTAGCGCCCGATCGAGCCCGACACGAGGGCGGCCCAGCGCGGGTCGTCCTCCGCACGATCGGCCGGGTGGGTGAGGTCGCGAAAGGTCAGGGCCGCCAGTTCCTCGGCGGCGTAGCCGAGCATGCGCCGCATCTCGGCGTTCACCTTCAGCGGCCGGCGCTCCAGGTCGACGATGGCCATGCCGATGCCGGCTTCCTCGAAGGTCGCATAGAGCAGGCGCTCGCTGCGGTCGCGTTCCTGCTCGGCCGCCTTGCGCTGGCTGATGTCCTCCACAATCGCCGTGAAGTGCTGCGGAGCGCCGTCCGCGCTGCGATGGAGGCTGACCGTGAGACGGGCCCAGAAATAGTGGCCGTCGCGGTGCCGGTAGCGCTTGTCGCGCGAGTAGCAATCGATGCGCCCCGCGATGAGATCCTGCCGCGCGCGGTCGTCGGCGGCCACGTCGTCGGAATGCGTGAGCGCCAGAAAGCTCGTCGTGGCGAGGTCGGCGGGCGTGTACCCCAGCATCTCGCACAGGCGGTGGTTGACGCGCAGCCACCGGCCGTCGAGCCCGGTCAGCGCGATGCCGATGGGCGCCGAGTCGAACGTGGACTCGTAGAGCCGCTCGCTCTCGCGCAGGGCGGCTTCCGCGCGCTTCTGCGCCGAGATGTCGACCGCCGAGACGAGGCGCGCGCGGCGGCCATCGAAGCTGACGTCGCGCGCCTGGACGACCACGTCGAGCGTCGTGCCGTCCTTTCTGCGGTGGCGCCACTCGCCCCGATAGTGCTCGTCCTGGCCGATGGGTACCGAATCCAGGCGCACGGCTTCTTCGGGTGTCCGGATGTCGCGGATGGACAGACCTGCGAATTCCTCACGCGTGTACCCGTACTGCCGGATGGCGGCGTCGTTGACGGCGAGAAAACGAAGCGACTCGAGGTCGAACACCCAGGTCGGCGCGGGATGCGCCTCGAACAGCTCGCGAAAGGCGTTGTGGTCGGTCATGCTTGCCGGGCGCCAGGCTAACCCGTATCCTAACGCCCATGACTGGATCCACGCGAACGTCGCGAGGGTGGCTTCCGGCGGTGCTCGTCGTGTCAGCAGCCATTGGCCTCGGCGCCCAGCAGACGGCACCGGATCCCGGCGGCGCCGGCACGAACCCGCTCGGCCAGTCGCTGCTGTTGCCGTCCGGACTCGTCCGCGACGACGCGATGTTGCCGGCTCCGGCCCTCCAGCCCGAAGACCGACAGTACGGCGATCTCCACGGTGCCAGGCTCAAGCAGTACCTGATGGAGGTCGACGCGATCTCGCTGAAGGACCGCGACAGCGGAAATCTCTTCTGGGGCCGCAATGTCGGGACGCCGGGGCACGAAGCGACCGAGTCGTGGGTCGAGCGCTACTTCCGTCAGTTCGGCATGGCCGACGTCCACCGGCTGGCGTTCGACCTCGCGCCACAATGGTCGGCGAGCTCCTGGTCGCTCACCTTCACCAGCGCCGGCACGACGTACCCGCTCGCGTCGGCGAGACCGGCGCAGAGCGTGTCGACGCCGCCCGGGGGCCTGCAGTGGGATCTCGTCTGGGGCGGAGCCGGCACGGACGCCGACCTTGCCGGCCGCGACGTCACGGGCAAGGCGGTCCTCATTCAGGACCTGCTTCTTCCGGGCGACATCCGCCATTCCGCTCAGATCGATGGAGTCGTCGATCGCGTCTTCGAGCACGGCGCCGCGGCGGTCGGCATCATCTTCGGCATCGCGGACAATTTCGCCATCTGGCCGACAACGGGCGGCCGGCCGGGTTTCAGCGTCGGCTTCGAGGACGGGAAGGTGCTGCGCGATCTGGTCGGCCGCGGTCAGCGGGTGCGGGTCGCGTTCACGCTGCAGAGCGAACGGCGGAGCGGCCTGACGACGGCGAGCGTCTTCGGCACCCTGCCCGGCACGACCGACGAAGACATTACGATCCTGGCGCACATGGACGGCTACTTCGAAGGCGCGCTCGATAACGCGTCGGGCCTCGCCGTGCTGATTGGGCTGGCAGAGCACTTCTCGAAGGTGCCGCAGGCGTCGCGGCGCCGGAACATCCGGTTCGTGGGATCGGCCGGCCACCACGGCGGCCCGGGCGCGCGCTGGTTTCACGACAACCGGAGTACGGCGCTCGTCAGGACGGTGCTGGTCATCAACCTCGAGCACGTGGCGGCCGTGCGCACCCAGTACCTGGGGCAACCACCTGCGGCAGACGACCGCCGTGTCGCCGATGCGGTGGTGGGTGTGGGGCAGTCGATCCCTGCGCGACCTGGTGCTCGACTCTTTCAGCCGGTTCAACGTCGGCGTCACGGCCGACATGGATCCCGGCGCCTCGGGCGAGATGGGATCGCTCGCGCGGGACGTCCCCTCGGTGCAGGTGATTACATCGCCCGAGATCAAGCACACCGAACAAGACACCCCCGAATGGGTGCCTTCCTCGGGGCTGGAGCAGATCGCCCGCGCGTATGCCCGGATCATCGATCACGTGAACACGCTGGATCGGCAGGCCATCGAGCCGTCGGGGCGCGCCGCGCCGCCGCAGTAGCCGAGCGCCCGCCGCGCCGTGCCGTTCGATCGGGTCTTCTTTCTCTTCGAGTTCCTTCCCGCCGTCCTTGCCGCGTATTACCTTGCCCTGCAGGCGGAGCGGATCGCCGGCCGGCGCGTCGCGTGGGCCGCGGACCTGAGCGCCTGGGTGCTCGTGATCGCCAGCGCCGTCTTCATCTGGCGGAGCGGCGTGGACTTCTTCAGGCTGCCGTCGGTCGCCTCCGGTCTGGTGCCGGCCGGCAGCCTCGTGGTGGCCTGCCAAGCGGTCGCGTTCGCCGTGGACTTCCGGCGCAAAGAGGCATCGGCCGACCAGCCGCTCACCGTCGCCCTGTATCTGGCGCAGTTCCCGCTACTGGTGGCCGGGCCGATCGTGCGGTTCCGCGACACCAGCGCACAGCGCGCACACCGCACAGTCGGGATGGGCCCCTTCACCTACGGCGTGAGGCGCGTGGTCACCGGGCTGGTGAAGGTGGTGCTCGTGGCGCGAACGCTGGGCCGGGCGGCGGACACGATTTTCGCCCTGCCCAACGCCACGCTGGGCGCCGACGTGGCCTGGCTCGGTGCCGTCTGTTTCTCGCTGCAGGTCTACTTTCAGTGCTCCGGATACGCCGACGTCGCAATCGGCCTGGGACGCATGTTCGGCCTGCGCTATCCCGAGAACTTCCGACGACCGTACACCGCCGAATCGGTGCGCGACTTCTGGCGGCACTGGAACATCACGTTGATCACGTGGTTGCGCGACTACATGTACTTGCCCATTGCGGGTCGTGACAACCCGACGCCGCGCCTGTACGTGAACATCGTCGCGGGTTTCTGCGTGGTGGGGCTGTGGCACGGCGCGCGCGGAAATGTGCTGTTCTGGAGCGTCTACTCTGGCATGTGGCTTGCTCTCGAGGCCGTTGGGCTCGGGGCCCGGATGGAGCGGCTTCCAAGCCTGATACGGCACGCCTATCTGCTCGTCGTGGTAATCGTGGGGTGGGTGATTCTTCGCGCCGGATCCGTGAGCGCCGCCGTCGGATTTCTGGAAGCGATGGGAGGACTTCACGGGATGTCGTCGATCGGAGCGGGCCGGTATCTCTCGACGGGCGGCTGGATCGCGCTGGCCACGGCGGTGCTGTTCGCCGGTCCGCTCGTGCCGTGGATCAGCCGCTGGCGGGTGTCGGTGGATGCCGCCACGGCGTCGCTGCTCATGATGCTCACGGCAATGGCGCTGCTCCTGTGGCGAGGCGTGTCGACGGTGGTGGACGCCGTCCGGAACCGGAATGCCGTGGTCGGCCTGCTGACCGGGACGGCTCTGCTCGCCCTCGCCGGGGCGGCGCGTGCGCAGCAGTCGGTGGAACTCTCCCGGTTGAGCCTCGAAGATCTCCTGAACGTGGACGTTACTTCGGTTTCGCGGCGCGCGCAGCCGCTGGCCACGTCGCCGGCGGCCGTCTTCGTGATTTCGCAGGATGACATCCGCCGTTCCGGCCTCTCCAGTCTGCCCGAGATCCTGCGGCTGGCGCCCGGCGTGCAGGTGTCGCGCTACAGCGGTTCGAAATGGTCGGTGAGCGCGCGCGGCATGGGGTCGTACTACTCGAACAAGCTGCTCGTGCTGATCGACGGCCGCAGCGTGTACACCCCGGATTTCTCGGGCGTGTACTGGGACCTGCACGACGTGCCGATCGACGATATCGAGCGCATCGAAGTCGTCCGCGGGCCCGGCGGCACGCTCTGGGGCGCCAACGCCGTCAACGGCGTCATCAACATCATTACGCGGTCGTCGACTTCGACCACGGGTACGTCCGTCACGCTCGAGAGCGGCACCGAGGACCGAGGTCTGTTCACGGCCCGGTACGGGGGCGCTGCCGGCGCCGGCACGACCTACCGCGTGTCGGGCCGCGTGGCCGACCGACGATCGCCGACGAGCGATCCCCTGGACGATACGGCGCGGATTGCGCGCGCCGGATTTCGCCTCGATCGTGCGGCGGGCGCCGACCGCCTGATGCTCGAAAGCAGCGCCTTCACCGGGCGCGAGCGGGCGCCGTTGTCGGTGCCGGATCTCGTGGCGCCGTACCTGCGCGTGCTCGAGGACCATGTCGACGTGGGCGGCGCAGTCGTCCAGGGGCGGTGGACGCGCAGCCTGACGACCGGCGGCCACGTGGCAGTCGGGGCGTACGTCGATCACACGAGGCGCGACGAGTTCATCCACGACTTCCACTCGGATGCCTTCGACGTGGACTTCGAGCATGCCGTCACGTGGGCCCGCGCTCACGACGTGGTCTGGGGTGCAGAGTTTCGGTACACTCTCGCGACGATGCGCAACACCAATCCATCGGTGTTGGCGTACGAGCCGCCCCGCACCGGCCGCGAGTTGTTCAGCGCCTTCGTGCAGGACGAGGTCGCGATCGGCCCGCGCCTCTCGGTGATCTTCGGCACGAAGGTGGAGCATCACGAGACTGTCGGGCGTGCGATCGAACCGAATGCGCGCGTGATGTGGACGGCGGCGCCGCGCCAGCGCCTGTGGGCGGCCGCATCCCGCGGCGTTCGCACGCCGTCGCTGGCCGATCAGAACGCGGTCTTCCGCTACCTGGTCGTTCCGCCCTCCCCCGCCTCGTTGAATCTCCCCGTGGAGGTGACGGTGGCCGGTGATCCCGGGACGGCGCTTGAACATGTCGTGGCCTACGAGGCCGGGTATCGTACGCAGCCGCTCGACACGCTGGCCGTCGACGTGGCCGTGTTCCGCAACCAGTACAATCGGCTCAGTTCGTATATGCGCGGACCGACGATGCTGGCGGTGGCCGATGGCGGGCCCTACCTCGCGTTGACGTCGCTCCACGAGAATCAGGCGACGGGAGAGTCACACGGCTTGGAGGCCACGGTCACGTGGACGCCGGTCGGGCGATGGTCGCTCTCCGGTTCCGCGACCGTCCTTCGGACGAACCTCCACATCACCGACTCCACGGTGGATGCGGGCAACAGCCTGCTGGTCCAGCTGCTGAGCCCAGGCGAGCAGTTCACGGCGCGTTCGTCCGTACAGCTCTCGCCGAAGGTCGACGCCGACGTGTCGTATTTCCGGTCGGGCGAATGGCAGTCGGGCGATGTCGCGCCGTATTCGCGCGTGGACGCACGCGTGGGCTGGGAGATCGGTCAATTCGGGCGGCTCGACGCGGGCGTGCAGAACCTATTCGACGTGCGGCACGTGGAAACGGCGCTCTTCCTCTTCGAAACCCCGACTGACATTCAGCGGTCGGCGTACGCGCGCCTCTCCTGGGCGTTCTAGATCTGGCTCGCGCGTGGCGCCGGGGCGTCAATTCGCCCTCCCGCCGCCACGTCCCGATGGATGTACGATGATCGGGCCGGAGGTCGGTCGGCATGTTCGAGCGGGTGAACGTGGTAGGGCGCGGCCGGGTCGGGTCGGCGGTGAGCGCCAGGCTCGTCGAGCGCGGTGTCACCGTGGTCGAGCACGATGCTGATCTCGTGCTCCTGAGCGTGCCCGACCGGGCGATTGGCGACGTGGCCCGCGGGATCGCGCCCGGGCCCTGGATCGCGCACGTGAGCGGCGCGACCTCGATTGCCGCGCTTGCCCCGCACACGCATCGCTTCACTGTCCACCCGCTGCAGACGTTCACGCGCGCGGGCGGGGCGGGCCAGCTCGACGGCGCGTGGGCTGCGGTCACGGCCGAGGGGCCCGACGCGATGGCGCGCGCCGTCTGGCTCGCTGAGTGTCTCGGCCTGCGGCCCTTTCCGCTGGACGACGATCAGCGCACGCTGTATCACGCCGGCGCAGTGATCGCGTCGAACTACCTCGTCACGCTGTTCCGATCGGCGGCGCATCTGCTCGATCTGGCCGGCGCGCCGCCCGAGGCCCTCGTGCCGCTGATGCGTCAGACCATCGACAATGGATTCGAACTGACCGGTCCGATTGCCCGTGGCGACTGGCCGATCGTGAACGCGCATCTCGCCGAGCTCGCGCGTCGGGCGCCGAATCTGGCCGCGATGTACCGGGCGCTCGCGGACGCCACCACCCCGTGACCATCAGCCGGACCGTGCGGGCGATGCGCGCCACCCGCTCCGCATGGCTTGGGCGCCGCGTGGGCCTCGTGCCGACGATGGGCGCGTTTCACGACGGCCACATGGCGCTGTTTCGAGCGGCGCGGCAGGCATCGGACGTCGTGGTGGTGAGCCTGTTCGTGAACCCCACGCAGTTCGGCGAGGCCGCGGACCTCGCCGCGTATCCACGCGACGAGGATCGCGACGCCGAGATCGCGCGCGAGGCCGGTGTGGAAGTGATCTTCGCGCCTGCGGTGGGCGAGATGTATCCGCCGGGCCATGCCACGCGGATCGAGCCTGGCGGCGCGGCGATCGGCCTCGAGGGCGCGCGCCGTCCGGGCCACTTCAGCGGAGTGGCCACGGTCTGCGTCGAGTTGTTCCTCATCGTCGACCCGGACGCGGCGTTCTTCGGACAGAAGGACGCCCAGCAGGTGGCCGTGGTACGGCAGACCGTGCGCGACTTGCGCCTGGATCTCGACATTCACGTGGTGCCGACGGTGCGGGCGGCCGACGGCCTGGCGCTGTCGTCCAGGAATGCCCGCCTGTCGCCGCCCGAGCGGGCACGAGCGCTCGCCATCCCCCGAGCCCTCCAGGCCGGGTTGATGGCCTGGCGCGCCGGTCGGGACGCGGGTGCCGCGGCTCGCGCGACTCTCGGCGATCTGCCCGCGGACTATGTCGAGGTGGTGACCCTCGACGGGCACCCGACGCTCGCGATCGCCGCCCGGATCGGCACCACCAGACTGATCGACAACGTACCCCTGGACGATGAGACAATCGATCGTGTAATGCCGGTCGAGACCTAGTTCGGAGTGCTGCCCATGCCCAGAATCCTTCCACCCGAATTTCTTGCCATGAAGGCGCGCGGCGACCGCATCGCGATGGTCACCGCCTACGATGCCCCCAGCGCGCGGCTCGCCGAGGCGGCCGGCGTCGACGGCGTGCTCGTCGGCGATTCGGCGGCCATGACCGTGCTCGGCCTCGACTCGACCGTCCCGATCACGCTCGAGGAGATGCTCGTGCTCACGCGCGCGGTGAGCCGCGGCGTGGAGCGGGCCCTCGTCGTGGCCGACATGCCGTTCGGGTCGTTTCAGGTGTCTGACGAAGACGCCGTGCGGCACGCCGTCCGCCTCGTCAAGGACGGAGGGGCGCACGCGGTGAAGATCGAAGGCGCGGGGCCGTCCACGCTTCGTGCCTCCGCGATCGTGCAGGCCGGCATTCCGGTCGTCGGGCACGTCGGCCTGACGCCGCAGTCGGTGGTGGCGCTCGGCGGCTACAAGCCGCAGGGGCGCACGCCGCGCGACGCCGCCCGGCTCCGCGACGAGGCCGTGGCCCTCGAACGGTCGGGGTGCTTCGCCGTGGTGCTGGAGGCCATGCCCGCCGACGTGGCGGCGGCGATCTCCCACCAGCTGCGCATTCCGACGATCGGCATCGGAGCGGGCCCGACGTGCGACGGGCAGGTGCTCGTGTGGCACGACCTGCTGGGGCTGACCGTGGGCCACGTGCCGCGGTTCGTGAAGCGCTATGCCGATCTCGACGTGACGATCAAGGCGGCGCTCGGCGCGTACGTGGCCGACGTCCGGTCGGGCGCCTTTCCCGAAGCCCGGCACACCTACGGCATGCTGGAAGACACGGTGCGCTGACGCGCCGTCGCGCGCCGGGAGCCCGTCGATCGCCGGGTGGCCTACTCGAGCACGACGCGATCGAACCGGTAGCTGAACTCGTTCGCCAGATACACGGTCTTCTCGTCGGGGCAGGCAATGGCGTGAATCGAGTCGAACCAGCCTGGCAGCCGGCCCAGCTTCCCGAACGCGCCGAGCACTCGTCCGTCGAGCGCCATCTTGTACACCTTGCCCACGCTGCCGACGAAGATCACCTGATTGGGCGGCGGCGTAATGCAGAGCGACCACGCCAGGCCATCGAGGTCCCATTCCTTCTTGAAGTTCCCGTCGGTGTCGAACACCTGAACGCGGCTGTTCTGGCGATCGGCGACATACAGGTTGCCCGCCTGATCGAAGACCAGGCTGTGGGGCGTGTTGAATTGTCCGGGCTTCGTGCCGCGGTCGCCCCAGTACTTCACCAGGTTGCCTTCGCGCGTAAACTTGACCACCCGCGAATTGCCGTACCCGTCGCTGATGTACGTGCTGCCATCCGGTCCGACGGCCGTGTCGGTGGGTTGGTAGAAGCTGGCGGGCGCGGGAATGGCGCGCTCGATGCCGTGTGTCATGAAGACCCACGGCTCGAGGCGGCGGCCCAGCGCCTGCACGATGCGTCCCGTCGGATCGAACTTCACGACCAGGTTGTTGGCGGCGTCGACCAGCCACATGTTGTCCTGTGCATCGAACCGGATGCTGTGCGGCGCCTCCCAGATCGTGGAGCCCTCGCCGAGCGACTTGATGAAGGACCCGTCGGGCGCGAATTCGAGGAGCGGATGGTTGCCTCGATTGAGCAGAAAGATATGCCCTGCGCGGTTCACGGCCACGCCGACGGCCTCCGAGGGCCAGATGTTCGCCGGCCACTTGAAGAAGTCTTCGTCGACACGAAAGGGGAGCTGAGGGGCGGGTGCGGCCGAGGCGCCAGCGACGGCAACCGGCCGGGCGCCTTGGCCCGTAATCGGAACCGTTCCGCCAAGCCACGCCAGCGCCAGCGCCGCGACGACAGACAGCAGTGCTTTCATCGTTCTTCGCCTCCTGTATGGCCTTTCCTCATTCAGCCGTTGCCCGGTCGGGGCGATGACCATGCTAGGCTAACCACAGCGCTCAATCCTCAGGAATTTCCCATGAAGTCCCCCTCGAACGCGCTCACGCTCGTGCTCGCGTTCGGCCTGGGTGCCACGGGCATCGCAGTCGCCGGCGCGGCCGGCCCGTCGGCGGCGGCGCCGCCGGTGACGTTCGCAAAGGACGTCGCACCCATCCTCTTCAGCGCGTGCGTGGAGTGCCATCGTCCGGGCGGCTCTGGTCCCTTCAGCCTGCTCTCGTACGCGAGCGCGCGTCAGCACGCCGGCCAGATCGTGACGGTCACCAGGAGCCGCTATATGCCGCCCTGGAAGGCCGAACCCGGGTACGGCGGACCCTTTGTGGGGCAGCATCCCCTCAGCGACGGCGATCTCGACCTACTGCAGCGCTGGGCGGAGGAAGGCGCGATCGAAGGCGATCCGCGGGATCTGCCTCCGGCGCCCAAGCTCGCGACGGGGTGGGAGCTCGGGCAGCCGGACCTCGTGGTGACGCTGCCCGACGCCTATCACCTGCAGGCGAGCGGAACCGACGTGTTCCGCGTGTTCGTCGTCCCGGTTCCCGTGAACGACGTTCGCTACGTGCGGGGGCTCGAATTTCACCCCGGGAACCCGAAGGTCGTCCATCACGCCAATATCCGGATCGATCGGACGTCGGCGTCCCGGGCGATGGACGAGGCGGATCCCGAGCCGGGCTACGAGGACATCATCCTGCGCTCGGCGCAGTACCCCGATGGCCACTTTCTCGGATGGACGCCCGGACAGGTCCGGCCGCTTCTGCCCAAGGGCCTCGCCTGGCGCCTCGAACCTCACACCGATCTCGTCGTCGAGATCCACATGCAGCCCGACGGCAAACCGGAGCTCGTGAACCCCGAGATCGGGCTGTTCTTCGGCAGCGACCCGCCTGATCGCGTGCCCCTCATGCTCCGACTTGGCAATCAGCGGATCGACATCGCGGCCGGTGATCCCGCGTATACGATTGCCGACTCTTACGTGCTCCCCGTCGACGTTGAGCTCGAGGCCGTCCAGCCCCACGCTCACTATCGCGCCCGGGAAATCCGCGGCATGGCCACGCTGCCCGACGGCACGACGAAGTGGCTGATCTACATCAAAGACTGGGACTTCCGATGGCAGCACGTCTACCAGCTCGTGAGCCCCTACTGGCTCCCGAAGGGGACGACGCTGTCGATGCGGTACACGTACGACAACTCCGCCGACAATCCGCACAACCCGCAGCTTCCGCCGCAGCACGTCACCTGGGGGCAGCGATCGAAAGACGAGATGGGCGATTTGTGGATTCAGGTGCTCACGCGAACTGAACGGGATCGCGAGACGCTCGCCGCCTCGTTCTCTCCGAAGGTGCTCACTGAAGACACGTACGGATACGAGGCCGAAATTGCGAAGCATCCCGACGACACGCACCTCCACGACGATGCCGCGCTGCTGTATCTGGATCTGGGGAAGATCGATCTGGCGATCCACCACTTTGCCGCGTCGGCGGAGCTGCAACCGGAGTCGGCGCGGGCGCACTTCAACCTCGGCACGGCCCTGCTGTCGGGCGAGCGCTTAGACGAGGCGATGCGCGAGCTCCGGGAGGCGATCCGGCTTCAGCCCGACTACGCAGTCGCGCACAACAACCTCGGCAACGCGCTGTTTTCGCTCGGCCGCACCGACGAAGCCGTCACCGAGTTCATGGCGGCAGCCGCCGCAGATCCCTCCAATGTCGAAACACACGTGAGCCTGGCAGGGGCGTACAGGACGACGGGCAACATCGGCGGCGCCATCGACCAGTACCGGCAGGCGATCCAGCTGGATGGCAGCTCGGCCCCGGCGCTCGCGAACCTCGCGTGGCTGCTGGCGACAGCGCCCAATGCCGGTCTCAGGCAGCCCGACCAGGCGGTGGCGTTCGCCGCGCGGGCGGACGCCCTGACGAACCATCGGGATCCCGAGGCGCTCGACGTGCTGGCCGCGGCGTACGCGGCCGCCGGCGCCTTCGATCGGGCGATGGAAACGGCGGACGCGGCGCTTCGGCTGACCGCGGCCGGCCCGACAGCCGACGCCATCCGCGCCCGGCGCGCGCTCTACGCGCAGCATCGGGCGTACGTCATGCCCGCCGCGCGGCCTTGAAAAAGGAGAAAAGGGGGGCGCCGGAGGTCTCGACCTCCGGCGCCTGACCGACGTGCCTCAGAAGTGGAACTGGGCGCCGATGCTGAGCAGACGCCCGAGCAGGATCTGCGTCGGCTGATCGAGCGAGTTCCCGAACGTCGTGTTCGTCGCCACGGGCGTGCTGGCGTTGAACAGGTTGAAGATATCAAACTGGAGCTGCCAGTTGCCCTCGCCCAGGTTGAACTTCTTCGCGAAGCGGATATCCGTCTGGTTCAGGCGATCGAGGAACTTGGTGCCCGGCTTGATGAGGGGCACGGTCTCCGCGGCCTGATTCAGGCCCGGGACGATCTTCGGGCTGATCTTGTAATCGACACTGAGCCACGGGGCATTGCTGGCGCCCGAGCCGGAGCTTCTGGTGCCCGCGTAGCTCTGGAACGTGCCGCTGAACTGCAGGCCGCCCGGCAGCGGGTAGTTGCCCGAGATCTTGAACTGCGACCGGAACGGAATGCTCAGCAGCGACTCGTCGCAGTAGATCGTGTTGTTGGGATTCGAGGCGATCGTCCCGGCGCCGTAGGGCTGACAGTTGTTGGACACGTTCTTGTCCATCGTCAGGCCGCCGAACACGTTGGCGTCGCGGACGCGGGCCTGGAACGACAGCTCGATGCCGTTGTAGGTGCGGGCGTTGGTGTCGGAGTTCCTGTCGATGATGGTGACGGCGCCGACCTTGGCTTTGGCCAGGCTGTAGACCGTGAGCGGGGAGCCGTCGAGCGGGTTGGTGATGGTGATCGGCGTCCAGTCGGACGGCGAGAGGGCCGTGTTGTCCGAGTAGAACAGCCGGTGATAGTCGCGGTGGAAGTAGCCGACGGTCACGGCGACGCCGGGCACGATCTGCCGCTGGATGCTGGCCGTGTACTCGTTGTCATACGGCCGCTTGATGTTCGGATCCGGGGTGCGCTCGGGCGCGATGCCGAAGCTCTTGTTCTGCGAGGGCCCGATCTCGCTGTCCTGAGCGATGTCGTCGCCGTTGGTGTCCGTCCAGGTCCGGGTATCGGTGGCCTGGAAGAGCGGGTCGTAGATCTGCGCGAAGCCCACGGTCGAGAACGAGACCATGTAGCGGCCGTAGCTGCTCTTCACGGCCGTCGTGCCATCGCCGAAGATGTCCCAGGCCACGCCCAGGCGCGGCGACACGTCGTTCCAGTTCGGGTAGTTCGGCACTTCGGGGAACGAGCGGGCGGGCACGAACCGGCCCGCCTGGACCGCGGCCGCGGTGATCGAGGTGTTGAAGTGCTCGACGCGGATGCCCCCGCTGATGGTCACGCGCTTCAACGTCCAGTTGTCCTGGGCGTAGATGCCGAGGTCGGCGTTGATGTCCTCTTTGCTCTCGAGCGGGGTGTTGTAGACGGTGACCGAGTCGGGGACGTAGTTGCGATACCGCTGGACGAGATCGACGCCGAAGCCCGAGCCATTGGGATCGGGTTGGTTGAACGACTTCTGAGAGCGGTTGAAGCCGTAGCCCCAATTCATGCCGGTCTTGAACGCGTGCGACCCGGTGACGTAGGAGAGCGCCCCGTTCCAGTTGCGCTGCACCGGCGTGTGCAGGAAGTACGGGCCGGACACCGCGCCCCAGCGCGCGCCGGTGATGAGATCCTGCTTCGGAATCATCGTGCCGACATAGGCCGTCGGCTCCAGCTCGCTGGTCGTGTAGGTCTCGTTGTTCGAGGACCAGCCGAACTCCAGCAGGAGCTTCGAGGTCAGCGTGCCGGTGTACTTGGCCTGGCCCGTGTAGTAGATCCCGTGCTTGGGATCGCGGATCCCGAACGCTTCCTCGGTGTACTGGGCCGCGCCCTCGTGGAAGCGGTACTTGAAGATGCGATCCAGATAGGCGCCGAACTTGTGCTTCGCCGACGCCTGCCAGGTGAGCCGCACCTCGTGGCTTCGGATGTGGTTGTTGTCGACTACCTGCTCCGTGCCGGGCTGAAAGGTGTTGTGCGTCGGGTCGAGGTTGTAGAAGGCGTTGGCGACCTTCTGATTGACGCCCCAGTGCCGGAACGACGTGAAGAACCAGATCTTGTCCTGCTTGATCGGGCCCCCGGCGCCGAGGTTGAGGTCGTGGATGGAGTCGACCGCGTCGCCGGCCGTCACGCCCTGGTCCTTCAACTTCTGGGTCAGGTTGTCGGACTGCAGGCCGCTGCCCGTGCCCGAGTAGAAGAGATCGGCCGAGAAGCGGTTGCCGCCCTCTTTCGGGATCATGTTGAGGAGGATGCCGCCGTTCGAGTTCTCGGCGGAGACGGCGCCGGTCTGATAGCTGAACTCCTGGAACATGCCCTCGTTGAAGTAGTTCTGAATGGCGCCGTCGCCCTCGATGCCCTTGACGGACATCCCGTCGACCTGGATGGCGTTGTCCTTGGGGTCGCCGCCGTGAGCGAAGATGTAGCGCTGCTGCATGCCGGCCGCGCCGCCCACGTCGGGTCCCGACTTCTGGACGCCGGCCATCAGCGTGCCGACCGACTGGATGTTGCGCCCGCCGGTGGGCACCGCGTCGAGCAGCTCCTTGCGGAGCACCTGCTGTTGGGCGATGCTCTGGACGTCGACGACCGGCGACTGGCCGGCGACGGTGACGGTTTCTTCGATGGCGCCGACGCGCATCTCGGCGTTCACCGGGGCGGTGAAGTTCACGGGCAACTCCACGCCCTCACGCCGGACGGTGTTGAAGCCGGGCAGCGTGAAGGCGACGGCGTAGGTGCCGGGCCGCAGGTTCACGATCTTGTACTGGCCCGACCCATCGGTGACCGCGCTGCGCACGCCTTCGATGAGCGCCGGGCTCGAGGCCTCGACGGTCACGCCCGGGAGCACCGCGCCCGAGGAGTCCTTGACGACGCCGGCAATCGCGCTCTGTGCGCGCGCGGTCGCTGGTGACAGAACCAACCCCACGACGACGAGAACGCAAAAGCCGCCAATCCAGTGGTGTCTCATTCCGGCCCCCTTTATCTTGGGTATGAGGCACCTTATAAGTCACAACGTTGTCTTGTGAGTCCGCTGCGACACGATTTTCAATTCAGTCGATCCTGAACACACCATCCTGTTGGATTCGATCCAATTTGATAGTGTCTCCGTTTGTCGACCGACGCTGCTCTCGTGCTCTGCGTGACGACTTTTCCTATCAGAATGTAGAGTTTCCAGCATTCGAACATCGCATAGCGCAGACTTTAGTTGAACATAAGTAATTCATTTATTTTGGCAGCGTTTCGATCGAAAGGATCGGGATGCGGATGCTGGGAGGGAGTGGCGCCGGCGGCATGGGCCACCGGCGCCTGCGGAGAGACAGGCCTTAGAAGTGAACCTGCCCGCCGATGCTGAACAACCGTCCCAGCAGGATCTGCGTGGGTTGGTCGAGCGAACGGCCGAAGGTCTGCACAGTGGCCACCGGCGTACTGGCGTTGAGGACGTTGAAGATATCGAGCTGCACTTGCCAGTTGCCGTGGCCGAGCGGGAACTTCTTGGCGACGCGCAGATCGAGCTGGTTGAGCCGATCGAGGAACTTCGTGCCCGGCGCGATGAGCGGCACGGTTTCGGCCGACTGGTTCAGCCCCGGCACCACCTTGGGACTGATCTTGTACTGCACGTCGAGCCACGGCGCCGCCGCCGACCCGCCGCTCCCCGACCCGTAGTTCTGGGTGCCCGGGTAGCTTTGGAATGTGCCGCTGAATTCCACGCCCGCCGGCAACGGATAGTTGCCCGACAGTTTGAACTGCGTGCGGAACGGGATGCTGAGCTGGGACTGGTCGCAGTAGATCGTGGCGTTCGGGTTCGAGGCGGACGTCGTCCCGAGCGTGGTGTGGTAGACGTTCGCGCCGACGTACGGCTGGCAGTTGTTCGCCACCGTCCGATCCATCGTCAGCCCGCCGAACGCGTTCGCCCCGTGCGGCAGCCTGGCGTTGAACGACACCTCGATGCCGTTGTAGTTGCGCGAGTTCGTGTCCGAGTTGCTGTCGACGATGTCGATGGCGCCGACCTTGTCCTTGGCCAGGCTGTAGACCGTGAGCGCCGACCCGTCGAGCGGGTTTGTGGTGGCGATCGGCGTCCAGTCGGACGGGGAGATCGCCAGGTTGTCCGAGTAGAACAGCCGATGGTAGTCGCGGCGGTAGTAACCGACCGTCGCCGCGACGCCAGGGACGATCTGCCGTTGTACGCTGATGGTAAATTCATTGTCGTACGGTCGCTTGATGCCCGGATCGGGCCGTCGCTCCGGCTTGATGCCGAAGCTGGCGTTCTGCGACGCACCGATCTCGTTGTCCTGGGCGATGTCGTCGCCGTTCAGATCGCTCCAGGTCCGCGTGTCGGTCGCCTGGAACAGCGGGTCGTAGATCTGCGCGAAGCCCACCGTGGAGAAGGAGACCATGTATCTTCCCCAGCTGCTCTTGACGGCCGTCGTGCCGTCGCCGAACAGGTCCCAGCTCAGGCCCACGCGCGGCGACACGTCGTTCCAGTTCGGGTAGTCCTTCACCTCGGGGAACGACCGGCCCGGCACGAAGCGCCCCGCCCCGACCGCCGCCGCCTGGATCGAGGTGTTGAAGTGCTCGAACCGGATGCCGCCCGTGACGGTCACGCGCTTCATCGTCCAGTTGTCCTGCGCGTAAACGCCCAGGTCGGCGTTCAGGTTCTGCTTGCTGTCGACCGGCGTGTTGTAGACGGTGACCGAATCCGGTTTGCCGCTGCGGTAGCGTTGCACCAGGTCGATGCCGAAGGCCGGGTTCGAGGGGTCTGCCTGCTGGAACTCGTAGGTGTTCCGGTTGAAGCCGTAGCCCCACTGCAGGCCGACCTTGACGGCGTGCGACCCGGTGACGTACGACAGCGCGCCGTTCCAGTTGCGCTGGACCGGCACGTGCAGGTGGTACGGGCCCGACGTCGCGCCCCACCGGGTGCCCAGGACGATGTCCTGCTTCGGAATGGCGAGCGTGCCGGCGGTCGACGGCTCGAGTTCCGCCGTGGTGTAGGTCTCGTTGTTGGACGACCAGCCGAACTCGGCGAGCAGCTTGTTCGAGAGCGTGCCCGTGTACTTCGCCTGCCCCGTGTAGTAGATGCCGTGCTTCGGGTCGCGAATGCTGAACGCCTCTTCGGTGTAGTTCGCCGCCCCCTCATGGAAGCGATACTTGAAGATGCGATCCAGATAGGCGCCGAACTTGTGCTTCGGCGTCGCCTGCCAGGTGAGCCGCAGCTCCTGGCTCCGGATGTGGTTGTTGTCCACGACCTGTTGCGACTCATCCGGCTGGTAGGTGAGGTGCGTCGGATCACCGTTGTAGAACGCGTTGGCCACGCCCTGGTTCACGCCCCAGTGCCGGAACGATCCGAAGAACCACACTTTGTCCCTCACGATCGGGCCGCCGGCACCGAGGTTGAGGTCGTGGATGGAGTCGACGGTGTCGCCCGCCTTGAGACCCTGGTCGATGAGTTTCTGCGTCAGGTTGTCGGACTGCAGGCTGCTGCCCGTGCCTGAGTAGAAGACGTCGCCGGTGAACTGATTGCCGCCCTCTTTGGGAATCATGTTCAGCAGCACGCCGCCGCTCGACGTCTCGGCCGAAATGGCGCCGGTCTGATAGCTGAACTCCTGAAACATGCCTTCGTTGAAGTAGTTCTGAATGGCGCCGTCGCCCTCGATGCCCTTGACGGACATCCCGTCGACCTGGATGGCGTTGTCTTTCGGGTCGCCGCCATGGGCGATGAGGTAGCGCTGCTGCATGCCGGCCGCGCCGCCCACGTCGGGTCCCGACTTCTGGACGCCGGCCATGAGCGTGCCGACCGACTGGATGTTGCGCCCGCCGGTGGGCACCGCGTCGAGCAGCTCTTTGCGGAGCACCTGCTGTTGGGCGATGCTCTGGACGTCGACGACCGGCGACTGGCCGGCGACGGTGACGGTTTCTTCGATGGCGCCGACGCGCATCTCGGCGTTGACCGGGGCGGTGAAGTTCACCGGCAGCTCGACGCCCTCACGCCGGACGGTGTTGAAGCCGGGCAGGGTGAAGGCGACGGTGTAGGTGCCGGGGCGCAGGTTCACGATCTTGTACTGCCCCCGCCCGTCGGTCACCGCGCTCCGGACGCCCTCGATGAGCGCCGGGCTCGACGCCTCCACGGTCACCCCCGGCAGCACGGCGCCCGAGGAATCCTTGACGACGCCGGCGATCGAGCTCTGTGCGCTCGCGGTGCCGGACGCGAGCGCCAACCCCACGACGATGAGAAAGGATAGCCTGCCAATCCACTGGTGTCTCATTCTTCCCCCTTCTGCTTCGGGTCCTGAGTCACCTTATATATGTCACTGACGTTTAGTTATGACTTCATTATGTAGCCTTATTTATACGTTTCTGTTTCGATATACCATCCTGTTGGATTCGATCCAAGGACACGGTGGACTGGTTGGTCTTCGAACGGCGGCCTCTCGAGCCATCCGCTTGACATACTCTTGAGAATCAATGAGTTCGCCAGAAAATGCAGCACATAGTCTTATGTTTATGTAGACATAAATAATTAATTATGAATCGACTCGTGGCCAGGGAGGTGGAGTGGAGAGGGGCCGCACGCCCAGGGGCTGTCTGCCCCCGGGCGTACGGCCGCCAGCGCGTGCCGTCTTAGAAGTGAAGCTGTCCGCCGATGCTGAAGAGTCGTCCCAGCAGGATCTGCGTGGGCTGATCGAGCGACTTGCCAAAGGTCTCGTTTCTCGAGACGGGCGTGCTCGCGTTGAACAGGTTGAAGATATCGAGCTGCACCTGCCAGCTTCCATGGCCGAGCGGGAACTTCTTCGCAAAGCGGATGTCGGTCTGGTTGAGGCGATCGAGGTACTTCGTGCCCGGGGGAATCAGGGGCACCGTTTCCGAGGACTGGTTCAGTCCAGGCACCACCTTGGGGCTGATCTTGTACTGGACGGGCAGCCAGAGCGCCGCCGCGCGCCCGCCGGATCCGGAGCCGTAATTGATCGTGCCCGGGTAGCTCTGGAACGTCCCGCTGAACTCCACGCCCCCCGGCAGCGGATAGTTCCCCGACACCTTGAACTGCGTCCGGAACGGAATGCTGAGCTGCGTCTCGTCGCAGTAAATCGTCCAGTTCGGATTCGAGGCTCCCGTCGTCGGCGTGCTCGCATCGTAGATGCGCTGGCCGACGTACGGCTGGCAGTTGTTCGAAACCGTGTGGTCCGTCGTCAACCCGCCGAACAGGTTCGCCCCGCGCGGCAGGCGGGCGTTGAACGACAGCTCGAATCCGTTGTAGGTGCGTGAGTTGGTGTCCGAGTTGCTGTCGACGATGTCGATGGCGCCGACCTTGTCCTTGGCCAGGCTGTAGACGGTGAGCGACGACCCGTCGAGCGGGTTCGTGATGGCGATCGGCGTCCAGTCGGACGGCGAGATCGCCAGATTGTCCGAGTAGAACAGCCGATGGTAATCGCGGCGATAGTACCCGAAGGTCACCGCGACGCCCGGCGCGACCTGCCGCTGCACGCTGGCCGTGAATTCGTTGTTGTACGGCCGCTTGATGCCGGGGTCCGGACGCCGTTCGGGCTTCACGCCGAAGCTCGCGTTCTGCGAGAGGCCGATCTCGTTGTCCTGGGCGATGTCGTCGCCGTTCAGGTCGCTCCACGTCCGGGTGTCGGTCGCCTGGAACAGCGGATCGTAGACCTGCGCGAAGCCGACGGTTGAGAAGGACGTCATGTACTTGCCCCAGCTGCTCTTGACGGCCGTCGTGCCGTCGCCGAACAGGTCCCATGCGATGCCCACGCGCGGCGCTACGTCGTTCCAGTTCGGGTAGTCCGTCACCTCGGGAAAGGAGCGCGCCGGCACGAAGCGGCCGCCCGGTGAGGTCGACTGCGCGATCGACGTGTTGAAGTGTTCGAACCGGATCCCGCCCGTGACCGTGACGCGTTTCAGGGTCCAGTTGTCCTGCGCGTAGACGCCCAGGTCGGCGTTGAGGTTCTGCTTGCTGTCGACCGGCGTGTTGTAGACGGTGACCGAATCCGGCTTGCCGCTGCGGTACCGCTGCACCAGGTCGATGCCCAAGCCCGAATCAGGCCCGGCCTGCTGGAACTCGTAGGTGTTCCGGTTGAAGCCGTAGCCCCAGTTCATGCCGACCTTGACGGCGTGCGACCCGGTGACGTACGACAGCGCGCCGTTCCAGTTGCGCTGGACCGGCACGTGCAGGTGGTACGGGCCCGACGTCGCGCCCCACCGGGTGCCCAGGACGATGTCCTGTTTCGGAATGGCGAGCGTGCCGGCGGTCGACGGCTCGAGTTCCGCCGTCGTGTAGGTCTCGTTGTTCGACGACCAGCCGAATTCCGCAAGCAGCTTGTTCGAGAGCGTGCCCGTGTACTTCGCCTGCGCCGTGTAGTAGATGCCGTGCTTCGGGTCGCGGATGCTGAACGCCTCTTCGGTGTAGTTCGCCGCCCCCTCATGGAAGCGGTACTTGAAGATGCGATCCAGATAGGCGCTGAACTTGTGCTGCGACGTCGCCTGCCAGGTGAGCCGCAGCTCCTGGCTCCGGATGTGGTTGTTGTCCACGACCTGTTGCGACTCATCCGGCTGGTAGGTGAGGTGCGTCGGATCACTGTTGTAGAACGCGTTGGCCACGCCCTGGTTCACGCCCCAGTGCCGGAACGATCCGAAGAACCACAGCTTGTCCCGCGCAATCGGACCGCCGGCGCCGAGGTTGAGGTCGTGGATGGACTCGACGGTGTCGCCGGCCTTCACGCCCTGGTCGATCAGATCCTGCGTCAGGTTGTCCGACTGCAGGCTGCTGCCGGTGGCCGAGTAGAACACGTCGCCGGTGAACTGATTGCCGCCTTCCTTGGGAATCATGTTCAGCAGCACGCCGCCGCTCGACGTCTCGGCGGTGATGGCGCCGGTCTGATAGCTGAACTCCTGGAACATGCCTTCGTTGAAGTAGTTCTGAATGGCGCCGTCGCCCTCGATGCCCTTGACGGACATCCCGTCGACCTGGATGGCGTTGTCTTTCGGGTCGCCGCCATGGGCGATGAGGTAGCGCTGCTGCATGCCGGCCGCGCCGCCCACGTCGGGTCCCGACTTCTGGACGCCGGCCATGAGCGTGCCGACCGACTGGATGTTGCGCCCGCCGGTGGGCACCGCGTCGAGCAGCTCCTTGCGGAGCACCTGCTGTTGGGCGATGCTCTGGACGTCGACGACCGGCGACTGGCCGGCGACGGTGACGGTTTCTTCGATGGCGCCGACGCGCATCTCGGCGTTGACCGGGGCGGTGAAGTTCACCGGCAGCTCGACGCCCTCACGCCGGACGGTGTTGAAGCCGGGCAGGGTGAAGGCGACGGTGTAGGTGCCGGGCCGCAGGTTCACGATCTTGTACTGGCCCGACCCATCGGTGACCGCGCTGCGCACGCCTTCGATGAGCGCCGGGCTCGAGGCCTCGACCGTCACCCCCGGCAGCACGGCTCCTGAGGAGTCCTTGACCACGCCCGCAATTGCGCTTTGCGCGGAAGCCGTCCCGACCGACAGTGCCCCGCACGCCAGCACAAGGAAACACAAGCCCGTCCATCTGTGCTTCATGGGTCCTCCTTGGCGTTCTGCGAATTACCGTGTTGCCGCCGCCGACGAGAACGGCAGCAACCATCTCGTGGTCAACTTTATATAGAATTTATAAACAAATAAGCATGATTTTATACTTTTGGCGCATTGTTCCCGGACGGGATCCAAAAAAACGTCCCGAAGGGCCGCGCCGATCGTGAGACTTGCCTGAATCTCGTTTAGATAGAGTTAGTTAGACCGATCTCAGACCTTCCAGCCCTGGAGCATTCGCATGTAGTTACCCCGCTCGTACGCCTCAGGGTCGGGCACCCGCTCGAGACTCATGTTGCCCCGCATCTCGTTCAACGAGTACCACTCGTGCTCGCGCATCCATCCCTTCACGCCGCCGATCATCGCCCGCAGGCGACTCGGGCCGTGGCGAAGCAGCGCCGACACGACCTGCGTCGCCGACGCCCCGGCCATGGTCGCCTTGATCACGTCGACCGACGTATGGACGCCGCCGGTGATCGCCAGGGCGGCCCGGATGCGTCCGGCCAGGATGGCGGTCCAGTGCAGGCGCAGCAGCAGGTCGGACGATGTCGAGAGGTGGAGCTCGCGTGACAGCTCCAGGTCCGCGGGATCGATGTCGGGCTGGTAGAAGCGGTTGAACAGGATGAGGGCATCGGCCCCCGCGCGATCGAGCTCCCGCGCAACATGCGGGAGGGACGTGAAGAACGGCGACAACTTCACCGCGACCGGCACGCGCACGCTGCGCTTCACCTCTCGGACGATCTCGACGGTCTGCCGCTCGATGTCGGCGCCGCTGACCTCGGGATCGGTGGCAACGCGGTAGACGTTCAGCTCGAGGGCGTCGGCGCCCGCCTGCGCCATCAACGCGGCGAATTCCAGCCAGCCGCCGGGAGTGGTGCCGTTGAGCGAGGCGACGACGGGCACGGCGACCGCCTCCTTCACCCGTCGCAGGTGCTCGAGGTACGCGTCGGTGCCCAGGACGAATGCGTGCGGGTCCGGAAAGTACGTGCCTGCCTCGGCGAACGACTCGGCGTGGCTGTCGAGGTGGACGTGCTCCGCCAGCTGTTCCAGCACGATCTGCTCTTCGAACAGCGATCGGAGGACGATGGCGGGGGCGCCGGCGTCTTCGAGCTGGCGGACGCTGTCGAGCTCGTCGGAGAGCGGCGACGCGCCGGGCACGATCGGGTGAGGAAGCGTGAACCCAAGATACGGGGTGCTGAGATCCATCGCCTACTCCTGCGGCTCGTCCGCTTCGATGAGCGGCACGGTGATGGTGGCGAGTTGCTGATACACGGCGTATCGCTGCTGGGCCTGTTCCTGCGCCTGCTTGAGAAACGCCTTGAACCGCTCCGGATTGGTGCGCTCGACGACGCGGAAGCGCGATTCGTTCCGCATGTAGTCGGCGACACGCGCCTTCGGCCGGCCGTAGTCGAGGTGCAGGCCGGGCTCGCCGGCCGCGACCCGGCGCGGATCGAAACGAAACAACGGCCAGACCCCCGACTCGACGGCCAGCTTCTGCTGCGACGCCCCCTGGGCCATGTCATAGCCGTGGGCGATGCAGTGGCTGTAGGCAATGACGAGCGAAGGCCCCGGATACGCCTCGGCTTCGAGGAGCGCCTGCACCGTCTGGCTCATCTTCGCGCCGCACGCGATGCGGGCGACGTAGACGTGGCCGTACGTATTGGCGATCAGGCCGAGATCCTTCTTCGCGACCGGCTTGCCCGCCGCCGCGAACTTCGCCGCGGCGCCGAGCGGTGTGGCTTTCGACTGCTGGCCGCCGGTGTTCGAGTACACCTCGGTATCGAGCACGAGCACGTTGACGTTGCGGCGTCCGGCGAGCACGTGGTCCAGCCCGCCATAGCCGATGTCATAGGCCCAGCCGTCGCCCCCGACGAGCCACACGCTCTTTCTCACCAGATAGTCCGCAACCAGCTCCAGCCGCCGCGAGGCAGGATCCTCCAGGCCGGCGAGCGTGCCGCGCAGGGCGCGCACGCGCTCACGTTGGGCGGCGATGCCGGCATCCGTGGACTGATCCGCGTCCAGGATCTCCGAGGCCAGACGTTCGCCGACCTGCGCGGACAGCTGCCGGACGAGGCGCTCGGCTCCGCGCGCATGGCTGTCGACGGCGAGCCGCATCCCGAGACCGAACTCGGCGTTGTCCTCGAAGAGCGAGTTCGACCAGGCGGGCCCGCGGCCGTCGCGATTCGCCGCATACGGCGTGCAGGGCAGGTTCCCGCCATAGATCGACGAACAGCCCGTGGCATTCGCGATGAGCAGCCGGTCGCCGAACAGCTGGGTGAGCAGCTTCAGATACGGCGTTTCGCCGCAGCCGGCGCAGGCGCCCGAATACTCGAACAGCGGTTCGAGAAATTGCGAGGTCTTGTGGTCGATTGTCGGCAGCTCGGCGCGGTCGAGATCCGGCAGATCGAGGAAGAAGGCGTAGTTCTCGCGTTCGGCGTTGCGGAGCGGCGCCAGCCGATGCATGTCGATCGCCTTGTGCCGCGGGTTCGTCCGATCCTTCGCCGGGCAGACGTTCACGCACAGGTTGCAGCCCGTGCAGTCTTCGGGCGCGACCTGGATCGTGTAGCTCCGCATCGGATGACCGTGTTCCTTGTACGGCGTCGACTTGTACGTCTCCGGCGCCGAGCCGAGCAGCGCCGGGTCGAACACTTTGGCGCGAATCGCGGCGTGCGGACACATGAGCGCGCACTGGTTGCATTGAATACAGATGTCCGGATCCCACACCGGGATGTCCTGCGCCAGATTCCGCTTTTCCCACTTCGTCGTGCCGACCGGCCAGGTGCCATCGACCGGGAAGGCGCTGACCGGCAACGCGTCGCCCTTGCCCGCCATGAGGACGGCAGTCACCCGCTGGACGAAATCGGGCGCGCTGTCAGGCACGAGGGGCGGCCGCTCGCGAACGGCCGTCGGCGCAGGGGGCACGGCCACTTCTTCCAGGCGGGCGAGCGTCGCGTCGACGGCGGCGAAGTTCCGTTTCACGACTTCCGCGCCGCGCTTGCGGTAGGTCTTCTCGATGGCCTTCTTGATCTGCGCGATGGCGACGTCGCGCGGCAACACGCCGGAAATCGCGAAGTAGCACGTCTGCATGATCGTATTCACGCGGCCGCCCATGCCGGTCTCCTGGGCGACCGCGGTGCCGTCGATCGCGTAGCAGCGGATGCGCTTGTCGATGATGGCCTGCTGCAGCGACCGGGGCAGCCGGTTCCACACCGTCGAGGCGCCGCCCGGCGCGTTGAGGAGCAGCACGGCGTCGTCGGCCGCGTGCTCCAGAATGTCGACGCGATCGACGAATTCGAACTGATGGCAGGCCACGAAATGGGCCCGACCGACGAGGTACGCCGAACGAATCGGGCGCGGGCTGGTCCGCAGGTGTGACACGGTCGTCGCGCCGGATTTCTTGGAGTCGTAGACGAAGTAGCCCTGCACGTACTGATCGGTTTCGCTGCCGATGATCTTGATCGAGTTCTTGTTGGCCCCGACCGTCCCGTCCGATCCGAGGCCGTAGAAGATCGCGGTGGACACCTCCGGCGCGTCGAGCTCGAAGGTCTCGTTCACCCTGAGCGAGGTGAACGTGACGTCGTCGGTGATGCCGACCGTGAAGTGGTGCTTCGGGCGCTCGGCCAGGAGGTTGTCGAAGACGGTCTTGACCATGGCAGGCGTGAATTCCTTCGACGCGAGCCCGTAGCGTCCCCCCACGACGATCGGGTCGTGCGGCAGAGGCGTGCCGGTCGTGCGCGTGTCGGCGAGGGCGCCGATCACGTCGAGGTAGAGCGGCTCGCCCGTCGCCCCCGGTTCCTTCGTCCGGTCGAGTACGGCGATGGATCGGACGCCGGCCGGCAGCGCCGCGACGAAGCGTTCTGCGGAAAACGGCCGGAACAGGCGGACTTTGACGGCGCCGACCTTTTCACCGCGGTCCACGAGGAAGTCGACCGTCTCGTGGACGGTGTCGGCGGCGGAATCCCATGACCACGAGGACGCGCTCGGCCGCCGGGTGGCCGACATATTCGAATGGCGCATACCGCCGTCCGGTGCGGTCGCCGAGCGTCGCCATCGCGCGCTCGACGATGTCGGGACAGGCCAGGTAGAAGGCGTTGCATGCCTCGCGCGCCTGGAAGAACGCGTCGGGATTTTGGGCCGTGCCCCGCACGACGGGCCGGTCGGGCGTGAGCGCGCGCGACCGATGTTCCGCGATCCGCCGGTCGTCGACGAGCGCGCGCAGATCGTCGTCTTCCAGCGCCTCGATTTTCGAGACCTCATGAGACGTGCGGAACCCGTCGAAGAAGTGCAGGAAGGGAATGCGCGATTCCAGGGTGGCGGCGTGGGCGATGGCCGCGAAATCGTGCGCCTCCTGGACCGATCCGGACGCCAGCATCGCGAAGCCCGTCTGGCGGCACGCCATGACGTCGGAGTGATCGCCGAAGATCGACAGCGCGTGCGTCGCGACACTCCTGGCGGCGACGTGCATGGCAAACGGCGTCAGCTCGCCGGCGATCTTGTACATGTTGGGGATCATCAGGAGGAGACCCTGAGAGGCCGTGAAGGTGGTGGCGAGAGCGCCCGCCTGCAGCGCGCCGTGCACGGCGCCGGCGGCCCCGCCTTCGGCCTGCATCTCGACGACGTCCGGCACGTCGCCCCAGAGATTGGGGCGCTGCTGGCTGGACCACTCGTCGGCCAGCTCGCCCATCGACGAGGAAGGCGTGATCGGATAGATGGCGATCACTTCGCTGAGGCGATGCGCGACGAGCGCCACCGCCTCGTTGCCGTCCACCGTAATCATCCGACGAGCCATTGAGGGCCTCCAGGCACGAAACAGCGGCGGCACTGCCGGAAATCCGGCACGCCGCCCTTTCGGATCCGCGGAAATTGCGTCACTGGCCGGGGGGGTTGCAGGATCAGTACCGGCCCCGACGCCCGGGCGCCTCCGGCGCTAGGCGGATGCAGGCGCGACGCCGGGCACGGCATACACGGCACCGGCCGGCACCGAATCGATGTCGGGATGTTCCGCGCTGATGCGGATGCAGGCGGCCAGGTGACCGGGCGTGATCTCCACCAGCCGCGGCTCGATCTCGCGGCAGGCGTCCACCATGTAGGGGCAGCGCGTGTGGAACCGGCATCCCGACGGGGGGGCGATCGGCGAGGGCACGTCGCCCTGGAGCACGATGCGGCGCCTCCGTCTTTCAGCGACGGGATCGGGCAGCGGTACGGCCGAAATGAGGGCCTTCGTATACGGCATCAGCGGATGGTCGTAGATGTCTCTGGCGCCTGCCAGTTCCACGATTCGTCCCAGATACATCACCGCGACCCGATCCGAGGAGTGACGGATGGCCCGCAGATCGTGCGAGATGAAGAAAAAGGTCAGCCGGCGCTCCCGCTGCAGCCGCTCCACGAGATTCAGAATCTGCGCCTGGATCGAGACGTCGAGGGCGGAGATGGGCTCGTCGGCGACGATGAACTCCGGGTCGCCTGCCAGGGCGCGTGCGATACCGACGCGCTGCTGCTGACCGCCCGAGAATTCGTGCGGATAGCGGTTGATGTAGCGCGCGCTCAGACCGACCGTGGCCATCAGGTCGCGCACCCGGGTCGCGAGCGCGGCGCCGCGCGCCAGTCCGAAGGTGCGGAGGGGTTCGCCGATGATCTGTCCGACCGTCATGCGGGGATCGAGCGACGCGTACGGATCCTGGAAGATCATCTGCATGTGCTGCCGCTGGCGGCGGAGCGCCGACGCGTCCAGCGTGGTCAGGTCCGTGCCGCGGAAGCGGACGCGTCCGGCAGTCGGCTCGACCAGCCGCAGCAGCGCTCGTCCGAGGGTGGTCTTGCCGCAGCCGCTTTCGCCGACGAGCCCGAGCGTTTCGCCGGCCTGGATCTCGAGCGACACGCCGTCCACGCTCTTCACCACGAGGGGCGAGCGGCTGCCGCCCGTGAGCCGGTCGAACAGCGTCCCGCCGCCCAGGTCGAAGTGGACTTTGAGGTCTTCGGTGGCGACGAGCGGGGCGGTCATCGATCGGCGGGTCCGTACACGTCGAGGGCGAAGTGGCAGAGCGAATGATGGCCCGGCGCCAGTTCGACGAACGGCGGGAACTGCTCCCGGCAGATCGCCTCGACGCGATCGCACCGGGGGGCGAATGGGCACCCGGGGAGCAGCTGCGCGACGTCGGGCGGCAGGCCCGGTATCTGGTACAGCTCGCCACGCGGCGTGTTGGCCGCCGGGTCGGGCACCGACAGCAGCAGCCCCCGCGTGTAGGGGTTGCCGGGCCGCGCGAACAGCTCGTCGGTCGGCGCCGTTTCGAAGACGTGCCCGGCGTACATCACGACGATCCGATCCGTGGTGCCGGCGACCACTCCCAGGTCGTGGGTCACGAGAATCACGCTGCTGCCCATCTCGCGCTGCAGCGTGCGGATGAGGTCGAGAATCTGCGCCTGGATCGTCACGTCGAGGGCCGTCGTGGGTTCGTCGGCGATCAGCAGTTCGGGCCGGCACGAGAGTGCCATGGCAATCATCACGCGCTGCCGCATGCCGCCCGACAGCTGGTGGGGGTAGCCGTCGAGACGCGGTGTGCACGTCGGCAATGCCGACCATCTCGAGCATCCCGATGGCATGGGCCCGTGCCTCGGCGCGCGAATGTCCCAGGTGGAGCCGCGTCACTTCCATCAGCTGCTCCGAGATCCGCATGAACGGGTTGAGCGAAGTCATCGGATCCTGGAAGATCATCGCGATCCGGCGCCCCCGAATCCGCCGCATCTCGTCCTCGCCGAGCGCGAGCAGATCGAGCCCGTCGAACTGCACCTCGCCCGAGACGATGCGGCCCGGAGGCGTCGGGACGAGCCGGAGAATCGACAGGTTCGTCACGGACTTGCCGGAGCCCGACTCGCCGACGATGCCGACCGTTTCGCCGCGGGCCACGTCGAAGCTCACGTCGTCGACGGCCTTCGACGTGCGGCCTTCCTCGTCGAACCACGTCCGCAGGTGGCGCACCGAGAGCAGGGGTGCCGGCAAGCCCTCAGCCCTTTCTCATCTGCGGATCCAGCGCGTCGCGCAGGCCGTCGCCGAGGAAGTTGAGCGAGAAGAGCGTGATCGCCATCGTCGCGCCGGGAAAGATCAACTGCCACGGGAACACGGCGATGTTCAGGATTCCTTCGGCAGACAGACTGCCCCACGACGCGAGCGGCGCCTGCACCCCGAGGCCGAGAAACGACAGGAACGCCTCGAGGAGCATCACCGACGGCACCGTCAGCGTCGCATACACGACGACCGGCCCCAGGGTGTTCGGCACGAGATGCCGCGCGACGATGGCGAGCGGCCGGACGCCGGTGGCCCGGGCGGCGAGCACGAATTCCTGGGCCTTGAGCGACATGACCTGGCCGCGGACGATCCGCGCCGTCGTCAGCCATGAGACGGCGCCCAGCGCGACGAACAGGAGCACGAGCTGCTGGAGCGGCGACTGGCCGCCGAAGAAGGCCAAGAGCACGATCACCACCATCATGTACGGGATCGCGTACAGCACGTCCACGATGCGCATCATCAGTTCGTCGACGCGGCCCCCCACGTAGCCCGCCGTGGCGCCGAAGGCGGTGCCGATAAGGAGCGACACGAGCGTCGAAATGATGCCGACCATCAGCGAGATCCGTCCGCCGAGCAGGACGCGCGCCAGCAGGTCGCGACCGGCGATGTCGGTGCCCATCGGGTGCGTCCACGAGAACGACCCGTCGGGGCCCGTGAACGGCGGCATCGCCTTGATCAGCGCCCGGTCGGTGGGAATGTAATCGTAGCTGTAGCCGGTCGCGCGCACGATGATCGGCGGCCCGACGAGGCATGCCGCCACGATCACGCCCACGACGAGCAGACCGAACATCGCCAGACGGTTCCGCTTGAGGCGGCGCCAGGCGTCCGTCCAGAGAGACGTTCCGGCGACGGGCGGGCCGGCCGAATCGGACATCGCGGCGACGTCCGCCACGTCAATAGCGGATGCGCGGATCGAGGAAGCCGTAGGCCACGTCGACCAGCAGGTTGAACAGCAGGATGGCCATCGAGATGAACGCGACGATCCCGAGGATGAGCGGTTCGTCGCGGTTCAGGTTCGCGTTGATGAAGTAGTTGCCGAGCCCGGGCAGCGCGAAGATGCGCTCCACGACGACGGTGCCGGTCACGAGGAACGCGAGGGCCGGTCCCGAAAACGACACGACGGGCAGCAGACCGCCGCGCATGGCGTGACGCACGACGACGTCGCGCTCCGACAGGCCCTTGGCGCGTGCCGTCCGGATGTAGTTCGAGCGAAGCACTTCGAGCATCCCCGATCGGGTCAGCCGGGCGATGTAGGCCATGTAGAGCGCGGACAGCGTGAGGACGGGCAGGACGAGATGTCGATCGAACCCGTTCCAGCGGGCCGGCGGCAGCCAGTACCACGTGAGCGCGAAGACCAGGACGAGGAGCGGCCCCAGCACGAAATTCGGCAGTGAGATGCCGATCATGGCGGCCGCCATCGAGGTGTAATCGGAGCGCGAGTTCTGATGCAGCGCCGCGATCGTCCCGGCGGGGATGCCGACGACGAGCGCCAGCACGTACGCGAGCGCGCCGAGTGTGGCGGAGACCGGCAGCGCGGCCGCCAGGATGCCGTTGACCGGCTGGCCGACGTACTTGAGGGACGTCCCGAAATCGCCGCGCACCGTGTTCTCGAGCATCAGGCCGTACTGCACGTACCACGGCCGGTCGAGCCCGTACTTCTCACGAATGTTCTGTTCCACCGCCGGGGGCAGTGGCTTTTCGCCGGAATAGAAGTTCCCGGGAGCCAGCCGGATGAGGGCCCAGGTGATCGACAGGACGATCAGCACCATGGGCACCGCGACGAGCAGCCGGCGGACGACGAATCGTAGCATCGATCAGGAGCCCGTGTCGGGCCCGTCGTCCCACCTGGCCGGATCGTGCTCGATGTAGACGAACTTCCAGGCGTGCATCGTCAGCGGGTTGGGGTAGAGCCCCTTCACGTACGGCTTCTTGACGAAGTTGGTGTCCTGCGTCTGCAGCGGCGCGATCGGCTGGTGGTCGAGCAGATATTGCTCGGCCTGCGCCAGCAGATCGTATCGACGCCGATGGTCAGGCTCGCGGTTGGCGTCGGCGAGCATCGTCTGGTACGTGGCGTCTGTCCATCCAGTGCAATTTTCGGATCCCAGAGTGGAGAACAGATTCAGGAAGGTGAAGGGGTCCATGTAGTCGCCGATCCACGCACCGCGCGCGGTCCCCTTGTAGTCGAGATCCGACCGAGACTGCAGGAAGGTGCGCCACTCGGTATTGCGGAGCGCCACGGTGAGACCGAGATTCTGCTTCCACTGCGCCTGGACGAATTCGCCCACCTGGCGATTCGTGTCGGTCGTGTTGTACATGTACTCGACGTCCTGAATCGGAAACGTCGAGGGATCGTACGCCCCGTCCTGGTTGCGATAGCCCGCCTCGGCCAGGAGCGCTCGCGCGTGCTCCGGGTCGTAGGGCGGACCTCCCGGATACGGATACCCGTCGAACAGACCTTCCGGCACGAATGAAAACAGCGGCTTGCTCGCGTGCAGGTAGTCGGAGAGTCCCACCTTGTCGATCGCGGCGTTAAAGGCCCGGCGCACGCGCACGTCGTCCATGGGCGGCTTCGTCGTATTGAAACAGACGTACATGTTGGCGAGCTCGGGCGCGTCCATGTAATCGTCGAAACGCCGCAGGTTCTCGATCCATCCGACCGGCACGGTGTGGTTCAACACCGCGTCCACCTCTCCCGCCTTGTAGAGGTTCATGATCGTCGTCTGGTCTTCGAGAGGATAGAAGCTGATGGAATCGAGCCGGACGTTGGCCGCGTCCCAGTACAGCGGGTTGCGGACGACCACGAGCTCGTCGTAGGGACGCCAGGTCTGGAGCATGAAGGGACCGCTCGCCACCAGGCGGCCGACGTTCGCCCAGGCCTCGCCGTACCGCTCCACGGCCTGACGGGGCACCGGCCGGAAGAACTGGTTCGTCAACAGCCCCGGCAGGAACGGCAGCGGCCGGCGCAGCCGGATGCGCAGAGTGTGCGCGTCGACCGCATCCACGCCGAGAGCCTCGGCCCGGACCTGGCCCGCGTTGTAGGCCTCGGCGTTGACGATGTCGTACGCGAGATACGCGCTGCGGGCGGCGAGCGCCGGCGACAGGCCCCGCCGGAAGCTGTAGACGAAGTCGTCGGCCGTGATCGGCGTCCCGTCCGACCACCGCGCCTCGGACCGAAGATGAAAGGTGAACTCGGTGTTGTCGCCGTTGGGCTCCCAGCTGGAGGCGATCGCCGGAATGGGCAGGGCCGTCCGCGGGTCCATTTCCGTGAGGCCCTCATAGAGCGCCATGTCAATCCGGCCTTCGGGCTGGCCGGTGCTGATCTGAGGATCGAGCGACTCGGGCTCCGAGCCGGTGACGTAGCGGAGGGCCTGGCCTTCGGGCGGATCGGTTGCGCCGAAATAGCGACTGCTGGTCGACGCCGTGGTGCAGCCCGACGCCAACACCAGCATCGGCGCCGCGACGAGCCAGGCCGGAGCGCATCCACGCCTCTTCATAACGCCACAGCCAAGCGTACTGTACCGTGGCGCCCCGGGAATAGTCCCGACTCGCGCGGGGGCCGGTGCCGTGGTGGGCCGACGCCCAACGGCGCCAGCGGTCTACGCGACGCGGTAACTTTCGGCGTCAGGGCGTCTGAAGCGAAGGCCGAGCCCCGAGCGCGTCTTGTCCGGTCGCAGGAGGCCGGCCACGGGCGCCACGGTGCCGTCGAACAGCCACTGCTCGATTCGCATATGGTCGTAGAAGTATTCGACGTCGCGCGCCGTCGAGGCGGCGCACGCCAGATGCGCGTGCAGGGCCGGCGCGGTATGGGTCGAAAGCTGAATATTGTGCGAGGCGACGAGCGCGTCAGCGCGCATGAACTCCGTGACGCCACCGCAGCGCGTGGCGTCGACCTGGAGGACGTCGACGGCTCCGCCTTCGATCAGCCGTTCGAGGGTAAACAGGTCGTACCCGTACTCGCCCGCGGCGATCGCCATGCCGTCGGGCGCGTGCTCGCGAACGAAGCGCAGCCCTTCGATGTCGTCGGAGGAGACCGGCTCCTCGAACCAGCATACGCCCGCGTCGGCGAACCGGGCGGCCATGCCGATCGCCTCCGGCCGGGTGTAGGCGCCGTTGGCGTCGACGTAGAGGAGCACCTCCGGGCCGATGGCCTGGCGCGCCACCTGTGCCCGGGCCGGATCGCCCGGCGAGCGGCCCACCTTGATCTTCACCCGACCGAGGCCTTCGGCGGCCCAGCCTCCGAGCTGGGCGGCCAGCTCGACATCGCTCATCGACGTGAAGCCGCCGCTGCCATACGCCGGGACGGCGTCGCGAACGGCGCCAAGCAGCGTGGTCAGCGGCAGATCGAGGATGCGAGCCTTGAGATCCCAGAGGGCGGTATCGACCGCCGACAGCGCCATCGACACCAGTCCGCTGCGCCCGTTGTTGCGAATCGCCCGCCGCAGGCGCTCCCACGTGCCGGGCACGTCCATGGCGTCGCTGCCGACGGCCACCCCCGCGAGCTCACCCGCGACGAACCGGACCAGCGCGTCGCTGGCATAGGTGTAGCCGAGGCCCGTCTTTCCGGCGCCCGTCGCCTCGACCAGGACCAGGGTGGTGGAGGTCCATTCGAACGTGCCATCCGATTCGGGCGACGTCGTGGGTATCCGGTAGGCTGACGCCGCGATGGCGTCGACGCGGGCCTCCGGTCGCGTCATGCGATCTCCCGCCCGCTGGCCGGCGTCGCGAGGGCCGGGATCAACGGTGGCGGCTCGCGCAGGGGCTGCGACGGCAGGTCGACGGGATCCATCCCGAGCGCGACAACGACCGGGCCGGGCGTGGCGACGGCCCGCTCGAACACCGGCCCGCAGCGGGCGGTCGTCTCGACGCGATAGCCTGTCGCGCCGCAGGCGACGGCGATTCCAGCGAGATCGACGGGATCGTCGACGCTGGTGACGGCGACGATTTTGATCGGGAGGCGGTGGGCCACGGCGAATGCGAGCTCGCCCACGCGCGCGATCAGGCCGCTTCCCGCGACGAACGCGAGCGACTGACGCTCGGGGTAGGCCACCTGGGCCGCGATCGCGTAGGGCAGCCCGTTTGCGAGCGGCACGCGAACACTCGAGAGCGAGAACGTCTGGCACCGCTGCGCCGGAATCTGGCGGGCGAACCACGTCGGGAGCGGATGCGAGTCGGACGAGACGATCGCGTTCGGCGCGAGCCGCCGGCCAATCTCGCCGACGACGGCTGCTGCCCTCGCGGGCGTCTCGTCGGTCGGGCTGCAGGCGTCGAGGCTCATGCGCCACTCCCGCGCCGACGCCTGGGCGGTTTCGAGAAACGCCCGGCTGGGGTTCCGCCGAAGGTGGGGCAGGAGGCCGGCGAGCGCGAGCCGGGTGTCGCCGACGAGCGCGACGTCGACGGGATGCCGCAGGCCGATGCGGGCCGGGTCGGCGTCGATCTGCACGGCCGTGGCCTGCCCGGGCGCGGGCAGCCAGTCGGGATCGGGGAATGGCAGGCCCACCAGCAGGAGCGTGTCGCACCGTGAGAGCGCCCTGAGCGGTGTCTCCTCGCCGAGCTGATCGAGCCCGCCCGTCGCATACGGACTGTCGTCGGGGACGGCGGTCTTGCCCGCGGGAGCCTTGAGGATGGGGGCTCCGAGGACTTCGGCGATCGCTTCGAGCTCCTCGGCTGCGCCGACGGCGCCGCCGCCGGCGAGAATCGCGACGCGGGTGCCGCTGTTGAGGACGGCAGCCGCGCGGAGCAGATCCCCGCTGGACGCGAACGCGGAGCGACGCACGAGGGTGTCGACAATGGGCGCATCGGAATGCCGCGTGGATCGCTCCGCGGTTTCGCGGTCCTGGAAATCGCCGGGAAACGCAATGTGCGCCACGCCGTTGCGGGTCATCGCCGCCCGACACGCGAGGGCCGCCACGTGGTCGACGTCGGCCTCGTCGGTCACCCGCGCGCTGTACACCGCGATATCCGCGTAGAGCCGATCGAAATCGATCGCGGGCTGGAGGAAACTGTCGACCGGATCCCGCCGACGTGCGCCCGTGATCGTCAGAACGGGCAGGCCGCCCAGACTGGCGTCGGCGAGACCGTTCAGCAACAGGATGCCTCCGGGATCGGACGTGCCGATGCACACGCCGAGGCGTCCTGTGTGCCTGGCATAGCCACAGGCCATCAACGCCGCCGCGTCGCCGTCGTGCGCCTCCACGACCCGGATCTCGTCCCGTCGCCGGTTCAACGCATCGGTGACGCCGCGCAGGCCGTCGCCAGGAGTCGCAAAGACCACGTCGACCGTGCACGCGCGCAAGACGTCCACCAGGCAATCGGCGGCAGTGCGTCTGGCCATGTCGTGTGCCGGCCGCTGCAAATCCAGAGCCGGCGGCCGGTTCGGCCACCGCCTTCCCGGCCGACGAGCCGTACACGCCCGGGTCGGACAGGGGGTGTAGGAGTTACAAGGGCGTGGGAACGCTTACCGGCGGACGGGCTGGATCAATGGACGAGATCACCGCTCGCGACGGTGCAGCCACCGCTCGAGCGCCGTACCCGCGACGAGCACCACGATCGACAGCGCCAGGGCTGCCGCGGCCAACAGCCAGCGCCCGAGCGCGAACGTGGTGCCGAGCGCCGCCACGATCCAGATAGACGCGGCGGTCGTCAAACCCTGAACCGCCCCCTGCTCTTCGCGCTGGAGAATCACGCCGCCGCCGAGAAACCCGATGCCGACGATCACCCCCTGGACGATGCGGAGGGGATCGGTCGACGGCAGGCCGACGAGCCCGGCCGTTGTGAAGAGCGCCGAGCCGAGCCCGACGAGCATCAGCGTTCGCAGCCCCGCGGGCTTGCGGTGCATTTCGCGGTCGAGGCCGATGATGGCGCCGGCGGCCGTCGCGGCCAGCAGGCGCAGCAGCAGGTCGGTTTGTGTCGCCATCGCTCCACGCACCCGTCGACATGTCGCTGCATCGTCTGTACCGAAACGGATGACCCTGCCCTGATGTCACGATCCTCGGTACGAAAGGTGCAAATTGCCGCCCGGGAGACATCCATGCTCGGAGGATTCAGCCTGGGCCGCCTGCTCGGCGTGCAGATCCTGATCGACTGGACGCTGTTCGTGATCGTCACGCTCGTGGCGTTCGATCTGGGGGCCGGGCTGTTTCCGGCCTGGCATCCGGGGTGGACGGCCGCCCAGAACTGGGCACTGGCGCTTGCGGCCGCGATTCTGCTGATTGCGTCGGTGCTGGCACACGAGCTGTCGCACGCCGTCGTGGCGCGCGCCTTCGGGATCCCGGTGCGGCGGATCACGTTGTTCCTGTTCGGCGGGCTCGCCCATATCGAGAGCGACCCGCCGTCGCCCAGGTCCGAGTTCCTGATCGCGATTGTCGGCCCCCTCGTCAGCGTGGCCCTTGGAGTGAGCGCCACGTTCGGGGCCTTGCGCCTGGCAGGGGAGCCGCTGCGGGCGGCCGTGAGCGCCGAACGTGGGGGCGCCATCGCGGCCGCCATTCGCGATCTCGGTCCGCTGGCGACGCTGCTGCTCTGGCTGGGGCCGATCAATGTCGCATTGGGGGCGTTCAACGTCGTTCCGGGATTTCCGCTCGACGGCGGCCGTGTCTTTCGAGCGATGGCCTGGAAGGCCACGGGCGATGTCGTGCGCGCTACGAAGTGGGCGTCGTTTCTCGGCCAGGCGTTCGCCTGGGTCCTCATGGCGATCGGCGTCGCGAACGTATTCTCGGGGGCGACCAGCGGACTATGGCTGGTCCTGGTCGGCTGGTTCCTGAACAACGCCGCCCGGCTCTCGTATCGGGACGTGCGGATGCGGCATGCGCTCGAAGACGTCACCGTCGCCGGCGTGATGGAAACCCGGCTGGAGCGCGTGTCGCCCGACCTCCGGGTCGAGCGCTTCGTGCACGACTACGTCATGGCCGGCGAGCAGAACGCGTTTCCCATCGAGTCGGCGGGCAACCTGGTCGGCGTCGTCACGCTCGGCGACGTGCGCCGGCTTCCGCAATCGGAATGGGCCGGGACGACAGTCGGACAAATCATGACGCCTGTCGCCGAGTTGCCGGCCCTGCCGCCGGAAGCCGCCGCCGAGCGCGCCTTCAATCAGCTCACACGGCGCCACCAGGAGCAGGTGCTGGTCGTGGACGGGCACCATCTCATCGGGCTCGTGCGCCGGAGCGACCTCGCGAAATGGCGCGCGTTCAACGCCCAGCAGGGAAGATGACCCCATGACGAACAGGCAGCATAGCGCCGCGCGCGTCCGGAACATCGTCGCGGTCGTGAGCCACCTGGAGGTGTCTCGAGCGGAGCATCCCTGCGGCGCGGAGCCCGCCGCGGCTTCGGGGGGACAGTAGATGCAGTCGCGGCGGCTCGACGAGATCGGCGGCCTGCGGACCTTCGCCGTTGCATTCGAGGCGGGCGACGAGGTGGTCGACGGGTTGCAGCGCTTCGCCCGCCAAGCCGGGTTGTCGGCCGCGAGTTTCACCGGCATTGGCGGGTTCCGGGACGTCACGCTCGGATTCTTCGACCTCGAGCGCAAGGACTACGAACGAATCCCGATTCGGGAGCAGGTCGAAGTGGTCGCGCTCACGGGCAACGTCACGCTCGCGGGCGCCGATCGTCGCGTCCACGCTCACGTCGTCGTCGGCAGGCGGGACGGCACGGCGCACGGCGGGCATCTGCTCGAGGCGCACGTGCGCCCGACGCTCGAGATCATGGTGGTGGAGTCGCCGCCCCACCTGCAACGACGCCCCGACCCGCAAACGGGACTCGCGTTGTTGGAGCTCTGAAGAAACGGAGGAACGTAGGACGTTCGTTCCTCCGTTTCCCAAGTCCAGCTAGAACCCGGGCGACAGCCCGAACTGGAACACCCAGCCCTTGCTCGGGCGATCGAACGGGTGCGAGAACGCGAACTCGCCGACGGCAAACCCGAGCAGGTTCACCCGCAGGGCCAGTCCGGCGCTCGCCACCCCCTGGCGGTCGCCGCCCAGGAACGACGGCGACTGGCCCCGATTCCAGGCCACGCCGCCGTCGGTGAACAGCGCCACTTCGACGGGCACGGGCCCGTACATCCGTTCGGTCCGTCCGAAGGGGCGCAGCAGCGGAAACCGGAACTCGAGGTTGCCGACAAGCATTCGGCTTCCGAGCAGACGGTCGAAGGCCGGACAGGCGCTCTCCGCCGTGGCGACGCAATCCGCGGCGGTGAAGGTGTTCACGTCGTAGCCATGGACGAGCTGCGGATAGCCGATGTACAGCGGAAACAGGCGCGGGTCTTCGCCGCCGCTGCCGTAGCGTCCGTAGTGC
Organism: uncultured Acidobacteriota bacterium; assembly: GCA_963837345.1. Taxonomy (GTDB): domain Bacteria; phylum Acidobacteriota; class Vicinamibacteria; order Vicinamibacterales; family CAVVIG01; genus CAWIMX01. The sequence continues at coordinate 2,455,900 of CAWIMX010000001.1, forward strand.
ATCACGCGCGCGGCAATCGTATAGAACGACACCGGCATGAAATATCGCCGATAGTCGCCGAGCACGCTCGTCAGGTTGATCGAGCCGAACGTCGGCGCCACCTCGAACCGGTAGCGCTGGCCCTGCACGGGGCTCGTCGGGCCGAGGCTTGCGGTGTCGAACACGTACGCCGCCGACGAGGTGCCGAGCGTGAGCGGATCGGCCACACTCTGGGTCGTGCTGTCGTGGGAGAGCCTCTGCCCCGAGAAGAGGGAGGTCACCGTGGTGTCGACGACCTGCTCGAACGAGACGTGCGTCACGCCGCCCTGGAACTCCACCCGGCGCGCCCGATCGAGGGGATACGCGACCAGCCCGCCCGCGCTCCGCTCCGTCTGCCGGAAGAGGGTGATCTGGTCCACCTCGACCGGCTCACCGTTCTGGGTGACGCCGAGGCCGCTCGAGAAGCCGCCGCTCAGGTACGGGATCTGGCCGCCCACGAGTCCCCAGTTCCAGCGGTGCGCCTGATTCAAGTACGCGGCCTGCGCGGCGAGATCGTTGCCGCTCAGGCTGCCGCTGATGGCCTGATTGAACTGGACCGCCGTGATGAGCTGCTGGTTGTTCAGCAGATCGGCGAACTGCAGCGCGACGCCGCCGGCGATGGCCACTCCGAACCGGCTGGCGCCGGCGCCGACCGTCGGCTGCGCGACGCCCTCGAGATGGAGGCCCGCATGGTAGGGCGCCACGGGATAGGGCTGCGTGGCGGGAAGGCCGATGGTCGTGTTGTCCAGCAGCTGCACGACCATGCTGTCCTGTCGCGTCAACGGAGGCAAGGCGCCCGCGTCGGCGACCGTGATCGGTGTCGGCGCCCGATCCGCAGTGTCGAGCGTGTAGATGTTGTAGTGATCGGCGTCATAGACGCTGAAGGCCGCGATGCCGCCCTGTGCGGAGACCGACAGCGCCGGGCTGCTTGCCGTGATCCCGCTGACGCCCGTCGTGACGTTGGTGAGCGGCGTCATGGCGCCCGAGGCGGGATCCAGGCGGTAGAGGTTCGGCACGCCGCTCGGGTTCGACACGACGTAGAGCGAGCGGCCGTCGGGCGACCACTGCGGGTTGATGGTCGAGCCGTCGACCGTGGAGGGAATCGCCTGCACCGCGGCCGTCGAGACGTCGAGCAGCGCAATCTGGTAGCGGCCGACGCGCAGGGAGCCGAGATCGGTCGTGAACCGGTCGGTCACGAACGCCACGCGGCGTCCGTCGGGCGACCATGCCGGCTGCAGGTCCGTAAACGCATCGTCGGTCAGCTGGCGCAGGGCGCCGGCGCCGAGATCGTAGGTGTAGAGATCCGTCAGGCCCTGCTTCATGCCCGTGAAGACGAGCTGCTGTCCGTCGGGAGACCACGACGGGTTCAGAATCTCGTCCACGTCGGCAATGGGAATGTCGCGCTGCCGGTCGCCGCTCGACGCGTCGAAGATGGCCAGGTCCGGCGTGGCGCCGGTCATCGCGGCAATGGCGAGCCGCGTTCCCGTCGGATCCCAGGCGCCCGCCGAGTCGAGCGACTGGATGCTGGAGAAATGGGGGTCGGTGGCCGTGCTCGTGAGCTTGCGGATGACGCGGCCGTCGGCGGCATCGGCGACGTAGAGATCGGTCGAGAAGACGCCGCGCTGCGACAGAAACGCGATGCGGCTGCCGTCGGGGCTGATGGCGGGGCCGATGTTCAGCTCGCCACCCAGGCCCTTCCCTTCGATCGTGAGCCGCGCCGTATCGCGCGGTCTCGTCGTCGAGGCGAGCACCGGGCGATAGGCGTTGCGGATGCTGTCGTGCCAGTCCGAAGACAGATCCTTCAGCTCCATCCCGAGCTGCTTCTTGACCATCGCTTCGATGTCGCCGTTGGCGGCCGCGTCGACGAGCAGGCGCGGAATCACCTGGTCGCCCCAGCGCCCGCCGACGTAGGCCCAGAACGCCTGGCCCCAGCGGTAGGGGAAGTACTTCGGATTGTTCAGATCCTTGATGTCGGGCAGCGCTTCGCGGCTGTCCGCGTCGCGCAGCCACATGGCCGTGTTCGGATCGACGGGGCCGAGCGACAGGTACTCCGCCATGCCCTCGATGAACCAGAGCGGGAGGCGCTGGGCGCCGTTCTGTCCGGGAGGTGCGTCGGGGTCGGCCGTGACGTCGAACTGGAAGGCGTGCACCAGCTCGTGGCCGATGACGTGGTCGGTATCGGCCAGCGTCCCGCCGAGCGGCATGATGATCCGGCGGCGCAGCGACTCGGTGACGCCGCCCGTGCCTTCGCCGACGTCGCCGAGGAGATTCGTCTGCCGGAAATCCGACGGCGAGGCGTACAGAATCAGCGGTTGGCGCCCACGCAGCTCATGATCGAAGAGCGTGGACAGCCGGGCGTACCAGCGCTCGGCCAGCCGCGCCGCCTGCTCGGCGCCGACGCGCTCGCGTGAATAGAAGTAGATGTCGAAGTGCTCGGTAGAGAGGACCTGGAAGTCGAGGTTCCGGTACTGGACTTTGTTCTGGCCGAAATATTGGCCCCGGGCCGACGGAACGGACGCCGCGAGGCACAATCCCAGAACGGCGACGGTGACGTGCCACCTGCGCGCTTTGCGCATGCAACACCTCCACGAAAGCAGGCTCTCCCATTGTAGACGCGATTCGGACGGATTTGGCCGTCGAGCCGGCTACGGGCTCTTGGACCTGATCGTCACCCATCCCCAGTAGGAGCGAAAGCCCTCGCCCCAGGCGAAGATGAGGATGCTGCCGCCGTCCCGCGACAGGAACGCGCCGTAGTGCAGCTCGGCCGGGCTCTTCGGCAACTCGATCGAGAAGTCCTCGAGCGACATGTCGTGCGTGAACGTCACGCGGCGGGACGCCCCCGCGTCGCTCTCGGTCACCAGCCGCCAGGCGGGATTGGGCTGCGACGTATCGGTGTCGGCCGGCACCTCGACCACGACGCCGTTGGTCGGGCCGTACACGAGGACCTTGCCATCCTCCCGCGCCAGATGGTCGACGCTGTCGAGAACGAGCGGGGCGTAGGTGCCGCTCACGTCGAGCGTCTTGGACTCGCCGACAATCGTGCCTCCACTCGCCCGGGAACCGTCCTGGCTGGCCCCCGCCGAGCGCGTGCAGGAGGTCGCCGTGGCAGCGAGGACCACCAGGCCCGCCACTCCGACGCGTGCGCTTGTCATACCGTCCTTGAGTATGCCATCAATCGTTCGATGGCCCGATGGACCGAACGGCTGGCGGAAAACGCGGCCGGTGAATTCTATGTGGACGCGAGCTGCATCGACTGCGATGCCTGCCGCCAGATTGCGCCCGACACGTTCCGCGATCATGGCGGGCAATCGAGCGTGTACCGCCAGCCGGACGACGCCGCGGCGCGCCAGCGGGCGCTCATGGCGCTCGTCGCGTGTCCCACCGCGTCAATCGGCACTGCCTCCCGGCTGAACGCGCGCGACGGCGCCGCCGCGTTTCCCACACCCGTGTTCGACAACGTGTTCTTCTGCGGGTTCACCGCGGCGGCGAGCTTCGGCGCCTGGTCGTACCTGATCGTGCGCCCCGAGGCGGAGGGCGGCAACGTGCTCGTGGACTCGCCGCGCTTCGCCGCGCCGCTCGTGCGGCGCATCGAGGCGATGGGCGGCGTCCGGTTCATCTATCTGTCGCATCGCGACGACATCGCCGACCACGCCCGGTTCGCCGCCCACTTCCACTGTCCGCGAATGATGCACGAGGCCGACGGCGCCGAGCGGCTCGGCATCGAGCGCATCGCCGCCGGGCGCCAGGCCGAGCGCATCGCCCCGGACCTGCTGTCGATTCCGACGCCGGGGCACACCCGGGGACACCAGGTGCTCCTCTATCGGGATCGCGCGCTCTTCACTGGCGATCATCTCGCCTGGTCGCCGGCCCGCCGGGCGCTGACGGCATTCCGCGACGTGTGCTGGTATTCCTGGCCCGAGCAGACGCGCTCCATGGCCGCGTTGCTGGCGTATCGCTTCGAGTGGGTCCTCCCCGGCCACGGGCGGCTGCACCATGCTCCCCGCGATCGCATGCATGCCGATCTCGCCGCGCTCGTCGGGGCAATGGAACAGAGCACCTAGGCACGCCAGGCACCGACGCACGCCAGCACCTCTGAGAGGTCCCTCGGCACGGGCGCTTCGATCTGAACGCGCGTGCCGGTCACGGGATGGCGGAACGCCACGCGCCAGGCGTGAAGCGCCTGGCGCGGGAAGTCGCGCAGCCGGGCGGCCAGCGCCGGGTCGGTGACGCGCGACCACCGCGGCTCGCCGTACACCGGATCGCCGACGATCGGCCAGCCCCGCGCCGCCAGGTGCGCGCGGATCTGATGCATGCGCCCGGTCGCCAGCCGGCAGCGAAGGAGCGCGATCCCCGCCCGCGGCGCGGCGGCGCAGGCGATCCGTTCGAAGTGCGTCAGGCTCGGCCGACCGTCGGCCGGCGAGGCCTGGACGCGTCGGCGGTCGTCCGGATCCCGGCGCAAGGGGAGGTCGATGCGTCCGGGGGCCGCCGGCACGCGCCCGTAGACGAGCGCCAGATATTCCTTCTCCGCCGACGACGAGCGGAGCTCGCGCTGCAGGGCCGCGTGCATCGCCCTCGTCTTCGCCACGATCAGCAGCCCCGACGTCAGGCGATCGAGGCGCCCGACGAGCGATGGACGTGCGGGCGACGGCCAGTCTCGGGCGCGCCAGAGGAGGGCGTTCAACACGGTGCCTGAGGCGTGCCCGTAGGTCGGATGCACGACGATCCCGGCCGGCTTGTTCACCGCGAGGAGATGGTCGTCTTCGTAGAGCAGCTCGAGCTCGGCGGGCTCGGCCAGCGCCTCTGATCGCCGACGGACCGGTGGATCCATCTCGATCGTCACCACGTCGCCCCATGCCGCGCGCGCGGCGGATCGCCGCACGGGGATTCCGTTGACGCGCACGGCGCCGCGTGCGATCCATCGCTGCACCTCGGCGCGCGCGATCGTCCCAGCGGCGCCGCCGACATGCCGTTGCACCACGCGGTCGAGACGCTGCCCGCCATCACCGCGGTCGGCGGCAAAACTGCGGTGATAGACTGCAGCCATGGGATCGTTCACGCGGTCGTTCCTCGTGTTGCTCGTTCTGCTCAATCCCTTCGTCCTCAGCGTCTACCTCACCGAACTCGTCAAGGGCATGGCGTTCCGCCGGTTCGCGAATCAGCTGGCGCGCGCCTGGCTCATCAGCTTCGCGGTGTTCGTCATGTTCGCCTGGGCGGGCGACCGCCTGTTCGAGAACGTCTTTCAGGTGCGGTTCTTCGCCTTTCTCATTTTCGGCGGGATCACGTTTCTCATCATCGGAATTCGCCTGATCGTCGGGTCGGGCGAGATGGCGGTGCGCCTGCGGCCGGACGACCAGGACGTGGCGGTGTCGATCGCGATGCCGCTGATGGTCGGTCCGGGAACCATCAGCGCCAGCGTGCTGGCCGGCGCCAGACTCTCGAAGGGGATGGCCGTCGGCGCGATCGGGCTGGCGCTGGCGGTCGCGTTCGCGGCCATGCTCCTCTTCAAGCTGGCGCACGACGCGGTGCGCCAGCGCGACGAACGCCTGGTGCGGCTCTACACCGAGATCGCCGGGCGCGTCACGGCCTTGTTCACCGGCTCGTTCGCCATCGACATGATTCTCCGCGGCCTCGAAGGCTGGGTCGCGTCGCAGGCCGGCGGGTCGTGACCGCGCCGGCCGTCGTCGCGGCCCTCGCCCTGGCAGCCGCACCCGAGACGGCGGTCGCGCTGGAGATGTCCGTCGACGCGCCGGTCGGCCTTCGCGCCGCGGCCGAGCACGTGCGGGCCTTCGACGCGTCCCGGCTGGAGCGGTCGCTGGCGGCAGCCGGGCTCCGGATGCCCCGCGACATCCACGTGACCCTGGTCGACGAAGACGACCCCGCGGCTCGCGCCACGCCCCGCTGGATCGTCGGCCGCGCATGGGGCGACCGCGACATCGAGATCTTTCCGGCGCGCGTGTCGGTGTACCCGTACGATTCGGTCGAATCCGTGCTTCGACATGAGATCGTGCACCTGGCCCTCGATCGGCAGGCGGGCGACGGCGCCCTGCCGCGATGGTTCCACGAAGGGGTGGCGCAGGCCATCGGGAGCGACTGGGGCGTCGTCGACCAGTGGCAGCTTTTCCGCGCCGAAGCGCGCGAGCCCACCGTCGCCGGGATCGCCGCGCTGTTCGAGTCGGACCGTCAGCCGGAAACTGCCGACGCCTATCGACTCGCGACCGCGCTCGTCGACGATGTGCGGCGGCGTCACGGCGCGGCGGTGCCGGGAGCCATCGCCGCACGAGTCGCGGCGGGCATGCCTTTCAGCCGCGCGTTCGCCGCCCAGACGGGCGAGACGGTCGACGAGGCCGCCGCCCGCGCCTGGGGCGCGCATCGGCGCGTGTCCCGGTGGGTGGCCGTGGCGTCGAGCGGCGAGACGCTGTGGGCCGGGATCGTCCTGCTTTCGGTGCTGGCGCTGGCAGCAAGACTGCGCCACCGCGCGCGCCTGCGCCGGTCTTGGGATGAACTGGACGGAGAGGGATAATACAACGATGCGGATGGGCACTGCGGGCGTGGCGGCCGGCGTGCTGGCCGTCGGCGTCGTCGGCTGGGCCATCAGCGCCCGGTCGGCAGACGAGACGCCCGACGTCGAGGTGCGGACGGTCGCGGTGTCGCGTGGGCCGATCGTCCATCGCGTCGTCGCGGCCGGGACGATGGACGTCGTGTCGAAGGTGGATGTCGGCGCCCAGGTCTCGGGCACGATTCGCTCCCTCGAGGTGGACTTCAACGCGGTCGTCACACGTGGCCAGGTGCTCGCTCGCCTGGATCCCTCCTCGTACGCGGCGCAGAGCGCGCGGGCGCAAGCCGCCCTCGCGCAGGCGCGCGCCGAAGTGGGCCGTCGCCAGGCGGTCCTCGCCGATGCGCGCACGAAGCTGGATCGCGCCCGCGAGCTCTCCAAGACAGGCCTGGCCTCCGAGGCGGATCTCGAAACGGCGCGGACCATCGCCGACCAGGCCCAAGCCGATTCTGAAGGCGGCCCAGTCGTCGGTGGTCGTGGCGCAGGCGTCGCTCAAGCAGGCGCAGGTCAACCTCGAGTACACCACGGTCCGCTCGCCGATTGACGGCGTCGTCGTGTCGCGGCAGGTCGAGGTCGGCCAGACCGTCACCGTGCGGCGCGACATCCCGGTGCTGTTCACCATCGCCCAGGACTTCAAGCACCTGGAGCTCGACGAGGCGATCGACGAGTCCGACGTCGCCTATGTGAAGCCGGGCCAGCGGGTGACGTTCACGGTCGGCGCGTTTCCGGACGTGACGTTCGAGGGATCGGTGTCGCAGGTGCGCCTGCAACCGGATCAGCAGGCGACGGTCACCGAGCTCCCCAACGGGCTGCTTCGCTCGCGGGAGCCGCGGGTGATCACCTACACGGCGGTCGTGGCCGTAGAGAACCCCGACGAGCGCCTCCGGCCGGGCATGACCGCGATCGCCACGATCGTCGTCAACCGCTGCGGCGACTGTGTGCGCGTGCCGAACGATGCGCTGGCATTCAAGCCATCACAGGACGTGCTGGCAGCGCTCGACCAGGGTCCGGCCGAGGAGGCTGCAGCCCAGCCGGCGGTCGCCGACGGCGAGGCGCCCGCGTCCGTGTGGGAGTACCGCGACGATCACCTCGTGCCGGCCATCGTCCGCACCGGCGCCGAGGGCGACCAGTTCACCGAGATCAGCGGCGGCGACGTCGACCTCGGCGAGCCCGTCGTGACGTCGGCGCGGCTGCCGGTGGCGCAACTGCCGACGGCGCGGTCGCCCCTCGCCCCGCAGCGCCCCCGGTTCGGCCGCGGCTTCCGTGGAGGCTTCCGGCGGTTTCGCGGACGCTGACCGCCTATCGCAGCGTGCGAAAGAATTCCCGGACGTCGTTGACCAGGAGATCCGGCTGCTCGAGCGCGGCGAAATGGCCGCCGCGCGGCATGGGCGTCCACCGCACGAGGTTGTAGCGCGCCTCGACCCACCGCCGCGGCGGCGTCGTGATCTCCTTGGGGAAGAGCGCACAGGCGGTCGGCACCGTGACGCGCGCCGGGTTGGGCGGCGCGACGCGGTTCTCGTAGTAGATTCGCATCGACGAGGTGATCGTGCCGGTCACCCAGTACAGCATCACGTTGGTGAGCAGATCGTCTTTCGTGAACCGGCTCTCGATGGTGCTCCCGCAGTCGCACCAGGCGTGGAACTTCTCGACGATCCATGCCGCCAGTCCGGCCGGCGAATCGGTCAAGCCGTAGCCGAGGGTCTGGGGCTTGGTGCCCTGGATCTGCTGATAGGCGCGCTCGTTGGCCATGTAGGCCTGGCGCTCCTCGAACAGCCGGAGCTCGTCGGGCGGCACGCCGGCATTCGGATTGTCGCCAGGGGGCGGGCCGGCCACGCAGAAGTTCAGGTGGAGGCCCACGACGTGCGGCGCGTCGTCGATGGCGATCAGCCGGCTGATGATGCCGCCCCAGTCGCCGCCTTGCGCGCCGTAGCGCGTGTAGCCGAGGCGGGCCATGAGCGTGGCGATCACGTGCGCCATCCGCTCGGGACTCCAGCCCCGCTCGTCGGGCTTCTCCGAAAACCCGAACCCCGGGAGCGAGATGGCGACGACGTCGAAGGCGTCGTCGGCGCGGCCGCCGTAGGCGACGGGGTCGGTGAGCGGCCCGATGACCTTCGTGAACTCGTAGATGGAGCCGGGCCAGCCGTGCGTCATCACGAGCGGCAGCGCGTGGGGCTCCTTCGATCGCTGGTGGATGAAGTGGATCGTGAGGCCGTCGATGTCGGTCGTGTACTGATCCAGGGCGTTCAGCTTGCGCTCCTCGGCGCGCCAGTCGTAGCCGTTCTGCCAGTAGGCGACGAGCGACTTCAGATACTCGACATCGGTGCCGTAGTCCCACCCCGCGCCGGGGATGGCGTCGGGAAACCGCGTGCGGGCGAGACGCTCATGCAGATCCTGCAGGACGGCGTCGGGCACCTGGATCGTGAATGGGACAATCGCCCCGGCGGATTGTGCCTGAGCCGCGGTTCGAGCCGCCAGCGGGACGGCGCAGAGCACAGCCAGGATCAACCCGGCACAGCGTGTGGACATCGTCGGCCTCCAACGCGCCGATTGTAGCCAAGACGGCCGACACGCACACACCCTACCTGACAATCCAGAGGAAGATGTCCTCGCCGTCGGCCTGCCGGGCCTCGTCGGGCGCCCAGTCGCCCATCCGGAACTGGTGCGAGACGATTCGGCTCCCCGGTTTGAGCTCGCGCCGCAGCTTCGGCGCCAGCGCCGCGTCGATGGCGTCGGTCAGCCACATCGTCACCACGGTCGCGTCGGACAGATCCTGGGTGAAGAAGTCGCCCTCGATGAACCGCACGCGATTGGCGACACCGCCTTCGACCGCGATCTGCCGCGACGCCGCGACGAGGCGCGGCTGCAGCTCGATGCCGACGCCGCGCGCGCCGAACTGCTGCGCGGCGATGACGACGATGCGGCCGTCGCCCGATCCGAGGTCGTACACGACGTCGTCGGGCCCGACGCGGGCGAGCCGGAGCATGGCCTCGACCACCCCCTGTGGCGTGGCGGCGAAGTAGATGTCGGGCGAGCGCGCGGGAGGTTGAGCGAGGACGAGCGCGAGCGCGACCGGGAAGAGCCGGATGCCCACGAATCGGGCTAGTGCCGGGGAGGCACCTGCAGCTCCTGCCCCACGTGAATGACGGTGGAAATCAGGTTGTTCGTGCGAATCAGGGTCTGCACCGTCGTGCCGTACTGGCGGGCGATGCGCGTGAGCGTTTCTCCGGCGCGCACGATGTGCACGGCCGCCGCGAGGATCTCGCCGCCGGCCGGCTCGTCGCCGGTCCAGACGAGCGGCGTCCACGTGGCCGGGCCGCTCGGCATTTCGAGGTCCTGTCCCACGTAAATACGCGATGCGCGTCCCAGCTGGTTCGCCTGCTGCAGCGCCGCGACCGAGGTGCCGAAGCGGCGGGCGAGCGCTCCGAGCGTGTCTCCGCGCTGCACGCGGTAGTGCACGGCGAGCTGGCGGTCCAGCTTGCGCTCGTCCGGCAGCTTCGCGAGCGCCCGGGCGAACTGCGGCGCGCGGCCTTCCGGCACGCGCAGTGGATAATTCGCCGGGATCAGGAGCCGGCCGTGCACCACTTCGGTGTCGAGCGCGGGATTCAGCGCGGCGATCGCGGCGGCGGACGTGCTCGTGAGATGCGCGAGGTCGAGAAGCGAGACGTATTTGCCGGGCGTGAACTCGTCGAACGCGATCGGCGCCATGGGCTGCACGTCGGGGAACAGCCGCGCGCGCTCGTCGTAGACCGTCGCCGCCGCCACGAACTCCGCGTAGAAGTTGCGCGAGGCGAAGCCGAAGGTCGGCGATTCGTACTGCTCGGTGATGGCCCCGATGTCGCGGCTGCCGACCTTCGACACGGCGCGCACCATGCCCGCGATGCCGTGGTTATAAGCGGTGATCGCCACAGGCCAGCTCTGGACGCGCGCGTAGTGCTCGGCGAGCATGCGCGCCGCGCCGTCGGCCGAGAGCCAGACGTCCGACCGCTCGTCGACCGCGGAGTTGATCTCGAGGTAGAGGCGGCCGGTCGATCGCGTGAACTGCCAGACGCCCGACGCGCCCACCTTGGAGCGCGCTTCGTAGTTGAACATCGACTCGACGAACGGCAGGCGCGCGATGTCGGCCGGAACGCCGTGGCTCGCGAAGATCTCCTCGATGCCCGGCATGAACATGCCCGACGTCGCCAGGGCATCGCGGAACGTGTCGCGAAGGCCGCCCTGGCCCCGCACCCGATCGACGGCCGCGCGGAAATCACTCCGGCCCCGCGCTGAGCGCGCGAACAGCTCGCGGACGCGTGCCATGTCGGCCGGGTCGGCGGTCGCACCGCGGACACCGGCGAGCGCTTCCAGCACGCGTTCGTACTTGCGGATCTCGTCGCGCACACGATTGCGAGACACGCGTTCGAGCGTCGCGTCGGAGGCGCCCTGCTGCTTCAGATCCCCGACATCCACCACGGAGTAGACGATGTCGAGGCTCAGGTTGTCGTGGATCACCGTGGCGGTGGAGTCGTACTTCGAGAAGATGTCCCGCCAGAAGAGGATGTTCGGAACAAGGACGTCGGGAACCGGGAAGACGGCGCGATCGAGCGTGGAGCGGAACGCCTCCTCGGCGACCGCCGGCGGGCAGACGGCCATCCCGAGGAGCGCGGCAACGAAGATCGGTCGAAGCCGACCGAGGACTTGGCTTACAGACACGGCCTTTCGCGTCAGGGTACAACAGTTATCGTCAGATCCTGGTCCGTCCACAGTCCGCCGTCGTCCGCACGGCAGCGGAGGATGTAGGTGCCCGGGCGATCGAAGGTGGCATGGACCAGAATGCGCCCGTCGTCAGGGACGGGGGGCGTGACCCACCGCGGCGCCCAGGGGGAGTTGGCGCCGGTGCGCGTGTCTTCCCACACTTCAATCTGCGGGGGGGCGAATGTGACGGTGCCGGCCCCGCGATAGACGAACCACGACATGCGTAGACCGACCTCGCTGCCGACGGTGACCTGGAACGGCGGCGTGAGGGCCGGGTACTTCCGGGCGCTTCCGTCGCCGCCCGCCAGGGCGGCGGCGCGGCCGCGGCGCGACTGGAACACCCCGTCGTCGTGAATTTCGGCGATGAGGGCGATCGGTTCGCCCACTTTCGCGTTGCGCATCTGTCCGCCTTCGACCTCGAGGAGCGGCGGCTTGTTGGCGCGAATTTCCGGCGTGCTGGTGCCGGCGCCGAGCGCGCCGCGCTCCGACATGAAGACGTCGTTGTCGACGAAGTAGTCGGGTTTGAGCGACCCGTAGGCCTTCTCCGTGACGCCGTGGGCCGTCAGCGTCCAGATGAGCTCCGTCTGTCCGAAGTCGGCAGGCACACGAACCCGGAAGGTGAAGCGATTCCGGCGCGGCAGGAAGTGCGTCGGCTGGCCCTGGTCGGGGCCGCCCGGCTCGATGTCGTTCTCGGGGCCGACGGGGATGTCGAGCTCCTCGTCCCAGTTCCGGTTCTCGTAACCGAACACGATGTTGAAGGAACCGTCGGTGTTCTTCTCCCAGCCCTCGAAGGCCGGCGAGATGTTCTGACCTTTCGAGAACGTGAGCACCTGCGCATGCCCCACGCCCGACAGCGCAAGCGACATCGCCAGGGACGCCGACAGAATCCCCTTCTTCACCGAGATCCTTCTCCTTGAACAAGGGCGGGCCTGACGGCCCGCCCTGCTGCGGTTTGCGGCGGACGCCAGGTCCGCACGATGACTACTGCTGTTGCTGCTGGCCGCCCACGTTCTTCGCCGGCGCCGCCATGTAGCCGGGCTTCGGGATGTCGTTGCACAGCGGGCACCCGAGGACGAGCTCGTTCGCCGAGACGTTCAGCTTCTCGCGGCGTTGGGCCATCTCTGCTTCGAACTGCTCTTCGGTCATCTGGACGCGCATGCCCAGGTCGATGAACATGTTGGCCACGGAGCGGTTCCCGGAACCTTGCCAGTTGCGCGGATCGGGCACGTTCCGGTTGGCCGGCGAATTGTCCATGTAGCCGATGATGTGCAGAATCGTGCCCTTCGGCAGGAGCGGCGCATAGTCGTCCTCGAATGCGTAGCCCCGGACCCAGTTGTGGTCGTATCCCACGCAGGACAGCGTCTGAATATCGATGCCCCAAATCGCTTCGAGGCACATGCGCATGCCGGGCGCGTGCAGATGGGGCTCGAACGTCACGATCTTCGTCGGCGCGTCCAGCACGGCGTAGGCGTGCAGTTCCTGGCCCGACTGCATCGGCTTGATGTCGATGTCGATCGGATTGCCCAGGGCGACGCGCGCCCGGGGATACTTCGGCTTGTAGCCCACGGGATGGAACTTGAAGCCAATCTCCAGGTGCGCCTTGGTGTCGCGGCCGTTCGAATGGAGATGGACCGAGTTGGACACCACGTACGAGCCTGCGCGGAGCAGACGGCCCGCGTCCGGATCGAAGAAGTCGGGGTTGCGCCCGACCTCGTGCACCGGCCAGGAGGTGTCGCCCTCGGCGTCCGACGACCGATCTGCCGCGCTGCGCTCCTGATTCATCACGCGCGTGCTCCAGATCATGTGATGGAACACGAACCGGCCGCCGACCGTGGCCCGGCCTTCCTGATGGCTCGGCACGTCGTTCACTTCCTTGATCTCGAGCGCCGACACGTAGCGATCCTCGGTGAGGCCGATGTCGACCGGCTTGATCTCGCCCCACCAGTCGGCGGCGTCGCCCTTCACGATGAGGTCTTCGGTCTTGACGATCAGATCGGGCTGGCCGATGCGCCAGACCGCGGCGTCCTCCCACACTCGGGCGGGGGGCATGTCGTCGGGATTGCCGCGGGGCGCGCCGTTGTCCACCCAGGCGGCGATCTTCTGAATCTCGGCGTCGCTGAGCGACGGGTCGTCTTTATAGTGCTGGATCCCGATGTTCTTCTCGACGTACCACGGCGGCATCACGCCCGCGCGCGGCCCGATGCCGGTGCGCTGCTTGATGGCGCGCGCCCATGGCCGGGCGTCTTCGTAGGTCACGAGCGACATCGGCGCCACGCCGTCGGGGCGATGGCAGTTCTGGCAGCTGCGCTGGAGGATCGGCGCGATGTCCCGCGTGAAGGTGACCTCGGTGGGGGCACCGGCAGGTTCGGCGGCCTTGAGCCCGGGCGCCGCAGCCAGCCCGACGGCGGCGGCGACGAGCAGAGTCGTCCCAATCGTGAACTGACGGGCGCGCGCGCGACCAAGCTCCATGGATCCACTCCTTTGACGGTTGCCTCCCTTAGACGGTGCCGAAGCACCGGAAGGTCCAATCCGCCAGCATCTTGACAGAATAAGGGGGCCCCGGAGGGGTGTCAACACTCGTCATGTCGCGCGATGTCGCAGACGCGCATCATCGGCGTCGTCCCGGCGAGCCCGGAAACAGCCTGTTTTCCGAGCAGAAAGGCGGCTGTCGTGCGAGACCGCTCCACCGCGCGAACGTCCGCTCAGGGGGTCTCGGCGCGGATGAACCCGTCGGGCCGGCTCCGGTTCGACGCGCGCCGTTCACGGGCGGTGGCGCGCCGGGCCGAGGTGGCTTCGCCCTGGGAAGTGGTCGCCGTGGAACCGGCTTCAGAGCGCGGACTCAGCGCCGCTCGATGAGCACGGCGCCCCAGGGACCGGTGCCAACCGGGATCTTGGCCGTGATCGTCCGTGACGCGACGTCGATGATCGAGGCGTCGTTGGAGGGTCCGTTCGCGGTGTAGATCGTGCTGCCGTCGGGCGAGATGGCGATGCCCCAGGGGCGATCGCCCGCTTCGACCGATCCGACCACGGCATTGGTGGCGGGATCCACGATCAACACCATCTGGCTTCGCCCCGTGCTCACCGCCACGAACGAGCCGTCCGACGCGGTCTTTACGCCCATTGGGCGCATCCCCTGGCCGAGCTGAATGGTGTGCGACACGGTGCGCGACGCCGTGTCCACCACCGACAGCGTCGCCCCGTTTTCCGACGTGACGTACGCGCGAGAGCCGTCGGGCAGAAACGCCACGGAGCGCGGACGGGGGCCGACGGCGATCGACCCCTCCACCTTGTGTGCGTCGAGATTCACCACGAAGACCGCGCCGTCCTCTTCCGACGTGACGTACACGAAATGGCCATCCGGGCTCACGGTCACGCCTTCCGGCTCTTCGCCCACGTCGAAGGTTTCGAGGATCCGGCCGGCCGCCGTGTCGACCACGCTCAGACGGGCGGCGTCCTCGTTCGCCACGAAGACGCGCGTGCCGTCGTGGCTCACCGCCACCTGCTCGGGGTCGGTGCCCGAGGGCAGGACGCGCGACAGCGTACCGGTCGTGAGGTCCACAACGCCGATCCCGTCCTTCGTGCGGTCGGGTGGGGGCAGCGTGCTCTCGTCGACGCCGGGGCCCGCGGCGGGCGACCCGCTCAGCGCCACGTAGATCGTGCGGCCGTCGGGGCTGGCCGCGAGTCCGCGCGGACGCTTGCCGAGTGGAATCGTCGCCACCACGGTTTTCGCGTCGACGTCGACGACCGAGAGCGTACCCTCCGTTTCGTTGGTGACGTAGAGTCCCGAGCGCGGCGCCTGAAAGGGCGGCGGCGCCGCCGATCCGGTGGCGGTGGAGGTATCGGCGGGCTGGCGGCAGGCGGGCAGCCCCACGCACGCGGCGAGGGCGGCGAACAGCACGGCTTGGTGTTGGCGCATAGACGTGCCGATTGTAGTATTGGCGGCGACCTGGAGACCACATTCATGAACCTGACGAGAACGGCGGCGGCAGGGGCCTTCGCGGCGGGACTGATCGCGTGGGGCCTCGTGCGGCCGGCTCCCGCCCAGCAGGCGCCGTCCGGCCGCTCCGTGGACTGGGCGATGCACAACCTCGACCTGGCCGGGAGCCGCTTTTCGACCCTCGATCAGATCAACACGACGAACGTGAAGTCGCTCGTGCCACGTTGGTTGTTCCAGCACGGCGTGATCGACGGCGTCTCCAACCAGACGACTCCCATCATCGTCAACGGCGTGATGTACGCGACCGACTCGCGGGGCAGCGTCTACGCCGTGGATGCGGCGGACGGGCGCCTGATCTGGTCCTACGACGTCACGTCGCAGCTCGGTGGCGGGCGGGAAGTCGGCTACACCTTCCGGCAGCGGGGCGTCGCGTACGCCGACGGCGTCGTGTACACGGCGGGCGGATCGTTTCTGTTCGCACTCGACGCCACGACGGGCAAGCCGATACTCGACTTCGGCGACAACGGCAAGGCCAGCGTCATTCTCGACGTCGTGCTGCAGCGGTATCCGGACACCAAGGCAGCCATCGATCTGGGCTACTGGTTCACCGCGGCGCCGCAGGTCTACAAGAGCGTCATCTATATCGGGTCGACGCGCAGCGAGAGCCATATTCCCGGCGGGCACGTGCTCGCGGTGGACGCGAAGACAGGGAAGGTGCTGTGGCATTTCAACACGGTGCCGCAGGACGAGAAGGACCAGGGCTGGGACATCGCCGGACCCACGTGGGTGGGTGGCGAGCGGAACGGCGGCGGCATCTGGGAGACGCCGTCGATCGATCCCGAGCTGGGGCTGATGTACGTGGCCGTCGCCAACCCGTTCGGCGCGAGCGCCAAGCGGCACGGCACGAACCTGTTCACCGATTCGATCATCGCGCTCACGCTCGATACCGGCACGCTCAAGTGGTACTTCCAGCAGACGCACCACGACGTGTGGGACTACGACTCGGGCAACCAGCCGATCCTGTTCGACATGACCGTCAACGGCCGCCGGGTGAAGGCGCTCGCCGAGGCGAGCAAGAACGGCTTCCTCTACATCCTCGATCGCGAGACGGGCCAGCCCGTGCACGAGGTCCGCGAGACGCCGGTGCCGACCGCGACGGCGCGCGAAGGCGAGGAGCCGTGGCCGACGCAGCCGATTCCGTACACGGCCGCCGGGAAGCCGATGGAGCCGGTGTGCCCCGTCGTGCCGACCGACATTCCGGAGGAGCGCCTCAAGACGATGAAGGTGGCGCCCATGTTCGCGCCATTCGAGGGCGGCACGATCTTCGCGCCCGGCAACCAGGGCGGCGCCAACTACGGGCCGATTTCCTACAGCCCCCAGACCGGCCTCCTCTACGTGAACGCGGTCGACTGGCCGTCGGGCGGCGGGCGCGGCGCGAAGATGTACTTCTCGGCCTACGACCCGACGACGGGCGAGCTCGTCTGGCGGCAGATCCGGGAGGGCTACGGCCAGGCCGGATCGGTCGTGACGGCCGGCGGCGTGGTCTTCGTCGGCTCCGGCAGCAACACGGCCGGCTACTTCTACGCGTTCGACGCGAAGACCGGCGACGAGCTCTGGAAGTTCAACACGGGCTCCGGCGTGTTCGCGTCGCCGTCGATCTACATGGTGAACGGCGAGGAGTTCGTGACCGTCGCGTCGGGCGGCGGCGAGCGCGGCCGCCGCGGCGGCGACCTGATCCTCAGCTTCGCGCTGCCGCCGCACTGACGTCGATCACGGCAAGGTCATCACGAAGACCGTCACGGTCGCCCGAGTGCGGCTGTGATGTCGATTAACGCGCGCGCGAACTGCGCGACTCGAGGAACGTCCACCGCATCCGGCCACCGATCCGCCGGGTTGTGGAAGAGTGGATTGCTCCCGAGCAGCGAGACGTACCGGCCGCCGCCGAGGTGGATCGTCCGCGCTTCACCGGCCGGCACCGTGCCCAGCGGAATGCGCTGACGGATCTCGGCGCTCGCGCGCTGGCACGCGATACCAGCCATCGCCTGAATCTCCGTATCGGACGCCTGCAGCCGCATGGCGCCGCCGGCGGCGCCGATGTTGGCGCCGAGGTGCACCCACGCCGCGGCCGCGGGAATCGACCCGGGCCGCCGCTCGACGAAGCGATCGAAGCCGAAGTATCCCAGCTCGTGGCCGCTCGACGCCACGAAGATGAACGGCCGCGCGGGGACGCTCGCGCGGGCTGCGCGCATGATCTCCAGCCAGCACGCGATGCCCCCGCCGCGCTCCGACGCGCAGTGCCACCAGCCGCTGCGCGGCGTCATCACGACCACCGGGCCCAGATCGGATTGACGGCCCGGCACCAGGGCGACCACGTTGCGGGCCGTGTCCCTCGCGCGCTCGACACGTGCGACGAGGCGCGCGTGTGCGGCGGCCTTCGTAGCCGCCTCGATCCCCGAGCGCTCGGCCGAGCCGACCATCAGCACGGGCGGGCCGAACGGGTCGGCGAAGGAGTCCGAGTTGATCGGGCAGAGCCCATCCGGCGTTCCGTCGGTGACGACGACGATGGCCCGGTGGCGGCCCGAGCGACGGAGCTCGGCGAGGCGCTGGCCGCCATTGGCCGGTGACATCACGACCGCGATTGGCGTGGAGGCGTCCGGTTCGCCGAGGCCGCCAGAGATCCCGACGTCGTCGGTGAATGTGCCGTCGAACATCGGCAGCCCGTCGACGCGGCGGCCGTCGATCTCGACGTACGCCTCGGCGACGTCGACACGGTCGAGCGTGAAGGTCTCGATTGAGCTGGTCCCGCCCGACCGCTCGGCCTGATCGGCGAGCCAGTCGGCCGACCGGTCGTCCACATCGGTCGCGGTGCGGTGGATGCCCTGCCGGTCGTAATCGGCGAGGGCGGTGCCGATGCGCGCCTCCATCTGATCCCGTTGCCCGGCCTGCTGGCCGTGCGCGGCGCGCGGATCGAGCAGCCACCCGGCCGACGCGGCGGCGGCGAGTCGCAGGAATTCGGCGCGCGTGGGCATCGGCATCCTCAAAGACCGGTTCGACCGGTCGGCAGGATTCTACTGCCGCGGCGCCTCGTCAGTCGCGCCTGGCCGCCCGAAGCGTGCCGGCGAAGGCGTGGATCGGGCCTTGCCACCGGCCGGACCACGAACGCGGTCCGCTCCGGAACGATCCATCGAGAAACAACAACAAGGCCTCCCGAGTACTACCCGCGAGGCAGTTCGTTTATTCCCGCGGAGATCGGCCCGGAGGCTGCCGCGCTCCCATCGAGACGCTGCCAGCGCTCGCGGATTTACCGGCACAGAAAATCGGGATGAATCTCGAAAGCGACGTGAGCGATTCTCGCGCGGCACGCGTGTGAAAGTGCCCGCTGCGAGTGGCAGCGTCCTTGCTCTCCTCGACGTCGGACCAGAGGAGGACCACCGATCATGTCTCTTCGTCTTGCCGCGATTTTCGCCACGACCTTGTGCCTCACTGCCTGCAGCAGCTACAACTCGATGTCGCCGGCGCCGTCACCGACTCCCGCGCCCGCCGGTAGCACGACCGTCACGATTCCGAGCGGCGCGTCCGCGCAGACCACAGCCGCGTTCGGCATGAATCCGCTCACGATCTCCGCCGGCACCACGATCAGCTGGCTCAACAGCGACACGACGACGCATACGTCGGCGGCCGACGGCGGCCAGTGGGCGTCTGGCAACATCGCTCCCGGCGGCCGCTTCAACTTCACGTTCGCGTCGGCCGGTCAGTTCACGTACCACTGCCAGATTCACCCGAACATGACCGGGACGATCATCGTTCAATAGCGCGTTTGCGGGGAAGCGACAGGGCGGAAGCGCCGCAGCGCTGGTCAGGGGAGCGACAGCTCTGCAGCAGCGATGCCCTGTTCGCCGCAGAACGAATAGAAAAGAACCGTGCGGCCACCGTCCTCGAATACGTATGGATCACGCATTTGCCGGACGGCGCCCTTCACGTCGCCGGGGTCCGATGGCGCATCGGCCAGCGCCGTGCATTCGTAGTCGCGTTCGGGGCGCAACACCTCGACGGCCTCGGAGGCCTTCCAGGTCCTCCAGTCGCCCGAGAGGTCGATGGTCGAGAACATGATCCGCTCGGGCGCGTCGCCGATCGCCGTGAAGAAGACGTCCAGCACGTTGCCCCTCTGCAGCACGCCAACATGCCGGATCCGGCGTTCATACGGACCGCCGTCGAACGGATTGGGCCCCCGTTCGAACGCTGCGAGTGGATCGGTCGAGCGGAGGACCAGTCCGGCTCTGGCCATCGCGTAGAACGCGCCGCCCTGTCTGAATACCCGCATGTAGCTCACTCTGGTGATCGCAGGCTGCACGTCCCAGGTCAGGCCATCGGTCGACACGGCGGCCTGTGAGTACTGGCCGTAGCCATGCGCGCGCGCCCACGCGCGCGCGGCCGGTTCGCCGACGGGCCACATCTCGCCGTTGGTCCACCAGCCGTGCACCCACATGATCAGCCGGCTGTGCGCCTCGTCCACGAACACGTCGGGCGACGCGACGTGGGTATAGAAGTCCTCGAGATTCTCGGGCGGATCCGGCTGCGGACGGAAGAACGCGGTGTCCTGTACCTGGAGGACGCCCGGATCGTAAACGCGCCACGGCCCGTCGACTGCGTCCGCATACGCCAGGCGGATGTGGTCGCCCATGTGGTGCGCGAAATACATGTAGTAGCGGCCGAGGGGGTGGTGGATCCAGTCGGGCACCCGGATCACCGTCGGACCGTTGATGTCGTCGCCGAGCGACGCAGACGAGGCGCGGGTCACCAGCGGGTTCCCGGCGAGGCGCGCCGCCGTGACGGCCGGCAGGGCCTGCCCGGCGCCGGATGTCGCCACAGCGAGCGCGACCGAGACGGCGACGCCGGCAATCAGGCTTGGAATCGGCCCCACGTGCCCCGGTTCCCCCGTTCCATGATTCCGCCGCTCCAATGTCGCTCTCAGTGCGTCATCGCATACAGCACGACGTCGATCCCCACAGCATACGCGTCGGGGGAGAAGCGCGCGAAGTACTCATGATCCTCGCCTTCCCGTTCCCAGCCGTCGGTGACGTCGGTGTTGTGGAGCATGAGGACCATGAGGCGGCCGTGGTCGTCGGCAATGCCGCGGACGTTGACGCGTCCCGGCGGCACGCCCCGCTCGGTGGTCCCGCCGCTGCGACGCCAGGACTGGATCGACGACATCTGCGGCACCACGGCGACGTCGTACATCATGTGCCAGACCGCGTGGTCGGGCCCGACCTCGGCGATGGGATATTGTCCCGGGGGGAGGACGCGGCCAATCTGTTCGGTCCACTGTTCCCACGCCCACGGCCCCCAGAAGTCCGTGGCGAAGATGAATCCACCCTTCGTGAGAAACTCCCGCAGCCGCACCACCTCCTCTTCGGTGAACACGGCCGTTCCGCCATCCTCGACGAGCACGAACGGACATTGGAACAGCGCATCGTCGGTGGCGCGCACCACGACGTGCTCAGGCTCTTCGGCATCGGCCATCGTGATGGGCGTCTTGGTGAGCTCCCCGAGCCGGACGCTCAGGTTGATGTCGGCGCCTGGATAGTCGGTGCTCCAGCCGCGCTTCTCGCGGTGATCGCTCCGGAACATGAGACGGCAGAAGTTGAAGCCGCCCTCGAAGGTGCGTGCCGTGGGAAATCGCGGCGGCGCGTTGTAGCCGTAGCCGCCGCGCCAGATCAACCCCTGGGCGCTCACGACGGCCGCGGCGAGCGCGAGCGCCGAGAGGATGCCGAGGGCCGTCGGCGAGAGACGTGGGGCCAGCGTCATGCCAGCCCTCATTATCGGACTATTCGGTCCTGAGCGCCTCGACGGCAATCCGCGCCAGAGCACGCCGCTGACGCCGCTGAAGACGGCCGAGTTGAGCCCGATCCCGAGGGTGAGGCTGACGATGGCTGTGGCCGAGGCGCCCGGACAAAGAGGTCGGCAACCGCGCGGAACTCGGCGGGGAAGAGCCGGAGCAGCGCGCGGTAGAGCCGGTCGGCCAGCGGGTCGCGCGCCATGCCGTCAGAATCCCCGGATCGGGGAGCAACTTCTTGGTGGGTGCCGCGGAATCCCGAAGGCCGTCAGGCGGTAGGCGCGGCGCCGGTCGTCGCTCCCGGCCGCCGACTCGCGGATGAGGCCGTCGGTGCGCCGCGCGACTTCCCTTTCAGGATGGCGTAGCCGTGCTTCTGGCCGTCGGCGAGCGCCAGCAGCACGTGGAAGAGCGCCGGCGTGAGCGGCAGCAGGGCCGACGGTCCCGTTCCTCAGGTCCCCGATTCACCGGGGCCTCTTCATCAAATACGTGGCTCCCGACGCGTCCGTCGTCGTCACCCCCACGGCTTCCCAGCCCTGCTGGCCTGAGGCGCCGAGCGCCGCCGCCGCGTCCTGATCGGACGCCACCCGGACGGTCTGATACTCCCAGGCCTGCCGCACGATCTGCGTCCGCACGGTGCTGCCGGCGGTGAGAGTGAGGCTGGCGGGGCCGACGAGGCGCACGCTCAGCGTGTCGGGCTGCAGCACGGCCACCGGGATCGCCTCGCCTGCTCCGCGGTTCTGAATCCACACGCGCGCCTCCGTCATGACGCCCGGCACCGGCGCCGTCACCTGCGCGCGCACGGTCAGGGCGCTGGCCGCCAGTGCCGCCAATCCGAATACGACCGTGATCTTGTGGCTCATGGTTGTCTCCCGCCCTTCAGCCTAGCCTTGGATCGCCGGCGCCTGAAACCGGGAAACGGAGCAACTGAGGAGCTGGGGAACCGGGAACTGCGGAAAGGATTTGCAGGCCGTGTGCCGTGGCGCGATGATGGGCCGCCATGATCACAAGACGAACCGCCATCACCGGTTCCCTCGCCTTCGCGGTGTGTCTCGCGGGGCTCGCGGTCCACGCCCAGCAGCGCCCCGCGCCAGACGACTCGTATGGCCCGAAGGTGGAGAAGACCTACGGCGAAGGACTGCCCAGGGATCGCGATCGGCTGATCTTCTCAGACGATCAATATCCGGAGTGGCCGCTGACGCCGGAGCAACGGCAGTACGCCTCGATCGACGGGGCGCGCATGAAGCGGCAGGTGGTGGACCTGGGGCAGATCGCTATCCGCTATCGCGACGCCGGTCACAAGTGGTGGGGCCGCTTCCCCGGGACCACCGCCGATCGCGAAGGCATGGCCTACATGACGCGCGGCTTCGAGAGCGTCGGCCTCACGGTCGAGCATGTCCCGTACGTGCTTCCGAGCGACTGGCGGCCGACGGATTGGGAGGCGAGCTACCGCGCCGCCGACGGTGCGACGATTCACCTGAACACCGCGTTCCCAGTGTCGGGCACGAAGGCCACCGGGCCGGCGGGGATCACGGCCGAGGCCGTCTGGGTGGGAATCGGGGCGGCCGCCGATTTCATCGGGCGCGATGTGCAGGGCAAGGCGGTGGTCGTCTACAGCGTCTTCGTGCCCGGCGGGCGCAGCCACTCGGCGAGCGATCGCGCGGGGCTGTTCGACGCGAACCGTCGGGCCGTCGAGCTCGGCGCCGCGATGGTCGTGAATGTGATGGGGGTGCCCGGCAACGGCCAGTTTCAGCCCGAAGGCGGTCTGCGCGACGTGCCGCAGTTCACGCTGAGCATGGACGAGGGCTTCGCGCTGCGGGATCGCCTCGGCCGCGGCGAGCGCGTCGACCTCACGTTCCGCCTCGAGGTGCCCGAGCTGCGGGACGTGCCGACCGAGTACACCATCGCGACGCTGCCCGGAATGTCCGACGAGCAGATCGTCGTGATGACCCACACGGACGGCTATTTTCAGGGCGCGACGGACAACGCCGCCGGCATGGCCAGCGCGCTCGAGCTCGCGCGCTATTTCGCGGCGCGGCCGCTGCGGGAACGCCCGCGCACGATGCGGTTCATCCAGTTCCCGGATCATCACCACGGCGAGGTGGCGCGCGGCCGCGAGGGCGTCGGCATCGACGACAGCTACCCCTGGGACAGGGTCGCCGTGAAGCTCACCATGGAGCACCCGTCGCAGACGCTCCTGTACATGTACAACGACAGCCTCACGCCGACCAATGCCGTCGGGGCGTTCCGCTGGAATGCGCTCGGCAGCCCCAGGTTCGAGCAGATGGTGTTCGAGACGCTGCGCGAGTTCGGCGTGTCGGTCTATGCGATGGAGGACGGCCCGAAGAACGGCAACTATGCGCCCTCGTTTCACATCATCGACCACATCATCTATCACACGTCGCTCGACATCCCCGCGCTCGTGCCCGCCAGCGGGCTCGAGCGCGCCACACGCGCGTTTGCGGCCGCGATCGATCGCGCCAACGGCATGACGATGGCGGAACTGCGGGGGGAGCACTTCCCCCCGGCGCGCGGGGCCGGAAGCCTCAATGGCGTCGAGGCCCTCGGGAAGTAGGGCGGCCGAACGGTTCCTGAGATCCCGACGTCCCGAGTTGCCTTACACTGGCCCTCTGCCCGTCCGGTTCCCGGGACCTCGCTCGCGCCGCGGCCTCTACCGTTCGAATATGGAGGAACAGATGTCGACCCACTTCCTCGCGTCGCTTCCGGCGGTTTCCCTCCTCATCCTGCTCGGCCTTCCGACCGTCGTTTCCGCGCAGCGGGGCGGCCGCGGCGCCGCCGCGCTCCCCGACGGCGACGGCAAAGCGCTCGTCGAACAGCTCTGCAGCAGCTGCCATCCGACGAGCATGATCGTCGGCTCGAACGGCTATACGCACGACGGCTGGATTCAGCTGTTCGGCTCGATGGTGGATGTCCCGCCCGCCCAGTCGGCGGTTCTCGCCGACTACCTGGCCAAGAACTTCCCCGAGAAGCCGTCGCCGGAAGCCGTCGTGATTCCGGGCAGCGCTCGGGTGGACATCAAGGAGTGGATGCTGCCGACGCGCGGCTCGCGCCCGCACGATCCGCTGGCCACGCCCGACGGCATGATCTGGTGGACGGGCATGTTCGCGAACAAGCTGGGTCGGCTGAACCCGAAGACGGGCGAGATGAAGGAGTATCCGCTCAAGACGCCGCGGTCGGGTCCGCACGGCCTAATGAACGACGCGGACGGAAACATCTGGTTCACCGCCAACAGCAGCACGTACGTGGGCAAGCTGGATCCGAAGACCGGTGAGATCACCGAATATCCGCTCAACCTCGAAGGCGCCCGCGGGCCCCACACGCCGCTCTTCGACCAGAAGGGCACGCTCTGGTTCACCCTGCAGTCGGGCATGGTCGGCCGCATCATCCCCTCCACCGGCGCGATGAAGATCGTCCGGACGCCGAGCAGCAACACCTATCCGTACGGCATCAAGGTGGATTCACACGGCACGCCGTGGTACGTGGACTTCCGCGGCAATCGCATCGGCAGCATCAATCCGCAGACGATGGTCATCACCGAGCACACCCTGCCGAACGCCGATGCGCGGCCGCGGCGCCTGGCCATCGACGCGAACGACGTGATCTGGTACTCGGACTACGCGCGCGGCTATCTCGGGCGCTTCGATACGAAGACGGGCGCGGTGAAGGAGTGGCCGTCGCCTGGCGGACCGGATTCCCAGCCGTACGGCATCGCCGAGCGGAACGGCATCATCTGGTACAGCGAGTCGGGCGTGCGTCCGAACACGCTCGTCCGCTTCGACCCGCAGACCGAGAAGTTCCAGACCTGGGTGATTCCCTCCGGCGGCGGCGTCGTGCGGAACATGATGACCACCGCCGACGGCAACCTGGCGCTCGCGTGCAGCGGCGTCAATCGAGTGGCGCTGGTGACGATCGAGTGAGCCGCTAGGCCTTCGTGGCGCGCGTCATCAGGTAGTCGTGCCGGACGAGGTTCCCCTCGAAGTAGTCGGCGATGACGGCGTCGCATGCGGCGCGGAATTCGGCCAGCCGCGCGGGATTGGCGGCACCGAGCGACTCGACCAGCTTCAGGAGCGGGCCGATGGTCCGCTCCGTGAACTCGCGGAAGTGGGCCGGGCTCAGCGCCGGCGACAGGAAGCGATCGCAGTCGAACGCGATGTCGCGGACCGCCGTCCCCAGACGCTCGCGCACGATGGCCGGCACGCCCCAGAGCGTGGGCGGGGCGACGCCCGGCGGCGGAGGCGGCAGGTAGGGCGCCATCAGCACGAACGTGCGCCCGACCAGCAGATCGGGCGGCCAGGTCGAGAACGCGATCGTGCCATCCGGTTTCAGCACGCGCAGCATTTCCGCGACGGCGACGTCCGGCCGGGGCGCGAAGATGTGCCCGAACTGGCTCACGACGACGTCGAAGGCGGCATCGTCGAAGGGCAGGGCCTCGACGTCGCCTTCGCGCCAGTCGATCGCCACGCCGGCCACGCGCGCGTTCACCTGGGCCGCCTCGAGGAGGTCCGGCGTCATGTCGAGGCCGGTGACGCGCGCGCCGAGGCGGGCGGCGGTCACGGCCACCACGCCCGTGCCGCACGCGACATCGAGCACGCGCATCCCCGACGCGACGCGCGCATGGCGGACGAGGCGCGCGGCGGGCGCCGTGGTGTTGGCCTGAACCGGCGCGAAATGCGCCCATCCGGCCTTCTGGTTCGCCTTGAAGACCTCGAGGGCGTCCACCGCCACCACGCTACGCCACCATGAACTTGCGCACTGTCTGCGCGTTGTCCTCCAGGAAGGTCTTCTTGTCGGCCAGATCGTCGGCCGTCGGCTGCACGGCCCCAGTGGCGTCGGTGACGCGCGACACGATCGTGTGCTCGCCCGGCGTGGCGCCGTCCCACGAGTACCGGAACAGCTTCCACGAGTACTTCGCGGTCGTCGCCGGATCCATCGTCGCCTTCTGCCAGGCCCCGTCGTCGACTTTGACCTCGACCGAGCGGATCGGCGTGCCGTCGTTCAGCACGACGCCGAGCGCGGTGTAGCGCGTGCCGGCGCGCGTCACCCGCGCGACGTACGACTTCAGGTGCATGTGCGAGATGGCGGTTTCGATCCACTTCGTCTCGCCGTCGATCTGGACGCCTTTGAGCGTCCGGTACCAGCGCGCCTGGAACTTGCCGAGGTATTCGTCCTGCTGGATGTAGATTTCCGAGAGCCACTTCACGTTGCTCACGGCGTACCAGCCCGGCACGATCAATCGCAAGGGCTGGCCCTGGTGCTTCGTGAGCGGCTCGCCGTTGAGCGCCCACACGAGCATCGGCTCGGACGACAGCGCCATCTCGCGGTTCAGGCTGCGGCCGAACTGCTGGACAACCTTCGTGGCGCGCCCGCGGAAGTCCACGTCCTCTTCGCCGGTGTCGGCT
Organism: uncultured Acidobacteriota bacterium; assembly: GCA_963837345.1. Classification (GTDB taxonomy): domain Bacteria; phylum Acidobacteriota; class Vicinamibacteria; order Vicinamibacterales; family CAVVIG01; genus CAWIMX01. The sequence continues at coordinate 2,482,392 of CAWIMX010000001.1, forward strand.
CCGAAGAAGATGAAGGTCCGCGCCTCGGGCTTCACGCCCGCGCGATCGAGGACGGTCTTGAGCGGCACGCCCGTCCAGCGGCCGTTGCTCGAGAGCCCCTGCAGCGGTCCGCGGTTGCCCGAGCACTCGAAGCCGATCATCTGGTCGGTCGGTCGCATGCCCTTCAGATCGTCAATCGACAATGTGAGCGGCCGATCGACCAGGCCCGAAACCCGCAGTCGGTACGTCGCCAGGTCGACGTCGGGATGACCGTAGTGCTGGGTGGTGAAGAACTGATCGGCGGGCGTCACCGGCCCGTCGATCTTGCGGATATCGAGCGTACGCCGCTCGCCGGCGCCGGTATTGAAATTCGCGGGAATGTCCGTGAACGGCACCAGTTCGTCGCCCTGAGCCAGGACGGGCAGAGCCCATTCCGGCGCCCCAAAGAAAAACAGGCCCGCGGCCCCGAGGCCGGTCTTCAGGATCTCCCTGCGGTTCGTGTCCATCGCGGCTCCTCCGTGAACCAGCACTCAGAACTGAGCACTCACGACGTCTATCGCTTGTGCTCCTGCGCGTAATTGAGGGCGAACGTCTTGAGCGGCTCGCTGGTGAGCCCCAGGGCGGCCGCCTCGTCGGTGGCCTGTTCCGGCGTCCAGCCATCGACGTCGATGCGCTTGATCATCCAGAGCGCCGACGCGCGGTTGCCGCTCGCGCAGTGCACGAACGCCGGTTGGTTCGCCGGGTTGGTCACCGCTTTCACGAAGCCTTCGATGATCGCCGGGTCGGGATTCGACGAATTGAACGGCAGATGGATGAACGTGAGGCCGGCCGCCTTCGCCGCGGCTTCTTCGGCGTCGATGTTGGCGCCGTTCTCGCTCGCCTCGCGCAGGTTGATGATGGACGCGTAGCCGCGCTTCTTCACCTCGGCGACGCCCTCCGGCGTCGTCGCGCCGGCGCAGGCAATCGTCGTGTCCAGATGAGCGAAGTTGCGGATGCCCGGAACGGTTTCCTTCTGAACCTGGGCGCGGGCCGCCGCGGGCAGCAGCGCACCGACGAGGACGGCCGCGAGCACGAGTGAGCGACGCCGCATGATCCGGCTCCCTTGCGTGAACTTGACGGTGGAAAGGGCCTCTTGCATGCCGTTACACTAACGCGTACAGCGGTTTCCGTCTATGAAATGTTGTCTCCGCGCGCTCGTCGCCGCCGCGGCGTCCGCGGCTCTCGCCGCCGGATGCTCCGCACCCCGTCCGACCACCCCGGGCGTGCCCTGGTATCCGCTGGCCGGTCCGCTCATCCCCGCCAGCATGACGATGGTCACCGCGTGGGACATCCCGAAGAATCCCCTCACCGATCAGCGGCTCGACGACGGGTCGCCCTTGTCGAACAGCATACGGCAGGGGTTCCGCATCTTCACCGATACGCCGGGCGAAGCGGCCCGGCTCACCGGCAGCCGGATGTCGTGCAGCAACTGCCACCTGAACGCCGGGCAGCGTGAAAGGGCCCTCCCCGTGGTCGGCGTCGCGCAGCTGTTCCCCGAATACAACCGGCGCGCCGGCCGGCTCTTCTCGCTGCCCGACCGGGTCGTGGACTGCTTTCTTCGCAGCGAGAACGGAACCGATCGGGCCGATGCGGCGTCGCTCGCGTCGCCGACCGACCCCGAGGTGCTCGCGGTGTCGGCCTATCTGGCGTGGCTGTCGACGGGCATCACCGTCGGCCCCGCCCCGCCGTGGCGCGGCCAGAACGCCATCAAGACGTCGGCCTTGATCGGGGTGGATCGCCTGGACCCTGCCCGCGGCGAAGCGCTCTTCGAGGATCGCTGTGCGTCGTGCCACGGCCGCGACGGCCAGGGGGTGCAGGTGGGCGACAAGAAGCCCGGTCCGCTGTGGGGGCCCGACTCGTGGAACGACGGCGCCGGCGCGGCCCGCGTCTACACGCTCGCGGGCATCATCCGCTACATGATGCCGTATCTGGCACCCGGCAGCCTCACCGACGAAGAGGCGCAGCAGATCGCTGCGTTCATCAACTCGAAGCCCCGGCCCGCCTATCCTTTCAAGGATCGCGACTATCTGACCGATCGCCGGCCCCCCGATGCCGTGTACTACACCCAGCGGGCGAACTGACGGCCGTCGACTGCCGCTACTCCGCCCGGAGCGACTCGAGCGGCGATACGCGCATGCCGCGGCGGGCGGGCAGATAGGCTGCCGCTGCGGCCGACGCGGCGAGCACGAGCGGGGCGAGCGTGAGCACGACGGGATCGAACGGGTGCACCTCGAAGATCACGGCGCTCAGCAACACGCCGAGCCCGACCGCGAGCGGGAAGCCGATGGCGAGCCCGACGAGCGTCATCCGCGCGCCGTCGCGGAGGAGCATCCCGACAATGTCCCGGTTGGTCGCGCCGAGCGCCAGCCTGATGCCGATCTCGCGCGTGCGCGCGGACACCACGTACGACTTCACGCCGTAGACGCCGATGGCGGCCAGCAGCAGGGCGAGCCCGCCGAGGCCCGAGAGCGCGCGACCGGCGGCTCGCACGACCCACAGCACGAGACCGCGCTCGTGAAACTCGCGCATCGTGCTCAGCCGGACAATAGGCAGCCGATCGTCGAAGGCGCGAAGCTCGCCGCGAATGGCGGCGGCCAGCTGGGCTTCCGAGCCTGGCGCGACCCGCACGGTGAAGTGTGTCGTACCGGCGCGATCGGACGTCGACGGGACATACACGTGCGGCGCCAGCTCACGCTCGGTGATTTCGTCGCGAATGCCGGGCACGACCCCGACAATCGTCATCGGCGCGACCGCCGGCGCCTCGGCGGCCCGTGGCGGGAACACGATCGCCTGGCCGATCGGGCTCTCGTCGGGGAACAGCCGGCGTGCCAGCGGCTCGTCGATGATGGCGACGCCCGGTCCCGAGGCCGACCGCGCTTCGCCGCGCGTGAAGTCGCGCCCGATCAGGATGGGCAAGGCGAGCGCGTTGAAGTAGTCCGACGTCGCGACCGTGTACGTCGCGAACGGCCGCTCCGACCGTCCCGGGCGTCCGACCGCGCGCGCCTGGTATTCGTCTCCGAATGGCACCTGCGAGCTGGCGCCCGCGGCCTGAACGCCCGGCAGCTGGCGCACGCGGTCGAGCGCCCCCTGGACGCGCGCGCGTCCCGTCGCGGCGTCGAACCCCGCCAGGCTCGGGTTGATCGAGACGAGGAGCAGTCCGTCGTATCGATATCCGGGACTCGTCGCGGCGGCCGTGATCGCGGCTCGGGCGAACAGCCCGCCCGCCGTCATCAACATTAGCGAAAGGGCGATCTGACCGGTGACCAGCCACGATCTCGGGCCGAGCCGCCGCCCCGGACTTCGGCCGCCGCCGAGATCCTTGAGATTCTCCAGCAGGTGCGGTCGCGAGAGCGTGAGAGCGGGCGCCAGGCCGAACGCCATCGTGCTCAACAGGCCGAACGCCACGGTGGCGAGGACGATATTTCGATCGGGACGCCAGTCGAGTTGCAGCGGGAAGGGCAGGATCGGCGCGACCGACGTGACGAACAGTCGCGTGACCCAGGCCCCGATGGCGAGTCCGGCGGCGGCGCCCACCAGGCCGAGCACGAGACTCTCGACGAGGAGCTGACGAACGATGCGGCCGCGTCCGGCTCCGAGCGCCATGCGGACCGCGATCTCCTTTCGCCGGGCGGTGCCGCGCGCCAGCAGCATGTTCGTGAGGTCCAGGCAGGCGATCAGCAACACGGCGGCCGCGAGCGGCAGGAGCACGGCCGACAGCGCCGTCGGACCCGCGTCGCTCGCCGGGCCGACGCTGTTGGTGACGCGCGAGAGCGGCTGCACCGACAGCCGTTGATTCCGGTTCACCACGGGGTCCGCACGCTCGAGATCGGCCGATGCCACCGCGAGCTGCGCGTCGGCCTGGTCGAGCGTGAGTCCGGCCCGCAACAGGCCCGCTACGTTGAGCGAGGCGTCCGACCGATCGGCCAGGCCGCCGCCGTTGTTCTTGAACGTCTCGGTGACGATCGAGTCGAAGACGCCGAGCGGCACCCACGCGCCCACGGTAAAGAGCGCGCTGGTGCCGGTGAATCCCTCCGGCGCCACGCCAACGATGGTGAAGTCGCGCGTGTTGAGTCGGATGGTGCGACCGATGAACGCGGGATCGAATCCGCTCGCCCGCCAGCTGGGATAGGCGGCAATCGCCACCGGCACGTCGGCGCGGGGCCGCTCCTCCTCGAGGCTGAAGGGCCGTCCGGCGGCCAGCCGCACGCCGATCGCGTCGAAGAAATTGCTCGAGACGACGGCCACACGCGTCGATTTCGTGAGATCGCCGTCGGGCAGGCCGGCCTCGGCGAACGTGTAGGCGATGAGGCGCTCGAACACGTCGTGCCGCCGTTCGAGATCGGCGTAATTGGGATACGAGAACAGCCGGTAGGAGTCGGGGACCGCGGGATCGTGGCTGTAGACGCCCACCAGCTCCGATGCGCGCCCCGACAACGGCCGGAAAAGCAGCGTGTCGACGAGCGTGAACATGGCGCTGTTCACGCCGATGCCGAGCGCCAACACGGCGACGACGACGAGGCTGAACGCTGGCGCACGACGCGCGAGGCGGAGCGCGTGCGCGGCGTCTCGTGCCAGCGCTCCCATCCGCGTCAATCGACGAACGAGAACGAGTAGCCGCGCTCCTGCGCCCGGTTCACGGCGACGATGCCGGCCGGCACCATGTGGGCATGGGCCATGTCCACTAGGTTCGACGTCAGTTCCTTGTACGCATCGTCGGCAGTCTGGCCGGTGGCGCGCGCGATCTGACCGGCGATCGCCCGGGTGGCCAGCTGGCATACCGCGAGGTGCGCGCCGCGTCCGATCAGGCGATCGATCGTCGCGCCGCGGTTCGTGAGCTGCCCGCCGTAGCCCGACGCGAGGTACAGGTTGGCCGTCGGGGCCGCGTTGGTCTTCGGGTCCTTCTTCTGCGCCTGGTTCGACATCTGCTCGCTGTACTTCGCCCACATCGCGTCGTTGAACGCGAACGGCGTGGACTCGTGCCGCACGCAGATCACCAGGGCGACGTCGCTCTCCTTGAGCCCGTAGCCGTTCACGTTGGCGGAGAAGACGTTGTTGCCGAAGAAGAGCGCCCGGCCGAACCCGTCGGCCGTCGGGCTGTCCATGAAGAACCGGTGCACGCCGGGGACCTGCTCGAACCAGTCGTCCTCGGCGTGGCGCGCAGGTTGGAACCGCGAGCCGGTCGTCGCGGGAGCCTGTGCGGCCGCGGCCGTCCGCGATCCGAACACGGCGCCGAGGCCGGCGACGGCGGCGCCGGCCTTCGAGAGGAAGTGTCGTCGTGCCGGGTGGCTGGTGTCGCTCATGCGGCTCCTCAATCAGTTCTCGCGGGGCCCCACCCCCGCTCGTTGCCGTCGCTCACGCTCCGGATCGTGTTCCGACGCGTTCCCGTTCAGTGGAGCTGTCTGTCGCGGGGCCCCACCCCCGCTCGTTGCCGTCGCTCACGCTCCGGATCGTGTTCCGACGCGTTCCCGTTCAGTGGAGCTGTCTGTCGCGGGCCCACCCCGCTCGTTGCCGTCGCCGGCGCTCCGACTCGTGCGATTGGCGCTCGTCCCGTGGGGTGTCCGACTGCTCAATCTGGCTACTCTACCTCAGGTACTTATTGAACCATGCCAGCGTCCGCTGCCACGCGAGCTTCGCGGCCCCTTCGTCGTAGCGCGGCGTCGTGTCGTTGTGGAAGCCGTGGTTCGCCTGCGGATAGATGTAGCCTTCGTGCGCGACGCCGGCCGCGGTCAGCGCCTTGTCGTAGTCGGGCCACGTCGCGGCCAGCCGCGTGTCGAGCTCGCCGTGGTGGACGAGCACGGCGGCCTTGATCTTGGGAATCTCGGAGGCGGGAGGCGGCGTGCCGTAGAAGGGCACCGCGGCCGCCAGATCCGGAATGCGGGTCGCCAGGGTGTTCGCGATCCCGCCGCCGAAGCAGAAGCCGACCACGCCGAGCTTGCCCGTGCAGTCGGGCCGCGTCTTCAGCCAGTTGGCCGCCGCCACGAAGTCTTCCAGCATCTTGTCGCGGTCGACCTGACGGAACAGCTCCCCGCCCTTCTCATCGTCGCCCGGATAGCCGCCGACCGAGGTGAGGCCGTCGGGCGCGAACGCCATGAAGTTCTCCGTGGCCAGACGCCGCGCCACGTCTTCGATGTACGGGTTGAGGCCCCGGTTCTCGTGGACGACCAGCACCGCCGGCAGCTTGCCGGCTTCGTTGGCAGGACGGGCGAAGTAGCCACGAATCTCGCCGTTGCCCTGCGGCGAGGGCACGGTCGCGCGCTCCGTGCGGATGCGCCGATCGTCGGGGGCTACCTGCTGCGCCCAGGCGTAGTTCGGCCGCAACTGGTCGAACAGGGCCGCAGCCGTGAGGCCGCCGACCGCGAACTTCCCCGCGCGCGAGAGAAAGTCGCGCCGATTGATGTCGCCGTGCACGTACTCGTGAAAGAGATCGAGCAGTTCCTGCGGGAAATCAGTGGCCTTCTTTCGCTCCATGGCATCACTCCTTTGTCTGAGGCGCCGGCGTCGCGCGACTCACGGGTGCGCGAGCACCCACGCCCCCCAGATGACGAGGCCGGCGCCCGCCGCGCGTCCGACCGCCTGGCCCGCGCGCGTGGCCTTCTCCACGAGAACGAAGATCGTGAGCGCCGCCACCCACGCGAGATTCATCACGCCGACGGCGAAGAGCAGCGCCATCAGCGCCCAGCAGCAGCCCACGCAGAACGAACCGTGCCGCGCGCCCATGATCAGCGCGCCGCGGGCGCCTTCCCGCCACTCGGCGCCCAGGAAGTGGAGCGGCGACCGGCAGTGCGAGAGGCAGGCATTCTTGACCGGCAGCCACTGGTACACGCCCGCCGCCACGAGAATCCCGCCGCCGAGCCACGCCGACTGGCTGACCATGGCCGGCGACATGAGCGCCGCCCGGTGGAGCCCCACCTGCAGGCCCGCCGCCACCGCGCTGAACATCGTCCACGCCAGCAGGTACCCGAGCGTGAAGGTCGCCGTCAACCCGCGCGCCCCCCGGCCCCCGCGCCGTCGATAGATTCCCGCCACCAAGAGGATGAGCGGCGCCGCCGACGGCAGCATCATGCCGATCATCATGACGTCCCACATCGCGAACAGCGCGAAGAGGGCTCTGCCGTTCCAGACCCGCGGGTCGGGCATGCCGGCCATCTCGGGCATCGACAGTCGCGTGGCCGCATCGGCGGCCGACGGCATCATCGACGCCATCCGCACCAGGTCGAACCAGGCGAGAAGCGTCACCGCCGCCACGGCGCCGACGATGACGAGACGATCGGACTGCACGACGCGCTCGAGGGCGAAGGGCGGATGCACCGGACCGCTCACGGGCGTGTTACTGGTTGGTCCAGTTCACTTCGGCCGCGGCCGCGTAGCGATTCGGCCACTCCAGGTGCAGTTCCCCGTGGCTGCCGCGCATCGTGCCCGTCGTCGCCATGCGCCCGTCGTCCCAGAAGAAACCACCCTTCGGGTAGGTGATATGCACTTCCTTCTCTTCCCCGCTCACCGGATTGGTGAGGGGCGTGAGCTGCAGATCGATCGCGCCGGGCACGGCGACCCGCGATCGCTCGCCGGCGACGGTAATCTGGACGGGCGCGCGGATCGGGCCGTCGAAGCGCTCGATCGTGCCGGCCAGGGCCTCCCACGGCATGCCGCCCATCCTGCCGGACAGAATGGCGGCGACCGCCTCGGTCTGCTCGGGTGTGGCCTGCTCGTCGACGAAGAGCGCGACGCGCCCGTGACCCTCGTGAATGGCATTCGGATAGACCGCGAGGATGGCGGCGCGCACGCCGTCGAGCGACACGGTCCCGAAGTGGCCTTCCTTCACGAGATACCCGATGATGAACTCGCAGATCCCTTCGTTCGGGACGCCGCCGAACTGGCAGTTGCACCCGTGCCGGCAGCTGCAGGCCTCGACGCTGTCGGCTTTCACGCGGTACGGTGTTCTCGAGCCGGCGGGTGCGGTGGCCATGGCGCGCCTCCAGACTCGGGACGTTAGCCCTTTGCCCTGGTCGGGTCAAGGCTCGGTACAATACCGGGACCCTCCATGGCTGCACCCCGCCAGCCCATCCGAATCGCGTTTCTCGGGTGCGGCTTCATCACTGCCGTGCACAGCCGGGCGCTCGGCGCGCTCGGCGCCGACGTGGCCTGCGCGTATGCGAGCCGCGACCCGGCCAAGGCCGACGCCTATGCCCGGCGGTTCGGCGGATGCGCCAGCTTCGTCGGCTATGGCGCCGCGATCGACGATCCCGCAATCGACGCCGTCGTGGTGGCCGTGCCGCCACGCCATCACCTCGATCTGACGCGCCAGGCCCTCGCCGCGGGAAAGCACGTCATCGTCGAAAAGCCCGCGTTTCCCGCGCTCGCCGATTATCAGGCGGCCATCGAGGCGCGGGATCGCGCGGGGCGCGTGGTGCTCGTCGGCGAGAACGATCACTACAAGCCGCTGGCGGTCTGCCTGCGGCGGCTGATCGCCCAGGGCGCGATCGGCGAGATGGTGTTCGCGCATTTCACGACGATCGCCCACCGGCTCAAGGGCGCGGACGACTGGCGGAACGACGAGACGATGGCCGGCGGCGACGCGTTCTTCGAGGAAGGCATTCACTGGCTGCATCTGGCGGGCAGCCTTGGGCCGCGCATCGTGAGCGTCCAGGGCTACCGGCCGGCGCCGTCGAGGGGCGGTCCCGACCGGCGGGCCAAGAGCATGCTCGTGTCGTTCCGGTACGACAACGACGCCGTGGGCTCGCTCTACTACTCGCGCGAGATTCCGTCGCTGTTTCGCGGGCTGCGGGTGTCGAAGCTCTTCGGCCGCGACGGCGTGATCACGTTCGAGTCGAACGGGCTGTTCGTGATCGCGCGCGGCGTGCACGGCGTGACGGTGGCTCTGCCAGGCATCCGCGACATTCGCGGCTATCGAGCGATGTATCGCGACTTCCTCGGCGCCGTCCGCGGCGAGGGCGCGCCCGAGATGAGCCTCGAACGGGCGCTCGACGATCACCGGCTGATGGAGCAGATCTACGCCAGGCTGGAGCCCGTCGCGCCGTGAGCGATCGCTGGGACGTCGTGATCATCGGCAGCGGCGCCGGGGGAGGCACCGTCGCGCGGGCGCTGGCGGACACCGGCGCGCGCATCCTCATCCTCGAGCGCGGCGACTTCGTGCCTGCCGAAGAGGAAAACTGGAGCGCCGACGCGGTCTGGCGCGATCTCCGGTATCGCGCGAAGGACACGTGGCTCGACGGCCACGGTCGTGAAATTCACCCCTACACTCACTATTGCGTGGGCGGGAACAGCAAGTTCTGGGGCAGCGTGCTCTTTCGCCTGCGCCGCGAGGATTTCCAGGCGATGGAGCATCCCGGCGGCGTGTCGCCGGCCTGGCCCATCGATTACGACACGCTGGCGCCCTACTACGATCGCGCGGAACGGCTGTATCACGTGCACGGCGAGCGCGGACTCGACCCCACCGAGCCCCCGCGCGGGCCGTTTCCACACGGGCCGATCCCGCACGCGCCGGCCATGGCCGCGATCGTCGAGCAGCTGCGCGGGATGGGTCTTCATCCCTCGCCCCTGCCGCTCGGCCTGATCCGCCCCGGGGAGCCTGGCGGGTGCATCCTGTGCCGCACGTGCAACTCGTTTCCCTGTAAGCTTCGCGCCAAGAGCGACGCCGACGTCTGCGGCGTGGCCGTCGCGCTCGAGCGGCCCGACGTCACGCTCTGGACGACGGCCAAAGCCGAGCGCCTCGTGACCAACGCGGCGGGCACCCGGGTGGATGCGGTGGAGGTGACGCGGGCCGGTGAGCGGCTGCGCGTCGGCGCCGGTCTCGTGGTGGTCGCGTGCGGCGCCGTGAACTCGGCGGCCCTGCTCCTGCGCTCGGCGGGCGATCGCCATCCCGACGGGCTCGCCAATTCGTCGGGCCTCGTGGGGCGCCGCTACATGGCGCATCAGGCGACGATGATCAGCGCGTTCGATCGGCGCACGAGGAACGCCACCGTGTTTCAGAAGACCGTCGCGATCAACGACTGGTACCTCGCGGGCCCGGACGGCGGGCCGCCGCTCGGCCAGATTCAATCGCAGGGACGGACCGAAGCGATCGTGCTGCGCACGCAGGCGCCGCGCCAGTACCGCTGGATCCCGATGTGGGCGTGGGAGGGCGTGGGCGGGACGCGCCGTGGACTGGCTGGCGATGAGCGAGGATCTGCCGGATCCGGAGAACCGGGTCACCCTGGCGCCCGACGGCCGCGTGCGGCTGGCGTACCGGCAGAACAACACCGAGGCGCACACGCGGCTGGTCGCCGACGCCAAACGGCTGCTCGGCCGGCTGGGCTTCGGGCCGATCGTCAAACACTCGCTCGGCACGAAGAACACCACGCACCAGTGCGGCACGCTCGCGTTCGGCACGGACCCGCGGCGATCCGTGCTCGATCCGTTCTGCCGGACGCACGACGTCGCCAATCTGTTCGTCGTGGACGCGTCGTTCTTCCCCTCGTCTGCGGCGGTGAACCCGGCGCTGACGATTGCGGCCCAGGCGCTGCGCGCGGCCGATCACATCCGGGAGCACGACCTGCAGGGGAGATGAAGGTGAGAGCGCGATCGTTCAGCCACGTGGGCATCACGGTGTCGGACTTCAACACGGCCGTGCGTTTCTACTGGGAGGTCTTCGGCTGTCCGCTGGTGGGCGTCGCCGACACGCCTCCCGACCGCGTGCGAAGCTTCTTCGGCGTCACCGGCGACGCGCCGCGCTGCACGATCGGCTGGGTGCGCGTGCCCGGCGGAGGGATTCTCGAGATCTTCGCGTTCGAGCCGCACGAGGCGCCCGCGCCGGTCCCATGGAATCGCGTGGGCCTCACGCATGTCAGCTTCAACGTGCGGAACACCGAGAAGTGGTACCGCTACCTCGTCAGCAAGGGCGTGGAATGCGTCACGAAGCCGGAACGCTCGCCGCGCGGGCATACCTTTTTCTTCGTCCGCGACTTCGATGGCAACCTGATCGAGATGATCGACCTCGGCTACATGCACCACGTGCTCGGCTGGCTGGGGCCGCTCGGCGGATGGATCTTCAGGCGCCGCATGTACAAACGCTACTACGAGTGACTCCAAGGAGGTTCCGGTGAGACGACCTGGTCTCGTGCTCGGATGGCTCGTGGCCGCGGCGGCGGCCATCGGCCTGGCGCACGCATCGTCGGGCACGCGCGTGCTCGCTCAAGGCGAGCAACCCCCGCAGAATCCCAACCCGCCCATCCTGCGCTACGACGTCGTCGACAACTTCCTGACGTATTCACCCGACATGAACCTTGGCGAGGTGCTCGGCGTCGCGGTGAACTCGAAGGGCCACCTCGTGGTGCTCAACCATCCAGGCAGTTCGACGATGGGGCCGCTGTACGGGAATGCATCGACCCAGTTGCTGGAGTTCGACGAAAAGGGCCAGTTCGTCCGCGAGATTGGCCGGGGCGTCTATGGCCTGGGCTACGGCCACAGCGTCCGGTTCGATCGGTACGACAACCTGTGGGTGGTCGACAAAGGCACGCATACGGCCACGCGGTTCAACCCCGCGGGCTACGTCACGTTGAATCTCGGCCGGCGCCCCGAGGGGCCCGACGAGCCGGAGTACTTCGGTGCGGGCCGCGGCGCCGCGCCGCCCCGGGCGATCGACGGGTACTTCCGCGGGCCGACCGACGTCACGTGGGATTCGCAGGACAACATTTACATCAGCGACGGGTACACGAACTCGCGCGTGGCGAAGTTCGACAAGAACGGCAACTGGGTCGCCTCCTGGGGCGAGCGCGGGTCGGGCGGTCCCCACGCCACGGAGAACCCCGGGAGCTTCAACACGCCGCACAACATCGCCGCCGATCGCAACGACAACATCTACGTGGCCGACCGCAACAACCGCCGCATCCAGGTGTTCGGCGCGGACGGCCAGTTCAAGCGCTTTCTGCTGCTGAACGCGCCGTACGACAAGTCGCGCCATCCCGTGCTCGGGAACGCCACGCCGAATCCGCCCGACGAAACGCAGCCGTGGACGCTCTGCATCACCCAGGGAGCCACCCAGTATCTGTACACGTCGGATTCCGAGCCCGGCCGGATCTACAAGATGACGCTCGACGGGCATATCATCGGCATGCTCGGCGAGTCGGGCCGCGGGCCCGGCCAGTTCAACTGGGTCCACTCGCTCGCCTGCCCGTCGGAGAACGAGTTGATCGTTGCCGACATGAACAACTGGCGCGTGCTCAAGCTGGTGCTCCACCTCTGAAGGAGTCGACATGTCCTACTCGCGACGATCGTTCATGAAGTGGGCCGCCTCGATGTCGGCGTTCGCCGTCGCCGGCCCCCGAGGGCTGGGCACGTCACCCCTTCACGCCGCCGCCGACGCGCGGCTTCGCGCGAACCTGCTGCCGACCCAGAAGGAGATCTGGGACGACCAGCTCTGGATGGCGAAGCTCGGCCCGAAGTACACGGGCAACAAGGCCCACACCGACTTCGTCGAGTTCCTCGCCCGCAACATGCAGTCGGCCGGACTCGACGTTCAACGGGAGCACTACACGTTCCCGCGCTGGGACGCGACGCGCTGGGACATCAGCGTCCAGCCGGCGACGGGCGCCCGCACCGCCATTCCCGTCACTTCGTATTTCCCCTACTCCGGGCAGACGCCGGCGGCCGGCGTCACCGGCGAGCTGGTCTATGCAGGGACGAGTCCGGATGTCACCCTCGACGGGCTCGGCGGCAAAGTGGCGCTCATCGACTTTCACACGAGCACCCGACAGTGGTCGAGACTGTACGAGGTGTGGGGGCTCAATCCGCCGGGCGAATCCTTCCCCGAATCGATTCGCCCGGCTCGCGGGGGCGTGGGCGATCTCACCCCGTTTCAGAAGGCGGGCGCCGTGGCCGTGATCCTCGGCTGGACCGACATCTCGGATGCGAACGCCGCCGATCAGTACACGCCGTTCTCGCGGCCGCCCCAGGGCATCCCGGGCCTCTACGTCGGACGGGAAACGCTCGCCCGGCTGCGCGGTCTCGCCGGCTCCGGGGCGACCGCCACGGTGGTGCTGGAGGCGGACGTGTTTCCCGAGACGCCCACCGACACGCTCATCGCCACGCTGCCCGGCCAGACAGCCGACGAAGTGATCATCGTCAACACGCACACCGACGGGCCGAATGCCACCGAAGAGAACGGCGCGGTCGGGATCCTGGCTCTTGCGCGGTACTTCGCGAAGATTCCGCGAAGCGAGCGGCGGCGGACCCTGGTGATGCCGCTCACGAGCGGTCACTTCGCCGGACCGTGGGTGCCGTCGATGCGCGGCGTGATGCAGACGTATCCCGAGCTCATCGAGAAGGCGGTCGCCGCGGTCACCGTCGAGCACCTGGGCTGCCGCGAATGGATGGACGACGCGGCGATGGCCTACAAGGCGACGGGGAAGAACGAGTGGAGCGTGGCCATTACGCCCGACCGGTCGATGGGGCGGGTGATGGTGGAGGCGCTCGGCGGCAGCCTCAATCGCTGCGGCGTCGTGAATCCCGTGAACGGCGGCTGGCTGGGCGAGGGCGGCGGCCTCTCGCGCGCCGGCGTTCCGACGATCGGGTACATCCCGCAGCCGAACTATCTGCTCGCGGGGCCTGCGGACATGTGCCTCGACAAGCTCAGTCCCGAGCTGTTGCACAGCCAGGTCCAGGTGTTCGCGAAGGTCATCCACACGCTCGACACGATGAGCCGCGCCGAACTGAAAGGGTGACCGTCACGCGGTTCGCGCCGGCGCCGACGGGTCTGCTGCACCTCGGCCACGTCCTGAACGCGGCGTACGTCTGGGGCCTCGCGCGAGCGGCGGGTGGGCGCGTGCTCCTGCGGATCGAGGATCACGACCGCGAGCGCAGCCGTGCCGAATACGAGCAGGCGATCCTCGATGATCTCGACTGGCTCGGATTCGTCCCCGACGAGCCGTCGACCGACGCCTACCGGCGCGGCCCCTGCGCATGGCGGCAGAGCGAGCGGGGCGCCGTCTACCAGGCGGCGCTCGACCAGCTGCGCGCCCGCGGCCTCGTCTATGCGTGCGCCTGCTCGCGCGCGGACATCGCCGGCCGGATGGGCGGCCCGGGCGACGCCGGCGAGGTGCGCTATCCCGGCACGTGCCGCGAGAAGGCGCTCGCCGAGGCGCCGGGCCTCGGGCTGCGCGTGCGCCTGGATCCGTCCGTGGAGCGCTTCGACGATCTACGGCACGGCCCGCAGGAACAGCAGCCCTCGGCGCAATGCGGCGACCTCCTGGTGCGCGATCGCCTCGGCAACTGGACGTACCAGTTCGTCGCGACCGTGGACGACGCGGTCCAGGGCGTGACGCTCGTCGTCCGCGGCGACGACCTGATCGCATCCACCGGCCGCCAGATCCAGCTCGCGCGACTGCTCGGCCGCGACGAGCCGGCGCGCTTTCTGCACCACCGGCTGATTCTGAAGTCGTCGGGCCGGAAACTGAGCAAGTCGGATGGCGACACCGGCGTGGGCGCGCTCCGCGCCCGCGGCCTGTCGCCGGCCGACGTGATCGGCCTCGCGATGGCGAGCGCAGGCCCTGTCTGATCGCGTACCGCCGAGCCGGGGCGCGTCGGCACAACGCTTGCTGATCGAGAGGGCGATGCGCCGTGCGCTTCTGCTTGCCGCGATCATGCTCGGTGCGCTGGCGGTCATTGCCGAGCTCTCGCTTCCGCTGACCTCGGAGCGTGCGCGCCGGGCCGTCATCCACGAGCTGTCAGCGCGACTCGACAGCGCCGTCGAGCTCCAGTCCCTGGAATTCGGTTTGCTGCCCATGCCGCACGCCTCGGGCGCCGGCCTCGTCGTGCGCCACAAGGGCCGCCAGGATGTGCCGCCGCTCGTCTCGATCCGCGCGTTCCAGGTGAGCGGCAATTTCCTGGGGCTGCTCCGGCATCACGTTCGCCAGGTCTCGCTCGAGGGGCTGGACCTCCGGATCCCGCCCACGCCGGCCGGCGACGACGACCCGCACAAGGGTGCCGCCCTCGAGGGACCCTGGGTGGTCGACGAAGTCGTGTCGAACGACGCGCACCTGACGATTCTCTCCGACACGCCCGGCCACACCCCGAAGGTCTGGTCGATCCACGCCCTGCGGATGCGATCGCTCGGCCATCGCGAGATGCCCTTCGAGGCGACGCTCACCAACGCCGTCCCGCCGGGTGACATCGACACGACCGGCCACTTCGGACCCTGGAACGTTGAAGACCCCGGCGCCACACCGCTCGACGGCCGTTTCACGTTCGACCACGCCGACCTCGGCACGTTCAAGGGCATCTCGGGCATTCTGTCGGCGCACGGCACCTTCGACGGGTCGCTCGCCCGGATCTCGGTGGACGGCGAAACCGAGACGCCGAAATTCACGGTGGAGGCGGGCGGCCACCCCATCCCGCTCCACACGGCGTACCACGCCGTGGTGGATGGTCTGAACGGGAACACGCGTCTCGACCCCGTCGAGGCCTCGTTCCTCGGCACCGAGGTCGTCGCTCGCGGCGAGGTCGTGGACTCGAATCCCGGCGCTCCGGGCCGCGAAGTGCGGCTCGACGTCACGATCGACAAGGGACGGATCGAAGACGTCCTGCGGCTCGGCGTGAAGGCGTCGCCGCCCATGCAGGGCGCGATGACGGCTCGCGCCAGCATGATCCTGCCGCCCGGGAACGAGGACGTGGCCCGGAAGCTGCGCCTCGACGGCTCCTTCACCCTGAGCGATGCGCGATTCGTGAATCCCGACGTGAGCCGCAAGATCGCGATGTTGAGCAATCGGAGCCGCGGCAAGTTGAAGGACGACGGCGGGGGGAACATCTCGTCCGACTTCGCCGGCCGGTTCGTGCTCGGCCGTGGCCGCCTGACGATCCCGGCTGTGAGCTTCAAGGTGCCCGGCGCGGTCGTGCGGCTGCATGGCACCTACGACATCGAACCGGAAACGATCGACTTTCACGGGTCGCTGCTCACGGCCGTCAAGGTGTCGGAGATGACGAGCGGCTTCAAGTCGCTGCTGCTCAAGCTGATCGATCCGCTGTTCCATCGCGACGGCGGCGGCGCGGATATCCCGATTCAGGTCACCGGGACCAGGGAGCAGCCGTCGTTCGGGGTCGACAAGGGCCGCGTGTTCTGAGGGAGGCGTCGATGATTCGCAAGCTCAGGTCCGGCGGATATCGCCTGTACTCGCGCAAGGCCGATCCCCGCACGGGCAGGCGGCGCAATCTCGGGACGTTCCGCACCCGCGCGGCAGCCGAGAAGCACGAGCGCGAGGTCCAGTACTTCAAGCGGTCCTAGGGGGTGAAACCGTTGGGATCGCCCCGATTCGCACCACCGCTGTCGCCCGCGTAAAGCAGCATCGCGCAGGTGGCGCGCGACGTCAAGACGCGTGAAGGCCGTCCACATGTGGATCGGGATTCGCAGTTTCGCTACATCGCGCGACGCAGCGGCGGCAGCAGCCGACGATCTCGGTGGATACCAAGAAGAAAGAACGGGTCGGGGACTTCAAGCACGCCGGCCGGACGTGGCGCCCGGCGAAGTCGCCGCAGCGGGTGCGCGTCGATGACTTCCTGATCAAAACGCCGGCGGGCGGCAAGGCCATTCCCTATGGCGTCTACGACCTGCATCGCAACGAAGGCTGGGTGAGCGTCGGCGCAGTCGCTGCTGATCACGGCGGATGCGGGCGGCAGCAATGGGGCGCGCCTGCGCCTCTGGAACTGGGAACTGCAGCAGCTCGCCAATCGCACGGGGCTTGCCATCACGGTCTGTCTCTTTCCACTGGGGACGAGCAAGTGGAACAAGACCGAGCACCGGTTGTTCTCCCATATTGCGATGAATTGGCGCGGCACGCCGTTCGTCGACCTCGCAACGATCGTGAGTCTGATTGGAACGACCCACAGTCGGTCCGGCCTTCGATGCCGGTCGGAACTCGATCGCGGCCAATATCCCAGCGGCATCACCGTCGCTGACGAACAACTGGCCACCGTTCGCCTGGTGCAGCATCGGTTTCACGGCGACTGGAACTATACGATTCACCCGGTTACGACATCGGCCAAATCAGTCAATGTCTGACAGGCCCTTACCCATATCGCCCCTGCCCACAACGCACTCGGGCGCCAGATCATGCGCTCCAAGTTGCCAGGGTCAGACGCGTCGGTGCTGTGCGGACGGGGCAGGCGTTTGTCGGACAACGGACACTCCATCAACGCGGCGTGAAACCTGCGTTAATGGTTCCTATCGTCCGTTAATAGCTCCTACTTCCTCACAGTCTTGGTGAGCAGTATTGGCGTTAAGTGACATCGTATGACTTGGCGATAACTAGACAACGGATGTCTCCCTTCGCGTCCACCAGATGTTCCGGCAAGAATTCCGCCCGATATAGCCGACGGATCTTACTATGAAGCTGAGGTCCAGAAGACACGACACGTACGAGGCGAAGAAGCGTATTGTGCCGCGAAGGAGGCCACTTTATGAACTTGCTCTCCCTCGTTCGTGGTGCCCACAGTTGGTATGTGAAGTACCTACTCGCCTGCCTCATTGCGCTGGCGCCGATCGCTGCCAGGGCGGACTGCCACGACTATTGCGAGGCCCAGCCTTGCGGGCCGATCCGCTGCGGGTGGGTCTACGGGTACGACTACAACTATGCCGACGTCGACTGTGCAGTGAACGGTGGCTATTGTGCTCACGGGTACTGCTACCAAAAGAGCTTGCCCCTTGGCGGGTCGTGCCATCTTTGCACCGAGGGGGGCGACGAGTTCGCGTTTTGTCTTCAGTGAGCGTGACGGCGTTACACTGGGAAATGGGAGTGGGCTATATTCAAGAAGGTGTTCAGTGTGACCTTTCCGATCGTCGTCCTCGCCGTTCTCTGGTACCTCGGCATCGCGGGCGCGCAGGGCCAGCCCCGCGTCGTGAAGCTCCCCCCGACCTGGGTACCCTTCTCGTCCGACGTCGTGACCACACAGCCAGGCTATCCGCCCAGCGAGGGTCGCTTCTACCGCGGCTCGGACGGCTCAGAGCGCCTGGAGATCGCGTCGGGACCGGTCATCTATGCGCAGATCAAGAACATCGGCCAGCGGACGTTCTACCATCTGAAGGGCGGCGCAGACCACTGGACCGCTCAGCCGATGATGTTGCCGCCTGAAGGGTGGCTCCCTCTTCCTGAGATCGCTGAGAGTGCACAGACAGGACGCCAGCCTGAACGGGTCGAAGGCATGACGGCCTATCGTCAAAACCGTCTTCACGGTTGGTGGGTCGTAGCCATCCCCGACCTGAACTTTTTCGATGTCGAATCACACTTCGGGGACGGCAAGACGGCCCGGCACTTCAACATCACGATTGGCGAACCGGATCCGTCGCTCTTTGTGCCGCCTCCTGGTGTAAAGATCGTCCAGATCACCGAGCCGGGCGGGATTGTCTTTACACCCGACCCCGTTCCCGTGGATGAGCAGATCGACCAGTACAAGAAGCGTCATCCGGAGCAGCGGTAGCACTCGGGCAGAAGTCGGCGCGATCGGCGTGAGCAGACAAACCGCGCGGCCGGCTTCCTCCGCGAGCGGTCATCCCTGACCCGAGCGCCATGGCAGAGACCAAAGGCGCCGGCCGCGCGGTTTGTCGCGCCGAGCTTCGTGTGTGCGGGCCCGAGGGGCCGGACTGCTGCTGTTTCACCACGTGACAACCGCTCGTACGGCGTTCGTCTCTGCCGCCCGTTACCCGAACGTGCCCAGGCCGCGCGTCAGGTAGTCGGCGAGCGTGAAGGCGAAAAGCAGGCCCAGCCAGAACAGCCCGGCCATCGCGACGGTCTTCGTCAGCGGATCGGCCTCGCGCATGTGCATGAAGAGCAGCGCCACCAGCGTGGCCTTGAACCCGGCGATCACCAGCGCCGCCACCACGTTGAACGCGCCCAGGTCGACGTACGCCACCTGCACCGTGAGATAGGTGCAGAACAGCAGCAGTCCGCACGTCACGTAGTACACGCGCCTGGACGAAACGTGTGCCGCCATCAGCCCGCCCGCAGGGAGACGAGATACAACATCGGAAACAGAAAGATCCAGACGATATCCACGAAGTGCCAATACAGTCCGGCCACCTCGACTGGATTGTGGTATTCGACCGTGAAGTGCCCGAGCAGCGCGCGCACCCACATCACCGCCATGATGCCGATCCCGATGATCATGTGGGCCGCGTGCAGGCCGGTCATCGCGAAGTAGAGCGAGAAGAAGATCTGCGCCCCCTCGAACTGCGCGGCCGCGAACTCGAAGCCGGGGCCCGGCACGTGATGCTCCAGATACTCGCTGTAGGTACTCGAACGCCTTGACGCCGAGAAACGCGGTCCCCAGCGCCATCGTCAGCGCCAGGCACACGAGCTGCCCGGTCCGGCTGCCCAGGGCGGCCGCCCTCACCGCCAGCGCCATCGTCAGGCTGCTCGTGATGAGGATCGCCGTGTTCGCCGTGCCGGCGACGACGAAGAGCTCGTGGCTGGCGGCGGCGAATGCGTCCGGGTACCAGTAGCGATAGACCGTGTAGGTGGCGAACAACCCGCCGAAGAAGAGGAGCTCCGTCACCAGGAACACCCACATCCCGAGCAGCGACACGTCCCGCTGCTGGGCGAGCGAGTCGAACTGATGGGCGAGCGGCGCCGCGGGAATCATCTCAGGCAAGAGGCTGCACCTCCGGCACCGCCGAGGGGGCGGGATAGCGGTAGGGCTCGCCGATCACGACCGGCGGCTCCACGAAATTGTCGGTGGGCGGCGGCGAGGTCGTCGTCCACTCGAGCCCGGCCGCCTGCCAGGGATTGGCGCCGGCCACCGGCCCGTACCGCAGCGACCAGATCAGGTACGCCATGGGAATCAGGTATCCCACGCCGAGAATCGACGCGCCCGCCGACGAGAGCACGTTCAGCACCTGGAACTCCGGCGGGTAGGCGTGATAGCGCCGCGGCATGCCCAGGTATCCGAGGATGAACTGCGGAAAGAAGGTCAGGTTGAAGCCGAGGAAGATCGTCAGGGCGGCCAGCTTGGCGAGCATCTCGTTGTACAGGCGTCCGCTGATCTTCGGCCACCAGTAATGCAGGCCGCCCAGGAAGCCCATGATCGTGCCACCGACCATGATGTAGTGGAAATGGGCCACGACGAAGTACGTGTCGGTGACGTGCACGTCCACGCCGATGGCGGCCAGGAAGAGACCCGTCAGCCCCCCGATCGTGAAGAGGCCGATGAAGCCGATCGCGTACAGCATCGGCGTGTCCCACGAGATCGCGCCCTTGTACATCGTCGCCGTCCAGTTGAAGACCTTCACGGCCGACGGAATCGCGACGAGATAGCTGAGCACCGAGAACATCAGGGCCGCGTACACCGATTCGCTCGATACGAACATGTGGTGCCCCCACACGAGGAAGCCGAGCACGGCGATCGAGACGCTGGCGAACGCCACGAACATGTAGCCGAAGATCGGCTTGCGGCAGAACGCGGCCACCAGCTCGCTCACGACGCCCATGGCCGGCAGGACCATGATGTAGACGGCAGGATGCGAATAGAACCAGAAGAGGTGCTGGAACAGGACCGGATCGCCGCCGAGCGCCGGATCGAAGAATCCGAAGTGAAAGATTCGTTCGAGACCGACGAGCAGCAGCACGATCGCCAGAATCGGCGTGCCCAGCACCATGATGAGCGACGTCGAGTACATCGACCACAGGAACAGCGGCATCCGGAACCACGTCATGCCGGGCGCCCGCATCCGGTGAATCGTGACGATGAAGTTGAGACCCGTGAGAATCGACGAGAAGCCCGTGATGAAGATGCCGAGCACGGTCGGGACGACCTGGGTCGTGGACGACACGGTGCTGAAGGGCGTGTAGAAGGTCCACCCGGTATCGACGCCGCCCGTGAAGAGGGCGTACAGCGTGAACAGGCCGCCGAGCATGAAGATGTACCAGCTCGCCAGATTCAGCTTGGGAAACGCGAGATCCTTGGCGCCGATCATGATCGGCACCAGAAAATTGCCGAGCACGGTCGGGATCGCCGGAATCAGGAAGAAGAAGATCATCACGATGCCGTGCATCGTGAAGAGCTTGTTGTAAGTCTCGTCCGTCACCAGATCGCCGGCCGGCGTGGCGAGCTCCAGGCGAATCAGCACCGCGAACGCGCCGCCGACGAAGAAGAAGAACGTGACCGCGGCGAGGTAGAGCAGCGCGATGCGCTTGTGGTCGCGCGTCAGGAGCCACGACCACACCCCGTAGCGCTGGTTCAGATAGTGGCGGGGCGGGAAGATCGGGCGAGCCTCGTCGGCGATCATGGAGTGACCTCGTTCCGGCCCGGCAGCGACTTGATGTACTCGATCAGCTCGAGCAGCTGATCCTCGGTGACCAGTCCCTGAAACGCGGGCATGATCGGCTGGAAGCCTGCCACCACCTGGTCCGCGGGCCGCAGGATCGAATTGCGGATATAGGCTTCATCGGCCGGCACCCGGGCGCCGCTCTGCAGCAGCACCTCGGAGCCGAAGAGCGACGTCAGATCGGGGCCGCGTCCCTGCGAGCCGAACTGGTGGCACGTGTTGCACTCGAGGCTGCCGAACAGCTGCGCGCCACCGGCGGCGAGCGATCCCTCTGCCGCCCCGCCGGTCAGCCAGCGCTGATAGTCGGCGTCTTCCATCACCACCACGTCTCCGCGCATGTGGGAATGCTCGGTGCCGCAATACTCGGCGCAGAAGAGGTAGTAGCGGCCCGGGGTGGTCGCCTGGAACCAGAGATGCGTGTAGCGGCCGGGCACGACGTCGGCCTTCAGGCGGAACGCCGGCACGAAGAGCGAATGAATCACGTCCTCCGACGTCATGATGAGCTTGACCGGCCGATTCACGGGCACGTGCAGCTCGTCGATCTCGCGTTGCCCGTCGAGGTGCTGGAATTTCCACATCCACTGCTTGCCGACCACGTAGATGTCGATCGTGTCGGCCGGCGGTCGCGACATCGCGACGAACACGCGCGCGCTCCACACGAAGATCACCATGGTGATGATCAGGGGAATGACGCTCCACGTCACCTCGAGCGTCAGGCTGCCGCGGATGTCGGCGCCAATCTCTTCCGGGTGGCGGCGATGATAGCGGACCGCGTAGTACACGATCAGACCGGCGATGAGCGCGGCGAAGAAGATCGACAGGCCGACCAGGAACAGGTACAGGTGATCCACGCGGCTCGCCATGGTCGACGCTTCCTGCGGAAACAGCGGCGTCGGAAACCTCATCAGCCGCGAGGCTCCTTGCCGTCGTGCCTCCGCTCGCGCCGCACCATGACGACGATGAACCCGCCGAGCAGCAGCACGGTGGCTGCGCCCGCCACGCGCAGGGCCCCGATCACGGCGAGCGTGTAGCGCCCGCTGGCCGGGTTGTAGTGGTAGCAGTAGAGCAGCAGCGAGTCGACCGGCGATCCGACGGTGCCTTCCGACGCATCCACGAGCGCCAGGCGCAGGTCGCGCGGCCCGTAGTCGATGCCGAAGAGGTACCGGGCAAACCGGCCGTCGGGCGTGAGCACCATGATGCCCGTCGGGTGCGCGAACTGTCCGGTGTCCCCGTCCCACACGTAACGGAAACCCGCCGCCCGGGTCAGCCGATCGATGGACGCCTGTCGGCCGGTCAGGAAATGCCAGCCTTCCGCCGCGCCGGCGCGCTGATAGCGCTCGAGGGCGTCGGCCTTCGCCGCGCGGGCGTCGGCCGGCCCTTCGCGCGGATCGAAGCTGACGGTCAGAATCTCGAAATCGCGGGCAGGCTCGAGCGACAGCGCTTTGAAGGTGCCCGCCGCCGCGTGAATGACCTGCGAGCACAGCATCGTGCACTTGTAGTACACGAGCATCAGGACGATGGGCCGTGAGCCCACGTAGTCGCCGAGGTGGACGAGGCGGCCCGACTCGTCGCGGAACTCGGCGTCGAGCGGGATCGGCTGGCCGAGGTGCTGGTCGAACGCCACGTCCCGGAGCTGAGCGGGCGTCACCGACGCGGGTAGCCCTTGCGAGGGCGCCATCTGGGCCGCGGCGGGCGCAGCAACGACGAGCGCCGAGACAATCGCCGCCAGCGCGGCCCCCCCGGCCGAACGCGATCTACTGAACATTCTGAACCTCGCTTTCCTCGCGCGCCGGCAGGCCGCGTTCGACCGTCAGCGCCATCGCGCGATCAATCGGAATCCGCACGACACCGGCGGCGCGATCCACCCAGCCGTAGGTGTCGAGCAGCGCCTCCTCCTCGGCGCGCAGCGCCTGCAGGTCGGCCCGCGGATTGGTCTGGAGGCGCGGTTCTGGCGGCTGAAGCGGTCGCTCGGCGGCCAGCGGGTACTCGGACGGGACGGCGGCCGGCTCGACATGGCGCAGGTAGGCGTAGAGACCCCACACGATCAGGCCGAGCGCCACGAGGATCACGCCGAGCCCTGCGCCAAAGAGCCGCACCCCGCGCACGTTCACGTCGCGCGTGTCGTGGGCGACGCCGCTTTCCGCGTTCGCCGCCGTCATGGCCCCGACTCCGCCGCGCCCTCGGGCAGGCCATCGAGGGCCTCCTCGAACTCCGGATCGTGGACGGGCAGAATCGCCCGCCCGCGCAGCTGCCGCACGAACAGTCCCAGCCAGAACGCGCCCAGCGAGCCCGGCAGGACGAGATCGAGCCAGCTCACGTGAACACCGGCCGTGTGAAAGTCGGGCGCGATCAGCCAGTAGAGATCGACGAGGCGCATGACCAGCACGCCGGCGGCGAGGGCGGCCAGCGCCCGAGCCGTCCGCTTCACGTGGCGCGAGAGGAGCATCGCGAACGGCACCGCGAAGTGGAACAGGATCAGGATCACGCCCACGGCGATCCACCCGCGTTCGAGCCGGACCCGGTAATAGGAGATTTCCTCGGGCAGGTTGCCGGACCAGATGATGAGCCATTGCGAAAAGGCGAAGTAGGCCCACAGCATCACGAACGCGAGCATGAGCTTGCCCAGATCCTGGAAGCGGTCGGGCGTGGCGGCCGCGTCCATGGGCGGGCGCCGGGCGAGCCACGCGAGCGCGAGAATCAGGAAGGCGAACGCCGACAGGCCCTGGCCGCCGAGGACGAGCACGCCGAAGATGGTCGAGAACCAGTGCGGTTCGATCGACATGAGCCAGTCGAAGGAGGCGAAGCTGATGGTCAGGACGTAGAGCACGAGGCCCGCGCCGCTCAACCGTTGCATCCTGAGCGACAACCCGGGATCGCCCGTGCGGTCCTGCCGGAGCGACCACGCGTTCAGGAGGAGCGAGACGGCGTTCCACGTGAGGAAGTAGAGAACGGCCCGCCCGAGAAAGAACGGCACGTTCAGATACGGTTGCTTCTGGACCAGCACCGGATCGGCGGCGACCACCGCGCCGTCGGTCCAGACGTAGAGCTGATGGAGGCCGAGGGCGATCGGCACGAACAGCAGCGTCATGATCGGCAGCGTCCGTGAGGCCGCGCCCATCGACCGCCGGATCACGACGCCCCACGCGCCGCCCGACAGCTGATGCACCATGGCGAGCGCGAGGCTGCCGAGGGTGATCCCGAGCAGCCAGAGGTAGGCCATCAGGTACGACTGGAAGAACTGGCGTGGCTCGACGAGCCACCCGAGCGCCGAGGCGACCGCCAGGCTGGCTCCGCCGGCCACGAGCAGGCGGCGCTCGTGGTGCGCGAGCTCCGGCATGAGCTCGCCGGCCGGTCGCATGACGGGTCGTGTCGCGGCGGACATCTCAATTCCCTACGGTGTCAACGCGCCGCGCCCCTCGTCGGGCACGTCGGCGAGCGTGGCGTGCTCGCTCAGCTGGAGCGCGCGGACGTACGCGGCGATCGCCCACCGGTCGCGCGCGGGCACCTGCGAGGCGTACGACGGCATGGCGCCGAAGCCGTTGGTCATCACGTCGAAAAAGTGGCCAATCGCCACGGCGCGGAGCCGATCGCTGTGAAAGGTCGGCGGCGGACGGAATCCCCGGCGCACCACCATGCCGTCGCCCCGTCCGGTGCGGCCGTGGCACGGCGAACAGAAGATGTCGAAGCGCTCGCGGCCGCGCGCCATCACGTCGGCCGTCACCGGGAACGGGAACACCGTGGCATCCTCCCCGTTCACCCGGCCGGTGTAGAGCAGCGTGTCCGCCCGGAGCTGGCCGCGCGGCACCGTTCCGGCGACGAGCGGGCGCGACGCCCGGCCGTCGGCGAAGAAGTTCGACGCGCTGAGGGGCCGGTAGCGCGGCTGGTCATGCATGTCCTGACGGCAGCCGGCCAGTGCGCCGCCCAGACAGACGACGAGCGCCAGCGACGATCCCGTGCGGACGACGGCGCCCGTCATTCGTCCACCACAATCGAAACCTCGCGCGGCTCGAGCGTCTCGAGGAACTCTCGCGTCGAGTCGGCGTCGAACCGGAGATCGCGCGCCTCGATGCAGAGGAAGAACTGGTTGCGGCTCGCGAGCGCGAACCGCGGCACGTTGAACACGGCGTGGTGCGGGCACGGCAGCCCGTTCAGCGCGAGCATGCCCAGCAGTGCGGCGAGCGCCGCGCCGAGCACCGTGCACTCGAACGTCGGGGGAATGAACGCCGGCCAGCTGTTGAGCGGGCGGCCGCCGACGTTGATGGGATACGCGATCGCCGACACCCAGTACCTGCAGGGCGTAGCCGGCGCTCCCGCCGAAGATGCCGCCGAGAAGCACCACGAGCGGGAGGATTGTCCGCGGCGCGCCCAGCGCCTCGTGCAGGCCTTCGATCGGAAACGGCGAATAGGCGTCCATTGCGCGGTAGCCGGCCTCGCGCGCGCGCCGGGCCGCCTCGAGGAGGCGCCCCGGGTCGTCGAACTCGGCCATCACGCCGTAGAGACGAGTGCCGTCGCTCATTCGCCGGCCTCCTCGGCATGCGACCCCGGCAGCAGCCCCCGCATCTCGAAGATCGAGATCATCGGCAGGAACCGCAGGAAGAGAAACAGCAGGGCGACGAACAGCCCGATCGTGCCGGCCAGCGTGGCGAAGTCCCAGAACGTCGGGTTGAACATGCCCCACGACGACGGCAGGTAGTCGCGGTGGAGGCTGGTGATCACGATCATGTAGCGCTCGAGCCACATGCCGAGGTTGACGATCAGGGAGATCACGAACAGCATGCGCACGCTGGCGCGCACGCGCGCGAACCACAGCACCTGCGGGATCACGACATTGCAGGCGATGAGCGTCCAGTACACGCCGGCGTACGGGCCGGTCATCCGGTTCCACATCATGAAGCCCTCGAACCGGTTGGCGCCGTACCACGACATGAACGCCTCGATCACGTAGCCGTAGCCCACCATCAGACCGGTGGCGAGCAGGATCTTCGCCATGTTGTCGAGGTGGCGCGCCGTGACGAAGTCCTCGAGGTGGTAGGCCGCGCGGATCGGGATGGCGAGCGTCAGCACCATCGCGAAGCCCGAGTAGATGGCCCCCGCCACGAAGTACGGCGGGAAGATCGTCGAGTGCCAGCCGGGCAGGATCGAGATCGCGAAATCGAAGCTCACCACGGTGTGGACCGAAATGACCAGCGGCGTCGCCAGGCCGGCGAGCAGCAGGTACGCGATCTCGTAGCGATGCCAGTGCCGCGCGGATCCGCGCCAGCCCATCGCCAGAATGCCGTAGACGATCCGGCCGGCGCGCGACGGCGAGCGGTCGCGCAGCGTCGCCAGATCGGGCACGAGGCCGACGTACCAGAACACGAGCGACACCGTCCCGTACGTGCTGACCGCGAAGACGTCCCAGATGAGCGGGCTCCGGAACTGCGGCCAGAGCGTCATGGTGTTCGGATACGGGAAGAGCCAGTACGCGAGCCAGGGGCGCCCCAGATGGAGCACCGGGAAAAGGGCCGCGCACGCGACCGCGAAGAGCGTCATCGCCTCGGCGAACCGGTTGATCGAGGTGCGCCATTCCTGCTTGAGGAGCAGGAGGATCGCCGAGATCAGCGTGCCGGCATGGCCGATCCCGATCCACCACACGAAGTTCACGATCGCGAAGCCCCAGGCGACCGGAATGTCCACGCCCCAGATCCCGACGCCGGTCAGGAACAGGTACGTGATCGACACCATCAGCACATTGACCAGCAGGAACGCCAGCAGGAAGCCGATCCACCAGCCCCGGCTGGTCTGGCGAGTCAGGACGATCGCACTGATCTTGTCGGTGATCGATCCGAAGGTATGGCCCGGGGCGATGACGGGAACGGGCGCGTCGGGCACGTCAGTCGCTCAACTCGGGATTCGGATTGCGGACGGCAGCCAGGTACGTCGTGCGCGGCCGCGTGTTCAGCTCGGCCAGGAGCCCGTAATTGCGAACCTCGGCCTGCAGCTGCGCCACGCGGCTGTCCGGATCGTTCAGATCGCCGAAGACGATGGCCTCGGTCGGGCAGGTGGCCTGGCACGCCGTGCGGATCTCCCCGTCGCGCACGCGGCGGTTGTCCTCTTCCGCGTGGATCTTCCCTTCGTTGATCCGCTGCACGCAGTACGTGCACTTCTCCATGACGCCGCGGCTTCGCACCGTGACGTCCGGGTTGCGAAGCGGCTCGAGCGACGGTGTGGTCCAGTCCTGGTACAGCTTGAAGTTGAAGCGCCGGACCTTGTACGGGCAGTTGTTCGAGCAGTACCGCGTGCCGACGCAGCGGTTGTAGACCATGTCGTTCAGCCCTTCGGCGCTGTGCAGCGTGGCCTCGACCGGGCACACGACTTCGCACGGCGCGTTCTCGCACTGCATGCAGGGCACCGGCTGGAAGTACGTCTCGGGCGCCGACTCGGACCCGCGGTGGTACGCGTCGATTCGCAGCCAGTGCATCTCGCGGCCGGCCTCGACTTCGTGCCTGCCCACGACGGGGATGTTGTTCTCGGACTGGCAGGCGACGACGCACGCGTTGCAGCCAATGCAGGCGTTCACGTCGATCGCCATGCCCCACTTGTAGCCGGTGTACTCCCAGTTGGGGTACAGCGTGATCGCGCGGTCCGGCGCCTCGAAGCCCTCGTGCACGACGTGCGGATCGCGGACGAACGCGTCGCGATCCGCCACGCGGACCAGCCCGCGACCTTCCATCAGGTGGTGATACTGGGTGCACGGGATTCCAGCCGCAGCCCCCGTCCGGGCGACGGCGGCACCGCCGTCGAACCAGAGAGCGTCGGCCAGGCGAAGCCGGTACGCATCGAAACCGACGCCCGTGCCGACGGCGCCCGATCGCGATCGTCCGAAGCCGAGGTGGACGGTGACGCAGCGGTCGGGATGGCCCGGCACGAGGAATCCGGGTCCTTCGACGGCCCGTCCGCCGATCGACACGCGGACGACGTCGCCCGTGATCTGGCCGTGTTCGCCGCCGGTCCGGTTTGGCGACGTGCCGACGCCAAGGGCGTCCGCCGTCGCCGGACTCATCAGCACCGCATTGCCCCAGGCGGTCCGCGTGATGGGCTTCGGCAGTTCCTGCAGCCATCCGTTGTTCGCGAATCGGCCGTCGTAGATCGAGGGATCGGTCCGGAACACGACCTCGACGCCTTCGGGTGGCGCCGCGAGGCTCGACGCCGCCCGCACGACCTCCGCCACGTTCACGCGGACGTCGAGCGGCGCGGATGCCGTGTCGGGAATCACGCCGTCGTGCAACCAGCGGCGCCAGCGGCCCTCGAAATCGCCGGGCTCGCCGCGCGTGGCGCCGTCGGCCGGCAGGGTGGCGCTCCAGTACGCGCGCACGGCGTCATAGCCCGACTGGTCGGGGGCGTCGGTCAGCGCCGTGATGAGTTCGAGCGCGGACTTGCCGGAATAGAGCGGCGCGATGAGCGGCTGCACGATGGACGCCGTCCCGTCGTACGCGCGGGCGTCGCCCCATGCTTCCAGATAGTGCGCTTCCGGAATCTGCCAGTGGCAGCGCGCGGACGTTTCGCCGGCGAGGAAGCCGAGATGCGCGCGCAACGCCACGCGGTCGAGCGCCTCGCCGAAGCCGATGTCGGCGGGCGCCGTGTACACCGGGTTGCCGCCCACGATGAGCAGCGTGTTCACGCGGCCGGCCTGCATGTCGGCGGTCAGCGTGCGAAGCGAGTCGACCTGATCCACCGGCTCGGCGTCGATCGGCTCGATGTAAGCGACGGTGGAACCGGCGTTGCCGAGCCGCTCGTTCATGGCGTGGGCGAGCGCGTGGACCGAGGGCGGCTGCCCTTCGCCCGCCACGACCAGACCGGCACCACGATGCGCCAGCAGGTCGCGCGCGATCGCCGGCACGCGCGTCTCCCAGCCCGCCGGCGCGGCGCCGGCGACGCCGCCAATCCCGAGCTGGGCAGCGATCGCCCGGGCCACGAGCGCCACCTCGCTCGGCCGCGCGGGGAAGCGGTGATCGGCCTTCGCGCCCGTCAACCCGGGCGTGCTCTCGATGGCATAGAGGCGGTTCATCCGCTCGGTCTGTTCCGGCCGCCGCCGGGCCGCGAAGTCGCGGGCATAGCGCACGCCGCCGTATTCCGAGTCGAGCAGACTGGCGTCGAGCGCCAGCACGACGTCTGCGCGGTCGAAACGATAGACAGCGTCGACGGGTCGCCCGAACGCCAGACGGGAGCCCGCCCGGGTGTAATGACGCGACGCCGGAGCCCATTGATGCCATCGCGCCGCCGGGTACGCGGCCAGCACGGCTCGAATGCGCGCGGCCACGGTCGGCGACGTGACCGGCTCGGTGAGGATCCGCAGACCGGCGCCGCGGCCGGGACGCTCGGCGGCCAGAGCCGTGCTCATGGCGCCGAGAAATGCGGACCAGGGGCGAATCTCGCCGAGCTCGGTCAGCGTCTGCGCACGGCCCGGATCGTAGAGGTCGAGCACCGACGCCTGCGCGAAGATGTCGGCGGCTCCGAGACTCGCGGGATGCAGCGCATTGCCCTCGATCTTCGTCGGACGCCCTTCGTGGCTCTCCACGAGCAGGCCCATCCCGCCGCCTGGTCCCGGCATCGTCGTGGCGAAGAACAAGGGCCGGCCCGGCACGATCTCCTCGGGCTGGCGCACGTAGGGGACGATCGTCTCGGCGGGCTGGCGTGTGCAGGCGGCGGCGCCGGCGAGCGCCATCGACGCGCCCATGAGCTTCAGGAACTGCCGCCGCGCCACCGGGTCTGCCGCGGGCGGATCGAGCGGCGAGGGGAACTCGTCGTGCAGGAACGACTCGAAGGCGGGATCGTGATGGAGCTCGTCGAGCGTCCGCCACGTCTCGCGGGACGGTCGGGGATCGTCGGGGTGTTTCATCGATGGCATGTGTCGCAGCTGGTGAGTCGTTGAATGCCGTACTCGTCGATCAGGCGGCGGCCCAGCGCCAGCTGATCGCGCGGCGGTCGGTAGGACACGCTGAACACCTGGTCGCGTGGGCGCACGTAACGTTCGGGATGGCGATGGCAGTCGAGGCACCACTGCATCTGCAGCGTCGCCTCCTTCCAGACGAGGGGCATCCGGTCGACCTGGCCGTGACAGGTCGTGCACCCGACGCCCTTGTGCAGGTGGATGCTGTGGTCGAAGTAGACGAAGCCCGGGAGATCGTGCACGCGCACCCAGGGGATCGACTCGCCCGTGCGGTAGCTGGCGCGCACCGGTTCGAGAAACGGACTGGACGAATAGATTTCGCGATGGCAGTTCATGCACGTGGACGTCGGCGGAATGCCGGCGAACGACGAGGTTTCCACCGAGGTGTGGCAATAGCGGCAGTCGATGCCGTTGCCGGCGACATGGCGCTCGTGGCTGAACTGAATCGGCTGATCGCGCGCGACGTCGACGCGCGTCACCCAGGCTGATTCGTTCACGAGCGCGATGAGCGCCACGAGCGCGACGATCGCGACGAGGGCGCCGAAGATCGTGAAGCGGGCGATCGTGTTGGTGCTGCGATGGAAGATCTGCGCCATCGAGTCGAGTACCCCGGCGTCAGACTGAACTGGAACACCCACCCCTTGCCGGGCCGCTGGAACGGCCTCGCCATCGAGAACTGACCGATCGCGAATCCCAGCAGGTTCACCCGGAGGGCCACGCCGGCGCTGGCGACGCCGTGCCGGTCGCCGCCGAGGAGCGCGGGCGACTCGCCCCGCGACCAGGCGACGCCGCCGTCGGCGAACAGTGCCACCTCCACGGGCACCGGCCCGTACATGTTCTGCGACACGCCGACGAACGGCCGCAGGAGCGGAAAGCGGAACTCGACGTTGCCGATCGCGAAGCGGCTGCCGAGCAGCCGATCGAAGGCCGGACAGTCGCTGGTCGACGTGGGCTTGCACTCGCTCGTCGTGAAGGTGTTGACGTCGTAGCCGCGTATCAACTGCGGGTAGCCGATATACAGGGGAAACAGCCGCTCGTCCTCGCCGCCGCTGCCGAACCGGCCGTAGTGCATGGCCCGGATCGCCACCGTATAGAACGGCACGGGCATGAAGTAGCGGCGGTAGTCGGCCAGCACGCTCGCGAAGTTGATCGAGCCGAACGTCGGCGACAGCTCGAGGCGGTAGCGCTGGCCGTCGACCGGCCCGGTGGCGCCGACGTTCGAGGTGTCGAAGACATAGGCGGCCGAGGCCGTGCCGAGCGCGAGCGATGGGGCCGCCTCGTGCGTGTCGGTCTGGTTGGCGAGGACGTCGCCGGTGACCAGGGAGACGACCGACGTGTTGATGATCCGATCGAAGGTGATCTGCGACATTCCGGCCTGGAACTCGATCCGCCGGGCCCGGTCGAACGGGTAGGCCACCAGACCGGCGCCGCTGCGCTCGGTCTGCCGCAGAACGACCGCCTCGTCGATTTCGACGGGCTCGCCCTGATCGGTCTGGCCGAGGCCGGCCGAAAAGCTGCCGCTCAGATAGGGCGTCTGGCCGCCGACGACGCCCCAGGTCCACCGATGCGACTGGTCGAGGTAGGCCGCCTGGGCCGCCAGATCCTTGAGGCTCAGCTCGCCGTTGATCGCCGTATCGAACTGCACCGCCGTCGACAGCTCGTGCGTGTCGAGCAGGTCGGCGAACTGCAGGGCGACGCCGCCCCCAATCGTCGTGCCGAACCGGTCGGCGCCGACGCCGATGGTTGGCTGTCCGAGGCCCTGCAGGTGCAGCGCCGCGTGATATGGGGAGGTGGGGAAGCTGCGGCGGGTCGGGAGCCCCACGTGCGGACTCTCGAGCAGCTGACGCACCTGGCTCGCCTGGCGTTGAACCGGCGGCAGCGCCGCGGCCGCGATCGGGAGGCGGGCCGGCGCCGTGCCGGCGCTCTGGAGATCGAGGGCGCGGATATCGTAGGCGCTGTCGTCGTAGACGTCGAACGCGGCGGTGCCGGCGCTCGAGGCCACCGAGAGCGCCGGACTGGACGGCGTGATGCCGCTCACGCCCGTCGCCACGTTGGTGAACTGTTGCGGGGTGCCGCCGGCCGCAGAGACTCCGTAGACATTCGGAATGCCGTCGCGACTCGAGATGAAGTACACGGTGGCGCCGTCGGGCGACCACTGGGGGTTGATCGCCGCGGCGCCGTCGAACGTGGGCAGGCGGCTGATGCGGCCGCTCGCGACGTCGAGGAGCGCGAGGCCGTACGTGCCGATGGCGAGCGTGTCGAGACTGGTCGAGAAGCGGTCGGTGGCGAATGCCAGGGTCCCCCCGTCCGGCGACCACGCCGGCTGGAGATCCGAGTAGGCGTCGTCGGTCAGCTGGCGCAGGCGGCCGGCGCGCAGATCGTAGACATAGAGATCCGAGAAGCCCTGCCGCAGGCCGGCGAACGCGAGGCTGAGCGCATCGGGCGACCAGGCCGGATTCACCACCTCGTCGATGTCCGGCATCGTGATCTCCTGCACCTGATCGCCCGAGCTCGCGTCGAAGACGGCGATCGCGGGCACGCCGGCGGTGACGGCCGCGACCGCCAGGCGCTGGCCCTCCGGGTCCCAGGCGCCGGAGGACTCGATCGATTCGATGCTCGAGAAGTGCGGGTCGGTCCCCGTGCTCGTGAGCTGTCGCTGAATCTTGCCCGTCCGGGCGTCGGCGATGAACAGATCCGTCGAGAAGAAGCTGCGCTGCGAGAGAAACGCCAGGCGCCGCCCGTCGGGGCTGAGCGCCGGACCCACGTTCAGGTCCTCGCCCAGACCGTGGCCGGCGATGATGGCGCGGCCCGTGGCCGCGGGGCTCTCGGCCGTGCGGACGATCGGGGCGTACGTCCTCCGGATGCTCTCCTGCCAGGCCTGCGACAGGTCATCGAGCTTGACGTTCAGCAGCTTGCCGAAGGCGTCTTCGATGGTGGTCTGTGCGGCCCCTACGAGCAGACGCGGAATGGCGTCGTCGCCCCATCGGCCCCCCACGTATGCCCAGAACGCCTGGCCCCAGCGATACGGAAAGTACTTCGGGTTGTCGAGATCGCCAATCGCGGGCAGGGTGTCCTGCGCCACGGCGTCGCGCAGCCACATCGCGGTGTTCGCGTCGACCGGGCCGAGCGAGAGATATTCCGCCATGCCTTCGATGAACCACAGCGGCAGCCGCTGCGCGCCGTTCATTCCAGGTTCGGGCCGGTCCCCCGCGGTGACGTCGAACTGAAACGCGTGCACCAGTTCGTGGCCGATGACGTGGGTGGTGTCGGCGAGCGATCCCCCCAGCGGCAGCACGATGCGGCGGTGGACGGATTCGGTGACGCCGCCGGTGCCTTCCCCGATCTGTCCCTGAATCACATTCGTCTGGCGGAACTCGGCCGGCGAGGCGTACAGGATGAGCGGCTGGCGCCCGCGGAGGTCGTGGTCGAAAAGGCGGGAGAGCCGGGTGTACCAGCGTTCGGCGAGCCGCGCGCTCAGCTGGGCGCCCTGCTGCTCGCGCGGGTAGAAGTAGATGTCGAAATGGTCGGTCGCGAGCACCTGGAAGTGCAGATCGCGGTACCGGACCTTGTTGCGACCGAAGTACTGGGCGGGCGCCGGTCGAGCGGTGAGCACGCCAAGCGCCGCAAGCGCCACGAGAATGCGCTGGGCGTGACGGGTGGGCATGGGGTTCTCCCGGTAGAGCAGAGGAAGACGGCGGCGGACCCTCCGCCGCCGTTCAGAGTGGTGTGGACGCTCGCAGCCGCCGCGGCTACGAGGCCTTGACGTCGAGCGAATTGACGACGTCCTTCACGCCGGGGACGTCCTTCGCCATGTCCTCGACGCGCTGCTTGGCTTGCGCCGTGGGCACGTGACCCTTGATCGTCACGACGCCGTTGTTCACGTCGAAGGTGACGTCGGCGTCCTTGAGCGTCGGATCCTGATCCACCATCGTGTCGAGCCGATCCGAGATGTCGCCGTCCATGTTGTCGGCCATCGCCGGCGCATTGGTCGCCACCGTCACTTCGTTGGCCACCATCGCGCCTGGGGCGACCGCTTGTTCCACGACGTCCTGCGCCCGCCGCCGCTCGGCATCGGTCGCCACGGTGCCCGTCAGGTGCACGACGTTGGCGTCGTTGTCGTAGTTGGTGTCGACGTCGCTCAACCCGGCGTTGTCGAGCGCCGTGTTCGCCATCTGCTGGTAGTCCGGACGGCTCGGTCCGCACGCCACCATCGCGGCGACGACTCCGATCGACAGCATCATCGGTACTCTCATGAATCTGCCTCCTCGAAAAATCCGGACGTCCGCGTCAGTGCGGACGGGACTGCGACGCCTCCTGGTGATTCAGGAATTCGTCCACTTCCCGCTGCGCACGATCCCGCGCGTAGCCGTAGCGCTCCTGGAGCAGGCCGATGAGGCGCTCGCTTTGGCCTTCCACACGGTCGAGGTCGTCCGACGTGAGCTTGCCCCAGTGCTCTTTCGCGCTGCCCTTGATCTGATGCCACTGCCCCTTCAACGTGTCCGCGTTCATGAGCCGTCCCCTTCCTTTTCCAAGCGCGGGCTGTAAAACCTACACGTGCCCGCGTGCTCAGCCGCCGGCCCGGACATTTCAAGAGCGGAACCGGCGGCGGCGGTGATCACGCCGCCCATCGGGTGCAAGGATCGGGCCCCGATACAGCTCGGCTCGAGCGGATCGTCGGTATCCCGATTGCTTCGATCCCACGCAGCTCATGTCTGCCACCCGGGCGGCTCGACAGAGCCTGCTCGTGCTCCTCATCGGTACGGCGTGTGTCGTGGGGTGGATCGCCTGGCCGATCGCGAAGGCGCTCTTTCTCGCTGCCGTCGTCGCGGCCGCGCTGTGGCCGTTGCGTGAGATCTGCGTGCGCTGGTTTCACGGCCGCCGCACCGCCGCCGCCCTGTCGGTGGTCGCCGGCACCGTGATCGTCGTGGGCGTCCCGATGGCCGCCTTCTCGGCCGAAGCGATCCAGCAAGGGACCGAGGTTCTGCAATCGGTGTCGAGCACCCTGCGGAGCGAAGGGGTGGAGGGCGTCGTCGATCGACTGCCCGCGCCGTTCGAACGGCTGGCGCGCGCGGCGCTCGACCGCCTGGCCGGCACGGGCGCCGCGGTGCGCCAGAGCGTGCAGCAGCAGATGAGCGCGCAGAGCGGCAGCGCGGCCCTCGCCCTGGGCACCGCCATCTCGGCGACCGGATCCGCCATGTTCCAGCTGGCGATGATGGTGATCGCGCTCTTCTTCCTGTTGAGCGAGGGCGATCGGCTCGTCGCGTGGATCGACAGCGTGTCGCCGCTTCAGCCGGGTCGCACGGCGGAGTTGTTTCGCGAGGTCCGTCGCGTGTCCTCGTCCGTGATCGTGTCGAGCCTGGTGACGGCGACGGTGCAGAGTGCCGCGGCGCTCGCCGGGTACCTGATCGCGGGCGTGCCGCACCCGCTGTTCGTGACCGGCGTGACGTTCATCGTCGCGTTCGTGCCGGCCATCGGCGCGGGAACCGTGGCCCTGGTCGTCGCCCTGCTGCTCTGGATCGGCGGGCACGGGTATGCGGCGCTGTTCCTGGCGGTGTGGGCGGTCGCCGTGGTGTCGCTGCTCGACAACCTGCTGCGACCGTACCTCATCAAGGATGACATCCGCATGCACGGCGCGGTCGTGTTCTTCGCCCTGATTGGCGGACTCGGCGCGTTCGGCGCCGTCGGCCTCGTGCTCGGACCGCTCATCGTCGCGCTGTTCCTGGCGGCGCTCTGCATCTACCGTCGCGACTTTCAGACCTGAGAAGCCTGGGCGGCCTGCGTGATCGACGGCGGTGAAATCCGGCGGCGCCCCCACTCGTGGTGTTCGCCCCGCGCGTGCTCGATCTCGGCGTTCAGCTCGGCGCCGAGCAGCACGGCCAGCCCCGAGAGATAGAACCACAGGAGCAGGACCATGACGGCCCCGATGGCGCCGTAGGTTTCCGTGTACGAGCCGATCGTGACCACGTAGTACCGGAAGCCGAGCGAGGTGCCGATCCACACGAGCGTGGCGAAGAGGGCGCCGGGCGTGAGCCACACCCAGGGCTGGTCGGCATCTGGCGCGAAGTGGTAGACGAGCGCGATGCCGAGGCTCACGAGGCCGAAGATGACCGGCCACTGCAGGACCATCCACGTCCACTCGAAGGCACGGCCCAGGTGCACCCAGCCGGCGACCCGCCCGGCAACCTCTGGTCCGACGATGACGAGCGCGAACGAGATCAGGATGAAGAGCGATGCCCCGACGGTCAGGGCGATGGCCAGCAGACGGATCTTCCACCAGGGACGCTGATCCGAGATGTCGTAGGCGCGGTTCACGGTGTCGATGAGCGCCGTCATCGCCGTCGAGCTGGTCCACAGGGCGACGAGCACGCCGAGCGTGAGCAGGCCGCCCTGATTGCCGTTGGAAATCTTCCGGATCTGGTCGGTCACGATCTGGATGACATCGGGCGGGGCGAACGTCCCCATCGTCCCCACGATCCGGTCGACGAGCGTGGCGATGGGGAAGTAGCTCGCCATCGCGATGAGGAAGAGCAGGGCCGGAAAGAGCGAGAAGAAGAAATGGTACGCCAGCTGCGCCGACATCCCCAGGCAGTTGTCGTGCATGAACGCGTCCGTGAACGCGCTCCAGACGATGCGGCCCCAGCGCAGATCGCCGCGCCGGACGGTTTTGGCCGGCATCGCCGCGGCCTACCGATCGGTCCGCTCGAGGGGGGGCACGTCTTCCCCGAGGGCCGTCGCCAGGTCGATCTGATGTTCCTGCTCGGTCCGCAGGATTTCGCGGATGTCTTCGGCCATGGCATATTCGCCCAACGCCTCGCACTCCCGGACGCGGTTGCGATAGTTCCGGATGGTTTCCGTTTCGTTCTCGAGATCGAACCGCAGCATGTCGGTCGCCTCGGCCGAGACGCGGACCGGCCTCGGCTGGGTGATCGGCGTCCCGCCCAGATAGTCGATCTGCTTCGCGATGGTAATGGCGTGCGCGAGCTCCTGGGCGGCGTGGCCCTCGAGCTCCCGGGCGATCGACATGTAGGCCGCGCCTTTGAGCGTCTGCGAGTAGATCACGTAGGCGATGATCGCCTGGTACTCGCGTGCGAGGTCCTCGTTCAGATGATCGATCAGGGTCTGGACCGACTCGCCCCTCGAGGTGTCGGTCGGGGAATGCCGGGCGTTTGCCATCGTCGGGCTCCTTTGTCGTGGAAGGCAGGATGCCGGGTGCCGGGCGCCCGAAGGCGCCCGGCGCGCCGGACTACCGCTTGGAGACGGCTGGTGCGCTGTGGTGCTCGAGCGCCGACATGAACGCCTGGGCGGCCGCGGGCGCCTTCACGCTGTGATCCACGAGGATCGTGCGCGGCGTTGCCGTCGCGCCGTAGAGGTCGGCGTTGGCGTCCGTGTCGGGGTGCAGCACGCCGCCGTTGAGGTTGATGCCGGCAAACAAGCCCTGGGAACGCGAATACGACAGGATTTCGGCGTGCAGCTGGGCGTCGGTCATCGCGCGCGCGTCGCGTCCGACCGGCCCCCCCGCCACTGACGCTCCGGCGCCGAGGGTGACCTTGTCCTGCAGCAGGTGCGAGATTCCGTCGTCGTTCATCACGAGCAGGACGAGATCCACGGTTTCCCCGCCCAGCTGGAAGCCGACGCTGCCTTTCTCGAGCTCGATGAAAGCCGGCGCCGACCAGCCCGTCGGCGTGCGGCAGCTGATCAGGCCCTTGCCGTATTCGCCGCCGATGACGAACGCGGCCTTCTTGAGCGACGGAATCACCGTCACGCACGAGGCATCGTCCCAGAGGTTCTGGGGAATGTCCTTGTCGGGCGTCTGATGGAGTTCGCGGAGCACCGTGGCGGCGTTGTCGATGCGTTCGGTTTCCGAATCGGTGATCGCCGCGCTGGCCGCGACGCTGAATGCGAGCAGAGCGAGCGAGAGGGGATACAGAGATCGCATGTGGTTGATCCTCCTTCGCGGAGAGCGGGTGCAAGAGACGGGCCGCGTCGACGAATCAGCCGCCGCTCGACAGTTGACGAGGGCCGCATACGCGCTTGATCTCGGCGATAAGCGCGTCCGGCCGGCACGGCTTCAGCAGGAAGGCGGCGAACGCCTGCTCGCCGTCGCGACCATCCTGGTCGTAGCCGCTCAGGGCGAGGACCGGAATCGCCGCCGTGTGCGGGTCGGCCTTGAGCGCGCGGGTGGCGGCCCATCCGTCGAGTCCGGGCAGCGACAGGTCCATGACGATGACGTCGGGGCGCTCGGCGGCCGCGAGCGCGAGGGCTTCCCGGCCGTCGGCGGCCAGCACGAGCTCCAGCCCGGACCACGAGAGATAGTGGGCGTACATGTCCCGCGAGTCCAGGGAGTCGTCGACGAGCAGGACGCGGATGCGGCCATCGGCGGTCATGCTCCAGCCGCCTGCGCTCAAGACGCGATCCGAAGCTCCGACCGCACGTCGGACACGCCCGGCGCCGCGCGAGCGACGGCGATCGCGCGATCCCGCTCGTCGGCGGTCGACACGGTCCCCGTCAGGGTCACGACGTGCTGGGACGTCTGCACCGTGATGTTCCGCGCCGAGAGATCCGGTGCGTTGAGCAGCGCCGTTCGCACGCGCGCCGTGATCGCCTGATCGTCCATCGAGGCGGTCACCGTGCGGCCGCACGCCGAGCACGACAGCACCGCGACGACTGCCAGGGCCCACGGCAGACTCCGTGATCGCGAATGACCCACCACGATCGCCCTCCTTTCGATGCACGCCCGTTCGGAGCGTGCGTGACGCTGCCGTCGAAGCACAGGATGTGCCACCCGGCCGTCGCGCGTGCGCGACCAAACGGTCCGCACCATGGACCCTCAGGTCGAGTAGAAATTACGTGCCGCCCCGCCGGGCTCCACCTCGAGCGCAACCGCCGCACGCGGGAGCCAGGTCGAACACGGAATCGGTGTGGCACGCATCGTGGATCGCTCATCTTGCCGTGGCCGCCCGAGTCGATTCCCCGTCCGTCCGCGCGGCTCGCGTCATCGCCTGCATCACGTTCGCCCTCCTGCCTGGCTCGGCGCTGTTGCCGTGCGCCGTCCTGCTGGCCCAGCAGCCGGATCAGATCGCGGTGCGGTCGCTCGAGATTGCGGGCGCCCACGCATTCTCGGCGTCGCGCATCAAGTCGGTGATGTCGACGGCAGCGAGCGGACGATGGCCGTGGTCGCGCGTCCGGTACTTCGACCGATCCACGTTCGAGGCCGATCTCGATCGCATCAAGGCCTTCTACGCCGACCAGGGGTATCCCGACGCGCGGATCACGTCGGTGGACGCGACACTCAGCGATGATCAGCGGTCCATCACGCTGGCCGTAACCGTCGACGAAGGGGAGCCGGTCCGTCTCGCGGCGATCGCGCTGAACGGCTTCGACGACGCCCTGCCGGACGGGGCGGCGCGGCTGGTCCGCTCCCTGCCCATTCATGAAGGCGACATCGTCACCACGCCCGCGGTGAACGAGGCGCGGACGCTGGCGCTCCGCGATCTGAAGAACAGCGGCTATCCGAATGCGAAGGTCACGAGCGACGTGGAGAACACGGGCGACAAGCGTGTGCGGCTGGTGCTCGACGCCGATCCCGGCGAGCGCGCGGTCTTCGACGAGGTCCGAATCCGCGGCAACTCCAGCGTGAGCGACGCCGTGGTCAGGCGCGTCCTGGCGGTCCGGCCCGGTGCACCGTTCAGCCTGACGGCGATTCAGCAGAGCCAGCGCCGCCTCTACGATCTGGAGCTCTTTCAGTTCGCGACGGTCGAACCCGTCCTCGATACCGATGCGCCCGGCATCGTGCCGGTCGACGTCTCGGTCACCGAGGCAAAACACCGTCGCATCGAGCTGAGCGGCGGGTGGGGCACCGAAGAGCACCTCCGCGGCGACCTCACCTGGACCCACCTGAACTTCTTCGGGGGCGCCCGCAAGGCGACAGTCGAAGGGAAGTGGTCGTCGCTCGATCGCGGCCTTCGCACCTCCCTGACCGAGCCGTACGTCTTCCGGCGGGGCCTGTCGGTCACGGTGAGCGGGCAGGCGTGGTTCTCCGACGAGCCGGCGTACCAGCTCGACACCCGCGGCGGGCGCGTCACTCTGACCCGGGAACTGTCGAACCCCGATCCGATCACCGGCCGCGGCGCGTCGACGGCGATCTCGGGATCACTCAGCGTCGACGGCGAGACCTTCGCCATCTCGACCGCCGCCCTGAACGACCTGAGCTTTCGCGACGAGCTCATCGCGCTCGGCCTCGATCCCCGCACGGGCCTCGGGCGGTCGCACCTCATTGCCCTGTCGCTGGATCTTCAGCGCACGACGACCGCCGATCCGCTGAACAGCACGCACGGCTACCTGATCGGACTGCACACGGAGAAGGGCGGCGGCTTTCTCCCGGGCGACTTCGACTACATCGAAACGACGGCGGAAGCGCGCTATTTCCTCCCGCTCGGCACGTCGATCGTGTTTGCCAACAGGGTGAAGGTCGGATCGATTCACTCGGGCGGCCCGCTCGCGATGAACGTGCCGTTCTTCAAGCGATACTTTCTCGGCGGAGCCACCAGCCTGCGCGGCTGGGGGCGATTCGAAGTGGCGCCGCTCAGCGGATCCGGACTGCCGCTCGGCGGCCACAGCATGCTCGAGCTGTCGTCGGAGCTCCGGCTGCTGCAGGTGTTCCACAATCTCGGTCTCGTGGCGTTCGTCGACGGCGGCAACGCCTGGGAGGAGTCGTGGCATCGTCCTGACAACCTGCGGTGGGACGCCGGCCCCGGCGTCCGCTATCAGACGCCCATCGGTCCGATTCGCGCCGATTTCGCCTTCGAGCTGACGCCCATCGAGAACCTCCTCGTGAACGGCAAGCCCAACCCGCCGACCTGGCGGCTGCAATTCAGCATCGGACAGGCGTTCTGACGATGGCCGCGCATCGGGTCGCCCGGATCGCTGTCGCGCTGCTGGGCGGCCTGGTGGCGCTCGCCCTGCTGGCGTGGCTGGGGATCCAGGCGCCGGCGTTCCGCAACTGGGCGCGCGGCAGGGCCGAGCAGGTCGCGAACGGCCTCATTCGCGGCGACGTCACCATCGGCAGCCTCGGCGGCAGCCTGCTCTCCGGCGTCGAGCTGCGCGACGTGGCTGTTCACACCGATCTCGGCGAGGTGGTGACGATCGATCGGGTCGGCGTGACCTATGCGCCAACCGATCTGATCGGCCATCAGATCGTGCTGCGCTCGCTGCGCCTCGACCACCCGAGGGTGACACTCATCCAGACGGACGCCGGCTGGAATCTCGCGTCGTTGCTGGAGCCGCGCCAGCCGGGCGCCGGGCCGAGCCAGCGTGGCGTGACGGTCGAGACCCTCGAGATCCGGAACGCCCGGATCACGATTGAGTCGCGAGCAGACGCCCATGCATCCGTCCGCCTGCCGCGCGACATCGACAGTCTCGATGTCGACGCGTTCTTTGAATACACGCCGGCAGCGCTCTCCGTGTCCGTGGATTCCCTCGCCTTCAAGGCGCAGAATCCGCCGTTGACCGTGCGGGCGATGTCGGGCGGCATCAGCCGGTCGGGCGGCCGTCTGGCTTTCGACAAACTGACGGTCGAGACCGCCCGGAGCCATGTGACGCTCGACGGCACCTACGAGACACAGAGCCAGCCGGCCCGCCTCCAGCTGCACATGACGAGCGCTCCGCTCGTGTTCGCGGAACTCTCCGGCATCGTCCCGGCGCTCGAGCGGTACCGCCTGGCGCCGTCGATCGACGCCAGCCTCGAAGGGCCGCTCGACGCGCTGCAGACCGAGGCCTCCGTCCACGACCCGACCGCCGGTCGCGTCGACGCCCAGCTCGTGCTCGACCTCGCGGGGCCCGCCGAGCACGCGCGGGGCTCGGCGATCACGCGCGAGCTCGATCTCGAGCCGGTGCTCGGCTCTGACCGCTGGAAGACGTCGCTTTCGACGACGGCCTCGATCGATCTGAGCACGATGGGCGGCTGGTCGGTGAGCGCGCTGAACGGACGCTTCGACGTGTCGGGCGACGACGTCGAGGCGTTCGGGTTCGAGGCGTCCCATCTCGACGCCTCGGGGCGCCTCGCCGACGGGACCGCCGACGTGGATGCCAGCGGCCGCGCCTACGACGCGACGGTGATGACCAGCGCGCGCCTCGCGCTCGGCGCGACGCCCATCACGTACGAGCTGACCGGCCACGTGGCGTCGCTCAATCTCCGTCGGCTTCCGCCGTCGGTCGGCGCGCCACGCCTCGACAGCCGGATCGACGCCGCCTACCGGATCGAGGGCGAAGGCTCGCAGGTTCACGGCTCGCTGGAGTTCGGCGACAGCGCCATCGAGGGCGCCGCCGTCGGCCGCAGCGCGACGGCCACCTTCGCCCTGGGCGGCGGGCGTCCGGCATACGGCTTCGCGGGCGACGTCGCGCATCTCGATCTGCAACGGTTCGGCCGGGCCTTGTCGATCGCCGCGCTCGACGACGCCCGGCTTGCCAGCGACATCAGCGGACGGGTCGCGGTGGATGGCGCCGGCGCCGCGCTCGCCACTCTCCGGCTGCACGCCCAGGGCACGATCGGGCCATCGCGCCTCGTCGGGGCGGACGTCCCGTCGTTGACGTTCGACGCGACGCTCGCTGACAAGAGGCTGGAGCTCAGCGCCCAGGGCGGCGTGCAGAAGCTCGAGCTGGGCCGGGCGGCTCCCGGCCGGAACCTGTCGGGCACGATGAACGCGCAGTTCGATCTTGCCGGCTCGATCGATCCGGTCGACGGGCCGCTGGACGCAGACAGCGTGAGCATGAAGGGACGCGTGGCGATGGATGCGTCGCGGGTGGACGACCTGGTCATCGATCGGGCGGAAGTGGCGGGCAGCTACGCCCATCGCGTCGCGCAGCTCACGACGGTCACCGTGGATGGCCCCGACCTTCACGTCTCGGCTTCCGGACCGCTGTCGCTCGCCCCGGGCACGTCGTCGCGTCTGCAGTATTCGGCGGATGCCACCGACCTCGAGACGCTGCGCGCGCTGGCCGGGCAGGACATCGGAGGCACGGCACATGTCGAAGGGACGGTCACCGGCGATCGCGATCGGCTCACGGCGTCGGGCCCGATTCACCTCACACGCTTCACCTACGGCGGCGTGGTGGACACGCTGACGGCCGACGGCCAGTACACGCTCGCGATGCCGGACCTCGACCCGTCGCAGGTGTCGGTGCAGGCCTCGTTGAACTCGACGCTGCTCACGCTCGAGGGACGCGAGCTGACCAGCGCGTCGGCGACCGTCGAGTACCGCCAGAGGACGCTCACGTT
Source organism: uncultured Acidobacteriota bacterium (assembly GCA_963837345.1). Lineage (GTDB taxonomy): Bacteria > Acidobacteriota > Vicinamibacteria > Vicinamibacterales > CAVVIG01 > CAWIMX01. Next base: position 2,525,913 of record CAWIMX010000001.1, read on the forward strand.
CGACACGACCCTGCGCCAGGGCGATCGGACGGCCACCGCGCAGGGGCGGGCGGTGATCCGAACGGGTCAGCAGGAAATTCATCTCCAGCGCCTCTCGCTCGGCACCACGGGCGTCGTGTGGGCGAATCCCACCGACCGCACCATCGACATCGACTACGGCGAGGGGGTCGTCCGGCTCGACCATGTCACCCTTGCGTCGGACACGCAACGGATCACGGCCGACGGCACGCTGGCCATCGACGAGGGCCGCGCCGGCACACTCGAGGTGGAGGCGACCGACGTCAACCTGAACGCGCTCGGGCACCTGCTGCTGCTCGATCGCGAGCTCGTCGGCCGGATGAATGCCACGGCGACCGTGAAGGGCGGACCGACGTCGCGGACCGTGACCGGCCGCGCCACCGTGCAACAGGGAGCGGTGGATCAGTTCGTGTTCGACTCGCTCGAGGCCTCGGTCGAGTACGCGGCCGACGTCGCCCGCCTCGACGCGACGCTGGTCCAGCAGCCGGGCGCGACGCTGCGTGTCGCCGGCGCGGTGCCGATTGGCGGCGGGGGCGCGCTCGACCTGCACGTGACGAGCACGCCCATCGATCTCGCCGTGGTTCGGGCCGCCACCACCGCGCTCAGCGGCCTGACGGGCACGGTTGAGCTGAACGCCGAGGTGACGGGCACGCTCGATGCGCCCCAGGTGCAGGGCCTGGTGAACGTGGCGGATGGCGGGTTCACCGTGGAACCGACCGGGGTGAGCTACAGCGGGCTGCAGGCCCAGATCCAGTTCGACGGCGACAGCGCGACGGTGCGCGACCTGCGGATCGAGGACGATGGCGGCGACCCGCTCACGGTGACGGGCGAGTTCGGCGTGGAGGGTCGCCGCATCAGCGACATCAGCGTCACCGCCGCCGCCGACCATTTTCAAGTCCTCGAGAACGACATCGGCAACGTGGCGATCAACCTGAATCTCAGTCTGGCGGGATCGCTCGGATCGCCGCGTGTCGACGGGAGCCTGCGCGTGGACACGGGGCGTCTCGACGTGGGCACGCTGCTCGAACGCGTGACGGCGAACCCCTATCAGACGCGGCCGGTCGCGGCGGAAGCCTCGGCGGCCGCCCCGTCGCCGGGTCCGTGGGGGAACCTCACGCTCAATCTGTCGATCGAGGTGCCCGACAACCTGATCCTGCGCGGCAGCGATATCCGCACGACGGGCGGTCCGGCGCTCGGCAGCCTGAACGCGACGGTCGGAGGCACGTTCCGTCTGGTCAAGGACCCGGGCGGCGAGATCGGCCTGCTCGGCACCGTGCAGACCGTGCGCGGCATCTACGAATTCCAGGGGCGGCAGTTCACGCTGCGCCGGAACGGCACGATCGAGTTCCGGAGCGAGCGTCCGATCGATCCGGCGCTCGCCCTCACCGCCGAGCGGGAGGTGTCGGGAGTGGTCGTGGACGTGTCGATCGGCGGAACGGCGCGCGATCCGAAGCTGAGTCTCTCGAGCGATCCCCCGATGAGCGAGACCGACATTCTGTCGCTCATCGTGTTCAATCAGCCGGCGAATCAGCTGGGGGAGGGGCAGCGCGCGTCGCTCGGCGAGCGCGCGGCGTCGCTCGCGAGCGGCGCCGTGGCGAGCGCGCTCAGCCAGTCGCTCGAAGAGGCGCTGAATCTCACGGTGTTCGAGGTGCAGACCGCGTCGGCCGAAGCCGGCGGCGCGCCCTCGGTGACGATCGGGAAGCAGATCAACGAGGCGCTGTTCGTGCAGCTGCAGCAGCTGTTCGGCGCCCAGCAGGTGAGCCGGCTGCTGATCGAGTACGAGCTCAATACCTTTCTGCGGCTCCAGGCCGAGGTGTCGGACGGCAAAGGCCTCGCAAATCGATCGCTCACGCGCCGCATCGAGCGCGGCGGCCTGGATCTGGTGCTGTATCTGCGGTACTAAGGCAGGTCAGGACAGGGCGTTGGCGTCGGCCTCGCGGTACGAGACCAGGCGGTTGTAGAGCGTCTTGAGGCTCATGCCGAGCATTTCGGCGGTCTTGGTCTTGTTGCCGTCGCAGCACCGGAGCGTGGCGAGGATGAGCCGGCGCTCGACCTCCGCGATGGGCGTGCCGATCTTGACCGTGATCACGTCGGTGTTCTCAGGCGGCTTGACCTCGGGCGCCGGCACCGTGAAGTGCTCGAGCGCGATATGGTCGGCCGTGATTTCCTCGTCGGCCAGGATGTAGGCCGAGTGCACGACGTTGCGGAGCTCGCGCACGTTGCCCGGCCACGAGTATTCGCCCAGCCGCGCGATCGCCTCCGTGGAGAAGCGCTTCTGCGTGCCTTCCGCGCGGTTGAACTCGTCGAGGAACCACTGGGCCAGCAGCGGAATGTCGTCGCGGCGGTCGCGGAGGGCCGGCAGGTGCAGCTGGAACACTTTGAGCCGGTAGTAGAGATCCTCGCGCAGCTTGCCGACGTCGATCGCGTCGTGCACGTTGCGGTTCGAGGCGGCGATGATGCGGATGTCGACCGAGAGCGGCTCTTCGCCGCCCAGCCGGACGAAGTTGCCGGTTTCGAGCACGCGGAGCAGCTTGGTCTGCAGCTCGATCGGCATCTCGGTGATCTCGTCGAGAAACAACGTGCCGCGGGTGGCCCGCTCGAAGTAGCCCTTGTGGCGCCGATCGGCGCCGGTGAAGCTGCCGCGTTCGTGCCCGAAGAGCTCGCTTTCGATCAGTGTCGGTGAGACGGCGCCGCAGTTCACGGGCACATAGGGACCGAGCCGCCGCCGGCTCAGCTCGTGAATCGTGCGCGCGACCATGTCCTTGCCCGTGCCGCTCTCGCCCGAGATGAGCACGCTCGCGCTGCTCGGGGCGATCTTCGCGATGAGCTCGCACGTCCGGCGAATCGCCGCCGACAGCCCCACGATGCTGCCGAAGCGGCCGAGCGAGGCCTGCTCGGTGCGCAGCGCGCGGATCTCGTTGGGCAGGCTGCTCGTTTTCGCGATGTCGCCGAGAATCGCCCGCAGCCGCGAGATGTCGACCGGCTTGGTGAGGTAGTCGGTGACGCCCCGCCGCAGCGCTTCGATCGCGGTGTCGACGCTGGCGTGCCCCGTGATCAGAATCACCGCCGGTCCCGCGAGACCGTCGAGCGCGTCGAGCACGGTCATGCCGCTCGCGTCGGGCAGGTTCAGATCGACCAGCACGACGTCGGGCACGCGTTCGGCAAGCTCGGCGCGCGCGCGCTCGGCCGTGGGCGCGAGCGACACGGTGTAGCCCTCGGCGCTCACAAGGGCCTCCATCGCCTGCAGCGTATCGGGGCTGTCGTCGACGACCAGGGCGTGCGGCTGCGGCATGGGTCAGCTCGAAACGGCGTGCGCCAGCTCGATCGCGAACGTGCTGCCGCCGTCGGAATTGGCGTGGTGGGAAATCGTCCCCCCGTGGCCCTCGACGATGGCCCGCGCGACGGGGAGGCCCAGGCCGGTGCCGTCCGGTTTCGTCGTGAAGTGGAGGCGCCAGATCTCGTCGCGCCATTCGGGCGCGACGCCCGCCCCGCTGTCCGAGATCCGCACCGACGGCGCCGGCGTTCCGGCCACCGTCACGTCGAGGCGGCCGCCGCGCGGCATCGCGTCGAGCGCGTTCACGAGCAGCGCGAGCACCGCCGACTGCAGCCGGTCGACGAAGCCCGTGACCATCACGGGCCCCGCGCTCGTGAACGACACCTCCACGTTCTGGCGCGTCGCGCGGGCCGCGATCAGCTCCAGCTGGCGGTGGCACAGATCCACGAGGTCGATCCGTCCGGGCGCGTCGACGTCGGCGTGGCGGCTGCCGAGGAGCCCGTCGAGCGACCGGTCGAGCTGGCGCAACTTGCGGTGCAGCACGTCCACGCACCGAGCGGCCTGCTCGGCCGTCAGCGGGTAGCTCGCCGGGTTCTGCGCATAGCGCGACAGCAGTTCGACGTTCATCGTGATGACGTTCAAGACGCCCTTGAGGTCGTGCGCCGCGTCGCGTGCGAGCGACGCCAGCGCCGCATCGCGGGCCGCATGGCGGAGCGACTGCTCGATCTTACCTGCATCGTCAGTCATCGGCACACTGAGGAACGTATACCTTGGTTCTGCGATCGAGGGCAAGAGCCGGCGCCCTGCGCCCGCCCAACGGGCACGACCTGCGTGGAGGGGCGCCGAAACACGAGATGCCGGTGAATGGATTCGGTCCTATGAGGCGCGAACGGTAAGAATTACCCGCGCGCGCGGGTGTCATGAAAAAAACGGGTGGTGCCGGCCGCCGGCCGGCCTTTTGCTGATCCCCTTCTCAACCGCTCCGCGCGGCGGGCGCCACACGCAACCCGATGGCGGGCGTCCGGGCCGGAGGATCGCTGGCCGGAAACGACTCCTCCTCGGCTTCGTCGATCGGATCGCGTGGCGAATCGCGCGGAGATGACGGACCGGGTGGCCGGTCGGTGCGGTCGGCGTCGTCCAGGTGATCGCTTTCAGTCACGGTCGGGGTCGCCACGGGGGCTGCGTTGCAAGAGGTCGGCCAGGAGACGGCCGCCGTCGAACCGGGAGGGTGTGATGAGAAAACGGCCAACCGATCGGTCCAAGGGGAAGTCGCGCACCGCGGCCAGGAATCTGACGGACCTTCTGCAACCGGATCGAGCGACGAGCGACGAGCTCGGCCGCGAGTCCGACGCGGGCGATGCCCCCGCCCCGGGCCCGCGAGAGTTGCCTGCCCGAGCCGTGCATCCGGAAGGGAAGAGTTCGGAGCCGCGCCCGGCGAAACGATGATGCGAGCGTGAGCGACGGCAACGAGCGGGCGTGGACCCGCCGGAGGCGCCGAATAGCGGACGAGCAACGAGCGGGAGTGGACCCGCCGGAAGCGGCGACTAACGGACGAGTGCCAATCGCCAGATGCGAGCATGAGCGACGGCAACGAGCGGGCGTGGACCCGCCGGAGGCGGCGACTAACGGACGAGTGCCAATCGCAAGATCCGGAGCGTGAGCGACGGCAACGAGCGGGGGTGGGGCCCCGCGAGCAGTAATAGAAGGCAACGACTTTGCACTTTGAACGACGCATGGCCTCCCGGGTCGTCATGATCACGGGCGCGTCGGCGGGTGTCGGGCGCGCCACGGCACGCGCATTCGCGCGCGAGGGCGCGGCGATCGGGCTGCTGGCGCGGGGCACCGCCGGACTCGACGGCGCGCGTCGTGACGTCGTCGACGCCGGCGGCCAGGCGCTGGTGCTCAGGGCCGACGTGTCCGATGCCGCGGCGGTCGAGCGCGCGGCGGCGGATCTCGAAGCGGCGTTCGGCCCCATCGACGTGTGGGTGAACAACGCGATGCTCACCGTGTTCTCGCCGGTGCGCGAGACGCGGGCCGAGGAATTCCACCGGGTGACCGAGGTGACCTACCTGGGCGTGGTCTACGGCACGCTGGCGGCGCTTGGCTGCATGCTCCCGCGCGATCGCGGATCGATCGTGCAGGTCGGATCGGCGCTCGCCTATCGCGGCATTCCGCTGCAGGCGGCCTACTGCGGCGCCAAGCACGCCATCCAGGGATTCTGCGATTCGCTGCGGAGCGAGCTGCTGCACGACGGCAGCCGCGTCCGCCTGACGATGGTGCAGCTGCCCGCGATGAACACGCCGCAGTTCGACTGGATGCGAAGTCGGCTCCCGCAACGCGGCCGGCCGGTGCCGCCGATCTTCGAGCCCGACGTGGCCGCCGAGGCGATCGTGTGGGCGTCGCGACACGATCGGCGCGAGATCTATGTCGGGCTTCCGACCGTGACGGCCATTGTGGGCAACAAGATTGCGCCCGGTCTTGCCGATCGCTACCTGGCTCAGACAGGCTTTGCCACGCAACAGACGACCGAGCCCGAAGATCCTGAGCGTCCCGACAATCTGTGGGCGCCGGTGGACGAGGGTCGCGACTTCGGCGCGCGCGGGCGCTTCGGGCAGCAGGCGCATCGACGCAGCTGGCAGCTGTGGATCTCGGAGCACCGGCGCGCTCTGGCGGCGGCCGGCGTCGCGGCCTGCAGCGCGGCGGTTGTCCTGGCCCGCGCTGACAAATCCTGACATTCCGGGTCGATTTTGGCCTCATGCGACCCCGTTCACCGCAAACCCTTGTATTTAATGATGCAAGATTGTCGGTTGTCGAGCCGCGTCTTCCCGTAAAATGGCCAGGTGCCGTTCAGACCCCTGAAGCCTGTGCTTCTGGCGAGGAACGGAGGGGGATTAATGGAGGCGTTCATGACAGGTCGCGCACTACCGGTGTGGCGCGGTGTTCAGTCTGGTCTGGCGGCGCTCGGCGCTCTTGCCGTTTGCGCAGCGCCGGCTCTCGCGGCTGACGCCCCGGCCAAGAACGTGACGTTCACGAAGGACGTCGCACCTATCTTCCAGGCCAAGTGCCAGGATTGCCATCAGCCGAATTCGATCGCGCCGATGTCGCTCATCACGTACCAGGATGCGCGCCCATGGGCACGGTCGATCCGTGAACGTGTCGCGTCGCGGCAGATGCCGCCGTGGCACATCGACAAGAGCGTGGGCATCCAGGAATTCAAGAACGACATGTCGCTCAGCGACGATCAGATCGACACGATCGTCAAGTGGGTCGACGGCGGCGCTCCGATGGGCGACCCGAAGGACATGCCGGCGCCCAAGCCGCTCACCACCACGAACGAGTGGGCCGGCGAGAAGGACGGCTTCGGTCCGCCCGACCTCGTGGTCCGGTCCGACGAGTACACGATGCCGGCCGTGCACCAGGACGTCTGGTGGCGCCCGACGAGCGAGATTCCCATCACCGAGCCGCGCTGGGTGAGAATGGTCGAGATGCGTCCGACGTCGCTCGCCGCGCGTAAGACGCTGCATCACTCGATCGCCTACCTCGTGCTCAACAACGACCCCGACGCCGTCAACACGGGCACGGGCGCCCGCGGGGGCGGCATCGATCCGAACGACCTGGTCAACCGTCGCCCGCAGTTGATGGAATGGGCGATCGGCAAGAAGTACGACCTCTACCCGCCGGATTCAGGCAAGCTGCTCCTGCCGGGCGAGACCATCTCGTGGGACGAGCACATCCACGCCGCGGGCGAGGATATTTCGACCGGCTCCGAGATCGGCATCTGGTTCTATCCGAAAGGGCAGGAGCCGAAGCACCGCGCGTATCTCGTCGGCTTCACGGGCATCCGGCGCTCGCCGGGCGCGCCCGCGCTCGACATCCCCCCGAACTCGATTGCCTACACGGAAGGCTTCACGGTGCTGAACGAGAACACGCTCATCACCAACTTCCAGCCGCACTTCCATCTGCGCGGCAAGGCGATGCAGGTCGAGGCGATTCTGCCGACCGGCCAGACGCAGATCGTCAGCTACGTCGGGAACTTCAACTTCAACTGGATGACCAACTACATCTACGCCGACGACGCGGCGCCGGTGTTCCCGAAGGGGACCATCATCCACGTGACCGCGTGGTACGACAACACCCGCGCGAACAAGAACAACCCGGATCCCGACCAGTGGGTCGGCTACGGCGATCGGACCGTCGACGAGATGGCGCACGCGTGGATGAACGTCGTGTACCTCTCCGACCAGGAGTATCAGCAGCTGCTGGCCGACCGCAAGGCGAAGGCCAAGACCGGCTCGGATTCACAGCAACAGCAGCAGTAACGCAGTTCCGGTGTCACGGGGACGGAACAGTCGGTCGTTCCGTCCCCGCTTTTCCCACGAAAGATGAGAGTCATGTTCATGAAGTCCCCTCGATGGACCGTTGCGAAGCTCTGCGTCGCCGCCGCGCTCGCGGCCGGCGCCGTCGTCGTCTCCGCGCAGCGGCTGCCCATCGAACCGCCCAAAGGATTCGGGACGAGCATCACCGCCTCGTTCGAAGGCTGGTTCGACAACCCGGACGGCAACGGCCGCTCGTTCCTCGTTGGCTACTACAACCGCAACCTCAAGCGCGACATGGACATCCCGATCGGGGACAGCAACAAGATCGAACCGGGGGGGCCTGACCAGGGCCAGCCGACGCACTTTCTGGCCGGGCGCCGGACGGGCGTGTTCATCGTGCCCGTGCCGAAAGATTTCACGAAGCCGGATCAGTCGCTGATCTGGACGATCACCGCGAACGGCATCACGACACAGATCCCGCTGCGGACGTTCAACGACTACAACGTGAGCCCGTTCACCGATCTCGCTGTCGGCAACAAGCCGCCCGTGGTGCAGTTCGAGGAGGCCGGGGCCGCGATCCAAGGACCGATTGCGCGCATCGCCACCGCCCCTGCGCGCACCGCGAAGGTGGGCGTGCCCCTGGCGCTGCCGGTCTGGGCCAGCGACGATGCGAAGTACACGAGCGGCACCAACGCGCCGATGACGCGCGACCGGACGCCGGTCACCCTCTTCTGGGCGAAGTTCCGCGGCCCGGGTGAGGTGGCGTTCGACAAGGACGAGCCGAAGCTGGACGTCCTCGAAGGCGGCAAGGTCAACGAGCAGTTCCGCGGCAAGGCCACGACGACCGCGACGTTCAGCGAGCCCGGCGAGTACGTCCTGGAACTGACCGCGGACGACTACTCGGGCGAGGGCGGCGGCGGCGAAGTGTGCTGCTGGACCAACGCCATGATCAAGGTCACCGTCGCGCCGTAGCGCTCGAGAGTGCCGGGTCTCGGGTGCGCCGACGCACGGCCGCACCCAGCCCCCGGCACTCGCATTCAATACTCAGCACTCGCAACTCACCACGTAGCACCCGCTCAGTTCGTCGACGCCGTTCCGCCCTCCGCCACAACCGAGTGTGTCTGTGTGCCGATTCCTTCGATCGTGCAGACGGCCGTGTCGCCCGCACGCATCCAGCGCGGCTCGGCGCGCTCGATGTTCGTGCCCGCCGGGCTGCCGCCCGAGATCACGTCGCCGGGGTTGAGCGTCAGGATGTCCGACGCGTAGTGCAGGAGCTCGTAGATGTTGTGGCTCATGCGGCTCGTGTTCGAGTCCTGCATCACCTCGCCGTTCAGCGTGAACGTGTGCCGCGTGTTCATCGGGTTCGGCAGGAACTCCTTCGGCACGATGAACGGACCGAGCGGCCCGAACGTGTCGTGATTCTTGCCGACCAGCCAGTCCGAGCCGCCCATCTTCCGGTCGCCGCGGCCGCCGCGGTCCGACACGTCGATCTGGATCGTGTAGCCGAAGATGTAGTCGGCGGCGCTCGCCACCGGCACGTACTTGGCGGGCTTGCCGATCACGACGTCGAACTCGCACTCGAAGTCGATGTTGGTGCGGCCCCTGGGCATCACGATCGGATCGTTGGCGCCGGTGACGACCGTGGGCGACTTCATGAAGAGGTACGGGTTGTCGCGCGTGTCGCCGGCCTGCCGCTCCCAGATGCCCGGCGCCGACACGGCCTGCGAGGCCGGCTCCGGCGCCGCGCCCGACCGCTGCTGCTGGGCGGCGATGCCTTCGGTGTGTTCGGTGTAGTTCCCGCCGGCGTTGAGGATGAGAGAGGGCCGCACCGGCGGCAGCACGCGGAGGCCGTCGAGGGCATACGCATAGGCCGGCTGGCTGGCGGCGGTCGAGACGTCGCGGGCGATGGCCTGCAGGCGCCCCTGCCAGTCGCCGTATCCGGTGATGAGCGCGTTCATGGTCGCCGGGGCGGTGAGCTTCGGCGCCGACTGGTTGCGCCCTTCGAAGGCGGCATTTGCCGCTGCGATGTCGACCACCCGGGTGTCGTTGAGCACGAGACCGACGAAGGGTTGATCGTTGCGGCTGAAGGTGCCGACCTTGTAGGGCACCGCCGGCCCGCCCGACTGGGCGTCGGTGGCCTGGTTGCAGCCGGTGAGTCCGACTCCGAGCGCGACGACGACGAGCGTGCTTCGCGTGCGACTTCCGGTCATGCACACCTCCAGTGTGAGGCGCCATTCTATCGCTCCGAGGGGCGGTCACCGCAAGAGGCCGTCGGGCGACGTTCGGGCGGCTTCCGATGCGCCTCGTCCGGTGCAACCGCTCGTTCGGCGGCCTGTCACCTGCACTCCTGTCTCCGCCTCCTGACTCACGCCATTCGGGTGGCACGATTCGAACGTGAGACCGCGGCATAGCCTTGACTGAGGGGGCGCTCGACGGCTCCCAGAAGTCGGCATCGTGCTTGACAGGACCGCCGCCGATCGCCCTGCCGGGCTCTCATTGGACGGTGTTGAAAGACCGGAATGAAAGAAGACCGACGTAACTGACCCGTCCACCGATTCGGAGCAGGTCCACCCGCGGCCGTTCAGCAAAGGGCGCGGCCGACGGGTGCAGCCGCGTGTTGGGCCGCCCGTTCACCGTATCGGGATGCATTGGAGATCCAGGCGGCAAGACGGAGGCCACCGGGTCGCAGCAGGTCAAAACTGTGTAGATGCCGGAAGAAGAAGCCACAGCCCCCACGACAGTACCGCTTCGAAAGATCGGTAGAAGAACGCCGACTCCTCGACGGACTCGCACGCCACGGCAACGCCGGGAAGGTACGTGCGAAAGGCGGCGACGAGGGTGGGTGAGGCGTCAGCTCCGTAGACAGTGAGGCCCTCGTCAACCAGGACCTTCGTGATAGGAAACCGGGACCCGCAACCGAGGTCGAGCACACTAGCATGGTGCGGTAGCGAGCGCGCCCACGCGCGCAACATGCCGGACACCGATACCGCCGGAAGAACTGCCGCGGCCGGCGAGAAACTCGGCGGCGATCCGTTCGTATCCGTTCGCGAGACTTGCCGCGTGCTTCCCCATCTGCTGGCGCAGCGGTCTAACGTCCAGGCTTCAGCCGCGCCGGCTCAGGATCGCACCAGCCGGCGTCGGCTGCAAGCCGTGTTAGGCTGCGTCTCGACTCGGTTACGACTGATCTTGGCGCCACTTCGCAAAGTCTCTCGACCCGTGCAGAAATGCGTGAATGACCACATGGTCGGCTGAGACTTGGTAGATCAGGCGATACCGGAATACGAACAGTTCTCGCTTCGTTCCGTCGCCGAACTCCGGAACGATCCGACCCCGGTCGGCGAGCGTGCCGAGCGACGATGCGGCCTCGAGGGCAGCCTCAAGAACCCGAACCGCCTGGTCCCGCGAGTCCCGAGCGATGTAGGTAATGACCTCGTCGAGGCCGCCGCGGGCGGATTCGGCCCAGATTACTTCGCGGCGCCGAGGAGCCACTTCCGGCGCAACTCCGCCTCGACCTGCTCGTGAGGAATGGTGCGCCCCGCCGCAGCGTCGGCCTCACCGCGCTCGACGGCCTGCAGCACGTACAGGTGGTACAGCACGTCGTCGAGGCTGCAGTCTTCAGGCAACCGGTCGAGAAGGGCGCGGACCGTTTCTTTGGTCGTCATGAGAAGTGGTTCCAGTATACGCGGAGCCTGCCGGTTGTCTGGCTCAGCAGCCTAACGACAACGCATCACCAGTGCGGCACGTTCGTCTTCTTGGTTCGCTGTCGTCACCAGCTCAGTTCGAGTTGACGGGCGGTACACCTGCTAGATTCATCCGTATTATCGCAAGATTCGACATGATCGCGTACATTGCCGGAGCACTCTGCCGCGTCGACGGCAATGCCTTCAGGAGTTCGACAATGCCGCTCAGGGCCTTGAAGATCTCCGTCGCCTCGTTTTGCGTCAGGATGATCTGCGCGTCCATGTGACCTCCCCAGCCTCGATGACCGTCTGGCCTCTCGCTACCACCGACGTCCAGCCGGCAAGTCGCGATTGCTGCAGATACCGATCCGTCTTGTCCGCCAACGTCCAGCCTTCAGCCGCGGCGGCTCTCGATGCGTCAGCCGCCGACGGCTGCAAGCCGTGTTAGCCGGCCGATTCCTGATAATCCTGAAGTCGTATGGACGGCACGTCGACCCGGAAGAAAAAGGGGAGCAACCACAACGGCTGCGGCACTGAGGACAAACTGGTCTATCAGGGGCCGCTTCCGCGTGATCTTCGTTGCCGCAGCACTGACGACGAGCCATTGCACAAGCGCCACAGCGACCGCGAGCGCGCCCGGACAGGCACAGAAGCAGGGCAACGAACAGCGTTCGGACGAACACGCCGTCGCCGTGGACGACGGCGGAAATGGCGAAGATCGCCAGACCCGGACCTACGAGGTACGGTTGCGAAAATGGCCACAGCGCGGCCACGTCCACGGCTCCGCCCACTCCCCATGCGCTTTGCCCCAGTCGACGTGAGTGGCCCGGCCAACGCGCGGCCTGAGCCGCGCGACTCGGCGACAGCCTAGCACGGACGATGGGCGCGACGGCTCCAAACCGTGTTAGGCCGATGTTCACTCAGCGTACCCTGGCCGAATCAGCGCCTCACTCTCCTTCAAGCCTGGCGGGGAGCTTTTCGCATCTGTCACCGAAACCCAGACGAAACGCTCGTAGTTTGTGTTGGGGTTGTTGTTGTACTGGGCCCTGAGGTGGAGCATCTGCTCGTCGGACATGGGTAAGCCCTGAGGCGTGAGCCGCGCGTCGTCAAACATCATTATCTGAATCGGCTTGGAAGCGTCTTCTTTGGTAACAACCGCGTGGAGAACCTGGGCGGCGAAGAACTTGTCTTTGAGGCCATTGGGTGTCACGTACACGGTGCGAATCACTCCGAACTTCCCGACAAGCTTCCAATCCTGCGAAGTCTGTGAGCTTTGGCCCGCGAGCAAAGCGCCGAAAGCGACAAAGTTCGTGAAAGCGCCCACCGCTGAAGCGATCGGTCGAGTCATCTCCCTCCTCCTCCGCGTTCCTGTGTAGCGTCCACGACCGTCGGGACGTTCACTCGGCCTAACAAGTATTGAAGTAGGGCGCTCTAATGCCTTCGCAGCCATTCGCGCTCGCTCGGATCGCGAACGGCGACCCGATCCTGTTGACCGGTCGCATCTTAGCATCCGGCGTGCCAGCGCGGAGGCGCGATGGTTGGCTGCGAGGGCGTGTATGACTGCGAACGCGTCGCAGCGAATCAGCCCTGCCGCCTTGCCCTACTCGGATCGCAACGCCTGCACGACGTCCACGCGGGCGGCTCGTGCCGCCGGCATGATCGACGCCGTGACCGCGGCGCCCACGAGCACACCCGCCGCGGCCGCCAGCGGCAGGGCGCCCGGCAGCTGCACGTGTTCGAGGTAGCTCGCGGCGACCCGGGCGAACAGGTAGCCTCCCAGCGCGCCGGCGACGATGCCGATCGCGGCAATCAGCGCGCCTTCGCCGAGCACGCGGGTCAGCAGGTGCCGGGGCGTGGACCCGATGGCGAGCCGTACGCCGAACTCGCGCGTGCGCGCGCTCACCGAGAAGGCGAGCACGCCCGCCACGCCCACCACGGCGATGAGGAGCGCCACCCCCGCGAACCCCGAGAAGACGAACGCATTCAGCCGCTCGGGTGCCAGCACCTCCGCGCGCACGTCCTCGAGCGTGGCGGCGTGCTCGACGGGTTGATCCGCAAAGAGCTCGCGGATGATCCGCGTGGCCGGCGCCACGAGCGCGTAGGGATCGCCGCTCGCGTGCACGAACAGCCGGCCGCCGCCGAATTCCTGGCGCGTCGGGTGGTACACCGTCAGCGCCGGGCCCGGCACCACGTTCTCGTCGTCCACGTCGGCGGCGATGCCGACGATGCGGCGGGGCTCGGGCTTGACGTTGATGAAGGCCATGATCGGGTCGGTCCACGAGAGGTGACGGTTGAGCGCGTCGCCGTTCGGGAACAGCCGGTTCGCGACGCTCTGGCTCACGATCACCACGCGCTCGCTCTCGTTGCGGTCGTCCGCGTTGAAATCGCGTCCGGCCACGAGCGGCACGCCGAGGGCGTCGAAGAATCCCGGAGACACGGATCGGAAGCGCGCTCTCGGATTCTCCTCGCCGTCGGCGGGCGCAAAGCCCTCGACGGAAAACTGGAAACCGGGCCCGAAGCTGCCGGCGTCGCGCCAGGGCACGAAGCTGCCGAGCGCCACGCCGTCCACGCCGGGCAACGCGCCGATGCGCCTCGCGACGTCGTCGTAGTAGTCGGCGATCTGGGCGGCATTGCGCCCACCCGCCACCGTCGGGACGTCGATCGCGAGCACGCGCCGCATGTCGTAGCCGGTGCGTGCCGTCTGCAGCGTGATGAGCGTGGCGACGAGCATGCCCGCGCCGGCCAGCAGCACGAACGACAGGGCGATTTGCGTCACAGCAAACGCGCGCAACCGGCGGTTGGTGCCCGGCGTGATCCGCACGCCGCCGCTCGCCAGGCCGAAGCCGCCCGGCGCGTGTGCCGATGGCAGTCGGGGCACGAAGGCGAGGAGCACGGCGGCGGCGATGGCCAGGCCTGCGCCCACCCACAGCAGGCTCGCGTCGACGGTGACGTCGAGCGCGCGGATCGAGAACCGCGCGGCGTACCGCGCCAGCACCGCCGCGAGCGGCCGTGCGAGGAGCACGCCGAGCGCAGCGCCCGCACCGCAAAGCAGAAGACTTTCGGCGAGCAGCGTGCGCCGCAGCGCTCCCGTGCCCGCGCCAAGCGCCGCGCGCACGGCCAGCTCGCCCTCGCGGCGCACCGATCGCGCCAGGATCAGGTTCGCGACGTTCGAGCACGCGATGATGAAGACGAACCCGGCGGCGGCGAGCAGCACGAGCAGGACGGTGCGCGCGGGGGCCGTGATCTGATCGCGCAGCCGCCGGGCGCTCACCTGGCCCTGCGCCTTCGGCGAATACGCCTCGGGATGCGCCGCGACCATGCCGGCGTAGACGGCCTTCAACTCGGCCTGTGCCGACTCGAGCGTCTGGCCGGGAGCCAGCCGGCCGAACAGCTCCGTCATTCGATGCACGCGGCCGGTCACCATCGTGGCCGAGAGGTGGTGGGGGCTCGTGACGACATTGGCGATGATCTCGGTGTCGGCGGGGTACGGCACCGAGGGCTCGAGGACGCCGATGATCGTGGCGGATCTGGAGCCGAGCCGCACGGTCTTGCCCACCACCGACGGATCGCCGTTCAACGCCGTCGTCCAGAAGCGATAGGTGAGCACCGCGACGCCCGCCGCATCGGGCCCGTCATCGTCGGCCGTGATGAGGCGGCCGGCGACGGGGCGCAGGCCCATCACGTCGAAGAAGGAGCCGCCGACGACGCCGGCCTGGACGACGCGCGGCTCGCCGAGGCCGATCATCGTGAAGCCGATCGTGGAGAAGTCGCCGAATGCCCCAATCGTGTGGACGCGCGCCTTGAAGTCGTCGATCTCCGGCACCGAGAACGTGGTGTTCTCGACGCCGAGACCGGGCGCACTCTGCCGGATGTAGATCAGGTGCTCTTCGTCGCGATTGGCCAGCGGGCGCAGCAACACTCCGCGCACCACGCTGAAGATGGCGGCGTTGGCGCCGATGCCGAGCGCGAGGGTGACGACGATCGTCGCCGCGAGGCCCTTCACCCTGGCGAGGGATCGGAGCGCAAACCGAAGGTCGGTCATCGCCCGCCATTCTATGGCGGCTCCGGGGCGTGTGGTCTTGAATTAGTGTCTGGGGCCGCGTGCCCTGTGCGTGGCGCCCGGGGCCTGGGGCCCGTGCCGTCGGCCGGCGACCCGCGCGCCGGTGCGCTCGCGCTCCACGGCCTTCTGCTGCCGGATGGCCGCGATGCGCTGGTGCCGCGGCACCTCGAGGGCAGGTGCCTGCCGGCCCTGGTAGTCGAAATCGGGCACCGTGACGCGCGGCAGCTGCCGGCGGATGGCGCGTTCGATCGTCCGCAGGTTCTGGTCCTCGTCCGGCGCGACGAACGTGAAGGCCGTGCCGGTCGCCTCGGCGCGCGCCGTGCGGCCTACGCGGTGCACGTAGTCCTCGGCGGCGGCCGGTGTGTCGAAGTTCACCACATGCCCGAGCGCCGCGATGTCGAGGCCGCGAGCGGCGATGTCGGTGGCGACCAGCACGCGGTACCGCCCGCTCTTGAATCCCTCGAGCGCTTCGGTGCGCTGCGACTGCGAGCGGTTGCCGTGAATTCGCGCGACGCGGATGTTGTGGGCGGCGAGATGCCGGGCCAGCCGGTCCGCGCGGTGCTTGGTGCGCGTGAACACCAGGGCATCGCGGATGTCGCCATTCGCCAGCAGCGCGACGAGAAGCGCCGCCTTGAGATTCTGGGCCACCGGGTAGGCCGCCTGCGTGATGCCGACGGCCGGTGTCACCGGCGCCCCCACGTCGATCGACACGGGATCGCGGAGAATGCTGCGCGCCAGCGCGGCGATCGGCGGCGGCATGGTGGCGCTGAAGAACAGCGTCTGACGCCGGGCGGGCAGGTGTCCGAGGATCCGCCGGATGTCGGGCAGAAAGCCCATGTCGAGCATGCGGTCGGCCTCGTCGAACACCAGGTACTCGAGGCCGGCCAGCTTCGCCTGCCGCGACTCCAGGTGATCGAGCAGCCGGCCGGGCGTGCCGATCACCACGTCGACGCCGCGGCGGAACGCCTGCGCCTGCGGGCCCATGCCGACGCCGCCGAACACCGCCGCGCCCGCGATGGACGCGTGGGCGGCCAGAGCCTTGAAGTCGGCAAGCACCTGCGCCGCGAGCTCGCGCGTCGGCGTCAGCACGAGCGCGCGCGTGGTCCCGCGCGGCCGCCCCACGAGGCCGTGCAGGATCGGCAGCAGAAACGCCGCAGTCTTGCCGCTGCCGGTCATGGCCGTGGCCAGCAGGTCGCGACCTTCGAGCGCGGGCGGAATCGCCTGTTGCTGGATCGGTGTCGGACGGCTGAACCCGAGGTCGCGCAGACCCCGCTCGAGCGACGGGTGCAGCGTCAGCGCTGCGAACGTGTCGCGCGGCGCGACGATGTCGGTGGACGAAGGAGCGGGATCGACGAGGTACGCAGAACCGGACATGACAACCCTCTGAACACGAGATGCTTCGGTGAGGGCTGAAAGCCGGAATGGCCGCAGAACTCAGGAAGGCGGAACAGCCTCCATTATACGCGAATCATTGCACTGAAGCGGCGGCTTCCTCGGCCCGGGCGCCACGCAGCGAGAACTCGAGCGAGTAGTTGGCCTCGTGGCACGCGTACTCGAGCACCGGCTGGTCCGTGGCCTCGAACGGAATCGCGACCGTCCAGGGCGTCGTCCACGTGTCGGGGTCCTCGATCGTGGCCCGGTAGTCGATCGTATCCCCGTCGACGCGCCTGAAGCGCTCAACGACGTGCAGCCCTGTCCCCGATCCGCGGAACTTCGACTTCGCCGTGAAGTTCGTGGTGTCCACGACGAGCGTGTCGCCGACCCAGCGGCCGATGGAATCGCCGAGCCACTGGCGCATCGTCGGCGGCAGGTGGGCTCCGCCGATTCTGATGATGCGGGCGTCGTGGACCACTTCGGTCAGGATCATCACGGCCTCGGGCGTCTGGACGATCTCGTAGTAATTCTGGGCGAACGGGTTCGGCACCATCGGGGGCGCGGCATTCGAGGAGCCGAAGGCCGTTTCGAGCAGGCATCGCTCGTCGAGGTCGAACGATTCGGGACCGTCGTGAGGCGGCTCGGCGCCATCCGGCGCCGGCTGGGGAGCTGGATGCACGCGCGGCGGCAGCTTGCCGTCGGCCGGATCGACGATGAGCGACGTGCGCCGCGTGGCGACCACCTTCAAGTCCTGCGTCTCGAGGAACGTCTCGTTGAGATCGCCCGCCGTCTTGACCTGGTCCTCGGGAAACGCGGCCAGCAGGCGCGTGATCCCCGAGTGTTCGAACTCGGCCGCTTCTTCCGGCGTGAAGAACTCCTGGTCGGCCAGCGCGTCCGGCCGCTCGAGGGGTGTGGCGGTGCCGTTGGTCCAGAGCCCCTGGAGGCTGGGCGGCTGGCCACCGGGTTGCTGGGCGCCGATATCGATCGAGCCGACGAGCGCCGCGGTCAGCAGAGCGGCCGTCATCCGTCGCGTCATGTGAACGCCCTCCGCGCTGGACCGGATTCTAGGGCCGGTCGCGGATCCGGTCAATGTACATGGCGTCACAAACGGCGGATGGCGCCAGGGAGTTCGGTGCGACCGGCGTGCCAGGCCGGCACGAACGACGCGGCGAGCACGATGCCGGCCACGACGAGGAACGCGCCTCCGAAGGAGATCGCATCGGTGGGGCCGACGCCATAGAGCAGGGTGGCCGCCAGGCGCGACGTGGCGAGCGACAACACGAGGCCAACGCTGATGCCCAGGCTGCCGAGGCGCAGGCCTCGACGGAGAAACAGGCGGACGATGCCGGCACGTTGAGCGCCGAGGGCCAGCCGAATGCCGATCTCGTGCGCGCTCTGCTGCACCGTGTATGACAAGAGTCCGTAGATTCCCAGCGCGGCGAGGCCGATCGCCATCGCGCTGACGACCGCCAGCATCGAGGCCGCAATCTCGTAGCCGAACAGGCCGACCTTCACCTGGTCGCCCAGGGCATGAGCCTCGAGAATCGGGAGGTTGGGGTCGAGTGCGCGGACGTCATTCCGCACGCGATCCATGAGCGTCGACACGTCGAGCGCGGCCGACCGGACGTGAATCGTCATGTCCGGCTGGTAGTCCTGACCGAACGGCATGTATACGTGCCCGACGGGCTGTTCGGTGAGGGTCTGGTGTTTCACGTCGCCGGCGACGCCGACGATCGTCCACCAGGACCCGTGCAAGCGGATCCGCTTCCCGAGCGCAGCCTCGGCGCCAGTCCAGAACCGGCGCGCCATGGCCTCGTCCACGACGACGACGAGCGGGCCGTCGGCCCTGTCGAAGCGGTTGAACGCACGGCCTGCGGCGAGTGGAATGCGGAGGGCCTGAAAGTAGCCGTCGGCGACCACCGTAAACGGGATGTTCAGGCTTTCGTCGCGCCGCGGCTCGTAGCCCTCGACGCCGGTTCGCCGCCAGGGGCCCGGAACGAGGCGCAGCGGCACCACGCTCGCGAGGGTCGCCGCGTCCACGCCAGGCGCGGCGCGGAGGCGATCGAGCAGACGCTCGTAGAAATCGCGGCCCTGCACCTCGTCGTAGCCGCTCGGCTTCACGTCCACCGACACCGACACGACGCCGCGGGGATCGAAGCCGGCATCCGCATGCCGTGCGACCAGCAGCGTCCGGCCGGCAAGACCGGCGCCCACGAGCAGCAGCAGCGACACCGCGATCTGCGAGACCACGAGACCGGCACGGAGCCGGCCCTTCGAGCGCCCGCCGCTGAATCCTTCGTCCTTGATCACCGAAACGAGCGGCACGCGCGCCGTGCGGAGCGCCGGCACGAACCCGAACAGGAGCGCGCTGACGACGGACAACGCCAGGGCGAAGGCGATATCGGCCAGACCGATGGACATCTCAAACGACGCGGGGGCGGCCGCTGCCGCCGCCGACGATCCGGCCGGGTTCAGGTGCCCGATGGCGAGCGAGAGCGCCAGCCCGGCCAACGCTCCCGGCACGGCCAGCACCAGACATTCGAAGAGGAGGAGGCGCATCACGCGCACGCGGGACGCGCCCAGGGCACGCCGCACCGCGATTTCGCCCCGGCGCCCGACGCTGCGCGCCAGCACCAGGTTGGCGAGATTTGCCGACACCACGACGAGGAGCAGCACGCCGACGGCGCCCATCAACGCCACGATGGGCAGGATGTAGGTTTGTGCGCCGAATGGCGATTGCCAGAGGGGAACGGCGGCGGCACGGGTCGGCACCGTGTCCATGGGGAAATCGGCCGAGAGCTGCCTCGAGAGCACGCCGATCTGGGCCGCGGCCGCCGAATGCGACAGGCCCGGCCTGACGTGGCCGAGGATCGCGAACGGCCCCGCGTCGCGATCGTGCAGCACATCGGGCGGCGCCAGCTGCGGCTGCATCGTCACCGGGACGAACAGATCCGACTGCAGGGCGACAAAGGAGCCGTGGAACCCGCCGCTCGTCACACCGGCGATCGTCAGCGTGTGACCGTTGACGATCACGGTGCGGCCGACAACGTCCCTGGCCGCATCGAATGTGCGGCGCCACAGTCCTTCGCTGATCACGGCGATGGGCGGCTGGCCCGGGATCCCGTCATCGGACGGCAGGAGCGTGCGGCCGAGCGATGCCGAGACACCGAGCGTCTGGAAATAGTTGCCGCTCACGATCTCGCCCCAGATGCGCTCGCCGCGATCGCCGAGGCCGAGGTTCAATGGCAGCACCATCGCGGCGGCCAGGCTCGTGAAGCTCGAATCGTGATCGCGAAGATATTCGTAGTCCGGATACGGCAGCGGGACGGCGTCGCCGTTCCGCGTGCGCCCAAGAATCGTCGTGAGGCCGGCGGCATCGGGGACGCCTGGCAGCGGCCGGAGGACGGCCGCCTTGAACAGCGCAAAGGCGCCGGCGTTCCCGGCGATGCCGATTCCGAGCACGAGCACGACGATTGCCGAGAAGGCCCGGCTGCGCTTCAGCAGACGGACGGCGTAGCCCGCGTCCTGTGCGAGACCGCCGAGCAGGTCGCGCCACCGGCTGCGCCAGACCGAACCCATCGAGTCGCGCGTGAGCGACAGGTTCCCGAACTCCTTACGCGCGGCAAGCCGGGCGGCATCCGGACTGTCGCCGCGGGCGATGCGCTCGTGCTCGCTGATCGCCAGATGGCCGCGAATCTCGTCGTCCAGGTCGTGCTGGTCGGGCCTCATGGCTCACTCCTCGGCCGACGTGGGGTTCATGATGCGGCCGATGGCCGCGACGAGCTGCGCCCAGCGATCCTGCTCGCGCGACAGCTGCGCCTTGCCGGCCGCCGTGAGCCGGTAGTACTTCGCCCGCTGGTTCGCCTCGCTCACTCCCCATTCCGATTTCAGCCAGCGGCGCTTCTCGAGGCGATGGAGCGCCGGGTAGAGCGAGCCGGTTTCGACCTTGAGCAGATCCTCGGACTGGGCGCGAATCGCCTGGCCGATGCCGTGGCCGTGCTGCGGCCCCCACTGGAGCGTCCGCAGAATCAGCATGTCGAGGGTGCCCTGGAGGAGCTCGAGGCGGCGGTCGGGTGGGTTGGCCATGTCGTAGACAGTCTACAGCCTTGGACGTAGACTGTCTACAGCTTGTTCCGGGCGCCGGGCCGTCCTACTCGCAGCGCAACGCGGCCATCGGATCGACCCGCGACGCGCGCCAGGCAGGTACGAGCGCGGCGGCCACCGCCGTGCCCGCCAACACCAGCACGACAGAGATGAACACCAGCGGATCGGTCGGCGCGGTGTCGTACAAGAGCGATGTCAGCAGTCGTGTGAGCCCGAGCGCCGCCACGACGCCCGCCGCCGCGCCCGCCGCGGTCAGACCGAGCGCCTGGCGAACCACCATGCCGACAATCTCGCCCGGACGCGCGCCGAGCGCGACGCGGACCCCAATCTCCTGCGTACGCCGCGACACCGAGTACGCCATCACGCCGTAAATGCCGACGGCGGCGAGCGCGAGCGCGGCCAGCGCGAACGCTTCGAGGAGCACGGTCATCGCGCGGGATTGTGCCAGCGTTCCGTCCACCACGTCCCGCATCGTCCGGACGTCGGCCACCGGCACCTCGGGGTCGAGCCCCCGTACGACGGCCCGGACGGCCGGCGCGAGAAGGAGCGGATCGCCGGGCGTGCGAACCACGAGCGTCATCAGGCCGATCGCCAGCTGCGTGTGCGGCACATAGACGACGGGACCGGCCGTGTCCGCGAGACCCGAGAACGCGATGTCGTCCGCGACGCCGACGACTTCCGCCTCGCCGTCGTTCGGCAGCCCGATCGAGACGTGAATGTGCTTGCCGAGCGGATCGTCGGCGCCGAAGGTCTGCCGCACGAGCGATTCGCTCACGATCGCGACGACGGGGGCATCGAGGGTGTCGCGCTCGTCGAACTCGCGGCCCTTCCGAATCGCGATGTGCATCGTCGGGAAGAACCCGGGCGTCACCGGCAGCACGGTGGTGGACGCCGCCTCGCCGGGCCCGGGTGGCGGCTGGTCGAGCCGCCAATAGCCGGTGCCGATGGCAAGACCGGTCATTGGAAGGAAACTGATGCCGGCCGCCGAATCGACGCCGGGGAGGGCGCTCAGGCGATCGAGGGCCTGCGAGTAGAAGCCGGCCGAGACCCGCCCGTCGTTCCAGCGGTCGCCTGAAAGCGTGATGCGCGCCGTCAGGAGCCCGTCCGCGCGGAAGCCCGGGTCGACCTGCTGCAGACGCATGAAGCTCACGCCCAGCAGTCCGGCTCCGGCGAGCAGTACCACCGAAAACGCGACTTCGGCCGCGGCGAGCGACGAAAGCGCGCGGCGTGACGCGGGTGTCGTGCGACTGGTTCCGGCGTCGCGTCCCGCGTCGCTTCGGCCGCCCGTGGAGATGATCGCGGGCACGACGCCGAAGATGAAGCCGGTCGCCAGGGACACGCCGAGCGTGAACAGCACGACGGGCAGATCGAGCCGGGCCTCGTCGAGCCGCGGCACGTTGACACGGTTGGCCACGAGTGCCACGAGCGCGCGGCGCAGCACGACCGCCATCCCCAGGCCCAGCGAGCCTCCGAGGGCGGCGATGAACGTGCTCTCGGTCAGCATCTGCCGGACCAGCCGGGCGCGGCCCGCGCCGAGCGCGGCGCGCAGCGACAGCTCCCGGCCGCGCGCCGTGCTGCGGGCGAGGAGCAGGCTCGCGACGTTGGCGCAGGCGAGCAGCAGCACCAGGAGCACGGCGCCGCTCAGGACGAGCAGCGCGGGTCGGACGGCGCCCACGGTCTGCTCCAGGACGGGCACCACCAGGATCGTCCGGCCGCGGTTCCGCTGGGGCTGCTCCGAGACGAGCTGTGCGGCCAGCCCGCTCATTTCGGCGCGCGCCTGTTCGAGCGACACGCCGTCGCGCAGCCTGGCGAGGCCGTGCGAAAAGCCGCGGCCGGGGGCCGCGCGCATCGCGGCCGGGCTCTGGCCGTACGGGAGGTAGAAGTTGCCGCGCACGCCCTCGATCGTGAACCCCGCGGGCAGGACGCCGACGATCGTGCGAGGGCGGCCGCCCGCGACGATCGACGAGCCCACGACGTCCGCGCGGCCGCCGAAGCGGGAGATCCAGAACTGGTAGTCGAGCAGGATCACGCTCGCGTCCTGGCCGAAGTCCTCGTCGGGTGTGTACACGCGCCCCACGACCGCCGGGATCCCGAGGACCGTGAACACGTTCGCCGTCGCCAGGAAGCCGGGGATCTCTTCCGCGACGCCGTTGAACGTGAATGTCAGCCGGTATGCGCCCACCATCCCGATGCCGTCGAACGATCGGCTCCGTTCGCGCCACTCGATCAGGTTGGCCGAGGCAATCACGTTCGGTCTGAGGCTGTCGCGGCCCGTCTCCCACAGGCTGACGACGTGGTCCGGGTCGCGATAGGGCAGCGGCTTGAGCATCACGCCGCGGACGACCGAATACACCGCGGCCGTGACGCCGATCCCGAGCGCGAGGATCAGGATGGTGGCGAGCGAGGCCGCGGGGCTGCGCTGGAGGACGCGGACGGCATAGCGCAGGTCCTGGCGGAGCTGGTCGAGCCAGACGGGGATCCACGCCGCCCGCGTCCGCTCGGCGGCGAGGGCCGTGCTGCCGAACGCGCGGAGGGCCGCGCGACGGGCCTCGTCTGGGCTCAGGCCGCGCGCGATGTTGTCGTCGATCTCGCGCTCGAGGTGATCGCGGATGTCGTCGGGCAGGTCGTCGAGCGGGTGGCGGCTCATGGCGTCAGCTGACGCTGTTCCATAGACATTCTAGGGCAACGATAGGGCCTGCCACATAGAGTGTCAAGGGGAGAGTGGCCGGCGGGTGCATAATCGGGGCAGGCTGATGTCGCTCGACCCCACCTGGCTCTTCCTGTCGCTCATTCCCGGCGGCATCGGGTTCGTGCTGCTCGTCCACGGCAAGAAGCAGGGGCGCTGGCCCCAGATCGTGGCGGGGCTGCTGTTGATGGCCTATCCGTACGTCGCCACGACCGTGACGGCGCTCGTGGCGGGCGGAGCGATCATCGGCGCCGCCCTCTGGTACGCGACACGCCTGGGCTGGTAGCCGGGGGCTCGCGCCGGCCTACCAGCGGAACAGACGCGTGACCTTGACCACGAACGATCGGTTCTGCAGATCCGGAAACCCGCGGTCGAGCGTCGTGCGGCCGTCGCTGTACACGATGAACAGCTCGCTGCCCGGGCGGTACTCCCAGCGGATGCGCGCGTTCGACGTGAGCGAGTGCGTGCGCGACTGGTACTGGATCAGGGCCGACGTGAACATCCGCGGCGTGATCGTGTAGGTGACGCGGGAACTCACCAGGTTCGTATCAGCCCGGCCTTCCGGCAGCCGGACGCGGTTCCACGACACGGTCGGCTCGGCGTAGAGCTGCCGCGACATCTCGACGCGGCCGCTCCAGGCAATCGTCGTGAGCGTGCCGTCGTAGTACTCGCCGGTCCCGAGCGACATGGTGCCGGAGATCTTGCGCTGCTGGCCGAGCGTGTACGAGGCCGAGCCGTGCGAAAACGTGTACTGGCCGACGGGCACGAAGACGCCGCTGCCCAGGTTGAAACGGCTGTCGAGCCGCTCGTAGTCGCGGGAAACGCCCACCGACACCCCGTCGCTGTTGTCGAACTCCAGACCGACAGACGCGTCGAGCGACTTCGACTCGGGCGCGTTCGCCATGTCGGTCAGGTACGACACCGCGCCCTCGTAGCTGATCTTGCGGACGCCGCGCCATCCGGGCCGCGGGCTGAAGCGCGCCGATCCCGACGACTGCCGGAACGCCGACCGACGCACCAGGCCGATTTCCGGATTGAAATTGGCGCCCACGGTCACGTGGTCGGCCGTCAGGCCGTAGCGGTCGGCGCTCCACGAGAAGCGGCCCCGGTAGCTCAGGTCTTCGCCCACCCGCCCAGGCGAATCGGTGCGCGCGGCGTACCCAGGATCGTGATCTCGCGCGTCGGATTCAAGACCGCGTCGGCGCCGTACGCGAGGTTCCGATCCGACGTCGGCACGCCGGGGAGCGCGCCCGCCACGGGGTCGCGCAGGGTCACCATCGCGCCGACGCGGCTGCGCTTGAACAGATCGCGGCTGACCCGCCCGACGGTGAAGTTCGTGCCTGGCGTCTTCGCCTGCGTCGACTCGCCCGTCTGGATGTTCAACCCGCCGAAGCTCCAGGGGCCCGACCGGCCCAGCACGCGCCCGCCGGCCCGGATCGGCACCTGCACGCCGTTGGCCAGCCCGATCTGCCGGCTGTAGAAGAGGAGCGGCGTCGTGCCGCCGCCGCCGCCGCCGTTGCTGCCGAAGGCGAAGGTGTCGGCGCCCTCGAGGAAGAACTCACGCTTCTCGGGGAAGAACAGGCTGAATCGCGTGAGGTTCACCTGCTGCTCGTCGTCTTCCACCTGCGCGAAGTCGGTGTTGACCGTGAAGTCGGCGATGAGCGTCTGCCGGATGCCCCACTTCACGTCGAGGCCGGCGTTCCCGTCGGGATCGTTCGCATAGGCCGGCACCGCGGTGCGATCGGTCAGCACCGATCCCAGCGCATACGGTTTGATGTCCAGGTTCTTGACCCGCCCGCCGGGGTCGAGATCGACGACCGTGGCGGCGACCGACATCTTCGACATGGCCGGCCGTCCCCAGGAGGCCAGGACCGGCGCCAGATACGTCAGCTCGTTGTCGGCGCGCACCATCCGACGGAAGTTCATGCCCCAGACGTGGCCGCCCTCCTGATGGCGGAACGAGCGGAAGGGAAAGCGGATCTCGAGGGTCCAGCCGTGCTCGAAGTTCGCCGTGCGTGCGTCCCAGATGCCGTTCCAACTGTTGTTCGGCTGCTCGTTGTTGATCGACCAGTCGAGCAGGCCCTCGAGGTAGTTCACGGCGAAGCCGTACCCGTTGCGGCGGTCGTAGAAGGTGTCGAAGCTCACGCCGAAGTGATCGTTGCTGAACAGATTGTTGGCGTCGCGTCGCATCTCGGTGGCGACGCGCTTCGACGGGTCGCTCTCCCAGAGGCGCGCCGACACGTACAGGTTGTTCGCGTCGTAGAGCACCCAGACTTCGGTGCGGTCCGACGCGGGCTGCCCCTCGTGCGGCTCCTGCTGGATGAAGTCGCCGAACGAGGGCACCTGTTCGTACACCGCGTCGTCCAGGCGGCCGTCGTAGTCGAGATGTTCGACGCGCGTCGCGCGGATCGTCGCCTGGCCGTCGGGACTTCGCGTGATGACGGCCGGGGGAACGGGCGCCGGAGGGCCCACGAGGGCGGGGTCATCCGCCGTCTGGCCGAGCGCGGGCCCTGCAAACACCAGCGAAAGAACGAGGAAGGCTGCCCCGGGGCGCATGAAGCCGGGGACAGACTATCACGAGAGCGCCGGTCGACCGTCGCGACCCGCTTCGCGTCACGCCGTCGCGCGTTCCGCGAACACTTGCACGAGGTGCACGAGCGTCTCGGTCGTCTTTTCGAGCCCGCGACGCGAGTTGAATTCGAGCCGGCTGTGGAAGTTATGGCCGCCCGTGAAGAGATTCGGACATGGCAGCCCCCGGAACGTGAGCTTCGAACCGTCGGTGCCCCCGCGGATGGGCCGGGTTGCCGGCGTCAGGCCGGCGCGTGTCGTGGCTTCAATCGCGTACACCACCAGATGCGGCTGATCCTTCAGGACGTCGTTCATGTTGCGGTACTGGTCCCGCACCTCGACTTCGACGCGCACGCCGGGCATCCGGGCGGCGCAGCCCCCGGCCAGCTCCCGGACCACGCGCTCCTTGGCGTCGAGACCCGTCGGGCCGGCGACGTCGAAGTCGCGCAGGATCACCTTTGCCGAGGAGGTCTCCACGTCGATCGTGCCCGCATAGGGGTGCACGAACCCGGTGCGCCCCTCGGTGGCCTCGGGGCGCATCTCGCCGGGCAGCCGGACGAGGAAATCGCTCAAGGCGTACGCCGAGTTCACCAGCACGCCTTTCGCGCTGCCCGGATGCGCGCTCACGCCGTGGAAGGTGACGATGGCGAGGCGCGCGTTCCAGGTCTCGTGATTGATCTCGCCGAGAGCCTCGCCGTCCACGGTATAGGCGACGCGCGCCCCGAAGGCCTCGACGTCGAATCAATCGATGCCGACGCCGATCTCCTCGTCGGCGCTGAAGCCGACGGCGATCGGCCCGCGGCGGATCGCCGGGTTCTGCCGGAGCGTGTCGACCAGCGTCATGATCGCCGCCACTCCGGCCTTGTCATCCGATCCGAGGAGCGTCGTGCCGTCGGCCGTGATGATGTCGTCGCCGATCATGCCGGCCAGCGCCGGGTGGCTGGCCGCGGCAATGACCTGCGTCGGGTCGCCCGGCAGCACGAGGTCGCCGCCCCGGTAGTTGGCGTGAACGATCGGGCGGACGTTCGCGCCCGAGACGGCGGGCGACGTGTCCACGTGCGCCAGAAATCCCACGACCGCCGGCGCGTCCGCGGCAGCCACCGTTCCGGGCACCGATGCGTACACCATGCACGACTCGCTCACGCGGACCCGTTCGGCCCCGAGCGACTCCAGCTCGGCGGCGAGCTGCCGCGCGAGCGTCCACTGCCCGGGAGTGCTCGGGACGCCGGGCTGGCCCTCCGACGACTGGGTGTCGACGCGGACGTACCGGAGAAAACGATCGACGACCGACTCTCTGGGAGGATGGGCGAAGGGTATTTGCGCCATTGTCACGTCGTTGTCGCAGGCTCGTTGTCTGCGTCGACAAGAATCTCACACCTCACGGATGTTTCGGATTCCAGGGGGTGAGTATGCACAGGAACAGGAGAGTCGTTCTGGTGGCGGCCGCGGCGCTGGTCGCGGCTGCCGTGGGAGCCGGCGTGACGGCCCAGGGGCGTGCAGACGCCCGCCGCGACGGCGACGATGGCCGCGACGGACATGGCCGGCACGAGGCCTACGCCATCGGCCTCTGGGGCGATCTGCCGTATTCGGACGTGCAGGAAACCGTCGGCCTGCCGAACCTGATCGCGGACATGAACGACCAGCACCTCGCGTTCAGCGTCCACGACGGCGATCTGAAGACCGGGAACGGAGCGCCCGTCTGCGATGATGCCCTGTACGCGCGGGCAACCGGCTGGTTCAATGCCCTGAAGGCGCCGGCGATGTTCACGCCGGGCGACAACGACTGGACCGACTGCGACCGCCCGAACAACGGTGCGTTCGACTCGCTCGAGCGCCTCACCTACGAGCGCGCCGTGCTGTTCTCGACGCCGTTCTCGCTCGGCCAGCACCGGATCCACCAGGACGTGCAGCTGGATCCGCTCTGCCTTGGCGTGGTCAGCACGACCGACCATACGCGCGTCTATCGGCCGTGCGTCGAGAACCGGCGCTGGGCACTCGAAGGGGCGACCTATGCGACGATCAACATCCAGGGATCCTGCAACAATCTCTGCGGCGACGGCGCCGAGCCCGCCGAATACGCGGCCCGAAATGCCGCCAACATCGAGTGGATGCGCGAGACGTTCGCCGAGGCGATTGCCCGGCGTGCGGCGGCCATCATGCTGATCGGACAGGCCGACCCGGGCTTCAGCGAGAGCGAGTTCGACGCCCCTCAGCGGAATCCGACGACCCTGGCCGAAACCGACGGCGACCCGGACGGTTTCCAGGAGTTCCTGCTGGCCCTGCGCGATGAAGTGGCCGCGTTCCGCCGGCCCGTCGTGTTCGTGCACGGCGATTCCCACTACTTCCGGATGGACAAGCCGCTCCTGGATGCCTCGGGCGGACGTCTGGAGAACTTCACGCGCCTCGAGACGTTCGGAAATCACGCCGACCAGGGCACCAACGACATGCACTGGGTGAAGGTGTGGGTGGACGCCGACAGCCGCGAGGTCTTTTCCTACCAGCCGCAGATCGTGCCGGCCAACCGCACCGCCGTCCCGGCTCCCGGGACGACGCCGGGAATCAGATGAGCCTGCCGGCGAGGAGGGCGGCAGTCGGCCCCCCCACAGCCGGGCCGTTAGGGGCGGCGCAGCATCCCGGTCAACGTGCGCGAACGATTGTTGCAAGGGATCCGGCCAGGGAGGATCTCATGAGCCAGCAACGACTCGGCCTGCACGCGCTGACGGCAATCTGCGCGGGCGCCGCGCTGATCGGTGTGACCGCCTGCGGACCGAACAATGCCGATACCACCTCGGCGGTGGACCCGGACACCGGCGCGCCCGGCGCGTCTGATGTGACGACCCGCACTGGCAGCCCGATCACGGTCACCGGCTGCCTGCAGCAGGAGGATCACGACTACATCCTCACGGCGATGAACGAGCCAGGCATGGCCGGCGCGCCGGCTGCCGCCGGCAACAAGGTCGGCACGGAACAGCTCACGGAAGCCCGGCACGCCTACAAGCTGAGCAGCCGCGACGACCTCGACGTGCTGGTGGGGAAGAGCGTCCGCGTGGAAGGCACGCTCGCCCGACGGTCGGATGTCGTGCGCACGGGGAATCAGCCCACGACGGATCGTCAGGATCTCGATCAGGGCGACCTCGCGGCGATCGACGTGACGACGATCAATCAGGTGGCGGACGCCTGCGGCCAGACCAACGGCGACTCGCCGCACAACGGGCCGTCGTCGAGAAATTAGCGAACGGGGATCGTGCCGCGCGTCCCGCTGCGGGCGGGCGGCACGACTCAGCCGACCTACGTGGCCTGCGAGATCTCAATCCGCCGGCCCTGTTTCGCCGACTGCGGCGGCGCGGGCATCCGAACCTCCAGCACCCCGTCCTTGAACGTCGCCTTCGCCTGATCGACCATCGCCTCCTCGGGCAGCGGAAACATCCGGTAAAAGCTGCCGTAGGTTCGCTCGGTCCGATAGAAACCGTCCCGCCGTTCCTCGTGTGTCTGTCGCCGCTCGCCCTGGATGATCACCGCCTCGCCGGTCACGACGACTTCAACGTCGTCGCGCGAGAGCCCCGGCAAATCGGCGCGCAACACCAGCTCGTTGTTGCGGTGGACCACCTCGATCTGGGGCGCCCAGAAGTCGGCGCCGAAGGCCGCCCGCTCCGCGTGCTGGCGGTCGGGCAGCCACCCCCGGCCGACGCCGAACACGTCGTAGAGCCGATTCATCTCCGAGGACAGCCGATCCAGCGTCCGCGCGCGCGACATCTCCTGCTGCTTCTCCGCCATGTGTTGTCCTCCTGGGCGTCCGACGCGGCTCAATGCGTCACTGCGGGCAGCGTCAGCCGCCGTTTCAGCGTCACGATCTGCGTTGTGCCCCCCTCGTCGAGCACCGCGATGCTCTCGAGTCCGGCGGCGTCCTCGCGGACCAGAATCTCGCGCGGATGGCGGATCAGGTGGTCGATCCCTTCCAGGGCGACGTCCAGCAGATCGTCGTTGGGGTCGTACGTGACCCCGACCATCGGCAGCCAGTCGGTCGCGATCTGATCGCCCAGGTCGAGCGACGCCACCTCGATCTCCGCCCGCGTCCCCGCGAGCCCGCGCGACACGCGCTCGAAGAACGCCTCCCACTGCCCGCGCGGCACTGTTCGCACCGCCGGCCCGCCCCCTGCACGCCGGGCGTCCGCCGCCTCGCCGTGCAGCCGCTCGATCACCCGCTCGCAGATGTCCTGCCGCTCGATCAGGTCGCGGCGGAAGTCGCGGGCGTCGGTGCGCGCGACCTCACGCTTGAGGTCGGGCAGGTAGTCGCGCAACAGCTGTTCGAGGAGGCGGGCCTCCTTGCCGGAGAGATGCAGGTTCATGGAAGCCTCCCGTGGTGCCGACTTACCGCCGGTACCGGACGTACCACGCAATTCCCGTACCTCCGAGAACGCACGGGCCTGTCAGGCGGAGCGAGCCCGGAGGTCACGCCGCAGGATCTTGAGCGTGCTGCCCTTCGGCAGCTCGTTCAGGAACTCGATCGCCCGCGGCACCTTGTAGGGCGCCAGCTCCCGGCGGCAGTAGGCAACCAGCTCCGCCTCGGTCGCCTGCTGTCCCGCTCGCAGCACGATGAACGACTTCACCGTTTCGCCCCGCCTGGGATCGGGGACGCCGATCGTCGCCGACTCGAGGACGGCGGGATGCGCCGCGAGGACGGCGTCAACTTCGTCGGGATACACGTTGTATCCGCTGACGATGATCAGGTCTTTCTTGCGCCCGGCGATGAAGGTGTAGCCGTCCTGGTCCACCGTGGCGATGTCGCCCGTGCGCAGCCAGCCGTCGACGAGGACCTCTGCCGAGGCCTCCGGACTCTGCCAGTACCCGCGCATCACCTGTGGCCCCTTGACGAGCAGTTCTCCGGGCGTGCCGGCCGGCAGCTCGGTGGAGCCGTCCTCCAGGCTCACGATCTTCATATCGGTCGAGGGGCAGGGCACGCCGACGCTGCCGATCTTGCGCCTCCCGACGAGCGGATTCACGTGTGTCACCGGCGAGGCTTCGGTCAGGCCGTATCCCTCGACGATCCGGCTGCCGGTCAGTGCTTCGAAACGCTCGAGTACGGAAGTCGGCAGGGGTGCCGCGCCCGAAAAGCACGACGTCACGCTGGTGAGGTCGAGGCGGTCGATGCCGCGCGTTTCGACGATGGCGTTGAACATGGCGGGCACGGCGGGAAAGAGCGTCACGCGATGCCGGGCCGTGTTCGAGATGATCCGCCGGATGTCTCGCGGATCCGGGATCAGCACGATGGCGGCCGCGATCGACACCGGATAGTTCATCGCGACGGTCAGCCCGAACACGTGGAAGAAGGGCAGCGCGCCGAGCATCACCTCGTGGCCGGGGCGGGCGCCGACGAACCACGATGCCACTTGCTGGGCATTGCACGAGAGGTTGCGGTGCGTCAGCATCGCGCCACGTGGAACCCCCGTCGTGCCGCCGGTGTACTGCAGCACCGCCACGTCGTCCATCGCGAGTGAACGGTCGAGGCGGCTGGGCGGCGCCGTCCGGATCATCGTGTGCATGAAGTGCACGCCTGGCTCGCCGTGCACCGAAGCCGCGAGCGGCGGGTGGTGAAAGCCGAGCGCTACGCGCGCCACGACGTTCCGCGGAAAGCGCAGGTACTCCGGAATCGACGTCACGACGTAGTGCTCGATCGGCAGGCGCCCCCGCATCGCCGCCAGCCGCTCGGCGAACAGATAGTCGGTGACGATCGCGACCGAGCAGCCGGCGTCGTTCCACTGGTGCTCGATTTCCCGTTCGACGTAGAGCGGATTGGTCATCACGACCGTCGCGCCCGCGGCGAGGGCCGCGTGAAAGGCGATCACGGTCTGCGGCAGGTTCGGCAGATGGATAGCGACCCGCGTGCCGTGCTCCACGCCGATGGCCGCGAGCGCCGCCGCGAACCGGTCCACGTGGGCCTTCAAGTCGCGGTACGTGAGGCGTCGGTTCAAGAAGATGAGCGCGGTCGCATCGGGATGGTCGATCGCGCTGCGATCGAGACACGCGGGCAGCGGCTCGGCCCGGAACGCGATCTCGCGGGGGACGCCCTCGTCATAAGCGCGATACCAGGCACGGTCGGTCATGTCCGGCCCGGCAGGCTGTGCGGACGCGCGAGCGGAACCGCCGGGGCGCCCGCGTACACGATCCCGCCTTCGAGCTTCGCATGTTTCGGCACGAAGCTCAGCGCACCCACCTGCGCCCCTGCGCCGATCTCCACCCCGATCTCGACGACGCTGCCGAGTCCGATGGTGACGCGGTCGCCCAGCCGCACGCGCGCCGTCTTCACGATGCCGCCTTCCACGGTGTGGCCGGCCATGTGCACGCCCCCGCCGATCACCACGTCGTCGCCGCACTCGATCAGGTTGTAGTCACTCACGGCCAGACTGTTGACGTACACTCGCTTGCCGAGGCGGGCGCCGCACAGCCGGAGGTGCCCGGTCCAGATCGGCGTGCCGCGCACCAGCGAGCCCGCGACCATCCGCACGAGGTGGATCGAGGCCACATAGCGGACCCATCCGAGCAGGCGCCACTCCATGTCGGTGATCCGCATCGCGGCGTCCGGCGGCGTGCACCAGCCGAGGAGGCGCAGCGTAAGAGGCGAGACGACCATGAGGCAGAGGGCGAAAAGCACGTAGGATGGAACGAGTGCGATGCTGATGGCAGCCCATCGCCACGGGGAGCCGGTGTCGGCCGCCGGGATCAGCCACCGCCAGAGCAGCACCACCGGCGCGGCCGACACCGCACAGACGGCCGTCTGTACGGCGACGAGCGACGCGATCGTCCAGGCGATGCGCCACCCGACGACGAGCCGGCGCGGACCCGCCTGGGACGGTGCCGGCGTCATCGACGTCTCCGATGCCTAGCGACTACGATCCGCATCTGTCGATCCACGGTGAAGGCCCGGCCGTCGTGCTGGTGCCCGGCATGAACGGCACCGGCGAGCTGTTCTATCGCCAGGTGCCGCGCCTCGAGCGATCCTACCGCGTCGCGACCTATTCGCTGCGCGAGGATGCCGACAGTCTCGACCGGCTTGCCGGCGATCTCGCGCACATCGTCGAAACGGTCGCGCCGGAGACCCCCCGCGCCACCATCGTCGGCGAGTCGTTCGGCGGGGCCGTGGCGCTCACCTTCGCGCTCGCGTACCCCGAGCGCGTCGAGGCGCTCGTAATCCTCAACTCGTTCGCCCATTTCGGTCCGCAGATTCGGCTCGGCCTCGCGATCGCCGGCCTGAAGGTCATGCCCTGGGGCGCCATGTCGCTGGTGCGCCACCTCACCGCGTTCCGGCTGCACTCGCGGCACACGCATCGACGGGAAGTGAAGCAGTTCATCGCCCTGACCGCGCACGCCACGCGCGATGGCTACATCAATCGGCTGAAGCTGCTTCGAGAGTACGACGTGCGCGATCGACTGGGGGAGATCCGCCGGCCCGCATTATTCCTGGCTGCCGAACACGATCACCTCGTGCCGGCCGTCGCGCAGGCTCGCTACATGTCCCAGCGGGTGCCGCACGGCGTCTTGCGGATTCTGGAGGGGCACGGCCACATCTGCCTGATTGCGCCGGACATCGACCTGGCCGCGATCGTGCGGGAATGGCGTCCGTGAGGCGTCAGGGCAGCCCGGCGATCGTCTTCAGCATGTCCATGCTCGTGACGATGCCGACCGGCGCGTCGCCCTCCGTCACAATCAGCCGATGGATGTGCGCCTGGACCATGATCCGCGCGACATCCGCCACCGATGCCGTCGCCGGCACACGATGGACCGTCGGCGTCATCACATCTCGGACGGTCGCCGCCCGCTCCTCGCCGTACCTGATCACCCGGCTCTTCGAACCTGACGTTCGAGGTGTCGTCGCGGTAGAAGTCCGAGCTTCGCGTCGAGTCGAAATCGGACGGTTCGGCCACGTTGCGGCCGATGTCGGTCATCGAGACCACGCCGATGAGGTGTCCCTGCCCGTCGACGACGGGCGCGCCAGAGATTTCCCGCTCGATGAGATATCGAGCGAGCGCGTCGGTCGTCATCTCGTCGCTGACCGTCATGATGTCCGGGTTCATGATGTCTTTCACCGTCCGCGTCGTGGTCATCGTGCCGGCCTCCAAATGTTCGTGAATGTGCCCGAAGGGACCGCGCCGAGCGGCGGTCGATCGACTTGCGCCTCCCTCAGCCGCCGCCGACCTTGCGGGGCGTTCGCGTGCGGGGGGCGAAGCCGCGGGCGGTCGAAGCCTTCCACGGCTGGTGCGTCTGGTGTTTGGGGGTCCGGGGAGGCGACGAGGCGGCCGGCGGCTGCGCCGGGTCCGTCGTCGCGCCGGCGCCCGCTTTCGCGCGTTCGGCTGCAGCCTTTGCCTCGTCTTTCGCGAGGCAGCAGTGCTTGTACTTGCGGCCGGACCCGCAATAACAGGGCTCGTTGCGTCCCGGGCGTGGGCTGGAAGACATGGTCACTGGCTCGAGTGTACCTCAGTCGAACCGCGCCGGCTCGCGTCTCAGCGCGATCGCCTCGGCCGCCAGGACAACCCGAGCTCGAACAAGCTCCTCGACGCGAACGTGGACGTGAACAGGTTCGAGAGCAGCCCGATCGCCAGCGTGACGGCGAAGCCGCGGACCGGGCCGGTACCGAATTGAAAGAGAAACGCCGTCGCGACCAGGGCGGCGAGGTGCGTATCGACGAGCGTCACGAACACCCGCCGGAAGCCCGCATCGATCGACGCACGAACGCTGCGCCCGGCCGCGCGCTCCTCCTTGATGCGCTCGAACACCAGCACGCTCGAATCGACGCCGACGCCCATCGTCAGGACGAACCCCGCGATCCCTGGCAGCGTCACGATCACCCCGAGGTAGGCCATCCAGCCGAGCACGATCACGAGATTCAACACCAACGCGATCACGGCGTTGACGCCGGCCCGCCGGTAGTACGCCAGCATGAACAGAACGACGAGCAGCAGTCCCACAATCGACGCGACCATGCCGGCCCGCACGGCGTCGGCTCCGAGGCTGGGCCCGATCGTCTGTTCCTCGACGATCGACAGCGGCGCGTCGAGCGAGCCGGATCGCAGGACGATGGCCAGATCCTGGGCCTCCTGTGGCGTGAATCGTCCATGGATCAGACCGTCTGTGGTAATGACGTTCTCGATCCGCGCGACCGACCGGATGTGCCCGTCGAGGACGATCGCAAGCTCGCGCCCGAGATGGCCGGCGGTGGCTTTCCCGAACGTCACGCCACCGTCGCGGCTGAGCGTGAACCGAACAGCGGGCAGGCCGTTGTCGTCGACCACGGGCCGCGCGCTGCGAAGGTCGCGGCCGGTGACGGCTGCCCGTCCGAGTGCGAAGTACTGCACGGCGCCGTCGCCCGTATCGGTGACGTCGTCGTCGGCGATCTGGCCGCCTAGTTCGAGCGATTGACCTTCCAGAGCCCCTCGCGTCGGTGACGGACCTCGTTCGACCATCCGGAGCTCGAGCACTCCCATCGTCTGGATGAGCGACGTCGCCCTGGCGAGATCGGCGACACCCGGGAGCTGTACCAGGATCTCGTCGCCGTCACGCCCTTGTGGAGCAATGTTCGGCTCGCTGACGCCGAGGTCATTGACCCGGCGTTCAATCGTCTCGCGCGCTTGCAGGAGAGCCTGGCCGCGCAGCTTCATGCGGACGTCCGGACGCATGGCGAAGGTGAAGGCGTCGTTCGAGCCACGCGTCCGCGTGAACGTCGCGTTCACGTCGGCCGTCGCGTCACGAAAGGCGGCGGCCTGCTCGGGAGAAACGCCCTCGACGATGAATCCGGCGGGCCCTGTCGAGGTGATGGTCGTGAACGAGACGCCGGCGGTTTCGAGCGCCTGGCGCAGGTGCTCGATGGCGCTCAGCGTTTCAGACCGCCACGCCTCCTCGGTCTGCACGCGCAGCACGAGGTGGACGCCGCCCTTCAGATCGAGGCCGAGCTTCAACTGCTTGTCGAGCAGCCAGCTCGGCCCGCCGAGTCGGTAGCGCGCCGCGACGATCGGGTAGATGCCGACCGCGCCGAAGACCCCGAGAACGACGAGAATGACGACAACCTTCGCATAGACACGTCGAGCCATGAGATTCCTCCCATCCACGCACCCAGACACACCACGACCGGATTGACGGTTCGGGCGGGCGGGGAATCAGATGAGCAGAGGAAACGTGTCCGGGTGCGGAGGTCCGTGTGGAGCGGGATCGTCAAGCCGCGTCGAGGACGTGCAGGCCGCGACGTCGGCGAACGGCGCGACGCGAGATGCCACCTCGCGGCAGGAATAGCCCACCGCCGATGCTGCAGACGACCCGACAAGGGCCGGGAGGGGGCCGTCGATGTGAGAGGCCGGGGGGACGCTCGACGGCCGCGTGTGACGCGCCGCGGGACAATCGGGGGATCCCAGCCGCACGGGCGCGTGGGCGCCGCTCACGGACCACGCGCCGAGCGACAGGAGCAGTGTCGCCGTCGTCAACCAGGCGAAAGACCGCACGAGACAGGCTACTATGAAAGCGCGGCGTCTGTATGGAACCTGTCCTGGACCTGATTCACGAACAGCTCTCGGATCGACGCAGCCGGTTGGCGGCGGCTGCGGACCGGGTGGCCGACCGGACGGCGTTGGATGGCCTGCTGCTGGAGGTGGACGACGCCCTCGCTCGCGTCTCCACGGGATCGTACGGGCTGTGCGACCACTGCCATGGTCCCATCGAGACGGACCGGCTCCTGTCGGACCCTCTGACGCGGCTGTGCCTCGACTGTCTGTCGCCGGCCGAATTGCGCGCCCTCGAGCGCGATATCGAGACCGCGGCGCAGATCCAGGCCGGTCTGCTGCCGCCGTCTGCCATCAGTCACGGCTCATGGGAAGCCGCCTACCGGTACCACCCGGCGCGTCTCGTGAGCGGCGACTACTGCGACATCGTGCCGGCGGGCGACGGCCGGCTGCACTTCTTCCTGGGCGACGTGGCGGGCAAGGGCATTGCGGCCTCGATGGTAATGGCACAGTTGCACGCGATGTTCCGGACGCTGATGCCTCTCGATCTGCCACTCGTGGACATCGTCGGACGCGCGAGCCGGCTGCTGTGCGAGAGCACGCTCTCCACGCAGTACGCCACGCTCGTGAGCGGCACGCTGGAGCCCTCGGGCGCCGTCTCGCTGTGCAACGCGGGGCATCCGGCGGCGCTGCTCGTGCGCGAGGAAGACGTCGTGTGCCTCGAGTCGACGGGCATGCCCCTCGGCATGTTCTGCACCCAGGCGTACGCGGTTGCCCAGGCATCGATGGCCCCGGGCGACACACTGCTGCTCTACACGGACGGCGTGACCGAGGCCCAGAACGCGGCGGGGGAGGACTACGGCGTTGCCCGTCTGCTCGATCTCGCGCGACAGCGCCGCCGCGACACGCTTGCCGTTCTGCTCGATGCGTGCCTGGAGGACGTGCGCACCCATCGCGGACTGGCGTCGCCGCACGACGACATCACGGTAATGGCAGTGCGGCGCGTGGGGTAGCCGCGCTCACTTCGGCGTCGCGAACGCGATCGAGCCGCCGGACGTGGCACCGTCTGTCGGTCACCGCGGACGCCCGGTAAAGACGGGCACGAGCAGGTACTCGGAGAGCGCATCGGCACTCTCGAACACGCGCCCCGTACTGGGCGTGCGGATCTGGAGCGTGTCCCCTGGCCCGGGGGTAAACACGAGCTGGAGGCGATGCTCGCGCGGCGGCAAGCCATCGACCGACGTGAACTCGTAGCGGCAATCCATCACCGCGGCGTCGAGGTGCGGGGTGACTGTGAGCGTCACAGCCGGAGACGCCGGCTTGCGCACCACAAACCCCCCGGTCGTTTCGTCCGGGTTGACGAGGATGTCGCGGGTGGATGCCTGCTCGAATTCGCGTCGGAACGCCACGGCGTCACGGGCGATCGCGACGCGAAGGTCGTTCACGAGACGGCGGCCGCTTCGCCGAACGAGGTCCTCCCGGTGGGCGACAACCTCGTCCTCTCGCACGCGCACATCGTCCCGTTTGCGCTCGTCGGCCGCAATCCGTTTGATCCAGTCCGCCGTAGGTCCGCGTGTCGTTTCGATCATCTCATCACCATGACGATTCAGCGCCAACCCTCCGGGGACGTTCCTTTCGGCTGGCGATAGCCAAGCCCACGGTCAGGAGCCTCGAGTCGGGCCCCGGCGCACGCTCTTCGCACGTTGCGGGTCGAGGGCGCCCCGCCATCACAGGTCCAACTCTGACCGGTCGCCCTTGACGGCGGTCGCATACTGCTCCACTTGACGGGCTCCGCGCGCCACGACGTCAGCCACGTTGTCCCGGACGTCCTGACCCTTCCGCGTGAGATCGCCGACCGCCTCGCCGACGCGGGTGCTGGCGCGCTGATATCGCTTGGATGCCCGCCGGCCCAGACTCGCTGCCGAGTCGGTCGCACGATCCCGCAGCTCTGCCGCCAACCGCGGGGCAAACCACACCGCGAGGCCAACGCCCACGAATGTTCCCGCCAAGAGTCCGATGGCGAATCGGTGGTTCCGCTCTCCGCCTGTTTGCGTGCTCATGTGACTGGTACTCCTGCGACGAGCATACGCGTGCCGCCAGGCGCGAAGGTGTCCAGAACGGCACATTCCCCGTGACGGTCATGTCGTTCACTCGCTCTTGACGACCGCGACTGGCTCCACGGGCGCGGCATGCTCGACTCGGGCGCTTGGACGGTCGGAGTTGCCGAAATCTCCTTTGGTCTCGCCAGTCGACGAGATGTCCTCGGCGCCCGTTTCTTCCAGCACGCGCTTGCCTTTGCCCACCCACTCTTCGTCATCCGCGTGGACCGACAGCAGAATCCCGCCCTTCCGCATCTGCCCCTCATACCGCTTCGCTTGGTACTCCGGAATCCCCAGTCCGATGAGCGCACCCGTGGTGCCGCCGACCGCCCCGCCGGCGCCCATGCCTGCGAGAGTCGCCACGATCGGACCCGCCGCAATGAACGGTCCGACGCCTGGAATCGCCAGCATGCCGATGCCGGCCAGCCAACCTAGCGCCCCGCCGATGACCGCTCCCGTGCCCCCGCCCGCCACTGCGCCTTCAGCCAACTTGGTGCCCTTTTCATGGCCGAAGGCCTTCGAGCCGACGTTCTGCGGAAACAGCACCGAAATGTCGGTGTTTCGAAACCCCTTGGCTCTCAACGTGTCGACGGCCGCGTCCGCGCGCTCGTGAGTCGGGTAGACGCCAAACACTGCAGTGTTCTTGCTGGACATGTCGCCTCCTCTGATGCCGCAGTGTGACTCGGGCCATGACGTTCGTCTGTGCAATCGGGCACATTCGGCCACCGACGCCCCCGTGTGCGGTTGTGGACAGACGGTC
The DNA here is from genome assembly GCA_963837345.1 of uncultured Acidobacteriota bacterium. Classification (GTDB taxonomy): domain Bacteria; phylum Acidobacteriota; class Vicinamibacteria; order Vicinamibacterales; family CAVVIG01; genus CAWIMX01. The sequence goes on from CAWIMX010000001.1 coordinate 2,565,333, forward strand.
GGCTCTCGACTGGCTACCGTTGAGGGCATCGAGCCGCCACCTGTCATTCCGTGAAGGAGAACCGATGTTCACGATCCTGTTTATTGTTCTGGTCCTGATGCTCGTCGGGGCGCTGCCGTCGTGGCCGCACAGCCGGGGGTGGGGATATTACCCTAGCGGCGGCATCGGGCTCGCCGTGCTCGTTCTGGTGATCTTGCTGCTGTCCGGTCGACTCTGACGCTCGAGACGCATCTTGAAGCTGCACGTCAAGGGAACTCGGCGGATCGTCCTCCTTGCCTGCGCGGGCGCCGTGTCCGCCGCGTTCCTGCTCGTCGTGGTGCTGGGACTTGTCGAGTTCCATCACGTCCATGTCGATCGCCGCAACCTGCCCGACCTCGGCCCCCTCACGCGTTTCGAATTTTCGACCGTCGGTCACGTCTACGATGCCGGCGGCACACCGCTCATCGCGCTGGCCCGAGAGTCTCGCGAGATCACGCGGTACGAGGACCTGCCCTCGATCGTTCGCGACGCGATCCTGGCCGCCGAGGACAAGCGCTTCTTCTCTCACAACGGGGTCGACTACCTCAGTGTGCCTCGCGTCCTCGGGAAAGTCCGCCTCGGCATGCTGGCGGGACAGCTGGTCCGCGGCGGCCGCCACGGCGCGCTGGACGGCGCGGCGCTCTTTCCGCAGGGCGGGTCGACGATTACCCAACAGCTCGTGCGAGGCAATCTCCTCGGTCCGATGACGATGTTGGAGAACAGCCACCAGCTCCGCCACGCCGGGCTCATGGCCGGCCTTCTGTCGTCGGTCGTAGGCGCGCGAAGCGTCAACATGCTGGCTCGGAAGCGTGAAGAGATTCGGCTGTCGTTATGGCTCGAGCAGGAGATGGCGGAGCAGTTCGGGTCGAAGCGCCGCGCGAAGGAAGAGATTCTCGCCCGATACGCGAGCTTCGTGTACATGGGCGACGGTCAGTACGGGTTCGCGAGAGCGGCGGAATACTACTTCGGCCGGCCGCTCAGCACCTTCACCGCCGACGATGCCGACAAGGCCGCGCTGCTCGCCAGTATTCCCAAATCACCTCGCGACTACGCTCCGAATGTCAATAACGCGGTGCGGGTCTTGCGCCGGCGAGACCAGACCCTGAACCTGATGCGGGCGCGCGGATCTATCTCGGCTGAAGCAACGGCGCTTGCCAAGAGCCGCGCGCTTCAGATTGTGCATCACGAGACGCCGCCGCCGCTTCTGGCGCCAGCAGTGGTCGAGCACGTGCTCGAGGAGTTCAAGACCCGCTACGCCGACGTCGGTGTGGAGGACCTGCTCCAGGGGCGAATCCAGGTGTACGCGACGGCGGACGTTCGCGTGCAGCACATCGTGAACGACGCGCTGGAGCACGGACTCGCGCGATACGAGAAGCGACATCCGAGCGCTCGGGGGATCGTTCAAGGCTCGGTCGTCGTGCTGCAGAACCGTGACGGCCGAATTCTGGCCGAGGCGGGCGGCCGACAGGTCTTCACCGGTCGGTCGGCGTCCTATCGCGACTACAACCGGGTGACGCAGTCGCTCCGGCAGCCCGGATCCGCGATGAAGCCCCTGGTTTACCTCGCGGCGTTCTGGGAGTCGGGCTTCACGCTCGACACGCTGGTACCCGACGAACCGATCAGCGTGCCAAATGGAGCGGGGCAGACGCGGAAATGGATCTCGAACTACGATGGCCGCTTCAAGGGCCTGATCCCGGTCCGTCAAGCGCTTGCCGAGTCCAGAAACGCCGCGGCGATCTGGGTCAGCGAGCAAATCGGGATCGACCGCGTGCTGCAGATCTCGAGAAGCCTCGGCGTTCAGACGCCGCTGGAGCGCTACCCCGCGACGGCTCTGGGTGCCTCCGAACTGCGCCTCCTGGAGCTGGCCAACGCGTATCGCGCGATGGCCTCGGGGATCGTGGCAGAGCCGTATGTGATCAAGGCGATCGTGCGTGCATCGGGCGACGTGGTGGCGCCCACGAGACGCAGCCCGTCGGCCATCTCGATTGATGCCGCCGCGCTCGCCCTTATCCAGGAAGGCCTGCGTGGTGTCGTGCGCCTGCCCACCGGCACGGCGCACGCCCTGGCTTCACCCGCGTTTCCCATCGCCGTGATGGGAAAGACCGGGACGACCGACGATTTCAGGGACGCGATCTTCGTGGGCTCGACGTACGGTCCCGACGGGATCACCGTCGCCGTCAGGATAGGCTTCGACGACAACCGGTCGCTGGGATCGGGAGAAACTGGCTCGAGGGTGGCGCTCCCGGTGTTTCAGGAAGTGCTGCTCGCCGTGTACCGCGACGGGATCGTCGGCGCCCCGCCGGTGTTTCCCCACGCGATGGAAGCACGGATCACCGCATCCCTGGCGCCTCCAGCGCCCGCAACCGACGCGGAGGGCGACATCGCATCCGTGTCCGGTGTGCCGTTCGGCACAGTCCGCGGCTTCGCGACCGACTAAAGTGCCCTGCGTCGGTACACAGCTGCCCACCCTCGAGTCGAAGACGAACACTCGCGCAGCACCGGAATGAATCATGAACCTTTCCCATGGCGGATTGGCGACCGTCTGGGGAACCGCCCTTCGGTTGACGAAGCCCTTTCGTCGCTTGGTGGCCGGACGGACAACCTGGAGGAGAGATGCTCATCGATTCTTGTGGTCGCCTTTCGGCAATATGCCGCATCGGGTGCGTGGCGCTCGGCCTTGCAGCCGCCCATGTTCCGATAGCGCGCGCGCAAGCGACGGCTGTCGCACTGGTTCAGCACGCGTCACGGGACGCGGGCGCGACGGCCTCGGCGTCACTGGGGTTTTCGGCGAGCAATGCCGCGGGCGGTTTCATTGCGGTCGCGATCCGCGCAGGGGCGTCGGGCGAGACGTTCACGGTGAGCGACTCGAACGGCAATAGCTACCGGCAGGCGGTCCAGCTCAACGTCACGGTCGACACGCCGTACGGCGATACGCTGGCCATCTTCTACGCGGAAGATGTCCGCGTTGGTGCGAATACGGTCACGGTGTCGGACGGGAATTCGGGCTCGACGCTGCGGTTCGCGATTCTCGAATACGCGGGGGTGGCACCCACGAATGCGCTTGAGGGCGGTGTGGCGGCGCAGGGGGTGACCGCCTCGCCGTCGAGCGGGTCGTTGGTGACGACGGGCAACGGCGACCTGCTGCTGGGGGCGGTCATGTCGGCGGACGCACAGGGCTTCACCGCCGGGAGCGGCTATGCGATCGGGGATCGTGTCCCGAGTAGTCCATACACGAAACTGATCACGGAGGCCCTGATTCAGCCGGCGGCCGGCGCCGCATCGGCGACGGCGTCGTTGAGCGGGTCCAACCCGTGGGGCGCGACCCTGGCCGCCTTCCGCCCCTCCGCCGGCTCCACAGCCGCGCCGGACCTGAGGCTGATCAAGACCCACACCGGCAATTTCACGAAGGGCCAGGTCGGCGCCACCTACCGCCTGACGGCGGGCAACGTCGGCACCGGCCCGACCAGCGGCACGGTAACCGTCACCGATACGCTGCCGAGCGGTCTCACGGCGACGAACCTGACGGGCACGGGCTGGACCTGCACGCTCGCCACGCTCACCTGCACCCGCAGCAGCGCCCTGGTGGCCGGCGCCAGCTACCCCGTGATCGCCCTGACGGTGACTGTCTCCGGGTCAGCCCCAGCGACCGTGACCAACACCGCCACCGTTGCTGGCGGCGGCGAGGGCAACACGGCGAATGACACGGCCAGCGACGTGACGGTTGTTGACGGCGGCGGCGGCTCTGACACCCAGCCCCCGACGGCGCCGACTGCGGTGACATCGACTGCGGCGGGGTCAGACGCGATCGATCTGGCGTGGACCGCGTCGACCGACGACGTCGGGGTGACGGCGTATCGCGTGGAGCGCTGCCAGGGATCGGGGTGCAGCGATTTTGGGGAAATCGCCAGCGTCAGCACGGCTCCGGTGACCGGTTCGCTGTCCGCGTCTGCGAACCCGAATTACTTCAAGGACGCCACCGGCACGCCCCTCATCCTCAATGGATCGCAGACCTGGAACAGCTTTCAGGACTGGGGCGCCAACGGCACGCTGCGGACGCTCGACTTCACAGCATTCGTGAACTTCTTGGTCGCCCACGGCCACAACTTCACGCTGCTGTGGCGAACGGAGATGCCAAAGTTCTGCGGGTTGCCGACCGGTTCGTCCACCGACTTCGTCGTGAGCCCACATCCATGGGAACGGACGGGCCCAGGCAACGCGACCGACGGAGGGTTGAAGTTCGACCTCACGAAGTTCGATCAGGCGTACTTCGATCGCCTTCGGACCCGTGTGCAAGCCCTCGACGATGCCGAAATATACGCCGGTGTGTACTTGTTCACTGGCGAATGGCTGAACGTGTTCCGGTGTTCGACGGACGGATATCCCTTCACCGGCGCGAATAATGTCAATGGCATCGACGATGGCTACGACGGCGGGAATTCCGGCGCCGGCTCCATGTCGATGACGTCTCCGAATGCCATCACTGATCTGCAGGATGCGTACGTGCGGAAGGTGATCGACTCGTTGAACGACCTGCCGAATGTCCTCTGGATTGTGTCGGAGGAGGCTCCGGGCAATTCGACCTGGTGGAACGGTCATCTGATTTCGCAAATCCATGGGTACGAAGCCAGCAAGCCGTTTCAGCATCCCGTCGGATACGCGCCGCTCAGCAGCTATGACAATTCTCCCGCTAACAGCGACGCCGACTGGATCGCCATCGGTGCGGGATCCACGTGTGGGTCCGGCACGCCGCCCTGCAAAGTGGCCGTCAACGACTCGGACCACACGTATTTCGGCATGTGGAACGATTCCGCCCAGACGAACAGGAACTGGGCCTGGGAGAACTTCACAAGTGGGATTCAGGTCATGTTCATGGATCCGTACGTCGTGCACTACCCCCGCGAGAGCCGCAACCTCTGCCCATCGCCGACCAACGGCATCTGCAGCGGCCCTGACGCGCGCTGGGACAACTTCAGGGACACGCTCGGCCAAATTCTCACGTACTCCCGCAAGCTGAACCTCGCCACCGTCCTGCCGCAGAGCGCCCTGTGCTCCACCGGCCATTGCCTGGCCCAGACGCCGAGCGTCGGCGCCGAATACCTGGTCTACGCGCCGGGCGGCGGTTCATTCACGGTGAACCTCTCGGCGATGCCGAGTTCGCGGACCCTGGCCGTCGAGTGGCTCAACCCGTCGACGGGCGCGACGATCCCGGGCGCGTCGATTCCGGCCGGATCCTCGTCACAGTCCTTCACGCCGCCGTTCAGCGGCGATGCCGTGCTCTATCTGGTGGATTCGGCCGGCCATGCGGGCCCCCACTCTTCTCCGTCGACGCCGTCCACGTCGTACCACGACTCCGGCCTGTCCGCCGGCACCTACCGCTATCGCGTGCGCGCGGCCGATGCGGCCGGGAATCTCAGCGCGTCTTCGAACGTGGCCAGCGCGACCGTGGACGGATCTTCTGGCGGCGGTGGTGGTGGCGGCGGCATCTCGCTCGTGCAACACACATCGACGGATGCGGGCGCCACGGCATCGGCGTCGTTGGCGTTTCCGACGGCCAACACCGCCGGGAACTTCATCGCGGTCGTGGTGCGCGCCGGGGCCGCCGGTGACACGTTCGCCGTCGGCGATTCGCGCGGCAATACGTATCGGAAGGCCGTTCAACTCGATGTCACCGTCGACACGCCCTACGGCGATACGCTGGCGATCTTCTACGCCGAAAACATTGGCAGCGGTCCGAACACCGTGACCGTCTCCGACGGCGCGCCCGGATCGACGCTGCGGCTCGCCGTTCTCGAATACTCCGGCGTGGCGGCAACGGGCTCGCTGGAAGGCGGCATTGCCGCGCAAGGCGTCAGCGCCACGCCCTCGAGTGGGCCGCTGTCCACGACCACCAACGGCGATCTGCTGCTCGGGGCCATCATGTCTGCGAACGGCCAGGCGTTCACGGCTGGCGGCGGATTCGCGATCGAGGATCGTGTCCCCGGCGGCTCGACCACGAAGCTGATGACGGAAGATAGGGTCCAGTCGACCGCGGGCAGCGCGTCCGCGACTGCGTCGTCGGGCGGGTCAGACGCGTGGGGCGCGGTGCTCGCGGCCTTCCGCGCCGCCGGTGCCGGTTCTTCAGGCGGTGGAACCCTCTCCATCGCTCCGCGGACGACGGTGCTCACGCCCACTCTGTCGCAGCCGTTTACCACGGCAGGTGGGACCGGTACGGTCACCTGGGCGGTCGACGGGGTGCCGGGCGGCTCTGCCTCCAGCGGCACGATTTCCGCGTCCGGCGTGTATACGCCGCCGGCGGCGACCGGCACGCATACCGTGACCGCGAGCGATCAAGGGCAGTCGTCGAACGCCACGGTGTACGTGTCGACGTATCCGGGCACGTTCACCCGCGACGTCGACAATCTGCGGACCGGTTTGAACTCGCGGGAAACGGTGCTGTCGCCGGCCAACGTGGATGCCACGCAATTCGGGAAGCTGTACAGCTATGCCATAGACGGCGTCTCCGATGCGTCTCCGCTGTATGTCGCCGGCGTGAACATCCCCAGCAAGGGCCTGCGCAACGTCGTCTACGTGGCGACGGAGCACGACAGCGTGTACGCCTTCGACGCCGACGGGTTGCAGAGCGCGCCGCTCTGGCAGGTGAGCTTCATCGATCCGACTCACGGTGTCACGACGGTGCCGCCGTCCGATACCGGCGAATGCTGCGACATTGCCCCGGAGATTGGCATTACGGGCTCGCCGGTGATTGATGCGTCGACGAACACGCTCTACGTCGTCGCGAAGACGAAGGAAGTATCCGGCGGCGCCACGACCTACGTCCATCGGCTCCACGCGCTCGACATCACCACGGGCAGCGAGAAGGTTGGCGGGCCGGTGGTGATTCAGGCGACCGTTGCGGGCGCGGGCGATGGATCGACGAACGGTCAGCTGCCGTTCATCTCGCTTCGCGAGAACCAGCGCGCCGCCCTCCTCCTGAACAACAACGTCGTGTACATGGCGTTTGCCGGCCACGGCGACCGGCCGCCATATCACGGGTGGGTGCTCGGCTACAACAAGAGCACGCTGCAGCCCGTGATGGCGTTCAACGCCACGCGCAACGCCGAGGGCGGCGGCATCTGGCAGAGCGGCGATGGCCTGGCCACGGACGCCAGCGGGAACATCTTCTTCGTCACGGGCGACGGCACGTTCGACGCGAACAGTGGCGGCCCGGATCTTGGCGACAGTATCGTCAAGATCAGTCCCGCGGGCGCCGTGCTCGACTACTTCACCCCGCACGACCAGGCGACCATGGACGCGAACGACATCGATCTAGGATCGGGCGGCACCATCCTGCTCCCCGATCAACCAGGCACGCATCCGCATCTCGCACTCAGCGCGGGCAAGAACGGCACGGTCTACGTCGTCGATCGCGACAACATGGGCCACTACAGGACCGGCGACGACAGTCAGATCGTGCAGTCGATCGTGAATATCTTCCCCGGCTGGACCTACACGACCGGCAACTTCAAGGCGCCGGTGTACGGGAATGGCACCTTGTATTTCAGCGCCGACGCTGACTACATCAAGGCCTTCCCCATGTCGAACGGCCTGCTGTCGACCGCGCCCACGTCGCAGTCGTCCTTCGTCGTCAATTACCCGGGCGCGACGCTCGGCTTGTCGTCGAACGGCACGACGAACGCCATTCTTTGGGTCGTCGAACGGATCGACGTCGATCCGCTGGGCTCGGGGACGCGAGGCCCCGGGATCCTGCATGCCTTCGACGCCGCGAATCTGGGCGTGGAGCTGTACAACAGCAATCAGACGGGCGGCAGGGACACGCTGGACTACGCGGCGAAATGGGCGGCGCCGCTCGTGGCAAACGGGAAGGTCTTCGTCGCCACGAACAGCGGATTGGCGGTGTTCGGACTGTTGCGGTAGTTCCGCCGCCGTCGACTGCCGCCGCGCTCTCGCTGAGCCAGGAGGCGTGGGTTCTAGCGCGGACGGCGACACTGTCCCAGCACTGTTCAGTGTGCCGTTCGACAGTCGTCGATCGACTCGTCGTGAGAGTGGGATAGCACCCGACACGCCGGGCCTTGGCGAACGCGCACCTCGGAGACTGCGTTGGCGGCATCGCCGATCATCTAGAATATCAACATGAGCCCCGCATCATCCTCGAAGCCCCGATCGAGACGCGCCAGTCCGAAACGGCGCAACCTGTTCAAATCGTCGGCTGTGTCGGCCACCCGCAGCCTCGAGATCGCAAATGTGGAGCGTCGTCAGGCCCACAATGCCTCTCGAGGCCGGCAGAAGCAGGCTCGTCGCGACAGGAAGAACTGACGCCTGCTCCCCTGGCACGAGGCGCTCGACTCATGGATTCGTCATGAGCACACTTCCCGCGCCGTTCACGCCAGTGGCGGCAATCGGCCCTCGGACGTGGTGGGATGGCGGCGCGCAGCGGAGGCGCCCGCCCGGTTTCAGCGGAATCACGCGCAGGATTCCCTGACCTGCGCCGCGTATTTCAGCATGCTGCCTGCCGCAGGACAGGGCGGTCAAGGCAGAAACCTCATTGGGTTGGGGCTACGCGCTACAACGTCGTCGCGCCTGCTGAAAGTGAGCCCGCGAAGACCCCGATGAATCGAGAGACCGACCATGGAAGCCAGAACACTCACGCCGGAGTTGCTCCGCCAGATCGACGCCTACTGGCGCGCCGCTAACTATCTGTCGGTCGGTCAGATCTATCTGTATGACAATCCGCTGCTGAAACGGCCGCTCACGATGGTGGACGTCAAGCACATGCTGCTGGGACACTGGGGCACGACCCCGGGGCAGAACTTCATTTACGTGCATTTGAACCGGGTCATCAAGAAGTACGACGTCGACATGATTTACATCTCCGGCCCCGGACATGGCGGTCCGGCCGTCGTGGGCAACACGTACCTCGAGGGCACGTACAGCGAGATCTATCCCGACATCAGCCAGGATGAGGCCGGACTTCGGAAGCTCTTTCTCCAGTTCTCGTTTCCCGGAGGCATTCCCAGCCACGCGTCGCCCGAGTGCCCTGGCTCGATCCACGAGGGCGGCGAGCTGGGCTATTCGCTCAGTCACGCGTTCGGCGCGGTCTTCGACAATCCCGATCTCGTCGTCGCCTGCGTCGTCGGCGACGGCGAGGCGGAGACAGGCCCCCTGGCCACCGCATGGCATTCGAACAAGTTCCTCGATCCCGTCACCGACGGCGCGGTGCTGCCCATCCTGCACCTGAACGGCTACAAGATTGCCAACCCGACCGTGCCCGCCCGCATCGAGCGGGAGGAGCTGGATCAATGGCTTCGCGGTTGCGGGTGGACGCCGCACTATGTCGAGGGGCACGAACCGGCGCTGATGCACGAATCCATGGCGGCGACGCTCGACCAGGTGATGGAGGAGATCAAGAGAATCCAGCACGAAGCGCGCGCCCTCGGCCGACCCACGCGTCCGCGCTGGCCGATGATTGCCCTCAATTCACCCAAGGGCTGGACGGGGCCGAAATGGGTGGACGGCCTGCAAATTGAGGGCACGTTCCGCGCGCACCAAGTGCCGCTCGCCGTGGATGCCGCGCATCCCGAACATCTCGAGCAGTTGGAAGCCTGGCTCAAGAGCTACCGGCCCGAGGAATTGTTCGATGAGTCGGGTCGGCTGCACGCCGAACTTGCCGAGCTGGCGCCGAAGGGTGAGCGCCGGATGGGCGCCAATCCGCACGCCAATGGCGGCATGCTGCTCCGCGACCTGCTCATGCCGGACTTTCGGAACTACGCGGTGGAGGTGCCGTCACCGGGATCGGTGCGTGCCGCCGACACGCACGAGCTCGGAGTGTTTCTGCGCGATGTGACCAGGCTCAATCGAGCGCAACGCAATTTCAGAATTTTCGGACCCGACGAAACACTCTCCAATCGGTTGAACGCGGTCTTCGAGGCGACCGACCGTCAATGGGACGCGCGGATGCAGGACAACGACGAGTTCCTCGCCCCGGATGGCCGCGTGATGGAAATGTTGAGCGAGCATCAATGCGAAGGCTGGCTCGAAGGCTATCTCCTCACTGGCCGCCATGGACTGTTCAACTGCTACGAGGCGTTCATTCATATCATTGATTCAATGTTCAACCAGCACGCCAAGTGGCTGAAGGTCACCGCGGGCCTCGCCTGGCGGAGGCGGATTGCGTCCTTGAACTACCTGCTGGCGTCGCATGTCTGGCAGCAGATGCACAACGGGTTTACCCATCAAGACCCCGGTTTCATCGATCATGTCGTGAACAAGAAGGCCTCGATCGTGCGCGTGTATCTGCCGCCGGACGCCAACTGTTTGCTCTCGGTGATGGATCACTGCCTGCGGAGCCGCCACTACGTCAACGTCGTGATCGCAGGAAATTACCAGGCGCCGCAGTGGCTGGCTATGGACGCCGCCGTCACGCACTGCACGGAGGGGATCGGCATCTGGCCGTGGGCCAGCAGCGACCACGGCGCGGCTCCCGACGTGGTGATGGCGTGCTGCGGCGACGTGCCCACGCTGGAGACCCTGGCCGCCGTCTCGATCATGCGCGAGCATCTGCCCGACCTGAATGTCCGGGTGGTCAACGTCGTCGACCTCATGAAGCTGCAGCCGCAGAGTGAACACCCGCATGGATTGAGCGACGTCGATTTCGACGGCCTGTTCACCAAGGACAAGCCGGTCATCTTCGCCTTCCACGGCTACCCGTGGCTCATCCATCGCTTGACCTACCGCCGCACCAACCACGACAACATCCACGTCCGCGGCTACAAGGAAGAGGGCACCATCACCACGCCGTTCGACATGACGGTGCTGAACGATCTGGACCGGTTCCATCTCGTGATGGACGCGGTCGATCGCCTGCCGCAGACCGGCGACAAAGGCCTCTCGCTCAAGCGGCAGCTCAGCAAGAAGCTCGTCGAGCACAAGCAATACATCGGGACGCACGGCCAAGACATGCCGGACATTCGGAACTGGACATGGAACGGATGACACCGCGATGCCGCTGCGATTGATTGAGATGGTGTTGCGCGAGAAGGACGGCGGAGAAATCGGCGACCTGCTCAAAGAGCACGCGGTGGTCGAACACCGGGAGATCCGATTGGCGGACGGTGAAGTACTGCTGCGAATTCTGTTGCAGGGCGACAAGAGCGAGGCGGTGCTGGATCTATTGGAGAAACGGTACGCGAGCCAGGAGGGCTACCGAGTCGTGATTCTCCCGGTGGAGGCCACGTCGCCACGAATCGAGCCGGCGACAGACTCGACCGCCGAGCGCGTCCCGGAACAACAATCGCCGGACCGAATCAGCCGGCAGGAGTTGTACGAGGACATCAGCGACGCGGCGCGCTTTTCGCGGGTGCATTTTGCGATGGTGGTGCTCTCGACCATCGTGGCGGCGATCGGCCTGTATTACGACAGCGTGGCCATCGTCATCGGAGCGATGGTGATGGCGCCCTTGCTCGGCCCGAACGTGGCGTTGGCGCTCGGCACGACATTGGGAGACGTGCCGCTGCTTCGCCGCGCGCTCCTGACGGCCCTGACCGGGATCGCGATCACGATGGCGCTGTCGGTGGTCCTCGGCGTCCTGCTGCAGGTGAACCCCGCATCGCCCGAACTGGCGTCCCGCGACGCGGTGGCCATAGGCGACATGGTCGTGGCGTTGGCCTCGGGTGCCGCCGGCGCGGTGGCATTCACGACGGGTGTGTCGGCGACCTTGATCGGCGTGATGGTGGCGGTGGCGTTGTTGCCGCCGCTGGTCACATTCGGGCTGCTGCTGGGCGGCGGGCATCTGGCGCCGGCCATGGGCGCGTTGTCACTGTTCCTGATGAACCTGATCGGCATCAACCTCGCTGGAGTGACGACGTTTCTTGTGCAGGGCATCCGCCCGGCGACCTGGTGGGAGAAGGACCGGGCCGTGAAGGCCACGCGCATCGCCATCGGGCTGTGGGCGACGCTGCTGGCAGGGTTGGTCGGCGTGATCCTGCTGGCGCGAAAGGGCTGAATATGCCTGGAGACACCACTGCGGCTCTGCAATGCCCGGGCGTGGTGGTCTCGGTGCGCGGCAGTGTCGTGGACGTGCGGTTCGATGACCACGTACCGCCCATCTATTCCGTTCTGCGCACGGGCGTGACACGAGAGATCGTCATCGAAGTGCTCGCGCAGCGCGACGCCCATCACGTGCGCGGGATTGCGTTGACACCAACGCAAGGTCTCGCGCGCGGTATGCCGGTCGAGGACACCGGCGGGCCGCTCGAAGCGCCGGTGGGCCGAGGCGTCCTCTCCCGGATGTTCGATGTGTTCGGCCACACCATCGATCGCGAGGCGATCTTGTCCGATGTCCAGTGGCGGTCCGTGCACCGGGCCCCGCCGCCGCTGGTGCGACGCTCCACGAAATCTGAAGTCTTCGAAACGGGCATCAAGCTCATCGACGTGCTCGCGCCGCTGGAGCGCGGCGGCAAGGCGGGGCTGTTCGGCGGCGCGGGCGTCGGCAAGACCGTGCTGCTGACCGAAATGATCCACAACATGATCGGGCACCACGAGGGCGTCAGCATCTTTTGCGGCATTGGCGAACGCTGTCGCGAAGGCGAGGAGCTGTACCGCGAGATGAAGAGCGCTGGCGTGCTGCCGAACATGGTGATGGTCTTCGGCCAGATGAACGAGCCGCCGGGCAGCCGATTCCGCGTGGGCCACGCCGCGCTGACGATGGCCGAGTATTTCCGGGACGACGAGCACCGCGACGTGCTGCTGCTCATCGACAATATCTTCCGGTTCATTCAAGCCGGCTCGGAAGTGTCCGGCTTGATGGGGCAGATGCCGTCGCGCCTGGGCTACCAGCCCACGATGGGCACCGAGCTGTCGGGGCTGGAGGAACGCATCGCCAACACCGATACCGGCGCGATCACGTCGATCCAGGCGGTATACGTGCCGGCAGACGATTTCACCGATCCGGCGGCGGTGCACACTTTCTCGCATCTCTCCGCCTCGGTCGTGCTCTCGCGCAAGCGGGCGAGCGAAGGCCTGTTTCCGGCCATCGACCCGCTCCAATCCAATTCCAAGATGGCCACGACAGGCATCGTCGGCGAGCGGCATTACGGTCTGGCGCAGGCCATCCGGCGAACGCTCGCGCAATACGCGGAGCTCAAGGACATTATTGCGATGCTCGGCCTGGAACAGCTGTCGCCGGAGGACCGCAACATCGTCGCGCGCGCCCGCCGGTTGGAGCGTTTTCTCACCCAGCCCTTCTTCACGACCGAGCAGTTCACCGGACTCACAGGAAAGCTCGTGAGCCTCGAGGACGCGCTGGACGGCTGCGAGCGAATCCTGGGTGATGAATTCAAAGACTATCCGGAGAGCGCTCTCTACATGATCGGTGCGATCGGGGAAGCGAAGGAGAAGACGACGCATGAATCTCAAGATTCTCCTGCCGTTTGAAGTCTTCGCCGAGGAGACCGGAGTGTCGCGCATCGTCGCCGAGACGCCAGAAGGCTCGTTTGGACTCCTCCCACGTCGGCTCGATTGCGTCGCGGCGCTCACGCCGGGCATTCTGGTCTACGAAACCGACGCGGAGGGCGAAGTGTGCGTCGCCGTGGATGAAGGGGTGCTGGTCAAGACGGGCGCGGACGTACTCGTGTCCGTGCGACGGGCGCTCGGTGGAACGGATCTCGGCCAATTGCGCGGTGTCGTGGAGCAGGAGTTTCTGACCCTGGACGAGCGCGAGCAACACGTGCGCTCGGTCGTGGCGAAGCTGGAAGCCGGGTTTCTCCGTCGCTTCGCGGCCCTTCAACATGAGTGACGACCCACGGCGCGCCTCACGCGACGAGCCGACCCTGGCCGAGCGAGTCGGCGCCAAGGCCGCGCGCAAGCTCCAGGCGCGGCGTCACGCCACGCCGGGCGTCTGGTTCGGCCTGGGGATGATGGGCCTGATCGGCTGGTCGGTGGTCGTGCCGACGCTGCTCGGCGCGGCGCTGGGACGTTGGCTGGACACGCAGTATCCGGGAGGGCGTTCCTGGACGCTGGCCCTGTTGGTTGCCGGCCTCACGATTGGGTGCGCGAATGCCTGGCACTGGGTCGCGACCGAAGAGAGGGCCATGCGGGAGGAACAGGACGACCGCGATGCCTGACACGCTGACACTGGTCCTGGCGTTGGTGGCGGGCGGAGGCCTGGGCGCGATCTTTTTCGGCGGCCTGTGGTGGACCACGCGTCTGGGCGTGTCGTCCGCACGGTCGGCATCCTGGTTCGTCGGCAGCCTGCTGCTGCGCATGAGCATCGCCCTCGCCGGATTCTACGTGGTCTCCGGCGGTCGTTGGGAGCGGCTGCTCGCCTGTCTCGTCGGATTTACCATTGCGCGTGTGATCATCACGTGGCTCACGGCTTCGCCGGGCGACAGCCGGCCCGATCACGTCAAGGAGGTCGGCCATGCGCCTGAGCCCTGACGAGCTGGTCTTCTGGCAACACGGGCTTGTCACGCTCAATGCGACGATCGTCTTCACGTGGGGACTGATGCTCGTGCTGGTCGTCGGCTCGCGGCTCATCACGCGGAGGCTGTCGACCGGACTCGAGCGCTCCCGCTGGCAGAACTTGCTGGAAATGGTCGTCACCGCCATCGAGAAGCAGATCGAGGATGTGGGTCTGGCTCGCCCCCGGAAGTATCTCGGTTTTCTGGGTACGCTCTTCCTGTATGTCGCGGCGGCCAGCCTCTGCACCGTCATCCCGGGCTACATGCCGCCGACCGGGTCGCTTTCGACCACGGCTGCGCTCGCGTTGTGCGTGTTCGTGGCCGTCCCCCTGTTCGGCATCGAAGAGCAGGGCGTGGGCGGCTACCTCAAGTCCTATACGCAGCCGACGGTCATCATGCTGCCGTTCAACGTCATCAGCGAATTGTCCCGCACGCTGGCCCTCGCCGTCCGCCTGTTCGGCAATATGATGAGCGGGGCGATGATCATCGGCATCCTCCTCACGATTGCGCCCTTCATCTTCCCGATCGTCATGACGGCGCTCGGTCTGCTGACGGGCATGGTGCAGGCCTACATCTTCAGCATTCTGGCCGCCGTGTACATCGCGGCTGCGACGCGCACCCGCAGGCCAAGGCTGGAGCCGACGCCCGGCCCATGACAGACAACGAATCACCCAAAGGACCACACGATGGATAGCATGACGATTATCGCGGTGGCATCAATCGTGACCGCTGGCCTGACCACCAGTTTCGGGGCGCTGGGACCCGCGCTGGCGGAAGGACGCGCGGTCGCGACGGCACTCAGCTCGCTTGCCCAGCAGCCTGATGCCTCCGCCACCATTACCCGGACGTTGTTCGTCGGTCTGGCGATGATCGAGTCGACGGCCATCTATTGCTTCGTGGTCTCGATGATTGTGATCTTCGTCAATCCGTTCTGGAATCACGTCATCGTCCAAGCCGCCGGTCGGTAACCCATGCTCATCGACTGGTTCACCGTCGCCGCGCAAGCGCTCAACTTCGTGATCCTGGTGTGGCTGCTGAAGCGCTTCTTGTACAAGCCCATCCTCAGCGCCATCGACGCGCGGGAGCAGCGGATCGCCAAGGAATTGGCCGACGCCGACGCGAAGGAAGCAGAGGCGCAGAAGGAGCGCGACGAGTTCCATCGCAAGAACGAGGAGTTCGACCGGCAGCGCGCCGAGCTCTTGAGCAAGGCGACCGACGAGGCGAAATCCGAACGTCAGCGGCTTCTCGACGAAGCGCGTGAGGCCGCCGAGGCCTTGCATGCCAAGCGACAGGACACGTTACGCAATGACGCCCAACAGCTCAATCACGCCATCACTCGGCGGGCTCAGCAGGAAGTGTTCGCGATCGCGCGCAAGGCGCTGACGGATCTGGCCTCGGCGAGTCTGGAAGCACCGATGGCCGAGGTGTTCGCGCGCCGCGTACGCGAGATGGACGGCTCGGCGAAGGCCGGCTTCGCCGAGGCCCTCAAGACCGCGTCTGCTCCCGCAGTGGTGCGCAGCGCGTTCGAGCTGTCCGGGGAGCAGCGCGCGGCGCTGCAGCAGGCCATCAACGAAACCTTCTCGGCCGACATTCACGTCCGGTTCGAGACCGCGCCGGACCTCGTCGCCGGGATCGAGCTCGCCACCAACGGACGGAAGGTCGCCTGGAGCATTGCCGACTATCTGGCGTCGCTCGAAAAGAGCATCGGCGCCCTACTGAACACGCCAGCGACGCCTGAGCCATCCCAGGGAGTCAAGGGCGAGCCAGCGCACACGTGGGAAGGCTCATGAACGCCCCGCCTGAAAGCCTGGCGAGCGTCTTCGACCGCGCCTTCGCAGGCATGGGCCGAGCGCGTGAACGCTTCACGCCGCAGCTCGTGCCGCGCGAGGTCGGCACCATTACGACGGTCTCCACCGGCATCGCCACGGTGTCCGGCCTTCCGAGCGTCGGGTTCGAGGAGCTCCTCGAATTTCCCGGCGGCGTGTTCGGCATCGCCTTCAACGTGGACGAGGACGAGGTCGGCGTCGTGCTGCTCGGGGAATACTGGCATCTGCACGCGGGCGATGAGGTCGAGCGCACGGGTCGGGTGATGGATGTGGCGGTCGGCGACGGCGTGCTGGGACGCGTCATCGACCCACTCGGCCGGCCGCTCGATGGCAACGCTCCGGTAGTCGCCAGCGAACGCCTGCCCATCGAGCGCCCAGCCCCTCCCATCATGGACCGCGCGCCAGTCACCGTGCCGCTTCAGACCGGCCTCAAGGTCGTCGATGCGCTCATTCCCATCGGGCGCGGCCAGCGTGAGCTGATTCTGGGCGACCGCCAGACGGGCAAGACCGCCATCGCGATCGACACCATCCTCAACCAGCGGGGCCGAAATGTCGTCTGCGTGTATTGCGCCATCGGCCAGCGCTCTGCCGGCGTGGCGAAGGTGGTGGCCGTCTTGCGGGAGAAGGGCGCGCTCGAATACACGGTGGTGGTCGTCACCGAAGGCAATGACCCGCCAGGCCTCGCCTACATCGCTCCATACGCCGCGACCAGCATCGGAGAGCATTTCATGGAGGCGGGTCGGGACGTGCTGATCGTCTACGACGACCTCACGCAGCACGCGCGCGCCTATCGTGAGCTCTCCCTCCTGCTTCGGCGGCCACCAGGTCGCGAAGCCTTTCCGGGCGACATCTTTTATATCCATTCGCGGCTGCTCGAGCGCGCCACCCACCTGCGCGAAGCCCGTGGAGGTGGATCGCTCACCGCCCTGCCGATCATCGAGACCGAAGCCCAGAACATTTCCGCCTACATTCCGACGAACCTGATTTCCATCACCGACGGGCAGATCTACATCTCACCGTCGCTCTTCGAACTCGGCATCCTCCCCGCGGTGGATGTCGGCCGATCCGTTTCGCGCGTCGGCGGCAAGGCGCAGCGCGCGGCCTATCGCGCGGTGGCCGGCCACCTCAAGCTCGCCTACGCGCAGTTCGAGGAGCTCGAGACCTTTGCCCGATTCGGCGCCCGGCTGGATGAAGACACCCGCACGCGCATCGAGCATGGACGACGCATCCGGGCCTGCCTCAAGCAGTCGGAATTTGCCCCGGTGTCGGTGCCCGCGCAAATCGCGGTTCTGCTGGCGTTGATCGCGGAGCTTTTCGACCAGGTGCCGATTGACCGGATGACCGACGCCGAGCGCGCCGTGCGGGAAGCGGCGGAGAACTTCCCCCCGGACGTGTGCGCGAGGTTCGAGACCGCAGCACAATTGAGCGACGAGGATCGTCAGACCGTTGTCGACATCGCCCGCCTCGCGCTCGCACCGTTCCAACCGGCGCCGGAATCCGCCCCTGACGCCCACGCCGAACCCGGGACGGCGCCCGAGCGATGAGCGACACCACCGCGAGCCTGCGCCGCAAGATCGACAGCGCCGGAGATCTTCAATCCGTCGTCCGCACGATGAAAGCGCTGGCCGCCTCGAGCATCGGACAGTACGAGAAATCGGTGCGGGCGCTGACCGACTACTATCGGACGGTCGAGCTGGGGTTGGGCGCGTGCGTCCGGGAGAGCGAGCCGGCGGCCTTCATGGCAGAGCCACGATCAACCCGTGCGAGTGTAATCGCGGCCGTCGTGTTCGGTTCCGACCAGGGACTGGTGGGCCAGTTCAACGAGACGGTGGCCGACTACGCGATGAAGACGTTCAAGGGCTGGGCTGGATCTTTTCGGGTCTGGGCCGTCGGGGAGCGCGTCCATGCGCACCTGGCGGACGCGGGCATGCCGCTGATGGAACCCTTCGTCGTGCCAAGTTCCGTCAAGACCATCACCCCCCTCGTGGGGCGGATTCTCGTGGAGACCGAGACAAGCCACGCCCGGCGTGAAGGCGCCGAGCTTCATCTGTTCTACAACCGCCACGCGTTCGGATCGGTGTACGCGCCCGTCAGTCAGCGACTGCTGCCGCTCGACGAACAGTGGCGCCGCGGGCTGGCCGAACGGCCCTGGCCGGCGGGGAGGTGGGCCCAGGTCATGGGCGGCGGCGCTGTGACCGTCCGGGCGCTTATCCGCGAATACCTCTTCGTCTCGCTCTTCCGCGCGTGCGCCGAATCCCTCGCGAGCGAGAACGCCAGCCGCTTGGCGGCGATGCAACGCGCCGACAAGAACATCGACGATTTGCTGGAGGATCTCAACGGCACGTTCCATCGTGTGCGCCAGAGTGGTCTCGACGAAGAACTGTTCGACGTGATTTCCGGGTTCGAAGCGCTCCGCGGCGAAGGAGAGATGAAGCGCGAATGAACGCGCCAACCGGGAGGTGTGCGTGTCCCGGCCCGAGTTCGACACCCCGTCCTGGCCTTGCAATTGATGGACCGGCGCTGTGTTCTCAGGAAGTCTCCCCCCTGTCAGCGGCTACCGTCTCGAACGGAACAGGTCCAGGCCTGCCTGATGCGCTCTCTTCTTGAAGAGCGGCCTTCTGACCGGCGCCGGTTCACTGGAGTTCGAGGACCACACTCGCCTCCGTGCTGTCGGAGGGCTCGATCCGCGATCCACCTGACAGACATGGTCCCTCTCGTCAAGCCGCCGTCGGCGTTTCACCGATGAGTGCAGGGCCCGCCAGCGCGGCCGAGAACGATCATGATTCCTCCCCGGCGGCTTCTTCACGCGCCATCCTGTGCCGCCCGGCGGTCCATCAAACCGCTCTCGTCCTCGCGATCGTTCCGACGATCGGCTTCCGTCCGATCCGCTTCACGCCATCCGCTCCAGTGCATGAAGACAACCGAGCCGACGGCCACCACCGGCACCGCCAGGAACATCCCGACGACGCCGTTCAGCTCGAGGCCGCCGAGGACGGCGATGATGACCACCAGTGGATGCAGGTTGAGGCGACGGCCGACGAGACGGGGGTAGATCATGTAGTCCTGGACCATCCGGAGCGAGCCCAGGAAGCCGACGACCCAGAATGCCAGCATTGGCGCGTGCAGCGCCGCGACGAGAGTGGCGACGACGGCGCCGAGAAACGGACCGACCAGCGGAATGAATTCGAGCAGGCCCGCCATGGCTCCGAGCAGCGTCGGATAGGGCACGCCGAGGATGGCGAACCCCACGCTGCAGATCGCGCCGACCAGCGCGCACGCGATCAGCTGCGCCCGAACATACGTGGCGAGGGCCGAGTTGATCGCCTCGAACAGCTGCCGCCCGCGTGCGCGGAAGTGACGGGGAAGCGCCCGGACGATGCCGCGCCGGAACAGCTGCGCGTCCTTCAGCAGGAAGAACGCGAGGATCGGAATCAACACGAACGCCGGCACCGACGACAGCGTCCCGGCGAGCGGCGCGATCGAGCTGCGGACGTAGGCGACCGCCGCATCGCCGGTCTCGAGCACCGACCGATCGATGCCCTGTCGCAGGTTGGCCGGCAGGTCCGACCGATCGTAGTAGTCGACCCACCGCTGCTCCCAACCGCGAAGCGATGCCGCGTAGACGGGCAGTTGCGACGCGGCGGCGTTGACCTGGCGCGTCAACGTGGGCAGCAGCAACCCTGCCGCGGCAACAGCGGCGCCCGCGATCAGCAGGTAGACGAGCACAATCGCGAGGCCACGGGGCACGCGGCGCTCGCTCCCGGCGAGACGCCACGGCTGCTCTGCGAATCGCACCAGCGGCGCAACCAGATAGGCGAAGAACGTCGTCAGAATCAGCAGGAAGACGAGGTGCTGAAGTCTGTACAGCAGCCAGATACCGGCCGCAGCCGCGAGGATCGCGAGGAGGCCTTGCAGCACCAGGCGAGCCTGGGAAGGCATGGTCACGGGTCCGCCTCGATCCTGACACGGGGCGGCGCGGGCGAATGCTCGATGGCGGCGTTCAGTTCGGCGCCGATGAGAATCGCGAGGCCCGAGCCGTACAGCCAGAGGAGGGCCACCATGACGCCCCCGATGGCGCCGTACGTCTTCTGGTAGGCGCCGAAATGGAAGGCGTACCACTTGAACGCCAATGAGAGCAGCAACCCGAGCGTCGCGGCCATCAGCGAGCCGGGTGTCACCCAGGCCCGTCGGTGGGGCACGTCGGGCGCAAAGTGGTAGATCCATTCGAGGGCCGTCACGACGAGCGCGAAGACGAGTGGCCACCGCGCGAGCCACCATGTCCAGGCGAACACCGGGCCCATGTGCAGGCTCGTCGCCAGCCGTTGCACCAGTCGCGGCCCCGCGAGCGCCATCGCCAGTGACAGGAGGCCCAGAACCGCCAGCGCGAGGGTGAGCACGATCGCCCGCACCCGGACCCGCCACCACGGGCGCGATTCCTTCACGTGGTACGCCTGGTTGAGCGTGCTGATGATCGCGGCCATGCCCGACGAGCTGGTCCACAACGCCAGGACCACGCTCAGCGTGAGGAGTCCCGCGTGCTCGCCGCGAGCGATCTGCACGAGCTGCTCGCGCACGATCACCATGACCGCGCGGGGCGCCACATGCGCGAGCGTGCGCTGGGCGAAGTCAATCAGGTTGCGCTCCGGCAGCAGCCCCGCGAGCGCCACGGCGCACAGCAGCGCCGGGAACAGCGCGAAGAACCAGAAGAAGGCCAGTTCGGCGGCCCACCCGAGGCAGTCGTCCGCGTAGACGGCGCGCGCCGTCCGCTTGAGGATGTCGCCCCATCTGACGGCCGCCGGGATCCCTGGCGGAGTCGGCATCGGCCGAGTCTCTCCCATCCCCGAGCGACCCGCTGTTCAATCGGGAACGCCGGCTGTGCGTTTGTGTACACCTCACTCCGCCGGCCAGATGCCATGCTGGCGTCGACGCAGGATTCGATTTCTGAGACTCATCAGCGTCCTCGATTATCGTAAACGCGGCGGCGGTTGACGGGAAGTCGGCTCGCGAGCGTGTCCGTCGCACGAGACCGTCGCCGGATGCCCTCAGGGATGCCGTCCGGCAAGACTCGATGGGTTCCGGTTGAACGGACTGCGGGCCATCCGTGGGTAGCTCCAGTGTCAAGCCGAGGTCATGACGAGCTGGCGTTTCTCGCGGCGGACCCAGGAGAGAGTCGCGTTGTGACCCATACCGCCAGGCTTCTTCTCGCGATCGGCTTTGTTCTCACGACCGCCGACCCCAGTCGCGCCGACATCGGCATTATCGTGCTCGAACCCGTCAACGTCCTGGGCTTCTTGACGCGTGTCGGGCATGCCGCCACGTACTTGTCCAACATCTGTCCCGACGGCAGCCCAGTCAAGATGCGTCTCTGTCACCCCGGGGAACGTGGCGGCGTGGTGAGCAAGTACTCGCCCTTCAGCGACAACGAGGACTACGACTGGGCGATCGTGCCGTTCGAAGAATACCTGAACGGCGTCGGGTCGGCCGACGTTGCGCCGATGATCGCCACGCGCAACCTGCAGAGTGCCATCGAGCGATACAATTTCGGTCCGCTCTTCTCCCACGTGCTGAAGACCAACGCGGGGGACGAATTGCCGGACGGGCAGTGGAAGGCCGCCCTCGCGACGCGCTTCGACAGGAATATCTACATCTTCACCGTCGAAACCACCGCTGCCGACGACGCCACGATTGTGGCCGCATTCAACGCCGCGCCGAACAAGTCGCGGTTCAATTTTTTCTATCGCAATTGCTCGAACCAGGCCAAGAGCATCTTCGATCTCATCCTGCCGCACACGATCGGAAACCGGTGGAGCGGCGTGACCATGGAGACGCCCAAAGGGCTGGCCAAAGCGCTCGTCGACCGCGCGCTGGAACAGCCCGACTTTCATGTGCGCGTGCGGCGGTACCCACAGGTTCCCGGCACGTTCCCCAGGAGTCGCGACGTGCTGTTTCCCATGGAGAATACCTATCAGAGCGTCGGCTTTGCTCCGTGGTGGTTCTTTGGAGGCTTTCGCGAAGTCGCGCTCGGGTCGATGCTCTATCACGAGCTGGTCTCTCCATTTGAGATGTTCGAGTCGTTCACGGATTTCATGTCGCCCAGGGCCGCACAACTCACGCTCGAGCAACACCGTCTGAGAGCGCGACAAGACGAAGTTCGCCGCGCGCTGACATTGGCGCTCAACCGCGGCACAAGATGGTCGGGACTCTCGGAGCTGAACGAGAGCGTCTCTCAACGACTAGGTGAGATCAGGCGAGAAAAACAGGTCGAAGCGACCCGGACCGTGGGGTCGAAGGCGCAATGGCGAGCGCGGGCCGCGCGGTTCCAGTCGACGCTTCGAGCCGTCGATTGGGGGCTCTTCGTTCCCGCAGAGCTGCGGCAGCCTTTCACGGAGTTCCAGTCGGACGGGCGCTTGTCCGAGCAGCTGCTGCACCACTTCGAAACCAACGGTGAATTTTCTATCGATGACCGCGGACGGGGCCCCTGGATGAGCCTGTCACTCATTGACGGGGAGAGGCACTCCACGGGCGTGTCCAGATCCCAGATTCTGGCCGGAGACCCTCGTGTCGCAGCGCTCGTCCTCGTCGCGGTCATCGACTACAACCTGCATCAACCCGACGCCCAACGTGAAGACATTGACGGCGTGGATGCATTGTTCACGCAGCTTGGGCAGGCGATCCTAGGAATCCGACGCCGGACAAACGTTAACTGACGCCTTCGCGACACCATCGTCCGGTTGGCGGCGTGCGTCGACTTATTGCCGTGCCGGCGCGTGCTGCCGAGTGAGACGATCGGCCTTGGTCACCAATTCGAAGGAAAATGAGAGCGGTCCTTCTCGATCCATCTTTCGGCTCGGGTCGTTCAGGAGTCCATACAGGCTCCCACGGATGTCGTCGCTTTCTCCGACGTAGACCCACCCACGCGGGCTGTAGATCCTGTACAGACCGGACGCATGCGGAGCCTCGTGGACGCCTCCGTACGTGAACGCATAGCTTGCGGCATTTTGACCGACCATCACACACCCCCAGGCTTCGGCCCGTTGCTCTTCACTTGCAAATCATGAGCCCCGGGACAGATCCACGCAAACTTGGCGATTCCCGTGGGCGCCGCGCACGTCGTCGCGGATATTCGGCACAAATCTCGTTCGGATCAGTCGGATTCCCGTCGGCACCCGCCACTCCCTGTTCTTCGGGCGCCCAGGCACGCGAGATGTGGAGCACGCGATCGCATCGCGCCTCCTGCCGCTGATTCGAGACCGCCCAGAGCAAGATTGCCTGGGGCCAACGGTATCGGCGAGCCGAGAGACGTGGCCGCCATCGTGGCGATGGGTCGGCTTCGTGTCCAGATTCTTCATCGCGGAGGAAGGCAACACGGCCGCCGCCTAGGTCGTCGTCAGCGTTGTCGGAAGCACATGGACACTCGAGGAGTGCGCGACCGCGACCCCTCCGGTGCACGCCTTGGTGCGATGCTGCAGGCATTGATCGCGCGCCAACCTGGAAGGCGGAGACACCCGCGCCCCCCAACCACACCGCCGTCGGCCTTCGTGACCGCCATGTCCTTGCCGACCGCGACAGTGTCCAAGCCAAGCTGGGTGCCGCGACCACCATCAAGATGTCGGCGCCCCATCGATAACGGCTGTGCGCTAGTGCACAGAGCCCAGGAGGGGCCACGTGTCAGGATCGGGGCTGGGAGACAAGCCATGGGACTTGTCACGTGGATCGTCGTCGGGCTCATCGCCGGCTGGCTCGCCGGAACGGTGATGTCGCCTTCGTCGGCGCGGTCATTCTCGTCTGGATCATACGGCTCCTGAAAAGAGCCTGACCACGGATCGTACGCTCCCCGCCAGGACGCCTGACGGGGTAGCCACCGCGCCACCGCGCGCGGTTCGTCGGCGGCAATCAATGCGCCATTTCGACAAAGGGAGCTTCCCGTGAGAACCGACAAACGTGCCACGCCGTTCCTCAGGCTCGTGGCGATCTCGATCGCGGCGGTCGCCATCGTTCAATATGGCTGTTCTGGCTCGCCGACGGCACCAACCGACTCGTCTTCTGCCGTGTCCGGTGTCGCTCTGGACGCCTCGAGCGTCGCGGCTGGCAGCCGCGGCCAGGGCACGGTCACGCTCACGGCCGCGGCGGCCAGCGGAGGGGCGAGTATTTCTTTATTGAGCAGCAACCCCTCGGTAGCAACCGTGCAGGCCACCGCAGTGGTGCCTGCCGGCGCCATGAGCGCCTCGTTCACGGTGGCCGCTGTCGCGGCCGGCACAGCCACGATTTCCGCATCGCTCAACACCAGCCGTCAATCATCGATGCTCACCGTCACCGGGCAGTCCGCGGCGCTTTCTGAGATCGGGTTGAGCGCGGACACTGTCGTCGGCGGACGCACGGTAACCGGGATCGTGAGCCTCACCGGCTCGGCTCCGGCCGGCGGCGCCGTCGTGTCCCTCTCGAGCACGGATCCCGCAACCGTTCCCGCGCACATCACCGTGCCGGCCGATTCGACAAGTGCGACGTTCCTGATCTCAACGAGGAGCGTCCCGAGCGCGGTCTCCAGCACCATCAGCGGCAGTTATGGCGGGGCGTCGGCGTCCGCTGTTCTTGCGATCACCCAACCGAGCGTTGCGACAGCGAATTTTGGCGTCACCGGCCCGACACTGACAGAGACCTGCCAGCTGACCAATGACGGCAACGCCATCGACTGCATGTTCAACGGCAGCACGTCGACAGCCCCAGGCACCATCGTGGCCTGGGAGTGGTCGTACGGCGTGGCCACGACGTTCGCGCAAACGACGACCGGCCCGGGTCCTGACGATGGCCAGCGTCAACTGCGGCCTGCTGCCGGCGCCCCCGCTCCCGCCAGGCAACCAGTGGTTCACGATGATCGTGACGCTGAAGATTCACGACGACCTGGGCAATGTCAGCCCAGTGGCCACCAATAGCCGCATCCGTCTTCTGCCACAGGGCGTGTGCGGATTCTAGAACCCATCATCACCACGGCGGCAATCAGGGAAGGTACACACAATGAGATTGATTATCGCGACGACTGTAGCGACGACGCTCGCTCTCACACCTGTTCTGGCGGCGGACACGGAGCCGGCAGAGCGACTGGACGCGGCGGCCGCTGTGTTCTCGGAGATCATGGCCGCGCCGGATCAGGGCGTTCCCCAGGATCTCATCCAGAACGCCCATTGCATCGTGATTGTCCCGGACCTCAAGACGGCGGCGTTCGTCGTTGGAGGGAAATACGGGATTGGGTACCTGTCCTGTCGAAATTCAGCGGGAACGGGCTGGTCGGCGCCCGGCACCGTCCGCATCGAGGGCGGCAGCGTGGGCTTCCAGATCGGCGCCTCGTCGACAGACTTGATCATGCTGGTCATGACGGAGCGGGGCGCGGACAAGCTGCTGTCGGACCAGTTCACCCTCGGCGCGGAAGGGTCCGTGGCGGCAGGGCCTGTGGGACGTACCGCGACGGCACAAACGGATGCGCAGATGCACGCCGACATCCTGTCGTGGTCGCGATCACAGGGGTTGTTCGCGGGGGTCGCGTTGGAAGGGGCCACGCTGCGTCAGGATCTCGACGACAACGCCACCCTGTATGGCAAGAAACTGGAAAACCGCGAGATCGTGACGACTAGCGTGCAAGCGCCCAAGGCCGCCGCCAAGCTGCTCGCGCTGCTGAACCGGTACTCGGCCAAAGAACGGACGCAGTAGCGGTCACCCGTCGAACGACACCGATCAGCACATCCCACCCCATTCCGGCCGCTCCGGCGGCCGGCCCTCCCTTCGTCCGCTCGGGACTCTCCCGTTTGAACGCCACAGTACGTCAGGAACGAACATTGCCAATCAGGCCGCCGACCTGTGTGCTCCATTGCGCAGCGAGGGGGCTCTGTACTTTTTCGAACAGTCGCCGCAGCGCGGCGGAGCTAGAGTGGCCGGCGTATGCAGGGGGTGGGCATCTCACGACGCAATCGTCTCGACCTGCTCGAGGACGCGGGGTTGTTGCTGCTCTTGGTCTTCCTGATCCCGCTGGTCATCTTGGCGATCGGCACGCCCATCGCCCTGTTCGTGCGGCTGCTGGTCGAGATCGCGCACCGGCTGTGACCGCCAGCCGGTTACCTGCGCCGGCGGACGCCCGTGATCACCAGCGCCACGCCACCGGCCACGGCCACGAGCCCCACCACCGGCGGAAGCGGAACCGTCTTCTCCCGCTCAGCGGTCGCATGGATGGGTCCGACATCCAGGACCGTGTCGCGGGTCGTATAGGTGATCCCCTGATAGGCCAAGGCCGCCAGGCCGATCACGATCAGGATGGCGCCGACGATAGTCGTGGTCTTCATGTCGATGATCCTCAACCAATGATCGGGAGTCAGTCGCTGAGGCGAATCGATTGGGCGACGTGCTGGAACGCACGTTGGTACGTCCGGGACTCGCTCTGCGGCGAAACGGTGAGGCAATAGAAGAGATTGCCGTCCCGGAGCAGGGTCGTGAAGAGGGTGACCGTTTCGCCACGACCGGTCGCTTCCGACACATTGGCGAGTGTGGCCATCATTGCGTTGCGGCCCGACAGCTTCGTGCTTTGGGGATGTCCCGTCGCCCGTAACGCCGGGTTGGACTGCGCCAGACCGTCGATGAATTCCTGGCTTGCGTCCTGGAGCGAGTGACTCTCGTTGCGCGTAAAGCCAATCTCGGCCCCATGGGTGAAGACGGCATGCCCCTCCACCTGGCCATAGGCGCCGTCGGGGACGAATGTCACCGAGGAACTCGTCGCCACCTCGCGCCAGTTGTCGGGCACGCTGACGCGAAACAGGTTGCCCTCGGTGTAGCTCTTGTACCGCGATGACGGCGACGCCACGCGAGTGCCGATGTCGCGTGCGCTGGCCGTTGGTTGTCCAGGCAGCGCGGGTGTCTGCTGCGCCCGGCGGGCGACCTCTTCGGTCGTCGGCGCCGGCGACAGACTTCGCAGCCGATCCTGCACGCGCGCGAAGTTCCCGGAATCGCCGGCCTGACCTTCGATTCGCACGTGCGAGGCTTCCTGGGTGATGTAGGCCTCCCGATTTCCCGGGTCGGGATGGTCGCTCAGGAACTGCGGTGCGCCGCTGCCGCCCTGTTTCTCGATCGTCTGGAACATGTGGACGAGATCGAGAGGGTTGTACCCAGCTCGGGCCATCAGCTGAACGCCCAGCAGGTCGGCCTGCTTCTCGTACTCGCGACTGTAGCGAAGAAAGTAGGTGCCCAGACCAAACTGGGTGCCCTGCGAAATCACCTGCCCGGCGGTGCCCCCGATGATGGCGCCCGCAATCGCGCCGGCGATGGCCCCAATCTCGAAGGGCTGTTGCTTCGTCGCCCCGGCCGTTCCATGTCGCAGAATCACGTGACTGAGCTCGTGCGCCATGACGCCGGCGACTTCACCCTCGACGGCGGCGGCCTGAATCATGCCGCGGTTGACGTACATGGGGCCGCCCGGCAGCGCGAACGCGTTGATGTCGCTCGCATTCACGACTTGGAACGAGTAGCGGAACTCGGAATGCCCCAGGTCCGCCGGAATCGACCCGACCAGGCGCCGGCCGATCGCCGCGATGGCCGAAGTCACCTCGTCGTCGTGCAGAATTGGCAGCTGCTGTTCGACCTCCGCGGCGGCCTTGCGCCCGAGGTCCACGTCCTCGGCCGGTGTGTACTTGTTCTTCGGCGGCGTGATCACGGTCTGCCCGACTGCCGCGCCGACCCACAAGAGCACGCCGACGACGACCGAGACGCTGCGGACGAGACGTGTCTTCATGGCCGATCCTCGCGCTAGCGCTCGGCCTGGAGGCTGGCGGGCCGATTGAGCCTGAACGTCAGCAACGTTTCTGCGGGCAGGCGCACGTCGTTCCCCTTGTTGATCATCTGGACTCCCGCTCCGCCGGCCGCGCCCACCAGGACGCCGATCGCCGCACCCTTGGCGCCGCCCGCGATGGCCCCGATGATCGTGCCGAGCGCCGCGCCGCCGCCAACCGTTTCAGCCGTTCGCCTGTTCGTGCCGATGCCGGTGTCCGTGTCGCTCTTCAGGGCCGTCGTGCTCACCAGATACCGTCGTCCGCTGACCGTCATCGACTGCATGTCCAGCACCATGTTTGGGCTGCCCGTCGTTCCGCCGGAAGAGATCTCGCGCACGACGAGGATGGCGTGCGACCCTGCGGGGATGACCACGGTGTCGGACTCTCCGCGGATGTCGCGTTCGACGATGGCCGAAAAGGTCTGATCCACGACGGCCGTCGAGGAGTCGATGTCTTCAGCCGTTCGCACCGTCAGCTCCGTACCGCTCGGGAGAATCTCGAGGCGACGGCTGCTTCCGGTCGTTCCGGCAGCGGCCGCTGGTTCACTCGCCGGCGTGAACTCGAGCGCGTCGACCTGGCTGGCGTTGTAGCGACGCGAGACGCCGGACGAATCCTTGAAGGTAATCGTCCGCGCGGAGACGCTCACCACCGTGCCCGGGACGCGTGTGCCGTCTCTCATGACGAGCGTGTCGGCTGACGACATGGCCGCCAGCGACATCACGTACAAACCCATCGCCGCGGCGATGACGATTCTCTTCATCGGGCACGTCCTTTTCGAGTGACGAATCGAAGCTGGTGTCGAGAGCGGCCCCCATCGTAGGAGTCTTGTCGGGTCGCGGTCTGTACCCGATTGCACATCGCGCAACGCTGTGCGGCATCGTCTCCGAGTGCGGGGGGCATTCGACAATTCGACACGCACCGGATGCTCCAAGTGTTCAATATTGACCAGACGCCCATGAATCAGTCCGCTATCGTGACGTCCTTCTGGTGAGCGGCACCGCATCGTGGCTGTTCCCGTTGAGAGGTCAGATAATGACGTTCCGGCATTTCGTGGTTCTCGTGGCCGTCTTCGGCGGATCAGGCTCGTCCGCAGCCATCCAGGCCGCACAGGGAGTGCTCAACCCGGCGTGGCCTCCAGCCGTCCAGAAGACGGTTGCGACCGAAAGCCAGGGGACGGTGTTGAAAGGGTTCTCCACCGAGCTGAGGAACGGCCAGACGATCTACGAGGTCGAACTCGTGCGGAACGGGCACTGGCAGGGCCTTTGGCTGGATGCGCTGGGCAATATCATCGAAGTCCAGGAGGACGTCGCCGTCGCGACTCTGCCTCCAGCGGTGAAGGGCGGGCTCACGAAGGCGGCCGGCATGGGTGTGATCACGAGGGTCAGGTCTCTTGTGACGATGGGCACACCGGCCACATACGAAGCCCTCGTCCAGCAGGGAGACGCGCGGATCACGATTCGGATTGGTGCCGACGGCCAAACGCTCGTGCGCCCGGATGAACAGAACGCCAGGTCGACCGGCGCGCCCGCGACACGATCGGCCTCAGCGCCTCCCCTACCGCCCACCGGCGTGCGAGTGGTCGTGACGCCATAGTGGCGCCCCGCTCGTTGCGTGGCGTCAGGAGGCTGATCGGCGCGGTCGCGTCAGGCCCTCCTCCGCCGATACCGGTGCATCAACGCGTTGGTCGAGCTGTCGTGCGCCAGAGGTGACTCGTCGGAGCGTGCCAGCTCTGGCACGATCCGCGACGCCAGCACCTTTCCGCTGTCAGCCGTTCGGCCAGGATGAGCAGCCCCATGAGAACCGGTAGGCTGCAGTCGAACGGGGTGCCCGGAACTGTTGGCCCATGGCCCGGACGCCCGCCAGCAAGTCGCGGAACGACTCCGGGCCAATCGCGATCATGGTCGACAAGCCGATCGCCGAGTCCATCGAGTACGGGCCGCCGACCCAGTCCCAGAACCCGAACATCTGGCTCGTGTCGATGCCGAACGCCGCCACCTCGGCGGCGTTCGTGGAGTCTGCGACGAAGTGCCGGCCGATGTTCGCCATCGTCTCGACCGTGGTGAACGTCTTCGACGAGACGATGAACAGGTTTCGGCGGGATCCAGATCGCGCGTGGCCTCGGCGAAGTCGGTGCCGTCGACGTTCGACACGAAGCGGAAGTTCAGATCGCGCGCGCTGTAATGCTTGAGCGCCTCGGAGGCCATGACCGGTCCCAGATCAGAACCGCCGATCTCCGATGTTGATGACGGTTCGCACTCGCCGGCCCGTGTGCCCGCGCCAGCGGCCGTCCCGGATCTGATCGGCACACACCGTCATCCGCTCGAGCACCTCGTGCACGTGCGGCACGACGTCGTCGCCGTCGACGATGGTCGACGCGCCGCGGGGCGCGCGAAGGGCGACATGGAGTACGGCGCGGCCGTCCGTCGTGTTGATCTTCTCGCCGAGGAACCTCGCTTCGATCCGACGGCGCAGGCCGCACGTTTCGGCCAGATCGACGAGGAGGCGAAGCGTCTCGTCCGTGACGCGGTTTTTCGAGTCATCGAGGCACAACCCGGTGGCTTCGGCCGCGAAGCGGTTGCCGCGGAATGCGTCGTTGGAGAGCAGGTCGCGCAGGTGGACGCCGCGCACCCGCTCGGCATGAGTCGCGAGCGCCCGCCAGGCGGAGAGCGCGGCCGGTGATGATGGCTCGGACGATCCCGCGGTCAGGACAGGGCCCCCGCGGAGCGGCCCGCAGGCGGTAGGCCGCCTGTCTTCGTGGCCAGGCTGCGCATCAGCTTGTTCCATGAGTCGTCGAACGACTGGGCGCCCTCGCGCTGCAGTTGGATCGCGAGCGCCGCCACATCCACGCCGGCCTTGCCGAATCGACTGAGCACGTCCTTCGCGTCGCCGCCGTCAGCCGGCAATGGCTGTATGACCCGACCGTGATCGGCAAAGGCGTGGAGCGTCCCCTCGGGGATCGTGTTGATCGTGTCCGGTGCGGCGAGGGCTTCCACGTAGAGGACGTCGGAGGCGGCGGGATCCTTCGTGCTCGTGCTCGCCCACAGGAGGCGCTGCGGCTGTGCCCCGGCCGTCGCCAGCGCCTGCCACCGCGCCGAGTCGAGCAGTTCGCGGTAGGCGGCGTACGTGCGCTTCGCGACGGCGATCCCGAGCCGATTGCACAGCTCGGCCGGCACCGTGCCCATCACGGCCTTGTCCCAGCGACTGACGAAGACCGAGGCGACGGAGCCGACGCGCGGGTCGAGACCGGCCGCGAGGCGCCGCTCGATCCCTCGCATGTACGCGTTCGCCGCCGCGAGGTACTGCTCCTGGGAGAACAACAGCGTGACGTTCACCGCGACGCCCGCGGCGATCGACGCCTCGATGGCCGCGACGCCCTCCGGCGTGCCGGGAATCTTGATCAACAGATTGGGCAGCCTGGCTCTCGCCTGGAGCTCGGCCGCCTGCGTGATGGTGCTGGCGGTATCGTTCGCCAGGAGCGGCGAGACTTCGAGCGACACCCACCCGTCCCGGCCGCCGGTGGCGTCGTGGACCGGCCGGAACAACGCGGCGGCGTCGGTGAGATCTTCGAGCGCGAGCTCGAAGAACAGCGCGTCGCCTGACCGACCCTCGCCGACCTTGCGGCGAATCGCGTCGTCATAGAAATGCGTGCTCTCGATGGCGTGGTCGAAGATCGTCGGGTTAGACGTCAACCCCGTCACCGACCACTCCTCGACGTACCGTTTGAGCGTGCCGCTCGTCAGGAGTCCGCGCGTGATGTTGTCGAGCCACAGACTCTGTCCCAGGGCGTGAAGTCGGGCGGTTGGCGTCGCGTTTGCTTCTATTCCCATACGATCTCCATGATCCTGAGTGACGCCAGGATTTCCTGATGGCTGCCTCCCGGTCCGATGCGCTCACAAGCTGACCTTACCGGCACTCTATGCGATGGCGAAGCGAAGAACCCTCGACGTCCCGGTCATCGGCCGACCCGCGGGCCCTCCGCCGGCTGCTATCCTTGCTCGGTTACGTCAGCGCCGATTATCACGAGGCGGGGACGTTCACGGCCATCAGGAAGGCGCTGCGCAGCGCACCGCGCGTCACCGAGCATGCGCCCGTGATCCTCGAAAAGCCGTGTCTCTTTCTGAACATCGCGACTTGTCGCGCCCCTGTACTGTGGAGAGTGGAGTGTTCTCAACTTGTGGAGGTGTGCCGTGTCTGATCTGGCTCGACAGGAACCCGCTCATCGTCGTCCGCATGCGCCCTCGATGGCGAGTCCGTTTCTCGAATTCGACCTCACGACGGAAGTCGCTCGGCTTCTCGGGGAGGCCACCTGGAAGACGGGCAAGAACGCCAAGACCCTGATGAAATACGATGATTTCCGCGTTGTGTTGACGACGCTGCAGGCGGCCGCGCGCATCCCTGAACACAAGACGGACGGCCGGATTTCGGTCCATATGCTGTCGGGCCACATCCGCCTCAACGCGACCGGTCGCACGTTCGACCTCCGTCCGGGCAGTCTTGTCGCGTTCGATCAGGGGATCGTGCACGACATCGAAGCGCTGGAAGAGAGCGCCTTTCTGCTCACGATCGCCTGGCCCGGCAGGAGCGCCGTGCAAACTGGCCGCGTATAGGGTCGCGCTGAAGGAGGCGGACATGTTACGCAACGTCAAAGACCTTCGGGGCTACGCGATCCGCGCTACCGACGGCGTGATCGGCGAGGTGGACGACTTGTATTTCGACGACGAAGGCTGGGCGATCCGCTATCTCGTCGTCGATACGGGCAGCTGGCTGCCCGGCAGGCAAGTGCTCATTTCTCCCCTCGCTATCGGCCATCCAGACTGGATGGCCAGGCAGCTCCCCGTCGCCCTCACGAAGGCGCAGGTGAAACACAGCCCGGACATCGACACCAGAAAGCCGGTGTCTCGCCAGCACGAAGCCGAGTACTTCCAGTACTTCGCGTATCCGTACTATTGGGGCGGCGCCGGTCTGTGGGGTATGGGCGGGTACCCGGGCGGCAGCCTGGCCGAGGAGAACAGGATCGAAGCGGAATCGAAACCCCGATGGACGCAGGCGTCGCAGGCACCGGACGATTGCCACTTGCGCAGTTGCACTGCCGTCACCGGGCACCATGTTCACGCGACGGATGGCGATCTGGGACACGTCGAGGATTTCCTCGTCGACGAGGACACCTGGGCAATCCGCTACCTGATCGTCGACACGAGCAACTGGTGGGGCGGCCACCGGGTGCTTGTGGCGCCGCAATGGATCAACGCGGTGAGATGGCAGGATGCGAAGGTCTCCGTCGATTTGACGCGCCAGGCCGTCAGGGATGCGCCTCCGTACGACCCGGCGGTCCAACTCGATCGTCAACAGGAGCAGGCAATCCACGAGCACTACGGCCGCGCCAGCTATTGGACGACGAAGTCCATCCGGGATGCCAAGGCGCTGTCCGCCAAGTAGATCGCGGAACGTCGGCAGTACGACGGGGATCGCGCATAACGGCGCAGGACCAACTCGGAGGTTCTCATGGCGGGACAGCCGGATAACGAGGCGCAGATGGACGAGCTCGGTGACGACCTCGGCCAGGTCGGATCAGACAGCGGAGGTCAATCGGGCGACACGCAGGGACTCTCCCAGATCGCGGACGCGGCCGATGAGAGCGTCGAGGAACTGGCCGACACAGGGCAGTCGTACGAGGCGGAAACCGTGGAGGGCGTCGAGGATGCGGCTGACCATCCCGAGAGACCTGTGCACACCCACGAGGATGAGAGTCAGGCGCCAGACACTGCGCCAGATCGCGATTGGAACTAGCCGGTTCGCCTTCGGTGCGCTGAATGCGGCGGCGTGCCTGTCGCGGCCCAGGCACGTCGTGCGCCTGTGCGTCACGCGCAGCCGTTCTCTGCTTTTCCGTCGTGATGCTCAGCTCCCGCGAGAAGCGCGATGCTCTCGGCCACTTCGTCGTGCGTGCCGTGAGCGATCACGACGAACTTGCCGGCCTTGATCTGTGTCTCGTAGTTGAGGACGCTGTCCTTGGGAATGCCGATCCCGTACAGTCCGGCCCCTAACGCGCTCATCCCTCCGACAAGGGTCGCCCCTTCCAGCGCGGAGACGATCCAGGCCACGACCGGCCCAGCCGCGAAGAGGGGCCCGATGCCGGGTACGACAAACAGGGCCGACCCGAAGAGCAATCCCCAGAGTCCACCCCAGAATGCACCGGTCTTCCCCCACGCCATCATGCGATTCCCGTTGTTGTAATACCCGACTACGCCTTCCTCGGTGGAATAATCCCTGCCCACGATGGAGAGCTTCTTCATGTCGAAGCCCGACTTCGCGAGCATACGAATGGCGTCTTCAGCGGCGCGGTGGCTCTCGTAGACGGCGACAGCGCTGCCGTGCGTTGATGTCGGTGAGCCTGTTAGTGTATTGGTTGTGAGCGTGTTCGGTACTGCCATGGAGGATCTCCCTTGTCGTGGAGCGAGCCGCACCGTCTGAGCGCTGTTCGCCCGTCCGGCGACCCCAGTGATAGCAGTCACAATGGTGCGCTCAACCGTCGTGGGAGTCTGTGCCTTTGTGAACAGCCTCGATTCGTGCGCCGGTCGTATCGTGGTGGACAGGTGGCCCCTCGCGTGGTGGCACCGGGCGACGAGAGGGCAAGCCATCTCGATCCTGAGACGTTCGACTCGCGGGTCAGGGAGGGTGTCATGTCGAGGTACCTCACTCCGTTGATGTTCGTGGTCGTCGGGCTGCTCGTTGCCGGTGGACTGGGATTCGCGTACACCACCGGCTATATCGGTTTGGCCACGTTGGTGTTTGTGGCCAGCCTGACGCTCGCCTTGGGCGTCGTCTCGGGCATCTTCCTGAGGAGGATGACCCACCCGGACGTGTCGGTGGAGCAGATGCTGTACAAGACCGACCATCCGACGCGGCGCTAGGATTCGCCTCCGCGAATCTGCGTCGGGACACTCGCGGCATTGGCGTGCCCATGAATCCAGTGACGGTGATCGGTGTGGCCGGCCTGGCGGTCGTGTCCATCACCAGCCACGAGGCCGCTCATGGCTTCATGGCCGATCGCCTTGGCGATCCCACGGCGCGCGAACGGGGGCGGCTCACGCTCAACCCGATTCCTCACATCGACCTGTTCTTCACGATTCTGCTTCCGCTCCTTCTCATCCTCGCCGGTTCGAGCTTCATCGTCGGGGGTGCGAAACCGGTTCCGGTGGACGTCTCGCGGCTGCGCAGACCGCGGCGGGACTGGGCGCTCGTCGGAGCGGCAGGCCCCGGGGTGAATGTTCTCATGGCCATCGGTCTGGCCATCGTTCTCTCGGCCGCGACGCTCCTGGGTCTGGCCGACCCATCATCCACCCTGACGGAAATCCTCGCGGTCGGGATCTTCCTGAACGCCCTGCTCGCCGTCTTCAACCTGATCCCGATCCCACCGCTCGATGGGTCGAGGGTCGTTCAGTATCTTCTCTCCGCTGGAGCCCTCGCCCTGTATCGCCGGCTCGAACGGTTCGGCCTGCTGATCGTCCTGGTCCTGGTCGTCTTCGTCCCGCAGCTCCAAGTGCCGCTGAGCCTGGCCATCTTCGGTCTCGTTAAGCTCATCACCGCTCCGTTCGGGGCGTCGGCCGATGTCGAGCCTGTGCTGCGCAGGTTATTCTTCGGCTGAGCACCGGCCCTTGGTAGGCTGACATGAACACGGAGACCGGTTTTGTTCTGCTCTTCGTCGTGGCGACTGCCGTGGCGATCGGGGCGCGGCGGTTCCGGCTGCCGTACACCGTGGCCCTGGTGCTGGCCGGGCTGGTGCTCGGCGTCGTGCACCTGTTCGAGCCGCCGGACCTGACCAGAGAACTGTTGTACGCGGTCTTTCTGCCGGGGCTCCTGTTCGAGGCCGCCTTCCACCTCGAATTCCGCGATTTCTGGCGCGACCGCGTGGCGATCGCGGCCCTGGCCGTGCCAGGGGTCGCGGCCGCCATCGCGCTGACCGCCGTGTTCCTCGAGCCGACCATCAAGACGTTCGATCTGGGGGCGTCCTTCGGCTGGTCACTCGCCGTCCTGTTCGGGGCGCTCATCGCGGCCACCGATCCCATCGCCGTTGTCAGCATGTTCAAGACGCTCGGCGCGCCGCGTCGGCTCAGCATCCTGATCGAAGGGGAGAGCCTGTTGAACGACGGCACGGCGATCGTGCTCTTCGCGCTGGTGCTCGATGTCGTCTCGGGACGCCAGATGTCGGCGGTGGGGCTGCTGCTGGAGTTCGCGCGAATCGTGGGCGGCGGACTCGCCGTGGGCCTTCTCGTCGGGCTCGGGATCTCGCAGATCATCCGGCAGATCGACGATCCGATGATCGAGATCACGCTCACCACGCTCGCGGCGTACGGGTCGTTCCTCGCGGCGGAGCAGTTCGGATTCTCGGGGGTGATCGCGACCGTGACGGCCGGCATGCTGTGCGGCAACTATGCGGCGCGCACGGGCATGTCGCCCTCCACGCGCATCGCCGCCGAGACCTTCTGGGAATACATCGCCTTCGCGCTCAACTCGATCGTCTTCCTCCTCGTCGGGTTGCGCGTGCACATCGGCGAGCTGGCGCAGTCCTGGGCGCTGATTCTCGTTGCGTACGCCGCGGTGACGCTCGCACGCGCGGCCGTGGTGTTCGGGGTGTCGGCGCTCAACCGGTCGAATCGCAGTAACGCGTGGCCGGCATCCTGGAACGCCGTGCTGACCTGGGGCGGCCTGCGCGGCAGCCTCTCGATGGTGCTCGCGCTGGCCCTGCCGACCGCGCTCGCGCAGCGCGACTTGCTCATCACGGTGACGTTCGGCGTGGTCCTGCTCTCCATCCTCCTGCAAGGGCTGACGATGGCGCCGCTGCTCGGCACGCTCGGGGTGATCCGCCATTACGAGGTCCGACAGAAGTATCAATTGAAGCGGGGGGAACTTCGGATGACCCAGGCGGCCCTCGGCGAGATTGGGCGGATGGAGCAACTGCACGCGGCCCCGTCGGCGATCCTGCGCGACCTGCGCAAGGAGTACCAGGGGCGCGTGCGTGACGTGGCGGCAACGGTGGAGGCGCTACAGCTCGCGCAGGACGATTTGCGGGCCGAGGAGGCCATGCTCGCCAGGCGCCGCGTGCTGCTGGTCGAGAAGGAGGAAGTGCTCGCCGACTTTCATCGGGGCACCCTGTCGCCCGAGGCGTACGACGTGCTGCTCGGCTCCATCGACGCACGATTCGCGACCCTCGAGGCCGGCGAGCCGGCCTCGAACGATCGCAAAGACGAGACGTCTCCCGTCGAGCGGTCGTAGGCCGAGCTCTCCGGTTAGGCCAGGCGGGTCAAGCCCCGTGCGTCGAAAGGTCCTACGAGAACAGTCGTCGGCGTCGTCCGGTCAGGAGATGAAGCATCGCGACGAAGAGAAACGCGCCAATGATCGACCACAGAATCGGAAAGGGCTCTCCGCCCACTCGGACTGTGAGGGGTTCCGACAGCTTGAGTTGAAGCGCGACCCATGGTCCGATGAACGCTCCGACGAACCCGATGGCGATCGAGGTGAGGAGCCCGCCCCCCCCGCCCGCGACGGCTCTGCCGATGGCGCCGCATACGCCCGCGATGACGAGAAGCAGAATGAGCGATGGCAATGACATGATCATGACGAAATCCTTTCCAGCCCGATCATAGGTGAGAGCCTGGAGGTCGCTCTGTCCCGGATTGCACAACGGTGCTGTTCCGACTCAGAGCCGCACTGGTGGTCCGCCGGAGGGCCGGCCCGGACCGGCGGCGGTGTCCCTTTCTGAACAGCCGTCGCCGAGCGAACTACCTACACTGATCTCGTGAATTCCCATTCGTCGCGCGTACCACTTGGAGCCCGGGCCTGTCCGGAACGGGAGGTTGCCGGGAGGCAGCCCTCGCGAGCGGCGGCACTGGCCCTCGCGCTCATCACGCTGCTCGGAACCACCGCATGCGCGACGTCCATCAATCGCGTTCTCGCCGACCCGTCGCACTATCGCAACCGCGAGGTGAAGATATCGGGCCGCGTGGCCGACAGCTATTCGGTGGTCGATCGCGGGTTCTTCCGAGTACAGGATCGCACGGGACAACTATGGGTCGCATCCGACCGCGGCGTGCCCCGCACGGGCGCCCGCGTGTCGGTGCGTGGCACGATTCGGGACGGCTTCAACCTCGGGGCGCTTGGCAACCGGATCAACCTGCCCGCAGACATCGCATCGGGCCTGATCATGATGGAGATCTCCCACAAAGCGACCCGGTGAGCAGGGAGGCGCAGAGGTCTTCTCCGTCCAGAAGCGTGTTCAATATTGACCAGACACCTCAGACTCGATGGGCTATCGTCACGCCCCAAGGGTCGGGTGCGCTGTTGCGCCACTGACAGACCAAAGGAGTGCCCCATGACTCGTCGACTCGTCTCGGCGGTCGTCCTCGTGGTGTGTGCCGGCATTTACGGCCTCGCCGCCTCGGAACGTGCCACGTTCATCCTGACCGACGGCGAACGCAAGAGCGGCCCGGTCGTGTTTCATACCGAGTCGCATGAAAACCTCATCGACGGCTATCTCAATCTCGGCGACGACTCCGGCGGTCCGGAACTGACCATTCCGATGAGTCAAGTCGCGGTGATCGCATTTGCCGGCGGCCGCCCGTCACAGAGCGAGCTGTCGCAGGTTCCGGCGTCGGAACAATTCCTCGTCCTGCGCAACGGGCAGACGCAAACCGGTTCGTTCGTGAACATGATCGGCGGCGACACGCTGCTGTGGAGGGACGATGCGGGCCAGGTGCAGCGGTACGCGCTCGCCGATGTGAACCGGGTCTATCTGAATCCCGATGCCGCCCGCACGATCTTCAGTTACAGCGGTCCGGTCGGAACGGCGGGCCCTGGGGCGATGCGAAGAACCGTCCTGGTGCAGGCGAACCAGGCCTGGATCGATACGGGGATGGCGGTGAAGATGGGCGATCGCATCGCGTTCAGCACCTCCGGACAGATCGCGTTCGGGCACAGCCAGGGTCAGACGGCAGGACCCGACGGCAACGACGCCGTGCGTCGAGCGACCTATCCGGTGCCGGCGATGCCGGCGGGTGGCCTGATTGGCCGCGTGGCCTCCGGTACACCATTCCCGATCGGCTCGAACACCCAGCCGATCGCCATGCCGAACGACGGACGGCTGATGCTCGGCGTCAACGATGACCAGATCAGCGACAACTCGGGATACTTCACGGTGGCCGTGGCGCAGCCCTAGACGGGCGGCCGCCCACGTCCAGGAGCGGGATGGAGGCCGCGCCAATGCGCCAGGCATACGCTGCCTTTCTGCTCGTGCTGCTGACCGGAGGCTGTGCCAGCCGTAAGGCCGACCTGCCGGTCGTCTCCGAGCCGCGCGTCGTCGCGACGCAACCAGGCATGCCAGAGCCTGCCGCCAGGCGGGCCGCTCCGGCGACGCCGCAACCCCCGGCGGCCGCAGCCTCTGCAGCGAGCGAAAGACCGCCAACACCGGCGACTGGAGGCAAGGCTGTCCAGCCAGTCGCGAGCGCGCCGGGCGCGGCCCCGCCGCCGCTGGACTTGAAGATGCTGACGGAGCGGCTCAAAGAGACCAAGGCCATCGGCTTCTTCACCAAGATCACGCTCAGGAACCAGGTCGACGATCTGCTGGACCGGTTTCGCGAGTACTACCAGGGCAAGGTGACGCTCACCATGAGTGACCTCCGTCAGTCTTACGACCTGTTGCTGATGAAGGTGCTGTCGCTGCTCCAGGACGCGGACCAGAAGCTTGCGTCCGACATTGTGTCGTCGCGCGAGGCGATCTGGGATCTGCTCGCGGACGCGAAGACGTTCGCGACCCTCAAAAGTTGAACGCGGGAGAACCCATGAACGCACGTACCGCGGCATTGGCCCAATCGCTTGTGGTGACGGCGCTCTTCGTCGGGCTGTCGTCTGCCGACGACCAGGAGGCGCTCAAGAAGGACCTGACGGCGGTGATCGCGCTCCACGGATTGCCGTGCGGACAGGTCGTCGACGTCATGGAGCGGGCCGAGAACGACTACGACGCGTCCTGCAAGGACGGGAACGAGTATCGCGTATACCTGAACGCCGAGGGGCGAGTGATGGTCGAGAAGCGGCAGTAGAGCATGGGCTGGGGACCACGCGCCCGTCTTCCCCCAGACTCATCGTGTCGGGTCGCGCTCTCACCGAGAGCCGAGTTCAGCCAGCTCGTTCGCAAATAGCGGATTCGTAGGGAACTCCTCGACGAGTTCTGTCAGCTGCGTGCGAGCCACCTCGATCTGTTTCTCGCGGAGAGCCGCGAGTGCCAGTAGGATCTTTGCGAACGGCCGGAGATAGTGGCCCGTGGCGGCGGCGATCTCCAATTGCCGCATGCCCCGCCGCTTGTCGCCGTGAATACCTACAAACACGAGGAAGAACCGCTTGTGCACCGGCAGGCTTCCGACGATGTAATTGGCCGCGCCCAGGGTGAGGTAGGCATCGGCGGCGTCTGGCGCGACCGCGAGCAGTTGTGTCGCGTACTTGTCGGCGTCGCGGAGCATGCTCAGACTCTCGCGCTGACGCTTGTCAATCAGACTGGCATAGTCGGCCTGAAGGCCCACACTCAGCGCCATCGCGAACAAGTCGTTCACGTCATTCGGGTTCGTCTCGAGTCGGCGCCGAGCCAGGTCCTGCGCCCGTTGGTCCGCAGCGAAGAAGGCCGTTCGCAGCGCCGGGTCGGGAGTGCCGGCCACATCGCCCAGCAGGCGACTGTCGTCAAGGAAGAACGCGGACGTCAGGACACCCTGCCGATAGCACTCCTCGAACAAGTAACTCGCCGCCTGCGACGCGCTTCCAAGAGGATCGCCCGGATGGGTCGTCTCCCAATCCGCGAACTGCAGACGGGCTTCCTGGGGCTTCAACTCATACAGCAGGTGAAAGCCGGTCTCGAGTTCCGTGGCGTGCGGAATCGTCGTCGGATTCTGCGCTGCGCCGGCGGCCGCCGCTCCGGCCATTTCGACGCAGAGCATCAGGCG
The DNA here is from genome assembly GCA_963837345.1 of uncultured Acidobacteriota bacterium. Lineage (GTDB taxonomy): Bacteria > Acidobacteriota > Vicinamibacteria > Vicinamibacterales > CAVVIG01 > CAWIMX01. Next base: position 2,606,414 of record CAWIMX010000001.1, read on the forward strand.
AATCAATCGGCCAGTCATCGATCGCCCCTCGTCACCTTCGGCACAAGACACTCGGAAGGGGGAAGTGGGACGCCTGGTCCTCGCCGCGCCCTCAGAACCGTCCTATGCGTGCTTACGGGGTCCCACGACCAATAGCCTAACGCCACCGCCCACGGCCACGATCCCCAGCACCGGTGGGAGCGGCACGTCTTCTGATGCTCTGCCGGCAATCGAAAGGGGTTTCATCTGAAGCCTCCGCTACGACACCATCCGGCGTCCATTGAACAGTCCCGCGACGAACAGCACCAGCGCGATCACGAGGAGCACATGCACAAACGCGCCAATGGCCGCGGAAGCTGCGCGCGCCGCTGCCGAGCGGGCGCGCGGCGGCGGAGGATGCACGTCACGCTGTAGAGGACGCCCGGCAAGCGACTGAAAGAGGCCCGGCAAGCGACTGAAGAAGCACGTCACGCCATCGTCGAGTCCGTGCGCGCCACTGCCGACGCCCTTGCGGCCAACCTCGAACAGATGCGGTTCCTCGAGGATGCGCGAAGCATCTACAGCAGGCTGAAAGACCCCAAGGAGTCGAATTCGAACTAGGTTTGGCGTGGCGGTCCTCCAGTATCGGCTCCGCCGGTTGCTTGGTCGTCCGGTCTCCTCAGTCCTTGAGGACGAAAGAAATCTTCATCCGCACGCGATACTCGGTGATCTTCCCGTTCTTCGCGACCACCTCCTCGTCCTTGATCCAGGCTCCGCTGACGTTCTGCAGCGTCTTGTTCGCGCGAGCCAGCCCTTCGCGAATGGCAGCGTCGAAGCTCTTCGAGGAGGAAGACGTGATTTCCGTGACGCGGGCTACAGACATGATGTCCTCTCGTGGTTGGGCGCGGGGTGCGGGGTTCGTGGCTTCATGGTCGACGCGCGAACGGGGCTGCGGCCCACCAGCTCGTGGGACGACACACGAAGACGCGACGTCTCGGGCGCTCAAGGGCGCCCGTCTGTTGCAGTACGCCGAGGAGGATGAGACACTCGTCGGCGTCGAGGCCCGCCAGCTCGGCCACCTCGATGTCCGTGAGCTCCACCCCGACGGTGCCTTGAAAGACGGTCCGCAGTCGCTCCAGCGACTCTCTCAATCGCGGCGTTTCTTGCATCTCGGACCCTCGCCCGGGTGTTAAGTGGCGTGACAGTCTGGTCCGAAAATCCGGCACGGAACTGTTCCAAATTGCACACAGGCGTTGGGGGAGGGAGGCGACGCCGATTTCAGTCAGTGGCAGGCGGCGCGTCGTGCAGCACGACGCTCAGGAGCGAGTCGTGCACCCTGAGGTCGCCGTTGTAGTCGATGAAGCCGAGCTTCCGGAACTTGTTCATGAAGAAGTTGACGCGGGATCGAGTCGTGCCCACCATTTCCGCGAGCACCTCCTGCGAAATCCTGGGGAGCACCCGTCGCGGTCCGTCCGGCTTGCCGTAGCGCGCGAGCAGCAACAGCGTCCGGGCCAGCCGCTTCTCGCTCGCGTTGAACAGTTGATCGATGAGGTCCTCCTCGAGCCGATTGTTCCTGGCGAGCATGTACGCGATGAACCGGTCGGACATCTCGTGCTGTTCGTGCAAGATCTCGATCATCTGCTGCTTGGCCATGACGCGGACGCGGCTCTCCGCCATCGCGGTCGCCGTTGCCAGCCGAAGGGGTTGACCGGCCAGCGCCCCTTCGCCAAAGAACTCGCCGGCGCCGAGGATCCCGACCACGGCTTCCTTACCAGTCCGAGCCAGCACCGACAGCTTGACGCTCCCCTGCTGGAGGTAGAACACGGTGTCGGACGGATCGCCCTGCGAGTAGATGGTCTGGGCTGGCCTGTAGACCACGAGCTGGGCCGTCAGACCTTCCGAATCCAGGAAGGCGCCCACGTCGATCGCGCGCTTCTTCACGAGGGTCACATCGGCAGTATGATAGAGATGGCGCCGTCTTCCGCACGAATTGGCCCCGCCCGGCGTCAGTCGTGCAGCACCACGCTCAGCAGGGAGCTGTTGATCTTGATCGGCAACTTGCCGTCGTACTCGATGAAGCCCAATCGCTTGAATTTGTTGAGAAAGAAGTTCACCCGCGAACGCGTCGTCCCCACCATGTCTGCCAGCGTGTCCTGTGAGATCTTCGGCACCATGCGGACCGGATGATCCTGCTTCCCGTAGCGGGCCAGGAGCAGGAGGGCCCGCGCCAACCGCTTCTCGCTCGAGTTGAAGAGCTGGTCAATCAGGTCTTCCTCGATCCGGATGTTGCGCGCCAGCATGTGTGAGATGAAGCGGTCCGACATGGCGTGCTCCCGGTGAAGCAGCCGAACCATCTTGCTCTTGCTCACCAGCAGGAGCGTGGTCGGCGTGATTGCGGTGGCGCTGCCCATGCGCACAGCCTGACCCGCCAGGCAGCCCTCACCGAAGAATTCTCCGGGTCCGAGCATGGCCACGACGGCTTCCCGGCCCATCTTCGACATGACCGACAGCTTCACGCCGCCGGTCTTGACATACATGACGCTATTGCCGGCGTCGCCCTGCGAGAAGATGACGTCGCCGCGGCCGTACTCGGCGACGGTCTGCCCCGCACCCGCCGAGCTGAGAAACGTCTGTACGTCGAACGCCGCCTCCCCGTTCGTGCCGATTATCGTCTTGTTCACCATCGCTGTCCTTTACGCTGCCGCCAACATCGGTCGTCCGTCGAACACGGTGACGAATTCCCTCAGCGCTCGGTCCATGGCGGCCGTGACTTGTTCGTTGAGGCTCTTGGTTTCTGCGAGCGTCCTGAGAAGCTCCGGGTGCAGGTTCTGGAGGAATCGATACAGGCGGGTCTCGTAGGCGTCGATGGCGGACGGCGCGCATCCGTCGAGCCAGCCCCGGGTGCCGGCGTAGAGGATGGCAACCTGTTTGGCCAGCGACACCGGTTCGTACTGCCGCTGCTTGAGCAGTTCGACGAGACGCTCGCCGCGATCGAGCTGGGCCCGGGTCGCTCGGTCGAGCTCGCTCCCGAATTGCGCGAACCCGGCCAATTCTCGGTATTGGGCCAGCTCCAGCCTGAGCGTGCCGGCCACCTGCCGCATCGCCTTTGCCTGGGCCGCGCCACCGACCCGTGACACCGAGTTGCCGACGTTAATCGCCGGACGGACGCCCTGGTTGAAGAGGTCGGCTTCGAGGAAGATCTGGCCGTCTGTAATGGAAATCACATTTGTCGGGATGTACCCCGAGAGATCACCGGCCAGGGTTTCGATGATCGGGAGGGCGGTGAGCGAGCCGCCGCCGAGTTCGTCGCTGAGCTTCGCCGCCCGCTCCAGCAGGCGCGAGTGGAGATAGAAGACATCGCCCGGATACGCTTCACGTCCGGGCGGACGCCGGAGCAGGAGTGAAATCTCGCGATACGCCTGCGCGTGTCTTGACAGGTCGTCGTAGATGCACAGCGCATGGCGCCCGGCGTCGCGGAAATACTCCCCCATCGTGGTCGCGGTGTATGGGCTGATGTACTGAAGTGCCGCCGCCTCCGCCGCGCTGGTGGCGACGACGATCGAATACCGCATCGCGTCGTTCTGCTCGAGCGTGGCGACGATCTGCGCGATCGTCGACTGCTTCTGGCCAATCGCGTTGTAGATGCAGATCACGCCCGTGTCGCGCTGGTTCAGGATGGTATCGATCGCCACGGCCGTCTTGCCCGTCTGCCGGTCGCCGATGATCAGCTCGCGTTGGCCCCGGCCGATCGGGATCATTGCGTCGATGGCCTTCAATCCGGTTTGCAGCGGCTCCCGCACCGGTTGTCGGTCGACCACCCCCGGCGCCATCCGCTCGATCGGCGCCCGATCAAAGGTGGCGATCGGCCCCCCGCCGTCGAGTGGCTGTCCAAGGGAGTTCACCACGCGTCCGAGCAGCGCCTCGCCAACCGGCACCGACAGGAGGCGTCCCGTACGCCGGATCGCATCGCCTTGCTTGACGTGTCGGCACGGACCCAGGAGGACGACGCCGACCTGGTCTTCTTCGAGGTTGAGGGCCACCCCGTAGAGGCCTCCCGGAAACTCGATCATTTCTCCGGCCATGACGCATTCCACGCCCCTGACCCGCGCGATGCCGTCTCCGACCGAGAGGACAGACCCGACTTCCGAGACGTCGATCGCAGCCGCATAGCTGCCGATCTGCTCCCGGATGATGGACGACACGTCGTCGGCGTGAATTGGATGTCGGTGTTGGTCCATTGATGGATATGCCCGTACAGCATCGTGACAGACCGCAGGCGCCGCCCCTGTGCTGTTGTGAACAGCGGTGGCGAAGGGGTCCGGAACGAACCGGGTGCCGATGTCTCATTGTGCACACGCCCCCCGGGGGCAAACGCGTATCGTGGTGTACAGGGGCATCCGGTCCCGTCTGTCGCCCGCACCCTGCGAATTTCGCGAAAGGACATTCCCGATGATCATCGCCAAGCGTCTGGCCCTCGCCGCCATCGGCGTGATGCTGTTGGCATCCGCTGTGGCCGCAGAAGATCTCTCCACCTATCGGGACTTTCACATCGGGATGAGCGTGGCCGCCGTGTCGGCGCATGCCGGTACGAGCCCGTCAGCCGCCACGGTCGTGCATCGACGGCCGGCGCTGATTCAGGAGCTCGTCTGGAGGTCCAGCGCGGTTTCCGGGCCCGCCGGGGACTCGGTTCAAGGCATCGTCTTCACGTTCTACGACGACCAGCTCTTTCGGATCGTCGCCACCTACGATCAGGGCAAGATCGAAGGGCTGACGGACAAGGACCTGATCGACGGCCTGTCGGTGCGCTACGGGAAGGCGACGACGCCTCCGGCGACGGTTACAAGCGCGCGTTGGTCACAGGCCTACCGGGACAACACGGAGCAGACGATTGCGCGGTGGGAAGACGATCAGCATTCGTTGAACCTGGTCCGCGCGACGTACGGGGCCACACTGAGCGTCGTGATGTTCTCGAAGTCGTTGGATGCGCTCGCCAGGACCGCCGCCACCGAGGCCGTCCGACTGGACGTGCAGGAGGCGCCCGCGCGGGAAGCCGCCAGGCAGGAACAGCAGGATACGGCCACCCGAGCGGCTCAAGAGAAGGCCCGCGTCGCCAACAAGCCGACCTTCCGGCCATAGCCGGGTGTCGCGTTGGTGGCCGGTCGACCCGAACTTGATTGAAGGAGCGGTGTCGGCTCCCTCCTCGTCTCGTCGTCAGCCGCCGTTGGTGATTGGAGCCTGGACGGCCGGCTGATTGCGCGCGATGTCGCACGGCGCGCGTGAGACCGAGTCGATGTCGCCATGTGCGTGGAGTGCCCCATCCGCCGCGTCCAGCTGCAGCAGCATGACATTCAGGCGGTAATACAGGGCCGCGTCGAACAGACCGCGCTCGACGTTGGTAAACAGCGGGTGCCGGGCGGTGGCGACGATGCGCGCGAGCGAACCGGCGCCGTGTATCCATGCGAGCAATCGCTTCTGCTCGGCCGGGCTGAGCGTCGCGGCATCTTCCAGCATGAGCGTGCCCGATTCATTGTCCGGGAGATCGAGCGGCGTGGCCGGGTGCCTCCGCGCGATGGGCTCACGAAGGTGGGGCAGCAGCAGGCTCACCACGGCTGTGGTCGAAGCCACCGCTCCTTCGATGAGCACATTCTGGTGTCCCGTGTACAGAAGGTGCCAGTCGTCCTGATGGCGCTCAAGCAGCGGGCACGTGCCCGAGGTTGCATCGCTCATGTCACGGCTCAATGGTGGGACGTGGTGCGCGCTATCGTGCGCCCGACCGGGTGTCAGGTGAGTCGAATCGGACGCTTCGCCACCGCATGAAGATGATCGCGGGCGGGATGGGCCCGAGCGCCGCGAGCATCACGGTGGTGACCGTCATGGTGACGCCGAGGATCATGAAGGCGAGGACGGCCAACACCATGACGGCGAACCACGCCTGGACCAACCTTGCCCGTGTCATCTCTTGCGGCATCGTGTTCACCTGAATGGCGCGCTCTTCTCTGGGATGCGAGAGTCGAGCGTATGTCAACCGTGTCGCAACTGCTGTTCCCAATTGCACACTGGTGCGCCCGTGGTCTTTCGGAGGGATGCGGCCGCGTTTCAGATGACCAGGCTGGACATCGCCGCCCGCAGGCCGGTGCGGCTCGGGACTAGCGGCCCTCGACGCGCGACCGTCGAGCGGCGACGAGCGAGGCGATCGGCGCCTGGTGATCGGACGCGAGCGACGCGGCCGCGTGCGCCTTCAGGGCGTCGAGGGTTGTCCGGGCCTCGGCGTACGCGCCGCGTTCCACGTGTCTGAACGCCGCGACGTACTGGTCCACGAGCGCCGCGCGACCGGCGGCGGCACCTCCGGGCGCGACGAATGCCGCGTCGGGAAGCGCAATCAGCGCCGACTTGAGCGCGCCCCATCCAAGATCGATGACGGCAGGGTCGACCCGCATCAAGTCGCCGGTGAGTTGCGACAACCCCGCAACTTGTCGCACGAAATACTCCTCGTCGAAGCCGTCGGCGCCGGCCTGCGTGTCGATCTGCGCGTAGGTTTGCGTCCAGCCGCCCGGCCAGTCGCCGGCCAGTCCGATGCCCGGGATCTTGTACGCCCGTCCCTTGTTCATCGGGCTCTTCACGCGCCCCTGGAATCCGCCGTTCACGCCCGGCTGGACGTTGCCGGCCTTCACGTCGACGCGCGGCCAGCGATTGTCGGTGGCGGCGCGCGCGATCGCCTCGACGAGCCAGATGTTGTTGTTGTAGACGTCCATCAGGCTGGTGATGACCCCGCCGTCTTCGGGCCGGTCGCTCGAATAGACGTAGTCGTTGCCGTCGGGGCCGACCTCGATGGTCTGGCGGCCGCCCATGTGTTCGACGCCGATCGTCGCGACGATCGACGCCCGGCGCTCGGGATGGATCGTGTAGTAGTCGTATTCGGGCCAGCTGCCCTCGCCGCCCGGCATGAAGTGCCGGCAGTCGAAGTAGAAGGTGAGCGTGCGGGGACGCGCCGCACGGGGCACGTGGTTGAAATACGACATGATGCCGAGCAGCCCGAGTCCGCCGTTCTCCTCGATGAGCGACATGGCGTCGGTGTGGGTCGCGAGCAGCACCTGTTCGTCCTGCGGCGTGCCGTAGCGCCGCCCCGGGAGATACGCGACGATCGCCCTGCCCCGTATCGCGCTGGAAGCGTGCGATCAACGTGAGCGTGGCGGTTCTTCCGCCCTTCGCGTCGGCCAGCACCTTCGCGCCGTGCACGCGGTCGAGCGTGAGCGTGGGGCAGTTGACGTACTCGGCGCCGAGGCCGGCCCGTCCGTCGGGCGTGTAGACGCTCCGCTGCGCGAGCCCGAAGGCCGCGCCCGGCGACAGGTCGTACACGACGACCAGGCCCGCGGCGCGGCCTTTGATCGCCGATCCTCGCGAAGCCGCCCAGCTGGCCCCAGACCCACCGCGAGTGATACGAACTCGTGACGCTCGCCGGCGGCGGTGTGAACAACGGCGGCCATGTGCCGGGCGACCGCCATTCGTAGTCGGTGAGCGTGTAACTGTCGAGGAACGACTCGGAGTACGGCGGATCCGGATAGGGCGCCGTCTGACACACGAGAATCTTGCCGGCGATCGCCGACTCGGCTGGCGGCCGTGCCGCGTCGTAGTACAGCATCGGCGCCGTCACGCCCTCCATCGGCGTGGATCCCGACGTCATGCCGTAGGACCCGACCACGGCCACCGGGGCGCCGTCGGACACGAGCTGTTCAACGGCGACGCCGGAGTCGTAGCGGTGCGTGCGCGGATCCGGCCAGTCCTCGACGATGTAGTGGTCGTAGGGGATGTCGACGAAGTCGAGGTCCACCGCGCCGAGCTCCGGCATCTTCGCGATGAGGAAGTCGGTGAACTGCTTCCAGCCGCTGCTGCCCGCGTAGGTCGGCCCGGCCTGGCTCTTGAAGGTGTTCCAGTCCAGCGCCTGCGCGGGCGTGATCATGAACGGCGGATGGATGCTCGACAGCGCCGCGGAGGGGCCGCCCGCGCCGGCAGCAGCCGCGCGGCCCTGAGACCAGGCCGAGCGGCCGCCCAGCACCGTCCCCGCGGCAACGCCGGCCGCGGCCTTGAGAAAGCTCCGGCGCGAAGAGTGAAGTGCCATTTCCCCTGCAGGGACCGTCAGGTCCGCCTAGTTCGGCAACGCGAACGCGATGTACTCGCCCGAGTAATTGCCGCCGCCGATCGCCACGACGATGTACTGCTTGCCGTCGGCCAGATAGGTCATCGGCGAGCCGGTTTCCGGCGCGGCCATCCACAGCGCCCCGACCTGCTGTCCCGTCGCCTTGTCGTACGCCCGCAGCATCGCGCCGCGCGGATGTTCCGGCGTCGTGGTGATCTGCGGATCGCCCATCACCACGAGCGTCCTGGTGACCATCGAGCCGATGCCACCGGTCCCGACCTGGCCGGTCTTCGGAATCGTCAGCCCCCGGAGCGCCGGGTGATTCCGCACGTTGTCGGGCGTGTCGCCGTGCGCGACCTGCCACACGATCTCGCCGCGATCGAGGTTGATCGCCGACAGCGTGCCATACGGCGGCTTGACGAGCGGCAGGCCCTCGACCGACAGGCTCACGCCGCCGCCGCGACCGCCGCCTCCCGCCGGCGCCGGTGCCGGCCGGGCCGCCGCCGCCCGCTCGGCCTCGGCCTGGGCCTGGGCGCGCGGCGAATCGGCCGCGCAGCAGTCGCCCGGGCCGAACACCGCCTGGAACGGACGCCCGCCCACGCCCGACACGTAGCGGATGTCGGTGAAGCCGGCCGGCGGCTCGACGAGCGAGCCGGCCGTGAGGCCGGCGTTGTTGGCCTGCGCGAAGACGGTGTGCGTGACCGGATCGTAGGCTACACCCGGCCAGTTCGTGCCGCCGACGGCATTGCCCATGTTGATGGCGCCCAGCAGTCCGTTCACGTTGCCGAGGATCGGCGGGTTGTACATCCAGGGACCGACCTTGTAGTGCGTGAGGACGTCGAGGGCCTCGGCGCGCAGCGCCGGCGTGAAGTCGATCACGTCGTCCGGTACCTTCAAGTAGTTGCGCGTGTAGGCGGGCGGCTTCGTCGGGAACGGCTGGGTGGCGCTCGCTTGCTCGCCCGGCACGTCGGACGGCGGCACGGCGCGTTCCTCGATCGGCCACACCGGCTGGCCCGTCACACGATCGAACACGTACAACGCGCCCTGTTTGCCCGCCACGGCGACGGCCTTGATCGCGCGGCCGTTCACGGTGATGTCCGCCAGGATCGGGGCCGACGACATGTCGTAGTTCCACAGCGGATGGTGCACGAGCTGGAAATGCCACTTGCGCACACCCGTCTTGACGTCCACGCAGACGATGCTCTCGGCAAAGAGGTTGTTGCCGGGACGATGGCCGCCGTAGTAGTCCGACGTGGGCGTCTCGACGGGCAGGTAGGCGAGGCCGAGCTCGGGGTCGACGGTAATCTGCGTCCAGACGCCCGCGTTACCGTTCACGGCCCAGGAATCGTTGTCCCACGTGTCGTTGCCGAACTCGCCCGGCCGCGGAATCGTGTTGAACGTCCACACCAGCCGGCCCGTACGCACGTCGAACGCCCGCACGAGGCCCTTGGTGTTGTTGTGCGTGCTGACGGTCGCGCCCTCGCGGAAGGAGGATCCCACGATCGCCACGTCGCCGACGATGGTCGGCGTGGCGTGGATGCCGATTTCCCCGGTCTCGAGATCGATCTGCTGGTTGTTGCCGAAAACCACGCCGGCCTTGAGATCGACCACGCCCCGCGTGCCGAACGACGGGATCATCGCCCCGGTCCTGGCGTCGAGCGCGATGAGCCGATAGCCGGTCGTGACGTAGAGAATCCGCTCGTCGCCGCGGCCGTCGGTCCAGTAGGCGACGCCGCGCCCCGACAACTGGCGCGGCGAGACTCCCGCGCGCGGGCCCTCGCGGTAGCTGTGCGCCCAGATCAATTCGCCCGTCTTGCCGTCCAGCGCCACCACCGAGCGGCGCGTGCCGCCCGTCGTGTACAGCACGCCGTTGATCGCGAGGGGCGTCCCTTCGAGCTTGTACTCGGGCCGCGGGCCGAGGCTGTCGGTCTTGAAGTGCCAGGCTTCCTCGAGACGGCCGTAGTTGGCGGCCGTGATCTGATCGAGGGGCGAATAGCGCGTGCCGGCGAGATCGGCCGTGTAGTGCGGCCAGTCGCCTTTCGCCGTCGATGGCGGACCGGAGGCCCCCGCCCGGTCCTGGCCGGTGAGGCCCGAGGAGGTGCCCAGCAGCAAGGCGGTCAGACACACGAACATCGATCGGCGCGTCACGTCCCCCCTCCTTGAGCCGGCGATCAACCGGCCCGCAGCGTGGGCGTACGCTAGCACCGGGGCCAAACCCGGTCAATTGCCAACCGTCGTCAGTGACTGTCTCGTTCCGTCGGCCACCCCGTGTCGAGTGGTTTGGAGGCGTCCGCCGTGATCGCGAGATTCGCGCAGTGATGGTACGTGTAGCCGCCGGGGTTGTTGAACCCGTGCTCCTCCATGAACTGGACCACCTGGAGGGTGCACTTGCTGCAATTGATGTTCGGCAGCTGCACGTCGGTTTCCCACGGGTCCATCTGTCCGGTCGGCCGCGTGTTATGGACCCAGAGACCGTCGGCGAGCACTGGAATCTGCACGGGGTTCTGAATGGCGCCGGACACCGATTGCGGACCGCGATCGGTCGTTCTCGTTTCCGCCTCGGGATCCTTCGGCAGCTCGGTCGGCGAGTTGACCGCCAGCGCGACGCGGTAGTGGCCGGGGTGATAGATCGTCTCCTGCACTTTGATGTGGAGCGTCGACCCGCCGGTCACCTTCGTGACGGCGTAGCTCGGGGTGCCCCAGTCGGTGTTGCTGCCGCCGCACGGGCCGGCCTTCTGGGGGTCGCCGCGGTTGTCTTCGACGATCCACGAGGCGGGCTCGACCAGCTTGAAATGCGCGTAGCCCACGGCCGGCGCCGCGGCCGTCAGGGCCAGGGCCACCGCCGAGACGAATCGAGCGGAGTGCTGCATGCGAAGGCTCCTTTTTATCACTGGCGGCGGGGCCCCACCCCCGCCGCGAACTGACGCTGATGCCTCGGCTCGGCGTTCCAGGCCTCGCCTCGGCATGGCCGCGGGCGCTTCTTCACTCACTGGCGGCGGGGCCCCACCCCGCCGCGAGCTGACGCTGATGCCTCGGCTCGGCGTTCCAGGCCTCGCCTCGGCATGGCCGCGGGCGCTTGGCTCTTCTCAGTGGCGCCCATGGTGTGAGGGATGAACCCCCTTCGGGCTGCGATTATTCCACGACTGGCGACCGTCGACTGAAGACTTCCGACGATCTCACTCGTGCCGGAGCGCCTGCGCAGGATCGATGCGGGCGGCCCGCCGGGCGGGCAGCCAGCAGGCCAGGATCGCCACCGCGAACAGGCCCAGCGTGGTTCCAAGCAGCACGGCGGGATCGCGGGGCGTGACGCCGTAGAGCGTCGACTCGATGAGGCGGCCGCCAGCCAGGGCTGCCGCCAGGCCGGCCGCGATGCCGGCGAACGCGACGGCTCCGCCCTGGCCCACGATCATGCCGACGATCGCGTGGGGCGCCGCGCCGAGCGCCAGTCGGACGCCAATCTCGTTCGTGCGCTGGCTGACGATGTAGGACACGACGCCGTAGATACCGACGAGGCCAAGCAGCAGCGCCACCCCGGAGGCGATGGCCAGCAACACCATCGTGAAGGCCATCTGCGCCGACGCGGCGTCGACGACGTCCTGGAGCGTGCGGACTTCGGCGACGGCCAGATTCGGATCGATCCCATCCACGACCCGGCGGACCGCCGAGGGCAGCGCCTCGGCGTCGCTCGCCGAACGGATCACGTACGTCAGGCTCGCCACGTTCGGGCCGAGCATCTGAATGGCCGGAATATCAGGGCCCCCGGAAATTGACATCGGGATGAAGACGCTCGGCATCGGTCGTGGTTCGGTCAGCGCCCGGGCCGGCGTGTTGTCGACCACCCCCACCACCTCCAGCCACTCCGGCGCGCCGTCCCACGTCCAGCCGCCGTAGCCGTCCGGACGAATCGCGGACGTGGGCGGCGCATTCGTGCGGATCCATTCGCCGATCGGGTCGGCCTCCGGAAAGAGAATCGTCGCAAACGCCCGGTTGACCAGCGCGACCGGTCGGCCGCCCTCCACGTCGGCGCGATCGATCGGGCGTCCGCCCACCAGGCGCATGCCCATCGCCTGGAGGTAGCCGTCCGAGATCGCACACCAGTCGACGTTCGGCCGTTGGTTGGGGTCGCCGCTTCTCGGCCGGCCGCGCACGAGCACGGTGTTGTCGAAACACGCCTCGGCCAGCGGCACACCGGACGCCGCAGCGACGGCGCGCACGCCGGGCAGCGCCGCGAGGCCGTCGAGCAGACGCTCGTGGGCGGCGGTGGCGGCCCGCCGCGTGGGGTAGTCGCGCTCGGGCAGACCGACGCGGAAGGTGAGCGCCGACGCGGGGTCGAAGCCGAGATTGACGGCGCGCATGTGCTGGAAGCTGCGGACCATCAGCCCCGAGGCCACGAGGAGGACCAGGGCGAGCGCCACCTGTCCACCCATCAGCGCACGGCGCAGGCGATGACGGCCGCGGCTCACCATGTGGCTGCGGCCGCCTTCCTGAAGGGCCGACGCGGGAATGCCGCGCAGAAGCGGAATGACGCCGAACGTCACGGCCGCGAGCGTCGTCAGCCCGCAGGCGAGGGCGACGGCCGCTGTGTCGAGTCGAACCTCGCCAAGCCGTGGAAGGCTCGCGGGCCCGACGCGCACCAGGAGCCGGACCGTGGCCCATGCCAGTCCCAGACCGCCGGCGCCTCCCGCAATCGAGAGGAGCGCACTCTCGGCGAAGAAATGTCCGGCGATGCCGCCGACGCCGGCGCCGAGCGCGCGGCGCACGGCCACCTCCCGCTGCCGCGCCTCCGACCGGACCAGGAACAGGTTGGCGATGTTGGCGCATGCGACGAGGAGGACGAGGCCCACCGAGGCCAGGAGGATCCAGAGCGTGTCGGCGACGCGTCCGACGATGGCGTCCTTGAGGGGAATCGCCGCCGACCGCAGGCCGCCCTCGCCGACGTTGCCCAGGACGCCGCGATCGCCGGGATACACGCGTGGCAGGTCGGCGATGAGGTCGTCGATCTCCGCGCGCGCGTCGGCGGGCGTCGCACCGTTTCGGAGCCGGGCGACGCCCCGGCGTCCGAACGGGAGGCTGAACCCCGCGGCACGCGACGTCTGGTCCACCAGCCACAGACCCACGCGATCGTCGGGGAAGGCGAACCGCGCCGGCATGACGCCGACGACGTCGGTCGGGACGCCGTTGAGCGAGATCGATCGGCCGAGGACGCGCGGATCGCCGCCGTAGCGCCGCATCCAGAGCCCGTGGGAGAGCACGGCCGCCGAGGGACCCCCGGGCGCGCTCTCTGCCTCGGTGAACCAGCGTCCGAGCGCCGGCTGCACGCCGAGCACCGCCACGAGCGTCGTCGTCGCCAGAGCCACACGGATGCGCTCCGGTTCGCCCCTCCCGGCGAGCGTTCGCTCCGCGGTCTGGTACATCGCGACGCTCTCGAGCGTGTGGGACCGGTCGAGATACTGATAGAACAGGCCGGGCGTCATGCCGATCCCCGACAGCATGTTGATCCGGGGATTCGCGTGGTCGAGGAGCAGCAATCGATCCGACTCGGGATAGGGCAGAGGACTGACGACGACCCGGTGGACCACGGCGAAGATCGCGACGTTGGCTCCAATGGCGAGCGCAAGCGTGAGCGCCGACGTCGCGGCGAAGGTGGGACTCCTGCGGAGCCGGCGCGCCGCGTGACGGAGCTCGCGGCCGATCGCCTCGAGCCGGCCGCCTCCCCGCACGTCGTGCCCGCGATCCTTGATGACCGGCAGGCTCCCGAAGCGCCGGCGCGCCGCCCGCCGCGCCGCGTCGGCTGACAGCCCGGCGTCGCGATACTCGCGCTCGATCGCGTCGATGTGGAACTGCAGTTCGTCGCGCATCTCGCGGTCGCGCGCGCCGGGCGCGACGAGATCCCGGAAGCGCCGAATCCACCGCCTGTGCATCATGACTGACGTCCAGCGACTACAACGCCTGCAGGACTCTCGTGACGGCCCCCGACAACCGCACCCAGCTCGCGAACTCGGCCTCCGACTCGCGGCGCCCTGCGCGGGTGAGCCGGTAGAACTTGGCTCGTCGATTGAGCTCCGTCACCCGCCATTCCGAATCGATCAGGCCCCGCTGCTCGAGACGATACAGCGCCGGATAGAGCGACCCCTCCTCGATTCGCAGCACGTCGTCCGACAGCTGGTGAATGCGCTGCGCGATGGTGTACCCGTGGTTCGGACCCGGACCGAGGGTTCGCAGAATCAGCAAATCGAGGGTGCCCTGGATGAGATCGGTCTGTCTGATGGCCATGCGGCGGCTCCTTCCCTTAGACGGTCTAAGTGAGCGAAGGTTCCGCGGCGGGCCGAAACCCGTAATGGGCGCGTAGCGCGCCGCCGATAGACAGGAACACGCTCCCCGAACCCGGAGGACAACATGACGCCAGCCGGCCGGCTTGCCTGCGGTCTCTGCCTGTGTCTCGCCTGTTCCGGATCGACGCGTGCCGGCGAACGCCCGCTGAGCATCCGCGTCTCGCCCGCCGCCGCCACCGCGCCGGCGTTCGTCCGGGTCCAGGTGAACGTGGCCACCGACGCCGACAACCGGGCGCTCGAAGTCGTGGCAGACTCGACCAATTTCTACCGGGCCAGCCGCGTGCCGCTCGACGGCGTGGATGCGGCTCCGGTGCAGGTCTTCGAGTTCCCGCGGCTGCCGAGTGGCGTGTACGAAATGCGAGCCACGCTGATTGGCCGGGGTGGCGAGCGGGCGACCGCGTCGGCCACGATCCAGGTCGTCCGCTCGGGAGGCCGTTAGTCGCCGTCCCGGCGGAGGACGAGGTACACGCCGATCGCGAGGAACGGGAGGCTGAGCAGCTGGCCCATGTTCAGCGGGAGGCCGGCCTCGAACAGTTCCTGGTTCTCTTTCAGGAACTCCACCGCGAAGCGCCAGCCGAACCCGAGGAGCATGGCCAGCCCGAGGAGTTGACCGCTCCGCGGCCGGCGATCGCTGCGGCGATACCACAGGTAGAGGAGCGCCGACGTGCCGAAGTAGCCGAGCGCCTCGTAGATCTGCGCGGGGTGGCGAGGCAGGCGGTCGACGCGCTCGAACACGACCGCCCAGGGAACGGTCGTGGGCCGTCCGACGATCTCCGAATTGAAGAAATTGCCGATCCGGATGCACCCGGCGGCGAACATGATCGGAATCGTGAGCCGATCGGTGAGCCACAGGAACGGCGCCTCGGGGTGGCTCCGCGAGAACAGCACCAGGGCCAGCAGCACGGCCGTGAACCCGCCGTGGCTCGCGAGGCCCCCGTGCCACACCTGCACGATCTCGAGCGGGTGGCTCCAGAAGTATCGCGGCTCGTAGAAGAGCACCTGGCCGAGCCGCGCGCCCACGATCGTCGCCATCACCAGCCAGACGAGCAGCGAGTCGACCAGGCGCGTGTCACGGCCCTCGCGCTCGAAGAGACGGAGGGCGATGAAATAGCCGCCCAGGAATCCCAGCGCGAAACACAGGCTGTACCAGCGCAGGGCGAAGGGGCCCACGCTGACGATCACCGGACTGACGTCCCACGTCATGGTTGGGGCGGCTCCCGAGGCGCTCCGAGTATCATGACCCGATGACCACGAAGATGACACACTTGGCGCTCGCCATGGCGTTCCTGCTCGTCCTGCCGGGTCTGCAGGCACAGTCGCGGGAATCCGACGAATCGCGTCGCCTTCATGAGGCAGGCACCGTCTTTGACGAAGTGATGGCGGCCGGGGACGCCGCCGTGCCCCGCGCGATTCTCGAGAAAGCGGAGGGCATCGCAATCTTCCCGGGCATGGTGAAGGCGGGCTTCATCTTCGGCGGCATGCGTGGGCGCGGGGTGTTGAGCGCCCGAACGGCAGACGGCTGGTCGGCGCCGACCTTCATGACATTGACCGGGGGCAGCTTCGGCCTGCAGATCGGCGGACAGGCCGTGGACCTCATTCTCGTGATCAACAACCGCCGAGGGCTCGAGCACTTCCTGGGCAACCAGTTCAAGCTGGGCACTGACGCGTCAGTCGCGGCGGGTCCGGTCGGCCGCGAGGCCCAGGCGGCCACCGACCTGCAGCTGCGCGCCGAAATTCTGAGCTACTCGCGGGCACGCGGACTGTTTGCCGGCGTCACCATCAACGGCAGTACCGTGCGCACCGACGTGGACGCCAACGAGCGCTTCTATGGCAGGCGTCTCACGGCCTCCGACATTGCCCTCGACGGCCGCGCCGATCCGGCGCCTTCCGCCGTGGCCGAGTGGCGCCAGATTCTCGAGCGCCACGCTCCTCGGTAGCATTCTTGCACCCGGATCAGCCGGGAGGCGTCAATGGCCGCACATCAGGTGCTCCTGGATGCGTTCGCCGAGGCGCGGCGGACCTGGGACGATATGGTCGGGCTGCAACCCGACATCGTGGCCGGCAGCGGGAACCTGGGCGAAATGGATCTCGCAGAGCTCGAGCTCCGGCTGGAGGCGCATCGCGCTGCCATCGATATGCTGGCGGACGCGCTGGATACCGAGCCGTCGGAGGTTCGCGCGCCGGACCGGACGCGACGGCCCTGAACGGGCGAGCTCGGGCTATGGCACGACGCGCAGGTTCGTGGGCGGCGCGGGCGCGCCGTCGGGGTGGTAGCCGAGCGCGATCACGTCGAAGTCGGCGGCGCTGAGCGCGCGGAACGCAGGGTTCAAGACATCGTTGTTCCAGCGCGTGTCGTAGGTGCCGCTCACGTACAGATCCGATCCATTGTCGGCGACGATCAGGCCGTACCGTTGCATGGCGCGGAAGATCTTCTGCACGTCGGGCGTGAACCCCGACAGGTTCTTCGACGCTTTCAGGCGCAGCCGCGCACCCATCGGCAGGGCGCCGCCCGTCGAGCCGGCACGGTGCGAGGCGGGATAGACGTAGCCGTTGGTGGCTCGCACCGTCACGCGGAAGGCGTGCCGGATCTCGGCGGACGCGGCCACTTCGTCGTAGCGGATCAGGCCCGGCAGGATCGCGAGGCCTGCGGCGTCGGCCGACGTCCACCCGTCGGGGCGCCGGCCGTTCGTATTGAGATCGAAGAAGGCGCCCGACCCCGCGCGCCACTGGCTTCCGTCGTAGAACACGTTGTACAGCTCGTACAGATACCGGTGGTCGCGATCGACGATCAGCAGATGGCGATCCGCGCTGCTTCGACGGTCGACGTTCCCCGGCTCGCCGCCCTCAATCCAGTGCGCCTGCGTGATCGCTTCGTCGGGAATCGGATAGAAGGGCACGCTGGCGCCCGTCGTGTGGTTCACGCCGTCGCTCTCATCGGCGTACTGGAACTGCACCGCGCGCTTCGTGAGCGTGCCGTCGACGACGGCGTAGGGAAAGCCGTAGATCTCCTGGCTGCCCGGCGACAGGTCGCCGCCGAAATCGGGATGCATCTGCCGGGTGGCGCCGACGAAGGCGATGAACGCGGCGGACTGCGGATCGACCGGCGCCGTCGAAATGTCCAGGTTCCACCAGTTGTCGCCAGGGAAAAGCGGCAGCGGCGGCGGCAGGGTCCCGTTCGAGACGCTGGCGGCCACGAGGACGGCCGCCGCCGGGACGGTGGCCAGCCCCGCGAGGGCGAGCCGTCGGAGCGCGGGGCGGCATGGCATGCCGGCTGTTCGAGCAATGCCCGGGCCAGCGCCTCCCGCCGATCTGGCAGGCACTTTCGGAAGGGCCGGTGACGGTTCTGTCGGCAGTCCGGCCGGAATTGTGAATTGACGCGCCGCGTGTAGAATGACGCCACAAATCAACCGGAGAACGCACGATGTCCACACAGTTCGGGTCCGATCACTCTGCTCTGACGCGCCGCGGATTCCTCGAGAAGCTCGGCATGATCGGCGGCACGTCGCTGGTCATGACGGCGATGACGTCGTGGGATTTGATGGCCGGGCAGGCCGGCGTCCGTCCCTCGCTCACCGGCCGTCCCGACCAGCGGAAGGTCCTCGTGCTCGGCGCCGGCGTATCGGGTCTCGTGGTGGGCTACGAGCTCGGCAAGCTCGGCTACGACGTCCGTCTGCTGGAGGCGCGCGAGCGCGTCGGCGGCCTGAACTGGAGCGTGAGGCGCGGCACGGAGCACACCGAGCTCAATGGCGGCGAGCGGCAGGTCTGCACCTTCGACGAAGGCCTGTACGTGAACGTCGGTCCGTGGCGCATTCCGTACACGCACACGGGCGTCCTGAACTATTGCCGTGAAGTCGGTGTGCCGCTGCAGATCTTCGTCAACGAAGCCGATGCCTCGTACTTCTATTACGAGGGCAACGCCGCCGGATCGCTCTCAAACAAGCGGATCCGGCTGCGCGAGGTGAAAGCCGACATGATCGGCCAGACGAACGAGCTGATCGTGAAGGCGATCGACCAGCACTCGCTCGACCTGCCGCTCAAGCCGGAGGACACCGAGCGCTTCGTCAGCTTCCTGGTGTCCGAGGGGTATCTCGACTCCACCGACCACACCTACAAGGCGTTCGAGAACCGCGGCCCCGGCGATCCCTACGACTTCGCGGCGCTCCTCGAAACCGGATGGGGCCGCCGGCTCCGGTCGATTCCGCCGCGCGAAGGCACGTCGGCGGCGCCCATGTTCCAGCCGGTGGGCGGGATGGATCAGTTCCCCAAGGGCCTCGCGCGCGCCATCGGCCAGGATCACATCACGTTCAACGCCGAAGTGAAATCCATCCACCAGGACGACTCGGGCGTGAAGGTGACCTACCGCGACACCAAGAGCGGCGAGACCGCCGAGGTCGCCGCCGACTTCGTGGCGGTGTGCCTGCCGTTCTCGATTCTCTCGGGCATCGAGACGAATCTGTCGCCAGAGATGATGGACGCCGTGAAGTCCGTCCGCTACAGCGACAGCGCGAAGATGGGGCTCGCGATGAAGCGGCGGTTCTGGGAGGAGGACGACCAGATCTTCGGCGGCCACCTCTACTCGAACCTCCCGCTCGGCGAGTTCTCGTACCCGTCGAACGACTACTTCACCAGGAAGGGCGTGCTGCTCGGCCTGTATGCGAACGGCCCGGTGCAGGACCTGATCGACCGGCCCATCCAGGGGCGCATCGACCACGTCGTCACGCATGCCAGCAAGGTCCACCCGCAGATCCGCCAGGAGTTCGAGAGCGCCTTCGGCGTGTGGTGGAAGAAGGTGCCGTTCAGCCAGGGCGGCTTCGCGCAGGGCGTCCCCGCGGTGCGGCGCGCGCAGCTCTCGAAGGTGGAGAACCGGATCGTGCTCGGGTCGGCCGCGACGGCGCCGTACTCCGAGCCCGACTGGCAGGAAGGCGCCGTCGCGGCCGGCTGGCAGGCGCTCACCTCGCTCCACGAGCGGGCGATGCGCGGCGCATAAGGCGACGGCCGCTCGACCTCAACCCAGCATGTTCAGCGTGACGAGCCGGTCCGCCGGCTCGTCCTCGAACTGCGGCCTGCCGTCGCTGAGAACCGGTGGCAGACGTCGCACATCACATGAACGTGCGAGTTGGGCAGACTTCACGCCGGGTGCGTGACGCATGCGCGCAGCGTGGACAGATCTGGCTCTGTTGTCACAGCGCGGAGGCTAGAATCTCTGCCGATGACGATTCATCGCGATAAGACGTCCACCGACACCTTCTGGAACGCGCAGCCCGACCGCGAGTCGGACACACGCAAGGTCAACATCGCCGATCTGGCGCAGCGGCGTCTCGAGAACGCGTTCCTGTTCCCTCACCTCCAGCCCGCCGATCGGGTCCTCGAGGTCGGCTGCGGCAACGGCTTTCTCACCGGAGAGTTGCGCGAGCGCGTCGCGTGGGTCGACGCCTTCGATTTCGCCGAGGGCATGGTCGATTCGGCCCGTCGTCTGGCGGGTGAGCGAAATAACCGATTCTTCGTCGAGTCGGTGCTCAACCCGAACGCCGCTGGCGGTGGCTACGACGTGGTCGTCTGCGTGCGAGTGCTGATCAATCTGGCCAGCCTCGAGGAACAGGCGCTCGCGATCGAGAACATCGCCGGCTGGCTGAAGGCAGACTCGCGCCTGCTGCTGGTCGAAGGCTTTGCCGACGGCTTCGGCGCCCTGAACGACCTGCGCACGCGATGCGGCATCTCGCCGCTGGCGCCCGCAAGCATCAATTGCTATTCGCGCGAGGAAGAGTTGATGCCGGCCGTCAGGCGCTTCTTCGACGTCGACGCCGAATGGCACAGCGGCATGTTCGACGTGCTCACCCGCATCGCCTATCCGCTGCTCGCTGGGGCCGATGTCGCCACCGGGTACAGCGACTTTCACGACAAGACGCTGCCGCTGGCGCTGGCCTTGAACCCGGGAGACTTCAGAACGTTCGCGCGTCTTCGCGGCTTCGTCCTCCGACGCCGCTAGGGGCTTCCGATGGCCGACGACCTCCGCATCTTCTTCTTCGGCGACTCTGTTTGCTTCGGTCAGGGGATCTCGATTCACAAGACCTGGGTGTGCCGCCTCTCGGCCGCGCTGACGGAGCGCTTCGGCGGCGAGCGCAATGTCATCACGCAGAATCCGTCCGTCAACGGGAACACCAGCAGGATGGCGCTCGAACGCATGCCGTTCGACGTGCAATCGCATCGCCCCCACGTGCTGCTCGTCCAGTTCGGGCTCAACGACTGCAATGTGTGGCAAACCGACAACGGGCATCCGCGCGTGAGCGCGCGGGGATTTGCCGCCAATCTCGCCGAGATCATCGATCGCGGACGGCGGTCTGGCGCCGAGCAGATCGTGCTGGGGACCAACCATTCGACGACGCGGACCATCGGCCGGCTGGCGGACCTCGCGATGTGCTACGAGGATCACAACCGCGCGTACAACCAGATCGTGCGGGATGTGGCCCAGACGACGGACGTCCGGCTCGTGGACATCGAAGCGGCGTTCGACGCGAGGACGGCCGCCGGCGTCTCCCTGGGCGATCTGCTCCTTCCCGACGAGCTGCATCTGAGCGAAGCCGGACACGCCGTCTATTTCGACACGTATCGCCAGCCCGTGGTCGAGGCCGTCGAGCAGGCCGTCCGGGCTCGCGTCTGACGGCAGGCGCGCATCTTCGAGACTCACGGCTCCTCGGGGATCGCGCACACCGCGCGTCCCGCCTTCCTGCCGAACAGCCCTTTCCTCCCCTTCAATGGCCTTCCGCCGCAGGCGGCGCGCGCGGCGGTCCGCGGCCCGCCGCAGCGTGCAGACGCCTTCGGCATCCCCGTCCTCTGCGTGCGCCTCGAGCGCCTCGGCGAGCACGACCAGATCGTGTTCCTCGCCCAGTTGCTTCTGAAGCCGGTTCAGATCGTTCCGCAGCCGCCCCACTCGCGCGGGCCCCAGCGGCTCGAGCGCCTCGAGCTGGTAGAACAGCGTCTTCACCCGCTTGCGCCATTTGTGGAAGGCCTCGTCGTGGTCACTTGGCCCGAGGCCCGCGGCGTTCCGCGCCCGGCGGCGCACCTTCACGGCCTATGCCTTCGGAGCGACGTAGCTCTTGCGCGCGCGCGGCTTGAGCCCCTTCCCGGTCACCCGCACGTCGAGATCGTGCACCTTGCCGTCGCGCCGCGGCGGCGCGAAGCCGAGCAGATACTGACTGTGCAGTTCGTCGGCGACCGCGGCGAAGGCGTCGGCCAGGTCCTGTCCGAACCGGATCTCCGTGTAGCCGCCGCCCGTGTCCTCCGCGACGCGCGCCAGGCCGGGATCCGGCAGGTCCGCGAGGAGCATCGCCTCGAGGCCGCCGCGCCCAATCAGCGGAGGCATCGCCTGGCGGCTGCGGCTGCGCATGCCGACGCCGTAGATCATGACGTCGTCGCGTCGGGCGCGGTCGATCACCTCGGCCTGGCTGATCGTCGAGGGGTGAAAGCCCGGCGCCTCGGCGTCCTTGCCGTCGCTCAGGACGAGAATCACGGGACGCTTGTCGCGGGCATCGCCGAAGGTTTCGAGCGCCTGGTCGACGGCGCGCCAGAGCGGCGTGGGCGCGTCGGGCGCGATCGCGGTCGGCAGGGCGCCCAGCAGCTCATCCAGGTCGTGCGTGATCTCGCCGCTGATCGTGATCTCGCGGCCGAACGACCCGACGCGGACGACATCGTCTGGCCGGAGCCGCGTGAACAGCTCCGATGCGGCGTCGCGCAGCAGCGGTAGGTTGCCCTCCATGCTGCCCGAGACATCCAGCATGACGATGAGCCGGATGGGCTGGGGCGTGTTGTCGAACTGGGTGATCGGCTGCGGTTTG
The DNA here is from genome assembly GCA_963837345.1 of uncultured Acidobacteriota bacterium. Classification (GTDB taxonomy): domain Bacteria; phylum Acidobacteriota; class Vicinamibacteria; order Vicinamibacterales; family CAVVIG01; genus CAWIMX01. The sequence goes on from CAWIMX010000001.1 coordinate 2,628,670, forward strand.
CCTTCGTCGCGAATTTCGAACTGATCCTGGGTGAGCGTCGTGACCAGCCGGCCGTCACGATCGGTGACGGTGACGAACACGGGAACGGCGTCGCCGGTGCCGCGAAACACCGGTTGCTGCCAGGCGGCCGCGCCGACGACCGCCAGAACGCTCGCCGCCAGCGTGCCGCACGCGGGGATTCGCCTCATGCGCGCACTCCTTCGTCGGGCAGGTGGGCACCTCCCTCCACTCATATCATGGTTTGCCCGACAGCGTCCGCGAGCCTCGAAGGAAGGGGAGCGACGTCAGTACAGCACCTGGCGCTCGCCCTTGTCGGCCACGAGCCGGGCGAAATGCTCGACGATCCGGTCGCGGCGGGCCATCACGGCGTCGATTTCGTTCTTCGACAGCTGTCCCGCCGTGGCCCGTTCGACGTCGGCGCGCGCGAGCGCCCGGAGCCGTTCGAGCAGATTCGCGTCGCATTTGACCAGGTCGTCCTCGTGCGCGAGGGTGTGATACAGGCGGAACGCCCGCGTGAAGTCGATCATCCAGATGTGCCAGTCGTCGGAAATCAGGATGTTCGTGAGGTTGCGGTCGGTGTCGTACACGAGCGCGGAGAACACCCGGATCCGGTACATCTGGGCGTTCCAGGCGGCGGGATCCGGCGCGTCGATCTTCTGCGCGATTCGCGTCCGCTCGTCCATCTTGACGGGCAGCCACCAGCTGAGCGCGCCGGGGCGGCCCTTCCACTTCCTGGCGACCGTCACGGGCATCATGTCGTCGAGACCTACCAGGCCGGCAATCCCGTATGCGGCCAGGTCGTACTTGTAGGAATCGACGAAGTTGCCCTCGACGCGTCCGTTCTCGAACTTCCGCACGGCCTCGCGCTCGTCGATGGGCTGGAACGCGGCATCGTGCGTGAGCGTGCCCTTCGACAAGGTGAGTCGGAGGGGGTGCGTGATGCCGGTGCTGGTGTCGTGGCTGGCCACGACGTCGGCGGTGAGCAGGAACTGGCGCATCTCCTCTTTCGAGAGCGCAGGCTCGTCGAGAACCGCGGCGTGGAAGGCCGCAGGGACGAGTGCGAGGACGATGGCTGCAACCGCCGCGCGCCGATGAAGGCTCCGCATGGCCGCTCCTCTCGTGCCGAGGGGAGCATCGTAACAGGTTCCGAGGTGAGCGATACTAGTCCGCGATGGTGCTCGCCCCAGGGGACCGGCTCGGCCGCTATGAGATCCAGGCCGTGCTCGGCACGGGTGGGATGGGCGAGGTCTACCGCGCCCGCGATCCGCACCTGGGCCGCGACGTGGCGATCAAGGTGCTGCCGGCGCTCGTTCCGGCCGATCCCGACCGGCTGCAGCGCTTCGAGCAGGAAGCGCGTGCGGCGGCCGCCCTCAACCATCCCAACATCCTCTCGGTGTACGACGTCGGCACCGAGGGGGGGCTGCGCTACATCGTCTCGGAGCTGCTCGACGGTCAGACGCTGCGCGAACAGTTGAATGAAGGCCCGTTGACGGTCCGCAAGGCCGTCGAATACGCCGTCCAAATCGCACACGGCCTCGAGGCGGCGCACGAGAAGGGCATCGCGCATCGGGACTTGAAGCCCGAGAACCTGCTCATCGCCGCCAACGGGCGGGTGAAGATCCTCGACTTCGGCCTGGCCAAGTTCAGCGAGACGCCGCTGCCGGCGGATTTGGGCGGCGCCTCCACGCACACCTCCATCACGCTGCCAGGCACGATCCTCGGCACGCTCGGCTACATGTCGCCGGAGCAGATTCGCGGACTGCCCGCCGACCATCGGTCGGATCTGTTCGCCTTCGGCGCGATCCTGTACGAGATGCTGTCGGGCCGCCGGGCCTTCCGGGGCGACACGGCGGCCGACACGATGATGGCGATCCTCAAGGAACCCGCGCCGCCGCTGCCGGCGGATCGCAACGTGCCGGCCGCACTCGAGCGGATCGTCGATCGATGCCTGGAGAAGGCGCCGGCGGCGCGCTTTCAGTCGGCGGGGGATCTGGCGTTCGCGCTGGAAGGCCTCTCGTCCTACTCGGAGGCTGGCGCAGCGCTGACGGTCGGTCGCTCGCGTCCTCCGCGGGCGTCGATCGCGTGGGCCGTCGCCGTGCTGGCCGTGATGGTGGCGGTCGCGCTCGGCATGCTGACGACCGGGCGGCTCACGATCACGAGCGGCGTGCCGATCTATCGGAGCTCGATCCTTCCGCCCGAGCACGTCACGTTCTCGACGGCGACGCCCGCCGGCGGCCTGGCCCTCTCGCCCGACGGCCGTCGTCTGGTCTACACGGCGCAGGGCGAGGACGGGCGCGTGATGCTCTGGGTGCGATCGCTCGACGGCCTGACGGCGCAGCCGCTTGCGGGCACCGAGGGCGCCTACTATCCGTTCTGGTCGCCCGACAGCGAGTCGATCGCATTCTTTGCCGGGGGCACGCTCAGGAAGATCGACGTGGCGGGAGGCTCGCCGGTGACCCTCTGCGAGACGCCGCGGCCGAGCGTGCTCGCCGCGGGCGGCACCTGGAATCGCGACGGCGTCATTCTGTTCGCACAGGCGACCATGCCGATCTATCGCGTGCCCGCGTCCGGCGGCACGCCGGTGCAGGCGACGACGCTCGACGAACAGGCCGGCGAGACGCAGCACTGGGCGCCGTTCTTCCTGCCCGATGACCGGCACTTCCTGTACTTCGCCGCCGGCAGCACGGAAGGCGGTCCCGACGATCCGAACGGCGTGTACGTGGGGGCGCTCGACGGGCCGGATCGCACCCGGCTCTTCCCGGGGGGATCGAACGCGAAGTACGCCAACGGCTACCTGGTCTTTCCGCGCGAGCGCATGCTGGCGGCCCAGGCGTTCGACCCGAACCGCCTGACGCTCTCCGGCGACGTGGTGCCGATCGCCGACCAGGTGGCGGTCGGGGGACTGTCGGGCCGCACGGGCGCCTTCTCGGTGTCCGACACCGGCGTCCTGGCGTACCAGTCCGAGTCGGGGGAGGTGCTCTCGCAGCTCACCTGGTTCGATTGGTCGGGCGCCCAGGTCGGCACCGTGGGCGCGCCGGCCGACTACGGCGACCTCGAGCTGTCGCCCGACGGCACCGAGGCAGCGGTCAGCGTGTTCGATCCGGCACGGCGGACGCGCGACCTCTATCTCGTCGACGTCGCCCGCGGGGTGCGCACGAGATTCACGGTGGATCCGGCCGACGAACAGTCGGCGATTCTGGTCGCCCGACGGCCGGCGCCTCGTGTACAACGCGCGCCCGCGCGGCTACTTCGATCTCTATCAGCGCGACGCGAGCGGGCTCACCGATCCCCAGGAGCTGCTGGTCGATACGCGGAACAAGGCCCCGACGAGCTGGTCGCCCGACGGGAATGCCATCCTGTATTCCATCGGCGCGTTCGTCGTCGGCAACACCGATCTCTGGCTGCTGCCCCTGGCCGGAGGCGCGTCGGGGGCGCCGTTTCTGCACACGCCGTTCTACGAAACGTACGGCCGCTTTTCGCAGGACGGCCGATGGGTCGCGTACGTGTCGAACGAGACCGGGCCGAGCGAGGTGTACGTGACCCGCTTCCCGGGGCCGCGCGGCAAGTGGCCGATCTCGACGGGCGGCGGCAGCTATCCGCGGTGGCGACACGACGGGCGCGAGCTCTTCTACATGGCCAACGATCGGCTGATGGCCGCCGCGGTGAGGGGCGAAGGCGAAGAGTTCGAGGTGGGCGAGGTCCGCACGCTCTTTCCACTGCATGCCGCCGGGGCGCGCCGGTACCCGTTCGACGTTTCCGCGGACGGCCAGCGGTTTCTCGTGAACCGGATCGTGGAAGCGCCCTCCCAGCCCCCGATCACCCTGGTCGTCAACTGGACGGCCGCGCTGGCCACGCCGTGACGGACGCGCCGGCGATCTCCACGCCCGGATTGAGCGTGACCGATCGCACCGGGCGCCGCGTCGTGCGCATCGACAAGTCGCCGTTTGCCATCGGTCGCAGCGACGACAGCGATCTGCGGGTGGTCGGGAGCGAGGTGTCGCGCCAGCACGCGGAGATCGTCGCTGACGGCGATCGCTACGTGCTGCGCGACAGCGGCTCGCGGTACGGGACGTTCGTCAACGGCGAGCCGCAGCGCGAGCATACGCTCGTCGACGGCGACCGCATACGCCTCGGCCGAAGCGCGGTCGTCGACATCGTGTTCCTCGATCAGCCGGAGGAGCCGGTTGCCGGCGGATCGCTCGTGGGGGTGGTGCGGCAGATGGCGGCGCTCCTCGAGGGCCTGCGCGGCCTCGGGGCCGCGCACCTCCTCCAGGACGTGCTGGTGCTCGTGCTCGACGCCGCCATCGAGGTGGCCGGCGCCGAGCGCGGCTTCATCATGCTCGCCACGGCCGATGGCAGGCTCGAGCTGACGGTCGGCCGCGCCAGGGGCCGCGTGACGCTGCCCGACGAGACGTTCGGCGCCAGCCGGAAAATCCCGAACGACGTGTTCGCCACCGGCGAAGCGCGGCTCGTGAGGGACCTGGTCGGCGACGACACGGCCGCCGAACACTCGGCCACCGTCGCGCTGGGCATTCGCCAGGTGTTGTGCGTGCCGCTTCGACTGCGGCAGTACGTCAACGAAGCCGGCGACCCGCCCGCGCCGATCGGCGTGTTGTATCTCGACGGGCGGGAAGGCGGCGGCCTGCTGTCGCCGACGACGCGGCTGGGCGTGGAGGCGCTCGCGACCGAAGCGGCGGTGGCCATCGAGAACGCGCGGTTGTATCGCGAATCGGTCGAGAAGGCGCGGCTCGATCGGGAGCTGCGCATCGCCGCCGAGATGCAGCGCGCGCTCCGCCCGGCGTCGTCGCACCGGGCGCGCGACTTCGAGATCGCGGGCGCCAGCCAGGCGTCGCGCGCGATCGGCGGCGACTTCTTCGACTACCTCGAACTCCCCGATGGCGCTTTCGGGCTCGCGCTCGGCGACGTGGCGGGGAAGGGGCCCCCGGCGGCGGTGCTGGCGGGAGCGCTGCAGGGCATGTTCGCCGCCTATGCGTCGAGCGGCGTCGAACCGGGCGAGATGCTGAGCCGCGTCAACGTCACGCTCGAGCGCCACTTCGTGGCCAATCGCTTCGCGACCATGGCGTACGGGGTGCTTCGTCCGGGCGGCCGGTTCGCCTACAGCCTGGCCGGACACAATCCGCCGCTGCTCGTCCGCGGCCGTTCGGTGCGGCGGCTCGACACCGGCGGGATGCCCCTCGCGCTGTTCCTCGATGCCACGTTTCCGCAGGAAACCGTGCCGCTCGAGGCGGGCGACGTGATCCTGCTCTTCAGCGACGGCGTCAGCGAAGCGTCGGACCCTTCGGGCGACCCGTTCGGCGACGAGCGGATCGAGGCCGTGGTGCGCGCCAACCCCGGGGCCGGCGCCGAGACGCTGCTGGCGGGGCTCCTGGCTGCCGTGCATGCGTTTACGCAGGGCGCGGTGCCCGACGACGACGTGACCGCGCTGGTCTTGCGATATCTTGGCTGACGGGTAGAATCGGGTTCACACGTCGGTGAATGCCCGCGGGGCAGGGGGTGGTGCATGCGTCGATGGATTCTGACGGCGGCGTGCCTCGTGATCGGCCTGGCGTCCCTGGTCGAGACGCAGACGCGCCCGGCGCCGGGCGCCGTGCTCTATGAGGGCGCCAGGCTCATCGCTGGCGATGCGAGCCCCACGATCGCGAATGGCGCCCTGCTCGTCGAGAACGGCCGTGTCACGGCCGTGGGGGCGCGCGGCTCGGTGTCGGCCCCCTCCGGCGCGGCGCGCGTCGATCTCACGGGAAAGACCGTCATGCCCGCACTGGTGAACGCCCACGTCCATTTCGGCTACGAGCGGTACACCAACGCCGAGGGCGAAGCGCTTCCCGAGAACTTCACGCCGGAGAATCTGCTCGACGAGCTGCAGCGCGAGGCGTTCTACGGCATCGGGACGGCGAACGACGGCGGCTCCGCGCCGGTCGCGCTGTCGCTCCAGTTTCAACAGGACCAGGCGGCGCGCAACGTCCCGCCGGCGGCTCGATACTGGTTCAACGCCGGCATCGTGCCGCCCAACGGCGGGCCCGATTCCATTCTGATCAAGGGCACGCGCCCGCTGCACGCCAACTACGAGGTGACGCTGGCGCCGGAAGGGCGGGCCGCGGTGGCCGACGTGCATGCGAAAGGCATCACGCACGTCAAGATCTGGTTCGGCGACCGGGGCGGCTCGTACCCGGCGATGCCGCCGCAGGTCTACGAGGCGATCATCGACGAGGCGCACAAGGACGGCATCCGCGTACATGCGCACGCCACGACGGCGCGCGATCAGAAAGATGCGCTTCGCGCCGGCATCGACGTCCTCGTGCACATGGTCCAGAACGCGCCGATCGACGACGAGCTGGCCGCACTCGTGCGGGAGAAGACACCGGTACTGGGCCACCGTCATCGCGCTCGGCGATCGGAGCGACGTCTGCGACGATGATGCATTCTTCACCCAGACGCTCACGCCCGCGATCGTCGCCGACATCAAGGCGAACGCATGCGCCGTCCGGGCGACCGCGGCCGACCGCGAGGCGCGCCTGAAAGAGAATTTCATGGCGATGATCCACGCGGGCGCCCGCCTCGTCCTCGGCGCCGATACCGGCATCCGGCCCGGCAACACCTTCGGATCCGGCGATCACCATGAAATCGAGCACTGGGTCCGGATGGGGCTGTCGCCCGCCGACGCCATCGTGGCCTCGACGTCGCGGCCGGCCGAGGCGCTCGGCCTCACCGACGTCGGCACCCTGGCCGCCGGGAAGCGCGCCGATTTTCTCGTGCTGGATGCCAATCCGCTCGACGACATCCGCAACCTCCGACGCATCGCGGCCGTCTACCTCGGCGGCGCGAAGGTCGATCGCGAGGCGCTCCTCGCGAAGTGGAAGAAGTCGTCGGCGTCGCAGTGATCGACGAAGACCCGGCGGCGAGGGCTATCGCGGCAGCCCTGTGAGTCCCGGTTCCAGCTGGACGCCAGCGCTGTTCAGAAACATCGACACCATCGTGTACTGGCCGACCGTGAACACGACGTCCATCATCTGACTGTCGTCGTAACGGTCCTTCAGCGCCGCCCACGTCCGATCGGAGATGTGCTGATCGGCGTGGAGCTCGTCGGCCGCGCGCAGGACGGTGCGGTCGAGGGCGCTCCAGCCCGGCGCGTCGGGTCCTTTGGCGATTCGCAGGATCTCCTCGTCGGTGAGGCCGGCCCGCCTGGCGGCCGGCACGTGGTGCGCCCAGTCGTAGTCGGCATGGCAGAGCGCTGAAGTCCGCAGGATGAGCAGTTCGCGCTCCCGCGCCGCGAGCCCGCTGTCGGCGCCGAGAACGTAGCGGGTGAACGGCATCCAGTTCCGACACAGCTCGCGGTTGCGCAGGCACGTCTTGAAGACGTCGATCGTCTGATCGTTCCGTGCCATGGCGCCGAGGATCTCGCGATCCGTGTCCGTCCAGTCCGAGATCGGCAGGGGAGCGATCCGGGCGCGATCCACGCGCTGCGCGTGGCCGTCGTGCGACGGCACCATCGCCACCAGCAACAGAACCATCATCGCTTTCGCACGGGTCATGGCCATTCTCCAGGGTGGCTGTATACCACACCCCGAGAATCGGTAAACTGAGATTCATGACTCGCCGGTGGTTCGCGCGTGCGGCTGGCGCCGTTGCGGTCGCAGCCGCGCTTGGCAGCCTGGCCCTCGGCGGGTTGGGTGCCGCCGGAGGCGCGGAGCCGGGCGTGCTCGTCTCGCGGCAGCTCATGGAGCGCAACGGGCTCCGCGTCGGCGATGTCGTTCGGCTCGGTTCGGACCCGTCAGGCGCGCGCGCCGAGCGCTTCCGCGTGCTCGGGGTGTACGAGCCGACGCCCGATCCCATGCGGTTCGCGCAGCCGGCGCTCGAAGTCCAGCTGCATCTCCCCGATCTGCTGGCCCTCACTCGTGGTGCCGATGATCCCGGGGCGCCGGACACGATCGCCGCCCTCAACGTGGCCCTCGTGGATCCGTCCGACGCGCGCCCCTTTGCGCGTGACGTCGCGGCGAGGCTCCCGGGCACCGTCGCCACGCCGACCTCCGCCCCCAACGGCCGCACCAGCACGTTCGCCGTCATCGAGCGCTTCCACCAGGCCATCGCCATTGTCACGATGGCGGGTAGCGCGATATTCCTGCTGGCGCTCATGACCATGCTGGTCGACGAACGCCGCGATACGATCGGAACGCTCCGTCTCATCGGACTCACGCGCCGGCGCATCCTGGCGCAGGTGCTCGCGGAAGGCGCGATCATCGCGATCGTCGGAACCGTCGCCGGCGTGCTGTTCGCATTCGCCGTGCAGGGCGCCTTCAACCGATTCTTTCAGTGGCGCTACGACACGGCGCTCGTCTTCCTGCGCGTGACCCCGGGCGTCGTCCTGCAGGTGGTGCTCCTGGCGCTGCCGCTCGGGATCGCGGCCAGCCTGCTGGCGTCGTGGAGCCTGCTCGGCCGTGCGCCCCTGGCGCTCATCCGGCGATGATGCGGGTCCTTCGCCTGGCATGGCTCACGAGCGTCCGTCAGCCTGCTCGCACCTGCCTCGGGGTGCTCGGCGTCGCGGCCGTCGGCGCGCTGCTGTTCGATATGCTGCTGCTCTCGCGCGGGCTCGTCCTGTCGTTTCGCGACCTCCTCGACCGGGCCGGCTTCGACGTGCGCGTCGTCGCCACCGATTCGGCGCCCTTTACCGGGCCGCGCCTGCCGAATGCCAGCGCGATCATCGCCGACGTCTCCCGTCTTCCCCAGGTCGAAGCGGTCGTCCCCGTCAGCGTGCGCAGCGCCGAGATCGGCGCGACCGGCACCCGGCTGCAGCTTCTCGGCGCCGACCCGCAGGCGCCGCCGATGTGGACCTTGCTCGAGGGCCGCGAACTGTCGACGGCGGACGACGCGGTGTCGCCGCTGCTGATCAACCGCGAACTGGCCGATGCGCTGCGTGCCTCGGCGGGCACGACGGTCTCGATCCACGGTGAGTGCGGCCCCGATCGTCGCGCGCTCCCCGCGCGCCCGTTCACCGTGGTCGGGATCGCCGAATTCCCCTTCGACGATGCCGAGGCCGAGACGGCGGCCGGGCGCCTCTCGGATCTCCGGAGCCTGTGCGGCGATCCCGACGACGACAGCGTGGACATGCTGCTCGTGCGATCGAGCCCGCGAGAGGGTGCGGAGCGCGCCGCGGCCGCCATTCATGCGGCCAGGCCCGATCTGGCCGTCGTCACGAACGCGGAGCTCGTCGAGCGCTTCACCCATGTGGAGTTCTCGTATTTCAGGCAGATCTCGGCCGTGCTCGCGACGGTCACGCTGTTCTTCGGGTTCCTGCTGATCGCGGTGCTGCTGACGGCGTCGGTCAACGAGCGGCTCGGCGAGATTGCCGCGCTCCGGGCCCTGGGCCTTTCGCGCCGCCGTGTCGTGGCAGGCGTGCTGTGCGAGTCGGTGCTGATCGTCGGGACGGGGGCCGTGCTGGCTGTTCCGATCGGTTTCGGCCTGTCGGTCTGGCTCGACGGGATTCTGCGGGCGTTGCCGGGAATTCCGACGAGCGTGCATTTCTTCGTCTTCGAGCCGCGCGCCCTCGTCAACTATGTCTGGCTGCTCGCGGGCGCTTCCGTCGCGGCGGCGCTATATCCGATGCGGATTGTGGCGACGCTGCCGATTGCGGCCACCCTGCGGCGCGAGGTGGTCGGGTGATGGCGCCCATCGTCGAAGCCCGCCAGGTCACGCGCACGTTTCCCATGGCCGCGGCGCCGGTGACGGCGCTGCGCGGCGTCTCGCTGTCGATCGAGACCGGGGAGTCGGTCGCCGTGATCGGGCCGTCGGGCTGCGGCAAGTCCACCCTGCTCCATATCCTCGGCTGCGTGGACGTGCCCACCTCCGGCAGCGTGCGGTTCCACGACCGCGACGTCGGAGCGCTCTCCGACGTGGATCGCAGCCGCCTGAGGCTGCGCGAGGTCGGGTTCGTCTTCCAGCGCTTCTTCCTGTTGCCGATGCTGACAGCCTGGGAGAACGTCGAGCTGCCGCAGGCGGAAGCCGGCGCGCCTCGCGAGGATCGGCGCCGTCGCACTGCCGAGCTCCTGGAGTACGTCGGTCTCGCCGGTCGCGCGCATCACCGGCCGGCCGAGCTGTCCGGCGGTGAGATGCAGCGCGTCGCGATCGCCCGCGCCCTGGCCAATCGGCCGCAGCTGCTGCTCGCCGACGAGCCGACCGGCGAGCTCGATCAGCGAACGGGGGAGCAGATCGTCGCGCTGCTCGACCGCCTGCACGAGCAGGGCGTGGCCGTGATGGTCGTCACGCACGACGCCGCGGTCGCGGCCCGCGCCCGCCGCCTGCTCACGATGCGCGACGGGCAGATCGTGGAGGACTCGTCGCGATGATTCTGCTGGTGGCGATCCGATCGCTGCGGGCACGTCCCGTCCGCAGCGCCGTCCTGGCCGGCGGGTTCGGGCTCGGCGTCGCCGTGATGGCCGTGCTGCTGGGCGTGGCCGCCGTCATTCTCGATCAGGCGCGCGCGCCGGCTTTGTCGGGCGGCGGCGACGTGATCGTCGGCGGCCTGGGCGGCCGCTTGACGAACGCCCGGTTCGTCCTGTCGGCGGTGCTCGGCGAAGGGCCGCTGGCGGCGCGCGTGGCGGCGGCCGCGCCCAGCGCGCGCGACACCCTGTACCTGATCGACGATGCCGGAGCGACGCCGGTCCGTGCCCGCGGCGGCATACCGAGCCTCGACCGCGCGCTGGGCGATCCGGAGACGAGCGGGGCGGGATCGCTGGCGTCGTGGAACGACACGCCCGCCGACCGTGCCTGGTCGGCGCCCGATCCCGCCGACCTGCTCCGGGCGATGGATCGCTTCCACGACGTCCCCGATGTGCCGGCCCGCGCCGGCTCGTGGGCCGAATGGTTGTACTTCAATGGCCGGTCGGAGGGCGCCCGTTTCTACCTGACATTCCTGGCCGGGCCCCCGTCGGCGGCGGGGCGCCGCCCGCTCGGCGTCCGGCTGCAGCTCGAGCGCGAGGGCCGCATGACCTCCTACTCCCAATCGACCGAGGTCGACGACGCGGCGCTCCTGGCCGCAGCGCCGGATCTGACGGTGGGCGGCACTCACGTCCGCCTGGTGGGACGCCAGTACCGCATCTCGCTCGATCTGCCGGCTGATGGCGGACACGCGCGGGTCTCGGGCGCACTCGTCGTCGATGCGACACCCGGCCGATCCCTCCCGCCGTTGACGATCCGCGGCGCGGAAGGTTGGGTGTCGGGATACGTCGTGCCGGTAATGGCGGGCGCGCTCCAGGGAAGCCTCCGGGTTGGCGACGACCTCGTGGACTTCGACGGCGGCGCCGCGTATCACGATCACAATTGGGGGTTCTGGCAGGGCGTCTCCTGGCAGTGGGGGCAGGTGCAGGGCCCCGGCGTGTCGTTCGTCTACGGCCGTGTGCACCCGCCGCCCGACGCCGCCGACGCGAGCCGCATTCCCGCGTTCCTGATGGCGTTGGGGCCCGATGGCCCGCTCGGCTACGCGACCAACGTCACCATCGAAGAGACCGACGGCCCCGGCGGCGGGCCGCAACAGATCCTGGTGCGTGGCCGCAGCGCGTCGCTTCGCGTCGCGCTGGCCCTCGCGGTGACGCAAACGACGATCACCGCATGGTCGCCCGGTCGGGAAGACGCCGGCCTCGACTTCTTCCAGCTGCGCGGGCCGTTTCACGTCACCGGGCGCGTGGCCGACCGGACACTCGACTTCACGGCGCCCGGCAGTGCGGAAACGTTCAAGGGTTCCAGAGGGCAGGACCGTTAGAGGGCGACCGTGAACAGCTCGAACGGCGCCCAGTAGTACGGCTTCGCCTGCGTACCGCCCTGGCGAATCAGATCCAGTTTCGCGCGGCGCAGCGCCCGGCCCGGCGGCTCGCCCCGGGCGAGGCCGGCGTAGAGCCCCTCCATCAGCGCGGCCGTCGATCGATCGTCCACGTCCCAGAGTCCCGCGACGACGCGCTTCGCGCCGGCGCGCAGAAATGCCCAGGCAAAGCCGATCAGTCCTTCACCCGCATAGGCGCGCTCGCCGGCGCTCCGGCAGGCGGACACCGTGACGAGCTCCGCCTGCAGTCGCTCGTCGGCCACGTCGCGCGCATACAACTTGTAGCCGCTGCCCCCGCCCGACAGGATGATGGCCGAATCGAGCGGGCTCTCGACGTTCGCCGTGGCGTGTGCGGCGAAGTGCACGAAGGTGAATCGATCGGGATGCGCGTCCTCATACCTGTTCGGCGAGGCCTGCTCGCCTTCGAGGCGCACCACTCGCCGGGCGTCGAAGGGCGCGGCGACCGCGGTCATCTCGGCCGCCGCATAAGAAAGGACGGGGAAGTCCGGCGGATGGGGGACGGCGTCGCCCACGGCGAGCAATGACGGCGCGGTCGTCAGGGGCCGGTCGCTCACGGTCAAGGTCGAGAGCGAAGGCGCGATCGCGATCTCGGCGTCCTCGATCCAGTAGTGGCGCTCGGAGCCGGCCACGGGCAGCGTCTCGAAGTTCAACCCGTGGAGAATGCCGTCGGGCACGATGACGACCCTGGCGTCCGGACGAATGACGCCGGCAGCCGGCCCGATCAACGTGCGGTACAGGCGGTCTCCAGCCGTGTCGACGCCGGCCAGGGGATCGCCGAGCGCCGACCCGATGGTGGCCTGATGCGCGCGGACGAGCGTCTCGAGCTCCGACGCCGGCGGCAGTGTTTTCAGGTCGATGCCGCCGCTCGTGACGATCCACAGATACGAGTGATCCGGCGTGAGCCAGTAGGAGAGCAGGACGGCACCCGAGCGAGCCGCGATCCGCTGGAACCCGCTCGCATGGGCCCGCGGCGGAGCGGCGGCGCCATCGTGTTCGGCCAGCACGCGGGCGCGGCTGGAATCGGCGATCTCGAGGGCGCGGGCGATCTGTCCCTGATCGACGAGCTCGTCCGCGTACGCCTGGTAGAAGCGGATCAGGCGGGAGAGAAACGAGAGCTTGTAGTCGGACTTCAACAGATCCGAGCGCGTGTTCTCGATCGTTTCCAGGGCCGCCTGGAAGTACCGTCCGGCACGGTCGTGATGCCCCTCCTGGAGCGCGACACGGGCCAGCCCGGCCTGCGCCTCCCAGACGACATCTGGCGGGGGGGCGGCGCCGAGCGTTTCGGTGAACAACCGCTCCGCCTCGTCGAACCGGCCGAACCCGACGGCGATTTGACCGTCCTTGAGCGTGTTGCGGACCAGGCTCGCCGATCCCGTCGCCTGCTTGATGCGTCGGGCTTCCTCGTTGTAGCGCTGTGCCGCGTCCCAATCCTCGAGGTCGACGTTGGCAGAGGCGAGGTTGTTCGCCCAGATGGCCGCGTCGTCGTTCAGGCTGCTGGCCGTGGCGACATCGAAGGCGTCAGCCAGATAGCGGATGCCCTCGGGTTCGTTGCCCCGCGCGAGGAGGGTGCTGCCCAGCTGCCCCAGCGCCTTCTCGCGATCGCGACTGGCGCCACGCTCCGCATACGCGTCTACCGCCTGCCGCTGCATCGTCGCCGCGCGATCGAACTGTCCGAGCATCGTGTAGCCGATGCCCGCGTTGTACAGCGCCCGTGGGTAGAGCGCGAATGGCTCGAGCTCCTTCAGCGCCAGGATGCGCTCGAACCAGGGAATGGCCTCGTCGTACCGACTGCGGACGACGTAGCCCATCCCGAGGTCGTTCAGCGCCAGCGCCTCGTGATAACGGTCGCCGGCATCTGTCGCCCGATCGACCACCCCCTTCAAGGTGGCTTCCCCCTCCGACCAGTGCCCCAGGCGCAGCTGCAGTTGACCGACCAGGTCGTCGAGTTCGAGTAGATCGTCGGGTTGCGCGGTACTCGCACGCGCGTCGCGCGCGAGGTCGAGGGCGTCGGCGAGCTTCCCCTCGGCGACCTTCAGGCGGGCCGCCAGATATTTCTGTCGGGCTCGAACCACGTCGAACGCGGGTCCCTCGGGCAGCGCCGCCTCGACGTCCGGCCGCGCCTCGTCGTTCTCGCTCGCGTAGATGTGAATTTCGGCCCGCAGCAGACGAAACGCCCAGGTCGAGGCCGACTCGGGTTGCCGGAGGGTGAGGGCCACGCCCCGCTCGGTCAGCGTGCGTGCGTCGACCAGCTGCCCCTGTCGGAGAGCCTGCCGCGCCGACCGATAGAGATCGTCCGGCCGGGTCGCAGCCTGACAGCCGACGATCGCGAGCAGACCTGCCGCGACGATGGCGCGCTTCATCCCAGGGACCTGCACCGGTCCGGAGCTACGGAGACCAGCCGCCGTCGTTCTCGATATCTCCGAACGCGAAGAACCCGCCGATCGGCGAGCCCAGCTCCATGCGGATCATGGTCAGCCGCCGCGACGTCGCCGTGACCAGCAGCTCGCCGAAATACACCCGGCCGAAATTCGGCAGCACGACGAGATTCTGGTCGATCCGCGATCCGGGAAACGGCTCGCCGTCCCAGCGCAGCCGACGCACGATGGTGGCGTGCAGGTATTCGCAGCCGACGAGCCGGCCGGTGTGGGGCACGGCGCGTCCTTCGTAGTCGGCGCGCAGGTGCAGGTGATCCCCGAACTCCTGCACGAAGCGGGAGTCGTCGGCCGCAGCCAGGAGCTTGGCGCGCGTGTTGTAGCGCTCGAAGAGCTCCGTGTTGAGCTCGACGATCAGATGGTGCTTGTCGATGACGAAGCCTTCGACCGCCGAGTCGTGGGCAACCTGGATGGCGGGTTCCCCGCTCGCGCCCGGGCTGCGCGACTGCATCGCCGCGAACACCCGGGAGATCGTGACTTGCGGCCTGAGGCCCACGACGGCGCCGCGCACCTCAGCCATGACCCGCGTCGACGTCGTCAGCAGGTCCTCGCGGCCGCGTTGGTGGCTCAGCTCCTCGTAGGCCTTCGGATCGTCGAACAGCCCTTCGGCCAGCGTCGATGCAGATTCGAAGCGCAGCTCGTCGCCGAACTTCTGGGGGCCCACGCGCGAGATCGACCGCCCGCCCACCACGGGCAGCGAGCTGGCGCAGCTGTTCTCGGGCACGAGATCCACCGGCCGGATGACACGGCCGTTGAATGCCGCGGCGTTGCCGCGGAACACGAACCGGCGTTTGATTTCCATAGGGCGCGCAATCAGCGCGCTACAACGGTAAAGCGGTATTCAGCGGTGGTCAAGCCGGGGTTCACAGAATTGCGAATGGCAAGAATGTAACGGGTCGACGGCGTCAGGAGACGCGCAGGAACGAGCAGCAGGAGAGGCTGGCCGGACGGCGGCGCGGGCACCTGCCCGGCAGCGACGTCTCGACCGTCCGCGGTCCGCAGATCGTACTCGAGCGTCCCGGTCGGGGCGCTCGTCAGATCGATCGCCAGGGCGATCCCCGGGCTGCCGGGCGCCACATCGATCGAGGCGTCTTCGCCGCGGCTCGCCGGCCGGAGGGTGATCGGCGCCAGGGCGAGGGCGGAGGGGAGCGACGTGAACGAGGACGAGGTCGGCCAGGCTTGGTACACCACCACCACCGCCAGGGTCGCCGCGATGGCCCAGGGCAGGATGGCCGATTGCCGCCAGGTGGATGCGGCGCGTGGAGAGACGAACGGCCGGACACGGGGCGCCTCGATCAGACCCAGCCGCGCGCCGTCGGCCATCGTCGCCGCGGCGCGGACGTCCGCGGCGCACTCGGTGCAATCGAAGAAGTGCGCCTCGAAGGCGTCGCGCTCCGCGTCCGTCATATCACCCAGCAGATAGCGCTCGGTGGCCAGCGTGCTCACGGCGTCGGCGTGCGTCATCGGGCGCGGTCTCCAGAAGAGGGGGCCGGCTCGACCAGGTGCTCGCGGAAGCGCGCCTTCGCGCGATGGAGCAGGACCCGCAGGTAGCTGCGATCGATTTTCAGCATACGGCACACATCGTCTTTGTCGCGATCCTCGAAGAACAGCCAGTAGAGCAGGTCGCGCTCCTTCTGGGGCAGCGCGTCGAGCGCCTCCCGGACGCGGGCGCGGTCGTCGGCCCCCACCATCGTCGATTCGGCGCTCGGAAGCCGGTCGTCGGCACGGTCGTAATCGTCCTCGAGCGGCGTGGTCCGCGACCCCGAGCGGTAGAGCTCGAGCAGCACGTGGTTGCACACCGTGTTGACGAAGGCGCCGAGCGCGGCCGGATTCTGCACACTGCCGCGCTTGAGGGCGGCCAGCACCCGCGTAAGCGTCTCCTGGACGGCGTCGTCCACGAGCGCCCGCGAGCGGAGGCGGCCGGCGACCTTCAGCACCAGCATCCCCCGGAAGTAGTCGGCGAAATGCCGCTCCACGTCGGGGTCGGCGGCCACGAGCCGTTCCACGTACTCACGGCTGAACTCGAAGCGCGGCGGTTGAGGCACGTGGCGTCGATCGTAAGGCCCCTCGTTCCGCCGGGCAACCGGCCTGGCCGCCCGCTCGCTGAATGGTGCGGCGCGGCGGCGATTCGTTTCAGACCCGCCGGATCCTTTGGGGATTCGCGTGCCTGTAACGATCGGGCAGGCCACGGCACTAGGAGGCATGACGAGGACATGCACACGCTTGGAACCCGACGTTCGACGAATGGGCCCGACCATGACCGAATCGCCTGACGGCATCGCCTTTTCAGAGGAGGAGTGGCTGCGGTCGCTCGTCCGTGGCGGCCGGCGGCCGAATCTTCTCGTGTTGTGCGACGGCCCCACCGCCTCCGCCGTGGCCCTCCGGCTCTCGACATTCTGTCACCAGCCGATGGAGACCCGCCTCGTGCCCGGCGCCCTGCATCTGCCGGACACGCACCGGGGCACGCTGCTCCTGCGCGACGTCTCGGCGCTGACGCTCGACCAGCAGATCGCGCTCTACGACTGGATGGAAGAGCGATGGATCGACATGCAGGTGATCTCCATCACGTCCAGGCCCCTGCTGCCGCTCGTCAACAGCGGACGGTTCCTCGAGGGTCTCTACTATCGGCTGAATGTCCTGTACCTGACGGCGGCGCTCGAGAGCCGCGGAGCCGTTCGATGATCCCGGCCGGTCGGGAGCCCGAACGCCTGATCGGCGAGAGCGCCGCGATGCGCGCGCTGCACGAGGACCTCCTGATGGCGGCGCGGTCCGACGCCAAGGTCCTCATCACCGGCGAGACCGGCGTCGGCAAGGACGTGGTCGCCCGTCTCATTCACGCCAGCAGCCCGAGACGGCATGCCGCGCTCGCCGCCATCAACTGCGCCGGCGTCCCCGACTCGCTCATGGAGTCGGAGCTCTTCGGCCACATGCGCGGCAGTTTCACCGACGCGCACCGCGATCGGATCGGGATCCTCGAGGGGGCCACGCGGGGCACGGCCTTTCTCGACGAGGTCGGAGAGATGAGCCTGCGGATGCAGGCGGCCCTCCTCCGGTTTCTCGAGACGGGCGAGATCCAGCGGGTGGGCGCCGAGCGCGGGTGCCGGATGGTCGACGTCCGGATCATCGCGGCCACCAACCGCGATCTGCTGCCCGCGATCGAAGCCGGCGCCTTCCGGCAGGACCTCTACTACAGGCTGAACGTCGTTCGCCTGGTGATCCCGCCGCTGCGCGAGCGCCGCGAGGACATCCCGCTCCTGCTGGACCACTTCCTGGAGCGGTACGCCGCAGAGCACCGCGTGCCCGGGCGGCGCCTGTCGCCCGACGCGCTGCACATCCTGGTCGACTACGCCTGGCCGGGCAACGTGCGTCAACTGAAGAACGTGGTCGAGCGGATGATCCTCCGCCCTCCGCGGCCGACCATCGAGGTGGACGACCTGCCGAGGGAAGTGGTGGAGCTTCGGAAGGCCCCGACGGTGGCGGCCGGGGCGGCCTGTCCGGAGGTGTCGACCGCCGCCGTCGACCACGCCGAGCGGATGCTCGAGGGCGGCGAGTCGTTCTGGTCCGCCGTCTACGGCCCGTTCATGTCGCGCGACCTGCCCCGTGCCGATCTGCGCCGGATCATCGAGCGCGGGCTCGACCGTACGGCGGGGAACTACCGCATGATGGTGGAGCTGTTCAACATGCCGCAATCCGATTACAAGCGGTTCCTGACGTTTCTGCGCAAGCACAACTGCCACGTGGGCTTCCGGTCGTATCGCCGCCCGCCGGCCGCGCCCGCGCGTCCCCGGCCGACACTGATGAGCCGGGCCCACAGCGTGTATGGCGCCTCGGAGTTCGGCGGGCGCGTCGCGACCGGAGCCAGCGTTTGACGGCCCGCGCCCGGTGAACCTGGACCTCACAGCTTCCGTCGAAGGTACAAGGAGGCTGTTATGGTCACTCGACGGCTCACGCGATCGCGCAACGAAGGCAAGATCGCCGGAGTTTGCGCCGGCCTCGCCAACTACTTCGACGTCGACGTGGTGCTGGTTCGCGCGGCCTGGGTCACGTTCTCCATCGTGCCCGGCGCCATCATCGGCGGCGTGCTCGCGTACCTGGCAGCGTGGCTCGTCATCCCCGAAGAGGTCGTCCCCAGCACGGAGCCGCACAAGCGGCGCCTGGTCCGCTCGTCCACGGACAAGAAGATCGCCGGGGTCTGCGGCGGGCTCGCCGAATATTTCGGGGTGGACGCCACGCCCATCCGGCTCCTGTGGGTGATCCTGTCGATTCTCTGCGGTGCGGTGATCGGTGGCATCGTGGCGTACCTGGTGGCGTGGCTGATCATCCCGCGGGCCGAAACGCTCATGCCGCCCGCGGCCGCGTCGTCGACGCCCGTCTGAGCGCCCGCAGGCCCCCGGCCTCAGGTCTGCCCGTTGTCCTCATCGGTGTCCGGCGGCGGAGGTGCGGCGTCGGCTTTCCGGCCGGCGTTCCACCGCCAGAGCCACCCGGCCGCGAGCATGGCCACGCCGAACGCGCCACTCTTCAGGAGGCGCCCGCGCGGCGACGCCGCCGACGCGGGCGCAATCAATTCACGATAGACGTCGGCGTCCGGCGAGGTCTTGGGCCGCGCGCGCGTCCGCCGCTCGGGCGCCGGTACCCAGCGGGTCAGGTACGCGAAGGCTTCTGATCCGCACACCGGACAACTCTGCGCGTCGTACACTTCGTCGCAATCGAGGCAGAGACGGGCTACGAAGAGCTGCATGCCTCCAGTGTACGATGACGGTCTCCAGACCGATGCCGGATACCGGAAAGTTCCGCACCCTCGTAAGGAACTGGGAAGCGCTCGGCGACACCGACCCGCTGTTCGGTGTGCTGTCCGACCCCTCGAGGTACGGGGGAAAGTGGGATCTCGAGACGTTCTACGCCTCGGGACGCGCCCACGTGGAGAAGCTGATGCGCACGCTCGCCGATGCCCGGGCGGCGTTCGAGCCGGGCACCTGCCTCGACTTCGGCTGCGGACCGGGGCGCCTGACCGTGCCGCTGTCCGAGCGTTTCCGGCGGACGGTGGGAGTCGACGCCGCCCGTCCGATGGTGCAGGCGGCCCGGCGCCACACGCCCCCCGGGGCCCGCTGCGAATTCGTCGTGAACCAGCGGGCGGACCTGCGTCAGTTCGACGCGGCCACGTTCGACGTGGTCCATTCCTGTCTGGTCCTGCAGCACATCCCGCCGGACTTCGCCCTGGGGTACGTCGCGGAGTTCTTTCGCGTCGCCCGGCCCGGCGGGCTCGTCGTGTTCCAGGTGCCGGCCGCGACGCGAACCGAGGCCGAGATTTCGGCCTCGCACGCGCTGCCTGAGACGGCGTTTCACGCGGACGTGATGTTCGTGAACCCGCCGGCGACGCTCGCCGCCTCGTCCTTCGCGACGCTGAAGCTGCGCGTGACGAATCGGGGCGACGTGACGTGGCCCGACGACATTCCGGCAGGCCGCCACGTCTCGCTCGGCAACCACTGGATCGGCGCCGACGGCACGCCGGCCGTGTTCGACGACGGCCGTGCGCTGCTGCCCCGAGCGGTGGCACCGGGCGACGCCGTGGACGTCGAGTTGACCGTCCAGGGGCCCGACTCGCCAGGCGAGTACGCGCTCGAAGTCGATCTGGTGCAGGAGCACGTGAGCTGGTTCGCGCAGAAGGGATCGCGTCCGGGGCGGGTGGTGGTGTCCGTATCGGGCGCGCAGCCGCGTCCCGCGGCAGCCGACGGCCGGGCCGTGCCACGGACGCCTGCCCGCCGGGCCGACGGCCAGCCGGTGCGGCCCCCGCTGCTCACCCGCCTGTGGCGCCGCGTGCGGGGGGGCACGCCGACGTTCGAGATGCACGTGGTGCCGCGCGTGCGCGTCGAAGAGCAGATCCGCGCCAGTGGCGGCACGCTCCTCAAGGCCGTCGACGACAACGCCGCGGGTCCGGCCTGGCTCAGCTACACGTATGTGTGCCGCGCCGGTACGGGCGCGGCGCCCTAGCCTGCGACGAGCGCGCTACTGGCGCCCGCCGCGGGCCGGAGCGGGCGGCAGCGTGCCGCCTTCCGCCAGAATCTTCATGTTCTCGAGCGCCCCCATGAACTGCGTGCGGCGCCGCGCCAGGTCGGCCTGCCGCGCCGCATCGTCGGCGAGCATCGAGTTGTCGAAGAACAGCGTGTAGACGATCTTCGAGGTGGTCGCCGATACGGGCCTCGCCTCGAGCGTGCCGTGATAGAGGTTGTACGGCCGGCCTTCCCGCACCGGCTGCGTATAGGTGTACGACAGCTCGGTCTTGCCCACGAGGACCTCGCCCGCAACCGACCGCACCGCACCCACTTCGCCGTCCCGACCCGACGTGATGGTGCACGGAATCCGGAGCCACTCGCCGATGTCGCAGAACTTGCCGATCCGCTTCCAGACGTCGGCCGCAGGGCGATTGACGTCGATCTCCATCGGAATCGAGACGTACGTCGGGTTGGCGACGGCCGTGCCGGCCGTCGCGGGCGCTTGCGCACGGGCGGGGAGCACGACACACGCCCACGCGAGCACGCAGCCGGCGGCGGTCCTACCAGAGAGACTCCACATGGCTTCCTCCAGGCGACGGGACGTGCGGCACGATGCCGGGAGCACATCTTGACACAGAACGGCCGCAGCGCGGACCGCTTCGGCTCTGCGGAATTGTCGTGGGAAGGCGCGTCAGACGGTCAGCGCCGCGCACGCACGCTGCAACGCGCGGCGGACGCCGACGGGGGGATCGACGAAGGCCAGCGCCATGCGGAACGACGGCACGGCGGAACCGGAGGCGTCCTGCGAAGGCGTACAGCTCACGACGCGACCCGTCAGACGAATCGTGTCCTCCTGCAGCTCGAGCACGAGCGGCCACAGGCTGCCGACCGGCAGGCTCTCCATGGCCTGTACGAGTGCGCCGGTCACGCTCAGGGTGTCGAGCGTGGCCAGGCTGCCGGCGATGTGGGCGCGCGCCCCGGGGACGCGCACGCGCGTGGCGCGCGGCGCGGGGATGACCCCGACCAGCAGAAGGGACACGGCTTCCAGGAGGCCCTGTACCGTGGCGGGCTTTTCGAGAAATGCCTCGTCTTCCCATAACATCGTGCGGGCCTCGAAGAGGCGGTCGCTGTATCCCGTCAAGTAAAGGATCTTGAGGCCTGGATGGGCCTGCCGGAGCCGCCGGGCGAGTTCATCTCCGCGGATGCCAGGCATGGCCAGGTCTGCCAGCAGCAGATCGAAGGGGCCGTCGGCTTCGGCGAGCTTCAGCGCTTCTTCCCCAGTCGTGGCGACGCGGGTTTCGTATCCTCGCGTGCGCAGCGCCCGGTCCACAAACGTCCGCACCGACGACTCGTCGTCGACGATGAGCACGCGGAAAGTTCGGCCGTCGACACCCGTTGGCATCAAGTCCGCTCTGTACGGACCTATCGGCCCGACGCGGCCGGCGCTCCAGAGGCGGCCAGCTCGCGGGCAGGCATGAGCACCCGGCGCGACGGCGGCTTCCACGAATCCTGCCATTTCGCGCCGGGCTGCGGTCGTGGCCGCCCAGGCGATCAGAAGCAGTCGTGTCCGGGGCCGGGGATACACGGAATCGCTTTGAGGTAGGAATACACCGCGAGCAGTTCGCGATCCGTCCAATCCTGATACGCCGGCCAGGGCATGACCTGGAGCTTCCGGCCGTCGAATGGCGGGTTGAAGCAGTTCGTGGTCACGGTGGCCGAGCAGTTGGGATGCAATTGATCGGGGTCGCGACCGGTCCTGATCGTCTCGTAGAACTCGCCGAACGATGCGCCGCCAATCGGGAGTCCTGACTTGTCGGGCGTCAGATTGCGCGACACGATGTGAGGAGCCGGGTCGCCCTGGAGCTGACCGAAATCGCGGCCGCCGCCGAGATAGGTCAGTGGATTGTCCATCTTCGGAGGCGTGAAGGTGGTGCCGAGCCGGAAGTAGGGGTTGTGACCCGCGGTGAACTGAGTCATCGGACCCGCGCTGTGGCAGCCGTTGCATTCGCTCACGGCGTTCACGATGTAGCTGCCCAGGCCGACCAGCTTCCGGTCGTGCTTGGCGTACGTGAGATGAACGGGCGCGATCTCCAGGCCCACCTCAATCCGCCAGTTGTCGCTCTCGCCATGCTCATCGTCCGCGTGGACGGCGGTGGTGAGCAGCGATCCTGCGATGACGAGTCCGGCGCACGCGGCGACGGTTCCGACGCCTGTCACGAACGGCTTGGCAAACATGTTCGCCTCCTCTGCATTGACGCGGCGAGTGAGGACGTATCGTACGTGAGCGGCGGACACTCGGGGCCCTTTATTTGCATAAGGCGCGACGCGGCCGAGTGTCCGGCGGGCGAAGGACGTTGTCCGGCGGCTCGCGTCCTCCGGCTGTCTAGGAGGCCGCCAGCAGAATGTACATCTCGGTGCGCAGGTCCGCCTTCGGCGTGGCGGCCGGGTCGTTCAGGTAGATCTCGTAGCGGCAACGCGTCCGGCCGGGATGCGCTGCTCGACCAGTCCCCCGGGCAGCCTTGATGGTGACCTTCATGTGTGGTCCTCCGGAGGATGCTTCCGGCTTCGAAAGCCCGACGGCAATCGCTTCAATGGTCCGCTGCATGGCCGCTGCGTAGAAGGAACGCGTGTCCGCCTTCATCTTCGCCACTCTAGCGCGCCGCGCGGCCGGACAGTTGACACGCCTTGCGAATTGATGGGCCGCCATGTTCCAGACCAGCGTGGCGCACGACCCGTCTAAACTGCCCGAACGCGACACGGGAGGGCGTGTGCCGTCAAGAGCCAGGAGCGTATGGTCGAGCGGGTTGGTCGTGGTCACCATCGCGGCCGCGACGTCGGCCGGTCCGACATCCCTCGGCGCCGTGAGTCCGCAAGCCCGGGCCACTGAAGCCGTCGATCTGGCACGTCGGCTGGCGGCGGGCCAGTTGAGGGCTGTGAATCGGAGGGTCACCGCGCTGGCGGAACGCGCCGGCGGCGTGCACGTGACGGCAGCGGCGGGCCCGGGCGTCGTCTGGATCGACGGCACCGACGTCTCGCAGGGGACGATCGCGCTGCAGGTGCGCGGCCGCAACGTGCCGCAACAGAGCTTTCTCGGCGTCGCCTTCCATCGGCAGGACGATACGACGTACGAGGCTGTCTATCTGCGGCCCTTCAATTTCCGCGCGACCGACCCCGCGTCCCATCAGCACGCCATCCAGTACATCGCGGTACCGGACTTCGACTGGCCGCGCCTCCGTCGTGATTTCCCGGAGGAATTCGAGAACCCCGTCGACGCGTCGGTGTCGCCGACCGACTGGGTGCCGCTTCGCGTCGTGGTCAGCGGCGCGCGGATTCAGATCTTCGTCGGGTCCTCGACATCTGCAGCGCTCGACGCACGGAAGCTGGGGTCCAGTGCGCGCGGTCCGATTGGCCTGTGGGTGGGCAACAACAGCGACGGCGACTTCGCGGATCTGCGCGTCGCGCGCTGAGCGGGCGCGCGGCGCGAGGGAGCCGTCCTAGACGTGCTCCACTTCGAACGAGATCTGGCCGAGGGCGCCGCCTTCGCCGACGACGTTGATGTTCTCGCCGTTCGGCAGTTGAATCAGCAGCACGAGCGTCCCGGTCGGCTCGTTCACGAGCGACACCGTGCCGACGACGTGATTGCCGAGATCGCGCCGCACCATGCACGTGTTCGTGAAGAGGAGGCCGTTGTCGACGAGCGTCGGCGCGCCGACCGAAGGCCTCGGGAGGCAGCGATACGCGGGCAGAGGCAGCGAGATGAGCAGCCCGCCGACCGGTCCGGTGACCGACGCCTGGATGACCTCGAACGCGACGGTCATGGTCGTGTGAACCACCTGGTACTTGAGGGTCTTCACATTCGCCGCGGCGACAGTCCACGTGCCGGGAGGCGTCGACACCGTGAAATTGGCGGCGCTGAAGGGGATATCGTGCCAGGTGCCCCAGCGCTCCACGGTTTCGCAGCACTTCAAGAGCGAGGTGAGCGCCTTCCGGACATGCGGATTCAGATCGTCGGGAATTTCGAAAGGCGGCATGGCGGCTCCAGCTGACCGGGACGGCCGCATAATACACCTTCGCTGGCTCCGGGAGCCGCCCGAAGCTCGTGCATAATGCGGTGGCGGAGGGATTCGGTATGCGACGCAGTGCAATCGCGGCGGCGATCGTTCTCGCGCTCTGGGCGGTCCATGGCATGGCACAGTCGCCGAACGCGTTCGGCACGCCCACACCCGACAAGCCGGACCCGGATGGCAGCGTTCCGGCCGTGCCGGGATCGCGCGCGCAGGGCTGGCTGGCCCAGGGCCGGTCGGAAGTGCTCGCGCGCCACGGCATCGTCGCCACGAGCGATCCGCTGGCGGCAGAAGCCGGACTGGAGATCCTGCGCCGGGGCGGCAACGCGATCGACGCGGCGGTGGCGACGGGCGCCGTGCTCGACGTGACGTCGCAGAACGACACGGGCATCGGGGGCGATCTGTTCGCGCTCGTCTACGTCGCCAAGGACAAGAAGCTGTACGCGCTGAACTCCGCCGGGTGGGCGCCTGCGGGATGGACGCCCGAGTTCTTCACCGGACGCCTCGGCGTGAAGACCGTGCCGTCGAGCGGCGTGAACGCCGCGACGGTGCCGGGCGCGGTGTCGGGGTACGACGCGCTGCTCACGCGCTTCGGCACGATGACGTTCAAGGAGACCCTGGCCCGCGCGGCGACGCTCGCCGACGAAGGGTGGGGCCAGGCCGAACGTCGCCATCGCGACCTGCAGAGCGCGGTCAACGGCCTCAGAGCCGACCCCGACTCGGCGGCCACGTTCCTCGTCGACGGCAAGGCGCCCGATCTCTACAGCATCATCCGCAATCCGGGTCTGGCGAACGCGCTGCGCCTCCTGCAGGAGCAGGGGCGCGACGCCTTCTACAAGGGCGACATCGCGGCGGCCATCGTCCGCAAGGTCCAGGCGAACGGCGGCGTGATGGCCGCCGGCGATCTCGCCGGCTTCCAGTCGGAATGGGTGGAACCGATCTCGACGACCTATCACGGCTACGACGTGTTCGAACTGCCGCCTCCCGGGCAGGGCTTCGCCGCGCTGGAGATGCTGAACATTCTCGAGGTGTGCGTGCCGAAGCTCGGAATGAATCTGGCCGCGCTGGGGCCGGCGAACCCGATGTACTGGCACCTCCTGGTCGAGGCGAAGAAGCTGGCCTACGCCGACCTGCTCGCGAAGAACGCGGATCCCAGGTTTGCGGACGTGCCGGTTGCCGGCCTCCTGTCGAAGGCCTATGCCGCGACGCTGTGCGGTCGGATCGATCCCGAAGTCGCGTCGAAGATCTCGGCGCCCGGCGGCCCTGACGGCGGCACGATCTATCTCACCACGGCCGATCGCTGGGGCAACATGGTGTCGCTCATCCACAGCGTGTTCAGCGTGTATGGCAGCCGCGCCACCGTGGCGCCCTACGGCTTCGTGCTCCAGAACCGCGGCTCGGCCTTCTCCCTGGATCCCGGGAGCCCCAACCTGGTGGCGCCCCACAAGCGGCCGTTCCACACGATCATCGCCGGCTTCGTGATGAAGGACGGCCAGCCGCTCATGACGTTCGGCAACATGGGCGGCAGCGTCCAGCCGGAAAGCCATGCGCAGCACATGATCAACCTGATCGATCTCGGCATGAACGTGCAGATGACGACCGACGCCGCGCGCTTCACGCACGGCCAGAGCAACAACGTGCTGTCGCTCGAGACGAATCTCTTCAACCTGGTGGGCGCCGCCCTCAAGGCCAAGGGCCATACGGTCCGGGCCGTCAACGGCGGATCGGTGGGTGGATACCAGGGCATTCTGTTCACACGGGATCCGCGGCTGCCGGCGCCGACCGTCGATCGCCAGGCCGTCGCCGACGATCTTCCGGTGAACGGTGTGTACCGCGCGGGTTCCGATCACCGCAAGGACGGCGAAGCTGTCGGCTGGTGACGAGGCGCGTGTCAGCCTTGTGGAGTGAGCAGCTCGCGGAACGCCGGATCCGCCCGGAGCGACTCGAAGTCGATCTCGGTGTGCAGCCACGTCCCGAGTCCACGCCCCTGGGCAATCGCGTCTCGTAGCAGGCCGAGCGCGTCGTCGTCGCCGAGGAGCGCGGCGATCCGCGCGCGCCAGAGCGTCTGGCGCCCGAAGAGGTAGGGCCGTTCGAGCTCGTGCAGCCACGCGGCCACCCGCCGGGCTTCTTCATTCCTCCCCTGGCGCGCCGCGACGACGCCCAGCCAGCCACGGTAGTCGACGTGGTCGGGCTCGGCGTCGGACAGGGCCTTCAGAATCTCGCCGGCGTCGTCCGAGCACCCGCCCTCGTACTCGACCTTCGCGAGCTCATAACGCACCGCGTCCAGACGTTTCTCGCGGCCAGGCCGGCCGATGTACCACTTCCGCGCCTGCTCGATCGCCGCGAGCGCGGCGCCAGCCTTGCCGTGCGCCCGAAGCTCGGCCGCCACGTTCGCCATGACCGTGCCCGGCGTCCTCGCCGGATCGGGCGGCAGAGTCGTGCTCTGCCGCAGGCGCGCGGCAACGTCGTCCACGCGCCCCAGGGCGGCGAGCGCCCGCGCCTCGCACTCGAGCGTCACGAGGCTGTCGGGCAGCTGGCGGCGCCCTCGCACGGCATCGTCGAGCTCCTGGTCGTGCTGGCCGAGCAGGTGTCGCGCCGAGGTGAGCAGCTCCCAGTAGTGCCCCATGTCGCGCAATCCCGGGGCCATCGGATCCGTCGCCAGCAGCCACTCCACCGTCTCGAGCGGCCGGTTCAACTGGTACGCCGCCTGCGCGAAGTAGAACAGGCGAAACGCGACGGGCACCAGTTCCATTTTTCGGCGCTGGCCTCGATAGAGAGACGCCAGGTCGCCGCGCAGGCAGGCTTCCGCGACCTCCAGATCGGCCTGCTCGTACGGCGTCAGGCGGTCGAGCGCGGCGGTCATGCGCCGCACCAGCGCTTCGGCCTCCTCGTACCGTCCGAGGAGGAAGTGCGCGTGCGTATTGGCGAGCGACGCCCAGATGAACGACGGGTCCAGCTCGGCGGCGCGCTCGAGGTGCGGGATTGCCGCCTTGAAGTCGCTCCGCAGGAACAGCTCGGCCCCTTTGATGCCTTCCTTGTAGCTGGCGTAGTTCGGCAGGGTGAACACGCGGGCGTACGGCGCGAGCACGGGATCGGCGAACGACGCTGCGTGCCCCATGATCGTCTGCGTGAGCTGCTCGATCGCCGCGTCGGGATGCTCCCGACTTCCGGCGACCGGACCGATGGTCGCCAGGAGTTTCCGGTCGCCCACCGAGGTCAGCTGAGCCACGAGGCGCAGCGCGTCGTGCGTCAGCGTGAACGATCCGGTCACGAGGGCGTCGGCGGCGGATGACGTCACGACGTCGAGTGTGCGCACCTCGCTCAACCCGCGGGCAATCCGCTCCGCGATCGTATGACTGAGCGGATCGAGCGCGTCGTCGCCGGTTCGATTCTCGAAGGCGCCGACCGCTACGTGCTCGAGCACCGGGGGCGGGCCCTCGGTGCTGGCGCTCGACGGCTCGCCGACCGCCACCCGTTCCAGGTCGGCTTTCAGCTCCGACGACGTCTGATGGCGGGCGGCGCGATCCTTCTCCAGCGCCTTCAGGATCACGACCTCCATCGAGGGAGCGAGCGCGCGGTTCAGCCGCGAAGGCACGACTGGCGCCTCGTGGAGGATGGCGTCGACGATGGCGCTGGTTGACGCGCCGCGAAAGGGCCGCGTGCCCGTGGCCATCTCGTACAACACCACGCCGAGAGAAAACACATCCGTCCGGCGATCCAGGACGTCGCCGCGCACCTGCTCCGGCGACATGTACGCGATCGTCCCCGGCGTAGAGCCCTCCCGTGTCAGATCCTCGCCGCGAATCATCGTGACCTGATGGGAGTCGACGGCTCGTTCAGCGGCGACCTGTTTCGCGAGGCCGAAGTCCAGAAGCTTCGCCTGTCCGCGATCCGTCACGAAGATGTTCGCCGGTTTGATGTCCCGGTGGACAATGCCCTGCTCGTGCGCGGCCTCCAGCGCGTCGGCGATCTGGATGCCCAGATCCAGGATGTGCCGCGCCTCCATCGGCTCGCCCGCGATCCGCGCTTTCAACGTCATGCCCCGCATCAGTTCCATGACGATGAACGGCCGACCCTCGTGGGCGTCGATGTCGTGGATCGTGCAGATGCCTGGATGGTTCAGCGCCGACGCCGCCCGCGCCTCGCGCCTGAGGCGCTCGAGCGCTTCAGGCTCTTCGGCGAGAGCCTCGGGCAGCAACTTGAGCGCCACGCGGCGGCCGAGCCGCAGATCTTCGGCCTCATAGACGATCCCCATGCCTCCGGCGCCGACTGCTTGCACGACGCGGTAGTGCGACAGGGTGCGGCCGATCACTGCGGGAATTATAGACGTCGACGATCGAAGTCACCGCGCGCGAAGGGTTTTCTCACCTCTCGCTCAGACGCGCGGCCGTCGCGGGGCCGCTCGGCGGCGGAAACACGGGGCCTGATCGGTGGCACCCGCTTTGCTCGCCGGCTGCCAGAACCCGCCCTCTCGGGACCTTCCGCCGGGCCTGTTCGGAGGTGACATGACGGTTCGTCGACGTGTTGCGATTGCGGCCGCCACGCTCGTGGCGACCGTTCTCTACTCGCGCCCGGCCGCGGCCGACGCCATCGTGTGGGGATCCACGCTGAACGCGGCTCCGTTCGGAGCCACGTCGGCGACGCCGTTCGATCCGACACTCGGGACGCTCGATCGCGTGGACGTCCAGATTCTGGGCACGCTTCTCGTCCAGGGCACCGCGCTGCCGAACCTGTTGCCGATCGGCCCCTTTGGCACCCCGGAGCCCGTACCCTACTCGTTCGAGGTTCAGGCATTTCAGGACGTCTTCGGACTGGGCGGCAAGTATTTCGATTTCACCGGCAATGCCGAATTCCGTCTGAGCGGATTCTCGACCGGCGGCGGGGAGGCCTTCTCGCTGTCGACGCCATTCATCTATTCGTTCAGCTTCACGGCGACGACGGATCTGATCGGATTCACGCTGCCGTCTCTCACGGCGTCGGGAGCCGTGGCCGCCATTCCACCGCTCGGGGGTATTACGGGCCAGCGCTCGGATTTCCTCGAGAGCGTCTTCCCGATCGACGAGATCGACATGGTGCAGAGCGCATTCGGACTGCCGGGCGCCGGTCCCGGGCCGCTCGTCTCTTCGATCTCGACGACGAGCGCGCTTCTGGTGACGTATACCTACACGCCAGCGCCGATCGACACTCCCGAGCCCGGCACCCTGGCGCTGCTCGTCACAGGAGTGGCGGCGGTGATCGGCAGACGCCGCCGCCTCCTCGGATGACGCCCGGCGATCAGCCCACCCGCACGTAGCCCCTCAGCTGCAGGTTGACCAGCGTCGTCATGGCCCAGAGATCCACCTGCACGTCGGGACTGACCTCGCTCGGGTCGATCTTCTGTGCGAGCAGCCCCTGCCCGCACACACGGATCTCGACGCCGGCCTGCGCGAGTGCGTGAATCAGGGCCACGTTGGGGTTGTCGCGATTGTAGCGTTTGCGGTACGCCTCGTTCGTCATCACGATGCCGATGCCCGGCGTCCGCTGGTGGAACATGATCACGATGTGGCGGTGTTCCGCCGGCACGCCGTATTGCCCCAGCGTGTTGACGTAGGTCGCAATCGTCGGCAGCATCGGGTTCACGTCGGCGGGGTCCTTGGCGTCCTGGCCGTCGGCAAAGACGACTTTGTAGTCGATCGTCGGGTCGGGCAGCTCCTTCGCCCCCGGGAGATCTCGAGCGGCGTGGTATCCCGGCACCAGCAAAGGCCTGGGCGAGTCCGCGTTGGCGGGGCCGAACGATCCCGACGCGAACACCAGAATGGTAGTCAATCCCGCGGCCGCTGTTCTCATGCGAACCTCCTGAAGCAGAGATGATCTACTGCTGTTTCTGCGATCCGGCCCGGTCCAGATATCGGCCGCCCTTCAAGATCCCCTCGAGGCCGGTGTTGCCCTCGTGGCACGCGTACTCGTAGATGAGATCGTCGCTGCGGCTCATTGGGATGGAGGCGGTCCAGGGCCGGGTCCAGGTGTCCGGATCGTCGACGGTGAATTCGTAGCGCAGTCGATCGTCGTCGAGGCGCGTGAATCGTTCGATCAGGTGCAGGTTCACGCTCGATCCGCGGAACATGCCGCCCTTCAGGAAGTTCGTCGTATCCACGACGAGCGTGTCGCCGTCCCAGTGCCCGACGGAGTCGCCTGTGAGCAGCCGCATCGTGGCGGGCAGGTGCTCGCCGTTCATCCGGACGATACGCGCACTGTGGATCATTTCATTGGCGATGACGACAGATCCCGGCGTCTGCACGAGCTGCACGTTGTTGTTGTACGCGCTCGGCAGCATCGGAGGGCCGGAGTTGAAGCCGAGAATGCAGCGCTCCGAGAGCGATCGCTCTTCGGGATTGTCGTCGCGGTCTCCCCGCACGCGTTCCCCCAGGCGCGCTCGGGCGGCCGCCGTCAACGGGGGAATTCGTCCATCCGGAGGGTCGACGACCAGCGAGGTCTGGTTCGTCGCGTCGTTGCCATAGTCCCACCAGAAGTCGTTGTAGGCGCGCGACACGTCCGCCGCGCCGCCCCCGTCGCGGCGGTCCTTGTCGGCCCGCTCGAGGGCCCGCCTCGCGAACGCTGCGGCCTCCTCGTCGGTCAACGTCTCTTTGCCGGCAAACTCCGCGGGCCGTTCGAGCGGCGTCAACGTGGCGAAGCTCCACACACCATCCAGGCCCGGGCGATCGCCGGCCATCGGCGCTCGCTGGGCCAGCGCCCCTGACGACATCAACAGAGTGAGAACAGAAGCGCTCAGGACGCCGCCATCGGAAAGGATGCCTCTGCGCATACGCACCTCCTGGCCGTCCGCCCGGTCGTGAGTCCGGTGTGTCGGCGCCGAGGGCGGCGCCCGACCGTCAAAATATCACGAACGGGGCCGACACGGGCGTCATGGCGTCGCGCCCGTCCGGCGCCGTCACGCCGGCCCGGATGTCTTCGCCGCCGCCGCTGCTCTTGTAGAGCACCTGCGAGAGGTCGCCCGCGTCGAACGCATAGAGCACTGCAGAAACGCCGGGGACATCGGACGACGCCACCGCCCACACGATGCCGTCGGTGTCCCCGTTCGCAGAGACCGAGGGCGTGACGCCCGGCCAGGCAAACGAATCGGCCGACATCGAGACGGGCTGGTGCAGGAGCATCCCGTCCCGGACAGCAACATCGTCAACATCGTCGTCCACCTGGTCTTCGGTGGGCACCGGGGTCGCGTCCCCGTCGAGCAGGGTGCGAACCCAGAGCGGGCTTGCCCAGTTCTGCGGATGCCGATCGACGTCCGCATCGAAGGCATAGACCGAATCGTGTTCAGTGACGACGATGACGAGGTTGCAGCTGCTTCCACCGACCGCCACGCCCGGCAGATAGAGCGGTTGCGCACGGATGTCGCCGTCCACGCGAAAGTCGGTGCGGAGCAGGCCGAACTGCCGCGGGTTGACCGTAGCGGGCGCGAGGACGGTCTCGCGAAGAGACTGGCCGGTGCGCCCCCAGTCGTTGTGATACGTGAGGACGCCCGGATTCTTGCCTTCCGACCGCTGAATGGTTGAGCGCCGCCTCGGAATGGCGACCTGAGCGGCGCCCTCTGTCGTTGACTGGTGCGGACCAATCGCCGTCAGGGCAGCCGACGTAACCAGCAGTGACCAGCACACCCTGGAGAGCGTTGAACGGCGTCCACGATATGACATGGGCCTGTCCGGTGACAGGCGTTGGCTAGGGCATCGCAACTCGCATTAGAACCCAGCCGACCAGCATCGAGGAGTGACAGGACTTGGACATTTGATCATCCGCGGATCATCCGCGCCGTCCTCGACCGGTAAAGACGAGTGCCACACCAGCCACGAGCAGCACGCCGCCGACGACGGGAGGCAGGGGCAGCGA
The DNA here is from genome assembly GCA_963837345.1 of uncultured Acidobacteriota bacterium. GTDB lineage: Bacteria > Acidobacteriota > Vicinamibacteria > Vicinamibacterales > CAVVIG01 > CAWIMX01. The sequence continues at coordinate 2,660,885 of CAWIMX010000001.1, forward strand.
TTCATGTTTGTCGGTCGTCACCTCGATCGGACCCGCGTCGAGGACTTTGTCCTTTCTCGTCCACGTGATCCCGCCGTACAGGACGCCGATGAGCCCGAGGACTATCAGGGCCACGCCAAACAGTCTCATGAGGTCCTCCTCGCCCGGAGGAAGCAATGCGCGGGCCAGAGGGCGCCGGGGAGGCCTGGCCCGTGGACACGGCGTCGAATCCCGGCTACTCTGGTGAGCCGGCTGATCGGGCATTTCACACGTAAAGAGGTCGAAAAGAGACTGATGAGGACAGAGACTCGGTGGGTGGCGGCACTGGCCCTGAGCGCCTGCGGCGTGTGGGCGGTGGCGGGCCATGCCCAGCAGAACCTGCCGCTGACGCCGGCGCGCGAAAGCGGGATGAGCATCACCCCGGCCTTCGAAGGCTGGTATCCGAACGATGATGGCAGCTTCACGCTGCTCCTCGGCTATTTCAATCGCAACTCGAAAGAGACCCTGACCATTCCGGTCGGGCCGAACAATCGCGTCGAGCCGGGCCCGGTCGACCAGGGGCAGCCGACGTTCTTCGAAACGGGCCGTCAGTGGGGCGTCTTCACCGTGAAAGTGCCCAAGGATTTCGGCTCGAAGGCGGTCACCTGGACCATCGTGTCGAACGGCGAGGAGCAGTCCATTCCCGCGTCGCTCAACAAGGCCTATGCCATCACGCCGTTCAAGGAACTGGGCATGGGCAACGAACCGCCAGTGCTCACCTTTTCGGACGGCGGTGCCAAGGTGACCGGGCCTCCGACAGGTGTCGCGTCGAGCTACACGGGCGCGGTGAACGAACCGGTGGCGATCAACGTCTGGGCACAGGACAAGAAGGAAGAGGGCTCTGAGGCCCCCGGCGGCGGACGTGGCCGAGGAGCGGCCTCGATCGCCACGCTGTCGCTGCACAAGTTCCGCGGGCCGGGAGGCGTGAAGTTCGACAAGAGCCGCTACCCGGTCCCGGCGCAGGGCGCCATGGTCGCCGTCCACGCAACGTTCGACGCGCCGGGCGAGTATCTCGTCCGCGTGCAGGCGAACGACGAATCGGGCGAGGGCGGCGGCGGATTCCAGTGCTGCTGGACCAACACGTACGTGAGAGTGACGATCAAGTAGGGCAGATCGGGATGCTCACTGAAGCGGACGATCGGTTGACGGCACGATCCGGCGCGGCGGGGACGGTCCCGAGCAGGAAGCGGCCCCACGAGCGCAGAGAAAGATGCTCACTGAAGCGGACGATCGATTGGCGGCACGATCCGGCGCGGCGGAGACGGTCCCGAGCAGGAAGCGGCCCCGCGAGCGCAGAGAAAGATGCTCACTGAAGCGGACGATCGGTTGACGACACGATCCGGCGCGGCGGAGACGGTCCCGAGCAGGAAGCGGCCCCGCGAGCGCAGAGAAGAATGCTCACTGAAGCGGACGATCGGTTGACGACACGATCCGGCGCGGCGGAGACGGTCCCGAGCAGGAAGCGGCCCCGCGAGCGCAGAGAAAGATGTTCACTGAAGCGGACGATCGATTGACGACACGATCCGGCGCGGCGGGGACGGTCCCGAGCAGGAAGCGGCCCCGCGAGCGCAGAGAAGAATGCTCACTGAAGCGGACGATCGGTTGACGACACGATCCGGCGCGGCGGAGACGGTCCCGAGCAGGAAGCGGCCCCGCGAGCGCAGAGAAGAATGCTCACTGAAGCGGACGATCGATTGACGACACGATCCGGCGCGGCGGGGACGGTCCCGAGCAGGAAGCGGCCCCGCGAGCGCAGAGAAAGATGCTCACTGAAGCGGACGATCGCTTGACGACACGATCCGGCGCGGCGGGGACGGTCCCGAGCAGGAAGCGGCCCCGCGAGCGCAGAGAAAGATGCTCACTGAAGCGGACGATCGCTTGACGACAAGATCCGGAGCGGCAGCGACGGCAACGAGCGGGGGTGGGGCCCCGCGAGTAGTAATCAAGGAGCGCGACATGACGCGAGTCAAGGTGGGACATTCAGGATGGGCGCGGATGGGCGTGATGGCGCTCGGCGCGGTCCTCGTGCTGCCGGGCGTGGCCGCGGCCGCCGATGCCCCGACGCCGACGTTCACCAAGGACGTCGCGCCGATCTTCCAGGAGAAGTGCGAGGCCTGCCATCGGCCGAACTCGATGGCGCCGATGTCGCTCGTCACCTACGCCGACGCGCGGCCGTGGGCACGGGCGATCCGCGCCCGCGTCGCCGATCGCCAGATGCCACCCTGGCAGATCGACCGCACGGTCGGGATCCAGAAGTTCAAGAACGACCGGTCGCTCACCGACGAACAGCTGGACACGATCGTCCGCTGGGTCGACGGCGGCGCGCCGCAGGGCGATCCGACGGATATGCCGGCGCCGAAAGCATGGCCCGACGACCAGGGCTGGAACTTCGCCGCCGCGTTCGGCCAGACCGAGCCGGACCTGATCATCGAGTCGGGCTCGTTCACCATGCCCGCGGTGTCGCAGGACGCGTGGGACAAGCGCATCCAGCCGACCGGCATCACGGAGCCGCGCTGGGTGCGGGCGATTGAAATCCGGCCGGCCACCGTGCAGGGTCGCCGCATTACGCACCACGCCATCGCATACCTGATGCAGGACGAGCCGGGCGGCGGCGGCGCGGGCGCCGGTGCCAGCTTCGGCCTGGGCGGGCCGTTCATGGAATGGGCGGTCGGCAAGCAGGGCGAGATGATGCGGCCCGACACGGGCAAGCTCCTGCTTCCCGGCTCCAAGTTCCGCTGGGACATTCACTATTCAGCGGTCGGCGAGGAAATCACGAGCAAGGTGCAGATGGGCATCTACTTCTACCCGAAAGGGCAGGAGCCGAAGTACCGCACCACGCTCTCGCTCGTACCGGCGGCGCTCGGCACGATGGACATCCGGCCGAACTCGGTGTCGGTCGTCGAAGGCTTCACGGTGCTCCGATCGGCGGCGCGCATCGAGAGCTTCCAGGCGCACATGCACCTGCGGGGCAAGGCGATGGAGCTCGAAGCGATTCTGCCGACGGGCCAGAAGCAGGTCATCAGCCTCGTCACCGACTTCAACTTCAACTGGATGAATACCTACGTCTACGCCGACGAAGCGGCGCCGCTCCTGCCGAAGGGCACGATCCTGAAGGTGACGGCGTGGCACGACAATACCGCCGCCAAGAAGAGCAATCCGGATCCGAACCAGTGGGTGGGCTGGGGCGATCGCACGGTGGACGAAATGGCCCACGCGTGGATCAACATCGTCTACATGAGCGACGAAGACTTCCAGGCGGAGCAGGCCAAGCGGAAAGAGATGCTGTCGGGCCGCTCGCAACAGCAGCAGCAATAACGGGTCGGGCCGGACCGCTCTGCGGTCCGGCCCGGTCTTCCTCCGGTCAGTGTTCGATCCAGCCCTGTTTCTTGAGGGCTTCGGCCTCGAGGTCGAACAGCCGCGTATCCCGCTCCACTTGATGCCAGTCCGCCCGGTGCGTCCGCCGCAGGAGCGTGGAGTCGTGCGCGTCGAGCACTTCCCACCCGTCGCGATCGCGCGTCACCATGAAGTGGCGGACGTGGCCGTCGTTGATCAGACGCCGGTCGAGACGTGGGGCGCGCGGCATTTTCTCCATCGGTATCACCTCGGCCGATGAGTCGACACGAAGGACGGATCCTATCGTTGTGCCGGCGTTACAAACGTAAATTCTTGCGCATGAAGATCGTCGCCTGGGGGTTGTCGTTGTAGCGCGGGCAGCGTCGATAGCCGTTTCGTTCGTAAAAGGCGACGGCGTCGGCGAGATCGTCTTTCGTGTCGAGGTAGAGCCACGCGTCTCGGCGATGCCGCGCAAATCGCTCCGCCTCGTCGACCAGCCGCTTCGCCAGGCCCCGCCGGCGCCAGGCGGGCCGCACGTAGAGCCGCTTCATCTCGCCGGCCGCCTCGAGCGAAGGCAATGGGTGGTAGAGCACGCACCCCACCGCCGCGGCCCCGTCGACCGCGAGCCAGGCCCCGCAGTCGTCACGGTCGAGGTAGTGCGTGACGCGCTCGCGACTATCGCGCTGCACGACCGAGACGACCTCGTAGTACTCCTCCACGAGCTTGAACAGGTCGTCCGCATCCGCGATCGTGGCGCGCCGGACGACGTGCCCGATCACCGTGCGCGCTCACCGGCCGCCGCCGAACCGTCGCGTACGATCTGGGCGCAGCGCGCCAGCATGGCGGCGACGCCGGGCGCCTCCCAGATGTCGTCCATCGCCACCGGCGGGGCCTGCGGGTGCGCGTCGTCGATCAGCCGCAACTGGAGCCAGGCGACGTCGTGCCAGCGGCCGAGTTTGAACCCGATCCGTCTGTAGACCCCAACCGCTGCGAACCCCAGCGACTCGTGCAGGCCGATGCTCGGCGGGTTCGGCAGGGTGACTCCCGCGTAAGCGTTGACGAATCCCTGGCGCCGCAGCAGATCGAAGAGCGCGGTGTAGAGGGCCCGCCCGACGCCGATGCGGTGGGCCCGTGAGTCCACGTAGACGGAGACCTCCGCACACCACTGGTAGGCCTCCCGTGCGCGGTGAGCCGACGCGTAGGCATAGCCGAGCACCGTCCGCTCACGCTCGAAGACCAGCCAGGGATATCGATCCTGGTGCGCCAGAATGCGGCGCTCGATTTCAAGCGGATCCGGGACGGCCATCTCGAACGACGTCGCGTTGTTCGAGATGAACGGCGCATAAATGGCGCCGAGCGCCGGTGCGTCCGACCGCTCAGCTCTTCGAATTCGTCCTGCCATGGCGTCGCACCTTGCGAGGGTTGTTTCGCCAACCCTGAATGACACGGATCGTCCGGTTCAGAAAGTCGAGGATCTCGCGTCGGGCCGTCGGCGTCAGTCCCTCGAACAGCGGCTCGAGGTGCGAAAGGAAGGCGTCGTGCGCGCCCCGATAGAGGGCTCGACCCCTGGCGGTCAGCTCGACCTTCAGGCTCCGGCGGTCGTCGGGGTGATTCACGCGATCCACGAGCCCCTTCGCTTCGAGCTGGTCGACGATGCCAGTCATCGTGCTCAGCGCGACGTCCAGGGCGGTCGCGAGCTGGCTCATGGTCCGGGCGCCCTGAAAGTACAAGAGCCGGAGGCAATAGGACTGCGATACGGTCAGGGCGCCGTAGAGCCGCTCGTCCACGCTTCGGAACTGGTATAGCTGGGCCAGGTCGTTCAGCGCGTCGTCGAGATCGAGCAGGTCGCTCGTCACCGCAGAATGATACGAGAGTCGTATTATCCGGATCAACGACTGATCCGGCCATGAGCGACGAGGACATCCGGGAGTACCTGACGGACTGTGTCTGGCCTCAGGTCCCTCCGCCGAGCGGTTTGGCCAGGACCTCGAATGCCAGATCGGCCCGCCGTGGAAGCCCGAACCGGTCGTCGCCGTACGGAAACGGCTTTCGGAGGCCCGTGCGGGCGTAGCCGCGGCGCTCGTACCAGGCGATGAGCTCGGAACGCTGAACGATGACGGTCATGTAGGCGGAGCGCGACGACCAGCAGTCGATGGCGTACCGCTCGGCGGCGTCGAGCAGCTGCCGGCCGAGTCCGCTGCGCTGCCGGGTCGGCGCGATCGTCAGCATGCCCAGGTAGCACTCGTCGCCGGTACGCTCGAGGTGCACGCACGCGACGGGGCTGTGATCCTGTTCGTGCAACAGAACGATGTTGCCCGGCGCGGCGATGATCTCCGTGAGCCGCTCGACGTCGATGCGCTGGCCGGCAAGCAGATCGGCCTCGGTCGTCCATCCCGCTTTGCTCGTCTCGCCGCGATAGGCAGAGTTCACGAGCTCCGCCAGCGCCGGCGCGTCTCGTGCGGTGGCCGCCCGCGTCGCCAACCCGACTCGCATTGGAAGGATTGTAGCGGCCCGGGCGGACCGGCCCACCCACAGGCGGTCGACACGGTTTTCGCCTCAATCTGTTCCGAAAAAGGACAGGCGATAATCGTAAGCCGCGCAGATGCTGAAGGATTTGGGCTGGCGAAATGGGGAACGGCTCTTGAAGAGTTGGGTTTCGCGCTCTCGGGTGAGGCGGTTGAACAGGAGGGAGATCGCGATGACCCGCACGACATTCAAGGCTCTCGCCGTAGCCGGATGCCTGCTGACGATGGGCACGGTGGCGAACGCTCAAGGAAACAGTCCGAAACTGCTGGTGATCAATGCGGCCACCGTGTCGGCCGACGGATCCACGCTGTTCGTCGACGGCGCCAATCTCGGCAAGGCGCCGGTCGTCACGCTGGGCGGCATCGCCCTTGGCGGCGTGCAAGTTGATTCGACGGGGCATCAACTGGTCGCGTCGATGCCCGCGCTCACACCCGGCACCTATCATCTCGTCGTCGAAAACCGGCACTTTCCGTTCGTGGCGGACCTCGACCTGACGGTGGGAGCGACCGGACCGATGGGGCCGACCGGGCCCGCAGGGCCGCAGGGCGACATGGGTCCCCAGGGACCGGCCGGACCGGCGGGAGAGCCCGGCTCGGGCGGGTCGGGCAGCGCGGGGCCCGTCTACTTCGCCGGGTGGGTGAACGCCGACGGCACGACCAAATTCGGCAACGGGTTCGTCGTGACCCGCATGGCCGCCGGCAAGTATTCCCTCAAGATGCCGGCGACGGCCACTGGACGCTTTCTCGCGACCACCGCGAGTCCGACGGCAGCGGGCACCTCCGCCGTCGTTGCAAGCTACACCAAGAGCGGCACCGACGGGTCGCACACGATCGTCATCGAAATCCACAATGTGACCACCGGCGTGCTGGTCGACGGCGGATTCAACTTCATGGCCATCGATCGCTCCTAGATCGGCCGTTTGTCCGAGCGGGCGCCGGCCTCGGCCGGCGCCCCGCGCCCTGTTTTCGTCCACTCGCCTTGCAGCGCCGCCCCGGCACACTCATCACCGACGCGAATGTCCCCCGGGGTTGCCGGCCCGGTCATTTGCTGCCAGACTTCACCTTCGGGCTCGGCCATGGGAGGTGGATATGAGAAGACGCGCGCTGTCGGTCGCCGCCGCCGTCATCGCCGCTCTTCCGGCGATCGTCGGCGCACAAGGGCCGTCGTACCCGGTGACGGTGGTCCCGCCGGGAACAGGGTCCTACACCTTCCCGGCCGGATACCAGACGCCCTGGGACAAGATTCAGATCATGGTGACGGAGAAGATGTCGCCGAATCTCTTCGTGCTGCACGGGTCGGAAGGCCTCGACCCGGCGCACCCCGACGCCTCCGGCGGCAGAGCGATGGTGCTTTTCGGACCCGACGGCGTGCTGATGGTCGACACCGAGAACCGGCAAGTCGCCGACAAGACGCTCGCCGCCATCCGCTCGTTCACCGACGGCCCGATCAGAGTCCTGGTGAACACGCATATTCACAGCGACCACACGGGCGCCAACGCGTTCTTCGCCGGCCAGGGGGCGTTGATCTTTTCCCAGGAGAACCTGCGGATCGAGATGCTGCGTCCGCCGAGGCGCGCGAACGGCGACGCGGCGCCGTCGCCCGACATGGCCGGCGTGCCCGTCGCCACCTACTCGTACAATGCGGCGGCGCCCGGCGAGCCCGCGGTCACGTTCGACATGAACGGCGAGACCGTCGACTTCATCCCGATGATGCCGTCGCACACCGCCGGCGATACCATCGTGCGGTTCCGCAAGGCCAACGTGATCTACATCGAGGACTTCTACCGCAACTTCGGCTATCCCTTCGCCGACCAGGCCAACGGCGGCTCGATCAAGGGGATGCTCGACGCGGTGGATCTGATCGAGCGGCTGGCCGGCGCCGACACGACGCTCGTGCCCGGCCACGGCACTCTCGTGAAGAAGCCGGATCTACTGGGCTATCGCGCCATGCTCGTGGACATCCTGGCCAAGGTTGCGGCGCTGCGCGCTCAGGGCAAGTCGCTGCAGGACGTGCTGGCGGCGAACCTGACGGCGCCCTACGACGCGACGACGCATGGCGACACCGCGCAGAGCCGGGACCGCTTCATCACCGAGGTCTACGACGAGGTGAGAGACTTTCCGCCGGTTGTCGACGGAAAGCGGACGATGCCGAGTCGGCCCTAGACTAGAAGAGCGCGGCCAGGTCGATGATCACGCGGGTGCGCGGGTTGACGATGACGGCGTGGCCATCGATGACGCCTCGGCGATAGCCACTCGGCAGCACCACGAGCTGCCGCTCCAGCACGAGAGGAAACGGTTCGAACCGCTTCTGCCACCCCGGTGGAAGCCGGCCGGTGCGGCGCAGCTTCTTCTGCAGTCCGGGCGGCAGGCGCCGGTATCGCGGCGCATAGTACCGCTGAATCGCGTACGCGTCTCGCGTGGAGAAGCCGATCGGTGCCTCCCTGTGCGCCCGGCCATCGGCGCGCGACTGGTGATGAGATCGAGCCCCGTGGGCCGGCGCGCTCTCGGCGAGCGCCGGTGTGAACGCATACAGGGCGACGATCGCGCCGCAAACGGTCATGCCGCGTCGCGTCTTCATGGCGTCCTCCCACATCAGTGGACATCGCGTCCGCCTGGGCAGACTGCAACAGGGCTGCCAGCTCTTCGCCCGCCGATGATCGGATGTAAGCCGGCTGTCTTCAACGGATTGTGGAGAAGCGACGTCGTCGCGTGCGAGCGTTGGCCGTTCGCGCTGTCCTTCTCGTGGTGCGCCCTGTCCTGTCGCGGTCGCAGACCTGGTCGATAGAAGGTCGAGCGGAAGACGTCAACAGATGAGCCGCAATTCTCTGTGAAGGCCGTCCATCGTCGCAAATGCTCCTGACATAGAATCCGACCGGCTCGCCCAAGAGCCGAATGGAGGGGGCATGCGAAGTCTTCTAGGCGGCATCGCTGCGGTCGTCGTCGGCGGCACGCTTGCGTCGCATGCCCAGTCGCCACAGGTGCTGCCCCTCAGCGACCGCGAGGGCACGGGGCTGTGGTTCGTCGAGCTCTCGAGCCCACCTACTGTCGACGGCACCGCGCCTGACACGCTGGACCGCGAGGAAGCGGCTTTCCACGCGTCCGCGCGGGCTGCCGGCATCAGCTACGGCGAGCGGCGCCACTTTCACGATCTGTTCAACGGATTGAGCGTTCGCGCGACCGGCGCCGATGTCAACCGCCTCCGCGCCTTGCCCGGCGTCAAGGCGGTCTACCCCGTGGTGAAGATCAGTCTCGCACAGGAGGAATCCACCCCGCCGACCGGCGCCGACCTGATTACCGCTCTCAAGCAGACGGGCGCGGACATCGCGCAGAGCGAGCTCGGCCTCACGGGGCGCGGCGTGCGCGTCGCGGTGATCGACACCGGCGTCGACTACGACCATCCGGATCTCGGCGGGTGCTTCGGACCGGGGTGCCGGGTGGCCAAGGGCTACGATCTCGTGGGGGATGCCTTCAACGCGGACGACGACGTGCCCATCGTCGCCCCCGACCCGTTCCCGGACGATTGCAACGGCCACGGCACGCACGTTGCGGGGATCGTGGGCGCCCACGGCGGGATCACGGGCGTCGCACCTGGCGTCACGTTCTTTGCGTACCGGGTGTTCGGCTGCGAAGGCACGACGACCAGCGACGTCATGCTCGAGGCCATGGAGCGCGCTGCGCACGACGGCGCCGACGTGGTCAACATGAGCATCGGCGCAGCGCTGCAGTGGCCGCAGTATCCGACGGCGGTTGCGGCGAATCGGCTCGTGCGCCACGGCGTGGTCGTGGTGGCGTCGGCCGGCAATGAAGGCGCTCTGGGGCTGTACGCATCGGCGGCGCCGTCGGTCGGCCAGGACGTGATCGCCGTGGCGTCGTTCGACAACACGTTCGCCAACCTCGTGGCGTTCACGGTGTCGCCCGACGGGACGAAGGTCGGTTACATCGAGGCGGCCGGGGCGCCGCCGGCGCCGAAATCGGGATCCGTCGCCATGGCGCGAACGGGCACGAGCGCCTCCACGGCCGACGCCTGCAGCCCGTTGCCGGCCGGAAGCCTCGACGGTGTCGTCGCCCTGATTCGCCGCGGCACCTGCTCCTTCTACCAGAAGGCCGCCGATGCGCAGGCTGCCGGCGCGGTCGGCGTGGTCCTGTACAACAACGTCGTAGGCTTCATCTCGCCGACGGTTGCCGGCACGCCGGCGATCACCATCCCGGTCGTGGCCGTGACCGCCGATCGAGGCGGCCTCATCGACGGACGCCTCGCCGGCGGTCCCGTGACGATGACGTGGACGGATCTCCTGGCCAGCGAACCGAACCCCACCGGGAATCTCATTTCGAGCTTCTCCTCGTACGGCGTAGCACCGGACCTCAGCTTCAAGCCGGACCTCGGGGCCCCGGGCGGCACGGTTCGATCGACGCTGCCGCTCGAGCAGGGCGGCTACGGGAATCTGAGTGGGACGTCGATGTCGTCGCCGCACGTCGCGGGTGCGGCGGCTCTGCTGCTGGAAGCGCGGCCGCATGCGCGTCCCGACGAAGTGCAGGCACGCCTGCAGAACACCGCCCGGCCCCACCTCTGGTGGGGAAACCCGGGCCTCGGGTTTCTCGACAACGTCCATCGCCAGGGCGCCGGCATGCTCCGGATCGACGACGCCGTGCAGGCAGACGCCGTGATTTCGCCGGGCAGCCTCGCCCTCGGCGAAATCGAATCGGGCAGCGTCACGCGCTGGCTCCGGGTCGACCTGGCGCGCCCCCGCCCGCACACGCACGGGCGGCTCCCCGCCGACGACGACGACGCGCCGATCACCTACACGCTCGGCCACGAAGCTGCCCTGGCGACGGGGCCCGATACCTTCGCGCCGCAGTTCCTGGCGAGCTTCGCCACGGTGGCATTCTCCACGCCGTCGGTGACCGTCGGGCATCACCATGGAGACGAGGCGTTCGTCGGCGTGAGGATCACGCCGCCGCCCCAAACGGATGGCTCGCGCCTGTTCGGCGGCTACATCACGTTCACGCCGAGCGACGGCGGGACCGTCTTGCGGGTGCCGTACGTCGGATACAACGGCGACTATCAGGCCATTCAGGTCTTCACGGTGCCGGGTTTCCCGCTGCTCGCGCAGCTCACGCCGGCGGGCTTCCTGCCGCAGCCTGGCGGTGCGACGTTCACGATGGTCGGCGCCGACCTGCCGTTTGTCCTCCTCCACCTCAATCATCAGGTGAGCAACCTGAAGATGGAGGTCATCGACGTCGCGACGGGCCGATCGCTGAACTTCGCCGACGACGAAGATTTCGTGGGGCGGAACAGCGCGCCGACGTCGTTCTTCGCGTTTGCCTGGGACGGGACCACGATGAAGCGGCCGGGCGGCAAGCTCAGGACCGTGCCGAACGGGACCTACCGGATCGAGCTGTCGGTGCTGAAGGCCCTGGGCGATCCCCGCAACCCGGCGCATTTCGAGCGGTGGTCGTCGCCGAACATCACCATCGCGCGGCCGTAGGGAACTCAGGGAGCGGCTTCACGCGGGCCGGAGGGTCGACCCTCCGGCCCACGCGGCGCCGTTACGCGGGTACTCCCGCCGGACGGATGTTCTGATTGACGCGGAACCGATTCGTCGGGTCGTACTTCTGCTTGATGGCGACGAGCCGATCGTAGTTGTCGCGGAACGAGGCCTGGACGCGCTCCTGGCCCTCTTCCATCATGAAGTTGACGTACGCGCCGCCGGCCGAATACGGATGCAGGGCATCGAAGTAGTCCTTGCACCAGCGGGTGATGGTGCCGGCGTTCGCCGGATCGGGATCGACGCCGACAATCACCTCCGCCCAGTTCGCGTCCCGGTAGCTGAACGCGGTGTCGTTCCTGCCGACCCGATGCGCCGCGCCGTCGATCGCGTAGAGGTGCATGGTCGAGTGCATCGTCGGCAGCGCCGAGCCGTGGCGCACGTGCTCGTCGATGGCCGGGTCGCTCAGCTCCTTGACGAAATCGGCCCGCCAGTACCACTGCAGACCGGGCGGATAGAGCGCGTCGAACAGGCTGTTCACCGCGGGCAGCGGCATCTCGGCCTGGTGATCGAGGAGCGGCTTGCCGACCGACCGCAGCGGCTTCGTCGCCGCCTCTGCGCGGGCGGCGGGCCCCGTGCACACCCACATCACGCCGCACACCTTCTTGAGATGCAGCGGCTCGGGGAACATCGGGCTCGGAGGAATCGTGAGGAACGCGAAGAAGCCGTTCACGTACTCCGGCGCGCCGAGGATGAACTCCCGGTACGCCTTCATCACCTCCGAGGTCTGCGGCAGCGGCCAGAACGTCGGTCCCGCGTAGACGGTCCGCACCGGATGCGCGCGGAACTCGAACGACGTGACCACCCCGAAGTTGCCGCCGCCGCCGCGCAGCGCCCAGAACAGATCGGCGTTCGACGTGGCATCGGCGGTCACCACGCTCCCATCGGCCAACACGACGTCGGCCGACAGCAGGTTGTCGATCGTCAGGCCGTATTCGCGGGTGAGATAGCCGATGCCGCCGCCCAGGGTCAGGCCGGCCACGCCCGTCGACGAAATGAAGCCGGTGGGAACAGCCAGGCCGAACGGATGCGTGGCGTGGTCGACGTCGCCCCACACGCAGCCGGCGGCCACTCGCACCGTGCGGGCCGCAGGGTCGACGCGGACTCCTTTCATGGCCGACAGGTCGATGACCAGTCCGCCGTCGCAGGTGCCGAGTCCGCCGCCGTTGTGCCCGCCCCCGCGGATGGCGGTCAGCATGTTGTTGGTGCGGGCGTAGTCGACGGCGGCGATCACGTCCGCCACGTCCACACAGCGCACGATGATCGCGGGGTGTTTGTCGATCATCGCGTTGTACACCGTGCGGGCCGCCTCGTACGCCTCGCCGCCCGGCTCGAGGATGGTGCCCCGAACGTTGGCGCGGAGCTGGTCGAGTTGAATCGCTGCCATGCGTGTGCTCCTTACTGCTGGCTCACGGGTTTCTGCGGGTTGTCGGCCGGATTGACATAGAAGATGTCGAATGGCCCTTCCAGGTTGATCTGGACGATCGTCGGAGCGGTCGTCCACGCGAAGTGGTGCATGGTGGCCGGAAGCGAGACGAACCCGCCCGACTGGAGCGTCTGGCCGGCGTGGCGGTCGAGCCTGTCGCCCATCCCGACATGGAACGTGCCCGACAGCACCGTGACGCGTTCGGTCATGCTGTGCCAGTGCGCCGGAAGATCATAGTTGGCCGGAAGCTTCAGCCGCATCGTGACCGCGCCCTTTTCCGACGGATTGCCCTCGAGAACGGCCAGCTGCGCCCCGGCGGGCAGAACCGGTGGAGCCGGACCCCACTGGATCCCATTCGGGGGAACGACGAGGTGGGACTGCGCGAGAGCGGGCCCGGCCGGGAACGTCAGGCCGAGGGCCAGGATCGTGAGGCGAACGGGCAGACAACGTGTGATGCTCATAGATACCTCCTGTAGCGGGAGAGTCTACGAGGCCCCGCGTTCCGAAAACGTTCGCGGAAGCGTTCTCACATCGAGGCGGCCAGGGGCGACGCCAGCAGCCGCCGTTCGAGGCCGCGGCTGTTGTGGGAGCGGGCGAGCGCCAGCCCCTGCCGGAGCACCGCTCCGCGCTCGGCCGCGGGCTGGAAGCGGGTTTGCTGCAGATACAGCGCCGGAAGCCACCACACGTCCCCCCGCGCGACCGCCATGGCCACGGCGGTGTCCACGATCGACGCCGCGCGATCCCGGTGGCCGGCGCCGTCGTACGTCTCGGCGAGCAGCGACAGGTAGTACGGCCGCCGCGCCTGCGCCCGGTTGCGGTCGAGCCGATCGAGGGCGGTTTCGATGGTCCGGATGCCGTCGGCGGGCCGTTCCCGCCCCCGCGTCCATCCGATGAGGATTCGGGCCCAGTCTCCGTAGTAGCCGAACCCGTACCGATCGCACAGGGCCACGACCGTTTCGGCCGAGCGCATGACGCCCTCGCCGTCGAGCCGCATTTGATGCAGGAGCGCGGCATAGGCGTGCGCGATGGTCTGGCTGTAGACGTGATCCAGGCGTTCGGCCAGGGCGATGCCCTGCTCGGCGTGCGCGACGGCGGCCGCCTCCTCCCCCAGCAGCCAGAGAGTGTGCGAGTACCAGGCGTGGGCGAACACGCCGAGATCCGATCCGAGGGCCGAGCGCTGCGGGTGCGCTTCGTCGTAGGCGGCCAGCGCGGCATCGAAGTGGCGCTTCGAGTCGTCGAGCTCGCCGAAATTCAGCAAGGTGCCGCCCATCGCGTGGTGCGCTTCGCATCGGCACGACGGATCCGACCGGCTGCAGGCGAGGGCCTGCTCGGAGACTTCCCGTGTGCCCTTCAGATCTCCCAGCATGAACCGGAGGGTGAAGGCGGCCCAGAGCCAGCGCACGGGCACCTGGCCGGCCTCGCCCGACCGTGACAACGCGAACACGCGATTGAGGTTCTGCTCGATCTCGGGCGCCGCGTACCCGCGGCCCGTGTTGAGCGCGATCGACAGCGCGGAGCGCAGCGCCAGCTCCTGTTCGTCGCGATCGCGCCCGGCCGGGAGCGTCTCGAGAAGAGACAGCGCATACGTGAGGCAGCGAATCGCTTCTTCGGTGGCCGAGACGCGCGTCGCGACGGCCGCCGCGCGCTCGAGAAACGGCACGGCGCGTGCCGCGTGCCCGCCGCGATCCAGGTGTCCGGCGATCGACGCGCTCGCGTCGTCCAGGCGATCGGCGAACTGGAGCTCCATCGCCTGCGCGATTCTCCGGTGGATCAGGCGGCGTCGCGCGGGTCCGATGCCGCTGTACGCGACCTCGCGAATGCGGTCGTGGCTGAAATCCCACCGCTCGTCCCTCTGGACGCGGACGATGTGGCGGCGCCAGAGCTCGTCGAGCGCCCGCACGAGCGCGTCTTCCTCGAGGTCGCTCGCCTGGGCCAGGATGTCGAAGCTGAAATCGCGTCCCACGGCGGCCGCGACCTCCGCCGCGGCGCGCGCATCCTCGGAAAGCAGCGCCAGCCGCGCCGCCACGACCGCCTGAACCTGCGGGAGCGGCTGGCCGGCCCGCGCGTCGGGCTCGGCGCCCAGCTCCATCCGGCCGCGCTCGACGATGAACAGCGGATGCCCTTCGGTTTCCCGAAACGTGCGCGCGAGGTCCGTCTCGTCGAGCCGGCGTTCGGCTACCTCCCCGGCGAGGAGCGCCGTCGCCGTCCGATCGAGCGGCCCGAGGCCGATCGTCGTGAGCAGGCTGTCGCGCTCGAGCTGACCGAGGAGACGCTCGAGGGGCGGGTTGTCCTGCTGTTCTTCGGCCCGCACGGTGCCCACGATGAGGCACCGCGCGTCGGCCGTCGAGCGCACGAAATAGTGAATCCATTCGAGGGTGTCGCCGTCGGCCCATTGGAGATCGTCGACCACGAGGAGGAGCGGCGAGGCCGACCGGAAGGCCTGCGCCAGCGCCTCGAAGAAGCGCAGGCGCTGCCAGCTCTCGAGATGCCGATCGGGCGGGGGCACCTCGCGTCGTTCGGCGAGCAGTTCGGGATGGAGCCTCGCGACGTCGGTCGTCCATGCCGGCTCCAGCCTCATCAGCGACGGCCGCAGCGCGTCGCTCCTGAGCCAGGCGGCCATCGGCGCGTACGCGAGGCGTCCCTCGCTGGCATAGCATCGCGCCGTTGCCGCCGGGACGCCGTTCACGCGGCACCAGTCGACCAGTTCCTCGGCGAGCCGCGTCTTGCCGATGCCCGCCTCGCCGCGGACGAGGACGAGGCGCGCCCGGCCCGCCGCGGCCTGCTGCCACGCGCCGACGAGCGCCTGCCATTCCGCTTGCCGGCCGACGAGCGGGTACACACCCGTTCGCGGAGGCGCCTGAGCCGCCGGCGCCGCCGCGTCCAGCTCGAGGATCTCGCGGTACGTGAGGCGCGTCGCCGCGCTCGGCTGAACGGCAAGCTCCTGCTTCAACAACGCCGCGCATTGTTGGTACAGATGCAGCGCCGCCGCCCGCTCGCCGCGCCGGGCGTGGCACCGCATGAGCGCGCACCAGGCCTGCTCGTCGAGCGGATCGAGCCGGAGGAGCTGCTGCGCGTGTTCGATCGCCGCACCGTAGGCGCGATCCTCCTCGAGCAGCGCGACGAGCCGCGCCAGCACCTGATGCGCCCGCTGGCGAAGGCGCTCGCGATCGGTGTCGATCCAGTCGCCCGTACAGCCGGGGAGCAGGTCGCCTTTGTACAGGGCCGCCGCGTCGCGCAGCGCCGCGCGATCACCCGCCAGACCGCGCTCGGCGGCACCCTCGAAGGCAATCAGGTCCACGATCGCCCCGTCCGGGCTGCGCCAGGCGAGCGTGCGCGAGGCGGCGTCCACGAGACCCTCGAGCAAGGGCCAGTCTTCCCGAAGGTGATGCAGCTCGCGGCGCAGATTCGTCAGCGCCTGGACGTCGGTCGACTCCGGCCAGAGAGAGCCGGCAACGCGCTGGCGCGCGATCGGGACGCCTCGACCGTGAAGCACCAGGAAGGCGACGATCTGCTGTTGTCGCGTGCTCGGCGCCCGGGCGGACGGTCTTCCCTCGACGGCGAGGCCGAAGCCTCCGAGCAGGTCGATACGCAGCGAGGCCGGGTCAGCCACACCTCAAGATTACACGTCGGCATGCGCGCCAGCGATCTGTTCAACGAAGCGGGCGGTGATTCCGGCGCGGCGTTCGCACCTTCTTCGACGTCAACCGCCACGACATCGCCAGGAGATCATGCAGGATCGTCGCATCGACCCGGGCGAGGCGGACGAGCACGATCGGGTACGGCCGATAGTAGTCCGTCACATAGTACGTGTCGGGCGCATCGTGCAGGAGCCAGTCGCGTTCTTCGAGTTCGATCCTGACCACGAGCGTCGCCGGTTCCGCCGATCGATGCCGTGCCAGCCCCGCCATGAAACAGCCGCCCAGTTTCAGCACCGGCGATCCATCGTACCGGGTGCTGGCGTCGACCCCCGGCAGCGACAGTCCGAGCCGCTTGACGATGGCGAACGGGTCCGACCGGCGCTGCGTATTCGGGCCGCTCATCTGGTGACAGCCGGTGCGGGCACGGGCCGATTCTGGCACAGAGATCCGCCGAGTCCAACACGAGTTCAGGATACCGTCATATATGACTCTTAATGACGATACTGACGTTAAAGGTCCATTGAGTACTGACAAAAGTCGTCATCCACGGCGGTTTCCAGGAACGGCGACGCGTCGTAGCCTCCTATAAGTCATTTAGATAGAGTGTTTACTTGAACTCATCCGATCGTGACCCGATCTGGAGCGATGGTTGCACAAAGAGTCGGGTGCGCGAATCGGACGGTTTCACACTCATCGAGCTCCTGATCGTCGTGGCGATTATCGGCATCGTGGCCGCGATTGCCGTTCCAGGTCTGCTGCGTGCCCGCATCTCGGGCAACGAGGCGTCGGCCCTCGGCTCGCTGCGCGCCATCAATAGCGCCGAGGCCGCGTTCTCGTCGAGCTGCGGCAGCGGCGGATACGCCACGGCGCTCGAGGATCTGGTTCTGATTCCACCCGGCAGCACGCAGGGCTTCATTTCGCCCGACCTCAGCTCGAACGACATCACCAAGTCCGGGTACCGCTTCGCGGTCGACACCGACGCCGCCTCCGGCGTGACGGACCAGGGCACGGGCGCCTGCGTCTCGGTGGTCAACCACATGGCGAGCTCGTACTTTGCGAAGGCCGACCCCATGAACCCCGGCGCCACCGGCATGCGCTACTTCGGCAGCGACAAGCGCGGTGCCGTCTGGCAGGATTCGACGGCCGCAGTGGCCAACCCCATCGTGGCCTCGGCGACGACCATCCCCGTCCGGTAACGCCCTCTCTCGAGACTCGACGCTCCTCTACGGGTGTATAACTGCCGCGCCACGTGGGTGGCCACCTCAAGGAGGAGGTCCGTATGACGCAGAAGACCATCGGCGCCGCCACGGCGCTCGTCGCCGTCGTCGTGTATGGCGCGATGACGGGCGCGCAGGCCCCCGCCGACGCGCCTCAGGTGCCACCGCCGGCGGCCAGGATCCAGCCGGGCGACGCGCCGAACTACGCGTTCGACATCACGAAGGCCGATATCGACTACGTGCTGAAGAACGCGCCGCCCAGCCCGCCCGATCGCCAGCTGCGCGTGGTGGACATGGGCAAGTACAACCTCGGCGTCGGCATCATCCACCGGGGGCCGACCAACGAGAAGCCGGGTGATCCCGTCCCCGTGCTCTGGCACGACTACACGCCTGAGATCTACTACATCACGTCCGGGTCGGGAATCCTGACGACCGGCGGCGTGATCCTCAACCAGCGGCCGGGGCGTGGCGTGCCGAACACGATGAACGGACCTGGCGGCAGCGGCGTCGCCGGCCCGGGCGCCTACAGCCGTCGCGTCGGTCCGGGCGACATCATCATCATTCCCAACAAGGTCGCCCACGGCTGGAGCGGCGTGACGGATCACATCGAGTACCTGAGCTATCGCCCCGATCCCGATCGCGTGCTGCCGGCCGGCTGGGTCTACCCGCTCCTCCTGCGGGCGCCGCAGCCGGAAGTGCCGACGCCGGGCGTCGGTCGCGGAAACGCACCCGCCCGAGGGGCAACGGCGCCGGCGCCGTCGGGTCGCTAGTGGAGCGTATCGGCTGAATCAGTACCAGGGCAATGAACCACAGAGGCTCAGAGACTCAGAGACTCGCGAGGTCGTCGCCGGCCTGCTGTGCAGGCCGGCCGCGAGGCCGAGCGATCCGGACACCCAAGGCGGCAGGCCCGGGAAACGCGCCTTGCGTGTCCGGATCGGTCGTCCTCGCAGGCGCCGCGGAGGCGGCGCCGACGACCGGCAGCTCTCGGGTCTCCGTGTCTCCGTGTCTCTGTGGTTGATCTCGAATTCGCGGTTCGTCTGCGTGCACGCCGCGCCACTCGGCACCTCCTGGGCGCCATTCGTCACTGCAATCGAATCGCGGCGGTTGAATCCTCCGGGGAAGCGCGCGCCCCCATGCCAGACTGCTCGGAGGCCGTCTCACGAGGAGCCAGGCGATGAAACGAGGCGCAGCGAGATCGATCATGGTGACGGCGATCGTGGCCGCGGGCCTGCTGTTCGGTGCGGCGTCCCGATCGATCGCCGGCCAGAGCACGAAGTACGGCGTCAAGGTGACGGTGGAGAAGAACGTCGACTTCTCCCGGCTCAAGACCTATAGCTGGACGCCGAGCCAGCCGGCGCCCGTGAAGGCCGTCGACGATCGGATCGTCGGCGACGTCGATCGGGAACTGAGCGGGCTCGGGCTGGCGAAGTCCGAATCGGGAACGGGGGACGTGCTGGTGACGTACTCGGCCCTGCGGCCCGAAGGTGCCGTCGGGACGCTCGTCGTGGGCTTCCTCGACCCGCACACCCGCAAGCGGCTGCTGCAGCTCCGCGCCGACAAACCCCTCGAGACCGACGCGGCGGGACTCGATGCGGCCATCGACCGCCTCGTGGCCGAGCTGTTCGAGCAGTATCCGACGCGCACGGCGCGGTAGCCTCTGTCACTGGACGAGCCCGAGGCGCCGCAAGACGTGCACCTCGGCGTCGACCAGACCCTCCAGGAACGGAAGAGTCGCTCCGCACCGTGTCGTCGTCGACGAGACGGATGGTGGCCACGCCGGCCACATCTGTGCGGGCGAACCAGTCGCGCGCGAAGGCCTCCTCGGCCGACATACGGAGCGACTGGTCGTCAGTGATCGCGATCGCGGCGACACGCGTTCCCGTACACGAGACTGTGCCCGCAAAGATCCCGTCGTCGCCTTCTTCATGGCGAGCGCCGACATCTCGCGGTCGATCGCGGCCACGATTTGTGCGTCCCTCGTCTTGGATGGCGAGGGGCGGCTCGACGCCCAGCTGCACGTGGAGAAGGTGGAGAAGTAGACGTGCTTGGTCATGGCCGTGGACACCCGCACGACGTATGCCGCGCAAATGGTGCGAGTTTGGGTGCATGACGACCTGCCGACCACGGTATTTCGTTGGTCGACCATCAGCCCGCGGTGGCTTCTCCTCTCAGGCCGCCCCGAGTGCCGAGTAGAGCGCATCTCTCAGCGCGACGTCGCGCGGATCGCCGGTGAGTCGCGTGCCCATCCGGCTCGTCACGTACGCGTAGCCGATGCCCGCCTCCGGGTCGGCAAATCCGAGGGAACCGCCGGCTCCCGGTGCGCCGTACGAACGGTCGCCGCCGAATCGCCACGCTGCCGTGGACTTCATGAAGCCGAGCGAGAACTGCACGTCGTCGCTCTTCATGCATTCGTCGTGGAAGCCGCGCGTGGGAGGCATGGCCGGAGCGGCCAGCAGGTCCAGCGTGGCTCGACGAAGGCCCAGCTCCCGGCCGCCGGCGGCGAACACGCCATAGGCGTGCGCGATGGCCCGGGCCGTCGCCACGCCGCCGCCGGACGGCACTTCGAAGTTGCGGGCGTAGACGCGCGGCCCGTCATGCGGCAGCTCCGACCCACGGAGCGCCCGGACGATGTGGGAGCGAGGGTTGATGGCTTCGAGCATGAAGCGAGGTCCGAAGCCACGCAGCATCTCGATCGGCGACGGCCGCGCGATGGTCGCCAGGCGCGCGTTCGGGATCGACTCGGGGAGCCGGATGTAGGCGTCCAGCCCGAGGGGCGTGGCAATCGCGTCCTGGAAGAATCGTCCGAGGCTGCGGTGCTCTGGATCGATCCGGCGCAGCAACTCACCCTCGTAGAAGCCGAGGGTGATGGCATGGTAGGCCTGCCGCGTGCCCGGCTCCCACGCCGGCTTCTGACGAGCCAGGACGCCCGCCAGTCGATCCAGGTCGGCGACGAGACGGCGATCGAGAGGCACATCGAGCGCGTACAGCCCGGCCTGATGGGACAGGAGCTGCCGGACCGTCACGGTTTCCTTGCCCCGCTGCGCAAACTCCGGCCAGTACCCGGCAGACGCGCTCGTCGTAGTCGATCCAGCCGCGAGAGTTGGCGATGGCCAGCGTCATCGCCGCCAGCCCCTTGCTGGCCGAATAGACGATGACCATGGTGTCCGGCTCCCACGGGGCGCCCGTGTCCTGGCATCGGACGCCGCCCCAGAGATCCACGACCTTCTGGCCGCGATGAAAGGCGCAACAGGCGCCGCCCAGCTCGCGCCGCCGAGCGAAGTTCTCGGCAAACGCGTCGCGCACCCGCTCGAAGCCGCTTCTGGCGTACCCTTGCACGCTCGCGCGAGCCACGACGTCTCCGGTGCATTCGGTGTGCCGCGCCATCGCGTGCGGAATCCCGCTCCGCGCGTGCCCTCTCTCGGGGGTATCGACGGAATTCCGGCAGCGTGCGCGGAAAGGCTAGCGAAGACTGTTGCGATCGAGCCGGGAGAGGATGTCGCGAGCCCTGGCGCCGTACTGCTCGTCGTCGGCCACTTTCCCGGCGAACGCCCGGGCGGCGTCGGTTCGGGCCAGGTTGAAGCTGGCAACCGAGATGTTGAACCAGGAGGTGGCGAGCATGCGGCCCTCCGTCTCGAACTGCCGCTCGCGCGAGGCGATCTGTCGGGCCCTGCGAGCCTCCGGAATGTCTTCGCTCTGGAGCCTGGCGATTTCGGCTCGAAGGGCCACGCGGCTCACGTCCAGGCACGTGGCGGTGGCGCTGAAGAGATCGGCCGTCGTGGTCCAGTCGCGCCGTTCGGCGTGCACGAGGCCGAGATAGTACGGATTCTCACAGTCGTCCGGCTTCAGGCGGCGGCCTTCCTCGAACATCGCCTGGGCTTTGTCGAGATCCAGTCGATGGAGCGCGAGGATGCCGTAGAGCTTGGCCACGTCTCCGTTGATATACAGCTTCCAGGCCGCCTCGACATCCGACCAGGCGTCGTCGTTCCTCCCGAGCTCGGTTTCGTTCCACGCGCGCCAGTAGTAGGCTTCGCCCCGGTACCAGTCGCCCTCCAGCACCGCGTCGGCCGCGGCAATCGCCTCCTCGTGGCGGGCGAGGTAGCTGAGGCTTCGGATGCGACCGAGCAGGGCGTCGCGCTGGCCGGGCAGGAGCGAGAGCGTCTCGTCGTAGAACGCGAGAGCCTGCGGGAAGTCTTCGGCCGAGATGGCAATGCCCGCGCGCGCGAGTGTCACGGCGGGCCAGCGTGGATGCCAGGCGTACGCGTTCGCCAGGTACTCGTCGGCGGCGTCCAGGCGCCCTCCGCGGCTGGCGGCGAGCGACAGATAGTAGTTGATCTCGACGAAGCGGGGATCGCGTGCCAGGAGCGGCTCGAGCCCCGACGTCGCGACCACCGGGCAGATCGCGCGCTTGTACTGGACGAGGCTCGACCCGGTTTGCGATTCGACCGGCGCGTAGAGCGCCCCGACCTCCTCCGGTCTCGACCGCAGAATTTCCGGCGTCGAGCACGCATAGGCGAGCCACGCATACGCCGAGAACGCGTCGTCGCCGGCACGAGCGCGAAGCGCCGCCGTCCACGCTTCCCGATGCTGCCGTGCTGCCTGACCCGCGCGGAATCGCTCGTCGTCGGACACGCCCGGAGCCTCGGGAATCCGCCATGACACCGTGTCGAGGATGTCGACCGGCTCGGCGAGCCTTTCCGCCACGTCGGGATGGCTGGCCAGCGCGTCCAGCGCCTCCTTCAGGTAGCCATCGTCGAGCATGCCGAGCTCGCGCTGGCGCACGTTCAGCAACACGGCCGCGCGGACCCGGCCGGCGGCTGCGGCTGCCGTGGACGCCGTCGTCAGATTGGGCAGCCGGGATATGCGATCGAACTCGTCGAGCGCATCGGCGAGGCAGTCGAAGCAGCCCTCGTTCACGAGCGCGTCGGCCGCGGCGAGACGGTCGCTCGCATCGACCGGCGCCGGCGCGATGCGTCGCGGGCCGCAACCGGCCAGGCTGGCAATCAGTGCCGTTGCGGCGACGGCAAGGGGGGGCCGCATGCCTGCGTTAGACCCCGCCGGGCGCGCGATGGCCCTGGCCGCCCGTGCCGGCCGTTCAGGCCCGTCTCAGGGCGCGCGTGAGCGCGACCAGAATGACCGCCCCGACAAACGCGACCAGGATCGATCCCAGGATGCCGCCACCAGGCCAGATGCCTGCGAGGCCGAACACCCAGCCCCCGACGATACCGCCCAGCATGCCCAGTACGATGTCGGCCAGGATGCCGTAGCCGCCGCCGCTCATCAGCGTGCCGGCGAGCCAGCCGGCAATCAGTCCGACGATCACCCAGATCAGAAGTCCCATCGCGCGCTCCGTGGCACCCGGACGTATCCAGGCGCATGCTATTAGGAGGGTCGATTCAGAACGTCACGTCGAAGACGCCGTCGGCGACTCCCCTCGTGCCCGTCGACCCGGTCGCGATGTGCACGAGGGTGAATGAGAAGGTGCCGCGCGCCGCTGTCGCGGTCAACGTGGTCAGCGTGATCGTCCCGCTGCCAAACGCGAAGTTCGCGTTCCACTGCCGGACCGCGGAACCGGGACTGACTTGCGCCAGTGAGCCGGCCACGGTGGCCCCCGTCGCCGCGCTGACCGTGTCGGTGCCCACGGTAGGTGGGACGGCGATCCCGAGCGCGACAAATGGGGCGGTCGTGCTGTCCTGGCCGCCCACTCGTAGTACCCCGCCCTGGATCGAGGCCTCCCGGATGACCACCGCGACCCACCGGGCCCCGTCGATGGTTGCACTCATCGATCCGGCGGGGGTGCCCGCGGCGACGGGTGTCGGCGTCGTGACCGAGGGAGGTGAAGTCGGCACATCGCCGTTCGCACCGCCCGCAGCCGGCAGGGCCATGATCGCGACCGGCAGGGCAGCCCATCGGAGCTCCCGCATCCATGTGCTGGAGACGTGCCACATGGCGGCGATTATAGGCGCGAGCGGCGCTCCTCAGTCGTGAATCGCGATGCGGTCGAACAGCCCGAGCCGTTGCGTGGCCGGTTCGGGACCTTCGTCGAAGTTCAAAGGCCGCGGCTCGCGCCGCTCGGCTCGATCGACGACTTTGAGGGCGACCACGACTCCGCCGAGCGTCGCGGCCATCGCCGCCGTGCCGGTTGGCGACTGCAAGGCGAGCCGTTCGACGTACGCGAATCCGTAGGTGACGAGCAGAAAGCCGGCCGCGCTGATGCACCAGACGAGCTTCAGGTTCGGTATCGGCAGATAGCTGCAGGCGAAAGGCAGCTTGCGGTAGCCGAGGAAGAGCGCATCGAGGGCGAGCACTCCGAACAGGACGCCAGAGAGCGAATGGACGAGCGCAGTGCGGGGCCCGAACAGGGCGACATGAAGCGGCAGGAGCGCGAGCAGAGGCAACATGACGAGCGAGACCAGCGCGGCGCGCTTGGCGCCGGCGAGATACCCCCGCTCGTCGCCCAGCCATGCCATGCGGATGCTCCAGTTCGAGGCGAGTTCGGCGGGAACGGTCACGGCGTAGCGAAATGCCGTCAGGAACGACGACAGCACCATGATCTGGATCCCGAACAGGCCGAGCGGCGTCGACGCGACGGCCACGTGGCCGGGCACGTTCCCCCGGACCAGCGTGACGAACGGCAGTGCCACGGCGGCCGCCACCGACACCGCCAGGATCATGCGGTGTGGCGCGCTTCGGGTCAGCACCTGCAGCGTGAAGAAGAAGCCCGCCTGGGTCTCCGGATCGCCGCGGGTGAGCCGGTCCAAGACCGCGCGGAGCGCGGCGCCGGTGCGCGAACGGGTGCGCGAGCCATCCGACGGTTCCGGGAGGCGGCGGTTCGTCCACAGGAAGCTGGCCACGGCGAGGCATGCCGCGAGCGGAAGGGCCAGCCACGCGGATCGCGCGAGCGCGGACAATCTCGGCCTGAGCGCCCGATATGCGGTTCGACTCTCGTCGTTCCTTCGCCGAACGGGCGCCAGCAGCCGGACCCGAGGCGGCAGGACGAGGGGCGCCTCGGCCACGATGTGCCCTGCGACGGTTTCGTCGACGCCCAGGTGCCACAGCACGGGAACGGCGGGCCATCGAGGCGGGGCCACGCCAGCGACCCAATTCCGGACGTCGGTCGCGCCGACCGTCGGCGCCAGGAGCAGCGCGGCGACGGCGCAGACGACGAGGGCGCTCTGCGCCGCGCTCGACACACGACGGAATCCCCGCTCGCCGAGCAGCAGACGCAGCACGCTGCGCAGCGACAGGATTCCGAAGAAGCCGAGCAGCCCGGCCATCACGACGGTCAGCGCCTGGCCACCGATCAGCTGGAGAATCCCGACGCCGCTCATCCCGCGAAGATTCATGGTGAGGAACGCCGGATAGAGGACGCTCGGCACCGCGTTCATGGCCATCGCGAACACCGTGCCGAACACGACGGCGGCGGCCAGCTTCGCGCGGGTGATGGCGGATCCGGCAATCGGCAGGGGGCCGAGAATCGCCGCGTCGCGAGGCTCGAGCGGCAGGGCGTCCCACACCATGAGCGTGGCCAGCGCGCTGACCGCCATCGACGCCGCAATGAAGAGAAACCGATCCGACAAGGCGCCGAGCGCCGTCGGTCCCGGCAATTGGATGAACGCGGCGAGGTAGTCGGTCGAGATGAAGAACGTCACGAACACCGCGACCGACTGGACCACGGCGTACGTCACCACGAGCGACTCGTGGCGGTCGGCATGCGGCGAGATCAGGTCGTTGTCCATCAGGCGTCGCAGAAACAGCCGCGTCAGCACGCGGGCGTTCGTGGCCCCTTCGACCTTGATTCGTCGGCTCACGCCCGGATCCCCGCGGCGTCGGCGATGTCGCGCGCCGTCGTTTCCGGGTCGGCGGTGCTGACGAGCTCCGCGACGACGTCCTCGAGCGATGCGCGCTGCATCATGGCGCGCAGCTCGCTGACCGGGCCTTCGGCCACGATGCGGCCGCGATGAAGCACCACCACGGCCGCGCAGAGCCGCTCGACATGATCGAGCAGGTGAGAGCTGTACAGGATCGCCTTGCCTCGCGCCGCGAGGATCGGGACGAGATGACGCAGCACGAGGCCGGCCGTCAAATCCAGCCCGGATTCCGGCTCGTCCAGGATCAGCACATCGGGATCGTGCAGCAGCGCGGCGACGATGAGTATCTTCTGCCTCATCCCCTTGGAGTACGCACTCATCGGCAAGTCGGCCGCCGCCGTCAGCCCGAACAGATCGAGAAGCGTCGAAATCTTGCGCGTCAGCAGCCGCGCCGGCACTCGACGAAGCCGGCCGACGAGATCGAGATGCTCCCGTCCGGAGAGGAAGGTGTAGAGGTGCGCCTCCTCGGGTACGTACCCCACGCGCGCCTTGTACGCCACCAGGCGGTCGGCGATGTTGGCGCCGTCGCACCAGACCTGTCCGCCCGACGGCTCGCGCAGTCCGGTCAGCACGGAGACCGTCGTGGACTTTCCGGAGCCGTTCGGCCCGAGGAGCCCCAGCACGGTGCCGGGCTCGAGCGTGAAGGTGACGTCGCGAATCGCCGGAACGGCGGAGTAGTACTTCGTGAGCTGCCGCGCCTCGATCCGGGCTTGCATGCGCGTCAATTTAGTAGTAAAAGGTGAGCATATGTCAAGGGAATCGCTGGGCCATTTCGAGCTGCTCGTCCTGTTGGCGCTCCTGCGTCAGGGCGACGAGGCCTACGGCGTGCCGATCGCGAACGCGATTGCCCAGAGCACCGGGAAGCAGGTCATCCTCGCGAGCGTGTACAACACGCTCGAGCGCCTCGAGGAGAAGGGTCTCGTCCGTTCGGCGGTCGGCCAGCCGACGCCCGAGCGCGGCGGTCGCGCCAAGCGCTACTTTTCGATCACCACGGCGGGAATGCGGGAGGTCAGGGCCGCCAAGAAGGCGCTGACCGTACTCTGGCGGGGGATACCCGTCCACGAGGGATGAACATGGCGTGTCCCCGATTCGCGCTCTGGCTCCTCGCGCGCGCCGACCGCGCCGGCCGCCGCGAGGCCCTCGTGGGCGATCTGCTGGAGGAGATCGCCCTCGGCCGCCCGCGCCTCTGGGTGTGGCGGCAGGTGGTCGGATTGTGCGGGTTCGCCCTCATGGCCCAGGCGCGGACCTGTGCGCGCGTGACGCCGTTCGTGGTGGCGCTGGCCGTCGGCGCGATCCTCGTCGGCGGTGTGTGGGTGGCCTCGCCCGGGACGGTGCTCGAGACCTGGATCGTCGCGTATCTCGTCGCGGGCACGCTCAGCCTGTTCGCACACGTGATGTCCCGCGCCATCGCGTCTCGCCCGCTCGTGATTGCGGCCGATTCGCGGTCGGCCGAACGCTCATAGGCCCGTTCCGACCCGTTCCGTCCACCTGGCGAGGTTCACGCCTTTCACCAGCAGCCAGAGCGCCAGCGCCGACTCGGCGACGAACGGCGGCAGCATGATTGCCGGAAACAGCCGCGGGGCGATTGCGGGAGCCAGGATCAGCGCGAAGCTGTTGGTCAGGTAGCAGAGGCCGGCCAGCTGCATCAGCACACCGAGCGGGGCCGGCAGGTAGCCCGATCGGATGATCAGGTACCCCACGACCAGACACTCGAGGCCGAAGAAGACAAGAGCGAAGCCGAAGCCGTAGTCGTGCATGCGGAGCGAGACATACGAGAGCGCCTGACGCTGCTCGGGCGTGAACGCCGTGAGGTAGTCGGCGTCGCCGAGCAGGAACAGGGGCGCGACCAGGTTCATCTTGTTGGCGACCGCCACGCCGGTCTGAATGAGGTTGCAGAGCACGGCCAGCAGCGCCAGGTGGCGGCTCACCGGGCGCAGGAGCACATAGAGGCTCAACATCACGCCGACATCGCACATGTGCATCAGCAGGTCGCCGGCGATGCTGGCGCGCCAGAGCGACGCCGACGCGCCGATATGCCGGGCGGTCGCGGCGGGATCTCCCGACACGATCAGCGGACCGCGCAGCAACAACTCTCCGCTCGCTCCGGCGATGATGATGACGAGGTAGAGCAGGCCGCCGATCCGGGCGTAGACCTGCGGCGAGATCGGGCGATCCATCACGCCGCGGCTAGGCTTCTTCCCAGCGGAAGCGCGCCAGCGCAATCGCGCCGAACACGGCCGCGAAGCCCAGCAGCACGAGTATTGGCACGATGGCGGCGCCGAGACCGAGACCCCGCCACGTCATCGCGTCGAGCCCGTCCACGGCCCAGCGGGCGGGGACGACGATCGTCGCCCGCTGCAGCCACACCGGGAAGATGAACGTCGGGACCCAGGCGCCTCCCAGCATCACCATCATCAACACCGCCAGCGTCGTCACGCCGCGCGTGGCCGCCGGCGTGCGCCCGAGCGCGGCGATGAGCAGGCCGAAGGTGGCGGCCATGATCGAGCACGCGATCGCCACGCCGACGAACCCCAGCAGGCTGCCCGCGATGCGGACCTTGAACACCACCATCGCAAAGGCGAACGACACGAGCAGCGTCATGAGGGCGATGAGCGTCATGCTCGCCGCCTTGCCGGCGACGAGCGTGAAGCGCGATACGGGGGCGCTGCGCAGCCGCCGCCAGAGTCCGCGCTGGCGCTCGAGCAGAATGTCGATGCCGAGATTGGCCGCGGCAAAGAGCAGGAACTGGATCCCCATGCCCGCGAACGAGTGGGCGTAGCCGTTGTACGCCGTGTTTTCGTTGGCGGTGACGGCTTCTTCATCCACCGTGTACGGCATCGTGATGCCGCGCGGCGCCCCGGCCTGGCCGGTCGACGCCTGCTGATCGTAGAAGGCCTGCACCGACGTCAGCATCTGCATGAGGGCCCGCTTCTGGTCGGCCGGCAGCGACGCCGATGCCTCGATCTGCGGCAGCGTCTTCTCGATCTCGGCGCGCCCCTGCGCGCCGCCGAACATCTCGCGGCTGACAGCCTGCATCACGTGCTCGGTCATCACGCCGCGCACCATCGCCAGCTCGACGTTCCGGGAGGGATCGTAGAGGAACTGGAGCGCGGGCCTGTCGCCGTTGCCGAAGAAGGCCGAGCCGGCGGCCTCGCCGAACCCCCTCGGAATGACGACCGCCACGCTCGTCGCGCCGCGACGGACCGCACGGCGCGCCTC
This sequence comes from uncultured Acidobacteriota bacterium, assembly GCA_963837345.1. Lineage (GTDB taxonomy): Bacteria > Acidobacteriota > Vicinamibacteria > Vicinamibacterales > CAVVIG01 > CAWIMX01. The sequence continues at coordinate 2,689,675 of CAWIMX010000001.1, forward strand.
GTCGGCCGTGGGCGTGGCCACGCGGAGAGTCGTGTCGTCCCGCGCGCCCGCGACGATCGCCCGAGAAATCGGGCCGTCGTCCTGGTCGACGATGGCGACGCCGATCCGGGCCGGCTCGCTCGACTGGCTCGGTCCGGAGAAGATCGAGCCGAAGAACGACGCAATCGCGATCGGCACGACGAAGCTCATGATGACGGCCCGCCGGTCGCTGAAGAACAGCTGCAGGTCCTTGCGGACCATCGCCCGGAAAGGCGTGGCGGGGAGGCGGGCCATCAGTCGCGCAGGCTCCTTCCGGTCAGCGCGAGGAAGACCGCTTCGAGCGAGGCGGGTCGACCATCCGCGTCCGACGCACGGGCGCGCAGGCCGGCCAGCGTGTCGTCGGCGACGACGGTTCCATGGTCGATCACGACGATGCGATCGGCCAGCCGCTCGGCTTCTTCCATGTAATGCGTCGTGTAGAGCAGCGCCTTCCCGCGCCCCTTCAGCACTTCGAGATTGTCGAAGATGGCGTTGCGGCTCTGCGGATCGACGCCGACCGTCGGCTCGTCGAGCAGCAAAATGTCGGGATCGTGCAGCAGGCCGGCCGCCAGGTTCAGCCGCCGCTTCATGCCTCCGCTGAACGTCTTCACGGCATCACCCGCGCGATCGCCCAGTCCGACCAGCGCGAGCGAGGCGCCGATGCTGTCGTTGAGCGCGGAGCCTGCGAGATCGTAGAGCGCCCCGAAGAAGCGCAGATTCTCGCGCGCCGACAACTCGTCGTACAGGGCGAGGTCCTGCGGCACGAGGCCGACGCGGCGCTTGGCCGGGTCCGTGTCGCCCGCGAGCCGCGCGCCGCCCACCAGGACGTCGCCGGCGTCGGGGGTCACGAGGCCCGCAATCATCGACACCGTGGTGGTTTTGCCTGCGCCGTTCGGCCCGAGCAGGCCAACGAGCCGTCCGGGTTCGACGGCAAACGTGACATCCGCGACGGCCACGAGGGCGCCGAACGACTTGCGAAGGTGGCAGACTTCGAGCATGCGGGCCGTGGCTGGATGCCTTAGACGAGGATCCCGTGCACGGTGTTCCTGCCGCGGGAAAACCGTGCGAGATCGCCGGGAGGCCCGGGGCTGCCGGGTGGCGGCCGGCGCCCCGGGGACTCGACGGGGTCTGGCGCCGCCTATCGGGTCGCCGACATCCGCACGCCGACCTCGGTCAGGGCGATAGCCTCGTTCCCCTCGTGCCAGACCTCGATCGCGCGCCCGTCCTTGATGCGCACCATGTCGAGGACGCTGAACGCGATCCTTTTGCCCGTGGGCGCGGCGCCCATGTAGGCGCCCTTGTGCGTCGCCTGACACGTGAGCCTCGTGACCACGAGGTCGCGCTCGGCGATCATCTCGTGGATGGTCGCGGTGAGGTCGGGAAACGCCTGAAAGAACGGCTGCAGCCAGTCCTTCAAGCCTTGCGGTCCCGCGCCCTGGCCGGGCGCTGGATTGTGATCGACGAACGCTGGCGCGCACAACTCGTCGACGGTCTTCAGGTTCTTCTTGTTGAAGACCTCTTCGTAGAACCGCCGGGTCAACGCCTTGTTCTGTTCCGACATCGGCACCTCCTTCGCCGGTCACCATACACCCGAGATTACGGGCGATCCAGCTCATCGGCGTCGTTCGACACCTGATCGCGGTGGGCTCGCGTCGATCAGTTGTCGAAGAACGCCGCGAACCCGCGCCGCAGGCTCCAGAGGTCGACCTTCGACGAGACTTCGAACGTCGAGTGCATGCTCACGATGCCGATTCCGACGTCCATCGTGTCCATGTTCTGGCCGGCGAACCAGGCGGCGATGGTGCCCCCGCCGTACCCGGCGTCGTAGGAATGGGTCTGCCACGGCACGTGGGCGCCGTCGAACACGCCCCGCATCCGGGCGAAGAACTCGGAGTTGGTCTCGCGGCCGGCGCCGTATTCCTTGACGACGAGCCCGTAGCCGAGCCGCGAGGTGAGGGCCGGGTTCTGCGGTTGGGGAAACAGCGGATTGAGCGCCGTCGTGCAGTCGGAAACGAGCACCTGCGTGCGCGCATAGGCGCGGCGGCGCGCCAAGTCGCTCGACGCGCCGCCCTTCTGCGCAGCCATGACTTCGGAGACGAGGGTGTTGAACCACTCGGAATTCACGCCGGTGTTCCAGGAGCCGACTTCCTCGTTGTTCACGGCGTAGGCGACCGACGTGTAGCGCGGCGTCCTCACGTCGGCGATGGCGCGCAGGCTGATGTACGCGGTCGCGCGATCGTCCTGGCCGTAGGCGCCGACGAGGGCCCGATCGAGGCCGACGTCGCGGGGCATGGTGGCCGGCACGATCTGGATGTCGGCGGACAGGAAGTCGGCCGCGGTCACTCCGTATTTCTCGTGCAGCAGCGCGAGGAGCCGTTCGGTGGCCGTCTGCTGGCCGGCCGCCGCATCCGGCGGCAGTGTCGCGGCCAGCGGATCCAGTTCCTCGGTGCGGATCACCTCGGTCTGCGTGCGGCCCCGAAAATCGCGATCCACGTGGGGCGCGAGGTCGGTGATGAGCAGCACGGGGTCGCCGGGGTCGTTCCCGATGTCGATCCACACCGTCGTGCCGTCGGCCTTGTCGACGCGGCCGGTGATGGCAAGCGGGACATTGGCCCACTGGTAGTTCTTGATCCCGCCGTGCACCTGGGTATCGATGAGCACGGCCTGCTGGCTCTCGCGGAACGGCTTGGTCTTGAACTCGATGCGCGGCGAGTCGATGTGCGTGTTGACGATGCGCAGGCCGTTGTCGAGGGGCTCGGTGCCGATCACGAAGAGCGCGATCGTGCGGTCGCGGTTGATCGCGTACCATCGCGAGCCTGGCGTCAGGGCCGCGGCGGCCGTGGTCGCATCCCACGCCCTGAATCCGTTGGCCTCGGCAAACGCCGTGGCCCGGCGGACGAACGCCATCTCGGACTTGGCCTGGCCGAGGAACGTCTTGAAGTCCTCGGCGAATGCCTGCACGTCGTGGCTCTCGGCCGGCGTCAGGGCCGGCCACGCGTTGCGGAAGCCGACGTCCTGCGCCCGGGCCGTCCCGGCCGCGGCGAGCGCCGACATCACGACGATCGCGATCAGGATCGGTCTCATCTCCTCATGTCCTCGCCCTGGAATTAAAGATCCGAACGCGGGGCGGTTCAACCTTGCCCTTCCCGGGGCCTACCGTGAGAGCGCCACGCCGGAGGCGAGCAGCACGGCATAACCCAACAGCAACCGGGCCGCCCTGGGCGTCATGGGGATCAAGTCGGCAAAGCCGTCGTGCGTGCACACGCGACGCGCGATGGCGATCGCTGCGGGCAGCGTGAGCAGCGGCAGCAACACCAGAGGACCGAAGCCGAGGCCGCGCCAGAACCAGAGGAGCAGAGCGTAGGCCGCGACCAGCCCGCCCAGGAACTCGGTCCGGCTCCAGCGCACCCCGAAACGCACGGCCACCGTGCGTTTGCCCTTGACGGCGTCGAAGCTGCGGTCGCGAATGTCGTCGATGACGAGGATATTGGTGCAGAGGACGCCGATCGCCGCGCCGAGGGCGACGGCGCGCCCCGAGAGGGCCTGTGCCCACAGGCCGGGCGCAAGCCGAGCCGCCGCCTGGACGTAGTACGTGCCCAGCACGGACACCACGCCGAAGAAGAGGAAGAACAGAGGATCAGCCAGGCCATGGCGTCCAATTGGCCACGGCCCGGCCGAGTAGGCCCAGCTCGCCGCGATGCTCGCCAGCCCGAACACGACGACCGGCCAGCCGGCGAGGAGCGCGAGGTACAGGCCGGCGCAGAGCGCCAGGCCGTAGCTCGTCACGATCGTGGTCCTGAGTCCCGGGAGCGTGATCAGGCCGGTCTTGATCGCCTGCACGAGCTCGGGATGTTCCTGATCGTCCGGCTGATGAATCAGATTTTCGTAGTTGTCGGTGACGACCCCGGCGAACTGGATCAGCCACCCGGCAATCAGGGCGAGGAAGGCCGGGACAACCGCGAACACGCCGTCGTGCCAGGCGAGTCCCATGCCGACGACGGCCGGCGCTGCGGCGGTGGGCAACGTGTGACCCGGATAAATGAGCTTCCGGGTCCAGATCTCACGGCGGCGGCTCATGGCTTCTGATCCCGCACGATTCTAGCGCGAGATTGCCGGCGTCTCGGCGTCGCCTCCTCTCAGGGGCGGCCAGCGTCGCGCGGTTCGTGCGCGTGTCCGTCGTGGTCGGCGGCGGGCCGCTACGCCCGGGCGTGCTGCTCGATGCAGGCCAGGACCACGTCGGGATCGACGGGCTTGGCGAGAAACGGATGCCCGCCGATCTCCGTCGTTCCGCCCCGGGTTTCATGCTGCGAGACGAGGGCCGTGAGGAACACGATTGGGGTCGCACGCAGCACCGGATCGGCGCCCATCTGCGCCGCCAGCGCACCTCCATCGGCGTCCGGCATCACGATGTCCAGGAAGATCAGATCGGGGCGGAACTCGCGAGCCGTGGCCAGCGCGCGGCTCCCGGTGTTCTCGACGCGCACCTCGCAATTCCCGTGCTCCGTCAGATACATCGCCAGCGCCCTGGTGATGGCCACTTCGTCATCGACGAGCAGGATCCGTCGCTTTGTCATGCTTCTCTCCAACGTGTTCGAGCTTGAACGTCACGGTGACCCGCGCTCCGCCACCGTCTCGATTCGCGATATCGATCGTGCCGCCATGCAGGTCGATGATCTGCCGCGAGACCGAGAGCCCGAGCCCGGTGCCCTGGCCGGTCGGTTTCGTGGTGAAGAAGGGATCGAAGATCTTTCGGAGATGCGCCTCCGGTATGCCAGGGCCCGAGTCGTCGATCTCGACGACCGCCACGCGCTCTCCGCGTGCGTACCGATCCGTCTTGCGCTGACCGACCCCCGTGCCGCGAGCCAGGATCCGTTGTGAGGTCCGCACGTCGATCCGGCCATCGTGTTCGATGGCGTGCACCGCGTTCGTCAACAGATTGACGAAGACCTGCTGGACCTTGAACGGGTCCAGGGTGAGCGAGGGAAGGGAGGCGTCCAGCTCCTTCACGACGGCGATCCTCGCCCGGTCGAACTCGTGTTTCACGAGCAGGAGAGAACGGTCCACGACGCTGTTGAGATCGGCTTCCGAGAGGTCGAGGGCATGATCGCGCGAGTAGCTCAGCAACCCGCCGATGATCTTGTCCGCGCGTTCGACCGCCTCCGCCATGTCCTTGAGCAGGCTGCGGGTGGATTCATCGTCGTTCGCGACGCGCTTGGAGAGGATCTTGACGCCCGTCAGGATCATCATCAGCGGGTTCTTGACTTCGTGCGCCACGCCCGCGGCCATGCGGCCGAGCGAGTCCAGTTTCTCCGACTGAATCAGTTGCAGCTGCGTGACCTGCAGCTCGGCCTGATACTGTCGAACCTCGCCGAACCACCCGGCGCCCAGTGCGATGGCGATGTAGGGCGTGACGACAAACAGGATGACGAAGGAGCCTCGAAACCCGCCGAGATGGGAGGAAGAGAGATTGAGGGCGCACAGTCCCACGAGGCCGACCGCCAGAATGATCGCGACGTTCGACCAGCCCCGATAGTGAGCGAGCAGCAGCGCAGGAATGAGGGCGAGGCCCCCAGACAGGATCTCTTGATCAAGGAGGGCCTGCGGCCAGAAGACGGCCGCACTGACCGCGCCGATCAGCGCCACCGCCGAGATCGCCAGCGCCTTCAGCGGAACGGACTCGATCGAGGCGGTGATCACAGCTTCCTGTCTTCTCGGTTCCGGTCACGACGATGTGCAGGCCGAGAACCGGCCGGAGCCGCGTCGGCAGCATCAGCTACCAGCCGACCAGCGTCGTCATGGCAGCGATGACGAAAAGTGTGCCGATAAGGATAAAGAGCTGGGAGCTGACGGCCTCCGTTTCAATCCGGAGGCTCTTGCGACTGCTGGTCATCTGAGCACCTCTGACAATCCTGGTGGGTCGAGTTGCAAGACTGCCGCCAGATAGAGTTCCACGAAGTACCATGGATTCGCTTCGTCCAAGCTGGGCGGGACATGTGCGGCCCCCCTGTGCGCACGGTGTGCGCACTGCGCGCACAGCCGCCCTGCCCTCGCGGCACCATGCGCGCGACCGACCTGCGATCGCCCGCCCACCCCAAAGGCCGAGTCGTGCGTGCTGCAGACGGCGCGCGGCGAACCCGCCTCGCCGGTCCGGGGGGCCGTCATTTGGACGAGGCACGGGTCGCGCGAAAGTGCGGCAGGCCGATTCGCAGCGGAGTAGACTGCGGTAGGAGACGGAGATGTCTGCCCTCAGACGACGCACAGGATGGGCTGTGGCCGTGGCGGCCGTGCTGACCGCCGGCATGGCCAGCGCCCAAATCTGGCGGGGCGGCTATGGCATGCGGTTCCCTCCCAGGTTTCCGACGGAGGACACTTTCAGGGGCGGGTTCAATTTCTGCCGTCTCCTGTTCGACAGCAACCGCCGCGAGAAGCAGGGCTGGCGCACCGACTATCCCGGGGCGGACATCAACTTCAGCGTCCGCCTCTCCGAGCTCACCAAGGCTCCGGTGACCTTCGAGGGTGAGGGCGATCCCGACTACGCCGTAATCCGCCCGACCGATGATGCCCTGTTTCAGTGCCCGTTCATCCTGGTCGAGGACGGCGGCACGGCGGATTTCTCTCCGGACGAGATCGCGCGGCTGCGCGCGTACCTGCTCAAAGGCGGCTTTCTGTTCGTGACGGATTATCATGGCGCGGCCGCCCGCGAGCAGTGGCGTGCGGAGATCGCCCGCGCGCTGCCCGAATACACCGCGGCCCCGCTCCAGATGGATCATCCAATCTGGCACATGATGATCGATCTGTCAGCGATTCCGCAGATGGCGTCGATCCAATCCTGGCGCCGCAGCGGAGGCTCCGATCGGGAACGCTGGGCGGACGGACCACCCGATGCGTGGGGCATTGCCGACGATCACGGGCGGCTCATGGTGGTCATGATTCACAACAGCGACATCCCGGACGGCTGGGAGCGCGAAGCCGAGGACCCGGAGTACTTCAACCGGTTCTCGCCCGACGCCTACGCGGTGGGCATCGACGTCGTGCTGTACGCGATGACGCATTGAGCGCACCCACCGCCGTCGCCGCAATCCGGGAGCCGGTCGCGATGCGGCGGGCGAAGGCTCCGGTGTCGCCAGGCTCTCCCTGCGGGCCGCGGTCGCCCCCGCCTCCGCCAAATATCACCAACGGACAGCCAGAGCGCCTCCGGGTTACTTCAACCGCAACCGGCCGTCGGGATCCGGGCGGTAGATCAGGTAGTGGATGTCGCTGTCGAGGCTGCTCCACCAGTGCGGCGTGCGGCCGGGAATCACGACGATGTCGCCTGCCCCGACGTGCCGGCTGACGCCGCCCTCGATCTTGTCGCCGCGCGGGCCTGCGGTCCGTCCAGGAGGCGGTGCCTTCAGGTCCGTGATCGTGCCGCCGGTCACGAGCGTTCCGCTGCCGTCCAGGACGTAGTAGATCTCGGTCGTGCGGGTCTCGTGGGCGATGGCATCGCCGGGCTGGGACTGCGGCCGGAAGACGCCGAACACGCCCACGTGGTAGCCGCCAACGTCCACGACGCGAATCGGGAGGTCGTTGATCGCGTCCTTCGGCAACGCCTTCAAGAACGTCTGCACATCGTCCGACGTGAGATACGTTGCCGGAAGACCGCCCTGGTATGTCTGCGCGTTGGGGTCCTGCGCCCCGGCCGTCGCTTGTGGAGTTGGTGAAGACGGCGTTTGCTGTCCGGCGCGCACCGGGAGGCCGGCGGCGGCGAGCACGGCAGCGACGACGGCGACGATGTTCCACGTTCGTTTCATGGTGATGTTCTCATGACGGATGCGAACGCCGGCGTGATGATACCGGAAGGTCGTCGGGCGCGCTCGCGAGTCCCGCGAGGGCGATCGGCAGGCGATCGAGGCCGAGCCCGTTGTTGAGCTGGGGCCGGTCACGGCAGCGTTCGGCGCAGGCTGTCCTCGACCTGCGACGTGAAGGTCGGGTTTGGCGCCGGCGTGGGAGGGTGCGACTGGGGCGCTCCGCCGGCGAGCAATCGACTCCCGGCGAGTGCCACGGACAGGGCGGCGATCGTGACGCGCGCGGTCATGGGGATCTCGCCTGGACCCGGATCATACCAGCTGTCACGGCCGCGAATCGCGCCCGCCTATCGTGACGCCGTCGGAATCCAGCGTGCCCGCTCGAGCATTTCGCGGGCCACGTCGGTCACGGACCGACGGTCGTTCACAATCGTGAAGTCTTCAACGAGCGCCTCGTCCAGCATCCGTTCGAGGCTGGCTGCGCGAGCCAGGAATCGATCTTGAAGCATCCCGGGCTCGCGCGTTCGCAGCCGGGCCTGCATCGTTGCGAGTGCCGCCGTGAGTCGACAGACGAGCATTCGGGCGTCGGGCATGGCCTCTCGCAGGCGATCGAGCTCCCGACGACTCTCGACGGCCTGGGCCACCAGCACCCTGGCCACGCCGGCCGTGCGGACGTTCCTGTAGATCGAGGCGAGGTTGCGAGACGCGACGTCGCGGCCGACCGCCTCTGGCAGGAGCGCCGTGGCGATGGCGTCGAGATCAATGCTGGCATGGCTGATCCCGGCCACGGCGAGGATGTCGGAGGCTTCCCCCAGCACGGTGGTCTTGCCGCAACCCATGGAGCCCGAAATCACGAGAACCTCGGCGTTCATCGTGGACCGATCGTAACGCGGCCACGGCTGGATCACGATCACGTGACGCACGAGCGAGAACAACCGCCGCGCGCGAGCCCGTGAGTTCCGGGCGGTCGAAGGGCCGCGGATGCAGGAGCGCGGTGTCGACCACGCCGAAGATGGCGATGCTGCCGCCGATCGGGCGCCGCCTCTCCAGATCCCGTGCGAGCGACTCGAACCCGTGGAGGTGTTCATCTGGAGCATCTCGTCGCGGGCGATCACGCCCGCCATGCGCTCCCAGCTTTCGGCCTCCCGCGCGAGCTGCCGGCGGCCGCTCCGCGTGATCGCGTAGAACTTGGCTTTGCGGTTGTTCTCGGAGGCGCCCCGCGTCGCCGAGGTCCACCCGTCACGCTGCCGCCGCATCAATGAGGCATAGAGCGTGCCCTCGTTGAGCGTGAGCAGGGCGTCGCTGATTTGCTCGATTCGACGGGCGATGCCGTATCCGTGACGCGGCCCCAGCGTTTCCAGCGTCTTCAGGGCCCCGCTCCTTTGGCCACGCCGTCGCATCGTGGCATAGACTCTGACGATGCCCAAAGACGTGACGGTTGAGCTCGTGCAGGTGGGCCCTTCGACGAGCGAGGCGCGGATCCGGCGGCACCAGGTGCTGGTCGATCGGCCCGATGCGGGCGGCGGCGCCGACCGGGGACCGATGGGCGGGGAGCTGTTTCTGGCCGCGGTCGGCGGATGCTTCATGAGCAACTTCCTGGCCGCCGTCAAGGCGCGTGAGGCCGCCGTCGGGCAGGCGCAGGTTCGTGTGGTGGGAACGCTGGTCGAGAACCCGACGCGGTATCAGGCCGTGGACCTGCGTGTGTCGGCGGCCTGCGAGGACCGGAGGCTGCTCGAAAAGCTCGTGGAAGTTGCCGATCGCGGTTGCATCATGACGAACACGCTGCGCCGCACGATCACCTTGACCGTCTCGCTCGGCTGACCGGGCCGGCGGGTCCGATCCACGCTAAGATGGCCAGATTCCGCGCCACGGGCGCTGTTGAAGGAGAAGCCGTCATGACCACCCCCGGGCAGAGCCGTCGATCCTTCATGTCGGTGTTGACCTCTCTCGCGGGCGTCACGGCGATGCAGGCCGCCGGCACTCGCGCGGCTGCGCAGGTGCCGGCAGCGTCGGCCGAGAGCTGGGATTTGCGCTGGATGGAGGAGTTGAAGGCCGAGCATCAGCAGGTCTTCGATATGGCCGATGCGGATCCTGCGGCCGAGCCCCGCCCTCTGCGCCTTCCGAGGAACTACCTGGACGGGTTCCGCGACGTGTTCACGCTCGAGTTTCCCGAGGTCAGGACGATCGTCGGCATTACGGGTCGCGCGTTTCCCGTCAACGCGTCCGACCGCCTCTGGGCGACGTATGCGCTTGGCGAGCGCTCGAAGATCATCGACCCCGTCACGAAGAAGCCGGCCGTGCGCAACATCTTCATGGACGAGGGCACCCTCGGCATCAAGGCGCTTCAGGCGCGAGGCACGATCTTCTGGCAGTGCAACATCGCGCTCGGCGCCGTCGCCTCGCAGCTCGCGGCCGACCGGAAGGCGTCGGCGGCCGAGGTCCGTGCGGACTTGCTTGCCGGGTTGAATCCCGGCGTGCGTCTGGTGCCGTCCCACGTCATGGCCATCGGCCTTGTCCAGGAACATGGCGTCACCTACGTGAAGATCTGAGCGCGAGGGCGCTATTTCTTCCGCGTCGCCTTGATGAGCGCGTCCATGTGGTCGAGATACTTCTCGAACGCCCGCCGCCCGGCCGGGCTCAACCGATATTCGGTCCGCGGCGTGCGGCCGGCGAAGGTCTTTTCGCACAGGACGTAGCCGGCGTCCTCGAGCCGCCGCGCGTGCACGCTCAGATTCCCGTCCGTTGTGCCCGTGATGGATTTGAGCTCGGTGAACGACAGCGTCTCGCTGGCCGCGAGCGCCGCCAGGATCGCCAGCCGCATCCGGTCGTGAACGAGCCGGTCGAGCCGCTGCGGCGATGGCGGCGCCTGCCGCTCACGCGAGACATCGCCGGATGCCTTCGTCGCCCTGGCTCTCATCGCACTCTCACGTCTAGCCGCCATGTCGCCTCGCGATGTAGAGCCCGAATGCCAGCTGCAGCCCACCGAACCCGATCCCGAGCCAGACATTGCCCCACGCCGGGGGCGTGGCCAGGGCCGCGACGCCCAGCGCCATGAAGGCCACGCCCAGCAGTCGGACAGGCGCAACGCTGAAGACGCCGCCGGCCAGCACGCCGGTGCCGTAGAGCAGGAGCCACACGGCAGGCAGCAAGGCCCACCCGTCGTGAGTCCAGACGCCCCAGGTCAGCGCCGCCCCGGCGGCGAGCGGCGCCGCCAGGCTCATCGCGAAGCGGCGTCCGACGGCGCCGGCCAGCGGCGCGCCAAGGCGGGAGGCCTTGCGCAACATGGCGGTGACGCCGACGCTCAGGGCGAGGGCCGCTGCCACGAGCCAGACCATGAGCGCTCGTTCGGCGGAGCGCTGGCTGGCCGCCAGGACGGCGGCGGCGAGGCCGATGGCGCCCATGCCGGCGCCGCCCAGACCGGGCACGGCCGTGAATGTCGAGCTGCGCTCCATCGTCTGGCGGATGAACTGGAGGCTCTCTTCGGCATGCTGGCCGAACGACCGTACGGCCACCTGATCGCCGTCTCGATGGGGCACGGCGGCGACGGTAGCGCGTTTCGGCATGGCTGTCAAAGAACTTCGCAAGGCAAAGAAGACGCAGTCATGGCTGCGCCGCGCAGTCCATGTCCGCCCCGACCATCGACCGCAGCTCGCCCTCGTGCTCGCGCACCAATTCGCCCGCCCGCGCCGCCGACCAGCTCCAGTTGCGGATCGAGCGGTCGCGTTCGGGCGGCCAGCGCCGCAGCATCCGCCGCGCCAGACGGCACTGCGCATCGGCCGGCAGCAGCGGCAGCGCATCGAGCAGCACGGGCACGGCGTCGGCGCTGAGCGAGGTCGCGTAGGCGACGTCGAAGGGGACCGTGGCGCCCGGCGCCGCGGTCCGTGCCACGTTCGTGCGTGCGATCACCGCGTCGGGGTTGACGACGAAGAGCAGCGCGACGGTTGCGAGGCCGGACACGAGCGTCCCGAAGGCGAACGCGTCACGTCGGCCCGTCAGCACCGTCGCGGCAAGCCACAGCAGCGCGGCTGCGGCCCAGAGAAGCAACGCCATCGCGTAGAACCGCGCGTCGGTCAGCCCGTAGGTCACGTGGTAGAGTCGCAGCCGCTGCAGCGCCGATGCGGCGATCGCGAGCACCAGGGCAATCTGAACGCCCGCGAGACCGCGGAAGACCAGGGCGTCGCGGCGGAGCCGACGGTCGAGGAGCCAGTCGGCCGCCAGCAGGACCGGCACGACGAGGACGACGGCGAAGACGAGCTCGAAGAAGCCGCGCCGCGCGTACGCGGCGTACGTCAGATCGGGCGTCACCTGGACGAGTGCGTCGCCGCCGAACAGATAGCGGAGCTGGACGACGACGAAGACCAGGAACAGCAGGTCGAGGGCGGCCAGCGCCGTCGCGACTTCGGTCAGGCCGAGCGCCAGCCATTGCGGCGCCAGAACGCCCCGGCCGTCCGTCCCGGCGTCGGCGGGCGGCCACCACGCGGTGCCCGTCAGAAAGCCACGCAGGTATCCGGCCGAGAGCCACGCCAGGATGGCGAACAGCGCCACGTGGCTCGCGATCCGTGCGAAGTCGACGCGCAGCACGTTCCCCACCAGCTTCGCGAACACGGCGTCGGCCGACACAAACAGCGCCCCGAACACCGCGACGAGCGGCGCGGCGATCGCGAGGCCGCGCGCGACGGCGGCGGCACGGCGCCACCCGGACGCCCTTCCCGTCTCACGCGGCGGGGATCGCATCGCATCCACGAGCGCCAGGCCAGCGGCCGTCCAGCCGTGCAGGGCGCCCAGCGCCAGTGCGCCGACGTAGTGCAGCACGCCCGCGCGGCGCACCCACGCCGCCGTGAGACGATGGGCCGCGAGCGCGAAGGTCAACGTGGCGCAGCCCAACGCGAGGACTCTCAGCGGAGGGGCGTCGCGCCAGGCGAGTCCGGCGGCGAACAGGACCCCGACCGCCAGCCACGCGGCCCGCTCGCGGTCCCATGCGAGCCCCGCACGGCGGCGCAGGACGCCCGCGGCGGCCGCAACCGACGCGATCCAGAGGGACAGGTTCAGCGCGGGCGGATCGGGAGCGTGCAGCAGCGCGTCGCCCCACGCCCCGAGCAGCGCGCCGGCCGCGAGCAGCGCGGTGACGGAGGCGGCCGGCACGCGGTAGAGGCGGGCCGCCCCCACCAGCGCCTCGCCGACCAGGCCGCCCTCGGTACGGTCAGGACTCATCGGCTCCCCTCAGCCCCGATCTGCCGGCGGGCATCTGCCACGGTTGATACTTTACAACACAAAGTTCTCTGTGTAAACTGCCCGTATGCAGATCCTCCGCGCCGCCCACCTCGGCATGTGCTTCGGCGTGCGCGATGCCATCACGCTCGCGCTCCAACACGCGGACGCCGCCCCCCTCACCATCCTCGGCGACCTCGTCCACAACCCGACGGTGCTCAGCGCCCTCGAGGCGAAGGGCATTGCGGTCGCGCAGGACGCCGCGCACGTCAACACGCCCACCGTGATGGTGACGGCCCACGGCGCGTCCGCGCGCACTCTCGCGCGGACCCGGGCCCGGGGGCTGACGGTGGTCGAAGCGACATGCCCGCTCGTCCACGCCGCCCACCGTGCCGTCGCGGCTCTCGCCCGCGAGGGCTACCACATCGTCATCGTCGGGCAACGCGACCACGTGGAGGTGCGCGGCCTCACCGGCGACCTCGATCGCTTCGACGTCGTGCTCGAAGACGACGACGTGCTGGCGCTCGAAGCGCATCCGCGCCTCGGCGTGGCGGCCCAGACGACGCAGGCGATTGGGAAAGTGCGGCATCTGGTGGACCTGATCCGTCGGCGATTCCCGCAATCGGACGTGCGCTTCCTCGACACCGTCTGCCAACCCACCAAGGAACGTCAGTCCGCCGCGGTCGAGATGGCGCGTCGGGCCGACGTCGTCGTCGTGATCGGCGGCCGGACGAGCAACAACACGCGCGAGCTCGTCAAGACCTGCGCGAGTTTCTGCGCCCGCGTGCACCATGTCGAGACCGACGCCGACGTCCGCCCCGAATGGTTCGATGCCGCGAAGGTCGTGGGGCTGACGGCCGGCACCTCGACGCCCGACGGGATGATCGATCGCGTCGAGGCGCGCATCTGCGAAGCCTGTCGCACCGAAGCCCGAGTGGGCGGAGGCGCAGAGTGACCGGCCGCCTTTCGGCGCGAACGCGCTGGGCGGTGGTGGTGGTCTTCGCGATCGCGATGGCCTTTGTCGAAGCCGCAAGCGTGTTCTACATCCGCGCGCTCGTCGATCGGATCGAACCGTACCAGGCCAACCCGCTGCCGATCCATGGCGCGTTGGGCAACGTCGAACTGTGGCGCGAGGCGGCCACGCTCGTCATGATCGCCACGCTGGGCATGCTCGCGGGACAAACCTGGCGCCGGCGCGCCGGCTACGCGGCGCTGGCGTTCGGCGTCTGGGACATCCTGTACTACGTGTTCCTGCACCTCATCTCGGGCTGGCCGAGGACGCTGCTGGACTGGGACATCCTCTTCCTGCTGCCGCTGCCCTGGTGGGGGCCCGTGCTCGCGCCGGTCAGTATCGCGCTGGTGATGATTCTGTGGGGCACGCTCACGACGCAGCGGCGTGACGCCGCCACCGATGCCCGCTGGGCGTGGGCGCTGGCCTGTGTCGGCGTCGTGCTGGCGCTCGTCGCCTTCATGATCGACGCCTGGCGGGCGCTGCCGGACGGCCGTGACGCCGTCTTGCAGGTGCTGCCCACGCGGTTCAACTGGCCGCTGTTTTCGGTGGCCCTGCTGCTGATGGGGTTGCCGGCGCTTTCATCACGTGGCCCCCTTGCCCGCGTCCGCGCCGTAGACTGGTTGTGTGCACGAGGAGGGGACGATGACGAATCTCGAGCAGACACGCCAGGCGTGGGAGGAATGCGCGGAAACATATGACCGGGCGCTGACCGACGCGGACATGCGGGCCGCCGAGCGTGCCCTGCGTCTGTCGAATGTCGGCCCTGGCTTGCGCCTCCTCGATATCGCCGCCGGGCCAGGGGCGCTGAGCATTCCTGCGGCGCGGCTTGGAGCAGACGTGCTCGCGATCGACTATTCCAGAGCCATGGTGGAGCTGCTGCATCGAAAAGCTGCCGCCTTGCACCTCTCGAACCTGCGGACGCAGCTCATGGACGGCACGGCCCTGGCGCTGGACGACGAGAGCGTCGACATTGCGTGCTCCGAATTGGGCGTCATGCTGTTCCCCGATCGGGCGAAGGGTCTGGGCGAGATGGCCCGTGTAGTCAAGCCCGGCGGCAAGGGCGTGATGGTCGTGCTCGACCCTCCGAGGCAGGTGCCCGCCGTGTCGCTGGTCTTCGAAGCGATGCAGAAGGCGATGCCCGGATTCACCGCTCCGGTGAACTCACCCCTGTTCTGTCTTCAGGATCCGGACGTCCTGAAGCGCGAGATGCAGCAGGCGGGATGAATCACTGAGTCGGCATCGAGACTACTTGGGGGTCACCCGGAACAGTCCGCCGGGGTTGGCGTCCTCAGCCATCCACACGGCGCCGTCCGGACCGACCTCCACGTCGCGAATACGGTGGCCGACGTCCCAGCGTTCGGCGGGTGCGGCTCCGCCGTTGCCGTCGAATGTGATGCGGTTGAGAGTCTGCGTCACAAGGCCGCCCATGAGGGCCGAGCCGCGCCACTGGGGAAACATCGCGCCGTCGTAGAATGTGAGATTGCCGGGGGCGATGATGGGCGTCCAGTAGATCACCGGCTTGGCCAGATCCGGCCGCGTGTCCGGGCTGGGGATGGGCACGCCGTTGTAGTTGGTGGCGTAGGACACGAGCGGCCAGCCGTAATTCCTGCCGGGCTCGATCAGGTTCAGCTCGTCGCCGCCTCTCGGGCCGTGCTCGACTTCCCACAGGCGGCCGTCGGGCGCAAACGCCAGACCGTAGGGCGTCCGGTGTCCGGAGGTCCAGGTTTCGGCGGGCGCCAGATTCGGCCCTTCGAAGGTGTAGCGGCTCACGACGGGCGCCGTCTTCGCCACCTCCGTGTCGCGCGGCGGGTTGATCAAGGTCACCTCCGCTGCACCGGTCTTCCCGGCCATCGGATTGCCCGGGGCGGGCTTGCCGTCGAGCGTCAGACGCAGGATCTTGCCCAGCGCCTGATCCGGGTCCTGCGCGGGCGTCATGCGCTGGCGGTCGCCGACCGTCAGGAAGAGGTACTGGCCGTCGGGCGAGAAGGCGATCTGGGCGCCGAACTGTCCGCCACGGCCCTTCGGCATCTGGCGCCACAGCACCTCCAATTCCTCGAGGCTCGCCGTGCCGCCCTCAACGGCCAGTCGGGCCCGGGCGAGCGCCAGGCTGGACCCGTCGTCGCCGGGCTCCGAGTAGGTGAGGTAGACGCTCTGGTCGGTCGCGAAGTGCGGCGACACGAACACGCCCAGCATGCCGCCCTGGCCCTGGTAGAGCACCGCCGGGACGTTGTCGACCGGCGTCTTCTCGCCCTGCTGGGTCACGAGCCAGACCGGCCCGACCTTCTCGGTGACGAGCATGCGCCCATCGGGAAGGAAGGCGATGCGCCAGGGCAGCTGGAACGTCGCGATTTCGGTCATCGTGAACGGCAGATTCGGTTCCGGCTGCAGTTCGCCCGCATTGACTTGAGCGCGTGCCGTGGCCGACACCAGAATCAGGAGCAGCCCTGCCGCTGCAGTCAGAAACGCCTTCATCTCCGAGTCTCCTTCGTAGTGCCGAGCAGTATATCCTCGACTGTCCGTGCAGCCATCCGGTTCATCGCGCGGATGTGGACTTCGGAGCGCCGTCCGATCTCGCTCGAGTGATTCTGCAGCACTGAGGATCGAGCATGGCCAGGTTGCTGTTTGTTCCCGTCCCCGTCGCCGGGCATGTCGCACCGCTCTCGCCCTCGCCGGCGGCGCCCTTGCCTGGCCCAGGCCAAAATTGGACCTGAAACGCCTTGTAATCGACCTGGCCGCCCACCAGGCGGGCGGAAGGTCGGCGCGATCCGCGCGGTACCGACGAATGCCATCGTCGATCCGTTCGTCCCGTTCGACCGGGTCATGGGAAGAGAGTGTCTCGAGGCGGGCAGGTTGCCGCGGGTTGATCCCCTCAGCTCAAAGACGTCGTTCGACGGAACTCGTGCCGCCCTAGAACCCTTCGGATTTTGCCTTTGCCGGTTCCAGCCGCACGCACTCGGAATGGGCGTGCTTCTTCACTTTCGTGACCTGGTTCTTGATGTGAAAGTTGGCGCGCTGCCGCGGGTCCATCGGTTTCCCGCATACGGCGCACGTTTGTGGGGCTGGCATCTGGTAACCTTCGCTTTCCAATGGCGCGTGCCTGACTGTCGCCATTCTACGCTTGTCCATCCTCTACTGGGGACCCCGCGCCGCTGGTCGCCCGACCCACGCGAACCTGGCTGGCGGTGGGACCCAAGCGACTGACTGACGCGAAACGGACCGTCTGCCACGGTCCTTCAATTTGCGACCACGCAGCAGAATTGCGTTCGGCCCGATTCCCGTTCTCCACTTAGACGAGGCGGTGAATGGTCGTTTGCTCGATGCCGCCAGAACTGGCGATGCGTCCGTCGACGTGTCGATTGACTACGCGGGCGAGCTCGGGGATGACCTGGTCGTCATCATGGGCACGGAATCTACGACTCAGACCTCTGTGCCGGCGGATGGCCGCCTTAAAGAGTTGGCGGCAGCTGGAAAAACGTTTCATCGCCGGTTTACCAACGTATTCCGCAGAGAACAGCGCGTGTGGCGGCTCGTCGTGAAGCAGTCGACGATCGTCTCGATCGTGTGAACTCGCAGGGCGGGCGGCCCGTCTTGTCTACTTCGTCTTGAGCCAGCCCGTAGCGCTGTTGCGCCCGGCCGACGCCAGGGGCACGAACCGCCGCAGCTTCATCGACTGCGCGTGCCGCGGGATCTCAGGCACGACCTGCACGCTGATGTCGGCGCCGACCAGCCCCTGCTCGCCCAGGTGCTCCCGGATCTCCTGCGCCACGCGATCGCCGTCCAGCTTGCCTGCGCCCTCCGCGAGGACCGCCCTGATCTGCGCGCCGCGCGCGGTCTGCTCCACCTGATACTCCGTGATCGTGCGCCTCCGCCCGAGCACCGTGCGAAAAAGGTGTGGGTGCACCCGGATGCCGCCCTCGTAGACGAACTCGTCGTCGAGGCGCCCCTCGACGTTCGCGATGCGCGTGAAGCTCGAGCCGCACGTGGCCGGCTCCTCGAGCACTGTGAGCTGATCGGTGATCTCGTAGCGGATGAGCGGGAGCACCCGCGTCCGGAGTGGCGTGACGAAGACCTTGTCCGCCCGCCGGCCCGGCGGCACCGCCTTCCCGTCGGCGTCGACCGGCTCCACGATCTGGACATCCTCGCAGAGCAGCATGCCCGGGTCGAAGCCGGAGCTGGCCGCGCAACCCGCGACCTCGGTGGCGCCCCACGTGGTCAGGATCGCGCAGCCCCACACCTCCCGGGCCGCTTCCTCGTGCTCCGGCAGGACAGGCTCGGCGACCGGCGCGACCACCTTCGGACGGATACGGAGCCGTCCCTGGCGTGACTCTTCGAGAAGCCTCGGCAGGAAGGAAGAGTAGACCATCAGCTGCTGGGGCTGCGCCGCGTTCAACCCGGCAACGATCCGCGCCATGGGTTCGACGACGGAGAACTTCGAGCCGCCCGCCCCGCCGAAGAGTGTGCCGAGGATGTGTGAGGCATGCGGTCCGGGCGCGGCGCCCACGCCCGCCATCCGCGGCGGACCCCTCCGTGCACGGATGCGCATCATCAGGGGCACGATGACGCGTGGGATCCGCCGCGTGCGCGTCACCCACCGCAGAACGAAGCGGGGAAGCGCAGACGCCCAGGCCTCGGCCAGATCGTCCACCCGCTCGACCCCGAGGGCCCGCACGCCTGTGGAGCCGCCCGACGCCATGACGACGAGCTCCCCGTCCATCAGGAGCGCACCGCTCTCGATGTGCTCCTCGCAGCGCTCCAGCCTGACCCGGGGGTCCGTCGCGATGCGGTCGAACTCGCCCATCAGGTCCGCCTTCGTCATCGTCGGCAATGACGGCACGTCCGCGAGCCTGAACGTGCCAGGGTCGATGCCGGCCAGTCGCTCGCGGTGCCACGCCGAGTGCTCGATCGCGTGGGCCAGCGTCTCGCGCAGCCTGCGCTCACGGAACTCGTCGACGCGCGCCCTGGGCCAGTCGATGCGGGCCATCAAGCCGGGCATGAGGCGTCGGGCCCGGGCGCGGGCTGCCCGGACGATCGGCTCGACGTCGCTCACGGCATCCCGCTCCTTCCCACGCCGGCTCTAGGGCGCTGGTTGCCGCGCGCCGCGCAGCTCGGCGGGCAGGCTGTAGTTTCCCTCGTGGCATGCGTACTGGTAGATCGGCCCGTCGAACCACGTCATCGAGAACTCTGCGGTCCAGGGCTGCCGGTATAGCTCGGCGTCTTCGACGGTGTAGCGGTACACGAGCTCGGTGTTGGACACGCGCGTGAAGCGCTCGGTGACGACGGTGTTCGGGGTCAGCACGATGGGGCGCCCGATGCCGAAGCGCGCGGGATCCGCCGCGCGGAAGTGCGTCGTCCGCACGACCAGCGTGTTGCCCTCCCAGACGCCTGTCGAAAAGCCGGAGGTGCTGGGAAGCTCGGTCGGCCGGTCCAGATCCTCCAGGTGGATGATGCGAAGCCCCACGGGGTCTTCGGAGAGGATCGCCACGTGGTCGCGCGACTGGACGATCTGCCGTGGGAACACGACAGGCAGCGTCCGGATCGGCGCGTAGCCCAGAGACGAGAGGCAACGCTCGGCGAGGGGCCGTTCCTCGGGGTTGTCGAACTTGTTCGCGTTGCGCCCCATGACGCGCAGGGCGACGCCGAGGCCCGCAGGGGTGTACGGGATCTTGCCGCTGGCCGGCTCGACGATCAGGGATGTGCGGTACTGGCCCCTCACCCTGGCCAGCCCGGTCACGCCGTCCCAATCGAGTTGGGGATCGTGGAGCTCGGGAAACCGACTGAGAATCGCCGCCGCCACGGCCGGCGCCTGCTCGGGGGGCACGACGAGATCGTCGACTCCGTCCGGACGCTCGAGCATGGTCGCGAAGGCCGTGGTCCAGACGCCCTGGATGTCGGGCTGCCCGTCGGGTGTGAGGGAAGGCGTGTACGGCGTGGCCTGCCAGGCGGCCATGGCCGCCGACATCACGACGACGGCGACGACGAGCGGCAACCCTCGGTACATCAGGGGCCTCCTCGGTGGCGTCGAATCGGTCGGAGCGGGGATGATGCCACGCCGGCAGTCGATACTGTCACATGGAGCATCATGATTGGTCGATATACTACGACATGGAGTATTTGAGGTCAACTGTCAAGCCCCTGACCACCACGTCGTACGCCATCCTCGGGGTCCTCGCCATCCGGCCGTGGTCCGCCTACGACCTCACGGGGTACATGCGCACGAGCGCCGTGCGGCGTTTCTGGCCGCGGACCGAGAGCCGCCTGTACGCCGAGCCCAAGAACCTCGTGGCGCACGGGCTGGTCGAGGCGTCGACGGAGTACACGGGGAAAAGGGGCCGCACCGTGTACACGATCACCGACGCGGGACGGCGAGCCCTGGGCGAGTGGCTCGGCGAGCGCGCGGGGCGATGGGAGGTCGAGGACGAGGCGCTGCTCAAGATCCTCCTCGCCGACCAGGGCAGTCGGGAGCAGGTCCTGGCCACCATTCGCCGCGCCATGGAGGATCTGCTCGACATTGTCACCACCATGATGGAGATCTCCGAGCGCGTCGTCGCCGGCGGGCCTCTGCTTCCGGGGCGCCTGCACATTACCGCGATCAGTGCGCGGCACGGCGTCCGCCTGGGACGCCACCGCTACGACTTCCTCAAGTGGGCGGAAGAGTGGGTGAGCACCTGGAAAGATACGCGGCTGGACGGCAAGGAGGCGGAGGCGAAGAAGATCATCGCCCAGTCCCGCGCCGAGCTCGAGACGCTCGACCGGGAGTTGAGGAAGAGTCTCGGGCGCGAGGTCGTACGAGGGCCGCATCGATAGGGGGGCTTCCAGACCGGCCGGCGTGCCTCGTCAACCATGTGTGGATTCTCGCCGGGATTGGCCGCCCGCGACGAATTGCGACACCATGGCCGCACCCTCCTGAGCAAGGATGTCCCGTCTGACGTTCGATGCGTCCCAGCGGGGTCTCGGAGAAGGACGATGGCAACCACCCGGCAGGTATCGCGGCGCGATTTCTTCAGGAGTGCCAGTGCGGTGGCGGGCGCAACGGGCCTTGCTGGCATGAGCCGGGAGACGCTGGCTGCCACGGCGATGGCTCAGGACGCCGCCGCTCGGCTGGCTCCGCTTCCTCTGGGAGAAGGCGGTCACCGAGGACGACTGGAGCAGCACCGGGGTCCCGCACCCATGGTGGGACCGCTACTCGTCTCCCGTCGTGCTGAGCTACGGCCGCTTCGACCTGTCGTACTCGGCGTACGGTCTGCTCATCATGGCGGACCAGACGCCTGCCTGGCGCGAGGTGTACACGCGCGTTGCCGACGAGTTCGCGAAGCGATATCCGACGTACTGGGGCGCGATCGACTGGCTCACCCAGATCGGCGACGACCCGAAGCGCGCGAGATATCCACGCCAGATCATGGCGACGCTGCCGCCGGACCTGCGCGGGAACTACAACCGGTTCGGCTGGACCGCCAACGGCATCGAGCCCTGGGGCCTGCAGCGGGATCCGATCGGGGCAGACGGCTACCTGTTCTTCCGCGGGTGGTTCCACCTGCTGCTGGCCACCTACAAGTACGTGTCGGGCAGCGACAGGTGGGCGAGCCCGTTCATGGTGACGGGCTACGGCGACGAGGAGTTCGAGTGGGATCATCACCGGCTCGCGACGCGTCTCGAAGAGCAGTACCGCCAGCGGCCCGAAGGCCCACAGTGCGACCGGCAGACGCACCTGGCGGCCGAGAACTTCCTCGAATACGCGCGCGAGAACTACGTGGGTGTCGGCAGCGACGGCAAGCTCGAATGGGTGACGAGCTACTACGACCCGCTCGTGAATTTCAAATTGAACGGCGGCGCAGGAGGCGGGATGCTGGCCGCCTTCCTGCTGGCCCCGCAGA
Source organism: uncultured Acidobacteriota bacterium (assembly GCA_963837345.1). GTDB lineage: Bacteria > Acidobacteriota > Vicinamibacteria > Vicinamibacterales > CAVVIG01 > CAWIMX01. The sequence goes on from CAWIMX010000001.1 coordinate 2,711,568, forward strand.
ACCGAGAGTTTGCCACCTTCCTCTATGAAGCGGCGGCCAACGCCGCCGGCGTTCGAGCGGCGAACGCGCCGGTGCGGTCGAACCCCGGGCTGTTGAGCATGGCCCGCGAACTGGGCGACACCCAGGTCGCCGAGCGCCTGCAGGCTGCCGCAGAACGTGAGGCCGACCCGCGCTTTTTCGGCAGGAACAACGAGATGTTCGGGTGGTGGGGGAACTACCCGACCGAAGGCTACCCGCGCGGGCAGGCGAGCGCGAACCTGATGGTGTCGCAGATTGGCCGCCCGGGAGACTGGCGGCGCGCCTTCCAGGCGCCGTTCCCGGACAAGTTCACCGCGCCCACCGTCGACGGCGTGGACTTCCCGGCGATGGGGCTCTTCCAGGCGTGGAACGACCCTGAAAGCGGGGCGCTCCACGTCGGCACGTACGCGGCATCGCCGGACAGGCGGGGCGCGGCGACCAGCTTCACGGTTACCAGCCTGCCCGACGCCAGTCGCGTCCGGATCACGCTCGACGGCCAGCCGTACACCCGGTTCGCGGTGACCGGTCCGACCAGCATTCGTGTCGACACTACGATCGACCACCGCCAGTTCCGGATCGTCACCGGATACCGAGGCGCAGCCGGGAGGGCCGACGAGCCGCCACGCCAGCCCCAGAACCGAGCGGCGGTCGCGGCCGCCGCAGGACTGGCGATTGCTCGGCGACAGGTTGGCCAACGCCCTCGAGCCGATCGCCCCGCCGCTCGCCAAGTCTTTTCTGCCGCCGGCGCAGGCTGCGCCTGCTGCTCGGCTTAAGCGACGCTGCGAAATCGCGGCGATGGGTCCATTCGCCGTATCATGGCCAACATGACCGACGCAATGCGGATCGGCGAGATTGCTGAGCGTGCGGGCGTCAGCGTCGATACGATCCGGCACTACGAGCGGCTCGGCCTGCTGCCCAGGGCCACGCGAACGGCCGCCGGCTACCGGCAGTTCCCGGCGTCCACGATCGACCGTGTCCGGCTCGTGCAGCACGCCCTGCGGTTCGGTTTTTCTCTGCGCGACGTGGCGGGGTTCCTGCGCGTGCGGGCGGCAGGCGGGACACCTTGTCGCGACGTTCGTGTGGCGGCCGATCGCATTCTGGCGGCGGTGGATCGGCGAATAGCGGAACTGACGGCTGCCCGAAGAGACATCAGCCGCACGATCCGGGACTGGGATCGGCGGCTGGCGCGCACGGCGCCGAACCAGTCGGCACGCCTGTTGGAGTCGCTGGGGGCCGACGATCGTCTTCCGGCTCACGCTCCCTTGTCGAATCTCAAGACCCGATCCTGATCCCACGACCGCCGTGGGAAGGGGCCTTGACCCTTGAACCAGTTCCAGGGTTTATGATGGCGTCATGACAGTCGCGGCTCGCCTCTCCGTGGCCCTCGTCGTGACCCTCCCCTTCGCGTCCCTCGCCGCAGCTCAGCATCCGGACATGCCCGCAGGGATGACGCACGAAGCGCACATGGCCCAGTTGAAGAAGGAGGCCGAGTTGAAGCAACACGGCCAGATGGCCATGGGCTTCGACCAGGACAAGGCCACGCATCACTTCACGCTGACCGCCGACGGCGGCGCGATCGCCGTCGTTGCCAACGATCCGACCGACGAGACGACGCTCGGTGAGGTCCGGGCGCACCTCCAGGAGATTGCCCAGGCGTTCGCTCAGGGCGACTTCGAGAAGCCGCTCATGACGCACGGCGAAATACCGCCCGGGGTAGCGATCATGCAGCGCCTCGAGGCTGAGATCACGTACACGTACACCGCCACCGAGCGCGGAGGCGTCGTCCGGATGGCCACGTCGAACGCCGATGCGCGGGACGCGATCCACGACTTCCTGCGGTATCAGATCAAGGAGCACGAGACCGGCGATCCGGTCACCGTGCAGAAGTAGTCACCCGATGCAAGGGATGCGTCGTCGCCTCACGCGGTTCGCCGGCAGCTGGCTGGTGCTCCAGCTCACACTCGTGAGCGCTGCCCCGGTTGCCCTGTGTGGCGGCGTGTCGAGCAACGCCGCGTCCGTGCAGTGCACGTGCTCGCATGGCGATGGCGCCGAGTGTCCGATGCACCACGCGGCGTCGAGCGACGACTCGAGGTCGTGCTCGTGCCGCGGCACCGCCGACGACGGCATCGCCGTCGTCGCCGCGCTGATTGGCGAAACCGGCGTCCTCGGCAGGCCGACCCGCGTAACGGGCCCGTCCGTCGGCGCACCGGCCCCCCAAGAGGCGCCGGCTTGTCCCCTCGACCTGTCCCTCGTTCCCGACCCACCCCCTCCTCGCGCGTAACTCCTCGTTCGGCGTCGTGTCGACGCCGGCCGCGGACGACTCACGTCATCTCGAGGAGGGTGTGTGTATGCGATCACGAATGGATCGATCATCGATCGGGGCGCTGGCGATCGTGTGTCTTGCGTTGTCGTTTCCGGCACGGGGCGCGGCCCAGACAGCCCCGCGTCCTGACGCGGCGCCCGGGCAAACCGGCGCGGTCATCGGCTTTGTGACGGACCCGGACGCCGCGCGTCTGCCCGGCGTCGTCGTGACCATTACCGACGTCGCGGGCGGTTCGACCGTGACCGTCGTCACCGGCGAGCACGGCGGCTATCGCGGAACCGGGCTCGCGCCCGGGCGCTATGAAGTCCGCGCGGACCTGGACGGCTTCCAGACGCAGATTCTTCAGGATTTGATCGTGGCCGACGGACAGACGCGCGAGGTGGACTTCACGATGGCGCCGGCGGCCTACAGCGAGGTCGTGACGGTTGTCGCGGCGGCGACGCGGGACAGCATCCAGGCGTCGGAGATCCGGGAAAGCACGGCGCGGGACATCGGCGAAGCGCTGTCTCGCATGAACGGCGTGTCGAAGATCCGAAAGGGCGGTCTCGGCAACGACATCGTCCTGCACGGCTACCGGGGCAAGGATCTGACGGTCCTGATCGACGGGCAGACGGTCTACGGGGCCTGTCCCAACGACATGGATCCCGCCGTGTTCCACGCTGACTTCGCCGAGGTGGATCACATCGACGTCGGCAAGGGGCCGTTCGATGTCCTGAATCCGGGAAGCCTGGGCGGCGTGGTCAACATCGTCACGAAGAAGCCGGCCGAGGGATTCCATTCGGAAACGAATGTCTCCGTCGGGTCGTTCCGCTATCTCAACCCGTCCGCCACGATGTCGTACGGGACACGCAAGTGGTCCCTCCTGGGCGGCTACTCATATCGGGCGTCGGACGCGTATCGCGACGGCTCCGGCGCGAGATTCACCGACGACGCGAACTATCGTCCCGAGAACGCCGGCTCACCGGCGTTCGGCGCGAATACCGGCTGGCTGAACTTGTTTCTATCGCCGCGCGCCGGGCACACCGTCCAGGTCTCGTACACCGGCCAGCAGGCCGACGACGTGCTGTATCCGTATCTGCAGATGGACGCGACCTCGGACCACGCCGACCGCTACAGGGCCAGCTACGACGTGGCGAACCCGGGCGGACGCATCAAGGCATTCTCCACGGCGGCCTACTTCACGCGTGTCGGGCACTCGATGACCGATCAGTTTCGCACGTCATCGCTGGGCTCGCCGCGCCCCTACAGCATGTTCACGGAGGCCGACTCGAGCGTCGCGGGGGGAAAGGTCCAGGCGGACGTCTCCGGTCTGAGCGTGGGTCTCGAGGTGTCGCGCCGGCGATGGAACGCCACGACTGCGATGAGAGCCAGTCAGTTCCAGCTCCGATACGCCATTCCCGACGTGACCACGGACAGCATCGGCACCTATGCGGAGTACGGCCGGCCGTTGTCCGAGGCGACGCGCCTGGACCTGGGCGGCCGGCTGGATTGGGCGCACAGCGTGGCCGACCCGGAGAAGGCGGACACGGATCTGTACTTCGCCTACCACGACACCCGATCGACGGCAGCATCGGACGTGATGCCGTCGGGAAACGTCCGCGTGACCCATCACGCGTCCGCCAACCTGACGATCGGCGGCGGCATCGGCCATACCGAGCGCGTGCCCGATCCGCAGGAGCGCTACTACGCCCTCCAGCGCATGGGCTCGGATTGGGTGGGGAACCCGACGCTCGTGCCCACCGGGAATACCGGCGTCAACGCCGACGTGACGTATCAGTACCAGCGCCTCGTCGCCTCCGCCAGCCTCTACCGCGACTGGCTGAGCAATTTCATCGCGCTCGAGCCGCAGGGGAAGATCAACGCCGTCAGCGGCGTGATGAATCAGACCGCACAGTCGTACCAGGCCGTGAGCGCCCGGATGACCAGCGGGGAAGCGAACGTCACGTATTCGTTGTCAGACCGGTGGTTCGCGACGGCCAAGGCCGCGTACACCCGAGGCACCAAGCGTCCGGACCGCAGTGGCGGCATTACCAGCACGAACCTCGCCGAGATTCCGCCGTTCAACGGGTCGCTTGGGCTTCGGTACGATCGGCTGACCGTATTCGGAGAGGCCGAAGTGCTGGTGGCGGCGTCGCAGAACCACGTCGACAGCGACCTGCTCGAGGAGCCCACGCCGGGCTACGGCGTGCTGAACGTGCGCGCGGGGCGGCAGTTCAGGTCGCTGCGCCTGACGGTCAACCTCGACAACGTCTTCGACACCTTGTATCTCGACTACCTTTCGTACCAGCGCGATCCCTTCCGTTCGACGGTGCGGGTTCACGAGCCGGGACGAAACGTGTACGTGAACGTGTCTTACCGCTTCTGATTGTGTGACGCGTGTTGTCGCATTGCCCGGCCGAACGTCAAGCCCCAGAGCAGTCCACCTTCAACTGTTCAGGGACCGGGGGAAGGGCGCGGGGATGTCGCTGATGTCATTTCAAGGCTTCGAACCCTGAGATCACGTCGAACAGTTCTTCGTCGAGGCCACTCTGGCCGACACGATGGAAGGTGCCGTTGAGATCCTCCAGTACGTCGTCGATGTTCCTGTCGGCGCGCTCCATCGCCGCCAGGCGACTCGCGTTCCCGCTCGCGAGGGATTCGGCACATGCCCGGAAGAGCGAGACGAAGAGATACAGTGCCGGTCTTGGTACTGGGCATCGGGACGTTTTGGGCTATCTTGCTCGCGTGGTCGATGCGACCCCCTCCTCACCCTGAGCGCCTGGCTCAACCGGCGCGAACCGGACGCCCTCGCCTAAGCCTTGTCAAGTTGAGGAGAGTCAGCGACGCGACGCCCAAGATGCCGACATCGACTCCCGCCATAGGCGCAACGTCTTGGCGATCAATCCAGGGGAATTGCTTTCAACTTGACAGTGCCGGGGCACGACATATCAGCATGGCTGACCTGGTCTTGTCGCGGTTCTCGCATTGCCAAGTGGAGCCCATATGAGAATTGCAGCGTCGATCGCGTCGGCCATGCTCGCGATCGGATCCGCGCGTCTCGTCGTCGCCCAACAGCCATCAACGCCTGGCCCCATCGGCCGCTCAATGGCACGAGCCGCCACGCATTTGGCGACCTTCGAGCAAAGCGAACGCGTCGACGCAGGATGGTCGCGTGTGCGCAAGATTGCACCCGGAACCGAGCTGATCGTGACGGTCAAGGGCTCGCCGCCGGTGAACCGCTACTTCGTGGCCGGAGACGAGTCTCACCTGACCGTGCTGAACGTCAGCAACCGGTCGCTCCCCGCCACCACCAAGCACGCCCTGCGTGACGCGGCCTCAACCCACCCGGAATACTTTCGAAATGCGCAAGGACGGCAAACGTTCATCGTCGCGAACGGCGTCCGCCTGGGATCCGACGGCGTGTTCGTCGCAGATCGAAAGGTCGCCGATCTGGCCCAAGTGGTCGAACAGTACCGACGGCCCGACATCAGCGAGATCGCGAGCGCGAGGACCGACTCGAACCCGGTTGGATGCGCCCTCGCCGGTTACTATGGCGGAGCGGTAGTCGGAGGGATGCCCGGAGTCGTCATCGGCGGCGCGGTGGGCGGAGACACTGGACCTGCCCTTCGCGGAATGCTGGTTGGCTGGTCCCTCGGATCGGTCTACGTTTATCGCAAGTGCCGGCACAAGCCGGAAGAGATTCTCTACATCGCGCCGTAACCTGGGACGGCCACCACACCTGGCGTGCGAATGCGGGTCATCGAGGCGCGTGTGAATTGTACGTCGTCATGACCTGCCGGAGTTCTTCGGACCAGTTGTTACTGGAGAATGGCGCGGCCACGCACCTGTTCGTTGCTGGCCGATCGACTGATGGACGGCATCTTCAATCGATTCGAGATGCTCGTTGAACGGCCTGGCACGGGCCGCGCCGTCGCCGACCCCTATCTGCTCGAATAGGACCTGCGGGGGCGCGAGACCCACCATGTTCGCGAGCGTGATCAAGAGGAGGGACCCAACTAGCGATCGCGTGCGTGGCGTTTCCTGACGCGCGCAGACCGGCGCGCGCGATGGAGATCGGCGACCTCCGCGTCGAGCGCGAACGCCACTGCTTCGACGGCCTCAACGAGCGCTCTGGTCCCGCCGGCACCGACGATTGAGACAAACCGCTGCTGGGCGCGCTGCCAGTAGGGCCGGGCCCGCAGGAGCTGCGCTTCGCCGGCGCGGGTGATCGTGAACACACGGCTGCGCCGATCCGATCCCTGCGCCTTGTCGACCCACCCGTTCTTCAGCAGGACGCCCAGCGTCCGGGTGAGCGACGTCGTATCCATGCCGAGGCGGCGGGCGATGGAAATCTGGGAGATCCCCGGAGCGTGGCGAATCGTCGCCAGAAGCGTGTACTGGCCTGTCTCCATCCCTGCCGGCCGCATCTCCACATCGTAAAACCGGGTGGCCAGTCGCCCGAGCCGCCGCACGGTCGCGCACGCGCACGGAAGCGCCACCCACGGCTGCAACAATTCGCGGCTTGACCTTCGCGACATATTACATGTATATACACGCATCGCCCGGCGGTGGCAACTGAGCCTCCCGTCACGAGACCATGCGTACAGGCCTTTCACGCTTGATTATGCCCGCTGTCCTGGCGCGGCCGGCGATACCACTGCCTGCCGCGGCCCAGATACCGGCGGCCGCGGAAGGGCCGTTCGATCCTCCCCCGCCCGTCTTGCCGGAGACCCTCAGCGTGTCGTTCAACTGGCTCGATCTGCCTGCCGGCTCGTTCACCACCAAGCTGATCGGCTCCCGCGTCACCTACACCCTCACGCCGCGCCTGTTTGCGAGCGCGCTGCTCCAGTACAACTCGAGCACACGGACGATCGGGACCAACGCGCGCCTGCGATGGGAGTACTCGCCGGGCAGCGAGCTCTTCATCGTGCTGAACGAGGAGCGCGACAGCGACGCGGCGCCCGCCATGCCCAGTCTCCAGAACCGATCGCTCGTCGTGAAGGTGAACCGTTTCCTCCGGTTCTGATCGTCACAAAGAGGCCTTGTAAGTGATCCACTCTCTGCTGAGGCGCCGTCCGGTCGCGTCTGGTGTACCGCGATCCCGGTCGACCGCCTCCCGGCCTCTTGCGGCCGCGTCGCTCGCCTTGGGCCTGCTCCTGCCGGGCGGGGCGTTCGGCCAGGCTCCTCCGAACGTCGACCCGCCCTCGGCTGGCCTGGCCGCCCCGCCAACTCCCGCCGCGCGCGCGCTCACGAGAGACGCGCAGGGCCATCCGACGGTCCGCGCCTTCCGCGTCGAGAACGGGATCGATGTGGATGGGCGCCTGAACGAGCGCTTCTACGAGGTGACGCCGCCGTTCGACGACTTGATTCAGGCTGTCCCGGCGTCGGGCGCCGCGCCCTCGGAGCGGACCGAGGTCTGGATCGGCTTCGACGCCGCGAACCTCTATGTCGCCGCGAAGGTCTGGGACTCCCAGGGCGAGGCGGGATGGATTGCGAACGAGATGCGCCGCGACTCGACGCAGCTCCGCTCCAACGACTCCTTCGGGATCTATCTGGACACCTACCACGACCGGCGGAACGCGGTCGGCTTCTTCGTGAACCCCATCGGGGGCTTCGCCGAAGTGCAGCTCACGAACGAAGGCTCGCCGAACTTCGACTGGAATCCCATCTGGGACGTGAGCACCGGCCGATTCGACGGCGGCTGGACGGTCGAGATGGCGATTCCGTTCAGGTCGCTCCGCTATCGACCGGGCGTCGAGCAGCTCTGGGGAATCCAGATTCGCCGCTCCGTGCTGCGCATCAACGAGTGGAGCTATCTCACCGCCGTGCCGATCCAGCTGGCGGGGTCGGGAGCGAACGGCGTCTTCCGGGTTTCCCTGTACGGAGATCTCGTCGGCATCGAGGCGCCCCCGCTGGGCCTCAACGTCGAGGTCAAGCCGTATGCGACCTCCAGGCTCAGCACCGACCGGGTGGTGCTTCCCCCGGTCGAGAACGACGTGCGGGCTGACGCCGGGCTCGACGTCAAGGACGCGATCACGCAGAACCTGACCCTCGACCTCACGGTCAACACCGACTTCGCACAGGTCGAGGTGGACGAGCAGCAGGTCAACCTCACGCGCTTCAGCCTCCTGTTCCCGGAGAAGCGTGGTTTCTTCCTGGAGGGGCGAGGCGTCTACGACTTCGGGATCGGCCGCCTGGGTTCCTCGGGGCCGGGCGGCGGCGCCGGTGCGGCGCCCACGCTGTTCTACTCCCGGCGGATCGGGCTCCACGGAAGCGCCCCCGTGCCGGTGCGTGCAGGCGGGCGGCTCACCGGGAAGCTGGGAGCGTTCGACGTGGGACTCCTGAATATCCAGACGGACGGCGACGCAGCCATCGGTGCGGTCTCGACGAACTTCACGGTCGCCCGTCTGAAGCGCGACCTGTTCGGCCGGAGCAGTGTGGGAGCCCTGTTCGAGAATCGTTCGGCGTCCATTGCGGCACCCGGCGAGTCCAATAGGGCCTGGGGCCTGGACGGCGCCTTTGCGTTCAACAACGAAGCGAATCTCGTCACCTACTACGCGCGGTCGCACACGCCGGGTCTCGAGGGCCACGACCAGAGCTATCGGGCGCGGTTCGTCTACGACGCCGATCTCGTCGGAGGCACGGCGGACTATCTCGTCGTCGGGAACGAGTTCAACCCCGAGATGGGCTTCGTGCCCCGCCGCGGATTCCGCAACGGCGCGCTCAGCGGCCGGTTCAGCCCGCGGCCCGCGTCCATCACCTGGATCCGGCAGATGACTCTCCAGACCGACGCCGGCTATTTCTGGAACGACCGGGCGGGGTACATCGAGAGCCGGGATCTCGGCGGCCGGATCGCGCTCGATCTCGAGAACGGCGACAGCTTGACGGCGAACGGCTCGAGCAACTTCGAGTTCCTCCCGGAGAGGGAGCCAATCTCCGGGGCGCTCTTCGAGGCCGGCCGCTACGACTACGCGGCCTACCAGGTCGGCTACCGGTTCGGGCCGCAGCGGCCGTGGCAGGGGAACCTCAGCGTGCAGTGGGGCGGCTTCTACGACGGCGACCGCTTCTCGGTGGGGCTCGGCAACGGACGCGTCGAGCTCAGCCCGAGGCTGTCGATCGAACCAAGCCTGGAGTTCAACTGGATCGATCTCCCGCAGCAGACCGAGCGCGGGCAGTTCGACCAGCACGTCGCGCGGACGCGACTGACGTACACGATGACGCCACGCGCGTACGTGAGCGGCCTCGTGCAGTACAGCACCGGGAGTCAGACCGTCAGCGGGAACTTCCGGCTTCGCTGGGAGTGGGCACCTGGAAGCGAGTTGTTCGTCGTGTACACGGAGGACCGGAACACCGGGGCGCTCGGCGAGCGCTGGTCGGAGCTGTCGACGCGCGCATTGGTTGTCAAGGTGACGCGGCTGTTCCGGCCGTAGCGGTAGGACAGCCGTTTGTCTGCCACTTCCTGCCCCTGCATGACCGGCTTGAGACTCGTCGTCCCGGACGCGATCGAACAGGAAGATCACCTCGACGTGCGAGAACGCCTCGACCGGCACGCCATGCCCTCCTCGTTCTTCGTGCGGACGATCGGCTTGTTTGCACGCGGCCATGTGCTATTCTGAATTCGTCGGATCCGCCTTCGGGTGGTGAAAAGGGCATTGCGACCACGCTTCCTCACTGGGAGCACCGCGGGAGGCGCACGAGGCGCCCGGCGAAACGGTCGCGGCCGGGAGGTGCAATCTATGACAAAGAGCACTGGGGGGCGTCGCTAGACGCTCCCGACTGTCGAACATGAAGGGCCGGCCCTCGTGCCGGCCCTTTGTGTGTCCGGCGATTGGTCGAGGACCGGTTTCGGGGATCGCCGCGTGAGGCGCGCCGTTGGCTGCTTCCAGCAGGCCTGGCGTACGAAGCGGCGCTGGTCGCAGGTGTTTCGATCACTGTTTGGCGTCGGTGCCAAACCACGTGATTTGGCCAAGGCGATCGAGCAGCTTGAAGATCGAGTAGCCGTTTGACCAAGACCGACGGTCTAACGCGCCTTTTCGGCGTGGGGGTGGCGCCCCAGCAACCGGCTTCGGATGTGGGTGTCGCGGTAGCGGACCATATTCACGACGACTTCGACGAACGCCGCCACGACGTATAAGACGACCGCGAGACGCACGGCAGCGACGGCAAGCACACCGCCAGCGACAAGCGCCAGCAGAACGATGACCGCAAGGACGATGACTCCGGTGGTCTGAAAGCGCATCGGTCGATACCTCCTGTTCGTCGCGTATAGACCCGGGCGTTGGTACGGCACCAGGTCACCGCGATACGGCTTGTGCCTCTCGGAATTCCGTCAATGCTTCGACAACTTCGGCGTGCGCCCGCTCTTGGGCGCGCCGACGTTGTGCGGTGGCGATGGAACGGGCGGCGCGGCTCACGAGGTCGCCAATCGGTAATCTGATACTCAGGAACTGACCGCGCGTTCCAGGCTGCGCGAACGTCAGAACGCCCCACTGCAACTCATCCGGTTGACGCGGGGCGCGAAGGGTCAAACCGTCGCTGCCGAGGGGGTGGGGGTCTTGTAGAGCGGTCCGAATGCGCTCCAACGACTCGGCAGAGGGTTCAGAGTCCTGCGCCGCTACCGGAAGGACGCCTCCGAAGAATACGGCGAGGATGAGGAGGACCGTCCGCACTCTGGTCGTGGGCATCAACAGACACCGCCAGCAGGCACAATCAAGCCTCCGACCGTGAGTGTAACTCCCGTCAGAGCCAGCGCTGCGAAAAACCCTCGGCGGCGCTTCGACGCGCTGGTCGACCCACGCGAGCCGGGTACGCACGCGCCGACCGACGCCCCACCGTGGATGTGCAAGCATCTGCGGGTCGCCGCGCCCTCGCGGCACCGAATAATGTTAGCGGAATCAGCTGTCCAGAACACGGAAGTCAGTCGCCGTTCTCTGCGTCGCCCTCGTCATTTTTGCGGCGTTCGCGCCCCGTTGCGACGAATAGCCCGCATCACTTCTCTCGCTCGTTCTCTCCCGCGCCCCGCCAGCCCAAGCAGTTCTCGCGTAATCACTTCCGCCGTTTCACGGGAATTTCTATGTGGCGTTGTCCGCCACAAGCGAGGACGCTCGTTGGTGAGCAGGCTCCGTATGTTCGCGGTGTCTGTGGCGCTGGAGGCTGGTGTGCTGAGTGGCGTGCGGGCGCGTCGTGATGAAATCCAGGAACTGATGAACCATATGAATCAGCCGAAGATGGCGCACGATCTTCCAAGCGAGAACGAAGAAGGCGATGGCCAGCCGCCGAACCTGAGTCCGTCAGGCAACCGAGCCTGACGTTCCGCCTTGGGTCGGTGGAGTGTTCTCGACGTGCCACGCCGGACTGCCGCCCGACCTACGCGCTGACCCACGCGAATCGCGTACCCACGCGCGGACCCACGCGAACTTGGAAGGGGAGCGACGGGTTCTGACGGGACCCGACGGGTTCGGGGTGCGGCGTCTTCCGAACGAATTCGCAAATACTGGCGCGCCCGGCAGGGCTCGAACCTGCGACCCCCGGCTTAGAAGGCCGGTGCTCTGTCCAGCTGAGCTACGGGCGCGTCGGAAGGCCCCAGTCTAACAAGAAGCGGCCGGCGGCCCGGCCGCTCCTGCCCCACGCACGAGGGGCACGCGCGCTATGCCAGCGCGACGCCGAACGTGGCCAGCAGACGGCTCCACGCGCGCTCCGCTTCGCCCTGGTTGTAGACCGCTGAATCCGGCACGGTCCAGCCGTGCGCCGCCGCGTACACTTCCACTTCGGCCTTGAGCCCCGCTTTCGCGAACGACTCCTTCAGGACGTCCTTCGCCTCGGGCTGACGCTCGTCGTCGTTCTCGGCCACGCAGCACAGGAATTGCGCCTTCATCGTCGGGATGAGCGCATGCGGGCTGTCGGCGCCCTGCGCCACGAGGCCGCCGCCGTGGAATGTGGCCGCCCCGCCCACACGGCCCGGTACGGCCGCCGCCGTACGCATCACCATCGGGCCCCCCATGCAGTAGCCGGTCGTGCCGATCTTCTTCGTCTTGTCCACCGCGGCCTGGGCGTCGAGCCACGCCACGAACGCCTTCGCGTCGGTCGTGTGCGTGGTCGGGTTCAGCGACTGCGCCAGCGGCATGACGATGCTGCGCGTGGCGTCGTCGGCGAAGTTGGCGCCCTCGGGAACGACCGGCGCCTTCTTCTGGCGGTAGAACGGGTTCACCACGAGCACCGCGTAGCCCGACTCGGCCAGGCGCTTGCCCATCTGCCGGAACGCCGGCCGGAGCCCCAGGATGTCGGGCCACACCAGGACGCCAGGGCGCGCCCCGCCACTCGGGTGGACGAAGTAGCAGTCGGCCATGCCGTCAGGCGTTGTCACGTTCACATCGGTTTCCGTGACGGCCTCCGCGTTGGCAGTGTGCGGCAGGAGCATCGCCATGCCGACGCCGGCCGACAGGGCGCCGAACTCCCGGCGCGTCATCGGGCGCGTGTACTTCGCGAGGTCTTCTTCGAAATGTTCGTCGCACATATGGGCCGTCTCCTTCCGCGGAATGGCGATGGGCGATGCCGGGTGCCACTATACTCCTGCGTGGGCGGCACCTCACGCGACCGACTGCGACGGTGGCGTAGACTGGGCCTCGAAAAAGGAGAGTGGCCACATGCAGACGACACCCCGCCGCGCTTCCCGGCTCCTCGTCTCGACGCTGGCGCTCGGCATCGCCGCGGCCTGCGGACAGGCAGCGCCTGAAAACTCGGCGCCAGCGCAAGAACAGGCGGCGCCCGCCGCGGCGGCCGAGCCGGCTCGAGTCGAGCATGCGTTCCGCGGCACGGTCGAGGCCGTCGATCCGACGGCGAAAACGCTCAGGGTGATGAACGAGAACATTGAAGGCTGGATGGGTCCGATGTCGATGGTCTACAGCGCCGACAAGGACGATGTGTACACGACGGTGAAGGCCGGCGATCAGATCACCGCGACGGTGTACGATGGCGACTTCAAGACGTTGTACAACGTGCAGGTCGTGCCCGGTGGCGGAGCGGCGGCGCAACCCTAGGGGAAACGCCGGCCGACGATATCCCGGTTCCTAGCGGAACCGAAGAGCGCTGCGGCTGGCGCTGACGCGGAGCGTCGGGCCGCCGCCGTTCATGGTGGCGTGGAAGGTCGCGCCGTGGCGCTCCACGGCCATCGGCAGGTCGCTCGAGATGTCGGACCGCGAGAGATCGCCGTCCACGGTGAGGGCCTGCGCGCGATCCCACGCCACGTCGACCGAGCCGCGACTCACCTCCACCCGCGAGTTGCCGGTCATCTGCACGTCGCTCAGGCGGGCGTCACTGCGACTGAGCCGGAGATCCAACGTTCCCTTCATGCCGTCCACCTGGACATCGTCCTCGCGACTCAACCCGAGGGCGAGATGGCCGGCGAGATCGCTGGCCTGGAGGTTGCCGCGGCTCAGGTCGAGGGCGAGCCGCCCGTCGAAGCCGCTCACCGTGACGTCGCTGCGGGCGACATCGAGATCGAGATTGAGATGCCGCGGCGCCCGGACCTCGTAGTGGACGTGCGGCAGGCTGCGCCCGAAGAAGAACTCGTACGGCACTCGGCTGAAGTCCGTGCGGATGTCGACCGCGCCGCCGCCCCCCGAGACCTCGATGGCGACGCCAGCCATCGCGCGTTGGGCATAGTCGGCGGTGACGTTCGTCGGCGGCTCGATGCGCGCCCGCACGTCGACGGTGGGCTGGTCCCATGACGTGAGGCGCACGCTGCCGCGCGTGGTCGACAGGGTCAGCCGCCCACCGGGTTCGAGCGCGACGGATCGCTCGAACGTCCTGTCGGCGTCCTGCGCGCGGGTCGTGACGCACCCCGACAGCATCAGTGCCGCCAGCACCCCGAGGCGCGCGAGGGTCAGGTGTCGATGGGACATGCCGACTCCTTTCTTCTGGCAACGGGCCCGGTGGGGTAGACGGATTCCGGCAAGCCGAGGTTCGTCGCTGGAAGCGACAGGTGGGGCAGGCAGGGCAGGGAAAGCCGGGCGGCTTGGCTGGTGGACCGACCTGCGGCCCACCAGCCTGACCGGCTCTACTTGAGCGTGACCTTCTGCACCCGCCAGTTCGTCATCTCGCCGACGAGCAGCACGTTCTCGTTGCGGCAGTCGATCGAGTTGGCGAGACCGAATTGTTTCGGCAGTTTCCCGGCCGAGCCGAACTTGCCCACCACCGTGCCGTCCAGCTGCACCTTATAGATCGCGGCATCGTCCATGCCCGATTCGTCGCCGACGTGAGAGATGTAGAGATACTGCGTCGGCCCGCTGGTGATGCACATCGTCTGCGGCGTGCCGACGCCGCTGAACTGGCTCTTGAACAGGCCGTTGCCGTCGAACACCTGGATGCGCTTGTTGCCGCGGTCGGCCACATAGACGTTTCCCTGGCGGTCGATGGCGAGCGCCTTCACGCCGTCGAACTGGCCCTGATCCGAGCCGGTCGAGCCCCAGTGCGCGAGGAAGCGGCCGTCTTTGTCGAACTTGGCGACGCGGTTGTTGCTGCCGATGCCGTCGGCGATGTAGATGTTGCCGGCCTGATCCCAGGCCACATCCGTCGGGCTGCTGAAGCTCGAGCCCGGCGTTCCGGCGCCGGGCAGGCCCCGCCCGCCCCCGCGTCCGCCGCCCGCAGGCGCTCCGCGTCCGCCGGCTCCGCCCGGCGCGCCGCGTCCCGCTCCGGCCCCCGGCCCGCCGCCGCGCGGCCGCACGTTGATCGCTTCGGGCTTTCTGCCCAGCACGAGCTGGATGCGGCCCTGCGGATCGAACTTGACCACCTGGCTCGCGCCCTCGTCGATCGTCCAGACGTTGTCCTGGGGATCCACGCGAAGGCCGATCGCGGCGTTGAAGCCGTAGACGTCCTGGCCGAGCTCGCGCACGAACTGACCGTTCGGGTTGAACTCGAAGAGGCGGGAGCCGCCGCGGTAGAACGTGCGGTTGTCGCCGAGCGTCGCATAGGGATGCCCGGTGCGGGTGTAGACGAAGATCTCGCCGCGTGAATTCGTCCCCACGCCGCCGACTTCGCCCACGTAGAACGAGAGATCCTTCGGCGGCTGGAGCACATCAGCGTTGGCGTCGAACGCGATCTCGCGGACGCTTGACTGCGCCAGGAGCGAGGCCCCGAACGCCAGGGTCGAGGCGGCGACGAATGCCGTGAACGTGTGTCGCATGGTCATCGCCTCTCCTACTGCGCGGATTTCTGCATCTGCTGCGGCTTGAGCAGGATCTTCTGCGCGCGCCAGTCGTTGATTTCCGCCGTGTAGATCACGTCGGGGTCGCGGCAGTCCATCTGATGGATCGTGGCGAATTCGCCGGGCGCTTTGCCGGCCCGGCCGAACTTGCCGATGATCGTGCCGTCGAGCTCCATCTTGTAGACCTCGCCGGTGATCTCCGCGCCGGCGGCCGGCGCGCTGTCCTGCCAGGAGTTCGAGACGTACAGGTACTGATGGCCGGGGTTCTTCGGCCCCGGGCCGCCCGACACGCAGACCGCCCATGGGTTGCCGACGTTGGGGTAGTTCGCCTTCCAGTTCAGGTCGTTGTCGAGCACCTGCACGCGCGCGTTGCCGCGGTCGCCCACGTAGACGTTGCCCTGGAAGTCGGTCGCGATCGAATGCGGCGTGTTGAACTGCAGGTTGTCCGACCCCCGCGTGCCGACGGACTTGAGGTAGCGGCCGTTCTTGTCGTACTTCACGACGCGCGCGTTGTTGTAGCCGTCGGAGACGAAGATGTTGCCCTGCTGATCGAACGCGACGTCGGTTTCGCGGGCGAAGTGATACGGCTCGTCGAGGCCGAGGAACGTGCCGCTGCCCGGCATCTCGGAGACCATCTTCACGGGATCCATCCGCCGGCCCAGCGTCATCAGCACCTTTCCCTCGGGGCTGAACTTGACGATGGTGTCGGTGCCCTCGTCGACCGCCCAGATGTTGTCCTCGGCGTCCACGCGCACCGAGTGCGCGAAGGCGAAGCCGTAGTTGCCGCGGCCGATCTCGCGGATGAACGCGCCGTCGGCCCCGTACTCGAACAGCCGTGTCTCGTAGGCGCGGTGATAGACGAACACATGCCCCTTCGAGTTGGTGGCGATGCCCATGTTCTCGCCGGCGTAGATCCCGGGGGCATTCTTGAAGAAGTTGGGCACCGCCTCGTGCGGGATCACCGGAACGTTGGTCGCCGTGGCCTTGCTCTGGGCAGCCACCGGGCGCCAGGTGAGCGAGACGACCCCGGCCAGAGCGACGAGCGCCACCAAGAGCGTGAGAGCGCGCTTCATTACAGCCTCCAAGCGCAGCCGGATCGGCCACGACCGTTCCCGGGAATCTATCACAGCAGGGGGATCGGCGTCCCCGCCGAGACGCGAAAGCGGCTCAATCCCGCCTGAGCGCCGCGACCGGCTCGATCCGCCCCGCGCGCAGGGCGGGAACCAGAGCCGCGCATGCGCACGCGGCGACGATGGCCAGCAGGCTTGCGGCGTACGCCACCGGATCGAACAGACGCACGGTCGACCCGATTTGCTCCGCTGCGGGCGTCGCCAGCAGCACGGCGCCCAGCGCGGCCGTGAGGCTGCTCCCGACGAGGAGCCCGAGGCCGACGGGGCGGGCCTGCTGGGCCAGCACGAGCAGGGCGATGCGGCGGCGGGTGGCGCCGAGCGCCATGCGCACGCCGATCTCCCTGGTCCGCTGTTCGACGAGATAGGAGAGCACGCCGAACAACCCCGACACCGTCAGCAGAAGCGCCAGCGCTCCGAGCGCCAGCGTCAGCCAGAAGGGAATCTCCAGCAGGTAGGCTTCCGTGCCCGCGAACGCCTGCAGCGTCGAGACCTCGCCCATGTTGGGATCGATCGCCGCCATCCGATCGACGAGCGCGCGGCGTGCGCCCTCGGCGTCGCCGCGCACGCGCAGCGTCAGCGAGGTCCTGGCCGCCTCGGCGCTGATCGGCATGTAGACGCCGGCGCCACCCAGCCTCATGCCGCCGAGCCGAAAGCCCGCCACGTCCCGGGCGACGCCAACGACCACGACGCTGCGCGCGAGCCGCAGCGGGTCGTCGGGCTCCCTCGGCCCGCTCGCCCCTTCGGCTTCCCTCGAGGCGGCCGGGTCCGGCCCGAGCCGCAGGACCTGGCCGAGCGGGTCCATGCCCGGCCACAGCTGGCGCGCCGTGGTTTCCGACACGACCGCCACCGCGGCGCCGGCGCTGCGCTCGGTCTCGGCGAAGCCGCGTCCGCGCACGAGATCGATGCCGAGAACGCCGAAGTACTCCGGCGAGACGAACTGGTACGTGACCGTCGACTTGCCGCTCGCGCCTTCCGCCGACGCGGGGGATCCGCCCAGTCCGCCCATGAAGCTCGGCCACGAGGCCGCAACGGAGGCGACCAGCGGCTCGCTCTTCACCGCCTCGAGGATGGCCTCGCGCCTCTGCTCGTTCAGGACGCCGACAGTGACGATCCCGTCCGTGCGGACGCCGGGATCGACGGCAGCTGCCGCCCACGCGCTGCGCAGGAACACGGCAGCGCAGACCAGGAGCAGCGCGGATCCGGTCACCTGCAGCGCGACGAGCAGATCGCGGGCGCGGCCGGGACGGGCATCGCGCACGACCTCGCCGCGAATCGCCTGCAGCGGCTCGACGCGCGTGGCCTGAAGCGCCGGCGCGAGCGCGAAGAGCAGGGTCGTGACCATGGCGCCGCCAACCAGGAACAGCGCGACCCGCCAGTCGGCCGAGGGCACCGCGACACGAAGGCTGCCGATATCCGGCGGGAACGTGCTGATCGCCGTATAGACGACGGCCTTGAGCACGATCCGCGAGATGACGAAGCCGAGCGCGGCGGATACCAGGGTGAGGAGCAGCCCTTCGGTGAGCAGCTGCAGCACGACGCGGCGCCGCGACGCGCCCATCGCCAGCCGGATGCCGATCTCGCGCTGCCGCACGACCCCGCGCGCGAGCAGCAGGTTGGCCACGTTCGCGCATGCCGATCATCAGGATGAGACCGAAGGCAAAGAACAGCGGCATGAACAGCAGCAGGGTGTCGGTCGACAGCGGGGCCGTGCCCGACCTCTGTTCGAGCACGACGTTCGTGACGGGCCGATCGACCCCGCGTTGAGCCGCGTGCCGCGAGTCCCATGCGAGAAGCCGCGCGTACGCCTGATCGCGCGACACACCGGGCCGCAGCCGCCCGACGATATTCAGGAAGTCGGGGCCGGCGCCCCGCTCGCCGATCGGGCCGAACCGGTCGCGGAGCGAGAGCGGCGCCCAGAAATCCGGCGCGGCGACGACCTCGAGCCCTCGAAAGCCTTCCGGCATCACGCCGACGACGTGGGCCTGGGATCCGTTCAGCAGCACGGTGCGGCCGACCAGGCCGGGGTCGCCCGCGAAATGCTGCGTCCAGGCGCGATGGCTCAGCACCACGACCGGAGGGCGGCCCGGTTCGTCGTCGGCCGGAGTGAAGGTGCGTCCGCGCGCGGCGTCGACACCGAGAACCTGGAAGAAGTTCCCCGTGACGAGCCGGCCCTCCCTCCTGCTGCCGTCGATAAAGCCGTTGATGTCCGGCGTCGATGCGAAGGTATCGGAGAACAGCTCCGTCTCGCGGACGAGCGAGTCGTATTCCGCGCGTGTGAAGCCCCGGAACTCGTCGCTGGCCGATCGCGCTCGGCCGACTCCGAACAGCTCGTGCGGATTGCGCACCTCGTCGACGCGAAAGATGGAGGCGTTGAGCAGCGTGAAGGCGACGGCCACCAGCCCCAGGCCCAGCCCGACCGTCGTCACGATCGTCAGGGCCGCCAGCGGCGCCCGACGGAACGAGCGACCGGCGTAGCGGATGTCCCGCACCACGTTGTCGAGCAGTCCCGTGCGGCCCACGTCGCGGCATTCCTCCCCGGACTGACGGCGACGGCTCACGCCGCCTCGTTGCAGATGGTCACACGGAGGAGACGGAGCCGCCGTCTCGAAAGTTCGAGGCCTTGTCAGGAAGCCGGGACCAGAACGCCTACACGGTGCGCCGCGGCAGGCTCACGAGAAACGCGATGGTCGCGAACACGACGATGAGCGGACCACTCTCGCGGCCGAGCCACGCCGCCGTCGTCGTCCCCGCCAGGGTGGCCGCCACGGCGATGGCGACGGCCACGGCGAGCATGCCGTTCAGATTCCGCGCCACGCGCTTGGCGGTGGCCGCCGGAATGATGATGAGGGCGCCCATCAGCAGGACGCCCAGGTAGCGCAGCCCGAGCGCGATCGTCAGCGCGAAGACCTGCAGGTACAGCAGATTCAGGCGGCGCACGTTGATCCCCGACGTGCGGGCGACGTCGGGCGACACGAGCGCCACCACCAGGCTGTTCCGCCGGCTGACGATGAAGAAGACGATGACGGCGGCCGCGACGAAGCCGAACACGAGCTCGAGTGTGCCGGGGGCGCCAGTACCGCCGAACAGGGCATCGATCAGGTCCTCGCCCGACGTGATCAGGCTGCCCACGGCCAGCGCCACCGAGAAGACGATGCCGATCACGGCCTCGGTGGCGGCCCGCGTGCGCTCCTCGAGCGCCCAGACGAGGAGGGCGCCGAAGAACAGCATCGCGACGGCGCCGGCGAGTGGATTGATCCGCAGGGCGAGCGCGATGCCGATGCCGGGCAGCGCGACATGCGACAGCGGGTCGGCGGCGAGCGCCATGCGGCGCATCACCGCGAAGCAGCCGACGAGTCCCGAGGCCACGGCCATCGCGACCGCCAGCAGCAGGGCCTCAGTGGTCATGAATGTGGTACTCGATCGGGCTCCCGTACAGCTCGTGGAGGCGGTCGGGGGTGAGGATCGCCTGCGGCGGCCCGAGGCACGCCTGCGCGCGATTCAGGCAGAGCACGTTCGTGGCATATCGATACACCACGGTCAGCTCGTGCGAGATGAAGAGCACCGTCAGGCCGCGGTCCCGCTGCAGGCGGCGCACCAGCTCGTTCAGCTGCTCCTGGCCCGGCTCGTCCACGCCCGCCGTGGGCTCGTCGAGCAGCAGCACGGTGGGATTGCCGGCGATCGCGAACGCGATCAGCAGCCGCTGGAACTGCCCGCCCGACAGCACGCCGATCGGCTGGTTGGCGACCTCCCCCGGAATCCCGACGAGCGCGAGGATGCGGGCGATGTCGGCGACGTCGCCGCGGGCGAGCGTCGTGCGCGCGCGGAGAAAATCCAGCCCGGTGATCGGGACGTCGCGCTCGAGATCGAGCTTCTGGGGCACGTACCCGATCCGCGTGCCGGCCGCCCACCGGATCGTGCCGCCGTACGGAATGGCGCCGATGAGCGCGCGGAACAGCACCGTCTTGCCGGCGCCGTTCGGACCGAGGATGGCGAGGGACGTGGCCGGCTCCACGACGAAGCTCAGATCGCTCAGCACGGAGGTCGCGCCGAATCGGACAGAAAGACTGCGCACCTCGAGGATGGGGTCCACGCAGACAGCACGTTAACATGTTCCAACGGTTCGAATGGTTCGAATGGTTCGAATTGCTCTCTGAGCCGTTTGAACTGCCGCACCATCAACACCATTAGAACCGTCGAAGTGGAACCCTTGGAACTGTCTACTGCCCTCCCGATTGCGCCGGCATCGGCGGCGGGTAGGGCACGCCGAGCTGCTCGAGGTACGTCTTGTACTTCGTCGGATCGTAGTAGTGCTTCTGCAGCTCCGGCCGGAACTTGTCCATCGTCGCCTTGTTCAACCAGATCGCCGGCTTGTCGCCGGGTCTGATGAGCGGCTGGTATTTGCGATCCTTCGTCTGCACGTTGTCGAAGTAGTCGTGCGCGTCGCGCACGAGGTCGGGGCGCAGCAGCAGGTCGATGATCGTCATGGCGTGGACCTTGGCGCCCTGGGTCACGCCCTTGTGCGCGACCGGTGTGGCGCTGGCCACGGCAGCCGTCCAGTTGTGCGTGATGGACCCGGGAATGTTCGCGGGGAAGCTGAGCCTCGCGGTCGGCACGTTCCACATGATGTCGCCGATGTCGTCGGAGGGCCCGCCGGATTTCTCGCTGTCGGGGATCGACACCTGGCCCCGCAGCGTCGTCGACACCTCGGTCACGAGCCCGCGCTCGGGTGCCCCCCGCGCGCGCTGGAACGCGCGCGCGAACTGCTGGTCGGCCTCGCTCCACTTCGGCATGCCGACCTGGATGATGTTGGCCTGCATGGCCTCCGAGAGCGGACGGTTCCCGTGCCCTGGCCACGCCGATCCGAGCACCCGCGAGTCGACCGTCGTCCCGGTCATCATGGCGGCCGCCTTTGCCATCGTGTCGCCCGCCTCCCACAGCTCCTTGATGTGGTCGAAATCGAGCTCACGGAAGTAGTACCAGACCGCGGCGTGCGGCGGCACGACGTTCGGCTGGTCGCCGCCGTCGGTGATCACATAGTGGGAGCGCTGCTGCGTGCGGAGGTGCTCGCGCTTGAAGTTCCAGCCGACGTCCATCAGCTCGACGGCGTCGAGCGCGCTCCTGCCGGCCCAGGGCGCCGCGGCCGCATGCGAGGCTTCGCCCGTGAACATGTACTCGACCGAGACGAGGCCGGTGCCGCCGCCGTCACCCCAGCTCGTGCTCAGGTTGCTGCCGACGTGCGCGTAGAGCACGGCGTCCACGTCCTTGAAGAGTCCCGCCCGGACGAAATAGGCCTTGGTGCCGAGGTCTTCCTCGGCGATGCCGGGCCAGAGCATCAGCGTGCCCGGCAGGTGCTCGCGTTCCATGATCGCCTTCGCGGCCAGCGCGGCGGTCACGATCAGCCCCTGGCCGCCGTTGTGGCCTTCGCCGTGCCCGGGCGCGCCCGGCACGATCTCCTGGCGCGTCACCACGCCCGGCGTCTGATTGGCCGTCGGCACGCAGTCTTCGTCGGTGCCGAGCGCAATCACCGGCCGGCCCGATCCCCAGCGTGCCACCCAGGCCGACGGAACGTCGGCGACGCCCCGCTGAACGGTGAAGCCCTCTTTCTCCAGGATGCCGGTCACGTACTTCTGCGTCTCGAATTCCTGAAATCCAAGCTCGCTGAAGCTGAAGATCTCGTCGACCATCTGTTGGGTCAGGTCGCGCCGCTTCTCGACCTCGGCCACGACGTCGCGCTTCAACTGCTCCAGGCGCGGATCCGCCGGAGGCGCGGGAACGGGCGCGCCCGCGCCGCCGCGGCCGCGCTGCGCGTTCACGCCGAGACTCATACTGACGACGGCGATTCCGGCTGCCGAGAGAAAGGCCAACCTACGCATGTGTACCCTCCAGGAGAAATCGCGGATGAGGCATCCTACCGCCGTTCGGCCCCCCCTGATGCACTGAACAGCCGGTCGAAGTTCTCTGAAAAGATCTTCCGCTGGGTGCCGGCCTCCACGCCGAGCTCATCGAGCACGGTCCGCTGGGCGCCATGGATCACCTGGCGCCAGCCCCGCGGGAAGTTCGAGGAGTCGGTGCCGAAGAGAATGCGATCCGGGCCGGCAACGGTCAGCGCGCGCCGGAAGACTTCCGTCAGGGTCAGCCCGGGGACGTATTTGACCCAGCCGTTCGAGCTCGAGCTGTCGAAGACGATCGACGGGCAGGCGTCGGCGGCCATGAGCGCCTCGCGGAAGAACCCGGCCCCGAAGTGGGGAATGACGACCGGCACGCCGGGAAAGCGGACGGCCGTCGCCGCCAGCGTCAGCGGATCGCCCAGCCGGAAGTCGAACAGGGACGACAGTCCGAGCTTCGTGCGCGCCTCGATCGACAGGTAGCCGCAGTGGCCGAACACGGCGCCGCCGCGCGCCGCGGCGATCTCGAAGATCCGGACGACGCGTTCATGGTCGTAGGGATAGCGGTGCATCGCCGGAAACAGGCAGACGCAGCGGAGGCCCAGCTCGTCGAAGGCGCGTGCCACGCGTTCGAGCGCGTCGAATTCCAGCGGGTTGACCGCGAAGTAGCCGACGAAGCGGGACGGATGTCGAGCGACGGCCGCGGCGACCGATTCCTCGTCGCCGGGCACGCTCGCCATCAGCGCGGCTCGCGACACGCCGTGGTCGTCGAGCTCGCGCGCCCACCGATCGGCCAGCGCTTCGGGCGAGGCGGGCAGCTCCCACTCGAGCTCGGCGGCGACCTCGCCGGCCGTTCGTCCGGAGGGTCCGCCTCTCGGGTCGGCCCCGAGTGCCGCGAAGAAGCGCGTCGAGAAGAAGTGGCAGTGGGCGTCGTGAAGAGTCATCGTGATGGGCGAATGGGCCCTAGAAGGAGTAGTCGAGGCCGACGAGCGGCGTGACCTTGTCGCGAAGGCCGTGGTGGTCGAGCGACACCAGCACGTTCACATCGAGCAGCAGCCGCTGCAGCAGATTGGCCTTCATGCCGACCGCGCCGGTCAACGTGTTGTAGGAGTCCTCGCCGAACGTGATGTTGGGGAACACCGACTTGCCATCGAGCGCGTGAAACTCCTCGGACCGGAGGCGCTCGGCCTTGATGACATACCGGCCGAGCAGATCGAAGGCGAGCGTCAGCCGGGAATTCACGCTCGTGTCGGCGCCGACGGCGTAGTCGACGGTGTCGGGAAAGTCGGCGAGCTGCCCGCTCGCCGGATCGCCCGAGAGCACGCTCAATCCGTTCCACGTGTAGCCGGCGTTGACGTGCGGCGACACCGGGTCGAAGGCCGCCGACCAGACCACGAACGGCGCGATCCCGACGGTTCCCGTGCCCAGCAGGTTCATCTCGTCTCCGGTCGGCAGCCGCACGTCGAGGCCCGCCGCGAGTCCCATCGCGTCGCGCCGGAACGCCGTCCCCTTCACGCGCATCGTCAGATCGCCGATGCCGCTGGCGCTGCCGACGGCCGTGAAGATCCGCTCGTTGCCCACCTCGCCGTCCGCCTGAATGTAGTAGTGCGTCAGCGGATTCGTCGTGCCCAGGCGCCGGATGGTGGCGTGGGACACGACCTTCAGATTCGTGGTCAGCACCGGCAGCGCCAGGGACACGTCGATCCGGTCGGTCGCGCCAATCGACCCGAACAGCGTGAGCTGGTCGACGCTGGCCTTGATGTCGTTGAGCGTGGTGACGACGTCTTCGCGGCCGCCGAGCAGGAACGCGTTGTCGTGCTGGAAGACGGCCGGGACGTGGCCGAGATCGAGATCTTCGACGGTGTCGAACGTGAAGCGCTGAAAGGCGAAGCCGAACGACACGCGGCCGCGGCCAATCGTCTCGGATCGCTCGGTCAGAATGGGCCCGAAGCTCGTCGTCGTGCGCTGAAACACGCCGAGGCTCGGATCGAACCGGTAGGTGAAGCCCGAGGCGGGCGAGGGCAGCGGCACCGTGACGAGCTGGCTCACCATCGCCGTGCTGAACTGCCCGAAGTCGGCTTGAAAGTCGCTGTTGAAATGGGCGCTGTGAGGCTGCTCGCCGGGCAGCGTGGCCATGCTGTCGACGATGAGCCCTCGCGGCCCGTACAAGTCGGTGAACAGCGTGGCGAGATGGGTGACCGGCGCGAAGAGGGTGTAGGGGTCCTGCGCCTCGGCTCTCGAGCCGACGGCCAGCACACACAGCATCATCGCCAGAGCGCGAGTCATGGGTCTCTCCCGGCCTATTGTCCGAGTTGCTCGATGACCCAGCGCTCGCCGCTGAGGATCATGGTCATCACTTGATCGCTTTCGCCCGTCTGCGTGCGATTGCCCGTGGTGATCGTGTCGCGGCGGTGCAGTCGGACCGTCGCGCGGCCGCCCTGTCGCTCGAGGGCCACGATGGTCGCCTCGACCCGTTGCGACGACACGGCGCGGAACCCCTCCACGAGCCGACGCTCTTCGTCGGCCGTGAGATTCGGCTTGACGGCGCGGAAGAGCGCCAGATCCTTCGTTTCGATCGCGCGTGCGTAGCGGGCGACCACCGCGCGGATCTCGGCCTCGGGGTCGACGGGCGGGGCCGGCGGCGCCGCGCTCGGCGGCCGGCTCGCGACCGCCGAGTTGGACGGAACAGGCGATGCGGCCCTTCCGGTCGCCTCGATCGGCGGCGGCGCCGGCAGAGAGGCCGGTGTGATCGGCTGCACGGCGGGCGCGCTGACCGGCTCGGTGCGCGCCGCTGAAGCGCTGGCGCTGTCCGATGAGGTCGGGGGCGGCGTCGGCGCCGGTGCCGGTGCAGAAACCGGCGCCGGCTGCCGCGCAGGCGGCGCCTCGGCCTGCGGCGAGCGCGCGGGCTCCGATCGGTTCAGTGTCCGCAGCCGAGCGAGCTCCGCCGACAGCTCCGAGAGCCTGGGCGCCGTCGGATCGATCGCCCGGGCGCGATCGAGCGCCACCGAGGCGCCGGCCGCATCCCGCGCGGACAATCGCCGATCGGCCTCCGCCAGATTCTCCTCGAGCGTGGCAATCGCCGTGCGAGCGGCTTCCCAGACTTCGGTCGCGCCCGGATCGCCCGGGGTGTCCTGGAGCAGACGTCCGGCCTGCGACAAGGCCGTCCGGAAGTCGCGACGCGCGAGGCTGGCGCGAGCGAGCGCGAGCGCCTGCTCGTGGTCGGCCGCCGGCGGCCCGTCGACGGCAGGCGAAGCCGGCGCCTGCGCGAGAGGCTCCGGAACGCCGGGACGTGCGACGAAGTACACGACCGACAGCGCGAGGATCGCGACGATGGCGACGGTCGCGATGCCGAGGCCCGGAATGCGCGCTCGGCTGGTCGGCCTGGGCGGCGTCACGCTCACATCCGCGGCGGGTTGGTGCGGGGTCGGGTCGTGGCGATCGGACAGCGGCGTCTGCAGCGTTCTGGCGCCGACGGCGACCACGCCGGACTGGCCCGACTCGAGATCGCGCTTCAGGCGTTTGAGGTCGGCCCGCATGCCGGCGGCCGCCTGATAGCGGAGCTCGGGATCTTTCTCGAGACAGTTCGAGATGACTTCCTGGAGACGGAGCGGCAGGTCCGGGTTGAGGATGATTGGCGCGACGGGCGCCTTGTTCAGGATCGCCGACAGCACCACGGCCGACGTCTTGCCGGTGAACGGCCGGCGGCCCGTGGCGCACTCGTAGAGCACCACGCCCAGCGAGAAGAGATCGGTCCGGCCGTCGAGCGCCTCGCCGGTCGCCTGTTCGGGCGACATGTAGGCAATCGTGCCGAGCGCCATCCCGCCCGGCGTCAGCGGCTCGGTCGGGTCGTGCGTGCCGGCGTCCGTTCTCAAGCGTTCGGGCAGCGGCGAGACCTTGGCGACGCCGAAGTCGAGCACTTTCAGCTGGCCGCGCTCGGTGATGAACAGATTCGCGGGTTTGATGTCGCGGTGGACGATCCCCGCCATGTGAGCGGCGTCGAGGGCGTCGGCGGCCTGAATGCCCACGTCGAGGATCTGCGGCACCCGCATCGGTCCGGCGGCGAGCTTGTCGCGAAGCGTGTGCCCCCTGAGCAGCTCCATCGCGATGAAGGGCTGGCTCTCGTGCTCGTCGACGTCGTAAATGGTGCAGATGTTGGGATGGTTCAGCGCCGACGCGGCGCGGGCCTCGACCCGCAGCCGCTCGAGAGCCTGCGGATCGCGGGCGAGATCGTCGGGAACGAACTTCAGCGCGACGGGACGCCGCAGCCGGAGATCTTCGGCGGCGTACACGACGCCCATTCCGCCGGCGCCCAGGCGGTCGATGACCCGGTAGTGGGAGATGGTCTGACCAATCATGTCGATTGCCGGGGTGCCAAGTCCACGGGTGGGAAACGCGGGCTCGCGCGACACACCCGCTGGCCGATTATCCCTCAAGGCCGGCGCTTGTCAACGGCGCGAACGGGACATCAGCCGGCGCGGACGACCCGAAGGAGATCCGGCAGGGTGGGCCGCTTGCCGGTCATAAGGAGTGCATAGCGGAACACCTTGGCCGAGGCCCAGGCGGCCCCGAGCGACGTCGCGAGCAGGATGGCGATGCCGAGCCAGACCTCCCACAGCGGGGGCATCAGGATGTTCACCCGGGCCAGCATGACGAGGGGGGTGAAGAAGGGAACGAGGCTCAGCACGCGGGTGGCCATGGTGCTCGGATTGGACAGCACCGACAACGCAATCATCAGGCCGAACACCATCGGCAGGATCGCGATCAGCATCGACTGGCTCAGCTCCTCGGTGCTCGTGCACGTGACGGCGATCGCCGCAAACATCACCGAGTAGAGGAGGTACCCCAGTGCGAAGAAAAACGGCCGGGCGCCGAGGCGCCCGGCCGTGCGGTGCTAGAACGTCAACCGGAAGCCGATCTGCGCGGTCGTCGGATCGTCGGAGACCACCGTCTGCAGGAACTGGCTCGACGAGCGGTTGCCGGTCGGGTTCCCGAAGTTGGCGTGGTTGGTGAGGTTGTAGATCTCGAGGAAGACGCCGGCCTGGTAGCGCTGGATCTGCCGGATGTACTGGACGCGGCCGTCGAGGATCAGCTTGTGCTGGCCGTCGATGCCGTTCCGTACGGCGTAGCCGCGTGAATCCACCGCCGACACGATCGGCATCGTGAGGTCGTCGACGCCCTGCTTGGGTCGGTCGTTGTTCGTGCCGTCGCCGTTGACGTCGGACCCCACCGTCTCGTTGATGGGATAGCCCGAGTAGGTGCGGAACACGAAGCCGGCGCCGATGCCCTTCCAGACATCGAAGTTGGCGCTGGAGGCGAAGGCGTGCGTGTTGTCGCGGTCGCATCGGCCGTAGTCGTACTCCGGATGCGCGTCCACGATGATCGCCGCTGTCGTCACGTCGTGGCACTTCGCGAACGTGTAGCTCACGCGTCCCGACCAGTGGTTCGAGAAGCGCTTTTCGAGCTCGACTTCGAGCGAGTTGTAGTCGCTGTTCAGCGCGTCGCCGAGCTCGCGCGTCTGCTCCTGGTTGAACTGCTGGAACGTCGTCGTCAGCGCCGCCGCCGGCAGCCCGAGCTGGTTGTTCGGATCGAAGACGTCCACGCCGAGCCGGGTCACTTTGCCGTTGGCGCCGAGCGGACCCTCGTTGATGTCGATCACTGCGGTGTTGTCGCGCCCGCGGTTGCCGACGTAGTCGACCGAGATCGCCAGATCGCGAATCAGCTCGTGCTTGATGCCGACGCTGAATGCGTGCAGATATGCCATCCGCCGATCCCCGTCGATGATGGGCCCGGTGGTCGTGTTGTTGATGACGCCCCCGGCGAGCACCGAGTTGCGCAGCGTTTCGAGATACGACTGGCAGGCGGGGCTCATCACGGCTTCACCGGCCGTCGCGCTCGACACGGGGTTGAGACACGCGGTGGCGTTCGGATCACCCACCTTCACGGGATAGGTGCCGGTGATCGACGGCGAGGTGACCTGCGTGGTGTCGTACGCCAGCGTCGGCGCGATTACCGCGCGCTGCTCGAGCGTGATGAGAATCGGCAGCTGCTGATACTGGAAGACCTTCCCGTAGCCCCCGCGGACGAGGGTCCGGCCGTCGCCCCTGACGTCCCACGCGATGCCCACGCGAGGCCCGAGAGCGTCCTTGGTCTTCGGCGTGGCCTTCTGGTAGTCGTACCGCAGGCCGAGGTTCAGGGTGACGTTGCCGGCGAGCGTCCACTTGTCCTGGGCATACATGCCCAGCCGGTGATCGATCACCCGGAACTCGGTACTGCCCCATGCTGATCTGGAACCGCCGGGGATACGTGGTCGGGTCGTTCACGTTGAACGGCGCGTTGGTCAGGAAGCTGTAGTTGCCGATGAAGTTCGCGGCCGTGCCCGACGGCAGGGCGCCGTCGCGCGTGAAGCCGACGCCGGCCTTGAAGGTGTGCTCGCCGTGCCAGCTCGGCTTGATCCACGTCACCGCGTCGTCGAAGGTGATGTCGCGGATCAGGTTCTGCGAGTAGTTGTTCCGTGGGCCGGCGTTGTAGTCGGCGTGCGAGTTCATCGAGCCGACACCGAACGGGTCGATGCCGTGGAAGCCCACGAACACCCAGCTCCCGTCGAAAAACGCCGACGTCGAATCGGTCTTGTCGAAGAGCACGGTGGGACCTTGCAGCAGGCCTTCGCGCACGTGGCCCACGCGCAGCTCGTTGGTCATCCGCGGCGTCACGATCGACGTCAGGGCCGCGCTGAAGACCATGTCGCCCTGATCGTTCTCGTTCGTGGCGTTGTCGAGAATGCTCTTGTTGTTCTCGATCGAGTCGCGCACGGTGAGGATGCGTTCACGCAGCCAGCTGAACTTGATCTGATGGTTGCTGCTCGCCTGGTAGTCGAACCGGATGAAGTGATTCGGCCCCGTGAAGTTGGTCGTCGTCGAGTAGGGCGTCGCCAGCGGGGCGGCGTCGGCCGGGAAGTTCAGGTTCGCCGCCTGGTTCTCGGCGTCGTACTCGAGGTTCCCGAAATAGAACAGCTTGTTCAGAACGATTGGCCCGCCGAGGCTCCCCCCGACGACGTTGCTGTGCGAATCGGGATTCGTCTCGCCGGCCTGCTTCAGGAAATAGTCGGTCGCCTGGAGCTTGTTGCTCTGCCAGGTACTCGAACAGGCGCCCGTTCGTGCGGTTGGAGCCGCTCTTCGAGACGGTGTTCACCACGACGCCGGTCGAATCCGCCGTACTCGGCGTTGTACTGGTGCGTCTGCACCTGGTACTCGGCCATCGAGTCGAGCGTGATCCGGGCCTGCGTGCCCTGGCCGCCGCCGAGCCGGGAGTCGTTGTCGAACTGCCCGTCCACGAGGAAGAGGTTGTTGGCGGTCGCCTGACCGTTCGCGTTGAACTGGCCGCCCTCGAACGATCCGGGCTGCAACGAGGGAACGAGGCCCGGAATCGTCTGCATGAGGCTGAACTGGCTGCGGTTGGCGCTCGGCAGGTTGTCGATCTCGTTGGCCGAGATGTTCGTGCCGATCCGGCTCGAGGTCGCTTCGACCAGCGGTGACTGCGCGCTGACCGTCACGTTTTCCTGGACGCCCGCCAGGTTCATGGTGAACGTCAGCGACACCTCCTGCCCGACGGCCAGGACGACGCCCGTCTGCGTCACCGTCTGGAAGCCCGACAACTCCACTTTCACGGTATACGTGCCGGGAAGGAGCGTCGGAATCGCGAAGCGTCCGTCACCGCCGGTCACGGCGTCGCGCGACTGGTTCGTGGCTTCGTTGGTGACGGTCACGGTCGCACCGGGCAGGACCGCCTTGCCCTGATCGAACACCGTACCGCTGACGTCGGTGCGTCCGCCCTGTGCGAAAGCGGAGTGCGTGAGCGCAAGAGCTGCGAGGAACGCGAGCACGGCAAGACGACTACGGACCATGTCTACCTCCCTCAGGCCAGCCGATCAGTGGCTGGCAGTGGACTGATGAATCCGCGGGTTATTCATCTTTCCGTTAACTTTCGAGAGGACGTTACATGATTGCCGGGAGCCCTGTGCCACAGGAAATCGACAGAGAAGTATCTGACTTCTATAAGCTCCCGTTTGTCGGATTCCGTGGTCAGCCGGTGACGCTTATCGGTACTGGGCGGCCTGTATCCCGTACAACTCCGCATACGGTCCGCGCCTGGCCATCAGTTCGTCGTGCGTGCCGACTTCGACGAGGCGGGCGCCGTCGAGCACCACGATCAGATCGGCCATGCGGACAGTCGAGAAGCGGTGCGACACGAGGACGGTGATGCCGCCGTTGGCCTTGGCGGCCGCGTCGTGCGCGGCGGCCGCGTAGCGTTCGAACAGGGCGTGCTCGGTTTCGGCGTCGAGCGCCGCGGTTGGCTCGTCGAGCGCGACGAGCAGCGGGCGCTCGCGCATGAAGCCGCGGGCGAGCGCCAGCTTCTGCCACTGGCCGAAGGACACCTCGACGCCTCCGGGCCAGGTGGGTCCGAGCTGCGTGTCGAGCCCGGATCCGAGGCGCGCCACCACATCGTCGGCGCCGGCGCGGCCCACGGCCGCCGAGACCGCCTGGTCGTCGTCGAGACGCGGCACGTCGCCAAGGCCGACGGTGTGCCGCGCCCGGAACTCGAAGCGGAAGAAGTCCTGGAAGGCGCCGGCGAGGCGCGCGCGCCAGTCCGCGCCGGGCAGCCTCGCGAGCGGCGCGTCGTCGACGAAGATGGCGCCCGAGGTCGGCGCATACATCTTGGCCAGCAGCTTCACGAGGGTCGTCTTGCCGGCGCCGTTCTCGCCGACGATCGCCACGACGGCGCCGGCGGGCAGCAGGACCGACACGTCGTCGAGCACGAGCCGCGACGTGCCGGGGTAGGCGAACGACACGTGATCGAGCAGAATCCCGCGACGGATCGCCGAAGGGGCCGGCAGGTCTTCGGCGGCGACAATCGCCGCCGCATAGTCTTCGAGCCAGGCCAGGCGCTGCGAGCCGTACATCCAGAAACCCCGAAGGAACCCCAGCTCGCTGACCGTCTGGCCGATGTACGCGGAGAGGCGTGAGCCGGCGGCGAGAACGAGGAGGACGTCGGCGGCGGGAACGCCGAGCCGCGCGACGAAGACGATCGCGCCGACGTAGCCGGCGCCGAAGATGGCCCACGCGGAGGAGTGCCACCACGCCGACACCCACCGGACGGCGCCGATCGGCTGATACCCGCGCTCCCAGGCGTCGCGCCGATCTCTCATCAGGCGTGGACCGATGCCGGTGACGCGCACCTCTTTGCCCGGCGCTGCGGTGGTGGCGATCGCAAAGAGGTGCCGCGCGAGCCGGTTCGGCTGGGCGCCGCGCTCCTGCGCCGCGCGCTCGGCCGTCGGCCGCCACGTCGACGTGTAGGCGGTCGGCAGCGCGAAGACGGCGAGCAGGACCAGCGCCGGATGCACCGACATCAGGAGGCCGATGGTCACGATCAGGCGCAGGAGGCAGCCGAGCGTCGCGAACACCGACATGTACATGTGGTCGAGGACGAACACCTGGTCGCGGAGCATCGCGAGGCGATCGAGGTAGTCGGGCCGCTCGTGGTGCGCCAGCGTGGGAATCGAGGCCTGCAGCTCGGCGACGTGCGCTTCGAGCGCGATCGTCACCTTGTCGCGGAACCGTCGCTGCACGCGCGTCGCCACCACGCCGATGAACCACGTGGCGGCCGCCAGGACGCCGAGCAGCACCGCGGTGCCGCGAATCAGGCCCGCGTCCTGCTCCACGACGCCGCGCCCCAGCCATGCCAGCCCCAGCGCGAAGAGGGCATCGGGCAGGGCGGCGAGCTGCGACAGCACGAACGCCGCGAGCATCAGCCATGGCTCGTGGCGGTAGCCGAGCTTGCAGAGGCGCCACATCGACTGGATCGCGGGCGGCAGGGGGCCGATCGGTTCGATCGGAACGGCGGCGGGCGCCTCAGCCGAGGACGTCATAGGTTGCCCCTTCCTCGTCCTCCGCGCCGCCGAAACGCTCGGCCTGCAGGTCGAACATGGTCCGGTACCGGCCGCGGAGCGCCATCAGCTCGTCGTGCGAGCCGAGCTCCACCACGCGGCCGTGCTCGAGCACGCAGATCCGGTCGGCCTGGCGCACGGTCGAGAAGCGATGCGAGATCAGGATCGTGGTGCACGCGCGCGTCGCCGCCAGCAGGCGCTCGAAGATCTCGGCCTCGCCGCGGACGTCGAGTTGCGCGGTCGGCTCGTCGAGCAGCACGACGCCGGCGCCGGTCTCGACGGCGCAGAGCGCACGCGCCAGCGCGACGCGCTGCCACTGGCCGCCGGAGAGATCCGTGCCGCCGTCGTAGCCGCGCGCGAGCACGGTGTCGAGCGCCGCCAGCTGCGAGGCGCCCGCCAGTTCGAGCGCGCGCCGAATCGCCGCGTCAGACGCGCCGGCGGGGGCCACGTTGTCGCGCAGCGGCAGCTCGAAGCGGATGAAGTCCTGAAACACCGCCGCCAGCCGCCGCCGCCACGACTCGAGCTCGAACTGCCGGAGATCGACGCCGTCGATTTCGATCGCCCCCGCCTGCGGGTCGTACAGCCGGCACAGCAACTTGGCGAGCGTTGTCTTGCCGGCGCCGTTCTGGCCGACGATGGCCAGCGACGAGCCGGCGGGAACCGTCAGGTCGAAGCCGTCGAGCACTGGCGCGGTGCCCGGCGGCGCGGATGGATAGGAGAAGGTGACGCCGCGGAACCTGATCTCGCGGGCGGGCGCGCCCGACGCTGACTGGATGCCCGACGGCAGCGCGCCTCTCGGTGCCATCGCGGGCTCGAGCCGCAGGACCGCCGCGACGGGCGCCGACGCGCCGTCGAGCGCCCAGTTGAGGCCTCCGAAAGCGATCATCGACGCGCCGATCGCCGCCTGGGCGTAGACGACGACCTGCTCCAGCGTGATGGTCCCTCGCATCGCCGCGTTGGCCATCGACCAGAAGACGATGATGTTGGCGGCCGACACGAGGAGGAGGCTCCAGGCCACGGGCTTTTCTCGCAGCCGCGTCGCCTGATACTGGAGGCGGTGCAGTGTGGTGCGGCGATCGATGAAGCGGTCGAGCGTCCAGCCCGCCAGGCCGAACACGCGCAGCTCCTTGGCCGGCGCCGGATCGACGGCGAGCCGATACGCGTACTCCGCGTCGCGCTGCGCGGCCCGCACCTGCGGCGTCTGCCGGTCGTACCACACGGCGCTCTCGCGCAGGAACCAGTGCGTCGCGACCCACGCGCCGCCGAGCAGGATCGGCGCCCACCAGGCGTAGCCGAACAGCAGGAGCGCGCAGGCGAGGCCGCCGACCATTTGCGCGAGGCTGCCGGCGATGAAGTCGACGTCGATCGACAGTGGCGGGCCCGTCATCCCCAGGTCGAAGTCGCGCGCGACCGTGAGGTCGCTGGTGAGCTCCGGGTCCTCGAGGTGTCCCATGCCGGGCGGCGTGATGGTCGCCTGGGTAAGCCGGTCGTAGAGGAACGCGGCCGTCCGATCGCCGAGGTTGTTGCTCACGGCCTGATGGATCGGGTTGATCACCTGCATGAGCAGGAACGTGGCGCCGGCGAAGGCCAGCGGCGCGCCGAGGGCGTCGCCGCGCTGGACCGCGCCCACCAGCACGCCCATGGCCACGGCGAAGACAGCCGGCGCCACGCCCCGGACGGCGAGCGCGGACCACCAGGCGGCGGCGAGGCGGCCGTCGGCCCGCGGAAGGACGGCGAAGAACTTCCATTCCTTGCGGTTCCGGAGCCGATCGAACATGCGGGCATCCTACTACGGGGACGGGCGGTCTCCGGCCCGGCGCCGCGCCGGCCGAAGGCCGCCGCTCGTCCTTGACATATGGTCACCTTTTACGACTAAATAGGCCGTCATTTTTTCTGCACCGATTTCCCGGTTGATACGTATAGGCAGGGTATGAATCTCTGGCAGGACGTCCGGTTCGCGGTCCGACTCCTCGTCAAGGACAAATGGTTCACCCTGGCGGCGGCCGGCGCCCTGGCCCTGGGCATCGGCGCCAACGCCACGGTGTTCACGCTCGTGAACGCCGTGCTCATCCGGGGCGTGCCGTTCGAGAACGGCGATCGGCTGATGGCCCTCTGGACGGAAAACACGAAGGCCCAGCGGCAAGGCGTGTCGGACGAGGACTTCCAGGACTGGCGCGATCAGTCCCACTCTTTCGCGCATCTGGTCGCGCAGGTCGGCACGACGGTCAACGTCGCCGACGACGTGGGCGTGCCCGAGCGGGCGCAGGGCACCTACGTGTCCTGGGATCTGTTCCGGATGATCGGCCGGCAGCCCGTGCTCGGCCGCGACTTCCGCGAAGACGACGATCGGAAGGGCGCCGAGCCGGTCGTCATCCTCGGCTACAGCGTCTGGCAGAACCGGTACGACGGCGTGCCCGACGTGCTGGGCCGCGTGCTTCGGGTCAACAGCAAGCCGGCCACGATCGTCGGCGTGATGCCGCAGGGCTTCCAGTTCCCGTTCAACGTCGACATCTGGATTCCGCGCATGCAGCTGCCGCCCGGGTCCTTCCTGGGGCGCGGCAGCCGCAACTTCAACGTCATGGGCATGCTCGCGCCGGGCGTCAGCCTCGAACAGGCGCGGACCGAGCTGGCGGGTATCGGCGCGCGGCTCGCGCAGGCCTACCCGGACACCGACAAGGACTTCAGGCCCGGCCTCGAGCCGTTCAACGACAACGTCAGCAGCGGTCCCATCCGGACGATGTTCCTGGCGATGATGGGGGCGGTCGGATTCGTCCTCCTGATCGCGTGTGCCAACGTCGCCAATCTGCTCCTGGCCCGGTCGGTCGGGCGATCGCGGGAAATCGCGATTCGCGTCTCGCAGGGTGCGAGCCGCTGGCGGATCGTGCGCCAACTGCTCGTCGAAAGCGTGATCGTCGCCTGTGTGGGCGGCGCCGCAGGCCTGGCGCTGTCGGTCGCCGGCGTCACGTGGTTCGACGGGGCCACGTTGAACGTCGGCAAGCCCTACTGGATGGCATTCACCTTCGATCCCATCGTCTTCGCGTTCGTCGCCGCGATCTGTCTCGGCACCGCGCTCCTTTTCGGGCTCGCGCCGGCGCTCCACGTGTCGAAGACCGACGTGAACGAGATTCTCAAGGAGGGCGGCCGCGGGAGCGGCGGGGCCCTGCGCAGCCGGCGCTGGTCGGCGGCGCTCGTGGTGTCGGAGCTGATTCTCACGCTCGTGCTGCTCTCGGGCGCGGGATTCATGATGAGCAGCTTCATGAGTCTGTACCGCCTGAACCTCGGCATCCGGACGGCGAACCTGTCGGTGATGCAGGTGTACCTGCCGCTGACGAAGTATCCGCAGGCCGGCCCCCGGTCGGAGCTGTACCAGCGGTTCGAAGACCGGATGGCCGGCGTCTCGGGCGTCCAGTCGAGCGCGCTCGCGACGAGCCCGCCGCTCTCGGGCGGGATCGGTCGCCGGCTGGCGCTGGACGGCGAGATGCCCGAGCAGCCCGACGCCGCGCCCATCGTCAGCGTGGTCGCCGCCGGCGATCAGTATTTCGAGACGCTCGGCGTCCCCGTGCTGCGGGGGCGCGGGTTCACGCGCAACGACGGCCTGCCGGGACAGGGTGTCGCCGTCGTGAACGAGCGCTTCGCGACGGTGCATCTCGCCGGCGGCGATCCGCTCGGCCACTCCATCCGCCTGATCGGCGGCGAGAATCCGGATTGGATGACCGTCGTCGGCGTGGTCCCCGACGTTCGCCAGCGCAACCTGCAGGAGCCCGAGCCCGACCCGGTGGTGTACGTGCCGCTCAGGGCGGATCCGGAGCGCGTGGTCGCGCTGCTCGTGCGGGGCCCGAGCTCCGCCGCCAGCGCGGCGGCGCTCGCGCGCGACGAGATGCGGGTGGTCGAACCGGATATTCCGCTCTTCCAGGTGCAGTCGATGGACGAGCTGCTGGCGCAGCGCCGGTGGCAGTTTCTGGTGTTCGGCGGCATGTTCGCGGTGTTCGCGGGGATCGCGCTGCTCCTCTCGGCGGTGGGGCTCTACGCGGTGACCGCGTATTCGGTGACCGAGCGGACGCAGGAGATCGGCGTGCGGATGGCGCTTGGCGCGCAGCCAGCGCAGATCGCGTGGCTCGTCCTGCGCCGCGCCCTCATCCAGCTCGCCATCGGGCTGCCGATTGGTCTCGCCGGCGCCTTCGGCGTCGGCCAGCTGCTCCAGGTGTTCCTGGTGCAGACGAGCCCCCGCGATCCGACCACGCTCGTCTCGATCTCGCTGATTCTCATCGTGGTCGCGGTGTTCGCCTGCCTGTGGCCGGCGCGCCGGGCCGCGCGGTTCGACCCGATGATCGCGCTCCGATATGAGTAGCCGGCGCGAGCCGCGGCCGCGGGAGAAGAGAGGCTCGCGTCCAGTCAGGGTGCCTTCACGATGCGCCCGCTGGTGACGAAGCGGCGGTAGTCCTTGTAGGACCACGTCCGACGTGTGGACTGCAGGCCTCCGCGCAGCACCGTCATCGATTCGATGGAACGCGGCAGCATCAGGACCTCGTCGGGGTCGGTGAAGCGGACCGGCGCGTATCGCAGTGTCTCGGCGTCGCGATCGATCGTGATGCTCGAGTCGAGGTGATACTTCCGCTGCAGCGCGTGCGGGACGCGCACGTCCACCAGGCCGTCCATCCGGCGCTCCAATCGCAGGACGTCGTACGTGTCGGCATCCACCCAGATGCGGCCGCTCGTCGCGACGGGCCCCGTCCAGTCGAAGCAGTCGTCGTGGCCGCGCTCGTCCTCGATCAGCTCGGGATGGCTGGTCCGGTCGGCCGACTTGAAGTCGATGATCAGGGCGGGACGATCCCGCTCCTCGCCCTCGCGGACAGCCGTGAACAGGTAGTCGTGATGGCCCGGCAGCAGGAAGGCGAGCGGCTCGGACGACATGGGTTCGGGGTCCGTGCATCCGGTGCGATCGGTGAGGTCGCGCGGACGGGGCGCCCGCCCGTTGATCCGGCGGACGGTGCGGTTCACGGTGGCGTCCGGCAGGCCATCGCCGTCGCGCGGATTCCACTCGATGCTCAGCTCCGACTCGACGGTCCGCGACAGGCCGTCCGGACTCCAGTTCGACGCGATCGGCTGCACCGTGGCGCGCTCGATGCAGATCACGGACTGCGCGCGGCGATAGTACTCGACCACGCGTTCGCCGACGCGCGCGAGCAGCGCTTCGAGGTCCGGGCCGGCCGGTGAGGCGGCAGAGGCCCACCCGCCGCACACCGCGACGGCGACCGCCGCCACCAGCCTCGCGCGGGTGTTCACGACGCTCCACCGACCGGAGGACCGGACAATCCGAAGACCCACGTCGCTACTTGAGGGTGACCTTCTGCACGTCCCAGATGCTGGCCGAGCCCACGTACACCATGTTCGGGCTCCGGCAGTCGAGCGAGTGCACGAGATCGCCGGTGTTCTGCTCGCCGGATTCCTGCCCGGTCACGAACATGCCGAGCACCTTGCCGGTCATGTCCATCTTGTAGACCTTCCCGTTCCCGTCGCCGGAAAACAGGTACTGCGGCGAGCTCGCGGTGACGCAGAGCGCCCACGGCGCGCCGATGCCGGTGATGCTCTTCTTGAAGTTCAGGTCGTTGTCGTACACCTGGATGCGCCGGTTGCCGCGGTCGCCGACGTAGATGTTGTTCTGCGCGTCGGACGCGATGGTGTGCGGCGTGCTGAACTGATTCTCGCCGTGCCCCCAGGTGCCGAGCTCCTTCAGCCAGTCGCCCTTGGGCGAAATCTTCACGACCCGCGAGTTGCCGTAGCCATCGGACACGAAGATGTTACCTTCCGTATCGAACGCCACGTCGGTCTCGCGGTCGAATCGTCCGACACGCCCGGTCGGGTGCTCGTCCATGGCCTCTTCGTTCGGAGAGGCGAAGTGGAGGGCTTCGAGGTTCTCCTCGAGATAGTCGATGGCCTCGGGCGTCCGGCCGAGCGTGAAGATGTTCTGCCCCTGCGGGTTGTATTTGACGATCATGCCGGAGCCTTCATCCACCTGCCACACGTTGTCCGACTTGTCGACGCGGACGGCGTGGGCGAACGACTCGGCATAGTTGTTGGGGCCCCACTCCTTGACGAACTTGCCGTTGTTGTCGAACTCCCACAGGATGGCGGCCTTCCCGCCTCGCGCGACGCCCTGGTTCAGCGTGCGCGAGTAGACGAAGAGGTGGCCGCTCGAATTGGTGGCTACGCCGACCGTCTGCCCCATCGTGTTGCCGGGCACGCTGAGCCGCATGTACTGGATGTCGGCCTGCAGCTTCGGATAGCCCTCCTCGAGCTTCGCCTGCGCCGCTTGCTGCTCCGGCGTGCCGGCCAGGCCCTGCGCGTCGATCGGGGTCGGCGACAGAACGGCCATACCGGCGACGATCAGGCCGCCGATCGCGAGCCCGGATACCACGATGTCGATGCGTTTCATGTTGATTCTCCTTTCTCTGAAGCCGGGGATGTGTGGAGAGCGGCGACGAAGAATCTGTGAATTGTGATTATCGCCATTCGGAGCCGAATGACAAGGATCCGCCGTCCGACCTTGGCGTTATCGTGGCGCCCACGCTGTGTCCGTGGAGCTGCCGGCCCGGCTACTCCCACCGAAACACCCGCGTCGCGATCGCCGTGAAGACCAGGAAGAGCGCGACGAGAGCGGCCACGTCTCCCGCATGGCTCAGCCATGCGTCGCCGTTCCAGATACCGCGCAGCAGCGACACGGCATACGTCGTCGGCAGCAGGCGGGCCACTCCCTCGACGGCTGGCGGCAGCGCTTCGATCGGGAAGAACAGCCCCGAAATCGCCAGCATCGGATAGAGGAGGATCGTTCCGAGGGGCTGGGCGAAGCGCGCCGTGGGGACGACGCTCGCGATGACGAAGCCGAGCGACAGCACGCTGACGGTGCTGACGACGAGCGCGGCCGCGAACGACGCCACCGGCACCCCCGCGGCCACGGGAAAATAGCGGCGGCCGGCGAGCAGCATCAGCGTCAGCGTGAGGCCGGTGAACACGAGCTTCACGAGCACGTGGGCGCTGAGGATTGTGTACGGGCGCAGCGGCGTGGCGCGCAGACGTTTGAGAATGCCGCTTTCGCGGTAGATCGCCATGATCGCGACGAGCGACAGGACCGCGCTCACGACCATCAGCAGCGACACGAAGATCGGCAGATCGAGCGACGCGAATCGCGGGATGTCGGCCGACGGGACGGCGACTCGCGGCCCCACCATCCGGCTGACGACGACGAAGACGATGACCGGGACGAACACCGTCCCGATCAGCCCGAGCGGCTCGCGCACGAAGATCTTGATCTCGAGCCACGTGAGCCGCAGCAGCCCGCGCAGGCTCACGCCGCGCCCTCAGTCGCGAATCGCATGGCCCGTCAGCTTCAGGAACACGTCCTCGAGCGTCGGCACGTCGGTGCGGAAGCCGGTGACCCGAATCTGGTGGTCGGCGACGCACTGGATGACCTCGGTGATGAAGTCGTCGCCGCGTCCGCGCACCGCGACGGCCGGGGGCGCCTGGCGCACGTCCGTCGTGTGCCGCAGCGCGCGGAAATGACCAGCCGCCGTGGCGAGGTCGTCGGTGGCGACGACGACCGTCCGTTCAGGGCAGTGGCGCCGCACGAGCTCGGCCGGCGCCCCGACGTCGACGATGCGTCCGTGATCGATGATCGCGACGCGGTCGCACAGCCGTTCGGCCTCCTCCATCAGGTGTGTCGTGAGGAAGACGGTCTTGCCGCGCTGGCTGATGCCGCGGACCAGATCCCAGATCGCGCGCCTCGCCTGCGGGTCGAGCCCGGTCGTCAGCTCGTCGAGAAAGACCAGCTCGGGGTCGTTGACGAGGGCCAGCGCGATGAACAGCCGCTGCTTCTGGCCGCCCGAGAGCGTCATGAACCACGCGTTGCGCTTCTCCTCGAGCCCGAGCTGCCCGATCAGGCGGTCGCCGTCGACCGGTTTGCGATACAGGGCCGTCCAGAACGCCACCGCCTCCCGCACCTTGATCCGCTTCTGGAGCTGCGCCTCCTGGAGCTGGACGCCAATCCGCTCCTGGATCGCGTACACGTCCCGTACGGGATCGAGGCCGAGCACTGCAATGGCTCCGCGATCGGGCGTGCGCAGGCCCTCGACGCACTCCATCGTGGTGGTCTTCCCGGCGCCGTTCGGCCCGATGAGCCCGAAGATCTCGCCGGCCTCCACGTCGAACGACACGTCGTCCACGGCCACCATGGGACCATAGGTTTTTCGGATTCCCGAGACACGGATGACCGGTTGGGACGCCATGCGAGCTGGAGCATTCTCTCACGCGTCACCCGGCTGACGGGTTCCTGTCAGGCCATGCGAGCGGGCGGGCGACGCATGCGGGATTGTCGGCAACGAAGGGCCGCGATCCGCGCTGCCGACCGCCCGTGCGCTGGCATCGGACGTGCTCCGATCCATCCCATGCTGGTAGATGAATTCCTCCCGATCTACGACGTCTCGGACGCCGTGGCCGCGGTCGTCGAAGCCGACGTGGCCACGACGTGGGAAACCCTCCTCGACGCCGACCTGGTCGAGGTCGGACGAAAGCGACCGGCCGTTGCGGTTCTGGGCGCGCTGCGCGCCCTGCCCGAGGTCGCCAGTCACATCGTGCACGGCCAGGCGCCGCCGAAGGCGCCGAAACAGCTGCGGCTCCGGGAGCTGACGATGCTGGCAGCCGAGGCCGGCGGCTGGGTGCTGCTCGGCGAACGACCGCGTGATGAGATCGCGCTCGGCCTGGTGGGGAAGTTCTGGCGGCCCGTGATCGAGTATGTGCGGGTGAGCGCCGAGCAGTTCGCCGATTTCGACGGGCCCGGGTATGCGAAGACGGTGTACTCGCTCTCGGTGCGGCCGGTCGGCGAGAACCGGACGCGGCTCACCGGAGTGATGCGCACGGCGACCACCGACGAGGAGTCGCGCCGCTGGTTCCGCCGCTACTGGACGTTCGGTGTCGGCTCAGGCGCGCACGTCCTCGTCAGCGGCCTGCTCGACGTCGTGCGCGAGGCGGCAGAGGCCAGGGCGACCCAGGCGGTGCCGAGCCGCTCCACCTGACCGCGGTCGGCCGCGCCGCAGTGCCGAAATCGATCCGCCGTTCTGAACGCGAGCGCGGCGGGCGACCCGGGCGATAAGATGCACATCAGGCCCGCGCATGCCGACCTGGCTGAACCGCCGCCGCTACGACCGCACGGAGGTGAACATCGTGGTGCAGGTGTCGCTGCCCGAAGGACAGCCGGCCGCCCGGAGCCAAGCCACGATCCGTGTCCTCGGCGGGGGCGGCGCCTATCTGGAAATCGCCGAGAGCTGCCCCGTTGGCATGCTCGTCCTGCTGCGGCTCATGCTCCCCGGCGACACCGAACCGATCGTCTGCCACGGGGTGGTCTGTCACGCCGTCGACGGCGAGGGCGCCGGACTGGAGTTCCTTGGCATTCCGCCGGGGGACCGGGCCCGGCTCGTGGCGTTTGTCGAACGCCAGGGGGCGGATACGTAGTCGCGCGGCGCTTGGGGGCGTCAGGCGGCTTGACGCCCCGAGCGCCGCAGCTGGTTCAAGCCGTCCCAGAACGCCTTCACCCCGTCGAGCATCGTCACCCCGGCGCGAATGAAGGGTGTCTCCTCGAATTGCGGCGACTCGTAGCAGGCTCGCAGCTCGTCCCACACGTGCGACTTGTGCAGGTCCTCGATCCGGTCGTGCCAGGTGAAGAACGCCAGCGGCATGTCGGGCGCCTGACGCGCCTTGATCTTCTCGAGGCCGGCAATCAGCTCCTTCCAGAAGCCCGCGGCGGCCCAGTTCTCGACCGCGAAGGCGGCTCCCATACCCTCGTTGTAGTCGTCGCTGCCATAGAGCCGGAACAGTTCGTCGCAGAAGAACCGCGTGCTCGGCACGGCGTGCCGGCGCTTGCCGATGTCGTCGAACGTGAGACCGAGCGACTCGGCGAAGTGCAGAATCCACTCGAAGTGGGCCGCCTGAAACCGGAAGCGGCCTCCGTCGACGGTGCCCTCGACCGAGACGAGCGCCGGATCGCCCTCGCGATCGGCATCCCCCGGCGCCGTGGTGGCGGTGGCGCCGTTGCCGCCCTTGTT
This sequence comes from uncultured Acidobacteriota bacterium, assembly GCA_963837345.1. Classification (GTDB taxonomy): domain Bacteria; phylum Acidobacteriota; class Vicinamibacteria; order Vicinamibacterales; family CAVVIG01; genus CAWIMX01. The sequence goes on from CAWIMX010000001.1 coordinate 2,754,135, forward strand.
GTAGATGACGCCGAGCTCGTTCATCAGGATCTCTTTCGCTTCGCGCGCCGAGTTCAGCGAGTCGGCGTTGATCACCCGGTTGAGCGCGGCGAGGAGGAACTGGTTGGAGAAGACCGAGAACTGCACCGTGAACGCCCGCAGGTGATCGAGCGGCATGTCGCCCTGGGCGAACCATTTCGTATACGCGTTCTGCGTCACCGCCGGATGGCCCATGAACCGCTCTTCGATCGTCGTCTTGAAGGCCTCGAAATTGCTGCCCGCCATGGAATCGTCCTCCTGTCTCAGTCGGCCCGCTGCCAGCTGTACGCGTAGCGTTCGTCTTCGAGCGCGGCCGCCTGCTCGGTCAGCGCGAGCGGCCGGAACGTGTCCACCATCACGGCGAGCTCCTCGGTCCGCGCCTTGCCGATCGACCCCTCGTAGGTGCCGGGATGCGGACCGTGGGGAATGCCGTTGGGATGCACCGTGATCGCGGCAGGCTCGACGCCCCGGCGCGACATGAAATCGCCCTTCACGTAGTAGATCACCTCGTCGGAGTCGACGTTGGAGTGGTTGTAGGGCGCCGGAATCGCGAGCGGGTGATAGTCGAACAGCCGCGGCACGAACGAGCAGAGCACGAATCCCGGCCCTTCGAATGTCTGGTGCACGGGCGGCGGCTGGTGGACCCGGCCGGTGATCGGCTCGAAGTCCTCGATGTTGAAGGCGAACGGCCAGAGGTGCCCGTCCCAGCCGACGACGTCGAGCGGGTGGTGGCGGTAGAGGTAGCGCCCGATGAATCCGCGCGCCTTGACGCGGACCTCGAATTCGCCCTGCTCGTCGTGCGTGGCGAGAGCCTCCGGGGGGCGCAGATCGCGCTCGGCGTACGGGGCGCTCTCGAGAAACTGGCCCGTCTGGCTGAGATAGCGCCGCGGCGGCTCGATGTGCCCGCCGGACGACTCCACGACCATCATCCGCTGGCACACGGTCTCGTCGGGCAGGATGCGCCAGATGACTCCGGTCGGGATCACCAGATAGTCGCCCGGCCTGTAGCGGAGCGTGCCGAACTGCGTCTCGAGGACACCGGTGCCCTCGTGCACGAAGATCGCTTCGTCGCCGTGCGCGTACCGATACCAGTACGGCATCGGGCGGTCGGGCCGCACGACCGACAGGCAGACGTCCGTATTGGCCAGGAGCGGGACCCGCCCGCCGACGGCGTCGCCCCCCTCCTCGACCTTTGCGGTCAGGAGCAGCCGGTGGCGGACGGGGCCGGGCTCCGCCAGGCGGATCTCGACCGGGCAGCCGCGTTCGATGCGCTCGACGGCCGTGGGGGGGCGGAGGTGATAGAGCAGGGACTTGTCGCCGCTGAAGCCGCGGATCCCCATGAGTTCCTCGTGATAGAGGGATCCGTCGGGCTGACGGAACTGCGTGTGGCGCTTGTGCGGGATCTGGCCGAGCCGGTGGTAGTAGCTCATACCAGATTGCCCCGGCGGGCCTGTTCGCGTTCGATCGCCTCGAAGAGCGACTTGAAATTGCCTTCGCCGAATCCGCGGGAGCCGTGCCGCTCGATCACCTCGAAGAAGAGGGTCGGGCGATCCTCGACGACCTCGGTGAAGATCTGGAGCAGGTAGCCCTCCTCGTCGCGATCCGCCAGGATGCCGAGCTCCGCGAGCTTGTCGATCGGCTCGTCGATCGGGCCGATGCGCGAGGCGAGCTCCTCGTAGTAGGTCGCCGGCACGCGCAGGAATTCCAGGCCGCGCGACCGGAGGTTGTAGACCGTGTCGATGATGTCGCTCGTCGCCAGCGCGACATGCTGGACGCCGGGCCCGCGGTAGTAGTCGAGATACTCCTGGATCTGCGACTTGCGCTTGCCCGTGGCCGGCTCGTTGATCGGAAACTTGATGCGGCCGGTGCCGTCCTGCATCACCTTCGACATGAGCGCGGAGTACTCGGTCGTGATCGTCTTGTCGTCGAAGTGCACCAGCTGGGTGAAGCCCATGGTCTCGGCGAAGAACCGCACCCACGCCTCCATCTTGCCGAGCTCCACGTTGCCGACGATGTGGTCGATCGTGTCGAGGCCGACGCCCTCGGCACGCGACGGCGCGCGCCCCGTGGGACGAAAGGCGGGCCAGAAGATGCCGCGATAGCCGCGCCGCTCGACGAACCGGATGCGCGCGTCGCCGTAGACGTGGATGGCCGACTCGACGATCGCGCCGCCCTCGTCGCGCCGCTCGACGGGCTCGAGCGCCGGCGCAGCGCCGCGGGCCGTGGTCTCGCGGAACGCGGCCGCCGCGTCGGGCACTTCAAGGGCGATCACGGCCACGCCGTCGCCGTGCTCGTGCACGAACCGCGCGATGGGATGATCGGGAACGAGGGGGCTGGTGAACACGAACCGGATGTCGCCCTGCTCCAGGAGGTAGGAGCACGTCGTTCGCGACCCCGTCTCGAGCCCTCGGTAGGCGGTGTTGGCGAAGCCGAGGCAGTTCGCGTAGAAGAAGGCCGCCTGCCGCGCATTGCCGACGAAGAACTCGAGGTGATCGATGCGCCGGATGGGGCAGAAATCGTGCATCCGCACCTCCCAGGTGGTATGATATCGCAACGAAGTTGCCAACAAGAGTTGTTATTCAGAACAGATCCGCGCGATCGAGGAACACAGGTAAACCACGCACGCCGACGGCACCGCTCGGCGTCCGGCGGCCCGTCGAGGTCGACGAACTCGACCGCCGGCTGCTGGCGCTGCTGCAGGACGATGCCCGCCGGCCGACGGCCACGCTCGCCCGCACCCTCAAGCTGTCCGGCCCGGGCCTCCAGAAGCGGCTGCGCAAGCTGGAAGACCGCCGCGTGATCCTGCGCCACGCCACGATCGTCGATCGCGAAGCCGTCGGCCTCGATCTGCTGTGCTTCGTCCACGTCATGCTCGCGCACCACCGGCCCGACTCGATCCGGCGCTTTCCGGACCGCATCAGGAACCTGCGCGAGGTGCTCGAGTGTCATTTCCTGACCGGTGAGTTCGACTACCTCTTGAAGGTGGTCGTCGCGAGCCATGAGGAGCTCGAGCACTTCCTGTTCGAGCGCTTGATGAGGGTGCCCGGCGTCGATCGCACGCGCACGAGCATCGTCGTCAAGGAAGTGAAGGCGACAACCGCGCTGCCGATTTGACGGCCGCACGCTACGAGGCGTCATGGGCGTTCCAGCCGCTGCCCGCATCCTGCTCGCCCGCGTGCTCGATTATGCCGGGACGTTTCCTCCAGGAAGCCTGGCGCTCCCTGCCGCGCTGGCCGCGTACGCGCAGGCGGCCGGGAGCGACGCGGCCTGGATGCTCGGGCGGTTCGTCGTGTCCGCCGCGGCGCTCGACGCCCTGACGGCTGCCGCCGCCGCGTCGACGGCACGGCTGCCGCTGAGCGTGGTCATCCGCCCGCCGCACGGCCTGGCCGACGTGACGACGTGGATGCGGAAAACGGCCGGTGGGTCGATGGCAGCGGTGGCCTCGGTGGAACTGCCTCCCATGAGCGCCGACACGATCCGCGCCGCAGGCTCCGGGCTGCCGGACGGCGTCGAGGTATTTTTCGAGACGCCGTTCGACGCGGACCTCGACCGACGCGTCGAGGCGATCGCCGACGCGAGGGCGATGGCGAAGCTGCGCACCGGCGGGGTTGTCGCCGGCGCCTTTCCGCGCGCCGCGGACCTCGCGCACGCCCTGCGCGTCTGTGCGGATGCCGGGGTTGCGTGCAAGGCGACCGCCGGCCTGCACCACGCGCTGCGCGGCCGGTACGCGCTGACCGACGAGCCGGAGTCCGCGACGGCGCCCATGCACGGGTTCCTGAACGTGGCGATGGCGGCGGCGCTCGTGTGGACGGGCGACCTTCACGGCGCGGTCGACGTGCTGGGGGAGTCGGCCGCCGAGGCGTTCCAGTTCGATGACGACGGAGTCGTCTGGCGCGACCGGGCGTTGTCGAACGCCGACCTTCGCGCCGCACGCCGGTCGCTCTTCAGGTCGTTCGGCTCGTGCGCCGTTCACGAGCCCGTCGACGAGCTCTCGACGCTGGGCCTCGCCTAGCGCCGGCCGGCCGGGAGTGGTGCCGATGATCGCGACCCTCAACGAGACGCACGACCCGGCGCTCGGAAGCTGGGTGCGTTCGGCGAACGGTGGTACCACAGACTTCCCGATCCAGAACCTGCCATTCGGCGTGTTCGGACGCGGTCACGCCGATCGCGCCCGCGTCGGCGTGGCGATCGGCGATCAGATTCTGGATCTCGTGCGTGCCGCGGAGGCCGGCGCCCTGACGGGCGTGCCGGACGCGCTCGCCCAGACCTTCCATGCGTCCGCGCTCAACGACCTCATGGCGGCGGATCCCCGGGCGCTGTCGGGCCTGCGGCGCGCGATCAGCGAGCTGCTGCGCGCCGGCCACCGCAAGGCCGATCCGTCATTCCTGGTCGCCATGGCGGACGCCGTGCTCGCGCTGCCGATCGCATGCGGCGACTACACCGATTTCTATGCGTCGATTCACCATGCCGCCAACGTCGGCGCGATCTTCCGTCCTGAGAACCCGCTGCTGCCGAACTACAAGTTCGTCCCGATCGCGTACCACGGCCGCGCCTCGTCGCTGGTCGCCAGCCCCGCGCCCGTCGTCCGCCCCTCGGGGCAGATCGCGGGTCCCGACCGGCGGCCGGCCTTCCGGCCGACCAGCCGGCTCGACTACGAAGCCGAGATCGGCTTCGTCGTGGGGCGGGGTACCCGGCTCGGCCGGCCGATTCCGATCCAGGATGCCGAGGATCACATGTTCGGCCTCTGCCTGGTGAACGACTGGTCGGCGCGAGACATCCAGGCGTGGGAATACCAGCCGCTCGGGCCGTTTCTCGGCAAGAGCTTCGCGACGACCCTGTCGCCGTGGGTGGTCACGCTGGAGGCGCTGGCGCCCTTCCGGTGCCCGGCCCTGGAGCGCCCGCCGGATGATCCCGCGCCGCTGCCGCACCTGTACTCGACGGAGAACGCCGCCCGCGGCGGGTTCGACGCTGCTGTCGAGGTGTTCGTCCGCTCACGCAGGATGCGGGACGCCGGCACGCCGCCGATGCGCGTCAGCCGTGGGCCCGTCCGCGGCCTGTACTGGACGATGGCGCAGATGGTGGCGCATCAGACGAGCAACGGGTGCAACCTGCGGGCGGGCGATCTCCTCGCCAGCGGAACCATCTCGGGTGCGACCGCGGGGAGCGAAGGATGCCTGCTGGAGCTGACGCGCCGGGGCGCGGGGCTGCAGCTGCCGTCGGGAGAGCGGCGGACGTTTCTCGACGACGGCGACGAGGTCTGCATCCGGGGCGTCTGCGAGCGCGCCGGATTCGCGCGTATCGGGTTCGGCGAGTGTCGCGGCACGATTTGTCCGCCGGCGGACCGCGCTGGTAGAGCCGGACCGGAAGACGCTGGCCGGGTCAGTGCGGGGCCGCGTAGCTCCGCGTGATCGCCTGATAGACCAGCGGCTGGAAGGCCGCGCCCGCGGGAGAGCCCGGGTAGCGCTGCACCATCATCACCGCGACGAGGTGCTCCACCGGGTCGACCCAGAACGTCGTGCCGTAGATGCCGATCCAGCCGTACATGCCGTTCGAGCCGGCCGTCTGCGTCGCGGCGACGTCGACGGTCACACGGAAGCCCAGGCCCCAATTGTTGCCCGCGCCCATGACGCCGCCCGACGGCAGGTCCGCCGTGTGCGACATCGTCATCAGCTGGAGGGTTTTCGGTCCGAGCAGCCGGACGCCGTCGAGCTCGCCGCCGTTCAGGAGCATCTGGGCGAACTTCGCATAGTCGGCCGCCGTCGACGTGAGGCCCGCTCCGCCCGAGAAGTACGCCTTTCCCGGCTTGTAGTACGCGACCGGCGACATCACCGCGTTGCCGAACGTCTCGGGGTCCTTCATCGGGCGGATACCGTTCGCCCCGTCCGGGGAATACAGCGTGGCGAAACGATCCCACTTGCCATCCGGCACGACGAAACCCGTGTCGGCCATGCCGAGCGGGGTGAAGATGCGCTCACGGAGGAACACGTCGAACGGCTGCCCCGACACCACTTCGACGACGCGGCCGAGGACGTCGGTGGAGAGCGAGTAGTTCCAGGCCTCGCCCGGCTGGCTCATGAGCGGCTGCGCGGCGAGCTTGTCGATGCCCTGCGCAAGAGTATCGGTGGTGACGCTCAGGCCGTCGGTCACGCCGCCGGTGCGATAGGCGTTGCCCACCGGCCCGCTGTTGAGGAACCCGTAGCTCAGGCCGGAGCGGTGGGTGAGAAGGTCGCGGATCGTGATCTGGCGACGCGCCGGCACCGTCTGGCCGTCGGCCGTTGCCACCCGCATCTCGCGGAACGCGGGGATGTAGCGCGAGACGGGATCCGTCAGCTGGAGCTTGCCTTCCTCGAAGAGCATCATGATCGCGACGCTCGTGATCGGTTTCGACATCGAGGCGATGCGGAAGATCGTGTCCGGGCGCATCGGGATCCCGCGCTCGACGTCCTGGAAGCCCGAGGGATGCACGTCCACGACCTTGCCGTCGCGGGCGAGGAGGGTGACGGTGCCGGCGATCTGATGCCGGTCGACCAGCGCCTGCATGCCGGCGTGCAACCGGTCGAGGCGCGCTGTCGAGACGCCGACGCTCTCGGGCGCGGCAATGGGGAGCGGTTGCTGCGCGACGCCCGCCAGGCCGCCATAGCCAGCGCCGGCGATGGCCAGCGAGAGAACGAGGGTTCGGACCCACGCTTTCATGGACACGCTCCTTCCCTTGACGGCTTCAACTATACTCGGGGCCCGAGGAGGGTCCGATGCGACGTCGAGAGGGAGGCGCGCTTCTGGCTGCAGTGGTTGTGGCGCTCGGAACGGCGGCGGCCGGGCAGGCGCCGGAGATTCCACGCACGGCGGACGGGAAGCCGAATTTCACCGGGTTGTGGCAGGTGATGAACACGGCCAACTGGAACGTGGAGCCGCACGAGGCCAAGGCCGGCCCGGTGATTTCGCTGGGCGCGTCCTTCGCAGTCCAGCCGGGGCCTGGCGTGGTGGTTGGCGGCCCGATTCCGTACCGGCCCGAGGCCCTCGTGACGCGCGACGAGAACGCCGCGAACTGGATCACCCGGGATCCGGAGATCAAGTGCTACATGCCCGGCATCCCGCGCGCCACATATCAGGGCTTTCCATTCGAGATCGTGCAGAGCACCGGCACCGTGATCATGGCCTACGAATTCACGAGCGCGAGCCGCGTGATTCGCATGAACACCAAGGAGGAGAGCCCCGCGCCCGCGTGGATGGGCTGGAACGTGGGCAGCTGGGACGGTGACACGCTGGTCGTGGACGTGACGGACCAGATGCCTGACACGTGGTTCGACCGCGCGGGCAACTTCCACAGCGACGCCCTGCACGTCACCGAACGGTTCACCTACGTGGATCGCAACACGATCGACTACACGGCGACGATCGACGATCCGAAGACCTTCACCCGTCCGTGGCAGGTGCAGATGCTCCTGTACCGGCGCCTCGAGAAGAACGCGCAGATGATGGAGTTCAAGTGCGTGCCCTTCGTCGAGGAACTGATGTACGGGCACCTCAGAAAGAAGCCGGAATAGGCAAGGGTTTCAAGGGTTCCAAAGCGTTCCAGAGGTGCCGAAGGGGCCAAGTGCCTTCAGGGCGCCGCTGGAGCAACTCGACGCGAACGTGGCCTGCGCGCTGTTGATCGCGCGCAACGATCTTGAACATCCCAAATGAGCCGGCCGCCTCCACATGGATTGGGAACGGCCGCGGCGCCATGGCTCGTGATGTCACCGTGCGTCGCGCGTGGCGTCGTGGAGATACTGAATCAGCCGGCGTGCGGCGATTGATGTTCGGCCGCAGAGCCCTCGCAGCTTCTCGACCATGTCCGCCGGGAAGCAGCCCTGCGGGTGCAGTTCGTTCGCGAGTTGGTGCACGACGAGATCTTCATAGCGCTTTGCGCCCGTCGACGGTCGCTTCGCATGAAGGATGGCAAGAACCTTTCGGAACCTTGGAAACCGTTCTCACCCCTCAACAACTATTCCTGATCCACACGATCTGTTCGATCGTGATCGCGCCGTCGGCCGAGAGCGGGCCGCTCACTTCGACCGTATGGCCCACCTGGAAGTCGAGCTCCGTGGCGTCGCCGTCGAGGCGATAGACGAGCGGCGGGTCGCCACGCCGGTCGGTGATGACGTATGACGATCCGCTGCGGCTGATGCAGCCGATGGCGTGGACGCGATGCGACTGTGCCGACAGAGCCACCGTAGCCGCGACGATGATCGCGGCCGCGACGCGCGCCGCTGGACGCATGCCGCGCTACCGGCCCGGATCGCTCGGGTCGCTGCCGTCTTTGGGCGCGCCCGTGCCTGAAGATCCCATGAACAGGGTGCGGCCGTCGGGCAGCGTGATGTCGCGGCCGTTGGCGCGCTTGCTCCCGTCCTTCGACTGGTAGCCCTGGACGACGATCACGGTGCCGACGGCGAGCGAGTTCCGCGTGACGCCGCGCCGGCTCAGCGTGTTCGGCGTGCCGCCCTCGACCATCCACTCTTCCTTGGTGCCGTCGGGCTTGGTGACCTCCATGTGGATCCAGGCGTGCGGATTGATCCACTCGACGTTGGTCACGGGCCCTTCGAGCTTGACCGGCGCGTTGGCGTCGAATTCGGCCGAGAACGCGTGATGAGCCAGGGCCGACCCGCCGGCCCCGAGCCAGACCAGGCAAACCGCGGCAATCCAGGCAGTCCGTCGCATGAGCCTTGCCTCCTCCGTGTGAGGGAGCATAGCACTGGACCCGGGCGCCCGACTCGGGCAAACTAGGCCGATCGTTCGTCGGGCGGACCGTCAGTCCGCCGGGGAGGGCCCGTGAAACACCTGCTTGCGGTGATGGCGGCGATGGCGCTGGCGGCCGGGTCGGTCGCGGTCCAGTCGAAGGCCGGCGCCTGGACGGTGCCCCGCACGCCCGATGGCCATCCGGACCTGCAGGGCGTCTGGTCGAACAACAGCGTGACGCCGATGACGCGCCCGACGCAGTGGAAGGACAAAGACCACCTCACCGACGCGGAGCTGAATGAGCTGAAGGGCCTGGTGGCGCAGTACGTGGACCAGGGCGGCGATGCGGTGTTCCAGAACCTCGTGCAGGTCGCGCTGAACATCAAGGACTCGGGCAAGTACAATCAGGTGTCCTACGACCCCACCACCGGCAACTACAACCAGTTCTGGATGGCCGATCGCGACTGGGATACCCGCACCTCGCTCATCACCGATCCGCCGAACGGCCAGTTCCCCGCGCTGACGCCCGAGGCCCAGGCCCGTCGCTCCGCGCAGCGCCGTGCCGTGGTCGTCGAAGGCTCCGAGAGCGGACCGCGCGGGCGGGCCGATGGGCCCGAAGATCGGCCGCTGTCGGAGCGGTGCATTAGCTACGGGGCGCCGCGCACGGGCACCGGCTACAACAGCTACGTGCAGATCGTCCAGTCGCCCGAGACCGTCGTCCTGCTGCAGGAGATGATTCACGACGCCCGCATCGTCCCGATCAACGGCGGTCCGCACCTCCCGGCGTCAGTACGCCAGCTGCATGGCGATCCGCGTGGCTGGTGGGACGGCGACACGCTCGTCGTCGAGACGACGAACTACGTGAACGGCTTCCAGGGATCGACCCCCGACGTGAAGCTCACGGAACGCTACACGCGCGTGAGCCCGGACTACATCAACTGGCAGATCACGGTGAACGATCCCGCCACGTGGGTGCAGCCCTGGACGTTCATGATCCGGCTGAAGCACACCGACGACCAGATCTACGAGTACGCCTGCCACGAGGGCAACTACGCGATGACCGGCATCCTGGCGGGCGCACGCGCCGACGAGGCGAAGGCCAAGGCCGCGGCGGCCAAGAAGTAGCGGCCGCCCCGACCACTACGGGCGGAGCTTCGTGATCGGTGCGCGGTCCACCTCGCCGAGGAAATCGGCGAGGAACCGGGCCATCCGCTCCAGGCCCGGCGTCGAGATGACGTCCTCGGTCTCGCCCGTCGTGTGATACAGCGGCGGCGACTGCATCAGCGTAATCAGCGGGACCGGCATCCCGGAGAAGCCGCCGGTCTCGCCGCTCCCCATGTCGGAGTGCTCCGACACGAAGTTCACGCCGTAGCGCTCCACGCCGCGGTCCATCAGCCCGTGCAGGAACGGCACGTCTTCCGAGATGCCCGCGTAGATCGGCGCCTCGCCTGAATCGGCGATGTAGTCGCGGTAGCCGTCGGGCGCCGTGCTGCGCGCTGGCGAGAAGTTGCGCTGGGACACGTGCTCGACGTTGATCACCAGCACCGCCGCCTTCTCCAGGTCGGGGTTCGCCTCGCGGAAGCCGCGCGGGCCGTTGATGCCGGCGCTGTGATGACCGGCGCTCGCGATGAACACGAGGCGGCGGTTCAGCCGGTTCCCGGGCTTCGCGAAGTGCCGCGCGAGCGCGATCATGATCGAGAACCCGTCGGCGTTGTCGCCGGCCCCGTCGAACCACGCGTCGCCGTGCGCGTCCACGACGAGCGTCTCCGGCGAGCTCGATCCCGGGATCACCGCGACCGCGTTCTCGGCCGAGAGACCCTCCCGCGTCTCGCTCCGGATCGAGATCCGCGCGCGCAGCTTGTCTTCGACGCCCGCCGCGGCCGCGCGATCGAAGGCCTGCTCGAGGAACCAGCCGTCGTGTCCGCCGATGTTCACGCACAGATCGCCGCAGCTCATGTCGAACGAGTGCTCGTTGCCGGGCTGCCGCACGAGATTGAACACGCCGATCGCGCCGCGATCCCGGAGCACGCGCGCGCGCGCCGTGACGTTCGCGCGCTCGAACACGGTGTGCCCCTGCGGGATCACGAGCATCACCGCGATTTTCCCGCGCACGTCGAGATGCTCGACGACCGAGGGGTTGCCCGAGCCGACGAACACGAGCGGCGCGGTCAGCGTGCCGCCGGGCACGTCCGAGGGCCTGAGCGGCATCGCGCTCTCGAGCACGACGTCCCGGCTGCCGGCGCCGAACGCCGGATCGCCGAGCAGACGGACCTCCCACGAGAGCGGGAACCAGAACGACGCACCAGGATCCTGCGGAATCGGCTGCACGCGCACGTCGGCGATGCCGGCGGCGCGGAACTGGGCCGCGGCCCAGTCGATGGTCTTCGCGCTCGACGGCAAGCCCGAAATGCGGCCCCAGAGCTGGCCCGATCCCACTTCATGCGTCGTGCGGCTCTCCTTGGAGAAGCCGACAATCGTCTCGAGGTCGCGCCGAATGGCGGCACCGTCGAACTCGGGCGCCTGCGGTTCGCCGGGCGGCAGCGTCACCGGGCGCGACCGCGGGCCGACCAGCACCGCGGGCGCCTCGCCCATGTGCGGAGGAAGCGTCAGGCCGAACCAGGGGCCGTCGGCCGCGCCTCGAGCGCCCCGTTGGGCGCCGCCGGGAATCTGCGCCAGGGCGAGAGCGCTCGCCACGATCGTCAGCCATGCTCGCATGCGCGGTCTCTCTCTCTTTTCTTACTGCGCGCGGGGCCCCACCCCCGCGCGGCACTGACGCCGATGCCTCGCCTCGGATGTCCTGTTCCTCGGCTCGGCATGGCCGCAGGCGCCATCCGTTCCACGGCGCGCGGGGCCACCCCCGCGCGGCACTGACGCCGATGCCTCGCCTCGGATGTCCTGTTCCTCGGCTCGGCATGGCCGCAGGCGCCATCCGTTCCACGGCGCGCGGGGCCACCCCCGCGCGGCACTGACGCCGATGCCTCGCCTCGGATGTGCTGTTCCTCGGCTCGACATGGCCGCAGGCGCCATCCATTCCACGGCGCGCGGGGCCCCACCGCCGCGCGGCACTGACGCCGATGCCTCGCCTCGGATGTCCTGTTCCTCGGCTCGGCATAGTCGCAGGCGCCATCCGTTCCACGGCGCGCGGGGCCCCACCCCCGCGCGGCGCCTCGCGAGTCTCTGAGCCTCTGTGGTTCATCGCCCTGGTACTGATTCAGCCGATACGCTCGACTAGTGCGTCATTGCGTACACGAGCGCGTTGACGCCAAACGCGTACCCGTCGACCGAGAATCTCAGGAAGTAGTCGTGGCTGAGCGTCTCGCGTTCCCAGGAGTCGCCGAAGTCCGTATTGTGCGTCATCAGGACCATCAGCCGACCGCGTTCGTCGAAGATGCCGCGGATGTGCGCCGGACGGCTGGCCGCGCCACGCTCCGACGTGTCGCCGGTGCGCAGCCACCAGTCGATCGACGGGATCTGGGCGATCTTCGTCACAGAAAACACCTGGTGATAGATCGCGTGGTCGAGCGTGAGGTCCTGTATCGGATAGATGTTCGACTCGGGTAACACCTGGCGAATGCCGGTCTGCCAGATCGACCAGGCGTACTCGCCCCAGAAGTCGTCGACCCACAGAAAGCCGCCCTTCAGGAGGTATTCCCGCAGCCGCGCCGCTTCCTCGGGCACGATGTCGAAGGTGCCGACCTCGAACATCATGATGAACGGGCACTTGAACAGCAGCGGATCCGTGAGCTCGACGATCAGGTGGTTCGGTTCGTTGGAGATCGGATCTTTGCTGACCGACGTCTTCGTCAGCTCGCCGAGCCGGATCGACAGGTTGCGATCGGCGTCCGGGTAGTCGGTCGTCCAGCCGCCCCCGTCGCCCACCGGATTGGGGCGATAGACCGCCCGGCAGAAATGGAACGCCCCGTCGAACGATTCCGGCGTGGCGAAGGGCATCGGCGCGCGGCGGAACCGGAACCGCTGTGCATAGACGGCGGAGGCTGCCGACGCCGCGACGACCGCGGCCAGCGCGACGCCCGCCAGTCGTCGGCCCGACCGCCACGAGGTCCGGCTGCGCGGCATGCGCGTAGTCTAGCGCGCTTCGGGCCCCGGGGCGGAGCCTGGCCCCCGGGCGCGCGGCGACCTACGCGGTCGTGGACGATGCGCAGAAGCGATCGAAGGCAGCGGAGAGCTCGGCGGCGATGGCGGGCGCCTCCCGGTTTTCGATCTGCGACCGCTCGAGCATGTAGACCACGTGACCGTCGCGCAGGAGCGCGATCGACGGCGACGACGGCGCGTAACCCGTGAAGTACCGGCGCGCGCGATCGGTGGCGTCGATGTCGAATCCGGCAAAGACGCTCGTCAGCCGATCCGGGCGCACGCCGTGCCGCAGCGCGAGAGCCAGGCCCGGACGCGCCCGTCCGGCGGCGCACCCGCAGACCGAGTTCACCATGACGAGCAGCGTGCCGCGCGTGCCGGCGACGGCGGCATCCACCTCTTCGGGCGTCCGCAGCTCCTGGACGCCGAGACTCACGAGCTCCTGACGCATCGGGGCGACGAAAAAGTCGGGATAGGGCATGAGACATTCTAAGGGTTTTCGGGGGTTCGATTCTCTTGAGCTTGAACCCCCTGATCGCGATTGTCAGAATTGCAAACGGGCCTGTCGAACGACGCCGGTTGCGCGGGAGGTGGTGTGCCACGTGCGCTCATTGTGGAAGGCCGGGCCGAGAGCGGCGATCGGCTCGCCGAGCTCGCCCGCAGTGTCGGCTATCAAGTCGTGGAGGTCGACTCGGTGCACACCGCCCGGGCGGCCCTCGAGCGTCGCACGCCGGACGTCGTCCTGCTCGACCTCAACCTGTCGAATGGATCGTCTCGGGCCGGCATTGCGGCCCTGGACGAGATGTGCGACGCGGCGGCGAACGCCGCCGTCGTGCTCATCACCGACCGGCCGAACGTGGACACGGCGGTGGAGGCGCTGCGCCGCGGCGTCGCCGACTATCTGTGGCGTCCGGTCGATCTCAATCGGCTCCGGGCGATTCTCGCAGAGCTCGCCGCCACGCGCCGCCGGACGCCCGCGGCTCGGGCCGATCCCGAGGGCGGAGCCGCTCCCCTCAAGGGCGCCGGGCTGGTGGGCCGCTCCAAGCCCATGCAGCACATTTACGAGGTGATCGAGCGCGTCGGGCCCACCAGTGCCACGGTGATCGTGACCGGCGAGAGCGGCACCGGGAAGGAAGTCGTGGCGCGCGCGCTTCACGACCACAGCCGCCGCCGCCGATGGCCCTTCGAAGCGGTCAATTGCGGCGCGATCTCCGCCAGCCTGACGGAGACCGAACTGTTCGGCCACGAGCGCGGCAGCTTCACGGGCGCCGATCGCCGGCACAAGGGCTATTTCGAGCGGGCGGGCCGCGGCACGCTGTTTCTCGACGAAATCACCGAGATGCCGCCCGAGCTGCAGGTCAAGCTGCTCCGAATTCTCGAGACGGGCGTGTACACGCGCGTCGGCGGAGAGACCGGGCTCACCATGGAGGCGCGCGTGATCGCCGCGACCAATCGGGACGTCGACAGCGCGCTGGCCGACGGCCGGCTCCGCGAGGATCTCTACTACCGGCTGAAGGTGTTTCAGATCTACCTGCCGCCGCTGCGCGATCGGATCGACGACATCCCGTTGCTGGTCGATCACTTCCTCGAGCAGCTCCGGGTGATCGAGGGCGTCCGCAAGCAGATGAGCCCGGACGCGATGGACGTGCTCTGCCGGTACCCCTGGCCGGGGAACGTCCGCGAGCTGCGCAACGTCGTGCACAGCTCGTCGGTGATGACGGCCGGCACGGTGATTGGCGCCGACGCGCTGCCCGGCGAGGTCCGGCGCGGCGAGCCGGATCGGGAATTCGACAGCTCGCGCGTGTCGTTGCCCGTGGGCCTGCCCCTCAGCGAGGTCGAACGGCGCGTCATCGTCGCCACGCTGGCGGCGCATCATGGCGACAAGGTCAAGGCGGCGGCCGTGCTCGGGATCAGCTTGAAGACGCTCTACACGCGCCTCAACCGTTATCGGAGATCGGAGCGGCACTAGCCCGTGCCGCGCCGGTACGGGTTTCGCACGGGAAGGAGAGAGAAGCGGACGAAGGATTCCCCATGATGGAACGCAGATCGGTCTTTCGGGTGACCGACGTGCTGGGGGCCGGGATGGATTGTCTCGACGCCGCGGGCATCGGCCAGATCGCGGAGCTCGTCGTCGGCGCCGGGTCGCGCCGGATTCTCTACGTGATCGTGCGGCCGCGGGAGCAGCTCGGAGATGCGTCGAGCGAATACCTGGCAGTGCCGTGGGGCGCGTTGTCGGCGGTGACCTCCCGCGACGGCGGGCTCCACTATCGCCTCCCGATGTCGCTCACGCGGCTGCGGCGGGCGCCCACGTTCAAGCCGGATTGCTGGCCCGACTTCAGCAGCAGCCGCGAAATGGCGGAGGTTCATTCGTTCTTCGGCGAGCCGCCCGCCAACTAGCGCGTGGGTGCCCGCTCGGCGGGCACTGCCTGGCCGAGCTCTTCGATCTTGAACGGCTTGCTGGCCTCGCCGAAGTACACCGACAGGTGCGGGAACGGGATCTCGATGCCCCTGGCGTCGAACGCCTTCTTGATGCGCCGGCGATACTCGCGGCCGATCTCCCACTGTTTGAGCGGCAGGGTCATGATCCGGACCTTGATGGTCACCTGCGAGTCGTCGAACGAATCGACGCCGAGAACTTCGAGCGGCGTCAGGATGCTGGGGCCGTAGGTGGGGTCGGCTTTCAACTCCTCGGCCACCTGCTGCATCACTTTCACAACTTCGTCGGTGTCTTCCTTGTACGCGACGCCCATGTTCACCAGATAGTAGGAAAAGTCCTTCGTCAGGTTGGACAGCTTCTGGATGCCGCCGTTCGGAATAATGTGGACGGTCCCCGACAGGTCGCGCAGCACGATGGTTCGCAGTCCGATGCGCTCGACGAGGCCGCCCGTGCCGTCGATCTCGGCCACGTCGCCGACGCGCACCTGATCCTCGAGGATGAGAAAGAAGCCGCTGATGACGTCGCGCACGAGCGTCTGGGCGCCGAAGCCGACGGCGAGGCCGGCGATCCCGGCGCCGGTGAGCAACGGCATGATGTCGATATTCACCTCCTGCAGGATCATGAGCAGGGAGACCCCGACGACGAGCGCCGACACGACGTTGTGGATGAGGCTCCCGAGCGTATTCGCGCGCTTCAGACGTTCGAGTCCGTTCGGCCCCGCCTGCCGTGCGACTTCGGTCTCCAGGCGGTGCACGATCGACGCGGACACGCGGATGGCGGCGTACGCGAGCAGCACGATGAATGCGACGCGCAGCCCCGATTGCAGCAGCCAGTCGGTCAGTGTGGCGAGGCTCACGCCGCGCTCGATGTCGGCCCCCGCGAATTCGAGCGCCGGCACGACGAGCGTGCCGAAGACCAGCAGAAAGACGACGATCCAGACGACGCGGATCGGCGTCCGGACGATCTGGGCCGAAAACGCCACCTCGTGATCGTCGCCGGTGATCCTGAGGAACGCGAGACGGGCGGCCCGGGCGGCGAAAAACGACAGCAGCCACGCCACGCCGAAGACGACCGCCAGGGCGATGCCCGCGGTCGGCAGGTCCAGGTTTCCCCCGAGCCAGTTCTCGATCATCCGTCCCTCCTCGAGCGAGACTGCGGTGTTGATCGTCGCCTCGAACCGGGCTGAGGGCGGAGGGAGAAGAACCGACGGATCACCGCCGCCGCTCCTGCAGCTTCGCCAGCAGGCGGAGAATTTCGAGATAGAGCCACACCAGCGTGACGAGCAGCCCGAAGGCTCCATACCACTCCATGTACTTCGGCGCACGGCGCGCCGCGCCCTGCTCGATGAAGTCGAAGTCGAGCACGAGATTCAGCGCCGCGATGACGACCACGAAGAGGCTGAACAGGATGCCGAACGTCCCGCTCGAATGGATGAGCGGAATGCCGACGCCGAAGAACCCCAGGATGAAGCTCGCCAGGTAGACGAGCGCGATGCCGCCCGTGGCGGCAACGATGCCGAGCTTGAAGTTCTCCGTCGGCCGCACCAGTCCGCTTCGATACGCCACGAGCAGGGCCGCGAGCGTGCCGAACGTCAGAAAGACCGCCTGGCTGACGATGCCTGGATAGGCGGATTCGAACGCCACGGAGATGCCGCCGAGCGCCAGGCCCTCGAACGCCGCATACGCCGGCGTCGTCACGGGCGCCCACGTCTTCTTGAACACGGTGACCATCGCCAGCACGAACCCGCCGATCGCGCCGACGCCGACCCACAGACCGACCGCCCCGCCAACGCCCCGATTCCACACGTAGGCCGCCGCGACCAGCAGAATGCCGAGCGACAGCGCCGTCTTGTTCACCGTCCCGCCGATCGTCATCGCCTCGCTGTCGGCGACCGGGCCGATGCGAGTGAACGTGTCCGCCCCGAGCGCCGGATTGCCCGAACGCAAGCCCATGGCTGCCGCCATCTCAGTCCTCCTCTCGCGCCTCGATCTGCACGCCGTCGACGACCTGGTCCGACGGGTGCACGAGCACCCTGTCGCCGTCCGTCAGGCCCTCGAGGACCTGCGCTTCGATCCCGGTCTGCTGGCCGATGGTGACGACGCGGAGGCGTGCCCGACCATCCTCGGCGACGAAGACGGCCCAGTCGTTGCCCCGCCGGAAGAGCGCGCTCGACGGCACCTTCAGGACGTTCGAGCCCTGCCACAGGATCACGCGCACTTCGACGCGATAGCCGTCGCCGAGCGCTTCCCACACGCTCCGGGGATCGTCCAGCGCCACGATCACGTTCACGCGCTGCTCCTCGACGCCGAGCGCGGACACCTTGACGAATCCGTACGGCTCGACGCGCCGCACCTTGCCGTCGAGCGGGTGATCCCCGCCCCAGCGATCGATGATCGCCGCCATCCCCTGCTGGATCTTCACGGCGTCGGCCGACAGATAGTCGGCGACGACCTCGAGGTCCGCGGGGTCGCCGACCTCCACGATGGGCTCGCCCGCCGGCACCACCGCCTCGCTCTCGTGCAGACGCTGCAGCACGACACCGTTCACCGGACTGCGCATCGTGATCGGCCTGGCCGACGATCCGTCCCGACCCGACCCGAGGTCGAGCAGCGTGGCGCGCGCTCCTTCCGCCTGGTGCTCGGCGGCGGTGACGGCGGCCTGAGCGGCCTGCACCGACTCGACCGCCGTCTTGGCCGCCGTCTCCGCCTGATCGAGCGAGGCCTGCGGCACGATGTGCTCGCGGAACAGCTCGGCGGTGCGCGCCTGGTCGCGATCGGCCAGCTCCTGGCGGCCCCGCGCCTCGGCCAGGGCGGCGCGTGCCTGGCTCACGGCGGCGTCGGCGGCCCGGACGCGCGCCTCGCTTTCGGCCCGCGTGCGCGCATCGAGCAGCGGCGGCGCGCCGGGGAGAAACGTCGCCACCACGGTCTTGCCGGCTTCGACCTCGTCGCCCGGCTCGAGCTCCACGCGCAGCACGCGCCCGGCGACCGGCGCCGAGACGACGAAGCGATCGCGCACGCGCGTCTTGCCTTCCTGATCGAGCGTGACCTGGAGGTCGCCGCGCGCGACGTCGGCGAAGTCCACCGGCACCGGCCGGGGCCGGAAGGCCACCCAGACCACGACGCCCACCAGGAGGGCGCCGAGCGTCCACACGATGACCCGTCGCCGGCCGGTCTTGTTCATCGTCGCCATCGTTACTCCCGCGTCTTCAGCACGGCGATGAGATCGAGATGATCGAGGCGCCGGCGGACAATCAGGGCCGAAATCGCCGCGGCCACGATGGTCGCCAGCGCCGACACGGCATAGGTATGCGGCGTGACCGACAAGGGAAGCCGATAGACCTCGGTTTCGTACGCGCGCACGGTGAGCGCCGCCATCCAGTATCCGATCAGCATGCTGAGCGGCAACGCCGCCAGGGTGATCAGGGCCAGCTCCCCGAGCAGGATCGAGCCGATTTCGCCGCGTGTAAACCCTATCACGCGCAGCGTGGCGAGCTCCCGCCCGCGCTCGGACAACGAGATGCGGGCCGTGTTATAGACCACGCCGAAGGCGATGATCGACGCGAAGACGATCGTGACCAGTCGGGTGATGCGAATCGATTCGGCCACGGTGTTGCGAAAGCTGTCGATGGCGGCCTGGCGCAGGCTGACCCCGGCCACGGCGGGTGTGCGCTTGAGCTGCCGGTAGAGCGCCGGCAGCGCCGGGCGATCGACCGCGAGATAGACGCCTGACAGGCTGTTGCCCTCGCGCATGAGTTTGTGGAGGGCGTCGATGCGCATGTACGCGTTGGTGCCCATGAACTCATCGACGAGCTCCGAGACGGGCGCCTGGCGGACGGGCCGCTCGCCCTCGAGCACCTCGACGGTGACGATGTCGCCGCGTCCCACGCCGAGGATCTTGGCGAGCTCGGCGGAGAGAACCAGCCCGTCGGGCGGCATCTCGATCTGCGTCAACGTGCTGTCGACGACGCGATTGAGCGAGGGGCGCTCGGGCAGCCCGAGAATCGAGACCGAACGGGTATGCGCGCCCGCCCGAAGCCTCACCGGGACCGCGCGGAAACCTTCGGCCCGCATGACGCCAGGCAGCCGTTCCACATCGTCGGCCGCCCGGGCCGATACGGGCAGGTTGAACGTGACGGCGGCGTCGTACACCTGGGCCACGTTGTACTGCGTGTCCATCACCTCGTCGATGGAGTCGATCGAAAAGGTGCCCACGATGATCATGGCACCGCCGAACGCGATGCCGACCACCGAGAGCGCGGCCCGACCGGGATGCCGCTGGAGGTTGCGGACCACGATTCGGGCGGGCTGCGTGAGGAAGGGGGACAACCCGATGCGTTCCACCAGGCTCACCGAGTAGCGCGCGGGCGGCTCCGGCCGCATGGCTTCGGCGGGCGGCAGGTTCACGACGCGCCGTACGGCGCCAACGGCGCCGACGGCCGCCGACGCGAGAGCCACGGCAGTGCCCTCCACGACCACCGCCGGCGGCAGCCGGTAGGCGAGCACCGGGAAGTGGAAGAAGTTCGTGTAGAAGGCCGTCATCGCCGCTCCGAGCAGCCCGCCGGCGATGGTCCCGATGACGGCGCCCGCGCACGCCACGGCCAGGCTCCACTTGACGAAGTGCCAGGCGATTTCCGCGTTGGCGTAGCCGAGCGCCTTGAGCGCCGCGATCTGTTCCCGCTGCAATGCGACGAGCCGGGTCAGCACGACATTCAAGAGGAAGGCGGCCACCCCCAGGAAGATCACCGGCACGATTCGCCCCATGCCCTTGAGCGAGGTCAGCTCGCTGTCGAGGAAGAAATGCGAGAACTGCTGCGCGCGCGGAATCGCGCCCAGCCCGCCGTAGGGCGTGAGCAGGCGGTCGAGGCGCGCGATGACGTCCTGGGTGTCGGCGCCGCGCTCGAGGGCGAGGCTCACGTCGTTGAAGCCGCCCTCCATCTGAAACGCGGTGGCCAGGGCCTTGCGCCCCATCCAGAAGATGCCGAACCGCGCATCGTCGGCGACGAGCTCGCCGGGGCGGATGGCGTACACATATTCGGGGGACAGGGCCACGCCGACGATGCGCAGATCGCGGCGGCGGCCGTTGATGATCGCCGTCAGCCCGTCGCCCGGACCGAGGTCGTTGGCCAGCGCGAAGTTCTCGCTCACGAGCACTTCGTCGTCGTGGTACGGCTCGACGTAGCGGCCCTCCCGCAGGAACACGTCGTTCAACACAGGCCGGCTCTCTTCGGGGATCGAGATCAGGCGTCCCGACGCCGGGGCGTCCTGCCCCGGCACGTCGAGCGAGACGTCCACGACGACGCGCAGATCGCTCGCGGCCACTCCGGGGATCGCGGCGATGTCGGGCGCCAGCGACAACGGCGCCCGCCGGAGCGATGCGAAGACGTCGGCGAAGCGGTAGCGTTCGTAGTAGAGCGTCTGGGTTCCGCTCAGCGAGTCGAACGTGCTGAGCATCAGGACGAACATCGCCACGCCGGCACCGACGACCGACGCAATCGCGAGCGCCTGGCTCCGGGTGTGCCAGAGGTCGCGCACGAGCTTGCGATTGATGGCCAGCATGATCAGCTCACCAGTGGATCGACGCCACCGTCTGGCGGGACGGGTTCCGCCGCTCGCTCGCGATCTGGCCGTCCGACATCGTCACCACGCGGTCGGCGAGGCCCGCGATGGCCGCATTGTGCGTGATGATGGCGACGGTCGTCTTCAGTTCCTCGTTCACGCGGAGGATGGCGTCGAGGACGACCGCGCCGGTCGTGATGTCGAGGGCTCCCGTGGGCTCGTCGCACAGCAGGACGTCGGGCCGTTTGGCGATCGCCCGGGCGATGGCCACCCGCTGCTGCTCGCCGCCCGACAACTGGGCGGGGAAGTGGTCCATCCGGTCGCCGAGGCCGACGAGGCGAAGGGCGTCTGGCGCGGGCATGGGATCGGGTGAAATCTCGGTCACCAGCTCGACGTTCTCGCGCGCCGTCAGGCTCGGAATCAGATTGTAGAACTGGAAGATGAAGCCCACGCCGCGTCGACGGAACTCCGTGAGGTCGCTTTCAGAGGCGACGGTCAGATCCCGCTCCCGGTACAGGACGTGCCCCTCGGTGGGCGAGTCGAGGCCGCCGATGATATTCAGAAACGTCGACTTGCCGCTGCCCGACGGACCCAGAAGCACGAGGACCTCGCCCGCGAGGATGTCGAGGTCGATGCCCCGCAGCGCATGCACGTCGACCTCGCCCATGTGATAGACCTTCGTGAGTCCCTCGATGTGGAAAATCGGCACCGTCGCCACTGATCGATCTTATCGCGCCCGTCCAGCGGAAAGGAGCGGCGCCGATCCTGAGGCCGGCATACACTTGGAGCTCGAAAGGAGCGAGCGATGCCGAGCTTTCGCACCAGGGCGGCCGCCGTGGCGGTGCTGCTGGCGCTGGGCGGTCCGGCCCGTGCCGCTGCCCAGACCACCCGTCAGACGTTCGTCGCCGTGCTCGACCAGGGAGGACAGCCGGTGCTCGACCTGACGCCCGATGAGTTCTCGCTCGACGAGGACGGCGCCCCGCGCACGATCACGCGAGCCAGCCTGGCCGACGATCCGATGCGCGTCGTGCTGCTCGTGGACACCGGAGACCAGACGCAGCAGATCATCACGCAGATTCGCGAAGCCCTGCACACGTTCTTCGACGGCCTGCCGCCGGATCACGAAGTGGTGCTCATCACGACGGGCCGCCAGCTGCGCGTGCGCGAACAGCCGACGACGGATCGCGCCCGATTGCACAAGGCCGTCGACAACATCTTTCCGGACAAAGGATCCGCCACAGTGCTCCTCGACTCGCTCCGTGAGTCGTGGGATCGGTTCCTGAAGAAGGCCGACAACCGGTGGCCGGTGTTCGTCATCGTCACCACCGACGGCACCGAGGGCAGCAACGCGACCCGGCAGGAGGAGTACGACCGGTTCATGCGGGACATCCTCGCCGCCGGCGTGTCGGTGCACGCGGCGGTCGTGCAGCAGCGCGATGGCAGCCTGAGCGCCCAGGTGTCGCCGGCGCAGGTGGCGCTCAACCTGACGCAGAACACCGGCGGCAAGTTCGACGCGCTGGCGGCGTCGACCGGGCTGTCGGCCGAGATGGACTCGATCGCCGCGCGCCTGACGGAGGATTACGACTACATCAGAACGCGCTACCTGATTCGCTATGAGAGCCGGTCGAAGAACGGCGACGCGCAGATCGGCCTGCGCGTCGCCCGAGACGATGTGACATTGCAGATGTCGCCCGACCGTCGCTCGCGCTGATCAGCGTCCGTTCTGGATCTCGGTGTACAACGCGCGCACGAAGCGCTCCGAGGTCTGCTCGCCCTGCGGTACGCGCGCGTCGTAGGCGGCTGTCGGCTTCGCGGCGAGCACCTGCTCGACGGTCTGTCCCTGCGCGACGAGCGGCTTGATCCGATCGCGGACCGCCAGAATCATGTCCCGATGAGCGGCAATCGCGGCTTCGTCCACCACCGTGCCGTGGCCCGGCACGATCTTCGTATCGGGCTTGGCGATCTCGATGATCTTGTTCAACCCGTCGACGAGGCCCGGAAGCGAGCCGCCGTTGTTGAGATCGAAGAACGGATAGCCGAGCGACCGGAAGAAGTCGCCGGTCATGATCACGTTCGACGCCGGAAAGTAGATCATCGTGTCGCCGTCGGTGTGCGCGTGCGGCACGGGAATCAGCTGGATGTTCTCGCCGTTCATGTGCACCGTGACCTGGCCCTGGTAGGTGATCATCGGCAGCGCCGCCGGGGGAGCGCCTTCACGGCCGCCCCCGGGGTTCGCCAGACGCGCCCGAAGCTCGTCGCGGGCGAGGAGCGTCACGCCCATCTTGCCGAGGTTCTCGTTGCCGCCTGTGTGATCGGGATGCACGTGGGTGTTCACGAGAAATCGAATCGGGCGATCCGAGATCTGGCGGATGGCGGCGACGATCTTCTCGGTGAGCGGCGCGTACTCCGAGTCGACCATGAAGACGCCGTCGGGGCCGGCCAGCACGCCGATCGTCCCGCCCTGGCCTTCGAGGGTGTAGAAGTTCGGGGCGAGCTGCGTCGTCTTGATCTGGACCTGGCTGAAGTCCTGGCCGCGCTGGGCGTAGAGAGCCGTCGTCGGGATCGCGGCCAGCGCGGCGGCGAACACGGCCGGCCGCAGGAGCCGATGGGCAAGTCTCATCGCGTTCTGCCTCCCTGTAGGTCACGCAGTAGCGTGGCGCCAAATCGTAGCACCGATACGCTCGAGCCGAGATCCGGCACCCGGCTTGCAGTCCCATCCATTCGGAGGTCGTCCATGGACCTGAAGTGGTTCCACCTGCTGTTCATCTCGGTGTCGATCGTGCTGGTCATCGGCGTCGGGGCCTGGGCCGTTCGCGCCAGCCAGTGGGGCATCGGCGTCACCGCGCTCGCGGCCGGCATCGCGCTCATCGTCTACGAGCGCTACTTTGTCCGCAAGACGCGGAATATCGACACCCGGTAGCATCGGAGGGCGCCCAGCAGGAGAGCGGCGTCAGGCCGCTCTCGCGATCAGGTAGGCCCTTCGGCTGGGGTACTCCGAACCCTCGTACGGCTCGCGTTCCGCGTGTTCGACGACCGAGAAGCGATTCGCGCGCAGGACTTCGGCCACGTCGGCCGGAACATGGAACTGGAAATCCAGATCGACCCGCACCCCGAAGAGGTCGTCGACGTGGACCCTCTGATCGCCCACGTGAAACGCGATGAGCGCCAGACCCCCCGGCTCGAGCACGCGCCGGAACTCGGCAATCGGGCGCTCGAGGTCCGCGGGGGCGAAGTGGACGATCGAATAGAACGCGACGACCCCGATGAGACTGGCGGAGGGCAGCGGCAGCTGGAGCATGTCGCCGATCAGAAACGGGAGGCCGGGATTCAGCCGCCTGGCGCATGTGATCATCCCGGCCGAAAGATCGAGTCCCAGAACCGCGGCGCCCTGGCCGTGCAGGTAGGCAGCCACGTGCCCTGGTCCGCAGCCGAGATCGACGACGTGCCCGCGGCCGCGCGCGTCCTCGGCGAACCGATTCAGCAGGTGCCGGTCGAGGGGCTTGCGATCGAGCTCGGACGCGAGGTGCTCGGCATAGGGCCGCGCCGCCGAGTCGTAGCTTTCGCGGAGCTGCACGTTACTTGGTTCTCGCGGGGTCCCACCCCCGCTCGTTGCCGTCGCTGCCGCTCCCGAGCGTGCGTCGGGTGCGTTCCCGGTCAGTGGACTTCGACCAGCTCGAGCGCGGCCTTGCTGGGCCCCTCGATCATGGCGGCCCGGGTGTCGCCGAGCTTGTAGGGCTCCATGAGAATGGTCACGTTTTCGCGGCGCAGCTTGGCCAGCCAGGCATCGAGGTTCTTCACGCTCAGGCCGACATGGTCGGCCGTGTGGCCGCGCGTGCTGACGAGCGGCGTCGGTGACTGGCGCACGTAGCCGTTCATCGACACGTCGCCGAACGTCGCGCCGCCGGTCCCCGTGCGCACCATCCCGTCCTTCGTGAGCGCCGGCCAGCCCCGGGTGTAGTCGTTCTCGACTTTGCAGTTCGCCGCCGTAATGGGTTCCGACGGGCCGCGGCCGCGGGCCGCTCGCGGCTCCACGTTGAGGTGCTGCTGATACCAGAGCGTGGCACAGCGCGGGTCGTCGTAGAACATGTGCACGTGGTTGAAGCGCTCCTCGGGAGAGTTCCCGGCGAATTCGATCCACACGCCGTCCGGCCCGTTCAGGTAGCCGAAGCCGGCGCCCCCGCGAGGCTGGATGTGGTCGCGCTTCGCCTGCTCGATCTCCTCGCGGGTCCGCCCGAGCGTGCCGCCCGCGCCGGGCCAGGTGTCGCTGCTGACGTACACGACACCGTCGCCATCGCCCGTGTAGAGCGGCGCGAGATCCTTGGGAAACTTCGACTGGTACTCGGCGAGCTTGGCGCGCTCGTCGGTCACGTTCCAGCCGAAGTGCCAGAACGCCGTCTGCGGCGACGTGGCCGGCGGGCGATCCACCTTCGTGAACAGAATCAGCACGTCGTTGGGCGCCGAGATGGCGGGCATCCCGGCCCAGGTGGCCTTCTTCGCGCTGGCGAAATGCGAGGTGTAGAACGCCACCGCCGCGTCCGGATCAGTGGACAGCAGGTGGAGATGGTGAAAGCCCGGAACGCCGAGGTCGCCCGACTGGGCCTGGGCGCCGGAGCTGCCGCCCCAGGCGAGGGCGGCGGCGATCACGAGGGCGAAGACGACGGCTCTCTGTTTCATGGCGGGCCGATCATAGCATCGCGCGCCGCCGATCGGCCGGGGCCGACGCGGCGGCCCGACGGCAGACGTCTCGCCCGGGCGCTACGGTTTGGTGTCGATTTTCGGAATGCCGAACTGCCCGCCGAGCGCCGCGAGGTCTTCGGGGCGGATCGTTCCGACGAGATTGACGAGCGTCACTTCCCGATCGTCGGTCACCAGCACGACGAGCCCAGACGTCGAGCCGTTCTCCTGCCGCACCCACACGCCGGCCGTCTGTCCCTGCCCGACGGACGACACGATCTGTCCCCACCCGGCGCCCTGCAGCTGGCGACGCAACGGATCCAGGTCGGCCTGGGCGTAGGCATCGGCGCTGTCGAACTCGAACACCCGCACGTAGACGCCTTTCAAGCCGGCCAGGATCTTCTTCGCGGCGGCCTGGTCCCGATCCGCGTCGGAGAGGAAGGCGGCCGCCAGGTTCAGCATCGACTGATCGAGGCTGATCTCGGTCTTGCGGGCGGCCTTGGCGGCCAGCCGGTCCACAGTCGACGACAAGTCCAGCTGCTGCGGCGCGCCGGCGAGCGCCAGCGCCAGAACCGCCGAGATCACCGCGCGTACGATCATCATCTTCGTCCTCCCGTTGACATCACTGGACCGGCGCGTCGCGCCGCGCCTCCACATCCGAGACGCGCTCCTGCACGCTGCGCAGGGACGATCCGGCCACCCGGAGCGCGGCGAGCACCTGCGCCCTGGCGCGTTCACCTTCGATGGTCCGCAGGTGCTGCACGTACACCAGCGGCGCCACGCTCAACGCCGCAACGGCCGCTGCACCGAGCGCCCATCGCCACATCGACGTCGCGGCCGCCGGGCGTTCCGGCGCGCGGGCCCGGGCCAGCACGCGATCGGCAAGGTCGGCGGGCGGCGTCTCGCGCCTCAGGCTCCGGCGCAGCTCATCGTCGAACCGACTCATGGATCTCCTCGCTCAAATATCGCGACGCCTTGTCGCGCAGCAGCGCGATCGCGCGCTGCAGATGGCTCCACACCGTGCGCACGGGCATGTCGAGCGTCCGCGCGATGTCGGCCGCGTCCATGTCTTCCCCGTATCGCAGAATCACCACGATCCGCGGCGTCTCGGGCAGCGAGGCCACCAGCCGCCGCAGTCGCTCGTGCAGGAGCAGATCGACGTCGGATGGCTCGCCGGCGATCTCCGGCGCCTCGTCGAGCGCGACTTCGGCCCGCGTGGCCGGCCGCCGGGCCAGATCGATGCAGCGGTGGGTCGTGGCCCGCCGGAGCCACCGCACCGCGTGCTCGCCGGGCGCCACGGCGCCCCGATGCTCGAACAGCTGCAGGAACACGTCCTGCGCAATCTCCTCGGCGACGGCCGGATTGCGGAAGAAATGGCGGGCGATGCTGTAGACCATCGCCTGGTGCGCCCGGACCGCCGCCTCGAAATCGTCCGTCGTCATCCGCTCTGTCTGCTATTACGAGGCGGCGGGGAAATCGGACGCAGAAAAGGCAGGGTCGGGCAGGTCGGGTGGGTCGGGTGGGTCGGGCAGGTCGGGTGGGTCGGGTGGGTCGGGTGGGTCGGGTGGGTCAGGCGGGAGCGGGGCGGGCTGAAAGCCGGCCCCGCTCATGACTGACGACTGGCGCCTATACGTGCGCCGTGAGCGGGTCGTCGGTGGCGTGCCCCGCTTCGAGCGACGTGAGGACGACGTCGGTCGGCACGGGCGCGCGGCGGAAGACGTCGTCGCCCACGGCGGCCGACAGGGCGTTCAGCACGGCATTGCACCCGGCGGCGACGGGCGGCTCGCCGATGCCGCGTGCGCCCACCGGCGTCTCGGGGTCCGGCAGCTCGACGGCCGCCCACTGCATGTTCGTGGGGGCGTCGAGAATGGTCGGCGGCCGGTTCTGGTAGAAGCGCTTCGCGAGCGGAACGCCATACTGCTGGTCGTAGACCCACTTCTGGCCGATCGCATGGCCGATGCCGAGCATCGACCGCCCGAGCACCTGGCCGCCGAGCGAGTGCGGGTGGATGACGGTGCCGACGTCGGCGACCGCGAGATAGTCGACGATGTGATACTGGCCCGTCTCGACGTCGGCTTCGACCTCGGCGAACCCGGCGACGAAGGAGTGCGTCTGGCCGTCGTGCGGGTAGCTGTCGCGGGCGACGCCCATCAGTCCGCGTCCGGCCAGTGCGGCGGCGGATCGCTTCGTGAAAACATTGATGTCGTCGGGCAGCTCGTGGCCGTCGTACTTGCCGCCGAGCTCGATGGCGCGCGCGGCGGCTCGCGCCAGGCTCATGCCGGCGCCGCCGCCTTTCCGCGCGACCCGTTCGCTGGCGACCACATAGTCCTCGGGACGGCCGCCGAGATCGCGCGCGGCGATCTCCTGCAGCTTTCGAACGGCATCCATGCCGGCGGCATGCGCCGCGCGCGTCATGGCGTGCGTCGTCTGGCTGCCGCCGGAGACGCAGGTCCACGGCAGGTTGTTCCCCGTGTTGCCCCAGGTGAGATCGACGCGCTCCCACGGCAGGCCCACCAGCTCGGCGGCGACGCGATTCGTGTCGGTCATCGATTCGGTCCCGAGATTGCCGACGCCGCTGTGCACTTCCATGCGGCCCTCCGGCGTAATCACGAAGAGGCCGTCGAAGCCGGTCGAACCGGAAACGAACGCGCTCACGGCCACGCCGACGCCGCGCACTTTCGAGCCCGTGCGTTGACCATTGCGCGCCTTGCGTTCGCTCCAGTTGAAGAGCGCCGCGCCCTTGTCGAGCGCTTCCTTGATGAACGCGCTGGTCGAGTATCCGCGGCGGCCGTCGGGCGCCGGCGGACCGATGGGCGCCTTGCCCTCCGGCGCGTTGATCGTGCGGATCGCCACCTGGTCGACGTTCAACTGACGCGCGGCCTTCGTGAGCGCGTGCTCCATCACCGTGATGCCCTGCATCCCGCCAGGCTGGCTCTGCGCGCGGCGCGGCGGCGTGTTGGTGAGCACGGCGATGCCGCGCCAGCGCATGGCGGGCGGCTGGAAAAGAAGGGAGACCATCCGGCCGGTCATGCCCGTGTCGCCAACCGGCTCGTAGGGCCCGTTCTCGCAGACCACGAACATGTCCACGGCCGTAATGCGCCCATCGGCGGCGAAGCCCACCTTCATGCGGCCGTGCACCGCCGGGCGTGCCCCGCCGATGTAGTGCTCTTCCTCGCGCGAGATGCGCATCATGACCGGCGCGTTCACCTTCTTCGACAGAAGCGACGGGATCATTGTCGTGATGGTGCCCGTGGCCTTGCTCCCGAAGCCGCCGCCCGTGTACTCGCTGATGAGGACGATGTTCTCGGGCTCCATCTGCATCCAGCGGGCGACCGAGCCGACCGTCTGCACGACGCTCTGGGTGGAGCAGTGCAGGAAAAGCTTGTCGTTCTGCCAGTACACCATCGCGGTGCGCGGTTCGAGCGTCTGATGGCTGGTGTTGGGCGTGACGAACGTTTCGTCCACCACGAGGGCCGCCGCCTTGAAGCCGGCATCGACGTCGCCGTACGACCATTCGTCGGGCACCTTGCCCATGGGCAGCTTGCCCTCGCCGAAATCGGCGAACTCTTCGGCCGTCCACTTGTAGTCCTGCACCTCGGGAGCCGACGGCGGCTGGCCGGGCGCGGGCGCGGGCCGCACCCAGACGTTGCCTTCGACTCGAGGATTGGCGCCGCCCGGCCGAAGGCTGGCCAGGGGATCGACGGAGAAGGGCAGGGGCTCGAAATCCAGCTTGATCTTCTCGATCGCTTCGGCCGCCGTCAGCTCGTCGACCGCGGCAACGGCGAGGATGGGCTCGCCCTGGTAGAGCGGCTCGTTGGTGAGCGCCCGCTCGCCCATGGTGTTCGCGCGGATGGTCTGGCCGAGGTCGGTGACCGTGTCGGCGGGCTGCGGCAGCTCGTCGGCCGTGAGGATGGCCTTGACGCCCGGCATGGCGAGCGCGGCGCTGGCGTCGATGCTGCGCACGCGCGCGTGCGGCATCGGACTCAGCAGGAGCCTCGCAAAGAGCATGCCCTCGGCGCGGAAATCCTCCGCGTACTTCGCGCGGCCGGTGACCTTCGCGACCAGGTCGGGGGTGGTGTAGTTCTGTCCGACGAGCTTGGCCATGTGACGCCTCCGCGAATCTCGGGCGAGCCGATTCCGCTCGGTGAACGCTCCGTCCTACGATAGATGGAGTCGAGCCGTACGGCAAGCACCCCGGCGTCTGTCGGCACGAGAGGCACCCGGTCGCCGTACCGCGCACGCGGCGGACGCCGTCATGCTGGCCGTCGGGCTTGCCGCGTGCGCGCTGCCGCTCCGGCGTGCAGCTCGCGATCGATCCGGCCGAGGCCTTGAAGGCGGACGGCTGACGCGGGGCGTACAGCGAGAGGGCGGCCCGGTGGCCGCCTCCTGCCGTCGTCATTCCGGACGCCGCCTCAGACGTTCGCCTTGAGCGGGTCGTGCGTGGGCGCTCCGGCCTCGAGCGCCGTGAGAATCATGTCGTTGGTGACCGGGGCGCGGTTGAACACCTCGGGGCCGACCGCCGCGATCAGCGCGTTCACGACGCATCCGAAGCCCGTGCCGACGGGGGATTCGCCGACGCCGCGCGTGCCGACCGGCGTGTCGGGGTCCGCGATGTCGAGCGCGGCCGATGCCATGTGCGCCGGCGCGTCGAGGATCGTCGGCGGCTTGGTGTGGTAGAAGCGGCGGGCGAGCGCCACGCCGTAGTGCTGGTCGTACACCCACTTCTGACCGTAGGCATGCCCGAAGCCGAGCATGATGCCACCGAGGATCTGGCCGCCGAGGCTGCGCGGGTGCAGGACGGTGCCGACGTCGGCGACGGCCAGCAGATCCAGCACCTGATAGTGCCCGGTTTCGACGTCCACTTCGACTTCGGCGAAGCCGGCCACATAAGACTTCGTCGTGCCGTCACGCCCGTAGGTGTCGCGCGCCACGCCCATGAGGCCCATGCCGACCAGCCCGGCGGCGGCGCTCTTCGTCTCGTTGTTGACGTCGTCGGGAAGCTCGTGGCCATCGAAGGCGCCGCCCAGCGCGAGGGCTCGCTGAGCGGCCTGGGCCAGGCTCATGCCGCGGCCTCCGCCTCGCCGCGCCACGCGCTCGCCGGCGACGACGTAGTCTTCCGGCCGGCCGCCCAGATCGCGTGCCGCGATCTGCTGCAGCTTGCGCACGGCATCGGAGCCGGCGGCGTGCGCCGCGCGGCTCATCGCATGCGCCGTCTGGCTGCCGCCCTGGCCGCAGGTGTTCGGCAGGAACTTGGCGGTGTTGCCCCAGACGACGTCCACCTTCTCCCAGGGCACGCCGACCAGTTCGGCCGCGACGCGATGGACGTCGAAGACCGATTCGGTGCCCAGGTTGCCGATACCCGACTGGATCTGCAGGCGGCCGTCCGGCTTGAGCACGATCAAGCCGTCGAAGCCGATTGATCCGGCGGAATAGCAGCTGACGGCCATCCCCACGCCGCGCACTTTCGAGCCGGTCCGCTGACCGCTGCGCGTCTGCCGCTCGTTCCAGTTGAACAGCTCCGCTCCGCGGTCGATCGCCTTGCGGAGAAAGCAGCTCGTCGCGTGGTTCCGGACGCCGCGCCCGTTGGGGCCGCCGAAATCGGGTTTTCCCTCCTCGGGCGCGTTGACCCGGTGAATCTCGAGCTGCGAGATGCCCAGCTTCAACGCGGCCTTGGCCATGATCGGCGCCATCAGGGAGTTGCCCTGCATACCGCCGGGCGCGCGCTGCGCGCCGCGGGGCGGCGTGTTGGTGAGCACGTTCACCGTCCGCCAGCGCATCGCGGTGGGCTGATAGGCGAGCGAGATATGGTCGCCGGCCGACCGGCCGTCGCCCACCACGTCGTACGGCCCGTTGTCGACGATGGCGAGGCCGTCGAGCGCGACGATACGGCCGTCTTTGCGGAAGCCGATCTTCACCCGCGAGTGCAGGGCCGGCCGCGCCCGGCCGATCCACTGCTCGTCTTCGCGCGTGACGCGCATCATCACGGGCGTTCCGGTCTTCTTCGAGAGGAGCGCCGGGACGACGGTGAACACGGTGGACGAGCCCTTGCTGCCGAACCCGCCGCCGCAGTACTCGCTGATGATGACGACGTTCTCGGGATCGATCCCGACCCAGCGCGCCACGGCGCTGATGGTGCGCATGGTGCTCTGCGTGGAGCAGTGCATGTACAGCTTGCCGTTCTGCCAGTAGGCCATCGCGCTGCGCGTTTCGAGCGGATGATGCGTGGTGTTGGGCCCGACGAACGTCTCGTCGAGCACGAGGTCGGCTTCCCGAAGGCCCGCCTCGACGTCGCCGACCTGCCATTCGTCGGTGGTCTGGCCGAGCGGCAGCTGGCGATCGCCCGCGGCGGCGAAGTCGGCCTCGGTCCACTTCACTTCCGACACGACGGGGCCGGAGGGGCGGCCGTCGGACGGCTCCGGTCGCGCCCACACGTTGCCCTCGGTCCGCGCGTTGGGACCGCCGGGCCGCAGGCTCTCGAGCGGATCGACGACGAAGGGCAGCGGCTCGAAATCCACCTGGATCGCTTCGATGGCCTCGGTCGCCGTGAGCTCGTCGACGGCCGCCACCGCGAGGACGGGCTCGCCCGCGTACAGCGGCTCGTTGGTGAGGCCGCGTTCGCTGAGCGTGCTGGCGACGATGCCTTCGCCGAGGCTGGCGCCCTCGGCCACGCCCGGCAGGTCGTCGACCGTCAGAATCGCCTTCACGCCGGGCATGGCCTCGGCCGCGCTCGTGTCGATGCGCGTCACGCGCGCGTGCGGCCACGGGCTCACGAGGAGCTTGGCGAACAACATGCCTTCGGCGCGCATGTCCTCGGAGTACCGCGCGCGTCCGGTGACTTTGGCGTGGAGATCGGGTGTGGTGTAGTTCTGGCCGACAAGTTTTTCTGCCACGACTGGGCCTCCGTAATCGGTGAAACGTGACGGTGCCTAGTGCCTGGTGCTTGCTGCTATGTCGTCGCCGGCGCGGTGCCGCGAATGGCGCGCTTCACCAGGTTGCGCACGAGCGGCACCTTGTAGCCGTTGTACCGCAGCGGCTGCGCCGTCTGAATCGCGAGCTCGCCGGCGGCCGAGGCGGTGTCCTCGTTGCGGGGCTTGCCGGCCACGAGCGCCTCGACGTTCGCCAGGCGCCGCGGGCGCGCGGCCACGCCATTCACCGCCAGCCGCATCCGCTCAATCGTGTCGCCGGAGGTGACCATGGCGGAGGCCACGTTGACCAGCGGGAAGTCCCAGACCTGGCGATCGCGGACCTTCTCGAAGTAGAACTGCGCGCCCGCCCAGGTGGAGGGGATGCGGACGGCGACGAGCAGCTCGTTCGGCCGCCGCACGTTCATGCGCGTGATGTCGGTGCCGGGGCCGACGAAGTAGTCCTCGGCGTCGACGACGCGCTCGGCCCTGGCGCTGCGCAGCACCATCTTCGCATCGAGCGCGATGAGAGCCGGTGCCGTGTCGGAGGGGTTCACCGCGACGCACCGGTCGGCGTCGAAAATGGCATGCTCACGGTTGATGGCCGTCGGCGTGTCGGCGTAGCAGATGTTGCCGCCGGCGCGATAACAGCTCCAGCCGCTCCGGTAGTACCAGCAGCGCGTGTCCTGCGAGACGTTGCCGCCGAGCGTGCCCTGGTTCCGGATCTGGGGCGACGCCACCAGCTCCGCGGCCTCCATCAGCAGTCCGAACTTCTCGCGCACGACGGGATGGCGCGTCACTTCGGTGAGCGTCGTCGTGGCGCCGATCTCGAGGCCGCCGTCCAGCTCACGGATGCCCGAGAGCCCGGCCACCTGACTGAGGTCGACGACCACGTCGGTGCGCTTCGTGCGGTCTTTCAGCCAGTCGAAGGTGTCGAGACCGCCTGCCATCACCCACGCGTTGGAGCCGTGCTCGTCGAGCAGGCTCAGTGCTTCGTCAATGCTCGCCGGCTGATAGAGCTCGAATGCCGGCATCACGTCGCGAATCACGGCCATAGTAGTCTCCAGTCTTCAGTCGCTAGTCGCTGGTCCCACGAATCCCAAATCGCCAATCCCGTTCAGCGTCAGATATGTGTGGTGAGCGGCTCGTGCGCGGGCCGGCCCAGCTCCAGGCCTTCCAGGATGATGTCGGTCATCACCGGGGCCCGGCGAAACACCTCGTCGCCGACCGCCGCCGCCGTCGCGTTGAGGATCGCGCCGAAGCCGGCGCCCACCGGGGGTTCGCCGACGCCGCGGGCACCCACCGGCGTTTCCGGATCCGGAATGTCGAGTCCTTCCGCATACATCCGAGCCGGCGCGTCGAGAATCGTCGGCGGCCGCGTGTGGTGGAACCGCTTGGCGAGCGGCACGCCGTAGTGGGTGTCGAAGACCCACTTCTGCCCGATGGCGTGGCCGATGCCGAGCATCGATCCGCCGAGGAGCTGGCCCCGCAGGTTTCGCGGGTTGATCACCGTGCCCACGTCGCCGACGGCCAGATAGTCGAGGATCCGGCGCTCGCCGGTCTCGACGTCCACTTCGACCTCGGCGAACGCCGCCACGAACGACCGCGAGTTGCCGTCGCGTGCGTAGGTGTCGCGCGCCGCCGCCACGAGGCCCTGGCCGGCCAGCCCGGCCACCGAGGTCTTCGTGAAGTCGTTCACGCCCTCGGGCGGTTCATGGCCGTCGTACTTGCCGCCGAGCGCAATGGCGCGCGCGGCGGCCTGCGCCAGGCTCAGCCCGCGTCCACCGCCCTTCCGGGCCACGCGCTCGTCGGCGACGTCGTAGTCCTCGGGACGGCCGCCCAGGTCGTGCGCGGCGATCTCCTGCAGCAGCTGGCGCGCCGCCGTGCCGACCGCGTGCGCCGCGCGCGTCATGGCGTGCGTCGTCTGGCTGCCGCCCGAGGCGCACGTCCACGGCAGGAACTTCGTGGTGTTGCCCCACACGATGTCGACCTTCTCCCAGGGCACGCCCACGAGCTCGGCAGCCACGCGATGCACGTCGATGACGGCCTCGGTGCCCAGGTTGCCGATGCCCGACTGGATCTGGACGCGGCCGTCCGGCTTGATCACGAGCAGGCCGTCGTAGCCGATCGAGCCCGCCGAATAGGCGCTGAGCGCCACGCCGACGCCGCGCACCTTGGAGCCGTTGCGCTGACCGTTCACGGCTTTGCGATCGGTGTACTGGAAGAGCTCGGCGCCGCGCGTGAGCGCGTCCTTGGCGAAGCAGGACGTGGTGTAGGATCGCCGACCCGCGGCGTTGGCCGCGCCGTAGGGCGCCTTGCCCGACGGCGCATTGATCATGTGGATCGCGAGCTCGTCGATGCCGAGCTTGCGCGCCGCCTCGGCCAGCACCGGCTCGATGATTCCGACGCCCTGCATGCCGCCCGGCGCCCGCTGCGACGTCTTGGGCGGCGTGTTGGTGAGGACGTTGATCGTGCGCCACCGCATGTTCGGCGCCTGCGTGACGAGCGAGATGATGTCGCCCGCCGACCGCGGATCGCCCTGCGCGTTGTAAGGGCCGTTCTCCGCCACCGCCAGGCCGTCGATGGCGGTGACGCGGCCGTCCTTCTTGAAGCCGACCTTGATGCGGGCGTGGAGCCCGGTGCGGGCCCGCCCGATCGACTG
Organism: uncultured Acidobacteriota bacterium; assembly: GCA_963837345.1. Classification (GTDB taxonomy): domain Bacteria; phylum Acidobacteriota; class Vicinamibacteria; order Vicinamibacterales; family CAVVIG01; genus CAWIMX01. The sequence goes on from CAWIMX010000001.1 coordinate 2,789,190, forward strand.
CTCGTCGTCGCGCGTGATGCGCATCATGACGGGCGTGTTCGTCATCTTCGAGAGGAGCGCGGGAATCGACATCGAAATCGAGCCCGGGATCTTGCTGCCGAAGCCGCCGCCCGTGTACTCGCTGACGATGTGCACGTTCCCGGGCTCGATGCCCACCCAGCCGGCCACCGAGCCGACGGTCTGGACGGTGCTCTGCGTCGACCCGTGCAGGTAGAGCTTGCCGTTCTGCCAGTAGGCCATCGCCGATCGGGTTTCGAGCGGCTGGTGGCTGGTCGACGGCGTGATGAACGTGCGCTCGATCACCAGATCGGCCTGGGCGAATCCTGATTCGAGATCCCCGAGCGTCCACTCGTCGGTCGCCTCCCCATCCGGCAGCATGCCCTCGCCGGCGTCGGCGAAGTCGGTGGCCGTCCACTTCAGCTGCGCAATCTCGGGCGCGCCGCCCCGGCCGCGGCCGTTCGCGGGCGCCGGCGGCCGCCGCCACACGTTGCCCTGGAGCCGCGCGTTCGCCCCGTCGGGGCGCAGGCTGTCGATCGGGTCGGTTGCGAATGGCAGGGGCTCGTACTCCACCTCGATCAGCTCGACGGCCTCGGCGGCGGTCTGCTCGTCGACCGCGGCGACGGCGACGATGGGCTCGCCGACATAGAGAGGCTCGTAGGTGACCACCCGCTCGGGCTGCGCCGAGGCGGCGACGCCCTCGCCGAGCTCGGTGCCGGAATCGGCCTGCGGCAGATCGTCGGGCGTGAGGATCGCCTTGACGCCGGGCAACGCACGGGCCTTCGACAGATCCACGCGCACGCGCGCGTGCGGCATCTGGCTCACGAGGAGCTTGGTGAACAACATGCCTTCCGCTCGATAATCCTCCGCATACTTGGCGCGTCCGGTGACCTTGGCGTGCAGGTCGGGCGTCGTGTAGTTCTGGCCGACGAGTTTCGCCACGTTACGCCCTCCGGAGGTTTTCTGCCCCCCGCATCAGGGCGGTCAGAATCTTGTCGTAGTCCTGGCAGCGGCACAGGTTGCCGGAGATGCCGTGCGCCAGTTCCTGGCGCGTGGGGCTCGGGTTCGTCTTGAGGAAACCCACCGTGGCCATCACGAAGCCCGGCATGCAGAACGCGCACTGGAAGCCCTGCTCGTCGACGACGCCCTGCTGCACCGGATGGAGCGTGCCGTCGGCGGCCTCGAGCCCTTCGATCGTCACGATGTCCTTGCCGCGGACGCTGTGCGTGAGGGTGGAGCAGGAATAGCGCGGCACGCCGTCGATGAGCACGGTGCACGCGCCGCACTCTGCGCGGTCGCAGCCGATCTTGGTGCCCGTGAGGCCCAGCTTGTAGCGCAGCGTCATGGCCAGCGTTTCCTGCTTGAGCGCGTCGACGCGCCGCTCCTGGCCGTTCACCGTGAGGGTGACCAGACGCTCCACCGACCCGGCGGCCGACGGCTGTCCAAGAACCGTGGTGCTTCGAAAGAGGTAGCTCGCCGAGGACACGGCGGCTCCGGCCGCGATGACCCCTTTGATGAACCCGCGTCGTGACACGTTTTGCTGGGGAGTGTCTTCCGGCATGTCTCAGGCCTCCCTTGCCGTCCGAAAATGGATGAAACTGGCTGCCTATCTTACTACCAGTCCGGGGCGGCTTACTAGTTCCTTATGGACGTGCTGCGCCGCGGCTCACCGGACGGCAACTGGCTGGGCCGTCAGCGCTTACTCGTCGCGATCCGGCTCGCGGCCGGCCAGTCGCGGCAGCGCCGTCCCGGGCACGAGCAGGCCGCGCCGGCCATAGTCGACGAGCTTCGCCCGCGTATCCTCGATGTCGAGGTTTCGCATCGTCAGCTGGCCGATCCGATCCTGGGGCGAGAACGCCGAGTCGCCCTTTTCCATGGTCAGGCGCTCGGGTGTGTACGTGAGGTTCGGGCCGACCGTGTCGAGGATGGAGTAGTCGTTGCCCCGGCGCAGCTCGATCGTGACGGCGCCGGTGATCGACCGCGCCACCCAGCGTTCCGCCTGCTCGCGCAGCATCAGCGCCTGGGGATCGAACCAGCGGCCCTGGTAGAGCAGGCGGCCCAGGCGCCGGCCGTTCCCGCGGTACTGCTCGATCGTGTCCTCGTTGTGGATGGCCGTGACCAGGCGCTCGTACGCGACGTGGAGCAGGGCCAGCCCCGGCGCTTCGTAGATGCCGCGGCTCTTGGCCTCGATGATCCGGTTCTCGATCTGATCGCTCATGCCCAGGCCGTGACGTCCGCCGATCGCGTTCGCCTCGCGGACGAGGTCGACGGCGCTGCCGAAGGTCCGGCCGTTCAGCGCGACCGGCCAGCCTTCGTCGAATCCGACCGTCACGGTTTCGCGGGCGATCCGCACCTCGTCCCGCCAGAACGCGACGCCCATGATCGGCTCGACGATCGTGATGCCGCGGTCGAGCCGCTCGAGATCCTTGGCCTCGTGCGTGGCGCCGAGCATGTTGGAGTCGGTCGAATACGCCTTCTCCGCGCTCATCCGGTAGGCCAGGCCGGCCCGCTGCATGTACGCCGACATCTCCGCGCGGCCCCCCAGCTCGTCGATGAACTGCTGATCGAGCCACGGCTTGTAGATCTGGAGGTTCGGGTTGGCGAGCAGGCCGTAGCGGTAGAACCGTTCGATGTCGTTGCCCTTGAACGTGCTGCCGTCGCCCCAGATGTGGACGTCGTCGTCCTTCATGGCGACGACGAGCATGGTGCCGGTGACGGCGCGGCCAATCGGCGTCGTGTTGAAGTAGGGGACGCCGGCCGTCGAGATGTGGAAGGCGCCTGCCTGGAGCGCGGCCAGGCCTTCGGCGACCAGCTGGACGCGACAGTCGACGAGCCGCGCCCGCTCGGCCCCGTACTCGAGCGCGCGACGGGGGATGTCGTCGTAGTCGGGCTCGTCGGGCTGCCCGAGATTGGCCGTGTACGCGTACGGCACCGCGCCCTTCGCCCGCATCCAGTGGAGGGCGGCGCTCGTATCGAGACCGCCGGAGAAGGCGATGCCGACCTTCCGGCCTGCGGGAACCTGCTGAAGAATGTGCGACATGGGGAGGCGGCGGTCCGGCGGCGGCTCGGTCGGCGGACCGGACGTGGCGCCAAATTGTACGACAAGTGCTACACTTCACACGACTGTGTCTTCGCGTTTCCGTTTTTCGTTTGCGAGCGCCTCCCTGACTGCCGATGCCGCGTAGCCGCGCCAGCAAGCCCAAAGCCGGGCCCGCCCGGTCCGAAATCCGCGCCAGCACCGCCAAAGGCAAAATCAAGCGGCTCGTCGGCGGACAGGGCAGCGGCCTCATCAGCGCCGCCCGGGGCGACGTCTTCTTTCACAAGAGCGACGTCGAGGGCAAGTACTGGGAGCTGCAGGTGGGCGACCCGGTGGTGTTCGAGCTGCTGGACGATCCGATCAGCGGGCCCCGTGCCGAAAAGGTCCGGCCGGCCCGCAAGTCCAAGAAAGCGCGCTAGATCGATCGCGCGACGCGCTGCTGCAACACGTCGCGGTAGCCGCGGCTGAGCGCGAGCTCGACGCCGTTGGTCAGCACCACCACGTACTCGCCTGCCAGCGACAGCCGCAGCTCGCGAATCCGATCGACGTTGACCATCGTGCAGCGGTGGATCCGGACGAAGCGGTCCGGATCGAGGCCGGCCTCCAGCCGGGCCATCGTTTCGCGGACCAGGTAGCTGTCGGCGCCGGCGTGAAGGCGCACGTAGTTGCCCGCGGTCTCGCACCAGTCGATGTCGGCGGTCCGGAGAAAGTGGATCCGGCCGGCCGACTTCACGATCAGACGGTCGCGCGCGACCGTGGGCGCCGGCATGCGCCCGGCGCCCGGCGCGCCGCGCCGCGCGAGCTGCGTCCGCGCGTGGACCAGGGCCGCGCGCAGCCGGTCGGCGCTGAACGGCTTCAACAGGTAGTCGAGCGCGTGGATCTCGAACGCCCGCAACGCGTATTCCTCGTACGCCGTCACGAAGACGACCGCCGGGGGGCGGGCGCCGGCGAGGAGGTGCGTCAGCTCGAAACCGTCCATCTCGGGCATCTGGACGTCGAGAAACACGAGGTCGGGCGAGGTGCGGCCGATCAACTCGACCGCCTCGTGCCCCCCGGCGCTCTCGCCCACCACCTCGACATCGGCTTCCGAGCCGAGCAGCGCCAGCAGCCGCTCGCGCGCCACGGGCTCATCGTCGACGACGACCGCGCGAATCTTGCTCACGCCGCCCCCCGGTCGACCGCACACTCGTCCCCGGCGGGACGGAACGGCAGGCGGATCGTGACGGAAAATCCGTCGGCGAGGTTCGAGAAGAGGCATTGGTGCGCCGACGGATACAGATACGCCAGCCGGGCGCGTGTATTCGACAGGCCGACCCCTTCGTTCAAGGCGAGCAGACGATCCGGCGGCAGGCCGTTGCCGCTGTCGCGCACCTGCACGACCAGATCCGCGCCCTCGCGCGCGGCGCGCACGACAATCCAGCCGGGCCGCGCGTTGGGGGAGATGCCGTGGCGGATCGCGTTCTCGGCCAGCGGCTGCAGCAGGAGATTCGGGACGAGCGCGCCTCGGACGGCGTCGTCAATCTGCAGCGAGACGCGCAGCCGGTTGCCGAACCGCGTCTGCTCGATGTCGAGATACTTCTCGAGCACGTCCAGTTCCTGATCGAGCGGCACTTCCTGGATGCCCGACGCGTGCAGCGACATCCGCAGCAGGTCGCCCAGGCCCGCGATCATCCGGTCGGCGGCATCGGGGCGGGTGCGGAGGAGGCCGGCGATCGTGTTCAGCGTGTTGAACAGGAAGTGCGGCTGAATCTGGTGCTGCAGCGCCTGCAGCTGGGCGCGGACGAGGTTCGTCTCGAGCCGGGCGGTGTCGAGCGCGCGCGCCTCCGACTCGCGCTGGTAGGCGAGGGCGTGCGCGAGGCCGACCAGGAAGAGATACGTCATCAGCAGCCAGTCGAGCTGGCGCAGGTACTCGCGCCCCGCCGCCTGCCACCACGGAGGGGAGAGCGCCGGCAGGCCCCCGACCATCGACAGGCCGACGCGCGTACCCAGCATGGCGGCGTTGTGCACGAGGGAATACGCCAGCGCGCCCGCCGCGTGCACGCCCACTTGCACCGGCCAGCGCACTCGGGCAAGCGGGAACCTCACGGCCAGTCCCATGACCCACGGAGCGAGCAGTGCCGGCACATACCAGTAGACGAGATTCAGCGCCAGCAGTTGCCACATCGTGCCCGTGGCCGGGGCGTTCGAGAGGCGTTCCAGCCAATAGGCCTGCCCCGTCGACGACAGGCCGAAGGCCGTCGCTATGAGCAGCAGGACCCACAGCGGAATCCGGATGCGCTGGTTCACCACCTGCCTATCTTCCGCGAATTCAGACGCCGCACGCGACCGTTCGGGTGCGCGTTCGTCACCTCCTGCCGGCGACTCGTCCCAACCTTCGGACCGATGGCACAATAGCGACGCTGGCGCGACGTTTTCGGGCGGGGCGGCTCCCGCCGCCCGGGAAAAGGGTCGCGCCTGCGGCCATGCCGAGGCGAGGATCCTGTGAATCCGAGGCGAGGCATCGGCGTCAGTGCGCGGTGATCAGCGGTGGGCCCCGCCGCCCGGGAAGAGGGGTCGCGCCTGCGGCCATGCCGAGGCGAGGACCCTGTGAAATCCGAGGCGAGGCATCGGCGTCAGTGCGCGGTGATCAGCGGTGGGCCCCGCCGCCCGGGAAAAGGGGTCGCGCCTGCGGCCATGCCGAGGCGAGGATCCTGTGAATCCGAGGCGAGGCATCGGCGTCAGGGCGCGGTGATCAGCGGTGGGCCCCGCCGCCCGGGAAGAGGGGTCGCGCCTGCGGCCATGCCGAGGCGAGGACCCTGTGAAATCCGAGGCGAGGCATCGGCGTCAGTGCGCGGTGATCAGCGGTGGGCCCCGCCGCCCGGGAAGAGGGGTCGCGCCTGCGGCCATGCCGAGGCGAGGATCCTGTGAATCCGAGGCGAGGCATCGGCGTCAGTGCGCGGCGGGGGTGGGGCCCCGCCGCCAGTGAGATATGAAGCGCCGCGACTTTCTCCTGCTCCGTCCCGACCGTCGCGCGCGCGTGTTCGAGCTCGCGTGCGGCCGCCTCTATATGCGCTACCTGGAAGCGCTCGCGCTTGTCCCGCGTGACGCTGCCGAGCCGCTCTCGGGAGCCGATCCAGGCGACGGGGAACCCCCGCTCGAGATCGACACGCCGTCGGTCGAGGCGCTCTTTGCCGGGCTTGCCGACGAGCTGCAGTCGGCCGACGTCGTGCGCCTGGTCAATCCGCAATGGCTCGCGGACCCGGCGTTCAAGGCGCTCATCGATGACTCGCTCGAAGCCTTCCGAGCGCGCGGGGGGCAAATCCAAGGTTCCGAAGGTTCGAAGGGTTCCGAAGGTTCCTAGGTTCGAATGGTTCGGAGAACCATCAGAACTCGTGAACTCTTGGCACTCCTGAACCCTGGAACCGTTAGAACCTTCCTAGATCCCAACATTCGTGCCGAAGTGCACGCGTGTCGAGCCTCCGAGCCCGTGGGCGACGACGACACTCACCCGTAGAAACGCGAGCGAGAACCAGACGCCGCCGCCGACGCCCTGCTTGAACGGCTGGTTGCCCATCCGGCCGCCTTCGGGATATACGGCCGCCAGGTCGACGAACGCATTCACGCCGAGCTTCGCGACCCTCAACGGCGAGTTGAGCGGCACCCGCACCTCGGCCGACGCCGCCGCGAGCGTGTCGCCCACCGCGGTGCCCGCGCGGAAGCCGCGGAGGTTGTCGGTGCCGCCGAGCATCGGCCGGGCATACACGGGAAGGGCCGCGCTCGCATCGTCGTGCAGCGCGCGAACGACGAGCACCGACTGGCCCAGCAGGCCGACGTAGCCGCGCGCGTCGATCTCGGTGATGGCCACGGCGCCCTGGGGGAAGGTCGCGCGGCGCCAGGCGGCGCGCGCCCAGACGGCGTTGCGCGCCAGCCAGGGATCCACGCGCGTATCGAGCGTCACGTCCCCGCCGAACGACGGCACGTCGTCGTCGGCCGCACCGAGACTCACGTGTTGCCAGTCGATCGTGGTTCCGGCGCGAACGGCGGGCCCGAACTGGCGCTCGGCGCGGATCCACACCCGCCGCCGATTCTCGGGATCGCCGTAGAACGGGTGCATGCGACGGGTGATCAATCCGCCGCCTTCCACCCGGGTCAGGGGGCCCGCCTGGAACGCCCGGTCGAGCACGGCGCCCGCCTTGCGTTCGCCGCCCCAGGTCAAGGGAAACGCGAGCCGGCTGTCGCGGCCGGCCACGTTCCTGCGAGCGAGCTGCAGACCGTAGGTCCATCCGTATCCATCGTCGAAGTCGAGGAGCGGCAGGTACTGGAGGCCCGGGCTGCGTCGCCGCACCACGCGCGCGGGCAAGCCGGCGCCGGGCACCTCAATCGACGCGCCGGGCTCGTGCACGACGATCACGACGACGATCTGTGACGGGTCGGCAATCGAGGCAAAGCGCTTCAGCACCTCCACGCGGTCGAACCGGCCGGTCGCCTTCAGCCGCGCCGCCGCGTCCTCGAGCGTGTCGTCGGCCAGGGGCCTGCCGACCGCGATGCCCGCCAGGTCGAGCATCTCGGCGTCGGAGGTGATCGTGTTGCCCTGGACCTGCACCTGCACGACGGTTTCCCGGCTCGCTGCCGCGGCAGCCACGGCCACGCCGCATCCGAGGATCAGCAGGCCACTGCGAAGACACGAAAAGATCGCGGTTCGTGCCGTCGTGTCCTGGTGGCGGCGTCGAGTTCTCATCACGGCTGGATCAGCCGGCCGCCCGTTTCCGCCAGCCGGTAGTTGCGGTAGTCCACACGGTAGTTCACGTCGAAGGCGCCGATGGCGAGCTGCAGCGATACGCGCATGTCGATCGACTCGGGCAGCCACACTTCCGGGAACGGCTGGCTCATCTCCATGGACGCGCGGACGTCATCGACTTCGACAAGCCACGAACCAGGAAGGAAGTCCAGCCCGACGTTGTCGAACGTGTACTTCAGAATCTGAACGCTCTCCGGCTCGACCCAGAGCGTCACGAGCGACGTCTTGTCCATCAGCCGCTGGATGCGATCGTCGAGCGCCTGATCGCCATCGTCGCGGCGCCGACGGGCGGCGTTCTGCCGCTCCGCGGGATTGTCGGAGAAGAGTCTGGTGGGGTAGTACTCGATCCGCAACACGTCGCGGCCGCCGAGCGTCTCGCGGCCGACCAGCGCGTACCGCCCCTCGTCGAACGTGAAGTTGAGGAAATACGAGGACGAGATGAATTCGGGCTGACGTGTCTGCTGGATGAGCGCATTCACGTCCGCCGGCGCCCGATTGCCCGCATCGTCGCGTCCGTCCGGGCTGGCGGCATCGCGACGCTTGACGCGGCGGAGGTACCGGGCCTCGGCCTGGCGCCGCTCCTCGTCGGCGATCGACACGCCGTTCACGGCGATCGGACTGCGGACGAAAAAGCCGTCCTGGATGAACCAGGTGTAGTCGCGTCGCTCGCCCCAGAGGCGGAGTCGCCCCGGCGCGAGCAGATCCACCGCGTCGCGCTCGTCGAGGATGTACTGCTGAAGCTTCTTCCAGTTGTCGTCGCGGCGTGCGACGACGCGCTTCATGAAGGCGTCGAGATCGCTTTGCGCGTGCGGGGATGGACCGAGGGCCGGAAGGACACCGACGAGGAACAGTCCGGCAGGAGCGAGGCGGGGGCCCACGGAACACTAGACGATTCCAAGGGTTCTAAGGGTTCCAAGGGTGCGAAGCGTCCGAACCCTTGGAACCCTTGCCTACTTCGTCCCCTTTTTCGCGAGCGCGCGGTAGTACTCTTCGATCGCGCTGCGGAAGCCGGCGGGCACCTCGTCGGATCCGGCGAGGAAGAGCTGCTGCTGCCCGTCCATACCCAGCTCCTTGCGCAAGTCGAACTCGAACTCCTTGAGCTTCTCGAGCGCCTGCGCCTGCAGCGTCGCCAGCCCTTCCGGATTCGTATACGCGCTGTTGTCCTGCAGCCGGCGCAGGTCGTTGATGATCGCGTTCAGGTCGCGCACGTCGTAGCCGGCGTCGCCGAGCGTGCGGCGCAGGGCCTCCGCGTCGCCCTGCCACTCCCGCGCCTGGCGGCTCCACTGCCGGATGTCTTCGTCGTTCCACCCGTATCCGACGCCGCCCCAACGGTCGCCGCCCGCATTGGCGCCGCCCCGGAACGCGCCGCCGCCATTCTGCTGGCCGCCCTGGCCACCCTGCTGCGCCTGCTGGCCGCCCTGGCCTTGCTGACCCTGTTGGCCTTGCTGACCCTGTTGGCCTTGCTGACCCTGTTGGCCTTGCTGGCCCTGTTGGCCCTGCTGACCCTGTTGGCCCTGCTGGCCTTGCTGCCCCTGCTGGCCCTGCTGATTCTGTTGGCCTTGCTGCCCCTGCTGGCCCTGCTGATTCTGCTGCCCCTGTTGTGACTGCTGGCGCAGGCGTTCGCCGAACGACTCGACGCCCCGGCGCAGGTTGGCCGCCTGTTCGGCGGCGCGGCGCATCGCATCGTCCTGGGCCGACTGGCCGAGCGCATGCGACGCGTCGTTGATCTTGTCGCGCAGCGAATCCAGATCCGAGCCGATCGACTCTTCGAAGCCGCGGGCGAACTCGGGATTGTTGCCGCCCGCCTGGAGCAGGCCCTTCGAGTAGCGGATCTTCTCCTTCACCTTGTTGCTGGTGATGTCGTTGGCCGCCTCCTGGAGCTTGCGGGACGCGTCGCGTGCGTCGCGCCGCGTGCCGTCGGCGAGTTTCTGCAGCTCCTGCTCGAGGTCGGCGACCTCCGACTCCATCTGATCCTTGCGCTGGGCGATGCCCGCGGCGCGCCCCTGCCGATCGGCGCCGGCCTGTTCGAGCTCCTTGACGTCGGACTCGATCTGCTGCTGGTCTTTCGCGAGCTGGTCGGCGCGGTTGAGAGCGTCCTGGACGTCGCGTTCGCCCCGTCCCGACTGCAGGTTGGCGAGCCGTTCCTGGGCTTCGCGCAGCCGCTGCTGCGCCTGGGCGGCTGCCGCGCCGCCGTCCTGCGAGCCGTTGGCCGCGGCCTGGCGCATCTGTTCGGCCGCCTGGCGCAGCTGCTGCGCCACGTCGGCGAGATCGCGCTGCTGCGGGCGATCGCGCGTGAGCTGCTCGAGCTGGCGCGCCGCCTGCTCGATCTCGTCGGCCAGCGCGCGCTGCGCGGCTCCCGTGCCCGAGGCGCCGTTCTGGCCGCTCTGCGCGAGACGACGCTGGCGATCGGCCTCCTGCTGCTGCCGCTGCGCGAGCTCCTTCAGCCGCTCGGCCAGCTGGTCGATCTGCTGATCCGCACTCTGCTGGTCGGCGCGGTTCTGCATCTGGTACTGGTTCGCGAGCTTGTCCATCTCCATTTCGAACATCTCGGCGAGCTCGTCCTGCATCTGCTGGTTCCCGCCGCCGCCGCCCCCGCCGCCGCGGCTCTGCGAGACCTGCACTTCGTACTCCTGCTCGGCCTGCTGCAGCAGCTGGAGCGCCTTCTGCTCGGGCGCCAGAGCCTCTTTCGCCTTCTGGTCGCGCAGCTCGCCCTCGGCGCCCTTCATCGCCGCCGACGCCTGCGGCAGCAGCTCGGCGATTTTCGTGAAGCGCGGGTCCTGGTTCACCAGCCGGCTCGACATCTTCTCGACGAGATCGTCCACCTGTTCCCGCAGGCGCGACTGCGTCAGCGTGAGGAAGACGACGTTTTCGCGATACTTGTCCTTGGCCGTCGTGTCCTGATCGCGGACGGTATTGAATGTCGCCGCCACGATCTGGCGCTGCTGCTGCGAGAGCGCGCCTACTTCGTTGCCGCCGCCGCCCCCGCCCCCGCCCGCCGCGGACTGTGCGGCGCGGTAGTCCTTCTTGAACGGCCGGATCTGCACGAAGTAGATGTCGCTCATCGTCGTCTGCGGGCCATCGACGCCGTCGGTGTCGGTGGCGCGCGCGTAGTACCAGACGAAGTCGCCCGGCTCGAGATCGAGCTCCTCCAGATAGATCGTGTGGCCGGCCTGCACCTCGGTGAGGGGCTTGCCCCCGCCGAACAGCCGCACCGTCTTCTCGGGACCGCCGTTGGTCGAGTAGACCAGTTCGAGGTCCTTCACGCCGAAGTCGTCTTCGGCGTGCGCTTCCGCGAACACTTCCTCCACCGCACTGGCCTGGGTGTCGCGGCCGGGCTTCGAGAAGCTCACGGTCGGCGGCTGATCGGTGAGCGCATCGATCGTGTACTGGGGCGACGCGGTGACGGCCTCGCCGTTGGGGCCCTGCAGCTCGATCCGGTAGAAGCCCTGCTCGGTGATCTTGAAGCCGCCGGTGAGCGTGCCGTCGGCCTGCACGGTCAGCGGCGCCGACTCGTGATCGTTCAGCAGGATGCGGCCCCCGGCTGTTTTCATCGTCGACGTGATCGTGAGCGCGACGTCCGTGCCCTTGAGCGCCGCCACGTCGCCGCCGTTCTCCACCTTCTGCGGCTCGAGGCCGGAGTAGGCGGGAAAGCGGTATCCAGATCCAGCTGCTGGACGGCCGGCAGGTCCACGAGCGACATGCGGAAGCTGTCGGATCGCACGCCCATCGCCTCGACGTAGTAGTCCACCGGCTGATCGAGGTGGAAGAGGATGCCTTCGAAGGTGTCCGCCTTCGACGTGGCCACGAGCGGGACCCGCTCGAAGTCGCCGGCGCTCGAGCTGCGCATGAGCAGCTCCGCGCCGTTCGCGGTGAACCCCGAGACGGTCGCGGTGATCGTCTGATCGGACCCGCGCGGCACGGTCGCATCGCCCGGCGCGACTTCGATGTGGTACGGGCTGGCGGCCTTCGCGCTCTGCGACAGCTTGAACAGCGCCGACAGGCCGTGACGGAAGTAGGCGGGCCCGAACGACACGACGAGCGCCGCCACCAGCGCCAGGGCGCCCATCGTCATCAGGTGGCGGAGCATCGCCGCCCGCTCGATGCGGCGATTGTGCTCGGCCGCCCGGCATTTCTCGATCGCGTCGGCCACCAGCCGCTCGACGAGCGCCGGGGAATGCGAGGGATCGGTGGTGTCGGCCGACGTCGCTTCGACTGCGCTCAGAAGCGCCGCCTCGAGCGACGGATCGAATTCCTCGAGATACAGCGCCACCTGCGAGTCGCTGACCCGCCGGCGCAGCGGCCGCACCAGCCAGAAGCCGGCCAGGGCCGCGAAGATCGCGAAAATCAGGATCCGGAAGGTGACGATCGACGACGTCGAGAAGCGGAACGCCTCCAGGCCGCGCGCCGACAGCAGGAACGCCAGCAGACTGCCCGCGACGACGACCAGCGCGCCGCGCACGGCGAGCTTCAGCCGCCAGCGGTTGCGCACTTCACGGATGACGCCGACGAGCTCCTCGCGGTGTGCCTCGCCCATGCAGGTGTCCTCCCGGGTCTTGGTACCAGCTTACAGGAACGGCCTTTAGAGGAAGCGTTCTTTTTGCGACAATCGGTTGGCCACCACCATCTCGGCGGCGAGCAGCAGCAGGCCCGCCAGCAGCAGATACCACCAGATGGCCTGGCGGCGCTCGGCGTCCTCCGGCGTGAGCAACTCCGGTTCGGCGCCTTCGGTCGCGGTCTGGACGGCGTGGCCGGTGAGCGAGGCCACCAGCTCGTCGGGATCGAGCGGCGTCAGATCCGACTCCCCGGCTTCCATGTTGACGGCGACCGTGAACGGCCGGCGCTCGTTCTGCGAGGGATTGCGGACCTCGTAGAAGCCCTGCTGCTCGAGCTCGAGGAAGCCGCTGCGTCCCTCGCCCCCCTCGTCGGCCTCGACGCGTTCGCCCGACGGATCGAGAATCACGCGGCGCGTCAGCCCGGCCACCGGCGTCGTGGAGAAGTCGAGCGCCTGGCCGACGGTGTACCACGCGGGCGTGTCCTGGTAGCGGGCGAGGTAGCGGGCCATCTGATGCACGAGCGGCAGGTACACCGGGCGCAGCGGCAAGTCGGTCCACGTGTCGTCGAGCGTCGTGGTCCACGCGATCACGCGGCCGGCGCCGACGCGGCGCTCGGCCGCGGCCACCGCGCCGTCGTCGTAGCGGGCGAGCACGCGATCGTCGGGCCCGAGCGAGAGCACGCGATAGCGGAAGACGTGGGCGCTCGAGAAGTCGCCGCTGCGCGGCGCCTTGAACAGCTCGAAGACCTGATGGCTGTAGTCGCGATAGCCGATCGAGCCGCCGTGCCCCTCCAGCCGATCGACGGTCTGTCCGAGCTGGCCCGGGAGCAGCGACGTATCGGTCGACGGCCACGTGGTCTTCGGGCCGAAGGCGACGAGCAGGCCGCCGCCCTGCTCGACGAACCGGGCGAGCAATCCGCCGGCCGCGCCCGGCGGGAAGGGCGTGCCGTTGAGCACCACGACCGCCCGGCCGTCGAGCATCGCGGGCGTGAAGCGCGTCGCGGGCACGACCTCCACCTGGAATCCCGGCGCCTGGCCGATGTCGAGCGCCTGCGACAGGAAGAGGCTCTCGTGGCCGCCGCCCGGCTCGACGACGAGCACGCGCACGGCGCGTCCGGGAGCGAGCACGAAGCTGAACGTGTTGTCGGCGGGCAGCGGGTCGGTCGCCGCGCTGATCGTGCCGCGCGCATTGGTGTCGGCGAGGGTGAACGGTGTGAAGACCACCGTGGTCGGCTGATTGGGCGGCAGCGTCACGCGCTTGGTCTCGAGCTCGAGGTCGTTCAGCTTGAGCGTCACGGGGACGTCGGCGCGCGGCGCGGCGCTGCGGTTGACGACGGCGGCCGTGAGCGTGACGCGCTCCTGCCCCGAGAACTCGGCGCGCGCGAACGACGCCGACGTGACGGCGGTATTCGCGGCGTCCGGCGTGCCGACGGCCACGGGCGTCACCACGGTGCCCTCGGGAAACCGCACGTCCTCGGCGCCGGTCCAGCCTGATTTCTGCAGGTCGCTGATGAGCACCACCTCGCGCCGCTTCAGGGTGGATTCGGCGAGCACGCTCTGGGCGAGCTTGAGCGCCGGACCGTATCGCGTCGCGCCGGCCGTGGGCGCCGCCTGATCGATCGCCGCGTCGAGGCGCACCTGGTCGGACGTGCTGCGCATGGTCTCCTCGGCGTTGCGGGCGAAGAGCACGAGCGTCGCGCGGTCTTCGGGATTCACGGCCGCCACGGCCTGGCGCGCGGCCTGCTGGGCGCGCGACCACTCGTCGCCGTACGCCATGCTGGCGGATCGATCGAGCAGGATGACGACTTCGCGGGCGCCGCCGGCGGCCGTGACCGCGAGCGCGCCCTGCGGCAGGAACGGCCGGGCGAACGCGGCGACGATGAGCGCCATCGCCGCGGCCCGCATCAGCAGCAGGAACCAGTGGCGGATGCGGCGGCGCCGCACCGACTGGTACGGGATGCGCTCGAGGAACATCAGCGACGGGAACTTCACCACGTGCTTGCGCTCGCGCTGGATGAGGTGCACGATGACCGGCACCGCGAGCGCGCCCAGCCCGAGAAAGAAGAGGGGTGTCAGGAAGGACATCTATCTATCGCACCCGAATGAACCGCTCCCGCGTCGAGAGGTAGCGGAACAGCGCCTCGTCGAGCGGCTTGGCCGTGTTGAGCAGGCAATAGTCGATCCGGTGCTCCGCGAACTTCGTCGTGAGCGCCTCGATGTGCTCGCGGATCAGCTGGCGGTACTGTTTCGCGAACGATGCCGGCACCACGGGCACCTGCTCGCCGCTCTCGAGATCTTCGAAACTCGAGGCGTCGTCGAATGTGAAGTCGATCTCGGCCGGATCCAGGACGTGAAACACGACGAGATCGTTGCCGAGCATCGCGAACGGCCGCGCGGCTTCGAGGATGGCATCGGGATCGTCGTACAGATCCGAGATGAGCGCCACGAGGCCCCGGCGCTTGAAGAACTCGGCCATCTTCGCGAGCGGCACGCGCAGGTTGCCCGGCCGCTCGGCTTTCGCGCGGTCGAGCGTCTGCAGCACCACGTTGAAGTGCTTGGCCGACGGCGGCACGTGGTTCACGATGTCGCTGTCGAACGTGATGAGGCCGACGCGGTCGCGCTGCCGCTGCGCCATGTAGGCCAGGCACGCCGCCAGGTAGCACCCGTACTCGATCTTCGTGACGCCGCCGCTCGTGAAGCTCATCGACCGCGACACGTCGAAGAGCACGTTGAAGTTCGTGTTCGTGTCGGCCTCGTACTGCTTCACGTAGTACTTGTCGGTCCGGGCGTACACGCGCCAGTCGACCCGGCGGATGTCGTCGCCGGCCACGTAGCCCCGATGCTCGGCGAAGTCCACCGAAGCGCCGAAGAACGGCGCGCGATGCAGGCCGTTGATGAAGCCGTCCACCACCGAGCGCGCGAGCAGCTCGAGGTTGCCGATGCGGCTGAGGACGGTCGGATCGACGAACCGCGCGCCCGGCAGGGCGTGGGATTGCTGCATGATGCCTACATTCCGCTCTTCGGGACCGGCACGCGATCCAGGAGCTCGGCGATGATCGTGTCGGTGGTCATGCCTTCCGACTCCGCCCGGAAGTTCGTGAGCACGCGATGCCGGAGCACCGGCAGCGCCATGGCGCGGATGTCGTCGAAGCTCACGTGGTAGCGCCCGCTCGTGAGCGCGCGCGCTTTCGCGCCCAGCACGAGGTTCTGCGCGGCGCGGACGCTCGCGCCGAACGCGACGAACTTCTTCACCGATTCGGGCGCCGCGGGCGACTTGGGCCGGCTCGTCCGCACGATCGTCAGCGCATAGCGCATCACGGCCTCGGCGACCGGCACCCGGCGCACCAGCCGCTGAAAGGCGACCAGGTCCGGTCCGGTGACCGTCCGCTCGAACGACGGCTCGAGAATCGCCGTCGTCGTCTTCACGACGTTGTACTCCTCGTCTTCCGGCGGATGGTCGATCACGATGTGGAACATGAAGCGGTCGAGCTGCGCCTCCGGCAGCGGATACGTGCCTTCGAGCTCGATCGGATTCTGCGTCGCGAACACGAAGAACGGCTCCTCGAGGCGGTACGTGCGTCCCTGGATCGTGACGCGGTGCTCCTGCATCGCCTCGAGCAGCGCCGATTGCGTCTTGGGCGGTGTGCGGTTGATCTCGTCCGCGAGCACGATGTTCGCGAAGATGGGCCCGGGGGCGAACACCATCTGGCGGCGTCCCGTCGTCGTGTCTTCCTGAATGAGATCCGTGCCCGTGATGTCGGACGGCATCAGGTCGGGCGTGAACTGGATCCGGTTGAAATTCAGGTCGAGCACTTTCGCCAGCGTCTGGATCAGGAGCGTCTTGGCCAGCCCCGGCACTCCCACGATGAGGCTGTTGCCGCCCACGAACAGCGTGAGCAGCACGAGGTCGATCACCTCGTCCTGGCCGACGATCAGCTTCTTCAGCTCGCCGACGATGCGCTGTCGTCCTTCGTTCATGCGGTCGGCCAGCGCCACATCGTCTGGCGCGTCGAGGTTGCTGCCACCGGCGTCGCGCGGGTCGATAGTGTCCACGGGACAATCCTTTCCGTTGAGAGATCCGTCAAGAGCGCCGCACCGACGTGCCGAGCTCCTCAGTTCCAGAGGTTCTCAGAGGTCCTGATCGATCAATGCGTCAGTCCGTACATCACATAGTTCACGCCGAGCTTGAAGGCTTCGTTCGACTGGTCCACGGGCGCCAGACCGGTGCCCGAGAACTCCCAGAACTCCGAGACGTCGGTGTTGTAGTTCGCGATGGCCATCAGCCGCTTGCTCGGATCATTGTCCTCGAACAGCCCGCGCACGAGCGGCCGGCCGCCGTCGTAGGCCTGGGGCAGGATGTCGAGCGACTCGATCTCGAAGAACGCATGGAAGATCGGGTGCGCGACGTCCATGTCGACGAAGCGGCCGCCGGGGATGACCCGCTGCATGTTGTACACGAAATTCTTCCAGCCGCCGCCGCCGCGCGGCGGATCGCGGAAATCGTCGAAAATCACGAATCCGCCCTTGTGCAGGTACGCGCGGAACGCCTCGGCCTCGCGGTCCGTGAGCGTCCAGTACCCGGCCTCCGCCATGTACGCGAGCGGGTAGCGGGAGAGCTCCGGGTCGTCGAGCGCCAGCACCTCTGCGTCCTGGATGTGCGGCTCGAGCGTGCTGATCTGATTCATGATGCTCATCAGGTTGCGCTCGGCCCGTCCGTGGTCGGGCAGCGGATCGTAGCCGTAGCCGTGCGCCCACGGCGGCAGGTCGTAGTAGTAGTAGCCGCCGGGCCCGCTCGTATACCGCAGCCGCGCGAACGCGAAGCGGCCGTCATACGGGGCGTTGGGCGCCGTCTCGAAGGTGGCGGATCCATGTCGGCGGCGCTGCGCGAGCGCCGACGCCGACACCATGCCGCTGCCCACGAGCGCCAGCGCGATCACGCGCCGCGCGGGACGTGTCACCGCTGGCCCCGTCGCTCTTGAACCGCGCGCGTCTTCAACGCCAGCTCGGTGACGAGCGCCTCGAGCTGGCGGTCGTATTCCTGCGGGTCCATGCTCGACTTGAGGAGGCGGAGTCCGGCGATCTTCTCCTCGAGCGCCTGCTGCTCTTTCATGAGCGCCTGCAGGGCCGGGTCGTCGACGGCGGCGATCGCGTCGGCCCGCGCGCGATCGGCGGTGAGATACATCGCCGTGGCCAGCTGCCCGTCCTGGCCGTCGTCGAGCACGGCGTGCTCGGTGAGGAGGGTGCCCTGCTGGCCGTACGACTCCTCGACCCGCCCCTTGGCGTAGGCGAACGCTTCGGCGAGGGAGACGCGCCCGCTCCGGTCCTGGTCGGCACCTTCGGCGGTGAAGGCCTCGGCAAAGTACTGCGGGAACACCGTTTCGTTGCGTTCGCCGCCGGTCTTGGTCGCCGTGACAATCGCGCGGCCCGGACCCTTGAGCGGCTCCAGAAACGCGCCGCTCGAGGCGGTCGTGTTCACGAACCCGACGCGGCGGCCCGCGAAGCTGTCGAGCAGCACGGCCCAGTCGGCGGCGCTCAGATCGGGGCCCGGCAAATTGAAGGAGGCGTCCTGCCCGTTGAAGCTGCCGTGGCCGAACAGGACGAACAGCACTTCGTCGTTGGGCTGCGCGCGCGAGGCCAGATCGGCGACGGCCTTCTTGATGGCGTCGCTCGTCGAGCGGCCGGTGATCCGCCCCGGATCCGATGCGGGCTTGTCGGCGAGATACACGATGTCGGCGTCGGGATCCGCCGCCTTCGCCGCGTCCAGCAGCGTCGTCGCCCAGGCATGGAACTGGGTGCCGAACTCCGGATCGCCCTCGACGCCGGTGATGATGACCAGGTGCGTCTGCTGGGCGATGGCCGCGTGCGGTACGGCGAAGAGAGAGAGCACCACTCCTGCGCCGAGCGCCCAGGCGCCGGGGCGGCCAGCCCCCGGGCACCCGGGACCAAACCCCCTGTTCATGCCAGACCCCGCGTGCGGCGGTAGCCCCACTCGGCGGCGATGGCGGCCATCAGCAGGAGCAGGATGGCGGGCATGTCCCACAGGTCGTGCTCTTCGACGACGGTCACGCCGCGGCCGCTGTAGTTGATGGCTTCGGACAGCCCGGAGTCGTCGGCCGCCGTGTAATACCGACCGCCGGTTTCCTCGGCGATCCGCCGCAGAAGCGGTTCGCGCAGGCCGGCGCCAAAATATTCGTTGTTGGCGTTGGACACGCGCACGTGCATGGTGTCGGACCCCAGCGCCTTGCTGCCGGCCTCGCCCGAGCGGGCGGCATCCACGCGGACGGTCCACGTGCCTTCTTCGTCGGGCACGTAGCTGGCGCCGTACTCGCCGTCGTTCTCGACGGTCCACTCCATCGGCACATCCACGACCTTGCCGGAGGGCGCCGTCAGGTGGGCGATCACCTGGCCGTCGTTGACGCCCAGATACTCGGCGTCCATGACGTCGGCCGAGAGCGGGATGGCCTCGCCGGGATCCACGCGGTCGTCGCGCGTGGTGATCGTGACCGGCCCCGGCACGCCGTCGACCAGCCAGCGCATGAGGCGGCGCCACAGCGTTTCGTGCGTCATGTCCTCGAGCGGAATCGACGCGTCCATCTGCCACACCAGGGTGTCCTGGACCGTGAACGCCATCGTGCGGCCGCGGCCGTACCGCTGCGAGGCAAGCACGATCTGGTCGTTGCCATGATCGTCGGTGCCCGTGAGCAGCACCGTTGCGCCCGGCTTGGCCTCGTGGATCGGGTTGACCGTGCTCAGGGCCGGCAGCGTGCGCCAGCGCTCGGCCGAGGCATCCTCGGTGGCTTCGAGCTGCAGGATGGGGGAGATGCTGCCCGCGTGCGTGGGCCGGACGGCCAGGTGCGCGAAATACGGGGTCGAGCGGCCGCCCGGCGGGTCGATCTCGACCGGCAGCGCCTCGGCGACGGGCGTGCCTTCCCACCCGCCTTCCGCGAACGCCCGGCGCCCGCCGAGCATCATGAGGCCGCCGCCGCGGCGGCTCACGAAGTCGGCCAGCATCCGCTGCTGCTCCGCCGTGAACGCGCCGGCCTCGACGCTGCCGAGAATGATCGCGCGATAGCTGAAGAGCTCTTCGCGGGTCTTGGGAAATCCGGTGGCGAGCTCGTCGGGGTCGTCCACGCCGCCGCGCCAGTACTTGTTTTCCGCGCTTCGCAGCAGCGTGACGACCTGCAGGTTCTTGTCGTCTTCGACCGCCATGCGGATGAACTTGATCTCGAACCGCGGCTCGCCCTCGAAGTACAGGATCTTCTCGCGCTCGTCGGTCACTTCGATCAGCGCGTCGCGGGCGTTGTTCTGGGCGACCTGTTCATCGGGCTGTTCGGGCACCCGGAACTGGAACGTGCGCGCGCCGGACTCCGACGCGGTGAACTGGATCGGCACGGTGGCCGACTCGCCGTCTCGCGGCATGGTGACGTTCTCGGTGGTGACGATGCGTCCGTTGTCTTCGACGTTGAGGGGCACCGTCTGGCCGGCGTACCCGTTCTGCGTGATGACGACGTTCACGACGAGGGACGTGCCCTTGAGCGCGAGGCGGGGCGTCTCGACGCGCGTGACCTCGATGTCGTGCGCGAAGCGCGGCTGGCCCACCCCGACCGTGAACACCGGGATCGACCGGGCTTTCAGGCTCGCCAGCGTGTCGTCGATCGAGTCGTTGGACGTGTCCGCGCCGTCGCTGGCCACCACGAGGCCGGCGAGCGGCAGGCCCGCCAGCTCGTCGCGCGCCCGATCGAGCGCGGTGGCGAGCTTGGTCGACGACCCCGCGTACTCCAGCTCATCGGCGGACGCCACGCGGTCGGCCGACGACGAGAAGCGGAAGAAGCGCAGCACGAACCGGTTCGACAGCGCGTCCACGAGCGCGCCGTTCTTGCCGAACTGCCGGCTCACCAGGGCGCTGCGCGCCTCGGCGTTCATGTCGGCGATCTGCATGCTGCTCGAATCGTCGAGCAGGATGCCGAGAAAATTCTGTTGAGGCACCGCCGCCCGGAGCACGAGCAGGGGACGCGCCAGGCAGAAGACCAGCGCGGCCAGGACGGCCAGGCGGAGCCCGGCGAGCACCAGCCAGTCGCGGCGCGTCGTGCCGGGAATCGCGCGATAGGTCAGCAGCACGACGAGGCCTGCGGCGGCGACGACCAGCGCGACCGTGAGCATCGGCCGCGAGGCGCCGAACACGACGTCGCCCTGTTCGAAGAGGACCGGACGGAATTTGAACAGGAACCTGAACAACCCTTCGAACATGATCCCGATTCTAGTCCCCACCTCGGGCCGGCCGCCACCGGGGCGCCAGAGAAAAAACGATGGCCGGAGGGCGCAGTATAGTGATATCCGCCAGCGAGCGCGAGCGGGCGCGCGAGCGCGGCGGGGACGAGGTGGTCGATGGCGCAAACTTTCAAGGAAACGTTCAAGGTCACCGGCGCGCAGCTCGTCGAGGCCGTGCGCAAGCTGCTCCACGAAGGCAACGTCCGGCGCGTCATCATCAAGCACGAAGGCCGGTCGATCATCGAGTTTCCGCTCACGGTCGGCGTGATCGGCGCCGTGTTCGCCCCGATCCTCGCCGCCGCCGGCGCCATCGCCGCGCTGCTCGGCGACTGCACGCTCGAAGTCGAACGCGAGGTGCCGGACCAGCCGCCAGGGACGGACCAGGGCCCGGGGGCCAAGGCCTGAGGCCCCCCGGATGCTCACCACCACGCGTCTCGCGAGCCGGCTGCAGGGCCGCCTCGACGACCTTGCCGCCGCCAACCTCCTGCGGCAGCTCACGCCCCCACGCGGCATCGATTTCTCGTCGAACGACTACCTGCAGCTGGCCGCCGACCCGCGCGTCGCGGCGCGGATGGCGGAGGCGGCGCGGCGTGACGGATCGGGGAGCACGGGATCGCGGCTGCTACGGGGCGAACGCGAGTCGACGTCGCGGCTCGAAGCGCGCTTTGCGCGGTTCAAGGGCACCGCGCGCGCGCTGTACTTCGCCAGCGGCTACCAGGCGAACCTCGCGGTGCTCACCACGTTCGTCGAGCCGGGAGACTGGATTCTCTCGGACGCGCACAACCACGCGAGTCTGATCGACGGCATGCGGCTCTCCGGCGCTCATCGCCTGGTGTATCCGCACCTGGATCGGGACGCCCTGTGGCGCCACCTGCGTGGACGGGATCGCACCGGGCAGACGTTCGTCGTCACGGAGTCGCTGTTCAGCATGGACGGCGACATCGCGCCGCTCGGCGACTATGCGGCGCTCTGCCGCGAACACGACGCGGCGCTCATCGTGGACGAGGCGCACGCGGTCGGCGTCTTCGGCGCGCGCGGCAGCGGCCTGCTGGAAGAGGCCGGCCTTCGCCTCCCCGACGACGAGGATCCGGTTCTCGTGTCGGTGAACACGGCGGGCAAGGCGCTCGGGGTCGCGGGCGCCTTCGTCGCGGGTTCCGCCCTGGCCGTCGAATATCTCGTCCAGCGCGCGCGGCCCTTCGTGTTCTCCACGGCGCCGCCGCCGCCGCTGGTCGCCGCTCTCGAGGCATCGCTCGACATCGTCGACGCCGAACCCGACCGGCGCGTCCGCCTGGCGACCCTGTCGGCGCGGCTGCGCGAGCACCTCGCGCGCGCCGGCCTCGACGTGCCGGCCGGGCGCTCGCAGATCGTGCCGGTCATGGTGGGCGACAACGCGCGGGCGATGGCGGCCGCCTCCGCACTGCAGGCGCTCGGCTTCGACGTGCGCGGGATCCGCCCGCCGAGCGTGGCGCCCGGCACCGCCCGGCTGCGATGCTCGGTGAACGTGGGGCTGACCGAAGACGTGATCGATCGATTGGCCGACGCGCTGGCGACGCTGCCAGCTCTCGGCCGATGATGCCGCGCGGCGTCTTCGTGACGGGCACGGACACCGGCGTCGGCAAGACCGTCGTGTCGGCGGCCCTCCTGGTCCGGTACGGACGTCAGGCTCCGGTGCGCTACTGGAAGCCGATTCAGACCGGCATCGAACAGGACGACGATACCGCCGAAGTCCTGCGATTGAGCGGCGCCGCTGGCGACCGGCGGCTGGCGACGGGCGTGCGCCTGCCCCGCCCGGTGTCGCCGCACCTGGCGGCGCGATGGAGCGGGACGACGATCGAGCTGCCGCCTCTCGTCGACGTGCTGTGCGCAGAACCCGCGACAACCGCCTGGATCGTCGAAGGGGCGGGCGGGGTCCTCGTACCGATCAACGGCTCCGACATGATGGTCGACTTGATCGAGGCCCTTGGCTTCCCGGTCGTGGTGACGGCGCGGTCGCAGCTGGGCACGATCAATCACACGCTGCTGACGACCGAAGCGCTGCGCCGGCGCGGGCTGACCGTGGCCGGCGTCGTGATGGTGGGGCCACCGGATGGCGAGAACCGGGCCGCGATCGAAGGCTACGGAGAGGTGCACGTGCTCGGCGAGATGCCCCTGTTCGACCCGCTGACCCCGGAACGTCTGGCGGCCTGGGCGACGACCGAGCTCGATCGGCCCGGCCGCCTCTCTCCCTTGCTTCACCGGTCCGTATAGAAATCAGGATGCCGTGAACCCTTCGAACCTTGTCGCGAGAGACCGCGCCCGCCTGTGGCATCCCTACACGCAGATGAAGACGGCGCCGGCGCCCCTTCCCGTCGTGCGTGCCGAAGGCGTCTATCTCTATCTGGACGACGGACGGCGGATCCTCGACGCCATTTCCTCCTGGTGGGTGAACATCCACGGCCACTCGCATCCGGTTCTCAACCGCGCATTGGCCGAGCAGGCGGCACGGCTCGAGCACGTCATGTTCGCGGGCTTCACGCACGAGCCCGCCGTGCGGCTCGCCGAGCTGCTGACGGCCGCGCTGCCCGCCGGCCTCACTCGGGTGTTCTACTCCGACAACGGGTCGACCGCCGTCGAAGTCGCGTTGAAGATGGCGGCGCAGGTACCTGGCGCAACCGCGGGAGGCCCGAACGGTCGCGATTCATCGCGATGCGCCACGCGTATCATGGCGACACGGTCGGCGCAATGTCGGTCAGCGACGACTCCGTATTCACCGACGCGTTCGGATCGCTGCTGTTCGATGTCGCCCGGGCCGAGTCGGCCTACTGCTACCGGTGTCCCCTGGGCCTCGAGCGCGCCAGCTGCCGGATCGATTGCCTGGCCAGCCTCGAGGCGTTGCTGGCGACCGCCGGCGATCGGGTGGCGGGCGTCCTCGTCGAGCCCATGCTGCAGGCGGCGGGCGGGATGGTCGTGTGGCCGGTCGAGTTTCTGGCAGGGGTGCGTGCGCTGTGCGATCGCTACGGCACGCTGCTCATCGCGGACGAAGTGCTCACCGGGTTCGGGCGCACCGGCCGGATGTTCGCCTGTGAGCACGCCGGCGTCTCGCCCGACATCATCTGCCTGTCCAAGGCGCTCACGGCGGGATATCTGCCGCTTGGCGCCACCGTGGCCACCGAGGCCGTATACGAGGCGTTCCTGAGCGACGATCGCGGGCGCACGTTCTTCCACGGCCATTCGTTCACGGCCAATCCCCTGGCGTGCGCCGTGGGGTGCGCGAGCCTCGACCTGTTTCACGCCAACGATGTGCTGGCGCGGATCCAGCGGCTGGAGCGACAACTGCGCGAGGGTCTCGAACCGCTCGCCGGGCTTCCCGCGGTCGGCGAGGTTCGGGTGATCGGCGGCGTCGGGATTCTCGAGCTCGTCTCGAACAAGGACACACGGACGGCCGAGGGCTACCTCGACGAGGTCGGTCCCCGGCTCGCAGCCGCGTTCCTGAAACGGGGCGCGCTCGTCCGGCCCCTGGGCAACGTCGTGTACCTGATGCCGCCCTATGTCATCACCGACGAAGAAGTCTCCTGGCTGGTTGACCAAGTGGCCGACGTCCTGGCCGGAGTGGACGTCTGAGGCGCCTCGGCCTTTTTGGCCCCGGTGGGAACGGCAGGGTTGCCGGCCGCGTCCATTGCAGCATAATCAGGACCATGCCCGGTGTCCCGGGCCTCCGGGGAGCCTGTATGAATGGAGCATGTATGAGCAAGGTTGCGAGGACGCGGATGGCGGCGGCGTTGGCGGTGGCGGGGCTCTTCGCGCTGAACACTTCCGCCCGTGCGCAGGCGGCCAAAGTGGATCTGAGCGGCGCCTGGACGTTCGACGTGATGACCGACGCCGGCGGGGGCCAGCCCACGGTCACGCTGAAGCAGGACGGGATGAAGCTGACGGGCCACTATTCGTCGCAGACCTTCGGCGAGCAGGAACTGACGGGCTCGATCGAGGGACAGGACGTGACCATCACCATCAACGCCGACGTCCAGGGCACCGCCCTCACTGTCGTCTACAAGGGCACGATCGAGAGCAAGGACTCGATGAAGGGAACGGTCGACCTGGGCGGTCTCGGCACCGGCACCTGGACGGGCAAGCGCAACTGATCGTCGGTGCGGGCGACGGCCGCCGCCTCCTCGCTGTGGTACCGTGATCGAGAAGAGGTGCCCTGACCAGAGGAGGTGTACAAACAATGCGCGGCCGATCTGCTCGTGTGTGGCTGATCCTCGTGGCGCTCGCGCTCGCGCTCGCCGGATCCACTCCGGCGTGGGCGCAGCCAACCGCTCCCATCTATCTGCAGTACGACGGCTACGTGAAGAACGCGGACGGATCGAGGACCCTGGCGTTCGGCTACTTCAACATGAACCACGTGGACGTGACGATTCCCGCCGGTCCGGAGAACCAGTTCGTTCCCGGGCCGGCCGATCGTCAGCAGCCGCTCACGTTCCTCGAGGGACGCCACCGCTTCGCCTGCGTGATGGTGGTGCCGGCCGATTTCGACGGCGATCTTTCGTGGCAGGTCAAGTACGGCGCCCAGACCAACGAGACCACGTCGAAACTGCTGGACCCGCTCTACGAGCTCGAGTTGAACAGCCGGCGCACCGTGATGGCCGGGCTCTCCCTCGACACGGCGCCCAGACTGACCTGCGCGAACAAGTCGCCGATCGTCTCGCTGCGGACCGGATTCGGCCGAGGCGCGGCTCAAGCGGCGCTCGGCCTCGGGCTGAGCGGGGACGACGACGGGCCGCCGCCCGAGCCGACGCTCAAGACCAAGGTAGGAGCGAAATTGACCCTCAACGGGAACGTGACGGACGACAACATGCCGCGCGGCAGCGCCGTCACGAGCTCGTGGAACAAGCTGAGCGGTCCGGGCGACGCGACCTTTGACGACGCGTCGAGTGCGAGGACGACGGTGTCCTTCAGCGCGCCCGGCGAGTACGAGCTCCAGTTGAGCGGTACGGACGGCGCGCTGACGGGCACCAGCACCGTGAAGGTGAGGGTTGCCGGGAACTAGGGGACGAGGGGACGAGGGGACGAGGGGACGAGGGGACGAGGGGACGAGGGGACGAGGGGACGAGGGGACGAGGGGACGAGGGGACGAGGGGACGAGGGGACGAGGGTTGCCTCAGTTTCCAGTGAAGTGGAGCGCGTCGGCGAAGAATTCGAGCATGCGTTCGGGATCGACGCCGCTGTGGCCGCGGTCGGGACCCACCTGAAGGTCGTAGCTCCTGCCTGCCGTCTGGAGCTCCTCGACGAGCTGCAGGGTATTCGACGGATGGACGTTGTTGTCGGCCGTGCCGTAGTAGAGGAGCAGCCGCCCGTGGAGATTGCCCGCGTAGGTGAGCGGGCTGCCCGCCTCGTACCCTTCTGCGTTTTCCTCCGGCGTCCGCATGTATCGCTCGGTATAGATCGTGTCGTAGTTGGCCCACGTCGTGACCGGCGACGACGCGGCCGCGGCCGCGAACAGATCCGGGTACCGCAGGAGCGCCATCAACGACGCGTACCCGCCGTACGACGTGCCGTAGATGCCGACGCGTGACGGGTCCACGTAGGGCCGAGCGCCGAGCGCCCGCACGCCTGCGGCGAGGTCGTCGATCTCGGTCTGGCCGAGCTTGAGGTAGATCGAATCGAGCAAGCGCTTGCCGCGGCCGGGTGCCGCGCGCGTGTTGAGCGTCACCAGGAGGAATCCGAAGCCGGTCGCGGCGCTCGGAGGCGCGAACGATTCACTCGCGGTGGTGCTGTCGGCGTCCGGCCCGGCGTATACGGTGACCAGCGCCGGATATCGGCGCGACGCGTCGAAGTTCGGCGGAAATCGAATCAGTCCGTGGAGCGTCGTGGCGCCGTCGGCCGACCGGAACGTGAACAGTTCCGTCGGGTGGAGCCCCAACGCCTCGAAGCCCGCCGTCTGACCGGTCGCCACGTCGGCCACCGTCCGTCCCGTGTCGGTGTCGGCGAGTCGCGTCGACGGCGGCGTGTCGTGCGTCTCGAAGACGTCGACGAAATAGCGGCGGTCGGGAGACAGGCCGCAGGATCCGGCCGAAACCGCGGGCCCCTCGCCGAGCGCCCTCACACAGCTCGCGACCCGGTGGGTGAACGCCGGGTCGGTCAGTCGGACGTCGTCGCTGCCGTCGAGGCCGACGCGGTGCAGCTGCAGCGTCATGTGATTCGCACCGTCGCGCGCCAGGTAGAAGAGACGGCCCCGCGGCTCGTCGATGGCGGTGACCTCGTCGATCTCGTACGACGACGCCCGCGTGAGGGGGGTGATGAGCCGTCCCGACAGGTCGTACAGATACAGATTGTTCCAGCCGTTTCGCTCCGACGCCCAGACGAAGCGCCGGCCGTCGGCGAGGAAATACATGGGCGGGTGATTCTCGGTCCAGCTCGGCGGCCATTCCTCGCGCAGAACCACCCGGCAGCGCCCGGTGGCGGGGTCGGCCGCGGTCAGCTCCATCACGTTCTGATGGCGATTCGTGCGGTCGAACAGCAGTTCGCGGCCGTCGGGCGACCAGGCGACGCGATACACGTAGTAGCCCACCACGTCGTCTTCGAACGGCCGGCCGTCGCGCACGTCGACGCGCGTGGTTCGCCCCGAGCCGACGTCGTACACGAACAGGTCGACGAGCGGGTTCGAGACACCGGCTTTCGGGTACGCCTCGACGTCGACCGCGTCCTGGATATGCGTCTGGTCGAGCACGACGTAGTAATCGAGCACGCGGCTCTCATCGAAGCGATAGTAGGCGAGCTTGGTGCTGTCGGGCGACCACCACATGGCCGTGCGCTGGTCCAGTTCCTCCCCGTACACCCAGCTCGCCGTGCCGTTCTTGATGCGAGCGGCGACACTGCCGTCGGTCGTGATCGCATGGTCCCCGGACGCGTCGCGAAGCCAGACGTTGCGATCCATGTACGTCGCGGTGAAACGGCCGTCCGGAGACACCGCGGTCGTGTATTGCCGGCCGCGCTCGGGCGCTCCAGGGCCGTTCGGATGCTGGCCATCCTCCACGGCGGCGTCGATCGGGCTCGCCGTTCGACGGGCGACGTCGAAGCGATATCGGGCGCCGTTCCGGCGGAAGTCGAAGGCACTGCTGTCGGCCTCCCACGTGGCGCTGATGGCGCCGGTCGTCCACGCCGCGGGAATGGCGCGCGTGAGGCGCTCGTAGCAATCGTAGCCGGGCACCGCCCGGAGTCGATCCTGTGCGGCCAGCGTCGCTCCACACAGGAGCGCGGCGACGACAAGGGCCGCGAAGCGGCGGCGGCGGAGAACCGGCATCGCCCTAAGTATCCAATACGCGGACCCACGCTGTCGCGGGGATCTGCAGAGTTCGGCGGACGCCGTTCCGAGCGGAACCGAGAGCTCGGCCGGCCGGTCGGCGCGAGTGTTGCGTCCTTTTGGCAGAGGAGGAGGACAACATGAGGTTCACCAGCCCGATCTTCACTCGCGGCATGAGCGCGACGGCGCTTGCCGCTGCCGCCGCAGTTGCCGCTGTTGCCGCTGTTGCCGCCCAGCGTCCGCTCGTCACGATCCATGACGACGACATCACCGTTCGTGGATGCGTACGCGAGGCCGACGCCTCGGGCGGCGGTCCCGGGTCGACGCTCGTCTGGAGCCGAAGCGACATCATGATGGCCGCGGCGACCGACGGGGAGGCCCTCGGCTCTGAGGGACCGACCGGCCGCGTTTTCTACTGGCTGGACGAGGACGAGGATCTGGCCAGGCACGTTGGCCAGATGGTCGAGGTGAAAGGCGAGCTCGAGGACTTCAAGAAGGGCGAGGTCGACGTCGATCGGGACGGCGATTTCACGAACATCGAGCTGACGCTGGACGGCAAGAAGGAGAAGGCGCGGGTGCCGACGTCCTGGCTGCGATCGCGCGACCGCGACGAGGATCATGACGTCGACATCGTGGCGCGCAAGATCGAGGTCAAGCACATCGACATGCTCGGCGCCTGCGACGCCCGATAGGACGCCTGGGCGTCATCCGGCCGCGAAGCGCGCGCGCGACCGCTCGCGGGCTTTCCGGGCTTCTTCCTCGCGATTGCGCGGCGGCGCGCTGGTCGTGATCGATCGGATCAGCCGCGTCGCCGCGTCGGCAACCTCGGTCACGGCCCGCTCGAAGGCGGCCTCATTGGCACGCGACGGGCGGGTTGTGCCGCTCACTTTCCGGACGAATTGCAGCGCGGAGGCGCGGATCTCGTCGTCGGTGGCGGGTGGTGCGAAATTCGCGAGCGTCTTGATGTTCCGACACATGCTGGCCGATCATACCGCGCGCATGGCGAGCCAGGCGATTGCAGCCGTTTCGAGCGGCAGGCGGATGAGCGTGCCCGAGGGGCGGGTGGCGGGCATCGGGCGTCAGGCGGAGCCGGGCCGCAGGGGTCAGTGCCGTCGTTCCAGGATTTCCTTCAGCCGCGCCTGGTCGCGCGGCACCTGCTTGCGCGCGGCGCGGCGGATCAAGATCGCCAGCAGCTTGCCGATGCCGCGGCCTTCGAGCACCAGTTCGGTGGTGACCCGCGATCGCCGGCCGTTGTCGAGCGGTTCGACGATGACCGTGACGATGGGCCGAATCGGGCCGTGCAGGCCGCGGCCTCTGATGCGTCGCGGCGGGTTGTACTCGACGATCTCGGTTTCGAATTCCCTGGCGCCGCCGGGCACGCGGCGGGTTTCGAAATTGCGCGTGCCGAGGCGCGTCGGGCCCGGCGGCTCCTTGCGTGCCGAGATGATGGCCGCCTGCCACTCGCCGTGGCGATCGAGCTCGTCGATGTAGGCGAACACTTCCGCCGGTGGCCGGTTGATCTCGATGCTGGAGCGAATCACGGGGTGCTATCGCCGGGTTGGTCCCTTCTGAAGACTCTACCACCAGCCGGTCACGTCGGCATCGTCATCGCCACCCACCAGAGGGCCGCGATCCAGGCAAGCTGGAGCGGCAGGCGCAGCACGAGCGGCGTGGCCACTCGGCCGGCCACCGGCAGCCGCGCGCGCGCCGCGAATACGTTGGCCGGGAACATCGCCACCAGCAGGACGAGGAGCCCGTACGCGGCGGCTCGCGCGGACGCCGGCACGAGCAGGCCCGCGGCGCCGACGAATTCCGCGACGCCTGTCAGCGTCACGAGCCACGCCGGCCGCGGGAACTGCGGCGGGACCATCCGCACGAGGTCGGGGCGCGAGCGCGGCAGGAAGTGGGCGAGCCCCGTGACCACGAACATCACGGCCAGCGCGAAGCGCAGCGCTCCCGCCCAGGTGGACGCTCCGAGGATCAGCCCCGCCAGGCCGAGCGCCCGGAAGACGAGCCAGGCCGCGGTCATCACGACGAGCGGAATCATCGGCGGGGCCGTCGGTCGAACGTCGCAATCTGCCAGACGTTGCCCCACGCGTCCTTGACCATCGCGCGCCGGTCGCCGTACGGCATGTCGGCCGGCGGCTCGACCGACTCGGCGCCCGCGGCGAGCGCACGACGATACACGCGATCGGCATCGTCCACATAGACGTACAGGCACGCCGGCATCGGCGGCCGAGCGTCCGTGCCGCTCACCATGACGATCGAGTCGCCGATGGTGATTTCCGACGGCGACGTCGCGCGATACGCGCCGGTCGCGGCGAACGTCTCCCTGAGAAACGTGACGAGACGTCTGGGATCGTCGACGAAGAGGCGCGGCGTCACGGCATGCCAGCCGTCAGGAGTCGATCGCGTGCGTTTCGGACGTGGCATGGGAGTCCGGACAATATAGACCAGGCCCCGCTCAGGGGCGACGACGGGCGCGATCGGCCATGAACCGATCGAGGTCTTCATCGAGGCGCCGCGGGGCATCGTCGGGGCTCGTCAGGTGGAAGAGGCCGTCGGCGGGCGGGTCGAGGCGCTGCAGCAGGAACTCTTCGCCCCCGCGCTGGGCGAGCACGAGATACTCGCCGTCGGCCAGGGCGACGCGCCCGGCCGTTTCGCCGTCGTGCAGAATCCAGTCACCGACGGGCTCGCCGGTCCGGTTGGCGAGAAAGGTCTCCCACTCGTGCGGCAGGGGCTCGAGCGCCTTGCGCCCTTCGGGGGCGCGTCGCGGGTCGGCCAGGAGGGTGGCGGTGCCCGGCGCGTCCCATGTGTCGAAAGCCACGGCTTTCGCGCCCGGAATCACGACAATGTCGAAGATATGGCCCCCGACGCAGTCGAGGAACGCGCGGTAGCGGATGCCCGCCGCATCGAAGCGCACCTCGGCGAGACGGAATTCGTCGGTGCAGGGAAATGTCGGCACGTCACCCCAGCCGAGGGTGCCGCGGCGGATGCAGTAGAGGTCGATCTCGCTCCAGGACGGCGGCAGGCGCTGCACTTTCGTGACCGCGGCCACCTGCGCGTCGAACGACGGACGCACCTCGTCGGGAAGGACCGCGCGCACGGCCGCGAACAGCCGCTGTTCGAGCGGGGTGTACCGCTTCCAAAGCAGGCGCACGCGGTTGAACATCGGCCTCCTTCCAATCGCCGCCTACCGCACGGTCACCACGGCCTCGGCCGCCTGGTTCCGCTCGTCGCGCGCGACGATGTGGTGTTCGCCGGCGACGAGCATCCAGTCTATCGCCGCATCGGCGTTTGCGGATCCCACGGCGCGCCCGTCCACGCTCCACGCCGTCGGTCCGCCGGCCGCGGCCACCGCGCGCAGAGGCACCGTCTGGAATTCGCGCCTGAGCGTCGGATCGATCAGGTACGTCGCGCCGTCGGGTGGGCTGACGATGGTCAGCGGCGCGCGGACCCGATTCGCATTAGCGTCGCCGGCTCGCGCTCGCGGATCGCGCGAGGCGACCAGGCGATCCGACGCGACGGCGGCCCGGCCGTCGTCCTCGAGGCCCTGCTCGCGGGCCCACTGGCGGAACTCCGGCGGCCAGAACGTCAGCAGGCCCTCGTCGCCGAGATGGTGCCAGCTGCAGGGCAGGAGCGTCGCGCCGGCGGGCACCCATTCACGGACGCGCACGGGACACCAGTCGTTCGCGGCCAGGCCCGAGAGGGCGCAGACCTCGCGCTCGACGGTATCGGCCGGCGGAGCGAGGATCGGCGTCTGCGAGAACACGCTCGACGATCCGCCGAGCCGGCGCTCGGCGGCCAGCATGACCGCGTGGAAGATCGGCGCGGCGCCGGTGACGCCGCTCGAGCTGCGCAGGGGCGTCCGATCGAAGTTGCCGACCCACACGCCGACCGTGACCCGCCGCGAGTAGCCGATGGTCCAGTTGTCGTGATATGCCTGCGAGGTGCCCGTCTTCACGGCCACCGGGAACGGCAGCTCGAGGCTGCCGCCGCGGCCGAAGATGAATTCACGCGCGTCGGGATCCGACAGGATGTCGGTAATCCAGAACGCCGTGCGCGGCGATACGAGCCGCCGTGTCGGGGCCGCGCTCGCCGACGGCCGGAGAAGAAAGCTCGGCGCGATCCACTCGCCGCCGCGTGCGAACGCCGCGTAGGCGGCGACCAGCTCATCGAGTTGGACCTCGGCGTTGCCGAGCGTCACGCCGAGGCCATAGTACCGACGCCGTCTTGTCGAGGCTCGTCACGCCTGCCCGGCCGAGGAGCCGCAGCAGGGCCGGCACCCCGACGTCGGAGGCGAGCGCCACCGCCGGCACGTTTTCCAATCCGGCGAGCGCCCGCCGGGCCAGCAGCGGCCCGCGATACCGTCCGTCGTAATTGCGCGGGCTGTACACGACGCCGGGCTCCGCCGTCGGGAAACTGGACGGCACGTCGGGCAGCACGCTCGCCGGCGTGAAGCCCTGCTCGAACGCCAGCGCATAGGTGAACGGCTTCAGCGCCGACCCCGGCTGCCGCGGCGTCGTGGGACCGTTGATCGTGCCGCCGCTCGACGCGTCCGAGTAGTCGCCGGATCCCTCCCAGGCCAGCCACTCGCCGCGCTCGTTGTCGAGCACGACCACGGCCACGTTGCTGGCGCCGTGCCTCCGCAGCTGGTCGCGCTGGCTGCGGATGATTCCTGCGACGTCGGCCTGGAGGGAAGCGTCGAGCGTGGTCTCGATGCGCGCCGGCCGTGGTTCACTCGCGGCGCCGAGCACCATCTCGACGAAGTGGGGCGCTGCGAATGGCGACGCCGCCGGTACGAAGGCAAGCCGCTCGGCGAGCGCCTCGCGCGCCTGCTCGCTCGTGAGCGAGCCGGCCGCCTGCATCCGCCGCAGCACGGCGCGCTGGCGCCGCACCGCCCGATCGCGGTGGCGATACGGATCGAAGGCCGAGGGGCGCTGGGGCAGGCCCGCCAGCAATGCCGCCTGCGCGGGCGTGACCAGGGCTGCCGGCACGCCGAGATAGCCGCGGCTCGCCCGCTCGACGCCGACGTACTGGTTGCCGTACTCGGCGAGGTTCAGATACATCGCCAGCACCTCGCCTTTGGTGAACCGATGCTCCAGACGGAGCGCGACGACGGCCTCATGGAGCTTGGCGCCGACGCCGCGGCGCCGTCCCGGCGATCGGCGGTTGAGGAGCAGCTTGGCCGCCTGCTGCGAGATCGTGGAGCCGCCTTCGACGACGCGGCCTGCCAGCAGGTCGGTCTTCATCGCGCGCAGGATCGCGATGGGGTCGATGCCGGGATGCCACCAGAAACGCCGGTCCTCGGCCGCCACGGTAGCCGCCACGAGCGCGGGCGACAGGTTCTCGGCGGTGAGGCGCACCGCGCGCGCATCGAGGCTGGACAGGGCCTCGTAGAGCGGGACCCCGTTTCTGTCCACGACGACGGTCGTTGGATTGGGCGGTTCGTCGAGCAGGCCCGCAGGCAGCGGCCCGATGCGCAGCCACGCGACGCCCAGGACGAGGGCCGCGGCACCCGCGAGACCGGCACGGGCCGCGCGACGAGCGTCCACATGGATGAGGATCGACATGATTACCGCCCCACCGTGATCACATCCGTGGCCGTTCGACCGAACACGTCAGGCTCGTACATTTCCTCCGCGTGCGCCGGCGCCGTCCGGAACGTGCCCGCCGTCGTCGCCCGGACGACGTAGCTGAACTCGTGGAGCCCTTCGCTGAGCCGCGTCGCAAAGAGCAGCACGCGATCGTCGTGACGCTCCACGCGGTCGAACCCGCCGTGCCGCCACCAGTTGCGCCAGTCGCTCGCATCGCCGCCCGCGTTCGCCTGGCGGTCCTGCGCGGACGCGAGGTCGCGCGCCGTGGTCGCGAACCACGACTCGACCGGCTCGAAGCCCGCCGGCAGGGGATCGGTCACCGCCACGAACCGCCGCTCTTTCGTGAGCCGGAAGGTCAGCGTGACCCGCACGAGATCGCCGGCGGCGTACTCGATCGCGGGCGGGCGACTGCCGTTCTCCACAAACGGCTCGTACCGCCGCTCGACGTCGATCCCGGCGTCGAGTCCGCGCTGGTAGAGAACGTCGGCTGCGTACCGCAGGCGAGCCGAGTAGTACAGGGTCCCGTTCCCTTCTCGCGTGAACGTGAGCGGCAGGTCTGCGCCCGCGCGGCCAGCCGAGAGCACCTGGGCCATCGGCAGGCTCGTCGCCGACGCCTCGGTCGAGCGGCCGCGGAACTCGCCGCGCGCGAGCTCGCGGGCGCCAAGCGCCACGACGGACCGGAAGTCGGGGACGACCGATTCGTAGGTGCGGTAGTACCCGACCAGGGCTTCCAGGGCCAGAGCGTTCTCCTGGGTGTTGCCCCAGCGGCCGTCCTTGCGCGCCGCCATCATCCAGCGCACGATCTCGCGCATGGGCGCGCCGGTCACGCCGCCCTTGACGAGCGAGTTGAGGACGATGGCGGTCGACCGCACGTTGGAGTTCCAGAACCAGAGCAGGTACGGGTCGGCCAGCTCCTCGACGTGGGCGCTTCCGCCTTCCGGCAGGACGGCGTTCGCCATCCGGCGGCGGAGATCGTCCACGCGATCGCCGGAGGTCTCGCCTTTCGCCACCAGTGCATCGTGAAGATACGCGAGCGCGAACACCGGCATCCGATCGCGGTACTGGTAGAGCCGCGTGAGGTGCGAGTCCTCGGTGCGGCCGTCTTCGACGAGCACCTTCACGGCAAAGGCCTGCCAGGCCGTATACGCCGGCCACCAGCCTTCGTCGGCGTCGGGCGGGAGCGCGGCGAGCTCGGCGTCGAGATAGGCGTACGCCCGATCGAGGACGCCGCGGTCGACCGAGTAGTTCAGATCGACGGCCGTCTTGAAAACGTGCAGGAGATACGCCGTCAGGTACGGCGACACGGTCCAGCACGCGCCGGGCCAGTAGGCGAAGCCGCCGCTCGCACACTGGAACGTCTCGAGCTCCTTGAGCGTCCGTTGCGCGACGGTTCGCATACTCGCGGGATCCAGGCCCGGGAGCGAGAAGGCATCGCCGAGGTCAGCCGCCAGCACCAGGGCCAGCGAGGTCGATCCCTTCTGTTCCGCGCAGCCGTAGGGATATTCGACGAGATAGCGGGCGCCTTCCCCCAGGCCCACCATCGCCGTGGACGACACCGCCACGTCGAGGCCGCCGAAACCGGCGACGACGCCTCGAGGAAGCGCGATTGTTTCGCGCGCGGTGGTGACGGCGCCCGAGGCATCGCCGTACGCGGCCACCGTCTCGGGCGACGCCAGCACTTCGACGGGAATCACGTCCTCGAACGCATCGGTCTCGTTGCCGATGGCGGCCCGCATGCGGATCCGGGCGCGTCCGATGGCCCTCGCCGTGCCCGAGAAGCGCACTTCCGCCTGACCGCCGGACGCGACCGGCACCCGCGCCTCGGTGGCGCCGGTCAGATCGAGCACGCCGGGATCGAGCGACTCCATGGTCACGACCGCCGTGCCGCCGGCCGGCAGCTGGCTGCCGACCACGGCGCCGAACTCGGCCGTGTCGCCGATCGCCAGGAACCGCGGGAACGTGGACTTGAGCGTCAGCGGCTTGTTGGTCCGGACCTCGGCGTCGCCGGCGCCGAACCTCGACGCCCGGTCGGCCGCCACGGCCATGACGCGATAGGTCGTGAGCGACTCGGGCAGCGTCACAGCCACGCTGGCGCGGCCGGCGGCGTCGGTCGTCACGGATCCGATCCAGAACGCGAGCACGCGAAAGTCCTTCCTGAGCGTGCCCGCCCCCGCATCGTCGCCCCCTCCGCCGCCGTCGGTCTCGCCCTTCGGCGTGAGCACCCGCCGCGACACGATGCGCTGCCGGTTGTCGGCGTTGATCACCTGGAGCGTCTTGCGGACATACACCGAGCCGGCGACGTCGGGCGCGTGATAGTCGGTGAGCGAGAGCACGCCGTAGTCGACGGCCCAGAGCGTGACCTCGCTCGCCACGCCCTGGCCGTCCGCATCGCCCACCTCCACACGCACGGTGGCCTTCGAGGCCGGCCGATATTCCGCCCGATCGGCGGTCACGCGCACGTCCAGGCGCTTGGTCCGATCCTCGACTTTCAGTTCGACGTACCCCAGCCTGAAGCTCGGCTTGCCTGGATCGCTCGTATCGGCGGCGGACGGCCCCGCATCGGCAGGCGCCGCCGTCGTCCGCCCCTTGACGAGCAGCACCGACACGAAGATGTTGGGGATGTCGTCTTCGGCGATGGGGATGTCGATCGATTGCTGCGTCGAGGTGAGCGCGAAGCGGCGATGGCTGCGAATGCCTTCCCGCTCGGTGGTCACGAGCGCGGTGGCCTGCTCCCACGGCGACTGGATCATGATGCGCGCCGTCTCGCCGGGCTTGTAGACCTGACGCTCGGGCACGAGGTCGATCCGGTTGTGGTCGTAGCGCGCCCAGGCCGTGTAGCCGTCGCCCAGGACGTAGAACGAGGTCCGGGTCACGGCGAAACGGCCCCGCTCGTCCGGACGGCTGCGCGCTTCGAGGACGTAGAATCCACCGCGGGCGAACGGCACGTCGAGCGCGACGGGCGCCGCCGCGGTCGTGAGCGTCCAGCGGCCGGCGTCGATCTCGCGGCGCTGGCTTTCCCACGTGTAGAACCCGTTGCCTTCGGCGCGGCGCACGCTGTTCCATTGCACCTCGGTGAGCGTGACATCCACGGGAACGCCCGGCGCCGGCGCGCCGTCGAGGGCTACTGCGACCACTTCGGTCTGCAGGCCGTCCTT
The DNA here is from genome assembly GCA_963837345.1 of uncultured Acidobacteriota bacterium. Lineage (GTDB taxonomy): Bacteria > Acidobacteriota > Vicinamibacteria > Vicinamibacterales > CAVVIG01 > CAWIMX01. The sequence goes on from CAWIMX010000001.1 coordinate 2,825,852, forward strand.
CTGCGGCACGAAATACGACGGCTTCCTGACGCCGACGTAGAACGGCGCCGGATGCACCGTGAGGCTCGCCCGGTTCGCGATGTGCTGGCGTGATACGTCCTCGACGTCGCCTTCGAGCGTGTAGACGTACGGAATGCCGGCGTCGCGGCGGGTGTCGAGCGACAGCGGCAGATCGCCGCTGGCCGAGAGGGCCGTCTCCTCGCGGCGAAGGTCGCCCGTGTCGACGCGCACACCGTCGGGAGACCCCACGAACGCCCAGCGCGACGGGTCGAACGTGCGGGTGATGGCCGGCGGCGCTCCGTAGGCCGCCGTCTTCGAGTAGTGCCAGGCCACCGGCCGCGCGCCCATGGGCGCGCCGAACAGATACCGGCCGGAGACCACGCCCTTCAGTTGATCGCCGGCGACGGCGCTCTCGCCCCCCAGCGAAACGTCCACGCGGAAGTCCGGCCGCCGGTAGGCCGCGACCAGAAACGATCCGCTCACCATCTTCTCCGGCGGCACGCGGTCGTCGTCCTGCGGGCTGGGCGTGACGCCAGGCCGCCGATCGGCAGGCGCTTTCGGCTGGGGGCGATCGCGCTCGCGGACGACGCGAAGCGAGTAGTTGCCGAGCGCCCCGTCGTCGGGCAGCGCCATCGTCCACTCGGCGCTGCTCCACGCCGTGACGCGAACCGTGCGCTCGTCCACGAGCCGGTACTGCGGGTCGCGCACGCTGACGACGACCGGCGTGCCCTCGGGCAGCAGGCGGATGCCATCGGCGGTGTTCTCCCGCAGAATCGCCTTGAGGTGCGCCTCCTCGCCAAGCCGGTAGACGCCGCGGTCGGTGAACACGCTTCCCCGAAGCAGGGGTTCGCGCTCGCGCAGGTTGATCCCGGCGCCGAAGTCCCAGGGTGAGATCCCCTCGGTCCAGTCGCTGCCGACATACGCGACGTCGCCGTCCTTCTCGGCCATCACCACGAAGGCGAAGTCCCACCAGCGGTCCGGATCGCGCAGCGGCGTGTCGGGCGCCACCGCGACGCCATCGGCGTCCGTCGTCCCGCGCCAGAACGTGTCGTTGTCGCGGCGGACGATGGAGACCGTGGCGCCGGCGACCGGTTCGCCGGTGTCGAGACGGGTCACGAAGACGAGCGTGTTCCTGGGGCTGTCCTTCACCGTGATGCCGAGGTTCGTGACCTGGATGAGCGAGGCGCGTGTGCGCGGGTTGCCGACGTCGAAACTCCGCGTGCGCGGCACGAGCTCGCCTTCCCGCACGGCCGTCCACACCAGACCCGTGCCGGCGGCGCCGAGCGCGCCGGACAAATCGAGGCCGTGCGACTGCACGCGGTCGGCCGTCACCGGCAGGCGGCGCAGGACTCCGCCGGCGTCGGGTGCAATCGTGAAAGCGTGGTTCTGCAGTTCGAGCAGCCGCGGCATCAGCTGCGAGGGGGCCAGCGCGACCGCCCACTGCGTGACGTCGCGGAGGTTGCGCGCGTAGAAGGGCAGGAGCGGTCCACCGCCCTTTTCCCAGACGCCGTGGCCATCGCCGAAGCTCGTGAACGCCCGCATGTGCCAGTTGTCCACGATGCCGAGCCACCGGTAGCCCAATGTCTGGCCGTCGGCGGCCTTGAGTGTCGGGGGGAGCATTACCGCGTATCGGCGGTCGGGCGGTTGCGCGTCGAAGCCGCCGTCCTCGATCGTGAGGTACGAACCGGCGTCCGGCTCATACGGGCGGCGCGCACGCGGGGCCGCGGACTTGGAGACGGGCTGATCCCCGGCCGTGATGTCGGTGGCGCGAAGGGCGGCCGCGAAATCGGCGACCGCGACGTCGGCGCGCATGGTCAGGGGATTCCACCGATCGGCATCGCACTCCGAACTGCAGTAGAAGTCGTCGATGAAGAACGCGCGTTCGGCGTGAATGGTGTAGGTCTGATCCCCCGCGGGCGTCGCCGGCCCTGCCGGCGAGGGCAGCCCGGCGTCGAGAACCAGTTTGACCCAGCTCTCGGGCGCGACTGTCGTCGTGGCCTCGAGCGCCACGAGATTCGGAGCCGGCGGGAAACGCGTCCGGTCCCAGTCGTCAATCACCCGGAAGCCGACAGCCGGCCCGCCCGACGCCACGCGGCGTGTGGCGTCCACTTTGGCCGTGAACGCGGCGAACGCCGACGCGTCGAGCGCCCGCAGGCGCTGCTGCTCTTCAGCGGTGAACGACGGGGCGATCCACTCGTGGCCGTCGATGGACGCCGTGAGGTGGGCCGCGACCTCGTCTCCCCGGACGGGCTGGTTGAATCGCAGTACCACGACCATGGCGCCCTCGACGGTGCGGCCGCGGCGGTACCAGTTGGTCTGCAGGAGCCGCACGACGGGCGTCACGAACCGGAACGTGACCGGGGCCGCCAACCCTCGGCCGCTCACCGCCGTCGCGTCCGCATCCACGGTGACTTCGTACGGCGTGGCGTACGGCAGCGGGCGCTTGGGATCGGGTGTGAAAATGAGGATCGTCGTGCCCGACCAGCGGAAGCTCCCCGGGATCGCCGGCGCGATGTGGACGAATGGCGCCGTGACCGGATCCGGGATTCGTCCGAGCGTGACCATCGGCTCCGAGAAGACGATGCGGATCTCGTTGGCCTGGGCGAGCGTGTCGAGCGGTCCCTGCGGCCCTGTGTTGACGATCGCGAGGGAGGGATTCTGCGCGGAGGCAGCGGCCGCGAGGAGCAGGACTCCGGAAAGAGACAGCGAGAGGAACCTGGCGCGCGTCATAGCGACCCTCGGCTCGGGGGAGCGACAGGCTGGCTATCACGTTGGACACCGACGAACCTGAAACGGCTCGACGGGCAGAAGTTACAGCCCGCTCTGTCATTTTCGGCCGGTGCGCTCCCAAACTTTGCGGCGCCGGTATAACGTGTGCCAGCCCATGCCCGTTGTCGTAGTCGGCGCCGGCGCTGCCGGCCTCGTGGCCGCCATCGTCGCCGCCCAACGGTGTCCCGTCGTGCTGGTCGAACGGACGAGAGACGGCGGGCGCAAGATCCTGATCAGCGGAGGGGGCCGCTGCAACATCCTCCCCACGGCCCTCGAGCCCGAGCGGTTCATCACCGACTCCCCGCGGCACCTCCTGCGCGGCATGCTGCGGGCGTGGCCGCTCCCGGCCCAGCGGGCGTTCTTCGAGCGCGACCTTGGCATTCCCCTCCATGTGGAACCGCAGACCGGAAAGCTGTTCCCGGCGTCTGGCCGCGCGCGAGACGTGCGTGACGGCCTGAGGGAGCTGGCGCGGCGGCGGGGCGTGAGCTTCGAGTTCGACAGCTCGCTGACGGGCTTGACGGCCACGCCAGCGGGATGGCGTGTCGAGACCACCCGCGGGAACATCGACGCGGCCGCCGTGGTGCTGGCGACCGGCGGGCTCTCCGTGCCGGCGACGGGCAGCGACGGCACGGGGATCCGCGTGGCGGCCGAACTGGGTCATGTCGTGCACGACACCTACCCGGCCCTGACGCCGCTCGTCGCCGAGCCGGCCGTGCACGCGCACCTGGCGGGTGTCTCGCTCGTCGTGCGACTCCGCGCGAAGTCAGGCGGCGGCACGGCCGAGGCCACCGGCGGCTTCCTGTTCACGCACCGCGGCTACAGCGGCCCGTCCGTGCTGGATCTGTCGCACCTCGCCGTGCGCAGCCGCCTGGGCGGCGGGCACGCGACGTTTCGCGTCGCGTGGACCGTCCACGATGCGCGCGCCTGGGAGCGGGAGCTGGCGGCGGCCAGCGGACTCGTCCGGACCGTCGTGTCCCGACGCCTCCCGCCGCGGTTGACCGAGCAGCTCCTCGTCGATGCCGGCGTCCCGCGCGACCGCCGGGCACCCGAGCTGCGACGAGCGGAACGCCGCGCCCTCATCGAGGCGCTGACCGCGTTCGTCCTGCCGTGGACGGGCGACGAGGGATACCGGAACGCGGAGGTGACTGGCGGCGGCGTTGCGCTGGACGAAGTCGACGCCCGCACGCTCGAAAGCCGCCGTCATCGAGGGGTGTTCCTGTGCGGTGAGATGCTCGACGCCTTCGGGCCGATCGGCGGCCACAATTTCGCGTGGGCGTGGTCCACGGGGCGGGCCGCCGGTCTTGGCGCGGCGAGGGCCGGCGAGGCGGCCCGATAGCCGCCGGCGGCCGGCGGGCTCCGCCGATCACTTCGAGGCGGGAGGCCTTCGGAAGAGCGCGTCGTCGATCGCCGTGTTGTGCGTCACGGTCGTCACCGTGACGGTGTAGGTCTGAACCGGCGAGCTGGACCGAATCGTGAACGGCACCTTCACGCCGTCGACCGATCGGTAGTCCTGGTACTCAGCCGTCTGCTCGAGCGGCCCCATCTGCGGCACGTCGATCGTCTGCACCAGCCGGAGGGGCAGGTACGACTCGCGATCGATGAAGACACGCACGGCGGCGCCCGTCCGGGGCGTCACGACGAGCACATAGGCCTGGCGATCGCCGACCTTCGCCGTGCCGTCGGTGGCGATGGTGACGCCCCGCTCCTTGTAGTTCAGGAAGGCGGTAGGAAACGCGCTGTTCCGCAGCGACTCGAGTTGCCCGCCCGTGATCTCCCGGTCGCCTTGCAGGCTGTCGAGGACGTAGCCTGCAGACCCGTCGAACCGCTGATCGATGACGGCCTGGCCGGCGCCGAGCGAGGAGAGATCGAGCTCGGTCAACGTCCGCGACTTGTTCGGCGCCGCGCTGAGGATCTCGATCGAGCCGGTCACGTCGCCCACCGGCGTCGTCAGCGTGATGGTGCCCGTCATCGTCCGGGACGTCAGTGCCGACAGGGCCTCGCGGCCCCCGAGGGCGGCCAAGTGTTTCTCGACGATGGCGTCGGGGCTTGGATCGGCGGCCTGGGCCCCGCCAACGCGCGCCCCCGCAACGAGCAGCATCGCGACGAGCAGTGGTCTCGAGATGTGGGTCATCGGCGTCACTCGGTCTCTCACACGTGAAGTCTCGTGCGCTTCACAGGATTATCGCGTCAGCCTCAGCGCGTGGGATACGGGCCGTCGGCGAAGGTTCGATCATGATACCCCTTCGATCCCACCGTGCGCGCCCGCGACGGGCGTACTCCGCGACCGACGACGGCGCCTTCTCGATCGCGAACAGATGGGCGTCGACCACGTCGCAGAGGCTTTCGGCCGCCCTCTTGGTCGCCCCGTAGATGTTCTTCGGCACCGACGGCGCGTCCTCGGTGATCCAGGCGGCAGGCGCGCCCGCCGGCGGCGTCACCGTGCGCCCGAAGGCGCTCGTCGAGCTCGTGAACACGAACGCCGCGACGCCTGCGGCGGCGGCCCCCTCAGCCCCTCGCCAAGATGTCCGCTGCTGCCCGTGACGAGGATCGCCATCAGCCGGTTTCGGCAATGTCCAGCAGGATGTCCGCCGCTCGCGCGGCCTGTTCCTCCGACACGTCCAGATGGGTGACGGCGCGAATGGTACGCGAGCCGAAGGCGAAGACGAGCACGCCTCGATCGCCGGCCCGCGCGACGACGGTCGCCGCATCGGGCGCGCCAGCCGCGAGGGCGAAGACGAGGATATTGGTTTGAACCGTCCCGAGGTCGAGGACGATGCGGTCGCTCGTCGACAGTCGCTCGGCGATCAGCCGGGCGTTCGCGTGGTCCTCGGCCAGCCGTCCGACGTGATAATCGAGCGCATAGAGCCCGGCGGCAGCGAAGATGCCCACTTGTCGCATCGCGCCGCCGAGCATCCGCCTCTGGCGAAGCGCGCGCCCGATCACGTCGCGCGATCCGGCCAGCACCGATCCGCCCGGAGCGCCAAGCCCTTTCGACAAAGCCACCGACACGAGATCGAAAGGCGCCGCGAGCTCAGCGACCTCCCGCCTCGACGCGACCGCCGCGTTCCACAGCCGCGCCCCGTCGAGATAGGTGGCCACGCCGCGCCTGGCGGCCTCGGCAGAGATGCGTTCCGCCTCATCCTGCGGAAAGACGACGCCGCCGGCGCGATTGTGCGTGTTCTCGATCTCGACGAGCGTGGTCGGCGGATAGATGATGTGGCCGCGAGGTTTCACCGCGGCCCCGAACGCCTCCGCGGTGAAGACCCCGTTGGCGCCGATGGGCGTGAACTGCACGCCGGCGTTCGCGGCCGAGGCGCCCGTTTCGTGCCACACCGCATGGCACTCCTGGCTCACGACGACGTCGTCGCCCGGACGCGTCAACGTGCGGAGGGCCACCTGGTTGGCCATCGTGCCGGTGGGCAGCCAAAGCGCCGCCTCCTTCGCGAGAAGCGCGGCGACACGATCCTGGAGCGCGTTGACGGTGGGATCTTCGCCGAACTGGTCGTCGCCGACGGGTGCGGCGGCCATCGCCGCGCGCATGGCGGGCGTCGGTCGAGTGACGGTGTCCGAGCGAAGGTCGATGGCGTCGGGCATCGCTTACCCCAGTTCGAGCCGCCGCTTCAGCAACGCCAGATCCTTTCGATTCGCCCGCCGCACGGCGAAGGCCATGAACGGCGCGAGCCATGTCGAGAAGCCCGTCGGCGTGCCGCGGTTCCGCAGGGTCATCCTCGTGCCCCGGTCGGGCGTCGGTTCCCAGATGTAGGTGGTTTCCATGGGGAACGGGCCTTCAGCGGTGCGCATCACGAGACGCGCGCCGGGCGTCCATTCCACGATCTCATAGGTGTACGCGATCCGCCGGCCCAGGAACTGCGCGACGAAAGCCACGCGCGACCCGAGCTGCAGCGGCCGGGGCGTCTGCCATTCGACCGACTTGATATTGGCGTACCACGCCGGCACGTTGTCGGGATCGGCTGCGTAGGCCACCACGTCGGCCAGTGGCCGATTGATGACGATTGCGGTCGAGGCGTCGACGGTCATGTCCTCGAGCAGGCGTGCGCGGTCGGGTCAGCGCGTCCGCCGCCGTTCCCCGATCCGGGCCCTCACCAGCCTGCGCACCAGTGTACCCGGCAACGGACGGTCGGGCGGAAACCGGATCGTGCCTTTGCTCGTGCGATAGGCCTCGAGGTCGGCTTTGAGCGCCTGGATCGGATACGCCCCGGGATAGAACGAGCAGTGGTGCGTGGCGGCGCCAAACCATACGAGCATTCGTCCGCCGAGACGGAACGCCGGCATGCCGTAGCTGATGCACTCTTCCGCGCCGGGTGCGGCGGCCTTGATGGAATGTCGAAGCTTCTGGAGCGCCGCGCGCTTGTCAGGGCTGACGCCCGCCAGATATTCGTCAATCGTCGCAGGTCGCTTCGGCATCGGGGTGATGTGTGTCCTGGTGGATTCAGGCCCGGCGCACTCTTTCCGCGACAGTCGCCGCCAGGCGGCAAATCACCGAGTAGCCGCCCGCCACGTCATCGAACGTCGTTCGACCGAGGCAGAAAGCCGCGCAGTCGTGCACCAGGACGTGGAGCGGCATCGCGGACGCGAGGGCCGTGCACTCTTCACCCTCGAGCCGCACGTGACGGCGATAGCCGTCGATCACCGCGTCGACCTTACCCGAATTGGGATTCCAGCGGCCGGCCCTCACCGCCGAGAGGAGCAGGAACGCCAGCGGATGGGCGCGCGGCCCGCGCCCGGCACCGGTCCAGTCGATCGGCACGACATCGCCGTCCGGCGTGGCGATGAAGTTCTTCAAGACGGGATCCGGATGGAGCAGCGCCTGCGGCAGGTTCTCGCCGAAGTCGATGCGCGACACGCGTTCGCGCATCGAATCGTACAGCCCTCGGTGCGCCGCTGGAACGTCGGCCTCCTCCAGCCATGACATGGCCTCCGCGACTTCGTCGTCCAGCCCGCCTTCACCAGGCGAGAGGACGTGAATGGCTCCGGCCTTCGGCGCCCCGATGCCCGCGGCGTCCGGGAGCGTGTGCAGGCGTCCCAGCATCTCGCCGAGTCCGCGGAAGGTCGTCTCGCCCGGGTCCGACAGCGGCGAGCCTTCGATGAACTCGGTGACGAGCACCGCCTGCTCCGCATGCGTCGACAGCGGCTCGGGATGGGCCAGCCGCTCGGCCCGGAAGCCCCGGGCGTCCAGGAAATGCAGGATGTCCGCGTCGCCCTCCGCGCGGGCGAAGGGGCGGGCCGCCGGAAACAGCCGCGCGACCCAGGGCGGGCCGTCCCGCCGGTCGACGCGATAGACGCCGGCGTCGAGCGGCGTCAGCGTGGCCACCACGATGCCGTAGGCCTGTTCGAGATGCCGCGGCAGGCCCTCGACGGCGGCGCGCTCGCGAACCAGGCGCCACGTGTCTTCGATCCGCGTCATGGGCCGGGGCTCAGGCCTCGACGCGATGGCCGTCCACGAAGATGGCATTCACCATCGAACCGCCCCGTGGGATGTAGCCCTGGGACGTCAGGTACCTGCGCGAGGTCCGATTGGTTGCCGTTCTTGTAGATCGACACGCCCTCGCTGCAGATGACGCCAGGGCGATATCGCGTCAGATCCAGCGTCCGGACGATCGCCGTGTCCAGCCCCTCGATGTCGGTCGAGAGCAGATCCGGAGCCTGGCCCAGGTGTTCGGCGATGGCGCGATTGATGTTGACCAGTGGCATCTTGGAGACGCGCGCCACCACGCTCTCGGTCTTGCCCTGCTGCAGCGCCGCCACCTGCTCGGCCGAAAACGTGTTGAGCAGTGGATTGCCCTTGATCTCGTAGTAGTCGGCGTTCGCGGTGTCGGTGACGCCGATGCCGGCCGCCACCACGACGTCTCTGGGCCGCTGGCGGTGGAGCATGTCCACGTACAGCGGGTTCGGCTCGACCAGCACGCCCGTGGAGCCAGTGCTATAGAGCAGGTACGTGTTATTGGAGCGAACGGGATGCGCGGCGCCGACATCCATGTAGGTCGGGTGCTCGAGGCCGAGAACCTCGTGCAGCGCGTGGTACAGCACAATGTCCTCGCCTTGCTGCGAGAAGCTCAGCCGGCCGAATTCGGGAACGGACTGCGGCCTGTTCGGCCGGAACCGGTCCCATCCCGCCGCGCCGGCGGCGCCGCCCACGACACCCGCCACGAAGTCGCGCCGCTTCACGAAGTTCCTTCCCGCACGCGCGGCATGGTGACTTCAGAATAGCCCAATCGTCGGCGCGCGAGCGCGTGCCGGCCGCGAGTCGGCAGGTCGAGCTTCAGGGGATGCGACTCACCCGCTGGAAGCGGCGAGGACGGCCAGTCCGTATGCCATCAGTTGAAGGGCCGCCAGCGGGACGAACCACAGCCAGGGCGCCCACAGATAGACACGCGGGTTCGACCAGGCGCGGTGTCCCAGCCGGCGTTGGGCGCCTGCCGTGAACTCTGGAGGCTGAGCAGCAGGGGATAGGGCCAGACGAGATCACCAGGCCCACCACAACAATCGGCCCGCTCGGGACGGACGCGCTCACGTCACCGTCGCCTGGACGAGCCGAGAATGCCTCCGAGCACACCGCGCAGAATCTGACGCCCGAACTGGCTCCCGACGGTGCGCGCGGCCTGCTTCGCCATGGCCTCAACCACGCCCTGGCGCCGTTTGGTGCCCCACAACATCTCGTCGAGCTTGCTTGGCGATGGCGTGTCGGGCCCGGGCTTCGGCTGCTTGGGGAAGGGCGAACTCGGCTCGCCGCGGCGGGCCGGTTCGGTCGCCTCGCGGAACGGCGACGCGGCACCCGTGCGCCGGCTCAGCATCTCGTATGCGGACTCGCGGTTCACGGCTGCGTCGTACCTGGCGCCGATCGGGCTGCGCGCGCGCACCGCGGCGCGCTCCTCGGGGGTGATCGCGCCCATGCGGCACCGCGGCGGACTGATGAGGGTGCGCTCGACGGGCATGGGAATCGCCTTGTCGAGAAGCATCGAGACGAGCGCTTCGCCGACGCCAAGCTCGCAAATCGCACGGGCGACGTCGAGCTTCGGGTTCGGCACGAACGTCTCCGCGGCCGTCCGCACGGCCTTCTGATCCCTCGGCGTGAACGCCCGCAGCGCGTGTTGAATGCGATGGCCCAGCTGCCCCAGAATCTCGCCGGGCACATCGTCGGGAAACTGCGAGCAGAAGTAGACGCCCACGCCCTTCGATCGGATCAACCGCACGACCTGCTCGATGCGCTGTTTGAGCGCCGGCGGCGCATCGTCGAACAGGAGGTGCGCTTCGTCGAACGCGAAGACGAGCTTCGGCGTGTCGAGGTCGCCGACCTCGGGCAGCGTTTCGAAGAGCTCGGACAGCAGCCAGAGGAGGAACGTGGAGTAGAGGCGCGGCTTCAGCACGAGCTGGTCGGCGGCGAGGATGTTGACGATGCCGCGGCCGCTCAGGTCGGTGCGCATCAGATCCGACAGCTCGAGAGCGGGCTCGCCGAAGAAGCCCTTCCCGCCCTCACGCTCGAGCGCGAGCAGCGATCGCTCAATCGCCGCCGCCGACGTCGCGCTGACGAGCCCGTACTGCGCCGAGAGCGCTTTGTGCTGGTCGGCGACGAACGCGACCAGCGCGCGCAGGTCGTCGAGATCGAGGAGCAGCAGCCCCTGGTCGTCGGCCAGCTTGAACACGATCTCGAGCACGCCTTCCTGCGCGTCACTCAATTCCAGAATGCGCGCCATCAGGCTCGGCCCGATCTCGCTCACCGTGGTGCGGACCGGATGCCCGAGCGTGCCGTACAGATCCCAGAACACGACGGGATTGGCGTCCGGCGCGTACCCGTCGATTCCGATCTCGGCGGCGCGCTGGCGGATCGTGTCGCTTGCCGTCCCGGGCATCGCCGCACCCGCCACGTCGCCCTTCACATCGGCGAGGAAGACCGGAACGCCGAGCCGCGAGAAGCCTTCTGCCAGCACCAGCAGCGACACGGTCTTGCCCGTGCCCGTGGCGCCGGCGACGAGGCCGTGGCGATTGCCGTACTTTGCGAGCAGCCGTACGGGGCCGTCGCCCTTCCCGATCAGAATGTGATCCACGGTGGTTCCGGGGATGTTAGCACCGCTCGGGAGGACGTCGGCCGCCTCCAATACCTTACGCGAGCGACGCGGCTTCGCGCGCCAGATAGACCACGCGGTCGCCGAAGTTCGCGAACCGCTCATCGTCGGTCTGACCGACGTGGTAGCGGTAGAAGATCTGCTGAATGACGACTGCGATCTTGAAGAGGGCGAAGATCTCGTAGAACCGGATGCCCGACAGATCGCGCCCCGAAAGCGCCGCGTAGCGCGCGACGATCTCGTCGCGCGTATACCAGCCCGGGCGATCGGTGACGGTCGTGAGCGCGTCCTGGCCGGGCGGCGAGGTCGGCGCCCAGTAGGCGAGCAGGATGCCGACATCCACCAGGGGGTCGCCGAGCGCGCTCATCTCCCAGTCGAACACGCCGACGACGCGGGTGGGATCGGCCGCGTCGAGCATCACGTTGTCGAGCTTGAAGTCGCCGTGCACGATGGCGGGACGGTCCGGGTCGCGCGGCAGGTGCCCCGCGAGCCAGGACGCGAGCCGGTCCATGTCGGGCACGTCGCTCGTGCGCGATCGATGCCAGCGCCCGGTCCATCCGCGGACCTGCCGCTCGACGAAGCCGGCCGGTTTGCCGAGGCGCGCCAGGGCGGGCGCCGATACATCGATCGCGTGCAGGCCGGCGAGCGTGCGGACGAGCGCGTCGCTGACGCGCCGCCGCTGCCCGGGCTGGCCGTCGAGCGCGGGAGGCTCCTCGCGTCGGACGATCAGCCCGTGCCGGCGCTCCATCACGTAGAACACGGCGCCGGCGACGGCCGGATCGTCGCACAGCAGGTACGCGCGCGGTGCCAGCGGATAGACCGGGTGCACGGCCTGCAGCCAGTCGAACTCGCGCGCCATGTCGTGGGCCTTCGGCGCCACCGGCCCGAGCGGCGGCCGCCGGACGACGAGTTCGGTCGGTCCGAAGCCGACGAGGTAGGTGAGGTTCGAATGGCCGCCCGGAAACTGCTCGGCGGTCATCGGCGACGACAGATCGAGGCCGAAGATGCCGCACGCGGGGAGACGCTCGCGAAGCCACGCCTCGATGCGCTCCCAGGCGAGCTGCTCGCCCGGTCGGATGGCGGCCGTGTCGCCCATGAGAGGCATACGCTATCATGCGCGCCATGAACTTCGACTACACCGACAAGGTGGAGGATCTGCGTCGCCGGCTCGCCGATTTCATGGACGAGCAGATCTACCCGAACGAAGATCTGTTCGCGCGGCAGATCGCCGAAGGCGATCGCTGGCAGAGCGTCGAGATCGTCGAGGAGTTGAAGAGCAACGCGCGGAAGGCGGGATTGTGGAACCTGTTCCTGCCGGACAGCGAGTACGGTGCCGGGCTCACGAACCTGGAATACGCGCCGCTCTGCGAAATCATGGGCCGCTCGCCGCGTTTCGCGCCCGAGGTGTTCAACTGCTCGGCGCCCGACACCGGCAACATGGAAGTGCTGGTGCGCTACGGCACGCCGGAGCAGAAACAGACCTGGCTCGAGCCGCTGCTGGCCGGCGACATCCGCTCCTGCTTCGCGATGACGGAGCCCGACGTCGCCTCGTCGGACGCGACGAACATCCAGGCCAGCATTCGCCGCGACGGCGACAGCTACGTGCTCGACGGCCGCAAGTGGTGGATCTCGGGCGCCGGCGATCCCCGATGCCGGATCGCGATCTTCATGGGGAAGAACGATCCCAAGGCCGAGCGCCACAAGCAGCAGTCCATGATCCTCGTGCCGATGGATGCGCCGGGCGTCACCATCGTGCGGACGCTTCCGGTCTTCGGGTACGACGACGCCCCGCACGGACACGCGGAGATCGCATTCGAGCACGTGCGCGTGCCGGCCTCGAACATGCTCCTCGGCGAGGGGCGCGGCTTCGAGATCGCGCAGGGCCGGCTCGGCCCGGGGCGAATCCACCACTGCATGCGACTCATCGGGGTGGCGGAGCGGGCGCTGGAAGCCATGATCCGCCGCGTGAAGTCGCGCGTCGCGTTCGGCAGGACGCTGGCGGAGCAGGGCACGATTCGCGCCGGCATCGCCGAGTCGCGGATGGCGATCGATCAGGCGCGGCTGCTCACGCTCAAGGCCGCCGACATGATGGACAAGGTGGGTAACAAGGCGGCGCGCAAAGAGATCGCGATGATCAAGGTGGTGGTGCCGCGCACCGCGCTGGCCGTGCTCGACCGCGCCATTCAGGCCCACGGCGCCGCGGGCGTGTCCGACGACTTCCCGCTGGCGATGGCCTGGGCGCACACACGCACGATCCGCCTCGCCGACGGCCCCGACGAGGTGCACCGGGAGGCGATTGCGAAATGGGAACTCAGGTGATCGTGAATGTCACGATGGGCCGGACGGAAATGGAATCGATTGCCTCACTCCAACCCGAGCGCCCAGCGGATCCCGCCGGTGACGTGCGCCTGGAACACGGGATCGTCCCGCCAGGTCTCGTCGCGATGGCCAAGCGCGGTGTAGAACACGCGGCCGCGTCCGACCTCGTGCGTCCACGCCTGCGGGTAGTCGCCGCCCTTTTCGACGTCCTGCAGCCCTGAGATGTCCATGTGCTCGGTGTCGAGGCTGAGCAGCACGTGGACGCGATCGCGCGAGAAGGCGAGCGGGATGTGCAGCCGCCCGACCTGCGAGATGTTCTCGGTCGGCCGGCTCGCGTCCCACGGCGCGGTGCCGAGCAGATAGAACTCCTCGTTGATCGGCCAGCTCGGGCCGAGCATGCGCGTCGCCGGGTGGGTCTGGTCCTCGACCTTGAGCACGCCGATTCGTCCCTCCGCGATCTGGTTCGTGGGAATCACCGAGCGGCGATAGTAGCCGCCGAGCATTTCCCCGAATTCGGGATAGTCGTAGAAGGTGAGCGTGGCCGAGTGCACGCCGACGAGGCCCTTGCCGCCCTTCACGAAGTCGATGATCGACTGCTTCTGCGCCGTGGTCATCGGCAGGTTGCCGTTGGTGAACAGCATCAGGCCGTCGAACTGATTGAGGTACTCGGGCGTGAAGAACGAGAAGTCGAGCGCGTCGGACGGCTCCGTGTAGCCCCGGCGCGTCGTGACGTCGAACCCGTGCTTGGTGCCGAGCTCGGCGACGACGGTCTCGGCGACGCTCAGGCTCGAGTGCTTGTACAGCCCGGCGTGCGTCAGGAAGAGCAGTTTCTTCGGCGCGGGCGCCTGGGTCGCCGTCTGAGCGCTCAGCAGCCCGGCCAGGACCATCGCAACGAGAACGCGCGTGCAGGCGAGGGGAGAATTGGATACGCTGATAGTTTGGTAACCTGGGGATTTGGCCATAGGTAACGCGACCTAATCTAATGGAAACGACGCACCAAATCACCAGATTATCCACGCCCCCTACGCCACCTGCCCTCGCCTGGGCCTGCCCGCTCGTCCGCGACTGGTTTGCCGCCCGTTTCGGCGAACCGACCGAGCCTCAGGTGCAGGGCTGGCCGTCGATTCTCGAGGGTGGCGCGACCCTGGTGTCGGCGCCCACCGGCTCCGGGAAGACCCTCGCAGCCTTTCTCGTGTGCATCGATCGCCTGGTCCGGAAGGCGCTGGCGGGCCAGCTCGAGGACCGTACCGAGGTCGTCTACGTCTCGCCCCTCAAGGCGCTCGGCAACGACATCCACAAGAACCTCGAAGCGCCGCTCGGGGAGATTCAGGCGCTCGCCCGCGCGCGCGGCGTGGAAATGCCCGAGATTCGGGCCGCGGTCCGGTCGGGCGACACCCTGATGCACGAGCGGCAGGCGATGCTGCGGCATCCGCCGCACATCCTGGTCACGACGCCCGAGTCGCTCTACATTCTGCTCACCGCCGGAAAAAGCCGTGAAACGCTGCGCGGGGTGGACACGGCGATTGTGGACGAAATTCACGCCGTCGCCGACGACAAGCGCGGGTCGCATCTCGCGCTGTCGCTCGAACGCCTCGACGCGCTCGCCCGGCATCCGCCGCAGCGCATCGGCCTCTCGGCCACGCAGCGCCCGATCGAGCTCGTCGCGGATTTTCTCGGCGGCGCCGGCCGGCCGCGGCCCACCATCGTCCAGATCGGCCACCAGCGGACCGTCGACGTCGCGATCGAGACCCCTCCCGGTGAGCTCGGCCCCGTCGCCGCCCACGAGCTGTGGGACGACGTGTACAACCGGCTGGCGGCGCTCGTCGAGGCCCATCGATCGACGCTGGTGTTCGTGAACACGCGCCGCATGGCCGAGCGGGTGGCGCACCACCTGGCCGAGCGGCTCGGTGCCGGGCGGGTGGCCACGCACCACGGCAGCCTCTCGCGCAAGCTGAGGCTCGCGGCCGAGCAGCGCCTCAAGGCGGGCGAAATCGCGGTGCTCGTCGCTACCGCGTCGCTCGAGCTCGGCATCGACATCGGCGCCGTCGATCTCGCGTGCCTGATCGGATCGCCGCGATCCATCTCGGTCGCCTGGCAGCGCATCGGCCGGGCCGGACACTGGCACGGCGCCATTCCCAGGGGCCGCCTCTTTCCGACGACGCGCGACGAGCTGGTGGAGTCGGCGGCCCTCGTCCGCGCGATGCGTTCGGGCGACCTCGATCGGCTGGTCGTGCCCGATCAGCCGATGGACATCCTCGCGCAGCAGATCGTGGCGGCCTGCGCCGCCGAAGACTGGGCGGAAGACGATCTGTTCGCCCTCGTCTCTCGCGCCCACCCGTACCGGAACCTGCCGCGCCAGGCGTTCGACGAGACCGTCGACATGCTGGCCGACGGCATCAGCGCCAGGCGGGGCCGCTTCGGGTCGTATCTGCACCACGACCGCGTGAACCGGCGGCTTCGCGGCCGCCGCGGCGCCCGCCTCGCCGCGATCACCGGCGGCGGCGCGATCCCCGACAGCGCGCTCTACACGGTGGTCGCCGAGCCGGAGGGCGCGGTCGTCGGCACGGTGGACGAGGATTTCGCCGTCGAGAGCATGCGCGGCGACATCATGCTGCTTGGCAACGCGTCCTGGCGCATCCGCCGCGTGCAGGCCGGCAAGGTGCTCGTGGAGGACGCCCACGGCGCGCCGCCGAACATCCCGTTCTGGCTGGGGGAGGCGCCGGCGCGCACGCCGGAGCTGTCGAGCCATGTCGCCGATCTGCGACGGATCGTCAGCGACATGACGGCCGGGCTGGCGCCCGGCCCGACCCTGCGCGACGAGACCGCGGCACGGGACGCCGCTGCCTGGCTGACGCGCGAAGCCGGCCTCGACGCCTCCGGCGCCGAGCAGCTCGTCCACTACATCGTCGAGGGCCGCGCCGCGCTCGGGGCCGTGCCGACGCTCACGACGGTCGTGGCGGAGCGCTTCTTCGACGAGGGCGGCGGAATGCAGCTCGTCATTCATGCACCGTTCGGCGGCCGGGTGAACAAGGCGTGGGGGCTCGCGCTGCGGAAGCGGTTCTGCCGGTCGTTCAATCTCGAACTCCAGGCGGCGGCCACCGACAACGGGCTCAACATCTCGCTCGCCGAGCAGCACAGCTTCCCGCTGGCCGACGTCTTCAAGTTCCTGTCGCCGGCGTCGGTCGCGCACGTGCTCGAGCAGGCCGTGCTCCCGTCGCCGATTTTCGGCGCGCGGTGGCGCTGGAACGCCTCGCGTGCGCTGGTGCTGCTGCGCTTCCAGGGCGGACGGCGGGTGCCACCCAACATCCAGCGGATGCGGGCGGACGACCTGCTTGCGGCTGTGTTTCCCGACGCGGCGGCGTGTCCGGAGAATCTCGAAGGCGATCTGCGCATTCCAGACCACCCGCTGGTGCGCGAAGTGATGAAGGACGCGCTGACCGAGGCCATGGACCTCGACGGGCTGCGCGAGGTCCTGACCCGGATCGGCGACGGCCGGATCCACTGCATCGCAGTCGATACGCCCGTGCCGTCGGTGTTCTCGCACGAGATCCTCAACGCCAATCCGTTCGCCTATCTCGACGACGCCCCGCTCGAGGAGCGGCGGGCCCGCGCCGTCGAGATGCGACGGACGCTGCCCGACGCGATGGTCACCGACGTCGGGCGGCTGGATCCGGACGCGATCGCCGAAGTCCGCGCGCAGGCGTGGCCCGACGTTCGCGACGCCGACGAACTGCACGACGCGCTCGTCAGCCTCGTGGCGCTGCCCGACGCTGCGCCGCTGTCGTCGGCCATCGCGGGCTGGCGCGGGCATCTCGACGCGCTCGTCGCCGACCGCCGCGTCGGGATCGGCGGCGTCGGTCGACGCCGGTACTTCGTGCCCGCCGAGCGCGCCCGGACCTTCGTCCGGGCGTTTCCGGGCGCGCGCTTCGACGTCGAACCGCCCGACGTGGAACCCGGCGATCCCGCGAGCGACGAGGCCCGATTGTCGCTGGTCACGGGATGGATGCAGCACCTGGGGCCAATCGCGGCCGGCGCGCTGGCGGGGCTGCTGGGCCTCGAGGCCGCCGACGCGAACGACACGCTGCTGCGGCTCGAAGGGAGCGGCGCGGTTCTGCGCGGCCGCTTCACGGACTCGTGCGCGGCACACGCCGGCGCCGACGAGGTCGAATGGTGCGACCGCCGGCTGCTCGCCCGGATTCACCGGCTCACGGTCGGAAAGCTGCGCCGCGAGATCGAGCCCGTGACGGCGGCGGTCTTCATGCGCTGGCTGCTCGCCTGGCAGCATGTCGCGCCCGGCACCGGACTCATCGGCGAGCGGGGACTGCTGCAGGTGATGTCGCAGCTGCAGGGCTTCGAAGCGCCCGCGCGCGCCTGGGAGCACCAGATCCTGGCGCGCCGCATGACCTCGTACGATCCGGAGATGCTCGATCGCCTCTGCCTCACCGGCGCCGTCGGCTGGGGCCGGCTGTCGCCGCATCCGGCCACGCTCGAGGGCGCGCCGGCGCGCGGCCGCCGCGTGGTGCCAACGAGCGCGGCGCCGATCACGTTCTTCGTCCGCGAGGCGTCGGACTGGATGACGGCCTGCCGCCGCCCGCAGGGCGACGCCGACGGCCGCGTGCTCGGGCCCGCGGCCCGCGAGGTGCTGCAGTTCATGCAGCGCCACGGCGCGTCGTTCTTTCCAGACATCGTCCGCGGCACCGGGCGCCTGAAGGCGGAGGTCGAAGGCGCGCTCTGGGAGCTCGTGGCGGCGGGCCTGGTGACGGCGGACGGCTTCGACAACCTTCGGGCGCTCATCGATCCGAAGCGCCGGTCCGGGCAGGGCCGGGGGCGAAGCGCGCGGCCGCGGCACAGCGCCGGGCGGTGGGCGCTCCTCGGCCACGTCGACGCGGCGCCCGAGACGCCACCGTCGGCCGACGCCGTCGAGGCGGTCTGCTGGATGCTGCTCCGCCGCTACGGCGTCGTGTTCCGCGAAGCGATCGCGCGCGAATCCGTCGTGCCGCGCTGGCGGGAGCTGCTGTTCGCGCTTCGGCGCCTCGAGGACCGCGGCGAGGTCCGTGGCGGCCGATTCGTGTCGGGCTTCCTCGGCGAGCAGTTCGCCCTGCCGTCGGCCGTCGAATCGCTGCGCGCGGCACGGAACGACCCGCCCGACGGCCGGGCGATCGCGCTGGCGGCCGCCGATCCGCTGAATCTGGCGGGCATCCTCGTGCCCGGCGAGCGCGTGGCGCCGCTGTCGGATCGGGTCGTGACGTTTCGCGACGGCGCGGCGGTGGAGCTGGCGCGCGTCGGTTGACGCGTTCGCGTCAGCCGCATGCCGCGGGATTGTCGCGCCACTCGACGCTGAACGTGCCCTCCCGCGGCAGCGCATTGCCCCACTGCGCGCGGAATGCTCCGGTGATGGCGCCATCGGCGCCGCGGGTGAGCGTCAGCGTGCCAGCACGCGCGGCCCCGCAGCTTCCGACGACGGGACACGACCGCGCGAGGGCCGTCGCGTCGCCTTCGGGCTCGGGCGAGACCGTCAGGGGCTTGCCCGCCACCTCGTCGAGTGCGCCGTAGACCAGCAGGTCGATCGAGGGCCGCGGCGCGCTCGCCGGGACGCCGCCGGGCACCGGGCCCTGCAGCAGGATCAGCCGCGTCGCCGGAGTCCTCCCCGGCGTGCAGTCGGCGTAAGCGTAGCCGGCATAGTTCGCCGTCTGAGCCAGAAGGGCCGTGGCGGCGAGCCCCAGGGACGCGACCGACGCAACCGCGACGCGCATGGCGGACCTCCGTGGCGGGAACGCCGCCCATGTTACTGCAGTCGGGCGCGATGCCTTCCGCCGCTGGCGGCAGGCCGCGTCACCAGCATCGAGGAATCAGCGCCGGCACTTCCTTCCGATACGCGTCATAGGCGGGGCCGAACTGCGTCCGCAAGAACTGTTCTTCCTGCCGCAGCTTGAGAATCAAGCCGAGCAGGACGAGCGCGACGCCGACGAGGCTGCTGAGCGTCCCGCGCGACAACGCCGTCGCCAGCAGCGCCAGAAGCAGACCCGTGTAGATCGGATGGCGCGTGAAGGCATAGGGCCCGGAACGGATCAGGGTGTGATCCGCCTTGAGGGTGACCGCGGCGCTCCAGAAGCGACCGAGGCGAATGCGGGCCCACCAGGTGAGCGCGAATCCGAGCGCCGCAAGCAGGCACGCGATCCATCCCATCCAGGGGGGCGACGGGACGAACCGACGCGCCAGCATTCCCGCCGGGGACCGCAGAAGCAGGATGGCTCCGACCCAGACTGGAAGGCTTTGCGCGATCCGCGAGCCGGGAGACTGCGCGGTGACCGTCGTGGTGGTCCATCCGGAGGCCAGCACCCAACTGATGAGCCACGCGAGCCACAGCACCGCCAGAACCGTCGAAGGAGACCGCACGGCCACCACGATCCATGTTAGCGCGTGAGGGCGGCGACGACGGCGAGCGTGGCGGCGATACCGGTGAGCTGGAGCCACAGCTCCACGCGATCACGGAGCAGCAGCGCGCCCAGCGCCACGAATACACCGGCCATCAGGAGGCACCGCCAGTAGAGCGGTTCGGTCGTGGCCTGGACGCCGAGCGATCCGGATCGCCGCCGCACGGCGTCGATCACGGCGTTGGCAATCTGGCGGTCGCCGTTGCGATCGAGCTCGAAGTACTGGCCGCCGCCGGCCGTCGCGATGGCCATCAGCGACTCACGGTCGAGCACCGAGTGGATCCGCACCGGGTCGCGCGGCGGCATCCACGGCGGCAGCGGCGGATCGGGAATGATGCCGCCCGTCGACGTGCCCACGCCCACCACGTACACGGGCACGTTCGCGCTGCGGGCGTCGCGCAGCGTATTGGCCACCTTGCCGCTCCAGGCCTGCCCATCGGAAATGAGCAGGAACGCCCGCGCGTTGCGCGATCGTCCGTGGATCTCCTGATCCTTGTCGAGGACGCGCAGCCCCCAGTGAATCCCCAGCTCGATGTTGGTGTCCCAGGTGGTGTCGTCTTCGAGCGGAAACGGGGGATCGTGCAGGTGGTCGAGGAAGAAGAAGTACGTGTTCGGGTCGTTGGTGAGGCGGATCTGCGGGGCGGCAATGTGCGCAAAGAGCGCCATCGCGATCCGGTCGTCCGCCCAGCGGAGCGAGTCGCCGATCACGCGCAGGAAGGCCATCGAGCGCTGCCAGCGGTTGCCGGGCACGTCGCTCACGTGCATCGACGCCGACCCGTCCTGCAGGATGACGAGATCGATGCCCGCGGTCCGGACGAACGACACGGCGGCGACCGGCCTCGCGAGCGCGAGCGCCAGCCACCCCGTGGCGACGATCAGGCAGAGCCAGAACAGCAGGCTGCCGAAGGCGGGAATGCGCTGCCGGATCGGGACACGCCGCTCGGCCTTGAACCGGGCGATGTCGCGCCAGCGCCGCCGCACCTGCCAGAGCCACACGACGACGAGCAGGGCCGGCAGGACGAGCAGCCAGAGATAGTGAGGTTGCGCGAAGCTGACCGTGTCGAGATCGACGCGGGGCAGCAGGCTCCCCATGTCAGCCCCTGCGTTTCCTCGTGGCCTCGCCGCCCGGCTGCGTGGCTTCGTCTTCGCGCTCTTCCATGCGCTTGGGCACGACGATCTTGAAGTCGCCCATGTCGATGCCCTTGGGCGGCGCCCCGGGCCGGCCGTGGAGCGTCGGCGTCGGGGGCGCGACTTCTGCCGGCGGCTTGCGGCCGGGACGCGCCGCGACGTCGCGCAGGCGCACGACGTACTCGAAGTTGTAGGCGGCGTCGGTCAGCGAGGGATCCGCGCGCAGGACGTCGGCGTAGCTCGTCATGACCGCTTCGTAGCGCTTCACCATGGTCGCGCGGTCGGTCTGGTCGGCTCGTGCGGCGCGGAAGGCGGCATTGGCCGCGAGCAGCAGAATCTCGGGATCGGTCTCGACGATCGTACCGGCCGCGTCCTTGCGGGGCTCGAGGTCCTGGTAGCGGGCCAGCCAGTAGCCCGCGACCGCCTGGCCCTGGCGCGCGTCCGTGCGCAGGGCAGGCCCCAGCCAGGGCGCCCGCGCGGCCGTCGTGAGATCGGCGTCGAGGGCCGGCGCATCGTCCTCCACGGCGGGGAACTGCAGGGTGAGCAGCGCCTGGTGCGTGTCGATCAGCCGCCGCTCGGCGTGTCCGGTGGTCCAGAGCGCGCCGCCGACCACGGCGAGCACGATCGCGATGAGCAGGGAGCCGAGCGCCGTCTTCATGACCGAGCCTCCGTCTGAACCCGGGATCTGATCGCTGAGACCGCCCGAGCCACCATCGTGTGCTCCTGGCGGAGGCGATCGAGCGCGGAGCATCCCGATTCGAGCGCCTCGTCAAGGGCGGTTTCGTCGAGCGCCTCGCTGCGGCCGAAACGGGCCGCGGTGAAGCGGTTGAGCGACGCCTGGAGTGGTTCGAGCACGGCCAGGCGGCGTGCCGCGAGCGGCGATCCGCTCTCGATGGTGCGCGCCACGCTTTCGGCCGTGGTCGACCCCGACACGAGAACGCCCCGGCGCGCCCCGAGCAGTCCACCGCTCAACGCGATCGAGCCGTGGCCGTTCGATTCCGGCGCGCCCGCCACCTGGGTGGCGCGCTGGTCGATCGCGTAGCCGGCGGCGATGCGCAGCGCGGCGAGCGCGCGCCCCGCCAGTTCGTCGGTCCAGCCGCCGGCCTCCCGGGCGCGGCGGATCGCGGCCATCTCGCGGCTGACCGAGCCGAGCACGCGGTGATCGGGCACGAACCGGTCGGCCGCCTTCGCCGTGCCGCGCCCACGGCGCACGACGCGAACGCCCGCGAGCACCACGAACGCGCCCGCCAGGGCGAAGAGGACGCCGCCGGACACCACGAGGGCGCTGGCGCGGAACGCGCGGCCATCGAGATCGCCGAACGTTTCGGCGCCGCCGTCCCGGATGTCGTTGGCGCTGGCCGGCACCAGCGACTCCATCTTCATGATGAGGAGCGGCAGATCGTAGCCGCGCTCGCGGGTGTCGGTGGCCTCGCCGTTGCTCATGTTCCGAACGCGGTACGTCACCCCCATGGTCGGCAGCGGCACGTCGTCGCCGAAGCTGCTCTCGTTGATCAGCCGGAGCCGGTATTGATATTGGAAGAAGCGGCGATCGCGGGTATGGAGGTCGGCCGCGTGCGACCCGCCGAGCACCTCGAACGGCGGCATCTGCACCACCGACGGGTCGAGGGGCGACTCGTCGACCAGCACCGACACCGTCTCGTCGTCGAGCGCCGAGCAGGTGAGGACGACGGTGAACGGCTCGCCCATGCGCACCGCCGCCTTGTCGGTGCGCCACCAGCAGGTGATCGGGTCGACCTCCATCGTTTCGCTTTCGGCGGCGGCGGCGATCTGGCCGGCGGGGGGAGACGTCTGGGCCGCGGCCAGGGGCGGCGCGGCGAGCGCCGCCCCGGCGAACAGCCACGCCGTGAGCCGGGTGGTTCTCATCGTTTTGTGAAGATCAGGATGTGCTGCCGGGGCAGCGATTCGTCCACGCGGGCCAGCGTGAAGCCTTCGGCCTCGACTTCGAGCTTGGCTTCCGCGACCGACATCTTGTGATCGGGCAGAATCGGAATCGAGGGGTCTTCCTTCCGGTACTCAAGGAGCACGACGCGGCCGTCCCTCTTCAGGGCGGCCCGGATGTGCTGCAGCATCCGCTGGGGTTCGGAAAATTCGTGGTAGACGTCCACCATGATCGCCTGGTCGAGGGCGCCCTCCGGCAGGTGCGGATCGTCGATGGCGCCGAGCACGGGCGTGACATTCGTCAGCTTCTTCTCGGCCATGCGCGCGCGCAGCAGATCCAGCATGGCGGGCTGGATGTCGACGCCGTAGACGCGGCCGGTCGGACCCACGGCCTTCGAGAGCAGCTCGGTGATGTAACCGCTGCCGGACCCGATGTCGGCGGCGACGGCGCCGGCGGAAAGCGCGAGCACGTCGATGGCTTTGGCCGGCTGTTCTTCGCTCTCCCGTTCGGGGCGTTCGAGCCAGTCGGCGCCTGCCGCGCTCATCACGCCGGCGTACACGCGTCCGCTGATCGGATGCCGGCCGCGCGTCTGCGCGACGACGAGCGAGGCGGCCGTCGCGATCGCGAGCGCGGCGACGAATATCGAGCGGCCGAGGGAACGGTGGCGCATGCCTGACCCCCTGGTTCCGAATTTCACGTCCCGAATTCCGACTTACTTCTTGCGCAGCCGCCGTTCCGCGATGAACTCGGTGAGCGCGATCGCCGTCTGGGCTTCGTCGATGCCGAGGCGCAGCACGTCGAGGCCGGCGCCCTTCGCCGCGCGCTCGACCTCGTCCTGCCAGGCGCGCGCCCGGGCCGCCAGACCCCCGAGCGTCCGGCGCGAGACGACGCGCGCGCGTCCGGTTTCCACGTCGAACGCTTCCACCCAGCCCGACGACACCGGCGGCACGTCGAAGGCGAATGCGCTGTCGATCAGCACCGCGAAGACGTCGTGCGTCGAGTTGAGCAGCGCCAGTTCGCGGAGCGACTCGGCGGCCTCGTCGAACAGGAAGTCCGAGATGACCGGCACGAGCGACGTCTTCCGCAGAAAGCCGGCGATCGACATGCTCAGGCTGTCGGCCTGCTTGATGGCCAGGAGCCCCTTCCCCGAGCCGTACGCCTCCAGGCAGTGGATCACCTGATTCTTGCCGATCCGGGGCCGGACGGCCAGCAGATCGCGGAAGCCGGCGTCGAACGTGATGAGGCCGAACATGTCCTGAAAGAACACCGCCGAGAGCCCGATCGTGCCGATGGCGCGGGCAATGGCCGCCGCAATCGGCACGCCGTGGCTGCCGCAGCGCGTCGAGAGCGAGCGGTCGGCCACGGCGACGACGGGCGCGGTGCTCGGCTGTTCGAACTCGCGCACCACCATCGGGCTGAAGTTGGTCATCGTGGACTGGGGCCAGTCGATCTGCGCCATGCGGTCGCCCGGCTGCCAGTCGCGCAGGCCCACGAAGTCGAACCCGGAGCCGCGAAAGTGGCTCGCGTGCTCGCCCATGGTGAATTCCTTCATGCGCTTCAGGATGAGCAGCTCGATTTCCGACAGGTCCGAGAGATTGACGAGCGAGACGCCGGAGTCGTCCGGCGCGGCCTCGAAGATCTCGCGGGTTCTCATGGCACGGGCACCCGCTCGATGATGTCCTTGATGACGGTGTCCTGGGTGAGGCCGTGCGCGGCGGCGTGCGGCCCGAGCCAGATCCGGTGGCTGAGCACGTAGGGCGCCAGATCCTGGATGTCCTCCGGGTACACCTCGGTGCGGTGGCGCACGAGGAGCGCCCAGACTTTCGCGAGGCGTCCCCAGCAGATGATGGCGCGCGGCGAGGCGCCCAGATCGACGCCGTGCTCGACGAGCTCGGACGGCGATCGCACGTGCCAGTCGGTGTCCGGATTGTAGGGACGCGTCGCCGCCACGAGCTGCTGGATGTAGCCGCCGAGCCGCTCGTGCAGGAAGACCTCGCGGTTGATGGCCCCGCGCAGCTCGATGATGCGCTCCTTCTGCATCAGCGGGTTCAGACGCACGCGCTTGAAGTCGAAGTTCACCAGCTTGGCTTCCTCGGCCGGCGGGAGGTAGCCGATGTTCACCATGATCGCGAACCGATCGGTGGCGGCTTCCGACAGCGGGAACGTGCCCTGTCCGAGCTCCACCGGATTCATGGTCGCGATCGCGAAGCTGAAGGCCGGCAGCTCGTAGGTCTGTTTGCCGACGGTCACCGTGCGATCCTGCAGCCCCTCGAGAAACGCGCTCTGCGACTTGAGCGGGATCCGGTTGATCTCGTCGAGCAGGATGACTTCGGCCGAGGCCAGCGGGCCGAATTCCGTCATCAGCTCGCCCGTCGCCGGGTTGATCATCTGGAAGCCGACCACCTCCGTGGGCTGCAGGTCGGCGCGGCCCTGCAGCCGCGCGAACTTCGCGTTGCTGATCGCCGCCAGGATCACTCCGAAGAACGTCTTGCCCACGCCCGGGACGCCGCGCAGGAGCAGGTTGCCGGCGTTCACCTGCCGCTGCTCGTTCTTGTCGTACGTGGTCGGGATTTCCGAGAGCAGGACGACGTTGGCGAGGGCCTTGGCGGTGTCGTAGCCGACGAGGGCTTTGCCCCCTTCGGCGACGATCGATTGGTGGAAGTCTATGGCCTGCTCGAGATCGGGGTGCATCGGAGCGAGTAGGGTAACATACGCGGTTCGAACGCTTTCGCCAAGCGGATTATGGACAAGGTACTCGAAAGCGCCGCCCGGGCCGTGTCATCGATTGTCGACGGCTCGACGATCATGATGGGCGGGTTCGGCCTCTGCGGCATTCCCGAGCAGCTCATCGCCGCGCTGAAGGCACAGGGCACGCGCGGCCTCACCATCATCAGCAACAACGCCGGCGTCGACGATTTCGGGATCGGCCTCCTGCTTCGCGCGGGCCAGGTGCGGAAGATGGTGTCGACCTACGTCGGCGAGAACAAGGAGTTCGAGCGCCAGTTCCTGAGCGGCGAGCTCGAGGTGGAGCTGGTGCCGCAAGGCACGTTCGCCGAGCGCATCCGCGCCGGCGGCGCCGGCATCGGCGGCTTCTTCACGCCGACCGGCTACGGCACGCTCGCCGCCGACGGCAAGGAAACCCGCGTCATCGACGGCCGTCCCTTCGTGCTCGAGCGGCCCCTCACCGCCGACTTCGCGTTCGTGAAGGCGTGGAAGGGCGACCGCCACGGCAACCTCGTGTACCGGAAGACGGCCCGCAACTTCAATCCCATCATGGCGACCGCGGCCGCGGTCACCATCGCGGAGGTGGAGCACCTGGTCGAGCCCGGCGCCATCGATCCCGATCACGTCGTCACGCCGGGCATCTTCGTGCAGTACGTCGTCAAGGGGGAGGCGTACGAGAAGAGGATAGAGAAGAGAACGGTGAGGACGTGAGGATCCCGAGAAGCGAGCGATCATGGACACCAGGGAACGAATTGTCCGCAGAGTCGCGAGAGAATTGAAGGACGGCGACTACGTGAACCTGGGCATCGGCATGCCGACGCTCGTGGCGAACTACGTCCCTTCAGGCGTGCACATCACGCTGCACTCCGAGAACGGGCTGCTCGGCATCGGGCCCTATCCTGCCGACGACGAGGTCGATCCCGATCTGATCAACGCCGGCAAGGAGACGGTCACCGAAGCGCCCGGCGCCTCGTACTTCGACAGCGCAGACTCCTTTGCGATGGTCCGCGGCGGGCACATCGATCTCACGGTGCTCGGTGCACTCCAGGTCGACGAGACGGGCAACCTGGCCAACTGGATGATCCCCGGCAAGATGGTGAAGGGCATGGGCGGCGCCATGGATCTGGTCGCCGGCGCGCGCCGCGTCGTCGTCGCCATGGAGCACACGACGCGTGACGGCGGCCACAAGATCCTGAAGGCCTGCACATTGCCCCTGACCGGCGCGGCCGTCGTCAACTTGATCGTGACGGAACTGGCGGTGATCGAGGTGACCGCCCGGGGCCTGGCGCTGCGCGAGCTCGCCGATGGCGTCTCGCTGGACGCCGTGCGCGCGGCCACCGGTGCCGACCTGATGGTCACAGGGTCGCCCACGGTCTTCTGACCGTCCGACGCCCGTCGATTACAGAATTGACCCGCCGTGTCACGGTCCTGTCGCTTTTCGCGGCGACACGTGCGGCGGGCCGCACAGATCCGAAGCCAGGATTACGTCCTAACCTGTTTCGGTCGAGGGGGTTGTGACCAATTCTGTGTTTCGTGCGCTCGTGCGCGAATCCGGCACGTTTCGCGCATCGCCTGCCCCCGTCCATGTCGCAGTCCCGCTGGACCGACTCGCCGTTCCCGGACAGGCCCGTCGACCTGCAACCGGTCGCCTCGGCCGTCGCCGGGGCCGACCCCGGCGCGCGCCGTGTCCGTCGCCGCCCGACGCTGGCGTACTCGCGCGCCTACTCGAACGATCCCCGCGTCCTGGCGCCCGACAACTCGGGTGGACTCGCCCGGCTCTGGCGGTGGACGGCGCTTGCCATCCTGCTGCCGGTGCTCGTCGTCACGGTGATCCGGGCCTTCCACCAACTGCCGTTCGCGGTGTTCGCCAGCGAGCAGATGGCCGGCCTCCTCGGGCACGAGCTCGACGTGCCGACCGACATGCTGCACGCCGCGGTGACGCTGCACTCCACGCCCCCTGCCGAGGTGTGGATCGACGGCCGGAACGTGGGCGAGACCCCGATCGAGCGCCTCTCGATCGCGCTCGGCCCGCACGAGATTCGTTTCCATCATCCTGCGTATCGCGACCGCATTCACGAGATCGTCGCCACTCGGTCGCAGCCCGTCCAGATCACGGTCGACTTCACCGAGCCGTAGCGCCCGCCGCCGTGATTCCGGCAGCGTCGGGCGATCGGCTTTGCTCCTGACCGGCTTTTTTGCGAATATTCCAGTTGGCAGTCGGCTTGCTCCTGAATCGGTGGATCCTGGAGGTTTCATGACCCGTGTATTGCTCGCAGGCTCGCTCGTGATGCTGACGGCAGGAATCGCCCCGGTCGCTGCGCAGGACGCCGCGAAGGGCCAGGCGGTGTTCGCCGAGCAGAAATGCTCGATCTGCCATTCGATCGCCGGAAAGGGCAACGCGAAAGGCTCGCTCGACGACGTCGGCAGCCGGCTCAAGCCGGAGGAAATCCGCGAGTGGATTGTCGACGCGAAGGGGATGACGGCGAAGACGAACCCGCCGCGGAAGCCCGCGATGCGGCAGTACAGCCTGCCCAAGGACGATGTCGACGCGCTGGTCGCGTACTTGTCCACGCTGAAGAAGTAGCCCCGGGTCGGATGGCGCGCGACGTCCGGCTGATCCGCAGCCCCCTCTCGGTGACGGGGATGGTGTTGACCACCATCAGCGCCGCCGTGTTTCTCGTGGTGTTTCTGGCCGACCTCTTCGGCTTTCACACCAACCCGTACATCGGCATTCTGTTCTTCCTCGTCCTGCCCGCGATCTTCCTGATTGGCCTCGTGCTGATTCCGCTCGGCGCCTGGGTGGAGCGCCGGCGCCGGCGCGCCGGGCGGCCGCCGTCGGAAATGCGGTGGCCGACCCTCGATCTCAACGATCCCCACCGGCGAATCGCCGCCGTGATCATCTTCTCTCTCACGATCGCGAACGTGGTCATTGTGTCGCTGGCCGCCTACCGGGGCGTCGAGTACATGGACTCGCCCGAGTTCTGCGGCCTGGTGTGCCATCAGCCGATGCAGCCCGAATGGGCGGCGCGGAATCGCAGCCCGCACGCGCGCGTCGCCTGCGTCGAGTGCCATGTGGGCCCGGGCGCCTCGTCGTTTGCCCGGGCGAAGCTCGCGGGGACCCGCCGCGTGGTGGCCGTCATGTTCGACGACTACCCGCGTCCGATTCCGCCGCCGCTCGACGAGATGCGGCCGGCCACCGAGACCTGTGAAAATTGCCACGCGCCCGAAAAATTTCACGGCGATCAGATTCGACGGTTCGTCGAATACGCCGACGACGAGGCGAACAGCGAAACCGTGACGACGCTTCAGGTGCACCTCGGCGGCGTCGAGCGTCCGGGCGTGGCGACGGGCATTCATTGGCACACCGACCCGGCCACCGACATCGAATACGTGGCCACCGACGACGACCGGCAGACCATCGCGTACGTCCGCGTGCAAAAGGCCTCGGGCGACGTCAGCGAGTACTTCGCCGAGGGTGTCACACCCGATCAGATCGCCGGCCAGCCGCGCCGGAAGATGGATTGCATGGACTGCCACAACCGACCCGCGCACCAGATTGCGGCGACGGCGGCGCAGGCGGTCGATCAGGCGATGGCGCGCGACGAAATCCCGAAGAATCTGCCGTTCGTGCATCGCGAGGCGGTCGGGGTGCTGAGCGCGCAGTATCCGACACAGCAGGCGGCGGTGGACGATGTGGCCCGGACGCTCGGAGATTTCTACGTGCGGCAGGCGCCGCTCGAGGGCGCCGAGCCGTTCACGGCCGCGGACATCTCGCGGGCCGTCAGCGCCGTCCAGGGCATCGTCCGGCGGAGCGTGTTTCCGGAGATGCGCGTCACGTTCGGCACGTATTCGAGCAACATCGGACACACCGACGCGCCAGGTTGCTTCCGGTGCCACGACGAGAGTCACACGACGGCGGACGGCCGGACGATCAGCCAGGACTGTGAAATTTGTCACACCTTCGAATGACTCGCGACGGGGGCATAGCTCATGCACCAGACCGGGCATTCGCGCGGAACCGACGGCCGCGCTGTCGACCGTGCCGCGGCCGGCCGATATCTTCTTCCGGAGAACACCGAACGATGAGGCGATCGACTGACGGATTTCCGGCACGTGCCGCGATTTCGGCGCTGTGCATCGGGTGGTTGGCCGTGATCGGCGTGGCGGCGGCTCGCCCGGATCCGGCGCCAACTGCCGTCGACGCGACTCCCGCCGCGATTACCCAGGCGCAGGCCGCGGGCGGCTACGCGGGCGCCGACGCCTGCGCCGTGTGCCATGAGGAAGAAAGTCAGGCCCTCCACGCGACGCTGCACGGGCAGGCGGTGAACCCGCGCACGCCGGCGGCGGCGCGCGGGTGCGAAACGTGCCACGGCCCCGGCCAGGCGCACGTCGACGCGGGCGGCGATCCCGATCTCATCGTGCGGTTCGACCAGCTGGCGGCGCGCGATGTCTCCGACACGTGCATGTCCTGCCACAACCGCGGCGACCACGTGCAGTGGAACAGCAGCATGCACGCCGCGCGCAATCTCTCGTGCACGACCTGTCACTCGGTGCACAGCCCGAAGTCGGACGATGCGCAACTGAAGACGGCGTCGGTGATCGAGACCTGCGAAGGCTGCCACAAGACCGAGGCGATGAAGACGAAGCGGTCGGGCCACATGCCCGTCCGCGAAGGGAAGATGACCTGCACGACCTGCCACAATCCGCACGGGTCCACCAACGTGCGCATGCTCCGGGTGGGCGGGTGGATCACCGAGACGTGCGTCAGCTGCCACACCGAGAAGCGCGGACCGTTTCTCTGGGAGCACGCCGCGGGACGCGAGGCCTGCAACACCTGCCACGATCCGCACGGCTCGAACAACGATCGCATGCTGGTCGCGAAGCTGCCGATGCTCTGCCAGCGCTGTCACATCGGCTCGAGGCACCCCTCGACGATCTACGACGGCAACCAGCTCGCCGCGGGCAGCAGCCGTCTCATCGGCCGCGGCTGCGTGAACTGCCATTCCCAGATCCACGGGACGAACAGTCCCGCGGGCAACACGTTCCTGCGGTGAGCCGGGGAGAAGACGCCATGCGCATCCACCGGTTCCTCGCCCTCGTCCCCGTGCTGCTCCTGACGTGGCCCGCCGCACCGGCGCGCGGTCAGGATTCGGCCGCCGACCAACCGGAGGCCGGCCGCGTCGACCTCGGCGGGCGCGTCTCCAACGTCGACGGCGACGAGGCCCGCTACCAGCGCTATCGCGACGTGCGCGACGGCGGCACGCTCGACCTGCTTCGCTACAACAAGAGCACGAACGCCTGGAAGGTCGATCTCCAGGCCGACCACGTGGGCTACCGCGACCAGCGCTACGACGGGTCGCTGAACGCGTACGGCAAGGTGAAGGTGAAGTTCGAGTGGAATCAGATCCCGCTCTTCTTCAGCCAGGACACGGCGACGCCCTACACATCAGCGTCTCCAGGCGTGCTGCGGATTCCGGATTCGGTGCAGGGCGGCACGCTCGACGTGGTCGCGGGAGCGGCCAACCCGTTCGATCTGCGCCAGCGCCGCGACGTCGCGAACTTCGCGCTCACGTACGCGGCCACGCGCGATCTCGACTTGAACGTCACCTTCAAGAACACGAACAAGGACGGCCGGCAGCCCTGGGGCGCCACCTTCGGCTTCAGCAACGACGTCGAGGTGCCGGTGCCGATCGACACGCGCACGACCGAGTTCGGGTCGTCCGTCGAGTGGAAACACGGGCCCGGCCTCGTGCAGGTCGGCTACGACGGATCGTTCTTCCGGAACACCGTCGGAACGCTCGTGTGGGACAACCCGGTCGTCGCCGTCGATTCGAGCGCCGGCTCGTCGCAGGGGCGGATGGCGCTCTGGCCGAACAGCGACATGAACCAGGGGCACGTCACCGGCTCGCTCAAACTGCCCCTGCGCAGCACCGCCACCGCGTACGTGGCGGTCGCCAACTGGTCGCAGAACGATCCGCTGATCCCGTTCACGATCAACAGCGCCCTGCCCGAGATCCCGCTCGATCGGCCGACGGCGGAAGCCAAGGCGATCGTGACGACGATGAACTATACGTTCACGACACGGCCGACCGATGCCGTGTGGCTGAACGCGCGGTTCCGCCGCTACGACTTCGACAACCAGACGCCCAACTTCCACGTCGACCAGACGGTGACCTACGACCAGTCGGTCACGGCGTACCCGCACGGGGGCACGGAGGCGTTCGGCTATATCCGGAACACGTTCGACGGCGACGCGTCCTTCACGCCGGCCGCGCTCCCGCACGCCGCCTTCCGCGTCGGCTACACGCGCGAGAACGTCGACCGCACGTTCCGGCTGTTCGAGTCCACCACGGAGGATGTCTTCCGCGCGTCGATCGATTCGACGGGCTGGCAGTGGGTGACGGTGCGCGGTGTGTACCAGCACGGGAACCGCACGGGCAGCGGCCTCGACGAGGAAGTGCTCGACGACATCGGCGAGCAGATCACGCTGCGGCAGTTCGACATCTCCGATCGCAAGAGCGACCGCTTCTCGGCCATCGTCCAGGTGATGCCGACCGACAGCCTGTCGTTCAGCGCGACGGCGGCCGCCGGCCGCGAGGATTGGCCCGACGCCGAGTTCGGGCTGCGGAGCAACGACAACTACAGCTATTCGTTCGGCGTGGACGCGGTGCCCTCCGACGCCGTCTCGCTGGGCCTGGAGTACACCTACGAGCACTACTCCACGCTGCAGGCGTCGCGCCAGGCCAACCCGCCGCCCTCGCCGCAGTTCACCGACCCGACGCGCGACTGGACGACCGACGCGGCCGACGTCGCGCACACGTTCACGGCATCGGCCGATCTCCTGAAGCTGGCGCCGAATACCGACATCCGATTCGCCTACGACTACAGCCACGCGAAGTCCACCTACGTGTACGGCCTGGCGCCCAACTCCTCGCTCGGTCCGATCGAGCAGCTCCCGCCCGTCGTGAACGGGTTGATGCGCGCGACGACCGACGTGCAGTATCACCTCGCCCGCCACGTCGCCATCGGCGGGTCCTACTGGTTCGATCGGTACCGTGTCGAGGACTACGCCTTCAGTCCCGGGACGCTGGACCAATTGAACCAGCCGTCGTTTCTGATTCTGGGTACCTGGTACCGCCCGTACACGGCCAATACCGTGTGGGCGCACGTGTCGTACCTCTGGTAAGGAGGTCGGCCATGGCCGACGACACCCGCACGCATCACGTCACGCTTCGGCTCGACGACGACTATCGCTTCAGGGCCACGTTCGACGACGTGGCCGGCGTGCCGGCGATCGCGTTCGACGAGCCGGCGCCGCTTGGCGCCGGCACCGCGCCCAACGCGGCCGCCGTTCTGGGCGCCGCGGTCGGGAATTGCCTGGCGGCCAGCCTGGCCTTCTGCCTCCGGCGCGCTCGCGTCGAGGTCCACGGTCTCGTCGTGCACGTGTCGACCCGCGTCTCGCGCAACGAGCGCGGCCGCTATCGGATCGAGGGCATCGACGTCGAGCTGGATCCGGCGGTCGCCGAGAGCGCGAAGCTGGCGCGCTGCGAGGAGCTCTTCGAGGACTTCTGCGTGGTGACCGCCAGTGTGCGCCAGGGGATTCCCGTGAACGTCTCGGTCACCGGCGCCGGCCGCGCCGCCGCCTGATCCGGCGCGACACGCGCGACAGCTCTCCGAGCCTCTGGTTCATTGCCCTGGTACTGATTCACCCGAACCGCTCCACTGGCGCATCTCGTGCAGGCGGCGGGGCGGTCGCTAGACTCGCCGCGGCGGGGCCACCCGCACCCTGGCATCCACGACGCGGCAGCCCGTTCCCTCGGGCAAGGCCATGACCGGGTTGAGGTCGAGCTCCACGACCTCGGGGATGTCGACGGCCAGCGCCGAGACCCGCAGCAGCAGATCCTTGAGCGCCGCCACGTCGGCCGGCGGTTGGCCCCGGAATCCGGCGAGCAGCCGGTATCCCCGAATCTGTCGCAACAGCGCGTCCACGTCGCGATCGGCGAGGGGCGCGATCCGGAAGCCCACGTCGCCCAGCACTTCGACGTGCACGCCACCGAGCCCGAAGGCCACGAGCGGTCCGAAGAGCGGATCTTCGGTGAGGCCCACCATGGTTTCCACGCCGCCTGCGACCATCGGCTGAATGACGACGCCGTCCATCGGCCCGTGGAGGCCGTGGTCGCGCAGGATCGCCGACAGATCGCGAAACGCCCCGCGCACCGCCTTGTCCGATGCCAGGCCGACGCGCACCCCGCCGACGTCGGTCTTGTGCGAGAGTCCCTCGGCCTGGATCTTCGCGACCACCGGGAAGCCCACGACCGCGGCGAGTGCCGCGGCCTCGTCTGCCGAGCGCACCAGCACGGCGGGCAGGAGCGGGAGGCCGTAGTCGTCGAGGAGGCGCCGCATCTCTTCCGGCGTGAGCCACGTGTCGCCGCGCGCTTCGACGATCCCGCGGCACAACGCGCGCGCGTCCGTCGCGCGCACCTCCTCGAAGCCCCAGTACAACGCCGGCGGCTGCGCGCGCCATTCGGCGTAGCGGGCGATCCGCCCGAGCGCTCGCGCGGCGTTTTCCGGGAATGCATACGCCGGAATCGTCTCGCCGTCCACGCGGAGGGGCGCCGAGCGTCCCGGCTCGGCCATCACGCAGGCCACGACCGGCTTGTCGACGGCGCCCGCGCGGCGGCCCGCGCGGATGCCGTCCGCGATCGCGGCCGTGATGTCGCCGGCCACCCGCGGATCGACCGGCGTGAAGATCACGATGAGCGCGTCGGCATCGTCGGAGGTGAGCACCGTCTCGATCGTCCGGCGGTAGGCGTCGGGGCCGGCCGAGGCCACCATGTCGACGGGATTGCCGAGGCTCGCTTCGGGGGGCAGGAACGCGGAGAGCCGCGCGCGGGTGGCGGCGGAGTTCTCCGCGGCGATCAGGCCGGAGGCCTCGCAGGCGTCGACGGCGAGAATGCCGGGCCCGCCGGCATTCGTGACGATCGCCACGCGGCGTCCCTTCGGCAGCGGCTGCGCCTCGAGGCACGCCGCGACGTCGAACATCTCGTCGATCGTGTCGGCGCGAATCACGCCGGATTGGCGGAAGAGCGCGTCGACGGCCGTGTCGCTCGCCGCGAGCGCCGCCGTGTGGCTGCCGGCCGCCCGCGAACCCGAGCGGGTCCGTCCGGCCTTGACCGCGACGATCGGCTTGGTCCGTCCGATTCCGCCGGGCCAGACGCGCGAAGCGCCGCGGATTGCCGAACGATTCGAGGTAGAGGAGGATGACCGCGGTCCCGGGGTCCTCGTCCCAGGACCTGCAGCAGGTCGTTGCTCGACACGTCCGCCTTGTTGCCGATGCTGACGAACGACGACAAGCCCACCTGGCGCCTGGTGGCGAGGTCGAGAATGGCGAGCCCGAGCGCGCCGCTCTGCGACGAGAGGGCCACGCGTCCCGGTGGCGGGACGAGCGGCGAGAACGACGCGTTCAGACGCACGTCCTGCGTCGCATTGATGAGGCCCATGCAATTGGGCCCGACCATCCGCACGCCGTGGTTGCGGACCTGCGCGACCAGGTCGCGCTGCCGCTCACGGCCTTCGTCGCCCGCTTCCGCGTACCCCGCCGTGATGACGACGAGCGCGTGCACGCCCGCGGCCGCGCAGTCGTCGACGACGCCGGGCACGGCGTCTCTCGGGACGGCCAGAACGGCCAGATCCACGCCCGGCGGCAGGTCGCGGGCGCTCTCGAGGCACGCGACGCCGTCGATGACGGCGGCGCTCGAATTGACCGCATACACGGGGCCGGCGAATCCGCCACTGCGCACTGCGTCGTAGACCCGCCGGCCGATATGTCCCTCGTCGCGCGACACGCCCACC
The DNA here is from genome assembly GCA_963837345.1 of uncultured Acidobacteriota bacterium. GTDB lineage: Bacteria > Acidobacteriota > Vicinamibacteria > Vicinamibacterales > CAVVIG01 > CAWIMX01. The sequence continues at coordinate 2,861,059 of CAWIMX010000001.1, forward strand.
ACGGCCACCGCGCGCGGGCGGAGCATCGGGACGAGCGAGGCCGCCGTGGCCGTCCGGTCGCGCATCTCCGCGCGCCGGACGCTCTCGGCCGAGGGCGTGATGTCGAGCTGCAGCTCGATGCATCCGGCTTCCGGGGTGGCGCGGATGAGAAAGCCGGAATCGCGGAACACCTCGAGCATTGCCGAGTTGTCGGCGAGCGTGGTGGCGCTGAACCGCGTGATGCCCTGCGGCGCGGCGAGCACGGCGAGGCGCTCGAGCAGCGCGGACCCCAGTCCGTGGCCCTGGAAGGCGTCGTCCACGGCGAACGCGACTTCGGCCGTCCGCGGAGCCGTCGCGCAGTACGACGCGACGGCGATGGGCTTCACATCGTCGCCGACCTGGCGGCTCACGAGCAGCGTGAGCGCGCTGGCCGGATTCGCGTCGTCGCAGAGGCGGTCGATGACGTCCTGCGGCAGTTCGCCGGCCGAGAAGAAGCGGAGTCGCCGCGACTCGGGCGACAGACTCTGAAAGAACCGGCGGACGGCCGGCCGGTCGGCGGCGCCGGCCGTTCGCACCGAGGCCACCGATCCGTCCCTCAGCAGCAGCCGCGGACTCGATGGATCGTCGCCGCCCGGCAGCGTGCCGCTGACGGGATGCCGGCCGCTCACGGTCGGCATCTCACGCCCGTTTCGTGACGGCCGGCGTGTCGGACCGGACGAAATCGTGCTCGTGACAGCGGACGACGAGCACCGGGCACGGCGCGGTGCGGACGATGCGCTCGGCGACGCTGCCCATCAGCAGGTGGGCCACCCCCGCGCGGCCGTGAGTGCCGACGACCACCAGGTCGACGTGTTCGTCGGCCGCGTACTGCACGGTGGCCGCCGCCGGCGCGTTGGAGACGACGACGGCCTTGACCACCGGGAGCGGCGTCGCATCGTTGTCGACGAGCAGATCGTCCAGCCGGGCGCGCGCCGAGTTTTCGAGGTCGCGCTGCAGTTCCGGCAAGACCGAAACATAGCCCTCGCCGGCGACCCGCGTGAACAGGTCGTCGACGACGTGCAGCACGTGAAGCGTCGCCGAAAAATTTCTGGCGAGCGCGCGGCCATACGCCAGGGCCGCGTCGGACGCCTCGCCGAAGTCTGTGGCGACCAGGACGGACTTGAGGTTGATCATCGTGCACCCCTCGGAGCGGTGGCAAAGACGCCACCCTCATGCTACCGGACAGGGCAGCATGGCGCATGCCAGCCAAACCCGGCCAAAAGGCGACGAAACATTCCGGCGCTGCCGGGATCCCGGCGGAAAAGCGGGTACGGTCGTTGCTCTAACGTCCAGCATTCAGGAGGGCGTCATGGCACATGTCATCGCATCGCATTTCTTCGGCGGGCTCGGGCGGTTCTTCGAGCACGCGGCGGCCGTCGCCGTCGGCTTCGTCATGATGATGGTCGGGCTCGCGTTGGGCGTCACCATGATCATGCTGCCGGTCGGCATCGTCGTCGGGCTGCTGGGCGCGGCGATCTTCGTCGGTGGATTGTTCGCCCATGTCGGGAAGTCGTCGTAGCGTCGCGTCCGAGCCGCAGGTGGAGGGCATCGTGAGCCTCAGAGAACGAGTGATGATCGATCGGCAGAAAGTGGAGGCGATTCTCTCGTGCCGGTTCCCTGGCACCCCGCGCGACCAGCTCGCCGCGGCGGCCAACGCGCTGATGGGCCTGCCCGAGGAATGGGAGGAAGTGGCCGAACCTGATTGGCCGGCGGTGGCGGCGCCCGATCACGGGCACGACTTCCGCGTCTTCCGCCGACGCGAGCGCTAGCCGCTCAACCCGCGACGGGCAGGGCGATCGACACCGTCGTGCCGCCCCCGTCGGGCGTCTCGATCCGGATCGTCCCGCGGTGCGCGTCGACGATGCGCCTGGCGATCGGCAGGCCGAGGCCGGTTCCCCGATGCTTCGTCGTGAAGAACGCGTCGAATGCGCGGTCGCGGACGTCGGGCGGCATGCCGGGCCCCTGATCGGCCACGGCCAGCACCCAGGCGTCGTCCTGGCGCGCGATCGTGATGCAGGCGCGCCCCGCTCCGTTCATCGCCTGGGCCGCGTTCAGCAGCAGATTCTGCAGGACGATCTGCAGCTGCTCGGCGTCGGCCCGCACCACCGCACTCGGGGCGGTCACCTCGACCGCGACGCCGCCCATCTCCGGATCCCGACGAAAGCGGGTGACGACCTCGTCGACGACCGACTTGAGATCGACGGGCTCGGCCCGAAGCTCGCGCGGACGGGCGAACACGAGCAGGTCCTGGACCACGGCGTTCAACGCGTCGAGGCGCGCGATGATTTCCGCAATCACGGGCCGGTCGCGCGAGTCCTCCGGCAGCCGGCCGCCGATCACCTGCAGCGCGCCGCGGATACCGGCGATCGGGTTCTTCACTTCGTGGGCGACCACGGCGGCCATCTGCCCGAGGCGCGCGAGCGCGTCCTGCTCGCGCAGTTTGTCTTCCGAGCGCTTCCGGTCCGTGATCTCGTAGCGGATCGCCATGTACTGATACGGCTTCCCCGACTCGTCCAGGAACGGGACGATCGTCGTGTCCACCCAGTAGAAGGAGCCGTCCTTGCGGCGGTTCCGGATCTCGCCGCGCCAGATCCGGCCGTTCGCGATCGTGGTCCAGAGAGTACGAATGAACTCCTTCGGGTGATAGCCGGAATTGAGGATGCGGTGATCCTGCCCGAGCAGTTCCTCGCGCGTGTACTGCGAGACATCGCAGAACTTCTGGTTCACGTATTTGATCGTGCCGCGGGTATTGGTGATGGCGACGATGGCCGACTGATCCAGCGCGTAGTTGACGTCGGCGAGGTCCTTCGTGCGCTTCTGCAGGTTGCGCCACGTGTGCCGCAGGCCCAGGAGCACCACGGCGATCACCACGAGCGCCACGGTCACAATCAACGCGATGGTCATGTGGTCCGGGTTTTGAATGTCGGGCTGGTGTGACCCCTATGCTAACCGAATCAGGCCGGAATTGGCGCGGCGCCGCTCCCCTGGCGACATCGGAGTCCGGGGATTTTTCCGGGGCTGCGAAGAACTCCGCACAGCGGATCCTGGTGGTCGACGACGAGCCACTGATCCGCTGGAGCGTGGCCGAGACGCTCGGAGCGGCCGGGTACGAGGTGCTGGAGGCCGGCGATGCGGCCCAGGCGGTGCGGCAGTTCCTCGATGGGGCGCCCGACGTGGTGCTGCTCGATCTCCAGCTTCCGGATTCCCGCGATCTCGGTCTGCTCAGCCTGATGCGCAGCGTCGCGCCCGCGATGCCGGTCGTGCTGATGTCGGCGTTCGTCACCCCCGAAGTGGAACAGGACGCGAGCGGGCTGGGCGCCGCGCACGTGCTGAAGAAGCCGTTCGACCTGGACGGGCTCGTGAAGCTCGTGGCTATACTAGGGCGCGATGAGCGCTCCCACGATTCTGGTCGTCGACGATGAACAGCTGATTCGCTGGTCGTTGAACGACCGCCTCACGCAGGAAGGCTACCGCGTCGTCGAAGCCGCCACCGCGGCCGAAGCCGTCGAGCGCTTCGCGGAAGGCGCCGATCTCGTGCTGCTGGATTACAAGCTGCCGGACGGCGACGGCCTGTCGGTGCTCAAGACGATCCGCGAGCGGCAGCACGATGCCCTGGTGATCCTCCTCACGGCCTATTCGAGCGTCGACACCGCCGTCGAGGCGATGAAGCACGGCGCGTATCACTACGCGAACAAGCCCTTCAATCTCGACGAGATCGCGCTTCTCGTCGAGAAGGCCCTCGAAACCACCCGCCTCAGACGCGAAGTGCGCGAGCTGCGTGCCAGCCAGGCCGAGCCCTACAGCCTGTCGCGCATCGTCGGCACGAGTCCCGCGATGACGGCCGCCAAGGCGCTCCTCCAGAAGGTGGCGGCCAGCCCGGCGTCCACGGTGCTCCTGACCGGAGAGAGCGGGACGGGCAAGGACCTGGCCGCCAAGGTGCTCCACTACAACAGCAGCCGCGCCGCGCGGCCGTTCATGAACATCACATGTTCGGCGCTCCCGGAGGCGCTGCTCGAGAGCGAGCTCTTCGGCCACGAGCGCGGGGCGTTCACGGATGCGCGGCAGCAGAAGCGAGGCCTGCTCGAAACGGCGGACGGCGGCACCGTGTTTCTCGACGAAATCGGCGAAATGGTGCCGGGCCTGCAGGCCAAGCTGCTGCGCTTCCTCGAGGAAAAGTCGTTCAAGCGCGTGGGAGGATCCGCCGACATCACGGTCGACGTCCGCGTGGTGGCTGCGACCAACCGGAACCTCGAGGATGACGTCCGCCAGGGCCGGTTCCGGGAGGATCTGTTCTACCGGCTCAACGTGCTGCCGATCGTGCTGCCGCCGCTCAGGGAGCGGCCGGAGGACATTCCGCTCCTCGTGGCCTTTTACGTCGAGGCGTTCAATCAGGAGTTCAAGAAGCATCTCCGAGGCGTCTCGACCGGCGCGATGGCCCGCCTCGAGGCGTACCCGTGGCCCGGCAACGTGCGCGAGCTGCGCAACACCGTCGAGCGCGCCATGCTCCTGGCCGAGGGCGAGACGCTTCGTGCGGACGATTTCCCGCTCGGCAGCGGGGCAGCGCTGAAGATCTCCGATCAGGTCGCCCTGCCGGCGGGCGGCATCAACCTCGACGATCTCGAGCGATCGCTCGTGGTGCAGGCGCTCGAGCGCACCGGCTGGAACCAGACGCGCGCCGCCAGCCTCCTCGGGTTGAACCGCGATCAGATCCGCTACCGCATCGAGAAGTTCCAGCTGGAGAAGCCGGCGCCATAGATCCCGTGGGTTTTTCGGGCCCATTGGGGAATAGTCCGCACCTCGTTCCGACGCCCCCTCGAATCCGGTCCGAAAAGCGCTGACAATCCGCCTGTTCCGGAAATCCGGCACATGGTACGCCGGTTGCCTATTGCTCTGGCGTCGGGAGGCCATGATGATTGCCAGAGAGCGCATTGAAACGATCCTCAACCGGGTGCGGCCGTTCCTGCAGGCCGACGGCGGCGACATCGTGCTCCTGGGCGTCGAGGGCAACTCCGCCGACGTCAGGCTCACCGGGATGTGCGCGGGCTGCCCCAGCGCCCACATGACGCTGCACGTGGGCGTCGAAACGGCCATCCGCGAAGAGATTCCCGAGTTCGAAACCCTGCGCCTGGTGTAGGAGGCCACCATGCATCCTCTCCCTCCCAGCATGATGGACTCGGTGGTGGTCGGCCGCAGCTCGCGCATGCGCGCGGTCTTCGAGTTTCTCAAGATCATCGGCGACAGCGACAGCACCGTGCTCGTGACGGGCGAGAGCGGCACCGGCAAGGAAGTGACCGCCACGCTCATCCACGAGCACAGCCACCGGCGCCACAAGCCGTTCGTGGCGGTGAGCTGCTCGCTCTTCTCCGAGACGCTCATCGAGAGCGAGCTGTTCGGGCACGAGCGGGGGGCGTTCACCGGCGCCATCAAGGATCGCCCGGGGCGCTTCGAGCTGGCCGACGGCGGCACCATCTTTCTCGACGACATCGACGACGTGCCGCTCTCGATGCAGGTGAAGCTGCTGCGCGTGATCCAGAACCGCACGATCGAGCGGCTGGGGGGCACTCGCGTGGTGCCGGTGAACACCCGGATCATCGCCGGCAGCAAGCGCGACCTGAAGCAGCTCGTGGGCGAAGGAAAGTTTCGTGAAGACCTGTACTACCGCCTGAACGTCCTGCCGGTGGCGCTGCCGCCGCTGCGCGAGCGTCGCGAGGACATTCCGGTGCTGATGGATCACTTCCTCGAGCGCTATTTCCGGAAGCGCGGCGAGAACGTGCCGCCGGTCACCGACGCCGTCAAGCAGGCGTTCCTGCGCTATTCGTGGCCCGGCAACGTCCGCGAGCTCGAGAATGCGTGCGAGCGCATCGCGCAAACCTGCTCGTGCGGCACCGTGCGCATCGGCTGCATGTCGGCCAGCATCCTCTTCCGCGCCGGCGAACAGCCGCCCGACGTGGTGCCGACGATGCCGCCGGCCGCGGTCGAATCGGCCCCGATCTCGCTCGACGATCGGCTGCGGGAAGTCGAAGCGAACCTGATCGGGTGGGCGCTCAAGGTGAGCGGCGGCAACAAGTCGAAAGCGGCCGAGCTGCTGCAGATCAAGCGCAGCACGCTCGGCGATCGCATCAACCGCTGCGGGCTCGCCGGCCAGACCGCCGGCGCCGCGCAGGCGGCGGCCGACTGACGGCCTGCCGTATCCAGCACGAACTGTAAGGAGCAGGACGCGATGTGGGCCGACCCGTTGACGGTGGGACAGCCGGTGGAACCCTCGGTGACCGAATGGCTGCAGTTCATCCAGGTCGAATACCTCGAGATGCCCGGCCTCGCCTTGACCCGCGCGCAGGCGCAGCGGCTGTGGGGGCTCGACGAGCCGACCTGTCAGGACCTTCTCGACACGCTGGTCGCCGCGCGATTTCTCCGGCAGACGCCGCGCCAGGCGTACGTGCTCGAAGGCGCCCGCGCCTAGGAGCCTTCACTGTCCCGACGTCCACTCGGCCAGCGTCTGAATGTAGGCCGAACGCTCGAAGGCATCGGGGTCGGCGGACCGCGCCGCGCTCACCAGGCCGCGCAGGTCGTCGACCGACGCGATCTGCTTCGTGTCCATCCATTCGATCAGACGCTGGCGCATCGTGTGCAGATAGCCGGGGCCGTTGCGCAGGATCGCCGACACCACCTGCACGACGTCGGCGCCCGCCAGCAGGGCCTTGATCGCGTCGTCGGGCGTCTCGACGCCGCCCGTCAGGGCGAGCGACGCGTGGACGCGCCGGTGGAGGAGCGCCATCCAGCGCAGCCGCAGGCGCAGCTCGGCGTTCGTGGAGAGCACGAGCGTGCGGACCGGCGCCAGCGCCTCGATGTCGATGTCGGGCTGGTAGAAGCGATTGAACAGCACCAGTCCGTCTACGCCCTCGCGATCCAGCCGGTGCGCCAGATGGCCGAACGCCGTGAAGTACGGCGAGAGCTTTACCGACACGGGCAGGCGCACATGGTTCTTCAGATCGGCCACGAGGTCGCGCAACCGGGTTTCCACCGCGGCGGACGATTCGTCGACGTCGGCCACGACCTGGTACATGTTGAGCTCGAGCGCGTCGGCGCCGGCCTGCTCGATCGCGCGCGCGAACTTGAGCCACGCCTCGCCGGTCGTGCCGTTGAGCGAGGCAATCACGGGGACGCCCACCGTGGCCTTGGCCCGCCTGAGGTGCTCGAGGTATTCGTCGGGCGACAACCGGTACTGTCCCACTTTCGGAAAGTGGCGCAGGATGTCCGCGAACTGCGGATCCTGCGGATCCATGTGGTAGATGTCGCCGGCCGCTTCGAGCGTGATCTGCTCTTCGAACAGCGAGTGCAGCACGACCGCCGAGGAGCCGCCGTCCTCGATGCGTTTCACGCCGTCGAGGTCGGCGCCGAGCGGAGAGGCCCCCACCATGTAGGGGTGAGCCAGGGTCAACCCGAGGTATCGCGTCTGCAGGTTCATCATGCCCCTCCGGTGCCATCCGGTGCACGTGGAGTGCCACCGGTCTGCCAGCCCTATTTTGACGGAATCGCGGCCCGCCGCGGCCGGCTGCCGGACCACCGTCGGGAACGCGGGGCGTGACGGCCCCTCCGGTCGCGGCTCTGCGCGTGCTCGTGGTCGACGACGAGTCGCTGGTGCGCTGGTCGGTCGGCGAAGCGCTGATGGCCCGGGGGCATCACGTCGACACCGCCGTGGACGCTCAGGCGGCCGTGCGGTTGCTGTCGGACGGGGGGCGCGACCCGGACGTGGTTCTGCTCGACTACCGGCTGCCCGGGATCGACGGCCTGGCGCTGCTGCCACGGATCCGCGTCCTCGCGCCCCGGGCCCGCGTCGTGATGATGACGGCGTACGGATCGCCGGAGTTCACGGGTCGCGCGCTCGCCCTCGGCGCGATGCGGGTCGTCGACAAGCCCATCGACCTCGATGACATTGTCGAGCTGGTGACGTAGGGAACACGAAGTGATGATGAAAGTTGCATCATCGTGACGAATCCGTGAAGACAGACTCGCGCGAACTTGGTATCGTCTAACAGCTACGGGATCGGACGAACGGACACAGGCACCTCAGGGAGGAAGAGCGATGGACCAGACGCTCGATGATCGACTCACCTGCCTCGTGTACGCGGAGTTTCGCGAAATGCCCGGTCTCCGGCTGACCCGCCAGCAGGTCCAGCGCCTCTGGGGCCTCGACCATGCCACGTGCGTCATGCTCCTGGCCACGCTCGTCGAGTCGGGCTTCCTCACCATCATGCCCGACGGGCGCTACGCGCGCGTCGGCGACGGAGAAGTCGCCACGCGATATCCGATGGCGAAAGCCTCCGCGCGCAGCAGCTTTCAACGCGCCAGCTGAAGCGTTCGCCGTACGGCCGCCACGGTACTGATGAGCTAGGCCCCGACGTGTCCGCGCGTCAAGGGCGTCACGGCATGGGCGTACCCCGGTCGGCTCGCGTTTTGCACTTCTGCGTGCAGGAGGTGGACATGCGTGCGATTGCTGCGGTGGCCGATCCTTCCCGTCTGCGCGGAAAGGCGGCGGACACATTCCGGCGGGCGGCGCACCTGACGCACGAATCCCGGATGCTCAAGTCCGTGGCGAGCGACGCCATGGAGGACGGGCTGTACAAAGCAAAACGAGCCTGGAAGCGCGGCTCCCGCGAGCTCGGGAACTATCGCCACGAAGCGGAGCATCGCGTGCGCCGGCAGCCATTTCGCGCCCTGAGCGTGGCGGCCGGCGTCGGCATGTTCCTCGGCGCGTGCGTTGCCTGGGTCGCGCGAAGAGGCTAGGGCCCTATTCTTGTTCGGGCGTGGCGATGGCGACCGACTTGCGGTCGTGCATCGCGAACAGCGCCAGCACGACGCTCACGACGAGGGGACCGAGCAGGAGGCCGACCAGCCCGAATGCCTGCACGCCGCCAAGCAGGCTGATCAGCACCAGGAGGCCGTTCATCCGCGTCGCGTGCGCGAGCATGATCGGACGCACGATGTTGTCGACGGATCCGACGATGGCGGCGCCGATGACGACCAGGACGGTCGCGGCGCCGGGCCGCCCCGTGAGCACCAGGCCGACGGCCGCGGGCCCCCAGACGAGCCAGGCGCCGAGCACGGGAAACAGCGACACGAACGCCATGACCACGCCCCAGAGCACCGAGGCCGGCAGGCCGAGCACCGCGAACGTGATGCCCCCGATCGTGCCCTGGATCGAGGCGGCGACGAGTGACGCGGCGATGTTCGACTGCACCATGGCGCGCACCTCGGAAAGGAGCGTCTCGGCGTCGCTGCGCTCCATCGGCATGAAATCAGGCAGCCGCGCCACGATCTGCCGGCCGTCCCGGAACAGGAAGAACGTCGCGAACATCGTGACGACGGTGCCGAGGATCACGCCCCACGCGTCGCGCACGACACGCGAGGCGAGCGCGCCCGCGCTGCCGGCCAGCTGCTGAGCGGCTTGCCGGACGAGCGCTTCCAGATCCACGCCGAACCGCGTCGCCAGGCCCTGGAGCTGGTCGAGGGCCCGCTCGACGGGCGCGGAATTGAGCCCCTGCACGAGATCGACGGCTTCGCCCACGACCTGCCCCGCGACGAGGAAGATCGGCACGAGCGTGAGCAGGACGACGCTGGCCGTGCCGAGCGCAGCCGACGTCACGGGACCGAAGCGCCGCCGGAACCGCGTATGGATCGGGTCGAAGACGAGGACCATGACGCCGGCGAAGATGAGCGGCGTCGCGAATGGCAGGACCACGAGGTACGTGAGATAGGCCAGGACGAGGCCCATGAGCAACGTGACGATCGGCTGAAGCTTCATCGGCGACGGCCGCGGCGGGGCAGCGCGACGACGGGAACGGCCCCCCGCTGGAGCACCCGATAGCTGATGGTGCCGGGGCGGGATCCAAAGAGGCGCCCGCGCCGCTCGAGCGTCAGGACGACGAGGCTGTTCCGATGGCGGGCGGCGAGAGCCGCAACGACCTCCGCGGGGTCGCCGACCGCGACGAGCGACCGCACCGTGAGACCGCCACGGCGGAGGCCGATCGCGACGCGTCCGAGGCGACGGCCTGCGAGCGCGACGGCTTCCCGCTGTCCGCGCAGCACGCCGGCGCCCATGAACGGCGGCACCGGAGTCTGAACGACCGCGTGCACCAGGACGACGGAGGCGCCGAGAAAGCCCGCCACTTCAGCGGCGCGGCCTGCGTCGCCCGACGTCGTGCGATCGAGCGCCAGGGGAACGATGATCTGCCGGCCTGGCCAGCCCCTGGGCGGGCCGAGCCGCGACCGGCGGCCGTGGGTGGCGGGGACGGCGAGGACCGGGATCCGTGTTCGCTCGAGCACGCGGGCCGTCGTCGATCCGAAGAAGAATTTGCCGACGCTGCCCAGCCCGTGCGTGCCAAGCACGATCAGATCGGCGCGCATGGCGGCGGCGGTCGACAGAATGGCCCGGGCCGGCTCGCCGAGCACCACGCGGCAGGCGACCTGTCGCGGGCCGACGACGCCCGCGGCGAATCGCTCCAGTTCCTCGCGCGATCGTTCGGCGAGGCCGGCGCCGCGTCCATACACGGCCGCGGCCGCGTTGGCGAGCCACGGATCGTTGGCGTACAGCGCCGTGAGCGACCCGTTCGAGCGCCGCGCGACCGCCGCTGCGTAGCGCAGGGCGGCCCTGGAATCGGCCGAGAAATCGATCGGGCAGAGGATCGAGCCGAACACGACTTGAGGATACCGGATCTCAGCGCTCGAGCGACGCCAGCGCGCGCCTGAGCCGTGCGTCCGCCTCTCGCGCCACGTCGGCGAGAGCCGGGTTGGGACCGACCACGCCGAGCGCGGCGAGCGGCGCCATGGCCGACACGACGCTCGTTCCCGGCCCCGCCTCGTACACGACGACGTTGCACGGGAGCAGGAGACCCACTTCGAGCTCGGCGTCGAGCGCGCGCTCGGCCAAGGGTGGATTGCAGGCGCCGAGAATCACGTACTTCCGGAATGCGCGTCCCAGCTTCTGCTTGAGCGTCTGCTGCACGTCGATGGCGGAGAGCACGCCAAATCCTTCCGCCTTGAGCGCCGTCGTGGCGCGTTCGACACTGGCCTCGTACGCCATGGGCAGCGTCACCCGAATGCCGTAACGGGTTTCCTCCACAGGGCCTCCTGTCTGCCTGGCGCTATGCTTCGCAAGAGGGATACCGGCCGGCCGTTTGCAGACTTCCGGGGAGAGAGGCCGTGAATCGGCCGAAACGCCGATGGCCGAGCCGATCGCGTCGGGGTTCCGGCAGCGGGGCCATCGGCGCCCGGCGGAATCCCGTCAGCGCAGAGGCGGAGGAGGCGGACCATGCTGGACATCACGCGCATCCTGTGCCCGATCGATTTTTCCGTGTCGTCCGACCACGCGGCGGCGCACGCGGTCGCGCTGGCGCGGTGGTTCGGCGCCTCGATTACCGCACTGCATGTCGACAATCCGATCTTCCTTCCCATGCCCGGCCTGGTGCTCGCAGGCTATCGCGGCGAGCCCGCGCTCGAAGAGGACGACGCGCGGCGGCTGACCGACCGCGTGCTGCACGTGTTCGCCGACGCCAGAACGCCGCTCGACGTGCGGGTCGTGACGGGCCCTCCGCAGACGCGGATCGTCGACGGGGCGATTGCGCTGCCGGCCGACTTGATTGTCATGGGCACGCACGGCGCCAGCGGCCTCGAGCACCTCGTGCTCGGATCGGTCACGGAGCACGTGCTCCGCCATGCCCCGTGCCCTGTCCTGACGGTGCCGCCACGCTCGCGCGCCACGTCGTCGCTGCCGTTCAAGCGGCTCCTCGTGCCGGTGGATTTCTCCGACTGGTCGCTTGCGGCCCTCGAACTGGTCTGGCGCCTGGCGCAGGAAGCCGACGCGAAGGTCACGCTCCTGCACGCGGTCGACCGGGATCCCGACGCTGACCTGGCGTCGGGAGTCGGCGTCGCCGTCCGGCAGGTGGACCCCGACCCCGGGCAGGTGCGCGCGCGGCTGTGCGGGCTCGTGCCCGACAGCGTCCGCGCGTGGTGCCAGCCGGAGGTGCGCGTGGTGCGCGGACGCCCGTTCCGCGCGATTCTCCAGGCGGCGGCCGACGAGCGCGCGGACCTGATCGTGATGGGGGTCCACGGGCGCAGCCCGGTGAATCTGGTGTTGTTCGGGTCGACCACGAACCAGGTCGTGCGGCGTGCCACCTGTCCGGTGCTGACGCTCCGCGGATGAGGGATGCGCCGACTGGCGGCCGGGGAAGGAGCGAACCATGCGATCGATTGGGCTGACCTCGACGCTCGTGGCGCTGCTGGGGCTCGCGGCGAGCGTCTCGGCGCAGCAGGTGATGGGCCGCTGCGCGACCTGCCATTTCGCGAACTACCTGAGCGTGCCCGGCGCGAGCCACCTGAGCGAGTGGGCGAGCTCCGCCCACGCGCGGGAAGGCGTCGGCTGCGAGAGCTGCCACGGCGGCGATTCGACCACGGTCGTGCCGGGGCAGGCGCATCGCGGCGTCGTGGCTCCGCGCCTCTCGTGGAGCAGTGTGGCGCCCGCGAACCTGCCCGCGACCTGCGGCGCCTGCCACGCCGACGAGCTCGCGGCGTTTCGTCGCAGCCCGCACGATCAACCGCTGATGCGCGGCACGGCCAATGCGCCGACCTGCTCGACGTGCCACGGTGCGATGACGGCCCGGGTGCCGTCGCCCGCCGTCCTCGAAGCGCGGTGCGCAAACTGTCACGGCGCGCAGTCGGCCGGGGCGGCTTATCCGGGCCGCGCGCGGACGCTCATCGCCTCGGTGAACAGCATGGAGGACGACCTGGCGCAGGCGCGGTGGCTGCTCCGGCGGGGCGCCGGCAATGCCCGGGCCCGCGCGCTCGATGTCGAAGCCGGCGATCGGCTCGCGGACGTGGCCAGCGCCTGGCACGCCTTCGACCTGGCGGAAGCCGAACGCCGCGCGACGGCGGCCCGCGCGTCGGTCGACGCCCTGCTCGGCGCGCTCGGCGTCGCGCCGAACAAGCCGGCACACTAGTGGAGCGTATCGGCTGAATCAGTACCAGGGCAATGAACCACAGAGGCTCAGAGACTCAGAGACTCGCGAGGTCGTCGCCGGCCTGCTGTGCAGGCCGGCCGCGAGGCCGAGCGATCCGGACACCCAAGGCGGCAGGCCCGGGAAACGCGCTTTGCGTGTCCGGATCGGTCGTCCTCGCAGGCGCCGCGGAGGCGGCGCCGACGACCGGCAGTTCTCGGGTCTCCGTGTCTCCGTGTCTCCGTGTCTCTGTGGTTGATCTCGAATTCGCGGTTCGTCGAAGCGGTCGTACTTCAGCGGGTACGGGCCACTAGACAAGGTTCTCGAGAACCTCAAGAACCCCGAGAACCTTGGATAGTGTAGTGTGTTGCGCATGAAGGTCTCGGCTTTGGCACTCGCGCTCGGCCTGGCCGTGTGGCTGGCCGCGCCCCGGCTCATCGCGCAGCCGCCGGCGGCCCAGAGCGCTGCCGCCACAGCGCCGCACGACTGGTCCATCGACCTGGCCATGAAGATCCCCGGGTCTTTCACGCTGGCGAGCGTCGGCGACGTCATCATCGTGCGGCCGGCCTCCCAGCTGCAGGATCCCGGCCTTCAGGGCGCCCTCGCTGTGCTGCGGGGCGCCGACGCGGGATTCGGGAACTTCGAGTCGCTGATTCGCGACGAGCGGACGTTCGTCGGCCCGCTCGGCGGCAGTATGACGGGCACCCGCGAAGTGGCCTCGGATCTCAAAGCGCTCGGTTTCACGTTGATGAACCGCGCGGGGAACCACCTGATGGACGCGGGCCAGGAGGGCCTCTTCGAAACCACGCGGCTGCTCGACGAGGCCGGGCTGGTGTACGCCGGCGTCGGGCGCAATCTCGACGAGGCGCGCGCGCCGCGATTCGCCGAAACGCCGAAGGGCCGCATCGGTCTGGTCGGGATCTACAGCCAGACGGGCGGGCAGTCGCGCCTGTCGGCCAGCTACCAGTCGGGCCTCACCGGCGGGCGCCCGGGCCTCAACGCCCTCAACCTCACCGAGGCCATCACTGTGACGGCCGACCAGCTGGCGGCCATGCAGCGGGTGAAAGACGCCGTCTATGCGCACCGGCTCGACACGTCGAACCCGGTCGATGCGCCGCGCGCCGATCCGCCCGGGACGCTCGACCTCTTCGGGCAGCGATACAAGGCTGGCACCCATCCCGGCGAGCTCACCTACACGATGAATCGGAGCGATCTCGAGGACAACCTCCAGAGCATCAAGAACGGCAAGGAGTACGCCGACTTCATGATCGCCACGATCCACGCGCATCAGGGCGACACCGTGCTGCAGCCGTTTCTGTTCGAGGATCGCCCGCCCGACTTCCTGGTGTCGCTCGCGCATCAGGCGATCGACCACGGCGCCGACGCGTTCGTGGGCCACGGGCCGCATCTGCTGCGCGGGGTCGAGATCTACAAGGGGAAGCCGATCTTCTACGACCTCGGCGAGTTCTTCCGGGAATGGGACTGGAGCTGCGACTGCAATGTGAGCCCGAACGGCGACGTCACGCAGGCCGAGAGCGTGGTCGCGGGCCACCGCGCGCGCGGGGTGGACGAGCCGATCAATTACGAGGCGGCCATCGCCGTGAGCCGCTACCAGGACGGCCGGCTGGTCGACGTGCGGCTCTATCCGACGTGGGCCCGGCACGACGCGCCGATCTCGCGACGCGGCCTGCCGATGCTGGCGCCGCCCGATCGGGCGCAGGCGATTCTCCACCGGCTCCAGACGCTCTCGGCGCCTTTCGGGACGACCATCGCCATCGAGAACAACGTCGGCGTGATCCGTGTAGAATGACCGGCTGAGGGGGCCGTCACAACCATGAATTCGACTGTCCTGGCCGTTATCGGCCTTGGGTCGATGTTCCTGGGGTATCTCTTCTACTCCAAGTTCATCGCCGAGAAGATCTACAGGCTCGATCCGAACTTCAAGACGCCCGCGCACACGATGCGGGACGACATCGACTACGTGCCGACGAGCAAGATGGTGCTCTGGGGCCACCACTTCACGGCGGTGGCGGGCGCGGCGCCGATCATCGGGCCCGGCATCGCGGTGATCTGGGGCTGGGGCCCCGCGCTCTTGTGGGTCGTGCTCGGCACGGTCTTCTTCGCGGGCGTGCACGACTTCGGCGCGGTCTGGGCGAGCACGCGCAACAACGCCCGCTCGATCGGGTCGCTGACCGGCGACATCGTCAGCCAGCGCGCCGGCCGGCTCTTCATGGTCGTGATCTTCCTGCTGCTGCTGATGGTGAACGCGGTGTTCGCCGTCGCGATCTCGCAGGCGTTCGATCTGACGCCGGCAAGCGTGATTCCCGCCTGGGGCGCGATCGCCGTGGCCGTCGTCGTCGGCGTGCTGTTCTACCGGTCGCACACGAAGATCGTGATCCCGACGATCATCGCCACCGCGCTCATCTTCGTGTTCATCCCCCTCGGCGACTACGTGCCGGTCACGCTGCCGGCCACGTTCCTCGGCTTCGGCTCCGGGGCGCAGTGGATCATCCTGCTGTTCGCGTACGCCACGATCGCGTCGCTCGTCCCGGTGTGGGCGCTGCTGCAGCCCCGCGGCTACATCAGCGGCATCATGCTGTTCGTCGGCCTCGGCATTCTCTACGGCGCCGTGCTGATCGCGCACCCGACGGTCGTCGCGCCGATGTTCAACACGCGCATGCCGGCCGGATCGCCGCCGCTCGTGCCGCTCCTGTTCGTCACGATCGCCTGCGGCGCCATCTCGGGCTTCCACGGCCTGGTCGGCTCGGGGACGACGTCCAAGCAGATCGACAAGGAGACCGACGAGCGGCCCGTGGGCTACCTCGGCTCGACCGGCGAGGGCATCCTGGCGCTCGTCGCGATTATCGCGGCCACGGCCGGCTTCGCGACGCGCGCCGACTGGGACGCCGTCTACACCGCCTTCGGCAACGGCGGCCAGAACGCCTTCATCGCCGGCGGAGCGACGATCGTGTCGCACGGCCTGCCCTTCTCGTACAACTTCGCGGCGGTGCTGCTCACGGTGATGGTGGTGCTCTTCGCCGGCACGACGATGGACGTCGGCGTACGGCTGCAGCGCTACATCATTCAGGAGTGGGGCACCATCTACGAGATCCCGGCGCTCCAGAACGGCTACACGGCCACGTTCCTGGCCGTGGCGTCGTGCCTCGCGCTCGCGTTCGGCGCCGGCGGCATGGCGGGCACCGGCGGCATGATCATCTGGCCGCTGTTCGGCACCACGAACCAGTTGCTCGCCGGCCTCACGCTGCTCGTCATCAGCGTGCTCCTCGTGAAGCAGGGCCGTCCCTCCGTGTTCACCATGGTGCCGATGGTGTTCGTCACCGGCATGTCGTTCCTTGCGGCGCTCTACCAGCTGTGGGGGTTCTACTCGACCGGTGATTATTTCCTGCTGGGCGTCGACATTCTCATCGTCATCACGTCCATCTTCGTGATGCTGGAGGCCATCGGCGCCTTCATGCGCGCGCGGCGCATCGCTGCGGCTCCGGCGGTGGCGAGCTGAGATGACCCTGCGCGAGCGGCTGAAGCGCTTCAGCGAGCTCGCCGAGGAGTTCTACGTGGCGCCCTACCGGGGCGCCATCGCCCGGGCCCGGCGGGACGAAGACGATCTGTTCATGCTCTTCGTCTTCGCCGAGCTGATGGGCGTGCCCAATCCGGCGACCTACTACACGCTCGAACTGCAGCCCGTGCTGCTCGAGCGGTTTCACGAGTGGCACAAGCGCATGGGCATGGAGCACTCGCCCTTCGACGGCATGCGCTGCTGTTGAACCCGTGCCCAGGCTGCCTTCCCTCCGGGATCTGCTGAATCACCGCTTCATCTTCGTCGGCGGCAAGGGCGGCGTCGGCAAGACGACGACCGCCGGCGCCCTGGGGGCGGTGGCGGCCGACCAGGGCCAGCGCGTGCTGCTCGTGTCGACGGACCCGGCGCACTCGCTCGGCGACGTCTTCAGCCGCTCGATCGGGGATCGCGAGACCGCGCTCGGCGCGAATCTGTGGGGCATCGAGATCGATCCCGACGCGGAATCGACCCAGCACATCGACAACGTCAAGCAGCAGATGAAGCGCCTCGTCCACCAGCGGATGTGGGGCGAGATCGATCGCCAGCTCGACCTGGCGCGCTACTCGCCGGGCGCGTCCGAGGCGGCGCTGCTCGAGCGCGTCGCGCGCCTGATGGACGACGAAGAGGAGCAGCGGCGATTCGATCTCACGATCTTCGACACGGCGCCGACCGGCCACACGCTGCGCCTGCTGACGCTGCCCGAGGTGATGGCCGCCTGGACCGACGGGCTGCTCCGGCATCGCGAACGGTCGGGCCGCTTTGCATCCACGCTCCGGCATCTCGGGGGCGGGCGCGTCAAGGGCGACGAGTTCGGCGTCATCGAACAGCCGGCCGATCACGTGGAGGGGAGCGCCGAATCGCGGATCAACGACATCCTCACGGCGCGGCGGCGGCTGTTCCGGGGTGCGCGCGAGCGGCTGCTCGACCATCACACCAGCGTCTTCCTGCTCGTGCTGAATCCCGACAAGCTGTCGATTCTGGAAAGTCGGAAGGCGCTCGAGGTCTTGACCCGGTTCGACGTCCCGATCGCGGGCGTCGTCGTCAACCGGGTGCTGCCGTCGGACGCCACGGGCGAGTTCATCGAGGCCCGTCGGCGGCAGGAAGCGGCGTACCTGCAGGAAATCGAGCGCGAGTTCTCGACCTATCCGCGCATCGTGATTCCGCTCCTGCCGTACGACGTGAACGGCCTCGACGCGCTGCGCAAGGTCGGACGGCTGTTTCCGGCGTAACGCGCCGCGGCGGGCCGCCTCGGCACGCTGCAGGCTCCTCCGGACGGCCCGCGGCTACCAGCCCGTCCACGTGGGCGCCCAACCGGCCGACACGATCACGCGCCCGTTCCGCAGGCCGACAGCCACGTCGAGGCGCGCGACACTTTCCAGCCCCGGGGCGTGCAGGCGGAGCCCGACGCCGGCGTCCGGCTGCCACGGCGTCGGAGGTTCGGCGCCCAGGCGCCGCCAGGCGCGCGCGAGATCGACGAACCCGGCGACCCCGACCTGCGCGCCGAACGCCCGACGGATCGGCCGCTTGTACGACACGGTGGTGGCCTCCACGACCCGGCCGAAGATGGCGTCGGTGTTCACGACGTTGTCGTCGAGCAGAGGATGGGCGCGCGCGAGCGCCGGCCGCGGTTGTCCGGTGCCCGCGCCCGGCCACACGGCGAGCGGGGCGTCCGCAGTTGCCGCGGTCAGGACGCTCAGCGCCGTCCACGCGGGTGCACGAGCGCCTCGCGTCGATCGCCAGCCCGCCTGAAGGGTCGTGCGCGCGAACGCCTTCCCGCCATTGACGGGTCGCCAGGAACCGCCTCCGATCCCGACAGACAGGCGCTCGTCCGCAAGGCGTGTCGCGATGGCCGCGTCGATTCCGGCGTACGTGCGATTCCCGATGTGATCGAGCGAGCCGCCCGCTTCCCACCGGAGCCAGCCGCTCGCCCAGTCCGAGAGATGCGCCGCCCCCCGGCGCCGCACCTCCTCGATCGAGTCGGCGCGAGCGACGTCCGGAAGCCCGTAGGTTTGCCGGCCCCACGATCCGTCGATGCGGACCACTCCCGGCAGCCGGCCTGGCGTGGGCGTCGCGAGCTCGAACGAGACGTCGCGGCGCGGTTCGGGCCACTGCCAGATCGCGGTCCATCGCTCGCCGCTGCGCGCGGGCCCGACAAGATCCACGCGTACCTGTTGCAGGAAGAGCGGACGGATGGCGAGCTCCGCCAGCGGAATCAGGCCGCGCGGCACGACGGCCGGCTCGTCCACGACGGCGTCGATGGCGGCGGTGCCGCCGCGCACGGCGTACCGCACGTCGGCGGCGTTCAGAGCCGGCAGCTCGTCGAGCCGGTGCTGCGCCCGCGCGAACGAGTCCGCGGTCAACCGCTGACGCGGCTCGAGACCAAGCGCGTCAACGATGACGGGTTGTGGCGTTCGGTCGGCGCCTTCCACCGTGATGGTCCCGACGCGCGGGGACTCGACGTGCGACCAGGCGTCGAGCGCGCCTGCCTGGCTGCCGGACAGATACCGGCTGGTCGCCAGGAGCTTCCAGGCGTAGTCGTCGCCCGGCGCGAGCCGGGTCGCCCGCTCCGCCAGGTCGCGCGCCTCGGCCCAGCGCGAGGCGGCGAACCGGAGGCCCGCCAGCTCGCGCCACGGGGCCGCCCTCCCGGGACACAGCCTGGTGGCCGTCGTCAGGCTGCGCTCGGCATCCGGGTCGTTCCCTGCACGCGCCGCCTCGACACCAGCTTGCACGAGCCGGTCGCAGGCGTCTCCGGACGTGGATGGATCGAGGGCGACGTGGGGATGGGGAGCAGCCCGCGGCGGCTGACCTTCAACCGGAAGGGCCAGCAGGAGCCAGTGGCCGGAGGGCTTCCACGCCGCTTCGAATTCGTCCCGCGACATCACGCGATACGGCGCGCGCGCCGGGTCGTGAATGACGATCGCGTCCGACGTCGCCCCGACCACGACCACGTAGTGGAAGATGTTCGGCCCGACCTCGATCAGCGCGACGAGCGGCCGCCCGTTCGCGAGATGCCGCTCCCATTCCCGTTCGGAGACCACGTACGCCTGCCAGCCTCTGGCGCGAACGGCCTCGACGAGCGAGGCCGTCGGAATGCCACGCTGTCTCTTGTCGACCAGGCCGGCGAAATCCTGAGGGAAGACGTCGGTCACGCCCCAGTACCGCAGCACCATCGCGATCGCGGCGCCGCCGCAGAGCTCGGCCGGCTGGGCCATGAACGGCACGTCGAGGAGCGATCGAGACGCCGGCTCCGCAGCTCCCGCCGCGACCGCGCGTGCGACGATCAGGCAGACGACGACCGAGCGGACCGCGCCGCGAAAATACGGCATTCCGAGTGCGGCTAGGTGGCCAGCAGAATCACGATGATGAGCAGCAGGAGCAGCGTCGTGGTGGAGATCACGATCGTGACGATCCCCGCCGGCGAGGTTCGCCTGTGCGGCCTCGGCCGGTTCCGCCAGCTGGGCGAGCTCGGCGCTGTCGAGCCTGGAGACGGCGGTTCGCGCGTCGTGAACGTCGACGCCGAGACGGGCCGCCAGCGCCTGTGCGTCCGGCCGGCCGAGCACGTCGATCAGGGCATCGCGTGTGGCTCGATCGCGCGCGGCCTGGTCGGCCATGGCCTGGTCGAGCCCTGCGGGATCCACCACGTGACGTTGGGCGCCGGCGATCGGCGTCATGGCGAAAAGCGCGAGCGCCATTAACGGCGCGACAACTGAGTATCTGCCCATGCTGTCACCTCACCCGCAGGACGGTGCAAAGGCAAGGCCACGCCGACCTCGTCAGCGGCTCTCAGGCGGTTTGGTTCCGGTGAGAAGCGCCAGTTCCCGCCACTTCCACAGGCAGTCCGCGTCTTGGAAGCCGATCTCGCGCAGCCAGGTCAACTGCGTCTCGACGGGCAGGAGCTTGTTGGAGGGATCCTCGTCCTGCAGGGTCATCCCCATCGTGGCCAGGAACTGACGGTGCAGCGATGTCGTCGGCGACGCGACGTGCTCGAGATTGCAGAACACGCCGCCGGGCGCGAGCGTGCGGAAAATCTCCTCGTACAGCGCGCGTTTGCGCGGGTGCACGAGGTGATGGATGGCGAACGATGACACCGCCGCGTCGAACGGGCCAAGGGAGGCGGGCAACGGATGTTCCAGATCGTGTGACACCACGGCGACCGACGCGTCGCCGGCGAACCGGGCACGGACACGCTCGAGCATCGCCGGAGAGAAGTCGAGCGCCATTGCCTGCGTCTCCGGGTGCGCCAGCTTCACGCACGCGAGCAGCCGTCCGTCGCCCGTGCCGAGATCCAGCACTCGATTCACGCGGGCCGGCAGACATTCGAGGAGCACGGCCTCCCCTTCGACGCGGTGGGGGATGCCGTCGGCGTGCGACAGATAGTCGAGGACGTGCGCGGGCGAGCGCCACAGGTTGACGGAGCCAGGATCAGGCATGCCGTCAGTATAACTGAGCGTTATGATGTTGATGATTTCATAACGCGTGGCGCTCGCCCCTCCGCCGCTACGGGTGCGGCGTGATCTCGACGCGGAACGTGCCGTCGTTGTCGTCGAACCGTTCGTCGTTCACGCCGAGCTGCAGCTCGCCGGTCGCCGGCATGGCCAGCGGATCCTTGTTGGTGCCGACCGGGAACACGTCGCTGCCATCGACGCGGGCGATCAGCCCGCCGACCGGAAGCTTCGGAAACGGATAGGTCTGGCGATAGACCTCGGGATTTCCGTCCGGCCCCGCCGTGTGGCCATTCGGCGCCCAGCTGATTTCTCCGGATGCGAGGAACGACACCATTTCGCCCTGCGTCACGAACACGCCGGTGCTGATCCATGGCTGATCGCCGGGCACCTGGACGACCGTTCGCTCGGCCGTCTGTCTGGCGCGCTGACGCGGTCGGGCTTGCCCCACGGCCGCATCGCCAGCGACCAGATCTCCCGATCGGATGAGGCCGAGGGCCTTGTCGGGCTGCAGGTAGATTCGACTGACCTGGTCGACCGGGATGTCCCGGTTCTGGCCCCAGCGGCCTTCCCAGCGGACTGTGTCGCCGCCGACGAGGTTCACGAGGTGTCCCTCTTCAATGGCGCCGTTGCGCATCACGAGCAGGTGCATCTGAGCGTCGGCAGGCAGCGTGCGCAGTTCGCTCGCCTCCACAGGCGTGCCCGCAAAGTCGATCAGGGCGACCTGCTCGACCGGCACGTACTGCTCGCCACCCCACGCGCTCGCCAGGGCGAATGTGCCCCGCGCGATCGCCGTGCCGCTCGATCGGTCGACGCCGATCGCGCCGGATCTCGTCTGGCCGTCGGTCAGCACGAGCGTGGCCTGCTGCACGGCCAGCGCGGTCGTGCCAACGCATGCGACGACAACGGTCCCGATCATGAGCTGTCGGATCATCAGCTCTGCTCCTTCAGGTATGGAACGCTCGACTGGACGCGTGCGACGCTCGACGCCATGCGTCCAAAGACGGCGGCCGGTGACCTGCTGCCAGGTCACCGATCGGGCCGCCGGCAATCCTGCCGGTCGACCCGGGAGCCGCCTGCTGCGGACGCGTGCAAGCGAGGGGCCAGGACGCGCGCCTGGACTGTTCGAGGGCGACGATCGGGTCGAGGTGGTGCAGTCTTACGGATGCGGCACAATCGTGCGGTCGTTGGTGAATGGCCCGGGCGCGCCGCCGCACGATGTCGGACACGACGCGTGCGGATTGAGGTAGGCGGCGGGGCTCAGGACGATCTGGTCGAAGGCCACACCGTCCTCCCGCACCTGAATGCGCAACTGGTGCTGGCCGGTCTGGGCGAACGTGAACGTGGCGGGCTGTGCGAGCCAGTAGGCGCCGTTCACCCAGCCCCAGCCGTTCAGGCTCGACGCCGCCACGTTGCTGGCCAGATTCACGAGCAGGGCAGAAGGGGTGCCGATCCGATCGGCGGGAGCGCCGTCGACCAGCGCGTCGGAGAACTGGACCCAGACCGAGTCGTTGAACTTGTCGTTGCCGAGCGCCTGAAGGCGCAGCCACACCGTGTAGGGCGTGGCCGCGTCCGCGTCGAACGTGACATCGACATAGTGCGTCGGCGCGTCGAGCGGCGTCGCGGCCGCGGCGAAGCCGGCATCCGGCGTCGCGAGCCTGACGCCGCCAGGCGAGCTCGGGTCGGATCCGGTCAGCCACGATCCATGGATGCTCGCGGACGGCACGTCGCGCGCGTCAATCACGATATCGCCGGGCGAGGCCGTGGCCGCGCCCGCGCTCACCGTGACGTCGTCGAACGTGGAGGTATTGAGTCCGCCCACGCTGTGGCTGGTGACCGCCAGGCCGACGAAGTACGGGGCCGGGCCGGTCGCCTCGCCAGACGCCGATCGATCGAGGATCACCGAGCCAATCTCCTCCCAGCGGGCGCCGTCCGGCGATGTGGAGCCGACGACCGTCGTGCCGGCGCGGGCGAGCTTCAGCCACACCGGCAGGGACACGGTGCCGCCGGCGATGAATGCGGTCGGGCCGTCCTCGAACGCGCGCGTCATCAACTCGAGGCCGCCGTCCGGCTTGACATCGAGAATCACGTGGCGCGCGCCGGCCTGCAGGCCTTCACGGATCATGACGCCCGCCTTCGCATACGGGTTCGTCCGGCCAACGCCATCCACTCTGGCCACGATGCTCGCATCGTCGAGAAGCGTCTGGCTGACGTAGTGGAACGCGTCGGCCACGCCCCAGATGTCGGAGCCGCCGCCGCGGATGGTGAAGGCGCCCGCGGCAAACGACGCGTGGCCCGCCTGCGACACCGCGCCGACGTCCTGCTGGCTCCAGGGCGCCGGCAGGGCGAGACGATCTCTGCTGTTCGTGACGCTCACGTTCGAGAAGAGGGCGTTGTTGAGCGCCGAAGCATCGTGGCTGGTCACCGCCAGTCCGGCGAAGTCCGTCGCCCGTTGAGGGGTGGAACCGAGCACGCTCCAGGCCGTGCCATCCATCGAGAACGACGCCGTGATCGTTCCCTCGTTGGCCGTGAGCCGCAGCCAGACCGGGACGCGTGCCTGGGCGCCGGCGATGTAGGTGGTGTGTCCCCCCTTCGACGAGCGTGTCATGAACTCGATACCGCCGTCCGGCTTCACGTCGAGCACCGAATGGACGTCGTCGGGTTCGAACCCGGCGCGGATCATGATGCCCGCCTTCGCGTACGGACCGGTGTTCCGCTCGGCGTCGACCCTGGCCATGATGCCGCCGGCACCCCCGCGGATCGATTGGAACAGGTACTGAAAGGCGTCGGAGGTGTCCCAGATGTCGGCGCCGGCGCCGGCAACCACGAAGGATTCCGCCCGAGTACGACGCGATACCGCCAATGCCGACGCGGCCGACGTCGACCGAGGTCCACAAGTCGGGCAGCGCCGACTGGAAGCGGTACGCCACCCGGTCGACCGACCAGCTGCCGGGGAAGTCGACGGCCGGCACCAGGTGCAGCGTCGCGGTGCCGCTCCCGGCCAGGTCGTCAACCACGAGCCCGCCGTCTTCGCTGTCGGGCGCCGGGTGCCGGAACTGGCCGGTCATCGTGAACGGGCCGGTCAGCGTCGCCAGCGGAGGCAGCGTCACGTCGCCGTCGAATTGGACGGCCGCCGAGCTGCTTCCGGTGACAGGGCTCATGTCGTAGTACGCGCCCTCCAGCTTCGCCTTGCCGTAGAACTCGTCGGCGACGGCCAGCAGGCTCAGGTGGGTGCCGGGTGTGCAATGCAGCGGATCGGCGTTGCAGCCGAACGGCCCCCGCAGGTTGTCGATCAGGGTGACCGGGCCGTAGACGGCAAAGTCGCGGTCGCCGGTCAGGACGAGAGCGCCGGTTCCGGCCACATCCACGTAGCCGCCGACCGCGATTGTCTGCGCCGCCGCGGACGCTCCCACGCACAGGACGACGAGCGACAGGTCGAGCGCGATCTGCAGCACGCGTCGAAGCATCATGCTTCCACCCAAATGCAAGAGGTTGCCGTCGACGCGCCAACGTGTTGCCACAATGGCGCCTATGCAGCGATTTGGCCGCACAGAGAGCAATCGATGTGCCTGTCGAGGAGGAGTGCCTACGAGGGCTTGGTGGCGTGAATCACTCGAATACCGGCATAGGCGGCCAGCGCCGGCACGCGATCGAGCAGCCGGCCGTCCACCCGGTGGGCCAGGTGGATGAAGCGCCTCCGCAGACTTGGCGCGACGTTCACCAGATTCACGAAGGGCAGCGAGAAAGGGCGCACCGAAACGTGTTCGAACGGCGCGACGAACCGTCGCAGCTCGGGCGTCGTGAGCGGGCGCTCGAACGGCGAGACGTCCGGCGCGCGGTATGGGACGAGCCGGCGGGCGGCGCGCAGCACGCGCGAGTCGCGCACGGGCTCGTTGAAGATGGCGCGCCCGCCCGGCTTCAGCACCCGGAGCACCTGGCGGGCGGCGGCGGCCAGATCCAGGTGGTGGAGAACGGCCATTCCGAACACGACGTCCACGCTTGCGTCCGACAGGGGCAGGTCGTGCGCGGAGGCCACGAGCAGGCTCGCCTCGCCTGCCAGACCGTTCACGGCCAGCCGGCGGCGCGCGAGCGCGATCAGGTCGCTCGAGATGTCGATCCCGACGACACGCGCGCCGCGAAGCGTGAGCAGGAGCGTGTTCTCGCCGGAGCCGCAGCCGAAATCGAGCACCGTCTTGCCGCGCACGTCTCCGAGCAGCGCGTAGGCGTATTCCAGCGGATATACCGTGTCGAGCGGCGGGTTCATATATCGGGCAATTGTCTTTCCACTTTTGCGAAGTCGCGTGTCCGGCGTCCGGCTCGCTTCGACTGCGCTGCGCGCCATTTCCGCGGCTTCCCAGGCGCAGAGTTCGAGGGGCATGTCCCGTGCTCACGCAACGTCCATACCGTCGCGTCGAGTGGCTGTCGGCATCCGGCTTGCGTTCCCTGGGGCGCGATGCGGACGTCGGCTCTGGTTACCGTCGCGCTTGCCCTGGCGCAGCTCGGCCACGCCTCCACCGGCAGCGCCATTCGCGTGCCGCAAGACGGCGATCTCCAGCGGGCGCTCCAGGCGGCGCGCCCGGGCGACACCATCCTGCTCGAGCCGGGTGCGACCTATCTCGGCAACTTCGTGCTGCCGGCTCGAGATGCAGCCGGCGACGATGAGAGACCGATCACGATTCGCACCGGCTTCGCCGGGGCCGATCCCGTCGCGCCGGGCATGCGGATGTCGCCGGCGCAGGCCGGCGGGCTCGCCCGCCTGCAATCGCCCAATCGCGGACCCGCGCTGCGGACCGCTCCCGGCGCCCGCTTCTGGCAGATCGAGCTTGTCGCATTCCTGCCGAGCCGCGTCGCGAGCGGCGACGTCATCGCGCTCGGGGATGCCTCGAGCGGCCAGCGACGCCCGGCGGACGCGCCGGCGGATCTCGCACTCGATCGCCTCTACATTCACGGCGACCCCGAGCGCGGTCAGAAGCGGGCCATCGCCCTGAACTCGGCGCGGACGACCATCCGCAACAGCTACATCTCCGACATCAAGGCGATCGGTCAGGACGCGCAGGCGATCGCCGGCTGGAACGGCCCGGGCGGCTACGTGATCGAGAACAACTTCCTCGAGGCCGCCGGCGAGAACATCCTGTTCGGCGGCGCCGATCCGTCGATCCCCGATCTCGTGCCGACCGACATCGTCATCCGCGGCAACACCTTGAGCAAGCCGCTCGAGTGGAAGGGGTCACGCTGGCAGGTGAAGAATCTGCTCGAGCTGAAGAATGCCCGCGTCGTCACCATCGAAGGGAACGTGTTCGAGCGGAACTGGCAGGCGGCCCAGGCCGGCTACGCGATTCTGTTCACCGTGCGCGATCAGGGCGGGCGCTGCCCGTGGTGCCGGGTCGAGGACGTGACGTTTCGCGACAACGTTGTCCGCGACGTGGCGGCGGTGTTCGAGATCACGGGCTTCGACAACAATCACCCGAGCCGCCAGACCAACCACATCACGATCCGCAACAACCTCGTCGACGGCGTCGACAGCGCCCGCTGGGGCGGCAACGGCTATGTGCTGCAGATGACCGATCGGCCGCGCGACGTCACGATCGATCAGAACACGGTCGTGCAGAACGCGTCGAGCGGCGTCGCGAAGATCGACGGCGTGGTCGAACGCTTCGTTCTCACGAACAACGTGGCCAGCCATGGACAGTACGGAATCATCGGTTCGGGCCGTGGCGTCGGCAACGACAGCATTCACGCGCTCCTGCCCGGCTCGAGAATTTCGGGGAATGTGTTCGCGGGCGGACGGGCCAGCCTGTACCCGCCAGGGAATGCCTTCCCGAGCGTGGAAACGCTGCGGTCGGCGTTCATGGATCCCCACGCGCACGACTATCGCCTGCGGCCCCGTGCCGGCTGGCTGCCGGCCGGCGACGGCGGGCCGCCGGGGGCCGACTTCAGCGCCTTGCCCCGCTAGCCGCGGTCAGTGCGACTCGGCCACCTTCGGTTCCCAGTTCACGCACGTCGCGCACGGGTCCGTCGTGTCGAGGGGGTTCGGCGTCTCGCGATACGTGCACGTCCACGGCGCGTCCCAGGCGGTGAGCCACAGGGGGCGGCTCATGAACAGCGTGGGCGTTGCCCATCGGCAGGTGACCGCGGCGTGAAATCCGACGACGCCCAGGTGCTTGTCGCTCATCGACGACCTCCGCGGAGCTGTCGCAGCAATTCTCGAACCAGCCTCGAATGGGCGAAAAAGACCCCGGCGCGCCGGATTCCCGGCAGTCAGGTCGCGGAGGCCGTGATCTCGGGCTCGAGGCCGATCTCCATCGAGAAATAGGCGACCGACGCCAGACGGATCGATCACACCCGCCGACGCCGCTCGAGCTCCTGCTCCCGGCTCATCAACCGCACGATGTCGCCGACCTCGTCGGCCAGGAAGCGAAGCAGATCGTCGGTGCTGACGATGCCCACGAGGGCGCCGAAAGCGTCGACCACCGGCAGGCGCCGGATGCCGCGTTCGCGCATCGTCCTGAGGGCGTCGCTGACGTCCACGTCCTCTCGGGTCGTCACCAGATCGGAGCTCATCGCATCATCCACCGTCAGAAACGACAGGTGATCCGGATCCGAGGCGACGATGCTGAGCACGATATCGCGGTCCGTCAGGATGCCGACGGGCACCCGCGATCCGTTGCGCTGTTCGACGACGATCACGTCGCCCACGTGGCCCATGCGCATGCGCTTGGCCGCGTCGACCACGGTTTCGCCTCTCGGGACGACGACGACATTGTGCTGGCAAATCTCTCCGACCATCATGGCGGGCCCCCTTCGCGATCGGACGCAAATCGAATACCGTTCGGCACTTGTCCGCCGTCCGGCCGATCGGGCCCCGACCTGCCGGCTTCCCGGCGATACGGCCGAGGCCGATGGTGGACGCCGGCGATTTCGCGGCATGGGGCTTGCGAAACGGAGGCGTTGCGCCGTAAACAATAGCCCATGAGGCTGCTCCCTTCCCGCGCCTTTCCCGCCGCGTCCTCCCGGACGACGGCGGCCGACACGTCGACGGCCCTGGACCGGTGGGCGCTCGCCTGCATCCGCCGAGCGGTTGCCGGCGCCCCCCTGCGCTTCGTGCTCTGGGACGGCTTCGAGCGATCGTCGCCCGCCGGGCCGCCAGTCGGCACGATCGTCATTCACGACCGGCCTGCGCTCTACCGGTGGCTCTGGCATCCCGATCTGTATTTCGGCGAAGGCTACATGCATGGCGCGGTCGAGGTGCACGGCGACCTCGTGGCCGTCCTCGAGCACGTGTACCGCGCGATGCAGACCAGGAGCCGCGGGGCGGCGCTCGAGCGGCGCGGGCGGTCGAACAGCGTGGACGCCGCGCGGCACAACGTGCATCGGCACTACGACCTGGGAAATGACTTCTATCGGCTGTGGCTCGATCGAGAGCTGGTCTACACGTGCGCGTACTTTCCCGATCCCGCTTTCACTCTTGAAGACGCGCAGCGGGCCAAGATGGACTTGGTCTGCCGGAAACTCCACTTGCAGCCGGGCGAGCGCGTGGTGGAGGCAGGATGCGGGTGGGGCGCGTTGGCCCTCCACATGGCGCGCCACTACCGCGTGAGCGTCCGTGCGTTCAACCTGTCGCATGAGCAGATCGCCTGGGCACGGGCGCGGGCGCGGGAGGAACGGCTCGCGGATCTCGTGGAATTCGTCGAGGACGACTACCGCAACGTATCGGGGCAGTTCGACGTGTTCGTGTCGGTGGGCATGCTGGAGCACGTGGGCCTCGCCGACTATCGCAGGTTCGGCGAGGTCGTCGACCGCACCCTGTCGCCCTCGGGCCGGGGTTTGCTGCATTTCATCGGCCGCAACACGCCGATGGCCCTCAACCCCTGGATCCGCAAGCGAATCTTCCCCGGCGCGTACCCGCCCGCGCTGGCGGAAGTCTTCGAGCGCGTGCTCGAGCCCGCCTCGTTCTCGGTGCTCGACGTCGAGAACCTCCGGCTTCACTATGCCCGCACCCTGGAGCACTGGCGGGAGCGGTTCGAAGCCGCCTCGGACCTCGTGACGACGATGTTCGACGAGAACTTCGTGCGGGCGTGGCGCCTGTACCTGGCGGGCTCGCAGGCCGCCTTCACCACCGGCATGATGCAGCTCTTCCAGGTGGTATTCGCGCGCGGATCGTCCAATGCCATCCCGTGGACCAGGCACTGACCGACTTCGATGATCGCTTCAGACGTGCTCATCGTCGGCGGCGGTCCGGCGGGATCGTCCTGCGCTCGCCGCCTCGTGCAAGCGGGACTCGCCGTGACGGTCATCGACCAGGCCGTGTTCCCGCGCGACAAAGTGTGTGCGGGATGGATCACGCCGCAGGTCGTCGAGGAGCTCGCGCTCGACGTCGACGACTACCGGCGGGGGCGCACCTTTCAGCCGATCCTCGGCTTCCGCGTCGGCATCATCGGACGCGGGCGGCCCATCGACGTCGCCTACGATCGCCCGGTCAGCTTCGGCATCCGCCGCTGCGAGTTCGATCACTACCTGCTCGCGCGCGCCGGCGCCCGACTGGCGACCGGCGAACCGGTGCACGACATCCGGCGTCGGGACCATCACTGGATCGTCAACGGCCGATTCACGGCGCCGGTGCTCGTCGGCGCCGGCGGCCATTTTTGCCCGGTCGCCCGACGCATGAACCGAATCGCGGCGAGCGGGCCGCTCGTGGCCGCGCAGGAAGTGGAGTTTGCGGTCGAAGGGGCTGGAGGGAGCCAGCGCGGGTACCGGACGCCGCCGGCATGCCCGGAGCTCTACTTCAGCGCGGACTTCCGCGGCTACGGCTGGGCTTTCCGGAAGGCGTCCGTCATCAACCTCGGCTTTGGCAGCCTCGATCGGCATGGCCTTCCCGGCGCCGTGGCAGGATTCGTCCGGTTTCTCGAGCAGCAGGACAGGATTCCCGCCGACGGCCGCTTCGCCTGGCGCGGCCATGCGTATCGGCTCTATGAGGCGGCGCCGAGGCGAGTCGTCGATGACGGCGTGATGCTCATCGGGGATGCGGCGGGTCTCGCCTATCCGGAGAGCGGGGAAGGGATACGGCCTGCCGTCGAATCCGGGATGATGGCCGCCCAGGCCCTGACCGAGGCTCGGGGAGCCGCTGCGCTCGACGCCTACGAGGCCCTGCTGCGCGCGCGATTCGGCGCGATCGGCCGGTCGACGTCGCGGCGCTCGGCGGTGCCGTCGAGAGCGGTGGCAGGGGTCGGGCGTGAGCTGTTCAGGCTGCCGTGGTTCGTGCGCCGGGTGGTACTGGATCGATGGTTCCTGCACGCCGGCGACGAGGCGATCGCGGGCTGACTAGTCCTTCTTCCTGCGGCGGCCGTTGGCTGGCTTGAGCTCTCGCTCGGCCTGCAGCCAGTCGTCCAGATCCCGGCCGTGGCCGCCGCCGCGCGCCATGAAGATCTCGTGCGCCCGCTCGGCGATCTGATCGGAGCTCGGCGCCGGCGTGGCGGCGTTTCTGGTGCGGGTGGTGGTGCTGCGGCTCGCTGCGGCTTTCGTCATCGCGTCCTCACTTCTTCGGAAAAAAAAGTGTACAAACTCGGAATCGCGGGATCAAGCGACATCTCGGTCGCGCGGATCGACGCCGACGAGCGTCGTCGCACGCGACGCGCGACGCGTATGCTCGAGGTCTGACGCGAGTGCCGGTCGGTACCTGACTTGCAGTCGAGGAACGATGGCAAATGGCGGACGTCCGTCGAGCGGTCCGGGACGTCTGTCCGAAGTGGAGGTGCCACGCCGATTCGTTCTGAAGGAGGGAAGAGCAATGTTCAACGCATGGATCGTTGGCCTGGCGGGTATCTGGATGGTCATCGCTCCATTTGTGCCGATGAGCCTCTACGGCAGCGCCTGGAACGACTGGGTTGTCGGAGTGATCGCAGCGGTTCTCGGGTTCAGCATGCCGTCCAGTCAGGGCTGGCCTCGATGGCTGGCAGGGTTCGTCGGCTTGTGGCTCGTGGCCGCAGGATTCATCCCCGGGCTGCGGCTGCAGGGCGGCATGTATACGAGCGATATCGTGGCGGGCATCCTGCTGATCGTGGCGGGGTTCTCGGCCACGCGCCACCAGCACATGGCGATGCCCCATCCGCACGGGGCATAGTCGGATCCGGCCGGGCCGGCCTCGTGCGCGGCAGACCGGTTCGGCCGCCGGCGGCTCTACCAGTGCACGAGCACGCTGTGCGGGATCAACGGGTTTCCGCGGAACGCGATGCCGCTGAGGGCCCCTGGAAGGGCTTCGGCCTGGCGCGCGTCAGCCGCCAGGCGATGCGCGCCGCCACGACGAGCAGCGCGCCAATCGCCAGATTCCACGGCCAGCCGAGCAAGCGGCGGTACTCGATCGCGCCGACCGTGCCGCGCGTCGCCTCGACGAGCTTCGCGGGGTCGTAGCCGACGCCGTCCTTGAACACCATCTCGACCTGGCGGACGTCGGAGATGTCGCGCGAGGGGTTTCCGCGCACGACGACGAGGTCGGCCTTCTTCCCGTTGGCGATGGTGCCGATGTCGTCGTCGCGCAGGAAGGCCGCGCCGTTCAGGGTGGCGATCCGGATCGCCGCCTCCGGCGTGAAGCCGGCTTCGACGAGCAGCTCGAGCTCGCGCTGATCGCCGAAGCCCGCCACGACGCCTCCCCATCCGGTCGGGTCGACGCCGGCCATGAGCCGTCCCCCTACGGCGACAAAGGCGCGTTCGAACTGCATCTCCCACCTGACGACCTTTGCCCACGCACGCGGGCCGTCGGCGCCGGGATCGGACCACGGCTGGCTGGCGCGCTCGTAGAGTGTCCGAATGCGCGGCGCCAGCACCATCGGCGTCCGCGGATCCCGCGCCCGCGCGCCGCCGGTGAAGCTCTCGAAGACGGCCAGCGTCGACGTGATCGCCACGCCGTGCCGGACCAGGTCGGTAATCGTGCGCTGGACGTCCGCGTCGGACAGGCTCCGTGCGAGGACGGCGCCGAGCACGACGCTCTGATCCGGACACTGGTCGGGGTGCCGGCCAGGCACGAATTCGGAGTCGAGAATCAGGCCGTGCTCGATGTTGTCGATGCCGAGCGACGCCGCCTCGCGATAGCCGACGGCACAGAGATGGCCGGTGATGCGCAGGCCTCGCCGGTGTGTGGCATCGATCGCGGCCTTCAGCTCCGGGGCGCGGAGGCTCGTATAGGCCTTGAGCGAAGTGGCGCCGGCTTCAGCCGCCTGGGCTACCTGCCTCGCGATCACGTCAGGGCTGGGATCGACGCCGACGGCGTTGAGATAGGGGCTGGTGACGTCGATGTGGGGGCCCGGTTCCGCCCCCTCGTCGACGCGGTGCTTCAGCCGCAGGTCGCCGGCAAAGTCGGCCGCGCCCGCGGTTCTGATCGTCGTGAGTCCCGCCGCCAGGTACAGCTTCGCGAACGCCGAGTCGGCCGCCACCGTGGTGCGCGAAGACGGGGGCGCCACCTGATAGAACAGGTGCTCGTGCATGCCGACGAGCCCGGGCAGCACCGTCCGACCCTCGAGGTCGGCGATGACCGCCGCCGCGGGGATCGCCACCGAGGCGAATGGCCCGACGGCGGCGATCCGTCCGTTCTCGACGAGCACGGTCTGGTCGTCGGCGCCGGCCGCGCCCGTGCCGTCGATCAGATGGACGTGCGTCAGCGCGAGCGCGGGAGCGGTCAGGGCGACGAACGGGCGCGGGCCGCCGCCGCCGCATGCGGCGATCGGGAGGAGCACGGCGGCCAGGAGCCCGCCGCGGCGGGACCACGGGCGCAACATGCGCCCCTCCCTGCAAAAGACGGACGAATCCGGATGTGCGCGGCGTCGCGCAGAATTGCGCAACCGCGTCGGGCGCGGCTTCCGGCGCGATTACGATTGCGTCGGCCGCCTGCGAGTCTTCTTCAGGGTGTCGTGTGCCGTTCGAGCATCTGGCGACGCACGACGGCGCCGTAGACATGCCCCTGCGCGTCCACGCCGACGCCCTCGGCCCCCGAGTGATCGGGGCGCGTCGACTCGAGGTCTTCGATGAACGCCACCACCGAGCCGTCGCGCGCGCTGCCGATCCGGATGCCCTTGCGAATGCCGGACAATTCGTGCGCGCCGGTGTCGGGACCCGATTCCGAGTCGGCCACGTAGATCCGATCGTCGGCGTCGATGGCGATGCCGCTCGGCCGGCCGAACTGGCGCCACTCGTCGAGATAGGTGCCGTCCTGGTCGAAGATCTGAATGCGGTTGTTCTCGCGATCGGCGACGAAGAGACGGCCGCGCGAGTCGATCGCGATCGAATGCGGTTCGCTGAATTCGCCGGGCCCCGAACCCTTCCGCCCCCATGCCTTTACGTAGCGGCCGTCTTTCGTGAACTTCACGACACGGTTGTTGCGCCCGTTGCGATGGCTGTCGGTCACGAAGATGTCGCCGTTGGACGCCACGGCCACATCGGTCGGCTGATCGAAGCGGTCCGGTCCCGAGCCGCTCACGCCCGCCTGCCCGAGCCGCATGAGCACCTCGCCCTCGGGGCTGAACTCGACCACCTGCTGGCCCTGGTGCCCGTCGCCCCGCGCGTCGGTCACCCACAGGTGCCCGGCCGCGTCGACGGTGGCGCCGTGGGGGAAGAGGAACATCCCCGATCCCCAGCTCTTCAGCAGGTGGCCGTTCGCGTCGTATTTCAGGATCGGATCCTCGGAACGGCCCGCGCACGAGTTCTCGAAGCATCGATGGATCACGTAGATGGTGCCGTCCGGCGCCGGCTCCACGGCGGTCACCGCGGCCCACGTGACGCCGGCCGGCAGATCGCCCCAGTCGCGGGCGGTGGTATATGGCTGCGGGAGCGTGTTGCGTGGATCGCCCTCGCGGCCCAGGCTGAAGATGAACGCCCGCGCCGTTCCGTCCAGCGCTTCGTCGGTGTGCGTCGACCCGCGCGGCCGGTACTGCACACGACCCGGCGCGGCGCTGAACACCTCCGGGGCGCCGCCGGCGGCCGCCTGGCGAATCGATCCGTCACCCATCCAGACGTACACGCTGTCGGCCGCTTCGGTTCGCGTTTCGGGCGCGCCGATCGTCCACGTGTAGTCCGTCACCGAGACATTGGCGCGAGCCACATTCGTGAGCTCGATGAAGACGGCGCGGAGCGGCGACTCGCTGATGCCTTCTTCGATGTGCAGCGTGCCCGCGCGCGTGTCGGACAAGGCGCCGAAGGCCGTCGTCGTCTCGCGCCTGGCGCCGTCCGGCGTGGTGATCGCCCGAGCGCCCGGCGCGTAGTACGTGCCCACTTGATCGTGGGGGTGCAGGTGCATTTGCGTGGGCTCGCCCTTCGGCCAGACGACGTCCCACACGACGAAGCGATCGGTCTCGAGCACTTTCCCGGCGTTCTGCCGAGGAAACGGCGGTGGATAGGTCTGCGCGCCCAGCGGCAGCAAGAGCCCGATCGAGAGCCCGACGGTGGCGAGCGCACGCATGGGCGGGCCTACTGCGTGAGGCGGCGCACACCCGCGCTGAAGCGCGGTTCGACCCACTGGCCGTTCACCCGAACGACGAGCCGGCCGGTGGGCACGCCACCACGGTCGGCCTCGACGCGGAAACCGAGGTCGTCGCCCGAGATGATGGTAGGCGCCTGGGCCTGTGGAACACCCGGCTGCGGCTCGATCCGGGGCACGACCGCCTGCGCGCTGACCAGCCAGCCGGCTGTAACGGTGAAAGCCAGGACCAGGGCGGCGAGGGCGAGTCGAATCGTCGGTTTCATCGTGCACCTCCTTGGCGAACTCCCGGGTTTGGACGCCCGCTCGGGCCGAACGGTCTCGATGCTAGAGGAGCGAGATCAAATAGATTACCGCCGTGCCGCCCAACAGGACGAGGCCGGCGTACGAGAGCATCAGCAGCGCCCGGCCGGGGCGATCGGGCCGCGGCATGTTCGGGCCGGTCACGGCACGCAGGTTCAGATAGCCGAGAATCGGCCCCGTCAGAAACGAGACAATCGTGGCGAAGTCGACCATTGCCGTGAGGCTGCCGGCGAACAGCGCCACGACGGCCACGGTCAGGACGCCGAGCGTCGCGCCCGCCAGTTGATAGATGGTGCCGGTGTCGTCGTCGATGGCCTCGGTGGCGCCCCGGACGGCGTGGAACGTGCGCGCGATCACGCGCGGGAAGCCGTCGATCACCGTGAGCGCCGTCGAGAACATCGTCGTCACGACCGCCGCCAGGACGATCGGACGCGTCCAGGCGCCGAGCGTACGACTGTAGAGGTCGACGAGCTGGACGGAGAACTGCGTGCCGGCGTCGCTGAACGACGCACCGCTCCGGTACATGACGCCCGCCCCGAGCAGCAGGAACGCGAAGGCGAGGACGGCGGTGGCGAGATAGCCGATGCGGAAATCGAGGAGCGCGTGCGCGACGCTCGTGCGCGCGCCGCGATCGCGATCCTTGGCGAGCGTCCAGACCGAGCTCCAGACGGCAATGTCGATCGCCGACGGCATCCAGCCGGTCAGCGCGAGGATGAAGGCGAACGATACGCCGGCGGCGGGCGGCGGCCAGAGCGCGAGCGTGTCGAATCGAACGCGCGGCAGGGTGAGAGCGGCGGCAAAGAGCGTGGACGCCGCCAGCACGACGAGGATCGCCTTGATCGACAGGTCGAGGACGCGGAACTGCCCGATCCTGAGGAGCGCCGCGCACAGGAGGATCAGCAGCGCGGCCACGGCCGGCAGCGGCAGGGGCAGCGCGAACGCCAGCTGAAACAGAAACGAGGTGAACAGCACGACGGCCGACTGGATGATGAGAGCGGTCGAAAGCGTAATTGCCAGAAACAGCCACATCGCCCAGCTGCCGATGCGGCGATAGCCTTCGACCAGGCTCTCGCCGGTCGCCGCGGCGTAGCGCGGTCCGTACTCGAAGAACGGGTATTTCAGGATGAGGGCCAGCAGGATGACGCCGGCCAGCGCGAAGCCGGCGTCGGCTCCCGCCCGGGTCGACTGCACCAGGTGCGACACGCCGACGGCGGATGCGGCCCAGAGCAGCCCCGGACCGAATGCCGCCCAGAAGTTCCCGGTGGTGACGGCTTTCCTCGCCGGTGGCAACGCGCTGCTCATGGAACGAGGAGCATTATGTCAGCCCGGGGGCGGCGCCGCGAAGGCGCTCTGAAGAAATAGCGCGCGAGGACGCAACAACTTCATCCACGGCGACCTGCCGATCGCGCGCCTGACGCATTGCGCTGGCCGGCGACGCACGCGCGCTCGGCATGTTGATTGCTCCGGACCGGCGCGTCCGCTGCCAGCGTCCGCTTCCCCACGCACGCACGCGCGCGACAGTTCCACAACCACGGCTCCCGTCCACGAACGCGCGTTCTCTCTCTCTCGACCCAGTCGCTGTCGAATTGCAGGAGGTGTGTGTGATGGAGATCCATCGATTGTTCAAGCCGGCCGTCGCGACGCCCGCGCTCGCCGTCGTCTTTCTCGCGTCCGCCATCGCCGTCGTCAGGACGCAGAATGGCCCGATCGACACCCGCGCCGACCAGCGGCGGCGGGTGCGTCTGACGCCCGTCGGCACCATCAATCTCGAAGGGCCGGCCATCGGGGGAGCCCATCCCACCGAGGCGCCTGCCGGATTCGACAACCAGACCAATGGCTTCGACCCGCAGGGGCCGCCGTTCGAGTCGATCACGGAAGACACCGTCGTGCCCGGCAACTCGTTCAACGACAATCGCTTCGTCTTCGAAGAAGTCGAGACCGTGGCCGACGGCCTCGGGCCGACCTACAACGCCCAGTCGTGCCGCGAGTGCCACCAGAACGTCGTGACCGGCGGCGCCAGCCAGATCGCCGAGCACCGCACCGGCCACCTCGAGGCGGGGCAGTTCTTCGAATCGCCGGGTGGGTCGCTCATTCAGTCGCGATCGACCTATGCAGAGATGGCCGAGCGCGTCGCGGTGGAAGACGACATCCGGACGTTCCGCATCTCGACCAACACGCTGGGCGATGGGTTCATCGAAGCCATCTCGAACAGCACGCTCGTGGCGATTCGCCAGCTGCAGCCGCAGCAGTTCAGGGGACGGCTGGTCATCGTGCCGATTCTCGAGGCGGACAGCTTCGCGCGCTTCGGCCGGTTCGGGTGGAAGAGCCAGCAGGCCAGCCTCGAGTCGTTCGCGGGCGACGCCTACCTGAACGAAATGGGCATCACGAGCCCGCTGTTTCCCGACGAGAACACGTCGAGCGGCCGCGACGTCAGCCCGTACGATCCGGTGGCCGATCCGGAAGACGACGGCGACGACCTCGAGGCGTTCGCCAACTTCATGCGCGCGACCAAGGCGCCGCCACGCGGGCCGATCACCGGCGACGTCCAGGCCGGCGAACAGGTGTTCACCCAGGTTGGCTGTTCGGTCTGCCACGTGGCCTCGATCACGACGGCCCCGGCCGGCACCGTGATCAACGGCGGCCGCTTCTCGGTGCCCCCGGCGCTGGGCAGCAAGATCATTCACCCGTACAGCGACTTCCAGCTGCACGACATCGGCACCGGCGACGGCATTCCGGTACTGCCGCTGCCCGGCTACGAGGACACGGCGAACGGCATCCGCACGGCTCCGCTCTGGGGGCTGCGGACCCGCAACCGCCTGATGCATGACGGCCTCACGTTCACCTACCAGGAGGCCATCAGACGGCATCAGAACCAGGCGGACCCGATGCGCCGCCGGTTCCAGCAGCTGTCGACCCAGATGAAGGCTCAGTTGATGGCGTTTCTCGATTCCCTCTAGCGGCATCCTCAAGCCCGGGAGCTCGCGGCGGGGGCTGTCGCCGCGAGTTTCCGGGTGCCGCGCCTGGCACGCACCCCGCGGCCCCGTCCCGCCCTCAGTCGGCCATCAGCGTGTACACCTCGGGCGAAAACGGCTCGGTGGCGGCGCGGATCACCAGAATCTCCGCCACGTCCTCGCCGGTGCGCCGATCGACGACGAGCGCGCGCGCCGGATGGACGACGCCGTTGTCGGTACGCCACTCGCGGATCCACGTCTCCAGATCGCGATCTTCCTCGTCGGGCTCGGGCCGATCCAGATGGTGGGCCGCGATCCGTCCTTCCGCGTCCAGAAAGACCGTCTCGGCGAACCTGTCCATCAGCGACACGCGGACGGTGGGAAACAGTCGGCCGTCGAACGTCGCCTGCACGGCCGTGTCCGCCAGCGTGCAGCCCAGCCGAGTCAGCGCTGCCAGTGGTTGCTGATGGTCGAGACGGAGCCCGGCCCAGCGATATACGTCGAGCGCACCCGTCGCGGGCGTCGGCGCCGGATGCCGGTGATCGCGATACCAGGCCTGCTCGCCGTCGAACGCTTCGGAGAACCGCCACGCGCCGTCGACCGACAGATCGTCGCGGTAGCGACAGGGCGGGGACACGCGCCGCACGATCTCGGAGTACGGGCGGCCCCCGACTTCGCGCCGGATCGTCCGGCGAAACGTGTCCGTGGGCTGCAGGCGGCGGCCGAGCGCCGTGGCCTGCTGGCGGAGAAGCGCGGACAGGGCAGCGGACATGGTGATCGGATTCTCCCCCGGCGGCGCGCCGACGCCAACTCCCGTCCGCCGGGTGTAGCATGGGGCCAACGATGGAGCGCACCCAACCCTACGTGCCCGCGTCGGAGTCCCTCCCAGAAATCACCGTCAAGGCCGTCGTCCTCGGCATCGTGCTCGCCCTGATTCTGGCGGGCGCGAACGCGTACCTCGGGCTGTTTGCCGGGCTGACGGTGTCGGCGTCGATCCCCGCCGCGGTCATCTCGATGGGCGTGCTGCGGTTCTTCCGCCGCTCGAACATCCTCGAGAACAACATCGTGCAGACCTGCGCGAGTGCGGGGGAGTCGCTGGCGGCGGGCGTGATCTTCACGCTGCCGGCGCTGGTGCTCATCGGGCGCTGGGCGCGGTTCGATTTTTTCCAGACCGCGCTCATCGCCGGCTTCGGCGGCGTGCTCGGCGTGATGTTCACCGTGCCGCTCAGGCGCGCATTGATCGTCGAGCAGCCCCTGCAGTTCCCTGAAGGCATTGCGTGCGCACAGGTGCTCGAAACCGGCGAGCGCGGCGGGTCGAGCGTGCGGTACGTGGCATGGGCGGCGTTCGCGGCCGCGCTCTTCAAGTTCGGACAGACGGGCCTGCGTCTGTGGAGCGATACGGCGGAATGGGCCACCGGCCTCTTCGGCCGGCGGACCATCGCGTACATGGGCACGAATCTCTCGCCGGCGCTCGTCGCCGTGGGCTACATCGTCGGGCTGAACATCGCCGTGCTCGTGTTTCTCGGCGGCGCGATCAACTGGTGGGTGGCGATCCCGGTGCTGACCTGGCAGCACGGCGGGATTCCGGCCGACCAGACCGCAGCCGGCTACGCCGGGTTCCTCTGGTCCACCCAGACGCGATACCTCGGCGTTGGCGCGATGGTCGTCGGCGGGCTGTGGGCGCTCGTCCGCATGGGCGGCAGCGTCGTGACCGGCGTGCGCTCCGGGTTGGACGCCTATCGAAACGTCCGCGCCGGGGGAGCCACGGAGCGGACCGACCGCGACGTGCCGATGCAATGGGTGCTGGCGGGCGTCGTCGTGTCGATTGTGCCGCTGTATTTCATCTATCACATGATCGTCGGTTCGTTCGTGATGAGCCTGAGCATGGCCGTGGTCATGGTGATCGCAGGCTTTCTGTTCTCGGCCGTGTCCGGCTACATGACGGGGCTGGTCGGATCGTCGAACAATCCGATTTCCGGCGTCACCATCGCCACGATCCTCTTTGCGTCGCTGTTGCTCCTCGCCCTGTTCGGCCGCGAGCAGGCCGTGGGGCCGGCGGCCGCCATTCTCATCGGCGGCGTCGTGGCCTGCGCGGCGGCGATCGCGGGCGACAACCTGCACGATCTGAAGACCGGATACCTCGTGGGATCGACGCCGTGGAAGCAGCAGGTGATGCTGGTCGTCGGCACGCTCGTGTCCGCGCTCGTGATGGCGCCGGTGCTGAACCTGCTGCTGCAGGCCTACGGCATCGGCCCGCAGACGCCCGAGCATCCGCAGTCGCTCACCGCGCCGCAGGCCACGCTGATGGCGGCCGTGGCGCGCGGCGTGTTCGGCGGCGGCCTCCCATGGACGATGATCTACCTCGGCGCGGCGGTCGGTATCGCGATCATCGTGCTCGACGTCTGGCTGGAGCGCCGCCGGGCGACGTTCCGGACGCCCGTGCTCGCCGTGGCGGTCGGCATCTACCTGCCGTTCGAGCTCGCCACGCCCATTCTCATCGGTGGCGTCGTCGCCTCGCTCGTGGCCCGCGGCATGAGCGCGCGTGGGGCCGCCTCGCGGCCGGGCCCGCACGACGCGCCGGCCGTCGAGGAGGAGGCAGGCCAGGAGGGCCTGCTGATCGCCTCGGGCCTCATCACGGGTGAAGCGCTCGTGGGCATCGCCATGGCTGTGCCGATCGTGCTCGCGCAGCGGGCTGATGTGCTGGCCTTCTGGGGCGTGCACAATGTCGCCTGGCCCGGGTTGCTCCTGCTCCTTCTGATCGTCACGGGGCTCTATCGGGGTGGACTGGCCCGGACCAGTCACCCGTAGGCAGGCGGCCGGGCAGATGGCTGGTCGCATCGCCGCGTCGATCGAGGAAGCCGTGGCCAGCTGGCCGGGCGTCACGGTGGCGCCGCACCGGTTCGGCGGCGTCGAGTTCCGCGTCGGCCGGCGCGAGATCGGGCATCTCCACGGCGATCGGCTGGCCGATCTGCCATTCCCCGTGCGCGTGCGCGACGAGCTGGTCGCGAGCGGCCGGGCCGAGCCACACCACATCCAGCCGGATTCCGGGTGGGTGAGCGTCTCCATTCACGGCGCGAGCGACGTCGGGGCGGTGATCGAGCTGTTTCGCCTCAACTACGAGCGACCGTGGCTGCGTGGCCGCAAGGAGCACTGACCGTGTTCATCGGACACTACGGCGTGGGGTTCGCGGGCCGCGGCGCGCTGCGCGACCGGCGCACGGGGCCGTCGCTCGGCACGTGGTTCATGGCCGTCCAGTGGCTGGATCTCGTGTGGCCCGTGTTCGTGGTCGCGGGCGTCGAGCGGCTGCGTGTCGCGCCCAACCCGGATCCGTTCCTCAATCTGGAGTTCACGTACTACCCCTGGTCGCACAGTCTGCTGGCGGCCATCGTCTGGTCGGCGCTGCTTGGCGGGGCGTACCGATGGCGGACGGGGAACGCGCGGAGCTCGCTGGCAATTGGCGCGGCGGTGTTCAGCCACTGGGTGCTGGATCTCGTCGTGCACGTGCCGGATCTGCCGCTCTATCCTGGCAGCTCGGTGAAGCTCGGGTTGGGGTTGTGGCGTTCCGTCGCCGGCACCGTGGCGGTCGAGGGCCTGGTCTTCGCGCTGGCGCTCGCCTGGTACGCCCGACGCACGCGGGCACGCGACGGGGTGGGCCGCTGGGCGCTGTGGCTGCTGGTGCTGTTGCTGGTCGGCGCGTACGCGGCCAGCCTGCTCGGTCCGCCGCCGCCGAGCCCGACGGCGGTCGGTGCGTCGGCGCTCCTCCTGTGGCTGCTGGTGCCCTGGGGCTACTGGATTGATCGACACCGGGATCCGACAGGATGATGGCGGATCCCGGCGCCTGTCCTTCTCCGGTCAGTGCGTCGCTTTCCAGTTCGACACACTGATCGTCGGCAGCGCCGACGACCCGGCCGGCGTCAGGCCGTTCAGATAGATCACGCCGTTCTCACCCGTTACGTGGTTGTGCACGAAGAGATCGGCGATCCCGTCGTGATTGGCGTCCGCTGCCTGCACCAGCTCCCAGTTCATGTCCGCGAAGCTTGGCAGGAACGCCGAGTCCGTGTGCGCCGCGCCGCGCATGTACCACACCAGGTTGGCCCCGCTGACGGTGTTCCTCCACAGCAGGTCGTTGTAGCCGTCGCGGTTGATGTCGGCGGCACCCACCAGCCGCCAGTTCAGATCGGCGACGGCCTGCAGTGCCCAATATCCGACCTGCGTCCCACCATTCATCAGCCACACCACGTCGGCGCCGTTCGATCCGTTGCGCCATACGATGTCGGCCTTCCCGTCGCCGTTCATGTCCGCGACGGCCGAGATCTTCCAGGCCAGGTCGGGAATCGTCTGCAGGAGCACCGAGTTGCGGAACGCCGCTCCCGCCATGAACCAGACGACGTTGACACCGGTTGAGGCGTTGCGCCAGACGAGATCCGGGCTTCCGTCCCCGTCGAGATCGCCGCGCGCCGCCAGTTCCCAATTCAGATCGGCGACCGTCGGAAGCGAAGCCGTCGTCATCGTCGACGCGCCGTTCATGAACCAGACCAGGTTCTGGCCGGTGGTGCTGTTGCGCCACACCAGGTCGGGATCGGTGTCGCCGTTCATGTCGCGCGCGGCGGGCCGG
Source organism: uncultured Acidobacteriota bacterium (assembly GCA_963837345.1). Lineage (GTDB taxonomy): Bacteria > Acidobacteriota > Vicinamibacteria > Vicinamibacterales > CAVVIG01 > CAWIMX01. The sequence goes on from CAWIMX010000001.1 coordinate 2,903,410, forward strand.
ATCATCGCCTGCGCGGGCCGCCACGCGGAGTCGATCGTCGGCAGCGTGATCGAGCTGGAGAGCGCGAGGCCGTTCAGGATCCAGATCTTGCTCTCGCCGGTGGCGTTGTTGTGCCAGAGCACGTCCGGCGATCCGTCCTGATTCGCGTCTGCCACGCCCACAATCTGCCACATGGGATCGGCGGTGGGCGTGATGTACGAGAGCGACGTCATCGCCGTCCCGCTCATGTACCACACGATCGTGGCGCCGGTCGACACGTTGCGCCAGATGACGTCCGGCCAGCCATCGCCGTTCATGTCGCCGGCCGTGACGATCTGCCAGTTGCGGTCGGTGACGGTCGGCATGCTCGTCATGGACAGGAACAGCCCGTTGCGCATGAACCAGACGACGTTCCCCCCCGTCACGGCGTTGCGCCAGAGGAGATCGGGGTATCCGTCATGGTTCATGTCTGCCGTCGCCAGCAGCTGCCAGTTGAGATCGGAGAGCGTGGGCAGAAGCGTCGTCGAATACAGGCTTCCCCCTCTCATGAACCAGATCACCATGACGCCGCTCACCGCGTTGCGCCAGAGCAGATCGGGATAGCCGTCGGCGTTGAAGTCGGTCGAGGAGACGAGGTGCCACGAAGTATCAGCGACGGCCGGCAGCGGAGCCGATCCGATCTGCGATCCGTTGCGCAGGTAGAGAACGGTGTTCTCGCCCGTCACGTAGTTGCGCACGATCATGTCGGGCCAGCTGTCGCCGTTGAAGTCCATCGAGCTCGAGTAGGTGTAGTCGCCCGTGTCGTTCGCCGGCAGCGTCACGAGAACGACGTTGGAGCGCTGTCGCAGAGAGGTCACGGTCGTGACGCCGCGAGCGTTTCCGGCGGACACGAAGAATCCCATCTGCTCGCCGGGCTGCGGATTATGGCCGGCCATCGGCCCCCACCGACCGTCGTAGGCCCAGTTGCGCGCGAAGTCGGTGATGATTGGCGCGCCCGTGCTCGCGCGGTCGCGCCACATCTGGATGAAGCCCGAGGCGTACCAGTGGCCGCTGACCCGGACGACCGCCCAGATCGTGTACACGATGGGGCCGTCCCACCCCGGAGGGGTGTAGTTGGGCCAGGTGGACTGCGCAGGAAACGACATCGAGACGCCTTCGTACGGGTCGCCGAGCGGACGAAGGTGGAGCTGGGTGATCTTCGTCGCGACGGGCCAGCTCGCGATGTCAGCGGGCGAGTTGTAGATCGTGACCGTCGACAGGTCGATGGCGTCCTGGGCGCGCGCGGAGGAGGCCGCCGCGATCAGAACGAACAGCGTTGCTACTGCAGTGCGCACAGCACGTCTCCCGAGCAGAGGCGGGTGACACGTCGACACACGTCGGCCGCCGGCCGTGACGTGGTACACCCGCGAAGTTGCGTTGTCGGACAGGAAGCTCTACTGGGGGAGACCTAGAAGATACACGGATTATCGTGCGCTGGCAAGAGCTTCCTCGGCGATGGCGGGCCGAGGCCGCGTCGCTTGTGTCCGATATGAACCGGCCGTATCAGGATGGCACTCCCACCCACCGGATCGGCGATCGCCAGCGGCCCGCATGCGCCGCCCTCTACTGTATATGCCTTGACAGGTATATGCCAGGTTGGGTATACCAGGAACGTGGAGTCTGTTTTCGACATCATCGTGGAGCCGAACCGTCGGGCAATCCTGAGCCTCCTGGCCTCGTCGGAACAGTCGGTGGGCGAGATCGAGCGTCGGCTTCGGATGCCGCAGCCGACCGTCTCGAAGCACCTGCGGGTGCTGCGCGAGGCCGGGTTCGTGGAGTCCACCGTCGACCGCCAGCGCCGTCTCTACCGGCTGAGACCCGAGCCGCTTCAGGAGGTCGATGCCTGGCTGGCTCCGTTCCGAGGGTTCTGGTCCGCTCACGTGGATGCGCTCGAACGCCATCTCGACCGCACGGATCGGTCGACCCCCCGCAAACAGACACGGGCACGACGAGTGAAGAGAAGGAGAAGACAATGACCGTTCGTGAGCCATACACACCGGGTCCCGCGAGCGGGGCCGAGGTACGGAAGGACGGAGAGAAATGGACGCTCGTCCTCGTCAGGAACCTGCGCCACGCGCCGGAAACGGTCTGGCAGGCGCTGACCGATCCGGCGCAGCTGCGCGAGTGGGCGCCTTTTGACGCCGATGGGACCCTGGGCGCGGCGGGAACCACGGTGAAGCTCACCACCGTCGGCGCGCCGACGCCCCATGTGACCGAAACAACGATCACGCGAGCCGAGGCTCCCAAGGCCCTCGAGTACAACTGGGGCGGCTTCGACATGCGGTGGCAGCTCGAAGCCGTCGGGGGCGGCACGCGGCTCACGCTGTGGTCCAACATCGATCGCGGATTCATCTCGATGGGTGCGGCCGGGTGGCACATCTGCTTCGACGTGCTGGATCGGCTGCTCGCCGGTCAGCCCATCGGACGCATCGTCGGTCCAGAGGCGATGCAATTCGACGGATGGCACCGGTTGAACGCCGAGTACGCCAGGCAATTCGGCGTCGAGCCGCCCGCCTGGTCGCTCAAGGCGCCGAAGGCTTGAGGATCGGACCATGAAGAAGTCGGCCGCGAGCCACAGCCTGTCGGCGTCCGCGCTCATCTCGAATCGAATCGCCGAGCTCGGGGGCTGGCGCGGCAAGACGCTCAGCCGGATGCGCAGGCTGATCAAGGAAGCCGACCCGGACATCGTCGAGGAGTGGAAGTGGGTCAAGCCCACTACACCTGGCACTCCGGTGTGGTCGCACGACGGCATCATCTGCACCGGCGAGTCCTACAAGAGCGTCGTGAAGCTGACCTTCGCCAGGGGCGCGTCGGTGAAGGACCCGGCGCGTCTCTTCAACTCGAGCCTCGACGGAAACGTCCGCCGCGCGATCGACATCCACGAAGGAGAAGACGTTGACGAGTCGGCCTTCAAGGCGCTCGTTCGCGAGGCGGTCGCCGTCAACACGTCCGGCAAGTTGAAACGGCGGCGGTAACGGGCCCCGTGCTAGTCGGTGCTGCCTTGCCGCTTCTCCTCATCGAGCCAGAACAGCCGGATCTCGCGCTCCGGATCGACGTCCACCCGCGGCTGGTTGTCGAGGATCATCGTCGCCCGGTTGTCGGCCGAGTAGGCGGGCCATGCCGGCAGGCCCGATGAGGCGGGCTGGCCGGTCCTGGCGAAGGCGATCCAGGCCTCGCTCATCGTCGCGGCGAGCGCCCTCGCTTCAGGCAGCCCGTGCGTCAGCGTGTCGGCCCGGTCGATGTTGTCGAACACGAACGGGATTTCGGCCATGTGCATGGCCCGGTACTTCCCGCCGAAGCCGACCGAGTCCCACGCGAAGAAATACATGTAGACGGGCGCCTTGCCCAGCGCCGCCTTTCGCTCGGCGAGCGTGATGGAACGCATGCGCATTCGCCGGTCCGAGTTGATGCGCACCCAGCGGTACGTCGGCGACAGGTCGGGAAAGGTCCGACGGTAGATGTCGATGATGCGAGTGGCGGCGGCGTCGCTGTCGCCGGCGAACGCCTTGACGCGCGCCCTCGAGCCCGCTTCGTCGAGCGTGAAGAGCTCCGAGTCGCTCTGGAGCAGGAACGTGCCTTCGTCCTTGTTCGACCCGATCAGGAGGGGCACGTCCTCGGAGATTCGGGTGGCTCCCGGATCGAACATGTGCTCGGGGATGACCGTGCCGTCTAGTACGGGGCCGAATCCCCCGCGCGTGAGCGACTGCGCCTCGATCAACCGGCCGACCGGCATCTCTGCCAGCTGATCGAGCTTCGTCTTGTCGAGGCCCAGCACGTCCAGGAAGGCGGCGGCCGTCCGGGTGGCGGCGTCCCGGGAGCCGGCGGTCAACGCCGGACCGCTTTCGATCGCGGCGCGATGGAACAACCCGCGGGCGGCGGGCATGCCGAGCAGCGTCGACACCTTGCTGCCGCCGCCCGACTCGCCGAAGATCATCACGTTCGCCGGGTCGCCGCCGAACCGCTCGACGTTGTCGCGGACCCATTCGAGCGCGGCGACGGCGTCGAGCATGCCGACGTTGGTGGAATGCGCGTACGCGGGTGCGCCCATGTCCGCCAGGTGCAGGAACCCCAGGGAGCCCAGGCGGTGGTTGATCGTGATCGTCACGACATCGCCCCGCCGCGCCAGGCTCGCGCCGTCGAAGAACGGCTGCGCTCCGCTGCCGAACTGGAAGCCGCCGCCGTGCAGCCAGAACATCACCGGCCGCCCGGCCGTGTCGGTGCCCGGCGTCCAGACGTTGAGCGCGAGGCAATCCTCACCCGGCGTCCCGCCGCCGAGGTTCTGCATCAGTTGGATCTCCGGGGTCTTGAAGCCGGGCAATTGCGGGCACACGGGGCCGAAGTCGAGGGCGTCCCGAACGCCGGTCCAGGGCTGCAGCGGCCTTGGTGGCTGGAACCGGTTGGCCCCGGCCGTCGAGGCAGCGTACGGCACGCCTTTGAAGGTCCGGATGCCGCCGACGTCCATCCCGCGGACCTTCCCGGCGGTCGTCTCGACGATGACGCCGGACGCGGCAGACGCGTTGGCCTCCTGAGTGGCAGTGGCCGCGCAGCCTGCGGCCAGGCCAGCCGGCGCCGCGGCGGCAAGCAGGGAGAGCCGCTTCAGAAAGCCGCGCCGCTCGAGACCAGCCAGACGAAATGCGTTCCCGGGATTCACGTGCTCGTCCATGACTGATGCCTCCATGCTCCACGTGCCGTGGCCGGCCGTGGTGAGTTCACGCGCGCCGAAGGTCGCCGCCGCAAGGCCGCCAGGTGCGGCCCGGCTCCGAGGCGGTCAGGATACCAGAGCTGGCGGGACTCGACGATCGGCTGGGTGCCGTGGCCCTTCGTCAGCGAACCGGCTCGAAGAGCTCGATGGGATTCCCGTCGGGATCCTCGATTTGGATTTGCCGGCCGCCGGGCCCGCTGAGGAGCATCCGGGTGCCGCCGATCGACACGCTCGCAAAGGCCGGCAGCGCCTGGTGCTCCAGCGCGAAGCCGAGATGTTGCGTATAGAACAGGGCCGCGCGCGCGACGTCCTTCACCAGGTACCGCACGCCGTGAACGCCCTTGACGAACGCCTGTCGTTCTACCATCTTCTTCCGTCCGTCGTTCCGCGGTCGCTCTCGCGCGGGGCGGCCGGGAGGTGCCGCAGTTTGTCCGGATTGCGCACGACGTACACCGCGCGGACGACGTCGCCTTCAATCTCGAAGGCCGCCGTCTGCACGGCGCCTGCGGGCGCATCCACGATGACGCCGGGCAGGCCGTTGATGATGGCCAGGCGCGTCGTGAAGTCGTCGCGCCACCATGCGCCCGGGCGCTTGCGCGCGGCGTCGATCAGGAAGGGCGCCGCGCGATCGGCGCCCTCGACCACCTCCAGCGCCGCCGCCACTTCGTCGAACGAGAAATCGAAGACGTCGTGCAGCAGGAATGCCGCGCGCTCGAGCGGCGACAGCCGATCGAGCGTCAGGAGCAGCGCGACGGACAAGTCTTCGGCCAGCTCGGCGCGGCTGTCGGGGGCGAGCGCGGCGGTGTCGACGACCGGCTCCGGCAGCCAGGGCTTGACATACTGCTCCCGCCGGGCGCGCGCCGACGCGGGCCAGAGCCAGCGCGCCGAGCGCCATCCCGACCAGTCCCATGACGAGGGCCATGTAGCCCCCGGCGATCCCGTTGTCCGTGCCCAGGCCTCCGGTGGCCGTCGCCACGATCAGGATGCCGACGGCCAGGCCGATCGGCCCCGTCACCAGGGCCAAGATCGCCCCGCGGCGCCCCGTGCCCGGGGCGATTCCGCGGGCGGAGCGGCTCAGCGCCAGCCCGCCGACGACCGCGCTGATCAGCCCGGCCGCGGCGCCCGCGGTGGCCACGATCCGCTTCGTGGTCAGCGTGCCGGGACTGACGGCCGGCGGCCCCGAGGCCTGCGCGACGGTTGAGGCGGCCAGGCCGACCCAGGCCATCATTGTGGCGGCAAGCACCAACTTGTGGATCCGTTCCCGTCGCGGCCATGCGGGCATCTGGCGCCTCCTGATTCGACGGTGAGACGGCGCAGGGCTTCGAAGTGTGACATGGCAGGGATCGGGCGCTCAGCCCGGTGATACGATCGTCGCAGACGGGAATACGTATCTCGTCCGCTACGATGAGCGATCCAACACCTGGGAGCTCACGATGTTCCGCGAGAGGGTGAAGGACACATGAAACCGAAGAACACGATCTGCCTCTGGTTCGACAAGGACGCAGAGGATGCGGCGCGGTTCTACGCCGCCACCTTTCCGAAGAGTGAAGTGACCGCCGTCCACAAGGCGCCTGCCGACTATCCGAGCGGCAAAGCCGGCGATGTGTTGACGGTGGACTTCACGGTGGTCGGCATTCCCTGCCTCGGCCTGAACGGCGGCCCTGCGTTCAAGCACAACGAGGCGTTCTCCTTCCAGATCGCCACCGACGATCAGGCGGAGACGGACCGCTACTGGAATGCGATCGTCGGCAATGGCGGCGAAGAAAGCGCGTGCGGCTGGTGCAAGGACCGCTGGGGCCTCTCCTGGCAGATCACGCCGCGCGCGCTGACCGAGGCACTGGCGGCCGGCGGCGCCGAGGCCAAGCGTGCGTTCGAGGCGATGATGCCGATGAAGAAGATCGACGTCGCCACGATCGAAGCGGCGCGACGCGGGTGACAGGGTCGACACGGGCCGCTGACACCGCCCGAGCGGGATCTGCGCGAAGCGGTCGAGCGGCGCGCCGGAGTCTGTTCGGAAAGTGGTCGGGGCGACTGGATTCGAACCAGCGGCCCCCTGCGCCCAAGATCGCGGTCTTGCGACCTTCTGCGATGTTGCGCAACGACTATTGCCTTCAAATATCTGATCTCGAAAAGACTTGACGCACGTAATCGCAGGACATCGCTCCATCACATTGCGCATTGGAATCCTGCTGGAAACCGCCCGAGATTTCGCTTTCGCGCGGGAAAACCTGACGTGACCCCCTGTTTCGAGCGCGGTTCAGCGCAGGAAAAGTGGCGTCGACCAGCGATACGACACGGCTGGACCCGGCGCCGTCTTGGCTACCCGGGCGCCGGCGGCTTCGACCTGAACTGAACGAGCAAGGCGGTGCATCAATGAGAGTGCTCGTCTCCTATGCCAGCCGATTCGGCTCCACCCGAGACGTGGCGACGCATGTCGCGGAGAGACTGCGCAGTGTCGGCAACGACGTGGATCTGCGCCCAGCGGAGCCCGGTCTGGACGTCGATACGTATGAAGCGGTGGTCTTCGGAGGCGGCGTCTATGACGGATCGTGGACGAGCGAGGCGACGACTTTCCTCCGTCGCGTCGCGCCGGAGCTCGCGGAGAAGCCGGTCTGGCTCTTCAGTCTTGGGTCGTTCGGCGACCGCCATCCCGTGATCGGTCGTCTCATGAAGAAGGAGCCCAAGGAGATCGGCGAGTTTGAACAGGCGATCCACCCGCGAGACTACCGTGTTTTCGCCGGCGTGATCGATCTCGATCAGTGGCCATCCTGGGGGCGGCTCTTGTTCATGGCGTTCGGCGGACACGGGGGCGACAATCGGGACTGGGCCGCCATAGATGCGTGGGCTGATGAGATCGCGGGCGCCCTCCGTGACCGGCCGTAGTCGCCGCACTTCTCTACGATCCAATTTCCTGCGTCATGCCGAGTGCGTCATGCACGACGACGACGCCCGGCCACGGCGCCCTGGTTGTTGGAGTCGGCACGTAGGTCGGGATCGGTCCTTTGCCTCCACCGGCAATCTCGGTCAGCTCGCTCATCTCTGCGCTTTGTCATGCTCACCGGCTGGGGGCTGCTGATCCCGCCGGCCAAGCGGTCGCGCGCCGGAACAGAATCGCGAGCGACCAGGTGGATCCAGGAAAGGTCACGGCCCAGAGTGCCGCGATCCAAATCAGGGCGTGCCAGTACATTTGCAGCGCAATGAACGGGAGCAGTAGCCCGTTCGCGGTCAAGAACCGTCGCACGACCCTTTCCAATCCACCACCCGTGAAGACTCTCGCGGCGAAGAGCGTCGAAACGCTCATGAAGCTGTAGCCGAGGATATCCACGGCGTAGATGAACGAGTCGAAGGGCGTGAACAGGAACGGCTCGATCCCATGCGTGCGCCCCGCCGCGAGCCGAGGCGCCACCCAGGTGAGCTGCACGAAGTAGTTCAGGCTGACTAGGACAGCGTACGCCGCGGCGAAGGCAAGCGCAGCGTGGCTCCAGACCTTGCGGTCCGGAGCCGCCAGTTCGTGGATCCCGACGACCAACACCAGAAACGATGACGCCAGAAATAGTGAGGGTGTGAGCAGGACCACGAGCCCCAGCGTCGTGCTGGCGTTCTCGGCGCCCCCGCCCGATCCCATCAGGCCCATCCACTCGGCGATCTGTCCGACGTCGTACGTGAGACTGAACAGCGTGGCCAGGACAGCGGACCAGAACCCGACCTGTCGGACTGACGGCGGAACGTGAGCGAGCATCGCCTTCCCTCCTGAACCGGGATCGGCTCTTGCGCTTGTGGGACGAACGCATGCATTCGTCGTCCGAGTCACGCGAGGTGCCCCAAGATTGAGTCGCGAGCGGCCTTCTGGTAAGCATACCGAAGATGCTCATCGAGGATGTGGCATGCGCTGGGCCTTCGCCGCTCTAATCCTGCTGCACGGCGTCATTCACGTGATGGGATTCGCTAAAGCCTTGGGTCTGGCGGACCTGCCTCAGCTGACGGCCTCCGTCATAAGAGGGATGGGCATCGCGTGGCTCGTCTCGGCCTGCACGCTCATTGCGACCGCCGTGTTACTCGCCACCGGTTCTCGCGTCTGGTGGGGGGTGGGCTTGGCGGCGGTCGTGCTGTCGCAGTCCGTCATCGCGACCGCATGGAGCGACGCCAGGATCGGTTCGATCGCCAATGTGCTCGTTCTCGCCGGCGTGGTGTACGGCGTTGCATCGCAGGGACCACTCAGTCTTCGCACCGCCTATCGACATGAGGTTCAGGCCCGCCTCGCACGCTCCGTGCCGGGCCCGCCAATCGCGGCGGAGGATCTCGCAGGCCTGCCCGCGCCCGTGCAACGGTACGTGCGCCTTGCCGGCGCCATCGGGCAACCCCGCGTCTCTCGCTTCCGCGCCACTTGGCGGGGTCGCATTCGGGCAAACTCTGGCGAGCCCTGAATGGTATTCACGGCGGAGCAGTCCAACTTTCTCGAGGAGCCGGCCAGATTCTTCTTCATGGACGCCACTCGGAGCCATCTGCCCGTCGATGTGTTCCACGCGTTTCATAACGGCGCTGCCAGTATGCGCGTGCGGTTACTCTCGTTGGTGCCGCTGGTCAACGCTACCGGACCGGAAGTCACACGAGCGGAGACCGTGACGCTCTTCAACGACATCTGCCTGTTGGCACCCGCGGCCCTCGTGGATCCCGCCATAGACTGGGATCCGATCGACGAGCGCTCCGCACGCGGGCGCTACACGGTCGGCTCCAACACTGTCAGTGCCGTCCTGTCGTTCAACGACGAGGGGGAGTTGGTGAATTTCACGTCCGAGGACCGACTGGTGCAATCGGCGGGAGGGACGACGTGGACGCGCCAGCCGTGGTCCACGCCCGTCGGCGCGTGCCGCCAGTTCGGCCCGTGGCGCGTAAGTACTCGGGGCGAAGGCCGTTGGCATCCTCCGGCCGGCGCGTTTACGTACATCGAGCTCGAATTGCTCGACCTGCAGACCAACGAGGACGTCCGTCGGCCGTGAGAGCCTGAGCCACGCGGCTCGGCGTTTCGTTCGAGCCGTCATTGCTGGGCGCACCATGAACCGTCGTGGCGTGAAGAAGCCTCGTTGGATCACGTCGCACGTCGATACATCAAGGAGGCCACCATGGAACTGCCTTTTACCCACGACACCTTCCTCGACGTGTTTGGGGCATACAACACCGCATGGTGGCCAGCGGCTGTTGTCCTCTGGGTGGCGACGGCGTGGGTGGCGGTGCAGTGGATACGCCGCGGCACCGTCACTGGTCGGGTGGTCTTCGGGCTCCTCGCGATCCACTGGGCGTGGTCTGGCGTCGTCTACCACTGGTTCTACTTCCGTCCGATCAACCCGGCCGCCGCGCTCTTTGCTGGCGGCTTCCTCGTACAAGCCGTGTTGTTCGTCTGGCTGGCTGCGACGTCACGCGGCCGGCTGGTCGACGGCCTGAACCTACGAGCAGGTCTTGCTGGTGGTCTGGTGGGTTATGCGCTGATCTATCCCCTCGCCGGGCTCATGTTCGGGCTCCGGTATCCGCGCCTACCCCTTTTCGCAGTCCCGTGTCCGACGACGCTGGTGACCGTTGGGTGGCTCCTGGCCGCAGCCGGGAGTCCGCGCGTCGTGAACATCGTGCCTCTTCTTTGGACGACCATTGGCGGTTCGGCGGCGTTTGCCTTGGGTATCCGGGCTGACCTTGGCCTCGTCGTCGCCGGTGCGCTTCTTGCGGTCGACACCGTTGCGCCATCGCTCCTGGGTATTCGGCCTGCGAAATGATGGTGAGGGGGCGCGGGGAGTTCCGATTGCGTTTCAAGTTGGCGGAGGGGAGTTACCGCAGTGGTCAGCAACACGATCACGATCGACCGCCCACCTGACGTCGTGTTCGACTACGTGACAAACCTTGAGCGGGAGCGGGAATGGAACCCCGCGCTCAAGTCCGTTCGGAAGCTCACCGCAACCCCGCTCGGGACCGGGACCAGATTCGCCGTCCGCTTCGCGGGAATCGGTGAGAGCATTATCCAGATCGTGCATTTCGAGCGCCCGACCCGCTGGGAGAGCAGGAGCTCGAGCGCGTGGCTCGACGTGGAATTTGCCGGACGTGTCTCTTCGGTGCCCAGCGGTTCGCGTGTCGATCTTTCACTCCCGCTTCGGCGACGTCGAGTATCTCCTCGAGGGTGATGGCCCGACAGTTCTCGTCTCGCATGGCGTCACCGGGGGCATCAATCAGAGCGTTCGTTTCGTCCGCGACTTTGCGATTCTTCCACTCACTTGTCGATACCTCTATGTCTCACGGTTCGGCTACTTGCGGTCTGCGCTCCCGCCGATGGCATCGGCGCGGCGGCAGGCGGCCGCGTACCGCGAGCTGCTGGACCACCTCGACATCGGTCGGGTGTTCGTGTTCGGGAACTCGGCAGGCGGGCCCTCGGCGATGTGGTTCGCGATCGATTGCCCAGACCGGAGCAAAGGCTTGATTCTGGTCTCATCAGCCGTCCCCGGCGCGAAGATAGCAACGGCGCCGAGATCGGTATTCAGATACGACCTCGTCTACTGGCTGGCCGTCACGTTTGCTCCCGGTAAGTTGATGAGGCTGTTCGTGCCGGCTGCACTCCTACCACTTCTAACCAAGGCGGAACGAAGCTTCGTGATCGAGAACGCCTTCAAGGCGGCGCTTCCCATCGCGGAGCGCAGCCAGGGCATCTTCTTTGACAACGAGACTTCCACGCCGTCGGTGGATGACATTCCGTTCGAGGGGATCGTGACGCCCACGCTCATTGTCCATGCGTCCGATGATCCAGCGCCTCCGATCGAAGGGGCGCGTGCGATCGCCGCAAGAATCCCACGGAGCGAGCTTGTTGCTCTGGACGGCGGCCACCTGCTGCTGAGACGAGCAGCGGCCGTCCGGCGGGCAATCGATGAATTCATCGCACGTCACGAGTGATGGTCCGGGGATCCGATTTGCCGAGGGGTTCACCGGGCACAGGACTATGCCCGTTCGGGTCTCTGATGGTCCGCTGCTACGTCTGGCACGCGCTCGGCAGGATTGCCGAAAATCCCGCACCCCCTTGCTGATTTTCGCGCCGGACCGTCGCCGGCGCCGCCTCCTTTCAGTATCTGCGGCATCAGCGCGCCGGCAGGCTATATGCGTTCCTTTGCGAAGATGCGGGGCTGCTCGAGGCAGCCCCGCGCGGTAAGGCCACAGGGACAACGGCTCCGAACCGGTGATCGAGGCCCGGTCATCGAGCGCTCCGTGGCAGAGTTCGGCCTGTGCGGCGGGTCAAAGGAGGGGCTTGTGTATTTCGTGCTCTTCGTAATCGTCGCACTCACGGTGCTGTACTGGTTTCCGGTTCGGCGCTGGATGGCCCGCTGGGGCACCACGCCGTCCGATCTGACCCGCGTCATGGCGGGCGACAGGCTCATCGCCGATCCGACGTATTCAGGCACGATGGCCGTCATCGTCCATGCGCCGCCCGAACACATCTGGCCCTGGCTGGTGCAGATGGGCTATCAGCGGGGCGGCCTGTACAGCTACGACTGGCTGGATCGCCTCGCTGGGTATCTCGATCGCCCGAGTGCCACTCGAATACTCCCAGCGTTTCAGCATCTGGCAGTGGGTGACGAAATTCCCCTCGGGCGAGGCCCAGCGTGGCCTGTGGCCGTCATGGAGCCGCGTCGCGCACTCGTCCTGGACATGAGGAACATGGGCGGGATCGATTGGGTGTGGCAGTTTGGCCTCTACCCCGTGGACCAGACGCGGACACTCCTTGTGTCGCGGAGCCGCGTGCACGCGCGGACGGTCTGGGCGCGGTTGTTGACATCCGCGATTGAGCCCGCGGGGTTCGTCATGACACGGCGGATGCTGCTGGGTCTGAAGCAGCGCGCCGAACGGCTGCACGCGGGAGCATCGGACGGCTCCCATGATGTCGGTGGTCACCAAGGTGCTGCCGCGTGAGGTTCGTTCGTCAGGTGAACCTGAGCGTTGTCGCGCAAGGAGGCTGAAGATGCGGCTGCTCGTGCTCGGGGCCACGGGTCGACTCGGCGCGCTGGTGGTCGAAGAAGCCATCACGCGTGGCCACCAGGTAACGGTGTTGGCCCGATCGCCGGAGAAGCTCGGTGACCGTGTCGCGGCGGTGAAGGTTGTGTCCGGCGACGCACTCGATGCAGATGCAGTGGGCTCGGCGGTTGCTGGACAAGACGTTGTCGTGTACGCGCTGGGCGCCGGGAACGTTCGGCGTACCACTCTGTTCTCGGACTCGACCCGCATCCTTCTCGATCAGATGCAACACGACGGCGTCCGGCGCCTCCTCTGCGTCACCGGTGTCGGAGCCGGCGAGACGAAGGGGCACGGCGGTTTTTGGTACGACCGCGTCCTGTACCCGCTCTTCACGAAGGGCGTCTACGCTGACAAGGATCGCCAGGAGGCCCTCATCCGTACCGAGCAGCACGGACTGGACGATTGTTCGGCCGGCACCGTTCCGGAAGCGCACACCCGTCGGGCCTCTTCGGGTCGTCACCCGAGTCGGTCGCATCGTCCTTCGAAGAATCGCGCTGCGCGAAGTCGCCCGCTTTGTCCTCGACGAGGTTGAGCAGAATCGGTTCGTGCGGCAGGCCGTGTTCATCGGGCACGAATGAGTTGCGCTTGGTCCTGGTCGCAGAGCTCCGGCTCACGTACGCGCAGTCCGCCTGGTGACGGGGTCTGGACATGAGCACGGCGTTTCCCTCGGAGGCCCCGTTGTAAGGTTCGCCGCCCAAAGCGCGTTCAACCCGAGTGAAGAAGGGCAGAATTTGATTGTCATCGCGTTCCTCGGCGCGTGGTGGCGCAGTCCTCGCACGGCGCGGCAAGCCGCACCTCGCCGATGCCGAACTGCATTTCGGTGAGGAGCCTCTCGACGGCCTGAAACTGGTCGGATGCGCAGTCTGGGAGCGGCGCGACGGTCGCCGATACGTCACGCCACGCTCCCGACGCGGAAGTAACTCTGTGAACGGCGAGCGCCGCGCCCGCGTGCATCTCCCCCCAGCCCATGCACGCAGAGCCGCAACAGTCCAGCGATCAATCAGGGGACGGAGGCTCCCGGCTCCACGGGTTGGTATCGGATCATCATGATGCTGATCACCAGGAACCACAGGAGCGGAAGGGCATTGGCGGCGAACGCCGGGCCCCAACCCGCAGCGTTATAGAAACCGGTGTGGTCGACGACGCCCACATACATAGATGGAATAGCTGCAACGCATAGAGCCGCGCTTACGTACCCCAGCGCGCCTGTCCAGGACGGGAGTGCGCCTGTGCCGCGGATCGCGTAACCGGCGACGGCCATGAACAACCCAGTGACTGCGAAGGCAATCGCGCCGTTGCAGATCAGAATCGTACCTGCCTCGAGAGCCCGAACGGCGCTTGGGTCAACTTGGCCGCTGGCAGCGACCAAGACCGCGCCTCCCTCGAGCCCGTCAGCCACAAGGGACACGGCCCACCACGCCGCACCGGCGACGAGCGCCAGCGTGGCTGCCCACTCGTACTCTGCTCGCGTCTTGATAATTAGATACCGGAACCCGGCAAAGAGCACCATGAGTGACGTGCACATGGCCGACGATGGCGTTCCCGTTCACGAGCTGCAATTGCTCGCCGGGCACTCCAGCATCACGACGACGCAGCGCTACATGAACGCGCGTGCGAGCTCCCTGGCCGAATCGATGCGTCAGGCGCGCGAGCGACGCGTCAATCGCGGCGAGCAGGCAGATGAAGCGACCGCTCAGATTGGGTGAAGGAATGCAGACCGAGCAGGGTTGGCACGCTCCCGATTGTCAGCCAATTGTCAGCCGACGCTCGATCTGCGTTCGCCAGATTCACAAGCGTTCGAAAACGCTAAGAATTTTGGTCGGGGCGGCCGGATTCGAACCGGCGGCCCCCTGCGCCCAAGGCAGGTGCGCTACCAGGCTGCGCTACGCCCCGACCTGCCCTCATAGTACCGCACGCGGCGGGCGGGCGGCGCTCGTCAAGGCTCGAAATGTGCCACGAAAACGTGCTCCATGCCATCAGGCGTGGAGTACGGTCCGGCGATGTCTCCGCGGTTGTTGATGCCGAACGCCAACGTCGCCACGGCTCCCGGCGCGTCAATCGTCGCCAGCTTCCCTCTGGCCAGCAGGAATCCGTGCGGGTTGTCGCTCGTGTCGAAGTAGTAGCCGACGACTTGCCCGAAATCGTTCACCGCTTCCGCGACGGTGCCGGTCGAACCCGCCGGCCCGTCGATGGTCGAGAACGTGTCGCGCCTGAGCAGAAACCCGTGGGGGGGCCCTTGGGCGTCGAGGTAGAACCCGGCGACGTCCCCATAGTCGTTCACACCGAACGCTTCGGTCTTCGTGGCGCCAGGAACGTCGATGGTTTCGAAATGGCCTGGATCGTCGCGGTGCCGGCTGAATCCATGGGCGCGGCCGTGCGCGTCGACATACAAGCCCACGATCTCGCCCCAGGCATTGATCCCGGAAGCAACGGTGACGATGGCGCCTGCGATGTCGATTGGGGTGTAGCGCCCGCGAAAGTACCGGTAGCCGTGCACCGACCCGGCCGCGTCGAAGTACGGGCCGACTGCCTCGCCCCAGATGTTCAGCCCGTACACTTCGGTCCCGGAGCTGCCGGGCACGTCGATCGTCCTGAACGAGCCATCATGCTCGGTGAAGCCGTGCGGCGTGAACGACGCGTCCATGTACGTCGCACCCACGGTGCGGATATCGTTGATCGTTCCGTCACCGGCGCCGACTGCGCCAGGAAAATCGACGGTTCTGAAGGTGAAGGTGATCGTCTTCGATGAGGGGGGCGTGACGAGGAGCGCGGCGATGATCAGGGATCGAAGCATGGGCTGATCTCCACCTGTACCGGAGCGTCGCGTCATCCTACGCCCCTTGTGTCACGCGCTGAAAGCGCTTTTTCACCCCGGTCGCCAGGTGCGAACAGTTCGCACAGCCACGCCGACCCATTGATCGCGCCGAAGGGCACGCGATGCGGCGGGCCGCAGACCCACTGCCGGCAGGCTGCGTCCGGAAACGCCTTCAGCGATACGGGCCGCTCGTCGCCGACGTGGTAGATGCCGTGAACGCCCGGCCGAACGATGGCCGCCTCGGTGGCCCGCAGGAAGTCGGCCCTCGAGAGCAGCCGGAAGGCCACCTGCGGTGGTACATGAGCCCCAGACGATGGCCCGTTCGGCACCAGATGTCCCGCCAGCAGACCGCCGAGATTTCGGCGCACCCGTAATCAGAACGTTCCGGACCGGCGTGGCCTCCGCTGACATGCCCCGGATTCTGAACCAGCCCGCTTACACTTTCCAGGTGCCCGCCGCGCGCCTCCAGGAACGATAATGGCGCCATGAGGCGGCGGCGCGACGGTCTGGTGAGCCGGCGGGCGTTTCTTGCCGGCGGTATGGCCCTAGTTCCCTACGCCTCGCTCGCGCGTCCCATCGGTCGCATCCGGCCCCGTCCGCGCTTCGCTTCCACGCCCTTCACTCTGGGTGTCGCCTCCGGCGACCCTTCGCCCGACGGCATCGTCCTCTGGACGAGGCTCGCACCGCAACCGCTTGGCCCGGCCGGCGGCATGGATCCCGATCCGGTGGAAGTGACGTGGGAAATCGCCGCGGACGATGGCATGCGGCGCGTGGTGAAGACGGGCGTCGAGGTGGCCGAGGCCGAGTGGGCGCACTCGGTGCACGCCGAGGTGAGCGGCCTGGAACCGGAACGCTGGTACTGGTACCGCTTCCGCGTCGGCGACGAAGTGAGCCCGATCGGGCGCACGAAAACGTTCCCTCGGCCCGGCGCGGACGCGCGCGCG
Source organism: uncultured Acidobacteriota bacterium (assembly GCA_963837345.1). Lineage (GTDB taxonomy): Bacteria > Acidobacteriota > Vicinamibacteria > Vicinamibacterales > CAVVIG01 > CAWIMX01. Next base: position 2,919,926 of record CAWIMX010000001.1, read on the forward strand.
CTGAGGTTCGCGTTCGTCAGCTGCCAGGCCTACGAAGTCGGCTACTTCACCGCGTTCAAGCACCTCGCCGCCGAGGACATCGAGCTCGTCTTTCACCTCGGCGACTACATCTACGAGAACGGCGGGCCGGCCTTCAACACCATCCGGCCGCATTCGAACCCCGAGCCGTACACGCTCGAGGCGTATCGCGAGCGCTACGCGCAGTACAAGACCGATCCGGATCTGCAGGCCGCCCACCGCGTGGCGCCGTGGATCGTCACCTGGGACGACCACGAAGTGGACGACAACTACGCGGGCGTCATCTCGAAGGCGAACGATCCGGTCGACGCATTCACCCGCCGGCGAACCGCGGCCTACCGCGCCTACTACGAGCATCAGCCGCTTCGTGCGCGGTCGCGGCCGCGCGATGCGGGCATGCGTCTCTACCGCGCATTCGAGTTCGGCTCGCTCGCCTCGTTCTTCGTGCTCGACACCCGCCAGTACCGCACGGATCAGCCCTGCGGCGACGGGGTGAAGGAAATCTGCGACGCCGTCTTCGCCCCGGGCGCGACGATGATGGGGCCCGAGCAGGAGCGCTGGCTGTACGACGGGCTGGATCGCTCGCGCGCCCGCTGGCACGTGCTGCCGCAGCAGGTGATGATGGCGGCGCTCGACGAGGCGCCCGGCGACGCGAAGCGCTACGCGATGGACCAGTGGAACGGCTACGGCGCCGAGCGGACGCGCCTGCTCACGTTCCTGCACGAACGGCGGCTTTCGAACCCGGTGGTGCTCACCGGCGACATCCATTCGAACTGGGTGAACGACCTGCAGCTCGACTTCGCCGACCCGCATTCGCCCGTTGTCGCCACCGAGCTGGTCGGCACGTCCATCACGTCGGGCGGCGACGGCTCCGACATCAACCAGACGATGGAGGGCGTGAAACGGGAGAATCCGTTCGTGAAGTTCTGCAACGGCCAGCGGGGCTACGTCGTGTGCGAGCTCGCGCCCGCCGAGATGCGGGCGCACTACCGGGTGGTCGACTACATCCGGCAGCCCGGCGCGCCCGTGCATACGCGTGCGTCCTTCGTGGTGGAGGACGGGCGAGCTGGCGCGGCGCCCTGGTAGTCGCCACCCGATTTCACGCGGGCGTCATCGGTTCGATACACGCCGCGGGCATACTGACGTCTCGAGGAGGTGAACTGTGGGACGCGAACGATTCAGCCGCCGGGCATTCCTCGGCGGACTGGCGATCGCACCGTTCGGTGCGGCGCTGGCCGGATGGCCCGGCCGCCCGGTTCAACGGAGCCCGCGGTTTCCCTCTTCCCCCTTCACGCTCGGCGTGGCCTCGGGCGATCCCGAGGCCGACAGCGTCGTGCTCTGGACGCGCCTGGCGCTGGCGCCCCTCGAGGGCGGCGGCATGCCCGACGAGCCGATCGAGGTCCCGTGGGAGATCGGCGCCGACGATCGCTTCTCGCGCATCGTCGGGCGCGGCACGGCCACGGCGGCTCCCGAATCCGCCCACACGGTGCACGTCGAGGCGCGGCGGCCTGGACCCGGATCGCTGGTACTGGTACCGCTTCATGGCCGGCGACGAGGCGAGCCCGATCGGCCGCACGCGGACGATGCCGACCGACGGGGCCGCGGCCGATCGGCTGCGATTCGCGTTCGCGTCGTGCCAGCACTACGAGACGGGCTACTACACGGCCTACCAGCACATGGCCGAGGAGGATCTGGATCTCGTCTTTCACCTCGGCGACTACATCTACGAGTACGCCGGCGCCGATGGCCGCGTGCGCAGGCACGCGGGCGGCGAGATCTCAGACGCTCGCCGACTACCGCACGCGCTACGCGCAGTACAAGATGGATCCGCACCTGCAGGCGGCGCACGCCCTGTGCCCCTGGATCGTCACGCCCGACGATCACGAGGTGGACAACAACTACGCGAACGCCGTGAGCGAGCACGACGATCCGACCGACTGGTTTCTCGCCCGGCGCGCCGCCGCCTACCAGGCCTACTACGAGCACATGCCGCTGCGCCGCGCGCTCGCTTCCGCACGGTCCGGCCATCCAGCTGTATCGATCGTTCAATTGCGGGGCAGCTCGCGTCAGTTCTTCGTGCTCGACACGCGCCAGTTCCGGACCGACCAGCCCTGCGGCGACGGCACCAGGGCGCCGTGCGAGGGGGTGTACTCGCCGGTCGCCACCATGATGGGCAGCGACCAGGAAGGCTGGCTGTTCGAGAAAGTGACCACGTCGAAGGCGCGGTGGAACGTGGTGCCGCAACAGGTGATGATGGCGCCGGCGGACCGCCAGCCGGGCCCGGGCCAGCGATTCTCGATGGATCAGTGGGGCGGCTACGACGCCGCGCGGACGCGCCTGATGAAGTTCTTCGCCGAGAGCCGCGCGGCCAATCCGGTCGTGCTCACCGGCGACATCCACAGCAACTGGGTGAACGATCTGAAAGTCGACTTCTTCGATCCGAAGTCGCCGGTCGTCGCCACCGAGTTCGTCGGCACCTCGATCACCTCGAACGGCGACGGCGTCGACATGCCCGAGGGGATGCCGGCCGTGCTGGCCGAGAATCCGTTCGTCAGGTTCCACAACAGCCAGCGGGGCTACGTCGCGTGCGAGGTCACGCCGTCGGAGATGCGCGCGCACTACCGCGTGGTCGAGTACGTCAGCCGGCCCGACGCCCCGATCCTGACGCGCGCGTCGTTCGCGGTCGCGAGCGGCCACCCCGGCGCCGAGCAGGTGTGACGCTACAATTCATGCGTGCGGACGCTGCTCGTGGCCACGACAAGTAGAGACAAACTGCGCGAGATCCGCCCGATTCTGCAGGGGGCGCCCGTCGCGCTCGCCTCGCTCGACGACTATCCGGGAATCGAGGCGCCCGAGGAAACGGGGCGCACGTTCGCCGAGAACGCCCGGCTGAAAGCGCTGTCGTACGCGGCGGCGACGGGCCAGCTGACCGTGGCCGAGGATTCCGGCCTCGAGATCGACGCGCTGGACGGCGCGCCCGGCGTGCGCTCGGCGCGGTACGGCGGCGAGCACACGACGTACCCGAGAAATTCGCGCTGATCTACCAGGCGCTGCAGAAGCGCGGCGCTCCGACCAGCTCCGCACGCTTCGTCTGCGCGCTGGCGCTCGCCGAGCCGGGGCGGCTCATCTTCGAATCCAGAGGCGTCGTCGAAGGCCGGATCGCAACGGTCCCGAAAGGGGCGGGCGGCTTCGGGTACGATCCGATCTTCTTCTATCCGCCGTTCGGCACGACGCTGGCCGACGCTGCCGACCGCAAGTCGCAGGTGAGCCACCGAGGCCAGGCGTTCCGTGCGCTCCGAGCCTATTTCGAAGACGCGCGCACCGGGTAGCGTCACAGCTGCAGCAGGTCGGTGCGCCAGCGGCGTTCGTGGTCGAGCAGCCAGCGCTTGCGATCCAGGCCTCCGCCGTAGCCGGTGAGCGTGCCGTTCGATCCGATCACGCGGTGGCACGGGACGATGATGGCGACGGGATTGGCGCCGTTGGCCAGGCCCACGGCCCGCGCCGCGCCGGCCGATCCGATCGCCGCCGCGATCCCGCCGTAGGTCGCCGTCGCGCCCGGCGGAATCGCCACGAGCGCTTTCCAGACCTTCAGCTCGAAGGGTTCGCCCAGCTGGTGGAGCGGAAGCCCGTCGAGATCGGCGCCGTCGCCCCGGAAATAGCGCGCGAGCCAGGCGCGCGCGCGATCGAGCGCGTCCGCGCGGCCATCCTCGACGCCATGACCCGGCAGGAATTTTCGAAGGCGGCGCTCCAGCCGCGTGTGGCGCTCCCGGGCGTCGAACTCGAGCGCCACCAGCCCCCGATCTGACGCGAGCGCGAGCATCGGCCCGAGCGGCGTGTCGATCGTCGTTCGTGCGAGCGTCACGGCCGTGGCCGGTATTTCACCAGATGTCCGACGATGGCCCGCTGCTTCTCGACCAGCTCGCGGATTCCCGCGTCCGCGAGATCGAGGAGCGTGGCGAGGGCGTCGCGTCCGAACGGCTCGGCCTCGGCCGTGCCCTGCACCTCGATCAGCCGTCCGTCGCCGGTCTGGACGATGTTCATGTCGACGTCCGCCCGGCTGTCGTCGTCGTACGCGAGGTCGAGCAGGGGCTCGCCGTCGACGATGCCGACGCTCGTGGCGGCCACGTAGTCGGTGAGGGGAATCGTGCGGATCAGATCGCGCTCGCGCATCTTCTCGAGCGCGAGCGCGAGGGCCACGAAGGCGCCCGTGATCGACGCCGTCCGCGTGCCGCCGTCGGCCTGGATCACGTCGCAATCGATCCAGACCGTGCGCTCGCCGAGCGCCGGCAGCTGCGTGACCGCGCGCAGCGAACGGCCGATGAGGCGCTGGATTTCCTGCGTGCGGCCGCCCACCTTGCCCGACGCCGCCTCGCGCGTCGTGCGCGTGCTGGTAGCGCGCGGCAGCATGCCGTACTCGGCCGTCACCCAGCCCTTGCCCGTGTTCCGGAGGAACGGCGGCACGCGCTCCTCGACGCTCGCCGTGCAGATGACCCGCGTCCGGCCGGCTTCGATCAGCACCGATCCTTCCGGATGCAGGAGATAGTCGGGGGTGAGCCTCGTGTCGCGAAGCTGGTGGGCGGGGCGGCTGTCGGATCGCATGTGTGCAGAGTCTACTGGACCCAATCGAGATTTTGCGCAAGCGGCTGCCTGAGGTCGACGTGGCCGGCGAGCGTGTCGACCTCGTGCCCGTCCACGAGGATCTGCACGGACGTGACGGCCGGCAGGTTCGTGGTGAGCACGTCGACGATGGCGTACACCGTGAGGATCTCGTTCGTCGTGCCGCCCGGGTGCGCGTCGGCGACCGGACGCGTCAGGTCGACGTAGGCTTCGCCCTTCGGCGTGATGAAGACGGCGCGCACGTCGGTGCCGGCCGGAATCGGCGACACCTGGCCGTCGGGGGGCGGGGCGATCTCGGCCGCGACGATCGCGCGGGCCTGCTGTTCACGATTCTCGGCGAAGGCGACCTCGCGATCGACGCCGACGAGCCGCGTGCCCTGCTCGCCGACGTAGAAGAGGCGCGCCTTGATCTTGCGGCCGTCCGACACCGGCTCTGGCGCTGCCTGGGCGGTGGCGGCCGCGGCCGCGGCGGCGGCCGGATCCGCGGAGCTGGCCGGCTGCTCGGCCGGAAAGAACGTCAGCAACGCCCACACCGCGGCGGCACCGCCCACGAACAGTGCGGCGATGCCCGCCAGGCGTCTGGGATTCACTCGCGGCCTCCCATGAGCAGGTCGCGGAAGCGCTGCACCGATTCGAACAGCGCCTGCGCCACGGCGCCCTGGGTCTCGGCGCTCGCCAGCCGGCGCGCATCCGCCGGGTTGGAGAGGTAGCCCATTTCGACGATCACGGCGGGCATGTTGGCCGACTGCAACACGCGCAGCGGCGCCTGCTGGATCGGGCGCTCGCTCAACGACGCGCGGTCGCGCAGCTGCTGCTGGAGCACCGCGGCAAAGGCGGCAGACTGGTCGACGTGGCGCGCCTGCGCCTGGTCCCAGAGCACGAGCTCGAGCTTTCGAGTGCCGCCGCCGAACGTGGGCAGCTCGCCACCCCCGAGCACGGCGTTCTCGCCCGTCTCGTCCTGCGCGAACGACGCGTAGAGGACCGTCGCGCCCGAGAGGCCCGAACGGAACGACGCGTTGGCGTGCAGGCTGATGAACAGATCGGCCTTGTTGTTGTTCGCGAGCGCCGTGCGCTGATCGATGGGCACGATGCGGTCGTCGTCGCGTGTGAGCAGCACGCGCATTCCGAGACGGCCTTCGAGGGCCGCCTTGACCTGCCGTGCGACGGCGAGCGTGACGGTCTTTTCCGCCACGCCGCTGGCGCTCGTCGCTCCGCGATCGTCGCCGCCGTGGCCCGGATCGATCACCACGGTGCGGATGGGCGTCTCGGGGGGGCCGAGCTCGGGCGGCGGCACCGACGCCGACGGCCTCGGCGCCGGAACGGGCGCCGGCGCCGCCGGTGGTTCGCCGACGACGTCGAGCGTGAGCCGCGCGGCGGCGCCCACCGACTGCGTCGTCGAGCGGAAGGCGGTGAACCCGGGGCCGAGCTGGACGGCAATGGTCGTGGCGTCGGCCGGGCCGATCGCCTGCACGACGCCCAGCGGCTGAACGGGCGGTATGGCGGCGTCGACGGCGTCGGCGTCATAGCGGACGAGGAGCCGTCCCTCGCCCTGGACGACGGTGGCGACGGCCCGCGGCGTGGCGTCGAACATGAGGCGGGCGGTTCCGTCGGCCGCGGGCTCGTAGCGGACCACCACGCGCGGGACGCGCAGGTTGCCGATCACGAGCAGCCGCGAGGGCCGGTGGAGATCGAGCGGCGTGTCGTAGATCGGCGCCAGCGCGCGGCTCAGAAAATCGAGCGGCACCAGCCATCGGTTGCCCGCACGCGTGAGGGGCGCCGAGAGCGAGATCAGGCTGCCGGCGACCGAGGCGAGCGACTGGCCCGGCGTGAGGATGATCGTCTGGCCGCGATAGGACACCGTGACGGCGCCCACCTCTTCGCGAATCGTGAGCGTGAAGACCGACGCCACCTCATCGAGCGGCAGCATCTCGCCGCTGCCGCTCAGCGTGATCGGGATCGTCCGGCGCCCCTCGCGCGACAGGAGCGTGAGGGCGGCGCCCTGGGCCCGCATGGCGACGATCGGCCACACGAGTGCCAGGGCGGCTAGCAGTGCAGCAGAAACGACCCCGATCCGGGAAGCTGCGGACTTCAGGCGGAAGGTCAAGGTGCTCAATACATTATAGGGGCGCTCCCGTCGACCGTGACGAATCGAGCACGGCGCGGATTTCGCCGTCCGAGCAGCCGTGCTCGCGCAGCACGGCTGCGGTGTCTTCGCCGAGGCGGGGCGCGTGCAGGCGGATCGAGGCGGGCGTGCGCGAGAGTTTGAGCGGCGTGCCGAAGGCGGCGACGCCGCCGAGCTCCGGTTCATCGCCGCCCACGCGCATGTCGCGCGCGGCGACCTGCGGATCCGCAAGCGCCTGCTCGAGCGTTCGCACCTGGCCGCACGGGACGCCCGCCGCCTCGAGCGAGGCGACGAGCTCGGCCGCCGTCCAGCGGGCGAGCCGGCGCTCGAGCGCGTCGCGCATCTCGGCGCGGTGCGCCGCGCGATCGCCCGTCGTGGCGAAGCGCGGATCTCGGGCGAGCTCGGTGACGCCAATGGCCTCGCAGAGCTTCCGCCACAGGCGGTCGCTCGGCGCCGCCACCATGACCGAGCCGTCGCTGGCCTGAAGCGGCTCGTAGGGCGCGAGCACCGGGTGGGCGTTGCCGAGCCGCGAGGCGGAAACGCCGGCCAGCTCGAGGCGGATCGCCTGCAGCGACAGCGTCGAGAGCAGGGCGTCGAAGAGCGCGATGTCGACGTGCTGGCCCCGGCCCGATCGGTCGCGCTCGCGCAGAGCGAGGAGGATACCCGAGAGGGCGTACAGGCCCGCCAGATAGTCGGTGATGGCGGGCGGCACGCGCGTCGGCGGGCCGCCGGGAAAGCCCGTCATGTCCATCAGGCCCGACTCGGCCTGGATGACCGGGTCGTAGCCGGGGAGATCCTTGCGCGGGCCGGTCTGGCCGTAGCCCGTGATGGAGCAGTAGACGAGGCGCGGATTGAGCGCCGCGAGCGCGTCGTAGCCGAACCCCAGCTTCGCGAAGCTTCCCGGCCTGAAGTTCTCGACGAGGACATCGGCGCGCGCGGCGATCCGGCGCAGCACCTGGGCGCCCGCCGGCGTCTTCAAGTCGATGGCGACGGATCGCTTGCCGCGATTGAGCTCGACGAAGCCGCGGCTGATGCCGTCCGCCGTCGGCGTCCAGCCGCGCGACTCGTCGCCGTGGCCGGGCTCCTCGACCTTGATGACATCCGCGCCCATGTCGGCCAGGTGCGCCGTGCAGAACGGCCCCGCAAGCACGCGCGTCAGATCGACGACGGTGATTCCCTCGAGCGGCGCCGCTCCCAACCCCTCACTCATCGCTCATCTACTCCCAACTCCCTAATCGAACTCTCGTCCCCGCGTCTCCGGGCCGAGCCACAACAGTACCACCCCGATCGCGCCGGAGACGGCGACGCTCAGCATCATCGCGGTCGACAGCGCCATGCCGACGTCCTGCAGGCGGCCGACGACCCAGGGGTCGAGCGCGGCGATCCCGGCGCCCACGTGGTACGCGAAGCCCGCGCCGGCGGCGCGGGCCACGGTGGGAAAGCGTTCCGTCAGGTAGCTGGGGACCATGCCGAACACGCCGACGCCCGCGCCCATGAGCAGGGCGCCCGTGAACAGGACCGCGCTCGAGGCGCCAGTCGCCAGGAAGAGCGGCAGCGCGAGGACCGCCACGAGCGTCATCAGCGACGCGGCGCCGCGGCGTCCGAGGCCCGACTGCGAGATTCGCCCGCAGAGGAGCGTGGCGGCGACGCCGCTGGCGTTGAGCGCGAGCAGAAAGGGCAGCGTCGCGTGGCCCGACTGGGCGAGCAGCGTGGGGTACCAGAACGTCGTGGCGTGGTAGAAGAACAGGAACGCGCCCAGCACGAGCGATGCGTGCACGGTGACCGGCAGCAGATCCCGCCTGAAGAGGCGGGGCAGCGACGTCTCGTTCCGCTCGCGGCGCGCATCCAGCTGCCGTTGTCGCGCGAGCCAGACGGGGCTCTCGTCCACCCGCCGCATGATCCAGAGCACCAGGAGCGCCGGCAGGATCCCGATCCACAGCATGACGCGCCAGCCGAGATTCGATCCGCGGTTCACGAGCGGGTAGATGAACTGGAAGGCGAGCGCCGACAGGATGAAGCCGACGGAGTAGCCGCTCTGGACGAGGCCCGACACGGCGCCGCGCAGGCTGGCCGGCCAGTGCTCCATGGTGAGGGGCATCCCGGCCGCCCAGACGCCGCCCATCCCGATGCCGAACAGCGCGCGGAACGCGAAGAGCACGCGGTACGACGTCGCGAATCCTCCGAGGCAGGCGAACACGGAGTACCAGAGGATCGACAGCATGAGCGGCAGCTTGCGCCCCCACTTATCGGCCGCCGTGCCCGACAGAATCCCGCCGGCGACGCGGAAGAACAGCGTCACGGTGCCGAGCGCGCCGGCCAGCGCCGCGTTCACCTCGAAGCTGCGCTGCACGTCGATGAGCAGGAACGTCACGATGGTGAAGTCGAAGCCGTCGAGGACCCAGCCGAGGAAGGTGGCCCAGAACGCGCGCCATTGGGCCGGCGTCGCGCGCCGCAGCGTCTCGGGCATCGCGCCATCATATACTCGCGCTCATGACCGACGCGCTCGACGATGTCACCGTGATCGATCTCTCGCATGCGCTGGCCGGGCCCTTCGCCTCCACGCTCCTCGGCGACTACGGCGCCCACGTGATCAAGATCGAGGCGCCCGGCGCCGGCGACATGTCGCGCGCGTGGGGGCCTCCCTTTTATGGCGGCGAGTCCGCCTATTTCGTCCACCTCAATCGATCCAAGCGCAGCGTCGCGATCGACGTGAAGCATCCCGAAGGCCGCGATCTCTTCTTCCGCCTCGTCGATCGGGCCGACGTCGTGCTGGAAAACCTGCGGATCGGCGCGGTGAAGCGGCTCGGCATCGACTACGCCGCGGTGTCGGCGCGGCAGCCGCGGATCATCTACTGCTCGATCTCGGGCTTCGGGCAGGACGGCCCCTACCGCGATCGCGCCGCCCTCGATCTCGTCGTGCAGGCCGAGAGCGGGATGATGAGCGTGACCGGCGAGGAGGGCGGCCGCGGCGTGCGCTGCGGCATGTCGATTGCCGACGTCACGGCCGGGCTGTACGCGACCGTCGGCATCCTGACGGCGCTCCACGAGCGCGAGCGCAGCGGGAACGGCCAGTTCATCGACGTCTCGATGCTCGAAGGGCAGCTCAGCCTGCTCGGCACCGTGTTCGCCACCTATTTCGCGGACGGCGAGGTGCCGCACCCGATGGGGACGGCCTACAAGGCGCTGCTGCCGTACCAGACGTTCCGGACGAAGACCGCCGACATCGCCATCGGGATCGGCAGCGACAAGCTCTGGCGGACGTTCTGTCCACTCCTCGATCTCGCGCCGCTCGCCGACGATCCCCGATTCTCGTCGAACCGCGCCCGCGCGGCGAACCGCGCCGCGCTCATCGCCGCGCTGCAGGCTGCGTTCCTCACGAAGACCTACGAGGAGTGGGAGGCGATCCTGCTGCCGGCCGGCGTGCCGATGGGCGCGATCAACACAATCGATCGCGTGGCCGAACACCCGCAGGTGCGCGCGCGCCACGCGATAACCGAGGGCCACCACCCGACCGCCGGGCCGATTCGCGTGCTGGCCCCCCCCTTCCGGCTGTCGCGCACGCCAGGCCGCGCGGACCGTCCCGCGCCGCTTCTCGGCGAGCATACCGACTCGGTGCTCCGCGAGATGCTCGGCCTGACCGACCAGGAGATCGCCGAGCTGCGCGAGATCGGGGCGATCGGAGATACGAGTTCCGGCGGTTCCGGTGGCTCCGCTGCTTCCACCGGCGTTTGAGCGCGAATCGGGGCGCCTCGAGCTCGCGTCTATAATGCCGCGCTATGGGACTGCTCGACGGACGCGTCGCCATCATCACCGGCGCGAGCCGCGGCATCGGCCGCGTCATGAGCGAGCGCTTCGCCCGTGAAGGCGCCCGCGTCGTCTGCGCCGCGCGATCGGGCGATCTCGTGCGGCAGGCGGTCGACGCCATCGTGAAAGACGGGGGGCAGGCCGTCGCTGCCGTGGCCGACGCGGGCACTGAAGCCGGCGCCGGGGCCATCGTGGACGCCGCCGTGCGCGCCTTCGGCCGCGTCGATGCCCTCGTGAACAACGCGGGCGACTCGGGGCCCACCCGTGCCATCGAAGACTATACGCCCGCCGACTGGGACGACACGATCAACTCGTGCCTCACGAGCAGCTTTCTTTGCGCGCACTTCGCCGTACCCGAGCTCATCAAGGCCGGCGGCGGCTCGATCGTCAACGTCTCGTCGATGGCCGGACGACGCGGCCTGCCGTATCGCGTGGGGTACTGCGCCGCGAAGGCCGGCCAGGTCGGCATGACGCGCGGCCTGGCGGTCGAACTGGGTCGTCACAACATCACGGTGAACGCGATCCTGCCGGGCGCGGTCGCCGGAGATCGAATGGACCGCGTCATCGCCGGCCAGGCCGAGGTCCGCGGCGCCTCGATCGAGGCGACCAGGAAATCGTTCACCGATCGCGTGCCGCTCAAACGCATGGTGGAGGCCGACGACATCGCCGCGCTCGCCGTGTTTCTGTGCAGCCACCAGGCGCGGAACCTCTCGGGCCAATGCATCCCGGTGAACGCGGGCGAGCCGGCCACGTAGTGGGCTCAGGAACCGAGGCGCTGGGGTGAAAGCGGTACTCTGCAAGGCGTACGGGCCGCCGGAGTCGCTCGTGGTCGAAGACGTCCCACCGCTCGTCGCCGGACCGGGCGAAGCGGTGGTGTCGGTCGGTGTGGCGAGCGTGAACTTTCCCGACGTCCTCATCATCCAGAACAAGTACCAGGTGAAGCCGCCGCTGCCGTTCTCCCCTGGAAGCGAGGCCGCGGGCGTCGTCGCATCGGTGGGGGAAGGCGTCACGAACGTGAAGCCCGGCGATCGAGTGATGGCGCTCTCGACCTACGGGGCGTTCGCCGAGGAAGTGAAGACCACCGCGGCTCGCCTGCTGCCGATTCCCAACGGCATGGACGACGCGCATGCGGCGGCGTTCGGGCTCACCTACTGCACCTCCGATCATGCCCTGCGCGATCGCGGCGATCTGAAGCCGGGCGAGACGCTGCTCGTCCTCGGCGCCGCCGGCGGCGTCGGCCTGGCCGCAATCGAGATCGCCAAGGCCGTCGGGGCCCGCGTCATCGCGTGCGCGTCGAGCGCGAAGAAGCTCGCGGTGTGCCGGGAGCACGGCGCCGACGAGGGCATCGACTACGCCGCGGAAGATCTGCGCGAGCGCATCAAGACGCTCACCGCTGGAAAGGGACCGGACGTCGTGTACGACGCCGTCGGCGGCCCCTACACCGAACCGGCGCTCAGGTCGATCGCCTGGCGGGGCCGGCTCCTCGTGGTCGGATTTGCGGCGGGCGAGATCCCGAAGATCCCGCTGAACCTGACCCTCCTCAAGGGCTGCTCGATCGTGGGCGTCTTCTGGGGCGAATTCACGCGACGCGAGCCCGCGCGCTTCGCCGGGAGCGTGGCGCAGCTCGGCCGCTGGTACCAGGAGGGGAAACTGCGTCCGCACATCTCGGCGACGTTCCCTCTCGAGCGCGCCGCCGAGGCGCTGGCCCTCCTGGCGGGGCGCCGGGCCATCGGCAAGATCGTGCTCACGGTGTCCCCTGGCACGTGAGGCGCGCCGCGCCGGAGCGGCCTAGTCGAACAGCGACAGATTCACGGCCTCGCCCATCGTCTGGTACCCGGCGTCGGTGAAGTGGAGGTGATCGCCGGGGTCGAACGACGGCATGATCTTCGGCGGGCTCGAACCGTCGCGGACGACGGCTTCGAAGTCGATGACGCCGTCGTAGGCGCCGCTCGTCCGGATCCACTGGTTCACCGCCTGGCGCTTGGCTTCGCCGGTGTCGGTGGAATACGACGCTCCCATGAACGGCGTGAGGGTGGCTCCGTAGATCCGCAGGCCATGCGCGTGGGCCCGGGCGATGAGCTGCTCGTGGCCGGCGATCAGGTCGGCTGCGCTCGGTTCGGCCGCCTCCCGGGCCCGGCCGATGTCGTTGATGGCCTCCATCACGATGACGTGCGTGGCGCCGGTTTGCGCGACGACATCACGGTCGAACCGGGTGAGCGCCGCCACCCCTGCGCCGTCCTGCAGCACCTGGTTGCCGGCGATGCCCAGATTCAGCACGGCCATCGGCCGCGCGCCCCGGCGCGCGGCCAGGCGGCGCGCGAACACGTCGGGCCAGCGGTGGTTGGCGTCGGGCGTGCTCCGTGTGCCGTCGGTGATCGAGTCGCCGAACGCCACGACGGCGCCGGCATTCGGCGGCGCGAGCACTTCCACCCGCGACAGGAAATACCACGACGTCGTCGTGCGGGCCACCGGGAAGGACGCCGCGCCGGCGTGATTGCCGGCATCCGACAGGTAACTCGTCTGGAACGCCGAGCCGTGGAGCGTGAGCGCCTGATTGGCGGTGTCGCCGGGCACGTAGACGTCGACGGCGAGATCGGCGAAGGCGGGCACGGCGAGCTCGACCGGATCGCTGAACATCACGGCGCCGGGCGGGATCGTCGTGTCGCGACGGCCGCCGAAGGCGAGGGGCTTCGCTGCCGCGGCGTCGATCGCCGGACCATCGCCGCGCGGCGCGATCGCGGCCGCCGCGATCGTGAGCGGCTCGGTGCCGAACGCGTTCGTCAGGACCACGCGCACCTGCGATCCGCCGATCGTGACGTGGACGATCTCGCGCAGCGTCTGATCGTTCACCGTGAAGGGCGCCGGCCGCGGGGCCCCGCCGGCGCGCGCCGGAGGCGTTGCCCGGGCGGGGGCGGCGGGCGGGCCGGCGCGGCCGCCGCCCAGCCCGGTCGCCCGGCTCGACACGACCGCGGTGGCCCACGTGCCGACCCAATGCCCCGTGCTCGACGCGCGCTGAGCGCCGAGGGGCGAGGTGGCGAGGAGCGCGAGCGCGGCCACGGTCGCGGACACTGCCGACACGATCATTCGATGCCGTCCACTCATCGCGGTCTCTCCAGTTCTGTGGCGCCAAGGATCAGGGGCGCTCGAAAAGCGCCGCCGCGCCCTGGCCGCCTCCCACGCACATGGTCACGATGCCGTAGCGGACGCGGCGGCGGCCCATCTCGTTGGCGATCGTGCCCACCAGGCGCGATCCGGTCATGCCGAACGGATGCCCGATCGAGATCGAGCCGCCGTTCACGTTCAGCCGGTCCATCGGCAGCCCCAGCCGGTCGCGACAGTACACCACCTGCGACGCGAACGCTTCGTTCAGCTCCCAGAGATCGATGTCGCCCACCGCGAGGCCCATCCGCTTCAGGAGCTTCGGCACGGCGAACACGGGCCCGATGCCCATTTCGTCGGGCTCGCAGCCCGTCACGGCATACCCCCGGAAGACGAGCAGCGGACGGATGCCGAGCGCCTTCGCCCGGTCGGCGCTCATGACGATGGTGGCCGACGCCCCGTCGGAGAGCTGCGACGAGTTGCCGGCCGTGACCGTGCCCTTGCCGCTCCTGGGATCGAAGACCGGCGGCAGCCTGGCCAGCCCCTCCAGCGTGGTGTCGGGACGATTGCACTCGTCCTTCTCGACGAAGGCCTCTTCTTCGCCGATCTTCTGGCCGGTCTTCTTGTCGAGGACGGCGCGGGTCACGGTGATGGGCGCGATCTCGCCGGCGAAGAACCCGTCGGCCTGGCCGCGGGCGGTCCGCTGCTGGCTGAGCAGCGACAGCTCGTCCTGGGCCTCCCGGCTGATCTGGTACCGCCTGGCCACCACTTCAGCCGTCTCGCCCATCGGCATGTAGATCGCCGGGAGCCGCTCGAGCAGCCAGGGGTTCGGCGAGCCGTCGCGCTCCATCATGGTGATGGATTCGACGCCGCCGCCGATGGCCGCCTCGACGCCTTCGTGGATCACCATGTGCGCGGCCTGCACGACAGCCTGCAGGCCCGAATTGCAGTAGCGGTTCACCGTGACGCCCGGCACCGATACGGGCAGGCCGGCGCGCATCGCCGCAATCCGCGCGATGTTGTGCCCGGCCGGGCCGTGCGGCTGCCCGCAGCCCATCACGACGTCTTCGATTTCGGCGTCGGCCAGCTGCGGCACCTTGCCGAGCGCATGCCGGATGGCGTGCGCCGCCAGATCGTCGGGACGCGTCATGTTGAACGATCCGCGTCCCGACTTGGCCAGCGGCGTCCGGGAACTGGCCACGATGACGGCTTCTCTCATAGGAACAGATTATCCGAAGCGCTTCGTTCGCTGCCTGGCGCTTCGAGAAAGTCGAGCTGGGCCCTGAGCACGTGGCGCTTCGCGCTCACGCGATCGCCGCGCTCGAGATATGGCTCGCCCACGATTGCGAGGCGATTCGCCCGCGGTACAATTCCATCGTCTTCGGAATCGATCTGGGCGAAGTGAGCGTCGTCATCTCGTTGGCATTCGACGAGCACCGCGACGTTCCGGATACGGGGCCTGCATGCAGCCCCCCGACTGCCTCACCGGTAATAGCGGACGATCCATTCCGCAACCATGCACGGCTTCTCCGAGCCGTCGCGTTCGACGACGATCTGCCACGTGACCTGCGCGGCGCCATCGACGTCTTTCACTTCCAGCGGGGCAAAACGTCCGCGCACGCGCGCGCCGCTCGGCACGGGCGCGATGAAGCGGACTTTGTTCAGTCCGTAGTTGATGCCCATCTTGCCTGGCGGCAGCGTCATGGCCCGGCGGGCGAGCTGGCTCACGAGCGACAGCGTCAGGAAGCCGTGCGCGATCGTGGTACGGAACGGCGACTCGACCGCCGCGCGCCCGGGATCGACGTGGATCCATTGATGGTCGCCGGTGGCTTCGGCGAACTGATCGATCCGCGCCTGGGTCACCTCGACCCAGTCGCTCGCGGCCACGTCCTGCCCGATGCGCTCGCGCAGGAAGTCGACACTCGGGACGTGGACCGCGGGCGGCTCCGGCACTCAGCCCTCCGGCGCGTCGGAGAAGAATCCCCGGCCCTCCGCCACCAGCCGTTCGAGCAGGGGCGCGGGCGTCCAGTAGTCGCCGAATCGTGCGCGGTATTCCGAGACGCGCGCCAGCACCGTCGGCAGCCCGATGGTGTCGGCGTAGAACATGGGGCCGCCGCGGTAGCGCGGGAAGCCGAAGCCGTAGCAGTAGACCACGTCGATGTCGCCGGCCCGCGTGGCGTAGCCGTCCTCGAGCACCTGCGCGCCCTCGTTGGCCAGGGCCGTCGTGATCCGGGCCAGGATCTCGTCGTCGGCGACCTTGCGGCGCGAGATGCCGCGCGCGCGGGCCGCCTCGGCCGCCAGTTCGTCGATGAGCGGATCGGGAATCCGTTCGCGGCTGCCTGTCTCGGTACTTGTACCAGCCGGCGCCCGTCTTCTGCCCGTACCGGCCCATCTCGTACAGGCGGTCCGGCACCTCCGACTGGGGGCCCTCGGCGCGCGTCTTCCCGATCGACTTCAGGTGCAGCCGGATGCGTGCGCCGACGTCGATGCCCGCAATGTCCTGCATGCCGTACGGGCCGACCGGCAGCCCGAAGTCGGTGATCACCTTGTCGATCTGCGGCACGGTCGCGCCTTCTTCGAGCAGCAGATAGGCCTCGCGCATGTAGTAGGCCAGCATCCGGTTCGCCACGAAGCCGAAGCAGTTGCCGACGACGACGCCGACCTTGCCGAGCTTCTTCGACAACCTGATCGACGTGGCGATCGTCTCCTTGCCCGTGTCTCTGCCGCGCACGATCTCGAGCAGCTTCATGATATTGGCCGGGCTGAAGAAATGATGGCCAATCACGGCGGCCGGCCGTCCGCTCGCCTTCGCGAACTCGTCGATGTCGAGCGTGGAGGTATTCGACGCCAGGACGCAGTCGGGCCGGGTCACCGTGGCGAGCTCGGCGAACGTCCTCTTCTTCAGCGCCAGGTCTTCGAACACGGCCTCGACGACGATGTCCACATCGCCGAAGCCGTCGTAGCCCGTCGTCGGCGTGATGAGCGCCAGGGTCTGCTCGAGCGCCTGGGCCGTCATCCGCCCCTTGTCGACCGACGACTGGTAGTTGCGGCGGATGGTGGCGAGGCCGCGGTCGAGCGCCGCCTGGTCGACCTCCTTGAGCAGCACCGGAATCCCGGCGCTGGCGTAGCACATGGCGATGCCGCCGCCCATCGTGCCGGCGCCCACCACGGCCGCGCGTTGAATGTCTCTCGCCGGCGTGTCCTTCCCGACGTCCGGCACCTTGACCGCGTCGCGCTCGGCGAAGAAGAGGTGGCGCAGGGCGTGCGACTGGCTGGAGACCACGCACGCGGCGAAGATCTCCCGCTCGCGCAGCGAGCCGGCCTCGAAGGACTCGCCGAGCCCGGCCTCGATCGCGTCCAGGGCGGCGAGGGGCGCCTCGGCGCCGCGTGCGCCCTTCTGCACGGCCGGTCGGGCGCGCGCGCAGGCCTCGCGTCCCGCGGCGACGTCGGCCACCTTGCCGGCAAGCTCGCGCGTCTTGCGCGTGTCGTGCGCGGCCGCCCTGGCGCGCGCGAAGGCGATCGCCGCGGCGAGCAGGGCCTCACGGTCGCCGTCGACCACCTGATCGACGATCCCGGCGGCCTGCGCCTTCGACGCGGCGATCGGCTTGCCCTCGGTGCACATGGCGATGGCCGTCTCGACGCCCGCAAGGCGGGGAAGCCGCTGTGTGCCGCCGGCGCCCGGAATGATGCCGAGCAGCACCTCGGGCTGGCCCACTTTGGCGTGTCGGAGCGCGATCCGATAGTGGCACGCCATGGCGAGCTCGAGCCCGCCGCCGAGGGCGTTGCCGTGAATGGCCGCCACCACCGGCTTCGGCGCGTCTTCGATGCGCTCGAGCAGCGCGTGCGACGCCGCCGACCGCTCGAGCGACTGCTCGCGCGTCTTGAGCGTATCGAAGACCTTGATGTCGGCGCCGGCGACGAACGTCGACCCGGCCCCGATGAGCACCGCCGCGTCGGCCCCCCCGTCGGCCGCGGCCCGCGCGATCGCGTCGTCCACGCCCTTCCAGACCTCCGGGGCGAGGGCGTTCACCGGCGGGTTGTCGATCGTGACGATGGCGACCCGGTCGTTCAGTTCGTAGCGGACTGGCACGGCACGCTCCAAGGTTCTCGGGGTTCCCGGCCTAAATCGTCATGCACGTCGTCGTCCCGTGCGCGTACAGCTTGCCGTCGCGATCGACGACGCGGGCTTCGGCCGTGGCCGTGCGGCTGCCGAGGTGAATCAGGCGGCCTTCGCAGCGGAGCGGTCCCGTGGCCGCCGTGATCGGGCGCGTGTAATTCACCTTCAGCTCGAGCGTCGTGAACGTCGATCCCTCGGGGGCCGCCGCGTTGATCGCGCAGCCCAGGGCCGAGTCGATGAGCGTCGCCACCAGACCGCCGTGGGCGACGCCCATGCCGTTGTAGTGCGCCTCGGTCGGTTGCACGGCGAACACGACCCGCCCGGGCTCGACCTCCACCATCGAGATGCCGAGCGCCTTCACCAGCGGCGGTGCCGGCAGTTCTCCGGTGATCATCTTCCTGAAGCGATCGAGCGCGGTCACGACGCGGTCTGTTCGTCGCGCAGCACGCGATAGAGGATCTTGCCGACCGCGCTCATCGGCAGCGCTTCGCGCAGCTCGATTTCGTGCGGCACCTTGTAGTCGGCCAGCTCCTTTCGGCAATGCGCGACGAGGTCCTCGCGCGTGGCGGTGGCGCCTTCGCGCAGCACCACGCACGCCTTCACGACTTCGCCGTGGTACGCGTGCGGCACGCCGATGGCCGCGGCCAGCCGGACGGCGGGATGCGTGTAGAGCACGCCCTCGACGTCGCTCGGGTAGACGTTGAAGCCGTCCACGATGATCAGGTCCTTCTTGCGCTGCACGATGGAGGTGAAGCCGTCCTCGTCCATGCGCGCGATGTCGCCCGTATGGAACCACAGCCGCCCGTCGTCGTGAACACGGAGCACGCTGGCGGTTTCCTCGGGCTTCTGCCAGTAGCCCTTCATCACCTGGGGGCCCGAGATGCAGAGCTCGCCGGGCTCGCCCACGGGCAGCTCGCGTGTCCCCGATTCGACGTCCACGATCGTGATGTCGGTGTCGGGCAGCGGCAGCCCGACCGTGCCGGGCTTCCGGACGGCGAGCTGCGGGGTGGAGTGGGTCACGGGCGAGGTTTCCGAGAGGCCGTATCCCTCGTTGAGCGGCCGGCCGATCCGGCGCTCGAACTCGTGAATCACCTCCACGGGACACGGCGCCCCTCCGCTGTTGAAGGTGCGAATCCCCTCGAGGCCGAACTCGTGGAGCTTCGGGTGGCCCAGGAGCGAGACGAAGATCGTCGGCACCGCGGGAAAATACGTCGGCTGGTAGTCGCGCAGCGCCGCCAGTACGCCCTCGACGTCGTACTTCGGAAAGATGATCTGCAGGGCGCCCGCCCAGATGCCCATCATCATCGCGACGGTGAACGCGTAGATGTGGAAGTAGGGCAGCACCACGAGATAGCGGGCGTGCCCGCGCTCGGGCGCGCGATACATCCACGTCTCGGTCTGGACGACGTTCGCGAAGATGTTGCCGTGCGTGAGCATCGCCCCTTTGGGCGTCCCCGTCGTGCCTCCGGTGTACTGCAGCACCGCCAGGTCGTCGCGCGTGATCGTCACCTCGGGGAGGTCGGGCGCGGCAACGCCGGCGATCAGGTCGGTGAACGATTCCGTGCCGGCCACTCGCGGCGGCGCCGCCTGGTCCGACGCGTACTCGGCGAGCGAGGTGACGATGACGTGGTCGAGCCGGATGTGGCGAGGGAGGCCGAGCGCGAGCGGCGCGAGGGAATCCAGCGTGACGAGCGCGCGCATGCCCGAATCTGCGGCCGCCAGGCCGACCTCACGCGCCGTATACGTGGGATTGACGTTCACGATCACCGCACCCAGACGGAGCACGGCGAAGGCCGCGATGATGTACTGCGGCGAGTTGGGCAGCATGATGCCGACCCGGTCGCCCTTGGCGATGCCCAGCCGCGCCAGCGCCGTGGCGAACCGATCGGCGCGGCGTTTCACGTCGCGAAACGTCAGCTCGGCCCCGAGAAACGCGGTGGCCGGCCGATCGGGCACGTCCACCACGGCCGCGGCCAGCACGTCGTACAGGGGGCGCTCCGGATACGTGAGATGCGGCCGCACCCAGTAGTCGTAGTGGCGGAGCCACGGACGCGCGGCGTAGGGCGACTCAGGCAATGGTCCGTCCCCCGTCGACGACGATGGTCTGGCCGGTGATGTAGTTCGACGCATCGGCGGCCAGAAAGACGACCACGCCTTTGATCTCGCCGGCGGCCCCGACGCGGGGGATCGGGCTCGAGGCCTTGATCGCGGGCTCGGCGAGATGAATCGCGGGATCGGCCAGGCGCGAATGAAAAAAGCCCGGGGCGATCGCGTTCACGCGAATGCCCTGGCGCCCCCACGACGCGGCGAGCTCGCGCGTGAGGCCCATCAGGCCGGCCTTGCTCGCGCTGTACGCGGCGTAGTGCGGGCCGTTCACCGACGCGTGGAGCCCCGCGATCGAGGCGACGTTGACGATGCGCCCCGAGCCGCGCGCGAGCATGTGGCGCCCGGCGGCCTGCGCAAACAGGAACGCGCCCGTCAGGTTCACGTCGATCACCTTCTGCCACTTGTCGAGCGGGAGATCCTCCGCCTTCGCGCCCCAGGTGACGCCCGCATTGTTCACGAGGATGTCGACGGTGCCGTAGATGGCGATCGTCCGATCGACCACCCGCTGCACCTCGGCCGGTTTCGCGACGTCGCACAGCAGGCCGTCGACGCGGAACCCGCGGCTCGAGAGCCCGGCGACGGCGGGCTTCAACCACTCGTCGCGGCGTGCGCACAACATCAGCGAGGCTCCGGCCTCCGCGAGGCCCTCGGCGATCTCGAATCCCAGGCCCCGCGATCCGCCGGTGACGATCGCCGTCCTGCCGTCGAGGGTGAATAATTGAGCGACGGGAACCACGCTGGCAGGCTTATACTGCCCCGCATTCGCAGTGTCAACCATGCCCACACGCGCCCTCACCGGCGGCGGACGGTTTCTCGCGTCGACGCTCGATCCTGCCGATCTCTTCGTGCGCGAAGAGCTGAGCGAGGAGCAGCGGCTCTTCGGCCGGACGGCCGGCGAGTTCATGCGTCAGGAGGTGCTGCCGCGCGAGGCCGAGCTGTTCGGACACGACTGGACGCTCACGCGCGCACTGCTCAGGAAGGCCGGCGAGCTCGATCTCCTGCGGCTCGAGATCCCTGAAGCGTACGGCGGTCTCGGGCTCGACAAGATCAGCGCAGCCTATGTCGGCGAGCAGATTTCCGTCAGCCCGTCGTTCGGCGGATCGCTCGGCGCGCACACCGTGATCGGCACGCTTCCGCTCGTCTACTTCGGCACCGCCGAGCAGAAGGCACGCTATCTGCCGAAGCTCGCGAGCGGCGAACTGGTGGCGGCCTACGCGCTCACGGAGCCGCAGTCGGGCTCGGATGCGCTCGCCGCGAGAACGACCGCCGTGCTCAGCCCCGACGGCCGCCACTACGTCCTCAACGGCCAGAAGATGTGGATCACCAACGGCGGCTTCGCCGATCTCTTCACCGTCTTCGCCAAGGTCGACGGCGAGAAGTTCACGGCCTTCCTCGTCGAGCGCGGGATGGGGGTGGTGAGCGGGAAGGACGAGCAGAAGCTGGGTCTCGACGGATCCTCGACCACCGCGGTCATGCTCGACAACGTCGCGGTGCCCGTCGGAAATCTTCTCGGGACGATCGGCGAAGGCCACAAGGTGGCCTTCAACATCCTCAACATCGGTCGCGTGAAGCTCGGCACCCGCAACATGGGCGGCGCCAGGATTGCCCTGAACCACGCCGTGGCGTACGCGAAGGAGCGCCGCCAGTTCGGCCGCGCCATCGCCGAGTTCGGGATGATCCGGCAGAAGCTGGGCGAGATGGCCATCCGGTGCTTCGTCGGCGACGCGATGGTGTACCGCACGCTCGGCGACGTCGATCGCGCGCTCGAGGGCATCGATCCGGCCGACGTGACGGTGCTCAAGACGATCGAAGGCTTCGCCATCGAATGTTCGATCAACAAGGTCTGGACGAGTGAAGCGCTCGCCTACTGCACGGACGAATCGATCCAGGTGTTCGGCGGGAACGGCTACTCGCGCGAGTTCCCCGTCGAGCGCGGCTACCGCGACGCCCGCATCACGCGGATCTACGAAGGCACGAACGAAATCAACCGCCTGATCGTGCCCACGCGCCTCTTGAAGCAGGGGCGCGACATGCTCACCCTCGCCGGGGCGCCGGCGGCGGCGGACGGCCCGCTCGCTCCCGAGCACGCGCTCGTGGCCTGCGCCAAGGCGCTGGCCGTCGGCGCGCTCGGTGAAGCCGCCTCGGCGTGGGGCGACAGCCTGAAGGACGAGCAGGAGGTGCTCGGCCACATCGCCGATCTCGTGATCGAGATCTACGCCGTCGAGAGCGCGCTGGCCCGCACCGAGAAGACGGCGCGTTCGCGGCCGGCGGCGCAGGCCGACGTGACGCGCGACATCGTCCGGGTGTACGCGGCCGATGCCGCGGATCGCCTCACGCACTCGGCCAAACAGGTCGCGGCCGCGCTGGCGGCGCGCGGCCGGCCGAGGCTCGACGGCCTGCTGGCGCCGGTGTCGGCGCACGTCGCCGTCGATCCGATCGCGGCGCGACGGCGCGTCGCCGACGCAGTGATCCGCGCCGGCAGGTATCCCTTCTAGGCCCCATGGCTGCCGGCGCCGTCTACGCGCTCGTCGTCCTCTTCGCGATCAACCTGATGAACTTCTTCGACCGCCAGATCATCGGCGCGGTCGGCGAATTGATTCGCGTGGACTGGGGGCTGAGCGACACGGCGCTCGGCCTGCTCGGAACCGTGTTCACGCTGCTCTATGCCTTCGTCGGCGTGCCGCTCGGCCGGCTGTCGGATCACGCCGACCGCCGGAAGATCCTGGCCGGCGGGGTGTTCGTGTGGAGCGCGCTCACGGCCTTGTCGGGCGCCGCCCGCGGCTTCGGCCAGCTGGTGGCCGTGCGCCTCGGCGTCGGCGTCGGCGAGGCCACCTGCTCCCCGGCGTCCACCTCGCTCATCGGCGACCTGTTCCCGAAGACGCAACGCGCGCGGGCGATGGCGGTATGGATGCTGGGCCTGCCGCTCGGCCTTGGCCTCGCCAACGGGATCGGCGGGCTGGTCGGCCAGGCGTGGGGCTGGCGTGCCGCGTTCTATCTGGCCGCCGTCCCCGGCCTCGTCTGCGCGCTGGCCGCCTTCCGCATTCGCGAGCCCGCGCGGGGCATGGTCGAAGACCATGCCATCGGCGCGCATCGGCGCGCCGGTTCGCCGTACGCGCTGGTGCTGTCGATCCCGACGATGTGGTGGGTGATTCTGTCGGGCGCGCTGCACAACTTCAACATGTACGCGCTCGGCTCGTTCGGCATTCCGTTCCTGATCCGCTATCACGGCATGGCGCTGCGCTCGGCGGGTTACCTCTGGATGGTCGTGTACGGGTTCTCCGGCATCGTGGGCCTCTTTGTCGGCGGGGCCGCCGCCGACGCGCTCTACCGCCGGCGCGTCGACGGACGGCTGCTGGTCGCGACCGCGTCGCTCGTGCTGGCGGCGCCGCCGATGTATCTCGCCCTCACGCGCCCGGGCGGCGATCTGGTCGGCTTCTCGCTGCTCATGGGCTTCGGCGTCGGCGTGATGTACGCGTACTATTCCACCGTCTACTCGACCATCCACGACGTCGTGGAGCCGTCGCTGCGCGGCACGGCGATGGCGCTCTATTTCGCGGCCATGTATCTGTTCGGCGCCTCGCTCGGACCCGTCGGCACGGGCATGGTCAGCGACTACTTCACGTTCCAGGCCGGTGCGGCCGCCGGCGCCGTGGCGCCGCTCCCGCCGGGCGCCTTGATCGGCGCCGAATTCCGGAGCCTCGTGGGCCAGGCGAAGGGGTTCGATCTGGCCGCGCTCGAGCCGTTCCGCGCGGCTGGGCTGCACTCGGCGATGTACGCCGTGCCTCTGCTCGCGGCGATCCTCGCCGTCGTTCTGTTCGCCGCCTCGCGCACCGTCACGCGCGACGTGGGGAACCTGCAGGCCTGGATGCGGAAACAGACCAACGACCACCGCGTCGCGGCGGGGACGGCGCGGTAGACAGGACACCGTGCCGGATACGTTCAAGGCGCTCGTCGTTCGCGCGGCCGATGCCGCACCCGCCATCGAGACGCTGGGCGTCGACGCCCTGCCGCCGGGCGACGTCCTGGTGGACGTCCGGTATTCGACGCTCAACTACAAAGACGGTCTCGCGCTCACGAGCCCCGGCAAGGTGATTCGATCCTTTCCGATGGTCCCCGGGATCGACTTCGCCGGCGTGGTCGTGGAATCGTCGAGTGCCGACTACGCGCCCGGCGACCAGGTGGTGCTTACCGGGTGGGGCGTCGGAGAGAAACATTGGGGCGGCTACGCGACCCGCGCGCGCGTGAACGGGGAGTGGCTGGTGCCGCTGGCCGCGGGGCTGACGCTCCAGCGCGCGATGGCCATCGGCACGGCCGGCTTCACGGCGATGCTGTCGGTCACGGCGCTCGAGCAGCACGGGCTGGCGCCGGGCGGGAGGCCCGTGGTGGTGACGGGCGCCGCCGGTGGCGTCGGCAGCGTCGCGGTCGCGATCCTCGGCGCGCTCGGGTATCACGTCGTCGCCGCGACCGGACGGCCGGAGGAGGCCGAGTACCTGAGGAGGCTGGGCGCCGCCGAGGTGGTCGGCCGCGACGACATCCTGAAGGACGCGAAGCGGCCGCTCGGGTCGGAGACGTGGGCGGGCGCGGTGGATACGGTCGGCGGGGATCTGATGGCGGCCCTGTTTCCCGCGATGGCCTCGAACGCGTCGGTGGCGGCGTGCGGCCTCGCCGCCGGCGCGGCCTTTCACGCGACCGTGCTGCCGTTCATCCTGCGGGGCGTGAACCTTCTCGGGATCAATTCCGTGACCGTGGCTGGCGCGGCCCGGCGCCGGGCGTGGGCGCGGCTGGCCGACACCCTTCCTGCGGCGACGTTGGAGGCCGCGACCCGCACGATCGGGCTGGCCGACCTGCCCGCGGCCGCGCGGGAGATTCTGGCCGGCAGGATTCGCGGCCGCACCGTCGTCGATCTCGGTGCTGTCACTTGAAGCGCGAGACGTCCACGCCGTAGTTCCGCACCTTGTAGTTCAGCACGCGCTCGGTGGTATTCAGCAGCCGCGCTGCCTTGGCGCGGTTCCCACGGGTGGACTTCAACGCGTCCTGGATCAGATCCTTCTCGTACGCGACCACCGCGTCGTGCAGCGACACGCGCGTGATGGTGCCCGAGGCTTCGGCGGTCTGGAGCGACGGCGGCAGGTGGTGGGCGTGGACGACCTGCCCGTCGCACATGAGCACGGCGCGCTCCAGCGCGTTTTCGAGCTCGCGCACGTTGCCCGGCCAGTGATAGCTCATGAGCATGTCGATGGCCGGCGTGGAGATCCGTTTGATGATCTTGCCGTGCTCGCGCGAGAACTTCTCGAGGAAGTGGTCGGCGAGCAGCAGCATGTCGGCCTTCCGCTCGCGCAGCGGCGGCACGAAGATCGTGAACACGTTCAAGCGGTAGAACAGATCCTCGCGGAACATGCCCGCGGCGATTCCCTTCTCCATGTCCTTGTTGGTGGCCGCGATCAGCCGCACGTTGACCTTGATCGTCTCGGTGCCGCCGAGCCGTTCGAACTCGCGCTCCTGGAGCACCCGCAGCAGCTTCACCTGGGTCGCCAGATTGATGTCGCCGATCTCGTCGAGAAACAGCGTGCCGCCCTCGGCAAGCTCGAATCGGCCCTTCTTGCGGGCATCGGCGCCCGTGAATGCGCCTTTCTCGTAGCCGAACAGCTCCGATTCGATCAGGCTCTCGGGCAGCGCCGCGCAGCTCACCTTGATGAACGGCTTCTTGTTGCGCAGCGAGTTGTAGTGAATCGCGTGGGCGATGAGCTCCTTGCCCGTGCCCGACTCCCCGCGCACCAGCACGGTCGTGTTGGTGGGCGCCACCTGTGCGACCTGCTCGTACATCTGCCGCACCGGGCCGCTCGTGCCGATGATGTTGGAGAAGTCGTAGCGCTCCTTCAGCTCCTGGCGCAGATGGCTGTTCTCGGCGACGAGGCGCGCCCGCTCCTCCTCGATCGACTGCTGCACCTTGAGCGCCTGGGCGATCATCGAGCTGACGATGCCCAGCATCTTGGTGCTGCGCTCGTAGTCGCGATCCTTCTTGAACTTCAGATCCACGCCGAGCGCGCCCACGGTCTTCCGGTTCAGGCTGATCGGCACGCACACGAAGCTCAGCTCCTCGCGGGCGAGCTCGGGGCGCCGCGCGGCCCTGCCGAGGAACAGCGGCTCGCTGCTCACGCGCGGCACGACCACGGGCTTGCCCGTTTCGACGACCCGGCCGGTGATGCCTTCGCCCAGGCGGTACTTCACGCCGCGCGAGGAGGGCTCCAGGCCGTCGGAGGCCTCGACGGTGAGCTCGCCGTCGTGGAGGAGGGTGACCATGCTGCGAACGGCGCCGTGGTGCTTCGCGAGGATCTCGAGGACGCGATGGAGGGCCGACTTCAGGTCGAGGGTGCCGGCGAGCGCCTGGCTCGCTTCGAGGAGCGTCGAGAGCCGGCGGGCCTCGCGGGCCTTGCGGTCGGCGCTGGCGATGGCGGCCTGGAGCTTGGTGCCCGATTTCATGCCCCTAGCCTACTACACATTTGTAGGTTTTCAATGCCAGCCCTACGGTCTGGTGTGACGGCCAGGTAACGCGCCGGCGTGCCGTGCGGCGCGGTACCCGAGAACGGAGAGCGGGATTCGGGCGAATCTCGCTCCCCGGCCGGGGCGTGCCCGCGGCCCGCCTACTGCTGGGCGGTCTGGCGGGCCGACGGACCCCGCGACGGGCGCATGAGGTCGGCGTACTCCTGATCGGTGATGTAGTAGAAGTCGATCCAGCCGATGTTCATCTCGTCCACGGTGCGGTCGCCCCAGCCGACGAACGCCGTGGGGTCGGGGTTCTCGCGGTTGGCGGCGGAGTTGTCGTGGTAGGCGGTCACATGCAGGACCGTGTCCTTCGGCAGCGTGATCGGATGCTTGTAGGTGTAGGTGATCTGCCACGTCCAGATGAAGTGCGGCACGTCGGAGAGCAGGCGCACCTGGCCGCTCGGGAGGATCGCCTCGAGCGTCATCCGCTTGCCGCGATAGTGCATGTGCGGCTGGAAGCTGACGAGCCGCGCCGGCTCCTGGAGGCGGAAGTAGGCGTCGCTGCGCGCGTTCGGGTCGCCGGGCGGCACGGCCAGCGTCCCCGGCGACATCACGCCGCGCGTGACGATCAGGTGCTTGGGCGTGTAGCCCTTCGGGAAGAACTTGATCCCGACCTTCGTGTGCTCCACGTACGAGTGGTGCGTGTCGGGATGGATGTGCTGCTGGAACCGGATCGTGGATCCGGCCTGCAGGAGCTTGCCCTCGCCGTCCTTATAGATGTCGCCGTCGTTGCCGCGCGCGTACTCGGCGACCATCGCGACGCTGCCGCCCTGCGCCGCCGCGCTGCCGGGGCTGCCCGCGGCGGTGAGCAGCGTGCCGTTGGCCGAGCGGTTCTGCTCGGCGAACACGAGCACGTGGTGGATGATCTGCGTGTGCTCCGGAATGATCTGGATCCACTTGATGTAGCGATCCTCGGTGAGCCCGGTCGGCACTTCAGGCTCCGGATAGACATCGGGACCGATCGCCGGCACGTCGACGGCGGGCGCCTCGATCACGAGGTCGGGCTCCTCCCCGAACTGCCAGGAGTGCGCGTCGGGGAACACGCGGGGCGGCGGCGCCGTCTTCGGGTCGCCCTTGGGCGCGCCGGCGTCCACCCACCGCGCGATCGTCTGGATCTCGGCGTCGGTGAGCGACGGGTCGGGATCGTATTCGCCCACGGTGCGGTCCACGTGCCAGGGCGGCATGTAGCGGCTCACCACCTTGTCCTTGATGTCGCGCGCCCAGGGGCGCGCGTCTTCGTAGGTGAGCAGCGAGAACGGCGCCATCTGCTCGGGCCGATGACAGTCCTGGCAGTGCGCCTGCACGATCGGCAGCACGTCCTTTTCGAACGTGGGTGCCGGCGCGCCGGCCGCGTCGCCGGGCCCGGCCGCCGACAGCGCGACGACGCCGCCGCTGACGACAGCCAGCGCGGCGATGCCGGTGATGGTCCACGGAGTGCGCATGGAAGAACCCCCTCTGGTGTGCGGCGGTCGATCGACGGCAGGCCCCCAGTATACCACTTGATAGTTTGACCTCAAACGATCTGGCGCGGCGCGCGCCACGTCATGTCATCGACCGATGGGCTCGCCGTTCGCCGTCACCGAATGTCGCCGGGGTCCTTGACGGCACCCAGGCTCCACCGTATGGTGTTCGCCGAGGAGACGCCCGATGGCGGATGAGTCGCACCTGTTCACACGCCGGGACCTGTTGAAGCGCGCCGGGCTGGCGGCCGGCGCGGCCGCGGCCGGTTCCGCCGTGCTCGGCGCCGCCGCGACGCCCGGCGCGGCGCCTCTTGTCGACCCCGCCCCGCCGCGTCCGGCGCCCGCCGACGTCGTGCGCGAGCCGCTCGAGGCGCTCACGGCCGAGGAGGCCGCCCTGCTCGAGGTCGTGTGCGAACGGCTCATTCCGACTGACGAGAACGGGCCCGGCGCGCGAGAGGCCCGGGCGATTCACTACATCGATCGCGCGCTGGCCGGCGCGCTGGCCGAGAGCCGCGAGGCCTACCGATCGGGACTGGCCGCCCTCGACCGGTACGCCGCGGCGTCCCGCGGCGCGCCGTTCCTCCAGTTGACCGAGGCCGATCAGATTGCCGTGCTGACCGACGTCGAGAGCGGCAAGGCCACCGGCTTTCCGGGCGGCTCGGCGCCGTTCTTCGGCATGGTCCGGAGCCACACCTGGCAGGGCACGTTCGGGGACCCGTACTACGGCGGCAATCGCGACTTCATCGGCTGGGATCTGCTCGGCTATCCGGGCGTGCGGACGGTCGTCACGGCGGACATGCAGCGCCTCGACGCGCGCACGCCCCCCAATCACCGCTCGGCCTACGACACTCCGATGTTCGTCAAGGCCGTGGTCCGCAGCGACGCGAAGGGGAACGGCGAGTATGGCGACTAAGCTGCCCGGCACCGATGTGGTGGTCGTGGGCCTGGGGGCCGCCGGCGGGGTGGCCGTGCTGCCGCTCGCGGAGGCCGGGCTCAAAGTCGTCGGCCTCGAAGCGGGCACGTGGCTGACGCGCAAGGATTTCGCGCCCGACGAGATCCGCTTCAACATCCGCGACTGGCCCATGGCCGTCCAGAAGGCGAACCACGAGGTGCCGACGCACCGCGCGACGGCGGGGGCGCGCACGACGCGCTTGGGCAGCCATCCGATGATGAACGCGGTGGGCGGCACGACGCTGCACTACTGGGCGCAGAGCTGGCGGCTCAACCCGTGGGACTTCAAGGTGGTGAGCGAAACCACGAAGCGGTACGGCGCGTCGCGCCTTCCGAAGAACTCCACGGTCGAGGATTGGCCGTTCGGCTCCGACGAGCTCGAGCCCTACTACGACCGGATCGAATACGAAATGGGCGTCTCGGGACAGGCCGGCAACGTGAAGGGCACGATCGATGCGCGCGGCAACATCTTCGAAGCGCCGCGCGCGCGCGGCTACCCGATGCCGCCGCTGCGCGGCACGGGCTTCACCGAGCTGATGGCGAACACGGCGAGGGACCTGGGATGGCATCCCTTTCCCGGTCCCGCCTCGATCAACTCCCGGTCTTATCAGAACCGCTCCGGCTGCATGTACCACGGTTATTGCAACAAGGGCGGGTGCCACGTCGACGCGAAGAACGGGCCGCACGTCACCACGATTCCCCGGGCGCAGGCCACGGGCAACCTGCAGGTCGTGACGCGCGCGCACGTCACGCGCCTCGACGTGGACGATCGCACCGGCCTCGCGACCGGTGTCACGTATGTCACCGACGGCGTCGAATATTTCCAGCCCGCATCCGTCGTGCTGGTGGCGAGCTATACGTACGAGAACCCGCGCCTGCTCCTGCTCTCGACGTCGAAGCCGTTTCCGCGCGGTCTCTCGAACAACCACGGCCAGGTGGGAAGGCACTATTTCAGCCACGCGCAGGGCGGCGGGGTGACCGCCCTGTTTCCGTTCGATCTCAACAACTGGTACGGCCTGCCGGCGCAGGGCACGGCCGTCGACAACTTCGCCGACGACAACTGGGACCATGCGGGCGTCGACTTCATCGGGGGCGGACTCCTGTGGGTCTACTCCGACCGCCGGCCGATCGCCGCGGCGAGCGCCAGCACCTGGGGGCAGGCGCCCGGCTGGGGCTCGGCGTGGAAAGCCTGGATCAAGGAGCACGCCGACCGCACGAACAGCGCCTACCTGCAGAAGACGACGCTGCCGTACGAGGAGAACTACCTCGATCTCGACCCCGAGGTGAAGGATCCGCTCGGGCTGCCCGTCACCCGCATCACCGCCGACTACCAGGACAACGAGCGGAAGATCAGCGAGTACATCCAGGACAAGATGGAGCAGTGGTACCGTGCCGCCGGCGCGATCGACATCCGGCGCGGCGGTCTGGGCACGATGGGGCCGTCGACGCATTCCTACGGCGGCACGCGCATGGGCGACAACATCGAGACGAACGTCGTCGATCGCTGGGGAATGTCGCACGAGTGTCCCAACCTCGGCGTGCTGGGATCGTCGGTGATGGGCACGAGCGGCGCCCGCAACCCCACGTTGACGCTCCAGGCGCTCGCCTGGCGCACCGCCGAGCACGTCGTCGAGGACTGGAAGCGCATCGTCAAAGGCTGATGCGGCACGGTCGGCACGCCCGGCGCCGGACGCGCATCTTCGTGGCGGCGATCGGCTATTTCGACGACCGCGTCGCCGGATTGGTGAGCGCGCACGCCTCCGGCGTGCCGCAGGCGCTGGCGCAGATCCGCGCGTGGCACCCCCGGTTCGCCGATGCCACGGACGAGGCGATCCGGCGCGCGCCGTTCGGCGCCGAGGACGCCCGCGTTGTCTATGCGCGCGAGCATGGGTTCCCCACGTGGGAGGCGTTCGCGACGCATGTCGCTGCCGTCGGTCGACGGGACGCGCGCGAGCCGTTCCTGGACGCCTTCGAGGCGATGCGCGATCGTGAATGCGATCGCCTCGAACGTCTGCTGCGGGAGCACCCCGACCTCGTCACGGCCCGCGGCACCAATGGCAATTCCCTGCTGAACCTCGCCGTCAGCCTGGCTGGGCGGACGGGCGAGGCGCTTCCGCCGAACGCGCTGCCGATTCTCGAGGCGCTTCTTCGAGGCGGCGCCGACGTGAACGATCCGAACGATCGAGGCTGGACGCCCCTGCATCAGGCCGGGTACAGCAACCAGGCTGCCATGGCCGTGCGCCTTCTCGCGGCGGGGGCCGCGCCGGATCGGGAGGCGCATGGCGAGGGCGGGACGCCGCTGGCCGTGGCGCTCTTCTGGGGCCATCGCGAAGCGGCCGACGTGCTCGCCGGCGCCGCCGTCGTGCCGGCCAACCTCAGGATCGCGGCAGGCCTCGGCCGCCACGATCTCATCGGCGCCAGCTTCGACGGGGCCGGGACGCTCACGGCCGCCGCGCGGACCGGCCGCCGATTCTACCGGCCGCACAGCGGCTTCCCGGTGTGGGAGCCGTCCGACGATCCGACCGAGATCCTGACCGAGGCGCTCGTGTGGGCGGCCAAGGCCGATCGGGTCGAGGTCATGCCGGAACTGGTCGCCCGCGGCGCCGATGTGAACGCCGACCCGTATCGCGGGACGGCTCTCGTCTGGGCCGCGGCGAACAATCGCCTCGGGGCCGCGCGGTGGCTGCTGGCGCACGGCGCCCGGATCGATCGCGCCACCTTCGGCGGGCCGTCGCACGGCGACGGCGTGACGGCGCTGCATCTCGCCGCCCAGAACGATCACGTCGAGATGGCCCGGCTGCTGCTCGCGCACGGCGCCGACCCGACGGTCGAAGACGCGAACTATCGCAGTTCGCCGCTCGGATGGGCCGAGCATTTCAACTCGGGGCGCGTGGCGGCCCTTCTGCGGGAGCGCGCCTAGCGCAGAAGCGCGCGCGCGACGGCGGGGTCGCCGTCGTTGGGCGGCGCCTCGAGGTGCAGGATGTCTGCCAGCGCGTCGTAGATATTCACGTTTTCGAACGCCGGCACCCTGACGCCCTGCCGGAACGCGGGCCCGGCGGCCACGAAGATTGCGCGCATCGACATGAGCATCGGATCGTATCCGTGCTGGCCGCCGACCGCGCCCGCCCCGCTCGGCGCATGCCTGACGAGTTCCCACCCCTCGTCCACGACGCCGACGAGTGGGGGCACGCGCGCGTGGTCCCGATAGTGCCAATGCTCGGGCGTCTCGTCGCGACGGTAGATCGAGAGGTGCGGGTTCGCGGCGTTGAGAGCGTCGTAGACGGCCTTCATCCGGCCCGGTTTGGGAAACAGGCCCAGCGTTGGATTGATGTCCGCGATGGTCACATCGTCGAGCGAGATGTAGTCGTCCAGCGCGACGACGCGCGAGGGGCTGGTTTCGGCCATGCCGTGGTCCGAGACGACGATCAGATTGACCTGGTCGAGGAGCTGCCGGTCGTCGAGCCCTTGGACGAGCCGCCCGAGGTACGCATCGTCGCGCGTGATAGCGTCGACGACCTCGCGCGAGTCGGGCCCGAAGTCGTGACCCGCCGAGTCGGTGTCTTCGAAATACAGCGTGAGGAAGGTCGGGCGCTTGTCCGCGGGGAGGTCGAGCCATTCGAGCACCTGGGCGATCCGCGCCTCGGCAGGCACGCTGCCGTCGTAGGGCTTCCAGTACGTCGCCATCGCCCCGGCGTGCGGCGTCTCGGATCCCGGCCAGAAGTACGGGGCCGTCTTCTGCCCGGCGCGTTCGGCGACCGACCAGATCGGATCGCCTCCCCACCACATCGGATCCCGCACCTCGTCGCGCTTCGCCATCGCGAAGCTGCGCCCCGTCGCTTCGTCGAAGATGTTGTTGGCGACGATGCCGTGATGGCCCGGATAGAGCCCGGTGACGATGGAGTAGTGGTTCGGGAAGGTCTTCGACGGAAAAGCCGGGATGAGATTCTCGGCCTGCACGCCGCGCGCGGCGAGCGCGTGCAGGTTCGGCGTGGCCGCCTTCGTCGGATAGTCCCAGCGGAAGCCGTCGAAGGAGACGAGGATGACCGTCGGGTCGAGCCGGAGGGCGGGCCTGCTGTCCGTGCACGCCGCGCAGACGGCGAGAGCCGTCGCCGCGAGCAGGGCGATCAGCCGTGGCGGGCGACCTGACACGGTCCGAGTGTAATCCTGTTGACGACGCGACGGTCCGGAGGCGACACTGCGCCGCGAGGAGTCCCGATGTCGCCAGCCTTGCGTCGGCTGTCGTTCGCCTTCACGGCCGTCGCCGTGTGTACGGTGGCCGGGCGGCTGTCGCAGCCGTCGGCTCAGGCGCGCGTGCCGTCGGTGGCCGCCGGCGAATGGCCATCCTACGCGGGCGATCTCCGCAACTTTCACTACTCGCCGCTCGACGAGATCACGGCCGCCAACTTCGGTCGACTCGAACTGGCCTGGCGGTTCAAGACCGACGCGCTCGGCCCGCGGCCGGAATACAAGCTCGAAGGCACGCCGCTCATGGTGAACGGCGTGCTCTATGCCACGGCGGGCACCCGTCGATCGGTCGTCGCGCTGGATGCCGCCACCGGGGAGCTCCTGTGGGCGCACAGCGAGCGCGAAGGCGCGCGCAGCGCCGCGTCCCCCCGCCAGCTGTCTGGAAGAGGTCTCGCGTACTGGACCGACGGCCGGGGCGACGAGCGCATCCTCTACGTCACGATCGGGTACCGCCTGGTGGCGCTCGACGCGAAGACGGGCGCGCGGATCGGCGGCTTCGGGCGGGATGGCCGCGTGGATCTGAAAGACGGCGTGGTGTTCGGCAACGATCAGCCGATCGATCCGGTCGCCGGAGAGATCGGCCTCCACGCCGCGCCCGCGGTCACGCGCGACGGAATCGTGCTCGTCGGCTCCGCCTTCCGCGAAGGGCGCACGCCGCGGACGCACAACAACACGAAGGGCTCGGTGCGGGCCTTCGACGTGCGGACGGGGCGCCGGCTCTGGACGTTCAACACGATTCCCCGCCCCGGCGAGTTCGGCAACGACACGTGGCTGAACGACTCGTGGGCCGTGAACGGCAACACCGGGGTCTGGAACCAGATCGCCGTGGACGAAGACCTGGGCCTCGCATACCTCCCCGTTGAAACGCCTTCGTCGGACTTCTACGGCGGCCACCGCCCGGGCGACAACCTGTTTGCCGAAAGCCTCGTCGCGGTCGACTACAAGACGGGCCGGCGGAGGTGGCACTTCCAGCTCGTGCACCATCCGCTCTGGAACATGGACATCGCCACGGCGCCGATCCTCGCGGACATCGCCGTCGACGGACGACCGATCAAAGCCGTCACCATCCAGGGCAAGCAGGCGTTCATGTACGTGTTCGATCGCGTGACCGGCGAGCCCGTGTGGCCGATCGAGGAGCGGCCCGTCGAGCAGGGCCGCGTGCCGGGCGAGCGGTATTCGCCCACGCAGCCCTTCCCGAGCCGCCCGCCCGCCTACGACGTGCAGGGCGTCACCGTCGACCACCTGATCGACTTCACGCCGGCGCTGCGCGAGGAAGCGATTGCGAACCTGTCGGCGTACGCCCTGGGCGGCGTCTTCACGCCGCCGGTCGTGAGCCGCGAGGGCGGCCCGATTGCCGGGTTCCGGTCGTCGGGCGGAACCAACTGGCCCGGCGCGTCGTTCGACCCCGAAACGCACATCGCCTACGTCCCGTCCTTCATCTCCCTCCTGGCGTTCGGGCTGCTTCCGCCGCCGAACCGGGCGTTCTCCGACATCGACTACGTCGAGGGGACAGTCCTCACCGGCGTGCAGTACATCGCGGGGCCCGGCGAAGATGCGGGCGCCGACGCGCCGCCCGGAGGCGGCCGCGGCTCGGCGTCCGAACCGCCGTCCGCCGGCCGCGGCGGCGCGTCGCGCGCGCCGGTGAGCGCGGCCCCCCCGGCCCGGCGCGCCAGTCTCAACCCGCAGGGCCTGCCGTTCATGAAGCCGCCGTACGGGAAGATCACGGCGATCGATCTCGATCGCGGGGAGATTGTCTGGAGCGTGGCGCACGGCGAGACGCCCGACGGCGTCCGGACGAATCCCGCCCTCGCCGGGCTCACCATCCCGCGCACGGGTCAGTCGGGCGCGATTGGCGCGCTCGTGACGAAGACGCTCGTGATCGCGGGCGACCCGCTCGTGACGGCGCCCGGCGGCCGTCCGCGCGGCGCGATGCTGCGGGCCTACGACAAGCGGACAGGCCGGGAAGTGGGAACCGTGTTCATGCCGGCGCCGCAGAGCGGGACGCCCATGACCTATCGGGCGGGAGACAGACAGTACATTGTCGTGGCCGTGAGCGGCGGCAACTATTCAGGCGAGTACCCTGGCGTTTCGCCTGCCCTGACGGTCCTACTCGACGGCGGGTTCTTCCTCGGCCGCCGCCGTCGGACGGCGCAGCACCTGAAGGAGCCACGCGGCGCCGGCGAGCGCGACGATCAACATCAGCCACCGCAGCAGGGACGCCATGAAGGCGGCGTCGAACGCGGGCATGGCAATCGGGAACTGCCGCAGCACGGCCCAGCGATCCGTCATCCAGTGCCAGGCGGTGTGGGCGACGAGCGCCGACAGGATGATCGTGCCCATGCGCTCGGCGACGGCATAGCGGAAGAGCAGGTCCAGCGCCGGGATGACCACAATCAGCACCGACAGCTGGCCGAGCTCGACGCCGATGTTGAACGAGAGGAGCGACGTCAGCAGGTGCGTCCCGGCGAACTGCAGCGTCTGCCGGAGCGCGAACGAGAAGCCGAAGCCGTGCACCAGGCCGAAGCCGAACGTCATCAGCCAGCGACGCTTCGGGTGCTCGACGGCGATGTTCTCGAGCGCCATGTACACGATCGACGTGGCGATCAGCGTTTCGATGAGCGGAGGGAACCAGAGCGCGCTCGGGGCCATGTCGTAGGCCGAGGCGATGAGCGTAATCGAGTGCGCGACGGTGAACGCCGTAATCACCGGGACCAGCCCGCGAAGCCGGCGGAACGGGATGATCAGGCAGAAGAGAAACAGCAGATGGTCGGTGCCGCTCAGGATATGTTCGAACCCCATCTGCACGAACCGCCAGGCGGCCTGGTACCACTGCGGATTCAGGCGCACCAGCCCGGGATCGCCTTCGTACTCGAACGCGCGGATCGTGCCGTTCGGCAGGATGTAGCGCAGCACGGTCACCACGCGCAGGCCCAGACGTCCGAACTTCGGGTGAATCGCGAACCGGGCATCCGCCGACTGGATCCGGTACTCGAACAAGGCGTCGAGAGTGCCCTGGTTGCGGTACATGTCGGTGTCGTTGGTGAGGGCGGGGCCCGTCACGCGCGCCAGCGCGTCGTCGTAGGAGTCGAACGACTTGTCGGAGGGCAGCGAGGCGCGCACGCTCACGACGCGGGGGTATTCGAGCCGCGTGCCGCCTTCGTACAGCTCCATGTTGTCGGCCAGCCAGAGCGTCGAGGCGTCGTAGAGGAACGGCTGAATCTTGTCGAGGTCGAGGATTTCGGCGGTCCGCATCGGCCAGTCGACGTCGAGCATCGAGGCGAGCGGCACGCGGACGAGGAGGTGCGCCACCTGCCCTTCGGGCTTGAGGAAGACCTGAATCGTGACGTCGGCCGGAATCTCGTGAGCCGACGGCGCCGCGGCGGCACCGATCACCAGGACCGCGGCGAGCGCCGCGACCAGCCGACGGCCGGCCGTTCGGGAAATGGCTTGCACGGGCACGTCTCCGGAAGGTCTCTCAGCGTACCCGGGTTGGCGGGCGCTGACAAGGGGCGTTCTCGAATGGGGCGCGCGGCGGCGGCGGCGACACTTTTTCACAATCGAGGTCCCCGTTCGATCCGCGCATGGAGGCGTATACTGAACCGCTTGCGAACAGCCTTGCCGCGGTCGCGGGCCGCGTGCGAAGGAGGAGGTGTATGAGGCGGACCGGTATTGTCTCGGTACATGCAGCCGTGCTTCTCTGCCTGGGCGCCGTCGTCGGCGCGCAGGCTCCGACCTTACGGGTCGATCCCCTGTGGCCGAAACCGCTGGGCAATCATCAGATCCTGGGCTCGGTCACCGGCGTGGCCGTCGACGCACAGGATCACATCTGGGTGACGCAACGCGGCCTGGACTCGCTCCAGAACAACGAAAAGGGTCCGACGCTGACGCCGTGGGCCAGCGAGTGCTGCTTCTCGGCGCCGCAGGTGCTCGAGTTCGATCAGTCCGGCGCCGTGATGAACCACTGGGGCGGGCCGGGGCAGGGCTATGACTGGCCGCTGAATCCGTCTGGTCTGGCGATCGACGGTCAGGGCAACATCTGGATCGCCGCCGCCGGCAACGATCCGCCGCCGGCCGGGCGTGGCCGCGGCCGGGCAGGCGCCACGCCGCCGCCTCCGCCTCCAGC
This sequence comes from uncultured Acidobacteriota bacterium, assembly GCA_963837345.1. GTDB lineage: Bacteria > Acidobacteriota > Vicinamibacteria > Vicinamibacterales > CAVVIG01 > CAWIMX01. Next base: position 2,957,131 of record CAWIMX010000001.1, read on the forward strand.
CGACGCGCAGGTGCTGAAGTTCTCGCCGACCGGCCAGTTCCAGATGCAGATCGGCAAGCCGGGCCAGACGAGCGGCGGCGACGCCGCACTCGACCGTCCGGCGGGCGTCGCGGTGGATTCGGCCGCCAACGAAGTCTTCGTGGCCGACGGCTACGGCAGCCACCATCGGGTCGCGGTGTTCGACGCGCGCACCGGCGCCTTCAAGCGGCAGTGGAGCGCCAACGGCGCGAAGCCGTTCGGCGACGTCTCCTGCGTGCACATCGCGAAGGACGGCATGGTGTACGTCTGCGACCGCACGAACAACCGCGTGCAGGTGTTCCAGAAGAACGGCACCTTCGTGAAGGAAGGCGTCGTGTCCACGACGACCAAGGGCAGAGGAGCGGCCTGGGACGTGGCGTTTTCGAGCGATCCCCAGCAGCGGCTGCTGTTCGTGGCCGACGGCACCGACGAGACGGTGATCGTCCTGCAGCGCGACACCCTCGCCAAGGTCGGCAGTTTCGGCGACGGCGGGCGGTTGCCGGGCCACTTCTACGGCGTCGGCAGCGTGGCGGTGGATTCGCGCGGCAACGTCTACACGGGTGAGAATCTCGAAGGGAAGCGCGTCCAGAAATGGATGCCCCAGGGCCGATGACGTCCGGACCGTTCGATAGAGGAGGCAGCATGATGCGGAAACGAGATCTGGTCATCGGCGCCGGAGTGATCGCGCTCCTCGGCGCGCTCGGCGCCGGGCAGCGGGCGCTCGAGAAGACGGCCCACGCCCAGCAGGCGTCGGGCACCGTGATGGCCCCGAAGTTCGAAGTCGATCCGATGTTCCCCAAGCCGTTGCCGAACCACTGGTATCAGGGCATGTCGATCGGCGTGTCGGTCGACAGCAACGACCACATCTGGATCGTGCACCGGCCCGACAGCCTCTCGCCGGCCGAAGCGGCCCTCGATGAGGGCACGGGCGCGTGCTGCGCCAAGGCCCCGCCCATCCTCGAGTTCGATCAGCAGGGCAACCTGCTCGAGCACTGGGGCGGCAGCGACGGCCCCGGCTACAAGTGGCCGTCGTCGAACCATGGCATCGACGTGGACGCGAAGGGCAACGTCTGGATTGGCGGGAACGGCGGCGGGGACGGCGAGGTGCTCGAGTTCACGCACGACGGCAAGTTCATCAAGAAGATCGGCGACGTGGGCGTGACCGCCGACAGCAACAGCACCACGCACTTCCTGCAGGTCGCCAAGGTTTTCATCGACGACAAGAACAACGAGGTGTACGTCGCCGACGGCTACGGCAACAAGCGCGTGGCCGTGATCGACGAGAACACGGGCGCCTTCAAGCGCTTCTGGGGCGCGTACGGCCACAAGCCCGACGACACGAACCTCGGCCGCTACGATCCCACCGCGCCGCCCGCGCAGCAGTTCCGCAACCCGGTGCACTGCGCCGAGCTCTCGAATGACAACCTGGTGTACGTCTGCGACCGCGTCAACGACCGAATCCAGGTGTTCCAGAAGGACGGCAAGTTCGTGAAGGAAGCCTGGGTGTCGAAGAATACGCTCGGCGACGGATCGGTCTGGGATATCGCGTTCTCGACCGATCCGCAGCAGAAGTACATCTACCTGGCCGACGGTCACGACGAGAAGGTCTGGATTCTCGACCGGCAGTCGCTCGAGATCCTCACGAGCTTCGGCGACGGCGGCCGTCAGCCCGGCCAGTTCTACGCCGTGCACAGCATCGCCGTCGACTCGAAGGGCAACATCTACACCACCGAAACCTATGATGGCCGCCGCCTCCAGCGCTTCCTCTATAAGGGGATCCAGTCGGTGCCGCGCGGCGATCAGGGCACGGTCTGGCCGTCGGGGAACTGAGGAACCCGGGACCTGAGGAGCTGAGGAACCGGGGGCGACCCCGGTTCCCGGCTCGCATCTCTCAAGGGACGGCTCAGGGCTGATTTTCGGTCATTTCCCTGACATTTCTCCCGCCTTGACGACCTCCTTGCGATCCTGACGAACCGCCGTATACTTACACCTCTCGCAGGTCGCCCTACCCGTGCGCCGCTCGGCCGCGGATTGAGGAGGAGGGGTATGAGTCGGACGCGTACCGTTTTCCTTGCGGCGGGTTTGGCCGCGCTTCTGGTCGGTGTGGGCCAGGCCCAGGCCCCGGCGCTCCGCGTGCAGCCGCTCTGGCCGCAGCCGATGCCCGACCACCAGGTGTTCGGCTCGATCACCGGCGTCGCCGTGGACGCCCAGGATCATGTCTGGGTCGTGCACCGCGGTGCGGATTCACTCGAAGGCAACGAGAAGGGCATGCTGCTCTCGCCGCCCAGCTCGTCGGTCTGCTGCGCCGCCGCGCCGTTCATCGTCGAGTTCGACGCCGACGGCAAACGGATGGCCGGCTTCGGTGGCAAGGGCGCGGGTTACGACTGGCCGACCGTGCCCGGCGGCATCGCGGTGGACAGTGGCGGCAACGTGTGGGTGACCGGCGCCGGCTACGATCCGGCGCCTCCGGCCGCCCGCGGCGGCCGCGCCGGACGGGGCGCCGCCGCTCCCGCGCCCCCGCCGCAGGACGCGCAGGTGCTGAAGTTCTCGGGTGCCGGCAAGTTCCTGATGCAGATCGGCAAGCCGGGCCAGATGGAAGGCCCCGACAGCCAGACGACGCTCAACCGGCCGGCGGGCGTTGCCGTCGATACCGCGGCCAATGAAGTGTACGTGGCCGACAGCGGCAACCACCGCGTCGTGGTGTTCGACGCGAACACCGGCGCCTACAAGCGGCACTGGGGCGGCACGGGCGACAAGCCGACGGCAGCCGGCGGCGGCGCTTACAGCGCCGGCGCGGCGCCCGGCCGACAGTTCCGCGACGTGTCCTGCGTGCACATCTCGCGCGACAACATGGTCTATGTCTGCGATCAGAACAGCGACCGCATCCAGGTGTTCCAGAAGAACGGCACGTTCGTGAAGGAAGGCCAGCTGCGCAAGACCGTCACGGGCGCGACTGTCGAGGGCCAGTTCGGCACGATCGCCGCGTACGGCTCGGTCTGGGATCTGGCTTTCTCGAGCGATCCGCAGCAGCGCTACCTGTACGTCGCCGACGGCCTCGACAAGATGGTCCTGGTCGTCGACCGCAACACCCTCGCCGAGGCCGGCACCATCGGCAGCGGCGGGCGGTATCCCGGGCAGTTCCTGCTGCCCAGCACCGTGGCGAGCGACTCGCGTGGCAACCTCTACGTCGGCGAGCAGCACCACGGCAAGCGCGTGCAGAAGTTCGTGCCGGCTCGGTAGGCCCTGGATCGCGGATTGAGGAGAACATTCATGAAGGGAAAGCGCAACCTCCTGATTGGCGCGACGTTCGTGGCGCTCCTCGGCGCCCTCGGCGTCGGCCAGGCGCTGCTCGAGCGGACGGCGAACGCGCAGGCCGCCGGCTCCGTCATGGCGCCCTACTTCGAAGTCGATCCGACCTGGCCCAAACCCCTGCCGAACGGCTGGTATCAGGGGCAGACCATCGGCGTCGGCATCGATGCCAACGACCACGTCTGGATCATCCACCGCGCCGACTCCCTCGACGACGTCGAAGCGGCGGCCGACAAGGGCACAGCGGCGTGCTGCAAGATCGCCCCGCCCATCCTCGAGTTCGATCAGGAAGGCAACCTGCTTCGGCACTGGGGCGGCAGCGATGGGCCCGGCTACCAGTGGCCGTCGTCGAACCACGGGCTCACGGTGGACTACAAGGGCAACATCTGGATCGGCGGCAACGGCGGCGGCGACGGCAACATCATCAAGTTCACCCAGGACGGCAAGTTCCTGATGCAGGTGGGCAAGAAGGGCGTCGAAGCCGACAGCAACAGCACCGAGCACTTCTACATGGTGGCCAAGGCCATCGTCGACCCGCAGACCAACGAGGTGTTCGTCGCCGACGGCTACGGTAATCGCCGCGTCGCGGTCGTGGACGCCGACACCGGCGCCTTCAAGCGCTACTGGGGCGCCTACGGCAACAAGCCGGACGATGAGGCGGCGCGCGCGCTAGGTCGCTACTCGCCGGGCCAGGGGGCGCAGCAGCAGTTCCGCGGTCCGGTGCACTGCGCCATTCCGTCGGTGGACGGGCTCATTTACGTCTGCGACCGCACGAACGACCGGCTGCAGGTGTTCCGCCGCGACGGCACGTTCGTGAAGGAAATCTTCGTGATGCCCGATTCCCTGGGCGACGGCTCGACCTGGGACGTGGCTTTCTCGAAGGATCCGCAGCAGACCTACATGTATCTCGCCGACGGCCGGAACCAGAAGATCCACATCTTCAACCGCGCCTCGCTCACCGAGTTGACGGCGTTCGGCGAGGGCGGCCACTACCCGGGCCAGTGGTATTCGCTGCACAGCATCGAGGTCGATTCGAAGGGCAACCTGTACACGACCGAGACCTACCAGGGCCGCCGCGTCCAGCGGTTCATGTACAAAGGTCTGCGGCCCGTCACGTCCAAGATGCAGGGCGTGGTCTGGCCGTCGGCGCAGTAGTCGCCAGTCGCCAGTCGCTGATCGGGCCGGTCGGGTCTCTTTGAGCCGACCGGCCCTTGTTTGGTACGCGCCTGACATTCGGAGACACTCTTCAAGTCGAGCGGGCAGTATGATCTCCAGCCAACCATGACCCAGATCCGCCTCGGGCTCGCTGTGTCTGCTGCCGTATTGCTCGCCTGTTCGGCCGGAGCCCAGCCGCCCGGGGCCGCGGCGCCGCCGGCCCGCCGGATGACCGCCCGGCGGGCCGATGGTCCCGTCGTCGTCGATGGGAGCTTCGACGAGGCTGTCTGGCAGCAGGCCGAGCCGGCGTCCGAGTTCGTGCAGGTCGAGCCGCGCGAAGGCGTCCCGGCGAGCGAGCGCACCGAAGTGCGGCTCGTCTACGACGACCAGGCCGTCTATGTCGCGGTGATCTGCTACGACAGCGATCCGTCCGGCATCATCACCAGCGACACGAGCCGCGATCCGAGCCTGGGCGACCAGGATTCGTTTCAGATGATCTTCGACACGTACCACGATCGGCAGAACGGGTTCGTGTTCGGCACCAACGCCGCCGGCGCCGAGTACGACGCGCAGGTGCGCAACGAGGGGCAGACGCAGCCGAGCGGGCCGCCGAGTCTGGGCGGCGGCAACAGCGGCGGATCGGGATCCGGCGTGAACACGAACTGGGACGGCGCGTGGGACGTGAAGACGCGGATTACGCCGACCGGCTGGCAGGCCGAATTCCGGATTCCGCTGCGGACGCTGCGCTACGGCACGCCGCCCCAGACCTGGGGCATCAACTTCTCGCGGAAGATCCAGCGCAAGCGCGAGGAGACGTACTGGTCGCCCGTGTCGCGCATCTACAACCTGACGCGCGTGTCGTCGGCCGGGGAGCTCGGCGGCCTCGAGCTGAAGGCGCCGCGCAACCTGAAGTTGATGCCGTACGTCATCAGCTCCGCGAACCGCAATTTCACGCCCGGCGCCGAGACCGACGGCAGTGCCGACTGGGGCGTGGATGCCAAGGTCGGCGTCACGACCGCGCTCAACCTCGACCTCACCTACAACACCGACTTCGCGCAGGTCGAGGTGGACGAGCAGCAGATCAACCTCACGCGCTTCAACCTGCTGTTTCCCGAGAAGCGGCCGTTCTTCCTCGAGAACCGCGGCCTGTTCGCGGTCGGCAAGAGCGGGGAGGTCGACCTGTTCTTCAGCCGCCGGATCGGGATTGCCACAAACGGGGCGCTGGTGCCGATTCAGGGCGGCGCCCGGCTGAGCGGCAAGGCGCGCGGGATGAACATCGGCTTCATCGACATGCAGACCGAGTCGGTCGGCGCGGCGCCGGGCGACAACTTCCTGGTGACCCGGGTCAGCAAGGATCTGGCAAACCGATCGAGCGTGGGCGGCATCTTCGTGAACCGCTCGGGCACGGGCGCGGGCGCGGCGTCGGACGACTGGAACCGCACGTGGGGGGCCGACGCGAAGTGGGGCGTGGGCGACGCGTTCACGTTCAGCGGCTTCGCCGCCCGCACCGAGACGCCGGGCCTGAGCGGACGCCAGGCGGCCTATGACGCGGGCGTCGAGTACAACACGCGGGCGCGCCGCACGTTTCTCGAGTACACGGAAGTCGGCGAGTCGTTCAACCCCGAAGTGGGTTTCCTCGAACGCGAGGACGGATTCCGCCAGATCTGGGCGGGCTATTACGAGAACGTGCGCACGCCCTGGCTCACGCGGCACGGGCTGCGCGAGTGGCGGCCGCATACGAGCTACGAGAGCTTCTGGGGCTTCGACGGATTCCAGGAAACCGCGACCTGGCACATCGACAACGCGTGGGACTTCGAGAACGGCAACTCGATCAGCCCGGCGCTCAACATCCAGTACGAGGGCCTGCGCGAGCCATTCGAGGTGTACCCGGGCGTGGTCGTCCCCGCGGGCAGCTACACGAGCCCGTTCTCTTTCGGCATCGTGAACACCGACCGGCGCAAGCCGATCTCGGGCGGATTGAACTGGAGCATCGGGGGGTTTCTCTCGGGTACGCAGGCGAGCTACGCGCCGTCGCTGAACCTGCGCCAGAGCGGGCGCTTCACGTCGTCGGTGCGGTGGACGCACAACGACATCAGCCTGCCGCAGGGCGCGTTCACGACGAATCTCGTCACGACCCGCGCGGCCTACAACTTCACGCCGCTCGTGAGCGCCCAGGGGCTGGTGCAGTACAACGATCGCACGCGCCGCTGGTCCACCAACCTGCGGTTCAACTGGCAGGAGTCGGCGGCGACGGGCCTCTACATCGTCTACAACGATACCGAAGCCTTCGAGGGCCTGGGGCCCGTGAACCGCGCGTTCATCGTCAAGTACTCGCACCTCTTCGACGTGCTCCACTGATCGACGTGCCCCCACGAAAGCCGCTGGCGGTTCGGTGGTTGTAGAATGCAGCCGGAGGAGATCGATGGTGAAGGGTGACCGTTCGTCTGGACTGACCCGGCGCGAAGCCATGGGGCTGCTCGGCATGGGCGCCGCGGCCACGGTGCTCCCGCGCGTCGCGTGGGCCGCGGAGCCGACGTTCCCGAGGGGCGCCATCATCCGGACGATCCTGAAGGACTACGCGCCCGGTGATCTGGCGGGCGCGGCGACGTTGTTCCACGAGCACATGTCATTCGCCGACGATTTCATGACGCGGTGGACGCGCTTTGCCGCCGAGACGCGCGCCGAGAACAGCCTCCCCGGCCAGAACGCCGGCCGCGGCGGTGGCCGGGCGGGCGCCGCACCGGGCGCCGCCGCGGGCCGCGGCGCCGGGGCCGGTCGCGCGGGCGCCCCCGCGGCCGCCTCCTCGGGGCCCTACTTCATGCAGGACCTCAACCTGATGACCGAGGAGATGCGTGCCGCCAGGAGCGAGGGCATCGGCTGCATCGTCGACGGCGGACATCCCGACATGGGCCGCGACATCGACTTCCTTCGACAGCTCTCCACGCGGTCGGGCATGCCGATCGTCGCAGGGGCCGGCTTCTACACGCAGCCGTTCTACCCGAAGGAGATCTCCACGATGAGCGAGGATCAGGTCGTGGAGGCCCTCGTCAGACAAGTCGAGAAGGATCCGGTCGGCGCCTTCGGCGAGATCGGGTCCTGGGACTACATGACGGCCGACGAGCGGAAGGTCTTCCGCGCCGTGGGACGCGCCCACCTCCAGACCAATCTGCCGATCTTCACGCACACGGGCATTCCCGGGAAGGCGGCCCTCGAGCAGCTCGATCTGCTCGAAGACGCCGGCGTGAACCCCAGCCGCGTCTGCATCGGGCACCTGGGCAACCTGGTCGACCCGACCGTGGAAGTGCATCGCGCGATCTGCCGGCGCGGCGCGTTCATCGGGTTCGACCGGCAGGGCGGCGCCGGCGATGCCCAGCAGGTGCCGATGGTGATGGCGCTCATCGACGCCGGTTTCGCCGACAACCTCCTGTTTGCCTCCGATTTCTCCGGGGCGAACCAGTTGAAGGCCAACAATGGCCCAGGCTACGCGAAGACGCTCACGGTGTTCGTGCCGAAGCTGAAGGAAGCCGGCGCGAGCGACGAGGTGCTGCGCCAGATCATGCAGGACAACCCGCGCCGCTTCCTGGCGTTCGTCCCCAAGCGTCAACGCCCCGCATAGTCACCACAGCGCCCCGGGAATCGGGACGTGGTCGTTCAGTCAGTGTCTCGGTGGCTAGAACCGGAAGAGCGGCCGGCCATACGACAGGCCGGGCCAGGGAATTCCGGCCGCCAGGATCATCATGGCCAGCGTGAAGCAGACGAGCCGCCGCGAGCGGCGCGTCGCCGGCGTCTTCGCGTTCATCGCCATGACGCGGCCGGCCCGCACGAGGCCCACGGCCGTGAACATGAGCAGGACGTGCTCGACGGCCCAGAAGCGGAGCGCGGGCACCTGCATCGAGGCGCCGAAGTCGTTCAGGGCGTCGCGGGTGAAGGGACTCAGGCCGAGGTAGAGCAGCAGGCCGAACAGCAGCTGAAGGTCCAGCGTGAGCTGGAAGGACGTGTCCCACCAGGAGCCCGGCACCCGGGACGACGGGGCAGCGGGGTCGCGGAACGCGCTCACCGTGGCCGCCACGCCCAGGAGCAGCGCCGCCCAACGGATCCACGAATGAATGGTGAGAACGACGCCGTACACGAATCTGATGGGTCCTCGAGACCGTTCGACGGCCCGACTATATCAGATCGACTTGTCGGGTCACGGATGGCGCTCGTGGCGCTCCTGGCTGGCCGACCACCGCGGGATCAGTCGGTCCGTCGATCGCCGGCCGCCGCGGAATCTGCCCCGGCGACCGGTCCGCGCCGGATCGCGGCGATCGGCGTCGGGCAGCGCGGCCCGGGCCATCGCCGGGAGCGCCGCCGCCAGCAGATACGACGTTTCGAAGAATGCGCCGGCCGCCTGAACCTCCCGTGCCAGTGCGACGTCGGTCGTGTCGTCGTACGTGCCGTGAACGACGCATCGCATGCTCAGCTTCGAGCTGCGCGCGAGATAGACCAGGTGCAGACCGTTGTACGCGCCCAGGCGGATGTTCGTGACGAGGTGCTGTGGCGAAGGCTCATAGAGGAGACGTTGCCTGGCCGTTTGAAAATCCAGCGCCAGTTCGGCATTGCAGGTGTGGGCGACGGCATCGTGCATGGCGAGCAGACGGGCCGGATCCGTATCGACGAGGAGCATTCGGCCGCCCCTCTTGCAGAATTCGGCCCAGGCCGCGACTTGTGTGTTGCCAATCAGTTACAGGGATTTCCTCGCCGATCTTCCGCTGCGGACCCGAACTTTGTCGCCCCGGAGGAAATTTTCCGAGGAACAATCAGGAGGCGCCTAGGCGACCTGGGAGACGTCGTTCACCGCGGTCCGCCAGGCGTGCACCTGGGCGCGGTCGTCGGGCAGCAGGCGGGCGCCGACCCGTACCGCTCCCCAGGGTGTGCGGTGCGTCCACACGGGCTGCGCCGCGAGCGTCACTGGATGGTCGACCAGGCGCACGTGAACGGGGGCCGACATGTCCGCGGCCCATGCGGAGGGGACTTCGAAGCGCAGCCCGTCGTAGCTCACGTCGAGCAGCACCGCGGGGCTGCGGTCGACGCTGGCCGCCAGGCGCCCGGCCGCCGGCCAGCGGGGCCACCGGCGCTGATGGCGCGCCGCGGCCGCCTGCACGGCCACGACCGCGAGCAGGATCCGGGGGTCGGCGGGCTTCACGAGATACATGGCCTGGTGCCGCCGCGCCTCGGCTTCGATGAAGGGCTCCGGACGGCTCGAGACGACGATGGTGGCCACTCGGGGCAGCTTGCCCGGATGGCGCAGCAGCGGCAGCCCGGCGAACGTGGCGGGCCTCGTCTCCACAATAACCAGGTCGGGCGGCGTCTCGAGCAGCTCTTCGACCGCCTGGTCGGCGGTCGACGTGGCCGTGACCTCATAGCCCGCCTCGCGGAGCATGCGGGTCGTCGACGGCTCGGGATCCAGCAGGAGAATCTTGTCGGGCATGGCCTCAGTCGAGGAACTTGAGGCCTACCCGCCAGGCGCGTCCGTGGTCGGCGGTCATGGTCCAGACGACGGTCGCGGTGTGAACGACCTGCAGGACGGGCTCGCGCGTCAGCTCGAAGTTCAGGCACAACTCGACGAGCTCGGTCGGCGTGAAGCGATCCAGCGTATGGAACGAGAGGCCATCGCTGCTGATGTCGGTGGTCACGCCACGCCGGGACGCCGTGCGGACGCGCGCCAGCCAGGCGTGGCGCGTGGCGCGGCGGCGGTCCGGCGTTTTCGGGGGGTCGGGAGTCGGCCCCGGGTTGAATGCGGCGTCAGCTTCCACCGGGGCCTGTTATCGGTCGTTTACCCTCTGAGTGTTAACGACGTGCCACTCGTCGGGCAGGGCGGGACGCATTCCGGACCGGCTGAAGATCCAGAAATATGCGCACTTTCGTGCACATGGCCAAATTTTGTGAAGGTGCCTAAAGCTGAACTGCCTTCAGGTCCGATATCTTTGGCAGACGAATGTGCCCTTCTGGAACGAACCGCGCGCCTCGGCGAGCAGGGATGCTGGGCGGCACCCAGGAGGGCCCATCGTGCCGAGCTGGCTGCAGCCCATGGCGCTGACGCCTGAAGCCGCTGATCGTGAGCTGGCCGAGCTCGTGCAGATCCTGCATCAGGGCCATCCGAACGTCCTGCTGATCGGGTCGCCGGCTCGGACCGAAGAGGTCTTCCGGGCCATCGGGCCGTACTTGCGCACGCCGGTGGCTCACTGGTCGCCCCGATCGACTCCCGATCTTCCGGATGGCACGTTCGGGACGCTCATCATTCACGACGTGGACGGCTGCGACCTCGATCACCAGCGTCGACTGCTTGCGTGGATGGACGGCCGGCCGGGCACCGTTCAGGTCGTCTCGACGACGACGGCGCCGCTTTTTCCTCTCGTGAAGGCGGGCACCTTCCTCGCTGGCCTGTTCTACTGGTTGAACTTCGTGTGTCTCGACCTGTCCGGACAGAGCGACCGCTCCTGACGAGCCTGCCACCGTCGGATCCGATCGGCTAATTCCGTCGCACGAACGAACCGTCGCCGGCCTCGCGCAGAAATCGCACGTCGACGAGCGCCTGCAGCGCTGCGAGCGATTGCGTCTCATCGAGGTTCCAGAGGCGACCGACTTGCCAGGGGGTGAGGCGCAGGCCCGGACTCTCGGCATATTCCGCGCGGATGCGCGCGACCACGATTCCCATGCCGCTCTGTTGCGGGGTCGCCATGGCGATCCTCCCTCAGACGGCCGGAACGCGCGGGCGCCCGCGCCGTGTCAGCGCAGTCGATGCAACCCCGCCAAGGGCGGCGTGGACGGCAATGCTCGCCCTACCGGTGCCGGCGCGCGATCCGCGGCCGGCGAATCGCTGCCCGCGAGGTCGAACGCGTCGGGTGGGCCCAACCTCGCGCCGGTGACACCGAACCAGGCGGCGGCAGTCAGACCCATCAGCCATCCCAGCGCCACGGCAGCAATCCAGGGCCATCGGATGCGAGGACGCTTTGCACCAGGGGGAAGCATTGCCGGTGCCGTCCCGAGCAAGAGCGGTGCCTGCACGATCGGGCCGGATTCGATGGAGTCTCGCGTGGAAGTCTTCCTCCCGAGCCGCTTTTTTCTGCCGGCATGGCGAGCTCGGACTGCGCCTGACGGCAGGCGGAACCTCTCTTGCACCGAACGCCGGTGGGTTCCATGGATGAAATGGAGGAGGCACGCTCATGCATGACGAGCTGACACGATCGACGCGGTCCACGATCGGACCGGCGTTTCCGGCATTTTCGCTCGCGGCAGGACTCGGCACGACGACGGCGGCCGCGATGCCTCGGACTCAAGCGGCATCCGAGCAGACGACCCGTGCCGTCGAGCCGAAGGATCGGCCGTTTCTCGAGATGCTGGCACGGGACAATCAGGCAGAAATCGACCTGGCCCAGCTTGCCGAACAGAAGGCGGACAGCAAGGATGTCAAGGAGTTCGCGTCGAAAATTCTGAAGGATCATCAGGACGCGAAGACCCGGCTCGAGACGGTGGCGGCCCAGGCCGGCGTTCAGCTTCCACCGCAGCTCGACGACGATCAGCTGGAGCTGAAGCAGCAGTTGTCGACGCTGTCCGGTGCCACGTTCGACCGCGAGTATCTCGACGCCATGGTGGCCGCACACACGGCGGCGGTCGCGGTTCTGGAGCTCGAGTCGCGTCAGGGCGACTACGAGCCGGCGTCAGGCTTCGCGAAAAGCGTGCTGCCCACCATTCAGGATCATCTGGCGCGGGCCCGCAAGCTGGACGCGCAGATGGATCGGCAGCAGTCCCGTTCGCAGTAGCGCCCTCCGCATTCAGATCGGGTCGGAGCGGCGGGCTCCGACCCGATGCTCGGTGTGTCCGGGTCCGCTAGAGGGCCGCCGGATTCACGGTCGACTCTGCGATGCGCGTGAGCATGACGTCCGCGTTCTTCTCTTCGCCGAGCGTGGCCTGCAGCGGGCCGACGACTTCGTCGTACCCCAGTTGTCTGGCCCAGGTGCAGAGCGTTCCATAGGACGCGATCTCGTAGTGTTCGGCCTTCTGGGCGGCCCCGATGATCGCGGCGTCGCGCGCCGCACCCTTGTCGTTCTGTGAAATCTGCCTTTCTCCCTCGGCGATGATGCCGCGCATGCCATCGCAACGGATGGGCTGGGCCGTGACCTCGAGCGCCTGGAACACAGAATTCAGACGCTCGACGTGCCGTTCGGTCTGCCGCAGGTGTTCCTCGAACGCCTTCCGGAGCGCGTCGTCCGACGCCGCCCTGGCCATCTTCGGCAGCGATTCGACCAGGTGGTTCTCCGCGTCCAGCATGTCTTTCAACTCGTGCTCGAATTCCTTCTGCAGCGATTCGCTCTTCGCCATGGTCGCTCCCTCAAAACCGAGTGTTGGCGTCGACGTGCTTCGCCCGGAAGGAGCAAAGGCGGTACCGCGGCATCGTGCGAAGGATCAGCTGTCACTCTATAATGACGTGTCTCCTTCGAGCCCATGCACGCCCCCGCCGCCGCGGCGCTGCTGTTCGTCGTTCTCGGCGCGTCCAGCCTGGCCGCCGGGCAGGCCACGGCGACGGGCGATTCCATCCGCATCGCGCGAGCCGAGGGGCCCATTCGCATCGACGGCGAGCTGGGCGACGAAGGCTGGCAGCGCGCGGTCCGGATCGATCGCTGGTATGAAACCAATCCCGGCGACAACAGCGAGCCCGCCTTCAAGAACGTCGGATATCTCGCCTACGACGACGATTTTCTCTATGCCGCGTTCGACTTCGAGGATCCCGATCCACGCGCGATTCGGTCGCCGTATGCCGACCACGACCACATCAGCGGCAATTCGACCGACTATGGTGGCATCATTCTGGACACGCGGAACGACGGTCACAGCGCCGTGCTGCTGCTGGCGAGCGCCACGGGCATTCAGTACGATGCCGTCACCGACGACGATGGTTCAGGCGAGGACTCGTCGCCGGACTTCTTCTGGGAATCGGCCGCGCGCATCAACGATCACGGGTGGACGCTCGAGTTGCGAGTCCCGTTCTCCTCGTTGCGGTATCGCAACACGAACCCGCAGACCTGGGGCATCCTTCTGTACCGCAACTATCCGCGCGCATTTCGCTATCAGTACTTCTCGGCGCCGCTGCCGCGAGGCTCGAACTGCTTCATCTGTCATGCCGGCCGGCTCCTCGGCCTCGAGCGCCTGCCCTCGGGCGGGCACGTGGTGGCGGCGCCCTACGCCACCGCCAGCCAGACGGCGCTGCCGTCCGCGGGACTCGGCAGTCCGTTGATGGGCGACGCGATCGAGCCGAACGTGGGCCTGGACCTGAAGTGGACGCCGAACGCCGACAACGCGGTCGATTTCACGGTGAACCCGGACTTCTCGCAGGTCGAAGCCGACACCGCCCAGATCTCGGCGAACGAGCGGTTCGCGCTCTCGTATCCCGAGAAGCGCCCGTTCTTTCTGGAAGGGGTCGAGCTCTTCGCGACTCCGCTCCAGGCGGTCTACACGCGGGCGATCACGTCGCCGCGGTGGGGCGGCCGGGCGACCGGCAAGGGGCACGGCTTCGGCTACACCATCCTCGCCGTGGACGACGAGGGCGGCGGCAGCGTGATCGTGCCGGGGCCCGACGGCTCGTCGACCGCGCCGCAGGCCTTTACGTCGACCGTGGTGGTGGCCCGGGCGAAGCGAAGCGTCGGACGCCACTTCGTCAGCCTGCTGGCCACGGATCGCGAAACGCACGGCGGCAACGGATCCAACCGGGTGGCCGGCCCGGATTTCCTGTGGCGGCCGTCGGAGGCCGATGCCGTCAGCGGCCAGTGGCTCATCAGCCGGACCGAGACGCCGGACCGCCCTGATCTGTCGGCCGCATGGACTGGCCACACCGCGACGAGCGGCGCGGCCGAGCTGCAGTGGACGCGCAACACCCGGCACTTCGACTCGACGGCGACCTACAAGGACCTGGGCGACGGATTCCGCGCCGACGCGGGCTTCATTCCGCAGGTGGGGTACCGCGAGACGTCGGGCGGGGCGGGCTGGACGATCCGGCCGCGCGGGTTGCTGTCGAGGGAACGGACGTTCGTGAACGCGACGCGGCAGCGCGATCGCGAAGGGGCGCTCATCAGCCGCAGCCTGGCCGTTGGCGCCGGGATGGACACGTGGCGGAACGGATTTCTGCAGGCGCGGTACCTGAACGATCGCGACCGGGCCGGCGTCGGGGCCTTCACGCGCCAGCGCTTCGCCTACGTCGTTCAGTTCAGTCCGTCGCGTCGCATCGCGCACCTGTCGCTCGATGGGACCGTCGGGCAGGAGATCGACTTCGAGAACCCGCGGCCGGCGCATGGCGGAACGATCAACACGAGCGCCGATCTGAATCCCACGGATCATCTGGAGCTGTCGCTGCTGCACAACGTGCGCTGGATCGACGTCGCGACCGCGAGCGCCAGCGGGCGGCTGTTCACGGCCCGCGTGTCGAGAGTGCGCGCCACCTACGCGTTCACGGCGCGCACGTTCGTGCGTCTCATCACCCAATACACGGCCACCGCGCGCGATCCGCTGCTGTACACCTTTCCCGCCGCCGCGCGCTCCGCCGCGCTTTCCGGGTCGGCGCTTCTGGCGTACAAGATCAACTGGCAATCCGTGCTGTTCGTCGGGTACGGCGACGATCGAGCGCTGTCGATCGAGGAGCGGCTCGAACGCGCCGATCGCCAGATCTTCGTCAAGATCTCCTACGCGTTCCAGCACTGAGCCCATCGGGATTCCCGGCGGCGTTCGGGCCGCGGGACGCCAGCAGGAGCCCGGCGGCGAACACGAGCGCGCCCAGCACGGCCGGCCCCACGTGAACGAGGCTCAGATAGCCGATCGCCGGATGCACGCCGACGGCCGTGCTGAACCCCGCGAAGCCCGCGATGCCCAGCCACCGCCAGAGCCGTGGCGATGGACGCGCGTACCGCACGCAGCCGAACATGGCGATCCCGACACTTGCCAGCGCGCCCCCGAAGCCGGCGCGATCGTGGGCGATGAGCGGAACGAGATGCGGACTGATCGTCGCGAGCGATTGCCGTCCCTCGCCGATGAACGCCACGTCCTCGGGCACGAAGACGGTCGTCATCCCGACTCCCAGGATGATCAGCCCGGCCACGCCGAGGCCGAAGGCCGACAGGAGAAGGAGCGCGCGGCCGCCGCCAGCGGCCGTGCGGAGGTCCACCGGTACTGCCTCGAGACGCGTCCGGCCGAGGCCCCGCGTGCGCGCCAGGCCCACCGCGAACACCGGCAGCAGGATCAGGGTCGCAGCGCCGTGCCACGAGTCGAGATAGCCGTATCCGAGGTACGCGAGGAAGGTGAGAAAGCCGACCAGGCCGCTCAGCGCAAGCGTCCACCAGGCCCAGCGTTCGCGGCGGCCGAGCGGCCCGCGCGCCAGCCACGCGTAGAGGACGCCCATGGCGACGAGCGCACCGCCGAACGAGATCCGATCGTGCTCCATGAAGTGCAGAATCCGACAGCTCTCGAGCCGGCACAGCTCGTTCGCCGTCATTCCGAGATAAGCCGCGTCGTGCGGCAGCAGCTGTCCGGTCGCCGCCTGACCGATTGCGAAGAGTCCGCATCCCGCGAGGAACCACCCGGAGAAGACGAGGAGTCGGCGTCCGTCGCCGATCGTCGTGGCGGCAGGCGTGCGGCGCATCAGAGCACCCCCCACGCGTAGATGATCGTGAACGTGGCGAAAAGCAGGGTCAGCGCGCGGTAGCCGAGTCTGAGCCACCACGTCGTCAGATGGCCCTTCACGTCGAACACGCCCTGGAGCGCCAGCCGGATGCCCCAGAACACCGCCACATAGGCGCAGAACCCGCGCGCCAGACGGCTCCCGCCAGCAAGCTCACGCGCGTTGGCCACACTCAACGCGGCGAACGCGACGATCGACAGCACGATATAGCCGCCGTACACCCAGTACATCTGGCGGTGCAGGCGCGGGAGGCCGCGGAGCTCGTCGTGCCAGTTGAGCTGAAACGGCACGAGGGCAGACGCCACCAGCACGCCGAGCTGGCCGACGCCAGCGAAGAAGATGAGCCGCGCGAGCCACGTATCCATCACAAGGCCCCCAGTGCACGCATGAACGGGAGGACGATGCCGAGCACGAACGGCCGGTGGAACAGCCAGCCTACCGGCGCGACGAGAACGAGCGCCGCGAACAGGCGACCGCGGAGTCCCCGGCCCAGGCCGATCGTCCGGCCGGGCGCGCTGCGTTCCACGACCATCGCGGCCCCCTGAATTGCGAAATAGATCGTCGGACCTCCGTAGCCGCCCCTGGCCGGGAGGGAAATGACGATGTCGTGCGCGACGCCGCTGAAGAGGAACCCGGCGAGGAGGCCCCAGCGCGTCCCGAACCGCGACGTGCACGGCTGGAAGAGAAACCGGTGGGTGAGATCCCTGAACGCCGTGTTCCACCGCCGGCCCCAGAACTCGCCGAGGCTGGTCGACGCGAGCGGCCGGTCCATGAGCGGCCGCGCCCGCACCTGGCAACGGCGCCACCCGCACGACAGCAGGTGAAATATCCCGAAATGGAGCATGAGGACGATCCCGACCATTCCGACCCAGCCGGCCAGATACGGCGACACGGCCGCCAGCTGCCGCGCGCCTGCAAAGAAGAGAAGGGCTCCGGCGGCGAGCATCGCGAGAGCCGTCAGCCATTCGCCCGCGGAGCCGCGTGTGCCCGCGACCCGCTTGCCCAGAAAAGTCGCGGCGTCGAGCCCCGGCCATGCGACGAGGTAGGCAGCGTGTCTCCAGGTCGGCGCGTCGCCTGCCGGCGCGCGCCGCCACGTCAGCCACTTGCAGCCGGCGTAGATGGCGAACGCCAGCATCCACATGAGCGCCCACGGCGGCCAGGTGGCTGGCGTCAGGAGCCAGACGAGGGCCGGCGAGACGACGAGCGGCAGCCATCCGCGGCACGGCCACGACTCAGTCGTCGCGATCATGTCCGGCCCGTCGCCTCCGCGGGCTCCCCGAACAGGGCCTCCCGAATCAATTCGTCCAGCGACACGACGAACCGGCGGACGAAACCGAGGCGCAGCGTCAACGCGGTCGACGGCAGGATCTGCTGCAACAGGGCGACGAGCGCGGTCGTCGCCCGCTGCTTCGCGCTCTTGTCCAGCAGCCACCACAGCAGCACGGCGAGATGCGCGAGATAGAGCATGCGACCCACGGCCGTGGCCAGCGGGCCCGACGGCGCGTCGGCCGCTTCGACAACGGCCTTCTCGAAGACACCCTGCACCCGGGCGCGGGAGAAGGCGGCGCTCCGGCCGAAGAGGCCTTCCTCCGGATCGCCGATCAGCACGGGGATGAGGCCGCGAAGCGTGTTGCGGTGCGGCTCGAGGACCTCGAGACTCGTGCGCAGCGCGAACAGGAAGCGATCGCGCCACCTGCCGGGACGCATGCCGGCCGCCCGGCGCAGGTAGTCGGCCGACAGATCGTCGTAGAGCTCGAAGATGACGGCGCGCTTGCTCGGGAAGTAGCGGTAGAGCAGGCCCACGCTGACGCCCGCCTCCTTGGCGACGTCTCTGAGCGTCGTGGTGTCGTAGCCGCGCTCCGCCATGCGCCTGACCGCCACGTCGTACAGGCGCTGCTTGGCCGCGTCGCCCCGGGGTGTTCGGCCGCGCGGCCGGCCGCGCGTGCGCCGCTTGACATTTTCAGTGAACATGTTCATTAATATTAGAGCATGCCGGATTCGAAATGGCAAGGCCCGGCCGTTCCCCCTGGCCAGCACCTGCTGCTCTTCGACGGGGTGTGCGGGCTGTGCAGCCATCTGGTGCAGTTCGTCCTGGCCCACGATCGGGGCCGCGTGTTCCGGTTCGGGTCGCTGCAGAGCGTCGCGGGGCGGGCGGCGGTCGGGGCGTCGGGCGGGAACCCGGACGACCTGACGACTCTGTACGTCGTGGAGAACTACCAGAGCGCCCGGGCGCGCGTCCTGACGAAGGGGCGGGGCGCGCTGTTCGTCTGCCGTGCGCTCGGATGGCCGTGGAAGGCGGCGGGGGCGCTGAGCGCGCTGCCCGCCGCCTGGCTGGACGGCCTGTACGACTTCGTCGCCCGGCACCGGTATCGGGTCTTCGGCAGGCGCGACGTGTGTCTGGTGCCGCGTCGCGAGGACCGCAGCCGGTTCATCGATTCGGAGATCGACCCGCCGCCCGGCGGGCGCCTGGCGCCGTGAGCGGCGCGATGTCGGGCTTGCCGCCGTCGGGCACCCCGCCTAAGATGACGGCCAAGGGGAGGGTCCGATGAAGACACGCGTCTTGATGTCGACCGCATGCGCCGCGGCGCTGTTTCTGTGCGCCGCGGTTCCGATGACCGCGCAGGATGGCCGCGGAAGCGCGGCGCCGATCGCGCAGCTGCCATTCCATCCGGTGGAGAATTTCTTTCACTATCCGGCCCATTTCGTCCTGGGGCGGGTCAGCGGCATCGCGGTCGGTCCCACGGGCAACATCGTCGGCCTCAATCGCGGGTATCACCCGGTGATGGAGTTCAAGTCTGACGGCACGTTCGTCGGGTCCTGGGGCGAAGGGTCGGAGATGTTCCATGGCGCCCATCAGGTCCGCTTCGATCCCCAGGGCAACCTGTGGTACGTGGACGCCGCCGACAACATCATCTACCGGTTCGACGCCGAAGGGCGGACGGTGGGCACGCTGGGCACGAATCCGGAGCCGTGGACCTATCTGACCCATGTGATCGAACGAGCCGTGCCGGGCAAGGCGTCGCTCTATCAGGAGACGGATATCGGATGGAGCCGGGACGGCAGCATGTTCGTGGCCGACGGCTACGGCAACTCGCGGGTCGCCAAGTTCGACAAGGACGGCAACTTCGTCAAGTCCTGGGGCGAGCGTGGCGGCCAGCCAGGCAACTTCAACACGCCGCACAGCCTGGTCGTGGACAACAACGACGTCGTGTATGTCGCCGACCGCGGCAACAGCCGGATCCAGACCTTCGACACCGACGGCAATCTGAAATCGGTGTGGAACCTGCCGACCGCGCCGTGGTCGCTGTGCCTGACCAACGGAGCGAACCAGGTCATGTTCGTCGGCAGCGTGGGCCGGGTCTACAAGATGGATCTCGGCGGCAAGATCCTCGGCTCATTTGGCCACAGCGGGCGCATGCCCGGCACCCTGGACTCGATTCACGCGCTCGCATGTCCGGACGAGCGGACCGTCTACCTGGCCAACTTGTATGCGTCTCGCTTCGACAAGTGGGTGGCGCAGTAGGGAAGTGATGGAGGCGGCGGGACGATGGTCCCGCCGCCGGTGCGGGCTACAGATTGTCCTGGCGCGCAAAACGTCCCCGGTAGACGGCGCTGCCCTCGCAGCGCTGGAGCACGATCTGGAGGAGTCGCACGCCGGCATGGATGAGCAGCGTCCGACTCGACACGTTCGACATCTCGAGCACCTGGCGGGAGGCAACGCCCGGCTGCACGAAGCCCGAGGTGACGTGGATCATCAGGCCGAGGCGCGCGAACCTGCTGCGGCCCTCGAGCCATCCGCCGATGTCGCCGGGAAGCGTGATGCGCTCCCGGGTAATGCCGTGGATGGTCTCCCCGGGTGCCAGGGGATAGGGCGTCTCGAGTGAGCGCACGTCGGTGATCGCCCGGTAGTCGACGTCGTCGGTCACGAGCACCGGCTCGCGCCCGGCGTGCATGACGCGGATCTCGTTACCGAGGTGCAAGTCGATCGACGCCGGCCCCACCTGGTCCGCGAAGAATGGTTCGATCACCACTCGCCCCGCCTCCATCTCGCGCCGGATCACGTCGTGCGTGAGGATCATCGTGTCATTTCGTCGGCAGCGTCCATTGCGCAGCTTCTTACCATACAGGAACTTGGAGATTGAAATGCTGACGACAGATTGCGGACCAGGGGCCGATGCGAATGGTGGGGCTCCGTGAGATCCGATGGCACATCCGAGACGAGTGACGCTTCGCCATAAGGGTTTGATTTTCAGTAAGTTGAGCCGCGAGGTTCATCGAGCGCCTCGCGCGCCGCACGCAGCCCCGCTCGGCTCGTGCCGTTTTCGTGCAATGGGGCGGCAGTAGGTGCTGAGCCGGCCGCATCGCCTGCGATACCATCTGGCGTGGGACCTCGCCGCCCACGCCGACATTGGCGGCCTTCCTCGGCGTTTCCGGAAACCGATGGGATCTCTCGCCTCCGGTCATGGTCATGGCTCGATTCCTGCCGGACAATGCGCAAAGGAGAGGGATTAGGGTCGACACATGGAAAGCCTGCGAAGCCACCTTGAACAAATTGGGGAACCTGGAGCGAAGAGTAGCTTCGGGGTGAGAAGGGACTGCTTCGTTCTGCCTCCCTCGGGCAGCCTCCGCGATGTGATGCGTGCCATGCGCTCTCCAAACCCGGCTGGGTGGACGAAGCCCAACGAGGGACAGTTCTTCAACCACGACTGGACGGAAGAGTGTCAGGGGGTGACCCACGACGACTCATATTGGTATCTTTCCAGCAATCACCAAGGCAAACAACGGGTCTACCGCTTTTCCCTGGCCAACGCCGTCGTGAGCGACGTCAAGCTCGCGGGCAACGGCAGCGGGCATCTGGGAGATATCGACTATCACGAAGGGCGGATCTATTGCGCGATGGAGGGGCCGGTGAAGATTGTCATCATCGACACTCCACCGTTCACTGGGTGGTGGCCGGCGCGGCTGACGGGCGAGGGCGGTGGCGCGCCACCGCAGGAGAGCTGTCCCTGGTGCGCAATCAACCCGTGGAATGGCCTGCTCTATAGCTCCAACAATGGCGATGACGCGCCGGGCGAGAACACGCTGCGGGCCTATCGCCTCGATGCCGCTGCTGCGCGCTTCAGCCACGTACCCGAGGCGGATATCGTGTTGCAGGAACGGCTGCGCCGTATCCAGGGCGGCGTGTTCTCCAAGAACGGGCATGTCCTGCTGGCCTCCAACCACACGAACGATATCCGCGCCTATAGTGTGCTCAACGGCCACTATCTCGGGCGGGCGTCTATCCAGAAAGACGGAAGCTGGAACGTGAAGGAAGAAGTGGAGGGGCTGACGATTTGGGAGGGGATCTCGTACGAGGGCGTCGCCACCCACGTCCACGTCGTCCTCCTGGACAATGACGCGCCCGATGAGGACGACGTATATTTCAAACACTATCGGGTGTCATCATCGGCTGACCTGTAGTCGGACAGGACTCCTCTGGATGATTCGCAACCCCGCGCCGCTGAACGGAGAATCTGAATGGCCAACACCGATGTGAAGCTGCTCGCCGATCAAATCAGAGTTGAGGGGCAACGGCAGGTCATCGTCGACGCGCTTGATTTGTGCGTCGACAGCCCCGTCCGGCGCTCCGAGCACAACAGCCCCGATCGCCGCGCGCTCGTGCACGACAATCAGGACGCCCTCACGGTCAACTATGATTTCGACTACCCCGGCGGGGTCACGATCAACGGCCTGAAGAGCATCAACTCGAGGAAACCCCACACGCTGACGAGTCCGCACGCGATCGATCTCACGATTCAGGGCGGCGCCAAGATCGTGGGGAACCTCGTCGTGGAAGGAATCGTCGACAGCAACCTGACCGTCAAGGGGAAGGTGCTGTTTCACGGCAAGTCTGCTCCCGGATCCGCGATCGCTGTGCCACCGGGACAACCTCCTCCGCCGCCGGCACCACCACTCGATCTGGCGGAGGTGATTTTCACGCTACAGCAGGAGGTGGCCGCGTTGAAGAAGAAAGTCGGCCTCTGAGGGCCGGCGATGGTGTCCAGCCGCTCGAGCTCATCGTGACGCCGATGGCGACGGTGCTTGCCGGGATGTGAGCCAAAGGGAGGAGGAAGCGGACGTGGGCAAATTCCAGGACACGCTCAAGGAACAGAATCTGAGCCCCGAGCTGGTCGGCGCCGTCGGAACCGCCGAATCCATCTTCGGCACGGTGTCGGGCGCCTCGGCGTACTACGGCACGGCCTACGCCATCGGGGAGAAGCTCGGACTCTGGGGCGGCGGCCCGAGCGATTTCGACCGCCTGTCCAAGGCGATCGAGAACATCGTGAAGGCGCTCAACGAGGGGTTCAAGGCCGTGCTCGTCGGCCAGAGTCTCCAGGGGCAGCAGGCCAAGATCGACGGCATGATCATCCAGAAGGCCGAAGCTCAAGGCGCGCTGTCGATCCTGAAGACGGTCCCTCCAGGCGGACAGCTCACCGCCGCCGAGAAGCAGCAGTTGATCACCGACACCGACTGCCAGGGCTATCTGGACGCGTCCTACTGGAATCTTCCGTACTACGCTGTTCTGGCGCATACCGACCCGTGGTCCAAGACGCTCGAGCCAACCGACGGCGCCCTGGTCCCGGCGTTTGCGATCATGCTGCCCGGGTATCTTCAGGCAATTGGCATCTGGCTCACGGCCCTCGCGGCGGCCCGCCCGAATCCGTTTCGAACGCCCCAGCCGGACGGATCCCCGGCTTCCATGACGATGTTCTCGCGCATGTGAACAGGCTGGTCACCATCCACGACACCATCCGCAGCAAGATTGTGGCGCTTCGAATGCCGACGGTGGCCGAGATGCTGCCCGGCGCGATTCCGCCGGCGATGTCCCCGACCGATCAGCCGCGATACTGGAGACTGAACCCGTCCGCGTGGCAGACGGGCCAGCGGCTGTGCGGGGCCGTCGAGCTGTACTCGACGACCGATTCCATCTCCCCGTATCCGGATCCCGAACCGGCGCCGCCGAATCCGGCGGACTTTCCCGTTCCACCGACTGTGCCCGAGCACGTGCCACCACCGAATCCGAACGCGCCGAACCCGCCGTCGCCTCCGCCGCCCGCCCCCAATTTCAAGGAGGCCTTCGACGCCTATGGCGCGAACCTCAAGGCCGACTATTACTGGCGGTTTGCCGCGCGGCACGCGGCTCGAAGCCTGCAGGCACAGAAGGTCGTCTATAACGCCGTCGGCCTGGGAAGTCTGTGGGTGGCCATAAACCGGCTGCGGCTGATAGCCGGCGAACCGCCACTCACGGTCGGGGACCCGGCCGAGGCGCAGACCGTCCGCGACGGCGTCTGGTCAGTTCGCGAATTCAGCGAGCGCGTCGGCGCGGCAGTCGGCTCGGTGCCGGTCGGAAACTTGATGTTGCCCGCCACCGCGATTCCGCTCACGATTCGATCCCTCGGCACGCTGTTCGGCATCCCGGCCGCCGCGATTGGATCGCTGCGGCAGGTAATGCTCGATGAATCGGGCCGGGTGCCGTGAGAGCGCGGCGATCGAAGGGCGGCGAGCTCGTCGAGGCGTCCATCGCGCGCCAGAGTGTCCCGACGATGTGGTTCGCGCAATCAGTGGCGCGATCTGGATACTGAAACAGCGAGATGGTGGAGGCGGCGGGAGTCGTTCTCTGCCGATCGGCAGATCGTCGAATTTCCTAGGAAATGCGAAGCGGTCAAATGGCCAAAAACGCTCAAAAACCGGGGTCCAGGTACAAAACAGGTACAGTGACGCCGCTAGGCCACCTGCTTCGACCGTGCCGGCCTCACGACCAAACGCACGCCGACTCCCAGCCTGGCCAGCATGTCGATCAGGGCATCCGTGCTGAACAGGTCGATGCGGCCCCGCAGGAGATCACTCACGCGGGGTTGCGTGACGCGAAGGACCTTAGCGGCCTCGGCCTGCTTGAGTCTCTTTGACGCAATCGCCCGCTGAACCTGAATCAATAGGTCGGCTCGGACGAGGAGATGCTCGGACTCGTCTTTCGAGAATCCAAGATCCCGGAAGACGTTGCCCGTGGATGGCGTGATTCGAGTTGGGTTCTTGCGTGTCATATTGCTACCTCAAGCTTGTCAGGCCGCGGAATCGTTCGCGGCCGATCTTCAGATCGGCCGCAGCCGTCTTCCGCGTCTTCTTCTCGAACGCATGCAACACGTAGATGGCCTCGGGTCGCGTTGCCACGTAGAACACCCGATGCGCACCGGCGATGTGAATCCGGATCTCTCGAACACCCGTTCCGACCGTCGTCATCGGCTTCCAGTCGTCGGGATCCAGACCCTGCTGGACGCGCCGTAGCTCAAACCCGACCAGTCGGCGCACCTGAGCCGGGAACGCCCTCACGTCACGGCGCGAACTCCCGACCCACACGAGCGCTTTGTCCGCCACCGGTCAGAGTCTATTATACAAGTATTTGTATGTAACGCTACGTATCGACGCTTGCAACACGATTCACAAGCCAAGGCGCTCGGATTCGCAAATACTGGGCGACTTTTCGCGACCTTTCGTGAGCATCGCTGACACGCGAGGATTTTCGACTTGCGGCGGATCCGCGACAACGGCTAGAACTGCATGCAGGCTAAGGCTGTCTACTGACCTGAAAGCAGATCGGCTGTTCCAGCGCTGTGGCGAGCTTCCGCAATGAATGAATTCCGGATAGGGACCGGCGACCCTGGCTATCAACTCCCCGACTTGTCACCAAGACTCGACGCTGCACTCAGGGCGTTTTATGCGTTTCAGAACGGGGTAGCAGCCGACAATTTGAGGGAACTCAACGCCGCCGCGATCGAGTACCTCACTGGACGTCCTCAACAATGGGCGGAACACGATGGATACTTCAACGCGTTCACTCCGCTCTGGAAGCAATTCATTTCACAAGAGCGTTACGATTCAGGCAATAGTCTCTGGCGACGCGCCCTAGATCCGGTGAACTCCGTTGAACAGGCTGGAATTCGTATTCACAAAGGGTCTGCGTTTTACTTCTGGGGAATGAACGCAATCATGGCGGGCGACGTCGATCTTGGCTTTCTTATCATGCACGCAGCACTTGAGGAAGACATACGAACGCACGGCAGGGTTGATCCCGCTACACCGTCATACCGTTTGGCGGTCCTCGACGGGGACCATCCGGATCAAGCATTTAGGCCATTCGTGCAGGGGCTGAGCACGCGCCTCGATAATCGCCTGGGAGCGTATCGGCATCGTTATGGACGCAACCTCACCATCGCCGCGTTCAAGGGTCAGTTTCTTGAGCAGCAGGATCTGCGAGAGACGGCCTTTCTGCTCTCGTTTACGCTGGCGCGGCTTGAAAAGGTTCTGATAAATCGGGTGCCGGTAGCCGGAACATTCGGTTCGCAGTTCTTTGCGAACCTGTTCTTTGACCTGTGTCTGGTGGTTGACGCGGCGATCAAGAACAAGAGCGCAGGGGTGAAAGACCCGGAGAAATTTATCAATCTCGCGGCGCATCTTTCATCCGCAGGTAACCTGGGTGTGACGACTCAGGACCTTGGTCTTATCAATGGGCAATTCAAAACCGACTTCGATGCGACGCTCGCCGGTGCCCTAGATTTCACATTAACCTCCCGGGGACGCCCGATGTCGCATGGTGCTTCACGCCTTGCCGTGGTCTACGGCTTACGAAATCGGGGCGCGCACGGACCCGCATCCAGCCCCGTTGTCAGCGCAAGGCCCGCCGAGATTGCCATCTGCCTGTTCGACACGCTCTTCCTGGCGGTCGAGGTCCTCTACTAATCTAAGACTCTCAGTAACGCCGATCGGGCGGCCGATGCCGGAGCAAGTCCGGACACTACGGGCAGCCAAGTGCCATACAGACGGCGTTGCCACAATCGGCCGCTGTCAACGGGGTACAAAACACGTCACAATCGTTTAGGTTGGTTAGAGATGATCCTCGGGGGACACCCAAATCCAACCATTAATCGACACCGCAAATCCCGCCATTAACTGACGGCGGCCGAGACGTTGACGAAGGCGACGGGCCTATGGTCCTTCGCTGGAATGAGCTACGTCTTGGATCAGCAGAAGCAGCAACAAGTTCTGGGACTCGGCCGCTTGGGCTGGCCGGTGCGGCGAATCGCGGAGGCCACCGGTGTGGACCGCGCGACGGCTCGCGGCTATCTGCTGGCCGCCGGGATCCCAGTGCGCGGTCGCGGGCGGCCAGGCGAACGGGCGGCAAAACCGGCCATTTCCGCGGAGGTGTCCACCGACTCTTTGCTGGGAAAACCAGCGATGGGTGCGCCGGTGTCCGTCGCCACGGCCAGCCCCGCGCCCACGCGTGCGCCGAGCGCCAGTGCCTGCGAACCGTATCGCGAGCTGATTGTCGAGGCCCTGGGGCACGGACGGAACGCGGTCGCGATCTGGCAAGACCTGGTCGACGACCACGGCTTCTCGGCGCGATACGCGAGCGTCCGGCGCTTCGTCCTGACACTGCGCGGCGCGGCACCCGCCGAGGCGCGCGTGGTCATCACGACCGCCCCCGGCGAAGAAGGCCAAGTCGACTATGGCGATGGCGGGCCGATGGTCCGCGACCGGAGCACGGGGAAGTACCGACGCACGCGGCTCTTCGTCCTGACCTTGGGCTGCTCGCGCAAGTCGGTGCGGCTGCTCGTGTGGCGCTCGAGCGCGCAGATCTGGGCCGAGCTCCACGAACGCGCGTTTCGCCGGTTGGGCGGCACCGTCCGCGTCATCGTCCTCGACAACCTGAAAGAGGGCGTGCTGACGCCGGACATCTACGACCCGGCGCTGAATCCGCTCTATCGCGATGTGCTCGCGCACTATGGCGTGGTCGCCCTCCCGTGTCGGGTCGGCAATCCCGATCGCAAGGGGAAGGTCGAAGCCGGCGTCGGCCACGCGCAGAAGACGCCGCTCAAAGGCCTGCGCTTCGAGAGTCTCGACGAGGCGCAAGCGTACTTGGATCGCTGGGAGACGCGCTGGGCGGACACGCGCATCCACGGCACGACGAAGCGGCAAGTGGCCGTGATGTTTGCCGAGGAGCAGCCCACGCTCGGGCCGCTTCCGCTCGAACCGTTTCGCTACTACCGGTACGGCGAACGCACCGTGCACCTCGATGGCTGCGTCGAGGTCGAGGCCGCGTACTATGGCGCCCCGCCCGGCTGGATTGGGCAGCGCGTCCAGGTGCAGTGGAATGATCTGCACGTCCGCCTGCTCGCCCCGAAGACGGGGCAGCTGCTCCGCGAGCATTTGCGCGCACCACGCGGCTGGCATCGTTTGCACGACGACGACCGGCCGGCGCGCACGCCGGCCAGTACCGTCGCGCTTCTCGCTCGGGCGACGACGGCTGGCGTACACATTAGCGCCGTCTGCACATACATCCACCAGCATGATGGCGCCGCCGGTGTGCGACGGATGCTCGGCGTCCTCGCCCTCGCCAAGAAACACGGCCCGGCCGTCGTGGACGAGGCCGCCAAAGCGGCGCTCGATCTCGGCGTGCCCACGTACCGCTTTCTCCGTCGGTATCTCGAACGCCGCCTGCCGGTGCCCCTGACGCTCCGCCAGGTCGACCCGCTCATTCGTCAGCTCACCCTCTATCGCGATCTCATCGATCGCAAAACAGGAGACCCGGCATGAATCTCGTCGAGCTCGATCACGCCCTCCGGAAACTCCGCCTCTCGGGGATGGCGGCCGTCCTCGAAACCCGCTTACGCCACGCCCAGACCGAGAAGCTGACGCCGATTGATCTCGTGTCAGTGCTGGTGTCCGACGAGCTCCTGCGTCGACAGGACCGTCTGCTCGAACGCCGGCACAAACAGGCGGGCTTTCGCGATCCTCACCCTTCCCTCGACAACTTTGACTTTGATTTCAACAAGAAGATGAACCGCGCGCTGATCCACGAGCTGGCGACGGGGCGCTTCATCGCGCAGCGCGAGGACGCGCTGTTTCTCGGGCCACCAGGGACGGGGAAAAGCCACTTGGCGCAGGCCATCGGCCGCGCCGTGATCCAGCAAGGCTATTGCGTCCTCTATCGCGAAGCACACACGCTCCTCGAGGAACTCGCCGACGCGACGCTGGACGGCACCCGCAAGGCGTACTTCGTCGATCTGGCGACGGTCCCGCTCCTGATCGTCGACGACCTGGGAATGCGGAAGCTCCCACACACCGCCGCCGAAGACCTCCTGGAAATCGTGATGCGTCGCTACGAGCGCGCCTCGACGCTTTTGACGTCCAACCGCCCCGTCGATGACTGGGGCAAACTGCTCGGCGACACCGCGGCCGTCACCGCGCTGCTCGATCGGCTCTTACATCACGCCCACGTCCTCAAGTGCGGCCCACGGAGCTGGCGCACCAAGGTCCACACCGACTTGCGTCCGGAGGAAGCCGCGAAGTAAAACTCCACGGTCTCGGTCGCCGCCACAAATGGCGGGGTTTGAAGTGTCGATTAATGGCGGGATTTGAGCTGTCCACCGAGGGAGATGATGCAGTCCGCTGAGAACACACCTGAGACGATTGAAGCGGTCGAACCTGATTCTTGGCCGCCACAGTTCACGCTTGATCAAGAGCGGATTCTCAAGCTCCTCACGGGCGATCGCTTCTACTCGAACGCGAGCGCCGCGCTGAGAGAGGCCGTCTTGAATGCCTTGGACGCAGTCTATCGCCGCAAGAGGAACGAGCCTGAGCTGCCGCAGGACATCCGAGTCGTGTTCGACGCCACCGTCTTGACGATGTCTATCGCGGACAACGGGGACGGGATGGATCGGCGTTCCGTAAACCAACTATTCACGCTGTAGGTGCATCTGCGTCGAACCTGCAAGGCTCAACTGGAACGGTCGGAGAGTTTGGCATTGGGGTCATCAGCTACTTCATGGCTGGCGACTCGTTCATTCTCCAGACGTGGGATGGTGCAAGCGAACCCTTGGGACTGAGGTTCGAAAAGTCGATGCTTGCCGGATCGCCAGCAACGACTCTCGGTCCCACTCGGAGCGAGCGCGGAACCACTGTAACGATCGACGTGCGGGACAAACCCACCTTCGACCTACTAGTTGAGAAGTTCCCGCACTGGTGCCGGGATATCGAAGGCCTCACCGCCGTCGCTGAGCCTGGCCATCGGCAAATCTCTCAGGGTCAGGCGTATCGTCCATCGTCCGTCGTTAACGCACCCGCGCCCGACTGGGTCGAACGAGCTCATCTGTCGCCCGTGTTGGGCCCGAGCAGCTGGAACTCGATGTCGGGCAGTTCGACGATATCAGTTCTTTACCGTGGCGTGTTCGTGCAGGAGTTCTCGGTCGCTAAACTCTGGGGGATCGAAGGCTCCATCGACGTGGACCCCAAGCACTTCCGCCCCCGATTGAATCGAGAGGGCTTCGTCGGAAACGAATTCCGATCCGAAGTCGAATCACATTTGCGGCAGGTCCATCCCGCAGTTCTTCTCGCTATGGCGGACTCCCTCAAGCGATCCGTTGACGCCGGTCAGCTTGCCAAGTGGGATGAGCACCGATGGGCCACGCTCTGGCTATCAATACCGCGCGACCAGGCGTACGCCGTGGCCGCCAGCGCGTGGGACAGCGTGTTTCGAACGATACCGGCGTTCGAGCTGGCCGTCGGAGACAACTGGAGGCCCCTGTCCTTGGACCAACTGCTCGCCCTTGGCTCAGACGTGTACGTGGCACCACATCGAAACGACCAACTCAATGATCTGGTGAAAGGCGCACTCAGGCTTCTTCGGCATACGAAGCGCTCGGTCATTCGAGGGCTCCAGCGAGATCGGCAGTGGCTCAAGGACGCTCCGAACTATTTCTCCACAACCGCGGATCTGATTGCGCAAGTGTTTGCGAGCGAGCTGCCAAGGCTAGTGCCGCTGGCTTCGGAGGCGGAAAAGATCATTGCCGCTGTACAGCCGGCTGCGAACCTCTACGGCGGCGCAACGCCTGTTGATCTTGTCCGGCTCGGCTCCGACAGTCCCCCAGTTCTCCGCCTCAGTTCGCGGCTCATAGTGAATATCGAACACTCAGTCGGGCGGGCGATTGTGGAAGACACGTTGGCCCAGAACTCAGGTCGATGGTCGCTAGTTGAGATCACTGCTCGCCGTTCCCACGAGCACCTCTCACAGGTCGCCGCGGCCCTTCGAGAGTCGCCCGTACAACGAGAAGAGTTAGGACTCGTCAAACGCCGGTTCATAAGGGGACTGTTGTCGTGAAGTTGCTGGTGTTTGCCGGAGCCGGAACTTCTGTCGAACTGGGCGTTCCTGCGATGGCGGGCCTAGCGACCGAGTTTCTGCAGCATGCCCGTCAGTGGGACGTCGAACCTGAGCTGGTAGCTCGCGTGATGGGCAACGAGCTTGACGTCGAGGTTTTGATCGAGCGTCTTGACAAGGTGTGCTCGGCGACTGAACCTCTAAAAGCAGTCGTCGACATCGGTGCCGAGATCGCGCGTGTCGACGTAATCCGTGCAGAGGTGGAATGGTTCGTTCAGCACGTGTGCGAAAGGATCGTGCCTCGCGATGCACATCTCATGTGGGGCTCACTTCTGAAGTGCGCAGGCGTTCACGAGATCGCTCTGGTGACTACGAACTACGATCGAGCGATTGAACTGGCTGCGAACGCAGAGGGCCTGTCGCTCGATGACGGATTTGGCCCGTTTCACGTCAGCGAACGCGCCTCGTGGAACGGATTCAATGCTGACGGAGTGGACAGCCTAATTAAGCTACACGGGTCCACCGATTGGTTTGCAGACCGGACGTCTGGCCAGCCTTCCAAGTTGCGGCATCCGATGCCGCTGTTCGGCCGTGGCACGCTGAGACTTCCGCAAGGAGACGAGCTTGGGTCCGCGCTAGTGCTTCCCTCCCGCGAAAAGCTGCTAACCCGCCCACCGTATCCAAGACTGACGCAGGCTTTCCTCAACGCATGCGATCGATGCGAGATGGCCGTCTTTGTTGGTGCGTCACTACGAGATTTCCACGTTCGCGATGCAGCGCTGACTATCTCACGCGACCGCCCTGTATTCATGGCGAATCGTCAAGGCAGAACGTTTGACATTGAGAGTGCCGTAGGTATCGCCCAGCCAGCAAGCGAGTTTCTTATTTCAACGCTGCCAGCCGCCCTGACCGCAGCCGAACCGGCACTAGTCCTGAAGAACACCCCAAACGACACGGACCGAAGCTCCACTGGCATTTTTGAGCCCCTGCAGATTGCGCTCGATGACCACCAGAGCACGATCCGACGCTGCGAGGCGATTGAAGCTCTCGATCGACGCGGCGTGAGCCTCTCCGCGCATATCATTCAACAGTTGCTCGTGGGAGAAGATACCACCGTGGCTCGGTACGCGCTCGCTCTCGTCACCACATCGCACGAGAGTGGGCAGTTGACGGAAGCTGCGCGCCGGTGCCGACACGCCGACGATTCACTGTTCCGCGAGGAACTTGGCCTGCTGGAAAAGCTTCTCGGTGGGCAGTCTGCCACGACGCCGTAGCCACAGCCGAGAGATTCATGAGCTGCCGCATAGTGGGTGGTCGCGCTTGACAATCCTCGTTGAGGACGGCCGGAGCCAGCGAACTCGAGATTGGTCCCGATACACGCCGATCTGGCCACCGATTGGCAAACTGGGTTCCTGAAGCTCACGAAGCATAGGAAAGGTGATCGGCTGTTAGTCCGGTCAACAAGTTCCAGTGCGCGGCCAACGGCGGCCGATGTGTGCGCAGCCATCGACGTTCTGCCTGCGTCATCGATTCGCGGGCGAGCGTGTCCTCGCGCGCCAGACGCGACGGCTCGAGTGCGCCCTCCACACGATCCAACGTCTTGAAGGCCTCGACGTCGTGGTGGCGATCCGCGACGGCCTTCGCGAGTGCGACCACAAAGCCGACCCGGTTCTGTAGGTCGCGGAGTCTCGCCTGAGCAAGCAGCCAATCCCAGTTCAAGTCAGCATGCTTCCAGACGACCCAGGGCAGCGCCTCGGCGAGGCGTGGCTCCATATCCGAAGCACTCAACACGGCGAACAAAAGCTCGGCCGGGTTCATGAGCCGTCCCCGCTTCACGTGCGTGAACCCTGGGTAGCCGAGCGCGGCCAATGCGCCGGCGAGCTCGTCCGCGGACGCCGTCTTCACTGACGACGGCGACGCCACCGGCAGGGCAGTGGCCGGCACCTCGAATTCCCGCTGAGCCTTGCGTGCAAGCGGGCGCGACAGGGGGCGGCGTCCGCTCTCGAGCAGGGAAAGGTACGTCTGAGACACCCCGAGGCGCTTGGCTGCCTGAGCCTGAGTCCATCCCTTCTCTTGCCGTCCTTCGCGTAGCCAGGAGCTGGTCATCATTTCGTTTCCAGAATATTACATCATCATGTAATACACAGCAAGAGGGTCGACTGAGGGCCCGGTGGGCGGCGGCAAATGCCAAAGAAGCCTGCGCGGAGCCGGGGTCAAGACGCGCCCGGAGGGCCGAGCGCAGCGAGGTCTTGACGCCGGCGAGGGCAGGATTAGGCTGAATCGCCGCCGCTCGACAGGCGATGTCGTCAGCGTCCCAGCCCGATCGAATGCTGGCGCTGTGATTGCTCCTGGGTGGCGCCGATCGCCGAACGGTGCGAAACCTCCCGCTGCAGATGTGCCGTCAATTGCGTCTTGTCGTTTGTGTAGATCTGCACGTCATGGCGGGCGCGCGACACGGCCACGTAGGCCAGACGGCTATTGATCAACTGCTCGGAGGCGTGCGCCGTGTCGATGTAGATCAGCACGCGATCGGCGGTCTGGCCTTGGCTGCTGTAGCTCGTCACCGCGTACCCATAATCGAGGTGCGGATGCTCGCCGATCCGGAATCGCGTCGTCCGCCCGGAGTCCAACCGGATCTGCAGGTGCCCCCTCGCGTCCATGCGCTCGATCGTGCCGAGTTCACGATTGGCCAGATGCCGGGGCCGATTCGGTGCCGTGAATTGGATCCGATCCCCGACTGAGAACGTGCGTTCGGCCTCTCGGTAGAGCGTCACGCCCGACAGCCGCTGCGGGTCGTAGGTGATCTTCTTGCCATCGTTGAAGCGGACGGTCAACTGATTTTGATCCGCATGAACCTGAGCCACGCGAGCGTAGGTGCCCGCCGGGGCTCCAAGCGCTCGACTGCCTCGCGTGTACCGGATCACGTCGCCGATCTGATAATGGCGAGCCCAGAAGCGGTCGGTGCCCGCAACATCCTGACGGGCGATCAACACCGTCAGGCGGTGCTCGGTCCGGTCCACTTGGCGACCATCTTGCCGTGCGCGGTGAATCGCCGCGTTGAGGTCGATCCGGCTCTCGTTGTCGGGCGCAATAACCAGCGTGCGTGTTGCAGAACGGGTGTACTCCCGGGCGACCGCCTGCAGCCGGTTGTGGCGTCCGGCGACTTCGTTGATGCGGCGGTCGAGGTCAAGCTGGCGGATTGCTGGCCCTATCTCACCGCGCGCGAGCATTTCCACAACCGCCTTGAGACCCGGATCTCGCTGGCGGACGATGGTGTCGAGGCGGGCGGTCTGCAGGCCGGCCTCCTGTAATTGTTGATAGGGCCGACCAGCCTCGACGCCCTGGTGCTGACGGACGTCGCCTACCAGTAGCACCCGATCATCCTGGCGCAGCGTCGTCAGGAACGCGTGCATTTGGCGCGTGCTCGCCAGGCTCGATTCATCGAGCACGTATAAGTATTTGCCCTTAGATCGCGCGGCCTCCGGCGTTGCCAGATGTCGTTGCAACGTGTTCGACGGCATGCCGGATTCTGCCAGGAGCTGCGCGGCTCTCGACGTCGGCGCAAGCCCTTCGACGCGGTAGCCGCCCCGTTCGGCCTCGGTGCGAATGGCGGTGAGTGCGGTTGTCTTGCCGGAGCCGGCGACGCCCTCGAGCGCGACAAAGCGGTCGTGACTGCTAAGGATCTGGAGGACAGCCGCACGTTGATCCTCATTTAGGTGTGCATACTGGCGCTGGACTTCCCCCGCCGCGACGGCGCTGACAGGATCTCCTGTGTGCAGGCCGGCGCGCATGACGGCAATCGTCTCCTGCTCCAAGGTGAGCATCTCCCGCGTCGTGAAGGCTCGGCCCGGGACGCCGGGTGAGGTCTGGGATGCGAGGAACTCACCCCCGTCCAGACGGCGGTCCATCTCACCGCGCAGGTCCGCCAGCGGCACTTCGCCCATCGCCAATTTGAGCGCGTCGCGCAGCAGATGGCGTTCCTCGACGACGGCCTCGCGCTCGAAGTTTCGACTCTCCGCATAGGCGACGGCCATGCGTGCGGACACGCGCGGGAGGCGAGGCTCGAGATTGGCCGCCCGCGTTCGAGCGGCCTGGATGACGTGGGCGGGTTGGTCGCCGAACGCTTCCGCGAGCTCGAGGTGCTGGCGCTGCATCTCCGCATGCGAGCGCTCGATCTTGGGTTCGCGGGTATGGTGCGCGGCGATTTGGGCACCGGCCGCCCCGCGCTGTCCATGGACTTCGAGATGGGCCTCGATCTGCTGCCGTCTGGGGCTGGACGCTTCCAGGTACACCTGGCTGTACCCACGAATCTCGGGTTGTCCACTGGCCCCTCGTTCGATCTCGTAGCCGAGTCCCTGGAGGCGTTCAGCCAACTCAGATCGATACACGGCCGTCGCGAACTGCTGCGAGCGGTACAGCTCGCGGGGCTGCAGCGGACGGATGTCGCCGCCCTCTGTCTTCGTCAGGTTGAAGATGACGACGTGGGTGTGGAGTTGCGGCGCGGCATAGCCGTTGACCGGTCTGGCGCTGTCGTGCTCGAAGGTGGCGGCCACCCAGTTGCCGGTCGATTCAGGGGTTAGACTGCCGCCCAGACGCGCCTGGACGTAGGGCTCCAGCTCGCGGAGAGCGGCGGCGACCGCGGCTTGGTGCGCCTCGCGCACGCGTTCATCCCCGCCGACCAGGGCCGTCAGCGACACGCTCTTCGGCGCCGAGAACGTCGCATCCCACCCCGCCCGATGCCCCATCGTCGTGATGGTCTGCCCCGCCGCGTTGGTGTAGCGCGTCGAGGTCTGATGGCGGACAAGTGCCTCGCCTGTCCGAGGATCTTGACCCTCGGCGAGGCGATGAAAGCTCTCTTCATCGACGTCGCCGGCCAGTCCCCAGTGGGCTGCCAGCTGGCCGTGCCAGGCGCCTCGGATGGCGCTGTCACGAGCATAATAATTGATGCGGGCGTTGCTGAATTCTTCAGCGTGGTAGCTGCGAGCCTGCGCCGCGCTCAATGGCTTGGAAATCGTCAACATGTCAGTGCTGATCGGAAATTGCGATGTTTACGACAGGTTGCTCCGGAGAGACCGCGGCTTGCGACGACAAGCGGCCGAAAGAGCATCGGATGCTAAACGGCGACACCATCAGGAGTTCGCCGCGAGGCGCATCGGTCACCCCGCAGAACCCGGAACGGGGTGACGTGTCCAAAGGGCACCCGATGCGAAGCATCGAACTTCTACTCCTACGGTTTCTGCATGCGCTGATGCACGCGCAGGGCGACCGATGCCGGGATGCGCAGCGTGCGATAGACGCGCCGGCCCGGACGGTGGTGATAGAAGACGACGACGCCCGGCTCGTGCAGGAAGAGGCGCCGGATGAAATCGGTGCTCATGTTCCAGAGCCCGGCCAGTTCGTCGACGGAGAAGTGGCGCTCCAGAGACGGATTGGCCGCGGGCATGCCGGTGGCTGGACGGCAAGATGCGTGACAGAGCACGTGATGAGGTTTTCCGAGGGAATTCGCGTGGATGGGCACGTGAGAGGGTCAGATCTGACCTTTTGGACCTGACCCTCGAGGGTCAGATCTGACCCCAGTCGAACCAGGGAGATGTGCTGTCAGATGGACGCGAGTTCGTCCTACAACAAGTCAGCGTCGGGCAATATCGACAAGTCAAGGCGTGGTCCACGAATCGTCATCCTCGGGCTAGTCTGAACATTCCGGACTGGCACGCTGGAGCGACTTGCCGATTCCGACTGCAATTCGTTCCGGCAACTGCGTCGAGAGACCGAGCTTGACCGGCTCGAGCTCACGCGCGAACAATGGTCGCCGTCGATTTGGCTGGGCTGGCGAGGGCGGGACAGGTGCCCTCGGCTGCGGTCCTACTTGCCAATCGGATCCATCGGGCTAATCAGCGTTAGCCCGCAGTGACCACGAGGATGCATCGCCCGAAGTGGATCGGCCCATGAACTACGTCAAATCCAAGCAACGCGTCGCCGACCACGGGGAGGTTGCCACGCGATGGCAAAGCTGCTTGCAGAAAAGCACAACACCTTCTGGCATGACTACAAGGTCATCGTCTCCGCTGGTGCTTCGGCAGGCATCGGCCTGGATGCTTTGCCGCCTGTCCGCAGGGCCATCGGGAGCGGATTCGAGACCAAGACAATCACGCTTTCATGCGGCAAGCTGACCACTGGCGTCACGGTGCCTCAGTGGTCATCGATCTTGATGCTCCGCAATCTCAAGTCGCCGGAGACCTACTTTCAGGCTGCGTTCCGCGTGCAGTCGCCGTGGTCCATCAAGAACCCCAATGGCGACAACCCGAACGAGGAGGAGATCCTCAAGCCGGTCTGCTTTGTGTTCGACTTCGCGCCCACGCGCGCGCTGCGGCAACTCTCCGAGTACGGCATTGGCCTCTCACCCAACGAGCCGAACCCGGAGAATGCCGTCAAGGACCTGGTGTCGTTCCTGCCAGTGCTTGCTTACGACGGCGCCAACATGACGCAGATCGATGCGGGCGGCATTCTCGACATCGCGATGGCGGGCACCTCAGCCACGTTGCTGGCCCGCAAGTGGGAGAGTGCGTTACTCGTGAACGTGGATAACGACACTCTGCGCCGTATTCTGGACAACCCCGAGGCGATGGCCGCCGTGGAGCGCATCGAGGGTTGGCGCTCGCTCGGCGACAACATCATCGAAACCATCATCAACAAGAGCGAGAAGATCAAGGACCTCAAGAACAAGGCCAAGGACAAGGAGCTGACCGACAAACAGAAGAAGCAACTCACCGAAGAGGAGAAAGAGTACAAGTCCAAGCGCAAGCTCGTGCAGGAGAAGCTGATCAAGTTCGCAACGCGCATACCGGCGTTCATGTACCTGACTGACTTCCGCGAGAACACGCTGCAGGACGTGATCACCAAGCTGGAGCCGGATTTGTTTTTGGCCGTCACCGGCCTGACGGTGAAGGACTTCCACCTGCTCGTGCGACTCAAGGTGTTCAACACGGAGCAAATGAACCAAGCCGTCTTCGCGTTCCGGCGGTACGAAGACGCGTCGCTTCGCTACACCGGCATAGACAGCCACCCTGGCCTGACGCATTACGGGCTGTACGACACGGTGGTGGCGAGGGAAGAAGCGCCACCGTACCAGACTACCAGCTAACAACGGCAGACACGCGTCCGAGATCGGGCGACGTTTCGCTTGTTGAGCGTTTGGTGTCCGTGTGGGGCCCTTACGTCCACAGCTCCCTGACCCGCTCCTCGAGCCTCTCCCGCCGCGCCTTTACGAAATGCGCGTAGTACTTGGCGGTGATCACAGGCGTCGCATGGCCGAGCAGGATGGCGACGTCCTCGATCGGCACGCCCTTCGTGAGCAGGTCGGTCGCGAAGGTGTGCCGGAACATGTGCGCGTTCCCCATCACCTTGGCTTCGTCGAAGACCCGCCGCAGTGAGCGCTGCCAGTCGGCTACCGCGGACTTGCGCAGTCCCTTTCCGGTCCAGAAGAAATACTCGCTGCCATTCTTGATCTGCGTGAGCGCCTCCACTGCGACGTCTGGTAGGGGGAGGTAGACGGACTCGCCGGTCTTCTGTGTTCGCAAGAACAGCCGATCTCCGTCGAGATGCTCCTTGCGCAAGCTGACGCAATCGCCAATTCGCAAGCCGGAATAGCGCAGCACCAGGACGAACGCGCGGACGCGCTCGGGGTTGTCGTGCCCGAACGAGTTGCGCTCCGGGTACTTGTCGCACGCTTTCAGGATCTTCTTGATTTGCTCGTCGGTGAACACCTTGACCCGCTCCGACGGCTTGCCGGCCTTCGGCGGCTTGATGGCCTTGGCGGGATTCTTCGGCACCCAGCCGGCGCTGTGGCAGAACCAGAAGAACGAACGCAGCCGTTCAAGGTTCTTTTGTGCGGTGACGGGCGAGTCAGGCCAGCTCGAACGGAATTCACGAAGGGTCGTGACGTCCAGCTGCTTGAGCAGACGATAGCCCTCGTTCTCGCACCAAGGCAGCAGGCGCTTCTCAAGAAGAATCTTGTGCTTGGCAAGCGTTGCTTTTGAGCGCTGCTGGCCGTGCCCAAGATCGTCGAGGAACTTGGCGACGGCTTCCTTGACGGTTGGCACTTCGGGCTTGACGACGCCGATCTGCCCGGACGCCTCCCAGCCACGGACCAGGTCAGACGCGGCCTCCCAGGAGCGCAGGTCGAGGCTCTGGCGCACGTACTCGCCCTGCAGCGATCCCTGGACCCAGATCGGACACTTGCACTTGCGGAAGCGGCGTGCGGTGTGAGGGCAGGGCGTCTGGTGCCGCCGATAAAGCGTCAGCACGGGGCCAAGTATAGCCCTCAGGTACAAAATACGGTACAGTGATCTTGCGATCACTGATTCATGCCCATTTTTATTGGTGAAATTGATGGTGGAGGCGGCGGGAGTCGAACCCGCGTCCGAAGGCACGCCATCGCGGGCGTCTACATGCGTAGCCGCTCTTGAAGGTTCGCGATCATCGTCGAAGAGCGACGGAAAGCGATGACCGCTAGCCCCGAAACATCTCGCCGCCACGCGTCGGAACAGCCCGTGGCGGCCAGCCTGCTTTTATGACATCCAGTCCCACCCCGCAGGCAGGGACGAGGTGGACGTCGCTGACTTAAGGGTTAGTTAAGCAGCGAGCGGCAGCTGCGTGTTCGCAGTTAC
Source organism: uncultured Acidobacteriota bacterium (assembly GCA_963837345.1). Classification (GTDB taxonomy): domain Bacteria; phylum Acidobacteriota; class Vicinamibacteria; order Vicinamibacterales; family CAVVIG01; genus CAWIMX01. The sequence goes on from CAWIMX010000001.1 coordinate 2,996,171, forward strand.
TGTGTGTTCCATCGGATTTACGAGTCGATGGGGCTCGGCATGCATCCCGCGAGTCCTTACCCCCGTCGAAGCCGTGTCGCCCCCAACGAGCGCGACCGTCGCTCGAACCGATGTGCGGACTCGCACGCCCTGAATTGTACGGGCGCCCCGGGGCTGCCGTCAACTCATTCCATCTAAAGGAATAGTTCGATCGAAGCGACTTGACTTGCCGGAACGTCGCCCCGCATAATCGCGACATCCCAGCAGATCCCGGCGGTTTCCGCGTCCTTCTGGGCGCATAGGCGTCATGACCTTCGACGAACATCTGCAAGAGGCACTCGACGCCCTGAGCGCTCGTCTGCGCGATCAGCTGACGTCGGAACTTCGCACACGCGCCGACGAGCTCCGGTCGCAGTTCGAAAGCGAGAGCCGGCGCCAGGCGGAAGACGCGCGCCGGCGCGAAGACGAGCTCCGGAGCGAGGCGCGCGCCCAGCTCGAACAGGAGCGACAACGCGCCGCCGATGAACTGCAGTCGCGCATTCAGGACGTCCGGTCGCAGATCGGCGAGCAGGCCCGCACGCAGGTCGCCGCGGCGCTCGCCCAGCTCGAAGACGCCCGCGCCAAAGCGGCCGATGCGCGCGCCCAGCTCGAAGACGCGCGGGCGAAGGCAGCCGACGCCCACGCGCAGCTCGAAAACCTGCGCGTGGCGGTGGCCGAACGACAGACGCAGATCGAGGACGAGCGCCGGAAAGTCGCCGACGGCCAGACGCAGCTCGCCGACAGCCAGGCCCAGCTCGCCGGAAGCCAGGCGCAGCTCGCCGACGCGCATGCCCGGCTCGAAGAATCCCGGGCCAGGGCCGACCAGGCGCAGGCCCGGGCTGACGATGCCCATTCGCAGCACGTCGGGACCCGCGCCGAGCTCGAGAGCGCGCGGGCCGCGCTGGACGAGGCGCGCGAGGCGCTGCTGGCGGCGCGCGCGCAGGCGGAGGAGACGCGCGTCCAGCTCGACGACACCGAGAGCCGCCTCGAAGACGCCCGGGCGCAAGTGCAGGAAGGGCGTGTGCAGATCGAAGCCGAGCGCGGTCGAGCCGAGGAAGCCCGCGCCGAGATCGAGGAGATCCGGGCCCGCGTCGACGAGGCCCGCGCCGAGAGGGACGACGCCCGCGTCGACGTCGAAGACCTTCGTGCGCAGCTCGACGAGGCGCGGGGCCTGGCCGAGGAGATTGGGCGGGCGCGAGGCGACGCCGACGCGGCGGCCGTGCGCGCCGCGACCGCCGAGTCGCAGGCGCGCAACCTGGCGGAAGCCGTCCGTTCCTTCGACGCGGCGCGGTCGCTCGGCGAAGTGCTCGACGTGCTGCTCGAGTCGGCGCGGCGCGACGCCGCACGCGCGGCGGTGCTGCTCGTTCGCGGGGGGCGATTCCACGGTTGGCGCTTCGCCGGGTTTGGATCGGAGCTCGACCGGCCAGACGCCGTCAGCGTGCCGCTTCACGAGGGCGGGGTGCTCGCCGAGGCGGTTCAGCGGTCGGCCGCAGCCGAGCCCGGGCCCGACGGCGAGCCGGGGGCGCCGGATTTTGCCGGTCTTCCAGCCGGCCGGGCGTGCCTGGCCGTGCCGATGGCTCTCAGCGGACAGACCGTCGCCGTTCTCTACGCCGATGCCGGCGTCGAAGATTCGGCCGCTCCCGGCGAGTTGAGCCGGTCCACCATCGAAGTGCTCGCGCGCCACGCGGCTCAGCGGCTCGCGGTGCTCACCGCGTTCAAGGCCGCGCGGCTCTTCGCCCCCGGCGCACCCGTCGGCCCGTCAGCGGCGGGCGCCGGCCGGCGCGCCGACGACGAGGAGGAGAGCGCGCGGCGATACGCGCGCCTGCTCGTCTCCGAGATCCGCCTGTACCACGAAGCCGACGTCGCCGAGGGCCGGGAACGGCGCGACCTGGGCACACGGCTCGCCTCGGAGATTGCCCGTGCGCGCGTGCTGTACGAACAGCGCGTGTCTCCCGACGTCCGCCGCCGCAACGACTACTTCCACGCCGAGCTCGTGCGGACGCTCGCCGACGGCGACGCGCGCCTGCTCGAGGCCGCTCGTCCATGATCGGTCCGCGCCTCGGCGCGGTGCTCGCCGCGATCCTGTGCGCGGGCCCGGTTCACGGCGCGGCCGATCAGCTGGTTCCAACCAGCCACCCGCCCGCGCCCGCGACGCTCGACCAGATCTGGTTCGTGCCGCGCACGACGGCCTCCGGCCCGCTGGCCGACGCCGCCAAACTGGTCGACGCGCGGCAGTTTGCCAAGGCGCTCAACATTCTCGAGGATCCCGGGGCGCTTCGAGGATCGCTCGTCGGATACGCCGCGCAGCTCACCGGCCTGGCCCGGATGGGCCTCGAGCATCCCGAGACCGCCCGCGACGCCTTTCGCGCGGCCCTTGCCGCGAGTCCGTCGCCCGCCCTCTGGCAGGCGGCCTCGCTCGGCGAGGCCGAGGCCGAGGAGGCGCTGGGCGATCCGCAGGCGGCCCTCGAGATCTACGACCGCGTCGCCGCGAAGACCTCGTTCCACCTGGACGCGATCCTGCTGCGCATGGCGAACGCCGCGGTCGAAGCCGGCGACCGGGCCGCGGCCAACCGCCTCTACACCCGGCTCTACTTCGACTATCCGCTGACCGATGCCGGCGCGGCAGCGGCGGCGGCGCTCGACGAGGTGCCCGAGGATCCGCCGCTCGCCTCCGGCAGCGAACGGTACGCGCGCGAGCTCGCGCGGGGCGAGCAGCTGTTCGCCGCGCGCCGCTATCCGCTGGCTCGAACCGCCTTTGAGAAGCTGGCGAAAGTCGCGCGCGGCGCCGACCGCGCACGCGTCGATCTGCGCGTCGCCGAGACCGACTACTTCACCCGCCGCTACCGCAATGCGCGTGATCTGACCAAGCCGTACCTGGACGCCGGCACGTACCAGAGCGAGGCCATGTTCTACTGGGCGCTCGCCGTTCGCGCGCTCGGCGCCGCCGACGCCTGCGAGCGCACCTTGCGCCGGATCGTGGCCGACGCACCGACCTCGTCCTGGGCCGAGGATGCCCTGAACCAGCTCGGCACGCACTTCATCCTGGACGACGAGGACGAGCAGGCCGACGCGGTGTTCCGGGAGCTGTACGAGAAGTTCCCAACGGGGCGCTTCGGCGAGCGCGCCGCGTGGAAGACGGGGTGGTGGGCGTACACGCACGGGCGCTATGCCGACACGACGCGGATCTTCGAGCGGGCGGCCATGGACTTCCCGCGATCGGACAACCGGCCCGCCTGGCTCTACTGGCTCGGCCGCGCGTACGACGCGCTCGGCGACACCGCCCGCGCGCAGGCGCGGTACGCGCTGGCCGTCACCGACTACGGCAATATCTACTACGGGCGGCTCGCCGATACCCATCTCGTCGCGCGGCCGGCCGAGCGCCGGCGCGTTGCCGAGGCTGCGCCCGCGCCGGTCGCGCCGCCGCCGAACGTCGACGTGATCCGCGAGTTGCTCGGCGCGGGATTGTTCAGCCAGGCGATCGACGAACTGCGCTATGCCCAGGCGGCGTGGGGGGATTCGGCGGCCCTGCAGGCGACGCTCGGCTGGGCGCTCGGCGCGCGCGGCGACCTGCGGGCCGGGATCAACGCGATGAAGCGGGCGTATCCTCAGTACATGGCCGCCGGCGGGGAAGATCTCCCGACCGACGTGCTCAAGGTCCTGTTCCCGTTGGATTACTGGCCTCTCATCCAGCGCTACTCCGCCGAGCGGCACCTCGATCCGTACCTCGTGGCGGCGCTCGTGGCGCAGGAGTCGACGTTCGAGGCCGACGTCCGGTCTTCCGCGAATGCGTACGGGCTCATGCAGCTGCTGCCGGCGACCGCGCGACGCTATGCGCCACGCGTCGGGCTGCGCTATTCAAAGGGCCTGCTGACGAGCCCGGACGCCAATCTCCGGATCGGCACGGCGTACTTCGCCGACCTGCTGCGCGAGTTCGGCGATCTGCATCTCGCGCTCGCCGGGTACAATGCCGGAGAGCAGCGCGTCGAGCAGTGGAAGGCCGAACGGCCGGCGCTCGATCGCGATGCATTCATCGACGATATGCCGTTTCCGGAAACGCAGAACTACGTCCGTCGGATTCTCGGCACGGCCGACGACTACCGGCGGCTGTACGGCCCGGCATCGAGCCAGGTCGAACAGCACTGACCCCGATCGCCTCCACCCATGTCGAAGCTCACCGGATCGCGGAAAGCCAACGAATTCACCGAGTCGGTCATTCGCGAGATGACGCGCCTCAATCAGCTCTACGGCGGCGTGAACCTTTCGCAGGGGTTCCCCGACTTCCCCGCGCCCGACGAGGTCAAGGACGCCGCGTGCGCGGCCATCAAGGCCGACGTGAACCAGTACGCCGTCACGTGGGGCGCCCGGCCGCTGCGGGAGGCGGTGGCTCGCGAGTTCACACGCCGCTTCGGCGTGCCGGTGATCCCCGACGAGCAGGTCACGGTGTGCTGCGGCGCCACCGAGGCGATGATTGCCACGATGATGGCGATCGTGGATCCGGGCGACGAAGTGATCGTCTTCGAGCCGTTCTACGAGAACTACGGCCCCGACGCCATTCTCTCGGGAGCGACCCCGCGCTACGTGACTCTTCACGAACCGGCGGCGGGGTCGGCCGACGGCTGGACGTTCGATCCCGACGAGCTCGCCGCCGCCTTCAACGAGCGGACGAAGGCGATCATCCTGAACACGCCGAACAACCCGACCGGCAAGGTCTTCACGCGCGCCGAGCTCGAAGCCATTGCGGCGCTCTGCCGCAAGTGGGACGCGATCGCGATCTCCGACGAGATCTACGAACACATCATCTACGACCAGCACCGCCACGTGCCGATTGCCACGCTCGAGGGGATGGCCGATCGGACCGTGACGATCAACGGGCTGTCGAAGACGTACAGCGTGACGGGATGGCGCGTCGGCTGGACGATCGCGCCGGCATCACTGACGGGCGCGATCCGCAAGGTGCACGATTTTCTGACGGTGGGCGCCGCGGCCCCCCTCCAGGCCGCGGGGGCGGTCGCCCTGGGGCTGCCCGATCACTACTACGCCCGCATGGCCGCCGAGTACCAGCGGCGCCGCGACCTGCTGGTCGGCATCCTCGAACGCCATCACTTCCGGTGCTTCAACCCCGCGGGCGCGTACTACGTGATGACCGACATCAGCGCGTTCGGCTTCGAGAGCGACGTCGCGTTCGCGCGCTATCTGGTGAAGGACGTGGGCGTGGCGGCGGTGCCGGGCAGCAGCTTCTACAAGGATCCCGCGAAGGGGCGCCAGAAAGTGCGGTTCTGCTTCTGCAAGCGGGACGAGACGCTGATGGAAGCCGACAGGCGCCTGGCCGCGCTCATCGTGCCGGCCTCCGCGCGCGTCCACTGAGTGCGCGCAGCTCCTCGGGTTCGCAGATCCTCTAATACCTCGCGACGATCCCGAAATACAGCCCCTTGAGCTTCATCGTGCCGGTATCGAGGTCGGCCACGTATCCCAGGTCGAGCGATCGGTAGCCCAGCTGGGCGCCGACGTACTCGTTGAAGTTGACGATCCCGTTCAGGTCGTAGTCGAGGTAGTGCGCCTTGTGGTTCTCGCTGATGCTCTCGGGCAGCCTGAATCCCGTCATCTCGAAGGTGAGGCCGACGTTCGGCACGGGATAGACGCGCGCGATGCCGCCGACGACGGGAATCGGCGCTTCCGCATGGGCGAACTCGGTGACGAATTCGTTCGCCAGCGTCGCCTTCGCGTCGGTGAGCTTCGCGGCGACGATGAAGCCGCCGAAGCCCCGATCCCGGCGGATGAAATCGTATTCGTAGCCGAACTGGTACGTGCGCCACTCGAGCGTCGAGTCGACCGGGATGCCGAGCCGGTATCGCTGACCATTGAAGACGATGTCGCGCGTGACCGTGGCCGACTGCTCGTAGGTGACCGGCACGCGCTCGAACCGGAACTTGTGCTTCGGCGCGGGCCGCAGAACCAGACGGAGATCGGAGAATCGCGCGTCGATCAGCCCGAGATCCTTCTTGAGGTCGATCACGCTGCCGACGATGCCGAGCGATTCGCTCGAGATGGTGATGTCGGCGCTGGGAAACCAGAACCCGGCGAAGCCTTCGATGTGGTAGCTCTCGCCGGTCGCCGGGTTGCCGAGCGGCCTCGGCTGAAACTGCGCGTCGGCGCGCCCGGGCGCGGCAAGCGAGAGGGCGACGGCCATCACGGCGTACATGACGATAGCGGGACGTCTCATGGCGTACATAGGTGCCGGCTCCGAATGTGAACGAGGGCCCGCTGGGAAGGCTGGACGTAACGATAGCATAGAAGAGCTGTTCCGTACAGGCTCCCGCACGCATCGGGCGGCCCACGGTTGCCACGGTATACTCGCCAGATGTCCCCTCTTCGTCGGCTCGTGGGGTACATGGCCCGCTACCGGCGGCACTTCCTCCTCGGTCTCTTTTCGGTCGTAGTCACGACCGGCATCACCCAGGCGTCCCCGCTCGTGCTCCGTGCGGCGATCGACGACCTGACGCTCGGGGTCACGCGCGGCAAGCTGCTCGCCTACGGCGGACTGCTCGTCGCGATCGGCCTGGTCGCGGGCGTCTTCCGCTTCCTGATGCGGCGCATTCTCATCGGCGCCTCGCGGCACATCGAGTACGACATCCGGAACGACTTCTTCGCCCACCTGCAGACGATGCCCCTCGGGTACTTTCAGGCGCACCGCACCGGGGACCTCATGTCGCGGGCCACGAACGACCTGAACGCGGTGCGCATGATGGTCGGCCCGGCCGTGATGTACTCGGCCAACACGCTCCTCGGGTTCGTGATTGCCCTGACGATGATGGTGTCGATCGACGCGCGGCTGGCGCTCTGGTCGCTCATCCCGCTGCCCTTCGTCTCGCTCTCCGTCAAGTACTTCGGCAGCGCCATCCATCGCCGCTTCGAGGCCATTCAGGCCCAGCTCTCGGACGTGAGCGCCGTCACGCAGGAGGCGCTCGCCGGCGTCCGGGTGGTGCGGGCCTACCGGCAGGAGGCGGCGGAAACGGCGCGGTTCCGCCGGTCGAACGTCGAGTACTTGAGCCGGACGAAAGGGTTGATTGCGCTGCAGGGCTTCTTCTTCCCCAGCATGTCCTTCTTCCTCGGTCTGGGCGCGCTGCTCGTGCTCTGGCTGGGCAGCCAGGAAGTGATTCGGGGCCGGATCACCGTCGGCGAGTTCGTGGCGTTCAACGCGTATCTGACGATGCTCAGCTGGCCGATGATCGCCTTCGGGTGGGTCACCAACATGCTGCAGCGCGGGCTGGCCTCGTGGCAGCGGATGCTCGAGGTGCTCGACGCGCCGCCGGCGATCACGGACCTGCCGGCCGGGGCGATGCGCCGCCCGGCGGCGATTCGCGGCGAGGTCGAGTTCCGCGACCTCACGTTCACCTATGGCGGCGCGCCCGTCGTCGAGCACGTGTCCCTGCGGATTCCGGCGGGGAAGACGGCCGCGTTCGTGGGGCTCACCGGCGCGGGAAAATCGACCCTCGTGCATCTGATTGCCCGGCTGCACGAGCCGCCCCCGGGGACGGTCCTGGTGGACGGCGTGGACGTGCGCCGTCTGCCGCTCGCCCTGCTGCGCGGCGCGATCGGTTTTGTTCCGCAGGAGCCGTTTCTCTTCTCGGATACGCTCGCCAACAACGTGGCCTTCGGGCTCGACGCACGCGAGGGCGTGAGGGATGCGGCCGATCGGATGTCGCGCATCGTCCATGCGGCCGGAATCGCGCGGCTCGACAAGGACCTCGCCGATTTTCCCGACGGCTACGAGACGCGTGTGGGCGAACGCGGCATCACCTTGTCCGGCGGGCAGAAGCAGCGCACGGCGATCGCCCGCGCGGTGGCGATCGATCCCCGCATCCTGATCCTGGACGACGCGCTCTCGGCCGTCGACACCTATACGGAGGAAGAGATCCTCTCGCGGCTGCGCGGCGTGATGCGCGAGCGGACGTCGATCATCGTGTCGCACCGCATCTCCACGGTCCGCGGAGCCGACGAGATCTTCGTGCTCGACGCCGGCCGCATCGCCGAGCACGGCACGCACGAGGCGCTCGTGGCCGGCCACGGCCTGTACGCCGATCTCTACCGCAAGCAGCTGCTCGAAGAGGAGCTGGCCGCGTCATGAGCCACGACGACGACGTATTGGGCAAGGCGTACGACGCCCGCCTCATGCGGCGGCTGCTGGGCTACCTGGCGCCGTACCGTCCGCAGGTGGCCGTCGCCTTCGCGGCGATCCTGGTGTCGTCGGGCGCGTCGCTCGCGCAGCCCTACCTGGTCAAGCTCGCCATCGACAATCACGTGGTGACCGGGCAGCTCGACGGGCTCGGCGGGCTGGCGCTCGCGTACGCCGTGATTCTCGTCGGCGCCTTCGGCGCCGAGTACGTCCAGACCTGGATCATGCAGCTGACCGGGCAGCAGATCATGTTCGATCTGCGCATGGCGCTGTACGAGCACCTCCAGCGGCTCGACGTGCGCTACTACGATCGGAACCCCGTGGGACGGCTGATGACGCGCGTGACCACCGACGTCGACGTCATCAACGACCTGTTCACCTCGGGCGTGGTCACCGTCTTCGAAGACGTCTTCACGCTCGTCGGGATCATGGTGATCATGCTCGAGATGAACTGGCGGCTGGCGCTCGCGTCGTTCGTCGTCCTGCCGGTGCTCGTCCTGATCACCCAGTGGTTCCGCCGGCACGTGCGCGACTCCTACCGGGTCGTGCGCGGGTGGATCGCGCGAATCAACGCCTTCCTGCAGGAGCACATCACCGGCATGTCGACGGTGCAGCTCTTCCGACGCGAGGCGCTCGACTTCGGTCGCTTCGACGAGATCGATCGGCGGCACCGCGACGCCAACATCGAATCGATCTTCTACTACGCCGTCTTCTACCCGGCGGTCGAGGCGGTGGCGGCATTTGCCGCGGCCCTGATCATCTGGTACGGCGGCGGCCGCGTGCTGAACGGCGCCCTGTCGCTCGGCGCGCTCGCGGCCTTTCTGCAGGTACTCGCAGCGATTCTTCCGGCCCATCAGCGACATGTCGGAGAAATTCAACATCCTGCAGTCGGCGATGGCCGCGTCCGAGCGCATTTTCGGTCTCCTCGACGAGCCCGTGGCGATCGAGTCGCCGCCGCACCCCGTCGCACGGCCGCAGCCCGGCCCGGGCCACATCCGCTTCGACCACGTCTGGTTCGGGTACAACGACGACTGGGTGCTCGAGGACGTCACCTTCGAGGTCCGGCCCGGCCAGCGCGTGGGCGTCGTCGGCGCGACCGGATCGGGGAAGACGACTCTCATCAATCTGCTGCTGAGGTTCTACGACGTCAAGCGCGGACGCATCACCGTCGACGGCGTGGACATCCGGGAGCTCGCGCTGGATGATTTGCGCGGGCTGTTCGGACTGGTGCTGCAGGACGTGCACCTCTTCTCCGGCACGATCGGCGACAACATCCGCCTCGGAGAGCCGCTCGACGAGGAGCGGGTGCGCCGCGCGGCCCGGGCCGTGCACGCCGATCGGTTCATCGAGCGGCTGCCCGGCGGGTACGAGAGCCCGGTGGCCGAGCGCGGCGCGACGCTTTCAGTCGGACAGAAGCAGCTCTTGTCGTTCGCGCGTGCGCTGGCGTCGGATCCGCGGGTCCTGATTCTGGACGAGGCCACCTCGAGCGTCGACACGGAAACGGAGCTCCTCGTGCGCGACGCCTTGCGGGTGCTGATGGCGGGGCGCACCACGATCGCCATCGCGCACCGCCTGTCGACCATCCAGGACATGGACAAGATCCTGGTCCTGCACAAGGGCCGGCTCCGGGAGTCGGGCACGCACCAGGAGCTGCTCGCGCAGCGCGGGATCTACTACCGGTTGTTCGAGCTCACGCTGTCGAGCGTCGGAAAAGCCGTCGGGATCAGTTCTCCCGCGTGCCCTTCGGATTCCAGCCGAGCCGCAGAACGGTGAGGTGCACGGGGCGCCGGCCGAAGTCGAGCGCCTCGTAGCAGCTCCACATGTACAGGTCGATGTGGCGCCCCTGGACCGCCGGGCCCGTGTCGAGGACCGAGTAGATGCCGTCGTAGCGGGGATCGCCCACCTCGACGTCGATGACCGAGCCGACCGGCAGCAGGTCGGGGTCGGCGGCGGCGATGCCGCGGCGCACGACGGCGCCCGACGCGGTGACCGTGCCCTTGCAGTAGGCCGTGGCAGTGAAGGCGAGCCTGGCGCCCGGGGCGGGCATGGCCGTGCTCTCGCGCAACGTGGCCTGACGGGCCGCGTATCGCGAGTCGAGGATGGTCACCTCGTACACCGACGCGAACGCGGCCGCCGCGACGACGGTCACGACCCCCTTCCGCCAGGCGGAGTGCGAAATGAGCACCTTGAGAAAAAGTTTACGTCAGGGCCTGCGAGGCGGGAAACGCGGGCCCGGCGGCCAGCGATCAGGCGAAATGGGCGAATTCGGGGCGAGGAAGGGCCATATCGAACGATCCGCCGGCAGCCGTCCGCCGGAGCACCAGCCGGGTGTCCTCCGTACAGACGCCGACCTCGGTGAGCGGCGCGTCCCCGTGCCGTCTGGCCTCCGCCAGGCGGCCCCGGTGCCGGGGGCGGACCGCCACCAGCAGCTCGTAATCGTCGCCGCCGCCGACGGCGCGGTCGATCGGGTCTTCGCCGCGCGCTTCGAACCAGCGGCGGACCTCCGGGTCGATCGGCAACGCGTCTCCCCGGACGACGGCGCCCACGCCCGCCGCGGCGCAGAGGCGCTGGACGCCGTCGGCCAGGCCGTCGCTCAGGTCCAGACCCGCTGACACGGCGCGGTTGCGGGCGAGCAGGGCGCCAAGCCGCACGCGGGGCCTGGGATACAGGTACCAGCCGGGGGCGCCGTCGGTGCGCGGGATGCCGCTCTGGAGCATCGCGAGGCCGGCCGCTCCCGCGCCGAGCGTGCCGGTCACGTAGAGCAGATCGCCGGGGCGGGCGCCACGTCGCGTGATGGCGCGGCGCGGCTTGACACTGCCGCTGACCATCACGTCGACCATGAGCGGGCCCGGCGATCGCGTGATGTTGCCGCCGGCGACGTGCAGGCGGTGGACGGCGGCCAGGGCGGCGAGTCCGCCGACCAGGGCGTCGTAGTCGTCGACCAGCAGCGAGGACGGGAGGGCCAGCGACACCAGGGCGAGGCGGGGCTCGGCGCCCATGGCGGCCAGATCGCTCAGGTTGACGGCCAGCGCCCGGTGGCCGATGGCGTCGGGCGGCGTGAATCGCCGGTCGAAGTGGACGCCCTCGACGAGGGCGTCCACGCTGAGGACCTCGAGCCGGTTCCGTGCCGGGGCCACCACGGCCGCGTCGTCGCCGATGCCGACGATCATCCACGCGGGCGCGGGCGGCAGGCGCCGCCGCAGGCGGTCGATCAGGTCGGCCTCCGACAGGTCGGCGACGGTCGACGCGTTACTTGGCATAGTCGACGGCCCGGGTTTCCCGGATGACCGTGACTTTGATCTGACCGGGATATTCGAGCTCGTTCTCGATGCGGCGCGCAATGTCCTTCGAGAGCCAGACGGCCTCTTCGTCGGAAATCTTCTCGCTCTCGACCATGATGCGGATCTCGCGGCCCGCCTGGAGCGCGAAGGACTTCGACACGCCCTTGAAGGAATCGGCGATGCCCTCGAGCTTCTCGAGGCGCTTGACGTACGACTCGAGGATGTCGCGCCGCGCGCCGGGACGGGCGGCGGAGATGGCGTCGGCCGCCTGCACGAGCATGGCTTCGAGCGAGGGCCAGTCGATGTCCATGTGGTGGGCGGCCATCGCCATGACCACGGCTTCGCTCTCGCCGTGCTTCCGGAGGAAGTCGATCCCGATTTCGAGATGGGTGCCCTGCATCTCGCGGTCGATGGCCTTGCCGATGTCGTGGAGGAACGCGGCGCGCACGGTGACGTGGGCGTCGAGGCCGACTTCGCGCGCCATGATGCCGGCCAGGCGCGCCACTTCGACCGAGTGCGAGAGCACGTTCTGGCCGTAGCTCGTCCGGAACTTGAGCCGGCCCATCAGCCGCAGGATCTCGGCGTGGAGATCGTGGAGGCCGAGCTCGAAGGCGGCCGCGGCGCCCTCCTTGCGCATGGCCTCGTCGGTTTCGTCCTTCACCTTCTGGACGACTTCCTCGATCCGGGCCGGATGGATGCGGCCGTCGGCGATCAGCCGCCCGATGGCCAGCCGGGCGATCTCCCGGCGGTACGGGTCGAAGCCGGAGAGGATGATCGCGCCCGGCGTGTCGTCGACGATCAGGTCGACGCCCGTGGCGAGCTCGAGGGCCCGGATGTTGCGGCCCTCGCGGCCGATGATGCGCCCCTTCAGATCGTCGCTCGGCAGATCGACGACCGAGACGGTGGTCTCGATGGCGTGCTCGGCGGCCGATCGCTGGATGGCTTCCGTGATGTACTGCTTGGCCCGGTCCGTGGCCATCTCGCGCGCCTCGGTGTCGAGGCGCTTGAGCAGGTTGGCGGCATCGTGGCGCGCGTCGGCTTCGATCTGCTTGAGCAGCAGCTCCTTGGCTTCGTCGGCCGTGAGGCTGGCGACGCGCTCGAGCTCGTGCTGCTGGCGTGCGACCAGCTGTTCGTAGCGGGCCGCGGCGGCGGCCGCCGTCTTCTCGCGCTCGGCGAGTTGACGCTCGCGCCCGACGAGGTCGGCTTCGGTACGCTCGAGCGCGAGCTGCCGATCCGCGAGCGCCGCATCGCGCCTGAGGAGCGTCTGTTCGAGCGTGGCGGCCTGCTGGCGCTCCTGGCGCGTCTGGCGCTCGGCCTCGGCGACGATGTCGTGGGCCTTTTCCTTGGCCTCGAGCAGCGTTTCCTTGCGCCGGGTCTCCGCGTCCCGTTCGGCGTCGCGCACGAGACGCTCGGCCTGGGCCTCGGCGCGGCCGATGGTGTCCTCGGCCAGGCGCTTCCGCGTGGCGAGCCACCAGGCGAACGCGCCCCCCGCCAGCGCGAGGGTGATGACGGCGTTGATCAGATAACCGGCGAATGCGAACACGCGTGACGTCCTTTCCCGTGACCCACGTCGGGCTTGCCTGGGTCGGCGCCGCGCGCGGGGGAAACCCCGCGATCCCGTCTACGTCCAGTCAGAAGGAGGGGAACGGGAAAAAGGGCCCCGCTTTGCCGTGTGGGGAGGTCGATGAACCTGCGTAGGCAGGTGGAACCGCTCAAACAAGCCGCGCTTCAGGCTTCCTCGTGCCGAGGCGTGCACACCGCGCGGCGTCGCGACTCTCTTCAGTGAAACGTTGGCTCAAACGAGCCTGCCGCCATCACTTGCAAAGCAGGGATCTCAAATTCTCCGGCATCTTACCAGATCGGACGCGCCCAGGCACCGAGGCACCCCTACGCGCTGAGCAGGATCCGGTCCACCAGCCGTTCGAGCTCCTCGGCCCGTTCCGCCAGCTCGCCGTCGCGCGTGCGGCTGACTTCGCGGGCGCGGAACAACTCGTCGGCGATGTTCAGCGCGGCCAGCACGGCCAGGCGCATGGAGTCGCCGGTGGGCGCCGAGTCGGCCGCCGCGCGCATACGCTCTTCGACGAACGCCGCGAGCCGCCGCACGTACTCGGGCTCGAGCGCCGTGCGAATGGGGTAGCGCTGGCCCTGGATTTCGACCGGAATGACTTTCTCGGTCACAAGTCGAGCGCTTCGAGCTGCTCGAGCATCTCGGTGACCCGGGCCCGAATCACGTCGCGCTCGTCCTTGAGCGCCGAGAGCTCCGACGACACCTGATCGCTCGCCGCCAGCCGTCCGCGCACCGCGTCGAGCTCGCGCCCGAGTCGCTGGTTCTCGTCGGCCAGACGGCTCTTCTCGCCCTTCATACGGTCTACCATCTCGACCAGCTGCTTCAGCTTCTCTTCGAGACGATCAATCGGCTCCAGTTCGACACCCCGGGCCGCAGTTTTCGCCATGGCATCCTCGCTCCGACAGCCGCTATCGCTGCACGGCGCCGTGCTCGCGCACCAGCGCCTCAAGAATTCCGTCGAACGCCCGCTGCACCTCGGCGTCTGTCAGCGTGCGGTCCGGCGCCTGAAACGTGAGCCGGATCGACAGGCTCACCGACCGGTCCGGCACGCCCTTCCCCTGGTAGCGATCGAAGAACGTGACGGAGACGAGCGGCGCCGCCGCACGCCGTCCGGCCGCTCGCATGGTGCCATGAATGGTGGCGGCAGGCAAGGTCTCCGGCACCACGATCGACAGGTCGCGCACCACCGACGGGTACCGCGGCAGCGGCGTCGTGGCGTCGCCGTGCGGCGATCGCGCGGCGTCCAATTGGTCGAGGTCGATCTCGAGCGCGAACACGGCGTCCTGCCGCGGCGCGCCGCGCTCGTCCACGATGCGCGGCGCCACCTGGCCCGCGATGCCGACGAGGCGATCGCCCGCGCGGACCGCGGCCGACTGGCCGGGCACCAGCCAGCCGACGGCCGCGGGCTCGATCCGGACGTCGACGTCGAGCACCGCCGCCAGGCGCGTCGCGAGGCCGGTGACGTCGAAGAGGTCGACCGCGCGCGCGCCGTCCTTCCAGTGCGCCGCCGGCGCCCCCGTCCAGGCCGCCGCGGCCGCGCGCGTTTCGCCCCGCGTCGTGAACCGCTCCCCGATCTCGAAGAGCGCCACATCCCGCCGTCCGTGGCGCCGGTTGTGCGCGACCGCGTCCACGAGCCCCGGGAGGAGCGACGGCCGCAGCGTTTCGAACTTGGCCGACAGCGGATTGACGACCGAGACCAGCGTGTCGAGCTCCGCGAACGGCGCCGCCGCTTTGGATTCGATGAAGGCGAACGTGACGGCTTCAGACAGCCCGGCCGCCGTCATCACGCCACGCACCCGGCGGTCGCGGACGACGCGCGGATCGGGCGGCGGCACGGCCTGGGTGACGACGGGAAAGCTCGGGGCCAGCCGATCGAATCCAAAGTGACGGCCGACTTCCTCGATGAGGTCGGCCTCGCGGAGCAGATCCACGCGGAACGTCGGCGCCGTGACCGTCCAGCCGTCGGGCGCGCCGGCTACCGACAGACCCAGCGCCCGCAGAATCCGCTCCACGTCGCGATCCGGCACGGTGATCCCGAGCAGGCGCCCCAGCCGTTCGCGCCGGAGCGCGATCGTCCGAGGCTCCCGCGGAACGGGATACCGATCGACGATCGGACCGACCGGCGCGCCGGCCCCAAGCTGGTCCAGGAGCGCCAGCGCGCGCTGGAGGGCCAGCACCGGCGCATTCACGTCGGCGCCCCGCTCGAACCGCGCCGAGGCTTCGGTCTTGAGGTTCAGCCGCTTGCTCGTGCGCCGCACGGAGGCTGGCAGGAAGTACGCGCTCTCCAAAGCGACGATCCGCGTCCGATCGGAGACTTCCGAGGCGGCGCCGCCCATGACGCCGGCCACGGCCTGCGCCCGTTCGGCGTCGCCGATCACCAGCATCTCGCCGTCGAGCGTCCGCTCGATGCCGTCGAGCGTCGTCAGACGTTCACCCGGCGAGGCCCGCCGCACGCGAATCTCGGCGCGGCGGGCGCTCGCGGCCCCTGGAGACGGAGCGAGGCGCTCGAGGTCGAACGCGTGCATCGGGTGCCCGAGTTCGAGCAGCACGTAGTTCGTCACGTCGACGATTGCGCTGATCGGGCGAACGCCCGCGGCCTCGAGACGATCGGCCAGCCAGGCCGGCGACGCTCCTGGAGTGGTTTCGGCGACCGCCGCCGCGTACCGCGGACAGAGATCGGCGTCGGCGATGGTCACCGACAGGCGCGCCGACTCGCCCGACTCCGCCGCACGAAGCGGGATCCTGGCGCCGGGCGCCGTCGACGGCCGCGTCAGCGGCAGGTCGTACAGCGTGGCAGCCTCGCGGGCCAGGCCGAGCACGCTCAGACAGTCGGGCCGGTTGGCGGTGACCTCGAAATCGATCACGGCATCGTCGCCGCCGAGAGGCTCGAGCGCCGCCACCTCGAAGCCGCGAAGGCCGAGGTCGTGGGCGAGCCGATCGGGCGGCACCGTGACGTCGACGAAATCACGCAGCCAGGAAACGACGCTCAGGTCGGTCACGTGGCTCAGTACGGGAAACTGTTCGAGGAACCGCAGGTCGTTCTCGAAGAACAGCCGGATGTCTTCCACCTGATACCGCAGGATCGCGATGCGTTCGATGCCGATGCCCCACGCGAAGCCGGTGTAGCGTTCGGCATCGTAGCCGACGGCCTCGAAGACCGCGGGGTGCACCATGCCGCACCCGCCCAGCTCGATCCAACCGGTCTGCTTGCACATGGCGCAGCCCTTCCCGTCACAGCGCCAGCAGCTCAAATCGATTTCGGCGCTGGGCTCGGTGTACGGAAAGAAGCTCGGCCGGAAGCGCACCCGGGTGTCGGGCGAAAACATCTGGCGCGCGAACGCCAGGAGCGTGCCCTTCAGGTCGGCAAGCGACAAGCCGTCGCCCACCGCCAGCCCTTCGATCTGGCCGAACGCCGGAGAGTGCGTGAGGTCGAGATCGTCGCGCCGGTACACGCGGCCCGGCACGACGATGCGCACTGGCGGCGCGTGCTGGAGCATGTACCGAATCTGCATCGACGAGGTGTGCGTGCGGAGCAGGGTGCGCGGCGACTCGCCGGCGGTGAGCCCCGGCAGCGGCGGGGCGAGGTACAGCGTGTCCTGCATGTCGCGCGCCGGATGTTCGGCCGGCATGTTCAGCGCATCGAAGCAGTGCCACTCGTCTTCGACCTCGGGACCCTCGACGATCGCGAAACCCATGCGGGTAAAGATGTCCTCGAGCTGATCCCGCACGATGGTCAGGGGATGCCGATGGCCCAGTGGGGGCACGCGTCCGGGAAGCGTGACGTCGGGGGCGCCGCGCGACGTCTCAGGGACGGCGCCGGCTTCGACGTACCGCGACCAGCGGGCTTCGGCGCCGCTCTTCAGCTCATTGGCGAACCGGCCGATGTCCTTCTTTCTGTCGGGCGGGGCGCCGGCGATGAGCTGCATCCACGACGCGACGACGCTGTTTTTGCGCCCGAGGTACTTGTCGCGGATTGCCTGCGCCTCGCGGGCCGATCCCGCTGCCGCCAGCTCGGCGTCGAACGCAGCCAGGTGCGCGTCGACGGCGGCCTGATCGGGAAGAGTCATGGATGGCACAGTGTAATCACGAAGACACGACGACCGCAAAGACCGGAGGCGACCTTTGCGGGCTCGTGAAGGCGGAGGCGATGTCAGGCGCGGGCGGCGGGCCGCGCGGCGGCCTTCGCCTGCCGGGCGAGCGATGCGAAGGCCGTGGGGCTCGAGATGGCGAGCTCGGAGAGGCTCTTGCGGTCGAGCGTGACCCCGGCGCTCTTGAGGCCGCTGATGAACTGCCCGTACGTCAGGCCGTGCTCGCGCGCGGCCGCGTTGATGCGCACCACCCACAGCCGTCGAAAGTCGCGCTTCTTGCGCCGGCGGCCGACGAACGCGTACTTCAGCGCGGTGTCGACCGACTCCTTGGCAGCGCGGTACAGCTTGCTCTTGTTGGCGTAGTAGCCCTTCGCCAAACCGAGCAGCTTCTTCCGCTTGGCGCGCCGGACCGTTCCTCGTTTCACGCGTGGCATCGAACTCTCCTCGAATCCCTATCGCAAAGCCGAATCCCGAATCTCGAATTCCGAATCCCGACAGGATTACTTGTAGGGCAGCATCCGCGCGAGCTTCGGGGCGTCCACGTCGGCGACCGTCGTGCTGCCGCGCAGCGCGCGCTTCCGCTTGGTGGTCTTGCTGGTCAGGATGTGCTGCTTGAACGCCTTCCCGCGCAGGAACTTCCCGCTCTTGGTCCGCTTGAACCGCTTGGCGGCTCCCCGATGAGTCTTGAGTTTGGGCATCAGCTGTCTCGTCTCAATCCGTTAGCGTGCGGCCGGCCGCGCCTTTCCGCCTCCGGTCGGCGGGCGGCGCGCCAAGATCGTGTGCATCTGGTTGCCTTCCATGCGCGGCATCGATTCGGCGACCGCCACGTCGGCCAGCTCCTCGACCAGACGCTCCAGAATGCGCCGGCCGATCTCGGGATGCGCCATCTCGCGGCCGCGGAAGAAGATGGTCGCCTTCACCTTGTCGCCCTCTTCGAGGAAGCGCTCGATGTGCTTCTTCTTGAACTGATAGTCGTGCTCGTCCACCTTCGGCCGGAACTTGATTTCCTTGACCTCGATGACCTTCTGGTGGCGGCGCGCTTCCCGCTGGCGCTTCTGCTCCTGGTATTGGTACTTGCCGAAATCCATGATCCGGCAGACCGGCGGCACCGCCGTCGGCGAGATCTCGACCAGGTCGAGTCCCTTCTGCTTGGCGATGGCCAGCGCCTGCGGCGGCGGCATGATTCCGAGCTGCTGACCGCTGTCGTCGATTACGCGGATTTCCCGGACCCGGATGCGCTCGTTGACCCGCACGCGGTCGTCGCGGCGGGCGGCTCTATCGAATGCGATAACGACCTCCTGGTGAACTCTGCATTCCTCGGCGGCGTCACGCCGACGCCGAGCGCCGGCCAGCTTCCTCGACCGCCGTCGCCACGAAGGCCGCCACGTCGACGCCTCCCTGGTCTCCGCCGCTCCGCGTCCGCACCGCCACCGTCTGCTCGGCGGCTTCGCGATCGCCGACCACGAGCATATAGGGCACCTTGCGCAACTGGGCCTCCCGAATTTTATAACCGATCTTTTCCTGGCGCTCGTCGACTTCCACGCGCAGCCCGGCCGCCCGGAGGCGGTCGCGGACCTCGGTCGCATACGGCAGGTGCCGGTCGGCAATGGGCAGAACCGTCGCTTGAACGGGAGCCAGCCAGAGGGGGAAGGCCCCGGCGTAGTGCTCGATCAGAATGGCGATGAACCGCTCGAAACTGCCGAAGATTGCGCGGTGAATCACCACCGGCCGATGTTCGGCGTTGTCGGCCCCGACATACTTCAGATCGAAGCGCTCCGGCATCTGGTAGTCGAGCTGGATGGTGGCGCACTGCCACTTTCGCCCGATGGCGTCGGTGACGTCGAAATCGATCTTGGGACCGTAGAAGTTGCCGCCGCCCGCGTCCACGGCATAGGGCTCGCCCGTCGTGTCGAGCGCGGCCCTCAGCTGCGCTTCGGCCGCATCCCAGGTGTCCTTGGTGCCCAGATAGTCGTCGGGGCGCGTCGAGAGCTTGGGCTCGAACGTCAGGCCGAGATCGTCGTAGACCCGCCGGACCAGCGCCAGGAGGCGCTCCACCTCTTCGCCGATCTGTTCCGGCATGACGAAGCAGTGGGCGTCGTCCTGCGCGAACTGGCGGACCCGGGTGAGGCCCGACAGCACGCCCGATGCCTCGTTGCGGTGCAGCGGCGTCTGCTCGTGGAAGCGAAGCGGCAGCTCGCGGTAGCTGCGCACCTGGCTGGCATAGAGCAGATAGTGGCCCGGGCAGTTCATCGCTTTGATGGCCAGCTGCTCGTCCTCCGACCCCTGCACCTGGAACATGTTCTGCCGGTAGTGCTCCCAGTGCCCCGAGGTTTCCCACAGCGCCTTGTTGAACAGGATCGGCGTCTTCACCTCGACGTAGCCGTTCGGGAGGA
Organism: uncultured Acidobacteriota bacterium; assembly: GCA_963837345.1. Taxonomy (GTDB): domain Bacteria; phylum Acidobacteriota; class Vicinamibacteria; order Vicinamibacterales; family CAVVIG01; genus CAWIMX01. Next base: position 3,015,691 of record CAWIMX010000001.1, read on the forward strand.
GCACCTCGCGCATGTAGTTGGCGAGCGTGTGGTAGAGGGTCGTGCCCTTGTCGAGCCAGAACGCGGCGCCCGGCGCCCACGGGTGGAACGTAAAGAGCTCGAGCTCGCGACCGAGCTTGCGGTGATCCCGTTTCTTGGCTTCCTCGATCTGCGTGAGGTGCGCCTTGAGGTCCTTGTCCGAGAAGAAGGCCGTGCCGTAGATCCGCTGCATCGGCTGGTTGCGCGCATCGCCCTTCCAGTACGCGTTCGAGGTGCTCAGCAGCTTGAACGCCTTCAGGCGACTGGTGGAGGGCACGTGGGGCCCGACACAGAAGTCGACGAACGTCTCGCGGTCCTTGATCACGTAACAGGACACTTCGGGCTGCCCGGCGGTCTTCTCGTCGATCAACTGCACCTTGAGCGGCTCGCCGCGGGACGCGAAGAACGACCTGGCTTCCTCGCGCGGCCACATCTGCCGCTCGTATGGCAGATCCTGTCCCGCGAGCTCTTTCATCTTCCGTTCGATGGCATCGAGGTCGTCGGGGATGAACGGCCGCTCGACGACGAAGTCGTAGAAGAAGCCCTCGTCGGTGGCCGGTCCGATGCCGCACTGGACGTGCGGAAACAGGTTCGTGACGGCGGCTGCGAGCAGGTGCGCGGTGCTGTGCCGGTAGAGCGGCAGCGCCTCCGGGCTCTGGTCCGTGACGATGCGGACCTCGGCGTCGGTCGTCAACGGGTACGTGAGATCGACCAGACGGCCGTCGACGAGCCCGGCGAGAGCCGCCTTGGCCAGGCGCGGCGAGATCGCCTCCGCGACGGCGCGTACGGGCGCGCCGGCAGGGACGGCCCTGCTGGATCCATCTGGCAGCGTAACGGTGACCTGGCTCATTGCGGGGATCGCGATGCGGCTCACACGGTCGGGCTCGTGCCGGGCACTCCAGCGTTGGTAGGCACGGGTGGACTCGAACCACCGACCTCCTGCGTGTCAAGCAGGCGCTCTAACCTCTGAGCTACGCGCCTACACACCTCGAGATATCTGATGTGACAAGACCGCCCAGTATATCACGCGGCCTGTTTGCCGGCCGCCTGGCTGGCTGCGCGTTCGAGGGCCTTGGCAAGGATGGGATCAGTCGTCTGGATCCGGCTGGCCGAATTCGACGCGCGGCTCCTCGACGGGCACGTCGGGCTCGAGGCCGGCGGCGTGCAGCGGCGAGCCCGACGGCATGAGGAAGCGCGATGTCGACAGCCAGAGGCCCGATCCGTCGGGCAGCTTCACGAGCGTCTGCTCGGCGGCGCGGCCGATCGTGTGCTCGCCGACCAGCTCCGCGCGATCGTTGCCCGCGAGCGCTGCGGCGAACACTTCGGCCGCCCCGGACGTGCCCGTGTCGACGAGCAGTTCGACGGGCGTCGTCACGGCGCCGTCGCCGGACGCCGCGGTGATCGGTTCACGCGCGCCCTTCGACTCGCGGATCGCCAGCGTGCCGCTGGCGACGAAGAGGCGGGCGACCGCGAGCCCCTCGTCGAGCGTGCCGGTGGACGTGCGGCGCACGTCGACGAGCAGCGTCTTCGCGCCCGCGCGGGTCAGTTCGGCCGCCCGCGCACCCACGTCGCGCGCCGTCGTCGGCCCGATGGCCGGGACGCGCACGTAGCCGACCCCGGGCGCCGCGATCTTGCCCGAAACCAACGCGGGCGCGGGCGTCGTACGCGTGAGCGTGACATCGTGGAGATCGTTCTGGTTGCCGCGGAACACCGTCAGCTTCACGGTGCTGCCGGGCGCCCCATGCAAGGCACGGACGCCTTCCCAGACGCTCATTTCCCGGGTGGGCCGATCGTCGATCATCCGGATGTAGTCGCCCGTGCGCAGTCCGGCGGCCGCCGCGGGCGAGCCCTCGCGCGCCGCGATCACGCGCAGGTAATACTGACGGGTGAGCGTCACGCCGGTCTCGCCGGCCGGCAGAGGCTTGGCGGCTTCGGCCTGCGCCACCTCGTCGGGCGTGAGAAACGCGCTGTCGGCATCGAGGTTGTCGGCGAGTCCATGAAGCGCGCCGTGCATGACGCGGTCCACGTCGACCTTCTCGACGTAGTTGTTGTCGATGAGCTGCACCACGTCCTCGAACATCTTCAGCTGCTGGTACGAATCTTCGCGGGCCGCCGCCTTGCCGAGCACGCCGCCCAGGACGGCGAACGCCACGACCGGCGCCGAAAGCCACATGACGAGTACGCGGGTGCGAGAGCTCATAAGTCCTCTGGAGTGCTGCTGACGGCCGCCTAGCGGCGTGCCAACCATTGTAGCGGGTCGGTGGCCTCACCGTCGATCCGAAGCTCGAAATAGAGGCCCGAAGGGCCGGCGGGCAGCGTGCCGACCTCGCCGACGAGCTGGCCGCGGGTGACATAGGCGCCCTGGGTGACCGCCGAATCGCAGCAGATCCCCGTACAGGGTGAAGGCGCGCGCCCCGTGGTCGAGGATCACGAGGTTGCCGAAGCCGCTGAAATTGCCGGCGAACGCCACCCGGCCGTCGTGGACCGCCCGGACCGGCGAGCCCTCCTCGGCGAGAATTTCGATCCCCGGGGCGCTGCCTTGTGGCGAGCTTCGTCCGGCCCGTCGCCCGAGTGCGCCGTCGGCCGGCCACGGCAGGTCGCCCTTGAACGGCCCGATGGGCAGGGCGGAGGGGCCGGCTCGCCGTACCGCTGGCGAGATTGCGCAGCGTCTGCTGGAGCCTGGCCTGCGCCGAGCGGAGCTCGTCGACGAACCGCGCGTTCACGTCGCGCTCGGCGTCGATGCGGCGGACGAGCGCGTCCGCGCCGCCGCGGAACGCGCGAGCGCTGCCTGGGCCGCCGTCGTCTGCGAGCGCAGCGCCGTCAACTGCTGCTGCCGGGCGTGCAGCGCTTCGCGCGCCGCGGTGAGCTGCGTGATGGTGTCCTGGAAGGACGACGATCCGGTCGCTGTCGAGCTTGGCGAGGGCGGCGACGAGCCGCGACGTCTGCCCCGCCTGGCGCAGATCCGTCGCCGAAAGCAGCAGGCGGAATACCGGCCCTGGCCGAGCTTGTACATTTCGATCAGACGGCGTCTCGAGCGTGGGCCGCGCGGCGACGTCTGCGGCGTCGAGCGCTTCGATGCGCGTGATCGCCCGAGTCGATGTCGCCGCAACGCCGGCCGCGTCGCGCTCGATGCCCGGCCAGTTCCTCCGCCTTGATCTGCCGATCGACCTCGAGCTGGCGCAGCTCGGTCAGGAGCAGTGCGCTCCTGCGACGCGAGCCGGTCGGCTTCCGCATGAAGGGCCTGGAGACGTTCAGCTGGCGCGTTTCGCCAGCGCCTCGGTGCGCGCGCGGTCGGCTTCCTGAGCCACCGCCGAAGCCACCAGCATCGTGGCGAGGAGCGTCGTCGCGAAGGTCCGCATCTCACGACTCACGACTCACAACTCATGACTTCACTTCCCGCAAGCATCTAGAAAAGCGGCGTTCCGTCCAGATCGGCGGGCACGGCTCGACGCCGAAGTACTGCAGCACGGTGGCGGCGATGTCGACCAATCGCGCGGATGCTCGACCTCGATCGGGCGGCTGGACATGAGCGTGCCGGCGGTCGTCGCCGCATCGAACGAAGCGTGATCGCCCGACCACTTCGAGCGATTGGGCACGATCACGCCAGGCGGCGCGGCGCCGAGCGCGGTTTCCCACGACACCCGGTATCCGTCGGCGAAGCCGACCTGGAGGTCGGCGGCGTTGGCGACGAACGGGCCGTCGTAGACCTCGGCCGGCCGCAGCACGGTCTCCACCACGGCGGCGCCAGTGTCCGGGTCGTGGAGCGACGCGCAGCCGGTCGGCGATCTCGGACGCGAGCGTGGAGGCGTCGCCGGGATCGACGATGCCCTCGCGCTCGCGACCCTCGAGGTTCAGAAAAATCTGGCCGAATCCAAGCGCGTACGCGCGGGTATGCGTACCAGTCGACGTTGCTCCAGAACGTCGCCCGCGTGTCGAAGACGTCGTTGAGCGCCGGCACCGGGGCCGACGCGTCGCGCAGTGTCATGTAGCCTTCCTGGACCAGCCACGTGTTCAGGTTGACCGCCTGGCGGAACGAGTGGAACCCGTGCGCCGACACGACGAGTATCGGCGTGGAGGGGGCCAGGCGTGACACCACCTCGCCCACGAAATCGTCGCAGCGCGGTAGACGCGTTCGATGGCGTCGCCGAAGGCGGCCGCGAGCGCGGGGTCGTACATGGGATGCGTAGGTGTCGGTGAGACGCCACATCATGTGCTGCACGCGGTCGGTCGACTCGATGACGCCGACGAGCAGATCCCAGCGTCCGGCGTCGAGCCGCTGCAGCAGGACTTCGGTGCGGTCGTCGAACGCGCGGTTCAGGTCCTCCATGAACGCCCGCTCGTCGATGCGGCCTTCGTTGAGCGGCCACGATGTGGCCGCCCAGCCGAGCGTGCGATAGTGGCCGAGCCGTTCGTAGAGATCGCCGGCGAGCGAAGCGGGCGCCGACATCTGGGCGGGCGCCTGGTCGGGCTTCCAGTTGAGCGGCGAGACGTACAGCCGGAACTCGGAGTCGGCGCCGACCAGGATAGAACTGCGTCATGCCGTGGTAGCGGACAAGCAGGTTGGCGGAGAACGTGACGTCGATCCACTTGCTCCATTCACCCTTCCTGCAGGTGGACGGCGGCGTCGCCCATTTCGATCGTCGCGCTGCGGCCCGTCGCGATTCCAGTGAATGAGGAGCGGCAGCCGGAGCGGGGCGGGCGCCGAAGATGGCTGCGTGGGGTCCGCGGGTCCGAGGAGCGAGGTGCGCGCCACGTCGCCGTCGAAGACCAGGCGCGTCGCGATCCCGCCCGACTCGGTCTGGCCTTCGTCGGCGTTTCGCCACGTCGGTCCCGAAATAGGAATAGGTGCCCATCGTCCCGCGGATGTCGGGCAGCGGCAGGCCGGCCAGCAGTTCGCCGTTCGGGACGTTCTCGGGCGGGTAGGTGACCGGCACGGTGATCACGCTCGAGCGGATGCCGGACCGTCCCGCCGTGACCCAGAAGGACGTGCCGGCACGGGTCGACGTCACCGAGCCCCGGCGCACCGGCAGATAGCCAAAGAGGAACCGCGGCTCGACTCGGCGCATCAGCCCGAGATCGATCCGATAGGTCTGCGGATCGCGCACGAACATGTCGAAGACGTTGTGCTTGCCGGGATTCACGCCGGTGGCGAACGACGCCCAGGCCGTGGGCGTATCGGCCGACATCGTCGTGGCGAGCGGACGGAACGCGCCGCGGTGCGCGAGGGCCTGCAGATTGGGCAGCTTGCCCTCGTCCATCCACCGGCCGACCAGATCCGGATCCATGCCGTCGAAGCCGAGGATGACGAGTTTTTGCGGCGACCCGGCCGGGCCGCGGGCGCACGCGACGCCAAGGCACACGAGCGACACGGCGACGATGCGCGCAGTGGTCCGCATAGGTGTCGGGGAGCGGGGCGGATTATAACATCTGATAATCTGATAATTTGGTGATTTGGTCACGGCATCTTCTATGGCGACACGACGGGTGTTGGGCGTCGACGTCGGAGCGCGGCGCGTCGGCCTCGCGATCAGCGATCCGAGCGGCACGGTGGCGCGGCCGCTCTCGACCTTGAAGGTGGGCGGGCGATCGGACGCCGGTACTGCGCGTCGCCGCCGAGGTCGCCCGCCTGTCCGCGGAAGACGATGGTCTGCGCGCGATCGTGGTCGGGCTGCCGCTCAGCCTCGAAGGCGCCCCGACCGATCAGACGGTGGCGGTGTCGAACTTCGTCGAGGCGCTGCGCGCCCGCGTGGCGGTTCCGATCGTCACCGAAGACGAGCGCCTCACGAGCGTCGAAGCCGAGGAGCGGCTGGCCGAGCAGGAGCCCGACTGGCGTCGCCGCAAGGAAGTGCTCGACGCGGAAGCGGCGGCGATCATCCTGCAGGACTACCTGGACCGCCCCGTCAAGACGTCCAACGGAGAGTCATGAGGCGCGTTCTCGCGTGGCTGTCCGTCGGGGCCCTCCTGTTGGTCGTGGCGGGTGCCGGCAGTGTCGGCTGCGTACCTCCGGGCTCGGGTCCATCGACCCTACCGCGGCTTCGACGAGCCGGAAGTTTTCGTCCAGGTCCCGCCCGGCGCGAGCAGCCGCGAGATCGGCGAGCGCCTGGTCGAGGCGGGCGTTGTCTCCGACCTGCTGACGTACCGGACGGCGGTGTGGCTGAGCGGGGATGCCGAACGCCTGCGCACCGGCGAGTATCGCTTCGCCGATCCTGCCTCCGCGGTGCAGGTCGTCGACCGGATCGTTCGCGGCGACATCTACACGATCACGATCACGTTTCCCGAAGGCCTGACCATCGCGAAAATGGCCGAGGTGTTCGAGGCGCGCGGACTCGGGAGCGCCGACGACTTCGTGGCCGCGGCCGGCCAGGCGTCGCTCGTCGCCGATGTGGACTCCCGGGCAACCGACCTCGAGGGGTATCTGTTCCCCGAGACGTATGCGGTGCCGCGCGACGTGGGAGCGCCGGCGCTCGTGCGCGCCATGGTCAGGCGCTTCGACCAGGTCCTGACGCCGGATCTGCGCGACGCCGCCGCGGCCCGCGGCCTGACGGTTCGACAGCTCGTCACCCTCGCGTCGCTCGTGGAGAGGGAGACGGCGCGCCCCGAAGAGCGGGCCCTCGTGGCCGCGGTCTACGTGAACCGCCTTCAGCAGGGGATCCTGCTGCAGTGCGACCCGACGGTGATCTATGCGCTCGAGCGCGACGGGAGCTACACCGGCAACCTGCGGCGCGTCGACCTCGAGCTCGATTCGCCGTACAACACCTATCGAGTCGCCGGCCTGCCACCGGGCCCGATCGCCGCGCCCGGCCGCGCGTCGCTCGAAGCGGCCGCCCGCCCGGCAGACGCCGACTATCTCTACTTCGTGAGTCGCAACGACGGCACGCACGCCTTCTCACGGACGCTGGCCGAGCACAACCGCAACGTGCGTCAGTATCAGGTGGACTACTTCAGGACCGGTCGGGCCGGTGGGTCGGGCCGGTAGCGCACATGCAGACCTACCGCTGGCCCCACTTCAGTTTCTCGCGCAACACCTCGAAATAGCTGCGCGTCGACGGGCGGATGAGCCGCAGCGTCGTGTCCGCACGGCGGATCCGGATCTCGTCGCCGGCCTCGAGCTGGAACCCGGCCTGCCCGTCGAAGCTCACGAGCACCTCGTCTTCGTCGGCCAGGTGCGGCTGTACGCGCACCGAGGACGTCGCCGGCACCACGAGCGGGCGGTTCGTCAGCGTATGCGGTGCGATGGGGGTGACGAGCAGCGCGTCGACGTTCGGCTGGACGATGGGGCCGCCCGACGACAGCGTGTAGGCGGTCGATCCGGTCGGGGTCGCCACGATCACGCCGTCGGCGCGGACGCGCGTCACGAATTCCTCGCCCACGAACACGGAAAGGTCGAGCATGCGGGCCCGGCCCGACTTGGCGACGACCACGTCGTTGAGCGTAATGCGTTCGGCCAGCGCCCGCCCGGCCCGGATGGGCGTCGACCGCAGCATGAGCCGTTCCTCGACCGGGGCGACTCCGGTGAGGGCGAGCTCGAGCGAGGGATACAGCTCGGGCAGCGTGACCTCGGTCAGGAAGCCCAGGCTGCCGAAGTTCACGCCGAGAATGGGAATGTCCAGACCTGCCGCGCCGATGTGGTCGGCCATGCTGAGCAGCGTGCCGTCGCCGCCCAGCACGAGGACCATGCCGACCTCGCTGACCAGCGTGCGCTTTTCGGCGACGCGCCGCGCATCCGACGCCGGCATCAGCGCTGCGGTATGGGTCTCGAACACCGCGGCCACCGCCCGGGCCGCCAGCCAGGCCTCGATGTCTGCCAGGTGCGTGGCGGCGTCGACGAGATGGCTCTTGGCGACGATCCCGACCGAAGCGATGCGCGACGAAGCGGCCATGACGTGCTTTATGGAACCACAAACGCAGGCTTCAGGTGGAGGAAGAACTCCTGGTTGCCGGTGGCGCCGGTGATCGCCGACGGGGCCATCGCCATCCGGCGGAACCCGGCCGCCTCCGCCGCCTCGGTCACTGCCGCCACGGCCGCCTGCTGGATCGCCGGGTCGGTGACCAGTCCGCCGGGCCCGACCTGGTGCCGTCCCGCCTCGAACTGCGGCTTCACCAACACCACCACGTCGGCGGAATCGGCGACCAGCGGCCGCAGCGCCGGCAGGATGTGCCGCAGCGAGATGAAGGAGACGTCGACAGTGGCGATCCCGACTGGCTCAGGGACATCCGCCGCGCGCAGGCCCCGCGCGTTGACGCCTTCTCGCACGACGACGCGGGGGTCGCTGCGCAGGCGCCAGTCGAGTTGGCCCTTGCCGACGTCCAGCGCGACGACACGCGTCGCGCCGCGCCGGAGCAGCACGTCGGTGAACCCTCCGGTCGAGGCGCCGACGTCCAGCGCCAGACGGCCCGACGGATCGACGGCGAACGCGTCGAGCGCCGCGGCCAGCTTCACGCCGCCGCGTCCGACGTACGGATGGTCGGGCTCGGCGAGCGTGATGTCGGCGTCGGGCGCCACGGGCGCGCCGGCCTTTGAAAGCACGCGGCCGTCCACCGTGACGCGGCCGGCCAGAATCAGGGCGCGCGCGCGTTCCCGCGTCGGCGTCAGCCCGCGTGCCACGAGGGCGACGTCCAGCCTCTGGCGCTTCGCCATTCTTGGTGCCTCGTGCCCGGTGCCTCGCGCGGAGGTCAGCGTCGTCGCGCGAGCACCCAATCGGCAATCCCCGCGAGCGCCCCCCGGTCGAGGCGTCCCAGCCGCAGGGCGGCATGGGCGCGCTCGATGCACGCCGCCGCCAGGCGGCGCGATTCTTCCAGACCGTAGAGCGCCGGATACGTGGGCTTGTCGCCGGCCGCGTCCTTTCCGGCGGTCTTTCCCAGTTCGGCGGCGTTGCCTTCGACGTCGAGGATGTCGTCCACGATTTGAAACGCCAGGCCCAGCTCCGCGGCCGCCTCGTCGACCGCCGCGATCGCCGGTTCGGAGGCTCCCGCCATGACCGCGCCGCCCAGGGCCGCGGCGCGAATCAGCGCGCCCGTCTTGCGCGCGTGCATGGCCCGCAACCCTTCGGCGTCGAGCGTCGTTCGTCGGGCGGCGATGCGGCCCGCCGCCTGCAGGTCGATGGCCTGGCCGCCGACCATGCCGGCGACGCCCGCCGCTTCGGCGATGAGACGGAGCACGCGCAGCTTCCGCGCCAGCACCGCCGGCTCTTCGCTCGTCGGCTCGCGCGCGAGCAGGGCGAACGCTTCCGCCTGCAGCCCGTCGCCCGCGAGCACCGCAAGGCCGTCGCCATAGACGGTGTGCAGGGTGGGCCGGCCCCGCCGAAGCGAGTCGTCGTCCATGGCCGGCAGGTCGTCGTGGATGAGCGAATAGGTGTGAATCAGTTCGATCGCGCAGGCGGCGGGGAGCGCCGCGCGCTGGGCGGCTTCGCCGGGCGCCACGGCGTCGGCCGCCGCGAGGACGAGCATCGGACGCAGCCGTTTGCCCCCGGCGAACAGGCTGTACCGCATGGCCTCGCTGACGATGGCGGGGCAGGCGGGCGGCGAGGGCAGGCACCGCTCGAGCGCCGCGTCGACGCGCGTGCGCGCCTGCTCGAGAAACGTCGTGAGCCGAGGCGCTTCGCCCACGGCTCAGCCGCGCGCCGGGTCGTCGCCTGAGACGAGCGTCGGAGGCGCCGGCTTCAGGTCGCCGCGTTCGGTGAGGATCTCGATGCGGCGCTCGGCCTCTTCGAGGCGGGCATGACAAAAGCGCGACAGCTGCACGCCACGCTCGTACAGAGCAAGCGATTGTTCGAGCGGCAGATCGCCCATTTCGAGCTTCTTGACCACCGATTCGAGCTCGGCGATCGCGGCCTCGAAATCCTTGATGGAGGGCTCCGACATCAGGGGCATTCTGACATACCGGGCCGGGGGGCCTGGCGCCTGGTCCCCTTGTCGGTCAGGGCTGTTTCACGTCGGTCGACTCCACCACGCACCCGAGCTCGCCTTCGGCCAGCGTCACGCGGACGCGATCGCCGGCGGCGGTGTCGGCCGCCCGCCGGACCACCCGCGAGCGATCCGCGGTCCAGCACACCGAGTAGCCGCGCGAGAGGACCCCCAGCGGGCTGAGCGCGTCGAGACGGCCGGCGGCGTCGAGGAACCGGCGCTCGGCGCGGTGCCGGGCCGCTGCCGCCCCGGCGGCCAGACGGCCGTCCGCGCTCACGACGCGCGTTTGCCAGGCCGCCACGTGACGTCTCGGATCGAAGGTGTCGAGGCGCCGATCCAGCCCGCGCACGTGCTTGAGACCGTTGGCGATGCCCGACTGCGCGGCGGCCGCGAGCGCGTGCGCGAGGTCGCCGACGAGTCGTCCGCGCAGGGCCAGCCGGGCGGCAAACCCGGCGAAGGCCGGCCGCCCGTCGGCGACGTGCACCCGGCGACCGAGCGCCTGGGCGCGGGCGCGGAAGGCGGCGCGCAGCCGCTCGCCGAGTCGATCGATCCGCCCCTCGAACTCGTCGGTGCGCGCCACCACGATTTCGGCCGCCGCCGAGGGCGTCGCGGCGCGCACGTCGGCCACGAAATCCGCGATCGTGACGTCGCTTTCGTGTCCGACGGCGGAAATGACCGGCACCGGACAGGTGGCAATCGCCCGCGCCACGATCTCCTCGTTGAACGCCCACAGGTCTTCGATCGATCCGCCGCCGCGCCCGGCAATCACCACGTCGATGCCGTCGACGCGCCCGATCGCGCGGATGGCGCGCGCGATCTCGATCGCTGCGCCCTCGCCCTGGACCCGCGTCGGCCGGATCACCAGATGGGCGTCGGCATGACGCCGCCCGAGCACGCGCACGACGTCGCGGAGCGCCGCGCCGTCGAGCGAGGTGACGATGCCGATCTTGCGGGGCAGGGCTGGCAAGGGACGCTTGCGCGCCCCGTCGAACAGCCCTTCGGCCTCGAGCCGCTTCTTCAGCTGGTCGAAGGCGAGCTGCAGCGCGCCGAGACCCTGCGGCTCCAGGTGCTCGCAGATGATCTGGTACTCGCCCTTGGGTTCGTAGACGGACACCCGCCCGCGCGCGACCACCCGGAGGCCGTCGGCGGGCTTGAACTTCAGATAGCGCAGCGCCGATCGGAAGATCACGCCCTTCAGCTGCGCCGACCGATCCTTCAGGGTGAAATACAGGTGCCCCGTGTTCCACACGCGGCAGTTCGAGAGCTCGCCCTCCACCCACACGTCGGCGAAGCGCTCCTCGACCAGTTCCCGCACCATCACCGTCAGCTCGGTCACGCTCAGGACGCGCCGAGGGCCGTGCGCCGACGCGGGAATCGCCGGTCCCTCGTCCTCGAACGGCAGATCGAAGAGGTCGCTCATGCGCTTCAGCGGGCAGCCGAGTGCAGGGCGGACGCTGACAACGCCCGCAGTTCGTCGGCGCTGTAGCTCAGCCGCTCGATGCCGGTGGCCAGGCCGGTTTCGTCGGAGGCCTCAACCAGCACCCCGTTCAGCCGCGGATTGCCCGTGGCCGGCTCGAAGCGCGCCGGCAGCGCGCTCAGAAAGCGGCTGAGAGCCGCCTCCACTTCGACCCCGATGACTGAATCATGAGGACCGGTCATGCCGGCGTCGGTGAGATATGCCGTGCCTCCGGGCAGGATGCGTTCGTCGGCCGTCTGCACGTGCGTGTGCGTGCCGACGACCGCCGCGACCTTGCCGTCCAGATGCCAGCCCATGGCGATCTTCTCCGAAGTGGCCTCGGCATGAAAGTCCACAAACACGACCCGCGCGCGCGCCTTGACGACCTCGATCTCGCGCAGGACCACGGCAAACGGATCGTCGAGGCTGGCCATGAAGACACGGCCCATCACATTGATGACGCCGAGCGTGCGGCCGTCGCGGAGCCGCGCCACGTAATGGCCGTTCCCCGGTGTGCCGGGCGGGAAGTTCGCCGGACGCAGCAGCCGCGGCTCGGTGCCAATGTAGTCGACCGCTTCCTTTCTCGCCCAGATGTGATTGCCCGACGTGACCACGTCCACGCCGCTGTCGAACAGCTCCTCGCCGATGTCGCGCGTAATGCCCCGGCCCGCCGCGGCGTTCTCGCCGTTGACCACCACGGCGTCGGCGCCGTGATGGGCGACGAGTCCGCTCAGGCCCTGCCGAATGAGTTCCCGGCCGGGCCGGGCGACGACGTCGCCGATGAAGAGGATCCGCACGGTGCCCATGATGACCCACATCGCCCGCGAAGGCCAGCAGTCGCCCGGAGGCGGCCGCCGCAGAGAAAGCGGCATGAGCGAGTCGGCAGAAATGTGGAGCTTGCCTCGTAAGTGGCTGATCCAGCAGATGATACGGCAATGGAGTTATATGAGTGTATTACACTAATAAAACATGCTTGACATACACTAATAGCTGTGCGAATATCGCTCAACGCTCAAGGATTGGGGGCAGACACATGGCAAGCAAGGGCAAAGTCATTGGGATCGACCTCGGCACGACGAATTCGGTCGTGGCCGTCATGGAAGGCGGGCAGCCGGCGGTCGTCGTGAACCAGGAAGGCTCGCGGCTGACGCCGTCCGTCGTCGCGTTCACGAAAGAGGGCGAGCGGCTGGTCGGCCAGGTGGCCAAGCGCCAGGCCGTGACGAATCCCGAGAACACGGTCTTTTCGATCAAGCGCTTCATGGGGCGGTCCTACGGCGAGGTGTCGTCGGAAGCGTCGCGCGTGCCGTACCGCGTGACGAAGGCGGCCAACGGCGACGTGCGGATCGAGGCGCGCGGGAAGGCCTATGCGCCGCCCGAGATCTCCGCGCTGGTGCTGCAGAAGCTGAAGCAGGCCGCCGAGGACTATCTGGGCGAGAAGGTCACCGACGCCGTCGTCACGGTGCCGGCGTACTTCAACGACGCCCAGCGGCAGGCCACGAAGGACGCCGGCCAGATCGCCGGCCTGAACGTGCTGCGCATCATCAACGAGCCCACCGCCGCCGCGCTCGCCTACGGCCTGGACAAGAAGAAGGACGAGACGATCGCCGTCTACGACTTCGGCGGCGGCACGTTCGACATCTCCGTGCTCGAAGTCGGCGAGGGCGTGGTCGAAGTGAAAGCCACCAACGGTGACACCCACCTGGGCGGCGACGATCTCGACGATCGGGTGATCGAGTGGCTCGCGGCCGAGTTCAAGAAGACCGACGGCATCGACCTCTCGAAGGATCGGATGGCGCTCCAGCGGCTCAAGGAAGCCGCCGAGAAGGCGAAGATCGAGCTGTCGACGACGATGGAAACGGACATCAACCTGCCGTTCGTCACCGCGGACCAGACCGGCCCGAAGCACCTGCAGATGAAGCTCACGCGGGCGAAGCTCGAGCAGCTGGTCGACGATCTGCTCCAGCGCACGATGGGCCCCGTCAAACAGGCGCTCGCCGATGCCGGCGTGGATCCGCGCACGATCGACGAGGTGGTCCTGGTCGGCGGTTCGACGCGGATGCCGAAGGTGCAGCAGCTCGTCCGGGAGTACTTCGGCAAGGAGCCGCACAAAGGCGTGAACCCGGATGAAGTCGTCGCCGTCGGCGCCGCCATCCAGGGCGGTGTGCTCGCCGGCGAAGTCAAGGACGTGCTCCTGCTCGACGTCACGCCGCTCTCGCTGGGCATCGAGACGCTGGGCGGAGTGATGACGACGCTCATCGCGCGGAACGCCACGATCCCGACGCGGAAGAGCGAAATCTTCTCGACGGCGACCGACAATCAGACGAGCGTGGAAGTGCACGTGCTGCAGGGCGAGCGCCCGATGGCGAAAGACAACCGCACGCTCGGCCGGTTCCACCTCGTGGGGCTGCCACCGGCGCCGAGAGGGCTGCCGCAGGTCGAAGTCAGCTTCGACATCGACGCGAATGGCATCGTGAACGTCGCGGCGAAAGACACCGCGACGGGCCGGGAGCAGAAGATCACCATCACCGCGTCGAGCGGCCTCAGCAAGGACGAGGTCTCGCGAATGGTGAAGGACGCCGAGAGCCATGCCTCGGAGGATCAGGCCCGGCGTGACCTCGTCGACGCCCGGAACCAGGCCGACGCCCTCGCGTACCAGGTGGAGAAGACCGTCAACGAGAACCGCGAGAAGGCGCCCGTGGGCGAGTTGTCGCGCATCGAAGCCGCGATCGCCGATGTCCGGTCGACGATCCAGGGCGACGACGTCGCGGCCATCCGGCGCGCCACCGAGGCTCTCCAGCAGGCGTCGCACGGCCTGGCCGATCTGCTCTACAAGCAGGCGTCCGCCGGCGGCCAGACGAGCGCGCCTGGCGGCGGAGACGGCGTCAAGGACGCCGAGGTCGTCGACGCCGAGTATGCCGAGACGGGGAGCTAGGGGGGCAGCGAACAAGGGGACAAGGGGACAAGGGGACAAGGGGACAAGGGGACGACGGAACAAGGGAACAAGGGAACGACGGAACTATTGGAACCATGGAACTTTGAAGGAGGCGTTATGGCTATCATTCGCTACGATCCGTTTCGAGAGTTCGCGGTCCTGCAGGATCGCGTCAACCGCGCATTCACCGACGCGTATGGCCGGTCGGGCACGGCCGACGAAGGGCTGCTGACGACGGGCGCCTGGGTGCCGCCGGTGGACATCTACCAGAACGGCGAACACGAGCTCGTGCTCAAGGCCGAGCTGCCGGCCATGACCCGTGAAGACATCGACGTCCGGGTCGAGAACGACACGCTTACGATCCGCGGCGAGAAGAAGCTGGCCAACGACATCAAAGAGGAGCAGTACCACCGGGTCGAGCGCCGCTACGGGTCGTTCAGCCGGTCGTTCACCCTGCCGCCGACGGTCGACACCGGCAAGGTCTCGGCCGAGTACCGGAACGGCGTGCTCACTGTGACGCTGCCGCTCCGCGAAGACGCCAAACCGCGTCAGGTGAAGGTGGAAGTCGCCGCCTGATCCGCGGCCCGCGTGCGTCGGCGACCGGAAGGCCGGGGCGGGGTCTTCCCGACCTTCCGGACCGCATGTTAGGCTCTAAGGCCGAGATGGACGACATCCACCAGATCTCCGAGGAAGGCGGCGCCGGCGGAGCCGGCCTCGCGACAGACGCATCGGACGCCGGCTCGAACGAGCCGCTCGTTCCTTCCGAGCCGTTGCCGCCGATCACCAGCCGCTTTCTGTTCGTGGACGTCGCGGCGCTGCGCGCCAAGCAGCTCCGGCGCGGCGCGAAGGTGCGGTACGCGGAAAGCGAGACGACGCCGGCGGCGCGGAAGGCCGAACGTGTCGCCATGGAAGAAGTGCGGCGGGGGCTGGTCTACTACGACGTTCCCGAGCCCAAGGCGGGCGAAGAGGGTGAGGCATGACCCTGGTCGACGTCGTCACGCTGGTCCGCGGGTTCGTGATCGGCTTTCTGTCGAGCTCGGCCTTCGTGCTGGTGCTGTTCATCGGCTTCTGCGTCCTCGTCGGATTCACGAAACTCAAGAAGACGGCGGGCAATGCCCGTGTCGTCAAGAGCCTCGACGAGGTCGTCACGCACCGGCCCATGGTCTATCTGGCGCCGACCGCGCCCCGCGGACCGGCCGACCAGCTCCAGGCCCCGGAACTTCTGGAGGGGGCCGCTCGTCCATCCTGATCGGTTCCGATTCGAGGAGGGCGGCCGATGCTGTCGCTGTTCGTCTGGCTGCTGTTTGTCCCGCTGATGTTCGCCCTGTGGGTGGTCGTCGGGCTGGTGATGCTGCCGTTCATCCTGCTGCGCGTCGCGTTCCGCGTTCTGGCGCTGGTCGTGGTCCTTCCGATCGTGTTTGCCATCGGCGTCATCGGCCTGGTCGTTGCCGGCGTGGCCGTCACGGCGGCCCTCATCGCGCCGCTGATCCCGTTTGCGCTGGCCGCCCTGCTGCTCTGGCTCGTGCTCCGGGCCGCCCGGCCCCGCGCCGCGTAGAGGGGCGCATCAGGCGACGCTCTCCGGCTGCCAGCGCAGCCCCAGGTTGATGATCCGCTGCAGCACGGCCTCGTACGACAGGCCCGCCGCCTCCGCCGACGCCGCGAAGTCCTCGCCCCGCGCGATCTGCGGGTTCGGATTCGCCTCGAGGATCCAGACCGTCCCTGTCTCGTCCATCCGGAGATCCACGCGGGCGTACCCGCTCAGTTCGAGGGCACGGTAGGCGCGCTTGCACACGTGCTGGATGCGCGCCGCCACGTCGTCGGGCAGGTCCGCGGCGGCCCCGCTGTCGATCCCGTATTTCTGCTGGTATTTCACGTTCCACTTCACGCGATCCGTCGCGATGCGGCGGCTGCCGTCGGGCATCTTGGCGAAGAACAGCTCCCAGATCGGGAGGGCCTGCAGGAGCTGATTGCCGAGAATGCCCACATAGAGCTCCCGTCCTTCGATGTACTGCTCGGCAATGGCGGCCGTGCCGATGCTGTCGTGGATGAACGCCACGCGTTCCTTCAGCCGCTCCTCGGTGTCCACGACCGAGGCCTGCGAGATGCCGATCGAGGCTTCCTGCGTCAGCGACTTCACGATGAGGGGGAAGGTGAGGCGCTTGGGGCGGCGGATCGGCCGGCCGGCGCGGAACACTTCGAATTCCGGCACGGCGATCCGGTGATAGGCGAGCAGCTTCTTCGACAGCGACTTGTCGCGGGCGAGCACCAGCCCGCGCGGGTTGCAACCCGTGTAAGGGAGCTTCAGCAGCTCGAGGTGGCTCACGACGTTCTGGTCGAAGATCGTGATGTCGTCGAACCCTTCGAGCAGGTTGAAGGCGATGTGCGGCTTCCATTCCTCGGCGGCCCGGCGGATGTCGCCGAGGTCGTCGTGCACGGCGAGCGGATGGACGTCGTGGCCCATCGCGGTGAGCGTGGTCATGACGTCGTACTCGGTGCGCCAGGGCGCCGCCGTGATGTCGGTGCCTTCCTCAATCGTCTCAGGAGGGATCAGGTGCCGGTGAACGAGCGCGAGGATGCGGAGCTTGCTGGCGGTCATAGAGCCACGCGGTGCCGGCCGCTGTGAAGGTAATTCATGGTCTGCACGGTGAGAAACACCATAAAGTCGATCGTCGTCGCTTCCTCGGTATCGGTCAGGTGGAGGTTCAGCTCGCGGCAGCGCTCGATGATCTTCTGGAGCAGCTGGTCGATCGTGTACTGATAGCTGTCGGTGAAGCTGGCGACGGTGCTGCGCACCTGGCGCCGCACGCGGCGGACGAAGCGCGCGGCCGACAGGTTCTTCGCGTACTGCGGCGCCTCGGAAAACAGCTTGCGCAGGTCGCTTTCGTAGAAGTCGGGATGGTCGAGCCCGTAGTGCTCCCGCTTCCCCCGGTAGTGCTCGCGCAGCGTCCTGCGCAACCGGGGAAGCGGGTCCACTTCCCGCTTCGAGGTGACCGACGGCCGGCGGGTCGCCAGCTCGCGCATGAGGCGATCCATGAACTCGAGTTTGCGAATCGCCGGCCACGACGCGTAGCGCGTCGACCAGCCCGACGCCGGATCGAGCCAGACGGCGAAGGTTTCGGCGAAATCTTCGTCGGGATGGCTCTGCGCGTACCAGTGGTCGAGGTGCAGCACGAAGCTCCGGCTGTAGGGCTTCGGCGTGTAGTACTCGGGGTAGGGTGTCGTCGGCAGGCCGAACAGTCGGCGGCGTGTCGGCCGGCGCCGGATGTCATAGGCGTTGTCGATCGCGTGACCCACCTCGTGACGGAGGATTCGCAGGCACTGCTCTTCGTCGCCGCCTTCGACTTCGAGCATCTGGGCCAGTTCGAGCTTCTCGAGGCGCGGGTGGGCCAGGTAGAAGGGAATCGCCACGGCCGGCACGCCGTCCGGCGTGAACCACTCGTCCGACAGGTAGTAGTGAGGACGGAAGGCGAGGCCGCGGGCTTCGAGTTCGCCATTCAGGCGGGCGAGGCGGCCTTCGACCGCTGTGCCCGCCAGCGAGACTCCCAGGTCGCACATCCGGACGTCGAGCAACTGCTCGTCGGACCAGGCCACCCAGCCGGGGTCCGCCATGTCAGAGCGGCGGCTCCTCGGCCGACCACGCAGTGTCGCGCTCGTAGGCGTCGGCGAGTCGCAGCAGGCCCGCTTCGTCGAAGCGCCGGCCGACCAGCTGCAGCCCGATGGGCAGCCGCCCGGCGGTGAACCCGCAGGGCACGCTGACGCCGGGCAGGCCGCAGAGATTCGCGCTGACGGTGAAAATGTCGCCGAGATACATCTGAAGGGGATCGTCCACGCGATCGCCGATCCGGAACGCCGCGGTCGGCGCGGTCGGCAGGGCCACGGCGTCCACGCGCGCGAACGCCTGTTCGTAGTCGTGCAGGATCATCGTGCGCACCTGTTGCGCTTTCAGGTAGTACGCATCGTAGTATCCGGCGCTCAGCACGTAGGTGCCGAGCATGATCCGCCGCTTCACCTCGGGGCCGAAGCCGCCGGCGCGCGTGCGCCGGTACATGGCCTGCAGCGTGTCGCCGGTCCCGTCGGCGGCCGGCGCGCGGTAGCCGTAGCGCACGCCGTCGTAGCGCGCAAGGTTGGAGCTGGCTTCGGCGGTGGCGACGAGATAGTAGGTCGGAATGGCGAACGGCGCATGCGGCAGGTCGATGTCCACGAGGGCGGCGCCCCGGGCTTCGAGCACGCCGAGGGCCGACCGGAACGCGGCGGTGACCTCCCCGTCGACGCCCTGCTCGAGGAGCCGCCACGGCACGCCGAGGCGCGCGCCGGCGATCTGGCCGCTGAGCGAGCCCGCATAGTCGGCGACCGGCTCCGGCGCGCTCGTCGCATCCGCCGGGTCGGCGCCCGCGACGACGCCGAGCGCGAGCGCGGCGTCGTAGACGCTGCGCGTCAACGGGCCGATCTGGTCGAGCGAGGAGGCAAACGCGAGCAGGCCGTAACGCGATACGCGGCCGTAGGTCGGCTTCAGCCCGACGACGCCGCAGAACGACGCCGGCTGCCGGATCGATCCGCCGGTGTCGGATCCGAAGGCGAGCGGCGTCAGGCCCGCCGCCACCGCGGCTGCAGATCCGCCGCTCGATCCACCCGGCGTCCGATCGAGGGCCCAGGGGTTGTGCGAGGGTCCGAACGCGGAATTCTCGGTGGAGGAGCCCATCGCGAACTCGTCGCAGTTGGTCTTGCCGACGATCACGGCGCCGGCGGCTTCCAGCCGATCGACGACGGTGGCGTTGTACGGGGGCAGAAATCCCGCCAGGATCCGCGACGAGGCCGTCGTGGCCACGTCTCGGGTGCACAGGTTGTCCTTGAGCGCGACCGGCACGCCGACGAGCGGCGCCTCCCGCCACCGGGCGCGATTCCGATCGATCTCGGCGGCGCGCGCCAGCGCGCGATCGGCACACACGGTATTGAACGCGTGGAGCGACGGATCGAGGCGCGCGATCCGCGCGATGGCGTCGCGGCAGATCTCGACGGCCGAGCGCTCGCCCTCGCGCACGGCCTGCCGGACCGCCCGAATCGACCCGAATGCCGTCATCCGATGATCCGCGGCACTTTGAAGAACCCGGCCGCCGCCGCATCGGGCGCGTTGGCGAGCGCGTCGGTGCGGGACAGGCAGGGCTGGGCCCGATCGTCGCGCTCGGCGACGTGCGCGGTGGCCACGTGCGTCGTGGGCGGCACGCCCGTGGTGTCGATCTGCTGCACCGCGTCGGCGTACGCGAGGAACTCGCCGAGCTGGCGCGCGAACCGTTCGACCTCGGAGGGTTCGAGCTCCAGATTGGCGAGCGCGGCGATGGCTTCGACCTGCGCTTGGGAGAATCCGTCCGGCATGGCAAAATGCTAGCAAAAAAGGTGGGCGAGTGCGGGTGCGAAAGACGGCGGTCGCAGGAACGTGGTATCCGGCAACGGCGCCGGCGCTGGCGACGGCCGTCGACCGATGCCTCGGCGCCGTGGATCGGGACCTGGACGGCCGCCTCGTCGGCCTCGTGGTTCCGCACGCCGGCCTGCAGTATTCCGGGCCGGTCGCCGCGCACGCGTATCGGCTGCTGCACGGGCCGCCGGTTCGATCTGGCCGTGCTCGTGGGGCCGTCCCACTTCCTCGGCTTCGACGGTGTCGCCGTCTATCCCTCGGGCGGCTTCGACACGCCCTTCGGCCCCCTGCGCGTCGACGATGCGGCCGCCGCGGCGCTGACGGCGGCCTCGGCGGTCGTCCACGCGGACGAGTCGGCGCATGCCCGCGAGCACTCGCTGGAGATGCAGCTCCCGTTTCTGGCCCGTCTCGCGCCCGACCTGCCGATCGTGCCACTGTTGATGGGCTATCAAACCGATCACACGGCGCGGGCGCTGGCCGACGCGCTCGTTCTGGTGCTCGACGGCCGCGAGGCGCTGCTCATTGCCAGCACCGATCTGTCGCACTACCACCCGGCCGACGAGGCCGCCGCCCTCGATCAGGTGGTGATCGACCGCGTGGCCGGCTACGACGCCGACGGCCTGCAGGCGGCCCTCGATCGGCAACCGGCGCATGCGTGCGGCGGCGGGCCGCTCGTGGCGGTCATGCGCGCCACGCGCGCCCTCGGCGCCGAGGACGCCCTCGTCCTGGCGCACGGAGACTCGGGCGACGTCTCGGGCGACAAGCAGGCCGTCGTCGGCTACGTCGCCGCCGCGTTCGGCGCATTCGGTCCGATCGGCGAGCGCAACGAGGTGGCGGCCTGATGGACGCCGCCGCCCGCAGCCGTCTGCTGGCGCTGGCGCGCGGCGCCATCCTCGCGCACGTCGGCGCCGGCGGACGCCCGGAGATTCCGGTCGACGGCGAACTGGGACGCCGGGCCGGCGCGTTCGTCACCCTTCGCCGGGGAGGCGAGCTGCGCGGGTGCATCGGCCACGTCGAGGCCGAAGATCCCGTCGCCCACGTCGTCGCGCGCGCGGCGGTCGCCGCCTGCAGCGCCGACCCGCGCTTCGCCGCGGTCACGATCCAGGAGATCGACGGCCTGTGGATTCGAAATCTCGGTGCTCGGGGCCCTCGAGGCGATTGCCGGTCCCGAGGACATCGCCGTCGGCCGCGACGGCCTCGTCGTCGAGCGCGGCTGGCGGCGCGGACTGCTGCTCCCGCAAGTCGCGGCTGAATTCCGCTGGGCCGCCGACGTCTTCCTGTCTCAGACGTGTCTCAAGGCGGGACTGCCGCCGGACGCCTGGCGGCGCGGCGCGCGACTGTGGCGGTTCGAGGCGGAAGTCTTCGCCGAGTAGACGCCGGGCGCGCTACTGGCCGAGCCGCTGGGCGATCACGGTTCCGTCGGGGCGCAGGGTGACGGTCGCGGCAAACAACCCGGCCGCGCGCGGGTCCTGGTTGCGCCGCGGCAGGCCGTCGCTGAATCGCATGTCGATCCAGCGAACGGTCGTTGTCTGCGCGGGCGAGGAGAACGTGCGGACGGCGGGGAAGCGAGCAAAGCCGAGGAACACCTGCGCGACGTCTGCCGACGCGGCGGCCAGCGCCTCGGGGGGCCACTGGTTCGGGATGCGGCGTGCCGTGCGCCACGCGGTGTCGGGCCGGGCGGCCGGATGGAGCAGGTCCACCTCCTGCACCGAATACGCATTCGAAAACCGCGCAACGACGCGCCACCGGAACGGCGAGACGAAATCGGGCATGGCGGCGATTTCCACCAGGCATCGCCCGGGAGTGCCGGGCGGCGGCGTTACCCTCCAGTCGCGCGGCCACGTGTCGATCCGACTCGCCGCGGCCCGCGCGTCGCAGAGCGGCGGCCGTTCCGGCCCGAGCCACCCCGGCGCGGCGGCGAGCGCCTGATGGTGGAGCACGCCGCGGACGCCGTAGTTGGCCGCCATGAAGGCCAGCGCAATCGCCGCGTTGCGGCGGCGCGCGTCCGGCGTCCGCATGCCGACGATCAGCGTGGCGGCGAGGACGACGAGCAGGTAGATGTCCACGATCGGCATGAGATCGGCGCTGAACCAGTGCCAGTCGAACGGACTGAGGAGCCGCGTGCCGTAGGCCGTCGGAAAGTCCATCAGGAGATGGAGGAGCACGGCCAGCATGGCCACGAACGCGAGCTGGCCGAACGACGCGTCGGGCGCCGGGTCGGCACGGGCGTGGACCCGGTCGGTACAGCCCGCGCGCGCTCCAGACGAGCGCCGCCGACAGCAAGCCGAGGCCGACGATGCCGAGCGGGCCGTGGGTGGGCCCGCGATGCCAGTGCAGATACCCGACGCCCCCGCCTCGTGCGGCGGCGACCACGTCGATGTCGGGAGCGTTCGAGGCGAGGAGGATCGTCGCGGTGGCGCCGCGGCCGAGCCGATTGAGGCCCGCGCGCGCGATGGTGGCGCCGAACAGCGTGTGCGTGACGTTGTCCACGGGAGCGACTGGCCACTATAGCAGGCACGCGTCGAGCGGCGGCGCCCGGAAGGTGCTAGGATCCTGTCAAATCATTGAAGCTCCGAGAGCTCGCTGAACGCCTGCAGTGCCGCCTCGAAGGTCCGGAGAGCGGCGACATCGAAATCATGCGCGTGGCCGCCATCGACGCCGCGCAACCCGGCGATGTCACCTTCGTCGCCAACTCCCGATACCTCTCGCTGCTGCCCGCGACGCAGGCGTCGGCCGTGATCCTCGGCGAGGATGGCCCCGAGGCGGCGCCGTGCGCCGTGCTTCGCTCGCGCCAGCCCCGTCTGGCGTTCGCGCGCGCCATCGACGTGCTGGTGCCGGCCGCGCCGGTGGCGCGGGGGATCGATCCGCTCGCCTCGGTGGCCGCCGATGCCGTGCTGGGCGCCGACGTCTGCATCGGGCCCTTCGCAGTGATCGGCAGCGGCGCGGCGATCGGCGCGCGCACGATCGTCCACGCCCACGCGATCGTCGGGCCCGGCGCCCGCATCGGCGACGACTGTCTGCTGCACCCGCGCGTGTCGGTCCGCGAGCGGGTGGTCCTCGGCCAGCGCGTCGTCGTGCAGGACGGCGCCGTCATCGGCAGCGACGGCTTCGGCTTTGAGCGGCAGGCCGACGGCGAGCACTTCAAGATGCCGCAGCGCGGCGACGTCGTCATCGAGGACGACGTGGAGATCGGCGCGAACACGACGATCGACCGGCCTGCGGTCGGGGAAACGCGAATCCGGGCCGGCGCGAAGATCGACAACCTCGTGCAGATTGCGCACGGCGTGAGCATCGGGCGCCGCGCCCTGCTGGCGGCCCAGGTGGGCATCGCCGGCAGTACGGTCATCGACGAGGACGTCGTGCTGGCCGGACAAGTCGGAGTGGCGGGACATCTGCGGCTCGGACGCGGGGTGGTGGCGACGGCGCAGACCGGCATTCCGAATTCCGTCGAGGCGGGGCAATTCGTCTCCGGGTACCCAGCCATCGCCAATCGCGACTGGCTCAAGTCGTCGGCGATCTTTCGGCAGTTGCCGGCATTGAAGAAGCGCGTTGTCGAGCTCGAGCAACGCATCGCCGAACTCGAGGAGCAGCTCGCGCAATGCCGAACACGCCAGGGTTGATTTGCCGTGCCGCCGCGGCCGTCGGTCTCGCGCTCGCCGTCGTCGCTCCCGTCGCCGCTCAGAAGCCCGAACCGAACCCGCCGGACCGGCCGGCCTTCCTGGCCGGCTACAATTTCCATCTCGCCGCGGCCGGCCTGTCGGCCGACGATGTGCGATTCACGTGGGATACGCACTGGGGCGGCGACGTCGATCTGGTGGACTATGTCGTGGGGCGCGGCAAGGTGCTCGTCGACTACGAAGCCCTGCTCGGCAGCGAGTTTCGCGCCTTCGATCCGAATCAGGGCAACTACGTTCTCGAGGTGTCCGGCTCGGCGCGGGTGAAGGGCACCGAGTTCGCCGGCGTCTTCCACCACGTCTCGCGCCATCTCGCGGACCGGCCGAAGCGGTTCGCCGTCGCCTGGAACGTGGCCGGCGTGCGGGCGCTCCGCCGGGTCACCTTCGGCGGCACCCAGATCGACGTCCGCCTCGAGGGTGGCAAGGTCGTGCAGCATGCCTTCGTGGACTACGCCTGGACCGCCGGCGGCGAGCTGCGGCTCGACCGGCCGGTCGCCACGAGCGTGGGCGTGTTCGGACGCGCCGACGGGCGATGCCTTCGGAGTGCATCCGGACGAGAGCACGCGGAACACACAGACCGGCGGCCTGGTCGAAGTCGGCCTCCGGCTGTCGGGGCGGGCCGGCGCGCTGGAGCTGTTCGGCGGCGTGGAGCGCCGCGTCGACGCGGATCAGATCGAGCGACTCCCGGTGCGCTGGGTGTACGGGGGATTTCGGCTCGTCAATCGGTAACCGGCGCATTTAAGGGATAATCGGAGCGATGGCTTCACGAGCCGGCCGCGGAGCGGTTTGGGCGACCTCGCTCGCGGCCGTGCTGGCGCTGGCGGCGCCGCCGATGACGGCGGCCGTGCGCCCGCCGCGGCTCGACTATCAGATCACGACGCTGCCGAACGGCCTCACGGTGGTGCTCGAAGAGGATCACTCGACGCCGATCGTGCACGTGAACCTCGTCGTACCACGTCGGCTCGAAGAACGAACGGCCCGGCCGGACCGGCTTCGCACACCTGTTCGAGCACATGATGTTCAAGGGCTCGCGCAACGTGCAGCCCGACGGCCACACCTCGCTCATCTCCTCGGTAGGCGGCGAGGCCAACGCCTACACCACCGAAGACGAGACGGTGTTCTGGGAGACGCTGCCGGCGCAGTACCTGCCGCTCGCGTTGTGGCTCGAGGCCGATCGCATGGCCACGCTGCGCGTCGACGAAGATACGTTCACCGGCGAGCGCGAGGTGGTGAAGGAAGAGCGCCGGATGCGCGTCGACAACCAGCCGTTCGGCCGCCTGAACGAGATCATCTACGACCAGGCTTTCACCACCCATCCGTACAAGCATCCGACGATCGGCAGCATGGAGGATCTCGAGGCCGCCTCGATCGAGGACGTGCGCGATTTCTACCGCACCTACTACGTGCCCGGGCAACGCCACGCTCGTGCTCGTCGGCGACTTCGATGCGGCGCAGGCGCTGCAGCTCGTGTTCCAGTATCTGGGCCGCGTCCCGAAGTCCGACCGCCCGATGCCGACGGGACATTCCGCAGGAGCCGCCGCAGACGCACGAGAAGCGGGTCACGCTCGAGCAGCCCTGGCCGCTCCCGGCCGTCGTCGTCGCGTACCACATCACGTTCGACGGGGATCCCGGACTCGTATCCGCTCCACATCGCCGGCAAGGTGCTGTCCGACGGCGACAGCTCGCGCATCTACAAGAAGCTGGTCTACGACGATCAGCTCGCCGTCGCGGCGTTCGGCGAAGCGAACCTGATCGAGGATCCGAACCTCTTCTATGCGGTGGCCATCCTGCAGCCTGGCCGCGCGCCGGCGGCGGCGATCGACGCGCTGATCGGCGAATTCGATCGACTGAAGACCGAACCGATCTCCGGGCGGGAGCTGCAGCGGGCCAAGAACCAGTTCGCACGCGACTACATCCTGATGCGCGAGTCGAACCAGGACAAGGCGCTCCAGCTCTCGCACGCCGTCGTGATTCACGACGACATCACGACCGCCGACGGCGAGTTCGAGATTTTCCAGAACATCTCGGCGGCCGACGTGCAGCGGGTGGCGCGCACCTACTTCCGCCCCGAGAACCGCGTCGTCATCACGATCCTGCCGCCGAGCCGTTGAGCCATGCCCATGCCCTGCGCGGTCGCGTTGCGGAACGAAGCAGCCGGGGAGCAGGCGTCGCGGCGCGGCGTTCCAGCGCCCTTCCGCTAGTTCCGTCGAGGGCTTCTGCCATGCCCTCGTGGCGGTCGCGTGTCTCGGCCTGGCCCGCGGTCGCGCCCGGCCCAGACGGTCGAACTGGCCGCGCGAGAGCCCGCCGCCGCCTCTCGATGCGCACGACGTGGCTTTCCCGCCGTACGAGGTGCGCACGCTCGACAACGGCCTGCAGGTGGTGGCCGTCCTGCACCACGAGCAGCCCGCCGTGAGCCTGCGGCTGCTCGTGCGGGCGGGCAGCGCGTCGGATCCGGTCGACAAGCTCGGGCTGGCGAACCTCACGGCCTCGCTGCTCAACCAGGGCACCGCGTCGATGACCGCCGAGGCGTTCGCGGACGAGATCGACTTCCTCGGCGCGGCCGCCGGCGCGGGCGCCGGGCACCGACCTGTCGTTCGTGAACATGATCGTGATGAAGGACAGCTTCGACCGCGGCATGCGCCTGTTGGCCGATATGGCGCGGCGGCCCGCGTTCGCGCCAGGACGACGTCGATCGCCAGCGCCAGCAGATGCTCTCGAGCCTGCAGCGTCAGCCTGCAGGATCCGGCGTTCATCGCCGACGCGGTGTTCGATCGGCTGGTCTACGGCTTTCAACCCTACGGTCTGCCGGCGTCGGGCACGCCCGAGACGATCGCGCTGATCACGTCGAGCCGACGTGATGGCGTTCCACGATCGGTTCTTCGTCCCGAACAACGCCATCCTGGCCATCGTCGGCGACGTCACGGCGGAAGAGGCGTTCGACGAGGCCACGCGCGTCTTCGGCGGCTGGCACGCGGCGCGCCGTGCCGACGGCCGGACGGATGCGCCGAGTTCCCCGCGCCCTCGCGCCATGTGATCGTGGTCGAACAAACCCGATGCCGTGCAGACCGAGGTTCGGGTGGGCCAGCTCGGCGTCGCGCGCGGCGACAAGGACTACATGCCCGTCGATCTGCTGCTGCGCATCCTGGGCGGGCGAGGGGAGCAATCGGCTGCACCAGGTGCTGCGCAACGAGCACAGCCTGACCTACGGCGCGTCAGCCGACCTGCACGCCCTCAAGGGGGGCGGCGACTTCGAGGCGCAAACGAATACGCGATCGGAAGCGACGGCGGAGGTCCTGCAGCCTGATGGTGGAGCAGTTCCGGCGACTGCAGCGCGAACCCGTGCGCCGCTTCGAGATCGAAGGCGCGCAAGGCGTATCTCACCGGAAACTTTCCGCTGACGATCGAAACGCCCGACGCCATCGCGCTGCAGGTGCTGAACCGCTCTTCTATGAACTGCCGCTCGACGAGCTGGAGACGTTCCGCGAGCAGGTCAACGGCCGTGACGGCCGACGACATCCAGCGCGTGGCTCGCGAGCTCGTGCGCCCGGACCAGCTCTCGATCGTGCTGGTCGGCAATGCCGCCGCGTTCGCGTCCAGGCTGCGGAGCGCCGGGTTCGGCACGTTCGACTTGATCAAGCTCGACGAATTGGATCTCCTGGCGCCCGATTTCAAGCACGGGTCGGAAACACCCGGTGTGGCCAGCCAGGGCGTCCCGCCGCGCGCCGACCTGTCGCCGGGCCCCGGCGGTCCGACGGCGATCGGGCCCGCGCGCACGGGGCGGGTGGCCTATGCGGCCACGTCCGCCGTGTCGCCGCGCGCCGTGCAGAACGACGAGGCGGGAGCGCTGCTCGACCGCGTCATTGCCGCCAAAGGCGGCCTCGCCGCCCTCGAGGCGGTGCGCGGCCTCCGGGCGGTCGCGCGGGCGCCGGTCACGGGACCTCGGGGTGAAACGGCGCAGGTCGAGAGCACGACGGACATCAGGTATCCCAACCAGGTGCGGATCGAAAGCCGGCTGCCGAGTGCGACGATCATTCAGGTGTCGGACGGCCGGCATGCCTGGGTCAAGGACCCGGGCGGCGTTCACGACGTGCCCGACGAAGCGCTGGCGGGCATCGAAGCGGGCATCGCGCGCGACGCGATTCCGCTGCTGCTGGCCGCCCGGGGCGGCGCCCTGCGGGTGCGTCAGCTCTCCGATGCCCGCGACGAAGCCGGGCATCCGCAGCATGTGCTGGAGTTCACCGGCGAACGACTCGGCGAGCAGCAGCCGCTCATCCTGTACATCGACGCCGGGACGGACCTGGTCGACCGGCAGACGTACCCGGGCGGTCCCGGCGAGCCGCTCATCCAGGAAGCGTTCTCCGACTACCGCGCCGTCGGCGGCGTGCAGATCCCGTTTGCGACGAGAGTCACTCGCGACGGCGAGCTGCTGGCGGAGCGCACCATCACAGACGTCACGATCAATCCGCCGGCCGATCCCGCGCGGTTCTCCCGCCCCGAGTCTTGAGCCGTCGGCTGCTGTTGTCGTGCGGCGAGCCATCCGGCGACCTGTACGCCGGCGCCCTCACGCACGCGCTGCGGGCGATCGATCCCGCGCTCGAGATTGACGGCCTGGGCGGTCCGGCGTTCGCGGCCGCGGGCGGCCATCTCGTTGCCGACTACCGGGGGCTGGCGGCGACCGGCCTGACCGAAGCCGTGGCGGCCGTGCCCCGATTCGTGGCCACGTTGAATCGCCTGGCGCGGTCCGCGAGGGAGCGGCCGCCAGCCGCGCTCGTCCTGATCGACTCGCCAGAGCTCAACTTCCGGCTGGCGCGGCGCGTGAAGGCGCTGGGCGTGCCGATCATCTATTACGTCGCACCGCAGGTGTGGGCGTGGCGGCGGGGGCGCTTGCGCGCCATCAAGTCGTTCGCGGATCTCGTCCTGCCGATTTTTCCGTTCGAGGAGGCGATCTACCGTGAGCGCGGCGTGCCGGTGGAATTCGTCGGCCATCCGCTCGTCGACCTCGCGCGTGCCACGAGCCCGCGCGAGCCCTTCCTGACCCGACTGGGGCTGACGGCGCTGGCGCCGACCGTCGCGGTCTTGCCCGGCAGCCGACCGAACGAGGTGCGGGCCATACTGCCCGATTTGATGGCGGCGGGGGAACTCGTCGCCGCCCGCGTGCCCGATGTACAGTTCGTGGTCGCACGGGCGCCCCACCTGAACGACGCGCTGTTCGGCTCCGCCCGTCGATCCCCGCTGCCGCGCGTCGCCGTGGTCGAGGGCGAGACCGACGCGGTCCTGGCAGCCGCAGACGTGGCGCTGACCGCGTCGGGAACGGCGACGGTGCAGGCGGCCCTGCACGACACGCCGATGGTGATCGTGTACCGGCTGTCGCCGCTCACGTATCGGCTCGGCCGGCGCCTCGTGAATGTGAGCACCTACGGCATGGTGAACCTCATTGCGGAACAGACGATCGTGCCCGAGCTGATACAGGACGCGTTTACGCCCGCTGCAGTGGCGGGCCAGGCCGTCTCGATGTTGTGCGATCGCGAGCGGGCGGCAGGCATCCGCCGGGGCTTGGCCGACGTGCGGCGTCGCCTCGGCGGACCGGGCGCCAGCGCCAGGGCGGCCCGCGCCATTCTGCGACTCCTGGAGCTCCGGGCGTCATGACGCGCTCCCGGCGCGTCGTCAGGCTTGCCGCATTGGTCTGGCTCGCCGCGTCGGCCGCCCGCGCCACCGTGCTCGTCGGCGCCGGCCTGCCCGATCTCGCGCGCGGAGCGCACCTGGTCGTCCGCGGGCAGGTCATCGCGACCGTCGCACGCTGGACTGCGCGACCATCGCACCATCGAGACGCTCGTGACGCTTCGGGCCGAGGCCTATCTCAAAGGGGCATTCGGCGGGACGGTTGCCTTCGCCGTGCCCGGCGGCCGGCTCGGCCGCTATCGCAATATCGTCGTCGGTGCGCCGACCTTCGAGGTGGGCGATCGAGTGGTCGTGTTTCTCGGCGCCCGTGGACCGAGCGTCCCGTTTCTGATGGGGCTGGGCGAGGGAGTCTATCGCGTCGCGCCGGCCGCCGACGGCTCGGGCTGGATCGTGTCGCCGCCCGCTCTGCTGCCCTCGGCGCAGCCGGCGAAGGTCGTCCGCGGCGACCTCGGGCGGCGTCCGATGGACCTGCCGGCCTTCGAACGGCAGGTTCGCGGATTCGCGGGGGAGAGTCGATGAGGCGCCGATGGGCCACCGCGTGCGCGATCGCGGCTCTGCTGTCGCAGCCCGCCCACGGCTACCTGAAGTTCGGCGCCGACGTGGACGGCCATCAGAAGGCCCTCACCTGGGCCGGCACGCCGGTGCGGTACTACGTGACGGACGTCTCGGTGCCCGGCGTCGCCGCCGAGGATCTCCGCGCCGCCGTCGGGCGTGCGGCAGCCACGTGGCAGTCGGTGCCGACCGCCGGCATCAGCTACGAGTTTGCCGGCTTCACCTCGGCGCTGCCCGGCGAGGACGACGGGCTCTCGACGGTCGGCTTTCTCGACCGCCCCGAGCTCGACCAGGTTCTCGCCTCCACCAGCCTGCTCGTCGACGACGCGACGGGTGAGCTGCTCGAGTCGGATATCTTCTTCAATGCGTCGTTCGACTGGTCGGTCGCGGCGGCCGGTCAGCCGGGCCGGTTCGATCTCGAGTCGATCGCGCTCCACGAGCTGGGACATCTGAGCGGCCTCGGTCATTCGGCCCTCGGCGAAACGGAGCTGCGGCCCGGCGGCGGCCGGCGCGTGATCGCGGCCGGAGCAGTGATGTTCCCCATCGCGTTCCAGGCCGGCAGCACCGCCGGTCGGTCGTTGCGCGCCGATGATGTCGCGGGGATCTCCGATCTCTATCCTGCCGGCGACTTCTCCGAGGCGACTGGCAGTGTGTCGGGCCGCGTCGTCGAGAACGGCCGCGGTCTCATCGGCGCGCACGTCGTCGCCTTCAACCCCCGAAGCGGCGATCTGGTCGGCGGCTTCACCCTCGACGACCGGGGCGCCTTCACGATCGCCGGTCTTCGACCGGGGACCTACGCCGTCCGTGTCGAGCCGCTCGACGACGCGGACACCGAGAGCTTCTTCGCGTCGGGCGCGAT
Organism: uncultured Acidobacteriota bacterium; assembly: GCA_963837345.1. Taxonomy (GTDB): domain Bacteria; phylum Acidobacteriota; class Vicinamibacteria; order Vicinamibacterales; family CAVVIG01; genus CAWIMX01. The sequence continues at coordinate 3,046,174 of CAWIMX010000001.1, forward strand.
CGATCTCGATTTTCGGATACGGTTTGCCTCGCAGCTCGTGGCGGTGCCTCGGGGTGGCGACAGCGGATCGGTGACGATCGAGGTCCTGCCCAAGTGATTGGGCGCGCTGGGATGGTCCTGGTCGCGATCGTCGCCCTGGCGTCTGGCGTCGCCCGTGCGCAGGATGGACGGATCGAGGCGAGTGTAGGACTCGGGAGGCTCGGCGGGGCGTCGCTCGGCAGGGCCGACGCGGCCCTGACGACGGGCGGCGGCGGCACCTTCAGGCTGTTTGCCACCGACACGCACCTGGAATCCGCCACGTTCGCGGCAGCCTCCATCGGCTGGCGATTCTCGCCCCTTCTCGGCATCGACGTGCGCGGCACGTACGGACGGCCCGCGCTGCGCGTGCACCTCGGCGACGACGCCGAAGGCGCGGCGCCTGCCGACGCCAGCGAACGGCTGCGGGAGTACGCCCTCGACGCCCTTCTCGTGGTCCACCCGTCGCGGTGGCGCATCGGCGCGCGGGCGGCGCTCTTCGCGTCGCTCGGGGCCGGCTACGTGCGGCACCTGCACGAGGGCGAATCACTCGCCGACGATGGGCGACGCTATCTCGTCGGCGGCGGCATCAAGTACGAGCTCTCCGGACCGGTGGGGCCGGCCGCGGCGGCGGGGCTCCGGCTCGACGGCGGGCTGGCGGTGCGATCCGGGCTGCAGGTCCTCGACGAAGGCGCGCACGCCACGCCAATCGTCGCCGGCTCGTTTTTCCTGCGCTTCTAAGCCTGATAGCATAGGGAGCTTCCTGGGGGTTTCACCCATGCCGACCTTGAATACCTTCGGCGCGCGGACCTCGCTCGAGGTCGGCGGTCGCACGATTCGGTTCTACAGCCTGCGGACGCTCGAGGCCGCCGGCTTTCCCGGCGTCGCCCGGCTTCCGTTTTCGATGAAAGTGCTGCTCGAGAATCTGCTGCGCCGCGAAGACGGGCGTTTCGTGACTGCCGACGACGTGCGGGCGCTCGCGTCGTGGGACGTGACGAGCGACGCCCAGCGCGAGATTTCGTTCATGCCGGCGCGCGTGCTGCTCCAGGACTTCACCGGCGTGCCCTGCGTCGTGGATCTCGCCGCCATGCGCGACGGCATCCTGCAGCTCGGCGGCGATCCCAACAAGGTGAATCCGCTCCAGCCGGTCGAGCTCGTGATCGACCATTCGGTGCAGGTGGACTACTTCGCGCAGGTGAATGCGTTCGAGCTCAACGCCGGGCTCGAGTTCTCGCGCAACAAGGAGCGCTACGCGTTGCTGCGCTGGGGGCAGAACGCCTTTCGCAACTTCCGCGTCGTGCCTCCCGATACCGGCATCGTCCACCAGGTGAATATCGAGTATCTCGCGCGCGTCGTCGTCGAAGACGGCGGCGCGGACGGCCCGACGGCCTTCCCCGACACGCTCGTCGGCACCGATTCGCACACCACGATGGTCAATGGCCTCGGCGTGGTGGGTTGGGGCGTCGGCGGCATCGAAGCGGAGGCGGCGATGCTGGGGCAGCCCATCTCGATGCTGATCCCGCAGGTGCTCGGGTTTCGCCTGACCGGTCGGTTGCCCGAGGGGGTGACGGCCACCGACCTGGTGCTGACAATCACGGAGCGGCTGCGCAAGCACGGCGTGGTGGGGAAGTTCGTGGAGTTCTTCGGGCCCGGCCTCGAGCATCTCACGATCGCGGACCGCGCCACCCTCGGCAACATGTGCCCGGAGTATGGCGCGACGATTGCGATCTTTCCCGTCGACGCCATGACGCTCGACTATCTGCGGCTCACGGGCCGCGACCAGTCGCGGATCGATCTCGTGGAGGCGTACGCCCGCGCGCAGGGGATGTTCCGCACGGCGGATGCGCCCGAGCCCGTGTACTCGGAGACGATCGAGCTGGACCTCTCGAGCATCGAACCCAGCCTCGCGGGACCGCGACGGCCCCAGGATCGCGTGCCGCTCGCGTCGGCCCGGGCAAATTTCCAGAACGCGATCGCGTCGCTGACGCCGGCGCCGAAGAAGCCGGACATCTCGGCGCAGACGAACGCCTCGCGCATGGCGAACGAGGGTGGCGTGGCGGTGCTGCCGGCCGCAGCCGAACAGCTCGAGCACGGCTCGGTCGTGATTGCCGCCATTACGAGCTGTACGAACACGTCGAATCCGAGCGTCATGATCGGCGCGGGGCTGGTCGCGAAGAAGGCCGTCGAACGGGGCCTGACGCGCAAGCCGTGGGTCAAGACGAGCCTGGCGCCGGGCTCGAAAGTGGTGTCCGAGTATCTGACCAAGGCGGGCCTGCAACGCTATCTCGACGAGCTCGGCTTCAATCTGGTGGGCTACGGCTGCACCACCTGCATCGGCAACAGCGGACCCCTGCCCGACGAGGTGAGCGCGGAAGTGGACGCGCGCAATCTCGTGGTGGCCTCCGTGTTGAGCGGCAACAGGAACTTCGAGGGTCGGATCCAACCGCAGGTGCGGGCGAACTACCTTGCGTCGCCGCCGCTCGTGGTCGCCTATGCCCTGGCCGGCACCATGAACGTGGACCTCACGCGCGACTCGCTCGGCAACGACCGCCACGGACAGCCGGTGTATCTCCGCGATCTCTGGCCGACGCAGCGCGAAGTGCAGGCCACGATGCTGAGCGCAGTGACCGCCGAAATGTTCAAGCGGGAATATGCCGACGTGTTCAAGGGCGACGAGCGGTGGCGGTCGCTCGAGGTGCCCACGGGCGATCGCTTTGCCTGGGACGCCGACTCGACCTACGTGCGTCGGCCGCCGTTCCTCGAGCACCTGACCGCGAGCCCGGCGCCCCTCACCGACGTCTCGGGCGCGCGGCTGCTGGCGCTGCTCGGCGACAGCATCACGACCGATCACATCTCGCCGGCCGGATCGATCAGGAAGGACAGCCCGGCCGGCCAGTACCTGACCGCCCACGGGGTGAACCCGAAGGACTTCAACTCCTACGGCGCGCGCCGCGGCAATCACGAGGTGATGATGCGCGGGACGTTCGCCAACGTCCGCCTGCGCAATCAGCTCGCTCCGGGCACCGAAGGCGGCTGGACGACGCACCAGCCGGCCGGCACGGTGATGACCATCTACGATGCGGCGATGCAGTACCAGGCCGCGGGCGTCCCGCTCCTCATCGTGGCCGGGAAGGAGTACGGATCCGGATCGTCGCGCGACTGGGCGGCAAAAGGCACGGCGCTCCTGGGGGTGCGGGCGGTCGTGGCCGAGAGCTTCGAGCGCATCCACCGGAGCAATCTCGTCAACATGGGCGTGTTGCCCCTGCAGTTCGCCGAGGGCGAGACGGCGGCGAGCCTGAAGCTGACGGGCCGCGAGACGTACGGGGTGACCGGGATCGCGGCGGGCCTTTCGCCGCGCGGCCGGGTGCGGGTGGAAGCCACGGGCGAGCACGGCGTGATCCGGTTCGAGCCCGTCGTGCGGATCGACACGCCGGAGGAGCTCGTCGCCTTCCGGCACGGAGGCATCCTGCCGTACGTCCTGCGGCAGCTCGCAGGCTAGGGTGCTGACGAGCGATCAGATCAAGGCGCGGGCGCGCGAGGTCGGATTCGACGCCTGCGGCATCGCGCCCGCGACGGCTTTGCCGGAGCTCGGCGCGATGCGCGCCTGGCTCGACCGCGGACACAACGGATCGATGACGTACCTGCGGCGCTCCGCGCGCAAGCGATCCGACGTTCGACAGATCCTGCCGACGGCCCGATCGGTGATCGCGACTGCGACCCTCTACCACACGGATCAGCCCCTCTCGGTCGAGCGCCGCGATCCGGCCCGCGCCACGATTGCGCGCTACGCATGGGGCGACGACTACCACGTCGTGGTCGGGCGGCGGCTCGAGACGCTGCTCCAGTGGATGCGCGAGACGGCGGATGAGCCGTTCGACGCCCGGGCCTGTGTGGATCACGCCCCCGTCCAGGAGCGGGTCTATGCGCGCCACGCCGGGGTCGGGTGGATCGGCAAGAACACCTGCACGATTCATCCGACGCTCGGCTCGTTTCTCTTCCTTGGCGAGATTGTGTGCAGCCTGCCGCTCGAACCGGACGCCCCGGCGCTGGACCAGTGCGGCCAGTGCTCGCTGTGCCTCGAGGCCTGTCCGACCGGCGCGCTGGTCGAGCCGGGGGTGCTGGACGCGCGCCGCTGCCTGTCCTACCTGACGATCGAGCATCGCGGCGATCTGGCTCCCGTCTGGCGGGGAGCTCTGGGCTCGCACATCTACGGCTGCGACATCTGTCAGGACGTCTGTCCGTGGAACGCGGCGGCGCCGACCTCGAGCGATCCGGCCTGGCAGCCCCGTCCGGCCTGGGACGCGCCGCCATTGACCGATCTCTGGCAAACTGGGGAAGATGGGCTGGCGGCGGCCACCGAGGGCACGTCGATGACGCGCGCGACGGTGCCGGTGCTGCGGCGCAACATCCGGATCGCGCTCGAGAACGCAGGCGTCGACCCCGCATGACGGAGTCAGGTATGGCATCACTCGCCCCGGCGTTGCTCATCGCGATGCCCCAGCTCGTGGATCCGAACTTCACCCGCACCGTCGTGCTGCTCTGCAAACACAGCGAGGAGAACGGCGCGTTCGGACTCGTCGTGAACCGCCCCCTCGTCACGACCGGGCATTTCGTCGTGGAACTTGGCGAGGCGGCGGAACACACTTCCGAGACGGGCAGCGAACGGGAGGAACGGCGGGAGGTGCTGACCGCCGAGCACGACCTGCAGGTCTGGGTGGGCGGCCCCGTTGAAACCTACCGCAGCTGGATGCTGGTGGGCGGGGAGCTGGCCCGCGCGGACGAGCCGCTTGGCATGCGCGTGGCCGCCGGCCTCTATCTGTCGACCTCGCCCGACCTGCTGCAGCGCCTGCTCGAGCCCGAGCCGCCGCCTCGCGCGCGCCTGATGATGGGGTATGCGCACTGGGGCCCCGGCCAGCTCGAGTCCGAGCTCCACGAATCGGCCTGGCTCCTGAGCGACATCGATCCGAGGCTGATCTTCGACACCTCCGCCGAGCGCATGTGGGAGCGCGCGATCCGCCGGCTCGGCGCCGATCCGGCGACGCTTCACACGTCACGCGGCGTGCACTGATAGGGATCGGGATGCGGGATTCGCGGGATCACGCCGTCGCGCGGGTCCTGCTGGACGACCACACATGACAAGAGCCGCGAGAGACGCAATGCTGGGAGTCGTGGTCGCGGCCGCGTGCACCGCGGCCTGCCAGGAGCAACCAGTGGACACTCACGAGAGCGCCGCGCCCGCGGTGCAGCAGCTGCAGCAGCAGATCGACCGCTTCGCGCCGACCGAGATCAGCGCCGACGTGAGCGCGCTGTCCGCGTCGGACCGTCAGGTGCTCGCGAAACTGGTCGAGGCATCGCGGATCATGGACACGCTGTTCCTGCGCCAGGTCTGGGCCGGCAACGAGGACATGCTGGCGCGCCTCGCCGCCGACGACACGCCTGAGGGCCGCGCCCGTCTGCACTATTTCATGATCAACAAAGGGCCGTGGTCGCGTCTCGACGGGAACCAACCCTTCGTCGAGGGTGCACCGCCCAAACCGGCCGGCGCCAACTTCTATCCGCCCGACGCGACGAAGGTCGAGGTGGAGGCCTGGCTGGCGACGCTGCCCGAGGCGCAGCGTACCCGGGCGACGGGATTCTTCACCACGATCCGGCGAACCCCGGACGGCGCCTTGACCGCCGTCCCGTACAGCGAGGAGTACGGGCGGGAGCTGCCGCGCGCCGCGGGGCTCCTGCGCGAGGCCTCTGCCCTCGCGACCGACCCGACCCTCAAGCGCTATCTCACCACACGGGCCGACGCCTTTCTCTCGAACGACTACTACGACAGCGACCTGGCGTGGATGGAGCTCACGAGCGCCATCGAACCCACGATTGGCCCCTACGAGGTCTACGAGGACGAGTGGTTCAACTACAAGGCCGCCTTCGAGTCGTTCATCACCGTGCGGGACGAGACGGAGAGCGCGAAGCTGCAGATGTTCGCCGGCCAGCTGCAGGACATCGAGAACCACCTGCCGATCGACGCGCGCTATCGGAACCCGAAACTCGGCGCCCTGGCCCCCATCGTCGTCGTGAACGAGGTGTTCACCGCGGGCGACGCCAACCGCGGCGTTCAGACGGCGGCCTTCAACCTGCCGAACGATGAGCGGATCGTTCGCGAGAAGGGCAGCAAGCGGGTCATGCTCAAGAACGTGCAGGACGCGAAGTTCGAAAAGACGCTGGTGCCGATCTCGCGTGTCGCGCTGAATGCCGCCGATCAGAACCACATCGCCTTCGACGCGTTCTTCACGCACATCGTCGTCCATGAGCTCATGCATGGACTCGGTCCGCACAACATCACTGTCAACGGCCGGCCGACGACGGTGCGCCAGGAGCTGAAAGAGGCGTATTCGACGCTCGAGGAAGCCAAGGCCGACATCTCCGGCTTGTTCGCGATTCAGTACCTGATCGACAAGGGCGTGCTGCCAGCGTCGCTCCAGGACACGTTGTACACGACCTTCCTCGCCTCCGCCTTCCGCTCGATCCGGTTCGGCCTCAACGAGGCGCACGGACGGGGCGTCGCGATCCAGCTGAACCACCTGCTCGACACCGGCGGGTTCTTCGTGCGCGACGACGGCACCTTCGGCGTGGACAGCGCGAAAGTGAAGGAGGGCGTGGCGTCGTTGACGCGGCAGATCATGACGCTGGAGGCCGAGGGCGACTACCAGGGGGCGACCGATCTCGCCAATCGCCTCGGGGTGGTGCGGCCACCCGTGCAGGCCGTGCTGGACAAGCTCACGTCGGTGCCCGTGGATATCGAGCCGCAGTTCACGACCGCCGAGGCGTTGACCGCCGCGCCCTGAGTGCGGGCAAGACGAGCAAGCCGAGCCGCAGGTATGTGATTGGGCTGTGTAGGAATGACACGCTCAGCCTGTCCGATCGTGTGCGTTCGCGCGCCATGCCGGCATCGCGGTTTGGCAGAGGTCTTGAACCGAGGCGTGTATCTGAGAGCTCGTCCATGGCCACGCGTCTGCACCTCCTCCTGATCGAGGATTCTGCCGAAGACGCCCTCCTGATTGTCGACGCCCTCGAGCAGGGCGGGTATCAGGTGGTCGGCGAACGGGTGTGCACCGCCGCGACCGTCACCGATGCGCTCGAGCGGCAGCACTGGGACGTGGTGATTGCCGATTTCACCATGCCCGGCTTCAGCGGCGCGTCCGCCCTCGAGCTCGTGCGCGCGCGGCGTCCCGACGTGCCGTTCATCTTCGTGTCGGGCACGATCGGCGAAGACGTCGCGGTGGCGGCGATGCGGAACGGGGCGCAGGACTATCTCGTGAAGGGCAACCTGCGCCGCCTTGCGCCGGCGGTCGATCGAGAGCTGCGCGACGCCGTCGTGCGCCGCGAGCGCACGCGGGCGGAGGAGCGCCTGGCGCATCTGGCCTACCACGATCCGCTCACCGATCTCCCGAACCGCCGACTGCTCCACGATCGTCTGCAGCAGGCCATCCGGCTCGCGCACCGCGCCGAGCGGCCGCTGACGGTGCTCGTGCTGGATCTGGACGGCTTCAAGGACGTGAACGACACGCTCGGGCATCACGTCGGCGACCAGCTGCTCGAGCAGTTCGGCATGCGCCTCCGGCACGTGATGCGCGACACCGATACCGTCGCGCGGCTCGGCGGCGACGAGTTCGCCGTGGTCCTGCCGACGGCCGATCTCGAGCAGGCCGAGCGCGCCACGCGGAAGATGCTGAGCGAAGTGGAACGGCCCTTCGTCCTCGGCGGGCGGGCGCTGGTGCTTCGGGTCAGCGTGGGCATCGCGGGCTACCCGTGCCACGGGTCGAGCGCCGACAGCCTGCTGCAGAACGCCGATGCGGCGATGTACGTCGCCAAGACGGACGGCAGCATGTGGTCGGTGTACAGCCCGGCGCGCGACCGGCGGGCCCACAGCCGCCGGACGCTGATTGTCGAGATGCGCGACGCGCTCACGACGCACCAGTTCGCCTTGGACTACCAGCCCATCATCCAGCTCGGCACCAACCGCCCGTTCGGCGTCGAGACGCTGCTCCGCTGGCAACACCCCGTCCGCGGTCGGCTGATGCCGGATGCGTTCATCGGGCTGGCGGAGCAGTCGGGCCTCATCGATCGGCTGACGCTGCTCACGCTCGATCGCAGCCTCCAGGACTGGCGGGCCGGTCCGGCCGGCCCGCCCCTGAACGTCGCCATCAACGTGTCGCCGCGCACGTTGCTCGATCCCGATTTCGTGAGCCGGATCGAAGAGGTGGTGGGCGGCAACGGCGCCAGCGGCGCGGACGTGACCCTTGAAATCACCGAGAACGTGATCGTGGCCGATCCCACGCGCACCCTTCGCTGTCTCGCGCAACTGCACGATCTCGGCGTGCGCCTGGTGGTGGACGACTTCGGGACCGGCTACTCGTCGCTGAGCTACCTGCGGCGCCTGCCCGTCGACGCCCTGAAGATCGACAAGTCGTTCGTGCTGGGCCTGGCAGGCGGCGAAGACGAAGTGATCGTCCGGTCTACGATCGACCTGGCGCACAATCTCGGCCTGACCGTGGTGGCCGAAGGCGTAGAGACCGGGACCGTCCGCGATCGCCTGGCCGCGCTCGGGTGCGACATGGGCCAGGGGATGTTCTTCGGTCCGCCCGACACGGCCGCCGCCACGCGCGAGCGCCTGCGCCTCACGCCCTCTCGCGGCTGAGGCCCTCTCCGCCGGGACCTCGCGCGGCTCCCACTATACTGACAGGGAGCCCCCATGAGCGACGTCGTGATCGACCCGGTCTGCGGCATGAAGGTGGATCCGTCGCGTGCGGCCGGATCGGTCACCCACGAGGGGCGCACCTACTACTTCTGCTCCAAGGGCTGCGTCGCGAAGTTCGCCGCCGATCCGCAGAAATATCTGTCGGGTGGCCGCGAGCCCATGACCGACGGGCACAGCCCCGTGATGCAGATCGGCGGCCTGAAGCGCCCGGCGCACCCGGCGCCACACACCTCGCACGCGGCGACCGGCACCCGGCCGCCGGCACCACCTGCCCAGCATCCGGTCCGATACACCTGCCCGATGGATCCCGAGGTCGTCTCGGATCGGCCCGGCGCCTGCCCGAAGTGCGGCATGGCGCTCGAGCCGATGATGCCGGATCTGACCGAGACGCCGAACCCCGAGCTCGTGGACATGTCGCAGCGCCTGCGGGTAGGCGTGATCCTCGGCGCACCGGTGTTTCTCCTGGCCATGGGCGACATGGCGACGGGCGGGGCGCTGACACGGCGGATGGGCGCCACCGCCGCCAACTGGTTGTCGCTTGCCCTGGCCACACCGGTCGTCGTCTGGAGCGGGCGTCCGTTCTTCGAGCGGATGTGGGCGTCGTTCGTGAACGTCAGCCCGAACATGTTCACCCTGATCGGCATCGGCGTCGGATCGGCGTACCTCTACAGCGCCGTGGCGACCATCGCGCCCGGCGTGTTTCCGGCAGGCTTCCGGATGAACGGAGCCGTCGAAACGTACTTCGACACCACCGTCGTCATCATTGTGCTGGTGCTCGTCGGTCAGGTCCTCGAAATCCGCGCCCGCCAGCGGACGAGCGGCGCGCTCCGTGCGCTGCTCGGACTCGCGCCCAAGACGGCCCGGCTGGTGCTGGGCGCCGCCGAAGAAGACGTACCGCTCGACACCGTCGCCGTGGGGAACATCCTTCGCGTCCGCCCCGGCGAGAAGGTGCCGGTCGACGGCACCGTCGTCGACGGCGGGGCCGCAGTGGACGAGTCGATGGTGACCGGCGAGAGCGTGCCGCTCGAGAAGCACGCGGGCGATCAGGTAATCGGCGGCACGATCGCCACGGCGGGCACGTTCACCATGCGCGCCGAGCGCGTCGGCCAGGAAACGCTCCTGGCCCGCATCGTCCAGATGGTGGCCGAGGCGCAGCGCACGCGCGCGCCGATTCAGCGCCTGGCAGACGTCATTGCGGCGTACTTCGTGCCGACCGTCGTCGTCACCGCCGTCGTGACCTTCGTGGCCTGGAGCGTGGTCGGCCCGCCGCCGCGCCTTGCGGGCGGGCTCGTGAACGCCGTCGCGGTCCTGATCATCGCCTGCCCCTGCGCGCTCGGGCTGGCCACACCGATGGCCATCATGGTCGGAACGGGACGGGGAGCGCACGCCGGCGTCCTGATCCGCAATGCCGAGGCGCTCGAAGAGCTCGGGCGCGTCGATACGCTGGTCGTCGACAAGACCGGCACGCTGACGGCCGGCACGCCCGAGGTCTCGACCGTCGTGACGGCGGAGGGCTGGCGCGACGACGATGTGCTGCGCCTGGCGGCGGCGGTGGAGCGGGGCAGCGAGCATCCGCTGGCGGCCGCCATTCTCGCGGCCGCCGCGGCGCGATCCCTCACCGTGCCGGCGGTCTCCGAGTTCCGGTCCACGGCGGGCCAGGGAGTCGGCGGCCGCGTGCTCGGCCGCGCCGTGGATCTCGGTTCCGTCGATCTGCTCACCGCGCGCGGGATCGCGCCGGGCGCGCTGGCGGAGCGCGCCGACGAGCTCAGGCAGCAGGGCGCCACGGCGCTGTTCGTCGCCGTCGACGGCCAGGCCGCCGGTGTGATCGTCGTGGCCGATCCGGTGCGTCCGACGACCCCGGCGGCATTGTCGGCCCTGACGGCCGACGGCCTGCGCGTCGTGATGCTGACGGGCGACAACCGGACGACCGCACACGCCATCGCCGCGCGGCTCGGGATCGACGAGGTCCACGCCGGGGTCATGCCGGCCGACAAGCGCGCGATCGTGGAGCGGCTGCAGCGCGACGGCCGGCGCGTGGCGATGGCCGGCGACGGGGTGAACGACGCGCCGGCGCTCGCGCAGGCCGACGTCGGGGTCGCGATGGGCACGGGCACCGACATCGCCATGGAAAGCGCGGGCTTGACCCTCGTCAAGGGCGACTTGCAGGCGCTCGTGCGCGCCCGGCGCCTGTCGCGCGCGACGCTCCGCAATATTCGTCAGAATCTCTTCCTCGCCTTCATCTACAATTCCGTCGGCGTACCCGTGGCCGCCGGCGTGCTCTACCCCGTCTTCGGGCTGCTCATCAGCCCGATCTGGGCCAGCGCCGCCATGACGTTGAGCTCGCTGTCGGTGATCGCCAATGCGCTCAGGCTTCGGCACGTGAAGCTGTGAAGATGGAGCCCGATATGATGCGCCGCCTGCCGTCCATCGCCGTGTTCGTGTGCGCCGCCGGCGTGATCCTCCTGGGGCAGCCGGGCGCCGACCGCGCGGCGTTCGACAAGCTGCGCGCCGAGGGCCTCGATCATTCCCAGGTCGAGCCGGTGTTCGACATGCTCACCACCCGGATCGGACCGAGACTGACCGCTTCGCCGGCGCAGGTGCGGGCGTCGGAGTTCATGCGCGACCGCCTCCAGGCCTATGGCCTGTCGAACGTTCATGTCGAGCCGTGGCACTTCGGACGCGGCTGGACCCTCGAGCGGCTCACGGTCGACCTCATCGAGCCCCGGTACCTGCCGCTCATCGCCTACGCGGACGGCTGGTCGAACGGCACGGCGGGCGAGATCGTCGGCACGCCGGTGTTCATCGGCGGCAAGTCGCCCGAGGACGTGGCGGCGATGGCGGATCGCCTCAAGGGCGCGATCGTGCTCACGCAGCCGCCGATGCGGCAATTCGTCCGCGCCGACCGGCCGCAGCCGAGCGATCCCGGCTATGTCCCGCACTCGGCCGACTACGCCACCTCGGTCGGGCGGCGCGGCGGCAGCGGACGCGGACCGACGCCCGCCCAGCGGATCGCCGATATCCTCAGAACGTCGGGCGCCGCCGTGCTGGCGAAGCCGAGCGCAGGCGAACACGGCACCGTGTTCGTGACCGGCCGCGATCAGGGCCCCGATGCGCCGCCGGCCATCACGTTGAGCGCCGAGCACTACAACCTGATCGCCGCGATGCTCGAGGACGGCGTCCCGGTCCGGATGCGCGTCAATGTGCAGACCCGCTTCTACGACGGCGACGGCAACGCCTTGAATGTGATCGCCGAACTGCCGGGCGCCGACCCCGCCCTCGGGAACGAGGTCGTGATGATCGGCGGACATCTCGATTCGTGGCACACGGGCGTCGGCGCGACGGACAACGCCGACGGCGCCACGACGGTCGTCGAGGCCATGCGGATACTGAAGGCCGCCGGTGTCGCGCCGCGCCGCACCATCCGTGCGGCGCTCTGGAGCGGCGAAGAGCAGGGCCTGCTCGGTTCGCGCGCGTGGGTGCAGGCGCATCTCGCCGGGGAGGCGAACCGCGCGGAGCGCGAGCGCTTCGACGTCTACTTCAACATCGACAACGGCACCGGACCGATCTACGGGTTCTACGAGCAGGACATGCCGGCAGTCGCGCCGGTCTTCGACGCCTGGCTCGAGCCGCTCAAGGCCCTGGGCGCCCGCCGCAACGTGATCGAGAGCGTCGGCTCGACCGATCACCTGAGCTTCATCGACGCCGGCGTCCCCGGCTTCAACCCCATTCAGGACTACGTCAACTACGACATCCGGACCCACCACACGAACATGGACACGCCGGATCGCCTCGACACGAAGGACATCCGCGAGGCGGCGCTCGCGATGGCGTGGTTTGCGTACGAGGCGGCGATGCGCGAGGAGAAGATCCCGCGGCCTCGGTGAGGCTCAGCCCTTGGCCTTCGTCTCGTAGATCAGCGCGTCGGCGCGGCTCTGCGCCAGGATGAGCTGGCGGGCTTCGCCGCGAAGCGACGGCAGGCGCGAGGCGAAGACGGCGCCGGCGACCACACAGCCGAGACCGCCGATGGCGACGGTCGCCGGAGCCCCCACGCGCTCGGCCAGCCACCCCGCGCCGAGCGACCCGAGGGGCGCCATGCCCATGAACATCATCGAATAGACGGCGATCACGCGCCCCCGCAACGCATCGGGCGACATCGCCTGCAGCAGCGTGTTGGACGCGGTGAGCTGCATCATGACGCCGCCGCCCACGAACACGAGCAGGAACATCGACAACCAGAACGTGCGCGACAGCGAGAAGAGCATCAACGCGACGCCGAATGTGGCCGCCGCCACGGCCACCCAGCGTCCGAGTCCGTTCACGCCGCTTCGCGAGGCCACGATGAGCGCGCCGGCCAGCGCGCCGAGGCCGGCCGCGCCCATCAGAAAGCCGAGGCTGCGCGCGCCGCCGTGCAGGACGTCCCGGGCGAAGACCGGCATCAGCACGGAATAGGGCAGTCCGGCGAAGCTGACGGCCGCCACCAGCAGCAGGAGCGCGCGGACGGGCGCCGTGCCGCCCGCGAAACGGAAGCCGTCCACGATGTCCCGGAGCGGTGAACCGCGCGCGCCGACGACCCTGGGTGCCGGCCGTGCCATCAGGAGCAGCCCGGCGATCACGGCGACGTAGCTGATCGCATTCAGCAGAAAGCACCAGCCCTCGCCGACGGCCGCCACCAGCAGGCCGGCGATGGCCGGTCCGACGACGCGCGCCCCGTTGAACATCGACGAGTTCAGCGCGATCGCGTTCATCAGATCCTCACGGCCGACCATGTCCATGAGAAAGGCCTGCCGCGCCGGAATGTCGAACGCGTTCACGACGCCGAGGCAGCCGGCGAGGACGAAGACATGCCAGACGCGCACGAGGCCGGTGAGCGTGAGCACCGAGAGGGTGAGCGGCAGCAGCATCGACACGGTCTGCGTGGCGACGATGATCCGGTGCCGGTTCACGCGGTCGGCGGTCGCGCCGCCAATCGGCGCGAACACGAACACGGGGATCTGGCTGGCGGCGGCCGACATGCCGAGCAGCGCCGACGATCCGGTGAGGCGGTACACGAGCCACGACTCGGCCACCGTCTGCATCCACGTGCCGACGAGCGAAATGAGCTGACCTGCGAAAAAGAGCTGATAGCTGCGGTGGCGGAGGGCGCGCGCGATCTGAGCCACGAATCGCCCGTATTCTACCTCGACGATGGGCGCGGTCGGGCAGCCGCCGGTATACTGAGAGGATGTCCCTGCCGGCGGAGAAGCTGTCCACGCTGTCGCGCGCCGGAATCGCCAATCCGGGCCGGCGCAACGTCGCGATCATCGCGCACGTCGACCACGGCAAGACGACGCTGGTCGATGGGCTGCTGCACCAGAGCGGCGCCTTCCGCGCCAACGAGCGGGTCGCCGAACGAGCGCTCGACAACATCGATCTCGAGCGCGAGCGCGGCATCACCATTCTGGCCAAGAACACCGCCGTGCACTACGGCGACGTGCTCATCAACATCGTCGACACGCCGGGGCACGCCGACTTCGGCGGCGAGGTGGAGCGGACGCTGTCGATGGTGGACGGCGTCATGCTGCTCGTGGACGCGTCGGAAGGGCCGCTGCCGCAGACGCGGTTCGTGCTGCGCAAGGCGCTCGAGCGCGGCCTGCCGCCGATCGTCGTGATCAACAAGATCGATCGCACCGACGCCCGCCCGCGCGACGTGCTGAACGAGATCTACGACCTGTTCATCGATCTCGACGCGTCCGAGGGGCAGCTCGATTTCCCGGTGCTGTATACGAACGCGAAGGCGGGCACGGCCAGCCTGGCCGCGGACGTGGCCGGTGCCGATCTGCGGCCGCTGTTCGACGCCATCGTCGCCCACGTGCCGCCGCCGCGCGGCGACGCCGCGGCGCCGCTGCAGCTGCTCGTGGCCAACCTCGACTCGAGCGACTACGTGGGACGCATCGCCATCGGCCGCGTCTTCAACGGCCGCGTGGCCATCGGCGATCCGGTGGCCGTCTGCAAACTGGACGGATCGCTGCACGAGACGAAGGTCACCAAGCTCTATGCGTTCGACGGCCTGAAGCGCGTCGACATCGAGCGCGCGGCGGCCGGCGACATCGTGTGCCTCGCCGGGATGGAAGACATCATGATTGGCGAGACGATCGCCGATCTCGAGCATCACGCCGCGATCCCGCCGGTGGCGATCGACGAGCCCACCGTGTCGATGATCTTCGGCGTGAACACCTCCCCGATGGCGGGCCGCGACGGGCAGTACGTGACCTCGCGGCAGTTGCGCGACCGGCTCGACCGCGAGCTCGTCGGCAACGTCTCGATTCGCGTGGAGCCGACCGAGACGCCCGAGCAGATGAAGGTCGTCGGCCGTGGCGAACTGCAGCTCTCCATCCTGATCGAGATGATGCGGCGCGAGGGCTACGAGGTGCAGGTCTCGCGGCCGGAAATCGTCACGAAGACCGTCGCGGATCGCGTGGTGGAGCCGGTCGAGGAGCTCGTGATCGACGTGCCCGAGGATCACCAGGGCATCGTCATTGCCCAGGTCGGCGAGCGGCGGGGCGTGATGACGAAGATGGTGAACAACGGCAGCGGACGCGTGCGCCTGGAATTTCGAATCCCCGCCCGAGGGCTCATCGGATTCCGCTCGCAGTTCCTGACCGATACCAAGGGCACCGGCATCATGAACCACCTCTTCTCGGGATGGGAGCCGTGGCATGGCGCGATTCCCGTGCGGGCGACCGGCGCGCTCGTCGCCGACCGGGCCGGTGCGGCCACGGCCTATGCGATCGCCAACCTGCAGGAACGTGGCGAGATCTTCATCGAGCCGGGCACCCAGGTGTACGAAGGGATGATCGTGGGCGAGAACTCGCGGCCGAACGACATGGACGTCAACGTCACCAAGGAAAAGAAACAGACAAACATGCGCGCCTCGACCGCAGACGAGGCCATTCGCCTGATTCCCCCGCGGCGGCTCGGCCTCGAACAGGCGATCGAGTTCATCAACGACGACGAGCTCGTCGAGGTGACGCCGACGAGCATCCGGCTCCGCAAGCGCATCATGGCGGCGAACATGCGGCCGAAGAATCGGGACCAGGGACTGGCGACCAGGGACTAGAGACGCGTGGCGCGGATCGAGGGCTACGCGCCGATCGCCGACTACGCGGTGATCGGCGACGGACGGACGGCGGCGCTCGTGGCCCGCGACGGGGCCGTCGACTGGCTGTGTCTGCCGAACTTCGACTCGCCGAGCGTGCTCGGCGGGCTGCTCGACGTCGACCGCGGCGGGTCCTTCATCGTCCGACCGTCCGTGCCATTCGAGGCGACCCGCCGCTATCGCCCGCGAACCAACATCCTGGAGACCACGTTCACCACCGATCGCGGCGTGGTGCGCGTGACCGACGCCATGACCCTCGCCGATCGCGAGCTCGGCCCGGCTCGCGAGCTCGTGCGCCGTATCGAGGCGCTGGCGGGTTCGGTCCCGATGTGGTGGCGTCTGGAACCGCGGTTCGGGTACGCGAGCAGTCCGGGCCGGCGGGGCTGGCGCGGGCAGGTGCCCGTCGCCGCGTGGGGCGCGACGGCGGTCGGCCTGGCGCACTGGGACGCCGGCCGTCCGACGTGGCGTGAGCAGGGCGCGGAGGCGACGTTCGCACCGGTGGCCGGGGCGCCGGCGACGCTGTCGCTCGTCATGGCCCAGAACGAACCGCTGGTCCTGCCGTCGCGCGGCGACGTCGAGCGGCGCCTGGACGAGACCGCGCGGTTCTGGGGGACCTGGAGCGCGGCGCACGACTACGACGGTCCCTGGGCCGACGCCGTGCTGCGGAGCGCCCTCGTCTTGAAGCTCCTCATCTTCGCGCCGTCCGGTGCGACCGTGGCGGCTCCGACGACGTCGCTGCCCGAGAAGCTCGGCGGATCGCGGAACTGGGACTACCGCTTCTGCTGGATCCGCGACTCGGCGTACACGCTGGCGGCGCTCCTGCGGCTCGGATGCCGCGACGAGGCCCGCGCGCTCTTCTGGTGGTTCATGCAGGCGACGGCCTTGACCGAGCCGCACCTGCAGGTGCTCTATCGGCTCGACGGAGGACCGCACGCGCCGGAGCGCGAGCTGCCGCTCGCGGGCTACCGGAGGTCGGCTCCGGTGCGCGTGGGGAACGGCGCGCTCGATCAGCGGCAGCTCGACATCTACGGCGATCTGATGCTCACGGCCTGGATCTATGCCGGCGGCGACCAGTACGATCTCGACGGGGACACGGGCCGGGTGCTCGGGCGCATCGCCGACCTCGTGTGCGCTCACTGGCGCCTGCCCGACTCGAGCATCTGGGAGTGCCGCAGCGAGCCCAAGCAATTCACCCATTCGAAGGTGATGTGCTGGGTCGCGCTCGACCGCGCGATCCGGCTCGCGCGGGAGGGCGACCTGCCGGATCAGCATCTCGATCGCTGGCGGCGCGAGGCCGACGCGATCCGGGCGTTCATCGAGACGGCCTGCTGGTCCGAGCGCCTCGGCAGCTACACGCGCATCGCGGGGGCCGATGAAGTCGACGCCGCGCTCCTGATGCTGCCGTTCGTCGGGTACGCCGAGCCGGACAATCGTCGTGTGGCCGGCACGATCGACGCGGTATCGCGGATCCTCCGTCAGGGCCCGTTCGTGTACCGCTACCTCGGCGAAGACGGGGTACCCGGGTCCGAAGGCTGCTTTCTCAACTGCTCGTTCTGGCTGGCGGGCGCCCTGGCGCGGACGGGGCGTTCGACGGAGGCGGCGTCGCTGATGGACGAGCTCGTGGCGCGCGCCAACGACGTCGGTCTGTATGCCGAAGAGGTGGATCCGGCGACGGGGGACGCGCTCGGCAATTTTCCGCAGGCGCTGGTGCATCTGTCGTTGATCGACGCCGCGCTCGCGATCCGGGACGCGGCTTGATGCCCGCGTTCCTGTGGCCGTCGGTGGCGGGCGGCGTGCTCGGCACGCTGGTGCTGTCGACCGTGCTTCGCGCGGCCAGCGAGCTCGGCGTCACGCGGATGGATCTGACGTTTCTGCTCGGGACCGTCGTGACCAGCCGCCGGATACGCGCCAAGGCCTGGGGCTTCGCGCTGCATCTGGCCATTGGCGTCGGGTTCGCGGTGGGCTACGGCGCGATCTTCGCCGCGCTCGGACGGAGCGGCATCCTGCTCGGCGCCGCGCTCGGGGCACTGCACGCCGTGTTCAGCGCCACGACGCTCGTCAACGTGCTGCTGCCGATCGTGCACCCGCGGATGGGGACGCCCGACTCGTCGGCCGCCGACACGCCGCTCATCGAGCCGCCCGGATTTCTGATGCTGAACTACGGCCGCAGCACGTTCGTCGTCATGCTCGGCGCGCACATCGTCTACGGCGCGATCATCGGCTGGGCCGTCCGCGGCGCCCGCTGAAACCGGCGGTCAGCACCCGGGCCCCCTGCACCCGGCACCCCCGCACCTTCCTGATATGATCCCTCGAGATGTTCGCCCGTAGGACAAGCGGTTCGGTGGTGTGTCCGTCGTGCGGGTCGCTGGTCGGCGTGCGCGACGAGCGCTGTTACACCTGCGGGCGGGCGAATCCCGGGTTGTGGGGATTCGCGCCGATGTTGAGGCGGCTCGGCACCGACATGGGCTTCGTGCCCATGGTGATTGGCGGCTCGACGCTGCTGTACGTGATTTCGCTGCTCATCTCGGGCGCCGATATCGGGATGCGGGGCCTCTCGTTTCTCTCGCCCAGCACCACGGCCCTCTTTCTGCTCGGGGCGAGCGGGTCGATTCCGGTGTTCGGGGCCGGCCGCTGGTGGACGGTGCTGAGCGCCAGCTGGCTCCACGGGAACCTGCTCCACATCCTGTTCAACATGCTGTGGGTGCGCCAGCTGGGTCCGGCCTCGGCAGACGTCGTGGGCCCGAGCCGGACCGTCATCATCTATGTCGTGTCGGGCGCCATTGGCTTTCTGGCCAGCTCGGTTGCCGGCCAGTATTTCGCGCTGCCGATTCCGCTGTTGCGGGGGGCGGGCTTCACGGTGGGCGCCTCGGCGTCCATCTTCGGACTGCTCGGAGCGCTCGTGCACTACGGGCGGGTGAGCGGCAGCAGCCTGATCCGCAGCCAGGCCGGGCAATACGCCGTCATTCTCTTCCTCTTCGGCCTGTTCATGCCGGGCGTCGACAACTACGCGCACGCCGGCGGCTTCCTGGGCGGCTACGCCGTCTCCGCGCTGATGAACCCTCTGCAGAGCGAGCGCGGCGATCATCTCTTCGTGGCCCTGCTCTCGCTGGCGGCCACGGTGCTGGCCATCGTGTTCTCCGTCCTCCACGGCCTGCAGTTCCTGGGGTAGCTACGCAGGCCACCGCGCGTGTCGACCGTGGGGCCACCGGGAACGAATCACCGAGACGCCGAGGCACAAGGACGGTCGACCAGAGGTGGCACGATCAGGTGCAGGAGGGGACGAAGTTGTCAGAGCGACCGGGAACCCTCGCTGACGATCCGTTCGGTGGTCGGCGCCCGACCAGTCACGAACGGCTGACGGGGCTTCCCTGGGATGCGTCGTACCACGACGGCCCCCCGCCCTGGGATATCGGCCAGCCGCAGCCGGCAGTCGTGCGTCTGGCATCCGAAGGCCGATTCGCCGGAGCGGTGCTCGATGCGGGGTGCGGGACTGGCGAGCACGCTCTTCACGTCGCCTCGCTGGGCCTCTCGGTTCTGGGTGTCGACGTGGCTGAGACGGCACTGGCGATCGCCAGAGCGAAGGCCCGCGCCCGTGGGATCGAGGTTGAGTTCATTGCGGCGGACGCGTTGCACCTGGAGCGGTTGGGGCGCACGTTTCAGACCGTGCTGGACTGCGGACTGTTCCACACGTTTGACGGCACCGAGCGGCCCGGTTACGTGGCGAGTCTCGCATCGGTGACCGAACCCGATGGAACCCTGTACGTGTTGTGTTTCAGCGACGATGGTCCCGAGACTGGCCCGCACCCGGTCAGTCAGGCAGAGCTGAGAGGAGCGTTCCGCGCCGGCAATGGATGGCATGTCGCCGCGATCGAACCGCATCGGGTGCAGACCAGATTCCACGACGACGGCGCGCCGGCCTGGCTCGCGACAATCAAGAGAATCTAGCTCGTCTCTGTGTGTCCGTGTCTCTGTGGTTCGAGACTCTCAGCGTCCCGGTGGTTCTCAGTGGGCGCGCGCAAGTTCCTCGTCGATGACGCGCTTGAAGCTCTCGAATGGCTGGGCGCCGCTCAGGAGCCGGCCGTTCACGAAGAACGCCGGCGTGCCCGAGACGCCGGCCTCGTTGCCCGCCTCGATGTCGGCGTCGACGTCGGCCTTGTGAGCGGTCGCGCTGAAGCACGCGTTGAATTTCGCGGTGTCGAGCCCGAGCGCAGCCGCATGCGCCTTCAGGTCGTCGTCGCTGAGCTTGTCCTGGTTCTGGAACAGCCGGTCGTGGTATTCCCAGAACTTGCCCTGGTCGGCCGCGCACGCGGCGGCCTCGGCGGCCGGGCGCGCGCGGGGATGAATGGGCAGGGGATAGTGCCGGTACACGAGGCGGATCTTGTCGCCGTAGGTGGCCATGACCTGCTTGACCACCGGGAAGGCCCGCAGGCAGAAGGGGCACTCGAAATCCGAGAACTCGATGAGCTCGATCGGCGCGTTGGCCGGCCCCTGGGAGGGCTTTCCGGCCGTGGCGATCGTGACGCGGGGCGCCTCGAGCAGAATCCGCACCGGCGTGTTCATCTTCAGCCGCTCGACGTAGGTGTCGCGCACGACCTGCATGCGCTCCTGCCTGAGCAGCTGCCGGATGGGCTCGCGCACCTGGTCGAGCGTCGCGCCCTGGACCCGTTCGCGGTTGCCGTTGTACCAGGCGGTGACGTCCGCGTCGGAGACCGGCGGCACCTTCGACATGATCTCCTGCGTGACGATCGTCACTTCATCGACGCCGTGGGCTTTGGCGTCCGCGCCGATCAGCCGCAGGCCGACGATTTCGTCGAGCGCCGCGCGCCGCGCCTCGTAGAGCGCCTGCGACAGCTTCATACTGCCGAAATTGCTCACCGGCATCTCGAGCGCGCGCTCATCGACCTCGGCGAGCGTGATCGAGTCCTTGCCGACGGTGGCCACCACGTCCTTGGGGCCGGGGGAACTGCCCGATGGCTGGGCGGCAGCGGGCGTAGCCAGGGCGGCCGCCGCCAACGCACCGATCGCCGCCGCCTGGATCCATCCGCCGCCGCGATTCGTCAGGGCCATGCCTGTCTCCCGTCTTGAGCGGTCATCGTTCCATCGAGCGGCCCCACGTCCGACCGGGGCTACAGGGCGTTGCTTCGCCCGGCCGGTCGAACGACCACGGCTTCGGGCTCCGGCGTGAAATCTTCCCCGGGGTTGATGAAGCGATCGCGTTCGAAGCGGTACTGCTTGTCATAGAGCTGGCGATACCGGCCGTTCTTCGCCAGCAGCTCGTCGTGCGTGCCCCGCTCGACGATCTCGCCCTGCTCGAGCACGAGGATCTGGTCGGCGCTCTGGATCGTCGACAACCGGTGGGCAATGACGAATGTGGTCCGGCCCTGGCGCAGCGAGCGCAGCCCGTCCTGGATGAGCGCCTCGCTCTCGCTGTCGAGGCTCGATGTGGCTTCGTCGAGAATCAGAATCCGGGGGTTGGCCAGGATGGCGCGCGCGATCGCCACGCGCTGCCGCTGACCGCCCGACAGCCGCACGCCGCGCTCGCCGACGATCGTGTCGTACTGGTGCTCGAACGATTCGATGAACTCGTCGCAGTGCGCGATGCGGCTCACCGCCTTGATCTCGTCGCGCGTGGCGTGCGGGCGGGCGTAGGCGATGTTCTCGGCGATCGTGCCGTCGAAGAGAAAATTGTCCTGCAGCACGACGCCGAGGTTGGTCCGGTAGTCGCGCAGCCGGACGGCCGTCAGGTCGTGGCCGTCCACGAGGACGCGCCCCTCGAGCGGCCGGTTGAATGCCATCACCAGGCTGATGAGCGTGCTCTTGCCGGAGCCGCTCGAGCCGACGAGCGCCGTGGTCGTGCCCGCCGGCGCGCGGAACGACACGTGCTTCAGGACCGGCACGCCCGCGTTGTACTCGAACGTCACGTCGTCGAACGCCACCTCGCCGTCGACCGTGCCGAGCGACGGCAGCGCCGCGTCTTCGTCGTCTTCGGTGGCCATCAGTTTGATCTCGCGAATGCGGTCCAGGCCCGCAAACGCCTCGCTGATCTGCGTGCCGATGTTCGCGAGCTGCACCACGGGCAGGGTGATCAACCCGACGAGGGTCAGGTACATGACGAACTCGCCCACCGTCATCTGGCCGGCGCGAATCGATGCGCCGCCGACGAGCAGCATCGCGATGCCGATCGCTCCGATCACCAGCGACGAGAAGGCGCCCATGGCCGACACGCCCGTGAGCGACTTGGCCACGTTCCGGAACAGGCGGTGCGCGCCTTTCGCAAAGACCAGCTCCTCGCGCTTCTCCGCGGTGTACGCCTTGACGATCCGGACGCCGCCCAACGACTCCGACAGCCGTCCGGTGACCTCCGCGTTGATCTGGCCGCGTTCGCGGAAGAGCGGACGCAGCTTCTTGAACGCCGTGGCCATCCCGCCGCCGAACAATCCCAGGACGACAATGGTCACCGCCGTGAGCTGCCAGTTCAGGTAGAAGAGCATCGCGAGCGCCACGATGGCCGTGAAGATCGAGCCCGTCAACTGCACGAGGCCGGTGCCGACCAGGTTCCGGATCCCCTCCGCATCGCTCATGATCCGCGAGATCAGGATGCCCGTCTTCGTCGAATCGAAGTAGCGGATCGGCAGGCGCATCACGTGCGCCTCGACATCCTTGCGCATGTCGGTGATGGCCCGCTGGGCGGCCACGCCGAGAATCTGCGAGTTGGCGAACGCCGTCACCGCGCCCACCAGCGTGGCGCCGCCCGCGGCCAGCGCGAGCACGGGCAGGAGCTCCCAGTGCCCCTGGCTGACGACGTTGTCCATCAGATACTTCGAGGTGGTGGGGAGGACCAGCCCCGACAGCCGGTTGATGACCATCACGACGAGGCCGATCCCCAGCCTGCGCCGATGGGTCCAGATGAGGGCACGCGCTTCTTCCCACGCGCCTTTGGTCAGCTTCGCTTTCTTCTTCGGGACGGGAGCCGGCACGGCGCCGCGGCCGCGGGGGATCCGCTCGCCGTGTCCTATTCGACCGGGAACCAATGAAGGCACCTTGGGATCATACCCCGTCCCGCATCACCCGTTTGGGGCACACTGGGATCATGAGAATCGTCCTTGCGGCAATTGTGGCCGGTGCCCTCGCCGCGGGCCTCGCGGCCCAGGGGGCGCCGGGCGCCGAGGAAGCCCGGATCCTCGAAGCCGACCGGGCCTTCAATCAGGCGGTGGCCGACCGCAACGTGGCGCGTTTTCTCGCGCTCGTCGCCGCCGACGCGACGTTTGCGGGCGGCGCGGCGCCGCTTCGCGGGCGCGACGCCGTCCGGGACGGCTGGTCGAGATACTTCGAGGCCGACGGCCCCACGCTTCGCTGGACGCCCCTTCGCGCGCAGGTCCTGGTGGGCCGCGACGTCGGGGTGACGACCGGCACGTGGGTCCTGCGCAGCCGCGGCCAGGACGGCCGGATCGACGAAGCGCGCGGGGAATATCTCACCGTCTGGCGGAAGGAGCCCGACGGGGTCTGGCGGGCGGTGTTCGACACCGGGTCCGCGCAGCCTGCGGCCGACGCCCGGCAATAGTCCGGCTGCCCGCGCGTCCGCCTCGACTCGCGTCCCCTTCGAACCGTCCTCGACAGGTGACGATCGCGTCGAGCCGATGTGAATTACAGACCAAAACGGACCGCGCGCCCCTGGCACAGCCCTTGAAGCCGTGGTCACTGCCACGCCTGCTCGGGACCGACGATGATCAAACCCTCTCGAACCGTAGTCGCCATCATGCTGGCGTCAGGCCTCGGACTGGGTTCGACCGCCTGCGCCGCCCGGACCTATCGCTATGACGGCGGATACAACCGCGCCGCCGACCGGCGCGCCTATGATCTCGGCTATCGCGACGGCTTCGAAGCCGGGCGCAACGACGCGCGTCGCCGCGCGCGCTACGATCCCACGCGCTCGCGCCAGTATCGGGACGTCGAGCGTCGCGACCGCGATCGTGACGGCGACCGCGACGACCGCCGATCCGGCCGCCGTGACGACTTCGCGCGCGACTACCGCGCGGCCTTCCGTCAGGGTTACGACGAAGGCTATCGGGGCACGCGGGTCCGACGATGACGCGGCCGGACCGTTGATGAGCTCGGCCGAGGTTGCCTGCGCCGGCGCGGCGCACTATGCTCTGGCGTGATGAACGCCTTGAGCTGGCTCGCTCGCGTCGGCCTGTTTTCGATGCTCGTCGTCCCCGTGTCGGCTGCGCCCCAAACGCGCGCGGCCGCGACGCGCTCGCCGTCGCTGAGCGTGCTGGTCACGACGCGTACGGGGGACCCTCTCCCGGACGCGGTGGTCACCCTGGAAGGGCCGGTGTCACGGGAAGGCACGACGGCGGCGGACGGCACGGTCAGCTTCGCGGTCGTCACCGCGGGCACGTACCGCTGCCACGTCGAGCACGACGGCTACCTGACCCTCGAAAAAGAGATTGCCGTGAAGGCGACCGGCCGGACGTCGGCCGAGGCCTCGCTCTCTGCCGCCCCGCCCCCGCCCCCGGCGCCCGCGGCGCCCGCCGCGCTCGAGCTGACGCCGGGCGCGCCGAAGGTCATCGACATTACGGACCTCGCCGCGGAGGAACTGAAGGAGCGCGATCCCGTGGTGGAGCGCGTCATCGGCTGCTCGGGCGCGACCTCGGCGCGTCTGCTGCGCCTCCAGGAGTCGCTTCCGGCCCGCGCCCGCGACGACGCGGACCAGATGCTGTATGTGGTGGCAGGGGAGGCGACGCTGAAGATCGGCGATCTCAACCGGGCGATCTCCGCGGGATCCTTCGGCATCGTCCCGCGCGGCACGTCGTATTCCGTCTCCCGCCGCGGCCGCAATCCGCTCATCCTTCTGACCGTCGTGTCCGGACCGGCCTGCGTCGATTAGGTCGGGGCGGCGGCGAGCCGCTAGAAGGCGAGCCGGTAGATCGCTTCGGCCAGTCCGTCCTCGTCGTGCGATCGGCTGATCGTCCAGCCTTCGGTGCGCGCGCGGGCCAGGAGCCCGTCGCAGGCGTTCCCCATCACCACCGGCGTGCCTGCGAATTCGAGCATCTCGACGTCGTTCAGATTGTCGCCCACGGCCATCACCTCGTCGCGCGTCAGCCCGAGCTCCGTGGCCCACGCCGAGAGCGTCGTGCCTTTCGAGCAGCCGCACTGGTTCACGTCGATCAGGGCGAAGTCGCGATCTTCGTATTCGGTGACCTGAAGCGAGAACGCGCCGGCGCAGGCGAGCGCCCGCAGCCGGACGGCCAGGTCGCGCATCGGCGCCACCTCGCCGTTGAACATCACCTGCACGGGGTCGTCGGTGAGGGCGGCGGCGAGCGGCGTCACCTGGCGGATGAAGGCGCGGTTGCGGTCGTAGTAGCGGCGGCGGTTCGGATGGGTCCAGTCCATGTGCTCGTACGCGATCGCCTCGGGCCGGCCGTCGGGCCCGGGCGAGTCGAAGACGAGGGCGACGCATTCCCGGAAGGCCTGCATCTCGTCGAGCACCTGGCGCGCGGCGTCGCGGGCCAGGAGCCGACGCATCCGGGTCGATCCGCGATCGTCCTTCAGAATCGCGCCGTTGCTCGCGACGAGCGTGACCGGCACCGGCAGCGCGTCGGCGACGGGCCGGGCGAAGTGGACGCTGCGGCCGGTGAGGAGGGCGATCGCGACGTGTCGTATCCGGGCCTCGACGAGCGCCCGCCGGTGGGCGCGGGGCAGCTGCCCCTGGCTGTTGAGCAGCGTGCCGTCGATGTCAATGGCGATGAGGCGGATCATTCGGGGTGCCTGGCGCCTGGGTGCCTGGGCGCGGGTGCTGAGGTGCCCGGCTGGCGTAGACGGCGCGGGCCTCGTCGAACTGCTCGGCGACGTCGCGGGCGAGGGTTTCGGGAGCCAGCACGCGGGCGAAAGGTCCGAAGCTCAGAATCCAGCTGATGAGCGCCCGATCGGTGCACACGTCGAGCGTCACCACGACGCCGCCCTGGTCCGTGTCGCGGAGGGTCTGCGAGGCATGCCATTCGCGCGCCCGCACGTAGTCGGCGACACCGGACTGGAATTCGATTTCCACGCGTTCGGGCGGGCCGGAGTGGACCCCGAGCGAGTGCGGGAACGCCTCATCGGGCAGTTCGGCGATCGGCACGAACCGCTCCTCGAGGTGCGACAACGTCTCGATCCGCTCGACGGCG
The DNA here is from genome assembly GCA_963837345.1 of uncultured Acidobacteriota bacterium. Lineage (GTDB taxonomy): Bacteria > Acidobacteriota > Vicinamibacteria > Vicinamibacterales > CAVVIG01 > CAWIMX01. The sequence goes on from CAWIMX010000001.1 coordinate 3,072,239, forward strand.
AACGTGCGCACCTCTCCGTACTCCGGCACGTAGGCGAGCAGGTACAGGCCGCCTTGCGCGTAGGCCAGGCGATAGGGGTGAATCAGATAGGCCCGGGTGCGGTGGCTGGCCATCGAGTGGTACGTCATCTTCGCCTGGCGCAGCTCCAGCGTGGCTTCGAGCGCCCGCGCCACGATCGCCTGGCGCCGCGGATCGTCGAGCCGGCGCGCCGGGTCGGCTTTGGCCACGATGACGCGGGGCAGCTGGTCGAGAAACCGACGCATGTGCGGCGTGAGCGTCGCCGCGAGCTTCTCGAACGCGCGCTCGACGTCGTCTTGAAAGGGCGTGCCGGCCAGGGCGGCCAGCAGCGTACGGCTGAAATAGAGCGCGGACAGCTCGGAGAGCGTGAGGCCGGCGGCGAGGCCCTTGAAGGCGTCGCCGTTCACTTTCCAGCGCGTCCGGCCGTCGTCGTGCGTGCGATCGTCGTAGAGCGGAAAGCCAGCGGCTTCGAGCGCCTCGAGGTCGCGTCGAATCGTACGCGTGGTGACGCCGGTGAGCGATGCCAGGTCGTGAATCGTGACGCCTGTGCCGCGCGCCCGTTCGACTTCGCGCAGCACCGTCCACTGGCGGATGACTTCGGCGTTACGCACGAGCCGATTGTACCAACGCCCCGTGTCGGTATTACACTACCTCTTTCGGCCTGAATCCAACCTCCTCACTCGAGAGTCATAAGACGCATGCGCCGTTCCCCGGTCGTTCATCCCGTCCTTGGTGCCATTCTGCTGACTGCCTCGTGCGGGCCTTCCGGACAGGGGGCCGGCGCGGGTGCCGCCGGCCGGGGCGGCGGCATGCCGGCCACGGCCGTCGTGCTCCGGACCGTCGAGGCGACCGACGTCGAAGACGCATCCGAGTACGTCGCGACGCTGAAGTCGCTCCGCTCGACCACGGTCCAGCCGCAGATCGACGGGCAGATCACCAGGATCGTCGTGCAGTCCGGCCAGCGCGTGGCCGAGGGCGCCGAGCTGTTCCAGATCGATGCGCGGCGTCAACAGGCGGCGGTGTCGAGCCAGGAGGCCGAACGCGCGGCGCGCCAGGCGAACGTCGCCTACGCGCGCCAGCAGGCCGAACGGGCGCAGAGCCTGCTCGACGCCGGCGCCATCAGCCGGCAGGAGCTCGAGCAGGCGCAGACGGCGCTCGAGACGGCGCAGGCGTCGCTCGAGTCGCTCGACGCCCAGCTCCGCCAGCAGCAGGTGCAGCTGCGGTACTTCACGGTCACGGCGCCGACGGCGGGGGTCGTGGGCGACATTCCGGTGCGCGTCGGCAGCCAGGTGACGTCGCAGACCGTGCTGACGCGTCTCGATGAGAACGCGACCCTCGAGGTGTACGTCTCGGTGCCGCTCGAGCGCGCGGGGGATCTCGGCGCTCGGCCTCCCGATCGACGTGCGGAGCGGCGACGGATCGCCGCATCGCTGGCGGCCACGACGGTGAGCTTCATCGCGCCGCACGTCGACGAGGAGACGCAGACGGTGCTGGTGAAGGCGTCGGTTCCGAACGCGAACGGGGCACTCCGCGCCTAGCAGTTCGTGCGCGCCCGCATCGTGTGGAAGACGACGCGGGGGCTCACGATTCCGGTGACGGCCGTCGTCCGCATCAACGGGCAGTTTTTCGCGTTCGTGGCCGAGCCCGCCGAAGGCGGCCTGGTGGCGAAACAGCGCGCGATCACCGTCGGTCCGATCGTGGGCGACGCCTATGTGTTGCTCGACGGCGTGAAGGAGGGCGAGCGCCTCGTCGTCTCGGGCGCGCAGAAGCTGCGGGACGGCGTGCCCGTCGCCGACGCGCCGGCCCCCAATAACCGGACGTGACACTCACGTCCCGAATCCGGAATCCCGAACCCCGAAACCCGTGTTCGTAGATACCTTCATCCGACGGCCGATTCTGGCGAGCGTGTGCTCGCTGGCCATCATTCTCGCCGGGCTCATCGCGATCCCGACGCTCCCCGATGTCGCAGTTTCCGGACCTCGCGCCGCCGCAGGTCCAGGTGCGCGGCGTTCTACAACGGCGCCAGCGCGCAGGTCGTGGAAACGGCGGTCACCGCGCCGATCGAACAGGCCATCAACGGCGTCGAGGGCATGATGTACATGACCTCGTCGAGCGGGAACGACGGCTCGTCGATCGTCACCGTCACCTTCGACCTCACCCGCGACATCGACATCGCCGCGGTGGACGTCCAGAACCGCATCGCCCAGGTGGAGGGCCGGCTGCCGAACGAGGTGAAGGCGGTCGGCGTGTCGGTGTCGAAAGTGTCGACAGAACTTCATCATGGGCGCGGCCGATGTACTCGGAGCACGGCGAGTACGACGAGCCTGTTCATGAGCAACTACGTCGATCGCTTCATCCGCGACGACGCTGAAGCGCGTGCCCGGCGTCGGCGACGTGCAGCAGTTCGGCGAGCGCAAGTACGCGATGCGGCTGTGGGTGGACCCGGATCGACTCGCCAGCCGCGGCATCACGGCGGAAGACGTCGTGCAGGCGCTGCGCGAGCAGAACGTGCAGGTGGCGGCGGGCCAGGTGGGGCAGCCGCCGGCCCGTGAGGGGCAGACATACCAGATCAGCGTTCGCGCGGTGGGCCGCCTGGCCGAGCCCTCGGAGTTCGAGAACATCATCCTCAAGCGCTCCACAGACGGCACGCTGGTGCGGCTGAAGGACGTGGGCCGCGCCGAGCTGGGCGCCGAGAGCTACACTAGCACGCTGCGCTACAACGGGCGCGACGGGGTGGGCTTCGGCGTGCTGCCGCTGCCGGACGCGAACGCGCTCGAGGTGTACCAGAACGTCGTGGCGGAGTTCGACCGGCTGTCGGCCGATTTCCCGCCCGGGCTTAAGCATCGAGGCCGCCTTCGACACGACGACGGTCGTGTCGGACTCGATCCGCGAAGTGGTCATCACGCTCACGGAGGCGATTGTGCTCGTCGTGCTGGTGATGTTCCTGTTCCTCCAGAACTGGCGCACGACCCTCATTCCCGCGATCACCATCCCGGTGTCGCTCGTCGGAACGTTCGCGTTCGTGAAGCTGTTCGGCTTCTCGATCAACACGCTCACCCTGTTCGGCATCACGCTGGCCACGGGCCTCGTGGTCGACGACGCCATCGTCGTCATCGAGAACATCGAGCGCCACATCCACGACTTCCACCGGCCCGCCGCCCGAGGCCTCGTCCAGGCCATGGGCGGAAGTGACGGGCGCCGTGATCGCGACGGCGCTCGTGCTGGCGGCGGTGTTCGTGCCGGTGGCGTTCTTCCCCGGCACGACGGGGCGGCTCTATCAGCAGTTCGCCCTCACGATCGCCGTGTCGATGGCGATCTCGGCGTTCAACGCCCTCACGCTCACGCCGGCGCTGTCGGCGCTGCTGCTTGGCGAAGGTCGAGAAGCCGAAGGGCGCTCTTCTTCCGCGGCGTGAACCGGGCCATCGACGGCGGCACGTCGCTGCTCGTGTCGACGCTTCGGGGGCTGGTGCGGATGCGCGCGATCGTCGTGCTGGCATTCGTGCTGCTGCTCGGCGCCACCTACTGGGTGTACACGCGCGTGCCGACGGCGTTCGTGCCCGACGAAGATCAGGGCTACATCATCCTGCTCGTGCAGGCGCCGCCGGGCGCATCGCTCGACTACACGTCGGGCGTCGTCCAGCAGGTGGAAGCGGTGATGAAGTCGGCGCCGGAGGTCCAGAACATGTTCGCGATCAGCCGGCTTCAGTTTCGCCGGATCCAGTCCGAACGACGGCATCGCGTTCGCGAGCCTGAAGCCGTTCGACCAGCGCCAGGGCGACGAGCACGGCGCGTCGGCCATCGTCGGCCGGCTGTTCGGCGGGTTGAGCCAGATCACGGGCGCGACGGTGATTCCCGTGCTGCCGCCGTCGATCAGCGGACTGGGCCAGTTCGGCGGCCTGACCTACGAGCTGCTGGACCAGAGCGGCAGGCTCGATCGAGAATCTCGAGGCGGTTGCGCAGCAGTTCATCGGCCAGGGCTACCAGACGCCCGGCTTGACCGGGCTGTTCACCCAGTTCACCGCGAACGATCCGCAGCTCGTCGTGACCGTGGATCGCGAGCAGGCAAAGAGCCTCGGCGTGTCGCTCAGCAGCATCGCCGAGACGATGCAGATCTTCCTGGGGTCGACGCTACGTGAACGACTTCGACTTCGAACAACCGATCGTACCGTGTCTACGTCCAGGCGGACCGCGAATTCCGCTCGAAGCCCGAGCGACATCGAGCGATATCGGTGCGGACGAGGGCGGCCGCATGCTGCCTCTGAGCGACCTGGTCACGGTCACGGAGGCGACGCGCCGAAGACGATCACGCACTACAACCTGTTTCGCTCGGCCGAGATCAACGCGTCGGCCGCGCCGGGCTACAGCTCCGGCCAGGCGATCCAGGCGATGCAGGACCTGTCGGCGCGCGTGCTGCCCCAGGGGTTCTCGTACGCCTGGTCGGGATTGTCGCTGGAGGAGATCTCGGCCGGCAGCCAATCCACGCTGATCTTCGGGCTGGGCCTCCTGCTCGTGTACCTCACGCTCGCCGGGCAGTACGAGAGCCTCGCGCTGCCGTTCATCATCCTCCTGTCGGTGCCGCTGGCCGTGCTGGGGGCCCTGCTGGCGCAGTGGGGCCGAGGGTTGGCGAACGACGTGTACTGCCAGATCGGGCTGGTCATGCTGATCGGCCTCTCGGCCAAGAACGGCATTCTGGTGGTGCAGTTCGCCGAGCAGCTGCGCGAGCGCGGCCTGAGCGTCGCGGAGGCCGCCGTGGAGGCCGCGCGCATCCGGCTGCGGCCGATCCTGATGACGTCGCTCGCATTGATCTTCGGCGTCATGCCCGCTCGTGTTCGCCAGCGGCGCGGGCCGCGAGGCGCGCCACTCGGTCGGCACGGCGGTGGCGGGCGGCATGATCGCGTCGACCTTCTTGAACCTCGCGTTCATCCCGGTGCTGTACGTGGTGGTGAAGAGCGTCGGGAGGAAACGTGTGGTTAGGGCGCGTGGCGCTGCGGTGCTGGGTGTGTGGATGCTGGGTGCGTGGGTGCTGGCCCCGGCGAGCGCGTTCGCCCAGATCGCCGCAGCCGGTGACCACCGTGACCTTCGACGAGGCGATTCGCCTCGCCACGGAGAAGAATCCGTCGGTCGCCCAGGCGGCTGCCGGCATCCTCCGGGCCGAAGGCCTGCTCGCAGAGGCGCGGGCGGCGGGGCGACCCTTCGCGTCGGGTTCCGTCACGACGACCACGATCAATCGGGGTGTGTCGTTCGACGACATCACCGTGACGCCTCGCAACCAGGTCACGGCCGGTCTCACCGTCGACATGCCGATTGTCGCGGCGGCGACGTGGGCGCGCCGGGCCCAGGCGGAGGACGATGCGCACGTCGCCGAGCTCGGGGCCGCCGACGCGCGTCGTCAGGTCGCCATGGCCACGGCCGACGCGTATCTGAGCGTGATCGCCGAGCGGCGCGCGCTCGATACCGAACAGCGCGCCCGCGACACGGCGCAGGCGCACTTCGATCTCGCCGCCCAGCTCGAACAGGCCGGCAGCGGCAGCCGCCTCAACACGCTGCGCGCCGAGCAGCAGGTCTCGACCGCCGACGCAAGGCTGGAAGGCGCGAGGCTCGCCCTGTACCGCGCGCAGGAGGCGCTTGGCGTGCTGATCGTCTCCGACGGCCCCGCCGACGCCCGCGGGGAGCCGACGTTCGAGGCGCCGCCCGAGACCGCCGCGACGCCGACGAGCCTGCTGCAGTTCCGCACGGACCTCCAGCTCTTCTCGGCCCAGCAGGCCGCCGCGACGAGGACAGTCGAGGACACCCACCGGGAGTACTGGCCCTCGCTCGACGCCGTGTTTCAGCCGCAGACCATCTATCCCACGCCCTTCTTCACGACGGCCAACAGCTGGCGGTTCCTTCTGCAGGCCACGATTCCGATCTACTCGGGCGGCGTGGTCGCCGGCCGCCGCACCGAGCGGCAGGCAGCGGCTGACCAGGCGCGCGCGCGGCTGGCGGCCGGCCTGTCGCAGGCCGGTGCCGACGTCCGCGCGGCGCGGGCGGCCGTCGAGAGCTACGGGCGCAGCCTCGCCAGCGCGCAAGCCTCGGCCAATCAGGCCTCGCAAGTGGTGGACATCACCAACCTGAGCTTCCGCGCAGGAGCGGCCACGAGCATCGAGGTGATCGACGCCGAGCGCAGCGCACGCGACGCGGACGCCGCCGTCGCCGCCACCGAAGATGCGCTCCGGCGCGCGCGGCTCGACCTGCTCATCGCCCTCGGCCGGTTCCCGTGAGGGCCGGGCCCCTGCTCCCCCTGCTTCTGTTCGCCGTCGGGCTCGCCGCCGGGGGGCTCAACTCGGTCGCCGGGGGCGGATCCTTTCTGACGCTGCCGACGCTCCTGCTCGCGGGTGTCTCTCCCATCGCAGCGAACGCCACGTCGACCTTCGCCGTCTGGCCAGGATCGGCCGCCAGCGCCTTCGTCTATCGCCGCGACGTCCGCTTCTCGCGCCGCGGCGTCCTGTGGCTCGCCGGGATCAGCGTCGCGGGGGGATTCATCGGCGCCACCCTGCTCGTCCGAACGTCGGATGAAAGCTTCATGCGGCTGCTGCCGTGGCTGATGCTCGTCGCGGCCGCCACTTTCACGTTCGGCGGCCGCCTCCGGCGCCCCGGGACGACGACGGGCGAGTGGCACAGCCGCCGGTCGCTGCTGCTCGTGCTCGCCCTGCAGCTCGCCATTTCCACCTACGGCGGCTACTTCGGCGGTGGCGCCGGCATCATGATGCTCGCCGCGCTCGCGGCCGCCGGCATGACCGACATCCACGAAATGAACGGCCTCAAGGCCCTGCTCGGCGTCTCGATCAATGGCGTGGCGCTGGCGAGGTTCATCGCCAGCGGCGTGATCGCGTGGGCGCCCGGCGTGGTGATGATGTCCGGCGCGATCGTCGGCGGCTACGCCGGCGCCTCGATCGCCCGGCGCGTCGACCGCCGGTACATCCGACGGCTCGTGGTGGCCGTGGGATGGACGATGACGGGCTACTTCTTCTTACGCTGAAGGGGACGAGGGGACGAGGGGACGAGGGGACGAGGGGACGAGGGGACGAGGGGACGAGGGGACGAGGGGACGAGGGGACGAGGGGACGCGCGCAGAACGATCCACAGAATAACAGTCTGGTTCTTGCCGATCAATCGTGACTAGCATGCCGGCATGGCCACAGACGCAGGCGGCAGGCATCCGGTCGCGCGCAAGCGCGTCCTCTACGAACTTCCGGCGGCGGCCGACGTCAGAATCCGCCCGGGCATACCGTTTCCCGCTGCCGCGTCCCGCGAGGAAACGCTCACCCTCTACCATCCGCCAGGCTGGGCGGGGCAGCCGGCGCCGGCCGTGATCTTCGTCTCCGGCATGTCCGACATCGGCGCCCGGACGGTCCTCGGCTGTCGGATCAGCGAGATGGAGTCCTACGTTTCGTGGGCACGCCTCGTCGCGGCGTCCGGTCTCGTGGGCATCACGTACACGACGGGCCAGGATGCGGCCGACGACACGCGCGCCGTGCTGGCGTTCCTGCACGCCGGGGGTGTCCCGATCGGCGTGGATCCGGATCGGTTGGGCCTCTGGGCGTGCTCGGGCAACGTGCCGAACGCCCTGGGACAGCTGATGGCCCGTCCGCCAGGAGTTCGATGCGCGGCCCTCTGCTACGGGTACATGCTGGATCTCGATGGCGAAACGGGCGTCGCCGAGGCCGAGCGCGTCTGGCGTTTCGCCAATCCTGCCGCCGGCCGTTCCGTGGCGGACCTGCCGACAGACGTCTCTCTCTTCGTCGCCAGGGCGGGCCGAGACGACTTGACCGGGCTCAACGACTCGATCGATCGGTTCCTCGTCCACGCGCTTCGGGGGAACCTGCCGCTCACCTTCGTGAACCACCCCACCGGCCCGCATGCCTTCGATCTGGACGACACGAGCGGCGCCACGCGGCGGATAGTGAGGCAGCTCCTCACCTTCCTGCGAGACCATCTGCTGGCGGAGGCGTGATCGGCCGCGCGACCACGGTGCCGCGCTCGACCAGGAGCTCGAGCGTGTCGGGGGAAGCGATGGCGGGGAGCACCGCGTCAGGGACGATCGTCGCCGGCAGGGCGCGGCCCGCGGTGAGCCTCACGGCATCGTCCAGCTTCTCGCCGAGCGCTGAAGTCGCTGAGGGGCGCGCGGCCGGGTCGTCGAATACGACGATCCGGGAGACGTCGGGACGGGCGGCGAGGTGCTCGTGAATGGTGGCGAGGATCGCCGACGACAGGATGGCCTCGTCCTTCAGGCGCTGGTTGCGCGCATGGTAGACCGGCCAGAGCGCGAGAGGCAGCGCAAGGGCGGCGCCCACCGCGACGGCTGCGCGACGCGGCGGGATGGTCCTCCAGATTGCGCGCCCGACGGCGACGCCCGCGATTGCCGAGCCGATCGAGGGCAGGACGGCGTACAAACTCGAGCGGCTGGCCACCATGATCGACAAGGCGAAGCCCAGCACGAGCCACACGAGTCCCTTGGCGACGGTGCGTCGTTCGAGCGCGTCGAGCACGGGCGTCCGGCGGCTGAACACCAGCCAGGCGAGCGTCAGGGCTGCTGTCGTGAAGGTGAGCGATCGATCCAGATAGGGAAGGGCGTTGGCCAGGATCGCGGACGGCCGGAGCTGATAGACGTCAGGCGCGGTCGCCGGCGTGAACGCGAGGGTCTGCGACCGGATCAGGAGGTAGATCGTCACGGCCAGAAACGATGGCCAGGTGGCCCGCGCGATCGCCGCTCCCGCGCGGCGCCCGTCGCGATCCTCCGCCCGCGCGTCGAGCGCCGTCCAGAGCGCGAACACGAGGGGCAGGAGCAGCGGCTCCTCCTTGCCGAGAAGGGCGACCAGCGTGCAGGCCCCGGCCAGGAGAAAGCGGCGACGTGTGAAGGCGAGGGCGGCGAGGGCGGCGCCGAACGCGCCGAGGAGCGACGTGCGTCCGCTCACCCATAGGAGCGCCATGTTGATGCCGTGGAGGTTGAACGCCCAGAGGGCGGCGGCCCAGGCGCCTCCGAGGCGGCCGAATCCCATCGAGGCGGCGGTGGCCGCCACGAGGAGAGCGACGCCCGCGGCGACGACGAAGTTCGTCCAGGCGTAACCGCGAGGCGCGAGTCCGAAGAGCCGTTCGTCCACGCCAAAGGAGATCGCGACGAGTGGGCGATAGAAGCCCATCGGCGTGTCGGTGAACGCGCGCGGGACGTCGCCGGCCGCATGGAGCGGGCTGTGGAGGATCCAGCTGAAATCGTCCTTGATGAACCCGCGGCCGATGTCGCCGCCGTAGACGATGGCGAAGCAGACGAGCACCCAGGCGAGGGCCACCGGCCCGGCGAGACGCAGCCGCACGGCCTCAAGCTTCGCACAACTCTATAATCGCTGCTGATGCGCGCGATGGTGCTGCGGGTGCCGCGTGCCGGCCGTCTCGAACGCGAGGAGCGCAGTCGCCCGCATGCGCGGCCGGGCCAGGTGGTGGTCGCGGTGCGCGCGTGCGGCGTCTGTCGGACCGACCTGCACGTGGTGGACGGCGAACTGCCCGACGTGCACGTGCCGATCGTGCCGGGCCATCAGGTGGTGGGTGTGGTGTCCGAGATCGGCGCGGGTGTGGACACGCTGGCGCCTGGCGACCGTGTGGGCATCCCGTGGCTCGGCTCTGCATGCGGGACGTGTCCGTACTGTCGGAGCGGTCGCGAGAATCTCTGCCCCGAGGCGCGCTTCACCGGCTATTCCTTCGATGGCGGCTTCGCGGACTATGCCGCGGCCGACGCGCGGTTCGCGTTCCCCCTGCCGGCCGGGTACAGGGACGCCGAGGCGGCGCCGCTCCTCTGCGCAGGCCTCATCGGCTATCGCGCGTATCGCCTGGCCGGCGACGGGCGCCGGCTCGGGTCTGTACGGCTTCGGCGCGGCGGCGCACATCCTCGCGCAAGTGGCGGTGCACGAGCGGCGCCGCGTGTACGCGTTCACGTCGCCGGGCGACGTCGAGGCGCAGCGGTTCGCGCGCGAGCTCGGCGCCGTATGGGCGGGGGGCTCCACGGAACCGCCGCCCGATCGGCTCGACGCCGCCATCATCTTCGCGCCGGTCGGCGCGCTCGTCCCCGAAGCGCTGTCGCGCGTCGTTGCCGGCGGCACCGTCGTGTGCGCGGGGATTCACATGAGCGACATTCCGGCGTTCCCGTATCGGTTGCTCTGGGAGGAGCGCGTGGTGCGCTCGGTGGCCAACCTCACGCGCCAGGACGCGCACGAGTTTCTGGCGCTGGCCGACGCCGTCGGGATTCAGACGCACGTCGAGATCTATCCGCTCGAAGAAGCCAACCGGGCGCTCGGCGATCTGAGGGCCGGCGCCATCCGGGGCGCCGCGGTGCTCGTGCCATGACGCCCGCCGAGCAGGCCGTGCGCGATCGGCTGGACGCTCTGGCGATTCCCGTCGAGCGCCACGAGCACCCGCCGGTGGCGACGGCCGACGCGGCGCGCGAACACTGGGAGGGCATCGACGCCGTCCACTGCAAGAACCTCTTCCTGCGCAATCAGAAAGGCGACCGGCACTACCTGGTGATCATCGAATACACCAAGCGGGCCGACCTGCGCGCGGTGGCCGGCCAGATCGGCGACGGCAAGCTGAGCTTCGCGTCGCCCGAACGGCTGATGGCGCATCTCGGCGTCACGCCGGGGTCGGTGTCGCCGTTCGGGCTGATTCACGATCCCGACCGCCGCGTCCGGGTGTTTCTGGATCGCGACCTCAAGGGCGGCGGACGCATCTCGTTTCACCCGAACGACAACACGGTGACCTACGTGTTGTCGTTCGCCGACTTCCAGCGGTTCCTCGCCGACTGCGGCCACGCCGTCGCCGAAGTCCTGGTCTGAGCGAATTCTGCGACCCGCAGAACCTGAGAGGCCGTCACGCCTGCCCGAGGCCACCGCGCGATCGACGCGCCGGGCGCGGGCGACGGCGCAGTGAGCGCCGCCCCCTCGAGGCGGTACAGCGTGGGGCGTGCGTGACCTCTCCTGTCACGGTCGGCGGGTAGACTCGTTCCATGAGCTGGACGACCTGGTCAGAATCCTCACAACCAATTGACGAAGAATGGGTTCCCCTTCCAGGGGGCGAGCTGGAGGCGCGGCGTCGACGGGTCTTCTGCCCGGCCTGCCGTGCGGCCCTTCGGGGCGCCGCCCCTGCGGGCGTCGACGCCCGGCGCGCCGGCACGCTGTGTTTCGCGTGTCATCGCGCAGAGGCCTCGCGCCAGGCGGCGCTGAAGGCGGCGGGCACCGTGTTCACCGGCAGCGCCGAGCGGCTGCAGACCGGGCTGCCGTTCGAGCCGGTGGATCGGGTGCGTCTGGCGCGGTTGCAGGCCGAACGGGCGGCCGCGCGCACGTCCGCCGGTGCGGGCGTCGGCCGCTTCGCGGATCGCCGGCGGCACGCGCAGCTGGAAGCGCGCCGGGCACTCGGCGCCATGGCCGCGGGGCTTCGCGCGCGACGTGCGACACCGGTGGATCGCGCGCGGGTCCTGGCCGCGGCGGCTCGCGCCGCCGAGCTGCAGCTGCCCGAGTCGTGGTTGCCGTTCGTCGTGGGGCGCTAGCGTGCGATACTGATGCCCATCGATCCCCTCACACTGGTGCTGCTGGCGATGGCGGTGGCGACGGGTGTGCTCGTCGGGTGGCTTCTCGCCCGCCCGGCCCGGCCCGCCGTGCCGGCCGACGTGGCGCTCCGCGACGCGTTTCAGTCGCTCAGCGCCGAAGCGCTGCGCCAGAACAACCGGGCGTTTCTCGATCTGGCCGAAACCCGCCTGCGCGAGGCGCGCGCCGAAACCGCGGCCGACATCGACGCACGGAAGCGTGCGATCGAAGACATGCTCTCGCCCGTGGCGAAGGCGCTCGATGCCGTCGACCGCGAGATCAAGGACGCCGAGCGGCGGCGGTCGGAAACCGGAGCGGCGCTGCTGGAGAAGATCGCGGCGCTCGAAGCGAGCGGCCAGGGTCTGCGGGCCGAAACCCAGCGCCTGGTCGACGCCCTCAAGCGGCCGGGCGTCCGCGGGCGCTGGGGCGAGCTGCAGCTCCGCCGGGTGGTCGAGCTCGCCGGCATGGTCGAGCATTGCGATTTCACCCAGCAGGAAACGGTGCACGGCGACGATGGCAACCGCCTGCGGCCCGACGTCATCGTGCGGCTGCCGGGCGGCAAACAAGTCGTAGTCGACGCTAAAGTGCCTCTCGATGCCTACCTGAAGGCGCTCGACGCCACGTCCGACGACGCTCGGCAGCAGCTGCTGGCGGATCATGCCCGGCAGGTCCGGGCGCACCTCACCCAGCTGTCGGCCAAGGGCTACGGCGCCCAGCTCGATCCCAGTCCCGAGTTCGTGGTGATGTTCCTGCCGGGCGAGGTGTTTTTCAGTGCCGCGCTCGAGCAGGATCCCTCCCTCATCGAGTTCGGTGTCGAACGGCACGTCATTCCGGCCAGCCCGACGACCTTGATTGCGCTGCTGCGCGCGGTGGCGTATGGCTGGCAGCAGCAGGCGATGGAGGAAAACGCGCGGCGCATCAGTGATCTGGGGCGCCAGCTGTACGACGCCGTGCGTGTGCTCGGCGGGCACTTCGACACGCTTGGCTCGCGCCTCAAGTCGAGCCTCGACGCCTACAACCAGGCCGTGGGATCGCTTGAAGGCAATGTCCTGGTGAAGGCCCGCAAGTTCAAGGAGCTCGCGGCGGCCGGCGCCAGCGAAGACATCGCGCCGGTGGAAGTGATCGACCGCGTGCCCCGCATCCTGCAGGCGCCCGAGCTCACCGATGGACTGCCGTTCGAGAATTGTGAAACGGAGGAACTGAGGAACTGAGGAGCTCAGAACCCAAACTCACTTGGTTCCCGCCTTCTCCCCGTCAGCCACTATGGTCCCTGCCCCGCCCTCTACCGCGATCCGCGTCCCATAGGGCGCCGACAGCCGGGCGATCTCGGCCAGGATCGCCGCGGCCCGTTCGCCGTGCGCCTGACGCGGCGCGCCACGGCTGGCAAGCGGCAGGTCCACGCCGAGGTCCGCCGGGTACAGCTCAATGTCGGTCAAGGTGCCGTCCTCCACGGTCGCGACCGCCAGAAGCCCCTCCCACCACGAGTCGTCGTGCAGGCCGGAGAGCATGCCGGCGGTTCCCCCGACCATGCCCATCGCCTGCGCGAACAGATCGGTGCCGGCGTCGAAGGGATCGGCTGCGTGCGGATCCAGATCAGAGGCCTGATAGATGAAGTTGCCGAGGCTGTAGAAGATCGCGCCGCCGCCGTACCGTTCGATGCCCCGCAGGCGGTGCGGGCCGTGGCCGACGACGAGCGTGGCGCCGGCATCGATCGCCCGGTGGGCGAACTGCCGTACGAACGCGGCTGGTGTCGCGCTCGCGTTAGCGGGCTCATGGCTGTGAATCGAGACGACGACGAGACCGGCCGACGCGCGCGCGGCGCCGACGACGTCGAGAATGTCCCGGACGTCCTGATCGTCGACGGTGAAGCTCACCGAGGTGGCCTCGCCGCGCCGGATTGTGGTGCCGAACAGCGACAGGGCCTCGTCGGTGGCCGCGCCCGCCTGCAGCATCTCGACGGTGGATTTCAGGCTGCTGAAGGTCTGGGGGTCGGCGGTGATCTCCGCGTCGTACCGCAGCGGATTGAGCCCCGGACGTCCCTTGATCTCGCCGCGCGTCAACGTGGCGCGCGACGGCTCCGAGGAGGACGTGCTGAGGGAGACGAGGGCGAAGCCGCGGGGCCCGTGGCCGGCGAAGGCGGCGGTGCGCGCCGCCTCGAGATCGGCGCCCGTGCCGGCATGGAGGACGCCGGCGCGATCGAGCGCCGCCGCCGTGTCGGCGAGTCCCGCCGGACCGTAGTCGGCGGCGTGATTGTTCGCCAGTGAGACCGCGTCGAATCCGAGGGTCCTCAGCGCGACCGCCTCGCGCGCGGGGGCGAAGGGCCACCGTGGATCGGTCGGTTCGGCGATGCCTCGAGCGGTGGGGCCGGCGAGCAGGTTCGCCTCGAGGTTGGCGACCCCGATTGTGGCACCGCGGACGCGCGCCAGCAGACCGCCGGCGTCCGGCGCGCTCAGCGGATGCAGGAGCAGGACGTCCCCGGCGAGCGCGAGCGTGATCGGGCCCTGGGCGGGAATGTTCACGAAGGCGGTCCGGTCGGGCGCATCCTGGCGCAGGCGCAGCCACAGAAGGACGCCCATGACCGCCAGGGCGGCCACAAAGGCCGCGCGAGCGGGAATGCGCATGCGTGTCTCTGGATCCTACGACAGGATCGAGCGCCGTACCACCACGTAGAGCGCCAGGGTCAACAGCGCGCCCAGGGCGACCGCCGCTTGCAGCAGCTGATCGAACGACCAGCGACCGGGCAGCGCGAAGGTCACCTCGCGCGCGTCGCCGGCGAGCACGGCTTGACGCCGGTCGTCGCCGGTCCCGAGGCCGGTCACGTGAACGTGATCGGGCCCGGCGACCTGCGCGAGCGACGATCGGACGCGAACGCTCTCGACGTCGGCATCGAAGCGGTAGGTCAGATCGAGGCGGACGGCGGTGGCGTCGAGCATTTCGTAGCGGTCGAGCGACACCGATGCGGGATCGCCGGGCGCGCCCACGTCGAAGTGCCCCCGGGCGAGCGCGTAGAGCCGCTCGATGCCGTGATCGACTTCGTCGTACGAGAACGTCTGGTCGCGGTTGCGGTCGAGATCGGCAAGATCCGGGAAGTCGAGCAGGTTCAGCGTCAGCGCCACGCGAATCTCCCGCGGGCCGGTGACGGTCAATGCCGACTCGCTTCGGCCGAGATCGTGGGCACCGACCGGGGCCGCCAAGCAGCCGATCGCGCCCAGCGCGAGCGCACTCCTCGACATGCGGCCGGGCATCGCGGCCACGGTACCAGACTCCGGCGGGGGTGCGGCTGAGAAATCGTCTGGCCACCTCGACGAAACGGCGCTAGCATGCGCCGATGACCGTTCCGAACGCCGCTTCCGATCCGCCGCCGTCGCGCCGCGAGTGCCTCACGGCGCTTCTCGCGCTCACGGCCGTGCCCCGGCTCGCCGCCGCGGCCGACCCGGGCGTTGTCGCCACCACGCTCGGCGGCAAGCCGATGCGCGGCGCCTTCATGATTCTCCATACGCCGTTTACCGAAGCCGGCGCCGTGGATTGGGACGATCTGGCTCGCGAAGCGCAGTTCGTCGATCGCGCTGGCGCGCACGGCGTCGTCTGGCCGCAGGGTTCGAGCGGTCTGGCGACCCTGACGCGCGCCGAGCGACTCAAGGGCATGGAGGTCCTGGCCGAGGCGATGCGTGGGCGACGCGCCGTGCTCGCGCTCGGGGTGCAGGGGGCGACGACCGAGGAGATGCGCGGGTACGCCGAGCGGGCCGAGGCGCTCGAGACCGACGCGATGATCGCGATGCCGCCGCGCGGGGGGGCCGGAGTGGCCGACTACCGGGAGTACTTCCGCGCGCTCGGCCGGGCGACCGGGCGCCCGGTGATCGTCCAGACGTCGGGTGGCGCGCCCGATCTCGCGCCGCCCGTCGATCTGATCATCGAGCTCGCGCGAGAGTTTCCCCATCTCGGGCACGTGAAAGAGGAGTCGGAGCCGCTCGCCGGGCGGATGCGCGCCGAAGTGGCCGCGCGCCCTCCGCTTCGCGCCGTGTTCGGCGCCAACCTGGGCGAGTGGTGGCTGTATCAGATGCGGCTGGGGGCCGACGGCGTGATCACGGGCAACGCGATGTACGCCGATCTGATGGCGCGCCTCTGGGCCTTCCACGAAAGCGGGGATGCCCGGCAGCTGCGCGACGCGTACGCGGCGTTCCTCCTGATGCGGAACATCAGCCGCGAGGTCGCCGGCGCGGAGCTCTACGTGATGAAGAAGCGCGGGATTTTCAAGACGACCGCGGTCCGCGCGGCTCGACCGGAGGGCGACGGCCTGGCGAAGGCGGCCCGGGTGCGGGCGCAGGCCCTTTCGGCCGAAGAGATCCAGGAGGTCGAATATCGTCTGGAGGCCTTGGCGCCGTATCTGACGGCCGGACGCTGAGCGGAGGTTTCGACGTTCTTTCGTGAGTGTCCAGGAGCCGCCCCGCTGTCTCCGACTGTGTACGCGTTCGTACCCGAAAGTTCTCTGGACAGTATGAATTAGGCCGTGTTAGGGTTTCGGCAGGCTAACGGGGTCTTCTGTGGCCGAGCGGCGGTCGAGTGCCTTCGGTGCAGCGTTCCTCGGGGGCAGGGAACAACCTTTCTTCGAAGGAGTGCCGAGATGAGCACGACGTGGAGACATTTCGGTGTGCTGGGCCTCGTTCTCGCCGTAGGCGCCGCCGCACCGAGCGTTGCGTCGGCGGCCGACGCAACGAGCACACCAACGTTCACCAAAGACATCGCACCGATCCTCCAGCAGAAGTGCGAAGCCTGCCATCGGCCGGACTCGATTGCCCCGATGTCGCTTCGGACCTATGAGGAAGCGCGTCCGTGGATCCGCTCGATTCGCGCGCGCGTCGCCGATCGCAACATGCCACCCTGGAGCATCAGCAAGGCCGTGGGCATCCAGGAATTCAAGAACGACCGGTCGCTGAGCGACGATCAGATCGCGACGATCCTTGCGTGGATCGACGGCGGCGCGCCGAAGGGCGACGCGAAGGACATGCCGGCGCCTGTGCAGTGGCCGACGGGCCAGGGCTGGTACTACGCGTCGATGTTCGGCCAGAGCGAGCCCGACCTGATCATCCAGTCCACGCCGTGGACGCAGAAGGCCGGCGCGAACGACACCTGGTGGCGGCCGGTCGTCGAGACCGGGATCACCGAACCGCGGTGGGTGCGCGCCATCGAGATCCGGCCCCACACCGTGAAGGGTCGCAAGATCACCCACCACGCCATCGCGCGTCTGGAACAGGACGAGGACAACCCGCTGTTCGCGGTGAGCGACGATCCGGATCTGGCCGCCCAGGGCGGCACGTTCATGGAATGGGCGGTGGGCAAGCAGGGCGAGTTGATGCGTCCTGACAGCGGCAAGCTGATGATGCCCGGCTCGCGCATCCATTGGGACATCCACTACCACGGCGTCGAGGAAGACATCACCGACTACGTCGAGCTCGGCATCTACTTCTACCCGAAGGGCCAGGAGCCGAAGTACCGCCAGGTGCTGCACCTGATGGGCGCGACCAATGCGGGCGGCGTGGACATTCCGCCGAACACGGTCAAGGCCACCCAGGGCTTCTTCGTGCTGAAGGAGAACGCGCGCGTGGAGAGCTTCCAGCCGCACATGCACCTTCGCGGCAAGGCGATGGAGATGGACGCGATTCTGCCGAGCGGCCAGATCCAGGTGCTGAGCTACGTCGGCCAGTTCGACTTCAACTGGATGACGAGCTACTTCTACGCAGACGATGCGGCTCCGCTCTTCCCGAAGGGCACGATCCTCCGGATCACGGGCTGGCACGACAACACCGCCGCGAACAAGAACAACCCGGATCCGAACGTCTGGGTTGGCTACGGCGACCGCACCGTCGACGAGATGGCGCACGCGTGGGTGAACGTCACCTACATGAGCGACGACGACTACAAGGCCGAGGTCGAGGCGCGCAAGACGCGTCTGGCCGAGAAGAGCCAGCAGCAACAGCAGTAACGTCTGGTCGGCCGACCTCGTACTTCGAAGCAAGGTTCCAAGGCGCCACCGGCACGGCCGGTGGCGCCTCCCTTTCGATCAGGAGCGAATTCTCATCATGCATGTCAATCGGTCCGCGGTTGCGGCGCTCGCCGCAATCGTCGTAGCCGGCTGGATTGCCGTGGGTGCGGGCCAGCAGACGCCGCCGACCGGCATCCTGCCGGGGCCCTACCTCGCCAGTGGCGAGGCGATCTATCCGGCCTTCGAAGGCTGGGGTCCGTTGAAGAACGGGGCCAACGTCGCACTCATCGGCTATTACAACCGCAACAAGGATCAAGAGCTCGATATCCCGATCGGCCCGAACAACCATTTCGAACCGACCGCCGACATGGGGCAGCCCACGCACTTTCTCACGGGCCGGCAGTGGGGCGTCTTCGCCCTTCCGCTGCCGAAGGATTCCACCAACGATCGCCTGACCTGGACGCTGGTCGCCAACGGCCAGACCGCCAAGGTGACCTTCTGGGCCAATCCGCCCTACTGGGTCGACTTCTTCAAGTTCGCCGCGACCGGAAACACGCCGCCGACGATCCGCTTCGAAGCAACCGCGGAGGGCCAGGCCGGCCCGTGGCCGGAGCCCGTCGCCAAGACGTTCAACGTCGCGGTGAACCAGCCGCTCGATCTCGAAGTGTTCGTGAGCGACCTGGGGGCCACCTACGATCCGTATGAGGGACTCGGCGGAGCCGCGGTGGCCAACGCCGACCGCGGGCGGGCCGGGCGCGGCGCCGCCGCCGCTGGTCGCGGTCGGGGCCGTGGCGGGCCCCCCGCAGACGTGACGTTCGAATGGTCGAAATACCGCGGCCCCGGTTGGGTCTCGATCGACGACCCCACGCTCGAGCTCCGCAAGAAGCGCGAGGCGGGCAAGGTCGTCGACGAGAACGAGGTCATGCAGGCCAAGACCGAGGCGTGGTTCGACACGGCCGGCGAGTACTGGCTCATGGGCCAGGCCAAGGACGATTCGAGCACGCGCGGCGGCGGCGACCAGTGCTGCTGGTCGACCACGCACGTCAAGGTGAATGTGAAGTGACGTCCTCAGGAAACTGAGGCACTCGGAGACTGACGAAACGGGGCGGGCCTTCGGGCCCGCTTTTTTTTCAGGCGCGCCGCTGCTGGGCGCCGGCGAGCAGCTCGAGGATCGGTTCGGTCTGCTCGAGCGACAGGCACGCGTCTGTGATGCTCTGGCCGTAGACCGCCGGTTGCCCGGGCACGTAGTCCTGCCGGCCTTCGACCAGGTGGCTTTCGAGCATGACGCCGAAGATCCGGGGCGAGCCCCCCGCGATCTGTCCCGCGAGATCGGCGGCCACTTCGATCTGGCGGAGGTGATCCTTCCGGCTGTTGCCATGTGAACAGTCCACCATCACCGCTTCGCGGAGCCCGCGGTGCGCGAGCCGCTCGCACACCTTGGCGACGTGCCCGGCGTCGTAGTTGGGCCCGGTCCGCGAGCCGCCCCTCAGAATCACGTGGCAGCTGTCGTTGCCCGACGTCTGGAAGATGGCCGAGACGCCCTGCTTGGTCACCGACGGAAACCAGTGGTGCGATCGGGCCGTGAGCACCGCGTCGATGGCCGCCTCGACTCCGCCGTCGGTCGTGTTCTTGAATCCCACCGGCATCGACAGGCCCGAGGCCAGCTCGCGGTGCACCTGGCTTTCGGTCGTTCGGGCGCCGATGGCGACCCACGACGTCAGGTCGGCGATGTGCTGCGGCACCTGCGTGTCCAGGAACTCCGACGCGGTCGGCAGGCCCATCTCGTTCACGTCGACCAGCAGGCGCCGGGCGAGGCGCAGTCCCTTGTTGATGTGAAAGCTCTCGTCGAGGTCGGGATCGTTGATGAGGCCTTTCCAGCCGACCGAGGTCCGGGGCTTTTCGAAGTACGCGCGCATGACGACCACCAGGGCATTCGCGTAGCGGCGGGCGAGCGCGTTCAAACGGTTCGCGTATTCGAGCGCGGCCGTCGTGTCGTGGATCGAGCACGGTCCGGCCACGATCACGAGGCGGGGATCGCGTCCCGCCAGGATCTCCGTGATCGCCTGGCGCGCGTCGGCCACCACGTTCGAGGCCGATTCCGAGATCGGAATCTCCTCGAGCAGGATCGCCGGCGGGATCAGCGGTCGGACGTCCCGGATGCGAAGGTCGTCGGTCGGGCGGCGCATGCTGTCTCGAAACCTCTAGTATAGCGGGGTTCGAGACGACGGCGGCCCGACGCGCCTAGGGGATCGCGAACGCCGTCAGGTTCGTGCCGGCCGGCACGAGCACGATCTGCTTTCCGTCCAGCATATAGGTGACGGGCGACGTTCCGTGCAGGTTCGACCCGAGCTGATAGTGGTACAACATCCGCCCGGTCCGCGAGTCGAGGGCGTAGAAGTTCCCTTGGGCGTCGCCCGAGAAGACCAGGCCCGAGGCAGTGGTCAGGACGCCCGACCACGACGGCGACGGGTACGTGAATTCCCAGCGCCGCTCTCCCGTCCGGGGATCGATGGCGCGCAGCGCGCCCCAGGGCTCGTCGCTGCCCGGCGCCCGCGCCGTGGCGCCGCCCGTGAAGCTGTCGCCGGGATTGTAGTCGGGCGCCCACGCGAAGAACGTGGCGCACGTTTCACGGGCCGTCACGAAGAACAACTGGAGGTCGGGGTCGTAGGACGGCGGCATGAAATTCGTCCCGCCGACGAGATCGGGGCAGGTGATCGATCCCTTCTCGTCGGGCGTATGTCCCGGCAGGGTCACGGGCCGTCCGTCCGCGCCCACGTCCTTGGCCCATGTGGTCTCGACGAACGGCTTCGCCACGATCGGACGGCCCGTCGTGCGATCGAGCGTGTAGAAGAAGCCGTTCCGGTTCGCCACCATCACGACCTTGCGCGGCTGGCCGTCGATGGTGAGGTCGGCCAGCACGGGCACGTGCGTCGAGTCCCAGTCGTGGACGTCGTGCGGCGTGAACTGATAGTGCCACTTGAGCGCGCCCGTGTCGGCGTCGAGCGCCACGAGCGAGGTGGCATAGAGGTTGTCGCCCTCGCGGCTGGCCGAATGGTAGTCGGGGCTGGGGTTGCCGGTGCCGTAGAACACCAGGTTCTGGTCGGGATCGTAGGTGCCCGTCGTCCAGACGGAGGCACCGCCGCGCTGCCAGGAATCGCCGGTCCAGGTGTCGCTGCCCGGTTCCCCGGGACCGGGCACGGTATAGAAGCGCCATGCGCGCGTGCCGGTTTCCGCCTCGTACGCGTCGATGAACCCGCGAATGCCGTATTCGCCGCCGGCCACGCCGACGATCACTTTGTCTTTCACGACCAGGGGTGCGATGGTGGACGCGTAGCCCTTCTGGTAGTCCTCGAGGACCGTATCCCAGACGACATCACCGGTGCGCATGTCGAGCGCGAGCAGGTGCGCGTCGAGCGTCGTCATGAAGAGCTTGTCGCCGAGGGCGCCGAAACCCCTGTTGACGAGCCCGCAGCAGGCCGTGAGGCCGCGGGCCGGCAGCTCGCGCCGGTAGCGCCAGATCGGGCGCCCGGTGCGCGCGTCGAGCGCGAACGCGACGTTCTGCGGGCCGGTGACGTACAGCACGTTGTCGAGCACGAGTGTCGTGGTCTCGAACCGTCCGAGCGTGTCGGTCTGGAAGGTCCACAGAGGCGTCAGCCGCCCGACGTTGTCCGGGGTGATCTGCGTGAGCGGGCTGTGGCGGTGGCCATCGTAGCTGCCGGCGAACATCAGCCACTTGCCGGGGTCCGCCAGCCCATTCATCAGGTCCTGGCTGTTCACGGTCGGCGCGCGCTGGGCGAGCAGCGGCGCGGCGGCGAGCGCCGCGAGGGCCGCGCCAAGCAGAAGTCTTCGCCGGGACGGTGCCTGCATCGTCATCTCCTGTGGCGACTGCCGCGCGTCGCCGGTTTACTGCGCGCCCCGGAGCGTGCCCAGGTACTGCAACAGGTCGTTGAGGTCGGCTTCGCTGAGGCGGTCGGGTCCGTACGCCGGCATGGCCGATCGCGCGCCGTCGGTGACTGCGCGCAGGTCGTCTTTGAGGTAGCCCTGAATACGCTCGCCCGTATCCATGATCTGCACCGAGAACAGATCCTCGTTCTTCTTCACGCCGCGTACGGCTCGGCCATCGGGCAGGGTGAGCGTGACGGGCTCGTAGCCCGCTCGCGGCTCTTCGTTGGCGCCGCGGATCTGGCGGACGAGCGCCGCACGCGCCCTCGCGGCGCCGATCCGCGACAAATCGGGTCCCAGGCGGCCTCCACGGCCGTTCACGCGATGGCAGCTGGCACATTGCGTGCGGAAGAGGCGCTCGCCGTTGGCCGCGTCGCCCGTCGGCGCGGCGGCGGGGGCCACGTTGAGCGTTCTCAGATACGCGAGGATCCGCCACACGTCGTCGTCGTGAACGCGCACGCCGGCGGCCGGCATCTCCGTGCCGGGAATGCCCGATCGAATCGTCTGGAACAATCCAGCATCGGTGCGGCCGCTCGCCCACACCGCCGTGAGATCCGGGCCGCGGACGCCTGTGGCGTCCATGCCATGGCAGTTGGCGCAGCGCGCCCGGAACAGACCCTGGCCGTTGCGAATGGCGTCGGGATTGCCGGCCAGCGGATTCTGCGGAGCGCCGGTCTGCGGTGCGGCGGCCAGGGAGACGCCGACGAGGACGCCGAGCGCCGCGGCGAGGGCGGGTCTCTTGACAGGCATGGCCGCCTCCTGGTGGAGCGCCAATTATAGGCGCAGCCGTGCGCGCGAAGGCAATTTGTTAGACTGCAGGGCCATGGCGCCCCTCGACGGCATGAAGGTCATCGATCTCACGCGAGTGCTCGCCGGTCCGTTCTGCACGATGATGCTCGGCGACATGGGTGCCGAGGTCGTGAAGATCGAGGAGCCGGTGCACGGCGACGATACGCGCGGCTGGGCGCCGTTCGTCGATGGATGGAGCAGTTACTTTCTGGGCGTGAACCGCAGCAAGAAAAGCGTGGCGCTCGATCTCAAGACGATCGCCGGGGCCGAGGCGCTGCGCGCACTCCTCGATTCGGCCGACGTCCTGATCGAGAATTTCCGTCCGGGCAGTCTCAAGGCGCTCGGTTTCGGCCCCGCCGACGTGCTGGCCGAGTATCCGCGCCTGGTGTACTGCTCGATCAGCGGCTACGGCCAGAACGGGCCGCGCGCCCATCTGCCCGGCTACGACGTGGTCATCCAGGGCGAGGCCGGGCTGATGGACGTGACTGGCTTTCCCGACGGCGAGCCGACGCGCGTCGGCATCGCCATCACCGACTACCTCGCGGGGCACTACGCGATGCAGGGCATTCTGCTCGCGCTGCTCGAGCGCGAGCAGAGCGGGCTGGGACAACACGTGGATATCGCGCTCTTCGACTCGATGCTGTCGGTGATGCACCTGCCGGTGGGCATCCTGCTCGCGACGGGCACGTCGCCCGGGCGGCGCGGCAACGATCATCCGTCGATTGCGCCGTACGAGACGCTTCACGCGCGGGACGGCCGCATCATTGTCGCCGTGGCGAATCCACGGCTGTGGACCCAGTTTCTCGACGCGATCGGGCGTCCCGATCTCGCCGACGATGCGCGTTTCCGGACGAACAGCGATCGCCTGGCGCATCGCGCCGAGTTGAAGGCCGAGCTCGAACGGACCTTCGCGACGATGTGTGTGGACGAGCTCGTCGCGCGGCTCGAGGCTCGGCAGGTGCCATGCGGCCGCGTGCGGACGGTTGAAGACGCGCTCGCCGATCCGCAGGTGGCGGCGCGCGATATGATGCTCGTGCAGGCGCACGACACGCTCGGCGAGGTGCGCATGCTGGGAAATCCGGTGAAACTGTCGCGGACGCCGGCGACGCCGAAACGGCCGCCACCCGCGCTCGGCGAGCATACGCGCGAGATTCTGGACGCGCTCTGACCCATAGGGGAAGATGGCGACGCCCTTTCGACACGGACTGCTGGCGGGCCGCGCGGCCCTCGTCACCGGCGGCGGCACCGGCATCGGCCGCGGTCTGGCCCTGGCGCTGGCGGACGCCGGCTGCGACGTCGCCATCACGAGCCGATCGATCGATCACCTCGCGCCCACGGCCGACGAGATCCGGGCGGCCGGCGTCCGGGCCCACGCGGTGGCCGGCGACGTGCGGCGGCCGGCCGACGTCGACCGCGTCGTGGGCGAAGCCGCCCAGGCCCTGGGGCGGCTCGACATCCTGATCAACGGCGCCGCCGGCAATTTCATCTGCCTGGCCGAGCATCTCTCGCCGAACGGCTTCGGCACGGTCGTGGACATCGATCTGAAGGGCACGTTCAACGTCTCGAGGGCGGCGCTCGCGCATCTCAAGGCCCAGGGAGGCGTCGTCCTCAACATCAGCGCGACCCTGCATTACCTGGGCACGATGGCGCAGGCGCACGTTTCGGCCGCCAAGGCGGGCATCGACGCGCTGACGCGCGTGCTGGCCGTCGAATGGGGCGGATACGGCATTCGCGTGAACGGGATTGCGCCCGGCCCCACCGACGGCACCGAGGGCGTGCGCCGGCTCACGAGCGACGAGACCCGGAATGCCATCGTGCACCAGTGTCCGCTCGGCCGCCTGACCACGATCGAGGACCTCGCCAACGCCACGCTCTTCCTGTGCTCGGACGCGGGCTCGTTCATCACCGGCGTCACGCTGGTGGTGGACGGCGGCTTGTGGCTGCGTTCGGGGCGGATCCTGGAAGCCGCGAGCGAGCGGGCGTCGTCATGACCGAGGTGGAAGTCGTTCGCAACGTCCGCGCCCGCCGGTACGTGATTCGCGTGCGGCCGGACGGCACCGTACGCGTGTCCGTGCCGCGGTGGGGATCGAGGCGGGAGGCGCTCGCGTTCGCGGAGCGCGAGCGCGCGTGGATCGAGAAGGAGCGCCGGCGTGTCGCCGAAGAGCAGGCGCGCGCGCGTCAACTGGCGCCGCCGCCAGAGGTCGAGCGGGCGCTGCGGGCGAAAGCGGCGCGCGAACTGCCGCTTCGCGTCGGCGAGCTGGCGTCCGCTCACGGCCTCGCCGTCACGCGCGTGAGCGTGCGCAACCAGCGCTGGCGCTGGGGATCGTGCTCGCGCGCCGGCCACATCTGCCTGAACTGGCGGCTGGTGGCCATGCCGGCCTGGGTGCGCGACTACGTCATCGTGCACGAGCTCATGCATCTTCGGCGACTCGATCACTCGCCCCGCTTCTGGAAGCTCGTGGCCGCGGCGTGCCCCGACTACCAGGAAGCGCGCGCGTGGCTGCGCCGCCACGCGGCCAGGCCCGAAAGCCTGCACTACAATTAGCCATGCGCGTCGTGAATCGCACCGCCGTCACCGTGACCGGTGCCAGGCCGTATCTCGACTGGATGCGAACCTGCGACGCCGACGCGCACAAGGGCGCGATCACGGTGTCGCCCGCCAGGGTCTACGGCACGGCCTTTCTGCTCCCGGAATTCGAGCTCGAGGAGGATCTACAGGAGTGGATCGAAGAGAACGCCGCGTGGATTTTCGAGTTCCAGCTGGCCGCCTGGACCGAGGACGAGGCCGCCTGGCCGACCGTTCGCGACTTGAAGACGTTTCGTGAGTGGTTTCGCGTCGACGTGCATTCCGCCGTTGTGGACATCGCCGACGACGACATCGAAGGAGAAGAGCTCTAGATGGCGCTCGTACACATGGTGTGTTTCAAGTACAGGGCAGGCGTCGACGAGGCCGCCCGCGCGGACCACCGCGCGAGGCTGCAGGCGCTGCGGCGCCTTGCGGGGATTCTGGACCTCAAGGTGGGCGCCGACGTCGTGGGGTCCGCGCGATCGTTCGATACCGGGCTCCTCATCACCTTTCCCGACCGCGCCGCGCTCGACGCCTACCAGAAGGACCCCGCGCACGTGCCGGTGGCGCAGCTCGGGGCCGGCCTCGCCGAGCAGATCGTCGCGGTGGACTTCGAAAGCTAGCGTCCGCCGCCGGCGCTGCCCGGCGTGGCGGCTGGAGGCACCAGATCCGGATAGGGCAGAAACGTGAACAGGTGCCGCGCGACGAACTCCTGAATCACGACGTCGGGGTGCTCGCGCGTCACGACGTCGGCATCGAAGTCGTTCTCCCACAGATACACCGCCCGGCTGAAGTGCTCCGACAGGTACGGCATCAGCCGACCCGCAAACGAGTCGCGGAACACGACCGCCCGCGGCCGCCGCGATCCGGGAATCTCGGTGACCAGACGTCCCTCCTCCCCATACGGGTCGGGGGTGGCCGGCTCGACCACGCGAGCCGCCCAGCCCCGGCGTGGCACGAGGCCGGGCATGGCCTCCTTGCCGCGATCGACGAGCCCGAGCATCGTGGTCTTGTCGCCCGAGGGCGCTGAGGCCGATGCGACGAAATCGGCGCGCGTCAACGGCTGCATCGAGGGAAACCAGCGCTGCAGCCGCCGCACGATCGCCTGATAGCCGACCAGCCCGCCGCGATCGTTCCAGTGCGTGTCGTACCGGTCGTAGAGCAGCTCGGACGACTTGGCGGCCAGGAGCGGCGGACGCAGATCGAGCGGATCGAGCGTCGAATGCCTCCGGAGGTAGTCGAGCAGGCGATCCACCCGGTAGTCCGGGCTCATGCGGCCGAGCGTGGTCGGCATGAACTCGGGATAGATCATCTGCTTGTCGGGCGCGAACACGACCAGATAGTGGATGCCGCGTTCGGCCAGCCAGTCGCGCGTGCGTTCGAGCGTGTCCTTCCACGCGCGCAGGCTCTCGGCGTCGAACGGCTCCGTCTGGACGTAGTCCTGCAGTCCGCCGTCGTCGGCATAGAAGAGCCAGCCGTCCTTGCCCGCGATCACCGTGTCGGACGGAGAGGTTCGCAGCCCCTCCCACAGCGCGACGGCCTGCAGATGGATCAGACGCGACCGGAAGGCGAAGTGATCCACGAAGTACTGCTTGAACGCGGCCGGCCAGGCTGCGATCGCGTGCGCCTGCCACGACCACGCAGGCGCCGGGGCGAGCTCGCGCATCTCGGCTTCCGAAATCGTCGATCGATCGACCCCGGCCACCATCCCGAGGCCGGGTGCGGCAAGAACGACGAGAAAGATGCCCACGACGGCCAGCGTTGATGCGCGCGACGCGGACGTGCGGCTCGAGGGCACCACCGTCATCAGAACCTGAAATAGATGAACGGGTCGTAGGTGCCGGCGGCGACCTGGACGATCGACGCGGCGAGCAGCAGCGCGAAGCCCACGGAGGCGCCCGCGGCCACGGTCCAACCGGCGGCCGGGCGTGCGCGATCGTCGACGACGCGGTCGCGCCACGCGGCGAGCCATGGCCCGAGCGGCGCCGACAACGCCATGCCCGCCGCGATCGTGATCGCGACGTGTGGAGTCAGGAACCAGGCCGCGCCGTACGGCGTGGGCGCGGCGAGGCCCCCGCCGCCGAGCGCTCTCAGGAACGCGAGGGCTCCCGTGAGCGTGTCGGCGCGGAAGAACACCCACCCGACCATCACGACGGCCATGGCGTAGCCGTGGCGGAACGGCCCGGGCAGCCGGCCGATCCGCGCGGCGAGCCCGAGGCGTTCGCCGACCAGAAAGAGCCCGTGGAACAGCCCCCACACGACGAAGTTCCAGCTCGCGCCATGCCACAGGCCGCACAACGCGAACACCGTGACGAGGTTGACGTACAGGCGCCGCGGACTGACGCGGTTCCCTCCGAGCGGCACGTACAGATAGTCGCGGAACCAGGTCGACAAGGAAATGTGCCAGCGGCGCCAGAACTCCTGGACGGTTTGTGCCACGTACGGCCAGCGGAAGTTCTCGGGAAAATGAAAACCGAACATGCGGCCGAGGCCGATCGCCATGTCGGAGTATCCGGAGAAGTCGAAGTAGATCTGGAGCGTGTAGCAGGTGAGGCCCAGCCAGGCATGGGCGGCCGACCACTGCGCCGGCGGCATCGCGAAGATGCGATCGGCGGGTCCGGCCACGACATTGGCCACGAGGACCTTCTTGGCGAGACCCGTGACGAAGCGGCGCGCGCCGTAGGCGAAGTCGTCGATCGAGACCCGCCTCTGGGCCAGCTCGCCGGCGATGTCGCGGTAGCGGATGATCGGTCCGGCGATCAGCTGGGGGAAGAGCAGGAGATAGAGCGCCGCGTGCACCGGATTCTTCTGGGCGGCGGCGTCGCGGCGATAGACGTCGACGACGTACGAGATGGCGTGGAACGTGAAGAACGAAATTCCAATCGGAAGCAATACCCGCGGCAGCGGAATCGCCCGCCCGCCGGCCGACTGCAGGATCGTATTCAGGTTGTCGCCGAAGAAGTTGGCGTACTTGAAGATGCCGAGGACGGCGAGGTCGACGCCGATGGCGATCGCGAGGAGGGCCCGCGCGCGGCCCGTCGCGCGGCCGCGGTCGACGGCGATGGCCATCCGGTAGTTGAAGGCGATCGACGCGAGCATCAGCGCGGTGAACCAGCCTCCGCCCGTGACATAGAAGACGACGCTCGCGACGAGCAGCAGCAGGTTGGCGTAACGGCCGTGCCCCCCGGCGCGGAATGCCCGTGGCGCGAAGTACAAAGCCAGCAGGACGGGGAGGAACAGAAAGAGAAAGATCGGTTCGCTGAAGAGCACCTTGGCAGGAACCCGGCCCGACTAGAATAGCAGCAATGGACGACACGATGCTGACGCCGTCACGCCTGTGGAAGCAGATGAGCTCCGCTCAGCGGCTGCAGGCGGCGCTCGCATTCTGGCAGGACGACCAGGCGATCGACGATCACGTCCAGGCCGCCCTGGTGATTGCGCAGCAGAAGAAATTCCGCCCGAAGACGGTCATCGGCCTGGATCTCGACCGGAAGGCCAAGCACCTGGCCAGTCTGCCGACGCTGCCCGATTCACTCGCGGCGCGCACGCTGGTCGTCTACCACCTCACGGCCAAGCGCCCGATGATGGGAGCCTTCCTCGACCTTCTGGGCATGGCCCACGAGAACGGCGTCATCGAGGACGACGAGGCGAGGCCGGATCCCGCTCGGATCGCCGACGCGGTCGCTTCCCTCGACCGCCAGTTTCCTGCCGAGGATGTCTCGCTGTACCTGCGCACGCTCGTGAGTCAGGATCCCGAGACGTGGGGCGCGCTCCGCGGGGTGCTCGTCTAGGGCCGCGTGGCGGGCGGCTCGCTCAGGGGTAGCAGCACGTCGAACGTCGTGCCCTGATCCGGCGCCGACGACACCGCCACCGAGCCGCCGGCCTCCTTGGCGATGCTGTAGACGATCGAGAGTCCGAGGCCGCTGCCCGTGGCGGGATTCTTCGTCGTGAAGAACGGCTCGAACAGGTGCGGCTGGAGCTCGGGAGCGATGCCCGGGCCGGTGTCGCGGACCGAGAGGCGCGCGTAGCGGCCAGGCTCGAGATTGGGGTACCGGCGCAGGGCGGTGGCGTCCAGGTGCACGCTCTCCACCGTGACGTCGATCGTTCCGCCCGCCGGCATGGCTTCGGCGGCGTTCACCACGAGGTTGAGGACCACTTGTTCGAGCTCGCCCGACTCGGCGAGGACGAACGGCGTTGGCCCGGGCGTGTGCAGCCGCAGCTCGATCCCGTCGCTCGTGAGCCGTTCGAGCATGAGCGTCATACCCGTGACGATCTCGTGGGCATCGAGCACTTGCGGCGCCTGCGTCGGGCGCCCGCTGAATGCCAGGAGTTTGCGGGTGAAGGTGGCGCCGCGCCCGGCGGCTTTGATGATCTCTTCCGCTTCGTCCCGGGCCGGGTGGTCGGGCGGCAGTCGCACCGACAGCAGATCGGCCGAGGCGAGGATGGCCGCCAGCACGTTGTTGAAGTCGTGGGCGACGCCGCGCGCCAGCAGGCCGATTGCCTCCATTTTCTGGGCCCGTCGCAGCTGCTGCTCGAGCGCCCGTCGGGCGGTCACGTCTTCGGCAATCACCTCGTAGCACACCTCCGGCTCGTCCTCGAACGCGACGCGTCGGGCCGTGAGGTGAACGATGAGCGAACTGCCGTCCTTGCGCCGCCATCGCGCCTGGACCGAGATGGCGGAGCGCTGCGCGACCTGATCGACATAGCGGGCGCGATCCTCGGGATGCTCGTAGAAGTCCACCATGTTGCGCGACGTCAAATCGCCTGGCGAATCGTAGCCGAGCATCTGGGCGAACGCAGGGTTGGCGTCGAGAATGGTGCCGTCGGGCGTGGATCGAAAGATGCCGTAGGCGGCGCCGGCGATCAGCGAGCGGTATCGGGCCTCGGATTGTCGCAGCCGTTCTTCGGCGTTCTTCCGCGACGTGATATCGCGCGCGATCGCCTGGACGCCGACGACGTCGTCACCGTCGGTCACGAGCTGCACGTGCTGACCGAGCCAGACGACGTCGCCGCGGCGGGTCACGCAGGGAAATTCGAAATAGGTATTCGGCGTCCGATCCTCGATCTGCGCGCGATAGAGCGTGACGGCGCGGTCGTGGTAGTCGGCGCGGATGAGCGTGAGGAAGTGGCGGCCGATCAGCTCGCCGGGTGGGTACTCTGTGACGCGGCTGGCGGTCGGATTCGTGTAGATGAAGACGCCCGACCGGTCGCAACGGTAGATGATGTCCTCGGCTCGTTCCACGAACTGTCGCAGGCGTTCCTGGCTCGCCTGGAGCGCGCGTTCTGATCGCGTGCGTTCCGTCACATCGCGGAAATTGACCACGATCGCCGCCACCGGCGCGTCGGCGAGCCGGTTGGCGGCAATCGCCTCGATGTCGTGCCATGAGCCGTCGTGGTGGCGCACGCGGAACCCGGCGGAGACCGGCGCGCCCGGGCGCTCGAGGCAGGTGGCGAGCGCGGCACGGACGCGCGGCAGATCGTCGGGATGCACGAGGTCGAAGAGGGGCTGCCCCAGACGCTCGGCCAGGGGATGCCCCAGCATGCGCTCCGACGACGGGCTGGCGAAGCGCAGTCGGCCCTCGCCGTCGACCAGGGCGATGCCGTCGGCGCTGTGCTCGACCAGCACGCGGAAGAGGTCTGCGGAGTCGGCGTCTTCGGGGCCCATCCGACAGGAGAATACGACAATTGTGGCATCATCCCAGATCGCATGCGCAAACCGGTGACGCTGGTGACGGGGGCGGGCGGCGAGATCGGACACGGGCTCGTCGCCCGGCTGGCCGACTCGGGCACCATCATCGTGACCCTCGACGTCAGTCCGCTCGACGCGACCCTCGCGCCGCTGGTATCGCGCGAATTCACCGGTTCGATCACCGACGCCGTGCTCCTCGAGCGCATCCTGGCCGAGTTCGAGGTCGACCTCGTCTTCCATCTCGCGGCGCTGCTCTCGACGCGCTCGGAGTTCGCGCCTCTCACGGCGCATCGCGTGAACGTGGAAGGCACCCTGCAGCTGCTCGAGTTCGCGCAGAAGGAAGGGGAGTCGCACGGACGCCCTGTCGTGTTCGTGTATCCGTCCTCCATCGCGGCGTTCGGCCTTCCGGATGCGGCGACCAAAGCCCGCGTGCCGCCCGTGACCGAGGACGACTGGCTGCGACCGATGACGATGTACGGCTGCAACAAGCTGGCATGCGAACAGATGGGACGCTACTACGCACGGCACTACAAGCAGCTGTCGGCCGACGCCGCCGCTCCGCGCGTGGATTTCCGGGCCGTGCGCTTTCCAGGGCTCATGTCGGCGACGACGCTGCCGGCCGGCGGCACGTCCGACTATGCGCCCGAGATGATGCACGCCGCGGCCCGCGGCGAGGCCTACGCCTGTTTCGTGCGGCCCGATACGCGCATTCCCTTCCTGGCCATGCCGGATGCGGTGGCCGCCCTCGTCACGCTGGCGGCCGCGCCCCGCGACCGCCTCACCCGGACCACCTACAACGCGGGGGGGTTCAGTCCGACGGCGGAGGCGATCCGCCGCCTGACGATCGAGGCGTTTCCCGGTGCGGCGATCACCTTCGCGGTCGACGAGAAGCGGCAGCGCATCGTCGACTCGTGGCCGGCCGAAGTCGACGACCGTTCGGCGCGCGCCGACTGGGGCTTCAGTCCGCGCTACGACTTCGAGCACGCCTTCAGCGAGTACCTCGTTCCGACGATCCGCCGCCGCTACCGGTGACGCCAAGCCGTCGTGTATCGATCAGGTAAGATGATCCTCCGATGAACGAGGTGACGGCGTTCGCGCCGGCGACGGTCTCGAACGTCGGCTGCGGTTTCGACGTGCTGGGCTTCGCGCTCGAGCAGCCCGGCGACGAAGTGACCGCCCGGGACGGACCGGCTGGCGTGACGATCGAGGCCATCGAGGGCGACGAGGGACGCTTGCCGCGCGACGCCGCGCGGAACACGGCCGGCGTCGCCGCGGCGGCCCTCCTCCGCGCGCTGGGAGAACGGCGCGGCGTCCGGCTGCGGATCCGCAAGGGGCTGCCGCTCGCCAGCGGACTCGGCGGGAGCGCGGCGAGCGCGGCGGCGGCCGTCGTCGCCGTGAGCGGGCTGTTCGAGGCTCGCGTGTCGCTCGAGACGCTCTTCGCCTGTGCGCTCGAGGGCGAGTCGCTCGGCGCGGGATCGGCGCATGCCGACAACATCGCTCCGGCGATCTACGGCGGGTTCGTGCTCGTCCGTTGCCCCAGCCCGCCGGACGTGGTGCGGCTGCCGGTGCCGGCCGGACTCACGGCGGTCGTGGTGCACCCGGATCTGGAAATCGAGACGGCGCGCGCGCGGGCGCTTCTCGGCGACACGGTTCCGCTGAGAGACGCCGTGCGCCAGTGGGCGAACCTGGGTGCACTCGTCGACGGCCTGCATCGCGGCGACTTTGCGCTCATCGGTCGGGCCATCGAAGATGCCATCGCCGAGCCGCGGCGCGCGGCGCTCGTCCCGGGCCTCGAAGTGGTCAAGCAGGCGGCCCGGGACGCCGGCGCCCTCGGTGCCGGGCTGTCGGGTTCCGGTCCGTCGCTCTTCGCGCTGTGCGCCGATCGCCTCACGGCCGACCGCGCGGCGGGGGCCATGGCGGCGGCAGTGACCTCCGAGATGCAGGTGGGCCTGCAGACCTACGTCTCCCCGATTGCCGCCAGGGGCGCGCACGTCGTGGCGACATGCGCTTCATAACGACCCGCGGCCGCGCGCCGGCCGCCAGTCTCGAGTTCGCGCTGTTCGACGGCCTTGCTCCCGACGGCGGTCTGTACGTGCCCGAGGCGCTCGATCCCTGGCCCGCCGAGGAGATCGGCCGGCTCCCGCGCCGCACGCTCACCGAGATCGCCTTTCGCGTGCTGCGTCCGTTCACGCGCGACCTCGATGCCGCGACGTTCGAAGCCGTGGTCGTCGAGGCCCTGAATTTTCCGATTCCCCTCGTCGAGGTCGAGCCGGAGCGCTATGCGCTGGAGCTGTTTCATGGCCCGACGCTGGCGTTCAAGGACGTCGGCGCACGGGTCATGGCGCGCCTGATGGCGGCATTGCACGATGGCGGCGACCCGACGACGGTGCTGGTCGCGACGTCCGGCGACACCGGCGGCGCGGTTGCGCATGCCTTCTATCAGGTGCCGCACATGCGCGTCGTGGTGCTCTACCCGGCCGGTCGCGTGAGCCCCACACAGGAAGCCCAGCTGACCATGTTCAACGGCGTCGAGGGCTCGAACGTCCGCGCGTTCGCCGTCGACGGCAGCTTCGACGACTGCCAGGGCCTGGTCAAGGCGGCGTTCGCCGACGAGGAGTACCTCCGTCGCGTCCGGTTGACGTCGGCCAACTCCATCAACATCGGGCGGCTGTTGCCACAGATGGTCTATTACTTCCAGGCGGTCGCGGATCTCTGGCGACAGCGTCCCGATGCCGGTGCGCCGGTCTTCTCGACGCCGAGCGGCAATTTCGGCAATCTGACGGCCGGACTCATGGCCAGGCGTCTGGGCCTGCCGGTCGTCCGGTTCGTGGCCGCCACGAACGTCAACGATGTCGTGCCGGAATATCTGGCAACCGGACTGTTCGAGGCCCGGCCGTCGATTCCCACGATCGCGAATGCCATGGACGTCGG
This sequence comes from uncultured Acidobacteriota bacterium, assembly GCA_963837345.1. Classification (GTDB taxonomy): domain Bacteria; phylum Acidobacteriota; class Vicinamibacteria; order Vicinamibacterales; family CAVVIG01; genus CAWIMX01. The sequence continues at coordinate 3,105,763 of CAWIMX010000001.1, forward strand.
GAACCCGAGCAACTTCGAGCGAATGCTGTGGCTCTACGGCCGCAGCGTCGCTGCCATGCGCCAGGACATCACCGGCAGCCGCCACACCGACAGCGAAGTGAAGGCCACGATCAGACGCGTCTGGGAAGAACGCGGCTACCTGCTCGATCCGCACGCGGCGATCGGATACCTGGGTGTGACCAAGTACCTGGGCCAGGCAGGTCAGTCGGGTCAGGCCGGAATTTTTCTGGCGACGGCGCATCCGGCGAAGTTCGGTGAGGTCGTGGAGGCCATCATCGGGGAGCCGGTCGACAAGCCCGGGCCTCTCGCCGACGCGCTGGCCGCGGCGCGGCCGATCATGTCGCTCCCGGCTTCGCTCGACGACGTCAAGAGCGTCGTGAGTGGCTGATTCCCGCCGGGAGTACCGCTATCGCCAGGACGTGCTGGACGAACTGCTGCGCCTGGGCATCATTCCTGCGCCCCACACCCGGCCGGAGCTCGTGCACGAATTCGTCCGCGATCTGTATCGCGTGGAGATTCGTCGCCTGCGGGAACGGCTGCTGCAGCACGAATTCCCCCGGCGCGAGTACGCCGACCGCGTGGTGGCGCTGCGCCGGAAGTACCCGCTCACCGCGATGCGCCCGCGCGACTGGCTGGAATAGCGGCCGGAGTCCATCCTCGCCGTCCGCCGAAGCCGAACGACACGCCGGCCGACACACGCACGCCCAGCGGCAGCCACAGGACGCTCAGCGATTGCGCGTCGATTCGGACGGACGCGCGGGAGCCGACGGGCTGATCGAACCCTGCGCCGAACGCCGTGAACAACGGGCTCTCGATGATCGTATGGCGATAGGCCGGAATGATCACGGGCGATCCGTCAGGGCCCGGTACGCGATGCTCGGGAAAGCGCTCTCGCGCGTAGTAGCCAGCCGCGCCGTACGTCAGAAACAGCCCGCGCCCGGGGGGCAGACGCTGACGGATCTGCACGGTATAGAAGCCCTCGAACTGCCGGCTGCAGCAGGTCCGGCCGCCCGGCGCGACGCTCACGCCGGCGTCGATCGCGAATCGTGGCGTCAGCCGAATCGTTCCCCGCATCTCGGCCGTGCCGCTCGTCACGCCGGCGCCCTCGAAGTCGGGGGTCCGCACGATGAGGCCCCCGGCGCCGACGCCGATTTCGACGGCCGGGGTGCCGGAGCGGCGGCCTGGTGCCGGCCCTTGCGCCCACGCGGTCGCCACTCCGATCGTCGCTGCCAGAGGGAGCGAAATCAGTCGAAATCCCGTGAACATTGCGCTCGGTGCCTCCTCAATCGATAATGCGCAGGCTCACGGCCGTACAGCTCATGAATGAGTCCGAACCACCCATCGGCGATGCGAACGACCTGGCGCCGCTCGTGTACAACGAGCTGCGGCGAGTGGCTGCCGCATACATGCGGCGCGAACGGCCGGGGCAGACGCTGCAACCGACCGCGCTCGTGAACGAGGCCTACCTGCGCCTCGCCGGAGCAGGGACGCCCTGGACCGACCGGCGTCATTTCGTCGGCATCGCCGCGCGTTCGATGCGCCAGATCCTCATCGAGCGCGCCCGGGCGCGCGGCGCGCAGAAGCGGTGGGCGGGTCTCGACCGCGTGTCGCTCCACGAGTCCCTGGCGGCCGGCCGGCGCGAAGACGTGTGGCTGCCGGTTCTGGACGAAGCGCTGACCCGGCTCGAAGCGATCGACGCCCAGCAGGCGAAGATCGTCGAGCTCCGCTACTTTGCCGGGCTGAGCATCGAGGAAACCGCCGAAGCGATGGACCTCTCGCCAGCCACGGTGAAGCGGCGGTGGGCCCTCGCCCGCGCGTGGCTGTTTCGCGAGCTCAGTGCCACGGTGGCATGACGCCCGACCAGCGCCGTCGCGTGCGCGATCTGTTCGAGGAGGCCGTCGATCGCGACGAGGCCGAGGCGACGCGGTGGGTCGCCCGCGCGGCCGCCGACGACGAGGCGGTACAGCGCGAGCTTCGTTCGCTCTGGGACCACCATCGACAGGCCCGGGCGTTCCTCTCGCGGCCCGTCGCCGAGTCGATGCCCGATCTGCTCGTCGAGGACCACGCGCTCCAACCCGGTACCATCCTCGGCCCCTACGAAATTCGCGACGAGATCGGTCGTGGCGGAATGGGGCGCGTCTATCTGGCGTTTGACACGCGTCTCGGCCGGCCGGTCGCCCTCAAGGCCCTGGCGCCCGAGCTCACCGCTGATCCGGCACACCGCGAACGGCTGAAACGCGAGGCGCGCGCGGCGGCGGGTCTGACCCACCCGGGCATCTGCACGGTCTATGCGCTCGAGGAGCTGGACGGGGCCGTCTACATCGCCGCCGAATACGTGGATGGACGGACGCTGCGCGACGAGATTGCGGGCGCGGAGCGTCCATCGCCCGACGCGGTCCTCTCGACGGCGCGTTCGCTGGCCGACGCGCTCGCGGCGGCGCACCTGGCGGGCATCGTGCATCGCGACCTCAAACCGGAAAACGTGATGCGGACCCGCGACGGCCGGCTGAAGATCCTGGACTTCGGACTGGCCCGCGTCGCCAGCCGTGAGGATCGCCGGGCCGCCACCGTGGGGACCCTGGCGATCGGGCTCGCCGGGACGCTCGCCTACATGGCGCCCGAGCAATTGAACGGTGAGCCGGTCGATGCCAGGTCGGATGTGTTTGCGCTCGGCATCCTCTTGTACGAGTATGCGACCGGCCGCCATCCCTTCGAGGCCGCGACGCCGTTTGCGACGGCAGGCCGAATTCTCGAGAGCCGCGTCGAACGGCTCGACCATCGTCGTCCCGACGTGCCCGCGGCGGTGGCCGATGTGGTGGAACGGGCATTGGAGAAGTCGCCGTCGGCGCGATTCGCCTCGGCGGCCGCGTTCCTGGACGCGCTCGGCCGCCGAGCCTCCAGGCCGCCAGGCGGATCGCAGAATCGGGTGGTGGCGCGCCCACCAGCTCGTGGTCATCGGCTTGTATGTCGCGGCGTCGGTGACGGCGTGGCAGGTCAAGCAGCTGGCGCCGACGGCCGTGCCGCTGTCGCTTTTTCTCGCCATCGGCTCGGCGAGCACGATCGGCGGCGTTCTCCGCGGACATCTCGCGTTCACGGCCACGGTGCACCCGCATCGCCTCACGACCGAAAGGCGGCGAACGGGCCGGGCGACGCTCGTGGTCGATCTGCTGATCAGCATCGCGTTGCTCGTGGACGGGCTCGTGCTGGCCTCCAGGAACTTCGTGCTGTACGGGCTGCTGACCATGGCGCTCGGCATCGGCATCGGACTGGCGGCGGCGTGGCTCGAACCGGCGACGACGGACGCGGCCTTTGGGAGCGAACCATGATGATGATCGGGATCGAAATCAAGGAATCCGGAGGCCCGGAGGTGCTGGTCGCCTCGAAGCGGCCCGTGCCAGTCCCCGGCGACGGCGAGGTGCTGATTCGCGTGGCGGCCGCCGGCGTGAACCGCCCCGACGTCATGCAGCGGCAGGGCCGGTATCCGCCTCCGCCAGGGGCCTCCGATCTGCCGGGTCTCGAAGTGGCGGGCACGGTGGAAGGCGTGGGCAACGGGGTGTCGGAATGGGCGCCGGGCCAGGCGGTGTGCGCGCTGGTCTCGGGTGGGGGATACGCGGAGTTCGCCGTGGCGCCCTCGCCGCAGTGCCTGCCGGTGCCGACCGGGCTCAGCATGGTCGCGGCGGCGGCGGTGCCCGAGACGTTCTTCACCGTCTGGACCAACGTGTTCGAACGCGGACGCCTGGTGGCGGGCGAGTCGCTGCTGGTTCACGGCGGATCGAGCGGAATCGGCACGACGGCCATTCAACTGGCCCGCGCCCGCGGTTCGCGCGTGTTCGCGACGGCCGGAATCCGACGAGAAGTGCGCGGCCTGCGAGCGGCTCGGCGCCGAGCGCGGGATCAACTATCGCGCCGTCGATTTCGTGGCCGCGGTGCAGCAGGCGACCGCGGACCGCGGCGTCGACGTCGTCCTCGATATCGTCGGCGGCGACTACGTAGCCCGCAATCTCGACGTGCTCGCGCGCGAAGGCCGGCTGGTGCAGATTGGCACGCAGGGCGGCGCCCGCGCCGACATCAACCTGCGCCCGATTCTGATGCGGCGCCTGACGCTGACCGGTTCGACGCTGCGTCCGCGAAGCGTCCAGGAGAAAGGCGAGCTCGCAGCGGCGGTACGACGGCACGTCTGGCCGCTTCTCGAGTCGGGCGCGGTGGCGCCCGTCGTGTACGCCACGTTTCCGCTGCGCGAGGCGGCCGCGGCGCACCGGCTCATGGAGTCGGGCGTCCACATCGGCAAGATCGTCCTGACGGTCTAGGGTCGCGTGCGCGCTTCGCTCGTCGCCCTGCAGTCGCGCAACTTCCGGCTGATCTGGATTGGCCTGCTGCTGTCGTTCACCGGCTCGTTCATGCAGAACGCAGCCATCCTCTGGCACGTCTCGCTGCTCGTGGCTCCCGACGATCGCGCGATCGCGCTGGGGCTGGTCGGCCTGTCGAAGGTCGTGCCGATCGTCCTGTTCTCGCTGGTGAGCGGCGTCGCCGCCGACGCGTTGAACCGCCAGCGGCTGCTCGTGGCGACCCAGACGGCGGGCGCGGCGGTGGCGTTGGGCCTGGCGGCCCTCACGTTCCGCGGCCTCACGGCCGTCTGGCCGATCTACCTCCTGGCGGCCATCGGCGCGTCCGTGAGCGCGTTCGATCTTCCCGCCCGCCAGGCGCTGCTCCCCCTGCTGGTGCCGCGCGAACACCTGCCGAATGCGATCAGCCTGAACGCCATCATGGTGCAGGTGGCCTCGGTGGCGGGTCCGGCCGTCGGCGGCGTCCTGATCGGCGCGTTCGGCGTGGGCTGGGCCTATATCGCCAATGCGGTCTCGTTCGGCTTCGTCGTCGTCGCCCTGCTGATGATGCGGAACGTGCGCGAGAGCGAAGGGGTGACCGGCACCGCCCGCGAACGGGTATCGCTCGGCGCCGCGTTCGAAGGGGTGCGGTTCGTGTTCCGGTCCTCCCTCATCCGATCGACGATGCTGCTCGACTTCGTGGCGACGTTCTTCGCCTCGGCGACGGCCCTCCTGCCGATCTTCGCGCAGGACTTCCTGCACGTGGGCCCCCTGGGCTTCGGCTGGCTCTTCGCAGCGCCGGCGGCGGGATCGGTGCTGGCCAGCCTCGCCATGGTGCCGCTCACCGAGCGGATCGAGCGCCGCGGGCGGACACTCATCTGGGCGGTGGTCGGCCACGGAGCGGCGACCATCGTGTTCGGATTGTCGCGGGCGTACTGGCTCACCTTTCTGTGCCTGGCGCTGACCGGCGCCACTGATACCGTGAGCACGGTGATTCGCAGCATCGTGCGACAGCTGGAGACGCCGGAGCGTCTGCTGGGACGCATGTCCGGCGTGAACATGGTGTTCTTCATGGGCGGCCCGCAACTCGGCGAGCTCGAGGCGGGCGTGGTGGCGCACGGCTTCGGCGCACCGTTCTCGGTCGTGAGCGGTGGGCTGGCCTGCATGGCGGCGACCGCGTGGATTGCGTCGAAGACCCCCGCGCTCCGCGGCTACACGCGCGAGGGTCGGCACCACGGCCAGCCCTCGTGACTAGGGCGTGAACTCGATCGTGATCTCCGGTGCGTCGATGATCTTGACGCCCGGGACATCCTTGAGGAGCGCTTGCGTGGCCGCACGGTCGGGCGCCGCCTGAAGCTTCGCGAGCAGCGTGTCGTCGGCCAGGAGCGCGTCGAGATTCAGATCGACGAGCGTGACGCGATTCCCGTCGACGTACGGGCTGCTGGTCCGGACCAGCCGACCCGCCGGTTCGATGGCAATGGTGACGCGGGCGCCGGCCAGCAGGGGTTTCAACATGGCCAGCTGCGGCCCGGGTGGCAGGGTGGGCAGGCCGCTTCCGCCGAGGGAGGCGCCGCCCGCGCCGGCCGCGTCCGGCATGGCGATGCGCAGGACGACGTTGCCGTTGGCCTGTCGATCGAGGCTGAACCCGAGTGCCCCCGCGCCCGATGGTGCCGCATCGGGAGTCGCCGGCTGCTGCGACATGCGCACGGTCCGGATGTCGTCGAACGCGAACACCATCTCGCGGCCTTCCCCGGCATCGGTCGTGATCGGTGTGGAGGACACATAGCTGACGCCCGGACCGAGCGCGGCGGCCATCTCGCGCGCGGTGTCTTCCGACAGCGGGTTGAACCCTCCCGGATCCTGGTTCGCGCCCGAGGCACCGGCCAGCTGTTTCATCTGTTCGAGCGCGGCGGCCGTGAACACCAGACGTTGCACGATCGTGCCGCTGCCGTCGGCCTTGATCTGGAGCAGCGTGCTCGACTGGAAGCAGGCGGTCGAGCCGAGAGCGAGAAGCGCGGCGAGCGCCAGACGCAGGCCCTTCATGATCAGCCTTCGAGGCTGTAGATTTCGCGCCGGCCGTGCTCGATGAGCTCGTGGTAGTCCTTCATGATGTCCTGGAACTCCTTCTGTTCCATGCCCGTCTTCATCATGGTTTCGTACTCCTGCAGGGTGGGCACCTCGAGTTCGGCGACGACGGTCCAGTAGCGCTCGGCGCTGAGGTCGGTCATGACGCGCATGGCCCGGAAGCCGAGCGTGGTGCCGGCTTTCGACAACGCGAGGAACTTCTGGACCATCGGGCGGGCCTTCCCGGGCTTGCAGTACATGATGTCGCGAATCACCAGCATCGGCAGCCTCCACTCGTCACTCTAGCGACGGGAGGGGCAGGAATCAACTCACGCTTCGAGTGCCCGCGCGATCGCGCCGGCGACCCGGTTCCACTGGCTCTTCTCCTGCTTGAGCTGACGGCGGCCGGCGGCGGTCAACCGGTAGTACTTCGCCCTGCGGTTGTTCTCCGACGCGCGCCAGGCGGATGCGAGCCAGCCGGCCTCCTCCAGACGATGCAGCGCGGGGAAGAGCGACCCGGGCTGGACCTGGAACGTCCCGCGCGTGATCTGATCGATGCGGCGCGAGACGCCGAGGCCGTGCAGCTCGTCCAGGCTGAGTGCCTTGAGGATGAGCAGGTCGAGCGTGCCCTGCAGCAGGGCGGCCGGTGCGGTCATCAGTCGTCTCCTATCGTCATTCGATAGGTCAGACGGTACTCGCGGCGAGCGCGGGTGTCAATCGCCTTGACACGCGGAGGCGTTCGATCCTAAGGTGACGTATCGAACGTCGATACGAGACGACGTCAGATCGGGATCATCACCGTATGCGGCTGTTGTCGCGGCTGTCGGCCTGCTGGCGCAACCTCGTCGCGCCCGATCGGGTCGACCGGGAGCTCGATGCGGAAGTCCGCGCCACGTTCGATCTCCTCGTGCAGGAGCGGACCCGCTCGGGCGCCCTGCCCGCCGTCGCGCGCCGGGCGGCGGCTCTCGAGCTGGGCGGCGTCGAACAGGTCAAGGAAGGCGTGCGCGACGTGCGAGGAGGGGCTGTGGTGAGCCGAGTCGTGACGGATTTCAGGCGCGACATCGTCTTCGCCGTCCGCGGCCTCTGGCGGCGTCCGCTGTTCACCGTCGTCGCCCTGGTCACTCTGGCGCTCGGGATCGGCGCCAATGCGGCGATCTTCAGCGTGATCCGCGCGGTGCTCTTGCGGCCGTTGCCGTACGACGCGCCGGAGGCGCTCGTGCGGATCACCAGCCTGAACACCGTGACCGGCGAGGTCGGTAACCTCTCGCCCGCCGACTTCTTCGATTTCGAGCGCGACACGCGCACGATCGACCGGATGGGCCTGAACGGCTTCATCGACCGGTTTACGGTGAGCGGCGGCGTCGGGGATGCCGAACGGGTGGGCGCAGTGCGGGTCACCGAAGGCTTCTTTCCGACCCTTGGCGTCACGCCGGCGCTCGGGCGGCTGTTCGATGCCGCGGAGGACCGGCCCGGCGGGCCGGCCGTCACCCTCATCTCCGACGGCTTCTGGCGCCGCCGATTCGCCGCCGACCCCGCGATCGTCGGCCGGACGATCACGGTGAACGCCGTCCCCACCACCGTGATCGGCGTGCTGCCGGCGACGTACCGTCACCTCGAAGAGAACGCCGACCGTCCGGTGGACCTCTTCATGCTGTACCAGTTCGATCGCGTACAGCCCAACCGCGGCGGTCACTTCGTGCGCGCAGTCGCGCGGCTCGGGCCGGGACGCACCGTCGACGAAGCCCGGGCCGAGCTCGCCGGCATCGCCGCGAGGCTGGAGCAGGAGTATCCGGTCGACAACACGCATCGCGGCGTCGTGGTGCGCCCGCTCCGCGACGCGATCGTCGAGGGTGCGCGGCCCGTGCTGCTGCTGCTCGCCGGGGCCGTGGGGTTCGTGCTGCTGGTCGTCTGCGCGAACATGGCCAACCTGCTGCTTGCCGCCGGGTCCGGGCGGCAGCGCGAGCTCGCGGTGCGGGCGGCGCTCGGCGCGGGGCGTGGGCGGCTCGTCCGGCAGATGCTCACCGAGAGCCTGGCGCTCGGGCTGGCCGGCGCGGTCGGGGGCGTCGGGATTGCGGCCCTCGGAGTGCCGCTGCTCACGGCGCTCTCCGCCGCCGGCATCCCGCGCGCCGGCGACATCCGCGTCGACTCGATGGTGCTGGCCTTTGCCGCGGCGATCGCCGTGGCAGCCAGCCTCGTCTTCGGACTGGTCCCGGCGCTCACGTTCCTGCACGACGACGTCAACGAGGCGCTGAAGCAGGGCGGGCGGCAGCCGGGGGCCCTCGTCCACCGCCGGTCGCGGGAAGCGTTGATTCTCGGCGAGGTGGCCGTCTCGGTCGTGCTCCTCGTCGGCGCCGGGCTGCTCGTCGAGAGCCTCTGGCGCCTGCAGGCGGTGAGTCCGGGTTTCGAAGCCGAACGGGCGGTCACGATGAGCGTCGCGCTTCCGACCGCGCGGTACCCCGAGGGCACCGAGATGCCGTTCTACGAACAGCTCGAGGCGCGCATCCGTGAGCTGCCCGGCGTCGGGCACGTGGGTGCCGTGAACATTCTGCCCCTGAGCGACAACTACGACGGCCGGAGCGTCCAGATCGAAGCCCATCCCCAGCCGGTCGGCCAGACGCCAAGTCCGCAGGCGCGATCGGTCACGCCTGGCTACTTCGCGGCGATGGGGATTCCGCTCATTCGCGGCCGTCTCTTCGACGGGCGCGACACGACGGACAGTCCACTCGTCGTGATCGTCTCCGAGTCGATGGCTCGCCGGTACTGGCCCGGCGAAGACGCGTTGGGCCGCCGCATCACGTTCAATGCGGGAGTGCCCGCGGAAGGCCGCAGGGATGTCGGCGGCGCCGGATCGCGCGAGGTGGTGGGCATCGTGGGTGACGTGAAGCACCTGGGACTGGCCGAAGAGGAACCGGTGCCGATGTTCTACACGCCGCATGCGCAGCAGCCCTCCTATCACGCGATGACCCTGGTGGTGCGGACGACGAGCGCTCCGGCCGGGCTGGTGGGCTCGATCCGGGCCGAGCTCGCCCGGATGGATCCCGAAGTCCCGCTCTCCGACGTGCGATCGCTCGACCAGGTGTTGTCGGGTGCGGTCGTGGAGCCGGAAGTGCGCGCGGCGCTCTTCGCCCTCTTCGCCGGGCTCGCGATGCTGCTGGCCGCGGTCGGCGTCTACGGGGTCGTCGGATACCTGGTGGCCCAGCGAACGCACGAGATTGGAGTCCGCGTGGCGCTCGGGGCTTCGTCGTCCACGGTGCTCGCCATGGTCGTCCGCGACGGCATGCGGCCGGTCGTGCTTGGCATCGTGGTGGGCCTGGTGAGCGCGCTCGGCCTGAGCCGCCTGCTCCAGGCGCTGCTGTTCGGCGTCACCACGACCGACGCGACCGCCTACGTGGTGGCCTGCGGCGCGCTGGCGCTCGTCAGCCTGCTCGCCACGCTCGTACCCGCCCGACGCGCGCTCACCGTGAACCCGGTGACGGCACTCCGCGGCGACTGAGGCCGGGCGCGGGCTTTCGCGCGCGCCTGCGGCGTGCCCGGGTAGAATCGAGGCCCATGAAACGACTCGCCGGCGCCCTCGCCTCCGCGATCCTCGCCCTGGCTGGGATGCCGCTGGACCAAACGTCGTCTGCGCAGCCAACGGCCGACCTCTTGAGCGAGCTCATCAGAGTCGACACGAGCAATCCCCCCGGTCACGAGCAGCAGATCGACGAGCTGCTGGCGGCGAAGCTCCGTCCGCTCGGCTTCGAGATCGAGATCGTGCCCACGCCGGAAGCCGGCAAGGCGCACCTGTTCGCCCGGCTCCGCGGCGACGGCAGCCAGCGGCCCGTGCTCCTGGCGGCCCACGCCGACGTGGTGGGCGTGGAGCGCGAGAAATGGACGGTCGATCCCTTCGCCGGTCTCGAGCGCGACGGGTACGTCTTCGGCCGCGGTGCGATGGACTTCAAGGGGGGCATGGCCGTGTTCGCCCGCGCCGTCATGCGGCTGGCCGAGAACCACGTGCCGCTCGCGCGCGACGTCGTCTTGCTGGTGGAAGCGGATGAAGAAAGCGCCTCCTACAACACGTCGTGGCTGGCCGAGACGCACTGGCCGGAGATGGATTGCGAGTTCGCCCTGAACGAAGGGGGCTGGATTATCCAGACCGACGACGGGCGGGTGAAGTACGTGAGCATCTCGACGGCGGACAAGTCGTCGGTGCGCGTCCTGATCACGGCGCATGGCACGTCGACACATTCGTCGATGCCGCGAGCCGACAGCGCCATTTTCACGCTGTCGAAGGCGATGGCGAAGCTCGCGGACTACGAGACGCCCCTCGATCTGGTCCCCGAGACGCGCCAGTTCCTGGCCACCCTGGCGCGGACGACCGAGGGCCCCCTCGCCGCCGACTTCAGAACCCTCGCCACCTCCAGCGATCCGGCGGCGCTCGCGGCGGCCGATCGCGCGGTCAGCGTCGATCCGTTGATGCATGCGCTCATTCGCAACACGCTCGCGCCGGTACTGATGGACGCGGGCTTCCGCAGCAACGTCATTCCGGGCTCCGCCGACGCGACGGTGAATGCGCGGCTCGTGCCGGGCGCCGATCCCAACGAGATTGTCGCGGCGATCCGGCGCGTCGTCGACGATCCGCGAGTGGACGTTCGGCTGGCGACGCCCTCGAACGGGCCGTCGCCGATCCAGCCCTCGCCTGTCGGCACCGACCTGTACCGCGCGCTCGAGCGGCACGCGCACGACGTCTTCCCCGGCGTCGAGGTGACGCCCTACGTGTTTCAGGCGGGAACCGACGCGGGCGCGTGGCGCTCACGCGGCGTGCCGGTGTACGGCATCTACCCGTACCCGATCACCGCAGACGATCTCACCCGGATGCATGGCAACGACGAGCGGGTGGCCATTCAGTCGCTCGAGCAGGGAACGGAGTGGGTCTACCGGACGCTCGTCGACGTCGCCGGGAGGAAATAGAAGGATGGAACAATGGCGCGATGGAAAGATGGGACGAAGGACGTCCCATCGTCCCATTCACGATTACAGGATCTGAAACACCCGGTACGACACTCGCTGCGGAATGGTGAAGCTCACCCCAACGGCGGCGATGTGGTTCAGCCAGTCGTACTTGGGCGACGCGGTCTCGAAGACCGGCTGCACGCGCCAGTAGGTGTCGCCGCCGGCGGGCCGGTGCACGACCCCTCGATACCAGCAGTAGATCGGCTGGTCGTCGTCTGTCACGAGCAGCGTGCGAACGTCGAGCACCGTCAACGCGTCTGACACGCGCGTCGTCCAGTCGGCGCCGGGCCCGAGCACCGTGCCCTTGAGCTTCGGCCCTTCGAACGACCCGCCGGTGACGCTGACGATGCGGCGGCTGCCGAGTGTGGCGGCCGTGCTCGTCTCGAGAATCAGATCCATCAGGAACTCGGACTTGAGCGCGTCGGGCCGGCTGCCCGGCGCCTGCTGTGCGTCGAGGCCGAGCGTGGACAGGCCGGCGACGCTCGACAGGCCCACTGCCGCTCCGAGCGACGCGCCGGCCTTCGCGAAGTCGCGTCGGGAGACGGGATGTTCGATCGACATGTGACCTCCTGTCGCAGCGTAGAATAGCGCGAAACGCTCATGCTGGTCGGCGAGCCCGGTCGCTCCGGTTTCCGTGGTGGCACCGTCGTGGATCTCGGCTGCGGCAATCTCGCAGGCCGGGCGATCTGTCGCCGGATCGGCGCGGTGCGTTGGCGCGACGACGCGCCCCAGTCGTGTCAGCCGCCCGAGCCCTCCACCCTCGCGTCAGGCGCCGAAGACCGATGAAGGCGGCCAGGCACCGCGAACGGCATCGGACCGACCGGATCGGATGGCTGCGCGCCGCGGTGCTGGGGGCCAACGACGGTCTGATCTCCACAAGCAGCCTGGTCGTGGGCGTAGCCGCTGCCGAACCGTCGAGCGCGGCGATTCTGCTCACGGCGATCGCGGGGCTCGTGGCTGGCGCGCTGTCGATGGCCGCTGGGGAATACGTGTCGGTCAGCTCGCAGGCCGATACCGAGGAGGCGGATCTGGCGCGCGAGCGCGACGAGCTCGCGACGTCGCCAGATGCCGAACGCGCGGAGCTGGCCGGCATTTACGTGACGCGTGGACTGACCCGCCACCTCGCTCGCCAGGTGGCCGACCAGATGATGGCGCACGACGCGCTCGGGGCGCATGCCAGGGACGAGCTGGGGATTCACGAGGCGACGCTGGCGCGCCCGATTCAGGCGGCCGTGGCCTCGGCGGCGTCCTTTGCGATCGGTGCAGGCCCGGTGGCGCTGCTGGCGGCCGTGCTGCCCGCGGCGTCGCTGACGCTGGGCATTGTCGGGGTGACGCTGGCGCTGCTCCTCGTCCTCGGCGGCGTCGCGGCGCGCCTGGGCGGCGCGCCGACCGCGCGCGGCGCCCTGCGCGTGGCGTTCTGGGGCGCAGTCGCCATGGCGTGCACGGCCCTCGTCGGCCGTCTGTTCGGGGCGGCGTCATAGGCGTCCGACGCCGTGGGCGTTCGGCGTCGGGTTGAAAGGAGACAGGATGGACACGCTCCAGCTCACGCAGGTGCCGATCACCCGCGCTGGAATGCTGATTCGGCGGCCGGCCGCCGAGGTGTTCGAAGCGTTCGTGAATCCGGAGATCACCACCAGATTCTGGTTCACCAGGGCCAGCGGACGGCTTGAAGTGGCCAAGCCGGTCCAATGGGAGTGGGAGATGTACGGCATCTCGATTCCCGTGACCGCGACGACCATCGAGCCGGGCAGGCGCCTCGTCGTCACCTGGCCGGGATACGGCGGATCCACCACCGTGGAATGGACGTTCGAGCCGGTGACCGATACCACGACCTTCGTCAGGATCACCGAGTCGGGTTTTGCGGGCGACGGGGACGCGCTCGTCAAACAGGTGACCGGCTCGACCCAGGGATTCACGCTGGTCCTCGCGGGTCTCAAGGCCCTTCTCGAACACAACATCCGGTTGAACCTGGTCGCGGATTGATTTCCCGAGGGCGTCGACGAACATTGAAGCGGAGGTGAGCATGGCCAAGGTGATGCCCGTCCGGATGACCGTGGACGTCGAGGGCGATTTCGTGGTGTTCCTCATCGGCATGCGCATCAACAGGTGGTGGAAAGTCCACAAGTGGCTGCCCGTGTTCCTGGCGATGCCCGGAATGCTGCGGGAGCTCGAGGGACATCCGGAGAGCGGCTTCCTTGGGTACATCGCGGGCTTCAAGACGACTGTGCAGTACCTGGCGTTCGTTCGATCAGCTAGAGGCGTATGCCCGCAGTCAGGACGCCCGGCACTGGCCCGCGTGGGTCGCGTTCAACAAGCGCTCGGGACAGAGCCGCGGCGACGTCGGGATCTGGCACGAGACGTATCGGGTTCGCGCCGGCGAATACGAAGCCGTGTACAGCGGGATGCCGCCACACGGCCTCGGCACCGTCGGTGTTCTCGCTCCGGCGAGCGGCGCGCGCGACTCGGCGCGAGGCCGGCTGACGGGTCGCGCCCAAGCGGGCGAGCCCGTCGCGGCGGGAAGCCGCCAGAAGACGCCCGACGCGTCTGGCGCGCGATGATCGAAGCCGTTCTGTTCGATCTCTTCGAAACGCTGATCACCGAGCGGCACGTCGGGCCGACGCGCGCGTCGTCGCTCGGTCCGGTGCTCGGCCTCGAAGACGCGCGCTATCGTGCGGAATGGAGAGCGCTGCGCCCGCGCATCGTGGTTGGCGAGCGGACCTTCGTCGACGTGTTGACCAGCATCTCGCGCCAGCTGGCGGGGCGCGCCGACGTGGCCGCCGTGCAGCAGATTGGCCGGCAGCGCCAACGCGAGAAGGCGCGCGCGTATGCCGCCATCGACCCGGACGTCTCGACGCTCGTTGACACCCTCGTCGCCAGAGGGCTGCGGCTCGGCGTCGTGAGCAATGGATTCGCCGACGATGTGCGCCCGTGGCGGGGATGCTCGCTCGCGCCGTCTTTCTGCTGCACGGCCTTCTCGTGCGAGGAAGGCGTGGCCAAACCGGATCCCGAGATCTATCGGCGCGCCGTCCGCCGGCTGCGCGTCCGCCCGGAAGCCGCCATTTACATCGGCGACGGCGGCGACGACGAGCTCGCGGGCGCCGAGCGAGCCGGGCTCCGAGCCTACCGAGCGGCATGGTTCGCACCGGCATCGCGCCGGGCGGAGCGCCGGCCGCGGTTGACAGGCTGTCGGGACGTGCTGACACTCGTGGAGGAGCGCGACGGGATTGCTGACCGCTGACATGAAGCGCGTGGTCGAGGAGCAGCGCCTGGGCTTCGTCGCCACGGTGTGCCCCGACGGCACCCCGAATCTGTCCCCCAAGGGCACGACGGCCGTGTGGGATGACACCCACCTGGTGTTCGCCAATATCCGATCGCCAGGCACGATCGCGAATCTCCTTCGGAATCCCGCCATCGAGGTGAACGTCGTCGACCCGTTCGCGAGGCGGGGATACCGGTTCAAGGGCGTGGCCTCGGTTCTCGAGTCCGGGCCGCTGTACGACAAGGCCCTGGCGTTCTACGAGGCCCGGGGATCGCGGGTGAGCGCCATCCGCGAAATCGTGCTGGTGCGCGTCGCGCGTGCGCAGCCGCTCGATTCGCCGGCCTACGACGTCGGCCTGACCGAAGCCGAGGTCCGCGCGCGCTGGGAGCGCCATTTCGACGCGCTGCGCGCCGGTCGTCCGCTCGCTCGCGTGCTACGCTCCCCCGACCTGGAGGAGTAGTGCCCGCCACGCCCGAGCGTCCCGGCATCGTCGCCCGAGCGGCCATCGCGCTGACCGCGTGGACGGAGCGGTGGGTGCCCGACGCGTTCATCTTTGCGCTGATGGCCACGGTGATCGTGGTTGTGGCGGGCGTGGCCGTGACGCCGTCGAGCATCGGGCAGGTGATCGACGCCTGGGGCGGCGGCTTCTGGGAGCTGATTCCCTTCACGCTCCAGATGTCACTGGTGATCATCACGGGCCACGTGCTGGCCACGTCTCCGCCGATGGGGCGACTGATCCGCACCGTGGCGGGCTGGCCGCGGTCGCCCCGGGCCGCCGTGGCCCTCGTCACGGTCTTCGCGCTCGCCAGTTCGTGGATCAACTGGGGGTTCAGCCTGATCTTCAGCGCCGTGCTGGCGCGCGAAATGGCACGGCGCGTCGCGCGCGTGGATTATCGCGCGCTGGCAGCCGCCAGCTTTCTCGGGCTCGGCAGCATCTGGGCGCAGGGATTGAGCGGATCGGCGGCGCTGCAGATGGCGACGGCCGGTGCGCTCCCGCCGCAGATTCGCGACATCGTCGCGGGCGGAGGCGCGGTGCCGGGCGGCATCATCTCGTTCGGCCACACGATTTTCCTCTGGCAGAGTCTGGCGTCGGTCGCCATCGAGGTGGTCCTCGTCACGCTCGTGATGTGGCTGGCGACGCCGCCCGCCGATCGCGCGCGGACCGCCGCGGACCTGGGCATCGCCCTCGGCGCCGACGAGGGGGCGCCGCCCCCGATGCCCGGACGGGTTGCGCCGGGCGCGCGGCTCGAGCACTCGCCGCTCCTCACGTGGCTGATCGTGGCGCTCGGCGGCGCGTATCTCGTGCGGTATTTCATGGCGGCCGGCGAGCCCTTGAACGCGCTCAATCTCAACATCGTCAACCTCGGATTCCTGTTGATCGGCTTCGGGCTCCATCGCACGCCCGCGCGCCTCATGCACGCCGTCCAGGCGGCGACGCCGGCAGTCTGGGGGGTCATCCTGCAGTTTCCGTTCTACGCCGGCATCGCCGGGATCATCACCGCCACGCATCTCAACGATCGCCTGGCGGACGTGTTTGTCCATGTGTCCACGCACGCGACGTTTCCGCCGCTCGTCGCCCTCTATTCCGCCATGCTCGGCGTGTTCGTGCCCTCTGGCGGATCCAAGTGGGTGATCGAGGCGCCCTACGTGATGGCGGCGGCCCACGGCTTGCGCGTCCATCTGGGATGGGTCGTGGCGGCCTACGATCTCGGCGAGGCGCTCGCCAACCTTCTGCAGCCCTTCTGGATGCTCCCCATGCTCGGGATCTTCGGGCTGCGGGCGCGCGACGTGATGGGCTATACGTTCGTCGTGTTCCTCGCGCTGATGCCGGCGGTGCTGCTCCTCGTATTCCTGTTCGGCCTCACGCTGCCCTACCCGTTGTAAGGGACAGGAGGCTCCCGGAATCGCCGGTCGTGAGGGACGGCTTGCGGAGGACGAGCGGGTAAGATAGGGCCGATGCATTTGCCGAGAAGATCTCGATTATTGTCTTCGTTTGTCTTCCTTTTTTCTGTTCTCGCCCTCGTCCTTGTCGCTCCCGCATCGTCGGTCGCTCAAGGGCGTCCCGCAAACCGTGCGAGCGTGAACCCGCCGCCGCCGATGCCACCCGCCACGATCGCGCGCGACGATCAGGGCCATGCCACGGTGCGCGCGATCCATCTCGACCAGCCCTTGCGTGTGGATGGCCGGCTGGACGAGGCGGTGTATCAGACGGTGCCGCCGGTCAGCGATTTCATCCAGACCGTGCCGCGCGAAGGCCAGCCGGCGTCCGAAAAGACCGACGCCTGGGTGATGTTCGACGCCGACAATCTCTATCTGTCGTGCCGCTGCTGGGATTCGGCGCCGCCCGATCAGTGGACCGCCAATGAGATGCGGCGCGACACGAACCAGCTCAGAAACAACGACATCTTCGGCGCGCTCTTCGACACGTTCCACGACAAGCGAAACGGCTTCAACTTCTACACGAATCCGCTGGGTGGCCGCGCCGATCAGATTGTGACCGACGAGGGGAACCCGAACACCGACTGGAATCCGGTGTGGTTCGTGCGGACCGGGCGGTTCGAGGGCGGCTGGACCGTCGAGATGGCCATTCCATTCAAGTCGCTCCGCTATCAATCGGGCACGAACCAGACCTGGGGCATCCAGATCCGCCGCGCGATTCGCCGGAAGAACGAATGGACGCATCTCACCTTCGTGCCCGCCTCGACGGGCGGCTCCACCAGCATCTTCCGGGTGTCGGCGGCCGCCGATCTCGTCGGCCTCGACCTGCCGCCGGCCAGCAAGAACATCGAGCTCAAGCCGTACGCCATTTCGAGCGTCACGACCGACCGGACGCGCGCGCTGTCGAACGATCCCGACGGGTCGGCCGGGCTCGACTTCAAGTACGGCGTCACGGCCAATCTCACGGCCGACGTCACGCTCAACACCGACTTCGCCCAGGTCGAGGTGGACGAGCAGCAGGTGAACCTGACCCGCTTCAGCCTGTCGTATCCCGAGAAGCGCGACTTCTTTCTCGAAGGCCGGGGGCTGTTCGATTTCGGGCGGGCCAGCGGCGCCGGCGGCGGCGGGAGCAGCGCCGCCACGCCGACGTTGTTCTACAGCCGCCGGATCGGGTTGAACGCCGGTCGCATCGTCCCCATCGACGTCGGGACCCGCCTCACCGGCAAGAGCGGGCGGTTCGGGATCGGTATGATGAACATCGAAACCGGCGACGATGCGATCTCGGGCACGCCGTCCACCAATTTCACGGTGGTCCGTCTGAAGCGCGACATCCTGCGCCGCAGCAACATCGGCCTGCTGTTCACGAACCGCTCGCAGTCGGTGGCCGCCCCCGGCTCGAATCAGGTCTACGGCTTCGATTCGAATTTCAACTTCTACCAGAACGTCAGCGCCGGCGCCTTCTACGCCAAGACCGACACGCCGGGTCTCGCGGGCGACGATGCGAGCTATCAGGGACGATTCGACTACGGCGCCGACCGCTATGGCGCGCGGGCCGAGTACCTGGTCGTCGGAGACCATTTCAATCCGGAAGTCGGACTGGTACGCCGCGACAATTTCAAACGCAGCTTCGGCGAGCTGCGATTCAGTCCGCGCCCGCGCTCGATCCGCGCCGTCCGTCAGTTCACCTGGACCGCCAATTTCGAATACATCGAGAACGGCGCGGGTCAGCTGGAAACGCGCACCGCGCAGGGGCATTTCGGCACCGAGTTCGAGAACAGCGACGTGTTGGCCGTGGACGTCACCCGCGACTACGAATTTCTGCCCTCGCCCTTCAGGATTGCGTCGGACGTCACGATTCCCGTCGGCGGGTATCAGTTCAGCGACGTGCAGCTGTCCTACTCGATGGGGCAGCAGCGGCGGCTGTCGGGCAAGGTCTTCGTGCAGCGCGGGAACTTCTACGATGGCACCATCACCGCCTACGGATTCACCGGCGCGCGGCTGGCCGTGCTCGACCAGTGGTCCGTGGAGCCCAGCATCTCGATCAACGACGTGAGCCTCGAAGAGGGCGACTTCACGACCCAGCTCTACCGGGTTCGCTCCGACTACGCCTTTTCGCCCTTGATGTTTGCGAGTGCGCTCCTGCAGTACAGCGCGACCGACCACACGTTCGGCAGCAACCTGCGGTTCCGATGGGAGTATCGGCCTGGCAGCGAGCTGTTCGTCGTCTACACCGACGAGCACGACACGGCAGCCCGTGGGGCGCCCGGACTGCGCAACCGCGCGGTCGTGTTCAAGATCAACCGGCTGCTGCGCTTCTGAGGCCTGTCAGATGCCACCCCGACGACACGACGGCCCGACGCCCGTCATGTACGCGCGACGGGTGCCGTCGTCGCTTCGTGGGTGCCTGGGCTTCGTCCTGGCCACGGGCTGCCTGCTGCCGTCGGTGGGCGCGGCCCAGGAAGCGACGCGGCGAACGGTACAGGCGATTCGGCTGGCCGAGCCCCTCCGCGTGGACGGACGCCTCGACGAGGCGGTGTACCAAACGCCGCCCATCGAGGGAATGATCCAGACGGTACCCGAACGAAGGCGCGCCGTCCACGGAGCGAACCGACGTCTGGGTGATGTTCGACGCCTCGACGCTGTACGTGACCTGCCGCTGCTGGGACGATGCCCCGCCGGAGCGGTGGGTGGCGAACGAGATGCGGCGCGACACGGCGCAGCTCCGCCAGAACGATCACTTCGGGATCATTCTGGATACCTTTCACGACCGCCGGAACGGCTTCTTCTTCTATGCCAACCCGCTCGGTGCCCGCGCCGATTCCGCCGTGACCGACGAGGGCAGCAACAACGCCGACTGGAATCCGGTGTGGGAGGCCCGCAGCGGGCGGTTCGACGGAGGCTGGACCCTCGAAATGGCCATCCCGTTCAAGTCGCTGCGGTACACGTCGGGCGACAACCAGACCTGGGGCATCAACTTCCGCCGCTCGATCCGGCGCAAGAACGAGTGGGCCCATCTGACAGCGCTGCCGGCCTCCGACGGGGGATCGGCGGCCGTCATGCGCGTGTCGGCCGCCGCCGATCTCATCGGGCTCGATCTGCCATCGGCGGGCAAGAACCTGGAGCTCAAGCCGTACGCGATCTCCAGCCTGACGACGGATCGCCTGCGCACGCCCGCGATCGCGAACGACCCGAGCGCCGACGCAGGGGGCGATCTCAAGTACGGCATCACCGCCAACCTGACCGCCGACCTCACCTACAACACGGATTTCGCGCAGGTGGAGGTGGACGAGCAGCAGGTGAACCTCACCCGGTTCAGCCTGTCCTATCCGGAGAAGCGCGACTTCTTCCTGGAGGGCCGCGGGATCTTCGATTTCGGCAGGGGCACCGCGGGCACAGGGAGCGGTGGCGCGGCGACGCCGACGATCTTCTACAGCCGTCGGATCGGCCTGAACGGCAGCCGCGTCGTGCCGATCGACGTCGGCGGCCGGCTCACCGGCAAGGCAGGGGGCTTCGCGCTCGGCGTCCTGAACATCGAGGCCGGCGAGGAGCCGGGCTCCGCCACGCCGGCCACCAACTTCACGGTGGTGCGCGTCAAGCGCGACATCCTGCGGCGCAGCACCATTGGCGCCATCTTCACCGACCGGTCGCGTTCCGTGGCCGGCGACGGCGGGAACCAGACCTACGGCCTGGATACGGCGTTCAATCTCTACCAGAACGTGACGCTCGGCGCCTACTACGCCAGGACCGCCACACCCGGAATGCGCGGCGACGACGGGAGCTATCAGGCGCGGTTCGAATACGGAGGCGACCGCTACGGCGCCAGGGCCGAATACCTCGCCGTCGGCGACCACTTCAACCCCGAAGTCGGTCTCGTCCGACGCGACGACTTCAAGCGCTCGTTCGCTTCGCTGCGTTTCAGCCCGCGGCCGCGCTCGATCGCGGCGGTCCGGAAGTTCACGGGGGAAGGCTCGGTGGAGTACTTCGAGAATGGCGCGGGCGCGGTCGAGACGCGCATGGACACCGGCCATTTCGGGATCGAGCTCGAGAACAGCGACCAGGTGAATCTGACCGCCACGCGGGAATACGAGCTGCTGGTCGTGCCGTTCGCGATTGCGAAGGGCGTGACGATTCCGGCTGGCGGGTACGGCTTCACCAGCGGCGGGGCGTCGTACTCGCTGGGCCAGCAGCGGCGTGTCTCGGGCACCGTGTCGCTCGAGGCCGGCGAGTTCTACGACGGCACGATCACCGCGCTGACCCTGTCCGGTGCGCGCGTGTCGGTCACCCATCAGCTGTCGGTCGAGCCGAGCCTGACCATCGATCGCGTGCGGCTGCCGGCGGGCAACTTCACGACGACGCTCGCACGGGCGCGCAGCGACTACGCGTTCACGCCGCGGATGTTCGCCAGCGCCCTGCTGCAGTACAGCGCCAGCGACCGCGTCTTCAGCAGCAACCTGCGGTTCCGCTGGGAGTATCGTCCCGGCAGCGAGCTCTTCGCGGTGTACACCGACGAGCGCGACACGGAACCGCGCGGGCTCCCGGGCCTGCGCAACCGCGCAGTCGTGCTGAAGGTGAACCGGCTGTTCCGCTTCTGACGCGCGCTCTGTGCAAGCCGGAGCCGCCCGTCATGTATGATCGGGGGATGGAAGGGCACGCGCCGGCCGAAGCGTCGGCCGATACGCAACTGCGTGAACGCGATCGGATTCCCGATCGCTTCAAGTGGAATCTCTCGCACATCTTTCCGAGCTGGGACGCGTGGCAATCCGCGTACGCCGAGCTCGATACGCGCATCGGCGCGTACCTGACATTCCAGGGGACGCTCGCATCAAGCCCCGACGCGCTGGTCGCGGCGCTCGTGGCGGCCGACGCGATCGGCCAGCTCGAATACAAGGTCTGGTACTACGCCTCGTTGTGGTACGACCAGGACCAGCGCGACAACACCGTGAACGCGAAGCGGCAGGAGGTGCAGATCCTGTTCGCGAAGTGGAGCCAGGCGAGCGCCTGGTTCAACCCCGAGCTGCTCCAGATTCCGCTCGCCACCGTGCAGGCGTGGATGGACGCGCGGCCGGACCTCGCCGTGTACCGCTTCGCGCTGGAAGACCTCTACCGCCAGCAGGAGCACGTGCTCGACGACAAGGGGGAGCACCTGCTGTCGCTCTCGAGCCGGTTCGCGACGACGCCCAACGACGCCTATTCCGCGTTGTCGACGGCCGACATGCGGTTCCCGACCGTCGAGCTGGGGACGGGGCCGGTGACGCTCACCTACGGCCAGTACCGCGCGGTGCTCGCGACGAACCGGAACCAGGCCGATCGAGCGCACGCCTTCGCGGAGTTCCACAAGCTGTACGACATCTCGATCAATACCTACGCCTCGCTCTACAACGGCGTGCTCCAGCGCGACTGGTTCCTCGCGCAGGCGCGCGGGTACCGTTCGTCGCTCGACGCCGCGCTTCACGGCAACGACATTCCTCCGGCCGTCGTCGAGAACCTGATCGAGACGACGAAGGCGTCGACGGCGCCGCTCCAGCGCTACCACCGGCTGCGCAAGCGGGTGCTCGGACTGGCGCGGGTACTCGTCGTACGACACGGCCATCCCGCTCGTCGAGTTCGATCGGAAATATCGGTACGAAGAGGTGGCCGCCTGGCTGCCCGAGTCGGTCAAGCCGCTCGGCGGCGACTATCAGCGGGGCCTGACCGACGTGCTGAACGGCGAGTCGATCGACGTGTACGAGAACCCCGGCAAGCGCAGCGGCGCGTATTCGGCGCCCGTGTACGGCGTGCATCCGTACATGCTCCTGAACCACAACGACACGCTCGACGCCGCGTTCACGCTGGCGCACGAGATGGGGCATTCGATGCACACCCTGCTCTCGCATGCGCACCAGCCGTTCGTGTACGCCGGGTACACCATCTTCGTCGCGGAAGTGCCGTCGACCCTGAGCGAGGCGCTGTTTCTCGACTTCATGCTCGAGCGCACGACGGAACCGAAGGAACGCGTGGTGCTGCTGCAGCACGCGATCGACAATATCGCCGGAACGTTCTACACGCAGGTGCTGTTCGCCGACTTCGAGCTGCAGGCGCATCGCCTGGTCGAATCGGGACGGCCCGTCACGGCCGAGGCGCTGAGCGAGATCTATTTCGGCCTGCTGCGGGCGTACTACGGCGACGCGCTCGACTACGACGACCGCGTGCGGCACACCTGGGCGCGGATCCCGCACTTCTTCAGCACGCCGTTCTACGTCTATCAGTACGCGACGTGCTTCGCATCGAGCGCCGAGATGATGCGGCACCTGACGAGCGGCGCCGCGAGCGATCGCGCGGCCGCCGTGGCCCGCTACCTGGACCTGCTCAAGGCCGGAGGCAGCGACCATCCCATGGTGCTGCTCCAGCGCGCCGGCATCGATCTCAGCCGCCCCGAGACGATCGGCGCCGTGGTCGATCAGTTGGACGGCCTGGTCGGCCGGCTCGAAGGGGAGCTCTAGAGGGTTCCGAACCCTTCACCTACCGGTCTTTGACTCGAAGAATCGCGTGCATCGTCCCGATGCACGCGTCCATCACGACCGTGAGGCCGCCCGCCGTCGCGCGGGCCGCGGCCTCGTCGTTCGCGATCCCGGTCTGCAGCCACAGCGCCTTCGCTCCAATCGCGACCGCGTCGTCGGCAATGGCGGGCGTATGCGCTGGGCGGCGGAACACGTCGACGATGTCGACGGCGTCCGGCACGTCGCGAAGCGTCGCGTACGCACGTTCACCGAGAACCTCCGTTTCGCGGGGATTGACCGGAATGACGCGATAACCGACCTGCTGGAGCCGGCGCATGATGCCGTACGAAGGGCGTTCCGGATTGGAAGAGGCGCCGACGACGGCGATCGTCGACGCGTTGGCGAGCAACGTCGCGATCTCGGTGTCGGACGGATTCGAATGAGCCATGCAGCGAGCCTACACCGGAGGCCCGTGCAGGCCCAGCCGGTCTTCAGTGTGCAACGTTCTGCCGCCCGAGGCGGGTGAGCGCCAAGACCTCGGCGGCCGAGCGGCGGCCGCTTTCAACGGCGCCGTTCATGTAGCCCTGCCAGCGAATGCTCGTGTGCTCGCCGGCGAACAGCACCCGACCGAACGGACGGGCGAGCCAGTCGCGCAGTGCAGGGTCGAAGCGCGTGTCGAACAGCGCGTAGCCCCCGCGCGCCCACGGGTCGCGCTCCCACACCGTGGCGTGTGCGTGGAGCAGCGTGGCGCGGCGCGCGCCCAGGAATGCCAGAGCTTCTGCGAGACCGGCGGGCCCGTGGCGCGCGAGAATCGCCTGCGTGTCGGCGCTGGCGCCGCCGCCGGCGAGCAGCGTCAAAATGCCGGCACGGCCGCGCTGTTCGTCGCTGCCGTCCCAGGCCGCGCCGATCGCGGTGGGTGAGCCGAACGCCGCGGGACGCCAGGGCGCCCGCCAGAAGGGCCGCGAGAACTGCAGCAGCGTCTTGGTGGCCCGGCCGTATGCGAGGCCGACCACGGCGCGGCGTTGCGGGTCGGGGAGCGGTGGCGTGAAGGCCACGCGTCGGAGCAGGGTCGCCGGCAGCGTCGTCACGAGATAGTCGCAGCTGAGCGTGGCCGTCCGCCCGAGGTGCCGCACGCGCGCGTCGATGCCGCGTCGTGTCTGGCGCACCGCGATCAGCTCGCTCGACAGCTGGATGCGCTCGCCCAGCCGAGCGGCCAGCGCGCCGGCGAGGCGATCGTTGCCGCCGTCGACCCGGTACATGTGTCCGGGCGTGGCGCCGTCGTTCTCGGCGAACTGGTCCACGAGCGCCAGCAGCGACAGGTCCTCGGGATCGGCCAGAAAGAATCCGCGGAGTCCGCGGGCCGTGTCGCGCAGCTCGCGATCGGCGCGCTGCGCGGCCAGCCAGTCGGCGACGGATCGGCGGCCGAGGTCGGCAGCGACGGCCGAATCCCAGCGGCGCTCCGCCAGGCGATAGCGCGCGACGAGCGGGTCGATCTCGCGCGCCACATGCGCCCAGGCGCTCGCGAGGCTTCTCGCCCGGATGCGCAGGCGTCCCGCGCGATCGGCGCGGGCGTAGCCCCATCCGCGACGAAGGATGCGACGCAGCTTCAGTCCCAGGTCTTCGGCCAGGGCTTTGATGGCCGACTGGCCATCGTCGATGAGATCGCCGCCGGCTTCGCCATGCTGGCCCGAGGCGAAGCCGTCGCGGATCGTCTGGACGCGGCCGCCCACGCGATCGCGAGCTTCCATCACGATCACGGCCGCGCCCTGGTCGACGAGATCGCGCGCCGCGCTCAGGCCTGCCAGTCCGGCGCCGGCGACCAGGACGGACACGCCGCGGAGTTCAGCGCTGCTCAATCCGATACCCTTTGGCCTCCAGCATCTTGAGGAGGCCATCGGGGCCGACGAGGTGGGCGGCTCCGACCACGATGAAGGCGCGTCCCGGGCGGGCGAGCAGCGCCTCGATGGCGGGCAGCCACCGGCGGTTGCGGGCGACGAGCAGACGGTCGTACAGCGTCGCATCCGACTGGATGTCGGCCAGCGCCAGTCGCTCGACTTCCGCGACATTGCCGGTCTTCCAGGCCGTCGTGAGAGCGTTGATGTTGGCCACGTCCGAGTCGAGCTCCTCGAGCGAAGAGGCGAGCAGCTGCTCCTGCGCGTCGGCCGACATCCCGTCGAAGGCGGCGATCTGATCGTCGGTCGTCTCGAGACCCTGCACCGGCTTGGCGTCCTGCTGCGCCAGATCGTAGAAGTGTTTGTCGAGCCCCAGATTCTCGTCGAACCCGGCCTTCTGCCACTCGAGCGCCGTGAGCATGAGGGACAGGAACCACGGCTTCATCTGCGAGAGTGGCGCAAACGGCAGCCCGACCGCCGCCGCCCGCGTCTGGACCAGCGCCAGCGTCTTGTCCGAAATGACGCCGCCCAGGGTCTGCCCGGCGGGCAGCATCCCGCGGGAGAGCAGCGCCAGCTGCGACGTCGACGACAACATCTCGCCCAGGTCCACTTCCTCGACGAGACGGTCGGAGTCTTCGTAGGCCGACTGCAGCGCGGGCGCGAGCGGATAGAAATCCGCCGTGAGCAGGTGAACGGAGCCGACGAGGTAGACGGCCCCTGTCGACCCCGACACTTTCCAGATGAAACTCTGGCCGACGGCGGTCGTGGAGGCGGCCGTGACCAGCGAAAGCGCGAAAGCCGCGAGCGCGATGGTCCGGCGGCGCACCTGAGGCATCCTTCAATTATACGGGCTGGGATCGAGCCTCCCGGCGACGGGGCGGGCTGTTCTGCACGCAGCGGCACGGGTTTCGGAGCCGTTTCGGTCCACCCCCGGGAGCTACCCAGACTTGGGTAGTTGACCCTCTTCGTTAGCGCCACTGACAATGTTTCCGAACTCCTCGGTCGGGATCTTACTGGCAGTGTCCACGGGGGTTAGCGCCTGTGATGAGAGTCCTGATACCTGTTGTGATCTTCTGCAGCATCGTCACGATGGAAGCTCGTTCACGCTTCCAGCTCGCAACGGACGGCCGCCGTCTGGCACCCGCGAGCGCACAGACGGGGTTCGAGGCGCAGGGCGCTTCCGCAGCGTCATCTTCCGATGGTCGGATGTTGTTGGACACCTATTGTGTCACCTGCCACAATGCCCGCCTGCACACCGCAAACCTCGCACTCGATAGTGCCAACCTCGACGATGTGGCGGGAAGCCCCGAGATCTGGGAGAACGTGGTTCGCAAGCTTCGAACCGGTGCGATGCCGCCCGCTGGACGCCCGCGTCCGGACGAGACGGCGGTGGCCGCGTTTGCCACCAGTCTGGAGACGGCGCTCGATCGGGCGGCGGCCGCGCATCCGAATCCCGGACGGCCGGCAATCCACCGTCTGAACCGGACCGAGTACGTGAACGCCATCCGTGACTTGTTCGATCTCGACGTGGATGGACGCGCACTGCTCCCGGGCGACAACTCGGATGCGCACGGGTTTGACAACGACGCCGATACGCTCTCGGTGTCGCCGCTCCTCATGGAGCGGTACCTTTCGGCCGCGCGAAAGATCAGCCGGCTGGTCGTTGGACGTCCGGCGGCGCCGGATCTGCAGCAATTCCGCGTCGATAAGCTGCTGGATCAGGATGATCGCCTCACGGAAAATCAGCCGTTCGGGTCCCGCGGAGGCGCGACGGCGCGCTACTACTTCCCGGCCGACGGCGAGTATGTCATCAAGGTCGATCTCGAGAAGACGGCGAACGACTATATCAAAGGGCTGGGCGCGGAACATCCATTGGACGTCCGGGTGGACGGCTCGCTGGTCAAGCGGTTCACGGTTGGGGGCGAGGAGTGGGTGAAGATGGCCCCGCCCGAGAACTACAGTGCGAACCTTCGGGCGGCCGACGATCGGTGGGAAGACTACGCCCACAACATGGATCGCGCGCTGCAACTCAGGATTCCCGTGAAGGCCGGCGAGCGGACCGTGAACGTGTCGTTCGTGCAGCAGCGCTGGTGGCCGGAGGGCGTCATTCAGCCGCAGGTGGGCGTGTCGCGGGATCGCAATGAGCTGCCGGACGGAAATCCAAGCGTCGCCAGCATCACGATCAGCGGTCCATTCTCGACGTCAGGTCCGGGGAATTCGACGACGCGCCAGCGAGTGTTCGTGTGCTCGCCCTCGACGACGGCCGATGAAGAGCCGTGCGCCAAGGAAATCCTGTCCACGGTCGCGCGACGCGCATATCGGCGTCCCGTCACCGACGCCGACCTGGAGCCGCTGCTCAGCTTCTTTCAAGCCGGGCGCGGGGACGGGGATTTCGACGGCGGCATCCAGTTCGCGTTGGAGCGGCTGCTCGTGAGTCCGGCGTTTCTGTTCCGGATGGAGCAGGATCCGGCCGGAGCGGCGGCGGTCCATCGCATCTCTGATCTGGAACTCGCGTCTCGACTGTCCTTCTTTCTGTGGAGCAGCATTCCCGACGACAGGTTGCTCGACGTGGCTGCCCGCGGGCAGCTCACGGACCCGGCCGTGCTCGCGCAGGAGGTGCGCCGGATGCTCGACGATCCGCGCGCCCAGGCCCTGGTCGACAACTTTGCGGGGCAGTGGCTGGTCGTCCGCAACATCCGCGATGTGATTCCCGACTCGGACTTGTTCCCGAATTTCGACGACAACCTGCGCGAAGCCTTCGAGCGGGAGACCAACCTGTTCATGGAGAGCCAGATCCGCGAGGATCACAGCATTGTGGATCTGCTCAATGCGAACTACACGTTCGTGAACGAGCGTCTGGCCCGGCACTACGGCATTCCAGGCATCTACGGAAATCAGTTCCGTCGCGTCACGTTTCCCAACGATGAGCGAGGCGGGCTGCTCGGGCAGGGTAGCATCCTCACCGTCACGGCCTACGCCAATCGTACGTCGCCGGTGCTGCGCGGCAAGTGGCTTCTCGAGAACATGCTCGGGACTCCGCCTCCGGCGCCGCCTCCTGGCGTGCCTCCGCTGAAGGAGAACACGGGCGAGGACGCACCGACTTCCGTTCGGGCACGGCTCGAAGAACACCGCCGCAATCCGATGTGCGCGAGTTGCCACGCGAGGATGGACCCATTGGGCTTCGCGCTGGAGAACTACGACGCCGTTGGCACCTGGCGGACCACCGACGAGACCGGCACGCCGATCGATTCGTCGGGGACGCTGCCCGATGGCAGCGCGTTCAAGGGACCGCAGGGCCTGCGGACGTTCCTGCTGAGCCGGCGCGACCAATTTGTGCAGACGGTCACCGAGAAACTCCTGGCGTACGCGCTCGGTCGTGAGCTCGACTATTACGATGAACCGACGGTGCGACGGATCATGCGCGTCGCTGGCGATGACGACGACCGATGGTCGTCAGTGATTCTTGAGATTGTGAAGAGCACCCCGTTTCAGATGAGGAGGTCGGAGTCATGATCATCACGAAGAAGACCATCTCGCGCCGTACTGTGTTACGCGGTCTCGGCGTGAGCCTGGCTCTGCCGTTTCTCGATGCAATGACTCCGGCGTTCGCCGCAATTGGGAAGCCGACGCGCCGCTTTGGAGCCGTCTATGTGCCGAACGGCATCCTGATGAGCGAGTGGACCCCCGCGACCGAGGGAGCGGGTTTTGCGTTCACGCCGACGCTCAGCGCGTTGGAGCCGTTTCGAGACTCCCTGCTGGTGCTTTCAGGGCTGAATGTGTCCAAGAACGCGGGCGCCAGTTTGCACTCGCGGGCCAGCACGCGGTGGTTGACGGGCGTCCCGCCGCGCGGCGTGCAGGCGCAGGCAGAGGTGTCGGCCGGCATTTCGATGGACCAGATCGCCGCGAAAACGCTCGGGCAGCAGACCCAGCTGGCCTCTCTCGAGGTGTCGCTGGAACCGAACGACTTCGCCGGTTCCTGCGATCCGGGTTTCAGCTGCGCGTACATCAATACGATTTCGTGGCGAGGCCCCACGACACCGCTGCCGATGGAACACAACCCCCGCGTGGTCTTCGAGCGGTTGTTCGGAGACACCGGCAGCACCGATCCAGCGGTGCGTCTCGCCCAGATCAGCAGAGGCCAGAGCATTCTCGATTCCGTGATCGACGAAGCCGGGCACCTGACGACCCGACTCGGTGCGAGCGACCGGCTGAAACTGAACGAGTACCTGGACGCGCTTCGCGACATCGAGCGTCGTCTGCAGAAGGCGGAGGAGCAGAACGACAAAGAGCTGCCGATCGTCAGCCAGCCGGGCGCGATTCCGGCCAGCTACGAGGAGTACGCGAAACTGATGTTCGACCTGCAGGTGCTGGCGCATCAGACCGACCTCACGCGCATCACGACGTTCATGCTGGGGCGGGAGCTGAGCGGGCGACAGTACCCCGAGGTGGGCGCCCCGGACGGACACCACCCGACGTCGCACCATCAGAACGATCCGGCGAAGAAAGCAAACTACGCGAGAATCAACGCGTTTCACACCCAGCTGTTCGCCTACTACCTGGAGAGACTGCAGGCGACGCCTGACGGCGACGGATCCTTGCTGGATCACATGATGCTGCTGTACGGCGCCGGCATGTCGGATGGCAATCGACACGCGACCGACGATCTTCCCCTGATTCTGGCGGGCGGCGGAGCCGGAGTGAAGGGAGGGCGTCACATCCAGTACCCGAGCGAGACGCCGCTACCCAACGTGCATCTGACGTTGCTCGACGAGCTGGGAACGCCGGTGGATCATCTCGGGGACAGCACAGGGGAATTGCAACTGACGCCGCTCTCCCTCGCGTAGCGCGGAGGCGGTGCCGATAGCGCGGTCGGAGAGGCCATGCCGCTGTACGAATTCGTCTGTGGGTCGTGTGGCCAGCAGTTCGAAGCGCTCGTGCGACGCTCCGGGGCACCCGTGTGTCCCCGGTGCTCGAGCAGTGATCTTCAGCGGGTGCCGTCGCTCTTCGCCGTGGACTCGCCGACCACGCGCAGAGCGGCGTTGGAATCGGGCCGTCGGCGCAATACGAAGACCGCGCGCGACAAGCAGGTCGCTGAACACGAGGAACGACACCACCATCACGATTGACGTTCGGGCATCGGTTGCCTGGAGGGCACATGCACGCCACATTCACTCGCGCCGGCTGCGGAGGCTGGAAGACGGCCCTGCTGGTGATCGGCTTAAGCCAGGCGACGCTTGTCGGCGCCGCCGGCGACAACCTGCCCGAGGCGGCCCGCAATCGGGACGCGAGCACCATCGCGCGCCTGTTGAGCCAGGGCGCTGGTGTCGACGAACGTGAGCCGGACGGAGCCACCGCCCTCCATTGGGCGGTGTACTGGCATGACGTCGATACCGCCGATCGTCTGATTCGGGCCGGCGCCAAGGTGAATCTGGCCAACGATCTGGGCATTACGCCCCTGTTTCTGGCCAGCAGCCAGGAGGACGCGACGCTGGCCACCCGGCTGTTGGACGCGGGAGCGGACGCGAACAAGGCGACGCTGTCGGGGGAGACGCCTCTGATGGAAGCGGCGCGCACGGGACGTGTGGACGTGACACGGGCCCTGCTCGCGCACGGGGCTCAGGTGAATGCCAGCGAAACGACCCACGATCAGACGGCTCTGATGTGGGCGGCCGTGTCGGGCCATCCAGACGTCGTGCGCGCGCTGATCGAGGCGGGCGCCGACGTCCACGCTCGCTCGCAGACGCGCATCCGCAAAGTGATTCTGTCGTCGAATCGCCAGGCGAGCTACGACCTCGGTACGTATGAACGGCTCCTCAAGACCGGCGGCATGGTCGAGGTCCAGGAAGGCGGATACACCGCGCTGCTGTTCACGGCGCAACAGGGCAATGTGGAGTCTGCGAAGATCTTGCTGGGTGCCGGCGCCGACGTCAACGACACCGCGCCGATTGGCATGAGCGCCCTGGTTGTGGCGGCGTACAGCGATCATGCGGGCATGGGCCAATTGCTGCTGGAGGAAGGCGCGGACCCCGATGCAGCCGGCGCCGGGTACACGGCCCTGCACGCGGCGATTCTCCGGGGCAACCTGGAGTTTGTCGAGGCTCTCCTGGCACACGGCGCGAATCCCAACCTGCCCCTCACGAAGGCGAATGGCGCGAGGCGTCAGAGCGCGGACTATGCGTTTGGCGACACGCTGGTTGGCGCGACGCCGATCTATCTCGCCGCAAAATTTGCCGAGATTCCGATCATGCGCGCCCTCGCCGCCGCCGGCGCAGACTTGCGGTTCACAATGCCAGACGGCACGACGCCAATGATGGCGGCGCTGGACCTGCCCAAGACCGACTCGGGAAACGTCGAAGGCCTGGGGAGAGATCGGCGCGATCGATACGTCTTCTTTCGTCGCATCAAGACAGAATCGCCGGACGATTTCACGCCCAAGTCGCCCGAGGAGGCAGAACGTGACGCTCTGGCGATGGTCACGATGGAAGTCAATGCCGGGGTCGATGTCAACGCGGCCAACTCGGACGGAGACACCGCGCTGCATTTCGCAGCGTTCGAAGGGCTGAACAGCGTGATTCAGTTCCTCGTGGATCATGGCGCGAACGTCAACGCCCGGAACGGGCGAAATCAGACGCCGGTCGACATGGCCGAAGCCCCGCGCAGCAACCGTGGCGGCGATCCCTTGCCGATCAAGGCGGATTCGGCCGCGCTGTTGCGGACCCTCGGTGGCGAAGAGGGCGGAGTCAAACTGGACGAGAGGATCTATCGACGCCAGCGCTGACGGATGATCGCCTTGCGGCAGTCTCGGCGTGGTCGATTCAAGCGCGTCAATCGGCGTGCCTGACGGCCACGCGCGTCCGGAATTCAGAAAGCCGAACACCCTCCCGGCCCCATCCCAGAATTCTGCCGTAGCTACCTGATCCAGGGTATTGCGCAAGATCTGTGATTCACCAGAATCACAGTCTATGGATACGTCTTCTTTATGAGATGCACATTACATCGTGATGTACGGCAAGTATTTCGATCTTGAGTGTAAGCAGAACTCGTGTCTCTCGGGTTGAAGCGGCGGTCGTGTCCGCAGAGCCCCATGGCAGGGCCGACGGATTTCGTCGGCACATGACGCACTGTGCGCTGCAAGGAGAGAGTATGAAGCTCGAAGGCCTCGTGAGGAAGAGTTCGCGGCGTCAGCTGGCGTTGTGCCTGGTCGTGGGCCTCATCGGCATCGCTCCGGCCGCGTCGGCGCAGCAGCAGGCCAGCATCATCGGACGCGTGGTCGACGACAGCGGGGGCGTCCTGCCCGGGGTCACGGTGACCGTGGCGAGTCCGGCGCTGCAGCTGCAGAGCGTCACGGCGGTGACCGACGGCCAGGGCGAGTACCGGGTCACGACATTGCCGATCGGCGTCTACGCGGTGACCTACACCCTGAGCGGCTTCCAGACGGTGGCCCGGGAAGACGTCCGGCTGACCGCCGGGTTCACGGCGCGGCTGGACGTGTCGCTGAAGGTGGGGGCGGTGGAGGAGGCGATTACGGTGTCGGGGGTGTCGCCGGTCATCGACGCCACGTCGACGACGACCCGGACGCAGCTGACGCGGGAGACGCTCGAGCTGACGCCGACGAACCGGAACAGCATTTCGGGGCTGATGGCGCAGACGCCGGGCGCGCGGCCGGCGCTCGACGTGGGCGGGGAAACGATGCAGAGTCCGCCGGCGTTTCATGCGTTCGGCCAGGACGGGGAGTCGTCGCAGTCGATCGAAGGCGTGGTGACCAACAACCCGAAGTCCACCAACCAGGGCGGGAACTACTGGGACTACTCGTCGTTCGACGAGGCGGTGGTGGGCACGATGGCGCACGACGCGGAGGTGCCGACGCGAGGCGTCTACGTGAACGCGATCATCAAGTCGGGCGGGAACGATTTTCACGGAAGCCTCTTCAGCTCCGGCACGGGACGAAAGTTCGTGAACGAGAACGTCGACGAGAAGCTGGCGGCGGCCGGGATCAGCGGCGGCAACCGGACGAACGCGCGCTGGGACGTCAGCGGGGACGTGGGCGGCCGCCTGATTCGCGACAAGCTGTGGTTCTATGTTTCCGCCCGGACGCGCGGCGACCATACCGAATCGATCGGCGGCTTCCAGCCCGACGGCTCACCCGCGGTTCAGACCGGAGGCAACAAGTTTCACACCGAGAAGCTGACGTACCAGATCAGCCAGGCGAACCGTCTGACGTTCTTCGACACGTGGGCCGAGAAGCTGCGGACCGACTCGGGCGTATCGTCACTCGTGGCCTGGGAATCGCGGATCGACCAGACGCTGGCCCATCACACCGGGAAGGTGGAGTGGCAGGTGGTCAAAGGCGGCTCGTTCGTGAGCAGCGCGCAATTCGGCTACTGGACCGGCGGCAGCCAGCAGCCTTGGAGCGGCCATACGACCGATCCCGCGACGCGTGACTTGGTGACGTTGCAGGTGACGGGCGCCAGCACGAGTGCGGGGCAGCAGACGACCGATCATCAGATCGGGCCCAAGTGGACGATGAGCTATTACCGGTCGAACTGGCTGGGGAACCACGATTTCAAGGCCGGCCTGGAGTATCTGGACCGGGCGTCGGACCGGCCGTGGGTGATCGGGGAGGGCGGCAACTACCAGCGGATCCTGCAGGCGGGCGTGCCGTTCGAGATCATCACCTGGAACTATCCGATCACGCCGGAGAACCCGATTCACTATTTTGCGACCTACATCCAGGACAGCTGGACGCTCGGGCGCCGACTGACGCTGAATCTGGGCGTGCGCTACGCCCACGACAACGGCTTCGTGCCCGAACAATGCCGCGACGAGGCGGCGCCGGCGCCGGCCAACGTCGTCGCGCCCGCGTCGTGTTTCCCGGCGCGGCAATTCAACATCTGGACGCCGGTCGTCCCGCGGCTGCACGCGGCCTATGACGTGGCGGGGGACGGCACGACGGTCATCAAGGGGGGCTGGGGCGTCTACGCGCACCTGCGGTCGGTCGACGAGCTCACCCTGGCCAATCCGAACGTGGCGACGTCGACGACCTACCTCTGGCACGACCTGAACGGCAACGGGGACTACGACGGGGGCGAGATCAATCTGGACGTGAACGGCCCCGATTTCATCAAGACGAGTGCCCAGGGAAACGCGACGCTGGCCAACGGGATTCCCAATCCCAACGAGAAGGAGCCGACGACCGACGAGTTCACGGTGTCTGTCGAGCGGCAACTGGTGCCGGGATGGGCGCTGCGGGCGAGCGGCATCTACTCGCGGACGCACGACACGTATCGGCTCCAGAACAGCCTGCGGCCGCCCGACACCTACAGCGTCGCGGTGACCAATCCGGACCCGGGGCCCGACGGGAAGGTCGGGACGACGGACGATCCGGGCACCACGCTGACCTACTACGAATATCCCGCGGCGCTGGCCGGCGCCGACTTCCAGTTGCCCTGGCTCGTCAACGATGCGAAAGCGAATCAGACCTATGGCAGCTTCGAGCTGGCCATCAGCAAGCGCCTGGCCAACCGGTGGCAGTTCATGGCGTCGCATTCGGCGACGAAGAAACACATCCCGATCCGGCCGGTGGGCAGTCCGAACGGGCTGGCGATCTCGGTCGCGACGGATGACCCGAATGCGGAAATCCACAACAGCGACGACACCTGGGAGTGGCTGACCCGCGCGGAAGGGGCGTATCTGTTCCCGTTCGACGCGCTCGTGTCGTTCCACTACGAGCTGCGCAGCGGAGATCCGCAGGCGCGGACCGTGCTCCTGCGAGGCGGCAAGACCATTCCGTCGATCACCCTGAACACCGAGCCTCTCGGCGCGCTTCGGTTGCCGAACATCAGCCTGCTGGATCTGCGGTTCGAGAAGACGCTGCGCATCACGCCGACGCAGAAGGTGGCGGCGCGCGTGAACATCTACAACGCCATGAACATCAACACGGTGACGAGCCGGACCGTCCAATCCGGCGCCAACTATCTGCGGCCGACCGGGATCGTGACCGGCCGCACGTTCGAATTCGGCGCCACCTACAGCTTCTGAGATCGCCACGCGACAGGGAACGCCCTGTCCCAGCCCCTCGACGGCGCGCGTCCCCGGCCGAAGCCCGGGGGCGCGCGCCAGGCCTTCCCCTGCCGAATTCGGCGATTCCCAACAGACCGACCTGATCCCCTCGGGGCCGATCGAGTTCCCGCATCATAAGTAAACAGGAAGGATTCGCATTCGCGCGTAAGGCAATACTCGCTCCGAGACCAGAAGTGTGAATGCGCATTTCCATTCCGACGACATTTTGTATCGATCAGTTGCGCGGACCCTCGATTTCCAACCTCCTACCTGCTCGAGGGTATTGATGATTCATTCGCTGACATCTAGAAACGCAGCGTGAATCCGACGCGCAGCGCACCGATCGTCCGCCGTTCCCGACCACGGGTATCAGGCAAGGCGTGTCCGGACAGGGCCTTCGGCCCTCATGGGTGGACGGCAGACGGTCGACTGCCAGGAGGAGAATGTATGAGGCACGAATCCCGCGGGATGAAGAGACAGTGGCACCGGCTGGCGCTATTCGTGGCGGTGGTTCTCCTCGGCGTCCCTCCGGTCGCGTCGGCGCAGCAGCAGGCCAGCATCATCGGACGCGTGGTCGACGACAGCGGGGGCGTCCTGCCCGGGGTCACGGTGACCGTGGCGAGTCCGGCGCTGCAGCTGCAGAGCGTCACGGCAGTGACCGACGGCCAGGGCGAGTACCGGGTCACGACATTGCCGATCGGCGTCTACGCGGTGACCTACACCCTGAGCGGCTTCCAGACGGTGGCCCGGGAAGACGTCCGGCTGACCGCCGGGTTCACGGCGCGGCTGGACGTGTCGCTGAAGGTGGGGGCGGTGGAGGAGGCGATTACGGTGTCGGGGGTGTCGCCGGTCATCGACGCCACGTCGACGACGACCCGGACGCAGCTGACGCGGGAGACGCTCGAGCTGACGCCGACGAACCGGAACAGCATTTCGGGGCTGATGGCGCAGACGCCGGGCGCGCGGCCGGCGCTCGACGTGGGCGGGGAAACGATGCAGAGTCCGCCGGCGTTTCATGCGTTCGGCCAGGACGGGGAGTCGTCGCAGTCGATCGAAGGCGTGGTGACCAACAACCCGAAGTCCACCAACCAGGGCGGGAACTACTGGGACTACTCGTCGTTCGACGAGGCGGTGGTGGGCACGATGGCGCACGACGCGGAGGTGCCGACGCGAGGCGTCTACGTGAACGCGATCATCAAGTCGGGCGGGAACGATTTTCACGGAAGCCTCTTCAGCTCCGGCACGGGACGAAAGTTCGTGAACGAGAACGTCGACGAGAAGCTGACGGCGGCCGGGATCAGCGGCGGCAACCGGACGAACGCGCGCTGGGACGTCAGCGGGGACGTGGGCGGCCGCCTGATTCGCGACAAGCTGTGGTTCTATGCCTCGGCCCGGACGCGCGGCGACCATACCGAATCGATCGGCGGCTTCCAGCCCGACGGCTCACCCGCGGTTGAGACCGGAGGCAACAAGTTTCACACCGAGAAGCTGACGTACCAGATCAGCCAGGCGAACCGTCTGACGTTCTTCGATACGTGGGCCGAGAAGCTGCGGACCGACTCGGGGACGTCGTCGCTCGTGGCCTGGGAATCGCGGATCGACCAGACGCTGGCCCATCACACCGGAAAAGCCGAGTGGCAGTTCGTCAAAGGCGGCTCGTTCGTGAGCAGCGCGCAATTCGGCTACTGGACCGGCGGCAGCCAGCAGCCCTGGAGCGGCCATACGACCGATCCCGCGACCACGGACCTGGTGACGTTACAGGTGACGGGCGCCAGCACGAGTGCGGGGCAGCAGACGACCGATCATCAGATCGGGCCCAAGTGGACGATGAGCTATTACCGGTCGAACTGGCTGGGGAACCACGATTTCAAGGCCGGCCTGGAGTATCTGGATCGGGCGTCGGACCGGCCGTGGGTGATCGGGGAGGGCGGCAACTACCAGCGGATCCTGCAGGCGGGCGTGCCGTTCGAGATCATCACCTGGAACTATCCGATCACGCCGGAGAACCCGATTCACTATTTTGCGACCTACATCCAGGACAGCTGGACGCTCGGGCGCCGACTGACGCTGAATCTGGGCGTGCGCTACGCCCACGACAACGGCTTCGTGCCCGAACAATGCCGCGACGAGGCGGCGCCGGCGCCGGCCAACGTCGTCGCGCCCGCGTCGTGTTTCCCGGCGCGGCAATTCAACATCTGGACGCCGGTCGTCCCGCGGCTGCACGCGGCCTATGACGTGGCGGGGGACGGCACGACGGTCATCAAGGGGGGCTGGGGCGTCTACGGGCATCTGCGGTCGGTCGACGAGCTCACCCTGGCCAATCCGAACGTGGCGACGTCGACGACCTACCTCTGGCACGACCTGAACGGCAACGGGGACTACGACGGGGGCGAGATCAATCTGGACGTGAACGGCCCCGATTTCATCAAGACGAGTGCCCAGGGAAACGCGACGCTGGCCAACGGGATTCCCAATCCCAACGAGAAGGAGCCGACGACCGACGAGTTCACGGTGTCTGTCGAGCGGCAACTGGTGCCGGGATGGGCGCTGCGGACGAGCGGGATCTACTCGCGGACGCACAACACGTATCGGCTCCAGAACAGCCTGCGGCCGCCCGACACCTACAGCGTCGCGGTGACCAATCCGGACCCGGGGCCCGACGGGAAGGTCGGGACGACGGACGATCCGGGCACCACGCTGACCTACTACGAATATCCCGCGGCGCTGGCCGGCGCCGACTTCCAGCTGCCCTGGCTCGTCAACGATGCGAAAGCGAATCAGAGCTATGCCAGTTTCGAGCTGGCCATCAGCAAGCGCCTGGCCAACCGGTGGCAGTTCATGGCGTCGCATTCGGCGACGAAGAAACACATCCCCATTCTGCCGGTCGGCAGCGCGAACGGGCTGGCGATCTCGGTCGCGACGGATGACCCGAATGCGGAAATCCACAACAGCGACGACACCTGGGAGTGGCTGACCCGCGCGGAAGGGGCGTATCTGTTCCCGTTCGACGCGCTCGTGTCGTTCCACTACGAGCTGCGCAGCGGAGATCCGCAGGCGCGGACCGTGCTCCTGCGAGGCGGCAAGACCATTCCGTCGATTACGTTGAAAGCAGAACCCATGGGGTCACTGCAATTGCCGAACATCAGCCTGCTGGATCTGCGGTTCGAGAAGACGCTGCGCCTCACACCGACGCAGAAGGTGGCGGCGCGCGTGAACATCTACAACGCCATGAACATCAACACGGTCACGAGCCGGACCGTCCAATCCGGCGCCAACTATCTGCGGCCGACCGGGATCGTCACCGGCCGCACCTTCGAATTCGGCGCCACCTACAGCTTCTGAGCGGCGTACGCATGATCGCCTCCTCGTGCGAGGCGATCATGCGTGCTTCCCCGGCGTGAAGGCACGCCCGACCGCCGAGCCTCCCCCCGTCCGGTCCGCTCACCGCGATAGAATACCCGCACCGTCGAACATCTCAATCCGCGAAAGGGAGGCCAGAATAGGCGGCGTGACCGGCCGGTGGAAATTTCTCGCGGCGTACGGCTGTTCGGGCCTCGCCGCCCTCGCCTACGAAGTCGTCTGGACGCGATGGCTGACGCTGTACATGGGCCACTCCACGGCAGCGGCGAGCACCGTGTTTGCTGCCTTCATGGGCGGCATGGGTGCGGGCTCGGCGGCGATCGCGCACTTCGCTCCGCGGCTTTCTCGGCGCCAGGCGCTCTACGCGTACGCGATGCTCGAGGCGTTTGTCGCCCTGGCGGCCCTGGCCGTGCCACTGGCACTGACCGCGTCCAGCCCGGTCCTCGTGTGGGCCTATCGGGACGGCGCCGTGGGACCGCTCTTCCCCCTCGTCAGACTGGCCTGCTGTTTTGTGATTCTCGTCGTGCCGGCCGCCGCGCTCGGCAGCACATTTCCCTTGGCCGTCCGTTGGTTTGTTCCGACGGGCCCTCGACCCGGGCAGCTCGCTGGACAGTTGTACGCCGTCAACACGTTCGGAGCGGCAATCGGGACAATCGCCGCGGGCTATTTCCTGATTCCGGCGATCGGCCTGAACGGCACGACGCTGGTAGGCGTAGCGGCAGGGGCGATCAGCATCGCCCTGACGCTCTCGACGGCCAAGGATGCGGGCGACGAGGCGTCCGAGCTGACGTCCCAGCCACCGACTTCCGCATCCGGGCCTCGAGCGCGCGTCGACCGATCCGGGCACGGGCGGGGGGGCCGCTCGGCTTCGCCCGCCTTGCCGGAGACCTTCTGGCTCGCCGCGACGGTGCTGGCGCTGACGGGCTTCGCGACGTTCATGTATGAAATCGCCTGGACGCGAGTCTTTGCCATGATCATCGGGCCGTCGACGTACGCCATTGCGGCGACGTTGACCGCGTTCATTACGGGCCTGGCGATGGGCTCGTTGGTGGGATCACGACTGGCCGGACGCTGGCTTCGGCCAACCCTGGCGCTCTCGCTGGCGCTGATTGGAGGCGCGGTGGCCGCCAGCCTGGCGGCGTTTGAGGCCGGAGGGCCGCTTCTGCGATTTCTTGTCGCGCATGCCGGCACCGCCGACACCTTCACTGCCGCCCTCTGGCGCCATTCCCTGATCGTCGCCGCGCTGGTCGCCCCGACCGCCGTGGCCTTGGGTCTCGCGTTTCCACTGTCCCTGCAGCTTGCCGGCGGGGGCCACGAACCGGAGTCGCGGCGCTTGGGAACCGCGTATGCCATCAACACGCTGGCCGCCGTCGCCGGAGCGCTGGCGGCGGGATTTGTGGCCATCCCGCTGGTCGGCCTTCAGCAGACCCTTCGTGTCGCCAGTGCGCTGCTGCTGGTCGGTGCGGCCGGTGTGAGCGTGCGATCCCGGTTCGCTACACGCGTGCGCTGGAAGCTGCTGGGGCTGGAGACGGCAGTCGTCATCCTCGTGTTCGTCGGGCCGCGGTGGGATCGCGACTTGATTTCCAGTGGGATGTACATGTACGCGAGGCAGATTCCGCAGAGTCTCGACGTCGAGACGGCTCTGAGAGCCGGCACCTTGTTGTACTACCGGGAGGGGGCGACGGCGACGGTGTCGGTCAGGCGCCTGGCCGGAGACATCTCGCTGGCGATTGACGGCAAAGTCGACGCGTCGACATCGGGCGACATGCTCACCCAGAAGCTTCTGGCGCATGTTCCGCTGCTGCTGCATCCCGATCCGCGGGCCGTGGCCATTATCGGCCTGGGAAGCGGCGTCACGCTCGCCTCGGCGCTCGTGCATCCAGTGGCGTCCGTCGACGTCGTCGAAATTTCCCCGGAAGTCGTGCAGGCGTCACGCTATTTTTCTGGGGCCAACCATCACGCTCTGGACGACGCGCGGACGCGATTGATTGTCGGCGATGGTCGCTCGCACCTGTCGCTGGCATCGCGTCGCTACGACGTCATCATTTCCGAGCCGTCGAACCCCTGGATGGCGGGCGTCGCGGCGCTGTTCACGCGCGAGTTCTTCGAGGCCGCCAGGCGCCGGCTGGCGCCCGGCGGCATCATCTGCCAGTGGGCCCACACGTACGACATCAGCGATGCCGATCTGCGATCGATCGTCGCGACGTTCAACTCGGTCTTCCAGAACGGCGCGATGTGGCTGGTCGGCGACGGCGATCTGTTGCTCGTCGGATCGACGGAGCCGACGGGCGTGAACCTCGACAACATCGCGGCGGCGTGGAACCGGCAGGGCGTCGCCGCCGATCTGGCCGAGGTCTCCGTGGACGATGCGTTTTCGATCCTGTCGATGTTCATCGGCGGCCCGCAGGAACTGCGTCGGTACGCCGACGGGGCCGCCCTGCAAACCGACGATCGCATGGCCCTCGAGTTTTCCGGGCCCTCTGCGCTGTACGCCCCCGCCATCCGGCGCGAGAACGTCTCCATACTCCGCGGTCTTGCCCGAGAAGGATCGGTGCCTGACGCGGTGGCGCGGGCGATGGCGGCTGCGGGAGCCGCCGAATGGCGTCATCGTGGCGCGATGATGTTCCGCGCCGCCGCCTACGACGCCGCCTACGATGCCTACCTGACGGCATTGCGATCGGATCCAGGAGACGGGGAGGCGCTCGACGGTCTCGTGCGAAGCGCGGTCGCCGTTCACCGACAAGCCGATGCCATGATGACGTTGCGGTCCTTCATCGAGGCACATCCGCGGACCATCGCAATCCGCGTCGCGGCGTCGAAGTTGGCTGCGGCAGGAGGGAGCCTCACGGAGGCGACAAACCTCGCACTCGACGCCTGTCAGATCGAGCCGGTCGACCCGGCCGCCCTGGAGCAGCTCGCCTCCGTGTACTCCGATGCCGGCGACGTCGAGAGGCTGGAGCTGGCGGTCGACGAGCTCCAACGGCGATTCCCGGAGAGAGCGGGCTCCTGGTACTACGCCGGAGCCGCGACGTTCATGCGCGGGCAACTTCCCCTCGCGCTGGCACAGGTGACGCGCGCGGTGGCGCTCGATCCCATGCGAGCGGCCGCGCGCAATTTGGAGGGCGCGATTCAAGCGACGCGTGGCGACGTCGTGGCCGCCAGGAAGGCATTTGAGGCGGCCCTGGTCCTCGACGCCCGGGACAGCGCCACATATGTGAATCTCGGCCTGCTCGATCTGGCGGCGGGCAACCCGTCTGCGGCGGTCAGTCGCTTCAGCGAAGCGCTGGTGCTCGATCCGGGATCGACGGCCGCTCAACAGGGCCTGGCAGAATCGAGAAGCGCACCCGGCGGACGCGCCGCGAAATGACGATGAGCCGACTCGCGCCTGGGCGCGGGCTTGACGGCTACCCGGAATCAGGTATGCCGCAGGAGTGGACAGTTCTTCCTGGCAAATTGCATACTCTTCGCTGAAATCACGATCGGGGCTCCGAGCCTGCCGGTGGCGGATGAAACGAATTTTCCTCACGGCGTTCTTCGTGGCGCTGCTCCTGGTCCCGGCCGGGCGTGTGTTTCCAGGACCGGCAGACTTCGGGAACGTGCTCTCCGGCTACAGCGTGACGTCCTGGGGGCAGAAGGACGGTCTTCCGCCTGGAGTGATCTGGGCCATCGCCCAGGATCCTGCAGGATACCTGTGGCTCGGGACCGACGCCGGAGCGTTCGTCTTCGACGGCGTGCGGTTTGTCCACTGGCAGAGTCCAGCGGGAGGGGCCGCGCTGCCGGACCATGCCGTCAGGGCGGTGAGCATCTCGAAAGACGGCAGCATCTGGTTCGGCTTCGACGAGCCCGGCGGCATCAGTCGGATACGTGACGGCCAGGTCAGAAACTTCGGGGCCACAGATGGCCTCGGTCCCGGCGCCGTCACGGCGCTCTTCGAAGATCCGCAGGGCCACATGTGGGCCGGAACCCGGGATGAGCTGTATCAATTCTCCAACGGGACCTGGAACGCATCGGGCAGCGGCCTCCCATCCGCTGTCATGTACGAGATTCGCGTCGATGGAGAGGGGCGCTTCCTGGTTGGGACGGCCGTGGGCCTCTTCGTCCGAGCAGCGGGCGAGAGCACCTTCCACCCTCTGGGGACCTCCCCCAATCCGGTTCGCGGCATCGCAGAAGGGCCGACCGGCGACGTGTGGGTCGCCGACTCGGTGACGGCGGTTCGCAAACTGCATGGGGCACCCGTGCCCATCGGCGAAAAAGGCAACGGTTCCCGTTTGCTGTACGACTCGAACGGCAATCTCTGGGTGGGCACCTTCGGACAGGGCCTCTGGCGCGTGCAATGGCCGCCGTCGACGGCTCCCGTCCTCGAGAAGACGACAACCTTGACGGGCCTGTCCGACGACGGCGTCAGCGGACTCCTCGAAGACCGCGATGGCAATATCTGGGTCGCTACGTACGACGGGCTGAACCGGCTCACGCCGCACCACGTCACCCCGGTATTGAATCTCGGCGTGATTCGCGGCGTCGAGGCGACACCGGATGGGGCGGTCTGGATCGGGAGCGTCGATGGTCTTCTCGAGTTCCAGGAGGGCACGGTCCAGCCGCGTCGACAACCCCGGGACTTCGGCGGCGCGCCACCGTCGGCGATGCATGTCGACGAGCGCGGGGTGCTCTGGGTGGCCACCAGCAGGGATCTGCTGCGGTTCGACAACGGCCGGTGGTCGGTCGTGCCGCTGCCCGGGCTCCAGCCGCTGCAGTTGTCATCGATCATGTCTGACGGCATCGGGGGCGTATGGCTGTACGACCGCGCGCGTGGCCTCTGGCACTGGAGCGACGGCCTCCTGGAACCGGCCGACCTGCTGAGCGACCTGCGCCAGATCCAGATCATGTGTGTCTTTCGCGATCGAGCCGGCCTGGTCTGGCTGTCGTTTGCGGATGGCCGCCTGGCCAAGCTGGATCCTCGAGGCCAGGTCCGCGTGTACT
Source organism: uncultured Acidobacteriota bacterium (assembly GCA_963837345.1). Taxonomy (GTDB): domain Bacteria; phylum Acidobacteriota; class Vicinamibacteria; order Vicinamibacterales; family CAVVIG01; genus CAWIMX01. Next base: position 3,149,102 of record CAWIMX010000001.1, read on the forward strand.
CGCGATCGGACGGTCTCGGCGACGACGTGTACCGGGTGATTTACGAGGATCGCGCCGGTGTGCTGTGGCTGGGCGGGAACAACGGCCTCAGTCGATTGGTCGGCGGGCGGTTCCAGACGTTGAGCCCGACGAACGGCGCGCCGATCGGCGCGGTGATCTCGATCGTCGAGGCCGACGATGACGGTCTGTGGGTCGGACTGGAAGGCGCCGGCATTGTTCGGATTGACCGAGACGAACTGCGGCAGGCCTTCGCGGATGGCTCGTATCAGATGCGATCGGTGTTCTTTGACAAGTTCGATGGATTTGCGGGAGCGCCGCGTTGGTTTGGCAGCAGCAGCGTCGCGAAGGGGAGAGACGGGCGGCTGTGGTTCTTGAGCGCGCGGGGCGTCACCATCATCGATCCGCGCACGCTCAGGGAATGGCCGGGTCGCGTCGGTGACGTTCGTATCGACAGAGTGCTCGCCGATGGCCGCCCGATGCCACCCGGTTCGGGATCGCTTTCGCTCTCGCAGACGGCCCGGCTCGAAATCGAATATTCCGTTCCCAGCCTCACGTATCCGTTGCGCACGCACTTCCGTTATCGCCTCGAGGGACTCGGCCCGGATTGGGTGGATGCGGGCACGCAGCGCCAGGCCGTATACACGAACCTGCCGCCGCGTCGCTATCGGTTTCGCGTCGTCGCGAGCAACACCGATGGCACATGGCCGGAAGGCGGTGCAGTCTGGGACTTCCTGGTCCCTCCGCGGTTCTACCAGACCGCCTGGTTCTGGGGCGTGTGCGTGCTGGGCGTCGCGGCATCCATCGGGCTGGCCTGGCGCCTGCGTCTGCGTGGCCTGCGAAAGCAGTTCCTGATCTTGCTGGGAGAGCGCGCCCGGCTGAGTCGAGAAATTCACGACACGCTGCTTCAGGGATTGTGCGGGATCGGGTTGCAGTGTGACGTCATCGCCAATGATCACACGCTGAGCGCCGCGGCCATCCGGACACGGCTGCTGCGCGTGCGCCACGAGGCCGAGGAGTACGCCCGCGAGGCGCGACGGTCGATTCTCGACCTGCGCTCGCCAAGGCTGCAGAGCCGTCAATTGGCGGAGGCGCTCCGACAGGCCGGTGAGCGCGCGATCGCCGGAAGTGAGGTGCGGCTCAACCTGGCCGTGAGCGGAGTGCCGTTTCAGAATTCAGCGCTTGCCGACGAGCAGCTGTTTCGCATCGGCCAGGAAGCGCTCATCAACGCCATCCATCATGGCGAAGCCAGCACCGTGGACGTGGACCTGAGGTACGAGGACACGGCCGTCGTCCTCACGGTGTCCGACAACGGACACGGGTTCGATCCCGCCGATGTACGAGCGTCGCAGGGCCACTACGGCCTGCTGAGCATGAAGGAACGCGCCGAAGCGGCGGGCGGCGCCCTCACGATCAGCAGCGGCGTCGGGCATGGCACGCAGATCGAAGCCACGGTCCCTCGACACCCATCGTCCTGACGTCTGATTTGGTAAAGGGGAACCCACCGTGCGCGATCGGATCCGCGTCTTGTGCGTCGAAGATCATCAGCTCGTCCGAGAAGGCATCACCTTGATTATCGACCGTGAGCCCGACATGAAGGTGGTCGCCGCCGCGGCCACTGGCGAGGACGCGGTGCAGTTGCACCGCCAGTGCCGGCCCGACGTCACCTTGATGGATCTGCAGCTGGGCTCCATGACGGGAGTGGACGCCATCCGGGAGATTCGAGGGGGCACTCCCGACGCGCGCATCATCGTCTTGACGATGTCCCAGGGCGACGAAGACATCTACCGGGCCTTGCAGGCCGGCGCCGCCACCTACCTGCTCAAGGACACGATGTCGAGCGACTTGATTCGCGTGATTCGCGAAGTGCAGGCCGGCGAGGAGTCCGCGATCAGCCCCGACCTGAAGGCCCGGCTCGCGGAACGCGCGGCGCGTCCGACCTTGACGCCGCGCGAGATTCAGGTGATCGAGCTCGTGTCCCGCGGCATGCGCAACAAGGAGGTCGCGGCCGCGCTCGGCATCAGCGAGGAAACAGCCCAAGTGCACGTGAAGAACATTCTCGCCAAGCTGCACGTGCAGGACCGCACCGCCGCGATCCGCGTCGCATTGCACCGCGGCATCATCCACTTGTCCTGAGCGGGTGGCGTGTCCGCACGCCGTCGTCCCGCGTCCCTCGGAAAGCCGGAACGATGCGGAAAGTCCTGGGCAACCTCGCGGTCGGACTGGGCGCAGCCTGCGGGCTGGCATGGGTGACGATCGGCCTGCTGCTTGGGAGCGTGGCCGTGTGGAAAGTCATCCTCGCGATGATGGGGCTGCTCGTTTTCGCCTACGCGAGCCGAAAGCCGTGATCGGTACCTGCTATCAGGTATTGTCTGTGGTCCCGCCATCCCTGTAAAACCTCTGTGCCGTTGGTTCGCGCCCGGACGCGGCGCCCAAGTTCGGCATCAACCCAGGTCCCCAGGTGCGTGAAATGCTGAATCGTGGTTCGAAGGAGAAGATGTCCGACAGACGGTGGTTTCTCAGGACGGCGGGCCGGCTCGGCGCGGCGGCCGTCGCGGGCCAGGCGTTGTCGTCGAAGGCCGTCGCCGCGCTGCTGGCGCAAGGAAGCAGTCCGGCCGGCCGCCGGCTCGTCCGATCGGTACGGCCGCCGGACGAGGAGACGCCCGTCGCGCTGCTGAATTCGTGGATTACGCCGAACGAACTGTTCTACGTGCGATGTCATCTGTACCCGCCCACCGTCGCACTGAGCGACTGGACGTTGACGGTGGACGGTGAGGTCGACCATCCACTGACTCTGCGAATGGAGGACCTGCGCCAGCTGCCGGGCGTGTCGATGCCCGTGACGCTCGAATGCGCCGGCAACGGCCGCGCCTTGTTCGAGCCACCCGTTCCGGGCGCTCAATGGCAGCGGGGCGCGGTCGGCAATGCCCGGTGGACAGGGGTGCGCCTGGCGGACGTGCTCGCGCGCGCGGGCGTGCGAGCGTCCGCGCGATACGTCTGGCTCGACGGCGCGGATCGCCCGATGGGTCAGGTGCCAGACGTGATCCGGCAGCTGCCGATGGAGAAGGCTCGCCACCAGGACACGCTCCTCGCCTACGAGATGAACGGCGAGCCGCTCCCGGCCGCCAATGGCTTTCCCTTGCGAGCGATCGCCCCCGGGTGGGAAGCCGCCTATGCCGTCAAGTGGCTCACGCACATTCAGGTGAGCGCGCGTGAGCACGACGGATTCTTCGTGCAAACGGCCTATCGGTATCCCAACAAGCTGATCGCCCCGGGAACGGCCGTCGCTCCCGCCGACATGGTTCCGTTGACCGGTTTGGCGGTCAAATCGCTGATCACCTCGCCCGCCGAGGGAGCCACGGTTCGGCCCGGGCCCATTCCGATTAGCGGCTTTGCCTGGGCTGGGGAAGCGAACATCGTCCGTGTCGAAGTCTCGACCGACTATGGCAGCACATGGGCGCAGGCGACGCTCGGCCGCGATAAGGCCCCCTACGCCTGGCGCCAGTTTCAGTACACGTGGCGGGCCACGACACCCGGATCGTATCTGCTGTTCGCGCGGGCGACCGATGACCGTGGCCGCGTGCAACCGGTCCAGGCGCCGTGGAATCCCGGCGGTTATCTGAACAATGCGATCGACCGGGTCCGGGTCGATGTGGCGTAGCCGGCGGAAGGCGTGGGTGGGCAGTGCATGGCTCGTGGCCGTGGCGAGCCTCGGAATGCTCACCGCTGGCATGTCGGGCCAGAGCGCGCCGCCTGATGCGCAGGCCTGGCCCGACACACCTGGAGGCGCTCTCGTTCGCTCGAGGTGTCTGGTCTGTCACCAGACGGATCTCATTCAGCAGCAGCGTCTGACGCGTGATGGATGGCAGCGCGAAGTCGACAAGATGGTCCGCTGGGGAGCCAAGGTCGACGGCGACGCTGAGCGTCAGGCCCTGATCGACGCGTTGGCGTCCGCCGAGGGCAGTCGTGCCCCGGATGCTGAAGCCGCGGCGCGCCGGGGCGAGGTCGTGTTCAACCGTCAATGCACGGTCTGTCACCAGACCGATCTCGTGGCGCAACAGCGGTTGACGACCGCGGGTTGGGCCCGCGAGGTCGACAAGATGGTCCGGTGGGGCGCCGCGGTCGCCGATCCCGCAGACAAAGCCGCGCTGGTCGACTATCTGGCCGGCGGCCCTTTTCGCAAGGACAACCCATGACATCGAGAGTCTTCGCCACCGTCGCGCGGTACGGCCTGGCCGTGGCGCTCTGCAGTCTTCCGGCTCTGGTGCTCGCACAGAGTCTGGCCAAGGAGTCCTTGCCGGGAATGGACGACTACACGCGCATCGACGCGGGTGACGCCGGGGGCGGGGCGCTCTCCCTCGACGCGATTCCCGAACTGAAGCGCCGTGGCTTCGTCGCGGTCATCAATTTCCGGCTGCCCCAGGAGCGCGATGCCAACGTCGACGCAGAGAGCAAGGCGGTGCAGGCAGCCGGCCTCAAGTACATCTACCTGCCGTACACCTACACCTCGACCGACGGTGCTGACGTCGTCGGGGCGTTTCTAAAGGCCATTGCCGATCCCGCCAACCATCCGGTGTACATGCACAGTCGGACTGCGCACCGCGTGGGGGCGATGTGGCTCATCAAGCGGGTCGTGCTCGATGGGTGGACCGTCGAGAAGGCCTCGGCGGAGGCTGAAATCATCGGGATGCGCGACGAGTCGAGGCGGTTTGCCCTCGACTACCTCAAAGCGCATCCGCGCTAGGCCCGCCGTCAGGACAGGCGAATGATGCCGCGGTGCAGCGCCTCGTGAATTGCCGCGGTCCGACCGCCAATCCGGTGTCTCAGGATCGTGCGCTCACATCGACGGATGCCGCGGCACGATCACTTCGAGATCGGTGCCGCCGCCAGGATGGCTCCGGATTGTCAAGGTCCCTTTGACCCCCTCGGCGCGCTCCTTCATGTTCGTCAGCCCGTAATGGCCGTCATTGGTCCGCACCGCGTCAGGCTCGAATCCTTCGCCGTTGTCGGACACCTTGAGGAGCAGCGACGCGTCACCGTACACCAGGTCGATCCGCACTTCGGTCGCCTGCCCGTGGCGAACTGAATTGGCGATCGCTTCCTGCGTGATTCTCAGCAGTTGCTCATTCGCGGTCGAGGAACCCTCGAACGGGACGCCGGTCACCGAGACGTCGAGGCGAACGTCCGTTCCGGCGATGGCGCGTGTGCCGGATTGCCGAAGGACTTCGGCGAGGTCGCATCGGTCCAGCTTCGGGGAGCGGAGATCCAGAACGGACTGCCGCGCTTCGCGGGCATATTCTTCGGCCTGATCGCGAAGACGAAGCAGGCGATCGCGAATGGCCGGTGCGGTCACGGCCGGATCGTGGGCGATCACGTCGCACTGGAGCCCGATGCCGCACAGACCCTGGAGGACGGTGTCGTGAATCTCCCGGCTCAGCCGTGTTCGCTCGGCGAGCAGAACGAGGAACTGCTTCCGTACGCCTCGGAGGTGGAGGCGCCAGATCGCCGCCACGAGGGCGAAGAGCGCCACGACGCCGGACGACCGGAACCAAATGGTCTGATAGAAGCGTGGCGGGACGGAGAACGCCAGGGTCGCCCCCTCTTCCGGCCACACGCCGTCGCTGGTGCGAGCCACGACGCGAAAGCGATACTGCCTGGGTGGCAGATTGGCGTACACCGCCTGACGCTCCAGACCCGCGTCGATCCAGTCCACGTCGAACCCATCGAGCCGGTATCGGAACTGCGTCCGGAGCGGATAGGTCAGTGTGGCGAGCGAATACCGAAACTCCAGGCGCTCTCTTTGGGGAAGCGACAGCGCACCGGAGGTGCCCGCGACCTCCTGGCCCGACGCCAGAACCTCGTCGATGCGGATCTGCGACGGCACGTTGGGAGGCGGACGGAGCGTGCTCGGATCGATGATGGAGACTCCGCGGCCGCTCAGAAACCAGAGCCGGCCGTCGCTGCTCTTGGCGGCCGTGCTGTTCCCGAACCACCGCGGGGATCCCGCGAAGCCGTCGACCTTGTCGAAGAACGCGGAGTGAACCTGATACGTTGAATGGGCGAACGCCTCATCGAGTTCGTGCTTGTCGACCTGGAGAACCCCGGAGCCCTCCAGGCCGAACCAGAAGGCCTGTTGGTCATCTTGCATGATGGAGATGACGGCGCCCGGCGCGATCCCGCTGGCATCCCCGAGCGCCTGAAGCCGCCCGTCGACAATCCGGCTCAACCCCTTGCTGCCACCGAGCCACAACACGCCTGAATCATCGGCGTACATCGCGCGAAAGACATCGCCCGGCGACGGATCGCGCTGCGGGTAGAGTGTCGTCCCGGACTCGTCGAGCGACGCCACGTGCCCGTCCGCAAACGACAGCCACAGCACGCCGTTCCTGTCGCTCAGGGAGCACACGATCGCGACGCGTTGCAGATCGGAAGGGAGACGTGCGGCGTCGAGGCGACCGTTGGTCCACCGGAAGAGCCCCTCGGCGTCGTCGTACAGCCACAGGCCGCCGTCTGGGGCGGATGCGATCGCGGTCACGGACGCCAGTGGCCGTGGCCCTGGTGCGGGCAGGGGAATCGTGGACCACCGTCCGTCGCGAAACCGCAGCAGATTCCGGCCTGTCGCGACCCAGAGGGTCCCATCATCCCCCGCGTGCATCGCAGACGGCGGCGCGCCGTCGAGCGGCAGGGATGTCCGGGCCGGGACGACGCTGCCGCTGGTGAACTCGAGCAATGCGTCGACGCTCCCGACCCAGACGCCGCCGTCCGGTGTCGCCTCCACGCCGTAGATGACCCCGAGATTGAGAACGGGCGTCACGCGATGCGGCGTAAACCGGTTGAGTCCGTCGTTCGTGGCCACCCAGACGTTGCCGTCGCGATCCTCGAGGAGCGCAGTGACGCCGTCCGCGGAAAGTCCGGTCAGCGTCGTGGTCTTCTGTACGATGGAAGCGCCCGGGCGAGGTCCGAGCACGACACGCCAGATGCCCTGGCCGTACGTGCCGACCCAGAGGTCGCCGTTCGAGTCGTACAGAAGCCGCGAACCGTCCGCGATTTCGGCCGGCGACCGCCATGCGTCGTCCGATCGGAGTTCCCTGAACCCGGTGGCCGAGTCGGCGACCCACACCGTGCCCGTCTGGCTCTCGGCAATGCCGCGCACGCGGCGTCCGGCGGCTTCCATCGGGTGAAAGCTCGACTCACCCTCGTCGCGTCCGAACAGGCCCACAGCGGTGGCGGCAAGGAACCGCCCGGACTGGTCCACGTGGAGGTCGTACATCAGCGCAGACGGCAATCCGTCGCCCGAGGGAGTCCAGATGCCGTCGGAGAACGTGTAGAGTCCGCCGTCGGTGCCGGCCCAGATGGTGCCGTCCGGGCTTTCGAGAAATGCCGTCACTGCCTTCGACGGAAGACCCTGGGCGGCGCCGAAGTTGCGAACCGTTCCCCCTCGAATCTGACTCACCCCGCCGGGCTCATCGAAGCCCACCCAGATGCTGCCGTCGCTCGAGACGATCACGGCTCGCACGGACGCACGTGGCAACGGGTCTCCGTCAGAGTTCCGCCAGGTCGCGAAATGGACTCCGTCGAACGCGAGCAGTCCGGCGTCGGTTCCGAGCCACAGATACCCCGTGCGATCCTGGGCAATCGCCCGGATCGGGCTGGCCGGAAGGCCGTCCTTCTGTCCCCACGATGTGAGGGTGTACTCGGACAGGATGTTGAGAGGCGGGATCGGCTCCGAGAACGCCTGGCTCCATGCGAGCATGACCGCCGAGGCGAGGACGAGTGTCACCGGCCCCTGCTTCATGGGTCTCACCGCGCGTAGGGTAATACGCGGTACGCTCGAAAGCCATCCATCACCTGAAGCCGGACGCGCCATACCTGTATTTGGGTATGTCGCACGCTCGCGTTTCCGGCTTCCCTATAGCGTCGTGTCCGCATGCCGTCACCGGACGTTTGCGGCGACGCGAATGCCTTCGCTTCGGAAGAAAGGTTGGATGGGTATGCCTTTGTGGAGACGGTGGGGCTTCAACGTCGCGCTGCTCGGATGCGCGGGTGTGGTCGGCGCGTGCACCGGCGCGAGTGGCCCACCCCAATCCATCGAGGCCCGGAGCGGCGTGCTCTTCGAAGGAGCGAGACTCATCGTCGGCGATGGCAGCGCGCCCGTGGACAACGCCGCCTTCCTCGTTCAAGGTAACCGGTTCGTGGCAGTCGGCCGGGCCGAGGCGCTTCAAGTTCCGCCGGGAACGCCTCGCGTCGATCTCACCGGGAAGACCGTGATGCCGGCGCTCATCGATCTGCACAGCCACCCCGGATATGAGAATGCCAGCCTCGGAACGGAGACCAAGGCGAATTACACGCGCGACAATCTGATCGATCATCTCGAGCGGTTTGCGTATACCGGTCATGCCCTGACTCAGAGCCTGGGCTCCGACCCGCCGTACGACTTCGTGTGGCAGATGCGGGACGATTCCGAAGATCCCGCGTTCCCGGGTGCCCGGTTTCTGACGGTCGGTAGAGGATTGGCCTGGCCCGGGACGGGGCCCGAGGGGACCACCAGAAACGACACCCCGTATCCGATCGTGAGCACCTATCAGGCGAGATTGGCGGTGCAGGAGCTCGCCGCGCACGACGTCTCGTTCGTCAAGATCTGGGTCGAGGATCGAGGCGGGTACGAGGTGCCGGCGCATCGTCCGGAACGGCAGGATCTGGTCGATGACCACGGCGTTCCGCAGGTCGGCGCGCCGAGCATGTTGACGCCGGCCATCTATCGAGCGGCTATCGACGAGGCACACCAACATGGTCTTCGCACGCTCGCCCACGTCAAGACCCGCGAAGACCTCAAGGACATGCTGCGAGCGGGCATCGACGGATGGACGCATCCGGTGGGGGACCTGCCGGTCGACGATGAACTGCTCGCCCTGCTGAAGGAGCGCCCGGACACGCTGTATATTCCCGTCATCACTTCGAGTCTCAGCGGCGGCAGCGCGCCGCGGACGCCCGGGGCCAGACCGGCGTGGTTTGCTGATCCGCTCCTCCAGGCGATCAAGTGCCCGGATTATCTCGACGGCTGGGGGCGGTCATTCGAGACGAGCCGGCGAGTGCCGCCACCGACGGGCGGCCTCGGCGTGGAGAATGTCGCGAGGCTCTACAAAGCTGGTGTGCGGATGGTCCTCGGCAGCCATGACGTAGGAGAAAACCGCATTATCGGATGGGGAAGCCACATGGAGCTCGAGGCATGGGTGAACTGGGTCGGGATGACGCCGCAGGAGGCGATTGTCGCGGCGACGAGCCGCGGTGCTGAAGCGCTGGGACGGACCGACCTGGGCTCAATCGCCGCCGGGAAGAGCGCCGACTTCATCGTGCTCGATGCGAATCCTCTCGACGACATCAGGAATACGCGCCGCATTGCCGACGTCTATCTCCGGGGCGTGCGGCTGGACCGCGCCGCCATGAGAGCGAAGTGGGATGCCGCCTGCCGCCAGGCGGCAGCGAGCGAACACGCGCTCGGCCAGTAGACCGGTACGCTCCGCCGCCACACACCTCTACCTGAACTTGGGTATTGTCCGGCCCGAGAGTGGTCGCTAAGGTCAGCGACTATCAAGACAATTTTATCGACATTTTAGCTCGTCCTGCTGCGTGCGTAAGTAATTGCAAACGGCATAACCGCGGGGCGATGTGCCCCGCGCGCGGTCGGGCGTCGCGCGTCGCGGTGGGAACACGTGAGTTCAGCAGGAGGAATCGATGAGGGAAAGCGCGAAAGCCGCAACATTCTGCGCGTTGGTCGTGAGTCTCGTCATCCTGCCGGCAGCGGCGCTCGCGCAGAGCGCGATCGGCGGTGTGGTCACCGACTCGACGTCGGGCGTGCTACCGGGCGTCACCGTCGAGGCGGCGAGCCCGGCCTTGATCGAAGGAAGCCGCCTGGCCGTGACTGACGGTCAGGGGCGTTATCTCATCAGCCAGCTGCGTCCAGGCACCTACACCGTCACGTTCACGATCCCCGGGTTTGCCACCGTCGTCCGCGATGGACTGGTGGTGCCGGCAGACTTCACGGCGACGGTCAGTGTGCAGCTGAGGGTCGGCGCGGTGGAGGAGAACATCACCGTCTCGGGGACCTCGCCCGTGGTGGACATTCAGCAGACGACCCGCAGCCAGGTCCTGGACCAGCAAACGGTCGACGCGCTGCCGATCGGCAACACGATGGGCGCGCAAGGGTCGCTCGTCCCCGGCGTCAAGACGACCCGACTCGAGATCGGGTCCCGAATGTCGATGCAGGGAACCTACATGAGCGTCTACGGCGCCGGCACGAAGGAAAACAGCCTCACGATCGACGGCATTTCGATCGAGTCGGCCGACTGCGACGGCACGTGCTTCGGCTACTACAACGATCGAGCGTTCAGCGAGACGACCTACAGCACGGCCACGGGACTGGCGGAAAATCCGGCCGGCGGCGTCCGGGTCAATCTGATTCCACAGGAGGGCAGCAACGCCTTTCATGGAACGACCTATTTCATGACCGGCCGGCCGAGCTGGCAGGCGAACAACCTCACGCCGAGGCTTCAGAGTCTGGGTCTGACGTCGGTGGGCGAGTACTCACAGGACTATGACGTGAACTTCTCCGGAGGGGGAGCGGTCGTCCCGAGCCGCCTCTGGGTCTTCAGCGCGTATCGGAACTGGGTGGTCAATGAAATCGTTCCCGACAGTTTCTACACGCTTCCTGACGGCACCCCGGACTACAACCGGCCCGGGATCGACGACAACCGCATTCAAAGCGCGATGGCGCACGTGACGTGGCAAGCGAACCCTCAGAACAAAATCAGCATCCATTTCGATCGCACGTTCAAAGAGCGCTTCCACGATCACAGCGCCGGCATTGACATCGAAACGGCGTCGGTTCATCGCGTGTACCCGCAATCGGCCATCGGCCAACTCAAGTGGAACTGGACGCCGACCAGCCGCCTTCTGGTCGAAGCCGCCTACGGCACGCGCCCGATCAGCCGGACCCACAAGTATCAGGACGGGATCGAGAAGACGCCGTTCACCCCGGAGTGGTATGCGCAAGCCAGCCGCGTCGATCGGGTTCTTGGGACGCGGACGGCGGCGAGCGCCGGAATCGTCGGCAGCTACTCACGCCGCACGCTGTATCAGCTGAAGTTCTCGTATGTGACGGGATCGCATGCGTTCAAGATGGGGTGGGAAAGTGACTGGGGCCCGGTCACCAACAGCCTCGTCAAGAATGCGGACCTGGACCAGGAGTACAGAAACGGCGTTCCCGACACGGTGCTCGTGGCGAACACGCCGGTCTGGAATGTCCATCAGACTGATGGCGACAACTCGCTGTTCGTGCAGGACTCGTGGACGCGGAAGCGCCTGAACATCAATGGCGGATTGCGCTTCGAGTGGCTGAATGCCAGTGTGCCAGCTACGGAAGTGCCAGCCGGCCGGTTTGTCGGGTTCAGAAGCTTCCCCGAACAAGCGAATCTGCCCGATTGGTTCGACATGTCACCCCGCTTGGGCCTCGTCTACGACGTGTTCGGAACGGGCCGAACGGCGTTGAAATTCAGCTTGAACAAGTACACCTCGCACCTCATGAGCGGGTTTGCAGCGGCCTACGCCCCGACAGCGCTGGTAACACAGCGCGTGCCATGGACGGATCTCAACGGCGACGACGTGGCCCAGGGTGAGCTCGGGTGTGCTTACCTGTCGGCGGGATGCGAAATCGACTTGAGTCGCCTTCCCACGAATTTCGGCGAGCGAGCGCTCAGCCGACCGGATCCAGACATCCAGAGGCCCTGGAGTCTGCTATCGACGCTCGAAGTCGATCACGAGCTCCTGCCGGGCTTCTCGCTCAGCGCCGCTTGGATTCGACGGAGCAACTACGATCTCTTCCAGAGCACGAATCTGCTCAGAAGCCTCGCCGACTACACGCCCGTCTCGATCGTGAATCCGCTGAACGGACTTCCCATCACGGTCTACAACCTGAATTCCAAGGACCTGCTGGCTCAGGTGGACATCCTCGACACGAACGCCGCCTCGAACCTGCCGGCCGGCCATCCCTACAAAGACCTCGGTCGCTCCGAGATCTACACGGCCTACGAGGTCAACTTCAACAGTCGGTTTCCTGGCGGGGCAAGACTCTTCGGCGGCTTGACGATGGAACGCACGAACAGCGTCGCCTGCAACTCTCTGGACGACCCGAACACGTTCCGGTTCTGCAACCAGTCGGGCGGCCCGGATGCCGAGAGCGGCGTGGATCTCCATATTCCCTTCCGTCCGATGCTCAAACTGTCAGGGACCTACCCCTTGCCGTACGGCGTCAATGTCAGCGGATCGCTGCAGTCGTTTCCGGGGGATGCCGACCCGGTGAACTGGGTCGTCAGCCCAAGCACCAAGTATCCGACGGCAGACGTGATGGCCCTGGCCGGGGCGCCTGACTGCGTCGGGTGCGAAGCGCTCGCCGGCCAGACGGTGCTCCCGCAGCTGAAGCAGTCGTCGGTGACGCTCCAGCTGGCGGCGCCCGGCGAGCGATATCTGGAACGTCAGAATCTCGTGTCCATCAGCGTGAACCGAAAGCTCACGGTCGGCCGCCTCGGCATCGAGCCGCAGCTCGACATCTTCAACCTCTTGAACAGCGATACCGTTGAGCAGCGGGTGACGACGCTCGGCGCGAACTACGGCCTGCCCCGGCGGGTCTTCTGGGGGCGGTACGCCGAGCTGTCGGCGAAGGTGACGTGGTGAACGACCGGTAGTAGGGAGAACTGCCAGAAAATGTCACTGTGCGGGCAGGCCATGGCCGCGGCTGCAACAGGCGCCCAGGCCACGCCTGCCCCGCCAGCCGACAAGTCCTACCTGTTGATGGGTATAGCAGCCAGCCTCGTTCGCCCTTTACGATGACCGGTGATCGTGACGGTTCCCGTCCGTACACAGGGAGACACAGGATGCGCCGTTTGAACCGCCAGAATCGACGTCCGCGCAGAGCCTGGACGAAGATCAAACGCGCAGGGGCTTTCACAGCCGTCGTCGCGGGATGGTGTGTCGCGACTTTGTTGATCGCGGGACCTTCGAGCCGCCAGGCGACGCTGGAGGCGTCGACACAGGCCCCGGTCGCCCCGATTCGCAGCGACCGGGCGGAGACGCCCGATGTGGGCGCCGTCCTGCAGCGGTACTGCATCACGTGTCACAACGGGCAACTTCGGACCGGCGGCCTGGCGCTCGACGCCCTGGACCCCTCCAATCCCGGCGCCGATCCTGCCACGTGGGAAAAGGTCGTGTCGAAACTTCGGCAGGCCTCGATGCCGCCGCCGCGCGCTCCCAGGCCTGACAGCGCCACCTATGACGCCGTTGCCGGTGTCCTCGAGCAGCGGCTCGACCAGGCGTGGTCCGCCCATCCCAATCCCGGCCCGATCAGTCCGGTGCATCGGCTCAATCGAACCGAGTACAACAACGCCGTCAGAGACTTGCTGGGGATCGACGTGGACGTGACAGCCGAACTGCCCCCTGACGAGACGGCGGACGGCAGCTTCGACAACTTCGGCGGCGTCCTGTCGATCTCCACGGCCCACCTCGACGCCTACTTGTCGGCCGCACGCAGCCTGACCCGTCTCGCCGTGGGCCTGCCTCCGGTCAATCCCTCGGTCTCGACGTTCGAGGTTCCATTGCTCGTCGTGCAGGACGATCAACAGAGCGAAGATCTGCCGTTCGGTTCCAGAGGCGGAATTGCCGTGCATTACGACTTTCCCGTCGACGGCGAGTATCAGTTCAAGGTTCGACTTCGGACGAACTGGCAGGACTACATCCTGGGCATGGGATGGCCGCAGCAGTTCGACATTCGCCTCGACGGGGAACGGCTTCGCCGGTTCACGGTGGGCGGAGAAGCCCCTGGCCGGCCCTCACCAGAGAGCTTCACCGGGCCCGGCGAACCCGGTTCGATCGACTGGGAGGGCTACATGATGTCCGCCGATCGCGAGCTGGAGGTTCGCGTTCCCGTGACCGCCGGTCCCCACGTGGTGGGCGTGTCGTTCCTTCGCGAACAGTGGGAGCCGGAAGGCCTTCCACAGCCCGTGCAGCGCGGCAGGCTGCTCGCCAACGACGAGCTGTACATGGGCTACCAGGCGATTCAGAACGTGCAAGTCGGCGGGCCGTACCAGGCGTCGGGTCCGGCACGCGACACGCCCAGCCGTCGCACGATTTTCATCTGCGAGCCGACAGGCCCGTCCGACACCACGTGTGCCACCAGGATCCTGTCCAGATTCGCCCGCCTGGCCTATCGGCGGCCCGTCACCAAAGACGACATGTCCCTGATCATGGGCTTCTTCGAACAAGGCCGCCGCGAGGGCGGAAGCTTTGACGCGGGCGTCCAGTTTGCGCTGGAGTTCGTCCTGACCGATCCCGCATTTCTCTTGCGCGTGCATCCGGCGTCTCCCCAGGTGGCACGGGCCTCGGATCAGCCGAGCGATCTGGAGTTGGCCTCCCGCCTGTCGTTCTTCCTGTGGAGCAGCATTCCGGACGACACCTTGCTCGACCTGGCCGAGCAGGGGACGCTCAGCGATCCGGCGATCCTCGAGCAGCAAGTCAGGCGAATGCTGGCCGATCCCAGAGCGATCGACGCCCTGGCGGGCGACTTCGCCGCTCAATGGCTGAATCTTCGCCGAATCGGCGACGTGGTCGTCGATCCTGACGCCTACCCGAAATTCGACGACAGCCTGCTGGAAGCGTTTCAGCAGGAGACCGAGTTGTTCGTCGCCAGCACCATTCGCGACGATCGCCCGTTGGCTGAACTGCTCAGTGCCGACTACACGTTTGTCAACGAACGGCTCGCGCGCCACTACGGGATTCCCGACGTCTACGGAAGCCGCTTCAGACGAGTGACCCTCGCCAATCGTGACGAGCGTGGCGGTCTGCTCGGGCAGGGCGGGCTCCTGGCGATCACCTCCTATCCCGAGCGGACGTCGCCCGTGCTTCGCGGCAAGTGGCTGCTGGACAACATCTTCGGATTGCCGATCCCCCCGCCTCCGCCTGGCGTGAACACCGACATCGAAAACAAGCCGGGTGAAGCGCCCAAGACGATGCGTGAGCGCCTGGAACAGCACCGGAAGCTGCCGCAGTGCGCATCGTGCCATGCGGTGATCGATCCGCTCGGTTTCGCCTTGGAGAATTTCGACGCGATTGGCGGCTGGCGAACGATCGACGAGACGGGCCATCCGGTCGATGCCGAAGGGACGACGGCCAACGGCGCCGAGGTGAACGGCTTCGCCGGTCTGCGAAAGCTGCTGCTGGCCAGGCCTGATCAGTTCCCGCGCACCGTGACCGAAAAGCTCCTGGCCTATGCGATCGGCCGGAGACTCGACTACTACGATCGACCGGCCGTGCGCCAGATCGTCCGGGACGCGGCGGTCAACGATTACCGATGGTCGGACATCATTCTGGGCATCGTCAAGAGCGTTCCGTTCACGGGGCATTCACCCTCGGCGCCCGCCGCGAGGGCCGCACAGCACTGACCAGGCAGATTCCTGCGACACGGCGCAACTGCGTGCGTGAAGGAGACGACAAGTCATGAGCATCATCACTGGGAGAGCGTTGCCTCGGAGGACCGTCCTTCGCGGCATGGGAACCGCGCTGGCGTTACCGCTCCTGGATTCGATGGTTCCCGCCTTCTCGACGGTGGGGAAGGCCGCGGCCGCCCCCGTTCATCGCTTCTTGACGTACTACGTGCCGAATGGGATGGCGATGCCGTACTGGGAAGTCGAGGGTGAGGGGGCCGAATTTGCGCTGTCCCCGATCCTCGAGCCGCTGGGCGCGTTTCGCAATCAGATGCTCGTGCTGTCCGGTCTGGAAGCGACGTGGAATATCGCTCACGCTGGCGCGTCGGGCTCGTTCCTGACGGGCGTGTCGCAGGGGGGCCGAAATGAAACCGAGATCATCGACGACATTTCCGTCGATCAGATCCTCGCGAAGGAACTGGGCGCGCACACGCAGCTCCCGTCTCTGGAAATGTCGCTCGACGCCACGCAGAATGCCGGCGCCTGCACCGCCAATCTGAGCTGCGTCTACACGCACACGATTTCGTGGCGCGGCCGCCAGCAGCCGCTGCCGATGGAGTACAACCCGCGGGCGGTATTCGAGCGGCTGTTCGGCGACAGCGGCAGCACCGCCTGGGCGGCTCGACAGGCGCGGATGGAGCAGCGCAAGAGCATCCTCGACGCCGTCATGGAACGCCTGGGCGACGTTCGACGGCAGATCGGCCAGCAGGATCAGTTGAAGGTCGACGAGTTCTCGGAATCCGTTCGTGACGTCGAACGGCGCATTCAGACGGCCGAAGCGCAGGGCGATATCGACCTCCCCATCATGGCCCAGCCGCAGGGCGCGCCCCCGGTGTTCGAAGATCACCTGGCCCTGATGCTCGACCTGCAGCTGCTCGCGTTCCGGACGGACTTGACCCGCGTGATCACCTTCATGCTGAGCATGGAACAGAGTGCGCGGCCGTACCCGCAGATCGGCGTGCCCGAAGCGCACCATCCGCTCTCGCATCACAACAACGATCCTGAGAAGGTCGAGAAGATGTCGAAGATCAACCGGTATCACACCGAGTTGTTCGCGAAGTACCTCGAGAAACTGCGCGCAACGCCCGACGGCGACGGCACGCTGCTCGACCACATGACCATTCTGTACGGCGGCGGGATCTCGAACAGCACGAACCATTCGGGTCACAACCTGCCGGTCCTCCTGCTCGGCGGCGGCGCCGGGCGCCTCAAGGGCGGGCGGCACATCAAGTTCACGGACAATCCGTGGATGGCCAACCTGCTCGTGACCTTGATGGACAAGTTCGACGTACCCCTCGAGAAGATCGGTCGCAGCACCGGCAAGCTTCCCATCGATCCGGTTTCGCTGGCCTGACAGAAGGAGAGCGCCGTGATGCGGGCAGTCGCTCGACGACGATACCTGGCGGTCCTGGTGATGGCCGCGCTGAGCGTGGCGGCCGCTGATGCGGATCTCCGGCTCGTCAACGCCGCGAGGAGTGACGATCTGGATGCCCTGCGGTCGCTGCTCGCCCAGGGCCTGAACGTCAATGCACGCCAGAAAGACGGCACGACCGCGCTGCACTGGGCCGCGTACCGCGACGACCTCGAAAGCGCGGACCTGTTGATCCAGGCGGGCGCGGACGTGAATGCGGCGAACGATCTCGGCGCCACGCCGCTTTGGACCGCGGCACTCAACGGGAGCGCCGCCATGGTCCGGACGCTGCTGAGTCACGGGGCCAATCCCAATGCCGCCCTCACCCTCGGCGAGACGACGTTGATGACGGCCGCCCGCACGGGCAACGCGGACGTCGTCGGGCAGTTGCTCGCCAAGGGCGCCAATCCCAACGTGCACGCGGCGCGGGGGCAGACGGCGCTGATGTGGGCCGTCGCCCAACAGCATCCGGCGGCCGTCAAGCTCCTGCTCGCGCACGGCGCAGACGTGCAGGCCCGTACCAACGTCTGGCCCGAGCTCGTGAAGACCGACCTCGACCAGGCAAGTCATCCGGACTACCAGAAATGGATTGAGCAGGGCGGGAATACCGCCCTCATGTTCGCCGCCCGCGTCGGCAATCTCGAATCCGCGAAGCTTCTCGTGGCGGCCGGCGCCGACGTCGACGATCAGGCGGCGTACGGCATCAGCCCCATGGTCCTGGCGGCGCACAGCGACCATGCCGACGTCGTGGCCTTTCTGCTCGAGGCCGGCGCAGACCCGAACGCGGCCGGCGCGGGGTACACGGCGCTGCACGCCGCCATCCTGCGCGGCAATGAGGCGGCCGTGAAGGCGCTCCTCGAGCACGGAGCCGATCCGAACGCACGCCTCCAGGCGGCGACGCCGACCCGGCGCGAGTCAGGCGACTTCTTCTTTCACAATACCTTCATCGGGGCCACACCCATCTGGCTTGCCGCGCGTTTCGGCGAGCCGGAGATCATGCGGCTCCTGGCGCAACACGGCGCGGATCCGTCGTTCGTCGACGACGTCGACTATCCCACGGGGAGCTACGGCACCTACGGCCGCGTGCACGAAGGCCGCACGACGATTCTGATGGCCGCCGTGGGCATGGGCGGGGACGTCAACAGCGGCTGGAACGTTCCCGGCCCCGCCCAGCGTGAGGCGGTGGCCCTCGAGGCGGTCAAGGTGGCGGTCGATCTCGGCGTCGACGTCAATGCCGCCAATGCCAACGGCAATACCGCGCTGCACGGCGCGGCGTCGAAGGGCTTCGAATCGATCGTGCAGTATCTGACCGAACACGGCGCGGACGGCGCCCTGAAGAACGCGGACGGCCGCACGCCTGCCGAGATGGCGCCGCGGACCAGAAGGCGGCGCTGAGCACCCGGAGACCGCCGAAGCACGGAGGAGGCGACACGCTGCAGCCTTCTCCGTCGTCCCACCAACGATTGGACCGTTCAACTCGACGTCCCCCCGCTTTGAGTAGCGGATCCGATTAGAATCCGGCGGTTACTTTCGCCGTCTTCGTGCCTATCGTCAACTGCCGAGCGTACGCGGCCGGCGTCAGGCCGCCCAGCGCCTTCTTCGGTCGTTCATCGTTGTACTCCCGTCGCCACGTTTCGATGATGGTCTGGGCATGCGGCACGCTCGTGAACCAGTGCTCATTGAGACACTCGTCACGAAAGCGTCCGTTGAAGGATTCGATATACGCGTTCTGATTGGGCTTGCCGGGTTCAATGAGTCGCAGCGTGACGCGGCGGTCGTACGCCCACGTCAGCATGGCGCGGCTGCAGAACTCGGGGCCGTTGTCGGTCCGCAACGCCGTCGGCAGGCCGCGGTCGATCGCCAGCCGATCGAGAATCCGCGTGACGGCCACGCCGCCGAGCGCTCGCGCCGGCACGGTGGCGATGGCCTCGGTCGTGGCATCATCGACGATCGTCAGGCACTTGAGCACTCGCCCTTCCGCGGTGCGATCGAACACGAAGTCCGCCGACCACACCTCGTTGGGCTGCGACGGCCGCACGAGCGGCTGGCGATCCGCGTGCGGCACCTTCTTCCGTCGCCGGCGTTTCACCTGCAGCCGCGCCTCGGCGTACAGCCGATCAACGCGCTTGGGATTGGCGACGACCCCGGCCTGGCGCAGCTTCAGATAGATCATGCCGGCGCCGTACCGTCGGTGGCGGTGCGCCAGTGTCTCGATACGGGCCCGCAGCGACGCCTTCTGATCGGGCGCCGGGATGTAGCGCAGCGACGACGCGCTCATGCGCACGACGGTCAACGCCCGTCGCTCGCTCAACCCGCGCGTGACCATCGCCCGCACCACCTCGCGCCGGACTGGTGCGGTCACCATTCTTTTCGGAGGACCTCGCGGGTGACCTCGTTTTCCAACAGCGAGTCGGCCAGCAGCCGTTTCAGCCGGCCATTCTCCGACTCGAGCTCCTTCAGCCGCTTTGCGTCCGACACGCTCATGCCGCCGAACTTGCTCCGCCAAAGATAGTAGCTGCCGTCGGAGAAGCCGTGCTTTCGACAGAGCTCCTTGACCGGGACGCCCGCATCGGCTTCCCGCAGGAACCCGACAATCTGTGCTTCCGTGAATCGCTTCTTCATCGTCCGACCCTTTCGCTAGGCCGGACTCTAAACCGAAACGCTACTCAACAGTGGGGGGACGTCGAACTCCCTCACGGCATCGCGCATCGATTACGAAGGAGCAGTCTGCGGCTGCCCGCCTGGCGTCATCAGCAAACCATAAGTACTGAATCAGGGAATCAGAAGAGCGACGCGCCGTCCAACGGCCGGTTGGATTCGCAGCACCGCTGCATGTCCAGAAGCGGGCTTCTACCCAGTTCTCGGTATTGTGAGTTCGCTGACTCGACCTTAGAAGAGACGCATGCTTCTCCTGCGATGCAGCGAGACAGCAGAAGGTTCACTCGGAGTCGCAGAAAAACTAATCGCGCGGCGTGAACAACAGTGATGCGCAGAACCAGCGCCAATGCGACGGCCGTTCACCCCGGCAACAGGTGTGTTTCAGTTCGGAGGAAACCCATGAGGGAAAGCGCTAGAGCCAGAATGGCGTGGGCGTTCGCCACGCTTCTCGTGATGCTGCCAGCCGCAGCGTCGGCGCAGAGTGCGATTGGCGGCGTGGTGAGCGACTCGACGGCCGGGGTCCTCCCCGGGGTGACGGTCGAGGCGGCGAGCCCCGTCCTGATTGAAGGCAGCCGGGTGGCCGTGACTGACGGCCAGGGTCGCTATCTCATCAACGAATTGCGTCCCGGCACGTACACGGTGACCTTCACGATTGCCGGGTTCTCGACCGTCGTTCGCGAGGGCATCGTCCTGCCGGCGGACTTCACGGCGACCGTCAGTACGCAGCTCCGCGTCGGCGCCGTGGAGGAGAGCATCACCGTCTCCGGGCTCTCGCCGGTCGTGGACATTCAGCAGACGACGCGCAGTCAGGTGCTCGACCAGCAAACGGTCGACGCGTTGCCGATCGGCAACACGATGGGCGCCCAGGGATCGCTCGTTCCCGGCGTCAAGACCACCAACCTCGAGATTGGATCGCGGATGGCGATGCAGGGCACCTACCTGAGTGTGTATGGGGCCAATACGCGGCAGAACAGCCTGACGATCGACGGCGTCTCGATCGAGTCGGCCGACTGCGACGGAACCTGCTTTGGCTACTACAACGATCGGGCATTCAGCGAGACGACCTACAGCACCGCCACCGGCCTGGCCGAGACGAATCGCGGCGGCGTACGCGTCAACCTGATCCCTCAGGAAGGCGGAAACGCGTTCCATGGCTCGAGCTATCTGATGGCCGCGCGCCCCGGCTGGCAGGCGGACAATCTGTCCCCGCGCCTGCAGGATCTGGGGCTGACCTCGGTGGGCAAGTATTCCCAGGACTACGACGTCAACGTCTCGGGGGGGGGGCCCCTTCTGCTACGCAAACTCTGGGTCTTTACCGCCTACCGGAACTGGGTCGTCAACGAAATCGTGCCGGACAGCTTCTACAAACTGCCGGACGGCAGCCCGGACTTCAACCGCCCTGGCATCGACGACAACCGGATCCAGAGCGCGATGATGCACCTGACCTGGCAGGCCAATGCCCAAAACAAGCTGACCGCCCACTACGATCGGACGTTCAAAGAGCGCTTTCACGAGCACACTGCGGGCACCGACATCGAAACCGCGTCGATTCACCGCGTCTACCCGCAGTCGTACATCGGGCAGGCGAAGTGGAATTGGACGCCGACTGGCCGCGTCCTCGTCGAGGGCGCGTTGGGGCTCCGGCCGATCAGCCGGACGCACATGTACCAGGGCGACATTCAGAAGGTGCCGTTCACTCCCGCATGGTATGCGCAGGCGAGCCGCGTGGATCGAGACCTCGGGACCCGTACGGGGGCCAGCACAGGCGTCGTCGGCAGCTATTCGAAGCGAACGCTCTATCAGGTCAAGTTCTCGTATGTGACCGGTTCGCACAACTTCAAGATGGGGTGGGAAAGCGACTGGGGCCCGGTCACCAACAGCCTGGACAAGAACGCGGACCTGGATCAGGAATATCGCAGCGGCGTGCCGGACACCGTGCTCGTGTCGAATACGCCCATCTGGAACGTGCACCAGACCGACGGTGACAACTCGCTGTTCCTGCAGGACTCGTGGATCCGCCAGCGCCTGACGCTCAATGGTGGCGTCCGGTTCGAATGGCTGAACGCCAGTGTGCCGGCGACCGATGTGCCCGCCGGCCGGTTTGTCGGTTTCCGCAGTTTCCCGGAGCAGAAGAACCTGCCGGACTGGTTCGACATCTCGCCGCGATTTGGCTTGGTCTATGACCTGTTCGGCACGGGAAAGACCGCCGTCAAGTACAGCCTGAACAAGTACACGGACGGGCAACTGAGCGGCTTTGCCGCGAAATACGCCCCGGCCGCTCAGGTGACGCAGCGGCTGCCGTGGACCGACCTGAATGGCGACGACATTGCCCAGGGTGAACTCGGCTGCGTGTATCTGACGCCGGGCTGCGAGTTCAATACCAGCTTGTTGCCCACGAACTTCGGCGAGCGCGCGCTGAGCCGTCCGGACCCGAACATTCAGCGGCCGTGGAGCCTGTTGTCGACGCTCGAGGTGGATCACGAGCTGCTGCCGGGCTTTTCGCTGGGCGCGGCGTGGATCCGCCGGAGCAACTACGACCTGTTCCAGAGCACGAACGTGCTCAGGAGCCTGTCGGACTATACGCCCGTGACGATTGTCAATCCGCTGAACGGGCTGCCGATGACGGTCTACAACCTGAACACCAGCAGCCTCCTGTCGCAGGTGGACATTCTCGATACGAACGCCGGCGACTTGCCCGCCGACCATCCCTATGCGAACCTGGCGCGCTCCGAGATCTACACGGCCTACGAGGTGAACTTCAACGGTCGATTCCCGGGCGGGGCGAGAGTCTTTGGCGGTCTGACGATGGAGCGGACGAATGTCGTCGCGTGCAATTCCCTCGACGATCCGAACACGTTCCGGTTCTGCAATCAGTCCGGGGGCGTCGACCAGGAAAGCGGCGTGAACCTGCATATTCCCCTGCGCCCGATGCTGAAGTTGTCGGGCAGTTATCCGCTGCCGTACGCCGTCAACCTCAGCGCGTCGTTCCAGTCATTCCCCGGAGCGGAGGACCCGGTCAGCTGGGTGGTGAGCCGCACCACGCGGTATCCGACTGCGGCCATCACGTCGCTGGCGGGGGCCGACTGCGCGGCGTGCGCGGCCCTGGCGGGGCAGCTCGTCGTGCCGCAGCTCAACCAGTCGTCGCTGACGCTGCAGCTGGCGGCGCCGGGCGAGCGCTATCTGGAGCGTCAGAATCTGCTCTCCCTCAGCGTCAACCGCAAGTTCACCGTCGCGAAACTGGGGATTCAGCCGCAGCTGGACATCTTCAACCTCTTGAATGCCGACACGGTCGAACAACGCGTGACGACGCTGGCGGCGAACTACGGGTTGCCGCGACGTGTCTTCTGGGGCCGCTACGCGGAACTCTCGGCGAGGCTGACCTGGTAGATCGCTGAATACACCGGCGGGCTCTTGCGTCGAGGTGTACGGCCAACCTTCGAGCGAGAGCCCGCCCCTCCGGTGCCCGAACGCCGCTTCGAAGTTCGCGTCCCTCCTTCGCTCTCTCGCCCGCCAGATCTCACGTTGTCGTCTGTCCAGCGCGACAGGGCTACCTGATCCAGGGTATTGCGAGTTGTAAGTAGCTACTAATAATGAGCGATTGTTAGATCTTGGAATCCGAAGGAGAGCGTAAGCATCGGATGTCTTGGAGGATCCGGATGAACTGGAAGTCTGTCGCCGACGCTGAAGATCACCGGAAGGTCAGCCTGGTGGTCATGCTGTTCTTTGTCGTGACGCTGTTCGTGCCCGTTGCGACGGCCGGCGCGCAGCAGGAGGCCGCCAGTATTGTCGGTCAGGTGGTCGACACCAGTGGCGCCGTGTTGCCGGGCGTAACGGTGACCGCGACGAGCCCTGCTCTCCAAGCGGGCGAGATGACCACGGTCACTGATGGGCGTGGCCAGTACCGCCTGACCCCGCTGTCGATTGGCGTGTACACCGTCCGCTTCAATCTTGATGGTTTTCAATCCATCGTTCGCGAAGGGATCACGCTGACCGTCGGATTCACTGCCAGAATTGACGCGCGAATGGACATAGGAACTCTCGAAGAAGCCATTGTGGTGACGGGAGCGTCGCCTGTAGTGGACACGACCTCGACTGTCACTGGCACGGTGCTGACGAAAGAGACGCTGGAACTGCTGCCAACAAGTCGAAGCGGAGTCACATCACTGATGGCGCAGGCTCCCGGCGTTCGCCCCTTACTCGACGTCGCCGGTGACACGATGAACAGCGTTCCGGAGTTTCGTGCATTTGGGATCTCCGGCCAGTCGTGGCAGACCGTTGAAGGAGTCCCCACGGCCAACGGCCGTACGAATAATGCGTCTGGCACCTTTTGGGACTATACCTCGTTCGAGCAGGCCAAGGTCGAGAGCCTCGCCCACAACGCAGACACTCCGCTGGTCGGAGTCTATCTCAATGGAGTTGTGAAGAGCGGCGGGAATGACTTTCACGGCACAGCGTACGCGTCCGGAACGAGCGATCGGTTCCAGAGCAGCAATATTGACGCGAATCTCGAAGCTCAGGGGATCACGGAAGGAGGGGCGCTTCGGTATCGAAGGGATGTACCAGGGCGATTTGGGCGGCCGCATCGTCCGGAATCGGCTGTGGTTTTATGGTGATATCCGTTACCGAGACAACAGCGACACGATTCCCGGTGTGTTCAAGGACGATGGGACAGTAGCCAGCATCGACGACACACAGCGCTACACGACCTGGAAGCTCTCATACCAGGTGAACCCTTCGAACCAGATCACTGCCTTCGACACCTGGCTCTATAAGACGCAGCATGGCCGAGCGGTTGGCACCTTCGTCCCGTGGGAATCGCGAATCCTCCAGGTGACGCCGAATCACATCGGGAGGGAGGGGTGGCAGGCGCAGTTCGGCAATTCGGTAACGAGTACCGTGCAGTTCGGGTACTGGTGGAATGCCTCGACGTTCACCGGCTTCACGGACAAGGTGCGCACGGTCGATCAGGTCACTCAGATGACATCGGGCCTGCATTCAAGCGGGAATGAGGCGACGATGAGCAAGCGGTACGATACCAAGGCGTCCGTTGACTGGTATCGGCCGAATCTCTTGGGGGGGGACCATTCGTTCCGGATTGGAGGCGAGCAGAGCTGGGCGCTGGGTGACCGGTACAGATACGATCGCGGGGCGGCTGGGAACTATTCGCTGATCTTGAGAAGCGGCGTTCCATTTCAGTTGGACGTCTGGAACACGCCGACGGAACCGGAGACGCCGACCGAGCATTACGCTGCCTTCTTCCAGGACAGCTGGAGTGTGACCGGTGGGCTCACTCTTAACCTTGGAATCCGGTACGCCCACGACAAGGGAGTGATTCCGAAGCAGTGCCGTGAGGCTACTGCCCCACCCTTCGAGGTTTTGGCACCCGCACAGTGCTTCGAACAGGTCGAGTTCAATAGCTGGAATTCTCTGTCGCCTCGTCTCAACGCCGCCTATGACGTGTTCGGTGATGGCAAGACGGTCATCAAGGGGGGATGGGGACGGTATTCCGACATGCGCAGCGTCGAGACAATGACGACCGCGAACAAGAACGCCACGACGGTCACCAGCTTCAAGTGGAACGATCCGAATGGCAATCTGGCGTACGACCCCGGTGAGGTTGATCTGCGGCTTGATGGTCCAGACTTCATCCAGAGCACGTTCCAGGGCGTTAGCGGTGCGCTCGCAAACGCTGTGCCGAATCCGGACGAGAAGCAGCCGTACTCCGATCAGTTCGTCGTCAGCCTCGAGCGCGAGCTGGTGCCACTCCTCGCGATGCGTGTGACCGCCGTCCAAATTCGCTCGTCCAGAATCTCCAAGCTGACCAACATTCTCCGACCGTACAGCGTATACAACATCCCGATTAGCAATCTGGACCCTGGGCCCGACGGCAAACTCGGAACATCCGACGATACCGGGACGGTCATTACCTACTTTGACTATCCGGCAGAGTATGCTGGCCTGGCATTCCAGGAACCGACGTTGACCAACGACTCCAGAGTTCAGAAGAGGACGAGTTACGAGGTTGCTGCAAGCAAACGGTATGCAAGTGGCTGGCAGTTCATGGGCTCCTATTCAGCCACAAAGAGCGATATACCGGTGACTCCGGATGTCGGCGATGCCATCTCGGACAACCCGAACGCAGAGATCTTCTCAGGTTCAAATACCTGGGAGTGGCTGGGTCGCCTATCCGGCTCGTATGCCTTCCCCTACGGCGTGCAGTTGGCCGCGAATTTCGAGCACCGGAGCGGTGACCCATTTGCGCGCACGGTGTCGTTCAAAGGAGGGAGCCAGATTCCGTCGATTAGAGTGAACGTGGAGCCGGTCGGCAGCCACCGAACTCCCAACATCAACCTGCTCGACTTCCGGGTCGAGAAGTCACTGCGCCTTCCCGCAGACCAGAAAGTGGGCTTGCGGCTGAATCTGTATAATGTCCTAAATATCAATACCGCCACTGGTGTTGTTACGCAATCCGGATCAAGATTCTTTGATGCCACGGGGATCGTGTCGCCTCGGGTACTTGAGTTCGGCATCGACTACAGCTTCTAGACGACGACGACTCAATCGCCCGCAGGTCGGCAGTCCACCACGGCAGATTGGTTGGAAGGTGGCGCCCCAGCGTCGAGGCGTCAGCTGGCCGATCAGGTCTCAGCGGGCGAAGCCGGCCGCGAAGTCGGGGAACGCGACGAAGATGCGGTGCTCGAATGCGTCGTCGAAGTTCGCGCCCGCGCCGAGATCACGAAGCAGATTGACGACGGCCGCGCCGCCCGCCAGATCGAGGAGCCGCCCCGCGGCCAGGGCGCTCACCGCGTACGCCCGCTGCGCCTCGGGCCCCGACAGGTTCCCGAACGATGCGGGCAGCGACGCCACCGACACCTCGCCGCCCAGTTCACGCACCCGCGCCGCCCAGTCGACGCGATCGCGCTCGAGGAACGACGCCAGGCCTTCGTTCAGCCACACCGGCACGCCGCGCGGGGCCAGATCCCGGATCAGGGCGTGCGTGAACTCGTGCGCGATCACACGATCGAGCTCGTCGAGCTGGTCGAGCGCGCCCCCCGTAGGGACCCGGATGGTGCCGTCGTACGCCGCCGCCGCCCATGCCGGGGAGCGCGTGATGTCGGAGAACTGCTGCGACGTGTAGAGCACCACCGGAACCGCCCGCACGGGATGCACGCCGAGCGCCGCGCCCACGCGCCAGTACGCGCGATCCAGCGCGTCGAGCACGGCCTGCGCGAGCCCGGCCTGCGTCGACCCTTCGAACGACACGGTGAATCGCGGATCGCCGGCCACGTCCATGCCGGTCTTCAGGTCGGCTTCGCGCTGCCAGCGATCGAGCGCGGCGCGCGCCGCCTCGTCCGACGGATCGGCGGCGATGACGATCTTGACCTCCCGAATGGCGGCAGCCAGGTCGCCGGCTCGGTAGTCGATCTGGCTGAGGGCGGTGTGGGCCTCGACGAGCGAGGCATCCAGCTCGAGCGCCCGCGTGAGCTCGCGGCGCGCCGGTTCGTCGCGCTGGTCGAGAAACGCCGCGAGCCCGGCGCCAAGATGCAGGCGCGCGTTGGTCGGATCCGCCTTCAGGGCGTCGGCGAAGGCGGCCGCCGCGGCCGTCGTGCGGCCCGCCGAGAGCGCCTCCCAGGCGGCGCGTTCGAGAAGCGCCGTACGCGGATCGACCTGCGCCAGCGGATGCGCGGCACAGAGCGCGACGAGGACCACGGCCGCCCCCACCCGCTGGACCATCGATTCGATTATACGGGCGGCACAGGCCCGGGCGGGAATCGTCAGGAGACGCGGCGCTCCTCCGCGCGCCGCAGGGCGTCGAGTTCGGTGGCGAGCACATGCTCGGCGTAGCGCTCGGCGAGGCGCGCCGGCACGAGCGAGGCGCCCAGGACGAGGAGTCTCGGCGGCAGGCCGACGAGTGCGGTCCCCGGCTGCGGCGGGACGCTGAACAGCACCCGCAGGAGCCATGGCAGGATCGCGGCCGCGCTGCACACGCCGAGGAGCATCATGGTGCGCCCGGCGCGCTTCTGCTGCAGACCCTCCAGCCAGTTCCGGGCCCTCACGAGCGCGGTCCGATAGTCGTCGAGCGACGCCACGGGCGGGATCTGCCGGCGACTGAGCGGCAGACGTTCCGCGGATTGTCGGTACACCAGGGCGGCGAACGCTGCCATGAGCCCGATCCCGAGCAGCCGCGCGCCGACCGACGCGCTGGCGTCGATCGCCACCATTGCCGACCCGACCGCGAAGGGGGCGAGCGTCAGCCAGGCCAGGCGTCTGAACGCGTGAACCGATCGGCCCGGAATGCCGGCAGGCTGCATCAGAGGGTGACCCGTCCGGCTAGCGAGCGCGGACGGGCTTCCAGTGTCGCGGTCCCCACGCGTCGGCCAGCGCATGCTGCATGCGTTCGGCGGTCGCCGCAGCCTCGCGCAGCGCCCTTTCACCGGGCGCCTCGAGCGTGTAGCAGCGTCGGGCGCGGCCGCCGCGCTGCGGTGTCGGGTCGGACCGCCAGGAGCTGATGAAGCCCTTGTCCTCGGCGCGATCGAGCGTCACATAGACCGCGCCCAGCGACACCTGTCTCTGGGCGGCGAGCTCCTGCACCCTCTCGTGAATCGTCACGCCGTACGCATCGTCGCGGAGCGTGGCGATGGCGGTGAGGACCAGCTGCTCGAATTGGCCGACGGAGTCGGTTTTCTCGCCGCGCCGCATTTGTCAAACAATGTAGGTAAAAAGAGGCCCGGTCAAGTACAATCGCATCCCTCGTCCATGGTGAAGGCCTGATGTCGGCCGCCCGCGCTCGTCGTCGTCTGCCCGAGCAGATCGAGCCCTCGCGGTTCGGCGGGATGTCGCTCCTCGATCATCTCGAGGAGTTTCGCAAGCGCGTGATCCGATCGGCCCTGGCCGTGGCCGTCGGCATGGCGGCGGCCTTCGCGTTCATCGTTCCCCTCAAGGACTTCGTGCTCGCGCCGGCGCTCCGCGCCCTCCCGCCCGGGGTCACCTTGATCTATACACAGCCGACCGAGGCGTTCGGCTTCTACATGCAGGTGGCGCTCATCGGAGGCGTCCTGCTGGCCTCGCCGGTCGTCGTGTATCAGCTCTGGCGATTCATTGCGCCGGCGCTGTACGCGAACGAAAAGCGATTCGTGGTGCCGTTCGTGGCGCTCGGGACGGCCGGCGCGCTGGGCGGCTTCGCGTTCGGCCATTACGTGATGTTTCCGTACATGCTGGCGTTCTTCGGCACCTTCAACGGCGTGGGCCTCGCGTTTCTGCCGACGCTTTCGAGCGTGTTCGGCATGTATCAGAAGACCGTGCTGGCCATGGCGCTCACGTTCCAGATCCCCACCGTGGCCTTCTTTCTGGCGCGGATGCGGCTGGTCACGGCGCGGTTCCTGTGGCGGCACCTGAAATACGCCGTGCTCGCCACCTTCATCGTCTCGGCGATCCTGACGCCGTCGCCCGATCCGTACAATCAGACGCTGTTTGCCTTGCCGATGATCGGCCTCTATCTGGTGAGCATCGTCATCGCCTGGGCGGCGCGCCCGCGCGGCTGAAGCGGTGGCGACGCCGTCGTGTTACCATTCGCGAATTCCCGTGTTCGCCCGGTGATGCCATCGCCCTTGCGCCAGGTGTTTCGGCGGCTGCTCTTCGGCTACGGACGGCTCACGGCGCGATTGGGGTCGACCGAATCGCCCTGGGAACGCGTCGAAGTCGACGTGCCGCCCATGGCGTTCGGACCGGGCTCCGAGCGGCATTTCAGCTACTACCTTGAAGGCGAGAGCACGGTGCGCGTCGCGTCGATCGACGCGATGGCCGAGTGGCTGCTCGGATGCGAGTACGCATCGGACCCCGAGCTGTTCCAGCAGCGCGACGTGTGGCAGCATCCGATCGCGTTCGAGGCCCGCCGGCGTGGGGATTGCGAGGACTTCGCGCTCTGGGCCTGGCGGAAGCTGTCGGAGCTCGGCGTCGACGCGGAGTTCTTCGTCGGGCGCGTGCTCGAGCAGCGGTCGTGCGTACGCCAGCACGCATGGGTCGTGTATCGCCGCGACGGCGGCGAGTTTCTGTTCGAGCCCGCCGCGAACGACCGCCAGCGCATGATCCGGGCGCTGTTCGAAGCGCGCGACGAGTACGTGCCCCACTTCGCCGTCAATCACCGCGGCCGGACGGCGGCGTTCGGCGGCTACGTGCTCGACGCGCGCGCGCGCGAACGGCAGGGCCCGACGCTCCGGCAAGGGGCGATCGTCACGGAACGACGGGAGACACGCCAACCGCGAACAACTGATCAATAATCACGTGTTCGTTGGGCGCTTGGTGAATCCCTTCTGATGCAGCGGCGAGCGCCGTTGTTCCGCGTTTCCCGGCATGGCGACCGGAGGCCCGTTGATGCATGTCGTGACGTCCACCTCTGCCGCGGTCAGGCTCGAGGCCGCGCGCCGGTTCGTCCGCGCGTTCCCACCCGCCACTGAAATCCTCGTCATTGCCGCCTCGCGCGGGGCCGCCGATGACTTCACGCGCGGCCTGGCTGTCGGGCGCGGCGGCGCCTCGTTCGGACTGCACCGGTTCAGCTTCTCCCAGCTCGCGGCCAGGGCGGCCGCCCGGCAATGTGCCGTGCTCGGCAAGCAGCCGGCGACGATGCTGGCGGCCGAGGCCCTGGCGGCGCGGGCGTCGTTTGGCGTTGCGTCGGCGCTCGCGTACTTCGCCCCGGTGGCGAAGCTGCCAGGCTTCCCCAAAGCCGCGGCCCGTACCATCGATGAGCTGCGGCAGACAGGCGTGACACCCGCGGCCCTCGCGAAACGCGGCCCCGCCGAGCGCGACCTGGCCGCATTGCTCGGCCGATTCGCCGAGCAGTGCGACGTCGTGTCGGCGATGGATCGAGCAGCGTTGTTCACTGCCGCTGCCGGGGCGTGTGCCGGCGATGCGTTCCCGTGGCCGGCCGGGCCGATCCTGCTGATCGACGTGCCGCTCGAATCCGGCGTGGAGCGCCTGTTCGCGGCCGCGCTGGCCCGGCGGGCCACGCACCTTCTGGCCACGGTGCCGGCAGGCGACGAGCCGGCGCTCGACGCCTGGCGGGCGCTCGACGCCGGGATCGAGCGCGCGGAAGACGATGCGGATCCGGCGAGCGACTTGGGCCGGCTGCGTCGCTACGTGTTCAGTGCCGAGCGGCCGGGCGATCGCACGCCGACGGGCGACGTCGAGCTGTTCTCGGGTCCAGGCGAAGGGCGTGAGTCGCTCGAAGTCGCACGACGCGTCCTCGAGGAGGCCCGCCGCGGCGTCCGATTCGACGAGATGGCCGTGTTCCTGCGTGCGCCGCAGGAGTACGTCGGCCTGCTCGAGCACGCCTTCGAGCGCGCGAGCGTGCCCGCGTACTTCGATCGCGGCACCCGGCGCCCCGATCCGTCGGGCCGCGCCTTCGTCGCGATCCTCTCGTGCGCCGTCGAGAAGCTCTCGGCGAAACGCTTCGACGAGTACTTGTCGCTCGGTCAGGTGCCGGTCGTGCCCCACGACCCCGGACTGGTGGTGCCTGAGGACGAGGCGGTGGGTGCGCTGATCGGATCCGGCGAGGAGGGGCTGGAAGGTTCCGAGGGTTCCAATGGTGCCGAGGGGTCGACCCTGCCGGGCGATGAGGACGCGATTATTTCCGGGTCGCTTCGCGCGCCCTGGAAGTGGGAGCAGCTCATCGTCGAGTCGGCGGTGATCGGCGGGCGGGAGCGGTGGCGGCGGCGGCTGAACGGGCTGCGGCGCGACTACGTCACCCGGATCGCGGAGCTGGAAGTGGACGAGCCCGAGAGCCCGCGCATCCGGCGATACCGGCGGGACCTTCGCAACCTCGAGCACCTGCGCGCATTCGCGCTGCCGATCGTCGATGCGCTCGACGGCTGGTGGCGCGAGTCGCTGTCGTGGGGGGCGTGGCTCGATCGCTTGATGGCGCTGGCGCCGCGCGTGCTGCGCAAGCCGGAGCGCGTCGAGCGCGTTCTCGCGGATCTGCGGCCGATGGCCGACGTGGGCCCCGTGTCGCTCGAGGAGGCGCGCGACGTGCTCGCGAATCGTCTCGTGCTGCTCGAGCGGGAGCCGCCGAGGGCCCGGTACGGCGGCGTGTTCGTCGGGAGCCCGCACCAGGCGCGCGGCCGCACATTCCGGACCGTGTTCATCCCGGGACTCGCCGAGCGCATGTTCCCGCAACGCCTGCGCGAGGATCCGCTGCTGCTCGACGAGTCGCGCCGCGGGCTGCCAGGCGACCTCGTCACGCAGGACGAGCGCGCGAAGACCGAGCGTCTGCTGCTGCGCCTCGCCATCGGCGCCGCCAGCGAGCGGGTCTTCGTGTCGTATCCGCGCGTGCAGGTCGCCGACAGCCGCGCGCGTGTGCCGTCGTTCTACCTGCTCGACGTCGCGCGCGCCATCCGGGGCGCCCTGCCGCCGCACCAGGAGCTCCAGCGTGAAGCGGCGCAGGCCGGCGCGGCCTCGCTCGACTGGCCGGCGCCGGCGGATCCCGCGCGGGCGCTGGACGACCTGGAGCACGACCTCGCCACGCTTCGCGGGCTGTTCGACACCGACAATCGTGCGGCCGTGAAGGGCCGGGCGCACTATCTGCTTCAGTTGAACGACGCGCTTCGTCGCTCAGTCGTGATGCGGTTCGAGCGCGGCAAGCCGTCGTGGCGGGCCGGGGATGGCATCGTGGCCGCCGCCGACGGCACCCGCGCCGTCCTGGCGTCGCAACGGCTCACGACGCGCCCGTACTCGCTCTCGGCGCTCCAGCGGTTCGCCACGTGCCCGTACCAGTTCCTGCTCTCCGCCGTCTTCCGCCTCGAGCCGTGGGACGAGCCGGAGCCGCTGCAGCGAATGGATCCGCTCACGCGCGGCAGCCTGTTTCACCGCATCCAGGCGGCGTTCTTCCGCGCGATGAAGAGGGATGGCCGGCTGCCGATCGCGCCGGCGGCGTTGCCGGCCGCGCTGGCCACGCTCGACGAGATCGTCGACCGGGAAGCGACGGCGGAGAAGGAGGAGCTCGCGCCCGCCATTCCGCGCGTGTGGGACGACGAGATCGCCGAGATCAGGCAGGACCTCGAGGTCTGGCTCACGCGCGCGTCGGCCGACACGGTGTGGACGCCCGAGTACTTCGAGTTCAGCTTCGGCCTGAGCGACGACGGCCGCGACGCGGCGAGCGTGAAGGACCCCGTGCACGTCGACGGGAGGTACTGGCTGCGCGGGTCCGTCGATCTGATCGAGCGGGCGGCCGACGGATCGCTGCGCGTGACGGATCACAAGACCGGGAAGAACCGGACGCAGCAGAACCTCGTGATCGGCGGCGGCAAGGTGCTCCAGCCGGTGCTCTACAGCGTGGCGGTCGAGCAGGCCCTCGGGAAGCCCGTGCGCGAGGGCCGTCTCTCGTTCTGCACCAAGGCCGGCGGCTTTACCGAGCGCCCGATCGCATTGACCGCGCATGCCCGCCAGGCCGGCCTGCAGGCGCTGGCCATTGTCGATCGCGCGATCGAACTCGGCTTCCTCGCGCCGGCGCCCGAGGAGAACGCGTGCCGCTGGTGCGATTTCCGGCCCGTGTGCGGTCCGGGCATGCCCGGCCGCGTGAGGAAGAAGGCGAAGGACAAGCTCGCCGACCTCACGGCGTTGAGGAGCGAGCCATGACGCCAGAGAGACCCCTCGCCGATCAGGCGGCCCGCGATCGCATCGGCACGGCGCTCGACGAGACGCTCGTCGTCGAAGCCGCCGCCGGGACCGGGAAGACCACGGAACTGGTCGCGCGGATCCTGAACGTGCTCAAGCGCGGACACGACGCCGCCGGCGAGCCGATCGGCGTGCGTCATCTCGTGGCCGTGACGTTTACCGAGAAGGCGGCCGGCGAACTGAAGCTGCGCCTGCGCGAGGCATTGGAGCGCGAGCGGTCCGGCGGCGGAGTGAATGACGACGAGCGCGAGCGCCTGACCCACGCGCTGGCGACCCTCGAAGAGGCGCACGTCAGCACGATCCACGGGTTCTGCGCCGAGATGCTGCGGGAACGGCCCGTGGAGGCGCGGATCGACCCGCTCTTCACCGTGCTGACCGAGACGCAGGCCGACCGCCTGTACGCGCGCGCGTTCCAGGCGTGGTTCGAGGAACAACTCGCGGGGCCGCCCGAAGGCGTGCGCCGATCGCTGAGGCGATCGAGCTCGCCCGTGTTCCAGGCGGCCGGCCCGGGCGAGGGCGACGGCCCGGTCGATCGCCTGCGCCGGGCCGGACGCGACCTTCGCGGCTGGCGCGATTTCGAGGCACCGTGGAAACGGCCGTCCTACGACCGCGACGCGGACGTCCGCCATCTCGTCGACGGGCTGCACGCGTTCAGCGGGATCACGAAGGCGCCGTCGTGGAACCAGGACCGGTTCTTTCGCGACACCGAGGCGGCGCGGCAGCTCAGCCGGCAGATCGCGCTCGAGCAGTCGATCGGCCGCGAGGATCTCGACGGCTGGGAAGGGCGGCTCGTCGACCTGGCGCGCGAGCGCAAT
This sequence comes from uncultured Acidobacteriota bacterium, assembly GCA_963837345.1. Taxonomy (GTDB): domain Bacteria; phylum Acidobacteriota; class Vicinamibacteria; order Vicinamibacterales; family CAVVIG01; genus CAWIMX01. The sequence goes on from CAWIMX010000001.1 coordinate 3,183,175, forward strand.
TTCTCGCGGGCCAGCCGGAGCGGCAACGCGAAATACAGCAAGGACGCCACGCGCACGCAGGTACTCGACGCCTACGACCAGCTGCTGCACACGCTGCAGATCTTCAAGGCCAATGCGGACGCCGACCTCGCCGCCCTCCTGCAGGAGGAGCTGAAGGGCAGCATCGCGCGCTACGAAGCGCTCAAGACCCGCGCCGGCGCGCTCGACTACGAAGACCTGCTCATCAAGACGCGCGACCTGCTGCGGGACGACCCGACGGTGCGCCGGAAGCTGCAGCGCGACTTCCGGCGCATCTTCGTCGACGAGTTCCAGGACACGGATCCTCTGCAGGCGGAGATTCTCCTGCTCCTGTCCGCGGACGATCCGAAGGAGGCGGACTGGGAGCGCGTCACCCCCGAGCCCGGCAAGCTCTTCATCGTCGGCGATCCGAAGCAGGCGATCTACCGATTCCGCCGCGCCGACGTCGGCATGTATCACCAGGTGCGCGAGCAGCTGGTGTCGCGCGGGGCGGTGCCGGTGACGCTGAACACCAGCTTCCGCTCGGTGCCGGAGATCCAGGCGTTCATCAACGCCGGGTTTGCCGCCGCCATGCACCAGAACGTCGAGACGATGCAGGCGACCTACGAGCCGCTGGCGGAAGAGCGCGCGTCGATCGGCGATCAGCCGGCCGTGATCGCGCTCCCGGTGCCGCGGCCGTACGGCGGCGGCCGGTTCCGCAAGGTCGCGGCGAAGGCGATCGAGGCGTCGCTGCCCGAGGCCGTGGCGGCGCTCGTCGAGTCCCTGATCGGGAGCGGGATCGAAGTGTCCGAGCGGCGGCCGGACGGCGGCGAGGATCTTCGTCCGATCCAGGCGCGCGACGTCTGCATCCTGTTCCGCCGCTTCGTGAAGTGGGACGAGGACGCGACGCGCCCGTACGTGGACGCGCTCGAGGCGAGGAACGTGCCGCATCTTCTCGTCGGCGGGAAGTCGTTTCACGAGCGCGAGGAGATCGAGGCCCTGAGCGCCGCGCTGGCCGCCGTCGAGTGGCCGGACGACGAGCTGTCGGTGTACGCGACGCTGCACGGACCGCTCTTCGCGATCGGCGACGCCGAGCTGCTCGAGTATCACCACCGCTTCGACAAAGAGCACTTCGGCGCGCTGCATCCGTATCGCATTCCCACGGCGCTCGGCGGGGCGAGCGGCACCGAGATGGCCCTGGATGCCGAGCCGCTCGCGCACCTGCGGCCGATCGCCGACGCCCTCCGCCTGCTGCGAGGGCTGCACGCGCGCCGGAACTACCGGCCCGTGGCCGAGACCGTCAACCAGCTCCTGACCGAGACGCGGGCGCACGTGGGCTTCGCACTCAGGCAGGGCGGCGAGCAGGCGCTGGCCAACGTTCTTCACGTGGCGGAGCTGGCGCGGCGCTACGAGCTCGAGGGCGGCGTCTCGTTCCGCGGCTTCATCGAGGAGCTGCGCGCGTCGGCCGACGAGTCCGGCGCCACCGAGGCGCCGATCCTCGAGGAGGGCAGCGACGGCGTCCGCCTGATGACCGTGCACCGCGCCAAGGGCCTCGAGTTTCCCGTCGTCGTGCTTGCCGACATCACGTGCAAGCTGCACCGGGCCGACGCGGGGCGCTACATCGACCCGTCGCGCGGGCTGTGTGCGCTCCGGATTGGCGGGTGGTCGCCCGTGGATCTGAACGAGCAGCAGGGGCTCGAGGTGGCGCGGGATCGGGAGGAGGGGATCCGCCTCGCGTACGTCGCCGCCACGCGCGCGCGCGATCTGCTGGTTGTGCCGGCCGTGGGCGACGAGCCGGTCGACGGCGGGTGGCTCGAGCCGCTGAACAGCGCGCTGTATCCGCCGATGGGGGCGCGGCGCGCGCCGAAGACGGCGCCAGGCTGCCCGGCATTCAAGTCGAAAGACTCGGTGCTCGCGCGGCCAGACGACGAGCCGGCCGGCGAGGCGACGGTGGCGCCCGGGCTGCATGTCTTCGAGGCCGGGTACCGCGTCGTCTGGTGGGACCCCTCCATCCTGAACCTGGGAGTTGCGCCGAACGATGGCCTTCGCCGCGAGGATCTGATCGTCAAGAACGTGGACGCGAAGCTCGTCGCCGAAGACCTGCGGACGTATCAGGCGTGGCGCCAGGCGCGTGATCAGGCCGCACGGGAGGGGCGGCGGCCATCGGTGGCCGTGAAGCCGGCGCGCGCATGGGTCGCCGAGGGTGTGCCGCTGCCGGAGGGGGCGATCTCTCCGGCGTCGGTGCGGCTGCTTTCGGCGCGCGCCGCGACGCGAACGGCCGAGGCGGCGCCGCCGGCTCACGGTCCGGCCTTTGGCGCGCTCGTGCACGCCCTGCTCGCCACGGCGCCGCTCGACGCCGACCGCACCACACTCGGACAGACGGCGGCGCTCGAAGCGCGCCTCCTGGGTGCGACCGACCAGGACGCGGCCGCCGCGGTCGAGGCGGCGGCGCGCGCGCTCGCCGCCCCGATTCTCGACGAGGCGCGCGCGGCCGCCGCGGCTGGCCGTTGCCGCCGCGAAGCGCCGATCACGATCGCGATGGACGACGGTGCGCTCGTGGACGGCATCGTGGACCTGGCGTTCGAGCGCGACGGCGCGTGGACGGTTGTGGACTACAAGACGGACGTCGAGATCGCGGCCGAGGGGGAACAGCAGTACCGCCGCCAGGTGGCGCTCTATGCGACCGCCATCGCCCGCGCGACCGGGAAGCCGGCGGCGGGAATCCTGCTGCGAATCTGAGGCACGGGAGCGCCTGCGGCCATGCCGAGGCGAGGACACGTGAATCCGAGCCGAGGCATCAGCGTCAGTTCGCGGCGGCGGTGGGGCCCCGCCGCCAGTGAATGAAAGGTGACACACCCGTCGATATATCTACAATGTAGTCATACATGGCCGACGTCCTCGGCGCCTTCGAACAGGCGGTGCTCCTCGCCATCCTGCGCCTCGGCGACGAGGCCTACGGCCGCGCGATCCTGAAGGACGTGGGAGCGCGCCTCGAGCGCCAGGTCGCGCCCGGGGCCGTACACGCGACGCTCGAGCGGCTCGAGCGGAAGCGCCTCGTGACGTCGCGCCTCGGTTCGGGTACGCCGATCCGCGATGGCCGTGCGCGCCGCTTTTATGCGATCGAGACGGCTGGCGTCCGCGCGCTCAACGACGCGCGCGCGGCCATGAACCGCATGTGGCGCGGGTTCCCGCGCCCGTTGAAAACGCGAGGCTGACCATGCGTGACGCGATGCATCCTCCGGGCTGGGCCGAAGCGCTGCTGCTCATGATCGTTCCCTCCGGCGACGCCGAGAGCGTCAGCGGCGATCTGCTGGAGGTCTACCGCGACGAGCAGCTCCCCGCGCGCGGTCGCAGTGGTGCCGACCGGTGGTACGTGCGCCAGGTGGCGCGCGCGTTCGTCCGGTCGGCGTGGATGTGGATCGTGCCGCTCGTTGCCCTGTTCGTGTTCGCCGATTTGGCCAACGTGTGGCGCACGCCGACGGCTTCCGGCGTCCCGTTCGTGGGTCTGGCGCTCATCGCCGGGGCCGCGCTGCGAGGCGGATGGCGAACCAGGCGCGTGGGCGGCGGCCTGCTCGCCGGCGCCGGCACGGCGGCGACGCTCTGGATCTGCATGGCGGTCTGGTGGATGGCTACCTGGTATCCGGGCGCGTTCATCCAGCAGGCCGATCCGTACTGGATCAACGCCTGGCACGCCAGCGCCGCGCCAGGAGAGTCTTACCTGCACTGGATCTTCTGGGACAACGTCGGCGCGATCGTCATGAGCGGGATCGCGTTCAACGCCGCCGGCGTCCTGATCGGCCTGACAGGCGGGCTGGTCAGTTCGGCAGCCCGGAGAGCCGGTGAACGACCTGGAGGGCCCACCTGACCCACCCGACCCACCCGACCTACCCGACCTTGTGAAACGCCTGCTTCGGGATCCGCGAATGCATGAACGCGCGGCCGGCGCCGGCGAGCACGACGGAGAGGAGGGCGCAGAGCGCGAACACGAGACGGACCCCGAACAGGTCTGCCAGCACGCCCGAGAGCACGAGACCGAGCACCTGGCCGAGGAACACGATCGAGCTCGACGTGCTCGAGACCCGGCCAATCAGTTCCGGCGGCGTTTCCTGCTGCAGCAGCGTCTGGGCCGGCACGATCACGGCCGAGACCGCCAGACCGATGGTGAACGTGGCAGCCATCGTCACCCACACGAACGGCAGCGCGCCGAGCAGCAACGCGGCGGCGCCCACGCCGACCAGCCCCATCAGCACCATCGTCGCGCTCTCGACGCGCCGACCGAGCGCGCGGAGCACGGGCATGCCGGCAATCCACCCGGTGCCGACCATGGCGCTCACCACGCCGAACGTGGCCGAGCTGGCGTGCAGGAAGTCGCGCACGAAGATGGCGATGAGCGGCCCGAAGCACCCGACCACGAACAAGCCGGCCGCCATCGCGATCACGACGAACGAAATCGACGCATGCCCGAGGATAAACCGCCCGCCCTCCGACATCTCGTGCAGCAGCTTCGCGAGGCCGCGGCGACCGCTGCCGCTCGCGGCCGGAGGCGCGAGGATCGCCCGGCGGATCACGACGGTGCCGATGAGCGACGCGGATCCAAGAAAGCTCGCCACGTCCACGCTGTAGCAGATATTGGGGCCGAAGGCGGCCACCAGCGCGCCCGCGGTGGCCGGTCCGACGATGCGCATGCCCATGAAGGCCATCTGCATCAGCGAGTTCGCCGAGAGCAGCCCCTCGCGCGGCACGTGGCTCCGGATCGTGACGGTCTGCGCCGGCGCGAACACGCTCGACACGCAGCTGATCGCCATGAGGACCAGGTAGACGTGCCAGAGGGCCGTGGAGAACATCAGCAGCAGCGCCAGGGCGGCGCGTACGAGGTCGCTCGTCACGAGCGTGGCCTTGAGCGGCCAGCGATCGACGAAGACGCCGGACACGGGTCCGAGCACGGCGATCGGCAGCAGGTACGCGATCTGCACCCACGTGATCTGCGTGGGCGTGCCCTGCATCCGGAACGAGACGACGCTGATGACGGCAAAGAGGGCGAGGAAGTCGCCGAACACCGACACGACCTGCGCGTACCAGACGCGCCGCATCACGTCGATGCGCAGCACATCCTTGAAGCCCAGGGGCGGCGCGAGGGCTGTGGACATCGAAGCCGGCAATCCTAGCAGAAAGTGAAGGGATCCAACTTCTTGCCCGCCGCGCGTCGGCTTCGGTTACACTTCGCCTCTAGAAGGAGTTTCTTGCGTATGGCACGACACCTCGCCTGGTCCCTTGCCGTCGCCCTCGCGATCGCCGCACCGACCGCCGCGCGCGCCGCCGCCGCCGTTCAGGATTCCGCGTCGGTCGACGGCGACTGGAACATGCAGATGGAAACCCCGCAGGGCAACATGGACGTCACCATGACGCTCGAAACCAGGGACGGGCAGCTCACCGGCACGCTGCACGGTCCGCAGGGCGACGCACCGCTCACCGGCTCGCTCGAGGGCAAGGCGCTCAAGCTCGAGCTGAGCGTGGACACGCCGCAGGGCCAGTTCATGATCGATTTCACCGGCGACGTGGACGGCGATTCGATTGCGAACGGGCAGGCCAGTCTCGGCGACTTCGGCACGATGAACTGGAGCGCCAAGCGGGCACCGAAACCGTAGAACGATGATCCGCAGACGCACGGGGATCGCGGCGGCGCTGCTCAGCGTGCTCGTGTTGTCGAGCACGCCAGGCGCGCAAACCACCACCATCAAGCTGGCGACCGTCGTCCCGGACGGATCGATCTGGGACAAGAACATCAAGCAGATGGGCACCGAGTGGCAGGCCGCCACCGGTGGTCGCGTCGCGCTCGAGGTGTTCGCGGGCGGCTCGCAGGGCGACGAATCCACGGTGCTTCGCAAGATGCGCCTGAATGCGCTGCAGGCGGCCTCGCTCACCACCGTCGGCCTCGGCAGCATCGATTCCAGCTTCAACGTCTTCGACGTGCCGTTCTTCTTCGAGGGCTACGACGAGCTGAACGCAGTCGTCGACGCGCTCACCCCGGAGCTGCGCCGGCGCGCCGACGCCAGAGGCTTCGTCCTCCTCAACTGGGGACACGGCGGCTGGACGCAAGTGTTCACGAAGACGCCGGTCCGCACGCTCGCCGATCTCAAGGCCATCAAGCTGTACACGTCGGCGGGCAACGACCGCATGGTCCAGTGGTTCAAGGCGAACGGGTTCGAGCCGCGCGCGATGGCGATGACCGACATCATGACCGGGCTCACGACGGGCATGATCGAGGGGCTGCCGACGCCGCCGCTCGCGGCGATGCTGTTTCAGTGGTACAAGCAGACGCCCTTCATGCTCGACATCGGCCTGGCGCCGGTCGTGGGCGCCACGGTCGTCACCAAGCGCGCGTGGAACGCGATCTCGGCCGCCGACCAGGAGAAGATGCTCGCGGCCGCCAAGGGCGTCGACGATCGGCTCCGCGTGGAAGTGCCCAAGCAGGATCTGATGGCCGTGGGCCTCATGTCGGCGAGCGGCCTCACGGTGACCAAGGCCAACGGCCCTGAATGGCGCGCCCAGGCCGACGCGCTCGCCCAGACGATGAGGGGCGAGATGGTGCCGGCCGACATCTTCGACCAGGCCCTCACGGCGCGCGACGCGTTCCGGCAGAAGAACCAGGCCGCCGCGGGCCGGTGAACGGGCTCGTCTCCGCCGCGATCCTCGTCGAGGACGCGCTCGCCACGCTCGCGCTGCTGGCGATGGTGCTCCTGCCCCTCGCCGAGATCGTCGTCCGGCGCCTGTTCGGCGTCGGGGTCCCCGGCTCCGGACCCTTCACGCAGCACCTCACGCTCTGGGTCGGCTTTCTCGGCGCCGCTATCGCCGCGCGCGAAGGCCGGCTGCTCGCGGTCGCCACGGGCAACTTCATTCCACGCGGCCGCCCCCGCGAAGCCGCTGCCGTGCTGTCGAGCGCCTTCGCCGCCGCCGCGGCCGTCGTGCTCGCGCAGGCGGGCGTGGAGCTCGTGGAGAGCGAGCGCGAGGTCGGGTCGATCATCGCGCTCGGCGTGCCCACCTGGGTCGGACAGCTGGTGCTGCCCGTCGGCTTCGCGCTCATCGCGCTCCGCCTGGTGTGGCGGGCGGGGAAGACGTGGCGCGGACGCTCGCTCGCGGCGGTGGGCCTGGTGGCCGGCCTCCTGATCGCGCGCAATCCGGGGGTCTTCGAGGGCCATCCCGCGTGGCCGGGCCTGGCGGTCGTGATTCTCGCCGGCGGACTGGGCGCGCCGATCTTTGCGATTCTTGGAGGCGCCGCCGCGATTCTGTTCCTGAGCGACGGCATCACGCCGGCGGCGATCCTGATCGAAACCTACGCGCTCAGCACCTCGCCGACGCTGCCGGCGATCCCGCTGTTCACGCTGGCGGGTTTCATTCTGGCCGAAGGCCATGCGTCCACCAGGCTGCTGCGGGTGTTCCGGGCGCTCGTGGGCTGGATACCCGGCGGGACGGCCGTCGTGTGCGCGGTGCTGTGCTCGTTCTTCACCGCGTTCACCGGCGGGTCGGGCGTCACGATTCTCGCGCTCGGGGGCGTCCTGTTTCCGGCGCTCGTGAGGGACGGCTACCGGGAGCGGTTCTCACTGGGCCTGTTGACCGCGTCGGGGTCGCTCGGCCTGTTGTTTCCGCCGTCGCTGCCGCTCATCCTCTACGGCATCGTCGCGCAGATTCCGATCGAGGATCTGTTCCTCGGCGGCATCCTGCCAGGTTTGCTGATGACCGGCATGATGGCCGCCTGGGGCATCCGCGAAGGGGTGGTGTCGGGTGCGGGACGCCAGCGCTTCGACTCGCGCGAAGTGCGGTCGGCCGTCTGGGCGGCCAAGTGGGAGCTGCTCCTGCCGGTCGTGGTGCTCGTCGCGATGTTCAGCGGCGTCGCCACCGCGGTCGAGGCGTCGGCGCTCACCGCGTGCTACGCGCTGGTGGTGCAGGCGCTCATCCATCACGACCTGTCGCCGCGCCGCGATCTGGTGCGCGTGTTTGCCGAGTGCGTCTCGCTCGTCGGCGGCGTGCTCCTGATCCTCGGCGTCGCCGTGGGCCTGACGAGCTACCTGGTGACCGCGCAGGTGCCGATGCGGCTCGTGGAATGGACGCACGCCCACATCGCCTCGCGCGTGGTGTTCCTGCTGGCGTTGAACGTGTTCCTGATCCTGGTGGGCTGCCTGATGGAGATCTTCCCGGCGATCGTCGTGGTGGTGCCCCTCATCGTGCCCCTCGGCGCCGCGTTCGGCGTGAACCCGGTGCACCTGGGCATCATCTTCATCGCCAACCTGGAACTCGGCTACCTCACGCCGCTCGTCGGCCTGAACATCCTGCTGGCGTCGTACCGGTTCAAGCGGCCCGTCCTCGAGGTGGTGCGCGCGGCCCTGCCGATGGCGGCGATCATGGCGGTCGGCGTCCTCGTCATCACGTACGTGCCGGCGCTGACGACCGGCCTCCTCACGCTGCTCGGACGCTAGACTAGGCGCGGACGCGAGGCCCTCAGCGTCCCTCGACGGCGAGCAGCGACAACGGATCGACGCGGGCACCCGACACGCGCAGGCCCCAATGGAGATGCGCCCCGGTCACCCGCCCGGTGGCGCCCACCTGGCCGACGACCTGTCCGGCCTCCACCGTGTCGCCCTCGCGCACGTTCATCGCCGACATGTGGGCCAGCACCGAGTAGAGGCCGAGGCCGTGATCGATGACCACGGTGTTCCCCGTGTAGTACAGGTCGCGGGCGATCACGACGTGTCCGGCATTGGGCGCCTTGATGGGCGTGCCGGTGGGGCTCGGAAAATCCGCGCCGCTGTGCGGGCTGCGCGGCTGCCCGTTGTAGATGCTGCGCGAGCCGAAGCGGCTGTTCGCCGGCTGTGGCACGGGCCGGACGAACCCGCTCGTCCACAGGCGCTCGGGCGTTGCTTCGGTCCAGAGGCGGCTGAGCTCCCGCGCTTCCCGCAGGATGCGCTCCGTGAGCTCGGCCGGCGGATTCACGAACGACTCGTCCACGGTCAACCGCCTCGTCGGGAAGTTCTTCGGCACCACCCGCACCCGCTCGGAGCCACTGACGGGACCGCCGGGCCCCTTGGCCGATACCGAGACGGTATAGGTGCCCGGCTTCACGTCGAGATCGATCCCGAGGAGCGCCCGCCACGTGTCCGGCTGCACTTCGAACGCGGAGAAACTGGTGCCGAAGGCGCGAACCCGGACGGCGCCGAGGGGAGCATCGCCGGCAATCGTGACGGCCAGGAGCTCGCCCGGCTGCATGGCACGGGCTTCGACCGAGACGCGCAGCGTCTCCGCCGCCCGGGCCCCGCCGGGCGCCAGGGCAGCCTGGCTCGCGACGGCGACGATGGCGATGCCGAGCGCGGCTGGTATGCGAACACCTTGCATGTCGCGAGTGTACCATCCCGTACAAGAGGCTGATGGCAGTCAGGAAACTGACGCGGGCGGCCAACCGACTGGCTTCACACAAAAGCGCCGAGCGGGCGCCGAAAAGACTCCAGGGCGTCGTGCCGCCTTGGACAGAATGAGCCGATGGACAGGGGAGGATCGATGCGGGCACTGGTGTGGCTCACGTGCGTCGTGTGCCTCGGGGCGTCGACGGCATCCGGACAGGGCATCTGCGCCGAGCTCGCCGGCCCGCCGTCAAGTGCGCAGGGGATCCCCGGCGACGGTCAGCCGGCACGAACCGAGAGCGTGTTCGACGTCTGCTTCGACGGCGCAGCCTGGCGCGTGCAGCCGCCGCCCAACGGGCGACTCACCAGTCACGACGACGTCTGGATTCGCGTGCGGCATTTCAATTTTCTTCGCTACACGCTCAGCATGGACGTCACCGAAGAGCGCGCCGAATCGTACGCATACCTGACGAAGCTCTGGTCGAGCGTCCTCAATCCGGCGGTCGCCGAGGTGTTCGGGGCCCTGGGCGAGCCGCCGGCCGCGGCGCCCGACCCCCTCCTCGACGCGGCGCGTCTGGTCTATGCAAATGCGCAGCGGCTGCAGCGCCAGGTTCAGGCGGCGCTGGCGCCGTACACGCGCCCCGGTCTCACCGCGCGCGAGGCCGAGACGCTGGCCACGGCCACGTCGGGCGTGCGTGACGCGGCCATGCGGCTGCGCGCGTCGTATTCGTCGCTGCAGCAACTGGTGGAAGGCGACGCCGAGGCGTTCAAGCAGGCGTTCGGTGGCTCGATGAAGGCGTACTACAAGCTGGCCGTCGACAGCTACGACGAGGCGATCGGTCGATCCGACTCGTTCCTGCGCCTGGCGGATCGCACGCTGTCCGACGAAATTCGACGGCTGGGGACGCGGGATGCCGGGACGCGCGTCACGGTGACGCTCGCGGCCACCGATCCCGACGGCGTCCGCCAAGAGGTCGAGACCATTCATTACGTGTCGCAGAGCTCGATGCCGCTCGTCGCCCACGGCGGCGTCGCGTTTTCCGGGATCCGCGACGTGACGTTCGAGAAGGTCCGGCGCGCCGTGGAATTCTCCGAGGAAGACTTCTTCGCCCGGCAGGCGAGCGACACCACGGCGACGGGCTTTTCGACGTTCCTCGCGTGGCAGGTGTTCGCCGTGGCCCGCTCGCTCGACGCCGATACCAAACAGCAGCCGTTCGGCCTGCTCCTGAGCATCGGCACGGACCTGTCGTCTCCGGGGCACCGCCTGTACCTCGGCCCGTCCCTCATGCTCTTCAGCCGCCTCGTCTTGACGACGGGCGCCGCCTTCGGCCGGGCGTCGGACGGCGAGGATCCGATCGAGCCCGACGTGTTCCGGCTCGTGAGGGAGCACGGCGAGACGTCGTGGTTCACGGCGCTCACCGTCCGCCTGTACTGAGGTGGCGGCTCGAATGCCGGCGCGGCGGCCGACCTCGCCGATTCCGCGCAGGCAGTGGCATCTGCCTGCGGGATTCCATCCCGACGGCCGTCCGGCCACCTTCACCCACGTCGTCGATCCGCGGCGAACGACGGTGGACGGCGACGACCTGACCGACGATCAACGACGGGCGCTCACGCTGCTCCGGCTTGGGCGGCAGAAGAGCGTGCGCCTCGGCTCGCTCGCCGATGGGGTGATCGATCAGGCTCGCGCGCTGGACGAGGTGCGCCGGCGGACGCCGCTCGGCGAGGCGTTGGTGGACATCGAGCACCGGGCGATCCGGCTGATGCGCGAGTACGCGGAGCGGCACCGGCCGCGGCCGACACGGCGCACGGTCAGGAAGCGATCGCGATGATCGTGGTCGCGATCGACGCGGACGACGACGACGTGGTGGCGGCGTGCCTCGCGTATCGGCGAACGCATGTGTATCCCGCGCTCGAGGGCCGCGGCTTCACGATGCGTGCGTTCACGGCCGGCGACGCGCGGCGTCCGGTTGTCGGCCGGGCGCTGGCCGCACCTGATGTCGTGCTGGTGAGCGCGTCGGGCCACGGGACGCCGGAGCAGTTCACCGGGCAGGCGCGCGAGGCGCTGCTCCAGATCGGCGCCTACGATCCCGCCGAGCCGTCGGGCAAGATCATCCATCTGCTCGCCTGCTTCACGGGGCAGGCGCTCGGACCCGATCTCGTCGCCAACGGGTGTGACGCCTTCTTCGGATACGACACGGCCTTCGTCTTTCCGCTCGGGAATCCGGCGGTCTTCCTGGAGTGCGATGCGGTGATCGATCGGGAGATCGCGGCGGGATGCACGGCCCGCGCCGTGTACGAGCGCGCGCATCGCGCGTTCACGATTCGCATCCAGCAGCTGCTGGCCGCCAAACAGCCGTACCTGGCCGCGATTCTCGAGTACAATCGAGACCATCTGTGCGCCCCGTCCACCGATCCCCGGTGGGGCGATCCCGACGCGACGATCTGATGCCGCCCACACCCACCGCGATCGAGGAGCTGCTGCTCCTGGTCGACGAAGCGTTCAATCACAAGGCGTGGCACGGCACGACGCTGCTCGGGTCGTTGCGGGGGCTCACCGAGGCGCAGGCGTCGTGGCGACCCGGGCCGAGGCGTCACAACATCTGGGAGCTCGCGGTCCACGCCGAGTACCTGGAGGTACGCGGTCCGGCGCCGGCTGACCGGCGAGCGGCGGGCCAGCTTCCGGCTCGCCGGGAGCAACTGGTTCGAGCGGCCGGCCCCCGGCGCCGTCTTCAAGAACGACGTGCGGATGCTGATGGACGAGCATCGGCGGCTGCGGGCGACGATCGAAGGCATGTCGCCGCGCTGGCTGCGTCGGCCGTTTGGAGGGCGGAAGGAGACGCCGGGCTACGTGATTCGCGGCATCGCGGCGCATGATCTGTATCACGCGGGGCAGATTCAGCTGATCAAACGACTCCAAGGAGGACGCGGATGACTGCGGCCGATCCTCGCCGCTATCCGATCGGGACGTTCCATCGCGTGACCCCGCCCCTCGATTCGGGCGCCCGGGCGGCGCTGATCGATCAAATCGCCGAGGCCCCGGCAGGCATTGCGCGGCTGGTGTCGGGTCTGAGCCATGCCGAGCTCGAAAAGCAGTATCGACCCGACGGATGGACCGTGCGCCAGGTGGTGCACCACATACCCGACAGCCACATGAACGCGTACGTGCGCATGAAGATGGCCGTCACCGAAGAGGCGCCGGCGATTCGGCTCTACCGGGAAGACCGCTGGGCGGAACTGCCCGACTCGACCACCGGCCCGGTGGCGTTGTCGCTCGATCTGCTGGCGGCGCTGCACGCCCGCTGGGTCACGCTGCTGCGCGCGCTGCCTGCCGACGCGTTCTCGCGCGTGTACGTGCACCCGGAGATGGGCGGCGTGCCGATCGATCAGGGGCTGGCCATCTACGCCTGGCACGGGCAGCACCATATCGCCCACATCGAGCTCGCGCTCGGGACGCGCACGGTCTAGCCGATGGCCGAGCCCGCGCAGTTCAGCGAGGTCGTCCGGGCCGAAGGCCACCTGATCGACTCGCAGCTCCTCAACGTGATCTTCGACACGGTCGTGAAGCGCGAAGCCTCGTTCGACGTGCTGAAGTTCGCCATCGGCCGCACCAACGAGGATCCGTCGAAGATCTCCATGCGCGTGACGGCGAAGACCGAGGCGGCGCTGCAGGCGCTGCTCGAGGAGCTCTCGACGCTCGGGTGCCGGCTCTCGCAGGAGCACAACGTCCTCGTGCGTCAGGCCGAGCAGGATCGGTGCGTGCCGGACGATTTCTACTCGACTACCAACCATCGCACGCGGGTACGGCACGGCGGCAGGTGGATCGACGTCGAGCAGCAGCGCATGGACGCCGTGATCGTGATCGAGGGCACGCGCGCCAGCTGCCGGAAGCTGCGCGAGGTGCGTGCCGGCGATCAGATCGTGTGCGGCCTCGAGGGCATCCGCGTGATGCCCGAGTTCCGCGACCGCGATCGCGACGGCTTCGCGTTCATGACCAACGAGGTGTCGTCGGAGCGTCGCGTGGCCGCGAGCGTGGCCCGCGTTGCCGCCGAGATCCGCGAGATCAAGGCCGCCGGCGGCCGCGTGGCAATCGTCGCCGGACCGGTGGTGGCGACGACCGGCGGGGGAGAGCATCTGGCCGCGCTCGTGCGCCAGGGCGTGGTGGACGTGCTCGTCGGCGGCAACGCCTTCGCTGTGTGCGACGTGGAACAGGCGCTCTTCGGCACCGTGATGGGCGTGGACGTCCGAACCGGCCAGGCTGATCCGGCCGGCCGCCGCAGGCACCTCGAAGCGCGCAACACGGTGTGCCGCGCCGGCGGGCTGCGCCAGGCCGTCGAGGCCGGTCTCCTCGCGAGCGGCGTAGTCTACGAATCCCTGACCCGCGGTGTGAACATCGTGCTCTCGGGCAGCATTCACGATGAGGGGCTCCTGCCCGACACCGTGCCGGATCTCGTCGAGGCGCAGGACCGGTATGCGGCGGCGCTCGGTGACGTCGAGATGGTGCTCGTGCTGGCGACGATGCTGCATGGGATTGGCGTGGGGAACATGCTGCCGTCGAAGGTGCGGATGGTGTGCGTGGACATCAACCCGGCGGTGGTCACGAAGCTCGCGGACCGGGGATCGGCGCAGACCGTGGGTGTGGTGACCGACGTGGGTCCGTTTCTGCGCCAGCTGGCGCAGGCGTTGTCGTGAACCCCCACGCGGCGATGGCCGCCGGCGCGCGCGACACGGAGCGAAAGGCCCGCGGCCTCACGTGGCTCCAGCTCGCGGCGCGATGACGAACCGTGCCACCACGGGCTCTCGGACTTCCTGACCGTCGCACCCATCGTCCGTGCTAGGCTGGCGCTGCGAGATAGGGAGTTCACGCCGCCGTTCCCACTGCCGCAGCGCGGCGCCTGGGACGCCGCGCTGACGACCGGAGCGTTGCGACTCGTCGACTACGACCTCGTCGAAGGCCTGTCCGAGATCTACCAGGATCAGCAGACGCTCGAGTTGGCTGTCGGCAAGGTGCCCTATACGTCGACTGTGTTCTTCGACCCATCCGGCCGATCAGCGGCGCTTCGCCAGCTGGCGTTCGAGATGAACGGGATCGAATTGACGGAAGGGATCCTGATCCAGCAATACCGTCGGGAACTGCCGGCGATTCGCGCCGCAGCGAGCCGGGAGCGCTGATCCAGCGATCCGGGCGGCGTCGTCTTGAGACGGTACGAATGTGTCTGATGCTTTATGTCGGCACGGCGGACGATCTGCCGATCTCGGCGACACCGGACCTGCGCGTCGAGAAGGTGCAGGAGGCGCGCCAGATCGTGACGCAGTGGTTCTCGCGCCCTGCCGTCCGCTTCGTTGGTGCTCACACGGGATGCAGTTGCGGGTTCCCCTCGGTCATTGCGGAATCGCCGATCGAGTACTTCGACGGCATGTCGCTACCGTCCGACGACCGGGCGGCAGACCTCCGAAGCGTGCGCGCGCTCCTCGCATTGATCGGGCAGGTTCTGGCCCGCTCCGAGCGTGTCGAGCTGTACCCGGTGGCCGACGGCGACGAATCCAGGCCGCCAAGGGGCGTCATCGAGTGGCGGCTCGAGGCCCTCGAACCGGAACGCGTGTTCTTCAATGAAGGGTTCATGCACGTGGTTCAGCGTGGCGTCGCCTGACGCGCCGGTTGCAGGACAATGGCCCCATGGACTATCGCCTGAACGACGCCGCCGTGATCCTCGGGCGGACGCCGACGGTCGTGCGCGATCTGCTCGTCGATCTGCCCGCCCCCCGCGACAATACGCGGAGCCTGTCGGACCCTGGCGCGCGTATCTGCCGGTTCTTCGGCCTCGCCGGGACGGCCAGCCGGGTGCGGCCGAGGGACCTGCTTCGCGTAGGATGATCGACCATGTACAAGGCCAAGCCCCGCTTTCCCTGCCGCATGCCGTCGGACGAGCCCTTGAACGTGCTCGCATTGAACGCGTCGCTCAAGCACGAGCCGTTGTCGTCGAATACTGGGGAACTGGCGTCACTCGTGCTCGAAGAGGTCCGCGCGCTCGCCGCGATCGATGCCGACTTGATTCGTCTCGCCGACCTGGCGCTGCCGGTCGGACTCGGATTTCAGGAGGGGCCCGACGACGACTGGCCCGACCTCGTGAAGCGGATCAAGGCCGCCGACGTGCTGCTGTTCTGCACGCCGATCTGGTGGGGCGGTCGATCGAGCCTGATGCAGCGTGTCATCGAACGATTCGACGCCCTCGACGAAGAGTACAGCGCGACGGGCCGCAGTGCGATCAAGGGCAAGGTCGCCGGCATCGTCATCACGGGCAGCGAAGACGGCGCGCTGAGCGTGATGGGCGGCATCATGATGGTCCTCAGCTGGATGGGCTTCACCCTGCCCCCTGAATGCGCGGCCTACTGGGTCGGCGAAGTGGGGCAGCCGCCCGTCCCGGATCGCGACAAACGACTCGCGAACATGGCCACGATGCACATGGCCAAGGGGCTCGCGCAGAACCTCGTGTACTACGCCCGGCTGCTGAAGGCCCATCCCCAGACGGCTCTTGCCGGAAAAGCGACGTGTTGCCAGGTGCACGCGCACCTGGATGCGCCGGCGTGAACGCGTCGGAGAAGTGAGGACGCCATGGACTGGTACGTGTATCTCGCGCGGTTTTTCGCAGGGGCGTTCCTGGCGAACGCGGTGCCGCACTTCGTGAGCGGCATGCAGGGACGGCGGTTTCCCAGTCCCTTCGCCTCGCCGCCCGGCCGGGGAGAATCCTCATCCACGGTGAACGTCGTCTGGGGCAGCGCGAACGCGGTCGCCGGATATCTGCTCCTGTACCAGGTCGGCAGCTTTGCGCCGACGCGGCTGCAGGAGGTCGGGCTCGTCGGCCTCGGCGGATTCCTCATGGCGCTGATGCTGTCGCGGGCATTCGGCGAGGTCTACGGCGGCACCACCTCCCGCGGGCGCTGATTCGGCGGCGCGGCGGCGCCGAGATAGACAGGTAAACTTGCAAGTTGGCCTGTTCTATGCCTATCATGGCCGTGGCATGCCTCGAACACCTCCCGAGATCGCCGTCATCGAATTCAGTCAGGCCATCGGCCTCCTGGTGCGCCGCGTCCGCGCGGCGTCGGCCTCTCACGAGCTGTCCTGGACCGAGACCGCCGTCCTGTCGCGCCTTGCGCGGGAGGGCCCGGCGACCACCGCCGAGCTGGCGCGCGCGGAAGGCATGAAGCCGCAGTCGATGGGCACCACCGTCGCGGCGCTCGAGGAGCAGGGCTTGGTCGAGCGCGCGCCGCATCCGACCGACGGGCGCCAGGTGAACATCGCGCTCACCGCGAAGGGCACGGCCGTGCGCAAGGGCGTCGGCGACGCCAGGCGCAGCTGGCTGGCTCAGGCCATCGCCGAGCTCGACGAGCGGGATCGCGACACGCTGTTCGCGGCGGGCCGCATCATCCGGCGCCTGGTCGAGCCGTGACGCTCGGGTCGATGTCGCACGCCTGGAGAGCGCTGCGACATCGCAATTTCATGCTCTTCTTCGCCGGCCAGACGATCTCGGTCGTCGGCACCTGGATGACGCGTCTGGCGACGACCTGGCTGGTCTACCGGCTCACGCAGTCGGCGCTGTTGCTCGGGATTGTCAGCTTCGCGGGCCAGATCGTCTCGTTCGCGGTGGGGCCGTTCGCCGGCGTCTGGGTCGAGCGCCTCAATCGCCGCAGGCTCCTGGTGTGGACGCAGGCCGCCGCCGCCGTCCAGTCGCTGGCGCTGGCCGGTCTCACCCTGGCGCACGTCATCACGCTCTGGGAGATCATCGTCCTCACCGCGCTCCAGGGGCTGATCAACGCGTTCGACATGCCCGCGCGCCAGTCGTTTCTCGTGCAGATGGTGGAGGACCGGAACGACCTCAGCAATGCCATTGCGATCAACTCGTCGATGGCCAACGGGGCGCGGCTGGTCGGGCCGGCCATCGCCGGGCTGGTGATCGCGGCGGTCGGCGAGGGTTGGTGCTTCCTGATCGACGGCGTCAGCTACTTCGCGGTCATCGCTTCGTTGCTGTGGATGCGCCTCCCGCCGCTCGTGGTCGCCCGGTCCACGCGCAGCATGGTCGAGCAGATGCGCGAGGGCTGGCGCTACGTCAGCACGCTTTCATCCCATCCGCACGATCCTGCTGCTGTTCGCGCTCGTCAGCCTCATGGGCTACCCCTACGCCGTACTCCTGCCGATCTTCGCCGGCCCGGTGCTGCACGGCGGCGCGACGACGCTGGGGTGGCTGACGGCGGCTTCGGGCGTCGGCGCACTGGCATCGGGCTTGTCGCTCGCGGCCCGCAAGTCGGTCGTCGGACTGACACGCATGGTGCAGGTGGCGGCGGCCATGCTGGGCGGCGGCCTGATGCTGTTCGGCTTGTCCCGCACCTTGTGGCTCTCGCTCGTCCTGATGGTGTTCGTCGGCTTCGGCCTGATGCAGGCGGCGGCCGTGAGCAACACGATCATCCAGTCGCTCGTGTCGGAGGACAAACGCGCCCGCGTGATGAGCTACTACATGATGGCCTTCTTCGGCGCCGCGCCCTTCGGCAGCCTGCTGGCCGGCATGCTCGCCAGTCGCATCGGAGCGCCGCACACGGTCATCCTCACGGGTGCGCTCTGCGTGGCGGGCTCCGTCTGGTTCACGCTGGAACTGCCGAAGCTGAGGGCCGTCATGCGGCCCATCTACCACGATATGGGTCTGCTGCCGGTCGGCGACGTCGCCCTGGTGCGCAACGGGCGCGATCCCACGATCTGACCGAAGAGGGTCGGCCCTGGCCGCGCCGCGGCTCGGCGAGGACGTGCTACAACGGTGGCGTAGCGAGGGAGGCACGACGAGGATGGCGCCCGAGCGTCCGGAACTTCCGCTGCGCGTCGGCCAACGGTTGGCGCACTACCGGATCGGCGAGCGGCTGGGCGCGGGCGGCATGGGCGACGTTTATCGCGGGCGCGACGAGCAGCTTGATCGCGACGTCGCCGTCAAAGTGCTCCTGGCCGACCAGGCCGGAAACGATCGCGCGAGCGCGCGTCTGCTGCGGGAGGCGCGCGCCGCGGCGTCGCTCAATCATCCCCACATCTGCATCGTCCACGAGGTCGGGGAAGCCGACGGCCGGCCCTACATCGCGATGGAGCTGGTGGAGGGACAGCTGCTGAGCGCTCGCCTCGCGACCGGCCCTGTGCCGCCGGCCCTGGTCGTGCGCTTCGGCGTGCAGCTCGCCGCGGCGCTCGAGCACGCGCACGAGCGGGGCGTGATCCATCGCGACCTGAAGTGCGCCAACGTGATGATCACGCCGGACGATCGCGTCAAGGTGCTCGACTTCGGGCTGGCGAAACGAGCCGGTCCGGCGCCGGCCGATGCGGCCACGCGTTCGGCGGCCACGCTGACGCAACCTGGAACGATTGCCGGGACGCTGGTCTATATGGCGCCCGAGCAACTGCGCGGCCGGTCGTCCGACGCCCGGAGCGACCTGTGGGCGCTCGGCGTCGTGCTGTTCGAGATGGCGGCCGGCGCCCGGCCGTTCCGCGGCGACTCGGCGTTCGAGGTGAGCGCCGCCATCTTCCACGAACGGCCGGCGCCGCTTCCCGCCGCCGTGTCCCCGGCGCTCGCGTCGGTGATCGAGCGCTGCCTGGAGAAGGATCCGGCGCGCCGCTACCAGCAGGCTCGCGAGGTTCGGGCCGCTCTCGAGGCAATCCAGAGCGGCACGCCTGGCGCCGTGCCGGCTTCGCGGCCGCGCGTCGAGCAGAGACGCCTGGCCGTGCTGCCGCTGCTCGATCTCGCCGGCGTGCCTGGACAGGAGTACTTCGTCGACGGAACGCATGAGGCGCTGCTCACCGACCTGGCCGGCATCGGCGCCCTTCGCGTCATCGCGCGGTCGTCGGTCATGCGGTACAAGGGCCGGGACGCGGCCCTGGCGCAGGTTGCGGCGGACCTGAAGGTCGACCTCGTACTCACGGGTTCGATCTGGCGGCAGGGCAGCCGCGTGCGCATCACGGCGCAGCTCATCGACGTGGCGACCGAAGAGCACGTATGGGCGGGACGCTACGAGCGAACGTTCGAGGATGTGCTGTCGCTGCAGAACGAGATCGTGACCGCCATCGCCCACGCGATCGAGCTGCAATTGACGCCGCAGGAAGAGGCGCGCCTCGTGCGGCGGCGCCCGGTGAACGCCGACGCGTACGAGGCCTACCTGCAGGGCCGGTTCCATTGGTACAAGGTCGCTCCGCAGCACTATGACCGGGCGCTCAAGTACTTCGAGCTCGCCCTGGAGAAGGACTCGGGTTATGCGCTGGCCCACGTCGGCATCGCCACCACGTGGGCGATGCGGGGCGATACGGGACTGTTCCCGGTCCCCGAGGTCGTTCCGAAGGTGAGGGCCGCGCTGTCGAAGGCGCTCGCGTTGGACGATGGGCTGGCGGAGGTGCACGAGGCGCTGGCGAACACCAGGTTCCTGCACGACTGGGACTGGTCCGGCGCGGAGCGGGAGTTCCAGCGCGCGGTTGCGCTCAATCCCAGCTATGCGGATGCGCACTTCTTTTACGCCGACTTTCTGATGTCGATGAAGCGTCCCGAGGAAGCCGCGGCCGAGATGGCCCGTGCGCTCGACCTGGATCCCTTGAGCGCGTTCTTTCAGTGTTTCCACGGATGGCATCTCGTCTATCGACGGGAGTACGAGGCTGCCGTCGGGCGGCTGCACGAGACGCTGATGGCCGAGCCGGCGCTCTCCTCGGCCCGCCTCGGCCTGTGGGGCGCGTTCTACGGAGCGGGCCGGCACGCGGACGCGCTCCGCGAGGCCCGCCGCTTCTTTACGGCGATTGGCGACGCCGATGTGGCCGACGTGCTCGCGCCCGGCGCGACGGCGGCCGACTACGCCGCCAGAATGGGCCACGCCGCGTCCCGCCTCGCCGCGCGGGCCGCGTCCACCTACGTGCCGGCCGTGCGCGTGGCCCGGCTCTACGCGCATGCCTCGGAGGTCGATCACGCACTCGAATGGCTGGAGCGCGCGTACGAAGGGCACGAGTCCACGCTCATTCATCTGAGTGTCGGCTGGGACTGGGAAGGTCTGCGCCACGACCGCCGGTTTCAGGATCTGCTGCAGCGGATGCACCTGCCGCAGTAGGGCTCAGGCGGTCTGTCGGCGTTCGATCGCCTCGCAGGCGCGATCGAGGCTGTCGCGCTCGCGCATCCACTCGCGAATCTCGCGGCACTTCGACAGGACTCCCGCATCCGTCAGCAGGCCTTCGAGCGCCCGGGCCACGCGATCCGCGGTGAATCTTGCCGGCGTCAGCCACGCGCACACGCCCAGGCGCTCACCGCGCATCGCATTGTCGGGCTGGTCGTACGCCATCGGCATCAGCAGCTGCGGTGCGCCCGCGGCGAATCCCTGCGCGCACGTCCCGATTCCCCCGTGATGGACGACGGCGGCCGCACGGGGGAAGAGCCGGTTGAACGGCGCATAGGCGACATGCTGCACGTCGGCGGGAAGGTCCGGCGGAATCTGGTCGGCGAACGGCGTGACGAACAGCGCGCGCGTACCGAGCCGCGCGGCGGCGGCGGCCGCGGCGCGAAAGAACGCGCCGGCCTGCCGGTTCGCCGACCCGGGCGTGAACACGACCGGCGGGCTGCCGGCGGCGAGAAACGCTTCGATCGCGGGGTCGAGCGCGCGGCCGCCCGCGCCCTCGTCCACCACGAAACCGGCCAGCCGCACGCGAGGCGGCCAGTCGGGCTGCGGAGGGGCGAACCACTCGGGAAACAGGCCGAGCACGCCCTGCGGCGAGTGCATCCAGCGGTCGAACACGCGGGAGACCGGCGCGAGGCCGAGCTCGGCCCGCCAGGCGTTCAGACCGGGCGCAATCAGCGGATCGATGACGAAGCGATCGACCACGTGCCAGAAGCCCGCCTGGAGCCAGGTCGGCCAGCGGGCCAGCGAGGGGCCGACCGGCACGACCGGCGGATCGCTCGCCGACCGGAAGATGCTCGGCGACAGGTGCACGGTGAGGGCCGGTGCGCGATGGGTCTCCTCGAAGACGCGCGTCGGAAAGGCGAGGCTGTGCCCGACGAGGATGGTGCGGCCCGGCTCGTACAGCTGTTCGAGCGCCGCGTACGAGCGCCGGAGATTCGTGACGATCGTGTTCATGATCAGCGAGAGCCCGCGGCGCGGATGCCACAACTCCGGATCGGCGATCGCCTGCTCGAATTCCGCTTCGTCCCCCACGGCGACGAAGCTCAGGCCCTCGCGTTCGGCGGCCGCGCGGAACGGCGCGCCCGAAATCAGCATCACGTCGTGGCCGCGCGTCTTGAGCGCGCGCCCGATCCAGATGAACGGGTTCACGTCGCCGGCCGATCCGACCGGCGTCAGCAGGATGCGGCTCACGAAGAAGACGATCGGTTCTGCATCACCGTTCGCTGGTCGCGGTATTTCAGGCGAATGGCGATGAACTCGTCGTGGGCGAGGCCCAGTTCGCTGGCGATCTGCCGGATCTGGCCGTCCTCCTCGGCGGAGATGCCGGCTTCCGATGCCGCGACCGCGAAGAGGCAATCGACGAGCTCGCGGCGCTGCGCCTCGGTGGAAATCTCGCGGAACTCACGCGTGACCAGGAAGTCTTCGGTGCCGCCGAAGAGGCGGCTCTGATTCTTGGCGATTTCGACCGCGAGCGCCGCCTGCGCCTCGGGCAGCCGCGCGACGCGGCCCACGATCCGCACCATGGCCGACGTCTCGGCCGGGCTGATCGTGAGGTCGGACCGGGCGACGCGGCTCAACACGTAGGCGAACGCCGCCACGTAGCGCGCCTGCTCGGGATCGAGGCGCTCCAGTTCGGCGGCGATCCGGCGGACCGTGTCGGTGTCGGCGTCGGACGCCCCGGCGGACGGGGAATTCTTGAGCCAGTCGAGCAGTCCCATGGCCTTCATGGTTACGGAAAGCGGAGGCTCGATGCAAGGCGCCGATCGGTCGGCCATCCTCAGGGGCTATGATGGAAGGGACTCGCCGACAATGTGGACACGCCACGCCCTTCGCCGGCTCATCGCGTGCGGCCTGATGGCCGCCGGCGTGCCGCTGGCTGCCGAGGATGCCTCCACGCCCGTCGTGTACTCGGCGGACGTCGACGGCATCATCCATCCCGTCTCGGCCGAGTACATGATCCAGACCATCAACCGCGCCAACCAGGACGACGCCGCGCTCGTCGTGTTCACGCTCCGGACGCCCGGGGGCCTGGTGGATTCGACCCGCGACATCATCGCCCACATGCTCGATTCGAAGGCGCCCGTTGCCGTGTTCGTCGGCCCGGCGGGCGGCCGGGCGGCCTCGGCCGGCTTCCTCATCACGATGGCCGCCGACGTGGCCGCCATGGCGCCGGGCACGCACATCGGAGCCGCGCACCCGGTCGCCGGCAACGGCCAGGCGATGGACGAGACGGAATCGAAGAAAGCCGCCGAAGACGTCGCCGCCTACGTGCGCACGCTCACGAGCCATCGCCATCGCAACGTCACGCTGGCCGAGCAGGCCGTGAACGAGAGCAAGGCGTTCACCGAACAGGAGGCGCTCGACGCGAACCCGCCGTTGATCGATCTGCTGGCCACGGACGTGCCCGACCTGCTCGGCAAGCTGGACGGGCGATCGATCACACGCTTCGACGGTTCCACGCTGGTGCTGCATACCGCCGGCGCCCGTGTCGTGCCCATCGAGATGAGCTTGCGCCAGCGCGTGCTGAGCGCCATCGCCCATCCCGAAGTGGCGTACATCCTGCTGACGCTCGGGACGCTCGGCCTGACGATCGAGCTCTGGAGCCCGGGCGCGATTCTGCCGGGCGTGGCCGGCGCGCTGTGCCTCCTGCTCGCGTTTTTTGCGCTGCAGGTGCTGCCGTTCAACATGGCCGGACTGCTGCTGATGCTGCTCGGGCTGGTGCTGTTCGCCCTCGAGATCAAGATTACGAGCTACGGACTGCTCACGATCGGCGGGCTGGTGAGCCTCACCATCGGATCGATGATGCTGATGGACGCCTCCGTCCCCGAGCTTCGGCTGAGCCTCGGCTTCGTGCTGCCGGTCGTGCTCGCGTTCGCCGGCATCGCCGCGTTCCTGGTGCGGCTGGCGATCCAGTCGCAGCGGCGGCGATCGGTGACCGGCGAGGAAGGCATGGTCGGCGAAGTCGGGAAGGCCCTGACGGCAATTGGGCCGTCGGAGGAGGGTCAGGTGTTGACTCACGGGGAGATCTGGCGGGCGACGGCGCCCGATCCGATCGAACCCGGCGCGCGCGTCGCGGTCGTGGGCGTGCGCGGGCTGACGCTGACCGTACGGAAGGAGTAGGCGCCCCATGGGAATTCCGGCTCCGGTGATCGTGCTGCTGATCGTCGCGCTGTACCTGATCAGCTCGATCAAGATCCTGGCTGAATACGAGCGCGGCGTGATCTTCCGGCTGGGCAAGCTGCTCGATCGGCCGAAGGGGCCGGGCGTGATTCTCGTGTTCGCCCCGATCGATCGGATCGTCCGCGTGAGCCTGCGCACGATCGTGTTCGACATTCCGCCGCAGGACGTCATCACCCGCGACAACGTGTCGGTGAAGGTCAATGCGGTGCTCTACTTCCGCGTCGTCGAGCCGCGCAAGGCCATCGTCGAAGTGGAGAACTTCAACTACGCCACGTCGCAGCTCGCCCAGACGACGCTCCGGAGCGTGCTCGGACAGGTGGACCTGGACGATCTCCTGTCACAACGCGAGCGCCTGAATCACCAGCTGCAGCAGATCCTCGATCAGCACACCGATCCGTGGGGCATCAAGGTGTCGGCCGTCGAAGTGAAGCACGTCGACCTGCCGCCCGACATGCAGCGCGCGATGGCCCGGCAGGCCGAGGCCGAACGCGAGAAGCGTGCGAAGATCATCCACGCGGCCGGCGAGCTCGAGGCGTCGAAGAACCTGGCCGCCGCCGCCGACGTGATCGCGCAGGAGCCCGTCACGATCACGCTCCGTTACCTCCAGACGCTCACCGAGATCGCGTCGGAGAAGAATTCGACGATCATCTTCCCGCTGCCCATCGAGCTGATGAACTGGATCGGGGGGAAAGCACAGAAGGACGTCCGGTCGGGTGGGGCGTAGGGCCGGCGCTCGCGGCCGCTACGCGGGCTCGGCGGCGACGCGATAGAACGCCTCGCTCCCGGCCGGCTGATCCGGTGTCAGCAGCGACACCGCGGGCACGACGATGAGCGGCACCAGGGTGGTCACATAGGACGGGTCCAGCGCATCGGCGGGCATCAGCCCGTACCACAGCAGGCCCAGTCCGTACCCGGTCACGATGCCCCAGAAGGCCCCCGCCTCGGTGGTCCGCCGCCAGTAGAGCACGTAGCCGACGGCAATGGCGGGCGGCACGACCATCGCGAAGCCGAAGAGCAGCAGGTCCAGGATCGATCCGACCGGCCCGAGCCAGGCCACGACCGCCGCCGCCATCCCATAGATCACGGTGGTCGTGCGGTACGCGCGCAGTCGCACGGCCGGCGTCCAGCGCGTCGATCCCGGCCGCCAGTCGCGGACGAACATGGTGGCGGCCGACAACAGAATCGGCCCGCCCGAGGAGACGACCGCCGCGAGCACGGCGGCCAGGGCGATGCCGCCCAGGTAGGGGTTGATGTCGGCGGCCAGCCGCGTGATCGTCTGGTAGCTCGAGATCCGGGCCGCCGCGCCGTACCGGGCGAGCGTCTCGATGCCAATCCAGCCGGCGAGCATCGGCATCGGCATGGCGATCAATCCGCTCAGGACGAACGCGTGCTTGACGGCGCGCTCGCTTCGTGCGGCGGTCGCGAAGTTCACGTACACCGAAGCCGCCGGCGTGTGAATCGCGGCCGAGAAGATCATCCCGAAGACGGCTGCCCACCCGGCTCCCGCGATGCCCCACCACGCCGCCGGCGCCTTGCCCGCCTCGACCAGCGTGGCGTCCACCGCCGTGGTGATTGCCGCCCATCCGCCGAGATGGCTCACGCCCACGAGCCCGACGACGAGCAGCCCGGCGAGGACGGCGAACGAGTGAATCAGGTTGGTCGACGCCGAGCCCCAGAGGCCGCCGAGCGCGGTGTACGAGACGATGGCCACGCCGCCGATGAGCGTGGTCACGCCCACCGGCAGTCCCGTGACGGCCGTCAGGATGCGTCCGATGACGTACGGCTCGATGATGTTGACGATCACGTACTCGGTCTGGACGCACAGACTCGTGAGCCACTGGCATCGTCTCGAACCGAAACGCAGCGTGAAGACTTCGCCGACTGTTTGAATGCGGAGGCGGCGGTACGGCACGGCGAAGAAGAGCCCGACAAGCGCCATGGCGAGAAAGGCCGAGAGGCCGTACCACCACATGTTCCAGACGCCGCCCGTGATGACGTCGCCGGCGACGCCATACGTGGCGGCGCCGCCCATCCGGGTGCCGGCGATGCCCACGGCGACCAGCCCCACGCCCATCCGTCCGCCGGCCACCGCCCAGTCCTCGCTGCCGCGGCTGCGGCGGACCATGAGCATGCCGACGAGGGTCGTCACGCCGAGATAGAGCGCGATCATCCCGAGCACGACCGGATGGGCCATGCGGCGCATGATAACAGCTCGGTTGTGATGGATCGTGGCGCCGTCCGTATACTCCAGGCAGATGGCGGTGGACGTGTTGACGAGCCGGTGGCTGCCGTGGACGGGCGCCGCGACGGATGCCGACTGGGAGGCGCTTTACACGGAGCAGTCGGCAGTGATCACCGCCGATACGCGCCGGCTGCAGGATGTCCTGGACGCACTGGCCATTGCCGACGTGCATCCGCCGGCCGGGCTGGCGCGCCCTGCGGCACGCCGCGCAATCCGTGCGCGACGCCGATCCAGGCGGCGCAGGCGCGCAACGCCCTGACATTCTTCTCGCTCGCCGGCCTCTATTGCGCGAATTTCCTCACCGTCATCGCCGCCGTGCTGCTGCCGGTCGACACGCTGTCGGGCGAGATCGGCTCCGGCGTCGCCGAGACGCTCGCCTCGAAGCCGATTCGCCGGTCCCAGATCCTGCTGGGCAAATGGCTCGCCTACTGGGCCATGACGGCGGGCTACCTGTGCCTGACGGCCGGCGGCGTCGTCGTCGCCCACTGGGCGGTGAGCGCGGCGGTGCTGGATCTGGGGACGACGCTGCCGCCCGGGCTCGCGATCGGGCTGTCGCTGATCCTGCTGGAGGCCTCGTTGATGCTGACCGTGTCGATTGCCGGCGGCACGAGGTTCAGCACCGTGGCGAACGGCATCGTGGCGTTCGGCCTGTTCGGGATCGCCTTCCTCGGCGGCTGGATCGAGGAAATCGGCGAGGTCGTGGTGCAGACCGAGGGCGCGCGCACCGTGATCCGCAACCTCGGCACCGTCGTCAGCCTGATCAACCCGAGCGACTCGTTGTGGCGGCTGGCCGCGTATCACATGATGCCGCCGATCGCCCGCGACCTGGGCCTGACGCCCTTCACGCCGCTCCTGCCGCCCACCAACGCGATCGTTGTCTGGGCGCTGGGCTACCTGGCGGCGGTGTACGTGCTCGGCCTCCGACAGTTCGACCGTCGACCGTTGTAGGGCGATCAGGCGGCTTGTCAGTGTTTGGGCGCCATGAGCCGCTCGCGCGCCACGAGGACCAGAAGCAGGATCAGGACGGCGTACGGCACGAGCGACAACAGATCGGAGTAGGGGCCGTTGAAGAACGGATTGTGGGCCGTGGACCAGTTCGTGATCCGTTCGGTGAAATTCGCCGTCACGCCGGCCATGAACGCAATGATGATCCCGGCGATCGCGCCGCCGGCGATGTACCCGGAGGCCAGCAGCACGCCCGGGCTCTTGTCGCCTTCGGCCGTCAGCTGTTCCTCGGTGAGGTTCTTGCCTCGGTGCTTCCTCCGCACGTGGAGATCGCCCAGCCAGCGGATCATGCCGCCGAAGAAGATCGGACTCGACGACGAGAGCGGGAGGTACACGCCGACGGCGAAGGCAAGCGACGGGATCCCCGACATCTCGAGCACGAGCGAAATCATCACGCCCAGCAGCACGAGGCCCCAGGGCAGCTGGCGGTTCAGGATGCCCTTGATGATGTACGACATCAGCGTGGCCTTCGGCGCGTCGAACTTGGCCACCTGACGCGATCCGTCGGGCGTGTAGCGGTGCGTCCCGTTGATGCCGGGGTCGATCAGATAGACCGGAGTACCCGAGGCGTCGACGAGATACTTGCCTTCCGGTCCGCCATCGGTCGTCGTCTTGTACCAGACGAGGTAGTCGGATCCCTCGTAGGTCTGGTGGGTCGACAGCGTGGAGGCATCGACGCGCAAGTCGGCGGGGAAATTCTCCACGGCGCGCAGCTCGCGGCCGTTCGCTCCGGCGACCGGCTCCTGGCTCACGCGTGGCACGTAGACGGTGGCGGCGTCGTTGAGGGTCAGCAGGATCGGTCCGAGCACGATCGCCGACGCCAGCGCGCCGATCAGGATCGCGATCTGCTGGTAGCGGGGTGTGGCGCCCACGAGATACCCGGTCTTCAAGTCCTGCGACGTCGTGCCGCCGTTCGACGAGGCGATGCAGACGATGCCGCCGACCGAGAGGGCGGTCACGTAGTAGGACGGGCCGGTCCAGCCCACGAGCAGGAACACGAGACAGGTGAAGAGGAGCGTCGCGACGGTCATGCCCGAGATTGGATTCGACGAGGATCCGATCTCGCCGGTCAGGCGCGACGAGACGGTCACGAAGAGAAAGCCCAGCACGACGATCAGCACCGCCCCCACGAGGTTCATGTGAAGCGGGCGGGCAAGCATGATCGCGAACACCAGGCCGAGGCTGCCGAAGACGACGACGTTCATCGGCAGGTCCCGATCGGTTCGCGCGAGCGCGGCATGGGCCACGGCGCCACCGCGGAAGTCGCGAATGCCGCCGCGCAGGCCGTGCCAGATGGTCGGCAGGGATCGCAGGAGGCTCACCAGGCCGCCGGCGGCGACAGCGCCGGCCCCGATGTAAAGGACGTACGCGCCGCGAATGTCGTCGGGCGTCATGTCGCGGATGAGCATCGTGCCGGGCGCGAGCGGCGCGGCGAGCGCCGAGCCGAAGAACTTGATCGCCGGAATGAGCACGAGATAGGCGAGCACGCCGCCGGCGCACATGATGGACGCGATGCGCGGGCCGATGATGTAGCCGACGCCCAGCAGCTCTGGCGACACTTCCGCGGAGATGGATCCCGCGTCGAACGGCGGTCCGAAGATCTTCTGCGGGACGTCCTTCCATCCGCGGAACGCCACGTTCAGCGCCTTGTAGGCGAGGCCGATGCCGAAGCCGGTGAAGATGGTGCGGGCGCTCGTCGCGGCGCCGCCGAGCAGCTCCTGCTCGCGCCGGGCGCCGGGCGAAGCGGCGGCGCGCGACTCGGCCGACGCGCCCGCCTTGAGCACTTCGGCGCAGGCCGTGCCTTCAGGGTACTTGAGCGTCGCGTGCTGCTGCACGATGAGCGCCCGCCGCAGCGGGATCATCATCAGGATCCCCAGCAGACCGCCGAGAATCGAGACGAGCATGACCCGCGTGACTTCGAGGTCGAAGCCGAGGATCATGATCGCCGGCATCGTCACGCCCACGCCGAACGCGATCGACTCGCCGGCCGAGCCGGCCGTCTGCACGATGTTGTTCTCGAGGATCGTCGCATCGCGCAGCCCGAACTTCGACAGCAGCCGGAACACGGTGATCGAGATCACCGCCACCGGAATCGACGCGCTCACGGTGAGGCCGACCTTCAATACCAGATACAGCGACGAGGCGCCGAAGATGGCGCCCAGCACCGTGCCGATCACGAGCGGCAGCACCGTGAACTCGGGGATCCGCGCTTCGTTGGGGATGTAGGGCTCGAACGCTTCGAACGGCTCGACGTCGGGAAGCTCGGCGACGCTCATGATGGCCTCTGGCGGCGCTCATGGGGGCCGCGCCGGTCCCGCCACTGTACAACAAAGGCGCACACTGGACGCACGGCTCCGAACGGCCGATACACCACGCGGTGGGCCCGGGCGGCGGGCCCGTATCCTGAAGGACACGCGCCATGGGACTGATGGATTTCGTCAATAGCCAGCTGATCGAGATCGTCGAATGGAGCGACGACTCGCGCGATACCTTGTCGTATCGCTTTCCGGACGAGGATCGCGAAATCAAGCGCGGGGCCCAGCTGATCGTCCGCGAGGGCCAGGCCGCGCAGCTCGTCTATCTGGGGCAATTCGGCGATCTGTTCACGGCCGGCCGCCATTCCCTGATCACCGACAACCTGCCCGTGCTCTCGCGACTTCGCGGCTGGAAGTACGGCTTCGAGTCGCCGTTCAAGGCCGACATCTATTTCGTCACGACGCGTCTGTTCACCGGAAACGCGTGGGGCACCTCGAATCCCGTGATGGTGCGCGACCAGGACTTCGGCGTCGTCCGCCTGCGCGCCTTCGGCACGTACGACTTCCGGGTCGCGGACGTGCCGCGCTTCCTGAAGGAGGTGGCGGGCACCGACGCGCACTTCCAGCTCGACGAGTTCCTCGACACCATGCGGTCGCGCATCGTGAGCGTGTTCAGCGAGGCCCTGGCCTCGAGCAAGGTCCCCGCCCTCGATATCGCGACGCGCTACACGGAGCTGGGCGGTGCGCTCCGGCCGCTCATCAACCAGGTGCTCGGCGCGAAGTACGGTCTCGAGCTGGCGAGCTTCGTTCTCGAGAATGTCTCCGTGCCGCCCGAGGTCGAGCAGGCGATCGACAGGCGCTCGGGCATGGCGGCGGTGGGCAATCTGAACGACTTCGTGAAATATCAGATGGCGCAGGGGCTCGAGACGGGCGGCGCGGGCGCGGGTGGGGTGGGGGCGGAGATGGCGGTCGGCCTCGCCATGGCCCAGCAGCTCATGAACCAGCCCGGAGGGCTCCTCGCCCAGTCGACGCCGGGCGTTGCGCCCGCGCCGACGCCGGTGCCCGAGCTGATGGCCCCGGCCGAAGCGGCCAAGGTGCTCGGCGTCTCGGAAGCCGACATCGTCGCCAGCCTCGAAGCGGGGGATCTGAAAGGCAAGAAGATCGGGTCGACATGGCGCGTCACACGGGCGCAGCTCGCGCAGTTCCTGTCGTAACTACCCGTTTCCCTTCACCCATCTCGACACGACTCCGAGCGCGGCCTCCACGAGGCCGCGCGACGAGGCGTCGCGCCACCAGGTGTCGGTGGCCAGGCCTCCGGTGCCCGAGGCCTTGGCGAAGGCCGCCTCCGTCTCCGCCCGCACGCGTGCGAGTTCCACGGGCAGCGCGGGATCGATCGGCTTGGGCGCGGCCGCGTCGCGCAGCGCGGCCACCATCCGGCCCGCCTGCTCCATGTCGAGCATCGAGAGCGGCGATCCGCAGTGCGGGCACGTCGATCCCGTCGTGAGATCGACCGGGCCGCCACAGTTCGAACAGTTCACCGTCTGCACCTGCTGGCGCAGCTGGGCGATCTGCTCCGGCGACAGCGGACGGATGAAATCCTTCTCGCGCAGGAAATCGAAGAACGTGATGAACCGGCCGTGGCCCCGGTCGCACCGCCAGTAGCGGAAGCGTGTGTGTCGCTGGATGTCCTCGGTCGGAAGCAGGCGCGCCTGGCAGCGGGGGCAGTGCAGGTTGTCGGAGAGCGCCGACCGCCGCGGCGGCGTGTCGCCGATCATCTGGAACAACGCCAGGGTCGCGCCGGGCGACAGCCGAAGGCTCTCGTACTTGTCGAACCAGAACGCGCGGCAGGCCGGGCACGCGTCCAGTTCGACGCGCGTCCCGCCGTGTCCCTCAAGCGTGCTGGTTTCCATTGCGCCGCGGCAGCCCGGACAGATCATGGTCGAAGGTCGACGTCATTCTGCCATAGAAGCGCGCCTTCACAGCTTCCACGGCGGCGACATAGACGGCCGTGATGCCCGCGATGGCGCCGAGCAGGCCGGCCGGGAGCGGCACGAATCCGAAGACGCGCGAGAACGGCAGATACGGAAGGATCGCCGCGAGCCCGATCATGGCGAGCGTCGACGACAGCAGCAACGTGCCGGGCCGGCTGCGCAGGAACGGGCGCCGGGTTCTCACGACGACCGCGATCACCAGCTCGGTGAGCAGCGATTCGACGAACCACCCCGTGCGGAATTCCGCGGGCGCGGCCCGGAACACCAGGACGAGCGCCCCGAACGTGAGCAGATCGAAGGCGGAGCTCAGGAGGCCGAACGTCGCCATGAAGCGGGCGATGAAGCCGATGTCCCAGCGCCGCGGCCGATCGACGAGCTCGGGATCGACGGCATCGTCGGCCAGACCGACGGCGGGCACGTCGGAGAGAAAGTTGTTGAGGAGGATCTGGCCGGCGGTGAGAGGCAGGAACGGCAGCACGAGGGACGCCGCGGCCATGCTGACCATGTTGCCGAGGTTGGCGCTCGTGGTGATCAGAATGTACTTGAGCGTGTTCGCGAACGTCCGCCGTCCTTCCTCGATGCCGCCGCGGATCACGTCGAGGTCGTGCTCGAGCAGCACGAAGTCGGCGGCTTCTCTCGCGACGTCGACCGCGTGCTCGACCGAGAGGCTGGTGTCGGCCGCGTGCATGGCGGGTGCGTCGTTCACGCCGTCGCCGAGAAAGCCGACGACGTGGCCCATCTTCCGCAGGGCGCCGATGATTTGCTCCTTCTGCCCGGGATCGACCTCCACGAAGAGATCCGTGCGCTCGGCCTCGCGCCACAAGGCCTCCTGCGGAAGATCGGCGATGTTCCGGCCCGTGAGCAACCGATCGCGGTCGAGGCCGACGAGGCCCGCCACGTGGGCGGCGACGAACCGGTTGTCGCCGGTCACGATCTTCACCGCAACGCCCAGTCGGCGGAGCGCCTCGATGGCCTCGGCAGCGTCGGCTTTGGGGTGATCGAGGAACGTCACGAAGCCCGCCAGTTCGAGATTGCACTCGTCGTCCCGCGTGTACGCGTCCCGACTCTCGATCGCGCGCGAGGCGACGGCGAGTACCCGGATGCCGCGGTCGCACCAGACCTGGTGCCGCCGCTCCAGTTCTGCGAGGCGGGCGTGGTCGAGCGCCGCGCCGCCGGCGACGGAGCTGCACACCTCGATGACCGGTGCGAACGCTCCCTTGGTGACGAGGCGAGCGAAGGTCGCCTCACGGATGACGACGGTGACCCGGCGTCGCAGGAAATCGAAGGGTATCTCCCCCAGCTTGAGGAGACTGGCGGGATCCGGCCGCTCGACGGCCAGGATGGCGTCGTCGAGCGGATTGGCGAGGCCGGTTTCGAGCGCGGCGTTCACCGCCGCGAGTCGAAGCGTGGCAGGCGAATCCTGGCCCGAGACGTCGTACGCCCCTTCAAGCGAGACGACGCCTTCCGTCAGCGTGCCGGTCTTGTCGGTGCACAGGATGTCGATGCTGCCAAGGTTCTCGATCGCGTTCAATCGCCGCACGAGAACATGCCGGCGGGCCATCATCTGAGCGCCACGCGCCAGGTTGATGCTCAAGATCGCCGGCAGGAGCTCGGGGCTGAGTCCGACGGCGAGCGCCACCGAGAACAGCAGGGTCTCGGCGGGCGGCCGGCCTCGAAGCACGTGCACCGCGAAAACGGCGAGCACCATGGCGAGCATCGCCGTCGTCAGCATGTAGCCGAACCGTCGGAGGCCGCGCTCGAACTCGGACAGGGGCGGCGGCTGCGCCAGCCGGCCGGCAATCGCGCCGAATTCGGTGGCTCCGCCCGTCCGCACAACCAGGCAACGGGCCTCGCCGCTGCGCACGTTGGTGCCGAAGAGCACCACGTTCGTGCGGGCGGCCAGCGGGGCATTCTCCGGCGATGTGCCGGCCGCCTTCTCGACTGGAAAGCTCTCGCCCGTCAGGACCGCTTCGCTCACGAAGAAGTCGGTGGCCCGCAGCACCACGCCGTCGCCCGGAACCAGGCTGCCGGCCGACAACACGACCACGTCGCCGGGAACGATGGTCTCGATCGGCACGGGAGAGGGCCGGCCGTCACGCACGGCGAGGGTCGTCGCCCGCACGCGGGCCGACAGCGCGGCGGCCGCGGCATGGGCCCCGTACTCCCGCGAGTAGCCGATGAGCACCGTGGCCAGGACGATCACGATTACGATCGCCGCGTCCATCAGGGCGCCCGACGCGATCGACGCGGACGCTGCGAACAGGAGCAGCAGGAGGAGCGGACTCCGCAGTTGGTGGCCGAGGGTGCGCAGCCGAGACAGGGCGCGGCGCTCGCGCAGCGCGTTGGGGCCGAACGTGCCAAGCCGCGCCGCCGCATCCGCGGCGGACAGCCCGTCGGCGGTCGACTGGAGGGCGCCCAGCAGCGTTGTGCCGTCGATCGACCAATACGCCGCGCGGCCTTCGCGGGCCGCGCCGCGGCGGTCGATCGATCCAGGCGCCGTCAGCCGTCGCGAGAACCAGAATCCCGGCAACATCGGCAGCCAGAAGCTCAAACCGCGAAAGAGCAGCGTTGCCGACAACGCGGCCGGCACCGAGACGCCCGTGGCGCGAAGCGTGAAGACGGAGGCCGCCTCGAAGACGCCCAATCCGCCGGGAATGACGTTCACCGTGCGGAAAATGCTGGCGACCATGAAGCTCGCAAACACGCCGGGAAAAGCCGCCTCCGCACCAAGCCCCAGGATCAGCACCCACAGCGTGCA
Organism: uncultured Acidobacteriota bacterium; assembly: GCA_963837345.1. GTDB lineage: Bacteria > Acidobacteriota > Vicinamibacteria > Vicinamibacterales > CAVVIG01 > CAWIMX01. Next base: position 3,217,161 of record CAWIMX010000001.1, read on the forward strand.
CGCGTCCAGCAGAACAATCGCCAATTGAAGCGCGGTCGCCGCCGTGACCACGTCGCGACGCCTGGTCAGCGCGACGTCGGCGCCGCGGAGGTAGTCGAACAGCCGCGCGATCAATGGCCAGGCCGCGGCGCGCTCCACCCAGATCGGAAGCCGCCGGCCGGGGGTCGCGATGAGGTACCTGTGGCCAGCAGCGTCGCGAACGCAAGGAAGACCGCCGAGACCGTGGCGACGGCCGCCCCGAGCGCTCCGGTCCACGCCAGCAACACGATCCCCGACGCGAGCGCAATGATGTACGCGATGTGGTAGGACGCGACGTTGATCAGAACGGCAGCCTTCACCGCCGGTGCAGGAAGGCCGAGACGTTCGAGCACGGCCGCCACGAGCACGTTTCCGCTGAGACCCGCCGACGGGATCGCCTGATCGGCAAACAGCTTGCCCAGGCTCAACTCCAGCGCGGCCCCCCGTGGAAGCCGACGTCCGGCCGCGCGGCTGCACGCGCGGAACACTGCTCCCTGCGCTAGATACGTGCCCGCCTGAAGAGCGAAGGCGACGAGCAGCAGGAGGGGCCGGGACTGCTCGACCAGCCGGAGGAACGCCTCGCCCTCGCTGGCCTGCCGGGCCGCGACGATCAGCGTCAGGAGCAGGGCCAGCCCGAGGGCCCATGTGAGCCAGCGCGCGCGCCGGGTCGGCGGCATTCGGGCTCCGGAAGAGCAAAGTGCAAGCCAGGCTGTGTGCCGGAAATCCGGCACGCCAGCCTGTCAGGAAAGGTGCGCGGTACCCCATGCGGCCGAGCTGACCTATGGCTGAGCCGCGGCGTGCCCCCGAAACCGCTGCGCAAGGGCCCGTGGCGACTGCGCTATACTGGCGGGGCAGTCCAGAACGGAGCCAGCCAGCGCGCACGCGCCGACGGGCCCGACGATGGCGGGTCGGTGCGCGCGCGAGTCTCAGATCTGGTCGATCGCGACGTCCGAACATCAGCCAGCGGTTTGGAGTGCACCCAACTGAGGGCGTCGGACGGTCGGTTCGACGGAGGAGACGACGATGGCAGCTGCGACAAACGGCACGATCAAGCGACTGGTCAGCGACAAGGGCTTCGGCTTCATCGCGGCAGGCGACGGCAACGAATACTTCTTCCACCAGTCGGCCTTGAGTGGAATTTCCTTCGACGAACTCCGCGAAGGGCAGGCTGTGACCTTCGAAAAGAGTCAGGGCCCGAAGGGCCCGCGAGCCGAGAACGTCCGCATCGCCTAACGCGATCGGCGCCTCTTTCCCGCCCATCCGACGCCCCGGTCCGGTGCGTGGCCGCCGCTCGTCCCTCAGGTAAACTACCGAGCCTGATGGAGGGCCTGGCCATGCAGCGAGCTCGGGGCGGCGTGCTCCTCTTCACCTTTCTGGCGCGCGCGGCCGCCGCACAGCCTTCCCCCGTCGCCGGGGAGTGGCGCGGCACGCTCACGTCTGCGGCGGGCGCCGAAACGCCGTTCGTCCTCACCATCACGCAGAGCGCCGACGGGTTCACCGGTACGACGGGTGGACTGGGCGCGACCTCGGAAATGCCCCTCACCACGGTGACCGTCGACGGCAACGCGGTGTCGATCGACGCGGAGTCCGATTCCGGGCTCGGCGCCGTCAAGCTCTCGGGCGCGTTGACCATCGACGGCCAGCGCCTGTCCGGCGCCGGATCGCTCGCGGTCGGCGCGCAGCAGTTTGCGGTGCGCTTCGACCTCCAGCGGCGGGCGCGCCGCACCGTGGTGCAGCCACAGGTCGGACGGACGTCCGACTACTTCGTGGGACGCTGGCAGTTCGACTATCTCGGTGCCGAGTATCCGCCCCTCAGCGCCGGCACGCGCAGCGGAACAGTGAGCTTTGCCAGGATCGGGGCCTCGAGCTTCGTTCGCGGGCAGGTTGCAGGCGACCTTGCGGGGCAGCCGTACGGCGAGTCGATCGCGCTCGGATACGACGACCGGACGGACGCGGTCGTGTTCGTCGAACGGCGCGCCGACGGGACCGAGCTGGTGAGTCTCGGCGACTGGAGCAGCCCGCTCGCCATTACCTTCGAGACGGCGCCGGTGGAGTCCGACGGCCGCACCTACCAGCTGCGCCGCGTGATCTCGGTTCGATCCGACACGGCCTTCGACGTGACCGAAGACTTCTCGATCGACGGCGGCCCGTTCAGGCGGCTGGGGAACGCGAAGTACACGAGGGTCAGATAGGCGATCACTCCACGCCGAACGCGAGCAGCACGTTGCCGGGACGGCCACCGAGCGCCCCGTAGCCGGAATTCACGTAGACCATGCCACCGGCAATCACCGGGCCCGGGCCGTTGATCGTGGCCCCCTTCGCCGGCACGCCGTTCACCGTGTCGAAGTCGCGATTCGTGTCGTATTCCCACAACAGGGAGCCGTCGCCCGTCGCGTAGGCGCGGATGGCGCCGTCGTTCGAGCCGGCGAACACGGCGCCCGGGATCACGCTGATGGCCGCCAGCAGCGCGGCATTGCAGCCGCGCCCGCCCGAGCCGCATGCAGGCGGCGGCGGCGCGGCGTACCAGGAGCGGCGGCCGGTCGCCAGGTCCACCGCGTGCAGGCCGCCGGGAGTCGGCGTGAGGCCGTCGGCCACCGGGAAATACGCGTGTTCGCGGTCGACCGCCGATCCGAACTCCATGCCGCCGAGCGCGCTGCCTTGCCCCGCCCGGGTACTGCCACACCACGGCGCCCTGCTTGTCCGGATCGAGCGCCCAGCCCACGCCCGACTTCTGACCGATCACGATCAGATCGCGGCCGTCGGGCAGGGCGGCCAGCATGGGCGAATTCCCGAAATCGAAGTCGGGTCCGACGTCGTCCGGGCAGTTCGGGCCGGGGCGCGCGCCGCAGCCGACCACGAAGACGTCGGACGGGGTAACCTGCGACGACCACACGATCTTCCCGGTGCCGAGGTCGAACGCGATGACCGCGTCGCTCGTCGTGTGCTGCGGCTCGGTATACATGTTGCCCGTCGCCGCGTACAGGAGGCGGCGCTTCGCGTCGACGGTCGGCGACGCCCAGATGCCCGCGCCCGCCGGGCCCCAGCGTGTGGCGCCCGCGGCGTTCTTGCCAATCGGGATCGGCGTTTCGGGAATCGTGTAGGTCTTCCAGGCGATGGTGCCCTCCGCGGCGTCGAGCGCGACGATGCTCCCGCGGAACGTGCAGCATTCGTACTGGCCGTTTCCGCCAGTTCCCTCTTCACCCGAGGCGACGGGAACGTACAGCCGCCCCTGGTAGAGCGTCGGTGCGCCTGTGACGTGGGCGCTTCGATGGTCCTCGACCCTGCGCGCCCAGAGCAATCCGCCCGAGTCGGCGTCGAGGGCGTAGACGACCGCGCGGCCGTCGCCGAAATATGCCGTCGTTCCGCCGCTTTCCCCTGGGCCGAGCACGATCGCCGATCGGACCTCGCTCGCCGCCTGGAACGTCCAGATCGTGCAGCCCGTCCGCGCGTCGAGTGCGTAGACCGTGCCGCTCTGGCTCCCGACGAAGACCCGCCCGCCCGCGACGGTTGGCAGGGCACGCGCCGAATTGGCGTCCGGGAATCCGAAGGCCCACTGCAACGTGAGGTGGCGAACGTCGTCCGCGGTGAGGCCTGCCTGCTCGGCCGGCTGGAACCGCGTGTTGGCGAGGTCCACGCCCCACCCGTTCCAGCGAGGGCCGGTCGTCGGGTCGAAGGGCGCCGCGGCCGTGCATCGCCCGACGGCGGCACGCGCGCCGCCGCCGGCCGGCCGCGCGGGGGCCTGACCGAGGTAGGCGGCCACGGCCGTGCGTTCGGCCGGCGAGAGCTCCGCGCCCTGCTCGCGCATGGCACCGGAGGTCAGCGCCTGGACGATCGAGTCGGGAGTTCGCTGACGCAGAGCGGCGACGGGTGGCACGCGCTCGTCGCGGTCCGTTGCCGCATGGCACACGGCGCAGTGATCTGCGAACACGGCCGCGCCGGCGGGCGCCTGCGCCGATGCGGATCCGGGAGCCAGGGCGGCCAGCAGCGCGACGGAAGCAAGAAGGGGAACCGGCCGCGAGTCTCGCATGATCGTCCTACTGTTGCTGTCCGGACGCCCCGGGCGTGCTCGGACCCTCGACGGTGCCGTAGTACCCGATCAGCATCTCCTCCCAGGTCTGCTCGCCCCAACGGACGGTGGCGGTCGGATCCGGGTTGTAGCGGTTGCCGGCGGAGTTGTCGTAGTGCGCGGTCACGACCAGCTTCGAGCCTTTCGGCATGAACTTCGGTTGGGCCAGCGTGTAGCTGAGCTGCCAGTTGAAATCGTATTTCGGCACGCGCAGCAGCAGTTCCGAGCGGCCGTCGGGATAGACCAGCGTGTAGCTCACGTCCTTGCCGCGGACGTGCATGTGAGGATAGAGCGTACTCAGGTACGTGTCGCTCTTGATCTCCTGCGACGCCGTCACCTCGTAGTTCGGATCGCCGGGCGGAATCGCGAACGTGAGGTTGGGGATCTGTCCGCCGCCCCCGGCGCGCAGCTTCGAGGGGGGCTCTTTGGCGAGCACGACCCCGATCTCGGTCTGGTCGACCACTTCCTGTCCGATGGTCGTGTAGTGCATCTGCAGCACGATGTCGGCGCCGGCCGGAATCCTCCGCGCGACGCCTTCTTCATAGAGGCCGTAGAGGCGTCCCGGCACCAGGCCGCCCAGCCCTCCGCCGATCTCCTTACGCGAGGGATCGCGCATGAGCCGCGGCTCGCCGTCCGGCGCCTCGCCGTTGCCTTCCACGAGATCACTGATGATGTGATGCACGACGCGCCGGTCGGTCGGCTTCAGTTCGACGCCGCGAATCCAGATGTCGTGCGTCAGGTGCGTGGGCACCGTGACATAAAGATAGGGCACCGTGCCATCGGCCGGGACCGTGATCGGCTGGACCATCTTGAATACCAGGTCGGGTCTGCCGATCGACCAGCCGTCGGCGAACCGGGGCGCCTGCGGCAGATCGGCGGAATTACCTTCCGGCGCGCCCGCGTCCACCCATGCTGCGATGGTGTCGATCTCGGTCTGGCTGAGGCTCGGGTCGTTCGCGAAGTGCCCGACGGTCGGGTCGGCGCCCCAGGGCGGCATCTCGCGCGCCAGCACCTTCTGCTTGATGGCGCGCGCCCAGGGACGCGTGTCCCGGTACGACAGCAGCGACATCGGCGCCATGGCGGTCGGCCGATGACACTCGGCGCAGCGGTCGTACAGAATCGGCGCGACATCGCGGGTGAACGTGGGCGCGGCGGGGCCGGCAGCCAGCGTCGGCGATGCGGCCACCGCGATGAGCATGGCAACGGTACCCGACAGCACGGCGAATCGCGAACCCGAAGCCGGATGCATGGCTCCTCCCTGGCTGCACGGAAAGACGCGGACGAACCCCGAACAGTATCCCCCATTTTGCGACGATCGCTTGCCGCTTCTCGCGCCTCGGCGCGCCTTGACCGAGGGGAGATCCCGTGCGAGTATTCGGCAAAGCCAGGGGAGGGGTCTGTCGATGCGGCAATGGGTAAGGCTCGTCACGGTTGGATCGGCAGTCGCCGGCATCGTCGCCGTGTTCTGGATCGGTGTCGCCCCGACGGCCGGGCAGGCGCCGGCCTATCGCGCGCCGCGCGCTGCGGACGGTCATCCGGACCTGAACGGCATCTGGCAGGCGCTCAACGAAGCAAATTACGACGTCGAGCTGCACATGGCCCGTGCGGCGCTCGCACTGCGCCCGGGCCCGTACGGTCCGGTGCCGGCGGCGTCGGTGCTTGCCCTCGGGGCCGTCGCCTCGGTGCCCCCGGGGCTGGGCGTCGTCCAGGGCGGCGCGATTCCGTACAAGCCGGACGCGCTCCTGAAGAAGCAGGAAAACCTGGAGCACTGGATCGAGCGCGATCCGGAGATCAAGTGCTACCTGCCAGGCGTTCCGCGCGCCACCTACATGCCGTATCCCTTTCAGATCTTCCAGGGCCAGAATTCGCTGTTCTTCGCCTACGAGTACGCCGGCGCCGTCCGCAACATCTATTTAAAGGATCCGGGCCCGGCCCCGGTCGACTCCTGGATGGGCCAGTCGGTCGGCCGTTGGGAAGGCGAGACGCTGGTGGTCGACGTCACCGGCTTCAACGACCAGACCTGGTTCGATCGGGCCGGCAATTTCCACAGCGACAAACTGCACGTCGTCGAGCGCTACACGCCGACCGACGCCGATCATCTGCAGTACGAGGCGCGGATCGAGGATCCGGAGACCTTCACGCGGCCCTGGACCGTGAGCATGACGCTCTACCGCCGGAAGGATCCGAACATGCAACTGCTCGATTTCAAGTGTGTGGAGTTCGTCGAAGAGCTGATGTATGGCGAATATCGCAAGAATCCGCTGCCGCGGTAGAGAGAAGAGAGGGCGCCTGCGGCCATGCCGAGCCGAGGCGGCGAAGGCCGAGGGGAGGCATCGGCGTCAGTTCGCGCCAGGGGTGGGCCCCCGGCGCCAGTGATGAAAGAGAGCCCCCGTATGCGCGATCGGGCATGGACGTTCGTCGGCGGCCTGGCGGTTGCGGCGCTGGCGGCCACCTCGCCGGCATGGCTCGCCGGGCAGACCGATCCGAAGGCGCTCCCGCGAACCGCCGGGGGACATCCGGATCTGTCGGGAACGTACGACACCGCCACGCTGACGCCACTCGAGCGGCCGCGCGAATTCGGCGACAACCTGTTTCTGACCGAGGCCGATGCCAAACGGCTGCACGACGCGGAAGCCGCGCGCACTGCCCGCGGCGCGCTGCCGAGCGATCCCGGTCGCGACGCGCCGCCGGTCGGCGGGGACGGCTCGACGGGAGCCGCCGGCAACGTGGGCGGCTACAACAACTTCTGGATCGACCGGGGCACGTCCGCCATCCTCGTCGACGGCAAGTTCCGCACGTCGATCGTGACGTCGCCGGACAACGGGCACATCCCGGCGATCACGTCGGCCGCGCGTGCGCGGCAGGCGGCTCGCTTCGCCCGGCCGACCTCGGACACCGCCGAGAATGGCGGCGCAGTAGGCTCGGGCGCCTACGACAACCCGGAGCAGCGGCCGCTCGGCGAGCGCTGTCTCCTCGGGTTCGGATCCACATCGGGGCCCCCGTCGCTGCCGGTGCTGTACAATAATCTCAAGCAGATCGTGCAGACGCCCGACTACGTCATGATTCTGGTCGAGATGAACCACGACGCCCGCATCATTCCGTTGGACAAGCCGCACGCACCGAAAGAGATTCGGAAATGGATGGGCGACTCGGTGGGCCACTGGGAGGGCGACACGCTCGTCGTCGACACGACGAATTTCACCGACAAGACGCGGTTTCGCGGATCGTCGGAGCAGCTCCACGTCGTCGAGCGCTTCTCGCTGTCGGACGAGAATACCGTGCTGTACCAGTTCACGGTGGAAGACCCGGAGACCTGGGCCCAGCCCTGGAGCGGGGAATATCCGTGGCCGCGTACCACGGACAACATCTACGAATACGCATGCCACGAGGGCAACTACGCGCTGGGCGACATCCTGCGCGGCGAGCGGCTGCTCGAGTCTGAAGCGGCGTCGACGACGGGCCGGTAGGCCCGCGAGCGTCGGCAAGTCGTCAATGAGGGCAAGAGGGAATCGAGATGCGAACGAAACTCATGGTTACGCTGGCGGGCGTCGGAGCGGCAGTGGCGATGGCGGCGATTCCGGTCGCGGCCCATCACGCGTTCGGCGCCGAGTTCGACGCGAACCGCCCCGTTCTTCTCAAAGGGCCGGTGACGAAAGTCGAATGGGTGAACCCGCACGCCTGGATCCACATGGAAGTGACCAAGGACGACGGCACCAAGGAAGAGTGGATGGTCGAAGGCGGGACGCCCAACACCCTTCTGCGTCGCGGGATCACGCGCGATTCCCTCAAGGAAGGCACGTTGATCATCGTCGACGGCTACCAGAGCAAGGACCGCTCGAACCGCGCCAACGGCCGCAACATCACGTACCCCGACGGCCGCAAGCTGTTCCTCGGATCTTCGGGCACGGGCGCGCCGACCGACGGCGCGGATCCGACCGATCCGCGATAGTCGCCCCGGTGTTCACCGGTCGGGGCCGGCACGCGTCCGGCCCTGGCCGCCCGTCCACTCCCTCCGAGAGATCGAATCTCCAGATTCCACACGACACTGAAGGAGGCGGGTCGATGCGAACAGTCGCCCTCGGCGTACTTGCCACAGCGCTCGCGATCCCGATCGCGCGTGCGCAAGCGCCCGGGGACGCTGCGCCGGCGCCCGCGCTGCGCCCGGCGGGGACGACACGCGAACTGATGATCGACGTGATCTACCCGACGTCGGACGCGGTGCTGTACATCACCACGCGCACGCCGGCGTCCGAAGAGGACTGGGCGGTGCTGCGCACGAAGGCGCTCATGCTGGCCGAAGCCGGCAACCTGCTGATGCTGCCCGGACGCACGCGTCCCGGCGAGGCGTGGATGCGGGAGGCGAAAGCGATGTACGAGGCGGGTGCGGCTGCCTACCAGGCCGCCAAGGTCCGCGATCTGGACACGCTGGCGGCGCTGAACGATCCGCTGTATCGGTCGTGTGTGAACTGCCATCAGGCGTACCGGCCGAACTACGGGCGGAGGTAGCTGGCCTGAATCGAAGGACCAGCGAGCCTACGGACCCGTCACCTGATGGTCGACGATCATCCCGCCCGAGAACTCCAGCGCGTGGCTGTAGAAGCCCGACGTCGTCAGCGTGATCGTCACGTCGGTGCGTGACGGATTCTCCCAGTACCATCCGTGAATGCCCCCGAAGGGCGCCGTGTAGGTGCCGCTGGCGGCGGCGCTCGTGCGCCGGTCGAAGCTCTCGGCGTAGCCCTCCGGCGCGCCGTCGGGCTGGCTGTGCAGGTCGACCATGACCGGCGTCGTCGCCTGCCAGGAGAAGACCATGCTGTCGCCGACCTCGAGCCGGTACTTGTATTCGACCGCCTGATAGGGCCCGAGAAGAAAGGTCCGGCGATCGACGTGATAGGCCTCGGGCCGCGTCGTGAGGACGCCTGGCCGCTGCTCGCCCATCGCGACCAGCCCCAGCAGCCGGCCCGCGCCGAGATAGTCGAGGCCGTACTCCGCCGGGAGCACGACGGCGAGCAGAACGGCGCCCGCGAGGAGCAGGGCGACAGCCGTCGCGAGAACTATCTTCGTGGCGGACGGCGCGGCGGGGGGCGGCGGCGCCCCGGGCTCGCTCATGCGCGGCCGACGAGGTATCCGGTGATCTGATAGCCGGTCAGGATGAACCCGGCCGCCATGAGGAGCGTATTCGTCGCGAACGCATAGTGGAGAAAGCTCGGCCGCGTCCGCCACAGCGTCAGCGCGGCGAGGACGAGGGCCAGCGCCACCGCCTGGCCGATCTCCACGCCCGCATTGAAGCTCAGGATATTGGCGATCAGGCCGTTCGGCGACAACGAGAAGTCCTGGAGCTTGGTGGCCAGGCCGAACCCGTGAAACAGGCCGAAGACGAGCACGGCGACACGGGGATTCGGCCGCGCGTGGAACATCCGCTCGAACCCGCCCATATTGTCGAAGGCCTTGTAGACGACCGACGCCCCGATGACGGCGTCCACCAGGTACGGATTGGCGTGGAAGCCGCCCAGCACGCCGGCCAGCAGCGTGATGCTGTGGCCCAGCGTGAAGAGGCTCACGTAGAGCAGCACGTCCTTCGCGCGATAGAGGAAGAAGACGACGCCGACGAGGAACAGCAGGTGATCGTAGCCCGTCACCATATGCTTCGCGCCCAGGTACAGGAATGGGACGATGGCCATGCCGTTCACGCCTTCGACGAACAGGGCGTTGCCGGCGGTGATGCCGTGCGCGCGGGCGGCGGCAGGCACGAGGGCCAGCAGAGCCGCCATCGTGATGACGTGGAGCGACCGCTTCATTGCGCGGCTCCGGTAATGGCGGTGTTGTATTTCGAATGGCAGTTGGCGCACACCTCGTACAGATCGCCGCCGGTCTTGAACACCTGCTCGCGGTCGTGGGCCTCCGCCGCTCTCATCACGTCCTCGCCCATATCGATCAAGGCCTGCGACACACGCATCCAGTCGCCGTCGTCCTTGGCGCGAGGCGCCATCATCAGCAAATTGCCCGACTCGGCCACCGTGGCAGCCGCGTTGCGGACGGCGAGCCATTCCTCGTCGGTCTTCGGGTAGATTTCCTCGGTTCCATCCGCCGTGTCGATCCACCCGACCGCGTTCCACACACGCATGGCGGCCGGATCCAGGATGCCCGAGCAGACGGTGTTCACGTCGGCCACCGGACGAAAGGGCGGCGGCGCGGGGCCGCAGCCGGTCGCCAGGACCCCCGCGCCCGCGAGGGCCAGCAGCAGCCGTCTCATGGTCAGCGCGCTGCGGCGGTGGACGGCTTCTGGAAGCGGGCGTCGTCGATCGACGCGTTCAACCTGACGTTCGTGAGCGTGAAGGTGTCGCGGCCGTCGAGCCACGAGAACGTCCACGTGAACGGCATCTTGATGCCCTCCACGTCGCGGTAGTCGGCGTAGTCCATCTGCGTCGGCATGCGTCCAATCGGCGAGCGGGAGTAGCGGATCACCCGCGCCAGCAGGCCCGTCTCCGAGTCGAAGTAGAGCGTTACCGGCATCGTGTTCGGGCCGTCGCCCTGCACGACCTGCATCGACCGGCCGTCGATGTCCTCGGGAAACCCGACACGGAAGTTCGTGAGCGCGGTCTTGATCTGTCCGGGGAACCCGAGCAGCGCGTCCACCCGCGCGCCGTCGAGCTCGGCGCCGGTCAACTGGTACTCACCGAGCACCGACAGCGGCGTCCGGATCCAGCCCTCGGACCCGTTGTAGCTGCGGGTGCTCTCGCCACGATCAGGCGCGTCGGGAAACCGGATGATGGTGGAGCGCTTGTCGGGGGCGGCCGCATTGATTTCGACCACGCCGCCGCCGCCGAACCCGCCGAACCCGAGGCTCGTCGCCGACGCCACGTAGCTCCGCAGCTGCGACAGGCGTTCAGCGCCGCCGACCGCGGCGATGTACTTGTCGAGAATCGTGGCGGCCTGCGGCATGCCCGGCCGCTGCGAAATGACCTCGTCGGGCTGCAGGGTCGGTTCGCCGTACATGATGTCCATCGTCGGCGCCGTGACGGGCCAATCGCGGTTGCGGTGGCACGTCCAGCACGTGACCATGACGCGTCCGCCGAAGTTCTCCCGGTTGATGGTTTCGACCATCGTCACCATCCGGCGCGCCGTGCGTTTTCTCGGAGTGTCGGCCGCCCAGTTCACGTTCTGCGTGCCGGCGGCGTCGTGGCAGTCGGCGCAGTCGAACGCCAGCGACGCGCACATCAGGCCCATCGACGTCATGAAATCCGCGACGGGCATGTCGCCCATGACCTGGACGTTCTTGAAGACTTCCTTGGCCAGCATCTGCTGGGCGGCCGGGGCCTGGCCGCCGCCAGCGGCCGACACCACACCCATCAACCAGACCGTCGCGATGCCGACACACGAAATGAGAACGGGAGCCGACCCGAGGCCTCGCTGCTTAAGCGTCATCTGGCACACCTTCCTGCGTTGGTAGAACGGCGAGCTGCCGACCGAAGAGCGAGTGGCCGCTATTATATTCAGCCGCGGCGAAGGGCCGTCAAGGGCGCGACGCGATGCCCGTGGCGCGTCAGCGGTGGTCGATCGAGACGTGCGCCGTCACGACCTGGGTGGCGTCCGGCGTTTCCGTGACCCAGGCGGCGACGACCCCGTCGCCGTCCGCTGCGAGGCGCGGGTATTGCGTGCCGATCTCCTGCGCGAGCGTGACGGCGGGCGAGCGGTTGCCGTCGCGCGTGATGCGGCGCACGGCCAACGACGATCGGTGATCGGCGAACTCGGTCCACGACACGGCCGCGGCGCCGTCCGGCAGAAGCACCGCCTGCATCCGCCCGAGCGACGAGGTGTCGTCCACGCGGATCGGTGGGCCGAACGTCCGTCCGCCGTCGTCGGAAAACGCGGCGTACGAGCGGCCGTCCCCTCCGGCAGCGGTGAACCAGCCGACGACCACCTCCCGTCCGTGGGCGGCGATCGAGGGGCCATTCACCGGACAGGCCCGAATCGTCCACTCGTCCGCGTGCACGCGGATCGGTGAACTCCATCGCCCGTCGGCGAGTCGCGAGACGTAGATGTCGCGCACCTCGGCGTCGCTTCGGTTCCGGAAGGCGACGATCGGTCCCTCGCTCGTGACAGCCGAGGCGAGAGGACAGCACTCGCACACCCGCGTGTCGATGGCGGCGGCGGAACCGGTCCGGGCGCCAGTGGCGTCGAACATCCCGGCGAACAACGCCATATCTCCCTCGCCGCTGTCGGCATTCGTCGAGCGTCCGTCGAGCCAGGCCAGGCCGAACCCGCCGTTCGCGGTTGGGAACAGGGACGCGAAGCCATGCTGGGTGGCGGTGCTGTCGTCGTGGGCTTTCTTCGGTGCCGTCCAGGTCTGTCCGTCGTCGGACGATTGCGCGAGGTAGAGGTCGTAGGCTTCCGGATTGGGGCCGTTCTCGAGGTTCCAGGTGGCCACGAGCGCGTCGCGGCCGACGGCCCGGACCGCCGGCACATCGGCCCAGTTGACGATCAGAATCGGGGGCCGCGATGACCGTGCGCGGCGACGACCAGCCGGCGGACGTCCGCTCGGCGAACTTCACGAGCCCTCGACCGACCTCGGACTCAATCCAGCTCAGGATGACCCGACCATTGTCGCTGGTGAGCTGGGGCGCTTCCGAGTTCGGGGCTGCGGGAGACGCGAGGCGGGAAACGGGTGAGCCGGGGCCGTTCTGTGCCGCGTGCGGAGCCAGGACCAAGAGCAGGACGACTCCGGTGACGGAGCCGAGGCGAGCCAGCATGCGGGTCGAATTCTAGCAGATTGGTCGTCTGCTATCCTTGGCGCGCCCCATGGAGAGACGCACGGTGGCGATCGCCTGGATCCTGTCGGCCGCGTCGGCCGTCGCCTGCGTGCGGCCCTCGCTGGGTCCACCGCCGTCGCAGGACTCCGCCGCAATACGAGTCGTCTCGGGACGTCTGGTGCACTATCGCCTCAGCGACGAGCTGTTCCACATCGACGACCTGTGGCTGCGCGTCGCGCCGGGCACCGAGTTCCACCGCTGGCTGTCCGCCGCGCGCAACAAGCGCGTGACGATTCTGCTCGCGACCGGGACCGACCGCTTTGCCGAGGCGTCGAGCGGCCGGATCCTGATCGGCGAACTCGTGCACGGCACGGCGCCCCAGGATGGGGCCGGCCTGGTGCACGTGCTCGTGCTACGTGACCACACGTCGAATACGCTCGGGCCAATCACCTTTCAGACCGACGACCTCGGCATCGCGCGCAAGTTCGACGTCCATGCGGGGGAGATGGTCAGCATCCTGGTGAGCGTCCAGTAGCCACGCGCGGCCGTTTCCCGGTCGAGGTCCGCACGGCACGCATTCTGCTTCCTCTCTTGTCACGGCGCGGCCGCCTCGTCGGTTCGAGCGGTCCGCGCGGCCAACAAGGAGGAAGTGATGTTGAGCTGGGCGTTCACCTTTCTGATTATCGCGCTCCTTGCCGCCGTGTTCGGCTTCGGCGGCATCGCTGGCACCGCGGCCGGTATCGCGAAAGTGCTGTTCCTGATCTTCCTGGTGCTCTTCGTGGCGTCGCTGCTGGTGGGAGGCTTCAGGCGATCGGTCTGACCGGCGTCGGAGGACACGCCATGGGCACCAAAGCGCTCGAAGCCGACCTGCTGGAGCTCGAGAAGGAGTACTGGCAGGCGATCAAGTGCAAGGACGTCGACACCCTTGCGCGGCTCACGGCCGATGCGTGCCTCGTCACCGGGGCGCAGGGCGCGGCGCGCATCGACCCCCGCACGATTGCCGACGCGCTCGATCGCGCCTCGTACATCCTGCGCGATGTCAGCATGACGGGCACTCCCGACGTGCAGCTGCTCGGCGACGACGTCGGCGTGGTCGCCTATCGCGTCCACGAGGAACTGACGGTCGACGGCCAACCGGTCGCGCTCGACGCGGCCGACGCGTCGACCTGGATCCGGCGGGACGGGCGATGGGTCTGCGTGCAGCACAGCGAAGCCATCGCGGGCGATCCCTTCGGGCGCGATCGGGTCGCGTCCGCGATTGCGGGCCGGACGATGCAGGCCGACGCCTTGCTCGACCGCATCGAAACGGCCGTCGAGGCGCTGCCCGACGCCGCGGGTCGGGCGGCGCCGCTCGTGGCCGACATTCTCCGGTCGGCGTGGCCGAGCGTCACTAGAAGACCGCTTCTCAGGCGGGCCGCGCCCCGGTTTGAAGGGGCAGGCCCGCAGTTTCCCACGCCGTCATTCCCCCTGCCAGCTCCGAGACCGATTCGATCCCGTGGCGGCGGAGCAGGCTCGCCGCAATCGACGAACGATAGCCTCCCGCGCAGTACACGAGAATGGGGCGCCCCGCGGGCAGCTCGCCGACGCGCTCCTCCAGGTGATTCAGCGGCACCCCGACGCTGTGCTCGAGGGCACCCCGCGCGCGCTCCGCCGGCGTGCGCACGTCCAGGAGAAGGGGCGGGTGGCTCGACGCCAGGCGCTCGGCGGCGACGCCGGCGCTGACGCGATCGAAGCGTTCGACGAGATCCGGTCGCTTGTCGAGGCTGAGCAGCCCCTGATCGAGGTACCCCGCAATGTGATCGAATCCGATCCGCCCGAGGCGGATGGCCGCTTCGCCCTCGCGCCCCGGATCGGCCACGATCACGATCGGCTTTTCCCGGCTGAGCACCGTGCCCGCCCACGTCGCGAACTGGCCGACGAGGCCGACGTTGATGCTCCCCGCGAGGTGGGCCGCGGCGAAGTCGCTGGCGTCCCGCGCGTCCAGCACCTGCGCGCCGCCAGCCTGGAGCCCGAGCACCTCCTCGAGCGTCAGCGGACGCAGCGTGTCGGCCAGCGTCTGGTCGAGCGTCGGCCGTTCTTTCGTGTTCAGCACCGCATCGTACGTGAAGTAGGGGGGCGCGTCCGGCTGATCCGCGGTCACCAGCTCGACGAAGGCCTCCTTCGACATCGGCTGCAGCGCATAGTTCACGCGGCGCTCGTCGCCGATCGTCGTGAAGGTTTCCGTGCCGAGCGCCTTGCCGCAGAGCGATCCGGCGCCGTGCGCCGGGTAGACCAGGCTCGAGTCCGGAAGCGGGAGCAGCTTGGTCCGAAGCGAGTCGTACAGCAGGCCGCCGAGATCGGCGGCCGACCAGCCCAGCGCGACGCGGAGATCGGGGCGGCCCACGTCGCCCACAAACAGCGTGTCGCCGGTGAGGACGGCGTGCGGCGTCGAGGCGTCGGCGGCGAGATCGAAGACGAGGATGGAGATCGATTCGGGCGTATGCCCCGGCGTTTCGAGCGTGGTCAATCGCACGTCGCCGAACTCGAGGCTGTCGCCGTCCTTCATCGGGACGAATGGATACTCGGCGCTGGCCTTGGCGCCCAGGTAGATCGTGGCGCCCGTGCGCTGGCGCAGCTCGAGGTGGCCGGCCACGAAATCGGCGTGGAGGTGCGTCAGGAATACGTGCCGGATCGTGAGCCCGTGCGCGTCGGCGAACGCCAGATACTGCTCCACGTCGCGCTGCGGATCGACGACGGCGGCCGTGTGCGACCGTTCGTCGCCGACCAGATACGACGCGTGCGCGAGGCAGTTGAGGTAAAACTGCTGCAGGATCATCACGGATGATTGTAGTCCGGTCGCGTCCGAATGGCCGGCAGCGCGGCCTCGATCGTCGACCGGTTGGCTTCCTCCCACGGCGGCAGTTGCAGCTCGCGGCCGAGCGCGTCCACCCGCTCGTCCAGCATGAACCCCGGCTCGACCGTCGCGACTTCGAACAGCACGCCGCCGGGCTCGCGGAAGTAGATCGACGTGAAGTAGCAGCGGTCGCGCACCTCGGTGACCTTCAGCCCCCGCTGCAGCAGCTCTTCGCGGAGCCGCTGCTGTTCGTCGCCGCCGGCGATCGCCATCGCGACGTGGTGAACGGTGCCGACGCCGTTGACTGCTCCGTCGGCCCTGGGATCCTCGAAAAGATCCATCGTATGGCCGGGGCCGTCGCCGCCGACCGACACGCGCGTGCCACCGGCCGATTCGTCCACCACCCGGTATCCGAGGACCTCGGTCATCAGGGCCAGCGTCGGCGCGAGTTCACGGACGACGATCCTCACCCCGTGGAGGCCGCGGATGGCCGAGTCGGCGTCGATCCCGGCGTTGGTCCACGGCGGACGCGGGTCCAGATCCGACCCGACGAGCGTCAGACGCAGACCCGAGGGATCGGAGACCAGCAGAGAGGCTTCTCCGAAGCCCGTCTCGCGCTCGTGCACGTTCACGCCCGCCCGCGTCAGGCGCTGCCGCCAGAATTTCATCGCCGAGGCGGGCACCGAGAACGACGTCGCGACGACCTGACCAGCGCCCTGGAGCCCCTGCTTCACGCCATGTCCGGCATAGGGAAACGTCGTCCAGAGGGTGCCCGGCAAGCCCCGCTCGGTTCCATAGTAGAAATGGTACACATGGTGGTTGTCGAAGTTGACCGTCTTCTTGACCAGTCGCAGGCCGAGCACGCCCAGGCAGAAGTCGAGATCCGCCTGCGCGTCGTCGACCGTCGCGGTCACGTGATGCAGGCCGAGAATCGGGTGGATCATCTGGCGATTGTAGACGTCTTGGGCGGCGTGCGGACGTTGCCCGATCGCGCGCGGCCGTCACACGTCTGGACTAGGGTTGGCGCATGCACGCCCGAGCGCTGACGTGGGGGGCCGTCCTGGTGCTGGTGGGCGGGGCGACCGTGGGCGTCGACGCCTGGGGACCGACCGGCCATCGAGTTGTCGTCCGGCTTGCGCTCGCCCGTCTGACGCCAGACGCCGCGCGCCTGGTTCGGGAGCTGCTGGACGGTGCCGATCCCCTCGACGCTTCCACGTGGGCCGATCAGGTCCGCAACGACCGGCCCGAGACCTACAACTGGCATTTCGTCGACATCCCCTTCGGCGCCCGATCCTACGTGCCCTCCCGCGACTGCCGGCCGACCGACCGCGGCGATTGCGTCATCGCGGCGATCGACCGCGCGCGCACCGTCGTCGCGGACGCGTCGCGTTCCCGCGCGGATCGGGCCGAGGCGTTGAAGTTCCTCCTGCATCTGGTGGCCGACGTGCATCAGCCGCTGCACGACATCGACAACCATGACCGCGGAGGCAACGACGTGCCGACGCTGGTCGACGGATACGAGCCGCCTCCCGGCCGGAGCCCGCCGAACCTGCATGCCGTCTGGGATTCCGTCCTGATCGACCAGCGCGGTCTGGACGCGGCGGCCTATGCCGACGCGCTCGTCTCACGCCTCCCGTCCGGCGGGGCGCCTGAAACGATCGACGTCGTGGCCTGGGCCCTGGACGCGCACGCGCTTGCCGAACGGTTTGCCTACGCGTACCCGGGCTTCTCGCGGACGGGGCCGCCGACGGCTCCCGTTCATCTCGACCGCGCGTATCAGCGCGCCGCCGGTGCGGTCGTCGACCGGCAACTGCTCAGGGCCGGCATTCGACTGGCCGCCGTGCTGAACGAGGCGGCGCGGCGTGCCGCGTCCCGCCGGCCCCTCCCCTGAGACGTCAGGCGACCTGCGAGGTGCAGTGCGGGCAGCGACTCGCCTTGATCGGAATCTGCGTGGCGCAAAACGCGCACTCCTTCGTCGTCGCCGGCGGCGGCGGCGCCTGTCCCTGTCGGCGGGCGACGTTGATGCTCCGGACGATCAGGAACATCGCGAACGCCACGATCAGAAAACTGAGGGCCGCGTTGAGGAACAGGCCGTAGTTGATCGTGACCGCCCCCGCCATTTTGGCGTCGCCGAGCGTCAGGTACGGTCCCGGCGTGGCGCCCGGCTTGAGCAGCACGAAGAGGTTCGACAGATCGACGCCGCCGACGAGCAGCCCGAGCGGCGGCATCAGGACGTCGTCGACGAGGCTCCTGGTGATCGCGCCGAAGGCGGTGCCGATCACGATGCCGACACCCATGTCGACGACATTGCCCCGCATGGCGAATTCCTTGAACTCTTTGATCATCGTCTCCTCCAGGAGCCCGGCTGCACATGGCCGACACGCCACGATCTCGAAGGCTGCACCGGGGCGCGGCGATTGTAGTTGAAGCGATCCAAGGGTTGATCGGCGATGTGCTGTTGTGGAACACAACAGACCTGAAATCCCTCGTCACTGCTCCAGAACTGCCAGGAGATATGTCGTACATGCGACTCTGTGGTCGATAAACGTACAAATTGTTCCATTTCGTTACAGTTTTCGGCGATATCGAGCCGTTGGTTCGGTCGACCCCCGGAAACGGGCATCGACCGCAAGACATTCTATAAAAAGGACTTATTCGGCTACATAGCGCGCGGGAGCGGCGCGCGCTTGCTGCGTTCCGGCGTGGCACCTGGATTGTAGGCAGCTCAACCGAGTCGGTATCGCCGCGTGCCGCCACTCATCAAATTTGGATGTGTCGCCGGATGCGACAGGGGTTGGAACGGTGGATGTCAGCAGCGTCGCGATCACTGCATCGGGGGCCGAGCGCCGGCGGCACGAACGGGTCGTGCGGCCGCTCGACGGCTGGCGCGGGGGCGTCATCGAGACGCCCGTTCACATTTACGACCTCAGTGAGGGCGGCTGCTTCATCACCTCGCTGCACGAACAGGAGCCCGGTGTGGCGATGCTCCTGAAGATCCACCTGCCGCCCGGCGTGTGGATCTCGGTTCATGCCGAGACGCTCCGGGGTCGGTCGGACGCCGGCTTCGCGGTGCGGTTCATCGACATGTCCGACGAGACCCGGGCCTGCCTGATGCGCGCGCTGGATCTGCTGCAGACCGAGGACGGGGCCGAAGCATATGTTTAGGAGCGACGTGACGGCGACGGCCTCTCGCTATTCCCCCGGACAGTTCGTCGGGATCGAGCGCAGTGTGGGCATGCGCGCGAAGTTCGAGTCGCGCGTGTTCCGCCGCCTCGAGGAAGTCAACAAAGAGCTCTGGCTCATCCTGTCGCTGTTCGCCCTGGCGGGGATGCTCAACACGCTCGTGGCGTCGCAGCGGGTCGTCCTCGGGCTGTATACGCTGCCGACGGTGGCGTCCGCCTACCTCTACGGCCGGCGCCACGCCACGCTGACGGCGTTTGCCAGCGTGCTGCTCGTCGTGCTGCTCGACTGGTTCAATCCGCATCTGTTCCCCTCGCACGATGCGATGTCGCTGACGGAGGGGCCGTTGATCGACCTCACGATCTGGGGCGGCACGCTCGTGGTGACCGGCTACCTGATGGGCACGCTCTACGACCACAAGGCGCGTCAGGTCTGCGAGCTCCGGGAGACCTACGAGGGCGTGCTGATGATCCTGAGGCACTTCATCTCGAAGGATCAGTACACCGAAAACCATTCGTACCGCGTGTCGATCTACGCATCGAAGATAGCCGAGGAGCTCGGGTTCAGCCAGGATCGGATCGAGGATGTCCGTTCGGCCGCCCTGCTGCACGACATCGGCAAGCTCGAGGTGAGCCGCGAGGTGTTGTACAAGGCGGCGCGCCTGACACAGAGCGAGTTCGCGGAGATGCAGACGCACGTCGATCGGGGCATCGCGCTGCTCGAGCCGGTGGGCGGGTCGCTCAGGCGCGTGATCCCGATCATCCTGGCGCACCACGACAAATTCGACGGCTCGGGCTATCACGCCACGAGCGGCAACGAGATCCCGGTGGAAGCCCGCATCATCACCGTCGCCGACGTGTACGACTCGCTGACGAGCGACCGACCCTATCGCAAGGCGATGTCGCCGTTCGAAGCGCGTGAGCTGGTCGTGCGCGGCGCCGGCACCGAGTTCGACCCGCGCGTGGTCGACGCGTTCGTCGCCCTGTTCCGCCGGAATGAAATGGAGGTGCCGCACCTCGCCGTCTGACGTCGGCCGCCTTCGGGACGGCCGACGACGAGCGATCGTCGTGCAGGCAGACAAGACATGCTCCAAGAAACCCCCGCTCCTGCCCTCGAAACGGCGCGTCTGCGCCGCATCCTCGAAACACAGCCCTGTTCGCTGATGCGCGTGGGCCTCGACGGCGCGCTGCTGGCGGCCAACGACGCCGCGTTGCAGCTGCTGGGGACCGGGGAGCGGGGCCGCGTGCTCGGCCAGCTGTTCCCCGAGCGCGTGATCCCCGAGGATCGCGACGGCTGGACCGCCTTCGTCTCGCGCGTCCAGGCGGGGGAGTCGGCCTCGATGGCCTGCGACCTGGAGGGGTTGGACGGCGAGCGCCGGCGTGTGTCGCTGCAGGCCGTGCCGCTCGAGCACGAGGACGGCGTGCCCTCGATGATCCTGACGGCCCGCGATCAGCCGCCGGCCGCCCCGGCCCCGCCGATTGCCCTGGCCGTCGCGCCCCAGCCCGACGCGGCTCCGCAGCTCGAACGCCTGCGGAGCGAACGGGACTACGCGATTGCCGAGGGCCAGCGCCTCGAGAATCTGCTGAGCGAGCGCGAAGCCAATCACGCCTCCGCGAGCGGCCGCCTCGAACAGGCACTCGCCGACGAGCGGTCGTTGACCTCGCTGCTGCGGTCGCGGCAGGAACGCGGCCAGGGGGAGCTCGAGGCGCTCAGGACCGAGATCGCCCAGCTGCGCGCCTCGGAGCGGCAGCTCGCGGCTCACGCCGACGCACGGGTCACGAACGAAGCCGGACGCGTCGCGGAGCTCGAGGCGGCGCGCGCCGGACTCCAGGATGTCGTGAGCGCCCTCGAGACACAGGCTGAGGCGCTCCGGCAGGAGCTCGAATCGGCCCACGAGGAGCGGCGCGCCCTTCAAGCGCAGCTGGCCCTCGCGGCGCAGGACGCGCAGAGCCGGCCGTCGGAAGCCGGCCGCGTCGCCGACCTCGAAGCCGCGCGCTGCGAGCTCCAGGAGTCCGTGGGCGCCCTCGAGGCGCAGGCGGCCGCGCTCCGGGAGGAGCTCGAGTCGGCGCACGACGAGCGGCGCGCTCTCGAATCGCACCTCGCCGTCGTCGAGCAGGAGGCGCGCCGGCGCGTGACCGAAGAAGAGGGAGAACGCGCGAAGCTTCAGATGACGCTCATCGAGCGCGACGAAGTCGCCTCGGCGCTTCGTGACGAGCTCGTGGCCGAGCGCGACGAGTGGCTGCAGGTGCGATCGTCACTCGAGGAGCGGGAGCGCGCCGAGGCGGCGGCCCGCACCGAGCTCGAACAGCGCAGCGTCGAATATCAGAGCGCGCTTCAGCGGCAGACCGAAGAGCAGAAAGAGGAGCTGGAGCGCTTCCGGGCCGAGCGCGAGCAGGACCTCGCCGCGCTCACCACCCGTCAGGAGCGCACGGCCAAGGCCCTCGCCGACGCCCTCGTCGAGCTCCAGGCCCTCGACGAGTGTGTGCGCGCCGCCGAGAGCCTGGCCTCCGCCGGACGGCTGGCGCGACTGCTTGCGCCGGAGCTGCACACGATGCTGTCCGGCATCGACGGCCGCGCCGCGCGCGTGCTCGGCCAGACGCCGTTGAACGCCGCCGAGCGCCAGGAGCTCGAAGCCCTCCGGCGCGAGGCCGTCAAGGCCGCCGTGCTGGCGAGCCAAATCGCGAGCACCGGCCAGCTGGCGGCCGGTGCCTCCACCGACACACGACCCGCGCCGTCGGCAAGCGACGACACAGCGAAAGGACAAGGCTGATGGCGAGCTTTCCATTCAGTATCGGGCTGGGCCGCGCGACACGACCGACGCGCGCGAGCTCGACGGCCACCGTCGACCAGGGGAACAAGGCGCGTCCCAACGCGGCCGTCAAACCGCAGCCCGCGCCGGTCGTTCCGTCTCCCGTCGACGCGCCCGCGAGGCCGCTGGAGGGACGCGAGCTCCGGAGCGATCCCCGCCGCGACACCTCGCATCCGGCCATCACCGGCATCCGGCTCTCGCCGTACGGTGTGGAGGCGACGCTCATCAACATCTCGTCGACCGGCGTGCTCGTGCGATGCAGCACCCGCTTCAAGCCGGAGACGGCGGTGACCGTGGTGTTTCAGGGCACGTTCACGCCCTCGTCGGTGCAGGGACGCGTGGCACGCAGCGTGGTGGCGGCCGCCGACAAGCAGGGGATTCTCTGGTACGACGTCGGGATCGCGTTCGACACCCGAATCGCGCTCGACGACGCGCCGGCCACGCGGCCCGAACCGGAGCCGCCCGCCCTGACGGTCGTCGACGAGACGCCGGAGGCGCCCGACCTCGTGAACCGCTGGTAGCGCCGCGTCAGGGCGACGCGGGCGTCGCGCCCTTCGACGACGATCCGTAGAGCTCCTTCAGGCGGTTGTCGAGCCGCTGAAAGAGGGCCCGCTCGCCCGGATACCAGTATTCGACGTGGCACCCTTCGCAGGCCAGGTCGAGATCCTCACAGGCGCCCCACAGGGCGTCCACATCCTTCCTGTTCACGATGTCCAGGACCTCGAGGCTCACGTTGCGCAGGGCCTCAATCTTCGCGTTCCAGAGCACGGGGTCGGCTTCGAGCTTCGCCGTGATCGCGGTCGGCGACAGTTCCTCGGCGTCCGGGCCCGTGCTGTTGTTGACGTCGCCGGCCGGCGCGAACGGCCGGGGCACCTTCAGCAGATACACGCCTTCGGCCAGCGTGACAGCGCCCCATCGAATCCGCTGCCAGTCTTCGTCCGTTCTCGGGATCGTTTCCTCTGTTCCCTTGTCGCTGACCACCGTGCTGACCGAGTCGAAGATGTAGTCCGACGCCGGATCGAGCATGTCGGCCATCAGCTCTTTCACGGAGACGACCGGCTTCATGTCGCCCCAGAGCGGTGGCGGCGCGCCGGCCGGGGCCGGCGGGCTGGTCGACGGAGACGAACAGGCAGCCGCCACCAGTGTGAGAGCGACCACCCCGACGCCGGCGATCAGCCCGGGACGGATTCCGCTGACCATGGCCTTCAGCCTAGTCGCGCGCCCGTCGATCGTCAAGGCAGCGCCCCTGTCCAGCCCTGCCTGTTACGCCTTGTGGGGCAGGCTGTGCGAGGCCCTTCGCAGCGTGTTGTCGGCCGCGCCCACCCGATACCAGCGCCAGGCGTAGCCGTCGACCTCGATTCGATGCACGCCGTCGTTCTGCGCGCGGCTGTGCCGGCTGTCGAAGATTTCCGACAGGTAGTCGCCGTGCTCGGCGCCAACCTTGAGCAGCACCTTGTGGCGGCGATCGCTGAAGTTGTGCACGGTGACGAGCGACGTGTCCCGCCAGTCGAAGCGGAGGGCCAGCACTTCCGGGACGTTCGTGCGAAGCACGGTGAAATCGCCCCAGCTGATTTCGGGGCATTCCTTGCGGGCGCGCACGATCCGCTCCGTCCAGTTCAACAGCGATGCCGGATCGCGTCGCTGTTCCGCGACGTTGACGCGAGGGAACCCGTACACGGCGTCCGCGATGGCCGGCAGGACGAGCGACCGCGCCGTCGAGAAGCCGCCCTGGGCCTCCGTGCTCCACTGCATGGGCGTCCGCGCACATTCCCGCCCGGGCAGACGCAGGTTGTCGCCCATCCCGATCTCGTCCCCATACTGCATCATCGGCGTGCCCGGCAGCGAGAAGAGCAGGCTGAACGCGAGCTCGAGCCTGCGCCGGTCGTTCTGGAGCATGGGGGTCAACCGGCGTCGGATCCCGCGCTCGTACAGCTGCATCGTCTTGCGGGGGCCGAACGCGCGGAACACGCGCTGCCGCTCGTCCTCGGTGAGGCGCCCCAGGTCCAGCTCATCGTGGCTCCGAAGGAACTGGACCCATTGGGCGTTCGCGGGCCTCGCCCGCGTCTGCTCGAGCGCCCAGACCAGCGGTTCCAGATCGGCAGTGGCGAGCGCGTAGAACAACCGCTGGTTGACAGGGAAGTTCAGCATCATCTGGATGCGGTCGCCCTCGTCGCCGAAGTACTGCAGGTTCTCGTCGGCAGGCACGTTGGCCTCGGCCAAGAGGATGGCCTCCCCGCTCCGCCACTGCAGGAATTCGCGCATTTCCTGCAGGATCGAGAAGTCCTGCTCCCATGCCACGCCGGGGCCCTTTTTCTGGATGACGAACGGCACGGCGTCCATCCGGAACCCCGACACTCCGAGCTGCAGCCAGAATCCCATGATCTTCTGGATCTCGGCGCGAACCCAGGGGTTCCAGGTGTTGAGATCGGGTTGATGCGCGTAGAAGCGATGGAAGTAGTATTGGCCCGCTACGCGATCGTACGACCACGTCGTCTTCTGCTGACCCGGAAAGACGATCCCGCACTTGTGGTCCTTCGGCCGCTGGTCGGCCCACACGTACCACTGCCGGTAGAACGAGTGCCGGTCGCGCCGCGCCTGCTGATACCACGGGCAGTCGCGCGACGTGTGATTGACGACGAGATCCACGATGACACGGATGCCGAGGGCCTTGGCCCGGTTCATGAACTCCGCGAAGTCGCCGAGCGAGCCGTGCCTGGCGTGGACGTTGTAGTAGTCGGCGACGTCGTAGCCGTTGTCGCGGTTGGGAGAGGGATAAAAGGGCTGCAGCCAGACGCAGGTGACGCCGAGCCCCTGCAGATAGTCGAGGCGCCGCATCAGCCCCTCGAAATCGCCGATGCCATCGCCGTTCGCGTCCTGGTACTTGGCGACGTCGAGACAGTAGATGATGGCGTTCTTGTACCAGAGATCGTCGATCGACATGCCGTCGCTTCCTCCGCGGAGCCAGGACGGTCTGCAACTTGCAAGATCCGGACCTGTGATCGTCCGCACCATTGAGTGGTCGCCGTCCGACGCGCGGCAGACGCTGGCGGATGCCGAGTGGCTCGTCACGAACGGACTCGGCGGGTACGCCTCGGGTACCGTCTCCGCCGCCCAGACGCGCCGGTATCACGGCGTCCTCGTGGCCGCGCTGGCCGCGCCGTTCGGCCGGACGATGATGCTCGCCGGTGTCTGGGAGCGGGTGGCCCGGCAGGGCGCGGGCGTCTCGTCACTCGTCGAGGCTGTCAGAACGGATGAGGGCGTCGAGCTCGACGGTACGCGTCGGCTCGTCGCGTTCCGTCTCGAAAATGGACTGCCCGTCTGGACGTACGACGTCGAGGGCGCCTCGATCGAGAAGCGCCTCCTCATGCCGCACCTCCAGAACACGACGTGCGTCTCGTATCGCCTGCTGCACGGCGATCCCGTGCGGCTCGAGCTGCAGCCGGCGGTCGGCTTCCGGTTTCACGACGCGCCTGTCGACCAGGTGGCCGACGGCCCGTACGAGCTGCGCACGATCGGCGATCGCTTCGAGATCGTTGCCGGGAACGACCTGCCGCCCCTGCGGCTCATCGCCTTCGGCGAGGACAAGGCGTTCACGGTCGTGCCCGAGCGCGTCGACAATCTGCTGTATCGAGTCGAGCGGAACCGCGGCTACGACTTTCGCGGACGCCTGTGGAAGCCGGGGTTCTTCAGCCTGCGCCTGACGAGGGAGTCGACGGCCACGCTGCTGGCCTCGACGGAGGCCTGGGAGACCATCGATGCGCTCGCACCGGCCGATCTCGCGACGGCGGAACACGAGCGGCGGCAACACCTGTTGGCGGCCGCGGCGGTGCCGGGCTCGGGCCTGGCTCCCGAGCTGGTGCTGGCGGCCGACCAGTTCATCATCGCGCCGGTCGGACGGGTCGAAGACGCGGCGCGTGCGCGCGCGGCAGGCGACGAGGCGCGGACCGTGATCGCCGGGTATCACTGGT
This sequence comes from uncultured Acidobacteriota bacterium, assembly GCA_963837345.1. Classification (GTDB taxonomy): domain Bacteria; phylum Acidobacteriota; class Vicinamibacteria; order Vicinamibacterales; family CAVVIG01; genus CAWIMX01. The sequence continues at coordinate 3,242,782 of CAWIMX010000001.1, forward strand.
TCAACGACTGGGGCCGCGACACGATGATCAGCCTCGAAGGGCTGACGCTCTGCACGGGCCGCCGGCGCGAAGCCGGCTACATCCTGCGCACGTTCGGGCACTACGTGTTCGACGGCCTCATTCCGAACATGTTTCCCGAGGGCACGAAAGAAGGGCTGTACCACACGGCCGACGCCACCCTGTGGTTCTTTCATGCCCTCAACCGGTACGTCCGGTCGACCGGCGATCGGACGACGCTCCGCCTGCTGCTGCCGACGCTGCGATCGATCTTCGACCGGCACGTGAACGGCACGCTGTTCGGCATCGGGGTCGATCCCGGAGACGGCCTGCTCCGCCAGGGGCAGGAGGGCTATCAGCTCACGTGGATGGACGCCAAGGTCGACGACTGGGTGGTGACTCCCCGGCGCGGGAAGGCCGTGGAGATCAACGCGCTCTGGTTCAACGCGCTGGCGCTGCTGGCCACGTGGCTGCGCGAAGAAGGCGACGACGCCGGCGAGGTGGAGGCCGCATCCCAACGGGCGCGGGCGTCGTTCAACGACCGATTCTGGTACGACGCCGGCGGCTACCTGTTCGACGTCGTCGACGGCGAACAGGGCGACGATCCGACGTGTCGTCCGAATCAGATCCTGGCGATCGCGCTCGACCATCCCGTGCTGGATCGCGCGCGCTGGCCGGCGGTGTTCCACACCGTGCGAGATCGGCTGGCGACCCCCGTCGGCCTCCGGTCGCTCGATCCGCGGAATCCCGCCTACGAGGCCAGGTACTGCGGCGACCTTCGATCGCGAGACGCGGCCTATCATCAGGGCACGGTGTGGGCGTGGCTGGGGGGTCCCTATGTCGACGCCTGGTTGAGAGTGCATCCCGAGGCGCGCGCCGAGGCGCGCGCGTACGTCGACGGGTTCGGCACACACCTCGCCGAGGCGGGCATCGGGACGTTGAGCGAAATCTTCGATGCCGAGCCGCCGTTCACGCCCCGCGGGTGCATTGCGCAGGCGTGGAGCGTGGCTGAGGTCCTCCGCGCCTGGGTCGCGACGGCAGGGGAGTGATTCCCCGGAGGGTGCCTCCCCCCGCGCTATAATGCGCCAGCCCCGTTCGCGCCCGTCCGCAATTGTTCATCCGGAACCCTGAGGAGGCAGACATGCGACGATGGTTTACCGTCGGCGTCATCGCCGCGCTCGCGCTGGGCGTCGGCCACCTGTTCGCGCAGGCGCCGCCGCCTGCCAAGGCCCGAGCATCCACGCCGGAAATTCCGTTCGAGTCGGTGCCCAACTTCTTCCAGCTGCCGGCCGGCCTCTACATGGGCGAAGCCGTCGGCGTCGCCACCAACTCGAAGGGCCACGTGTTCGTCTTCACGCGCAGCGGCGAGACGCGCCTGTTCGAATTCGATCAGAACGGCAAGTTCGTCAAGCAGTTCGGCGACGGCAGCTACGGCTTTGCCTTCGCGCACGCCGTGCGCGTGGACAAGGACGACAACGTCTGGGCCGTCGACGAAGGGACGAACGTCATCACGGAATTCAGCCCCGACGGCCGCATCCTGATGGTGCTCGGGAAGCGTCCGGATCCCCTGGAGCAGCTGGCGCTGATGCCCGGCGGTGGCCTGTACTCGGGCGCCAACAAACCGTATTCCTTCCATCGCCAGACCGACATCGGCTGGGACGCGCAGGGCAACATCTTCGTGAGCGACGGCTACGGCGACTCGCGGATCGTCAAGTACGACAAGGCCGGCCGGTTCATCAAGTCGGCCGGAACTCGCGGCAACGGGCCGCTGCAGTTCAGCACACCGCACGCCCTGTCGGTCGACGCCAAGGGGTGGGTGTATGTGGCCGACCGCGGCAACAATCGGATTCAGGTGCTCGACAACGACCTCAACCTGAAGGCGACCTACGACAACGTCGGATCGCCCTGGGCCGTCTGCATTTCGCAGGGACCGCACCAGTACCTCTACTCGTCGAACTCGTTCGCGACCGGCAACAACTTCGAGCAGGCGCCGACGACCGGCGAGGTCTACAAGATGGAGCTCGACGGGACGGTGCTCGGCCACTTCGGCAAGGCCGGCCACGCCTTCAAGGAGTTCAGCAGCATCCATCAGATGGATTGCCGGGATCCCGACACGGTCTACGTGGCCGAGATTACGGAGTGGCGCGTGCAGAAGATCGTCATGCATCCGTCCGGATCCTCGTCGTCTGACGCGAACTAGGAGGCCGACATGAAGCGCGTTCTCATATTTGTCGTGGCGGCCGCCGCGGCGGTTGGCGCCGCCTCGCTCGCCGCGCAGTCGGCGCCCGCCATCAGCTTCGACGCGAATCCGAACGTCCTGCAGCTGCCCGCCGGCACCTATCTCGGTGAAGTCGCGGGCGTCGCCACCAACTCGCGGGGCGACGTGTTCGTCTATACGAGGACCGGGCACGCTTACGCGACGCTCGGCGACGAGCGGACCTTCTACCACAACGGATCGCGACTGTTTCAGTTCGATCGCACCGGCAAGTTCGTGCGCGAGATCGGCCAGGGCCTCTACGCCATCAACTTCGCCCAGCAGGTGCGCGTGGATCCGCAGGACAACATCTGGATCGTCGACGCGGGCTCGAATCAGATCGTGAAGTTCGACGCCGACGGCCGGACGCAGCTGGTGCTCGGCCGGAAGCCGGAGAGCATCAACGTGAGGCCGGGCCCCGGCGTGCCCGCGAGCGGCGGGCTGCCGCCGGGCGGCGTGCCCGAGGCGGGCGGCCGCGGCGGCCGCGGCGGACGCGGAGGGGCGCCGGGCGCCGGAATCCAGGGCGACAGCTTCAGCCAGCCGGCCGACGTCAGCTGGGACCGCGCCGGCAACATCTACGTGGCCGACGGCTTCGGCAGCAACAACCGGATCGCCAAGTTCGACAAGAACGGCGACTTCCTGAAGTCGTGGGGTCAGACCGGGAGCGGGCAGGGCCAATTCAACGGCATCCGCGGCATCGTGTCCGACGCGGCAGACAATCTGTACGTGGCCGACGCCGGAAACAACCGCATCCAGGTGTTCGACACGAACGGCACCTTCAAGTCGCAGATCACGGGGGTCGGCTCGCCGCAGGCCATCTGCATCTCGGGCGGTCCGACGCAGTACCTCTACGCGTCGAACTCGAACGACTCCGAGAGCATGGACCATGGCGAGATCTACAAGATCCAGCTGGGCGGCCAGGTGATCGGCCAGTTCGGCCGGGCCGGAAAGATGCCGAAGGAGTTCGGCATGGTCAACGCCATCGACTGTCGCACGCCGAACGATCTCTGGGTGGGCGAGGTGTGGAACTGGCGGGCCCAGAAAGTGACGTTGCGTCCGTAGTGGCCAGGGGAAGCCGCCGCCACCTCATGAGGATCGCCGCGGCCGGGGCCGTGATGCTCGTGCTGTCGGGCGGCTTCCTCCTCGCGCAGGATGAGAAGCCTGTGCCGGAAGATTCGGTGCGCGTCACCATCCCGGGGTGCACGAAGGGCTATATCTTGACCGCGGGCCCGCGCACCGAAGAGCAGCCAGGCAGCCTCGACGTGCCGGAGGGGATGCACCTCCGCATGAACGGGCCGCGAAAAATGCTCGCCGAAATCAGGGCCCACCAGGGATCGGTCGTCGTCGTCACCGGGTTGATGAAGAAGGGCCAGCAGAGACCGGGCGGCGTCGCCATCGGCGGAGGCGTTCGGATTTCGCCCGGGCCGGCCCCCGGGGGCGTGCAGGCCAGCGCCGGTGGCGGTCAGGTGTTCATCGACGTCGAAGCCTGGCGAACGGGCGTGGGCACCTGCACGACTCGCCGCTGAGCGTCAGGTCGACGCTCGGCCGTCGCCCGACACTTCGTGCCAATTTTCGGCACTCTCCGACCGAAACCCGTCACCTGGCCGTCCACCCAGTCTTCCGACTGCACGGAATCTCTCAACCTGTCGCATCGCGGGCTGGCAGGCCCCTTGCGCATGGATCGGCGCGCCTCGTTTACGGCGCGTGGAGGGATCCCTGTGCGTTGCTCGGTATGTCACGCGGAGGCGCCGGCTCAAAGCCGCTATTGCGGGTCGTGCGGATGCAAGCTCTCACCGGACGAAGTGAGCGCGAGCGCGCCGCGCGACAACGCCGTCGATCAGCGGGAGTCGAGCGCCGCGACGGAATCCACTGGGAGCTGCGGGAGCTGCGGTCGGCCGGCGCCCGAGGGCGAATTGTGCCCGTCGTGCCAAGAAGCGTTCGCCTGGGTCTTCACCCCTGCGGACACGCCGCCGTCGTCTCCGGAAGTCCCTGACGCCGCGGCGACGCCGAACGAGTCGGTGGCGATCGTCTCCGAGTCGCCGGATCGGATCGAGATGGCCGGGCCAGCCACTCCTGTCGATGCGGAACCTGAAGGTCCCGGCGTCGAGGAGCTCGAGCCGTCGACCAGTGCCGAGCCGGCCTTGCCGCGCTCCGGCCCCATCGTTCCTGTGCGGCCGCCCCGAATCAGTCGCGGGGAAGCCCTGGCGGTTGCGATGATCGCGGCGTTTGCGATAGCCGGCGTGGCCGTGGGTGCTCTGTGGCCGCATCCTCCGACGTCCGTGCAGGCCGTTGGCCATCTGGCACAAGCCCCTTCGGCGCTGGCGGACTCGCCTGCGGCTCCCGCTGCCGCAGCCGCAGTTCCGCCGGTCTCGGAAACGGCCGCCGTCGGCGATCTCGAGCCGAAGAGTGCGTCGACGGCGACTGCGCCGGCGCGGCCGAGAACGAGCCCGCCAGCTCGAAAGCCTCGAGCGCCCGCGAAGGCCGCTCCGCCGCCCCAGGCTACACCGCAGCCCACGGCCGCGGTGGCGCCGGCGTCGGCTTCTGTCGAGCCGCCATCGGCCGTCGCCTCGGTGCCGCCGGTTGCGCCGGCACCGCGTGACTCGGTGGCGGTCGAGACACCGGCCGGACGCTTCTTCGAGCCCAGCGACGTCGATGAAGCGCCACGTGTGGCGACGCGCGTCGAGCCGGCCCTTCCGGGCGGTCTATCGGGCGATCACGACACCGACGTCGTCGTCGTGCGGCTGTTGGTGTCGCAGAGCGGGCATCCGTTCCGGGTCAATCTGCTGCGACGGTCGCGGCTGGGCGCTCCGGCCGACGATGCCGTGATTGCGGCGGTGAAGAAGTGGACGTTTTCGCCGGCCCGCAAACGGGGAGAAGCGGTGGCGTGCTGGTTCAACGTGGGCGTGCCGCTGACGGCCGATTGATTGGACGGCAGCGCTCGCCTCGTTCGGTCGAACGCGGCGGCGTCACGGCTCCACAAACGTCGCGCCGTGCTCCTGCACGACTCCGATCCCATCACGAACGACGGCACGAGCTTCACGCCCGGGTTCAGGCCGGGGCGCAGATCCGCACAGCACCTCGTCTATCGGTGCTGCCGGAACAAGTCAGGTGTTTAGCGAGGCGATGCGGGACGCTATAGCGGACCGTGTCGACGTCGACGAAGGCATCCAGCGCGACGCGCCGACGTAGGCGCTGCGTGCGTCGCGGCGTGGCCCGGACGAGCAGCGGCCGGAGCTGCGCGCGCTCGTCCCGCTCGAAACGGAGGGCCGGCGCTTCGCGCGTGGTTCCGTGGCGGCGCTGATCGGCGACGACCATCCACGCGGCCAGGTGCTGCTCGAGCGCGGCGAAGGACTCGAAGGCCTGATCGGCGAGGCCGTTGCGTTTCACAAACTTGACGCCCGCTTCGGTCTTGCCTTTGGTCCGGGCCCGGTACGGCGCGCACGCGCGCGGCTGCACATCCCAGTCGCGGCAGAAGGTCAGATACGCGGGCTGAAACGTGACCGTGCCGGTCGCGCGATCGCGGCCGAGGACCAGCGCCCGCGCATTGTCGCCGAGTAGGGTGCGCGGGACGCCACCGAAATGGGCGAAGGCTGCCGCGATCCCCTCGCGCCAATCGTCGCCGCGCTGATTGAGAAAGGCTTTGACGAAGAGGCGCCGCGAGTAGCTGAGGACCGCCACCAGCAGGAAGATCCGCACCGCGACGCCCGCGATCGCGACCGACTTCTGACCAAAATCGATCTGCAGCTGGTCGCCGGGCGCCGTTTCGACGCGCACGGTCGCCAGCTGCGCCGCGCGTTGCTCTCGTCGGAGATCCGCGACGGCTCGCTGAATCGTCCGCTCACTGACCGACACGCCACGATTGGCCAGCAGACGCTGCACCACGACCGCATTCCCGGCCGCCGTCTTGGCGTCGAGCGTCCGCGCCTCGCGTCGCCAGTCGTCCGACCAGCGGCGCGGCGCCCGCACCTGGTGACCCACGATGATCGGCTGGCGGAGGTCGCGCCGCACCGTATTGATCGAGATCCCGACTTCCCGAGCGATCGTCCGCTTGCCGACGCCACGCCCGGCCAAGGTCCGAATCGTGCCCACCACGTCGCCGTCGATCACAGGTACCTCCCCAGCAGGAGATACCAGCAGATCCGTCCCATCCTCCATCGAACCCCTCCCGGGGGATCAGATTTAGTGTCGGAACGGGATCACTATCACTGTCGCTCTACAGCCGCCCAGGCTGCGTCGCTACGTCGCCATCAAGACGTCGGCTGCGAGACCAGCAAGGGCGATTGCGGCGTCGAGGCTCGTCGGCCCGGTCGGCCGGGGATGGGCCGATCTCACTCGGTCCGCAGCGCAATCACCGGATCGATCCGCGTCGCGCGTCGGGCCGGGAAGAACGCGGCGCACCCGGCCACGAGCAGCAGCGTGACCGATAGCCCGAGGTAGACGAGCGGGTCCGCTGGATCGACTCTGAACAGCGCCTGGCGCATCAGCCGCGAGACGCCGAGCGCGCCGGCGATGCCGAACATGATGCCGACCAGCGTGAGACGCCCGGCATGACCGAGCACCATGCGCCTCACCGCGTTGGGTGACGCGCCGAGGGCCAGGCGAAGGCCGATCTCGCTCGTGCGGAACGCCACCAGGTGCGCCATGACGCTGTAGACGCCAAGGGTCGCGAGCACGAGCGCGAGCGCAGCGAACGCCGAGAGCAGCATCAGCGCCAGCTTCCGGTTCGCCACTGTCTGCGCGATGCGCGTCGTCAGCGCTCCCGGCTGCAACAGCGGCAGATCAGGATCAATCGTGCGCAGCGCCTCGCGCACGAGCGGCGCAACGGCAGCGGGCGGACGATTGCTGCGCACCAGCACGTTGGTAAACGTCTCAGGCCGCTGGAAAGCCGGCAGGAAATATCCTGGTTCGGGTGGCGTGTTCAGGCTCTCGCTGCGGATATCAGCGACCACGCCAACCACCTGCGCCTGCTGCTGCGCCATCCCGGTGACCAGCGTGCGTCCGACCGGGTCCTCGCCGGGAAAGAGCCTCCGCGCGAACGTTTCGTTGATGATGACGACCTGCGGTACACGCGTGTTGTCGCGCTCATCGAAGTCACGGCCCGCACGCAGCGGAATCCGAAGCGTGCTGAAGTAATGTGGCGAGACGAGATGCCGGTTCGCGTAGGGGCGTTCGCTGAGCGGCGGAATCGGCCGGTCGGCAACCGCCACCACCGTCGGCCCCTGATTGCCGGTCATCGGCACTCGGTCGCTGAGCGCGGCAGACGATGCGCCCGGCAGCGTCGCGAGGCGTTGGTAGAACTGCTCGTAGAACTCGATGAGCTTGGCGCGCGAGTAACGCGGCGGCAAGGCGATCTGAGCCGTGAACACGCCCTGCGCCTCGAAGCCCGGGTCCACGCGTTGCAACCGATCAAAGCTGGTGAGCAGCAAGCCGGTCGCGATCAGCAGCACCAGCGACAACGAGACTTCAACGACAACCAAGCCGGCACGAAGATGACGGCCCGATCCGACGGAGCCTGGGCCCCCTTCTTTCAACGCTCTGAGGACGTTGATGCCCCAGGCCTGCATCGCGGGTAGCAAGCCAATCAACAGACCGGTCACGAGCGTCGCACTCACGGCGAAGCCGAGCGCAACGGGATCGATCCTGATTTCAGCGACGCGCGGAATCACGTCCGTGCCGAAGGCAACGAGCGCGCGCAGGGTCCACTCGGCGAGCAGCAGTCCGACGGCGCCGCCAAGCACCGCGAGCAACATGCTTTCCGAGACAAGCTGACGCACCAGTTGCCCACGGCTCGCGCCGAGCGCCAATCGCGTCGCGACCTCTCGTTGTCTTCCCGCAAAACGCGCGAGCAGCAGGTTGGCGACGTTCGCGCACGCGATCAGCAGCACGCACGCCACGGCCCCAAGGAGCAGCAGATAATTCTCCCGCTGCGCGCCGACCGCATCGTCCAGGAGCGGCATGAGCTCGATCGTCGACGGGGCGTCGACGTTCCGCGGGTGCACCGCCCGGTAGCCTGCCGCAATCACGTGCATCGCCGAGCGCGCCTCCCCGAGCGAGACGCCCGGTTTGAGCCGCGCGATCGCCTGGAACCGGTAGCCACCCCCCTCCAGCGACTGGAGGTAGGACGCTTCGGGGGGCCGCGGCACCCAGAGCTGGTAATGATCGAGAGGAAACGCCGTTGCCGCCTCAGGCAGCACGCCGATGATGGCGTAGAGCGCGTCGTCGAGCGTGAGCGCCTGGCCGAGCGCCGACGCGTCACCGTTGAAGCGCTGCTGCCACATCTGCCGGCTGATCAGCACCACGCGCGGACCGCCGCCGCGATCTTCATCCGGTGAAAAGTTGCGGCCGATGATCGGCCGCAGTCCGAGCGTCGGCAGCAGCGCGGCCGAAGCGTGCAGGCCAATCACCTGTTCGGGATCGCCGCGCCCGGTCAGCGTGAACGCGTTGCCTGCGGACAACGCGAGATCACTGAACACCTGCTGGCGCTGCTGCACTTCGAGGAATCGCGAATACGAGAACGCGACCCGGGTGAGGTCGTTGGCCTGGTCGGTCGACGCGAGCCTCACCAGTCGATCGGGCTCGCGATACGGCAGCGGCCGCCGCAGCACGGAGTTGACGACGCTGAAGAGCGCGACGTTGGCGCCGATTCCCAGTGCGAGACCCAGAATGGCGACGAGTGTGAACCCGGGAGACCGTGCCAGGGCACGCCACGCGTACCGCACGTCCCGCAACAGTTCGTCGAGCGCTGGCAGGCCCTGCTCATCGCGGTAACGTTCTTTGACAGATGCGGTCGAGCCAAATTTCAAAATCGCCTGGCGTTTCGCCTCGTCGGGTGCGAGTCCAGCCCGGATGTTGTCGGCGGTCTGCAGATCGAGATGCTGCTGGCATTCGGCGGCCAGCCAATCCTCGGAGTCGCGGCGCGTGACGAACGCGGCGAGGCGTGTCAGAAAGCGCCGCAGGGCTCTCATCGCAGATCCTCGGCCTTGGCGGCGACGAACCGCTTCATGAGTGCCGTCGTCTCCTCCCAGTCGCGCGTCTCGGTGCGAAGCTGGCGCTGGCCGGCTCTGGTGAGGCGATAGAACCGCGCGCGACGGTTGTTTTCTGATGCGCCCCATTCCGAGGCGACAGCGCCTTCCTGCTCGAGTTTCAGCAGGAGTGGGTACAGCGTGCCCTGATTGACGGCGAGGAGATCGCCGCTGATCTGCTCGATCCGCCGCGCGAGGCCATACCCGTGCAGCGGGCCGAGGACGTCGAGCGTCTTCAGAACCATCAGTGCCAGAGTGCCCTGCTGGACGTCACGTTTCCGCTTCATGGGTTGTTGTTGGGTTCCAACAGGAGGATGGCACAGCTCATTTTTGAAAGCAACAGGAGTCAGCCGCGTGGGGCCCCCCACAGTTCCCTGTGGACGGCACGCCACGATCGCGGATTCTCGGCACGGCGGCCTACATGTCGCCGGAGCAGGCGAAGGGGCAGCCGCTCGACAGGCGCACCGACGTCTGGGCATTTGGCGCCGTGCTCTTAACGATCGAGTCATCGGCTCCTGGTGAAAGCGCGCCGATATAAACTCAGTTGGTAGCGAGTGCCAAGCAACGTGCAAGGACAACATGCCATTGAAACAGTCCGCTCGCACCATCGTCATTCTTTTTTTGGCAGGGACGACGTTCAAGGCGGTAGAGCCGGGACTTCCCTCGAAGACTGCCGTCTACGTAACCGCGGCACGGGCTGTCGGCGCAAAAGACCCTGACCCTCAGCGTCGCAATCCCGACTATCTCGCGATCAAGTTTCTCGGTCCACGCGAACGCGCTGTGCTCCCCGACTTGCAGATGGACGCCTTGGACCTTGATTTCGACAGCGCCATGAAGCAACTCGGTGTGCAACTTCCCGTCGCAGTGCTTACTTACCGGACGAAACGGTTTGATGCAGCATTGCTGGATGCCCTTCAGAACGGCGCCACACAAGTCGTCGTGCTCGGAGCGGGTTTCGACAGCCGTGCATATCGCTTTCAATCTCAGCTTGGCAATGTCCGCGTCATGGAAGTGGACTATGGTCCAACGCAGGCATACAAGAAGCAAAGGCTGGGCGAGATTGTGGACGTGATACCGTCGAATGTGTCATTTGTGCCGATGGATTTCACGAAGGACGATCTTCTCGAAGAACTCCGCAACGCGGGTTATTCTGAACAGCAGAAGACCTTCTTTCTGTGGGAAGGAGTGACCTACTATCTGCCTGAATCCGCCGTGAAGGACACACTGCACTTCGTGCGGGACCATTCTGGGTCGGGGAGCCGAATCGCCTTCGATTACTTTGGCGCGAATAACCCTTCTTTGAACAATCCACTTCATCCATATGCACGATGGGGTGAGCCTTTGCTTTTTGGCTTCCCCAATGACAGCGCCCGCGAGTATGTGCAACACGAAGGATTGGGAGTTCTGTCCGACACACAGGGGCTGGAATTCATCTGCATTGCAGAGGTCATGAACAAGCGATGAAGGATTGCCTTTAGCCCGCCGAAGCCGATCAGAGACGACAGATAGGTGAACCACCGTCAGTAGCGACCTTACGTTGTCGCGTCCAAGTGGTGAGTGGACAACAGTGTGGACAACCACACATATTAGCGGCCCTTCACTAGGTATTCAGGCAGGCAAAACACCCTTGCCACACCCTCAAGCTGGTGCACCTGCAAGTCCGCGAGAAGCTATCCAGCTCAAGAATGAATCGACGACAGCTCGACGACAGTCGATGCCGGCCATGTGATCCACGGCGGGCGACCGAACCGAGAGCGTGCCCGCACGTCTTATCACTCCCGGGAAGTCGCCAAGGGCGGACGGGGCGTGGCCATCCGCCCCTGACGACCGGGGTCATGCCGCGGCATCCGGTTCGATGCCGATCCGGTCGTTCACGGCACACCGGAGCTTCTGCTTACACCCGAGGTACCGTTCCGTGGTCTGGACGGAGACGTGGCCGAGCAGAAACTGGATCTGCTCGAGTTCGCCACCGGCCAGATGGCACAACCGTGCGCACGTACGGCGAAGGTCGTGCGGCGCCAGCTTCTCGATGCCGGCGTGCGTGGCGGCCGCCCGGACGACATCCCAGAGCACCTTCGGCGACATCCCGTCGCCCCAGATTCGGCCGGCCTTGTTGATCGCGCGGAATATGGGGCCGCCGGTAATGGCGGCGGCTTCCGTCCATGCATCGACGGCGGACTTGACCCACTGGGGGATTGGCACCGTTCGGACGTGGCCGCCCTTGCCGACAAGATCTGCGACGACCCAGTGCTCCTCACGCTGCTGTATTGACTCCAGCGTGAGGGCCAGCAACTCGCCGCGGCGCAGCCCGCATCCGATGAGCACGGCCAGCATCGCGTGGTCGCGGAGCTGCCGTGGCGTCGCCGGCTCGGTATGCTCAAGTAGTCGCCGGCCCTGCTCGGGCGTCAGCCAGTTTCCCAGCCGGACGCCGAGACGCCGCACTCCCTTCACCCGGCGGATCCCGGCGGCGAGCTCCGGACTGAGGAGGCCAGCATCGGCCGCCTCGTAGGCCACCCGACGTACGGCGGCCAAGCGCAGGTTGATCGTGGCCGGCGCGTACCGTCGCTGCTCGAGATAGATCCGATAGCGAAGAACCACGGTGCGGTTGAATGCGAGGCGTGGTTCCGAGCAGTGCCACGCGACGAACTCGCGGATCGCGTGATCGTACGTCCGCTGGCCGCTGCGTGACGTCAGGCTGCTGAGCACCGCCGACTTGGCGTGCTCCAGATCGGGAAGTGCGAGCACCCGTTTCGGAGTCTTCTTCTTGCGCGCGTGGGTTCGAGCATGTGGCATGGACGACGGCCTCCTTGGTCCGTCGCCCCGAGCATGCCGCCATCGACCGAGACGCCGCGTCCGCGTGCAGCGGGGGTATCATGGACGCGTCATGAGCCCACAGATCGACATCGACCGGGCCGCCATCAAGGCGTTCTGCGAGCGGCACCATGTCGCCCGGCTGGCCGTGTTTGGATCGGTGCTCCGCGACGATTTCGACGCGGACAGCGACGTCGATGTGCTGGTGGAGTTCCAGCCGGGTCACGTGCCTGGCCTGAACTTCGTCAGCATGGAGCGCGAACTGTCCGGACTGCTGCAGGGCCGCCGGGTTGATCTGGTCACCCCCAAGTTCCTGAACGTGCGCATTCGGGACCGGGTGCTGCGAGAAGCCGAACCGCTCTATGTCGCCGCGTGATCTCGTCTACGTCGGGCACATGCTCGACATGGCGAGGAAGGCGGTGAGCAAGATTCGAGGGCTTCCGCGCGACGCCTACGACGCGGACGAGAACCTTCGCCTTGCGCTCATTCATCTGGTCCAGGTGATCGGCGAGGCCGCCCGTCAGGTGTCACGCGAGTTCATCGCGACCGATCCCGAGATTCCCTTGGGAGGACATCATCGGGATGCGGCACAAGGTCGTCCACGATTACCTCGGCGTGGACGAGGACATCGTCTGGCAGGTGGTGACCGACGACCTCTCGAAGCTCGTCGAAGCGCTTGAGCCGTTGGTTCCGCCCACGCCTTGAACGAGGAGACACGACCCACTGCGGCGCGGATGGCGGCGGCTTCGCGAAACGTCGCCACGTTCCCGACTCCCTGCGGCGTTGACCGGGACCTATCCAAGCGTGGGGCCAGGGGTTGGTTGGAATTCAGATTCGGCCTTGCCCTGCGCATGATTCCATTCGCGCCAGAACTGTCGTTCCTGCTCGAAACGCTGTGCATTCACTTCTCGTGGCCGGACTTCGCTTACCCACGGCAGCGCGTGACTGGCAAGGATCCAGCGGAAGGCCCGTGTCGCCATGATGAGCTGAAGTTCTTCAGTGAGTTCCTGCGAGAACGCAAACCGCCCCGTCGCGTTGTTACCAACCTGCGTGTAGAGCGCAACCTTCGGCGAAACAGGGAGAATAAATTCAGAACCCTGCTTCCCCCATCCGGCGTCGAAGTCGTACTTGCCTCGCCCGTAGTAGTTGAGCGTCAGGACCGGATGGTCTGTCAGCGGCCATTCCTCGTCGCCGAATGGCGAGGCCGCGCGCCAACGGTGCCTAGTGATGTGATGCAGATTCCTCGTGAGGTGATGACGCTGCGTATCCATCCACACACTACGCGGGGATTTCGTTTCGGCTCGTACGGCTGCCTTGTTGCTTCCATCAGTCGGATGTTCAATCGTGATCCTCAACGAATCACGAAGAAAGTTGACGGGCGCCGGTCCATCACCACTCTTGAAGATGGCTCCCGCTTCCTCGTATTCCCGTATGAGACCCTCAAGCGATTCCTGGATATTGCGTTCTGCCCGGCGCGACGATTCAAGAAAATACAACGGAGTACGAAGTTGCTGCGCCGCGACGAACGCGGCTGCTGCTTTCCAGTCCGATGGCTTCATCCTCCCGTGAGCGAGAAGATTCTCAATGGCTAGCTGCGCTGGTTCCTCGATGGACGTGATGAACCGCTCAAACTCATCCGTCTCCTGATCCCCATGGAACGTCGTATAGATGTCGTCTTGGCAGGCCAATCCCTTGATGGCCTTTCGCTCCCAGTTAGGGACGGTCTCGTGAGACACGAGTAGGCGGTACGCCCAGACGTGGGTCCCATCGTCGGACCAGCGGCGAATGGTCGCCTGCGGCACGTAGTGCGAGTCCCGCGTGATCGGCAAGAGGTCCCCTGCCTGATCTTCGCAGGTTTCGCGAACTCAAGTCCGAATAGATCCCGATCAGTCGCCAAGGGCGGATGGGTCCACCATCCGCCCCTGACGACCCCCGTCATGCGGCGGCATCCGGTTCAATGCCGATCCGATCGTTCACGGCGCAGCGGAGCTTCTGCTTACATCCGAGATACCGCTCCGTGGTCTGGACGGAGACGTGGCCCAGGAGAAACTGAATCTGCTCGAGTTCACCTCCTGCCAGGTGACACAGCCGCGCGCACGTGCGGCGCAGGTCGTGCGGCGCCAGCTTCTCGATCCCGGCCTGCTCGGCCGCCGCGCGGACGACGTCCCAGATCACCTTCGCCGACATTCCGTCGCCCCAGATGCGGCCGGCCTTGTTGATCGCGCGAAAGACGGGTCCCTCGGTGATGGTGGCCGCCGCCGTCCATGCATCGATGGCGGACTTGACCCACTGTGGGATCGGCACCGTCCGGACGTGCCCCGCCTTCCCGACGAGATCGGCAACGACCCAGTGCTCCTCCCGCTGCTGAATCGACTCCAGCGTGAGCGCCAGCAGTTCGCCCCGGCGCAGTCCGCAGCCAATGAGCATGGCCAGCATCGCGTGGTCGCGGAGCTGCCGCGGTGTCGCGGGCTCTGGATGCTCCAGGAGTCGTCGACCCTGCTCGGGCGTCAGCCAGTTCCCCAGTCGGACGCCGAGGCGCCGGACGCCCTTCACCCGACGGATCCCGGCGGCGAGCTCCGGGCTGAGCAGGCCGGCGTCGGCCGCCTCGTAGGCCACCCGACGCACCGCCGCCAGGCGCAGGTTGATCGTGGCCGGTGCGTACTGCCGTTGCTCGAGGTGGATCCGATAGCGGAGGACGACCATGCGGTTGAACGCGAGGCGTGGCTCCGAGCAGTACCACGCGACGAACTCACGAATCGCGTGGTCGTAGGTGCGCTGTCCGCTCCGTGACGTCAGGCCGCTGAGGACCGCTGACTTCGCGTGCTCCAGGTCGGGGAGCGCGAGCACACGTTTCGGCGTCTTCTTCTTGCGCGCGTGGGATCGAGCATGTGGCATGGGCGACGGCCTCCTTGGTCCGCCGCCCTCAGCATGCCGCCACATTCCGTATATACTGAATAGGTGTTCGAGTGGGACCCGCGGAAGGCCGAGGCCAACGCGGCGAAACACGGCGTCACGTTTGACGACGCCGTGACGGTCTTCCTGGATCCCGACGCCCTCGACGGCCCGGACCTGCAGCATTCGTCGGCGGAATCGCGATACCGCCGACTCGGACGGTCCGCCGACGGACGGGTGCTCATGGTGGCGTATACGCTCAGGAGAGGTGGCGATGCCGAAGCGATCCGGATCATCAGCGCGCGGCGGGCGAGCCGGCGCGAGCGGGCGGCGTACAGCGGCGAAGGATTGACTTCTCGGATATCCCGGATTCGTCGCCCGAGCAGCTGGCGGCCATGCGCCGCGTGGGCCGGCCGCCGATCGGGAGAGAGCCACGGCAGCTGATTGCCATCCGCGTCGATCCGAGCGTCCTCGAGTCGTTCCGCAAGGAGGCACGCCGCCGCCGGGTCGGCTACCAGACGCTGATCAACGAGGTGCTCGCGGAGCACGCCGCAAGGACGTGGCCTAAACACGCTCCGCGGTGTGCGGGCACCCTGCGAACCGACCGCTCCTACGGCGTTACACGCGAGTAACGTACGACCTCGCTCAAATATGGAGGCGGGCGAGCCAGCCACAGCATGTCTGCCGATGCGAAGAGTTAGGATGTCCGGCGCAGCCTGCGACGACGTCAACGCTGAACCAACGAGAGTCCCAGAATAGAGATGGCCGTCACCACCGTCTGAAGGAGCGGAGACGGGAAGAAGGCCCTGACGTCGGTCGCTGGGACCGGGTACACGTTGAGCACCGCGCTCGAAAGCACGAATGAGGCCAACGGTGAAGATGACGAGGCGGCGATGCCGGTCGCGCAGGCGGTGGAGTTGAGCGCCGATTGCGAGCGCCACGCCAAAGACCATTTCCGGTGCACCGGGAATCCGTTGTCTCCGTCGAGGTCGTCGAAGGGTCAGGCATTTCAACAACGGCACGGCTGCGGCGACGCCGGCCCCTGTCCAGCCATCGCTGAAACCCCGCGATGACTGCAGTTATTCAATCAGCGCCGGCCGGACCTTCGAACGAACGCCCCTCAGGGTTGCCGCCAAGGGGGCACCTTGCTCTTTCGTCTAGAATCCTTTCATCAAGTGAGGCAGCGATGGCATTTGCCTGCTACATCTGCGGCCAGAGTGCGACCGCCCACCACGCCCAGGCTGACGTGTACTTCGTCAGCTGCGCAAGCCGCTGCGGCTCTTACGAAATCTCGGGCACGGCCGCTGCGCTCGTTCAAAGCGGGCCGGCCGACTTGAAACCCATCTCTCCGCGCACGTTCGCCAAGCCTCAGAGCGCGGAGAGACGGTGCGGGTCGACTCAGGCAATTGGAAGTCCGTGGCCGATGGACATCGGCGAACGCCCGTGGCGAGAAAGCTAGAGATGGTGCTCGAGTATTTCGCCAGGAAGTGGCCAACGCCTGGCCTGCACTTTGATTCGAGCAAAGCAGCAGAGGATTTCCCGCTATTCGATGCCATAGCGGCAGGCGAGGTCACCTACTGCATTGAGACGCTGTTCGAACAGGGCGCGCTTCAACGTTTCACTGGTTACGATGCGAGGATCACGGCGGAGGGATGGAAACGGTTGTCTCCATCGGATCCGGGCGGTGAGCGCGGAACGTGCTTTGTCGCGATGGCGTTCGATTCAAGCCTCGACAGCGCATATGCAGCAATCGAAGCGGCAATTCGTGGATGTGGTCTAGCTGGCGGGCGTGTGGACCGGATCCAACATAATCACAAGATCGATGATGTCATTCTTGCCGGTATCCGTCGGTCGCAGGTTGTGATCGCGGACGTGACGCTGCAGCGAACCGGTGTCTACTTCGAGGCGGGGTTCGCCCTCGGCTTGGGCCGAATTGTTGTTTGGTGTTGTCGCGAGGACGACAAGGCGAACATCCACTTCGACACGCGACAGTACAACCACATCTTCTGGGCATTTGCACACGAGCTGACCGAGAAGCTCGAAGCTCGTCTGCGCGGTACCGTTCAGATTCCTGGTACTGCACTAGGCGAAGCCGCATTAGACCGACCGGCATAACTCCGCGCTCGGCGCTGCGTGCCGCGGCAAGGGCGGATAGGTCCCGACAAGTCGCCAAGGGACGAGCGATGCGCGCAGCGAAGACCGACAGTGCGCCGCATTCGGCCCCCTTTGTGACCCAGGTGCCGGAGTGCCCGGGGGCCCGTGTCTGAATCGCTGAATTCTCTAAGGATTCTGGAGCCGGCGCTCGGACTCGAACCGAGGACCTGCTGATTACGAATCGTGAACGGCGCGCGGCGGTTCGGCGCGGTTCGCGGCCGACTGCGGCAAATCAAGGCGTGAGCGGCGATCGTCGCGCGTCGTCTGACGCAGGACACGGCGTCAGACAGTCGATCGCGGCCGTTTGCCCGGCAGAAAGATGCACGGTGCATCTTGGACCGGTCCGAGCCCGACGATCGCGGCGTGCCGGGCTCACACGAGGTCGCTTTCGGCCGGCGCCGGACTTGGCACCGCTTCATCGTGCCGCTTGGGCACGTGTAGGATCTCCGGTTCTTCGGCCCGCCCGTGGTTCACGAAGCGCAAAGAAAGTTCTTGCTCAACGTTGTCCCCCTTGAGCGTTACGGCGACGCGATAGCGACCGGGCGGGAGCCGATAAGGGGCGTGCCGGCCGTCCGGTTGACCCGGGAGCTTCCCGAAGGAATGGGCGAAGCAGTCGTCGTCGGTTGCTGGGTGCTGTAACACAAGGAAGAACTTCGCCGGGTTGTCGTTCGCCGGGATATCAATTTGCTGGCGGACGTTCCTGAAGCCGGCGGCTTCCGGATCGATGGCATCAACCCATTGCGATCCAAGTGTGAATAACGACGACGCTTGCCCTTCGGGATAGAACGCGATGCGCACCGAGACGTTCTTCGCTAGCGATGATGGAGCGCGGGCGTCGGGCTCGTTGCAGATCCACACCTGCAATGCGTGAAAGGTGTATTTGCCATCGCTGAAAAGCCGAACCCACTTCTGCCCCCGACAGACGAAGCGCGGGTGGGCCGTCTCGATCAAGGTGAGCTTCCGATCGAGTTCGTCGCGTTCAATCTTCAGTCGGTGATAGGCGATCACGGCGGCGGCGTAGAGCGCGAGCCCGACGCCGTAAACGGGCGACGTGCGCCGTTCCGTGACAAGCAAGACGACCCCACCGATCACGCCGCCGATAGCAGCGGAGATCAGCGAGAGCGACGCGAAGGAGAGGTGCCGGAACGATTCGGTAAGGTTGCCATTCATCGGTGACGGTTTGCTACTCCGTGTGCCCTTCGGGTGTCAGAACGGTGCCACCGAATCCGGTCGGAATCTTAACCGATTCATCAACGATACCGACCAGAAGCACAGCATGCCACGGAATCATCAGACGCCGCATCGTGACACGAGAGCCGTCGCCCTTCCTCTCAAGGACGCTCTTGAAATCCTTCAACCACAAACCTCGGTTGTCGGAGATGTCGTCGAGTGGGCCGACGATCAGATGTGCGTCACCGGTTGAGGTGCTTGTCTTACCCACGAGAAGAGCCATTGCGCCATCGAACCACGATTTTGACACCACGACAAACGCGGTTTGCTTCTTAGGCATTTGTCTATCCTCATTCAGTCAGACACGGGTCGTTATCCTTGCGAGCCAATGCCAAGAGCGCGAATTGCTTCACGCAGCCGAGTGGCATAAATCAGGTGTCCACTGTCGGAGTGGGAATCGACTAGCGCGACGAGTCGATCCGTGTCTGCATGTGCAGAGGCATTCCACGTTCCGGACCCACTCAAACCTTCTGGCTCCGGCTCGGGCTCTATCGGGCCGCGTGGACCGACGAGCCGGTGACGGTCAAATCGTAAGAGTAGACGATCGGCACCCGACACGTGACGTTCTGTGTAGATTTCCAGCGGTGCGGCGCGTAACCCATAGACGCTCCATGCGGCGATGAACACGGATGCTGACGCATTGTGGGTGTTGTCGTCACCACGGTAGCCGACGATATAGTGGAGCCCCTCCGATGGCCGCTCGGAGAGATTCATGTCATCGACCGTGAGGAATCGAACATCCGAGAGGATGTGCTGCTGTTCATCGGTCAGTGGAATGAACCCGATGTCACAGCTATCCTCATCATTCGAGCGAAAGAAAGGCTGGTTCAGGCTAATCACTGTCTCGTGGCCGGTTGAGATTTGGTGTGTGTGCGCGTAGTTGCGAAGAACGTGCGATGCAGTGAGTAGATATCGACGGCCCGCATGGGCGACAAACACGACGGTACCGATGACTTCTACGTGACCGGAGGAGTCACGTGCAAACAACGGACTCGTGCTCGGCAAGCGTCCCTCGGCGCGTTCTCGAAAGGGCAAGCGGGGCTTCTATACTGTCCAGTTCAGGAATGGGATTGACGACCACACCTTGAAGGTCGTGCAGCGTGAGGCAGTCAGGACAAAAAGTCCACGGGGCGTCATCCTCCAGTGGTTCATGACGGCACGATCCGCGCGGACGACATACCGCATCCCGATGGTGAAGTCGAACGCCCGGCGCGGCAGCGTCTGCCGCTTCGAGGGCTTGACGAGCCGTCAAGGTCGAATCTGCCCTTCGGTGTAGCAATAGCCGTCCTGCTTCAGCGGCGCTTCGTCTCCGTAGCGGTCGCCTTCCTTCAAAAGCCATCCGTTCATCGGCGCAATGTCCGTCTCGACAAGCACCACAACGTCGGGTTGATCGTTGCGCTCTTTCAAGGCTTGTTGCACGGCGTCGCTGATGACAAACGCATTCGATAATTGGATGTCGTTTGATTCGAGCGCGAGCACCGACGTGCGTCCATCATCGGCACTCCATTGTTTCAGCTTCGGGCACTTGTCGTGGAGCGCGCGACGAATTCGTTCAAGGCGACGGGCTTCCGGATCGCCATCGATATCGGAGTAGAGGATCAGATTCGACTTGTCCTTGTGCCGCAAATACAACTGCAACTTGAAGGGGAGCGCGTCGGATTGCAGCGTCACGACTTCATCAACGGCCACGCGCGGCGCAGTTTCAAGCACGAGTCGCGCGACTTCGAGCCGAGCGGCGCTCACGTCGAAGCGGGCCGACGCGAGATCGACTTCACGGACGGACAAGCCAAAGTAGCCGGGCAGACGATCGGCAAGGGCACTCTTCACGGGCACAAGCAGGCGGACGATCCGTGCTTGGTTCGCGATCTCGTCCCTCGAAGGCTTCGACGCGCGTGTGCTCGATGGCGTAGCGGCGAGTCGGCGACTCCCACAGTTCTTCAACCACGGGAAGGTTACGCTCGTCACGCTCCGGGCGCGCGGTGATGTCGATCTTCTCGTTCGTTCGTGCACTGATGATGTCGCGCACGAAGGCGCACACGGCGTCTTGGGTGTCAGTGCTCATGGTCGGCCTTCTCTTACCCACGAATCTTCACGCCCGGCGCGCGCCCGAGGAACCCGAGACGCCCGTCAGACACGGCGACGGCGCGATTACCCGACGTGCTCGACACCGACAACCCCGGCGGGTTCAGGTTCCACTCGACGACATGCTCGTTCGGCACATGCTCGTGTCGGCCTTCGTGAACGGGGCAGAGCCCGACGCTGACGCCGACGATCGCGAGCCCGGCGACGGCTTGGAAGCCGGTGAACGGCGGCGCACCGAGCGGCACGTGATCGGGGAATTCGTCGGAATCGGGAAAAAATGTGCCCATTCGCCGATCCTACACCTAGATGTTGTGTCCGGCGACGAGCGGACCACTAGGGGCTTCGCCATACGGCTTTCGCCTGCGGAATCGCGTTGACACGAGTGTGAGCGTTCGATGCGACCGTCTCACCGTTCATCCGGACGCGGCAGGGCAAGAATCCGCTCAAGCACGACGAGCACCCGCGCGATCGGCGGCTCCGCGAGGGCGAGGAAGCCGGACTACTCGAACACGCCGGGACGCACTTGCACGATGTCATCGTGGCGGCGCTCGAATCCGGCATGCGGAAGGGTGAGATCTTGTCGATGCAGTGGAAGCAGGTGCGCTTCCTGCAAAACGATGTTTATCTACCCGGCGGGAAGACGAAATCGAAGCGCGATCCGGAAGATCCCGATCGCGCCGACGCTGCGCGAGATCTTCGACGCGGCGGCAGACGGGCACCGTCGAAACACCGGACGGCACCGAGTCGTTCACATTGCAAGCCCGAGCACTACGTGTTCGGGAATGCGGCGGGCGGGCAGGTGAAGGACATCAAGCGGGCGTGGGAAGTCTGCGTGCTCAAGGCGCACGGCGTCACGCCGGAGTGGATCGGGCGCGGGGGCCGACTCTCGGCCGACTGCCGGGCGAAGCTCGCCGAGATCGACCTGCACGTGCACCATCTGCGGCACGAAGCCGGCTCGCGCAAGCTCGAAGCCGGATGGCCGCTCCATGCCGTGTCCGTGTGGCTCGGACACGCTGACGTGACGACGACGGCGCGCTACCTCAACGTGAAGGACGACTACTTGCAGGAACTCACCGAGCGGAAGCCGTTGACGCTCGTTAACAAGAACTAGGGCAGGTGTTTTCGTTCCTTGTCGGCGGGATCTGGTGCGAGTCGAGAACCACTGCGCGATCTTGGTTGTCATGTCCGTGTGGCCCCGGCCCCGAGCACGTGAACCGATAGGCCAGCGGGTATGACGGTTGCGGACGACCGGCCATCGGGGAACCGCTCGCAACTGGCTCGCCGTGCACTTCACGACCGCAGTGCTTGCACCGCTCCGTCATGTGGCACTCTCTTCGGCGGGCGCAGGCCATTTCTTCGGTCGGATGCCGCGATAGATCGCCCATACCGCGAGCGCGTAGATCGCCAGCTTCGCCAGATCGAATCCGACAGCTTGTCCGTTCGTAGGAGCGTAGAAGCCGAGAAACGTGCCTCCGTTTGCATTGGCATATAGGAGCAACGCGCCGACGACGATGCCGGCCACACGGTTGAGCCATCCACGCATGACGCGCGCGATGGTAACACGCGTTCTGCGACAGAAACATGCGCACGCAATTTGCACGCGGGTCGATTGATGACCTGCTGTTGCCGTGCATCTTTTTAGGTAAGTTGTTGAGAAGACTGGAGCCGGCGCTCGGACTCGAACCGAGGACCTGCTGATTACGAATCAGCTGCTCTACCAACTGAGCTACGCCGGCCTGGCTGGAGCGCGAGCCGGTGGCACGCGCCGAACCGCCATTCTAGCACGCGGCCTCGCCGCTCCCCGCCGATCGGAGCCGGCCGCTTTCGTTCCCCGCATCACCGACTGTCCGCGAACGCCATCGTCGAAATCAGGGCGTTCTCCGCCTGCCGCGAATCGAGCCGGGTCTGCTGCACCACGATCGGCGCGTCCGATTCGATGACGCTCGCGTACGACGTGCCGGCCGGAATCGGCTCCGGGTCCGTCAGCGCGTTGAACCGCAGATGCGTGGTCCGCGACGCGGGCACCGTCAGGCGATATGGCCCGGTTGGGGCGCGATCGGCGAAGAAGATCGTAATCGCGACGTGCGCGTCCGCGTCGCTCGCGTTCAGAATGCAGCACGCCTCATGGCTCACCATTTCCGGCGCGGGCCCATGGCTCCACGCCGGAATGTACCCGTCTGCGATCGCCCAGCGTCGTCGTCCGATGGCTTCCTGCATGCGCGTCTCCTCTCCGCCGCACCGCGGCCGCGTTCGTGCGCCCTTCTCATCCGCGCCACGAAGGGCGACCAGCAAGACCAGGGCCGGATGCGAGCCGCCACGCTAGAGCTTGGCGGCGGCTCGCATTACGGACGCCGAAAGCCGCTGCCGGCTCGTCCAGTACCCGGCCCAGGGATCCCGCCCGTGCGCAAGGCGACGCGGAACGGTGACCACGTCGAACGAGGCCGGGTCGAGGCGCGGTCCGAGCGCGCTCCAATCGACCGGCATCGAGACGGGTCCACCAGGACGGGCGCGGCTCGAGTACGCCGCAATCGACGTATTCGTCCGGTTGTTGCGCAGGTAGTCGATGAGAATCTTCGATTCGCGTCCACGCTTGGCGAATTTCGTGGTGCACCGGCGCGTATCCTGCCGGACCAGCGCGTCGGCGACCGCGCGGGAGAAGGCCAGGCAGTCGGACCAATCGCGAGCCGGGAGGATCGGAGCCACGACGTGGAGGCCGCGACCGCCGGTCGTCTTCACCCAGCAGTCGAGCCCCAGCGTCCGCGCGAGCGCGCGCACGTTCCTGGCCACCCCGACGACGTCGGTCCAGCCGACCTCGGGTCCGGGATCGAGGTCCCACACGATTCGGTTCGGGCGTTCGATGTCGTCGGCCGCGGCGTTCCAGGTGTGGAATTCGATGATCCCGATCTGGACGAGCGACACGAGGGCCGCCACATCGTCGGCTACGAGATATTCGCCCACCTTGGTCTGCTCGCGAATCTTCACGCGTCTGACGACGCGAGGCCCCCAGGCTCTCGTGTGCCGCATGTAGAGGCAGCCCTCGCCCACGCCCTCCGGACAGCGCACGAGCGTGAGAGGCCGCCCCTCGACATGCGGCACGATCCAGTCGGCGATCGCCGCGTAGTAACGGGCGAGCTCCGCCTTCGTGACGCCGAGTTCCGGAAACACGACCCGGTCCGGATGCGAGATGCGGACGCCCGCGACGAGCGCGTGGGCCACGCGGTCGGACGGTGCAGACATGGATCGATCGAATGCGGGTCGGCGCAGCGTGTCAACCCACCATGATGCACGACTCTTGCATAACGATCGGCGGAGGTGTGTATGAACTCCCAGCAAGTGCTCTCCGGCGCCCAGGATGTGCTCACGGCCCGCCGGGTTTTCGGCGACCTCATCGAGAAGGACGGGTCCACGATTCTTCCGGTGGCGGTCATCGGCGGCGGGGGAGGCGGCGGGGGCCGGACGGATCAGGAAGGCGCGGGATTCGGGATCAAGGCGCGGCCGGCTGGCGTGTTCGTCATCCGGGACGGCGACGCCCGGTGGCGGCCGGCGCTCGATCTCAACCGCGTCATCATCGGCGGGCAGATTGTCGCCTTCGCGGCGATCGTCACCTTCGGCAAGGTGCTGCGAAAATGGATCGCGCAGAGGGACTAGGGAGAACGTGGAAACCGAGGAGCTGGGGAACTAGGGCGCGGGAGGTCCCGCGTATTGCTCGTCCGTGACGGCTTCGAGCCACTCGGTGGTGGCGTGCACGTTGACGGCGAGATGAGTGCCGGCGGTCCCAGGAGCGGCCCCGTGCCAGTGCTTCTCGCCGGGCGGGATCATGACCGCATCGCCGGTCGTGGCCTCGGCGGCGGGCTCGCCCCAGACCTGCACGCGGATCCGGCCGTCGAGCACGAACAGCCACTGCGGTCCGGTATGGACATGCCAATTGGTGCGCCCGCCGTCGGCAAATTCCACACGGTAGACGCCGACCGGCACGCCCTCGGCGGCCTCAGCCAGGCGACCGGTGGTGGCGCGGCCCACGAACGTGCGCGCGTCGGCGGCTTTCGCCGGCGCGTCGATTCCTTTGAAGATCCTCATGCCGAGGTCCATAATACGTCCATGCGTACCCGAGTGCGGTTTCTCACCGTTGTGCTGGCGATCGCGATGGCGGGCGTCCTCGCGTCGGCGCAGAACAACTGGACCATCCCGTCCGGCGGGGCGAACGAAAAGAACCCCAACCCCGCGACCCCCGACATGGTCACCCAGGGCCAGGCGCTCTTCGGCGACAACTGCGCCCGCTGCCACGGCAAGACCGGCGTGGGCGACGGCCCCGACGGCGATCCGCAGGCGCTGCCCGCGGACTTGACCGATCCGTTCCGGGCGCCGCTCAATCCGGACGGCACGTTGTTCTACAAGATCTCGAACGGAAAAGGCGCCGAGATGCCGGCGTTCAAAGACAAGCTGACGAAAGATCAGATCTGGTCGGTCGTCGAGTACATCAAGACCCTGAGAAAGCCCGAGCAATAGCGGGATGGGAGTCCGCTGTTGCGCCGGCCTGTCGGCGTTGCTCCGCGCAGCCGGCGCGGCCGAGAGCCATCTCGAGTCGCGCCTGGGAGCGGCGGGCCTGTCGCTCGCCAAGCTGGCGGCCCTGCACCAGCTCGCCACCGTCGATCGGCCGTTGCCGCTCGGCCAGCTCGCCGAGCGGCTCGCCTGCGTGAAATCGAACGTGACCCAGCTGATCGATCGCCTCGAAGCCGACGGCTGGGTGAGCCGCGCGCCCGATCCCGGAGATCGGCGCTCGCGCCTGGCGTGCATCACGGCTGCGGGACGCGACGCGTACGCCCGCGGCAGCGCGATCCAGCGCGACGCCGAACGTGAAGTGCTCGCGGCGCTCTCCCCCGAAGAAGCCGCCTCGCTCAACCGCATTGCCGACAAGCTGAGCGACCGCTCGACGCTCCACGCCTGACGAGCGGTTTGCCTCGCCGCTTCCAGCTGATCTAGAGTTAAGAGTTTAAGCAACTCGAGTTTTTCCACCCGTCTGGTTGTACCCGAGCATGGCCGATACCCCTCCCACCGGGCCTGCCGAAGCCGCCGAGATCGTCGTGCGCGGCGCGCGTACGCACAACCTCAAGAATGTCGACGTGTCGCTGCCCGTGGGGGCCCTCGTGATCGTCACCGGCGTGAGCGGATCCGGGAAGTCCTCGCTGGCCTTCGACACGATCTACGCGGAAGGCCAGCGCCGGTACGTGGAGTCGCTCTCGGCCTACGCCCGCCAGTTCCTCGAGCGCATGGAAAAGCCCGACGTCGACCGCATCGACGGCATCTCGCCGGCCATCGCGATCCGCCAGAAGAACAGCGTCCGGAATCCCCGCTCGACGGTGGGCACGACCACCGAGATCCACGACTACATGCGGCTGCTCTTCGCGCGCGTCGGGCGGACGTTCTGCCGGAGTTGCGGCAACGAGGTCGTCCGCGAGACGCCCGAGGTGGTGGCCGACCGGCTGATGGCCCTCGCGCCCGGCACGCGGCTCCTGCTCGGCTTCGACTTCGACGTCCTCGAGGTGCCCGCCGGGGCGTCGGCCGATCACGACGAGGACGAGATCAGCGAGTCGGAGGAGGAGAGCGCCGCCACGAAGGACGTCGCCGACGCGCCGGTCGCGCCCGCTGCCACCATCGCCGCGCTGGCCGCCTCCATCGACACGCTGCGGCGAAAGGGATTCGGGCGTCTGCTGGTCGACGGCCGGGCCGTCGCGCTCGACGACGTCGACCCGGCCTCGCTGACGGGGTGCCCGACGCTCGGCGTGGTGGTCGATCGCGTGCGCCTCGAAGGCGACGATCTGCGACGACGCCTGACGGACTCGATCGAGACGGCGTATCTCGAAGGCGTCGGCGCGGCCTGGGCCATCGAGGTCGGGAGCGAGGGAGAGGCGCCGCGCGTGCACGTGTTCTCGGAACGGTTCGAGTGTCGCCCGTGCGGCATCGCCTACGAGGATCCGCAGCCGCGACTGTTCTCGTTCAACAATCCCTTCGGCGCCTGTCCGACCTGCCACGGGTTTGGCAACATCATCGAGCTCGATCTCGATCTGGTCGTGCCCGATCCGACCAAGTCGGTGAACCAGGGCGCGATCGAGCCGTGGACGAAGCCGCACTATCGCAAGCACCTGGCCGATCTCAAGCGGGTCGCCAAGAAGGCCAACGTCCGGCTCGACCGGCCGTGGGCCGCCCTCACCGACGCGGAGCGCCGGTTCATCGTCGAAGGCGGCGACGGGTTCGAGGGCATTCGCGGCTTCTTCCGCTGGCTCGAGCGGAAGAAATACAAAGTGCACGTGCGGGTGTTCCTGAGCCGCTATCGCGGATATCTCACCTGCTCGGACTGCGGCGGCTCGCGGCTGCGGCGCGAGGCGCGCGACGTGCGCGTGGCCGGCCGCACGATCGACCAGGTGGCCGCGCTCACCGTGCGCGCCGCGCAGGACTTCTTCGGCGGCCTGGCGCTCTCCCCCAAGGAAGCCGCCATCGCCGAGAAGGTGCTGCAGGAGATCCGCCGGCGGCTGGCCTTCCTGCGCGACGTCGGCCTCGACTACCTGACGCTCGATCGCCTGTCGTCGACGCTCTCGGGAGGCGAGGCGCAGCGCATCAATCTGGCGACGTCGCTCGGCTCGGCGCTGGTCGGGACGTTGTACGTGCTCGACGAGCCGTCCATCGGACTGCACTCGCGCGACAATCTCCGGCTGATCGCGATCCTGCAGCAGCTGCGCGACCAGGGGAACACGGTGCTGGTGGTCGAGCACGATGCCGACATGATCAAGGTCGCGGATCATGTGGTGGACCTGGGGCTCGGCGCCGGCGAGCAGGGCGGGCGCGTCGTGTTTTCGGGCACGTACGACGGCCTGCTGCAGGAGCCCCGGTCGCTGACCTCGAAGTACCTGCGGCAGGAGCTGGCGATTCCCGTGCCGACCACGAGACGCCGCGGCACGGGACAGAAGCTCCGGATCGTGGGCGCCTCCGAGCACAACCTGCAGCACCTGGATCTCGAAATCCCCCTCAACACGCTCACGTGCGTCACCGGCGTGAGCGGGTCGGGAAAGTCCACGCTGGTGCACGACGTGCTCTACGCCGCCGTCAAGCGGGCGAAGGGCGGCTGGGACCGCAAGGTCGGGGCGTTCCGCGCGCTCGACGGCCTCGAGCTCATCACCGACGCCGTGCTGGTCGATCAGGCGCCCATCGGACGCACGCCCCGGTCGAATCCGGTCACGTATTTGAAAGCGTTCGATCCGATCCGCGAGCTGTTCGCCGCCACCAAGGACGCGCGATCGCGCGGCCTGACGGCCAGTCATTTCTCCTTCAACGTCCCGGGCGGCCGTTGCGAGGCCTGCCAGGGCGAAGGCGAAGTCCGCGTCGAAATGCAGTTCCTGGCCGACGTTTTCGTGCCCTGCGACCAGTGCGACGGGAAGCGCTTCAAGCCCCAGGTGCTCGACGTCAAGTACCGCGGCCGGTCGATTCACCAGGTGCTCGACCTGACGGTCCGCGAAGCGCTCGCCTTTTTCAGCAGCTCGCCGAAGGTCCTGCGGCGGCTGCAGGTGCTCGACGAAATCGGGCTCGGCTACCTTCGGCTCGGCCAGCCCGCGACCACGCTCTCGGGCGGCGAGGCCCAGCGGATCAAGATCGCGGCGCATCTGTCGTCGCACAGCGGCGAGCGCCTGCTGTACATCCTCGACGAGCCGACCACCGGGCTGCATTTCGACGACATCGCCAAGCTTCTCGCCGCCTTCCGCAAGCTGCTCGAAGCCGGCCATTCGCTGCTGGTGATTGAGCACAACCTCGACGTGATCAAGACAGCCGACTACATCATCGACCTCGGACCCGAAGGCGGGGACGAGGGCGGACGGATCGTCGCCACCGGCACGCCCGAGCAGGTGGCGCAGGTCGAGGGCTCCTACACCGGGCGGTACCTCCGCACCGTGCTCGCAGAGGGCCGCTCGCACGCCTACGCGTCGGGGCGATGAGGCGAGGTCGACCAGGCCGGGCGGGGCTGGCAGCGTGCGGCATCGCGGGCCTGCTGGCGCTGGGCGGGACGCCGGCTGGCCAGACGCCGCGCCTCGACGCGCCCGTCTCGGACCTTCAAAGCCCCGACCGCGGAGTTCGGCTTCGAGCCCTCCGCGTGCTCCAGCAGTCGGCTTTGCCGGACTATGCGATCCCGGTCGCCCCGCTCGTCCGCGATCTCGACGATGAGGTGCAGCTCGAGGCGATCTGGACCGAGCTGAACATCTACCTGGCCGACAAGATCGTGCCGCGGCGTCGGGTCGGCTTCCTGGTGGAGGTCCGCGACCGCATCGCCGCCGAACCCATCTTCTCGAGCGGGCCTCTGGCGCTCGGCGGCGATCCTGTCCCGCTGCCCGTGATGGCGGCCCTGCTGGCCGCCATCACCGACGACAATCCACGCGTCGGTGTGGAAGCGTTGTACGCGGCGGGCGCGCTGGGCGGGGCCACGACTGGCGCCCGCCGGGCCGAAGTGCAGCGAACCGCCGCGCCACGCGTGCTGGCGCTCGTCGGCGCCACCGATCCGACGCTGCGATTCGGCGCCGTCCGGGTGATCGGGCGGCTGTTCGAACGCCTGGGGAGCGAGCCGGCCGTCGAGGAGCGGACGGGCGACGCGATCGTGGCGATGTTGAACGATTCGGAAGCGGCCATCGCGCAGGCGGCGATGCAAACCCTCGGCGCGATGCGGTACGAACGTGCCGTGCGGGCCCTGTCGGATCTCGTCGCCTACTACGGGAGGCGCGATCTCGGCACGTCGGCCCTCGATGCGCTCGCGCGCATCGGCCACGCGTCGAGCGTGTCGACGTTCGAAGCCGCGCTCGGGGGGCGCGGCGACGATCGGCGGCGCCTGGCGATCGAGGGGCTGGCCCGGTCGGGCGCCCGAGCGGCGACCCCGACCATCGAGTCGGCCGTCGCGGCCACGCGATCGGCCCAGGTGCGACTGGCGGGCGCGTTTGCGGCCGTCCTGCTCGCCGGCGCGCCGATCGATCCGCTGGCCGACGCGATCGCGTCGAGCGAGCGACGCGCGCAGGCGCTTCGCTACCTGGTGGAGATTGCCGCCGTGCGCCCCGACGCGCTCGCGGCGGCGGCGGAGCATCCGAGCGCCGTCGTCCGCCTCGCCATCGTGAATGCCCTCGGATTGTCGCGCAACGCCGCGGGACGCGCGATCGCGGAGGCGCTCGCGCGCGACGCCGATCCGGACGTCGCGCGAGCGGCCGCGAGAACGGCGGCGTGGCTGCGCCCCGCGGCATGATCCCGGGCCGCCGCTGGCCGCGCGCCTTCTACGCCCGCCCCACGCTCGACGTCGTCGCCGATCTGATGGGGGCGCTGCTGGTGCACGAGCGGCGCGGCGTTCGCACCAGCGGCGGGATCGTCGAAGTCGAAGCGTACATCGGCGAATCCGATCCCGCGTGCCACGCGGCGCCCGGCCCCACGGCACGAAATCGCCCGCTGTACGGCCCGCCGGGCTTCGCCTACGTCTATCTCAACTACGGCATTCACTGCCTGGTCAACGTGGTGACCGAACGGGAAGGGGCGCCGGCTGCCATTCTCATCCGCGCGCTGGAGCCGGTCGAGGGCGTCGAGGCGATGCGCCGCCGCCGGTCGCGCGCGATGAAGGGGCGCCGGGCGCCGTCGGCGCCGCTCGACCAGGCGGCGCTCTGCCGCGGCCCCGGCAACGTGACGATGGCCATGGGGATCACGCTCGCCGAGAACGGCGCCAATCTGCTCGGCACGCGCCTCTTCATCGAGCCGAGGCGAGGCTCGCGGCTGCCGATCGTGTGGGGACCCCGTGTGGGCATCCGGGTCGGCACGGACCGCCCGTGGCGCGCCTACGTGCCGTCCAGCGGCTCGGTGTCCCGTGCTTGACGCGCCTCGCGTCGGCCCACTAGTATGAGTGGAATGCGTCGGATGTCGGCCTGCACCTGTTGTTGTTGCGTGGCTCCCCAGAGCCCCCAGCCCAGGTGCGTCGACCGCGATCATCACTGAAGCGTCAGACACATCGTTTTCGAAGACACGGGCCCGGGGAGCGTCAAATGCTTCCCGGGCCTTTTTGTTTTATGCTGCCAGTCTTCCTGAAGTTGACCGGTCGGCCGATCCTGGTGGTCGGCGGCGGCCCGGTGGCCGCGGCCAAGCTCGCGCAGCTGATCGGCGCGGGCGCGGCGCCATCCGACATCCGCCTCGTGTCGCCCGAGGTCGTGGACGAGGTCCGGCGGACCGGCGTCGCGATCGAGCGGCGCCCGTTCGCGCCCGCGGATCTGGACGGGATGTGGCTCGTCGTGGCGGCCGCGCCGCCCGACGTCAACCGCGCCGTCGCTCGCGTGGCCGAGGCGCGGCAGATCTTCGTGAACGCGGTGGACGATCCGGCGAATGCGTCGGCGTTCCTGGGCGGAGTGGTCCGTCGTGGCGGTGTGACGCTGGCCATCTCGACTGATGGCGCGGCGCCCGCGCTCGCCGGCTTGCTGCGCGAGGCGCTGGACGCCCTGCTGCCCGAGGACCTGGAGGCGTGGGTGGCGGAATCCCGGCGGCAGCGCACCGACTGGCGCGAGCGCGGGGTTCCGATGGCGGCGCGCCGGCCCCTCCTGCTCGACGCGCTGAACCGGCTCTATCGAGACCGGCAGGAAACCCGATGACCCGATCCGCCCTGGTGTCGCTCGTCGGCGCGGGCCCCGGCAATCCGGCGCTCCTGACGCGCAAGGCGGCGGCGCGGCTGCGCGCGGCCGACCTCGTGCTGTACGACGCGCTCGTCGACGAACGGGTTCTGAAGCTCGCCCGCCGGGCGCAATGCTTCTTCGTCGGCAAGCGCGCCGGCCGGCACGCCGTGACGCAGGAGGCGATTCACGCGGTGATGATCCGGGCCGCGCGGCGCGGCCGGCGTGTGGTGCGGCTCAAGGGCGGCGATCCGTTCGTGTTCGGCCGGGGCGGCGAGGAGGCCCTCGCGCTCAAAGCGGCCGGCGTGGCCTTCGAGGTCGTGCCGGGCGTGACGAGCGCCGTCGCAGCGCCCGCACTGGCGGGCATCCCCGTGACGCACCGCGGTCTGTCGCAAGCGCTGCTCGTCGTGGCGGGATTCGACGCCGACGCCTTCCGCGCGTCGATCGGGGCCCTTCAGCCGAACGGCGTCACGCTGGTCGTCCTGATGGGGCTGGGACGCCGCGATGCCCTGGCGGCGCTGCTCATCGAAGGCGGCTGGCGCCGCGCGACGCCCGCCGCGCTCGTCGTCGACGCGTCGCGGCCGGACCAGCAGATCTGGCGCGGCACGCTCGGCGAGATGGCGGCCGGGCGGGCCGAGGTCGCCGGCGACGGCGCCGGCACCATCGTGATCGGCCGGGTCGCGGCGCTCGAGTGCTCGGCCGCGCCGGCCGACGTCGCGCACGTCGCGCTGAACGACGGCGCACAGACGGAAGGAAAGAGGGCCTGATGTCACCGACCGACGTCACGACGTACGGACGCACGCGGCTGTCGTTTGCCAGCCAGGCCGACATCGAGGAATTCGTCGCGACGCTGGACCGGTTCGAGCGGGGTGAGATCACGCCCGACCAGTGGCGCGCGTTCCGGCTCGTCCGCGGCACCTACGGCCAGCGCCAGGACGCCGACGCGCAGATGCTTCGCGTGAAGGTGCCGCAGGGCGTGCTCACGGCCGACCAGCTCGACGCGCTCGCCGACGTGGGCGAGCGCTTCTCGCGCGGCTTCGGGCACATCACCACGCGCCAGAACATCCAGTTCCATTTCGTGAAGCTGCATGATGCGGAGCTCGGGATGCGCCGGCTCGCCGAGGCCGGCCTCACGACGCGCGAAGCGTGCGGCAACTCCGTGCGCAACATCACGGGATGCCCGTACGCGGGCGTCGCCGCCGACGAAATCTTCGACGTCACGCCGTACGCCGACGCGCTCACGCGCTTCCTGCTGCGCCACCGCCTCAGCTCGACGCTGCCGCGGAAGTTCAAGATCGCGTTCGAAGGGTGCCCGGTCGACCATATCGCGACCTCGATCAACGACCTGGGATTCCGCGCCGTCACCGGTCCCCGCGGCGGCCGCGGCTTCCGGGTCACGGCCGGTGGCGGCACGGCGATCATGTGCAAGACCGGCGGCGTTCTGCACGGGTTCCTGCCGGCCTCCGACCTGTACCGCGTCGCGGACGCCATGCTTCGCGTCTTCCACCGGCTCGGCGACCGCGAGCACAAGCAGCGCAACCGGATGAAGTTCCTGATCAAGACGATCGGCTGGACCCGTTTCCGGGAGGAGTACGACAAGGAACTGGCCGCGTGCCGGCGTGGCGAAGTCCCGACGCTCGACATCGAGCCGTCCGCGGACGAGCCCCGGATCGAGGGAGTCGCGCCGTCCGCGCCGTCCGCCGTGCAGGTGGCCGCGCGCGTGCGGCAGGGCGAAACCCGGGGGCCCGGGATCATGCCCAACGTCGTGCCGGTCCTGCGGATCGGCGACGAGAGCTATGCGCTGTGGCGGGCGAGCAACGTCAGGCCGCAGAAGCAGGGGGCCTTTGTCATCGCCACGGCGACGGTGCCTCTCGGCGACCTCACGAGCCAGCAGTTCCGCGTGGTCGGCGACCTGGCGCGCGCCTACGCCGACGGCACCGTGCGCGTCACGATGGAGCAGAACCTCGTGTTCCGGTGGGTGAAGGCGGGCGACGTCCACCAGCTGTACGCGCGCCTCGCGGCGGCCGGACTCGGCTGGTCCGGGGCCGGGAGCGTGGCCGACGTCGTGAGCTGCCCCGGCGCCGAGTCGTGCCGCCTCGCCGTGACGCAGTCGCGCGGGCTGGGGCGCCTGCTCGAGGAGACGCTGCGGGCGCGGCCCGATCTCATCGAGGCGGCCGACGACGCGCGGATCAAGATCAGCGGGTGCCCGAACGGCTGCGGCCAGCATCACATCGCGACGATCGGCTTCCAGGGAAGCGTGCGCCGCCTGGGGTCGCGGGCCGTTCCCCAGTATTTCGTCATGGTCGGCGGCGGAGTCGGCGACAGCGGCGCGACGTTCGCGCGGCTCGCGGCAAAGATTCCCGCGCGACGCCTCCCGGACGCGGTCGAACGCCTGATCGGGCTCTATCGGTCGGAACGAACCGCGGGCGAGTCGGCGTCCGCGTTCTTCGGGCGCCTGGACCTGGACCGGGTGAAGACGCTCCTGGCCGACCTGGAAGCCTTGACCGCGGCCGGCGCGCAGCCGGAGGATTTCGTCGACCTCGCCGAAACGGCCGAATTCAAGCCGGAGATTCTCGACGGCGAGTGCTCGGCCTAGCCGGTCCCCGGGGCGTCGTCCCCCCGGCCTGGACCAGGCGCCGAAAGACATCCATCAATATCGATATGTCGATATGGCTTGGTTGCCCGGCCGTGCCCCCTTTGATATAGTCGGCGGGACAACTGCATACGCTCTTATCCAGAGTGGCTGAGGGACAGGCCCGACGACGCCACGGCAACCACGCGCGCCACCCCGCAGCGGTGAGGTGCCAATTCCTGCCTTCGCCGCGCGAAGGGGAGATGAGGGAGGCGCCGTGAGCGCGCTCATCGGACTCGAATGTCATCTGTGTCACGCCCGGTTTCCTGCCGACGCGCTGTACGTCTGCGACAAGTGCCTCGGGCCGCTCGAACCCGTCTACGACTACCCGGCCATTCGCGTCACGCGCGAGGACATCGAGCGCCGGCCCAAGAACCTCTGGCGCTATCGCGAGCTCCTGCCGATCGCGGGTGAGCCGCGCACCGGCTTTCACTCGGGCTTCACACCGCTGGTGCGCGCCACCCGTCTGGCCGAGCATCTCGGCGTCCGCGAGCTCTATCTCAAAGACGACTCGGTGAACCACCCGACGCTGTCCTACAAGGACCGCGTGGTGGCGGTGGCCGCGACGCGCGCCTCGGAGCTCGGCTTTCAGGTATTTGCCTGCGCCTCGACCGGCAACCTCGCGAACAGCGTCTCCGCGCACGCCGCCCGGCTCGGTCTCGAATGCGTCGTCTTCATCCCCGACAATCTCGAGGCCGGCAAGCTCCTGGGCTCGGCAATCTATCGCCCCACGATCCTCGCTATCGCCGGCAACTACGACGACGTCAACCGCCTGTGCTCGCAGGTGGCGGATCGCCATGGATGGGGCTTTGCCAACATCAACCTGCGCTCCTACTATGCCGAAGGCGCCAAGACGATGGGCTTCGAAATCGTCGAGCAGTACGGCTGGCGCTATCCGCAGCATGTCGTCTCGCCGGTGGCCGGCGGCACGCTGCTGCCGCGAATCCTGCGCGGCTTCCGGGAGCTGAAGGAGATTGGGCTCGTGAGCGGGGAGCTGCCGCGCGTCCATGCGGCGCAGGCCGCCGGGTGCGCGCCGGTCGTCACCGCGATTCAGGCGGGCGAGGACTATCCGGAGCCGGTCAAGCCCGACACCATCGCGAAGTCAATCGCCATCGGCAACCCCGCCGACGGCTATCAGGCCGTGCAGGCCGTGCGCTCGACCGGCGGCTCCGGCGTGGCCGTGCCCGACGACCGGATCATCCAGGCGATCCGGCTGCTCGCGGAAACCGAGGGTATCTTCACCGAGCCGGCCGGCGGGACGACGCTTGGCGGCGCCATCGCCTTGATCGAGCGCGGCGTGATTCCCCGCGACGAGTCGATCGTCGTGTGCATCACCGGCAACGGGTACAAGACGACTGAAGCCGTCAGCGGCGAGCTCGCCCCGCCCGTGCGCCTCGGCCGCTCGTTCAAGGAGTTCGAGGCGTGGTGGGAGTCAGCGGCGGCGGCGGGCGTTCGAACTGCTTGAAGTGACCGGCACGTGGACGTCGGTTTCGCGGCCCTCCCGCAGCACGCGCAGCGTGGCCGTCGATCCGATCGTCGCGTCGGCCACGAGCCGGTAGAACTGCGACGGGTCGGTCACCGCGCTGCCGTTGTAGCCGACGATGACGTCGCCGGGGCGCAGGCCGGCGGTGTAGGCGTCGGAGTTGCGCGACATCCGCGCGACGAGGGCGCCGCTGGTATTCGGGGCGCCGAGCTCGTCGGCCCACTGCGGCGTCAGCGCCTGGATCGACACGATGCCGTCGATCGTGCCTCGGCGCACTTCGCCGGTACTGCTTCAGATCCTGCACGACCCGCCGCGCGAGATTGCTCGGGACCGCGAATCCGATGCCCTGATAGCCGCCGCTCTGGCTGAAGATCCCCGTGTTGATGCCGACGAGCTCGCCCCGGCCGTCGACGAGCGCGCCGCCGGAATTGCCGGGATTGATGGCCGCGTCGGTCTGGATGAAATCCTCGTAGTCGGCGAAGCCGACGTTGCTCCGGCCGACGGCGCTGACGATGCCGGCGGTAACCGTCTGGCTCAGCTGGAACGGGCTGCCGATCGCGAGCACCCACTCGCCGATCTTGAGGGCGCTCGAGTCGCCCCACGCGACGACGGGCAGGCCCCGCTCTTCGATCTTGATCAGCGCGATGTCGGTGGCCGGGTCGGTGCCGATGAGCACGCCCTCGATCTCGCGCTTGTCGCCCAGCGTGATCGTGATCCGCTGCTCGTTCTCGCCGACCACGTGGTTGTTAGTCACGATGTAGCCGTCGGGCGAGATGACGACGCCCGACCCGAGGCTGAGCGATCGCCGGTCGCGGGAGCCGAACGAGTCGTCGGAGCCGAAGAAGTAGCGGAAGAACGGATCGTTGGCGAAGGGTGAGTTCGGCGTGCGGACCACCTGCAGCGACGAGATGTTGACCACACCTTTGACGGCGTCGGCCGCGACGCGCGTGAAATCGGGCGCGCCGCCGGGGGGCAGGCTGACCTGCGCCATCGGCGCGGCTGCCACGGGCGGGGCGGGCGCCTCCCCGGACGCGGGCGCGGCGACGCCCGGACGCGGCGCATCCGGCTCGGCGGGCACCGGCGACGCCGCCGGCCTGGAATGGAGCGGCAGCCGCCCCGTCAGCGCAAGGCCGGCGGTGAAGCCGGCCAGGGCGATGGCGATGGAGAGGAGTGTCTGACGAACCATGCGCGACACGTGCGCGAGACGGTCGAGTGATCGTAGCATGGTTGGCCGCCGCCGTTCCCCGTGCTAGGATTTTCGTCTTTCACCTCACTCAAAGGCCACGCCGTCCATGCAAGCGACCCGACTGCGCAAGGGAAATCTGATCAAGCTCGGCGAGGACTTGTTCCGCATCCTCGAAGTGAATCACCTGACGCCGGGCAACAAGCGCGGCTTCATCCAGGCGCGCATGCGGAACATCCGGACGACGACGCTCTCGGACCAGAAGTTCCGCGCGGAAGACGATCTCGAGCGCGCCACGCTCGACGAGCACGAAATGCAGTACCTGTATCACGACGGCGACCTGTACTACTTCATGGATACGACCACCTTCGAGCAGGTGCAGATCTCGGCTGAAGCGCTGGCCGACTCGGTCAACTACCTCGTGCCGGACGCGGTGATCCGCGTCGAGTTCTACGGCACCGAGCCGGTCGGGATCGAGCTGCCCGCCACGGTCGATCTCCTCGTGAAGGAAACCGTGCCGGGCATCAAGGGCGCCACGGCGAGCGCGCAGGTGAAGCCGGCCACGCTCGAGACCGGGCTCGTCGTGCAGGTGCCGCCGTTCGTCAACGAAGGCGATCGCGTGCGCGTCAGCACCGATACCGGCGAATATCAATCACGCGCCTAGGGGCCTCGGGGCGCCGGCGCCTGCACGGGTACAGATCGATCCGTGGACGAGCTGCAGCCCGTCGTCACCGGCACACTCCTCCTGCTCGGCGCCGGCTTTCTCGTCGCCAACGCCCGCGTCCTGCTGTCGTATCTGAGCTATCGCCGTCGGCGTCAGCGGGCGCTTCTGACCTGGGCCGGGCCGCGCCCGCCCTACTTCGCGCTGCAGACCGCGATCGGCGTGGCGCTCGGATTTCTGGCCTTTTACAAGCTCGCGTTCCTCCATCGCCAGGTGTTCGGCGAGTCGATGATGTTCATGTATTACGCCTACCTGATGCCGCTCGGCCGGCGCATCGGCCGGGGGTTCTACGAGGATGGCATCTGGGCCGATTCGATCTTCATCCCGTACGAAGAAGTCGGGGGGGTCAGCTGGCGGGAGGGCGAGCATCAGGCGACGCTTATCGTGATTTCCCGGCTCCGGAATCTGGCGCGGCGGCTGGCGGTGCCCGGCGACAAATACGGCGCCGCGCGGCGGCTGCTGCGGGATAAGATCGCCGCCCACGCCATCCAGTTCTCGGGCACCGGCCTGGAGCTGCTCGAGCACGACGAGCGGGAGGACGTCTGAGGAAGTCGCCTGCCGCCGGTCCATCGTCGTGACTCTGATGGGCGGAAGCGACCAGGCCGATAGGGGACTACAGACCGCGACTGGACACGTGGAACTGGCGGCTGAACACTGGAGACTCGGCCCTCGCGACTGGAGACTAGCGACTATGCGCCCCACCTGGAAAGGCTTTCTCAAGATCAGCCTGGTGAACATTCCCATCAAGGTGTTCCCGGCCACCGAGTCGAGCGCGACGCTCTCGTTCAACCAGCTTCACGGCGAGTGCCAGACGCGGATCCAGCAGAAGAAGTGGTGTCCGCACTGCGAACGCGAGGTCTCCAACAGCGAGATCGTCAAGGGCTACGAGTTCGAAAAGGGCCGGTACGTGGTGCTCTCCGAGGAGGATTTCGCGCAGGTTCGACCGACCTCGACGCGTGTGATCGATCTCGTCCAGTTCACCGACGAGTCGGCGATCGATCCGATGTACGTCGATCGCGCGTACTACCTGGCGCCCGACGGCGGCATGGCCGCGGGCGCGTACGCGGTGATGCGCGAGGGCCTCAAGGGGAAGGTGGGCATCGGCAAGCTGGCGTTGTACGGGCGCGAGTACCTCGTCGCCGTGAAGCCCTCGGGCCGCGGTATCGTCATGTACACGCTGCATCACGCCGCCGAGATGCGCGGGATCGACTCGGTGGAGGAGCTCGGGTCCGTCCCCACGGAGGTGAAGCCCGACGAGCTCAAGCTGGCGCGGCAGGTGATCGGCACGTTCGAAGGTCCGCTCAACCTGCAGGACTATACCGACGAATACCGCGCCGGGCTGCAGCGGATCATCGATGCCAAGATCAGCGGCGAGGAGGTGGTGGCGACGCCCGAGGAGGCGCCGGCGCCGGTGGCGAACCTCATGGAGGCGTTGCGGCGGAGCCTCGATCAGGTCAGCCGGGAGAAGAAGGCTCCCGCGAAGGCGATTCCCATCACCCGCGGCAAGAAGCGCAAGCGCGCCTGATCCGTCAGCCCGCCAGGTTCCGCAGGAGGCCGATGAGGCCCGGACCGTGGGCCATCGGATCGCCGAGCCAGTCGGGCGGCACCAGCCACACGAATGCGAGAATCGCGATCACCCACAAGTCGTAGGGGACCGTCGTGCGTTCGTCGGTCCAGAAGAACGCGCGCCAGAACACGCCGGCGGCGCCCTCCCGAGGCGGCATCGGCAGGCGGTTGAGCGCGAGGTAGGTGTAATAGATCCGGTTCGCAACCGCCAGGACCGACAGCGCGAGAATGACCCACAGCACGGCGGCCATGCGGTTGGTGAACGCGCCGATCATGAAGAGCACGATGCGCTCGGGCCGCTCCATGAAGCCGACCTTGCACTTCTCGACGAGCGATTCGGCGCGCGCCCGCGCGTAGCTCGTCATGATCGAGAAGATGAGCGTGAGGGCGGCCACGAGCACGTAGTCGGTCCGGCCGCGCGACGCGTACAGGTAGATCAGGCCCACCAGCAGCGCCAGATCCGAGAACCGGTCGAGCGTGGAATCCCAGAAGGCCCCGAACGCCGACTGGAGCTGAAGCTGATGCGCGACCTTGCCGTCGATGAAGTCGAAGATGTTCGCGACGATCATGATCACGCCCGCCGTCCGGAAGTGATCGACCGCCAGCCCCCAGGCCGCGATCACGTTGACGATGACCCCGACAAAGGTCAGGACGTTCGGATGGATGCGCAAGGCCACGGACGCGCCGATGATGGCGCGCAGTGGAAACATGCAGATCGTGCCGATGAGGCCCGTGAAGGTCC
This sequence comes from uncultured Acidobacteriota bacterium, assembly GCA_963837345.1. Lineage (GTDB taxonomy): Bacteria > Acidobacteriota > Vicinamibacteria > Vicinamibacterales > CAVVIG01 > CAWIMX01. The sequence continues at coordinate 3,282,215 of CAWIMX010000001.1, forward strand.
TGCGTGGCCTGGAACGGAAGCGTATACTGGAATGTTCAGGTGCGGCGTTCAAACCGCGCCATGGTAGCGTATGGCCATCCACGAACTCAAGGAGCAGATCGCGCGGCTGCCCGAGCAGCCCGGCGTGTACCTGTACCTGAACGCGGCGGGCGACACCATCTATGTGGGCAAGGCGCGTGCCCTGCGCGACCGCGTTCGCAACTACCTGGGTGCCTACGGATCCGATCCGAAAACCGACGCCCTGCTGGACGAAATCGTCCGGCTCGAGGTCATCGTCACCGATTCGGTCGTGGAGGCGCTGGCGCTCGAGAACAACCTGATCAAGCAGCGCGCGCCGAAGTACAACATCCTGCTGCGCGACGACAAGAACTATCCCTACCTGCAGCTCACCACGACCGAAGCGTTCCCGCGGGTGCTGGTGGCGCGGCGCGTCGAACGCGACGGCAGCTTTTACGCGGGCCCCTTCCTGCCGGCGACCTTCGCGCGCAAGACCATGGCGCTCTCGCACCGGCTGTTCGGCATCCGGTCGTGCAACGAGGTCATCACCGGCCGGCGCGACCGGCCGTGCCTCGAATACGACATCAAGCGCTGCATCGCCCCCTGCGTCGAGTCGATCTGCGGCGTCGAGGACTACGCGCGGGCCGTCCGCCACACGGCGCTGTTTCTCGAAGGCAAGAACGACGAGCTGCTCGGCACCCTCCGCGCCCGCATGCTCGAGGCGGCCGAGGCCGAGCGCTTCGAAGAAGCCGCGCAGCTTCGCGATGCCGTGCGCACGGTGCAGACGCTCCACGATCGGCAGCAGAAGATGGCCACGACCGAGCTCGGCCATCGCGACGTGTTCGGGCTGAAGATCGGCCCGGCCGGCGCCGTCGTCCAGGTCTTCCAGGTCCGGCGTGGACGGGTCATCGAGCGCGTGGAGCTCGAGACGAGCGGCCCGCCGGCGGGAACGACCGAGCCGGACGTCGTGGAGGCAGCCCTCCAGCAGTTCTACGAGGCGGCGGAACCGCCGCCGGAAGTGCACGTGCCGGTGCTGCCGCCCGACATCGAGGCGCTCGAAACGTGGTTGTCGGCTCGCGCGGGCCGGCGGGTCCGCGTGCTGGCGCCGCGGCGCGGCGAGAAGCGAGGCCTCGTGGACCTGGCGGCGCGCAACGCGGCGCTGGCCTATGACGCGCGATTCAACCAGGCGATCGCGGCGCAGTACGACGCCCTCGAGGCGCTGCAGGAGGATCTCGCCCTGCCCACCCTGCCACGCCGAATCGAGTGCTTCGACATTTCCACGATCCAGGGCGCCGAAACCGTGGCCTCGATGGTGGTGTGCGAGGACGGCCGGATGCGGCGCGGGGAATACCGGAAGTACAGAATCCGGTCCGAGTCCCGGCCGGACGACTTCAAGGCCATGCACGAGGTCGTCCAGCGCCGCCACCGCAAGCTGCTCGAAGCGGGCGGGCCGTTCCCGGATCTGGTGCTGATCGACGGCGGCGCCGGCCAGCTGAGTGCGGCGTACGAGGCGCTCGAGTCGCTCGGGCTGGCGAACCTCGTGGCGGTCGGCCTCGCCAAGAAGGAGGAAGTGCTCTACATGCGCGACCGGCCGTCGCCCATCGCGCTCGCGACCGACCACCCGGGCCTGCTTCTGCTGCAGCGCGTGCGCGACGAGGCCCATCGATTTGCCGTCACGTTCCACCGGCGGGCGCGCGTCATCCGGGATCTCCGCTCGGAACTGGATGACATCCCCGGCGTCGGCGCGCGTCGCCGGCGCGCGCTGCTGCGCGCCTTCGGCAGCCTGGCCGGCGTGCGGCGCGCCAGCCGGGAGGATCTCCTGGGCGTCGTCGGTCCGAGGGTCGCCGATGCCGTCCTTGCGTTTTTCGCAGGTCGGCCTTAACCTGACTACTCCTTGCTGGACATCAACTTCGCCCAGATTCTGATCGCGTTCATCGTGCTCCTGTTCTCGCTCACGGTGCACGAGTCGGCGCACGCGTTCGCTGCCGATCGCCTCGGCGATTCGACGGCGCGCCTGCTCGGTCGGGTGTCGCTCAATCCCATCGTGCACGCGGATCTGGTGGGGACCATCGTGTTTCCGCTGCTGGCCATGGTGAGCGGCCTGCCGCTCATCGGATGGGCCAAGCCGGTGCCGGTGGTCGTGTCGCGGCTGAGGCGCGCCCGCCGCGACTACGTGCTCGTCGCCGCGGCGGGGCCCGCCAGCAACCTGGCGCTGGCCGTGCTGGCCGCGGCGCTGATGCACGCGTTCACCGTGTCGCCCGTCACGATCGGCCAGCCGAACGTGTCGGCGCCGCTCGCGACGCTCCTCTCGGGCGCACTGCGGATCAATGTGCTGCTGGCCATCTTCAACATGATTCCGATTCCGCCGCTCGACGGCGGGAATGTCCTCGGCGGACTTCTTCCGGTGGCGGCTGCGCGCCGGTTCGACGCGCTTCGCCCCTACGGGTTCATGCTGCTCTACGCGCTGATGCTGACCGGTGGACTCGAGTACCTCGTCGCGTCGCCGTACTACCACGTGGTCGCCTGGCTGCAGTGAGCAAACCGCGCGTGGTCTCGGGCATGCGGCCGACCGGCCAGTTGCATCTCGGACACCTGGTGGGCGCCCTCGGGAACTGGGTGCCGCTCCAGGCCACGTACGACTGCTTCTACTTCGTGGCCGACTGGCACGCGCTCACGAGCGACTACGCCAATACCGGGCCGCTCATCGGGTACGCCTACGAGAACGTCGCGGACTGGATCGGCGCCGGTCTCGATCCCGAGCGGAGCACGTTCTTCGTGCAGTCGCTGGTGCCCGAGCACGCCGAGCTGTATCTCCTGCTCTCGATGGTCGTGCCGGTGCCGTGGCTCGAGCGGGTGCCGACGTACAAGGAGCAGCAGGAAGCGCTGTCGGATCGCGATCTGTCGTCGATCGGCTTTCTCGGCTATCCGCTGCTGCAGACGGCCGACGTGGCCATCTACGACGCGACGTTCGTGCCCGTGGGCGAAGACCAGGTCGCCCACCTCGAGCTGGCCCGTGAGGTGGTCCGCCGCTTCAACAACGTGTTCGGCTGCGTGCTCGTCGAACCTCAGCCGCTGCTCACGAAATTCGGACGCCTGCCCGGCCTCGACGGCGGGAAGAAAATGAGCAAGAGTCTGGGCAACACCATTCACCTATCGGATTCGCCGGACGAGGTGAAGAAGAAAGTCATGCGGATGTATACCGATCCGAAGCGCGTCCGGGCCGATGTGCCGGGCACGGTCGAAGGCAATCCGGTATTCACGTACCACGACGCGTTCAATCCCGACACCGCCGAAGTGGAGGACTTGAAGGCCCGCTACCGCGCCGGCGCGGTGGGCGATGTCGAGGTCAAGACGAAGCTGGCGAACGCGCTCAACGCGTATCTCGCGCCCATCCGGGAGCGTCGCGCGGCCGCGCTGGCACGGCCCGGCTACCTCCGCGACGTGCTGTTCGAGGGCTCGCGCCGCGCCCGCGGCGTCGCTCAGAGCACGATGGCCCGCGTCCGGGACGCGGTCAAGGTGTCGGTACTCATGACCGAACGCCCCGCGTCCGACTTCGAATCGGCGGTCGACGCCTTTCCGGTCCATCTGGAAAATTTCGAAGGGCCGCTCGATCTGCTGCTGCATCTCATCCGCCGGAACGAGGTGAACATCCACGACATTCCGATCGCGCTCATCACGCAGCAGTATCTCGACGCCGTGCAGCTGATGCAGGAGCTGAACCTCGACGTCGCCGGCGAATTCATCGTGATGGCCGCCACGCTCATCCACATCAAGTCGAAGCTCCTCCTGCCGCGGCCCGAGACGGCCGCGGGGGCCGATGGCGAACCCGAGGAGGACCCGCGCGATGCCCTCGTACGGCGGTTGCTCGAGCACCGGAAATACAAGGCAGCTGCCGGCCTCCTCCACGAGCGTGAACAGGTCCGATCGGCGCAGTGGCTGCGGCCCGATGAGCGGGTGGCCCAGCTCGCCGGCGACGCCTACGAGCCCGAGCTCGAGGTCGACCTCTTCAGCCTGCTCGCGGCCTTCCAGGCCGTCGTCGAGCGCGCGCGGCACCGGCCGAGAGTGGTATTGCCGCCCGAGCAGCTGTCCGTGGAGGCGCGCATCGAGCAGCTGCTCGAGCGGCTCTCGGAGACCGAGGCCTGCGGGTTCGCCGATCTGTTCGCGGACGCGGGCGACCGCGGGGCGCTCATCGTGACGTTCCTGGCGCTGCTGGAGATGATTCGCCTCAAGCTGGTGCGCGTGTTCCAGTCGGGCACCTACGGGCCGATTCGCGTCTACAAGCGCCCCCGTCCGGCCGATGCGCCGCATCCCATCGGCGATCCGGAGACCCATCGTGGCTGATACAGTCCTCAAGGCGATTCTCGAGGCGCTCATCTTCGCGTCGCCGGAACCCCTCACGCCGAAGGCCATCGGGAAGCTGCTCGACGGGGAGTCGGCCGAAGACATCCAGGCGGCGCTGGCCGCGCTCCGGCAGGACTACGAACGGCCCGGCGGGCTGCAGCTGGTGGACGTGGCCGGTGGCTACCAGATCGTGACGCGCCCCGACATGCACGAGTGGGTGCGGCGTCTCTTCCACGAGCGGTCCACGCAGAAGCTCACCGTGCAGGCCCTCGAGACGCTCGCCGTGATCGCCTACAAGCAGCCGATCACGGCGCTGGAAGTGGGCGAAATTCGCGGTGTGAACACGTCGGGCGTGCTCAACACGCTGCTCGAGCGCCATCTGATCAAGATCGTCGGCCGGAAGGCCGTCGTCGGGCGCCCGTTCCTGTACGGCACGACGCGGGAATTCCTGATCCGCTTCGGGCTGAACGACCTGGCGGATCTTCCGAAGGTGGAAGACATGGCGGAAGCGCTCGGGCTCGACACGCCGCTCCTGGTGGAGCGGTCGCCGAGGGAGGATCAGCTGCCGCTCGTCGAGCCCGACGAAGACCACGCGGATCCCGTGTTCGACGACGACGAGGACAAGCCGCCATCGGTCCATTGAATCGGAATTTCGAAGTTCAGGAGGGTGTCGTGACGAGGCGCCGTCTGCTCGTGCTCGCGTCGGTCGTGGTGCTGCTCGCGCAATCGAGCGCGCGCGCACAGGAGAATCCCCGCGGTCCGATGCGCGTGGTGCTGCTCATCGACTCGAGCGTGTCGATGTCGCCCATGCTGACGCAGTTTCGAGCCTGCCTGGCCCGCTTTCTCGAGGCGCTTCCTGGCGACCCCGAGCTGGTGCTGGCCAGCACTGGTGGACAGCTCCGGGTTCGTCAAGAGCCGACGACCGATCGATCGAAGATGCAGAAGGCGGCGGCTGCCTTCGCGTCGGACGGCGGCGGCAACATGCTGCTCGAGTCGCTGCTCGAGGCCGACCAGCGGTTCTTCCGGAAGGCGCCCGACCTGCGGCCCGTCTTCGTGATCCTGACCACCGATATGGGCACCAGCCTGGGCGCCGCCCGCATCGATCCGTACAACCGGTTCGTGGATGGATTCCTGGCAAGAGGCGGGCGCGCCCATGCCATTGTCATCCGTGGGCTCGACAGCGGCATCGTGACGCAGCTCGCCGAGAACCTCACCCAGAACACCGGAGGCTTCTACGAAACGGTGATCGCCGCGACGGCAGCTCCCAGCCTGATGGAGCTCGTGGCGAGCTACGTCGGCGCCGACGAATAGACCGCCGCGCGCAGCCGGCGGAGCTCGGCCTGGGTCAGATCCCGCCACTGCCCCGGAGGCAGCCGGCTCTCCCGAATCGGGCCGATCGCGACGCGCCGCAGCGCATCGACGGGGTGCCCGATGGCTTCGCACATCTGCCGCACCTGCCGGTTCCGGCCCTCGCGGAGCGTGATCACCAGCGTGGCGGGCTGGCTTGCGCTCCGAGCCTGCGGCTTGAGCGTCACGTCCGCCGGGCGGGTGCGACGCCCCTCGATGGTCACGCCGCGCCGGAGTCGATCGAGATCGTGCGCGTCGGGCACGCCCGCGACGCGCGCTTCGTAGACGCGCGCGACGCCGTGCCGGGGATGCGTGAGGCGCGCCGCCAGGTCGCCGTCGTTCGTCAGCAGGAGCAGACCCTCGGTGTCGAAATCCAGCCGTCCGACCGGATAGACGTACTCCCGGACACCCTTCAACAGCTGGACGACGGTGGGACGCCGCTGCGGGTCGGAGCGCGTGGTGACGTAGCCGCGCGGCTTGTTCATGAGGATGTAGCGCCGCGCCTCTTCTACGCGGATGCGCCGTCCGTCGACGCGAATGTCGTCGGCGGTGGCGTCGGCCTTCGTGCCGAGCTCGGTGGCCGCCGCGCCGTTCACGGTGACGCGGCCGTCGCGCATCAGCTGTTCCGACGCGCGGCGCGAGGCCACGCCCGCGTGCGACAGGATCTTCTGGAGTCGCTCCACACGGAACAGCGTAGCCACGAAAGCCGACGCGCACGAAGCAAAAAGTGCGGCGGTACGCGTGCTACACTCCCGGCCGCTGCATGAAGCCCCTCATCATCGCGATTGACGGGCCATCGGGCGCCGGCAAGGGCACCGTGGCCCGGGCCGTGGCTGCCGCGCTCGACTATCGCCACGTGGACAGCGGCGCGATGTACCGCGCCGTCGGCTGGCAGGCCGTGCAGCGCGGCCTCGACCTGACCGACGAACCCGCGATCGAACGGCTGGCCCACGATGCGCGGATCGAGATGTCGCTCGGGACGGTGACCATCGACGGCGTCGACGTGACGCGCGCGATTCGCACGCCGGAGATCGATCAGGCCGCCGCGGGCGTCGCGCGGCTGCCGCGCGTGCGCCGGCTGCTCGTGGCGCGCCAGCGCGAGCTGGGCGAGTCGGGCGGCGTCGTGATGGAAGGACGCGACATCGGAACCGTGGTCTTTCCCGATGCCGACGTGAAGCTGTACCTGGACGCGTCCCCCGAGGAGCGCGCCCGCCGCCGCGCCGCCGACCCGGCGCACTCCGGAAGCCGGACCGTCGAAGCGGTCGCCACGGCGCTGACAGCCCGGGATGAAAGCGATCGGACACGGACCGTGTCGCCGCTCTACGCGGCGCCCGACGCCGTCGTCATCGACACCACCGGCAAGGGGGTCGAGGAGGTGGTGGACGAGGTGATGAGCGTGGTGGAGGAGAAGCTGAGGCGCCTGGGAACCGAGGAACTGAGGAACTGACGAACCGTTCCCTCGTCCCGTCCTATTTCCGGTCCCGGTAGTCTTCCGACGATGCGGGATCGAGCTCCCAGCGGTGTTTGTCGCGGTTCTCGACTTTCTCGCCGGAGCGAAGCTCCTCGTTGTCTTCGTACTGCAGGCCGATCGACCGGCCGATGTCGTCCACCCGATCCTGATCCGGCGTGGGATTGTCGCCGCCTGGCGCCTCGTCGCCGCTGAAGTAGGCATTCTCCCAGTCGGCATCCACGTCGCCGCCCGTGATCTCGGCCGTCATGCCGGTGTGCTCTTCAATGTTGTGCTGGAGCTCGTGGCGTCCCGTGCGTGCGGCCGACCCATGGCGATCCAGGTCGAGCGACGAGGGAGGAGTGGGCTCGCTGAGGACGCGGCGCTCGCGATCGAGACGAGGGGCCTTGCCGTGCACGCCGGACGCTCGCTGAAGGGGGCGACGGCGCCGGGGGGCGGGGGTCTTGGCCCGCCGCGTCATGGCGGCCTTCGAGGCTTTGGCCGCCGGCTTCTTGCGGGCCTTCTTTCTGGTGGATGCCTTAATCGGGCGGGCGGCCTTGCGGCTCCCCGCCTTGACCCGGCGGCGGGCTTTGGCCTGGGCGGCCGGCTTCCGGCGACCTCGGCGGGCGCTCGTGGCGGGCCTACGTTTGGCCATGGCGCGGTCCTTTCGAGCCTTGACAGTTTGGCGATAAGTGGCGTACTCTCTGATGCTTATCGTAATTGAGCGCGCACCGGTCTACGGGCCGGTCGGCCCGCGCGCGGGCCCGGCGCTGAAGAGGCGGGGCGCCGGCTCCCGCACCCAATCCCGGCAATTCGATCGACCAGGAGGACGCGTACGGCATGACGAACGTAGAAGACGAGGGCACTCCCACTCAGCACACATCCCGCAGCGGCGCCGGGTCCCAGGGGATCATCGCTCTGCGTCGTGACGAGGACGACCAACTCGATCCGGAAGAATACGCGCGGCTGCTGCATGTCTACGATAGCAGCTTCCGGAACATCGCGGAAGGCGAGGTGGTCAAGGGCACGGTGCTCAAGGTCACGGCCTCCGAAGTCGTCGTCGACGTCGGCTACAAGTCGGAGGGCATCATCGCCGTCAGCGAATTTCTCGACGAGAACGGCGAGATCACCGTGCAGCCTGGCGACATCGTCGACGTCCTGCTCGAGCGTACCGAGGACCGCGAAGGCTATGTGGTCCTGTCCCGCGAAAAAGCGGAGAAGATGAAGATTTGGGACGAGGTCGAGAAGGCCTACGCCGAGCGGAAGGTCGTGATCGGCCGCGTCATCGAGCGGATCAAGGGCGGGCTGGCCGTGGATATCGGCGTTCGCGCCTTCCTGCCGGGCTCGCAGATCGATGTCCGTCCCGTGAGAAACCTCGACGCGCTGCGCGGTCAGGAACTGCGCATGCGCGTGATCAAGGTCAACAAGAAGCGCGGCAACATCGTGCTGTCGCGCAAGGCGCTCCTCGAAGAGGAGAACGCCGAGAAGAAGAAGCACACGCTCGAGACGCTGGCCGAGGGCAAAGTGCTGCGCGGCGTCGTGAAGAACATCACCGACTACGGGGCCTTCATCGACCTCGGCGGGATCGACGGCCTCCTCCACATCACCGACATGTCGTGGGGCCGCGTCGGTCACCCCTCGGAGCTCTTCAAGGTCAACGACGAGATCGACGTCATCGTGCTCAAGTACAATCCGTCGACGGAGCGCGTCTCCCTCGGCCACAAGCAGCTCATCACCGATCCCTGGGCCGCGGTCACGGACCGCTATCCGGTCGGCGCGCGCGTCACCGGCAAGGTCGTGAGCCTCACCGACTACGGCGCCTTCATCGAGCTCGAAGCGGGCGTCGAGGGCCTCATCCACGTGAGCGAGATGTCGTGGAGCAAGCGGGTCAAGCACCCCTCGAAGATCCTGAATGTGGGCGATGCCGTCGAGGCGATGGTGCTCGGCGTCGATCCGACGGCCCGGCGCATCTCGCTCGGGCTCAAGCAGGTCGAGAGTAATCCCTGGCACGATCTGGCCGACAAGTATCCGGTGGGCGCGAAGATCACCGGCAAAGTCCGCAACCTCACCGAGTTCGGCGCGTTCGTCGAGGTCGAGGAGGACATCGACGGTCTGATCCATATCTCCGACATGTCGTGGAGCAAGCGCGTCAAGCACCCGTCCGAAGTCCTGAAGAAGGGCGACGTCGTCGAGGCGATGGTGCTCAATATCGACGCGGAGAACCAGCGGCTGTCGCTCGGGCTGAAGCAGCTCGCGACCGACGTCTGGGACGACTTCTTCTCGCGGCACCATGTCGGCGACACGATCGAAGGCAAGGTCGTGCGGATGACGACCTTCGGGGCGTTCGTCGAGCTGGACGAGGGCATCGAGGGGCTGATCCACGTCTCCGAGTTCGACGATGCGCACGGCCAGGAGAAGATCGACCTGCAGGTGGGCGAAACGTATCCGATGAAGATCATCAAGCTGGCCCCGGAGGAGCGGAAGATCGGGTTGTCCATCCGGGCGCTCAAGTCGGACGAATTCCGGGCCGACTGGGAGGCGTACCAGCAGAACGCGGGCACAGGCGATGCGACGCTCGGCGACCACTTGAAGAATCGCTGAAGGGGTCAGGAGCAACTATGACTGGCGGCAGCATGACGAAGGCGGAGCTGGTCGAGGAAGTTTCGCGCGTGTCGGACCTCACGAAGAAGCACTCGGAAGTGATCGTCGACACGGTGTTCCGGAGCATCATCGAAGCGCTGCACCGCGGCGAGAAGATCGAGCTTCGCGGGTTCGGCAGCTTCCGCCTGCGCAAGCGCGAACCCCGCAAGGGCCGCAACCCGAAGACCGGCGACAAGGTCGACGTGCCGCCCAAGAAAGTGCCGTACTTCAAACCGGGCAAAGAGCTGAAGGAGCTGATCAACCGCGAGAGTGGGTCGGCCGAGGAGTCGGCGCCGCCCGACGTGGTGGCGATGTAGCATCGAGGTCGTCACTCGAGCCCAATGGAGCGATTGTGGTCGCCGTGGCGACTGGCTTACGTGACCGGCACCGCACATCCTTCGAACGGCTGCATTTTTTGCGCGGCGGCTGAGGTCGCCTCCTCGGCCGACGACTCGCTCGTCGTGGCCCGCGGCCCGCTCACATACGTCATCCTGAACCGGTATCCGTACAACAACGGGCACGTCATGGTCGTGCCCAACCGTCACGTGGCCACGCTCGAAGCGACCACGGCCGAGGAGCTGGTCGAGATCGCACGATTCACACGCCTCGCCGAGATCGCGCTGACCGCCGCCTACCAGCCGCAGGGCCTGAACGTCGGGATCAATCTCGGCCGGCCCGCCGGCGCCGGCATCGTCGATCATCTGCACGTGCATCTCGTGCCGCGCTGGAACGGCGACACGAACTTCATCAGCGTCGTGGGCGAGGTCCGTGTGCTGCCCGAGGATCTCCAGGCTTCGGCCAGACGCCTCCAGCCCATCTTCGAACGTCTGCTCGCCGAGACCTAGCGATCGGGGTCGGAATCGCCGTCGCCGCCTGCGGTTATTTTCTCCGTGATCGTCGAGTCTCTGTGGCAAGGTACGGACATGCAGCTGGAGCTCTCGCCGGCAGAGCGCGCCTTCCAGGACGAGGCCGAGGCGTTTGCGCGCGACCTGGTCGCTCCGCGCGCCGCGGCGATCGACGCGTCGAACGAGTTTCCCCTCGACCTGATCCAGGCTGCGGCCGCGCGCGGGTTCTGCGGCATCACGCTGCCTGAATCGTGGGGCGGCGCGGGCCGCAGCTGCCTGAGCTATGCCCTGGCGATCGAGGCGATCGCCCGGGCCAGCGCCACCGTCGCGGTATCACTGTCGATCTCGACGTCGCTCGTCGCCGAGCTCATCGCGCACGCCGGGCGCGCACCTCAGCGGGAGCGTTGGCTGCGAGCGCTGGCCTCCGGCCGGGCCATCGGCGCGTTCGCGCTCTCGGAGTCCGGCGCGGGAACAGACGCCGCGAACCAGAAGACGCGCGCGGTTCCGGTGCCGGGCGGGTACCGCGTGACGGGCCGCAAAGTGTGGGTCGCGAACGCGGAGGCCGCGTCGGTCGCGATCGTGTTCGCGGCCACCCGGCCCGGGTTGCGCGGGCAGGGCATCACCGCGTTTCTCGTGGGGCTCGACGCGCCCGGCGTGACGCGGACCAGGGGCGACGAGTCGCTGGGCGTGCGCGGGCTGGGCTGCGTGGATCTCGAGCTCGACGTGGTGGTGCCCGACGAGGACGTGCTCGGGCCCGTCGACCAGGGCTTCCCGCTGGCGATGTGGGCGCTCGGCGGCGGACGCATCGCCATTGCCGCTCAGGCGCTGGGCATCGGCGCGGCCGCGCTCGCCGAGGCGATCCGCCATGCGAAGACCCGAGTGGCCTTCGGCCGCCCGATTGCCGAGTTCGAGGCGATCCAGTGGATGGTGGCCGATACCGCGACCGAGCTCGACGCGGCGCGGCTCCTCACGTGGAAGGCCGCGACGAGGCACGACCCGCACGGCGACAACCGCCTGGCGTCGTCGATGGCGAAGCTGGCCGCCTCGGAGGCGGCGCACAGGGCTGCGGATCGGGCCATGCAGATCCTCGCTTCGGCCGGCTATCGCCGGGGTTCGCTCGCCGAGCGCCTCTTCCGCGACGTGCGCGCCACGGAAATCTACCAGGGCACCTCGGAGGCGCAGCGGATGATCATCGCGGCGGAAGTGCTCAAGTAGGGCGGGTAGGTTTAAGATGAGGGACATGGGCCGGTCGATTCGGAGCGTAGCCGGCGCGGTGGCTCTGGCGCTCCTCGCCTTCGGCATGCGGGGCGACGCGCAGCAGCCCGCCCCGCCATCGCCCTCCTCCCAGGACCCGGCGGTGCCGACGTCCGGTCCGCCGGGAAGCCAGTCGCCCGACGCCGGTCAGGACGCGCAACAGCCTCCCGTGTTCAGGGCCGGCATCAACTTCGTCCGCGTGGACGTCATCGTGTCGGGACGCGACGGCCAGCCGGTCGAAAACCTGACGCAGGCCGACTTCCAGGTCCTCGAAGACGGTCAGCCGCAAACGATTTCCACGTTCAAGCTGGTCAATCTCGACGGAGGCGCTGCGCCGGGTCCCGACGGTCCGCCGAAGCCGATCCGCTCCGACTTCGACGAAGAAGCGGAGGCCGCACGCGACGACGTGCGGCTGTTCGGGATCTTTCTCGACGATTACCACGTGCGCCGTGACACGAGCATGCGCCTGCGGGAGCCGCTGGCGGCCTTCGTCGACACGAAGCTCGGGCCCTCCGACATGGTCGCGTTGATGTATCCGCTCGAGTCCGTGGAGTCGCTGCGCTTCACGCGCAATCACAGCGCGATCGTACGCGGCATCCAGAGTTTCCTGGGGCGCAAGTTCGACTACGAACCGATCAACGAGTACGAACAGCGGTATGTGATGTACCCGACCGAGATCGTCGAGCGGATTCGGACGCAGGTGTCGCTCTCCGCCCTTCGGGCGCTGATCGTGCACCTCGGCGGGCTCAAGGAGGGGCGCAAGGCGCTGCTGCTCGTCAGCGAGGGCTACACCTACATGGTGCCGCCGCAGAAGCGGAGCGACACGGCGCTGCTGCCGCCCAACCCCTTCGACCCGGGCACCAACACCGATCCGCTCGCCGGCGGCCTCAACGATCCCGTGGAATCGCGCGCGTCGTGGCTCGCTTCGACCGACATGCAGTCGGACCTGCGCGAGATCTACGATGCGGCGAACCGCAACAACGTCGCGATCTATTCGATCGATCCAAGAGGGCTGACCGGCTCGGACTTCGACATCACCGACAACATCAGCCAGGCGGTGGGCCGCGACTACCTCAATTCCACGCAGGACACGCTGCGCACGCTGTCGGAGGAGACCGACGGCCGCGCCATCGTGAATCAGAACGACGTGGCGCCGGGCCTGGCGCAGATCGTCCGCGACTCGAGCGCGTACTACCTGATCGGCTACGACTCGGCCGCCGCCCCGACCGATGGCAAGTTCCACAAGATCGAGGTGCGGGTGAAGCGGGCGAACGTCCAGGTGCGTGCCAGAAAGGGCTACTGGGCCATCACGCACGAGAACGCCGAGCGCATCCTGGCGCCCGAGAAGCCGGGCCCTCCGCCGGGCGTGTCCAAGGCCCTCGCGGTCGCCACCGAGCCCGTCCGGGAGCGGACGATCCAGTCGTGGCTCGGCACTTCGCGCGGCGCCGACGGCAAAACGACGGTTACGTTCCTCTGGCAGCCCGCCCCGCGACCAGGGGCGCCAGCGGCGCGTGCCTCCGAGACGCCGGCGGCGGTGTCCCTCATGGCGCTCGGCGACGACGGCTCGCCGTATTACCGTGGGCGGGTAGCCCTGCCGCCCGCAGCCGGCGCGGTGGCGCGCGAGGCAGCGCACGTGAGCTTCGACGTGCCCCCTGGGGCGATGCACCTGCGGCTCACCGTCGAGAGCGCGGATCAGGGGGTGCTCGACAGCGAGGTCCGCGACCTGGACGTGCCCGACCTGACCGGCCCCGGCACGGCCCTCGGCACCCCGGCCGTCTTCCGGGCCCGCACCGCCCGTCAGATCCAGGATCTGAGGGCGGCCGCCGACGCCGTGCCGGTGGTCGAGCGCGAGTTCACCCGCGCCGAGCGGCTGCTCATCCGGGTGCCTGTGTACGGCGCCGCCCCCGCGATCTCGGCGCGGCTCCTCAATCAGGCGGGCGACCCGATGCAGGAGCTCGCCGTGGAGCCGCCGGCGTCGCCCGACGCCCCTGCTCAAATCGAGCTGGCGCTGTCGAGTCTGGCGCCAGGCCCATACGTTCTCGAAATCTCGGCCACGGGCGCCGGCGAGCCGATCACGGAGTACGTCGGCCTGAAAGTGGCCAGTTAAGGCCGTGGCTCGCCCGCGGATCGCGCTGATGTCGGCGCTGGCGGCGATGGCGGCGCCGATCGCGCTCGCCGCCGTCGACGCCCCCGTTGGCATCGACGTGCTCGTCACCGACGCCCACGGCCGCGTGGTGACCGATCTCCAGCCCGGGGAAGTGACGATCCAGGAGGACGGCGTCGGGCGCAGCCTGACCGCGCTCCGCCCGCCGGATGCGGAGATGCCCCGGATGTTCGGCATCTTCCTGGACGAATACCATGTCGGCGCCGCGTCGACCGCCGACGTGCGACGCGCCGTTGGAGGCTTCCTCGAGCGCGAGTTGACTCCCGTCGATCGCGCGGTCGTGCTCAAGCCACTCGACTCGCTGACGGCCATTCGCCTCATGAGCGACCGACAGGCGCTCGAGGCCGACGTGGCTTCCTTCAACGGACGTCTCGGCAACTTCACGGCGAAGACCCCGTTCGAAGCGACGTTCCTGGCACGCGCCCCGGCCATCGTCGACCAGACACGCACCCAGGTGTCGTGGGCCGCGGTGGGCGCGCTTGCCGAGGCGCTCGGCCGGACGGGCGAGGGCCGCAAGACACTCGTCGTCGTGGCTGAAGGCATCGGCCCACTCGCGCGAGGCCGTGGCGCGCGGTCGAGCGGACCCGAGAGCGTCGCGCGGCTGGCCAATCGCGGATCCGTGGCCGTGTACGCGCTCGACCCGACGGGCCGTGACGCACGTGCGGCCGCTCCGCCTGACGGGTCGGGCGCCGAAGCCTGGAGCGCCGCCGAGCCGCTGGCGCGGCTGGCGGAGGAGACGAGCGGCCGGGCCCTCCGCGGGGACCTCGACGCGGGCCTGCGCGCGGCCGCCGCCGATGCCCGTGCGTACTACTGGGCGTCGTACGACTCGACGAACGACGGCGACGGCCGTTTTCACCGCGTCTCGATCTCGGTGAGCCGCAAGGGGACGAGCGTCCGCGCCCGACCGGGATATTGGGCGCGATCGGCGGCCACCGAGCGGCTCCTTGCCGAAGCCGCCGAGCCTCTGCCGCCGTCGCCGCTCGCGGAGCCGTATCACGCCAGTCCCCTCATCAACCCGTGGTTCGGATTTGCGCGCGGTCCGGGCGGGTCGACGCGGGTGACGTTCGTGTGGGAGCCGTCTCCCCGCGCGGCCGCCGTCCGCCTGCGCTCACGCCCGGTGGCGCCGCCGCCGTCACGGATCGCGCTCGAGGCCCTCGGCCCCGACGGCTCTCCGATCTTCGAAGGGGACGTCCTGCCGGTTGAACCTGGCAACGAGACAGTGGGCGCGGAGCGCGCGGTGTTCGACGCGCCTCCCGGCCGGCTGCGTCTCCGCATGTCGGTCCTGAGCGGCCCGGGCAATCCGGGCGGTGACGCCGAGCTCGACCGCGATATCCGGACGATCAGCGTCCGCGCGCTCGACGGCGCCGTGACGATGGGATCGGCCGAGGTCCTGCGGGCGTGGACGGCGCTCGACTGGCGGCGGCTCGTCGACGATCCCGATGCGCCGCCATCGCCCTCGCGCGAGTTCCGGCGCACGGAGCGGCTGCTGATTCGGTTTCCCGTGTACGCGAACGGCGCCGTCACGGTTGGCGCGAAGCTGCTGGGTCCCGACAGCGGGGTGCTGCGCTCGCTCAAGGTCGACAACGGCCCCGGCGGCCCCGGGACCTTTCAGATCGGACTGCCGCTCGCCAGCTTTGCGCCGGGCGACTACTCGGTGGAGATCACCGCCACGGCGCCCGCCGGACAGGCCCGGGATCGGCTGCCGTTCAGGGTGACGTACTAAGGGTTCTCGGGGTTCTCAGGGTTCTCGAGGTTCGCGGACGTTCGAGGTTCGCGGGTTCCAGGGTCGCGCGTTCGCCGAAGCCTGTTGGAAGGACGTACGGCAGCGAAAGCCGGCGGTCGATGACGCACGCGGTTGCGTCTTCATCGACGTGTCAGAACCCGAGAACCCCGGCTCAGGCATACATCCCGCGGAGGCGCGTGACGGTCGCCACGCGCTGGATGCCTACCATGTAAGCAGCCGTCCGCATGTCCACCTTGTACTGATCCATGATGCGCAGCACGGCGTGGAAGGCCTCGCACATCTTCTTTTCCAGCCGCTCGTTCACTTCGTCCTCGGTCCAGAAGTAGCCGTAGCGATCCTGCACCCATTCGAAATACGACGCCGTCACGCCGCCCGCGTTCGCCAGGATGTCGGGAACGACGAACACGCCGCGTTCGTGCAGCAGGCGGTGCGCGTCGGGCGTCGTCGGGCCGTTGGCCCCTTCGACGACAATCTTGGCCTTGATGCCAGGGGCGTTCTCGATCGTGATCTGGTTCTCGAGGGCTGCCGGGATGAGGACGTCGACGTCGAGCGCGAAGAGCTGGGCGTTCGAGATGGCCGCGGCGCCGCCGTACCCCGCGACCGTCTTGTGCTCGGTCTTGTACGCGGCGAGGCCGTCCAGGTCGAGGCCGTTCTCGTCGTAGACGCCGCCGCGCCAGTCGGTGATGGCCACGATCCGGGCGCCCAGGCCGGCGAGCAGAAGGGCCGAGACGGACCCGACGTTGCCGAAGCCCTGTACGGCGACGCGCGCGCCCTCGAGCGTGCACCCGACGTGGCGGCAGGCCTCGCGCGTGGCGATCATCACGCCGCGCCCGGTGGCTTCGCGGCGACCGAGCGATCCGCCAAGCTCGAGCGGCTTGCCGGTGACAACGGACGTTTCGGTGTGGCCCACGTGCATGCTGTAGGTGTCCATGAACCACGCCATCACCTGCTCGTCGGTGTTGACGTCGGGAGCCGGCACGTCCTTCTCGGGACCGATGGCATCGACGAGCTCCGACACGTAGCGTCGAGTCAGCGCCTCGATCTCACGCGGCGACATCTTGGTGGGATCGCAGATGATGCCGCCCTTCCCGCCGCCGAAGGGAATGTGGGCGACCGCGCACTTCCAGGTCATCCAGGCGGCCAGCGCCGTGACCTCGTCCAGGGTCACGTCGGGGTGATAGCGGATGCCGCCCTTCGCCGGCCCGAGCGTGATCGAGGTACTGCACGCGATAGCCCGTGAAAACTTCGATCTGCCCATTGTCCAGCTGCACCGGGCAGCTGACCACGATCTGCCGTTTCGGATGGGTGAGGATCTTCCAGATGCCGGGATCGAGCTGGAGCAGCCGGGCCGCTTCGTCGAACTCCTCGAGCATTTCAGAGAAAATAGAAGTGTTGGCGCCCATTGGCGTCCATGCTACTACGGGCGGCGGCGCGTGTCGGCGACCAGGCGCGTCAACTCGCGAAGGTTATAATTGCCTACGATGAAAGCGGCTGCCGAGACCGACAGGACGCGCTGGGAACGCGAGACGCTCGCGCCGGCGCTGCGGACCGCGCCCGAGCGCCGGACCGAGTTCCGCACGATCTCCGGCCGCCCCATCGAGCGTCTCTATACGTCCGCGGACGTCCAGGACGTGGCGTACGGACGGGACGTGGCCGATCCCGGTCAGTTTCCTTATACCCGCGGCATCCACCGATCGGGGTACCGGGGCAAGCTCTGGACAATGCGGCAGTTCGCGGGCTACGGGACGCCCGCAGAGACCAACGCGCGCTACAAGGCGCTTCTGAGCGCCGGTGGCACCGGATTGAGCGTCGCGTTCGATCTGCCGACGCTGATGGGCCGCGATCCGGACCATCCGCTGTCGCTCGGCGAGGTCGGCAAGTGCGGCGTCAACATCACGTCGCTGGCCGACATGGAGGAGCTGTTCCAGGGCATTCCGCTCGGCGAGATCACGACGTCGATGACGATCAACTCCCCGGCGGCGATGATGTTCGCGATGTATCTCGTGGTGGCGGAGCGCCAGGGCGCCGACTGGCGGACGCTGTCCGGCACGATTCAGAACGACATCCTCAAGGAGTTCATCGCCCAGAAGGAATACATCTTTCCGCCGCGCCCGTCGATGCGGATCATCACCGACGTCTTCGCGTTCTGCGCGCGCGAGGTGCCGCGATGGAACACGATTTCGGTGAGTGGCTACCACATCCGCGAAGCCGGGTCGACGGCGGCGCAGGAGCTCGCCTTTACGCTGCGCGACGGGATCGAGTACGTGCAGTGGGGCGTCGATGCCGGACTCACCGTCGACGAGTTCGCGCCGCGGATCTCGTTCTTTTTCAACGCCCACAGCGACTTCTTCGAAGAGATTGCGAAGTACCGGGCGGCCCGGCGCCTGTGGGCGGAGGTCATGCGCGACCGGTTCGGGGCTCGCGACGAGCGGTCGCTGAAGCTGCGGTTTCACGCGCAGACGGCGGGGGTCTCGCTCACGGCTCAGCAGCCCTACAACAACGTGGTGAGGACGGCGCTGCAGGCCCTCGCCGCGGTGCTGGGAGGCGCGAACTCGCTGCACACCAACTCGCTCGACGAGGCGCTGGCGCTGCCGACCGAGGAGGCCGCGACCCTCGCGCTCCGGACCCAGCAGATCATCGCCCACGAGAGCGGGGTCGTCGGGACGGTGGATCCGTTGGGCGGATCGGTACGTCGTCGAAGCGCTCACGCGCGATCTCGCGCGGGAGGCGCGCGCCTACTTCGACCGGATCGACGCGATGGGCGGCATGGTCGCCGCCGTCGAGCAGGGCTTCCCGCAGCGGGAGATCGCCGAGGCGTCGTATCGGTTCCAGCAGGCGGTCGAGCGCGGGGAGCAGGTGATCGTGGGCGTGAACGACTTCGTCGAGGAAGACGAACCTCCGCCCTCGATTCTCTACATCGACGAGGGCGCGGGCCGGCGGCAGCTCGAGCGACTGGAGCGCCTGCGCCGGACGAGAGACGCCAGCGCGCTGGCCCGACGCCTCGACGCCCTCCAGGCGGCGGCGGGCGGCACGGCCAACCTGATGCCGCCGATGCTCGACGCCGTGCGCGCCGGCGCGACCATCGGCGAGATGTGCGACGCGTTGCGCCGCGTCTGGGGCGAATACGAGGAAGTGCCGATCGTGTGAGTGCGGTTCGGGATTGGGAGTAGGATGGCTGCACACATGCGAAAGCTGCGGGTGGTGATCGCCAAGCCGGGGCTCGACGGGCACGACCGCGGAGCCAAGGTGATTGCTCGGGCCTTGCGTGATGCCGGCATGGAGGTGATCTACACGGGTCTGCGGCAGACCCCCGAGCAGATCGTCTCGGCGGCGCTCCAGGAGGACGCCGACGTGATCGGCTTGTCGATCCTCTCGGGCGCCCACAATCACATCGCCCCACGGCTGATGCAGCTCCTCCGCGACAAGGGCCTCGACGACGTGCTCGTGCTGATCGGCGGGATCATCCCCGACGTCGACATCCCGATGCTGAAGGCCCTGGGGATCAAAGGCGTGTTCCTGCCGGGCACCCCGATGCAGGAGATCATCGACTTCATTCAAGCCAACGTGCGCACGAAGGTATAGGCGATGCCCAAGACCCTGCTTCTGGCCGACGACAGCGTGACCATTCAGCGCGTGATCGAACTCACGTTCGCCGACGAGGACGTCCGGGTGGTGGCCGTCAGCGACGGCGACCAGGCGATCGAGCGGATCGACGTCGATCCACCGGACATCGTGCTCGCCGACGTCGGCATGCCGGGAGCGAGCGGATACGAGGTGGCCGAACACATCAAACGAACACCCGCGCTGGCGCACATTCCGGTCCTGCTCTTGACAGGCGCCTTCGAGCCCGTCGACGACGTGCGCGCCCGCGCTGTGGGATGCGACGGCGTACTGGCCAAGCCGTTCGAGCCGCAGCTCGTGATCGGCCGCGTGCGCGAGCTTCTCGAGCGAGGCGCGGCGCCGTCGATCGCCGCCCCTCCGGTGAGCGTCCCTGCGGGGCCGGGCGCGAGCTGGACCCCGTCGCGTCCGGCCGGCGCCCCGGCCGTGGCCAGCCCCGAACCTCGAAGGGGCGAGGTCGCGCTCGACCACTACTTCGATCGGCTGGACGCGGCGTTTGCGACGCTGGGCAGCCACGCGCCGGAGCCGTTCCCGGCGCCAGCGCCGCCGATCGAGCCTCCGCCTCTCGAACCGCCGCCGGCCGAGGCCGCGCCTTTCACCGCCGCGCCCGCGGCCGAGCCGCCGCCGCTCGCCTGGCCCCGATCGGAAGCGGCCGCTCCTGCCACGACGGCGCAGCTCCCGTCGCTCGCCGACGCGTTCGCGGCGATCCTGGCCGCGGAGCGCGGCGAGCCGCAGCCGCCCGACGCGCCGACCTGGCCCGCCTACGCGCCCTTCTCGGCCCCCTCGGCCGTCTCGACCGACGAGCTGGTCGAGCAGGTCGCCCATCGCGTGATGGACCGCATGTCGGACCGCGTCGTGCGCGAAACGGTGGCCGACAGCGTGTCACAGGTCGCCGAGCGCCTCGTGCGCGACGAGATCGACCGCATCAAGGCGAACATCCGCTCGAACATGAAGTAAGTCGGCGTGTCCGGCGCCGACGCGGCCTTTTGATACCATCTTGTCCATGCCCGATTCGTCCGTACCCTCGACGAGCGTGGACAGCGCTCGGGTGCGCCTGCCGGAAAAGCCCGCGCTCGAGGGCCTGGAAGCCAAGTGGACGCCGCGGTGGGAGGCCGACGGCATCTATCGCTTCGACGCCTCCCGGCCTCGCGAGGAGGTGTTCGCCATCGACACGCCGCCGCCCACCGTGAGCGGCTCGCTGCACGTCGGTCACGTCTTCTCCTTCACCCACACCGACATCGTGGCCCGCTTCCATCGGATGCGCGGCCGGGCGGTGTTCTATCCGATGGGATGGGACGACAACGGCCTGCCCACCGAACGGCGCGTGCAGAACTACTTCGGCGTGCGCTGCGACCCGACTCTGCCGTACGACCCGTCGTTCGTGCCGGCGGACACCCCGCCCAGGCATCCGATCGCGATCTCGCGCCCGAATTTCATCGAGCTGTGCGCGCGGCTCACGGCCGAGGACGAGAAGGCCTTCGAGCGCCTCTGGCGGCATCTGGGCCTGTCGGTCGACTGGTCCACGACGTACGCGACCATCGGCACTCGCGCGCAGCGCGTGTCCCAGCGCGCCTTTCTGCATCTGCTGCGCCGGGGCCTGGCCTACCAAGTGGAGGCACCCACGCTCTGGGACGTGGACTTCAGGACGGCCGTCGCGCAGGCCGAGCTCGAGGACCGCGACATGGCGGGCGCGTATCACCGGGTCGCCTTCGGTCGGCCCGGCGGCGGAGCCGTCGAGATCGAGACCACCCGCCCGGAGTTGATTCCCGCCTGCGTCGCGCTCGTTGCGCATCCCGACGACGAGCGGTACCGTGCGCTCGTCGGCACCCAAGTCGTGACGCCGCTCTTCGGGATGCGCGTGCCGGTGCGCGCGCACGAGCTCGCCGATCCGGAGAAGGGCAGCGGCATCGCGATGATCTGTACGTTCGGCGACATGACAGACGTGACCTGGTGGCGCGAACTGAGTCTGCCCGTACGGGCCGTCATCCAGGCCGACGGCACGCTGCGCCAGGTGGCGTGGGGCGCGGAGGGCTGGGACTCGATCGATCCGGAACGCGCCGCCCGATACTACGGCGAGCTCGCCGGCCTGTCGGCCGCCAAGGCGCGCGTGACGATCGCCGAGCAGCTGAAGGCGTCCGGCGATCTGGTGGGCGAGCCGAGGCCCATCACGCACGCCGTGAAGTTCTACGAAAAGGGCGATCGCCCCCTGGAAATCGTCACCAGCCGGCAGTGGTTCTTCAAGACGATGGAGTTTCGCGACGCCCTGCTGGCCCGCGGCCGCGAGCTCGACTGGCATCCCGCGTACATGCGGGCCCGGTTCGAGAACTGGACCGAGGGCCTCACCGGCGACTGGTGCGTGAGCCGCCAGCGATTTTTCGGTGTGCCGTTCCCGGTGTGGTATCCCGTTGGGGCCGATGGGCGCGTGGCGTACGATCGGCCGATCGCGGCCGCCGAGGATCGCCTGCCCGTCGATCCGTCTACCGACGTGCCGCCGGGATATCAGCGGGAGGATCGCGGACGTCCGGGCGGGTTCGTGGGCGATCCGGACGTGATGGACACGTGGGCCACGTCGTCGCTCACGCCGCAGATCGTGTGCGGCTGGGGCGAGACGCCGGATCTCTTCGCGAGGACGTTCCCGATGGACCTGCGGCCGCAGGCCCACGACATCATCCGGACGTGGCTGTTCTCGACCGTGCTGCGCGCCCATCTCGAGCACGACTCGCTGCCCTGGCGGCACGCGGCAATCTCGGGCTGGGTTCTGGATCCCGATCGGAAGAAGATGTCGAAGTCGAAGGGCAACGTGGTCACGCCCATGGCGCTCCTCGAGGAGCACGGGGCCGACGGGGCCCGCTACTGGGCCGCCAGCGGTCGGCCCGGCACCGATACCGCCTTCGATACGAACCAGATGCGTGTGGGACGGCGTCTGGCGATCAAGGTGCTGAACGCGTCGCGCTTCGCGCTCGGCGCCGCGGACCCGCAGGGGCCGGTGGTGCGGCCGGTCGACCGGGCGATGCTGCGCCGGCTCGCCGCGCTCGTGGATTCGGCGACCGGGGATCTGGAGAGCTACGACTACGCACGGGCGCTCCAGCACGTCGAGACGTTCTTCTGGCGCTTCTGCGACGACTACCTGGAGCTCGTCAAGGGCCGGCGCTACGGCGAGCAGGACCGGGAAGGGGCGGCGTCCGCCAACCGGGCGCTGACCGCGGCGCTGTCGGTGCTGCTGCGATTGTTCGCCCCCTTCCTGCCTTTCGTCACCGAGGAAGTCTGGTCGTGGTGGCAGGAGGGGTCGATCCATCGGGCGGCCTGGCCGACGAGCGGCGAGCTGGAGTCGCTCGTCGCCGATGCCACAGCCGAGTCGCGTGCGGCCGACCAGCGGCTGTACGACTGGGCGACCGACGTGTTGTTCGAAGTCCGCAAGCAGCGGTCGGAGGCGAAACAACCGTTGAAGGTCCCGATCGCCAAGGTGACCGTGCGCGCGGATCGGGCAGCCGTCGAGGCCATGCCCCTTGTGGAAGCCGACCTCCGCTCGGCGCTGCGCGTCCGCGCCTTCGAGGCGGAAGTTGGCGCGCCGCGCGAAATCCTCGTCACCGGCTACGAGCCCGTCGCGCCGTGATCGCACGGCTCGACCCCGCCAGCTTTCGCGACCTGGTTCGCCGGGCGCTCGAAGAGGATCTCGGCGGCCGCCTCGACGTGGACCGCGACGCGACAACGGCGGCCCTGGCCGGTCGGGATCAGCGGGCGCGCGGAGTCCTGCTCGCGAAATCTGCGTGCATTGTCGCGGGCCTCGATGTCGCGTTCGAAGTGTTTCGGATGCTGGAGGCGGGCGTGGACGTGCGCGCGCATCGCGGGGACGGGGACGCGGCGGCGAGCGGCGATGCCCTGGGCGAAGTCGCCGGGCGCGCCGCGACGCTGCTCGTCGGCGAGCGGACGGCGCTCAACTTTCTCCAGCGGCTGTCGGGAATCGCGACGCGGGCCCGCCAGTTCGTCGATGCGGCCGGAGGGCGGATCGTCGTGCGCGATACCCGCAAGACCACGCCGACGCTGCGCGCGCTCGAGAAGTACGCCGTGCGCGCCGGCGGTGCGACGAATCATCGCGGGGGGCTCTTCGACGCGATTCTCATCAAGGACAACCACGTCCGCCTGGCCGGCGGCGTCCGCGCAGCCGTGGAGCGGGTCCGCGCGTCGCGCCCCGACCTGCCGGTGGAAGTGGAAGTGCAATCGTTCGAGGAAGTCGAGGACGCGCTCGCCGCCGGCGTCGACTCCATTCTCGTGGACAACTTTTCAACGGATGCCGCGCGCGAGGCCGTTCGGCGGATTGGCGGTCGGGCCCGCGTCGAGGTGTCGGGCGGCGTCACGCTCGAGGCCATGCCCGCCATCGTCGCCACTGGTGCCGACTTCGTGTCGGTGGGCGGGCTCACGCATTCGGCGCCAGCCGCGGACATCAGCTTTGAGATCGAGCCCTCCTGACCTGCCGTCGGATCTCGCATCGGCGTTTGGCGCCGCCCGACCCCGCCTCGGACCGATTGGCGAGACCATTCACTACTTGTCCGCCGTCGGTTCCACGAACGATATCGCCCTGTCGCTTGCGTCCTCGGGCGCGCCGGCGGGCGTGGTCGTGATCGCCGAGACGCAGACGGCGGGGCGCGGACGGCGTGGCCGCACGTGGTTCTCGCCGCCGGAAAGCGGACTGTACGTATCGATCGTGCTCAAGCCGTCGACGAGGCGCGCGACCGGGCTGCTCACGCTGGCCATCGGCGTTGCGCTCGCCGAGGGCATTCAGGCGGCGACAGGGCTCGCGCCAGACATCAAGTGGCCGAACGATCTGATCGTGGGACGTCGCAAGCTCGCGGGCATTCTCACCGAATCGATCGCCCGGCCCGAACGGGCCGGCGATCCCATGGCGGCCGTCGTGACCGGCTTTGGCATCAATGTCGGCCCGATGGCGTATCCACCGGACCTCGCGGATCGCGCAACCTCGCTCGAGACGGAGCTTGGCCGACCCATCGAGCGGGCCGTGCTCCTGGTGGAGGCGCTGGCGGCGGTGGCGGCACGGTATGCGGACCTGGTCGGTGAACGCTTCGATGCGATTCTCGGGGAGTGGCGCGCCCGGGCGCCCGGCTGCCGTGGGGCTGCCGTCCGCTGGTCGACGGCGTCGGGATCGCAGACCGGCACGACGGCGGGCCTGGCCGACGATGGGGCGCTGCTGGTGGACATGAGTGGCCGCGTCGAACGGATCGTCGGCGGCGAGGTTGTGTGGATCTAGCGAAAGGTTCGAAAGGTTCGAAAGGTTCGAAAGGTTCGAGAGGTTCGAGGGGTTCGAACAGTTCGAGGTTAGCGAGCCGGCGCGACGGCGGTGGAGAGGTAGTGTGAGAGGCGGGAAGTGGCTTTGATCGCGCGGAAGGCCAGACGGGATAGACGGTCGTATTCGTCGTCGGCGAGGTATCCGCGATCGTGGCCTTCCAGAAGGTGGGCCTTGGTCTCGTGAAGCGAGCCGGCGGCGATCTGCAGAAATCGGCGGAACTCCTTCGGGTAGAATCGACCGAACCCTTCAGCGATGTTCCGCGATGTTGACCGGGACGACTCGCGGATCTGATCGCAGTATTTGACATCCCGCGCCACGCGCGGTGTAGCAGTAAATGCAAACACATCCTGCTGAAGCCGATAGGCCAGCTGCCAGGCAATGAGATCCTCGAACCGTTTCGCGATCACCGTCCTCGGCCGGTGCATAGATCGATCCACGTCGAGATCCTCGAACCCTTCGAACCCCTCGAACCCCTCGAACCCTTCGAACCCATGCTTCTAGCCATCGACGTCGGTAACACCAACATCGTGCTCGGCGTGTTCTCCGGCGACCAGTTGCTGCGAAGCTGGCGGTTGATGACGGTGCGCGAACGCACGGGCGACGAGCTCGGTCTGCTGGTCGAGGGGTTGTTTGCGCACGCAGGCCTCGACCGGAGCGCGGTCGCCGGAGTGATTCTGGGTTCGGTCGTCCCGCCCCTCACCAGCGCGGTGCAGGCGATGGTGGAAGGATCGTTCGGCCGGCCGGCCGTCACGATCGAACCCGGTTTCGACACCGGCATGCCCATCCTGTACGACAACCCGGCCGAGGTGGGCGCCGATCGACTGGTGAATGGCATCGCGGCATTCGAGTCGCATGGCCGCGGCACCCACCGGCCGCTCGTCGTCGTCGATTTCGGCACGGCGACGACGTTCGACGCGATCTCCGCCCACGGCGAGTACCTGGGCGGCGCCATTTGTCCCGGCGTGCAGATCTCGGCCGATGCGCTCTTCCAGCGCGCGGCGCGGCTGCCGCGGATCGACGTGCGCAAGCCGGCTCACGTCGTCGGACGCACGACGGTGGGCGCGATGGAGTCCGGGCTGTTCTGGGGCTACGTGGCGATGGTCGAAGGCCTCGTGCGCCGCATGACCGAGGAGCTGGACGGCGAGGCGATCTGTGTGGCCACGGGCGGACTCGCCGGGATCATCGCGCCGGAAACGTCGCTCATTCATCACGTCGAACCCGACCTCACGTTGCACGGCCTGAGAATCGTGTGGGCACGCCGCCGCTAGACTACTGTCGCGAAGTCGAAGCCTATCTCTGCCGCAAGAACGACGGTCACCTGGTGCGCGTGGTCGGTCCCTCGTTCGAGCTCGTCTCGGCCTGGGCCGCGCGTGGCGTGCCGCTCAAGATCGCCTTCGCAGGCATCGATCGCACGTTCGAGCGGGACCATCGGAAAGGTCCGCGCCGGCGGCCGCTCAAGATCGACTTCTGCGACGCCGACGTGCTGGACGTGTTCGACGAGTGGCGGCGGGCGGTCGGGCTGGCCGGCGCGCAGGAGTCGGACGGAGGCGCAGACGCAGCCGCCGGAGAGGCGGGACGGCGGCGAGGGCCGTCAGTGCCGGGGCACCTGGCGCGAGTCGTGACGCGGCTGAGCGACGCGCGCGCCAGCGGCGCGATCGGCGAAGCGTTCGACGACCTGATCGATCGGGTTTCGGCCGAGCTCGATGCGGCGCGGTCGGCGCGCGGTGGGATTCGTGGCGAGGCGCGCGCGGCCCTCGTGGCCCGACTCGCCGGCTTCGACGAGGAGCTGATCGCCCTGGCGCGGGCGACGCTCGACGCCCCGGCGCTCGAGGGTATCGAGCGCGACGCCTCGGCCGAGCTGTCCGCGTATCGCGACCGGATGACGCCCGACGCCTATGCGCTGGGGCGCCGCGCCGCCGAGGCGCGCCTCGTCCGGGAACGGCTCAACCTGCCGACGGTCACGTTCTAGTCGCCCTTCAGTCCCAGCTGCCAGGACTTCACGGCCTCGAGCGGGTAGATCAGCATCAGAATGTTCAGGGTGAGGTTGTCGCGGATCCAGAACGCCAGCATCAGCTCCACGGCGATGACGCCGGCCACGGTCACCTTCGCCGGCAGGGTCCGCGCGAGCGCGAACCCCAGGAGGCAGGCCAGGATGTCGGCCATGGAGTTGATCAGGCTGTCGCCGTAATAGCCGAGCGAAATCGTCTCCGCCCGATAGCGCTCGACCACGGTGTCGGTGTTTTCGTACGCCTCCCACGCCGACTCCAGGCCGACGGTCACGAGCAGCCGCAGCGCAACCGGCTGCGACCCCATGGTCAACCAGGTCAGACCATAGAACGCCGCGCCGTGGACCACGTGCGTGAACGTGTACGGATCCGAGATCTGCTGTGAGTTCTCGTCGCTGGCGATGTCGCCCGACCAGAGCCGGACGGGACCGTGACGATAGGTCGCCGGCCGGCCCATCGCGAGCTCCAGGCCCCCGGTGAGCGTGATGATCAGCGCCAAGGCCAGCAGCCGATTGCGCGCCGGTGCCAGCAACCCGGCGACGACGATGACGATGAGCGGAGGGACGATGCCGTCGAGCCACGGAAACACCGGCGCATCCTATCATTCGGCGCCGTCGCCGATCCGGTAAGCTGTGGGCGTGTTGTCGCGCGGCGATGCGGTGACGCTCGACATCGACAGACCCGCCGTCGGGGGACGGATGATCGGGCGGGTGGACGGACAAGTCGTCCTCGTCGGAGGCGCGGTGCCTGGCGAACGGGTCACCGCCCGCATCGAGCGCGTCTCGAAGCGTGTCGCCTATGCCTGGGTGACCGCGGTCGACCGGCCATCGCCCGACCGCCGACCATGGCTCGCCGATCTCAGGTGCGGCGGCTGCCTCTACGCACACATCGCCTATCCCCGACAGCTCGCGATCAAGGCGCAGGTCATCGCCGACGCGTTCTCTCGGATCGGCAAGATCGATCTGCCTGGCGACGTGGCGGTGGCGCCCTCGCCCGAAGAAGGCTATCGTCTGCGCGCCCGGCTGCACGTGCGTGATCGCCGGATGGGATTCTTCCGCGAAGGCACGCACGACCTGTGCGACGCCGGGAGCACACGGCAGCTGCTGGCCGACACGGTCGATCTGGTCGATCGCCTGGCGGCCGGCCTGAGGTCTCTCGGTGTGGACGACGCCACCGAAATCGAGATCGGCGAGAACCTCGATGCGTCGGAACGCGCGATTCACGTGGCGCTGACCGGCGGATCGCCGGCCCGGCTCGCCGCGCTGGCCCGGACAGAGGGGGTGACTGGGCTGGCCGCCTCGGTCGGCGGACCGCGGAACCTCCGCGTACTCGGCGGCTCGCCGTATCTGGTCGATCGCCTGACCGTAGGCGGTGCCGCTCTGACGCTACGCCGGCACGTCCTCGCCTTTTTTCAGGGCAACCGCTACCTGTTCGAGACTTTCGTCGATCGCGTGGTGCGCGAAGTGCCCGAAGGCGGCGCCGCCGTGGATCTGTACGCCGGTGGCGGCGCATTCGCCGTGGCTGCGGCCCTGGCTCGACAGGCGCGGGTCGCGGCCGTGGAGGGCGACTCTTTCGCGGCGGCCGATCTCGCGCACAACGCCGCGCAAACTGCCGGGGCCGTGCGCGCGGTCAGCGGCGCGGTGGAGGGCTTCGCGCCCGATCCGACGCCGGCGCCAGACGTCGTGATCGTGGATCCGCCGCGCACGGGGCTGTCGGGCGCGGCGCTCGAGCGCGTTGTCCGGCTCGCGGCGGGCCGCATCGTCTATGTGTCCTGCGACGTGGCGACATTGGCGCGCGACGCGCAGCGCCTCGTCGCCGCCGGCTATCGGCTCGCCGGGATCCAGGCCTTCGATCTCTTCCCGAACACGCCCCACGTGGAGACGGTGGCCGTGATGGAGAAGCCGTGAACTACCCCGGTCCCCCCTGCGGGCGCTCTTCCGCCGCCTTGACGAGCCCCTCGAACAGTGGCCGGAACTCGCCCGTGCGCCAGAAATTCTCCGGATGCCATTGCACGCCGAGGCAGAAGGCGTCGCCGGGATCCTCGATGGCTTCGACGATCCCGTCTGGCGCCGTCGCTGAAACCTGAAATCCCGGGGCCACGTTCTGCACCGCCTGGTGGTGGCGGCTGTTGACGTCGCATGTGTCGGAATCGGCGAGCCGATCGCCCATGAGGCGCGCCAGGAGCGAGCCCTTGTCGATCCAGATCTCGTGCGCCAGAGAGAACGGCTGGTTCGGGGGCACGGCGAGCGTGTGCACGAGCGCGCCGGGCACCTGGGAGGGAATGTCCTGCACCAGCGTGCCGCCGGCGGCGACGTTCAGCACCTGGATGCCGCGGCAGACGGCCAGGATCGGCAGGTGTCGCGCGCGGGCTTCGGCGATGAGCGCCAGCTCGAAGGCGTCTCGCTCGGGATCGATGTCGACGACGGAGGCGTGCGCCGTTTCGCCGTATCGCGCCGGATCGACGTCGGGACCGCCCGTGACGAGCAACCCGTCCACGCCTTCGAGCGCCTCGGCGGCCGACGCCGGCGGCTCGACGATGCGCACGTCGGCTCCGGCGTGGACGAGCGACTGGCGGTAGTCCTCGACCTTGCGGCGAGTGGTAATCGCAATGAGCGGCATAAGTTGTTCGTGAAAGACGCGCGGCGCGCCGCCTACATCCGCGAAGGCACCTCGATGCCCATCAGGTCGAGCGTGCGCGTGAGCTGCGCCCGCACGTAGCCGACGCCGGCGGCGCGCCAGCGCTTCCGCCCCGGATCGTCCTCATTCAGAATCGGCGAGCGGTGATAGAAGGCGTTGAACATCTGGGCCAGTCCAAATGCGTACTTGGCGAGAACCGAGAACTCGAGCGTCCGCACCACCTGCTCGACGACGTCGTCGAGGCGGGCGGCTTCGAACACGAGCGCCCAGAGCGCGCTGTCGGCCTCTTCGAGCTCGGTCGCCGGTGTGTCGTCCAGGGCCTCCAGGATCGCGGTTTCCGTGAGGCCCTCCCGGTCGGCCAGCTTGTGAAAGATGTTGTTCGCCCGTACGACAGCATACTGCAGGTATGGCCCGGTTTCGCCCTCGAAGGCGAGCGCCTCCTCGATGTCGAAGACGATGATCTTGCCGCGCGAGAACTTCAGCATGAAGTAGCGGATGGCGCCGACGGCAATCTGGGCGGCGACGCGGGTGCGCTCGGCCTCGGTCAGCTCGGGGTTGCGAGACGCCACCTCGCCGACGGCCTTCGTCGTGAGGAGGTCCAGCAGATCGTCGATCTTCACGCCCAGGCCTTTCCGGCCTGACACTTCGACGAAGGGCTTGCCGGCCTCGTCGCTGCCGGCGGGCGGTTCGTGGCCCAGCTCCCGGGCGGTCGCGTGCGACAGGGCCACCATTTCGTACGAGAAATGGATCGAATGCTCGGCTTCCCGCGCGTAGCCCAGCGTTCGCAGGGCCTGGCTCAGAAGCGCCTGCAGGTACATCTGGCGCGAATCGATCACGTTGTAGATCCGCCCCGCGCGGCCGAAGGCGGGCGGCGACGGGTCGCCTTCGTCGGACGTCGTGGCCCAGAGCGTCCCGGCATGCGCCGGGGCGTCGACGCGCCGATAGTGGAAGTCGCGGCCGAGGAGCCCGAACTTCCAGAACTGGTTGGCAATGTCCTTGCCGACGTAGGTGACCACTCCGTTCGACCGGACGATCACCTTTTCACGGGCGTCGTCCGGACTGGCGGCCTCGTCGCCGGCGTCGGAGTCGCCGGCCTCCTCGATCCGCATCACCCAGCAGCCTGCCAGCCGCCCGGCGGTCTGCAGGAAGACGGCGCCATGTGCCTTGAGAATCTCGAACGCCTGCGCCCAGAAATGCAGGCGGAGGATATCGCCTTCATAGGTCAGCAGGTCGTAGCCGATGTTCAGGCGCGCCATGGTCGCCAGGTGAGCGCCGACGATGTGGTCGACGATGAAGGCGCCGAGCGCCGCGGCGTAGGTGTCGCCGTGCTCCAGATCGTGCAGGACCGCCGTCCGCACCGCGAGGCGATCCGCGTGGCCCTCGTACCAGTCGGTGACCGTCGCATACAGGTCCCAGCAGTAGTAGTCGAAGCGGGTGCCGGCGGCAATCGCCCGAACCTCGTCGAGCGTGCGATGTTCCAGCTCCCGGAACCCGACGACGACGTCGGCCACTTGAACGCCGGTGTCGTCGATGTAGTTCTGCACCTCGACCGGCGTGCCGCGGAACCGGAGCACCCGCACCAGGGTGTCGCCCAGCGCGGCATTGCGGAGGTGCCCGATGTGCGCCGCCTTGTTCGGGTTGATCGCCGTATGCTCGACGACCGTCTTGGCGGCTGCGTCCGCGTCGAGCGCCGGCGGGCGCACGAGATGGCGCATGCGGGCCGTCGTGAACGCCCGGCGATCGAGAAAGAGGTTCAGGTAGCCGTTGGGCGCGACCTCGATGCGCGCGACGCCCTCGAGCGCCCCCGCTGCGGCGGCCAGGTCCTGGGCGATCGCCCGGGGCGCTTTGCGGAGCACGCGGGCGAGCTGAAACGCCGCCGTGACGGCAAAGTCGCCGAGCGTCCGGTTCGGCGGCACTTCCACCGCGAACGGGGGAACGTCGGACAGCTCGAACCGCCGCCGCACGAGCTCGGCGATCTGGTCGTGAATGGAGCGCTGAACGGTCAGAATCATGGATGGGAAGCGGTCGGAACGCGGGGACGCTCGTGCTACGATGACGGCTCGAAACCGTACCGGGTCTCGAGCGTCCGGTAGTCGGCCGGGGTATTGATGTTGGCGAGCAGACGACGATGATCGCCAAAGGCGTCGATGCGGTCGGCGGCAATCGTGCGGATGTCCAAGTCGTCCACGAGCGCGATCATCGTGAGTCGTCCCTCGGCGAGATGCCGTTCGACCGCCGGCAGTGCCGCGCGCGCGTACGCGGCGCAGAGCGGATGATACCCGCGATCGGTGTACGGCACGGCCGCGTCCGCACCCTCGGCGAGCGCGAGCAGGTGGCCAAGGAACGCGGTCGACACGAACGGCATGTCGCACGCGACGACGACCGTTGGATCGCCGGCGGCCGCGCGCAGCGCCGTTTGAAGGCCGCCGAGCGGCCCGCGGCCCGACAGCCGGTCGGGCACCGGGCGCACGCCGGCCGGCGTGTCCGGGGCCGACTCGCGTCCAACGAGCAGGATCTCACCGACCAGGGGACGCAGGGCGTCGACCTGCCGCTCGATGATGCGGCGGCCGTCGACGAGCAGGGCACTCTTGTCGCGGCCGTGCAGTCGGCGCGCGCGGCCGCCGGCGAGAATCGCAGCGCTCCACACCCGACGATCTTACCGTGCGGGCCTCACCGGGCACCAGCCGCCCCGGCGGCGGCTCCGCATGCGTGAAGCGGGCGTCGGCCGCGTGCTGGTGGCGAGCCTGCATCAGGCCATCGGCGACGTGCTGCCGATGCGCCTGTCGTTCTACGAGGACTGGCTTCGCGCCGAAGGGATCCGCGAGGGGACGATCGGCATCGCGGCCGTGTCGGCCGTGCTGAGCTTCCTGCGGCGTGAGGGCCCGGCGTACGACGTGGCCACGAGGCGGGCCGGCGAGTACGCGGCCACATGGACCGTGGAATCGATGACGCCGTTCCGCCGGGCGTTCGTGCGGCGCATGCCGTCCGTGGTCCGGCGGCGGCTGGCGGTGCGCCTCGCCCGGCGCCTCGTGCGGGAGAGCTGCCAGTCGAGCTCGGCGACGTCGCGGTTCCGACGCGGCACGGCCAGCGTGACCGTGCGATCGTCCATATTCTGCAATGTGCGCGAATCGGCGCCGGCGCCCCTGTGCGGGTTCTACGCCGCGGCATTCTCGACATTGCTCGGTCAGTTCGAGATCCCGGTGCGGGCTGCGATCGTGGGCTGCCGGGCGATGGGAGGTGACACCTGCACGCTGACGCTCGCCGGCGGCGACGAGACGGCTCCGCCGTGAACCGACTCGTGGCGGTCGCCGCTCTGGCCGGCGCGGGGCTCGCGCTGGCGGCGCCGATCGCGGCCCAGCCGGCGCCCGAGGTGCCGCGCATCCTGGTGATGCCGTTCGAGAGCGATCGCGGCGACAGCCGGGCGTTCTGGCTCGGCGAAGCCTCGGCGGTGCTGGTGGCGGAGGACTTGCGCGCGATGGGCGCCGGCGCGATTACGCGCGAAGAGCGCAGCCAGGCCTTCGAGCGGCTGCAGGTGCCGCAGTCGGTCGCGCTCTCCGACGCCACGGTCATTCGAGTGGGGCAGCTGGTCGGCGCCGCGCGGATCGTCATGGGGGTGCTCGAGCTCGACGGCGACACGATCCGCGTCAGCGCACGCAGCGTCGCGCTGGACACGGCGCGAGTCGAAGCGACGGCGACCGAGCGCGGCCCGCTGGCCGATCTCTTCGGCATCATGGAGCGACTGGCCCGGGGCATCGCGGCGCCTGCCGTGCCTGCCGCGCGACTCGAGCGCGCGTATCCCCCGGTGGCAGCCTTCGAGCTGTACATCAAGGGACTGCTGGCCGAGACGCCGGTATACGCCGTCAACTATCTGACCAATGCGATCAAGCAGGCGCCCGACTTCGACCGCGCACGGCTGGCGCTCTGGGACGTGTACAACGATCTGAGCGATCACGAGCACGCGCTGGCCGCGGTCGAGCCGGTGTCGGATGCCTCCGCGTGGGGCCGGCGCGCGCGGTTCGACACCGCGCTTTCCGAGCTCGGGCTGGAACGCTACGACGCGGCGTTCGCCACGTTTTCCGCGCTGGCGGCGGTCCAGCCGACGGCCTCCGTGCTGAACGACCTGGGCGTCGTCCAGCTGCGGCGGCACGGATCGCTCGAGCTCGGCACGCCCGCCTCGTTCTTCTCACAGGCGGCGGCGGCCGACCCCGACGATCCCGACTACCGCTTCAATGCGGGCTACGCCGACTACCGCGACGGCGACTGGGCGTCTGCGGTGCACTCGCTCCGAGAGGCCGTGCGCCGCAATCCGGCCGACGCCGACGCGCATTTCGTCCTGAGCGCCGCGCTGGCCGCCGCCGGCAACGCGGCCGAGTCGGCACGGGAACGCGAGCTGGCCGGGCGGCTCTCCTCGGACTACGAGCCGTCGGCGGGGCGTTCAATCGACAGCCAGGTTCCCGAAGGGCTCGAACGCGTGCGCGGCGCCGTCGAATTGCCGAAGCAGCTGCGCATCGAGACGACTCTCGAGTCGGGCGATGCGCGCGAACAGCTCGAGCTCGCCGCGCAGTACCTGGCGCGCGGCCGACGGCTCTTCGAGGAGGAACGCGACCGCGAGGCCGCCGCTGAATTGAATCGCGCGCTGTTTCTCGCGCCGTACGACGCCGATGCGCACCTGCTGCTCGGCCGCATTCATCTGCGCAGCGGCCGTGCCCGCGAGGCCGTCGACGCCCTCAAGATTTCACTCTGGAGTCGCGAGACCGCCGAGGCGCACGCGGCGCTGGCGCGCGCCTACCTCGAGCTGAAGGAGCCGGAGGACGCGATCGCCGAGGCCAGAAAGGCGCTGGCGATCGACCCCTCGCTGGACGAGGCCAGTCGCGTGCTCGCCGACGCCGACGACACGCCCTGACGCCCGCGCGATCGCCGCCGGTTCACCTCTTGTACCCCTGGTACGGCGTGGTACAATCCCCGGCGGTGGCTTCGCAGACACAAGACGACGGCTTCCACGAGATTCAACTGAACGGAAAACAGCTGGTTTTCCTGTTCATGGCCGCGACCCTCGTGTCCGTCGTCATCTTCCTCTGCGGCGTGCTCGTGGGCCGCGATGTGGGCGCCAAGCAGGCGATGGCCGCCGCCGGCACGATGGCGGGCGCGGATCCCCTCGCCGACCTGCGGGCCGACGAGGCCGGCGGCCGTGGGGTCGACACGCCGGCGCCGGCCAGCGGCGATCCGACGACCGCGCTCCCGCCGCCCGCCGTCGACGAGCTCAGCTATTACAATCGGCTCGAACACAACGGCCCCGCGCCTGAAATCTGAAGCTCGGCGCGAAGGCGCCGGTCGCCAGCCCGGTCGCGACGCCAGGGCCTGTCCCCGCCGGGCCGAAGCCCGAGCCCTCGAAGTCTCCTGCGCCGGTGCCGGAACCGGCACGACCTCCGACGACTCCTGCGGCCACCTCGCTGCCGCCCGCCCGGCCCGCCGCGAAGCCCGCGGAAGTGCCGGTGGGAGCCCCCGCTGCCGCCTCGGGCACGGGATTCACGCTGCAGGTGGCGGCGCTTCGCGATCGCGGCGAAGCCAACGCCATGGCTGAACGTCTGACGGCGAAGGGATACGGCGCCTATGTCATGTCGCCGGCCGCCGGCGCTCCGCCGGTGTACCGCGTGCGTGTCGGGCGGTATCCCACGCGTCGCGAGGCCGAGACGATGGCCGCCAAGCTGCAGCGCGAAGAGCAGTTCACGCCCTGGATCACCCGTTAGCCGAGGTGTCGGTCCGCCAGATCGACTGTGCGCTCGCCGCGGCGTCGGGCCTCCTCCTGGCATTGAGCTTTCCCCGATTCGGTCATCCCGCGTTCGCCTGGATTGCGCTGGCTCCGCTTCTGGCTGCGCTGGCGCGTCCGGGGGGCCGTCTTCCGGATTCCGGCCCGTCGCGCGTGGCGTGGGGCTGCATGCTCGGCCTCGTGTGCGGCGTCGTGTACTTCGCCGGCACGCTGTACTGGGTCGGTGGCGTGATGACGTTGTACGGCGGCGTGTCTCCCTGGGCGGCCTGGCCCGTGGCCGCTGCGCTCGTGGCGTTTCTGGCGCTCTTTCCGGCCGCGTTCGGCGCGGCGACCGCATGGTTGATTGCGAGCTACGGACCCCTGGCCCTGATGGCGGCGCCGTTCGTCTGGGTGGCGACCGAACTGGGGCGCACCCGGCTGTTCGGCGGATTCCCGTGGGTGCTGCTCGGGTACAGCCAGGTCACGGTGCTTCCAGTCGCGCAGCTCGCCAGCCTGTTCGGCGTCTTCGGCGTCTCGGCGCTCGTGGCGTCGACGAGTGCCGCGGCCGTGGTGAGCGCGATACCGAAAGCTGGACGTTCACGTTTTCTTGCCCCCGGCGTCACGCTGGCCGCTGTCGTCGTCGTGGCGGCGTGGGGGCAGATGCGCGTGAGTGCGGGGACGCTGGTGCGCACGGGCGAGCCGGTGCGCGTGGGCGTCGTCCAGGGCAACGTCGACCAGGCCGAGAAGTGGGATCCGGCACGCGCCTCGGCCATCTTCGACGAGTACCTGGGGCTGACACGCCAGGCGCTCGACCAGGGCGCGCGCCTCGTGCTGTGGCCCGAGTCGTCGACACCATTCAGCTTCGACGAGGATCCGGCCGGCGCCGATCGGATCCGGGCCCTGGCGCGCTCCGCGGGCGCCTCCATCCTCGTGGGCAGCAACCAGGTGGTGGGCAGCGGGCCCGACACGCGCTGGTACAACGCCGCCTATCTCGTTGGGACGGACGGCACGACGGGTGGAATTTATCGCAAGATGCACCTCGTGCCGTTCGGCGAATACGTGCCGCTCAAGCGCGTGCTGTTCTTCGCCGGGCCCCTCGTGCAGGCGGTATCCGACTTCACGCCGGGCACTGAGGCGGTGCTGCTCGACGCGATGGGGCACCGGTTCAGCACGGCGATCTGCTATGAGATCGTCTATCCGGCGCTCGTCCGCCGCTTCGTCGTCGAGGGCAGTGAGCTCCTGACGACGATCACCAACGACGCCTGGTTCGGGCGCACGTCGGCGCCGTTTCAGCATTTCGAGCAGGCGTCCATGCGGGCGATCGAAGAGGGCCGCTATCTCGCGCGAGCGGCGAACACCGGCCTCTCGGGCTTCGTGGATCCGTACGGCCGGGTTCTCGCGCGAAGCCAGCTGTTCGAGCCGGCGGCGTTGACCGCGGACCTGCGATACCTACAGGCGTCCACCTTCTACGCGCGCCACGGCGACGTGTTCGCGTATGCTTCCCTGGTGCTGTCGTTCGCGCTGATCGCGGTGCCAGGCCTGTCGCCCGGACGCCCGCGCGCTCGCAAGCGCACCTGAGCACCCCGCACCCAAGCACTCGAGAAGGAGTCCATGGCCACCAACGACGAACTCATTCGACGCTACGAGGATCTGAGCCGGCGCGCGCTCGATCTCCGGAGCTATCTTTGAGGCAGCTCGACCCGAAGAAGAACTGACGCGGCTCGAGCGGCGCGCCTCGGCGCCTGATTTCTGGAAGGATCAGGCGGAGGCCCAGAAGGTGCTGCAGCGGCGCCGTCGCCTGGAGCAGGACCGGGATCTCATCGCCTCGCTCGGGCGGAAGCGCGACGACCTGGCGGTATTGGTGGAATGGGCGCAGGCCGGCGAAACCGTCGACGGCGAGCTCGTCCAGGGACTCGACGCGCTCGAAGCGGAAGTCACGGCCGGCGAGATCAAGAAGATGCTCGGCGGCGAGCACGATCGCAAGAACGCGATCGTGACGATCCATCCCGGGGCGGGCGGCACGGAATCGCAGGACTGGGCCGAGATGCTGCTCCGGATGTATCTGCGCTGGGCGGAGCGACGCGGCTTCAAGCGCGAGCTGATCGACTACCAGCCGGGCGACGAGGCGGGCCTGAAGAGCGCGACGTTCACCGTGACCGGGGAGTACGCCTACGGCCTGCTCTCGGCCGAGGCCGGCGTGCACCGCCTCGTGCGCATTTCACCGTTCGATCAGGCCGCCCGGCGGCACACCTCGTTCGCGTCGGTCTTCGTCTGGCCGGAGTTGCCCGACGACGTCGACCTCCAGATCGAGGACAAGGATCTCCGCATCGACACCTACCGCTCGAGCGGCGCGGGCGGACAACACGTGAACGTGACCGACTCCGCGGTCCGCATCACGCACCTGCCGACCGGCATCGTCGTGTCGTGCCAGAACGAACGGTCGCAACATCGCAACCGCGACTCCGCGATGAAGGTGCTGAAGGCGCGCCTCTACGACCTGAAGATGAAGGAGCAGCAGGCGAGGCTCGATCAGATCGGCGGCGTGAAGAAGGACATTGCGTTCGGCAGCCAGATCCGCAGCTACGTCCTGCATCCGTATCAGCTCGTGAAGGATCACCGGACGAAGGAGCAGGTGGGCGACATCAACCGCGTGCTCGACGGGGATCTGGACCACTTCATCAAGACGTATCTGATGCGGCGGGCGAGCGGCACCCTCGGAGACGCGACTGCCGACGACCTTGAGTAGGCGGGAACCGCGCACCGGACGGGCGGCCGTGTTCGTCGCCGCCGGCATTTTCGGCAGCCGGCTGGCGGGCCTCGTCCGGCTGCGGGTGTTCGCGTATTACTTCGGCCTCGAGTCGGACGCCGCCGACGCCTTCAACGCGGCGTTCCGGATTCCGAACTTCCTGCAGAACCTGTTCGGCGAGGGCGCGTTGTCGGCGTCGTTCATTCCCGTGTACGCCGGGCTGCTGGCCCGGGGTGAGCGCCGGGAGGCCGACCGCACGGCCGGCGCGGTGGCGGCGCTGCTCGCCCTGGCCGTGGGAGCCATCGTCCTGCTGGGCGTGGTGGCGACCCCGCTCCTCATTGCCGCGATCGCTCCCGGATTTTCGGGCGCGAAGCGGGAGCTGACGATCCGCGTCGTCAGGATTCTGTTTCCGGGCGCGGGGCTGCTCGTGCTGTCGGCCTGGTGCCTCGGCGTGCTGAACAGCCATCGCCGGTTTCTGCTCTCGTACGCCGCGCCCGTGGTGTGGAATGTCGCCATGATTGCCACGCTCGTGAGCTTCGGCGGCGCCGACCTGCCGCGTCTCGCGGTGCTGCTCGCCTGGGGATCGGTGGCGGGCAGCGCGCTGCAGTTCGCCGTGCAGGTGCCGGTCGTTCTGCGCGTGGCGCCGGATCTCTTGGTGAGGCTCGATCTGGTGTCGAGCCACGTCCGGGAAGTGGCGGCCAACTTCGTGCCGGTGTTCATCAGCCGAGGCGTGGTGCAGGTGAGCGCCTATATCGACGCGCTGCTGGCGAGTCTGCTGCCCACCGGCGCGGTCACCGGCCTGCTGAACGCGCAGCTGCTCTACACGCTGCCGATCAGCCTCTTCGGCATGTCCGTCGCGGCGGCCGAGCTGCCCGAGATGTCGGGCGTCACGGCGGGAGACGCGGCGGCGTTTCAGCCGCTTCGCGAACGGCTCGATGCCGGGCTGCGGCGGATCGCGCTGTTCGTCGTCCCCTCGGCCGTGGCGTTCCTCACGCTGGGCGATGTGATCGCGGCGGCGCTGCTGCAGACCGGGCGCTTCCGGCACGAGGATGCCGTCTACGTCTGGGGCATTCTCGCCGGATCGGCCATCGGCCTGCTGGCGTCGACGCTGGGCCGGCTCTACGCCTCGACGTACTACGCGCTTCGCGATACGCGCACCCCGCTCGGGTTCGCGCTGGTGCGCGTCGCGTTCACGACCGTTCTGGGGTACCTCGCAGCGCTTCCCGTGCCGCGCCTGCTCGGGATCCCCGCCGTCTGGGGCGCGGCGGGGCTGACCGCGTCGGCGGGAATTTCCGGATGGATCGAATTCTTCCTGCTTCGTCGGGCGCTCAACCGCCGGATCGGGCCGACGGGGCTGCCGATGCGCTACGTCTCGAAGCTGTGGCTGTCGGCCGCGCTGTCGGCGGCGCTGGCGTGGGGGGTGAAGCTCCTGGTGCCCGCATGGCACCCGGCCGTCATCGCCGTGCTCGTGCTCGGTCCGTTCGGCGTCTCGTTCTTCGCCCTGGCCATTGCGCTCGGCGTGCCGGAAGCGTCAGACGTCGTGCGGCAGACCGTGGTGCGGGGCCTGCGACGAAGGTAGGCGCAGAGACCGGATCTCTGCGGTCAGTGCAGGAAGCTGGCGACGCCCGCCCCGGGCTGGGTCCCCGAGATGAACGCGTCGATGATGGATCCGGGCATCCCGTCGGGGCGCACGTCGCCGGTCACCGGGTCGACCGGGACGAACACGATGTTGCCAGGCGCCTCGAACCCGGGCCGCGTGTCGTCGCTGCGGTGCCGCTCGATGTAGGATCGCATCACGTCCATCCAGATGGGCAGCGCGGCGTGCGCGCCGGTCTGGTTGAGCCCGAGCGGCTTCTTCTCGTCCAGCCCGACCCATACGCCCACGGTGATGTCGGGATCGAAGCCCACGAACCAGGCGTCGGTGTTGTCGTTCACCGTGCCGGTCTTGCCGCCCAGCGGCCACTTCAGCTTCGCGGCCTCGGCGCCGGTGCCGCGCTCGGCCACGCCTTCGAGCAGCGTGGTCATCACGTAGGCGGTGTCGGCCCGGATCACGTCCTGCGCTTCGCCGCGCGTCTGCTCGAGCAGGTTGCCATCGCGATCCTTGACCGACAGGATCGACCGGGGCGTCATCCGCACGCCGCCATTCGGAAAGACGGTGTACGCGCTGGTCACCTCCATCAGGGTCGCGTCGCCTGCGCCGAGCGCCATCGAGAGGTAGGGGGGAAAGTTCTCCCCGAAGCCGAAGCGTCGGGCATACCGCATGACGGTTTCCGGACCGAGCGTGTCGAGCATCTTCACGGCGGCCACGTTGCGCGAGTGCTCCAGCGCGTACCGCAGGGTGATGGGACCGAGAAAGTCGTTCTCGTAGTTCTGGGGAGCGTAGATCTGCCCGGTCGGCAGCGGCCACTCGGTGGGTTCATCC
This sequence comes from uncultured Acidobacteriota bacterium, assembly GCA_963837345.1. GTDB lineage: Bacteria > Acidobacteriota > Vicinamibacteria > Vicinamibacterales > CAVVIG01 > CAWIMX01. The sequence goes on from CAWIMX010000001.1 coordinate 3,322,471, forward strand.
ACAATGATGGAGACCGGCGTGTAGCCGCGATCGATGGCCGCCGTGTAGACGATGGGCTTGAAGGTGGATCCGAGCTGGCGGAAGGCCTGGACGGCGCGGTTGAACTTGCTGCGGTCGAAGCTCCATCCGCCGACCATCGCGCGAATCTCGCCGGTCCGGTTGTCGATGGCGACGAGCGCGCCTTCGACGCGCGGCGTCTGCTCGAGCGAGACCGACGCCGTGTGCTTGGCCTCGTCGATCGCCGTGATCGCGACGTCGACGAGGTCGCCCACCTTGAACAGGTCCGCCGCGCTGCGGCGGTGCGTCCAGACGAATCCGGACGGCACCAGATCCGCCTGGTACGCCGCGATCTTCAGGCGCGCGCCGTTGGCCGGTGCCCCCCGGCCGATGGCGGTGACCAGGGCCGGCACGATATCGCCCACCTGGATCGCCTGGTTCCACCGATCGACCTTGGCCTCGTCGATCGACTGCCCGTCCGCCAGGACGTTCGTCGTGGGCCGGCGCCAGCCGCGTTCCTTGTCGATGCGGCGGAGGCCCGCGTCCATCGCCTTGTTGGCCGCTTCCTGGAGCGCCACGTCGAGCGTGGTCGTCACCACGAGCCCGTTCTCGTACAGCGCCTTCGCGCCATACCGCTGCTCGAGGTGCTGACGGATCTCCTCCACGAAATACGGCGCCACCGAATTGCCCTGGCGCGGCTGGTCGCTGACCACGATTGGACGCTGCTTGGCCTCGTCGGCTTCCTGCTGCGTGATGTAGCCGCCGTCGGCCATCTGCTGGAGCACGTAGCTGCGCCGATTCTTCGCGGCGGTGAGGTTGACGAAGGGGCTGAGCCGGGCCGGGCCCTGGACGATGCCGGCAAGCAGGGCCGCTTCCTCGAGGGAGAGATCCTTCGCATGCTTGCCGAAGTACATCCGCGACGCAGATTCGATCCCGTACGTGCCGTGGCCGAAGGGAATCTGATTCGCGTAAAACGTCAGGATTTCGGGCTTGGTGTAGCGCTTCTCGATCTGGATGGCGACGAGCGCCTCCTTGATCTTGCGCTCGAGGCTCACGTCGCCGAGCCGGAAACCGACCTCCTCGGAGAACACCCCGCGGGCGAGCTGCTGGGTAATGGTGCTGCCGCCGAACGGACGGGAGCGTCGGCCCGTGACGAGATCCTCGGCGGCCTCGAAGATGTCGCGCAGTGCACGCGCCGCGATCGCCGTCACGCTCACGCCGAAATGGGAATTGAACCCGGAGTCCTCGGCCGCCACGATGGCTTCGCGGAAGCGCGGGGAGATGTCGTCGTACCCGACGACCAGGCGACGTTCGATGGCGAACTCGCCGATGGTCTGCCCGTCTGCCGCGACGACCCGCGTGATGGTGTTGGGCGCGTAGCGGTCGAGCGCGCTGATCTGGGGCAGGTCGCCCGCGTAGGCGAAGAGCACCCCGCTGACGCTCCCGAGCACGGCCGCCAGGATGAACAGGGCGACGATGACCGCCGTTCGCGCGAACCTTACGACATAGCGGGCCAAGAGGGCGATCCTCGAAGGGTTCCAAAGGTTCTCATGGTTCGGACAGGGCGATTCCCGCGCCCAAGTGTACCAAGAACGGCAGCCAACGAGAACCCGCGACCGAACCTTTCGAACCCTTCGAACCCTTCGAACCCTTCTCGTTCCTATCGCTGGCGCGCTCGCCGTCCTCCCGACTCACTCCTGGAGTGGGACGAGCTCGATCCCGAGCCCGATTCCGCCCGAATCCCCCTGCGACGATGCGCGCGAGGAGCCGCGGGAGGACGAGCCCGACGAGCCGCCTGACGCGCGGGGCCGTGCCGCAGGAGCCGATGGCCGTTCCGCGGGCGGTGGCGTCGCAGACCGCCCGCGCGCGCCGGCGGGCGGCCGTCGGCCGGCCTGAGGCGCCGTCGAGGGGCGCGGTTGCTCTTGCGGCGGTGGCGGCGACTGCGCTCGAGGCGCCGAACGCGGCGAGTCGGTCCGCGGCACGGACCGCGGCGCCTCGATCCGCGGCGAGGAGCGTGGCGACTCGACCTGCGGGGCCACGCGCGAGCGCGCACCCGCCGTATCCCGGGACGAGCCTGGCGCCGCGGCGCGTGCCCGCGGCTCGCGCGAAATCGTCGGCGGCGCACCGGCCGCCGGTGCGTCCGGCGCCGCCCGAGAGCGGGCTCGCCCCTGAACGTCCGTCTGCGGCTGCGCGGGATCGCTCTGACGGCTGCGGCCGGTTACTGATGGCGCGCGCGGCACGGCGCGCGGCGATTCGACCTGCGGCCTGACGCCCGAAGGCGCCCGCCCGGTCTGGCTCTGTCCGCCCGGCGGTCGAACCGCTGGGGCGCGCGACGACGAACGTGGGAGGGCGCGCGTCTGGCCCGGATCGGACCGGGCGCCGGCCGCTACGTTGGCCCCCGCCCTGGATCGTGGCGGGGCGCTCCGAGGTGTGGCGAGCGCCGAATCTCGGCGCGGCGATCGCGGGACGGCGATCGGGGCACGTCGCTCGGCCACGAACGTGGTCGCCCGCGGAATGCGCTGCGGCGCGACGGCGTAGCGGTCCGCATGCCAGGCATGGCCGAACCGGTTCCGCGGCACGTACACCCAGCTGGTGTAGGGATGCACGACGCCGACCGAGAGCGCGAACACGGGACGGCCGTCGAAGCCGAGTGGAGACCAAGCGACGTAGCTCGACGCCGAGGCCCAGGAGACCCAGGCCGGACCCCACTGCCGGCCCGGGATCCAGAACCAGGCGCCGTTGCGGCATCCCCATCGGCCGTAGTGGTGCGTCGGCCAGCTCCACACGTCCACGCCGATCCACGTCCATCCGTAGGCGGGGAGGCCCACCCAGCGACCGTAGTAGTAGGGACGCCATGTGGCCGCGACGCGCGGGTACCAGACGTACCCGTACGACGCGTCGTAGTTCCAGACGCCGGCCTGGTCGAGCGTGCGGCCATAGACCTGCAGTTCGGACGGCAGATACTGGCGCGCCGTCGCGCTGGTCGTGCGCGCATCGTGAATCGACTGCGTCCAGCGATCGAAGGCATCGAAGCGCGCCGAATTGAACGCCACGGCGTAGGACGGCGCTTCCTGATCCCGCGCGAAGCTGCGCTCGCCGGCCGCGACCGCGACGCTTCCCTGCTCGGTCCAGAACGTGGCATCGCCGCGCACCACTGCGAGCTCGGCACCCGGCCCTTCGCGGTAGGTCAGCGCGCTCAGGCGGTATTCGCCGGGGCCCTCGGTCTCGGCGCTCGCGACGGGGGTGTCGACCTGGTACCGAATGGCCTGCGACGGATTGTCGGCTCCCGCGACGGTGAGGAGCATGCGCCCTTCGAGCAGCCGGAACAGGGTGGGGGAAAGGACGTCGAGCCGCGAGTATTGATCGAGGTCGAGCGTTGTCCCGTCGGGGCACAGGATCTCGAGGCGGCCCGCCCCGCTGGTATCGATTGAGTCGCCCGGGACGAGCGGGATGTTCGACGCCGCCGGATCGGCTTCGCCGTCGTGCGTGATCGTCGCCTGACCGTCCACGAGCGCGATGTGGGGCGGCGCGGCAAAGTCCTGGGCGCGTGCGGGCACGGACAGCAGCGCCGCGCACGCGACAATCAGCGAAAAATTTCGGATACGCCCGGTCGGGAGCATGGCGTCACCCTCGCAACCGAGGCAGGTCTGGCTGGCAGAGCCAGTATAGCACGCCCGGTTTACACCAGGTGACAGTTCCACATTGCCAATGACACACTCAACTTTTATACTCGATGTGATATCAATTGCCCGCGAGGATCTGCGAGGAGCCAATGAGCAAAATCATCGGAATCGACCTGGGCACCACCAACTCCGTCGTCGCCGTCATGGAGGGCGGCGAGCCGGTCGTGATCACCAACCCGGAAGGCGGCCGGCTGACGCCGTCGGTGGTGGCATTCACAAAGAACGGCGAGCGCCTGGTGGGCCAGGTGGCGAAGCGCCAGGCCGTGACCAATCCCGAGAACACCGTCTTCTCGATCAAGCGGTTCATGGGCCGCAAGTACGACGAGGTGTCCGAAGAGATGAAGATGGTGCCCTATCAGGTCGTGCGGGCGGCCAACGGCGACGCGCGCGTGAACGCTCAGGGCAAGGAACTGTCGCCGCCGGAGATTTCGGCGATGGTCCTGCAGAAGTTGAAGCAGGCGGCGGAGGAGTACCTGGGCCAGCCGGTCACGAAGGCCGTGATCACCGTGCCGGCGTACTTCAACGACGCGCAACGGCAAGCCACGAAGGATGCCGGGCAGATCGCCGGGCTGGAGGTGATGCGCATCGTCAACGAGCCGACGGCCGCGGCGCTCGCCTACGGCCTCGACAAGAAGAAGGACGAGACCATCGCCGTGTACGACTTCGGCGGCGGCACCTTCGATATCTCGATCCTGGAAGTGGGCGAAGGCGTCGTCGAAGTGAAGGCCACCAACGGCGATACGCATCTCGGCGGCGACAATCTGGACCAGCGCATCATCGACTGGATCATCGCCGAGTTCCTGAAGTCGGACGGCATCGATCTGGGCAAGGATCGCATGGCGCTTCAGCGCCTGAAGGAAGCCGCGGAGAAGGCCAAGATGGAGCTCTCCACCGTGATGGAGACCGACATCAACCTGCCGTTCATTACCGCCGACCAGAGCGGGCCGAAGCACCTCCAGATGAAGCTCACGCGGGCGAAGTTCGAGCAGCTCGTCGACGCCCTGCTGCAGAAGACGGTCGGACCGACCAAGCAGGCGCTCGCCGACGCCGGTCTCGATCCCTCGAAGATCGATGAGGTCGTGCTGGTGGGCGGTTCGACGCGCATTCCGCGCGTTCAGTCCATCGTGAAGGACCTCTTCGGCCGTGACCCGCACAAAGGCGTGAATCCCGACGAGGTGGTGGCCGTCGGCGCCGCCGTGCAGGCCGGCGTGCTCGCCGGCGACGTGAAGGACCTGCTCCTGCTCGACGTGACCCCTCTGTCGCTCGGGATCGAGACGATGGGCGGCGTGATGACCACGCTCATCTCGCGCAACACCACGATTCCCACGCGGAAGAGCGAGATCTTCTCGACCGCCTCGGACAGCCAGACGAGCGTCGAGGTGCACGTCCTGCAGGGCGAGCGCTCGCTCGCCCGCGACAACCGAACGCTCGGCAAGTTCCACCTGGTCGGGCTGCCGCCCGCGCCGCGCGGCGTGCCGCAGATCGAGGTGACCTTCGACATCGACGCCAACGGCATCGTCAACGTGTCGGCCAAGGATCTCGGGACCGGCAAGGAGCAGAAGATCACCATCACGGCGTCGAGCGGCCTCAACAAGGATGAAGTCGATCGCATGATGAAAGAGGCCGAGTCGCACGCCGACGAAGACAAGAAGCGGCGCGAGGAGATCGAGACGCGCAACCGGGCCGACCAGGCGGTGTACGCGGCCGAGCGCATGTTGAAGGACACCGGCGAGAAGCTCGGCCCGGCCGAGCGGCAGGCCGTCGAGACCGCGATGGAGAGCGTGAAGAAAGCCGCCGAGGGCAGCGACGCCGCGGCCATCGAGCGGGCGCTCGGGGCGCTCACCGAGGCGCAGCACAAGGCGGCCGAAGCGCTCTACAAGCAGAGCCAGGCGACGGGCGGCGGAGCGCCCGGCGGCGGGCCGACGCCTCCCGGCGACGACGCCGCGAGGGGCGGCCACGGCGAGGCGAAGGAGGAGGGCGACGTCATCGATGCCGAGGTCGTGGACGAGGGGAAGGGGAACTAGGGCGCCGGGGAACTAGGGAACTGGGGAGCCGTGGATTTCTACGTGGTGCTCGGCGTCGAACGAAGCGCGACGATCGAGGACATCAAGCGCGCGTACCGCCGGCTGGCGCGGCGGTTCCATCCCGACATCAACCCGGGAGACCGCCTGGCCGCGGCGCAGTTTCGCCGCATCGCCGAGGCGTACGAAACGCTGAGCGATCCGGCGCGCCGCAAACGCTACGACGCGACGGGAGTGGCCGTGGACCTCTCGGACGGCACGACGTTCGGCTTCGAGGGTTTCGACTTCTCGGTGAGCGCGAGTGGCGCGTCGGCGTCGACGTTCGGCGACCTGTTCGCCGACGTGATTCGCCAGCGTCGCGCGGAGCGATCCGGCGAGCCCGTGCGCGGCGCCGACCTGCACCAGACGCTGACCGTGTCCTTCGAGGACGCGGCGCGGGGCGGCCAGTGGTCCCTGAACGTCATGCGGCAGGAGCGGTGCCGCGCCTGCCACGGGGTCGGCGCGGTCGCCGCCGCCGAGACCTTGTGCCCTCAGTGTCGGGGGGCGGGCACGGTGAAGTCGGCCCGCGGGCACATGGTGTTCTCCAAGACGTGCGTCCACTGCGGCGGCCGCGGGTTCGAGCGCCAGCGCCCGTGCGTCCACTGCGGCGGCCGGCAGGTCGAGACGCGGGTCGAGACCATCACGATCAACGTGCCGCCCGGGCTCGCCGACGGGGCGCGCGTGCGCGTTCCCGGCAAGGGCCACGTGGGGCGGTGGGGTGGTGATCCCGGGGATCTTTACGCCACGGTCCATGTCGCGCCCCACCCGCTCTTCGAGCGCGACGGCGACGACGTGCGCGTGGTGGTGCCCGTGGCGCTCCACGAGGCGGCGCTCGGCGCCAAGGTGGACGTGCCTGCGCCCGATGGCCAGGCGCGCCTGCGGGTGCCGCCGGGCACGCAGTCGGGCCAGCGGTTCCGGATTCGCGAGCGCGGCCTGCCGTCGGCGCGCGACCGCCGCCGTGGCGATCTCGTCGTCGAAGTGCGCATCGTGCTGCCCCGGCTGCTCGACGAGCGCTCGAAGGAGCTCATACGGGAATTCGGCCGCATCAATGCCGAGGACGTGCGACAGGACTTGATGAGCCGCCATGCGCGCAAGGTGGACGCGTGAGGGCGGCCCTGGTGAGCCGACGATGAAGAAAGCAGGCAAGGCGTACTACATGATCAGCGCGGTGGCGCAGAAGTACAACATCCACCCGCAGACGCTGCGCCTGTACGAGCGCGAAGGCCTGCTGAAGCCGTCGCGGACCGAAGGCAACACGCGGCTCTATTCGGAAGAAGACCTGGAGCAGCTCGAGACGATTCTGTCACTTACCCGAGACCTCGGGGTGAATCTCGCCGGCGTCGAAATCATCCTGAACATGCGCAAGAAGATCGAGCGCATGCAGCACGAAGTGAACGAGTTCATGGAGTACGTCAAACACGAGCTGTCGCGCGGCATCGACGACTGGGAGCAGCGCCTGTCGACCGCGCTCGTCAAGACGACGCCCACCGATCTGGTCCGCGCGCAGCCGCCCGCCGCCGCGTCGTCGCCCAAGGACGTCGAGACGACTCGCAAGACGAAGTCGCACGCATGACGCGTCCGACGTGTCGCGAACTTCCACCTTCTCACTTCTGACGTTCGTTGGTATGCTCTTCGTGTGTCGAAGGGGTCTGCGAGCACGGACGAACTGCGAACGCTCGCGACCGAGTCGATCACCTGCCCCGCATGCGAGGGCACCGGCTGGAAGCCGGTTGGCGGTGCCGACGCCGGCGAACCGCGGCGCGTCGTCCGGTGCGACTGCCGTCGCACGGCCGAGGCGCGGCAGCGACTCACCGCCGCACAGATTCCGAAGCGCTACGAGCACTGCACCCTCGACAACTTCACCGCCTACAACGAATCGCTGGAGCGCGCGGTGGCGAAAGCCCGGCGCGTGGCCGCCACGTTTCCGGCCGCCGATCGCGGGCTCTTCTTCGAAGGTCAGCCCGGGGTGGGGAAGACGCACCTGGCCGTGGCCGTGCTCAAGCAGGTCGTGGCGGCCTCCGGGGCGATCGGCGTGTTCTACGACACCCGGGATCTGCTGCGCGTCATCCGGAGCACCTACGATCCGGCGATTCAAACCACCGAGCTCGAGGTGCTCGGCCCGGTGATGCGCGCCCATCTGCTCGTGCTCGACGACCTGGGCGCCGAGAAAACGTCGGAGTGGGTGCACGAAACGATGAATCTCATCGTGAACACCCGGTACAACGAGCGGCGCCTCACGATCTTCACGTCGAACTATCCGGACATTCCCGACGACACGGATCCGAACTCGCTGCTCTTCCGGATCGGCGCGCGCATGCGCTCCCGCCTCCACGAGATGTGCGAGTTCGTGGAGATGGACGGCGCCGATTATCGCGAGCTGCCGACCAACGGCGGCACCGACGATCTGGTGATGCTCTGGAAGATGCGCCGCAAGACGCTGCCCGCGCGCAGTGGCCGCCAGGCGCGCGCCCAGCTCCGCGATCGCGACGGCCGGGCCGATCTCAAGTGGCCCGGCGGAAGGGCCGGAAGCTGAGGCTCGCGTGGGTGCGCCTGGATCGCCTCTCGGCGTGTACCTGCACATTCCCTTCTGCGCGGCCATCTGCAACTACTGCAACTTCAACCGCGGACTGATGGACGAGGCGCTCAAACGGCGATATGTCGACGCGCTCGCGGCCGAGATCCGGCGTCGTCCCGAACGCGGGCGCCCGGCTGACACGATCTACTTCGGCGGGGGCACGCCCTCGCTGCTCGAACCCCACGAAATCGCGCGGCTGATCGCCGCGTGCCACGAGGCCTTCGACCTGCCCTCGGACGCCGAAGTGACCCTCGAGGCGAACCCCGAAACCGTGTCCCCCGGGCGGCTTGCCGCCTACCGCCAGGCGGGGGTCGATCGGGTGAGCTTCGGCGTCCAGTCCTTTCGGGATGAGGAACTGGTCCGGCTCTCGCGCCTGCACGGCGCGCGGCGGGCGCGCGCGGCGGTCGCCGAGGCGCGCGCCGCGGGCTTCGGAAACGTGAGCCTCGACCTGATGATGTGGCTGCCCGGCCAGCGTCCCTCCGAATGGCTCGAGTCGGTCGACGCGGCCATCGCACTCGACCCCGACCATGTCTCCCTGTACTTGCTCGAGGTCTATCCCAACGCCCCCCTGAAGGACGAGATGGCGCGGGCTCACTGGTCGCAGGCGCCCGACGACGATGCCGCCGCGATGTATCTCGACGGGCTGGACCGCCTGGACCGGGCCGGGTACGAGCAGTACGAGATCTCGAATGTGGCGCGCCCCGGCCGGCAATCCCGGCACAACCTCAAATACTGGCGGGACGGCGAGTGGCTGGGGCTCGGCGCCGGTGCCCATTCGACCGTCGGCGGTGTCAGATGGAAGAACGTGGCGTCCACCGAGGCTTACGCGGCACGTGTCGAACGGGGCGAAGATCCGGTGGTGGAGGCGCGATCATTGTCGCCCGAGGAGCGCCTCGGCGACGCACTCTTCACCGGCCTTCGACTCGTCGATGGCGTGGATCTGGCAGGTATCGAGGCGCGCTACGGCGTCGACGTCTGGCGGCGGTACGGCGAGGACCTCGGCCCGTTCGTGGAAGCCGGCTGGGTCGACCACCGGAACTCGCGGCTCGCCCTGACCCGTCGGGGCATGCTCGTGGCCAACGAGGTGATGGCAGTTTTCGTGTAGCCCCGAGTACGTTAAAGTAACCAACCTTTGGCGAAGGAGGCCTCAATGGTTCGAACCCCAAGTATCCCGGCTGGCGCCGGCCGGCTCGGATGGGTGGTCCTGGCGAGCGTTCTGTGTCTGACGGCGGCGTCGCCGGCGCGCGCGCAGGATAATCCCCCGAAGCGCATGTTCGGCTCGGATGCCGGCATGGTCCTGAACTTCATCAAGCCGGACAAGACCGCAGACTTCGAAGAGGTCATCGGCAGGCTAAAGGACGCGCTCCAGAAGAGCACGGACCCGGTGCGCCAGCAGCAGGGCAAGAGCTGGAAGGTCTTCAAGTCGACCGATCCGGCCGCGAACAACACGGTGCTGTACGTGTTCGTGATCGACCCGGCGGTGAAGGAGGCCGATTACACGGTCTCGACCATCCTCGCCGAGGCCTTCCCGACCGAGGTGCAGGACCTCTACAAGAAGTACGTCGACGCGTACGCGTCGGGTCAGAATTTCGTCAACCTGCAGCTCGTCTCGAATCTCGCCCAGTAGGACCGGCGTTCGGGCGGGCCGCGGGCCCGCCCGGGCTCGCGGTCGACCCCCCGCCAGCCACGAAGTCACTGGTGTCTTCGTGGCGGGGCCCGGCGATCTCAGAATCCCAGATTGAGGCCGGCGTACACGCGATGCGCCGGCGTCGCCAGAGCGTCGCTTCCGAGCTTGAACACCCGATAATCCACCCGAAGGCGGACGGGCCCGAGCAGCGCGATCTTCACGCCGGCTCCCGTATTGAGTCCGATGCCGGTGTCCTGGTGATCGCCGAGGGTTTCGCGGTAGAGACCCGTGCCCGCCGTGACGTACGGCTGGAAGCCGAACACGGCAACCGGGGTCTGCAGCAGCACATTCCCACTGCAGGTCTTGAGCGACGGCGCGCCGGCGCCGGGATCGTCGCTCGTCGCCGCATACTCGAATTCGATGCCCACGACGAGCAGGCCCACGCCGAACGCGAAGCCTTTCACCGACCGGTTGGCCGGCGTCGTGTTGGCGCCGAGGAACGCCGTGACGTCGGCGCGCGCCGGGGCCGCCGCTGTCACGATCAGTGCAGCCGCGAGCATGACGGTGAATGGCTTCATGACTCCTCCCACGACCCATCATAGAATGACTTCACGTGGCCGGGGAGGGCACAGCATGAGACAACGTCGACGGTTCGAAGCCGCGGTGGTCGTAGCGTTCGCGCTGATGGGAACGGTGTGGCTCGCCGCCGACACCCTCGTGATGCGCGATGGGCGGCGCGTCGAGGGGCGCCTCGTCGCCGTGCGCGACGACGTGGTCGAGTTCGAGGCGGAGCGGGGCGGGTTGTTCGGCGGACGTGATCGGCTGCGCGTCGACCGCGACGAGGTGCGGGCAATCGAGCTCGACAACGGCCGCAGCACGCGGGACAACGAACCCGGCGGCCGGCCGCGCGGGCTTCGCGAACGCGTGGTCACGGTGGACTCCCGCACGCCCTGGAACGACAGCGGCGTCGACCTGCGCGCGGGCCAGGTCGTGTACTTCAGCGCCACCGGCAAGGTGCGGTGGCGGGACGGCCGCAACGACGGTCCCGAGGGCGAGCACAATTCGCCGAACAACCCGGCGCGCCCGATCCCGACGCGCCCGGCCGGTTCGCTCATCGGCCGGGTCGGCAATTCGAGCGATCCGTTCTTCATCGGCGCCGATGAAGGCGCCATCCGCGCCCGCGGCCAGGGGCGGCTCTTTCTCGGCATCAACGACGACCGGTGGCCCGAGAACCGCGGCAGCTTCAGGGTCACGGTGTACTGACTGATCCTTCAGGGATTCGGGATTGGGGATTCGGGGTGGATTTCCGGCTGACGACGGACCAGGAGCTGCTGCGCAGGACGATTCGCGAGTTCGCCGAGATCGAGATCCGGCCGCACGTGCGCGAATGGGACGCGGATCAGCACTTCCCGACTGAGCTCGTGCCGAAGCTGGCGGCGCTCGGCCTGATGGGCATCCAGGTGCCCGAGGCCTGGGACGGCGCGGGTCTGTCGGCGGTCGACTACTGCATCGCGATCGAGGAGCTCGCGCGCGTGGATCCCGCGGTGGCGTTGTCGGTCGCCGCCCACAACGGCCTGTGCACCGCCCACCTGCTGATGTTCGGCAACGACGCCCAGCGGCAGACGTTCGTGATGCCGCTCGCGCGCGGCGAGCAGATCGGAGCGTGGGGCCTGACCGAGTCCACTTCGGGCAGCGACGCCGCCGCCTTGAGAACGTCCGCCCGCCGGGACGGTGCCGACTGGGTGCTCAACGGCTCCAAGACGTTCACGACGCACGGGCGGGTCGGCGACGTGCTGGTGGCGATGGCGATCAGCGATCCGGCCGCCGGGTCGCGTGGCATCTCGGCCTTCGTGATCGAGCGGGGCACGCCCGGCCTGACCGCCGGCAAGAAGGAAGACAAGCTCGGCATGCGGGCGAGCGAGACGAGCGAGGTGCTGTTCGACGAGTGCCGCATTCCGGCCGATCACCTGATCGGCGAGGCCGGACAGGGCTTCGCCCAGGCGATGCAGGTGCTCGACGCCGGGCGGATCGGCATTGCCGCGCTCTCGGTCGGCCTCGCCCAGGGCGCCTTCGAGGCCGCCAGGAGCTATGCGATCGAGCGTCACGCGTTCGGCCGCAGCATCAGCCGCTTTCAGGCCATCCAGTGGAAGCTGGCCGACCACGCGACGCGCATCGAGGCGGCACGCCTGCTCACCTATCGCGCGGCGTATCTGAAAGATCAGGGCGCGCGCACGACGCTCGAGTCGTCGATGGCGAAGCTGTACGCGAGCGAGATCGCCGTGAAGGTCGCCGACGACTGCGTCCAGATCCACGGCGGCTACGGATTCGTGAAAGACTACCCGGCCGAGAAGTTCTTTCGCGACGTCAAGCTCACCACCATCGGCGAAGGCACGAGCGAGATCCAGCGCCTCGTGATCGCCCGGCAGCTGTTCGCGTGACGGCGCCCGCGACCACGCTCGCCGAGCGGGTGTGCGCCGGTGATCACCGCGCGATCGCGCGTGCCATCACCCTGGTCGAACACGAAGGCGAGGAGGGCGCGGCCCTGCTGCGGGCGATCTTCCCCCGCACCGGCCGCGCGTGGCTGCTCGGCCTCACCGGCCCGCCCGGCGCCGGCAAGAGCACGCTGGTGGATCGGCTCGCCGCGCATTTCCGCGCGGCCGGCACGCGCGTGGGGATCCTGGCGGTGGATCCCACCAGCCCCTACTCGGGCGGGGCGGTGCTCGGCGATCGGCTGCGCATGCAGGCCCATGCCCAGGACGAGGGCGTCTTCATCCGCAGCATGGCCACGCGCGGGCACCTGGGCGGGCTCGCCCGGACGACGGCCGACGCCGCGCTGGTGCTCGATGCCGCCGGCGCCGGCGTCGTGATCATCGAAACCGTCGGCGTCGGCCAGGCCGAGGTCGACGTCGTCCGCACGGCGGATGTCTCGGTGGTGGCGCTCGTGCCGGGAGCCGGCGACGAGGTGCAGGCGCTCAAGGCCGGCATCATGGAGATCGCGGACGTGTTCGCCGTGAACAAGGCCGATCGGGACGGCGCGGATCGGCTGGCATCCGCGCTCGAAAGCACGCTGTCGCTGCACGGCTTCGGTCCCGACGAGTGGCGGCCGCCAATCGTGAAGACCGTCGCGACGACCGGCGCCGGGATTCCCGATCTTCTCGACGCGATTGCCCGTTTCCGTGAATGGGCGGCGAGCCACGACCGCGGCCGAGCGGCCGTCCGCGCCGAGCACCGCCTGCGCGATCTCGTGTCGCGGCGCCTCCTGGATCGGCTCGAGCGGGACGTCCTGGCCCCCGGCGAGCTGCAGGCGATTGCCGACCGCATCGCGGCGCGGGAGGTGGATCCCTATTCGGCGGCCGACGACCTCCTGCGGCGGGCCACGACGTGAAGGCGGTGCTCGATCACATCGGGATCGCCGTCAAGGATCTCGGCGCGTCGCTCGCGTTCTTTCGCGACGCGCTGGGTCTGGAGGTGGAACCGCCCGAGGAGGTGGCCTCGCAGCGCGTGCGCGCGCACTTCGTGCCGGTCGGGCCGTCGAGCCTCGAGCTGCTGGAGGCGACGACGGCCGACTCTCCGATCGCCCGGTATGTCGAGAAGCACGGACCCGGGCTCCATCACATCACGCTGCGGGTGGCCGACGTTCGCGCGGCGATCGCGGCCGTGAGGGCGCGCGGCCTGCGGTTGATCGACGAGGAGCCCCGACCGGGCGCCGAAGGCGCGCTCGTCGCCTTCGTGCATCCCTCGAGCGCCCACGGTGTGCTCGTGGAGCTCAAGGAGTCGCCGGCCACCAGGCGCCAGCCGTCAGCCGACGACGGTGGCCCGGGGGCCGGCGTGCTGCAGGTCACTCGGTACCAGCTGGGGGAGTTGGAGCTCGTTTCCCTCTACGACGGGTTCCTCGGGCTCGACGGCGGCTCGATGTTCGGCGTGGTCCCCAAGGTGCTGTGGGAGCGGGTCGCGCCTGCCGACGCTCACAACCGCATCCGCCTCGCCATGCGTCCGCTGGTCATTCGCGGCGCGAGGACCATGCTCGTCGACGCCGGGCTCGGCGACAAGGAAGACGCCAGGTTCTGCGAGATCTATGCCGTGGATCGCGCCCGCCATCTCGACCATGCGCTGGCCGACGCGGGCCTGACCGTGAACGACATCGACATCGTCCTCGCCACGCACCTGCATTTCGACCATGCGGGCGGTTTCACCAGGCGCGACGCCTCGGGGCGCCTGGTGCCGCGCTTCCCGCGGGCGCAGTACATCGTCCGACGCGGCGAATGGGAAGATGCGACGCACCTCCACGAACGGAATCGCGCGAGTTACCGAGCGGACAACTACCGTCCGCTGGCCGATGCGGGCGTGCTCCAGCTGGTGGAGGACGATCTGACGATCATGCCGGGCGTGAAGGTGAAACGCACCGGCGGCCACACGATGCATCACCAAATGGTGCAGATCGAGTCGAAGGGCCAGCACGCGGCGTACGTGGCCGACCTGATTCCCACCAGCGCGCACCTGGCGCCGGCCTGGATCATGGGGTTCGATCTCTACCCGATGGAGACGCTGACGACGAAGAAGGCCTTCATCCGTCAGGCGGTGGACGACCGCATGCTGGTGTTGTTCGAGCACGATCCGGTCGTGGCGGCCGGGCGCATCGTCGCCGCCGACGGCCGCTTCGCGATCCAGACTCCATAGAAAGGATCAGACCGTGACGATTGAGGTTGGCATCATCGGAGGCAGCGGCCTCTACGACATGGCCGAGCTGACCGACCGCGAGGAACGGGTGCTGACCACGCCGTTCGGCGACCCGTCGGGGCCGTACATCGTCGGCACGCTGCGCGGCCGGCGTGTGGCGTTTCTGTCGCGCCACGGCATCGGGCACCGGCTCTCGCCGTCCGAGCTCAATTACCGGGCGAACATCTTCGGCTTCAAGCTGCTCGGCGTCGAACGGCTGTTCTCGGCGAGCGCCGTCGGCAGCCTGAAGCTCGCCTACAAGCCCCTCGATATCGTCGTGCCGGATCAATTCTTCGATCGGACGAAGGCCCGGGTCAGCACGTTCTTCGGGGGAGGCCTGGTCGTGCACATTGCGTTCGCGCACCCGGTGTGCCCCGATCTGGCGGCAATCGCCGCCGACAGCGCGGAGGCCATCGGCGCCGCGGTGCATCGCGGCGGCACGTACGTGAACATGGAAGGACCGCAGTTTTCCACGCTCGCCGAGTCGCGTCTGTACCAGGCCTGGGGGATGGATGTGATCGGCATGACGAACCTGCAGGAGGCGAAGCTCGCGCGCGAGGCGGAGATCTGCTACGCGACGCTCGCGCTGGTCACCGACTACGACTGCTGGCATCCCGCGCACGATTCGGTGACCGTCGACTTGATCGTGGCCAATCTGATGCAGAATGCGGCCACGGCGCAGAAGGCGATCGCCGAGGCCGTCGGCCGCATCACGGGCGGGCGCCCGTGTGCCTGCAAGGACGCCCTCGCGCATGCGATCATCACGCGGCCCGAGGCCGTGCCCGCCCGTCTCAAACAGGACCTCGCTCCGATTATCGGAAGATACCTGCCATGAAGATTGTCGTGACCGGATCGATCGCGTTCGACTACCTCATGTCGTTCCCCGGGAAGTTCACCGAACATTTCCTCCCGGAGCACATGAACCGCGTGAGCCTGAGCTTTCTCGTCGACACGATGGACAAGCGCCGTGGGGGATGCGCGCCCAACATCGCCTATACGCTGGCGTTGCTCGGGGAGCGGCCGGTGCTGATGGCGACCGCGGGCGAGGACTTCGGCGAGTACCGGACGTGGCTCGACGCCGCCGGCGTCGACACCTCGCAGGTCCGCCAGGTCGAAGGGAAGTTCTGCGCGTCGTTCTTCTGCAGCACCGACGAGGCGAACAACCAGATTGCGTCGTTCTACACGGGCGCCATGGCGGATGCCGGCGGGCTGTCATTTCGCGCCATCGCGGACGCGGCGCTGGCGATTGTGTCGCCCAACGACCCGGGCGCCATGGTGCAGTACGCGGAAGAGTGCCGGACGATCGGCATCCCCTATGTGTTCGATCCCGGCCAGCAGTGCGCGCGGATGTCGGGCGACGAGCTGCGCGACGGCCTCGTCGGTGCCAAGGTCGTCATCTGCAACGATTACGAGCTCGAACTGCTGCGGCAGAAGACCGGCATGTCCGAGCCGGATCTCGTGAAGACGGCCGAGGCGCTGGTCGTGACGCGCGGCGAACACGGCTCCTGGATCTACACGCGCGCGGGCCGGGCCGAGGTGTCGGCGGTGCCGTCCGTGCACATCGTCGACCCCACCGGAGTGGGCGACGCGTATCGCGGCGGATTTCTGAAAGGTCTCGCGCTCGGGCGATCGTTCGAAGACTGCGCGAAGCTCGGCAGCGTCGCGGCGACCTATGCGCTCGAGCACCTGGGTGGGCAGGGCCACGCCTACACGTGGAAGGAATTCGAGCGGCGATACGAGACGCACTTCGGCGCCGTGAACCCGGCGGGCGCACAGGCCTGAGGATCGATCCCGGCTCTAAGGTAAACTTGCGATCCGTGCGCGCTCATGTTGCCAGACGACCGGACACCGGCAGCCTCGTGCTCCTCTGCGTGGCCGCCTGGGCCCTGCCAGGCGCCGGACACTGGTGGCTCGGGCGGCGGTCGAAGGGCGCCACCCTTCTGGCCGCTCTGCTGCTCATGTTCGCGATCGGTCTGGCTATCGACGGCCGGCTCTTCAGCGTCATGCCTTCGGATCCCATGGTGGCGCTCTGGGCCCTGGCCGACGCCGGCATCGGGATCGTCTATTTCGTGGCGCACGGCCTCGGGCTCGGCGCCGGCGACGTCCGCGCCGTCACCTACGAGTACGGCAATGCGTACCTGGTGGTGGCGGGCCTGCTCAACGTGCTGGTCGTGATCGACGCTTTCGACATCGCGATGGGACGCAAGTGATGCACAGTCACTTCGTGCTGCTCGTGGTCTTCGCGTTCTTCGTCTCGCTCGTCTTTGCCGTGCTCACGCACGACGCCCCTCGCGATCAGCTGCGGCTCGGCGGCAAGATCTTCGGCGCGTTCATTCTCGCCGCCGTCGTGCTGGGCTGGTTGATGTATCCATTTCCGCTCTGACCATGGCGCTGCAGCACCTGCTCGTCGAACGCGAAGGCGCCGTCGCGGTGGTCACCGTGAACCGTCCGGCGGTCCTGAACGCGCTGAACCGGTCCACGCTCGAAGAGCTTCGAGGCGTGTGCGCGGAGCTGGCCGCGGATCGCGAGGTCCGGGTGGTGATCCTGACCGGCGCGGGCACGAAGGCGTTCGTGGCCGGTGCCGACATCAACGAGCTCGCCGTGGCCTCGCCCGAAGAGGGACGGACGCTCGCCCGGACCGGCCAGCAGGTTTTCGACCAGATCGCCCACCTTGGCAAGCCGGTGATCGCCGCGATTAACGGGTTCGCCCTCGGTGGCGGTTGCGAGCTGGCCATGGCGTGCACGCTGCGGCTGGCCGCGGATTCCGCGAAGCTCGGCCAGCCCGAAGTCAATCTCGGCCTGATTCCGGGGTATGGGGGCACCCAGCGGATGTCGAGACTCGTCGGCAAGACGCGCGCGATGGAATGGCTCCTCACCGGAGCGCCGATGTCGGCGTCCGAGGCGGAGCGCATCGGCTTGGTGAACCGCGTCGTCCCGGCGGCGGACCTGATGGCTGAAGCGCGCGCGCTGGCGGCCCGCCTCGCGGGGCAGGCGCCCATCGCGGTGCGCTACATCCTGGAGGCCGTCAACCAGGGGCTGGAGATCCCGCTCGGAGAAGCCTGCGCCCTCGAGGCGTCGCTCTTCGGGCTCGTGATGGCGACCGAGGACCGGCGAGAGGGCACGCGGGCGTTTCTCGACAAGCGTTCGCCGAAGTTCGCAGGGCGGTAGCACGGACCGTTCGGGCGGGTCGGCCCAGACAGAATGCGCACTGAAGAGAGACGAACACCGGAGACAGGGTAAGCGACGGCCCGGCGTTCGGGGCCCCGCCAGCATCGTGCACGGAACGGACGAGCGCTGGGGGCAAGACGCGGCGCGTAAACGACGGCTCGGCGTTCGGGGCCCCGCCAGCATCGTGCACGGAACGGACGAGCGCTGGGGGCAAGACGCGGTGCGTGGGCGACGGCCCGCCGTTCGGGGCCCCGCCAGCATCGTGCACGGAACGGACGAGCGCTGGGGGCAAGACGCGGTGCGTGGGCGACGGCTCGCCGTTCGGGGCCCCGCCAGCATCGTGCACTGAACGGACGAGCGCTGGACACAAGATCCGGAGCGTAAGCGACGGCAAGCGCCGGGGGTGGGGCCCCGGCGCCATAAGAAGATGCTGATCGAAGGGTCGCAATCGGGGGCGGGGCTGCGGGTGACGATCGTCGTGTCGCGATACCACGACTTCGTGACCGCGCAGCTGGAACGCGGGGCGCTGGCCGCCCTCGAGGCGGCGGGCGTCGCCGCGAGCGACGTCGCGGTGATTCGAGTGCCGGGGGCGTTCGAGATCCCGCAGGCCGCGCAGCACGCCGCCGAACGCGGCGGCTGCGACGCGGTCGTGTGCCTGGGGTGCCTGATCCGTGGCGAGACGCCTCATTTCGACTTCATCGCGGCGGCCGTGGCTCATGGCATCACGGCGGCGGCGGCGTCGACGGGCGTCCCCATGACCTTCGGCGTCCTGACCACGAACTCTGCCGAGGAGGCGCTGGCGCGGGCCGTCGACGGCCCGTCCAACAAGGGCGCGGAGGCGGCGGTCGCCGCGGTCGAGATGGCCAGGCTCCTCGGCCGTCTCGAGTCGAGCGGTCCGGGGCGTTGAGGCGTTGAAGGCGACTCTCCGGCGTCGTGGACGCGAAGCGGCGCTTCAAATCCTCTACCAGCACGAGATCGGCGGCGTCGACGTGGAGGAGGCGATTGCGACAGTCTTCGACCTCCAATGGACCGACGAGCACGGGCCGCCAGACGAGGTTCGCGCGTTCGGCGCCGCGCGGGTGCGCGAGACCCTGGCGCACCTGGCGGACGTCGATCGCCTGATCGCCGAGACCGCGGAACGCTGGCGGCCCGAACGGATGCCGGTCATCGATCGGCTGATCCTCCGCCTGGCCGTCGCCGAGCTCGTCGCGGATCGCACGACGCCCCCGGCGGTCGTCATCAATGAAGCGCTCGAGCTGGCGCGGATGTTCAGTACGGAAGATGCGGTGAAATTCATCAACGGCATGCTGGACGCGATCCACCGCAAACTCGACGCGACCTAGAGACATGTCCTCAGAAGCCGAACTCATCGAGCAGCGCCGCCTCAATCTGGCCGCCATTGCGGCGCTGGGCGTCGACGTCTATCCTCATTCCTTCGACCGGCGGCACAGCGTGAGCGAGCTCGTCGAGGCCTACGGGGAGCGGTCGCGCGACGCCCTCGAGACCGAGCGCATCGAGACCGCCGTGAGCGGGCGCATCCTGGCCATTCGATCGTTCGGGAAGGCGAATTTTCTCGTCGTGTCCGACGGACGCTCGCGGATCCAGGTGTACGTGCGCGAGGATTCGCTGCCGGCGCTGGATTTCCGGATTTTCAAGCACCTCGATTTCGGCGACTGGGTCGGCATTGCCGGCCGCCTGTTCCGGACCAAGACCAACGAGCTCACGGTCTGGGCGTCGCGCCTGCAGTTTCTGGCCAAGTGCCTGCTGCCGTTGCCCGAGAAGTGGCACGGATTGACCGACGTCGAAATCCGGTACCGCCAACGGTATCTCGACCTGATTGTCAATCCAGAGGCGCGCCGGATCTTCGAGGTGCGCAGCCGGGTGGTGTCGGCCATTCGGGCCTTCATGACGGCGCGGGGCTTTCTCGAGGTGGAGACGCCCATGATGCAGCCCCTCGCGGGCGGCGCGCTCGCCCGCCCCTTCGTGACCCACCATAACGCGCTCGACATGGACCTGTACCTGCGCATCGCCCCCGAGCTGTATCTGAAGCGGTTGACCGTCGGGGGGATGGAGAAGGTCTTCGAGATCAACCGGAACTTCCGGAACGAGGGCATTTCGACCCAGCACAACCCCGAGTTCACGATGATGGAGTTCTATGAGGCCTATACCGACTACCGTGCGCTGATGACGACCACGGAAGAGCTGGTGACGTGGGTCGCGCGCGAGGCCGTCGGCGACACGCGCGTGAGCTTCCTCGGGCACGAGATCTCGCTCGCCGCGCCATTCGCGCGTGTTTCGCTGCGCGAGGCGGCCCGCGAGGCCGCGTCGAGGCAGCTGGGACGCGAGGTCGCGGCGCGGGAGCTCCGCGATCGGGCAGCCGCCGAGGCGCTGGCGGCCGAGCTCCACGTCGACACGACGCATGCCGATAGCGCCGGCAAGATTGCCACGGCGATCTTCGAGGCGCTGTGCGAGGAGCGGCTCATTCAACCGACCTTCGTCTACGATTTTCCGATCGAGGTCTCGCCGCTCGCCAAGGCGCGGGCCGACGACCCGGAAACGGTCGAGCGGTTCGAGCTCTACGTCGGCGGGTTCGAAGTCGCCAACGCTTTCAGCGAGCTGAACGACCCGGCTGAACAGCGGCGCCGGTTCGAGGCGCAGCTTCGGAGCCGCGCCAGCGGCGACCTGGAGGCCCACGCCATGGACGAGGACTACGTGCGCGCGCTCGAGTACGGCATGCCGCCGGCGGGCGGTGAGGGCGTCGGGATCGACCGGCTCGTGATGGTGCTGACCGGATCGCCCTCGATTCGCGACGTGATTCTCTTTCCGCTGATGCGGCGCGAACGGTAGGATCCATTGCGATCGGATTGCGGACACATCAACCACGAAGGCCCGAAGGCGGATATTCTGGGGGTGATCACAGCGCCTGCGGCCATGCCGAGCCGAGGACATGGAGGTCCGAGGCGAGGCATCGGCGTCAGTTCGCGCCGGGGGCGGGGCCCCGGCGCCAGTGAACGAGTGCCGTGACCATGCCGTTCGAGCTCCAGATCGCCCTGCGTTACCTGCTGGCCAAGCGGAAGCAGGCGTTCATCTCGGTGATCTCGCTCGTCTCCACGCTCGGCGTCGTCGTCGGCGTGATGGCGCTCGTCATCGCCCTCGCGCTCATGACCGGTCTCCAGCAGGAGCTTCGCGATCGGATTCTGGGATCGCAGCCGCACATCTACGTCTGGAAGCAGGGCGGCATCGTCGACTACCACGCCGAGGTGCAGAAGCTGGAGCAGCTGCCGCATGTGATTGGCGGCGCCCCGGAGATCCTCGACAAGGCGCTGTTGTCGTCGACCGGATCGGTGCAGGCATTCGCGACGATCAAGGGGGTGGATCCCGCGCTCGAGCCGCGGGTCACCGAGATCCTGCCGGCCATGGAGCAGGGCAGCCTCGACGCGCTCGCGCCGTCGGATGCGCCCGACGCGTCGGACGCGCAGATGCTCCCGGGCATCGTGCTCGGGCGCGACCTGGCGGCGGGCCTCGGCGTCGGCGTGGGCGACGTCGTGACCGTGCTCACCGCGCACGAAACGCTCACGCCCGGCGGCGCGGGCATCTTCCCCCGCCATGTGCGCGTGGCGGGCATCTTCTCGATCGGCTTGTATGAGATCGACAACACGTACGGACTCGTGTCCCTCGATCTGGCCGAGCGGCTCTTCGACAAGACCGAAGTCGACCTGATTCAGCTGCGGGTCGACGACATCTTCCGCGCGCCGGCGGTCGCGTCGACGATCAGCGACCAGCTGGGCCCCGACTACCTGACCGAGGACTGGGCCCAGATGAACCAGGCGCTCTTCTCGGCGCTCACGCTGGAGAAGATCGCGATCTCGCTCACGATCGGCCTGATCGTGATGGTCGCCGCCCTGAACATCATCGCGTCGCTCATCCTGCTCGTGATGGAGAAGCACCGCGATATTGCGATTCTCAAGACCATGGGCGCGAGCGCCCGGAGCGTCACGGCCATCTTCATGCTGCAGGGGCTCGTGATCGGCATCGCAGGCACCGCCGTGGGCGCCGGCGCCGGCTGGCTGGCCTCGTACCTGCTCGACAAGTACGAAGTGATCAAAGTCTCGACCGAGGTGTACCAGGTCTCCCACGTGCCCTTCCGGGTGCTGCCGATGGACTTTGCCGTGGTGGTGCTCTCGGCGGTCGCGGTCTGCTTCCTCGCCACCATCTACCCGTCACGCCAGGCCGCGCGCCTCGACCCCGCGCAGGCGCTGAGGTACGAGTAGGCGCCCCCGCAGAAAGATCTTCGTGTCCTCGTGTCTTCGTGGTTGCATTTAAGGCGCGATGGCGTTCGCTGACGTCCGGGGGCTGGTCAAGAGTTATCCCGTGAGCGGGCAGCCGCTCACCGTGCTCCGCGATCTCGATCTCGACGTCGAGGCGGGCGAGATGCTGGCCATCGTCGGCGCCTCGGGCGTCGGCAAGAGCACGCTGCTGCATGCGCTCGGGGGCCTGGATCGGGTCGATGAGGGAACCATCCGGATCGGCGACGCGATCATCACGGCGCTCAGCGACGAAGCATTGGTGGCCTACCGCAACCGTCATGTGGGGTTCGTCTTCCAGTTTCATCATCTGCTGCCGGAATTCAGCGCGCTCGAGAACGCGGAGATGCCGATGCGCATTGCGCGCGTGCCGCCGAAAGAGGCGCGCCGTCGCGCCGAGGCGCTGCTGCGCCGCGTCGGCCTGGGCGAGCGGCTCACGCATCGCCCGGGGGCGCTCTCGGGCGGCGAGCAGCAGCGGGTCGCCGTCGCGCGCGCGCTCGTGATGCAGCCCTCGGTGCTGCTCGCCGACGAACCGACCGGCGATCTTGACGAGGCGACCGCCGCGTCGCTGCACGGCCTCCTGCGCGACATGCACCGGGATTTCGGGCTCACGTCGATCATCGCGACGCACAATCCCCGTCTGGCTGCGGCGTGCGATCGCGTGCTCCGCCTCGAAGGCGGGCGGCTTCATCCGGTGGACTAAGTCGGCCCGGCGCCAGGATCGCGACCAAAAGGCCGCCGGAGTCATGGCTTCCGCGCCGCTGCTCCCGCCCCGTTCGTCCGGCGACGGCACCGTTCTTGTAGAGGGATCGTGCGTCCGCGAGCGTGTGGCCTGGGTCGAGAACCCTAACGCGGGCAGCGACTTAGTCGCAGATCAGCGTTGGTGAACCAACACCTATGCCGTATACTGTGGTTAGACCGACCGTGACCACAACCCCATCGGCTTTCACGTAGGTACCCCGGGATGTTCGAACGCTATACCGAGAGGGCTCGACGAGTACTTTTCTTCGCCCGCTACGAGGCTAGTCAGCTCGGCAGCATTTCGATTGAAACCGAGCACCTGCTTCTCGGGTTGATCCGCGAGGGCAAGGGCCTGACCAGCCGCATTTTTGCGCGTTCGCACCTGTCGCTCGAAAACATTCGCAAAGACATCGAAGGCCGGACCGTGTTCCGGGAAAAGGTTTCGACCTCGGTCGAGATTCCCTTCAGTGCCGAAACCAAGCGCGTGCTGCAGTTTGCGGCCGAGGAAGCCGACCGCCTGCTTCACAACTACATCGGCACCGAGCATCTGCTCCTGGGCATTCTGCGCGAGGAGCGCTCCGTCGCGGCCTCCATCCTCATGGAAAAGGGGATGCGGCTCAACACGGTGCGCGAGGACATCGTCCAGCTGCTCAACGAGAAGACCACGCTCACGCGGGCGGCCAAGGAAACGCCCCTGCTGGCCGAATTCAGCCGCGATCTGACGGAATCGGCGATGAAGAGCCAGCTCGACCCGCTCGTCGGGCGGGAACACGAGCTCGAGCGTGTCCAGCAGGTGCTCTGCCGCCGGACGAAGAACAACGCCGTGCTCATCGGGGAGCCTGGCGTCGGCAAGACCGCCATCGTCGAAGGCCTGGCGCAGAAGATCGTCTACGGCGACGTGCCGCACTTCCTGGCCGACAAGCGGATTCTGGCGCTCGACATCTCCCTCATCGTCGCCGGCACCAAGTACCGGGGCCAGTTCGAAGAGCGCCTCAAGGCGATCATGAAGGAGCTGACCGACAACCCGAACATCATCGTGTTCATCGACGAGCTGCACACGCTGGTGGGGGCGGGATCGGCGGAGGGCTCGCTCGACGCCGCCAATATCCTGAAGCCTGCGCTCTCGAGGGGCGAGATCCGCTGCATCGGCGCGACCACCCCGGCCGAGTACCGGAAGTACATCGAGAAGGATCGGTCGCTCGAGCGGCGCTTCCAGGCGATCAAGGTCGATCCCCCGGGGGAGCGCGAGACGATCGAGATTCTGCTCGGCGTGAAGGATCGCTACGAGTCGTTCCACCGCGTCGAGTACACCCGCGAGGCGCTCGAGGCCGCCGTCTACCAGTCGAACCGCTACATCACGGATCGGTTCCTGCCCGACAAGGCGATCGATCTCGTCGACGAAGCGGGCGCCCGCGCCAAGCTGCGCGAGGCGGGCTTCAGCGAGGAATTCGGCGAGATCAACAAGAGCATCCGCGTCGCCGTCGAGCAGTGGGAGAGCGCCTCCTCGCAGAAGGACTTCGAGAAGGCGCAGTTCTACCGCGAGCAGGAGATCGCCGCGCGCGAGAACCTGCAGTTCGTCCGCGAGAAGTTCGACGTGAAGTCGAGCGCCCGGCGCGTCGTCGTCGGCAAGCAGGAGATCGACGAAGTCGTCTCGAAGTGGACCGGCGTGCCGATGGCGTCGATCAACGAGGACGAAGGCGACAAGCTGCTGCGGATGGAGCAGGAGCTGCATCGGCGCGTCGTGAGCCAGGAGAAGGCGATCTCGGCCATTTCGCGGGCGATCCGCCGGTCGCGCGCGGGCCTCAAGAACCCGAATCGTCCGGTCGGCAGTTTCGTGTTCCTGGGCCCCACCGGCGTCGGCAAGACCGAGCTGGCCCGGGCGCTCGCCAACTTCCTGTTCGGCAGCGATCACGCCCTGATCCGCTTCGACATGTCCGAGTACATGGAGAAGCATTCGGTGTCGAAGCTGATCGGGTCGCCCCCCGGCTATGTCGGCCACGAGGAGGGCGGCCAGCTCACCGAGAAGGTGAAGCGGAATCCGTATTCGGTCGTACTGCTCGACGAGATCGAGAAGGCGCACCCCGACATCTTCAACATCCTGCTGCAGGTGTTCGAAGACGGCCATCTCACCGACGGCCTGGGGAACCGGGTGAACTTCAAGAACACGATCATCATCATGACGTCGAACATCGGCGCCCGCTTCATCCAGAAGAAGAGCGCGATGGGGTTCCAGTCGGCCGACAGCGCGGAAATCAACAAGAGCGTGTCGGACATGGTGCTCGGCGAAGTGAAGCGCACGTTCAACCCCGAGTTCATCAACCGCATCGACGAGATCATCGTGTTCGAGGCGCTGACCGACGACGACCTGCGGCGCATCATGGCGCTGCTGGTGACCCAGCTCAACGAGAACCTCGTCGATCGGCGGCTCCGGATCGTGCTGACCCCCGAGGTGATCGACTGGATCATCGAGGTCACCTGCAAGGACCGCTCGTACGGCGCCAGGCCGCTCCGCCGGGCGATCCAGCGGTACGTCGAGGATCCGCTGTCGGAGGAGCTCATTCGCGGGCGCCTGCGCGGCGGCGACGTCGAGGTCTACCTCGACGCGGGCACGCTGTCGTACCGGCCGCTCGGCGAGCTCGAGGCAGGACGCCAGCTCGCATAATCGCCCGACCGCGGACCTCGCGGCGTCGTCTAAAATCCGGTAGAGTAAAGGGTTGATGCGGAAATTGCTGCGTCTGGCGTCCACCCTCGCCGCGCTGGCCGTCGCCGGCCCGGCCTGGGCGCAGGCTCCGGCGGCCCAGGCCCCCGATTCGGGTGCGACGAGCATCTGCGGGATCGAGCTGCCGCCCCCGTCCGTCATGCCTCCGGCGGGGTCCGGCCCCGTCGTCTACCAGATCGCCCCGTGCTTCGACGCGCAGGGCGGCAGCCCGCTGGTGGACATCAACACGTACCTCTACTGGATGCAGATCAAGGACCACGTGAGCCGGCCGTCGCAGACGCCGCCCTTGTGGGTCCCCTACGACGAGTCCATCGAGCGGATCCTGCACGAGGACTTCACCCGTCTGTGGGACACGAAGTTCCTCGACAACCTCTGGATCGAGGTCAACGACTACCACTTCCCCAATGGCGTCGTCGGCAAGCTGATCACGTACCACATGGAGGAGCGCCAGCGCATCAAGATCGTCGACTATACGGGTTCGAAAGAGATCGAGCCCTCTAAGATCGACGAGAAGCTGAAGGAGCAGGGCGCGGAGATCCGCCTCGATACCTTCATCGACCCGGCGCTCGTCCGGAAGGTCGAAGGCGTGATTCGCGCCCAGATGGCCGAAAAGGGCTACGAGTACGCGCAGGTGTCGCACGAGATCGAGGAACTGCCCGGCGGCCCGAAGCTCGTGCACCTGACGTTCCACGTCGACGAGGGGCCGGTTGTCAAGATCCGGCACGTCGAGTTCGTCGGCAACCAGGCGATCGGCGACTCGAAGCTGCGCGGGCAGCTGAAGAACAACAAACCGCACGGGTGGCTGTCGTTCGTGAATGGGCACGGCAAGTACCAGGAGGAGCAGTTCGACGAGGACGCCGACCGGATCGTGCAGTATTACGGCGACCACGGGTATCCGCGGGCGAATGTCGGCGCCCCCGAATTGCGCGTGATCGAGGATTCACCGGACGGCAAGACGCGGTGGATCGAGCTGCGCGTGCCGATCAACGAAGGCCGGCAGTACCGCGTGGGCGACATCACGTTTGCCGGCAACAAGGTGCTCACCGACGATGTCCTTCGACCGCTGTTCAAGATGAAGACGGGCGAGGTGTACAGCGCCGAGAAGATCCGCAAGGGCTACGAACAGGCGCGCGAGATGTACGGCACCGGCGGCTACTTCGAATTCGCCGGGTATCCCGACTTCAGCTTCCGCGACGAACCCAGTCCGGCCGAAGCGCAGGCGCAGGCGCCGGCCGCGCTGGCCGCAGAGCCGTCGACGCCCGAGCGCCAGGGCCCGCCCGTCGTCGACGTGACGCTCCGGATGCAGGAGGGCGTGCAGTACTTCGTGAACCGCATCACGTTCGTCGGGAACACGACGACGCACGACAACGTCATCCGGCGCGAGATGCGCCTGTACGAGAACGCGCCGTTCAACACGGAAGCCCTGAAGTACAGCATCCGCCGGCTCAATCAGCTCGGATATTTCAAGGCGCTCCAGGGGCCGCCGACCGACGTCACGATCGACAAGACGCCGGATACCACGAACAAGGTGGACGTGACGGTGAAGCTCGAGGAGCAGAACCGCAACCAGCTCAGCTTCGGGGCCGGCGTGTCGGAGTTCGAGGGGGTGTTCGGCCAGCTCTCGTTCCAGACGGCGAACTTCCTCGGCCGCGGCGAGAGCCTCACCGTCTCGATGCAGACCGGGTCGCGCGCGAAGAACTACACGCTCGGCTTCACGGAGCCGTTCCTGCTCGACCGCAACATCACGGCCGGCGCCAGCGTCTTCCGCCAGGATATCCGCTACGTCGGGGCGTACACGCAGCGGTCGACCGGAGGCTCGCTGACCTTCGGCTTCCCGGTGGCCGACTTCACGCGCATGTTCATGAACTACAACTACCAGCGCGTGCAGGTCACCGAGATCAGCGACATTCTGAACACCCCGGAACTGATTGCCCGGAATCCGTTCCTCGCCGATCAGCTGCTGATCGGCCAGAATGGCGAGCGCATCATCAGCAAGGTCGTACCGAGTCTGGTGCACAACACGATCGACAATCCGATCTTTCCCGCGAGCGGCCGTCGCGTCACGCTGTCGCTCGATCTGGCGGGGCTGGGGGGCAACACGAGCTACTACCGGCCGATGGTCGAAGGCATTCAGTTTTGGAAGCAGAACGCGCGGATGTCGCTCGGCTTGCGCGGCCAGTGGGAGTACATCCACCCGTACAACGGCAGCGACGACCTGCCGATCTTCGAGAAGCTGTTCCTGGGTGGCGAGTACTCCGTCCGGGGCTTCGACATCCGGTCGATCGGCCCGCAGGACCCGGCGACGGGCGTCGTGCTGGGCGGCGACAAGAGTCTGCTGTTCAACGTCGAGCAGTACTTCACCATCGCGAACCCGGTGCGCGTCCTGCTGTTCTACGACGCCGGCCAGGTTCGCGATACCGGCCAGTCGTTCGGCTGGTACGAGGACGTGACGCAGCCGATTCTGCCGGCGCTCTACGATCCGCGAAGCCTGGGCGGGACGCTCACCGATCCGTCGGCTCCGCCGACGCCGACGAGCGAGGTCGTCGGGCGGCGCAGCGCGTTCAAGACGTCGACGGGCGTGGAAGTGCGGTTCATGATGCCGGTGCTGAACGTGCCCTTCCGCCTGATCTTTGCGTACAATCCCCAGCGTGGCGGCGTGCTCGACAACTTCCTGCAGCCACAGAAGGCGTTCCAGTTCCGGTTCGCCGTGGGGTCCACTTTCTGAGGCTCAAAGCCGCCATGCATCGGTCGCTCTCCTGCCTGCTCGCCCTGTCGGTGTGTGCCGCGTCGGCCGTCGGCTGCTCGAGCTCGAACTCGAGCACGCCCACGACGCCCACGACCGCGATGATCACCGACCTGTATTCGGGCACGATCGGGCCGAACGGGGCGAGCACGAACTTCTTCCTCGTGGTGGCGGCGGGCGACATCACAACGACCATCACCGCGTTGGCTGGCGATTCGACCATCGTCGGCCTGGAGCTCGGTACGTCGGCCGATGGCGTCGTGTGCCAGAACGTCCTCTCGAACGACTCTGCGCGGCTGAATACCCAGCTCGTGGGCCGGGCGTCCGGGGGGCCGGCCGCCTTCTGCGCCCGCGTGTACGACACGGGTCATCTTACGGAAGCCGTGGATTTCACGCTGCAGGTCGTACACCCCTAGACACGTCGCCCGGGGGCCACGGCCGCCGAGGGTCCCCGTGCTAAAATTGCTGACTTTGGAAGTCGTGGAGGTTTTGTGATGAGAGGGTATGCCGTCGCCGCGTCGCTCGTGCTCCTGCTGAGCGCCGCTCCCGCCGTCGCCCAGCAGCCGGCCGCACAGGCGCCTCCTGCCCAGCCGCCGGCCCAGGCAGCCCCGGCTCCGCGCCCACCCGCGCCGTTCCCCGAGGGCGCGAAGTACGCCTTCGTCGATCTGAGCCGCGTCGCCCAGGAGTCGGTCGAAGGCAAGGCCCAGAACGCGAAGGTGCAGGCAGCCGTGCAGCAGAAGCAGAACGACGTGGCGGAGAAGCAGAAGGCGCTGCAGGCCAATCAGCAGAAACTCCAGGCGGGCGCCGGCGTTCTGAGCGAGGCGGCAGCCCTGGCGCTCCAGAAGGAAATCGACCGGCAGAACACCGAGCTGCAGCGCTTCCAGCAGGACGCTCAGAACGAGTTGAACGAGCTGAGTCAGCAGGCGCAGGTCGACTTCAACAACAAGCTGATCCCGATTCTCGACAAGGTGGGCCGCGAGAAGGGCCTGTTCATGATCTTCAGCATCGCCGACGCGGGCGTCGCCTGGGCGGATCCCGGCCTCGACGTGAGCGCGGACGTGATCAAGGCCCTCGACTCGTCGACTGTCAAGCCCGCGGCGCCGCAGCACTAGGGCGAGGTGGCCAGCCCGATCGATATTCCGGCTCTGCTCGACCGGCTCTGCTACCGGTATCCGTCTCTGCTCGTCGACGCGATCGCCGAACACGAGCCGGGCCGGCGGCTCGTCGCGGTCAAGAACGTCACTGTCAACGAGGAGTTCTTCCAGGGGCACTTCCCGGGCGCGCCGCTTCTGCCCGCGGTGCTGATGCTCGAATCGCTGTCCCAGGTCGCGGCCATTCTGCTCCTCGAGCGCGACAAACTGCCCCCGAACGCCCGTGTGTACCTTCGCGGCGTCGACGACGCGAAATTTCGGCGTCAGGTGGTGCCGGGCGATCGCCTTCGCCTCGAGATCCGGCTCGAACGGCGCCGCAGCGCGCTGGCTCGAGCGCGCGCGATCGCGTCGGTCGGCGAGCACACCGTCGCCGAAGCCGAGCTCCTGCTGGGCTGCATCCCCGACGAGTCCGAGATCGACCCCACGGCAATCGTGCACCCGCGCGCCAGAATCGGCCGCGGCGTCACGATCGGTCCCCACGCCCTGATTGGCCCGCGCGTCACCCTGGGCGACAATTGCCGCGTTGGCGCGTCGGCGATCGTCGACGGCTGGACCGAGATCGGCGACGACACTGAGATCTTTCCGTTTGCGTCGATCGGCCTGATTCCGCAGGACCTGAAGTTCCAGGGCGAGGAGACGACGCTCGTCATCGGGCGGCGCAACATCTTCCGCGAATTCGTCACGGTGCACCGCGGCACGCGCGGCGGCGGGGGCGTCACGCGCATCGGCGACCGCAACGTGTTCATGGCGTACGTCCACATTGCCCACGACTGCCAGGTGGGACACGACACGATATTCGGCAACCTCGCCACCCTCGGGGGGCACGTGACGGTGGAAGATTTCGCGAACATCAGTGCCGGATCGGCGGTCCACCAGTTCTGCCGCGTCGGTCGGCACGCGTTCATCGGCGGCTACTCGGTGGTCACCAAGGACGCGCTGCCGTTCGCGCGGACGGTGGGGAACCGCGCGCGCATCTACGACCTGAACACGGTCGGTCTCGATCGACGCGGCTTCTCGCCCGAGCTCATCGGTCGGCTGAAGCGCGCGTTCCGCTACCTCCTGCAGTCGAAGCTGAACGCCAGCCGCGCGCTGGCGCAGATCGAGAAGGATCGCTCGCTCGCGTGCCCGGAGGTGCAGTACCTCGTCGATTTCATCCGGACCTCCAAACGCGGCGTCATCCTGCGGCGCGCCACGCGCCGTGCCCAGGAAGTGCTCGCCGAGGAGTAGGGTTCCTGGACATGCGCCTCGGCCTCATTGCCGGCAACGGCCGCTTTCCGTTTCTGGTGCTCGAGGCGGCGCGCACCGTCGGACACGACGTGACGGTGATCGCCATCAAGGAAGAGGCATTCCCGGAACTCGCGGAAGCGGCCGGTCGCCCGCCGGCGGCGGCGCTCCACTGGGTGTCGCTCGGTCAGCTCGGCACATGCATCCGGCTGCTGAAAGACGCGCGCGTGAGCCAGGCCGTGATGGCCGGCCAGGTGAAGCACACGAAGCTGTTTTCCGACATCGTGCCCGATCTCACGCTGCTCGGCGTCCTGATGCGGCTCAAGGCGCGGAACACCGATGCGCTGATTGCGGGGGTGGCCGACGTCCTGCGCGAGAAGGGCATCGAACTGGTGGATTCGACCTCCTTGCTCGAGCCGCTGCTCGCGCGGGACGGCGTGTTGACCCGGACCGAACCGTCGCCCGAGGCGACCGCCGACCTGGAGTTCGGCCGCAGAGTCGCCGACCAGCTGGCGAGCCTCGACATCGGCCAGACGGTGGCGGTGAAGTCGGCGGCGGTCGTGGCGGTCGAAGCGATGGAAGGCACCGATGAAGTCATCGCCCGGGCCGGCGCTCTCGCCGGGTCTGGCGTGCGGATCGTGAAGGTGGCGAAACCGAATCAGGACATGCGTTTCGACGTGCCGGTCGTCGGCGTGCCCACCATTGCCGCCATGAAGGCCGCGGGCGCCGACGCGCTCTCCATCGACGCCGGCAAGACGCTCATGCTCGACGGCGACGCGGTGATCCACGCCGCCGATGCGGCCGGCATCGCCATCGTGGGGCGGGCGCGGGTCGGATGAGTCTTCGCGTCGCCGTCGTCGGCGTCGGGTATCTGGGGCGGCATCACGCGCGCATTCTGTCGACACTGCCGGGTGCGGAGCTCGTGGCGGTCGTGGACACCAATCGTGCGCGCGCCGACGAGGTGGCGCAGGCGAACGGTGCGCGGGCGCTGTACGAGGCCGCCAGCC
Organism: uncultured Acidobacteriota bacterium; assembly: GCA_963837345.1. Taxonomy (GTDB): domain Bacteria; phylum Acidobacteriota; class Vicinamibacteria; order Vicinamibacterales; family CAVVIG01; genus CAWIMX01. The sequence goes on from CAWIMX010000001.1 coordinate 3,354,186, forward strand.
TCGCCGGAATGGTCGATGCCGTCACCGTCGCCGTTCCGACCGACGTCCATGCCGACATTGCGCTGCCGCTTCTCCACGCCGGCGTGTCGGTGCTCGTCGAGAAGCCCATGGCGCGAACGCTCGCCGAAGCCGACGCGCTGATTGCCGCCTCGGCGCGGGCGGGCGCGGTTCTCGCCGTCGGTCATACGGAGCGCTTCAACCCGGCCGTGGCTGCCGCCCGCCCGCTCCTGACCGATCCCCGCTTCATCGAGGTGCATCGTCTGGGCACCTTTCCCGAACGCAGCCTCGACATCGATGTGGTGTTCGACCTGATGATCCACGACCTCGACGTGGTGTTGTCGATCGTGCGGAGCGAGGTCGAGGGCATCGACGCGGTCGGCGTGCCCGTGCTCACGCCGCGCGTGGACATCGCGAACGCGCGCCTGCGGTTCGTCAACGGCTGCATCGTCAACCTCACGGCCAGCCGCATCAGCCGGGATCGTACCCGGAAGATCCGTTTCTTCCAGCCGGCCGCCTATCTGTCGATCGACTATGCCGCGCAGAAGATCGAGAAATGGACGCTGGTGAGAGGATCCCGGCCGATGCCCTCGATCGAGGGTGGGGAAGTGCCGGTCGTGAGCGAGGAGCCGCTCAAGCGCGAGCTGGCCGACTTCCTCGAGGCGGTCGCGCGCGGCGGCGCGCCGGGCGTGCCCGGCAGCGAGGGCCGTCGCGCGCTGGCCCTCGCCCAGCAAATCACGGATAAAATGGCGACCTCTGCGTAGATGCGATCTTCACGACGCCGCGATCGTGCGTTCCTGAATCGGCCGATGCTCGACGATGCATGCAGATCTCGATGAATTCCTGAAGGACCTCGACCAGCGCCAGTGGCTCGCGCATGTCGGCGAACCGGTGAGCCCGGCGCTCGAGATCGCGGCCGTGATCGATCGCGCCTGCAAGTCGACGGGCGGCGGGCCAGCCCTCGTCTTCGACCGGCCGGCCGGCTTCGACATCCCCGTGGCGGCAAATGTCTTCGGGTCGATGGAGCGGATGTGCCTCGCGCTCGGCGTGGCCTCGCTGGATCAGCTCGGGCGCGAGATCGACCAGCTGATGACGCCGCCGATGCCGAAGGGCATGTTCGATGCGCTCAAGATGCTGCCGCTCGTGAACCGGCTCGGCGATCTGATGCCGAAGACCGTGAAAGACGCGCCGTGTCAGGAGGTCGTGCAGAAGGACGGGACGCTCGACGCGTTGCCGATCCTGACGTGCTGGCCCGGGGACGGCGGCCCGTACATCACGCTGCCCCTCGTGTTCACGAAGGATCCGGAAACAGGCGTTCGCAACATCGGCACGTACCGGATGCAGGTGTTCGACGGGCGGACGACGGGCATGCACTGGCAGCGGCACAAGGGCGGCGCCCAGCATCATCGCGTGGCCGAAAGGCTCGGACGCCGGCTCGACGTGGCCGCCGCGCTCGGCCCCGAGCCCGTCCTGACCTATGCGGCCACGGCGCCGATGCCCGAGGGGCTGGACGAACTGCTGCTGGGCGGATTCCTGGCGCGGCGCCGGATCGAGATGGTGAAGTGTGTCACCGTGGATCTCGAGGTTCCCGCGAGCTCGCACATCGTGCTCGAGGGTTACGTCGAGCCGGGGGAGCGGCGGCGTGAGGGGCCCTTCGGGGACCACACGGGGTTCTACTCCCGCCCCGACGACTACCCGGTGTTCCACCTGACCTGCCTTACACGCCGGAACCGGCCGACCTACCTCACCACGATCGTGGGCGTTCCGCCGATGGAGGATTTCTATCTCGGCATGGCGAGCGAGCGGATCTTTCTTCCGATCATCCGTAAGACCGTTCCCGAGATCGTCGACATGCACTTTCCGGCCGAAGGCATCTTTCACAACCTCGTGATCGTGTCGATCGACAAACGCTACCCCGGGCATGCGCGCAAGATCATGCATGCGTTCTGGGGCCTGGGCCAGCTGATGTTCTCGAAGACGATCGTCGTTGTCGACCAGGACGTGGACGTGCATGATCTGCGCGAGGTCGCCTGGATCGTCGGCACCCACATGGATCCGGCGCGCGACGTCCAGATGACGCGGGGTCCCGTCGACGATCTGGACGACGCCGCCGAGCTGCCGGCGTTCGGCGGCAAGATGGGGATCGACGCGACGCGAAAGTGGGCGTCCGAGGGCTACACGCGGCAGTGGCCGACGAGGATCGCGACGACCGAAGCGGCCGGCCGGCGGGCCGCCGAGATCTGGTCGCGACTCGGCCGCCCGTAGCGCCTCTCGCCGGATCGGCCACCGAGCCGGCGCCTCACCGATCCCGCGCGGTTCGCGCGCACCGGAACAGACAGTACAGCGCAATGAGCTGAATCACATGGTAGGCCGCGTTGTGGTTGAGCCGTGGCGGCGCCGGCAGCCAGCCGCGCTGGACGCCCGCGCCCGCGAGGGTCACGGCGATTCCGGCGGCCAGCCATGGGATCGTCCTGTCCTGCCGGCTGACCCGGGCCGCATGAATACCGGCGGCGATGAAGGCGCCGCAGGCGCCCATCGAGAAGACGGTGAAATTCCACAGCGCTCTGAGCGTACCCGGGCCGAGCGTCGTCGCCAGTCCATGGAACGAGCCGCCGGCCGTCGCCGCCGCGCCGGCAGCCACGAAGGCCGCGATCCAGAGCCAGGCCGTGACACGCCTGCGCGGGGTGATCGATCGAGCCAGGGAGAGGGCGAAGCCGAAGCTGGCGGCGGCCAGGGCGTAGTCGGTGAGCGTCGTGGCCGGCTCGCTGAGGAGCACGCTTGGCAGGCCTCCATCTGAAATTATCTCCGACGCGGCTCATGGCCGCGCGGCGTGACTGCCGGAATTCCGACGCCGAAGCCGCCGGTCATGGCCATCCGCGCCGATTCAGGGACGCGAACCCCGGAACGCTTCGTGCTAACGTTCCCGGTATGGCGACTGCCTCGGCACGGAACTCCTTCTTCCAGCGTCTGCTCGGCGCTGCGGCTCTCGACGTCGCGATTTACGAGGACGTGGAGGCCGACCGCGCGGCGACCGGCCAGGCCATGGCCGTGGTCGTGCTGTCGAGCCTGGCGGCCGGCATCGGAAACGGCGGTCTCGAGGGCGTGACGCTGGATCGGATCATCGTCTTTGGAAGCGTCGCCCTGCTGAGCTGGGCGGCGTGGGCGCTGATCACGTTCGAAGTGGGCGCGCGTGTGCTGCCGGGGCCCGACACCCACGCCGACGTCGGCGAGCTGCTGCGCACGCTGGGCTTCGCGAGCACTCCCGGGCTGATTCGCGTGCTCGGCGTGATGCCCGGCGTCGCGTATCCCGCCGAGGCGATCGCGGCGGTCTGGATGCTCGCCGCCATGGTGATCGCCGTTCGCCAGGCGCTCGACTATCGGAGCACCGCCCGCGCGATCTCCGTCTGTCTGCTCGGGTTCGTGCTGGTCGTCGCAGCCACGATCGTCATCGGCGTCCTTTTTGGTCCGACGGCGTCCTAGCGACAGCTGGTACAATTCTTCTTCGCATGCCCGTCTCCGACGCTGAACTGTCTTCCCTCGCGGCCAGCTACGACATCATCACCCTCGGAATGCTCGCCGACGACGTGCGACGCGCGCGTCATGGGACTCGCACCACGTTCGTCCGTGTCGCGGAGATTCCCGCCGATCAGGATGTGCCCCCTGTCTGGCCGGCCGGCGCCGGAGAGCTTCGCATCGTCGGCGCGCCGGCGAGCGCGGCGGAGGCGACAGCGCGCGTGGCGGCGGTGGCGGCCGTGGCCGGCGGACTGCCGGTGTCCGGATTCTCGCTGGCGGATCTCGAGGCGGTGGCGGCGCGTGAGGCGGTCACGCTCCGAGCGCTGCTCGAGTCGCTCAAGGCCGCCGGCCTCGAACTCGTAGGCGAAGCGCCACTCGATCGTCTGCAGGACGCGCGGCGCTCCATCGAAGAGGTCAACATCGCCGGCCTCGGGCTGGCCCGTGCCACCATCGACGAGCCGGCCACCGCGAGTCCGATCGGGCAGTTCAAGGCCGTGGCCGCGTTGCAGCGTGGCGTGGCGGTCGTTCGCGCCTTTGCGCCTTTGCCACGTCGCCTCACTGCCGCGACGCCGACGACCGGCTACGACGATGTGAAGCGGGTGGCGCTGGCGCGGCTGATCGTCGACAACGTCCCGACGATCCAGGTCGACTGGCAGTTGTATGGTCCCAAGCTGGCGCAGGTGGCGCTGACCATGGGCGCCGACGATCTCGACGGCGTGTCGCCGGCCGAGGGCGAGGCTGAGGGCGCCCGGCGCGGGCCGCTGGAAGAAGTTCGCCGCAACATCCGGGCCGCCGGCCAGGAGCCGATCGAGCGAAACGGACGGTTCGAGCCGATCGCCCGATGAGCGCGGTTCGGCTGGGAGCGGTCGAATACCTGAACGCCCGGCCGCTCGTTTTCGGTCTCGACGGCGATCCCGCCTTCGCCCTGCGCTTCGACGTGCCGTCGCGCTGCGCGACGCTCCTCCATGAAGGTCACATCGACGTCGGTCTCGTGCCGTCGATTGAATACCTGCGCGGCCCGGGCGCGGCCGGCGGCTACCGCATCGTGCCCGACCTGGCGATTGCGTCGCGCGGACCGGTCGCGTCCGTCGCACTGTTCTCGAAGCGGCCGATGGCCGCGGTCAGGTCGATTGCGCTCGATACGAGCTCGCGGACGTCGGTGGCGCTGGTGCGTGTCCTCTGCGCGCGCGTCTTCGGCATCGATCCGGTGTTCATGCCGCACGCCCCCGACCTGGGCTCGATGCTGGATCGTGCCGATGCGGCGCTGTTGATCGGCGACAAGGCGCTCCTGGCGACCGGCCCCGGCGAGAAAGTCGACCTCGGCGAGGCGTGGACGCGCGCCACGGGCCTGCCGTTCGTTTATGCCTTCTGGGCGGGCCGGCCAGGGGCGCTCGAGGCTCCGCACGTGCAGTCGCTGCAGCGGGCGCGTGATGCGGGCGTGCAGCAGCCAGAGGCCGTCGCGCGGGCGTATTTCGAGACGCCCGTCGAGCAGGCGCGTGGCGCGCGGTATCTTCGCGATAATATCTGGTACCGACTGGGACGCGACGAGCGGCAGGGGCTCGAGCTGTTCTACCTCTGGGCGCACGAGCTCGATCTGGCGCCCGGCGGCGCGTTGCGGTTCTACTGAAGACCGACGGAACAGATGATCGACCGGCTGGCAGACAAGGTGGGCAGGGGAGGGCGGCTTGCACGCGCGGATGCGCTCGCGCTGTATCGCGAGGCCCCGACCGCGCTCCTCGGTCGGCTGGCCCACGAGGTTCGGAGCCGGAAGCATCCCGATCGCGTGGTCACGTACATCATCGACCGGAACGTGAACTACACGAACGTCTGCGTGGCGCGGTGTAATTTCTGCGCATTCTACCGGCCGGTCGGTTCGGCGGACGGCTACGTGCTCGGATTCGACGAGCTGTTCCGGAAGATCGACGAAACGATCGCCGTGGGCGGCGTCCAGCTGCTGCTCCAGGGCGGGCACAACCCCGATCTACCGCTCGCCTGGTACGAAGATCTCTTCCGGACCATCAAGGCGAAATACCCGGCGTTCAAGCTGCACGCGCTGTCCCCGCCCGAGGTGATTCATCTGTCGCGTCTGTCGCAGCTGAGCGTCCCGCAAGTGATTGCCCGCCTGGTGGCCGCCGGCATGGACAGCGTTCCCGGCGGCGGCGCCGAGATCCTCGTCGATCGGGTGCGGCGTCTGCTCCATTGCGACGGGAAGGCGACCGCCGACGAGTGGCTCGACGTGATGCGCCACGCCCATCGGGCGGGCCTGCGGACGACGGCCACCATGATGTACGGCACGGTCGAGACCGAGGAGGAGCGCATCGAGCACCTCCTGCGGCTGCGCGAGCTGCAGGACGAGACCGGCGGGTTCACGGCGTTCATCACGTGGAGCTATCAGCCGGCGCACACCGAGCTGCAGGGAACGGAGGCGACGGGGGTGGACTACCTCCGGACGCTCGCCATCGCGCGGATCGTGCTCGACAACTTCGACAACCTGCAGGCGTCGTGGGTCACGCAGGGCGGGAAGGTCGGGCAGCTCAGTCTCGCCTATGGCGCGAACGACATGGGCAGCGTGATGATCGAGGAGAACGTCGTGCGCGCGGCGGGGGCGGCCTATTGTATGGACGAGGTCGAAATCGTCCGCAACGTCGAGGATGCGGGCTTCGTGCCCAAACGCCGCAACATGCACTATGACGTTCTGGGCGATCCGATCTTCCGCGAGCGCGACGTGCCGCGCATGCGCGAACTGGCCACGGCACGGGCGGCGGGCGACACCCATGTTCCCGAAGAGCTGCGCCTCTATCCGGCTCGCAGCCGCCACGGCAAGGCCGAGCGAGGACCCTCATAGTCCGCTATCACGCCGCGTGGGTGCTGCCCATCGCCGGCGCGCCGATCCGCGATGGCTGGGTGGCCGTCGAACATGGACGCATCGCCGCGCTCGGGCGCCGCACGCCCAACGATGGCACGCGCGACGAAGATCTGGGCGACGCCGCCATCATGCCGGGACTGGTCAACGCCCATACGCACCTCGAGTTCTCCTACCTCCACGATCGCGTGCCGCCGGCGTCGTCGTTCCTGACGTGGGTGCGCGCGGTGGTCGACGAGCGCCGCCAACGGCCCGATCCTCGATCGCCGGAAATCGTCGGCGCGATCGAGCGAGCGATCTCCCAGTCGCAGCACACCGGGACCGCGCTCGTGGGCGATATCAGCAATACGCTGGTCCCCTACGATCTGCTTGGAACGAGTCCGATCGGCGGAGTGGTCTTCTACGAGCTGATTCGCTTCAAGGCCGAGGGTGCCGCGGAGTTCGTCGACCGTGCCTGTCGCGATCTGGACGCCCTCGCCCCTCACCCCCAGGTGAGAACGAGCCTGGCGGCGCACGCCCCCTATTCGGTCGCGCCGCTGGTGTTCCAGGCGATTCGGCGGGCCGCGGACCGCCGACCATTCGCGCCCTGGAGCGTGCACCTGTCGGAATCGGTCGAGGAAGTGGAATTCGTCGAGACGGCAGGGGGGCCGTGGCGGAGGTTCCTCGAGCAGGTCGGGTCGTGGGATCCGTCGTTCGTGGCGCCCGGTGTCAGTCCGGTCCAGTACCTGGACGATGCCGGCCTGCTGGGCGATCGCCTGATGGCCGTCCACGGTGTCCAGATGTCGCCCGACGATCTCGGGCGTCTGGCGTCGCGCGGCACCACGCTCGTGACCTGCCCGCGAAGCAACGGACATACCGGCGCCGGCGCGCCGCCGATCGCCGACTTCTATCGGTCGGGCGTCCGTGTGGCTGTGGGAACCGACAGCCTGGCCAGCGCGCCGGATTTGAATGTATTCGCCGAGCTGGCGACCATGCGCGCGTTGGCCCCCGACGTGCCGGCCGGCCGCCTGCTCGCCAGCGGCACGCTCGAGGGCGCTCGGGCGCTCGGCTTCGACGCCGAGTTCGGGTCGATCGAGCCCGGAAAGGCGGCGCGTCTGATCGTCGTGTCTCTCGCCGGCGCCGTCGACGATGTGGAAGAATGTCTGGTCGGGGGCGTCCGGCCCGACCAGATCAGATGGCTGGCATGACCCGCCTGCGGACCTACCTGTCGTTCGTGCGATTCAGCCACTCGGCGTTTGCGCTGCCGTTCGCGTTCGCCGGCGCGCTGCTCGCGGCCCGGCGCGTGCCGATCACCTGGCCGGTCGTCGCGTGGATTGTCGTGGCGATGGTGGCGGCCCGGAGCGCCGCGATGGGGTTCAACCGCGTGGCCGACGCTCGGTTCGACGCGCTCAACCCGCGCACGGCCGGCCGCGAACTTCCGCGGGGCGCGATGCGCCGCGGCGAAGCGGTGGCGTTCGTGCTGGTCGCCTCCGTCGTGTTCATGCTCGCCGCCGCGCAGCTCGGCACGCTCTGCCTGGCGCTCGCGCCCGTCGCTCTGGCGATCGTCTTCTGGTATTCGCTGGCGAAGCGGTTCACCACGTGGACGCAGCTGTTCCTGGGGCTGGCGATGGCGGTGGCGCCCGTCGGTGGATGGTTCGCGGTCGGCGGCCGCGGCGGCGGGGAGCCATGGCTGCTCGGACTCGCGATCGCCGCGTGGGTAGGCGGCTTCGACGTTCTGTACGCGTGCCAGGATCTCGAGTTCGATCGCGCGCATGGGCTCCGGTCGATCCCCGTGCGGTTCGGCGTGGTCGGCTCGCTCAGGATCTCGCGCGCGCTGCACGTGGTCGCGGTCGCCGCCCTCGCGGCGCTCGGCATCATGGTGCCGCTCGGCTGGATCTATTTCGGAGGGGTGGCGACGGTCGCGGTGCTTCTGGTGTACGAGCAGTCGCTCGTCCGGGCCGACGACCTCTCGCAGGTCAAGCGGGCCTTCGATGTGAACGGTTACGTCGGCATCCTCTACCTGCTGGCGCTCGCGGTCGCCATCTATGCCCAGTGAACAAACCGGCTCGGTCGCGCTGGCGATCACCGGAGCGAGCGGGGCCCTGTACGCCGTGCGCACGCTCGCAGCGCTGATGTCGCAGGGGCTGCGCGTCGAGACGATCGTGTCGGATTTCGGCCGGCGCCTCCTGCGCGACGAGCTCGGCGAGGAGGCGTCGGTCGAACGCCTGCTGCCGTACCTCGAAGAGCGATACGGACACGCCGTCCGGGCGGGATCGTTCGTGCTGCGCAGCAATCGGGACCTGGGCGCCACGCTCGCGAGCGGCAGTCACGAGTGCCGCGGCATGGCGATCGTCCCGTGCTCGATGAAGACGCTGGCCGGCGTCGCCAACGGCCTGTCGCGAAACCTGGTCGAGCGGGCGGCCGACGTCATGTTGAAGGAAAAGCGGCGCCTCGTCGTCGTGCCCCGCGAGACGCCGATGAGCCTGCCGCAGCTGCGGAACATGGTGCTGTGTGCGGAGGCCGGCGCGATGATCCTGCCGGCGATGCCGGCGTTCTACCAGATGCCGAAATCGCTCGACGACCTGGCCGACTTCATGGCCGGCAAGATCCTCGCGGCGCTGGGCGTCGAGCACGCCCTGTACCCGGCGTGGACGGGGGGGCGGGGCTCTTAAGGCCTTGGTCGCTGGTCCGTCCTTCGGTCCGCCCTGGTACTCCTGGAGTGGCGTTGACCCTGCGATCCTGCCCGACGTGGGCGTGTATCGATTCGAGGATCTGAGAGTGTGGCAAGCGCCCCGCGCGCACTGCGATCGGACTGGCGCCCTGATTGGACGGACCGAATTCGTGCGAATGCTTCGGCACCTCGCGGATACCCTCCAGCCGTGATTCCCAAACCGATCGGGACACCGCCACCCGGGCCCAAGGACGGCCCAAGGCCCAAGGATGGACCAGGGCCCACGGACCAAGAGCCAAGGACCACCGGCCCCCTCTCCAAGTCCCCGCACCGCATCGCCGCGATGTTCGACGCGATCGCGGCGAAGTACGACCTGCTCAATCACGTGCTGAGTGCCGGCCTCGACCGGGGGTGGCGACGGCGGGCGATTCGATCGCTGGCGCTCACCGGCCGCGAGCGTGTGCTGGATCTGTGCACCGGCACCGGCGATCTCGCGCTGGCCGCCCGGAGGGCGCGTCCGCCTGCGGCTCGTGTCATCGGCGTCGACTTCTCGAGTGCGATGCTTCGGATTGGACAGCGCAAGACGGCGGCTCAACGGGAGACCGGGCGCATCGCGTTCGTCGAAGGCGACGCGACGCGCGTGCCGATCGCCGACCGCGCCGTCGACGCCGTGACGATGGCCTTCGGCATCCGCAACGTCGAACGTCCCGAGGCGGCCTGTGCCGAGATGTGCCGTGCTCTGGTCCCCGGCGGCCGCCTCGCCATTCTCGAATTCGCGATGCCCACCGCCCCCATCGTCCGGCCGCTCTACCTCTGGTACTTTCGCCGGGTGCTCCCGCGCATTGGACGGCTCGTCTCGCGTCATGACGCCGCCTACGGATACCTCCCGGCCTCGGTCGGCGCGTTCGCGTCTCCGGACGAGTTCGTGAAAATCCTGCGACAGGCCGGATTTGTGGAGATCGCCGCCATCCCCCTCACCTTCGGCATCGTCTATCTCTACACGGCCCGCGCCGCGTGACGGATGGCGGCCACGTCCGATCGACTTGCGCCTGACGACTGACGACTCTCGACTGGTATACTGCTTCTAAGTCTCTGATGTACTTCGAGTTCGAAGATTATCGCCCGGACATCGCGCCGGTCGGCAGAGCCATCTCCTGGCGCGAGGGGATCCTGATCTCGATCATCCTGCACCTGGGCCTCGTGATCTTCGTCCTCGTGGCGCCGCGATATCTGCCCGCGCCGAGCGCGTCGGCGTCGCCGATCGACCTCACGAAGCTTCAGGAAGAGCAGCCGCGCTTCGTGTTCGTTCAGCCGCGCGTGGACACGCCGGCGCCGCAGGCCAGGCCCCGGGCCGACGCGTCCGATCAGAACCGCGTCGCGCAGGCCCCCCAGCGGGCCGAGCAGCCGAAGAATCCCCTGCCGTTCGCGCGAGGCAACAGCCCGGAACGAGTCGAGGAGCCGCCGCCCGCGCCGCCGGCGCGGGGACAGGGCCCTGAACCCGATCCGGCCGCCGGCCAGGTCGCCGAGAACCGGCAGCCCGATCCTGCGCCGCCGGACGTCAAGTCGCCCTCGGGCCTGCGTCTCCCGCCGGAGTTCACGCGCGGACTGGGCGGCCAGTCGCCGCTCGTCGGCGGGTCGCTCGGCAAGGCCCTGCAGAACCTGCAGCAGTACGTCGAGCAGGAGTCGTTCGACAACCCGAACGGCGGCGCGTCGCGACCGGGTGCGTCGATTCAATTCGACACGAAGGGCGTGGAATTCGGTCCGTGGCTGCGGCGCTTCGTCGCGCAGATCCGGCGCAACTGGTTCATTCCGTACGCCGTGATGAGCGCGCAGGGGCACACCGTCATCACGTTCAACGTGCACAAGGACGGTTCGATCACCGACCTCCAGGTGGCGGCGCCGAGTCCCGTGGGGGCCTTCAACACGGCCGCCGTGGGTGCGCTCTCTTCGTCGAATCCGACGCAGCCCCTGCCGCCGGAATACCCCGACGACCAGGCGTTCTTTACGGTGACGTTCTACTACAACGAGCGCGCCCCCGAATGACGCGCACGCAGCAACTCGGCCTCGTCATCCTGCTGTCGGCGTTCGTCGTGTACGTCTTCCTGTACACCGGGTGAGCGTGGCCAGGCCGATCGCGCTGGCCGTCGTCGGTCCAACGGCCACGGGGAAGAGTGCCCTGGCGCTGGCCCTGGCCGAGCGCTACGGCGGGGAGATCGTCAGCTGCGATTCGACGGCGGTCTATCGCGGCGTGGACATCGGCACCGACAAGGTGCCCGCGTCCGAGCGGCGCGGGATTCCGCACCATCTGATCGACGTCGTCGACCTCACCGCCGACTATACCGCCGCGCAGTATGCGCGTGACGCGTCTGCGGTGAGCCGCGAGATTCTCGCGCGCGGCCACGTCCCGATCGTCGTCGGCGGCACGGGCTTCTACTATCGAGCGCTCACGCGCGGCCTGTTTCCAGGCCCCGGCCGGGACACGGCGCTCAGGACGCGCCTCGAGCGGGTCGCGGCGCGCCGTGGCCCGACGTTCCTGCACCGGCTGCTGAAGCGGATCGATCCCGAGTCGGCGATCCGCATTCAGCCGCGCGACGTCAAACGTCTGGTGCGCGCGCTCGAAGTGTTCTTTCTGACCGGCCGGCCGCTCACCGCGCACTTCTCCGAGACGGTGCCGCCCCTGCCAGACGTGGAGATGCTGGCCGTCGCGCTGCGGTTGCCGGCCGAGCTCACGTCGGTTCGCGTGACGGCCCGTGTCGACCGGCAGTTCGCGCGCGGGGTCGTCGACGAAGTGCAGAGCCTGCTGCGAAGCGGCGTGCCCGAGTCGGCGCGGCCGTTCGGGGGCCTGGTCTACCGTCAGGTGCTCGAGTACCTGCACGGGGCGCGCGACGAGCCGGCGACGCGCGCGCTCATCGCACAGGAGAATCGGCGCTACGCACGCCGTCAGTTGATCTGGTTCCGCAAAGAGCCTAACCTACACTGGTTCGCCGGTCCCGGCGAGCTGGCCTCGACGCTCGACGCCGTCACCCGCCTGCTCGACCCTCGGATGCTCGAACGGCCGACCAAGGAGCGCGTGCGGTGATGCGTCCCCACCTGTCATCGCCCGGCGGCAGCGCCCGGTGACGCCGGCATTCGCGCGTGCGATCGTCATCGTCCTCGACAGCGTCGGCATCGGCGAGCTGCCCGACGCGGCCCGCTACGGGGACGCCGGGAGCAATACGCTCGGACACGTTGCCGCGGTGGTGCCGCTGCGGCTGCCCCGGCTTCGGCGCCTCGGGCTCGATCGGCTGGTCGGGATCGGAGGGGCCGCCACACTGCCTGCAGAAGCCGCGATCGGGCGGATGGCCGAAGCGTCGCCGGGGAAGGACTCGGTCACCGGCCACTGGGAACTGATGGGCATCGTGCTGGATCGACCATTTCCCGTGTTCCCGGCCGGCTTTCCCGCCGCGGTCGTTTCCGAGTTTTCCCGGCTCACCGGCCGGGGCGTCCTCGGCAACCGACCCGCCTCGGGTACCGTGATCCTCGACGAGCTCGGGCCGGCGCACCTGCGATCCGGCTCGCTCATCGTCTACACCTCGGCCGACAGCGTGTTCCAGATCGCCGCCCACGAGGCCGTTGTGCCCGTGGCCGAGTTGTATCGGGCCTGCGAGACGGCCTATGCGCTGGTGTGCGAAGGCCTCGGCGTCGCCCGGGTGATCGCCCGCCCCTTCGTCGGCTCACCAGGTGCGTTCATCCGCACGGCCAACCGGCGCGATTTCGCCCGGCCGCCGTCGGGCGAGACGCTGCTCGATCGATTGAAAGCGGCGGCCTGGCCGGTGGTCGCGATCGGCAAGATCGAGGATCTGTTCAGCGGGCGGGGCATCACGCGTGCCCGCCACACCGCCAGCGACGACGAGGGCATGGACGCGGTGGAGGAGGAGCTCAGAACGGTCGATCGCGGTCTGATCTTCGCGAACCTCGTGGATTTCGACGTCAAGTTCGGACATCGCAACGATCCGCCCGGGTATGCGGCGAACCTCGAGCGATTCGATGCGCGGCTCGCCGCCCTGGTCCCCGAACTCGGCGAGACCGATGTACTCGTCGTCACGGCCGATCACGGCAACGATCCGACCACCTCCAGCACCGACCACTCGCGGGAGTACGTGCCGCTCCTCGTCGCCGGCTCACGCGTGCCGGCCGGCCGGAATCTCGGTACTCGCTCCACCTTTGCGGACCTCGGTCAGACGCTCGCCGAAATGTTCGGCGTCGGCCCCCTGGCCCACGGTGCCAGTTTCCTTCACGAGATCGTCGAATGACTCTGCGCGAACAGCTCGAGGCGCGCGAGCGCGAGACGCTGGCGCCGCAGGCGGCGAAGAGCGCCGACTCGAAGGGCCGGCTGCACGCCGAAGCTCCCGACCCGGTCCGCCCCGCGTTCCAGCGCGACCGCGATCGCATCATCCACTGCAAGGCGTTCCGTCGGCTGAAGCACAAGACACAGGTGTTCTTCAGCCCGACCGGCGATCACTATCGCACGCGCCTGACCCACTCGCTCGAGGTGTCCCAGATCGCACGCACGATTGCCAAGGTGCTTCGGCTGCACGAGGAGCTCACCGAGGCGATCGCGCTCGGTCACGATCTGGGGCACCCGCCCTTCGGCCACGCGGGGGAGCGCGTCATCGACCGCCTGATGCCGGGCGGCTTCAACCACTACGAGCAGAGCCTCCGCATCGTCGATCGGCTGGAGAACGACGGCCGCGGGTTGAATCTGACATGGGAGGTCCGCGACGGCATCGCGAAACACTCGAAGGGCAAGTCCGGCGCCCCGGTCGGCATGGCCGACGCGGTTCGCGCGAGCACGCTCGAAGGCCAGATCATGCGCGTCGCCGATCTCATCGCCTACGTGAACCACGACATCGACGATGCGACGCGGGCGGGGCTGCTCGAGCCCTCGTCGTTGCCACGAGGGCCCATCGACGCGCTCGGATCGACCGCGTCGATGCGGATCGGCACCCTCGTGCGCGACGTCGTCGAGGAGACGATCGCCGGAGGCCTGAGCGAGATCCGGATGACGCGCCCCGTCCTCGACGCCGTGCTGGAGCTCCGGCAGTTTCTGTTCGACGCCGTCTACGAGAACTCCCTGGCGACCGTCGAGTTCAGGAAGGCGGCCGATATCCTGTCGGGGCTCTGGGAGAAGGTGCGCGAGCGGCCCACCGAATTTCTCGACCCGAAGACGATGGACGATGAGGGCCTCGACGCCGCCGTTCGCGACTTCATCGCCGGCATGACCAATCGCTACGCCGTGCGCCTGTTCGAGCAGTTGTTCATTCCGAAGCCCTGGACCGACGGACCCGACGCCGGCATCTGGTAGCTATTTCAACACCGTCAGCGTCACTTCGGCTTTGATCACCTCGCCGCTGACCTTGTCGGTGGCCGCCATGAACTCCATGGTCTGGCCGTCCCGCAGGAGCAGCTCGTTGCTTGCCCTGAACGTGCGCAGGGTCGGAGCGCCCCCGACGGTGCCCGGCATGTCCGCCGTGCTCGGGTAGACCGACGTGTCCTCGATGGTCACGTTGACCCGGTAGTGGGAGTCCGGGGTGGTCTGGGCAAAGCAGTCGATGTTCGTCCCGATGTTCTTGTACCTGAAAGCCCTGCGGGATCGCGCTGCCGTCCGGCGCCGTGGGCGGCACGCCAGCCATGACGGGGACTGGCACCTGGGCGCCCATCCTGATGCTCGCTTTGCCTGTATTCGTATTCACCGAGAGCGAATACGGCGTGCTGCTCACTTTCTTGTCGTTCTGGTATTTCGCCAGCACCACGTCCACCTTCAGCGGGACGATCGGCAAAGACGGGCGCGGCGCCGGCTCGGCGCGTGGGGGGCCGGCCTGCGGCGGCGCGGGCGGCGGACCGACCGGCGGCTGCTGCGCCCCGACAGGAGCGCAGAGTGTCAGCGTCAGGCTTGCAGCAACGGCGGCGTTCCAGATGGCGTTCATGGCGTTCACCTTCGTCAGAATGTGAGTGAGTCAATGGGCCCGAGCGGCGCGACCACGATGTCGTCAGGGGGGGGAAGCTCCTCATCGAGCGACGGCGAGCCCGGAGCCAACATCGCCGCCGCGACGTGGCCGTCGCGGGCGGCAGACACGAGCAGCCGTACGCCGGCGGCTTCCTCCGGCGAGACGATCACCTCGGGCCCGCGCCGCGTCGCGCCAGCCGCTTCGGGGGCCGTCGTGCCGACCCGACCCGCCGGCCTGGGCGCCGCGATCAGGGCGGTGGCCGGCAGCCCGATCGTCCGCGCGGCCAGCGGCGGTCCATCGCTCGCCTGCCTCGACGCGTCGGGCAGGAGAGCGACGACGACCAGGGCGGCGACAGCCGCCAGGACGCCAAGAGCGCCCATCGCCGGCCAGGTTGCGGACCGCCCTGGCCGGTCGCGGGCCCCGGAGATGCGCTGCCGGACGCGCGCCGTGAATTCGGCCCGCGGCGCGATCTCGAGGGCCTCGGCGAGTCGGCGATCCAGCTCGACGTCGTTCATTGCAGGCGCTCCTTCAGCTGCTGGCGCGCCAGGAACAGCCGCGACTTCACCGTGCCTTCCGGCAGGTCGAGCAATCGCGCGACCTGGGCGACGTCGTGGCCTTCGATGGCGGACAGAACGATGACAACCCGCAACTTCTCGGACAGGGCGTCGATCGCCGTCCACAGCGCGTCGGCGCGTTCCCGTGCGGTGAGGGTTTCGGCGGCTGTCGGCGCCGCGACGACCGGCGCACGGTGCGTCAGTTCCCGGGCGGCCCGCCGGCGGTCGGCCCGTTGCCGGTCGAGCGCAAGGCGCCAGGTCATCCGGACCAGCCAGGCCCGGAACCTCCCGCGATCGCGAAGCTGCGAGAAGCGGGAATGAGCCTTGACGAAGGCCTCCTGCGCCACGTCTTCCGCATCCTGCCGGTGCCGGAGCACGCCGTAGGCGACGCGGAACGCCAGGGTGGACGACTCGGCGAGGCGGGCCTCGAATTCCCGCTCGAGCGCCTCGTCTGCGCTCAACAGCGCGCCCGCCAGCTCGTGTGCGATTTCAGCCATCGGATCATGTCGCCCGTCGCGCGGCTCGTGTCACCTCGCTAGACGCCGCCGGATCGGGCCGGGTTCAGTAGAGGCCGATTCTGCGCTACACTTAAGGGTTCATGTTTCTGAATCTGAACGAGATCAGGGACGCGCACGAACGCATCGAGCAGGTCTATCAGCCGGCGGCGTTCGAAGGTGGACGCGACGGCGTCGATCCCCTCCGGGTCGTCGGCCCGGTCTCGCTCGCCTTCGATATCTACAAGGATAAAGAAGAGTTCCACCTCGTCGGGACGCTCCGCGGGACGATCGAGCTGCCGTGCAGCCGCTGCCTCGAACCCTTCGACTGGGCGGTCGACACCACCTTCGATCTGCGGTACCAGCCGCGGTCGAGCAATACGGGCGAAGGCGAACGCGAGATCGAGGCTGACGACCTCTCGACGGCGTTTTACGAGGACGACCGCATCGATCTCGGCCAGTTGATGCGCGAGCAATTCTACCTGGCGATGCCGATGAAGCCGTTGTGCCGCGAGGCGTGTGAGGGCCTGTGTCCCGAGTGCGGCACCAACCGGAACACGAACACGTGCGACTGCACGCGGGAATGGGACGATCCGCGCTTCGCGGCGCTGAAGGCGCTGCGGGGCGATCCATCGAAGCCACACTGAGGACGCCACGATCATGCCGAATCCGAAACGCCGACACTCGAAAACCCGAACGGCCAAGCGCCGCACGCACGACGCCCTGACCGCGGTGGGCCTGAGCGAATGCCCGCAGTGCCATGAAGCGAAACCGCCGCACCGTGTGTGCCCCAACTGCGGCTACTACCGCGGCCGCCAGGCACGGGCGGTCAAAGAAGAATAGGGTTCGGGAGGCCCCGAGAACCCGAGAACCCCGAGAACTCCGAGAACCTTGCCGATCATTCACATCGCCGTGGACGCGATGGGCGGCGATCTGGCCCCGCGGCCGGTCGTGGACGGCGCCCTCGCGGCCGCACGTCACTTCGATCTCGGCGTGCATCTGGTGGGCCCGCGCGCGCGCCTCGAACAGGAGCTCGAACGCCATCCCGACGCCGATCGCACCCGTGTGCGCATCGTCGAGGCCGCAGAGGTGGTCGACATGGCCGAACCGCCTGCGGCCGCGCTCAGACGGAAGCCGAATGCCTCCATTCGAGTCGCCGCCGAGCTCGTAGCGCGGGGGGAAGCCGGGGCTCTCTTCAGCGCCGGCCATACCGGGGCGACGGTCATGGCTGCCCACGCGGCGTTCGGCCTGCTGCCGGGCGTCGGGCGACCCGCGCTCGCCGCCACGATTCCGACCCGGACGGGCGCGCCCGCGGTGTTGCTCGACGTCGGCGCCAGCGTGGAATGCCGGCCCGCGCATCTCCTGCAGTTCGCCGTCATGGGCAGCGTGTTCGCGCGGCTGGCGTTCGGCCTCGAGCGTCCGCGCGTCGGATTGCTGTCGATCGGCGAGGAAGCCACCAAGGGCAACGAGCTCACGCGCGAGGCGCATCAGCTGCTCCTGGCGGCGCCGCTCGCGTTCGTCGGCAACGTGGAGGCCCGCGACGTCTACAGCGGCCGCGCGGACGTGATCGTGTGCGACGGCTTCACGGGCAACGTGGCGTTGAAGGTCAGCGAGGGGCTGGTCGACGTCATGGAGGGGCTGCTCGGCGAGGAGCTCACGAGCACGGTGACGGCGCGCGTGGGCTCGCTCATCACGCGCCGCGCGCTGCGCCGCTTCCGGAGGCGGATCGACTACTCGGAGTACGGCGGTGCGCCGCTCGTCGGCGTCGCGGGCGTCGTGATCGTCGGCCATGGCCGATCGAGCGCCAAGGCCGTCCGCAACGCGGTGGCGATGGCGTACCGCTTCGCGCGGGCCCGCTTCGTTCCGCGCGTCGAAGCCGAGATCGCCGCCGCCGGCACGGCGCACCAGGCAGGCGTCGATTCGTGATCGCCTGTGTCTTCCCGGGCCAGGGATCGCAGTACGTCGGGATGGGACGCGCGCTGGCCGACGCGTTTCCCGTGTGCCGCGCCGCCTTCGACGAGGCTGACGCGGCGCTGGGCGAACCGATCAGCCGGCTGTGCTTCGAGGGTCCCGAGGCGCAGCTGACTCTCACCGAGAACCAGCAGCCCGCCATTCTCGCCACGAGCATTGCCGCGTGGCGCCTGCTCGCGTCGCGCGGCCTGACGCCCGCCTTCGTGGCGGGGCACAGCCTGGGCGAGTACTCGGCGAACGTCGCCGCCGGCACGTTCTCGTTCGCCGACGCCGTCCGCATCGTGCGTCGCCGAGGGCGCTACATGCAGGAAGCGGTGCCGATCGGCACCGGGGCCATGGCCGCGATTCTCGGGCTCGACGAAGCCTCGGTCGCGCGCGCCTGCGAGGAAGCGTCGGAAGGCGAGGTCGTCGGCCCGGCCAACCTGAACGGACCGGGGCAGGTGGTGATCGCCGGCGCCGCCGGCGCCGTGGCGCGCGCCGGGGAGCGAGCCAGGCGTCTCGGCGCGAAACGGGTCGTGCCGTTGCCCGTGAGCGCGCCATTTCATTGTGCGCTGATGAACGCGGCCGAGGCGCGGCTCGAGCCCGACTTGCGCGCGATGTCCACGGCCGATCCCCGCGTGCCGATTGTCGCCAACGTCGACGCCCAGCCCAAGCGCGAGGCGTGGGCGGCGACGAGCGCCCTGGTCGCGCAAGTCTCGGCGCCCGTGCGCTGGGAGGCCGTCGTTCGCCGTCTTGCGTCGGAAGGCGTCACAACGTATGTTGAGGTGGGTCCGGGCTCGGTGCTGAGCGGCCTGGTGCGCCGGATCCACCGGGATGCCACCGTGGTGAGCTTCGGCACGCCCGACGATCTGGCGGCGGTGGAGCCGCTTCTCTCATGACCGGGAGTCGGAAGCGTCGCCTGCATGCTTGATCTCACTGGAAAAGTTGCGCTCGTGACTGGCGCCTCCCGGGGCATCGGGCGTGCGATCGCCGAACGCCTGGCCCGGCAGGGCGCGGTGGTCGTGGCCGCCGCGCGCGGCGATCACGCGCAGGCCGTCGCGAGCGGCCTGGCCGCCGAAGGCCTGCGCGCCGAAGCCGCGACGCTCGACGTGACCGACAGCGCCGCCCTCGCCGGGTTGCCCGCCGAGCTGGTGGCCCGCCACGGGCGGCTGGACGTCGTCGTGAGCAATGCCGGGATCGCGCGCGACCAGCTCCTGATGCGCATGAAGCGCGACGACTGGGACCAGGTGCTGGCGACGAACCTCACCGCGACCTTCGTGCTCGCCCAGGCCGCCATGCGGCCAATGCTCAAGCAGCGGGCGGGCCGGATTATCGCCGTCGGATCGGTCGTCGGCCAGATGGGGAACGCCGGCCAGACCAATTACGCGGCGTCGAAGGCGGGGCTCGCGGGCTTCGCCAAGGCGCTGGCGCGAGAAGTGGCGTCGCGGGGCATCACGGTCAACGTGGTCGCGCCGGGCATGATCGACACCGAGATGACGCGCGCAATCGCCGAGCGCGCGCAGGCCGACTGGTCCGGGCAGATTCCGCTCGGCCGCCTCGGCACGCCCGCGGAGGTGGCGTCGGCGGTTTGTTTCCTTGCCTCCGACGAGGCATCGTATATTACTGGGCACGTACTCGCCGTCAACGGCGGAATGTACATGTAGGAGGATCGCAGTGGCCGTAGCCGACAAAGTCAAGAGCATCATCGTGGAGCAGCTCGGGGTCGACGAGGAGGAAGTGACGCCGGACGCGTCGTTCGTGGACGACCTGGGAGCCGACTCGCTCGACACCGTCGAGCTGGTGATGGCGTTCGAGGAGGAATTCGGCATCGAGATCCCCGACGAGGACGCGGAGAAGATCACCCGCGTCAAGGAAGCCGTCGAGTACATCGACTCGCACGCCAAGAGCAAGAAGTAGGGCCGGCGCGTGAGCAGACGACGGGTTGTCGTCACCGGCATCGGGCTGGTGTCGTCACTGGGCGTGGGGACCGACGCGAACTGGCAGGCACTCTCGGCGGGCCGGAGCGGCGTCGGCACGATTACGAAGTTCGACGCGTCCGCCTTCTCGAGCCGCATCGCGGGCGAGGTGAAAGCCTTCGACCCGCTGCAGTTCATCGAGAAGAAGGAAGTCAAGAAGATGGACGTGTTCATCCAGTACGCCATCGCCGCGTCGCAGTTCGCGATGGACGATGCCCGGCTGGTGATCACGCCCGGCCTGGCGCCGCGCGTCGGGGTCTTCATCGCGTCGGGCATCGGCGGCTTCACCACCATCGAGCGTGAGCACAAGGCGCTGCTCGAGGGCGGGCCGCGCAAGATCTCGCCCTTTTTCATCCCGTCGGCCATCATCAACCTCGCGGCCGGTCAGGTGTCGATCCGGTTCGGGGCCAAGGGGCCGAACTCGGCCACCTGCACGGCCTGCTCCGCGTCGGCGCATGCCATCGGCGACGCGTACGAGATCATCCTGCGCGACGCCGCCGACGTGATGATTGCCGGCGGCTCGGAGGCGGCCATCACCCCGATGGGCATCGGCGGGTTCGCCGCCATGCGGGCGCTCTCGACCCGCAACGACGAGCCGGCGCGGGCGAGTCGTCCTTTCGATCGCGACCGCGACGGCTTCATCGTCGGGGAGGGATCGGGAGTGCTCATTCTGGAAGAGTACGAGCGGGCGCGTGAGCGGGGGGCCCGCATCTACGCCGAGTTGGTCGGCTACGGCATGTCGGCCGACGCGTATCACATCACGGCGCCGTCGGAAGACGGCGACGGCGCGCTCCGCGTCATGCGCGCGGCGATCGAGAGCGCCGGCGTCGCCCCCTCGTGCGTGAGCTACATCAACGCCCACGGCACGTCGACGCCGCACGGCGACAAGATCGAGACGCTGGCCATCAAGCGCTGTTTCGGCGAGCACGCCGGCGCGCTCGCCGTGTCGTCGACGAAGTCGATGACGGGGCACCTGCTCGGCGCGGCCGGCGGCCTCGAGGCGGGCATCACGGCGCTGGCGGTGCATCATCAGCAGGCGCCGCCCACGATCAATCTCGAGCACCCGGACGCGTTGTGCGACCTCGACTATGTGCCCGAGGGCGCCCGGCCGCTGCGCATCGACTATGCGCTGTCGAATTCGTTCGGCTTCGGCGGCACGAATGCCGCGCTGTTGTTCAAGAGACTGTAGGGATCCCTACCTCGACAAGGATCAATGAAGATCGCCGTCTGCATCAAACAGGTGCCCACCCGCGAGTGGCAGCCACGCCTGAACGCTGCGCGGACCTGGATCGAGGACCAGGACGCCAGCTACGAGATGAATGAGCCGGATGCCTACGCGCTCGAGGAGGCGCTCCGGCTCAAAGAGAAACACGGCGGCGAGGTGGTGGTCTGTTCGGCCGGACCGTCGCGCGTTGCCCAGGTGATTCGCGAGGCGCTCGCCCGCGGCGCCGACCGCGCCATCCACGTCGAGAGCGACCGCCTTGCGGCCGCCGACGCGTTCGGCGTGGCCGAGGCGCTCGCGGCCGCCATGCGCGACGAGGGCTTCGACCTGATCCTTACGGGGCTCCAGTCCGACGACCAGGGCTTCGCGCAGACCGGCGTGATCCTGGCTGAACGCCTGGGCCGGCCGCACGCGACAATCATCATGGAAGTCCGGGTGGAGGGCGAGGCCCTTCGGGTGAAGCGCGAGCTCGAAGGCGGCTGGTTCCAGTGGGTGACCATGCCGCTGTCGGCGGTGCTCACGATTCAGAGCGGCATCAACCAGCTTCGCTACGCCACGCTCAAGGGCATCATGGCCGCCAAGAAGAAGGAGGTGCGCACGGTTCAGCCGGCGGCTGTGCCTGCGCGCCAGCGCATCGTGAGCCTGTACGTGCCCGAGAAGCAGAAGCAGACCGAACTCATCGGCGGCACGCCGGCCGAGGCCGCGAAGACGCTGGTGCAGCGGCTGCGCGACGATCGGCGGGTGATTCCATGATCCTGGTCGTGGCCGAGCAGCGCGGAGGCCGGCTGAACCGCGCGTCGTGGGAGGCCGTGGCGGCTGCCCAGCAGACCGCGGGGGAAGAAGCGGTGGCCATCGCCGTGCCCGGGTCGGAGCTGGGCGCCGTCGCCGGCGAGCTGGCGGGAGCCGCCGTGAGCGAGGTCATCACCATCGAGCATCCGGCCCTCGCGTCCTACACGCCCGACGGCTACGTGGCGGCGCTGGCGCAGGTGGTGTCGGCCGAGACGCCCTCACTCGTGATCCTCCCGCATACCTACCAGGCCCGCGACTTCGCGCCGGCGCTCGCGGCGCGGCTCGATCGCGCGCTCGTCACCGATATCGTCAACGTGAAGGGGTCGGGAGCCGATCGTCTGTTCTCGCGGCCGATGTTCCAGGGCAAGCTCGTTGCCGATGTGGCGCTCGAGGGGCCGGCCCCTCATTTCGCCACCTGCCAGATCGGCGCGTTCCGCGCGGACCGCATGGCCCGAGGCCCCTCGGCGGCTCCGGTGCGTCGGAGCGCCGTGAACGTCGACGCGTCCGCGATTCGCCAGAGGCCGGATGCGCCGTTCCAGGAAGCCAAGCAGGCCGTGGATCTCGGGCAGGCGGCGCGGATCGTGTCGGTGGGCCGCGGCATCAAGGGGCCTGAGCACCTGCCCCTGGCCCGGGAGCTCGCCGCGGCGCTCGATGCCGAGCTGGCGGCATCGCGGCCGATCTGCGACGCCGGGTGGCTGCCGATGGAGCGCCAGGTCGGCAGCTCGGGTCAGACCGTCGCGCCGAAGCTGTACCTCGCGCTCGGCATCTCGGGCGCGATTCAGCACCTCGTGGGGATGAAGGGCTCGCAGGTGATCGTCGCCATCAACAAGGATCAGGACGCGCCGATCTTCGAGGTCGCCGACTACGGCATCGTCGGCGACCTGTTCGAGATCGTGCCCGCGCTGCTGACGGCCCTGAAGGCCTGACCCCCCGCAGCCATGGAGACGCTGATTCTCTGGCTGCTGGTTGTCGTCTTCGCCGGCGCATTCGTCGGCCAGGTCGCGACGCGGCTGCGCCTGGTGGTCGACGCCCCCAACACCTTCACCTTCGATCACGTCGGCGTCCGCCTCTGGCGGTTCGTCCGGGACGTGCTCCTGCAGGCGCGGACGATTCGCGAGCGGCCGGCGGCGGGCCTCGCGCACGCGTTCGTGTTCTGGGGCTTCGTGGCGTTCGGCGGCTACACCACGACCGAGTTCCTCCGCGGCCTCGGCATCGTCGACCTCACGCACCAGGCCTGGTTCGACTGGTACCGTGCGGCGCTCGTGCCGTTCGCCAGCGCGGTGTTTCTCGGCATCGTGTACCTCGCGTTCCGGCGCGTCGTCCTGCGGCCGAAGGGGCTCGGCGATCACGTGTCGATCGAATCGGTCGTCATCGCCGGCTTCATCGCCGCGCTGATGGTCACGTTCCTCCTGACCTACGCGGTGGACGATGCGTCGCCGGCCGGCCGGGTGAACGGGTGGACGCACCTGCTGGTGATCCTCGCGTTTCTCGCGCTGATCCCCGCGTCCAAGCATCTGCACCTGGTGTTCTCGCCGTTCAACGTGTTCCTGAAGTCGCCGGTGCTCGGAACGGTGCCGAACCTCGATTTCGAGAAGGAAGAAGTCGGCCTCGAGACCGTCAGGGATCTCGGGAGCAAGATCGTCTTCGACGCCTTCACCTGCGTCGAGTGCGGCCGCTGCCAGATGAACTGCCCGGCGAACGGGGCCGGCAAGGAGCTGAATCCGAAGCAGCTGATCCTGCAGACGCAGGAGGCGCTGCTCGCCGGCGAGCGCGATCGAACGCTCGGCGATCTGTACAGCGAGAAAGTGCTCTGGCAGTGCACGACGTGCGGCGCGTGCGAGAACCAGTGTCCCGTCGGCATCGAGCATCTGCCGCTCATCATCGGGTCGCGGCGCGGCCTCACGTCGAACGGCGAGGCGCCCGAGTATCTCGGGGCCGTCTACAACCATCTCGAGCGCCGCGGCAACATCTGGGGCCTCGGCGCAGACCAGCGCCAGAAGTTCGTCGAGGGCGCCGCGCTCGAGACTTTCGAGGGATCGAAGCACGACGTGCTCGTGTGGCTCGGCTGCGCCGGCAACTACGAGGCGGACTTCCAGAAGTCCCTTCGGGCGATGTTCGAAATCCTGCGCGCGAAAGGCGTGCGGTTCGGCGTGCTCGCGAAGGAGCGCTGTACCGGCGATCCGGCCAAGCGCACCGGCAACGAGTACATGTTCCAGGAGCTCGCCACGGCCAACGTCGCGGATCTCCGGGCGGCCGCCCCCAGGACGATCCTGACGTCGTGTCCGCATTGCCTCAAGACCATCGGCGACGACTATCGCCGCTTCGGCTATGAGGCCGAGGTGGTGCACTCCGCCGTCTTCGTCGAGGCCCTGACGCGCGAGGATCGCGCGACGGACGGCGGGTGTGACCGCGTGACCTTCCACGACCCGTGCTACCTCGGTCGCTATGCGGGGAAGGTGGACGAGCCGCGCGCCCTCGTGAAGCGCTTCGGCGGCGAAATCGCCGAGCCCGAGCGAAACCGCGACAACCCGTACTGCTGCGGCGCGGGCGGCGGTCTGCTGTTCGCTGACAAGGAGGAGGAGCCCGGCTCGCGCATCAGCGACGTGCGCTTCAAGCAACTGCAGGCCACCGGCGCCGAAACCGTCGTCACCGCGTGTCCCTTCTGCTCGATCATGCTCAAGGGCGCGCAGGCGAGCGCGGGCGCCGACACGCAGTTCGTGGACTTGATGACCTACGTGAATGGAAAGATGGAAAGACGTAGGAGTTGAGGGTCTCAGGGACGAGGGGACGAGGGAATCAGGACCGTGTCGGAGTCGTGGAGGGCTTCGCCCGTCAAGCGCGCCGAGGCGAAGGTCATCGCCGCGGTCGGCTACCCGATCATCGCAGCGCTGGGCGCGACGCTCCGGTGGCGAACCGAGGGCCTCGAGCAGTTTCAAGCGATCACCGGGCGCGGCCAGCAGCCCATCATGGCGTTCTGGCACGGCCGGATTCTTCCCGCCACGTACTACTTCCGCCGACGCGGCATCGTGGTGATCACCAGCGAGAACTTCGACGGCGAGTGGATCGCCGGCATCATCGAGCGGTTCGGGTATCGCACGGCGCGCGGGTCGACGTCTCGAGGCGGCCGCAAGGCGCTGCTGCAGCTCACGCACGAGATGGCCGCCGGCCGGCCCACCGGCTTCACCGTGGACGGTCCGCGCGGCCCGTCCCGCGTGTCGCAGCCGGGGGCGGTGTGGCTCGCCAAAGCCACGGGGAACCCGGTCGTGCCGTTTCACTGCGAGGCGAGCCGGTACTGGTCGATGAAGAGCTGGGACCGGACGCAGATCCCCAAGCCGTTTTCGACCGTCGCCATCGTCGTCGGCGCGCCGATCTACGTCGCGCCGGACGCGGGAGACGAGGCGCTCGAGGCCGCGCGCGCGACCCTGGATCAACGGCTGTTCGGAGCGGAGCAGCGGGCGCTCGCGCTGGTGCGCTGACCCGGCGCGCGCCGGTGATCCGGTAAGATCAGCCGGCGCATGTCTCTCATACTGATCTCTTCTCCGCGCTTCGCCGAGCACGTCACCCCGCCCGGACATCCGGAGTGCCCGGAGCGGGCAGAGGTCATGGACGAGGTGGCCGCGCGATGGCGCGCCGGCGGCGGCGAGGTCGTGGCGCCGCGGGAAGCGACCACCGAACAGCTCGCCCGCGTGCATGATGCCGCGTACCTGCGGCGCGTGTCGGAAGCCGCGGGTCAGGCCGTGGCCTTCGATCCCGACACCTATACCTCGCCCGAGACGACCGAGATCGCGCGGCTCGCCGCCGGCGCCGCCGTCGACGCCGTCGAGCGGGTCATGAGCGGCGCTCATCGGTCGGCCTTCGCGCTCGTGAGGCCGCCGGGCCATCACGCGGAGCGGAACCGCGCGATGGGATTCTGTTTCTACAACAACGTCGCCGTGGCGGCCGCGCACGCCCGGGCCGTCGGGGCGCGTCGCGTCGCCATTGTCGACTACGACGTCCATCACGGAAACGGCACCCAGCAGATGTTCGAGGACGACGACTCGGTGCTGTACGTGTCCACGCACCAGTCGCCGTTCTATCCGGGAACGGGAGGCGCCGACGAGATCGGGCGTGGCCGGGGCGCCGGGTTCACGGTCAACGTGCCGATGGAAGCCGGCGCGACCGATCAGGACTACCGCCTCGTCGTCACCGAGCTCGTGGTGCCCATCGTCGGAGGCTTCGCCCCGGACGTGCTGCTGATCTCGGCCGGCTTCGACGCCCACGAGCGCGATCCGCTCGCCGGGATGCGCGTGACGACGGCCGCTTTCGGGGCGATGACCGCCGAACTGCGCGCCCTGGCGGACGCGTGTTGCGGCGGCCGGCTGGTGCTGGTGTCGGAGGGCGGGTACGATCTCAAGGCGCTCGGCGAGTCGCTCGAGGCCGTCGTCGAGGTGCTGGCCGCGCCGACCGCCGCGCCCGCGTGGGCGCACTCGGGCGACGGGGCGATGTCGCGGCGTGGGCGAGCGGCGATTGAGGACGTCAGGCGCGCGCGTGGTCCCCGCTGGCCGCGGTGACGCGCGCGCTAGCTGATATGGAATGACCCGCTGAAGCAGAGACACGGAGACACGGAGACCGGAGAGCTACCGGTCGTCGGCGACGACCTCGTGAGTCTCTGAGTCTCTGTGGTTCATTGTCCTGGTGGTGATTCAGCCGAGACGCGACACTAGCGGGCGGCCGGCGGGTCGCCCGCCACGAGCCGCTCGCGCGCCTTCTCGACCTCGCGGTGGAACACGAACAGGTTGTCGGCGTTCTCGCCAGGATCGGTGAAGTTGTACGTCTTGCCGTTCACGTCCACCCGAAGGTTCTTCTTGAGGTAGTCGACCTCGAACCTCGACAACGCCGTCAACGGCACGCTGAACCGATCGTTCGCGTTGTCGGTATCGTAGGTGAGCGCCCGCGGCGTCGCCTTCAGGCGTCCGCTGCATGAGCCGATGCGGTGTTTGTGCACGACGTCGATGGAGGCATCGAGGCGCACTTCCCTGAACGCGATCCGAACATCCTGCGGCTCGGCGCCGACGTCGACCGTCTCCGCGATCCCGTCGTAGCCCTCGGCGGTGACGTTGAGCTGATGGGGGCCGGGTGCCAGATTCGACGCGGTCGCCGGCGCAGCTCCCAGATAGACGCGATCGACGAACACCTGGGCGGGGACGTCCGTCGTGATTCGCAGTGCGCCCGCGTTCGGCGCTGGAGCCTCGGGTACGGCGGCCGGCGGCGGCGGTCGGGGCGCCGCGCGCGGGGCGGGCGCCGCCGCCCCGGCGCCGGAACTCGATGCTGCCGCCGGTGGTGAGGCGGGCGTACGGGCCGGAGGAGGCGCGCTCACCGTCACGGGCGGAGCGGCCGACGCGTTCTCGGACGACGGCCGCGGGTGCATGAGCACGACCATGGCCAGGGCGCCGAGGGCGACGATCCCGAGCGCGGCGACGAGGATGATGCGGAAGCGGCGATCCACGGACGCGTAAAGTGTACGCGAAAAGGTAGAATGAACGCATTCGTCCATGACCGAGTACCATCCGCAGGAACTCGACCGCAAGTGGCAGGCGCACTGGACCTCGACCCGCGCGTTCGAGGTCGAGGCCGATCCGGACCGGCCGAAGTACTACTGCCTGGAGATGTTCGCCTACCCGTCGGGGCACGCGCACGTCGGCCACGTCCGCAACTACATGCTCGGCGACGTGATGGCGCGCACCAAGCGCATGCGCGGCTTCAACGTGCTGCATCCTTTCGGCTGGGACGCGTTCGGGCTGCCCGCGGAGAACGCCGCCATCAAGACGGGCACGCACCCCGAGAAGTCCACACTGGACAACATCGCCCACATGAAGGGACAGCTCCAGCGGCTGGGCATCAGCTACGCGTGGGAGCGCGAGATCGCCACCTGCCTGCCCGAGTACTACACGTTCAACCAGTGGATTTTCCTGAAGATGCTCGAGCGCGACCTGGCCTACCGGAAGCGCTCCACGGTGAACTGGTGCGAGAGCTGCCAGACGGTGCTGGCCAACGAGCAGGTCGTGGACGGCGCCTGCTGGCGCTGCGGGAATCCCGTCACGACGCGCGACCTCGAACAGTGGTTCTTCCGGATCACGGCGTACGCCGACGAGCTGCTGGCCGGACTCGATACTCTGGAGGCCTGGCCGGAGAAGGTCGTCGTGATGCAGCGGAACTGGATCGGCCGCTCCGAAGGCGCCCGCCTGCGGTTTCCGATTGCCGGCGCCTCGGACGCGATCGAGATCTTCACGACTCGCATCGACACGATCTACGGCGCCACGTTCGTGCTGCTGGCCCCCGAGCACGCACTCGTGGATCGCTTCGCCGCGGAAAGCCCCGATCCCGCGGCATTTCGCGCCCGGGTGGCGGCGTTCCGTGCGCTCGATCGCGAGGCCCGACTGACCGGTGCGATCGAAAAGGAAGGCTTCGACACGGGCCGGAAGGCCGTCAACCCGTTCAGCGGCGGGGAGGTGCCTGTCTGGGTGGCCAATTTCGTGCTCGCCGAATACGGCACTGGGGCGATCATGGCCGTGCCGGCGCACGATCAGCGCGACTTTGAATTCGCGCGGAAGTATCACCTGCCGATTCGCGTGGTCGTGCAGTCGGGCGCGACCGAGCCCTCTCCGGACGGGTTGACGGCCGCCGAGTCGAACTACGGCCGCCTCGTGAATTCCGGCCCGTATTCCGGTCAGGAGGCGCCGGCGGTGATGCCGCGGCTCATCGCCGACGCCGAAGCGCGCGGCCTGGGCGCGGGCGAGGTGCAGTACCGCCTCAAAGACTGGGGCATCTCGCGCCAGCGGTACTGGGGCACGCCGATCCCCGTGGTGTATTGCCCGACCGATGGGGTGGTCGGGGTGCCCTACGAGGAACTGCCGGTTCTCCTCCCCAAGGTGACGACGTTCACGGGACGCGGGGATTCGCCCCTGGCCCACGTGCCGGAATTCGTCCAGACCACCTGTCCGCGCTGCGGCGGGCCGGCCCGCCGCGAGACCGACACGATGGACACGTTCGTGGACTCGTCGTGGTACTTCCTGCGGTTCTGCGATCCCAAGAACGCGCGCCTGCCGTTCGCGCCGGAGGACGCCGCTTACTGGATGCCGGTGGACTTCTACAGCGGCGGCGTGGAGCACGCGATCCTGCACCTCTTGTATTCGCGGTTCTTCACGCGCGTGCTGCGCGAGGTCGGCCTGGTCGGCTTCGACGAGCCATTCGCGCGCCTGCTGACCCAGGGCATGGTGCTCAAGAACGGCGCGGTCATGTCGAAGTCGAAGGGCAACGTGGTCGACCCCGACGACATGCTGCAGAAGTACGGTGCCGACGCGCTCCGGCTCTACATCATGTTCGTCGCGCCGCCGGAGAAGGAAATCGAATGGAGCGACAGCGGCCTCGAAGGCAGCTTCCGCTTCCTGGTGCGCGTGTGGCGGCTCGTGGATCACTGGGCGCCGGCACTCGCCGGCATCGCGGCCCCGAGGGGCGGTGAGACCTGGACGCCGGCCCAGCGCAGCCTGCGGCGGAAGACGCACGACACCGTCCGCCGCGTCACCGCAGACATCGAAGAGCGGATGCACCTCAACACCGCCGTGTCGTCGCTGATGGAGCTGGTGAACGAGCTGTACGCCTACAGCGACGCGAGCGGGCTCGGGCTGCCGAGCCGGAACGAGCCCCCGCGCGATCACGGCGAGAGCCGGGAGTCGCTCGCCGTCGTCCGCGAGGCGCTCGACGCGCTCACGCGCATGCTGGCGCCCTTCGTGCCGCACACGGCCGAAGAACTGTGGCTGATGCTCGGGCACGAGGAAGGCCTGCGCGCGGCCGTGTGGCCCACATTCGACGCCGACGTGGCCCGCGCCGATGAGGTCGTCGTCCCGGTTCAGATCAACGGCAAGGTGCGCGCACGCATCACGGCGCCGGCCGACGCATCCGACGACCTGCTGCGCGATCTCGCGCTCGCCGATGCGGCCGTGCGCGGACACACCGACGGCCGAACGCTGCGGAAGGTCGTGGTGGGGAAGGGGCCGCTCGTGAGCGTGGTGGTGTCGTGACGCGCGCCGTCGCGCTCGTGGCGCTGGGAGCCTGCGCGATGGCGACGACGGGGTGCGGGTATGCCCTCGCCGGCCGCGGGTCGTTCCTGCCCGGCTATATCCAGACCATCGGGGTGCCCACGTTCACGAACCGGACGACGGTGTTCAACGTCGAGACCGTGCTCACCGAGAAAGTGCGCTCCGAGTTCATCAGCCGCGGTCGCTATCGCATTCAGCCGCAGGCGACGGGGGTCGACGCCGTGCTGACCGGCGAGGTGACGTCGGTGGGGCTCCAGCCCGCGACGATTTCCGATACGGGCCTCGCGTCCCGCTACGTCATCACGATGTCCGCGCGCATCGAACTGCGCGATGTCCGGGCCGATTCCGTCCTCTGGGAGAATCCGTCGCTCGTCTTCCGCGAGGACTACGATGCGGCGAACGGCCAAAGCACGCTGAACGCCGCCGACTTCTTCGGGCAGGAAGGCAACGCGCTCGACCGCATCAGCGGCGACTTTGCTCGATCGATCGTGAGCGCCATCCTGGAGGCGTTCTAGAGGTGGCCACCGTGTCCGCCGCGGCTCTGCGAAAGGCCATTGCCGGAGGCCGGTTCGATCCGATCTACGTGCTGGTCGGCGAAGACGAGGTGGAGAAGGCGGCCTTGGCGGTCGAGGTCGCCGACGCCGTCGAGGAAGGACTTCGGGCGTTCAACGTCGATCGCATGCACGCGGCCGAGTGGTCGACCGGCGACAAACTCGCCGCCGGCGTGGGGCAGCTGCTGGCGGCTGTGCGCACGCTGCCGATGATGGCGCCCAGGCGGGTCGTGATCGTCCATCAGGCCGATTCGCTGGCTGGACCGAAACGCGAGAGCGAGGCGGCGGCCCAGGCGCTGGCCGAGCTGGAAGCGTATCTGGAGCGACCCGAAGCAGCCACGACACTGGTGCTCGTCACGACGTCGCTCGATCGTCGCGCCCGGCTGTCCAGGCAGCTCGCCAAGCACGCCACGCTGGTGGAGTGCGGGGCCATCGAGGATCAGGCCGACGCCGAGCGCTGGGTGCGGACCCGCGTGGCGGCGGCCGGCGTCGAGCTCGAACCGGCGGCGGCGCGGCTCCTCGCGGGACGGGCGGGCGCCGACGTGCGGCGGCTGCGCGGCGAAGTCGATCGACTGCTGCTCTATGCGCTGGGGCAGAAGCGGATCACGGTGGAGGATGCCCGGCAGGTGGCTGGGCCCTCGGCGCTCGTCGACGACTGGGCGCTCGCCAATGCGGTGGAGCAGGGAGCTGCGGCGCCGGCGCTGCGGCAGCTGGCGCTCGCGCTCGAGGCAGGCGCGGCCCCCGAGCAGGTGCTCGGCCAGCTGGCCTGGGTCGTGCGATCGAAGTTTCCGACGACGGCGCCAGCCGGGCTTCGACGGGCCGTCGAAGCGGTCTTCGGGACGGATCTCGACCTGAAGCGGAGCAATCGATCGAGCGATCAGCCGCGGATGCTGCTCGAGCGGCTGGTCGTGGAGCTGTGCGGAATCAGGCAGCCGGCTTCACGGCCAGTCGTCTCGTGAGCCGCGACTTGTGGCGGTTCGCCGCGTTCTGATGAATGATGCCTTTGCCAGCCATCTTGTCGATGAGCGAGATGGTTTCGCGAAGAGCCGTCTTGGCGCCCGCGAGATCGTTGCCGTCGATCGCGAGGCGGACCGCCTTGAGCGCGCTGCGCAGGCGCGACCGGAACTGGCGATTGTGCTCGCGATGCGCCAGGCTCTGGCGGTGCGCTTTGAGAGCGGATGCGTGTTTAGCCACGAAGAACAGTCGCCTCCAAAAACGTCAAGTTTAGCATACTCATGGCCATCTCCGTCCAGCACCTCCGGCGCACCTACGGCAGCCTGACCGCTGTCGACGACCTCTCGTTCGAGGTGCGTGCCGGGGAGATCGTCGGGCTGATCGGCCCGAACGGCGCCGGCAAGACCACCACCCTCCGGGCTGTCTCGGGGATCCTCCGCCCCTCGTCGGGCACCGTGCTCATCGCCGGACACGACATCCTGATCGACCCGATCGCCGCGAAGCGGGCCCTGGCGTTCATGCCCGACGAGCCGCACCTGTTCGAGTACCTGTCGGTCGAGGAGCACCTGCGGCTGATCGCGCGGCTGTACGGCGTCGGCGACTTCGATCGCCGTTCCCGCCAGCTCCTGGAGGAGCTCGAGCTCGCCGGACGGGAGCGCCTGCTGCCGACCGAGCTCTCCCGTGGCATGCGGCAGAAGGTCGTGATTGCCTGCGGGCTGCTGCGCGATCCGGCGGCGCTGCTGTTCGACGAGCCGCTGACCGGACTCGACCCGATCGGCATCCGGCGCATGCGTGAGACGATCCTGGCACGGGCCCGAGCCGGCGCGGCCGTGCTCGTCTCGTCGCACTTGCTGCACCTCGTGGAGGAAATCTGCTCGCGCGTCGTGATCATGGATCGCGGCCGGAAGATCGCCGACGCGCCGGTCGCCGAGCTCCTCGAGCGCGCGACGATGGCGGGGTCGGGGTCGAAGCTCGAAGAGGTGTTTCTGCGTGTGACGGGCCATGAGCCGTCCGCCGGGGCTCCCAACTGACGCGATGGTTGGCGCCAGTCTCTACATCACCCGCTGCACCGTCGCCAACCGCGTCCGCCGCTGGTTGAAGCGCCTGCGCGAACCGCGCTACGTGCTCGGCGGCGTGGCGGTGGTCGCGTACTTCTACTTCGTGGTCTTCGCCCGGATGGGCCGCGCGCGCGGCCGGACTCCCTTCACGCCCGACTTTCTCGCCTCCCTCCAGCCGGCTGGCGGAGCGCTGGTCGCCCTGTGGATCCTCGTGATGGCTGCCGGCGCGTGGCTCCTGCCCTTCAACAGCGGGCTGCTCGATTTTTCTGCGGCCGAAACGGATTTCCTGTTCCCGGCGCCCGTCTCACGACGCGAGCTGCTCGTCCATCGCCTGTTGCGGTCGCAGGTCGGACTCGCGCTCGCCGGCATCGTGCCGGCCATCTTCATCCCGCTCGGCTCGGGCGCCGCGCGTGTCCGCTTCGCCGTGGCCATCTGGATCATGGTGGTCACCGGCAAGCTGTACACCACCGGCGTGACCCTCACGAAAACGCGAGGACTCCGCCGCGGCTGGCTGCCGCTCGCGCTCGTCGTCGGCGTGGTCGGTATCGTGGGCGTGGCCCTGTCGCAGGCGGTGCTGGCCCGTCCGTTCACCGGGATCGAAGACGAGGTGACCCGCATCGGCGACGCCGTGACCGGGGGCGTGCCGCGCGTGGCGCTGCTGCCGCTCACGGCGCTCGCGGGGCCGCTCTTTGCCGGCAGCACCGGCGCCTTCCTCCGAGCGATTGCCGGCGCGTCTCTGGTGCTCGGCCTGACGCTCCTGTGGGTGATGCGGGCGGACGGGGCCCTGCAGGACGCCGCCGCAGACGCGAGCGAGCGCAGCGCGAGGAAGCGCTCGACTCCCGGCCTGGCCGGATCGCGGGTCGGCCTGTGGCGGCTTCGTGCCGCGGGGCGGCCGGAAATGGTGTTCGCCTGGAAGGCCGCCGCGCAGACGATGCGCGCGGTCGATCGGCGGACGGCGCTCAGAATCGTGGCCATCACCGTCGCGCTGTCGGCGATCGCGCTGTCGGCCAGCCGGCGCCCGGGGTTCGCCGCGGCGATGGGCCTGTTCGGCATGGCGGGGGCCGCCTATGTCGTGCTGCTGGCGCCCCAGATTCTCCGGGTCGACCTGCGTCAGGATCTGCTGCGCCTGGAATGGCTGAAGACGTGGCCGATCCGGCCGGCCGAGATCGTGCGGGGCGAGCTCCTCTGGCCCGGCGCGCTGCTGACGGCGCTGGCCTGGGCGCTCCTCGCGCTCGGCTTCACGATGTCCACGGCCGTCTTCGAAACGGCCAGTCTCGCGCTGCGCGCCTCAATCGCCGTCGGTGCCGCGGCGCTCGCCCCGGCTCTCGTCTTCGCGCAGTTGACGATCCACAACGCGATGGCCCTGCTGTTCCCGGCATGGGTGCCGCTCGGCCGGCAGCGCGCGCGGGGATTCGACGCGATCGGTCAGCGCCTCATCACCCTCGGCGCCACATGGCTCTCGCTCGTCGTGGCGCTGCTGCCGGGCGCCATCGCCGGCGGCATCGTCTGGTTCGCGTTCAACCGCCTGGCGGGATCGGCCGCGTTCATTCCCGGCGCGGCTGTCGCCGCGATGGTGGTCCTGTTGGAGGTGGCGCTCGCGACGGAAACGCTGGGCCCGCTGTTCGACAAGCTCGATCTCACCTCGATCGAGGCCGGCGAGTAGGGCGCCTACCTGCCGACGATTTCGTACTCGCCGTGTTCGGGCTTCCTGTCCGAGTAGCGGGTGACCGTCCGGCCGTTCACCACGTCGACGGTCTTGTAGATGACGGTTTTCGGGGTGGGGGAGCCGTCGCCCGCGAGGGTGCCCACGCGCTTCACGTAGTTCTGGGTTTCGCTGTACGGGGGAACGCCGTCGTGCCGGTCCACGGCGGTCGGTCCGGCGTTGTAGGCGGCCAGCGCCAGCTCTTCGTCCCCGCCGTACCGGTCGAGCAGCTGCCGGAGATATGCCGTGCCCGCCCGTACGTTCTCAGCGGGATCGAAGGCATTCCGCACACCGAACTCGCGCATCGTCGCCGGCATGAGCTGCATCAGTCCCGCGGCGCCCTTGGGCGACTGGGCGTTGGGGTCGAACGCCGACTCGACCTGCACCACCGCCCGCACGAGATCGGGACGCACGCCGTTCTTCCTGGCGTTCTCGAGAATCAGCTCATCGAACGGACGCGTGCGGTCGGGCGACACGGCACGCGTGGCGCGGATCGTCTGGGCCTCGGGCACGGCATAGGCCTGCACGTCGCCTGCGCGTGGCGTGTCGGAGAGCACGAGGTGCCCGTTGTCGTCCCGCCATGAATAGATCTGGGCCGACGCCGGCACGGCCGCGCCGACCAGAATCCCCAGGACCAGGGGATAGATTGCCCTAGACATGCGAGGCAGGCCCCACAGTCTAGCCTATCGGCGCCAACCGACCGGTCCCGTAGGGGGCGCGCGGGCGCCCCTGCCGGGCCCTCCGATGACGATTCTGAAATTACCCGAGGAGGCGTTCGACCACGCCGCGGCTGGCGTGGAGCATCTCGTCGATCTTTTCCTGACGGCGCCCGCCGGCTTCGGCAAAGTCCGGGCGGCCGCCGCCTCCGCCGCCGACGATGGGCGCAATTTCCTTGACCACCTGGCCGGCCTTGATGCGCCCGGTGAGATCGGGCGTGACCGCCACGATAATCTGCACCTTGCCGTCGTTCGCAGACGCGAGGACGACCACGCCGCTCTTGATCTGCGTCTTGAGGGAGTCGGCCAGACTGCGAAGCGCATCCTTGTCGAGGCCAGAGACCTTGCGGCGCGCGAGCGTCACGCCCGCCACGTCCTCGGTATCGGCCGCGGCGGCCGGATCCGACGATCCGCCCGCCAGGGCGAGCTTCGTCTTGAGATCGGTGACCTCGTGTGCGAGCCGCTTGCCGTCGGACTGCAGCCTCTCGATCAGATCGAGAGCTTGCTCGGGGCTGACGCGGAGCGATTCGGTGATGCGTGCCAGCGTCTCACGCAGGTGCGCGGCCCACTCGACGGCGCCCTCGCCGGTCACGGCTTCGATGCGCCGGACTCCCGCCGAGACGCCGCTCTCGGCGACGATGGCGAAGAAGCCGATATCGCCGGTTGCCGAGACGTGCGTGCCGCCGCACAATTCGAGGCTGAAGCCCGGCACGCTGACGACGCGGACGCGATCGCCGTACTTCTCGCTGAAGAGCGCCATCGCGCCCGATCGGATGGCCTCGTCGGTGGATCGGATTTCCGTCGTCACAGGGGCATTCCTGCGAATCTCGGCGTTGACGATCTGCTCGATGCGATCGAGCTCGTCGCGGCCCACGGGCTGGATGTGGGCGAAATCAAAGCGCAGACGATCGGGCGCGACGAGCGAGCCCGCCTGCTTCACGTGCGCCCCGAGAACCTGCCGCAGAGCGGCGTGCAGCAGATGCGTGGCCGTATGGTTGCGCCGCGTCGCGTCTCGGCGTTCGGCGTCGACTTCGGCGGTGACCACGTCGTGTGGCGCGAACGCGCCCGCGGTCACGCGCACCGCGTGGGCCCGGGGAAGGCCCGCACCCAGCCGCACCAGCCCCGCCACGTGCGCCTCCGCCCCGGTGGCGTCGTTGACGAGCCGCCCGGTGTCGGAGACCTGGCCGCCCGACTCGACGTAGAACGGCGTCTGCGCGAGCACCGCATACCCCTCCGCGCCCGACGCCAGCCGCTCGGTCGGCCGCCGCGATGCGTCGAACAGGGCCAGCAGGGGAATGCCGGACTCGCGCGTGGACGTGTAGCCATCGAAGCGATCGCCCGCGCCCCTCAGGGCGTTCTCGATCGGGCCGACCTCGAAGGGCAACCCCTTCGACCCTCCGCCGAAGGCGCTCTGCCGGCGCGCCCGGTCGCGCTGACTCTCCATGGCGCGCTCGTAGCCCTCCCGATCGACCGAGACGTCCTGTGTGGCCGCGGTGTCCTCGATGAAGTCGTAGGGCAGGCCGAACGTGTCGTAGAGCCTGAACGCCGCCTGCCCCGACAGCTGTCGTCCAGGCGACTCGAGCGCCTGAGCGATCTCGCCCTCGAGGCGCGGCAGTCCGTCGGCGAGCACGGCGTCGAAGCGCCTTTCCTCGGCGAGAATCGTGGCTTCGATGGTCGTTCGACTGTTGCGCAGCTCCGGGTAGGCGTCGCCCATCTCGCGGTCGAGGACGGCGACGAGCCGGTGGAGGAACGGCTCGTGAAAGCCCAGATGCTTCCCGTGGCGCATCGCCCGCCGCATGATTTTCCGGAGGACGTAGCCGCGCCATTCATTGGACGGGATGACGCCGTCGGCGATGAGGAACGTGGTCGCGCGAATGT
This sequence comes from uncultured Acidobacteriota bacterium, assembly GCA_963837345.1. Classification (GTDB taxonomy): domain Bacteria; phylum Acidobacteriota; class Vicinamibacteria; order Vicinamibacterales; family CAVVIG01; genus CAWIMX01. The sequence continues at coordinate 3,391,115 of CAWIMX010000001.1, forward strand.
GGTCGGCCACCACGCGCATCGAGACGTCCGCGGGTGTCATGGCGCCCGTGTAGGCCCGGCCGGCCGCGTCGGCGATCCACTCGAGAAGCGGCGTGAAGAGATCCGTGTCGTAGTTCGACGCCTTGCCCTGGAGGACCGACGTGATGCGCTCGAGCCCCATGCCTGTGTCGATCGAGGGCGCCGGAAGCGAGGTGAGCCGGCCGTCGGCGCTTCGCTCGAACTCCATGAAGACGTTGTTCCAGATCTCGATCTCGGGGTCGGCGCCCTGGCCCCGAACGTAGTAGATCTCGGAGCACCGGCCGCACGGGCCCGTGTCGCCCATCTGCCAGAAATTGTCGTCGCCGCCGAGTTCCAGAATACGGTCGGCGGGGACCAGCAGGCGCCACGCGTCGTACGCCGCGTCGTCTCGCGGAATGCCGTGCTCGCCCTTGAAGATCGACACGACGAGGCGGTCCTTCGGCATCTTCCAGACGTCGGTGAGCAGGCCCCAGGCGAAGGCGATTGCCTCCTGCTTGAAGTAGTCGCCGAACGAGAAGTTGCCGAGCATCTCGAAGAAGGTGTGATGCCGGTACGAGGGGCCCACGTTGTCGAGATCGTTGTGTTTGCCGCTCACGCGCATCACCTTCTGTGACGAGGTGGCGCGTGTATAGGCCCGCGTTTCGCGGCCGAGGAAGACGTCCTTGAACTGGTTCATCCCGGCGTTGGTGAAGAGCAGCGTCGGATCGTCGCCCGGCACGAGGGGCGAGCTCGGTACCACGCGATGCCCGTGGCCCTCGAAATAGCGCAGAAAACTGGAGCGGATCTCGTTCGACGTCATCGACACGGGGACTGCGTCTCCTCCAGAAATTGTATGCGATTGGCGGAGCTATCTGCGGCGGCGGGCCTTCAGCAGCGCGAGGATGCGCGCGCTCTCGAAGCCCTGGCCGACGAGGTGACGGTAGAGCCGCCGGAACTGCGCCTCGTCGTCGATCCCGCCGCCGTGGAGGCGCTTGTCGAGGGCGACGGCCAGATGCGCGTCCTCGTCGACGTTCTCGAAGCATGCATCGGTGGCGCGGCGGGCCGTGTCGCGGTCGATGCCGGCCTGTTCGAGCGCCGTGCGGACGCGACGGCGCCCACGCCCCTTCCGTGCGGCTTCGACCCGGGCGATGGCGGCGGCGACGCGCTCGTCGTCGAGCGCGCGTTCGGCCTTCAGACGGTCGATGGCGGCGTCGACCTCGTCGGGCGGATGCTTCTTGGCGACGAGGCGTTGGCGAAGCTGGCGTTCGGAGAGCTCGCGGCGGGCGAGCAGGGCGAGGCCGTCGAGAAACGCGCGGCTAGACGCCAAAGCGGGTGATTTCGGTCCCGCCGACCACCGTCTTGGCCATTTGATCACGGCTGATGTCGGACGTCGTGGCGATGCCCTGAACCTTGAGCTTGAATTCGTCGACGTTCGACGCCCACCGCAGCGCCTCCTCGTAGGAGACGAGCTGCTGCTCGAAGAGCCCGAAAATCGACTGGTCGAAGGTCTGCATGCCGTACTGGGAGGTGCCGGCCGCGATCGCCGTGTGGATCATGTGCGTCTTTTCCTTGTCCACGATGCAGTCGCGGATGAAGGCCGTGCTGATCATCACCTCCACGGCGGGCGCGCGGCCCTCGCCGTCGGCTCTGGGCAGGAGCCGTTGTGAGATCACGGCCCGCAGGACGCTCGCCAGCTGGAGCCGCACCTGCTTCTGCTGGTGCGGGGGGAAGACCGCGATGATGCGGTTGATGGTTTCCGTGGCGTCGAGGGTGTGCAGCGTCGAGAACACCAGGTGGCCGGTCTCGGCAGCCAGCAGGCCGGTCTCGATCGTCTCGAAATCGCGCATTTCGCCGACGAGGATGACGTCGGGATCCTGGCGCAGGGCGCTCCGGAGCGCCTGGGCGAAGGAGCGGGTGTCGACGGCCACTTCGCGCTGGTTGATGATCGACAGCTGGTCGCGATGAAGGAACTCGATCGGGTCCTCGACCGTCATCACGTGCGCGCTGCGCGTCCGGTTGATGTGATCGATCATCGCGGCGAGGGTCGTGCTCTTGCCGCTGCCGGTCGTGCCGGTGACCAGCACGAGACCGCGCTCTTCGCCCGCGATCGTGCGGAGGACGGCGGGAAGGCCGAGCTCGTCGATCGTGCGAATCTGCACGGGAATCACGCGCAGGACCAGCCCGATCGTCCCGCGCTGCTGGAACACGTTGCAGCGGAAGCGGCCGAGGCCGGGCACGCTGTAGGCGAGGTCGACCTCCTGCGCGTCCTTGAATTTCTGCCGCTGCGACGACGACATCACCGCGGCGCTCATCTCGACCACGTCCTCGTGGGTCAGCCTGGGCATCTCGGAGGCCGCGACGAGGCTGCCGCGCACCCGCATGATCGGCTGGCAGCCGACTTTCAAGTGCAGGTCGGAGGCGCCGTGTTCCACGGCGATCTTGAGCAGGTCGTTGACATGCATTCGGGCTAGCGGCTGGCGACCGACGACTGACGACCGCCGGCGGCGCGCAGATGCGCTTCCTCCGGATACACGTAGGTGAGCCAGCCGTGCGTGTCGGGCGTCTCGCCGTTGATCACGTCGAAGAACGCCCGCTGGAGCCGTTCGGTGACCGGGCCGCGCCGCCCGTTGCCGATCGCGATGCGGTCGACCGATCGGACCGGCGTCACCTCGGTGGCAGTGCCGACGACGAACACCTCGTCGGCGATGTACAGGGCCTCGCGCGGAATGGACGCTTCGATCACCGTGAAGCCGAGCTCCCGCGCCAGCGTGATGACCGAGTCGCGCGTGATGCCCGCGAGGATGGACGAACCGAGCGGCGGCGTGTAGAGCACGTCGTCTCGCACGACGAACACGTTCTGGCCGCTGCCCTCGCTGACCTGCCCGTGGACGTCGAGGGCGAGCCCTTCGTGGTAGCCGTCGGCGTGGGCCTCCATCTTGCTCAGGGCGCTGTTGGCATAGTTGGCCGTGCCCTTCGCCATGGCCGGCAGCGTGTTGGGCGCCATGCGGGTCCAGGAACTGATGCCCACGTCGACGCCCTGCTCGAGCGCCTCGTGGCCGAGGTAGGCGCCCCATTCCCAGAGAATGATCGCCGCGTCCACCGGACAGGTCTCGGGAAACACCCCGAGCGTGTCGTAGCCGCGGTAGACGAGCGGACGGATGTAGCAGGCCTTGAACGCGTTGGCGCGGATCGTCGTCAAGACGGCGTCGCGCCAGCCGTCCAGACCAAGCGGGTAGGCCATGCGGTAGATCTTGGCGGAGTCGTGCAGCCGGCGCATGTGATCGTCCAGCCGGAAGCACGCCGATCCCTTCGGCGTCTCGTAGCACCGCGCACCCTCGAAGACGCCGCTGGCGTAGTGAATGACATGGGACGCGATGTGAATCGTGGCGTCCTTCCACTCCACGAGCGTGCCGTTCATCCAGATTTTGCCCGTTCCCGCGAAAGCCATGGCGATCAACCTCTCACCAATTCTAGTGCATTTGCCGGCCGGCCGGCTCCGTTGCAGTCCAACGGAGCGGCTGCGATCTGCTCAGCCTCGCACGGAACGGCACGCGGGCCTCCGGCTACTGCTTTTCCCCGCAGAACGGGCAGCGATCGGATCGGGCATGAAGGGGCTTGCGACAGTGCCAGCAGAAGCGCGGCTGGGGCGCCTCGCGCGCGCGCAGCCGGTTGTGGATGTCCTGCACGTCGTCGACGGGGGCGTCCGCGGTCGGCGTCGTCGGAGCGGCCGGCACGACGCGCGGCGTTCGGCGGCCGCGGGCCGCCAGGATGTCGTCGAGCAGATCGCCGGCGCGCTGATAGCGCGCGGGGATCTCTGGCGAGAGCGCCTGCATCACGATGTCGTTGATGGCTCGCGGAATGCGCGGGTTGCGGATGCGCGGCGGCGTCACCAGGTCGCCGCGCATCAGGCGGTCGAGGTCGGCGGGAGACGGCGTGTCGTACGGCACCTCGCCGGTCAGGATCTGGTACATCGTGACGCCGAGCGAATACAGGTCCGACGCGAAGACCGCCTTGCCGTGGAACTGCTCGGGCGCCATGTAGGGCGGGCTGCCAATCACGGTCGTGCCGTGCGCCGCGATTTCGAGGAAACGCGACGTGCCGAAGTCCGCCACCTTGACCAGGCCCGTCTCCGCCACCAGCACGTTCGAGGGCCGCAGGTCGCGGTGGAGCACCCCCTGACGATGCGCGTGCTCGAGGGCATTCGCGATCTGGCACGTGTAGTCCAGCGCCAGGGCGAGGTCCAGCGCGCCTTCCCGCGCGACGATCGCTTCGAGCGTCTCGCCTGCCACGTATTCCATCACGATGAAGAAGACGTCGTCCGCTTTCTCGGCCGTCAGGATCGAGACGATGTTGGGATGGCTGAGCGCGGCGAGCAGGCGGGGCTCGCGGAGCAGCTCGCCGAAATCCACGCCCTGTTTGTGGGGAACCTTCAGGGCGACCTGCTTGTCGATCCAGGTGTCTTCAGCCAGGTACACCGTCCCGAAGCCGCCGCTGCCGATCGTCGAGACGATCTTGTACTTGCCGAGGATCTGACCGCGAAAGAACATTCGCTCGGAGTATAGGCGAACTGAAGAGCCCCGGGAACTCACGCGTATAATCCGCCTGAGCCGATGCATCGCTTCTTCGCGCCGACGCTGGATCCGGGCGATGCGTTCGCCCTCCTTCCGCGCGAAGAAGGCGAGCATCTGGCACGCGTGCTGCGGCTCGGCCCCGGCGACCTCGTCGCCGTGTTCGACGGCCGGGGCTCCGAGTTCGTCGGGCGCGTGGCGAGCGCCGGCCACCGCGACGTCCGCGTGCAGCTCATCGAGCGCCGCGTGCCGACGCGCGAATTGCCCGTCGGGATCACGCTGGTCCAGGCCGTGCTCAAGGGCGACAAGATGGACGACGTGGTGCGGGATGCCGCGATGCTGGGCGTTGCCGCGGTGCAGCCCGTCGTCACCACCCGTGCCGAGACGACGGTCGGCGCGCTCCTGCGCCAGCAGCGCGTCGATCGATGGACCCGCGTGGCGCTCGCGTCGGTGAAGCAGGCGGGCCGGGCGACCCTGCCCGAGGTGCGCCTGCCCCTCAGTTTCGAGACCTGGCTCGACGAACCGCGCGCGGCGATGGCCCTGATGCTCGTCGAACCGTCCGCCGACGCCGGCGTGGAGCGGTTCGACGCGATCGAGCGGGTGCCGATTCCTCCCAATCTCGAGCTGGTCGTCGGCCCCGAGGGCGGCTGGACCGACCTCGAATGGCAGGCCGCGCGGGCGCACGGCCTGCGGCTCGTGTCGCTCGGCCCGCGCACCCTGCGCGCCGACCGCGCGCCCGTGGCGGCATTGAGCGTGCTTGGCTACCTCTGGGACCGCTCAGCGTAGCGTGACGTGGAAGTCCTGGCTCCTCGTTTCGCCCTCGCCGAGCGCGACGTGCGCGGCGTCGCCCCGGTGGGCCTCGAGGAAGGTGGGTTCGAACCATTCGCCCGGCTCGGCGGGATCGACTGGCGTGACGTAGTAGTCGCCGGCGGGCAGCCCGCGGATTTCATACGAGCCGTTCTGGTCGGGTCGCGCCGTCATGATCTGCCGGGCGTTGGGGCGCCAGAGCGCCGCGTCGGTCGGGAACGCGAGCACGGTGAAGTCCGTCATCGGGTTGCCGCTCTGGTCGGTGACGGTGCCGGTCAGCTCCGTGAGCCGATCGGTGAACAGCATCGACACGCCGGAGAGATCGTCGCCCCCTTTGAGCGTGAGTGGGGCATCGGTGATGTCCCGGCCGTTGACCGTGACGGACTTCAGCGTCCAGTCGCGCAGTCCTCCGGAGTCCCGGACGAGCACGTCGCCGGCTGGCACGCCTTCGATCGTGAACGTCCCGTCCGGGTCGACGCGCGCCGCGGGCTGTCGACCGCCGAATCCCCCCGGGTCGAGCGGAACGGCGGTAATCCGGACGCGCGAGAGATTCGAGGCCGACGCCTGGGTCGCGTTCTCGAAGCGCACCGTGCCGCGCAGCGTCGCGCCTGGCTGAAGGAGCACCACCATGTCGGTGACATCCACGCCGGCAATCGTCATCGGGATCGCGGCATAGGCATCGACGCCGGTGTCGTCGCTCGACGCGCGGAGCACGTAGCGGCCCGGCGGCACGTTCGCGATGTCGAACCGGCCGTCCCAGTTGATGCGGCTCCCGTAATTCGATCCGAGGCCGCCGCGCCCGCGGCCGCCGCCACCGGCCGTGCCTTCGGGGCTGAGCATGATGAGACCGCTCGTGGCGGCCTCGCCGCCGGCGTTCATGACGTGGCCGGTCAACCGGGCCGTCGGCACGAGGAGGAGGTTGAAGTTGATCTCCTCGAGCTGCTGGCTGACGCCGAGCGTGAGCACCTGGGCCTCCGAGGGGGACGGGACGCCGGGGTAGTACGTCGGTGCGTAGTTCACGTCGTCGTCTGAGGCGGCGTCGAAGAGCGCCGCCGCGTTGGCCCCGCCGAGCGCCGCGGCCGCGCCGGCCAGCGCGCCTGGCAGGCCGCCGCCGCGTCCGCCCCGGCCGCCGCCGGGACCGCCGGCACGGCCCACGTTCAGATTGAAGAGACGCGTGACGGCGTTGACGTAGTACTGGCCCGGATCGAGGCCCCAGACGCGATACGCGCCGCGGTCGTCGGTTTGCGCCGTGCCCGCCGGCGTGAGTTGGCGTTCACCCTGCACGTAACGATACCGGAGGACGCGGACGACGGCGCCGGGCACCGGTTCGCCGGTGTCGTCCAGCAGATGTCCCGAGATCACGCCTCCCCGCGGCAGGTGGAACTCGATGCCGCGAAGCTCCTGGCCGTCGCCGAGCTGGAGGGGCGTGCCCGGCTGCAGGGGGCGACGTTGCCCGTATTCGAGCGCGACGAAGCCGGTCTTCGACACCGAAACCGTGTAGCGCCCGGCGGCGAGGCCCGTGAAGTCGAAGAACCCGTTGTCGTCGGTCAACACGGCCCGGCCGCCGGGCTGCTGCTGCGCCCGGATCTGGACACGTGCGCGCCTGACCGGCCGGCCCGTGTCGCCCGCGAGCACCCGTCCGGTGAGGCGTCCCGTGGCGGCAGGCGGCGCCTCGGCCTGCTGGGCCGGCGTGTCACGCGCCGGCTGCTGTGGGCCGGGGCGCGGCGCCTGTGCGAGGAGCGTGGCGGTGAGCAGAGCGACGGCCGATGCAGCGGCGACACGCGTCCACATGACGAGTCCTCTGTCACTTTGACGGAAGCCGCGGGTCGAGGGCCAGCCTGTCACAGTCTTTTCATGGCCGCCGCAGGACGAGCGCCGTCCAGCCGTATTCCTCGGCCTGGCGCCGGGGCACTGCGGGGACGAATGCCCCGGCCACCTGGCCGGCTTCAGGCGACAGCAGGCCGCCCAGCACCAGATGTCCGCCCGGTCGGGTGGCGGCCAGCAGCGCCGGCGCCGCGGCGACCAGGAGGGCGCCGGTCAGATTCGCCGTGACCACATCGTAGTCCAGACGACGGCCGTCGCGAGCCTGCGCGACGGCTCTGGCATCGCCTTCCTCGAAGGTCACCCGCGCGTCGCCGCCGTTCAACGCGAGGGTCTCGCGCGCCGTCCGAAGGGCGTCGGGATCATGGTCGACGGCCACGACGGCCAGCGCTCCCAGCCGGGCGGCCGCGATGGCGAGTACGCCGGACCCGGTTCCCACGTCGAGCACGCGGCAGCCGTCGAGGGTCAGCGATTGCAGCGCATCCAGACACAACCGCGTTGTCGCGTGGTGGCCCGTGCCGAAGGCGGTGGAGGGAGGAATGATGATCGCGAACGGACTCCCGGTTCCGGCATCGGGACGCGGGAAGATGGTGAATCGGCCGATCGTGACGGGCGCCAGGTCGGCCTGCGATCGTTCGGCCCAGTTTTCGTCGGAGACGTCGATTGGCGAGGCCGCGAATCCCCGGCCGGCGAGACATCGCAGCGCCGCGTCGCGTTGCACGGAGGAGGCGAAGAAGACCCGAACGCCGCCGGGGCGATCGTCGACGGCGGAGGGGGAGCAGTCGTCGACCGCGGCGAGGATCAGATCAGAGTCGCCACCCGACGCGTCCACCGCCGGCCACCATTTCTCCACGCGTCACTCACCCCTCGCCACTCTATCCAAACATGTCCTTCACGCGATCGAAGAGGTTCTTCTCCTCCTGTCCCGCGTCGGGCGCGGCTGGCGCGAAGGTTTCGGTGGGCAGCGTGCCGGCGAGCTGCTCGAGCAGCTGACGCTGTGCCTTGGTGAGCTTCTTCGGCACGACGCCCTGCAGGGTGACCAGGAGGTCGCCCGGCTCGCCGCCGCCGACCTCGGGCAGCCCCTTCCTGCGCAGCCGAAGGGTCGTCCCCGACTGTGTGCCCTCGGGCACCCTGGCGGTGTCTTCGCCCTCGAGCGTCGGCACCCGGATGGTGCCGCCGAGCGCCAGCGTGGTGAAGTTCACGTCGATGCGGCAGTGCAGGTCCTTGCCGGCGCGTTGGAAGAACTCGTGATCGCGGACGTGCAGCACCACGAAGAGGTGGCCGTGCGGGCCGCCGCCGGTTCCCGCTTCGCCCTCTCCCTGCAGCCGGAGCTGCTGGCCCGTTGCGATGCCGGCCGGAATACGAACCGTGATCTTCCGTTCCGTCGAGACCAGGCCCGCGCCATGGCAGGTCGCGCAGGGCTTCGCGATCATCTTGCCCGTGCCGCGGCATCGCGGACACGTGCGCGCCATCGTGAAGAAGCCCTGCTGGAAGCGCACCTGGCCAAGGCCGTGGCACTGCGCGCACGTGACGGGGGAGGTGCCCGGGGCCGCCCCCGACCCACGACAGGTCTCGCAGGCTTCCTGACGGGGAATGAGGATGGCCGTCTCCGTGCCGCGCGCCGCCTCTTCGAACGTGATCTCCAGGTCGTAGCGCAGGTCGGCGCCGCGCGACGGCCCGCCTCGTCGCCGGCCCCCGAAGAGATCGCCGAAGCCGAACATGGAGCCGAGGATGTCGCCGAAGTCGAACTCGCTGAAGATCGAGGGGTCGAAGCCCGGTCCACCGCCCGCGGCGCCGGCCACGCCGGCGTGGCCGAACCGATCGTAGCGGCTTCGCTTGTCGGGATCGGCCAGCACCGCGTAGGCCTCGGCGGCCTCTTTGAATCGCTCCTCGGCGCCGGCGTCGCCCGGATTGCGGTCCGGGTGGTACTGCAGCGCGAGCTTGCGGTAGGCGCTCTTGATCTCGCCGTCGGCGGCGCCTCGGGCGACGCCGAGGACGGCGTAGTAGTCGCGTTTGCTCACGCCTTGGCCACCTTGACCAGCGCGGGCCTCAGCAAGCGGCCGTTGATCGTGTAGCCGCGCCGCAGCTCCCCGATGACCTCGCCTTCGCGGTGCTCGGGGCTCGACTCGTGCACGACGGCCTGATGGAGGTTCGGATCGAAATCGGCGCCGAGCGCCTGAACCGGCTGGACGCCGTACTTGCGCAGGAGCTCGTGCAGCTTCGTGTAGATGAGCTCGACGCCCTTGCGATAGGCGTCGGTCCCTTCGCCGCCGACGGCCAGGGCGCGCTCGAAATCGTCCACGACGGCCAGCAGTTCCTGGAGCAGATCGACGATCGCCTGGTCGGCCTGTTCGCGGCGTTCCCGTTCGACGCGCTTGCGGTAGTTGTCGAACTCGGCGGCCTTCCGGACCCAGCGGTCGTGGTAGTCGTCGCGTTCGCGCTGCAGCACGGCGAGCGCGTCGGATGAATCGCGGTCGCCCGCGGTGTCGGCGGAGTCGGACGCCGGCGGAGCGGCGCGGTCGGGCGAATCCGGCGCCGACTCGGCCGGATCGTGTCGCACGTGATCAGTCATAGCGCTTAGTTGGGGTCGCGCAAGACGCGCGTAATGGCCCGCGCCGCGCCGTCGACCACCGCGATGGCGCGCGAATAGCGCATGCGGGTCGGACCGATCACGCCGATCGTGCCGAACCCGTCGCCGTGGTCGTAGGTGGAGGCGACGAGGCTGAACGACCGCAGGTGCGGGTCGGGATGCTCGGCGCCGATCACCACGATGAGGCCGGGGCCGTCGATGTACTCGTTGAGCAGCTGGACGAGTCGTTCCTTCTGTTCGATCATCTCGAGCAGCGCGCGCAACGTGTCGAGCGTCAGGCCGTGGCCGTCGCCGACCAGCGCGGCGGCGCCGTCCACGTGGACGGTGTCCCCGGGCGGCAGGTCGGCAAAGGTGGACGAGGCGAGCCGGATGGCGCGCGCGAGCAGCGCGTCGTACAGCACCCGCTCGGCCTGCATGCGCTCCAGCACCGCTTCCCGCGCCCGCTGGAGCGGCAGCCCGGAGAATTCCGCGTTCAGGTAGCTCGCGGCGCGGCGCAGGTCGTCGCTGGTGAGCGGCTCGGCCACCTCGATCACCTTCTGCATCACCTGTCCGCCGCGCACGATGATCACGACCAGCACGCGCGTGCGGCTGATCGGCACGAACTCGATCCGATCGAACACCGCCGCCTCGTGCGCCGGCGGCGCCGCGAACCCGATGCCACGCGACGCCTGCGACACGAGATGCGACACCTGTGCCAGGAGGGACGCGATCTCGCTGCTGCCCTCGCGGCGCAGCCGCGCCTCGACGGCGGCACTCGACGAATGCCGCGAGCGCTTCGATTCGAGCAGCAGGTCCACGTAGAAGCGGTAGCCGCGATCGGTCGGCACGCGGCCCGCCGACGTGTGCGGCTGCTGGACGAAGCCCTCGTGCTCGAGGTGCGAGAGGATGTGACGGACCGTGGCGGAGGACACGCCGAGGCCGGCGGCCGTGACGAGCAGCGACGAGGCCACCGGTTCGCCTGACGCGATGTATTCGCGCACCAGCGCCGCCAGTACGCGCCGCGAGCGGTCGATCGTTCCGGAGCTCATGGTTCCTGGTTAGCAGTCTCGGCGTGAGAGTGCTAAACCATTATACACCGAGCTTGGGCGGCGCCCATTTCATCGACAGCGCCGCGGCCTCGCGGCCCTTGATCCGTCCGTGTTTGACGGCGATCAGCTCGGCGAGGATGCTCACCGCGATCTCCTGCGGCGTCACGGCCCCGATGTCCAGGCCGATCGGCGCATGGACGTGTGCGAGCTGCTCGGCGGGTACGCCGTCGGCGGCGAGCGCCTCGTAGATGCGCGCCACCTTGGCGCGGCTGCCGATGAGCCCCAGGTAGCGCAGCGGCTGCGGCGCGAGCGCCCGCAGCGCCTCGAGATCGTTGGTGTGGCCCCGCGTCACGATGACGGCATAGGCATGCCCGGGCAGATTCGCGGCGGCGATCCACGCCGGGATATCCGCGGCCGTCACCTCGACGGCGAACGGAAAACGCTCGGCGTTGGCGAACTTCTCCCGATCGTCGATCACGTGGACGCGGAAGCCCACCTGATGAGCCAGCCGCGCCAGCTCGTAGCCGACATGTCCCGCGCCGACCACGTAGAGCTCAGGCGAGGGTTCGATGGGCTCGATGTACACGTCCATCTGTCCGCCGCAGATGAGGCCCGTCTCCTGGGCAAAATCGTCGGAGAGCTCGTAGCGCACGAGCTGCGGCGTCCGGTTCGTGATGGCCTCGCGAGCCTTCCAGAACGCGTCGTTCTCGTAGCATCCGCCCCCGATCGTGCCCACGGTCCGGCCGTCGGCGAACACCAGCATCTTGGCGCCGACGCGCTGCGGGGTGGACCCGTGGGCGGCCACGATCGTCACCAGCGCCGCCGACTCGCCGCGCTCCAGCGCATCGGTCACGGCCGCGAAGACTTCCTGGTTCATCCTTCTCGATTATATAGGTCTGGCTGGCGGGCCGGCCCGGGCCTAGATCATGACGACCCAATGCACGCCCAGGTCGAGCGGCAACTCCTCGTCGAGCCGCGCGACGAAGGCCGGGCCGTACTGGTTCAGAAACGAGACGAACCCCACCGCGCGCTCCTGGGGACGCCCTTCCGGGAAGGCGAGTGCTCGGGTCCGCCCGAATTGACGCCGCAAGGTGTCGTCCCGCCGCTTGGCGGCGGCGATCATCTTGCCGTGCAGGTTCTGGAGATCGTGTTCCATTCGGCCGAGCGTCGACTCGGCCGCCCCCCGCAGCGTCGCGTCGATCGTGGCCACGCCGTCGGCGATCTCGCCGAGCGCCGCCTTGAGCCGCTCGCCGGCGCTCGCGAACGCCTGCTCGACCGCCGGCGGGATCTGGGCGGCCAGAAGGGCGTTCAGCGCGGCGTCGTCGAGGGGCTGAAGCGCCTCGAACGGCACGTCGTACTTCGTGAGGAAACGGAACGCCGCCGCGTCGGCGATCGTGGCGGACGCGCGAGGACGGACGAGCGGCATCGGGACGCCGAACGCCTCGTAAGCCGCGCGGAGCTGCGCCAGGTACGCCAGTTCGCTCGGGCCGGCCACGTAGCAGGCGGTCGGAAACAGCGTGTCCTGAACGATCGGCCGCAGCAGCACACCGGGGCTGAACCGCTCCGGGTGGGTCCGCGCCTCCTCCACGACTGCCGCTTCGTCGAAGGATGCCGCGCCGGCCGTGACGCGCCCATTCTCGGATCGCACGACGTGGCGCGTGCCGTCGTCGCCGAGGCGGAAGAGCGCCGCCTGGCCGGGCTGGGCCTCCACCTGCGCGTGATAGCCCATCGCCACGAGTTCGGCGCCGGCCCGGGCGGCCAGCCGACCCGTCTCGCCGGGGTGGGCGAGCTCGCGCGCGAACACCTGGGCCGCGAGCGGCTTGGCAGACGGATCGGAGGCGTCGAAGACCACCAGGCCGCGTTCGCCGAGCAGCGCCTCCAGCCAGCGGGCGAAGGCCTCGGCCATGCCAATCCCAGGCACGTAGATCTCGCGCAGGCGGGCGACCAGCTCGCTCCGGAATTCGGTGGGCGCCAGCGCGCCGGCCAGCTCGTCGAGTGCCGTCGAAATCGACGCGTCGAGCCGGGTCCGCGCCACCGGCACGTCGGGGCCCTCGCGCCGGGCGAGCGATGCCGTCTTCACGTCGAGCTGATCGTCGAAGACGGGACAGGATCGCACCTCGTCCCAGTCGTGGTCCTCGGAATCGACCCAGAACACGGCGATGGCGGGAACGCCGTGATCGCGCGTCACATCGTCGGCCAGCTTGATCGCGGTGAGCGCCTTGAGCAGGGTGTACAGCGGGCCGCCGAAGAGTCCCGCCTGCTGGCCGGTCAGGATCGCGACTGCACCCTCGCGGCCGAGCTGAGCCGTGGCCTCGCGCGACGCGGCGGGAGCGCCGCGCGCCGCCTGTTGAGCGGCGAGTGTTCGGACCAGCGCTGAACGGTTGCGCGGGTGACCAGCCGCACGGGCGATCGCCTGCGACCAGGCCGCGCGATCGGAGGGGTCGCCCGCGAAGAACGGCGCCAGCGCCGATCGGTGACCGGCGTAGTCGGCGGCGAGCCGTCGAATCCAGGGGAACCGGCGGATATCGACCGGAATGCGGGAGGACGTCTCGGGCGCAGGAACTGCGGGGTGAGCGCGCACCGGACCCTTACTGTCGCAGAGGCTCGAGAGAGCTGTCAAGCATCGTTGCCGCTATACGATTGATCCGACAGCACTAAGACGACTTCAACCCCCCGCAGGTTGCGGCGATTCCGTGCTATTATGAACCGCCTTCCTTGAGGAGATCCTTCGCTGCACACCGACGCTCCCGGCCCTGCGCCTGATGCTTTCGGTACGTTCCGAGTTCTTCATCAGATTGGGGCGGGAACGCTGGGTCCGGTGTTTCGGGGTTTCGATCCCGAACGGGATCGTCTCGTTGCCATCAAGCTCTTCCGTCTGGATCTCGCGCCCGACCGCGTGCATCGGCTCGTGGCCGCTCTGCAGCGCCTGACGAGCGGCGCGCTCAACCATCCGGCGATGGCGGCGCCCATCGCGGCCGGGATGCAGGAGAACACCGCGTACCTCGTCCAGGAATACGTGGCCGCCGATTCACTCGACGTCGTGCTGCGCGATCAGGGACCGGCGCCTCTCGTCGACGCGCTCCGCGTCGTCCGGCAGCTTGCCGAGGCGATCGACGCCGGGGTCGCCCATGGCGCCATCCATGCGCGCGATGTGCTGCTTTCGCCGCACGAAGTCAGGGTGACGGGATTCGGCATCGTTCCGGCCCTCGAGCAGGTCGGCGTCGCGGCTCCGCTGCGGCGCCCGTACACGGCGCCCGAACGGCTGGCCGGCGCGGCCTGGGATCGGCGGGCCGACATGTTCAGCATCGCGGCGGTGATGTACGAGGTGCTCGTCGGCAAACGCATTACCGGCACCGGCGAAGCCGGGGCCAGCGGGCTGACGGAGCTGGCCGGTGTCGACGTCGCAGCGCTTCGCGCGGTGTTCGGTCGCGCGCTCGCCGAAGATCCCTCCGATCGATTCGAGTCCGGATCCGCGTTCGCCGACGCCCTGATCGTCGCCAGTCGCCGCGCCGCGGCGGCCGGTCGCGCTCGACAGCCGCGGACGGGCGACCAACTGGCGAGCGACGACGAGCGACAGGCCACCGACGACGACGGCCTGATGATTGGCGACGATCGACTGGCCACTCTGCAGCCCGAGCTCCCCCTCCAGATCGAGCTCGCGGCGCTCCAGCCGGGCGAGCCGCCCGAGCCTCCCTCGCCCCCTCAACCGCCCGAGCCCCAGCCGCCCCCGGTGCCGCCCGGCGAGCCGCATCCCTCGCCACCGCGCGTGCCTCCGCCGCTGGCCGCCGCAGACTCTGCGACCGTGCCGGAGGGCGTGAAACCGGCGAGGCGCGTGCGAGCGCCGTTCGAGCCGGCGTTCGGACCTGCCGTCGAGAGGCCCGCGCCGCCCATTCTGTTGACCGCGCTCGATCGTTCGCGCTCGGCGATGTGGCCGTTGGCGCTGGCCTTCGTGGTGGGCAGCGGCGTCGGCATCGCCGTGGGCTTCTCGCTGTACCCGATGATGAACTTCACAGCGGCGGTGGACGGGGGCGGCGTCGCCGATAGCGGGGCCGCCCAGCGCAGTCTGCCGGCAGCCCAGGCGCCGCCGGCCGCGGCCCAGGCGCCCGTGTCGCCAGCGCCCCAGCCGGTCGCGCCGGAGAACCCGGTGCCGGTCGACACGCCGCCCGAGAAGCCTGCCGCCCGGTCCGCGAGCGCGTCGGCGGCCCCGCCCGCGCCGCCTCCGCCTGCCGCTGCCCCCGCGCGGGCATCCTCGGGTCGTGCCGCTGCCGCGGAGAGTGGCGGCCGTGTGCTCGTGCGATCGACACCTGCCGGTGCGCGCGTCGTGGTGGACGGCCGG
Organism: uncultured Acidobacteriota bacterium; assembly: GCA_963837345.1. Classification (GTDB taxonomy): domain Bacteria; phylum Acidobacteriota; class Vicinamibacteria; order Vicinamibacterales; family CAVVIG01; genus CAWIMX01. The sequence goes on from CAWIMX010000001.1 coordinate 3,406,262, forward strand.
GACCGCGGCATATCGCCGGCCGAGGTGCGCGGCTTGACGAACGGCCCGCACACCGTGCGGGTCGTGCGGGAGGGCTTCGAGGCCGTCGAGCGCACGATCGTGATCACGGCGGCGGATCCGGCCCAGAACGTCACGATTCCGATGCCGCCGGTATCCGCGTCGCGCCCGGGCGTGGCGCCCGCGCCGGCCGGCGCCGCCGAACTCCGGATCGAGTCGCGGCCCGCCGGCGCCGATGTCTTCATCGACGGCCGCTTGGTGGGCACGACACCGATGGTGGTGTCGGGCGTGGCCGCGGGGGCACACGCGGTGCGGATGGAACTCGACGGCTACCAGCCGTGGACGGCGTCCACGACCGTGGCGGTCGGCGGCGACAATCGGGTCACCGGTTCTCTGGAGCGATGATGGACGCGATTCTGGCACTGGAAGACGGCACGTGGCTGCGCGGCCGCGCGGCGGGCGCCGCCGGCCAGACCGGCGGCGAGGTGGTGTTCAACACCAGCATGACCGGCTACCAGGAGATCCTCACGGACCCCTCCTACGCCGGCCAGATCGTCACCATGACATCGGCCGAGATCGGCAACTACGGCGTCTCCGCCGACGATGGCGAGTCGATGGCGCCGACGGTGGCCGGATTCATCGTCCGCGAAGCGTCGCCGGTGGCGAGCAACTGGCGGGCGGAGGGGACGCTGCGGGGGTATCTCGAAGCGCACGGCATCGTGGCCATCTCCGACATCGACACGCGGGCCCTCACACGCAAGCTGCGATCGGCCGGGGTCATGCGAGGCGTGATCGCGACCGGATCGTCGCTCGACCCGAAGGCCCTCGTGGATCGCGCCAACGCGATTCCGAAAATGGAAGGCTCCGATCTGGTGCAGGGCGTGACGTCGGCCGCCGCGTTCGACTGGCCGGAGGAGGATCCGGGCGAGTTCGGCATCCCGCCGGGACGTCGCGCGACGCGCCGGCTGCGGATCGCCGCGTACGACTTCGGCGTGAAGCGCAACATCCTGCGGCGGCTGAGTGCGCACGGCTGCGATGTCCGGGTGTACCCGGCCTCGACGCCGGCGGCGGACCTGCTGGCGACGAGCCCGGACGGCGTGTTCCTGAGCAACGGACCGGGCGATCCGGCGCCGCTCACCTATGCCATCGACAATGCGCGATCGCTGGTGGCGTCCGGCGTGCCGGTGTTCGGCATCTGTCTGGGCCACCAGGTGCTCGGACATGCGATGGGCGGCTCCACGTTCAAGTTGAAGTTCGGCCATCGGGGCGCCAATCATCCGGTGAAGCAGCTGGCGTCCGGCAAGGTCGAGATCACGTCGCAGAACCACGGGTTCGCCGTGAATCCCGAGACCCTGCCCGACGACGTCGAGGTGACGCACCGCAATCTGTACGACCAGACGGTGGAGGGGTTGCGCCATCGCACGCGGCCGGTCTTCTGCGTGCAGTATCATCCCGAAGCCTCTCCGGGCCCGCACGACGCGGACTACCTGTTCGACGAGTTCATCCAGCTGATTGAGACGACCCGGGAGTAGCCCCTTTCGCCCATGCCACGCAGAACCGACTTGAAGCGCATCCTCGTCATCGGCTCGGGCCCGATCGTCATCGGCCAGGCCTGCGAGTTCGACTATTCCGGCACCCAGGCCTGCAAGGCCCTGCGGGCGGAGGGGCTCGAGGTCGTGCTGGTGAACAGCAATCCCGCCACGATCATGACGGACCCCGAGCTGGCGGATCGCACCTACGTCGAACCGCTCACGCCCGAGGTGGTGGCGTCGATCATCGAGCGCGAGCGTCCCGACGCCGTGCTGCCGACCGTCGGCGGGCAGACGGCGCTCAACCTGGCGGTGGATCTCGCCAAGGCGGGAACGCTCGACCAGTACGGGACCGAACTGATTGGCGCGTCGATCGACGCCATCAAGGTGGCCGAGGACCGGCTGCTGTTCAAGGACGCGATGCGGGACATCGGGCTCGACGTGCCCGAGAGCGGCCTCGCTCGCACGCTCCCCGAGGCCGTCGGGCTCGCCGAGACGCTCGGGTTCCCGGTGGTGATCCGCCCCTCGTTCACCCTCGGCGGCGTGGGCGGCGGCATCGCCTACAACATCGAGGAGTTCCGCGAGCTGGCGGGCCGCGGGCTCGACCTGAGTCCGGTGCACGAAATCCTCGTCGAGGAATCGGTGATCGGCTGGAAGGAATTCGAGCTCGAGGTGATGCGCGACGTTGCGGACAACTTCGTCGTCATCTGCTCGATCGAGAACATCGATCCGATGGGCGTCCATACGGGCGACAGCATCACCGTCGCGCCCATCCTCACGCTGAGCGACAAGGAATACCAGCGCATGCGCGACGCGGCGCGCCGGATCATCCGCCGCGTGGGCGTGGAGACGGGCGGGTCGAACATCCAGTTCGCGGTGAACCCGGCCAACGGCCGGATGGTCGTGATCGAGATGAATCCGCGCGTGTCGCGATCTTCGGCGCTGGCGTCGAAGGCCACCGGATTCCCGATTGCGAAGATTGCCGCGAAGCTCGCGCTCGGCTACCACCTCGACGAGATCCCCAACGACATCACGCGCCTGACGCCGGCGTCCTTCGAGCCGACGATCGACTATGTGGTCGTGAAGATTCCGCGCTGGAACTTCGAGAAGTTCCCGCAGGCCGATCGCACGCTCACGACGCAGATGAAGTCGGTCGGCGAGGTCATGGCGATCGGCCGCACCTTCAAGGAAGCCTTCATGAAGGGCGTGCGATCGCTCGAGCTGGGCAAGAGCGGCCTGCTGTTCGGCCACGCGGGCGAAGCCGATCGCGCCGCGCTCGGAGACGCCGACGATGAGGCGGCGATGGCCAAGCGGCTGGTGACGCCGACCGACCGCCGCATGTGGGATCTGTTCCGGGCGCTCGCTCGCGGCTGGACCGTGGAGCGCGTGCACGAGCTGACGAAGATCGATCCGTGGTTCCTGCGCCAGTTCGCCGAGATTGCCGCGATGCGCCGCGAGGCGGCCGACGCCGGCCTCGAGGGCCTCACGGCCGAGCGCCTGCTCCGGCTGAAGCGCAGCGGCTTCGGCGATGCGGAGCTGGCCCTGGCGCTCGGCACCAACGAGAGGGACATGCGCGACCGGCGGCGGGCGCTCGAGATCGCGCCCGTCTACAAGCGCGTCGACACGTGCGCCGCCGAATTCGAGTCGTTCACCCCGTACCTCTACGGATCCTACGAGCCGACGTGCGAGGCGGCGCCGACCGACCGGCCGAAGGTCGTGATCCTCGGGAGCGGGCCGAACCGCATCGGGCAGGGCATCGAGTTCGACTACTGCTGCTGCCACGCGGCCTTCGCCCTGCGCGACGAAGGCCTCGAGACGATCATGGTCAACTGCAATCCCGAGACCGTCTCGACCGACTACGACACCGCCGATCGCCTCTACTTCGAGCCGCTCACCTTCGAAGACGTGATGGCCGTGGTCGAGACCGAACGGGCCGCGGGGGGCGACCTCGCGTGCCTCGTGCAGTTCGGCGGGCAGACGCCGCTCAAGCTGTCGCTGGCCCTCCAGGACGCGGGCGTCCGGATCCTCGGCACCTCGCCCGATTCGATCGACCTGGCCGAGGACCGCAAGCGCTTTGCCGCGTTGCTCGAACGGCTCCAGATTCCGCAGCCCGCGAGCGGCACGGCCACGTCCCGGCAGGAGGCCCGCGACGCCGCGACCGCCATCGGCTTTCCCGTGGTCGTGCGGCCGTCCTACGTCCTGGGCGGACGCGCGATGGCGATCGTGTACGACATGGCCACCCTCGATCGCTACATGACGCACGCCGTCGACGCCTCGCCCGAGCATCCGGTGCTCGTGGACAAATTTCTCGAGGACGCGTTCGAGTTCGATGTCGACGCGGTGGCCGACGCCACCGGCGCCGTGGTGATCGGCGGGATCATGGAGCACATCGAGGAGGCGGGCATCCACTCGGGCGACAGCTCCTGCGTGGTGCCGCCGTTCATCTGCCCCGAGCGGCACCTCGAGACCATTCGCGACTACACCCGCCGCATCGCACGCGCCCTGCAGGTCGTCGGTCTCATGAACGTGCAGTACGCCATCAGAGACAACATGGTGTACGTGCTCGAAGTCAACCCGCGTGCGTCGCGAACCGTGCCGTACCTCTCGAAGGCCGCCGGCCTGTCGCTGGCCAAGGTGGCAGCCAAGGTGATGGCCGGCCGCACGCTGGCCGATCTCGGCCTCGAGCGCGACCTCGAGGTCGCGGGCGTCTTCGTGAAGAGCCCCGTGTTTCCCTTCGTGCGGTTCCCCGGCGTCGATACGATTCTCGGGCCTGAGATGAAATCCACGGGCGAGGTCATGGGCGGAAGCTCGAGCTTCGGCGTCGCGTTCGCGAAAGCGCAGCTGGCGGTGGGGCAGCGGCTGCCCGACGGCGGCACGGCCTTCGTCAGCGTCAACAACGACGACAAGCCGAACCTGCTGCCGATCGCCCGCGATCTGGCCGGGCTCGGGTTCCGCCTGCTGGGCACCCGCGGCACCGCCGCGTACCTGCGGGCCTACGGGCTGGACGTGGACGTCGTCTTCAAGGTGAACGAAGGGCGGCCGAACATCGCCGACGAGATCGTCAACGGGAAGATCGCCCTCGTGGTGAATACGCCGCTCGGCCGCGAGTCGTTCTTCGACGATCGCACGGTTCGCCGGGCGGCCATGATGCATTCCGTGCCCTGCATCACCACGCTCACCGGCGCCGCCGCCACCGTGAGCGCCATTCGCGCGCTCCGAACCGAAGGCCTCGTCGTACGCGCGCTGCAGGACTACCACGCCGGAATTGCCGCGGCAAAGAGTTGAGGGCGCGGCAGAACCTGCCCGCTCGACAGCGCCGAATCCGCGGAATCACGAACGCACGAAGGACACGAAACGCCCGGATCGATAGCAGATCCGGGCCTCGTCGTGTCGTCTCGCGGTCGCCGCGGCATCTGCTCATGCTTGTTGCATAGCCGTTGTCCGTGCGATCAGTCGCGGTCGTTCCGGCGACGGGCCTGCTCGCGGGCGCCGCGCTGGGCCTCGCCGCGCCCGATCTGCCCGCAGCCGGCGCGCGGGCGCTTCTCGTGCTGTCGGCCGCGGCGGCCTGGCTGGCATGGCGGTACCGGCATCCGGCCCTCTTCGGGCTTCTCGTAGCCTGGGTGTTCTTCCTCGGCGGCGGCCTTCTCGCGGCATCGGCGTGGCAGGGGGCGTGGCACCCGCCGATCCTGGACGCGGTCGACGCGTCCGGCCGACTGAATCAGGAGCCGGCGTTCGTCGGTACTGACGGGACGCCTGCGTGCGGACGCCGCGGCCACCGCCTCCGGCGTGTCGCTCAGCGTCGACGTGCGGTCGGTCCGGGCGCCGGGCGGCGCCACCGGTCTCGGCGACGCCAGGCAACGACGATCGCTGGGCGGCGTCGTCGTCACGGTCGTGGGCGACCTGGCGGCCGGCCGTCAGGGGGAGTGGAGGGCCGGCCGGCTGGTGCGGATGCCGGTGGAGCTGCGCCGTCCGTCGATCTATCTCGATCCGGGCGTGCCGGATCACGAGCGCGAGCTCGCCGCCCGCGGCACACGGCTGGTCGGCACGGTGAAGAGCGGCGCGCTCGTCGAGGTGATCGACGATGGCACGCGGATCGACGAGTGGATGGCGTCGGCGCGCGCCTACTGTCGCCGGGCGATCGCCGCAGCCGTGGAACCGTGGAGCGCGCGATCGGCGGCCATCGTGGCGGCGATCGTGATCGGCGATCGGACCGAGCTCGACGAGGACGTGCAGCGGCGGCTGCAGGAGGCCGGCACCTACCATGTGATTGCGATTTCCGGCGGCAATATCGCGATCCTGGCGAGCGCGCTCATCATCGTGTTTCGCCTGCTGGGGTTTGCCGGCGCAGGGGCCATGGTCGCCGCATCGGTCGGGCTGGCGGCCTATGCGGTCTTCGTGGGAGGCGGCGCGTCGGTCGAACGCGCCACGGTGATGGCCGTCATGTACCTGATGGGCCGCGCCCTCGATCAGCGGGGCCCGCCGATGAACACCTTGGCGTCGGCCGCGGCGCTGCTGACGGCGGCGGCGCCGCTGACGATGGCCGATCCTGCATTCCTTCTCACCTGCGGCGCCACGCTGGCCATTCTGCTGGTGGCGCCGGTCGTCGCCGGGCAGCGCGGCTCGCGGCCGTTCCGGATGGCCGTGGGGCTGTTCGCGGCGTCGCTGGCGAGCGAAGCCATGCTGCTGCCGATCGGCGCCCGAGTGTTCTCACGCATCACGGTGGCCGGGCTCGCACTGAACTTCCTGGCGATTCCGCTGATGGGCGTCGCCCAAGGCGCCGGAATGGTCCTGATCCTGTTGTCGGCCGCGTCTGCGGCGCTCGCGCGGGCCGCCGGCCTGGTCGCCCACCTGGGCGCCGAAGGGCTGGTGCGCTCGGCGGGCCTCGTGCGATTTGCGCCCGCGCTCACCTGGCGCGTAGCGCCGCCGTCCTGGTGGAGCGTCGGGGCCTACTATGCCGGCGGAGGGGCGGCGTGGGCGACGTGGCGCCTGCAGTCGCGCGTCGACGCGGGGAGCCGCCGCGCCCTCGGCCGCGTCCGGCGCCTCGCGACGGCCGTGGCGCTCGGCGCCGCGGTCTGGATCCTCCTCGAGCCCTGGACGTGGCCGCTCCGCCGCGGCGACGGCCGCCTCCATGCCACCTTCATCGACGTCGGCCAGGGCGACGCGGCCTTCCTCCGCCTGCCGGGCGGCGAGACGATGCTCGTGGACGCGGGCGGTCTCACCGGCTCGTCGACATTCGACGTGGGCGACCGTGTCGTGGGCCCGGTACTGCGCGTGGCCGGCGTGGGTCGGCTCGCCGATCTCGTGCTCACCCACGGGGACGCGGATCACGTCGGAGGAGCGGACGCGGTGCTCCACGAGTTCCGCCCGAGGGCCGTCTGGGAAGGCGTGCCGGTTCCGCGGGATGCGACGCGGCGGCGGCTCCAGGACGAGGCGCGAGCCGTCGGCGCGCGGTGGCTGAACGTGCAGGTTGGCGATCGACAGCTGGCCGGAGACGTCGAGCTCCGTGTGTGGCATCCGCCGCTGCCCGACTGGGAGCGGCAGACCGTGCGCAACGACGACTCCATCGTGCTGGAGGTGCGTTGGCGCGACGTGTCGTTCGTGCTCACCGGCGACGTGGAGAAGGAGGGGGAGGCCTCGCTGCAGGATGCGATCCCGCCGGCGCCGCTCCGGGTGGTGAAGGTGCCCCATCACGGCAGCCTCACGTCGAGCGGCGTGAATTTTCTCCGGATGCTGAGGGCCGACGTCGCCGTCGTGAGCGTCGGCCGCGGCAATCCCTTCGGCCATCCCGCCCGGCGCGTGCTCGACCGCTATCGCCGCGCCGGCGCGGAGGTATTTCGCACGGACCGCGACGGCGCCGTCACCATCGAGACCGACGGCCATTCGCTGTCGGTCTCGACGTTCACGGGCAGGCGGCTCACGATTCGATAGCCGTCTACGCGTCCCGCTTGATCTGCTGCCAGCGCTCTTCCAGTTGGTCGAGCGTGAGGTCTTTGAGCGATCGCCCCTCGGCGGCGACCGCCTGTTCCATGGCCGTGAAGCGACGGGTGAACTTCTCGTTCGCCTTGCGGAGCGCGGTTTCCGGTTCGATGGCCAGCTTGCGGGAGAGATTGGCGATGGCGAAGAGCAGATCGCCCAGCTCCTCCTCGGCGCGCGCCGCGTCGAGGGCTTCGCCGTCGGCGAAGACCTCGCGCAGCTCGCCGGCTTCCTCCTCGATCTTCGCGACCACGTCGGCCGCGCGCGCCCAGTCGAACCCGACCGAGGCGGCGCGGCCCCCGATCTGGTAGGCGCGCAGCAGCGCGGGAAGGGCGGCGGGAATGCCCGAGAGCAGCGTCCGCGAGCCCCCCGGTCCGCGCTCCTGCGCCTTGATGTCCTCCCATCGGACGCGCACCTCGTCGCCGGTCCTGGGCGGCGTGTCCTGCCCGCCGCGGGCGAAGACGTGCGGGTGGCGCCGCACGAGCTTGTCGGCGATGGCGGTGAGGGCATCGGCAATGGTGAATCGTCCCGCCTCGGCCTCGAGCTGCGCGACGAAGACGGCCTCGAACACGAAATCGCCGAGCTCTTCCCGCATGGCGTCGTGGTCGTGGCGGTCGACTGCCTCGAGAAGCTCGTAGGTTTCCTCGAGGACGTACGGCTTGAGGCTGTCGATCGTCTGTTCGCGATCCCAGGGGCAGCCGTCGGGCGCGCGCAGCGTGGCGACGATGTCGACGAGCCGGGCGAACGCCGCGGCCGCCGGCGGGCGCGACGATGAAGGTGATGACGGCATCAGGAGATTGGGTGATTGGCTGATCTGGTAATCTGGTGATGGTTCGGTCGGTCGGCCTCAACGGCCACCTGAGTATCAAAATTACCAGATTACCCAATTCCGCGATGTCCGATCTCTCTTTCACGGCCTTCATCGTGTCGCTCGCGACGTCCGCGGCGATTCATTTTGGCGACGTGCCCGACCCGCAGACGGGCGAGAAGGGCGCCGTGAATCTGGAGGGCGCGAGCCAGATGATCGAAATTCTGGCCCTCCTCGAACAGAAGACCCGCGGGAATCTCACCGCGGAGGAGCGCCAGGTGCTCGAACAGCTGCTCTATGAGCTGCGCCTGCGCTTCGTGCAGGCGTCCGGCGGGGCGGGGCCGCAGGCGGACGCGTCCTGAGCATGCGCGTGACCCTGCTCGGCACGGGCACCTCGCACGGCGTGCCCGCCATCGGATGCGACTGCGCCGTGTGTCGCTCCGAGGATCCGCGCGATCGGCGCACGCGACCGTCCCTGGTGATCGAGCTCGAGCCGGGCGCGGCGAGGACGGCCCCCGCGCGAGACGCCCCCGCCGGGACCGCTCGCGACGTGCGGAGCATTCTGGTCGACACCTCCACCGACCTGCGGGCGCAGGCGCTGGCGCACGGCATCCGCCGCGTCGACGTCGTGCTGTTCACGCACAGCCACGCCGACCATGTCTTCGGCCTGGACGAGGTGCGCCGCTTCAATGCCATGCAGCGATCGGCCATCGGCTGCTATGGCGACGCGCAGACGCTCGAGGATCTGCGGCGCATGTTCGCCTACATCTTCGATCCCCCGGGGGCGATGGCCGGCGGCATTCCGCAGCTCCGGCTGTTTCGCGTCGCCGGCCCGTTCGCGCTGGGAAGCGTCGAAGTCGTGCCGGTGCCGCTGTGGCACGGCCCGCGGGCGATTCTCGGATTCCGGGTGGGATCCTTCGCGTACCTCACCGATTGCAGCGGGATTCCCGACGCGTCGTGGCCTCTCATCGAAGGCGTGCGCACGCTGGTCCTCGACGCGCTGCGCGAGCGTCCGCATCCGACGCATTTCACGGTGCGGGAAGCCCTCGACGTGGTGGATCGCCTCGGTCCCGAGCGCGCCTATTTCACGCACATCTGCCACGACCTCCCGCACGCGGCTACGTGCGCGCGGCTGCCGGAGGGCGTGGAGTTGGCCTATGATGGCCTCGTCCTCGACGTGTAGTGCTGATGGACGTCATTCATTTCCCTGAAGATCAACGGCCCGCCCGGTGGGTGCAGCCGGTGCTCGCGCTCGGCAACTTCGACGGCCTGCATCGAGGCCACCGCAAGATTCTCGATCGGGTCATTCGCTGCGCGGGGGAACGCGGCGCGACGCCCGTGGTCATGACCTTCGAGCCGCATCCGCCCCGTGTGGTGCGACCCGACAAGGCGCCGCCGCTGCTCATGACGCCCGCGCAGAAGATCGACGCCCTCGCCCACACGGGCATCCACGGCGTCGCGATCGTCGGCTTCACCCCGGAGCTGTCGCGCTGGGATCCCGAGACGTTCGTGCGCGCCGTGCTGGTCGAGTGGCTCCGCGTTGCCGAAGTCTGGGTGGGGGCCAACTTCCTCTTCGGCCACGATCGCGCGGGCAATTTCTCGATGCTCCGTGTTCTGGGCGCCCACTACGGCTTTCGGGCCGAGAAGATCGATCCCATCCGCTACAAGGACTTCGTGGTGAGCAGCACCCGGATCCGCCGGCTGGTCGCCGAGGGCCGCGTGGACGAGGCGGGCGCCCTGCTCGGCCATCCCTACTACATCGAGGGCGTGGTCGTCAGAGGCGACCGGCGTGGCCACGCCCTCGGGTTTCCGACGGCCAACCTCTGCACCGACAACGAGCTGTCGCCGCCGCACGGCGTGTATGCCACGACCACCACCCTCGAGGGCATCGTGCGGCCGTCGGTCACCAATGTCGGCCTCCGGCCTACGGTGGACGATTCAGGGCGCGAGACCATCGAGACCCACGTGTTCGGCCTCGACCGGGATCTCTACGGCCAGACCCTGCGTCTGAGCTTCGTCCAGCGGCTCCGCGACGAGCGCGCCTTCGAGTCGGTGGACCTCCTGAAGGCGCAGATCGCGGCCGACTGCGACCGGGCGCGTGACCTGTTTCAGCGCCTTTCACTGTAAGATCGCGAGGCGTGCCCGGCCGCCACTTCCACTTTGCGCTCGAATTCACGGATGGAGCCCTGTCTGACGTCGTCATGCGCGGCGTCGTCACGAGCGTCCTGCGCCACGCGGGTCTCTCGGCGGTGAACGCCGCGGAGGTGACGCCGCACGTCGTCGCCGCCGCGCACGCCGGCCCCCCGGGGCCATGCCGTGTGGCCTTCGACGGCGGCGTGGACGAGGTCGAGATTCTGGTCGCCCACGGCGGGGCGACCACCTGGCGCGGCGTGCGGGCGGTCGAGTAGCCGGGCCGGTGATGTGACGCATGCAGCTGTACAACACCCTCAGCCGGCGTGAAGAGCCGTTCGTGCCCGGTGCCGACGGCGCCGTGCGCATGTACACGTGCGGCCTCACCGTCTACGCACGCGGACACATCGGGAATTTCCGCACCTTCGTCTGCGTGGACGTCCTGCGCCGGACGCTCAAGTACTTGAAAGGCTGGCCGGTGCGGCACGTCATGAACTTCACCGACGTCGACGACCGGACCATCGCGGGGGCGCAGAAAGCTTCGATGGATCTGCGCGCCTACACGGACCAGTACATCGCCGCCTTCGCGCAGGACGCCGCGGCGCTCGGGATCGAGCCCGTCGAGGCGACGCCTCGGGCAACCGACGACGCGAACCTGAAAGCGATGGCGGCCCTCATCGCCGAGCTCGACGCGCGCGGGCACACTTACAAGAGCGAAGGCTCCACGTACTTTCGCATCGCCACGCTGCCGACCTACGGCCAGTTGGCGCACCTTGATCTCGAAGGGATGCAGCCGGGCGCTCGCGTCGACGCCGACACGTACGCCAAAGACGATGCCCGCGATTTCGTGTTGTGGAAGGCGGCGAAGGCCGGCGAGCCGTCGTGGGATTTCGGCGTCGGACCCGGCCGGCCCGGCTGGCACATCGAGTGCTCGGCCATGGCGCTTCGGCTTCTCGGGGAGCCGCCCATCGACCTGCACGCCGGCGGGGTGGACCTGATCTTCCCGCATCACGAGAACGAGATCGCGCAGAGCGAGGGCGCGACGGGCAAGCCGTTCTCGCGCTTCTGGATGCACGTCGAGTACCTGCTCGTGGACGACCAGAAGATGTCGAAGTCGCTCGGGAACTCGTACACGATTCCCGACGTGGTGGCCAAAGGCTTCCGGCCGTCCGCCGTCCGATACCTGCTCCTGTCGGCGCACTATCGCAAGCAGCTCAATTTCACGTGGGCCAGCCTGTCGCAGGCCGAGGAGTCGCTGCGGCGGCTCGCCGACTTTCTGGCGCGGCTCGACGCCGTGGCGCGGCCCGGGTCGCACGACGCCGTCGCCGTCCGCCTCGACGAAGCGCGGGAGGCATTCTCGGCCGCGATGGAAGCCGATCTGAACACGTCGGGCGCCCTGGGGGCCGTGTTCGAGCTGGTCCGGGCCCTGAACGCGGCCATCGACGCCGGCGAGCTCGGCACCGGCGACGTCCCCGCCGTGCGGTCCGCGTTCGAGCTGTTCGACCGCGTGCTCGGCGTGATCGCCCTCCGGCGCGCCGAGGACGAGCAGCCGCCGGTGCCGGTCGAAGAGATCGAGCAGCTGATCGAGGAGCGGCATGCGGCGCGCCGCCGGCGCGAGTTCGCGCAGGCCGACGCGATTCGCGACGATCTGGCCAATCGGGGTGTCCTGCTCGAGGACAACCCCGGCGGCACGCGCTGGAAACGCCGGTAGGTCGACGTTCAGGTTCGCGCCGAAGCCGGCCTTGAACTTGCGTACAGACGAGACCGTCATGCCCGACCGGCGCGGAAGGCTCGGCCAGCTCGGCGAAGATCTCGCGTGCCGCCACCTCGAACGCCGGGGCTACGCGATCCTTGCCCGCCGGTACCGCCGCCGAGGAGGCGAAATCGACATCATCGCGCGCGATGGCCCGACGATCGTCTTCGTCGAGGTCAAGACGCGCGAGGGGCAGGCGTTCGGCGCCGGGGCCGACGCCGTCACGCAGCTCAAACGCCGCCGCATCGTGCAGATGGCGCGCGACTACGTCATGCGCTATCACGCGAACGAGTGCCCGTGCCGGTTCGACGTCGTGTCCATCGACGTGGCGGCGGAAGGGGAGCCGGCGATCGAGCTGTTTCAAAACGCGTTCGATGCGTGACGACCCATGAGCGCCTCAGTCCCTCCGTTCCAGAGTTCCTCAGTGTCGGAGTTCCGGCGTGATCCCGTCACCGGCCGCTGGGTCCTCATCGCCGGCGATCGCCACGATCGGCCGAACGACTTCGAGATCGAGCCTACGCGCGCGGTGGGCGCCGAGACCTGTCCGTTCTGCGAAGGCCGCGAGGATCGGACGCCGCCGGAGGTTCTGGCGTGGCGTCCGGCGCGCGCTCGCCCCGACACGCCGGGCTGGACGGTCCGCGTCGTGCCCAACAAGTTCCCGGCGGTCCGGCCCGAGGCGGTGCTCGAGCGCCAGCACGACGGCGTCTTCGACGCCCTGCCGGGGGCCGGCTGGCACGAAGTGGTCGTGGAGACGCCGCATCACGGCGAGACGCTGGGTACGATGACCGTCGAGGGCGTGGAACGCGTGTTGTGGGCGTGGCGGGAGCGCCTCCGCGCCTTCAAAGGGGACCCGCGCCTGCGGTATGCGCTGGTTTTCAAGAATCACGGCGCGCTGGCCGGGGCCACGCTCGAGCATTCGCACTCGCAGGTGATCGCGCTGCCGATCGTGCCGGAGTTCGTGGGGAGCGCGCTCGACGGTGCGCGCACCCGCCATGCGGCGACCGGCCGCTGCGTGTTCTGCGAGGTGGCCGAGCAGGAGCGCGCCCGCGGCGTGCGGGTCGTGGAGGATGCGGACGGCTACCTGGTGTTCGAACCCTACGCGGCGCGGTTTCCGTTCGAGACCTGGATCCTGCCGCGCGTGCATCGTGCGCGGTTCGAGGACTCGAGCGACGAGGAGCGGCGGGCGCTGGCGGCGCGGCTGCGATCGGCCGTCGGGCGGATCGAGCGCGGGCTCGACCGGCCGGCCTTCAACCTGATGCTGCACACCGCGCCGTTCGCGGAGGAGGCGGGGCCGTGGTATCACTGGCACGTGGAGATCGTGCCGAAGCTGTCGCGGATGGGCGGGTTCGAGTGGGCGACGGGGTTCTTCATCAACCTGCAGACGCCGGAAGGCGCGGCCGAGGTCTTGCGTGGCGTCGAGGTGTAGTGGTACGGTAGGCGGTCGGGCGGGAATAACTCAGTGGTAGAGTGCGACCTTGCCAAGGTCGAAGTCGCGGGTTCGAATCCCGTTTCCCGCTCCATCCTTCGCTCTCACCGAAGTCGCGAAGCGGCGGGGGCGGGCTTCGGCCGGGCAAGCGAGCCGCCTGTTCGCCTTCGATCCTCTGAGGTTCTCCTGCGGCGCCGTCGCCAAGTGGTAAGGCAGAGGTCTGCAAAACCTCCACCCCCGGTTCAAATCCGGGCGGCGCCTCCAATTTTCCTAAGAAATTCTTCTGAGTCGTGCGCCGCGCCGGGGGCGCTTCGCCGCCACTGTCACGGAACTGTCACGGTTTTGAACGGGGGCGGCCGCGTCGAGCTTCGCGGCCGCGTCTGTGAGATCCGTCTCGCTGACGATGTCGTAGCGACGAAAAACTGACGGCGTGCGGTGGCCCGCGAGCTGCATCGCAACATGTTCGGAAATGCCGGCGCGCACCATCGTGCGAATACTCGAGCGCCGCAGGTCGTGCGGAATGCGGCCGGGCAGGCCCGCCGCGACGCACGCCTTCGTCCACGCCTTCGTGAACCGCGTGATCCGTTTCGGGTGCTTCGGGCCGCGACGCCCGCTGGCGACCAGCCGAAAGAACACCCACGGCACCACACAGTTGTGCGTCCGTTGCGCCGCGTCGGCGGCCGTGCGCTGGGCCTCAAGCAGCCGGCGCAGGTCGGCCGTGAACTTGAACGTGCGCCCTTGGCGATTTTTCGTCGTGCCCGGCAGCAGAGACACCGTGCCCGCGTCGAAGTCCACCTGATGCCACTGCAAGGGCTGCGCTTCGGACGCCATGCGCCAGCCGGTGATAAAGCAAAACTCGACCAGAGGGCGGAGCGGCGCCGGCAGATGCGCGCATACCTCCTGCACTTGCCCGCGGTCGAAGAACCCCGCCCGCGGCGCGGATTCGCGCAGCATCGGAATATCCGGCCGCGCGAAAATCTTGCCGTGCTTCAGGGCCAACGAAAAGCAGCGTTTCAGCACTTGCAGCTCGCGGTTAATCTCGGCATTCGAGACGCCCGCGATCGGGCGCGTCTGTTCGGGGACGTGTCGGATCGTGCCGTTCTTCCGGACCACGTCGTGAGCCTTTCGCACGATGGTGGTTGCGGCCTGTCGCTGTGTGATGTAGGCGAGCACGTGATCGCTGCTGATATCCGACAGGCGCCGGCCGCCAAAAAACGGGGTGAGGTGCTTGTCGATGCGGCGCCGCACGACCGCGAGCGACCGCTTCCCGTTGGCCGTGAAGTCGTCGATCACGGTTTGGGCGGCGTCGTCAAAGGTCAGCTTGAACTGTGCCGGCGTGATGGGTTTGCCGTGCGCGACGTCGCCGTTGCGCAGCTTCAGGAGGTTCAGCGCATCGCCCTTCCGGGTGAAGGCGGTCGCTTCTTCATACGGGCGGCCGTTCCGATACCACCGGATCGTCCAGGTCCGGCACGTCTTGATCGCGCCGTCCGGCGCCTTATAGGTTCGTTGGAAGATTTGTCCCTGTCCCATCGAGTTACCCCCCGAGCAAGAGAAAGACTGTAACGGCGCTCGAGACCCAAACCACCGGCGTAGACGGCCATTGGGGTTTCTTCGGGATGTCGCCGAGCAGGTCGATTGACCGCTGGCACAACTGCTTCCGACACGCGCCGAGTCGCTTTCGGAAACAATCCAACGACCGTTGCGCACCTCTGATGTAAGCGGTCGCGGCCAGACCGACAGCGGCGAGAAGAATCGCGAAGAACGGGTTCACCCAAGGCGCTCGCGGTTGATAGCCACGGGCAAGCGCCAACAAGCCGAACTGCGTCAAGACTGCGGAGTAAGTAAGCTGCCAGCCCCACTGCTTGGCACGTTCGATGTCTCCGACTGCTTGGTCGTAGACCATCAGCAGTTCCGTGTGCTCATGCCCTTCCACCATTCGCTGCCTTTCTCCATCGCCTCACGGTTCGAGTTCTGCCCATTGCAATGCGAGCGTCCGCGTGTCGAACCATCGCCCCGTCACGAATTCACCCTCCCGAAGGAATTGCGCCTCGACGCCGAATTCACCGTGATAGCGAAAAGTTCGCAGGACCAGGTTGCATGGTGGACGCGGAACTCTCACAGCGATTCGGCGGGGCGTGGGACGACCCGAGGAATTCGACAGTTCGGCGCGTAAGATGGAATCATCCACCAATGCTAGGCACGGGAAGACGGTTGCGGGATCTCCCCGAGTTGCTGCTCATAAGTTTGAAGCTGTCCCGACAGCAACTTCACAAGTCGCTTTGCTAGCTGCGGGGAAAGGTAGACTTCTCCGATCTCGCTAACCTTGACGGTGGACTCGCCGGCTGCCGGAAGTGACGCGATCCGGCCCAAGACGAGGCGAACATCCCAAGGAGTTGTTTGCAGTTGAACGTCGTTCGCGTAGAGAGTCACGAACGTGTCCGATCGGACTGACTCTCTCGAGCGAGTCTCAACGAACGCTGGCGCTTGTTTGGCCGGCACCGCCAGTTCGATTGAAGGACTCGTACCTTTGCGTCGTTTCTTGGCCATTCGACTATTTCCCTTCAAGCAGTATCACATCCGTCGTCGTTGAGGGCGATTCCCACCCGGCCATCACTCGTACTGTGGCACCGTCATCTCTGGTCGCAACCATCCAACGATCGAATGGTGTTGTCGCGGCCACGCCGCCTCCAATCAGTTCCCACCAGGGTTGGAAGCGAGGGAAGTGCATCTCCGCAGGAGCCACAGAGACGCTAAATCGGCCATTCAGGGCCCTGATAATGCGCTCCAGCGTGTCCAACGTAATGTTTTCGTCCCCGCTTTCGATGCGAGCCACGGCAGGCTGGCTGCTCCCCATCGCCCGTGCTACCCGCGCTTGGCTCCAGCGTCTGAATCGGCGCAGCCGTAGGAGGTGGCGAGCGAGCTGGAACTTCACCGAGTTGTCCCAGGCCAGTCGATAGTCGGGACTCTCAATAACCTTTTGTAAGTTCGAAATAGATCCGCTCAAGAGCACCATCGGCTCGCTGGTCGAAGCGCTTTCGAGCGACGGTCGTGTCGGCGGCGTCTTCCGCGTCCTGCTTCTTGCAGACAGCATGGACGTAGACAAAGCCCTTGGATTCCGGTCTGACATAGAAGTAGAGCCTCCAGCAGTGCGGCGCGCACTTCAGCAAATAGATCGCGTCGTCCTTCTTGACGATTCGTTTCTTGCCTTTCTTCCCATACCGCAACATCTGCGCAGCCGGCCAGCCGAGTTCCTCGACAATGGCCATGCGAGTTGTCGCCTGCAGTGGCAGACGGCCGCTGCTCGCCAGCGCGTCAGAGAACGGCCTCGCAACGACGTTGCCGTGCTTATCGACGCGGACAAGCTCATAAGTGATCCACCCGGAGGAGGTATCTCTAGGCCCTCTCATTATACCGTATCAAGTATATCAGCCTGGCTGTGGTCGTCCACGCGCGAGCCGCAAGATATTGCGGTCAACAGCTTATACTAGATACGGTCTAGTCCTGGGCGGTTCGCCCGTTCGTCCGGTCGTGGGCCGTGGAGACACTGCGCCACGCGCCACGCGCGGACCGCCCGTTCCTCCGCCGCGGCGGCGTGCCGCCGCGCGACGGCCTCCGCGTCGAGCGCCGTCCGCAACGCCATTTCCAGCTCGGTGATCCGGCGCTCGAGTTGCTGCTCGCGGGTGACCGCGTTGTTCGTCATCGGTCCCCCATCAGAGCCGCGCGCACGCGGCGTCGAAGCGCCGCCGGCGCACGAACGCATTCGGGGCGAATCGGTGCGCGAACTGCGGCAAATCGACCCACTCGCCCCCGCTGGCCAGGTGCGCCGCATGTAACGGCGTCAGGAATTCGATCATCGGACACCGCAGACAACCCGGCAGGAGCGAGGCGCCGCCGTCGGCAATCGGACACGGCACCGCCCATTCCCCGAGGTGATCCGCGGCGCGACACGTGCTGATTTCTGGGAGCTGCACGCGCCCGATGCGCGTCTCGCGCATGACCACCTTGCCCTGCGTCGCGCGCCACGCGATGTGGCCCTCACAGGAAAGACACAGCGCGCACGGCAGATCGTCGTGCGCCTCGCCCACGGCGGTAAACCGGACTTGGTCGCGCCGCCGCAATTCCTCGCCCTGGAGGTTTTCGAGCTGCGCGAGCAGTTCCGCGTCGCGCGGAATCTGCACCTGCCGATTGGTAAACAGCGTCTTGAGTAGCGTGGCGTAGGCGTCGGGCCGCGAACTTTCCATCGTGTGCGTGCGCACGGAGGTGACGCCTTGCCGTTGCAGCCGTTGGGCGAGCAAGGCGCCGTTCCATCCGTCCAAATGCACGGCCGCATGAAAGCGTCGGGCGAGATCGAGCACGGTCGCTTCCACGTCGAGCAGATCGACCGGATGCTGACGGGTGCCGCGCCAGGAGCGCGCGATGTCCACGACTACATGGCCGTTGTCGTTCACGTGCGACAGAATCAGGCCGGTCAAGTCGCGCGTCAGGCCGAGGTCGAGGCCCAAGCCATAGGCGACACCCGGCAACGGTCCGGCGGGCGGCGTCGCGGTCTCGTCGAGCGCGTCGCGGATTTCCTCCGATGATAAGAAACTGCCTTCGTCGCCGCTCGCCCATTCGTTGAGCCACAAGCGCCGGAACTTGCTCGGCACCGCCGCGAACTGGCGCCGTTGCTGCGCGAGAAACCGCTCCGTCATCCACGGCACGGCGCGCCACCCGTCCGGCCCGCCGATGTAGGACACGAACAACCCCTCGTCCCCGCGCTGCCACCGCTGCCAGAGGTCCCATAACGGCCGCCCTTCGTGCGCATCGACTTTCAGGCCGGCATACGAGAAGTAGAGCAGGCGTGGAGACACCCGCGTCGGCGCGGGCGCGAGCGCCTCGACCACGTCATACGGGATGGCGTGATACTCGTCGAAGATCGTCAGTGTCGCCCGTGACCCGTGCAGCGACTTGGCGTCGCGTGCCGGCACGGCCCGCGCGATGTGATCCTCCGTGTGCCGGCCGCCGGTCCGGTGGTCCGTGACGGTCTCGCGATAGACGAGTTCGGTCCGGCCGATCTGACGTGCTTCCGGAGCCAGGGATCACGCCGCACGAATCGAACGGCGCTTGAATACACCAAGTCTTGCGACTGCGCGAGGTCGGACGCGACGATGACGATTTCCCGGACTGGTTCCCTGCCGTGGGCGAGCTCGAAAACACACGGCCGCGCCCGCCGTCTCCGATTTCCGGCCTTTTTGATTTGACAGCGCGGCTAGTTCCGGATAGCGCGGCACCCCTCGGCGGTCGTCTCGTCGAAGGCCTGCACGAAGGCCCGGTGCCGGATAGAGCGCCATCGGGCGCAGGTTCCGTGTCACCGGGTCCGGAATCCGACACTGCGAGGTGACGAACGACTCCAGCGTCGTCGGTCTGTCATCGCACGACCTTCAACTGTTCCTTCCGAATCCGCCGCAGGTCCTGCAGCGTCCGGTTCTGCCAGGCCTGCTCGAGCGCCTGTAGACCCGCCGCGACGGACGCCGGCACGCGCGCCGCCCGCACGCCACGGATACGCGCCTCCAACTGCTGGCGACTCGATAACGTCTTCGGGTCACGCACGACGCCCGGCCACCCTTCGGCCGCGAGCCGTTCCATCATGGCCAGCGCGCTCAGATCCTGCCGCACTAGCGCCTGCTCGTGGATCGCCTCGAGTCGGGGAAACTCGACGCCCTGTAGCTTGGCTTCGACCGCGGCCGTCTCAAAGTGATCCAGCAGCCGCACAAGCAGCTGCTCGGTCCGAGTCAACCCACACGGTGGTGCGTCGGCAGGCTCCGCGCGCCGGGCGTGGTCCGCACGCGTGACCGCATCCGGCAAGTTTTCCGCCGCGCGCACGGCGGCCATGAGGTCTGCGCGCATCGCGGCATGGCGGGCCTCGAGCTGCGCATCGGCCGCGGCCACCGTCTCAACATAGGCCGTCTCGAGCGTCCGGCGTCGCTCGGCGCGCTGGTCACGCGACGGTCCGACGCCGTTCCGCGCGGTGAAGTCTTGCTCCCAAGCCGTCATCGAGGCCTGCAGCTTCTCGTCGGCGACGGCCGAATCCCCGGCCGCGCGATAGGCGTCGAGGTCCGACAGGAATTGTCGAATGTCCGGATGTAGCTGCACGTCAGGCTCGCTCATGGTGTGCCTCCGGCTACTTGCGGCCGCGTGTGGGGAACGGGCCAGGTGTGGCCGTGCCCCCTCGAGGGGTGATGCCCGGTGTGGGCGCCTTCGGTGCGCCCGGCTCGTGGTCGATCGTCCGGACGCGATGCTGGCGCACCACGCGGACATGCTCCGTGGTGTCGAGCTGGGGTTGTGTGCCACTACTGACGGTCGGATTCGTGTCGCTCATGTTGTTCGCTCCCTTGGTCGGATGGCCGTTGTCGGGTGAGGTGCTCGAGGTAGGCGCCTGCGGAGAGGTCTGCGACGTCCTTCACGGCTCGCCGGCCACGGCAGAGTTCCCGGTGGTAGCTGGCGCGCTTGTCGATGCGCTCGGCGAGGTCCACGAGGGACTTCCGGCGCCGGGTCTGGGTCAGGAGGCCTTCCGCAAATAGCACGCCCCAGATCAAGTCGCTGGCCGTGGACCAGCGCGCCGACGCCTCGGCTTCGTCGCGGTCAAACGTGTTCGCGTCGTCGCCTCCAACCCAGGCCAGGGCCTCGGCGCGGCGCGCCAGTAACACGTCGCGGAACAGATCCCACTCGGCGCCGGCCGGCAACTCGCCACGTTGCGTGAGAGGGCCGACGCCGTGCCGGGTCGAGAGGTTCGCCCCCGTCCGCGGGCCAGTCGCCTCGAGCCGTGACAGTGGCGTGACAGCCACGTGTGAAGCCCTTGTGTTTTCATGGAGTTGCCCGGGCGCAGAGGTTTCCTGAACCTCTCGGCCTCGAGGCGTCGGGTGCCGCCGTTTGGTGCTGGTTGCCTGTCTCTGGGCTCATATCTCAGCGCTCACTTCTCTTGTTGGACGGACACCGGACAGCGGACGGACACCCCCTTAAGGGGGGGGTGTTGTCCGTCCGGTCCGTCCCCGGACGTGTCCGGACAAGAACCGGACATCTTGTCCGCTCTCCTCGTCTCCGTCGGGCGCATAGCGAGTTCCCGCCCAGTAGTGCTCGTCTATAGGTAATGCAGTTCCCGCGGGGACCTGCGTGACACTTACCAGGAGCGCGCGGGGGGCGAGATAGCCGGCGCGACGCCGATGCTCCACGCGGAGGTGGCCGAGTCGTTCCAGGCGGCGAATGGCGCGCCAGTAACTTGTGTAGTCGGCGCGCGAGGAATAGGGCAGGTCTGTCACCCAAGCCCAGCCGCGCAGGTGTAGCGCCGTAAGAATGGCGCGCTGATGGGTGCCCAAGCCCCGGCTCATCCGGCGTGCCTCTCGAGCAGGGCAATCCGGTTGACGCCGTCCTGGCCGGGGACGCGCGTGAAGACGGCGCTCTTGCGGCGGACGGTTCGGTCGAGACTGTCCACGTTGGCGCCGAGTTCGTCCGCCAGCGCCGTGAGGGTCCGCGGCCCGCGGGTAAGTGCGGACTGCATCCGCGTCCAGAGGGGCAGGGCCTCGGCGAGTTCCTGCACGTGGCGGACGTCGACACTCGTGACCGCGATCCGATCGGAGGTGAAGTGGAACGCGAAGCCGACGGCGCCGCCCTTCGCTCCGATATTGCGCTTCTTCGGAAACAGGCCCACCGTGAGCCGGGCCGGGTCCGTCATGTCGGTCGTCGGCTTGAAGTACCACAAGCTGCGAAACCCGTTGAACCAGAACACGGAGCCGAAGGGTTTCTCGTCCGCCTTGTCGCTGCTGTTCGTGTGCGCGATATGAAGTGACCCGGCGCCGACCGCTCGCACGGCCCGAAAGTAGCCGGTCGCCACGTCGGCATCGTTCACGCTGCCGTCCGAGGCGAAGGCGACACTGTCATAGAGCCAGAACTGAATCTGGTGTGCGGCGGTTTCTTCGCGCAGCCGGTCGACTTCGTGCAGCACGGATTGTTTGCATCGCACGTAGCGAATTCGTGGCAGGGCGTCGGGAAAGAGGAGGGCGAGGCGTTCGCGCTGATCGGGGCCATCGAGTTCAGAATCCGCCAGGCCGACCCGGACGCCTTGCTGGCTCAGCCGCCCAATCAGGTAGAGGGCGAGCAGCGACTTGCCGACACCGCCCGGCGCAAAAATCCCGTTCGCGTGATCGGCCAGCAGCGAGAGCCCGTCGACGGTGTAGCTGCGCGAGGTGACGCCGTGGGCCTCGTGCAGCCAGATGCCCGGCTCGCCGTTCCGGTCCGCGCGAATGACCGCATCACAGACGGACTCGAGCATGCCGACGAAGTCGAGTTTCGTATTCGAGAGGCCGCGGCCGGCGAGATACTTGGCACAGGCCACGCGCGCCGCGCGGCTCGAGAAGTTCAACGTCCCCGCTGAGATCGTTTCATCAGCACCGAACGTGCGGGCCCCGTTCAGCCCACAGGAGACGCGCAGGTCGCCGAGCTGCTCGCCGTGAACGCGGCGCAGGTACCGGATGTCGAACTGCAACTGCTGCTCGATAAACGTGGCGCGGAAGTGGTCGTCGTGGATGAGCTCGAAATTCATCCCGTGTCACCGGCGCCGCGGGAGTTTTGAGCCGTCGCCGAATGGCCGGAGCGCGCGATCGATGCCGTCAACGTCCTCGGCAATCCTGGCGCCTTGGCTTTCAACACGCGCGAGGCGCTCGATGATCTCAGCCAGCCGGACCAAGATCAATTCGACAGGTGATCGCTTGTCGGTCACGCCGCACCTCCCGGGAGCGCGAGATCAAAGACTCGATGTCGGCGCGCAAGAACCTGAGGCGGCGCGTATTGGCGAGGCGAACCGCCGGCAAGGCACCTCGGGCGTAGAGGTCATAAAGAGACCGATACGCGATGCCGTATTCGAGTTCGACCTGCGGCCCAGTTAAGAGGCGCTGGGTCTGGGTTGCGGTGCGAGCGCGGCGCCGGGATACGACGGCTGCGGTGTCTCCCATGCTCACAGCATGGCCGGCGAATGTTTCAGCTCAAATGGTGGAGAAGCGGCGGCGCGCTTTTCGGGCTTTCTCAACCCGAAGATTTACATAGCAAGCGTCGTAGAGCTTTCGTTCGAGTGTGTTGTCATTGCAGGCTATCAATTCGTCGCACGTTGCATTATCGTCCGCCCATTGCCCGCGCATTTGTTCGGCAACTAGCCGGCACGCCACCTTCGGACCGACGGACGGTTGTGCGCGCCGCAGTGTGTGGATTGCCTCTCGAGCTTCTCCGATTCCAGCTTCTCGCCACCGACCGCGCGTCGCTTCGCCTTTGAGTGCAGGGGCTAGGATGACGTCCGTGCGCGTGCCGAGGAGGTCGTCGAGCATGGCGGCAATGTCGAGTCCGTCCACGGGCGTGACCCTGCGCCGTGGTGCGCTGTCATCGTGCGTGAAGAGATACTGAATCACCCACGCTCGCAGGTCGGCTGCCGCTGCCTGCTGCCGCTCCGGGGAAAGACGTCGCAAATATGCAGCCAACTTGCTCGGCTGATTCCGGCGCGGGAGTCGCTCTGCGCGTGTCGCCTGGAGACGAATCCTTGCGGCATATCGGGCTTGCTCTTCCCACGACTTGGTCGTAGTTGCTGTCACGGCACTGTCACGGTGTCGTCGCATGGCTCGCATTTTTCGCATTATCTCGCACTAGGCAAACCAGACGATTCCCTGAGCATTTCTCGAAATGGGCGCATTTGTGAAGAGGCCGAGAGAGGCGCCCGAGGTCTGCAAAACCTCCACCCCCGGTTCAAATCCGGGCGGCGCCTCCAATTTTCCACTCCGAATCCCACGTTCCGATGTGCACGTTCGCAGCGAATCGGGCAGCGGGCCGCTCTGCCCTCGTCTCGAATGAACCGGCAGCCGGTGTCGAGCGACTCTAGGGTAGGACGTGTCAGCATGACTCGACGTGGACCACACTCCCGATCGCGCGCTTGACGAATACCTGGTGTCGGTGAGCCAGGCGGAGTCGATCGAGGCCCTGGACGGTCTGGCACGGCGCTGGACGCCGCGGTTGCTGCGCTATGCGGCGCGGGTGCTCGGCGGGGACGGCGGTGCCGCTGACGCCGCGCGCGACGTCGTGCAGGACACCTGGGTCGGCGCCATCCGCGGGTTGCGGCGTCTGCGCGATCCCGCGCAGTTTCCGGCGTGGATCTACGGGATTGCGACGCGCAAGTGTACCGACGCGATCCGGTCCAACACTCGCCGGCGGCGCCTCGATGCTCGCGCGGCGGCCGACGAAGCGGGGAGACAGATGGCGAGCCTCCCGTCAGAGCGACAGATGGACCTGGCGGCCGCCGTTCGACGACTGCCAGCGACCCACCGCGCCGCCGTCCACCTGTTTTACGGCGAGGACCTGAGCATGGAGGAGATCGGATCCGTCCTGGGGATTCCTGCCGGGACGGTCAAGTCGCGCCTTCACCACGCACGCGAGGCGCTCAAGCGCTAACTGGGCGAACGCGTCCCGCCGGGTCGCGATCCCGGCGCATCGGGCAGAGAGGGGATCTCATGAACGACATCGATCGTGCCATTCGTCAGTCCTTGTCGGCGGAAGACGCCGAGCTTCTCGATCGTCTCGGCGCCGATCAGGCGCTTCATCGCCAGGTCCTCGCCACGTTCGAGGGCCGGCTCCGCTGGTTCAACGCCGCAGGCTGGCTCGCCGGCCTGGCGCTGTTCGGCGTGGCGAGCGTCCTGGCCTGGCGGTTCGCGCACGCGCAGGAGCTCGGAGAAATGCTGCGCTGGGGCGCCGCGTCGGCGCTCGCGTTCGCCGGCGTCGCACTCGTGAAAGTGTGGTTCTGGCTGGAGCTCCAGAAGAACGCCGTGGTGCGCGAAGTGAAACGCCTGGAGGTGCAAGTGGCGAGTCTCGCGGCGCAGCTTCATCGATGACGGACGGCCGACGCAACCGCGCGCACGATTCATCGCCCCCTGACCGATGCTACACTCCCGCCCACGAGGAGCGATTATGGGCAGACTGGGAACGGACGGCACGATGGTCGTCGCCGCGATTGCCTTGGGGAGCCTTCTCGTCAGAGGCGTGGCGCTGCTTGCGATCGTCTATGTCGGCGCGCGCCTGGCGATCCGGCACGAGCGCGGCGCCTGACGGCCGGACGCGCGTGACCGCTTACGGCGCCGGCGGGCGCGGCGCGGGATCCGCGTGGACGATGCGCGACTTGAACCGCCAGCCCTCGGGCGTCTTCACGAGCACGTCCTCGTAGATGCCGGTGGTGACGATGGTCGCAGGACGGACGCCGACATTCAGCAGGATCAGATAGCACGAGCCGCTCGCGCCGCCCTCCGTCGCGGTGAACGCGAGGTTCGAGTTCCAGTGCCGGCGGTTGGCGCCGTCGCGCTTGTCGCGC
The DNA here is from genome assembly GCA_963837345.1 of uncultured Acidobacteriota bacterium. Classification (GTDB taxonomy): domain Bacteria; phylum Acidobacteriota; class Vicinamibacteria; order Vicinamibacterales; family CAVVIG01; genus CAWIMX01. Next base: position 3,431,249 of record CAWIMX010000001.1, read on the forward strand.
CAGTCCTTGATGAACTGCACGAGGGCGTCGTGGCCCGTGTTCGTGTTGTTGAACACGCCGTCCGGCGTGAACGTCGCCGCCCATGCTTCGCCGTCGCCGGTGTCGATGGCCATGTTGTAGTGTGCGTACAGCTGCTGCAGATCCACGTAGTCCTGGGTCGTGAGCGAACGCGACTGCGCGCCGGCGCGCGCCGGGACGGCGAGGGCGACGGCCAGCATCAGGAACGGGACGAGCACCGGTGAAAGGCGAACGGGCATCGGGTCCCTCCTCGAGTCATCCCCTAGTGCGTCATCGCATACACGATGACGTTGATGCCGAACGCGTAGCCCGGCGCCGAGAACATCACGAAGTAGTCGGGGTTCTCCGCCTCGCGCTCATAGGCATCGCCGAAATCGGTGTCGTGGGTGAGCAGCACCATCATCCGCCCGCGTTCGTCGTAAATGGCCCGGAAGTGCGGCGTGGCCTCGCGCGGCGACCGCTCCCACGTGCGTCGCGCGCCGTCCCAGTAGCCGATCCCCGGAATCTGCGGCACGTTCGACGCGTCGTACACCTGGTGGAAGATCGGGTGATCGCGAGGCACGTCCAGGATCGGATAGGTCGCCGTTTCAGGGAAGACGTTGCGCAGCTCGCGCTCGAAGAAGTCCCAGGCGTACTGGCCCCAGTAGTCGTCGGCCCAGAGAAAGCCGCCCCGCAGCAGGTACGCGCGCAGCGCCTGGGCGTCGTTGCCCTCGAGCAGGGCGGCGCCCGGCTCAGTCATCATGATGAAGGGACAATGCGACAGCACGTCCGGCTGATCGAGGCGCACCACGAGGGGCCGCGGCTCGCCGGCGGTGTCCCGACTCAGAGTGACGCGGGTCAGCTCCGACAGGCGGATGGACAGGTTGACGTCGGCGCGGGGGTAGTCCACCTGTTCGCCGGCGCCGTCGCCCTGGGGCGAGTAGGGCGTCAACAGACGGCAGAACTGATACGCTCCGTCGAAATCGTCGAGCCGCGCGTAGCGGTAGACCGTATCCCCGTCGAACGTGTCGCCGCCAAAGCCCCGCCGGCCGCCACGCCGCTGCGCCGCGGCCAGGGAGGCGGCCAACGCGACCGCCATGAGGGCGGCGGCGATGATTCGGGCTCGAGGCGGACGGCGGCGCGTCATCAACGAAATCACGGTTCCCGATCATCAATTGTAGGTTTAAATGAGACCAGCGATGGCAAGTTCCCGCGCCGCGTGCCTGCTGGCCGCCCTGGCGCTCCTCGGCCCGAGGGCCGGGGCCCAGGCGCCGTCCTCCGCCGACGCGCTCATGGCGGGCGCCGGACGGTATGCCGCGGCCTTCGCCAACCAGTTCGCGAGCGTCGTCGCCGAAGAACACTACGTGCAGGACTCCACGACGGGACGACTCGGGCAGAACCGCGGCGACAGCGCCAGGGGCAAGCCGGCGCATCGCGAGCTGCGGTCCGATTTCCTGCTGGTCGAACCGCCGGGGTCCACCTCGTGGCTGCCGTTTCGCGATGTGTTCGAAGTGGACGGCGAAGCGGTTCGCGATCGCAGTCAACGGCTCGAGCGGCTCTTCCTCGGCGAATCCGGCGACGCGGTGGCGCGAGCCAACGAGATTGCCAAGGAAGGCGCGCGCTACAACCTGGGCGAGATGACGCGCACCGTGAACAACCCCGTCCTCGTGCTGGCCTTTCTCCAGCCCGACTACCAGCCGCACTTCAAGTTCGATCTCGTCAAGCTGGATCCGGATGCCGGCACCGACGTGTGGATCGTCGAGTACCGCGAAACGGGCCGGCCGACGTTCATCCGCGGGGCCTACGACCACGACATGCCCGCGCACGGCCGCGTCTGGATCGAGGCGGGCACGGGCCGCGTGATCAGAACCGAGCTCAACCTCGAGGACAACTCCGTCGTCGCCACCATCACGACGTCGTTCGCGTCGAGCGAGGGCTTCACGATCGCCGTGCCCCGGGAGATGCGGGAAGAGTACCTCATCGGCAGCGGGGTGCAGCGGCAGCAGCGGCTGAGCGGCGTCGCCACCTACGGCCGGTTCCGGAAATTCGCCGTCCAGGCCGACGAAAACGTGGCCCTGCCGCCCGCCCGCTGACCGCAGTAAGATCGCCGCCATGAAATCCTTCCTGCTTGCCTCGACTGCGGCCCTGCTCGTTGCATTCCCTCTGCCCGCGGCGGCCGGGCAGGACCCCGGCGCCCCGCCGGTGCAGGAGATGCATGTACCGATCGTCGAGGCGGCCACGCGCGGCGATCTCGCCGAGGTCACCCGTCTCCTCGGCACCGGGGCCGACGTGAACGCGGCGGATTCGATGGGCATGACGGCCCTCATGCATGCGGCGGGCGCCGGGCACGACGAGGTGGTGGCGGCGCTGCTGGCTGTGAAGGGTGTGGACGTCGGCGCCGAGGATCCGTCTGGCGCCACGGCGCTCTTCAGCGCCGTCATGTACGGCCACGCCGACATCGTCGGACGCCTCCTGGCGAGCGGCGCGGCGGTGGGCGCGAAGGATGGCGACGGCGTGACCCCGCTCATGGTCGCCGCCGGGCAGGGACACGACGCGATCGCGCGCACGCTCCTCGGGGCGGGTGCCGACGCGAACGCAACCGACGGTGAAGGCGTGACCGCGCTGATGCGTGCGGCTTCGGCCAATCGCGTGGCGGCGATGCGCGTGCTGCTCGACGCCGGCGCCGACGGCAACGCCCGCAACGGCGAAGGATCCACGGCTCTAGTGGGCGCCGCCTACAGCGGCTACGCCGACGCCGTTCGGTTGCTGCTCGCCCACGGCGCCGATCCCGCCGCCACCGACACGCAGGGCCGCACGGCGCTGATGGCCGCTGCGCTCGCCGGGTCGGCCCCCGCCGTGGACGCCCTGGTCGCCGGCGGCGCCGCCGTGGACGCCACCGATTCGGCCGGGAGCACGGCCCTCACCTACGCGTCGGCCGGCGGCCAGGCTCCGGTCGTCGCATCGCTCATCAAGGGCGGCGCAAAAGGCGCGCCGCGCGACATGGTGCTGGCGGCGGGAAACTGCCATCCCGATGTCGTCGGGACGCTCGTCGACGCCGGGCTGAGCGTGGATGCGGATTCGAACGGCACCACGCCGCTGCTGGCCGCTGCCGCCGACGGCTGCGCCGAGGCGATTCAGGTCCTGCTCGCTCACGGCGCTGATCGATCGCTCGCCGGGTCCGACGGCGGGACCGCCCTGGTCGAAGCCGCCTTCGCCGCGAACGGCGGCGATGCCGTGCGCCTGCTGGCCGGGACGTCGGCCAACATCAACGCCGTCGACGGCGAGGGGCGGACGGCGCTCATGGGCGCCGCCGAGAGCGGCGACCCGGCCGTGGTCCAGTTCCTGCTCGACAAGGGCGCCGACCTCGAGATTCAGGACAAAGAAGGCCGCACAGCCTGGATGTACGCCGCCATGGGCGGACATCAGGCCATCGCCGACATCTTCCGGAAAGTGCGGGAGGCCGCCGGCCGCTAGTGTGCGGAGGCAGCCGTGCGCCGTGCCGTGCACGCACACGGCCGCGGCGATCAAAGGAAAGTGTCAAGAATTGGCAAACCATCGGTCGACTGACAGGAAGTGTCACCGCGCGGTGACGCCATCTGTCCATTAAGTACTTTAGTAGTCTCGACTTATCTCTTCTGGCGTAATCGGCACGACCTCTGCAAGGAAGCTCGGGCAGGACGGGATTGCCCATGCTTCGCAAAGCGCAAGGATTCGCGCTCATCGATTTGCTTTTTGTCTGCGGCATCATCGGCGTGCTCTGCGCCACCGCGATGCCCCGGTTGCTGATGGCCAGGCAGGCGGCAGGCGCCAGTTCGGCCGTCGGGTCGCTCCGTACCGTGAACAGCGCCGAGTTGAGTTTCGCCCTCACCTGCGCCGGGGGGTTCTACGCCACGACGTTCCCGACCCTCGGCACGCCTCCGCCCGCCAGCAACGACGCGTTCATTTCCGAGGACCTGGGCGCCGCGGTGTCGGTCGTCAAGTCGGGCTATCTGATGCAGCTGGACGGCATCCCGTACGCGGGATCGCCGACGCCCTGCAACGGCGGCCGGGCGGGGGAGTCGAGCCGCGGCTACGCGGCGGCTGCGGATCCGGTCGAGCCCGGCAACCCGCGATTTTTCGCGACGAACGCCGACAGCGTCATCTGGGAGGACACCTCGTCTCTGTTTGCCGCGATGCCGGAACTGGGCGCGCCGCCCTCCGGCGTCGCCCTCAACCATTGGTAGGGGGGCTGATCAGCTATAATCTTGGTCGATGTGGACCAAGATGATGTCCGGGGCCCGCAAGAAGGCTCCCAAGACGATTGCCGTCATCGACCCCGATCGCTGCTTCGGGGCTTTTGCCTGTTCGATTTGCCAGGCGGCGTGTCCAGTCGCCGGCTGTATCGTTGAAGAGCCCGACCGGGATGGCCGGATGGTGTGTGCCGTGCGCGCCGATCTCTGCATCGGCTGCGGGCTGTGCGTCACGCTCGGCAATCCCACGGCCCCTCAGCAGCGTGAGTTCGGCTGCCCCCCCGACTACGACGCCATCAACATGATGCCGTTTGCCGACGTGGTGAAGGCGCTCGAGGGTCAGTCGGAGGAACCGCAGCCCGCCGCGTAGCTGCGGCTTCCGTCTACGAGCGGGCGCGCACGGCCTGCGCGTAGCGCGAGGGCAGCGGGTGGTCGACGCGCGCCGCGATGAAGTCGGTGGCCTCTTCGAGCGTCTGCAGCGACACGCCGGTTTCGATTCCCAGCCCATCCAGCATGTACACCAGATCGTCGGTGGCCAGGTTGCCGGACGCGCCCGGCGCGTAGGGGCAGCCGCCCAGGCCGCCGGCCGACGCGTCGAACGTTCTGATGCCGAGCGGCAGGGCGGCCTGAACGTTGGCGAGAGCCATGCCGCGCGTATCGTGGAAGTGGAGCGCGATCTGCGAGGGCGCCACGCGCGCGAACACCGCCTCGAGCACCCGCGGCACCTGTCCGGGATGCGCCACGCCGATGGTATCGCTCACGGCCACTTCGAAGACGCCAAGGTCGATGAGGCGCCGGGCCAGCGTCGACACCCGCTCCGGCGGCACCTCGCCTTCATACGGGCAGCCGAACGCCGTCGAGAGATAGCCGCGCACGCGCACGCCGGCGGCGCGGGCCTGGCGGCAGACCTCGCGGTACGTCTCGAGCGATGGCTCGATCCCCTGATTGATGTTCTTCCGGCTGAAGCTCTCGGTGGACGCCGCGAAAATCGCGACCTCGTCAACGCCGGCCGCGATCGCGCGTTCGAGGCCGGCCGCGTTCGGCACGAGCGCGGTGTAGCGGACACCCGGCCGGCGGGTGATGCCCGCAAACACGGCGGCGGTGTCGGCCATCTGCGGGACCCATTTCGGGCTCACGAAGGCGCCCGCCTCGATCACCGGCAGGCCGGCGGCGCTCAGCCGGTCGACGAACGCGATCTTATCAGCCGTCGACACGAGTGACGCCTCGTTCTGCAGGCCGTCGCGCGGGCCGACCTCGACGATCGTGACCCTCACGGCCGCCACTTCGCCTGCCGTTTGTCGAGGAAGGCGTGGAGCCCCTCCTGGCCCTCCGCCGAGGCGCGTCGCGCCGCGATGGCCTGTGCCGTAATCGGCATCGCCTCGGCCACCGACCGCTCCGCCACATCGGCGATGAGCGCCTTGGTCGCCGCATGCGCCTCGGGACCGCCTTCGAGAAGGTGGGCGAGGCGCGCATCGACCGCCGCGTCGAGGGCGCCGACCGCCACGACTTCATGCACCAGGCCAATCTCCTGCGCCCGCCGGGCCGTGAAGCGCGCACCAGTGAGGAACAGCTCGCGCGCGGCCGATCGGCCGATCTTGGCGATGATGAACGGCGAAATGACGGCCGGCAGGATGCCGAGCTTCACCTCCGTGAAGGCGAACACGGCCTGGTCCTCGGCGACGACGATGTCGCAGACGGCGGCCAGGCCGGCGCCGCCGCCGATGGCCGCGCCGTGGACGCGTCCGACGACCGGCATGGGCAGCGTATCGAGCGCAGCGAACATGCGGGAGGCCGCGGTGGCGTCGCGCAGGTTCTCGGCGTCCGAGTAGGCGGCGGTCTTCGCCATCCATGCGATGTCGGCGCCGGCGCTGAAGCTGGGTCCCTCGCCGGCGAGTACGACGGCGCGCACGGTGCCGCCAGGCGCCTGGTGCAGGCCGCTCGCCCAGGCCGTCAGCTCGGCGATCACGTCTTCGTTGAAGGCGTTGCGCACGTCGGGGCGGTTGAGCGTGACGCGTTCGATCTGCCGCTCCCGCACCACCCGAAGATGCCGGTACCCCATGGTTCCCTCGCGTCTACATGCGGAACACACCGAAGCGCGTGTCAGGCGCCGGGCTGCCAGAGGCCACGCGCAGGCCGATCGAGAGAAATCCCCGCGTCGCGGCCGGATCGATCACCCCATCGTCCCAGAGCCGGGCCGTGGAGTAGTAGGGCGAGCCCTCGCTCTCGTACTTGTCGAGGATCGGCCGCCGGATGGCGTCTTCCTCGTCGGCGGGGAAGGGACGGCCCTCGCGCGCGAGCTGGTCGCGCTTCACGGTGGCCAGGACGCCGGCGGCCTGCTCGCCCCCCATGACCGAGATCCGGGCGTTGGGCCACATCCACAGGAAGCGGGGGTCGTAGGCCCGGCCGCACATGCCGTAGTTGCCGGCGCCGAAGGAGCCGCCGATGATCACCGTGAACTTCGGCACCATCGCGTTGGCCACCGCGTGCACCAGCTTCGCGCCGTCCTTGGCGATGCCCGCCCGCTCGTACTGCCGCCCCACCATGAACCCGACGATGTTCTGGAGAAAGACGATCGGAACGCGCCGCAGGGCGCACAGCTCGATGAAATGCGTCGCCTTGAGCGCGGATTCCGAGAAGAGGACGCCGTTGTTCGCCACGATCCCGACCAGGAACCCGTCGATCCGCGCGAACCCGCTCACGAGCGTCGTTCCGTACCGCGCTTTGAATTCGTCGAACTTCGACCCGTCCACGACCCGCGCGATGATCTCGCGCACGTCGAACGCCTTGCGCCGATCGGAGGGGATGATCCCGTAGATCTCGGCGGCATCGTACCTGGGCGGCTCGGGCACCGTCCGGTCCGTCCGCGCCCGCGGCGCGACGCCCAGCGTCGAGACGATCGTGCGGCAGAGATCGAGAGCGTGCGCGTCGTTCTCGGCCAAGTAGTCGGCCACGCCGGAAAACCGCGTGTGGACGTCGGCGCCTCCGAGCTCCTCGGCCGTCACCTCTTCGCCAGTCGCCGCCTTCACGAGCGGCGGCCCCCCGAGAAAGATCGTGCCCGTCCCTTTGACGATGACGGTCTCGTCGGACATCGCGGGCACGTAGGCGCCGCCCGCCGTGCACGATCCCATCACGGCCGCGATCTGCGGCACCCGCTCGGCCGACAGGCGGGCCTGGTTGAAAAAGATACGGCCGAAATGCTCGCGGTCGGGAAAGACCTCGGCCTGGAGCGGCAGGAACGCGCCGCCCGAATCGACCAGGTACACGCACGGCAGGCGATTCTCGAGCGCCACCTGCTGCGCGCGCAGGTGCTTCTTCACGGTGAGGGGGTGATACGTGCCCCCCTTGACCGTGGCGTCGTTGGCCACCACGACGACGTCCCGGTGCGACACCGTGCCGATGCCGGTGACGAGTCCGGCAGCCGGCACGTCGCCGCCGTACATGCCGAAGGCGGCGAGCGGCGAGAGCTCGAGGAACGGCGTGTTCGCGTCCAGCAGCCGCTGGATGCGCTCGCGCACCGGGAGCTTGCCCTGGTCGCGATGCCGCTGCAGGTACTTCAGCCCGCCGCCCTGACGCGCATCGGCCAGCCGCTGGTCCAGTTCGGCGACGAGCGCCTGCATCCGGTCGCGGTTGGAGGCGAACGTCGAATCGGCGGGGTTGACGCGGGACTCGAAGACGTCCATCGGGAAGGGCAGCTCGGTAGTCGCGGGCGGAAGCGCCCGCGCTCACCATCCACAGCAGTCGGTTTTGAACCCGCACGCCGGACACCGCCAGACCGCGTGCATCCGGTACATCGCCTCGCCACACCGATCGCACAACATCCGATCGTCGCGCGGCGCCTGAATCTCGAGCGGCGACATCGGCCGGGCCGGCAGCTTGGGCGGCGGAGGCTCCGACATGCCGGGATTATCGCACAGGCCTCGGTTGGGCCGCCGTGCGGCTCCTGCGATAATGTGCCGCGATGGACCAGCCGACGGGGGGCCGCGCGCTCGTGCGGCGCGCGGAAGCGATCGCCCGCATCGCCGCACGAGCGGCGTGGATCGGGTTCGTCGAGTTCTACCACAGCGACAATCTGATGTACGCGGCGTCGATCGCGTACTACTCGCTGCTCTCGCTGTTTCCGTTTTTCATGATCGCGCTCTCGGTCATCGGTTTCGTGACGGCGGATCTGCAGGACCGCGGCGCAGCGCTGCGGTTCGTCGAGGCCTACTTCCCCGCGCAGTTCGACTTCATCGAAAACCAGCTCGACGCGTTTCGCACGCACAGTCTCTCGCTCGGGATCGCCGGCACCGTGGCGCTCATCTGGGGCGCGATCGGCGTGTTCGGCGCGATCGCCACGGCTGTCAACTACGCGTGGGGCGTCGAGAAACGCCGGAACATCTTCCGGCACAAGTGGTTCTCCTTCGTCATGATGCTCCTGGCGGCGGCGCTCCTGGCCGTCGTCGTGCTTCTGGTGAGCGCGAGCCGGATGGTCGAGGCGTCGTCGTTTGCGGGCGTGCTCGCGCGATTTCCCGCGCTCAATCTGTTGCGCAGTTTCACGCTGCGCTGGGCCACGACGGCGCTCTTCGTCGTCGTCGTCGGGTTGATCTTCTACTACGTGCCGAACGTGAAGGTGCCGTTCCGGGACGTCTGGGTGGGGGCGTTCGCCACCGGGTTGCTCTGGAAGGGAGCCCTCGAGCTCGTGTCCTGGTATGCGAGCGACATGACGCGGCTCTCGCGCGTGAACGGATCGATCACGGCCGTCGTGGTGTTCCTGGTGTGGGTCTACGTGCAGGCCACCATCCTGCTCTACGGCGCCCAGTTCACGGCCGTCTACGCGCGGCTGAGGGGCGACCGGCTGGAGCCCGAACCGGACTAGTGGAGCGTATCGGCTGAATCAGTACCAGGGCAATGAACCACAGAGGCTCAGAGACTCAGAGACTCGCGAGATCGTCGCCGGCCTGCTGTGCAGGCCGGCCGCGAGGCCGAGCGATCCGGACACCCAAGGCGGCAGGCCCGGGAAACGCGCCTTGCGTGTCCGGATCGGTCGTCCTCGCAGGCGCCGCGGAGGCGGCGCCGACGACCGGCAGCTCTCGGGTCTCCGTGTCTCCGTGTCTCTGTGGTTGATCTCGAATTCGCGGTTCGTCGAAGCGGTAGTACTTCAGCGGGTACGGGCCACTAGGCCGTCACGGGCGACAGGGCCCGGATGATGGCGTCGGTGAAAACGGGCACATCGTCCGGTTTGCGCGACGTGATGAGGTTGCCGTCCTCGACGACCGGCTTGTCCACGTACATGCCGCCGGCGTTCTTCACGTCGATGGCGATCGAGGGCCAGCAGGTGAGCGTCCGGCCCCGCAGGGCGATCGCCGAGATGAGCAGCTGGGGCCCGTGGCAGATGGCTGCCACCGGCTTGCGCGCGTGCATCATGTCGCGCGCCAGGTCCACCATCGCGTGGCGCATCCGCATCTTGTCGGGCGCATGGCCGCCGGGAATCACCAGCGCGTCGAAGTCGGCGGCGCGCGCGGCGCCCGCCGCGATGTCGGCCCGCACGACCGCTTCGCCCCGCTTGCCACGGAATTCGGCGCCCGCCGTCGGTCCGACGACGACGACAGTGGCGCCCGCGGCACGCAGATCCTCCAGAGGACCGGTGAGCTCGCGATCTTCGAAGTCGTCTTCCACGAGGATCGCGATGCGCTTGCCTGCCAGGACAGTCGAGCCGGTCATGGGGGGATTCTACTTCAGTGTCATAATCGCGTGATGAACCGCCTCGCCAGCGAGCGCAGCCCCTACCTGATTCAGCATGCCGGCAATCCCGTGGACTGGTTTCCCTGGGGCGACGTGGCCTTCGCGAAAGCGCGCGCCGAGCAGAAGCCCATTTTCCTGTCCGTCGGCTACTCGACGTGCCACTGGTGCCACGTGATGGCACACGAGTCGTTCGAGAACGCGGAGGTCGCCGCGCTCCTGAATGCCCGCTACGTGGCGGTGAAGGTGGATCGCGAAGAGCGGCCCGACGTGGATCGCGTGTTCATGACGTTCGTGCAGGCCACGACCGGCGGCGGCGGATGGCCGATGAGCGTGTGGCTGATGCCGGACGGACGGCCGTTCTACGGCGGCACCTACTTTCCGCCGACCTCGCGCTGGGGTCGGCCGGGGTTCGTCGAGATTCTGCAGGAGATTGCCCGCGTCTGGGAGACGGACCGCGCGAAGGTCGAAGAGTCGGCCGGCTCGATCACGGCGCGCTTGAAGGATCTGGAGCGCCTCGCGCCCACGGGCGAGCGTCCGGGCGCCGACGCGCTCGAGCACACAGTCGCGGAATTTCGGTCGGCGTTCGACGCGCGGCACGGCGGGTTCGGCGACGCTCCCAAGTTTCCGCGGCCGAGCGAGCTGCTCTTTCTTCTCCGCGAATTCAAGCGCACCGGCAACACGGAGGCCCGCGACATGGCCCTGGCGTCGCTCCAGGCGATGGCCGTCGGCGGCGTGCGGGATCATATCGGCGGCGGGTTTCATCGCTACTCGGTCGACGCCGCCTGGCGCGTGCCGCACTTCGAGAAGATGCTCTACGACCAGGCCCAGCTGGCCCTCGCCTACCTCGAAGGCGCGCAGGCGGCCGGCGAAGCGTTCTTCGCGGGGGTGGCCGAGGACACCCTCGAGTACGTCATGCGCCAGATGACCGATGCCTCCGGCGGGTTCTTCTCGGCCGAAGACGCCGACAGCATCGCGCCCGAGCGGGCCGGCGACGCCGGCGCGCACCCGTCGGAGGGGGCTTTCTACCTCTGGCGCGAAGACGAGGTGAACGAACTCGTCGGGGCCGACGGCGAGATCGTGCGGCGGCGCTTCGGCATCGAGCCCGCCGGCAACGCGCCGGCGGATCCCCAGCAGGAATTCACGGGAAAGAACCTGCTGTACGTCGCCAGCTCCATCGACGACATCGCCACGGCCACGGGCCGGTCCAATCGCGACGTGGTCGTCGCAATCGAGCGCGCGCGCCTGCGGCTCTTCGAGGCCCGCCTGGCGCGGCCCCGGCCGCTGCTGGACGACAAGGTGCTGACGTCGTGGAACGGGCTGATGATCGCCGCCTTCGCCCGGATGGCCAGGGTCATGCGGCCCCTCGCCGACCAGCGCGGTGCGGCCGAGCCGTACCTGAACGCCGCGCGGCGGGCGGCCGCCTTCATCCGCGACCGGTTGTGGCGCGCCGACGAGGGGCGCCTCTGGCATCGCTATCGGGCCGGCGAGGCCGGGATCGACGGCTATGCGGAAGACTACGCGTTTCTCATTTTCGGGCTGCTCGAACTGTTCCAGGCCGGCGGCGGCTCAGAGTGGCTCGATTGGGCGGTGACGCTGCAGGATCGCCAGGACGATCTCTTCTGGGACGAGGCGCGCGGAGGCTGGTTCAGCACGACCGGGACGGATCCGACCGTGCTGCTGCGACTGAAGGACGACTACGACGGCGCGGAGCCGACGGCGAGCTCGGTCGCCGTCATGAACCTGCTCGTGCTCTCGCATCTCGTCGACCGGCCCGAATGGGCGGAGAAGATCGATCGGACGTTCCGCCTGTTCTCGACGCGGCTCGCCCAGATGGGCCGCGGCGTGCCGATGATGGGGGCGGCGCTGTCGACCGCCGTGGCCGGAGTCCGCCAGATCGCCATCGTCGGCGACGACCGCACGGCGCTCGAGCGCGTCGTGGCCTTGCGCTATGAGCCGTTTACGGTCACGATGTCGTTCGACGCCGACGCGTCAGGCGCCCTGGCGGCGCGGCTGCCGCTCGTCGGCGCCATGGCGGCGGCCGCCGATGGATCGGCGCGCGCGTACGTGTGCAAGGACTTCACCTGCCGGGCGCCCGTGGCTTCGGCCGAGGCGCTCGAGGCAGAGCTGGCATGAGTATTCCGGTCGACATCTGGTTGCGCGGCGAGAACCACGCCACGACGCGCCAGCTCGACAGCGTCGAGACCAACGCGGCGAGCTGGACCGACGAGGACGTGCGCGCGGTGCTCGAAGCCATGCTGCGCGCGATGGATCGCGAAAAGCACCCCGACGACGGCACTCGGCCGGTCGCGCTGCGCGGCCTCAGCTGGATCGTGAATCCCTACGAGGACGGGGGCGTCGTGCTGGCCATCGAGATCGGCCTGGGTGCCGCGGTGGCCGGTCCGTTCGCCATCGAACAAAAGACGCTCGAAACCATGGTCTCGCGGGTGCTCGCCCGGCCGCCCGGGGCCGCCTCCTCGACCGTGCACTGACCTGCCCGACGTGCCGGGCCTCGTGTTATAAGAGGCCCCATGCAGGCACGCCTCTTTCGCCCCATCGCTGCCGCCGCCCTCCTGATGTTCGTCGCGCCGCTGGTGCGGGCCGACGTCACTCGTGTCGAGGTGACCTCACGGAGCGACGTGGCCTATGGCTACGAGCGGATCGTCGGCCGCGTCCATTTCGCGGTCGACCCGACGAACCCCCGCAACGCCGTTGTCGCCGATCTCGACAAGGCGCCGAGGAACGCGCAGGGGCGGGTGGAGTTTTCCGCGGATCTCTACATTCTGAAGCCGAAGGCGGCGTCGGCCAGCGGCGCCGCGCTCGTCGACATCGTGAACCGCGGCCGGCGGACCGTGCTCTCAGGCTTCAACCGGGCGCGCGGCACCTCGGCCGAGAGCGAGTTGGGCGACGGCTTCCTCATGCTGCGCGGCGTGACGGTCGTCGCCGTCGGCTGGGAGTTCGACGCGCGACGCCCGGGCGGCATGTCGATCGACGTGCCGGTCGTGATGAACGGCTCGCAGCCGCTCAGCCAGATCGTTCGCGCCACCTTCACGCCGAACGAGGCGGGCACCGAGGAGACGGTCGGCGATCTGGCTGGCTATGAGCCCGCCGATCCGGCCGGTTCGGAGACCGCGCTCACGGTCCGCGACGACTTGTCCGCCCCGCCGACGCCGATTTCCCGCAGCGCCTGGCAGCTCGAGGGCAACCGCGTGACGATGTCCGCGGGCTTCGTGCCGGGCAAGACCTACGAGGTCGCCTACCGCGCCAAGAGCCTGCCGATCGCCGGTCTCGGTTTCGCGGCCGTTCGCGACGTGGCGGCATGGGTGAAGAACGCCCCGGACGCCCTGGCCCGGGCGCGCTACGTGTACGCCTTCGGGTCGTCGCAGAGCGGACGGTTCCTCCGCACCTTCCTCTATCAGGGCTTCAACAGCGACGAGCAGGACCGTCAGGTGCTCGACGGCGTCATGTCGCACATCGCGGGCGCGTCGCGTCTTGTGCTCAACGAGCGCAGCGCGACGCCGACCACGCTCGGGATGTTCACGGCCACCGCCTATCCGTTCGCCGACCGCGCGGTGCCCGACCCGGTGAGCGGCGCATCCGAGGGCCTGCTCGAAAACGTCCGGGCCCGGACGCATCAGCCGAAAGTGCTGTACACGGATACGGGGGTGGAGTACTGGGGTGGTGGACGGGTTGCCGCCCTCGTGCACACCGCGCCGGACGGGTCGAAGGACCTCGTCCTTCCCGACAACGTACGCCTGTACTTCCTGGCAGGCGCGCAGCACTCGCCGGCCGCTTTCCCGCCGACACTGGGCACCGGCCAGCAGATCGCCAATCCGATGGACTATTGGTGGACGCTGCGCGCGCTCTTCGTGGCGATGGATCGATGGGTACGGGAGGGGACCGCACCGCCGGCCAGCCAGTACCCGCGGCTCGATCAGGGCACGCTGGTGAAACCCCCCGCCGTAGAGTGGCCGGCGATTCCGGGCGTGCAGTCGCCGACGACGCTGACGTCGGGCACGCGCCGGGCCAATCCGTTCATCAAGGGCGGTGCAGGCGCGGGTGCCGAGCTGCCGCTGCTCGTGCCCCAGGTCGACGCCGACGGCAACGAGACGACCGGTGTCCGGTTGCCGGAGCAGGTCGTGCCACTCGCCACCTACACGGGCTGGAACTTCCGCAACCGCGAGGTCGGCAGTCCCGGCCAGCTCTATCCGCTGCTCGGGTCGTACGTGCCGTTCGCGAAGACGAAGGCCGCGCGGGAGAAGATGGGCGATCCGCGGCTGTCCATCGAGGAGCGCTATCCGACTCACGAGGAGTACTCGCGCCGGATCGCGGCGGCAGCTGCCGCGCTCGTGAAGGCCGGCTACCTGCTGCAGGACGACGTGCCCGCGGTGACGGCGCGGGCGGAGGAGCACTGGGCGCTTCGCGTGAAGTGAAATCTCACTTTCCCTTGTTCTCGTACCAGCGGATGAACCCGCCGGCGCCGGTGCAGACGAGATCCGGCCGGCGGTCGCCGTTCACGTCGGCGCCGACGCAGCTGTTCATCGCCGCCTGATCTTCGATCCGCTGGTACTGCCACTCGCCGGTGGCGGCGTTCTCGGGCGCATAGAACGCGTGGACGCCGCCGCCCTGCCGCGCGTTGTCGTTCGCCACCACATCGTCTCGGCCGTCGGCGTTGAGATCGAGGACGGCGATCTCGTGGCCGCTCGCTACCTTGTCGAAGATGACCCGACGCGTCCAGTTCGTGCCGCTGCCGGTGTAGACGACGACTTCATTGCCGTGCCACGGCTCGACCGACGCGAAGAAGCGCGTGCCGTTCTGAGTGCCGACGCCGACGTCGCTCGCGCCCAGACGCGGCGCCTCCTCGCTGTCGTGGCCGGACGAGAGCTTCACCTTCTCGAACGTCATCGACTCGCCGCGGCCGCCGGGCCTGTAGAGCACGATGCCTTCGAAGCTCGCGACGAGGAACTGCTGCCGATCGCCGGCGTCCCATCTCACCGGACGCACGCGGTGGATGATGCCGGGAATGCTGTCGGTGATCAGGTGGCGCTTCCAGCTCGTCGTGTCGTACCAGAACACCGACGCCTTGTCCTGCATGTAGCCCGGCCCGAGGCTCTTGGGGCCGACGAGCGGGGCATTCAACAGCTCGGGCGTGCCGTCGCCGTCGAGATCCGCCCATGCAATGTGGTGCGACGTGGGAAACTCGTCGATCTTCTTCGTCGTCCACGTGCCGGCCGGGTTGCCGTGGCTGTCAGCGACCCAGACCAGGCCGGCGCTGTTGGCCGGCTGCATGGCGAAGGAGCTCTCGTAGGCGACCTCCGGGACGCCGTCGCCGTTGATGTCGGTGATGGCCTGATTGACGATCTGCTGGGTTTCGGGCGCGATCACGTGACGCGTCCACGAGGGGTTTTCGTACCAGGCGAGCTCCTGGACCGAGAGGGAGTTCGCGACGACGTCAATCCGGCCGTCGTGATTGAAGTCGGCCACGGCCGCCGCATAGCCGCCCCGGAACCCCGAGGCGATGTCGTGGGCCTCGAACTGCACGGGCCCCGCCGAGGGCGCGCCGGCGAGCGACACGGCGGCCACCGCCAGCGTCGACGCGGTCGCCACAGAGAAGTGCTTCAGAGTCACGCGACGACCTCCTCGCCGGACATCCAGCGGAATCCGGGCATTGTAGCCGAAAGTCGATCGGGGTTGAGCCGATTGGCTGCCCGCACGCGCATGTGGGGATGGAGGGCGCCGACATGGCTCAGCGCATCGTGCGAGCGGCGGTTGCGGCACTCGTGGTGAGTTCGGCGGCCATCGTCCGGGCCCAGGTGCCCGCGAGCTCGTTCGACGAGCTCAGGCTGAAGACCGAGGTCGGCCGGCGCGTGACGGTGGTCGGCGCGGACGGGGAGGCGCTGACGGGCAGGCTCACCGAGCTGACGCCGTCAACGCTTGCCGTGCTCTCGGGCGACGAACCCCACCGGTTCGAGCGCTGGCAGGTGCGGCTGGTCGAGGAGCGCTACCACGACCCGGTCTTGAACGGCGTCGCGATCGGCGCCTTGTCGGCCAGCGTGCCGGCGCTTCTCCTGACCATCAACTACTGTCCGACGTGCCTGCAGGTGGCGGCCGCATACGCCGTCATCGGCGCGGGCATCGGGGCGCTGGTCGACAGCGCCGTGACGACCGAGCGGACGCTTTATCTGCCGCCGGCCATTCGACCGGCAGGGGCGAGAATGACCATCGCGCCTGTCATGTCGCGGAGGCGTGCCGGATTGAGGGTGGCGTTCCGATTCTGAGTCGCGGATGGCCGGGCCGGCGCCCGGCCATCCGTCTGCCGCTTCGAAGCGATGGCGCTAGAAGGCGAACCTGACGCCGAGCTCCGCCTGGCGCGGGAAGCCGCCGCCGCCGTAGAGATTCGTCAGCACGAGGAACGTCGAGGGAATGCGTGCGTCGCCCGACGGGTTCGTGAAGTTCGCGCGATTGGTGAGGTTGAACACGTCGAGGAACACTTCGATCGTGCGCTGATCCGGGAGCGCCCGTCGCCATCCGGCGCGCAGGTCCAGCTGGAAGTAGTCGGGGCCGCGAGCGCCGTTTCGGCCGCCGTCGGACTTCACGTTCTGCATGGCGTTCAACGCCGTGCCGCTGTAAGAGCCGGCCGGCAAGGGATCGACCAGTTCCCCGTTCTGGTCGGCGTCGATGCCGCTGTTGTAGATCGTGAACGGCAGGCCGCTCATGTACCGCGCCGTGCTCGACAGCGTGACGCCGCCGCTGTGGGGAATTTCCGTCCGCCCGCTCACCGAGAGCACGTGCCGCCGATCCACGTCGGATGGCCCGCGCCACGCGTCCAGGTTCATGTCCGTCAGCACCTGGTAGGTGTCTTTGTCGGCCTGGTTGTTGCCCGTGCCCCGCGACGACGAGAGCGAGTACGAGAGCCGCGCCGACCAGTTCTGCGCGTAGCGCTTTTCGACCGACAGGTTCAACGCGTCGTACGTGGCGTCGCCGTTGTTCTCGAACGCCCAGACGCGATTGTCGTACGACTCGCCGAGCACGCCGAAGGCATCCAGACGGGTGATCGGGGCCGTGCGGCTCGTACCGTCGCGCAACATCGGGTTCAGGTTGCGGGCGAGGAACATGTCACGGTTCAGCATGCGCACGTAGTCGGCCGTCACCGCGAGCGTCGGCGCCAGCTGCCGCTCGTAGCCGACGGTGAACTGGTGCGCATACGGCTGGCGGCGATCAGGCGTGTCGTAGATCACGGTCCCGACGTTCCGCAGGAGCGTTCCGGGCGGGTACAAGGCGTTCAGCAGATCGCGGTTGACGAACGGGCCGTTCACCAGGAACGGATCCGTCGGGAACGCGCCGTGGCTCGGCCCCGGATCGGCGCTGTTGTTCGGGAACGTCGCGGTGAACGACGAGTTGTACTTCGCGAACTCGATCGTGTCGTCGAGCGACCCGAGAATCGTCCGGTTGTAGAAGATGCCGTAGCCGCCGCGGACGACCGAGCGGCCGTCGGCGTCGAGCGAGTGCGTGATGCCGACGCGCGGCGCGATGTTGTTCTTGTCCACCGGATACTTGCTGGTGACACCGGCGAACAGCGGGTTGTCCGTTTCGTCGAGCGGCGTGATTTCCAGATCGTAGCGCAGGCCGAGGCTGAAGGTGGTGTGTCCGATCGTCCACTTGTCCTGGCCGTACGCCTCGATCGCGTGGCCGCGCACGAACTCGTCGTACGGTTCGGGCACGCGAATCGTCAGCCGCTCGGGATACGTCGTCGGATCGGCCGCGTTGAACGGTTCATCGGTGTTGAACGTGAACGTCCCGTTCATGTTGATCTGGCTGACGCGCTTCAGTTCGGTGTAGTTGTAGCGGAACCCGAACTTCGTGTCGTGGTCGCCCTTCTTGTTGGGGATGAACCACGAGTAGTCGTCCTCGATCTGGTAGTTCGAATCCCAGGGCCCCTGGGATTCCGTGCTCGCCTGCCCGAGGAAGCTGTTGTAGTTGAGCTGCGGCGGACAGAGCGCCTGGTTGCCGCTGGCCTCGTCGCCGAACGCAAAACCGGCCCGTCCGCCCGCCGTGCCCTGCGCGCGGAAGCAGGCGTTGCCGTGCCACCAGTGCTCCCACGTCCGGGCGACCCGCACCGTGTTGACGCGCGTGTTGCCCAGCACGCTCGTCAGCGTGCCGACCGCGGTCTGATCCAGATCCGTCTCGTCTTGAGTCGAGTCGAGCGTCTGGCGGCTCCCGACGACCGGAAACTGCGGCGCGCCCTCGCGGAGCCAGCGCACCGCCCACGTGTGATTGGCGTTGATCTGGTGGTCGAAGCGGATCAGCGTGTTCCAGTCGGTGCGGTCCTCGACGATCGAGAAGTTGAGGTCGGGCCGCGTCGGGAAGACGCGCGTGCGGTTCGGGTCGTCGACCTGGCGCTCGAGGCTGAAGAAGAAGTGCGCCTTGTTGCGGATGATCGGGCCCCCGATCACGCCGCCCCAGTCGCGCCGCTTGGCCGTCGGCTTCTCCAGGCCGGCCTGCTCGACGAAGAAGTCCTTGGCGGTGAGCCGGTTGCTCGCCGAGTAGCCGAAGACCACGCCGCGGAACTCGTTGGTGCCGGCCTTGGTGACCGCGTTGACGATGGCGCCGCTGGCGCGGCCGAACTCCGCGTCATACATGCTGGTGATGACCTGGAATTCCTGGATCGCCTCGAGCGGCGTGCGGACCTGCGCACCCGCGCTCGTGCCCAGGGCATCGTCGGCGTTGTAGCCCCCGTCGACCGACACGTTGTTGCCCTGCGTGGACTGGCCGGCGGCGACGATCGTGTCGTTGCCCATCTGGTTGGAGGCGGCGAACTGCACGCCGGGCAGGAGAGCGACCGTCGCGAAGTAGTTGCGGTTCATCGCGGGCAGCTCGCTCAGTTCGGCGGTCCCGATGTTGCCGCCGACCTTGGCGCTCGTCGTGTCGATGAGGGGCGCCTGTGCCGACACCTGCACGGTTTCCTCGACGCCGCCGACTGGCAGCGAGAGGTTCAGCATCATCGTGTTGCCGACCTGCACGACGCCGCGCCGCTCGACGGCCTGGAACCCGGTCAGCGTCGCCCGGACGCGATAGGGCCCCGGCACGAGCTGTGACACGAGATAGGAGCCCGCGGGGCCGGTCGTGACTTCGCGATACACGCCCGTGTCCTCGTTGGTCACGAGGACCGTGACCCCCGGGAGCACGGCGCCCTGGGAATCCGTGACATTGCCGCTGATCGACGCCGTGCCTTGTTGGCCGAAGGCCTGAACGGCCCCGGTGAAGAGAAGGATCCCCGCCGCCAGTCCGCAACGTAGCCTGCGCATGTCCGCCTCCCTCGAATGACTCGGTTGGCCGCGCGAACGAAAAAGGCCACAAGCCGACGAATGACGGCGGGATTGTCACATAAGCAATTGTTGATGGAACGTATTTATTGCACGGTAAAGATGAGGATGAACAAGAAGATGTATGGAGAATAAGAAAGAAATAAATGCGATGAGTTCGTCAGTTGAAATCGGGCGCCGAAGACCGTTCGGCGCCCCGTAGCGGCGATTGCCGATGAGGCCAGTCGGGGCAGGAACCGCGTCTAGCGCACGCCTCGGCGCGCCATCCTCGCGCGGCCGCCGGTCCAGAGGGCTGCCGCCCCGAAGAGACAGAGTGATAGCGTGGCCGGTTCGGGCACCGGCACTTCCTCGATATTCGAGACGGACCCGGAGATGTTCGCGAAGAGGTCCGTCCGGTCGATGTCCAGCTCCGACACCATCCACGTTCCGGGACCGCCACCGAAGGCGCCGGCCGGCAGGGCGTTGCTCGACAGCGGGTTCGAGCCGAGCGATTCGATCAGCACCAGGCTGAGGGTCGTGACCGCGTCGAATTGTCCGTCGATCGTGAACGTGTCGTGGCCGTCCGACGGGTTGAGCGTTACGAAATAGTCGGGCGTGTTTTTCACGCCGATGCGAATCGGAACGCTGTTGTCGGACGTGAACGAGTCGCCGCCGGAGGAGAGGAAACTGAACGTGATCGACGTTTCCCCGGGCGCGGTCTCGTAGTACGTGAAGTCGCCCACGTCGGTCCCTGTCAGGAGGGCGGCGTCGTAGGTGAGGAAGAGGCTGTAGGTGTCTCCGGCCGTCGTCGCGAAGACGTCGCTTGGATCGGTCACGAAGAATGCGGAGCCGGAGAACTCGAGGGTGAGCGGAGCGGACTGAGCGGGGCGAGCCGCGGCCAGCACACCGCCGAGCAGGAGGGCGAGTCCTGCGACTCGCGCCGATTGCCTCACCGAACGCATCATGGCGGGCCTCCAATCGAGTGATGGTGATCGTCGTGTCGCGCGAGCAAGAGGCAGACCGGTCGACGCCGGCCGATCACGGCCGGATTCTAGCGACTTTTCGACCAGACATCTACGCGAATGGACCGACGCCGCGACTTAAGTCGGGAAAGCGTCGTTTTGGGGCCGACGGTCGGAGGTCGAAGAGGAGGAGAAGGCGGGGCGCCGGACCGATCCGGCGCCCCGCGAGGACCCCCTAGAAGTGGAACTGGGCGCCCAGGCTGAAGAGGCGTCCCTGGAGGATCTGCGATGGCTGATCCAGCGACGACCCGTAGGTCTGCACGGCCGCGACGGTCGTATTGCCGTTCAGGAGGTTGAAGATGTCGAGCTGGACCTGCCAGCTCCCGCGTCCGAGGGGGAACTTCTTGGCCAGGCGCATGTCCACCTGGTCGAGTCGGTCGAGATACTTCGCGCCCGGCGCGATGAGGGGCACGGTTTCCGCCGACTGGTTCAGCCCTGGCACCACCTTCGGGCTGATCTGTACTGCACGTCGAGCCACGGCGCCGCCGCGGCCCCGCCGGCTCCCGACCCGTAGCTGACGGTGCCGGGGTAGCTCTGGAACGTCCCGCTCAGTTCCACGCCGTAGGGCAGCGGATAGTTGCCCGACAGCTTGTACTGCGTGCGGAACGGAATGTCGAGCTGCGTCTGGTCGCAGTAGATCGTGTAGTTCGGGTTCGACGCCGCCGTCGTGGCGAGCGTGGTGTGGTAGATGTTCGCGCCGACGTACGGCTGGCAGTTGTTCGACACCGTCTTCTCGGTGGTCAACCCGCCGAACGCGTTGGCGCCGTGCGGCAGCCGCGCGTTGAACGACAGCTCGAAGCCGCTGTAGACGCGCGAGTTGGTGTCGGAGTTCTTGTCGACGATGTCGATCGCTCCGATCTTGTCCTTCGCCAGGCTGTACACGGTCAGCGGCGAGCCGTCGAGCGGATTCGTCGTGGTGATCGCCGTCCAGTCGGAGGGGGACAGGTCCTGGTTGTCCGAATAGAACAGCCGCTTGTAGCTGCGGCGATAGTAGCCGAACGTCGCCGCGACGCCCGGGATGATCTGCCGCTGGACGCTGCCCGTGTATTCGAGATCGTAGGGCCGCTTGATGCCCGGATCCGGCCGCCGCTCGGGCGCGACGCCGAAGCTGGCGTTCTGCGACGGGCCGATCTCGTTGTCCTGGGCGATGTCGTCGCCGTTCAGATCCGTCCAGGTCCGCGTGTCGGTCGCCAGGAACAGCGGGTCGTAGAGCTGCGCGAACCCGACGGTGGAGAAGGCGACGTTGTACCGACCGAAGCTGCTCTTGACGGCCGTCGTGCCGTCGCCGAAGACGTCCCAGCTCGCCCCGATGCGCGGGGAGATGTCGTTCCAGTTCGGATAGTCCGTGACCTCCGGAAACGAACGCGCCGGCACGAAACGGCCCGCGCCGACCGCCGCGGCGGCAATGGACGTGTTGAAGTGCTCGAAGCGCACGCCCCCGGACACCGTGACGCGCTTGAGGGTCCAGTTGTCCTGGGCGAAGATGCCCAGATCGGCGTTGATGTCTTCCTTGCTCTCGACCGGCGTGTTGTACACCGTGACCGAGTCGGGCACGCCGCTGCGGTAGCGCTGCACGAGGTCGACACCGAACCCGGGATCCGGCCCGGCCTGCGAGAACGACCGCTGCGAGCGGTTGAAGCCGTAGCCCCACTGGACGCCGGCCTTGATGGCGTGCGATCCCGTGACGTAGGAGAGCGCGCCGTCCCAGTTGCGCTGGACGGGCTCATGCAGGAAGTACGGGCCCGAGACGGCGCCCCACTGCGTGCCGAGAATGATGTCCTGCTTGGGAATGGCGGCGCCCACCAGCGCCGACGGTTCGAGCTCGCTCGTCGTGTAGGTCTCGTTGTTCGACGACCACCCGAACTCGGCGAGGAGCTTCGACGTGAGCGTGCCGGTGTACTTGGCCTGGCCGGTGTAGTAGATCCCGTGGCTCGGATCGCGGATGCCGAACGCCTCTTCGGTGTAGTTGGCCGCGCCTTCGTGGTAGCGGTACTTGAAGATGCGGTCGAGGTAGGCGCTGAACTTGTGCTTCGGCGCGGCCTGCCACGTGAGCCGCACCTCGTGGCTCCGGATGTGGTTGTTATCCACCACCTGGTGCGAGAGGTCGGGCTGATAGGAATTGTGCGTCGGATCCAGGTTGTAGAAGGCGTTGGCGACCTTCTGGTTCACGCCCCAGTGCCGGAACGACGTGTAGAACCACAGCTTGTCCTTCTGAACGGGTCCGCCTCCGCTGAGATTGACGTCGTGGATGCTGTCGATCGAGTCGCCGGCCTTCAGACCCTTGTCGATCAGATCCTGCGAGACGTTGTCGGCCTGCAGGCCGCTGCCGGTCCCGGAATAGAACAGATCGGCCGTGAACTGGTTGCCGCCGTCCTTGGGAATCATGTTGAGGAGCACGCCGCCCCCGGACGTCTCCGCGGAGATCGCGCCCGTCTGGTAGCTGAACTCCTGGAACATCCCTTCGTTGAAGTAGTTCTGGATGGCGCCGTCGCCCTCGATGCCCTTCACGGACATCCCGTCCACCATGATGCTGTTGTCTTTCGGGTCGCCGCCGTGGGCGATGATGTAGGTCTGCTGCATCCCCTGGGCGCCGCCGACGTCGGGCGCCGACTTCTGCACGCCGGCCATCAGCGTCCCGACCGACTGGATGTTGCGGCCCGCCGGTGGGCACCGCATCCAGCAGCTGCTTGGGCAGCACCTGCTGCTGCGCCACGGTCTGCACGTCGACGACGGGCGACTGCCCGGCGACGGTGACCGTCTCTTCGATCGCGCCCACCCGCATGTCGGCGTTCACCGGCGCGGTGAAGTTGGCCGGCAGTTCGATGTTGTCGCGTTTGATGGTGTTGAAGCCGGGCAACGTGAAGGTCACGCTGTAGGTGCCCGGCCGGAGGTTGAGGATCTTGTACTGGCCGGCTCCGTCGGTGGTGGCGCTTCGGACGCCTTCGATGAGGGCCGGGCTGGCGGCTTCGACCGTCACCCCCGGCAGCACCGCGCCGGACGAGTCCTTCACGACTCCGGCGATGGCGCTTTGCGCGAAGGCTGTACCGGACGACAGCACCGCGGCACCAATCAAGAACCCAAGCGTCACACTCCATCTACGTCCCATGTTTCCCCTCCCTGACTGCGCCACGCCGTCACGCAGGCGCCAGCAGACAAGTCGACAACTCCGAAGGGTCACGACGGTCGGATTGCTGCCCTGTATATCTGAGTGGAATCTCGCCGCGACAAGGAAGGAGAGCTCGGCGGATGGTGCAAGGCCTCACGAATCACGGATTTGAATCGCGATCCACCGCCCAGCATGGATCGGTCTGGCTTGCATAAGTGCAGATATGATTCGAGTAAGAACGCAGCATGGAAAGCGTGTGGCGCGCGATGGGCTCAGCGCCGCCGCGGCGTCCGCGCGCCGTCGATCGCGACGCCGTCGGCGAGCGGGATCGTGAGCACGATCCGATCGTCGGGACCGAAGTTGCGGGTCACATGTCCCTTGCCGGTGGTGTCTTCGATCAGGTTGATGTGCCCGGGGCCGGCCGGGATGTGCACGCCCCCGGACACTTCGACTTCCGACTGACCCGACAGCGTGATCACGAACTGCCGGGCCGGGCCGTTGTGCCACGCGGGCGAATTCGGATCGGTCGCGGCGGAGTCGGCGGGATCGGCGCCGGCAGTGGGCGCCCGCACGCTGAATTCCGCGCCCGTGGCCGTGAACATGTTCGAGATGCCCCGATCGCTCAAATTGAGCTCGATGTCCTCGGCGTGCGCCAGGCCGTCGGGGCCGGTGAAGATGCGCGTGACCACCACAGACGCGCGTCGCTGCGCCATGGCCACGTCCTCGTCGCGTGCGCTCCGGCCGATCGCGACGAACGTGGCGACGACGATGACGAAGGCGAACCGTCTTGCCCTGATACTCATGAACATCCTCCAGTCTCGAGATCCGGGAGCGACAGGATAGCAGGACGGGGTGGCCGCCGCGTGCGAGGTATCCGAAGTAAGCTGCCTGGTCAGTGGCGCCCCAGTTCGAGGCTCCCATGGAAAGTCGAGGTGAACATGCCGCGTGGCTCACGACGTCGCCTCCGTCGGTTGCAGATGGCGAGGGCGCTCATTCTGTGGCTCGCCGCGAGCATCGTGCTGACAGCGTCAGCGCGTGCCGGTCAACAGGTTCCTCGTCCATCCGACGTGACCGCCGAGCAGGGCCGAACCTACGAGGCGTTCCTGAGCTGGTACTTCGACCAGCCGCCTGACGTCCAGAACCTCGACGACGCCGTGCTCTACGACCGGTATGCGGCAACGCTGATGGCCGGCGGGCAGTCGCCGGCCGAGGCGGCAGCCACGATCGCGCTCATCGAGCGCGTGGGCCAACGCGTCGAGGCGGAGCGTTGGAATCGGATCCTCACCGATTCCACGTCGCGCTTCAGCACGGCGCCAAACCAGTTCTTGGTGGACATGATCAAGGGGCGGCCGCCGGGCCGGTCGCTCGACGTGGGAATGGGCCAGGGCCGCAACACCATTTACCTGGCGCAGCAGGGCTGGGACTCGGTCGGCTTCGATCCGGCAGACCGGGCCGTTGCCGCGGCCCGGGAACAGGCGCGGGCGCTCGGGGTGACGATCACCACGAGCATCGCGACCGCCGAATCCTTCGACTGGGGCGACGCCGAGTGGGATCTCATCGTCCTCAGCTATGTCGGGGCGCGCGGGTACGTCGAGAAGGTGGCCCGCGCGCTGCGCCCGGGCGGCATGGTCGTCGTCGAGGCGTTCCATCGCGACGCGACGAAGGACGGTCCGATCGGTCCGGCGGTGGTGTTCGACACCAACGAGCTGCTTCAGCTGTTCGCGCCGCTGCGCATCGTCCGATACGAGGACACCGAGGCCGTCGGCGATTTTGGACTCGACAAGACGCGCGTCGTGCGGTTGGCGGCCGTGAAGCCGGTGAATTGATACGATACGGCGACGGCTTCATGCCGGGGTGGCGAAACTGGCAGACGCACAGGACTTAAAATCCTGAGATCCCCAAAGGATCGTGTGGGTTCGATCCCCACCCCCGGCACCAACGGACGTCACCGCTTGACCGCAGGCACAGCCCGTCGGCCACCCTGCCGGACGGCTACTGGCCGACCAACTTCAGCACCTCCTCACACCTCTGGAAGCGCGCCCACCAGATCGCGTCGTCCCAGGCGGAGTTGCGCTTCAACGGAAGCGCCGGATCGTGCGTGACGAGCGCACGCACCGTCTCGACGCGGCAGCCGCCGAACATCGGACGGTCGGGTCCGCTGAGGGTGCCGGCGGACACCGCACGAGACAACGGCGTGCCTCCGTGTTCGTTCTCCACACTCGGATCGGCTCCGTGGGCGAGGAGCAGCTTGACGATGGCGGGATCGGTGTCGCCGGCCGCCAGGAACAGCGGCGTCGGGCTTCCCCGGGCGCCGCGATTCGGGTCGGCGCCGCGATCGAGAAGAAGCCGGACGGCGGCAGGCTGCCGCTGGAGAATCGCGTGTTGCAGCGGTGTCGCGTCCCAGTCGTCTCCCGTGGATGCGGGCCGGTTAGCGTCGGCGCCGGCATCGAGGAGGACGCTGATCGCATCGACTGATCCGGACCGCGCCGCCCAGATCACCGGCGTCCACGAGTCGCCACCCTCGTCGGGGTCATGGCCCTCGTCAAGGAGATGGCGGAGCGCGGCGACGTCGTTGCGGGCAGCGGCCTGCGTCAGTGGAGTTTCGGGACGCTGCGCGCAGGCGCCCGCGGCGAGCAGGGTGGCGACGAGTCCGAGCGGCAGCATGAAACGGTGCATGGCGACCCTCGGGCGGGATCATATACAAAGGACTTTGTAATGTAAAGACAACGCCGCCTGCCGACCCTGGTGGCGAGGATCCGTTGACGCGCCGCGCGTCTTGGGCATATGATTAAGGCATATGGCTAAGGCGCCGGATCGTCCACGGAAGCCCGCCGGACCTCCCGGAACGCGGACGCGGATCCTCAGGGCCACGGTCGAGCTGATGGCCGAGAGCGGGATCGACCGCGTGCGGACGCGGTCGATTGCCGAGCGGGCCGGCGTGAATCCGGCGCTCATCCACTATCACTTCGGGTCGATTCCGGCGCTCGTTCTGGAGGCGGCGCAGGATGCGCTGACGCGGGAGCTCGGTCCCTCGATCGACGTGTTCCAGTCCGGAGCGACGCTCGGCGACTCGATCGAGGCCGTGCTGGACTGGATCGTCCGGTACGGCGAGCGCACGCCCGGATCGACGATCCTGGCCGACGCCATGGTCAAGTCGACGCGCGATGCGTCGTTTCGCCGGTGGACCCGGAAGGCGTCACAACATTTCCGGTCGGCGATCCGGCAGCGCCTGCAGACAGCCAGGGACGCGGGTGAGCTGGATCCGCAGCTCGACCTGACCGCCGCGGCGGTTCTGCTCGCGGCCGCGCTGGACGGGTTGCTGTTCCACCATCTCGTGGATCCGAAACTCGACGTGATGCAGGTCGCGGCGCCGATCAAGGCGATGCTGAAGCCGCCGCCCCGCGCGACACGCGTCGCCGGATTGTAAAGGAGTGCACGCATGAACGTCGCGAGTGCCGTCGCCGAGTGTCCCGCCGGCATGAGCCCGCCGGCCGGACGCCCGACCGCGACCGATGCGCCCTGGGACGAGCTGTTGCGCGCCCTGGCCGCCGTCCTCGACGTTCGGGAAGCCTTCCCGCGAATCTCGCAGATCGTCGCGCCGATTGTCCCGCACGATCTCCTGATGCTGACGAGCCACGATCGGGACGGAGCCGTCGTGGTCGAGGCGGTCTCGAAGGAGACCCCGCTGCGCGGGGCCCGCTGCAGGGGCGGCGGCACGCGCCGCGCCGACGGCGAGTTGGTCGCGGCCGTCGATCTCGACCGGGGCGCCGACGGCGTCTGGCCCCCGGAGCTCCTGAACCGGATTCGGGCCGCGGGCTATGCCTCGATGTGCCTCGTTGGCCGGCGGGTCCGCGACGAGCGCGTGGATCTCGTGTTCCTGTCCCGGCGCGCTGGCGCATTCCGCGGCGTCGATGCCGACGCCGCTCGCCGGATTGCTGATCACATCGCGCTCGGCGTATCGCACGGACTGTTGGCTGAAGCGGCGCAGTACGGGGTCGAGGCCAGGGTTCGGGCGGAACGGCTCGAGCGGCGCGTCCGATCGCTGGGAGCCGCCGAGCCCCACCCCGACGCCCACGACCGTGCGGTCGGTGAGTCGGCCGAGTGGCGCGGTGTGCTCCGAAAGGCGACGCAGGTCGCGGCGACCGACACCACGGTGTTGCTGAGCGGCGAGTCGGGCACCGGGAAGGAAGTCGTGGCGCGATTCATTCACCGAGCGTCCGCCAGGCGCTGCGGACCGTTCATCGCGATCAACTGCGCGGCGCTGCCCGAGCAGCTGCTCGAGTCGGAGCTCTTCGGGTATGAGCGGGGCGCCTTCACCGGCGCCGAGCGTGCCAAGCCCGGCCAGATTGAGCTGGCGGCTGGCGGCGTGCTGTTGCTCGACGAGGTGAGCGAGATGTGCCGGTCGGTGCAGGCCAAATTCCTTCGCGTGCTGCAGGAACGTGAGTTTCAACGTCTCGGCGCGACGCGGTCGCAGCGAGCGAATGTCCGGGTGGTCGCCGCGACCAATCGCGACCTGCGTGGCGCCACCGAACGTGGCGAGTTCCGCGAGGATCTGTACTACCGGCTGAGGGTCTTCGACATCGCGCTGCCACCCCTGCGGGCGCGCACCGAGGACATCCTGCCCTTGAGCGAGAGGTTCCTGAAGGACATCGGCGCGTCGTTCGGCCGGCCGCTGGCCGGCCTGGCGCCCGATGGGCGGGAGGCGTTGCTCAGGCACGACTGGCCCGGGAACGTTCGCGAGCTGCGCAACGCGCTCGAGCGGGCGGCGATCCTGTGCGAGGGGGGGCCCATTCGCGCGGAGCATCTGGAGCTTGGGGCGGCACCGCGGCCCCGGCCGGCGGCCACGGCGGACCTGAAGACGGTCGAGCGCGAACTGATCGTGCAGGCGCTCGAGCAGTGCCGCGGCAACAAGTCGCAGGCGGCGCGGCGCCTCGGTCTGTCCCGCACGCAGCTCTACGTCCGCCTCCGCAGGTATCGGCTCGACCAGCCGCCGGCGGCCTGAGGGCGCCGGTCAGTTGGGCACGATGCGCAGGTTCTTCGGCGCAGCCGGAGCCGCGGCGCGTCCAGATGGCATGACGAACAGCGTCACGCTCTGCGCCGGCACGGTCGCGCTGAACGCGCCGGACGCCCACGGGACGTCCGTGACGCGGGTGATGGCATTGGCCGCCGTCAGCTGCCACGCCTGGCCGGCGGCGCCCGGCTGAAAGCCGCTCACGTGGACGCTCACCGCGGTGCTGCCCGTCAAGACCTTGTTCACCACCATCACAGTCAGTGCGCCGTCGGCTCGAAGCGCGGCAAACGCCGAGAGCGTGTCGGGATTGGCCGTTGACGCGGCCACGCTCGTCTCGCCGAACGTCGACTTCAACCCGTCGTAATTCCGGTACATCTTGATCGCCTTGTAGACGGGCGAGCTCGCCGACGGGGTGGCCCAGCGGGCCGCCAGGTCCAGCCCCTCACGGCCGAAGATGCCGAGGACGTCGGCCTGGGCGGTGGCGCCGTTGATGTGGTTCTCGGCGCCCCAGTTGTACTCGGTGATCCCGATTGCCGTGCCCGGATAGTGCGCGGCGACCCAGCCGCGCAGACGCGGCACCAGCTGCACACGATCATTGATCCACGTCTCGTCCACGTAGCCGGGATCCCAGAGCGAGCGGGTCGACCGGTTGCGCCGCAGCTGCATGGCGGCCGACACGTCGTCGCTGAACTCGCCGCCCTGCGGGTAGTAGTGCACGGTGAAGATGTCCAGCAGACGCCGTCCGGTCGAGGCCTGATTCAGACGCAGCTGAGCGAGCAGCCAGGGCAGGTAATCGGCGCCGCCGTGTGCGTTGCGATCGGGCAGCGAGCCCCAGCCATGCTGGCTGCCGTACTGCTGGTCGGCCCCGCTGAAGAAATACCCGCTCCAGCCCCATTCCTCCGGGCCGGCGACGAGCGCCGACGGGTCCACGGCCTTGATCGCGCCGGCGAAGTCGATGGTCCGATCCTTCACCTCGTCCATCGTCGGCGACACTGGCCGCACGTCGCGATGCGTGCTGTGCCAGAGGCTCGGCTCGTTGTCGAGAATGTAGTAGCGCAGGCCGCCGTTCGCGTTCGTGCCCCAGCGGTCGACCAGATGCCGCACCCAGCCCTGCTGAAACGCGGAGTCCGACGGGACGTTCGCGTCGTTCGGATCGTTGCCGGTCACCGGCTGCCCGTTCGCCCGCACACCGTTGCCTGCGTCGGGAAACCATTGGGCATCGCTGCCGCTCTGCGCACCGTATTTCGCGATTGAGAAGCTCGCCAGCTTCGAGCGGCCCGGTCCGACCTTCGCGACCCAGTCGATCGTGGGAATCGTGAGCATGGCCTGCGCGTTGGCAGCCCCCGCGCCGGCAATGAACGTGTCGCCCCGCTCGCCGGAGGCAGCGCTGGGTTCGGCGATGCTCTCGAAGTACCAGTCGTTGCCCCGATTGTCGGCGTTCAGCTGCCAGTTGTAGCGCGTCGTGTTGTTGCCGCCGTTGCGGTTGAGCGGCACGTTCAGGTCGCCGAGGGCCGAGGTCGTGGCGTGCGCGACGCCATAGATGTTGGGATCGATCGCATGCCGGTTCGCGCCGGCATCGACGTAGACGACGGCCGCGTTCTGAGCCGTGGGGGACACGACGAGCAGCAGCAGCGCGAGGGCGAGGGCCACGACGTCTCGGCCGCGATGGCGGGGCATGGGAAGGTCGAGTCCGGCGACGCACGATTGATGCCGGACCGAGCGCTCGATTGTCTTCGGCACGAGCGGCCCAACCGCCGGCACGAGCCTGCTGAGCGGCGATCGGGCGAACAGATTCGTGGCCAGTCCGCCGAAATCGTGAGGCGACGCCGGGCGCCAGGGCGGCGACAACACGGCTTCCCGGCCGCCGACCTCGACATGAACGTGCGTCGCGCGCCCTTGATGCCAGCCTGGGTAGATCGTCGTGAACGTCACCTGACCGTTCGCATTCGTGACCCGGATGCCGCGCAGAAACGTCTCGGCACCTGCCGCGCCGTACTCGGAGTGACCACCGTGTCTTCCCGCGTAGACAACGCAACGGTCCGCTAGCGGAAGGCGCCCCAGTTGGAGCCAGCGTCTGCGGCTGCCTGCTCGTAGGCGCTCAAACGCCCGCGGATCGCGTTGGCGAGCTCGCGGTTCCCGGCCGTCAGCGCCCGCTGAAACGCCGTCGTCGCCACGCTCACGGTTGTATTGCGCCGTGTCCTGATACGGGTTTTCCGTGATCGCCAGGCCGTACTGCTCGATTGCGCCGTCGACGTTCCCGTCGAGCTGCAGGACGACGCCATAGCTCGTGCGCGCTTCCGGATAGTCCGGCTGCGCGGCCAGCGCGCGCCTGAAGAACTCGCGCGCCGCGTCGAGCTTGCGCTGGCCGAGCGCCAGCACCCCGAGGTTGTAGTTGGCGGCCGGATGGTTCGGGGCCGTCTGCAGCAGGGCGTCGAACTGGACGAGGGCGTCCGCGAGCCGGCCCGCGCGCACGTAGTCCACCGCGAGGCGGTTGCGCGCGTCGGCGTCGCCGGGCGCCTCGGCAATCCGCTTCTCGTCGCCGGCGACGTCGAGCGCCAGATCCTTCCGCGCGAGCTCGGTCCGCAGCACCGCGCCATCCTTGTCCGACCGGGGCACCAGCTGCACGATGAGATCGCCCATTTCGTCGGTCGCGTCCGGGCCGTATCGCACGCGCACCGGCGGCGAGCTCGGGTTGTGCGGGTTGTCGGCTGAGTTGTCGTACACGTAGCGCATGGTGATCGTGTGTCGATGGTCTTCGAGCCCAGGTGCAGCGCGATCGGCGTGATGACGGGCGGCTTGTCGCTGAAGTAGAGCGCCACGCTCGACCGCACGGCCTCGGGCCTGCCGGTCGGCTTGAAGTGCATCTGGAGCACGATGTCGGGCCCGGATCGATCGGCCAGGTGAGCGGGTCGACGGTCGGGGTCTTTCCCGGCGTCCAGCCGAGAAAATGCCCGTCGGGGAACCGCGCGGAGTGGTTCTCCATGCCGCTGAAGCCGAATCCTTCCTCGGCCGCGTCCGCGCGACGCGCGGCGCCCGTGTCGTCGAGCAGGATGCGCGCGTGATGGATCACTTTCGGATTCCCCGGTCGGAACTCCACCGCGCGGACATATTTCTTGGCCGCGATCGGGACCGGCACGACGAAATTGCGGAAAACGTCGGACCCGTCGGCGGGCACCGCGTACGGCTCCGGCATGCGCACGATCAGGTCGGGCTCGCCGAGCTTTCAGCGCTGCGAATCGTCGGGCAGCGGCGGCGGCGGTTTGCGTGCCTCGTCGCCGCGGGGCGTGCCGGCTTCTCTTCGGGCTTCCACGGGGGCATGTAGCGGGATCGCGTCACGTCCACGATTTGGCTGGCGTGCTGGACCGCGTCTTCATACGTGACCAGGCTGAAGGGCGCGAATTCATCCGGGCGGTGACAGCTGGTGCAGTGCTCGCGCAGGATCGGCGCGATATCCCGGTTGTAGGCGACCGATCGGCCTTGAGCCAGAAGCATCGGCGGGACACCGAGGGTGGCGACGACTGCGGCGAGGAAAGGCCGGGGATCGGAACCGAACCGTCACGTGTCTGAACGGGTCTGCTGGATCGTGTTACGACGGCTGGCGCGGGCGCGTTTCCCGCGCGAAATCGTGACAAGACGACCGCTGACAACCCGTATCAAAATCGATGCGTGTACAGGATCTTGGACGATGCGCGCCGGTCGAGCGTCGTGAATCGCCGTGACAGCGGATCGTCGACCCAGTTGTGGAGGTACACGAAATAGACGTCGTCGCCCGGCGTCAGGATCCAGCGGAAGCGCGACTGCCAGCCGAGCACGGCACTCTGCGTGTCGTACTGCACGTTGTTGACGAGCGCCACCCAGGGGCTGAACTGGGTTTCGGCAATCGCGCGAAAGAGGCGGGTTTCGAATCGCCCCTCGGCGAGCGTCACGCGGTTCCACTCGCCCGACAGATAGAAGATGACGCCGGGCCTCGCGCGCACGTTCAGATCGGTGGCGAGCCGCAGCCTCGCGCCCGAGTAGAAGCCCCCCCATTCGATGGTCGGCGCCACCGACAGGATGCGTCGGCTCGCCGAGGACGCCTGCAGGCGGTAGCGCGTGAACTGGTAGCTCGATCCCGACGGCAGCGTGATGCCGGGCGCGATGGCGAACGGGCGATCGAGCCGTTCGGCCGTCGGCAGCACGTGCACCTGCACGGAATCCTGCGAGTGCAGGTCGACCTGCACGGCCGTGAGGTCGAGCGCCCGCGTGAGCGTGCGACGGTCGTCGACGCCCACGAGCCAGTCGAGATCGCCGCCGAACGAGAACCGGCGGATATAGCGGCTGGCCCGCGGGCGTGGCGAGTACTGCAGGCTCGGGTTGAAGCGTCGGAACCCGACGCGGCTCGCGAAGCCGACCGTGGCATCGTAGGTGTCCTGGATCTCCCGATAGCGGAAGCCGCCCGACCACGGGTCGTTGGGGAAGTCGAGCTGGAGTCCATGCGCGTTGCCGCTCGCGCCCGGGTTCGCCGTATGCAGGAAATAGCCCGTCACACTCAGGTTCTGGGTCCCGAGAAAGCTGGAGGTGGCCACCACGGCGTCGACGCCGACGGTCTGGCTCGAGGCCGACCCGATGTCGCGCGGATCGCGCAGCGTGTAGATGCCGCCGACGTACGACTGGCGGAGCAGCCGCCGTTTGACGCGCGCGACGAGGAAGTTCTCGCCGGCGACGGCGCCTTCGTTGCCGGTCTGCACCTGCAGGAGGCCGACGTCCTCGGCGCCGATCTGTCCGGTCAGCTTCGATCCGAACGTGATCGGCTGCGGCGTGCCGGCGCTGTCGAGACCGATGCGGCGGCTGAAGAACGGCGTCGGCTCGTTGTCGCTGCCCGAGCCGCTCGCGAAGTCGAAGAAGGTCGAGCCGTCGAGGAAGAAGTCGCGCTTCTCGGGGAAGAAGAGCGAGAAGCGCGTGAGATTCACCTGACGCTGGTCGACCTCGGTTTGCGCGAAGTCGGTGTTGGCGGTGAACGTGGCGCGCAGGCTGGGGACCGGGTTGTAGAAGAGATCGAGGCCGCCCGTCGCGTCGTTCTCGAGGCCGGCGTCCGGCCGGCCCGGCGACGATTGCAGGGTCGCGACGGCGTAGGGCTTCACATCGAGCCCGTGGCCCTGGCTCACGTTCCGGATTCCGGTCAGCAGCCCCGCGTTGGTCATCCGGCGGAGCCCCTGGTTGCGCGGCCAGCCCATCCACAGGCTCTCCTCGTTCTTCCGCCGCACGGTGCGCTGGAAGTTGATGCCCCAGGCGTCCAGATCGGGATTGAAGTTGAGCGTCCGGAACGGAATCGCGATCTCGATGGTCCAGCCGATGTCGCTCCGCCGCACGCGGGCGTTCCAGATGCCGTCCCACTGCCGGTTGTTGGTGCTGCCGTTCTGCAGGGCGTCGCCCATCAGGCCCGACGGGTTCATCTCGAAGAAGTACGCCGTGCGTCCGTCGAGATAGGTGTCGATGGTCCACATGAACCGGTCGTCGGCCTGCAGGAACTCGTCGCGGCGCCGCTGGTAGCCCAGCCACTTGTCGGGCTCCGAGTCGAAGCAGGTCACGCCCATGTAGAGCGCCCGGTCGTCGTACGCGATGCGCACTTCGGTCGGCTCGGTCGCGGGCGCGCCGTTGTCCGGATCCTGCTGGACGAAGTGAGCGGCCGGCACCGTCCGCTGCCACACGGCCTCGTCGAGGCGACCGTCGAGCGTGATCGCCTCGCCTTCGGCGAGGCGCACGGCCTGCACGACCCGCTTCTCGGCCGCGTCGGGCGCCTGCGCCGCCAGCGGCACGCTCAGGCCCGTCACGATGAGCGCCGCGATCCCGGCGCGCGGACAAATTCCCGGCATCGGGTTACGATAACAAAAGCATGAGGCGGACGGTGTGGCGCCGCACGGGACGCGGGGCGGACGGGCGCAGACCATGATCCGGCTGGCGCCGGGCGTGGCGTATCTGGACCTGAATTTCCGCGGGTCGCCGCGAATCATCGCGACGGCGGTGGTGAGCGGACCCGGCGGCGCCGTGCTCGTCGATCCCGGGCCGACCTCCACGCTGCCGACGCTGCAGGCAGGACTCGCCGAAGGCGGGCTGAGCCTGGACGACGTCACCCACATCCTGCTCACGCACATCCACCTCGATCACGCGGGCGCCACCGGGACGCTCGTGGCCGCCCACCCGGGGCTGAAAGTCCTCGTGCACGAGCGCGGCGCGCCGCACCTCGTCGATCCGACCCGGCTCCTCGCCAGCGCGTCGCGCTTGTACGGCGAGTCGATGGACCAGCTCTGGGGCGACGTGCGACCGGTCGCGCCCGAGGCGGTCACGGCGCTCACGGGCGGCGAGCGGATCGACGTCGCGGGCCGGCAGTTCGACGTCCTCTACACGCCGGGCCACGCGTCCCACCACGTAAGCTACGTCTCGAAAGAGATGAGTCTCGGGTTCATCGGCGACGTGGGCGGCGTCCGCCTCACCCCCGACGGATACGCGATGGCGCCGACCCCCCCACCCGACATCGACATCGAGCGCTGGGACGACAGTCTGTATCGCATCGGCCGGTGGGGCGTGGACACGCTGTTCCTCACGCACTTCGGCCCCGCCACCCCGGGCAGCACGCACCTCAAGACGTTCCGCGAGAACCTGACGCTCGCCGCGACGCTCGCCGAGCGCTCCCTCGCGCTCGACGGCAGCGACGAGGATCGGGCCCGGTGGTTCGGCGACGAGATGCGGAAGGTGCTGCTCCGGCGGGGGAGCGAAGAGGACGTGCGCGCGTACCAAGTGGCCGGGCGGTTCGACCTGAGCTGGCGCGGCCTGGCGCGCTACTGGCGTAAGAAACAGGCGGCAGCCTAGGCGCTCGCCGCCTGCGCCTCCTGCCGCGTCGTCTCGAGCCTGCGCGGGTCGACCAGGAGGCGAAGCGCCAGCCCTTGCGGGGCGCCGGCCTTGGTGGCGGGCGTCACGCGGTACACCGCCGACAGCACCCGGCCCTGCCGCAGCGAGGAGGGCAGCTGCAGCGCCTCGTCGTTCGAGCGTTCCAGCTGAAACTGGACGAGGCGGTAGAGGGGGATCGAGACCGGCGTGCGGCATTCGACGAACGCGCCCAGGGCGCTGACGTTGCGGGTCACCACGCTCACGAAGCGAGCGGCCCCCCGCTCGTCCTTCCAGGTCAATCGTCCTGCCAGCACCACGTCATAGCGCTCGGCGTTGCGCACTTCCTGGCTTGAAAGCGGCTGAATGTCGGGTCGCCAGTTGTATTTCACAAAATCCCCCTGGGCTGCATGGATTCTGTCGAGATTGCTATCAAGTCTTGCGCCGTGGCTCAGAAGCTCATGCATTCTCGTCGACCGATCCGACATCTTGCTGAAAATAAGATATTTAGGCGTTTTGACTCCCGTGGCAAGCTGCCACAGATCGAGAAGTTTGTATACAGATCGGGTGGATACTGGGTATCAGGTATCCAGTCAGTGTGTATCCAGGCCCTGTAAGGTCCCCAGCCCCAGCCGTTTGAGCTTCAAGTAAAGGCCTCGTCGCGTCACCCCGAGCGTCCGTGCGGCCTCCGAGATGTTGCCTGCACTGCGATCGAGGGCCGCCTGGATGACATCGCGCTCGACCTGCTCGACCGCTGTGGCGAGATTGGCGGCCGAGCGTCCGACGCGGGCCCCGGGCACGCTGGAGATCTGCGTGGCGAGAATTTCCGGGGAGAGGTGGCCCGGCTCGACGGTGCCCCCGGCGACCGACAGGGCCACGGCGCGCTGCACCTCGTTCTTCAGCTGCCGCACATTGCCGGGCCACCAGGTACTGCGAGAAGACGTCGAGCGTCTCCGTGCTGAGGTGGATGTCCGGCTTGCTCAGCTGCTCGGCCGCCTGTCGCAGGAAATACGTGCTGAGGTGGGGGATTTCCTCGCGCCGCTCGCGGAGCGCCGGAATGTGGATCCGAATCACGTTCAGCCGGTAGTACAGGTCTTCGCGAAACCGGCCTTCGGCGACCCGTTGCTCGAGATCCGCATTCGTGGCGGCGAGCACCCGCACGTCGACAAGCTGGGGCCGCGCGTCTCCAATCGGGAGGATTTCCTGATGCTCGAGGAACCGCAGCAGCTTGGGCTGGACCTCGAGAGCGAGGTCGCCGATCTCGTCGAGGAACAGCGTGCCGCCGGCCGCCGATCGCACGAGCCCGGGCTGGTCGGAGACCGCGCCCGTGAACGATCCGCGCCGGTGGCCGAAGAGCTGGCTGTCGGCGAGATCGCGGCCCGTCGTCGTGCAGTTGTACGGCAGGAACAGCGCCGCGCTCCGGTGCGATCCCACGTGGATCGCCCGGGCGACGAGCTCCTTGCCGGTGCCGCTTTCGCCTGTGATGAGCACCGTCAGATCACTGCCCTGCAGGCGCTGCACTTGTTCGACGACGCGCCCCATGGCGGCGCTGGCGGCCAGAAAACCGGGGAGAAGCGGCTCGAGGCTGCGATCGACGTCTACGCCGAGGGGGACGACCGACCGGTCGCGCGCGGCACACAACTCGAAGCCCTGCTGGGCGACGGCGGCGATCATGCGCAGGCGGCGCATCACGGAATGGCCGATGGGCCGCGGCGACACGATCAGGCCCAGGCGCGGCCCTTCGCGATCGCGGCCCAGCGCTTCGACGACGGTGACGCCGCGGCCGAAACTGCGTCCGGCGCCGGCCGACTGCGCGAGGGTGGCCGCCGTGTCGGCGTCGCATCCGATCGACGCGACGATCTCCACGGCGTTGTCGGGCAGTTGCACGAACACCACCGCCGCGTCGGCACCGGCCGCTTCGAGCAGGGCGGCAGCCGTTTCGCGCCCGAGCAGCTCGGGCAGGGCGGCCGCGTCGACAATCCGCCGCACGATGACGTCGTCGGCGTCGGCCGGGGAGATGACCGGCTCGCCGGAGCCGACGGACGTGAGCAGCTCGCGCGCGGCCCGGGTTTCCGCCAGGTCGCGCTGTGCGCCGAGACGCTCGAAGATGTCGAGCGCCTGCTTCAGGTGGCGCTCGGCGATCGACCGGGCCCCGGCGCGGGCCACGAGGCGCCCGAGCGCCAGGTGCGTGAGGCCCGCCTGATAGCGCTCGCCGAGCAGGTCGAGCAGCGTCGCGCTCTGGGAGAAATCGTGATAAGCCTCGACCGCGCTGCCGAGCGCTTCGTGCAGCGAACCGCGGAGCCGCAGGTATTCGCCCCAGGCAGCCGGCGCGCTCTTGGGGTCGAGGTCCTCGGCTGCCGCGGCCAGACGCTGGCGGGCCTCGTCGGTCCGGTTCGCGCCAATCAGCGCCTCGGCGGCAATCAGCGTCGCCTGGGTGCGATCCGCAGGCGGGGCGGGTGCGTCGATGATCTCGTCGGCGAGTCGCACGGCCTGCTCGAGCTGGCAGCGCTTGAGCGCGAGCCGCGCGCCCAGCACCCGAATCGACCATTCGTACCAGCGGCTGGCCTGGCTCCCGTAGCCGCCGTACGCCTCGCCCGCCTGCCGCAGAAAGTCGTCGGCGACGTCGTAGTTGCCGCGGATCAAGTGGATCTGCGCGAGCGTGTCGAGGACGGCGCCCGTCGTTTCGTGGAACTGGATCGCGCCGCGTACGTCGAGGGCGCGGTGCAGCGCCGGTTCCGCGCGCGCGAGATCGCCGACCCGCACGCAGATCTGACCCAGCGTGGCGAGGGCCACCGCGAGGCCGTGCCGGCTCCCGTGCGCTTCGTGCAGGCTGACGCCGCGCTCGATGAGGGCCAGCGCCGGCTCGTAGCGGTGCTCGAGCATCGACACGATCGCCTGATTGGCGCAGATGGTCGCCACGACGTCGTCGGCGTGCACGAGCGACGCGAAGCGTTCGGCCTGGCGCAGCGCGGACACGGCCTCTTCGTAGCGGCCCATCTGCGCGAGCGACACGCCGAGCAGGGAATGCACGAGGGCCAGGTGCCGCCGGCTGCCCGCGGCGTGCAGCGCCGAAGCGGCCTTCGTGATGTGCTCCCGGACGATCGCCACATCGCCGACCTGGGCGTAGCACTGCCCGAGCTCGAAGTGGGCGAGGCCGATCGCGAGCGGGTCGTGGGCGATCTCGGCTTCGCGGAGCGATCGCCCGTGGAGCGCGATCGCCCGCGACTGATCGCCGCGCGCGAACGCCACCCGCCCGTGCAGGCGCCAGAGCGCCGACAGGCGGCCATGCGAGATGGTGTCGCGCAGGGCGTCGGGCGTACAGGCCGAGCACGGCCGCGGCCTGGTCGAGATCGTCTTCGAGGAGCCGGGCTTCGGCGAGCGCGCAGCGGACGGCGAGCTCGTCCTCGCGGCGCAGCGTCGTCGAGCGCAGCGCCGGGGCCAGAAGCTGCGCAGCCTCGGTGCCCAGGCCGCGCTCGAGCGCGGCTTCCGCGCGGGTCAGCAGCCCGTGCAGCGAGGACGGAGGCACGCCGCGAGTATAGCGAAAACGATTAGACGGCGCGGGGGAGCCGATCGACCAGCGCGGCGAGCGTCCGGGCGAGCAGCGCCGGATCGGGCGCAGGCAGATGGACGTGAAGGGCGCGCCGTCCCGCCGAGGCGAGCGAGGTGAAGTCGCCGAGCGCCTGTGCCAGCTCCAGGGTCGCGAAGGAAAAGGGCTGACCCGGAATGGCCACGTCTTCGATCGGAGTGGCCGTGACGAGCACGAACACCCCGCTCGGCGGGCCCCCCTTGTGCAGCTGTCCCGTGGAATGCAGATAGCGGGGGCCGTAGCCGACCATGGTGGCGGCCCGCGTCCGATCGCGGACGGCCTGGCGGAACCTGCGCGCTTCGAGCTCGATCTCGACGCTCGGCGCCAGGTAGGTGAGCAGGCTCACGTAGTCCCCCGGCTGCGCGAGCGCGAGCAGCGACTCGGGCCGCTGTCCGCCCAACCGCTGGCGCGCCGCGGTTGTGAGCGTCAACGCGATGCCGTTGTCGGTTCGATCGGGTGGAGGAACCGGCAGCGCGCCCTGAGCGCGAACCCGATCGAGCAGTGAGGTGGTCGCGTCCTTTGCCTGCTGAACGTTGGGCTCGTCGAACGGATTCACATGCAGCAGGGCCCCGGCGATCGCCGTGGCGATCTCCCAGCGGACGAATTCCGCGCCGAGCGCGAGCCGCTCTGGAAGCGCCACGAACGCGGAGGGACGCAATCCGGTCGAGGCGTCATCCGCCGGCGACGTGCGGCCGCCGATCGCGAACTGGACGAAGAACCGATCCTGGCCGTACGCGTCGGCCGGACCCTCGGGCTCGCCCGCGATCGGGACGATCCCGGTGCCGAGCTTTCCGGTGCTCTCGGCGACCAGTTGCTCGATCCAGAGGCCGAACGCCTCGAGCGATTCGGGAAGCCGGAGGGTGAGCTTGTCGCGGCCCGCGCGAGCCGCCGTCGCCATCGCCAGCCCCAGACCGACCGCGGGGTTCGCCAACCCGCCCTGCCCGCCGTCCTCGGCGGCGCTGAGCATCGCGATACCCCAGCCGAGCAGGCTCGCGACGTCGATGCCCATCAGGGCCGCCGGCACCAGACCGAAGAACGACAACGCCGAATAGCGTCCGCCGATGTCGGAGGGATTGAGAAACACGTCGCGGAACCGCTCGGCGGTGGCCAGGCCGGCCAGGGCCGTGTCGGGATCGGTGATCGCAAGGAAATGGCTCCCCCAGTTCGCGATGCCCGCGTGCTCCAGGCGGCCGCGGAAATGCGCGGCGAGCGCGTTGGGCTCGATCGTGGTGCCCGACTTGCTGGCCAGGACATAGAGGGTGCGGTCGGGCGGCGTGGCTGCGGCGCGGACCGCCGCCGGATCCGTCGAATCGAGCATGCGGAATCGCGGCCGGGCGTCGTCATGGGCCAGCACGGCGCGCAGCACTTCGGGCGCCAGGCTCGACCCGCCCATGCCGAGCAGGAGCACGTGCTCGAAGCCGTCGCGGCGGACGGCGTCGGCGCAGGCCGTCAGCCGATCGAGTTGATCCGCCATGGCGAGTGGCGCGTTCAGCCACCCGAGTCGTGCGCCAATCCGGCGCT
This sequence comes from uncultured Acidobacteriota bacterium, assembly GCA_963837345.1. GTDB lineage: Bacteria > Acidobacteriota > Vicinamibacteria > Vicinamibacterales > CAVVIG01 > CAWIMX01. The sequence goes on from CAWIMX010000001.1 coordinate 3,471,602, forward strand.
GCACGTCCGGGTCGGCACTCCACGCCGACGGGTCATGCCGGAAGAGCGCCTGCGCCGCACGCTCGGCGAACCGGACGTCGCCGGCCAATTGCGCGGCCAGGGGCCCCGGCTCGACGCCGAGCGTGTCGTGGAGTCGCGCGCGCTTCGCCGCGGCGTCGAGCGCGGGCCATCGGGTGAGGACGTCGGCCTCCATCGTATTTGTAGAATACTAAAGGTTGTGCGCGTAAGACGCGACTGGAGAAGATGGCGCCTGGCGGCGTGGGTGGCCGCGGGCGTGCTCGTCGCGGGATGCGGCTCGTCGTCGACTGAGATGGCGAGCTCGTCTGCAGCCCCGCCGTCGGCGGTGTCGTCTGCCGCGCCGGGCGTCGCGGCGCCCTCCGATCCCCGGCCGCGGATCGTGGCCCTCGGCGACAGTCTGACCGCGGGCCTGGGTCTTGCGCCCGACGAGGCGTATCCCGCCCGGCTCCAGCAACGGCTCGACGAGGCCGGTCTCGACTATCAGATGGTCAACGCCGGCGTGTCGGGCGACACCTCGGCCGGCGGGCTGCGGCGGATCGAGTGGGCGCTCGAAGGCAACGTGCGCGTGCTGATCGTCGCGCTCGGAGGCAACGACGCGCTGCGGGGCCTGCCGCCGGACGAGCTCGAGCGGAATCTGGCCCAGATCATCGCGGCGGCGAAGGCGCGAAGGGTTCGCGTGGTGCTGGCCGGCATGGAAGCGCCACCCAACTTCGGCATCGACTACACCACGGCGTTTCATCAGGTGTATCCCGAGCTGGCGCGGCGCTACGGCGTGCAGCTCGTGCCGTTTCTCCTCGCCGGCGTCGCCGGCGACGCCCGGCTCAATCAGGCCGACGGCATCCACCCGACGGCGCGGGGCGCCCGGATCGTGGCCGACAACGTGTGGGTCGTGCTCGCGCCGATCCTGGATACCCTGCATGATTGAGTTGACTGAGGTTTCCAAGACGGTGATGAGCGGGAGCGAGCCGCTCACCATCCTGCATGCCATGAGCCTCTCGGTGCCGCGCGGCCGGTTCGTGGCCATCCTGGGACCGTCGGGCAGCGGCAAGTCGACCCTGCTCGGCCTCATCGCGGGCCTGGATGCGCCCACGTCCGGCCGCGTGGCGATCGACGGCGTCGATATCACCGCGCTCGACGAAGACGCGCTCGCACGCCTGCGGGGCGAGAAGATCGGCTTCGTGTTCCAGTTCTTCCACCTGATCCCGTCGCTGACGGCCCACGAGAACGTGGCCGTGCCGATGGAAATCGCGGGCGCGAAGAACGCCCGCGGCCGGGCGACGGCGCTGCTCGAGGAGGTCGGCTTGAGCGGCCGGGCACATCACTATCCTGCGCAGCTGTCCGGCGGCGAACAGCAGCGCGTGGCCCTGGCGCGCGCGCTCGCCAACGATCCGCCCATCGTGCTGGCCGACGAGCCGACCGGCAACCTCGACAGCACGAACGGCCGTCACATCATGGATCTGCTGCGCCAGATACACCGGACTCGCCAGACCACCGTCGTGCTCGTCACGCACGACGCGGAGCTCGCGTCGCTCGCCGACACGCGGCTGGTGCTGCGCGACGGCCGCGTCGTCGAGGGGGTGCCTGCGTGAGATTCGTGGTGCGCATGGCCGTTCGCGAGACCAGGGCCGCCTGGCGGCGGCTGCTCTTCTTCTTCGTCTGCATCGCGGTCGGCGTGGCCGCCATCGTGGCGCTGCGGTCGGTCATCCGCAACGTGCGCGACGTGTTCGGCGAGGAGGCCCGCTCGCTCATCGCCGCCGACGTGCTGATTTCGACCAATCGCGACTGGTCGCCGGAGGCGCGGGCGACCATCGCGCGGCGTCTCGACGCGGCCGGCGCGTCGTCCACCGAGACGGTCGAGACTCCCACCATGGTCCGCCCGGCGGACGCGACCAAGCCGACCGTCCGAATGGTGGAGCTGCTGGCGGTGACCCCCGGGTTTCCGCTGTACGGCGAGGTCGGCCTCGAAGGCGGCCAGCCCTATTCCCACGCGCTCGTCGAGCACGGCGGCGCGCTCGTGCGGCCCGAGCTCCTTGCGACGCTGGGCGTGTCGGTGGGCGACGAGTTGACGATCGGGCGAACGAGGTTCGCGATTCGGGGCGTGATCGCGAGCGAACCGGGCCGGCGCGTCGAGGCGTTCAGCCAGGGGCCGCGCGTCATCATCGACGCGGCGGATCTCGATGCCACCGGCCTCCTGACGTTCGGCAGCCGTGCGCGCCGGGTGATCCTGGTGAAGGTGGCCGAGCCGCGCATCGAGCCGCTCGTGACGGCGCTCCGCGCCGACTTTCGCGACGATTTCATCAGCGCGCGCTCGTATCGATCACGAGACGACGAGCTGGGGCGTGACTTCGATCGGGCTGAAAACTACCTGAGCCTGATCGGCCTCGTCGTCGTGATCCTGGGCGGCATCGCGGTGTCGAGCGTCACGCGCGTGTTCATCCTGCAGAAGATTCGCGGCATTGCCGTCCTCAAGTGCCTCGGCGCGGGAAGCCGGCAGATCATCGCCGTGTACCTGCTGCAGATCCTGGCGCTGGGCGCGGCCGGCAGCCTGCTGGGCATCGCGCTGGCGTGGGCGGCCGTTCGGGCGATCCCGTACGCCATGGGGCCGCTGGGCGCTCCCAGCTCGATTCTGGCCGACGTGCACTACGGCATCACCTGGAGCGCCGCCGTGCAGGGCCTCGGGATCGGCCTGCTCGTGTCGCTGCTGTTTTCCATCGTCCCGCTGCTGCACGTGCGCCTCGTGAGGCCGTCGCTCCTCCTGCGCGACGAACCGATGGCCGGCGGGTGGGACTGGACGGCGATCGGCGCCGCGGCGGGCGTGTCGCTCGCGCTCGTGGCCCTGACGGCCTGGCAGGCGCAGTCGTGGCAGGTCGGCGCGGTCGTGTGCGTCGGCTTCGCGGTGCTGGCGCTCGTGCTGCATGGGGCAGGCCGGGCGCTCGTCAGGCTCGTGGCGCCGCTGGCCGCGTCGCCGTCGTTTCCGCTGCGCCATGCGGTGCTGCACCTGTCGCGCCCGGGCAACCAGACGCGCGTCATTCTGCTCGCCGTCGGACTCGGCGCGTTCTTCGTCGTCGGCGTGCGATCGCTCCAGGCGAGTCTTCTCGAGGAGTTCTCGGTCGAGATGGCCGCCGACGCCCCCGACATGTTCCTGATGGACGTGCAGCGCGACCAGGCGGCGGGCCTGAAGCTGTTCCTGGCCGACCCGTCGCACGGCGCCGGCGCTGCACGACTCATTCCGGTGCTGCGCGCGCGGGTGACGGGCATCGACGGCCGGGAGACGACGCTCGAGAGCTTCGAGGACGTGCGTGCGCGGGGATCGCTGGCACGCGAATATACGGTGACCTATCGGGATCGCCTCGAAGGCAACGAGGAGCGTCGTGGCCGGGCGGTTCTGGAACGGGCCGTCGGATGAGCCCGAGGTGTCGGTGGAGGAGGGCATCCACGAGCCGGTTTGCCGTGGACGTGGGCGACGTGATGCGGTTCGACATCCTCGGCCGGACGATCGCGGCTCGGGTCTCGAACATTCGCCGCGTGGACTGGAAAGATTCGCGCAGCGGGGGATTCATGTTCGTGTTCCGGCCCGGCGTGCTCGACTCGGCGCCGCAGACCTTCATCGTGCCGTTCAAGGGACCCGCGGGCGCGGCGGCGCGGGCGCGGTTTCAGCACGATCTGGTCGCGCGAGTTTCCGAACGTCTCGGTGATCGACTTTCACGAGATTCTCGCGAACATCCGCGACGCGATGGGGAAGGTCACGCTCGCGATCACCGTCGTCGGTGGGCTCGTCCTCTTTTCGGGCGGGCTGATTCTCATCGGGGCCGTGGCCATGACGAAGTTCCAGCGGGTGTACGAAGCCGCGGTCTTCAAGACGCTGGGCGCCACGACGCGGACGATCGCGCGCATGCTGCTGTTCGAGTACGGCGTGCTGGGCGCGCTCGCGGGACTGGTCGGATCGCTCGGTGCGGTCGCCCTGACGTGGGGCGTGAGCCGGTGGGCGCTCGACATCCCGTGGCGGCTGTTCCCCGGCGAGCATGTGGCCGGCGTCGTCGCCACCACGGTGCTCGTCGCCGCCATCGGCCTCGGCGCCAGCCTCGACGTGCTGCGCCACAAGCCGCTCTCGACGCTGCGGGCCGAGTAGGCCGGGAAGCCCCGCGTGCGCGCGTATCTGGATCGCCGCTTCGCGCTCGCCGCCCACGGCACGACGGTCCGGACCGAGGGCCTCGCCGGTGCGACCACGTTCCTGACGATGGCGTACATCATCTTCGTGCAGCCGGCGCTGCTGTCGGCCGCCGGCATGGACTTCGGCGCCGTCCTCGTCGCCACCTGTCTCTCGACGGCATTCGCGACGGCCCTGATGGCGCTCACGGCCAACTATCCGATCGCCGTCGCGCCCGCGATGGGCCACAACTTCTTCTTCGCCTACACCGTCGTCGTCGGCATGCAGGTGCCCTGGCGGGTGGCGCTCGGCGGCGTCGCGATTGCCGGCGCGGTGTTCGTGCTCACCGCCGGCGTCGGCCTGCGCGAACGCCTGATCACGGCGATCCCCGCCTCGATCAAGCACGCGATCGCGGCGGGGATCGGCCTGCTGATCGCGATGGTGGGGCTGCAGTGGGCCGGCCTGGTCGTGGCCGCGCCGGGCACGCTCGTCACGCTTGGCGATCTGCACAGCCCTCCCGTGCTGCTCGCGGTCGGCGGCCTCACGCTGACCTCGATCCTGATGGCGCGGCTGGTGCCGGGCGCGATGCTCTGGGGCATCCTCGCCACCACGGCCGCCGGCCTGCCGCTCGGGCTGGTGCGTTATCAGGGCCTGGCCAGCCGGCCGCCCTCGATCCGGCCCACGCTGCTCCAGCTCGACGTCGCGGGTGCGTTCGCTCCCGGCATGGTGGCCGTGATCTTCGTGTTCTTCTTTCTGGCGCTCTTCGACTCGGTCGGCACGCTCGTCGCGGTCAGCGAGCAGGCGGGACTGATGCGCGAGGGGCGGCTGCCGCGGGCGCGCCAGGCGCTCCTGGCCGATGCCATCGGCACGATCGCCGGCGCGATGCTCGGCACCTCCACGGTCACCGCCTATGTCGAGAGCGGGGCGGGTGTGGCGGCGGGCGGCCGGACGGGATTGACCAGCCTCGTCACGGCGGCGCTGTTCCTCCTGGCGCTGTTCCTGCATCCCCTGGCGCGCATGATCGGCGGCGGCTACGAGGCCGGGGGCGTCACGCTGTATCCGGTGGTGGCGCCGGCGCTCGTGCTGGTGGGCACGATGATGATCGGCGGGCTGCGCCACGTGCCCTGGGACGATCCGACCGAGTCGATTCCGTCGTTTCTCACGGTGATTATGATGCCGCTCACCCTCAGCATCACCGAGGGCATCGCGTTCGGCCTCACCGCGTACGTCGTGCTCAAGGCGGGCGCGGGCCGCGCGCGCGACGTGCATCCGCTCATCTATGCCTTCGCCGCGCTCTTCGTGCTGCGGTACGCGTTCCTGCGGGGCTGAGGTATGATCGGGTTTTGGGGCGGCCGGCAGTGGCCGCACATGCAGGAGTCCCACGGCTGATGGACGTGCAGATCTACAAGGACGCGCTGCTCAGGAAGCGCTCGGAGATCCTCGGCACCGGCGGGATCAAGCCGCTGCAGGCGTCGATGGAGAACAACACCCGCCAGGGCGACATGGCGGACCAGGCGAGCGGGAACAACGAGGTCCACATCCAGCTGAAGCTCAAGGCGACGGACGCGAAGATCCTGACGGCGATCGAGGAGGCCCTTCAGCGGATCGAGAAAGGCACGTACGGCGTGTGCCGCGACTGCGGCGAGATGATCGCGGAACCGCGGTTGAACGCGATTCCCTGGACCCGCGTCTGCATCGTCTGCAAGGAAAAGCAGGGCGCATGAGCGCACTCGTCCCGCTCCTGCAGGAGTTCTACCGCGAGAAGCTCGAGACGGTGCTCAGGCACCAGGCCGACGCCCGGCTCGTCACCGGCTACGACGCCAACAACATCTATCAGTACGCGATCAATCGCGGAGAGGTCCAGCTCTCGTGGGTCCGTCTCGCCCTCGAAGAGCTCGGCGCCTCGGTGCCGGAGCCGCCTTCCCAGCCGGCGCCCCTGGCCGGCGGCCGCGGCGGCCGGGTCGAGGCGCGAGTGCTCCAGGAAGACGCCCAGGCGGCCGCGGCATTCGTCGCCCGCTGGGGCCCGCGCCTCGACGGACTGGAGAACGTCCGGCACCGGAAGATGCTTCGCGTGATCGTCGGCGAGATGGTCGAGCAGCAGCGCTCGTTCGAGCAGGCGCTGGCCGGCCGCACCGATGTTCTTGGCCGCCACAATCCCAGAAACGATCCGCCGTCCGGCCAGGTGCTCGGCGCGCGCTGGGTCGAGTGATGGGATGGTGGCGATCGCGCTCGGCAGCAATCTCGGCGATCGGCCCGCTCATCTCGAATTCGCCGTCGCCCGCCTGCGGGCCCTCATGTCCGCCGTTTCTGTCTCGTCCTTCCACGACACGACGCCCGTCGGCGTCTTTGAGCCCCAGCCGGACTACCTGAACGCCGCAGTCGTCGGCATGTGCGATCTGCCGCCCCGCGTGCTGCTCGACCGCCTGCTGGCGATCGAGCACGATCGGGGCCGGGAGCGTCCCCATGCCGGGGCGTCCCGGACGCTCGATCTCGACCTGGTGTTGTACGGAGATCTGGTGCTCGACGAGCCCGGCCTCGTCGTCCCGCATCCGCGGTTTCGCGAACGACGCTTCGTGCTGGCGCCGCTCGCCGAGATCGCACCGGATCTGACAGATCCGGTGACGGGAAAGACGGTGGGGGAGCTCCTGGCGGCACGCCGGGCCTGAGGGCCCGCGTGCGTGCGGGGGGCCAACCCGGCGGCTACTCGAATCGCAGGGCGTCGATGGGATCCAGCGCCGCCGCCTTGCGTGCGGGATAGAAGCCGAAGAAGACGCCGATGAAGGCGGCGAACCCGAACGCAATCAGCACGGCGTCGGTCGACACGGCGGTCGGCCATCCCTGCCACAGCGTGACGGCCTGCGACAGGCCATAGCCCAGCGCGATCCCGATCCCGCCGCCGAACAGGCTCAGCACGATCGCCTCGACGAGAAACTGCAGCAGCACGTCGCCGCCCTTGGCGCCGATGGCCATGCGGAGCCCGATCTCGCGGGTGCGCTCGGTGACCGACACCAGCATGATGTTCATGATGCCGATGCCGCCGACCAGCAGCGAGACGCCGGCGATGCTGGCGAGCAGGGCGGTCATCGTGCGGGTCGATTCGGTGCGGACGCTGGCCATCTCCTCCATCGTACGGACCATGAAGTCGTCGTCTTCGCCCGGCATGATGTTGTGGCGCGAGCGCAGCATCGTCGCGATGCGATCGGCGGTGGCCTGCACGTCGCTCGCGGAGGCGGCCGAGGCGGTGATCTGCTGAATGTAGGTGACGCCGCGCATCTTCTTCATTACGGTCGTGTACGGCACGAAGGCGATGTCGTCCTGGTCCTGGCCCATGCCCGACTGGCCCTTCGACGCCATCACGCCGACGACGGTGAACGGACGGTTCTGGATGCGGAGCACCTGGCCGACGGGATTGGCGCCGGGGCCGTACAGCTCGTCCCGCACGATGCTGCCGAGCACCACCACCTTCGCGGCCGACGCGACGTCCTGCGGCGTGAAGTAGGCGCCCACCTCGGTCGGCCACGATCGAATGAGCGGATAGTCGATGTCGGTGCCCTGCACCTGCGTGTTCCAGTTCAGGTTGCCGGCGATCATCTGGCCGCGCGAGTTGATCCCGGCCGAGACGTACTGGACGCCGGGCACCTCGGCGATGGCCTCGGCGTCTGCCGGCATCAGCGTGCTGGCGTTGCCCTGGCCCGAGCGGACGCCGCCCTGCGTGAAGTTGCCGGCACTGATCATGATCATGTTGGTGCCGGCCGATTGGATCTGCGCTTCGATCGACGCCGAAGCGCCGGTGCCCAGGGCCACCATCGTGATCACCGCTGCGACGCCGATGATCATGCCGAGCATGGTCAGAGCCGTCCGCATCTTGTTGCGGTTGAGGGCCTTCAGCGCGATCCGGAGCGTCATGAGGATGGACATCGGGTTCTCTTTCTAGACGGCTTCCTCGACGGCCGCGGGCAGGGCTGCGAGCTCGTCCTGGGCCAGCCGCCGCTTGGTGACCGGACGATCGGCCACGACGTGTCCGTCGCGGAACGTCACGATGCGCGTGCCGTACTCGGCGATGTCGTGTTCATGCGTGATGAGCAGCACCGTGATCCCGCGGTCCCGGTTCAGCCGCTGGAAGATGTCCATCACCTCGATGCTCGTCTTGGTGTCGAGGTTGCCGGTCGGCTCGTCGGCCAGCAGGATCGACGGACGGTTGATCAGCGCACGGGCGATGGCGACGCGCTGCTGCTGGCCGCCGGACAGCTGGTTGGGATGATGATCAGCGCGGTTCTCGAGGCCGACGGCCGCAAGGACCTCCATCGCCCGGCTGTGCCGCTCGGCCGACTTCAGCGGGCCGCCGGCGTAGAGGAGCGGCAGCTCCACGTTGTCGAGCGCGGAGGTGCGCGAGAGCAGGTTGAAGCCCTGGAAGACGAAGCCGATCTTCTTGTTCCGGACCTGGGCGAGCTGGTCCTTGCTCATGCGGGACACGTCCGCGCCGTCGAGAAAGTACTGGCCCGACGTGGGGCGGTCGAGACAGCCGGTGATGTGCATGAACGTGGACTTGCCCGACCCGGACGGCCCCGTGACCGACACGAACTCGCCGCGTTCGATCTCGAGGTTCACGCCGCGAAGAGCGCGGACCTCCACTTCACCCACGACGTAGGTCTTGACGAGGTCGCGGACCGAAATGACCGAGGGCATCGATGTCTCTATTATCTCCCGCGACTACCCGCCGCGTCTGCCGCCGCCGCCGCCAAACCCGCCGGGGCCGCCGCGCCGTCCACCAGCGGGCATCAGCGGATTGCCGGAATTCTGTCCGCCGCCCACGCTGGTGGTGGCGCCCGGCAGGATGATGCTGGTCACCACTTCCATGCCCGGCTCGAGCTCGCCGCTCAACACCTCCGTGTTGTTGCCGTCCGTGATGCCGAGGCGCAGACGCACGGACTTGATCTGATGGTCCATGTAGACCCAGGCGCGACCCTGCGACTCGATGGGGACGAGCGGCGCGAAGAGTGCATCGATCGTGGTGGCGCCCGCTTTCGCGGAAGACTTCGAGGCCGCGGGCGCGGCAAGCTTCTCGAGCGCGCTCACGTCCTGGCCGCGGCTGCGCATCCGCTCCAGGAACTGTTGCTGCTCTTCGGGCGACATGCCCTGAAACCGCTCGGTCATCTGCGCCTGAAAGGCTGCCGGATCCTGCGCGCCGCGGCCACCGCGCCGTCCGCCGCGGCCCCCGCCGCCCGTCGACGAGTCGGTCGCCGAGGCAGACGAGGCAGGGGCGCCCTCCGTCCCGGTGCCCGGCGTGGCGGCCGCCCGGCCGCCCGTTGCCGTGCCTGACCGGCTGCCGCTCTCACCGAGGCCCCGGGCGCCGCCGGCCATCTGGCCGCCGCGCCCGCCGTTGGCGAACTCCGGCGGCAGTTCCTGCTTGAGCGCGGCGAACGTATCGGCGTTGGGACGGAAACGCAGCGATGCATTCGGGATCCGCAAGGCATCGGACTGCTTCGCGATTTCGATTTTCAGGTTCGCCGTCATGCCCGGCTTCAGCTTCAACTCGTTGTTGGGCACGTCGATGATCGTCCCGTAGGTCGTCACGTTCTGCACGACCACCGGCTGGAGCCGCACCTGCGAGACGGTTCCGGTGAAGTCTTCGGCCGGATAGGCGTCCACGCGGAACGAGACGTGCTGACCCGGCCGGATCCGGCCGACATCGGCCTCGTCCACGCTCGCGTTGACCTGCATTTTGGTGAGGTCTGCGGCGATGACGAAGATCGTCGGCGCCTGCATGCTGGCGGCGACGGTCTGGCCGACGTCGACGCTGCGCTGGATCACGATGCCGTCGATCGGCGAGGTGATCACGGCGTGGTCGAGATTGACCTGCGACTGATTGAGCGACGCCTGCGCCTGAGAGACCGACGCCTGCGAGGACTGCAGCGCCGCCTGTGAGGAGTCGACGGTCGTCTTTGCCGCGTCGAGCTCGCTCTGCGGCACGAGGTTCTTGGCGGCGAGCTCTCGGGCGCGATCGTACTTCTGCTGGGCGTCGGCCAGCGCCACGCGATTCCTCTCGAGGTCGGCCTGCGACCGGATCAGGTTGGCGCGCGACTGTTCGACCTGGGCCTGCAGCAGCGAGGGGTCGAGCCGCGCGATCACCTGTCCCCGACGGACGATGGAGTTGAAGTCGGCGTACAGATCCTGAATCGTGCCGGACACCTGCGTGCCGACCTGCACCGTGGTCACGGCCTGGACCGTGCCGGTCGCGCCGACGGCATCGACGATCTCGCCGCGCGTGATCGGCAGCGTGTTCACCTGGACCTCGCCCGTGCTGCGCCGCATGTAATACGCGCCGGCGCCGGCGCCAATCACGCCGAGGACCGCCAGGGTCAGAAGGACTTTCTTCATGTCAGGGTCGCCTCATCCTAGGCCGTGTGGGACGGGTCGGCGCGGTGCCAGAGTCCCTTCCAGCCTTCCTCGAAAACGGTGTAGACCGTAGGCACGAGCACCAGCGTGATGAGGAGCGAGGTCAGCAGCCCCCCGATGACCACCCGCGCGAGCGGCACCTGGAGCTCGCTGCCTTCGCCGATGCCGAGCGACATCGGAATGAGGCCGAGCACCGTGGCGATCGACGTCATGAGAATCGGCCGCAGTCGGGTGCGGCCGGCGAGCTCGACGGCCTCGCGCAGCGGGAGGCCGTCGCGGCGGCGGAGCACGTTCGTGTAGTCGACGAGGAGGATCCCGTTGCTGACGACGATCCCGGCCAGCATGATGATGCCGATGTAGGCCTGCATGTTGAAGGCGGTTCCCGTGAGCTTGAGCGCCATCACGACGCCGATCGCCGCCGTGGGCACCGAGAACATGATGATGAACGGGTCGCGCAGCGACTCGTACTGCGACGCCATCACGGCGTAGACGAGCACGAGCGCCAGAATCAGCACGAGTCGCAGCTGGTTGAACGCCTCGGCCTGCTGCTCGACCTCGGAGCCGAAGCCCACGCTGAAGTCCTTGGGGACGGCGAGCTGCGGAAGCCGGTCCTGGACCGCCGTCACCGCCTCGCTCAGCGTCGTCTCGGGATCGGCGTTGACGGTGATGATGCGCTGCTGGTTCTTGCGGTCGATCTGAGTCGGGACCCGTCGAATCCACGACGCTCATCAGGTTCTTCGCGGGCATGACCTGCCCCTGCGTCGTGCTCACCAGCACGTCCTCGACGTCGCCGACGCCCTGCCGCTCGTCCTCGCGCAGGCGCACGACGATCGGGTACTCGTTGCCGTGCTCGCGATAGAGCGCCGCCTGCGTGCCCGCGACGTTGGTGCGGATGGTGTTCGCCACGCCGGTCACGCTCAATCCGAGGAGCGCGGCCTTCGGGCGATCGACGCGCAGCGCGAGCTCGGGCCGGCCCTCGTCGCGGCCGACCTGCGCGTCGGCGACGCCCGGCGTTTCGTCCATCAGGTCCTTCGCGGCGTCGGCGAGCTTCCGCGCATCGTCGAGATCATCGCCGCGAATCTCGAGCGAGAGCCGGCCGCCGCCGTTGTTGTTGCCGCCCGACAGGAAGCGGTTCAGCTGATTGTTGCCGCCCGAGGCGTTCGCGCGCACGACGACGCCCGGAATGCCCGAGAGCTGGCGCCGAAGGTCCTGGGCGATTTGATCGCTCGAGCGCTGGCGGTTGTCCTTGGGCGTCAGGAGGATCTGCAGCTGGCCGCGGTTCGTGCCGCCGCCGCCCGGGCCAAAGCCTGGACCGCCGCCGCTGCCCGCGCTCACGATGATCGACGTCTTCTCCGGGACGAGCTGATCGATCATCTGCTCGAGCCGGTTCAGGATCGCGTCGGTTCGCTCGATGCGGGTGCCCAGAGGCAGCTGCGCGCTCACGCTCACCTGTCCCTCGTCGGTCTGCGAGCTGAGCTCGGTCGGGATCGTCGGCAGGATGAGCACGGCGACCACCACCGAGGCGGCGGCCATGCCGATCACGGTGGGCCGATGCGACAGGGCGACGTGCAGCAGCTTGCGGTAGCCTTCGTCCATCGCGGCGAGGAACCGCTCGCTCGTCGTATACAGGCGCCCGCCCAGCCCGCTGCGCTTGTCCGCCGGCGGCGGCAGCACGAGCAGCTTCGAGCAGAGCACCGGCACCAGCGTGACCGCGACGAAGAGCGACATTGCCAGCGAGAACACGACGACCACGGACAGCTGCTTGAACATGACGCTCGAGATGCCGCCGAGGAAGAGCAACGGCACGAACACCGCGATGTGCGTGAGAATGGACGCGAGGATCGCCGACCAGACTTCCTCGCTGCCGTCGATCGACGCCGTGAGCCGATCCTTGTGGTACTCCTCCATGTGCCGGAAGGAGTTCTCGAGCACGACGATCGCGGCGTCGACGACCATGCCCACCCCGAGCGCGAGTCCTCCAAACGTCATCGTGTTCAGCGTCAGGCCCGCGAAGTAGAGCAGGGCGAAGGTGCCGATGACCGAGATCGGAATCGACGTGCACACGATGAGCGTGGATCGGAAGTTCCGGAGGAACAGGAAGATCACGAGGACGACCAGCACCGAGCCGAGCATGACGTGCTCCTGAACGGCGCCGATCGCCTGCTCGATGAACCGGGCGCTGTCGTCGAGCAGCGTGAGGTGCACGCCGGGCACCTCGCGGTTGATGCGATCGATCTCGTTGCGCACCCCCTGCGCCACCTGCACCGTGTTGGTGCCCGACTGTTTGGTGACCTGCATGCGGACGCCCGGCCGGCCGTTGATGCGCAGCACCGAGAGGTTGTCCTCGGTGGAGTCGGTCACGTCGGCGATGTCCTTGAGGTAGATCGGCACGCCGGCCTTCGTGAGCACGACGAGGCTCCGGATGTCTTCAAGGCTTTCGAACTGGCCCTGGCTCCGCAGGAGCAGCGTCCGGTCGCCCTGGTAGACCTGGCCGATCGGAATGTTCTGATTCTCGGTGCGGATGATGTTGACCACACGGTCGACCGAGAGGTCGAGCGCGGTGATCTTCTCGCGCGACAGATCCACGTGAATCTGCCGGCGGAGCCCGCCGTTCACGGTGACCGCCGCCACGCCGCCGACGCGCTCGAGGCGCGGCGACAGCACGTTCTCCGCCAGCTCGCGCAGCGTCACCCGGTCGTAATTGCCCTCGACCGCGAGGCTCATGATCGGCGCGGCGTTCGAGTCGAACTTCTGGAGCACCGGCGGATCGGCATCCTCCGGCAGGCGGCCGCGCACGCGATCGATGCGGCTGCGCATGTCGTCCATGGCTTCGTTCAGGTCCGAGCCCCAGGTGAAGCTCAGCCGGATGTTGGTGGAGCCCTCCTGCGACGTCGAGTTGATCTGCTCGAGCCCGGACACCGCGCTCAACTGCTGCTCGAGCGGCCGCGTGACCAGCTCCTCCATCTCGAGCGGGCCGACGCCCGTGTAGTTCACGCGCACCGAGATCGTGGGCTGTTGGACGTCGGGCAGCAGGTCCACCGGCAGCCGGGTCAGGGAGATGACGCCCAGCAGGATGACGATGCAGCTCAGCATGGCCATCATGACGGGGCGGTGAATCGCGATGCGCGGGATGCTCATGAGTCGTGTCCTGAAAACTGGCTGACGTCTACTCGCTCGACCGACCCGAGGGCGCCTGTCCGCCGCCCGAGTTGCCGCTCCGGCCGCCCCGTCCCCGTCGTCCGCTGCCGCTCCGGCCGGCGCCGTCGGGCGCGGCACCGTTGGCGCTGCCGTTCTGCGCCAGCACGATCTTGTCGCCCTGCCGCAGGCCCGCCGCCCCCGTCGTGATCACCTGGTCGCCTTCGGCGAGGCCGGAGGTCACCTCCGCCTGCGTCTGGTTGAGCAGCCCGATGTCCACCGCGTGGAACGCGGCGACGTCGCCCTCGCCGCTCGGCTGGAATACCCCGCGCTTTCCGTCGACATTCACGAGCGCATTGGCAGGCACCACCAGGGTGTGGGGGTGCTGTTCGACGAGAAAGTTGACCTTGGCGTACATCCCCGGCTTCAGACGGAACGTCGGATTATTGATCTCGATCTCGATCTGCGCCGTCCGCGTCGAGGGATCCAGCACGGGCGCCACGTGGGCGATGTGGCCCTCGAACTTCTCGCCGGGGTACGCGTCCACGGCGACATCGGCGCTCTGCCCCTGCGAGATCCGCCGCAGGTCCTTTTCGACGATGTTCGCGACGAGCCGGACGGTCGTGATGTCCACCACCGAGATGAACGAGGAGTTCGGCGTGACCCAGGCCCCCGAATCGAGGGCGCGCTTGCCGATGAAGCCGCTGACCGGCGACACGATCACGGTGTTCGCCAGGTTGATCTTGAGCTCGTCGAGCCGGGCCTGCGCCTGCGAGAACTGCGCCTTGGCCAGGTCGAGCTGCGCGACGGCGGCCTGGTAGTTCGCGTCGGTATCGTCGAACGTCTGCTTCGGAATGAGCTGGCGGTTGAACAGGTTCTGCGACCGCTCGAGGTTGGTCTGCGCGAGTCGCAGACTGGCTTCCCGCTGGCGGATCGTCGCCGCCGCCACATCGTAGGCGGCCTGCGCCTGCTTGACCTGCTCCTGGATCTCCTGATCCTCGATCTTCGCGAGGGTCTGGCCGCGCGTGACGCGGTCGCCCAGACGCACGGCCACCTCGTCGAGGCGGCCGCTCACCTTGGGAACGGCTTCGACGGTGGCGGCGCCGATCAGGTTCCCGACGACGGTGAGCTCCTCGGTCATATCCGAGCGGCTGACGGGCGCGAGCTCGACGGTCATCGGCAGGCGGGGCCCGCCGAAGCCTCCACGGCCGCCGCCTCCGCCCCCGCCGCTCGTCGCAGCCGGCGGGTCGGAAGCCGTCCGGGAATACACGACATACCCGCCGGCAACGGCAAGCACGACCACGGTCCATGCGATGATCTTTGTTCTCATGTTACGGGCGACCCCTGCGACGGTCAGCGTCCAATGATGGTGATGCCGGAATTCCCGATCGCCGTCTGCTGAAGGCGCTCCAGCTCGACGACGGCTTTGCGATAGTTGAGGATAGCCCGCAGCTCGCTGTTCTGCGCGTCGCGCAGGTCGCGCTGGGCCTGCACGACGAAGTAGTTGGTGGACATGCCCACCTCGAACTTGCTCTGTTCGGCCTGGAGCTTCTGCTGGGACAGGTCGCGCGCCGCCTGAGCCGCCTGGACGGCCTCGGCGGTGTTGCGTGCCTGGATCGCGGCATTGGTCACGTCGGTCGCCACCTGCAGCTCGATCTGCTTCAGCTGGGCCTGGACCTGCTGCACCTGGACGCGGGCGCGTTGCACCGAGGCTTCCTGGGAGCTGAAGCCCAGCGGATAGCTGACCTGCACCTGGAGGTTCCAGCTCGGGTACTTGCTGTGGAACAGCGAGTCCAGCGCGTCGCCGAAGCCGCCCGGAATCGTCTCGGTGACCGTGCTTCCGAGGACGCCGCTGTTCGCCCGCTGCAGGTACGGCCCGCCAACGCCTTGCGTGGTGTAGCTGGCAATGAAACTCGCGTCCGGCCGCGCCTGATCCCGCAGATACGACAGCGTGACGTCGTTCGATTCGACGTTCTTCTTGGCGATTTCGAGATCCGTCCGCTGGCTGAGCGCGTTGCGCACCGCGGCCTCGATGTCGACCGGCTCGGGCTGGAACTCTGGTCGATCGACCGGATCGAGATGCGCACCCCAGTTCGAGTCCTCGGTCCCCGACACGATCAGGCGCTTGAGCGCGAGCTCGGTCGTTCGCTGCGTCGACTGCGCCGTCACCAGCGCCTGCCGCCGCGTGGCCTGTTCGGACTGCGCCTGGACGACGTCGATCGGCGCCATGGTCCCGATCTCCACCCGCGTCTGGTTGTCGGCGACGAGCTTGCTGGCCAGGTCGAGCGATTCCTGGGCGACGTCCACGGCCTGCGTGGCGTAGACGTAGTCCCAGTAGGCGTTCCGGACGTTCGAGACCGTGTTGGTGATCGTCGAGCGGAGCTGGACGTCGGAGATGTCGCGATTGATCTTGGTCACCGCGAGCTGCTGTCGCGCCGAGTCGGTCTTGAGACCCCGCAGCAGCGGCTGCGTGTACTGGGCCGTCCAGTTCGACTGGAACGACGGATTGTAGAACGCGTTGTTGCTGTTCGTGGATTGCCGGTTGTTGCTGAGCGTCAGGCTCACGGCGGATCCGGCCCAGGGCAGCGACTTGGTCAGCCCGCCGTTGTAGGTGAACGTGTTGCTGGTGACGCCGGCGCCGCCCGACGACAGCTGCAGCTGGCTGGTCGGTGGGCGGGCGCTCGATTGCTGGCCGACCGTCGCCGAAAGCGACGGACTGTACACCGCCCGGGCGCTCGCCATCGCAATGTCGCTCAGCTGCGGGTTGAGCCGCTGCACCGCGATGTCGAGGTTGCGATCGAGAGCCAGCGCGACCGCCTGCTCGAGTGTGAGCGACACGACCGGCCGGGTGTCGGACGCCTGTGGCGCGCCGGCGCTCGACTGACCCGGCGCCTGCTGGGCGGCGACCCGCCTGGCGGCTTCCTGCATCAATTCCTGGACGTGCGCGTCCGACGGGGTCTGTTGGGCGCGGGCGGGCGCGGCGAGCACTCCGACCGTCAGGGCGGCGACAGCCGCCGTTGCATATCGATTCCGTGTCATGGCTGTTCTATCCTCGATACCGGGCGTGGAGCCTATCGTTGCTGCGGCTGTCCGCGGCCGCTGTTGCTGCGGGAGTTGTCGGCGCGCGTCCGCGGGTGCTCGCGCTGCCACTGCTCGACGCGCGCGGTGTAGGTGGTCCGCTGCGTGGGCGTCAACACCTGGCGCATGTGGAGCAGCATCAGCGTCCGTTCCTTGTTCAAGGCCGCGCGAGCGGCTTCGACCTTGTCGACCTGTTTGACGACCGTGTCCTCGTCCGCGTCGGCTTCGATGAGGGTCGAGAGCCGGGCCTCGAGCCGGTCGAGCACGTCCTTGTTCTTGCGCTGCTGCTCGATCGTCGTCCGGAAGATCTCGTCGATCCGGGCCACCTGGTCGGCGGTGAGCCCGAGATCCTTCTGCACGTCCGCCGACTGCCACCACCGGAACGAAGGCTGAGCCCCCGCCGGGAGGGCGACCGTCAGGAGGAGCACCGCCACGATCCCGCGGGCCAGAAGTTGTCGCGTCATGGAAACCCTCTGAAAAGCCAACTCTCGTAACGGTTTACGATTGACCGCCCCCCGTCGTTTCTGGAGAAGACAAAATATTACGGCCGGGGCTGGCGGGCCGCGGCGTTCCCGGCGGGTGCGCCGAGGACGGCCCGCCCGCAGAACTCCTTGGTTTTGAACGACTAACGGGCGTGATAGACTCCGCCATTGACGCTTCCTGATGCCCTGGCGCACCCTGCTCGTTGATCTCGAGAACCTGCACGTCCACGACCTCCTGTTCGGCCGCCTCGACTTCGCTCGCCTGGGCGTCATCGGCCTGGTCGGGCTGGCCGTCCTCGCCCTGATCGTCCGGTCGATTGTCGGCGCGGCGCCAGGGCGGCGGGCCGTCGCGATGCCGGCCCTGCTCGGGCCGATGCGGCGGTCGCCCCTCGCGTTCGTGCGTCACATCCCGCTGCTGCTGTTTCTGCTGGGCCTCCCGCTGTTCGTTCTGGCGCTGGCAGACCCCTACACGGCCCTGTCGCGGAGCGACGTGTCGTACAAGGGACGCCGTATCGCCCTCATGATCGACGCCTCGTCGAGCATGCGGGTGCCGTTCACGGCGGCCCAACTGAACCCCCGGGAGGCGACCGAGGCGGCGTTTTTCACGAGCGTCGGCGCCGCCGAGCGGTTCGTGCGGCTGCGCATGCAGGGGAAATATCGCGACTTGATGGCCCTCGTGGAATTCGGGAACGAGGCGTACGTGGTGACGCCGTTCACGAACGACTACGAGAACATCCTGCTGAGCATCTCGCTCATCGGTGATGTGGTCGAGTATGCCCGGTTCCCCGACCAGGGCACGATCATCGCCCAGGCGATCGACCAGAGCGTGCAGCTGTTCAAGGCGTTCAATTTCCTCAACGCGTCGGGCAACCTGATGGTGATCTTCTCCGACGGGGAGGACATCCACGCCATCGTCAACGGCCGGACGCTCGACGACATCGTCTCGGGGGCGGTCGAGGCGCACACGCCGATTTATTTCGTGCGCACGAACTATTCGAAGGAGGAGGGGGGCATCATCCCCGACGAGCTGTGGAAGAGCGCCGTCGAGAAGACCGGCGGGAAGTTTTTTGCCGGATCGAACGAGGCGGCCATCCTGAACGCGATCGCGGAAATCGATCGCGCCTCGACCGGATCGATCGACGTCAAGCAATACAGCACGCAGGAGCCTCGGTTCCAGCTCTTCGCGCTCGGGGCGTTCGGGCTCTGGGGACTGGCGGCCCTGCTGGTCCTGGCGATTCCGCACTTCAGGCGCTTTCCGTGAGAGCCGCCGAGACGCGGAGGAGCCGCCTCTCGTTTCCCGGTGCCTTCGTGTCTCGGTGGTTCGTCGCGTCCGGCCTCAGGGTCTGCGTGGCGGGTCTTGCTGTGCCGCTGTGGCTCGCGCCGGCGTCGACAGCGACCCGCGCTCGGAGACGCCCCGCAGAAGCGCGTTGAAGAGCAGCTTGAACGTGCCGTGGGCTTGGCCGCGGTGCTCGGTTCTGAAGCCGAGCAGCACGGCGTGTCCACGGCCGACCGCCGCCTCGACGACCGCCGCCCGGCCTGCCAGCACGGGCTCGCCGAGCAGCCAGCCGCTCAGCAGCAGATCCTTGTCGGGGTAGGACGCCGCGACTCGCGCGGCCCCGTGTACCTCGAAGGCGGGACTGCGCGCGACGAACGCGGCGCCCTGAGGCGGCATGCCGTACGCCAGCGGCTCTGTCGGATCCAGGATCACCCGGAGAATGGTGCCCGGCGCGAAGAATTCCGTTGGGCCCGTGCGCGCCGTCACGTCGGCGACGGGCAGCGCGAGCGCCTGAATCGCGAGCTCCGCCGCGCCGTCGAGCGCCACGAGCGTGCCGCCGTTCTCGACGAAGGCCCGCAGGCGGGCGACGCCGGCCTCGGTCATGCCACCCGTGTACGCCTCCGGCATCGACCCGGGGCGGAGCCCGTCGATCATCTGGGCCGCCGTGGCGCTCGGCAGCACGACGACGTCGAATCGCGCGCCGAGGTCGCCGCTGCGGATGTCGGCGTCGTGGACGCTCGCATACGGGAACTCGAATTGCTCGAGCACCCAGCGGATCCACCCTTCGTCCATGTTGCCGCCCCAGCCGTGATAGACGCCGACTCGCGGTTGCCGCAGCCGCCAGAGAGGCGCCGCCCGGTCGAGCGAGCCGGCGGCGTCGGCCTCGATCGTCGAGGCGCGCACGCCGAGCGCGCGCGCCGCGGCGATGGCCCGCGCCGCCCCGTCGCCGGGCGGAACGACGAAGGTGCCGGCCGGCCAGACTCCGTCGGCAGTCTGAATCGCCGCGACCGTCCGAAACACGGGGTCGCCGGCCGCGAACAGACGGTTCACGGCGATGAATGCGTCGTTCGCGCGGGTGTCGAGCGCGACGGGCGCGCCGCGCGGCACCGGCAGCTCCACGGCCGGCACGGAGGCGACGTCGATCGGATCAGTCGCGACGCTCACCCGCGCATCGATACGATCCACGCGAACGCCCATCTGGTACGACAGCGTCCATCCCGTGATGTCGTAGGGCCGCTTGGGCGGACCGTCGGGGTAGAGCCGCAGGTCCGGATAGACCTGCGCGCGTCAGCAGATCGCGCACGTACGCTTCGAACGGCTGGCCGCCGCGGATCACGTACGTGCCCACGCCGTACGACTGCCCGCCGGCGCCGAACGGCGCGCGTGCCCGCTCCACTTCGACGCCTCCCAGCCGCAGCACGTTGACGAGCTTTGCCGCCGTGGGCGGATCCCACTGGATCGCTCGGCACCAGGAATGTCTCGTCCTGGTGGCCGAGGATGGCGTCTCGACCCATCTGTGCGATGTCGTAGAGCCACTCCTCGCGCCGACGGGCCCCGATGTCGAGCACCGCCATCGAGGCCGTCAGGATGTAGTCGCAGCTGTCGCGCAGGTGCCATTCGCCGCCGAGATACGGCTCGGATAGAACGTCGACGGCTCGTGCGTCGAGGCGCCGTTGGCGAAGGTCGCGGGGAACGTGCCCGGGTCATAGACGCCTGGGCGTCGCCGACGCATGGCTGGTCTCGGTGAGAATGCCCACCATGTTGTGAAAGTACGGCGCGGTGCGCATTCCGCCGTTCCACCAGGCGTCGAATCCCACGCGCGACACCGCACCGCGCTTGCCTTCGCGGTCGAGCCGCCGCGTGATCGCGTCGCCCACGGCGTTGATGCCCCGCATCACCAGCGCCGGGATATTGGGATTCATCGGATCGTCGAAGGGCGGCACGAAGATGCGGGCCGGGAAGGGGCCAGACTGGTGCTGGTCGTACACGATCTGGGGGAACCATTCGCCGTAGAGCTGCCGCGCGGCGTTGCGGGTTTCCGGCTGCGTCATCATGAACCAGTCGCGATTGTCGTCGTGGCCCGTGTAGACGTGCCATAGATCAGGCGGCGTGCCCTCCCAGGGTCGGCCGCGTTCCCGGCGATACCAGTCGGCCACCATCGTCGTCCCGTCGGGATTCATGTTCGGGACGAGCAGAAGGACAACGTTGTCGCGGATGAACGTCATCTCGGGTGAGTTGTCGGTCACGAGGCGATAGGCGAGGAGCGGCGCCGCCTGGGCCGGCGCGACTTCGCTCGAGTGCAGGCCGAAGTCGATCCAGACGATCGTCTTGCCCTCCCGCGCGAGCGCGCGGGCACGCGCATCGGTCAGCGGCGCGCCGCGCTCGCGCGCGGAAGCGAGCGTGCGGGAAATCGTCTTCAGGGCGTCGAGGCGCGCCAGGTTCCCGGCCGAGGAGATCACCGCCATGATCTCGGTTCGGCCCTGCACCGTCAGGCCCAGATCGACCATCTGCATGCGGCCGTTCGACCGGGCGGCCAGCTGCCGGAAGTAGGCCTCGCTCTGTTCGTAGGTCGCCAGCTGGTAGTCGGCGCACGCGTCGAATCCGAACATCGCGCGCGGCGGGGGCGGGCCGGTTTGCGCAGACGTCAGCGCCGCCGACAGGGCGCCGGCCACGGCGATCGCGACCAGGGCGTACCGGACGTGCCGCGGCATGCGCAGGTCTCCAGCCGCGCCCGCTCCCCGATCAGTCGGGGACGGCGCAGAATTCCGCGAGGCGGGCGACGGCTTCGCCGACCAGATTGTCCGGCGTCGAGGCGCCGGAGGTCAGCCCCACCGTGACGGGACCGGTCGCGGCCAGCCAGTCGTGCGAAACGCCTTCGATCTTGGTGCCCACCCTCCGGTGGCGAATGCGGCTCGGCGATTCCAGGCAGTCGGGGGCGGCAATGTGAAACGTCGGCCGCGACTCGGCGCAGATGCGGGCCAGGTTGCACGTGTTGCTGCTGTTGTAGCCGCCGATCACGATCATCAGGTCGACGGCGCGCTCGGCCAACAGCGCGACGACGGCGTCCTGACGGTCCTGGGTGGCGCTGCAAATCGTGTCGAAGGCCTGGAAGTGTTCGTCGATCGCGGCCGCCCCGTAGCGTGTCCAGCATCGCCGCTTTCAGCCGCTCGCCGATCTCGAGCGATTCCGACATCAGCATGGTCGTCTGGTTGGCGAGCCCGACCCGGCGCAGGTCGCGGTCCGGGTCGAACCCGGGCGACACCGACTCGGCAAAGCGCGCGAGGAAGGCTGCCGGCCGGCCGCCATGCCGGATGTGCTCGCAGACGTCCTCGGCTTCCCCCGCGTTCAGCACGACGAGGTAGTGGCCGCCGTAGCCGACGGCGTGCGACGCCGTGGCCTGGGTTTCCTCGTGCCACCGCTTGCCGTGAATGATCGAGGTGTACCCGCTTTCGGCGTACCGGCGCACGTTCTTCCAGACGTTCAGCACCGACCCGCACGTGGTGTCGACGAGCGTGCAGCCGCGCTGCTCGAGTTGCTCGAGCTCGGCGATCGTGACACCGAATGCCGGGAGGATCACCACGTCGTCGGCCCGGGCGTGATCCAGGCCTTCAGGCGTCTCGCTCAGAAAGCCGATGCCCATCGACCGCAGCTTGTCGTTGACGTGCGGGTTGTGAATGATCTCGCCGGTCAGGAACACGCGGCGTTCGGGAAACCGCTCGCGCGTCTGATACGCGTAGTCGACGGCGCGGTCGACGCCGTAGCAGAACCCGAACTCGCGCGCCAGATGGACCGTGAGCCGGCCGCTGCAGAACGTGAAGTCGTCGGCCTTGATGGCGTCGACGAGCGCGCTGTGGTAGTTGTCGGCCAGGCGCCCGGCGACGGCCTGCTGCAGGTCGAGGCCCTTGCGAAAAATGAGGGAGGCCACCCTAGCGAATGTCGGCGATGTCGCGGACGTGCGGCGTCAGCTCGTCGTAGCCGAGCAGCACGGGGGTATGCGGACGCTCCAGCGCGAGATCGAGGTCCGAGAGGAACGCCTCCTCGTCGGCCTCCGAGCTGAAGAGCGGCGTGGGGCGCCGCGCCGAGATGGCCGCGGACGGCTGCGGCGGCCGTGCGGCGGCCATCGTCGGGGTGGCCGTCCGTCCGGCGTCGAAATTGAAGAAGAGGCCGAGGCCGACGCCGATGAAGAGACCCGCGGCGGCGCCGGCGGCAATCCAGCGCGTCGCGATCCGCGGACCGCCCGCGCCAATGCGCCGCGCGACGGCCCGCGCCGGGAAACTCAGGACGCGCGCCGGCCGGCCGGCGTGCTCGACGCGGAGCAGGATCCGCTGGGCCTGCGCGCGTCGCCGTTCGGGCGGGAAGAGCTCGTCGATCTCCAGATCGGCCGCGAGCGAGGCATCATCCATGAGCCCCGCGATTTCCGCGTAGCGCCGGTCGCACGCCGGGCAGTCGGCCAGGTGTTCGGCCACGCGCGGATCAGGCGGCGTGCCGCGGCGGCCGGAGACATACGCCTCGAACAGGACATTCTCGGGGAGGTGGTGAACGCGGTTGAGTTTCACGAGCCTCCTCCCAGCAGCCCGCGCAGCTTGCGGGCGGCGCGAAACAGATGCACGCGTACCGTCGACTCGTTGAGTCCGGTGATGGCGCTCACTTCGCGCGGCGAGCAGTCTCCGAAGTGACACAGCATGAATACCGTCCGCTGTCGCCCTTCCAATCGATCGATCGCCTTCGCCAGCCGCGCCCGACGCTCGCGGCTGAGCAGCCGTGCCTCGGGCCCCGGTTCCGGCGCCGCCGCCGTCTCGACCGGTGTCTCGACGCCCGGGCCCGGATTCGCCTGAACGAACCATCGCTCCCGACGGGCTCGGGCCTTTCGCCGATCGAGGCACCCGTTGATCAGGATGCGGGTGAACCAGACCTCGAACGGCCACGCTTCCCGGTACGACGGGATGTGCGTGAACACCTTCACGAAGGCGTCCTGCACGGCTTCGTCGGCCTCGGCGGCGTCGCGCAGATACTGATACGCGATCCGCAGCGCGCGTCGCTGATGCGTCTCGACCAGCCTCGCGAACCGGTCGCGCGCGGGCTCGAGCTCGCCCCGCTCCACGAGCTCGCGAATCTCGACCGCGATCCGCGAATCCTCGGACAGCGGCGCGGTCGCCGGAATCCGCGGACGCTTCCCGCGCCCGGTGCCCGCGGCGCCCGCCGGATCTGCCGGCGCGCCCGTGGGCATGTCGTCAGCAGACCCCACGGTTGTCTCTACCTGTCATTACGGTGTATGTGGCGCCCTGTTTACCCGGAAACACCCACTTAGTGTATCGCCGAACGCCCGCCGACAGGTCCCGGATGGTTGACTTGCGTCGAAGCGCGCGAGTACCGATTCGGCGATTCGCCGTATGTTACTGCGTCCTCGCGCCTTAGGAGCGCATCAGGAATCCAGATGAGCACTGGCGTCGACCGGGGCCCTGGCCTCGAGCGCGAAGGCATCACCGGCGGACGCGTGTTCTGGAACCTGCCACGCGCCGTTCTGTATGAAGAAGCCCTCCGCCGCGGCGAAGGCGCCATCGCGGCCGCGGGCGCCCTCGTGTGCGGAACCGGATCGCACACGGGGCGCAGTCCTCGCGACAAGTTCATCGTGCGCGACGCGCGCAGCGATCGCGAAGTGGCCTGGGGGGCCGTGAACCAGCCCATGACGTCGGAGGCGTTCGAGGCGCTGCGACGCGACCTCACCGCGTCGCTCGGCGGGCGCGACGTCTTCGTGCAGGACTGCTGGGCCGGCGCGGATCCCCAGTACCGCCTCGCCGTCCGCGTGATCACCGAAACGGCGTGGCACAGCCTGTTCGCGCGCAATCTCTTCGTCAGCGGACCGGCGGGCGCCGCGCCCGTCGCGCCGCAGTTCACCGTGATCGCGTCGCCGGCCTTCCGCGCGGACCCGGGGCGGCACGGCACGCACTCCGAGGTCGTCGTCGCGATCGACTTTACCGAACGTCTGGTCCTCATCGGCGGCACGGCCTACGCGGGTGAAATCAAGAAGTCGATCTTCACCGTCCTCAACTACCTCCTGCCGCAGCGGGGGGTCCTCGCGATGCACTGCTCGGCGAATGTCGGCGCGGCGGGCGACGACGTGGCGATTCTGTTCGGGCTGTCGGGCACCGGCAAGACCACGCTGTCGAGCGATCCCGAGCGCCGCCTGATCGGCGACGACGAGCACGGGTGGAGCGACCGGGGCGTCTTCAACTTCGAGGGCGGCTGCTACGCCAAGACCGTTCACCTGTCGGCCGACGCGGAACCGGAGATCGATCAGGCCGCGCGGCGGTTCGGCACCGTGCTCGAGAACGTCGTCTTCGACCCGGTCACGCGACGCGTGGATTTCGACGACGATTCGGTGACGGAGAATACGCGGGCGGCCTACCCGCTGGCGTTCATCGACAACATCGAGCCGGCCGGGCAGGCGGGACACCCGACCGCGGTGATCATGCTCACGGCGGACGCGTTCGGCGTGCTGCCCCCCCTTGCCCGGCTCACGCCCGACGGCGCCATGTACCACTTTCTGTCGGGCTACACGGCGAAGGTGGCGGGCACCGAACAGGGCGTCACCGATCCCACGGCGACGTTCAGCACGTGCTTCGGCGCGCCGTTCCTGCCGCTCGCGCCCGAACGCTATGCGACGCTGCTCGGCGAGAAGATTGCGCGGCACGGATCGGCGGTGTGGCTGATGAACACCGGCTGGACCGGCGGGGCGTACGGCGTGGGGCGTCGCATCTCGATTGCGCACACGCGGGCCATGCTGCGCGCGGCGCTGTCGGGGGCGCTCGCCGACGTCCCGTTCGCGCCCGATCCGGTGTTCAATCTGGAGGTGCCCGCGGCCTGCCCCGGCGTCCCCGACGCGCTGCTGCGGCCCCGCGGCACCTGGCCGCGCGCGTCGGACTACGACGAGCAGGCGGCGAAGCTGGCGCGGATGTTTGCCGACAACTTCCGTCGGTTCCAGGACGCCGTCACGGCGTCGGTGCGGGAGGCGGGACCGTCCGCGTGATCGCCTACGAAGCCGTGATCGGGCTGGAAATTCACGCGCAGCTCCTCACCGCGTCCAAGATCTTCTGCGGGTGTCGCGCGACGTTCGGGGCACCGCCGAACACCGAGGTGTGTCCCGTGTGTCTCGGCCTGCCAGGCGCGCTGCCGGTGGCCAACCGCGTCGCGATCGATCGGGCGGTGCGCGCGGCGCTCGCCCTCGGGTGCGACATTCGTGAAACATCGATCTTCGCCCGCAAGAACTACTTCTATCCCGACCTGCCGAAGGGCTACCAGATCTCGCAGTACCGAGCGGCCCCTCGCCGAGCACGGATGTATCCCCGCCGGGAGCGACTACTGGACGCCGGCGCACGACATCCGGATCAAGCGCGTCCATCTCGAAGAGGACGCCGGCAAGCTTCTGCACGAAGGGTTTCCCGATTCCGCGCGGTACAGCTACGTCGATCTGAATCGCGCGGGCGTGCCGCTCATCGAGATCGTCACCGAGCCCGACCTGCGCGCGCCGCGCGAGGCGGCGGCGCTCTTCAGCCACCTGCGCGAACTGCTGATGGCGCTCGGGGTGAACGACGGCAACATGGAAGAGGGCAGCCTGCGGTGCGACGCCAACGTATCGGTGCGCCCGGCGGGATCGGACCGGCTGGGCACCAAGGTGGAGATCAAGAACCTCAACTCCTTCCGGTTCCTCGAGAAGGCGCTCGACTACGAGATCACGCGTCAGCGCGAGCTGACGCACGAGGGCGGACGCGTGCTGCAGGAGACGCGGCTCTGGGACGCCGCGGGCGGCCGCACGTTCTCGATGCGCAGCAAAGAGGAAGCCCACGACTATCGGTACTTCCCGGAGCCCGATCTGCCGCCGGTCGTGGTGGACGCCGCGCGGCTCGCGGCCATTCGCGAGGCCCTGCCCGAGCTGCCCGCGGCGCGGCGCCGGCGTCTGCAGGCGGCGCACGGCCTGAGCGAGGCCGACGCCGTGGCGCTCACGCAGGTCACCTCCGGTCTGGACGTCTACTTCGAGGCCGTGGTGGCCCGCGGCGCGGATCCCAAGGCCGTGAAGAACTGGCTGCTGGGCGCCGTTCGCGCCACGATGAACGACGCGGGGTGCGGCACGGCCGAGGCCCTCGGCGCCCGCGTGGCCCCCGAGGCGCTGGCGGCCCTCCTCGCGCTCGTGGAGCGTGGCACAATCAGCCGTTCGATCGCGAAGGACGTGTTCGACAAGATGTTCACCACCGGCCGGCCTCCGGACGCGATCGTCGCGGAGGAGGGCCTCACCCAGATCGACGATGAGGCGGCGCTGGCCGCGCTCGTCGCGGAGGTCGTGACGCGGCACCCCGATGCCGTCGCGCAGGTCCGGGCCGGCAAGTCCGCGACGCTCGGCTTTCTCGTGGGCCAGGTCATGCAAGCGGCGGGCGGCAAGGCGAATCCCCGGCGCGTCAACGAGCTGCTCCAGCGGGCGCTCGAGGTGGCTTCGTGATTGAGACGTCGCACGTCTCCAAGCTGTACCGCGCGGGCGTCTATGCGTTGCGCGATCTGACGCTCACGATCGACAAGGGCGAATTCCTGTTCCTGACGGGCCCGAGCGGGGCGGGAAAGTCGACGTTCCTCCGGCTCCTCCTGCGCGAAGATCTGCCGAGCGAGGGCACCCTGCGCGTCGCGGGCCGCGATCTCGACATCATGGGCCGCCGTGACGTGCAGGCGTACCGGCGCACCGTGGGCTTCGTCTTTCAGGATTTCCGTCTCATCCCGCGGTTCACCGTGTTCCAGAACGTGGCCTTCGTGATGCGCGTGCTGGGGATTGCGCATTCGGTCCAGCAGCGGAAGACCTTCCAGGTGCTCAAGTGGGTCGGGCTGCAGCACCGGATGAACGCGTACCCCGAGGAGCTGTCGGGTGGCGAGCAGCAGCGGATCGCGATCGCGCGGGCGCTCGTGAACGATCCGCAGCTCGTGCTCGCCGACGAGCCGACCGGCAATCTCGATCCCGATCTGTCGCTCGAGATCATGAATCTGTTCCGCGAGATCAACGCCCGGGGCACGACGGTGGTCGTCGCCACCCACGACCGCGAGTTGATCCGGCGCGTGGGGCGCCGGGCGATCACCCTCGATCATGGCCGCGTCGTGGAGGTCGCCTGATGCGCGCGCTGCGGTACGCGCTCGACGAGGCGCTCACGAGCCTCTGGCGGGGGCGCCAGTCGGGCCTGCTGTCGACGGCGACGATCGCGCTCGCGCTCCTGGTGCTCGGCGCATTCCTGCTGGTCACGATCAACCTGCAGCGGCTGGCCGACGAGTGGAGCCGCGCCGCCGAGATGTCGGTCTACCTGACCGACACCGTCAGCGCCGAAGAGCGCACGGCCATCGAAGGACGCCTGGCGCCGGGACCGATCATCGCCGAGCGCGAGTACGTGTCGAAGAGCGACGCGCTCGACCGGTTCCGCCGGGCGTTCAGCGACATGGCGTCGGCCATCGGCAGCCTCGACTCGAACCCGCTGCCCGCCTCCTACGAAGTGCGGGTCCGCTCGACCGACGAGGCCCGCGCCGGCATCGTGCCGCTCGCCGACGAGCTGCGACGCATGCCGGGCGTGGCCGACGTGCGCTACGACCAGGAATGGCTGGCGCGCCTGCTGAGCGCCGTCAACGTCATCCGTGGCGTCGGCTTGCTGCTGGGCGCGATACTGACGATCGCCGCGGCGCTGACCGTCGCCAACGTCGTGCGCCTGGCGTTGTACGCCCGGCGCGAGGAGCTCGAAATCATGCAGCTGGTCGGCGCGCCGGAGGCCTACGTGCGCGGACCGTTCGTCGTGGAGGGCGTGCTCCAGGGTGGCCTGGGCGCCCTGGTGGCCGTGGTCGTGCTGGCCATCGGGTTCTGGGCCGTGCGCGCCCGCTACCTCGCGCCGCTCGCGTCGGCCGTCAACCTGACGTCGATCGGCTTCCTGCCGCTCGGGCTGTGTCTGCTGCTCGTGGTTGGCGGGATGGCGGTCGGTTGCGCGGGCGGCATCGTGGCCGCCTGGCAGCGTCAAGTGCCTTGACTCCGTTTCAGTCGGGCACTAGACTGAAAAGAGAGCGCACGGGAACCCTTCTCACGAGGACCTGCATGCCACGCTTCGTGAACGATTCGAGGCCGATTCGCAGGCAGCACGCCGTTTCCACCCTGACTGAGTTCTACCGGGAAGAATTCCTCAAACATCAGCGATGCCTGCAGCGGCAGCGCCCCTACTACTCGGAGGGCGCGATTACCGGAGTGGAAGCCGCCCTCCAGCGCATCATGGCCGACCTCGAAACCCTCTGCTCCAAAGACAACGCCCACGAACTGGTCAGCAACCTCCTCAAGCAATTCGACGTCGTCACCGGGCTTTCCGCCTGGACTGATCCGAAGCAAGCGCACTGAGCTCTCGCGTTTCCGCCTGTCGGTCCGATCTCCTGGCGATCGTTCAGGCCGGTCTTCGTGCGGCCGGTGCCGCCGCGCTCCTCGCGCGCGCGCTCGAACGTGATGCGCCGGCTGGAGCCGTCCGGATCCTGTCGGCCGGCAAGGCGGCGCGGCCCATGGCGGACACAGCGGCTGCATTTTTCGGCGATCGCGTCCGCGGCGGCCTGATTGCCGCCCCGGCGACGGGCGGGCCGCTGCCTCCGTTCACGCGCATCGAGAGCGGACATCCCGCGCCGACCGAAGCCAGCGTGCATGCGGGGCGACGCGCGCTCGCGCTGGCGGAATCGGTCGGCCGCGATGAAACCCTCATCGTGCTCCTGTCGGGCGGGGCGTCGGCCCTGCTCGAAGCGCCGGCCGCCGGCATCGCGCTCGACGACGTGCGAGCGACGGCGGACGTCCTGATGCGGCGCGGGGCCGACATCCACGAGCTGAATACCGTGAGGCGGCACCTGTCGGACGTGAAGGGTGGCTGGCTGGCGGCCCGCGTCGCAGCGCCGACCGTCACCTTCGCGATCTCGGACGTCGTCGGCGACGAGCCGAGCGACATCGGATCGGGACCCTCGGTCGGAGACCCGACGACGTTCGCCGACGCGCGGCGCGTGCTCGAGCGCTTCGGCGGCGTGCAGGCGTATCCGCCCGCCGTCGTCCGTCGGCTGGCTCAGGGTGAGAGCGGCGCGCTGCCGGAGACCCCGAAACCAGACGATCCGCGCCTGGCGCGCGCGGCGTGGCGGCTGATCGGCAGCCGTCGCGACGCGATGGCCGGCGCGGTGGCCGAAGCCGCCGCGCGCGGCTATTGGACCGAGCTGGTGGACGAGGCGCTCGTCGGCGAAGCGCGGGACGCCGGCGCGGCGATCGTCGGCGCGGCGATGGCCGGACCGCCCCGGCCGCGCCCCGCGTGCATGGTCCGCAGCGGCGAGACCACGGTTCACGTGACCGGCGGCGGCCGTGGCGGGCGCAACCAGGAGCTGGCGCTGGCCGCGGCGATTCGGATCGCCGACGCCGGTGTGCCGATGACCGTGGCGAGTGTCGGGACCGACGGGGTGGACGGCCCGACCGACGCGGCCGGCGCGCTCGCCGACGAGACGACCCTCAGCCGGGGCCGGGCCGCCGGAGTCGCGGCCGCCGAGCTCCTCCGCCAGAACAATGCCTACGCGTTTTTCGACGCCGTGGACGACCTCATTCGGACCGGACCGACCGACACGAACGTCGGCGACCTCCAGGTCATTCTGCTAGCCTAGTCACACACATGATTGCTCGTGAACAAGTGCTCGCGCTGATGCGCGAGCGGGTGCACCATCCTGCCGGCATGCGCGAGCTGCTGCAGGTTCTCAAGATTCCGCGCGAAGAGCGCGCGACCTTCAAACGCCATCTCAAACAGCTGGTGGCCTCGGGGGAGCTCATTCAGATCCGCGGGCAGCGTTTCGGCCTGCCCGAGAAGATGGACTTGTACGTCGGCCGTATTCAGACCTACGCCGGCGGCTACGGGTTCGTCACGCCGGAACGTCCGCTCGAAGGTGCTTCGGGCGACATCTACATCGCCGGCCCGCACCTGGGCGAAGCCATGCATGGCGATCGCGTCGTGGTGCGGATCGAGCGGATCAAGGAGAACGGGCGGGCCGAAGGCCGCGTGATCCGGATTCTCGAGCGGAGCGCCGAGTGGATAGTCGGCCGCTACGACCGCGACGAGCACGGCGTCGGCTATGTCGTGCCGTTCGATCGACGCGTCCTCATGGACATCGTCGTGCCGCCGGGCCAGGAGGGCGGCGCGTCGCCGGGCCAGATGGTCAGCGTGGAGCTGACGCGGTGGCCCACCGCCACGCGCGGCGCGCTGGGTCGCGTCGCGGACGTGATTGGCGACATCGATGCGCCCGGCGTCGATACCGAGGTGATCATCCGGAAGCACGGACTGCCCGATGCGCATTCGGCGGAGGCGGTGGCCGAGGCCCTGCGGCTCGGCGCCGGCGTGGCGCCCCGCGACATCCGCGGTCGGACCGACTTCCGCAAGCAGCTCACGGTGACGATCGATGGCGAGCACGCGCGCGATTTCGACGATGCGATCACCATCGAACGGCTGGCAAACGGCCATTACTGGCTCGGTGTGCACATTGCGGACGTGTCGCACTACGTCGACGAGGGGAGCGCGCTCGATCGAGAGGCGTACGAGCGCGGGACGTCGGTGTACTTTCCGGAACGGGCCGTCCACATGTTTCCCTCGGAGCTCGCGACCGGCCTGTGCAGCTTGAATCCGCACGTGGACCGCCTCGTGCAGTCGTGTCTGATGGAGATCGACAAGCGGGGCCAGGTCGTGCGCAGCGAGTTTCACGACGGCGTGATCAACAGCGATGAGCGCATGACCTACACGGGCGTGAACGGCATCCTGACGGACCGCGATGCCGCGCTGCTGGCCCGCTACGAACGGCTGCTGCCGACGTTCGAGCTGATGCAGGAGCTCTTTCACGTGCTCAACGACGCGCGGCGGCGCCGCGGCTCGATCGACTTCGACCTCAACGAGGCGGAAGTCGTCGTCGACGAAGGCGGCGTCGTCGAAGCCATCATCGCGCTGCAGCGAAACGTGGCGCACCGCATCATCGAAGAGTTCATGCTCATCGCCAACGAGACGGTGGCGACCGAGCTCGAGCGGCGGCACGCGCCGGCCCTCTATCGCGTGCACGAGGAGCCGGATCCCCTGAAGGTCGAGAAGTTCGAGGAATTCGTCGCCGGATTCGGCGCGAGTCTGGGCGCGCCGCCGACCGCCGTCCGACCGCGGCATTTCCAGAAGCTGCTCGAGAAGATCGCCGGCCGCCCCGAGGAAAAGCCGATCGCGTTCCTCATGCTGCGGACGATGCAGAAGGCCCACTACGCGCCGGAGAACGTGGGGCATTTCGGCCTGGCCGCGCCGAGTTACACCCATTTCACCTCGCCGATCCGCCGCTATCCGGATCTCGTCGTCCATCGGGCCCTCCGGGCGGCGCGCACCGGCGCGCTGTCGGCCGAGGCTCGCGAGGAAGTGCGCGAGGAGATGCCCGAGGTGGCGCGCCACACCTCGGAGCGCGAGCGGCGCGCGGAGGAGGCCGAGCGGGAGCTGCTGCAGTGGAAGAAGGTGAAATTCATGGCCGACAAAGTCGGCGATGAATTCGAGGGATACATCACCGGCGTCGCCGCGTTCGGCCTGTTCATCGAGCTCGTGGAGCATTTCGTCGAGGGCCTCGTGCACGTGTCGACGATGGCCGACGACTACTACCGGTTCGTCGAGAACGCCCACCTCCTGCGCGGCGAAAACACGGCGCGCGTCTATCGGCTGGGCGACAAGGTGAAGGTGCAGGTGCTCCGCGTGAACATGGAGCAGCGGCAGGTCGATCTCGGGCTCGTCGAAGTCCTCGAGCGGGTGCGGGAGGGAGTGCGGGGGCCGCGCCGATCGCGCGCGAAGCCGAAGCGGGAACCGATCGGGAGGAAGCGCCGCCCGGGCCGCCGGGAGCGCCGGCGGTCCCGACGGTGATGGCCGCTAGTCGTCCGGCTTGTCGCTGACTTCCTTCTTGAAGTTCTTGATCGCGCTGCCGATCCCGCGGCCCAGCCCCGGCAGGCGGTTGGCGCCGAAGATCACGACCACGATGGCCAGGATAATCAGGAGTTCCGGAAGTCCAATTCGACCCATGGCTGGTAGTACCTCAGGAGGAATTGTACTGCAACTGAGGAGCCGAGGAACTCCGGAAACTGAGGAACCGGGGACCTCACGTCCCCAGTGCCCTCAGGGCCCTCAAGGCCAGTCGCACTTCGAGCGTCGCGGCCAGGCGTCTGGCCAGGCCGCGGTAGGCCTGGCGGCCGGCGACCAGATCGGCCATGACCGCACGAACGGCATCGCTCTGCCGGAGCGCGTCGAGGAGCAGCGCCGAGAACGCCGGACGGAAGAATCCCGCCTTCAGCCGCGCGGCGCGGGCCAGCTCGGGCACGATCGTGTCGGCCACGGCATCGGCGTACGCCGCATGCGCGGCCGGGGTCTCCGCGAGAGCGGCCGCGGCGAGCTCGGCGGACTGGAGCGCAAAGAAGATGCCCTCGCGCGTAATGGGATCGACCAGGCCGGCGGCATCACCAACGAGACACCATCCCGGCCCACTGACGGCATTGCGCGCCAGGCCCTGGCTGGTGAGCGAGGGAATCGGCCAGGCGTACGGTTGGAGCGAGGGCGCATCGCCGGGCCGGGCGGCGGCGATCCACCGGGCCACTCTCGCACGCAGCACCGCTGATCCGATGCCAGCGTCGGCCTGCGCACACACGCCGACGGCGAGGTGGGTCGGCCGCGGAAACGACCAGATGTAGCCCGGTGGATCGTCGGTGAACTCGAGGACGATCGCGTCGGAGGTGACGTCGCGCACGAAGTAGCCGGTGGCGATTGACATCTGATCGCGCGTGAAGGCCCGGCCGAGGCGTCGGCGGACGAGGCTGTTCGCGCCGTCGGCGCCGACCACGAAGTCTGCAGTGAGCGGGCCCGTGGCCGTCGAAATCCGGAATCGGCCAGCCTCGGGCGCGACGTCGAGCACGCGCGTGGCGGCGAGCGTGGCCCCTGCACGCTCGGCGGCGTCCAGCAGACGCGCGTCGAACTGCTCGCGGCTCACGACGACCAGAGGCGGCAGTGTGCCGGCGGCTCCCTCGAAGGCGACCGTCGCAGGCACGCCGCCGCGCGGGTCGGCGAACCGCGCCTCCCGCACGACAACGGCCGGGAGCGTCCCGACCTCGATGGCGTCGGCCACGCGCGCGAGCGCGCGGCCGGTCACGCCGCCGCCGCAGGGCTTCTCGCGCGGATGGGACGCGTCGATCAACACCACACGAGCGCCCGACCTCGCCAGTCGGCAGGCGGTCCACGCGCCCGAGGGTCCGGCGCCGACGACGGCGACGTCCGTGCGGCCTGAGATGCTCATCCCTCTCGTGATACATTACATGCGGTATGAACGCTGTCGAGACCGCGCGGTTCACCGTGGGAGTGTTTCAGGATGTCGTCTGGGCGCAGAAGGGGATCGAGGCGCTCGTCCGCGCGGGCTTTCCGCCCGCGTCGATGACGATCGTCGCGAAGGACGGCCCTGACACCTCGGGTCTCGTCGAACGGACATTCGGCGCGGCCGGGGATCGCGTCGATCTTCCGGTCGTGGGCACCGTCGTTGCCCGCGGAGGGCTGCTCGAGGCGCTTCAGGGGAGCGCCCGCGATCTGGCCAAGCTCGGCCTGTCGGGTACGATGCGCCGCGTCGGATTCCAGGCCCATGATGGGCGCATTTTCGAGGCGCTGGCCGCGAAAGGCGGCGTGCTGGTCGCGATTCAGAGCGAACCGCGCGCGGCCGACGCGCTCGCCATCCTGCATTCCTACGGTGGGGGCAACGCCGCGATCGGCGCGTGGACCGGACGCGTCTAATCCGCCGCAAACAGTCTCACTCGCCCGGTCATCCGTCTAAACCCTACGCGCGCCTGTGATCCTTGTAAGGCATCGCTTTTGCAGTTGCGAGGGCCGGAGCGCTGCGCCACAATATCTCTAAGGTCCCATCTCCAGGTCCCCGTTCGTAGGCGCGTAGGCAAGGTATGGAAAAGCATCCGGGACGAGCCGGGGTCAGAATTCCTCCCGGGCACTTGTCAGTGCACGTCGAAGGCGCGCATCCGGCCGACGTTCCGTTCTTGTTCGAGCAGCAACGGAAGCGGTTCGGCGGAGCGTTCCTTTCGGCGCTCGCGTACCATGCGACGATTGTCATTGTCCTGATCCTCGCCAGCCGCATCGGGCCCTCGCAGCGCGCGGCGGTTCTTCCCGACAAGCCCAACGATTCCATCATCTGGCTGGCCGAGCCGGGTCCCGGCGGCGGCGGTGGCGGCGGCGGCAACGAAATGGAAGAGCCGCCCAAGCAGGCCGAGCTGCCGGGCAAAGATGAGGTCACGGTCCCGGCGATCAAAGCGCCCAAGGAGGCGCCGCCCCCGCCGAAGCCGAAAGAACCCGAACCGGACCCGCTCGCCTCGCTGACGATTCCCGCGGCGACGCTCGCGTCGGCCGCCGACTCGATGCCCGGCGTGCTCGAGATGCCGCCAGGGCCGCCCACGGTGTCGCAGGGCTCGGGGTCGGGTGGGGGAGCCGGGAGTGGGCAGGGCACCGGCATCGGTCCCGGTTCAGGCTCCGGTCTCGGTCCCGGCTACGGCGGCGGTACGGGAGGCGGCGCCTATCAGCCCGGCAACGGCGTGACGGTGCCGACGGTCGTGCGCGAGGTCAAGCCGATGTACACCTCGGAGGCGATGCGCGCCCGCATCCAGGGGACGGTCTGGGTGGAGTGCGTGGTGCGGACCGACGGCAGCGTGGGCAACGTCGAGGTGGTGCGATCGCTCGACCCGCGCTTCGGCCTCGATGAAGAAGCGATCAAGGCTGCCAAGCAGTGGCGCTTCCGTCCCGGCACGCGCCTGGGCGAGCCGGTCCCGGTGCTCGTCACGATCGAGCTGACGTTCACGTTGCGGTGAAGGTCGGCGACAGTCGGCAGATAAAAAAAGTCCGGCAGCGTTGCGCTGCCGGACCCGACGAGCACGTGCGGAAACGACTGTCGACCAGCGGCTTGCGACTGGCGACCTGCGGCTAACTCAGTACATCCCGCCCATGCCGCCGCCGGCGGGCATGGCGGGTTCCTTCTTCTCCTCGGGGATCTCCGAGACGAGCGCTTCGGTCGTCAAGAGCAGCGACGCGATCGACGACGCGTTCTGCAGGGCCGAGCGGACGACCTTGGCCGGATCGATCACGCCCGCCTTCACCAGATCCTCGTACGTATCGGTGAGCGCGTTGAAGCCCCACTCGTCCTCTTTCGACTCGCCCACCTTCTGCACGACGATCGACCCCTCGAACCCGGCGTTCGTGGCGATGTGGCGCATCGGCTCCTCGATGGCGCGCTTGAGGATGTTGACGCCGATCTGCTGATCGCCGTCGAGCTTCATCTTGGCGAGCACGCGGCCGCCCCGGAGCAGGGCCACGCCGCCGCCGGGGACGATGCCCTCTTCGACGGCCGCCTTGGTCGCATGCATCGCGTCCTCGACGCGCGCTTTCTTCTCTTTCATCTCGGTCTCGGTGGCGGCCCCGACCTTGATCACCGCGACGCCGCCCACGAGCTTGGCGAGGCGTTCCTGGAGCTTCTCGCGGTCGTAGTCCGAGGTGGTGTCCTCGACCTGCGTCCGGATCTGCTTGACGCGGCCCTTCGATGGCGGCCTGGCTGCCTGCGCCTTCGACGATGGTCGTGTTGTCCTTGTCGATCGTCACCTTCTTGGCCTTGCCGAGGTCGTCGATCTTGATGTTCTCGAGCTTGATGCCGAGATCCTCGGTGATGGCCTTGCCGGCGGTGAGGATGGCGATGTCCTCGAGCATGGCCTTGCGGCGATCGCCGAAGCCGGGCGCCTTGACGGCGGCGGCCTGGAGCGTGCCGCGCAGCTTGTTGACGACCAGCGTGGCCAGCGCCTCGCCTTCGATGTCCTCGGCGATGATCAGCAGCGGACGGCCGAGGCGCGCCACCTGCTCGAGCACCGGCAGCAGGTCCTTCATCGAGCTGATCTTCTTCTCGTGGATCAGGATGACCGGGTTCTCGAGCACGACTTCCATGCGCTCGGGATCGGTGACGAAGTAGGGCGACAGGTAGCCGCGGTCGAACTGCATGCCCTCGACGACGTCGAGCGAGGTCTCCATGCTCTTGGCTTCCTCGACCGTGATGACGCCGTCCTTGCCGACCTTGTCCATGGCCTCGGCGATGATCTTGCCGATCGTCTCGTCGTTGTTCGCCGAGATCGTGCCGACCTGGGCGACCATGTTGCCGGTGACCTTCTTGGACATCTTCTTGATCTCGTTCGATCACGGCGTCGACGGCCTGTTCGATGCCGCGCTTGATGTCCATCGGGTTGGCGCCGGCCACGACGTTCTTCGCGCCTTCCCGGTAGATCGCCTGCGCGAGCACGGTGGCCGTGGTCGTGCCGTCGCCGGCGGTGTCGGACGTCTTGCTGGCGACCTCGCGCACCATCTGGGCGCCCATGTTCTCGAGCGGGTCCTTGAGGTCGATTTCCTTCGCCACCGTGACGCCGTCCTTCGTAATCGTCGGCGATCCGAACTTCTTGTCGAGGACGACGTTCCGGCCCTTGGGGCCGAGCGTCACCTTCACGGCGTCGGCGAGCTGGTTGACGCCGCGCAGGACGGCCTGGCGCGCCTCCTCGCCGTACTTGATCTGTTTAGCCATCGTCGCTGTTCTCCTACTTCTTCTTCGTGTCCGCGCCATCGATCACCGCCAGGACTTCGTCCTCGCGCATGATCAGATATTCCTCGCCGTCGATCTTGATCTCCTGTCCGGAGTACTTGCCGAACAGGATGGTGTCGCCGGCCTTGACGTCGAGGGGCTGGCGCTTGCCGTCCTCGTTGACTTTGCCGTTGCCAGCGGCGATGACCTTGCCCTGCTGGGGCTTTTCCTTGGCGGAGTCGGGGATGATGATCCCGCCGACTTTCTGCTCGCCCTCTTCGATGCGCTGGACAATGATGCGGTCGTGCAGCGGTCTGACGTTCATGCTCTTCTACTCCGTGTAGCGGTTGAAGCTGGCTGGCGGGTGAGCGGCGGCGCGGTCCGGGGCGGACCCCTCCGTTAGCACTCACCCCGAGCGACTGCTAATTATATGCGGCGGGCTGGCAGAGTCAAGATGCGAGTGCTAACGCCGGCGGATTTTGTATGCGCCCATCTTCCGGGTGAGGGTGTTGCGGTGGACGCCCAGGGCACCGGCGGTCTTCGTGAGGCTTCCGTCGGCCTGCGCCAGCACCTTGACGATGAAGCGTTTTTCGAATTCCTGGACGGCGTCTTCGAAACGAATACCGCGCGCGACCATCTCCTCCACGAGTCGGTCGAGCCGGTCGCTGATCACGGCTGCAGCTCCCGACCCGTGAGCCGACGGAACGCCTCCACGTATTTCTCGCGCGTCTTCGCCACGACGTCGTCGGGCAGCCCGGGCACGGGCGGCTGTTTGTTCCAGTGGATGGCTTCGAGATAGTCGCGGACGAACTGCTTGTCGAAGCTCGGCTGCGGGCCTCCGGGCGCGTAGCCGTCGCGCGGCCAGAAGCGCGAGGAGTCGGGCGTGAGCACCTCGTCGATCAGGATCACGCGCGCGTCCGCCGGGCGGCCGTCGTCGGGCAGGAGGCCGAACTCGAGCTTGGTGTCGGCGACGATGATCCCGCAGGCCTCGGCGTGGGCCGCGCCGGCCGCATAGATCTGGAGGGTGAGATCGCGGACGCGGGCGAGCACGGCCGCACCCACGAGGTCGGCCGCCTGGGCCTCGCTGATGTTCATGTCGTGGCCCGTCTGCGCCTTGGTGGCGGGCGTGAAGATCGGCGTCGGGAGCCGATCCGACTCGCGCAGCCCCGGAGGCAGGCGGACGCCGCAGACTTCGCCGCTGGCGCGGTAGTCCTTCCAGCCGGAGCCGGAAAGATAGCCGCGCGCGACGCATTCGATCGGCAGCGGCGCGGTCTTGCGGACGAGCATCGAGCGGCCCGACAGGCGGTCGCGCTCGCCAGCGAGCCCGGCGGGGAAGTCGTCGGGATCGACCGAGACCACGTGATTCGCGACGAGCGGCGTCAGGCGGTCGAACCAGAACGCGGAAATCTGGGTGAGGACCTTGCCCTTGTCGGGGATGCCGGAGGCGAGCACGTAGTCGAACGCGGAAATGCGATCGGTCGCCACGATGAGCAGGCGATCGCCGTAGTCGTAGATGTCGCGGACCTTGCCGCGCTGATCGGGAGAGCGGTTGGCGAGCCTCGTTTCGAGCAGTGGTGCAGCGAGCGGCAAGGGTTCGTCCTCGTGGAGAGCGGCCTCGATCGTCGTCGGGGCGAGAAGCTCCGGATCTTACAGGACGAGCGACGCGCTGGCAACACTGGCGGTATAGTAGATGCCGTTCCCGCGTGAAGCGCGTCCACCTACGAACCCTCGTCGTGCTCCTGCTGGCCGTCGGCCTGCTGACGCTGTTCCTGCGCAATGTGGACGTGCGGCACGTCGCCCGCTCCATCGTCACCGCGGACCCGGTGTGGCTCGCCCTGGCGCTGGCCATGATGTTCCTCAATCTGGCGATCCGCGCGCTGCGGTGGCAGTACCTGCTCGCGCCGCTGGGCGGCGCGACGTTCGGCAACGCGTTTCAGGCGACCGCCGTGGGATTTGCGGCAAGCAGCGTGCTGCCCGCGCGCGCCGGGGAAGTGATTCGCCCGTATTTCCTCGCGCGCCGCGAGGGCAAGAGCGCCACCGGGGCGTTCGCCACCATCGTGCTCGAGCGGCTGCTCGACCTGATCGCGGTGCTGGTGCTGCTCGGCACGTTCGGGTTCGCCTTCGGCGGCGCGGCCCGCGCGACGAACCCGCAGGGGGTGGCGCTCGTGATGTGGACCGGCGCCGCCGCCGGCGTGGTGTCGGCCATCGGGCTCGCGGTGCTGTTCCTGCTCGCCGGCGATCCGGTGCGCCTCGGGCGGGCGGTCCATCGCCTGGGGCGGGTGATCCCGGCTTCGCTCGCCGCCGGGGTGGCGCGGTTCACCGAGAAGTTCGCGACCGGCCTCGGCGCGATTCGACGGCCCGGGCGGCTGGCGGGCGCGCTCTTGTGGTCGTTCCCGCTGTGGTTGTCGATCGACGCGGGGATCTGGGCCGTGTCGCGCGCGTTCGGCTTTCTCGTGCCGTTCACCGGCGCGTTCCTCATCGTGCCGCTGCTCGTGCTCGGCGTGGCCGTGCCGACGCCGGGGGCGATCGGCGGGTTCCACGAAGCCTTCCGGCTGGGCGTGACGTCGTTCTACGGTGTCGGCAACGACGAGGCGGTGGGGGCGGCGATCGTCCTGCACCTGTTTTCGATCGGGCCGGCGCTGCTGCTCGGGTTGTACTTCGCGGCGCAGGCCGGCCTGAGCGTGGGCGGTCTGCGGGAGATGGCCGAGCGTGCGGAGCCGACGGCCTAGCCGATGAAGTGTCCGTACTGCAGCCACTTGCGCGACAAGGTGGTGGACTCGCGCGAGTCGAAGGAAGGCGAAGTGATTCGCCGCCGGCGCGAGTGTCTCGGCTGCGGCAAACGCTTCACGAGCTACGAGCGGCTGGACGAAATCCCGTACATGGTCGTGAAGAAGGACGGGACGCGCGAGCGCTTCGAGCGCCAGAAACTGATTGCCGGCCTGCTGAAAGCCTGCGAGAAGCGGCCCGTGAGCGTGGCGGCGCTCGAAGGCGTCGCCGACCGCGTGGAAGCGACGCTCCAGGAGCGGCCCGAGAAGGAGATTGCCACCGACGAGATCGGCGCGTTCGTCATGGAGGAGTTGAAGCACCTCGACAAGGTGGCCTATGTGCGCTTCGCGTCGGTCTATCGGCACTTCCGGGACATCGGCGAGTTCATGAGCGAGCTCAAGGATCTGCTGAACGCCAAGGAATGAAGGGTCTCTGGCGGTACGCGTCCGGCGTCGTCGTGGCGTCCGTTCTGGGCGCGGGCGCCGGGCCGTCGGTCGGAGCGGCCCCCGCGGGGCCCGAGGCCGCCGTGCTCAACGTGACCCCGATTGCCCGCGACGGCCAGGTGCTCGTCTCGTTCGAACTGGCGGGCGGGCTGACGCCCGAAGTACTGGACGCGATCCAGAGCGGACTGCCGACCAGCTTTTCCTTCGACGTCGATCTGCGGCGGGGCACCGCGGCGTGGTTCGATCGAACGATTGCGTCGGTCACGGTCACGGCCACGGTCCGCTTCGACAATCTGACGCGGCGCTATCAGATGTCGCGATCGCTCGACGGCCGCATGGAGGACGCCCGGCCGACGGAGGACGCCGCCGCCGTGCGCACGTGGATGACGCGGTTCGAGCGCATTCCGGTGTCGGCGACCCAGGCGCTCGAGGCCAACGGCGAGTACTACGTGCGCGTCCGGGCGCACACGCATCCGCGGAACACCTGGTTCTTCTGGCCCTGGGATCGCGGAGCGATCCTGGGCCGCTCGCCGTTCACGTTCATTCCCTGACGGAACGGCCGGCTGGAGCTGCGCATGCCAGCGACTGTCACGCCGATCACGCCGCGCCGCGCGACACCCCGGCCGCACGCCGCCGAGCCGTCCCGGCGCCCGTTCCGCGACAACCCGCGTCTGATTCTGGCGGGCATTGCGGCGCTCCTCATCGCGCTCGTGGCGCTGCTCGTCGTCGCCAACCGCACGTCGGCGCTCTCCCCCGATTTTCTCAGCGAGTTCGTGCTCTACGCGCTGTCGGCCGCCGACCTCACGATGCTGGCCGCCCTGGTGTTCGTCCTGGCGCGCAACATCGTGAAGCTCGTCGTCGAGCGCCGGCGCGCGCTCCCGTTCGCGCGGTTCCGGGCCAAGCTGGTGGCGCTGCTGCTGGCCCTCACGCTCGTGCCGGCGCTCCTCGTCCTCGCCGTCGGCAGCGAACTCATTCGCACGAGCGTGGATCGCTGGTTCAACGCGCCGATGGACGAGGTGCTCTCCTCGGCGAACCAGATCGCGAGCGACTACTACCACGAGCGCCAGATGCTCGTGTCGGACCATGCGACCCGTATCGCCGCGGTTCTCGGCGCGATCGACCTCGCCACGGCCGACGTAAGCGCCGTGCGCGACGAAGTCGCGCCTGACGTTACCGCCCAGCGCGTGCAGATGGTGCAGGTGTACCGGGTCGAGCCGGCGCCCGGCACGCTCCCGAAGCTGGAACCGGTCGTCGACGTCGCCGCGCCCCGGCTGCCGTCGGGGGCGAGCGGCGCCGCCGCCGACCGGCTCGCCGCCCAGGCGCTGGCCGGCGGGGCCGAGACGCGATCCATCGAGAGCCTCGGCACGTCCGGCGAGTTGCTGCACGCGGCCGCCGTCATTCACGGGCGCGACGGCCGGGCGACGGGCGTCGTCGTCGCCACGGACTACCTGACCGGCGACCTGGCGGCCCGCTCGCGCCGCATGACGGAGGCCTTCGAGGACTACAACCAGCTGCGCGTGCTCAAGCGTCCGCTGACCGGCGTCTATCTCTCGTTCTTCCTGATGGTCACGCTCATGATCATGGTGGGCGCCACCTGGATGGGGCTGTACCTCGCCAAGCGCATCACGCGCCCCGTCCAGATGCTCGCGGCGGCCGCGCGGGAGATCGGCGCCGGCCGGCTCGACCAGCGCGTCGAGCCGCAGAGCGACGACGAGTTCGGCAGCCTCGTGGAGGCGTTCAACGCGATGGCGGGCGAACTGGCCACGAGCCGCCGCAAGGTCGAGCGCGCCACGATCGAGCTCCAGCGCAAGCACGTGGACGTCGAGATCCGGCGCCGGTACGTCGAAACCATTCTCGAGCGGATCGCCACCGGCGTCGTCGCGGCCGACGCGGACGGCGCCATCACGACGTTCAATTCGGCGGCGGCGCGGCTGCTGGGCATCGACCGCTCGGTCGTCGGCCAGAAGGCGGCGGACGTGTTCGATCGCGCCGGCCTCCCGGTGATCGGCTCCTTGATTGCGGGCGCCGAGCGCGCCAGACCCGACGTCTCGGCCGGCGAAGTGTCGGTCGCGCGTGATGGACAGGATCTGCACCTGGCGGTGATGGCCACCGGCCTCACGAGCGACGGCGGGGAGCCGGGCGGGGTGGTGCTCGTGCTCGACGATGTCACCCCGCTGATTCGCGCGCAGAAGGTGGCCGCCTGGCGCGAAGTGGCCCGGCGGCTCGCCCACGAAATCAAGAACCCGCTCACACCCATCCAGCTCTGCGCGGAGCGGCTGCGTCGCCATTTCTCGTCCGGGCCCGCCGCCCCGCGGGCTCTGGTCGAGGAATGCACGTCGACCATCATCGGGGAGGTGGAGTCGCTCAAGGGGCTGGTCGACGAATTCTCGCAGTTCGCGCGGATGCCGTCGCCGCGCACCGTGCCGCACGACCTGGCGCGCCTCATCGGCGACACGCTCGCTCTCTACAACGGCATCTTCACCGACGTCCGCATCGACCGGATCTTCGCCGAGGGCGTGCCCCCGGTGCGGCTCGACGCCGAGCAGATGCGCCGCGTCGTCATCAATCTGGTCGACAACGCGATCGAGGCGATGGAACGCAAAGGCCGGATTCTGGTCGAGACGCAGTACGATCCGGGCAACGGCCTCGCCCGCATCGTGATTGCCGACGACGGGCCCGGCATCCCGCCGGAGGAGCGCGAAAAGCTCTTCCTTCCGTACTATTCGACGAAGCGGCGGGGCAGCGGCCTCGGGCTGGCCATCGTCCGGCGAATCGTCGCCGAGCACGGCGGCACGATCGACGTCGGCGACAATACGCCGCGCGGTACGCGGTTCACCGTGGAACTGCCGTGTTGAGCCCGACCATCCTCATCGTCGATGACGAACCGGGGGTGCGGACGGCGCTCGGCGGCGTGCTCCGCGACGAGGGTTACGCGGTGGAGACGGCGCCGACCGGGGAAGCGTGTCTCGATCGGGTGAATCGCGGAGGCATCGATCTCATCCTGCTCGACGTCTGGCTGCCGGGCATCGACGGTCTGGCCACGCTCGCGCGGCTGCGCGAGCGCCAGGTGGACGCACAGGTCGTGCTGATTTCGGGCCACGGCAACATCGAGTCGGCCGTGCGGGCCATCAAGCTCGGCGCGTTCGATTTCGTGGAGAAACCGCTCTCGCTGGAGAAGACCGTGCTCGTCGTGCGCAACGCGCTTCGCCAGCGCCGGCTCGAGGCCGAGAACCGCGCGCTGCGGGCACGGGTCGATCGGCAGCACACGATGATCGGCGAGAGCTATGCGGTCCGGCAGCTGCGCGAGCAGGTGGCGATGGCGGCGCCGACCAACGGCCGCGTCCTCGTGTACGGCGAGAACGGGACGGGGAAGGAGCTCGTCGCGCGCACCATCCACGGTCAGAGTCGGCGGCGG
This sequence comes from uncultured Acidobacteriota bacterium, assembly GCA_963837345.1. Classification (GTDB taxonomy): domain Bacteria; phylum Acidobacteriota; class Vicinamibacteria; order Vicinamibacterales; family CAVVIG01; genus CAWIMX01. The sequence continues at coordinate 3,515,415 of CAWIMX010000001.1, forward strand.
GGCGCGAGCTTCGTCGAGGTCAACTGCGCGGCGATTCCCGAGGAACTGATCGAGAGCGAGCTGTTCGGGCACGTGCGGGGCGCATTCACGGGCGCGGTCGCCGACCGGCGCGGCAAGTTCGAGGTCGCCGACGGCGGCACGATCTTCCTGGACGAGATCGGCGACATGAGCCTGAAGACGCAGGCCAAGGTGCTCCGCGTACTCCAGGAACAGACGATGGAGGCGGTGGGCGGCACGGCCCGGATCAAGGTCGACGCACGGGTGGTCGCCGCGACGAACAAGGACCTGCCGGCCGAGATACGGGGCGGGCGCTTCCGCGAGGATCTGTACTTCCGCCTGAACGTGATCCCGATCTTCGTGCCCCCGCTGCGCGATCGACAGGAGGACATTCCGCTCCTGGCCGACCATTTCATGGCCGAGTTCTCGCGCGAGTACGGCCGACGCCTCAAAACGTTCGACGCCGACGCCGTCGCCGCGCTCGAGCGGTACGGCTGGCCGGGTAACGTCCGCGAGCTGCGCAACGTGATCGAGCGTCTGGTGATCATGGTGCCCGGCGACGCCATCTCGGCCGCCGACCTGGCGTTTCTCGACACCGATCCCCTGCGCGGCGGCGACAGGCCCGCCGCGACCGCCGAGCGCCTCAGCCTGCACGCGGCCCGCGACCGCTTCGAGCGCGACCTGATCATGCGGACGCTCGTCGAGCAGCAGGGCAACATGTCGCGCACGGCGGAGGTGCTGGGGGTCGAGCGCAGCAATCTCTATCGAAAGATGCGCGCGTTCGGTCTCACCAGGAAGACGGAAGAAGAGGAAGCGGCCGGCTAGGCGTCGAGGCGGTTCTCGAGAATGCGGTCGTCGCGGAACCCGCGCAGCTGGAGAGCCTCGGGCGACGTGCCGGCGAGGGCCGCGCGCGGCACCAGCCCGACGAGTTCGCTCTCCTTGACCCGGACGCCGTCGCGCGCCGCCTCCCGGACAATCGCGTCGAAGACGGTGGCCATCGACGTGCGCTCGTAGTCGGTGAGGTTCATCGACACCTGGACCGATCGGTCCTCGAGCCTCACGCCGATCGCTTTGACGGCCGGCAGCCCGCCGCCGCTCTCGCGGATCGCCGCCGCGATGCGCGTGGCCACCTCGAGCCGGTCGGTCTCCAGGTTGACGTTGAAGGCGATCAGGATCCGCCGGGCGCCGACCGCGCAGGCGCCTGCGGTCGGGTGCGGCGCCGGCGGACCGAAGTCGGGCGCCCAGTCCGGCTGAGCCATGCGGCGAGCCAGCCCCGCCAGGCCGCCGCGGCGAATCGTCTCGAGGCGCCGCCGAGCCGGCGCCGTCGCTGCTTCTTCGTACAGATACACGGGAACGGCCAGCCGCTCCCCGATCGCCCGGCCGACGCGTCGGGCGAGCGCCACGCAGTCGCCCATGGCAGCGCCGGCGAGCGGCACGAAGGGGACGACGTCGAGCGCGCCGATGCGCGGATGGACGCCGTGATGAGCGCGCAGATCGATGGCGGCCACGGCCTGGGTCGCGAGCGCGAGCACGGCCGTGGCATGGGCGTCGGGCGGGCCGACCGACGTCAGCACGGATCGGTTGTGCGCGCGGTCGGAGGAGACGTCGAGAACTCTGAGGCCGCCGGCGGTCATCGCCCGGGCCATCGCATCGACGATCGGGGCGCGTCGTCCCTCGCTCACGTTGGGCACGCATTCGATCGTCACGAACGGGATTGTACTCGTGCGAGCGCGGTGCTATAATCGGCGCGTTTTCATGTCGGATCCGTACCGCACCGACGGCTCCCACGCGCTCGACGCCGGGTCGACGGAAGATCGCGACGCGAAGATCGAGCAGCTGCTGCTCGGCGGCCTCGATTACTACTTCGCGTCTCAGTACGAACAGGCCATCAACGTCTGGACCCGCGCGCTGTTTCTCGATCGAAACCACGCCCGCGCCCGCGCCTACATCGAACGGGCGCGAAGCGCGCTTGCCGAGCGGCAGCGCCGGTCCGAAGAGCTGCTGCAGGACGGCGTCGCCGCCTTCGAGCGGGGCGATGGCGGCGAAGCCCGGCGGCTCCTGCGGGCCGCCATCGACGGCGGTGCGCCGGCCGACGAGGCGTTCACCGTGCTCGACCGGCTCGACCGGCTCGATCAGCTCGAACGGGCCGACGCGGCCGTGCCGGTGGCCCGGACCGAGTCGGCCAAGCGCGTGCCGACGACGCGCCCGGCGGTGCCCGAATCGGACGCCGTCGCGGCACCCCATCGCGGGCGCGCGGCGATCATTCTGGCAGCCGGGATTCTGATCGTGCTCGCGGCCATCGGAGGAGCGCTCGCCACGGGCTGGAACGGCTGGCGCTGGGTGTCGCTGCTGGCTCTCGAACCGGCCGGGGCTCCCTCCGCCGCCGACTCCAGCGTTCAAACGCTGGCACTGCCCGTGCCGCGACGCGCCGAGATGGTGCTGGCGCGCGCGCGATCGCTGGCCGCCGGCGGGCGACTGCACGACGCGTTGGCCGCACTCGATCGCATCCGCCTGACCGACGCCGAGCGCGGCGAAGCCGACCGGCTGCGGGTCCAGATTCAGCACGAGCTGCTCGCGCTGGCGTCGCGCCCCGAGCCGCCCCCGGCTGGCGCCGGAGACACGTCCGCCCCATGAAGTGCCCCAAGTGCGGCTATGTCGGCTTCGAGGACGTCGAACGCTGCCGCCACTGTGGATACGAGTTCTCGCTGTCGCCACCCGCCGAAGAGCCCGACCTTCCAATCAAGGACGATCAGGCGGCCGATCTCGACGGCCTCGCGTTGCCGGATATCCCGTTGACGGCGTCGGGATCCGGCGCCGAACTGCCGCTCTTCGGGTACTGAAGAGCCGCTCATCACGAAACCCTCGCCGCCGCGCGCGCCGCTGGCCGTCCGCCGCTCGACGCCTGAGGTACCCCGCCTGCGCGCGCAGCCGCGGTCGGGTTCGCTCGAATTCGGCGGCGACGCGCGATCGCTCGAGTCTGCACCGCCGCTCGTCGACCATCCGACGCCGATGGTCTGGGCCGCCACGCCGACCACGCCCCTCGCCCACGCCGCGGGCGACGCCGCGGGCCTGGGCGCCCGACTGGGCGCCGTGTGCATCGACCTGTTCCTGCTCGCGGCCGTGGACGTGGCGGTCGTGTACTTCACGCTGCAGATCTGCGGCATCTCCCTCGACGACCTGGCGCTCGTGCCGAAGATACCGCTGGCGGCGTTCCTGCTCGTGCAGAATCTCGGGTATCTCGTGGCATTCACGGCCGGGGGCCAGACGCTCGGCAAGCTCGCCATGGGCATTCGCGTCGTACCGGCCGACAACCTCGCCACTCTCGACGTCGGCCACGCCGTGGTCCGGACGCTCGTCTGGGTGGCGCTGGCGGTTCCTGCCGGACTCGGCTTCCTCACGGCTCTCCTCGGACGCGACCACCGCGGGCTTCACGATCGCTTCGCCGGCACACGCGTCGTCCGCACCTGAGCCGGCATGCAGCCGCCCGCATGACGGCGATCGCGCTTGCCCTGTCCACGGTGTTCGGCCTCGGCTACGTCGGGTTCGCGCCCGGCACGTTCGGCTCGGCAGCCGGGTTGTTGCTGTGGTGGATCCTGCCGGCGTCAGGGCCCGTTCATGCAGGCCTCATCGTCGCGTTGTTCGTGGTCGGGGCCTGGAGCGGCAGCGTGGCCGAGCGTCATTTCGGGACGACCGATCCATCACCGGTGGTGCTCGATGAGGTGATCGGCATGCTGATCACGATGCTGGGCGTGTCGGCAGGCCCGGGCGGAGCGATCGCGGGCTTCCTGCTGTTCCGTGCCGCCGACATCGTCAAACCCTATCCCGCCAATCGACTCGAGGCCTTGCCCGGCGGCCTCGGCGTGATGGCCGACGACGCCATGGCCGGGGTGTACGCCAATCTTGCCCTTCGGCTGGGCATCGCTCTCTGGCGGTCGGTCGCCGCCTAGCCCCGCGGCTGCCGCACCCGATGACCAACCTGCCCAATTGCCAAAGGCAATCGGCAATAATCCTTTCATGGTCGCGGCCATCATCGCTGTCGGCAGCGAACTCCTCACGCCCTTTCGAAGCGATACGAACTCCCTCGCGATCACGGCGATCCTGAACGAAGTCGGCTACGACGTTCGCCGGAAACTCGTCGTCGGCGACCACGTGGCCGACGTGGCCCAGGTGATGACCGATGCGCTCGAGTGGGCCGACCTGATCGTCCTGACCGGCGGCCTCGGTCCCACTGAAGACGATGTGACGCGGGACGCGATGGCACGGGCGCTGGATGTCCCGCTCGAAGAGGACCGCCAGGTCGTGGCGATGCTGCGCGAGCGGTTCGCGAAGCGCGGGCTGCGCATGCCCGACATCAACCGCCGTCAAGCGATGGTCCCGCGTGGCGCCTCCCTGGTCGACAACCCCAACGGTTCGGCGCCCGGGTTGTGGATGGAGCGCGGGCGGACGGCCATGCTGCTACTGCCCGGGCCGCCGCGCGAGATGAGGCCGATGCTCGAGCGCATCGCGCGCGATCGTCTGGCCGGGAAGGCGAGACGAGCAGGGCTCTTCCGGCGCGTGTTGAAGGTGACCGGCCGGACCGAATCGGATGTGGACTCGGTGGCGCAGCCGGTCTACGGGCGGTGGGTGGATCGGACCCCGCCCGTCTCGACCACGATTCTGGCCGTACTGGGCCAGATCGAGCTGCACTTGAGCGTTCGCGCCAGCGACCACGATGCGGCCGACCGCGTCCTGGAGCCGGCAGTGGGCGAGCTCGTGGCCGTGCTCGGGTCGAGCGTGTACAGCGTGGATGGTCGCACGCTGGAGGCGGTGGTCGGCGCGCTGCTCCTGGATCGGGGCTGGCGTATCGCCGCGGCAGAGTCGTGCACGGGCGGGCTGCTGACGTCGAGACTGACCGATGTGCCCGGCAGCTCGAACTACGTCGACCGGGCCTTCGTGTGCTACAGCAACGCCGCGAAAGTCGACGTGCTCGGCGTGCCGTCCGAACTGATCGGGGCGCACGGAGCGGTGAGCGAGCCGGTGGCGCGCGCGATGGCCGAGGCCGCACGTCTGCGGGCGGGGTGCGAGGTGGGCGTGGGCGTCACCGGCATCGCCGGCCCGGGCGGCGGCTCGGTGGAGAAGCCGGTCGGCACCGTCGCCCTTGCCGTCGCGACACCCGCCGAAACCCGCGTGCGGACGGTGCACTTGTTCGGCGCGCGGGAGCAGGTGAAATTCCAGGCGGCCCAGGCGGCGATGAACCTGCTGCGCTTGATGCTCATCGCAACCCATGCGCCTGTTTCTCGCGATTGAGCTTCCCGCCGAGGCGCGCGTCGCGGTGGCCGCCCTGGCGCGGCGGTTGGCCGGCGTCCTGGGGCCGGGGGCTCGAACGCTGCGGTGGGTGAGGTCCGAGCACCTGCACCTCACGCTCGTCTTTCTCGGCGAGGTCGGCGACGAATCGTCCCGGCTGCTCGTCGAGGCGATGCGCGTGCCGTTCGAACAGGACGCGTTCATGGTCTCGCTCGCCGGCCTCGGGACGTTCCCATCGCGCGGCGAGCCGCGCGTCCTGTGGCTTGGCGTCGACGTCGGCGCGTCGAACCTGACGCGGCTTCATGACGCCGTCGCCCGTCGCCTGCGGGGGCTTGACGTGACGGCCGGGGCCGCGCCGTTCCACCCGCACCTGACGCTCGGGCGGTGGAGGCGATCGCGGCCGTCGGATCGCGCCGCCGTGCGGGCTGGCGACCCGCATCGGACGGTGGCCAGCTTCGTGATCGAGTCGGTGGCGCTCGTCGGAAGCCGGCTGACGCCGGACGGGCCGAGCCACACGATTCTGACGCGCGCGGCGCTTCGGGCCTCGACAACCGGATAAACTACAGCGAGGAGTTCCCGCGTACGCCGATGCCACTTTTTGCCATCACGATCGCGTATCTCATTGGTTCGGTGCCATTTGCGCTTCTCCTGGCCCGCCGCTGGGGTGGCGGCGACCTGCGCCGGGTGGGCAGCGGGAATCTCGGCGCGGCCAACGTCCTGCGCGCCTCGGGCGTGAGAGCCGGAGTGGTGGTGGCGCTGCTCGACGTGGCCAAGGGAGCGGCGAGCGTCGCCCTGGCCGAACGCCTCGGGGGTGAAGGCGCATCGGCGCTCGCCGGACTGGCCGCGATCGTCGGACACATCTATCCCGTGTGGCTGCGATTCCGGGGGGGGAAGGGCGTGGCGACGGCGTGCGGGGCGTTCTCGATTCTGGCGCCGGCCGCGATCCTCCCGGCGTTCAGCCTCTTCGTCGTGACCGTCTGGCTGACTCGATACATCTCGCTCGGATCCGTGCTGGCGTCCTTCGCGCTGCCTCCGCTTGCATATGCGACCGGCAGTTCGACGCCGGCCGTCGGGGCTGCCGCGGCGGCCTGCGCGCTCATCACGTTCCGGCACCGATCGAATCTGCTGCGGTTGAGGGCGGGAACGGAGCGGCGCATCGGGCGCGGGTCCGAGGCCCGGGTGAGTCCGTAGTGCGCACCGTGACCGTTCTCGGCGCGGGCAGCTGGGGCACGGCGCTGGCGGTGCATCTCGGCCGGATCGGGCACGATGTCCAGCTCTGGGCGCGCGATCCTCTTCTCGCCGACACGATTCGCGCGCGGCGCGTGAACGGCGCGTACCTGCCGGGCGTCGGGCTGCCCGACAGCGTCTCGATCGCCGCCTCGCTGCAGGCCGCTCTCACGGAGAGCGAGCTCGTCGTCTGTGCGATCCCGTCGCACGGATTTCGCGCGGTCCTGCGGATGGCGGCGCCGTGGGTGCGAGCGCGAGCCACGATTGTCAGCGCCTCCAAGGGTCTCGAGCCCGACACGTTCTCTCGCATGTCCGAGGTCGTGAAGGAGGAGCTTGGCGCGGAGCGGCACGTCGTCGTGCTGTCGGGACCGACGTTCGCCTCGGAAGTCGCCGCCGGGATGCCGACGGCGGTCCTGGTCGCCTCGGTCGACGCCAGGTCCGCGGAGATCGTCCAGGAGGAGTTGCGTGGTGCGTCGTTCCGGCTGTATGCGAGCACGGACGTGATCGGCGTCGAGCTGGGCGGCGCGAGCAAGAACGTGATTGCCATTGCGGCCGGCGTGGTGGAAGGCCTGGGGCTCGGCCACAACGCGCTCGCCGCGCTGATCACGCGCGGCCTCGCGGAGATCACGCGCCTGGCGTGTGCGGTGGGCGGACGCCGCGAGACGCTCTCGGGGCTGAGCGGGCTGGGCGACCTCGTGCTCACATGCACGGGCGCGCTCAGCCGGAACCGCTACGTCGGCATCGAGCTCGCGCGCGGCCGTCGCCTCGACGACATCGTCGGCGGCATGAAGATGGTGGCGGAGGGTGTCCGCACCACCGGCGCCATTCTCGCCCTCGGCGGGCGGCACGGGGTCGAGCTGCCCATCGCGGCGCAGATGCATGAAGTGCTGACCGGACGCGCCGAGGTTCGCGCCGGCGTGGATGCGTTGATGCTCCGGCGCCAGCGCGCCGAGGCGGAAGCCGTATGAGCGCAATGGGATTTCTCGGCCGGATCCGCGAAGGGCTGTCGCGCACGACGAAGCAGATCGTCGATCGGTTCGACGAGATCGCGCGGCGCGTGGACGCGCCGGCCGCACGATCGCGGCCGATCGACGTCGACACCATCGATGCCCTCGAGGAGCTGCTGATCTCGGCCGACCTGGGAGTGGCGGCGACCGACCGCGTCGTCGAGGCGGTGAAGGCGGAAGCCCGCCACGGGGTCGGCCTGCGCGATCTCGTCAAGCAGCAATTGCGGGACGTATTCGCCGCGGTGGACCGTGGCGAGGTCGCCGCGGGCCGCCCTCGCGTGGTGTTGATCGTCGGCGTCAACGGCACCGGCAAGACGACGACGGTCGGGAAGCTGGCGCGCCTGCTCGTGACGGGCGGCGAGCGGCCGCTGATCTGCGCGGCGGACACGTTTCGCGCCGCGGCGGTCGAGCAGCTCGAGATCTGGGCGGGCCGCGCGCACGTGGACATGGTGCGCGCACGGGCGGGCGCCGATCCCGCCGCCGTCGTGTTCGACGCGCTCGCATCAGCCAAGGCGAAGGGCAGCGATGTCGTGCTGGTCGACACCGCGGGACGGCTGCACACGCGGGTCAATCTCATGACGGAGCTCGAGAAGATCCGCCGCGTCGCGGCCCGTGAAGTGGAGGGCGCGCCGCACGAAGTGCTCCTCGTGCTCGACGCCACGGTGGGCCAGAACGGCGTCGCGCAGGCGCGCGAGTTCATGGCGGCGGCGGGCGTCAACGGCGTCGTGCTCACCAAGCTCGACGGGACGGCCAAGGGCGGCGTCGCCGTGGCGATCGCGCACGATCTGCGGCTGCCGATCCGCTACGTGGGGATCGGCGAGGGCATCGACGATCTCGTGCCGTTCGACGCCAACGAATACGTGGACGGGCTGTTTGAGCAGACGTGGTGAGCGCGCGCCGATGGCCACGCCGGTCGACTACATGGATCGGGCGCTGTTCCTGGCGGCGCGGGGGCGCGGACGAACCAGCCCGAATCCGATGGTCGGCGCGGTGGTGGTGACGCCGGAAGGCGTGGTGGCTGGCGGCGGCTTTCACGAGCAGGCCGGACGGCCTCACGCCGAGGTGAACGCGCTCAAGGCGGCGGGCGCCGCCGCCGAGGGCGCGACACTCTACTGCACGCTCGAACCCTGCTGCCATGTGGGGCGGACCGGTCCGTGCGTGGAGCGGATCGTGAGCGCCGGCGTGGCGCGCGTCGTCGCCGCCGTGGAGGATCCGAATCCGCTGGTGCGCGGCCGGGGCTTCGCGTATCTGCGCGAACACGGCGTGGATGTGGAAGTGGGCGTGGGCGCTGAGGCGGCGCGGCGGCTGAACGCGGGGTTCTTTTCGCTGATGCGCGCGCGGCGGCCGTTCGTCACGCTCAAGGCGGCCGTGAGCGCCGACGGCCAGATCGCGGCCGCCCCGGGCCGCCGCACGCCCTTGACGGCGGAGGCCGCCAACCGGCACGCGCATCGTGTGCGCGCGGAAATCGACGCGATCGCCGTGGGCATCGGGACGATCCTCGCCGACGATCCGCTGCTGACGGCGCGGGGCGCGTACCGCGAGCGGCCGCTGGTGCGCGTGATTTTCGATCGCGCGCTGCGCACACCGCCCGGCGCGCGGGTGCTCTCGACAGCCGGCGCCGGGCCTGTCATCATCGTGACGAGCGCCGACGCGGCTGGGCGCGCCGATCGGGTGCGCGGCCTCGAGGCGAGCGGCGCGCAGATTCACGCGACCGGCGGCACCGTGCGGGAGACGCTGGAGTGGCTGGCCACCTGGGGCATCGGATCGCTGCTGCTCGAGGGCGGCGCCGAGATTCACCGCGCGGCCTGGAACGAAGGCGTCGTCGACTTCGTCCGCCTGTACGTGTCGCAGGCGCTGCTCGGACCCGGCGGCGTGCCGCTCTTCAACCAGGCGCTCACGCGACCCGAGGCGCTCGCCGATCGACGCGTCGTCAGGCTCGGACCGGATACCTTGATCGAAGGCTATGTTCACAGGACTCGTTGAAGGCGTCGGCGAGCTCGTCGAGCGCAAGCCCACGAGCGCCGGCGCACGCCTGCGGATCGCGACGCCCCTGGCCGGCGAGTTGAAGCCCGGAGACAGCCTGGCGGTCAACGGCGTCTGCCTGACCGTCATCCTCGCCGAACGGGACGAGGTGCACGCCGATGCGGGGCCCGAGACGATTCGCGTGACCACGCTGGGGTCGCTGGCGCCGCGCGCGCTTCTCAACCTCGAACGGCCGCTGCGGGCGGATGGGCGCCTGGGCGGTCACTTCGTGCAGGGGCACGTCGACGGGGTCGGGCACATCGAGGAGCTGCGGGCCGACGCGGAATTCCACTGGCTCACCGTGAGCTTCCCGCCGGGCCTCGCCCCCTATCTGGTGCATCGCGGCTCGGTCGCGGTCGACGGCATCAGCCTGACCGTCGCGGGCCTGGGGCCCGGCAAGTTCGACGTCCAGGTGGTGCCGTTCACGCTCGAGCAGACGAATCTCAAGCGCGCGCGGCCGCGCGATCGCGTGAATCTCGAGGTCGACATCGTCGGGAAGTACGTCGTCCGTGCGGCGGAACTCGCCGGCCTTTCGTTTTCGAGCGTGGCTCCCGACGAAGTCCGGCACTAACCGCAGGAACCTCCATGACTCGCAATCGACTCGAAATCGCCAAGGGCGCCCGCCGGCCCGGAGACTTCGCCCGCATCGAGGACGCCGTCGACGCCTTCCGCCAGGGCCGCATGATCATCGTCGTCGACGACGAGGATCGTGAGAACGAGGGCGACTTGACGATTGCCGCGGAGAAGATTTCCTCCGACGCGATCAACTTCATGGCTCGCCATGGCCGCGGGCTGATCTGCCTGTCGATGCTGCCCGATCGCCTCGACGAGCTCGATGTGCCGCTCATGGTGGCGAAGAACAGTTCGCGGTTCGACACCGCGTTCTGCGTGTCGATCGAGGCGAAGAACGTCACGAGCACGGGCATTTCGGCCGCCGACCGGGCGGCCACCGTGCGCGCGGCCATCGATCCGGCGACGCGCCCGGCCGACCTCGCGCGGCCCGGGCACATGTTTCCTCTGCGCGCGCGGCCCGGCGGCGTGCTCGTCCGCGCCGGGCAGACCGAGGCGGCCGTGGACCTGGCGCGGATCGCGGGCCTGTATCCGGCCGGCGTGATCTGCGAAATCATGAACGAGGACGGCACGATGGCCCGCGTCCCGCAGCTCGCCAAGGTGGCGCGCAAGCACGGCCTGCTGATGATCACCATTGCCGATCTGATCCAGTACCGCATCCGCACCGAGTCGCTGGTCCGGCAGGTCGCGACCGCGCGGCTGCCCACGAAGTACGGTGACTTCGTCATTCACGCGTTCGAGAACCAGATCGATGCGCAGACGCATGTGGCGCTCGTCCGCGGCGACATCGGCGACGGCGAGCATCTGCTGGTCCGCGTGCACTCGTCGTGCCTCACGGGCGACGTGCTGCATTCCATGCGGTGCGACTGCGGAGACCAGCTGGACGTCGCGATGCAGCGGATCGCGGCCGAAGGCCGGGGCGTGCTCCTGTATCTGAATCAGGAGGGCCGCGGGATCGGTCTGGCGAACAAGATTCGGGCGTACGAGCTCCAGGACGAGGGGTTCGACACCGTGGAAGCCAATGAGCGACTCGGCTTCAAGGCCGACCAGCGCGACTACGGCGTCGGGGTGCAGATCCTGCGCCAGCTCGGCATTCGCTCGATGCGGCTCCTGAGCAACAACCCGCGGAAGCTGGTGGGCATCGAAGGCTACGGCCTGTCGGTCAGCGAATGGCTGCCGCTCGAGATCCCGCCCTCGGAGTCGACCCGCCGCTACCTCAAGACCAAGAAGGAGAAGCTCGGCCACAAGCTCTCGTCGGTCTGACCGTTCGTTGACAGCCACCGGGCGCTCCGCTACGATAAGGGTTTGCGCTAGAGCACGTTAGGGCGGTCCTGCATCATGTTCGAGTCTCTCAGCACGCGGCTCCAGGACGTTTTCAAGACGCTGCGCGGCGAGGCCCGGCTCACGCCGGAGAACATCGAGGCCGCGCTGCGCGAGATCCGGCTGGCGCTGCTCGAAGCCGACGTCAACTTCAAAGTCGTCAAGGCGTTCATCGATCGGGTGCGCGACCGCGCGATGGGCCAGGACGTGCTGCGCACGCTCTCGCCGGCGCAGGAAGTCGTCCGGATCGTCCGCGACGAGATGGTGGCGCTCTTCGGCGAGACCGAAGGCGGGCTGCCGCCGTCGACCGCGCGGCCGCGAGTGATCGTTCTGCTGGGGCTGCAGGGCGCCGGGAAGACCACGACCGCCGGCAAGCTGGGGCGGTGGCTGGCCGGCCAGGGGCGGCATCCCCTGCTGGTGTCGACCGACGTGAAGCGGCCGGCGGCGATCGCGCAGTTGAACGTGGTCGGACAGAAGGCGTCGCTGCGCGTGTTCGATCCGCCGGGACAAACCGATCCGGTCGCGCGTGCACAGGGCGCCGTCGTCGAAGCCGGCCGGCTCGGCTTCGACGTGGTGATCGTCGACTCGGCCGGCCGGCTCCACGTCGACGACGACCTGATGGACGAGCTCGTCGCGATCAAGCAGACGACGGGCGCCACCGACCTGCTCTATGTCGCCGACGCGATGACCGGGCAGGACGCCATCAAGAGCGCTGGCGAGTTCAACCGCCGCGTCGGCGTCACCGGCGTCGTGCTGACGAAGATGGACGGCGACGCGCGCGGCGGCGCGGCGCTGTCGGTGGTCGCCGTCGTGGGCGTGCCGATCGCGTTTGCCGGGAGCGGCGAGCGGCTCCAGGATCTCGAGCCGTTCCACCCCGACCGCGTGGTTTCCCGGGTGCTCGGGATGGGCGACGTGCTGTCGCTCATCGAGAAGGCGGAGCAGGCGATCGATGTCGAGGACGCCGCGCGGCTCGAACGGAAGATCCGCGAGAACGACTTCACGCTCGAGGACTTCCGGGATCAGCTCCGGACGATCCGCAAGATGGGGCCGATCGAGCAGATCGTGGGCCTGATGCCGGGAATGGGCAATTTGAAGGCCCTCGGCGGACAGCAGCCCGACGAGGCGCAGCTGTCCCGGGTGGAGGCGATCATCTCGTCGATGACGCCGCTCGAGCGGCGGAAGCAGCACATCATCAACGGCAGCCGCCGGAAGCGGATCGCCCGTGGCAGCGGCACGAAGGTCGAGGATGTGAATCGCCTGCTGAAGTCGTTCGTGCAGATGCAGAGGATGATGAAGCAGCTCGGCGGCATGGCCGGGCTGTCGGGGGGCGGCAAACAGGCGCGCCGCCGCGCCATGCAGATGCTGCGCAGCCGCGGATAGCGGTGCTCGCACGCGCGCAGCGAGGTTTCGGGTCGGGAGCGGGCCTCGATCCGTATCAAGGAGCAGTCGATGGTCGCGATTCGTCTACGCCGGGCCGGCTCGAAGAAACGCCCGTTCTTTCGCGTGGTCGTCACCGATTCCCGGAGCGCGCGTGACAGCAGCTTCGTGGAAATCCTCGGTCACTACAACCCTCGCACCAGGCCCGCCGTGGTGAACGTGGACAAGGCGCGCGTGGACTACTGGATGGCCAAGGGCGCCCAGCCGTCCGACTCGGTGCGCACGCTGATCGCTCGGCATCTCACGGCCCCCCCGACGGCCCAGGGCGAGGCGCCGAGTGAGTGATTCGGCCGTCGGCGCCGTCGTCGAAGTCCTGGCGCGCGCGCTCACGGATCGGCCCGACGAGGTGCACGTCGTCGGTGTCCGAGCACCGCGGCACGACGCTGGTGGAGCTGTATCTCGCCCCGGGCGAAACGGGCAAGGTGATCGGCCGGCAGGGCCGGACCGTCGCGGCCCTTCGCACGCTCGCGGCCACCGCCGGCGAAAAGGAGGGAAAGAAGGTCACCCTCGAGGTGCGCGATACGCCGCGCCGGGGGTAGGCGCGGCCCGTGATCTGGGACGACATGGCGCGTGTCGGCCGGATCGCGCGGGCGCACGGCCACCGCGGGCAGATCATCGTGAACCCCGACTCGGATTTCGCCGAGCGGCGGTTTCGCGCCGGTGCCGAGATGTTCGTGCAGCGCGACGGCCGCGTGGAGCCGCTCACGATCACCAGCGTGCGGTTCCATCGCGGGCGCCCGATTCTCGGGCTGGCTGGCGTGGCGACGATGAACGAGGCCGCGGCCCTGGCCGGCCTCGAGCTGCGGGTGCCCGTCGAATGGCTGGAGGCGCTTCCGCCGGGGACGTGACTTTCAGCACGACCTCGTGGGCTGCCGCGTGGAAACGCGTGCGGGCCTGCTGGTCGGAACCGTCCGGCGCGTGGAAGGGCCGCAGAACGGTAGCCGCCTGGTGGTCGACGGATCGCGCGGGGAAGTGCTCGTGCCCCTGGCCGACGCCATCTGCGTGCTGGTGGACGTGAGTGCCCGGCGCATCGTGATCGATCCGCCCGAGGGCCTGTTGGATTTGAATAGTTGAGCGTGGCATGACCTTCGACATCGTCACGATCTTTCCGGCGATGGTCGAGCCGGTCATCCGCGCCGGCGTCGTCGGCCGGGCGATCGAGCGTGGGTTGCTCGAGGTGACCGTGCGCGACCTGCGCGATTTCACGACCGATCGGCACCGCGTGGTGGACGACGTGCCTTACGGCGGGGGGCCGGGCATGGTGCTGAAGCCCGAGCCGATCTTTCGGGCGCTGGACGCGATCGCGTCGGGGCGCGGGCGGCCGCTGACGGTGTTGTTGACGTCACCGCAGGGCCGGCAGCTGACCGACGAATGGGCGCGTGAATTGAGCCGGGCGCCCCATGTCGTGCTCGTGTGCGGTCGGTACGAGGGTGTGGACGAGCGCGTGCGCGGACGAGTGACCGAGGAAGTCTCGATCGGCGACTACGTGCTGAGCGGCGGGGAACTGCCGGCGCTGGTGGTGATCGACACGCTGGCCAGGCTCGTGCCCGGCGTCGTCGGCGACGAGCAGTCGGTGGCCGAGGATTCGTTCAGGCGGGGACTGCTCGACTATCCGCAGTACACCCGGCCGGCCGAAGTGGCGGTGGACGACGGCCCGGCGCTCCGGGTGCCGGACGTGCTGCTGTCGGGCAACCACGCCGAGATCCGCCGCTGGCGGAAGCGCGAAGCCGTGAGCCGGACGCTGGCGCGGCGGCCCGAGCTGCTCGAGGGCGCGGCGCTGGACGACGAGGAGCGGGAGATGTTGCGCGATCTGGTCGCCGAACGCGACCGAGGAGTGGAGTATGGGCGCGATTGAGACGGTGGAACGGCCCCAGTTGACCGAACGCCCGCCGATGCGGTCAGGCGATACGGTGCGCGTGCACGTGCGGGTGCGAGAAGGCGACAAGGAACGCATCCAGATTTTCGAGGGGGTCGTCATCGGCCTCCACCGCGGGGGCGCGCGGGCGTCGTTCACGGTGCGGAAGGTCTCCTTCGGCCAGGGCGTCGAGCGGATCTTCCCGCTGCATTCGCCGACGATCCAGAAGGTCGAGGTCGGTACGGTCGGCCAAGGTGCGACGCGCCAAGCTGTATTACCTGCGCGAGCTGAAGGGCAAGGCCGCGCGCATGCGGGAGAGCGGCCGCGACGGCAAGACGCACGCCTGATCGGCAGGGGCCCGGCAGGCCGATGCCCCGCGTTACGGCGACGCGCACGCTCGAGAACGCGCTGCGGCGCGCCGGCTTCGTGTACGTGGCGGGCGTCGACGAAGTGGGACGCGGCTGTCTGGCCGGCCCGGTCGTGGCGGCCGCCGTCGTCCTCCATCCCGATCGCCATATCTCCGGAGCTGTCGGACTCGAAGGCCGTGCCGGCCGAAGAGCGCGAGACGCTCTACGATCGCATCGTCCGCGACGCAGTGGCGTGGGCGGTGGCCTCCCTGGAACCGGTCGACATCGATCGGCTCAACATTCACCAGGCGTCGCTGCGGGCGATGCAGCGCTCCGTGCTCGCCCTGGCGCCGCTGCCGGACATCGTGCTCGTCGACGCCTTTCGCGTGCCGGACCTGCCGATGGCCCAGCGGGGCGTCATCCACGGGGACCGTCGCTGCGCGGCGATCGCGGCCGCGTCCATCGTCGCCAAGGTGACGCGCGACCGGCAGATGCGCGTGCTGCACGCCTTGGACCCGCGCTACGGGTTCGATCGTCACAAAGGCTATGCAACGGCCGATCACCTGCAGGCCGTTGCACGGTTCGGCTACTCAGCGCGCATCGTCGGTCGTTCCGGCCCCCGACGCTGTTTGATACGATGGACTGAGCGGACGCACTGCCGCTCCCTGACGACCCGTGGCCATCGATCGCGCAACCGTCCTTAGCAACGCCGAAAAACTCCTGCGGCAGGGAAACTGAACCTTGCCATCGCGGAATACGTGCGGGTGGTCGCGGAGCACCCGCGCGACTGGAACACCGCGAACGTGCTCGGCGATCTGTACGCCCGGGCCGGACAGCTGGACAGGGCCGCCGAGCAGTACGTTGGCGTCGCGGACACGCTCAGCGAACAGGGCTTCCTGCCGAAGGCGGCCGCGCTCTACAAGAAGGCGCTCAAGGTCAAACCCGACTACGAGCACGCCCTGCTGCAGTCCGGAGCGGTCGCCGCGAGCCAGGGCCTCCTGGCGGATGCGCGGGGATACCTCAACACTGTCGCCGAACAGCGGCGCGGGAGAGGCGACGCCCGCGGCGCCACCGAGATCGCGATCCGGCTCGGGACGCTCGACCCTGACGATCTCGAGGCCAGACGGGTCGCCGCCCGCGCTCGCGCCTCAATCGACGACGTGGCGGGCGCGCTGCAGCGACTTCAAGGACATTGCCGCCGTGCTCTCCGAGCGCGGCGACCAGGCCGCGGCGCTTGCGGTGCTTTGCGAGGCCGCCGAGTTCGATCCTGCCGACGAGGAGATCCGCCGGCACCTCGTCGATGCCCAGGTGGCGTCGGGCGATCTCGAGGACGCCGGTGCCTCGGCCTCGACTCCGGAGGAGTTCAAGAAGCTGGCCGAGGCCCTCGAACGGGCGCGGGCGCCCCGACGACGCGCTTGGCGCGCTCGGCGAGGCGGCGCGTCTCGACGGCCGCGATCCCGAACTGCGGGCGACGCTGGCGCGCGCCTTGATCGCGCGAGGCGACCTCGACGCGGCGTCGGAGTACCTGACGGAGGAAGCGGCCGGCGACGACCTCGAGCTGCGCCTCCTCCTCGCGGAGATGCGCCTGCGAAACGGACAGGTAGACGCCGGCCTGACACTGCTCCGGACGCTCGTCGAGGAAGACGCCGCGCGGCACGATCGTGTGGCGCTCATCGGCTGGAAGGTGGCCGAGGTCTCGCCGGCGATCGGCTTTCAGGCCGTGGAAACGGCGGTCGGTCACGCCGTGGCGGCGGACGACTGGGCCTCGGCCGCGGCGGCGCTCCAGGAGTTCGTCACGCGGGTGCCGAATCACGTGGCCGCCCTGCAGCACCTCGTGGAGATCTGCGTCGACGGCGGGCTCGAAGCGACGATGTACAGCGCGCAGGCGCAGCTGGCCGACGCCTACATCGCCTCGGGATCGGCCGAAGAGGCCCGGTTCATCGCCGAGGATCTCGTCGCGCGCGAGCCGTGGGAGCGGTCGAACATCGAGCGCTTCCGACGAGCGCTCGAGCTCGCGGGGGAGGCGGACCCCGATCAGGTCATCGCCGATCGGCTGAGCGGCCAATCGCCATTCGCTACCACGGACGTGTCGCTGGCGGAGAGCGAGCTGCCGGCCTTCGACGAGGCCTCAGCCGGGCCCGCACCCGAGGCGACGGCTTCCCCCGCACTGGTCGCCGACGCCTCCGAACACGTCGAAGTCGATTTGAGCCTGGACCTCTCGGACATCGGCGGAGCGCCACCCGAGCCGCCGCCCGCTCCCGATGTCGAGACGGCGCTCGACCTTCTGCGCGACGAATCGGCCAGGAAGAGCGCCCTCGATGCCGCCGAGGCGGAGTATCAGCGAGGGCTCGCGCTGCGCGACGACGGGCGACTGGACGAGAGCCTGGCCGCGCTCGAGACGGCGGCGGAGACCCCGGCCCTTCGCTTCCGCGCGGCGTCGGCCGCGGCCAGGATCTATCGCGATCAGGGCCGCCTGCCGCAGGTCGTCGCGTGCTTCGAACGCGCGGCTCAGGCGCCGCCTCCCAGCCCCGCCGAAGGCCATCAACTGCTCTACGAGCTGGCCGAGGCGCTCGAGTCCTCCGGCGAAATGGCGCGTGCGCTCGTGGTCTACATGGAACTCGTCGCCGATGCGGGCGACTACCGCGACGCGCGGACGCGCGTCGACCGCCTCTCGAAGGTACAGGCGCGAGGATAGGCTCCTGATCCGGCGTCTGATCTACGTCGCGTTCTTCATCGAAGTCGGTCTCCTGCTGATCGTTCTGCCGTGGTCCGGGTTCTGGGAGCAGAACTACTTTGCGCTGGGGTGGCCCGGCGTCCAGGCCGTCATCACCAACAACTTCGTCAGGGGTGCCGTGACCGGACTCGGCCTCGTGAACCTCGTCGCCGGATTCGTGGACCTGGCGATGCTGGTGCTCGGCCGGGCAGATCGTCGCACCGGCCGCGACCCAGCCGGCCGAGTGCCGTGACGGCGGGCGTCGATTTCCGCCCGCCAGTGCTGGCACTCGTGACGGATCGCCGCCGTCTGTTGCCCGATCCGTCCGACGTGGGCGCCGTCCGCGCGTGTCTGCTCGAACAGGCGCGCCGAGCCGTGGAGGCCGCCATCGATCTCTTTCAGATTCGCGAGCGCGACCTCGAGGCGGGAGAGCTGTACGCGATCGTGGCGGCTATCGTGGAGGTGACCCGCGGGTCGCGCACACGCGTGCTCGTCAACGATCGCGTCGACGTGGCGCTGGCGGCGGGCGCCGACGGCGTCCACCTGCGGGGCGATTCGCTTCCCGCCCGCGAGGTACGGGGCCTGGCACCCGCGGGTTTTCTGATCGGGCGGTCGGTGCACAGTCTGGCCGAGGCGCTGGGCTGCGCGGACGACGTGGACTACCTGGTCGCGGGCACGGTCTTCGAGACCGACGCCAAGCCCGGCCGGACGCTGCTTGGCACGGCCGGGCTCGCGGCGATTGCCGGCGGCGTGGCCGTGCCGGTTCTTGCGA
Organism: uncultured Acidobacteriota bacterium; assembly: GCA_963837345.1. GTDB lineage: Bacteria > Acidobacteriota > Vicinamibacteria > Vicinamibacterales > CAVVIG01 > CAWIMX01. The sequence continues at coordinate 3,533,965 of CAWIMX010000001.1, forward strand.
TCGGCGGCGTCACGATCGACCGTGTGGGAGCGGTAGCGACGGCTGGCGCGGCGGGCATCGCCGGCATCGGTCTCTTTCTCGGTTCACGCGAGGCCGGCGGGCCTGCGGGATGCCCTGGCGGCTCGTTGGTCGGCGTCGCATCGCGCGTGCGCGCAAAGTTTGACAGCGCGGAACGGGCTTCCTAACATACCGGCACGTCCCGTTCCCCCAGCATGTCCGAGCAGCCCGTCGCAGAAGACCTCGGCCGCCGCCTTCGACAGGCACGCGAACGGCGCGGCGTGACGCTCCGGCAGATCGCAAATGCCACGAAGATACCGGTGACCGCCCTCGAGGCGCTCGAGCGCAACGACATTTCGAAACTGCCGGCCGGTATTTTCGGCCGCGCGTTCGTGCGGGCCTATGCGGCCGAAGTGGGGCTGGACCCGGAGCAGGCCCTGGCGGAATTTCTCGCCCAATTCGCACGCGATCCTTCCGTGTCCGCCGGGCCGGTCGGGTCCGGGGAGTTCGAAGACCGCGAAGCGCACGAAAGCGGCCAGCGCATGGCGTTCACTTTCCTGCGGCTCGTGCTGTTGAGCGTGCCGCTCGTCGGTCTCGTGCTGTACTTCGGCGCCACGGGCGGACGGCGTTCGCAGGCGCCCCCGGCGTTGGTAGCGCCTCCGGTGCCCGTGGCGACGCCGTCACCGTCGACCGGGGCGCGTGCTCCCGTCGAGGTACCCGTCGAGTCGCCGCCCGACGCCGATGCGGTCCAGGTCGCGCGTGCCGCTCCGGATCCGGCCACGCCCGATCGCCCGACGACAGCCGTGTCGCCTGCGGGTCCCGGCCGCGTGGCCGTCACGCTCCTCGCCGTCCGTCCGTGCTGGATTTCGGCCGTGGCGGACGGGCAACAGGTGATCCAACGGCTGCTCGACGCCGATGAGCGCGAAACCGTCGAGGCGCAGCGCGAGCTCGTTCTGACCGTGGGCGACGCGTCCGCTCTCATGCTGACGGTCAATGGCCGGCCCGCCCGGGTTCTTGGCCCGTCGGGCAAGGTCGTCACGCTGCGAATGACGCCCGCAAATTTCACGGACTACCTGGCCGCTCCATGACGGCACCGACTCCGCTCCTCGACTTCTTCCGGCGTGGTGAAGTCGCGCGCGACGTCCGGCTTCTCGCCGCCGAGGGCGGCCTGGCGACGCGGCCGGCCGAGCAGCTGGCCATCCTGGCGCTCCTGACGGAGGACGCCGATCCCGCGGTCCAGCAGCTCGCCAATCAGACTCTCGCGCGTATTCCGCCGGGCGCGCTGTCGGCCTTTCTGGCGCGCTCGAGCACTCCGACGGCCCTGCGCGAGTTTTTCGCGGCCCGCGGGATCCAGCCGGCTGCCGCACCCGTCGCGCCAGCCGACGAGGCCGCCGAGGCGCCGCTGGTGACTGCGCCCGACCCGGACGAGACGACGGGGGAAGCCGAGGAAGGCGGCGCCGCCGATGCCGAGCGCGACCAGAGCGTCGTGCAGCGGCTCGCGAACATGAACTTCACCGAGCGCCTGAAGGCGGCTGTGAAGGGGACGCGCGAAATGCGCGGCATCTTGATTCGGGACCCCAACAAGATGATCGCGGCGGCGGTGCTCAGCAGTCCGAAAGTCAACGAGTCGGAGATCGAGGGATACGCGCGGGCGGCGAACGTCTCGGAGGACGTGCTGCGCGTGATTGCGAGCAACCGTGCCTGGACGAAGAACTACGGCGTGGTGGTGGCGTTGACGCGGAACCCGAAGACGCCGCTCGCCCTGTCGATGAATATGATGGCGCGGCTGAACGATCGCGACCTCGCCATGCTCTCCATGGATCGAAACGTCCCCGAGGCTCTGCGGATTGCCGCGCGGAAGCGAGCCGTGCAGTCCCTGGGACGCGGCTGACTAGCGTCGCAACCGGCGCGAGCGTCCGGTCCGCCGGGCGGGCCCACTGTTCCGGATCCCCCACTCGGACCGCATTTGCGACAAGCCGTCCATGTAGACGGCTGCCCGCTCCCGTTCCTCCTCGGTCTCCATCGACTTGAGCAGGCGGATCGCGCGGTCGAGATCCGCCATGATCGTCTGTCGCGTCGTGGCGTAGTAGAGACGCTTGATCTCCGCGAGCTTCGCGTCGGGCGTCAGGATCGGCAGCTTGTGGCTCATGAGTCGATTCGCAGGCCGTCGGCTTCGATCTGAAAGGGCAGCACCCGTGCGCCGCCGGATGCCAGCGCCGCGGCCACGGCGGCGACCGCTTCCGGCGCCGCGTAACAGACGATGCAGCCGCCGCCGCCGGCGCCGCAGACCTTGGCGGCCTGGGCGCCGGCTCCCGCCGCGCGGGCCATCAGCGTCTCGATGGCCGGCGTCGTGACGCCGGGCGCCAGGCGTTTGCGGTTGTCCCACTCCACACTGATCTGCCGGCCGACTTCGTCCCAGTCACCGCGGGCGAGCGCCGCGCGCATGGCAGCCGCGGTGTCGCGGATGCGCTCCAGACAGTCGAAGACGCCGCGATCGCCGTCGATGTGCCGCTTGACGATCTCCCAATTATTGGTGCCCGACTGGCGCGGCGCGCCGGTATAGGCGAGGACGAGCCGGCGTTCGAGGTCGCGCGGGTCGACGTCGAGCGCGACCCGGCGCACGCCGTCGACGCCGAGCTCGACCGCCGCGATGCCACCGTAGAAGGCCGGCCGGTAGTCCTGCACGCCTGTCGGCACCCGGATGGTCTGACATTCGGCGTTCATCGCGACTTCGAGGATTGCGTCCGCATCGGACGAGCGGCCCGTCCACCGCGCCAGGGCGGCGGCCAGTGCGACCGCCAGCGCCGACGAGCCGGCGATGCCTGCGCCCGCCGGCGATTCACCGCGCGTGACCAGCGACGCTCGATCCAGACGGTAGTGCCGGGCGAGCGCCGCCAGCAGCGGCAACGGACCCTCGCCGTCGAGATCCTGCCATCGGCCGGCCTCGGCATGCATGCCGAGATCGGCGGCTTCCAGATGGACGCCGGGCGCGTCCCGGGACTCGATGCGCACGTGAGCCCGGAGCGAGATGGCGGCGTTCAGCGTCTGCGCGCCGGGGTGCGACAGGTAGAGCGGCCAGATGTCGATCGTGCCGCCCGCGAGATCGATGCGGGTGGGCGCGGACGAAGCGAGCTGCACGGCACGATTATAATTGTGACTCGAATGTCGCCACGCGCGCTTCGGCACGGGATCGGTCAGCTGCTCATCGCCGGCTTCGACGGCCACCAGGTGCCGGTCGAGTTGCATGCGCTCGCGCGCGAGTTCGGCCTGGGCGGCGTGATTCTCTTCGGGCGGAACGTCGCCGAGCCGGAGCAGGTGGCCGAGCTCGCGTGGGAGGCGGCCCGTCTGACGCCCGACGCTCCCCTCTGGGTCTCGGTCGACCAGGAGGGCGGCCGCGTCGCCCGCCTCACGACGCCGTTCACGGTGTGGCCGCCCATGGCGACCCTCGGCAGGAGCGGTGACGAGCAGCTGGCCGATCGCTTTGCGCGTGCGCTCGCCGCCGAGCTCATCGCCGTCGGCATCTCCCTCGACTTCGCACCGGTGCTCGACGTGCACACCAATCCGAAGAACCCGGTGATCGGCGATCGCGCGCTGGCGGCGCGTGCGGAAGACGTCGCCCGGCTGGGAGCCACCATCGTTCGTGGTCTGCAGGCGGGAGGCGTGGCGGCCTGCGGCAAGCATTTTCCGGGGCACGGCGACACGAATGCCGATTCGCACGTCGAGCTGCCGCTGGTCGCGCACGCGCCCGACCGGCTTCGGGCCGTCGAATGGGTGCCGTTCCGCGCGGCGGTGGCCGCCGACGTGGCCATGATCATGACGGCCCACGTCCTCGTTCCCGCGCTGGACGAGGCGCGGCCGGCGACGCTGTCGCCGGCGATCGTCACGGGCGCGCTCCGGCGGGAGCTCGGTTTCGAGGGCGTCATCGTCAGCGACGACCTCGAGATGAAGGCGATCAGCGTCGACCGTTCTGTGCCGGACGCCGCGGTCGACGCGGTCGCCGCCGGGTGCGACGCGCTGCTCGTGTGCGGCGTGGACCACGATCTGCAGGCGGCCACGCTGGAGGCCCTCGTGCACGCGGTCGAGGAGGAGCGCCTGCCGTTTGCGCGGGTCGAGGATGCCCTGATGCGGCAGCAGGCGGCGAAGGAGCGCTTCCTCGGCTCGGGCGCCGTCGCCGGCCGCCGCATGTCGTCTCGACTCCTGGGGGAGCGTCTGGGGACCGACGCTCATCGGGCCGTGGCGGACGAGATGGCGCGCTTCCTGTGATGCTCAAACCCCGGGCGCTCGTGTCCGGAGACCGCGTGGCCGTGGTGGCGCCCGCCAGCCATTTTCTGCCCGAGGAATTCGACGAGGGCGTGGCCGAGCTTCGACGGTTGGGCTTCGAGCCCGTCTTCGACGAGACGGTGTTCGCGCGCGAACGCTTCGTTGCCGGCGCGCCCGCGGCGCGCGCGGCGGCGATCCGCGCCGCATGGGCCGATCCATCGATTGCCGGACTGATCGCCGTCCGCGGCGGCTACGGCAGCGCGCAGGTGCTGCCGCTGCTCGATGCCGACGAGGCCCGTCGGGCCCGCAAGGTGTTCGTCGGATACAGCGATCTCACGGCCCTGCTGAGTTTCTTGACGTGTCGAGCGGGGCTCGTGGCGTTCCACGGGCCCATGCTGGCGGGCCGCCTCGGGAAAGGGGAGGCCGGGTACGATCGTGCGTCGTTGCTGAACGCGGTGTCCCGGACTCAGCCGGTCGGCGAACTGGCGCCGGCGGGGCTCGAAACCGTGCGGGACGGCGAGGCGTCGGGTCCGCTGTTCGGCGGCACGCTGACGCAGCTCGTCGCGTCGCTCGGGACGCCGTACGCGTTTGCGCCCCCGCCCGGCTGCGTGTTGTGGATCGAGGAGGTGGGCGAGCGGCCGTATCGACTCGATCGCATGATGACGCAAGTCCGGCAGGCCGGCATTCTGGCGCGAGCCGCGGCGATCGTCATCGGACAGATGGTGAACTGCGACGAACCCGGAGGCGATCATCCGGCCCGCGCCGTCATGGCGGAAACCCTGGCCGATTTCGGAGGGCCGATCGTGTTCGGCTTTCCTTCGGGCCATACCGTGGGCCCAAGCTTCACCCTGCCGCTCGGCGTCGAGTGCCGCGTCGTCACCCGGGGCGGGCCGAGACTGGTGATCGAGGAAGCCGCGGTTGTCTAGACCTCGAGCCCACTTCATCGGGATCTGCGGCACGGCGATGGCCACGCTGGCGGCGCTTCTCAAGCAGAAGGGCGTCGACGTCCGAGGGTCCGATCAGGACGTGTACCCGCCGATGAGCGACTTCCTCGCCGCGGAGGAGATTCCCGTCCGATCGGGGTACAGCCCCGACGCGATCACGGCGGATCTCGACTTCGTCGTCGTCGGCAACGCCGTCTCGAGAGGGAACGCCGAGCTCGAAACGGTCCTCGACAAGAAGATCCGCTACTACTCGCTCCCCGAAGCCATCCGCGAGCACTTTCTCTGGGGCGCCCGGTCGATTGTGATTGCCGGCACGCACGGGAAGACGACGACGACCGCCCTCGCCGGGTGGCTGCTGGCCGACGGGGGGGCCGACCCGAGCGTGCTGGTCGGTGGCATCGCGGGGAACTTCGGCGAGCGCGGATCCAGCTATCGGGTCGGTCGCGGGCGGGATTTCGTCATCGAGGGCGACGAATACGACAGCGCGTTCTTCGACAAGACGGCGAAGTTCCTGAAGTACCTGCCGGACATCGCGGTCATCAACAACATCGAGTTCGACCACGCCGACATCTATCCTGATATCGATGCGGTGAAGCTCGCGTTCCGGCGGCTGGTGAATCTCGTGCCGCGCCGTGGACTGCTGCTGCTCGGGCGCGACAGTCCGCTCGCCGGTGCGCTTCGGGATGTCGCGGTGTCCGACGTCGAGACGTTCGGCCTGGGGGAGGGCGCGGACTGGCTGGCGTACGGCCTCGAAAGCGCCGGTGGTTCCACGCGGTTCAGACTGCAGCGGCAGGGACAGCCGTTCGGGGCGTTCGAGGTGCCGCTCGTCGGCGCGCACAACGTGCGCAACGCCGTCGCGGCGATCGCGGTGGCCTCGCGGGTCGGGATCACGGCGGAGCAGATCGCGAGGGGCCTTCACGGGTTCGCGGGCGTCAAGCGTCGTCTCGAGGTCATCGGCGTACAGGGCGGCGTCACGGTCTACGACGACTTCGCCCACCACCCGACGGCCATCGCGGAGACGCTCGCCGGATTGCGCGCCGCCCATCCGGACGCGCGGATCTGGGCCGTGTTCGAACCCCGATCGGCGTCCTCGTGTCGCCGGGTGTTTCAGGAGGCCTTCGCCGATGCCTTCGACGCCGCCGACGAGGTCGTGCTTGCGCCCGTGTTCCGGTCGACGCTCCCCGACGACGTGCGACTCTCGATTCCCCGCCTCGTGAAGGACCTGCGCGGCCGTGGTCGATCGGCTCGCGCGGCCGATTCCATCGATGGCATCGTCGAGCTCATCGCGCGCGAGCGGCGACCGGGCGATCTGGTGGTGCTGATGTCGAACGGCGGATTCGGGGACGTCCACAGGAAGCTGCTGCGGGCCCTGGCGTGACGCGGGTGGTCGCCGTGGGCGATTCGGCACTGAGGCTCGACTTCGACGAGCGGATCGCTCTGGAGGTGCACGTCCGCGTGGTCGCGGCGGCATCCCGGCTGGCGGCCGCGGCGCTCGCCGGGGTGCGGGACGTGGTCCCCGCGTACTGCTCGGTGACGGTGTACTTCGATCCGCTCCGCGTGGACCGCAATCGGCTGCGGCGGGCGCTCGAGGAGGCCGGACGCGTGGCGCCAGGCGATGCCCGTCCGCCCCGGACCGTTCGCGTTCCGGTGTGCTACGGCGGAGCGCTCGGGCCCGACCTCGAAGAGGTCGCGGCGTTCGGCGGACTGCCGGCGCATGAAGTCGTGGCGCGGCATGTGGGACGCCCCTACCGCGTGTTCATGATCGGGTTCGTCCCCGGGTTCGCGTACATGGGCATGGTCGACGAGCGGATTGCCGCGCCGCGTCGCGCGACGCCTCGAACGCGGGTGCCCGCCGGGTCGGTCGGCATCGCCGGCATCCAGACGGGCGTCTATCCGCGGGAAACGCCGGGCGGCTGGCAGATCATCGGCCGGACCCCCAGCCGCGTGTTCGAGCCGGCGCGGGTCGATCCGAACGTGTTTGCCGTGGGAGACGAGGTCCGGTTCGAGGCGATCAATCGAGCGGTCTTCGACCAACTCGCGACGGAGGCCGGCTAGGTGGCCAGCCTGTCAGTGATCACGCCGGGCCTGCTGACCACCGTCCAGGATCTGGGCCGCTGGGGGTATCAGGATCGCGGCGTCCCGGTCGCCGGCCCGATGGATCCGTTCGCCCATCGCCTGGCGAATGCGCTGGCGGGCAATGCGCGGCATGCGGCCACGCTCGAAATCACGTTGTCCGGCCCGGCCTTGACGTGCGACGACGACCGGGTGATGGCGGTGTCGGGCGCGTCATTCGAGATCGCGGTGGACGGTCGCCCGGTGCCCTGGGGCGCCGCCTTCGACGTGTCCGCGGGCGCGGTGTTGCAGTTCGGCCGGCGCCTCGCGGGCGCGCGCGCCTATCTGGCCGTGGCCGGCGGCATCGACGTGCCCTCGGTGCTCGGGAGCCGCGCGACGCACCTCATGTCGGCGATGGGCGGTCTGGCCGGACGTTCGCTGAAGACGGGGGATCGGCTGCCTCTTGGATCGCCTGGCGGGAGAGGTCGCCGGCGGAGCCATCGCATGCCTGCCGCTCCGGAGACGCGGCCCGTGTCGCTGCGGCTGCTGGCTGGCCCTGAGATCGATCGGTTTGCCGCCGGGACGCTCGAACGCCTGCAATCGGCGCCCTACGTGGTCGGCGGGGATTCCGATCGCACGGGCTATCGGCTCGAGGGTCCCGCGCTCGACTACGCTGACGGTCGCGACTTCATTTCGAATGCGACGCCGGTGGGATCGGTGCAGGTGCCGCCCTCGGGCCACCCGATCATGCTCATGGCCGACCGGCAGACGGCGGGCGGATATCCCAAGGTCGCGACCGTGATCACGGCCGATCTCGGCGTCGCCGGACAGTTGGCGCCCGGCGACGCCCTGTCGTTCCGAGCCTGCACGTTCGCCGAGGCTCTGGCGGCTCTCATCAGCCGCGAGCGGGCCCTGATGGCGGTGGAGCAGGGCGGGGCACCGTGATGTCCGCGAGGTTCGAAGAGGCCATGCGCCGGGCGTTCGGTCCCAATTGCCTGCGATCGCAGGTGTCCCTCGCGCCGCTCACGACGTTCCGTGTGGGCGGGCCGGCCCAGTGGCTGCTCGAAACTCACGGCGCGGAGGAGATCAGGCGGGCTCTCGCGATCGCGCACGCCTCCGGCATTCCCACGACGCTTCTCGGCGGCGGCTCGAATGTCCTCGTCGCCGATGCCGGCGTGCGCGGGCTCGTGATTCGCCCGCGCGGCGGGGCCATCGCCCGGGAGAGCGCGGAGCGCGTGCGCGCCGACGCGGCCGTCACGATCAACGGTCTCGTCCGCTGGACGGTGCTCCACGGCTGCGCCGGGCTCGAGGCGTGGGCAGGCACGCCCGGCACGGTGGGGGGGGCCTTGTTCGGCAACGCGCATTTCGCGGGCCAACCGATCGGGACGTGCGTGATCGAGGCGCGCGTGGCCGCCCGCGACGGCACGGCGCGCGATGTGCCGCAGCAGGAGATGGGCTTCGGATACGATCGCAGCCGCTTGCAGGACACCGGCGAGGTGCTGCTGTCTGCCGTGTTCCGCGTGGGCCGGGGCGAGCCGGCCGCCCTGCGCCGGACGGCGCGTGCCTCGCTCGCCTTTCGCAAGCGGACGCAGCCGCTGGACGTTCCGAGCGCGGGCTGCGTGTTCAGGAATCCGCAGCCCGGACGCGACGTCCTGCCGACGGGTGTCCCATGGTCGGCGGGCGCGCTGGTGGATCGCGCCGGGCTCAAAGGGCTGGTCGAGGGCGGCGCGTGCGTGTCGACGGCCCACGGCAATTTCATCGTGAACCAGGGCACGGCGACGGCTCGCGACATTCGACGGCTCATCGAGCGCTGCCGCGCGGAGGTGCGCCGGCGGTTCGGTGTGGTCCTGCAGGAAGAGATCGTCTATCTCGGGGAGTTCAATGGCGACGCTACGGATTGAAGGCGGCGCGCGGCTCGCGGGGGCCGTCGACGTCGAGGGCAACAAGAACGCGGCCCTGCCGCTGCTCGCAGCCTGCCTGCTGACGGCCGAGGAATGCGTGCTGACGAACGTGCCCCGGATCGGCGACGTCGAAGTGATGGCCCGGCTGCTGCAGAATCTGGGAGCCGAGGTCGACGGCATCGGCAGCACCACGCTTCGGGTGCGCTGCCGGGAGATCGTCAACGACGAGCCCGATGGCGCGATGGTCGGACGGCTGCGCGGCTCCGTGCTGTTGCTCGGCCCGCTGCTTGCCCGCCGCGGACGCGCCACGCTCGGCCTGCCCGGCGGCGACTTCCCGGCGCGCCGGTCGATTTCGACGCACCTCGAGGCGCTGGCGGCCATGGGAGCGCGCGTGCTCGAGGGGCCGGGGCACCGGCTCGAAGCGCCGGCCGGCCTGAGGCCGACTTCTCTCTATCTCTACGAGGCCTCGGTGACGGGCACGGAAACGGCCGTCCTGGCGGCGGCCGCGGCGCCCGGTCGCTCCGAGATCCGGCACGCTGCCTGCGAGCCGCACGTCGTGGAGCTCTGCGCCTTCCTCGAGGCCATGGGCGTCGGCATCAGCGGGGCGGGGACGAGCACCATCCGCGTCGACGGCGGCGGTCGCCTCAGCGGCGCGCGCCATGAGCTGTGGGGCGACTACATCGAAGCGGGCAGTTGGGCGGTCGTGGCGGCGATCACCGGCGGGGCGGTGGAGGTGCGAGGCGCCCGACCGGAAGATCTCGAAGTCGTGGCCGTGGTGCTGTCCCGCATGAACGTCTCCTGCCGCATCGATGGCGACGTGTTCCGCGTCGATCCGTCGAAGCCGCGCGCGGCCGGCCGCATTACGACGGGGCTGTGGCCGGGTTTCCCGAGCGACCTGGTCAGCCTGGTCACCGTGCTCGCGACCCAGGCGGAGGGTCGGACGCTCGTGCACGACTGGTTGTACGAATTGCGATTGTTCGCGCTGGAGCAGATGAGCGGCATGGCGGCGGATTTCTTCCTGTGCGATCCCCATCGCGTCATCGTGACCGGGCCCCGGCGCCTGCGGGCGCGGCCGCTCGACAGTCGCGACTTGCGATCGGGGATGGCCCTCATTGCCGCGGCTCTGGCGGCCGACGGCGAGAGCCGACTGGCGCCGCTCGAGATGGTGGAGCGCGGCTACAGCCGCCTCGTCGAGCACCTCACGACGCTCGGCGCCAAGGTCGAGCGCGAAGTCCGACGCTAATGGCGGCCTGACGTGCCCGGCGTGACCGGAATGCCGAGATCGGGTGCGGGTGCCGGCTGGGCGGGAAGGTCGGGCGGGGCGTCGACCGGCGGCGGTGTGAGCGGGAGCGGCAGGTCGGCCCCTGGCGCGGCGGTATCGCGGCCGACGCGGAACGGTCGCAGGTCGGCTTCCGAGAGGTCGAGCACGCGAATGATGTGCGGCGTGAGCGTGAGAATCACGTCGGTCTCGGTCGTCTCGGTGTGCGACCGCGCAAACAGCCGACCGACGAGCGGCAGATCGCTCAGGCCCGGCACGCCGTCGAGCGTGTGCCGCTCATCGTCTCGAATGAGGCCAGCCAGCATGTTCGTTTCGCCGTCGTGCAGGCGGATCTCGGTCGTGATCTCGCGATTGCCGAACGTGGGCAACCCCCCGAAGCCCGTGCCGATGACGCTCGACACCTCCACGTGCAGCGCAAGCGTCACCTCGTCGTCGTGGTGCGTGCGGGGGGTGATGTCGATGTTCACGCCGATCGGCTCGTAATTGAAGGCCGTGATGGGCTGCTGCGGGACGCCGCCCGTGGCGATCGGGGAGAAGGTCGTGGTCGGCACCGGCACGCGCTCGCCGAACCGCGCCTGCGCGGTGACACCTTCCGACGTGCGAAGCTGCGGGTTGGCCAGCGTGCGCGTGTTCTGATCGCTCTTGAGAAGACGGTAGTACAGCGACGGAAGGTTGGCGAAGATCACGTCCGACTGCGTGAGGGTGCGCAGCTGGCTGAGCGTGAGCGTCGAGGCGCTCGTCGAGACCGACCCGTCGATGCCGGCGGAGTCGGGCGACGCCGCCTGCAGGCCGTATTCCGCCAGCTTCGACCGGTTCACTTCGAGCAGCTCGACGTCGATGATGACTTCCGGGCGCGCCTTGTCGATGGCGGCGATCAACCGGCCCGCCGCCGACACGTGGTCGGCCGTGTCCTTGATGGTGATCGCGTTGGTCGCCGTGATGGATGAGATGCGGCGGGCGTCGAGCACCAGCCGAAGCAGATCCATCGTTTCCTTCAAATCCGCATTGCTCAGATAGAACGTCCGGACGACATCCTCTTCATACTCCTGGTGCTTGGCCGGCGTATCCGGAATCACGACGACCGTCCCCGGCGCCGTGACGCGGAAAAACGACCGCGTCGCCGTGGCGACGGCGTTGAGGGCGGCGACGAGCGACGCGTTTCGGAGATCGACCGTCACCGGCGTGTCGCGGAACGACGGGTCGAAGGCAAGGCTGATGTCGCCGAAGGTGGCCAGGGCCGCGAAAACATCGCGGCTGCGCGCATCGCGAAAGACGAGCGACGCCGGCATGCGCACGTCCGGGAGCTCGGGGCCTGGAGGGGGCAGGTCGCGCGCTCTGGCGATGAGGGCCTCGAGCTCCGTCTTCCCCTCGCGCGGCAGCGTCGCTTTCGCCCGGAGCTTCTCCCGCGTGTTCCGCAGTTCCGCGTCGACGTCGGCATTGGTGGGGTTCAGCTCGGAGGCGAGCTGGAACTCCACCAGCGCCTGGTCGAGCTGACCGGTCGCTTCGAGCCGACGGCCGCGCACGAAATGATCCTCCGCGGCTCGCAGCTTGGCGCGCTCGAGGCCGGTGCGCAGCCCCACGTCGTTCGGCTTGAGCTGCAGCGCCTTGGTGTATTCGACGACGGCGAGGTCGTAGTCCTGCCGGCGCTCCGCCTGCTGTCCATGGCGGGTCGCCGTCGCGGCGGCGCAGCCGCCCGCGACGACGCAGGCCGACGCCACGAGCCAGACGAGAGCCGTCCGGCCGCGCCCGGCGGATGGCGCGCTACGGACGCGCAGCCTGGCCGGAATCGGTGATGACATCGACACCACGCGGGATCTTGAATGTGAACTGGTCGGCAGAGGGCGAGACGTTCTCTTTCAGGTCCTGGAAGACGAAGCTCGATTTGCCGCCCTGCGCGTCTTCGGTGACCAGGCCGCGCAACTGGAGCGTGTCGCCGGCGAAAGCCAGGATCAGCGCGCTATAGTCGCGTTGCGTCGATCGAGGAACCAGCCGAAGGGCGTCGGTGCCTTCGGGCAGCCCCGGAGGCGGGGCGGTGGTGGACGCCTCGAAGTCGCGCACGAGGTCGCCCTTGCCGGCGAGAAACAGGACGGACGTGCTGGCTTCGGCCTCCTCCGACACCGGGCTCACGATCACCTGCCGATCCGCCGGCATGTAGAAATACGTGCGGCGCCCGTCCGAGATGAACAGCTTCTTCTCGGGTTCCGAGTATTCCCAGCGCATCAGCCCGGGTTTCTTGACGAGGACGTGCCCCTTCTCGACGACCTGCTTGTGGAGCACGCCTCCCGTGTACGACTGGACGAAATCGGCTGAGAAGTCGCGGATGGTCGCGTACTTCTGCTGCAGCGCACGCGCCAGCTCGTCCGGGCTGCGTGCCGCCCGGCCGTGAACGGGCGCGGAAATCGCGAGCGCCAGTCCGGCGAGCCATGACAGGCCGCCGAGGAGCTTCATGAGTTCAACGATACCACGCGCCCGGGGCGGTCCAGCCGCCGGGATCACCGGTGGCGCTTTCGCGCGAGCAGCGGGCGAAGCTCGTCCGTGGTGCGCGTATTGACGACGTGCCGCGCCTCGACCCAGCCCCGGCGGGCCGTCGTCACCCCCAGATCCATCTGGCGACCGAGTGTGTCGGCGCGATGGCTGTCGCTGTCGATCGAGATCAGCGCGCCAGCCCGGATGGCTCGACGTGCGAGTTCACCGTTCATGTCGAGATGCGCGGGCGCGCCATCCACCTCCACAATCGTGCCGGTTTCGATGGCGAGATCGAAGAACCGGTCGTAGTCGAGCTCGTAGCCCGCGCGGAACGGAATCATCCGGTTGCTCGGGTGCGTCACGATCGTCACGAGCGGGTGGCGCATGGCGCTCTCGTAACGGCTCAGCAGGCGATCGGGCGAATGGCCGTGCCCGTCGTGCAGCGACGCCAGGACGATGTCGAGCCGCTGGAGCACTTTGTCGGGAAAGTCCAGTTTGCCGTCCGGCAGGATGTCGACCTCGACGCCCTGCAGAATGGTGATATCGGGATGCGCCTCGCGGGCTGCCGCGATCTCATCCGCCTGGCGCCCCAGCGTGTCCAGCGAGAGGTTGCGCGATGCGGCGGAGGAAGGGGAGTGATCCGTGATCGCCATGTACCGATAGCCAAGGGCCGCGCACGCAGCCGCCATCTGGTCGACGCTGTCTCGGCCGTCGCTGTAGTGCGTGTGCATGTGGAGGTCGCCGGCGATGTCACCGCGCTCCACGAGCCGCGGCAGTGTGCCGTCGGAGGCGGCCTCGATTTCATCGGTCCCGTTTCGCACTTCCGGCGGAATGAACGGCAGATCGAGCGCCTCGTAGATGGCCGCTTCGGTGTCCGCGACACGGCGGCCATTGCCGTTCGACAGGCCCGCGGCCGTCAGGGCGTAGCCCCGCTCTCGAGCGCGGTCGCGCAGCTGCGCGATGTGCGGAATCGATCCCGTGAGGTACAGCAGCGCGGCCCCGGCCTCGTCGAGCGCCGGAAAGCGCACGCCGACGGTCATCCGATCCATGAGGAGGCAAATCCTCGACGCTTCGCGCGTCAGCTGCGGAACGGCGTCCGGCGTGCGGCGGAGCGCCTCGATGGATGCCTGGGGATCGTCGGATCGGCGCGACGATCTCGACGTCGCCGATCAGCTCTTCGCCACGGCGCAGAGACCCGGCCGGCTCGGCCCAGGCCACAGCCGGCTCCGATCGCAGCACCGCCAGCAGCGGATCGGCGATGCCGATGGCGCGCCCGAGCGGCATGCGCGCGCTTCGCCGACGCAGCAGGGGAAGGGCGGCGTCGATCCGGGCCTCCACCCGGGAGTCGAGTCCGGGCACGTCGCGAACGCGCCGCTCATGCACGGCGTCGGCGAGATCGGCGACGGTGACGGTGCCCAGCCGCTGGTAGAGCGTGGCGAGCTCGGGAAGCGTGACCGCGCCCGACTCGAAGAGCCACCGCAGATCCGAGGGAAGGTCGGCAATCGACGATTCGAGCAGCACCCAGCCGCCCGCCTCGTACATCGATCGCAGGCGCGTGTAGACCTCGGAGTCCGCCTGGGCGTCGGGCGTCTCGAGCAAGGGCCCCAGGTCGGCGTCGGAGGCGACGTGGCGCGCGCAGACGAACTCGCGTGCACGGATGAAGGCAGCGGCCTCGGCAGCGTCGCCGCGGATGCCGGCAATCAGCGCCAGCTCGTCGAGCGTGCGGGAGAGTGGCGGCGTCGGGTCGGCGGAAATCGCCTAGCCTTTCAGCGCGCCGGGTTCAGGCGGAGCCTGACGGCGCGCCTCCTTGGTTTCGGTCGGTAGCTTGGCGTCGATCCACGGCCCGATGCCGCCTTCCAGCGCGGACGCGCGGTACCCTTGTCGAATCAGGTCGGCCGCGACCCGTGAGCTCGCCAGCTCGTGCGGGTCGGAATCGTAGACCACGATGTCGCGGTCGCGCGGCAGCGACGGCACCCCGGCGTCTTCGCCATAGCGAATCGCGCCCGGCAGGCGAACCGTGCTGTGTTCGTAGGGGTATTTCAGGCGGGCGTCGACCAGGACGGGAGCGTCCCCGCTCTCGAGCCGCACTTTCAGATCGTCTTTGGAGATGCGTGGAACAGGCACGAAACCGTATTCTCCAGGCTCCTGTTCCGGGTGTCAACGTGCCGGCGCCCGCGCGTCCGCTCAGCGCGCGACCGCGCCGGACTCGACCGGGACTCGATGCGAGGGACTTTGCCGCGTCTTGGCGGAGGCTTTGGCCGACTGGCGTGGCGGCGGGGTGTCCCGGGTGTCGAGCGACCACCCGGGCGATCGGCGGCCGCAGTGGACGCACCGCAGGAAAATCGTGCCCGGCTCGCACCAGACCCCATAGTCGTGGCGTCCGGAGAAGTAGCAGTTGAACCAGTTCCACATAGATCCTCGACGCGATTGGGGCTTTGGTTGCTTACCCTATGACACGGAGTCCAGGGCTTCAAGAGGTTTTTCGGCCGATAGACCAATTTTCATGAATGCATCTTGCGTGGCGCAGGGATCCGATGAACCCCGAGGGGCTGCGGACCGTCTTCTCTCACGTGCGGACCGGGAATGCCGCCGGGCCTGCACGGGTTCTGTTAGGATGAGAAACTCAGTTCCATCAATCGATTAGGTGCACGCGAGGAGAAGATGACGATGCAGAAGTCCGTGGTCCTGGCCCTGGCAGGCGTGTTGGGTCTGGGCCTTGCCGGCACCCCCGCTGCCGCACAATCCGGTGCGACGCCCACCTTCAGCAAGGACGTCGCGCCCATCTTCTACGAGCACTGCACGGTTTGTCACCGCCCGGGCGAGGTGGCGCCGATGTCCCTGCTGACCTACGACGCGGCCCGGCCATGGGTGCGCTCGATTGGCTCGGCGGTGTCTCGCGGGGTGATGCCCCCCTGGCATGCCGACCCGTCGTACGGCCACTTTCTGAACGATCGGCGCTTGAGCGATGCCGAGAAGGCCACGATCGTCCGGTGGGTGAGCGCCGGTGCGCCGGAAGGCGACCCGACCGACCTGCCGCCGCAGCCGACGTATCCCGACGGGTGGGCGATCGGCCAGCCCGACGCCGTGTTCGCGATGCAGGAGGACTATCCGGTCCCGGCGACCGGAACGGTCGAATACAAGTACTTCGAGGTGCCGACGAACTTCACGGAAGACAAATGGATTACTGCGTATCAGGTGCGCCCCAGCACGCCAGGGGTGGTGCACCATGTGATCGTCTACGCGCGGCCGCCGAAGCGTGAGCGCCCGGCCGGCGCGCGGCCTCCGGCGCCCGACGGCGCGGCGCCCGCGCGCCGCCAGGAGGGGCCGTTCACGTTCGCCGCCGGCATGGAAGAGCCGCAGACCGACGCGGTCAAGGCCGCGCAGGCGCTCAAGCAGGAGCCTGCCAACGATCGCCCGGCCCCGGAGGGCGGCACGGGGAACTTCGTGGGCGGGTACGTGCCAGGCCAGAACATCCGCGTCTTCCGCGAAGGGACAGCGATGCGGCTTCCTGCCGGCTCGACGCTGGTGTTCCAGATGCACTACACATCGAACGGCACGGCGGCGACCGATCGCACGGAAATCGGCTTCCGTTTCACGCCGGCGCCGCCCCACCAGGAAGTCATCATCGCGGCGCTGCTGAACCAGAATTTCACGCTGCCGGCGCGGACGGCCAATACCGAGGTCGTCGCGGAGATGACCATCAACCGCGATCTCGAGGTCTGGAGCCTGCTGCCGCATACGCATGTGCGCGGAAAGCGGTGGGAAGTGCGGGCGATTTACCCCGATGGACGCGACGAGATCGTGCTGGCCGTTCCGCACTACGATTTCAACTGGCAAACCGAGTACATCTTCACCGAGCCGTTGAAGCTGCCGAAGGGCACCGTGCTCCGGACGACGGCCTGGTACGACAATTCCGAGGGCAACCGATCGAATCCCGACCCCTCGAGCGACGTGCACTGGGGCGATCAGACGTGGGAGGAGATGCAGTTCACGGCGTTCGCCTTCACACTCGATCCGCAGCGACCGACGGCCAGCGGCGGACAGCACTAGATCCCCCTTCGGCCGCGGCGCGCGCCGCACCCATGAGGCGGGCGGCTCCGGGCGCGGAGCTGCCCGTTCTTCGAACTGCCGCCGTCCATTGGATCGCCGTCGGCGGAATGCCCGGAAGATCGACGCGTCGAAACCTTCGGAGTCGACGGCAGAATCCTGGCAGATCGTGCTCGTCGCACTCTCGGTGCATGCGGAATGGATATACCGCTCTGACTTCTCGGTAACATGCGCCGACGCTTCTCCACTCTTTCGGTTCGACGACTATAGTCTGCTGCCATCCCGACTTGTCCCATCCTCCTTGACACGACTGAAACACAATCCTGACGTCTGCAAAGTGCGCTCTGCACGGTTCGGAAGTTGCATGCCCACACGCCAGTCGAAAGGCTTCATCCATGAGGACTTGGAACGGTGTACAGCTCCGGGTCGCCGTCATAGCCGCGATGCTCGCGCTCTGCGCGTCGGTGACCGAAGCAACTCCAATCAGTTGGGACATCTCGGTTTTCAACCTTACGGGCGTCCTGAGCGGGAACACCTATTCCGGAACAGTGACCGTCGACGACGCGTATCTTCACCCCGGCGCGCAGTTACTGACTCCGTCGAACTCAGACCTCACGATCGTGTTTGACTTCGTGGACGACGACGGAGTCACGCCGCGGCGATTTACGGAAGCAGACGACATTGACTATCCCTTTTTCCCGTCGTTCTCGCTGCTGGACGGTGTGCCGGTTCCTCATCCGACGACGCCGCCGGAGCCACCGAAGGGCCCTTTGAGCTTCGTGTATTTCGATGATAGCTTCAACAAGCTCTGGGAGTTCGGTTCCTTCACTTACTACTTCAATGGCGGCGGCACCGGAGAGTCGTCGTTCACGCCCACTGGTGCAGCACCAGTGCCGGAGCCCGCGACGCTCCTGCTCGTCGGGATAGGTCTTGGTGCGCAGGCGTATCACCGGCGGAAGAGTCGAGATCGATCCAGGGCATGACAGGGTTGTCCACCTTCGTCCAGCTTGGTACTCGACGATGCGGCCCGCCTGGAGTCGCTCCACCAGCGCAGCGTCGATCGTGACCGCGAGATTCTGGCGACCCTGAGCCGTCCTTTGGTGGGTTCATCCCGTACGAGATCACAGCCTGGTGCATCGAACAGTGGAAACGGGAGCGACTGGCGGGGAAGGGGCGCGCCCGCGGCTAGATTGGCGCCCGCAATTCCTGAAGCCGGCGGCGGTCAATCGCGAGCGCGACACGCTCCGCTCGGTCCTGTCGAAAGCGGGGGAGTGGGGCGAGTTCTGGACCACTCCATGGATCCCGATGCCGAAGAACTCGCGAAATTGTTGAGGAAGAGTGGTGGACGGCAGGAGGCTCGAACTCCCGACCTCCGCGTTGCGAACGCTCCCGTGGCGCGCCGCTAAGGCGCGTCCTTTCAACCAATTCCAGACGCCTTGCGCGAATCCTTCGTGTAAGCAGAACCGCGCCTAGACACTCATAGTTTTCATACCGACGTATCGTCGATGGGCTGAATCAGGGCAGAATTTTGAGATGGCCCATGCGCTGCCTCCTGAAGATTTCAGAGCGTTCCTCACGTCGGTCTTTGATCCGCCCGACGAACACTGGCGATCCCGATGGCTCTCGCGGCCGTAGGCCTTGGCCTTACCGTCCTGGGCATCGCCCTTACCCTGTGGGGGATGTGGCGCGCCAAGGTGTTTGAGAGACAGTTGCCCCAGATCGTCGCGAAGGCGGTCGCCACGATCCTGCGCTCAACCCCGCCATCCGGGCCCGCTGATGATCGGACGGAGGACCTGTCGTCGTCGCCGGCAAGCACGGCGTCACGCCTCGCACTCGCTGGAGCGCTCGTCGCGATCGATCATTGCGATCTCGATGGCGACGGTCGCGAGGAACTGCTGGTGCAATATCCGTCCGGCGCACACGGCACGGCGCTCAAGGTGTTCGGATGGCGGAATGGGGAATTCGTCGAGCTCGTGACAACCGGCGTCGGTACGCCCGTGCCCTTCGAGTTTGGCGATGTCGACGACGACGGCCACCTCGAAGTGATCGGGACCGAGACTGACTGGGCCGCTGGCAAGCCCTACGTTTCAGCGCCCCGGGTCAGAATCGTGTATCGCTGGCAAAGTGGCACATTGGTGGAACAAGACAGACATCCGACCCAAGGCTCTGTCGACGGTCGCCGTGCAATACGAGCGCAGACCCGATGAACGGTGGCATCAAGCGGCCCTATAGTTCCGTCGCGTGCGGATGGATCGTCGCGTGGCTCGCCCTTCTGCTGCTTCGAAACGGTTCAAGATCTGGGGAGTTGTCTACTACGCCGTCGGCTTCGGGAGTCGAGAGAGAAAGTTTGGGTTCTGCCGGGAGTACGATCCGAAGACGTTCCGCTTCACCGGCGAGTATCGATTCACCGTGACGGGCGGCAAGGCATACAACTATGCGGAGTAGACGGGAAACAGCTAGCGCGGTCTCGCGTTCCAGGGCTGGAGGGGCCGCTGGTTGCGGCAGTCTGACGCTGTCGTTCAGCGTCGCTCTCGTATCAGGCGTTCAACCTCCAGCTCTGTTTCAGCTTCACGCCGTCTGCGAGCGTCGGCCCCTTCTCGCGCTGTATTCACCGTCTCCGGCCTGAACCCTTGGAGCAATAACCGATCGGTGTATGTTTGTTATAGACGGCCGCCCAAATGACCGCGACGGCGATGCTGAGCAGGCCAAAGGAGACCAGCCCGAGGAGGATTTGGGCGACGATGATGCCGAGCCCATAGGCGATGTCGCCGCGGATCAGGGCCGGAAGGCCCCCGAAGAAGAGGCTTGTCCAGGAGAAGCCCTCGTACCCGGTGCGCCGCACGCCGGACGCTGGATGCTGCAATGGAAAGCTTCTCGCCATGCAATCCTCCTCTCTACTTAAGAGGTCCCAGGGCACAATCACCTCTCAGGGTGTCCAATGACAGGCGGCCGCCACCTTGCCAACGCGCTCGTCAAATCCAGAAACGTCGAACGTGACGATCACCGGCGAAGCGTTGAAGGGAGTGAATTCCAGACGGAGCGCCTTGGCTTTGGCGATGTTTCGTGCCATCGGAATCGGATCGGGCGCGAAGAGCGCTTCGTTATCGGTCGACTCCGTCCATCGCTGTCTCTGGGCCGACGCATCGTCAAAGCGCACTCGTACGGTGTGGCCCTGAAGGTCGCCGCTTTCGACGCTCGCGGCCATGCCCGTCACGATGTAGACGGCAGTCGCATTTTCCCGACAGCGGACGATCAGCGTGGGCGTTTCGCGCGCTAGCCACCCGGCGATCTCGTTGTCGGCGCTCAGTGAGAACGTGACGCCCTGGGAGTCATCCATCGCGGACCGCGTTTGTGCTTGGCGCCACTTTCCGGCGAGCGGCGAAGCGACCGGTGGCGGTGCTGCGGCGGCTACCGGCGCTAATGAAGTTGGTGTTGTGCTTGGTCTTGAGGAAGTCGATGGAGTTGAGCTGAACTGTGATGTCAACCAACCAAGGAAAACCAGACCAAAGAAAACCGCCGTGGCCCACGTCAGGCAACCAGTCCTCTTTTTGGCGGCAACGATTTGGACCTGGGAAGCACCTTCCTTAAGGTCGCGCCCGCAATGCTTGCAGACGACCGCCGCGTCCTGAATGTCTTCGGCGCAGAAAGGGCACTTCTTCATCGACAGCCTCAGTATGGCGGCCGTAGTTTATACAAATCAGATGGATCGCGCGAAAGAGGATGTCGGAAGTAGAAGGGGCTGGCAAGTGCTTGACGGCTCGTCATTTGACGGCATTTGAAGAACTTGCCGGGATCGACGCCGGGAGTCCATCGGACAGCACATTCGATCCCGGCGCACACATCTGGGCGATCACGTCGCCGGTCGTCACCGCCGGAACGCGCCAGGCGGATCCCGCCGCTCCGGCCGGCGTGCATCGTGCAACCATCGCGGTCCTCGCGGTGCTCCTTCCTCGTCGGGCGCCGCGGCGTCGGCGCGGGTATAAGGCCGCTCAAGGACTCCTTGGGCGACCTGTCGCCACGGCGCCGGCGGGGCAACGGACGCCGAGGTGACGTTCCTCGAAACGAAGAACGGCCGGATGCGGCGGATTCCCGTGAGCCCGGCGATTCGGGCGGTGCTCGACCAGTGCGTCCGGAAGCCGTCCGGTTGGGTGTTCACGAACCCGAGGACGCAGAGGGCCTACACGGTCAACGGGGTGGCCCACGTCTTCAAGCGCGCCCTGCAGCGGGCGAACATCACGACGGGCGACGTGAGCCTGCACACGCTGCGCCATACGGCCCTGAGCCGGATGATCGCCTGCGGGATTGACGACTTCACCGTGATGGCCTTGAGCCGCCACCAGTCGATTCGGATGCTCGAACGTTACACGCATCCGACGAACGCGCGGAAGATTGAGGCCCTGGAGACGCTCGGGGCCGTCGGCGGTGGGCAGAATCTGGGCAGAACCGAAAATCTGGAGGAAAAAAGAGTGGTGGACGGCAGGAGGCTCGAACTCCCGACCTCCGCGTTGCGAACGCGGCGCTCTCCCAGCTGAGCTAGCCGCCCACTCGACCGAACGCCAATCCTAGCACGGCCATTTCCGTCACGGCAACGCCGCACGCCCGACTGTTATATTCGACGGCATATGCCCGACATTCGTCAAGCGTCTGGGCGTCCTCACCGGCGGCGGCGACGCGCCCGGCCTGAACGCCGTCATCCGCGCCGTCGTCAAGGCAGCCGGCCAACGCCGGAGTCGAGTGCATCGGCCTCGAGGACAGCTTCGACGGCCTCATCGAGCCGAACCGCTCGCGGGTCGCTCACGCCGAAGGACGTCGCCGGCATCCTGCGCTTCGGCGGCACGATCCTCGGCACGACGAACCAGGGCAATCCGTTCGCCTATCCCGTGCCGACGTCCGAGCGGCACGCGCGACTACTCGGATCGCGTCGTCGAAATGTTCCACCAGCTCGAGTCTCGACGCGCTCATCGTGATCGGCGGCGACGGCACGCTGGCGATCGCCCACCAGTTCTGCGAGCGCGGCATCCCGATCGTCGGCGTGCCGAAGACCATCGACAACGACATCGTCGGCACGACGACCTGCTTCGGCTTCGACTCGGCGGTCGACTTCGCCACCGAAGCGATCGATCGGCTGCACACGACGGCCGAGGCGCACCAGCGCATCCTCGTCGCCGAGGTCATGGGCCGCTACTGCCGGGTGGATCGCGCTGTACGCGGGCGTCGCCGGCGGCGCCGACGCCATCCTGATTCCCGAAATCCCCTTCGATCTGTCGACATCGTCGCCGAGCGGCTTCGGGAGCGCGAGCAGATGGGGCGCGCGCTTCAGCGTCGTGGTCGTCGCCGAAGGCGCGTGTCCCAGGGGCGGCTCGCGGTCGCTCATCGAGGAGGCGAGCGACGGCAGCGTCGAGCGGCTCGGCGGCATCGGCGAGCAGCGTGTGCCGCGAACTGGCAGACGCGCACCGGAAAGGAAACGCGGTCGGTGGTGCTGGGCCACCTGCAGCGCGGGGGCGCGCCGACCAGCGCCGACCGCGTGCTGGCGACGCGGTTCGGCGGCAAGGCCGTGGAACTGGCCTGCGCGAGGCGCATTCGGGACGATGGTGGCGTTCGACTCCGCCCGACATCGTGACGCGCCGGCTCGAGGAGGTCGTCGGGAAGACCAAGACGGTGCCGCTCGACTTCGATCTGCTGCCGACGGCGAAGGCGATCGGGATCACGTTCGGGGACTAGGCCCCTCCGACGCCGGCTGCTACTTGCCGAGCAGCTCCGCGTCCTTCTTCTTCTGCAGGTCGTCGATCAGCTTCACGTGCTGGTCGGTGAGCTGCTGCACCTCGTCGAGACCCTTCCGCTCGTCGTCTTCCGAGATCGTGTGGTCCTTGAGGAGCTTCTTCAGGCGGTCGTTCGCGTCGCGGCGGACCTGGCGCACGCTGTTGCGCCCTTCCTCGGCAGCTTGTGCACGTGCCGCGACAGCTCTTTGCGGCGCTCTTCGGTGAGGGCGGGAATCGGGATGCGGACGACCTTGCCGTCGTTGGCCGGATTCAGGCCGAGGTCCGACGCGCGGATGGCCTTCTCGATCGCGCCGAGCTGCGAGGGATCGAACGGCTGCGCGACGATCAGCGTGGGCTCGGGCACCGAGAGGCTGGCGAGCTGGTTGAGCGGCATCTTCGTGCCGTAGGCCTCCACGTGCACGCCGTCGAGAATCGTCACCGACGCGCGGCCCGGTGCGCACGCCCGCCAGTTCGTGCTCGCACGTGGTCGAGCGCGCGTCTCATCCGGTCGTTGACTATCCGCGAACAGGCTCTTCAGGTCGTTCACATCCATCGGGGTGATTCCTCCAAGCTGAGGAACTGAGGAGCTCCCAGTTCCTCAGGTCCTCAGTACACGAATTTCCTAGGCCGTCACCAGCGATCCCACGGCTCGCCCACGATCGCCCGGCGGATGTTGCCGGGCGTCAGCAGGTTGAAGACGACGATCGGCAGGCGGTTGTCCATGCAGAGCGAGATGGCGGTCGCGTCCATGACCTTGAGGCCCTGCTCGAGCACCTGCAGATACGAGATGCGGTCGAAGCGGCTGGCCTCGGGGTGGAGCATCGGATCGGCGTCGTAGATCCCGTCCACTTTGGTGGCCTTGAGAATCACGTCGGCCTTGATCTCCATCGCGCGCAGCGCCGCGGCGGTGTCGGTGCTGAAGTAGGGATTCCCGGTGCCGGCGCCGAACACCACCACGCGGCCCTTCTCGAGGTGGCGGATGGCGCGCCGGCGGATGAACGGCTCCGCGACCGCGCGCATCTCGATGGCCGTGACGACGCGGGTGACGACGCCCTGTTGCTCGAGGGCGTCCTGCAGCGCCAGGGCGTTGATCACCGTGGCCAGCATGCCCATGTAGTCGGCGGTGGCCCGGTCCATGCCGCGCGCGCTGGCCGCCACGCCGCGGAAGATGTTGCCGCCCGCCGATGACGATGGCCGTCTCGACCCCCATCCCCTGAATCTCGGCGATGTCGGACTGCGATCTGCGTGGCGACGGCCGGATCGATGCCGTAAGTTCTGCGTCGCCCATCAGGGCTTCGCCGGAGAGCTTCAGGAGGACGCGTTTGTACGCGGGCGGTCACGACGAGCGATTATAGCGTGCTACGACCGCTTCGCCGACGCGAAGCCGCGCGAACCGCGTGACCGCCAGCTGCGGCGCCGAGGGCCGGTGTTGGCCTGCGGCCACGACGTCGGCGATCGTCTGCTTTGGGGTCGCGCACCCACGGCTGCTCGGTGAGCACGACCTGGCCATAGAAGCTGCCCAGCTTGCCCTCGACGATCTTGTCGATCACGTTGGCCGGCTTGCCGGAGCCTTCCATCTGCGCGCGGTAGATCGACCTTTCCTTGTCGAGGACGTCCGCCGGGCACCTCGCCGCGCGACACGTACGACGGACTCGCCGCCGCGATCTGCATGGCGATCTCCTTGACGAGCGTCGTGAAGCTCGTCGTGGCGGGCCGATCTCCGGCGTGACGCCGGCTGAACTCCACCTGCACGCCGATCTTGCCGCCCAGGTGGATGTACTGGCCGACGTAGCCCTGGCCCGCATAGCGCACAACCGTGGCACCGCCATGTTCTCGCCGATCTTGCCGATCGCCTCGGCCACGCGCTTCCGGACCGGGCCGTCGGGTCCTTCAGCCAGGCGTCGGTCGCGGCGTCGCCGGCTGCCTCGATCAGCGTCGAGCACGTCCTCCATCAACGCGCTGGAAATCGTCGGTCCGGGCCACGAAGTCGGACTCGCAGTTCACCTCGGCGAGGATGCCCGGTCCCGCCGTCGGCGGACACGCGGTGCGCGATGAGGCCCTCGTTCGCCGCGCGGCCGGCCTTCTTGGCGGCGCTGGCCAGCCGCGCTTGCGGAGGATCGTGTTCGCCTCGTCGAAGTCGCCGTTCGGCCTCCGTCAGGGCGGCCTTGCACTCCATCATCCCCGCGCCGGTCTGGTCGCGGAGCTGTCTTCACCATGCCTGCGGTAATCGTCGTCGCCATCTCGGTCGTCTCCGTTCGAGTACGAAAAAACGCCGGCCCCGCGGCCGGCGCTCGCGTGTCGTCGGTCCGGGCAGGGGAGCGGGCTAGGCCGAAGCCGGGTGCGGCTTCGCGGCGGCGGCGGCCGGCTTGGCCTGGCGGCGGCTCTTCGTCGCCACCCTCGTCGCCGCATCGTCGCGCGCTGGACTCGGCGTCGGCCGACTCGCGCAGGCCGCGGCCCGAGCCAGCACGGCGTCGGCAATGCGGCTGGCGAACAGCCGGATCGAGCGCAGCGCGTCGTCGTTGCCGGGGATCACGAAGTCGACTTCGTCGGGATCGCAGTTGGTGTCCACGATGCCGATGACCGGAATCTTCAGCTTGCGCGCCTCGTCGACGGCGATCTTCTCCTTCTTCGTGTCGACCACGAAGACCGCGTCGGGCAGGCGGCTCATGCCGCGGATGCCCTCGAGGTTCTTCTGCAGCTTGCGGCGCTCCTTCTCGTTGCGGGCGATTTCCTTCTTCGACAGCGTGTCGTAGCGGCCGTCGGTGGCCATCGCCTCGATGTCGCGCAGCCGCCCGAGGCTGCGCTGGATCGTCGCGAAGTTGGTGAGGAGCCCGCCGAGCCAGCGCTCGTTCACGAAGAACATGCCGCAGCGCTGCGCTTCCTCGGCGATCACGTCCTGCGCCTGGCGCTTGGTTCCGACGAAGAGGAGCGTCCGGCCTTCGGCGGCCAGATTGGTCACGAACTCTTCGGCCTCGCGGAACAGCTTCACCGTCTTGCCCAGATCGACGATGTAGATGCCGTTCCGTTCGCCGAAGATGTACTCCTTCATCTTCGGGTTCCAGCGCTTCGTCTGGTGGCCGAAGTGAACGCCGGCCTCCAGCAGATCCTGCATCGCGATCGCGGCCAAGCTCCCTCCCTGGAAAAGTTACCGCTTGCTGAACTGGAAGCGCTTGCGCGCCCCAGCCATGCCGTACTTCTTGCGTTCCTTCGCGCGCGCGTCGCGCGTGAGCAGCCCATCGGTCTTCAAGGGCTTGCGCAGGTCGGCGTTGTATTCGACCAGCGCGCGCGCAATGCCGAGCCGGACGGCGCCGGCCTGGCCCGACGACGCCGCCGCCCGCCACCGTCGCCAGCACGTCGAACTTGTCGCCGGTCTCGGTGAGGAGGAACGGCTGGCGAATCTGCGGCCGCAGCGCCTCGGTCGGGAAGAACGCCTCGAAGGCGCGATGGTTGACCTGGATGGCCCCGGTGCCGGGGCGGAGGAACACGCGGGCGGTCGACGTCTTCCGGCGCCCCGTGCCGTAATACTTCAGTGCTGCCACGTTACGCGACCTCGAGCCTGGAGGGTTTCTGCGCCGCGTGCGGATGATCCGGACCGGCGTACACTTTCAACTTGCGGTACATCGCCTCGCCCAGCTTCGTCTTCGGCAGCATCCCGCGCACCGCTTCTTCGACGAGCCGCTCCGGCTTGCGCTGACGCACGACGCGCGCCCGCTCTTCGCGCAGGCCGCCTTCGTAGCCGCTGTGCCGGCGATACATTTTCTGATCTTCCTTCCGGCCGGTGAGCTTCACCTTGCGCCGCATTGACACGACGACGTGGTCGCCCGTGTCGAGAAACGGGGTATAGATCGCCTTGTGCTTGCCCTGCAGCAGACGCGCCGCTGTCGTCGCGAGTACGGCCGAGAACACGGCCCTCGGCGTCGATGACGTGCCAGTGCGTGTCAATCTGCCCGGCCCGGGCCATGAACGTAGACATCCCTGAACGCACCTTCCGAACGCAACCGTTGTAGGGGAACCCGGCCCGCCTGAGTCCACGGTCGGGACAGTCCAGACAACCGCAAACTCAAAGGATACGTAGACTTACTGGACAGTGTCAAGGCATCCGCACGGCCTCTTGGCACCGATCATTTTCCACGGCCCTCAGCTTCCTCGCCAGGCGCCGATAAGAGACGAGGGGCGAGCAGGTATTCGAGAGACGAGACCGTGCGCCAGGGGGCAACAGGGACCCGATGGCGGCGATTTTCGTGATCGAACGACGGAATCTGTAAGCCAGTTCCCCGGGCACCAGACTGGCAAGAAGGCCGATCGTTGCATTCCATTGAACAAATCGGCGGTTCAGCGACGCCTTCCGAAGGTGGTACCGGGTTTGCGGAACTGCCGAGCCCGAACAGGTCTCACGCGTCATAGCAGGACGGAGAGGTAGCGCCCAGTGTTTGGAAGACAGAAGGCCGTCGTCGGGCTCGACATCGGGTCGAGCGCGGTCAAGGCGGTCGAACTCAAACCGTCCGGGAAGGGGTACAGGGTGTCGGCGCTGGCCGCCGAGCCCGTGCCGCCCGACAGCATCGTCGACGGCGCGATCATCGACGCGACGGCCGTCGCCGACGCGATTCGGCGGTTGTTCGAGAACAAGGCCTTCAAGACCAAGGAGGTCGCGGCCTCGCTCTCCGGGCAACGCGGTCATCGTGAAGAAGATCAGCCTGCCGGTGATGACCCCGGCCGAGCTCAGCGAGTCGATCTACTGGGAGGCGGAGCAGTACATCCCCTTCGACATTCAGGACGTGAACCTCGACTACCAGATCCTCGACTCCGGCACGGCCGGCGAGGGCGGCACGATGGACGTGCTGCTGGTCGCGGCCAAGAAGGACAAGATCGCGGACTACACCGGCGTCATCGCGCAGGCCGGGCGTGTGCCCGTGGTCGTCGACGTCGACGCCTTCGCGCTCCAGAACGCGTTCGAGATGAACTACGGTCTGGATGCCAGCCAGGTCGTCGTGCTGCTGAACGCCGGGCGCGAGCGCCATCAACGTCAACATCGTGAGCGGTGAGCAGTCGGTGTTCACGCGCGACATCTCGATGGGGGGCAACGCCTACACCGAGGCGCTGCAGAAGGAGCTCAACCTGCCGTTCGACAGCGCCGAGCAGGTGAAGAAAGGCGTCCCCTCGGAAGGCGTCAACTTCGACGACGCGCTGCCCGTGCTGCGGGCCGATGACCGAGAACGTCCTGCTCGAGATCCAGAAGACCTTCGATTTCTACAAGGCGACAGCCGCGTCCGAGCGGATCGATCGCATTCTGCTGAGCGGCGGGGCGTCGCGCGTGGAAGGCTTCGCGGCGGCGCTCGAAGAGCGCTTCGGCTGCCCGGTGGAGCCCTTCGATCCGTTCCGGCAGGTGACGCTGGACGCGAACAAGGTGGGCGTCGCTCGATCATCGACGCCGTGATGCCCACGGCGGCGGTGGCGGTCGGTCTCGCGCTCCGACGGGCGGGTGATCGATGATTCGCATCAACCTGCTCGTCGGTCGAACGGCGGACGCGTCAAAGAGAGGGTTCCGTTCCAGGCCGGCCAGAAGCTGGTCGTGGCCTGCAGCCTGATCCTGGTCGCGGGCGCGCTGTTCGTGGGCTGGCGCTACTGGTCGCTGCGCCAGCAGTCGGCGAACCTGGATGCCGAGATTCGTGCGGCGCAGGAAGAGACGACGCGGCTGCGGTCGATCATCGAGCAGGTGCAGGAGTTCGAACAGCAGCGGGCGCAGTTGCAGCAGCGTGTGGCCTCATCGAGGAGCTGCGCAGCGGCCAGACCGGGCCGGTGCACATGCTCGACGAAATCAGCCGGGCCCTCCCCGGCATGCTCTGGCTGACGGAGCTGAAGCAGACCGGACGCGAAGTGGTGCTGTCGGGCGAATCGCTCTCGGTGACGGCGCTGACCGATTTCGTCTCGAATCTGCAGTCGACCGGCTATTTCGAGCGGTCAGATCGACATCGTCAGCAGCACGACCGTCGCGATCCCGCAGGCGCCGGGTGAATTGATTCGGTTCAGCGTGCGCGCACGGTACGCACAGCCGGCCGCGACGGCGGGGACATAGGGCCGATGGACATCAGTCTCGCGAAGCTGCCGTGGTACGCGCAGGTCGGCGCGTTCGTCGTGCTGACGCTCGCCGGCGTCGGCGCCTTCTACTATTACTACGAGCGTCCCATCCACACCGAGATGCGCAGCCGCCAGCAGCAGCTCGTGTCGCTGCGTGCGGACATCACCCGGGGCCAGGCCACCGCGCGACAGCTGCCGCAGTTCGAAGCCCAGGTCGCGGACCTGCAGAGCCGCCTCGACAGCCTGAAGGCCGTGCTGCCCGAGGAGAAGGACGCCGCCGATCTGCTGCGGCAGATGCAAACCGTCGCCGTGCAGTCGAACCTGGTGATCAAGACGTTCCGTCCTCAGCCCACGGTCACCCAGACGCTGCATGCGGAGTGGCCCATCCAGCTGGAGCTGGAAGGCACCTATCACAACCTCGCGATGTTCTTCGATCGGATCGGCCGGTTCACCCGGATCGTGAACATCAGCAACCTCGACGTGAAGGGCCTGTCGAAGCCGCAGGCCGGGACGAGCATCAACGCGACCTGCGTGGCGACGACCTACGTGCTGCTCGATCAGGCCGCCCAGGAAGCGCAGGCCCAGGCCGGGCGCGGTCGCGGTCGCGGCGGGCGCGCGGCCCGCGGCGCGCCGCCCGCGCGACGGGGTGGGCGATGACCCGCCTGACGATCGGCCTCGCGCTGGCCGGGCTCGCGCTCGGCGCATCGGTTGCCATCGGCCAGACGCCGGCGGCCGCGCCGCCGGCGCAGCCGCCCGCCACCGGACAACCCCAGGCGCCGGCTGTCGCGCCGCCTCCGGAGCCGGCCGAGGTGTACACCTACCAGCCCGAAGGACGGCGCGATCCGTTCGTGAGCCTGCTGCGCACCGGCGTCGAGACGCCGCTGGCGTCGCGGCGCGGGGAAGGCGCGGCGGGCCTGAGCGTGGCGGAACTGAGCGTGCGCGGCACGGTGCTGAGCCACGGCGAGTTCATCGCGATGGTGCAGGGACCGGAGAGCCGGACCTATCTCGTGCACCAGGGCGATCGGCTGCTCGACGGCACCATCAAGACCATCACGGCGGAAGGATTGGTCATCGTGCAGGAAGTCAACGACCCGCTGTCGCTCGTGCCGACGCGGGAGGTCCGCAAGTTGCTGCGGTCCTACGACGAGGCGAAGGAGTAGGTTGTGACGAAGGGCAGGGCCCTCATTCTCGGCGTCCTTCTGACGGGAGCGATCGCGGTCACCACCAGCCACGCGTTTAGCCCGGCCGGGGCGACCGGAGTCCGCCTGACGGCGGTGAGCGCCGAAGCCACCGGCGACGCGTTTGCGCTGGTGATCGAGTCGAGCGCGCCGGTCCCGTACGTGGCGACGCATCCCGACCCGCTCACCGTGCTGGTCGAATGCCGCAACGTGGACATCAGCGGCGTGGTGAATGCCGTGAAGCCGGCGGCCGGCGGCCCGGTGGCTGCCGTCGCCGTCGAGCCCGGCGATTCGTTCGGCGCGGATACGGGACGCGTGCGCATCTCGCTCGCGCGGCCGGTCGCGTATCACGTGCGGAGCGATCGCAACCGGATCGTCGTGGACTTCGACAAGCCCGAGGGGCTCGCCGCCGCCGCGCCTGTCCGCGGGGGCGGGGTGGTCGATCCCATCGCGGTTCTGGGCCTCGACGGGCGACCCGCCGAGCCCGCAGTGGCGCGAGCCGCGGCGGCGCTTGCCGATCAGGCGCCGGCCGTGCTGACGCCGGCGGGCCAACCGCCGGCGGCGCAGGCCCCCGCTGGCGGTCCGCCGCAGGCGCCCGAGCGCCGGTTCAGCGGCGAGCCGGTGTCGCTCGACTTCCAGGGCGCCGATCTGCGGTCCGTGCTGCGGACGTTCTCGGAGATCAGCGACCTCAACCTGGTGATCGATCCGGCCGTCGTCGGCAGTGTCGACGTGGCGCTGCGGGACGTGCCGTGGGATCAGGCGCTCGACATCATCCTGCGCGCCAACAAGCTGGGCTACATCGTCGACGGCACCGTCGTGCGCATCGCGCCGCTCGGCGTGCTGGCCGATGAAGAGGCGCAGCGCCGGCGTCTGGCTGAGCAGCAGGCGCTCGCCGGCGACCTGCAGGTGCTCACGCGCACGCTGAGCTATGCGAAGGCGGCGGATCTGGTGACGCTCACGCGAAGCTCGCTGTCGCAGCGGGGCACGGTGCAGGTCGATCCGCGGACCAATACGATCATCGTGACGGATCTGGCCGAACGACTGCAGACGGTCACGCAGTTGCTCGACACGCTCGACAAGCCCCAGCCGCAGGTGGAAATCGAGGCGCGGATCGTGCAGACGAGCCGCAATTACGCGAAGGAACTCGGCGTTCAGTGGGGTTTCTCGGGCCGGGCCGATCCCGCTCTCGGGAACACCACGAACCTGGCGTTTCCGAACAGCGGGTCGCTGGACGGCCGGACCGCGCGGAACACCACCTCCATCACGCAGGGAAGCGCGGACGGCGGGAGCGTGCCGACGGCGGTGAACCTGCCCGTGGCAGGCGCGACCAGCGCGGTCGGCCTGGCGCTCGGGTCGATCAACGGCGCGTTCAACCTCGATGTGGCGTTGAGCGCCCTCGAGAACAGCGGCAAGGCGCGGCTGCTTTCGACGCCGCGCGTGTCGACGCAGAACAACGTGGAGGCCGAGATCGCGCAGGGCGTGCAGATCCCGTATCAGGTGGTCGCGAACAACACCGTGACGGTGCAGTTCCGCGACGCCGCCCTGGTGTTGCGGGTGACCCCGCAGATCACGGCGGCCAACACCGTGATCATGAACATCTCCGTCGACAACGGCTCGCCCGGCCAGGTGATCAGCGGCGTGCCGTCGATCAACACCCAGCGGGCCACGACGACCGTGCTCGTCAACGACGGGGAGACGACGGTCATCGGCGGCATTTTTCAGAGCACGGAGACCTCGAGCACCGACAGCACGCCGGGGCTGAGCCGGGTCCCGCTGCTCGGCTGGCTGTTCAAGCACGACCAGCAGCGAGAAGACGACCGGGAGCTGTTGATTTTCATCACGCCCCGTATCACGAGAAGCTGACGAGGCTGGGGATGATCCGTATGCACATCGCGAAACTTGTGGCGCTGACGGCCGTGGTGGCCACGGCCGTCTCGTGCGGCGACGTCGTCCGGCAGGGCCGGTCGCCGGTGCTGCTTGAGATGGTCTCGCTCACCGCGGATGGCGGTGGCACCCTGAACTCGGACGTGCTCTCCGACACCGGCACCATTTTCGACGACAAGGCCGAAGCCGTCGTCCAGGTGGCGTTGAAGAACGTCGGGTCCACGCTCAACCCGGTTGCGGCGTCGTCGAACAACGACGTGACGATCAACCGGCTGCACGTGGTGTTCCGACGCGCCGACGGGCGAAATACGCCCGGCGCGGATGTGCCGTATGCCTTCGATGGCGCGGTGACGGGCACCGTCGCGGTGGGCGCCAAGCTGTCGCTCGACTTCGAGCTCGTGCGCCACGCGGCGAAACTCGAGTCGCCCCTCGTGCAGCTGTCGAGGACGCTCACGGTGATCACGACGCTCGCGGACGTGACGTTCTACGGCCGCGACCAGGTCGGCAACGACGTGCAGGTCACGGGCACCATTCAGGTCAATTTCGGCGACTTTGCAGGCTAGGACGGCCATGACTAGAGCGTTTCGCCTTTCTACGGTTCTGGCAGCGGCGGCGACCGCGGCGGTGTTCGCGGCTGCGTGTACGGTGAGCCGCACGGACGTGCCCTCGCTCGCAGGACCCTCGGAATTCGGTCTGTCGTTCAACCTGGCCGCAACGCCGGACAGCATCGCCCAGGACGGCGGTTCCCAGTCCGT
Source organism: uncultured Acidobacteriota bacterium (assembly GCA_963837345.1). GTDB lineage: Bacteria > Acidobacteriota > Vicinamibacteria > Vicinamibacterales > CAVVIG01 > CAWIMX01. Next base: position 3,566,562 of record CAWIMX010000001.1, read on the forward strand.
CGTGCGGTTGAGCGCGTTCGATGCCGCCGGGAAGCCCCTGGCCGGCCAGGCGTTTCACCTCGAGCTGGTCGGCACCGTGCCCAATCCGGGCACGCTGTCGGCGTCGACCGTGGCGACGCTGAGCGACGGCAGAGCCACTGTGGTCTACACCGCGCCGCCGTGCGACGTCTACTGCCAGGCGGGCACGCCCGTCGGGAACGTCAACGTCCAGGCGATCTCGATTGGATCCAACTACATCACCAATCACGCCGAATCGGTCACGATCCGCGTGGTGCCGCCCGGTGTCATCGTGCCACCCGGCACCACTCCGACGGCAAAGTTCACGTTCTCGCCCGCCTCGCCCAGCGTTGGCACCACGACGACGTTCGACGCATCGGCGAGCATTGCGGGCGTCACAGGGAGCCAGATTGTCAGCTACAACTGGGATTTCGGTGACGGATCGGTCGGTGCCGGGAAGATCGCGACGCACGCCTTCTCGTCGGCACGCAGTTATACGGTGACGCTGACCGTGACCAACGAGCTTGGGCTGGCCTCATCCACCACGCAGACCGTACCCGTGACGGCGCCGACTGCCCCGACGGCCGCGTTCGTGTTCTCGCCAACGGGTCCGACGGCCGGCGCAACCGTGCTGTTCAACGCCGAGACGTCGAAGGCCGCGACCGGCCACCAGATCGTGCAGTTCAGCTGGCACTTCGGCGATCCGAATTCGACCGCCGGCAATCCGAATACGGCAAGCGGCTTCGAGGCGAGCCACACGTTCTCCACGGCGGGGGCCTACGTGGTTGTCCTCGAGGTGCTCGACGACACTGGTCAGGGAGCAGTGACGACGCAGACCGTCACCGTCGCGCCGTAGCCGATGGCCGACAGCGCACGGCTCGACGATCTGCGACGCCGGGTCCAGAAGGACCCGGCGTCGATCGCCTTCGCCCAACTCGCCGAGGAATACCGGCGGGCTCACGAATATCAGCAGGCGGTCGATGTCTGCCGGGCCGGGCTGGCGCTTCACCCGGGCTACCTGTCGGCGCGGGTGACGCTCGGACGCGCGCTCATCGAGCTCAACCAGCTCGAGGACGCCCAGGTCGAAATCGAGTACGTGCTCAAGAGCGCGCCGGACAACCTCGCCGCCATCCGTGGCCTCGCCGAGATCCATCACCGCCGCGGCGAGCGCGTCGAGGCCCTCGTGCAGTACCGCGCGGCGCTGGCGCTGGCGCCCAACGATCCGGATCTCGAGGAAACGGTGAACGACCTCGCCCGCGAGCTGGAGCCGGACGGCCGGCGGGCGGATCCGGTCGACGGCTTGTCGCTCGAGCAGGCGGCCGCCGCGTTCTCGATTCACCTGCCGTCCGCGCGGCCGACGCCGCCGCTGGCCGAGCCCCTGAAGCGCGAAGCGAAGCCGCTTGTACCTGAGCCGGAGCCGGTGATAGAGTTGTCGGCCGGGACGCACGCCACCGAGGATCACGCCGACGACCGCGACGAGCGGACCGTCGACGCCCTCGAGGCGTGGCTCTCGGCCATCCATGTCGCACGCGCCAACCGACACGCTTAGCACGCGGCACGACCGGGTTCGTCGGGTCCTCGCCGAGCGTTCGCTCGATGCGCTCATCGTGACCGATCTGTCGAACGTCCGCTATCTCACCAACTTTACCGGGAGCTCGGCGGTCCTGCTGCTCGAACCGGCGCGCTGCGGGTTCGTCACCGATTTCCGCTATGCCACCGCCCTCGAGGAAGCGCAGCACACGCCGAGCGCGTGCCCCGGCCTGGAGGTGACGATCGCCAGCGGAGCGCTCGACGTGGCCCTGGTGGAGCGGATCGCCGCCGTCGCCGGAGCGCGGGTCGGCTTCGAAGCCGCGCATCTGACGGTGGCGCGACACACCTGGCTGACCGCCGCCCTGGCCGCCCGCGACGAGCGTCCCGCGCTCGTGCCGACCGACGGAATCGTGGAAGCCGCCCGCGTCACGAAGGACGCCTACGAAGTCGCGACGCTCCGCGAGGCGGCGCGTCGCCTCTCGATCGCCGCACGCCGGATCCTGGACGCCATCCGGGCCGGATCGACCGAGCGTGAGGTGGCGGCCCTCATCGACGATCACGTGCGGCGCGCCGGCTTCGAAAAGCCGGCATTCGAGACGATCGTGGCGTCGGGACCCAACGGCGCGCTGCCGCACGCGCACCCGGGCGAGCGAAGGTTGAGCGAAGGCGACCTGGTCGTGCTGGACTTCGGCGGCGTCTACGACTCATACTGCGTCGACTTGACCCGGACCGTGGCGATCGGCCGAGCTGACGCGCGGGCACGCGAGGTGTACGCGGCGGTGCTCGACGCGCACGATCGGGCCATTCGCGCCGTCCGGCCGGGCGAGTCGCCTTGCGAGATCGACCGGGCCGCTCGGGACACGCTGGAGGCGCGCGGGCTCGGCGACGCGTTCGGACATGGCACCGGACACGGTTTGGGACTCGACATTCATGAGGCTCCCAAAGTGACACGCCGCCGGGCCGACGTGCCAGACGGCACGCGCGTCGCACCCGGTATGGTCTTCACCATCGAGCCCGGCGCGTATCTGCCGGGCTGGGGTGGCGTCCGTATCGAGGACGATGTGCTCGTCACGGCCGAAGGCGTCGAAGTCCTGACCGACGTGCCGACTGAATTGGTCGAGCTGGGAAGCCAGGGAACTGGGGAACTGAGGAACTGAGGAACTTGGATTTCGACGCGATTCGGCAGGTGCTCGATCTCGTGCGGGAGCACGAACTGGCCGAGCTGGAGATCGAGCAGGAGGGGTTGCGGGTTCGTGTCCGCCGCGAAGCCGCGCGGGCACTGGTTTCCGCGCCGGCCGGCACGCCTGGAGCAGCGGCGGCACCCGTCGGGCCGCCGCTCGCGGGCGCTGCCGACGCCGAGGATCTGGAGCTGGCCGTCGTCAAGTCGCCGATCGTCGGCACGTTCTACCGGTCGTCGGAGCCGGGCTCGGCCCCGTTCGTGGATGTCGGGATCCTCGGTCAAGAAGGGCGACGTGCTCTGCATCATCGAAGCGATGAAGCTGATGAACGAGATCGACTCGGAATACGACGGCGAGATCGCGATGGTGTACGTCGAGAACGGCCAACCCGTCCAGTATGGCGAGCGGCTGTTCGCCATCAAGACGGCGTAGGCCACCGGGGCACGAAGGCAAAATGAACCACCGAGACACTGAGACACGGAGAAGGGTCGGTTTCTTTGGTGCTCCGTGCCTTCGTGTCCCGGTGGTTCCGTGGCTCGGGGCTGTCGTGTCTCCGTGGCGAGGACCATGTTCAAGAAGATTCTGATCGCGAATCGCGGCGAGGTGGCGCTGCGCGTCATCTATGCGTGCCGCGAGTTGGGCATTCGCACGGTCGCGATCTACTCGGAGGCCGACGAGCTGTCGCTCCATCGTCGGTTCGCCGACGAGGATGTCTGCATCGGCCCTGCCCGCAGCGCCGACAGCTACCTGAATGTCCCGGCGGTGATCACCGCGGCCGAAGTGACCGGCGCCGACGCGATTCATCCGGGATACGGCTTCCTCTCGGAGAGCGCCTATCTCGCCGAGGTGTGCGAGGCTTGCCGGATCAAGTTCATCGGGCCCGATCCGCAGGTGATTCGGCTCATGGGCGACAAGGCCCGCGCCCGGCGCGTGATGAGGAAGGCCGGCGTGCCGATCCTTCCGGGCAGCGACGGGCCGATCGACAACGAGGAGCGCGCGCTCAAGCTCGCCAAGGAGATCGGCTACCCGGTCATCGTGAAAGCGACGGCCGGAGGCGGCGGCCGCGGCATGCGCGTGGTGCCGGCGGCGGCCGATCTGTCGCACGCGATGAAGACGGCCCAGCGCGAGGCGGAAGCCGCCTTCGGCGTCTCGGATGTCTACATCGAGAAGTACATCGAATCGCCCCGCCATATCGAGTTCCAGGTCCTCGGCGATCAGCGCGGGTCGGTGATTCACCTGGGCGAGCGCGAATGTTCGATTCAGCGGCGCCATCAGAAGCTCCTCGAGGAGTCCCCCTCGCCGGCCTTGAGCGAGAAGCTGCGCCGCAAGATGGGCGCGATCGTGGTCGATGCCGCCAAGGCGGTGCAGTACACGAACGCGGGGACGTTCGAGTTCCTGATGGATCCGGGCGGGCACTTCTACTTCATGGAAGCGAATACGCGCCTCCAGGTGGAGCACCCCGTCACCGAGTTCGTCACCGGGCTCGACATCGTCAAGGAGCAGATCCGGATTGCCGCCGGGGAGCGTCTGTCCTGCAAGCAGAGCGAGGTGACGTTCACCGGGCATTCGATCGAGTGCCGCGTCAACGCCGAGGATCCCGAAACCTTCGTGCCGTCGCCAGGTGTGATCCGCGTGTTCAGCGTGCCCGGCGGACCGGGCGTGCGCGTGGACACGTTCGCCCACAGCGAATGCACGGTGACGCCCTACTACGATTCGATGATTGCGAAAATCGTCGTCCACGGCCGCGACCGGCAGGAGGCGATCGCCCGGATGCGCCGGACGCTCGAGATGACGGTGATCGAGGGAATCAAGACGACGATACCCCTGCACCTGCGAATCCTCGGCGATGCGGATTTTCTGGCCGGCCGCTTCAGCACGTCCTTCATGGAGCGCTTCCTCGAGCGTTCGCGATCGGGCGGGAGACTCGCCGAAACCGCCTGATCGTGCACGCCCTCACCGCCATCGTCGACGCCAGCGCCGCCGCGGCCGGCGGCTGGCGGACGACGGATCTCGCGGACGCCTTTCTGCGCGGAGGTGCCCGCTTTCTCCAGTTCCGAGGGAAGGCGCTCGACGGTGCCGCCCTCCTGGAAGCGGCCTCGGCGATCGTCATGCGGGCCCGCGCACGCCGCGCGATCGTGGTCGTGAACGATCGGGCCGACGTGGCGCGGCTGTCGGGAGCCGCCGGTGTGCACGTCGGCCAGACCGACCTGCCGCCGTCGGTCGTGCGCCGGCTTGTCGGCAGCGACGCGATCGTGGGCGTGTCGACTCACACCCTCGAGCAGGTGGAATGCGCGCTCGGGGAGCCAGTGGACTACATCGCCATCGGCCCGGTCTTCCCGACGACCACGAAGGTCACCGACTCGGAGGCCGTAGGCCTCGAAGGCGTCCGCCGCGCCGCGGCCGTCACCGCGAGGGCCGGCGTGAGGGTGGTCGCGATCGGCGGCATCACGCTGGATCGCGCCCGGGACGTGCTCGACGCGGGGGCCGCCTCGATCGCCGTGATCAGCGATCTTCTCGCCGGTGGCGATCCCGAGCGGCGGGTCGGCGAGTACCCTCAAGAGGCTTGCATGAGCGCGTCGGCGACGGCCTGGACGAGATCGAACGCGTTGAACGGTTTCGCCACATGGTTCTGGAATCCGGCGTCGAGCGACCGCGCGCGATACTCGGCCGAGGTGTACGCGCTGACCGCGATGACGGGCGTGGACTCCCCGCTGGCCGCGTCGAGTTCCCGAAGGCGTCGGAGGAGCTCGAACCCGTCCATCTGCGGCATTCCGATGTCGCAGAGCACCACGTCGGGCGGCGCCTGGAGGACCTGCTCGAGCGCCACGGCGCCGGACGTCGCGACGCGGACCTCGGCGCCGGCGGCGATCAGGGTCGAGCTGATGATGTCGAGCGCGTCCGGGTTGTCGTCGACCGCGAGGACGGCGATCCCGTCGAGCCGCTGGCTGGGCATCGCCGCCTTCGGGCTCACGAGCAGCGCCGGCGCGCCGACGGCGGCCTTCGGGAGCTCCACCGTGAACGTGGCGCCGCGCCCGGGTCCCGCGCTCTCGGCCCGCACGCGGCCGCCGTGCAGCTCGGTCAGGTCTTTGACGATCGCCAGCCCCAGGCCCAGGCCGCCGTGCTCGCGCGTCGTGGAGCCGTCGGCCTGGCGGAAGCGTTCGAAGACGTGGGGAAGGAACTCGGGGGCGATCCCGATGCCGGTATCGGCCACGATGATCTCGTACACCGCCGGGGTCACCCGGATCGCGACATGGACCGAACCGCGGGCGGCGGTGAACTTCACCGCGTTCGACAGCAGGTTCCAGATCACCTGCCGCAGGCGGTCGTAGTCGGCACGCACGGTACACGCGCCGGGCGGGATGTCCAGCTCGAGGGTGATGTCCTTCGCCGTCGCGACCGGGGCGATCACTTCCACGGCCGACTCGACGATTGAGCGCAGGTCGGTCGAAGCGAACGTCAGCTGCAGCTTGCCCGTGATGATGCGCGAAACGTCCAGCAGGTCTTCGATGACGCGGTTCTGCGCCTGGGCGTTCCGGGCCAGGCTCGCGAGCGCCTTCGTCAGAATCTCCTCCGTGGGCCGGGTGCTGGTGAGGATCTGGGTCCAGCCGAGGATGGCGTTGAGCGGCGTCCGCAGCTCATGGGACACCGCGGCCAGGAATTCGTCCTTCAGTCGACTCGCCTGCCGCTCCCGTGCCAGGAGGTGCTCGCGTTCGGCCTGCATCCGGCGTCGCTCCTCGACCTCCCGCCGCAGCGCGTCGTTCGACGACAGGAGGCGCTGCACCATGTCGCCGAAGGCGTGCACCAGCTCGCCGGTCTCATCGGGAGCGGCGCTGATCGCCGGCATCTCGTAGCGTTCGTCGCGTCCGATTTCTCGCGCGGCCTGAGCCAGCGCCACAATGGGATCAGAGACAACGCGCTGGAGGCGCCGGGCGAGGCCGAAGGCCAGGGCGCCCGCAAGCAGCAGCATCAGGCTTCCGGCCGTCGCCGTCACGACCACGCGTCCGCTCAAGTCCGCCAACGTGCGCTCGACGTAGACGGTGCCGACGACGTGGCCGTTGCGCTCGACGGTCGCATGGCTGGCCACCGACGTCCAGCCGCGCTCGTCGTTCGGATACTCGGGGCACCGCGCGTCGGCGTTGCGAAGATATCCGGCCAGCAGCGATCCATCCGCTCGATACACGCACGCGCGCGAGACGACCTCGCGGACACGGAGGCTCTCGATCGTCTGACGCGCGGCGTCGGGATCGTCGAACACGATGGCCGCTGCCGTATTCTCGGCGATGACCTGGGCGAACGCATGGGCGTCGTTGACGGCCGACGCCCGGAAGCGGACGACGTCGAACGCGACGAGACCGATCATGGCCGCGCCCAGCGCCGCAGTGCTGACGGCCAGCGCCATCACGACCAGCTTGCGGTGAATCGGAAGCGACCCGAACCAGCGCGTCACTGGCCGCCTCCGCGAACGCTCAAGGCCAGCTGCAGCAGCTGCGAACTGATGCGAAGACCCGCCTGCTGAGCCGCCGCCGCGTTGACGTCGAACCGCACGCGCCCCTCGACCACGCGCAGCCTGATGATGCCGCCGTCGTCGAGAAACCGGTCGTCGTCGCCGATGGTCAGGATCGGACGGCTTCGGGCATCGTCGAGCAGGGGATGGCGTCCGCTCGCGCGCGACGGCAGGAACAGCACCTGGCACCCGTCGAGCTCGCGGATGCGATTCGACGCGGCGCACGAGGATGGCGCGTCCGTTCAGTGTTTCACCCTCCAGGAGCTCGTCGAGATCCGCGCCGAACGGGTCGGGTGCGCCGACGCACACGTCGAGGCTCGGGCGGCCCGCCAGCGCCGCGTCGGGCCACTCGACGAACTGCGGCACTTTCGAGACGACCGCCGCCTTCAGCCGGTTCTCGATCGTCGCCGGCTGCGCCCGCAGAAGGGGACCCGCAGCGGCGGCCACCATCGTGACGATGACGCTGACGACGGCAGGAAAGAAACGGCGCATGGTTTGGAAGCGGCCTGCCCGATCAGGGCATCCACGTCACGCGGGCGTAGACGCTCGGGCCGATCTCCACGCTCGGTCCCGAGCCTGAGGGCCATTCCAGATGATGGTCCTGAAACAAGTCCTGGCCCACGACCGACGCCTCGACTCCGGGGCGTACTTCCCAGGCCACACGTACGTCGGACGCGCCGTACGCGGGCACGACGGGCTGGCGAAGCCGGGAGATGTAGCGGAAGAGCCAGTCGACGGACCACCGGCCCGGAAGATCCAGCGAGGTGCCGAGCTGGACCTGATGGTGGGGGGCACCGCCCTCGTAGCGCGCCTCCTGCGACACGTCGGTGCTCCCGGGCTTTGGCGAGACCGAGACGCGAAGATAGGAATAGCTGCCGGTGACCCGCCACCACGGCGCCGGCCTGACGTCGGCCGTCGTCTCGACGCCATGGCTGTTGCCATCGAGCCCGTTCCTGAACATCACCGGAAAGACGTAGTGTGGAGGCGGCGGCGACGTTTCGACGAACCGCGGCTCAATCAGCTCCGGTACTGAGGAGGTCGCGCAGTCGGTTGTAGAACGCCGACACCGTCACATAGACGCGATCGCTCGGACGCGAGCGGAAGCCGCTTTCGTAGGCGATGAGATCCTCGGATTCGAAGTCGGTATCGGGGACCAGTCGCACGAATGCCGGCAGATCGGTCGTGCCGAGGTAGCTCGCCGTGGTGTAGTCGGTTTCCACGCGCGACGGCGTCCTGACGGCGCGGGTCACGGACCAGAACAGGCTGGTGTCGCGTGCCGGATCGATCGCCCAGAGCAGGCGGGCGGTGGGCTGCACTTCGAAGCCGCTGTAGTCGTTGTGCTCGAGCTTCGCGCCGAGCCTCAGCAGCCATCGGTAGCCGTCGAGGGCGATCTCGTCATGGACGAACGCGCTATAGAGATTGTCGGTCCGTCGGGCCGGCGTGAACGCGGTTGGCGCCACGGCCGTGATCAGTCCCGATGAGACCCGGTATCCAGCGCCCCACGTCAAGGTCTGGAGTCGCCAGCGCCGAAGCGTCTCCTGAAAGTCGGCGTCCACGGTGTCGCGCACCTCGCCGGCGGGGAGCTCGTCGCGACTCGTGCGGTCGTAATAGATCTGCAGCTGCACGTCGGCGCCAGGACCGGCGCGGCCCTCCAGTCGCGCCTGCACGTGGCCTCCCGCCACCGGCGCCTGAACGTTGGAGAACTGCACGAACGGGCTCGGGTACTGGCTGACCGACGAACGCTCGCCCAGGCGTCCACCGTAGCCGCCGCCCTGCACCGTCAGGCGACGGCTGTTCGACAGCGTCCAGTCGGCGCGGAAGCCTCCAAGCCCCGACTTCCAGCCGTCGTAATTGTTGCCGTCGGGATGAAACTCCGCCCCGCGGTCGAACGCCTTGAAGTACACGCGATAGCTCACCTTGGCCGACGCCGCGCCGTACCGGACCGACCCGAACGCGAGGTCCTCGGAGCCGCCTCCCGCGGCGAGCAGCACTCCCTGGGTTTCGGCGGCGGGCTTGGTAATGATGTTGATGATGCCGTTGACGGCGTTCGCCCCCCACAAGGTGCCGCCCGGCCCGCGGACCACCTCGATCCGTTCGACGTCGGACAGCAGAGTGTCCTGCGTCTCCCAGTAGGTGCCGGCAAACAGCGGCGAGTACACGCTGCGCCCGTCGATCAGGACGAGCATCGATCGGGCCAGCCGGTCCGCGAACCCGCGGATGCCCACCGCCCAGGTGCCGCCGTTGATGCGCGCCACCTGAAGGCCGGGAACGAGCCGCAGCACCTGAGGGATCGAGGTCGCGCCGGACCGCCGGATGTCCTCGCCGGTAATCACGTAGATGGCCGCGGGGACGGTCGTCGCGATATCGGGCGTGCGCGACACAGTCGTGACCTGAATGTCGAGCAGATCGGTCAGGCTCATGCGCTTCAGCTCTTGCGTCGTCTGCGCCGAGGCGAAGACGGACGCGAGCGGCACCAGCAGGACCGCCGTCAGAAGCGAGCGGCGACTCGTGCGGGTCCGACTCCGATGCGTGCGCATCCGAACAGCGAGCGCGTGTGGCTGGAGTGGCGAAACGGGGGGCGACTCCACGGGTATCGAGCAGTATAGGGCGGTTCGGCGACTTACGGCGGCGGTCGCGATGCTATGGTTGAGCTGTTCACCGTTCTCGAGAACCGGCACCCGGTTCACGAGGATCGCCAATCAGGGGTCGACCGCGCGTTCGTGCGAGCGCCATGCAGTCGGGGAATCTCGTGAAAAAGTCAAACCGCGGCGTGGGCGGCGGACATCGACTAGAATGACGCCGCGCCGCGGGCGACACGACGCGGGGCTCGTGCCATGAGCGCCTCCACCCGTCGGAAGGGCCCGCGCCGCTTCCGGCGGGTCGAAGGTCCCGGCTTCGCCGTCGCCCTGCTGGCGTCGGTCATCGCGATCGGCGCGATCGGGTTTCATTTCATCGAGGGCTGGGATCTGTGGCACGCGCTGTACGCCACCGTCTTGGGCGTGGCCACCGTCGAAATCCCGCCGCTCTCGCCGGCCGGCCAGGTCTTCAGCCTGTTCGTGCTGTTCGGGGGCGTGGGCACTGCGCTCTATACGTTCACCCGCCTGGCCACGCTGGTGGTCGAAGGCACGCTGCCGCGCCAACTGCAGCGCCGACGCCTGGCCCGTATGCTCGAAACCGTCAAGGATCATTTCATCATCTGCGGCTACGGTCGGATCGGCAGCACGGTTGCGCGCCAGTTCCAGCGCCAGGGCGTGCCCTGCGTCGTCATCGAACGCGATCCGGCCCGGTTGCAAGCGGCGCTCGAGGCGGGACTCCCCGGCATAGCCGCCGATTCGGGCAGCGAAGACGTGCTGGTACAGGTCGGCATCGCCCGCGCGCGTGGGCTCGTGGCCGCCGTCGGCACGGACGCCGAGAATGTCTACACCGTGCTGAGCGCTCGCGTCCTGCGCCCTGACCTCTACATCGTGGGGCGCGCCGAAACCGAGGATGCGACTCTGAAGTTGAAGCGGGCCGGCGCCGATCGCGTCGTGTCGCCGTATCAGATCGGCGCGGTCCAGATGGCGCAGACGGCCCTTCGGCCCGCGGTGGTGGACTTCGTCGAGCTGGCCACGAGCTCCGAGAATCTCGAGCTCGCAATCGAGGAGGTGCCGATCGGCGCCGACTCGGGACTGGCCGGGCATTCGATTCTCGAGACGAACCTGCGCCAGCGCCTCGGAGTGATCGTGGTCGGCATCCAGCGCCACGACCGGAGCATGGAATTCAATCCGTCGCCCGAGACGATGATCCGGTCCGGCGACAAGCTGGTCGTGCTCGGCCGTCCCGAGTCGTTCAAACAGCTCGAGTCGGAGGCGGGGCATTGATGCCGGCGCGGCTGCTCGACGGCACAGCGGTCGCCAGCCAGATCCGGGCGGAGATTCTGCCCGAGATCGCGGCGTTCTCCGCGCGCGCGGGCCGCCCGCCCGGGCTCGGCATCGTTCTGGTCGGCGCGGATCCGGCGTCGGAGATCTATGTCCGCAGCAAGCTGAAGCTGGCGGCCGAGGCCGGCCTGCGCGCCGATCTCGAGCGCCTGCCCGCGACGGCCACGCTCGACGATGTGCTCGGCACGGTGGATCGCCTGAACCGGAGCGAGGCGCACGACGGGATTCTGGTGCAGTCGCCGCTTCCGCCCCCCCTCGGTGAGGCCGCCGAACGCCGCGTGTTCGACGCCGTGCGACCCGACAAGGACGTGGACGGCTTCCATCCGCTGAACGTGGGGCGGCTCGTGCAGAACCGTCCGACCCTCACCGCCGGCACCCCGTCGGGGGTGATCGAGCTTCTCGAACGATCAGGGATCGCGATCGCTGGGCAGCGCGCGGTCGTCATCGGCCGCAGCGACATCGTCGGCAAGCCCATGGCGCTGCTGCTCCTGCATCGTCACGCGACCGTTACCGTCTGTCATTCACGCACCGTGGACCTGCCGGGCGTGGCCGCCGAGGCCGACATCCTCGTCTCGGCGATCGGCCGTCCGGCCTTCGTGACCAGGGCATTCGTGAAACCGGGCGCCACGGTGATCGACGTGGGCACGTCGCGCGTGGCCGATCGGGCCGCGGTCGAGCGGCTGTTTCCGCCAGGCAGCCGGCGTCACGCGGCTTTCGAACGCCGCGGCTCGCTGGTCGTCGGCGACGTCCATCCGGAGGTGGCAGAGGTGGCGGGCGCGCTCACGCCCGTGCCCGGTGGCGTCGGGCCACTCACCGTGGTGATGCTGCTGAAAAACACGCTGCGAGCGGCCGTGGCCCGTGCATAAAGTGGCCCTCACCGGCGGCATCGCGACCGGCAAGAGCCATGTGCTCGACGGTTTTCGCCGACGCGGCGTGCCGTGCCTGGATGCCGACGAACTGGCCCACGGCGTGATGGGCGCGGGGATGGAAGTCACCGGGGCCATCGCCGCGCGCTTCGGCCCGGCCGTGCTCGGGTCCGACGGCGCCGTGGATTCGAAAGGTGCTCGGCGCCCTCGTCTTCGCCGACGATCTGGCGCGCCGCGACCTCGAGGCGATTGTACATCCGGCCGTGTATCGCGCGATTCAGGCCGGTCTGAGGGCCTTCGAACTGCTCGGCGATGCGCCGGTGGTGGCCGTGGCCATCCCGCTCCTGTACGAAACCGGGCACGAGGGCGACTTCAACCCGGTGGTCGCGACGATCTGTCCCGAGGCGATGCAGGTCGATCGCCTGCGGAAACGCGGGCTGACCGAAGACGAAGCGCGGCGGCGGCTTCGCGCACAGCTCTCCGCCATCGACAAGGCGGCGCGGGCCGACCTGGTCATCGACACGTCGGGGAGCTTCGAGGAGACCGACCGGCAGATTGACGAGACCGTCGGGAAGCTGAGGCGGCTCAGGAACTGAGGAAGCAGAGGAACTGGGGAAGATGACCGGCGCCGAAGTGCTCGTTCGAACGCTCGTGGCGAGCGGCGTCGACACCTGCTTCGCGAATCCGGGCACATCGGAGATGCATTTCGTCGCCGCGCTCGATCGCGTCGACGGGATGCGGTGCGTCCTGGCGCTCTTCGAGGGCGTGGCCACGGGGGCGGCCGATGGGTTCGCGCGGATGGCCGACCGGCCGGCCGGCACGCTGCTGCATCTGGGCCCGGGTCTCGCCAACGGCCTGGCGAGCCTGCACAACGCGCGGCGCGCGCGGTCGCCGGTGATCAACATCGTGGGGGAGCACGCGACGGGCCATCGCGCGCTCGATGCGCCGTTGCAGGCGGATCTCGAAAGCCTGGCGCTTACGTGTTCGTCATGGGTGCACACCGTGGCGTCGGCGGATCGAACGGGCGAGGCCGCCGCCGCTGCGGTCGCTGCCGCGCGAACTCCTCCCGGCGGCATCAGCACGCTGGTCCTGCCGGCCGACTGCGCCTGGAGCACACCGTCCGAGCCGAGGATCGCGCCGCCGATCCAGGCCGCGGGCCGATCGCGGGTCGACGAGCGCCGGGTCGCTGCGGCAGCCGAATGCCTGCGGAACGGAGCGGCTGCGCTCATTCTGAACGGGCCCGTGCTCCGGGCCGCCGATCTGGCGACGGCGGGTCGCATTTCGGCGGCCACGCGCGCCGGGCTTCTCGCCCCCACGCAGGTGCCGCGGTTCGAGCGCGGCGCCGGCCGCGTGTTCGTGGACCGGATTCCCTACGTCGTGGACGACGCCCTCGAGCGCCTGCGGCACTTGCGCCGCGTCGTCCTCGTCAACGCCCGCGAGCCCGTGGCGTTTTTCGCCTATCCGGACAAGCCGGGGCGCCTGCTGCCCGCCGACTGCGAGCGGTTCACCCTCGCGGATGCGGCGGAGGACGGGTCGGATGCGCTCGCGCGTCTGGCCGACCGTCTGGGCGCGGCGCACCTTGCACCGCCGCTGGAGCCGCTCGAGCGTCCGGGTCTGCCCGCGGGGCCGATCACCCTGCGTGGCATCGCCGAAGTGGTTGCGGCGCTCCTTCCCGAACAGGCGATCGTCGTGGACGAATCGATCACGTCCGGGCGCGGCCTGCTGGCCGCGACGCGCTGCGCGCCGCCGCACGACTGGCTGACGAACCCGGGCGGTGCGATCGGCACGGGACTGCCGCTGGCGATCGGCGCGGCGGTCGCGTGTCCGGACCGCAAGGTCGTCTGTCTCGAATCCGACGGCAGCGGCATGTACACGCTGCAAGGTCTCTGGACGATGGCGCGCGAGGCCCTCGACGTGGTGACCGTCGTGTTCAGCAATAGAGCCTACGAAATCCTCAAGGGCGAGTTCACCAGCGTGGGCGCCGGCGACGCAGGCCGGAAGGCCCGGGACCTGCTCGAGCTCGATCGACCGACGCTCGACTGGGTGGCGCTCGCCAGAGGGCAGGGCGTGCCCGCGTCGCGTGCGGACTCGCTCGAGACATTCGGCCGCGAGCTGAGCCGTGCGCTGGCCGAGCCGGGCCCGCGCGTCGTCGAGGTCGTGATCTAAGCTTCCACCTCGGCGTGGTCTTGTGCCGGCGCGATCCGTTCCTCGACGAACGTGTTCCAGTCGTGACAGTGCGGGCACTGCCAGAGCAGTTCGGTGCTGCGGTAGCGGCAGCGCATGCACACGTGCGGGTCGAGGTAGAAGACCGCGTGGCGTGTGAGCTCGCTGTAGCGATCCACCAGCGACGGTTCGTGATGGAGCTGTCCGAGCGTTCGCCAGATCGCCTGATGCAGGCTGAGTGCGTGCGGGTTCTGCACCAGCGCCGCAAACAGCAGATCGAGAGCGTCGGCGGGGCGTCCGCTGGCGGCGAGGTGGCGCGACAGCGCGAGGCGGGCCCGCCAGTCCTGCGGATTTTCTTCGATCAGTCGCCGGCAGATCCGCGTGAAGCGGTCCGGCGCACCGGCCGCGACGGCCAGCGCTTCGAGCCGATCGAAGGCGAGGTAGGCGCGGTCGGGCGCCACCACGATCAGCTTTTCCCAGATCGCCGCCGCCTCCTCCTCGCGTCGCTGGGCCATGCGGACGTCGCCGAGATTCAGGTAGGCAGGCACGGCCCGGGCGTCGAGGTCGATGGCCCCGAGAAACCGCCGCTCGGCCTCGGCGTAGTCTTTGCGCCGCATGGCCTCGAGGCCGATTTCGTTCTCGAGAAAGGCGAGAATCGCCTGATTCTGGGTCCGTTCGTCGACGTCGGCGAGTTTGGTGAGGCGCCGCCGCGTGTCGTAGGCCTCGGCCCATTGGTGCTGCTCTTCGTGCAGCTTCTGCAGGTTCACCAGCGCGTATTCGTTCTTGGCGTCGAGGCGGAGCACCTCGTTGAAGGCCTCGAGCGCGCGATCCACGAAGCCGCCCCGCTTGTAATCGAGCCCGAGGCAGAGCAGGACGTAGGCGTGCTCCAGCTTGCTGAGGCGTGGCCGCTGCAGCAGCGCCTGGTGCACCGTGATCGCCCGTCCCACCTGGCCCTTCTCGCGATAGAGATTTCCGAGGATCATGTGGACTTCGAGTGTGTCGCCGTCGAGGCTGGCCGCCTTGCTCAGCTCCTCGATGGCGAGATCGATCTGGTTGGCCACGAGGAAATTCAGCCCCAGGATGTAGTGGGGCGACTCGCGAGCCCGGCGGCGATCGATCCACCGGCCGTCGCGCAGCTTGTAGCGCTCCCAGGCTTTCCCGATGGCGAGACCCGCCAGGAGCGCCACGAGCGCGAACAGGAGCGGCGCATACGCGCTCACGCGGGCGACTCCTCGCCGGCGAACGCGGCCACGATGGGATCCCAGCGACCCTGAGCGCGCAGCACGAGCTCGACGAGCTCGCGGGCCGCGCCGCCACCGCCCGGCGACGGGCTGATCCAGTCGACGCGCTCGCGGACCTCGCGGGCGGCATCGCCAGGCGCCGCCGACAGGCCGACGCGCCCGAGCACCGGCAAATCGAGAATGTCGTCGGCCATGTAGGCCACGGCGCTGTCGTCGAGCCCGGTCTGCGCGAGAATCGCGGTGTAGGCATCGAGTTTGTCCGTCACGCCCTGGTGGACCAGCGTGATGCCGAGCTGCGCCGCCCGGTGCGTTGTCGTCGGCGAGAAGCGGGCCGAGAGCAGGCCGACAATCAGACCGGCCCGCTGCGTCCAGACCATGGCGATGCCGTCGCGGATGTTGAAGCGCTTGCTCTCGGTGCCGTCGGCATGGAATACGACCGTGCCGTCGGTCAGCACGCCGTCGACATCGAACAGGAGCAAGCGGACCTGGGCGGCGGAGGCGCGCAGGCTGTCGTGGGTCATCGTCATGAAGATCCGATCAGATCAGCTCCGTGCCCCAGAGATCGTGCAGATGCACGACGCCGGCCACCCGTTTCGACTCCGGATCGACGACCACAATGGACGTGATCTTGCGCTGCTCCATCACGTTGAGCGCTTCGGCCGCGAGCGTGGCGGGCGGCAGCGTCACGGGGTTCGGCGTCATCACGTCGCCCGCCCGCCGGCCGAGGATGCCATCGCCGGCCGCCATGTGGCGCCGCAAGTCGCCGTCGGTGATGATGCCCAGGAGCCGAGCGGCGCCGTCCACGACACAGGTCATGCCCAGCTTCTTGCTGGACATCTCGTAGATGACTTCGCCCATCGAGGTCTCGAGGTCCACGAGCGGGCACTGCTTGCCGGCGTGCATCAGCGCCTCGACGCGCATCAGACGTTTGCCGAGCCGGCCGCCCGGGTGCAGGCTCGCGAACTGTTCCTCCCGAAAGCCCTTCTCGACGAGCAGCGTCATGGCCAGGGCATCGCCCATCGCCAGCGCGGCCGTCGTGCTCGCGGTCGGCACCAGGTTCATCGGGCAGGCTTCCTCCGCCACGCTGCAGTCGAGCGCCACGTCGGCGGCCTGGGCCAGCGTCGACGCCGGCGCGCCGGTCACCGCGATCAGCTTCGCGCCGAGGCGCCGAATCGTTTCGAGCAGCCGCAGCAGTTCTTCCGTTTCCCCGCTGTACGACAACGCGACGACGCAATCGTCGGCCTGAATGACCCCCAGGTCGCCGTGAATCGCCTCCGCGGGGTGCAGAAAGAACGCGGCCGTGCCGGTGCTCGTCAGGGTCGCGGCCATCTTGCGGCAGATGATGCCGGACTTGCCCATGCCGGTCAGGATCACGCGGCCGCGGCACTCCCGGAGAAGCGCGACGGCCCGCTCGAACCGTGCGTCGAGCCGGTCCACGAGCGCAACAATGGCGGCGGCTTCGGTTTCGAGCACGCGGCGGGCGAGCGTCAGATCAGCCATGGATGGGGGTTTCGGCCCCCTTCGCGATCGCGTCGATGGCCTGAAGCCGCCGCAGCAGCGGCTCGAGCCGATCCATCTGCAAGGCGTTCTGCGCGTCGCTCCGGGCGACGGCCGGGTTGTCGTGGACTTCGAGGAACACGCCGTCGACGCCGGCACCGACCCCGGCCGCGGCCAACGGCTCGATGAACTCGGCCTGTCCGGCGGTCACCCCGTCGCCCGCGCCGGGCAGCTGCAGGCTGTGCGTGACGTCGAACACCACAGGCACACCGAGCCCTCGCATGATCGGAAACGCGCGCATGTCCACGACCAGGTTGTGGTAGCCGAAGCTCGAACCGCGCTCGGTGATGAACACCCGCGTGTTGCCCGCGCCGGTCACCTTGTCGACGGCGTGGCGCATGTCGTCGGGCGCCATGAATTGCCCCTTCTTGATGTTGACCGCGCGGCCCGTGCGCGCGGCCGCGTCGATGAGGTCGGTCTGGCGCGCGAGAAAGGCCGGGATCTGGAGGACGTCGACCACCTCGGCAGCCGGAGCGGCCTGCGACACGTCGTGAATGTCGGTCAGCACCGGCACGCCGAAGCGGCGCTTGATCGCCGCGAGCGTCCGAAGGCCCTCGTCGAGCCCCGGCCCGCGAAAGGAGCGGGCCGACGTGCGGTTCGCCTTGTCGAACGACGCCTTGAAGATGAAGGGCAGCCGGAGGCGGCGCGTCACGTCGACCAGACGCGACGCGACGGCGGTCGCGTGCGCCTCGCTCTCGATCACGCACGGGCCGGCGACGAGCACCAGCGGCCCGCCGCCGAGCACGACGCCGCCAATCTCTACCGAACGCACGGAGCCATTATATCGGTCGGTGCCGGGCGGTTCAGGCCGACCGCGTCTGCCGCAAATCGGGTTCGGCCGCGGCCAGCCCCATCCGGTGCCGGTAGCTGGCCTCCACGAAACCGGCAAACAGCGGATGCGGGCGCGTCGGCTTGGACTTGAACTCGGGGTGGAACTGGACGGCGAGATACCACGGATGCGCGGGCAGCTCGGCGATCTCCACGAACTTGCCGTCGGGCGATCGGCCGGAGATCCGCAGCCCGTGGTCCGTGAGCGTCTTTTCGTACAGGCAGTTGAACTCGTAACGATGGCGGTGGCGCTCATGGATCAGGCTGACGCCGTACAGCCGGTGGGCCAGCGACCCCGGCGCGAGCTCGCAGGCATAGGCGCCGAGGCGCATCGTGCCCCCGAGCTCGTCGACGCCGAGCAGGTCGCGAAGCTTGTAGATCACCTTGGCCGACGCGTCGGGGTTGCACTCCGTGGAATCGGCGTCGGCGAGGCCCGCGACGTGCCGCGCGTACTCGACGGCGGCCCATTGGAATCCGTAGCAGATGCCGAAATAGGGGATGCCGCGCTCGCGCGCAATCTCGGCGGCCTTCATCATGCCTCGCGTGCCGCGGGTTCCGAAGCCGCCAGGCACCAGAATGCCGTTCGCATCGTCGAGCAGCGCGGAACCGTCGGGCGCTTCGAGCGCCTCGGCTTCGATCCACTTGATGTTCACCTTCAGGCGATGCTGGAACCCGCCGTGATAGAGCGCCTCGTTCAGGCTCTTGTAGGAATCCTCGTAGCCGACGTATTTTCCGACGACGTGAATCGTCAGCTCGTCGGTGGGGTTCTTGATCCGGTTGACGAGCTCCTCCCAGGCCTGCACGCGACGCTCGGTTTTCGGGAGATGGAGCCGCTTGAGCACGATCGCGTCGAGCCCTTCGGCGGCGAGCACCAGGGGCACCTCATAGATCGTCGAGACGTCCTTGGCCGTGATGACCGCCTCTTCGTCGACGTCGCAGAACAGGGCGATCTTGCGCTTCAGCTCGGGCTCGAGATACCGATCAGTGCGGCAGAGGAGAATGTCGGGCTGAATGCCGATCGAGCGCAGATCGCGCACACTGTGCTGCGTCGGTTTCGTCTTGAGCTCGCCGGCCGCGCCGATGAACGGCACCAGCGTGAGGTGAATGTACAGCGTGTTGTCCCGGCCGACGTCCTGCCGGAACTGGCGGATGGCCTCGAGAAAGGGCAGGCTCTCGATGTCGCCCACCGTGCCGCCGATCTCGACGAGGACGATGTCGACCCCCGAGGCGACGGCGCGGATCGCGTCTTTGATCTCATTGGTGATGTGGGGAATCACCTGCACCGTGCGGCCGAGATAGTCGCCGTGCCGCTCCTTCTGGATGACGCTCTGGTAGATCTTCCCGGTGGTCCAGTTCGAGTTCCTCGTGGTCGTGGTGTTCGTGAAGCGCTCGTAGTGGCCCAGATCCAGGTCCGTCTCGGCGCCATCGTCGGTGACGTAGACCTCGCCGTGCTGGAAGGGACTCATCGTCCCGGGATCGACGTTGATGTAGGGGTCGAATTTCTGGAGGGTGACCGTGTAGCCGTGACCTTCGAGCAGGCAGCCGATGGAGGCGGCGGCGAGTCCCTTGCCGAGCGACGAGACGACGCCACCGGTGACAAAGATGTATTTGGTTGCCCGTCGATTCGGTTCGGTCATGGAGTCCACCTCGCAGTTGCGTCGGGAGCACAGAGCGGAGACGTCATCCGGCCGTTGGCGCCGCCAGCAGGCGGCGGACCTGTTCGAGATCGTCCGGGGTGTCGACGCCGATCGAGTCGTAGGCGGTTTCGACCGCCCGGATGCGAATGCCGTGCTCGAGCGCGCGCAATTGCTCGAGCGACTCCGCGCGTTCGAGAGGCGTCGGCGGCAGCGACGCCAGAACGAGCAGCGCCTGCCGCCGGTAGGCGTACACTCCGATGTGCCGAAAGAGCGGCGGCCAGCCGCTCCCCTGGTCTCGGACGTGCGGAATCGGCGCCCGCGAGAAGTACAGCGCGAAGCCGGCGCGGTCGAGGACGACTTTCACGATGTTCGGGTTCGAGACATCGGCCGCGTCGAGCCGATGGCAGAGGGTCGTCACCTGCACGGCGGGATCCGCGAACGGACCGAGCGCGTCGGCGATCGCCCCCGGCTCGATGAGCGGCTCGTCGCCCTGCACGTTGACCACGATGTCGGAGTCGAGCGTCGCCGCGACTTCGGCGAGCCGATCGGTGCCGCTGGGATGATCGGCGCGCGTGAGACGGACGGCTCCCCCGAATGCGCGCACGGCGGCGCCGATGCGCTCGTCGTCGGCGGCGACGATGACGTCGGTCACGAGCGGACATGCCGCGGCACGCCGGTAGACGTGCTCGATCATCGGCCGGCCGTCGAGATCGGCGAGCACCTTGCCGGGAAATCGCGTCGATGCGTATCGGGCCGGGATGAGGACGGTGATGCGAAGGGAAGACAGAAAATCGACCGCAGTGCCAGTCGATGCAGGGTGCACGACGAATAGTAACACAGCCGCCAAACGAGCGTGCTACGATCGCGCCACTCGGCAATGAATCTGACGCGAACGGTCGCGATCGGCGTGGCCGGCGGGGCCCTGATCACCTGGCTGTCGTGGGCAGCCACGCCGGCCCCACGCTCGATGCGCGCGTCGCCCACGTCGCCGCGAGCCCTCGACCGGGACAGCGGAGAGCTCGCCCGGGAAATCGCGCGGCTCCACGAGCATCTCCGACCCGCCGTCGAGCCCGAATATGCGCGCAACGTGTTCGCGTTCCCGTCGCGATCGGCTGAGCCTCCGTCCGTCGCGGGCGCGGCCGGACCGGCGGCCACAACCCGGCCGGCGATTGCGCCCCGGGCGCCTGTCCTGACCCTCGAAGGCATGGCCGAAGACGCCGTCGACGCGGCGATCGTGCGGACGGCGATCATCGCATCGGCCGGCCGCGTCTACCTGGCCAGAGAAGGCGACGCCGTCACGGCGCGGTACCGTGTCGTTCGGCTCTCTGCAGACGCGGCCGAGCTCCGTGACGTCGACACCGGCGACACCCTGCGCCTCGTGCTGCCTTGACGCGGGGCCTTCGGCCCTCCCGGATGTCGACGGCCATCATCATCAACCCCATCGCCGGCGGCGCGCGTCCCGGCGCCGGACGGCGGCGCGCCGAGCGGGCGCTGGCGATCGTCGACTCGCGCAGCGACGCCGCCGAAATCTTCGTGACCGAGCGCGCGGGCCACGCCCGCGAGCTCGCGCTGGCCGCCGTGGGGCGCGGGGCCGCTCGGATCGTCGTGTGGGGCGGCGACGGGACGGTCAACGAGGTGGCGTCGGCGCTCGCGTTCGGCGACATACCCATGGGCATCGTGCCGGCGGGATCGGGAAACGGCCTGGCTTGGGAACTCGGTGTGCCGGCCAATCCGTCGCGCGCGCTCGTGCGCGCGCTCACGGGCGCGCCGCGCGCCATCGACGTCGGCGAAATCGAGCGCCGCTACTTCGTCAATCTGGCTGGCATCGGCTTCGACGCCGCCGTGGCCGCTCGATTCGCGGCGTCTTCGAACCAGCGGCGCGGCCTCGCCGTGTACACCTGGCTGACCGCGCGATCCCTTTTCGAATTCACCTCGGAGTGCTACACCGTCATCGCCGACGGCGAGGCGCGCCGGGTCCGGGCGCTGCTCGTGGCGCTCGCCAACGGCACCGAGTTCGGCAACCACGTGCGCATCGCGCCGGGCGCCCGCGTCGACGATGGGAGCCTGGACGTGGTCGTGGTTGAAGAGCGGAGCCGGCTCCATACGCTCGGGCAGATGAGGTGGCTCCTGGCGGGACGTATCGCCCGCAGCCCCCTCTGGTCGTCGCGGCGGGCGAGCGAGGTGACGGTGGAAGGCGACCGGCCGCTCCCGTTCCACGTGGACGGCGAGCCGGTGCAGGGCGGAACGCGGTTGAGGGCCCGGATTCACCCGGGCGCGCTCCAGGTCCTGGTCTAGCTCTCCGGCAGCCTGACGACCCAGGCTTCGCGGACGGCGGCCACCTGCCGGATCGACTCGACGGCCGACTCGAGCGCTCCGGGCGCGCTGGCTTCCTCGTCGACGTTCACCACACCGACCGCGCCGTGAACGCCGCGGCCCAGCGCAAAGCTGGCAATGTTCACGCCTCGGCGCCCGAGAATCGTCCCGACCTCGCCAATGACGCCCGGCTGATCATCATTGGTGATGATGAGGAGCGTGCCCGAGAGCGGCGCCTCGACACTCACGCCTCGCACGGAGGTGAGACGGGGGCTGCTTGGCTCGAACACGGTCCCTTCGACCCAGCGATCCGTTGAGGGATCGATGGCGTCGGCCGTCGGCGCGATCTTCACCGACAGGAGGTTCTTGAAGTGACGGGCCCGCGAGCTGCGCGATTCGACCAGGTCGATGTGGCGCTCGTCGGCCGCGGCCCGTGCATTGACGATCGAGACGCCGGTGGAGAGAATCGGCCGAAGCATTCCGGCGGCGGCGCTGCTGGCCAGTACCGGCATGCCGCGGCTCTCCGCGAGGGCCCCGTAGTAGCGCAGGCCGAGCGCCCCGATTCTCGCCGCGCCCATCTGCGCGACGATTGAGCCGAGGGAATCGGCCAGCCGGATCCACGGTTGCAGGCGCTGCAGCTCGTCGGGCGAGATCGACGGAAAGTTGACCGCGTTCCGCACGATCCCGTCGCGCAGGAAGTCGCGCACCGTGGCCGCCGTCTCGAGGCCGACCAGTTCCTGGGCCTCCTCGGTCGAGGCGGCGATGTGCGGGGTGGCCACCACCTGTGGCAGCTTGGCGAGCGTCCAGTCCCTGGGCGGCTCGACGCCGAAGACGTCCAGGCCGGCTCCGCCGACAATCCCGCCTTCGATGGCGCGTCGAAGCGCCTCCTCATCGATCAGATCGCCCCGCGCGGTGTTGATGAGCCGGATGCCCGGCTTGCACCGTCTGAACCGCGCATCGTTGAACAGATGACGGGTTTGCGGCGTCGACGGCATGTGCAGCGTGACATAGTCCGCCGTCGCGCACACCTCGTCGAGCGTGAGCAGATCAACGTCGATCGAGGCGGCCGCCTCCGAGGAAATGAACGGGTCGTGCGCGACCAGCCGCATCCCGAACGGGCGGGCGCGCCGCGCCACCTCCTGCCCGATCCGGCCCAGGCCGAGGATGCCGAGCGTCTTGCCCCGAAGCTCGGTGCCGAGGAACCGCTTCTTTTCCCACTTGCCGTCTTTCATGGCCCGATCCGCGGCGGGCACCGACCTGGCCAGCGCCAGCATCAGCGCGCACGCGTGTTCGGCGACGCTGATGCTGTTGGCGCCTGGGGCATTCACCACAAGAATGCCCCGAGCGCTCGCCGCCGGCACGTCGACGTTGTCGACGCCCGTGCCGGCACGCGCGACGATGCGCAGCTTCGGCGCCGAGGCCATCAGATCGGCGGTCACCTTCGTCGCGCTGCGGACGAGCAGCCCGTCGGCGTCCGCCAGGGCTGCCGACAATTCGGCAGGCGGGCGGCCGCTTCTGGCGTCCACGGTCCATCCGGTCTCGTTCTGAAGAAGGGCGACGGCTGATGCGGGAAGATCGTCTGCGACGACTATTTTCATGGGGCGGTCGGTCAGTGTTGAGAGCTGTCGGGCCGGAGGCTCCGAAGATAGTTCACCAGGCTCCAGATCTGGGGCTCGGAAAGAATGTCGGCGTACGGCTTCATGGCCGTGTTCTTGACGCCGTCGCGAATGACGACGAACACCTCGCCGTCCGTCGAACCGTACTTCCACTCGTCGTCCACAAGGCTTGGCGGCACCGGGTCGAGCGAATACGACATCTTGCTGTCGCCGTCGGCGAATTCGCCGTGGCACGCGGCGCACTCTCCCAGGTAGATCCGGTAGCCGAGATTGAGCGAGTCGTCGTCGGCGGGTACCGGGTTCTTCATCTGTGCGGCCTGGGCGCGACGGGTTGAGCCGGGTGTTTGCGCCGTCAGTGAAAAGGAGAAGCCGCACGCGGCGACGAGCGTCCAGACGGCGAGCGTTCGATGGCGCATGATGTCGGGCTCCTTGGCTACAGTATAATCCGGGAGTTTTGTCGAAGCGGAGCGGCCGCCTGTGTGCTCGCCCTGCTGTGGTGCAATTCGCTAAAACATTCCGATAGCAGCGTCACAACCGTGCAAACGCGGCGCCTTTTCCACAGAGTTTTCCACAGTTCCTGTGGAGAATCGTTCGTTTCGTCCGGGGGACCTGACCTAAAACATCATGCCTAATTTTCATTCGCTGCAACCGCCGACGAGCGGCACGGCCATCACGCGACGCACTGGACAGCTCGTCGTGCCCGACGACCCGATCCTGCCGTTCATCGAAGGCGACGGCACCGGTCCGGACATCTGGCGCGCCAGCGTGCGCGTATTCGACGCCGCGGTGGAGAAGGCGTTCCGGGGCAAGCGCCGGTTGCACTGGTTCGAGGTGCTGGCGGGCGAGAAGGCCAAGCGGCTGACGGGCGAGTGGCTGCCGGGCGACACGCTCGAAGCCGTGAAGGCGTACAAGGTGGCCATCAAGGGGCCGCTGACCACGCCGGTCGGCGGGGGCATCCGGAGCTTGAACGTCACGCTGCGGCAGGTGCTCGATTTGTATGCGTGCATCCGGCCGGTCCGGTACTTCGAGGGCACGCCGGCGCCGGTGACGCATCCGGAGCGGATGAACGTCGTGATCTTCCGGGAGAACACGGAAGATGTGTACGCGGGGATCGAATGGGCGCGCGGCACCCCGCAGGCCGAGCGGGTGATTGAATTTCTGTCGCGCGAGATGGGGAAGCGCATCGCCCCCGATTCGGGCATCGGGATCAAGCCGATTTCCGAGACGGGCACGAAGCGTCTGGTACGGATGGCCGTGAAATACGCCCTGGATCACGGCCGCAAGGTCGTCACCATCGTGCACAAGGGCAACATCATGAAATTCACCGAAGGCGCGTTTCGCGACTGGGGCTACGAGCTGGCGAAGGCCGAGTTCCGCGACCGGATCGTGACCGAGGACGAAGTCACGCAGGGCGCGCCGCGCGACGGCAAGCTTCTCATCAACGATCGGATTGCCGACAGCGTGTTCCAGCAGGTGCTCACCCGGACGGCCGACTACGACGTCTTCGCCACGCCGAATCTGAACGGCGACTATCTCTCGGATGCGTGTGCGGCGCAGGTCGGCGGGCTCGGCATGGCGCCGGGGGCGAACGTCGGCGACGAGATCGCGTTCTTCGAGGCGACTCACGGGACGGCGCCGAAGTACGCCGGCAAGGACGTGATCAACCCGAGCTCGGTGATCCTGTCGGGCGTGATGATGCTGAACCATCTCGGGTGGGACGAGGCGGCCGCCCTGATCGAACGAGGCCTCGAGGCCACGATCAGCCAGAAGAAGGTCACCTACGATCTGGCCCGGCAGATGCGCGGAGCCACCGAGCTCAAGACGTCGGAGTTCGCCGACGCCATCATCAAGAACATGTAGGGAGCAGACATGAATCGCAAGGTCACAGTGGTCGGGGGCGCGGGCAATGTCGGTGCGACGGTCGCGCGCACCGTCGCCGACAAGCAGCTCGCCGACGTGGTCATCGTCGACATCGCGGAGCAGAAGGCCGCCGGCATCGCGCTCGACATGCTCGAGGCCTGTCCGGTCTACGGCTCGGATGCCCGGGTGCTCGGGACGAGCGACTATGCGGCAAGCGCCGGCTCCGACGTCGTGGTGGTGACCTCGGGCGTGCCGAGAAAGCCCGGGATGAGCCGCGACGATCTGCTCAACGTCAACTTCAAGATCATGCAGGCCGTCACGGAACAGATCGTCAAGTACTCGCCGAACTGCATCATCGTGCCGGTGGCGAACCCGCTCGACGCGATGGCGCAGGCGATCTTCAAGCTCAGTGGCTTTCCGCGCGAGCGGGTCATCGGCATGGCCGGTGTGCTCGATTCGTCGCGGATGCGCGCATTCATCGCCAAGGAACTGAACGTCTCGGTGGAGAACGTCCACGCCTTCGTGCTCGGCGGGCACGGCGATACGATGGTGCCGCTCCCGCGGTTTTCGACCGTGGCCGGCATTCCCATCACCGAGCTGATGGATCAGGCGACCATCGACCGGATCGTCAAGCGGACCGCCGGGGGCGGCGCCGAGATCACGCAGCTCGTCGGCACGAGCGCCTGGTTCGCGCCGGGGGCGTCTGCGGCCGAGATGGTGGAGGCGATCCTGCTCGACAAGCACAAGATCCTGCCGTGCTCGGTTTACCTGACAGGGGAGTACGGCGTGAACGGCCTCTTCGTCGGCGTGCCGGCCAAGCTCGGCGCGCGCGGCCTCGAAGAGGTGGTCGAGATCACGCTCACCCCCGAAGAGGACGCCGCCTTCAAGAAGAGCGCGGCGGCCGTGAAGGAACTGGTGGGCGTGATCAAGGTAGGCTAGAACCCATGAAATGGCTCCTGGCGGCCGCGTGCCTCATCGGCGTGTCGGCGCTGTCGGCCCAGCAGCGGCTCGATCCATCGGCGGTGCCGGCGCAGGAGGAGCCCCATCACCATCTGGTGTTCTCGAACGCCTACGTGCGTGTGCTCGACGCCACGTTCCCCGCCGGCTATGTGACGCTGAATCATTCACACCTGGCCGACAACGTCATCGTCACGCTGGCGCTCGGCCGCGACGACGCCCAGGCGCTGATGCGTATCGGGCGCGCGGTCTTCAATCAGGGCGGCTACTCCCATACGGTCACCAACCCGGGACCCGGCGACGCGCGCTTCATCGAAGTGGACCTGCTCGGGTCCGATCGGCCCCACGCGGCCGCGGTGCCCGACGCTCCCGGGCACGTGCTTGAACTGGAAAACGATCACGTGCGCATCTACCGGTTGAGGCTCGCCGCAGGCGACCAGCAGACGCGTCACACGCACCACGCGGGCTGGATTGCGGTGACGGTGTCGGGCGGGCTGGGCGCGGGCACCGTGGACTGGCATCCCGCCGGCACGTCGAACCCGTTGTCGGCCGGCCAGGCGCCGCTCGAAGTCGTCGAGATCGAACCGAAATCTTAAGAGGGTTCTGGGAACTGACGCTGCAGGGGGCTGGGAACTGACGCTGCGGGGGGCTCGGCAACTCACGCTGCAGGGGGCGGTGCATGCTCCACGGTCGATGAGATCCTGTGTATCCTCCGCGAGGTGCGCGCGGATGTCGGCGTCGAGGCTCTGGAGGGCCCGTCGCCGTCGGTCACGGCTCTCGCTCGCGCGTCGGACGAAGGACCAGCGCCATGGCTCGCGCCAGCGTCTCCCACCGGCTTCGTTCCACCGTCAGCTGTTTCCGCCCCTTCGGCGTGAGCCGATAGAAGTTGGCGCGGCGGTTGTTCTCCGACGGTCCCGGTTGCGCGGCGACCCAGCCGCGCCTGAGCAGGCGGTGAAGGGCGGGATAGAGGGATCCTTCCTCGACCTGCAGCAGGTCGTCGGACGATCGCTGGATCGCCTTGGCGATGGCATGCCCGTGCGCCGGCCCGAGCACGAGCGTGCGAAGGATGAGGAGGTCGAGCGTTCCCTGGAGCAGTTCGAGGCGATCGGATCGTCCCATAGAACGTCTATGGCGAGCATAGAATCGCCGGCCTAGAATGTCAAGGGAAGTCGGAGCCCAGGCGCGGGGGCGCCGCTCCGCGCTACCTGGTGAAGGCGGCGCGGAGGTACTCGCGCGTCATGCGCGCGATGTTCGCGATCGGAATCTCCTTCGGGCACACCGCCTCGCACTCGCCTTCGTTCGAGCAGCTGCCGAAGCCCTCCGCGTCGGCCTGGGCGACCATGGCGACGACGCGCCGCTGCCGTTCCGCCCCGCCCTGGGGCAGCAGCGCGAGGTGCGAGACTTTCGCCCCGACGAACAGATGCGCCGACGCATTCTTGCAGGCCGCCACGCACGCCCCGCAGCCGATGCACGCGGCGGCGTCCATGGCCGCGTCGGCCACCGGCTTGGGGATGGGCATCGCGTTGCCATCGGGCGCGCCCCCGCAGTTGATCGAGACGTAGCCGCCGGCGGCGATGATCCGGTCGAAGGCGCTCCGATCGACGATGAGATCCTTGACGACCGGGAACGCCTTCGCCCGCCACGGCTCGATCGTGATCGTGTCGCCGTCCCGGAAGCGCCGCATGTGGAGCTGGCACACGGTCGTGCCGCGATCCGGTCCGTGGGGCACGCCGTTGACGACCAGGCTGCACATGCCGCAGATGCCCTCGCGGCAATCCGAGTCGAAGGCGACGACGTCCTGCCCCGAGCGCGCCAGGCCTTCGTTCACCACGTCGAGCATTTCGAGGAACGACATGTCCGGCGAGATGCCGTCGATCGGATAGTCCAGCAGCTGTCCGGGGGCGGTCGGACCGGCCTGCCGCCAAACCTTAAGATGAAGTTTCATCCCGAATCCCCAACTCCCAATCCCTCACCCTCGCCCCGCCGCGATCTCATTTGTAGCTGCGCTGCGTCAGATGCACTTCCTCGAAGTCCAGCGGTTCCTTGTGCAACACCGGCTCCTTGCCGACGCCGGTGAACTCCCACGCCGCGACATACGAAAAATGCTCGTCGTCGCGGAGCGCTTCCCCTTCGGGGGTCTGGCTCTCCTCGCGGAAGTGGCCGCCGCACGACTCGCGCCGGTGGACCGCGTCGATGGCCAGCAGCTCCGCGAATTCGAGGTAGTCGGCAACCCGCCCGGCATATTCCAGGCTGGGATTGAGAAGGTCGGGGCGGCCCGGCACCGACACGGTCTGCCAGAACTCCTCGCGCAGCCGTGGAATGGCTTCGAGCGCACGCCGCAGGCTCGCCTCCGACCGCGTCATGCCCACATCGTCCCACAGGATGCGTCCCAGTTCGCGGTGCAGCTCGCGGACGCTGCGATGGCCCTTCACGGCGAGCAGCCGGGCCAGCCGGTCGTTGGCGCTTGCGGCCGCTTCGGCGAAGGCGTCGTGGTCCGTTGGAACCGGCGGCAGCGGCGTGCCGGCGAGGTAGTCGCCGATGGTGTACGGAATGATGAAGTAGCCGTCGGCGAGCCCCTGCATGAGCGCGCTCGCTCCCAGGCGGTTCGCGCCATGGTCCGAGAAATTCGCCTCGCCGAGCACGTGCAGGCCCGGCAGGTTGCTCATCAGGTTGTAGTCCACCCACAGCCCGCCCATCGTGTAGTGAATCGCGGGGAAGATGCGCATCGGCACGGTGTACGCGTCTTCGTCCGTGATTTTGCGGTACATGTGGAAGAGATTGCCGTACTTCTCGCGGATGGTGTCGACCCCCAGGCGCTTGATGGCGTCGGCGAAGTCGAGATACACGGCCAGGCCCGTGTCCCCGACGCCGCGGCCCTCGTCGCAGACCTGCTTCGCGTTGCGCGACGCCACGTCACGCGGCACCAGGTTGCCAAAGCTCGGATACTTCCGCTCGAGGTAGTAGTCGCGATCGCTCTCGGGAATCTGCGAGGCCGGTCGCCGGTCGCCGGACTGCTTCGGCACCCAGACCCGACCGTCGTTCCGGAGACTCTCGCTCATCAGCGTGAGCTTGGACTGGTGGCTGCCGCTGACGGGAATGCAGGTGGGGTGGATCTGCGTGAAGCAGGGATTCGCGAATAGCGCGCCGCGCTTGTGCGCCCGCCAGGCGGCGGTGACGTTCGAGTTCACCGCGTTGGTCGACAGATAGTACGCCGTGCCGTATCCGCCGGTGGCGAGAATCACGGCATGTCCCGCGTAGCGCTCGATCTCTCCCGTCTTGAGGTTGCGGCACACGATGCCCCGCGCCTTGCCGTCCACCACCACCAGCTCGAGCATCTCGCGGCGGGGGAAGAGGCGCACCGTCTTCGCGTCCACCTGCCGCATCAGCGACTGGTAGGCGCCGAGCAGCAGCTGCTGGCCCGTCTGGCCGCGCGCGTAGAAGGTGCGCGAGACCTGTGCGCCGCCGAACGAGCGGTTGTCGAGCAGGCCGCCGTATTCGCGCGCGAACGGCACGCCCTGGGCCACGCACTGATCGATGATGTTCACGCTCAGCTGCGCGAGGCGATAGACGTTCGCTTCGCGCGAGCGGTAGTCGCCGCCCTTGATCGTGTCGTAGAAGAGGCGGTACACGCTGTCGCCGTCGTTCTGGTAGTTCTTGGCGGCGTTGATGCCGCCCTGCGCGGCGATGCTGTGCGCGCGGCGGGGGCTGTCCTGGATGCAGAAGCTCAGCACGTTGTAGCCGAGCTCGCCGAGCGAGGCCGCCGCCGAGGCGCCGGCCAGACCCGTGCCCACCACGATCACGGTGTATTTCCGCTTGTTGGCCGGGTTCACCAGCTTCATGTCGAACTGGTGCCGGTCCCACTTGTCGGCGATCGGGCCGGCGGGCACCCTGGCGTCGAGCCGGATGTCGCTCACAGGCCCCCTCCCGTGACGTGCGCCCAGAGCACGATGAACGCGAACGTGGCGGCAATGAGCGCGGCCAGCGCCTTGCCGACCACGAGCGCGCGCGGCGCCCGGCGCGCCAGGTCGACGCCGAGCGACTGGAGGCTGCTCGTGATGCCGTGCCAGAGGTGCGATCCCACGACGATCATCGACAACACGTAGAACGTGACGGTGAGAGGACTGGTGAACGTCTCCATCTCCTGCCGATAGAGATCGCGTCCGCCCCCCGCCCACTCGTATTCCCGGCCCCAGCCCTCGTGAAACGCCCGGACGTGGATGAGGAGGAACACGAGCAGCCACAACCCCGAGACGATCATGGTCGACGAGGCGAACGTCTTGCGGCTCGGCGATCCGGCGCGTTTCTTCACGGCATAGCGGACCGGACGCGCCCGCCGGTTGGCGAGGACCATCCGGACGGCTTTGTAGATGTGGACGACGAAGACGGCCAGCAGCGCCAGCTCGATGAGCGGGAGCAGCACGTTGCTTTCGAGCGTGAACGCGTACGTGTTGAACGCCGCCGGTCCCAGAAAGACGATCAGATTGCCGGCGATGTGGATGAAGAGGTAGAGCACCAGGGCCAGCCCGGTGACGCCGATGAGAAGCTTCGTGGCGATCGAGGAATCAAACGGCGGTCGTCGTCGGTCCATCGACCGTACAGTGTACCTCAGAGTGGCGGACGCGTGAGTTGACGGTCTTCCGGCTGACCCAGTACCATCGTGCGCCCTCATGAAGATTCACGAGCATCAGGCCAAAGCCATCCTCGGACGCTACGGCGTGCCGGTTCCGCGTGGAGAGGTCGCGTTCACGGCGGGTGAGGCCGGCGAAGTGGCGCGCCGCCTCGGCACCAGCTTGTCGGTCGTCAAAGCGCAGATCCATGCCGGCGGCCGCGGCAAGGGCGGCGGCGTGAAAGTCGCCAAGTCGCCGGCCGAGGC
Organism: uncultured Acidobacteriota bacterium; assembly: GCA_963837345.1. Classification (GTDB taxonomy): domain Bacteria; phylum Acidobacteriota; class Vicinamibacteria; order Vicinamibacterales; family CAVVIG01; genus CAWIMX01. Next base: position 3,597,599 of record CAWIMX010000001.1, read on the forward strand.
CGAGGCGCTGGCCGGACACATGATCGGCATGACGCTCGTCACGCACCAGACCGGGCCGGAGGGCCGCGTGGTCTCGCGCGTGCTGGTCGAAGAAGGCCTGGAAATGGATCGCGAACTCTATCTGAGCCTGCTCCTCGATCGGGCGGCCGGCAAGCCCGTCATGATGGCCAGCGCCGCCGGCGGCATGGACATCGAAGACGTGGCGGCGTCGACGCCCGAGCGGATCGTTCGCGTCCACATCGAGCCCGGCGTCGGTCTCGTGCCGTTCGAGGCCCGCCGGCTCGGGTTCGCGATCGGCCTGAACGGTCCGGAAGTGAGCAAGTTCGTCAAGCTCACCTCGGCGCTCTACGACGCCTTCATCGCCACCGACGCCTCGCTCGTCGAGATCAATCCGCTGGTCGTGACGAAGGGCGGCGACCTGCTGGCCCTCGACGCGAAAATGAACTTCGACGACAACGCGTTGTATCGCCACCTCGATCTGCGCGAGCTTCGCGACCTCGAAGAGGAAGATCCGCTCGAAATCGAGGCATCGAAGTTCGCGCTCAACTACATTCACCTCGACGGCAACATCGGCTGCATGGTCAACGGCGCCGGCCTGGCCATGGCGACGATGGACATCATCAAGCTGTCGGGCGGCGAGCCGGCGAACTTTCTCGACGTGGGCGGCGGCGCCAACGCCGAGCAGATCCGGAACGCGTTCAAAATCCTGATGTCGGACAAGAACGTGAAGGCGGTGCTCATCAACATCTTCGGCGGCATCCTGCGATGCGACGTCCTCGCCCAGGGCGTGATCGCGGCCGTCAAGGAGCTGGGCGTCCCCGTGCCGATCGTGATTCGCATGGAAGGCACGAACGTCACGGAGGGCAAGCGCCTCCTCGAGGACAGCGGGATGAACTTCGCGACCGCTGATTCGATGGACGAAGCGGCGGAGCGTGTGGTCAAGCTGGCCGCGACCCGCTCCTGAGGGCCTGAGTCAGGGAGATAGATCAGCCACCATCATGTCTGTGCTCATCGACAAGAACACGCGGCTCCTGGTGCAGGGCCTGACCGGGCGCGAAGGCACGTTTCACGCGAAGCAGGCGGCCGCGTATCACACGACCGTCGTCGGCGGCGTCACGCCCGGCAAGGGGGGCACGACGCACGAAGGATGGCCGATTTTCGACACGGTGGCCGATGCCGTGGACGCTACCGGGGCGAACGCGTCGGTCATCTTCGTCCCGCCGCCGTTTGCCGCCGACGCGATCATGGAAGCCGCCGACGCGGGCGTGGCGCTCGTGGTGTGCATCACCGAAGGCATTCCCGTGCTCGACATGATGCGGGCGATGACCTTCCTCCGGACGCGGCCCGCCACCCGGCTCGTGGGACCGAATTGTCCCGGCGTCATCTCGCCGGGGCAGGGCAAGGCCGGCATCATTCCGGCGAACATCTGCCGGGAGGGGCATGTCGGCATCGTGTCGAAGAGCGGCACGCTCACCTACGAGGCGATTCATCAGCTCACGCGCCTCGGGATGGGCCAGACCACCTGCATCGGAATCGGCGGCGATCCCTTCATCGGCACGTCGCACATCGACGCGCTGCAGCTGTTCGCGGACGATCCGGACACCGACGCCGTCATTCTGATCGGCGAAATCGGCGGGAATGCCGAACAGGACGCCGCGGCGTGGATTCGCGAGCAGCATTTCAGGAAGCCGGTCGTCGGCTTCATCGCCGGCCAGACCGCGCCTCCCGGCCGGCGCATGGGGCACGCCGGCGCCATCATTGCCGGCGGCTCGGGCACGGCCGTTGAAAAGATGGCGGCGCTCGAAGCCGCCGGTGTCACCGTCGTGAAGAGCCCGGCCGACATGGGCACTGCCATGCACCGGCTCCTGCCGCGGTAGCCCCCTGAGCCCCTCGGGACCCCAGTCGAAGTGCTATACTCGATTGGATCTAGTTGTGGCCGTGGAACCTCTTTATCTGTGCAGGTTGTAAGGATTTTGGACATGGGACCGACCGACCTCGCCGTTCAGGAACAGCACGCCTCCGCCAACCGCCAGCGCGTCGTCAACGATTTCAGCCTTCAAGTCGCCACCGTGAACGGGTCGGGCAGTCAGACGGCCAATCTGGTGCTGCTGCGCTCGATTCTGCTGATGGGCGTTCCCGTGTCGGGCAAGAACATGTTCCCGTCGAACATTGCCGGACTGCCGACGTGGTACACGATCCGGGCGAGCAAGCGCGGGTACATCGGCCGCAAGAAGGAAGTGGATTTTCTGGTGGCCATGAACCCGGAGACCGCCAAGGAAGACGTGCTCACGCTCGAGGCGGGCGCTGCCGTGGTCTACGACGAGCCGCTCAAGCTCAATACGCTGCGCAGCGATCTGGTGTACTACCCGGTGCCGTTCGACAAGCTGGTCGCGCCGGTGTGCCCCGACGCGAAGCTCCGCCGGCTCGTGCGCAACATGATCTACGACGGGATCCTCGCCAAGATGCTCGGGATCGATCTCGCGCTGATGGAGCAGGCGCTCGCCAAGCAGCTCGGCAGGAAGCCGAAGGCCGTCGCGCTGAACAACGGCGCCCTGAAGGCCGGCTGGGACTACGCCGAAGCGAATTTCACGAAGCAGGACCCGTACTGGATCGAGCGGATGAACGCAACGGCCGGCAAGATCCTGATCGAAGGCAACTCGGCCGCGGCGATCGGCTGCATGATGGCTGGCGTCACCGTCGTCGCCTGGTATCCGATTACGCCGTCCTCGTCGCTCTGCGAATCCCTCATCGGCTACATGAAGAAGTACCGGGTCGACCCGGCGACCGGCAAAGCCACGTTCGCCATCGTCCAGGCGGAGGACGAAATCGCCTCGCTCGGGATGGTGGTCGGCGCGGGATGGGCCGGCGCGCGCGCCATGACGGCCACTGCGGGCCCCGGCATCTCGCTCATGTCCGAATTCGCCGGACTGGCGTACTACGCCGAGACGCCCGCCGTCATCTTCGACGTGCAGCGTGTCGGGCCGTCGACGGGCCTTCCCACGCGCACCGCGCAGGGCGACCTGCTCTCCACGGCCTTTCTCTCCCACGGCGACACCAAGCACATTCTGATCATCCCCTCCTCGGTGGAGGAGTGCTACCAGATGGCCCAGGATGCCTTCGAGCTCGCCGAACGCTTCCAGACGCCGGTCTTCGTGATGATGGATCTCGATCTCGGGATGAACAACTGGATGTCCGACGGATTCCAGTATCCGACGGCGCCGATTCACCGCGGCAAGCTGCTCACCGAGGACAAGCTGAAGGCGCTGCCGCAGTGGGGCCGGTACCTGGACGTCGACGGCGACGGCATTCCGTACCGCACCGTGCCGGGCGACGGCCTGCCGTCGTACTTCGCGCGCGGATCGGGTCACAATGCCAGGGCGCAGTACAGCGAGCGGCCCGACGACTACGTGGACAACATGGAGCGGCTGTCGCGCAAGTTCGACACGGCCCGCACGGCGGTGCCCCGTCCGGAGGTGGACGCGGTGAAGGGGGCGGCCATCGGCATCATCGGCTACGGCACGTCGCACTGGGCCATCACCGAGAGCCGCGATCAGCTTCGTGAGGAGACCGAGGTGAAGACGTCGTACTACCGGCTGCGCGCCTACCCGTTCACCGACGATCTGGTGACGTTCGTGGATGCGCACGAACGGATCTACGTCGTGGAACAGAACCGCGACGCCCAGCTGCTGCAGCTGCTCAAGATGGAGCTTTCGCCGGAGCGGGTCGCCAGGCTGCGCAGCGTGCTGCATTTCAGCGGCCTGCCCATCGACGCCCGCAGCGTGAGCGACGACATCCTGGCGCAGGAAGGTTACGAGGTGGCGAAGAAGGCGCCCGTCCGCATCGGCGGCGCGGGCATGACAGGCGGAGAATAGCGAACCATGGCGACGAAGCTGAATCGAATCGGGCTGGAACCGCAAGTCTACAAGGGCAGTAAGACGACGCTGTGCGCCGGATGCGGCCACAACGCGATTTCCGAGCGCATCATCGATGCCTTCTTCGAGATGGGCGTCGACCCGCGGCAGGTCGTGAAGCTGTCGGGGATCGGCTGTTCGAGCAAGAGCCCGGCGTACTTTCTGGGCGGGGCGCACGGGTTCAACGCCGTGCACGGCCGGATGCCCTCGGTCGGGACGGGCGCGATGCTGGCCAACGGCCGGCTCGTGGCGATCGGCATCAGCGGCGACGGCGATACGGGCGCGATCGGGATCGGGCAGTTCGTGCACCTGATGCGTCGGAACCTGCCGATCATCTACATCATCGAGGACAACGGCTGCTACGGGCTCACCAAGGGGCAGTTCTCGCCGACGGCCGACCTGGGATCGAAGCTCAAGACGGGCGTGGTCAACGATCTGCCGCCCATCGACACATGCGCGCTCGCGATCGAGCTCGGCGCGACGTTCGTGGCGCGGTCGTTCTCGGGCGACAAGAAGCAGCTGCTCTCGCTGCTCAAGGCCGCGCTGGCGCATCGCGGCACGGTGATGCTCGACGTGATTTCGCCGTGCGTCACGTTCAACGACCACGAAGGGTCGACCAAGAGCTACGCCTACGTGCGGGAGCACGACGACCCGCTCGAGGAAGTGAGCTTCGTGCCGTTCTTCGAGGACATCTCCGTCGACTACGAGCCGGGCTCGACGCAGGAGGTCACCATGCACGACGGGTCGAAGCTGTACCTGCGCAAGCTCGAGGAGCACTTCGACGCCACCGACAAGATCGGCGCGCTGCGACGCCTCCACGAAACGGCGCGTCGCGGCGAATTTGCCACCGGGCTCATCTACATCGAGCCCGATCGCGACGATTTCCTGTCGCTCCTGAACGTGGTCGACGAACCGCTCGCTTCGCTCCCGCTGGATCGGGTTCGGCCGGGTCCCGAGGCCCTCGAGGAGATCATGGAGTCACTGCGCTAGATGGCCGAGCGGACACTGGCCATCATCAAGCCCGACGCCGTCGCGCGGCGTCAGGTCGGGGCGATCATCCAGCGGATTGAAGCGGCGGGATTCACGCTCAAGGCCATTCGCGGCGTGCACCTGACCCGCGCGGAGGCCGAGGGCTTCTATGCCGTCCATCGCGCGCGACCGTTTTTCGGCAGTCTCACGGCGTTCATGTCCTCGGGACCGGCCGTCGTGATGGTGCTCGAGGCGGCTGACGCCATCCGGAAATGGCGGACGCTCATGGGCGCGACCGATCCGGCGAAGGCCGATCCGGGCACGATCCGGAAGGATTTTGCCGAGTCGATCGAGCGCAACGCCACCCACGGATCCGACGCCCCGGAGACGGCGGCGGTCGAGATCGGCTACTTTTTCCCTGGAGTCGAGCTCGTCTGAGCACGCGCACCACGCGGTGACACAGTGGACATGGGCCGGCTGCTCCTGCTCATCGGGCTCGGAATCGCGGGCGTCGGCCTGCTGATGATGCTCGGCCTGCCCCTGGGCCGGCTGCCCGGCGACATCGTCGTGCGCCGCGGCCATGTCACGTTTGCGTTTCCGATCGTCACGTCGATCGTGCTGAGCCTGCTCCTGACGCTGCTCGTGGCGTTCTTTCGCCGCTAGGATCCGACCCGATGGCCATCAAACCCGACAGCTGGATCAAGCGCATGGCGCTCGAGCACCAGATGATCGACCCGTTCGTCGAGAGCCAGATGCGCGACGGCGTGATTTCGTTCGGCCTCTCCTCGTACGGCTACGACATCCGCGTCGCCGACGAGTTCAAGGTCTTCACCAACATCAACAACACGGTGATCGATCCCAAGGCCTTCGATCCGCGGTCCTTCGTGGATCTGAAGACCGACGTGTGCATCGTGCCGCCCAATTCGTTCGCGCTCGCGCGAACGATCGAGTACTTCCGGATCCCCCGCGACGTGCTCACGGTGTGCCTGGGCAAGTCCACCTACGCCCGGTGCGGCATCATCGTGAACGTCACGCCCTTCGAGCCGGAGTGGGAAGGCACGGCGACGCTCGAAATCTCCAACACGACGCCGATCCCGGCAAAGATCTACGCGAACGAAGGCATCGCGCAGGTGCTGTTTTTCCAGAGCGACGAGGTCTGCACGACGTCCTACCGCGACAAGCGCGGCAAGTACCAGGCGCAGATCGACGTCACGCTGCCGCGGCTCTGATCGGATGGGATCGGTCGAACGGACCGGATGGTTATTGGTATCATTTATGACCAGACCAGTTATATTGATGCTGGTTATGATCTGGTAAGTAGAATCGATTTGACGCCGCGCCCGTTCGAGGCTGTAATCAACCCATCATGTCGGGACGTGCCCTGGGTCCGGCGTCGACCGGCCGCCGCTTCGGCGGCGAGGCGGGGGTGCGTGTCTCGACCGTCGGTGTTCGGGTGCGGCGCATCGTCTCCATCGTCCCCGTTCCGACCAGCGGATGATGTGACCACCTGACGCGGCGTGACAGTGCAGGGGCCATCATCCGGGAGACGGAGGATGGCCCTTTTGTTTTGGGGAGAGGACCAGGGATCGTGCGCATTGCCTATCAAGGGGAGCCGGGCGCGTTCAGCGAGGCGGCGGCGGCGCGGCTGCGAGACGGCGCCGAGCGCCTGCCGTGCCGATCGTTCGAGGACGTCTTCCGCACGGTGACCGGCGGCGAGGCCACGCACGGCGTGCTGCCGGTGGAGAATTCGATCGGCGGCAGCATCCATCGCAACTACGACCTCCTGCTCGAACACGACCTGCCGATTGTGGGCGAAGTGGAATTGCCCGTGGTCCACCACCTGCTGGCCCTGCCGGGCACGGGGCTTCCGGCGCTGCGCCGGGTCTATTCGCATCCGCAGGGCCTGGCCCAGTGCGAGCGGTTTCTACGGACCCTGAGCGGCGTCGAGATCATCGCCACGTACGACACGGCCGGCAGCGCGAAGATGATTGCCGACCAGCGCCTGACGGACGCCGCCGCCATCGCGTCGGCGCGCGCCGGCGAGGTGTTCGGGCTGATCTCGCTCGCGTCCGGCATCCAAGACTACGACCACAACGTGACGCGCTTCATCGTGATCGGCCGTCAGGCGATGGTGGCCGCGCCGGCCGACAAGACCTCGATCGTCTTCACGCTGCCCAACGAGCCCGGCTCGTTGTTCAAGGCACTGGCGGCGTTTGCGCTCCGGAACGTGGACCTGACCAAGCTCGAATCGCGGCCGATTCCGGGGCGGCCGTGGGAGTATCTGTTCTACGTCGATCTGGCGTCGGCGCACGACGAACCGGCCTGCGCGCGCGCCTTAACGCATCTGGCGGAGTTCGCGCCCATGCTTCGCACCCTGGGGTCCTACACGAGCTGGAAGGCCCGCGAATCGAAGCCGTCGGATCCTTTCGAGGTCGTGTCATGACGAAGTCCAACCCTCTCACCACCGGCCCGAACCGGGCGCCGGCGCGGGCCATGCTGAAGGCCGTGGGCCTGACCGATGCCGATCTGAAGAAGCCCCTCATCGGCGTGGCGAACACCTGGATCGAAATCGGGCCGTGCAACTTCCATCTCCGCGATCTCGCGGCGCACGTGAAAGACGGGATCCGGGCCGCCGGCGGCACGCCGCTCGAGTTCAACACGGTCTCGATTTCCGACGGCATCACGATGGGCACCGAAGGCATGCGCGCCTCGCTCGTCAGCCGCGAGGTGATTGCGGACTCCATCGAGCTCGTCGCGCGCGGCAACGGCTTCGATGCGCTCGTCGTGCTGGTGGGATGCGACAAGACGATTCCGGGCGGCGTGATGGCTCTCGCGCGGTTGAATGTGCCCGGTGTGGTGCTCTACGGTGGATCCATCGCCCCGGGACGCTTCGAGGGGCACGAGGTCACGATTCAGGACGTGTTCGAGGCCGTGGGCGCCCACGCGGCCGGACGCATGTCCGACGCCCAGTTGTGCGCCCTCGAGGACGTCGCGTGTCCGGGCGCGGGCGCGTGCGGCGGGCAGTTCACCGCCAACACCATGGCGCTCGCCGTGGAGTTCATGGGGATTTCCCCGCTGGGCGCCGGGAGCGTGCCGGCCACCGATCCGCGCAAGGCCGACGTCGCCAGAGAGGTCGGGGCCCTGGCGGTGGCGCTCGCGGCGAAGGGGCTGCGACCGCGCGATGTCATCACGCGAGATGCCCTGGAGAACGCGATTACCTCGGTGGCCGCGAGCGGCGGCTCGACCAACGCGGTGCTCCACCTGCTGGCGATCGCCCGGGAAGCCGGCGTTGAGCTCGCTCTGGACGACTTCAATCGCGTCGGCGCGCGCGTCCCGCTGCTGGCCGACCTCAAGCCGTCGGGCCACTTCGTCGCCGCCGAGATGCACGCGGCGGGCGGCAGCCGCCTGTTCGCACGCCGGCTGGCGGAGGGACAGTGGCTGAAACCGGTGATCACGGTGACCGGGCGGACGCTGGCCGAGGAGTCGGCGGACGCCGTGGAAACGCCTGGCCAGAAGGTCGTCGCCCCCGTCGATCGGCCCTTCAAGGCGCGCGGCGGGCCGGTGATCCTGACGGGCACGCTCGCGCCGGAAGGCGCCGTCGTCAAACTGTCGGGCACCGAGCGGCTGCAGCATCGCGGCCCGGCACGCGTCTTCGACAGTGAGGAGGCCGCGTTCGACGCCGTGCAGCGCCAGCAGATCAAGCCGAACGATGTGGTCGTGATCCGCTATGAAGGGCCGAGCGGCGGACCCGGGATGCGGGAGATGCTGGCTGTCACGGCGGCGATCGTCGGCGCGGGCCTCGACGACGTGGCGCTCGTCACCGACGGGCGGTTCTCCGGCGCGACGCATGGACTCGCGATCGGGCACGTGGCGCCCGAAGCGGCACGCGGCGGCCCGATTGCCGCGGTGCGCGACGGGGACATCATTGCCATCGATTTGTCGAAGGGACGACTCGATCTCGACCTCAGTGGGGCGGAGCTCGCCTCCCGCCTCGCGGCCTGGACGGCGCCGACGCCGCGCTACGCGGGCGGGGTCCTGGGCAAGTACGCTCGGCTGGTGGCGTCGGCGTCGGTCGGAGCTACGACGGGGTAGGGAAGGGGAAGACGAAGGGACGAAGGGGACGAAGGGACGAAGGGACTGAGGCACTGATATGAAACTCACAGGGGCGCAGGCGCTCTGGGAAGCGCTGGTCCGCGAAGGCGTCACCGACGTGTTCGGCTACCCGGGCGGAGCCATTCTTCCGGCGTACGACGCCATGCTGGCGTATCCGATCCGCCACATTCTCGTGCGCCACGAACAGGGCGCGACGCATATGGCCGACGGCTATGCGCGGGCGAGCGGCCGCGTGGGCGTGGCCGTGGCGACGTCGGGCCCGGGCGCGACGAACATGGTGACGGGCATCGCGACCGCCATGATGGATTCCTCGCCGATCGTCTGCATCACCGGGCAGGTGGGCAGCCGGCTGATCGGGTCCGACGCCTTCCAGGAAACCGACATCACCGGGATCACGCTGCCGATCACGAAGCACAACTATCTGGTGACCAGGGCCGAAGACGTGGCGCCCGCCGTGCGCGAGGCGTTTGCGATTGCGCGGTCCGGGCGCCCCGGCCCCGTTCTCGTCGACATCACCAAGGACGCCCAGCAGGGCGCCGCCGACGTGGATTGGGATGCCAGCGAGCCGCACCTGGTCGAGACGCGCGACGATGCCCTGCCGGGCGACGGTGACTACCGCGACGCCGTCGAGCTCATCAACCAGGCGGAGCGGCCGGTGATCCTGGCCGGGCACGGGGTGATGCTGTCGGGTGCCGAACAGGCCGTCGTGGCGCTCGCCGAGCGCGCCGGGATTCCGATCGCGATGACGCTGCTCGGGCTGGGCGGCATTCCGGCTTCGCACGCGCTGAATCTCGGCATGATGGGCATGCATGGCGAAGCGTGGGTGAATCACGCCATTCAGGAGGCCGACCTTCTCATCGCACTCGGCATGCGCTTCGACGATCGCGTCACGGGCAACCTGAAGACCTACGCGCCTCGGGCGCGCAAGATTCACGTCGACATCGATCGCGCGGAGCTGAACAAGAACGTCCGAGTCGACGTCGCCATCGCCAAGGATCTCCGGTCGGCCGTCGAGGAATGGCTTCCGCACGTCGCACCCGGACAGCGCAAGGCGTGGCTCGACTCGATCACGGCCCTCAAGGGCGACGCGGCCGTGCGCGACATCCAGAATCTGCCCGACAACGGGCATCTGTACGCGGCGCACGTCATCAACGACCTCTGGCGCCTGACCGACGGCCGCGCCGTCGTGGTGACCGACGTCGGGCAGCACCAGATGTGGGAGGCGCAGTACTACAAGCACGAGGCCTCGCGCTCGCTCATCACATCGGGCGGCCTGGGCACGATGGGCTTCGCCCTGCCGGCGGCGATCGGCGCCAAGGTGGCATGCCCCGATGCCGAGGTCTGGGTGATCGCGGGCGACGGCGGTTTCCAGATGACGTGTCCCGAGCTGGCCACGATTGCGCAGGAGCACCTCGACGTGAACATCGCCGTGATCAACAACGGTTACCTCGGGATGGTCCGTCAGTGGCAGGAATTCTTCTACGAGCGCCGCTATGCGGCGACGCCGCTCGTCGGACCCGACTTCGCACGGCTTGCCGAGGCGTTCGGGATCGCCGGGCACACCGTGAAGACGCGCGCCGCCGTAGCGGGCGCCGTCGAGGCCGCGCGATCCTCGGGAAAGGCCGCGCTCATCGACTTCCAGGTCGAGCAGGAAGACTCCGTCTATCCGATGGTGCCGGCCGGGGCCGACCTGCACAAGATGATCCGGCGGCCCTCGCCGATTGTGGAGACCGCGGCGGACTAGGGGCCAGGGACTGGGGATTGGGAATCAGGGATTAGGGCGAAGTCATGCTGTATACATTCGCGGTCTACGTCGACAACGAGCCGGGCGTGCTGAACCGGGTCGCCTCGCTCTTCCGGCGGCGGGCGTTCAACATCGAGTCGCTGACCGTCGGGCACACGGAAACGAGCGGGGTGTCGCGCATGACGATCGTGGTCGACACGGACGACTACGGCGCCCGGCGCCTCGAAGCGAACCTGTACAAGCTGGTGCCCGTTCTGCTGGTGCAGGATCTGACGGCGGCCCCCGCGATCTCCCGCGACCTGGCCCTCATCAAGGTGGCGGCCACCGGCGACTCGCGCACGCAGGTGATGCAGTTGATGGACGTGTATCGCGCGCGGATCGTCGACGTCAGCCCGGAGTCGCTCATCATCGAGACCACAGGCACCGAGGACAAGCTCGACAGCCTGCTCGAAGTCCTGCGGCCCTACGGCGTGATCGAGATGGTGCGGACGGGTCGCGTCTCGATGGCGCGGGGCACGCCGCGAGCGGCGCGGGCGCCCGAGGCGGCCGCCGTCGCCGAAGCCGAGGCCGGGAGCGGTTCGGTATAGGCTACCGGGGCCGCCGGGGGAACGATCCCGGCACGCGGCACCACGCACCGATACTGATCGTTCAGAAGCAGAGAGGACATTCCATGGCGAAGATGTACTACGACGATGCGGCAGACCTGGCCGTGATTCGGGGCAAGAAGGTCGCGATTATCGGCTACGGCTCGCAGGGGCACGCCCACGCCCTGAACCTGCACGACAGCGGCGTGGACGTGCGCGTGGGACTGCCCCCGTCGAGCCGCTCGCGCGCGAAGGCGCAGGCCGACGGGCTCGTCGTCGGAGACCCCGCCGAGGTGTCGAAATGGGCCGACGTCATCATGATTCTGGCGCCCGACACGGCGCAGGCGGACCTGTATCGCGACAAAATCGAGCCGAATCTGGCGGCGGGAAAGACGCTTCTGTTCGCGCATGGCTTCAACATCCGGTTCGGCGGCATCAAGCCCCGGCCCGATGTGGACGTCGCGATGATCGCGCCCAAATCGCCGGGCCACCGCGTGCGTGAGCTGTACGTCGAGGGCGCGGGCACGCCCGCGCTGATCGCCGTCCACCAGGACGCGACGGGCCACGCGCGGGAAACGGCGCTGTCCTACGCGAAGGGCATCGGGGTGACCCGGGCCGGCGTGCTCGAGACGACGTTCGCGGAGGAAACCGAGACCGATCTGTTCGGCGAGCAGGCCGTCCTGTGCGGCGGCGTGAGCGCCCTGATCAAAGCGGGATTCGAGACGCTCGTGGCCGCGGGCTACCAGCCCGAGATCGCCTACTTCGAGTGCTGCCATGAACTGAAGCTGATCGTCGATCTCATTTATCAGGGCGGGCTGAGCTACATGCGGTACTCGGTGAGCGACACCGCCGAGCATGGCGACTACACGGGCGGGCCGCGGATCGTGACCGACGAGACGCGCCAGGCCATGCGCGCCATGCTCGCCGAGATTCAGAGCGGTGAGTACGCGCGGAAGTGGATGGGGGAGCACGCCGCCGGCCGGCCCTGGTTCAACGAGACGCGCCGTGCCGAGCAGCAACACCAGATCGAGGAGGTCGGGGCGCGCCTGCGGGCGCTGATGCCGTTCCTGAAGCCGGTCACGATCAAGCAGGGCGTCGATCAGCCGGCGCCGGCCGGCTCGACCGCTCGCTAGCCGCGCATTTCGGGCGGAAGACGCGTGGTTTCGCGCGTCTTCCGCCCCCCGCCCCGCTACGGTCCGGCTTGACCCCTAAAGGATTTACGTAGTAAAACTTACCCGTCTTTGGATTCTTCTGAGTCTGCGCCCTCTTCCCGGTACATGGAAAAGCTCATCGAGCGCGAGACTTCGCCTCGAAACCCACTCGTCGCCGCGCCTGCTCTCGCCGTTCAGTTCTTTCTGATCCCGCTTGCGGTCGTTGGCATCACGGTCCTGGTCTACGTGGGGTTCCGATCCCTCCTGACCGATTCGAGGACGGCCCGCGACTACCTGATCGAAGTGCAGACGGGGGGGACGAGCCGGCGGTGGCCGGCGGCCTACGAACTGTCGAGGCTGATGGCTGACCCGCAGGTGCGGGCCGACCAATCACTCGTCCCGGCGCTGGTGAAGGCGTTCGAGCAGGCGAAAGACGACGACCCCCGGGTGCGGCAGTATCTCGCGCTCGCCATCGGGCGCCTCGATCCGCCGCTTCCCGGCGACGCGGTGGACGACCTGTCGGCGGCCCTCGACGACCCGGACAGCGAAACGCGAATCAGCGCGATCTGGGCGCTGGGCTCGTCGGGCGATCCCGCCGTGGCGTCGCGGCTGCTGCCCTTGTACCAGTCGTCGGACGCCGGCATTCGCAAGATGGTCGTCTACGCGCTCGGGGCGCTTCCCGGAGACGCCCAAGTCGATACGCTCACGCGGGCCCTGCAGGACGAGACGCCCGACGTGCGGTGGAATGCCGCGCTGGCGCTCGCCCGTCACGACAGTGCCGCAGGCGTCGGGGTGATCGGACAGATGCTCGATCGCCACTACCTCGAAGCGAACGTGCACCGGGAAGCCGGCCCCGACGACGACATCGACCCGGTTTCTGACGTGATGATTAGCGGCGTCCGGGCAGCAGGCGCCCTGAAGGCCGAACAACTGCGTCCTGCGATCCAGGCGCTCAGCCAGGATGATCGGAGCATGAAAGTGCGGCAGGCTGCCATCGAAGCGCTCGAGAACTACGGCAGCAGTTAGAAGGGACCACCATGGCAGACGACACCAACACACCCGCGGGTTCACCCCCGGCCTCCCCGGCGGCCCGTCCGGCGCCGGCGGCGCCCAAACCGGCTCCTGTTCCCACAGCCAACCTCGCGGGAAAGACGACATCGGTCGCCTCCGCGGGCGGCGCGGCGGCCAAGACGGCGCCTGCCGCCAAGCCCGCCGCCTCGGCGCGGGCCGACGACGACAGCTCACCGCTGCTGACGCGCCGCGGCTGGATCGGGTTGGCCTGGGGCGCGTTCTCGGCTGCGTCGGCCGCGGCCCTGGCGGCCACGGGCCGCTTCATGTTCCCGAACGTGTTGAACGAACCGCCGCAGCAGTTCAAGGCCGGGTTCCCCACCGAATACGGCATCGGCGTCGACGAGCGGTGGAAGGACAAGTTCGGGGTCTGGATCGTGCGCATCGCGGACGAGCCGGTCGAACCGCACTTCAGCGGGTTCTACGCGCTCATCGCGGTCTGCACGCACCTCGGCTGCACGCCGAACTATCTGCCGGCTGAGAACAAGTTCAAGTGCCCGTGCCACGGCAGCGGCTACCGCCTGACGGGCGTGAACTTCGAGGGGCCCGCGCCGCGGCCGCTCGAGCGCGCGGCGATTTCGCTCGCCGACGATGGACAGATTCTCGTGGACAAGAGTCGGCACTTCCAGCAGGAGCTGGGGCAGTGGACCGATCCGGCGGCGTTTCTCAAAGCGTAGGCTGACGACCTGAACTCATATGGCTGAGACGAAGACGATCGATCCGAACGACGGCGCGCTCCTGAGGTTCTGGAACTGGCTCACGGAGACGCAGCTCTGGACGTCGGTGTTCCGCCACGGAAGCCCGACGAGCGACCGCAACCGCGTGCTCGTGATGCTGTCGAACGTGTTTCTGCACCTGCATCCCGTGCGTATCCGCAAGTCGGGCGTCAAGCTGCGCTACACCTGGTGCATGGGCGGCTTGAGCTTCTTTCTCTTCCTCGTCCTCACGTTCACCGGCCTTCTCCTGATGTTCTACTACCGGCCGACGCTCGAGTACGCCTATACCGACATCGTCGGCCTCCGGGAGCACGTCCCGCTCGGCATCATGCGGGAAATGCACCGGTGGGGCGCCCACGCCATGGTCATCACGGTGTGGCTGCACATGTTCCGCGTGTTCATGACGGGCTCCTACAAGCCGCCACGCGAGTTCAACTGGTCGGTGGGCGTCATCATGCTCGTGCTGACGCTGCTGCTGTCGTTCACCGGCTACCTGCTGCCGTGGGATCAGCTGGCCATCTGGGCGATCACGGTCGGCTCGAACATGGCGCGCGCCACGCCGTTCCTCGGACACGAGGGCCCGGGTGCGGCGCTGCTGAAGCTGGGCGATGTGCCGCTCATCCACGCGTACGACGACGCGCGATTCGCGCTGCTGGGCGGATCGTTCGTGGGCGAGGGCGCGCTGCTCCGCTTCTACGTGCTGCACTGCGTGGGTCTGCCGCTCGGGATCGCCGTGCTGATGGCCGTGCACTTCTGGCGCGTGCGCAAGGACGGCGGCATCTCGGGGCCGATGTAGGGAGAACGAACTGTGGGTGTCGTAAAGGGACTGATCAACACACTGGCCGATCCGCGGCTGTTCTTCCTTCTGGCGGTCTCCGCGCTCGTCGTGATGGTCTGGAAGCGCGAGTTGATCGCCTCCAACGTCGTGGGCTACGGGCTGCTCACGGTCCTGGGGCTGTTCTTCGCCCTCGGGGCGTTCGATCCGAATTTCCGTCTGATCGAGACCAAGCCCGACAACGTGCCGATCATCGGCCTGATCTTCCTGCTCGTATTCTTCACCTGGTATTCGATCCGCGAGGGGGTGAAGAACGACCGGCGCATCGCGGCGGGCGAGGGTCCGATCGAGAAGGCAGAATCGGACCGCGTGTGGGTCTGGCCGGATCTGGTCTATACGGAGCTCATCTCGCTCATCGCCTGCAGCGTGATCCTGATCGTCTGGTCGATTCTGCTGAAAGCGCCGCTCGAGCAGCCGGCCAACCGATCGCTGACGCCCAACCCGTCGAAGGCGCCCTGGTATTTCCTGGGCCTTCAGGAAATGCTGGTGTACTTCGATCCGTGGCTGGCCGGCGTCGTGCTGCCCGGGCTGATCATCGTCGGCCTGATCTGCATCCCGTATATCGACAAGAACCCGAAGGGGAACGGGTACTTCACGTTCGCCGAGCGCAAGGCGGAGATCACGATCTTCCTGTTCGGCTTCGTCATTCTCTGGTCGTCGCTCATCGTCCTGGGCACGTTCCTGCGCGGGCCGAACTGGAACTTCTTCGGTCCGTTCGAGTACTGGGATATCCACAAGCTCGAGGCGCTGACGAACGTCGATCTGTCGGAGTACATCTGGGTCCGGATGCTCGGCCTGGGCCTGCCGACGGCGTGGTACATACGCGAGATATTCGGGATCATTCTGGTGCTGCTGTACGTGTTCGCGCTGCCGTTCATCCTCGGGCGAACGCTGTTCAAGGGGTACTACGAGAAGCTCGGGGCGCCGCGGTACTACGTGGCGTCGTTCCTGTTTCTCGTGATGATGGCGCTGCCCATCAAGATGCTGCTGCGCTGGATCTTCAACCTGAAGTACATCGTGCACATCTCGGAATTCTTCTTCAATATCTGATATGGCTGAAAAGAAGGGCGTCGGTCACGCTTACAACGTCGATTTCCTGAACGTCGTCTTCGCGGCGTCGAGCCTGTTCCTCTTTCTGTCCGTCATCTGGATGGTGTGGAACGATTTCGACCGCGAATGGAAGAACACGCAGCGGCAGTTCGACCAGCTGCAGTACCAGGTGACGCAGGCGAGCCTCGAGCAGGCGTCGCGGGCAGTCGACCGCACTCGCCTCCAGCAGCTGGAACAGCAGGAAGCGACCGCTCAGCAGAACATCGCGGCCAACAAGGCGAAAGTCGACGAGCTGCAGAAGCAGCTCGACGAGGTCGACGCGCGGCTCTTCCGCGTGCAGACGAACGTCAACTTTGCGAAGGCCACCTACGATCACGATCGGTATGCGTTCGAGGCGGCGCGGGCCGCCGGCCAGACCGGGCTCGACGCCACCCAGGCCGACGTCGAAGGGCAGGCCTCCCGCCTGAACGATCTCAACCTCGAGCTCGAGAAGACTGAGGCGGAGCGCGCGGCGATCCAGGCTCAGATGAATCAGGTCACCGGCGAGGCTGCCGACATCCAGACGCAGATCGACGCCATCAACGCGGAGCAGAAGCGGCTGCAGGGCGTGCTCGACGTCGTGGCGCCGAGCCTGCTCAAGGACTATTTCCGCAACGCGCCGCTGCTCGACTTCATGGCGCCGACGATCACCATTCGTCAGGTGATCCTGCCGAATCTCGTCGACGACGTGAACTTCACGACGATTCCGAAGATGGATCGGTGTCAGACCTGCCATCTGGCCATCGACAAGACGGGCTACGAAGACTATCCGCAGCCGTTCACGACCCATCCGAACCTCGAGCTGTACCTCGGCAGCAAGTCGCCGCATCCGATCGAATCGATCGGCTGCACGGTCTGCCACGAGGGCCTCAGCCAGGCGGTGAGCTTCAAGACGGCCTTCCACACGCCGAGCAGCGAAGACCAGAAGCAGGCGTGGGAGGAGAAGTACGGCTGGGACGAGCCCGAGCAGTGGGATTACCCGATGCTGCCGACGAAGATGACGGAAGCGTCGTGCGCCAAATGCCACCAGGAGCAGGTGTTCATTCCCGGCGCCAAGACACTGAACGTCGCGTACGCCACGTTCGAGCGCGCGGGCTGCTACGCGTGCCACAAAACCCGGGGGTTCGAGACCGAACGGAAGCCCGGGCCGGTGCTCACGCACATCGACTCGAAGCTCACGCCCGACTGGGTGAAAACCTGGATTCGCGATCCCAAGCAGGTGAAGCCGTCCACGTGGATGCCGCGCATCTGGTACAACTCGAACTCCGATTCGCCGGAAGACGCGGTGCGGAACGAGGTGGAGATCAACGCGGCCGTGGCGTATCTGTTTGCGAACTCGGACCACGTGGATCCCCTCGTCGCCACTCCGCCTCGCGGAAGCGCGGAGCGTGGCGAGCAGGTGGTGAAGTCGGTCGGCTGCCTCGGCTGTCACGTCATCGACGAGTCGCGCGAGGAAGCCGGGCCCCATCGGACCTTCGGGCAGCCGCTGCAGAACATCGGCAACAAGACGACCTACGCCTGGATCTACGACTGGGTGCGGAACCCGAAGCACTACAACGCGGACACCTTCATGCCGAACCTGCGCCTCACCGACGAGCAGGCCGCGGACGTCGCGACGTACCTGAGCGGGCTCAAGCGCGATGGCGGCATGCAGGCGCAGGCGCAGCCGACCGAGGCCGACGTCGACGCCGTCCTTCTCGATTACTACCGGGCGGCCATGCCATTCGAGCAGGCCCAGGCCGAGGTGGCCAAGCTGGACCCGCAGGCCAGGCAGGTGGCACTCGGGCAGCGGGTGATCGGCCGTTACGGCTGCTACAGCTGTCACCAGATCAAGGGCTTCGAGAACGTGCAGCCGATCGGCACCGAGCTGTCGGAGGAAGGCACCAAACCGGTCTCACGGCTCGACTTCGCGTTCGTGAAGGACCTGCCGCACTCGGCGAAGGTCGGCTGGTTCGAGCACAAGCTGCACGATCCCCGGCAGTTCGACGAGGGCCGCATCCTGAATCCGCTCGACAAGCTGCGGATGCCGAACTTCCAGCTGAGCGACGTCGAGGTCGAGCGGCTCGTGACGGCGATCATGAGCTTCCAGCGGCAGATCCAGCCGCGCGAGGCCATGCCCGTCCAGAGCGCGCGGCTCGATTTCATCAAACAGGGCCGCAACCTCGTGCACCGGCGCAACTGCGTCGGGTGCCACATCATCGAGGGCGACGGCGGCGACTTCCTGAGCCTCGTGGCCGAGCCCACGCTGGGGCCGCCGATGCTCACGCCGGAAGGGGCGCGCGTGCAGCCCGAGTGGCTGTACGCCTTCCTGCAGGGGCCGATCCCGATCAGGCCGTGGCTCAACGTCCGGATGCCGACCTTCGGTTTCGACGATCCGAACCTGAACTCGGTGATCCGCTACTTCGGCGCGGTGTCGAACACGGTGGGACCCTTCCTGTCGCCGCCGCAGATCATCCGCACGGCAGCGGGAGACGCGGTCGGCAAGGAACTGTTCACCTTGCTCAAGTGTCAGCAGTGTCACGTGCTCGGGACCATTCCCGCCGACCAGCCGACCTCGAATCTGGCGCCGGACCTGCGCATGGCGCACGAACGCCTGCAGGCTGACTGGATCCTGAACTGGCTGCGCGAGCCGTCGGCGATACTCCCCGGCACGCGAATGCCGGCGTTCTGGCCGGATCACCCGAAGTCGTACTACACCCAGCTCGGGGGCGACGCCGAGGCCCAGATGCGCGCGATTCGCGACTACCTCCTGACATTCAGGGGCGGTCCGTCGCCAAAGACGACGTCGGCGAACTAGGTCGGGCGGTCGGGCCGGTCGGGCAGGTTCGGTTTCGGACCCCACCTGCCCGACCCACCCGACCGACCTGGCCCTCTATAATTCTCGGCATGCTTCGGCCGTTCGGCACCGTCCTTCCCACCGTCCACCCATCGGCCTACATCGACGCCAGCGCCCAGGTCATCGGCGACGTGACGATTGGCGCGGAGTCGAGCATCTGGATGTGCGCGGTCGTGCGGGGCGACGTGAACCGCATCCGGATCGGCCGGCGGTCCAATGTCCAGGACGGCAGCGTCGTGCACGTGATGAAAGACACGCATCCAACCACGATCGGCGACGAGGTGACGATCGGACACGCGGCCGTGATTCATGGCTGCACGATCGAGGATCGGTGTCTGATTGGCATGGGGGCGATCGTTCTGAACGGCGCGCGCGTCGGGGCCGGTTCGATCGTCGCCGCAGGCACCCTGCTCGTGGAGGGCGCGGCCATTCCCCCGCGCTCGCTGGTGATGGGCACACCCGGGAAGGTCCGCCGCGAGTTGGCCGACGACGAAGTGGTCGAGATCCAGGCGTACGCCGCGCGATACGTGCAGTACCGTGTCGAGTACCTGAAGGGCCGGTAGGGGCAGGCGGGCCACGCAGACCAGGTGGGTCAGGCAGGGCAGGTTGGGATAGGCGCCAGTGACGAAGATCGCGCCTGCGGCCCTGCCGACGCGAGGACGAGGGGATCCGAGCCGAGGCGTCAGCGTGAGTTCGCGCCGGGGGTGGGGCGCCGGCGCCAGTGACGAAGATCGCGCCAGCGGCCCTGCCGAGGCGAGGACGAGGGGATCCGAGCCGAGGCGTCAGCGGGAGTTCGCGCCGGGGGTGGGGCCCCGGCGCCAGTGACGAAGATCGCGCCAGCGGCCCTGCCGAGGCGAGGACGAGGGGATCCGAGCCGAGGCGTCAGCGGGAGTTCGCGCCGGGGGTGGGGCCCCGGCGCCAGTGACGAAGATCGCGCCTGCGGCCCTGCCGAGGCGAGGACGAGAGGATCCGAGCCGAGGCGTCAGCGTCAGTTCGCGCCGGGGGTGGGGCCCCGGCGCCAGTGACGAAGATCGCGCCTGCGGCCCTGCCGAGGCGAGGACGAGGGGATCCGAGCCGAGGCGTCAGCGTCAGTTCGCGCCGGGGGTGGGGCCCCGGCGCCAGTGAGAAACGATGACTTCCACGAAGCCGCCGAGCGGGACGCGCGACTTTCTGCCGGCCGACGTGCGCCGCCGGGAGCACGTGATCGGCGTGGTGCGCTCGGTGTACGAGCGCTACGGCTTCGAGCCGCTCGAGACGCCGGCCTTCGAGAACATCGAGACGCTGCTCGGGAAGTATGGCGAAGAGGGCAACAAGCTCATTTTCAAGATTCTGCGGCGCGGCGAGCATGAGGCGAGCGGGGAGGCCGATCTGGCGCTTCGCTACGATCTGACTGTTCCCCTCGCCCGCGTTATCGCGCAGCATCAGAACACGCTGCCGAAGTTCTTCAAGCGGTACCAGATTCAGCCCGTCTGGCGCGCCGATCGCCCGGCAAAAGGACGCTTCCGTGAGTTCTACCAGTGCGACATCGACGCCATCGGATCGACGTCTCCCGTGGTCGAGGCCGACCTGCTGGCGGCGGTGTGCGAGGTGCTCGGCCGGCTTGGATTCAGCGACTTCCGGGTCCGCTTGAATCATCGGGTCGTGCTGCGGGCAATCCTCGAAGCCGCGGGCGTGGGGGGCGGGAAGCACGAGACGGCGCTCGTGGCCCTCGACAAACTCGACAAGGTCGGACGCGAAGGCGTCGAGGCCGAGCTCGCGTCCCGAGGCGCGGCGATGGCGCCCCGCGTCCTGGACGCGGTCGTCCGGCACGTGGCCGATCCCGACGCGCGATGGCTGCGGAGATCCTGGCGGGCCAGGCCGCGGGACTGGCGGCTGTCGACAGCCTCGAGGCGCTCGTCCAGCTCACGGCGGCGTCGGGCGCGACGGCCGGGCGGATTCACCTCGATGCGACGCTGGCGCGCGGACTGTCGGTACTACACGGGCGCCATCATGGAGATCGCGGTGCCGGACCTCGCCGGCAGCCTCGGCGGAGGGGGCCGCTACGACAACCTCATAGGGATGTTCCTGGGCAAGGACGTGCCCGCCTGCGGCTTCTCGCTCGGCCTGGAGCGGATTCTCGTGGTCATGGCCGAGCGCGGCATGTTTCCCGCGGCCGTCGAGAGTGGTCCCGTGGATGCGATGGTGGCGATGTGGAGCGACGACACACGAGCCGAGGCCTTGGCGCTGGCCGGAGAGCTTCGGGCCGCCGGGCTCCGGGTGGACGTGTACCCGGAGTCGGATAAACTCGGCAAGCAGTTCAAGTACGCCTCGAGCCGGGCCGTGCGCTTCGTCGCCGTCGTCGGCGACGATGAGCGGGCGCGCGGGGCAGTCGGCGTGAAGGACCTCCGGAGCGGCGAGCAGCAGGCTGTCGCCCGCGCTGAAACCGGCCGCTTCATCGCCGCCCGCGTGTGGCAGGAATCTTGAGAACCCCGAGAACCATTCGATCATGTCCGACCCACTCGGCGATCTGACTCGCACTCATACTTGCGGCGCCCTTCGCCCGAGCGACGTCGGCGGCCACGCCGTCCTGCTCGGCTGGGTGCATCGCGTCCGCGACCTCGGCGGCGTGACCTTCATCGACGTCCGCGACCGGGCCGGCGTGTCGCAGGTGGTTGTGCGCGACAACGAGTCGCTGATGGCGATCGCCAAGCGGCTCCGCTCGGAATTCGTCATCGGCGTCAGTGGCCCCGTGGAGCGGCGGTCCGACGACACGATCAATCCGAACATCGCCACCGGGGAAGTCGAGGTGCTGGCCAGCGAGATCCGGGTCTTGAGCGAGGCGAAGACGCCGCCGTTCACGATCGCGGACGAGTCGCCGGTGTCCGAGGACGTGCGGCTGCGCTACCGGTACCTCGACCTGCGGCGTTCGCGTCTCCAGCACAACATCGGCCTGCGGCACCGCGTGGCCATGGCCGTCCGCCGGCATCTCGACGCGCAGGGCTTCTGGGAGATCGAGACGCCGATCCTGGCCAAGTCGACGCCGGAGGGCGCGCGCGACTTCCTGGTGCCGAGCCGCGTGCACCCCGGCGAGTTCTACGCGCTGCCGCAGTCGCCCCAGATCTTCAAGCAGATCCTGATGATCGCAGGCACGGATCGCTACTTTCAAGTCGTGCGGTGCTTTCGCGACGAGGATCAGCGCGCCGACCGCCAGCTCGAGTTCACGCAGGTGGACGTCGAGATGTCCTTCGCCCGTCCGGATCTGGTCTACGGCCTCATCGAGCCCCTGATGCAGGTGGTGTTCAAGGAGATCGGGCGCGAGGTGAGCGCCCCGTTTCGGCGGATGCCGTATGCCGAGGCGATCGCGCGGTACGGATCCGACAAACCCGATCTGCGCTGCGGAATGGAAATCGCAGACGTCTCGGAGATCTTTCGCGAGTCCGCGTTCCGTGTCTTCAAGCAGATGGTGGCGGAGGGCGGGGTGGTGCGGGGCTTCGCCCTTCCGGGCGGTAATCGGTACACGCGCAGCCAGATCGACGGTCTCGTGGACCAGGCGAAGGAGATTGGCTTCGGCGGCCTGATCTGGGCACGGCCCGGCGAGCCGCCCCTCTGCTCGGTGAAAGCCATTGCCGAGGGCGACGTGCGCGCGGCGCTGGCAAAGACCGGCGCCGGCCCCGACGACCTGCTGCTCCTGGCGGGCGGGCCTGCCGGCCAGACGTCGAAGCTGCTCGGGCAGCTCCGGCTGCTCCTCGCGAAGCGCGAGCACCTGCTCGCGGCCGACGCGTTCGAGTTCTTGTGGGTCACCGACTTCCCGCTCCTCGAATACAGCGAGGAGGACGGCCGCTGGTATTCGATGCACCATCCCTTCACCGCCCCGCTCGACGAGGATCTGGGCAAGATCGAATCCGACCCGGGCGCCGTGCGCGCCAAGGCGTACGATCTCGTGCTGAACGGCAGCGAGATCGGCGGCGGCAGCATCAGGATCCACGACTCCGCGTTGCAGGCCCGGATCTTCAAACGGCTGAGCATCACGGACGAGGAAGCGACGGCGCGCTTTGGATTTTTTCTGGAAGCGCTCGAATATGGCACCCCGCCGCACGGCGGTATTGCGTTGGGGCTCGACCGTATCGTGGCCACCCTGGCCGGGGAAGCGTCGATCCGCGAGGTCATCGCGTTCCCGAAGACCGCCAACGCATTGGATTTGATGGCCGGAGCGCCCTCGGAAGTCGATGAGAAGCAGCTTCGGGAGCTGCATCTCCAGATTCGGAAATAGCAGAAGAACTGACACTTCCGGCTCTTCCGGCGCACGTGGACCCGCCGCACAAAAGTCCGGTATAATGCCGGTGACAAATCTTTGTTACACAAGGAGATACAGGCCCTCTAGCGGCTCCAGATGAAGCGCATTACCGTCCCCGAAGAAGGGACCCAGACGCTCTTCGGCTCCTACGACGAGAATCTCAAACATCTCGAGTCGCTCTTCAACGTCCGGATCCGGACGCAGGGCCACGACCTGCTGGTCGAGGGCGAAAACGGCGGACCCGAACGCGTGGACCGCGTCGTCGGCCAGCTGTCGTCGCTCATTCGCGAGGGCTACAAGTTGTCGAACGCCGACGTGAAAACCGCCTCGGATCTGGTGGCGCAAGACGAGGCGGTGGACCTGCGCGACCATTTCCTGCACGGCAGCCTCACGCCCGGCGGCAAGCGCCGCGTGGCGCCCAAGTCGGTGAATCAGCGGCGCTATCTCAACGCGATCGACCAGCACGACATCGTGTTCGGCATCGGACCTGCGGGCACGGGCAAGACGTATCTGGCGATGGCGCAGGCCGTGAACTACCTGGTCGCCAAGAAGGTCAACCGCATCATCCTGGCGCGGCCCGCCGTAGAGGCCGGCGAGAAGCTCGGCTTCCTGCCCGGCGACTTGCAGGAAAAGGTCAACCCGTATCTGCGACCGCTCTACGACGCGCTGTACGACATGCTCGACGTCGAGCGGGTGGGCCGGTATCTCGAGCGCGGGACCATCGAAATCGCGCCGATCGCCTTCATGCGCGGCCGTACGCTGAACGACTCGTTCGTGATCCTGGACGAGGCGCAGAACACCACGTCGGAACAGATGAAGATGTTCCTGACACGCCTCGGGTTCGGCGCGAAGGCCGTGATCACCGGCGACGTGACGCAAATCGACCTGCCGGCGGGCCGCACGTCGGGGCTGGTCGAAGCCATGAAGGTCGTGAGCCGGATCGAGGGCATCTCGTTCGTGCACTTCGACGAGCGCGACGTCGTCCGCCACAAGCTCGTGCAGCAGATCGTCAAAGCGTACGAGGCCTTCACGAACGGCGACGGCGGGCGGCAGGCGCCATAAGCACGATGCCGGACGACCCCGCACGCCTCCGCGTCAGCGTCGTCGACGAGCTCGGCCGTCCCGCCCGCGCGGCCGGTCTGGCCCGCTGGCTGGTGCGGGTGGCGCCGGCGCGGGCGCGCGGGATCGTCAGCGTGGCGCTCGTCGCCGATACGCGGGTGCGCAGCCTGAACCGGCGATTTCGAGGCGTGGATCGCGCCACCGACGTCCTGAGCTTTCCGACCCGGGCGTTGTCGCGACGTGGGTTGCGGCAGCGGCGGCAGCCGG
Source organism: uncultured Acidobacteriota bacterium (assembly GCA_963837345.1). Taxonomy (GTDB): domain Bacteria; phylum Acidobacteriota; class Vicinamibacteria; order Vicinamibacterales; family CAVVIG01; genus CAWIMX01. The sequence goes on from CAWIMX010000001.1 coordinate 3,622,214, forward strand.
GCGCGCCGCGCCTTCTCGGCGACATCGTGATCGCGCGCGGCGTGGCGGCGCGCCAGGCGGCGCTGGCGGGCCATTCCACCGCGACCGAACTCCGCGTGCTGGCCCTGCACGGGCTCCTGCACCTCATGGGCTACGATCACCATCGCGACGGCGGGCGTATGCTCGCCGCGGAACGGCGCCTGCGGCGCAGGGGCGGCCTGCGCGAGGGCCTCATCGAGCGCGGACGTCGATGATTCCGCTCGTTCTGTTTCTGCTCGCGTGCGGCGGCGTGTATCTGGGTGCCGTCGAAGCGGCCTTCACCGGCCTCATCCGGCTGTCGGTGCGGCTCGAGGCCGAACGGAACAACGGATCAGGACCGCTCCGGCGATACCTGGAGGAGCCGTTGCTTCTGCTGGTGCCGCTCCGCCTGTTGAACGGCCTGGTGACGGCGCTTGCCACCACGGCCCTGGCACGGGCCATCGGCATCGCGGCACTCCACCAATGGCTGCTCGTGATGGCGGCGGCCGGGGTGTTCTTCGTGGTGTGTCAGGTGCTGCTGCCGCTCGCGGTCGTATCCAGGAATCCCGAACAGATGCTCGACCTGCTGCTGCGATCGTTCGCCCCGGTGGCGACGGCGCTGACGCCGGTCACACGCTGGGTCGGACGCGTGGCGGCCATGATTCCGCGCAAGCCGGCCGCGGAGCCCGGCGAACCCCGCGAGGAGCCGCACGAGGCGGCGCCGGGCGCCACGGCGCAGGAGGCGGCTGCCGCGGCGCTCATCGAGGGCGAAGAGCGGCGGCTGCTCCAGAGCATCGTCGAGTTCGGGGGCACGCTCGTCCGCGAAGTAATGACGCCGCGCCCCGATATCGTCGCCATCGCCGAGAACGCCACCGTTCAGGACCTGCGGGCGCTGTTCGCCGAGGACGAGTACTCCCGGTTCCCGGTCTACAAGGAGAGCCTCGACAACATCGCCGGGTTCATCTTCATCAAGGATCTCGTCGCCCTCGGCCCCGACGCGGACGGCCGGCCGATTGCGCCCCTCGTCCGGCCGGCGGCGGTGGTTCCCGAGACCAAACGAGTGCTCGAGCTGCTCAAGCAGTTTCAGCGTCAGCAGACGCAGTGCGCCATTGTCGTGGACGAGTACGGCGGCACGGCGGGGCTCGTCACGATCGAGGATCTGCTCGAGGAGATCGTGGGCGAAATCCGCGACGAGTACGACGTGGAATCGGAGCCGATCGTCGACGAGGGGGGTGGGCAGTTCGTCTTCAGCGGCAAGGTGGATATCTCCGAGGTGCAGCAGCGGCTGGGCGTGCACATCGAGCGCGAGGGATTCGAGACCGTCGGCGGGTACCTGCTGTCGCACCTCGGCCGTGTGCCGGCGGTGGGCGAACAGTTCGACATCGACGGCCTGGCGGTGGAAGTGCTCGACGCCGAACGGCGCCGCATCAACAAGGTGCGGATCGCGCGGCGGCAGGTGCCCGAGCCGGCGGGCGAGGCGTGAAGACCGGCTTCGTCTCGCTCGTCGGACGGCCCAACGCCGGCAAGTCGACGCTGCTCAACCGGCTGATCGGCGAGAAGATCGCCATCGTGTCGAACAAGCCGCAGACCACGCGGCGGCGGATCCTCGGCGTGCGCACGTCTCCCGACGCCCAGGTCGTCTACCTCGACACGCCGGGCATCCATCGGCCGCTGCACCGCATGAACGTGCAGATGGTGGAGGCGGCCGTCGCGACCTTCGACGAGGTGGACGTGCTGGGCCTCGTCGTGGACGCGAGCGAGCCGGCCGGCAAAGGCGATCGGTATGTCCTCGATCTGGTGGGCCGGGCGGCCGTGCCGGTGTTCCTGATTCTGAACAAGATCGACCTCGTGCGGAAGCCGACGCTCCTCCCGGTGATCGACCGCTACAGCCGGGAAGGCCGATTCGCCGAGATCGTGCCCGTATCGGCCACGACCGGCGAGAACGTCGATCGCCTCGAGCGTGCGCTGATCGAGCGCCTGCCGGAGGGGCCGGCGCTCTATCCGGCGGACTATCTGACCGATCAGCCCGAGCGGGTGATCGCCGCCGAGATCGTGCGCGAGCAGCTGCTGCGCCTGACGCGCGCCGAACTGCCGTTCTCGAGTGCCGTGGTGGTGGATCGCTTCGAGGAGGCGGCCGGGACGGCGCCGCTGCGCCTGTTCTGCACGATTCTCGTCGACCGGGAGTCGCACAAGCCGATCGTCATCGGGGCAGGCGGCGAGATGATCAAACACATCGGGACGGCGGCGCGCGCGGAACTGGAGCGGTTTTTCGACGCGCGCGTGTATCTGGATCTCCACGTGCGCGTCAAGCGGGACTGGCGCGAGGATGCGCGGCTGCTCGACGAGCTGGGAATCGGCGACGGTCCCGGACGCCGGAAGTCCGACGGTTGATCGCGCGGATCTGTGGTACATTCAACGGCTCAACTGCTCGCCTCGGGATGCCGCTTCACGCCACCGACGCGCTGATTCTTCGGACCTACAAGCTGGGCGAGTCGGATCGGATCGTCGTGTTCCTGACCCGGGATCGGGGGAAGAAACGCGGCGTCGCGAAGAACGCCCGGCAGAGCCGCCGTCGGTTCGGCGGCGCGCTCGAGCCCATGACCTGCGGCCGGGTGGAATATGTCGAGCGCGAGCGGCGGGAACTGGTGAGCCTGCGGTTCGTCGAGCCCCGGTGCTCGCCGCTCGTGGCGGCGGGCGAGCGGGCGCTCGGCTATGCCGGGTATTTTGCCGAGCTCATCGACGAGTGGGCCCAGGACGCCGACCCGAACGAGACGCTCTACCGGCTGGGCGCCTCGGTGGTCGAGGCGATGGCGGCGCATGCGCCGGTGGAGCCGCTGGCGCGGTACTTCGAATACTGGCTCCTGCGGCTCCAGGGCGTCTACGCCGTGGATCCGCGGCTGTCGCCCGCGGCGCGGGATTTTCTCGAGGCGGCGCGGTTGACGAGTCCCATCGCGATCGCGGACGTCGCGCCGTCGGTGGGCGTGCTCCGCGAGATCGAAGCGGTCCATCGCGAAATGATCGCGCGCCATCTCGAGAAGGATCTGAAGTCGGTGCGGGTGCTGAGAGAGATGAAGATGGCCACGGAGCGATGACCTTTCAGGATCTGATCCTCAAGCTGTCGGAGTTCTGGGCATCGCGTGGTTGCGCGCTCCAGCAGCCCCTCGACATCGAGGTCGGCGCCGGCACCATGCACCCCGAAACCTTTCTCCGCGTGCTCGGTCCCGCCCATTGGAGCGTCGCGTACGTGCAACCGTCGCGGCGGCCGGCCGACGGCCGGTTCGGCGAAAATCCCAACCGGCTGTTCAAGCACCACCAGTTTCAGGTGATCCTGAAGCCGTCGCCCGACGACGTGCAGCAAATTTACCTCGAGAGCTTGGAGGCCTGCGGCATCAACCCCCGGCAGCACGACATCCGCTTCGAAGAGGACAACTGGGAGTCGCCCACGCTCGGGGCCTGGGGCATCGGGTGGCAGATCCTGTTCGACGGCCTCGAGATCACGCAGTTCACCTACTTTCAGCAGGCCGGCGGCCTGGAGCTCGCGCCGATCTCGGCCGAGCTGACCTATGGGCTCGAGCGGATCGCGATGGTCCTGCAGCGGGTGGACAGCGTGTTCGATCTCGAATGGGCGCCGGGCGTCAAGTACCGCGACGTGCGCCTGCGCGAGGAAATCGAGCAATCGAAGTACGTGTTCGGGCAGGTCGACATGCCGTCGGCCGAATTCGGGGCCTTTCATCGCGACCTCTTCGAGCGCTACTACGCCTTCGCCGAGTCGCTGCTCCGGACCGGCCTCGTCTGGCCGGCGCTCGAGGGCTGCCTGAAGTGCTCGCACCTGTTCAACATCCTCGACGCGAGCAACAGCATCGGAGTGACGGAACGGACGGCGTACATCCTCCGCGTGCGGCAGCTGGCCGTCGGAGTCGCGAAGGCCTACGTCGCCGAGGCCGCTCCGGAGGTCGAAGCATGACGTCGGAGCGCGAGCTTCTGATCGAGATCGGCTGTGAGGAACTGCCGGCGAGCTGGCTGCCCGGCCTCACCGAGCAGCTCGGCAAGGTCGTGAAGGCGGCGCTCGAGGCGGAGCGGCTCGCGCCGGAGACGCCTGTCGACACCTTCAGCACGCCGCGGCGCCTCGCCGTGCGCGTGGCGAAGGTGCCCGAGCGGCAGAGCGACCACGAAGAGCTCGTCACCGGCCCGCCCGTCTCGGCCGCGTTCAAACCCGATGGGTCGCCGACGCCCGCGGCGACGGGCTTCGCCGCCAAACAGGGCATCGAGGTCGGCGTTCTCGAGCGCGTGCAGACGCCCAGGGGCGAATATCTCGCGGTCCGCAAGCACCAGCGCGGCCGGGCCGCGGTTGACGTGCTGCCGGGCGTGCTCGGCGCGACCCTCCGCGGGCTCTCGTTCCCGAAGCTGATGCGCTGGGACGCCCTGCTCGAGGACGGCCGCGGCGATCTGCTCTTTGGACGGCCAATTCGCTGGATGCTCTTCCTGTACGGCGGCCGGGTCGTGCCGTTCACGATCGCGCGGACCAGCGCCGCGACCGGCACGCAGGTCCAGGACGTCGCCTCGGGCGCGGTCACCTACGGGCACCGCTTCCTCACAACCAGCGGCCGCGCGGGCCGGGCGATCAAGGTGCGATCGTTCGACGAGTACCGCGCGCGGCTGCTCGAGAACTTCGTCGTGCTGGAGCGGCAGGAGCGCCACAACAAGATCGCGCGCGAGCTCGACGCCAAGGCCCAGCGGCTGCAGGGGCGTGTGAGTCGTCTGGTTCATGGCGAAGGCACGCTGCTGCACGAGGTGCCCGATCTGGTCGAGTACCCCTCGGTCATTGCCGGCACCTTCGCCCCCGACTTTCTGGAACTGCCCGAAGAGGTGCTCGCAACGACCCTGGTGCACCATCAGCATTTCTTTCCGGTCGAGGGCGCCGACGGGCGTCTGAAGAACGCCTTCCTCGCCGTAATCAACACCGAGCCGGACAACGAGCGCAACATCGCCCGCAACGCCGAACGCGTCGTGAGCGCGCGCCTGCGCGACGCCCGGTTCTTCTGGGACGCCGATCGGCGCGCCCCGCTCGGATCACGCCTCGAGCGGCTCCGGACCCTGACCTTCCACAAGACGCTCGGCACCTACGGACAGAAGGCGGAGCGGATGGCCGCGCTGGCCGAGTGGATGGCGGCGGCGGCCTTCGGGGCCGGCCCGGAGGCGGCCGCCCAGGCGGGCGCGGCCGCTCGGCTGGCCAAAGCCGATCTGGCGACCGACATGGTGCGTGAGTTCACCGAGCTCCAGGGCGTCATCGGCGGCGTCTACGCGCGCGCCGATGGCCAGCCCGAGGCGGTGTGGAAGGCGATCTACTACCACTACCTGCCGATCGGCGTCGAGGCCGATGCGCCGCCCACCCCCGAAGAGCTCGGCCATGGCGCGATGGTCTGGGCGGCCGTCGCGCTCGCCGACAAGCTCGACACGCTGGTGGGGCTGTTTGCGGCGGGCGAGAAGCCCACCGGGTCGCGCGACCCGTTCGGGCTGCGCCGGGCGGCGCAGGGCGCCATCCGGATCCTGGCGGACCTGACGGCGCTCACGGGGGTCCGCGCGACGGTCGATCTCGGCCAGCTGGTCGATCGGGCGTTCGAAGGCTACGGTCGCGGGCTTGCCGCAGTCGACGGCTGGCGCGCTGCGCTCGGGGAGTTCGTGGCGGAGCGCGAGTTGCACATGCTCGAGCGGCGCGGATTCAGCGTCGAGGAGTATCGAGCGGTCCTCGCGCGCACGTGGTTCCCCGGCGACATGCTCAGGCGGGCGGAAGCGGTCGCGCGCGCCCGGCAGGAGCAGGCCTTCACCGAGCTCGCCGAGCTCTTCAAGCGGGTGAAGAACATCTCGAAGGGCGTGGCGTGGACCTCCGACGGCTGGCAGCCCCTCGTCGAGTACGCCGGTCGCGAAGGGGCGGAGGAGGCCGAGAAGCGGCTGATCCACGAGGCGGCGGCGCATGCCACCGTCATCCACAAGGCCGAGAGGGAGGGCCGGTACCACGACGCCCTCACGGAGCTGGCGCGGCTCCAGCCCTTCGTCGCCCGCTATTTTGAGGATGTGTTGGTGATGGCAGAAAATAGGGCGGTCCGCGACCGTCGGCTGCAGCTGATGGCCGGGTTGCGCGACATGGTGCTCGAGATTGCCGATATCTCGGAGGTGGCCGCGCCGCGGCCTTCCGAAGCGTAGCGATCCCTTACCGAATTCCGCCTGACGGAGTCCTCGATGGTCAAGAAGCGTCTGTCGAAATCGAAGCCCCGCCGAACCCGCCCCGCCCGGACGCGGTCCCGGAAGCACGTCTATTTTTTCGCCAACGGCCGCGCCGACGGCAACCGCCACATGAAGGACCTGCTCGGAGGCAAGGGATCCGGCCTGGCCGAGATGACCAACGCCGGCCTCCCCGTGCCGCCAGGCTTCACGATTTCGACCGACGTCTGCAACATCTACTACGCGCAGAAGGGCAAGATTCCGCCGGCCATCGATCAGGAGATCGCCGCGCACCTCGCACGCCTCGAGAAGGCCGCGGGCGCGACGCTCGGCTCGCAGGAGAATCCGCTGCTCGTGTCCGTCCGGTCTGGCGCCAAGTTCTCGATGCCGGGAATGATGGACACCATCCTCAACCTGGGTCTGACCGACAAGGCGGTGGAGGGGTTGAAGCGGCGCACCGACAACGGACGCTTCGCCTACGACAGCTACCGCCGCTTCATCCAGATGTTCGGCAACGTGGTCCTGGAGATTCCCAAGGACGCGTTCGATCGCGAGCTCGAAGCGGTGAAGAAGAGCCGCGGCGTCCGGACCGATCCGGAGCTCGACGAAGCGGCGCTGCGGGAAGTGGTCGATCGCTACAAGCGCGTGGTGAAATCACAGAGCGGCAAGGAGTTTCCGCAGGACCCGCGCGATCAGCTGAAGATGGCGCGCAACGCCGTGTTCCGGTCGTGGAACAACGCCCGCGCGAAAGAGTACCGGCGTATCTACGACATTTCCGACGCGATCGGCACGGCCGTCAACGTGCAGATGATGGTGTTCGGCAACACCGGCAACCGATCGGCGACCGGCGTCGGCTTCACGCGCAATCCGGCGACCGGCAAGAAGGAGTTCTACGGCGAATTCCTGATCAACGCACAAGGCGAGGACGTCGTGGCGGGCATCCGGACGCCGCAGCCGATTCAGGAGCTCGAGACGGCGATGCCCGCGGCGTACAAGCAGCTGCGCACGATTACCACGCGGCTCGAGAAGCACTACAAGGACGTCCAGGATTTCGAATTCACCATTCAGGACGAACGCCTGTACATGCTGCAGACCCGCAACGGCAAGCGCACCGGCTATGCCGCCGTGGTCATCGCCACGGATCTCGTGGCCGAGAAGCTCATCACGCCCAAGGAGGCCGTGTTGCTGGTCGATCCGGAGTCGCTTTCGCAGTTGCTGGCGCCCGGCTTCGACCAGGACGCGTGGAAGAAGATCCCGACGGCCACCAGAGGCCTGCCGGCCTCGCCGGGGGCAGCCAGCGGGCAGGTCGTGTTCACGGCAGACCACGCCGTCGAGTGGACCAAGCAGGGCAAGGCCGTGGTGCTCGTGCGGCGCGAGACGGTGCCGGACGATATCCACGGGATGTTCGTGTCGCAGGGCATTCTCACGGCCACCGGCGGGATGACCTCGCACGCCGCCGTGGTGGGACGCCAGATGGGGAAGCCGTCGATTGTCGGCGCGGGGTCGCTCGAAATCGACGAGGCGGCGCGCCGGTTCACCGTGGGCGGTCGGACGGTGACAGAAGGGGACTTCGTTTCGTTCGACGGATTGACCGGCGAGGTGAAGCTCGGGAAGGTCGCCTCTCGGCCGAGCGAGATCCTCCAGGTGCTCGACGGGTCTCTCAAGGCGAAGGCGTCGGACATCTATCGGCGCTTCGAGCAGATTCTGACGTGGTCCGACAAGTTCCGGCGCCTCGGCGTCCGCGCGAACGCGGACCTGCCCGACCAGGCGGAGATCGCGTATGCCTTCGGCGCGCGCGGTATCGGCCTCTGTCGGACCGAGCACATGTTCTTCGGCGAGGGGCGGATTCCCATCGTGCAGCGGATGATTCTGGCCGACACCGAGGCCGACCGCCGCGCGGCGCTCGACGAACTGCTCCCGCTGCAGCGCGAGGACTTCTACGGCGTGTTCAAGGCGATGCAGGGCTGCCCCGTCACCATTCGCACCATCGATCCGCCGCTGCACGAGTTCCTGCCGAAGCGCGAGGAGCTGATGGTGGAGATCGCGCGCCTCGAAGCCACCAACCAGAAGGGGCCGCAACTCGACGCCAAGCGCCGGCTGCTGCATCGCGTGGAGCAGCTTCACGAGTTCAATCCCATGCTCGGGCACCGGGGGGTGCGCCTCGGCATCACCTATCCGGAAATCACCGAGATGCAGACGCGGGCCATCATCGAAGCGGCCTGCCGCCTGCACCGCGAAGGCCTGAAAATCGTCCCCGAGATCATGATCCCGCTCGTCGGCCACGTCCGCGAGCTGCGCGACCAGAAGGCCGTCGTCGATCGCGTCGCGATGGAGACCATGGCCCGCGAGGGCGTCACGATCCAGTACCAGGTGGGGACGATGATCGAGGTGCCGCGCGGGGCGGTCACCGCGAACCAGGTGGCGGAAGAGGCGCAGTTCTTCTCCTTCGGCACCAACGATCTCACCCAGCTCACCTTCGGGTTCTCACGCGACGATGTCGGAAAATTTTTGCGGATCTATCAGGAAAAGAAGATCCTGGAGCGCGATCCCTTCGCGTCGATCGACGTCGACGGCGTCGGCTTCATCGTCCGGACGGGCGTGCGTCTGGGGCGGCAGACCCGCCCGCATCTGAAGCTCGGCGTCTGTGGCGAGCATGGCGGCGATCCCGCGTCGATTCATTTCTTCGAATCCGTCGGCCTCGACTACGTCAGTGCCTCGCCGTATCGCATTCCCGTCGCGCGGCTCGCGGCGGCGCAGGCGGCGCTCGCGGTCCGAGTGGGCGATTGATGTGGTCACGATTCATGTCCACCGCGAGGGCGCGACCGAGCGGGTCACCGCGATTGATCGCAGCTGGCTGAATCCGGCCTCAGGCGTCTTCCTGTGGGTGGATCTGGCCAGCCCGTCCATTCCCGAATCGCTGATTCTGAGCGACACCTTCGCGTTCCATCCGTTGTCGGTGGAGGACGCGATGTCGGCGCTGCAGTACCCCAAGGTCGAAGCCTACGACGGCTACCTGTACGTCGTCCTGCACGGCGTCGATTTCGAGGCGAGCCAGCACGGCTTTGCGACCCACGACGTGGACTTCTTTCTCGGCGGCAACTACCTGGTCACCGTTCATGGCGGGGGGTCGCGCTCGATCCTCGACATGTGCGATCACGCGACGCGGAACCCGAAGATCGTCGGCGACGGACCGGTGCCGCTGTTCCATCGGATCGTCGATGCGATGGTGGATCACTATCGCCCCGAGCTCGACAAGCTCGATGCCCGGCTGGACGAGATCGAGGATCAGGTGTTCGAGCGTCCGTCGCCGGATCTGGCCCGCGAGATCCTGGAGCAGAAGCACGAGGTGGCGCGGCTGCGGCGCGTGACGCTGCCGCAGCGCGACGTGATGGCGCGCCTCGCCAGGCGGGAGTTCGTCGACATCAGCACGGAAATGGCGTTTCGCTTCCGCGACGTGCACGACAACCTCGTGCGCATCGCCGACGACAGCCTGATCTTTCACGACCGGCTGTCGAGCATGCTCGAGGCGTACCTGTCGCACGTGAGCAACCGGCTCAACGACGTGATGCGGGTGCTGACCCTCGTGGCGACGATCTTCATCCCGCTCACGCTCCTGTCGGGCATGTACGGGATGAATGTTCCGCTGCCGGTGTTTCCGGGCGGTCCCGGCGCCCAGTTCTGGTGGCTGCTCGGCATCATGGCCGCGGCCGTCGGCGGCATGCTGGTCGTGTTTCGGCGCAACCGGTGGATCTGACGTGGGGCGCATCGAGCGGCTGACGCCCGCGCTTGCCAACCAGATCGCCGCCGGCGAGGTGGTCGAGCGGCCCGCGTCGGTCGTGAAGGAGCTCATCGAGAATGCCGTGGACGCCGGCGCCCGCCGGCTCACGATTCACGTGGAGCTCGGCGGCAAGAAACAGATCCGGGTCGAGGACGACGGCGAGGGCATGGATCCGGACGACGCGCGGCTGGCGATCGAGCGGCACGCGACGAGCAAGATCCGCCGCGCCGAGGACCTGGCGGCCATCCGCACCATGGGGTTCCGCGGCGAAGCGCTGCCGTCGATCGCCTCGGTGTCGCATTTCCTGCTGCGGACCCGGGCGCGCGGCGCGGCGAGCGGTACGGAGCTGCGGGTGAACGGCGGCGCGCTGGCGTCCGCGGTGGAAGCGGCTGCGGCGGAGGGCACGCGGGTCGAGGTCAACGACCTGTTCTACAACCTGCCCGCGCGGCGGAAGTTTCTGAAGTCGGATGCCGCCGAAACCGCGCAGGTGTCGCGCGTCGTCACGCAGCTGGCGCTGGCCTATCCGCAGATCGGCTTCACGCTCACGAGCGCGGCCCGTCGGGTGCTGCAGTGTCCGCCGGCCGCCTCGCTCCGCGATCGGTTGTACCAGCTGTACGGCGAGCGGGCCGACCTTATCGAGGTGCACAAGGAGGCCGGGGGCATCCGGATTCGGGGCCACATCGCGGCGCTGGCCGACCAGGGCCCGACCCGCGGTCCCCAGCACGTGTTCGTGAACCGTCGGATCGTGAAAGACCGGACCATCGCCCACGCGATCATCGACGCCTACAGCCAGGCCTCGATCAAAGAACGGAGCCCGGAGGTGCACCTGTTCATCGAGATGCCCGCCGACGCCGTGGATGTGAACGTGCATCCGACGAAGGCAGAAGTGCGTTTCCGGGAACAATCGCTCGTGCACGAGGTCGTCCGCCGCGCGCTCATGGACGCGCTCGGCCGGAGCGTGGTCCCCGAACTCCAGTTGCGCCCGCCGACGGGAGTGGGGGAGGCGCGGGCCGTGGCGATTCCCGGCGTGCTGAACGGTGGTGTCTTTCCGAGCCGCTGGCGGCCGGCTGCGCCCCCGGCGGCGCCCGTCGTGCCGCGCGGGAGCGACACGGCGCCCGGGGCCATGGTGGCCGAGGCCCTGGATCGGCGGGCGGCAGAGGGTGCCATCGCGGTGCGGCCGATGATTCCGCTCGGCCAGTTTCGAGACACGTTCATCGTCGCCGTGGACGATGAGGGGATTGCGATCATCGATCAGCACGTCGCCCACGAGCGCGTGCTGTTCGAGCGGGTCATGGAGCGCCTCACGGCCGGACCGCTCGAGTCGCAGCGGCTGCTCGTGCCGCTCACCCTCGAGATCGGCGCGGGCGAAGCGCAGGCCCTCGTGGACCGGGGGGCCGAGCTCGGTCGCCTGGGCTTCGAAGTCGAAGCGTTCGGGCCCGCAACCATCAAGGTGGGGGCCGTGCCGGCGCTCGTGGCGCCCGAGGACTGCGCCGACACGCTCCTGGCCCTCGCGCATGACCTCGAGGGTCTGGATCGCGGTGCCGGCGTACAGGAGGCTCTGCAGCGGATTGCTGCCACGACGGCCTGTCATGCCGCGGTCAAGGCGAACTATCCCCTCACGTACGAGAAGATGGTGCACATCCTGGAGGAACTGCGGGCGACGGCCTACTCGACCATCTGCCCGCATGGCCGGCCCGTGATGCTGCGCCTGACGCGGCGCGAGGTCGAGAAGAATTTCGAACGGATATGAGCGCAGTGCTCTACTACATCGGGCGGGCGGCCCAGCTGCTGGGCATGTGGATTCTGCTCGTGGATCTCTTCACGGCGGGGCCGATGGGCCCGAGCTTTCAGCCGTTCGCCCTGGGCGTCGTCATCTTTGTGGCGGGGTGGGGGCTGACGCGCGCCCCCCACTCCTGATCAGAAGCTCGCCAGCGCGTCCTTCTCGCTGTCGAACGTCTCGAACACGGTCAGAAGCTTCGTGATCGAGAGGAGATCCTGAAGCCGTTTGGTGACGTTCACCAGTTTCAGGGTGCCGCCCTGCTTATTGATGGTTGCGTAGCCTTGCACGAGCGCGCCGAGCCCGGCGCTGTCGACATAGGACACGTCGCCCAGATTGATGATGATCTTCAGCCGCCCTTGCTGGGCGAGGCTGCGCACCTTGTCCTTGAGGATGGCATCGCCGTCCCCCATGACGATTCGGCCGCCCAGGTCCACGATCGTCACATCCCCTACACTCCGCTCGGAGATCTCCATCGGCCCTCCTCCTGACGTCCCGGCTCGCGGGTGGGCGTCAGTATAATCCGGACATGCTCCGAACCCTGAACGGTGCGGTTCTAGCGGCACTGGTGGCGGCCGGCTGCGGGCGGGGAGCTGCGCCCCCGGCACCGGCATCCGGAGACGCCGCCGCCCGGTCGCTGGCCGACCGGTACCTCGCGGCCTGGTTCGACCGCAACCCCGACCAGCTCACGTACTACGGGGTGCCCGACAGCCATCACGATCGGCTCCCGGACAACTCGCTCTCCGCGCTCCGGACGTGGGAGGCCACCGAGGACGGATTCCTCGAGGAGGCGCGCGCCATCGACCCGGCCAGTATCGATGGGCCGCCGCTCAGGGCCGCCTCCGCCATTGCCCGCGAATCGCTCGAGGCATCCGTGGGCGCACGGGTGTGCCGGAACGAGCTCTGGCCAGTCAGCCAGATGACCGGGTGGCAGGTCAATTTCGGGTATCTCGTGACCATTCAGCCCGTCGGCACCGACGTCGGCCGGCGCGAGGCGCTCGCGCGGTGGCGGGCGCTCCCGGCCTACCTGGACACCGAGATCGCCAATCTTCGCGATGGCCTCGCCCAGGGCTACTCGTCGCCCAGGAACGTGGTACAGCATCGTCCTGGGCCAGGTCGAGGCGCTCATCGCGACCCCGACGAAGGACTCGCCGTTCGACTCGCCGGCGGTCCGCGACGGCTCGCCGGTCTTCGTGCGCGACTGGGAGCAACTGCTCACCGGTCAGATCGTGCCCGCGTTCGAACGGTACCGCGATTTCCTGAAGGCGGAGTACCTCCCGAAGGCGCGCGAGGCGATCGCCGTGTCGGCCAACCCCGCCGGCGAGGCCTGCTACGACGCGGCCGTGCGAGCGCACAGCTCCCTCGTCCGTTCGCCGCAGCAGATTCAGCAGCTCGGGCTCGATCAGATGGACGCGATCACCGCCGAGATGCGGGCCATTGCCGAGCGGTCGTTTCATACGAGCGACGTGCCCGCGCTGCTGGAGCGGCTCCGAACCGATCGGCAGTATCTGTTCAAGAGCCGCGACGAGCTGCTGGCCTACAATCGGGCGGCTCTCGCGCGCGCCAAACGGGCGGCTCCGGACTGGTTCGGCCTCCTGCCGCACGCCGATGTCGTGCTGCAGCCGTATCCCGCCTTTCGCGAGAAGAACGCGCCGAGCGAGTACAACCCGCCCGCCGAGGATGGCAGCCGCCCGGCGGTGTATCTCGTGAGCGCCTACCAGGCGGAACAACGAAGCCGCGCCGACGCGGAGTCCACCGCCTTTCACGAGACCATTCCGGGTCATCACCTGCAGGTGGCGATTGCCATCGAGCGGAAGGCGATCCATCCGATCGGCCGGTACCTCTTCACCAGCGGCTTCGCCGAGGGCTGGGCGCTCTATGCGGAGCGGCTGGCCGATCGGATGGAGCTGTACTCCTCGGATCTCGATCGGATGGGCATGTTGTCGAACCAGGCGTTCCGCGCCGCGCGGCTCGTCGTGGATTCCGGCATGCACCGGCTCGGCTGGACCCGCCAGCAGGCCCTCGATTACCTGCTGGCGCACACGACGCAATCGCCCGACGAAGCGGCCGCGGAGATCGACCGCTATATCGCCTGGCCCGGACAGGCGACGTCGTACATGCTGGGCCAGCTCGACATCACCGAGCTCCGCGAGGAGGCGCGCGCCGCGATGGGCTCCGGTTTCGACATCAAGGCGTTTCACGATCGCGTGCTCGAAGACGGAGGCGTCCCCCTGACGTTCCTCGAAGGGAAGATCCGCGCCTGGGCCGGCGTCACGACGCCCGGGGCGGCCGTCGTCGAAAAGTCGATCGACCAGCTGCAGGCCGCGATGGCGAGCGGCTCGACCACCGCGCGCGAGCTCGTGGCGGCGTCATTCGAGCGCATGGATGCCTACGACGCGCAGGGGCCGGCGCTCGACGCGATGATTGTCCGCAATCCGCGTGCGGGGGAGGAGGCCGACGCGCTCGATCGCGAACGGCGCGACGGCCGCGTGCGCGGTCCGCTGCACGGCATCCCGGTCGTCGTCAAGGACAACTACGCCACGGCGGGCATGCCGACCACCGGCGGGTCGATCGCGCTCAAGGGGTTCGAGACCGGCACGGATGCGTTTCAGGTGAAGAAGCTCCGCGACGCCGGCGCGGTCATCCTGGGCAAGACCAATCTGCACGAGCTGGCGTACGGGATCACGACCGTGAGCTCGCTCGGCGGACAGACCCGCAATCCCTACGACCCGTCGCGCAACCCGGGCGGCTCGAGCGGCGGCACGGGCGCCGCGGTAGCTGCCAGTTTCGCCGTGGCCGGCCTGGGCACCGACACGTGCGGGTCGATTCGCATCCCGGCCGCGCACAACAACCTGTTCGGCCTGCGGCCGACGATGGGGCTGTCGAGCCGCGACGGGATCCTGCCGCTCGCGCACACGCAGGACATCGGCGGCCCGCTCGCGCGGAGCGTTACGGACCTGGCGATCGTGCTCGATGCCACGGTCGGGTCCGATCCCGCCGATCCGGTCACCGAGCGCGGGGAGGGCCATCGGCCGGCGAGTTACCGCGAGGCGCTGGATGCAGGTGCACTGAAGGGAGCGCGCATCGGCGCCTTGGCGGAGCTCTTCGGCGGGATGCCGGAGGACGAAGAAGTCGGGAACGTCGTGCGGCGATCGCTCGACGCGATGGCACGGGCCGGCGCGACCATCGTCGACGTGACGGCGCCGGAGCTGCAGGACGCCCTGATGGGCACGAGCGTGATCGCCGCCGAGTTCAAGTGGGACCTGGCCGACTATCTGGAGCGGTGGCCCAGCGCGCCGGTGCACAGCCTCGGGGAGATTCTCGACAAAGGGGCGTACGGCCCGGCCGTGGAAGGCGTCTTGAAGCGCGCGCAGGCCGTCGAAGCGCGCGAGTCGCCGCAGTACCAGGCCGCCCTCGCGAAGCGGACCGAAGCGCGGCGGATCGCCGACACGGTGCTGTCTCGCGATCATCTCGACGCGCTCGCGTACCCGGTGCTGACACGCAAGGCCGCCCTGATTGGTGCGCCCCAGCGGGGGAACAACTGCCAGTTGAGTGCGGCGACCGGACTCCCTGCGCTCAGCGTGCCCGCCGGGTTCACGCTCGACGGCGTGCCGGTGGGCGTCGAGCTCCTCGGCGGCGCCTGGAGCGAGCCGCGCCTGCTGGCGCTCGCCTACGCCTACGAACAGAGCGCCCATCCACGCCGCGCGCCGGACCTGTCCGCGGGAACCCGGCCGACCGCGCCGCCGTCTCCTCCTCCGACTCGATGAAGACGATCATCACGGCGGGCGCCATGCTCGTGGCGGTGTCGCTCCTGGGCGTGTGGGCGTTGCCAGGGCCGAACGCGACGGGCATCAGCGGCGTCTGGACCTTCGACATTCGCCTGCCCACCGGACGCGGACGCGCCACCTTCGGGTTCGAGCAGGACGGCGAGACGCTCCGCGGGGCCTATCGCGGCTCCTATGGCACGGCCGACGTCACCGGCACCGTCCGGGGCGACCATATCGAGTTCACCTTCGATACGCCACGCACGGGTCTCATCGCGTTCACCGGCGCGATCCACGGGACGACGATGGACGGCTCGTGCGACTACGGCGCGGAAGTCGGCGTCGGCGCCTGGACGGCGGAGCGGGGCGGCGGGCGGTTCTAGGTTTCCGGCTCGGTCTGGCGCGCGGCCTTGATCGCCTTCCAGCGCTCGAGGCGGCGCCGAATCTCCTTCTCGAAGCCGCGATCGGTCGGCTCGTAATACGTACGACCCGCGAGCGCCGGCGGCAAACAGGACATCCCGGTGACGGCGTCGGCCTCGTCGTGGGCGTAGCGGTAGCCCTTCCCGTAGTCGAGCGCCTTCATCAGTCCGGTCGGGGCGTTCCGCAAGTGCAGCGGCACCGGCTCGGCCACGTCGCGGTGGGCGTCCTCGGCCGCCCGGCCGTACGCGCGATAGATCGCGTTGCTCTTGGCGGCGGTGGCCAGATACACCACTGCCTGAGCGAGGGCGGTGTTGCCCTCCGGCATGCCGATGAAATGCACGGCATCCTTGGCTGCGACCGCGAGGGCCAGGGCCTGCGGATCGGCGTTCCCGACGTCTTCCGACGCGAACCGCACGAGCCGCCGTGCCACGTAGAGGGGGTCTTCCCCGGCCTCGAGCATGCGCGCCAGCCAGTACACGGCGGCATCGGGGTCGCTGTTGCGCATCGACTTGTGCAGCGCGGAGATGAGGTTGTAGTGTTCCTCGCCCGACTTGTCGTAGAGGAGCGCCCGGCGCTGCACGGCCTCCTGCACCCGCGCCGCGGTCACGTGCGCGCCTCCTTCGAGCGGCGCCGAGGTCACCGCCAGCTCGAGCAGATTGAGGGCGACGCGTGCGTCGCCGTTCGCGTAGACGGCGATGGCGCGCAGCGCATCGGGATCGACGGCGACCGCCAGGCGTCCCAGGCCCTGATCGACGTCGGCGAGCGCCCGTTCGAGGATGCGGGCGATCTCGTCGGTCGTCAGTCCGCGCAGCACGAACACCTTGGAGCGGGAGAGCAGGGCGGCGTTGACCTCGAATGACGGGTTCTCGGTGGTGGCGCCGATCAGCACGATGTCGCCGGCTTCCACGCGCGGCAGGAAGGCGTCCTGCTGGGCTTTGTTGAAGCGGTGAATCTCGTCGATGAACACGATGGTCCGCCGGCCCGTGCTGCGCCGTTTCCGTTCCGCCGCCGACATCACCTCGCGAATTTCCTTGATGCCGGAGAGGACCGCGCTGAACGACACGAACTCGGCGCGCGTCGTGTCGGCCACGATGCGGGCGAGCGTCGTCTTGCCCGTGCCCGGCGGCCCCCAGAGGATGATCGACTGCAGAAGATCGCGCGCGATGGCTTCCCGCAGCGGGCGGCCCGGCCCGAGCAGCTCTTCCTGTCCGACGAACTCGTCGAACGTGCGCGGCCGCATGCGATCGGCGAGCGGCGCGGGCGCGGTGGATGGCTCGGCGGGCCGGTCGTCGGGGAACAGTGAATCCATGGTCAGGGACGGCCGCGCTGCCGCCGGGCTTCGTAGACGAGGAGAGCGGCCGAGATGGCCGCGTTGAGGGATTCGACGGGCGGCGCCATGGGAATCGTCGCGCGCTCGTCCGCCGCGGCGACGACCGCCTCTGGCAGGCCGGTGCCCTCGCCGCCGATCAGGATCGCCGTGGGCGGCCGCAGGTCGACCTCGACGAGCGGTCGTCCGTCCCGCGGTACGGCCGCGACGAGGCGGCAGCCGCCACGGCGCGCGTCACGAACGGCCGCGTCGAGTTCCCCCGCGCGTTCGACGGGAAGCCGAAAGGCGCTGCCCATCGAGCCGCGCAACGCCTTCCACCCGAACGGATCGGCCGAGCCGCCGGCGGCCACGACGCCGGTGGCGCCGCCCGCCTCGGCCACGCGGACGATCGCGCCGAGATTGCCGGGATCCTGGATGTCGGCCGCGACCACGAGCAGCGCCGGCCCCGTCGTCGACGCGGCCAGCGTCGGGCGATCCGCCAGCGCCACGATCGGGCTCGGCGAGCGCACCGGGCTGATGGCACGCATCACCGTCGACGTCGCGGCCGCGCGATCCACCCCGAGCGATTCGATCTGGCAGGCCAGGCTGCGGATGTCAGGGTCGTCGAGTGCGCCTGTCAGGAACGTCACGTGCCGCAGCCGGACGTGGGCGGCCAGCGCCTCGGCGACCAGGTGGATGCCGTCGAGCAGCAGAACGCCCGACGCGTCGCCAGACGCCGCCGCACGGTAACGGGCGACGACCGGATTGCGGCGGCTGGACACTCGGTGCATGGCCGCTTGTGAGAATAGCACTGTGGTACCATGCGGCCGATCGGGCTCGCGAGCGACGGACGGATACCGATGAAGGATCGACTGCTCAAGAAGTTTCAGGAGGAAATCACGGCGCTCGACCGGGAGCTGAAACTCGAGCTGCCGAAGGAAATCAAGCGCGCCCGCGAGCTGGGCGATCTCAGGGAAAACGCCGAGTACGCGGCCGCCAAGGAGCGGCAGCGCCTCGTCGAAGCGCGGATCAGCATGCTCAAGAAGCGCGTCTCCGAGATCGCCCTGATCAACGTGGACCGTATTCCGACCGACCGTGCCGGCTTTGGCTCCACGGTCGAAGTGATCGAAGGCACCGGCGAACGGCTGGTGTTCCAGCTCGTCATGCCCGAGGACGCCGACGCGTCGAAGGGACTCATTTCGACCACCTCGCCGATCGGCCGCGCGTTCCTCAACCGGGAGCCCGGCGACACCGTGACGGTGACGACGCCGGGCGGCACCCGCGAATTCGAGATCGTCAAGCTCACCACGATTCATGACGAATCGGAATGAGTGGCTCGTCCGCAGCCGCAGCTCCGCGCGCCTACGCTCCTGAGCTTCGCACCGCACTCGTGCTGAGCGGTGTCGGCACGGCCGGCGCGTACCATGCCGGCGTCCTGCGCGCGCTCGATGAGGCCGGGGTCAAGATCGACGTGGTGGCCGGGCGCGGGATGGGCGCGGTCGGCGCCCTCTTCGCCGCGATCGACGCGGCGCCGCAGCTCTGGGACGGCAAGGGCCTGTGGAACGCCGCGGCGGCGCGTCGCTTCTACTCCTGGCTGCGCGTGCTGCGTGGGCTCGTGTGGGCTGCGGCCGCCTCGCTCGTGCTGGTCGCCCTGCCGCTCGTCGCCGCAGCGCTCGGGCTGCTGGTGTTCCCCGTGGACTTTCTGGCCCGCCTCGTCGGCGCCGGCGGCGCCTCCGGCCTGGTTGGCGCCTACGTCCGGGCGGTCGAAGCCGTGTTCGCGCCGGCCGCGCTGCCCACGTGGCTGCCGCGGCTCGTCGTGTTGGTGCTCATGGCGGTCGCCGTGCTTCTGCTCGTGCGGGGCCTGGAGGGGCGGCCGGCGCGGCGCGCGCGCGGCGCGCTCTGGTGGCGCCTCGCGCAGGCGCCTCTCTCGACCGCCGACCTCACCGAGCACTGCTGGCGCGTGCTCTGGCAGCGACTCGGGGGCGGGCAGGTCAAGCGGCCGCCGCCGGCGGAACTGAGCCGGCGGTACGCGGAGCTCCTGGCCGACAATCTCGACCAGCCCGGGTTTCGCGAGCTCGTGATCGTCGTTCACGACCTGGACGCGCATCGAGACCTGGTGTGTGCGCTCGTGGCGGAGCACCGGCGTGGGGCCTTCTTCCGGCGGGCGACGAGCACGGAGGCCGAGGTCCGGCGCGCCGAGGCGCTCGATCTGGCCGGCGCCAGCCGCGAGTTCGTCGCCGATGCCGTGGCCGGCGCGCTCGCCGTGCCGCTTGTCACCGAACCGCATCCGCTGCGGTTTCAACCCGAGTCGTTCTGGCGCGGCGAGACGCACCGCCTGTGCGATCGTCCAGCGTCGCTCGGCCGCCTGCTCGACGAGCTGGCCGATCTGGACGTGGAACAGGTGATCCTGGTGTCGGCCGCGCCGGAGGCGCCCGGCCCCCACACGCTCGCCGCGCCGCGGCTCGACGGCCGCGGCAGAGTGGGAGAATATCTGCAGTCGGCGGAAAGTGCGGCCGTCAGCGACGCCGCCAGGAGCGCCGCCGCCCGCCTGTCGCGCGTCTTCGTGGTGCGGCCGGCCCACAACCCGATCGGACCCTTCGACGTCGCGGGAGGATTCGACGAGCGCTCCGACCGGCGCCAGTCGCTCGGCGAGCTGATGAGCCGCGGATACGAAGACGCGTATCGCCAGTTCATCGAGCCGATCGTCGCCGTCTAGCGACAAGCGAGGGATCGCGTGAAGCACCATCCAGCCACCGAGCTCATTCATGCCGGCGAGGGGACAGTCGGGGAAGCCGTTCCGCTCACGACGCCGATCTACACCGCGACGACGTTCCTGTTCGAGAGCGCCCGGCAGGTGGTGGCCTACAACGAAGGCCGATCGGCCCGGTATCTCTACTCCCGCTACGACAATCCGACGGTCGTGAGCGTCGAACGGCAGCTCGCGGCGCTCGATGCGGCAGAAGCCGCGCTCGTGTTCGCGTCGGGCATGGCCGCGACCAGCACGACGCTGGCGACCTTCGCCGGCGCGGGCGACGAGGTGGTCTGCTCGGCGGCCGTCTACGGTGGCACGCTCCACCTGCTGGACGATCTGCTCGCGCGGCTCGGCGTCGCCGCGCGATTCGTGTCGCTCGAGGACCTCACCCGGCCCGACCGGCTCATTGGACCGCGGACGCGGGTGGTGTGGTTCGAGTCGCCGACCAACCCGACGCTGCGCTGCCCGGACATCGCGGCCGTGGCGGCGATCTGCCGCGAACGGGGCGTGCTGTCGGCGGTGGACAACACGTTCGCCAGTCCGATCAACCAGCGGCCGCTGGCGCTGGGCGTCGATCTGGCGATGCAGAGCGCCACGAAGTACCTCAACGGCCACAGCGACGTCACCGGCGGCGTCGTCGCCGGACGCGCCGAGCTCCTGGCGCGCATCGGGCAGACCCGCCGGCTGCTGGGCGGCGTGATGGATGCGCGCGCCGCGGCCGAGCTCGGCCGCGGCCTGAAGACGTTGCCACTTCGCGTGGCGCGCCAGAACGCGGGCGCCGCCGACGTCGCGCGCTTCCTCGCGAGCGACCGCCGTGTGTCGCAGGTGTTCTATCCGGGCTTGCCGTCGCATCCCGATCACGAGACGGCGGTCCGCCAGATGCGCGGATTCGGCGGGATGGTGTGCCTGGATCTGGATGGACGGTACGACCGCGCCGAGGCGTTCTTCGACCGCCTGCGGCTCGTGAAGCGGGCGGCGAGTCTCGGCGGCGTCGAAACGCTCGTCAGCCTGCCCGTGCTCACGTCGCAGTGGGGGTACACCGACGACCAGCTGCGCGCGGCCGGCGTCACCCGTGGCATGGCGCGTCTGTCGATCGGCCTCGAGGCCCCCGAGGACCTGATCGCGGATCTGGACCAGGCCCTCGCCTAGATCGCGCTCTTTTCTTCGACCTTGGCGGCCTTGGCGTCCTTCTCGTGCAGGAACTGCGTGACGAGCTCCTGAAAGACGCCTCCGATGACGCCAGGATCCAGACGGCCGAACTTTTCCTTGAAGCCGTCGGCCGGGACCACGGCCTTGGCCATGGCGCGATGCCCGCCGGCGCTGCCGATGTCGGCAAAGAAGCGCCGCACGAATTCCCCGGCGTTCCGCGAGTAGCCGAGGTTGCGGACCGACACGATCACGGCGTCGCCCACGATGCCCGCGATCACCGTCCACCGCACGTCTTCGAGCTGCAGGAAGAAGTCGGCGACGTAGGGAATGAAATCCTCGCGGGGCGTGGGGCCGAGGAACGCGCAGAAGACCTGCTCCTTGAGCGCCCCGTACTGGTGCGCCTTGAGCACGTAATCGAGGCGCTCGAGCGTGATCTCGGCGCCTTCCATCTTGCGAATGAGCGCCGCGTCGGCGAGCGGGTAGAGGTAGGAGAAGGCCTCGATGTCCACGCGATTGGTCTGCCGGTTGAAGAACAGCGTGTCCGACTTGATCGCGTAGAGCATGGCCGTTGCCGTGCGCTCGGAGATGTTCGCATCGACCGCCCGCAGGTGCTCGGTGAGAATCGTGGAGGTGGACCCGTAGTCGGGCCGGATGTCCTTGTAGACGGCGGTGTAGCCGGGTTGCTCCGGGTGATGGTCGATGACGAGATCCGCCCGGTCGATGCGGCCGCCGAAGTAGTGGGGCTGCACGTCGACCATCGCGATCCGGTCGAACCCGCCAAGCGCCTCGGGCGTAATCGTCTCGACGTGCAGGTCGAGCAGGTTGATCATCCGCAGGTTTTCCGGCCGGGTCACGCCCTCCATGGCGCCGATGATTGCCGTGGTCTTCGTGCGGTGGAGGGCGTTGCGCAGGGCGAGACCGCTCGCCATGGCGTCGGGATCAGGGTCGTTGTGGAGGAGAATCAGCACGCGGACGGCGTCGCTGAAGTAGCGCTGGTACTGCTGCACGCGCGCCCGCGTCAGCGCCCGACTGAGCTCGGTGACGAGCGGCGCGCCGGCGAGCTCGGAAAGCGAGAGGTAGGCGGTATCCGGAAACTCGCTGCGCAGCTCGTCGGCCCGTCGCGCCGTTGCCGCGGCGCCCAGGCCCAGCACGTACACCAGCGTGCCGCCGGCCTCGCGCACCGCTTCCAGCACTTTCTTGAGGCTGCGGCGGCCGTTGTCCTCGATGACGACGCAGGTGCCGGGGCCGAGATCCGCCTTGAGGTAGGTGTCGGTTCGGCGGGGGTCGCCGACGCTGACGGCGACGCCGGCCTCGTGCAGCCGCCTGGCGAGGGGCCGCCTCTCCACGAGGAAGTCGACCTCGAAGCCGGGCAGCAGGATCTCGTCGAGCATCCTGATGACCAGCTCGTCCTGGCAGACCGCTAGACACCGCATCGAGATACCAAACCTCGATTATACGCCCGCTGGCACCGGGCCGGCGGCCTCTGGTACGATGGTGAGTTCACATGACGGCACCGCACGACCGTTTTACGCTCGTCTCCGACTTCGACCTGGCCGGGGATCAGGCCTCGGCGATCGCGGAGCTCACGAGCGGCCTCGAGCGCGGCGACACGCACCAGGTGCTGCTCGGCGTCACCGGGTCCGGCAAGACGTTCACCATGGCCCAGACGATCGCGCGGGTGAACCGACCCGCGCTGGTCATGGTGCACAACAAGACCCTGGCGGCGCAGCTCTATCAGGAGTTCCGGCGCTTCTTCCCGCACAACGCCGTGGAGTATTTCGTCAGCTATTACGACTACTATCAGCCTGAAGCCTACGTGCCGGCCACCGACTCGTACATCGAGAAGGAAGCCACGATCAACGACGAGATCGACCGCATGCGGCTCTCGGCCACCCGGTCGCTTTTCGAGCGGCGCGACGTCATCATCGTCGCGAGCGTGTCGTGCATCTACGGCCTCGGGCTCGCCCGAGGCGTACTACGGGATGCTGCTCCCGCTCGAGCGGGGACAACGGATCGGACGCGACGAGATCCTGCGGAAGCTGGTGGAGATTCAGTACGAGCGCAACGACCACGACTTCGGCCGGGGCACGTTCCGCGTGCGCGGCGACATCGTGGAGGTGTACCCGTCGTACGAGGAGCAGGGGCTTCGCATCGGCCTGTTCGGCGACGAGGTGGACGAACTCGTGTCGTTCGATCCGCTCACCGGCAAGACACTCCAGCGGCACGACAAGACGGCGGTGTATCCGAAGTCGCATTTCGTGGCGCCGCGCGACCGGACGCGGCGGGCGGTCGAGGCGATCAAAGCGGAGCTCGCCGAGCGGCGCACGGAGCTCGAGCATGCCGGGAAGCTGCTCGAGGCCCAGCGGCTCCACCAGCGGACGATGTTCGACCTCGAGATGATGCGCGAGATTGGCTATTGCCACGGCATCGAGAACTACGCCCGCCATCTCACCGGACGGGCGCCGGGCGAGCCGCCGCCGACCCTGCTCGACTACCTGCCGGGCGATGCGCTGGTCATCGTCGACGAGAGCCACCAGACCGTGCCGCAGGTGCGGGGGATGTACCACGGCGATCGGTCGCGCAAGGAGGTGCTGGTCCAGTACGGGTTCCGCCTGCCCTCCGCACTCGACAACCGGCCGCTCAACTTCGAGGAATGGGAGGCGCGGGTCGGCCAGGTGGTGTTCGTGTCGGCCACGCCCGGGCCCTACGAGCTGGCCCGGTCGCAGGGCGTCGTCGTGGAGCAGATCATCCGGCCCACCGGCCTGATCGATCCGCCGGTGGACGTGCGGCCGGTGAAGGGACAGATCGACGATCTGCTCCAGGAGATCCGGACGCGGGTGGCGCGCGGCGAGCGCGTCCTCGTCACGACGCTGACGAAGCGCATGGCGGAGGATCTCACGCAGTATTACCAGGAGCTCGGAGTGCGGGTGCGCTACCTGCACTCCGACATCGAGACCCTCGAGCGGGTGGAGATCCTCCGCGACCTGCGTCGCGGCACGTTCGACGTCCTGGTCGGGATCAATCTGCTGCGCGAGGGCCTCGACCTGCCGGAAGTGTCGCTGGTGGCGATTCTCGACGCGGACAAGGAGGGCTTCCTGCGGTCGAGCGGGTCGCTCATCCAGACGTCCGGGCGGGCGGCGCGCAATGTCAACGGGCGGGTGATCATGTATGCCGATACCATGACCGACTCGATGCGCGGCGCGATTGGAGAAACGAGCCGCCGGCGCGAGCGCCAGGAAGCGTACAACCGTGAGCACGGCATCACCCCGCAGTCGATCGTCAAACGGATCGACGACGTGCTGTCGAGCGTCTACGAACGCGACTACATGACGCCCGAGGCGGAACCGAAGGGGCGCCGCATCTTCACGTCGCAGGCCGACCTCGATGCCCATGTCGCCGGCCTGCAGGAGTCGATGAAGGCGGCCGCCGCCAACCTCGACTTCGAAAAGGCGGCCGCGCTGCGCGACGAGATCAAACGGCTGCGCAATCCCGAGCTGGCCCTGGCGCGAGATTCGCGCAAGGGGCCGGACGCCGCGTGATCGACCTGCTCAACACGTGGCTGAAGCGTGCCACCTTCGAGGTGCAGGAGTATGTGCGCCTGATCCTGGCGGCGTGTCGCGCCCTGGTCACGCCCCCGCTCTACCGGCACGACATCATCGAGCAGCTCGATGCGATCGGCGTCGGGTCGCTGACCGTGGTGGTGCTGACCGGTCTCTTCACGGGAGCCGCGCTGGCGTCGCAGAGCGGCCTGACGCTCGACCAGTTCGGCGCGCGGCCCGTCGTCGGGCGCCTGGTCAGCACGTCGATGGTCATCGAACTCGGGCCGGTCCTGACGGCTCTGATGCTCACCGGACGCATCGGATCGGGCATCGCGGCGGAGCTGGGGTCGATGGTCGTCACCGACCAGATCAACGCGCTCCGCGCGCTCGGCACCGATCCGGTGCGCAAGCTCGTCGTGCCCCGGATGCTGGCGGGCTTCTTCATGACGCCCGTGCTGACGGTGATTTCCGACTTCGTCGGCGTGTTCGGCGGCTGGATCGTCGCGCGGTTCCAGCTCCAGGTCGCGAGCAGCCTCTACTGGTCGTCGGTGACCGACGCGCTCTACATCCAGGACGTGTATCAGGGCCTGATCAAACCCTTCGTGCTCGGTTTCATCATCGTGACCATCGCGTGCTACGTCGGCCTGCGGACCAAAGGGGGTACGCAGGGGGTGGGGCGGGCGACCACGGTCGCGGTCGTGGCCGGATCGGTGGCGGTGATTGCCGCGGATTTCTTCGTCACCCAGATTCTGGTGGCCACCATCTACTAGCATGAGCACGAACGTCGAGGTCGCCCGCGGTCGGGACGAGCGCGTCAGGGGCCAGGAGGACCCGGTCATCGTCTTCGATCGGGTGCAGCTCGCGTTCGACGAGAACGTCGTGCTCGCCGACATCAGTTTCAGGGTGGCTCGCGGGCGCACGAAGATCATCCTGGGTGCGAGCGGCTCCGGCAAGTCCACCATCCTCAAGATCATCACCGGCCTCCTCGGTGCCGATGCCGGCGCTGTCTGGGTGAACAGGGAACGCGTGGACCGGATGAGCGAGCGTGAGTTGATGCGGGTTCGCGCCGATCTCGGCATGATCTTTCAGGAGGGTGCGCTGTTCGACTCGTTGACGGTCCGGGAGAACGTCGGCTACAAGCTGTACGAGGAGACGGACATGCCGCTCGACGAGGTCGACCGGCGCGTCGCAGAGGTGCTCGGGTTCATCGGGCTCGGCGAGCATCTCGACAAGATGCCGTCCGAGCTCTCCGGCGGCCAGCGCCGCCGCGTGGCGATCGCCCGTGCCCTGGCGTTCAAGCCGGGCATTCTGCTGTACGACGAAGCGACGACGGGGCTGGATCCGATCACGGCGACGACCGTGGACGACGAGGTCATCAAGCTGCGCGATCTGGAGGGCGTCACGTCCATCGTCGTCACCCACCAGCTGCGTGACGCGTTCTACGTCGCCACGCGCATGGCGGTGCGCCGACCGGACGGACGCGTGGCGATCGTGCGCGCGCCGGAGGAGAAGATGCGGGAAACGGAATTCATCATGCTGAAGGACGGCCTGATCGGATTCGAGGGCGACGCCGACGCACTGCGCGCCTCCCAGGATCCCTATATCCGGACCTTTCTGTCGTAAGGGTGTGCCATGCCTCGAACACGTTCGCTCGTGTGGTCGGAACTGAAGCTCGGCGTGCTGACCATCGCCGCGGTGATCATCGCCGGCGCCACGATCTTCCTGATTATGGGCGGCCAGGGCTTTTTCTGGCAGCGCTACTCGCTGAAGGCGCGCTTCTCGAACGTGGCGGGCCTCAAATCGGGCTCGCCCGTCCGGCTGGCCGGCGTCGAAGTGGGGTCGGTCACCGACGTCAACCTGACCGACGATCACGTGGAGGTGGTGTTCGAAGTCAATACGGCGTACCGGCCGCACATCACGTCGAGCTCGGTCGCGCAGCTGGGGTCGGTCTCGCTTCTGGGCGAAAGCTCGGTCGACATCACGCCGTCGAGCCAGGGGACGCCGGTCCCCCAGTGGGGCTACGTCCCGTCGGAGCCCGAGACGGCGCAGCTGTCCGACCTGACCCAGCAGGCGAGCAAGGGCATCGACGATCTGTCGGCCGTGCTGCACGATCTGCGGGAAGGGCGCGGCACGATCGGCAAGCTCATGACCGACGACTCGTTGTTCGTCGAGCTGCAGCAGTTCGTCACGTCGGCGGGCGACGTCACGCGGGCGATCCGGGAAGGCCGGGGAACCCTCGGACAGTTCGTGAACGACCCGGCCATGGCCGCGTCGCTCGATCGCACGCTCCAGAACCTGGACACGATGACCACCCGGATCAACGCGGGCCAGGGGAGCCTCGGCCGGCTCCTGAACGACGACCGCTTCGCGGACTCGCTCAACACGGCCACCACGAATCTGGCCGACATCACCGGGAAGCTCAGCCGGGGCGAGGGGACGGCCGGCCGGCTGATGACCGACGACGCGCTGTTCAACCAGCTCACCAGCCTGACGAACCGCTTCGATCAGCTCGTGACGCGTCTGAACAGCGGCCAGGGTACGGCGGGCCAGTTGCTGCAAGACGACACGTTATATGAGAACATGAATCAGGCGATTGCCGACTTCCGGTCGCTGCTGACGGAAGTGAAAAACGATCCGAAGAAGTATCTGAACGTCAAGATCAGCATCTTTTGAGGTGAGCGTATGGCGAGAGACGAAGGGGCTGGAGCGGGCAGCGTTCTTCTGGCATTTCTCCTGGGCGCCGTGAGCGGAGCCGCCGTCGCGCTGCTGTATGCGCCATCGACGGGCCGTGAAGCCCGCGAATACCTGGGCGCCCGGGCGCGCGACGGGCGCAGCGTGGCGAACGACGTCGCCGAGCGCGGGCGCGAGGCCATCAAGCAGGGGCGCGAAGCGTTCAAACAGGGACGCGACACCCTGTCGACGGCGATCGACCGCGGCCGCGAAGCCTACCAGCAGGCGCGCACCGGAGAGGGCGCGTGACATCCTGGGCCGAGGTGTTTCTCGGGGTGATCGCGGTGGCCACCCTGGCCTCCGCGATCGTCCATATCGCGACGCTCGTCGGTGCCGCCTTCCTGGCCCGGCGCATCACGCAGCTCGTCGAGGACGTCGAGCGCGAGATCAAGCCCGTGTTCGGGCGCCTCGACGCGATCGGCAAGGATGCCTCGCGCGCCTCGGCCCTGGCCGTGGCCCAGGTGGAGCGGGCGGACCGGCTGCTGGCCGTCTTCGCCGTTCGCGTGGAAGAGGGCCTCGACGCCTTGCAGGATGGCCTGCGCATCCCCGGCCGCGAAGCCCGCGCCCTGATGAGCGGCATCCGCGCGGCCCTGCTGTCGCTCCGCGACCTCCGCTCAGACGGCCGGCGCGGTGCCCGCGGCGACGACGAAGACGCGCTGTTCATCTAGCCCTGCACCGCCTCGCCGGCCTTGCGCCCCCTGCCCGCCGAGTGGTAGAAACTCAGCACCTTCACATTCGCTGATTGCCACGGAGGCTCCCATGACGGTCGTCTCTCGCGGTGCCCTGACGGCGTGCCTGTCGGCGTCCCTGCTCGTGCCAGTGGCGCAGGCGCAGCAGCCGCCCACGTCGGCAACGGTGGCCGCGTCGCTCACCTCGGCCCTCGACGCCGCCAAACTCGACAGCCTGGCGGCGCCCGACCCCGCCAACCCCGGGGTGTTCGTCGGCACGCTGTATTTCCCGGGACTGCAGCTGCTCGTCGTCTCGGCCAAGTATTCGGTGCCGGTGCTCCTCACCGACAAGATTGCCAAGAAAGAGTACCGCGACGTGTACCTCGATCTGAACAGCGCGTCGGATCCCTCGACGAAAATCTTCATCGAAGATCTCGGCGCCAACGGCCTCGTGGCGCGGCCCGACCGCGACGACCCCGCGGACGTGTACGAAGTCGCGGGCAAGCGAGTGACATTCGATCGGGACTGGAAGGCGCAGAACATGTCCGAGGACGACTACCTGAAGGCGTTCGCGGACGCCGATGCGCGCTATACCGACATGCTGAAGGCGCTGCTGGCCGAGGTGAAGAAGACCAACTGAACTCCCGGGATGTGGACGCACCCGGATCGTGGCCCGGTGAATCCAGCGAAGCCGGAATGGTGGGCGCTACTGGACTCGAACCAGTGACCTCGTGCGTGTGAAGCACGCGCTCTAACCAACTGAGCTAAGCGCCCAAACGATTGATTCTAGCTGGGGTGACGATTTTCAAACCTCAGCTGAGGAGCAATTCTATCAGCGTGTGGCCCATTTTGGCACTATCCGCGCGACCAGCTCGGGTGGCTCCGCTACGTACGCGAAGGGGCGATGCAGCACGACGTCAGATATCGCTTGCGCCATCGCCACAACGATGGCGAATCCGAGCGTCAGGGAATATGGCAATCGAGAGATCTTGACCAATGTGACGCACGGCGCGGGGCGCAGCTCCAGCGTGACATTTGGCCTTCTTGATGGAGACTTCTTTCGGTTGTTTTCAGCATGGTTGATGAAATCATCATGATTTCACGCTTTACGATGTGGCGTGTCTCGTGCACGCAGTCGGCGACAACATGCAAGGCAGTGGAGGGCGTGAACACATTCAGGGGAGGGCAGCGTGAAGACTCTTCGGGTGGCAACGCTGGTTGCGGTATCGAGTCTCTGCCTCCTTGTGGCTGATATCGCGCGTGCCGCGCCCGTCCTGTTGGTTGATGGCGGCGGAAAGCTGACCGGCGCGACAGGCGTGATGGTGGGGAGTTCATTCTTTGACGTGTCGTTCGTGGACGGCACTTGTATCGCTCTATTCAACGACTGCGATGCCTCGACGGATTTCGTCTTCCAGTCTCAGGACGAGGCGACCGCGGCGTCGCAGGCTTTGTTGGACCAAGTATTTATAGATGGGCCGAGCGGGTTGTTCGACAGTGACCCAATCATCACCCAAGGGTGCTTTGAGGATCCGCTCTCTCCCCTCGCATGCGGGGCTCTGACGCCGTTTGGCCTCGCCGGCACCGCGGTACCGTTCGTCCTCGCGATGTCCGCTTACAACGCTCTATTTGACACTCCTGCGGATCAAGTTGTGGGTCCCCTGGGCCACGCCCGCAGCACCTCGACGGCGCCGACCTTTGACGAGGTGTACGCGGTCTGGACCCCCGCAGCGTCGGTCCCGGAGCCCGCGACCGTTACGCTCGTGGCGCTAGGCGCAGTTGGCTTGGGCTTCGCGCGACGACGCCAGCGCACCTGACGTCACCCAGTTCGCCGGCGCGCTGATCGCTCAGCCCGTCCGCAGGATCACTAATCAGGGCCGATTGTGATACCGAGCGAGGACTCCGGATCTCTTCTTCGTGTGACCCCCGAGACACATGCCACAGGTGACATCCGCCGTTTCAATGGCAGCGCCCTCTGAGGCTAGAGGGTCCCGAACAGGCGGTCGCCGAAATCCCCGAGACCGGGCACGATGAACTTGCGGGCGTTCAACCCCTCGTCCACAGCGGGGGTGTACAGCTTCACGCTGGGATGATAGCGCTCGAGCGCCTGCACGCCCTCCGGCGCCGCAACGATGCACACGGCGCGGATGTCTGTGGCGCCGGCGCGGCGGAGCACGTCCAGCGCGGCCGTGCAACTGCCGCCGGTCGCGAGCATCGGATCGATCAGGAAGACGTGGCTGGCGGCGAGCTGCGCCGGCAGGCGAGCGTAGTACCTGGGAGGCCACCGCGGTTTCCTCGTCGCGCTTGAGGCCCAGGTGCCCGACCCGTGCGGTCGGCACCAGCTCGAGGGCCGCGCCGAGCATGCCCAGGCCGGCCCGCAGGATCGGCACGAAGATGATGTCCCCGGCGAGGCGATGGCCCGGCGCCGGACCGATCGGCGTGTCGACGGTGACCAGCTCGGTCGGCAGGTCGCCGATGGCTTCGGCGAGAAGCACGAGACTCACGCGTTTGGCCGCCCGCCGGAACGCGTCGGGCTCGGTCCGCTTGTCGCGCAGCGTGATGAGGGCGTCGGAGATGACCGGGTGCTGCACCAGATGAAGCGGCACGGCTTCACTATACACGACGGCCTTTTCGGCCGACGGTGCGGTAGAATCGCGTGCGGCCGCGATCAGTCGGGCGACGCCTCGGTGGGTTCGAAGGCGGCGACGTACGGCAGGTTCCGGTACCGTCCGTCGCAGTCGAGGCCGTAGCCGACGACGAAGCGGTCGTCGATCGTGAAGCCGACGTAGTCGACGCGCACGCCCGCCTGGCGCCGGGACGGCTTGTTCAGCAGGCATGCCGTTCGCAGGCTGCGCGGCCGGCGTGCCGCCAGGATGGCCTGCAGGTAGGCGAGGGTCAGGCCCGTGTCCACGATGTCCTCCACGATGACGACGTCGCGGCCGTCGAGCGCCGTGTCGAGGTCCTTCAGCAGACGGACCTCGCCGGACGTCCTGGTGTTCGCGCCGTAGCTCGACATGGCGATGAAGTCGAGAGTGAGGGGGCCGGGCAACGCGCGGACCAGGTCGGCCAGGAACACGAACGCGCCCTTGAGGACGGCCACGAGGTGCACCTCGCCGGGGCAGTCGCGCCGGATCTCGGCCGCCAGCTGCGCGACCCGACTCCGAATCGCGTCCTCCGCAATCAGCGGCTCCAGCATGGGGCGTCCGCTCATCGGTCCTGCATCATAGCCCAGTGGACCATTCGACAATGCCCGTCGCCCGGAGGGATGGTTCGGCGTGACCCGCGAAGAACTGCGCCGGGTGGTCGACGCCGTCCTCAGCCGCGGTGGGCCGGCAGACGTGGCGGCGCTCATCGATCACACACTGCTCAAGCCCGAGGCGACCTACGAGGCCGTCGTGGCCCTGTGCCGGGAGGCCGTTGAATTCGGGTTCGCCACCGTGTGCGTGAATCCGACGTGGGTCGCGCTCTGCGCGAACGAGCTGGCCGGCTCCGCGATCGGCGTGTGCTCGGTCGCGGGCTTTCCGTTGGGCGCGACGACGCCCGACGTGAAGGCCTGCGAAGCGCGACGTGCGATTGTCGACGGGGCCCGCGAAATCGACATGGTGCTGAACATCGGCGCGCTCAAGTCCGGCAACCTTCCGCTGGTGACGCGCGACATCGAGGCCGTCGTCGAGGCATGCCGCGAGGGCGGGGCGCTCAGCAAGGTCATCATCGAAGCGGCCCTCCTGACGGATGGCGAGAAGATGACGGCCAGCCGCCTCGCCCGGGAGGCGCGCGCGGACTTCGTGAAGACCTCCACCGGGTTTGGTCCGGGGGGCGCCACGCCGGCCGACGTCGCGCTGATCCGGCGGGTGGTGGGCCCGACGATGGGCATCAAGGCGGCGGGAGGCGTCCGGGATCTCGCACGCCTGCGGGCGCTCGTCGCGGCGGGGGCCACGCGGATCGGCGCCAGCGCCGGCATCTCGATCGTCCGGGAAGCGCAGGAAGGCGCCCTGCGGTAGAGCCGGTCTGGCTATAATCAACGGGTGGTGCGGTTGCCGCGCTGGGCGGTCTATCTCGTGGCGTCCGGGCTGCCGGCCCTCTTTGTCGTTGCCCTGCACCAGCTCCCCTCAGTGAGCGCCCGGGCTCTCGTGCCCCTTCTGCTGCTGATCGTGCTCGTGATCGCGCGCGCGTGGAGCACCGGCCCGGCACTGGCCGCGACGTTCTGTTCCACCGTGACGTACGCATATTTCTTTCTGGCGCCGATCGGTCTGTCGACTGGGGACCTGACCGACTGGCTGGCGTTTCTCTCGTTCGCCGCGACGGCCGTCGTCGTGGGCGAGCTGTCGGCGCGGGCCGAGCGGCGGCACGTCGAGGCGCAGGAAGGGCGCCTCGAGATCGAGCGGCTGTACCACGAGCTCCAGACGGCGTTCGACCGGGCCAGCGCGGCGGAGGCCGCTCGGCGCAGCGAACAGCTGAAGGCGGCGCTCCTCGAGGCGCTGCACCACAACCTGCGGACGCCACTCACGTCGATCAAGGCCGCCGTGACGGCGCTCATCGGCGCCGAGGAACGCGTCGGGAGGATCGGGCTGAGCCGCGAGAGCCAGGAAGAGCTCCTGTCGGTCATCGACGAAGAATCCGACCGGCTGAACCGGTTCATCGAGGGGCTGTCGAATGCCGAGCGGGAGTCGCCGGAGGCGGCGAGGCTGGTCAGCACCTCGGTCGAGGCTGTCGTGAAGGCGAGTATCGCCCGGGCGCAAACGGTGACACGCGACCACCACGTCGAAGTGGCGCTCGACCCGGGCCTGCCGCCAGTCGCCGCCGATGCGCCGTCGATGGCCGAAGTGCTGTACTCTCTGCTCGACAACGCGAGCAAGTACTCGCCGCCCGACACGACCATTCGCGTGCAGGCGAAGCGGGAAGACGGCCCGTACGTGCGGGTCAGCGTCAGCGATGAAGGCCCGGGCATTCCCGAGGAATTCCGCGAGCGCGTGTTCGACAAGTTCTTCAGAGTGCCCGGACGCGAGCCCCACGACTCGCGACGGGGCGGCGTCGGACTGGGGCTGCCCGTCGCCCGGCGACTCGTCGAGTCGCAGGGCGGGCGCATCTGGTTCGAGCCGCGACGTGACCGTGGCGCCGCCGTCGCGATGACGTTGCCGGTGGCGGCCGATGCCGGGTCGATGAGCCCGACGGCCGCCGGCTTGGAGTAGACACGCATGGCTACGACTACAGACAAATCCCGCGTGCTCGTCGTCGACGACGAGCCGCAGATCACGCGGGTGCTCCGAACGGTGCTCACCAGCCAGGGGTATCAGGTGCGCACCGCCGACGAGGGCGAGACGGCGCTCGCGAGCTTCACGGAGTGGCGCCCCGAGCTGGTGATCACGGATCTCTTCATGCCACACATGGACGGCATCGAGCTGTGCCGGCGGATCCGGTCGCTCTCGAGCGTGCCGATTATCGTCCTGTCGGTGAAAGGGGAGGAGCGGGCGAAGGTCGAGGCGCTCGATTCCGGCGCCGACGATTACGTGACCAAGCCGTTCGGCATCGACGAGCTCATGGCGCGGGTGCGGGCCGCGCTGCGGCGCAACACCACGCCGACGAGCGACGTCGCGTCGTTCGAGGTCGGCGACTTCCGGGTCGATCTCGAGTCGCGCCGCGTGCACGTGCGGGGCCAGGAAGTGCGGCTCACGCCGAAGGAGTTCGAGCTGTTCGTCTACATGGCTCGTCATCCAGACCGGGTCATCACGCACAAGACGCTGCTCGAAGCGGTGTGGGGCGAGGCGTCGCAGGAGCAGCCCGAGTACCTGCGCGTGTTCATGGGCCAGCTGCGCAAGAAGCTCGAGCCCGACCCGAGTGCGCCGCGCTACCTCGTGACGGAGCCCTGGGTCGGCTACCGGTTCAATCCGAAGGGATGACTAGACGCGCCTCAGCACCACCACCGAGATGTCGTCGTGCACGGGCGCGTCGCCCACGAAACGGTGTGCCGCGTCGATGATGCGGTCGCCGACCGTGCGCGCCGACGCCCAGGGCGTCCGGGCAATCGCGCTGGTGAGGCGCTCCTCGCCGAAGAAGTCGCCGGCCTCGTTCATGGCCTCGCTGACGCCGTCGGAGTAGACGATCAGGGCCTCGCGGGCACCGAGGTCGATCGTCTGCTCGAAGAACGCCGCGTCGGGCATGATGCCGAGCACCATCGAGCCCCGCGGCATCGACGAGACGTCGCTGCCACGCACGACGAGCGGCGGCATGTGCCCGGCGTTCAGCACCCGGACCCGGCCGGAGTCTTCGGACACCACCAGGTACACCAGGGACGCGAACCGCGCAGGCAGTCCGTCCCGGAAGAGGATCCGGTTCAGATCGGCCGCGAGATCCCCGAGACCGTCGAAATGCGGCGCGAGCGCCCGCAGCGTGGCCTGAAGCTTCACTGACAGGAGCGCGGCGGGCAGGGCTTTGCCCGCCACGTCACCGAGCGCGACCGCATGCCGCGTGCCCTCGAGCGGCAGATAATCCACCAGGTCGCCCCCGACGTCGTTGGCCGGCCGCGAGTACAGCCAGATGTCCCAGCCGGGCACCTTCGGGCTCTCGCCCGGCATGAGGGCCAGCTGCACCTGGCGGCCCGCTTCCAGTTCGTCGCGCGCCACCAGCTTGTCTTTCAGTTCGAGCGCCAGAACGCCGAGCAGAAGCACGTCGGCGACCAGGGCGCTGACCGGAAAGCTGACGCGCACGGGACCGACGTTCATCCGCAACGCGCCGAGGAGCAGGTAGGCGAGCGCGCCCGCGAGAATCACGCGGCGTGCGGGCGTCAGTTTCATCAAGAGGCCCTTCACGAACCACCAGGCCCGGTGGATGAATCGACGGAAGGGCCGCATCGTCGCCAGCCGGTGGCGATCCTCGTCGCTGAGGTAGAACGCTTCGATGTTCGCCAGGGTGCCGCCGACCGTGCGTCTGGCGCCCCGCTGGCGGAAGTCGCCATAGACGACCCGCACGTCGTTGGTGAGCGTCTTGAACAGACGCGGCTGGGGCTTGGTGGCCATGGGTTCGTCGACGCGGCTTTGCTGCCGTTGACGATACCGCGACGAGGTTGGTTCCGGGAATCTTTCCGACTTCCAACGACGGTTGACGAGGGACGTGGAGCGGGCTACGGGAATCGAACCCGTCTAACTGGCTTGGGAAGCCAGGGCATTACCACTATGCTAAGCCCGCGTCTTGCCGCCGGCCGGCCGCGGCCAGTGTATCACGCGCGGATCAGGGCCAGCACCTCGTCGCGCTTCTCGGCCATCATCTCCGGGGTCGCCGCCTCCAGGTTCAGCCTCAGCAGCGGCTCGGTATTGGAGGGCCGGACGTTGAAGTGCCAGTCGGGATACTCGACCGAGAGGCCGTCGAGCGTGTACTGCTCGCCGTCGGCATAGTGCGCCGCGATTAGATCGAGCCTGGCAGGCACCGCGCCCATGTGTGGCAGCGTCGTGTTGATCTCGCCGGAGATGAAGTAGCGCTTCCTGAGCGGATCGACCAGCGCGTGCAGCCCGGCGCTCTTCTTCGACATCAGCTCGAGAATGAGGAGGGCCGGGATGAAGCCGTTGTCCGCGTAAAAATTGTCGCGGAAGTAGTAGTGGCCCGTCACCTCGCCGCCGAAAATCGCGTTCGTTTCCCGCATCCGCCGCTTGAAGAACGCATGGCCGACGCGGTTCATCAGCGCCTGGCCACCGTGCGCGAGCGCGGTGTCGCGGACGGCATGGCTGGCCCGCAGGTCGTAGATGACCGTGGCGCCCGGCGACTTGAGCAGGAAGGCTTCGGCGAGAAGCGCCGTGATGAAATCGCCCGAAATGAACTCGCCGGACCCGTCGATGAAAAAGCACCGATCGGCATCGCCGTCCCATGCGATGCCGATGTCGGCCCGTTCGGCGACCACGCGTTCGACGATGTCCCGCCGGTTCTCTTCGATCAGCGGATTCGCTTCGTGGTTCGGGAACCGCCCGTCGATCTCGAAAGAGAGCCGGGTCGTGCGGCAGGGAAGGCGTGCGAACAGCTTCGGCGCCACCAGCCCCGCCATCCCGCTGCCGGCGTCGAGGACGACATTGAAGGGGCGGACGATCGACGGATCGATGAACGACATCACGTGATCAACGTAGGCGTCGATCACGTCGCGCGATTCGACGCGCCCGCGGGCGGCCACGGACGGCGGAAGCCGGCCGGTGCCGATCATGTCTCGGATGTCGTCGATGCCGGCGTCGCCGCTGAGGGGCAGGGCCTCGCGTCGGACCATTTTCATGCCGTTGTACTGCTTCGGGTTGTGCGAGGCGGTGATCTCGACGCCGCCGTCGAGGCCATCGCGCGCCACGGCGAAGTACAGCATGTCGGTCGGGATCATGCCGTAGTCGACCACGTCGGCGCCCTGTGACGTCGCGCCGTCGACGAACGCCGCCGCCAGGGCCGGTGACGAGAGGCGCATGTCGCGGCCGATCCCGATGCGACGAGCGCCGAGGTAGGCGACAAAGCCGGCGCCGATGGCGCGGGCGGCGTCTTCGTTGACCTCCTCGGGATAGATCCCGCGGACGTCGTACGCCTTGAAGATCGACGGATCGATCGCAACAGTCATGAAGGGTCGCCTAGAGCCGGCTGTAGTCGGTGATTACCGACTTGTCGCCCAGCACGACGCCGCCGTCGACGATCGCGTTCCGGCCCACGTGACAGTGTCTCCCGAGAATGGACTGGCGGACGAGCGCCTCCTGGCTCACGCGCGTATTCGGCCAGACGATCGACTGCTCGACGACGGCGTGCTCCTCGACGTGGCAGTTGCGGCCGACGACGCTGTAGGGGCCAATGCGGGCGCCGGCCTTCACCACGGTGTCCCTATCGATGAAACAGGGCGCCTCCACGACGGCTCCGTGCTCGACGCGGGCGCCGGCCGCGATCCACCGGCCGTCCTCGCCAGCCTCGCACGGCGTGCGGCGGCACCGGCCGTCCATGATGTCGCGGTGCACCTGCATGTACTTCTCGGGCGTGCCGATGTCGATCCAATAGCCCCGATCGACGTAGGCGACGAAGGTGTCACCGCGCTCGATCAGCGAGGGAAAGTAGCTGCGCTCGATCGACCAGGGCGTGTCCCTGGGAATACGGTCGAACGTGTCGGGTTCGAGCACGTAGATGCCGGCGTTGATCGTGTTGCAGGTGATTTCAGCAGAATTGGGCTTCTCGATGAAGCGGGTGACGTTGCCGTGCGTGTCGGTCTCGACGAGACCGTACGCGCTCGGATTCTCGACCGGCGTGAGCACGATCGTGGCTTTGGCGCGGCGCTCGCGGTGCAGGGCCACGACCCGCGCGAGATCGATCTCGGTGAGCACGTCGCCGTTGAAGACCACGATCGACTCGTGCAAGGTCTCGCCGGCGTAGCGGACCGCGCCCGCCGTGCCGAGCGGCACGGGCTCCACGACGTACCGGATGGCGAGCCCGAGATCGGCGCCGTCGGCGAAGATCTCTTCGATCCGGCGCGGCTGGTAGTTGAGGCTCAGGACGACTTCGTCGATCTCCGGCACGCCCCGCAGCAGGTCGAGCTGATAGCGGAGGAACGGGCGATCGAAGATCGGGACGATCGGCTTGGGCGTGTGGATCGTGAGCGGACGCAGGCGCGTGCCCTTGCCGCCCGCCAGCAGAATCGCCTTCATCGCAAACTCTAGATGATATCATGTGCCGGCGGCCGTCATGAACCTGCCGAACTCGCTCACCATTTCCCGGATCTTTCTCGTCCCGCTTCTCGTCGTCGTGCTCCTGACGAAGTTCGAGGGCCGGCAGGTCCTTGGCATGCCGAAGGAGCTCGTCGGCGCGGCCATCTTTGCCCTCGCCTCGCTCACCGACTGGCTGGACGGGTATCTGGCGCGGCGGCGGGATCAGATCACGCCGCTCGGGCAGGTGATCGATCCGCTGGCCGACAAGCTCCTGACCTCGGCCGCGCTGATCTCGCTCGTGCAGATGGAACTCGCGCCGGCGTGGATCGTCGCGGTCATCATCGGCCGGGAGTTCGCGGTGACGGCGCTGCGCAGCCTGGCTTACGCGCGCGGCATCGCCGTTCCCGCCTCGCGCCTGGGCAAACTGAAGATGGTGGCGCAGGTCGTGGCGATCCTCGCGCTCATCCTGGGCCAGCATCAGCGCGGGTCGCTGCTGCTCCTCGGCCAGGGCGCGCTCTGGGTGGTGCTCGCCACGGCGCTGGTCTCGGCGGGCGACTATTTCCGCCGGTTCAGCGTGCTGATCGGGCCGCGGGTGCCCTAGGCTCGCGGCGGGCGGGTGCGCCTCATGGCGTCGCCCGTTGCGCGCGGGCCGTCAGCTCGGCGACACGCTTCCGCGCGTCTTCGAGGTGGTCGCTCTGCTCGAACTCGTCCACGATTCGCGCGAAGTACGGCAGCGCCTGGGCGACGCCTGCCTGGCTGGGTCCGTCGGCGCCTCGTTGCGTGAAGGCTTCGAGCAACGACTCGCCGAGGAAGTAGTACACGTCGTCGCGCCCCGTATAGTCGGGATCCTCCTTGAGGAGGCTCTGAAAACGGTCGATCG
Organism: uncultured Acidobacteriota bacterium; assembly: GCA_963837345.1. Taxonomy (GTDB): domain Bacteria; phylum Acidobacteriota; class Vicinamibacteria; order Vicinamibacterales; family CAVVIG01; genus CAWIMX01. The sequence continues at coordinate 3,660,831 of CAWIMX010000001.1, forward strand.
CGCCGCTCCACCACTTGATCCGGTAGTAGAAGAAGCCGACACCGAACTCATGGTCGCCCAGACGGTCTTTCGCCTCGCGGAGCCTCGCGCGCGCTTCGGGCATCAGGTCGCTGTTCGGGTACCGCGCCACGAAGGTTTCGAAGGCGCTGATCGCGTCCTTCGTCTCGCTCTGGTCGCGCTGTGCGCTCCGCATCTGCTTGAAGTGGGCGAGCGACAGCTGGTACTGCGCGTAATCGGCGCGCTGATGCGTCGGGTAGAAGGTCAGGAACTCCGTGAACTCGCCGATGGCGCTCACGAGCGCTTCGGGCGTCCCTTCGCCGATGTAGGTGTCGCCGATCCCGAGCTTGGCGTCCGGTCGATACGTGCTTTGCGTGTAAGTTTCGAACACTTCCTTGAAGTATTCGCGCGCGGTGAGCCATTTGTGGTCGTCGAGTGCCGCTTTGCCGCGCTCGAAGAGAAAGCGGTCGGGTTCGAGCGTGCCCGGGGGCACGGTGTTCCGGCCCGCGCTGGCACAGCCGGCCACGATGAGGGCGGCTGCTGCACACGCGATCGGTCGCGCGGCCCGGGCGAGCAATCGGCGAATGATGGGCATCATGAATGCGTCAGCGCGTCTTCGAGCCAGCGGTATTCGGCGCGCAGGCCCACGTCGAGCCCGGTACGGGGCGTAAAGTCCAGGTCCCGTCGGGCGAGCGAGGTGTCGGCGTAGGTGTGGCGCATGTCACCCTTCTGCGCCGGATCCATGGTCAGCGCAGGGCGCCGGCCAGCCACCTGCCCCACGAGATCGAGCACGTCGTGCATCGAAACGCGGGCGCCGCCTCCGATATTGTATACACGGCCCGGAACGCCACGCAGGCCCGCGGCGGCCGTGGCGGCCACCGCATCGCCGACGAACGTGAAGTCGCGGGTCTGGCCGCCGTCGCCGAACAGATGGAACGATTCACCCAGGAGCGTGGCCCGCAGCAGCTTGTGAAAGGCCATGTCGGGACGCTGCCGGGGACCGTAGACGGTGAAGTACCGCAGGGAGACCGTCGGGACGCCGTAATTCACGAAATACAGATGGCAGAGCTGCTCGCCGGCGAGCTTGGTGACGCCGTAGGGCGAGACGGGCTGCGGCAGGGCGTCCTCCCGCATGGGAATGGCGGCCGCGTCGCCGTACACCGAGGAGCTCGAGGCGAACACGAACCGTTCCAGGGGGCGGGAAACCGAGGCCTCGAGAAGCGCTTGCGTGGCTTCCACGTTGTTGACTGTATAGACGTGGAAATCGCGTCCCCAGCTCTTGCGGACGCCGGCCTGGGCGGCCAGATGGAACACGTGGGTCCGATCCGCCAGGAGCGTCCGGAGGTCGGCCTCCTGGAGGGCCGACTCCACGAACCGGAACCGCGCCTGGGGCACGAGCGCCGCCAGGTTGCGCTCCTTGGCGGCGCGCGGGTAGTAGTCGGTGAAGCAGTCGAGGCCGACGACGTCGGCGCCGTCGGCCAGGAGACGCTCAGCCAGTGTGGATCCGATGAACCCGGCGGCGCCGGTGACCAGGGCCTTCACGCCGCGGGGCCGCCGCCCTTGCCCGGATTGAGCGCGTCCTGCACGCGGGCCGGCAGGCGGCATGGCCGGCCGGTGCGGTCGAGCGACGCGTGCACCGTGTAGCCGACGGCGATGAGGGTCGCGTCGACCGGCCGGATCACCTCGTAGTCGAAGCGAACGCGCACCGGCGACACTGCGCGACCCGTCGCCCGCACCTCGAGCTCGTCGTCGTAGCGCGAGGGTTGCCGGTAGTCGCACGACGCCTCGATGACGGGAAGCGAGAAGCCAGCGGCCTCCATCTCGCGATAGGTCGATCCCGACTGGCGGAGGAGGTCGGTGCGGGCCACCTCGAACCAGACGAAATAGTTGGCGTAGTAGACCACGCCCATCTGGTCGGTTTCGGCGTATCGGACGCGGAGGCGCGAGACCGCGGATGGCACGCTCACCGGGCGGCGGGTGAGGGCAGGGCCGCCTCGGCGGCGGCCTTCAGGGCCCGAGTGGCGCGCTCGGGGTCTGGCGCGTGGAAGATCGCGGACCCGGCGACGAGGAGGCGCGCGCCGGCCGCCACGACGCGAGACACGGTCGTCTGATCGATGCCGCCGTCGATCTCGACGTCGGCCGCGCTGCCGGCGCGATCGAGCAAGGCGCGCACCTCGCGCACTTTGGCTTCGCTTCGCGGAATGAATGTCTGCCCGCCGAATCCGGGATTGACCGACATCACGAGCACGAAATCGACGTCGCCGGCCACTTCCTCGATCGCGACGATCGGCGTGGATGGGTTGAGCACCGCGCCGGCTTTCACACCGAGGGCCTTGATGGCGTGAATCGTGCGGTGCAGGTGCGGCAGCACTTCGACGTGGACCGACATCATGGCGGCGCCGGCCTCGGCGAAGGCGTCGAGGTAGCGGTCCGGCTCGGCGATCATCAGGTGGACGTCGAGCGGGACATGGGCCACGCGCCGGATCGCGCGGACGACGGGCGGCCCGATCGTGATGTTCGGCACGAAATGGCCGTCCATGACGTCGACGTGAATCAGGTCCGCACCTCCGCGCTCGACGGCGGCGATGGCGTCGCCGAGCGCCGCGAAATCGGCCGACAGAATCGAGGGCGCGAGGCGCACGCTCACTGGCTGACCTCGAGGGCGATGGGTTCGCCGGGCCCGATTTGAAAACCCGCCTGGGGGTTCTGCCGGATCACCGTACCGGGATTGACGCCCGGATAGGGCGCGGTCCCGACCACCGCCACGCGGAAGCCGTGGCCGCGCAGGAGATCGGCGGCGCGATCGCCGTCGACGCCGATCAGATCGGGCATGACGTAGGTCGCACTGAGCTCGCCGCGGTTGACCAGGAGCGCCACGCCGGCGGCGGCCGCGTCGGGAGGCGGGTCCTGCGCCACGACCGCGTCCGAGGGGTAGCCGGTCGAACGGATCTCGGAGACGCCGGATACGAGCAGGCCGGCCTGCGCCAGCTGCAGCTCCGCTGTGCGTTCAGACTCGCCCACGAGCGCGGGCACCGTCGAGGCGCTCGATCCCGTGCTCAGCCAGACTCGAACGCTGCGGCTCCGCCTGGTCACAGCGCCGGCCTGCGGGCTCTGCGTGACGATCCGTCCGGCGGGAATGTGGGGATCGGAGCGGCCCGTCTCGTCCACTTGCACGTTGAGACCGAACGTCGTGGCGAGCGAGGTGGCCTCTTCCGCCGTTCGATTTACGAGATCCGGGACCTGCACTTCCCGCGCCCGGAGCGCCATGCGCATGGAAAGGCCGGCGAAGACCAAGAAGGTGGCGGCCAGAGCGCCGACCAGCACGAGCAGCTTGCCCGCGCCCACGACGCGAGTTCGGAGGGCCATCGAGTCGAAATCGTACTACAACTTCGGGTTGTCGATTCGCTCGAGCGCCGCGGCGAAGAATACTTCGAGGCCGTGCACGTCGGGCGCCGTGCGCAAGCGCCCCCGCCCGTCGACGACCGCCGCGGGAAGCGGAGACGCGGTCCGCAGATCGACGGCCCGAAACGCCGTGGCCCTCGCCAGCCATCCGTCGACGACCTCGTCGTTCTCCTCCGGCTCGCTCGAACAGGTCGCGTACACGAGGCGCCCGCCGGGGGCCACGACGGCCGCGGCGTGGTCGAGCATCGCGCGCTGCGCTGCCGCGAGTCGGACGAGATCCTCCGGCCGTCGACGCCAGCGGATGTCCGGATCGCGACGCAGAGTGCCGAGGCCCGAGCACGGCGCGTCCACGAAGACGCAATCGAACACGGCGGGGAACGGCAGTGGGCGCAGCAGATCCGCCTGGACGATGCGGATGTTGGGGGCGCCGCTGGCCATGACGGTCTGACGGAGCAGCTCGATTCGGCGCGGCCGGACGTCGGCGGCCACGAGCAGCCCGCGCCCGCTCATGGCGGCGGCGAGCGCCGTCGACTTGCCTCCCGGCGAGGCACACGCGTCGAGCACGAGCGATCCGGGCTCCCGGCCCGCGGCGAGTGGCACGAGCTGCGACGCCTCGTCCTGGACGAAGTACGGACCGACGGGCAAATCTCGCAGCGGCGTTCCCTCGTCGACGATGAGGGCGTCGCGCGCGACGGCGCCACGGTGCACGCGCACTCCGGACGCCTCGAGCGATTCGACAAGCGCGGCCTCGCTCACCCGGAAGGGGTTGCGCCGGAGGGTGAGCGGCGCCGGGGTGTTGTTGAATCGCAGCCAGGCCTCGGCGCGTTCGAATCCGAGTCGATCGAGCCAGCGGCCCGCCAGCCATTCGGGATGCGACAGAGTGATGCTGAAGTATCGCAGGACGGCCGGTCGATCGCCGGTCGCGCCCGGACGCGGGGGCAGGGACAGCGCGTGCCGTCGTCGAGAGATCTGTCGGAGGACGGCATTGACGAGGCCCGAGGCACTCCGCTTGCCGGCGCGCTTCGCCAGATCGACGGCATCGTCGACGACCGCGGCCGCAGGGACTCTGGTGAGGTGGAGCAGCTGGTAGGCGCCGAGCCGCAGGATGTCGAGCACCTCCGGGTCCAGCTGACTGGACGGTCGGCGGGCCGTCCGCGCGATGACGTAATCGAGCGCGTTTCGCCACCGTTCGACGCCCGTGGCGATTTCCGCCGCGAGCGCCCGGTCGCGCGGATCGACCAGATCTGCCCGTGCCGCGGCGAGCGCCGCCGGGAGATCGGCGCGGGCGTCGGAAACGGCGCGAACGATCTCGTAGGCGGCAACCCGGGCCGGCCCGATCATGGCTGCGGCGTGAATCGGGCGTCCGCCGGGAGCGCGTGCCCCGCGAGAAAGTCGCGGACGCTCATCGCCCGCTTGCCTTCAGCCTGCACCACGAGCGCCTCGATTGCGCCGGCGCCCGTCGCAATACGAAGCTCGTCGCCGCGCGCCTCGATCACGCGGCCGGGTTCAGCCCGACCCTCGAGCCGGCCCGGGCGCGATCGCAAGAAGATGACGCGCCGAGATCCCAGATAGGAGTGCGCGTGGGGCCATGGGTGCAGCCCGCGAATCTGGTTGTGAATCTCGGACGCCGCACGCGTCCAGTCGATCTCGGCGTCGTCCCGGGTGATACGTGGCGCGTAGGTGGCCGTCGCGTCGTCCTGCGGAATTTCGGGGAGCGCGCCGCGGGACAGCCGGTCGAGTGTGGAGACGAGCAACCGGGCGCCGAGCACCGCCAGATCGCGCTCGACCTCCTGGCTGGTCTCCTCGGGTCCGATCGCACGGCGCTCGGCGGCGAGCATGGGACCGGCGTCGAGCGCCTGCACGACGCGCATGATCGTGACGCCGGTCTCGGACTCGCCGGCCATGACGGCACGGTGCACCGGCGCGGCTCCGCGGTAGCGCGGCAGCAGCGACGCGTGCACGTTCACGAGGCCGCGCGGGGGAATGGCCAGCACCTGCCCAGTGAGAATGCGCCCGTACGCGGCGACGACGCCGATGTCCGCGTCGAGCGCCCGCAACGCATCGAGGAAGACGTCGTCGTTGAGCCGGGTCGGCTGGAGGACAACGAGATCGGCCGCGAGGGCCGTCGCCTTCACGTGGGCGTCGGAGGTGTTCTGGCCGCGGCCGCGCGGACGATCCGGTTGCGTAACGACACCGACGACCTGGTGGGAAGACGCGAGCAGCGCCTGCAGGCTCGGCACGGCGAAGGCTGGCGTCCCGAAGAGGACCACCCGGAGGGCGGAAGGGGTCACCACTTGCCCGTGCGGTCGAGCTTCCGGATCTTCCGTACGATCATGTCGCGCTTCAGGCCGCGCAGGCGGTCCACGAACAACAGCCCGTCGAGGTGATCCATCTCGTGCTGGAAGGCGCGCGCCAGCAAGCCCGTGCCCTCCTGCCGCTGCTCCGAGCCTTCCCGGTCGAACCCCTGGATGACGACCCGCGACGGGCGAAGCACGGTGGCTTCGAACCCCGGGAGGCTCAGGCAGCCCTCTTCCTCGGTCTGGGCGCCCTCGCGCTCGACGAACTCGGGGTTGACCATCACGATGAGGCCGCCGGGATCCCGGCCGATCGAGATGTCCACCACGAAAATGCGGAGCGCCACGCCCACCTGCGGGGCCGCCAGCCCGACGCCGGGTGCGGCGTACATCGTCTCGATCATGTCGCCGATCAGGCGGTCGATTTCCGGCGTGAACGCGTCAACCGGAGCAGCCGGCCGGTGGAGCACCTGTTCGCCGTACTTGAGAATCGGTCTGAGCATGCGAGCCGCGCGCGGCGGCCGGTCAGCGGCTCTTGGCGAGCCGGTCGGCCGTGTGCTGTTGAAAGGCCCGCCAGTTGCAGACGAGCTCGTCGATGGTATCGCCGCCGAATTTCTCGATGGCGGCCGACGCGACCACGAAGGCCACCATCGCTTCTCCCACGACCGATGCCGCGGTGACGGCGCACACGTCGCTGCGTTCGATGGTGGCCGGGCTGTCGGTCATCGTCGAGAGGTCGACCGACCGAAGCGGTTTCATGAGCGTGGCGATGGGCTTCATGTACGCCGTGACGCGCAGATCTTCGCCGTTCGTGATGCCGCCTTCCAGCCCGCCGGCGTTGTTCGTCGGCCGGCCGAGCCCGGGGAGCAGGCCCCCGCCGGCGAGCACAATCTCGTCGTGGACGCGCGAGCCGGGCAGGGCGGCGACGGCGGGTCCGATGCCGATGCCGACCGCCTTGATCGCCGGGATCGACATCAAGGCCTGGCCGAGGCGTCCGTCGAGCTTGCGGTCCCACTGAACGTGGCTGCCGAGGCCGACGGGCACGCCGTGCGCGATCACCTCGAAGCTGCCCCCCACGGTGTCGCCGGCGTCGCGCGCGCGATCGATCTCGGCGATCATCTGCCGCTCGACGACGGGATCGGCGCAGTGAAGCGGGCTGTCGGGAGCCAGCGCGCGGATCGTGTCGAAGGTGACGGCGAGCGGGTCTGGCACGGCCGCGGCGCCAATCGAAATCACGTGACTGCCGACCTCGGCGCCGAGCGCGCGGAGGAGCTGGCGGGCCAGAGCGCCAACGGCGACGCGAGCCGCTGTCTCGCGCGCGCTGGCCCGCTCGAGGATGTTCCGGATGTCGTCCTGATCGTATTTGACGGCACCCGCCAGGTCGGCATGCCCCGGGCGCGGGCGCGTCACGAGCGGACGGTCGGCGCCGGTCGCCGAGGCGAGCGGCTCGGGCTCGACCGACATCGTGCGCTGCCAGTTTTCCCAGTCCTTGTTGGGAATCAGGAGGGCGATCGGCGCCCCCGTGGTCTTCCCCTGCCGGATGCCGGCGATCGCGTCGGCGCGGTCCGATTCGATCGCCATGCGCCGGCCGCGCCCGTAGCCGCCCTGACGGCGCCGCAAGTCGACGGTGACCGCCTCGAAGTCTACGGACAGACCGGCCGGCATGCCCTCGAGGATCGCGACGAGCCCTTTGCCGTGCGACTCGCCGGCGGTGAGAAATCGCAGCATCGCGCGTTCATTCTATACGAACTTCCTGCGCGCTCCGGGAACGCACGGGCGCGTTTCGGGCCGTTTCCGCGGGGCGACGATCTTGCAGCGAGCACGCGCCGTGCTCTTCGCGGATCGCTTTCTCGTCCGGAGCGCGGCCGAAGCGATCGATCTGGCTACGGCACGTCGCGTGTGGTTGCGATCGCTTGCCGTCGGCAGCGTGCGCGATCAGATGGCGTGGAGCACGCATTGCGATCGCCTGTTCGCGCAGCCGCGCTCTCGGCTCGTCGACTACGGACTCGATGCGCGCGGCCGTCGGTTCGAGGCCTGGTCGACTCCGGGCGCGCCGCAGGCGCTCGACGTGCCGCTCCCGCCGACCGACGTCGTGAAGGACGCGGTGCTGGCGGGCCTGTTCGAGAAAGGCGCCGATGCCGGCCCCCGCGTCGTCGCGCTGCAGGGGCCGGCCGACAGCGAGCGCTCCGCGGCGCTCGAGCGCCTCGCGCGCCACGCTCGAATGGCGGGATATGTGCCCGTCGCTCTCGAGATCCTCGCCGCCTCCGCGGCTTCGCCCGGGTGGTGCGCCGAGGCTCGTGCGCTGCTGGACGGGCGCAGCGTGTGCCTGCTCGCCGACCGCTGCTGCCGCGTGCCGGATCTCGCGCGCCTCGCCGACCTCTGGCGTGCGCTCCTGCGGTGCTGTCTCGAGCGGCCGACGCCGCACGTCGCCGCCATCGTCGTCGCCGCGGAGGTCGGGGGGCTCGACCGGGTCGTCTTCGACGGCCCCGACCCTTTCTCGGGCGCAAGCCGTGCGCGCCGGGCGCTTTCGCCCCGCGTCGCCGAGCAGAGCGCGGTCTATCGGATCGACGGTCGCGATCGGTCGGGTCCGCCCGCGCCGGATCGTCCCGACCCGCCGACCGCGTTCGATTCCACCTACGTGCGTCGCCACCTCGACTCGGGCTCGGCGTTGCTGGCGCGCGGCCGCCACGCGTCCGGCGAACGTCTGCTGCGCCTGGCGATTGGCGCCGCGGCGCGTCGGGCGCTGTGGGGGGATGCCGTGCGGGGCGGCCTGGTCCTGGCTGGCGCGCTCGCCGAACGGGGGCGGGCCCGCGACGCGCAGGCCGTGCTGGACGAGGCGCGCGATCACGCCGCGTGTGAACGATCGCCTGCCGCGCTGGCACGAGTCGCCGCCGCCGCCGGGCGCGTGTGGGTCGATCTGGCACGATTGGACGAAGCCGACCAGGTTCTCAATGCCGGCGTTGCCGCATCGGCCGCGGTCCCTGGAGTGCCAGCAGGCACGCTGCGGCTCGAGCTGGCCCGGTGCCGGTGGTGGCGGGGGCGGTTCGCCGAGGCACGCGAGGCCATCGGCGGCGGGCCTCCGGGACGCGCCGTCGACGTCGACGAGCGATCGGCCCGCGTGGCCGCGATCCAGGCGCGCGTGGCCGTCGGTGTGGGCGATCCCGATCGGGCGCTCGAGTGGGTGCGTTGGGCTCGCGCGCTTCCATCCGCCACGGAAGCCGGCGGCGAGACCGACCTGGCAGCCGCCTGGGTGCATCTCGCGTTGGGCGATCTCGACACCGCCGTGTCGGAGGCCCGTCTCGCCATCGAAGCCGCGCGGCGCGCCCGGCGTCCGCTCGTCGGGGCGAGAGCGCGCTTGGTCGTGGCCGAGGCCTGCCGCCGCCTGGGCGATCGGGCGGTGTCGTCGCGAGCCCTGCGAGCGCTGAACCGCGTCGCGCGGCGGCTGCCCCCGCTCGTCAGAGCGCAGCTCGATCTGGCGAATGCGCTGGCGGCGGGGGGCTCGGCCGTCGCGCAGCTCGAGCGGCAGATCGCCGCGACCGGACTTGGCGGCCTGGTGCTCCTGGTGCGCCACGGTGAGCGCGGAGTCGCATCGACCGATGCCCTGCCGGGCGTGCTGCCCCAAGTGATCCGAATTCTTCAGGCGTGCCAGGTCGCGGAAGACGAGCGGACGGTGCTGCGCGCCATTTGTGCGCGGCTCCGCCGCGACGCTGGAGCGGCGGGCGTCGCGACGTTTGTCCGTGCGGGCGCGGGCCTTGCCGCGATCGCCTCCGACGGCACCCGCCCGACGGCTGACGCCGCCGAGCGTGCGGTGGCGGCCGGTCTGGCCATCGGCCCCACGCGGGTCGACGGTCCGGCCGTCGCGGCGGCGCCGGTGGTGTACGGCGGTGAGGCGATTGGCGCGCTCGCCGTGGCGTGGCCGCTCGGGTCGTGCGGCAGCCGCGAGGGCACGCTCGACCTGCTCGGCCCGGCGGCCGTCGCCATCGCCCCGATCGTGGCTGCGGCGCTCGCCACGCAGCGCAGCCGCGCCACGGGCGCCACCGAGGCGCTGATCGGAGAGAGCGCCGCCTTGGCCGCCGTGCGCGACGCCATCAGCCGGGCGGCCGGTGCGCCGTTCCCCGTGCTCGTCGAAGGCGAGAGCGGCAGCGGGAAGGAGCTGGTCGCCCGCGCGCTGCATCGGGCCGGGCTCCGCCGGGATCGGCCGTTCGTCTCGGTCAACTGCGCGGCGCTGCCCGAAGATCTCGTGGAGGCCGAGCTGTTCGGACACGCGCGCGGAGCGTTCACGGGCGCGGTCGGCGACCGGCCCGGCGTGTTCGAGGAGGCGCAGGGCGGCACGCTGTTCCTCGATGAGATCGGCGAACTGTCGCCGAGAGCCCAGGCGAAATTGCTGCGGGTGATCCAGGAAGGGGAGCTGCGGCGAGTCGGCGAGAACACGCTGCGGCGCGTGGACGCGCGTCTGGTCGCCGCCACCAACCGCGACCTTCGCCAGGATGCCAACGCCGGACGGTTTCGCCGGGATCTGCTCTACCGCCTCGACGTGGTGCGCATTTGCGTGCCGCCTTTGCGCGAGCGACGCGAGGACATCGCCGCCATCGTCGATGCCTATTGGCGGGAAACGACTGCCCGGTTGGCGTCGCGGGCCACGCTCGCCGCCGCGACCGTGGCCGCGCTCACGCGCTATGATTGGCCCGGCAACGTCCGCGAGCTGCAGAACGTGCTTGCGGCGCTCGCCGTGCGGTGTCCGAAGCACGGCGTGGTGCCGCCGACGGCGCTGCCGCCGGCGTTCGGGGCCCCGGTGCCCGAGTCGTGGCGCCTCGAGCCGGCGAGGCGCGCGTTCGAGGAGCGGTTCGTGCGCGCGGCGCTCACCCGGGCGGGCGGCCGACAGACGAGCGCGGCGCGCGAGCTCGGGCTCTCGCGGCAGGGCCTCACGAAGCTGATGAAACGGCTCGGGATCGACAACCGCGCATGACGTCCTTCATCGTCCGCCGCCTGCTGCTGACCGTGCCCGTGATTCTGGGCGTCGCGACGCTCGTCTTTCTCCTGATTCATCTGGTGCCGGGCGATCCCGTGCAGGCCATGCTGGGCGAGAGCGCGTCGCCCGCCGACGTGGCGGCGTTGCGGGGGCGCCTGGGCCTCGACGATCCGCTGCTCATCCAATACGGGCGCTATCTCGAAGGGCTCGCCGTCGGCGACCTGGGCACCTCGCTTCGGACGAACCAGAGGGTGACGACGGCGATTGCCGAGCGGATGCCTGCGACCGCCGAACTGGCCATCGCATCGCTCGGCGTGGCGATGCTCATCGCCATCCCGCTCGGGATTCTCGCGGCGGCGCGCGCCGGCACCCGCGTCGACCATGCCGCCACGGTCGCGGCGCTGCTCGGCATCTCGATTCCCAATTTCTGGCTGGGCCCGTTGCTCGCCATTGTCTTTTCGGTCGAGCTCGGATGGCTCCCGGTATCGGGGCGCGGCACGCTGGCGAATCTCGTGCTTCCGGCCATTACGCTCGGAGCGCCGCTTGCGGCGGTGCTGGCCCGGATGACGCGGGCGAGCGTGCTCGAGGAACTGCGCGAACTGTACGTGCTCGCCGCGCGGGCGCGCGGCGTGTCGCGGGCGCGCAGCATCCTGGTGCACGCGTTTCGCAACAGCCTGATCCCGATCGTGACGCTGGTCGGTCTGCAGGTCGGCATGCTCCTCACCGGGGCCGTCATCACCGAAACAATCTTCGCGTGGCCGGGCGTCGGGAGGCTGCTGATCCAGTCGATCGGATTCCGCGACTATCCACTCGTCCAGGGCTGCATCCTGCTGATCGCGGTCACGTACGTGGCGGTGAATCTCCTCACCGACCTGGCTTATGGGCTGCTCGATCCTCGGATTCGGTATGAGTGACGCGCGATGTTGAAAGCCGGCGCGCTGATCGTGTGTGCCGCCGCCGCGGCGGCCCTCGTCGGACCGGCGATCTCGCCGTTCGATCCCGCGGCGCAGCACCTCGCCGCGCGTCTGGCGGGGCCGAGCCTCGCCCATCCGTTCGGTCTGGACGAGCTCGGGCGCGACATTCTGGCGCGCGTGCTGCAGGGCGCGCGCATCTCGTTCCTGGTGGGGATCACCGTGGTCGGTGTTTCGGCAAGCGTCGGCAGCGCGCTCGGGGCGGTCGCCGGATATTTCGGCGGCGTCGTGGACGAAGCCATCAGTCGCGTCATCGACATGCTGCTCGCGTTTCCAGGCCTGCTCCTGGCGATCGCCCTCGTGGCGGTGCTCGGGCCGAACCTGCGGAACGTGCTGATCGCGCTCACGATCGGCGGGTGGGTGGGCTACGCGCGCCTCGTCCGCGGCCAGGCCCTGCGCGCGCGCGAGCTCGAATACGTGCAGGCGGCCCGGGCGCTCGGCGCCGGGGCGCCGCGGATCCTCTGGCGGCACATCATGCCCGTGGCTTGGCCCTCGGTCGTCGTCCAGGGCACGCTCGGCATGGCCGGCGCGATTCTGGGAGAGGCCGCCCTCAGCTTCCTCGGCCTCGGCGTCCAGCCGCCCACGCCGAGCTGGGGCACGATGCTGAACGGCGGGCGCGCCCACCTGCTGGATGCGCCGCACCTGACCCTGTTCCCGGGCCTGGCCATCGCGCTGCTGGTGCTCGGGTTCAACTTCCTCGGCGACGGTCTTCGCGACTGGGCGGACCCGAAGATGGTGAAGGGCCCTCGGGCGGGCGAGCTACCGTAGCCGCTCGGCGAGCGTGAGCAGCCGAAGGTCGTCTGGCGCGTGGTCGAGGCCTCGCTGGACCATGGCGCGCGCCTCGTCGCGTTGTCCAAGGGCGAGCCGGGCCGCGGCCAGGCCGGCCATCAGGCGCACGTCAGCAGGGGACAGCTGAAGCGCCCGGCCGAACCACCGGGCGGCATCCTGCGGATCATCCAGACGCGCCGAGAGATCCGCGATGTGCGCCAGCGCCTCCACATCGTCGCCCTCCGACGCCAGGGCGCGATACTCGATCAGCGCCTCACGGGCCTCGTCCAGATGGCCCGCCTGCTCGGCCGCCGTCGCATACGCCTGCAGCGCCGCGGGCGCGATCGGTTCGCGAGCCGCGGCCTGCTGAAGCATGCGCTCGGCGACTTCGGCCTGGCCGTCGCGGGCAAGCGCTTCGCCGTAGAGCATCAAGGCGTCGCTCGACGCTGCCGGACTGGAGGCGACGCGGCTGAGGGCGGCAATCGCCTTGCCGAGCGCGACGCGGTCGCCCCGCGACTGCGCGATGTCGAGCCAGACCCGCCCGAGCGCCTCGTACAAGATCGGGGGTCCCGACGTGCGCTCGAGCGCATTGCTCAGGGCCAGCACTGCCAGGTCCATGTCGCCGGCGCGCGCGTGCGCGAGGCTCACGGCCACCTGCCGCTCGACATGCTCGCGATCCAGCCCGGCGAGGAGCTGGAGTTGCTCGAGCTCGTCGGTGGGTCGGCCGAGCGCGGCGTACGCGTCGGCCAGTTCCTCGCGGGCGGGAATCAGCGTGGGTGCGAGCGCGACGGCTCGCTCGAACGCCGCGACGGCGTCCGGCCCGCGCCCCGCATCCTGGAGGCAGACGCCCAGGAGATAGTAGGCGTCGGCCGACGTATCGTCGATCGAGACCGTGCGCTCCAGGGCGGCGATGCTGGCGGCGATGTCGCCGGCCCGATAGCGGGCCATGGCGAGCTTGTAGTGCACGGCGGCCGGCCGATCGTCCAGCACGAGATAGGCGTCGTAGCTGTCGGCCGCGCGGGCGAACCGGTTCAGCCGGAACAGGACGTCTCCCAGCTCGTCAAGCGGTCGAAGCGCGGTGGGATCCAGGGCGGCCGCCGTCCGAAAATCGCGCGCAGCCGCCTCGAGTTCGCCCCGGCGCTCGTAGGCTTCGGCGCGGCGCAGGTGGGACAGCATCGATCCGGGCTGAAGCGCGATGGCGCCGCTGTAGGCTTCGATGGCGCCAAAGGTCTGATCGGCCGCCAGGGCGGTGTCACCGCGGGCCACCAGAGCCCGGTAATCGCGCTCGCGGGCGGCCTGGTAGACGATCAGCCCTCCGGCGGCGACGACGAGCAGCACGGTGAACACCAGGGCAGTGCGGCGCATTGGCCCGTACGGTTATCGTAACCTGGAACTTCCGGTCGCAATCGGGGTCTAAGTCCGATATAGTGGAACGAGTTACCTACTCTGGCGCGGCTGTCGCGGAGCTGGCTGTGAAGGACGCTCGAACCGTAACCTGGTCTGACGTCGAGGGGCACGACGCCATTCTGGTCAGGCGCTGCATCGCCGGCGACCAGGTGGCGTGCTCCGATCTGGTGGGCGAGCACCAGCGGATGGTGGTGCAGCTCGCCATGAACCTGCTGGGCGACCGCGACGAAGCGCTCGATCTCTCGCAGGAAGTGTTCCTGCGCGTGTTCCGCACGATACATCGGTTCCGCGGCCACTCCAGCCTGCGCACGTGGATCTATCGCATCGCCGTGAATCAGGCGCGCAACCGGCACCGGTTCTGGCGGCGCCGCCACCGGAACGATCAGATCTCGCTCGACGCGCACATTGCCGCTCACGGTGATTCGCTCTCGGGCGCCGAGGTCACCCCCGAGCGCGCGCTCGCCCGGAAGGAGCTCGCCGACCGGCTCTGGACCGCGTTGGCGCACCTGCCGTTCGACCAGCGCACGGCCATCGTGCTCCGCGAGATCGACGGCCTGAGCTACGAAGAGATTGCCTATTCCCTGGGCGTCGCGATCGGCACGGTCAAGTCGCGCCTGACCCGGGCGCGCCAGGCGCTCCGGCTGGAGCTGCGCGAGGCGAGAAGCTGATGACGCCGCTCACCTGCAAAGTCGCGCGTCAGCTGCTCGAGGCCTACCACGACGAAGAGCTTCCCGTCGGCGAACAGATCGCCGTGGGCGTTCATCTCGGCTGCTGCGATGCCTGCGCGCTGGCGTTCGAGGAGCTGCGGCAGCTTCGCGTCGAGCTGCGCGAGTCGGCGCATGCCCGCCTGGCGCTCACGATCGACGAGGCAGCGAGCCTCGAGTCCTCGGTCGTGAAGCGCGCAGAGGTCGAAGCCGGCGTCGCGCTCGCCGTGCGGGTCCGCGAGCTCTTCGAGGACATGCACCTCGTCTATGCGGGTCTGAGTGCGGGGATCGCCACGCTCGTGTTCGCCACGATCATGTTCGGCACGCTCCGGCTCGCCACGACCGGCCGTCCCGACTCGCTCGGCGCGATCGTGAACCTGCTGAGCTCTCCCGGGTCGAACGAGAACCCCGTCACGATCTACGGCCACGTGCAGCTGCCACGCGTGCTCGACGTTGCCACCCGGACGGCTGCCGAGGACGATGCCCTGTTTGCGTTCGCCTCGGTGGTGACCCGCGAGGGCCGCGTGTCGGGGCTGGAGCTGCTGCACGCGCGCGGCGGGAAGTGGGTGGGGGAGGCCGGGCGCATCGAAGGTGTCATGGACGCCGTGTCGCAGGCCCGCTTCGAACCGGCCGTCTCGAACGGTGCGCCCGTGGCGGTGAACATGGTCTGGCTGGTGGCCAACACCACTGTTCGACCCACCGAGGGTCCGAAATTCGTGGAGCCGCAGGCCGAGCCGGAAAAGACCGACGACGCCCTGCCGGCCAAGAAGCGGATCGCGACGCTCGTCGAGCCCGACGCCGGGTCGCTGGCCTGATCCCGACCCCGGCCGTTGGCTAGCGGCCGCGTTCCGGTCGAGCGATGTGCGCCGCCGCGACGTTGTTCATCGCGTCGGTCGCGCGCACCGTGAGGCCGCGTTCGTCGAGCACGCCCTCGAGCGACAGGTCGTAGTGCTCGGCGCGGGAATCCGCAATTCCATCCGCGGGAAACACGCCGTACCATGTCAGCCCGTCGGTCGAGTACTCCACCCGCTCGATGGGCGAGTGGTCGTCCTTGACGTCGAAGGACACCATCGTCCGGTTCCCCTGCACCCGCGCGGCGCCGATCGTGACCGTCGGAGGTGTGTTGTCGATGTCGAACGACGTGCTGGCCAGCTCGCCCTGCAGCGCCGTGTCGGACGCGTTCGACGGCGAGTCGGACGCCACCACCTTCACGAAGTATGTGCCGTTCGGCACGGTCGTCGTGTCCCAGACGAGAATCGAGTCGGTGAGCCCGCGGCGGAGCGGCGTCCACGACGTGTCGCCTTCACGCCGGTAGAAGAGGTCGTACACCAGGTCGTCGCCGTTCTCGTCCTCGGCGCGCCAGATGAGCGTTTCCAGCCCCTTCTCGTAGACCCGTCGGCCCAGCGAGGGTCCCGAGCCGGCCGAGACGCCGGCCGCCGCCGCGTTCAACCGCTGCTCGAGCGTGGACTGGTCGGCGAAACCGGCGAGATCGGGATCGCCCGAGGAGAACGGCTTCTGAAAGACGATGCCCGGCGGGTTCACCGTGACGGAGCGCACGACAGGACGGAGGTTGCGCTGCAGATACGCGGCGCGGACCGACGTGAGAACGGGGCTCTCGGCGGACCCCTTGAGAACGGCGCGCCACTGCAGGTAGCGCGCCTTCGGATTGGTGATGGGGGAGCCCTCGGGGGCCGTGTACGCCGCGGACCAGTCGCTCCACGTGTCGTCAGGCGTTTCCGTGTTGCCGCTGCGTGTGAACAGCTGCACCGACGAACCGGCCGGCGCTTCGCCGCGCCAGCTGAGCGCGCCCCACGAAGCCACCGTGCCCGCATCCTGAGGGGTGGATTCATAGGTGCCTTCCGAGGCGCGCGTCGACGAGAGGCGGAAGAGCTTGCCAGGATTCGCGGTCGCATAGTTCAGGCGGCCCTGTGAGTCGCGAAGGAACGCCGTGACCTGACGCGCCGCCGCCCGCGCCACCAGCGCCGGCCCGAGCGGCTCGCCCTCCAGGCGGAAGATCCGCCCGCCGCTGCCGGTGGCGACGAGGAGGGCGCCGCCCGGCTCGAACGCAATGTCATACGGGGAATCGTCTCGCGATTCCCAGATCTTGTCCCAGAGTCCGTCCGACGGAATGCGGTAGATCGCACCCTTGGCGATCCGCCGATCGTCGCGAGGCGACGAGGACGAGGTCGGCTGCGTCTGCGCGCCGTCGGCGACGACCACGGCGGTGACTTCAGTCGAGACGGTGGCGATCGGCTGACGGCCCGACGTGTCCGCGGGCTCGGGTTCTGGCGGGGGCTGCGGTGTCGGCGCGGCCGGAACGCCGCCGTTCAGCGCGGCCGCATACAGCCGGCCGGCGCTGTCGAAGCGCAGCGCGTGGATCTCCTCGAACGGCGAGTCGAGCAGGACGAACCCTTTGCCCTGGGCATCGATGCGAATCACTCGGCCGGGCGCGCCCGTGCCGACCAGGAGATTGCCCGCGCCGTCGAACGCCAGCGAGACGGCGTGGCTCGTCTTTGTCTGAAAGAACGGCGCGCCCGTGCCGTCGGGGGCGATCTTGTAGACGATCCCGCGCTCGCCGGTGCCCGCGTAGAGATTGCCGGCGCGATCGAACGCGAGCGCCCAGATGTACTTGTCGTCCGGATCGAAGAACGTCGTGGCGGTCCCGTCGGGCGCGACTTTGTAGATCCGGCCGTCCGGCGACGTTCCGACGAACAGAGCGCCGTCCGGCCCCGCGGCGAGCGCGTGCACCTCGAGCTCCGCGGCGTCGAAGAGGAGCGATCCGCGTCCGGCGGTGTCCACGCGGAAGACACGGCCGTCGTTGCCGCTGCCGAGAAAGAGGGTGCCGCCGGGCCCCGCGGCGATCGACCACACGAACGGCGACGCCGTCTCGTACACCTGCTCGGTCGTGAGGCCGAGCGCCAGCCGCCCTTCGGCGTCCACCGACAGGTTGGTCAGTTCGCCGCGCAGGAAGTCGGCCTGGCTCACGGTTTCGAAGAATTTCGGGGAGGAGGCTCCCGCCGACAGCACGAGGGCGACGATTGCGCCCATGACGGCTGCCGGACGGATGACGCGCGCACGACGAACCGACGTACTGGGCATAGGCGTGTGTATCGACGCGGCGGCCGCGCCAGGCTAGTTGGGCGAGACAGTAATCGTGAGTGTCCGTGAGCCGCTCACGGCGTGGCCGGTCGCGAGCTGCCACTCACCGAGCGTCGTGCTGTACAGGGGGTTGAAGCTGCCGCTGTGTCGGTCGCTCTCGAGAACCGCGAGCACCGACGGCGGCAACGCCGGCAGCAGCTCGCCGCCGACGACCGCGCCTGCCTCGGCGCCGACCAGCTTGACGTACAGCGTGTCGTTGCGGCGTCCTCGATTGAGCGCGCGGATCGTCTGCGCGACGTCGCGACTCTGCTGCGGTGCGCGGGTTTCCCGCTGCTCGCTCTGGGCCAGGCGGGCTCCGTCGGCCACGACCAGCGACAGGGTGCCGCTCGCGTTCGCGGGAATCTCGATGGGCAGCGTGCGCACCTCGTCCTCGCCCCGATAGGTGCGCAGGAGCAGCTTCAGCGGCACGACCCGACCCGGACGCGGTCGCGGGTCGTCGAGCCAGACGCGTTCCAGCGTCGCCGAGCGCGGCTCTTCGCTGGCGGTGATGGTCACGTTGACGCCCTCGACGTCGACGGGCTCGAATTCGTTGTCCATGAGGAACGTGATCGGCCCGACGATGTAGGCGGCCGCGCCGACCGAGGCCGAATCTCCCGAGAAGAGGTTGTCGAAGGTGATCGCCTCGTGCGACCGGAGCGACGCGGATCCGGTGACCTCGTACGTCGCGGCGCCCATCTGCCGCTCGTACGACCCGAGGGTGTTCAGGATCGCGGTGTACGTCATGAGCGGCGTGAACAGCTGATCTTTCACGACGCCGAAATGGAACGTCCGCGACGCGTCGCGGTCGGACTTGAGCGTGAGCGTCACCGGGATCATCTGTGGACCGGGGCCCAGGCGCCCCGCGATGGCCGTGGCGCGATCCTGCAGGAAGGTGCCCACGACCTCGCCCGTGGTCGACAGCTTCATGGACGACGCGAGACTCGGGAGCACCGTATAGACGTAGGCGCGCGTCATCGGGAACTCGGTCGGTCCGAGGTTGTACAGCGGGTGGCCGAACGCGTACACACGGTCCCCGTCGATGTGGGTGACCGTGCCGGTCCCGCCGAGCAGCAGATCGCCGTTCACGAGTTCGACGCCGATGGCATCGCCCGGCTTGAGCGGGCCCTCGTAGGGCATCTCGCCAGGGCCCGGGCCGACCGGACCGCCCGCCATCGGCACGAAGCCCTGGTCGCGAAACGCCGATCCCAGCAGATCCGCGAGATCCGGTTCGAACCCCGCCATGACGAGCGGCGTCGCGATCGGCCGCAGCAGCGTGCCGAGCTCGCCACCGTCGAGGCCGGCGACGCTCGTGACGCCCAGCAGGCGGCTGTCGCCGGTGCGCGCCGCGAACGGCCGATTCCAGTTGAGCGCGCGCCGGAATGCCGTGACGAGCGTGTCGGGCTGGAGCGGCAGCTCGAGGCGCACGCGGGCGGCCGCCGGGCGCGGCGCGTCGAACGCGGTGGCCTCGGTCATTTCGTCGATCGGCGTGATGCCGGCGATCGGTTCTTTCGAGAAGCTGCCAAGGGCGTACGAGATGGCGCCGATCAGGCGTCCGTCGACGTAGACGGGACTCCCGCTCATGCCGGCAATCACGCCGGTGTCGGCCAGCGGGCCGCCCTCGAGTCGGGCAAGAATGAGATTCCGATTGGGACCGAGCAGGTTCTGCAGGACGCCGATGATGTGCACCCGGAATTCCTCGACGCGAGTCCCCTCGAAGACGGTCCGGCCGATCCCGACCATGCCGGGACGCAGATCGGTCGCGGCCATCAGCGCCGGAGGCGTCGACGGCGACTGGATGCCGGCCGCGCCCGCGACGGCCAGACCTCCGGCAAGAATGAAGGCCAGGGTCTGGAAGAACCGGGTTGTCATGGGTGTCTTGATCCCGTTATACGGAAAGAAGTGCTTGCGGGTCAAGGAGAAATGGGCTATCGTCAGTGTTCTTGTGGTCGGTCGAATTCCCATGCCGAATGCCCTGCCGCGTCCTCGTTTCGTGCCGCCGACACTGACGGCGACGTCCGCCTGGCGGTGGTATTGGGAGTCCTCCGAAGAGGCGACCGCTTTGGCCTGACCTGCCACTGAGCGACGGAGTTCCCAAGCCTCTTCAGCCCCCGGTTGAAGAGGCTTTTTTTATGCGTACTCGCGTGTGCACCACCGTGACGGCCGCCAGCACGACCGAGCTGCGCCGACGCCGAGACGAGGCCGCCGATGCCGACCTGGTCGAGCTGCGTCTCGATACGGTGTCCGATCCGAACGTCGCCGGTGCGCTCGCCGATCGGCGCGGTCCCGTGATCGTCACGTGCCGTGCGGCCTGGGAAGGCGGCGCCTTCGCCGGATCGGAGGAGGAGCGTCGCCGGCTGCTCGGCGACGCGCTGGCGCTGGGCGCCGAGTTCGTGGACATCGAGTGGCGCGCGGGATTCGACGACCTGGTGTCAATCGACGGCGGCCGGCGCATCGTGCTCTCGTCTCACGAGTTCGGTGGCGTGCCTGCGGACCTCGAAGCCCGCCTGCGCGCCATGCGGGCCACCGGCGCCGGCGTGGCGAAGCTCGCAGTGCAGACTACGCGACTTGCCGACACCCTGCCGCTCTTCGAGCTGGGACCTCGCGCCAGCCGCGAGGGCGGCGTCGTGCTCCTCGGCATGGGCGAGGCCGGACTCGCGACGCGCATCCTCGCGAGCCGGATCGGATCGGCGTGGACGTATGCCGGCGATCAGCGCGAGATCGGGCAGCTTCCCGCGGCCGCTCTCGTCGGCCAGTACCGGATTCCGCGGCATCGGGCCGGCGACCGAGCTGTACGGCATCGTCGGGCCGGCCCGTCTCGCATTCGGTGTCGCCGGCCATGCACAACGCCGCTTTTCGACGGGCGGGCCGCGACGCGGTGTATCTGCCTCTGGCCGCGGCCGACGTCGATGACTTCGTCGCGTTCGCCCGCGCGATGGGGCTGAAGGGCGCGAGCGTGACGACGCCGTTCAAGGTGGATCTCTGCGAGCGCGTGGACGAGCTGTGCGCGACGGCCCGGCGGATCGGCGCGCTGAACACCATCGCGCTCACCGACGGGCGGTGGCTCGGCGAGAACACCGACGTCGCCGGCTTTCTGGCGCCGCTCGGCGACCGGTCGGCGCTGGGCGGCATCCGCGCGTCGATTCTCGGCGCCGGGGGATCGGCACGGAGCGTCGCCTTCGCGCTGTTGACGGCGGGCGCCCACGTTCGCCTGCACGCGCGAGACGCGGAGAAGGCGGCGCATGTGGCGGGCCTGGTCGGTGGGTCGACCGGACCCTGGCCGCCGGAACCCGGCAGCTGGGACCTCCTGGTGAATTGCACCCCCGTCGGCATGCACCCCCATGAGCACGAGACGGCCATGCCTCCCGAACGATTGACCGGCTCGACGGTCTACGACCTCGTCTACAACCCGCCGCGGACGCGGCTCCTGGCCGACGCCGAGCGTGCCGGCTGCCGCGCGATCGGCGGCCTCTCCATGCTCGTGGCGCAGGCTCAGGAGCAATTGGCCTGGTGGACCGGCACGCGCCCGTCTGCCGACGTGCTCGGCCGGGCCGCGGCCGAGGCGCTTGCGGAGTTTGCCCGATGAAGATGACGTCGTTCGACACGTTCAAGGAGCTGGCGCAGCGTGGCACGTTCGTGCCCGTCTGCAAGGAAATCGTCGCCGACCTGCTGACGCCGGTGTCGGCGTTCCTGAGCATCGCCGAGCATTCCGACTATGCGTTTCTGCTCGAGAGCGTCGAAGGCGGGGAACACGTCGGCCGCTATTCGTTCCTCGGCAAGGATCCGTTCCTGATTCTTCGGTCGCGCGCCGGCCACACGACGATTGAGCGCGGCAGCTCGACGACGGTGAGCGATCGCCCGTTCGTCGAGACGCTTCGCCGCCTGATGGCCGATTTCCGATCCCCGTTCGTGGCCGACCTGCCCCGATTCACGGGCGGGGCGGTCGGATACCTCGGCTACGGCGTGTCGTCCTGGTTCGAGCCGGTGCTCGGCGACCTCGGAGAGTCTCCTGACGGCGCAGACGACGCGGGGTTCATGCTGTTCGACACGGTGCTGGCCTTCGATCACGTCCAGCACCGGATCCTGATCATCGCGAACGCCCGCATCACCGCGGACGACGACTTGGAGGCGCTGTACCAGTTCGCGTGCGCGAAGATCCAGTTCCTCGAACGGGAGCTGGAGCGGAGCCTGTCGCATGGGCACCGCGCGACGGGCCTGACGGTGGCGCTCACGTCGAATCGCACGCGCGACGCGTTCGAAGCCAGCGTGCGCAAGGCCAAGGAGCACATCGCCGCCGGCGACATCTATCAGGTCGTGCTGTCGCAGCGCTTCGAGGCCGATGTCTCGGCGGAGCCATTCACGGTGTATCGGGCGCTGCGGCATGTGAACCCCTCGCCGTACATGTATTTCATCCGCATGGGCGGCGTGTCGGTGGTCGGATCGTCGCCCGAGATGCTCGTGCGGGTCGAAGGAACGCGCGTCGAGACCCATCCCATCGCCGGGACGCGGCCGCGGGGGCGATCGGCGGAGGAGGACCAGCGACTGGCCGAGGAGCTCAAGCGCAACGAGAAGGAGCGTGCCGAGCACGTCATGCTGGTCGATCTCGGCAGGAACGACGTCGGGCGTGTCTGCGAGTACGGGTCGGTGCGGGTGTCGCAGTTCATGGGCCTCGAACGCTTCTCGCACGTGATGCACCTGACGTCGGTCGTCGAGGGGCGCCTCTCGCCGGACCGGGACCGGCTCGACGCGCTGGTGTCCTGCTTCCCGGCAGGCACGGTGTCCGGGGCGCCGAAAGTGCGGGCGATGCAGATCATCCGCGACCTGGAGCCGTCGGGTCGGGGCCTGTACGCCGGCGCTGTCGGCTATCTGGACTTCGCCGGCAACCTCGATTTCTGCATCGCGATCCGGACCGTCATCATGTCGGGCGGGAAGGCGTACGTCCAGGCGGGCGCCGGGATCGTCATGGATTCGAACCCGACGGCCGAGTACGAGGAAACGCGCGACAAGGCGCGGGCGCTGGTGCGGGCCCTCGAGCTCGCGGAGCAGGGGCTCTAGCCATGGTGCTCGTCGTCGACAACTACGACTCGTTCACCTATAACCTCGTGCAGTATCTCGGCGAGCTGGGCGCGGCCGTGCGCGTGCTGCGCAACGACGCGGCGACGCCCGCCGAGATCGCCGCGCTGCAGCCCGAACGCATCGTGATCTCGCCCGGCCCCGGACGACCGGAGGAGGCGGGCGTCACCATGGACGTGATTCGCACGCTCGGCGGCGCGATCGCCGATCCTGGGCGTGTGCCTGGGCCATCAGGCCATCGGGGCGGTGTTCGGCGCGATCGGTGGTCCGCGCGTCGGCGCCGATGCACGGCAAGACGTCGACCATCGAGCACGACGCCCGGGGGCTCTTTACCGGCATCGACGGCCCGTTCGTGGCGTCCCGGTACCATTCGCTGATCGTGGCCGAGGAGGGACTGCCGGACACGCTGGCCATTACGGCGCGCACCCGCGAAGACCGTACGATCATGGGGCTTCGCCATCGGACGCTGCCGATTTTCGGGGTCCAGTTCCACCCCGAGTCGATCCTCACGGGGGAAGGCCACCGCATTCTCCGGAACTTCCTGGAAGGACGCGAGTAGAACGGTCATGTTTCCGGCACTCATCGACAAACTGATCCGCCGCGAAGATCTGACGAGCGACGAAGCGTCGGCCGCCATGAACGAGGTGATGGAAGGCCGGGCGGCGGCGGCGCAGCTGTCGGGGCTGCTCGTCGGACTGGCGATGAAGGGGGAGCGCCCGGCCGAAATCGTCGGGCTGGCGCGGGCGATGCGCGCGCACGCCGTGCGGCTGTCGGCGCGCTTCGAGGACGTATTCGACACCTGTGGCACCGGCGGCGATCGATCCGGCACGTTCAACATCTCCACGTGCGCCGCGCTCGTGGTTGCCGCGAGCGGCGTGCGGGTGGCCAAGCACGGGAACCGGTCGGTGTCGAGCCGGTCGGGCAGCGCCGACGTCTTCGAAGCGCTCGGCGTCGGCGTGACGGCGCCGCCGGCCGTGGTCGAGCGGTGCCTGTCGGAAGTCGGGATCGGCTTCTTCTTCGCGCCGACGTTTCATCCCGCCATGCGCCATGCCGCCCAGGCCCGTCGCGAGCTCGGCGTTCGCACGGCGTTCAACCTCCTGGGCCCGCTCACCAATCCGGCGGGTGCGGCTCGCCAGATCGTCGGCGTCCCGCGGCCGGAATTCACCGAGCTCGTCGCCCGCGCCCTGCTGCAGCTCGGGTCGGAGCGCGCGTGGGTGGTGCACGGCGCCGACGGCATCGACGAGATCTCCCCGACCGGGTACACGAAGGTGTCGGAGTGCCGCGACGGCACGGTGCACACGTTCTACCTGCATCCATCGGACGTCGGCCTGCCGAAGGCGTCGGCCCGCGACATCGCCGGCGGCGATGCGACGGAGAACGCGCGGATCATCACGCAGTATTCTGGATGGCGTCCGCGGAGGTCCGCGGGACGTGGTGCTCCTGAACGCGGGCGCCGCCCTGTTCGTGGCGGGCATCGTGCCGTCCGTCGCGCGCGGCATTGCCCGGGCGGCCGCCGCGATCGACGATGGATCGGCCTCGGCCGTGTTGAAGCAGCTCGTATCGGTGTCGAACTCGCCGGCCGAAGGAGCGGGAGCATGAACGCGCCGGCCGATCTGCTGGCCACGATCGTCGCCGCGACGAGGCGAACCGTGGAGGTCAGGCAGGACCGGGAGCCGCTCGCGGCCCTGGCCCGCCGGGCTGAGGCCACGCCCCTCGACGCTGGCCGCTTTCGCGCCGCGCTCGGCCGGCCGGAGCGCGTGAACGTGATCGCCGAATGCAAACGCCGGTCGCCGTCGCGCGGCGTGCTGGTCGAAGCCTACGATCCAGCCGCCATCGCGAAGGCCTACGAGCGCGGCGGGGCCGCCGCGATCTCCTGCCTGACCGAGCCCTGTTTCTTCGACGGCGCTCTCGAGCACCTGGCCGCGGTCGCGTACGGTCGTCACGCTCCCGATCCTGCGCAAGGACTTCATCGTTTCGGAGTACCAGCTCTTCGAAGCGCGTGCCGCCGGCGCCGACGCCGTCCTGCTCATCGTCGCCGCGCTCCTGCCGGTCGAGCTGGCGTGGCTCTCGAAGAGGGCCGCCGAGGTCGGCCTCGACGCGCTCGTCGAGGTTCATGGTGAGGACGAACTGGCGAGAGCCGTGGACGCCGGCGCGCGGATCATCGGCGTGAACAACCGGAACCTTCGAACGCTCGCCGTCGATGTCGAGGCCTCGGAGCGTCTGATCGGTCGGATTCCCCGCGACGTGATTGCCGTGAGCGAGAGCGGCCTCCGGACCGCCGCGGATCTTCGCCGGCTGCAGGCGCTCGGGTACGGGGCGTTCCTCGTCGGAGAGCGGCTCATGACGGACAGCGACCCGGCGGCCGCGCTCGAGCGTCTCCTCGGGGAGGGCGCGGCATGCTGATCAAGATCTGCGGGATCACGCGGCTCGAAGACGCTTGCGCGGCCGTCGATGCGGGCGCCAGTGCCATCGGCTTCGTCTTCTGGCCCGCCAGCCCGCGCCGCATCGGTCCCGACCAGGCCCGGGCGATCGCCGCCTCGCTGCCGCCGTTCGTGACGACGGTGGGCGTGTTCGTGAACCAGCCGATCGCGGAAATCAACGCGATCGCCGATCGCGCGCGGCTCGGGGCGGTGCAGCTGCACGGCGACGAACGGCCCGACTCGGCCGCGGCCATCGCGGCGCCCGTGATCAAGGCCGTGACGGCCGCCGATGCGTCGGCAGACGATTGGCCCTCCCACGTCATGCTGCTGCTCGACGCTCACGATCCGGAGCGGCGCGGCGGCACGGGCCGCATGGCCGACTGGACGAGCGCCCGTCGTCTGGCCGATCGGCGACGGCTCGTGCTGGCCGGCGGGCTGACGCCCGACAACGTGGCCGAGGCCGTTCGGCGCGTCCGGCCGTTCGGCGTCGACGTGTCCTCGGGCGTCGAGTCGTCCCCGGGGGTGAAGAATGCGGCCAGGGTGCGGGCTTTCGTGGAGGCGGCCCTGACGGCGGAGGCGGCACGATGACACCGACGGGAATCACGGCGGGCCGGCGCGATCCGGACGCGCGCGGCTACTTCGGCGACTTCGGCGGGCGCTACGTGCCCGAGACGCTGGTCGAGCCCATCGAGCAGCTCGAGCGGGCGTACTTCGCGGCGCGGTCCGATCCGGATTTCGTCGCCGAGCTGGAGCGGTTGCTGAAGGACTACGTGGGCCGCCCGACCCCCCTCAGCGACGCGGCGCGTCTCACCGAAGCCTGGGGCGGCGCGCGGGTGCTCCTGAAGCGCGAAGATCTCACGCACACGGGCGCGCACAAGATCAACAACGCGCTCGGACAGGCGCTGGTCGCCGTGCGCATGGGGAAGCGCCGGATCGTCGCCGAAACGGGGGCCGGCCAGCACGGCGTCGCCACGGCAACGGCCTGCGCGCTGCTCGGCCTCGAGTGTCACGTGTACATGGGATCGGAAGACATGGATCGGCAGGCCCTGAACGTCTTCCGCATGCGGCTGCTCGGCGCCGACGTGCGACGGGTCGATGCCGGCAGCCGGACGCTCAAGGACGCGATCAACGAGGCGATGCGCGACTGGGTGACCAACGTCGGGGAGACGTACTACCTGCTGGGATCGGCGCTCGGTCCGCACCCCTATCCGCTGATGGTGCGTGAATTCCAATCGGTCATCGGCCGCGAGGCCCGCGGGCAGATTCTCGAACGTCTCGGGCGGCTGCCGGATGCCATCGTGGCGTGCGTCGGCGGGGGGAGCAACGCCATCGGCATCTTCGACGCGTTCATGGAGGACGAGTCGGTCCGCCTGGTGGGCGTCGAGGCCGGGGGCGAGGGCCTGACGGCGGGCCGTCATGCCGCGCGCTTCGCCGGCGGAAGCGCTGGCGTGCTGCAGGGCACCCGCACGTTCGTGCTGCAGGACGAGCACGGCAACATCGAGCTGACGCACTCGATCTCGGCCGGCCTGGACTACGCCGCCGTCGGTCCCGAGCACGCCTGGCTGCGGGCGCTTGGCCGCGCCGAGTACGCGTGGGTCACCGACGAGGAAGCGCTCGAGGCGTTCCAGGCGCTGGCGCGCCTCGAGGGCATTCTGCCGGCACTCGAGTCGTCGCACGCCGTGGCCCACGCGCGCAAGCTCGCGCCCGCATTGGGCCGCGAGGCCGTGCTGATCATCAATCTGTCGGGCCGCGGCGACAAGGACGTGCACACGGTGGAACAGGCGCTCGCCAGGCGGGAACGATGAGCGTCAGAATCAGCTCTCGGATCGGCGAGGCGTTCGATCGGATTCGGGCCGAGCGTCGCCCGGGCCTCGTGACGTTCACGACGGCGGGTGATCCGTCCATCGACCGGTCCGGCGACGTGCTGCTCGCGCTCGATCGCGGCGGCGCCGACGTCCTCGAGGTGGGCGTGCCGTTCTCCGATCCGATGGCCGACGGCCCGGCGATCCAGCGTGCCACCGAGCGCGCGCTCGCGCAGGGCGGGCACCTCCAGGCCTCGCTGGCGCTCGTCGAGCGTCTACGGTCACGGCTCCGCGCTCCGGTCGTGCTCTTCAGTTATGCGAATCCGATTCTTCACATCGGCGTCGAGGCCTTCGCCGATCGCGCAGCCGAAGCCGGAGTCGACGGCGTCCTCGCGCTCGATCTTCCGATTGAGGAGGCCGACGGGTTCCGCCAGGTATTGGCCGACCGAGGCCTGGATACGATCTTCCTGCTGAGCCCGACGACGACCGATGCGCGGATTCGCCGGGCCGCCGATCTGGGACGCGGCTTCCTCTATGGGATTTCGCGGCTGGGCGTGACCGGGGCGCGCGATCGAGTGGCCGCGAGCGCCCAGGCCCTGGCGGAGCGCATTCGCCGCCAGACGACGATGCCGCTGGCGCTGGGCTTCGGTATCTCGCGGCCCGAGCACGTCGTCGAGGTGTGCCGGTACGCGGACGCGGCGGTCGTCGGGAGCGCGCTCGTCTCGCTCATCGGGACGCTCGGCGACACGCCGGAGCTCGCGGCTCGGGTCGAGCGGCACGTGCGCTGGCTGAGAGGTGAGGATGTCCAGGCTTGACGATTTGCGGCGCGACATCGACCGCGTGGACGAGGTGCTCGTCCGGCTGCTGAACGAACGGGCGCGCCGGGCATGCGAGATCGGTCGGCTGAAGCGCGAGGCGGGCATCGAGGTGTATCAGCCGGAGCGCGAGAAGGAGGTGCTCGAGCACGTCCGGAGCGTCGCCGCCGAGGGGCCGCTCGGTCCGGACGCCATCGCGCGGCTGTTCGAGCGCATCATCGACGAGGCGCGCCGTCTCGAGCGGCGCGTCATTCAGGACGAAACAGACGAGCGGAGCGACGGCAAGAGCCGCACGTCGACACCGTAACGCGGGCGATCGGATCCGCGAGGCCAGTGGAGGCAGGACACGTCATGGTGGTGATAATGGATGAACGCGCCACGGAAGCGCAGATCGAGCAGGTGGTGGCGCGCCTGGTAGAGATGGGGATGGACGTCCACCGATCGACCGGCGTCACCCGGACGGTGCTCGGCGTGGTCGGACAGAGCCGGCCTGATCCCGGGCTGATCGAGGTGCTCGACGGCGTGCACGAGGTCGTCCGTATCTCGGAGCCGTACAAGCTCGCCAGCCGGACGTTCAAGCCCGAGGATACGGTGGTCTCGGTCGGCGAGGTCCGGATCGGCGGGGACGAAGTCATCGTGATGGCCGGGCCGTGCTCGGCCGAGAACGAGACCCAGGTGCGCACGACTGCCGCGGCGGTTCGGCGCGCGGGCGCGAAGATCTTTCGCGGGGGCGCCTTCAAGCCGCGAAGCTCCCCCTACACCTTCCAGGGCCTCGGCGAAGAGGGCCTCAAGCTGATGCGCGATGCCTGCAACGCCGAGAACCTGAAACTGGTCACCGAGGTCATGGACGTCAGCCAGATCGAGCTGATCGGGCGGTACGCTGACATGTATCAGGTCGGCGCGCGCAACATGCAGAACTTCACGCTGCTGCGGGAGCTCGGCCACGCGCGCAAACCGGTGCTGCTCAAGCGCGGGATCTCGGCGACGATCGAGGAGTGGCTGCTCTCGGCGGAGTACGTGCTGAGCGGCGGCAACACCGACGTCGTTTTGTGCGAACGCGGCATCCGCACCTTCGAGACGGCCACGCGCAACACGCTCGACATCGCGGCCATTCCGGTCGTCAAGAAGCTGAGTCACCTGCCGGTCGTCGTCGATCCGAGCCACGCGACAGGACGCCGCGACAAGGTGGTTCCGGTTGCCCGAGCCGCGATTGCCGCCGGCGCCGACGGGCTGTTGATCGAGGTGCACTGCGATCCGGATCACGCCCTCAGCGATGGGGCGCAATCGATGTTCCCGGGGCAGTTCGACCGCCTCATGGCCGAGCTTCGCATCATTGCGCCGGCGATCGGGCGAGGGATTTGCCTCGAGCCCGTCGCGCGGCGCGGCTGGGGAAGCTGACGCGTGGATATTCCGGTCATCCAGCCGGGTCGGCGGCCCCCCGGCCAGACGGCGCCGCCCATCTTCGCGAAGGTGGGAATCGTCGGTCTGGGGCTCATCGGCGGCTCGATCGCCATGGCAGCCCGCCAGCTCTGGCCGACGTCGCTCGTCATCGCCGTCGACAACAAGGACGTGCTCGAGACGGCGATGCGTCTCCAGGCGATCGACGTCGCCGCCGACGACCTGGTGGTGCTGGCGGAAGCCGACCTGGTGATTCTTGCGGCGCCGGTACGGCAGAACGTCGCGCTCCTCGCCGACCTCGATGCGAACGTGCGGCAGGCGGCTATCGTCACCGACACCGGCAGCACCAAGCGGGCCACGATGGAGGCCGCACGCGCGCTGCCGGGCCGATTCAGCTTCGTGGGCGGCCATCCGCTGGCGGGAGCCGCGGAGGGAGGCCTCGAGCACGCCCGGCCCGATCTCTTCAAGGGTCGGCCCTGGCTCCTCACGCCGGCCGACGACGGCAGCGGCGCCGCGGTGGAGAAGCTGTCGTCGTTCATCGAAGCCCTCGGCGCGAGGCCCCGTGTCATGACGCCGGGCTCGCACGATCGCCTCCTGGCCTACCTGAGCCACCTCCCGCAGCTCACGGCGAGCGCCCTCATGCAGGTGGTCGGCGAGGCTGCGGGCGCCGAAGGGCTGGCCCTCGCCGGCCGCGGCCTGATCGATACGACGCGGCTGGCCGCGAGCCCGGCCGATATCTGGGCCGACATCGCGGCGACGAACGCCGACGAGATCGGGCCTGCCATCGACGCGCTGATCGAACTCCTGCTGGCACTGCGTCGGGACTTGCCGGCGGGTGCACGACTCGCCGAGCTCTTTTCCGAGGCGCGCCGCTGGCGCGACCTGCTCACGACGAGGTCCTAGCCAATGTCCCAGCCGTTCGATGCCGTCATCGTCAGCGCCTGTCGCACCCCCATCGGATCGTTCGGCGGCGTTTTTCGCGAGCTGAGCGCCGCCGACCTCGGCGCGATTGCCATTCGCGAGGCCCTTGCGCGCGCGCACGTGCCCGCCGCCGACGTCGACGACGTGTTCATGGGGTGCGTCATTCAGGCGGGGACGGGGATGAATGTGGCTCGGCAGTCGGCCATCGCGGCCGGGGTACCCGTCGAGGTCCCCGCCGAGACCGTGAACCGCGTGTGCGGCTCCGGCCTGCAGGCTGTCGTTCACGCGGTGGAGTCGATTCACGCCGGCATGGCGACGACGGTCGTGGCGGGGGGCACCGAGTCGATGTCCGGCGCGCCGTATCTGCTCAAGGGCGCGCGGTGGGGCTATCGGATGGGCAACGCCGAGGTCGTCGACGCCATGGTGGGGGAGGGCCTGACCTGCGCCATCAAGGGCTGCCACATGGGCATGACGGCCGAGGAGGTGGCAACCCGCTACCGCATTTCGCGCGGCGACCAGGACGCGTTTGCCGCGGCCAGTCAGCAGAAGGCCGCCCGCGCCGCGGGGGAGGGCGCGTTCGCCGCGGAGATCGTGCCCGTGACCGTCCCGCAGCGCCGCGGCGATCCGACGCGCGTCGACCGCGACGAGTACATCCGTCCCGATACCACCATTGACAAGCTCGGCGCGCTCAAACCGGCGTTCCGGAACGACGGTACCGTCACCGCCGGCAACGCCTCCGGCATCAATGACGGCGCCTCGGCGACGGTCGTGACCACGAGCGCGCGGGCGACCGCGTTCGGGGTCGCCCCGCTCGCGCGTGTCGTCTCCTACGCGGTCGCCGGTGTGGATCCGATCGTGATGGGGCTCGGCCCGATTCCCGCGGTCAGGAAAGCCCTCGACCGCGCGGGGCTGAGGATTGGCGACGTCGACCTCTTCGAATTGAACGAGGCGTTTGCCGCACAGTCGATTGCCGTCGTCCGCGAGCTGAAGATCGATCCGGCGAGAGTGAATGTGAATGGCGGCGCGATCGCCCTCGGACACCCCGTCGGCGCCAGCGGCGCCCGCATCCTGACCACGCTGCTGTACGCGCTGCGCGCGCGCAAGCTGACGCGTGGGGTCGCGTCGCTCTGCATCGGCGGCGGCATGGGTATCGCGATGGTGGTGGAGGCGCTTTGAGCGCCCCGATCCCGGTCGCTCCGTCTGTCCTCGAGGCGGTTGTCCGGCACGCCGAAGACGCGCGCCCGGAGGAATGCTGCGGCATGCTCATCGGCGCCGGAGGCACGATTACCGGTGCCGTCCGCGCGCGGAACGTCGCCGACGATCCCGCGCGGCGGTTCGTGATCGAGCCGCGCGATCACCTGGCAGGCCCGCCGACGGGCCAGGGCCGTCGGCGCGGAGGTGTGCGGCTTCTATCACTCGCACCCGCGTGGAGATGCCGCGCCGTCGGCCACGGACCTGGCCGAGGCGCACTACGAGGGAACGCTGTACCTGATCGTGGGGCTGGGGGTCGCGCCGATCGCCCTGCGTCTGTTCGCGCTGGCAGCTGGCCGGTTCGTCGAGGTCTGGGCGGGCGAGTCGGCCCTCGCTAGTCGGGCAAGCCGGGCCTGACCTGGACGCGCACGGCGCTCGCAGCCACTTCCTTGTCGCGGTTCTCGAGACTGAAGAGCACCCGGTAGCTGCCGGCGCGGAAACGATGCTCGATAGTGAAGCGGCGGCGGATCGTCGATACGCCGGGCTCGTACGGCGCACAATCCGTGGTCGACTCGGAACGCGTGCCGTCGTCCCAGTCCCAGATCACGGTCGGGCAGTCGTACTCCTCGAAGTCGTTCGAGCCGCCGACCAGCTCCGCGGTCAGGACGATGCGTGCCGGCGCGATGGCGATGGCCGGCCGCGCCGTCACTACGAGCTTCGGCCGCTCGGCGGGCTTGCGCTCGCCGTCCTGGGCCGTCGCGACGGCGGCACAGGCCGCCAGACACGCCGCCGCCACGCCGAACTGCTTCACTCTGTGCATCGCGGGTGCGGTCCGAGACGAGCGACCGTTGTGAGATATTCTACAGCCTTGGAGCGACGACCGGCATGGCCATGATGGAGACCCGCACCCTCTCCTACACGAGCGCCCCCCCCGCGGGGGTCGAGGCCGATCTGCTCGTGGTCCCGTGGTTCGAGGGTGCGCCGGCTGACGACCTGGAGATCGACCGTGCGACCGGCGGAGAGATCGCGCGCGCGCTCGGCTCAGGGGAATTCACCGGCAAGCCCTACGAGCTGTTCGTCGCCCCGGTGGTGGATCGTTCCTGGAAGCCGGGCCGGATCGCCCTCGTGGGCGCGGGCCCCGCATCGGACTATACGGCCTTCATCGCGCGGCGGATCGCCACGGCCGGCGCCCTGGCGGGGCGACAACGACGCGTTGCACGTCTGGCGTTTCTCGTGCGCGCCGACCGGGCGTCGCAGGAAGCCGCCGGTCTGCTCGTGCAGGCCGCGGCCGAAGGCCTCACCCTGGGGGAGTTCGACGCCGGCAGCTACAAGACCAGCGATGTACTGCCGCCGCCGGCGGCGTGGACGGTTGTCGGGCCGCCAGACGGCCTGAGCGATCGGGCGGCCCGCGGCCGCCTGCTGGGCGAGTGCAGCAACCTGGCGCGGCAGCTCGCCAACGAGCCGGGCAACCGTCTCACGCCGACCGAATTCGCGCGGCGTGCGGCGATGATCGCGGAGGGCCCGAACCTGTCGGTCGAGGTGCTCGGTCCCGAGCAGATCGACCGGCTGGGCATGGGTCTGCTGCTCGGCGTGGCCCGGGGCAGCAGCGAGCCGCCGCGCGTCATCGTCATGCGCTACGAACCCTCGGGTGCGCCGGCCCGCCCCACGCTCGGCCTGGTGGGCAAGGGCGTGACGTTCGACACCGGGGGGATCTCGATCAAGCCGGCCGAGGGCATGGATCGGATGAAGGATGATATGTCGGGCGGCGCGGCGGTTGTCTGCGCCATGCGCGCGATTGCCGCTCTCGCGCCGCGCGTGCGCGTGATTGGCATCGTGCCGACGACCGAGAACATGCCCGGGAGCCGGGCGATCAAGCCTGGCGACATCCTGACGAGTGCCAGCGGCAAGACGGTCGAAGTGCTCAATACCGACGCCGAAGGCCGCCTGATCCTGGGCGATGGGCTTTGGTACGCGAAAGAGCTCGGGGCGACGCATCTGGTCGATGTGGCGACGCTCACCGGCGCGTGCGTGGTCGCCCTCGGCAAGATCACGTCCGGCCTCTTCGGCACCTCGCCGGCATGGATCGAGGTCATCCACCGGATTGCGGATGCCGCGGGAGACCGCGTGTGGCCGCTCCCGCTGTTCGACGAGTATCGAGAGCAGCTCAGGAGCGAGATCGCGGACATGACGAACACCGGCGGCCGCCCGGCAGGCGCGGTGACGGCGGCGATGTTCCTCAAGGAGTTCTCCGGCGGTCTTCCATGGGCGCATCTCGATATCGCCGGCACGGCATGGGCCGAGGAGGCGCGACCGTATCAACCCAAGGGCGCCAGCGGCGTGGCGGTCAGGACCCTCGCCGAGCTCGCCTGTGCCGCGGAGACCTGGGCGGGCATCGGCCTGTAGCGTGCTGTTTCAGCCGCCCGACTCGAGCCCGCCGGTGATCGTCAAGCTGATCAAGCCGGAGGAGCACAGCGAATTCCAGCAGCTGGCGGACGTCCTGTTCGGCGCGCTCGGCCTGACCGGAGTGCTCGTGCTCGGCGCGCTGCTGCTCGGCGTGCTGGGGGCGGCCGTCATCTTCTGGATCCGATCGCGACGCGACGATCAGGGGTCCGACGATCCCCCGCACATCCATCGCGGCACCGCCTGACTCACTGCTGCGCCACGGCGCGCGGGGCCCCGAGCGACATCTGATACTTGAGGATGGCGTTGTACAGCGCTTCGGCGATGCGCTGCCGGTACGCGGAGGTCTTGAGGAGGCGGGCCTCGGGCGTGTTGGTCACGAACGAGATTTCCGCGAGCACGCTCGGCATCGCGGCGCCGATCAATACCACGAAGGGCGCCTGCTTCACGCCCAGATCCTTCACCGACTTGTTCGCGCCCCGCACCCGCTCGACCAGGGACCGCTGGATTTCCGACGCGAAGTCGCGCGACTCGTCGAGCTTGTTGTTGAGCGCGATCGACTTCACGAAATCGGGCAGCTCGCCCATCGCCTGTCCCGACGCGGCGTTCTCGCGGGCGGCGACCGCCTTTGCGCCGAGCGTGGTGGCAAAGTTCAGGAAGTAGGTTTCGATGCCGCTGGCGCGCGCGTTCGTGCTGGCGTTGGCGTGGATCGACAGGAAGAGATCGGCGCCTTCGCGGTTCGCGATCGCCGTGCGCTCCTGCAGCGGCACGAACTCGTCGGTGCGCCGCGTGAGGATTACGTCGAGATCCGGCGTCTTCTTGAGGAGCGTTTCGAGACGCAGCGCGACATCGAGGACGACCTCGGCTTCGCTGACGTCCCTGCCCTGCGCGCCGGGGTCGTGGCCGCCGTGCCCCGGATCGATCACGATGCGCGAGACGCCGAGCCCGAGCTGGCGCGCGATCGAGAAGCCGCCGCGACCGTTGGCGGCCGGCGGGATCGGGGCGGGCCGTTCGGGCGGGGCCGGGGGCTCCACGGCGGCCGCGACCGGCACGTCAGGCCGGGGCGTGACGGCCGTGACGGCAGGCGCCACGGGCCGAGGCGGCGGGGCCTCGTCGGGCATGGCCGCCGCCAGGACGGTCGGCTGGCGGAAGACGTCGATGACCAGTGTGAACGGGTCGTAGAGGGGATAGACGCTGTAGTCGGCCACGCCCTGCGTGTCGAGCACGACGCGCGTCGTGTTGTTCGGATGGCGACCGAAGCGAATCTGGTGGACGACGTCCGCATCGCCGTCGAACCGCAGCGTGCGATCCTGCAGATCGCGGGCGGCACGCGTGGAGGCGAAGTCTACGAAGACCCGGTCCGGGTTCTCGAGCCACTCCTCGTGGAACGGCACTTCGGCGTCCAGCGCGATCGTGATGCGCACGCCGTCGGCGAGTCGAGTTCGCTCGACGCTCCTGATCTGGGCGAGGCGGTGTCGATCGCGATCGGCGCGCGCGAGCTGGGCCGCCGCGTCCTTTCGCAGCGAACTCGAGGGTACTCGCGTGTCAGCCAGGTCAGGAGCTTGACGCCGGCGTCGCGGTCGCGCGATTCGCCGAAGAGATCGAAAGCGTCGAACGACAGCACGCCGGCCTGCCAGAGCGCGTTGTCGCAGTACCCGCTGCGCGGGAATCGGCGCACGATCGTCTCGTAGGCGGACACCGTCCGGTGCACCGACGCCAGGACGTCGGCCTCGTCGTCGTCGGAGGCGAGGGCCGACCGCGCGACCCGCTCCTGGTCGAGGGCGGCGGCATACAGGGTTTCGGCGGAATCGTCGGCGCGCACCGGCGCCGACGCGGCGATCGCCAGCGCGACCGCCGCCACGAACTGCCGCAGGGGACGCCCGGAGATCCTCATCGCAGCTGCGCGTCCACTTCCTCGAAGTAGTGCTTGTCGACGAGCACCTCGCGCGCCTTGCCCCCCGCGGCGGGCGAGACCAGCCCTTCCATCTCCATCATGTCCACCAGGCGCGCCGCGCGGCTGAAGCCGATCCGGAGGCGCCGCTGCAAGTACCAGATCGACGCCTGGCCGCTCTGCACGATGATCCGGGCCGCCTCGTCGTAGAGATCGTCCTTGTCCATCTCGACGCCCTCGGCTGCGCTCTTCTCATCGGCCGTGATCGACTCGTCGTAGGTCGGCTTGCCCTGCTTGCGCAGATAGCTCGCGAGGCGCGCGCTCTCCTGCTCCGAGATGTACGGCCCGTGCAGCCGGATCAGGCGGGACGAGGCGGGCGGCATCAAGAGCATGTCGCCCTTGCCCAGCAGCTGCTCCGATCCGTTGGAATCGAGAATCGTCCGCGAGTCGATCTTCGACGAGACGCGGAACGAAATGCGCGCCGGCAGGTTGGCCTTGATGAGCCCCGTGATGACGTCGACCGACGGCCGCTGCGTGGCGAGGATCAGGTGAATGCCGACGGCGCGCG
The DNA here is from genome assembly GCA_963837345.1 of uncultured Acidobacteriota bacterium. Lineage (GTDB taxonomy): Bacteria > Acidobacteriota > Vicinamibacteria > Vicinamibacterales > CAVVIG01 > CAWIMX01. Next base: position 3,696,957 of record CAWIMX010000001.1, read on the forward strand.
CCATCTGCGCGAGCCGGGCGATCGATTCTTCGACTTCGTTGCTCGCCACCATCATCAGGTCGGCGAGCTCGTCGATGACGACGACGATGAAGGGCAGAGGCCGGGGCGTGTCGCCCTCGCTGCTGGCCCCTTCGGCCACCGCGTGCTGAATGTTGCGGTTGTACTGTTCGATGTTCCGCACGCCCTCGGCCGCGAGCGTCTTGTAGCGCTCTTCCATCTCCCGGACCGCCCACCTCAGCGCATTGGCCGCCTGCTTGGGATCCACGACGACCGGCGTGAGCAGGTGCGGGATGTCTTCGTACATGCCAAGCTCGAGGCGCTTGGGATCGATCATGATCAACCGCACGTCGTCGGGCGTGGCGCGATAGAGGATGCTCGTCAACATCCCGTTGATGCCGACCGACTTGCCCGCGCCCGTCGATCCCGCGATGAGCAGGTGGGGCATCGTGCCGAGGTCGGCCACGTACGGCTCGCCGTGGATCGTCTTGCCCAGCGCAATCGACAGCTTCGAGCTGGAACGGCGGTACACCTCCGACTCGAGCAGTTCCCGCAGCGAGATCTGTTCGCGGACGTGATTGGGAATCTGGATTCCGACCGTGGACTTGCCGGGGATGCGATCGATCAGGACCGACTCGGCCTGCATCGCGAGACAGAGGTCCTCGGCGAGGCCGGTGATTTTCGAATACTTCACGCCGGCGTCCGGCTTGAACTCGTAGGTGGTGACGACCGGACCGGGATGAATCTGGACCACGGACCCTTCCACGGCGAACTCGTGGCATTTTTCCTCGAGCAGCCGGGCGCCGTCCATCAGCTCGCGCTCGTCGATCTTGCGCTCGGCGCGGCTGGCGTCGAGAAGCGCGAGCGGCGGCAGGGTGAACTCGCCCTTCCGCCGCTCCGCCGGGGCCTTGGCCGTCGGCTCCGGGTCGGGGAGGGGCAGTGGCGGATCGGGCAGCTTGACCCGCGGCGCTCTCGTGGGCGCCAGCGCCTTGAGGGCCCCGAAGACCGGCGCCGTCGCGGGCGCCGCATCTGCCTCGCGGGTGCGGGGCGGCTTCGAGGCTGACGGCGGCGCGGCCAGCCTGGGCTCGGGCGGCGGGGTGCCCGCCTTCGTGTGTTTCGCGATGACGTCGCGGCGCTGCTTCTCGCGCCGGCGCTCCTCCCGCCACGTGCTGACGGCGTCGACGATGCGGATCGCGGCCGCCTTCAGACACGCGCTCGCCCCGGCGAACACGCGGCCGAAGGAGAGCTGCGTCGTAACGATGACGGCCAGAAAGATGCCGGTGACGATCACGATGAGCGAGCCCGTGCGATTCAGGTACTCGGAAAGCGCCGCCGCCAGCCAGTCGCCGAGGTAGCCGCCTCCGGGAAACGCCTTGCCGGCGACGTCGAGCGCGCCGAACACGAGGCTCAGGAACGCGCTCATGCAGCCGACAAACAGGGATGCGCCCGCGGCCTTCGTGGCCGGGGCGTCGAGGGCCTGGCACCAGAAGAAATGCCAGCCGACCGTCGCCAGCAGGACCGGGACGAGGTACGAGGTATAGCCGAAGAGCTGGAACGACAGCTCCGCGAGAAAGGCGCCGACGCGTCCCGCGAAGTTGACGGGCGCCGTCCGCGCGCCGGTGCTGAAGAACCACACCGGATCGCTCGGCGAGTAGCTCACCAGCGAGACGAGCCAGATGAGGGCCACGGCGAACAGCGCCACACCGAGGATCTCGCTGACCCGACGGGACACCTTGGATCGACTCACGATTCAGATCTCCATCACGACGGGCAGAACGAACGGCCGTCGTCCCGAGCGCTTGCGAAGGAAGCGGCGAAGCTCCAGGCGGAGCTTCTCCTGGATGAGACCCTGGTCGGTGCGCTCCTCGACACTGGCCTGTTCGATGACTTCGGTCAGCACGCGCGCCCCGTCGGCGAGCAGGGCCTCGCCGTCTTCCATGACGAACCCGCGCGTGATGATGTCGGGCACGCCCTCCACCAAGCCCGACTGCCGGTTGATCGCCACGACCGGCACGACCAGGCCGTCTTCGGCCAGGTGACGACGGTCGCGGAGCACTTCGTCGCCGATTTCACCCGTGCGCGTGCCGTCGATCAGCACGCGTCCGACCGGCGCCTTGCCCGCGAGCCGCCCTCCGGCGTCGTCGAAGTGCAGGATGTCGCCGTCCTCGACCACCAGCACGTCGGGCCGCGGGTCGCGCCCGGCGAACACCCGTTCCGCGACGCGGGCGTGGAGCGCCAGCTGGCGGTACTCGCCGTGCACGGGCACCAGGTACCGCGGGCGCACCAGCGACAGCATGAGCTTCAGCTCTTCCTCGCTGCCGTGCCCCGACACGTGGACATGCTTGCTGCCCTCGTGGATCACGGTGGCGCCGCGGCGCGCCAGGTGATTCATGACGCGATTGATGGACTTTTCGTTGCCCGGAATCGCCCGCGCCGAAAACACAACCGTGTCGCTCGCGTGCACCTTCACGTGACGGTGATCGTCGATCGCGATCCGCGAGAGCGCGGAGTAGGGCTCGCCCTGCGACCCCGTGGTCACGCAGAGCACGTCCTGGGCGGGGTAGCCGTCGACGTCGGCATCCCGGATCTGCACGCCGGCCGGGATCGTCAGGTAGCCGAGGCGCTGCGCGATCTCGGAGTTCTCGACCATGCCCCGACCCACGAACGCCACCTTGCGATCGAATTGGGCGGCCAGGTCGACGAGGATCTGCATCCGGTAGATGCTCGATGAGAACGCCGCCACGATGAGACGGCCGCTCGCACTGGTGAAGATCTCCTCGAAGGCCTCCACGACCTCGAGCTCCGATCCCGTGAAGCCGCGGCGATCGATGTTCGTGCTGTCGGCGAACAACGCCAGCACGCCGTCGCGACCGAGTTCGGCGAAGCGGTGCACGTCGAAGTGCTCGCCGTCGATCGGCGTCTGGTCCACCTTGAAGTCGCCGGTGTGGACCACGACGCCCACCGGGGTATGAATGGCCAGCGCCACGCAGTCGGGCATGCTGTGCGTGACGCGAATGAATTCGATCGTGAACGGTCCAACGGTCACGCGATCGCCCGGCCGCACGGGGTGGCGCGGATGGTCCTCGAGTCCGTGCTCGACGAGCTTCGGTTCCACCAGCGCGAGCGTCAGCGGCGTGCCGTAGATCGGTCCGTCGACCCGCGGCAGCAGGTGCGGCACACCACCGATGTGATCCTCGTGGCCGTGCGTCAGCACGAGCGCCGCCACGCGCCCCTTCTGCTGCAGGTACGTCAGATCCGGGATGATCCGATCGACACCCAGAAGCTCGGTGTCAGGGAACATGACGCCCGCGTCGACGACGATCGTCGTCTCCTGCCACGTGAGCGCGAGCGTGTTCATGCCGAACTCGCCGAGCCCGCCGAGTGGGACCACTTCGAGCATGCGGAATCAGAGAGACGCACCCTCACCGCGCGCGACGCCTGGCGGGCCGGCGCAGTCAGGGGAGCCGCGGTCTCGCGGCTCATCAGGCAACTGGGCGTGCCTGAACAAAACGGGGCGGGATGGGGCTGTCCGGCTAAAGCCGGGTACTGCCGACAGTTAGCGGAAAACTATAACACACCCCCTGCCGGCGGCGATAGGGATGGGCCGACCAGGGCCCGCCAGGCGTTCGACAGCCCTACCAGCTCTGGAATCGACAATGTTTCCGGCCGCCTCGACCGCTCGAGGGCCAGCCGCTCCACGAGCGCCCCGGCCTGGAGAGCCGAGGCACCCGCGCCCTTCAGGCCGTTGGCGAGCGTCTTCCGCCGCCTGGAAAAGAGCGCCTTGACCAGCGCCTCGAAGAGCGCCTCGTCGTCGGGCGCGGCAGCCGGGGCGTGAAATGTCAGGCGCACCAGACTGGATCGCACGCTGGGAGCCGGGCGGAACGCTCCTGGCGGAAGGTCGAAGAGTCGCCGGATGTCGGCCCGGTAGCCGAGGAGCACAGGAAGCGCCCCGTACGCCCGCGAGCCGGGCGGGGCGACCAGGCGTTCGGCCACCTCGCGCTGCACCATGACGGTCACGTCGCCGATCCCGAGCCCGGCCATGTGATGGTCGCGCAGCCGGAACAGGATTGGCGCGGCCACGTTGTAGGGCAGATTCCCCACCACTCGGACCGGAGGCGCCAGCCCCGCGTTGTCGAACGCCGCCTGGAGATCCCGCGTCGACACGCTGAGGAAGTCGGCCTGGAGAACCGACAGGAATTCGAGGCGCTCTTCCCGCAACGCCGCGGCAAGGTCGCGGTCGATCTCGATCGCGAGCGCGTGGCCTGCCAGCTTCGCCAGGGGCCGGGTGAGGGCGCCTCGTCCCGGGCCGATTTCGAGGAATGATTCTCCCTTCGCGGGCGCCAGCGCCTGAAGCACCTTCGCGACCCACGCCGGTTCGAGAAAATGCTGGCCGAACCGCTTTCGCGCTCGCGATCTCAACGCCCCGCGGCCCGTGCGAAGTCGCAGCGGTCGACGACCGCGCACTGATCGCAGAGCGGCTTCGGCCGGCAGACGCGGCGGCCGTGCAGGATGAGGGTGTCCGACGCCCGCGTCCACCGGCTGCGGGGCAATGCCGCACAGAGCTGCTGTTCGACGGTTTCCGGATCGTCGGATTCCGCAATGCCGATCCGGTTCGCCACGCGGAGGACGTGACGATCGACGGGCAGTCCGGGAACACCCATCGCGTGGCCCAGTACCACATTCGCCGTCTTGCGGCCGACGCCCGGCAGGCGGACGAGCGCCTCCATCTCGGAGGGGACCTGTCCGGCGTGCTCCTCGACGAGCGCCCGCGAGAGGCCGATGAGCGACTTCGCCTTGGCCCGGAAGAAACCGGTCGAGCGGATGAGCGGCTCGAGGCGGGCAGGCGTGGCGCGGGCGAGCGCTGCGGCGTCGGGAAAGCGTTTGAAGAGTCGCGGCGTGACCAGGTTGACGCGCACGTCGGTCGACTGCGCCGAGAGCACGGTGGCGACGAGCAGTTCGAAGGCGTTGCGGTAGGCGAGCTCGGTGTCGGCCCCGGGATGTTGAGCCTCGAGCCGATCGAGGATGTGCCGCGTCTCGGTCCGTGTCTTCACCGCTCGTGCCGGCCGGTCAGTGAACGGGACCGGCGCCCTTGTTCCATCCCACGTTGCTGTACGACTCGGAATAGACGCGCCAATGCTCCTGCAGCGCCGCGATGAGGTTGGGAACGAACTGCACCGGCACAACGATTTTCGCGCGGACCGGCGCCCGCACGACATGGTCAGTTTCCGCCGCCTTGATTTCCTTGTCGGAGAGCGGCATCACCTCGCAGAACGTCAGGGTGAAGTCGAACGGCGTATGCGCGATCGAGCAGAAGTTGGCGTAGGTGCGCGGCGCCGTCGTAGTTTCGTCAGGGACGATGGTGAAGTTGATCTGTCTGGGCTGTTCGGCCATTCAGGCAGTCTACGCCATACCGACGACGACTCGGAAGTCGGAACGCTGCTCGATACCTCAATACCGGCGCATCACCCCGACCACCACGCCTTGAATCTGCACCTGGTCCGGATCGGCGAAGATGGGCTGCATGGTCGCGTTGGCGGGCTGGAGCCGGATCTTGCCGCCCGGGTCGCGGTAGAACTTCTTCAACGTCACGTCCGTGCCGCCGAGCAGGGCGATGACCATTTCGCCGGCATCGGCCGTTTTCCGATCCTCGACCACCACGTAGTCGCCGTCGCGGATCTGCTCGTCGATCATGGAGTCGCCGCGCACGCGCAACACGTAGGTGTCGCGCTTGCCGACCAGATCTTCGGGCACGGCGATCGTTTCCGACGACGCGACGGCCTCGATGGGCGCGCCGGCTGCCACGAAGCCAAGCAGCGGAAGCTCCAGCGCGCGGCCGCCGTTTCTCGTGGGGACCATCTCCACCGATCGGCTGCGATTCCAGGCGCGCTTGATGAACCCCTTCTCCTGCAGGTTGGTGAGGTGCTTGTGGACAGTGGCCAGAGAAGAAAGGCCGAAACGCCGGCCGATTTCCTCGAGGCTCGGCGCGTATCCGTGCTCCTGAATGAACTCGTTCAGATAGTCCAGAATCTCGCGCTGGCGCTTGGTGAGCGGGAGCATGGGCACCTCCTTTCGCGCGCCACTATATGCAAAGGAAAGGCGAAGGTCAAGTCTTTCCTCAGGTGCTACCATCGCCCCACGCGTGCGGATTCCCCTGACGATCCCAGCTCCCGGCGGCCGTCCCTTCGACGTCGTCGGCCTGGGTCTCAACAGCATCGATCTGGTCACCGTCGTCGCGGAGTTTCCCGCCAGCAACTCGAAACAGCGGCTGCAGCGGTTCTCGAGACAGCCTGGCGGGCAGACCGCCGGCGCCCTCGTCACCTGCGCGCGGCTCGGCTGGCGCGCGCGATATCTCGGCACGTTCGGCGACGACAGCTTCGGCACGCTCGCCCGGGAGAGCCTCATCGTCGAGGGTGTGGACGTCAGCGCCGCGTCGACCGTCGCCGGGGCGACGAATCAGTTCGCGATCGTGATCGTGGACGCGCGGTCGGGCGAACGGACGGTACTCTGGGATCGTCATCCGCTCCTCGCCATCGCGCCAGGCGACGTCCGCGGAGAGCACGTGGCTTCGGGCCGGCTGCTGCTCGTGGATTGCCACGAAACCAGCGCGGCCACCGAAGCGGCGCGCCTGGCCCGCGGCGCCGGGCTGCCCACGATTCTGGACGTCGAGCGCGTGCGACCCGGGATCGGCGACCTGCTGCAGCATACCGACGTCATCATCGCCGCGGAGGAGTTTCCCTGCGCGCTGACCGGGTACGAAGAAACGGGCCAGGCGCTGGCGGCCATCGCCCGTGAGTACGGCGCGTCGGTGGTCTGCGTGACACTGGGCGGCAGTGGCAGTCTGGCCCGCGCGGCGGGTCGCGAAATCCGGACGCCCGCCTTCTCCGTCGACTGCGTCGATTCGACCGGCGCCGGCGATGTCTTTCGCGGGGGCTTTGCCGCCGCCTGCCTGCGTTGGCCGGAGGGCGACCTCGAGGACGCGCTGACCTATGCGAATGCCGTGGCGGCGCTCAATTGCCGCGCGCTCGGGGCGCGAAGCGGGATTCCCACGGTCGCGGAGGTGGACCGGCTGCTGGCGACCCGCACGTAAGGGGGTGCAGACAAGAGGGGAGCGGGCCGTCAGTCGCCGCCGGGCGGCCGGTTCAACCTTTGCCGCGGATCGTCGGTCTAAGCCTACGAATGCCGGCTTTCGCGTGGACCTTGCCCGGAACGGCGCAGGCGGAGTGGAAGGTGACCGTGGTGCGGCGCGAGCCGGCGGCTCGGCCCGACAGCGTGGCTGAGCCGCCCGTCGACGGTCTGCCGCTCGCGGAGCTCGACGAGCCGTCGCTCGTGGCTGCGTGCCTGGCGGGCCGCCCCGGGGCGTTCGATCTGATCGTCGAGCGGCATCAACGGCCGGTTTATCGGCTGTGCTACCGCTTCACGGGGAATCAGGAAGACGCCCGCGACCTGTCGCAGGACGTGTTCCTGCGGGCGTTTCGTGGTCTTCGGACGTTTCGCGGGCAGTCGTCGCTCGCGACCTGGCTCTACCGGATCGGCGTGAACGTCTGTCTGAACCGGGCGAGCACGCGGACGGTGCACGCGCAGGCGGGCGGGCCGGTCGACGAGGCGCGGCAGATCGACGCGGCGGCCGAATCGGCGTCCGATCGCCTGCTCCGGCGCGAGCGGGCCACACGGGTGCGATCCGCGATTGCCCGGCTGCCCGAAAAGCAGCGCGCCACGCTCATTCTCCGCACGTATCACGATCTGTCGCATCAGGAGATCGCCGACATCCTGGGGAGTTCCGTGGGGGCCGTGAAGGCCAATTTCTTTCACGCGCTGAGCAATCTCAAGAAACTGCTCGGTGACGCCGAGGCGCTCTGACGTATGGCTCATCTCTCCGCCGAAGCACTGATCGATTGTCTCGACGCGCCGGCCACCGCCGCCGCAAACCGGCACCTCGCCGGGTGCGGCGCCTGTCAGGCGCGGCTCGAGGAGCTCAAGACCACGATGGCGTCGGTGGCGCACGTCGACGTGCCGGAGCCCTCCAGCGAGTTCTGGCGCCAGTTTTCCGATCGCGTATTGACAGCGCTCGACACCGACCCGCCGCAGCGGCGCGGGTGGTCGCAATGGCTCACGCCCGGCAGCGGCCCGTGGTGGGGGTGGACGCTGGGCGCCGGCGCCGTCGCCGCTCTCGTGCTGGCGCTCGTCGTCGGTCCGGGCCATCGGTCGCGGCAAGCGCCGGCTGGCCGTGATCCGGGACCGGTTGCGGATTCGGGGATGGGCGAGCCGATCGTCGACGCGCCTTCGGCCGACGATCCGCAAATGGCGCTCGTCGTGGATCTCGCGTCGGACCTCGATTGGGATGGCTTCTCCGAGGCGGGCCTTGCGCCCCGGGTGGGCGGGGTCGACGGGGCGCTCAGCCAGCTCACAGAGGACGAGCGCGCCGAGCTCGAACGCCTGTTGTCGGACGCGATTGCCCGCGCCGGCGCCTAGACGACGCGGTAAACTGGACCCAGCCGTGAGTGCGACCACGCAGACAATCGGGCGGGCGCTTCGACTGAAGGTCGCGGCGATCACGGCCGGCGTCGCGCTGCTCGTATGGTCGACGCCGTCGGTCGCTTCGGCGCAACGATCGCCCGGCCGTCAGGGCACGGGCCCCGCGGGCGCGTCGCCCGCCGAGTTGCAGCGCATGTTCGACGCCTATGCGCTGATCCAGGCCCAGGAGCAGCTGGGCATCGACGACGAGCACTATCCGCAGTTCCTGACGCGCTTCAAGGGCCTGCAGGACGTGCGCCAGCACGCGCTCGCCGAGCGCGCGAGGCGGCTCGGTGAGCTGCGCCGGCTCGCGAGCGCAGACCCGGTGGACGACGCACAGATTCAGGACCGCCTGGGCGAGCTCCAGGCGCTCGACGATCGCACGGCGGCGGCCGTTCGCGACGCCTACGACAAGATTGACGAGGTGCTCACGGTGCGGCAGCGGGCGCAGTTCCGGCTCTTCGAAGAGCAGATGGAGCGGCAGAAGATCGATTTGCTGCTGCGCGCCCGTCAGGCCAACCGGCGCCAGACGCCACAATAGCCATGGATCGAAGACGACGGTTCGTGCTGTCGGCGCTCGTCGCGGCGGCGTCTGCCATGGTCTTCGCGCAGGCGCCGCCGACGCGCGCCGATGCCGATGCGCTGCAGGCGAAGATCGACCGCATTTTCGAGCGCGGGCTGACGCCCTCGTCCCGCGCGTCGAGCACCGTCGTGACGGAGCGCGAGGTGAACGGCTACCTGCAGTACGCGATGGGGTCCACGCTGCCCGCTGGCGTGGTGGATCCGTCGATCAGGATTCTGGGCGGCGGGCGCGTGTCGGGCCGCGCGGTCGTCGATCTCGACGCCGTTCGGCAGGGGGCCAGGCCCACGGGCGCGCTCGACCCGATGACCTATCTGCGCGGCCGAGTGCCGGTCACCGCGACCGGCGTCGTGACCGCCGAGGGGGGCGTGGGACGCTTCTCGCTCGAGTCGGCCGCGGCCGGCGCCGTGCCGATTCCCAAGCTCCTGCTGCAGTACATCGTGAGCTACTACTCGCGCACGCCCGACAATCCGGAGGGCATCGGCCTCGACGATGCCTTCGCGCTCCCGTCGGGCATTCGCGCGATCGCCGTCGAGCAGGGCCGCGCGATAATCGTGCAGTGACGGCAGGCGCCCCTGGCGAACCCCCCCCGATTCTCTCGACGCCGCTCCAGTTCCTGAAGGGCGTCGGCCCGCGCCGCGCCGCCGACCTTGCGCATGCCGGGCTGCTCACGGTCGACGATCTGCTGCATCGATTTCCTCTGCGCTATGAGGACCGCGGGCAGCGGCGCCCGATTGCGTCGCTGAAGCCGGGCGAGGCCGCCTCGATCGCCGCGCGCGTCCTCAGCTGCGGACTGCGCGCCACGCGACGCCCGGGCTTCAAGATCTTCGAAGCGCTCGTCGGCGACGCCAGCGGCGGCATCCGGGCGACGTGGCTCAACCAGCCGTTTCTGCGCGATGTCTTCGTCGCCGGCCAGCATGTGGTGCTCTTCGGCACCGTCGAGATGCGCGGCAGCGGCGGCCTGCAGCTCACCAATCCGCAGTACGAAATCATCGAAGACGACGACGCGCAGACCATCCATACCGGGCGGATCGTTCCCGTCTACGAAAAGGCCGGCGCCGTCACGCCGAAGATGCAGCGCCGTCTCGTGTTCGACGTGCTGCAGGCGCTGCCGGCCGACTTGCCGGACCCGCTGCCCGAGGGCGTGAGGCGCCGGCTCTCGCTGCCCTCGCGCCGCGCCGCGCTCGTCGCGACGCATTTTCCGGACCCGGCTACGCCGATCGACGTCTTGAATCGCTTCGACGCCCCCGCGCAGCGCCGCCTCATCGTCGAAGAAGCGTTCCAGTTCCACCTCGGCGTGCTCGCTCGCCGTCACCTGGCGGAGGCCGAACGAAAGCCCGTCGTCGTCCGAGTCGACGATCGCATCCGTGACGCGGCCCGGCAGGTCCTCCCGTTCCGGCTGACGCGCGGGCAGCGGGAAGCGCTCAAGGAGATCGTCGAGGACATGCAGCGCCCCCATCCGATGAACCGCCTGCTGCAGGGCGACGTGGGCGCTGGCAAGACGATCGTGGCGCTCGTGGCGGCGCTCGTCGCGATGGAGAACGGGCTGCAGGTGGCTTTCATGGCGCCGACCGAGATCCTCGCCGAACAGCACTTCCAGAACATTTCGCGACTGCTGGCTCCGTCGCGGTTCCGGGTGGGGCTCGTGACGGGCGGCACCGGGCGCGGCCGCAAGCAGCAGCTGGCGGACGTGGCGAGCGGCGCGGTGCACCTGGCGATCGGCACGCATGCGCTCGTGGAGGCCGGCGTCGCCTTTCACGCGCTTGGGCTCGTGATCATCGACGAGCAGCATCGCTTCGGCGTCCTGCAGCGGGCCACGCTGCGCGAGAAGGGCTTCCATCCCGACGTCCTGGTGATGACCGCCACGCCGATCCCTCGCACGCTGGCCTTGACGCTGTACGGCGATCTGGACACCTCGGTCATTCGCGATCTGCCGCCCGGCCGGCTGCCGGTGCGGACGATCGCCAAGCCGGAGAGCCGCCGCGACGACGTCTACACGATGGTGCGCCGGGAACTGGACGTCGGCCGTCAGGCATATGTCATCTATCCCCTCGTCGAAGAATCGGACAAGGTCGCGTTGCGGGCGGCCACGGAGATGGCCGACCATCTGGCGCACGACGTGTTCCCCGAATACCGTGTCGGCCTGCTGCACGGACGGCTGAAGGCGGCCGGGAAGGAACGGGTCATGCGGGCCTTCGCCGCCGGCGAGCTGCAGATGCTCGTGGCCACCACCGTCGTCGAGGTGGGCGTGGACGTGCCGAACGCCAGCGTCATGCTGGTCGAACACGCGGAGCGGTTCGGCCTGTCGCAGCTGCACCAGCTTCGCGGCCGCGTGGGGCGCGGCTCGCACGCGGCCTGGTGCTGTCTGTTGTACCAGTCGCCGCTCTCCGACGAAGCCCGGGCCCGCCTCAAGGCGCTCACCGAAACGACCGACGGGTTCGTGATCGCCGAGCGCGACCTCGAGCTTCGGGGGCCCGGCGACTTCTTCGGCACGCGGCAGGCCGGGATGCCGACGTTCCGGGTCATCGACCTCATGCGCGACCGGGCCCTCGTCGAGTCCGCGCGGCTCGAGGCGGCGCGCTGGTTCGCGGAGTCGGCGCCGGCGCCCGCCGAGCTCGCTCGGCTCACGGCGGGATGGTCGGCCCGGTTCAAACTGATCGAGGTCGGTTGATGCGTGTGATTGCGGGGGCGCTGAAGGGCCGCCGCCTCGAGGCGCCAACCTGGGAGGGCCTGCGGCCCACGTCGGATCAGCTGCGGGAGACGCTGTTCAACATTCTCGGCGGGCGGGTGGCGGGCGCGCGCGTGCTCGACGGGTACGCCGGCACGGGCGCCCTCGGGATCGAAGCGCTCAGCCGGGGTGCCGCTGCCGTCACGTTCGTCGAGCGGGATCGGCGGGCTCAGGCGCTGATTGCCCGAAATTTGACGACCTGCGGAATCCGGGAGGGCTATGCTATGATCCGGTCGGATTTTGTGCGCGCGCTCGATCGCCTCGAGGCGCGGGCGGACCGAGCCATCGACCGTAGATCTCCCGACGGGAGCCGGTTCGATATCGTCCTGCTCGACCCGCCGTACGAACAGCGGCCGCCCGGACGGGCGGTCGGCAAGACAGCCGAAACCCTCGCGGCAGTCCTCGCCGCCACCGGAGAGGTGATCACACCCCATGGGATCGTCGTGCTCGAACACGCGCGCCGCACGGCGCCGCCCGAGGCAGCCGGACTGCTGGTCCGGACCCGGCAGGTAATCGCCGGCGATTCGGCGCTCACCTTTTACGCATGCCGACCTTAGCCGTCTATCCGGGATCGTTCGACCCGCTGACCAACGGCCATGTGGACATCATCACGCGCGGGGCGCGGCTCTTCGACCGCATCATCGTGGCGCTGCTGATCAACGCGGAGAAGTCGCCGCTGTTCTCGATGGCCGAACGCGTGCAGATCGCCCGCGAGGTATTCGCGGGGCAGGCCAACGTGGAAGTGGATACGTTCGACGGCCTGCTCGTGGACTACGTGGAGCGGCGCGGGGCGCAAGTCATCGTCCGCGGGCTCCGGGCCGTTTCCGATTTCGAGTACGAATTCCAGATGGCTCTCATGAACCAGCGGCTGAACGGACGGATCGACACCGTCTTCATGATGCCCGCCGAACAGTACACCTACATCAGCTCGCGGCTGATCAAGGAAGTGTTCGCGTTGGGCGGCCGCGTGCACGGGCTCGTGCCCGACATCGTCGAAACTCGGCTGCGCGACAAGCGCGCCGCCAGGGCCTAGCAGAGGCGCATGAGACAGCTGGCGGATCGAATCGGCCGCATCGCCGAATCAGCGACGATGAAAGTGACGGCAACGGTGGACCGCCTGCGCCGCCAGGGAGTCGAGGTCATCGATTTCGGCGCGGGCGAGCCCGACTTCGCGACCTCCGACGCCATCAAGGCGGCGGCGCATGCGGCGCTCGACCAGAACTTCACGCACTACACGCCGAACGCGGGGGTGGCCGATCTCCGGCGGGCGATCGTCGATCGCTACAGGACCGACTACGGCGTCGACTATGCGCCGCACGAGGTCATCGCCAGCGCCGGGGGCAAGCAGGCCCTCTCCAACACCGCGCTCGCGTTGTTCGGCCCGGGCGACGAGGTGGTCGTCCCGACGCCGTGCTGGCCGACCCTCGTCGAGCAGGTCAAGCTGGCCGACGCGACGCCGGTGCCGGTGGCGACGTCCAGCGCCGACGGCTTCGCCCTCCGGGCGAGACCCATCCTGGACGCGCTCACGCCGCGCACGCGCGGCGTCATCATCAACTCGCCGTGCAACCCGACCGGGGCGCTGATGGGGGAGGCCGAACTGGCCCTCGTGGCCGATCGGGCGGCGCGCGATGGCTTCTGGATCGTCCTCGACCTCTGCTATGAACGGCTCATCTACGACGCGGTGGCGCACAATCTCCCGGCCATCATCGCCGCGGGCTGCCGCGATCGCGCGGTCGTGTGCGGGTCGGCCTCAAAAGCGTACGCGATGACGGGATGGCGGTGCGGCTGGGCGCTCGGGCCCGCAGACGTCATCGCGGCCGCGGCGGCGATTCAGAGCCACACCACCTCGAACGTGAACGCGATGACGCAGAAGGCGGTGATCGCCGCGCTGACCGGATCGCAGGATCCGGTGCGCCGCATGCTCGAGGAGTACCGCGACCGGCGCAATCACCTCTACGAGTGGCTCACGACGGATTCCCGGCTGCGCGTGCACCGGCCGGCCGGCGCGTTCTATCTGTTCGTCGACGTGCGGGCGACGCTGTCGCCCACCGGGTTTCCCACGTCGGCCGCCTTCGCCGAGGCGCTCCTCGAGGACGCCCGCGTGGCCGTCACGCCGGGCGAGGCCTTTCTGGCGCCCGGCTTCGTCCGCCTGTCCTACGCCACCTCGATGGAGCGGCTCCGCGAAGGCAGCCGCCGGATCGTCGATTTCGTCCGCACGCACGCCGTGACCGGCGCGCCTGCCGCGACACTGTAAGGAGACATGGCACCCAATCACAAACGCCAGGGCCGCAACGGCGGCACGCCGCCGCCCGTCGACCAGCCCACGACGACCGCTGAAGCCCCCGCCGAAGCGGCTCCCGCCGCCGCAGCGCCGGCGCCCGGGCGCAAGACCGGCGACGTCCTCAAGATCACCGATCTCAAGGACATGAGCATTCAGAAGCTCACGCAGATCGCCAAGGACATGAACGTGACCGGCGCGACGGGCATGCGCAAGCAGGAGCTGATCTTCCAGATCCTCAAGGCGCAGACCGAGCAGAGCGGCTTCATCTTTTCCGAAGGCGTGCTCGAAGTGCTGCCCGACGGGTTCGGGTTCCTGCGCGCCCCCGACTACAACTATCTGCCGGGCCCCGACGACATCTACGTGTCGCCATCGCAGATCCGGCGGTTCGATCTCCAGACAGGCGACACGGTGTCGGGTCAGATCCGCCCGCCCAAGGAGGGGGAGCGGTACTTCGCCCTCATCAAGGTCGAGGCCGTCAACTTCGAGGCGCCCGAGCACGCGCGCGAGAAGCTGTTCTTCGAGAACCTGACGCCGCTCTACCCGCAGGAACGGATGCGCCTCGAGACCGCGGCCGAGAATCTCGCCGGGCGCGTCATGGATCTGATGACACCCATCGGCAAGGGCCAGCGCGGTGTCATCGTCGCGCCGCCCCGCACCGGCAAGACGATGCTGCTCCAGAACATCGCGCAGTCGGTGGCGACGAATCATCCCGAGGTGTACTTGATCGTGCTGCTCATCGACGAGCGGCCCGAAGAAGTCACCGATATGCAGCGCTCGGTGAACGGCGAGGTCATCTCGTCCACGTTCGACGAACCGGCCCAGCGGCACGTGCAGGTCGCCGAAATGGTCATCGAGAAGGCCAAGCGTCTCGTCGAGCATCGCAAGGACGTGTTGATCCTGCTCGACTCCATCACCCGCCTCGCGCGCGCCTACAACACCGTGATTCCGGCCTCGGGCAAGATCCTGTCGGGCGGTCTCGACAGCAACGCGCTGCAGAAGCCGAAGCGCTTCTTCGGCGCGGCCCGCAACATCGAGGAGGGCGGCTCGCTCACCATCATGGCCACGGCCCTCGTCGACACCGGCTCGCGGATGGACGATGTGATTTTCGAGGAATTCAAGGGCACCGGCAACATGGAGATCCACCTCGATCGCAAACTCGTCGACAAGCGCGTCTTTCCGGCGATCGACATCCAGAAGAGCGGCACGCGCAAGGAAGAGCTGCTGCTCCCGCGCGAGGATCTGAACCGCATCTGGGTGCTCCGCAAGGTGCTCAATCCGCTCTCCGGCGTCGAGGCGATGGAGCTCCTGCTCGACAAGATGGGAAAGACCAAGTCGAATGCCGACTTCCTGGCATCCATGCAGAAGATGGGGTAGCCGATGGCCACGATCATCGTCCGGCAGAACGGCCCGTATCGTGTCGAAGGTGACGACGTGAAGCTCGTGGACTGGAACGGGGAGGCCTACCAGATTCCCAAGCGGCCGTTTTCCATCTGCCGCTGCGGCCATTCGGAACGAAAGCCGTTCTGCGACGGCACGCACAACAAGATCGGTTTCCAGGGCGGCGATCCCGCCGCTCCCGAGGCTCCGCCCGCGCCGCCCATCTCCTCGTCGCAATAGCGCGATCGACGCGCCTGGCCCATGACGCCGCGCCCGCGAACGTTTCCCGTCGTGCTGGCCGGCTTCACGGCGTTTCTCGACCTCTATGCCACGCAGCCGCTGCTGCCGATGCTCGCGCGGCTGTTCCACGCAACGCACGCCGGCGTGAGCCTCACGATCACGGCGCCGACGATCGCGGTCGCCATGGCCGCGCCCGCCGCCGGCCGGCTGGGCGATCGCCTCGGGCGCAAGCGCGTCATCGTCGGTTCGGCAGCGGTGCTGACGCTTGCGACGGCGCTCGCCGCGACCGCCGGCGATCTGCGCACGCTGGTCGTGTGGCGCTTCGTCCAGGGCCTGGCCACGCCCGGCATCTTCGCGGGCATCATCGCCTACGTGCACGACGAGTGGGACCCGGCGAAGACGGCCGCGGCGACGTCGGCCTATGTCAGCGGGACCGTGGTCGGCGGCTTTTCGGGGCGCGCCATTGTCGGGCTGGTCGCGGCGTCCGCGGGATGGCCGTTCGCGTTTCTCGTGCTCGCCGGCGCCAACCTCCTCGCCACCGCGGCGATCTGGACGTTTCTGCCTCCGGATCGGCCCGTTTCCGCCGTGCGCGTGGGGCGCCCGTGGGCCGCGCTCGGACCGCACCTCCGCAACCCGCGCCTGCAGGCCACGTATGCGGTCGGTTTTCTCGTCCTCTTCTCCCAGATTGCGGTCTTCACGTACGTCACGTTTCTCCTGGCCGATCCGCCATTCAACCTGTCCACCGCGGCGCTCGGCTGGATCTTCGCGGTGTACCTGGTCGGCGCCGTCATCACGCCGCTGGCGGGTCGGTGGATTGACGTGCGCGGCCATCGCGCCGGGATTGGTGTCGCAATGGCCTTTGGCGGGGCGGGCGTGCTCATGACGCTCGCCTCGACGACGGGCATCGTCGTGGCCGGCCTGGGGCTGGTCGCGACCGGGGTGTTCGTGGCACAGGCGACAGCGAGCAGCTACGTCGGCGCGGTGACCGCGAGCGATCGCGGCCTGGCGGTCGGGCTGTACTCGACGTTCTACTACCTGGGTGGGAGCCTCGGCGGAACCGTGCCGGCCTTGCTGTGGGCGGCGGGTGGCTGGCCCGCGTGCGTGGCACTGGTGATCGGCGTGCAGGCGACGACGGCTGCCATTGGTTTCAGGTACTGGCACGAAGCCCACGGCGCCAGGGTTGCGTCGGCGACCGGATCGTGACGTCGTCGAGCAGACCTCGACAGCGTACATCTTGTCTGCCTCGCGGGCGTCTTTCACCAGTTCGCGCAGTCGAACCATCCGAGCTGGAGCGCTCGGCCACCTGGACCGACATTTGCTCTCTTCGCCGACAACCACTGGAGCGCGTGCCGGGTACGAAGCCGCGGTGCATAGCTGCGCGTCATTCCTCCCGCTCTGAGGCGAGCCTGCCGGCATCCGCCTCCAGTGGCAACGTTGCCGCCGAGCGCCCCGAGCGCCCCAGGCCGTGGCCCGCGTGTCTCTCTCCTTTACAATGATCGAACCGAGGCTGCAGGCCCGCGGCTGTCAGAGGAGGCACAGATGAAGCGCGTCACCATCCGCTACTGCAAGGTTTGAAACTACCAGCCTCGCGCTGCCCGTGCGGCGGCGCTCATCAGACAAGAGACCGGTCTCGACGTCGACGTCCTGGTCGGCGGGCGCGGCGAGTTCACGGTGTGGGTCGAGGGAGAAGTCGTCGCGAAGAAGGACGCCGGCGTCTTTCCCCTCGATGAAGACATCGTGGCCGCCGTTCGGCGCGCGCTGTAGGCTCGCTCAGCGCTTCTTCCGGCGCGACCGCTTCGCCGCCGGGACGATCACTTTGTGCACCGGCATCACGCTCGGCTTCCCGGGGTCAATCCCGAGCTCGCGAGCGATGGGCATCATCGTCTTCGCGAACCGGTCGAAGGCAGCCCTGGATGTCCAGACGTCGAACACCATCAGCTTGGACTTCGGGCCGAAGGACGCATGATACGTGCGCCCGGCCGGGTGAGCGGCTCCGGCGCTTCGCAAGCGCTTGATGCACTGGTCGTACTTCCGCGCCGACATCGCCCGGGGGGAGAAATAGATCCCGATCGCCATGGATAGCCTCCTGGAAGTGGATCCGAACGACGTTCACATGCTAAGTCCCGGCCGGCACCGAGTATTTCGTGAACGGGCCGCCCGCGAACCGCATGGAGTTGGGTCCTTCGGCCGCATAGACGTTGCCGTCGGCGTCCACCGCGATGCCCTCGCCTGCGGCGCCCTGGTAGGGACGTGTCTCGGCGGGAAACGCCGGGATGAACCCGATGATCGCGTCGGCATCGATCCGGCCGACGCGCACGCCGTCCACCCAGTTCGGGTGGGTGGTCGGGCTCGACTCGGAGTCGATGGCGTACACCATGTCGTCCGGCGTGATGGCGATCCCGCTGGTACGCCCGTACAGGTAGCGCGACTCGAGATAGTTGCCGTCCTGGTCGAAGATTTCGATGCGATGGTTGCCGCGGTCGGCGACCCACAGCCGTCCGCGGGAGTCGAACGCCAGCGCGTGCGGCGTGCGAAACTCGCCGTGCAGGGTGCCGATTCGCCCCCACGCTTTGACGAAGGTTCCGTCCGCAGCGAACTTCATGATGCGGCCCGTCTGGCCAGCCGCTCGCCCGGCTTCGATCGCCTGGTCGGTGAGCATGCCCTGGCCGCTGTGGCCGTCGGCGACAAAGATACTGCCGTCGGGCGCTGTAATGACCGCGTTGGGCTGATTGAAATGCCGCTCGTCGTTCCCCGGTTGACCGGCGACGCCGAGCGACATCAGCAGTTCCCCGGAGGGGCTGAACTTGTGCACCTGGTGTCCCTTGGTTCCCGCTTCGTTCGCGTTGAAATCGGTCACCCACACGTTGCCGCCGCGGTCGACGTGAATGCCGTGTGGCGTGACCATGACGCCCGCGCCGATGTTCGCGAGGACCGCGCCCGTATGGCGATCGAACTTGAAGAGTGGAGCCACAGGGTTGGTGTCGCAGTTGACGCCGGGCCCGCCGGCCGAGCCCGAACCGCACCGCTCGTAGGTCCAGATGTTCCCGTCGGTCGGATCGAGTGCCATGCCGGCAGTCGTGCCCATCATTCTTCCAGCGGGCAGCTGTCCCCAATTCGCCGTGACGTTCGGGGCCGGATTCGGGAACCCCTCTCCGGTGATCGGGTTGCCGTTGACGGGTGACCCGGAATCGGGCGAGCCCGAGCCGGCCGGGCCCGACCCGGCGCCGCAGCCCGCCAGCCCGATGGCGGCGCCCGCGAACAAGACGGCCAGAACAACGCGAGACGATGACATAGTGGCTCCCTTCTAGAGAACTCGAGTCGATCCGCCGCTTACACGCGCCGGACCAACATGGGCATGCCGCCCTTGGGCACCAGCGTCACGCGGGCGATCGGCGTCGGCTGATACCCCGTGGCGACCTCGCAGCGCGCGTGCTGCAGGATGGTGACCAGGATCGCGGTCGCCTCGATCATCGCGAACGCCATGCCGATGCAGATGCGAGGGCCCGCTCCGAACGGCATGTACTGGTAGCGGTCGATACGCGCTTCCTCGCCCGGAGCGAATCGAGCGGGGTCGAACGTGTCCGGGCTGTTCCAACGGGCACGATGGCGATGGATGGCGTAGATCGGCATGACGACCGACGTGCCGGCCGTCAGGCCGTGGCCGCCGAGCTCGATGTCCGCGACAGCCTGCCTGCTCATCATCGGCACCGGCGGATAGAGCCGCATGCTCTCCTGGATGACCTGCCTGGTCAACACGAGCCGGTCGATGTGATCCGCCATCACAGGCCCCTCGCCGCACACCGTGGCAATCTCGTCGGCGAGCGTCTCGGTCCATTCGGGCGCGGACGCCAGCAGATAGAGGGTCCAGGTCAAGGCTTTCGCGGTGGTCTCGTGGCCCGCCAGATAGAACGTGAGCAGGTTGTCGACGAGCTGCTCGTCGTTCATGCTCTGGCCGGTGTCGGGATCCCGCGCCGCCATGAGGCGGCCCATGAGATCGTCTCCGCGTTCCGGGGCCGCCCGATGCTCGCGGAGCATCGCCGCGACCGCCTGGCGCAGCATCCGCGTCGCCTCGCCTCGGCTCTTGCCGCCGGGCTGTGGCAGCCATTTCGGGGCGTTGGCAATGGCGTAGAGCTGCGACCAGGCGCCGGCGTCCTGAAGGCGGCCCGCCAGCTGCTCGACCGCGACACCGACGGTTCCGTCGGCAGACGGCAGCAGCGTCGAGGAAATGATGTCGAACGTGACGCGCTTCATCTCCTCTTCCATGGAGATCGCCGGGCCGCCCGAGTGCCCACGCCACCGCGCCAGCATGGCGTCGGTTGCGCGCACGAACTGTGGAACGAAGCGCATGAGCTCCTGATGCCGGAACATCGGCGCGGCTGCCTGACGCTGCCACTTCCAGTCGGCGCCCTCGCTCGTGAGAATCCCTTTTCCCAGCAGGGGACTGAGAAGCCGGATCTGGGCGAGCTTCTGGAACGTCTCCCGGTGGTCGAGGAGGACGGCCCGGATCATCGACGGCTCGGTGATCCAGACGAGCGGCCGCGCTCCGTCGGAATACCGGACGAAGTCCTGCTCGTAGACCGCCTGCGGCAGTACCAGCAGCGGATTGCGCACGAAGCGCGCCATGAAAGCGAGCCTGCCGAGTGCCTTCGCCGGGGGCGTCACGGTCGGGGGCGTCGGTGGGGTGCTTCCCCGTGTCGACGTGCCGGGTCGGACGATCGGGCTATCGACAACCGACATGTTGTGGATCTCCAGGCGTTCGACGCCCGAACCCTACCGGGACGCCGGGAACGCGGTGGCCAGATACTGAACGATCGCGGCGAGCTCCGGGTCGGTCGCCTGCGCACCCTGGGCGGCCATGTCGTCCACCAGACTCTTCCATCCGTTCAGATCCAGCGCCTGGTCGGCGGCCTGGTCGACCGAGTGGCACTCCGAACAGACGCGAATCGCCAGCTCCCGCCCCGGCCCTGGCGGCAGGACCGAATGCTCGTCGCCCGCAGCGGCCGGGGCTTCAAGCGCCGCAGGCGCGCCCGCCGCGGCAGCAGTTGGCGCGGCAGCAGGAGTTGGCGTCGCCGCCGCCCCGCTCGGCGGCAGCGCGAAGGCGACGATCTCGTCGTTGGTGACGTCGGACCCGGTCAGTCCACCGCCGGTGCTGACTACGGCGACGAACTGGCGGCCATCCGCGCCCATGTACGTGACAGGCGAGGCCTCGATCGACGAGGGCATCTTGATCTCCCAGAGTTTCTCGCCGGTGGCCGTCGCGAAGGCGCGGAACCGGAAATCATCGGTGCCGCCGACGAAGGTCAGGCCACTGGCTGTCAGCAACACGCCACCAGTGCTGGAGCGGCCCGTATCCTGAAGGCCGGGCGGCAGCGCATCGGACACGCCGAGCGTCTTGCGATACGCGACATCGCCGGTCTCCATGTTGACGGCGACGAGCTCGCCCCACGGCGTCGGTCCGCACAACAGATGCCGGTCGGCGTCGCCGAATCGGCGCGTGCCCGCGAGCGGCCCCGAGTTGACCCAGCTGCCGTCAGGCCGCTGGACGAGACGCATCGGCTGGAACATGTTGTTCGTGTTCGTGACGAACAGGTTCAGCGTCGGATCGTAGGCGGGCCCCCAGAAGTTGACGCCTCCCGCAGGTCCCGGCGGCGAGATGCTGTATCGGTTGACGGCGATCGGCATGAAGGGCCCGCCCAGCTTCATGTTGTTGTCGTCCACCATGTGTTCGCAGTACGACTGGAGCTCCGGCTCGCCCTTGTACAGGTTGTCGCGCGAGACCGTCAACTGGACGAGCGGCTCCGGTTTCACCGGGAAGGGCTGCGTAGGCGACGTCTGTTCGCCGGGCAGGTCGCTCTTGGGCACCGGCCGCTCCTCGACGGCGAAGATCGGCTGGCCGGTCACGCGATTGAGCGTGAAGAGCAGTCCGACCTTGTTCACGACGAGAAGCGCGGGGACCGTCTGGCCATTGCGCACGAGATCGACGACCAGGGGCGCCGGCGGCGCGTCGTAGTCCCAGATGTCGTGGTGCACGAGCTGGAAGTGCCAGAGGTACTTGCCGGTGTTCGCATCGACTGCAACGACCGACGAGGAGAAGAGATTGTCGCCGGGTCGATCGATGCCGACGCGGTCGTAGTTCGGCGCGCCCAGGGGCATGTAGAGGATGCCGCGCGCCGCATCGACCGACATGTAGCCCCAGACATTCACGCCGGACCGGCTCTCGGCGCTGTTGTGGCCCCAGGTGTCATAGCCGAACTCGCCCGGGCGCGGCACGGTGTGAAACGTCCAGACCAGTTTGCCCGTCCGGGCGTCCCAGGCGCGCGTGTCGCCCGCCGGTCCGGAGCCGCCGCGGGGGCCGCCTGATCCCTCACCCGTGCCCGCTCCGGTGATGATCAGATTCTTGTAGATGGTGGGTGACGACAGAATCGAGTAGGCCGCTTCGTCGCCGGTCTGCATCACCTCGCGCGTCTTGAGATTCACGACGCCGTTCTCACCGAACGTGGGGGTGGGAGCGCCGTCGGCTGCCCGGATGGAGCGCAGCGTGCCGGACGATCCACCGAAGATGATGGACGGCGCGACATCGTCCGCACCGGGCCAATAGGCGAGGCCGCGCTTCGTCGGCATCTCGTTATCCGGAAGCTGGAATGTCCATTTGACGGCGCCCGTCGTCGCATCGAGCGCATGGATCGCGCCGTACGGCGACGCGAGATACATGGTGTTGCCGATCACGAGCGGCGTCGCTTCGTCCTGCCGCAGTCGACCGGAGTACGCGTCGGGCTTGAGGTGGAAGCTCCAGACCTGCTGCAGGGAGGCGACGTTGGTCGCCGTCAGCTGGTCCAGGGGGCTATAGCGGTTGGCGGTTTCGTCGTAATTGCTGCTGGTCCAGTCGGCGGCGTCGGGCGCCGCGGCTCTGATGCCCGCGGCCGCCACCGCGACGGCCAAAGCCACGCCCAACGCCGCTCGTGACGCTGATCCGGCCATGTTCGCTCCCTGCAATGCCGCGCGGCGGCGTCCTCGTGGGGACATGATAGTCGGAGCCGACGTTCTGGCCAACCGGGGACGCGCCACGCGAGGCGCCATCGCCTCGACGACCATCGCGGCGATGACGATGCGGGCGCCGGAGAGACGGCCTCCCCGGCTCGCCGCATCGTGGGGCACGACGGCAGAGCCGGGCTGCAGAGTTCCCGCCGTCATGCCGCCGCGGACGCGCTCGATGGCAGCAGGATCGTGAAGACAGTCGAGACCCCGGGATGGCTCGTCACCGAGATGGTGCCACCGTGACGCTCGACGATCGCCTTGACGATCGAGAGACCCAGCCCGCTGCCCTCGGCGCCGCTGCCGGCCCGCGCGGGGTCGACCTTGTAGAACCGATCGAAAACGAACGGCAGGTGCTCGCGGGGGATGCCTCGGCCGGTGTCCCGCACCGACAACGCCATGCACGTCTCGCTCAGATCGGCGCGAATTTCGATCTCGCCCCCCGCGGGAGTGTGCCTCAAGGCATTGGCCGCAAGGTTCTGGAGAGCCTGTTCGAGCCGCAGTGCGTCGCCGTAGAGGATTTCTGCACCGGCGCCCAGTGACAGGCTCATCTTGACGCCTTTGCGCCTGGCGTTGTGCTCGTGGCGAGCAGCGACGCGGCCGAACAGGTTCTCAACTGAGACATCCTGGCAGCGGAGCGAGTCGCCGGCGGCGTCAAGCCGCGCCAGGTCGAGCAGATCGCCGACGAGCTGCTCCAGACGCTGAGTCTCATCGGCGATCACCTCGAGACAATGGGCGGCCTCGGGAACGCGGGCGAGATCGGTCATCGCCAGCACTTCGCGGTAGGCTCGGACGGCGGTGAGCGGCGTCATGAGCTCGTGCGACACGTCGGCGAGCAGGAGACGCCGGGCGCGATCAGAGGCTTTCAGCTGCTGGTCGCGAGCCCCGAGATCACTCGCCATCCGGTTGAACGCCCGCGCGAGAGTCGTCAATTCGTCGGCGCCGCGTTCCTGGGCGCGGGCATCGAACTCTCCGGCCCCGCACCGTCGCGCCGTCCGCTCGAGGTCGGCCAGCCGCAGCCGCACGTCGTGAAAGATGAACCGCGCCGCCAGTCCGGTGCCGCCGAGCAGCAACGCAGCCGACAGCAGCGCCATCTTCCACCCGAGCAGCTCTTTCCACGATTGGCGGGTGACCACCCCCACGCCACCGGCAAGCCGCCCATCTGCCATGATGGGCGCCACCTGCAGAGGCCCGGTCAGCCAGCTCTCGGGCAAAGAGGTGCGGGGTCGCTCCAGGTAGTACTCCGACGCACCGCTGATCAAGGCGTCGGCAGGGCGCAGGGGCCCGCGCAGGATGGCGCGGCCGTCGTTGGCCATGACAATGAAGAGAGAGGCGAGCGGTGTGGGGTACTCGCGATCGACGTATCGCTGGACGTCGAGCGACGGGTTCGCCGCGAGCGCCTGACCGAGGTCTGCCGCCACCTCGTGCGTGAACGCCCGCAGCGCACGGTCGTCAGGTTCTCTCCGAAGCCACACCACCACCGCCGCGACCTGGACGACGAGCACGCCGGCCAGGCATGCACTGAGCCCCAGCACCATCTTCCAGTACAGGCTTCGCCGCCAGATGCGGACTCTACGCACTGGCGAACTTGTAGCCATAGCCCCAGACCGTGAGAATGAGCGCCGGCGAGGCAGGATCCGCTTCGATCTTGCTCCGCAGGTGCCGCACCAGCGTGTCGACGCTGCGTTCGGTCACGAATGCCTCCCCGTGCCAGACCAGCGCCAGCAGCTGCTGTCGCGTGAACAGCACACCGGCGTGCGACGCGAGTTGAAACAGCAGCTCGAACTCGTGTGGCGTCAGCGACACTGGCGTCTGGCGGACGCATACCGTGTGTTTCAAGGGATCGAGCTCCACGCCGTTGACCGCGAGAGGCCCCCGGGGCGGCGGCGCGGCGGCGTGGTGCGGCCGCCCGACGCGCCGCGTCAGCGCGGCCACCCTCGCGGTCAGCTCGTGGATCCCAAAAGGCTTGGTGACGTAGTCGTCGGCGCCACCGTCGAATCCCTCCACCTTGTCCGATTCGGCGCGGCGGGCCGTGAGAATGAGAATCGGCACATCGCGGTTGACGCCCTCCCGCCGGACGGTACGGCAGATGGTCAGGCCGTCGATGCCGGGGAGCATCAAGTCGAGCACCACGAGGTCGAACGACTCGGCGAGCAGCCGCTGCAGGCCATCACGTCCGTCGGCGACGCCGTGGCTCTCGTAGCCGGCGCATTCGAGCTGGCGGCACACCAGCTCCCGAATGCGCTGCTCATCCTCGACAACGAGCACGCGGCGGCGGGATTCGACGGGCGAGGCCGGGTCTGGAGCCGGGTAGCGAGGCATGTCCAATCGGCTGGATTGTGTACCGAAATCCACTCGTCGGGCACTCGAAACATCAATTCTTAACAATTGGCGAATCGGAGTTTCTATAGCGTATTTGCGGTATTCCGGACCGACGGTCCCAGGGGGCCCCGCGAGGAGGAAACGACATGGGCAGGTGTTCGAGGATCGGCGTCATGGCGGCACTCTGTGTGTTCCTGGGCCACGCGGCGGCGTTCGCACAAAACGGCGAGATTGCCGGGGTGGTCAAGGATTCGAGCGGCGCCGTGCTCCCCGGCGTGACCGTGGAGGCGTCCAGTCCGGCCTTGATCGAGAAAGTCCGCTCCGTCGTAACTGACAGCCAGGGCCAGTATCGCATCATCGACTTGCGGCCCGGCAGCTACGTTGTCACGTTCACGCTGCCGGGGTTCAGCGTCGTCAAGCGCGACGGTATCGAACTGGCCGGCGCGTTCGTGGCGACGGTCAACGCGGACATGCGCGTCGGCGCGGTCGCGGAAACCATTACGGTGTCGGGGCAGAGCCCGCTCATCGATACGCAGAGCGTCACGCAAGTGAAGTCCCTTCCAGCCGACGTGATTGACGCGCTCCCGACGGGGCGCAGCTTTCAGAACCTCAGCGTGCTCGTCCCGGGCGTGACGATTGGCTTGACCAATCAAGACGTCGGCGGCAGCGGCGGCCAGCGCTACCAGACACTCTCGGTCCACGGGAGCCGCAGCGATCAGATGCCGCTCGTGCTGAACGGCATGCCCTACAACAACATGAACAACACCGGCGGCGGCTACAACACCACGCTCGTGGTCAATACCGCGACCGTGCAGGAGATGACAGTGACGACGAGCGCGCTGTCGGCCGAGAGCCGGTCGAGCGGCGTGCTGACGAACACCATCCCCAAAGAGGGCGGCAACACCTTCCGCGGGTATCTCTTCGGCAACTTCTCCAACGGCGCGCTGCAAAGCGACAACCTCTCGCCGGATCTGATCGATCGCGGCCTCACACGGGTGAACAGCGTCAAGCGGCTCTGGGACTTCAATCCGGCGATGGGCGGGCCGATCGTCCAGGACAAACTCTGGTTCTATGGCGGGTTCCGCCACTCGGGGGCGCAGAACTACATCGCGGGCATGTACAAGAACCTCAGGCCGACCGATCCGCAGTACTGCGCCAAGGAGGCCGGCTGTCTGTACGGAGACACGTATCATCCGCTCACGCTGGTGCCGAATTCCCAGGATCTGAGCCATCCAGCCGTGGGCGGCGACACGTGGACGCGCGGAGAGACGCTGAACCTGACCTGGCAGGCGTCGCAGCGGAACAAGATCACCGATGTACGGCCACTTCAACCAGCGGCTCGTCGACTGCAATCAGTGCAGCGCCACCGCCTCTCCCGAAGCGGGGGTGTACTTCACGCATCAGCCGGAGTATCTGCTGCAGGCGACGTGGAGCAGTCCGCTCACGAACCGCCTCCTGCTCGAGGCCGGCTGGACGTTCTACAACGAGCGCTGGATCTTCGGGTACGAACCCGACAACGTCAACGGCTATGGACCCGATGCGGCGATTTCGAAGTTCGATACCGGCACCGGATATTTCTACGGCTCTGCGAGCAATTTCGGTCCGTTTACCACCGCGGGCAATCACCAGTACAACATGCGCGCCGCGGTCAACTATGTCACGGGCAGCCACGCCTTCAAGATCGGCATGCAGGACATGTGGGGCACGCGCAACTACCAGTACGACGTGAATCAGGCACAGGGCTGGTACGTTCAGGAACGGAATTCCGACGACGGTGAATGAATACGCTCGGCCGTTGTACGACAAGGAGCACCTGAAGGCGGCCCTGGGGATCTACGGGCAGGATCGGTGGACGATTCGTCAGCTCACGCTCAACCTCGGCCTGCGGTTCGACTACCACAACGCGTACGTCCCGGCCCAGGATCTGCCGGCGATCACCTTCGTGCCGGCGCGCCACTACGATGCGATCTACGACGTCCCGAATTGGAAGGACCTGTCGCCCCGGATCGGCGGCGCCTACGATCTCTTCGGCAACGGGAAGACCGTGCTACGCGCGAACTATGGCAAGTACGTGGCGAGTGAATCGACGAACATGGCGACGCTCAACAACCATGTCAACACCTCGATCAACAGCGCGGCACGGACGTGGACCGATACCAACGGCGACTTCATCCCGGACTGCACGCTCACGGATCCCGCGGCCAACGGCGAGTGTGGTCTGCTCAACGCACCACTCGGATCCCTCAACCTGGCGGCCGAGTACGACACAGCCATCACCTCAGGATTTGGCGTCCGGCCCAACGACCAGGAAATCGCCGTGGGCGTGCAGCACGAAGTCCTGCCACGCGTCGCCGTGGATTTTCAATTCACGCGCCACTGGTTCGGCAACTTCGTCGCCAGCGAGAACACGACGCAGCCACCCTCGGCGTACGATTCCTATTGCGTGACGGCGCCGACCGACGACCGCCTGCCGGGCGGCGGCGGCAATCAGATCTGCGGCTTCGAGGATCTGAACCCGATCTACTACCTGGTGACGCCCTTCTACCACGTCACGAAGGCCTCCAACTTCGGCGACGTCAGCGACGTTTATACCGGATATGACGTGAACGTGAACGCGCGCCTGCCGCGCGGGGGCCTCGTGTCGGGCGGCATGAGCCTGGGCCACGAAGTGACCGACATCTGCGCGGTCGCCGACAAGGTCGGTGTCACCTACGCCCCGGTCTCGGGCGTGCTCGCCTCGAGCGCGGGAACGCTCGGTGCGACCGCGGCGACACCGAGCATGCTCTACTGCCGGGTCGAGCCGCCGTTCCAGCCCGACTTCAAGGGCCTGGCGAGCGTGCCGCTCCCGTGGTGGGGACTCACTGCGAGCGCGACTCTTCAGAACCGCCCTGGGCCGCAGATCCTGGCGAACTACTCGGTCGGCAGCGCCCAAGTCCAGAACCTCGGGCGTCCGCTCGGACTCGGATTCGCGACCACTCAGCTCATCGCCCCAGGCACCGTCTACGGCGACCGCTTCACGCAGGTCGACGTCCGCTTCGGCAAGAGCGTCATCGTCCAGCGGAGTCGGATTCAGGCGTCGGTCGATGTGTATAACCTATTCAATAGCGGCGCGATCCTGTCGCAGAACAACACCTACGGCACCAGTTGGCAGAACCCGACGCTCATCCTGCAGGGACGACTGGTGAAGTTCGGCGCACAGCTGACCTGGTAAGGGTCCGACCGGAGTGCGTGGCGTTCTGTCCCACCGTGGCGGCGACCTCGGGGCGGGATCTTTCAGGTTCAGAACCCCAGGGTCGACGCGCCTTTGGCCATCGCCTCGACGACCATGGCCGCCGTCACGATGCGCGCGCCGGGGATGAGGTGCGCGTCCGTGATGCCCCGCGGCTTGGTACAGGCGCCGCAGGCCCAGATCTGACCGCCGTTGGCGACGAACGACTCGATGATCTCTTTCAAGGGCTGAAACCCCTCCTTGTGAATCCCGTCGGCATAGCCCTTCGTCGCAACCCAGACACCCTCGATCGTCAGAAGTACGACCGCGGGCTGGTCGGCGCTGGCTGCCACGTTCCCGACGATGAACGGGAGCGTGGCGCGCTCCGGATCGTCTTTGCCGCAGGTGCAGTTGCTCATGATGGTGGTTGCCATGGTTGCCTCTCTCCTCTTGATGGCCGTCTGCTAATCGGCGCCGCGCGGCGCGGCCCTGCGCGGCGGATTCTTCCGAACGTAGTAGCTGGCGCGTGGCGAGCGACCGTCGCTCTCCCTCGCCACGAGCGTGTGACCGCTGAGCCAGACCCATGCCCCGATGCCGTCGGCCGCCTCTGCCTGGTCCGATCGGATTTCCAGCACGTCGCCGGGGGCAAGGGCGCGCAGGTGCCTGGCGATGAGCGGTTCGAGACTGCCGCACGAAAGGCCGTAGGCGTCGAGCGTCGCGACCGGCTTCGGAATGGCGTCCTTGATTGCCAGGATCGAGACACTCTTCACCCCGTAGTCGCGGCTGGTGTTCTGGGCGGACTTCGACAAGAAGCCATAGGCGGGATTCTCGCGGATGGTGATCGCGCGAAGGCCGGCAGCCTCCATCGCGGTGCGGTACGCGTCGCGGCTGACGGCGCCGCCGACACAGGCGGCCCACAGGGTGGCATTGCACGTGACGCTGCCCGGGAGGGCGCGGTCGGCGACGATGTCGGCAACCGCGAGGCGCCCGCCGGGGCGCAGGAGGCGTGCCGCCTCGGCGAAGACCCGACCCTTGTCGGGGCAGAGGTTGATCGCGCCGTTGGAGATGACGCAGTCGACCTCGCCAGGGGGGAGCGGGACGTGCTCGATCAGCCCGGCGAGAAATGTCACGTGTGATACGCGAGCGGACTGGGCGAGCGCGGAGGCTTTGTCGCGCTGGGCATCGGTCATGTCGACGCCGGTGACGCGGCCCGTCGTGCCGACACGGCGTGCGGCGATGAAGACATCGCTGCCCGAGCCGCTGCCGAGGTCGACCACGCGCTCTCCAGCGCTCAGTGCGGCGAGGTCGAAATGGTAGCCGACTCCGGCGAACGATTCGAGCGCTTCGCCAGGCACGAAGTCGAGCTCCTCGGAAGCGTACCCGAGGGTCTCGGCGAGTGCGCGTCCGACTTCGAAATGAAACGGACCGTCGAGGGGATGACGAGCGACGGCTTCGTACACGCGCCGCACCTTGCACCGAAGATCATCGACGTCGAGTCCCGCGGGGATCTCAGCCTTCGTGTGTGTGGGCATCGGTCGCTCCTCTGATATCGGAACGACGCGCGCGGGGAGGAGAAGTTCCCGAACACGCTCAGCGCTTGCGCAGGACGAAGCGCGTCCGCCGGCTGTCTTCCTCGAACGTCGCGAGAAGCGAGTGGCCGGCGAGGCGGCACCAGGCCGGGACGCCGAGCCTGGCGGAGGGATCGTCCGCACGCACCTCGAGCACCTGGCCGCTCGCGAGGGCGCGCATCCGGCTCCGCATTGCCGGCTCGAGCGTCCCGCACGCCTGGCCGCAGCCGTCGAGCACATCGTCGGGCGCCGGAATGGTCGAGGCTGACGACAGTCGGGGCAGAGCCGCGCCGGCGGGCGAGACCGGAGGCCAGGGGAGCGGCGCGCGAAGCGCAGGCGCGGGCAGCTTGACGGCGCGCACGACAATCGAGCCGGCATTGAACGACCGTGCGATCGATCGTGTTTCGGCGCTCGTGCTCGCCGAGAAGAAATCGAGTCGTCCCAGCATCTCGAACCAATCGAACCCGGCGGCGTCGATGAGCGCACGGTACTCGGATTCGAGGGTGGCGCCGACGACGCACTCGGCCCAGAGCCGGGGGTTGGACACGCAGTCGCCCGTGAGGGGACGGCCGAGCGCGATGTCTGCGACCTGCAGCCGGCCACCCGGGCGCAGGACTCGATGGATTTCCTCGAACGCCGCGCCCTTGTCGGGGACGAGATTGAGGACGCCGTTGCTCGTCACCACGTCCACGGAGCCGTCGGGAAGCGGAAGGCGTTCGGCGTTGCCCTCGAGCACGCGGACGTTCGTGGCGCCGGCGGCCTGGACGCTCGCCTGGAGCTTGGCGACCATGGCGGCGGTGAAATCGAGGCCCATCACGCACCCCGACGGGCCAACTGCCCGGGCCGCCAGGAGCACGTCGGTGCCGGAGCCCGCCCCGAGATCCAGAACCGTGTCGCCGGGGCGAATCACGTTGGCCGCGAACGGATACCCGACGCCTGCAAAGGATTCCACGGCGGCGGGTGGCAGCTGCGCGACGCCCGCCGCGGGATAGCCGAGGAAATCGCACGCCGCGCGGCCCGTCGGGAAGTGGTAGCCGCGGGCGGGGAAGCGCGCCACGTCGGTGTACATCGTGCGAACGGCGTCGAAGATCACATCCTTGTTCGCGGATCTGATGTAGACCATGGCGTCAGCACTTGAAGCCGTCGAGGACCTTCCTGATGCGCTGCTCGACCTCTGGAGGCACGGGCTCGCGGCCCAGCTCGGCGGTGTACGCTTTCAGCCGTCGTTCGAACTCGACGCGCGAGAAGCAGCTGCGGCAGCGCTCGAGATGGCGCTCCATGTCGCGCTGGGCGTCGCCTTGCATTTCGGCGTCGAGGTACTCGAACAGGTGTCGAAGCGCCTCTTCGCAATCGATGGCGCGGGTCTCAGTCATGATCGATCGTCGCTTTCTCCCGCTCGCCCCGCACCAGGCCGGCCTCCCGGGCCTGCACCCAGAGCGCCTTCTGAAGGAGCGCACGCGCCCGGGCGAGGCGAGATCGCACGGTCCCGATCGGCACGCCCAGAGTCTCCGCGATTTCCCGGTACGTGCACCCCTGCATGTCGGCCAGCACCACGACCAGGCGGAACGCATCGGGCAGGCTGTTCACCGCGTGCACGAGATCCTCGCGCAGCAGCTTGTCCAGGAACGCCTGCTCCGGCGTGCCCCACCAGAGCAGAATCGGCGCATGCAGCTCGACGAAGAGCGAAAAGTCGTCGCCGTGCTCGTCGTCCAGTGATTCATGGGGGCCCCGACGCGTCGCAGTCCGGCGAGCGCTCAAGAACGTGTTGGTCAGAATGCGAAACAGCCAGCCTCGCACACGCGCTCGGTCGGCCAGTTCGCGGCGGTGGCTCCAGCCCCGCGCCACGGCTTCCGCCACCAGATCCTCGGCGTCGGCCCGATTGCGAGTCAGCCGCAGGGCGGCGCCGAACAGATCCGGCAGCAGATCGACGACGATGCGCTCGAACCAGGTCCGATCGGCAGCCGACGCGGCGCTCTCCGGGACCGGATCCGGTGTCGGCTGGCTGTCAGGCATTCACCATGTGTCCCAATCCGCAACTCGGCCCGTCGTGAGGAACGACGCCACAGGGGGGCGAAGAGTTCCCGGCCTCAGACCGCCCCCACCAGCCGCCGCAACTCGTCGCCGTCCATCACCTCGACCTCCAGCAGCCGCTTGGTGACACGATCCAGTGTGTCGCGATGGTCCGCCAGGACGCCCTGCGCCTTGGCGTGCGCCTCGCCGACGAGCCGGCTTACTTCGGCGTCGATCTTCTGGGCGGTGTCTTCGGCGTAGGCGCCGCGTTCGGACGTGAATGGCATGTCGAGGAACCGGGAGCGCTTGTGGCCGTCGTAGCTGACCGCGCCGAGCAGTTCGCTCATGCCGTACTCGGTGACCATGGCGCGCGCGATATCGGTGGCGCGCTGCAGGTCGTTCTGGGCGCCCGTGGAGACGTCGCTCAGCGCGATCTCCTCGGCCGTCCGTCCGCCGAGCAGGACGGCCAGCTGGTTCAGGAGATCATGCCGCGTCATCAGGTACCGCTCCTCGAGCGGCAGCTGCATGGTGTAGCCCAGCGCGCCGAAGCCCCGCTGCACGATGGAGATCTTGTGGACCGGATCCAGGCCGGGCAACACGGTGGCGACGATCGCGTGGCCCGATTCGTGATAGGCGACGATTTCGCGCTCCTTGTCGCTCATCACGCGCTTCTTCTCGAGTCCCGCCACCAGCCGGTCGATCGCCTGGTCGAAATCCTCGGGCTCCACCATGGTCTTGTCGTGCCGCGCCGCCAGCAGCGCGGCTTCGTTGACCAGGTTGGCGAGATCGGCGCCGGCGAAGCCCGCCGTCCGCGCCGCGACGACGCGCAGATCGACGGTGGGGGATATCTTCACGCCCTTGGTGTGGATCGCCAGGATCGCCTCGCGGCCGTTGATGTCGGGCTTGTCGACCAGCACCTGCCGATCGAATCGTCCGGGCCGGAGCAGCGCCGGGTCGAGCACTTCGGGCCGATTCGTGGCGGCCATGATGATCACGCCCTTGCGCGAGTCGAAGCCGTCCATCTCGGCCAGGAGCTGATTGAGCGTCTGCTCGCGCTCTTCGTGGCTGCCGAGCGGATTCTGGCCACGGACTTTTCCGAGCGCGTCCAGTTCGTCGATGAAGACGATGCTCGGCGCCCGCGCCTCCGCCTGCGCGAAGAGGTCGCGGATCCGGGCGGCCCCGACGCCGACGAACATTTCCACGAACTCCGACCCGCTCAGACTGAAGAATGGCACGCCCGCTTCACCCGCGACCGCGCGCGCCAGCAGCGTCTTGCCGGTGCCGGGCGGCCCGACGAGCAGCACCCCCTTCGGGATGCGTCCGCCGAGGCTCGTGTACTTCTTCGGATTCTTCAGGAAATCGACGATTTCCTTCAGCTCGTCCTCGGCCTCGTCCACGCCGGCAACATCGCCGAACTTCACTTTCACTTCGTCTTCGGCGTAGATCTTGGCGCGGCTCCGCGCGAACGACATCACCCCGCCCTCGGCGCTCGACATCCGCCGCATGAAGAAGAGCCAGATGGCGCCGATGAAGACGAGCGGCAGCAGCCACCCGAGGAGCTCGGGCAGCCACCGGTTCACGGCCTCCCCGGTGTATTTCACGGCGGCGGCATCGAGATCCGCAACGAGCGACGGGTCGTCGACCGTCGTGGTGCTGAAGGCCGTCGTCCCGTCCACCGGGTGCTTCAGCGTGCCGCGAATCTGGTCCTGGCCGATCGTCGCCTCGGCCACTTCGCCGCTCTTGACGAGCGACTTGAACTCGCTGTACGGAATCGAGCGGCCGGACGGCACCGCGTAGTAGAGCTGCGCCAGGAGGAAGACCAGGAGCAGCGCGAAGCCGAGCCAGGCGATGCCGCCGCGCCGACCCGGCGGAGTGCGGGGGCCCGGCGGCCGAGTGGCCCCTCGAGGCTGGTAGCGCGGGGGGCGGGGGGGCATCGCCATCGGTCAGGCCTTCACCGGATCGCGCTTGGCGAACCCGAACGTGCCGCCCTTGGCATCCACCTCGATGGTGTCGCCTTCGGCGAAGTCGCCTTCGAGCACGCGGAGCGCGAGCGGGTCGAGCACACGCCGCTGAATGGTCCGCTTGAGCGGCCGCGCGCCATACGTCGGGTCGTAGCCTTCCTCGACGAGGCGCTCCTTGGCGGCGTCGGTGAGGACGACGTGAATCTTCCGCTCGTCGAGCCGCCGCACGAGGCCCGCGATCTGGATGTCGATAATCTCCTTCAGGTGCTCGCGGCTGAGCGAATGGAAGAAGATGATGTCGTCGATCCGGTTCAGGAACTCCGGCTTGAAATGGTCGCGGAGCGCCGCCATCACCTCGCGGCGAGTGCCTTCGGAGACGCCGCCGGCACTTGTGTCGGCCGCCGCCGCGATGTACTGACTTCCCAGATTCGACGTCATGATGACGACCGTGTTCTTGAAGTCGACCGTGCGGCCCTTCCCGTCGGTCAGCCGCCCGTCGTCGAGGAGCTGCAGCATGACGTTCAGGACCTCGGGGTGCGCCTTCTCGACTTCGTCGAACAGGACGACGGCGTACGCCCGGCGCCGGACGGCTTCGGTCAGCTGGCCGGCCTCCTCGTAGCCGACGTACCCCGGGGGCGCGCCGATGAGCCGCGACACCGTGTGCTTCTCCTGGTATTCCGACATGTCGATCCGCACCATCGCCTGCTCGTCGTCGAACAGGAACTCGGCCAGCGCGCGCGCAAGCTCGGTCTTGCCGACGCCCGTCGGCCCGAGAAACAGGAAACTGCCGAGCGGCCGATTCGGGTCCTGCAGACCGGCCCGGGCCCGCCGGATCGCGTTCGCCACCGCGTCGATCGCCTCGTCCTGTCCGATCACGCGCCGATGCAGGCGCTCCTCCATGTGAATGAGCTTCTGCACCTCGCCTTCCATGAGGCGGCTCACCGGAATGTGGGTCCATTTGCTGACCACGTCGGCGATGTCCTCCTCGTCGACCTCTTCTTTCAACATGCGCTGGCTCTTCTGCAGTTCGGCCAGGCGCGCCTCCTGTTCGCGGACTTGCGCCTCGAGCGCCGGCGTGCGGCCATACTGGAGCTCCGACGCCTTCGCATAGTCGCCGGCACGCTGGGCCTGCTCCACTTCGCGCCGAAGCGTCTCCTGCTGCTCCTTCAGCGTGCGGACCTGCTGAATCACGGCCTTTTCCTGCTGCCAATGCGATGCCAGCCGGGCCCGATTCTCCTTGAGGTCGGCCAGCTCCCTGTCGAGCTTGGAGAGCCGCTCCACCGAGGCCTTGTCCTTTTCCTTGCGCAGGGCTTCCCGCTCGATCTCGAGCTGCATGATGCGCCGCTCGATCTCGTCGAGCTCTGCGGGCATGGAGTCGATCTCCATGCGCAGCTTCGACGCCGCCTCGTCCACCAGATCGATGGCCTTGTCGGGCAGGAAACGGTCCGCGATATAGCGGTTCGACAGCACGGCCGCGGCGACCAGCGCGGCATCTTTCAGGCGCACGCCGTGATGGATCTCGTAGCGCTCGCGAAGGCCGCGCAGGATGCTGATGGTGTCTTCGACCGTCGGTTCGCCGACGAGCACCGGCTGGAAGCGCCGCTCGAGCGCCGCGTCCTTCTCGATGTACTTCCTGGTACTCATCGAGCGTCGTTGCGCCGATCGTATGAAGCTCCCCGCGGGCCAACATCGGCTTCAGCATGTTGGACGCGTCGATGGACCCTTCGGCCGCCCCCGCCCCGACCACCGTGTGCAGCTCGTCGATGAACAGGATCACGGCGCCGCTGGCGTCGGCAATCTCCTTGAGGACGGCTTTCAGGCGCTCCTCGAACTCGCCACGATACTTGGCGCCCGCGACGAGCGCCCCCATGTCGAGCGCCACGATGCGCTTGTCCTTGAGGCCTTCGGGCACATCGCCCCGCACGATGCGTCCCGCGAGCCCCTCGACGATCGCCGTCTTGCCCACGCCCGGCTCGCCGATCAGCACCGGGTTGTTCTTCGTCCGGCGCGACAACACCTGGATGACGCGACGGATCTCCTCGTCGCGCCCTATCACCGGATCGAGCTTGCCCTGCCGGGCGAGCGCCGTGAGGTCGCGGCCGTAGCGCTCGAGCGCCTGATAGGTGCCCTCCGGATTCTGGCTGGTGACGCGCTGCGATCCCCGGACGCTGGTGAGCGCCTCGAACACCTTGTCGCGCGTCAGGGCCCGGTCGGCCAGGAGTCTGGCGGCAGGGGAGCGTCCCGTTTCCGACGCAATCGCGATGAACAGATGCTCCGTGCTGACGTACTCGTCCTTGAGGCGCTCGGCCTCGGCCTGCGCGACATCGGTGACGAGCCGGAGGCGGGGCGAGAGCCCGGCCTGCGCGCCGCCGTAGGCCTGCGGGATCTTGGCGAGCAGTTCGCGCGCCGCCTGCGCGAGCCCCGTCGGGTCGGTTCCGGCCTTGCGGACGAGCTCCGGCACGACCCCGTCGGGCTGCTCGAGAAGGGCCACCAGCAGGTGTTCGGGCTCGATCTGGGCGTGGTGCATGCCGTCGGCCAGCTGCTGCGCCGCGACCACCGCTTCCTGGGCTTTCTGCGTGTATTTGTTGATGTTCATGGCGTCGCCTCTCGATCCCTCCGTCCCGCGTTGGCTCGTCTTCCGCCGCTCATGCCGCTGTGTGCGCAGCCTTCTCGAGTTTCGCGAGCGCCTCGAAATGCGCTCGCTGCTCCGGTGTCAAGTCGCGCGGGAGCTGCGCGTTCACCGTCACGTACAGATCCCCCGTTGAGTCGGGCTTACCGGCCGTCGGCATTCCGTGCCCCTTCAACCGCAGCACCTGGCCGTTCTGCGTGCCCGGGGGCACCTTGAGCCGCAGGGATTGCCCGCCAAGCGTCACCACGTCGACTTCGCCGCCGAGCACCATCGTCGTCAGAGGTACGGCCACGTGGGTGTACAAGTCCTTCCCACGCACCTCGAAGCGCGGATGGGGCTGGAGACGAATCCGCAGGTACAAGTCGCCGGACTTCGCGCCGCCCGTCCCATGCTCGCCTTCGCCCGCGACCCGGACGCGCGAGCCGTCGGCGACGCCTGCGGGAATTCGGACATCC
This sequence comes from uncultured Acidobacteriota bacterium, assembly GCA_963837345.1. Taxonomy (GTDB): domain Bacteria; phylum Acidobacteriota; class Vicinamibacteria; order Vicinamibacterales; family CAVVIG01; genus CAWIMX01. The sequence goes on from CAWIMX010000001.1 coordinate 3,733,856, forward strand.
ACCGTGCGCGCCTCGCCGTCGTGCCGGATGGCCAGCCGGCGCATCGTGCCATGGTACGCGTCGTCGAGCCCGAGCTGGATTTCCTGCTCGACGTCGCGCCCCTCCCGCGCTCTCGACCGCGTCGCCCGGCCCCGTCTTGCGCCGCCGCCGATGTCCGGGCCGCCGCCTCCGAAGAACGTGTGGAAGAAGTCGGAAAACGGGTCCGACGTGCCGAACATCTCTTCCATTTCCTCGGGCGTCATGGTGCGGAAACCGCCGCCGCCGGGTGCGCCGCCCATATGGACGTTCCATCCGCCGCCTGCGCCGCCCGGGCGGGGCGCGCCCGGCCCTCCGGCTCCAGCCTGCTCGTACATCCGCCAGTTGGCGCCGAGCTCGTCGTATTTCTTCCGCTTCTCGGGATCGCCCAGGACCTCGTACGCCTCATTGATCTCCTTGAAGCGCCGTTCGGCGTTCTGATCGCCTGGGTTCACGTCGGGATGCACCTTGCGCGCCAGTTTGCGGAAGGCCTGCTTGACTTCCTTCGCGCTGGCCGTCTTGGGCACGCCGAGCGTTGCGTAGTAATCCTTGAATTCCATCACTCGAATCCCAGCATGCGGAGCAGGTCGTCGAACTCGCGCGACAAGCGGCGCGCCTCGCGCGCCGGCAGCGCCTCGTCGCCGACGAGCGGGCGCATGCGATGCACCGCGTCGGCGATCGAGAGCAGGCGTTGCACGCCGGCCAGGTTCACGCCGGCGTCGTCGACGAGCCGCTTGATCAGCTTGAGGCGCTCGAGCTCGTCGCGGGAATAGAGCCGCATGCTTCCCACGGTGCGGCTCGGACGGACGAGACCGAGGCGCTCGTACTTGCGCAGCGTTTGGGGATGCATGCCGAGCATGCGCGCCGCCACGCTGATGAAATACAGGTCTTCGCCGATGGGCATGGCTGTCTCGGGCGACGTATTCAAAAGTTGCGCCGAGTCAAGTATAGGCCTTGATATGAACTGTGTCAATGTTGGCCGCCTGCACCCCGAACGGAAGCAAAGTATTCTGTGGGCGGATGTTCCACGCGTCCGACTTCCTGACCATCGCGCTCCTGGTCGCCCTCGAGGGGCTCCTGAGTGCCGACAATGCGATGGTCCTGGCTGTGCTCGTGCTGGGTCTGCCGAAATCGCAGCAGCGTCCCGCCCTCCGCTACGGGATTGTCGGCGCTTTCGCTTTTCGCACCCTGGCGACGTTGCTGGCGATCTACCTGATCCGGCTCGCCTGGGTAAAGGTGCTGGGGGCGGGATACCTCCTGTACCTGAGCGTCCATCACTTTGCGACCGGCGATGCGAATGCGCGCCAGACGCCGAAGAGCGCCCGGCCCTGGCTGGGCTTGTCGGCGTTCTGGGCAACGGTGGTGAAGGTCGAATTGACCGACATCGTGTTCGCCATCGACTCGATTCTGCTGGCGGTGGCGATGTCGCAGAAAATCTGGGTCATCCTCAGCGGCGGCATTCTGGGCATCGTGATGATGCGCGTGGTGATCGGGCAGCTGCTCGCCTTGATCGAGCGCTATCCGCCTCTCGTCGACGGCGCCTTCATCATCATCGCGTGGGTGGCGGCCAAGCTGTTCGTGGAGTTTCTCCACTCGGAGGGCTACATCGCGTTCGAGATTCCCGAGTGGCTGTCGCTCGGGCTGATCGTGGTGATCTTTCTGGCGGCCTTCCTCTACGCCCGGCGCCGGGCCCGGGCGAACCCGCCGCTCAGTCCGGACGGCCCTTGAGCCGGCGCAGCGCGCGGCGCTCGCGCTTGTCGGGCGCCTTGGGCGGCGTCATGGCGGCGCGGTAGGCGCGCTCGATCCTGCGCAGCTCGATGTCTTCGGCCGTCGGCTTGGGCGTCAGGTCCTCATAGAGCTCACGCGCCGCGGCCTTTCGAACGTGCTGGTCCGCCACCTGCCGGACGACCAGACGCTGGTGGCGTCCGAAGGGGCGGCCGATGCGGATCTCATCGCCGGGCCGGACGATGCGGTTCGATTTGCCGGGCTGGCCGTTCACCGCGATCTTGCCGCTTCGACAGGCTTTCTGCGCTTCGGACCGCGTGCGGAACAGGCACGCCACGTCGAGCCACACATCCAGCCGGACCTCGGAGGCGGCCTCACGAGGTGTCATCGACCTGGATGCCACCGCGAAGACCCGAAGGTCACCGACTGATTCCCGTTGGAGCCAATCGGGCCTTCGTGGGTTCGCCTCGTCGCAATTCCATTTCAACTACAGCGCCATCAGGTTCGGCAGGAAGAAATAGAAGAGCAGCGTGATCAGGATCAGGTAGCCGAGCAGGACGAGCGTCCAGCCCATGTTGTGCCGGATCACGTCGCCTTCGCTGCGCACGAACCGGCTCGTGGCCACTCCGACGCTGGCCGTCTGCGGCGCGATCGGTTTGCCGACCTCGGCGCCGATCGAGTTGAACGACGGCAGGAGCAGCGGAGGCAGGTTCAGCAGGCGGCCGGTGACGGCCTGCACGGGGCCGAACATCGCGTTGGTCGACGTGTTGCTGCCCGACAGCGCGACGCCCACCCAGCCGAGCACGGGCGCGAGCACGATGAACGCCACGCCGACGTTCGAGAACCCGTACGCCATCGAATTCGCCATGCCGCTGTAGACGAACGAGAAGGCCAGGCCGAAGATGAAGAAGCCGACGAGCAGCGCGCCCCACATCTGATGGAATGTGCGGGCGAACACCTGCTTGATGATGGCGCCGCCCGGCCTGAGCAGCGCCAGGATGACGATCCACGACGCCAGAATCGCGGTGCCGCCGCTCAGCGGATTCAGGTTGAAGGTGGACGAGGTGGCTTCGTTGGTGACCGAGCTCACCGCCGGCACCGACAGCCGCAGCAGGCTGTAGCTCGGGAGCGTCGACCATGGTCCTGTCCAGGCGACCACGACGGCGATGATGACGAGGTAGGGGCTCCAGGCGCGCAGCACCATCCCGAAGCTCGTCGGCACCTCGCCGCTGTGAAGATCGCGCGGGGCGCGCTCGATGGGCACGCCCCCGAAGCCACGGATCGTCTTCGGCTTCCACACCTTGGTGAACGCGAACAGCACCCAGAACGACGTCATGGCGCCCGTGATGTCGGGCAGGTACGGGCCCAGGAAAACGGCCACCGGCCATTGCCCGGCAATGTAGGACACCGATCCCAGCACGGCAAGCGGCCAGGCTTCGATCATCCCGTCCCAGCCGCTCACCAGATAGAGCAGCAGCCAGGGGGGCGCCAGCGCCAGCACCGCCACGATGTGTCCGATCGACGCGGACAGGGACATGAGCGGCAGGCTGGTGACGGCGGCGAGCGCGAGCACCGGCGCGCCGAGGGCGCCGTAGGACACCGGCGCGTTGTTGGCCAGAGCGGCGACCCGGATGGCGTCGAGGTCCGCAATGCCGAAGCCGACGAGAATCGGTGCGATCACCGCCCACGGATAGCCGAAGCCGACGGTGCCCTCGAGCAGGGCGCCGAACGCCCACGCGAGCATCAGGGTCTGGATGCGGATGTCGCTCGTGGCGTGATGCACGAGCCAGCTCTTGAAGCGGTCGAAGTCGCCGGTGAGCACGAGGGTGTTGAAGATGATCAATCCCCAGAAGGTAATCCAGTCGACCGCCCACACGCCCTGGAGGCCGCCGTAGAGGTAGGCGCGCGCAATGAGCGGCGCGGGAGCGCCCCAGACCCCCATGCCGATGAGCGCGGTCAAGATGCCCGCGAGGAGTGTCGCCAGCCACGCGGTGACGCGGAACCCCGCCAGCAGCACCAGGAGCGCAACCAGCGGGACGAAAGCGACCAGCACGGTGATCCACAAGCTGCCGAGCGGCACGAGCGTCTGCGTAAACATCGCGTGTGGCTCCTTTTCCTGTTCTCGCGGGGCCCCACCCCCGCTCGTTGCCGTCGCTTCCGCTCCGGATCGTGCTACGGGCGGCGATCCGCCCAGTCATCGCTTCTCGCGGGGCCCAGCCCCCGCTCGTTGCCGTCGCTTCCGCTCCGGATCGTGCTACGGGCGGCAATCCGCTCAGTCATCCCATCTCGCGTGGCCCCAGGCCCCGCTCGTTGCCGTCGCTTCCGCTCCGGATCGTGCTACGAGCGGCGATCCGCCCAGTCATCGCTTCTCGCGGGGCCCAGCCCCCGCTCGTTGCCGTCGCTTCCGCTCCGGATCGTGCTACGGGCGGCGATCCGCTCAGTCATCGCTTCTCGCGGGGCCCCACCCCCGCTCGTTGCCGTCGGTTCCGCTCCGGATCGTGCTTCCAGCGCGTTCCCCTTCAGTGTTCCTCTGTGCTCACGGGCCATTTCTCCCGCAGGTGGAACCGTGGAGCGAGGAACCGGGGAACCCATTTCCTGATTCCCCGGTTCGTCAATCTGCATGAAGGGGGTGCGGTTCTCGGGGAGCATGCGCTCGTCGCCGGCGGCGCCCGCGAAGCAGTCGAAGGCAGCAGCCTCCATCCGGGCGCGGGCAAGCGCCTCGAAGTCGAGCACGGTGACGGCATCGGACGGGGAGTGGGACAGCTCTCTCGCGCCTCCGAGCGCTGGCGGATTATAGCCGAGGCGCGGCGAAGGGCTATCCGGGCTCCTGGCCCATCGCCTCGAGCGGGCGCAGTTCGCATTCGCCGTCGAAGTCGGGCCAGTGGATGCGGTGCAGCTCCATGAACTGCCGCGCGAGCGAGAGTGCCTCCGCCTGGCTCGCGGCCTCGACCAGGGCGAACCCGCCGACGATTTCCTTCGACTCCACGAACGGCCCATCGGTCACGGTGATCTTGCCGCCCCGCAGGCCGACCCGTGAGCCCGCCGACGTGGGCTGGAGCCCGGCGGTGTCGATGATGGCGCCCCTCTTCATGGCGGCGCCGACGAACTCGCCCATGGCCTCGTACAGCCCGGCGGGCACCTCTTTGTTGCGGTAATCCTCCGCGTGCTTGATGAGCATCAGGTAGCGCATCGCGTGTGTCCTCCTGTTCGCTTGTCGATCGGCGCGCCCCGGAATCGACACGAGGCGCACACTTGTGGGTCGGCGGAGGTCAGGACTCGAAGGGCATGACGGCGAACGAACAGGAGGGACCGAAGAGGAATGCGTGAAGGATGGTGGCGAGGGGCGGAATCGAACCGTCGACACCGTGATTTTCAGTCACGTGCTCTACCAACTGAGCTACCTCGCCACTGTGGGGTGCTGGTCTGGCAGGGACGAACGGCGATCTTAACATACGCCGGCTCAGGGAACTGACGCCGAAAGGGCCGGGTCCGGCGAGCGGAACGACCGCTCGCCGGTGCGGCTTCTGTCGGGACGCGGGGACGCGACTACGACACGGCGGCCACGGCCTCGGGCTCGCGGACGAGACCCAGTTCGCGGCGCACCTTGTCTTCGATCGCGGCGAAGATCTCCGGATTGTCGTGCAGGAACTGCTTGGCGTTCTCGCGGCCCTGCCCGAGGCGCTCGCCGCCATAGGCGAACCATGCGCCGCTCTTCTCGATGATGCGCTTGTCGACCGCCAGGTCGAGCAGGTCGCCCGTGCGCGAGATGCCTTCGCCGTACATGACGTCGAACTCCGCCTCGCGGAACGGCGGCGCCACCTTGTTCTTCACGACCTTGACGCGCGTGCGGCCGCCGATCACGCGGTCGGCGTCCTTGATGCTCGCGATTCGACGAATGTCCATCCGCACCGACGAGTAGAACTTGAGCGCGCGCCCGCCGGTCGTGGTTTCCGGATTGCCGAACATCACCCCGATCTTCTCGCGCAGCTGGTTGATGAAGATGAGGCAGGTCTTCGAGCGCGACACCGCGCCGGTGAGCTTTCTGAGCGCCTGCGACATGAGCCGCGCCTGCAGGCCGACCATCGCATCGCCCATGTCGCCCTCGATTTCGGCACGGGGCACGAGCGCGGCCACCGAGTCGACCACCACCACGTCGACGCCGTTCGACCGCACGAGCACTTCGACGATCTCCAGCGCCTGCTCGCCGTTGTCGGGCTGCGACACGAGCAGGTCTTCGATCTTCACGCCCAGCTTCTGCGCGTACGAGGCGTCGAGTGCGTGCTCCGCATCCACGAACGCCGCCATGCCGCCGAGTTTCTGGGCCTCGGCGATGACCTGGAGCGCCAGGGTGGTCTTGCCCGACGACTCGGGCCCGAAGATCTCCACGACACGGCCGCGCGGCACGCCCCCCACGCCGAGCGCATAGTCGATGCTGATTGCGCCAGTCGGGATCGTGTCGATCGGCTGCACGGCGCCCTGGCCGCCGAGCCGCATGATCGAGCCCTTCCCGAATTGTTTTTCGATTTGACCCACCGCCAGGTCGACGGCTTTGATCTTCTCGCGGTCCTGGCGATCGTCACGTTCCCTGCGGTCGGCGGGCATGGGCGCTCCTTGCTCTGGTCTGGCGCGCCTCGGCGCGTGAGTGCGCTGGGCGTCGGTCGCTTCGGCGATATTCTAGGAGCGTGCCGAGGCGAAAGTCAAGCGCAAATCCGTGTAGTGAATACGAGAAGCGATATAATATCAGCCAGTTACAGGAACGCAGGCTTTCGCCCCTCAGGCGCGCGGATGTCGGAATCCGCCTCGCCGACGTCGCCGCCGCTGCGCAGATTCTGCGATTCGTGAAACGATGAGAGATCCTGTGTGTGACGCATGCCCGCCTCAGTAGGCCACGCGCTCGGCGGCGTGGCCGCCGCCTGGATGGTCGATCTCGTGCCCGGCGATCGGGGCTGGCGCTGGGCTCCGGCGACGGCCCGCTGGCTCCCGCGGATCGGGGGGGCCGCCACCGTGTCGTGCGCCGTCCTCGGCGCCCTGCCCGACGCCGACCTGCTCCTGGGGGCGCACCGGACGTTCTCGCACAGCCTGGCAGCCGTCGCCGTGGTGGGCGTCGTCTCCGCGATCGTGGCCGTACGGGTCCGGCGGCCGGTCCTCCGCGTCGCCCTCATGTGCGCCGCGGCGTACGGCTCGCATCTGCTGCTCGACTGGCTCGCCGTCGACGACGTCGCGCCGCGCGGCATCCAGGCGCTCTGGCCGTTCAGCCATACGTGGTTCATCTCGGGATGGGACATCTTCGGGCCGACCCAGCGGCGCGACTTCCTCAGTCTGGCCGCGTTGGTGACCAACGTGCGTGCCGTGTGCCTCGAAACGGGCCTGCTCGTCCCCGTGCTCCTAGGGCTGTGGTGGATACGTGTAAAAGCCCTGGCCCGATTTGCGCCCGTAGTGCCCCGCGGCCACCATCCGGCGCAGCAGGGGACAGGCGCGGTATTTCGGGTCGCCGAGACCTGCGTGCAGCACATCGAGAATCGCGAGGCATACGTCGAGGCCGACGAAGTCGGCGAGCGTTAGCGGACCCATCGGATGGTTCATGCCCAGGCGCATCGTGGTGTCGATGGCCTCGGGCGTGCCCACGCCCTCCATCACGGCAAACATCGCCTCGTTGAGCATCGGGAGCAGGATCCGATTCGCGATGAAGCCCGGATAGTCGGCCGCTTCGACTGCGGTCTTTCCGAGCCGCTCGCAGAGCTGGCGGGCCACCGCCATCGTCTCGCCGGTCGTGGACTGGCCGCGAACGAGTTCGACGAGCGCCATGAGCGGAACGGGATTCATGAAGTGCATGCCGAGCACCCGCCCGGGCCGCCTGGTGGCAGCGCCCAGCTCGGTAATCGAGATCGAGGACGTGTTCGACGCGAGGACGGTGTCGGCCGCGGCGATCGCGTCGAGCGACGTGAACAGCGCGCGCTTCGCCTCGCGGTTCTCGACGATCGCCTCGATGATGTAGTCGGCGCCCGCCAGGTCGTCGAGCGCGATGCTCGCCGAGATGCGGCCGACCGCGGCGTCGCGATCCTCGGCGGTCAGCTTCCCCTTGGCAACGAACTTGGCGAGGCTGGCGTCGATGGCCGTCCGCGCGCGGTCCAGCATGGGCCGGGCGACGTCCACCAGCCGGACGGTGAGACCCGCCTGGGCGAAGACCTGGGCGATGCCGTTGCCCATCGCGCCCGCGCCGACGACGCCGATCGATTGAATCATCTCAGGGCCTCGTGTCCCGTCAGAGCCGTTCCACTCCCACGGCGACGCCGTTGCCGCCGCCGAGGCAGAGAGTGGCGATTCCGCGTCGCGCGTCGCGGCGGCGCATCGCGTAGACCAGCGTGGTGAGGACGCGCGAGCCGCTCGAGCCGATGGCGTGGCCGAGCGCGACGGCGCCTCCGTGGACGTTGACCTTCCGCGCGTCGAGCCCGAGCTCGCGCGCGACGGCGACGGCCTGGACGGCGAATGCCTCGTTGAGCTCGACGAGATCCACGTCGTCGAGCGTCCAGCCGGTCTTGGCGAGCAGGCGCTTGACGGCGTCGACCGGCGTCATCAGCACGAACCTGGGCGGCAGTCCGCTCGTGGCCTGGGCGACGATGCGGACGAGGGGTGCCAGGCCGAGGGCCCGCGCGCGATCGGCCGCCATCACGACGAGCGCCGACGCGCCGTCGTTCACGCCGGGGGCGTTGCCGGCCGTCACCGTGCCGCCCTGCTGGAACGCCGGCTTGAGCGCCGCGAGCGATTCGGCGGTCGTCTCCCGCCGGATCGGTTCGTCGTGCTCGAACCGAACGGGCGTGCCTTTCCGCTGCGGCACCTCGATCGGCAGAATCTCGTCGGCGAACCAGCCGGCGTCGGTGGCCTGAATCGCGCGCTGATGGCTCAGAAGGGCGAACGCGTCCTGATCCTCCCGCGAGACCCGGTAGCGCTCCGCCACGACTTCGCCGGAGTTGCCCATGTGGCACTGTTCGAACGAGCACCAGAGCCCGTCGTTGATCATCGAGTCCACGAGCTCGCCGCTGCCCATGCGCAGTCCCTCGCGCGCGCGCGGCAGCAGATACGGACAGTTGCTCATCGACTCCATGCCGCCGGCGACGGCCACATCGATATCGCCGGCCCGTATGGCCTGATCGGCGAGCATCACCGCCTTCAGGCCGGACCCGCAGACCTTGTTGATCGTGAGCGCGGCGACGCTGTCCGACAGGCCCCCGCGAAGCGCCGCCTGGCGCGCCGGATTCTGGCCGAGGCCCGCGGTGACGACGTTGCCCATGATGCACTCGTCGACGATCGCGGCATCGATTCCGGCGCGGCGCACGGCTTCGGCAACGACCCGCGCACCCAACTCGGGGGCGGCGAAGTCTTTCAGCGCCCCAAGAAACTTGCCGGTGGGCGTGCGGACGGCGCTGACGATGACGGCCTCGCGCATGTCAGACACCGGCTTTGGGATGCGGGACCGGGCGTTCGGCCCGTGCGGCGTCGAGCCGCGCGAACCGCACGTCGAGCGACGCGACCGCGCCTTCGCCGAGCCACCGCTCGAGCCGTTTGAGAATCATCGACGAGGAGCGGTGCACCTCGCGCGCCCATTGGCGGGTTTCGACCTGAACGACGAGCGTCCGGCCGTCGAGATCGACGACCGTCGCGCGCTCGAGCGCCGGTCCGACCGCCAGCCGCCAGGCGAACCGGACTTTCCCGGGCGAGAGCGGGGCGTCGCGCAGCAACTCCGCCACGGCTCCGGGGATCACCTCATGCACTCGCTTCATGGCAGGGCCGGATCCTATCATTCAGTATGCGCCTCATCCTGGCCTCCAGCTCGCCGCGGCGTGCCGAGCTTCTCCGCGCCGCCGGCTTCCAGTTCGACATCGTCCCCGCCGATCTTGATGAGGATCGTCGCGGCGGGGAACCGCCAGCGGCGTATGTCCGGCGTCTCGCCTCCGACAAGTCTGCGGCGGTGGCCCGGCGTCGCCCGGACTCCGGAGAGGTCGTGCTCGGAGCCGATACGGCGGTGGTCATCGACGGCGACGTGCTGGGCAAGCCTGTCGACGACGCCGATGCGGAGCAAATGCTCGCTCGGCTGTCGGGCCGGCGTCATGAGGTCGTGACCGGGGTGAGCCTGCGCGCCGGCGGGCAGGAGGTCGGGCGCGTCGAAGCGACGGCGGTGTGGTTCGCGGCCATGACATCTGCAGACATCTCGTGGTATGTCGCGAGCGGGGAAGGGCGCGACAAGGCCGGCGCCTACGGGATTCAGGGCCTGGCGTCGCGATTCATCCCGCGCATCGATGGCTCATACACCAATGTGGTCGGTCTGCCGATCGCCGCCGTGCAGGACTTGTTACGCGCACTTGCATCCGGAGGATAGTCGGGGCTATTCTTGAGAGTGACCTTTCCTCGGAAGTCCTTATGAGACATCGATATATCAAGATCGGCGTCACGACGCTCGTGCTCGGCCTCGCCTTCGGCGGTCTGTTGTGGGCGACGCTGCGCCAGGGCACCGAGTACTACAAGCACGTCGACGAGGTCACGGCGGACACCGCCGCGTGGCAGGGGAAGCGCCTGCAACTGCACGGCTTCGTCGTGCCGAACTCGGTGCTCGTCAAACCCGCGACCCTCGATTACAAGTTCAAGGTCGAGAACAACGGCAGCGTGATCGACGCCTCGTATCAGGGCATCGTCCCCGACACGTTCAAGGACACGCCGGGAGAAGTCTCCGAAGTCGTGCTGCAGGGTCAGCTGATGCCGGACGGCAGTTTCCACGCCGACGGGATCATGGCGAAGTGTCCGTCCAAGTACACGCCAACAGACAAGGTGGGCTAATGGCCTCACTCGGCTCGTTCCTGCTGCTTGCCGCGTTCGTCGTCTGCAGCTACGCGGCGGTGGTTTCGGTGGCGGGAGCGCGGCGCCGTTCGCGGGCGCTCATCGAGAGCGGCACCGGCGCCTTCTACCTCACCGCGGCGCTCATGACCGTCGCCTCGGCGGTGATGATCAACGCCTTTCTCACCAACGACTTCTCGATCAAGTACGTCGCGCACTACTCGGACAGCGTGCAGCCGCTGTTCTACAAGATCACGTCCTACTGGGGCGGGCTCGACGGCTCGATCATGTTCTGGGTGTTCCTGCTGTCGATCTTCGGATCGTGCGCGGTCTACGTGAATCGGGAACGGCACCGCGAGCTGATCCCCTACGTCGTCGCGACGATCTCGGTGGTGGAGATGTTCTTTCTCTACCTGATGGTCGTGCACAAGAACCCGTTCACGTCCTACATTACCCAGGCGCCCACGGACGGCCAGGGCCTCAATCCGCTCCTGCAGAACTACTGGATGGCGATCCATCCGCCGTCGCTCTACACCGGTTTCGTCGGGATGACGATTCCGTTTGCCTTCTGCATCGCGGCGCTGGCCACCGGCCATCTCGACGATTCGTGGCTGCGCGCGGTGCGCCGCTGGACGATGGTCGAGCTGGCTGTTCCTGACCTTCGGCCTCACGCTGGGCATGATCTGGGCCTACGAAGAGCTGGGCTGGGGCGGCTTCTGGGGCTGGGATCCGGTCGAGAACGCGGGTCTGCTGCCGTGGTTCACGGCCACGGCGTTCCTGCACTCGGTGATGGTCCAGGAGCGGCGCAGCATGCTGCGGGTCTGGAACGTCACGCTCGTGATCGTCACGTTCTTCCTGACGATTTTCGGCACGTTCATGACGCGGTCGGGGGTGGTGCAGTCGGTGCACGCTTTCGGCGACGATCCGGTGCTCGCGAAGCTCTTCACGGGCTTCATGATCGTGATCCTGGTCTTCAGCTTCTCGCTGGTGATCTACCGGCTGCCGCTCCTGCGGGCGCGGAACGAGCTCGACTCGTGGATGTCGCGCGAAGCGGCCTTCCTCGTGAATAACTGGATCCTGCTGTTCTCGGCGTTCTTCGTGCTCTTCGCGACGATGTTCCCGACGCTGAGCGAGGCGATCACGGGCGAGCGCCTCACGGTAGGGCCGCCATTCTTCAATCAGTGGATGGCTCCCGATTGGCCTCGTGCTGCTGCTGCTCACGGGCATCGGCCCGCTGCTTGCGTGGCGCAAGTCCACCGTCAGGAATCTGGCGGAGCAGTTCCTGTGGCCGTCGGCGGCCGCCGCGGTCACCGCGGTCGGTACGGCCGCCCTCGGCGTGCGGGTCTGGTCGTCGGGGCTGTGCTTCGCGATCTCGGCGTTCGTGCTCGGCACGATCGTGCAGGAGTTCTGGCGCGGGGCGAACGTGCGCCGGCACAACACGCGCACGGACTTCCTGACCGCGCTCGTCGGGCTGGTCGGGCGGAACAGGCGCCGCTACGGCGGCTACATCGTGCACGTCGGGATCGTGCTGATGTTCTTCGGCTTCGCGGGCAGCGGCTTCAAGATCGACGAGCAGCACGCCGTCGCGCCCGGCGAGGAGGTGACGGTCGGGCAGTATACCATCCGCAGCGACTCCCTGAAGGTGAGTGACGACGGCCAGAAGCAGATGGTCACGGCGTACCTCAGCGTCTTCAAGGACGGCAGACAGATCGACTCGATGTATCCGGCCAAGTGGTTCTACCGGAATCACGAGACGGAGCCGACGACCGAAGTCGGCGATCCGGCGGACGTTCGCCGAGGACCTCTACGTCGTGCTGGCCAACTACGACACCGGATCGCAGACCGCGATGCTGCAGGTCGTGATCAACCCGCTGGTGGACTGGATCTGGTTCGGCTTCGGGGTGATCGCGTTCGGAACGGGCATCGCGCTGCTGCCCGAGCGCGCCTATGCATTCGCCGCGGCGAAGGTCGCCGGCGAGGCCGTGGCCACGACCGGGGCCATCCTGCTGGCCGTGCTGCTGGCGGGGACGACGCTCTCCGCGCAGGGTCAGCACGTGCTGATCCCCGGCACCATCGCGCCGGCGACGAATCCGCTCGAGCAGGAGCTGCGCGAGGAGATGGGCTGCACGTGCGGGACGTGCGCGCACGAGCCGCTCACCAAGTGCACGTGCGGCACGGCCGAGGAGATGCGCCAGCAGCTGCACGCGCAGATCGAGCAGGGCAAGTCGAAAGACGACGTGCTGGCGGCGCTGGTGGAGATCTATGGCGGTCAGCAGTTCCTCGGCGCGCCGATGAACAAAGGCTTCGCCCGGATGGCGTGGCTCTTCCCGTACCTGGCGGGCCTGGGCGGCGCAGCCGCCATCGGCCTGGTGGCCGTGCGGTGGTCGCGGCAACATCCGGGCACGCGCGACGACGCGGACGCCGCCGGACCGGACACGCCGGCCATGGAAGAGCGCCTCGACGATGAGCTCCGAAACCTCGACTGATTCCCTCCAGCCCTGGCAGTTCTTCGTCCTCGCCGCGCTCGGGTGCGCCACAGCCGTCGTGTTTCTCGCGCGCGATCGCGGCATCCTCGCCGTCGTGCTCCTCAGTGTTCTCATGTTCGCGGCGGTGCTGGTCGGGCTGGCGACGCTCCGGACGCTGCTTCCGCTGGTCACGCCGCAGGACGATCGCGTCGAGATGGTCGGTGGACGCACGCGCGCCGCGCTCGAGCGCGAGAAGCTGCTGACGCTGAGGGCTGTCAAGGACCTCGAGTTCGATCGGGCGATGGGCAAGGTCTCGGAAGCCGACTTCCACGAGATGTCGACCAGGCTTCGGGCCCGCGCCGTGCGCCTCATCCGGCAGCTCGACGCCGGACAGGGCTATCGAAGCCGCATCGAGCAGGATGTCGCCGCGCGGCTCGGGACCGCGAAGGACGACGGGGCCTCGGCCGCCCCGGTCGCGCGCACCTGCGCGCAGTGCTCGACGGCGAACGATCCCGACGCGCGGTTTTGCAAGGAGTGCGGCCAGCAGCTATGAAGGCACTCATCGCGACGGTCCTGGTCTTCTCGGCGGCCGTGGCGTTTGCGCAATTCCAGATGCCCGATCCGAAGCAGATGTCGGGCATTCCGCGGCCGGTCACCGATCTGCCCGACGGAACAGTGTCGGTCCGTGTGATCCGGGGAAGCTTCGACAACAACGTCGCCGGTCAGGACGTCGAGCTTCACGCCGGATCCGATACCCGCACGACCAAGACCGATCAGGACGGCCGCGCCGAGTTCAGCGGCATCGCCGCGGGCACACCGGTGACGTTCACGGCAAGCGTGGACGGCGAAGCCCTCGAATCGCAGGAGTTCCCGTTTCCCGGCACGGGCGGCGTCCGGCTGATGCTGGTGGCGACCGACAAGAACGCGGCCGCAGTGCCCGACGCTGTGTCGGCCGCTGTCGTCCTCGGGGATCGATCGCGGATCGTGTTCGAGCCCGACGACGAGCTCGTTCGCATGTACTACCTCCTCGACGTGCAGAACACCGGCGCGGCGCCTGCGAATCCGCCGACCGAGTTCGCCTTCGATCTGCCCGAAGGGGCCGCGGGCGCCGGGCTGCTCGAAGGCACCTCGCCGCAGGCTCAGCTCGCCGGCACGCACGTCCGGGTGCCGGGGCCGTTCGCCCCCGGCCAGACGGTCGTCCAGATCGGTGCCCAGTTTCCGACGACGGACGGGACGCTGGAGGTGACGCAGGCGTTTCCCGCCGCACTGGCGCAGGTCGCCGTCATCGTCCGCAAGTTGGGAACGACGGCCATCACCTCGCCGCAGATTACCAATCAGGAGGAGTTCACCGAGCAGGGCGAGACGTACATTCAGGCCGTGGGTCCGCCGGTGTCGGCGGGGCAGCCGATCACGCTCACGCTGTCCGGCATGCCGCACCACAGCCTGCTGCCGCATCGGATTGCACTCAGCCTCGCGTTCCTGATTGCGGTCATCGGCGCGTTCGCGGCGATCCGGGCCCCTGAGCCGGATCGCGCGGCGGCTGCCGCCGAGCACAAGCGCCTCGTGTCGAAGCGCGAAAAGCTCCTGGCGCAGCTCGTTCGCCTCGAGAGCGAGCATCGCCGCGGACGGTCCGACGGCGACCGCTACGCGGGCCGCCGCGAGGAGCTGATGGCGGCTCTCGAGCGCGTCTACAGCGCCCTCGACGACGACGACGCCGGACCTGATCCGACGCGCGCCGGGCTCGCCGCGTGAGCGTCGATTTCGAGCAGGTTCGCGCCACAGACGTCTCGCGGCACTTTGGGCGGCGCCGCGCCCTCTCCAAAATCAGCCTCTCGTTCGGCGCTGGAGAAATCGTCGGCCTGCTGGGTCCGAACGGGGCGGGGAAGTCGACGCTGATCGGCATTCTCTCGACCCTGGTCGCGCCCGGGTCGGGCGCCGTGCGTTACGGCGCCCACACGGCGGCGTCCGGCGGCGCCGCCCTGCGTGCCCGCATCGGGTTTCTCGCTCACGAACTGCACCTGTATCCGGAGCTGTCCGCGCGGCAGAACCTGACCTTTTTCGCGCGGCTGTACGGCATCGCGGATCGCGCCGCGCCCGACGCCGCGCTCGAGCGGGCCGGTCTGGCCGATCGCGGCGACGACGTGGTGAGCGGGTTCTCGCGCGGCATGCGTCAGCGGCTGGCGCTCGAGCGCGCCCTGCTGCACCGACCGCGGCTCGTGCTGCTCGACGAGCCGTTCACGGGCCTGGACGACACGGCGGTGCGAGTCGTCGACGATCGCATCCGCGGCCTGGCGCGCCTCGGGGCGCTCGTCGTCGTGGCGACGCACGACCTCGACCTCGCCGACGGCCTCGTCTCGCGGGTGGTGCTGGTGCGCAACGGGCGGATCGTGGGCGACGAGCCCGCAGCGCCGGGCCTGCGCGCCCGGTACCGGTCGGTCGTGGGGAGCGCCTGAATGTTCCTGCGCGTGGCGTGGCTGGTGCTGAAGAAGGACCTCGCGATCGAAGCGCGCAGCTGGGAGCTGGTGATCACGACGCTCTTCTTCGCGCTGTCGGCCGTCGTGGTCTTCATGTTCGCCTTCGTCCGCGAGGGCCGTCCGATCGAGGGCGTCGCGCCGGGGATTCTATGGATCACCCTGGCCTTCGCGGGCACGCTCGCCCTCGGGCGCACGTTCGAGCGGGAGCGCCAGAGCGAGACGCTGCGCGGCCTGCTGCTGGCGCCGGCCTCGCGCGCCGCGGTGTTCGCCGGGAAGCTGTTCGGCATCGTCCTGCTGCTGCTGGCCGTCGAGCTGCTGCTGGTGATGCTCGTGTGGTTTTTCTTTCAGGAGCGCCGGCTGTTCGCCCGGCCGCTGTTCCTGAGCGCCCTGCTCGTGTTCGGCGCGATCGGATTCGCGACCGTCGGCACGCTCTTCGCCGCGATGCTCGCGCGGGTGCGATCGCGCGATGTGCTGCTCCCGATTCTGCTGTTTCCCATCACGATTCCGGCGCTCATCGCGGGCGTGAACGGCACGCTGGCGGTCATGGCCACGCCGCCGGCCGAGCCGCTGGCCCTGATGTGGATTGCCGTGCTCGTCTGCTACGATGTAGTGTTCATGACGCTCGCGCTCTGGGTGTTCGAGCCGCTCATGACCGAATAGCGCTGCCATGCGAAAGCTCTTCCTGCCCCTCACGATCGTGGCCGCCGGGATGTTCTTCTCCGCGCCCTTCATGATCGACGCCGCGCCCTACGAGTCGACGATGCTGCTGGTGCAGAAGATCTTCTACTTCCACGCGCCGTCCGGCATGGTCATGCTCACCTCGGCCCTGATCTGCGGCGCGGCCAGCGTGTGGTACCTCTGGAAGAAGGATCCCGCGGCCGATCGCGTCGCCGTCGCCGCCGGCGAGCTCACCGTGCTCTTCGGCGCCATTTTGCTGACCACCGGGCCGCTCTGGGCGCGGAAGGCGTGGGGCGTGTGGTGGAACTCCGACGTGCGCCTCACGATGTCGCTCGTCGGCTGGATCATCGCCGTCGGCTACGTGATCGTCCGGCGCTTCGGCGGTCCCGGATCCGACAAGCTGGCGGCGGGTCTGGCCGTGTTCGGCACGGCGAACGTCCCGTTCATCTATGTCTCGGTGAACATCTGGCGGACCATGCACCCGCAGACGAGCGTGGTGCCCACGCTCGGCCCGGGCATGCGCGGGACGTTCTGGTTCTGCGTCGTGGCGATGTTTCTGTTGTACTCCCTGCTCATGACGGCCCGCATTCATCTCGAGCGCCAGCGAACGCTGGTGGATCAGCTGTATCTGGCCGAGGAGGACGCGTGATGACCTTCCGCCGGCGGCTCGCCGCGTGCGGCGCCTCGCTGCTGTCGCTGTGGTGGCTCGCCTCGCCGCTCATCGCCCAGGAGCCCCAGAATCAGTTCGTGCCGCTGCGCGACGTGCCGCGCTCGGAACAGATCCCGGCGGCGCCGTTCGTGTTCATCGCCTACGGCATTGTCTGGATCGCCGTGCTGTTCTATGTCTGGACGCTCTGGCGCCGGCTGGGGCGCGTCGAAAAGGAGCTGCACGAACTGCAGCACAAGACGTCGCGGAGCCGCGTGGGATGACCGCCGGGCACTTCATCTTCATCCCGAGCGTGCTGCTCATCGGCATCGTCATCGGGTGGATTCTGGGATCGCGCGCGGCCCGTGACGCCTATGCCGTCGAGCTGCGGCGGCGTGAAGACCGCGCGAATCGCAAGACTCGCGACTAGCGTCCAGCCGACAGGCGCGAGGCGAGCACGTCCGGCAGGCCCGCCCCGAGAATCTTCCGCTGGGCGCCCTGCACGTCGTACCCCACACGATACAGCGTCAACGTCCGGGCCTTGCCGTCCACGATGGCGTACGCGGCCCGGGCGTCGCCGTCTCGCGGCTGGCCCACGGCGCCGGGATTCACGAGATAGCGCGCGTCCGGCTCCAGCGTGAGCAGGCTGTCGGAGCCTTCGGGGAGTGACGCCGAGAGCGACTCTCCGGCCAGCACGAACGCGACCGCCTGATGCGTGTGGCCGAAGAGGCACAGTGGCCGTGAGGCGGTCCGCAGGGCGCGGTGGGCGTCGAGCTCGTCGAAGATGTAGGCGTCCTCGTCGAAGGGTGCGCCATGGCAGATCTCGATGAGATCGTCGACCGCCACGGGGCCCCGCGGCAGCGCGGCCAGCCACGCGCGATCGGCGTCGCCCAGGTGCTCGCGGGTCCAGGCCACCGCCGCCCGCGCCACGGAGTTGAAGCCGTCGGCCGAGTCGAGACCGCACGCCACCTTGTCGTGGTTGCCCCGCACGATCGCCTCGGGGGCCAACGCCTTCACCCGCGCGATGACGCCGCCCGGCTCCGCGCCGTAGCCCACGATATCGCCGAGGATCAACGTGCGGTCGAATCCGCGCGCCGTGGCGTCGGCGAGGCAGGCGTCGAGCGCGTCGAGATTGCCGTGAATATCGGACAGCACCAGATCGCGCATCACTCCTGCCTGAGTCTCTCGACGATTTCGTCGACGATGTCGTGCACGCTGCGGCGCCCGGCCTGGATGTGAAGGCGGGCGTGCCGGTAGGCTTCCCTCCGCACCTGGTACAGGCGCTCGAACGCCGGGCGGTCCTGCGCGAGGGGCCGGCGCCCGTCGGGCGGCACGCGCTCCACGAGGGTTTTGAGCGGCACGTCCAGCCACACCGACAGGCCGTCGCGGTTGATGGCCTCGCGATTGGCGGCATCCACGAACGTCCCGCCGCCGGTCGCGACGACGACGTGCCGCTCGGGGAGGTGGTCGAGAAGGACCGTTCGTTCCAGGGCCCGGAAGTAGGGCTCGCCTTTGGTGGAGAAGATCTCGGCGACCTTGCGGTGTTCGCGGGCTTCGATGAGGGCGTCGACATCGACGATGCGCCAGTCCAGACGGCGGGCGAGGGCCCGCGCCACACTGGTCTTTCCGGCGCCCATGAAACCGACGAGGTACACCTTGTCGGCCGTCACGACTGCAGCCGGTCGAGAGTCTCGAAAAAGCCAGGGTAGGAAATCGCGACGGCGTCCGCGCCGTCGATCGTAGACGGCTCCCGCGCGCCGAGCGCGGCGATCGCGAAGGCCATGGCCATCCGGTGATCGCCGCGCGCGTGGGCCCGTCCGCCGCACGCCGCCCCGCCAGAAGGGCCGGCCACGACGAAGCCATCGGGCCGCTCGTCCGCGGCGACGCCCAAAGCGCGGAAGCCCTCGACGAGCGTCGCGATCCGATCGCTCTCTTTCACGCGCAGCTCGGCCGCCCCGCGTACCTTCCACCCGGCCGCCGTGCGCCGCGAGAGCGGCGACGGCTGGAAGCTCGTCGATGAGGCCGGGCACTTCTTCGGGCGTCACCTCGATCGCGCGCCGCCGGTCGCCCTCGACGATGACGGCGCCGCGCGGTTCGCCGCCGACGGTCTCGGTCGCCTCGACGGTGACCCGCGCGCCGAACCGGCGGAGGACGTCGAGGAGCCCGATGCGCGTGCGGTTCAGCCCGACGTCGAACACCTCGACCCGCGATCCCGGCAGCGCCGCGGCGGCGACCAGCCAGAAGGCGGCCGAGGAGAAATCGCCCGGAACCGACACGTCGCACGCCTGGAGCCGCGATCCGCCGCGCACCGAGATGCGCCGGCCGTCGCGCTCGACGGCGACGCCGAAGGCCTCGAGCGCGCGCTCGGTATGGTCGCGCGTCGCCGCAGCCTCGACCACCACCGTCTGGCCGGTGGCATGGAGCCCCGCGAGAAGGATCGCGCTCTTGACCTGCGCGCTGGGCACGAGCGCCTCATGGGTGATGCCCTGCAGGCCGTGACGGCCGTGCACGACGAGAGGCGCGTGGCCGTCGGTCGCCTCGATCCGGCCGCCCATTCTGGTAATCGGCTCGATCACGCGCCGCATGGGTCGCGTCGACAACGAGGCATCGCCCACCAGCCGGCTCGCGAACTCGTGGCCCGCCAGCACACCCACCATCAGCCGCATCGTCGTGCCCGAGTTGCCGCAGTCGAGGGCCGCGTCGGCCGCGCGAAGGCCGCCGATCCCGCGGCCGGAGAGGATGAGGACCCCGTCGCGCTCGTCGATCGGGACGCCGAGCCGCGCGAGGCAGGAGAGAGTGGATCGACAGTCGGCGCCGGGCGAGTAGCCGCGGATCGTCGTGGCGCCGTCGGCCAGCGCGCCCAGCAGCGCGTAGCGGTGCGAGATCGACTTGTCGCCCGGAACGGAGAGGCGTCCGCGGACGAGACGCGCCGGACGGACCCTCGCCACCGTGAGCTGGGACATGCCCGTGATCTTACGGTATTTCCACGCGCCCCCCGGCGGCTTGACATCGCGGTGGAGATGGGGTGGTATTCAGTCGCCTCATGACGGCCACCGCGCCGAAAGTCCGGCTGGAATTCTCCAGCACGTTCGAGATGCTCGACTTCGTTCAGGCGGTCAGCGACCATCTGGCTCGCAGCATCGGCCTCGACGACGACTCGGTGCACTGGGTGGGCGTGGCGGTCCGCGAGTCGGTCATCAATGCCATCAAACATGGCAACCGCGGCGACAGCGGCAAGCTCGTGTTCGTCGAGTTCGACACCCGGACGGCCGGCGTTCCCGAACTGCACATCTCCGTGCGCGACCAGGGCGAGGGCTTCGATCCCGACGGGCTTGCCGATCCGCTCGCGCCGGAGAACCTGCTCAAGGCGAGCGGCCGTGGCATCTTTCTCATCCGCAACTTCATGGATGACATGCACCTCGAGCGCGCGGCGGAGGGCGGGATGGAAATCCGGATGACGAAACGCGTCCAGGCGGCCGACGTCGACAACGGCGGATCGGCCGGACGCTAGGTGCCCGTCGACGCCGAATGGCTGGCGACGGCCGTCGAGGCCGTGGTGCGCGCCGGCGACATGCAGATCGCCCGGTTCGGCGGCGACTTCCGTATCGACAAGAAGGGCACGATCGATCTCGTCACCGAGGTGGACGTGGCGATCGAGCGCATGTTCCGCGACCTCATCGCGGACCGCTTCCCCGGGCACGCCGGTACTCGGCGAAGAGCTGGGCGGCGGGACGCGCCGCGCCGTCGGGCCCCTGCTGGATTTTCGATCCCATCGATGGCACGACGAACTTCGCCCACGGCGTGCCGATCTTCTGCGCGTCGCTGGCGCTCGAAGTCGACGGCATGGCCGAGCTTGCGGCCATCTACGATCCCAACCGCCGGGAGCTGTTCACGGCGGAACGCGGCGTCGGCGCCTTCCTCAACGGGCGCCGGTTGCGCGTGTCGTCGGCCGACGCCCTCGTCGACGCGCTGCTCGTCACGGGGTTTCCCTACGACGTGCACGATCGGCTGGACGAGATCGTCGGGCTGTTCGCCGGCTTCGTGGGCCGGGCTCGCGCCGTGCGGCGCCTCGGCTCGGCGGCCATCGACCTCTGCTGGGTGGCGGCGGGACGGATGGACGGCTTCTGGGAGCGCGACCTCAAGCCCTGGGATATCGCGGGCGGGGCCCTCGTCGTCGCGGAAGCCGGCGGACGCGTGACGAACCTCGACGGGTCGGCATTTTCCGCCTACGGGCGCGACGTCCTCGCCAGCAACGGTCGGCTTCATGAGGCGATGCTGGCGGTGATCCGGGGCCCCCGGCCGGGAATCGGCTGAATCCTTCAGCGGACAGCGCTGTTACCGCCTAGAGACACTGGACCGATCCGACCCCGGATACTGCCGGGAATCGGGGTCCGGGACTGGCACTCCTTCTGCTAGACAGACACGTCAGACGCAGTCTCAAAGGAGGGGCCATGTCCTCATTCGGTCGATTCGGGGCCTCGCTCGCGGCGACGGCCCTCGTCCTGGGCGTCGTCGCGACGCCGGTCGCATCGGCGCAGCAGTCCGTGAACTTCTACGTCGGCGGCTTCGTGCCTCGCAGCGCAGATGCGCGTGGCACCGACGATGTGCTGTTCGCCAATGGGGACTTCCTCGCGAACCGAGACGATTTCTCGTACGATCTCGGCGACTTCAACGGTCCGACGCTGGGCGCCGAATGGCTCATCCCGGTGAACGACTTCCTGGACGCGGGGTTCGGCCTCGGCTACTACCAGCGGACGTCGCACACGTTCTATCGCGATCTCGTCAACGACGATGGTTCCGACATCACGCAGGATCTGAAGCTTCGCCTCGTGCCGTTCACGGCGACATTCCGCTTCCTGCCGCTCGGCCGCGGCGCGGCCGTGCGGCCCTACATCGGCGCCGGAATCGGCGTATTCGCCTGGCGCTACAGCGAGACGGGCAGCTTCGTGGATTTCGACAACACGGTGTTCCGCGACAGCTACGTCGCGACCGGCGGGGACGTCGGACCGGTGATTCTGGGCGGCGTGACGGTCCCAATCGGACAATCGGATCTGGGCGGCGAGATCCGCTACCAGTCGGCCGAGGGCACGCTCCCGACGGATCTGCCGTTCGCGGCGCCCAAGATCAATCTCGGCGGCATGTCCTATCTGCTGGTGTTCAACGTCCGGTTCTGACGGCGATACAGGGCCACGCCTCCGCCCTCGCACACGCGCGAGAACCCGGCGAGAAATCGCGGGTTCCCGCGCGCTCGTTCGGCCAGCATGTCGCCCCCTTCGGCGCGCTCCTCGATCAGGATCCAGCCGACGTAGTCGCGGGGATCGTCCAGCGCCGCCGGCCAGAGCCGCCCGTTGCCCTCGTGCAGGAAATCACGGATCGCGAACCCGGCGAGCGACGTCTCCTGCATGTAGTGACCGAGCGATCCCATGCTCGCCAGAATCGTTTCGCCATCGCGGTTGCGCTCCAGGCAGCGGGTCACCGCGCGCCGGGCCAGGCTGTTCGGACGATCCCACTGCGCTTCGAGCACCATCGGCGCGCGGGGGTCGATCGGGTGGAGATCGTAGACGGCCAGTGCCACGAGCGCCGCGACCACGGCCGCACGGACCCAGCCTCGCGGTGCTAGAGCCGCCGTGAATCCAACGCCGACGGCCTGGGCTGCGATGAGCGGCACCATGTAGCGAATCCTGTACGGGTGCCCTTCGTAGAATGCGGCCCACGCGACAGCCTCCGCGGCGATCAGCGCCAGGATCATCAGCTCGACTCCACGGCTTCGGACGACCAGCCCCCGCACGAGGGCCACGGCCGCACCCAGCGCGGCCGCTCCGAAAACCAGCCAGCCGCTCAGGGCCTGAATGCCCCAGAAAATCTCTTCCGCGGACAGCACCGGGCGGTCGAGGGCGCGGTTCTCGGCCACAAAGAAGCCGCTCGACACGAACCACGCCCCGACGACGACCTTGCTGAAGATCATGAAGCCCACGATCGCCGCGGCCGGGAGAAGAGCGATCGGACGAACCTGACGCACCGCGGCAGACAGCGGCTCGCCGCGCCGCCATCGTGTCCAGCACGCGACGGCTACGGCCGTGGCCGCGACAGGCCAGGCTTCGTATCGCGTCAGGCAGGCGAGCGCAAAGACGGCCCCGATGCTCGTCGCGGTCGGGCCGCGACCGCCCGCGCCTGGAGGAGCGACGGCCCGGAGCGATCGCGCCAGCCCCGCGCATCCGAGCAGCAGCAGGCCGAGCAGCAGCGGTTCGGTCATCGGCGTCGCCTGCAGGTACAGCACGTTCGGGTTCAGCGCGAAGGCGGCCACGGCCGCCAGCGCCGCGCCGCGCGACCCGGTGAGCGTCACGACGAGCGAGGCGAGCGCACCGCACGCGATGGCAAACGCCGCGATCGAGATCACGACGGCGGACGCGCCGCTTCGATACCACGCGTCCACCTGCACCGGAATCGCGTTCAGCAGGTGGGGCAGCGGCAGCCAGATCGCGCCAATCTGCCTCCAGCCGGGCGTGAGGCTGTCGAAGATGCGTCGCGCCACGACGAGATGACCCCGCGAGTCGTAGTGGCTGAGGGTGAGGCCCGCGCGCGCGTAGTGGAGCGCGACGCCGGCGCCGAAAAGAGCAGCGCCGCACGCGACGGCGATCGGAAGCGTCGCTCGCCGCGGACGTATAATCACCTGTTCATTGTATGAGTAGACTCGCTGCGCGAGTGCAGGCGATGGCGCTCGCGCTCGGGGCCCCGGGCCTGTTCCTCCTCACGTTCCTGGATTCCTCGTTCTTGTCGCTGCCCGAGCTCGCCGACCTGGCGATCCTGTGGATGGTCACCCAGCACAAGACGCGTCTCGTGCTGTACGCCGGCAGCGCCACGCTCGGCTCGATGGCCGGTTGCCTCGTGATGTACCATCTGGGTCGTAAGGGCGGCGAGGCGCTGCTGCGATCGCGATTCGCGTCGGTCGGCCTCGCCCGCGCGTCGCAGGTCTTTCAGCGGCACGGGCTCATGGCGGTGCTCATTCCGGCCGTGCTTCCCCCGCCGGCGCCGTTCAAGGTCTTCGTCCTGCTGGCCGGCGTCGCCGAGATCAGCCAGACGCGGTTCGTCGCCGCGATCGCGCTCGGCCGCGGCGTCCGGTATTTCGCCGAGGGCCTGCTGGCCGTCCGGTACGGGGATCGGGCGGCGACATTCCTCGAGGAAAACGGCCGGACCGCATCGCTCTGGCTGGCCGGCCTGCTGCTCGGCGGGCTCGTCCTCTACGTGGTCTGGACCAAAGCGCGGGAGCGCAAAGCCCGATAGAATCCCCTGAGCATGCCGCCCGAGCTGAGCGTCGTCATCCCGGTGCTGAACGAGCAGGACTCGCTCGTCGCGCTTCACCGCGAGCTCACCGACACCCTTGCCGCCTGGGGCCGCTCCTACGAACTTCTCATGGTGGACGATGGCAGCCGCGACGATTCGTTTGGCATCCTGCGGTCGCTGCAGACGCGCGACCCGAGGCTCCGGGTGATCCGATTCCGCCGGAACTTCGGCCAGACGGCGGCGTTCTCCGCCGGTTTCGCCCACGCACGCGGCCGCTACATCGTCACCTCCGACGCCGACCTGCAGAATGACCCGCGCGACATTCCCTCGCTGGTCCAGATGCTCGAGGAGGGAGGCTATGACATTGTCTGCGGGTGGCGCCGGGACCGAAAGGACCCGTTCCTGTCGCGGCGCGTGCCGTCGATGATCGCCAACCGCCTGATCTCGTCGGCGACCGGCGTGAAGCTCCACGACTACGGGTGCTCGCTCAAAGCCTTCCGCGCCGAAGTGGTGAAGCCACTCAAGCTCTACGGCGAGATGCATCGCTTCCTGCCGGCGATCGCGAGCGAGCAGGGCGTGCGCATCGCCGAGGTCGTCGTGAATCACCGACCGCGGCGGCACGGGACGTCGAAATACGGGATTTCACGCACCGTGCGCGTGATTCTCGATCTGCTCACGGTCAAGTTCATGTTGAGCTACTCGACTCGACCGCTGCAGATCTTCGGCCTGCTGGGGTTCGGCATGGGCGCGCTCGGCACGCTCATCACCGCCTATCTGGCCTACGTCCGTCTCACCGGGCAGCAGTCGATCGGCAACCGGCCGATGCTGTTCTTCGGCGGACTGCTGCTCATCACGGGAATTCAACTCGTCACGCTCGGTCTGCTCGCCGAGGTGCAGGCCCGGACGTATCACGAGTCCCAGAACAAGCCGATCTACGTGATCCGGGAGATCGTGCAGTCGGAGCCCGACTCGGAGCCGGCGTACCCGCGGGCCTAGCCGAGTGCTGGACGTGACGAAGCCCGTCGCGGCGCCGCGGAGGCCTCCGCGCGCGGTGGCGTGGCTCCTCGTGCTTGCGTCGTCGGCCACGGTTCTGCTGGTCGGGATCGCCGGGACCCTCGTCATTCTCGCCGGAGCCGCCGGGTGGTCGGGCGAGATCCCGCCGACCTTCTGGCCCCGGTTGATCGGCGCGTCTGCGCTGACCATCGCCAGCCTCGAACTGCGGAGCCTGCGATGGGTGTTCCTGCTGCGGCGGACCGAAGCGCGGATTCCGATCCGCGATGCCTACATCGGCTATCTGGGCGGGTTCAGTCTGCTGCTCACGCCGCTTCTCGCCGGCGAGATCGCGATCCGCGCGTGGATCCTCCGCGCCCGCGGGCGGGTTCCTGTGGCGACGACCGTGGTGGTCAACCTGTGGGGGCGCCTCCTGGATCTGGCGGCGCTGGCGGCGATCGTCGGAACCCTGAGCATGCCGCTCGGTGGTTCGCCGGTGACGGGCGTGGTGGCGCTGGGGATCGTCGCCGCCCTGCTCGCCCGCCCGGTGCGCATCGCCTGTCTGGCCGTCGCCGTCGGCGTCGCCACGTCGATCGGACGGTTTGCCGCGGGAGAGGAGACGCGTCCCCAGGTCGAACGGCTGACGCGCCCTCGCACCTGGCTCGTCGCGTTCGGCGCGAGCGTGGCGGCCTGGATCCTGCCGGGCGTCGGCTTCTGGTGGCTCGCCGGCGGCTGGCCCGGCGCGTTCGGCATCGGGCGCGCCATCGAGGCCTACGCGGCGTCGACCGCGGCCGCGGGCCTGGTGCTGGCGCCGGGTGGCGTGCTCGTGGCGGGCAGCCGTCTGCTCGAGACGCTCGCGGCGGCAGGGTTTGCGTCCGGTCCCGCCGCCCTGATCGTCTTTGCGACGCGCCTGGCAACGGTCGGCGTCTCGACGGCGCTCGGGCTCGCCTTCGTGGTGATCCATCGCCGCGCCGCGCTCGTGGCCAGTGAGACGCACTTCGACGACATCGCGACTGCGTACGACGTGCAGATTCCGGAAGCCCGCCGGCTCGCGCTGCTCGCCCGCAAGACGCGGCTCATGCAGGCCGTGATCGAGCGCGCCGGGCCGGGATGCCGGGGGCTCGATGTCGGCTGCGGGCAAGGCGCTTACGTCGCCGAGATGCGGCGCCTCGGCTTCGACGTGACCGGCATCGACGAATCAGCCGGACAGGTCGCGATCGCGGTCGAGAAGCTGGGTCGTCCCGAACTGGTTACCACCGGCTCGGTGCTCGACATCCCGACCGACGACCGTGCCTTCGATTTCGTCTACACCATCAACGTCCTCCACCACCTGGCCGCGGTCGAGGATCAGCGCCGCGCGTTTCGCGAGCTCCTTCGCGTGCTCCGTCCGGGCGGTCTGCTCGTTCTCCACGAGATCAACACCAAGAACGTGCTGTTTCGGTTCTACATGGGCTACGTGTTTCCGTCGTTGAACTGCATCGACGAGGGCGTCGAACGCTGGCTTCTGCCCGACCGGCTCCCGATGTACACTGACGCCCCGGTGGTCGACATCCGTTATTTCACTTTCCTCCCGGAGTTCCTCCCGGCCGCCATGGTTCGTCTGTTCGCGCCGGTTGAACGGCTGCTCGAAGCGTCGGCGGCGCGCGTGTATTCGGCCCACTACATGGCGGTCCTGCGCAAACCGGAATGACGAAAGGCAACCGGCTCTCCTGGCGTCAGGCGGCGAAGGTCGTCGTCGCCTTCGAAGCCCTCGCCGTGGCGGTCTGGCTCGTCCCGGCATCCGTGCACATCGTGGCCTGGCCAGACGCCGGGCCTTCGCGGATCGCTCTCTTCGCGTCCCGGGCCCGTCTCATGTGGCTGACGGCCGGCGGGTTGGCTGCTGCGTTCGCGCTGCTGGGACGGGGTGGGGCGCGCGTGCCGGCGCTGTCCGATCGAGTGGCGCCCTTCGCCATCCTGTGGCTGTGGGCGGTGCCCTTCCTGCCCTGGCTGCCGGATCGGCTGCCGCTGCTGCTGGTGTTCGCGGGGCCGCTGCGGTGGCTCGTGCTCGCCCTCGCGGTCTCGGCCGCGCTGCGGCTCGATCGGGCGATCTCAAGGGCGCTCGAGCAGGAACGCCGACTCCCGGGGCGGCGGTCCATTTTCGGGATCAGCCTCGCGCTGTACCTCGGCCTCGGTCTCCACTCGGCTGCGCTCATCGGCCCGGGAGGCGATGAGCCGCATTACCTGATCATCAGCCAGAGTCTGCTGGCGGACGGCGACTTGCGGATCGAGAACAACCATCGGCGCCACGAATACGACCGCTTCTTTGCGGGCGACCTCAAGCCGGACTATCTCCGGCGCGGCGTCGACGGCGAGATCTACTCCGTGCACGCTCCCGGGCTCCCGGTGCTGCTCCTGCCGGTGTACGCCGTGGCGGGCTACTACGGCGCGGTGGCGTTCATGTGCTTCCTGGGCGCGCTGGCGGCCCTGGCGGTGTTCGATCTGGCGGACGCGCTCGCCGGGCGGCGGGCCGCATTTCTGACCTGGCTGGCCGTGTGCCTGACCGTGCCGTTCGTGCCGTACAGCTGGCTCATTTTTCCCGAGATTCCCGGCGCGGTGCTGGTGGCCTGGGCCGTGCTCTGGCTCTGGCGGCCGGTCGAGGAGTGCTCCGACCTGGGGTGGGCGGGACGCGGCCTGGCACTGGCCGTCTTGCCGTGGCTGCACACGAAGTTCTCGGTCTTCCTCGGCGTCTTCGGGGTGGCGCTCGTCCTTCGGCTGTGGGGGCGCGCGCGAACGGCCGCGGCTTTCTCCGCGCCGATTGCGGCGTCGCTCGCGCTGTGGTTCGGATTCTTCTACGTCACGTACGGAGAACTGAACCCCAGCGCGCCGTACGGTTCGTATGCCACCGAGTTCATCGTACCGGCGAATATCCCGCGCAGCATCCTGGGCCTGCTCTTCGACCAGAAGTTCGGCCTGCTGTTCTACAGCCCCGTCTATCTGTTCGCGATCGCGGGAGGCTGGATCATGCTGCGTCGCCGCGATCTGAGACGCCTGGGCGCGACGCTGGTGGTGATGGTAGTGGTCTTCGTCGGCGGCGCGACGGAGCTGTACATGTGGTGGGGCGGCAACAGCGCGCCAGCGCGCTACCTCGTGCCGCTTCTGCCATGTCTGGCGCCCATGGTGGCGGTGGCCGTGGCCGCCGCCTCCGGGGCCTGGTCACGCGCGCTTCTCGGTACCTGGCTCGCGCTGAGCCTGAGCGTGGCGGCCGCCGGCACCCTCTGGCCCGACCGTTTCCTGATCTTCAGCGATCCCCACGGGCGCGCGCGCCTGCTCGAGCTCGTCGAGGCGGGCTCGCCGCTGGCGTTCTCAATGCCGACGTTCACCGAGTTCGACTGGCGCACGCCGCTTCTGCATCTCGTGCCGTGGCTCGCGGCCGCCGGACTCGGTCTGACGGCGCTGCTCGTGCTGGCGCGCGCCCGCCGGCTGCCCACCCTGTGGCTGGCCGCGTGCGGAGCGCTCGTCTCGCTCGTCGCGGCAGGCCTCGTCGCGCCACAGCCCCTCGAAGCCCGGCATGAGACGGCCGAGCGCGGCGCCGTCGACGTCATGTGGCGATTCGATCCCGGTCGCCTGCGACCCTACAGCTTGTCGAAGCTGACACGCCCGGACGTCCGCCAGTTGCTCGCCATGAGCACCGTTGCGGTTGCCGTCCGGCACGACGGCGACTCGCCGGATTCCGGCGCGACCGCCGGTCCTTTCGACCTGCCGGAAGGAGAATACGAGGCGCGCGTCTGGTTCAGCGGCGCGCGCGGACGGGAAGGCACGGTCGTCGTCTCGTCGTCTCCGCACGCGGTGTTCGGCGAGATCTCGGGCGCTCTCGGAAACCCGACGGTCGTGCCCTTCGATCTGCCGGTCGCCGTCGACGGAGTGGCCATCCACGTGACGGAACCGTCCGCCGCGGCCGCGGTGATGCGGATCGACATCGCGCCTGTGCGTCTCGTGCCCGCCAGCGAGCGGTCCGACCTGCGCGTCCGCGCGGTTGAATCCGTGGAGAACCGCCCGGGCGCCAGCCTGCTCTATGCCGACGACCACGCGTATCCGGAGGGCGGTGTCTTCTGGACGCGGGACACCGAGCGAACGACAGTTCTCGTATCGCCCGCCGGCGCGTCGGAACTGCTCCTGACCCTGTTTACCGGCCCGCGCGACAGCACGGTCACGCTGACGATGGCCGGCGAAACCCGCTCGGTCGCGGTCGCGCACGGAGCGACTCAGGACGTCGCGCTGCCGATTCCCCCGGGACAGGCGCTCGTCGCGTTCACCGTGCAATCGTCGACCGCCTTTCGTCCGTCTGAGGAAGACCCGGCGAGCGACGACCAGCGCCTGCTCGGCTGCCAGACGCGGGTGCAGCTCCGGTGACGGGACGCCATCGCGGCCCCACCATCGTCGGCCTCGTGTTGCTCGCGATCGCGGCCACGCTCGCCTTGTCGGTCGACGTCCCCAGAGCCACTCATGGGGTGAAAGCCGATGAATCCGTCTATGTGACGGCGGCGCTGAGTGCCGCGTACGACTTCGACTTCCGGTACGAGCGGCAGGATCTCGACCGTTTCGAACGCTTGTATCACACCGGCCCGGAGGGCATTTTTCTCAAGCGGAGCCGCGGCGACCATCTCTACTTCGCAAAGGCGTTGCTGTATCCGGTTGTCGCCGCGCCCTTCGTCCGCCTGTTCGGGTTGAATGGGCTGCTCCTTCTGAACGTCCTGCTCATCGCCGTGGCGGCGACGTGCGCGTACCGGTTCCTGGCCGCGCAGATGGCTCCCGCCAGCGCGGTCACGTTCGCCACGGCCTTCTTCGCCGCATCGTCGCTGCCGGTGTGGGGCGTCTTCCTGATGCCGGAGATCCTGAATCTCACGCTCGTGCTGGTGGCGTATTTCCTCTGGCTGTACAAGGAGGCGGCCCCCGGGTCGCGACTCGACGCGGGCTGGACGGATCTGGTGGCCGCCGGGCTGCTCGGAATCGGGACGTATTCCAAGCCCGCGCCGATCGCGCTCCTGGTCGCGCCGCTGGTGCTCCTTCCGTGGATTCGTCGACGGTGGCGTCGTGGCATTGTCGTGGGAGCGACCGCCGTCGCGACGACGGCCCTGCTCCTCGCGTTCACTGCGGCGGCCACCGGCGAGTTCAACTACCAGGGCGGCGATCGCAAAACCTTCTACGCGAATTTTCCGTTCGATGCCAGCGGCACCACGTTTGGCGCGCGGGGTGGAGGCATGGCCACCGATGCCTCGAACCTGCTTGAGCCGTTGTCACCGCGCGAGACCGTCGCCCGCTTCACCCAGAACACCGAATATTTTCTCCTCGGCCGGCACTTCGGCCTGCTGCCGTACTTCTTTCCGGCCATCGTCGCCACTCTCGCCTGGCTGGTCGGGCCGGCGCGCCGAGACGCATGGCGTGCGCTCACGTTCGGCGCCATCGTCGTCTCCGCGGCGGTGCTGCTGGTGCTCTTGCCGTGGAGCTGGAGCGGAGGGGGAGGGCCACTCGGGAATCGGGTACTACTCGAGTGTGTATCCGCTTTTCCTGTTTCTCGTGCCGCCGGGCACGCGGATCCGCACCGGCCTGGTCGCCTGGGTGGGCGGGGCCCTCTTCACCGCCAAGGTGCTCGCCAGCCCCTTCGCAGCGGCGAAGTACCCGTACGAGGTCATGGAGTCGGGACCCGCGCGACTGCTCCCCGTCGAACTGTCGATGGCCAACGATCTCCCGATCCGCCTCGATCCGTCCCGCGGCTACGTTGCCTACGGACCCGACGATGAACGGCGGGTGATTCTCTATTTTCTGGATCATCACGCCTGGCCGCCGGAGCCGGAAGGCATGTGGGTGTCCGGCGAGGGACGCGCCGACGTCATCGTGCGGACGGAACGGCGGATCGATCACCTCGTGGTCGAGGCGCATTCGCCGATTCCGACCGTGCTCACCCTGTCGGCGGGCGCCGGAGCCGTGTCCGTGCGACTTCAACCGGGCGTGCCACAGACCTTCAACGTGCCCGCATCGGGCGTGCCGCATTTCGCCGACTATGCATACCTGCTGTCGGCTCGGTCGAGCGCCGGATTCGTGCCGCACATGGTGGATGGCGCGTCTGCCGACTACCGCAACCTGGGCGTCCAGCTGCGATTCAGTCCAGCCTTCTGAGCGACGTGTGCGTCGATCGACGAAAAGGAAGTCAGCGCGTGAGCTGATTTCTGGTAGCATGGTCTGCCTGCGCCGCGCGTCGGCACGTTGCCACGCGCGGCTTTTCATATCTGCCGGAGGCTATGGATGAAACAGCTGTGGTCGTCAGTCCTCGCACTGGTCGCGATTGGAGCCGCCGCGCCGGTAGCCGCGCAGACGTCGGGATCCGCGGATCCGTCGGTGTACGTGTGGAACGTCAGCGTCAACACCGGTGCCGCCGTCGTCGAGAAGGCGAGCGGAGTCCTGGGCGTCGAAGTCGAGCGGCGCTGGTGGCACGGGCTTGACCTCGTGGCGGAAGGCGTGTGGGTCGGAAACGCGGCGAATCAGCACCAGCGCAGCGGCGTCGGCGCGTTCGCCGACTATCTGGCCGCGTCGCAGGGGCAGGCGGCCTCGGCCAGCGTGGACGTTCGGCTGTTCTATGCGGGCGGGGGAGTGCGCTGGGTGTTCGGACTGGTCGCGCATGTCCGGCCCTACGGAGTCTTCACAGGGGGCGTCGCACACACCAGTCCGAGCGCGACCTTCACCCTCGGGGGCAACGACATCAGCGACTCGGTCGGCGATTATGGTGTCGCCCTCGGCAAGGACCTGTCGGGCTCGTCGAATGCCGGAGCCGTCGGCGGGGGCATCGGGGTGTTGATCGGATCCGGCCAATGGTACGCGGACGTCGGCGCCCGACTGCTGAACATGGGCGGCTCGCCGGACCAGGTGAACCTGGGACGGTTCGTGGTGGGCGCTGGCTATCGGTTCTAGCCGGCCCGCCGGGGGCGCGCGCCCGACTCCGACCGCAGCACTCCCCGCAGGCCCACGAAGAGAAGGCCCACGGTGAGACCCTCGCCGATGAGCGTCGCCAGGGCGGCGCCGTTACGGCCATAGCGGGGAATCAGGGCCAGATTCAACGCGACGTTCGCCAGCGCGCCGGTCGTGGTTACCTGCACCAGCAGGCGCTCTCGGAACGACGAGAGCGCGACGGTCTGCAGCATCCAGGTGACGAAGATGAAGACCAGTCCTGAGACGAGCAGGCGCAGGGCCGTCGCCGCTGCTGTGTAGCTCGTCCCGCCGCCGGATTTCAGGATGTCGAAGATGCGGAGCAGCGGCGCCGCGAACGTCCACACGGGTGCCGCCAGGATGAGTCCCAGCGCGAGCGCCGCCAGAATGCTGCGCGCCGCCAGCCGCCTGTACGCGGCCGCGTCCACGGCCCAGAGCCTCGACAGGCGCGGTGTCAGCACCGACGACAGGATCGAGGGCACGTAGCTCAGCCCTTCGTACAGCGTGAATGCCGCCGTATACAAGCCGGTTTCCTGCAGCGTCGTCATCTTCCCCAGCATGACGGTGTCGATGTAGGAATAGAGGTTGAGCACGATCAGGAACACGCCGACCGGCAGACCGCGTTGCTGCAGATCGCGCCACACCGCGACGTTGAATTCGAGCTTCAGGCGGCCGACCAGGCGTCGCGCCAGCCAGAGAGCCACCGCGACGGTCGCCACGCGCGAGACCACGAACGCGAGCGCGAGTCCGACGAGGCCGAATCCCAGCCACAGCGCCGCCGCGCCGACTCCCAGCAGCAGCACGCGATCGATCACCATCACCAGACAGTCGTGCCCGAATCGTTCGAGCCCGAGAAAGACGCCGCGAGCCGTCAGGAGGTACGAACGAAGGATGGCCGACACCAGCATCAGCACGCACGCCGCCCGCACGTCGGCTTCCGGCCGGAGGTACATCGCCACGCTGCCCATGACGACGAGCATGGCGACGCCGGAGAATGCCTTGAGCGCCAGGGAATTGTGCAGCAGCGCGGGGGCATCGCGCCGGTCGCGGGCAATCGCGCGAATCGTGATCTGATGGATGCCGATGTCCATGAGCGCTTCGCCGATCATCGCGAAGCGCAGCGCCAGGCCGAACGCCCCGAAGCCGTCGAGGCTCAGGAACGAGCCGGCGAGCACCTGCAGAAGGAAGAGCAGCCCGGCGCTGGCAGCGGCGATCGTCGAGAGCGCCAGGCTCCGGGCCATGGGCCGGCCCGACGCGGCCGGCTCGGTGGGCGTCATCGCCCGGCCTCGGTGCTCATCCCAGCGTCACCAGCACGCGGCGTCCGCGACCGGGGAGTGCGAAGATGTGACGGCCGTGCAGCCGCTTCAGGAAGAACGGATCGTCGCCCGCCGCCACGGCCAGTCGGCCACGAAGACGATTGGCGAACGCGGTCTGGAAACCGAGACGTTCGAGCGCCGCCCGCGTCTCTGCGCTGGTGACGCCCCAGGGCAGGCAGACGTGACGGACCGGGGTGCCGAGCCGGCCCGACAGTTCGTCACGGCCTCTCGCCAGCTCGTCGTCGAGCGCGGCGTGCCGATCGGCGTCGGTTTCCCAGCGCCCTGGAAATGGCGACGGAACGTTCGCGCGCGCCCAGTCCTCGGGAAGCCCGTGGCCCTGGCCGCGGGCTTCGCGCGCGCGGATCTCCACTTCGCGGGAGGCGTCAGGATCCGGGAAGAAGCGGCGACCGTTGGACATTCTGGATCGACGAAGGAACAAGGGCGATCCGTATCGCGCGGGATCGAGAAAGGCCGGAGCCCCCGCGCCCTCGCTGCGAGGCCGGGCCAGCGGATCCTCGTCCGCGAAGGTCGTCTCGACCATGCCGACCGGGCGGTCGCCGGCGAAGATCATCGAATGCGTCCAGGTGTGCGACTGGACGTCGACGCGGCCGGAGCTCGACAGGGCTCGAAGTTCCGGCCACGTGACGAACGGGTTCGCCGCACGATCGGCGCGAGCGGCCTCGTCCCCGTCGGGGCAGCGGGCGCGAAGGCCGGATGCGTCCGAGATCCGCCACGGGATCGCGTAGCTCACGGCGCGCAGATTGTACTTGTCGAGCAGCGGAGCCACCACCAGCCAGAGGCTCGCCCACGCATCGTCGAACGCGAGCATGACCGTCCGGGGACCCGGATGGCGACCCTCCCGCACGAGCCGCGCCAGATCGTCGGACACGACGGTTCGATAACCGTTGTCGACGAGATACTGGAACGCGGGTTCGAGCGTCGCGGCGGTTTCCTCGTGGAAGTGAAACACCGGCAGCAGGCGGCCGAGCGGGAGTCCGAACAGGAAGGGAGGGTAGTGACCGGCCGCCAGGTCGAGCACGCCGCGAAGGCGTCCGCCTCGTTCCTCGAACGGCGTTCCCCTGGGCACGCGCAGCATCGGCTGGTCGCCAGCATACCATCGACGGTCGAAGCCTCCGATCGCGCGCGGGTCAGAGAGCTTTTCGCAGGAAGACGAATGCAGTCGTGAAGACGGTGTCGTTGAAGCGCACCACCATGTGCGGCGCCTGATACGGATTCCGATAGAGATCGACGGCGCGATAGGCGTACCTGTCGTACACGCGGTTGTCGAATGGCTGCACGAGCTCGAGTCCAGGCACCGCGATCAGCGCCGCGAACTCGTCGGGTTGAAAGGTCTCGTCGTGAGGCGGACCCGAGAGCACGTATTCGGTCGCGAGCGCGAGCACGCCGCCCGGCTTCAGCACACGGGCCATCTCCGCCATCGTCGCGGCGGCGCCCGCCATGATGCCGAAGTGCTCGATCGAGGACAGCGAATAGGCGACGTCGAACGTGGCGTCCGGGAACGCAAGCTGCCGGCCGTCCATCGGCAGAAACACGAGCCGATCGCGCCGGTAGGCGAAGGGCGCATAGTCTTCGGGGCGCCAGATGACCGCGGGATCTCCTTCGCGACCCTGGATGTTCTGCCAGACGCCCGCGTAGAGGTCGGTCGCCATCACGAGCCGGACCTGGTTGGCGAGCCAGTAGAGCACCTGTTCGTGGCCCGCCCCCACGCTGAGCACCCGCGTCTCGGGTGTCAGCACGCCGAGTGTGCGGCACCCGTAGATGAGCTGCGTGAATTCATAAGGCTTTCGATGCATCGCGCGCTTGTCGTCCGACAGCCCCAGGCTGCGGAGGATGTCGAGCCATTCCGCGTTGTCCCACTTGGCCGGGTTCGCCAGTTCGCACAGCTGCGTGTCGACGGGCACGACGCTCGGCTCCGGCAGGAGCGCTGCTAGCCGCCGCTCGAATTCGTCGGACAGCGCGAGCGCGCGAATCACGTGCTCGCGGGTGTCGCCGGCGGCGAGGGCGGCGGTGTAGTGCCGCCGGCCGGCGGGATCGGCGGGGCGGCCGAGCACGCACGCGTACGCCTGATCGACGAACCCTTCGTCGGAATCGCAGGCGCGGAGCGCGCGTTCGCGCGGCGAGTCGTGCGGTGGATCCACGGACGCGGTTTGCCACTGGGCCCGCAACGCGAGAAACTCGGGCGACGAGAGCAGCCGCTGAAGGAGGCGCGCGCGGTCGTCCTTGACGGCGTCGCGAAGCTCGGTCGGATTGGGCGCGCGCGCGACGAGCATCCAGTGAATGGCTTCGACGGCGCGCTCGGCGGCAGTCGGCGCGGGAGACATCATCAGAGACGCGTCACTCTACTACGGTTTCATGCGAGAATTGCGCGACGTGCGCATTCTGATGATCGCGCCCGAGCCGTTCTTCGAGCCGCGGGGCACGCCGTTCAGCGAGTTCCATCGCATACGGGCTCTCATCGATCTCGGGCATGAAGTCGACCTGGTGACCTATCCGTTCGGACGCGACGTGTCGATGCCGGGGCTGCGCATCATTCGCGCGCCGCGCCCGCCGTTCGTGCACGGCGTCCGGATCGGTCCGTCGCTCGCCAAGATTCCGCTCGACGTGCTGCTCGCGGTCACGGCGTGCCGACAGGCCGCCGCCGTGCGGTACGACGTCGTGCACTCGCACGAGGAGGCTGGCGCCATCGGCGTCGTAGTGGCGCGGCTGCTCGGGGTGCCCCATCTGTACGACATGCACTCGAGCCTGCCGCAGCAGCTGTCGAACTTCGCGTTCTCGCGATCGCCGATCGTCCGCCGGTTCTTCGCTCTGCTCGAGCGCCTGATGATCCGGCGGTCGCAGGTGGTGGTGGTGATCTGCCCGGCGCTGCAGGACACCGTCCGGGCGATCGAACCGGGGGCCATGAGCTTCGTCATCGAGAATGCGCCCGGGTCGGCCGACGATCCGGCCGACAGCGAGCAGGCGCTCGCCGTCCGCGGCCGGTCCGGCTTCCGGGCCGACACACCTGTCGTGCTGTACACCGGAACCTTCGAGGCCTATCAAGGTCTGGACCTCCTCTTTCGGGCCATGGCGCTCGTGATCGCGGCCCGGCCTGAGGCGCGGCTGCTGCTGGCGGGCGGGAAGGCCGATCAGGTGGCGAGGGCCGCGGCCGATGCTCGGGCGAGCGGCCTCGAGGGCCACGTCGTGTTTGCCGGCGAGCGTCCCGCCTCCGAGATTCCCGCGTACCTTCTCGCGGCCGACGTGCTCGTGTCGCCACGGTCGCGGGGCACGAACACGCCCCTCAAGATCTATCAGTACCTGCGCAGCGGCCGGCCGATCGTGGCCACGCGACTGCTCACGCATACGCAGGTCCTCGACGACAGCACGGCGATTCTGACCGGCGTCACGGCGCGCGAATTCGCCGATGGGATTCTCGCGGGGATTGCCGATCCCGGACGCGCCCGCCAGATCGGCGAACGCGCGAGGGCGCTCGCCGAGGCGAAATACAGCTATCAGGCCTACCTCGAACGGACGCGGTCCGCCTACGAGGCACTGCGGAGGCCGGGACGCCGGTCGCCGGTCGAGGACGTGGCGTGACCGAGCGGCGCGAGCGCGATCACTACAGCTACACCGTGTATGCCGACCGAACGACGGCGCGGACGTTCGACGCGCGCCGATTCGGCGGGCCGATCGGCGAGCTCGTGGCGGCGGCTCAGGCGCGCCTGCTCGGCGACGCCGTGTCGCAGCTGGAGTGTCCGTCGGTGCTCGACGTGGGAACGGGTACGGGGCGCGCGGCGCTGCTGCTGGCAGCGCGGGGCGCCCGCGTCACAGGGATCGACGCCTCCGACGAAATGCTCGCTGTCGCGCGCGCCCGGGCCGCGGCCCAGGCGCTCGACGTCACGTTCCGGTCGGGCGATGCGCATGCCCTCGACGCCCCCGACCGCGCGTTCGACCTGGCGGTCTGCCTGCGCGTGATCATGCACACCCCCCGCTGGCGGGCTTCGCTCCAGGAGCTGTGCCGTGTGTCGAGGCGCCTCGTGGTCGTCGACTTTCCTTCGGCGCGAAGTGTGGCGGCCCTCGAGTCGCTGGCGCGGCGGGCCGCTCATGGAGTGGGCCTGCGCACCGAACCGTATCGCGTGTTCCGCCCTCGGACCGTCGAGGCGGCGCTCGCCGCCTCCGGTTTTCGCGTCCAGTCGGTCCACCGCCAGTTCGTCCTGCCGATCGCGCTCCACAAAGCCATCGGATCGCCCGGGTTCACCGTCGGCCTGGAAGGCCTGCTCGATCGGGCGGGGCTGCTCGCGCTCCTGGGATCCCCCATCACGATCGTCGCCGAACGGTGCGAGTTCTAGTCACCGGGGCGACCGGATTCACCGGGGGCCATCTGGTCCGGGCCCTCGTCGGCCGCCCCGGCTACCGGGTGCGGGCTCTCGTTCGGGACCCCCGACGCGGGGCAGCCCTCTCACCGTTCGGCGTGGAGCTGGTCGTCGGCGACATCACCGATCGCCGGGCGGTCGGCGCCGCCGTCGCCGGCATGGACATCGTCTTCAATATCGCGGCCGTGTACCGCGAGGCCGGCCTCCCGGCCGCCACGTACCGCGCGGTCAACGCCGAGGCGCCGGGCTGGATCGTGGAAGAAGCGGCCGCCGCGGGCGTTGGGCGCGTGGTGCACTGCAGCACGGTCGGGGTGCATGGCGACATTGAGCATCCGCCGGCCAACGAAGACGCGCCGCTCAGGCCAGGGGACCTGTACCAGCGGACGAAGCTCGACGGGGAACGAGGAGCGCTGGCGGCCTCCAGGCGCCTGGCACTGCCACTGACCGTCGTTCGCCCGACGGGCATCTACGGCCCTGGCGACCGACGGCTGCTGAAGCTCTTTCGCAACGTCGTGCGCCGTCGTCCGCTGCTGGGCACCGGCCAGATCTATTACCATCTGACCTACATCGACGATCTCGTCGAGGGCTTTCGTCTGGCAGGCGAGGCGCCGGCCGCCGCGAACCGGACCTACATCCTGGCCGGCGGAGAAGTCACGACGCTCAACGAGCTCGTGGGGCTGATTGCGCGCCTCGCCGGTACGAAAGCCTCGGGCCTGCACCTGCCGGTCTGGCCGGTCTGGCTGGCCGGCGCGGCCTGCGAGGCCGTCTGCGCGCCGTTCGGCATTGAGCCGCCGTTGTTCCGGCGGCGAGTGGAGTTTTTCACGAAGAGTCGGGCGTTCGACATCACACGGGCGCGGCAGGAGATCGGCTATGCGCCGGCGGTCGGTCTGGCCGAGGGTCTCAGCCGCACGCTCGAGTGGTACCGCCTGCAAGGGTGGCTCTAGGTGACCGATCCCATCGGCCGCGCTCAGGATCAGCTGTTCGCCCCGGGCCGGTCGAACAGGACGAAATACGCCGATCTCATCGTGGGGCGGCCGGGGCTGGCGGCGCTCCTCAAGTACGAACTGATCGTCTCGGTGGCCCAGTCGCGCGCTGGCGCCCTCGGTCTGGTGCTGCGCAAGTGGCTGTACCCGGCGCTGCTCGGGTCGTGCGGCCGCAACGTGGTCTTCGGCCAGCACGTCGTGCTGCGACATCCGCACAAGATTCACATCGCTGACAACGTCGTGGTGGACGACAGCTGCCTCCTCGACGCGAAGGGGACGTCGAACCAGGGCATCCGTATCGGCTCGGGCGTGTTCATCGGGCGCCAGTCCATCCTGTCCTGCAAGAACGGCGACATCGAGATCGGCGAGGGGGCCAACATCGGGTTCAACTGCGAGGTGTTCTCCGCCAGCCGCGTGGCGGTCGGCAACAAGGCGCTCCTGGCGGCCTATACGTACCTCGTGGGCGGCGACCACGAGTTCTCTGACCCCGCGGTGCCCGTCGTGGAGCAGTCGCGGCGCTCGGCGGGCATCACGGTGGGCCGCGGCGCCTGGATTGGCGCGGGCGCCACGGTGCTCGATGGCGTGACACTGGGCGCCGGCGCGGTCGTCGGCGCGGGCGCGGTCGTGCGCGAGAGCATTCCTGACGGAGCGGTCGCCGTCGGCGTTCCGGCCCGGGTCGTCACCGTGCGCACCCCCTGACGATGGCAGCGCTGGCCATCGTCACCTCCAGCCCTCAGGGCGTGGAAGGCGGCCACCTCGTGATCGCGCGGGCGCTCGTCGCCGCGGCCGAGGCGGCGGGCCACACGGCGCGGCTCGTCATCACGCCAGAATGTACGTTTGGCCACCAGCTGTCGGCGTATGTCGCCGCACATCTCGTCGATGTCCGCGACGTCGATCAGGTGATCAGTCTGCGCTTTCCGAGCTACGCGGTCCGCCATCGGGCGCACGTGTGCTGGCTCAACCACACGATGCGCGAGTACCACGATCTCTGGCCCCGCTTCTCGGCGGGGCTCTCCGCGAAAGCGCGCCTGAAGGAGCGCGTCAAGCGGGCGATCCAGCGTGGGGCCGACCGGTGGCTCCTGCACCAGAACGTGACACGCGTCGTGGCCCAGTCCCTCACGATTCAGCACCGGCTCGAGGCGGAACTCGGCGTGCACGCCGACGTTCTGCTGCCGCCTCCGCCACAGCGTCCGTACCGCTGCGACGACTACGGCGATTTCATCTTCGCCGTGTCGCGATTGACGCCGCACAAGCGGATCGACCTCATCCTGCGGGCAATCGCCCTTCCGGTAGCGCGACAGGTCCGCGCGGTCATCGCGGGCGAAGGCCCGGAGCGCGCGGCGCTCGAACGTCTGGCGGCCGAGCTCAATGTGGCGCCGAGAGTCACGTTCCTCGGCCGCGTGGACGATGAGACGCTCATCGCGAACTACGCGCGCTGCCGTGCGGTCTGCTTCCCGCCGCTCGAGGAAGACTACGGCTTCATCACGGTGGAAGCGTTCGCATCCTCGAAGGCCGCGGTGACGTGCACCGACAGCGGCGGCCCGGCCGAGCTCATTCGCGACGGCGGCACCGGCCTCATCTGCGATCCATCTCCTTCGTCGATCGCCATCGCGCTGGCGAGGCTCACCGACGATCGCCGGTTTGCCGAGCGGCTGGGGCAGTCGGCCCGGAGCGTGGCCGCGTCGCTGACGTGGCCCGACACGATCGACCGCCTCGTGATCGTCTAGAATCAGCGTCATGGGCTATCGCTCGGATCTGGAAGCGCGGCTTGCCAGGAAATCCACGAAGGCGATCACCGACTTCTGCATGATCGAGAACGGCGACCGCATCATGGTCGGCCTGTCGGGCGGGAAGGACAGCTGGGCTCTGCTCCAGCTGCTCGACGTCCTGCGGCAGCGCGCCCCGGTGACCTTCTCGCTGATCGCCGTCAATGTGGACTCCGGCTACAAGGCATTCAAGCACGACGTCATCGCCCGGACCTGTGCCGAACGCGGCTGGGAATGTCGCATCGAGCACACGGCGATCGGCGAGACGATCGACGACCTGCTGGATCCGAGCGCGACGCCGTGTTCCCTCTGCGCCCGGCTGCGGCGCGGCGTCCTGTACCGGGTCGCCAAGGCCGTCGGCGCGACGAAGATCGCTCTGGGCCATCACGCCGACGACTTCATCGAGACGCTGCTGTTGAATCTCTTCTTTGCGGGCGCGCTCAAGGCGATGCCCGCCAAACTCGTGTCCGACGATGGCGAGCACGTGGTGATTCGGCCGCTCGTGTACGTGGGAGAGGAAGAGGCCAGGCAGTACGCGAAAGAGCGCGAGCTGCCCATCATCGGCTGCTGCTGCCCGGCCTGCGGCGACCTCAGCCTGCAGCGCCAGCGCGCGAAGCGCCTGATCATGGATCTCGAGGTCGAGCACCCTGGGGTTAGGCAGTCGATGTTGAAGGCCCTCTCCAATGTCGCGCCCCGGCATCTGCTCGACACGCGGCTCAACCCGCCGGCCGATCTGCGGGCGCGCGTTCAGGCGGCGACCGCATGACGCGTGGCTCCAGGATTGGCCTGCTTGGGTTGGCGATATCGCTGGCCGCCGCCGCCGCCGGTGCGCAACAGCGTCCGCTCCTCACCGAGGATCCCGAACCCATCGGCGCGGGCCGCGTGCTGGTCGAGGGCGGGATCGATTATGCGCACGACGTCGAATATCCGGCGTCCGGGCTGACCGGCAACCTGCGGCGATTGCCCACGCTCGGGTTGAGCATCGGTATCAGCGCGATCGCCGAACTGCAGTTCGACGGCGGGCTGTACGATTCCTTGTCGGTGACCAGCCGGTCGGAGGCGCCGCTTTCGAGCGTTCTGACGTTCGACGGCGACACCACGCACGACGTCGAGGATCTCGTCGTCGCCACGAAAATTCGCCTCGTGTCCGAAACGCTCACCCGACCGTCCATCGGCATCCGCTTCGCCACCCGGCTGCCGAACGCCTCGAACGAGAGCGGGCTGGGCCTGGACACCACCGATTTCATGGCGACGCTGCTCGGCGCGAAGACGGTCGAGTCGGTACGCCTCGTCGGCAATATCGGCCTGGGGATTCTCGGGAATCCAGTCGACGGCAGCGATCAGAATGACGTGCTCGAATACGGCGTGTCGTTTGCCCGGGCCCTCACGAACGCCGCCGAAGTCGTGGGCGAGCTGAACGGCCGCGTGTCCACGCGATCGGGCGAGCCGCCGCCCGGCACCGAGACGCGGGGCGTGTTTCGGCTCGGGGGACGCTACACCCGCGGGCCGGTGCGGGCCGACGCCGCCATCGCCTTCGGACTGACGTCGATCGATCCGACGATCGGCGTCACGGTCGGCGCGACCTACGTGTTCAACGCCTTCACGCTGCCATAGAACGCCCGCACCCCCTCGATCTCGCGCCGCCTCCGATCCTCGCTCCAGCCGATCTCGGCCGCGACGATGGCGCCCGCAGTGGCCAGGGCGGCGTCCCCCGGATCGCCGAGCGCGCCGAGCGGGGTCCGCCGGATCACCGCGTCGGCCAGCGTCATGGCCATCTCGTCCCGAACCGCTCGGACGAGCTGTGCGCCGATGACCGGCGAATCTTCCGCGAGTCGAACGCGCCACTCGGGCCGACCGTCGGCGATCGCGAGGACCTCGGCGGCGGCCGTGCCGTAGGCCGCGAGCAGGTGCGGGATGGTCTCGCTCGGCACCTCGGCGTCGTGTTCGCGCCGCAGGTCGGCGACGGCGAGCGCCACGTCGCGCAGACCGCCGCCGGGCAGCGGCACATCCGCCGTCCGGCAGGGCACGCGCGGCCGTCCGAGAGCTCGGAACGCCCGGTCGACAACGCGTTCGGCGACGCCGCGCGCCGTCGTGTATTTCGTGCCGGCCACACTCAGGAGTCCATCGACACCGCGGGTGGCGTGATCCGACGATCTCCTCGCGGCCCCGCAGCGCGACGCCTCCGCCGCGGGTCTCCACGGCCGGCACCAGACCCTGGTGCACCAGCGTGACGTCGGCGCGCGACAGGTCCAGCCCCGGGAAATGCCTCGTTGATCGTCGCGATGAAGGCGTCGATTTCGGCGCCGTCGACGGCGCCTCCGGTCGGCGGCACGGGAACGCCCGACTCCCACGTGCCGAAGAGCGCCCGCCGCTTCCATGGAACGAGAAACAGATTCCGGCCCGAACGGCCGCGGCCGCCAACCGCCTCGTCGCCGGCTTCCCGGCGCGTGACCAGGTTCATCGCCCGCAGGAGCGGCGTATTGGCGGCGACACCGAGCGGGGCCACGAGCGGGGCGATGCCCGGCGCCGGCTGCCAGGATCGTGTAGCGCGCTGCGATGGCCAGTCTCGATCCCGGCAAGCGATCGACGGCCTCCACGCCGCCGACCCGGCGATGCTCGCGCACCAGTTCCACGGCTTCCACGTAATTGGCGAGCACGGCGCCCTGGCGGGCCGCGGCCTGCGCGAAGCTGAAGGTGAGCCGATCGGCCTCGGTCGTGACATAGTCGTCCCACACGGCCGCGCCGGTGAGCCCCCCGCGAAACAGCCCGGGAAAGCGGTCGATCGCGTGTGCGCGCGAGATGACGCGACCTCGCGCGAGGCGCCGCATCGACGGGACGCCCCGATTGCGATCGAAGGCGACGATCCGATCGAGCGCGAATCCGGTCCGCATGGCGAGGCGTCCGCGCATGAGCGAGCGGCGAAGGGGGAGCACGAAGGTGAGCGGCTGAACGGCGTGCGGGCGCGATGCGGGCCAGCGTCCGCCGCTCGCGCACCGACGCCCTCGCGCGCGCCATGTCGAGCGACTGGAGGTAGCGCAGGCCGCCGTGAATGGTGCGCAGATGATTGAACGACGATCCGGCGCCGAAGTCGTCGCGCTCGATGAGCGCGACCGACGCGCCTCGCTGCGCGGCATCGTAGGCGATCGCGAGGCCGTAGATGCCGCCGCCGACGACGAGAATGTCGAAGGGCGACGCCGTCAGCCGATCGGGCTCGCGCTGCATGAACGCTCGAATACTATCGCACCCGGCCGCAGCGGCCGCCGCCGGCCGGCCCGCAACCCGCGGTATAGTTTGGTGCGTGGCGACGATCGACGAGGTGCGCGCGTACTGGGACGCACCATATCCACGATCTCGAGATCACGCGGCATCCGGTGGGATCGCGCGGCTTCTTCGACGATCTCGATCAGTACCATTTCGAGAAGCTCCACCACCTGCCCCGGCTGGTTCCGTTTGACGACTGCCGAGGCCGCACGGTTCTCGAGGTCGGGTGTGGCGCCGGCGTCGATCTGGCGCGCTTCGCGCGTGGTGGCGCCGTGGTGAGCGGCGTGGACGTGGCGCCGTCGGCGATCGACCTGGC
This sequence comes from uncultured Acidobacteriota bacterium, assembly GCA_963837345.1. Classification (GTDB taxonomy): domain Bacteria; phylum Acidobacteriota; class Vicinamibacteria; order Vicinamibacterales; family CAVVIG01; genus CAWIMX01. The sequence continues at coordinate 3,777,925 of CAWIMX010000001.1, forward strand.
GCGCGCGAACCTTTCGCAGCAGCACCTCAGCGCCGATCTGCGGGTCGCGGACGGCGAGCATCTGCCGTTCGCGGACGGGAGCTTCGATCTCGTCTACGCGCACGGAGTCGTGCAGTACACGGCCAACGCTCGGGCGCTCGTGGCCGAGTGCCGCCGCGTGCTCAAGCCGGGCGGTGAGGCGATTTTCCAGGTGTACAACCGCATGTCCTGGCTGAACGCGCTGTCGGCGGTGATGAAGGTGGGGCTCGAGCACGCAGACGCTCCGGTGCTGCGGACCTTCAGCATCGCCGAGTTCCGACAGCTGCTCGTGGGCTTCCGCGACATCCGCATCGTGCCGGAGCGCTTTCCCGTCGTGTCCCGGCTGCACGGCGGGTGGAAAGGCGCGCTGTACAACCGGCTCTTCGTGGGAACGTTCAATGCGCTTCCTCGGCCGCTGGTCCGCCGCTTTGGCTGGCACCTGCTCGCCTTCTGCCGAAAGTGACCATGCGCTTCTCCAAGGCCCACGCCTACGGCAACGACTTCCTCTATGTCGCCGACGACCAGGCCGGCAGCCGTCCCCGCGGCGCGCTCGCGCGCGAGCTCTGCGATCGCCACACCGGCATTGGCGCCGACGGACTGATCGTCTACGCGCCGACCCCCGATGGCGCGCGCATGCGTTTGACGAATGCCGACGGCAGCCCGGCGGAAGTCTCCGGCAACGGCGTTCGCGCCCTGGGCGCGCTGCTCCTGGCGGACGAACCCCGCGAGCAGGCTGCCGTCGTCGTGCACACCGACGCCGGGCCCAAGCGTCTCGAGCGGCTCGAACGCGTCGGGTCGCGTCAGACGTTCCGGACGGCCATGGGCGAGCCCGCGGGCGTGCGCCAGGTGGACATCGACGCCGCCGGTGAGCGCCTGCGAGCCGTCGTGCTGAACGTCGGCAACCCGCAGTGCGTCGTGCTGGGCCCGCTGCCGGACGAAGCGCGGCTTCGTGCGTTGGGTGCCGCGCTCGAGCGACATCCGATGTTTCCCGACGGCACCAACGTGGAGTTCGCATCGGTCGAGGCGCCCGATCGGCTCCGCATCCTGATCTGGGAGCGAGGCGCCGGTCAGACCTCGTCGTCGGGCACCGGCACGTGCGCCGCGCATGCCGCCGCCGTCGCCTTTGCCGGGGCGGCGCGGATCGCCGACGTCACCGCGCCCGGCGGCACTCAGCGGGTGGAATGGACCGACGCCGGCGTGTTCCTCACCGGATGGGCCGAGGTGGTGTTCCACGGCGACTGGGTGCGGCCGCCGGCCTGAGGTCAGAAACGACGCGCTCCGCGTCGGTGAACGGTGAATTCCTTGACGGGCAACTAGCGGCGTCGGCGCGTGGGCGGGGGGGCCGCCGCGTCCGTCAGCACCGCGATCGCCGCAGAGAGACGCGTGGTGGCGGGCTCGAGCGCGGCAGACGCGGCCGGCCAGTCGCGGTGCTCGGCGGCTGCGTGCGCTTTTTGCAGGGCCTCGTCGAGATCGTCGGCCGCCTGACGGGCCGGTGCGATTCGGGCCCCCGCGACGTGGGCGCGGCCGGCTTCGGCTATCGCGGTTTGGGCGCTCGCGAGCGCATCGGTCGCTGATTGAATCGCGCGCTCGGCGTCGGTGCGCGCGGCCGCTTCGAGCTCCTCCGCCTGGCGGGCCGCGGTCTGCGCGCGTTCACGACTGTCGAGGGCGTGGTTGAGGGCGAGCTGGTAGTCGCGCGCGGCCACGGCATCCGACGCGCGATCGAGCGCGTCGCGCGCTGCGGCCAGTTCGTCGGCGGCGTACCGTTCGGCGCCCTCGGCCCTGGCCGTTTCGATCGCCGTCCGCGCCTGCTCGATCTCCTTCTCGGGCGGCCGGCCGCACGCGGTGGCAGCGAGCATCACCATCGCGAGCACGGCGAATGTCAGACGGCCCGACGGCATCGTGTCAGTATACGTCGGCCTGCCGCGGGCGCCCATGCCGCGGCGGGCCGGGATCCGGCTGCAGCTGTAGTACGATGAGAAACCTGTCGCCCGACGACCGGCCACGCGAGAAGCTGCGCCGACACGGTGTGGCGGCGCTCGGCGACAACGAGCTCGTGGCGATCGTGGTGGGCAGCGGTTGCCACGGTCGCGACGCGCTCGCGGTGGCCAACGACCTCCTCGCGGCCCGCGGCGGCGTGCATGGTCTGGTCCGGTCGGCGTGCGACGAACTGGCGCGCGTGGCCGGCATCGGTCCGGCCCGCGCCGCGCAGATCGTGGCGGCGGTCGAGCTGGGCCGGCGAACGCTGGCGCGGGCTCCGCAGGCGCGCGTCCAGCTGCTGCAGCCCCGCGACGCGGCCGCGTACTTGATGCCGTCCTTCGGCGCGCGGGCGGTGGAGCAGTTCGGTGTCGTCCTTCTCGACACGAAGCACCGGGTCCTCAGGACCGCCGTGCTCGCGATCGGCGGCTTGAATCAGACGATCGTCGAGCCGCGGGACGTGTTTCGGGAGGCGGCGCTGGGAGGCGCGGCGGCCATTCTGGTGTTCCACAACCATCCGTCCGGTGATCCGAGCCCCAGCCCCGACGACGTCGACCTGACGCGGCGCCTGGCGGCGGCGGGAACCCTGATGGGGATCGATGTCGTGGATCACGTGATTCTGGGCGACGTACGATTCTGCAGCTTGAAGGAGCTCGGGCTCCTGTAGCGCGAGGCGCGACATCGGTGTCGAAAATCCTGTACTTCGATTGTTTTTCAGGCATCTCCGGCGACATGGTGCTCGGGGCGCTCCTCGACGCGGGCCTGCCGCTCGAGGCGCTCCGCGAGGCCCTGGGCAGCCTGGCCGTGGACGGGTGCGCGATCGACGCCGCCCGCGTCCTGCGCGCGGGCGTCTCGGCCACCAAGTTCATCGTGCGCGAGCCGCACGAGCCATCCACGCTGCCCGCTGCAGAATCCACCCCGCCCGTTGCGGGATCCGCCCGCCCCCCTGCAGAACTCGCCCAGCACCATCATCATCACCATCACGCGCACCCTCATCGGACGCTCAAGGAGATCGCCGCGATCATCGACCGCTCGGCGCTCTCCGGCACCGGGCGCGAGAAGGCCAAGGCGCTGTTCCGCCATCTTGGGGAGGCCGAAGCCGCCGTGCACCAGATGCCGCTCGACCAGGTGCATCTCCACGAAGTCGGCGCCCTCGACTCCATTGTCGACATCGTGGGCGCGGTGTTCGGCCTGGAATGGATGGGAGCCGATCGGATTCTCTCCTCGCCGCTGAACGTGGGCGGCGGCATGGTGCAGACGGCGCACGGCCGCTTTCCGGTGCCGGCGCCGGCGACGGTGAAGCTGCTCGAGGGCGTGCCCGTCTACAGCGGATCCGTGCAGCAGGAACTGGTCACGCCCACCGGCGCGTTGCTCGTGGCGGCCTATGCCGAGGCGTTCGGCCCTGTGCCGGCGATGACCGTCGAGCGGGCCGGCTACGGCGCTGGCGACCGCGACGTGCCCGGGACGCCGAACGTGCTGCGGGTGCTCGTTGGCCGCGCCGCCGCCCACACCTCGAGCGAGCGGGTGATCGTGATCGAATGCGAGATCGACGACATGAATCCGCAGATCTTCGGCGTGGCGATGGACCACCTCTACGCCGCCGGTGCGGTCGAGGTGTTCTACGTGCCGGTCCAGATGAAGAAGAACCGTCCGGGCACGCTGTTGACCGTGGTGGGACCGCCGGATCTGCGCGTCGCGCTCACCGACGTGATCTTCCGCGAAACGACGACCATCGGCGTCCGCTACGGCGAGGTCGCCCGCGAGTGTCTGGCGCGGGAGTGGGTGACGGTCGACACGGCGGCCGGCGCCGTTCGCATCAAAGTGGCCCGGCGCGACGGGCGCGTGGTGAATGCGGCGCCCGAGTTCGACGACTGCGCGCGCCTGGCGGCCGAGACGGGCCGCTCGGTGAAAGACGTGCAGGCGCTGGCCATTCACGCGTACGGCGCCCGCGGCGGGCGGAGCGCGTCATGAGCCGCTTCTACCTCACGACCGCGATCGACTTCGTCAACAGCCGCCCGCATCTCGGCACGGCCTACGAAAAGATCGCGGCCGACGTCATCGCGCGGTACAAGCGGCTCGCGGGCGTCGAGACCCATTTTGTGATGGGCAACGACGAGCACTCGCAGAACGTCTTCCGGCGCGCGCAGGAAGAAGGGCTCGACCCGCTGGCGTACTGCGATCAGATGGAGCAGGTCTTTCGCCGCACCTGGGAACGCCTGAACCTGTCGTTCGACGACTTCATTCGCACCACCGCGCCGCGGCACGCAGCCGGCGTGACCGACATGCTCCAGCGGATGCACGCCGCGGGCGACGTGTACGAGGGCGCCTACGAAGGCTGGTACTGCGTCGGCTGCGAAGCGTTCAAGCAGGAAAAGGACCTCGTGGATGGGAAGTGTCCCCTCCATTTGACCGTCCCGCAGTGGATCAAGGAGAAGAACCATTTCTTCCGCCTGTCGAAGTACCAGCGGCCGCTGTTGAATCACTTCACCGCCCACCCCGACTTCCTTCAGCCCGAGGCGCGGCGGAACGAGATTCTCCGGCTCATCGAGGGCGGCCTCGAAGACATCTCGGTCAGCCGCGCCGGGCAGGCCTGGGGCATTCCGTTGCCGTTCGACACCGGGTCGGTCGCCTACGTCTGGGTCGACGCCCTCGTGAACTACGCGTCGGCCGTCGGCCTCGGACACGATCCGGCCCTGTTCGCGCACTGGTGGCCGGCCGACCTCCACGTGATCGGCAAGGACATCACCCGCTTCCACACGGTGATCTGGCCAGCGATGCTGATGAGCGCGAAGCTCCCGCTTCCCCGTCAGGTGTTCGGGCACGGCTTCATGACCGTGAACGGACAACGGATGAGCAAGTCGCTCGGCACGGCGATCGATCCCGTCGAAGCGGCCGAACGATTCGGCCCCGATCCGCTCCGCCTCTATCTCGCGAAGGAGATCGCGTTCGGCGGCGACGGCGACTTCACCTGGGAGCGGTACGACGAGCGGTACAACGTCGACCTCGCCAACAACCTCGGCAATCTTGTCAGCCGGGTGTCGGCCATGGCAGGCCGCTATCGTCAGGGCCGGCTGGAGCCGGCGGCCCCGGGCTCTGACAGGCTGCCCAGGCTGGCCGGGACCCTGGCGGGCGAGTATCGGCGCGCCATGGATGCCTTTGCCATCCATGAGGCCGCGGCGACGGCCTTTCGCCTCGTCGACGCCGCGAACGAGTTCATCGCGGCCACCTCGCCCTGGACTCTCGCCAAAGATCCCGGCGCCGCGGCTCAGCTGAACAGCGTGCTGTTCGACGCCGCCGAGGCCGTCCGACTGGCGGCGGTCTGGCTGTCCCCGATCATGCCCGACTCCAGTCGCGAGATCCTCCGGCGCGTCGGCGTGGCCGGCGGTCCGCTGACACTCGACCGCGACGGCGCATGGCGCGCCGACGGCGTGCGCATCCTGACCCAGGATCCACCCCTGTGGCCCCGCAAGGAGAACACACTCGTGTCCGACGTTCCGACGCCGCCCGGCCCCACCGCACCAGCAGCACCCGGCACCCAGGGCTCCCAGACACCCGAGAGAATTTCGATCGACGATTTCATGCGCATCGAGCTGCGCGTGGCGAAGGTCCTGGCGGCTGAACGGGTGCCGAAGTCGAAGAAGCTCCTGAAACTCACGGTGGATGTCGGCGCCGAGCAGCGCACCATCGTGGCCGGCCTGGCCGAGGCGTACGAGCCCGATGCGCTCGTGGGGAAGACCGTAGCGGTGGTCTTCAACCTGATGCCCGCCAAGTTGATGGGCGTCGAGTCCAACGGGATGGTGCTCGCGGCCAGTCCCGAGGGCGGCAAGCCAGAGATCGTGACGTTCGAGGCGGCTCCGGCGCCAGGCACCCGCGTCCGGTGACACGCCCGAGCGCGAGAGTCTACGCTCGAGCGCGAGGTCCGGAGCGGGCGGGGAGCGTCCCGAGCGCGAGAGTCTACGCTCGAGCGCGAAGTCCGGAGCGGGCGGGGAGCGTCCTGAGCGCGAGAGTCTACGCTCGAGCGCGAGGTCCGGAGCGGGCGGGGAGCGTCCTGAGCGCGAGTCTACGCCCGGGCGCGAAGTCCGGAGCGGGCGGGGAGCGTCCTGAGCGCGAGAGTCTACGCCCGGGCGCGAAGTCCGGAGCGGGCGGGGAGCGTCCTGAGCGCGAGAGTCTACGCCCGGGCGCGAAGTCCGGAGCGGGCGGGGAGCGTCCTGAGCGCGAGAGTCTACGCTCGAGCGCGAGGTCCGGAGCGGGCGGGGAGCGTCCTGAGCGCGAGAGTCTACGCCCGGGCGCGAAGTCCGGAGCGGGCGGGGAGCGTCCTGAGCGTGAGAGTCTACGCTCGAGCGCGAGGTCCGGAGCGGGCGGGGAGCGTCCCGAGCGCGAGAGTCTACGCTTGAGCGCGAGGTCCGGAGCGGGCTCGGGGGTGGGGCCCCGAGACCGCGGATAAGTGATGATCGATTCCCATTGCCATCTGGCCGATGAAGTCTTCGCGCCGGATCTCGAGGCCGTCATCGGGCGGGCGCGCGAGGCGGGCCTCGAGCGCGCGTTGGTGATTCTCGCGGCGGGCGACCGGCCGGAGGCCGAGCGGGCGCGCCGGGTCGCCCGTTTGTGGCCCGACGCGCGGTTCGGCATTGGCGTGCATCCCCATCAGGCACACGAGTTCAGCGATCGGGTGGCCGCGCTTCCCGGGCTGGTCGGCAGCGAACTCGACGCCACGCCAGGCGCGTGCGCCGTGGGCGAAATCGGGCTCGATTACCACTACGACTTCTCGCCGCGCGACGTCCAGCAGGCCGTCTTCCGCGCCCAGATTCGGCTCGCGCTCGCACGGCAGCTCCCCGTGATCATTCACACGCGCGAGGCCGAAGACGACACGCTCGCCATCCTGCGCGAAGAAGGGAAGGGCGACGTGCGGGGCGTGCTGCATTGTTTTACCGGCACGCCCGCGCTCGCCGAGGCTGGATTGGCTCTGGGGTTCTATATCTCGCTGGCGGGCATCGTGACGTTTCCGCGCGCAGAAGCGTTGCGGACGACGGCGCGCGCCATTCCGGTGGATCGCCTTCTGGCGGAAACCGACAGTCCCTTCCTCACACCCGTGCCCCACCGCGGGACGCGAAACGAGCCGGCCCGGGTCCGCGAGGTCGTGCAGGCGCTGGCCGCGCTTTACGGTCTGGACGCGGGCGAGATGGCGCGCCGAACGGCGGCGAACTTCCATGCCCTGTTCGGGTGACCTCTCGGAAAGTCTTCACCTGCTACGAATTACGCTGGGGTCTGCGTTGACACCCTGAGCGACTTGTGGTCAGATTGTCGCGTCAGCATCCTGGCCAACGTGGAAAAGTCCTCTCCCGCTCTCGCGCAGATCTTCGAGCCGATCCGAGCCGATCTCGAGAACGTCGATCGGGAGTTCGGGCGTCACGTGCAGTCGCATGTGGAGCTCATTCCCAAGATCGGCGAGTACATCCAGACGAGCGGAGGCAAGCGCATCCGTCCTGCGGTCCTGCTGATGGCGGCGCGGCTGAGCGGATACACCGGGGACCGGGCGGTGCTGTACGCCGCCGTCGTCGAGTTCATCCACACGGCCACGCTCGTTCACGACGACATCATCGACGACTCCGACCTGCGCCGTGGACGCATGACGGTGCACTCGCGGTGGGGGAACGACATCACCGTCCTGCTCGGCGACTACCTCTACATCAAGTCCATGGCCATGGCCCTCACGCACGACACGCTCGAGCTGGTGCGCGTGCTCTGCGACGTCACTCTGCACATGATCGAGGGCGAGCTCTTCCAGCTCACGAAGAACGGCGACGTGGATATCACCGAAGAGGAGCATTTCGACATCATCCGCCGGAAGACCGCGTATCTGTTCGGCGGCTGCGCGCAGATCGGCGGGATGCTCGGCGACATCGGCAGTGACGGCGAGGCCGCGCTGCGCGAGTACGGCTTCAACCTCGGGGTCGCCTTTCAGATCGTCGACGACTTGCTCGACTTCACGGGCGATCGGCGGGCGGTGGGCAAGCCGATTGCGAGCGATCTCCGTGAAGGCAAAGTGACGCTGCCGCTCATTCATCTCCTGCGGCACGCCGACGGCGAGCTGGCCCCGGGCATCGTCCGCGACATCGTCGCCTCGCGTACGGCCACGGCGGAGCAGTGGGACGAAGTGCTCCGGGCGCTGCGTGCGCACGCGTCGATCGACTACGCGTATCGGCGCGCGGCGGAGTTCGCCGAGATAGCCAAGAAACCGCTCTACGCGTTTCCGGCGAGCGCCGAGCGCGAGGCGCTGCTCGCCTTGCCGGACTACGTGCTCTCGCGCGACCGTTGACGCGTTCCGCAGAAGACCGCGCGCGCGACCTGCGGACCGCCATCCGCCACCACGAATACCGCTACTACGTCCTGAACGATCCGGAAATCTCCGACGCCGAGTTCGACGCGCTTCTCCACGAGCTCGAGCGAATCGAGCGGGAGCATCCCGAGCTTGTCGTCCCGGATTCGCCGACGCAGCGCGTCGCGGGACAGCCCGTCGAGGGCTTCGATACGGTCGAACACGTGCTGCCGATGCTCAGCCTCGACAACGTCTACGACGAGGAGGAGCTCCGCGCCTTCGACGAGCGGGTCCGCCGCGCCGCCGGCCTCGGCGACGAGGACGTCGCCTACGTCGCGGAGCTGAAGATCGACGGCCTCAGCATCGCGCTCACCTACGAGGGCGGCCGGCTCGTTCGCGGCGCGACGCGCGGCGACGGCGTGCGGGGCGAGAACGTCACCGCCAACGTGCGGGCCATCCGCGCGATCCCGCTCGCGCTGGCGGGCGGCCCCGACGAACGGATCGAGGTTCGGGGCGAAGTCTTCCTGTCGCGCGCTTCGTTTGCCCGCATGAATCACGAGCGGGAGGAAGCCGGCGAACCGCTCTTCGCCAATCCGCGCAATGCCGCGGCCGGCACGATGCGGAATCTCGACCCGGCGCTGGTCGCGCGCCGCCGGCTCGGGGCGTGGGCTTATCAGGTCGTGTCCGGACCGGGGCGCCCGCCGCTCGAAGCGTCGCACGCCCACACGCTCGCGGCGTTGAGCGCCTGGGGCCTGCCGGTCGAGCCGCACTGGCGGCGCTGCGAAGGCGTGGAGGCGGTGGCGGCGTTCTGCCGCGAGTGCGCGGGGCAGCGCCACGCGCTGCCCTTCGACACCGACGGCGTCGTGGTGAAGGTCGACGACCTCGCACTGCGCGATGCGCTTGGCGCCACCGCGAAGTTCCCGCGCTGGGCCACGGCGTTCAAGTTCCCGGCGGAACAGGCGACGACGACACTCAGGCAGATTCGCGTGAACGTGGGGCGCACGGGCGCCGTCACTCCGTACGCCGAGCTCGAGCCCGTGTTCCTGGCCGGCTCGACCATTTCCATGGCGACGCTGCACAACGCCGAGGACGTCGCCCGCAAGGATCTGCGCGACGGCGATCGTGTGCTCATCGAAAAGGGCGGCGACGTGATTCCGAAGGTGGTGAAACCGGTCCTGCCGCATCCGCCCGGCAGCGTGCCGTGGCGGATGCCGGAGACCTGCCCGGCGTGCGGCAGCCGCCTGCACCGCGACGAGGACGAGGTCGTATGGCGCTGCGTGAACGAGGCGTGTCCGGCCCAGCGGCAGCGCAGCCTCGAGCACTTCGCTTCGCGCTCGGCGATGAACATCGAGGGCCTGGGCGAGTCGCGGGTACGGCAGCTGGTCGAAGCGGGTCTGCTGCGGGATTATGCCGACATCTATTCACTCGACGCCGAGCGCCTGGCCGGGCTGGATCGCATGGGGGAGAAGTCGGCCGCCAAGCTGGTCGCCGAAATCGAGCGCAGCAAGGAGAACGACCTGTCGCGGCTGATCTACGCGCTCGGCATCCGGCACATCGGCGAGAAGGCCGCGGCCACGCTGGCGCGGCACTTTCGCACGCTGGATTGACTGCTCGACACGCCGCCCGAGGCCCTCGAGGCCGTCCACGAGATCGGACCCGTCGTGGCGGCCTCGGTCCGCGCCTTTGCCGACGAGCCGGCCAACCGGCGGCTGGTGGCGCGCCTGGCCGAGGCCGGCGTGAACATGGCGAGCCAGGCGCCCGAGCCGGGCGATGCGCCCGGCCCGCTGGCCGGCCAGACGGTCGTCCTGACCGGCACGCTCGATACGCTGACGCGGGAGGAGGCCGCGGCGGCGCTCGCACGCCAGGGTGCGCGAGTGGCCGGGTCGGTCAGCCGAAAGACCAGTTTCGTGGTGGCCGGCCGCGACGCCGGGAGCAAACTCGAGAAGGCGCGTCAACTTGGTGTTCGCGTCATGGATGAGGCCGAATTCCGTACGCTTATAATGAAGACTTAGGATGCCCATGGCCGAAGGATTCAGCCACCGGTTCACCCTGGTGACGCTCGGGCTCACCGCCGTGGTCGCGTTCCTGCTGGGCGCGATTTTCGCGGGCGTCGGCACCAGCCCTTCCGCGGTCGTCGTCGCGCCGCGCGGCGCGGCGCCGCCGTCGGTGCCGCACTTCTGGCCGGCGCCGGGCTCGGCCGCGCTGCCCGACTTCGCGGACGTCGTATCGCGAGTGAATCCGGCCGTCGTGAACATCGAAGCGACCTGGCGGAGCCCCGACGCCGCCGAGGAGACGCCGTCCGACGATCGGCCGCCGACGTTGCCGAACGGCCTGCCTGCTCCGGCGCCGCCGCGTCGCGAGCGGCCGCGACTGGGCGCGGGCAGCGGCTTCATCATCGACGCCGACGGGAGCATCCTGACGAATCACCACGTCGTCGAGCGCGCCGAGCGGATCACGGTGAAGCTGTCCGACGGCCGCACGTTCCGGGCGCACGTGATCGGCTCCGACCCGGACACCGACATCGCGCTCATCAAGATCGACGGCCAGACGGACCTGCCGGTGGCGCCGCTCGGCGATTCCGACACCCTGCGGATGGGCGAATGGGTCTGCGCGATCGGCAACCCCCTCACCTACGAGCACACCGTCACCGTGGGCGTGGTGAGCTATCTGGGCCGGAAGATCTTCGACGCCAGCCTGGACGACTACATACAGACCGACGCCGCCATCAACTACGGCAACAGCGGCGGTCCGCTGATCAACTCGCGCGGCGAAGTCATCGGCATCAACGCCGCGATCAGCTCCAAGGCGAACAACATCGGCTTCGCCGTCCCGATCAACGGCGCCACGGCCATCCTCGCGCAGCTTCGGGCGAACGGGCGGGTCTCGCGCGGCTATGTCGGCGTCGCGCTCCGGGACGTCGACGCCGACCTGCGCGAGGCGCTCAAGCTGCCGCACGCGGGCGGGGCGCTCGTGCAGGACGTGACGGAGAATTCGCCGGGTCAGGTGGCGGGCCTGCGGCCCTACGACGTGATCCTGGCGATCGACGACACCGACGTCGCCGACGATCATGCGCTGATCCAGGAGATTTCCTCGCGGGCGCCGGGCTCCTCGGCCCGCCTGCGCGTGCTGCGCGACGGGCTCGAGCGTACCATTCCGGTGAAGCTGGCCGAGCGTCCGACGCGGCCCTCGGCCACGACGCGCGCCGAACCGCTGAAGGTGTCCACCCCGCGCGAGCCACTCGAGCCCGACGCCCGCCTGGGCGCCAGCCTGCGTGAGATCGACCGCCGGATGGCCGCGCGGCTGCCGGACGGCGCCGAGGGCGTGGTGGTGAGCCGGGTGGAACCGATGGGTGCGGCATTCGACGCCGGCGTCGAGCGCGGCATGATCATCGTCGAGGTGAACCGCCGGCGCGTGCGGACGGCGACCGACGTGTGGAACGCCGTCGCCGACGCGCCACAGGGCGACGTGCTCACCCTGTATCTGTGGGCGCCCGAGATCCGGCAGCACCAGCTCAAAACCGTCCGCCTCTACGAGCGGTAACCCCGTCCGCTTCATGTCCAAAGCCCGCATCCTCGTGGTCGACGATCAGCCGGCCAACCGCGATTCGCTTCGCATGATCCTCGAATACGAGGGATACGAGGTGCTGCAGGCCGCCACGGGGCAGGAAGGCCTCGCGCTCGCCGATCGGGAAAGCCCCGACCTGGTGCTGCTCGACGTGAAGATGCCGGGCATGGACGGCATCGAGGTGCTCGAGCGGCTGCGCGCCGCCAACGAAACGCTCCCCGTGGTCATGATTTCCGCCCACGGCGACATCGACACGGCGGTCGACGCCATCCGTAAGGGCGCGATCGACTTTCTCGGGAAGCCGTTCGAGAGCAACGACCGGCTCATCGTGACGGTGAACGGGGCGCTCGAGCGGTCGCGCCTCGAGAAGGAAAACCGCACCCTCAAGAAGGCCGTCGAGATCCGGCACCAGATGATCGGCGAGAGCCGGGCCATCGAACAGGTCATGGGCGCGGTGGCCCGTGCGGCGCCGACCAATGCGACGGTCCTGATTCAGGGCGAGAGCGGCGTGGGCAAGGAGCTGGTCGCCCGCACGATCCACCGCAACAGCCTGCGCAGTCGCGAGCGGTTCGTGCAGGTGAATTGCGCTGCGATTCCCGAAGAGCTCATCGAGAGCGAGCTGTTCGGACACGAGAAGGGGTCGTTCACCGGAGCCACCGAGAAGCAGACCGGAAAGTTCGAACAAGCCGACCGCGGCACGATCTTCCTCGACGAAGTGGCCGACATGAGCGCCAAGACTCAGGCCAAGGTGCTGCGCGTCCTGCAGGAGGGCGAAGTCGAGCGCCTTGGCTCCGCGCGGACGACGAAGGTCGACGTGCGGGTGATCGCGGCCACGAACAAGAACCTCGAGGAGGCGATCGAGAAGGGCACCTTCCGTGAGGATCTGTACTTCCGCCTGGCCGTCATCCCGATCTTCGTGCCGGCGCTGCGCGAGCGGGCGGAGGACATTCCACTGCTCGTGCGCCACTACATGGAATTCTTCAGCCGCGAGAACAATGTGCGGCCCAGGCGCATCACGCCGGCGGCGCTCGAGGCGATGCAGAGGTACCGCTGGAAGGGCAACATTCGCGAGCTGCGCAATACGGTCGAGCGCCTCATCATCATGACGAGCGGCGACACGATCGACGTCGGCGATCTGCCGGAGCCGCTGCGCGGCGGGGGGGGCGCGCGGCCGGGAGCCGCCAGTGCCGCGGACGCTGCCCGCCAGGGCACGCTCCGCGAGTTCAAGGACGTGTCCGAGCGCGCCTTCCTCGTGGCCAAGCTGCGGGAGAATGCCTGGAACATCTCGCGAACGGCCGAAGTGATCGACACGCCCCGGAGCAACCTCTACAAGAAGCTCGAACAATACAAGATCTCGCAGGACACCGACGGCTGAGCCGTTCCCGGTAGAATGGATCGTCGCAGCAGGCCAGACGACCGCCTGTCGACGCTCGGCGCCACGCGCGGCGAGCGGCGGCGGGAGGAAAGTCCGAACTCCGCAGGGCAGTGCGCCGGGTAACTCCCGGTCGGGGCAACTCGAAGGACAGTGGCACAGAAAACATACCGCCCGCGAAAGCGGGTAAGGGTGAAAAGGTGCGGTAAGAGCGCACCGCGCCGGCCGTAAGGTCGGTGGCAGGCAAAACCCCGCACGGAGCAAGACCAAATAGGGAGGCTACCGGTTTCGGCCGGAGCGGACGGCCCGTCCGCAGCGTCTCCGGGTAGGTCGCTTGAGCCCGCCAGTGATGGCGGGTCCAGAGGAATGGTCGTCACGCCGAGGCTCGGCCGAAAGGCCGGACGGCGGCGGACAGAATTCGGCTTACGGCTGGCTGCGACATTTTTTCGTGTTCCCGCTCGAGCGGTCTGCAGCTCTCCGGTTCCTCAGTCCCCCCGTTCCTCAGCTAAGATCATCCTCCCATGGCCAGCTATCTCGTCACCGGCGGCGCCGGTTTCATCGGATCCCACCTTGCGGAGGAGCTCGTTCGTCGCGGGCACCGCGTCCGCATCGTCGACAGCCTCATGACCGGCAAACGGCAGAACCTGGCGGCGCTCGGCCCGGCCGAGTTTCTCGAGGGCGACCTCGCCGATCTGGAGGTGGCACGTCGAGCCGTGGCCGGCGTGGAGTACGTGCTTCATCAAGCGGCCATCCCGTCAGTGCCGCGATCGGTGAAGGATCCGATCGCCTCGAACCGCGCGAACATCGATGCCTCGTTGAACGTGCTGGTCGCGGCGCGCGACGCCGGCGTGAAACGCGTCGTCTACGCGGGTTCGTCGTCGGCATATGGCGACACCCCGACGCTGCCCAAACGCGAGGACATGCCGACCAGCCCGCGGTCGCCCTACGCGCTGCAGAAGCTCGTGGCCGAGCAGTACCTGTCAACTGTTCACACGGCTGTACGGTCTCGAAACCGTCACCACGCGCTACTTCAACGTGTTCGGACCGCGACAGGATCCGGGGTCGCCCTACTCGGGCGTGATCTCGCTGTTCGCCACGGCGCTGCTGGAGGGCCGACGGCCAGTCATCTATGGCGACGGCGGGCAGACGCGCGACTTCACCTACGTCGCGAACGTCGTGAACGGGGTGCTGCGGGCCGCCGAGGCGTCTGAGGCCAGCGGGGAGGTGATCAACGTAGCGTGCGGCGGCCGCATCTCGCTCAACCAGCTGCTCGCGACGATGAATGCGCTGGTGGGCACGACGCTCGAGGCCGAGTTCAGGGAGGAGCGCGCCGGCGACGTCCGCGACTCGCAGGCCGACATCACGAAGGCTCGCCGACTCCTGAGCTACGAGCCGACAGTCGGCCTCGAGGAAGGCCTGCGGCACACGCTCGCCTGGTGTCGCGGCGAGGCCCGGGTGCAATCGTGACTCAGTAGAAGGGATCCCAGTTCCGCAGAAACGGCCAGACGCCTCCGGCGGTCGCCAGAATCAGCGCGAACTCGCCACTGATGGTGCCGAGGAGCTGCCATTCGAGAAACAATCCGAGCAGAAACCCCAGGGCGGCCAGGCCCAGGGCGGTGACGGTCGGCGAGTCGCGATCCGGTTCCACGGTGTCCAAGCCTCCAGGCATGGATTCCATGCCGACGGGGGAGGTTCGATAGACCCTACCATATCGGCCTTTTGGCTTGACGCCAAAATCGTAAACCCGTATCCTGAGGGTCCTTCGCAGCTTCGGCAAGCCTCCCAGCCTTTGCCGCGGCTTATCTGTTCGTTATGTCGTGGGGTAGTCGGCGGCGTCTTCGAGTGCCGGTACGTGCGAGCACTCTGTCGCCGCGTACGGACGCCAGCACAAACGGTAGGGAGATCATGACGCTGACGCCTTTGAAAGTGTACGCCGCAGTGCTCCTCGCGGCGCTGGCCGCCGGTTGCACCAGTAATCCGAACGCGCCCTCCGAGATTTCGGCGACGTGGCCGCAGCCCATGGTGCCGGCCGAAGGCGCGCAGGTCGCCTATGCGGCGCAGCCGCTTCAACTGGTGGTGACCAACGCGGTCAGTACCGGCAACGGGACGCCGACCTATACCTTCGAGGTTGCGACCGATTCCGATTTCTCGAGCATCATCTACACCAAGGAGGGCGTGCCTCAGGGCGCCGATGGCCGCACGGTCCTCACGATCGACAAGCTCGCGGGAGCCAAGTCGTATTTCTGGCGCAGCCACGTCGTGACGGGATCCGACGCGGGACCGTATTCGAAGCCGCGTGCGCTGGTCGTGGGTCCCGAAGTCGTCTTGCAGATCCCGACCATCGTGTCGCCCGTGGACAACGGCGCGACGTTTTCGCCGGTTCTGCTCACGGTGAACAATGTGGATCGAACCGGCCCCGCCGGTACGATCAGCTATCGCTTCGACGTGGCCGACTCGTCGTCGTTCGACCACATCCTGTTCACGGGGACGGCGGTGGAACAATCGGGCGGGCAGACGTCGATCACCGTCACGACCACTCTGGCCGATGGCGGGGTCTACTACTGGCGCGCTCAGGCCCTGGACGAGGCGAACAAGGTCGTCACACCCTATTCGAGCCTCCGCTCCTTCACCGTGCAGGCCTTCAACATGCATGACGCCGTGATTTGGGACAACCCGCCGGACCTTGCCGACTGGCCGGCGACCGCAAAGATCACGAGCGTCGACTTCACGGGTGGCGCCATGCTGGTCGACTTCGACAAACGCACCAGTGCAGACAAGTGGCCGGAAACGATCCCGGCGGGATGGGCCGGCGGCATCCAGTACAACCTCGGCATTTGCCTCAAGATCAACGGCCGGTGGAACTGCTCGGCGGTGGTCGAGTTCTGGGATGGCCGGGATCTCGGCGACAGCGGGATCCCTGCGGACTTCAATTTCCAGTGGTGGTACAACCCGTCGCGGTGGGGACCGATGACGGGCTACTCACCGCAGAATGGCGAGACCATCGGCGTGTTCGTCGCCTCGGGTCACTTGAGAATGGAATCGTTTACTCGGGCAACCTGCCCCAGAGTCTGCGAACGTTCGAATGTCGCACTCGTGCCCTTTACGACGGGGTTTGCGAGCTATCGCTTCTAGGCAGCGCGTGATGGAAAGGTCCAGTGTCGACCCCCGTGGTCGGCACCGGACCCGGTGTTGACGTCCCTCCCAGCAATCGGCGCAGGAACCTCCCAGACCTGCCCACTCTAAACTCGCGGCGGTCTTCGACCGATACACGGAATTGCGCAGGCCTTCTCGGCTCGCGGCTGATCGGGCCTGTACGACGACGGGCAGAGGCAGGTGGAGCGATGGGTAGAGAGAACATGCGCAGAGTAAGCGTGGTGATGACGGCGCTGGCCGCGACGGCGATCTCCGCTTGCGTCAACGAGAAGAGCGCCAACCCGCTGGCGCCGACGGTGGCCGGCCCGATTCCCGGCGTGACCATCAGCGCGCCGGTGCCGATGGATCCGGCGCCTGGAACGCGCGTGGCCGTCGATCACCAGCCGCTGACCCTGACGTTCGGCAATGCCAAGACGACCGGCGTCCGGCCGTTGAGCTACCGGGTGGAAGTGGCGACCGACGTCGGCTTCAGCAGTCCGGTCTTCTCACGGGACGGCGTCGCGCCCGGCAGCGGACAGACGGCGTTTCGACTGCCCGATGCGCTGGGGACCGAACGCACGTACTACTGGCGCGCACGAGCGGAAGACGGGGCCAACACCGGGCCGTTCTCGTCGGCCGCGAATTTCGACGTCTACACGCCCGTGGTCATCGGCCAGCCGGTGCTCATTGCGCCGGTCCACGACACCGTCACCACCAACATGCACCCGACGTTCAGAATTGGGAACGCACCGCGGTCGGGCCCTGCCGGCCCGATCACCTACCAAGTGCAGATCGACTACAACGCCGGCCTGACGGCCCCCGGCGAAGGCTTCTTCCCCGAGATTGCGGGCGAGACGACGTTTGCGTTTCCTGCCGACCTGCCCGTCGCCGGGCAGCACTACTTCTGGCGTGCTCGAGCGTTGGAAGCAACCACGACCGGCCCCTGGTCGACGATCCAGAGTTTCAGCACGCCGGCCGTGCTGACCGGCGGCGGGGGCGGAGGCGGCGGTAACGTGATCTCCAACCCGGCCGACGGCTTGTCGCTCGGTTCGGCCATCGTCACCGGTGGAGCCGCGCCGGACGTGGCGTCGTGGCCGGTCACGACGACGATCTCGCAGTTGGTGCTCGGCCCGGGCGCCTACTGCCGGGTGGAGTTCGATGCGAAGTCGCGGTGGCCGGAGTCCACGCCGCCCGGATGGGCCGGCGGCATTCAGTACACGCTCTGGATGGTTCGCAACGTCGGCGGGCAGCTCTACACCTCCGGGGGCATCGAGTTCTGGATCGGCCGCGGCACCGATGCCTGTGGGCCGGTGACCGACTACATTCCCAACTGGTTCTACAGCGTGGGTCAGTGGGGGCCACTCGCGAGCGGCCCACTCGCCGCAGGCGAGCAGGTGGGATTCTTCGTGACGCAGGGCGATGAACGCGCGAAAGACGTGCACACGCTCAGGGAACGATCCCAGGTCGTGGTGGTGACATGGCAGGGAGGCTCTGGCGTGAGCGCGCCCTGAGTCGAGGTCGTCGCGTCGAAGGAGGGGACGGCCCGCCGTCCCCTCCGCGGCTCTACTCCAGCCGGTTCACCAGCTCCCAGGCGCCGTTCACGAGCGCCATGTATTGAAACGGGAAGCCGATCGCCTTCACCGAATCGTAGTACGCGGCCGTCGTGCTGTAGCCGTGTCCGTACATCCACGCGATCGCCGCATCCGGATCGAAGCCGCGATCGAGCAGGTCGAAGATCTGCAGCTCCTCGATCGGCGGGCTCCGGAACGGCGTGCCGCCGAACGACACGATGTTCTGCACGCCCCATCCCGGACCCAGTACGGCATGGCCCGGCGCGCCCGAGGGCTGCTGTCCGGGCCACAGCACCACACCCAGTGCGGCGGCGATGT
The DNA here is from genome assembly GCA_963837345.1 of uncultured Acidobacteriota bacterium. Taxonomy (GTDB): domain Bacteria; phylum Acidobacteriota; class Vicinamibacteria; order Vicinamibacterales; family CAVVIG01; genus CAWIMX01. The sequence goes on from CAWIMX010000001.1 coordinate 3,796,190, forward strand.
CGCTCTGCGGCGTCGACGGTCCGTAGACGAAGCTCTGGACCGCGCTGGGCTCGCTCGACACGCTGTTGACCGGATCGGTCGCCACCACCCGCCAGTACAACGTGGACGGCACGGGCGCCGCCAGGCCCTGTACCGTCAAACTGGTTCTGCCGGACGCTTCTGCCTGGGTGCCCGACGCCAGAATCGGATCGAAGCCGCCATTCCCGGCAATCTCGAAGCGATACACGAGCACTCCGGCCGACCCGGCGCGAGCGGCATTGTTGACGGTGAGTGTGGGGGCGCCGCTCGTCGTCGTCCCGGTGAGCGGGGCCACTGGCGTGGGAGCCGACAGCGCGATCGCCGGGCCGACGGTGAACGTGAAGGCGCTCGAATACCCGCTCGCCACGCCGCTGCGCTCGGCCCGCGCGCGCCAGTAGTAGTCGCGACCCGGCGAGAGCGGATCCAGCGTCACGCTGGTCTCGCCGCTCGCCCCCTCGGGCACCGCTTCCCGTTTCTGCACATCCGACGCGAACCCGGCGTCGGTGGCAACCTCGAAGGTGTATGTGGTGCCGCCCGAGCCGGACGCCGACGCGTTGTGCACCACGAGCATCACCGGCTGCGTGGCGTTGCCGACCAGGGAAAAGTTCTGCGGCTGGACGGGAGTCGGAACTCCCGGCGCCGGCGAGCCGGCGCCAGACGGCTGGGTTGGTGACCCGGCCGAACAGCCGATCGTCAGGACAGCGAGCAGCGACAGCAGGCCAGTCAATGGATATCGAACCGGCAGCATGGGAAGCTCCGTCAGCAGGAAAGGGGGGCGTTACACACTATCGGCGAAGGCGCCCTGCCGGTGTAGCTGCCAGGCGGCCAGGGCCCAGACCAGGGCGAGCGGCAACAGGCTGGGCAGGCCATGCAGGCGCATGACCTCGCCCAGATTCCAGGACGCGTGCGCCTCGGGGTGGTGGCGCAGCCGCGCGGGATCGGCCCCGTAGTCGACAAATGTCTGATGGTTGATCGAGAGATCGCCCTCTCGAAACGCCGGCCACAGCAGGTGGGCAACGGGCGACAAGTCGTCGGACGGCGGCTGTGGCGTGGTTGAGACGGCGACGAGCGTCACGCCGGCACCCCAGATCCAGCCCGCGACCAGCACAACGCGCCCGATGCGCGACCATCGATCCCACAGTGGCGCGAGGCCGAGCGCCAGGAACGGCAGCCCGGGCGTCAGATGCCTGGGCGCGTAGGCCCAGCCGCCTTCCCAGTACCGGTACGACAGGTTGAGCAGCACGTAGAAGGCGGCGACCAGTGCCGCCACCACAGCGGCCCGCCGCTGTTCTGGGGCGCGGGCCAGCAGCAGCAATCCGACCGGGGCGAGCGCGACGAGTGGCGCCAGCGGCAGCAGCCCCCGATAGCTGCCGAGGAAGACTTCATACGCGACGTGCCAGGTCGGGTATGTGATGCCGAAGACCCCCGCCTGCATGCCGATACCTTCGGGACTGTCTTCACTCGAATAGCCGAGATGAAGGGGCGAACCGAATGCCGCCGCGTTGTAGGCGGCCAGCCCGGCGGCCAGCACGGCGCCCGCAGCCACAATCCGCATGGCAATTGAGACGGTGTTCTCTCGATCCGCCAGCCGCGTTCTGAGCACCGCGAAGCCCGCGATGATCAGCACCGGAACGGCGGCCGGAAATTCCGAGAGCACGGCAAGGCCGCAGAACAGCCCGACCGCCCAGGCGAGCCCCCGCCGACGCGTCGCGCCGGGACCCAGGGCAGCGGCGGCGCCGAACGCCAGCATCAGGCAGCCGGCCGTCACGGCGTGTCCCATGAACAGCGTGGCATAGCACCAGGCCGGCGTTGCCAGACCGTAGCCGGTGGCCGCGAAGAGCGCCGCACGCCTTGAAGATCCCCACCCGATCGACAGCCGGAACACGACCAGGGCCGCGAGCATGGTGAATAGCCCGGCCGTTGCGACCGTGGCGACATAGGACGTCCAGGCGATACCCGGGAGCGAGGCAGGATCCACGTGGACGGCGCGTGCCGCCGCGCGGGCGGCGGCCGTTGGCACCACGGCGAGCAGGGAGACACCCGGCGCCTTATCGGAGTAGTAGTGCCCCTCGAAGAGCGCGCGATCGCCGGTGTGCTCGTGATAGGGATCGATCTGAAGGGTGTGGTGCTCGAGAATGGCGCGCACCAGGGCGAACCGCGAGTTCTGGTTCCACCCGCCGGCCTGATAGAAGTAGGCGTAGGAAACAAGCAGCGCCGCGCCCAGCACGGCCGCCGTGGTGGCGGTTCTGGTCATGCCAACTGCGGTCAAAGGCGGTGCGCGATCATACCATTACCGCGGTCTCTTGCCGTCGTGCGCGAGGCGTTCGATCAGGTCCGCCATGCGCGCGAAGACGATGCGCTCGTCGTAGTCGTGCACCGACTCGCGCGCGGCAGCGGCCAGCCGCTGCCGGAGCGAGGCGTCGTCGACGAGCGCGCCCAGAGCCGCGGCGAGCGCCTGCGGATTCGCCGGCGGCACGAGGCGGCCGTTCCGCCCGTCGACGATGAAGTCGGGCAGGCCACCGACGTCGGAGGCGACAACCGGCACGCCGCACGCGAGCGCTTCGATGGCCGACAGACCGAGCGCTTCGAAATGCGACGGCTGCACCACCACGTCGGCCGCGCACAGCAGGGCGGGCACGTCGTCGGCCGGACCGAGAAACCGTACCGATGCGGCGAGCCCATGGCGCTCCACCATCGCGCGAGCCGTCGGCGCCGCATTCCAGGCGTGGTTGGTCATCTCGGGACCGACGACGAGCAGCGTCGCCTCGGCCCGTCCGATCAGGCGCCATGCCTCGATCAGATCGAGGAGCCCCTTCTCGCGGCTCAACCGGCCGAGGAAGAGGCAGACCACGGCCCCCGGCGCGAGGCCGAGCGCGGCGCGACGCGCCGCGCGCATCTCGGCCGACGGGGCGAAGCGCGTCATGTCGATCGCATTCGGGAGCAGGTGCACCTTCGCGCGAGGCACGCCGGCGGCGAGGGCTTCCTGCTCGAGGCCCCGGGAGATGCAGGCAAACGCGTCGGCCCGCCGGTACACGGTGCGGGGCGGCCATCGCAGCAACCGGGCGCCCAGACCTTCTTCGGCCAGTCCGGACACCCGAGCCGGCACGGCGTCGTGGCTCGCGGTGAGCACGCCGGCCGTTTGTGCCTGCACCAGGACCGGGCGTCGGGTCCACGCGCGGGCGGCAATCGCCGCCAGGCCGATCCCCCGGTAGTCGATCGCGCAAACGGCGTCGTACTCGGTCCGATGACGGACGAGCCAGGCAAATGCGGCCGGCGTCAGCAGCCACTTGCCCGCGGCGGATCGAGGGCCGGCCGGCCCGAGACGACGCACGGGAACCCCGTCGACGACTTCCGCATCCGGCAGGCTCGGATCGACGCGCTTGGTGACCACCTGGACCGGCACGCCGTGCACGTGCAGGTACTGCGCGAACCGTCCGGCATTGCTCTCGACACCGCCGATCACCGGGTGGAAGTAGGCGCTCAGAACGACGACGCGAGGCATCCGGGCGGTATCGTACAGCAAGCGCCGACCGTGCCGCGCCGGACCAGCCCGGGCGGTGAGGCGGAGAGGGGCCGATTCTGGCCCCGGGACCTCGACTCTGATAACCTGAAGAGCTTCCGACGCATGAAACGTCCAGAGCCGCTCCTGGGCGCCGTGCTCCTGGCTCTCGCCGTGGCCGGGTGCGGCAGCCCCTCGTCGCCTTCGGATCCGCCAGCGCCGTCGTCGCCCAAGATCGTCTGCCCGGCGCCATTCACGATCCAGTCGCCCGACGGGAAGCCGACGCAGGTCGTTTACGGCTCGGCCACCGCGAGCGGCGGCACGCCGCCGATTTCCATCACGTGCGCGCCGGACACCGCGTCGATCTTCCCGGTCGGGGTGACTCCGGTTACGTGCACCGCCAAGGATCAACAGCAGCGGACCGACAGCTGCTCCTTCACGGTGACGGTCACCAAGCCGCCCGTGATCAGCCGGACAAGGTTCCTGGCGTTCGGCGACAGCATCACGTGGGGCGAAGACGGCAGCGACGTGCAGTCGAAGTTTCACGTCCTCGTGCAGCTTTCGGGGCCCTATCCGACGCTTCTCCTGAAGCAGCTGACCGCGCGGTACACGAGCCAGACCATCGTGGTCGCCAATGCAGGAAGTCCCGGCGAGAAAGCCGGCAATCCGGATACTCTTGTGCGATTCCATGGCGCGTTGGGGCTCGGCTACGACTCCGTGCTCCTTCTCGAGGGCGCCAACGACCTCGCGGACGCCGTCAAGGACTCGAAGGCATATTCCGCGGCGCTCGCGAACCTGCGACAGATGGTGCGTGACGCGCGGGACAGGGGCCTGCGGGTGTTTCTCGCCACGTTGCCACCGGAAAATCCCAAAGGCTTCCGCGGCACCGGCGCGGCGCTCGTGAACGACTTCAACGCCCAGATCCGCCTGATGGTGCAGTCGGAAGGCATATCGCCCGTGGTGGACGTCGCCCAGGCGTTCGGAGGCGATCTCTCGCTGCTGTCGTCCGACGGACTCCATCCGAACCAGGCCGGCTACCAGTTGATGGCCGACACTTTCTACAAGGTGCTCAAGGACACGCTCGAAGCGACGTCCGCGGGCGCTTCCGCGCCGCCGCCGCCGTTCGCATCGGCGTTCGGATCGCCGCTTCGATAGGCGGGCGGCCCTGCCGGCGTCAGAACCCGAGTCGCCGCCACAGATTCCAATAGGCCGCCAGCGCGCGCTCGTAGGCGCGCTGGCCCACGCGCGCCAGTCCGCCGCCGGCCAGATCGCCCCGCACGGTGAGCCGTCCGCTCACCAGCAGCTCGGTGTCCCGCCGACGGCGAATGCGCCGGACCATGGCCCGGTCGCGCGGCAGCGCCGGCAGCATGGCCATCAGCCCTCCGATCGCCTTGAGGTAGGGAAGCCCGTGGCCCTTCAGCACGAGGATCGCGCACTGCAGCGGCTCGTGCACAATGAGCACCGGCACGAGCGCCAGGATGGTGCGCAGCTGATAATCCTTCAGGATGAAGTGCCAGCGGTTGCGAATCTGGTAGTAGAAGAGCCACGTGCCGCGCGGCCGCGCGTCGTGAAACACGACGGCCTGTGGCACTTCCAGCACGACATGGCCGGCGATCCGCATCCGGTGCACGAACTCGCCATCGTCTTTTCCGAGGAAATAGCGCGGATCGAAGAGTCCGATGTCGATCGCCGCCGCGCGATCGAGCAGCAGAGCGCAGCTGGCGGCCGCGCCGATTTCCACGGGCGCCTCGCCGCGTTCGGCCAGCGGCCGGTCGCGCCAGGGATTCACCGCTTCGCAGATGAAGTGCAGCCGCACCCCCGCGTACTGGATGCGGTCGGGCCGGTCGCCGTGCACGACGATCGGGCTGCCAATCTTCACAGCCGGACTGGCCGCCATGGCGGCGTGGAGGCGCTGCACGGCGTCGGGCGCCACCCGCACGTCGGGATCCATCATCAGCACGAAGCGGCTCGTCGCTTCGGTGAGCCCCAGATTGCGCCCGGGGTTCGGGCCGTCGTTGCGGGGAAGGGCGCGCACGCGCACGGCGGGCCGGTGGGCCGCCAGCCAGGCAGCCGTGCCGTCCGTGCTGGCGACGTCCACGACCGTGACGCGGGCGGACGGGCAGCCGGCCCCGACGAGCGCGTCCAGCGTGGCAGGAAGACGTTCCAGGCCGTTGTGGGCGACGACGACGACGTCGACGTCGGCGGGGAAGTCGGAGCGCGGCGTCATGCGCGTTTCACGGCCGTGACGTACAGATTCGTGCGCAGCGGGAGCGGCAGATGATCGGGATTGAACGCGCGCAGGGCGACGAGGCCAGGAGGGCCGAGGTAGCGGCGCACCTTGCTCCGGAAGAAATCATTCACCACGGGGACGTCCCACACGCGGGGGGTGAAGCGGTGGCGCTCGAGACGCTCGCGCAGCGCGGCGAGCGAGTGCAGGGAGCAGTGGTCTTCGCGGAACCGCGTGAAGCTGCGCCAGCGGATCGTCTCGAAGATCACGTTGGTCCACTTGTTCGGCGTCTGCAGCACGTAGGTGCCGCCATGCCGCAGCACGCGCCACACCTCGTCGAGGTGTGCGTCGGTGTCGGGGATGTGCTCGAAGACGTCGAAGCTCATGACCACGTCGAAGGACGCATCCGCGAATGGGAGCGCCGTGCCCTGGACCTCGCGGACGGGCAGGTTGCCGTACCAGCGGCGCGCGTCGGCCAGGAGGGCGGGATTCACGTCCACGCCCTGGATGCGGCAGCCCCGTTCGAGCAGGCGGTGGAGGAGCGTGCCGGTTCCGGAGCCGATCTCGAGGATCTCGACGCCGGGCTCGAGGAGGCCCGTGGCGTCGAGGAATCGCACGTTCGCCTCCAGATTCCCGAACTGCGTCGGTCCGGCGGCCGCTTCTGGAGTCACCCGGCGTCAGCATAGCGCGCGTGTACCTGGGGCGGGCAACCGATGCACGGTGCCGTGGATGCCGGCGGAACCCCCACCTCCCTGGACAGGCATATCGCCTGTGTTCGTTTTGGTACACTCGCGCATGATGCTCCGATTGACGGCTTCCAGCCGACGGCCGTGCGGTGCGGTGGCGTTCGGCCTGCTTGCCGGCGGCTGCGCCCTCGCCTCCAAGGTTCCGCCCGGAGCGGCGATCTCCGCTGAAGACAAAGCCGCGATCGTCCGGCTCTATGACGAGGCGGCTCGATCGCTCACCGGTCCCGATGTCGGTGGCTGGGTCTCGGCTTTCGCTGGCGAAGCCGTATTCCAGCCGCCCACGGGCGAGACGATGCGCGGGCCCGAGGCAATCCGGGCCTGGGCGACGGCGCTGCCGGCACGCGAGCACGTGGAGTTCGGCGACCTGCAATTCACCGCTGATGCCAACGGGAATGTCGAGGCCGCGTCGGCCTATCTGCTGCGCTACCTCGACACCGCGAGCATCGCGGGCCGGCAGTTCGCAACGCTCGGCCGCTCCGGCGGGGCGTGGCGTTTCTCCGCCCTCACGCTCGGGCCCAGCACGTGGCCATCGCCTCCGGCGGCGCAGGCTGCCAGGAGTGGCCCTGCGGGCGAAATCGCGGCGACGGTCCTTGCCGGCTTCGCGGGCTGGCTCCTCGTTCAGGGCGCGACCTACCTGACGCTTCGCAGGCGACTGAGCGAGTACCTCGTGGCGGAGTTGAACACGAAGATGGCAGGCGCCCGGCAGAACCTGCAATGGTTCGACCGGTTGAACCGTCGGATTACGGCAGGCACCGTTCCCGACGACGCACCTCGATACCAGATCGACGCGCTCGAAGCGATCAACTCGTCACGCGACATGATGATGCGCTACCTCACGAAAGCGGAGCTCCAGCGAGTCGCCACCTTCGTGGGCCAGTACGCTCAGGCGGAATTTCTTTTCGAGGGGATCTCCAAGACGGTCGGCGATCTGTCCAAGCGCCAGCTTCCGTCCTCGCCAGGTTCCGTGCCCGCGTTCAAGCCCCTGAGCACAGACGAAGCGGAAGACGTTCACGACCGCTTCGCGATGGCCAAGGCGATTGTGGAGCGCTGGCCGACGCGGGTCGACGCCCTCAAAAGGCTGCCGGACCAGTAGCGCGCCCACCAGCGCCGCCGCACGTGTCAGCGGAACGGCGGTTGTCGATTTCCTCGTCAGCGTGCCCATCCTCCCGGCCCGCTCTTCCCCGAAGTGCCTAACCCACCTGCCATCACGGACTTCACGGTCCACAAACGTCTCGGGGCCAGTGGCGCGCACCTTGCCCTGAGTCGGTCGACTTCGCCGGCGAACTCGCTCGCAACCTTGGGGGACTCGACCTCCCGCCATCGTGGCAACCGCCGGTGAAGTCGATCTCAACACAGGAGGACACATGTTCCGCACAGTCGCCGCACTCGCCACGTTCGTCTGTCTCTGTCCTGGCGCCGCCATCGCCGCGCCGCGCGCCGCCGCCGCGCAATCCACTCCGGTGGCTGCCGCCGCACCGGCCGGCCCGGTAGTCAACATCAACACCGCCGACGCCGCGGGTCTGGCGACGCTCCCCGGCATCGGCGCGAAAACCGCCGATCTCATCATCGCCTACCGGCAGAAGAACGGCCCGTTCAAGAAGATCGAGGAACTGATGAACGTCCGGGGCATTGGCGAGAAGAGCTTTCTGAAGATCCGCGCGCAAATTGCGGTCAGCGATCCCAAGCGCGAAGGGCCGTCCCGCCCGTAAGCCGTTCGTTCCAGGCCGTTCGAGATCAGGAGGTCCCAGATGATTCGATGGCTTGCCGCCATTGCGGCCCTTGCCCTTGCTGCGTTCGGCGCGTCTCTCGGCGCTCAACGTGCCAGCCGTCCGGACGATGCCGTCACGGTGGTTCCCGGCGGTCGTCTGGCAGGCGACGAACCTGGCCGGAGAGGCGCCACCTACTATGCGCTCGAAGGCCGTTCGCGGCGTGTGATCACGCGATACCTCGACGGCACGATGGCCGTGGCCGAACGCGCCGACGACGGAGATGTGCTGACACGACTGGAAGGTGGGGACGGAAACGAGATGAACCGCCTTCGCATCGACCGGCATGGCTTTGGCGGCGACGTCGTTCAGATCGATGTGCCGCTCGAGCCTCCTATACAGCTGCTGCTGAAGGCCGAGGTCCATCCCACACTGGACTGGGCCGCCCACCAGAGTCATCAGCTTCACCGCGACGATGTGATCTCAAGCAGCGGCTTGTATTGGCGCGATGGACTGGTTCGGCGGCGCGGCCGTGGAAGTGCGCTCCACGAGCTCGAGGAAATCCGCTCGATTGAAACCGTATGGGCCGACGGTCTCTCGGCCACGACTGGTCCCGTCCATTCACATCAGGGTGACGTGTTCGATGGACGGCCTGTTCGCGGCGACGTTCTCGTCACGAAGCTCGTGCGCAACGGTGTGGAGCTCGGCGTCGCCAACTATCTCACGCGCGAACGTATCTATGCCTGGTCGTTTCCTGGGATTACCGAGGGCATGGTGGCCACCGAGCACATGGCGTCGCGGTACGGCGACTGGCCGTTCACGCCGGACATGGTCTGGATGAACCTGCAGGCCATCGCCCTGTATCAGATGAAGACCACGATCGACGCCCGCGGATTCATGGCTCAGCGAGCTGAGCCAACGCCCCTGCAGGCCGTCAGTCGGTTCTTTGCGCCTACGCTGTCCGCGAACGAGCCCGGGTGCGACGGTCTTCACTGGCTCGACGGCACCATTCTGCGTTTCTGCTGCGATATTCACGACGCCTGTTACGCGAAGATCGGATGCAACTCCTCGAGCTGGTGGGAATTCTGGAGCAGTTGGCGCTGCGACGCCTGCAACGTGTCTGCCGTGTGGTGCTTCGCAACAGGGACCACCTACGGCCCCTTCTATCAATCGCCGTGGTAACACAACCGGACGAGCGGCGCGACCGCGGCACGATGCCAGCGCCGGTCCGGCTCGCGTGTGGTCTCGGTCCCGAGTCGATTGTCGCCCCGGCGCGGCAGTCGTCAGCCAGGGGCCGAGACTGCACCGCCCCGGGCTTTGCGGCGATCGAACTCTTGTTCGCCATCGGCATCCTTCTCACGCTGAGCGCGGCTGTTGTGCCGCAGACATTGGCCGCCCTCAACCGACACCAGCTTGTCGCCGCCGCCCGCTACCTTGCTGTCCGGCTCCAGTCGGCGCGACTTGAAGCCGTCATGCGATCGACGGATGTCGGCATTCAGCTGGTCGCCGAGGTCGGCGGATACACGATGACGTGCTACCTGGACGGAAACGCCAACGGCGTACGCAAGGCGGATATCCTCGACGGGACCGACCCGATCGCCGGAACCACGGAACGTCTCGCGGAACGCTTTCGCGGAGTCGATTTCGGACTGCCGCCCGGGTTGCCGCCGGTCGATCCGGGCACGTCGGCACCCGCGGGCGATCCCATCAAGTTTGGGTCCACCGACATCGTCACCTTCACCCCATTTGGTTCGTCGTCATCCGGCAGCCTGTTCCTGGCGGGGCCCGGCGGCGGCGTCGCGATCGTGCGACTTTACGGCCTCACCGGTAAGGTGAGAGCGCTCGAGTTCGATCGGTCGAGTTCGACGTGGAAACCGTTGTAGCGGACCGCTCGGGTCGCCGACGACCGGATCGCAGGCGAGCGGAACGCCTGCGTGACGGCGCTCACGGCATCCAGGCAGCGCGCATCCGTCCGGGGTGTCTCGCTCTTGTGATCGACGTTTCCCCTGGCGGCGTGCTCGTGGAGACCACGCGGCGGCTGCTGCCCGGTACGCGAGTCGAACTCCAGCTGGACACGTCTGACCGTCGGGTGCCGGCGGCCGGGCGCGTCGTTCGATGCACGGTCTCTCTCCTCGAGCCTGAAAGGATCTGCTACCGCGGAGGGATCGAGTTCGATGGCCCGATCTCCCTGTCTCCTCCCCCGGGCCGGTGCGGGTATCCGCTTCCCGGCCACCAGACGCCGACGGAACTGGTCCCATGAGAATGGGCTACCCATGCGCCATGCGGTCGATGTCGGCCAATTTCCTCGGTGTTCGCTCGTGGCAGGCACGCAAGCTGGCACCGTGCTTGGAGGCATTCGCTTACAACCCAAGAAGACCGCGGGATCCATCTCAATGACGAACCACACTCCAACACGGCCCGCCTCTACTTTCAGAACACCCCGCCAGCGCGATCGCCGGCAAGCGCTCGGCACCATCCTGGCCACGCTGACGCGAGCGCTCGAGCGAGACGAGGGTGGCGCCCTCCTGCGCGGTGCCTTCGAGCAGGCGCTCCGGACGTTGGTGCCGGCCCGGGGCGTGCAGGTGCGCGACCGGAACAGCCGATGGCCGCAAAAGGCCGTCAGTGACGGCGAGGTGGTGGCGTTCGACATTCCGTCCCGGAGAGCGGAGTCATCGGCCGTGCTCGAAGCGACGTTCGACCGTGGCTGCCGTATTGGCGAGTGGGACCTTCAAATGCTCGGACACGCGGCACACCTGGCCACCCTTGTGATCGAAATCGAGCACGCGCGGCAGATATCACGCGGCGCCCAGGCCACGTCCCCCAAGACACGGCGTGACGGCCCGGTCCGGCTCGTCGGCTCCACGACGGCGCTCGATGAGCTGCGGGCGAGGGTCGAGCGTGTGGCCTCGACCGACTTCACCATTCTCATCGAGGGCGAGAGCGGGGTGGGCAAGGAGCTCGTGGCGCGTCAGATTCACCAGAGAAGCCGCCGACGCCACGGGCCTTTCGTGGCGATCAACTGCGCGGCGCTCGTCGAGACTCTCCTCGAAGCGGAGCTATTCGGCATCGAAGAGCGGACGGCCACCGGCGTGCGTGGACGCCGTGGAAAGTTCGAAGCGGCTGACGGCGGCACGTTGTTCCTCGACGAAGTGTCCGATCTTTCGCTCTCTGCTCAGGCCAAACTGCTGCGGGCGATTCAGGAGCTGGCCGTGGAGCGGGTGGGGGCGACCGGGGCGCAGCATGTCGACATTCGCATCATTGCCGCCACCAACCGGAGCCTCCGGGAGATGGTCGATCGCCGTGCATTCCGTGCTGATCTCTACTACCGTTTGAGCGGCGTTGATCTTCGCGTGCCCACGCTGCGTGAACGGCGCCCGGACATTCCCGAGCTGGCGCGCCATTTCCTGGCCCGCCACCGCCACGTGCGATCGTTGACCCTCTCGGAAGCCGCGGCAGGCGCCCTCGCCACGTACGACTGGCCGGGCAACGTTCGTGAGCTCGAACGCGTGATGGAACGGGCCGTGGCTCTTGCCGACTCGGAAGTCGTCGGCCTGGCAGATCTGCCGGCTGCCGTGCGCGGAGAGTTCGCCGACGCGATGGCGCCGTCGCTCGAGCGCGATGAAACGCTGCGCGTCTGGGCGCGGCGCTACGCGCGCGTGGTGCTCGACCGATCGGGCGGCAACAAGCGCAAGGCCGCGCGCGCGCTCGGGATCAGCACGCACACCTTGCAGGCGTACTTGAGGGACGCCTCCGCCGCGCCCAAGGAGGACGCGGCAGAGGATGCCTGGGTGCCCGAAGCTGCCGAGGTCTGAGCGGCGCTACTGAGTGACCATCACCCAGCCGTTCACGTAGTCGGTATCGTCCAGCGTGACGGCGCCGTTGTTGCCCGCCACGCAGAAGCCCACCCGATAGGTGCCGTTGCCAGGTGCGGCCGTGGACGCCGTCGCCGACCACGACACCCGCTGATCGCTGATCTCGCCCATCGAGTAGTTCAATCCCGCGAAGTTGGTGATCGCGCCGCCGCCCGTGCTCTGAATGCACAGACCAAAGCGAATGATGATGAACCCGGTCATGGCCAGCTTCGCCAGCGGCGCTTCGGCGGAGCCGGTCACGCGTTGGCCCACGGCCAGCGCGACATTGCTCGTCGGCCCCGCGAACACCCATTGCCCGACGCCAGGCGAGGTGACGACTCCCGCCGCGCCGCTGAACGCCGAGACGCCCAGAACGCCCGATGGCCCCTGCGGTCCCGGGGGGCCCTGGGGACCCTGAACGCCCTGCGGACCCGGCAGTCCGGGCGAACCCGTCACGCCCTGCGGACCCGGTGCGCCCTGCGGCCCGGGAGCCCCCTGCGGCCCGAACTCACCCTGAGGGCCCTGTGGACCGGAAGCGCCGGCAGGCCCCGCCGGCCCTGGCGGCCCGATCTCGCCCTGCGCGCCCTGCGCCCCGGGCGGTCCTGCGGGTCCGACTGGACCAATCTCTCCCTGGGGACCCTGTGCCCCGGCTGGTCCCGGCGGTCCGGGTTCACCAGGAACACCCTGCGGCCCTGTGCCTCCCGCAGGCCCGGCTTCGCCCTGTGGGCCCGCGGGCCCGGCCGGACCCTCCGGGCCCGCCGGCCCTGGATCGCCGGCAGGCCCAGGGGCGCCGATGGCCCCGAGCGTGACGTTGAAAGTTCCGTTCTGCGTCACCGCGTACCCGCGCGAGACGTGCAGCAGGTAAGTGCCGGCCGGGAAGGTCGGGAGCACCGCGGCAAGGCCCGTCCCGTCGGCGTTCACGGCGACGCCGCCGAGCGGCACGCCGTTCAGATACACCATCGGCTGCGACCCGAAGTTCACGCCGGAGACATAGAGATAGCCGCCGTCTTCGACGGCGGCCGCAATCATCAGCTGCGGAGTGGGACTGGGCGTGGGCTCCGGCACGTGGTCGTCGCCACCGTGACCTCGGCCGCGATCATCGCGCTCGTTTCGGGAATGTGGTTGCGGCGCTTGACGAGCGTCCTTGTCCTTTTCGGCCCGAACCGGCGCGCCGCACCACAACACTGCAACCGCTGCAGCGAGCGCAAGCCTTCGTGTCCGCATTGCGAGCCTCCAGAAGGCGCCTCTGGGGGAACGCTGGGGGGTGAATTCGAGACTAACGGTCGAGGTACGACCTGTCAAGACGTTCACTGCGATCACGAATCCGGGATCGCCAGCAGTCTCGTGTCCGTAAACGCGATGCCAGGAATCGATGTCGACGGGTGCGCGCGCGATCGCGGCGGATCAGAATTTGTACTCCGCCGGCAGTTCTGGTCGGTGTGTCCTCAAGGCGACGGCGGCTTGCCGGGGTGCTCGAGGTCGGGAAGATTGCCCTCGGCCTCCTCGGGATCCCGCGCCTCTGCCCGTTGCTCGACGATGATCTCGATGGCGCGGCGCCTCTCTTCGTTGAGGAAGTCGTAGACGGTGCCAATCGTGCCCGGCCCGGGGCGCGACCGCCGGCCTGGCGTCCGGCTGCGTCGACCCACGAGAGCGATCGCCGCCAGAATCAACGCCAGCACGGCCAGGCTCGCCACCCGGGAAGTATAGCCATCGCGCCGGGGCATTTCTTGACCGGTTTCGATCGCGCATAGTACCGTTACGCGTTCACGCGTGAAGCGTTCAGCCGCTGCCATCCCGATGGAACAGGCCACCGACGCTCCCCTCAAGAAGACGCCGCTCAACGCCCGCCACCGGGCGTCGGGCGCGAAGATGGTGGCCTTCGGCGGCTGGGACATGCCCGTCGAATACTCCGGCATCGTCGCCGAGCACATGGCCGTGCGCCAGCGCGCGGGACTGTTCGACGTCAGCCACATGGGCGAAATCGAGATCGCGGGGAAGGACGCCCTCTCCGCGGTGCAGCGCATCTCGTGCAACGACGCCGCGAAACTGGCTGTCGGGCAGGCGCAGTACTCGGGGCTGCTCACGCCTGAGGGCACGTTCGTCGACGACCTGCTCGTCTATCATCTCGCGCCGAGCCACTACCTTCTCGTGGTGAACGCTTCGCACATCGCGAAGGACTACGACTGGATTGCGCGCCACATCACCGGGGTGGGCGACGCCGTCGCCGTCGACTCCAGCTCGCGGTACGCGCTCCTGGCGCTCCAGGGCCCCCGGGCGCTCGAAATATTGCAGCCGCTCACGGGCGTCGACCTTGCCGCCCTCAAGTACCTACTGGTTCACGCACGGGGAAGTGGCGGGGGTGCGTGTCACCGTCTCGCGCACCGGTTACACGGGAGAAGACGGCTTCGAGGTGTTCGTTCCGCCATCTTCGGCCGACCGCGTCTGGCAGGCGATCCTCCAGGCGGGCGAGCCGTTCGGCATCGTGCCCTGCGGCCTCGGCGCCCGCGACACGCTGCGCCTGGAGGCCGCGATGCGGCTGCACGGCAACGACATCGACGAAACGACCACGGCCCTGGAGGCCGGCCTCGGCTGGATCGTCGGCTGGAAGAAAGACGACTTCGTGGGCGCCGCAGCGCTCCGAACCGAGAAGGCGGCCGGACCGTCGCGCAAGCTCGTCGGGTTCGAGATGGTCGACCGCGGTATCGCGCGTCCGGGGTACGATATGTACATCGGCGCCGAGAAGGGCGGACGGGTCACGAGCGGAACGCAGACACCGTATCTCAAGAAGGCCATCGGCATGGGCTACCTGCCGGCCGGCCACACGGCGCCCGGCACGGAATTCGAGGTGGACGTCCGCGGCCGGCGCACCTCCGCCCGCGTGGTGCCGCTGCCGTTTTATTCGCGAGGCAACTGACGTGGCGTATCCCTCCGGGTTCAAGTATTCGAAAGAGCACGAGTGGCTGAATCTCTCCGGTGACATGGCGACGGTGGGCATCACCGACTACGCGCAGGCGCAGCTGGGCGATGTGGTGTTTCTCGAGCTCCCCGAAGTGGGTGCCAAGCTCACGCGCGGGCAGTCGTTCGGCACCATCGAGTCGGTCAAGGCCGTGTCCGAGCTGTACGCGCCGGTTTCCGGGGAAGTCGTCGAGGTCAACAACGCGCTCAAGCAGAAGCCGGAAGGCGTGAACACCGACCCGCACGCCAGCTGGATGATCAGGCTCAAGCTCAGCGCGCCCGCCGAAGTCTCGGCGCTTCTCGATCAGGCCGCCTACGAAGCCCTCGTGAAGTGACGATCTCCTTCGCCTCCCGCCACATCGGGCCCGACGCGGCCGAGGCGGCGTCGATGCTCGAGACGATCGGCGCCCCGTCGCTCGATGCGCTCATCGACGAAGCGGTGCCGGCCAGCATCCGCCTCAAGAAGCCGCTCGATCTCCCCGAGGGGTTGTCCGAAGCGGCGTTTCTGCGCGAGCTGCGCCAGATCGCCGGCCGCAACCAGGTCTACCGCTCGTACATCGGGCTCGGGTACTACGGCACCATCACGCCCGCGGTCGTCCTCCGCAACGTCCTCGAAAATCCGGGATGGTATACGCCATACACCCCGTATCAAGCCGAAATCGCGCAGGGCCGACTCGAAGCGCTGCTCAACTTCCAGACGATGGTGTCGGATCTGACTGGCATGGCGATCGCCAACGCCTCGCTGCTCGACGAAGCCACGGCGGCGGCCGAAGCCATGACGATGCTGCACCGGGTGCAGGCCAGGCGGGTCGGGCAGCCGGCCGCGGCCCGGTTCTTCGTCGCCGACGGCTGCTACCCGCAGACAATCGAGGTGCTGCGATCGCGGGCCGAGCCGCTCGGCATCGATCTCGTCGTGGGCCCGCTGAAGACAGCCCCGCTCGACGGCCGCACCTTCGGTGCGCTGGTGCAGTCGCCCGACGAAGCGGGCGCGGTCCTCGATCTCGCGCCGTTCATCGCGGCCGCCAGGGAGGCGGGCGTCCTCGTGGCGGTGGCCACCGACCTGCTGAGCCTGACGCTGCTGACGCCGCCCGGCGAGCTGGGCGCCGACGTCGTGGTCGGCAACTCCCAGCGGTTCGGCGTACCGCTCGGATACGGCGGGCCGCACGCGGCCTTCTTTGCCACCACGGAAGCCCACGTGCGACAGGCGCCTGGACGCATTATCGGCGTCTCGGTGGACGCCCACGGCCACACGGCGTACCGGATGGCGCTGCAGACGCGCGAGCAGCACATTCGCCGCGAGAAGGCCACGTCGAATATCTGCACGGCCCAGGCCCTTCTGGCGAACATCGCGGGCTTCTACGCCGTGTACCACGGACCGTCCGGTTTGAAGGCGATCGCCGAACGCGTCCATGCCCAGGCCAAGCTGCTCGAACGCGAGCTGGCCAAGGTGGGAATCCGCCAGCTGAACGTCGAGTACTTCGATACGCTGCGGTTCGCCGTGTCCGACACGCAGCGGCTGCGCGACAGCGCCAGGGCCGCTCGGATCAATTTCCGCTACCGTTCGGACGGGGCGGTGAATGTCGCGCTCGACGAAACCGTCACGCTCGACGACCTGGATGCCATCGCCGGCGCCTTCGCGGCCACGGAAACCGAGACGCCGTCGCCCATCCGGCGCTCGACGTCGGGGCTGCGGACGTCGTACCCCGACGGCCTCTCGCGGACCACGCCGTTCCTCACGCACCCGGTCTTCAACACGCATCACTCCGAAACCGAGATGATGCGCTACGTTCGCCGGCTCGAGCGGAAGGACGTCGGCCTCGATACGTCGATGATTCCGCTGGGCTCGTGCACGATGAAACTGAACGCCGCGGCCGAGATGCTGCCGATCACCTGGCCCGAGTTTTCGGCGCTGCACCCGTTCGCGCCGCCCGAGCAGGCCGAAGGGTACCGGCATGTGTTCCACGACCTCGAGAACGCGCTCGCCCGCATCACCGGATTCGCGGCGGTGTCGCTGCAGCCGAACTCCGGAGCCCAGGGCGAATACGCCGGCCTGATGGTGATTCGCGCCTACCACCGGGATCATCAGCAGGCCCACCGCGATGTCGTGCTGATCCCGTCGTCGGCGCACGGCACCAATCCCGCGAGTGCGGCCATGGCCGGCATGCGCGTGGTGGTCGTGGCCAGCACGAGCCAGGGCGACATCGACGTGGACGATCTGCGCGCCAAGGCGGCCGCGCATCGCGACACCCTCGCGGCCCTGATGGTGACGTATCCCTCGACGCACGGCGTGTTCGAGGAACGGATCCAGGACGTGTGCGCGATCGTGCACGACGCCGGCGGCCAGGTCTACATGGACGGCGCGAACATGAACGCGCAGGTCGGTCTCACGAGTCCCGCCACAATCGGCGCCGACGTCTGTCATCTCAATCTGCACAAGACGTTCGCGATTCCGCATGGTGGCGGCGGGCCGGGCATGGGCCCGATCGGCGTGGCCGCGCATCTTGCGCCATATCTGCCCGGCCACCCGCTCGTGAAGACCGGCGGCCCCAAAGCGATACACGCGCTGTCGGCCGCGCCCTGGGCCAGCGCCAGCATCCTGCTGATCTCGTACGGGTACGTCCGCATGCTCGGGGGGCCAGGCATGACCGAGGCGACCCGCTATGCCATTCTGAACGCGAACTACATCAAGTCCCGCCTGGAGCCCCACTACCCGGTGCTCTACACGCGGCCCAATGGCCGTGTCGCGCACGAAATGATCTTCGATCTGCGTCCGCTCAAGCAGGCGAGCGGTATCGACGAGACCGATGTCGCCAAGCGGCTCATGGACTATGGCTTTCACGCGCCGACGGTATCGTTCCCGGTGGCGGGCACGTTGATGGTGGAACCCACCGAGAGCGAGTCGAAAGACGAGCTCGACCGGTTCTGCGACGCGATGATCGCCATCCGGACCGAGATCCAGGCCGTCGTCGACGGCGCCGCGGATCCGACGGACAACGTGCTCAAGAACGCGCCCCACACCGCGGCGGCGGTGTCGAGCGATGCCTGGCTCCACGCCTACTCACGAGAGCAGGCTGCTTACCCGCTGGCGCATGTGCGGGCCCAGAAGTTCTGGCCATCCGTCGGGCGCATCGACAACCCGTTCGGCGATCGCAACCTGTTCTGCAGCTGCCCGCCGATCGGCGACGACCTCTGACCCGGATGGATTAGAAGCGAAGCCCTAGCCCGAGCGTGGGCCCGCCCGACCGGACGGGCGGACCGTCGGTCACGAACTGCGACAGGCGATAGCCGATATCCACGCGCAGTCGCTTCATCGGAAGGCTCACGCCGGCGCCCATCGTGCCGATCGGCACACTGACCTGGCCGGAGGGGTCGCGGCCGAGCAGGTCGAACCGCACGACCGGTCCGGTCACGTCGTGCCCGCCGCCACTCAGGCGGAAACTCGCGTCCTGCTGCATCCGCGCCATACCGATCGACGCCAATATGTAGGGCTGGATCCGCCAGCGGCCGGCGCCTGCTTCGTAGCGCGCCCCGCCTCCCGCGTACACCCCGGACGCCCGCACCGACATCGTCACGTAGGGCGCGAGCGACTGCATCACGCCCGTGACGAAGGGATTCGCCCTCAGAAGGCGGGGCGCGTGGAACTCATCGACCTGACCCGCGCTCACGAACAACGCGAGACCGCGGGTGACGCGAACGCCGGCTTCGGCGTCCATGGCGGGATTGTCGATCGTCCCGATGCCGTTCGCCTGGACGTAGCCGTGCTCGGTCATTTGAGCGCTCGCCGAGCCGCTGCACGACAGTGCGATCGCGACGATCACCGGAATTCCGCGTCTCATGGTCAGCCTCCCGTCTGTGTCACAGGCGTCTGGAAGGCACGAGCGATGCCACTCGAGGGGAACCGTGGCAACACGCTCCGCAGCAATGAGTTGTGTGAGCGGAAGAAACGGTCGTGCTCTCCGGGCGAACGGTTGGAGTCGGTAAGTTCTTCCCGATCGGCCAGGCCGCTACCGGGTCAGTTCTTCAGCGCGCGCGCGAAATGCCAGGAGCAACCGTTTCGTGATCGGGCCGGGACTGCCGCTGCCGATCGTCCGATCGTCGACTTGTACGATCGGCACAACCTCGCGCGTGGTGCTGGTCAGAAACGCCTCGTCCGCTCCCAGCAAGTCGTCGTCGTGGAGGACTTCTTCTCTTATGGGAACGCCAATCGCGGGCGCCACTTCCAGCAGGAAGGCCCTGGTGATGCCGGGGAGAAGCCCGGCGTCGAGCGGTGGCGTCCATGCCGCGCCGTTCCGCACGACGAACAGGTTCGATTGCGTGCACTCGGCCAGTTCGCCGCGATAGTTCCGCATCACGCCCTCGAAGGCGCCGGCCTTCGCGGCCTCGTGCATCGCGAGCGCATTGTTGATCAGGTTGTTCGACTTGATGAGTGGATTCACCGTGCCGGGATGATTCCGCACGATCGACACGAGCGCCACCCGCACGCCGCGCTCGAACACTTCCCGGGGGGGATCGACGTGGGGCCGCACAATCACGACAACGGTCGGTTCGGGACACGCGCCTGGATCGTACGAAAGCTCGCCGACGCCCCGCGTCAACATGATGCGGAGATAGGCTTCGTGGCCCGGGCCGCCCTCGAGACCCGCGGCCGCCATCGTGTCGCGGCATCGCGACTCGATGGCGCCGTCGTCGAGGGGCACGGGCAACTCCAGCAGCTGGGCCGAGCGCCGCAGGCGCCGGGCATGCCGATCGAACAGAAAGGGGCGACCGTTGTACGTGCGCAGCGTCTCGTACACGCCTTCGCCGAACAGGAACCCGTGATCGAAGACGGAGACGACCGCGTGCGACTGATCGACCACGCGCCCGTTGACGTTGACCGTGTACGCCATCAACGGGAAAGCGTACCGCCTGTGCTATTCTGCGCGCAAGACAGACGATCACCCATGCGCGTGCTCACCTCCGCCCAGATGCGGGACGCCGATCGCCGGACGGTCGAGGAGATCGGCATTCCGTCGATCGTGCTGATGGAAAACGCCGGCCGCCAGATCGTCGCCGCCATGGAGGCGATGTACGACGACCTTGCCGACCGGCGGGTAGCGGTGCTGTCGGGCCGCGGCAACAACGGCGGCGACGGCTTCGTCGTGGCGCGCACGCTGGCGCAGCGCGACGTCGAGGTGTCGGTCTTCCTGATCGGACGCGTTGCCGACGTGCGCGGCGACGCCCGCACGAATCTGGAGGTCCTCGGGCGCCTCGGCGTCACGGTCGTCGAGATCGCGGACAGCAGTGCGTGGGAGCTGCACCTGTCGGAAGTGCGCGACTCGACCTTGATTGTCGACGCGATCTTCGGCACCGGCCTGAACGCGCCGGTGGGTGGACTGATCGAGAGCGTCATCGTCGACGTGAACGCCTCGGGGATTCCGGTCGTGGCCGTCGACCTCCCGTCGGGTCTCTCGGCGGACTCTCCGGAACCGATTGGGCCGTCGATCGACGCGGGCATCACGGTCACGCTGGCGGCGCCGAAGCTGCCGCTGGTTCTCCCGCCGGGCGAGCTGCGCGCCGGCGACATCGTAATCGCCGACATCGGCATCCCCGCGGGCGTGATCGACAGCCTCGACGGCCCGAGGATCGAGCTGCTCACGCGGGCGGCGATGCGCGCGCTCATCACGCCGCGCGCCGCAGACAGCCACAAGGGCGACTATGGCCGCGTGCTCGTCGTCGCGGGATCGCCGGGCAAGACCGGCGCCGCGCATCTGGCCGCCCGCGGCGCGCTGCGCGCCGGTGCGGGCCTCGTGACCCTGGCCACACCGGCCAGCTGCCAGCCCGTGCTCGCTGCCATGGCCCCGGAGTACATGACCGAAGCGCTCGCCGAGGGAAGGGACGGGCTCGATCCCGGCGACGTGGACCGGGTGATTGAGCTGGCGCGCGACGTCGTGGTCATCGGGCCCGGCCTTGGAGGCCGGGCGGGCACGCGGATCTTCGTTCAGCAGCTCGTCGACCGCGCGGCGTGCCCACTGGTCGTGGACGCCGACGGGTTGAACGCCTTTGCCGACGCGCCGGATCGGCTGACCGGGCGCGAAGGCCGCGACGTGATCATCACGCCACATCCCGGCGAGATGGCGCGTCTGGTTGGCATGTCGGCCGACGAAGTGCAGGCGAGCCGTCTCGAGATCGCGCGAAACTTCGCCGTCGCGCACCGCGTCTATGTGGTGCTCAAGGGCCATCGAACGCTGGTGGCCACGCCGGAAGAGAAGGTCTTCATCAACCCGACCGGCAATCCGGGCATGGCGACCGGGGGCACGGGCGACGTGCTTGCCGGCGTCATTGCCGCGCTGGTGGCCCAGCTGCTCGACGCCGAGGCGGCGTGCAAGCTGGGTGTGTACCTTCACGGCGTCGCCGGCGACCTTGCGGAAGCCGACGTCGGCGACATGGCCATGATCGCCACCGATCTCGCCGATCATCTCGGCGACGCGATCCTCGAGGTCACGGCTCGCCGGCAGACGACACGCGAGCGCGAGTCGTCGTCCTAGCGCCGTGGACCCGGTCATCACTCATTCGCAGGACGAGACGGCCGCCGTCGCCCGGGGCCTCGCGGCCACACTGGCGCCCGACACCGTCGTGCTGCTCCACGGGGATCTCGGGGCCGGCAAGACCGCGTTCGTACGCGGCCTCGCCGAAGGGTTGGGGGCCGACCCCGCCGATGTCAGCAGCCCGACGTTCACCCTGATCCAGCAGTACACTGGCGGGCGGCTTCCACTCGTTCACGTGGACCTCTATCGTCTCGACGATCCGCGCGAGGTGGAGGATCTCGGCATGGAGGAGCTCGGCGCGGGCGGAGTATTGGCGGTCGAATGGGCGGAAAAGCTTCAAGGTCCCCCCCCCGGCGCGATCTACGTGCGCCTGGCCATTCGAACCGGGGATGAGCGGCTGATTGAAATTGTCGGCGATTGAGGAGAGCGGCACGTGACGCGCATCATGCTCGGTCTCGCCGTCGTCGTGACATGGCTCGGCGGTTCGGTGGTCGTCTCTGCCCACCATCCCTTTTCCGCGATCTACACCGTGGACCAGGTCTACAACCTGCTCGACGCCGCGGTCAGCGACATCGACTACTACTTCGCGTCGCGCCTGCCGGGCGAGCCGCTGGAGGGCGTGAACGACATCCACTTCCATCCGGCGGTCCCGCGTACCGCGCGGCTCAGCGTCATCGTCGGCTTCTGAGAGGTACGCGAGGCTCGCGCCCGCGGTCATTCCGATCGGTAATTCGGCGCTTCCTTGGTGATGGCGACGTCGTGGACGTGGCTCTCGCGCACGCCGGCGGCCGTGATGCGGATGAGTTTGGCCTTCTGTTGCAGTTCGCCAATGCACGCGGATCCGGTGTAGCCCATTCCGGCTCGCAACCCTCCAACGAGCTGGTGAATCATGGCCGCCACGCTGCCCTTGTGCGCGACCCGGCCTTCGATGCCTTCGGGCACCAGCTTGTCGGACCCGCCGGTGCTTTCCAGGTCGAACTCGTCCTGGAAGTAGCGGTCGCGGCTGCCGCGCCGCATGGCCCCAATCGACCCCATGCCCCGGTATTCCTTGAAGCTTCGACCCTGGTACAGGATCAGCTCCCCGGGGCTCTCGTCCGTGCCGGCAAAGAGGTTGCCGATCATCGTGGTGCTGGCGCCGACAGCGAGCGCCTTCGTGATGTCGCCGGAGAAACGGATGCCGCCGTCTGCGATCACCGGCACGTCGTGGCGCGCCGCGGCGCGCGCGCAGGCGAGTATCGACGTGATCATCGGCACGCCGATGCCCGCGACCACGCGCGTCGTGCAGATGGACCCCGCTCCGATGCCGACCTTGACCGCGTCGACGCCCTGATCGATGAGCGCGCCGGTCGCTTCAGCCGTCGCGACGTTCCCGGCGACGAGCTGCACGTCGGGAAAGGCCGCCCGCACGCGAGCGACCGTGTCGAGAACCCCTTGTGAATGGCCGTGGGCGGTATCGATGACCAGGAGGTCCACGTGCGCGGCCACGAGCGCCTCGGCCCGCTCCATCGTGTCGCGCGCGATGCCGATGGCGGCGCCGCACCGCAGGCGGCCGAGCGAATCCTTCGACGCGTTCGGATACTTGACGGCCTTCTGAATGTCCTTGACCGTGATGAGGCCCTTCAGGCGGAACGCCTTGTCGACGACCAGCAGCTTCTCGACCTTGTGGGCATGCAGGATCTCGCGGGCCGCATCGAGCGTCGTGCCCACCGGCACGGTGATCAGGTGCTCGCGCGTCATGACATCCCCGATCGCGCGGTGCACGTTGGTTTCGAAGCGCAGGTCGCGGTTCGTGAGAATGCCGACCAGCGTGCCTTCCTTGTCGCCGTCGTCGGTGATCGGCACGCCCGAGATGCGGTACTTCTCCATCAACTCGAGCGCTTCATAGATCCGATGAGTCGGGGAGAGCGTGATCGGGTTCACGATCATGCCGCTCTCGGAGCGCTTGACGCGATCGACTTCCGACGCCTGCTCCTCGATCGACAGGTTCTTGTGGATCACGCCGAGTCCGCCCTGCTGGGCCATCGCGATCGCCAGACGGGACTCGGTGACGGTGTCCATCGCGGCGCTGACGATCGGCACGTTCAGCCGGATGGCCTTCGTGAGGCGCGTGCTGACGTCCACGTGCGTCGGCAGCACCGTCGAATGCTGTGGCACGAGCAGCACGTCGTCGAAGGTGAGGGCGGTGGGCCAGACCTCGTCAACGGTGGAACCCGGGGCGCTCAGTTCCTTGGCATCGAGGGCGGTCGTGTCCTTCATGCGGCGGCTCCGTGGCACTTCTTGTACTTCTTCCCGCTGCCGCACGGGCAGGGGTCGTTGCGCCCGACCTTGGGCTCTTCGCGCCGGACCGTCTTCACCGGCGCATCGTCGCCGCCGACGCGCGGCGGCGGGCCGGCGGTGCGGCCCGGTTGCGGCGCGCCGGACGGTGCGGACGCTCTGGCCGGAGGACCGAACGGCGACGGCTTCTGCGCCGACGGATCATTCAGCGTGAGGGGTGTGCGGACCGGCCGCCTGGGCGGCGGCACCGGCGCCGCGGCTTCGCCGCCCTGTGCCGGCCGCAGCCACCAGAGATAGCGGACCGTTTCCTCGTCCACCCGCGTCTTCATGTCGCGGAACAGATCGAAGCTCTCCTTCTTGTACTCCACCAGCGGATCGCGCTGCCCGTAGCCGCGCAGCCCGATGCCTTCCTTGAGGTGATCGAGGCTGTAGAGATGGTCCTTCCACTGGGTGTCGACGATCTGCAGCATGATGTCGCGCTCGACGCGGTGCAGCAGGTCGCCGCCGACGAGGGCTTCCTTTTCGGCGTAAGACGCCTGAACCCGGTCCCAGAGCACATCGCGGATCTCGTCCGACGTCCGGTCGCTGAAATCGAGCGACCCGGCATCGACGGCGAACACGCGGGACACTTCACGCGTGAGCGCGTCGAGATCCCAGTCCTCGAAGTCGGCCTCGCGGGCTGCGTAGGTGTCGACCAGCGTCTCGAGCAGATCCTCGGCGAGCACGAACAGGTACTGATGCGTGTCGAGCACCTCTTCACCCTCGATGTGGACCTGACCGTCGAGGATCTCGCGGCGCAGCGCGTAGACGTTCTCGCGCTGCTTGTTCATCACATCGTCGTACTCGAGCAGATGTTTGCGGACGGAGAAGTTCTGGGCCTCGACCTGTTTCTGCGCGCGCTCGATCGCGCGGCTGACCATGCCGTGCTCGATCGGCACGCCTTCTTCCATGCCCAGCCGTTGCATCAGCCCGGCAATCCGCTCGGAACCGAAGATGCGCATCAGATCGTCTTCGAGCGACAGATAGAACCGCGACGAGCCGGGATCGCCTTGTCGGCCGGCGCGCCCGCGCAGCTGGTTGTCGATGCGGCGCGCCTCGTGCCGTTCCGTGCCGAGAATGTGGAGCCCGCCCAGCCGCACGACTTCGTCGTGCTCGGCGTCGGTCAGCGCCTTGAAATGCTGGAAGATGCGATCGTAGGCTTCCCGTGGAACCCGGTAGAACGCGTCGAGGTGGTAGAAATAGGCGTACTGCTCGTCTTCGACGAAGCGCTCCTCGCCTTTCGGCAGCCGCTCGGCGATCTCCTCGGCGAGCGTCTGCTGCCGGGCCATGAATTCGGGATTCCCGCCGAGGAGGATGTCGGTGCCGCGGCCGGCCATGTTGGTGGCGATCGTCACCGAGCCCTGCCGCCCGGCCTGCGCCACGAACTCCGCCTCCTGGGCGTGATACTTCGCGTTCAGGACCACGTGCTTGTCCGAGCCGCCGCCGGTCGTGGTGCCGCGCTTCAACCCGCGGCGGTCGAGCATCAACGACAGCTTTTCGGATTTTTCGATGGACACGGTGCCGACGAGCACCGGCCGGCCCTTCTGGTGCTCCTCGAGGATGTCGGCGACGATCGCGTCCCACTTTTCCTTCTCGGTGCGGTACACGAGGTC
The DNA here is from genome assembly GCA_963837345.1 of uncultured Acidobacteriota bacterium. GTDB lineage: Bacteria > Acidobacteriota > Vicinamibacteria > Vicinamibacterales > CAVVIG01 > CAWIMX01. The sequence continues at coordinate 3,821,642 of CAWIMX010000001.1, forward strand.
GGGGTTCTCGATCCGCCGCAGCGGCCGGTTCGGCGGGATGACAATGACGTCGAGCTCGTAGATCTTGGCGAATTCCTCGGCTTCGGTGTCCGCCGTGCCGGTCATGCCCGAGAGCTTGTCGTACTTGCGGAAATAATTCTGGAAGGTGACCGTCGCGAGCGTCTGGTTTTCGCGCTCGATCTTGACCTTCTCCTTGGCCTCGACGGCCTGGTGCAGACCGTCGCTCCAGCGCCGGCCCGGCATGAGCCGTCCGGTGAACTCGTCCACGATGACGACCTGGCCCTCCTTCACCATGTAGTCCACGTCACGCTTGAAAATGGCGTGCGCGCGCAGCGCCTGGTTCACATGGTGGAGCAGGGGCATGTTGACCGGATCGTAGAGCCCGCCGGGCTCCAGCCGATGGGCCAGCATCTGCTCGGACTTGGCCATGCCGCTCTCGGTGAGCGTGACGGTCTTGTGCTTCTCGTCCACGAGGTAGTCGCCCGTGGCTTCGAGGGCGTCGCGCTCCTCGGCCTTCGTGTCGCCCTGCGTGACGGCGCCGGGCTTCAGGCGGGGAATGATGCGATCCACCTCGTAGTACAGATCCGTCGACGCTTCCGCGGGGCCGGAAATGATGAGCGGCGTCCGCGCCTCGTCGATCAGGATGCTGTCGACCTCGTCGACGATCGCGAAATGATGGCCTCGCTGCACGTAGTGCGCGAGCTCGAACTTCATGTTGTCGCGCAGATAGTCGAAGCCGAACTCGTTGTTGGTCCCGTAGGTGATGTCGGCGGCATAGGCCGCCTGCCGCTCGGCGTCGTTCATGTCGTGCTGGATCACGCCGACCGACATGCCAAGGTAGCGGTAGACCCGGCCCATCCACTCCGAGTCGCGGCGCGCGAGGTAGTCGTTCACCGTGACCACGTGGACGCCCTTGCCGCCGAGGGCATTCAGGTAGGCGGGCAGCGTGGCGACCAGCGTCTTGCCTTCGCCCGTCTTCATCTCCGCGATCTTCCCGCTGTGGAGGACGGCGCCGCCGACGAGCTGCACGTCGAAATGCCGCATGTTCAGCACACGGCGGCCGGCCTCGCGCACGACGGCGAACGCCTCGGGCAGCAGGTCGTCGAGCGTCGCGCCCTCGCTCACGCGCCGACGGAATTCGACGGTCTTCTGTCGGAGCTGCTCGTCGCTGAGCGGCTGGATGGAGGGCTCGAACGCGTTGACCTGCGCCACGACCGGGCGCAGACGCTTCAAGTCGCGTTCGTTCTGAGTGCCGATGACCTTGGCGAGAAGCTGTTCGAGCATCTAGGAGGCGCCGACGAGGGCGTGAATATCCCTCGATTGTAGCACCTGACGCGCGGCGCCCGGCGGATCGGCGTCGACGCTAGTTGGCCCGAAGTGTCGGCTGGGTGAGGATCTGGAGCGGGTTGATCGGCCGGCCGTTGGCGAGGATCTCGTAGTGCACGTGGGTCCCGGTCGCCCGGCCCGTCGCCCCGACATACCCGATCACGTCGCCGCGCGTCACCTGGTCGCCCACCTTCACATTGAACTTGCTCAGGTGGCCGTAGCGGGTGGACAGCCCGAATCCGTGCCGGAGGATGACCAGATTGCCGTAGTCGCCGGTGTAGGACGCGGTCTCCACGGTGCCGTCGGCCGTCGCGAACACCGGCTGGCCCTTTTCCGTCGAGATGTCGAGTCCTTCGTGAAATCCGGGTTCGTGCGTAAAGGGATCCGAGCGGCCCCCGAACGTGCCGGTGAGCCAGCCGTGCGCGGGCCAGATCGACGGCGTCGCCGCCGCCAGCGCTTCGCGTCGTTCGACGTCGCGGCGCACGAGGCTCAGCCGGCCCTCGAGCGCATGGAGGAGATCACGCAGCACGCCGAACGTGTCTTCGGGTGTCGAGAGCGCGGCGGGCACCGGAGCGATCGTGCGGACGATCGTCGCCGTCCCGCCCGCGGCGCGCGCCTTCACGACGGCCGGGAGCTTCTGCATGGCGCGCACTTGCGCCGGATCGAGCGTCGCCCGCTGGCCGAGCTCGTTGATCACCCCCTCGAGCGATTGAATCTGCGTGGTCAGCTCTCCGGTCGCGGCCCGATAGCTGCCGTTCTCGACCTCGAGCATGTCCTGGGTGGCACGAAGCTGTGCGATTTGGTCCTGCGCGCTCCATTTCAGACCCAGCCCGACGAGCACGGGAATCATCAATGCCACCGCCACGACGGCGAGCGTCGGTCGAAGGTGGACCGTCACGCGACGGACCAATCCGTTCGATCGATCAGCGATCAGAATTGTGTAGCGTCGTGCGCGCATGCAATCGTCTGGACCGCTCGAACGGACGACACCGCCTGAGCCCGCGTCAAGCGTTAACCGGCGAACTCGCGAGGAGATGAGGGTGAACCGCCGAGAAGTTCAGGAACTGTAACATAGGCTCGCGCACCGCCGAACACGTTTGTACGCGCGGCGAACACAAGACGAAAATGCGTGCACGTGCGGTAAGATGCCACGCGATGCGGCGAGTCGCCGCCCCAGGCAGGAGTGAGCAGTCCATGCAGCCTCTTTCGTCCGCGCAGTCGATGCTGAAACGCGCCCTTGCGGGTGGGGCCGCGCTGATCCTGATCGCCGCCGCAGGTCTGCACGCCCAGCAGATCAGCGGGGACGATCTGATGAACGGTCTGAAAGACCCGGCTCGATGGCTCCTCTACTCGGGCGACTATTCGGGTCGGCGACACAGTCCGCTCACCGCGATCACGCCCGCCAACGCGGCATCGCTCCGGCCCGAGTGGACGTTCCAGACCAGCGCCATCGGCAAGTTCGAGGCGACGCCGATCGTGATCGACGGCACCTTGTACGCCACGGGCCCTCTCAACCATGCGTGGGCCATCGACGGCGCAACGGGCAAGCAGCTGTGGCATTACCAGCGGCGCCTCCCCGAGGGGCTGAAAGTCTGCTGTGGTCTCGTGAACCGCGGGTTCGCCGTGCTCGGCGACCGTCTGTTCATGGCGACGCTCGATGCGCATCTCGTCGCGCTCAGCATGAAGGACGGGTCCGTGCTGTGGGACGTCCAGATGGCCGACTTCAATCTCGGCTACGCGGCCACGGCCGCCCCGCTCGTCGTGAAGGGACGTCTCATCGTCGGCATCGCCGGAGGGGAGTATGCCAATCGCGGGTTCGTGGACGCCTACAATCCGGCCGACGGGCGGCGGGTGTGGCGGTTCTGGACGGTCCCGGGCCCCGGCGAGCCAGGCAGCGAGACCTGGCCGGCCGACGTGCTCGAGCGCGGCGGCGCGCCCACGTGGGTCACCGGCACCTACGACCCCGAGTTGAACACGCTCTACTGGGGCACCGGCAACCCGAATCCGGACTGGGACGGCGAGAACCGGCCCGGCGACAATTTGTATGCCGCGTCGCTCGTGGCGCTGGATCCCGACACGGGCGCACTCAAGTGGCATTTCCAGTTCACGCCGCACGACACGCATGACTGGGATTCCAACCAGATACCGGTGCTCGCCGATGTCACGATCGATGGGCAGCCGCGCAAGGTCGTGATGCAGGCGAATCGAAACGGGTACTTGTACGTGCTGGACCGCACGAACGGAACATTCATCGCCGCACACGCCTTCGTGAACACGAACTGGGCGTCGGGCTTCACAGCCGACGGACGTCCCAACGTCGTGCCGGGGCACGACCCCACGCCCGAAGGCACGGTGACGTGCCCCGACTGGTACGGGGGCACGAATTTCAATTCGCCATCCTTCGATCCGACGCGCGGCCTGTTCTATGTCTCGGCGCGCGAGACCTGTGCGCGGTTCATTCAGCGACCGACGCCCGACGCCAAGGTGGGCGACCGTACGATGGGCGGCACCGTGGCGCCGGTCCGCGAACCCGCGAGCTGGGGGGCGCTTCGCGCGATCGATCCGCTGACGGGGGAGCGCAAGTGGGAAGTGAAGTATGCCGCAGCCGGCTGGGCCGGCGTGCTCTCCACGGCGAGCGGCGTGGTCTTCAGCGCCGACGATGACGGGACCTTTCTGGCGGTGGACGGCGCGACCGGCCGTGTCCTGTACCGGTACAACACGGGCGCGCCGATCTACGCACCACCGACCACGTACCAGATCAACGGGCGCCAGTACGTGGCGATTGGATCGGGCATGACGTTCACGGCATTCGCGCTGCCGCAAGGGTAGAACGGCGTTCGAGGGCCGGCCGACGAGGATGACCATGCGTATGCTTGCCGCCGCATCCGCGGCGATTGTGATCGCGGCCTGGCTCGCGCCGACCCAGGTCGCCACGATGGGCAAGCCGGGCGTGAATCCGGTGCAGTGTCCCGGCCAGGCCTGGCAGTCGAACGATCCGGCGTTCGAGGCCCTCCCTGGAGCCACGGCGTTCTCCGGCCGGTACGACGGCGGCCTGTATCGCATCGAGATCCCGGAGAACTGGAACGGGGATCTCGTGCTCTACGCCCATGGCTATCGGGCCGCCGGGGCGGGCAACGGCGCCGTCCTCAGCGTCGGCAATGCGCCCATCCGCGAGCACCTGGTCGACGAAGGCTATGCGTGGGCGGCGTCGAGCTATCGCTGCAACGGCTACGTGCCCGGGCAGGGGCTCGAAGACACCGTCGCGCTGATCGATCTGTTCACGAAGGCCAACGGGGCGCGTGCGCCCAACCGCATCTACCTCACGGGCACGTCGATGGGCGGACACGTGACCCTCCTCGGCATGCAGGAGTACCCGACGCGCTTCGCCGCGGGGCTGGCGATGTGTCCCGCGGGCCCCGCGCTCTTCGACTACTTCGCCGCGGTGGGCGGCGCGGCCGAAGTCATCACCGGCGTGCAGTTCACTCGGACGGGCATGCGCGACGAACTCGCGAAGATGACGGAGGTGCTGGGCCGGCCTCCTGACTACACCGAAAAAGGCCGCCAGCTCGCGAGCGTGGAGATCCAGATCAGCGGCGGAACGCGGCCCTTCGCGATGGAGGGGCTGGAGTCGCGGTTCCTCGGCAACATCAGCGGCACGGCGATCGCCGGCGGCACGTCACCGGCCGATCGCGCCGTCGACACCACCGGCTTCCGGTACGCGATAGCGCCGGGCCTGGGCATTTCGGCGGCCACGCTCAACGAACGGGCGCGGCGGAAGTCGGGCGACCCTGAGATTCGAGCCGCCACCGGACCGTACGAAGAGCTTGTTCCGTTCGACGGTCAGATCGCGCGGCCGCTCATCACCATGCACGGCACCGGCGACCTTTTCGTGCCGATCTTTCTCGAACGAACGCTCAAGACCGCCGTACATGCGGCGGGGCACGACGACCTGCTCGTGCAGCGAATCTACCGAATCGCGGGTCACTGCCGCTTCAGCGACCAGGAAATGATGCAGTCGTTCGACGACCTCGTGGCGTGGGCGACGACAGGCACCCGTCCCAAGGGGGACGATGTGTCGGCGGATCTGGCGAACGCCGGAATGGCCTTCACCAACCCGCTGCGCGACGGCGACCCGGGCACGACGCACGTGTCTCGATGACGCGAGGCCGGGCTAGGGCCGGCGCCGCCAGCGGCGAACGGCGATCCACGCCGCCACGCACAACGCGCCGCCGACCATCGTCGCCAATCCGATCCTGACCCGGAGCAGCGCGCCTGGATCGGGCGCCACCGAATCGACGCTCGGCCGCAAGGCGAGCATGAGACTCACCATGACAGCCGCGGCGATGAAGGGGAGCGTCAGCAACACGAGCACCCACCGGCGCTTTCGTGGTTCATCGGGCGGCACCCCGGCATTATCCCCGAACCGCCTCATCCCGACCGTCGCAGGCTCAGGGCATCCTGAACTGCAGGGCTTCGGCGATGTGATCGGCGGCTATCGCGTCGGCGCCCGACAGGTCGGCAATCGTTCGCGCGACCTTCAGGACGCGGTCGTAGCCTCGCGCGCTCAGCTGCATCCGCTCGACGGCCGTGGCCAGGAGCCGGGCGCCCCCGCGATCGGGCCGTGCCAGGCGCGCCATCAGCGACGGCGTCAACTCCGCGTTCGTCCGGATCCCGGCGTCGGCCTGTCGGGCCCGCTGGCGCTCTCGCGCAGCGACCACTCGAGCCCGCACGGGGCAGGAGGGCTCCCCGCCGCCCGACTCCGCGATCGCGTCGGGCGGCAGCGCGGGCACTTCGACCGTGAGATCGATGCGATCCCGGAGCGGTCCAGACAAGCGGCTGCGGTAGCGAACGACTTGCAGCGGAGTGCACCGGCATTCGCGGACCTCGTCGCCGAGATAGCCGCAGGGGCACGGGTTCATCGCACCGACCAGCATGAAGCGTGCGGGGAAGACGGCCGTCCGCGCGGCGCGCGCGATCGTCACGCGGCCTTCCTCGAGCGGTTGTCGCAGCACTTCCAGAACACGCCGATTGAATTCGAGCATCTCGTCGAGGAACAACACGCCCTGGTGGGCGAGGGAGACCTCGCCCGGCCGCGGCTGCGACCCGCCGCCGATGAGCGCAATGTCGGAGATCGTGTGGTGGGGGGCGCGGAAGGGCCGTCGGCCCAGAAGGCCCGCGCCCGCCGGCAGCAGCCCCGCCACCGAATGGACCGAGGTGGCCTCGAGCGCCTCGTCGAACGTCATTGCGGGAAGGAGGCCGGGCATCCGGCGCGCCATCATGGTCTTGCCCGCGCCGGGCGGCCCGACGAGCAGCAGATTGTGGCCGCCGGCTGCGGCCACTTCGAGCGCCCGTCGCGCCAGAAGCTGTCCTCGCACGTCGGATAGATCGGCCAGTGAGTCGGTATCGGGCGACGCCTGGGCCCACGCGGACGGCCGGCCTCGAAAGGCCCCCGGATCGTTCAACGCCCGTACGGCGTCGGCGAGCGACGCCACAGGCACGACCGAGAGGCCGTTGACGACGGCGGCTTCGCCGGCGTTGGCGGCCGGCAGCAGCAGGCCCTCCAGCCCCTCCTTGCGAGCCGCCGCAGCAATGGGCAGCACCCCGCGCGTCGCGTGGATCGAGCCGTCGAGCGACAGCTCGCCGAGCAGGACCAGCTCGGCGACCTCCCGCCGCTCGACCACGCCCTGCGCGGCGAGGATGCCGAGCGCGATCGGAAGGTCGAACGACGCGCCGGCCTTCCGAACGTCAGCGGGCGCGAGGTTCACGGTGATGCGGTGCGGCGGGAACTGGTAGCCGGAGTTGCGGATGGCGCTCCGCACCCGGTCGCGGCTCTCGCGGACGCTCGCGTCGGGCAACCCCACCATGGTGAACGACGGAAAGCCGTAGGAGACGTCGACCTCGACGTGGACAGGCTGGGCATCCACGCCGAACACGGCGGCCGTCCGCAGGCAAGCGAGCATTGGCCCGCTCCCGCTGCAAGTCGGGAGCCTGGCCCCGGCGCGCCAAACACAACGGAAACGTGAACGCGGTCGCCCACGCGGGGCAGTTTCTGCCGCGGGCGCCCGGGTGACGGCGGGCAACGGCTGGACCCTCGACCATTCGAGGCCGATACACGCAGTGAAGTTTCAGCTGCCGGCTGTCGCCTCCCGACAGGGCGGCCCCCGGTGATCCACCGGAACCAATTGAGACGAGGCTACTTGCTGGCCTTTGTGGAGCGGTCATGCTGGACGCGTTGAAGAGCCTGAGCGGCGGGAGTGCAAGAGCCCAGCAGCAGGCGGTCGAGCTCGAACAGCTCATTGCGACGGCACGAGAGGAGCGCGGCGCGGTGAGCGCGATGCTCAACTCGCTGGCGGCACAGAGCGTCAAGTTGACGCCTCTCGCGCGGTCGCTCGACCAGGCCGTCGAGCGTGCGGCGGCCGTGACGATCAGGCTCGACGAGATTGGCCTGCGGCTCGACGGACTCGACGAGCGGGCCCAGGCCATCAGCGCGCTCGACCGGCGTGTCGAGTCGCTGGCGGACGCGGCGAGGCGGGCAGAAGCTGCCACCGAGGAGGCGATGGGGCCCGGCGGCGAGTTGAGCCGGCATCGTCAAGCAGTGGAGGAACTGTCATCCCAGGCCGTCCATGTCCAGGCCTCGGTGGCGACATTGAAGAAGGAGCGATCCGCGCTCGAGGACCTGCGCGCGGCCCTGCGCGATACGGTGGCCGAGATTGGCCATTCCACCACGCGCGCCGCGACGCTCGAATCCGACGTCCAGCAGGTGCGGGCCGCGGTGGCCGCGGTCACGGAAGAGTTCGGCCGGATCCAGAGCGCGTCTCGCGGCGCGCGCGACGATAGCCAGGCCGCGACGGCAATGGTGAAAGAGATCGAAAGCAAGCTTCAACCCCTGGCCCAGCTCGACGAGCTGAGTCGGAGCACCGAAGAACGCCTGAATGCGCTGAACGCGTTGTCCGAGCACGTGACCAGGAAGGCCAAGACGCTCGAGACGCAGCAGCAGGCGATCGAGCACGCGGTCGTACAGTCGAACCGAGTGAACGAACTGGTCTGGGCGATGGACGTGCAAATCGCGAAGCTGAACGACGGGCTGAAACAGGCGGCGAGCGCCGAGGAGACGGTCGGCCGCATCGAGAAGCTCTCCGACGACGCCTCGCGGCGCATGGAGGCTGCCACGGCGCTCAGCGACGCCCTGAAGCGGGAAACCGAGCGCGTCGAGCGCGACGGCCGCGGGCTGCTCGACGCGGTCCGCACCGAGCTCGGCACGCTGGGCCTTCGCCACAAAGAGCTGGAAACGGTCGACCGGCGACTGGCGGGCCTGCAGTCGGCCATCGGCGAAGCCCAGAGTCGCATCGACGCGGTCGCGGGCGCGGACCGCAATCTGGCCGCCCTCACACGACAGGCCGAAACGCTCGGCATACGCTTCGCCGGTCTCGTCGCCCAGGCCGATGACCTTTCGAACGCGCAGATCGCCCTCGAGACTCTCGAGGATCGCCTGAACCAGATGGACGCGCTCGCCGGTCGAACGTCTCGACAGATGGAGACGATCGCCGCCAGCCGGCAGGACCTCGATGCCCTGAAGGACGAGGTGCAGTCGTTCCGCAGATCGCACGCCGAGGTGGCGACGCTCAGCCACAAGGTTGCCGCCGATCGCGCAGCCATCGAGGCGTCGGCCGAGCGCCTGGCCGCCTTCGACGCCCGCACGCCGCAGCTCGAGGCAACGCTCGCTGCGATCCTCGGCAAGATGTCGCACATCGAGGAGGGCGCGGAACGAACGGCCGCACTCGACGCGGCAATCGCCGGGCTCGATGCACAGATCGCGCGCGTGGAGGCGCGAACGCAGGTCGTGGAACGGGTGGAAGACCGGCTCAACAGTCTGAGCGGATTGAGCGCGGACGTCGATCGGAAGCTGGCCTCCCAGACGAGTCTGCGCGGAGAAATCGAGACGCTCCAGAGCACCTGTGACGGTCTGGCGCTCCAGGTCGCCGAGGCCCAGCAGAAACTCGACGGGATTCGCTCGGTCCAGACGCGCCTCGCCCCAATCGCGTCCGACGTCGCGACGCTCGCATCCCAGGTCGCGGCAGCGCATCAGCGCATCGACGCCGTCAAAGCCGACGAGGCGACGGTCGCCGAGCAGGAACGGCGCTTCGCCGACCTGTTGATCGCCGGCCAGCGCATTTCGAGCGACGTCGCCGAGCGGGCTCGCGCCGTGCAGGCGCTCACCGAAGAGCTCTCGCGAGCGGCCGGCCTGAAGGACGCGCTGAGCAGCGAGCTGGACCAGGTCCTGGAGCGTCAGCGAGACGCCGTGCGTGAGGCGCAGGCAACCGCGGAGCAGTTCGCTCGGGCCGACCTGGGGCTGACGGCGCTCGAACAACGCCAGGCGCAGGTCGTCGCCGGTGCCCGCCGGCTCGGCGAGCTCGAGGCGCGTCTGAACGACATCGACCAACTGGCGGCGAACGTAGACCGGACGGCGGCGGCCATTGCCCGCCGCGAGCAACTGGTGAACGCCGTCAAGGCCGAGGTCGAAGCCGTCCACGAGATCGGCGCCCGCAGCCGCGCCGATCTTGCCCATGTGGCCGAGCATCGCGCCGAGGTCGCCGAGCTCCGGGCGCGCGTCGACCGGCTGCTCTCGTGCATCGACGACATCGACGGCCGTGTGGCGACAATCGACGGGCATCGAAAACTCGTGGAAGAAGTCCAGGGCAAGGCGAACGCGATCGTGAATCTCTTCGACGACGTGCGCGTGAACGTGGAGATGCTGGGCGAGCAGAAGGCGGTGGTCGATCACGTCGCCGAACAGGCGGCGCAGCTGGGGTTCCGTCTGCAGGAAGCCCGCAACGCCACCCTGGCGCTCCAGCACGAGCGCGAACTCGCCGAGCGAATCGAGCAGGGCATCCGGCAGCTGCGCGCACGCGCGAGCTCCGCGAAGACTGCCAAGAAGAGCGCCTAGGGCGCCGGAGCTAGTCGGCCAGCCTGTAAACGGTCAGGCGCTCGCCGGCCGTAATGCGATCGCCGGGCAGCTTGTTCCAGCTCATCAGCGACTGTACCGGTCGTTTCGAAACGGCGCGCGATCGACGTGAGCGTGTCACCCCGCCTCACCCGATAGGTCGTCTTGACCCGGCTGGCCGACGTGGCGGCGCGGGCATCGAGCGCCGGTTCGCTGGCGGTCGGCCGGGCGGTCGCGACAATCGCCGGCGCCGGTCGATCGGCTCGCGCCGAGAGGAGCGCCGTCGCCGCGTAGGGCACGATCAGCCGCTGGCCGACCTGCAGACGCGAGCTCGTGCGGAGGTAGTTCGCCTCCGCGAGATCCGTCCGCCCCACCTTCAGCTTGCGCGCGATCGTCGACAGCGTCTCGCCTTTCCGCACCGTGTACCACTGCAGCGAGGCCAGATCCTGGTCCGCCGTCTCGAGCAGGCGCACGCGCACGGCATTGGCCGTTCCAGCCGGCACCTTCAACTCGTAACTGGTGTCGCGGACCGGCGTCGTCCAGCGGCGAAGCTCGGGATTGAGCGCCTGGATGTCGTCGATCGAGGCGTCCGTCCACTCGGCGACGAGCCGCAGATCCACGGGGCGCGGGAGCGTGACCACGTCGAAGGTCGACGTGGGCAGCGCGTCGACCTTGAACCCGTACAGCGCCGGATTCTTCGCGATGATGATGGCCGCCAGAATCATCGGCACGTATTCGCGCGTTTCACGGGGGAGATAGCGGCTCGACGACGCCAGCTTCCAGTAGTCGTCGCTCCGGGCCCGGGCGATCGCGCGCTGTACACGGCCAGGCCCGCCGTTGTACGACGCGAGCGCCAATGGCCAGTCGCCGTCGAACAGCTTCCCGAGCGTGGTCAGGTACCGGGCGGCGGCGACCGTCGCCTTCGCGGGATCGGAGCGCTCGTCGAGGTACCAGTCGGTCCGCAGACCGTTCTCGGCGCCCGTGCGCGCCATGAACTGCCACATGCCCTTCGCTCGAGCGCGCGAGAGGGCATTCGTCTTGAACGCGCTCTCGACCAGCGGCACGTAGGCCAGATCGAGCGGCAGGCCCTCACGCTTGAACACGTCCTGAATCATCGGGAGGTATTGATCGCCGCGCGCGAGACCCTCGCCCAGAAAATCATGCAGCCGCCCCTGAAAGAGCTCCACGTACGACAGCACCTTCGCATTGGCGGGAATGTCGATGTCGTGCGGCACCGACTTCAGGTCCAGATCGACGATGTCCTTGAGCTCGGGCGGCGCCACGGGCGCGCCGAACGTGGACGACACTGCGAGCAGGTCGTCGATCGTCGCCGTCTCGTACGGCTGCTCGGTGAACCCGTCGCCTTCGGCCAGCGCCTTCAACTCGAACGTACTGATGCGATCGACCAGGCGATCGAAGTGCTCCCGGATGCGCGGCTCGATCCGGCCGCCGTACGGCGACTCGATCAGCACGTCGACGGCAAGGTTGAACTCCGCCTTGGCGGCCAGCATGTGGCCGTCGTCCAACTCGCGCCGGCCGGCCGTGAAATGGGCGTTCGAGAGCGCGATCAGCATCTCGACGGCATCCTCCACCGGCCGCGGAGCGGGAAGATTGCCATCGTCGGCCGCGATCGGGCTGCCGGTCGTTTCGGGATTCGGCGGCAGGGGAGGCGTTGCCGTCACGTCGGGACGAACCGCCCCGGCGCATCCGGCCAGAGTGGTCACAGCGGTAAGGAGCAGCGCAGGCCAGGCAGCCAGGCGCTGCGGCAGACATCGAACCATTCCGGGCGCTCCGCGACACCGTCCGGTTCACCCGGATCGTGCGCCGTAAGTCGCCCCCCAAACGGAGGGGGCTCCAGATTAGACCGCGGAGGGCTGGGACCCCCGCTCCATTCGGCTGACCTTGGATGGTACCATCGGCGCAGTGGCCGGTCAACCACAAGTGCAAGAATGACAATCGCTTACTGGAGAGCTCGACGAGAGGATCAGCCGCGTTCGAACACGCGGTGCGCGTCGCCGAGATCCCGAGCCGCCGGGGTTACGATCGCGCGCTCGGCGAGCACCAGCTTCCGGCCGGCGCGAATAGCCGCCCGCACGTCTTCCTCGCACACGAACGTCACCGGATCCGGCGTCACGACAGGCTGCGCGCGGGAAGCGACCTCGGGCGACGGCTCGCGAGGCGGCGCGGCGGCGTCGACTGTAGCGGCGCCCTCGAACCCCGAGGGCTGGTAGCCGCGCGAGGCGAGGAAGCGATCGATCTGCCGGGTCAGCGCGGCCGCGGGCACGCCCTCCGGGGAGGACGCCGGCGTCGCCCGGTGCCGGCCGCCGGCATCCGGACGCTCCAGCGCGCGCGCGACCGGGGTGATCTCGTACGCAAGGCGCTTGATGTTCAGCAGGTGCCGCGGCGAGATGTTGTCGGACGTGATGTTACCGCCGTAGCCGCCGCAGCCGAGCGTCATCGCGGGATCCAGCCCCGTCGTCAGGCCTATCGAGCCGTGGGTGGTCGGCGAGTTGACGACGATGCGAAAGGCGGGCTTCTTCAGCCCGAACTCGAGAATGACCGCGTCGTTCTGCGAATGAATCGACATCGTGTGGCCCATGCCCCCGTAACGCAGAATGGACTTGCAGCGTTCGCAGCCCTCTCGCCAGTCGCGGACCACGTAGAAGGAGAGCACCGGGCAGAGCTTCTCGATGGACAGCGGATAGTCGCGGCCGACGCCGTCGAGTGGCGCGAGGAGGACCCGCGTGCCGGACGGCACGGTCATCCCGCACTGTTCGGCGATGATCGCGGCGGCCTTCCCGACGAGCGCGGGGTTGGGCAGCCGCTCGGGCGTGACGAGCACGCGCGCCAGCGCGTCCATTTCCGTCCGATTCAGGAAATAGCCGCCCTGGGCCTCGAACGCCTTCCGGACTTCGCCGGCGATCGGCTCGTCGACGACGACGGAGTTTTCCGACGAGCAGAGCACCCCGTTGTCGAACGTCTTGCCGGTCACGATGTCTGCGACGGCCTTCTTGACGTTGGCGCTTCGCTCGATGAAGGCCGGCGCGTTGCCCGGACCGACGCCGTAGGCGGGCTTCCCGGCGCTGTACGCGGCGCGCACCAGGCCCATGCCGCCGGTCGCGAGGATCACGGCCACGTCGCGGTGTTTCATCAGGGCCTCGGTGCCCTCCCGCGTGACCGTGGTCATCCAGTTCACCGACCCGGCCGGAGCGCCGGCGCGACGGGCGGCTTCGTCGAGCACCTCGGCCACACGCGTGATGCATCGAACAGCCGCCGGATGCGGGCTGATCACGAGACTGCAGCGCGCCTTGAGCGCGATCAGGATCTTGTAGATCGCCGTGGAGGTCGGGTTCGTGGACGGCACCACCGCGGCGACCACGCCGAAGGGCTCCGCGATCTCGACGACGCCTCGCTCGGGATGACGGGCGACGACGCCGACGGTCTTCATCGGGCGGATGAACGCGTACACCTTCCGGGCGGCGAACAGGTTCTTCTGCACCTTGTCGGCGACCACGCCGTACCCGGTCTCTTCGACCGCGAGTTGAGCGAAGGCTTCGGCCTGGGCGTCGGCGGCGGCGGCCACCGCGTCCACGATGGCGTCGATCTGTGCCTGGGAACGCTCGGCGAGGTCCAGCCACGCCTGTTTGGCACGCTGCGCGAGCGCTCGCGCTTCGGCAATGGACGCGAGATCGCGATCCGCGGCAGCCATGCTCACACCTTCGGCAGGATGCGTTCGACCTCGGTATGCGGGCGGGGAATGACGTGCACGGACACAAGCTCGCCGACTCGCCGCGCGGCAGCGGCCCCGGCATCGGTGGCGGCCTTGACCGCCCCGACGTCGCCGCGCACCATCACGGTGACATAGCCGGCGCCGATGTACTCCTTGCCAATCAGCACGACGTTGGCAGCCTTGACCATGGCGTCGGCTGCTTCGATCGATCCAATGAGGCCTTTGGTCTCGACGAGCCCAAGCGCTTCGGCGGACATTTGTCTCCCGTGTTTGCGCGCAACTCTAACAGATTGCGGGAGATGCGACAACTGAACTATGATCGGGTGCCCCCCAATTCGACAGGTTTTCGCCGCAACCGATATGTTGAAGGCCATCGTGCGCCGGCGCTGGTTGTCATCCGTGCTGTGGCTGCTCGCCAGCGCCGCGGTCGCTTCGGGGTGTGGACCTGCCGAGCCTGCGCCCGCCGTGGCGACGCCGACGGTCACCTTGTCGAGGGACGCGGTGCCGCTCGGCGGGCCGCTCGAGGCGACCTATCGATTCGTCGTGGCCGCTGACGCGCACTTCGACGGGCCGTACCGGGTGATGGTGCACTATCTGGATGCCGACGACGGGTTCCTGTGGGCCGACGACTTCGATCCCCCGACACCCGTCATGGACTGGCGGCCCGGACAGACGATCGAGTTCACGCGGACGTCGTTCCTGCCGATCTATCCGTACGTCGGCGATGCGACCCTGCAGATTGGACTCTATTCGACGGTCTCCGGCCAGCGGGTGCCGCTCTCCGGTGACGACATGGGCCAGCTCGCCTATCGCGCGGCTGCGGTGAATCTGCTCCCGCAGACCAGCAGCATCTTCACCGTGTACAAAGAGGGATGGCAGAGCGTCGAGTCGGCGCCCGACCCGCCCGCGACCGAGTGGCAGTGGAGCAAGAAGGACGGCGTGCTGGCGTTCAAGAATCCACGGACCGACAGCGTGCTGTACCTGGACGTCGACAATCCCAGCGCACCGAAGCTGGGGCCGCAGCAAGTGACCGTGGCCGTCGGCAATGAGACGGTCGACGCGTTCACCATCGCCTCGCCCGAGCGC
The DNA here is from genome assembly GCA_963837345.1 of uncultured Acidobacteriota bacterium. Taxonomy (GTDB): domain Bacteria; phylum Acidobacteriota; class Vicinamibacteria; order Vicinamibacterales; family CAVVIG01; genus CAWIMX01. The sequence continues at coordinate 3,836,725 of CAWIMX010000001.1, forward strand.
CTGCTGCGCAAGGTCGCGATCGGCGCCGGCCAACTCGGATCCGGTGAAACCGTCGAGCTCCATATCATCGTCGACAAGACCTTCGTGCCGTCCGACCTCGATCCCGGCAGTCACGACAGCCGCGAGTTGGGCGTCCGGGTGTTTCACGCCTATGTGGACCATGGAAACTGAGGAACGGAGAGGCTCTCTCGTGCCTTCCGTCCTTCGCGGCTTCGTTCTGAGTGCGCTCGTCTTCGTCTTGAGCCCGTCACCGGCTCGGGGCGAGCTGGCGTACTTCGTCAACGGGGGGTTCCTGTCCATCAAAGGCCATCATGTCGAAGGGGGCTCCCTCGTCCTCGAGCTGCGGGCAGGCGGCGAAATCGTGTGCGAACCGTCGAGTATCGCCCGGATCACGCCCGACGAGGTGCCGTATCCGGAGCCGGAGCCGGCGCAGGGGGCCGCCGCCGACGACCGCCTGACCGAGGCGCCGTTCGGCACGATGATCGATCGCGCGGCCCGGGAACACGGCGTCGATCCGCGCCTGGTCCGTGCCGTCATCCAGGCGGAGTCCGGATACGACGTGAAGGCTCGTTCACCCAAGGGCGCCATGGGTCTCATGCAATTGATGCCGGCGACGGCCCTGGAGTACCGGCTCACCGATCCCTACGATCCTGAAGCCAACATCGACGCCGGCACGCGCCACCTGCGCACGCTCCTCGAACGCTATCCGATGCGTGAGGCGCTCGCCGCCTACAATGCCGGAGAAGCCGCCGTCGAGCGCTTCGGGGGCGTGCCGCCGTACGCCGAAACGCGCACGTACGTGTCGCGCGTGCTCCGCCTGGCCCGCATTTCCGACCGCTGACCCAGCTTTTCCCCTCGCACGACGGTCTAACGAGTGACAGGGCCCGGAGACGGGACTTGCTATAATCCGGAAGCGACTAATGTCTGTGCTCACAAGCCGTTGCGGGCGCCTCTCGAAGTCCGGCGGAGGCGCCTGACGTGGAATTTCGGTGCCGCCTGGCGTCGGCCTCGGGCGAGATCGTCGAGGGTGTGTACGCCGCCGACAACGAGGCGGCGCTGCGGCATGAACTGGAAGAGAAGGGACTCTTCGTTCTCTCGCTGCGGCCGAAGGGGTCAGTCGCCGGCCTCTCGCTCCGGCTGCCGCAGCGCAGGAGCCTGTCGGGCCCCGAGTTTCTGGTCTTCAATCAGGAACTCGCGACGCTGCTCAAGGCGGGCATGCCGCTGGTCCAGTCGCTGGACTTGCTGAAACGACGCGTGGAATCGCCGATGTTCCGCGCGGTCCTCGACGACGTGCACGAGCGGGTCCGGTCCGGCACCGCGCTGTCGGACGCGTTCGCGGCGCATCAGGACCAGTTTCCCCGCGTCTACACGGCGTCGCTCGTGGCCGGCGAGCGGAGCGGCAACCTCGACAGCGTGCTCCGCCGGTACGTCGAGCACACGAAGATCATTGCCACGGTGAAGCGAAAGACCGTATCGGCGCTGGTTTATCCGGCCATTCTGGTCTCGCTGGCTCTCGTCCTGGTCTCGATCATCGTCCTGAAGGTGGTGCCGTCGTTCTCCGATTTCTATACGTCGTTCGGCGCCCAGCTCCCGCTCGCCACCCGCGTGATCGTGGCGGTGTCCGAGTTCATGCGGCGGCAGTTCGCGCTCGTCGTCTTCGGCGCCCTGCTCCTGGGCGCCGCGGCGTTCGCGTGGGTCCGGCAGCCGGGGCAGAAGGCCCGATTCGACCGCTTCGTGCTGCGCGTGCCGCTTTTGGGAGGCGTGGCGCGGAAGTTCGCCACGTCCCAGATGGCGCGCACGCTGGCGACGCTGCTCGGCGGCGGCCTGCCGCTCGTCAGCGCGCTCGACATCGCGGCGCGGTCGATTGGCAATCAGTTCATGGCAGGCGAGCTCGAGCTGGTGGCGGGGCAGGTCCGGGAGGGCGAATCGTTCGCGGCCGCGCTCGACCGCCGCGGCGTGTTTCCCGACGTCGCCGTGAAAATGGCCGAGGTGGGTGAATCGACGGGCGCGCTGCAGGATATGCTGACGACGGTGGCCGACTTTTACGACGAGGAAATCGCCACCTCGATGGAACGCTTCGTGACACTCGTGGAGCCGGCCCTGCTCGTGATGATGGGCATCGTCATTGCTGGCCTGCTGCTGGCGTTGTACATGCCACTGTTCCAGCTGAGCTCGGTGCTGAGCGGAGGCGCCTGAGGAATGGACGGATCGGTGAACGCCGACCTTCACGTCGACCAGCCCGAGATCGGCGCCGACGAACGCCGCGCCGAAATCGAGCGCGCGCGCCGGCTGGCCGAGCGGTACCGGCTCGAGTTCGTCGACATGAACGACTTCCGGATCGACCAGGATCTGTTCCGGTCCATACCGGCGGACTTGATGCTGCGGTACGGCTTCGTGCCGCACCGCCGCGAAGGCCGGGGGCTCGTCATCGTCGTGTCGGACCCGAGCGACCTGCCGATGATCGACGAGCTCGGCGTGCTGCTCGCGACGCCCATCAAAGTGACCGTGGGCGCGCGCAGCGCGATCGAGGCCATCCTGAAGAAGAGCGAGAGCTCGCAGCGCGTGCTGGAGGAAGCCACCGAGAGCTTCCAGCTGCAGCTGCTGAAGGAAGAAGACAACGGCGACGAGAGCCTGACGGTCGAGCGGCTCACGAGCGACATCAGTCCGGTGATCCGGCTCGTCGATTCGACGATCTACACCGCGCTCCAGCGCCGCGCCAGCGACATTCACATCGAAACGCAGGACGACGCGGTCTACGTGAAATACCGCATCGACGGTGTGCTGCAGCCGGCGATGCGGCCCATTGCCAAGCAGTTCCACAGCTCGATCATCTCGCGCATCAAGGTGATGGCCGAACTCGACATCGCCGAGAAGCGCGTGCCGCAGGACGGGCGGTTCAAGCTGCGCACCCCCGGCAAGACGATCGACTTTCGCGTGTCGATCATGCCGAGCGTGCACGGCGAGGACGCGGTGATCCGCATTCTGGACAAGGAGTCGATCAGCCAGCAGTTCAGCGAACTGCGTCTCGACATCCTCGGGTTCCCCGACTCGGAGCTCCGGCGGTTCCGCAAATACATCCTCGAGCCGTACGGCATGGTGCTCGTGACCGGTCCGACCGGCAGCGGCAAGACGACCACGCTCTACGCCGCGCTTTCCGAGATCAAGTCGGTCGAGGACAAGATCGTCACGATCGAGGATCCGGTCGAGTACCAGCTGCGCGGCATCACGCAGATTCCGATCAACGAGAAGAAGGGTCTGACGTTCGCCCGCGGCCTCCGCTCGATTCTTCGCCACGATCCCGACAAGATCATGGTGGGCGAGATTCGCGACTCGGAGACGGCGCAGATCGCGATCAACTCGGCGCTGACGGGGCACCTGGTGTTCACCACCGTGCACGCGAACAACGTGTTGGACGTGCTGGGCCGCTTCCTGAACATGGGCGTCGAGGCGTACCAGTTCGTGTCGGCGCTGAACTGCGTGCTCGCCCAGCGGCTCGTGCGGGTGATCTGCACCGAGTGCAAGCGGCCCGCCACGGTCACGCGCGAGCAGCTCCGCGAGTCGGGGCTGAATCCCGATCTGGCCGGCGCCCACACGTTCTACGAAGGCGTCGGATGCATCGAGTGCGGCGGCACCGGCTACAAGGGGCGCACGGCGATCTGCGAGCTGCTCGATCTGTCCGATCGGATCCGCGAGATGATTCTCGAGCGCCGTCCGACGTCGGAGATCAAGAAGGCCGCACGCGACGAAGGCATGCGCTTCCTTCGCGAATCCGCCGTCGAGCGCGTCATGCAGGGCGTGAGCACGCTCCGCGAGATCAACAAGGTCACGTTCGTCGAATGAACCCGTTTGCTTCGCTGCGCACCTCGTCGGGTCCCCAAGCCGCCGTCGAGCTGTCGACGCATCGCGTCTCCGGCGCGGCGATCGACGTGCGCGGCGGCCGTCCGGTCGTGGCGGCGCACGCGATGGAACCGCTGCCGGACGGGGCGCTGGCGCCCGCCCTTGCCGCGCGGAACGTCGTGGACCGCGAGGCGGTCGCGTCCGCCCTGGCCACCGTGCTCGACCGACTGGGCCGTCCGAACCGGATCGGCCTCGTCGTGCCCGATCCGGTGGCGAAGGTGTCCATCGCCCGGTTCGAGCACGTCCCGTCGCGTGCCGCCGACCTCGATCAGCTGGTCCGCTGGCAGGTGCGCAAGTCCGCGCCCTTCGCGATCGACGAGGCGCAGGTCAGCTACACGCGGGGCCTCCGGACTGGCGAAGGCCAGGAGTTCGTCGTATCGGTGGCCCGTCGCGACGTCATCGAGGAGTACGAGAGCCTCGCCGCCGAGGCCGGGGCGCACGCGGGCATCGTCGATCTGTCGACGTTCAACGTCGTGAACGCCGTGCTCGCGGGCAGCGCGCCGCCGACGGGCGACTGGCTCCTGGTCAACGTGGCGCCCGACTACGCGTCGATTGCCATCCTGCGCGACCACGACCTCGTGTTCTTCCGCAACCGGGGCGCCGACAGCGACGTCACCCTCACCGACCTCGTGCACCAGACGGCCATGTACTACGAAGACCGGCTTCGAGGCGGCGGCCTCGGGCGTGTCTTCCTCGGCGGCGGAGGCGCGGGCCTGCTGACGCCGGCCGACCTGGATCAGGCGCGCCGCAGCCTGGAAGCGCGCCTGTCCACATCGGTCGAGGCCGTCGATCCGCGAGAGGCCGCCAGTCTGACGGATCGGATCGGGGCGACGCCCGCGCTCCTCGACACGCTCGCGCCGCTCGTCGGGCTGCTGCTGCGTGATCGGGAGGCCGCATGATTCGCGGCAACCTGGCGACGCGTCCGTTTTACAACGAGCAGCCCGTCCGACTGGCGCTGGGCGCCCTGCTCCTTCTCGTCGTCGCGGCCACGCTCTTCAACGTCACGCGCGCGCTGGCTTCCGCGCGCCGTGACTCCGCGCTCGAAACGGCGGCGGTTCAGGATGAATCGCAGACCCGCGAGCTGGCGGCGCGCGCCACCGCGCTGCGCGCGACCGTCGACCCGGCGGACATTCGGGCGGCCGCGGATCGCGCCCGCGCAGGCCAACGGCCTCATCGATCGGCGCACCTTCTCGTGGACCGAGCTCTTCAACCGGCTGGAAACCACGCTGCCCGACAACGTGCGCATCACCGCGATCCGCCCGCAGGTCGACCCGACGCGCGGCATCGTGGTGACGATCAACGATGGTGGCGCGGAGCGTCGACGACGTCGACGCGTTCATGGAACAGCTCGACGAGACGGGTGCCTTCAAGCAGCTGCTGCCACGAACCGAGCGCATCGGCGAGGACGGCCTGCTCCAGACGACCCTCGAAGCCGAGTACCGCAGTCGGCCGCCGCAGACCTGCCGTCCAGCGCCCCGGAGGCCGGCCGATGACGCCCTGGCGCCGCGTGCTGCGCGAGCGGCGGGGCATTGTCGTCACCCTGGTGCTGCTGGTGGTCGCCAACATGGCGGCCTACCTCCTGATCGTGCGGCCGCTCAGCATTCGCGCGGAGGGTGTGGCCGCGCGTGCCCAGACCGCGGCCGCCGCGCGGCAGTCGGCTCAACGCGAGGAGACGGCGGCTCGCGATCTGGTCGCGGGGAAGTCGGACGCCGACAAGGAACTGGCGACCTTCTACGATGAAGTGCTGCCCGACGGGCCGTCCGCGGCGCGCCGCCTGACGTATGCGCGCCTCCCCGCGCTCGCCCGCGACGCCAACGTGCGATACGAAGAGCGGGAGTCGAGCTTCGACGATTCCGAGGCCGATGCCGGGCTCGGTCGGCTCGAGACCCGGATGCTGCTCGTGGGGCGATACGGCGACATCCGGCGCTTCATCCATGCGCTCGAGACGTCGTCGGAATTCGTGATCATCGACGCCGTGACCATTGCCGCGGATCAGGGAGGCGAGACCCAGAGCCTCACGCTGCAGCTCTCCACCTACTACCGGCTGGAGTCGCATGGCGCGTAGGCGCGACCAGATCGTGCTCGCGGTGCTGCTCCTGGTGCTGGCCGGCGTGGGCTATCGCGCCTGGCGATCGACGGCCGCGCCTCGGCGGTCCGCGTCGAACCCTTCGGCGGCGGGTCGGAGGGCCGACGCGAGTCCGGCGACGCTGACGGCGCCCGACGTGCATCTGCAGGCGCTCAATGCCACCGCCCCGGCGGTGGAGCCGGCGGGGCGCGACCTGTTCCGGTTTGGTGCGCCGCCCGCGCCGGATCCGACGCCGCGCGCCGCGCTGCCCGCCCCGGTTCCCGGGCCCGGGTCGCGGCCGACAGACGCGGCTGCTCCCGAAGGCGTGGCGCCGATTCCCCTCAAATTCATCGGCGTCGTCGAGGGATCTGATTCGAACGCGCGCATTGCCGTGCTGAGCGACGGCCGTGGGGCGCCGCTTTACGGCCGCGAGGGCGACGCCATCGCCGGACGGTATCGCATCTTGCACATCGGGACGGAATCCGTCGAAATGGCTTATCTCGATGGCCGCGGCCGACAGACCATTCGGCTGTCGGGGAGCTAGGCGCAGGAGATTCGAGGCACCCGTGACGAGACGGTTGAGAGCGATCGCGGTTCTCGTGGCACTGGCGATGACCGCTGCCGGCTGTGCGGCCGGCCGGGCATTCCGCCAGGGCGAGGCGGCGGTCCAGGCGGGCGACGTGGACCAGGCGGTGGCGTACTACCGCCGGGCCGTCCAGGCGGATCCCGACAACGCGCGCTACAAGATCGCGCTCGAACGGGCGATGCTGGCGGCCTCGCGCGTGCACCTGGATCGGGCGAAGGACTTCGAGGCGCACGACCAGCTCGACGCCGCGATCAGCGAGTATCGCCTGGGTGCCGAATACGATCCCTCCAACCGGCTGGCGGCATCGAAAGTGGCCGAGCTCGAACGCACCGTGCGGGATCGGGTCGAAGCCGCACGCCCGAGGCCGCCGATCGAGCAGGCCCGCGAGCGCGCCCGGCAGGCGCTCGCCGAGCCGATGCTGAATCCGGCATCGCGCGAGCCCATCATCGTTCGCTTCAACAACACGAGCCTGCGCGACGTGCTTTCGGCCATCGGCGGCATGACGGGCATCAACGTGGTCTACGACCCGCAGGTGAGCAACCAGCAGGTCACGCTCCAGCTCGACGGCGTGACGCTCGAGCAGGCGCTCACCGAGATCATGACGATGACGCAGAACGCCTACAAGGTGCTGTCGGACCGGTCGATTCTGGTGTTCCCGGACAACGCGCAGAAGCACGGGCAGTACGACGACCAGGTGGTGCGCACGTTCTACGTCTCGCATGCCGACGCGACGCAGCTCGTCCAGCTGCTGAGCGTGATCGTGCGGCTCCCGGGCCTGCCGATCATTCCGGCCATCGCCGTCAACGAGCAGAACAACACGATCACGGTGCGCGGCACGGCGCCGGTCGTGGACATCATCGGCCGCGTCATCGAGCAGAACGACAAGCCGCGCGCGGAGGTGATGTTCGACGTCGAGATTCTGGAAGTGGATCGCACGCGCGCCAAGCAGTACGGGCTGAACCTGTCGCAATACGCCGTCGGCGGCATCTTTTCGCCGGAATCCGCACCCACGACCGACGCGACACCGCCCGGCTCCGTTTCATCGGGAGTGCCGTTCAACCTGAACACGATCTCCCGCGGCGTGAGCACCGCGGACTTCTACTTCGCCGTTCCTGCGGCGATCGTCCGGTTCCTCGAGAGCGACTCGCACACGAAGCTCGTCGCCAAGCCGCAGCTGCGAGGCGCGGAAGGCGCCAAGCTCACGCTGAGCCTCGGCGACGACGTGCCCATCGTCACGACCAGCTACACGCCGATCGCGTCGGGCGGCGCGTCGGTCAACCCGCTCAACTCGTTCCAGTTCCGATCGGTGGGCATCAATATCGAGATGACACCGCGCGTCACGCTCGAGGGCGACATCCTCATCGACCTCAACGTCGAGAGCAGCTCGCGGGGCAGCGACGTCAACATCGCCGGGACCAACTACCCGTCGTTCGGATCGCGAAAGGTCGGCACGCAGCTCCGCCTGCGCGACGGCGAACCGAACCTGCTGGCCGGCCTTCTCCGCGAGGATGACAACCGGCATCGACGCAGGGCGTGCCAGGCGCCATCCACGTGCCGGGCTTGCGCGCCAGCTCTTCGGCGGGACGGATCAAACCAACAAGCAGACCGACATCGTGATGCTGCTCACGCCCCACATCATCCGGACCAAGGAGATCAGCAGCGACGACCTGCTCCCGGTCTACATCGGATCGCTGCAGAACCTCGGCGTGGGCGGCCCGCCGCCGCTCATTGCGTCGCCCGGCTCGCCCGACGAACCGGCCATCATTCCGGCGCCGGGCACGAACCCGGCGCCGCCGGCCGCGCCGCCCGCGAACCCGACCTTCCCGCCCGCGGCCAACGGGACGATTACGCTGCCGCCAGGCTCGTCACCGATTCCAGGCACCGTCCTCGTGCCCCCCGCGCCCGCGCCGGCCTCTCCACCGCCGGCAGTTCAGCCGCCGGCGGCGGCAGCGCCAGAGCCGCAAGCGGCGGCGCCGATCTCGACCCCTGCGCCGCCCCCGGCCGCCGGGACGACCAGTGGCGTCGGATCCGCGGTCGTGCAGCTCACGATGCCGCCGACGATGAGCGTCGGCGGAGGCCCGTACACCGTGCCGATTACGATCGCCAACGTGGCACGGCTGTCGACGATCACGCTGACGCTGACCTTCGATCCGGCCCAGTTGTCGCGTGCGGTCGGTGCAGGAGGGCAGTTTCATGCGCACCGGCGGCGCCGAGGCGACCTTCGCGCAGCAGGTGAGCCCCGGCCGCGTCGACATCACGATCGCCCGTGGCGCCGATGCGACGGGCGCGACCGGATCAGGCCTGCTGGCCGCCCTCCTCGTCAGTCCGGTGGCGGCGGGCGGCGCACAAATCACGGTGAGCGGAGTCGCCTCGGGTCCGGGCGGCACCAGCATGGGGCTTCAGTTCCGTCCCGCGATCGTACGGATTCAATAGCAGGGATGAGTGAGTAGGGCTTGGGGATTAGGGATTAGGGACACGGAAGTGCTGAAAGTCGCACGTCTCGGTGAGAAGGGTTATACGTTCATCGAGCTGATCGTCGTGTCGACGATCATCCTGATTCTGGCGTCCGCGATCATGCCGCTGGCGAAAGTCACCGCCCAGCGGACGCGCGAAGCCGAGCTGCGTCGCGACCTGCGCGAAATGCGGACCGCGATCGATCAGCTTCAAGGACGCCGCCGACCAGGGCCTCATCGCGCCGCTCGAACTCGAGGCGGAAACGAAGGCTATCCGGAAGACCTGCAGCAGCTCGTCGACGGCGTGGCGGCCAACAACGACGCGACCGGCCGCAAGCTCAAGTTCCTGCGTCGGATTCCCATCGACCCGATGACCCACGACACCGACTGGGGGCTGCGGTCGTACCAGGACGATCCCGACGCGACCAGCTGGGGCGGCAAGAATGTCTACGACGTCTACACCACGTTCCGCGGTACCGCGCTCGACGGAACCAGGTACAGAGACTGGTGAGATGGGACGATGGACACGAATGGGACGATGGGACGATGGGACGATGGGAAGAAGATGGGAAGAAGACGGGAAGATGGGGAATGACGAGGAGATGGAATCCGAAGGAGAGGGCCTCATGCTGACCTGGCATGGAGGGCGCCGCGCTCAGATGTCCCCGTCGGTCCGTCGGCCCATCGGCCGGTGGTTTCGCGCCGCAGCGCAAGGCTTCACCATCATCGAGCTCCTGGTGGTGATGTCGATCATCGTCATCCTGTCCACGGTGACGATGGTGCAGTACAAGAACAGCGTGACGCGCTCGAAGGAAGCGGTCCTCAAGCAGGACCTGTTCGACATGCGGGACGCGATCGACCAGTACTACGCGGACAAGAACGAGTATCCCGCCACGCTGTCGGAACTGTCGAGCGCGGGCTACATCCGCGAGGTGCCGGTGGATCCCTTCACGAACTCCGCCGCGACGTGGCAGGAAATTCCCGCCGAGCCGGATCCCAACAATCCGCTGGCCACGATGGGCGTGTACAACGTGAAGAGCGGAGCGGAGCAGACCGGGCTCGACGGCACCACGTATTCGAGCTGGTAGCGCCTCGCGCGCCCGCCTCTTACGGCACCACGAGAATCATCGACGCGGACGAGCTCTGGCCGTTCGAATCCGTCGCGGTGACCGAGACTGAATAAGAGCCGGCGCCGGCATACGGGTGACCGACACCGCTCGCGGCACCAGGCAGAGTCGTCGTGGTGCCGTCGCCGAAGCTCCACGTCGTCGACGTGATCGTCGTGCCGGTGGCGGGCGTGATCGTCACGCTGAAGTTGTACGTCGTACCAGAGGCCAGGGTCGCCGTGAGGCCGCTCACCGTCGGGCCCAGTTTGGCGGCCACCGTGATGTTCGCCGTGCCGTTCGACACATCGCCGAACGCGTCGGTCGCCGTCACGACGACGCCGTAGCCGCCGGCCGCCGAGTACGCGTGAGAGATCGTGGGCGGTAGGCCGGTATACGTCTGGACGGCGCCGTCGCCCCACGACACGACGGTGCTCTGGATGGCGCTGCCGCCCGACGCGCGGCTCACCGTCAGCGTGACCGCCTGACCCACCGTGATGGTTCCAGTCGGCGCCGTGACGGTGAGTGCGGCCGTGGCGTTGACGTTGACCGTGACGGTGCCCGACGGGGCCGACCCGCTGCTCGTGGCGCCGGCTTTCGCGGTGACGGTGGCCTGTTGGCTCGTCGTGAGCGTGGTCTGCGCCTGGCCGTTCTGATTGGTAGTGACGACCGCCGCGCTGAGCGAGCCTGCATCGGTCGAGAACGCGACCGGCACGCCCGACAGAATGTTGCCGCTCGAGTCGGTGACCGTCGCGACAATCGTGCTGGTGCCCCCGCTGGCGCCCACCGTCCCCGGATTCGCGCTCACGGTAACTTGTCCGACGGCTGCCGCACCGATCTGGATCTTCACGCCGTCGGCGGCAGCCACGGCGGCGCCGCCTGACGCCGCGATGATCGTGGCTTCGCCCGACGTCGCTCCAGCGTGAAACGTCGTCACGGCGCGTCCGTTCGTGGTTTGCACCTGCGCCGGCTCCAGCGTGCCGAGCGTCGTCGAAAAGGTGACGAGGGTGCCGTTCTGGGGCGCGGTGCCCGCCGCTTCGACGACGTAGGCGGCGATTTCGGTCGACCCGTCGAGAGGGAGAGCCGACGCACTGGCCGAAATGGTGATTGTCGAGCCGGTCGGCGCGAGCAGCGGCACCTTGTCGCATCCGGCGGCAGCGAGAAAGAGCGCCGCAGGCACGAGACCCAGCGACAAACGACGCAGGTGGCGGGCGGCGGCCGGGATGCGTGGTATCATCGTGACGATAAGCATATTAATCTCATGAACTTACGGGGTCAAGAAGAGGCGGCGGGGGAGCGCGGCTACGCCATGGTGGCGCTGCTCGTGGCCCTGAGTGTCATGGGCGTCATGCTGTCGGTGGCGATGCCCGTCTGGAAAACGATGGCGCGGCGCGAAAAGGAAGCGGAACTCGTGTTCCGCGGCGAACAGTACGCGCGCGCGATCGCGCTCTTCCAGCGCCGCGTCGCGAACGCCGCGCCCCCGAGCCTCGACGTGCTCGTGGAACAGCGCTTCCTGCGCAAGAAGTACCAGGACCCCATCACCGGCGACGACTTCGGCCTGATCCTGGTGGGGCAGAGCACGACACCGGGCGCCCCTGCCGCCGACAGCGGCAGGGGCGGCGGGGCGGCGGGCGGCGCCCCGGCGTCCCTGGGCGGGAGCGGAGGGGCGTCGACGTTCGGCTCGGCTCCAACGGGCGCCGCCGGCGGCATCATCGGCGTCGTGAGCAAGAGCAAGGCCGAATCGCTTCGCCTGTACAACGGACGCAATCATTACAACGAGTGGGTGTTCACCGCCGCCCAACGCACGCAGGCGCCCGGAGCGCCAGGTGGACAGCCGGGCGGAGCGGTTCCGGGCGTCGGCGGCCAGCCGGCCGGGCCGGGCCGCGGACCCGGCGGGCGTGGCCCGGGCCCTGGAGGCTTCGGGCGTGGTCCCGACGGCCGCGGGAACGGGCCGGGCCCCGGTGGAAACGGCCCTCCGAGCGGACCAGGCGGCCCCGGTGGGCGGGGCGGCGCGGGACGATTTGGCGGATTGCCACCGCAGACTCCTTCTCAGCCTCCTCGTCGTTAGGACGCCGCGGCATCCGTTCCAGCCGTCGCGACGTTCACGGCGCTCGGCACGTCAGCCTCCCGCCGCGTCGTGAAACGCCCGTCGAACCGCCTGGATTTCTTCCGTCGTGCCGCCGGCGCACACGCGGTTCGCGAGCAGCACGAAGTACCGATCGCGCTCCGGATCAATCCAGAGCGACGTGCCGGTGAATCCGACGTGGCCGAACGCTGCGGCGCTCATCCTCGTGCCGCAAGAGGAGGTGGTGCGCATGGTGTCCCACCCGAGCGCGCGGGAGCTGCCGGGAACCGACGATCGCGTCGTGGCGAGCCGCACGAGATCCGGCGAGAGCGGAGCCGAAATCGATCGATCGCCGCGCGACGCACGCAGCGCGGCCCGCGCGAACGCGCCGACGGCGCCCACCGTGCCGAACAATCCGCTATGCCCGGCGATGCCGCCGAGAGCCGCCGCGTAGGCGTCGTGCACTTCGCCGGCGAGCCGCCGGCCGCGGCGTCGGTCGTCGTCGAGCGGCAGGGTGGGCGCCGCTTCGGGCGCGCCATCCGGCAGGGGCGCGAACCCGAGCACGCCCTGCACCATGTCCGGCTCGGACTCCCCGAGGATCCGCCGAGCAGCATCGAATGCCTCGTCGAGCGGGCGACACGAGACGTCCGACACGAGGAATCCGAGGAGGATGAACCCGAGGTCGCTGTACACCGACGCCTCGCGCGGCGAATATTCGAGCGGCGTTCGGCAAATCTCGTGCTCGAACGCCCGGCGACCGTCCGGTGGTCGATCAAGGAGACGGGCCGGCAGCCCCGACGCGTGCTCGAGCAGATCGCGCACGGTCACCGTCTCCCGCGCGCGACCGCGCCAGTCGTCGAAATAGTGCCCGACGGGTGCGTGCAGATCGATCGCCCCGCGCGCCGACAGCTGCATCGCCAGCGTGGCCGTGACGATGGGTTTCGTGAGCGACGCCAGATCGTAGGGCGTGGCGATACTGACCGCGACTGCGCCGACGTCGAAGGACAGGGCGCCGATGGCCGCCTGCCAGAGCGGGCCCGATGCGCTGCCGACTTCGGCCGTCGCGCCGGGGACGATCTTCGAAGCGACAGCGTCGGCCAGGATCTGGCGGGCGGCGTCGAAGGCGCCGGCGCTCACTGCTCGTCAAAAGCCGCGCGCCCGAGATCGGCCAGATATCCGGGCGCTCGTGTCGATTCGGTGAGGCTGTCGTACGAAAAGAGGACGACGCCGTCGACGCCCAGCCGGCGGGCCGTGGCGACGTTGCCGACCACGTCGCTCGGCGACAGTCGATACGCTCCGATGCCGGCCCAGAGGGGGTGGCGGCCGGCCGCGGCGCGCGCGGTGCCGATCTCGGCGGCGAAGGTCGCCCTGTCGGGAGCGTAGGCCATCGGGCACACGACGTCGATCAGATCACGGTCCAGCCATCCGCGCCAGTCCTGAAGACGCTGGCCGGCGGCGGCGTCGGGATCCGGCGCGACGGCGGCGCTCAGAACCGCACCGGGCCGCACGCCCTTGACGGTCTCTCTGAGGCGAAGGAGCAACTCGGTGAGCTTTCTCGTGCGGAAGGCGCGCCATCGTTCGGGAAAGGCCCGTGTGTAGAGGAGGGGGTCGTCGGCGAGCCGTGCATCGTAGCGACCCGCATCAGCCGCGTCCAGGTCCTGCACGACGTCTCGTCGAAACGCGTCGAGCGCCAGCCGGCTGTAGTCGAAATCCGTCGTTCGGGTAGCGCAGATAGTCCAGGTGCACGCCATCGAGGTCGTATCGCTCGACGATGTCGCGAACGACGCTCGCGGTGTACTCAATCGAACCGGGCTCGATGGGGGACAGGTACAGGCCTTCGATCGTGTCAGACCGGCTTCTGGCATAGCGGGAGAGGCGGCCGAGATACTCGGGGCCCCTGGGATCCAGGGGCCGCAGGCCCTCGGCCAGCGACCTCGGTACCATCAGCCATTCCGGGTGGCGGTAGACAATGTGGTCGCGGGAGGCCGGGAGCTCGCCGGTTCCCGCCACGAGGTTCACGTTGATCCATGCGTGCACCTGGAGCCCCGCCGCATGCGCGCGCCGGATGGCCAGCGCGAGCGGATCGAAGTCGGGCTGGCCGACCAGGGGTGTCGCGCGCGGCTCGCGTCCGTCGCGATAGTACGCGTCGCCGCGCCCGCGCACTTGCACGAGCAGCGTATTGAAGCCGCCGGCGCGCGCCGTCGTGACCATGGACTCGACCGCCTCGGGCGACGTGAGTGTCGTGCGGACCACCCAGAGCGCCCGCACCTCGGCGCGGGCGACGGCCGGGCGCGGCACGACGAGGGTCAGGACGACGAGCGCGCCAGCAAAGGCCGCGGCGATCCGACGGCGGCTCGACCAGGCCTGGAGCGTCACGGGCGGATCAGCCGACGTGCAGCACTTCGCGAAGCCTGGTCTCGACGTCCTCGCCAATGGCATCGCGGACCGAATCGTGCGCGCCCCGCAGGCGCGCGAGCGCCTGCGTGTAGGCCAGGTCGGCCTTCTGCATGACGATGGCGGCCTTCACGTTCCAGTGGGCGCGGCGAAGCAATTTCTCGGCCTCGCCGTTCTCGAGGCCGGTGACGATGCCGATGATGCGGCGCGCCCGGTCGCGGCGCTTCTCGGATCCCATCTGGACGTCGACCATCAGATTGCCGTAGGTCTTCCCGATGCGAACCATCGCGGCGGTGGTGAGCATGTTGAGCACGATCTTGGTGGCGGTGCCCGCCTTGAGGCGCGTCGACCCGGCAATCACCTCCGGCCCGACGGCCGGAGCGATCGTGACGTCGACGAACGTCTGCAGTTCGGTGCGCGGATCGCAGGTGACGAAGATGATCTTCGAGCCTGCTCGCCGGGCGCGGGTGAGCGCGCCCCGGACGAACTGCGTCATGCCGCTCGCCGAGACGCCGATGACCACGTCGCGCTTCGAGGGGCGCAGGCGGGTAATGGCGCGCGCGCCATCCTCGTAGTGATCTTCGATGTCCTCGGTAGTCCGCAGGAAGGCGTCGCGCCCCCCCGCGATGATCGCCTGCACGAGCGCCGGATCGGTGCCGAAGGTCGGCGGCATCTCCGCGGATTCGAGCACCCCGAGCCGCCCGCTCGTGCCGGCGCCGACGAAGATCACTCGGCCGTTCCGACGGAGGGCGTGGGTGATGAGCTCGGCGCCGCAGATGATGCGCTCCTTTTCGCGCTGCACGGCAGCGAGCATCTTGCGATCCTCGAGCATCATGCCTTCCACGATGTCTGCGGCAGACAGCCTGTCGATCGCGAGCGTGCCGGGATTGATGGCCTCGGTCGGCAGCGATTGCCACTTCGACGCGGAGGCCGTGGAAGATTTCGAACCCATCGAGCCTTGAACCCCGAGAACCCTGAGCACCCTGGGCGTCCCCAAAGGACGCTGATACTATCATAGCGCCGATGATCGACGCCTACCTCGATCACCTGCGCATCGAACGGCGCTTGTCGGCGCACACGATCGAGGGGTACGCGCGCGATCTGGCTGCGCTCAGGGCGTTTGCCGCCGGCCGCGGGCAGCGTCCCGAAACGCTCGACCGACAGGCGCTCGAGGCCTTCGTCCGCGCGCAGATGGCGCGCGGGCTGTCGCCCCGCTCGGTGGCTCGCGCCGTCGCCGCGGTGCGGGGCGCGTTCCGGTTTGCCGTGCTCGATCGCCGCATCGAGCTCAACCCCGCCGATGATCTGCGCCCGCCGCGTGCGTGGCCGGCGCTGCCGCGCTTCCTGTCGGTCGAGGAGGTCGACGCGCTCATCGCGAGTCCGGACACGACGACGCCGCGCGGCCTGCGCGACCGCGCGATGATCGAGGTGCTCTACGCGACGGGCCTGCGCGTGTCGGAGTTGGTCGGCCTGCGCGAGGCGGACCTCCATCTCGACGCGCAGTACGTCACGTGCGTCGGCAAGGGGAACAAGGAGCGCCTGGTGCCGATCGGCGAGCAGGCAGCGGCGTGGCTGCAGCGCTACCTGCGCGAGGCGCGGCCGGGCCTCGCCGCGCGGCGGCGAGGCCCGGCGCGCCTCTTCGTGAACGCGCGCGGCGGCCCGCTCTCGCGCGTCGGGTTCTGGAAGATCCTGAAGGGCCATGCGCGCGCGTCGAACCTGCCGCCGACGGTGAGCCCCCATGTCGTGCGGCACTCGTTCGCAACGCATCTCCTCGAACGCGGCGCCGACCTGCGGGCGATCCAGATCATGCTCGGCCACGCCGACCTGTCGACGACGCAAATCTACACGCACGTGCTCGAGGCCCGCCTGCGCGCCGTGTACGATCGCTTTCACCCCCGCGCGTGATCTGGTAAACTGAGCCGTTTGTGCGTTCGCGCACGGAGCCACGTAAGGAGCATCAGATGAGCGGCAAGGGACGACACCTCTTCACGTCGGAGTCGGTCACCGAGGGACATCCGGACAAGATCGCCGACCAGGTTTCCGACGCGATTCTCGACGCGATGCTGACGCAGGACTCGAAGAGTCGCGTCGCCTGCGAGACGCTGGTCACGACCGGCCTCGCCATCGTCGCCGGCGAGATCACGACCACTGCCATCGTGGACTACCAGGAGGTCGTCCGCCGCACGATCGCCGAGGTCGGATACACGCGCGGCAAGTTCGGATTCGATGCCGAAACCTGCGCCGTCCTCTCGTCGATCCACCGCCAGTCGCCCGACATCGCGATGGGCGTCGACACGGGGGGCGCCGGCGATCAGGGTCTCATGTTCGGCTTCGCCTGCACGGAGACCAGCGAACTGATGCCCCTGCCCATCATGCTGGCCCACAAGCTCACGCGCGCGCTGTCGTGCGCCCGCCGCGACGGGCTGCTCGACTATCTGCGCCCCGACGGCAAGTCGCAGGTCACCGTGGAGTACGAGGGCCACCGCCCGGTCCGCATCGACGCCGTCGTCGTGTCGACCCAGCACAGCCCGCTCGTCAGCAACGAAACCATGCGCGACGGCATCACGGCCGAAATCATCCGCAAGGTGATCCCCGCCGACATGATGGACGCGGACACCAAGCTCTACATCAACCCGACCGGCCGGTTCGTCGTCGGGGGGCCGCACGGCGATGCCGGCGTCACCGGCCGCAAGATCATCGTCGATACCTACGGCGGCGCGGCGCCGCACGGCGGCGGTGCGTTCTCGGGAAAGGATCCCACCAAGGTCGATCGCTCCGCCTGCTACATGTCGCGCTACATCGCGAAGAACGTGGTCGCGGCCGGCATCGCCGACCGCGCACTCGTCCAGCTGGCCTATGCGATCGGGGTCGCTGAGCCCGTGTCGGTGATGGTGAGCACCGACGGAACCGGCCGGATCCCGGAAACCCAGATCACGGATCTGGTGCGCGATCACTTCAGGCTCACGCCGGCAGGCATCATCGAAGAGCTCCACCTGCGCCGGCCGATCTACACGAAAACCGCCGCGTTCGGCCATTTCGGCCGCAGCGAGCCCGAATTCACGTGGGAGAACACGAACAAGGCCGAGGCGCTCAAACACGCCGCCGGGCTCTGAAGCGCATCCTGCTGGCGGCGGCCGGCGTGCTGGTCGCCGCCAGCCTCCTCGCGATCGCTTCGGCCCCGCCGGAGCGCCTGACCCTTGCCCCCGCATTCGACGACGGCACCGTCCGCGGGATCCTGCACGTCCACTCGACGCGATCCGACGGCGTCGGCACGCCCGACGCCATCGCGCGCGCGGCAGCCGACGCCGGGCTGGCGTTCGTCGTCCTGACCGACCATGGGGATGCCACACGCACACCGGATCCGCCGGCGTACGTGAACGGGGTGCTCGTTCTCGACGGCGTCGAGATCAGTACGACGGCCGGCCACTACGTCGCGCTCGACATGCCGGCGGCGCCGTATCCACTGGGCGGGGAAGGCCGCGATGTCGTCGAGGACGTCGCGCGCCTCGGCGGCTTCGGGATTGTGGCGCACCCGGACTCACCGAAGCCGGCGCTCGCCTGGCACGACTGGAACGCGCCCTTCGACGCGATCGAGCTCGTCAACCTCGACACGGCATGGCGCCGTCGCGTGGCGGATCCGGGCGTCGCCGCGAAGCTGCGGCTGATCGGAGACGCGCTCGGATCGTTGCTCCGTGCACCCGAAACGATCGCCACCATGGCCTCGCCTGGCCAGGCGCAGCTGCATTGGACGGCGCTCGCAGCCGACCGACGGATCGTGATCGCCGCGGGCACCGACGCCCACGGCGGTCTGACGCTCGGCGGAGCGGGGAACGGGGAAGGCGGGTTCGTGCCGCTGCCGCTTCCGGGCTACGCCGCCGCGTTCCGCGCCATGTCGGTGCACGTCCGCACCGGCGCCCCATTTTCCGGCCGCGCAGCCGACGACGCCGCGGCGCTGTTCCGCGCGCTGCGGGCCGGTCATCTCTACGTGAGCATGGACGGCCTCGCGGGACCGGCCGCGTTCGAGTTCTCGGCCGCCGATGCGGTGGGGGAGGCCCGGGCGGGGGACGAGCTCCTGCCGGGCGGTCCGGTGACGCTCCACGTCCGGAGCAATGCACCGCCCGGATATGTCACCACGATCTGGCGAAATGCGCAGCCGCTGGGCGATCCGCATCCCGAGCACGACTTCACGATCACGGTCGGCGCCGAGCCGGCATTCTACCGGGTCGTGATCGATGCGCCGCGCGCAGGCGGAGCGTCCCTGCCGTGGGTATTCAGCAATCCGATCTACGTTCGAGCCTCCGAGGCCGCGCCTCGCACGGCGACAGACCCCCACGCGGTAACGGTCGCGACGTTGTTCGCCGGCGTGGGGGACCTGGCGGCGTGGCATGTCGAGACGGACGCCGCCTCGGTGGCCGCCGTCGACCCGGCTGAGCCCGAGTCGGGAGCGGAGCTTCGCTTCCGATGGGGCCTGCCGGGCGCTCCCCGCGCGCAGCAGTACGCCGCGCTCGTCGGCGCCTGGCCTGCGGCGGCGCCTCGGGGCGACCAGCTCGCGTTCGACGCGCGCAGCGACGAGCCCACACGAATCTCCGTCCAGCTCCGCGTGTATCGCCCGGACGCCGATGCGCCGCGCTGGCAGCGGTCGGTCTATCTCGACCCGGAATGGCGCACCGTTCGGCTGCCGTACCGCGAGTTTACGGAGCCAGCCGACGCGGCGGGCATGCCGGAAGGCGCCTGGACGGACGTCATGTTCGTGGTGAACACGCTGCACGCGCCGATGGGCGCCTCTGGGCGGCTCTGGTTCAGGAACGTGCGGGTCGAGAGGCTCGATCCCGGACCGGCGAGGTGAGCCGGCCTCAAGTACGAACCGTCAGGATGAAGTAGCCGCCCACCGCCCCGAACAGGATGTTCGGCGCCCAGGCCGCAAGCAGGGGCGCAAGCTTGCCCGCGGATCCCACGGCCACGAACACGCTCAACAGCGTCCAGTAGACGATCGCGATCGCGATCCCGACGCCCACACCGTACAGCGCGCCGCGAGGGCCCGTCGTCACGGCGAAGGGTATGGCGAGGAGCGTCATGATCACGGTGACGAACGGGAAAGCGACCTTGCGCTGCAACGCCACCTGGTTGGGCACGACGTTGAAGCCGCCCGCCTGCAGTTGTCGGATGTATTGCTGGAGCTCGCCGTACGACATGCGGTCGGCGTCCGGCTCCTCGCTCTGGAAGTATTCGGGCGGCTCGAGCGGAAGGATGCGGGCGTCGAACGCCTCATAGCGCACGACGCCTTCGCCCGGCCCGCCGAACTCGCGCTCCCAGCCGTGCCGCCACGTCCAGGGAAGCACGGCGGCGCGGGATTCGCCACTGGCGCGAGCGGGCGCCAGCTCGACCTCGCTCGCCGCAGCCACGCGCGCGAGACGCCAGGCGTGCTCGTCGAGGTGATACGCGACGAAATCGGTGAACCGGTTCTCTGGCTGGCTGAAGCCGGCGAAATGGTACAGCTCGCCGTTCCCGCCGAGCACCCAATGACGGCTGAGCAGACCGGACGGGAGAGGCGGCAGCCCCCGGATTTCGCGGTTCAATCGCTCGGCCTCGCGGTTCGACGTCGCCATCACGCGCTCCTGCAGGCCGACGAGGACGCCGCTCGACACGAACGCAAACAGCAGCAGCGGCATCGACGCCCGGTACAAGCTGATGCCGCACGCCTTCATGACGACGAGCTCGCTGTTCTTCGTCATCAGGCCGATCGTGACGAGCGCGGCGATGAGCGCCCCCATCGGCACGACGTAGTACACGAACTGCGGCGTCGCGAAGTAGAAGTAGCGCAGAATCGCGCCGAACGTCGCCGAGCCGCTGAACACTTCGTCGGCGAGATCGATGAAGGTGGCGATGTAGAAAATCCCCAGAAAACAGCCGATGCCGAGGAGGAAGATCGAGAGGTACTGCCGCGCCACATAGAGATCGAGCAGCGTCGGACGGGGAAGGTTGAGGCGGGGGACACGGATGACGATCACGACCCGCGGCCGGGTGGACGAGACCGATGCCCTGCCACCGTCGGGCGACGGCGACGCCGCCACCGCCCGACGCACGAATGCCGGCACCGCAATCCGGATCGGCTGATCGGCGACTTTCGAGCGCCGGATCGCCAGAAATACTCCCGCGGCGCCCAGGAGGACGTTGGGAATCCAGGGCGCGAGCGGCGCCGGAAAGCGCCCGGCCATGGCGACAGCCCGCATCAGCCAGAGGAGCACGTAGTAGACGAAGACGACGATGAAGCCGAGGGCGAAACTGGCGAGCTTGCCGTCCTTCCGGTTGCTGAACCCGAGCGCCAGGCCGACCAGCGCCAGGACCAGGCAGGCGGCGGGAAACGAGAACTTCTGCTGAATCATGAACTGCTCGAGCGCGACGGGCTGGTTCTGGGCCCGCTTGGCCTCGATGTCGGACTCCAGTTCCGCGATGGTCTTCTCGGGCACGCCCTTCGAGATGGCGCTCGGAAAGACCGCGTCGGCGTCGAGATTGACGAAGAGCTGCGCGAACGCGTTGTCGTCGTGCAGTTCGGGATGGGCGGCCTGGGTCCGGTGCGAGGTGCCGTCGCGCAGCTCGACGACGACGGTTCGGTGCTCGGGGTCCACGATGAGGTGTCCCTCGCGGGCCAGGTAGACACTGGTTTCGCCAGGCGTCGAGGTGTCGGCCAGGAACACGTCGCGCCATCCGCCTTCGGGCGGCAGATCACGGACGAACAGTGTCCGGTTCGGAAACTCCTGGTAGAAGACGCGGGGCTTGACGTCCTGCTCGGCATGGGTCGACACGACCCCGAAGGTGATTTCCCGGAAGGTCTGGTTGCCGTCGGGCAGCGCCACGATCATCTCGTAGCCCGTCGCCAGCGTGGCGACCGCCGCCAGCGCCGCAATCGGCCGCAGCAGGCGAAAGAGGCTGACGCCGCAGGCCTGGAGCGCGACGAATTCGCGATCCGCGGACAGGCGCCCCAGCCCGATGAGGATGCCGAAGACGAGCGCGATCGGGATGGAAAGGGCCAGAGCCGAAGGCAGGAGCGCCACGAGGACGCGCCCGACGACGGACCAGGCCACGCCTTTCTCGATGAGCGACTCGCCCTGCTGGATGATGGTCGGGACTTCCAGCAGGAAGGTGACGACCGCCAGCGACAAGACCATGGGCGGGACAATTTCGCGGACGAGGTAGCGATCGAGGATCTTCGGCACGCGCCGTCCAAGGGTATACCAGGGGCCTCTGAAGCCATCCACAAACCATCCACAGGCCGGGTTCATTGGGCCTATTCGATGTGTCTGATAATGTATGTTATGTTAACCTACATCAGGATCTGGGGCGCTCCGACGCCCGGCTGGCTCCCGACCGGGGCCCGCCGCCAGCGCCGCCAGCACCCGGATGGTCCGCCATCGCGCCGTGCGCTGCGTCGATGACCCCGACGAGCGCGCGCCCGCCGCCGCGCCACATCCCCCGACGGTTCGCCAGCGAAGGTCGCAGGCCGCGCCGCTACTGACTGCGGAGTTCCTCGATGATATTCTCGAGCGCCTGGATCACTTCGTCCTTCTGGACGCGCGACTTCGAGAAGCTGATCTTGAGATTGAAAGCTTTCGACGGCGGGCGGTACGCGAAGACGTAGTGCTTCGGGCGGCCCGCCTTGGGCCTGGCGGTGGCGTCACGCAGCTGCTGCCGCGTGGCGCCGCCCTGGCCGGCGATCTTCTCGACGAGCGCCGTCATTTTCGCAGGTGTATCCTGCCTAACAATCTGTAGAAGCAACGACTTAGCAGAAATGTCGGCCAGCCGACACAGGCTCCGGACTTCCTCCGGCATATTATTGAGCGTCAGCGACTCCGTCACGGCGGTCCGGGATTTCCCGAGACGCCGGGCCAGATCCTCATGCGTATACCCGCATTCCTCGGCGAGCCCGTGCAGCGCCTCCGCTTCCTCGAATGCCGTGAGGTCCTTCCGCTGCAGGTTCTCGATGAGCGCGAGCTCGATGACCTCGGTGTCGTCGACGTCGCGGACCACGGCCGGGAGCTCGCGCAGGCCCACCTGGATAGCGGCCTGGTAGCGCCGCTCCCCTGCCACGATCTGAAAGCGCTGGCCGCGCTGGCGCACGACGAGCGGCTCGAGAATGCCCTTCTCGGCAATCGAGGCGATCAGCTCCGACAGATCGCCCATCACCTGCCGGGGCTGGTTCGGATTGGGATCGATTTGATCGATTGGAATCATGCGACCGACGGGCGTGCCGGCAGATGCCGCGAGCGCATCCACGTAGTGCTCGTCGTGCCGCATGGCGATGGTGTCGGGAAGACCTCGTCTAGGCACGGTCGATAACCTCCTCGCAGAGGCGGTAATACTCGGTCGCGCCGGTGGAGTCCGGCGCGAAGGTGAAGATGGACTCCTTGTAGGCGGGGCTCTCTTCGAGCCGCACGCTCTTGGTGATGACGGTCTTGAAGACCTTCCCGCCGAACACCTTCTGAATCTGCGTCCGGATGTCCCGCGCGAGCGCCGTCCGCTTGTCGTGCATCGTGATCACGACGCCCAGGATGCGGAGGGCCGGGTTCGGGCGGGCGCGGACCTTTTCGATCGTCTCGAGGAGATCATCGGTGCCCTCGAGCGCGAAATACGACGACTGGATCGGAATCAGGAGATGCGTCGCCGCAACGAGCGCGTTCACGGTGAGTAGGCCGAGCGCCGGCGGACAGTCGATGACCACGTGCGGGAACTGCTGCAGCAGAGGATCGAGCTTGTCCTTCAGGCGGAAATGCGCGTCGAGCTCGCCCACCAGCTTGGCTTCGAGCTTCGCCAGAGAAATCCGGGCCGGGGCGACGAAGAGATTCTTGATGGTGGCCGGCACGATGACGTCCTGCAGCGGCAATGCCGGATCCGCGATCGCGTCGTACACGCTGCGCGTGACCTGCGGCATATCCAGAAACGACATCGTGCTGTTGGCTTGCGGATCGAGGTCGATGAGCAGCGTCGGCTTGCCACGAAGCGCCAGGGCCGCGGCAAGATTGATGGCGGTCGTGGTCTTGCCGACCCCGCCCTTCTGGTTCGCGATGGCGACGATCATAGAGGACGAGCCTGGACCACGGGAAGGATCGGGAATTCGGACGAAGGTATTCTAGGGGCGGGGGCGCGCGAAGTCAACGGTACTACATCTTGTATTTCCCCAGATCGTCGGGATCGAGGCTCTCCAGCCACTTGTGGAGCCGATCCGCATCGGTCTTGTCCTGCCCGAAGTCGACCGTCGTGGCGTTCTCGATGACCGCGTCCTCGACGAAAATCGGCGCCCGCGTCCGCAGGGCGAGCGCAATCGCGTCGCTCGGCCGGGCGTCGATGGCCAGCGTGTCGCCATCGAGCGTGAGGTAGATGAGCGCATAGAACGTGTTGTCCTGGAGGTCGCAGACGACGATCTTCTGAACCGTCGCCTTGAGATCCTGAATCACGTTCCGCAGCAGATCGTGCGTCATCGGCCGCGGCGTCGCGACATTCTCGATCTGCAGCGCGATCGCATTGGCCTCGAAGATGCCGACCCAGATCGGCAGGACCCGCTGGCCGTCCTTGTCGCGCAGGATGACGATCGGCAGGTTCGTCACCGGGTCAACCATCAGGCCTTTGATCGACATCTCGATCTGCATGGGGACGCCTCTTCGCCTCTCTACGAGCTTACACCCTCGACCCGCCGCCCCCACACGCTGTGAGGCCCCGCGCGTTCCACGCGGACCGCCATCGTCTGCCCGATCCATGCCGGCGGACCTGGCAGGTTCACCACGACGTTCGTGCTCGTGCGACCCGAGAGCTCCGTCTCCCGCCGGCGGCTCGCGGAATCGACCAGGACATGCACCGTGCGTCCCGACAGATCCGCGTTCAGCCGCGTCTGGATGTCGCGCTGCAGCGCCTGCAAGGCGACGATGCGACGCGTCTTCTCCGCCTCTGGCACATCGTCCTCCAGCCGAAGGCTGGCGAGCGTGTTCGGCCGGGGCGAGTACTTGAACGAGAACATGCTGTGATACGCCACCTGCGCGGTCAGGCTCAGCGTGTCCTCGAAGTCGCGATCGTCTTCGCCCGGGAACCCGACGATCATATCGGTCGAGAGCGCGACGTCCGGCAGCGTGTCGCGGATCGCCGACACAAGGTCCAGATAGCTCTCGCGGGTGTAGCGTCGGCGCATGCGATCGAGGATGCGCGTGGAGCCCGATTGGACCGGCAGGTGCAGGTGCCGGCAGATGTTCGGCAGTCGGCGCATGGCGTCGAGCATCCGGGGTGTGACATGCCGCGGGTGTGGACTCGCAAAGCGGATCCGCTCCACGCCAGGCACGTCGTGGACGGCCTCGAGCAGGCCGGCAAAGTCGCAGGCGGGGTCGTCGGGCGCCTGGTAGTGATTGACGATCTGCCCGAGCAGGTGCACCTCGCGATGGCCTGCGTCGGTCGCCTGCCGCACTTCCGCGAGGATATCCGCCTTGGGCCGCATGCGCTCGTGCCCCCGCGTATATGGCACCACGCAGAAGCTGCAGAACTCGTTGCACCCTTCGATGATCGTGACGTAGGCCTTGACCGGATCGCTCCGCCGGGCCACTCCCAGCGGGAACGTGACGTCGTCGTGGGGATTGAGGTCGATGAGCGGCGTCCGGCTGCGGGCGCGGCCGGCCTCCTCCACGAGCAGCGGCAACTGGCGAATCGCCTGAGTCCCGAGGATCACGTCCGCCGCGCCCGCCGCGCGTCGCAGCAGGGCCTCACCCTCCTGCTGCGCTACGCAGCCCGCAACCGCGACGACGGGATCGTGTCCGCGTTCCGCGGCCAGCAGGCGCAGCTCGCCGAGCCTGGTGTACAGCTTGTCCTCGGCGCGCTCGCGAACGCTGCAGGTGTTGATCACGACGACGTCTGCGTCCGCCGCGTCGTCCGTCGACTCGTAGCCGGCCTGTTCGAGCAGCCCCGCCATGCGCTCGGAGTCGTGCACGTTCATCTGGCAGCCGAAGGTTTCGATGAGATACTTGCGCGCCATCACTTCCTTCGCGGCTTCGCTTTCGCCCTTTCGCTTTCGCCTTTCGTCGTTGATTCGCCCCCGGCAAGCAGTTCGCGGGCCGAGGCGCGGGCGGCGTCGGTGACGACTTCCCCACCAAGCATACGCGCAACTTCCTCGACGCGGGCGGCCTCGTCCAGGCGCGTAATGGTCGTGTGCGTGCGGCCGCGCTCGACGCGTTTCGCGATCCGGTAGTGCGCGTCGGCGAGAGCCGCGATCTGCGGCAGATGCGTGATGCAGAGTACCTGGAACGCCGAGCCAAGCGTCCGCAGCTTGCGGCCCACGACGCCCGCGACGCGTCCGCCGATGCCCGCGTCGATCTCGTCGAAGATCAGGCCGGGCGCAGCGCCGCTCGGCGGCCGGGAGAGATCGTCGCTGAATCCGTGGCGGGACGCGGCGGTGAGCGTCTTCACCGCGAGCATGATGCGCGAGAGCTCTCCGCCCGAGGCGGTCCGCGCCAGCGGCCGAAGGTCCTCGCCAGGGTTTGGCGAGACGTAGAATTCAGCGACGTCGAAGCCGGTGGCACTCCACGCCGATTCAGCCAGCGGATCGCGGTTGAAACGCACGTCGAAACGGGTGCCGTCCATGGCCAGCTCCGCCACCAGGCGTTCGAGCGCGCGCGCGAATTGCGTCGCGGTCTCGTGGCGCCTGGCCGACAGCGACGAGGCGGCCTCGACGTACGAGGCACGCGCCACATCGTGGGCGCGGGTCAGATCGGTGATTCGCGCGTCGCCCCGATCCAGGTCCGCCAGCTCCCTGGCGAGGTCCTCGCGCCGTGCGATGACCTCGGCGAGCGTGGGACCGTACTTGCGTTTCAACCGTTCGAGGAGCGCCAGGCGCTCTTCCACGGCCTGCAGTCGCGCAGGCGAGGCGTCGATGCCGTCGGCGTAACGCCGCAGCTGCAGCGCGAGATCTTCCAGCTGCGACTTGATGGCGTCCCGGGCGTCGCGATGGGGCCGGAACACCGGATCGAGCTCGGCGAGCTCGGTGACGCGCTTCCAGACGGCCCCGAGCCGGGCGAGCACCGCCTCGTCGCTGTCGTAGAGGGCCGTGTAGGCTTCCTCGCAGAGTCGTTCGATCCGTTCGGCGCTCGCCAGGACCTGTCTACTGGCCGCGAGCGCCTCGTCTTCGTTCGGCGTCGGGCTCGCGCGCTCGAGTTCGGCCAGCTGAAACGCGAGAAGGTCCTGTCTGGCCTCGCGATCCGCGAACGAGCGCCGAGTCGCTTCCAGCTCGGCCGCCACCGATCGCCAGGCCGTATATCGGGCGGCCACGTCGTCGGCTTCTCGTTCGAGGCCGGCGAATACGTCGATGACGGCGAGGTGGGTTTCCGCGTCGAGCAGAGTATGGTGCTCGTGCTGGCCGTGCAGCTCGACGAGGCGCCTCGCCAGATCCTTGAGGGCCCCGGCGGTGGCGAGCTCGCCGTCGATGTAGGCCCGGCTGCGGCCCTGGGCCGTAATCTCGCGGCGCACGAGCACTTCCTCCCCGCCGGCCTGGCGGCCGAGCTCGAAGATGGCTTCGATGGCCGCATGCTCCTCGCCGGTTCGCACGAGATCCGCCGACGCCCGATCGCCGAGCAACAACCCGACGGCGCCGACGAGAATGGACTTGCCCGCACCGGTCTCGCCCGTGAGGACGTTCAGTCCGGGTCCGAACTCGACCTCGACGGCGTCGATCACCGCGAGCCGGTTGATGCGGAGGAAGCGCAGCATCGAAAAGGAGAGAACTCCAATAGTAACATAGGTTTGACAGCGATCTGAGGCCCGTGCTATGGTGTGCAGGATCGCGCTGTCCCAGCGGCGCACCGTTCTTGTCCGGAGGACTGTTTGCGCACGCTAGGACTGATTGCCCTGCTCCTGCAGGCGGACAATACCCCTGCACCTGATCTGCAACCGTCCGCGAACCTGTTTCAGATCGTCCTCAACTCGAGCCGGTTCGCACAGGTCATTCTCGCGATCCTCGTGGCGTTCTCGATCGTCTCGTGGGCGGTGTTCCTGTTCAAGCTCCGGGTCTTCGGCAAGGGCGCGCGGCAGTCGGCGCAGTTTCTCGACGTCTTCCGCCGCAGCAGCAAGTTCTCGGAGGTCCAGGCCGTGTGTCGTTCGCTCGGCGACAGTCCGCTGGTCGGCCTGTTTCAGGCCGGCTATACCGAGCTGACGGCCCAGCTCCGGCAGCATGCGCCGGATGCGGCGGCCTCGCCGGGCCATCCGCCGGGAGGCGCGCCACGTCCTACCCTGAAGAGCCTGACGGCGGTCGACCGCGCGCTCACGCGCGCGTCGGCGATCGAGCTCGGCAAGCTCGAGCGGTTCGTGCCGATACTCGCGACGACGGCGAGCGTGACGCCGTTCATCGGCCTTCTGGGCACGGTCGGAGGCATCATGATGGCATTCCAGAACATCGGCGAAACCGGGTCCACCAACTTCGGCATCGTCGGGCCGAGCATTGCCGAGGCGCTGGTGGCCACCGGCGCGGGCCTTGCAGCCGCCATTCCCGCCGTCATGTTCTACAACTATCTGACCAACCGCGTGAAATCGTGCGCCTCGGAAATGGATGATTTCGCGATGGAGTTCCTGAACATCGCGGAACGGAATTTCACGTAGCCATGCCCTCGGTCCAGCCATCAGGCCCGTCGAGCTCCGGACGCGGACGTCCGCGGCGCGTGGCGTCGTCGCTGTCGGAGATCAACGTCGTGCCGCTGGTCGACGTGATGCTGGTGCTGCTGATCATCTTCATGGTGACGGCACCGATGATTCAGCGCGGCATCGACGTGACGCTGCCGGTCGCCACGCGCTCGTCGGCCATCGTGAGCGAGCGCGTGTTCGTGACGATTCCGATCACGTACGGCCAGGACCACATGGTGTATCTCGACGACGAGAAAGTGCGTGCCGAGGTGCTCACCGAACGTGTCCGCCAGCTGATGGAAACCGCGGATCGAAAACAGATCTACCTGCGCGGCGACGAAGGCGTACCGTTCGGCCAGGTCATGGACGTCTTCGATCGGCTCAAAGCGGCCGGCGTGGCCGACCTGGGGATCCTGACGCGCCGGCCGGGAGAGCGGTGAGATGGATGTCACCGATGTGCTGCGGAGCCGCACGCAGATGGCGCCGTCCGGGTTTGAGCGGATGGTGGTTCTGTCGATCGGCGCGCACGTCGTGCTGCTGACGGCGATTCTCCTCCTGCCCTCACGCTTCGTGGAAGGCCCGCGCGACATCGCCGAAGCGATGCACATCACCCTCGGCGGGTCGGCCGGCCCCTCGAGCGGCGGGCTGTCGGCGATTGGCGGCCGGCCGGTGCAGACGACCGAGCCGGCGCCGCGTCCCGAGCCCGTGCGCCCCCCCGCCGCCGCGGCGCCGAAAATGACGGTGCCGACGGAAGGGCCGCAGCGGCGTGCGCGCGCGACGACGCCGGATCGTCCGACGCCGCGCGAGGCACGCGGCACGACGCCGACGCGTGGCGCAGAGGTCACCAGCGGATCATCGATCGCGGAGACCGGTGCCCGCGGCCAGGGCTTCGGCCTGACGGCCGGCGGCGGCGGGGCCGGCGACGGCGTCACGCTCGACGTCGGCAACTTCTGCTGTCCGGAGTACATCGCGGCGATGGTCGTCCGCATCCGCGACGCGTGGAGCTCCCAGGCCGACCGAAGCCTCAACACCGAGGTGCATTTCACGGTTCAACGCGACGGCCGCATTGGCGACGTCGCCGTCGTGCGCTCGAGCGGAGACTTTCTTCTCGACCAGCGGGCCCAGCGCGCGGTCGTGACCACGCAGACGCTGCCGCCGCTGCCGGCGGAGTACCCGAACGCCACGCTCGGCGTTCGCCTCACCTTCGAGTACAAACCATAATGATCACCAACAGGCTCCACATCGCCTTCGCCGCCGCGCTCGTCGCGGCCGCTCTGCTGCGGCCGGCCGCGCAGGCACCGCAGCCACCGGCCACGCCGCAGCAACCGTCGGAGATCGCGACGACGATCACCGGCGAGGGCGGCGCACCACCGCGCCTGGCGGTCCCCGACTTCGTGGCGCTCTCGTCGGACGCCGAAACGGTGGACGCAGCGAAGACGATCTCGAAAGTCCTCTACGACGACCTCACGTTCGAGCACGAATTCGCGCTCATTCCGCGGGACGTCTATGCCACGGTGCCGCCCGCGCGGTCGATGACGACGGTGCCCTTCGACGCCTGGCGCGAGCTGAACGCCGACGGCGTCGTCATCGGGACTGTACAGAAGACCGCGACGGGCGTCGAAGTCGACGTGCGGCTGTTCAACGTGCGCTCGGGCCGTCAGGCGTTCGGCCAGCAATACTCCGGATCGGTCGCGAGCAAGCGGCTGTACGCCCACACCATCTCGGATCAGCTGCACCAGACGCAGCGGGCGCTGCGAGGCGTGGCCCGCACGAAGCTCGCGTTCGATTCCGACCGCGACGGAGAACGGATCGCCGGAACGATCGAAAACCGCGGCGCGAAGGAGATCTACATCTCCGACTACGACGGCGAGAACCAGCGCCGCGTGACGACGGGGCTGTCGCTGAACATCTCGCCGACCTGGTCGCCCGATGTCCGGTCGATCGCCTATACGTCGTACCGCCACGGACCGGCGAACATCTTCGTCTCCCACATCTATGAAGGCACGATGGAGGAGCTCACCAAGAGCGCCGGCGAAAACTGGCTGCCGGTCTGGTCTCCCGACGGCACGCGCATCGCCTTCACGTCGACGCGCGACGGCAACTCGGAGATCTACGTGGCGAATGCCGACGGCTCGAACGTCCGCCGCCTCACGAGCAACCCGGCCAATGACATCACGCCGACCTGGTCCCCATCGGGCGCGCAGATCGCCTTCACGTCGAATCGGGGCGGCTCGCCGCAGATCTACATCATGGGAGCCGACGGGCTGAACGTGCAGCGGCTGACCGCCGAATCGCACTGCGACCGGCCGACCTGGTCGCCGGCGCCGTACAACGAAATCGCCTACGCCTCGCAGACCGGTCCGGGAAACGACATCAAGGTGATCGATCTGGCGACCCGCCAGATCCGCCAGCTCACCTTCGGCGAAGGCACCAACGAGAGTCCCTCCTGGGCGCCGAACGGGCGTCATCTGGCGTTCGTGTCGACGCGCTCCGGAAAGTCTCAGATTTTCACGATCTCCCGCACCGGACAGGATCTCGAACAGATCACCCGCGCCGGGAACAATTTCATGCCGAACTGGTCGAATTGACGACAACGAGGAGCGAGCAATGACGATGCGATCGGCGGTCACCCGGACCGCCCTCCCGATGCTGGTGCTGTCGGCGGCCCTGCTGGCCGGCTGCGCCAAGAAGAATCCTCCGGTGGCCCGGCCGACGCCGCCGCCGGCGCCCGACACGGCGACGACGGCGCGTCCACCGTCGCCGCCGGAGCCCGTCGCCGAACCGGTGCCGGTCCCTCCCGAGCCGGTCGCCGAGGATCGGATTACGGCCGGGTCGCTCGACGACCTGAACCGGAACTCGCCGCTCCAACCCGTGTTCTTCGAGTACGACAGCAGCGAGATCGACGCGGCCGGTCAATCCGTGCTGCAGTCGAACGCGGCACGGCTCAAGACCAATGCCAGCTGGACGATCACCATTGAAGGTCATTGCGACGAGCGCGGCACCGCCGAGTACAATTTGGCATTGGGGGAACGTCGGGCCGTCGCGGCCCGTGCCTACCTCGTCTCGCTGGGCATCGCGGCCGACCGCCTGCGGACGGTGAGCTACGGCAAGGAATTTCCGTTCGACCCGGGACACGACGAAGCCGCGTACGCCCGTAATCGGCGCGCGCATTTCGTCATCACGGCGCAATAGCGCCGCACGGGGCATGATCATGACTGCTACTGCGCTTCGTCGTCTCGCGACGCCTCTCGCCGCGCTGGTCCTCATGGCTGGCCTCGCCACCTCTGCGCAGGCGGCCAACAAGGAACAGCAGCAGATGATGGCCGACATCCGAATGCTCCAGGAGCAGACCCAGCTCCTGCAGAACCTCATCGGCTCGATGATGAAGCGGATGGACGAGGCGGTCGGCAAGCTGAACGATCGACTCGACGAGCAGACGAATTCCACCCGCAAGTCGTTCGCCGACCAGAAGCTCGTGATCGACGGCCTCTCGAACGACCTGCGCGTCGTGCGCGAGAAGGTCGACGACAATAACGTGCGCATCGGCTCGCTCTCGCAGGAAGTGGACTCGCTGCGCCGCGCGGTGCAGCAGATCAACGTGCCGCCGCCTACGGCGGAACTCGGTATTCCCGGCCAGCCTGGCGCCCAGGCCGCCACACCGGGAACGGGCGCTGTGCCGGGAGGCGTTGCCGCGGCGGGCGGGTCACCGGCGAATCCGGAATCGGCAGCCGCGGCCCCGCCTCCCGTACTGCCGCCCACTATCCCGCTCGGCGCGTCGCCGCAGCGAATCTGGCAGACGGCGTACGGCGACTACACGGCCGGCCAGTACGATCTGGCAATTTCCGGCTTCCAGGCGTACATCATGATGGCGCCAACCTCGGATCAGGCCGATAACGCGCAAGTCTACGTCGGCAACGCCTATCTGCAGGCCGGCCAGAACGAACAGGCGGTGGAAGCCTACGACACCGCGATCCGCACCTACCCGGGCGGCGATGCGCTGCCCGAAGCGTATTTGAAGAAAGGCCTTGCCCTCGGCAACCTCGGCGAGCAGGATCGCGCGCGCGAAGCGCTCCAGTACGTCGTCACGAATTTTCCCGACAGCCCGGAGGGGATCCTCGCCAAGCAGCGGCTGCAGCAACTGCCGTGACGATGTAGAATGGCGCGTCATGGGCAGCGTCAACAAAGTCATCCTGGTCGGCAATCTCGGGCGCGACGCCGAACTGCGCTACACGCCGGGCGGCGCAGCCGTCGCCACCATCAACATGGCCACCACCGAAGTCTGGAACGACAAGGCCGGGCAGCGGCAGGAGAAGACCGAGTGGCACCGCGTCGTGCTCTGGGGAAAAACCGCCGAATCGCTGGCCGAATATCTCACCAAGGGCAAGCAGATCTACGTGGAAGGCCGACTGCAGACGCGGCAGTGGGACGACAAGGACGGCAATAAACGCTACACCACGGAAATCCGCGGCGATCGCATCGTCCTGCTCGGCGGCGGCGGTGGGCGCGGCGCCCCGATGGACCGCGGCGAAACCGTCCACGCGTCGGTGCCGGGCCCGGACGCCGGCGGCGAGCCGCTCACCGACGACGATATCCCCTTCTAGGTTACGGCGACACGAAGTACGCCGGGAGATCCGGCTTGGTGTCTCGAAGAATCTCGATGATCGCCGACCGATCCGCGGCCGACAGCCGCGAGTACCGCCCGTCGCGCTCCTCCCCCGACAGCACCTGCCACATCCGCCGGTAGATCGCCGCCCTGGCTGCTGGAGGCAGCGCGTCGAACTGCGGCGAATAGACCAGGTAGCTGCAGGGAAACCGCAGCAGACGATGATCGAGATCCAGCTGGCGCAGCGTGCGACCGCGGCGGTCGAACGGACCCTTCGCCGCAAACGCCTGTGCGAACGGCGCCGCGCCGCGCACCGGCTCCGGCAGAGGCGGTTCGTCGACGAACAGCAGGTAGTCGACCACTTCTGTCGCCGCCTCGTCGAGCGGCACGGTCGACGCCGCCGGATCCACCGCGCCGACGCGCGCCTCCCAGCCGATCCGCGTCAGCAGGTTCATCAGGTGCATTTGATGCTCGAAGAGCATCAGCGCCGTGACGTCGCTGTGCACCGACGGATACAGGCCACTCTCGACTTTTCCGTCGAGCGACGCCCAGTTGTATCGATCGGGAGAAGGCGCCGCGGTGTAGAGCCGGTCGAGGTCGGTATTGCCCCGGTGCGGAATGGAGCCGGTCGTGCCGGTCACGTACCAGCCGCCCCACCGCTCGGTGAATGGAAGCCGATGATCGACGCTGAAATGTCCGGCGCTTCGCGCGAGCATGCCGGGGACGCCGACCGTGGCGAACGAATAGTGGCAGGCGAGGCAGTCGAAGCGGCGAGTAAAGGCCGGAGCCGCGTTGCCCTGCTGCGCCAGGGAGTAGAACACGACGCCATTACGAGGATCCTGAGCGGCCAGCTCGATGAAGCCGCCCGGCACCCATCCCACGACGACCGAATCGTTGAAATAAAGCGCGCGCGGCCGGTGCGGGGCGATGCGGTCGCGCTGGACGCTGTCCTTGGCGAACACGAGGATTTGCGAGTCCACGGACACCGCGAGCGCGTCGAGCAGCGACCGCAGATACCCCGATGGTCCGGCAAACTCCAGGCGCGCGCGGCCTTGTGCGACGCGTGTGGCCAGATCCGCCACCGGATCGGCCGCGCCGCCCGCATAGGCAATGGCGGGGTGGTCGAGCCAGCGTTCGAAGGCGTCGCCGAGCTGGGCGGGCCGCGCGGCGAGGCCGGCGCCCGAACCGAACGCGACCGCCGTCGCCACCAGGGTCAGCGTCCACCGGATGGGCGGCCAGAGCCTCACGCGATCGCCCAGGGAGCTATTTCCGCCCGTACCGGTCCTCGATCCTGACGACATCGTCCAGTTCCGGGGTCGACACCTCGAAGATGTCGCTGTCTTCGATCGCCGTCATGCGATGCACCGTCTTCGGTGTGATGTGAACCGCCTCGCCCGGCCGCATGTCGCGTTTCGTGATCTCCTCACCGTTCTGGATCTCGAACAGGAGCCGGCCGGCGTGCAGGTAGATCGTTTCGTCCTTGCGGTTATGGTACTGAAGGCTGAGCGCGTGGCCGGCGTTCACGTGGAGGAGCTTGCCGACGTAGCGATCCGTCTTCGCCCAGTGGAGCTCGTAGCCCCAGGGCTTCTCGACTCGGTTCACGGTTCACTCCTGGCTGGAGCGGGGCACGACGCCACCGCTCGCATTGAGGCTGGCAAACGCCGCCAGCAGCTCCCGCTCGATATCGTCCACGGTCGCCAAGCGGAGGATCCGGCGCGCGAGCGCCCGCATGTCGGCGGTGCGCAGTTCGCCAACCACCTGTCGCGCGACGGCGATGGCGCCGGGCGTCATGCTGAACTCGCGCAGGCCGAGCCCCACGAGAAGCGTCAAGAGCGCCGGGTCGGAGGCCATCTCACCGCAGAGCGATACCGGAATGCGGTTCCTGGCCGCCGCCCGGCCCACCATCAGAATCATCCGCAGGATCGCCGGGTGCAGCGGCTCGTAGAGGCCGGAGACGCGCTCATCGGCGCGATCGACGGCGAGGCAGGTACCTGAATCAGGTCGTTCGTGCCGATCGTGAAGAAGTCGACCTCGCGCGCGAGCAGGTCGGCCGTGTAGGCCGCCGCCGGAATCTCGATCATCACGCCGACGGGCACCGACGGCACGGGTTGCCCGTCCCGCTCCACCTCGACTCGGGCCTCGTTCACGAGCCGTCGCGCCTCGCGCACCTGCTCGACGCTCGAGACGAAGGGGAACATGATCCTGAGGTGCCCGTGCCGGGCCGCGCGGAGGAGCGCGCGCAGCTGGGTCCGAAACACGTCGGATCGCGTCAGGCTCAGTCGAAGGCCCCGCAATCCCTGCCGGCTCGCGCGCTCTTCTTCCGGCACCCACCCCTGCGCCAGCGCGTCGCGAACCGAGCGCGAGGCCAGCTGATCCTCGTCGGCGTCGAAGGTCCGCACCGTCACGGGATCGGGCGCCATGCCTTCGAGCATGCCCCGGTACACCGCGTACTGGCGGTCCTCGTCGGCCACGCCGAGCGCGCCGCTCGATAGAAGGAACTCCGACCGGTAGAGTCCGATTCCCTCGGCACCCGCGTAGCGGGCGGCGGCGAGATCGTCGGGGAATTCGATATTCGCGTCGAGCCGCACGCGCACGCCGTCGGCCGTCACCGCCGGGCGGCGGGACGCGTCCTGAGCGACGGCCTCGAGCGGCGGATGTTCCTCGGCCAGGCGCGCCGCGCGCGCCAGTTCATCGTCGCCCGGCTCGATGGTCACCACGCCGGTGGCGCCGTCGATCGCGACGAGCTGACCGGGCTGAATCGCGCGGCTGGCGTCGTGCAGGCCGACGACGGCCGGGATCTCGAGCGAGCGCGCGAGGATGGCGGTGTGATAGGTGCGGCTGCCGGCGTCGGTCGCGAAGCCGCGCACGCGGCTCCAGTCGACTTGCGCGGCGAGCGACGGCGTGAGCTCGTCGGCGATCAGCACGGACGATTCGTCGAGGTCGCGCAGCAGGTCGCGCGGCGTCGTCACGCGCCGCCGCAGGTTCATCTTGAGGCGGCCGACCAGATCGGCGACGTCGCCCTTGCGCTCGGCCAGGTAGGGGTCTTCCACTTCGTCGAACACCGCGCTGACGCTCTCGAACGCCTGCTGGAGGGCCCACTCGGCATTCACCCGGCGGGTCCGAATGATCTCGGCGGCTCGTGGGGCGAGCATCGGATCGTCCAGCATCAGCAGCTGGGCGTCGAAGAGCGACGCCAGCTCGCCGCGCTTCCTGGCGACGCGCTCGCGGATCTCGAGGAGCTGCGCGCGCGATCGCCGGCAGCTCTCCTGCAGCCGGGCGACCTCGGGCTCGACGCGTGCCTCCGGCACCTGGTAGCGCAGCACCTGCTCGCGCTGGATGAGGATCACCGCGCGCCCTGCCACCAGACCGGGCGAGACGCCGATGCCGACGAGGCGTTTCACGACGGCGGCTCCTCTTCTCCGAAGCCCGACAGAATCAGGCGGGAAAGCGCCTCCACCGCCTGCTGTTCGTCGGTGCCCTCCGCCGAAATCGTCACGGCCGTCCCGCGCGCGGCGGCCAGCAGCAGAATGCCCATGATGCTCTTCCCGTCCATCTCGCGGGAGTCGCGAGCCACGCGCACCCGCGCCTCGAAGCTGGTCGCCAGGTGCACGAACTTCGCCGCCGCCCGAGCGTGCAGCCCAAGACGATTCACGACGGTCACGGTTCGGGTGGTCACGGCCTCTGGGTTCTCACGGTTCTCGGGGTTCTCAGGGTGCTCACGGTTCGGGGTTCTCACGGTTCGGGATCAGCTTCCGGACGTCTCCCCCTGCAGCAGATCCGATGCGACCCAGATGGCGGCTCGT
The DNA here is from genome assembly GCA_963837345.1 of uncultured Acidobacteriota bacterium. GTDB lineage: Bacteria > Acidobacteriota > Vicinamibacteria > Vicinamibacterales > CAVVIG01 > CAWIMX01. Next base: position 3,873,329 of record CAWIMX010000001.1, read on the forward strand.
CCATCGTCGCGCATCTCGCGCGCCACGGCGAGCAGGTCCGACGACGACCGCAGGCCGGCGATCTTGATGAGCATCGGCAGATTGACGCCCGTGATCACCTCGACCCGGTCCTTCTCGAGGAACGTCATCCCCAGGTTCGACGGGGTGCCGCCGAACATGTCGGTGAGCAGCAGCACACCCTCGCCGGTCTGCACGCGCTCGATCGCCTGGCCAATGTCCTCGCGCGCGTCGTTGACATCGTCGTGCCAGCCGATCGAGACGGCCGTAAATTGCGGCAGATCGCCGACGATCATCTCCGCGGCGTTCAGGAGCTCGGTCGCCAGCTGCCCGTGCGTCACCACGACCACCCCGATCATGTGCGGGCCACGTCCCGGTGCCGCAGCCGAACGCGCACGCCGGTGTAGGCGGCCAGCGCGTCCCGAATGCGCTCCACGATCATCACCGATCGGTGCCGGCCTCCCGTGCAGCCGATGGCAATCGTCAGGTAGCTCTTCCCTTCTTCGACATAGAGCGGGACGACGTAGCGCAGATATTCCTCCAGGCGGGTGATGAACGTGCGCGCCACGGGATCCTTGTCCATGAAGGCCGCCACCGCGCGATCCCGGCCCGTCTTCTTGCGAAGCGCCGGCACGAAATGCGGGTTGGCCAGGCATCGGGCGTCGAACACCAGATCGGCGTCCGCCGGCAGCCCATATTTGTACCCGAAGCTGACGAGCGTGACCACCAGCCGGGCACGCCCCCGGTCGCGCAGCAGGTTCATGAAGAACTGCCGCAGCTCGTGCACGGTCATGTCGGAGGTGTCCACGATCTCGTCGGCCATCTCGCGAATGGCGTCGAGACGGGAGCGTTCGGCGCGGATGCCCTCGCTGACCGAGCGCCCCGGAGCGAGCGGGTGCGGCCGCCGCGTCTCGCTGAAGCGCCGGACGAGGGCGGCGTTGCTGGCCTCGAGATAGATCAGCACGGGATTGAGCCGGGGCGCGCGCCGCAAGCGCGCGAACATCTTGGGAAACGCCGACAGGAAGTTGCCCTCGCGCACATCGACGACGAGCGCCACCTTCTCGATGTCGCCGCCCGCCCGCGTCGAGAGCCTCGCCAGCGTAGGAATCAGCGTGATCGGCAGGTTGTCGACGCAGAAATAGCCGAGATCCTCGAGCGCCCGGATCGCCTGGGACTTGCCGGAACCCGAGAGGCCCGTCAGGATGATGAACGGCTGGCCCGTGGGCCGGCGCGTCCGCCGGGTCGGCCTGCTCTTCGGGCGGCTCGCGCTCAGGGGGCACCTCCCGGTTCCAGCTCCTCCTCGTCCTCCCCCCGCGGCGCGGCGGCGTCGCGCAGCGACTGCTCGAGCCGCGCCGCCAGATCTCTCGCCGCGTGAAGGCCTCGCGACCGCAGCAGCTGGTTGCGCGCGGCCACTTCCACGAGAATGGCAATGCTCCGCCCCGGCGCAACCGGCATCCGGATGAGCGGCACCCGCAAGCCGAGAATTTCAAAGAACTCCTCGTCGAGGCCGAGGCGCTCGTACTGCCGGCCGGCTTCCCACCGTTCGAGCTGCACCACGAGCTCCACGCGCTTCGACGAGCGGGTCGAGGCGATGCCGAAGAGGTTCATCACGTTGATGACGCCGAGGCCCCGCAGTTCCATGTGGTGGCGCGTGAGCTCGGGACAGGTCCCGATCAGGATCGTTTCCGCACGGCGGCGGATCTCCACCGTGTCGTCGGCGACCAGCCGGTGGCCCCGGACGATCAGGTCGAGCGCGCACTCGCTCTTGCCGATTCCGCTCTCTCCGGCGATCAACACCCCCAGGCCCAGGATGTCCATCAGCACGGCGTGCATGGTCGTCCGCGCCGCGAGGGAGTCCTCGAGAAGGGACGTGAGCTTGGCGATCGCCGTGGGCGTGACGACCGGCGTGCGCAGCAGCGGGACGCCTGCCCGTTCGGCCTCGCTCACGAGCTCCTGAGGCGGCGGGAAGCCGCCTGTGATGAGCACGCACGGAAAATCGAGCGCGAGCGCCAGACGGACCGCATTGGTCCGGGGGCCCGCTTCGAGGCTCTCGAGGTACCGAATCTCGCTTTCGCCGAAGATGAGCACGCGGCCCGGCTTGAGGTACTCGTGGAAGCCGGCCAGGGCGAGCCCGGTTTTCTGGATATAGGGGCTGGAAATGAGCCTCTCCAGCCCGGCGCCGCCCGCCAGCAGCTCGAGCGGCAGCCCGAAGCCTTCCGGCCGGCTCGCGAGCAGGGCGCCGACCGCCACGCCAGGAACGGCACTCATGATCGACACCCGCCCCGGCTAGCGGACCCGCGTCTTCGAGACCGGCGCACGCGCGGTCCGCTTGCGGCTTTCGAACTTCCCTTTCATCTTCCGCGCCTGCTGCGTGAGCTTGTCCACGGCCGTCCCCATCGACTGCCGAAATGTCGGTTCGCGGCCGATGCCGTGCAGGAACTTCTCGCCGCGGGCGTGCAGCGTGACCTCGGCGAGGCAGCGGAACCGATCGTTGACGAGCACGACCTGCGCAGACACCGCGCGGTCGTTCAAGAGCCGCTCCAGCCGTCCGAGCTTGGTCTGGACGAGCCGGCGCAAGGCAGGAGTGATCTCGACGTGTCGTCCCGTCAGCTCCAGTCGCATCTCGATCGGGCGGCGACGCCTAGAACAGCACCTTCCGCTGGTTCGACGTCGGAATCTTGAGCTCTTCGCGGTATTTCGCGATGGTGCGGCGCGCGAGCACGAGGCCCTCCCGCTGGAGAATATTCACGATCTTGGAGTCGCTCAACGGTTTGCGGGGATCCTCGTTGTCGATGATCTTGCGGATGCGCTGCTTGATCGTCACAGACGACACGCTCTCCCCGTAGGAGCTGCTGATGCCGCTGTGGAAGAAGTACTTCATCTCGAATACGCCCTGCGGCGTATGCATGTACTTGTTGGTGACGACGCGGCTCACGGTGGATTCGTGCATGCCGATGTCGTTCGCCACGTCGCGCAGCACGAGCGGACGCAGATGCTCGATGCCGTGATCCAGAAAATCGCGCTGGAAGTTGATGATGCTGTTGGCGACCTTGTGGATCGTCTTCTGGCGCTGCTCCACGGACTTGATCAGCCAGAGCGCCGACCGGAACTTGTCCTTGACGTAGGCGCGCGTCTCGTCGCTGTTCTCGGCCGCGCCCTTGTCGAGCAGCCGCCGGTACACCGGACTGATGCGCATCTGCGGCAGGCCGTCCTCGTTCAGGACCGCCACGTACTGATCTTCGACCTTGATGACGTAGACGTCCGGAATCACATACTGCGAGGGGGCGGGATTGTGCCGACTCCCCGGCTTCGGATCCAGGTGGCGGATGATCTCGACGTGCTCCTTCAAATCGTCGATGGAGACGCCGAGACGCTTCGCGATCTCGGGCACCTGGTGGTTCTGCAGCAGGCGCAGGTGCTCGCTCACGATCTTCTCGGTCGGCGTGCCTTCCAACCCGAGGTGGCGCAGCTGGAGCAGCAGGCATTCCTGCAGGTCACGCGCCGCCACGCCGACCGGATCGAACCCCTGCACGAGCCGGAGCGCACGTTCGACGTCGGCGACGTTCCACGGGCCCATCGCCGCGATCTCCTCGAACGACGCCACCAGATAGCCATCGTCGTCCAGGTTGCCGACGATCGCGGCCCCGATGTCGCGCATCAGGTCTTCGTCGGTCTGCATCGACAGCTGCCACATCAGGTGATCGGACAGCGAACTCGTCGTCGAGAGCGTGTTCTCGATCGGCGGAAGCTCCCGGACCTCCTGCGGCGCCCGCGGCCGGTAGCCGTCGTCGAGGTAATCCCCGAAGAAATACTCGTAGTCCTGGTCGTCCCAGGCGTCGGTCTTCTCGGCCGGCTTCTCGGCCTCGGCCTTCTCGGTCGCCGGAGTGGCGTCGGCCGGCTGCAGGTCCTCGGTGGGCACCTCCTCGAGCAGCGGGTTCTCCACCATCTCCTGGTTGAGCAGATCCGACAGCTCCAGCGTCGACATCGGCAGGAGCTTGATCGCCTGCTGGAGCGAGGGCGTCAGAATGAGCTTCTGGACGAGTTTAGTGTGAAGCTTTTGCTGGATTCCCATCGGACCCAAAATGCTCTGGTATCTCACTGGGCCGCAACGGTTTCTCGCGGCCAGGCGGATCCAAAACGGCCCGACGCAATCACCGGGCCAACCGCCTCATGCAATTCCCAGGCCTTATGTTAGTCCAATCGGAACTCTGACCCCAGATAAATCCGACGCACCTCCTCATCCGTGGCGAGGCTCGCAGGAGTGCCGCTCCGGAATATCGCTCCGCCATGAACGATGTAGGCCCGGTCGGTAATGCGCAGCGTCTCACGCACGTTGTGATCGGTGATCAGCACGCCGATGCCGCGATCACGAAGATGAAAGATGATCTGCTGAATATCGGACACCGCGATCGGATCGATGCCGGCGAACGGCTCGTCGAGCAGCATGAATTTCGGGGAAACCACGAGCGCCCGCGTGATCTCGGCGCGCCGCCGCTCACCGCCCGAGAGCGTGTAGGCCGGCGCGCTGGCTAGCGGCGTCAGATTGAGCTCGGCGAGCAGCTCTCGCAGGCGCGCCCTTCGGGCGCCCGCATCCAGGTTCATCGTCTCCAGAATCGCCAGGATGTTCTGCTCCACCGTCAGGCCCCGGAAGATCGACGGCTCTTGGGGCAGATACCCGATTCCCTTGCGCGCCCGGACGTACATCGGATCGTCCGTCAGGTCCTGTCCGTCCAGTTCCACGCGTCCCGAATCAGGCGCGGTCAGCCCCACGGTCATGTAGAACGTGGTCGTCTTGCCGGCACCGTTCGGCCCCAGCAGGCCGACGATCTCGCCCGAGCTGACCTCGAGGCTGACGCCGCGCACGACGGTCCGCCCGCCGTACGATTTCGTCAGGTTGTCGGTCCGAAGGGTCGTCATGGGAGGGACGAGGAACTATGCACCAGGTTCGTTCCGGGCACCAAGCGTGCGGCCCGGGCGCTGGCACTCAGGGACAGGAGCCGCCCTGAGTGGTCGCCCGCTGGGTGCCGCCGTCTATGCTCACGGTATCGCTGGCCTTCAGAAACGAGATGCGCTGGCCCGTCGTTTCGCGATCGCATTCATCGACGATGGTCGCCGGCGTGCCGGTCACCAGATAGCGTTCGTCGGCGGCGGTGTACGTCATCCGCGATCCTTTCGTCTCCCGTTGGTGTTCCCGCAGCGTGACCGCCTCGTAGGCCTCGACGCGCTCGAGCGTATCGCCGCCGCCCTCGGCCAGATAGAGCTCGATTCTGGCCGCCGTCATGTCACGGGAGGGGCCGCTCACGTGGGCGCTGCCGGTGTAGGTGCCCAACCGCTGGGCATCGTCATATGAAAACTCGTCGGCGGTCGCGACGGAGGCGACCTTCTCGATCTTCCCGTCCTCGCCATTTTCGTCGAGCGCCGTCGTGCTCGTGACCGATCCGCTCGCGGACAAGTTGCCGGCCGCGGTGTCGAGCGTGAGCGTGTCTGCTTTGAAGCTGGTGTCTCGCTGCCACAGCCACGCGCGGCCGGTATAGACCGCGGAGGACGCGGCGCCGTCGTACTGGAGCTCGTCGCTCGTGACGGTCACCGGTTGATCGTCGTCGAGCAGCGCCGGCATCTTCGTCGTGGCTGCCGCTGCGGTCTTCGCCGCCGGTTTGATGACGCTCTTCACGTCGCCGGTGGCATGAACGCGCGGACCGTCGAGGGTCAGGTCGACGCGCGCCGCTCGAACGTCGATTTGCGCGTTGGCCACGCTCGGCACCGGCGTCGCGGGCTCCGAGCCCGTCAACTCCACGATGCCCTTGTCGATGCGATACCGGGCGGCGGCGGCGTGGGCTTCGAGGGCGCCGTCGGTGAAGCGTACCACGCGCGAGAATCGGGCCTCGTCGAGGCCCCCGCTCGACGGCGCGAGCGAGGCGTCCAGAACGCCGGACGTCGCGACCCGGGCCGCGGACCCGGTTTCGCGAAAGGTGACCCGGCCGGTGAACCGCGCCGATGTGAGGCCCTTCCCCGCCTCGCCCCTGGCCGCCAGCTCGTCGGCCTCGATCCGCCGCTCGGGGTCGCCGGCTTCGACGGGCAGGGTCAGCGTGACCGCGGCGCGACCCGTCAGCGCGACGGGAGTGGAGCCGTCCGGCGCGAGCTGCACGTCGAGCGCCTCGGCGGCAATGCCTCGGCCGGGATGGCCCTCGCTGCCGGCCAGCTGAATCGAGCCGTCGCCGTCGATGTGGGCGCTTTCGAGCACGTCGCCCTCGCTGCCGTACTGGAGGTCGACGTCGCGGCCTGCCAGCGACTCGAGCGCTCCGGCTGGCGGGCGGGTGGCCGTGACGCTCGCGCCTCCGCGAAGCTCGAGCGACAGGAGCCGGGCGTCGTCGTGGCTCAGGTGCGCCGTCGCCGTATCCGCCGCGATCACGTGTCCTTCGCGCTGGATCGTGGCGCTGCCCTCGAGTTGCACGATGTGCTCGGTGCGGGGAAATGACGCCCGCTCGGCCATCAGGTCCAGGCGCCCGGAACCGTCGGCGCCCGGGGCGACGTGAATGTCGGCGTCTGCGAGAATCGTCAGGACCTCGGCGGCGGTGCCGTAGGTCATCCCGACACCCTGTCCCGCCAGCCGGCCGCGCGAGAACGCGACCGTCCCGGGCGCCGCCACGCTGGACTCGGCTTCCGTGTACGTCGCTTCGTCGGTCGTCGCCGTCAGGCCGTCGGTCGACGCAATGCGCACGTGGCCCGTGAGGGTATAGGCCGACTCGCCCTTCGCGCCACGAGCCTCGTCTGCCGTCAGCGTATAGGCGCGGTCCTGACCGACGATCGTGACGCCCTGCATCCGGGTCGAGCCGTCGGCGTAGGTGAACAACTGATCGTACGAGAAGTGCCCGTCCTCGCGGTCCAGGGTGTAGCGCCGCCTCGTGCCGCCGCTGCTCTCGACGATGGCCGATGGATCGAGGCGCTCGGGCGACACCGAGTCCGGCGCGGCCGGCCGGGTCTTGAAGGCCATCGCCACGAACACGGCGAAGGAAACGGCGAACAGAGCGACGAGCAGCCGGACCCGCCGCAGCCTTCTGGTCATGCTTCGGCTTTGCGGAAATCCGCGAGCGTCAGTTCGACGAATGTCTCTCCATTGTACTGATTCTGCTCGAGGGAAAAGGCGACGTCGACGCCCTGGCGGTGCTCGCTCAGCGCTTCGTGACGCTCGGCCGCGCGCCAGGCGACCGCGCGAAAAATGCGTCCACCCTGCTTGAGCGCCATCTTGAGGTGCCGCTCCTTGAGCTTGCGGGGGCCGTCGACGACCTCGACGCCCCGGGCCGCGAACACCGGCCGCGGATTGCCCGCGCCGAAGGGCGCGAGCGACGCGACGCCGGCGGCCACCTCACCCGTAATGCCGCGAAACGTCAGGTCGCCGTCGATCCGCAGGCGCGGCCGGAGATCGTCGGGCCCCAGGCTCTCGTCGGCGACCTCGTTCACCGCCAGGCGAAATTCGCGCAGCCGCGCCGCCTCAAGGCTCAGTCCCGCCGCCTGCTTGTGGCCGCCGAAGCGCACCAGGAGGGGGGCGCACCGCTCCAGCGCGCCGAGCATGTCGAACCCGGGAATGCTCCGACACGAGCCCTGCGCGACTGCGCCGTCGATCGACAGCACGATCGCCGGTCGATGAAACGCATCCACGAGCTTCGACGCCACGATCCCGATCACGCCCCGGTGCCAGTGCTCGCCGGCGACGACGAGCACGGAGCGGGCGCCGACGTCGGGATCCGTCTGCACGATCTTCTTCGCTGCGGCGACGATCGTCGCCTCCTCCTCCTGGCGTCGCAGGTTTTCGCCGTCGAGGCGCAGCGCCAGATCGCGCGCCTCGTCGGCCATCGTCTCGTCGGCCGCCAGCAGCAGACGCGTCGCGATGTCGGGCGTGCTCATGCGGCCCGCCGCATTCACGCGCGGAGCGATCATGAACGACACGTGAAAGCTGTCGAGCGTCTTGCCAGTCAGCCCGGCCACCTCGAGCAGCGCGCGCAGGCCCACTTTGTGGGGCCCTTTCGACAGCAGATCGAGTCCGAGCTTGGCGATCACGCGGTTTTCGCCCACCAGCGGCACGACGTCGGCAAGCGTGCCGATGGCCGCGACCTTGAGAAAACCCGGCAGCAGGCTGTCGCGGCCCGCGCGACGACACAAGGCCTGGACCACCTTGAGCGCGACGCCGACGCCCGCCAGCTGCTTGTCGGGATAGCGGCAGTCGGCGCGTTTCGGATTGATCACCGCGAGCGCCGGCGGCAGTTCCGGGCCGGGTTCGTGGTGATCGGTGACGATCAGATCGAGCCCGAGCTCGGTGGCCCGCCGCGCCGCTTCGGCCCCGCGAATGCCGCAGTCGACCGACACGATCAGGCGCACGCCGTCGGCGTGCAGGCGATCGACGGCGGCGGGCTGCAATCCGTACCCGTCGGTAAGACGCTCGGGAATGAAGTGCACGACGTCGGCTCCCACGAGCTCGAGCGCGCGACGAACGATCACCGTGGACGTGATCCCGTCGACGTCGTAGTCGCCGTGAATCCCAATCCGTTCGCCCCGAGCGATGGCTGCAAAGATCCGATCGATCGCCGGCGGCATGTCGGCGAGCGCCATCGGGTCGTGCAGATGATCGAGAGAGGGATGGAGAAAGCGATCGGCCAGCTCCGGGTTGCCCAGGCCCCGCAGGCACAGGAGGCGCGCCACGACCGGCGGAACGGCCAGCGCCGAGGCCAGTGCGGCTGAGGCGGCTTCGTCGCAGGCCTGAAGCTCCCAGCGCGGTGGAATCATGCTGCCGGCCCGCTCGCTCCCGATTCGTCGACGAATTCCACGCCGAGGCGCCCGATGCCCCGGAACTTCTCGTACCGGCGGTCGAGCCGGGTCGCGCTCGCCAGCGCGCCGACTTCGGCGAGCGCCCTGGCCAGCGCCGTCTTGACCAGGGCGGCCGCCGCCGCCGGATCCGCATGTGCGCCACCAACGGGTTCGGGAACGATTTCGTCCACGATGGCGGCCTTGAGCAGATCGGGCGCCGTGATCTTGAGCGCTTCCGCCGCCTCGACCTTCTTGCTGGCGTCGCGCCACAGAATGGCCGCGCAACCTTCGGGGGGAATGACGCTGTAGATCGCGTACTCCTGCATCAGCACCCGATCCCCGATCGCAATCCCCAGGGCGCCGCCACTCCCGCCCTCGCCGCTCACGATGACGATGATCGGCGTGTCGACGAGCATCATGTCGCGCAGATTCACCGCGATGGCTTCCGCGACGCCCCGCTCTTCGGACTCGATGCCCGGATACGCCGCCGGCGTGTCCACGAACACGAGAATGGGGCGCTTGAACTTTTCGGCGAGGCGCATGGCGCGCATCGCCTTCCGATAGCCCTCGGGCCGCGCGTAGCCGAAGTTCCGGAAGATCTTCTCCTTCGTATCCTGGCCCTTCACGTGCCCGACGACGAGTACGGGCTGCGCGTCGAATTCAGCGAAGCCGGTCATGATCGCGTGGTCGTCGGCGTAGCGGCGATCGCCGTGAATCTCCAGAAACCCCGGAAACAGGTACTGGATGTAGGCTTCGAGGCCGGGCCGGTTGGGATGGCGGGCGACCAGCACGCGTTGCCAGGGAGTCAGCGCCGCGTAGATGTCGGACCGCACGGCAACGAGGCGCTCCCGCAGCACCGCGAGCGCCCGAGCCCGGTCCTCGTCTTCCGGCAGCTTCTCGAGGGCGTCGATTTCTTTCAGAATCGCGGCAACCGGCTCCTCGAAGTCGAGGGTCTCTGGCATTACCGCAGCTCCACCGCTCCCTGTCCGACGATCCGCTCCACCTCGGCGACGAGCGCCGAGGAGGGCCGCACGCGAATCTGCGACGACACGTCGGCGCGCACCCGGAGTGCGCGGGGCCCGGCTCCCACCTCGAGCTCGAACGACACGCGGCGGTCGCCGCGATGGCGGGCAAACACTTCCCCGAGCGCTTCGAGCGTGTCGCGGTTCGCCGGGGCTTTGAGGTGAATCGCCACCTCGCGCGACAGGCGCTCGCGGACGCTCTCGATCGGCGCGATCTCCGACGCCAGGATGCGGACGGTCTCCTCGTCGCGCTCGAGCTTGCCGCGCACGAGCACCATGCTACCGGATTCGACCAGCGAGACACTCCGCTGGAAGGTGTCGGGAAACACCACCACTTCCACGCCGCCCTGGGCGTCTTCGAGGGTGAAGACCGCCATACGGTCGCCCTTGCGCGTCTTGAGCAGCCGGCAGGGGCCGACAATCCCGCCGACGCTCACGTCGGGTTCGATGGGTTTCGGGCCGCCCGGGCCCCAGCTGTCGCCGCGCGTGCCCGACACCGGCAGGGCCGCCAGGTCGGCGCTCGCCGTCGCGCCGAAGGCGGCGAGATCGGCGGCGTACCGGTCGGCGGGGTGTCCGGTCCAGTAGAGGCCGAGCGTTTCCTTCTCGAAGCCAAGCTGCTCGCTCTCGGTCCACGGCGTCGCATCCGGGAGCACGACGGCAGACCCGGCCGGCGAGCCGCCGAGGGGCTCGAACCCGCCGAAGAGCTGCGCCTGGCCCTCGAGCCGGTCGCGCTGGTGTCGCGCGCCATGCTCGCAGGCCACATCGACGGCGGCGATGAGCCGCGGCCGGAGCTCCCAGGGCGGCAGGCTCGCGAGCGCCGGATCGCCGGCCACCAGCGTATCGAAGGCGCCGGCCTTCACCAGGCTCTCGAACACGCGCTTGTTCGCGAGGCGCAGGTCCAGATCCTCGCAGAGCGCGTACAGGGACCGGATGCGGCCCTGGGTCTTCCGCACCTCGAGCAGCGACTCGATCGCGCCGGCGCCGACGTTCTTGATGGCCGTCAGGCCGAACCGGACGCCGTCGGGCGTGACCGTGAACGCCAGCCGGCTCTCGTTGACGTCGGGCGGCAGGATGGGAATGCCCCGTTCGCGCGACTCGGCCAGGTACATGGCGAGCTTGTCGGTGTTCTGGGCCTCGATGGTCAGGAGGGCGGCGGCGAAGTGCCACGGGTAGTTGGCCTTCAGGTAGGCCGTCTGGTAGGCGAGCAGCGCATACGCGGTCGAGTGCGACTTGTTGAACCCGTATCCCGCGAAATGCTCCATGAGATCGAAGATGTGCGCGGCTTTCTTCTCCGGGATGTGACGGGCCTTCGCCCCGGCGACGAACTTGGCCCGCATGGCCTGCATGACCTCGGCCTTCTTCTTGCCCATGGCCTTGCGCAGGATGTCGGCTTCGCCGAGCGTGAAGCCGGCGAGCTCGCTTGCAATGCGCATCACCTGCTCCTGATAGGCGATGACGCCGTAGGTCTCGCGCAGAATCGGCTCGAGCTGCGGCAGCTCGTAGACGATCTCGACCTTGCCGCCCTTGCGGGCAATGAAGTCGTCCACCATGCCGCTGCGCAGCGGGCCGGGCCGGTACAGCGCATTCAGGGCAATCAGGTCGTCGAGCGCCTGGGGTTTGGCCTTGCGCAGAATCTCGCGCATGCCGCTGCTTTCGAACTGGAAGATGCCGTAGGTCTGGGCGTCCTGAAAGATCTGAAACGCCCTGGCGTCGTCGAGCGGCAGGTGGTCGATGTCGACGGTCTCCCCGGTCGTCCGGGTGATCTCGGCGATCGCGTCGTTGATGAGGGTCAGCGTGGACAGGCCGAGGAAGTCCATCTTGAGGAGGCCGATCCGCTCGATCTCCTTCATCGACCACTGCGTCGTGATCTCGTCGCGGGCGCCCTTGTAGAGCGGCGCGTACTCGGTGATGGCCTTCGGCGCGATCACGACGCCCGCCGCGTGCACCGAGGCGTGACGCGTCATGCCCTCGAGGCGCCGCGCCACTTCGAGAAGCTCGCGCACGCGCGCCTCGTTCGCCTCGAGATCCTTGAGCGCCGGGCTCTCCTCGAGCGCCTTGTCGAGCGTCATGTCGAGCGCCGCCGGGATCTGCTTCGCGACCTTGTCGACGTCGGCGAACGGCATCTCGAGCACGCGTCCCACGTCGCGCACGACCGCGCGCGCCTTCATCGTGCCGAAGGTGATGATCTGCGCCACGTTCTCGCGCCCGTACTTGCGCGTCACGTACTCGATCACCTCGCCGCGCCGCCGCTCGCAGAAGTCGATGTCGATGTCGGGCAGCGACACGCGCTCCGGATTGAGAAAGCGCTCGAAGATCAGATCGAAGTCGAGCGGATCGACGTCGGTGATGTGGAGGCAATAGGCGACGAGGCTGCCGGCCGCCGACCCGCGTCCGGGCCCCACCGGAATCGCCTGCTCCCGGGCGTAGCGGATGAAGTCCCACACGATCAGGAAGTACCCGGGTACTTCATCCGCTTGATCATGTCGATCTCGTACGCCAGGCGCCGCTCGTACTCGTCGATCGTGTGGCGCAGGCGTCCCGACGCGGCCAGCCGCTGAAGGCGCGGCAGCCGCTCGGTGAATCCCGCCCGCGTGACGTGCTCGAAATACTCGTCCAGCGTGAAGGGCGCCGGCACGTCGAAATTCGGGAGATAGTTCTCGCCCTCCTCCAGCCGCACGTCGCAGCGCTCGGCGATCCGGACGGTGTTGGCGAGCGCTTCGGGAAAGTCGCCGAAGGCGGCCGCCATCTCCTCCGGGGTCTTGAGGAAGAACTGCCGCGCCTCGTACCGCAGGCGCTTCGGATCGCTGAAGGCCTTGCCCGTGCCGATGCACAACAGGACGTCGTGGGCGTGCGCGTCGGAGGCGCGCAGGTAGTGCACGTCGTTCGTGCAGACGAGCGGGAGCCCGAGCTCGCGCGCCAGGCCGGGCAGCCCGGAGTTGACCGTGCGCTGCTCCTCGATCCCGTGCCACTGCATCTCCAGGAAGAAGTTGCCGGCGCCGAGAATGTCCCGATACGCGGCCGCCGCCTCGAGCGCGCGCCGCTCCTGCTGGTGCGTGAGGCTCTCGGCCACCTCGCCCTTCAGGCAGCTGCTCAGTCCGATCAGTCCGCGGCTGTGCTGCGCCAGCAGATCCTTGTCGATGCGCGGCTTGTAGTAGAAGCCCTCGGTGTATCCCGACGACACGAGCTTGATGAGGTTGTGATAGCCCTCGTTGGTTTCGGCGAGCAGCACCAGGTGGTTCTGCGTCTCCCCCGGGGTGCCACTCTTGGTCAGCCGGCTGCCCGGTGCGACGTACACCTCACACCCGAGAATCGGCTTCACGCCGCGCTGGCGCGCGTGATCGTGAAACACGACGGAGGAGAACAGGTTGCCGTGTTCGGTCACCGCGATCGCCGGCATCTTGAGCGCCGCCGCCTGGTCGAGCAGCTCGTCGATCCGGCAGGCGCCGTCGAGCAGCGAGAACTCGGTGTGCAGGTGAAGATGGACGAAATCGGACATCGGCAACTCTTGGAACCCCTTGGCTTCTCACTCCCACTCGATGGTCGACGGCGGCTTGGAGCTGATGTCGTACACCACGCGATTGATGCCCCGCACCTCGTTCACGATCCGCGACGAGATCCGCGCGAGCAGCTCGTGCGGCAATCGCGCCCAGTCGGCCGTCATCCCGTCGCGGCTCTCGACGGCGCGAATCGCCACGGTGTATTCGTAGGTCCGCTCGTCGCCCATCACGCCGACGCTCTGCACCGGCAGCAGCACGGCAAAACTCTGCCAGAGACGACGATACCACCCGTCGCGCCGCACTTCCTCGGCCACGATGGCGTCGGCGCGCCGCAACAACTGCAGGCGCGGCGGCGTGACTTCGCCGAGAATCCGCACGGCGAGTCCCGGCCCCGGGAAGGGCTGTCGGACGACGAACTCCTCCTCCAGGCCGAGCTGCCGACCCACTTCGCGGACTTCGTCCTTGAACAGTTCCCGCAGCGGCTCGACCAGCCGCAGCCGCATCCGCTCGGGCAGGCCGCCGACGTTGTGATGGCTCTTGATGACCGACGACTGCCCGACGATCGAGACCGATTCGATCACGTCGGGATAGAGCGTCCCCTGCGCCAGAAAGTCGACGTGACCGAGCTTGGCCGCTTCCGTGTCGAATACGTCGATGAACGTGGACCCGATGATCTTCCGCTTCTGCTCCGGCTCGATCACGCCCGCGAGGCGTCCGAGGAAGAGGGCCGACGCGTCCACGGGGACGAGCGGCAGATGCAGACGCTCGTACCGGCGGCAGATCTGCGCGGCCTCGTCGAGCCGGAGCACGCCGTTGTCCACGAAGATGCAGGTGAGTCGATCGCCGACCGCCCGATGCACGATGAGCGCGGCCACCGTCGAGTCCACCCCCCCGCTCAGCGCGCACACCACACGGCCGTCGCCCACCTGGCTCCGCACCTTCGCCGTGGCCTCGTCCACGAACGACGCCATCGTCCAGTCGCCGGTGCAGCCGCAGATGCCATGCGCGAAGTTGCGCAGGATCTCGAGGCCGTGCTCGGTGTGGACGACTTCCGGATGAAACAGCAGGCGCGTAGTGGGCGCGTGTCGGGTTCGCCATGGCCGCGACCGGGGCGTTGGCGCTCGTCGCGGCAACAACGAATCCGGGCGGCGCGGCGGCGACGAAATCGCCGTGGCTGGCCCAGACGCGCAGTTCCTCCGGGACGCCGGCGAACAGACGGCCGGGATCGCAGACCGCAATCGACGCGTGGCCGAATTCTCGCTGGGCCGCCGGCGCCACGCGCCCGCCCAGGGTCTGAGCCATGAGCTGCATGCCGTAGCAGATGCCGAGCACCGGCACGCCAAGGTCGAACACCTCCGGGTCGCACCGCGGAGCGCCCTCGTCCGAGACGCTTTTCGGCCCGCCCGACAGAATGATGCCGGCGGGCTGCCGTGCGCGAATCCGGTCCACGGCCGCAGACGGCGGCCAGATTTCCGAATAGACCGACAACTCACGGAGTCGTCTCGCGATGAGTTGGGTGTACTGCGAGCCGAAGTCGAGAACGATGATGGTCTGATGGTTCACGGAAGGGTGTCCGGGCACGCGCGAGATCCCGATGGGCTGGGAACTAGACGCTATTATAGCGGTGTGCGACGGGGACGGACCACAAGATGTTGTAGTGCACTTGCCCTCATGGCGGCGCTCGCCGTGGCCGCGAACGCCGCCGACCCGATCCCCCTCGCGCTGTTTCCGGCGACGCGCGTCTGGCAGGTCACGCTCGATCACGCGCTGCAGGCGCCGCCAGGCTTCGACGGCCGCCTCGGGTACTTTCCGCTCGACGATGGGCACCTGACGGCTGTCACGCTGGCGACCGGCGCCGAGGTCTGGACCGTCGAGCTTTCTCCGAGCTCTGCGCCGGCAGCCGGCGACGGCCTGGTGTTTGCGGCGACGGCGGAACGACTCGCCGCCCTCCACACGGCGGACGGATCAGAGGCCTGGTCGATCCCGTTCAGCGGCGTCGGCGTGCCACTCGTCTGGAAGGCCGGCTGGCTGCTGGCAGGATCCGAACAGGGCGTCGTCGTGGCGGTCCGCGCGTCGGACGGCCACATGATGTGGCGCCAGGAGCTCGGCGCGGCACCGCACGCCCGCACGACCATCGCCGGCGATCGGGCGTACGTCCCGCTCGACGACGGACGTCTGGTTGCGCTGGCAATCGAGGATGGAGCCCTGGTCTGGGAGCATCGGCTCGGCGGGCCCGTGAGCGAGGCCCTGGCGATCGGCGATCGCGTGTACGCGGGCTCCCTCGACAACTACTTCTACTGTCTGGATGCCGCCGACGGCCGGGAGCGCTGGCGCTGGCGCACGGGCGCGGACGTAATCGGCGCACCGGTCGTCGACGAGCGCCACGTGTACTTCGTCTCGCTCGACAACGTTCTGCGCGGCCTCGATCGCGGGCACGGCGCCCAACGCTGGAAGCGGGCGCTGCCGCTGCGTCCGACGACCGGACCGATTCTGGCCGGCACGACACTCGTCGTCAGCGGGCTGTCGCCGGCGGTTCGGGGATTCGCGCCAGGTGACGGCGCGCCCGTGGGCGAGTTCGCCGCGCCGGGCGATCTCGCGGCGCCGCCGCATGTCGTCACGGCCGCGAACCTGCCGCTGCCGCTCCTCGTGCTCGTCTCGAGCAACGCCGCGGGTGGGTCGGTCGTCACGGCGGTTACCCGCGATGTCGAGCCGAAGATCGTGCCGGTTGCGCCCCTGCCCGGTCTCGTCACGCTCGCGCCGCCAGAGACGGCGCCACCCCCGCGCGGTTTCTGATTGTATGCTGGCGGAAGCGTGACGTTTTTCTGGCGACTGACGCGCGTCGGCCTCGTCGCGGCGCTCGCCGTCGGAGCGGTCGGGTGGGGGCTCGAGCGCGCGCGCTTCGGCACTTCCGACGAGGACGCCGTCGCGCGGGCCGCGACGGAGTTGAATCGCCGGTTCGAGGCCGCGGCCGACACCCTCGCGGTCACGACGACCGCCCTGCTCGGCGATGCCGACACGATCGCGCGGGCCTCGCGCGACGCCGACGCGCTGGGAACGCTCTTCGCGCGCGCCGCCGCCGTGGTGCCCGGGGGACGGCCCGGCCCCGGCGGCGTCACCATCTATCGGCCGGACGGCGAACCCCTCGCCTGGGCGGGTCGCGTTTCCGAACTCGGCGATCGGGCGGGAGGGCCTGCCGCGCTGTTGATGGCGTCGGGCCCGCCGGGGCCGCGGCTGGTGCGCGTGCAGCCGGTTGTCGCGACGGGTCGACCTCCGGGCGAGCGCACCGCCGTCATCATCGCCGAGCGGCCGCTCGGCGAGCCGGGTGCGGGCCTGAGCGACACCCTGGTCCTGCCGACGCTCGCCGGTCCGGCCGCCGTGCGGGCCGTGGGCGACCGGGCACCGGCCGATGGCCCGCCGCCCGCGCTGACGGTTCCTCTCAATGCCTCGGACGGCACACCGCTCGCCGTCGCCACGTTCGACCGCGCGGAGATTCAGGCGGCGCGGGTGCGGTGGGAACGACGGACGGCCGGCGCCGTGCTCGTCGTGCTGGCCGTCCTGCTCGTCGTCGGGCTGGGACCGCTGGTGGATCGCCAGCGCCGTGCGCGCGATCGCCGTGGCGTGTCGGTCGCGACGAGCGCCGTCGTGCTGACACTGGTGGCCGCCCGGATCGTGCTGTGGTTCGCCCTGGCGCCGTTCCTCGGCGGCACGGCCCGCTCGCCGACTTCTTCATTCGACCTGCTGCTCACGGCGCTCGTCGCCTGCGCGGTGGTCTGGCTGGTGCTCGACCTCGAGGATCGCCGGCGTCCTGCGCTGCCGCACGCCAGGCTCCTCGCGACGCGCGCCGAAGCGCTCGCCCCGCTGGTCCCGGCCTATGCGCTCGCCGGCGGGCTGACCGCCTGGGGACTCGAGGCCTACGCCCGCGTGCTGCGGACGCTCGTGTCCGGCGCGATGATCGATCTGCTCCACTTCTGGCTTCATCCACCGAGCGCCGCCCGGCTGGCTCTGGGTTCAGGGTTGCTGCTCCTCCACGCGGCCGTCGTGTGGGCCGGGGTGACGCTGGCCCGGGTTCCTGCGCTCGTCTGGCGAACCCGCCGCGACTGGCACGTCCGCATTGGCGCGGCTGCGTGGGCGGCGGGCGCGATCGCCGGCCTTGCAGCCCTGCGCCTGGCCATGCCGGTGGCGCCGCTGCTGGCTGCGCTCGTGGGCGTCGCGCTCTGCCGGGCCGCCGTCGCACGATCGCCGCGCCATTCGCGGCGCTCGTCGCAGGCCGCCCGCCTCGCTTGGATCTTCCTCGCCCTCCTGGTGCCCGCGCTGGCGATGTACCCGACGCTCCTCGCGTTCACCGAGGATGCCAAAGAAGACCTGGTGTCGACGGTCTATGCCCCCCAGGTCGCGAGCATGCGCGAGGACCTGCAGGATCGGCTGCGGCGCGCGCTCGAGCAGATCGACAGCCGGTTCGATCTGGCCGCCGAACCGCCGGCGCCAGGGGCCGAGGGCACCGTCGATATCGATCGCGCGTTTGCCATCTGGCAGCAGACCGATCTGGCCACCTATCGCCTGACGTCGGCCGTGGAGCTCTACAACGCGCGCGGCCGGCTCGTCAGCCGCTTCGCGCTGAGTCTGCCCGAGCAGGCCACGCCCGAATACCGCGCCGCCGGCTGCGACTGGGACATGGTCGAGGAAACCTCGCCGCTCGGCGCCTCCGACCGACACGTCCTGCGGGCGAGCCGCGGGATCTGTGCGACCGACCGGCGGCTGGTCGGCGCCATCGTGGTCCGGGTGATGCTCGACTATCGCCGCCTGTTCTTCGTCGCGCCCCAGAATCCCTATCTCGAGTCGCTGCGCGCGGATTCTCCGGACGTGTCGGACGGCGCGGCCGGCGGCGACGTCGAGCTGGCGATGTACGGCTGGAGCCGCACGCCGGTCGAAGCCACCGACGCGCGCGTCTGGCTTCTGCCGGACGCCGTGTTCGAGCGCCTCGTCGCCTCGCGCGCGCCGTTCTGGACCAATCTGCGGCGCGAAGGTGAGACCTACCGCGTGTACCTCCTGAACGATCGCGGCGGCATCTACGCGCTGGGGTACCCGGTGATCACCACCTTCGGACACCTGCTCAACCTGGCGGAACTCACGACGCTCGCCGGCGTGCTCTATGTCCTGCTCCTCGCGATCATGACCGTCGGGGGCTTCGTCAGCATGCGTTCCCCGACCAGCGGCCGCGCACTCCTGCGCGAAATCCGCTCGAGCTTCTACCGGAAGCTGGTGCTCTACTTCTTTACTGCGGCGGTCCTTCCGGTCGCCGTACTGGCGCTCACGGCGCGCGCCTATCTCACATCCCAGCTCAACGCCCGCGAGGAGGAGTCAGCCGCGCAGACGGCGACCGTCGCCCGACGGCTCGTCGAAGACTACGTGACGCTGCAGCAGCGCAACGCCATCGCGCTCATCGACGATCAGCTCCTGGTGCTGGTGAGCCGGGCCATCGACCAGGACGTCAACCTGTTCGAGGGGGCCGAGCTGCAGGCAACCAGCAACCGCGCGCTGTTTGCCTCAGGCGTGCTCACGGAGCGGACGCCGAGCGACGTCTACGCCGGCATCGTGCTCGACCGTCAGAAAACGTTCGTCGGCGTCGAGACGGTCGGCGGCGCCCCGTACCTGCTGGCAGCCGAGCCGGTCCGCGCGGGCGGCCGCGAGGGCATCGTGACCGTTCCCCTGACGCTGCGCCAGGCAGAGACCGAACGCCAGCGCGACGAGCTCGATCGCCGCGTGCTGTTCGGGGCGGTCTTCTTCAGCCTCGTCGGGATCGGGCTGGGCTACTGGCTGGCCGAGCGGGTCGCCGATCCGGTGAATCGGCTCACGCGCGCCACGCGGCGCATCGCGCGGGGCGACTTCGACGCCAGGATCGCCGCCACCTCCACCGACGAACTGCGCCGGCTGGTCGAAGACTTCAACCGGATGGCTGCGGAACTGCAGCGGCAGCGCCTGGAGCTCGAGCGCACGCAGCGCCTGGAGGCCTGGGCGGAAATGGCGCGGCAGGTGGCGCACGAGATCAAGAATCCGCTGACGCCGATTCAGTTGTCGGCGGAGCACGTGCGTCGGGTGAACCAGGACCGCGGCCGTCCGCTGTCGCCCGTGCTCGACGACTGCATCACCGCGATCCTGACGCAGGTGCGCCTGCTCCGCCAGATCGCGTCGGAGTTCTCGAGCTTCGCCTCCTCCCCCACCGCACGGCTCGAGTCGACCGACCTCGCCACGCTCATCGAGGAAGTCGTCGCGCCGTACCGCGCGGGACTGGCGGGTCGGGTGACGATCGCGCTCGACGCCGACGCCACGCTCCCCCCGATCCTGCTCGACCGGACGCTGTTCGCGCGTGCCCTCACGAACGTGATCGAGAACGCGCTCCATGCCATGCCTGGCGGCGGGAGCTTGTCAGTCGCCAGTCGCCCGTCGTCGCTCGACGGTCGGCCATCGATCGTGGTCGAGGTGCGCGATACCGGCGTCGGGATGGACCCGGACGCCGCGGCGCGGATCTTCGAGCCGTACTTTTCGACGAAGGCCACGGGCACCGGCCTCGGCCTGACGATCGCCAAGCGCAACATCGAACTGAACGGCGGGACGATCGACGTCGAGAGCGTCAAGGGCCGCGGCACGACGGTGAGGATCGAGCTGCTCCTCTAGTCGCGCGTGGCCAAGCGTCAGTCGGGCGAGAAGGCGAGCAGGACGTTCCCGCGGCCGCCACCCCAGGTGCCGTTCCCCGACGTCGTCAAGACGACGCCGTGAGCGATGGCCGGACCGCCGACGTCGATCGACCCGCCGCTCGCCGACACCCCGTTGACGGTGTCGAACGGCCGCGCGGTGTCGAACTGCCACACCACGGTGCCATCGGCGGTCGAGTAGGCGCGCAGCACGCCGTCGAGCGATCCCGAGAACACGAGGCCAGGCACCGCCGATACCGGCGCCGACTGCGCCGGACTGCAGTTGGGTCGGTCGCCGCACACCGGCGGGGGCGCCGACCACACGACGTTCCCGTCGGACACCCGAATGGCATGAAGGCCGCCGCCCGCCTTCGAATCGAGGCTGCGGCCGCGCGAGCCCTCGTTCGCCAGGACGAGATCCGAGATGGCCACATAGAGATTCGTCCCGTCGCTCGCCGAACCCCACTCGCTGCCGCCAAGCATGCCGCCCCTGCCGACGCGCGTGCTCCAGAGAATCCGGCCATCGGCGTCCGGGTCGAGCCCGTGCGCGACGCCGGACTTCTGGCCGAGCACCAGCGCGCGCCGTCCGCCCGCGAGCGACACGAGGATCGGCGGCTGGCCGAAGTCGAAATCGGGGCCGCTCGGATCGGGACAGTTCGCGGCGTTGGCGCTGCCGCAGGCCATCGTGAACGCATCGCCCTCGGTGACCTGGCTGACCCACTTGATGCGGCCGGTCGCGAGGTCGAGCGCGACGACCGCGTCAGACGTCGGCGCCGCGGGCTGCGTGTAGGCATCGCCGGTGGCCACATAGATCGATCCCGTGGTCGCATCGACGGTCGGCGACGACCACACTGCGGCGCCCGCCGGCCCCCACAACGGCGTGCCCTGCGCGTTGGTCCCCTGCGGCGTCGGCTCGTCGGGAATCATGAACGTCTGCCACACCACCGCGCCGGTCGCCGCATCCAGCGACGCCACGCTCCCGCGGAACGTGCAGCAGGCATACGCCGGCGACATGGCGGTTGCCTCCTCGCCGGAGGACACGCCCACGTAGACGCGGCCGTTGTAGAGCACGGGCGATCCCGAAATGCGCGCGGCGCGATGATCGTCGAGCTTGCGTTTCCATCGCAGCGCGCCGGTCGCCGGATCCAGGGCGTACACCGTGGCGCGCAGGTCGCCGAAGAACAGGCCGAGGCCGCCCGCGCCGGCCTGACCGACGACGGCGCCATTGCGAACGCCGCCATCGGCCTTGAACGTCCAGTCCACACAACCCTCGTCGAGGCCGAGCGAATACACGGTGCCGGATCCGCTCGCCACGAAGACGCGCGTTCCGTCGATCACGGGCTGAACGGCCGCCGACGTGTCGCCCTCGAAGCCGAATGCCCACTTGAGATGCAGGCTGTGCGCCTGGTCGGACGAGAATCCGGGCCGCGGCTGAAACCGGGCGTTGGTGAGCGACGCACCCCATCCATTCCACTCGCCTTCGGTCGCCGCGGTCAGACGCGCCGGCGCGGCGCACGCGGCCCCGCGCGACGACGTGGCGGCGGGGCTCGTCGCGGTCGAGAGAAAGGCGGCGACGGCTCTGCGCTCGGTGGGCGTCAACCCGGCGCCCTGGTCGCGCATCACGCCACCCTCCAGAGCCTGAACGATGCGATCGGCGCTCTGCGCGGCCAGCGTCGCGCGCGCCGGGCGCGCGGACGCCGCTCTCTGGATTGTGGCAACTGGCGCAATGGTCGGCGTACACCACCGCGCCGTCCTGAGCCACAGCCGCGCGGGGCCACGCGGCAACGATGACGACCGCGACCAGCGCGAGTCGACGCATGGGGTCCACGGAGGCAATTGGCACGCCGGAATTATAGATAAACGGATATACAATGCGTCGTGGCTGCCACGGGTTGCAGCCACGGCGACTGTTGTGTGACAATCGGCGGCCGCTGGACATCGCGCCGGCGCCAGCCGTCCGGCAGCTCCATCGCCAACAGACTCAGGATTCGAGGAGGAAGACGGAAGTCATGCGCCGCTTCTTGAACGGAACGCTTGCAGCACTCGCCATGGTCTTGGTGGCCGGCATCGCGCTCAGCGCGGGACAGAATCCCGGCGGCAGCGCCGAAGGCAAGGCCATGAAGAACCCCGTGCCGGCCAACCCGGCGTCGATCGCCGCCGGCAAAGCGCTCTTCGACCGCAACTGCCGCTTCTGTCATGGCAACGACGCCACCGGCAATGGTCCGATGGCGCCAAAGGACACCCACCCGTCCAATCTGACCGACGACACGTGGGATCGAGGATCGACCGACGGCGAGATCTTCCTGGTCATCCGCGACGGCGCGGGGCCCAAGTTCGATATGAAAGGCTACAAGGGCAAGCTCACGGACGAGCAGACCTGGCAGGTCGTGAACTACCTGCGCAGTCTGCACAAGTAGCCGGTGCCTGAAGGGTCGTCTCCCAGGGGTGCGGCGCGCCTCGCGCTGCTCGCGGGTCTGATCGTGGTCAGCACTGGTGTCGCCGCCTGCGGCCTGCTGGACACGCGTCCGCCGCAGGCGGGCGCCGTCGCCGGCATCGCACCGGGAGCGTCGCACGAGGTGTTCACGCCCGCGCGCAGCTCGTTCGCCGAGGCGACGCGGGAGTACTTTTCCATTCACCGAACGGCCGAGCAGCCGATTCCGTTTCCACACCACACGCACATCGAAAAGGGCCTCACCTGCACCGACTACTGTCACGAGGCGGTGACGAGCGGGCCGCAGGCGGGGCTGCCGAGCGTCACGACGTGCATGATCTGCCACGAAGCGATCGCCACCGACCGGCCGCTCATCCAGCAGATCACCGCGTCGCGCGACAAGGGTCTCGACCTGCCGTGGCAGCGCGTCTACGGCTGGCCCGCGACCGCGCACGTCCGCTTCAATCATGCGCCGCACATCCGCGCCAACGTGGACTGCGCGACATGCCATGGCGACGTGGCGTCGATGACGGTCGCCGAGCGCGTCGTGGATCACACGATGGGCTTCTGCGTGGACTGCCACCGCGAGAACCAGGCGTCGAACGATTGCCTGACATGCCATTACTAGGCTGATGGACCGGCGAACCTTCATCAAGCTCACGGCCATCACCGGGTCCAGCGCCGGGTTGGCCAGCTGCGGGAATCCGGAGCACGCGCTGATCCGCTTCGTGCCCGCCGAGGAGATCGTGCCCGGCACGGCTGCCTGGAAACCGAGCGTCTGTCCGGTGTGCCAGGCAGGATGCGGTGTGCAGGCGCGCGTGATGGCGGCCGACGTGGACACCGTTCGCGACGGGCAGGCGGGCGTGGTCAGCATGTCCGTCGCCAAGAAGCTCGAAGGCAACGCCGCGCATCCCGTCAGCCAGGGCGGCCTCTGCGCGCGCGGACAGGCGGCCATCCAGATCACCTACCATCCCGATCGGCTCCGAACGCCGCTCAGACGCACGGGAGCGCGCGGCACGTCGCAGTTCGAAGCCATCTCGTGGGACGATGCGATCGCCGAGCTCGTCGGCAAGCTCGACGAGCTGGCAGCGGCCGGCGCGCGAGACCGTCTCGCCGCGTTCACGCGTCCCGGACACAGCCACCGCCGCGCGCTGCTCGCGGAGTTTCTCGGCCGCTTCGGCGCACCGCCGCCGCTCGCCTACGAGGCCTTCGGCGACGACGTGTTGCGCCGGGCGAACGAGCTCTCGTTCGGGCGCGCCCAGCGGCCGACGATCGATCTCGGAGCCTCTCGCTACGTCCTCTCGTTTGGTGCCGACTTCCTCGGCACGTGGAATTCGCCCGTGGCGCAGAATGCCGGCTACGGGCGGATGCGCGCGGGCATGCCCGGCGTGCGCGGAACGTTCGTGCAGGTCGAGTCGCGCATGTCGCAGACCGGCGCCAACGCCGACGAATGGATTCCGGTCACGCCCGGCACCGAGGGTGTCCTGGCGCTCGGTCTCGCCCACGTGATCCTGAGCGAGGGCCTCCGGCCCGCGTCTGCCGCCGGTCGCGCTGGCACGCTCGTCGCCGGGTGGAGCGATGGGCTGCCCGACTTTGCGCCGGACGCGGTGGCCGAGCGCACCGGCGTCCGCGTCGAGCGAATCCAGCGCCTGGCCCGCGAATTCGCGGCGACCACCCCGGCCGTCGCCATCGCCGGCGGGACGCCGCTCGCCTACTCGAACGGACTCTTTCACGCCGTCGCCGCCAACGCGCTCACCGCGCTCGTCGGCGGCGTGGACGTCGCCGGCGGCGTGGTCTTCACCCCGCACGTGCCGGCGCCCCCCGGCTTCACCGCTCCCGTGCAGCCCAACGACCCGTCGCGCGCGCTCGCTCAGCTCGCCGGCGCGCTCGTGGCGTCGTCGGGCGGCGAACAGGCCCCCGTGCGCGTCTTGCTGGTGGACGGCGCCAATCCGGTACACGCGGCGCCAACGGCGTGGCAGGTCCGCGAAGCGCTCGACAAGGTGCCCTACATCATCAGCTTCTCGAGCTTTCTGGACGAGACGAGCGCCCTGGCGGACCTCGTGCTGCCGGATCATTCCTTCCTCGAGGCCTGGACCGACGCCCTGCCCGAATCGGGATCCGGATCGGCCGTCGCGAGCGTGGCCGGACCGGTCATGCTGCCGCTGCACGACACGCGGGCCACACCGGACGTGCTGCTGGACGTCAGCCGCCGACTCGCGACACCGATCGAGCCGGCCTTCCCGTGGGAGACGTTCAACGAGCTCCTGCAGGCCGCCTACGCGCAGTTGCCGCCGGGCGAGGCGGCGTGGTCCGACGCGCAGTCGAACGGCGGCTGGTGGGGTGAGCTTCCCGCCGCGCCCGCGCGCCGCGATGAACGGCCGGCCGCGGCGCCTCTCGCGTTCGCCGATCCGGCATTCGACGGGGCCGAGGCCGAGTTCCCGTATCATTTCCTGCCGTACGCGTCCGCGGCGTTTCTCGACGGGTCGGTGGCTCACCTGCCCTGGCTGCAGGAGTTGCCCGACCCGCTCACGAGCGCGATGTGGAGCAGCTGGGTCGAGATCAACCCGCAGACCGCCGCCCGCCTGAGCATCGCCCAGGGCGATATGGTGGAAGTCGCCTCTCGACAGGGCGCGATTCGCGCGCCGGCGGTCATCTCGCCGGGCATCGCGCCCGATGTCGTCGCGATTCCAGCCGGTCAGGGACACACCAATTTCACACGGTACGCGAGCCTGCGGGGCACGAATCCGTTGTCGATCCTGGCTCCGATCGAAGAAGCCGAGACCGGATCGCTCGCCTGGGCGGCGACCCGCGTGCGTTTGTCGCGCGTCAGCGGCCCCGATGGCAGCCTGGTGCAATTCGCCGGCATGCTCAAGGAAGAGAACGAGGATCACCATCGGTGACGGTTCGCAGAGACCAGGGATTGGGGTTCGGGGAATAGAAGATGCCGCATCGTTGGGGGATGGCCGCGGATCTCGACAAGTGCACCGGCTGTGGCGCGTGCGTCGCGGCGTGCCACGCCGAAAACAACATTCCGACCGTGGGCGATCATCAGGCGGCGCGCGGCCGCGCCATGCACTGGATCCGGGTCGAAAGCTACTGGGAAGGCGAGTTCCCGGACGTCCGGCTCAAATACCGGCCGGTGATGTGCCAGCAGTGCGACGCGGCGCCCTGTGAGTCGGTCTGCCCCACCTACGCGAGCCACCACACCGACGAGGGGTTGAACGCGCAGGTCTACAACCGGTGTATCGGCACGCGGTACTGCGCGAACGCGTGTCCCTACAGCGTCCGCTTCTTCGAGTTCTTCAACCCGACCTGGGACAAACCGCTGCATCTGCAGCTCAATCCCGACGTGTCGGTGCGCGAAGTCGGGGTCATGGAGAAATGCACGTTCTGCGTGCAGCGGATCTCGGCCGCGAAAATCCAGGCGGAGGTCGACGAGCGCGAGGTGGCCGACGGCGACATCAAGCCGGCGTGCGTCCAGTCGTGTGCGGCCAAGGCCCTCGTGTTCGGCGATCTGAACGACCCGGAGAGCGAGGTCGCACGCCTGTCGCGGTCGCCGCGCGGCTCCAAGCTGCTCGAGGACGTCGGCACGCTGCCCAAGGTGACGTACCTCGCGCGACAGACCCAGGTATGAACCCCACCGTCGCCAAGCGTCTCTCCGACGACCTGCTCCACCCGCTCCTCCACACCACGTGGAAGTTCTGGGCGCTGGTCGTGGTCCTCGGCAGCGTCGTCGGCATGGGGGCCTTCGCGTTCCTCTTCCAGGCGACGACGGGGTTCGGGCAGTCGGGCACGCGCCTTCCCGTCTTCTGGGGCTTCTACATCGTCAACTTCGTGTTCTGGATCGGCATCAGCCATGCCGGCACGCTCATCTCGGCGATCCTGCGGCTGGTGAACGCCGGCTGGCGCCGGCCGGTCACGCGGTGCGCCGAAGTCATCACGGCGTTCGCCCTCATGATCGGCGCGATGTTCCCGATCATCCACCTCGGCCGCCCCTGGCTGTTCTTCTGGCTCATGCCGTACCCGAGCGAGCGTCAGATCTGGCCGAACTTCCGATCGCCGCTCGTCTGGGACTTCTTCGCCATCACCACGTATCTGACCGGCAGCCTGCTGTTTCTGCTGCTGCCGATGATTCCGGACTTCGCGCTCGTGCGCGATCAAACGACGGGCTGGCGCAGGACGATCTACGGCGCGCTGGCGCTCCGCTGGCAGGGCACCACCAAGCAGTGGCACCGCCTCGAGCAGGCCATGCAGATCATGGCGATTGCCATCATTCCGGTCGCCGTCTCGGTGCACACCATCGTCTCTTTCGACTTCTCGATGGCGCCCGTGCCCATGTGGCACTCGACGATTTTCGGCCCCTACTTCGTGGCCGGAGCCATCTTCAGCGGGATCGCCGCCCTCATCATCGCCATGGCCGGCCTGCGCAAGTTCCTGCACCTCGAGGAGTACCTGCATCCGGTGCATTTTCAGAACCTCGCCAAGCTCCTGCTGATGATGAGCCTGCTCTGGGGGTACTTCGTATTCGCCGAGCGGCTGACGGGCTGGTACGGCAACGAGCCGAGTGAAATGGCGGTGTTCTGGGCCACGCAGCGCGGCGCCTTCGCTCCGCTCTACTGGACGATGATCCTCTGCAACTTCGTGCTTCCGGTGTCGATCCTGTCGTTCCGCCGGACACGAACGATCGTCGGATGCGTGATCGCGTCCTGCGGTGTCGTCGTCGGGATGTGGCTGGAACGCTTTCTGATCGTCGTGCCATCGCTCGCGAACAAGTACTTGCCCTACACCTACGGCAGCTATCGGCCCCAGCCGGTCGAAATCATGATTATGATCTCGACGTTCGCAGCCATGGTGCTGCTCTACACCCTGTTCTCGAAGTTCGTGCCGATCATTTCGATCTGGGAGCTCAAGGTCGGCCAGCATCCGTTTCTCTCGACGCCCGAGGAAGTCGCCGAAACGCCGATCTGGAAGACGAGGCCATGACCGCCGTCTACGCCCTGTTCACCGAGCCCGAGGAGGTCCAGCGGGCGGTCGACAACCTGCATGCCGCCGGCATCGCCGACGCGCAGATCACCGTGGTGTCATCGGAACCCATCGAGGAGTATCCGTTCAGCCACCGAGACTCGGCGACGTGGCTGTACCAGATTGCGGGAGGCGGCGGTCTCCTCGGCCTCATCTTCGCGACGTGGCTCACGACGGCGACCGAGCGGGCCTGGCCCCTCGAGACGGCGAACATGCCCATCGTGTCGTGGTGGCCCAATCTGATCGTGATCTTCGAGCTCACGATGCTGGGGGCCATTCTCGCGACCGTCGTGACGCTCTTCATCACCGCGAAGCTCGGGGGCCGCGGGCCACAGCTCTACGACCCGGAGGTGACCACCGGGAAGATCCTGGTTGGCGTCGAGAATCCCGCAGAGGGGCTCCGCGAGAAGATCGAGCGGGCCTTGCGCGACGCCGGCCAGGGCTCCATCAGGACGCTGGGCCGCGCCGGCGACCCGCCGGTCGGGACGCTCGCCTAGGCGCGCGCCGCCCCCGCCTCGCGCCTGGCGCTCGAGCTCGACGGCCACCGGATCTACCCCGTCAGCGGGATCGTGCTGCTCGAGTACGCCGTCCGCCGCCTCTCCCCTTGACTTCCGACAGAAGTTCGATCATCATCTGTCGGCATTCGACAGAACGCGTGTTCAGCGCCGGGAGCAGCTGATGACGGCACCTGCGGCGGATGTTCTCCGTGGAACGCTCGACCTCCTGATTCTCAAGACGCTGGCGCTCGAGCCCATGCACGGGTGGGGCATCAGCCAGCGCGTCCAGCAGTTCTCGAGGGGCGTCCTGGAGGTGAACCAGGGGTCGCTCTACCCGGCCCTCCAGCGCCTCGAGCTGAAGGGCTGGGTCGATTCCGGCTGGCAGACGACCGAGAACAACCGGCGCGCGAAGTACTACCGCCTGACGCCGAAAGGCCGCCGGGCGCTCGGCTCAGAAACCGACAACTGGCGCCGCTACGTCGCCGCCGTCGAGGAGATTCTCGGCACGGGTCGCGCGTAGCCGACCGGGGGCAAGGTCATGGGCACGTGGAGAAGCGTCACGCTGCGGCTGCGGAGCCTCGTCGCCTTCCGGCGCGTCGATCGGGAGCTCGACGAAGAGATTCGGTTCCACCTCGATCGGGAAGTCGAGAAGAACGTCAGCGCCGGCATGAGCGCCGACGATGCCCGGCGCCGCGCGTTGGTCGCATTCGGCGGCGTCGAGCCGACCAAGGAGGCGCACCACGACGGATGGGGCGTGCGATGGATCGAAGACGTCGTCCGCGACATCCGCTACGCGGTGCGCGCGCTGTCGAGGAGCCCGGCACTGGCCGTCACGGCCGTGACGACGCTCGCGCTCGGCATCGGCGCCAACGCCGCGATCTTCTCGGCCGTGAGCGCCGTCGTCCTGCATCCGCTGCCCTTCGACGAGCCCGATCGTCTCGTGATGCTCTGGGAAGAGAACCCCGAGTATCACTGGTATCAGCAGACGGCAGCGCCGGCGAACATGCTCGACTGGCGGGAGCGGGTCGCGGCGTTCCAGGACGTCGCCGCGTATTCCGACTTCGCCAACGACGGCACGCTGACTGGCGCAGGCGAGCCCCGCCTTCTCTCGGCGGCGCTCGTGACCGGCAACTTCTTTTCCGTGCTCGGCGTGCGACCGCAGCTCGGCCGGGCGCTTCGCGACGACGAGACGTGGCAGCCGGCCGCCCCGGTGATGGTCCTGAGCGATCGGGCCTGGCGCGACGTGTTCGCGGCCGACCCCGCGATCGCCGGTCGCACCATCATGATCAATGGAGACCCGGTCGAAGTCGCCGGCGTCATGCCGCCAGGCTTCGAGTTTCCGTCCGCGAGCGTCGACGCGTGGATCCCGATGCGCTGGGACCCGGCGTCGCGCGGCCAGGCGTCGTTCCGCCGCGCCCACTGGCTTCGTCCGATCGCGCGGCTGGCGCCCGGAGCGACGCTGGAGTCGGCCGACGCCCAGCTCCAGGCGGTAGCCGAGGGCCTCAAGCTCGAATATCCCGACACGAACCGCGTGATGGGTGCGGGGCTGACGCCGCTGCACCGGTTCCTGGTCCGCGACACCGAGCGGCCGCTTACCCTGCTTCTGGCGGCCGTCGCCCTGCTTCTGGTCATCGCCTGCGCGAACGTCGGCAATCTGCTGCTCGTGCGCGCTTCGGGACGCGAGCGGGAAGCGGCGTTGCGCTTGTCGCTCGGCGCGGGCCGCGGCCGCCTCGTGCGGCAGGCGTTCACCGAAAGCCTCGTGCTGTCCGCCATCGGCGGGGCCGCGGGCACGGGGGTCGGGTGGTGGGGCACGCGCGCCCTGGTCGCCCTGCGGCCGGCGGGAATGCTCCCGGTCGACTCACTCCCGCTCGACTGGCGCGTCCTCGCCTACCTCGCCGCGGTGACGACCGCAAGCGGACTGGTGTTCGGAATCGCTCCGGCGCTGTGGAGCGGCAGCCGTGCGCCCGCGGAAGTCCTGAAAGACAGCGGCCACTCGGGAAGCGCGCGCCGATCGCCCCCTCGCTGGGGCAATTTGCTGGTGGTCACTGAAGTCGCGATCGCCGTCATGCTGGCCGTCGGCGCGGGACTGCTCGTCCGCAGCTACGCCGCCCTCGTGCGGGTCGATCCGGGCTTCGAGACACGCGGCCTTCTCGCCGTGGAGGTGAATGCGGGCGGCACGCGCTACGACACGCCCGAGAAGCAGCGGGTCTTCTGGCAACGCTTCGTCGAAGCCGCGGGCGCCCTGCCTGGCGCCGACGCGGCGGGCGCCGCCTCGCAGCTCGTCCTGACGGATGAAGGCAACGGCTGGACGAGCTCGTTCTCGATCGCCGGCCGCGATCCCGACGCATTCGGCACCGAAGTCACCCACATGGAGGTGACGCCCGGCTACTTCGCCGCGATGCATGTGCCCATTCTGCACGGGCGCGACTTCACCGATCGCGAGACGGCCGATGCGCCGCCCGTGGCGCTCGTCAATGAAACGCTCGCGCGCGAGTTCTTCCCGAACGAGGACCCGGTCGGCCAGCGCATCGTCTTCAGCAAGGCGCCGGGAACCGACCCCGCGTGGATCACCATCGTCGGAGTGGTCGGCGACGTGCACCAGACGTCGCTCAACCTCGCGACGCGCACGCAGATCGTCACCCCGCATGCCCAAACGCCGCGGACCGCGATGGTGCTGCTCGTCCGAGCGACCGGCGACCCGACGCTGCTCGCCGGTCCCGTCCGCCGGGCGCTCGCCGATCTCGACCCCGCGCTCGCCATCTCGTCGGTCCGCACGATGGATGACGTGCGCGCGGCATCGGTCCGCCGCCAGCAGTTCCTGATGACGCTGCTGCTCACCTTCGCCGGTGTCGGCGTGGTGCTCGCCCTCGTCGGCGTGTACGGCGTGATGGCGCAGTTCGCGCGCGACCGGCGGCACGAGATGGGGATCCGGCTCGCCCTGGGGGCGTCGGCGGCCGACGTACGCCGGCTCGTCGTCGGGCGCGGTCTGGCGCTGGTCCTCGGCGGCCTGGTCGTGGGCGTGGCGCTGGCCCTTGCGGGGACGCGAGCGATGCGCGCGATGCTCTTTGGCGTCGATCCGACCGACCCGTTGACGTTCGCAGCCGTCGCCGCGCTGCTGGTGGCGACGGCCACCGCCGCCACCTGGCTGCCTGCGTTCCGGGTCAGCCGCACCAATCCCGCCACCACGCTGCGGCTGGACTGAACGGCGCGCCGCGCGGTTCTGCGCGACCCGGCCGGCGGCCTCAATGGTCGCGAATGACGGCGGGAGGGAAGGCGGCGCGCAGAGCGTTCAGCACCGCGAGCACGTCGATGATTTCCTGGCCCACCGCTCCGCCAACCGGACCGAGATGGCCGGATGCGGCGATCAGCATGCCGCCGACGCTGAGCGCCATGCCCCCCACCGCGCTCTGAAGCGCCACCGACCGCATGCGCCGGCTGATGTGGAGGAACTCGTCCACCTTGGACAACGAATTGTCCATCACCACGACGCCTGCGGCCTCCACGGTCACGTCGGTTCCCCGCCCGATCGCCATGCCCACGGTCGCGGCCATCATGGCCGGGGCGTCGTTCACGCCGTCGCCGACGTAGAGCGTCCTGGCCCGCCGCGTCTCGTCGCGGACGATCGCCAGCTTGTCTTCGGGGCTCTGCTCGGCGTACACGTCGACGACGCCGACCTCGTCCGCCAGATAGCGCACCTCGGCCTCCCGATCGCCCGACACGATCATGACCTTCCCGAAATGGTGCCTGGGTCCCAGATGCTCTACGAACGACCGGCTTTCGCGGCGCGGAGCGTCGCGGAACCGGTAGGTGGCGGCATATCGGCCGTCGATCGCCACCACGCATTCCAGACCGCCCGTCACCGGCGGCAGCGCGTCTCGAGGCACGACGCCCGACTCGACGAGGCTGCCGCGGCTGGAAATCACGAGAGGGCGCGCCGACACGATGCCGCGGAGCCCCCGGCCGGGCGGCTCGCAGACTTCCGCGGCCTCGATCGGCGGAATCTTCGCCGTCGCTGCGGCGTCGCGGACGGCGTCCGCCAGCGGGTGCTTCGAGTACCTGCTCCAGACTCGCGGCGAGCCTGAGGACCTCGGCCGCGTCGAAGCCCGGCGCCACGATCTGCTCGACGAGCACGGGCCGACCGTAGGTCAGCGTGCCGGTCTTGTCGAAGATGGCCGTCCGGCACTGACTTATCTGTTCGAGCACCACAGGATTGCGCACGATGATCGCCCGTCGCGCGCTCAGCGAAATCGATCCGATGATAGCCACCGGAATTCCGATCAGGAGCGGACAGGGCGTGGCGATGACCAGTACGGCGAGGAAGCGCACGGCGTCGCCGCTGCCGACCCACGCTCCCACCGCGAGCACCAGCGCGATCGGCGTGTACACGGCCCCGAGCTGGTCGCCCAGTCGGCGGAGCCGCGGCCGCCTCTGCTCCGACTCGCGCATCACGTCCATGATGCGGGCGTACCGCGAGTCCGATGCTCGCTCCGTCGCCTCGATCACCAGAGCCGACGACCCGTTGACCGCGCCCGAGATCACGGTCGATCCGGCGGTCTTGGACATCTGGAACGGCTCCCCCGTGAGATACGACTCGTCCATCGAGCCATGGCCCTCGACGACGCGCCCGTCCACGGGACAGACCTCGTGCGGAAACACCACGAGCACGTCGCCGACCGCCACCTCGCCGACCGCCACGTCCGTCAACGCGCCGGCCGTCCGCCGGTGAGCCGTCGACGGCAGACGCCGGGCGAGCGCCAGCAGCACGGACGACGCGCTGCGCACGGCATACTGTTCGAGCACGTCGCCACCGGCCAGCATCAGCACCACGATGGCGCCGGCCAGATATTCGCCGAGGAACACCGCGGTGACGATCGAGATGCCGGCCAGCAGATCGGAGCCGAACTGCCGCGCCGCGAGCTTGCCCGCCAGGCTGGCCACCAGTGGTCCGCCGCCCAGCACGAGCGCGGCGAGGAGCGGCCACTCGGTCACGTCGCGCGGGGCGTCGAGGGCGAATCGCAGAACGAGGTGGGCGAGAATGGAAGCGAGACTGAACGCGGCAATGACGCTGGAACGGCTGGCGCCGATCCTCATCGTGAAACGGTCAGCTCCGTCCGGCCGATCGGCGTGGCGTCGCTTCGGTCGGCGGCGTCTCCGCCGTCGGCTGGGCGCGGCCGCCGCGATGGCGCAGGCGCGTGAGCGCGAGACCGACGAACGCCGAGGCCAGATAGGCATAGGCCGTCGCCACGAGGACATAGCGGGGATGCGTCGTGACGAGGATCAATGCCGCCGCGAGCACGATCAGCACCGTGTAGGGACGGCGGCTCTGCAGGTCGATGGTCTTGAAGCTGCGGAAGCGGATGGTGCTCACCATCAGCACGGCCGGCACGATGACGATCGCGAGCGCCGGGAGCGCACCGAGCGAATCGTGGAGGCCGAAGGGAAAGGCGTACACGGTCGCCGCCGGCACGGCCGCCGCCGCCGGACTCGGCATGCCGACGAAGTACCGTTTGTCGGTCGCGGCAGCCGTCTGAATGTTGAAGCGGGCCAGCCGCATCGCCGCCGCGGTGACGAACAGGAAGCCCGCCGCCCACCCGAGACGCCCGAGCGGCGCGAGGCCCCAGGCGAAGCACAGAATGGCCGGCGCGATCCCGAACGAGATGACGTCGGCGAGCGAGTCGAACTCGAGGCCGAAATCGCTGGCCGTGCCGGTGAGCCGGGCAATCCGACCGTCGAGCATATCGAGCACGATGGCAATACCGATGAAGGGCGCTGCGGTTTCGAATTCCCCCCGCATCGCATACACGACGCACGCGTAGCCGCAGAACATGTTGCCGAGGGTGAACAGGCTCGGCAGCAAATAGACGCCGCGTCGCAGACGACGCGGCGGCCGGTCGGTCGAGCGCCGGAGAAACCGCAGCCGCCCCGCCGGATGATCGTTTGCCGTCATTGAAGGGCGGGCCACACGGCCCACAGGCGTCAGTGTAGCACCGCGATCACGGTTTCGCCGCCGCGGACCCGTTCGCCGATCTGCACGCTGATGCGCGCCGAGGACGGCAGGAACACGTCCATGCGCGACCCGAACTTCATGATGCCGAAGCGGTCGCCCGCCTGGACCTCGGCGCCGGGCCGAACGCGGCACACGACGCGCCGCGCCAGCACGCCGACTATCTGCCGCGCGACGATCGTCTGGCCGTGATGATCGATCCAGATTTCGCTGCGTTCGTTGACGGTGGACGCGTCGGTCCGGTACGCCGGCAGGAAGCGGCCCGGCGTGAACGCGACGCGATCGATCCGGCCGCTGACCGGCACTCGATTCACGTGCACGTCCATCGGCGACAGGAAGATGCTGACCTGCTGCCACGTGCCGGCCGGCGCAGAAGCGGCTTCGGCGGCGCCGGCCACCAGCACGCGGCCGTCGGCCGGCGAGAGCACGACGCGGTCGCCCTCGGGACGGACGGGCGGCTGGCGGGTCGGGTCGCGGAAGAAGAAGGCGAAACACGCGGCGAGGATCAGGAACGGCCAGGCCGCCGCCCCTGTCGTCGCCGCGCCGGCCAGCGCGGCGACGAGAAGAGCGCCGGCAATGAATGGGTATCCGGCGGAATCGATGGACAACGGCGACTACGACGAAATCGCGTGCGCGCGCCGATCGCGGTTCCGGCGGAGGATGTCCTCCATGCGATCCTTGATTTGCAGCTTGCGCTTCTTCAACGTGGCTTCTTCGACTTGTTCGGGCTGTGACAGGTAAGGTCGGGTGGTGAGTTCGAGAAGGCGATCTTCCAGCTGATGATGTTCGGCAGCGAGCCGCGTGAACGCTTCATCGCTCTGCAGCAATCGCTCTCGGGGGTCCTGCGACTGCTCATTCATGCGCCCCTCCTTGACTGCGGGATCGAACATGAGACTCAGGTCGCCGTGTACCGGCAACGTAACACAAGGCCCGCCCCTGCGCAAGATCAGGGGACCGAGAGGCGCTCCTTCCAGAGGACCAGCGCATCTTCGTCGGGGTGGGAATAGTATCGGCGCCGCACGGTGACCACCGCGAACCCGAACCGGCCGTAGAGTTTCTGCGCATCGACGTTGGATTCACGCACTTCGAGGGTCGCGCGACGCGCCCCGCGCGCGACGCTGTCGGCCAGCACCCGCGTGAGCAGGGCCGTGGCGACGCCCTGCCGCCGGTGCGCCTCGGCAACCGCGAGGTTGTTGATGTGCAGTTCGTCGACCACGAGCCAGAAGGAGCAGAAGCCGACGGCCGTGCCGTCAGCCGCGCGCGCGAGATAGCACTGCGACACGTCGCCGTTGGCGAGCTCGGCCTCGTACATCGCCCGCGTCCAGGGATTGGTGAACGCGGCGCGCTCGATGGCCAGCACCTCGTCGAGCGCATCGGACGACGCCAGTCGTTCGATCTGCCAGGACACGTCGGCGCCTTCCTTCGCGGCCTCGTCTTCCGCCACGTGCACGCCTCACCGATCGCGATCCCGCGCCAGGATCGCGTCCGGACGCCGCACGTAGAGCGGGCGCACCGCCATCGCCGCCACCGCCTGCCCGCGCGCGGCGGCGGCGCCGGCCAGCAGCCCGACGGTCCCTGCCAGGAGCGGCGTCCCGGCGAGCCGCCATCCGCGCTGCGCCAGGCCGGCCGTGTCATGGTAGCGCACCGCCCCGTCGCCGACGAGCCAGCGCTCCTCCGGTTCGACCGACGCGTTCCACCGCCTCGCGACCTCGGATGGCGCGTCGACCGACGCCGCCTCGACCGCCGCCAGACGCTCCGGGGTGTACGCGGCTTCGGCCGTCACGCGATACAGCGCCGAGAACACCTCGCCACGCTGCGCGTCCATCCAGACGCCGACCGTGGCACCCGGGTCCAGACCGGCCGCCACGGTTTGCGCCAGGGCGTCGAGGGCCGACAGGGCGACGATCGGCCGACCGCCCACGAACGCGAGACCCTGCATCGTGGCGATCCCAATCCGCAGACCGGTGAAGGATCCCGGACCCGCGGCCACGGCGAACAGATCGACAGCCGAGAGCAGCGTCTCATGCTCCGCGAGCAGTCGGGTGAGCTCGCCCGGCAGACGCTCGCCGTGCGAGCGCGTGGCGTCACCCTCGCGCTCGACGACGACGCGGCGGCCGTCGACGAGTGCCGCGCTTCCCGCGCGCGTCGTCGTATCGAGAGCGAGCGTCGGCATCTACACTAGAATATCCGGAGACGCGGTCGATCTTCAGCCATGCCAGCTTCTTCCCCGAACGCGGCGAGCGCGACGCCCGCGATGCGGCAGTACCTCGACGCGAAGGCCCAGCATCGCGACGCGATCCTGCTGTTCCGCATGGGCGACTTCTACGAGATGTTCTACGAGGATGCGCTCGTCGCGGCGCGCGCACTGGAGCTGACGCTGACCTCCCGGTCGAAGGACGCCGGTGGCGGCGGTATTCCGATGTGCGGCGTGCCGTTCCATGCCGTCGACACCTATATCGCACGGCTCGTCAAGAAGGGCTATCGGGTCGCCATCTGCGATCAGGTGGAAGATCCGAAGAAGGCCAAAGGTCTCGTACGCCGCGAGGTCGTGCGCGTGGTCTCGCCGGGCACGCTCACCGACGCGAACGTGCTCGACGCCAGGGAGCCGGCGTTTCTGATCGCGATCGCACCGCCTGCCGGCCGGCGGACGGGTATCGGCGCCGCCCTCATCGATCTGTCGACCGGCGAGTTTTCCGTCGCGGAATACGTCGGGCCTGACGGCCGCAGCGCCCTCACCGACGAGCTTGCCGGTACTGCGTCCGCGCGAGGTGGTGCTGCCCGAGCGCGACGGCGACGCGCCGGCCGACGCGCTGGCCGGGCTGGTGACCCTGGGTGGTATTCCGGTCACGGCGGTGCCGTCCTGGACGTTCGACGCCGAGTCGGCAAGGCGCGCGCTTCTCGAGCAGCTTCGCGCCGGCAGCCTCGCCGGGTTCGGCCTCGAGGACCGCCCGGCCGCGGTGGCCGCCGCGGGCGCGCTCGTCCAGTATCTGCGGGCGACCCAGAAGGCCGACCTGGCCCACGTGCGGGCGATCACCCTCCGCCAGCACGCCGATTCCCTCGTCATCGACCCGACGACGCTGGCACACCTCGAGATCATCGAGGGGGCCGACCGGGAGCGCGATGGCTCCCTGCTCGCCGAGCTGGACCGGACAATCACTTCGATCGGCAGCCGACTCTTGCGGGCGTGGCTCATCCGCCCGCTCGTCGCCGTCGAGCCCATCCGCGATCGCCTCGACGCCGTGGAAGAGCTCGCCTTCAAGACGACCGTCCGCGGCAAGCTGCGCGACGCGCTCAAGCCGGTGCAGGATCTTGAACGCCTCGCGGCGCGAGCCGCGCTCGGCACGGCCGGCCCGCGCGACGTCGTGGGCCTGACGCATTCGCTCGCGGCCGTCCCCCGCGTGCGGACCGTGCTCGGCGAGCTCGAGGCGCCGCTCGTCTGTTCACTGGTGGCCGGACTCGACGATCTGGCGCCCCTGCGCGGGAGGATCGAGGCCACTCTCGTGGACGACCCGCCGGCGCTCGCCAGAGACGGCGGCTTCACGCGCGACGGCGTCGATGCCGCGCTCGACGAGCTCAAGACCGTCAGCCGGTCCGGAAAGCAGATCATCGCCGACCTGGAGGAGCGCGAACGGGCGCGAACGGGCATTGCGTCCCTGAAGGTGCGCTACAACCGCGTCTTCGGGTACTACATCGAAGTCTCGAAATCGAATCTCCACGCCGTGCCGCCCGACTACCACCGCAAGCAGACGATCGCCGGCGGCGAACGCTACATCACACCGGCCCTGAAGGAGCACGAAGATCGGGTCCTCGGCGCGGACGAACGGATCCTCGAACGCGAACTCGAGCTGTTCTCCGATCTGGTGGCGGCGGTCGCCGCCGAGGCGCCCGCCATTCAATCCACGGCCCGCGCGCTCTCGACGCTCGACGTGCTCGGCGCCTTCGCCGAGGCCGCCGCCGTCAACAACTACACGAAACCCCACGTCCACGAGGGCGACGACCTCGTCGTCGTCGACGCGCGGCATCCGGTGGTCGAGCGCCGGGGGGCGGCAGGCGGCGACGCCTTCGTGCCCAATGACATCACGTTGAACGGCTCCTCGAGCCAGCTGGTGATCCTGACGGGCCCGAACATGGGCGGCAAGTCGACGTATCTCCGGCAGACGGCGCTCGTGTCGGTGATGGCGCAAGCGGGATCGTTCGTGCCGGCGCGCGAAGCGAAAGTGGCGCTCGTGGATCGGATCTTCGCCCGCGTCGGCGCCTCGGACAACATCGCACGGGGGCGCTCGACTTTCATGGTCGAGATGCAGGAAACGGCGCACATCCTGCACACCGCCACCTCCCGGAGCCTCGTCGTGCTCGACGAGATCGGCCGCGGCACGGCGACCTTCGACGGCCTCAGCATCGCGTGGGCCGTGGCCGAGTACCTGGCGACGAACCCGCGCGTGCGACCCAAGACGCTGTTTGCGACCCACTACCACGAGCTCACGGACTTGGCCGACGCGACGCCCGGTGTGGTGAACTGCCACGTCGCCGCACGCGAGTACAAAGACGACATCATCTTTCTGCGCAAGATCGTGCCGGGGCGATCCGACCGGAGCTACGGCATCCAGGTCGCGCGCCTCGCCGGACTCCCACGCGAGGTGATCGACCGGGCGCGCGCCATCCTCTCCGGCCTCGAACGCGACGAACTGACGCGTGGAGGCCGACCGTCGATCAGCGGCACGCCCGCCGATCCCCAGCGACAGCTTGCGCTGTTCCAGGCCGCGCCGTCTCCCGACGACCGCGTGCGCGAACGGCTGGCCACCGTCGACATCGAGCACATGACACCCCTCGAGGCCCTGACGCTCCTGGCCGAGCTCAAGCGCGAGGCTGAAGAATGACCCGCGCCGGCGCGGCCGCGGGCGCACTGGCCGTGAGCCTCGCGTTTCCGGGCTGCCTGCATCGCCCCACCGACAACCCCAACATCATCGTCGTCGGCGTGCAGGCCGGCCCGAACAACCTCGATCCCCGCATTGGCACCGACGAAGTGTCGCAGCGCGTCGCGCAGCTGGTGTTCTCCGGTCTCATGACGTTCGACGACGAGCTGCGCGTGGTGCCGCACCTGGCCGAGCGGCTGGACAACCCGACGCCCACGACGTATGTCGCCACGCTTCGACGCAGCGTGCGCTTTCACGACGGCCACGAGCTCACGTCGGCCGACGTCGTCCATACGTACCGCAGCCTGCTCGAACCCGATTTCGTCTCGCCGATGAAAGGCGCGTTCCGCCTGCTGGCCGCAGTGGACGCGATCGATCGCTACACGGTGCGGTTCACGCTGACCGAGCCCTTCGGGTCGTTTCCGGTGAATCTGGTGCTGCCGCCAATCGTTCCGGCAGACGCCGGCCCGGATTTTTCGACTCACCTGGACGGCACGGGCCCGTACCGGTTCGTGCGGTACCAGACCGACGACCGCATCGAGCTCGCGCCGTTCACCGACTATTTCGGGGGCCAGCCCGCCAACGACGGCCTGATCATCCGCATCGTGCCCGATCTGATCATGATGGGGCTCGAGCTCCGCAAGGGGACGCTCGACCTGGTGGTGAACGACCTGACACCCGACATCGTGTATCAGCTGGAGCGTGCGCCCGACCTGCAGACGGTCGCCTCGCCCGGCACAGACTATCAGTACGTCGGCGTGAACCTGCGCGATCCGGTGCTGCGCGACGTGCGTGTTCGCCGCGCCCTCGCGTATGCCATCGACCGGCAGGCGATCGCCGAGTATCTGCGCCGGGGCCTGGCGCAGCCCGCGGCCGGTCTGCTGCCGCCGATGTCGTGGGCGTACGACCCGAACATCGTGGCCTTCGACCACGACCCCGCCCGCGCGCGGGCGCTTCTGGACGAAGCGGGCTATCCCGACCCGGACGCCGACGGCCCCCTGCCGCGGCTTCACCTCACGCTGAAGGTCTCGACCAACGAGGCGAGCCGTCTTCAGGCCTCGGTCATTCAGCAGGATCTGCGCGAGGCCGGCATCGATCTCGACGTGCGCACCTACGAGTTCGCGACGCTGTACGCCGACGTGCTGACCGGCAATTTTCAACTCTTCACGCTGCAGTGGACCGGCGGATCCCTGGCGGATCCCGACATTCTCCGACGCGTCTTTCACTCACGCCAGGTGCCGCCGAACGGGTTCAACCGCGGCTTCTTCAGCAACCCCGAGGTCGACGATCTGATCGATCGCGCAACGGTGGCCACCGACATGGACACGCGCCGCGCCCTCTATGCCCGGGCGCAGGAGCTCATCGCCGAGGACGCCCCGTACATCAGCCTCTGGCACCGCGACAATGCCGCCGTCGCCAGGCGCTCCCTCGCCGGCATCCATCTCTCCCCGATCGCCGACTTCGTCTTTCTCAAGGATGTCAGACGAGCGACGGCGCTCAACGCGTTCGCTCGGTAGCTCCTCGGTTCCATCGGTCCATCGGTCCATCGGTCCTTCGTTCCATCGGTCCTTCGTTCCATCGGTCCTTCGTTCCATCGTTGACACGATCCCCTAGATCCATCCCTTCAGCCGGTAGTAGGCGAGCGCCGCAGCGTCGTACACGGCCATGTCCGAGACGGCCAGCCACTCTCCCGACGGAAGGAGCAGCGGCGATCGGCCCAGCTGCCCGGAGCGAAGCGGCGACACCGAGGGAATCGGGTCGAACCCCTGCGCGCGAAACGTCGCCTGCGCGCGCCGCATGTGCATTTCGGAGGTGACCAGCACGAATCGGTTCGTGCCGCGCGCCCTCAGCAGCGCTCCCACGTTGACCGCCTGCTCGCGCGTCGTCAGCGATCGCGATTCGGCGACGATATGATCCACGGGGACGCCGGCTTCGACGAGCGCACGGGTGAGCACTTCGGCCTCGGGCACGAGCTGCCCTTCACGAGCGAGCCGGCCGCCGGTCGCCACCACGGTGCCGCGCCCGAGCAGCCGGTACACGCGAGCGCCCTCCAGGGCGCGCAGTGCGCTCTGCGCCGTCGGCTGCGACACGGTCAGGCCATCCACCTGAAACGATTCCTCGCCGCCGCCCATGACGACGATTGTGTCCGCGCCGCCGGCGGCCGCCGCATCGGGCAGGCTGGCGAATCCGTAGCCGATCAGGCCGGCCAGCCCGCGCGCGCCGAGCGGCGTGGCCGCGATCCAATAGCAGACGAGCAGCGCCACGAGCAGCCGTCTGGGGCCGCGCGCTGCGGGCCGCAGGTACAGCCATCCCACGACCGCGGCCCCCGCGAGCACGATCGGCAGAGGTGAGGTCAGATGGAAATGCGACTTCAGCAGGTCGACGACGGACAGGGCCATCACGGCGACTACTTTATGATTTAATGAGCGCGCATGCCGAGAAAACCCTCCCGGTTTCTGCACACCCCCGTCGAGCCATTCGCAGTCGAAGGCGGTCTCAGCGCGGATCAGGTCCTGTCGCGCATGGAGCGGATCTCGTTCCAGGGCCGCAATCTCGCCACGGCCCGACGGGTGTGGCAGAAGATGCTCGCCGACGACGTGACGATCTTCCTGGGCATGGCGGGCGCGTTGAGCGCGGGCGGCCTGCGACTCGTCGTGGCCCATCTGATCGCCAACCGGTACGTGGACTGTCTGGTGTCGACGGGCGCGAACCTGTATCACGACCTGCACGAGACGCGCGGCCGCCGGCACTATCTCGGCTCGCCCCGCGAAGACGATGCGGCGCTGGCCGAAGACCGCATCGACCGCGTCTACGATACATACGCCAGCGAAGAAGAGTTCATCGACAACGACAACTGGATTGCCGGCTTCGCGCATTCGCTCGAGGCGCGGCCCTACACGACGCGCGAGTTCCTCCACGCGCTCGGCGGCCACCTCTGGAACACGACGGGGCGAGACGGCATCCTGACCGCGGCATACCGCGCCCGCGTGCCGATTTTCTGCCCCGCCATCGCCGACTCCTCGGTGGGCATGGGCATCTCACAGGCGCGCCAGCGCGATCCCCGCCGGGGACAGATCGACGTGATCGGCGACATCGTGGAGTCGGCCAACCTCGTCATTCGTCGTCCACACACCGCGTCGGTCGTGCTGGGCGGCGGGACGCCCAAGAACTTCATCAACCAGGCGAGCGTGCAGGCCGAGTATTACTGCCCGGAGGTTCAGGGGCACCGCTACGCGCTGCAGATCGTCACCGACGTGCCGCACTTCGGCGGCGCATCGGGTTCGAGCCTCGAGGAAGCCCAGAGCTGGGGCAAGCTGGCGGTCGACGCCCAGCGCGTGAGCGTCCAGGCCGATGCGACCCTGGCGCTGCCCCTGCTCGCCAGCGCGCTTGCGACGACGGCCGCGGACCTCATCGCCCGGCGGAAGTTCCCGGTGTTTTCACTCGCCAGTCGCGTGATGACCGTGGACGGACAGCCGGTGCTGAGCGACCACTTCGAGGACGTCAACCAGCGAACCGTCTGACGCGGTTCGCCGCCTCGAAATCACCGTGACGTCCGCCGATCGTCGCCAGCGGTTCGAGGCCCGGCTCCGCCGGAGTGTCGGCGCCCTCGAGACGGCCCCCGTCGCGACGCCGCCTCTCCGGGACGACCTCGCCATCGTGCTCAATGGCGGCGGTGCGCGCGCAGCCTACCAGGTCGGTCTGCTCAAGGGTCTGGCGAGGCACTACCCGACCCTTCGGCTGCCGCTTCTGACCGGCGTGTCGGCGGGCGCGATCAACGCCACGTTTCTCGCGGCGCACCCCGGGCCGATCTCCCAGGCGGTCGAGGAACTGGCGGCGCTGTGGGCCGACCTCCGCGTCGAGGCAGTCTTCCGCGTCGACGCCCGGTCGCTCATGGGCAGTGCCTGGCACTGGGGTCTCCGCCTGCTGTCGGGCGGCCGGCTGGTCGGGCCGCCACTGCGAGGGCTCGTCGACACCGCGCCTCTTCATCGGACGCTCGAGTCGGTGTTCGGCTCCTTCGGCGAGGCCGAG
The DNA here is from genome assembly GCA_963837345.1 of uncultured Acidobacteriota bacterium. Lineage (GTDB taxonomy): Bacteria > Acidobacteriota > Vicinamibacteria > Vicinamibacterales > CAVVIG01 > CAWIMX01. The sequence continues at coordinate 3,916,229 of CAWIMX010000001.1, forward strand.
ATCGGAGGGATTGCCCGCAACCTCGAGACAAACCGGCTTGCGGCGCTGGCGATCGTCACGAGCAGCTACACAACGGGACGCACGGTGGCGTGGGTCCAGGGTCGCGACATCGCGGACTGGGAGCGCCCTTTCCGGCACAGCCGCCGTTGCCGCCTGACGGTCGATCACGTGATGGCCTCCGCCGCGCTCCCGCTGTTCTTTCCAGCCGTGCGTCTCGAGAGTGCCTGGTACGGGGACGGCGGCATCCGGCTGATCACGCCACTGTCGCCGGCCGTGCACCTCGGCGCCCGGCGCATCCTCGCCTTCTCGACGCGGTACGCGCGCCGGGCCGATGAAGCCGAACAGCCCGAGGTGCGCGGCTACCCACCGCCCGCGCAAATCGCGGGCCAGCTCCTCAATGCGATCTTTCTCGACGATCATGATCGCGACGCCCTGAACCTGGCGCGCCTGAATCTGCTGCTCGAGGAGCTGCCAGCCGAGCGGCACCGCGGCCTCCGCGTCATCGATCTGGTGTTCATCCGGCCGTCTCAGGACATCGGCCGGCTGGCCGCCGACTACGAATCGCGGCTGCCCGCTCCGTTCCGACATATGCTTGGGGGGATCGGCGCGCGCGACACGAGGAACGCCGATCTGCTGAGTCTGCTGATGTTTCAATCGGACTATCTGAAGCGTTTGATGGAGATCGGCGAACAGGATTTCGAGGCGCGCGTTGCCGATGTGGCAGCGCTGCTCGAGCGCCAGGACGTTGGCGCGGAATCATGATGCTGGCGCGGCGTCTGCCTGCAGCACCAGCGATGAAGATCCTGATGGCGCCAGCCGCAACGCTGCTCGCGCTCGGTGTCGCCACCGCCGCGCCGGCTGCCGACCCGTTCGCCTTCTTCCGTCCGGGGGTGGACGTCACGGCCAACGATCGCCGTCAACTGGCCGCGGACGAGCCGGTGACCCGAGTCCTGCCCGGGAAGGATCACCAGGTGGCGGTCTTTGCGGCGGTGCCGGTGAACATCGACGGCGACCGGCTGGTCGCCTGGACGCGCCGGATCACGGAGCTGAAGAAGAGCGCCTACGTCACGGCCATCGGCCGCTTCTCCGATCCGCCTCGCGTCGAGGATCTCCGCGCGCTGGCGCTCGACGACGCCGACTTGTCCGCGATCCGCGGATGCCACCCGGGCGACTGCGCGCTCAAGCTGTCGGCCGCCGAAATGGAGACACTCCGGCACGCGGCGGCCGTGGGGGCCGAAGACTGGAAGGCCGCCGCGCAACAGGCGTTTCGCGAGGTCGTGTTGCAGCGCGTCCGACAGTACCTCGACGACGGACAGGTCCCCGCGTATGAGGACAAGAGCCGGCCCGTGGAGCCCTCGTCGCGATTCACCGCGCTGCTGGCCGAGACGACGTTCCTGACGACCCAGGTGCCGGAGTTCGTCCATCATCTCTCGAGCGAGCCGGCGGGAGCGCCGCAGATCGAGTCGTTCTTCTACTGGTCGAAGGAACGGCTTTCGGGGAAGGCCATCGTCAGCGTCACACGGGTCAGCATCTTCCGGGGGGCGGATGCGGACAGCCCCGCGGTGCTGGTCGCGGGCCGGCAAATCTACGCGACGCATTACTTCGATGCGTCTCTCGGTCTGACCGCGCTGCTTCACGGAGAGCCCGGGGGCCGGAACTACCTCGCGTACGTGAACCGGTCCGACGTCGACGTGCTCGGCGGATTCTTCGGCGGGCTCGTCAGAGCCGTGATGCAGCGACGAATGAAGGGCGAGGCGGCCGACGTGCTGCGCGACCTTCGCCGCCGGCTGGAAAGCGGCGCGCCGCCCGGCCCCTAGAGGTCGCGGCGGTCGATGAGGTCGCCGATTCGATCGATCGCGAGGTCGGCCGCCGGGTAGCCCGCAACGAGCGCCGGATCGAGCGCGTAGTGTCCCTGGCGGGCGAAGACGGTCCGCACTCGCCCGCCCCACGCGCGCTTGACGGCCGCCAGAATCCGCAGCTTGTCGTCGACCAGCACGTATCGACGGGCCGGGTACCGATGCTCGACGTCGTCGAGCATCAGCTCCTTGTGGATGTAGATGAGGACGCGACCCGACACCGCGTTCCAGATTCCCGCGCGCTCCACCTTGCGGGGCTGGAACACGACGTCGCCGTCGGTCAGGATCACCACCTGGCCGCGCTCGGCGAGCCCGGTCAGCACCTCGATCGCCCGCGGATACAGCCGGTCGGCGAACGGATAGTTCACCAGGAAGAGCGACACGTTCAGCAACTGGGGATCCCGGGGGTGCTCCACCCGGTAGCGCTGGAGCGCGCCGAGGTAGTCCGCATACCCGAGGTCGGCGCGGAGCTCCTCGAAGATCTCCCAGTAGCGCTCCGCGCATTCCCCGCCGCAGGCCGCCTCGATGTAGCGGCGCAGATCGCGCTCGACGGCGTCGTTGTCGAGCAGCGTGTTGTCGACGTCGACGAGGAAGACCACGCCGGGATCAGGCATCGGGAGACCGTGTAGCATGACACGAGCAGCGATGACGCCTACGCCGCACATCCTCACGCTCAATGCCGGATCGTCGAGCCTCAAGGCGGCCGTCTACCAGGCGGGAGACACCGAGACGCTCCTGGCCGGCGCTGAAGTCGATCGAATCGGGCACGCAGGCAGCCGCCTTCGCGTCGTCGACGGCCGCGGTCACACGCGAGGCGAGCGGGCCGGGGCCGGGGCGTCGCACGCCGCCGCTCTCCAGTCGGTGCTCGGCTGGCTGGCGGAGGACACGGAGCTGCCGCGCGTGGACATCGTCGCACACCGCGTCGTGCACGGCGGCCACGCAACCGACCCGCAGGTCGTGACTCCGGAGCTCCTCGCCCGCCTGCGTCAGCTCACGCCGATCGCTCCAGATCATCTGCCCCAGGCTCTCGAGGCCATCGAGACGATTGCACGCACGCATCCCGCCCTTCCGCAAGTCGCCTGCTTCGACACGGCGTTTCACCGATCGATGCCATCGGTGGCTCGCCTCTATCCGCTGCCGGCCTGGCTGCGCGACGCGGGCGTCGAGCGGTACGGGTTCCATGGTCTCTCGTGCGAGTCCATCCTGTCGACACTTTCCCGGAGCGCGCCGGCGGAGGCACACGGCAAGCTGATCATTGCGCACCTCGGCGGCGGAGCCAGCATGACGGCCGTGCATCACGGGCAGAGCCGTGAGACCACGATGGGATTCTCGCCGGCCGGAGGGCTGATGATGGGCACGCGCCCGGGCGACCTCGATCCCGGCGTGCTTCTCTACGCGCTGGCGTCTCGTGGTCTGTCGACCGACGATCTCAACCGGGTGATCAATCGCGAGTCGGGCCTGCTTGGCCTGTCGGGTACCACCGCCGACATGCAGGATCTGCTCGCGCGCGAAGCCGGCGATACCGCGGCGGCGGCCGCGATCGAGCTGTTCTGTTACCTCGCGCGCAAATCGCTCGGTTCGCTCGTCTTCACCCTGGGCGGCCTGGACACGCTCGTCTTCACCGGCGGCATCGGCGAGCACAGCGCCGTCGTCCGCGCGCGGATCGTCCACGGCCTCGACGCGTTCGGCCTCCTCATCGATGGCGACCGAAACGCCGCGGGGCGGAGCGTCGTCTCGACCGACGCGAGCCGCGTGCGCATTCGCGTGATGCGCACGGACGAGGACGTCATGCTCGCCCGCCACGCCATCCGCCTCGTCACTTCTCGAGCTGACGCCGGATCAGCCGCAGTTCCCGGCGGCGGGCCGCGCTCACCCTCGGATAGTGGAGCTTGAGCGCACTGAGCGAGTCGACGAGGACCTGCGACACGATCAGCCGGGCGTTCAGCTTGTCGTCGGCCGGCACGACGTACCACGGCGCATGTTTCCGACTCGTGGCGCCGAGGCACGCCTCATAGGCCTTCATGTACGCCGGCCAGAACCGGCGCTCGTGGACATCGTCGAGGCTGAACTTCCAGTTCTTGTGCGGCTCGTCGATTCTCGCCAGAAATCGCCGCCGCTGCTCGTCTCTGGACAGATGCAGGAACAACTTGACGATGCGCGTTCCGTTGCGGTGCAGATGACGCTCGAACTCGACAATCGAATGAAATCGATGGGGCCAGACCTCGTCGAGATCGCCGCCGTCGGGGGGCACCCCTTCACCGCGCAGGATCTCCGGATGGACCCGCGCGATCAACACTTCCTCGTAGTGAGAGCGGTTGAAAATCCCGATTCGCCCCCGTTCGGGAAGGCAGAGCGTCTCCCGCCAGAGAAAATCGTGCGCCAGCTCGGTCGCGCTCGGGTGCTTGAAACTGAAGACCTGGACGCCCTGCGGATTGACGCCCGACATGACATGGCGAATCGCGCCGTCTTTTCCGGAGCTGTCCATGCCCTGGAGAATGACCAGCAGCGCGTACTGGTTCGACGCATACAGCTGCCGCTGCAGATCGCTCAGACGCTCGATGTGCCCGGCCAGCAGCTCCTCGTACGCCCGCGCGGACGTGTACAGCGGATGGACGCGCGTCGGACGCCTCTCCAGACGGACCCGTTCGCCCTTGCGGACGAGGAATGGGCGACAGTCGATGCTCATGGGTCCCTTTCTGGCGCGATCGCCGGGCGGCCTACGGTCGGTCGAAGGATTCGGGCGCGTAGTGAAGGCGCAACCGGTCTGCCTCCTCGGCAAGCGCGGCGCTGATATCCACCCGGTAGGGCGGCGCCGACGGCGCGAGTCCGGTGATCCGCCGCGGCAGCCGGCCGAGCTCAGCGGCGGCGCGCTCGCGCGCGTCGCCGAGGCGGGCCTCTCCGGCCGAGAGGCGCCGGCCCCCTGCCATCACCGGCTGCAGAAGCGGACGGCCGTCGCACGCCTCGTCGCGCCTGCCGACCACGTCATATTCCGCAAGGCCGTCTCGCTCGACCCGAAACACCTGCTTGGCGCCGGGCAGGACCGTCTTGCCGGGCGACAGTTTCATCCGGGGGCGACCCGCGTACTCCACCAGCTTGTAAACGGTGTCGAGCGAGGGGGCATCGGCCGACACGCCCATCTCGGTGCCGACGCCGAAGCCGTCGATCGGCGCGCCGGCCGCAACCAGCCGCGCGATTTCGCATTCCTCGAGTCCCCCGCTGGCGAACAAGCCGACGTGCCCCAGCCCCGCTTCGTCGAGCAGGCGGCGCGCGGCCCGCGACAGCGCCAGCAGGTCGCCGGAATCGAGGCGCACGGCGGACACGTGGAACGACGGACCCAGCTCCCGCCCCAGTTGGATGACCTGGCGGACGCCGTCGAGCGTATCGTACGTATCCACCAGCAGGATGGTGTCGGGATAGAGGCGAGCGAACGCGCGAAACGCCTCGGACTCGTCGTCGTGCGCCTGAATGTAGCTGTGGGCGAGCGTGCCGGCCACAGGCAGGCCGTACGCCTGGCCGGCGGCCACATTCGATGTGGCGTGCACGCCGGCGATGTGGAAGGCACGCGCGGCCTTCATCCCGGCGTCAACGCCATGCGTGCGACGCAGCGCGAAGTCCACGACCTGCCGGCCGCCCGCCGCGGCCATGACGCGGATCGCCTTCGACGCCAGCATGGTCTGCAGCGTGATTTGGTTCATCACGTACGTTTCGACGAGCTGCGCCTCGGCAATCGGCGCGTCGATCTCGAGGATCGGCTCGTTGGCGAACACCGGCGTGCCCTCGGGAACGGCGTGGACGTCGCCCGTGAACCGAAGCCGCTCGAGGAAGCGGAGGAAGGCGGCGGAAAAGCGGCCGAGCGAGTCCAGATATGCGAGCGCGGGCTCGTCGAACCTGAGCGTCTCGAGATGGGCCAGCACATCGTCGAGGCCGCAGGCCAGGAGCACGTTACGCCGTTCGGGAAGGTGCCGCACGAACAGGCTGAATACGGCGCGCTCGCTCATCCGCTCCTCGAAGTACGCCTGGAGCATCGTGAGCTGGTACAGGTCGGTCAGGAGGACGGGGCTGAATCGAGGCGCCATCCGCCGATCTTACGCCGGACCGGTCAGGTGGTCTTCAGCGTGTCGAGCTCGCGCTGAGCGTCAGCGGTGAACGACGAGCCTGGAAACTCCTGCACGATGCGGCCGAACGTCTGCCGGGCTTCGGCCACCTGTCCGGCATCGCGGTACGCCCGCCCCAGCTGCATCAGGATCGCGTCGAGCGGCAGGTCGCCGTTCGGCTGCTCGGCCAGCTGCTTGAACGTGGCGATCGCGTCGTTGTACTTCCCGGTTTGCGCCTGCGCCTCGGCCAGGCCGAGGCGGGCCATCCGGCCGTACAGCGAGCTCGTGCCGGCCGCATCGATGACCTGTTGATACGCGGTGGCCGCCTGTTCGGGAAAGCCGAGCGTCATCCGGGTCGAGGCCTCGAGGTACCGCGCCAGGATGCCGGCATCTGTGCTGGGGTACGAATCGGCGGCGAGCTTGAACTTGGTCAGCGCGGCCTGCGAACGGGCGCGTTCGGTCGGAAACGAGGGCGACGCCTGCGGCGCGTCCGGATCGGCCGGCGGGCCGACGCGCGTCTCGGTCACGGCCTGCGCATCGGCGAGCAGGGCGGCCGCCCGGCCTTCCAGGCGGTTTCGCCAGATGGAGTAGCCGCCGACCGCACCGACGATCAGGGCAAGGGCGACGACGCCGGCGACGATCTCGCGCCGGCGCGTGGTGTAGAGCTCCATGGCGATGGCGGCAAAGCTCGCCAGCTCGTTGTCTTTCAGATGCCGCCGTTCTTTTCGCTTCATAACAGTGACTACCGACTTGCGACGACTTGGTGCGCCCGGCAGGACTTGAACCTGCGGCCCCCGGTTTAGGAAACCAGTGCTCTATCCACCTGAGCTACGGGCGCGTGAAACACTTCATTCTATCAGTGCCTGCAGAGCTTTCGCCACGCGGACATATTCCGCATAGCGGCGCTGATAGCGCTCCAGTTTCTCGCGCTCGATGCCCGCCAGTCGGGCCTGCAGTCGCCGGCGACCCGCCGCCACTCCGCTCCAGCTCCTCCTCCACCTCGGCGGCCTTCCGCTTGTACTCCGCATCGTGCGCGCCTTCCCACGCCAGCCAGTCGGCGCTCCATTTGCGCGTGCGCGGCCTGGAGACGTTCGGCGCTGAACGGGAACGCGCCGCCGAACGCGCGATCGAGCTCCGCGAATGCGTCGGGACTGAGTCGGCGGGCGGCCTGCGCCAGCGGCTGCCACTTGAGCACCGCCTTGGGGTCGTCGTCGCCCGCGGCCGCGGCGGGCGCAAATGTCGACAGGAGCTCCAGCGCTCGCGCCGCTCCGGCGTCGGTCTGCCGGTGCCGGATCGCTCCGGCAATCGTCAGCCCGGCCCAGATGACGAGCAGCCGCCACGACCAGCGCACCCGTCAGGATCACGCGAGCATCCGCGCCGTCAATATCTCAACACCGAATGAATCGTCTCCCCCGCCAGCCGCTGCCTGCCGTTCAGCGCGGAGAGCTCGATGAGGAAGGCCAACGCATGCAGGTGGCCGCCGAGTTGCTTGACCAGGGTCGCCGTGGCGTGCGCCGTGCCGCCGGTCGCCAGCAAGTCATCGACGATCAGGACACGCTGTCCCTGGCTGACCGCATCGTCGTGAATCTCGAGCGCATCGCTGCCGTACTCGAGATCGTAGCTGGCCCGGAGCGTTCGGGACGGCAGCTTGCCGGGCTTGCGCACCGGCGCAAACCCCGCGCCGATCGTGTCGGCCACCGCGGCGCCGAAGATGAACCCGCGGCTCTCGATCCCGACGACCACGTCGATGCCCTGATGCTCGAAGGGCGCCGCCACGCTCTGGATGGCGAGACGGAACCCCGCCGGATCCTGCAGCAGCGTCGTGACGTCGTAGAACAGGATGCCCGCCTTCGGAAAGTCGGGAACGTGTCGGATCTTCTGTTTGAGTTGTTCCATGTTGGTCATGAATCGGTCGTTCCCAGGTTCCTCTGTTCGCGGGTTCCTCAGCGGCTGAGGTCTCCGCTGCTCATCGAATCCAGAATCCGCCACGCCGCCCGCCTGCGGGGATTTCGTCCACGCCGACCTCGTCCACGCGCGCACCCGGCGGCCCCATGCGGACGCGACGCTCGAATCGTTCCACCGCATCGGCGTCGCCCTCGACTTCGATCTCGACCCGGCCATCGGGGCGGTTCCGCACCCACCCGTCGACGCCCTCGACCGCCGCCGCGGCTTCCGTGAAGTAGCGGAAGCCCACGCCCTGAACCCGACCACTCACGACGTATCGGCGCGCGAGCAACATGACCGTGCCAAACGGCGAATTATAGCCCCTCACGCCATGCGCTTGGAGTATTGCCGGATGGCGGCGAGCAGCATGACGGCCGCATAGACGGCCAGGAACGCGAGCGGCCTCGCGATATCCGCGAGCCGCGCTCCTTTCATCAAGATCGCCCGGGAGATCGTCACGAAGTGACGAACCGGATTGAGGAGCGAGACGCGTCTGCACCCACGGGGCCATGCTGTCGATCGGCGTGAACAGCCCGCTCATGAGCAGGTAGATGATCATGATGAAGAAGGTCACGAACATCGCCTGCTGCTGGGTCTCGACGAGCGTCGAGATCCAGAGACCGATGGCCAGCGCCGCCACCAGGTACATCGCCGCCGAGCCGAACAGCAGCAGCAGACTGCCCCGCACGGGCATCCCGAACACCAGGCGGCCCACGACCAGGCCGATGCCGAAGTCGAGCAGCCCCAGCCCCCAGAAGGGCAGCAGCTTCGCCGTGATGAACTCCCCGCGCGTGATCGGCGTCACGTTCAGCTGCTCGAGCGTCCCCAGTTCCTTCTCGCGCGCGATGTTCTGAGCCGTGAGCAGCGTGCCGATCAGCGTGATCAGCGAGACGAGCAGCCCCGGCACCATGTAGTGCTGATAGTTCAGCGTCTGGTTGTACCGCCCCCGCGTCCGCACGTCGATCCGCGGATGCCGCCCGGGCTGCGGGCGTCCGATCCCGGACGCGAACTCGTCGAGGATCTGGACGGCATACGACTGCACGATGCCGGCAGCGGCGCCCTTTTCCCCGTTCACCACCACCTGCACCGGCGCCCGCCGCTCCCGCACGATCGTGTCCTCGAAGTCTTCGGGAATGGTCAGGATGAGCGTCGCCTCGCCCCGCAGCATCGCCTCGTCGGCACGGCTCGGCCGCACGCGACTGCCCGACGATCCGGAAGTGCCCCGACGCCTGCGAAGTGCGACACGAGCTCGGCGCGACGCGGCGCTCTGGTCGCGATCCACGATGAAGGCCGGGGTGTTCCTGATCGCGAACGTGGCGGCGTTCGACAGGACGAGCAGCTGGACCACGGGCACGATGAGCACTTGCGCCAGGGTCGCGCGATCGCGCACCACGTGCAGCACTTCGGCCCGCGCCAGCGCCAGGATGCCGCCGCATGGCTACTCCAGCCTCGCCTTGAACGAGCGCGTGCTCAGCGCCAGGAAGACCAGCGCCATCCCGCCGAGGACCATCGTCTCGCGCCACAAGTAAGTCAGGCCGACGCCCTTGAGCATGATCGCCACGCGCCACCAGCACGAACCACCGCGCGGCGACGACATTCGACAGCGCCCGCAGCGGCCACGGCATGCTCTCGACCGGAAAAATGAATCCCGAAAGGAGCATCGTGGGCAGCATCGTGGCCAGCATGGCTCCCAGCATGGCAACGCGCTGAGAGGATGTGCGGGCCGACACGAGGATCCCGAACGACAAGGACACCAGGATGAACAGGAGGCCTTCGCCCAGCAGCAGTACGAGGCTCCCGCGCAGCGGCACGCCGAACACCAGCCGCGCTTCCAGAATCACGCCGAGCACGCTGACGAAGCCGATGGCCAGGTACGGCGTCACCTTGCCGACGATGATCTGCCACGGTCGCAGCGGCGACACGAGAAGGGCTTCCATCGTGCCGGCCTCCTTCTCGCGCGCGATCGAAATCGCCGTCATCAGCGCCGAGATGACGGTCAGCACGAATGCGATCAGACCGGGCACAAAGAGATTCGTGCTCGCCTGCGTCGGATTGAAGCGCACGCGCGTCACGGGCACGATCCGTACGCCGGCGGGCCGGAACCCCTGCTCGCGCGCATAGCCGCGCACCACGGCCGTCGCATACGCCTGGGCCGCCGTCGCGGTATTCGGCTCGGTCGCGTCGGCGACGACCTGCACCTCGACGCCCAACCCCTTGGAGAGGCGTTCGCCGAACGGCGCCTGAAAGGCCACCGCCACCTGCACGTCGCCGCGCCGGAACCGCTCGTCGAGCGTCGAGGCGTCGGGGAGCACCGCCACGAGGCGAAACAGATCGGTCGCCTCGAACCGCTCCCGGACTTCACGCGTCGTCGTGTCGGGCGCCGGGTCGACGATGGCGAGCCGGAGGCGGTCGATGTCCGTGCGGATCGCGAATCCGAACAGCACCACCTGGACGATGGGCATGAGCACCAGGACGGCGAGCGTCCGCCGGTCGCGGCGGATGTGGTACGACTCCTTTCGCAGGAGCGCCCACAGCGCACCGCCGCCGAGCCGCGTCGAGGCAGTCATCCGGCGTTCTCTCCCGTCTGCGCGTCGGGGCGCGCGAGCTGCACGAACAGATCGTCCATCGATGCGACCCCGAACTCGCGCCGCAGGTCGGCCGGCGCCCCCATCGCGCCGATCCGGCCCGTCACCATGATCGAGATCCGGTCGCAGTATTCGGCTTCGTCCATGTAGTGGGTCGTGACGAGCACTGTCGTCCCGGCCGAGGCCGCGTCGTAGATCAGCTCCCAGAACTGGCGACGGGTGATCGGATCCACGCCGCTCGTCGGCTCGTCGAGGAACACGACGCGCGGTTCGTGAAGGAGCGCCACCGAGAACGCCAGTTTCTGGCGCCAGCCGAGCGGCAGCGCCCGCACCGCCGTGTCGGCGGTCGCCTCCAGCCCCAGCTCGGCGAGCAGGCGCGCGGTGCGCTCGCGGATCGTGCGGCGGTCGAGGTCGTAGATGCCGCCGTACAGCCGCACGTTTTCGCGCACGGTCAGATCCTCGTACAGGGAAAACCGCTGGCTCATGTAGCCGATGTCGCGCTTGACCGCCTCCGGCTCTTTCGCCACGTCGTGCCCGGCCACGCGCGCCGAGCCGCCGCTCGGCGCGAGCAGGCCCGTGAGCATCCGGATGGCCGTCGTCTTGCCCGCGCCGTTGGCCCCCAGGAATCCGAACACCTCGCCCTTCTCGACGTGAAACGTGATGTGGTCCACCGCGACGAACGATCCAAAGCGGCGCGTGAGGTCCACGGCGTCGATGGCGCGATCGCCGCTCATGCGGGCCTGCCGCCCGGCGCCTGATCCATGCGCGCCATGAACACATCCTCGACACTGGCCGAAATCGGATGGGCCGAGACATCGTGGAACCCGCGGCTCGCCAGAAATGCCTCGAGCTCAGGCGCGATGCCGGCGGACGCGGCCGTGCGGCGATCGCTGTAGTGGAGTGACGCGCCGAAGGGATAGACGGTCCAGGCGTGCGGAAACTCGCGCAGCGCGCGCAAGGCGCCGTAGCGGTCGGCCGCCGAGACCGCCAGCAGCGGGCGCTCGAAGCCTCCCCTGATCGCGGCCGGCGTGTCCACCGCCAGCAGGCGCCCGGCCTGCATCAGGGCCACGCGGTCGCAGCGGTCGGCCTCGTCCATGTACGGTGTCGACACGACAATCGTGAGGCCCGATGCGCGCAGCCCACCGAGCAGATCCCAGAACTCCCGCCGCGAGACGGCATCGACCCCCGTCGTCGGCTCGTCGAGCAGGAGGAGGTCGGGACGGTGGACCAGCGCGCAACACAGGGCGAGCTTCTGCTTCATGCCGCCGGAGAGCGCGGCCGCGCGACGCGTCTTGAACGGTTCGATCTGCCGGTAGATCGGCGCGATGCGGTCGAAAGCCTCGCGGGCGGGAGTGCCGAAGACGTCCGCGAAGAATCGCAGGTTCTCCTCGACGCTCAGGTCGGGATAGAGCGAAAACCGGCCCGGCATGTAGCCGACGCGGCGCCGGAGGGTCCACAGATCCCGCACCACGTCGAGGCCGAGAACCGTCGCGGTTCCCGCGTCCGGCACGATGAGCGTCGCAAACACTCGAAAGAGCGTGGTCTTGCCGCCGCCGTCGGGGCCGATGACGCCGAACAGCTCCCCCGATTCGATCGCGAGCGACACGCGATCGAGCGCCGCCACGGCGCCGTACCGCTTGACCAGTCCGCGCGCGGAAATCGCGCTCATGACGCCGACACGAAGTCCACGTCGGCCGGCATGCCGATCTTGAGCACGCCGTCGGCGTTGGGCACCCGGATCTTGACCGCATAGACAAGATCGGCGCGCTCGTCCCGCGTTTGAATGGGCGTCGGCGTGAACTCGGCTTCCGACGCGATCCACGACACGGTGCCGTCGAGGGCCCGCCGCGCGTCCTCTCCCACGTCGACGGTGACATGCGCGGCCTGTCCCAGCCGCAGACCCGCGAGCTGAGTTTCGGTGACATAGGCGCGGACTTCGACCGACTCGAGGTTGGCAATCTTGTAGAGCGGCTGTCCCGTCTGCACGAACTCGCCGGCCTCGGTGTAGGTCGCCAGGACCGTGCCGCTGACCGGGTTGGTCACCGTGGTGCGGCGCACGCGGTCTTCCGACCGCGCGATCTCGGCGTCGACGGCGCCCACCTGTTGGCGGGCGCGCTCGGCCGAGCGGCGTGCGGCGGCGATCTGGCCCCCGAGCGCGTCGACCTGGTGGTCCTGCGCCGTAATCCGGTTCGCGACCACGCGGGCCTCGCGCTCCGCCTGATCCAGCTGCTGCGCCGTTGCCGCCTGCTGATCGGCCAGCCGCTTCAGCCGCGCGTACGCGCGGTCGGCCACGTCGCGCTCGGCCTCGAGCGCCGAGCGCTCCGCCCGCGCCGCGTCCTGCTGGGCCTGGAGCGACTTGACTCGCTCGGCCGCTTCGTCGACCGCCGACGAGGCCGCCGCGCGCTCCGCCTTCAGCCGGTCGCGCGCGAGCTCCAGCTGCACCGCGTCGACGCTTCCAACAGTCTGTCCGGCCGTCAAGCGCATGCCTTCGTCCACCAGGAACGACAGCAGCTGCCCGCCGGTCTCGGACGACACCACGACCGAGACGGCTTCGACGTTCCCGTAGGCGTCCGGCTCGTCGGGAGTGCCGCAGCCGGCGGCCACGAGGGCCGCAACGGCCGCTGGAAGAATCGCCCTGGCATAGGTCATGGCCGCACCTCCAGGCCGAGCGTGGTCAGCAACCCAGCGCTCGCCTGCGCCAGCTCTACGCGATGCCTGGATCGGGCCAGACGCGCGTTCAGCAGATCCGTGTTCCGATCGACGTACTCGGCGCTCGTGAGCACGCCTTCCTGTAGTTGTATCGTCGCGCTCTGGACGACCTGCTCGCGCAGGCTCACGAGCTGATCGTCGAGCGTCCCGATCGCGGCGAGCCGGTCGATGTTGGCGAGGTCGTCCTCGAGTCCGCGCCGGAGCCGCGCCGTGAACGCCGCTTCCTCCGCGCCGACGATGGCCTGCTGGCGGCTGAGCGCCTCGCGCTCGCGGAGGCTCGTTCCGCGGTCCCAGGGCGTCCATTGGACTCGCATGCCGGCGAGCCAGTAGCCTTCGAACTGATCGTCCACGAAATTCAGTCCGGGACGACCGTATCCGCCGGTGGCGAATCCCGAGAGCCGCGGGCGATCGGCGGCCGCAGCCACCTCCTGCTGCCGGCTCAGCCGATCGCGTGTGCGCGCGAACTCTTCGTATTCCGGTCGGGCACGCACATCCTCGAGGCCGGCTCGAGCCCGGGCGACGGCGGTGCCGAGATCGGGCACTTCGAGGATCTCGTCGGGTGCCACTGTCCGGCCGGTGAGCTCCTCGAGACGCGCGAGCGCCGCCCGCCGCGATGCGCCGATTTCCGCCAGATCCTGCCGCCGCTCGACGAGCGCGGCCTCTATGCCAGCCGCCTCGGCGGGAATGGCCGCGCCCTCCCGTACGCGGATCGCGGTTTCGTCGCGCCGGGCCTCGAGATCGGCCACTGCGGTCTCGATCGTGCGGCGGCGCTCGCCGAGGAGCGCCACCGTAAAGAACGCCGCGTTCACCTCCTGGCGCAGGCTGAAGAGCGCGGTCTGCACTCGCGCCTGGGCCTCGTCCCGGCGAGCCCGCTCCACGGCCAGACGCGGCTCGCGCGTCGCGTCCACGAGCGGCGCCTCCACACGGACGGTCGCGTCGTAGGTGTCTTTGGCGGGAGCGAAAAGCGGCGCGCCCGACGGCCCCACGATCGGCGCGTGCGGCACGTCCGACTGGTATTGCGCCCGTCCCTCGACGACGACGGCCGGCAGCCGCTCGGCCTCGATATTCTGCAGGCGAAGGTTGGCCGCCTCCGCCTCCAGATCCAGCTCCCGGACCCGAGGGTCGCGCTGGACGGCGGCGGCCTGGAGCGAGCCGAGGTCGACGAGCGGCTCGCCGGGCGAGGCCTGGGCGCCCGCAAGGGCCGACCCGGGGCCCAGGCTGATCAGGACGAACGCAATCATGCGATGTGTCATGGACGCAAAGCCTTGAGGAAGAAGTCGCCGAGTTCTTCGCGACGCCGTCCGATGAACCGTTCGAACCCGCGGTCGTCCAGACCGAGGACGGCCATGAGCATCGGACGGGCCGCGAAGGGAAAAATGCAAAGCGAGATCAGGTTCACCACGAACTGGTCGGCCGCAATCGGCGCCAGCCGCCCGGCGCTGGCCCCTTCGTCGAGCTGGCGCTTCAACCCGGACAGCACGCGCGGACGCACATCGTCTGGCGTCAGTCCCGTCAACGCTCCGATGAGGAGTCGAACCCTATCAGGATGGTGCGTGAGCTCGCTAATGAGGTAGCCCGGAAGGTAGGGGCTCTTCAAGAGATGGTCGAGCTCCAGCGCCACCACCTGGCCGACCTTGTCCTCGATGCCGGCATCCGAGCCCAGAACGGCGATCACCGCTCGCAGGAGCTGACCTGCCGCCCGGCGGAACACCGCTTCGGCCAGTCGACTCTTCGAGCGGAAGTAGTAATGGACCAGCGCCTGGTTCACGCCCGCTTCGCGGGCGACGTCCTGCATCCGCGCGCCGGCCGTGCCGCGCCGGACGAATACGCTGTGAGCGGCGTCCAGGATCCGCTGTTCCGTCAGGCCGTCCCGGGCATGAGCCTGCGCGGGAACCGACGCCGTGCGTGTTTTGGCTGTCTTGGCCATTCAATTAAATCGTTCAGTTAATCGCCAGTCTACCTGTCCCGACGGCCCTCGTCAAGGCATCCAAATGTTTGAAGTCCAAGCGTTCTTTCGCCATAATTTGTAAATGTGTCCGGCGAAGCCTGAGCCGCGTCTCCTGATCGTTTCGAATCGGCTCCCGGTGTCCGTCCGCTGGAAGGCTGGCCGTCCGGAACTGCTCCAGTCTTCGGGCGGCCTGGCGACCGGTCTGGGTGCGTTGCGGGAACGTCAGGCGTCGCTCTGGATCGGATGGCCGGGCGACGTCTCCCAGGCCTCCCGCGAGCAGAGCCGGGAGATCGACGTCCTGCTGCGCGGCCGCTCCCTCCTTCCGGTGTATTTCTCGCAGCGCGAGATCGCCGGTTTCTACGACGGCTTTTCGAACGGCGTCCTCTGGCCGCTGTTTCACTACCTGCAGGACCGCGTGCCCATCGACAGCGGGGGCTGGCGCGCGTACGGACGGGCGAACGAACGCTTCGCCGACCAGGTGGCCGCCGTCTGGCAGCCGGGCGACCGGATCTGGGTGCACGACTATCACCTGATGCTCCTGCCGCGACTGCTGCGCGAGCGGCTGCCCAACGCGCGCATCGGCTATTTCCTGCATATTCCCTTCCCGGCCGCCGACGTCTTCCGCACGCTGCCCTGGCGCCAGGCGCTCCTCGAGGGGCTGCTCGGCGCCGATCTGATCGGCTTCCACACGCCGTCCTACGTCCGACACTTCACACAGGTGGTGCAGCAGCTCGCGGCCATCAAGACGTCGGTCGATCATTTCTGGTGGCAGGGGCGGACGGTCCGCGTCGGCGCGTTCCCCATGGGCATCGACGACGAGCGGTTCGCGATGCTGGCGAGCGAGATCGACGTCCGCGCCCGCGCCGAGGCGATCCGGAGCGAAGCGCGCGGCCGCCGGATCTTTCTCGGCGTCGATCGACTCGACTACACGAAGGGCATTCCGCGCCGGCTTCTCGCGTTTCAGCGCCTGCTCGAGCACGAGCCGGCGCTCCGGGATCGCGTGCGGTTCATCCAGGTCGCGGTCCCCTCCCGGATCGACGTGCGCGCCTACCATGCCTTTCGCCGCGAGCTCGACGAACTGATCGGCCGAATCAACGGGCAGTTCGGAACGATCGATGCGGTCCCGATCCACTACCTGTTCCGATCGGTGTCGCGCCGGGAGCTCGTGGCGCTCTACCGCGCCGCCGACGTCATGGTGGTGACGCCGCTGCGCGACGGCATGAACCTCGTGGCCAAGGAATTCTGCGCCTCCCGGATCGACGACGATGGCGTGCTGCTGCTCAGTGAGTTCGCAGGCGCCGCCGACGAGCTCGTCGACGCCCTGATGGTGAACCCGTACGACATCGAAGGCGTCGCCGACGCCATGGCGCGGGCTCTCGCGCTGCCCGCCGACGAGCGCCGCGGGCGGATGCGAACGCTGCGGGCGCGCGTCCAGGAGTCGTCCATCGGGCGCTGGGCGGCCTCCTTCCTGGATGGCCTCATGGAGAACGAAGCGCCGGCCGCGCCCGTCGTGGGCGCCTCGACGCCGGCGTTGACCGCCGTCGAAGCCGGACGGGCGGCCAGCGAAGGGCGCGTCACGCTGCTCCTCGACTACGACGGCACGCTCGTGCCGTATGCCGCCTCCCCCGAGCTCGCCGTGCCGGACGCCACTCTGATGCGGCTGCTCGCGTCGATCGCCGCCCATCCGTTCATCGACCTGCATCTGGTCACCGGGCGATCGCGGGAAACGGCGGATCGCTGGTTCGGCGAGCTGCCGGCGGGGCTCTGGGCCGAGCACGGCGCGGTGCGCCGACGCTTCGGGCATCAGTGGGAATGGCTCGTGCCGCAGGCGCCTCCGTGGAAAGCGCGCGCGCGCGCCATCCTGAAAGCCATCGCCGCGGAAACCCCTGGATCGCTCGTCGAGGAGAAGGGAGCGGGGCTGGCGTGGCACTACCGGCTCGCCGACAAAGATCTCGCCTCCCGCCAGCGGACGCGCATCCGCGAACGCGTCGCCGAGGAGCTCGGCGACGCGCCCGTCGACCTCCTTGATGGCCATATGGTGCTCGAACTGCGGGCGCACGGCGCGTCGAAGGGCATCGTGGCGCGCCGGATCATGGACGAGCTTTCCTACCCGTCCCATCTCGTCGCGATCGGCGACGACACGACCGACGAGGAGATGTTCGCCGCGCTGCCGGAAACCAGCACGACGATTCGCGTGGGCGACGGCGCCACAGTCGCCCGTCACCGCCTCGCCGATCAGCGGGCCGTCCGGAGCTTCCTGTCCGCGCTCGTCTCTTCGGCGGTTCCCACGCACAAGCGCGCGGCACGCCTGCTTGCGGAGCAGGAAGAGCTGCGCCACTCCGGATCCTGACGCCCCCCGTCGTACACTCGTCCCGGACGTCGCGCATGACTGAGGACTGCTGGCACGCACTCGCCGCGCGTGAGGCGCTGGACCGCCTCGCCACGTCCCCCGAAGGACTCAGCCTCGAGGAAGCCACGACGCGGCGCGAGCGCGTGGGCCCCAATCGTCTGCCGCGCGCCCGGCGGGTGTCGGGCTGGCGGATCCTCCGGGACCAGTTCACCAGCATCGTCGTCGTGCTGCTGGCTGCGGCCGCGGGGGTGTCGATCGCGCTCGGCGACCTCGTCGAAGCGGGCGCCATCCTCGCTGTTCTGGCGTTGAACGCCGTGATCGGATTCGCCACCGAGTATCGCGCCCGGCAGTCGATGGAGGCACTCCTGCGCTTCGACGTACCGCGCGCGCCGGTCATCCGCGCGGGCCGGCTCGCGATCGTGGCGGCTGAAGATCTCGTCCCCGGGGATCTGGTCGAGTTGAAGGCCGGCCAGGCCGTGCCGGCCGACGCGCGTCTGCTGTCGGCCGCCGACCTCCTGGTCGACGAGGCGGCCCTCACCGGCGAGTCGCTGCCGATCGAAAAGCACGCGGACCGCCTCCTCGACGTCGCGACACCGCTCGCCGACCGCGTGAACATGGCCTACAAGGGCACGACGATCGCCGGCGGCACGGCGCGGGCCGTCGTGACTGCGACCGGAGCCGCTACGGAGATCGGGCGGATCGGGACGCTCATCGCCGGGCTCGTGGAAGAGCGTACGCCGCTCGAGCGACGCCTGGACGTGCTCGGGCGCCGTCTCGTGTGGCTGTCGCTCGGCGTCGCGGCGCTCGTCGGCGCGCTCGAGGCGCTGCACGGCCAGAGGCTCGGCCTGGTGATCGAAACCGCGATCGCGCTCGCCGTCGCGGCGGTCCCCGAGGCGCTCCCGGCGGTTTCGACGATCGCGCTGGCCGTGGGGCTGCACCGCATGG
The DNA here is from genome assembly GCA_963837345.1 of uncultured Acidobacteriota bacterium. Taxonomy (GTDB): domain Bacteria; phylum Acidobacteriota; class Vicinamibacteria; order Vicinamibacterales; family CAVVIG01; genus CAWIMX01. The sequence continues at coordinate 3,934,660 of CAWIMX010000001.1, forward strand.
CCCGCCGGCACGCGCTGGTCCGCCGGTTGCCGGCCGTCGAGGCGCTCGGGTCGACGACCGTGATCTGCACCGACAAGACGCGTACGCTCACGTCGGGCGAGATGACGGTGGTGCGCGTCTGGACGGCCGGACGCCTCTACGCGCTCTCGATCGAGGGCGCCGATCCACCGCCCGATCAGGCCCTGCGCCGCGCCCTCGAGGTCGCGGTGCTCTCCAGCCGCCGGCAGGCCGACCCGCCCGAGAGCGATGCGGCCTCGCGCGATCCCGTCGACGGGGCCATCTTCACCGCCGCCGGACGCATCGGACTCGACGCGACAGCCTTGCACAGCGACCGTCCCGCCCTCGGGCTCGTGCCGTTCTCCAGCGCCCGGCGGCTCATGGCGTCGTTTCACGACGACTACGGCACGACGACCGCCTGCGTCAAGGGCGCCCCGGCACGCGTCCTCGAGCTGAGCAGGCTCGAGGGCGCCGAGCGGGACGCGCTCAGCCGGATCAATGCCGACATGGCGTCGGCCGGGCTGCGCGTGCTCGGGCTCGCGACGGGCGCGGTGACGACGGTCTCCGAAGCCACGCTCCACGACCTGACCTTCGTCGGCTTCCTGGGACTGATGGATCCGCCCGCCGCCGGCGTGAAAGCGACCATCGCCCGGCTTTCCCGCGCCGGCCTGCGAACGATCATGATCACGGGTGATCAGCGGCTGACGGCGGAGGCCGTGGGGCGCGAGCTCGCCTTGCTCCACGGCACCGCCCAGGTAATCGACGGGCGCGAGCTCGCCGGGATTTCGAGCGGCGAGCTGGACGCCCGCATCGCCGGGGTCGGCGCCTTCAGTCGGGTGACGCCCCAGGACAAGCTGCAGATCGTCGGCGCCCTTCAGGCTCGCGGCGAGATCGTGGCCATGCTCGGCGACGGCGTGAACGATGCGCCCGCGCTCCGCAAGGCCGACGTGGGCGTCGCCATGGGCCGCCGGGGCACGGACGTCGCCAAGCAGGCGGCGGCGATTGTCCTGCAGGACGACCGCTTCGAGACCGTGGCTGCGGCCGTCGAGGAAGGACGCGTCATCTACGACAACATCCAGAAGTTCGTCTTCTATCTGTTCAGCTGCAACCTGGCCGAGATCGCCGTGCTGCTCGTCGCCGGACTCGCCGGGCTTCCCCCGGTCATCCTCCCCCTCCAAATCCTGTATCTGAATCTCGTCACCGACACGTTGCCCGCGCTCGCCCTGGCGATGGAGCCGGCGGATCCTCAAGTGATGCAACGCCCGCCGCGCGACCCCGGATCGACGCTGCTGACACGTGGGTTCCTCAAGCGCGTGGGTCTCTATGGAGGGCTCATCACGGCATCGTCGCTGGCGGCGTTTCTGTGGGCGCTCCAACACGCGCCGGATCGGGCGGCCACGATCAGCTTTTCGACGCTGGCCTTTGCGCAGATCCTGCACCTCGGCAATGCGAGGAGCCGGCGATCCGCCCTCGCGCCCGCCCAGGCGCTCGCGAATCCGTACGCCGTGTGGGCCGTCGTCGTGTCGGCGGGGCTGCAACTGCTGGCCGTGGAGTTCGGCCCGTTGTCGCGTGTGCTGCGGACCGTGCCTCTCCGGCCTGTCGACTGGCTCGTCGTATCTCGGCGGCCGCGCTTCCGGCCGTCTTCGGGCAGGCGGTGCGCCTGCTCGCCCGCGCCACACCGGAAGGAAGGACGGCATGAACACGCTGGCGGGCCTGACGTTGCAGTTCGTCGTGGTGTCCGGCGTCATCTTGTGGACCGGTGTGCGCCTCTCCCGGTACGGCGACATGATCGGCGAGAAGACGGGGCTCGGCGGGTCGTTCGTCGGTCTCCTCCTGATGGCCGGCGTGACCTCCCTCCCCGAGCTCATCACGGGCACGAGCGCCGTCGCGCTGTACGGAGCGCGCGACATCGCCGCCGGCGACGCCATCGGCAGCTGCATGTTCAACCTGGTCATCCTGGCCGCCCTCGATCTGCGGCAGGAGCTACCGCTGTCGACGCGCGTCCATCAGGGCCACGTCCTCACTGCGGCCTTCGGCATCGTCCAGCTCGCGCTGGTGGGCCTGGCCATCGTCGCCGGCGCCCGGATGCCCACCGTCGGGTGGATCGGCGTCCACAGTCTTGTCTTCATCGGGATCTACGTGCTGGCGATGCGCACGATCTTCGTGTTCGAGAAGACGCGTCTCGGCGCGGTCGAGCGAGCGCTCGCCGCACAGCACAGCTACGCGGACGTATCGGTTCGCCGCGCGATCCTCTTGTACGCGGCCACGGCGGTGGTGCTCGTGGCAGCGGCGGCCTATCTGCCCGGCCTCGGTGAGGCGCTCGCCCGTCAGACCGGCCTCGCCAGCAGCTTCGTCGGCAGCCTGTTCGTCGCCGCCTCGACGTCGCTGCCCGAGATCGTCGTCTCGGCGGCCGCCGCGCGGATGGGCGCGCTCGACATGGCGGCCGCCAATCTCTTCGGCAGCAATCTCTTCAACGTCGCCATTCTCGGCCTCGACGACATCGCCGACGTCCATGGGTCTCTGCTGCAGCGCGTGGCGCCCGAGCACCTGGTCACGCTCACCGCGGCCATCATGATGACCGCGGTCGCCATCATCGGTCTCACGTACCGTGCGAGCCGAAAGCGCTTTCGGCTCTCGTGGGACGCGATCGCGATCGCAGCGATCTACGTCATGGCCGCTGTGCTCCTGCATCTGATGGCATAGGGGAACGCCGGGGCCAGCGCCAGTCAGCCCGGCGGCATGGCGAGGTGCGCCTGACGCAGAACGTCGACCGACCGCCCGAACGCCTGGCGCTCGTCCGCGCTCATGGCGGGCTCGATGACACGGTCGGCGCCATTCGGGCCCACCACGGCGGGGAGCGAGATGGCCAGACCGTTGACGCCCATGGCTCCCTCCTGGACGCGCGACACCGTGAGCACGCGGCGCTCGCCGCGAAGCATCGACCTGAGGAGCGCTGCCGTCACGAGACCAATCGCGTGGTTGGTCGCTCCCTTGCGCCGGATGATCTCGTAAGCGGCGCAACGCACTTCGTCGGCGAGTGCCGCCTGCCGTTCCCGGCGCCAGCCTGGCCAGTCGGACAGGGCGACGCCGCCGACGCGCGCGCCCGACCAGATCACGACCTCCGAATCGCCGTGCTCGCCGACGACCTGCGCGTGAATCGAGCGCGGATCCACGCCGAGCTCCCGGCCGAGCACCTGACGCAGACGCGCCGTGTCGAGCATGGTGCCGGTGCCCAGCACGCGGGATGCACGCAACCCCGTGGCCTCGCGCATCGCCTGGGTCAACACATCGACCGGATTCGTGACGACGATGATGATGCCGCGGCAGCCGGCAAGGCGCGCGCCAATCGAGCGGATCGTCGCGACGTTGTCCCGGAGCAGATCCAGGCGCGTCTCGCCCGGATGGCTCCCCCGGCCCGCCGCCACGACGATCGCATCGGCGTCGGCCATCGCGTCGAGATCGACCGCCTCGACGGACGCGCTGGGGAAGAACGACGCGCCGTGGCCGAGGTCCATCGCTTCGCCTTCGGCGACCTGTCCGCGCGCATCGTGCAGCAGCAAGCGGCTCGCCGCCCCGGCTTGCAGCGTGCTGATCGCGACGCTGGATCCGACCCAGCCCGTGCCGATGATGCCGATGGTCGTGAGCATCGAGCGATTCTACCTGGTCGCGATCACAGCGATCGCAAGAGGGCCACGGGACACGTCGCCAGGGCGTCTCGAAGGGCCAGCGTCGGTCGTTCCCCGGGGGCGGCTGACGCGTTCACCGTCTCGCCCGTGAAGAGATTCCGCCACGCTTCCGCCTGGATCGCGGTCGGCAGCGCGATACGCGTGGTCGACCAGACGCGCTCGCCGGTGGCCCCTTCGCCGGCGCCGAGCCGCAGCATGAGCCGCGGCACGACGGCAATGACGGTCGACGGCTCGAGGTGCCGCGCGAAGGCGATCACGTAGCGGCTCCCGGGCCCCTCCACGTCGAGTGGCAGGTACCTACCGTCGAGAAACAGCTCAGGCGCGGCCCGGCGCGCGTGCAGTCCGCAGGCCGTCAGAAAAAGCTTCACGCGCCCGTCGGGCCAGTCGCGCAGGAGCCCCTCGACGTACTCCCGCACGTTCTCGCCGCGCGACAGGCGCGCGAGCCAGGACTCGGCGGCCGCGAGGGCCTCGGTGCGGCTCGTATAGTCGACGGGCCGCCGGTTGTCGGGATCCACGAAGGTCAGGTCCCACAATTCCGTGCCCTGATAGAAATCCGGCACGCCGGGCGAGGCGAGTTTCAGCGTCAGCTGCGCGAGCGAGTTCACGACGGCGAGGCGAGCCAGCCGGCGCGCAAAGGGCACGAACGACGCCAGGAAGCGCGTCGCCCGCTTCCCGCCCAGCGTGCGTTCGACATAGCGGGAGACGGCTTCGTCGTACGCGGCATGGGGATTGATCCAGCTCGTGTGGAGCTTGGCCTCCTTCGTCGCCTTGCGCATGAACGCCGTCGCGCGATCGATGAGGTCCGGCGGGGCTCCCGCCGGCAGCGGCGCTTCCGCGGGTTCGGCGGGCCAGGCGCCCACGAGCGCCTGATAGAAGAGGTACTCGTCGTTGCGGTCGGGCGCCGGCTCCCCGTCGACCGACGTGCGGTGGTTCGCATTCAAACGCAGCCATTGCGAGAGGGCGCGCCGCCAGTCGTCGGGGATCTCCGACAGCAACGCGATGCGCGCCCGCGCGTCCTCGCCGCGCTTGGTGTCGTGCGTCGCGGTGGCCGTCATCGCGAGGGGCCACGCGGCCAGGCGCAGCCGGTTGGCCTCGTGGAACTCGTCGAGCGAGCGCCCGAACCGCGGGGGATCGCCCCCGACTTCGTTGAGGGCGACGAGCAGGTTGTAGCGGTAGAAGGCGGTGTCTTCGACGCCTTTGGCCTGCACCGGCGCCGTGTACTGCTGGAACTTCATCGCGAACAGCAGGCGGGCGTCCTCCGCGCTTCCGCCCGCGAGGCCAGGCAGCAGCGCGCTCGTCACGAAATCGAACGTCGAGGCCTCGAACGCCGGGGCTCTCCGCCGTGATCGGGCCACCGCCACAGCGATCGTCGCGCGATCGGCCTCGCTCGTGGATCCAGCCCGCACGTACGTCCGGTACACGGGAAAGTTGGCCACCACCTCCGCCAGCGTCTTGCGCAGCACGTTCAGCGTGAAGTCCCGACACGACCGCTCGCGCTCCGATATCTGGTTGAGCGCATGCGCGAGGACGTTCAATTCGCTGGCAAGCGCCGTACGCTCGATGAGCCGTTTGCTCTCGTACACCACGTCGGCAAACGGCTCCCGGCGCCCGGTGACCTGCACGTAGATGCGCCGCAATCGCGCCGCTCGCTCCCGATCGATGAACAGCCCGGTCACGTCGTTCAGGAACCCGTAGCCGGTCAGCCCGTCGAGCGCCCAGTCGTCGGGCAACGCCTCGCGCCCCGAGAGAATCTTCTCGGCCACCACGTAGACGGGCCGCGGCGAGACGGCGCGAAGCCAGGCGAGATACCCCTGCGGATCGAACAGCCCGTCGATGTGATCCAGCCGGATGCCCGTGACCCGGCCTTCGCCTATCAGCCGCAGCAGGAGCCCGTGCGTCGCCTCGCGAACGGGGGGGCGCTCCACGCGCAGGCCGGCCAGGTCGTTGATGTCGAAGAACCGGCGGTAGTTGATCTCGTCGGACGCGACGCGCCAGCTGGCCAGGCGATACGGCTGCGTCTCGAGCAGCTCGTGGAGCCGGTCGAAGCTCGAGGGATCGCCCGCGCGGCCGTTGATCCGCGCCAGCGCCTGCTCCACGTGCGCCTGAACGGCCGGAGATGCCGCCGCGAGCGCCGCGAGACGCCGGCGCGCCTCTTCCTTGCCTCGCTGCCGCTCGGCAACGAGCAGGGGTTCCCGCGAGGTGTAGACGGGAAGGTCGCGAAGCCGGGCGAGAATGCGGTCGAATTCCCGCAGATCCGCATCGTGCTCCGGCAGTCGCAGCCGCAGCGCGTCGAGGCCCTCGCTCAGCACCGAGGGTTGCTGGCGCGGATCGATCGGCACGAGTTGGTCCCCGTACCCGGACCGCCACCGCGCCGTTCTCGAAGACCAGGCGCAGTTCGCCGCGTTCGAGGACGCTGCCGTACTGGTCCGGCAGAATCGGCAGCAGCAGCTTGTTGCGCAGCTCCGGCTTCACAGGATGCCAGTCGATATCGAAGAACTCCGCGTAAGGCGAGCTCGGCCCGTTCTCGACGACATCGCGCCACCAGGGATTGGAGGCGAGATCGATGCCCATGTGGTTGGGCACGAAATCCACGATCTGCCCGAGGCCGTGGGCCGCCAGTTCGTCGGCGAACGCGAGATACGCGGCTTCTCCGCCGAGCTCGTCGCTGATGCGGTTGTGATTCGAGACGTCGTAGCCGTGGGCGCTCCCGGGCCGGGCCTGGAGAAACGGCGAGCAGTAGCACTCGGTGATCCCGAGCCTGGCCAGGTACGGCACGAGCGTCTTCGCGTCGGCGAACGAAAAGTCCGGACCGAACTGGAGCCGATACGAGCTGACCGGCCGGCGCTTCGTCACAACCGCCGACCCGTCTCCGGATCGAAGAAGTGCAGCCGGTCGGGGCGCAGACGGAACGCCAGCGGGTCTCCGACGGCGATGGGCGTGTCGGCCGACACGAGGACGCGAACGAGCGGATCCAGTCCGCCGACGCGGACATGAACCAGCGTCGCGGCGCCAAGCGGCTCCACCACCTCGGCGCGGCCGCGCAGGTCGGGACGGACGGCATCGGCCACGAGGTCGTGCGGTCGGATCCCGACCCGCACCGCCCCCGCGCGGATCGGCAGCTTGTGTGCGAGTTGAATGGCCACCTCGCCGCCGGCCAGGCGATCGCGATCCGGCTCGTGGCTGAGCGTCCAGAGGTTCATCGCCGGCGATCCGATGAAGCCCGCGACGAACGCGTTGGCTGGAGCATTGAACAGATCGAGCGGCGGCGCCGCTTGTTCGACGCGGCCCTCGCGCAAGACCGCCACGCGATGGCCGAGCGTCATCGCCTCTTCCTGATCGTGCGTCACGTACACCATGGTCGCATGGAGCCGCCGATGGATGACCGCCAGCTCGGTGCGCGTCTCGGTCCGGAGTCGCGGGTCGAGATTGGAGAGCGGCTCGTCCAGCAGGAACGCCTGGGGCTCGCGGACCAGAGCCCGTCCGAGGGCCACGCGCTGGCGCTGGCCGCCCGAGAGCTGCGCCGGCCGCCGGTCGAGCAGAGCCTCGATACCGAGCATGGCGGCGGTGCGACCGACACGCCGGTCGATTTCGACCGCCGTCGTCCCGCGCACCTGCAGGCCGAACGCCAGGTTCTGGCGAACCGTCTTGTGGGGATACAGCGCATAGTTCTGGAAGACCATCGCCAGGTCGCGATCCTGCGGCGGCACGAGAGTCACGTCCCGGCCGCCGACACGGATGCGCCCGGCGCTCGGCGTCTCGAGCCCCGCGATGAGCCGGAGCACGGTGCTCTTCCCGCTCCCCGACGGTCCAACCAGCACCAGAAGCTCCCCGTCGGCCGCCGTCAGGGTTACCTCGCGCACGGCTGCCTGGCTGCCTGCGTACGTCTTGCTCACGCCCTCCAACACGATTTCGGCCATCGGAACGTCGGGACCTCTTACCCCTTCACCGCACCAGCCGTGAGCCCGGCCACGATCCGGCGTTGCGCCACGAAGACGAACAGCGCGATGGGAACCGTCGCGACGACGGCTCCGGCGAGCACCTGCCCCCAGGGCACCTGGTACTGGCCACGAAACAACGCGATGGCCACGGGCACCGTATACCGTTCGGGGCCGAGCGTGAAGGACAGCGCGAAGAGAAACTCGTTCCAGCTGTAGAGGAACGTCAGGATGGCCGTCGTCACGACTCCCGGCCACGCCAGGGGGAGCATGATCTCGACGAACGTCCGCCAGGGCCCCGCACCGTCCACACGACTCGCCGCCTCGAGCTCGGCCGGTAATTGGCGGAAGAATCCCGTCAGGAGCCAGATCGTCAGCGGCATGGCGAACGTCAGATACGGCAGCACCAGCCCGGGGTACGTGTTGATGAGGCGTAGCGATCGCAGAATCAGGTACAGGGGCGACACGATCGAGATCTGCGGAAACATCGACACCGCGAGGATGAACGCGAGCAGCGCCGGCTTGCCGCGCATCGGCAGCCGGGCGAGCGCATAAGCGCACAGCGTCCCGAACGCCACGGCGAGCGCCGTCGTGCCGCCGGCGACGATGAGCGAGTTGCGGATCGGCGTCAGGAAATCGCGCTCGCCGAAGAGGGCGCGGTAGTGGTCGAGCACGAGGGCGGACGGCACGAGCGCGGGCGCCTGGAACAGGCGCACGTCGGGCGTCAGGGACGAGACCACGGCCCAGTAGAGGGGAAACAACAGCGCGGCCACCGCCGCCACGACGAACGCACCGCGCCACCAGCTTCGCTCGGTCATGTCACTGCTCGCATATCCGTGCACGGCCGCTACAGCGGCAGCGTCCCCACACTCCGGATCGAAATGAGCGCAAACCCGAACGCCAGCAGGAAGACCACCACGGAGAGCGCGGCGCCGAGGCCGAACTGCAGGTTCTGAAGAAGCGTCGTGAACGTGAGGAGCGCGACCGGTTCGGTGGCCGTGCCCGGTCCCCCGCCTGTGAGCATGTACACGAGGTCGAATACGCGGAAGGCGTCCATCGCCCGGAAGATGACGGCGACGAGCAACGCCGGCCGCAGAAGCGGCAGCGTGATGTGGATCAGCCGCCGCCACGCGCCGGCGCCGTCGATCCGCGCCGCTTCGTCGATCCCCGGGTCGATCTGCTGCAGCCCGGCGAGCAGCAGCACGGCCATGAACGGCGTCATCTTCCAGACGTCGGCCAGGACTATCGGTACCCAGGCGGCCAGCGGATGAACGAACCACGCCGGCGGCTCCGTCACCAGGCCGAGGTGCACCAGCACGGCGTTCACCAGACCGTAGGGGCTTTCGAAGAGGAATCGCCAGATGAGCGCCGCCACCACGGTCGGGACGGCCCACGGCAGCAGCACCGCGGTTCGCGCGAGACCCCTGGCACGAACGAGGCGGTCGAGTGCAATGGCGAGGGCCAGGCCGAGCACCAGTTCGATCGACACCGAGACCATCGTGAATGCGACCGTGTGGCCGAGCGCCGCCCAGAGGCGCGGCATGCGCACGAGCTCCACATAGTTCGCCCATCCAATGAAGGGGCGCCCCAACCATGGCATCCGGAGATCGTGACGATGCAGCGACTCCCAGACGGTCCACACGATTGGGGCCACCGCCACGGCGCCGATGATCAGGAGCGCCGGCAGGACGAACATCCAGGCGAGACCGACGCCGCGACGTCTCATGATCCCAACTCCGCACGGTCGAGAACGGCCTGCATCTCGACGTTCGCCGCCGCCAGGGCCTCCTCGGGCGTCGCTTGTCCGGTCAGGGCGCGGTGCAGGGCAATCTGCAGGACTTCCGAGAGCTGGCTGTACACCGGCGTCACGGGCCGCGGCGCGGCCCGATCGATGATTTCCCGGACAACGCGCGGGTCGGCGTGGAGCGCGTCGGCCAGCTCGGGCGCGTCGTACAGCGAACGGATCGGGGGTACTGGCCCACCACGCGCGCACGCTCGAGCACCTGATCCGGCGCCAGCAGGTATTCGACCAGCGCGTGTGCGTCCTCCGGCTGGTCGCTGAACGCGTTGACGGCAAGCGCCGACCCGCCCAGCGCAGCCGTGGGCGCCCCGCCAGGCGCGCCGGGCATCGGGGCGACCGCGAAGCGGCCCGCCACCTGCGACTCGTCCGCGTCGCCGAGGAGGGCGGCGGCATAGGGCCAATTGCGCATGAACACCGACTGGCCGCTCTCGAATGCGAAGCGGGTCTGCTCCTCCTGCCAGGTGAGCACCGCTTCGGGCGCGACGCCGCGGTCGAGTTCGTCTTTCATCGCCGAGAGGGCCCGCACCGCCGCGGGCGCGTTCACCGTGACATGCCCGTCGGCGTCGAGAATCGACCCGCCGTAGGCACCCAGGAATTCGACGAAGACCGTCACCAGGCCTTCGTAACGTGCGCCTTGCCAGACGAGGCCGAAGGGGGTCCGGGCGGAGCGGGCCGCGAGCGCGTCCGCTTCGAGCTCGGCCATGGTTTTGGGCGCTCGCCCCACCAGATCCGTGCGCCAATACAACATCCCGACGTCGATGAACCATGGGAGCGCGTACAATCGCTGGTCCCAGCGGTTGGCGGCCACCGCGGCCGTGAAAAACCGGTCGGTATCCGGGTGGAACCGATCGAGCGGCAGGATCCACCCGGCGCCTGCAAACTCCGGTGTCCACACCACATCGAGCTGCAGCACGTCGGGATCGCCGGCGTGCGCGTTGAGCCACTGGACGTAGAGCTGGTGGCGCTGATCAGAGGCATCGGGCGCGGCGCGCAGCTCGACGGCGACGTCGGGGTGCGCGGCGGCGAACCGCCGCAACTGTGTGCGGACGAGGTCGGCCTCGCGACCGACCGCGCTGCCCGAGATGGTGAGGACGGGTTGCGAGCGTCCGGGTCCGCACGCGACGAGGGTGGCCGCGGCCACCACTGCCGCGCTCACGCCGTGGCTGAGGCGAGCGCACATGGCACGCATGACTATACTTTGAGGTGCAATTGATGTGGCCGGGGTCCCCCTATCCGCTCGGCGCCACGTGGGACGGCGTGGGCGTCAATTTCGCCATGTTTTCCGCCAACGCGACCAAGGTCGAGCTCTGCCTCTTCGATTCGCCGGACGCGGCTCGCGAGGCCGAGCGCCATACGCTGCCCGAGCAGACCGATATGGTGTGGCACGGCTACCTGCCCCACGTGCGGCCTGGACAGCTGTACGGGTATCGCGTCTACGGGCCGTACGACCCGGCCGCCGGCCACCGCTTCAATGCCAACAAGGTTCTGCTCGATCCCTATGCGAAGGCCGTCGGTCGCGACGTTCGGTGGGGCAACTACGAGATGTTCGGGTACCAGGTGGGCGATCCGCTCGAGGATCTCTCGTTCGACGAACGCGACAACGCCCCGCTCGCGCCCCTGGCCTCGGTGATCGACCCCGCCTTCACCTGGGGCGACGATCGGCCGCCGCGCACGCCGTGGCACAAGACCATCATCTACGAGATGCACGTCCGCGGCTTCACGAAGCTCCATCCCGGCATTCCCGAGCGGCTGCGCGGGACGTACGAGGCGCTCACGACGGACGCCGCCCTCCGGCATCTCACGAATCTCGGGGTCACCGCGGTCGAGCTGATGCCCGTCCATCATCACGCGGACGAGCGCCGCCTCGTCGAAAGGGGCCTCCGGAACTACTGGGGCTACAACACGGTCTGCTACTTCGCACCCGAGCTCACCTACAGCGCCAGCCGCTCGCCGGACGGCAGCGTCCGCGAGTTCAAGCGGATGGTGCGCGCCCTCCATGCGGCCGGGCTCGAAGTGATCCTCGACGTGGTGTACAACCATACGGCCGAGGGCAACCATCACGGCCCCACACTCTCGCTGCGGGGCATCGACAACGCGTCGTACTACCGCCTCGATCCCGACAATCCCCGCTTCTATCTGGACTTCACCGGCTGCGGGAACACCCTCATGATGCGCAGCCCCCGTGTGCTGCAGCTCATCATGGACAGTCTCCGCTATTGGGTCACGGAGATGCACGTGGACGGGTTCCGCTTCGATCTCGCCAGCGCCCTGGCGCGCGAGCTCTTCGAGGTGGATCGGCTGTCGGCATTCTTCGACATCATCCACCAGGATCCGGTCATCTCGCAGGTGAAGCTGATCGCCGAGCCCTGGGACCTGGGCGACGGCGGGTACCAGGTGGGCAATTTCCCCGTCCTCTGGACGGAATGGAACGGCCGCTACCGTGACGCCGTCCGCCATTTCTGGCGCGGCGACGCCGGCGGCGTCTCCGAACTCGCGCACCGCATCGCCGGCAGCAACGACCTGTACGAACACAGCGGACGCCGCCCCTACGCCAGTATCAACTTCGTGACGGCGCACGACGGCTTCACCCTGCGCGATCTGGTGAGTTACAACGAAAAGCACAATACCGAGAACGGCGAGGACAACCGCGACGGCGAGTCGAACAACCTGAGCTGGAACGGCGGAGTCGAGGGGCCGACCGACGATCCGGCCATTCTCGCCCTTCGCGACCGTCAGCAGCGCAATCTCCTGGCCACGCTCTTTCTGTCGCAAGGCGTGCCGATGCTGAGCGGCGGCGACGAAGTCGGACGCACGCAGCGCGGCAACAACAATGCCTACTGTCAGGACAACGAAATTTCCTGGACCTCATGGGATCTCGACGAGCGGCGCCGGCAGCTGCTCGAATTCACCCGGAAGCTGATCCATCTGCAGCGCGAGCAGCCCGTCCTCCGGCGCCAGCGCTTCTTTCAGGGCCGACAGATCCGCGGCGCGGACGTGAAGGACATCATGTGGCTCGAACCGTCGGGCCACGAGATGAACGACGAGGCCTGGAACGCCGACTTCGTCCGCTCGCTCGGCGTCGTGCTCTCGGGCGAGGCCGCCGATGAAATCGACGCTCACGGGCGTCGGATTCATGGCGATACACTATTGTTGCTGTTCAACGCGCATAGCGACCAGGTGAACTTTGCCTTGCCGCCGTCGAATCACGGACGGCAATGGCTGCGCGTGATCGACACAACGAGCGCCGTCACCGAAGAACGGCCGTATCCGGGCGGCACGAAGTACCCGCTGCAAGGCCAATCGGTGGCGGTCTTCAAGCTGATTCGCCATCCGGCGCCGACGCCGTAGCGCGGATGGAGGCATGCCGACCCGCAAAGGAGACATGACCAAACGGATGCCGACGCGCAAGCCCGGCCAGCAGCCGCCCGCACGGAAGACGACCGCCCGGCCGCCCACACCCGCCACGCCCCCAGACTCGGGCGCCGACTGGGGCCGATGCCGCCTGGTCATCGAGGCGGTCACGCCCCAGGTCGACGGCGGCCGCTTCCCCATCAAACGCGTCGTCGGTGAAACCGTCACCGTGTCCGCCGACGCGCATGCCGATGGCCACGACGTGCTCGCCGTCGTGCTCGCGTTCCGTCGGGCAGGCACCGACGACGCCGACGCGTGGACCGAAGTCGCCATGCGCTCGCTCGGGAACGACCGATGGGAGGCGTCCTTCGAAGTCGCCGAACACCGGCCGTACCAGGTACACGGTACGAGCCTGGGTCGATCGCTTCGGATCGTGGCGGCACGAGCTGGCCGCCAAGGCTTCCGCCGGGCAGGACGTGGCCAGCGAACTCCTCGAGGGCGCCGGCCTGCTGCAAGAAGCCGCCGCACGGGCGCCTGCCGAGGCGGCCGACGATGCCGTGTGGCTGAGGGCGCAGGCCGCGGTGATCGGAGGTCCTGGCGATCAAGCGTCGCGCGTGGCGTCCGGGCTCGACGCGCGCATCGCCGTCGTCGCCAGCCGCTTTGCCGATCGCACGTACGCCGCCGCCTATCGGACGCTGGGCGTCTGGGTCGATCGGCCGCGCGCCCGGTTCGGGGCCTGGTACGAAATGTTTCCGCGGTCGTGGGGCCCCGATGCGACGCGCAGCGCGACATTTCGTGAAGCGGCCGGACATCTGTTGAACATCGCCGCGCTGGGCTTCGACGTGGTGTATCTGCCTCCGATTCACCCGATCGGCCGATCATTTCGCAAAGGGCGAGGCCACGCGCTTACCGCCGGCCCTTCCGATCCGGGCAGTCCGTGGGCGATCGGCAGCGAGGAGGGCGGCCACAAGGCGACCGAGCCGGGCCTCGGCACGATCGAGGATTTCGACGCCTTCGTGGCGACGGCGCGGAATCTGCAGCTGGAAGTGGCGCTCGATCTCGCGTTCCAGTGTTCGCCCGATCATCCGTACGTTCGGGAGCACCCCGAATGGTTCCGTCATCGCCCTGATGGCACGATCAAGTACGCTGAAAATCCGCCCAAGAAATACCAGGACATCTATCCGCTCGACTTCGAGACCCCGGCCTGGCGCGAGCTCTGGGACGAGCTCAAGTCGGTCGTGCAATTCTGGATCGGGCACGGTGTGCGCATCTTTCGCGTCGACAACCCGCATACCAAGCCTTACGTGTTCTGGGAATGGCTGATCAAGGAGATCCACCGCGAGGATCCCGGCGTTCTCTTCCTGTCGGAAGCGTTCACCCGACCCAAGCAGATGTATTACCTCGCGAAGCTGGGCTTCACCCAGTCGTACACCTATTTCACGTGGCGCGTGGGCAAGGCCGAGATCGCCGAGTACTTCACCGAGCTCACGACGCCTGACGTGGTGGACTTCTTCCGGCCGAACCTGTTCACGAACACTCCCGACATCCTCCACGCCTTCCTGCAGGACGGCGGGCCGCGCGCGTTCGCGCTGCGCTTCGTCCTGGCCGCCACGCTTGGGGCCAACTACGGCATCTATAGCGGGTTCGAGCTCTGCGAGGGCCGGGCGGTCGCCGGCACCGAAGAGTACGCCGACTCGGAGAAGTTCGAGTTTCGTCGGTGGGACTGGGATCGGCCCGGCAACATCAAGGACTTGATTCGTCGGGTGAACCGCATCCGTGGCGGCAATCCGGCGCTGCAGCGGGATCGCGGCCTGGCGTTCTGCCCCACCGACAACGACCGCATCCTCGCCTACACGAAGCAGTCGGCCGACGGCGCCAACCTCCTGCTGGTCGTGGTGAATCTCGACCCTGGCACGATGCAGCACGGATGGCTCGTGCTGCCTCTCGACGACCTGCACCTTCCCTCGGATCGGGTGTTCGAGCTGGAGGATTTGCTCGACGGCGCGCGTTATGCTTGGGGGGGTGCCACGAACTACGTCCGCCTCGATCCGAACGAGCGGCCGGCACACATCTTCCGGTTGAGATGACCACAATGGGGTAACTTCGACGGTGCCAATCGACGCGCGGTTACTGCGGCCATTTCTCGAACGCCAGCGGTGGTTCGCCGGCAAGGCCCGCACGCTCCTCGAGGTGCGCCTCTCGGACTGGGCCGCACTCGATCCCGACCCCGACCCGCCGCGCATCTGGCTGACGGTGCTGGAGGCCGTCTACAGCGAGGGCGCCCCGGAACGATACGCGGCACCCATCGTCCGCGAGCCACGATCGGGCGCGATCTCCGATGCGCTCGTGCAAGACGAGGCCTGCCGCGCGCTGCTGGCCGCAGCGCTCGCCAACCGCCCCATCGCGATGCATCGGGGCGTCGTGCGGGCGCTCGACGGCGATCCCGCCGATGGCGACGTGGCGCACCTGCCGGTCCACCGCGGCTCCCCGGATCAGAGCAACACCTGCATCGTGTTCGGCAATCGCTACATCCTGAAGCTCATGCGACGCCTCGATCCCGGACCGAACCTCGAGGTCGAGATCGGCCGCCGCCTCGCGGCGATCGGCTTTGCCAACGTCGCGCCGTTTGCGGGTGCGCTCGAATACACCGCCCCCGACATGGAGCCGGCGTCGCTCGCGGTTGTGCAGGGGTTCGTGAACAACGACGGCACGGCCTGGGACGCTGCACTCGCCGACGTGGTCGCCGACCTCTCGTCGGGCCGGCCGCCTGGCGCCGCCTACCGCCCGGCCGCCACGCGACTGGGCGAGCGAACGGGCGAGCTGCACGTCGCGCTCGCGCAACCGACGGGCGATCCGGCCTTTGCCCCCGAGCCCTTCACACGGCAGGACCTGGGAGCGCGCATCGCCCTCATGCAAGCAGAAGCCGGGCGCGCGCTCGCGCTGCTCGAATCGAAGCTCGGCACGCTGGCACGCCCCGTGTTCCTCCAGGCGAAGCGCCTCCTCGACGGGCGGGACGCGCTCATCGATCGGCTCGCGCGCGTGGCCGGCCGGCCGGTCCGCGCAGGGCGCACGCGCGTGCACGGCGACTATCACCTCGGCCAGGTGCTGGCGGTGGGCGACGATTTCCTGATCATCGATTTCGAGGGCGAACCCACGCGCCCCCTCCAGGAGCGCCGGGCCAAGGCGTCGCCGCTCAAGGACGTGGCCGGCATGCTGCGCTCCTTCGGCTACGCGGCGCAGGTGGGGCTCGACCGCGCGGCCGGCGGCGACACGGAAGCGCGCGATCGCTTCGAGGCTCCGGCCCGCGCCTGGGAGGCGTCGGCCTCGTCCGCGTTTCTGGACGGCTACCGGCGCCGAACCGTCGAGGCCGGCGTGCTCCCGACCGGCGACGACTTTGCCGAGCTGCTGGGCGCCTTCGTGATCGAAAAGGCGTTCTACGAGCTCGCCTATGAACTCGGCAGCCGTCCAGACTGGGTGCACATTCCGCTCCAGGCACTCGTTCAGCTGCTCCCGTGACTCCCGTCGCGTCGTCCCCCGGCTGGCGTCCCTCGCTCGGCGCCTGGCTCGAGGATCACCGAACGCACTTCCGCGTCTGGGCCACGGGCGTCGATCGCGTCGAGGTCGTCGTCGAGCCGCCCGGCACGCGGCCGTTCACGCTGCCGCTGGTGCGAGCCCAGGACGGCACGTTCGCGTGCACGACCGACCGGGCGCCGACAGGCTCCCGCTACCGGTACCGGCTGGACGGCGCACGGCTGCTGCCCGATCCAGCGTCGCGCTATCAACCCGACGGCGTGCATGGGCCGTCGGAAGTCGTCGACTCGGCGTTCGCCTGGACCGACAGCGCGTGGCCCGGATGCGCCCTCGACGATGCGGTGTTCTACGAGCTTCACGTGGGCACGTTCACACCCGCGGGCACATTCGCGGCGGCGGCCGAACGTCTGGAGGCGCTCGCCGATCTCGGCGTGACCGTTGTCGAGCTGATGCCGGTCGCCGACTTTCCCGGACGATGGAACTGGGGCTATGACGGCGTCTCGTTGTTTGCGCCCGCGCGCTGCTATGGACGGCCCGACGACCTCCGCCGCTTCGTCGACACGGCGCACCGAATCGGTCTTGCCGTCGCCCTCGACGTCGTCTACAACCATCTGGGCCCCGACGGCGCCTGTCTCGGCGCCTTCAGTCCCCGGTACTTCACCGAGCGCCATCAGACGCCCTGGGGCGCGGCCCTGAACTTCGACGGGGAAGACAGCGGACACGTGCGGGACTTCTTTCTCGAGAACGCGCTGCACTGGATTCACGAGTACCACGTCGACGCGCTCCGGCTCGACGCGACCCACGCCATGCTGGACGAGAGCCCGCGGCCCCTGCCCGCCGCGATTGCAGGCCGGGTGCACGAAGCGCGCCGCGGCCGTGCGCTCGTCATCGCCGAAGATCACCGCAACCTGGCCTCGATGCTGCGCCCGGAGGCGTCGGGTGGCTGGGGCCTCGACGCGATCTGGGCGGACGACTTTCACCACGCCTGCCGCCGGTTTCTGGCGGGCGATGCCGACGGCTACTATCGTGACTTCAGCGGCCGTCTGGACGAGGTGGCGACGACCATCCGCCAGGGCTGGCTGTTCACCGGTCAGCACTCCGCCCACCTGAACCGGCCGCGGGGCACCAATCCCAGCGGCCTGCTGCCACGCCAATTCGTCGTCGCGCTGCAGAACCACGACCAGGTGGGAAACCGAGCGATGGGCGAACGTCTGCATCACCAGATCGATCCCGCCGCCTGGCGCGCCGCCACCCTGGTGCTGCTCACCGTTCCCGAGACGCCGCTTCTCTTCATGGGGCAGGAATGGGCGGCGTCCACGCCGTTCCTGTATTTCACCGATCATGAGGCGCCGCTCGGGCGCCTCGTCACGGACGGGCGGCGGCGCGAGTTCGCGACCTTTCGTGAGTTCTCAGACCCCGAGGCGCGGGCGCGCATCCCCGATCCGCAGGCGGCCAGCACCTTCGAGCGGAGCCGCCTCGAGTGGGACGAGCGACAGCGGGAGCCGCACGCGTCGGTCCTCCGGCTCACGACCGCCCTGCTCGCGTTGCGGCGCTCCGAGGCGGACCTGCGGCGGACGGGATCGTTCGACGCACGCACCCTGGACGACTCGACGCTGCTGGTGACGAGGGGACGTGTAGTCATCGCGGCGAGACTGCGGGGAGCCGGCGTCGTGGATATCTCGGCCGTCGCCGGCGCGGGATCACTGATCCCGGTTCTCGGGTCGGAAGACGCGGCATTCGCCGTCGACGCTGCGCCCATCACGGCGCGCCAGGACGGTGGGCGGCATCTGCTCGAATTTGCGCGTCCCTCGGCCGCGATCTTCAGACGTGGTTGACCTTGTCTTCAGGCAGCGACTGCTGCTCGATCTCGCGCTCGATGACGCGGCTCACCGCTTCCTTCGCGCCGAGGCCGATCGCGATGGACGCGGTCAGCACGATCCCGCCGAAGAGGATTCCGAACGCCAGCAGCAGGACGCTGCGGCCGATGCCCAGGTGGTCGAGGGCCATGGCGACGGTCACCAGCAGCACCAGCCATTTCACGGCCAGGCTGATCAGGCGGGCGGATCGCATCTGCATGTTCACCGCGCCGATCAGCGTCGACCGCGCCATCAGGTGGGAGACGAGCCATCCCACCACGAGAATCACGAGCGCGGCGAAGAGGTGCGGGATGTACTCGATCACGACGATGGCGAGCCGAGACGGCAGCGTCGCATTCAACGCGGTCAGGCTGAGCAGCAGGCCGAGGATGAGGATCGTCCACTGCAGGGCCCGGCCGAGGAGCAGCGACGGGCTCGCCGAAGCCGACCAGCCGGTCAATCCGCCAAAGCCGAACTGCTCGGCGCGGCGGTCGAACTCGATGCTCTTCAGGCCGCGGACCACCAGCACGCGGACGATGAAGGCGATGAGGACCGCCGCTGCGAACAGCACGAACGAGACGATGACGCCCGGGAGGAACGCCGCGGTATGGTCGGCCATCTCGCGCATCGCCTGCCGCAGGATCCGTTCAACTTGTTCCCACATGGCTGCTCCTTATCGACGAATCTTCTCCGGCCAGCGCCAGCGAGAGATCAAGTGGCGCTTCTGGGTCTCGAATGCGAGGGCGACCTGATCGAGGCGCGCCAGGGCGCCCTGCGGCGTCCCCCGCGACTGCACGACGAAGGAGGCCATCCAGCCGGCATACAGGGGCGTGAGCGAGCGAAGCAGGTGTTCACGCGGCATCACGTGAAAGCAGTAGCCGAACGCGAAATCGTAAATGACGCCGGCCCACAACTCGTCGTCGAACCGGAACGCATCGAGCGGCGTGGTGGCCAGCTTTCGCAGCTCGACGAGGGTCCGTGGAGGCAGCACCCAGGTCCAAATCTCGCGCAGCTCCTGGTAGCCCAGACGGAAGGAGTCGACGAGGCGCTCGACGTTGATCGACGGCGGCTCCGACTCGCCCGCGGGCGCCGCGCCGCAAATGCTCGCGGCCGCGGCGCCCCGCACGCGCTGCCAGGCGTCGACGTGGTCGTCAAGATCGGCGAACAGGCCGCCCACGACCTGCGCGAGCGTCGTGCTGAGATCGGGCGGGGCCTCGGGCGGCATGGCGACGCGCACGCCAAGCGGCGCTTCGCACACGCGGAATCCGCCGCAGACCGCCGACGACGCCAGCCACAGGTCCACGCCGGACGCGGCGCCGTCGCGCTCCCACCAGTCTTCGTCGAGCAGGTGCTCGACGAGCCGGTCGGAGCACCCGAACTCGCCCGCCGCCGGCTGGCGGAGCGCGACGCCGTAGAGCGCGCGAAACACCGGCGCGACGATCGCGTTGGTGATCGGGCCGTCGAACGGATGGCGCGTGTAGTGGGGCGCGACGTAGTCCACGCCGTCGCCGAGTACGGGGCCCACCAGGCGATCCACGCGATCCGGCGCCAGGGCCTTCAGGCTGCCATCCACGAACGCGCACGCCTGGGCATGCCGCTCGCGCGAGGCTTCGAGCAGCGCCCGAAGGGCGCCGGCCCGGCCGGGCTGGCCGTGATACGGCATCGCCGCGATCGGCATGTGGCGCGGGCATGGCACTTCGACCACCCGGTCGCCGCCGGCCCGCGTCGCGGCTTCCACGGTGCCGTCGGTCGATCCCGAATCGGCGAGCAGGATCGCGGCGGCGGCGCCGTCGGCCCGCGCGTCCAGTCCCCGCAGCAGCGCATGCACGACGCCGCCGATCGTCCCGGCCTGGTTGAACGTGCTCAGGCCGACCACGACCCGCGGGGCGTCAGCGGGGGCTTCCCTGGAGTTCGAACCAGTAGAATCCATGCGGCCCGAGCGTCAAAAAGTACGGCAACTCCCCGATCGAGGGAAACTCCGTGTAACCGAGCATCTCGACCGGCGTCATGCCGGCCAGGTCCCGCAGGTCGAGTTCGACAGGCTGCGCCGTTCGCGACAGATTGGCGACGCACAGGATCACGTCGCGCTGGTAGCGCCGCAGGTAGACCAGGACACGCGGATTCGACGACGTCAGAAACTCCATCGTTCCGCGTCCGAAGACGCGAAACTGCTTCCGCAGCCGAATCAGATTCTTCATCCAGTGCAGGAGCGACGAGCTGTCGCCCTCCTGCGCCTCGACGTTCACCGCCTGATAGCCGAACACGGGATCGGTGATCGGCGGGCTGTAGAGCTTCACGGGATCGGTGCGCGAAAAGCCGGCGTTCTTGTCGCCCGTCCACTGCATCGGCGTGCGAACGCCGTTGCGGTCGCCCAGGTGCACGTTGTCGCCCATCCCGATCTCGTCGCCGTAGTAGACGATCGGCGTGCCCGGAAACGAGAACAGCAGTGCGTTCAACAGCTCGATCCGCCGCCGGCTGTTGCCCATGAGCGGGGCGAGCCGTCGACGAATGCCGAGGTTGATCCGGGCCTGCGGATCGGCGCTGTACGCCAGGTACATGTAGTCGCGCTCGTCGTCGGTGACCATCTCGAGCGTGAGCTCGTCGTGGTTGCGGAGAAACAGCGCCCACTGGCACGTCTCGGGAATCGCGGGCGTCCGCTCCATGATCTCGACGATGGGCCGGGCATCCTCCAGGTGCAGGGCCATGAAGATGCGCGGCATCAGCGGGAAGTGATACGCCATGTGGCATTCGTCGCCCTCGCCGAAGTACGGGCGCACGTCGGTCGGCCACTGATTAGCCTCGGCCAGCAGCATCCGGGTGCCCTCGCGCGCATTCACGCTCGCGCGGACGGTCTTGATGATGGCGTGCGTCTCGGCCAGATTCTCGCAGTTCGTGCCTTCCCGCTCGACCAGATACGGCACGGCGTCGAGCCTGAACCCGTCGACGCCCATGTCAATCCAGTAATCCAGCACCTGGAGCATCTCGTCGAGCACCACCGGGTTGTCGTAGTTCAGATCGGGCTGATGGTGGAAGAACCGGTGCCAGAAGTACGCCTGGGCGGCGGGATCCCACGACCAGTTGGACGACTCGGCGTCGAGAAAGATGATCCGCACGTCCTGGTATTTCCGGTCGCTGTCGTGCCAGACGTAGTAGTTGCGCTCGGGCGACCCTGGGGGCGAGGTGCGCGCCCGTTGGAACCACGGGTGCTGATCCGAGGTGTGGTTCATGACGAGTTCCACGAGCACGCGCAGTTTTCGCGCCTTCGCGGCCGCCACGAACCGCTGAAAGTCGTCCAGCGAGCCGTAGCTCGGATTGATGGTCCGGTAGTCCGAGATGTCGTAGCCGTCGTCGCGCAGAGGCGAGGGAAAGAAGGGCAGGAGCCAGAGGCACGTGACGCCGAGGTCCTGGATGTAGTCGAGCTTCTCGCAGAGCCCGGCGAAATCGCCAATGCCGTCGCCGTTCGAGTCGTAGAACGACTTGACCGGCACTTCGTAGATGATGGCGTCCTTGTACCAGAGCGGATCCTGAGCGGCGCTTCCCGGCCTGGAGCGTCTGGCGGTCGCCTCCGGCATCAGAACGTCACCACGAGCGCCGCCGAGGTGAGCGTGTCGGTCCGGCGGAACCCCGGCTCGGGCTGACGCTTGAAATCGACCTGCTGCGACAGCTTCAGCGAAAGGCCTTCGGCGAGCGCCGCTGTCAGGCTCGCGCGCTGGGCGCTCCGCCAGTCGTGCGCGGTGCCCAGGTTCCACGTGACGTTCAGCTCGTCGGCCAGTTCGCTGTGATCCGAGAGCTGCCAGCGGTAGCGCGCCCCCGTACTGCCCGTGGCGAAGCGGCTCGTCGCCGTGGCCACGTGCTGCTCGCGAATGAAGCCGACGGCCGCCTGGACCTGGAGCGCGTGCGCGTCGGTCGTGGGCAGCACGGCGTAGCTCACGCCACCCTCGGTCGCCACACGCGACGCGATTCCAGAAAAGCGGTTCCGCAGGAACGCCGTCTGGCCGAACGCCTGAAAGCCATCGGTAATGGTGTGCGCGAGGCGCGCCAGACCGGTGACCGATTCCGCGCGGACTTCGTTCTCGCTCGAGCTGTGTACGCCGCTGGCACGGAACAGTGCGTCCCAGCCGTCGGGCCGATACTCGAACTCGCCGCCCACGCCGACGGTCTGAGTATCGCTGTTGCCGGTGGCAGAGACGAGCGAGAGCTCCGCCTTGCCCGTGGCGACGGGCGGGGTGGTGTCGATCTGCGCCGCACAGGGGCGGGAGAATGCGAGGAAGGACCACAGGTACAATGGTTGCGACGAACGCGAGCGATGGACCTGATGGGTGCACGACCTCTACTCTACCGATCGATCGCGCGGTTTGTCACGCGCGGTTCGCCACTGCTCCGCGCGGCCGCCGTCGCCGTGGTGCTGACCGGGCTCGCCGGCCGAACCGGCGCGGACGCCCAGTCCGCGGGAACCGGGGCGGAGCCGGCGGCGCTCCTGACCCGACTCGGTTTCAGCCGCAACGATATCGCGACACTCGACGGCGGGGCCGTCATCAGCCGCGGACTCGAGCCGACCTCGTCGGGTGAAATCGCGGTGGCCGGCGCGGTCAGAGTCAATGTGCCCCGCCGCTACTTCGTCGAACAGCTCAAGGATATCGTCGCCTTCAAACAGGACGACGCGGTGCTCGAAATCGGGGTATTCGGCGACCCGCCTTCCCTCGACGCGCTCGAGCCGCTGACGCTGTCGCCCGACGACCTCCACGCGCTCGAGCGCTGCCGCACCAACGACTGCGCCTTGAAGCTGCCGGCCCAGGCCATCGAGACGTTCGGACGCGGCATCGACTGGCGGGCGCACGACGCGTCGAACCAGGCCACCATAGCCTTCAAACGAATGTTGCTGGCCCGCACGCGCGCCTTTCTCGCGGGGGGCCCGGAAGCGCTCGAGCCCTACGCCGACGGCCACTCGCAGCCGTTCCTCGATCAGGTGCACGGGCTCGTGGAGGCGTCGGCCGATCTGTTCCAGCAGGTGCCGGCTTTCAGGCGCTCGCTTGTCGGCGTCGAGGTCGGCGACCGCCCCGGGGTCGACACGATCACCTACTGGTCCAAGGAGAAGGCCGCCTTCAAGCCGATCATTTCGCTCACGCACATGAGCTTCTACACCACGCGCACCGCGGGCCGGACGATCACGTTCGGATCGTCGATGAACTTCTACTCCAGCCACTACCTCGACGCGTCCATCGGCGCCACGGTGGCCGTCGAGGCGGCCGACCATCCGGATTCGGCCGTCTACGTGATCTACGTCAACCGCTCGCGCGTGGACGCCCTCCACGGCCTGTTCAGCGGGCTCCGGCGCTGGGGAGTTCAACGGGAAGCGCGCGGCGGCCTCCACGACCGCCTCGACGAGACCCGCAACCGCCTCGAGGCCTCGTTCGGAGGCTAGGCGCGGTCCGCGGGCCCGAGCACGCGCGTTTCGCCGTGCGCCAGCGTCCATGCGGCGTCGAGCGGAAGCCCGGCTTCCTGCCACCGGCGTGCGAACCGCTGTGGCGGCTCGTCGACCGGCTCGTCGGTCAGCCGGAAGGTGCCCCAGTGCAGGGCGACGCACGGCGGCCTCGTCTCGCCGGCGAGCGCCACGTACGCCTCGACCGCGTCTTCCGGATTCATGTGGACGCTCTGCATGAACCATCGTGGCTCATAGGCGCCGATGGGCAGCAGGATCAGATCGAAGGGTCCGAGCCGCGCCGCGATCGAACCGAACGAAGGGTGAAGTCCCGTATCGCCGGCGAAATAGACGCGCACCCCGTCGGCCTCTATCGTCCAGCCGCACCACAGTGTCCGATCGGCGTCTCGAAATCCGCGCGAACTGAAGTGCCGGGCCGGCGTGCACGCGGCCGAGAAGCGTGTGTCGCCGATCGGCTGCCACCAGTCGGCCTCGACACGGGACGTCACCCCGAACTTCGCCAGCAGCCTGCCGACGCCCACCGGGCAGAGCCACACCGCGGCCGGGTTGTGACGGGCCAGGCGACGGACGGTCCGCCTGTCGAGATGATCGTAGTGATTGTGCGACAGGAGCACGACGTCGACGGGCGGCAACGCGTCGAACGCCAGTCCCGGCGCCATCAGCCTCCGCGGTCCGATGCCGGGAAGCGGGGACGCGCGATCGCTCCAGACCGGATCAGTCAGCACGTTGAGGGGACCGAGCTGAAGGAGAACGGTCGAGTGGCCCACCCATGTCACGGATCGGTATCCCGCCGCGGCGCGAGGCGTGACGATGGAAGGACGGCTGCTCGGCAGGGAGTTCAGCGGAGGGCTGGGCACGATCCGCTGGCGGCGCCGATCGACGAGCCGCCACCGGAGGAACGGGCCCAGGCGTCGGGGCATCGCGCCCGGCCAGGGGTTCTGGAACCCCCCATCGGGCCGATGATGCGGAGGCCGGGCGCTTTCGTCCCCGGACGGTGAGTCGGCCATCCGCACATGTTACCGGGGTCGCCGTACTCAGGCCCGGCGCGTGCGCCGCCAGAGCAGCACGCCGGAAACCACGGTGCCCGTGATGGCGAGAATCACGAACGCCATCACGGCCAGGCGAAATTGATCCGAGCGAAGTACGTGCAGCACCCCGTCGCCGTACCGGCGCGCGAAGAATCCTGCCACGCCGAAACGCGCCAGACGCGCACTGCCGAAGACGAGGAAGAACTGCGCCGGGCTCACCTCGAGCGCGCCGCAGGTCAGCACGCGCCGACCACCGATCCCGCCGTCGTCATGAGCGCGTACAGCCAGAAGAGGTTGCCCCGGCGAGCCGATAGAAAGACGACCAGCATGTCGTTGCCAAACGGGAGGAAGAACAGCAGCGATGAGTCGAGCGCTCCCAGCAGAAACGCCCCCCACCAGGAAAGAAAGATCCTGAAGGTCGAAAGGAA
This sequence comes from uncultured Acidobacteriota bacterium, assembly GCA_963837345.1. Taxonomy (GTDB): domain Bacteria; phylum Acidobacteriota; class Vicinamibacteria; order Vicinamibacterales; family CAVVIG01; genus CAWIMX01. The sequence goes on from CAWIMX010000001.1 coordinate 3,959,713, forward strand.
GAGGTCCTGCACAGGGACCCTAGTCCTGCAAAAAACCTGCGCGGCCGCCGACGCGTCCCCGCTCGGCGCCGAACGCGATGCGGGCACGCCGCTTGCGTCGGTTCGGGCTCGTCAGCGGCCCGGCCGGGCGCCGTTCGGCGGCACGGCGGGGCCGTTTCTGGAGGTGCCGACATGTTTCGAATCGAGAGCGCGTCGAATCGCCACATCACGTTCGCACTCGCCATAGCGGCCGCTGCCGCCCTTTCGACGTCGACCTTCGCGCAAGGATCGTCGCCGCAAGGCCAACAACAACAGCCGCCGCCAGCCCAACAGCAGCAGCAGGCGCAGGCGCCATCTGCGAGCCAGACGGTCGCGTCTGCCGATGTGTCGGACGCCGAACTGGAACAGTTCGCGAAAAGCCTCAACGCCGTCGTCGATATCAACACGAAGCTTCAGAGCGACCTGGCGGGCACGCAGGACGCGGCAAAGACGCAGGAACTGCGGCAGCAGGCCAACGAGAAGATGGCCGCCGCCATCAAGAGCAACGGGATGGAAGTGGAACGCTTCAACCGGATCTCGCGATCGATCAAGGCCGACGCCGAGCTCAATCAGCGGGTGACGGCCAAGAGGCGCGCTCTGCAGAACCCGGGTCAGGAGAACGGCGCGGCTGACCGCTGAACCTGGCGACCGCCCGCGCTATCGTCGGCGGGTCGTCGCGAGCCACGCGAGCGCCGACGCGCCGGCCAGCGCGGCAATCAGCACCGCCCGGCCGCTCGGCCGGGCGTCCGCGGAGTGGTCCGGGGCGTACTGCCGTTCGGGGTAGTCGCCCGCGGGCCCCCGCGGACCTTCCCGTTCCGCCATCTCCAGAACCTCGGCCAGGTGCAGGGCGCGCCTGCCCGTGGCGTCGAGTATCTGAGTGCGACAGCTGAATCCGTCGGCGACAATGATCGTGTCTTTCGGCGCTCGCCGTACTTCCGGCAGCAGCACGCGCTCGCCCACCCGCATCGAGACGTCGTAGTGATCGCGTTCGAATCCGAACGATCCGGCCATCCCGCAGCAGCCTGCGTCGAGTGCGCGCACGTCGAGACCGATGCGTGTCAGCGCGTCGAGCTCGGGGTCGAACGTCATCACGGCCTTGTGATGGCAATGCGCGTGCACGAGGGCCTGGCGGTCGAGCCTCGGATAGCGAAAGTCGTGGGCATTCAGAAATTCACTCAGCGTGAACGTCTGCCGGGCGAGGCGCTTCGCGTTCTCGTCGGCCGGCAGGAGCTCACGCATCTCGTCGCGGAACACGGCCGTACAGCTCGGCTCCAGTCCGACGACCGGAACGCCGCGCTCGATATCTGACGCGAGCGCGGTCAGGATGTCAGCCAGCCAGGCTCTCGCCGTCCGCAGCAACCCGTAGTCGAACAACGGACGGCCGCAACAGAGCGGCACCCGCGGCACGTCCACGGCGAACCCCGCACGTTCCAGGACGTTGACCGCCGCCACCGCCGTTTCCGGATGAAAGTGATTGTTGAACGTGTCCGGCCAGAGGATGACACGCGGCTTGTCGCCGCGGGGGCGGGCGGGCCGGTGTCTGAACCAGCGCGTGAAGGTGTACGGCGCGAATGCCGGAATGCGGCGCGCTTGCGGCAGGCCCACGGCGAACTTGGCCGCCTCCCGCAGCACTGGCGTGTGCGTGAGAGTGTTGGCGACGCGGGGCATGGTCGACGCGAGGCGCGCCCAGTAGTGGATGAATCCGAACGCAAACGCCGACACCGGCCGTCGGTGCCGTGTGTAGTAGTGCGACAGGAACTCGGCCTTGTAGGTGGCCATGTCGACGTTCACCGGACACTCGCCTTTGCAGCCCTTGCACGCGAGGCAGAGATCGAGCGCCTCCTTGACGTGCTCGTCCTGCCATCCGTCCGCCAGCGGGTTGCCTTCGAGCATCTCGAACAACAGCCGTGCCCGCCCCCGCGTGGAATGCATCTCCTCTCGCGTCACCATGAAGCTCGGACACATCGTCCCGCCGTCGACGCGCCGGCACTTCCCCACACCGACGCACCGCAGCGTGGCTTTGGCGAAGTTGCCGCTGTCGTTGGGGAACTGGAAGTGGGTCCGACCAGCGGTCGGGCGGTAGGCCGTGCCCAGACGGAGGTTTTCGTCGATCGGGCTCGGATCGACGACCTTGCCGGGATTCATGCGGCCCTCCGGATCCCAGATCGCCTTGAATTCCCTGAACGCCTGGATGATCTCGGGCGCGAACATCTTCGGCAGGAGCTCCGCCCGGGCTTGACCGTCTCCATGCTCTCCGGAGAGCGACCCACCGAGGGCCACGACGAGCTCTGCCGCCTCTTCCACGAAGGCCCGGTACCGGCCGATGCCCTCCGCCGTTTCGAGGTCGAAGTCGATCCGTGTGTGGACGCACCCTTGCCCGAAGTGGCCGTACAGATCGCAGCCGTACCCGTGCTTGTCGAGCAGCTTGCGAAGCCGGCGCAGGTATTGTCCGAGCTTCGCGGGCGGCACCGCCGAGTCCTCCCACCCCGGCCAGGTCGGGTGGCGTTGCGACACGTGCGCCGTCGCGCCAAGACCCGACTCGCGAATCTTCCAGATTTCCTCTTCCTGCGACGGGTCGTCGAACAGTTTCATCGTTGGCGGATTGGCGCGCGCCTCCAGCTCCGCCATCAGGGTCCGGGCACGCTCGTCGCTGTCCTCTTTGGTCTCACCGCCGAACTCCACCAGCAGCCAGCCGCCGCCGCCCGGCAGCATCCCGAGGTGCTTCGCATGAATCCCGGCCGTCTTCATGTCGGCCACGAGCCGATCGTCGAAGCCCTCCAGCCCGATCGGGTGATGCGCCATGATCTGGACGACGTGGTCGCCGGCCTGGTAGACGTCGGGGTAGCCGAGCACGAGCAGCGTCCGCGAGCGGGGGTTCGGAATCAGCTTGGCCACCACTTCGAGGACCATCACGCACGTGCCCTCGGTACCGACCAGCGCGCGGGCCACGTTGAAGCAGGCCTCCGGCAGCAGATACGGAAGGTTGTAACCGGACACGCGCCGCGGGATGCGGGGGAATCCGGCCCGAATCGCGCCGGCGTAGCGCTCGCTCAACGACTTCAGCTTCGTATAGATCTCGCCGCGGCGGCCTCCCTGCCGGACAATGCGGTCGAGCTCGTCGGGGCTCGTCGCGCCCACCCGCATTCGAACGCCGTCATAGGTGAGGATCTCGAGCGCCTCGATGTTGTCGGCCGTACGCGCTCCCGTTCCCGAGAACTGTGCCAGCACCGAGTGCACGCCGCAGGAATCGTTTCCGACCATGCCGCCGAGCGTGCAGTGCGTGTGGGTGGCGGGATCGGGGCCAAACGTCAGCCCGACGCGAGCCGCGGCCGTTCGCAAGTCGTCCAGGATCGTTCCGGGCTCGACCCGTCCATACCGGCGCGCAGGATCGATCTCGAGGACGCGATTCATGTATTTCGACAAATCGAAGCACACGGCGGCGTTGCAGCACTGGCCGGCCAGGCTCGTGCCGCCGCCTCGCCCGAACACCGGTGCGCCGTGGGCGCGGCAGGCGGCCATGGCCGCCTCGACATCATCGATGTCACGGGGAATGACGATGCCAATCGGCGGCTGGCGGTAGTTCAATCCGTCGGTCGCGTACAGGGCCCGGCTGCCGCGGTCGAACCGCACCTCGCCCTTGACGCCGCGGGCCAGATCGCGCGCCAGGGTGACGGCGTCGATCTCGCGGCGCGGCCGCTCGCGAGCCGATGGCGCTGTGGCCCCCACCGCTACTTCTTCTTGTGCGGCAGAAGACTCTCCGCCGATTCCTTGATGGTTTGCGTGATGAAGCCGAGCGCGTCGGCGTCGCCGGCCCAGACCGAGGATGCGAAGTGTTTCGCCTGCTCGACACTAATGTGGGGCGGCAGCGGCGGCACGTTCGGATCCGTGACGGCCTCGTACACGGCCGGTCGGTCCGCGGACAGCGCTCGGTCCCATGCACGGCCGATCTGGTCCGGATCGTCCACCCGAATGCCGACGAGTCCCAGCTCTTCGGCGTACCGCGCGTATGGAAAGTCCGGAATGCCCTGCGATCCCGCGAACCGCGGGTCGCCAGCCAGGACGCGCTGTTCCCATGTCACCTGGTTCAGATCGCGGTTGTTCAGCACCAACACGACAAGCCGCGGATCCCGCCATTCGCGCCAGTATTTCGCGATGGTGATCAGGCCGTTCAATCCGTTCATCTGCATGGCTCCGTCGCCGACGAGCGCCAGCGCCACGCGATCGGGAAACGCGAACTTCGCCGCGATTGCGTACGGCACGCCCGGACCCATCGTGGCCAGCGTGCCCGAGAGCGACGCCCGCATGCCTCGGCGCAGCTTGAGGTCGCGCGCGAACCAGTTGGCGGCCGAGCCGGAATCCGATGAGAGGATGCAACGCTCGGGCAGGCGCGCCGACAGTTCCCAGAACACCCGCTGGGGATTGATCGGCTCGGCGGCATTCATCGCCCTGGCCTCGAGGACGCTCCACCACGCGGCGACGTTCTGTTCGATCCGACCCCGCCAGGCGCGGTCGGTCTTGCGCTCGAGGTACGGCGTGAGCACGCGCAGCGTCTCGGCGGCGTCGCCGACGAGGTTGAGCTCCGTCGGGTAGCGGATCCCCAGCATCCGGCCGTCGATGTCGATCTGGACGCCGCGGGCCTGCCCCTCCTCGGGCAGGAACTCCGAGTATGGAAAGTTCGTGCCCACCAGGAGGAGCGTGTCGCACTCCATCATCAAGTCCCAGCTCGGCTTCGTGCCCAGCAGGCCAATGGCGCCGGTGACGAAAGGCAAGTCGTCGGGCACCGCGGCCTTGCCGAGCAGCGCCTTGGCAATGCCGGCGCCGAGGTGATCCGCGACCTCCAGCACCTCGTCGGTCGCGTTGAGCGCGCCCGCGCCCACCAGCATCGCCACCCGTTGGCCCGCGTTCAGGATATCCGCCGCCCGCCTGAGATCATCGTCCTGCGGAATGACGTATGGACGGCAGACGCCGACGCTCGAGTGCACGGTGCCGTGCCGGCGGGGCGGCTCAGTGACGGCGTCCAGTTCCTGGACATCGTTCGGAATGACGATGCAGGTGACGGTGCGCTCGACCTTGGCGATGCGCACGGCACGATCGACCAGGTGGCGAATCTGCTCGGCCGTCGACGCCATGTGCACGTATTCGTGAGCCACGTCTTTGAAGAGCCCGACGAGATCGACTTCCTGCTGATAGTCGCCGCCCAGCGCGGCTCTGGCCTGCTGCCCCACAACGGCGACGACGGGTTGGTGGTCGAGCTTGGCATCGTAGAGGCCGTTCAGGAGGTGAATCGCGCCGGGACCGGACGTCGCCAGGCATACGCCGACCTCTCCCGTGAACTTGGCGTGGGCGCACGCCATGAACGCCGCCATCTCTTCATGGCGCGCCTGGACGAACTGCATGCGGTCCTTCGCGCGATCGAGCGCACCGAGCAGGCCGTTGATGCCGTCGCCCGGGTACCCATAGATCCGACTGACACCCCAGGCCGACAAGCGGGCCAGCAGGAAGTCCGAAACGGTCGTGGCCATGGTCGTTTGCGGTGCAAACGACGTTCCGATGACACGGAGGAGGGAACGGTCGAGCCGACGCTTCAGGTCAGCGAACGGACGCGGCGGTCGAACGGTGCGCGCCGATCGCCGAGAGCGCCGCGACGATCTCGGCGGCGCACGGCTCCCCCGTCCGCTGCGACGACCGCACGATGTCGTTCAACGAGATCACGCCCTGGACGCGGCGCTCGGTATCGACGACCGGAAGTCGCCGCACCTGGAATCTCTTCATGACGGCCAGCGCGTCGCCGACCGCATCGTCGGCGGTGCACGTCTGCACGGGCGCACGCATCACCTGGGCCGCGACAATGCGCTCCGGCAGCAGCCGGCGTGTGGCGGTGGCGATGCAGATATCGCGATCGGTGACGACGCCGGCCAGCACGCCCGCGGGATCGACGATGGCCACGATTCCGCAGTCGTGATCCCACATGACTCTCGCCACGCGCGCGAGGTCGGTCTCCGTCTGGCAGGCCTGCGCCGGCGTCGACATCACCTCGCGCACCAGAACGACCGGCTTGTCCGATGCGCGCGACCCGATCGTGTCGATGTGAATCAGGTTCAGCCGATAGAACAGCGATTCACTGAAGGCTCCGTCTGCCAGCTCCGCGTGCATGGGACGACTGGCGCCGGTGACAATCCGCACGCCACCGGCCCGGGCTTCGCCGTGCCCGCCGCCAGTCCAGAGGCTGCAGTCCTCGAGCAGCAGGAACAGTTCGGCCTGCATCGCGGCGCTCAGGCCGGCCACGTCGTCGATGAAGAGCGTGCCGCCGCGCGCTTCTTCGAATCGGCGACGCAGCTCGACGCTGAAATCGTGGCGATCGTCTCGGGCCGTGCCGTCCGAGTGAGCAGGCGCGCCGTGTTCGACGAAGACGAATGGCCCGCCGGAGCGAAGACCATGGTCGTGGATGAAACGAGCCAGGTCGCGGCGTGCCTTCCCTTGCTCGGCGGTCACGAGCACGCTCACGTCGCACTCGGCCGCAAGATTCAGATCCAAGTCGACATCCTGCATGGGGAAATGGACGGCCGGCCGGCTGGGGTTCAACGGAGTCTCGCGCGACTGGATAAACGGGTTGTTCGTCGGTCTGCCCAATCTGCCTGCGAATGGTCGTGCTGTCAAGCTCAACGAAAACCGTTACAGGCTTTTGATGAGTTCATCGACGGCGATTGACATTCGACACGCCGCTGACGTCACGCGACGGGACACCATCGGCTGCCCTCGAACCAAATCGCGCGCGACCCGGTCCTACCTACTGGCGCATCGCCTGCATCCAGCGAGCGACCGCCTGTCCATTCGGGTACCTGCAGGAGGATCCCATGGCAGACAAGCAGGAAGCCGCACGCCGTGAAGAGACCACGGTGACGCGGCGCGACGAATCGCAACGCCACACCCCGACGCGGCGGCTGGACCAGCTGACCACAGAGATGAATCGTCTCTTCGACAGCTTTGGACTCGGCCGCGATTGGCTGGGGCCGCGTCTCGGAGCCGGACGCCTCCGCCCCCGATCGGACGACGATCTCTGGCTGCCGGAGATGGAGATGTTCCATCGCCACAACGAACTGGTGATCCGGGCCGATCTGCCCGGCCTCTCGAAAGACGACGTCAAGGTCGAGATCACCGACGACGCGATCAGCATTCAGGGCGAGCGCAAGTGGGAGCACGAAGAGGAGCGCGAAGGTCTGTACCGCTCCGAACGCAGCTACGGGAGCTTCTACCGGTCGATCCCGCTCCCGGAGGGCGCGATCGCAGACCAGGCGAAGGCCATCTTCAAGAATGGCGTGCTCGAGGTCACGATGCCGGCGCCGCCAGAGTCGGTCAAACGGGGCCGTCAGATAGCCATCGCGGAGCCGACCGCGCAGAAGTAGTCAGATCTGCAGGCACGCCGCGTGCAGAATGACGCGCCGGGCGATGCTTTTCTGGTGGAATAATCGGTCGGCCCGGGGATTTTTCGGTGACGTGGACACAGACGGGCGTCTGAAAGTGACGATCCGCCCGAAAAATCCCCGATTCGTTCAATCGCCGACTTGGCATTCTTGTTGCCAATCGGACCGCATGAGAACTGCCACCCGGGAACAGACGCCGGCCGACCGCCGGCCCGCCTCCGTCGCCGTGCTGCGTTGGGTATTCCTGCGCGGACTGAACGCGCTCACCTGTGAGATCAGGTCCAGCGGCCGCGCCGCCTTCGACGTCTGCGTGGTGCCGCACTGGGACGTCGCCGCAGCGATCGTGGAGCGGTACGACCGGCCGGGCACCGCGCTCCGCCGCCACGCCGAAATCGCGCACAGCCTCCGTCAGTCTGGATGGACGGTCGTCCTTCACGGCCAGGCGGACGCGGCCGCGTAATTCACGCGGGCAGCTCCCGACCGCCGGCTTCGGGCAAGTGCCCGGTCGGCCCTGCGGATCCCCTTGCCAACGACGCGACGGACTGGTTCCGTTAGTCGACGATGGGTGAAGCGAGTGGCGGGAGCTGGGGAGCAGCGGACGCCGCGCGCCTAAAGCACGCGAAGCTAACGCCCCGAGGGGCGGGGTAAGCGCGGTGCGATCAGAATTGGTCGGGGCGAGAGGATTTGAACCTCCGACCCGTCGGTCCCGAACCGAGTGCATTCATACCGATTCACGCGAGATTCTGGCTGACCGATCGAATCGTGGCAACTGTGTCGGCAACTCGTTACGACGCCCGACGCGCCTGCCGCTGCATAGCCTCGTGCAAGTCCCAGTCGGCTTGCAGCCGCATCCATAGCTGCGGAGACGTCTTCAGCAACCGGCCGAGTCGCAGCGCCGTGTCCGCCGTGATGCCCCGCTTTCCGAGCACGATCTCATTGAGGCGATTGAGCGAGATGCCGAGCCGTTTGGCCGCCTCGAGCTGACCAAGGCCGAGCGGCTTCAGGTACTCCTCCAGGAGAATCTCGCCGGGCGGGATCGCGGGCCCGAGCCACTCCGGATCTCTAGTGATAGTCCTCGACGCGGACTTCGTAGGCATGTCCGTTCTCCCAGCGAAAGGTCACCCGGTATTGCTCGTTGACTCTGATGCTGTGCCGCCCGGCTCGGTCGCCCTTCAGCGGCTCCAGTCGATTGCCGCAAGTATTCGCCTGAAGTCCGCGAGCGGTTCGTGCGGCTGGTGCAGGAGCACACCAGCCGAGCACGGCTCCCAGTGGGCGGCGATCGCCGCCATCGCGCCGAAGGCCGGCTGCACCACCGAGACGCTCCGGCGGTGGGTGCGCCAGGCTGAACGCGACGCTGGCCAGCGCGCCGGCCTGACCACCGACGAGCGCGCGGAGCTGAAACGATTGCAGCGCGAAGTCGTCGAGCTGAAGCGCGCGAACGAGATTCTCAAGAAAGCGTCCGCGTATTTTGCCCAGGCGGAGCTCGACCGCCGCGGGAAGTAGTGGTGGGCTTCATCAACGACCACCGCGAGACGTATGGGGTCGAGTCGATCTGCCGTGTCGTGCCGATCGCCCCGTCGACGTACTACCGCCATCGTGCCCGCCAGCTCGACCCGACGAAACGATCAGCGCGGGCCATCCGGGACGAGGTCGTGAAGGCGATCATTCAGCGCATCTGGCACGAGCACGACCAGGCGTACGGCTCCCGGAAGGTCTGGAAGCAAATGGGTCGGGAAGGCCTGCGCGAAGCGCGCTGCCGCGTCCGGCGCCTGATGCGCGAGCTGGGCCTGGTCGGCGTCGTGCGGGGACGGGCGTGGACCACGACGACGCAGCCCGAGGCGGCGGCCGTGCGCCCCGCCGACCTGGTGGATCGCCACTTCGTCGCCACGCGACCGAATCAACTGTGGGTTAGCGATTTCACGTACGTCGCCACGTGGGCCGGCTTCGTCTATGTCGCCTTCGTCATCGACGTCTTCGCACGCCGTATCGTCGGTTGGCGGGTCTCCTCGTCGCTCCGCACCGATTTCGTGCTCGATGCCCTGGAGCAGGCGATTTACGCCCGCTGCGACGATACGGTCGGCGACCTCGTGCATCACAGCGATCGCGGGAGCCAATATCTGTCGATGCGGTATACCGAGCGGTTGGCCGACGCCGGCATTGAGCCGTCGGTCGGCAGTCGCGGCGACAGCTACGACAACGCCCTCGCCGAATCGGTCATCGGGCTTTTCAAAGCGGAAGTGATCCGTCGGAAAGGGACCGTGGCGCACGCTCGACGGCGGTGGAATTCGCGACCCTCACGTGGGTGGATTGGTTCAATCACCGACGGCTGCTCGAGCCCATCGGCTACATGCCACCGGCCGAGTACCGAAGCACGGTACTATGAGCAAGCTGCCGTCGCCTGACTCACATAACTTGCTCTCCGAGATTCCCGGTACGCTTCAGCGGGCGAGGCGCGAGGACCTTCATCACCGGATCAAGTATCAGGTCTGATAGAGTTGGTGTCCTCAAACTGGAGGTGTCTCCGTGCGAAACTACGCGTTAACCGCCGCCTCGGTCGGGCCGCTGGTCGTTCTTGCGCTGCTCGGAGGACCACTCACGCCGGCAGTAGTCCACGGCTGGGAAACCTCTCCGATTAATCAATACCTCGTCGAATTCAAAGGCAAACACCTGCCGTCGGATTTGAACGCGCGGCTGTCGATGCTGGCGGGAACGCTCGTCGACGTGGCTCCCGAAGTCGGGGTCGCGATTCTCGGCAACATCACTCCAGAGGGGGCGGGCGTGGTGGCCTCTTGGCGCGACGTGAACGACCTGATGCCCGATGTGCTACTGGATCCGCCGCGAGCCATGGATCGGCCGCTGATCTCAGGCCCGCCCGCACTTGCTCCATCATCAGCCGCCGATCCGACTCAGGCCGCGGGCTATCCGCTTCAATGGAACATGCGCGTCATCGGAGCCGACAAAGCCTGGCAGGCCGGTCAACTCGGAAGTCCCGGCGTACGGATCGCAATCGTTGATTCCGGTCTCGACCCGACGCATGCCGACGTCGCGAGTCTCATCGATCCGACACGTTCGACCGCCATGTGCACCTCCGATGGAGGGATCATCTCGCACGAGTTCCCAGGGTATCCGTCGTGGACCGACCTTCTTGGCCATGGCACCTTTGTCGCGTCGGTCGCGGCAAGCGACGCCGTCTTCGTCGCCGGCGTCACATCGCGCTCGACGCTCATGGGGATCAAGGTATTGAGTATCTCGTCGTGTCCGCTTTCATCGTGGTTCCGCGGCATGCGATTCGCCTCCGACAATGGCGCCGACGTCATCAACGTGAGCCTCGGCCTGCAGAGTCTGCTCCCGCGCGGCGCCCACCTCACGCCAGGAACCTGGGCCAAGTGGTTTCACGTGTACGTTGAATACGCGCTGCAAAAGGGCGTGTCAGCGGTCGTGGTCGCCGCGGGCAACGATGCGATTGATCTCGACAAGGACCAGAACCTGTACGCCTTCGCGTGTGATACGCCCGGCGTGATCTGCGTCTCGGCGACGGGGCCAACGAACTCCGGTCCCCAGTTGCTTGGCCCATTCGCCAACATCGACGCGGTTTCGTTCTATTCGAACTTCGGTTCGCCGATCGACGTCGCGGCGCCGGGAGGGAATCTGTCGTTCGACGCGTCAGGTAACACCATCGGCTTCGGTGTGGTCTTCGGGGCGTGCGCGCACACCGATCGCGAGATCGTCGGCGGGGTGGTCGTGCCGGGCTTCTGCTCCGCGAACGGTGTCGAGGCGGCCGGCGGGATTGGAACCAGCTTCGCCGCGCCGCACGTATCGGGCCTGGCTGCACTGCTGGTTGACAGGCTCGGTCACAACTTGTCGCCCCAGGTGAAGAACAGGATCCTGCAGACCGCTGACGATCGCGGCAAGCCCGGAGCCGACCCGTGGTACGGGCGCGGGCGCATCAACGTCGCGCGTGCATTGGGCCTGGAGTGATCGGCGCGGAGACCCTGAACGTCGCGTGTGTGAATTCTCAGGACAAAGGCGACACATTCGGCTCTCCTCTGGCGGCTGAGGGTGTTAGGGCGGGGCGCCGACGATGGAAACGTCGCCCGCGTGTGCGGCGGTTCGGGATCTCACGCAAGCCGTTCTACAAATGGAAACGGAGGCGCGCCGAGCACGGGGACATCGGCCTGGGTGAGCGTGCGCGAACGGCTCGCCGCGCGCGACGGCGCGTGAGGCGGTCAGCAAGATCCTCTACCTGCGGCAGCACTACCACTTCGGAGCAGGTCGCATTGCCGGGGACTTGTCTCGCTTCCACCAGGTCACGATCGCGGTGTCCTCGTCCACCGCATCCTGACGCGGCACGGCATGCCTCGGCTCCCGACGAATCAGAAGCACCGGCCGCACGTTACACGCTGGCCGCGCGACCGAGAAGCCACAGCCCGGGCACCGATTGCAGCTCCATGTGAAGTTCCTGGAGCGGATTCCGGGCACGCGCCGCCTGTATCAGTTCACCGCCATCGACGACTGCACGCGGATCCGCGTCCTGACGACCTACGACGCCTGCAATCAGCGCACGGCCACGCAGTTCATCGACGAAGTCGTCCGTCGGCTACGGTTCCGCGTGCACGTCGTGCAAACGGACAACGGCGCCGAGTTCCAGTCGGAGTTGCACTGGCACCTCGAGCGGCTCGCTATTCGACAGGTGTACATTCGCCACGCACGCCGCGCCTCAATGGCAAGATGGAGCGGTCACACCGCGTTGAAGACCAGGAGTTCCACCAGCTCCTCGACCAGGACGGCATCAGCGACGACATTCACCTGTTCAACGAGAAGCTGCGCGAATGGGAGGGCTACTACAATTGCCATCGCCCGCACGGCGCGCTGGACGGCCAGACTCCGTACCGAGCGACTGCTCGCGAAAACGAGGGCTGAAGAGTTACCGAAGCGCTGAGAACTTACAGGGGAAATCTGGTCGGGGCGAGAGGATTTGAACCTCCGACCCCTCGGTCCCGAACCGAGTGTTGGGTCGACGATTTCCGAATGTTTTGGTGGTTTCTTGGACTCGGGTAGCAACTGGGTAGCTACCGAGCCGAGGGCGGTGCCTGGCTTCGCCAGCCACCGCCGCCCATCCTCGACACCGCCAGTGGCGTAAAATGGACTGGAACATGAACTACCAAGACCGCATCGTGCGAGATCCTCAGATTGTGGGCGGCGAGCCAATCCTGAAAGGCACGCGCGTGACGCTGAAGACGGTACTCGCGAGCCTCGCCGAAGGCGCCACGACGACCGAAATCCTCGCCGATTTTCCGACGTTGTCTGAGGAGGACGTCCGGGCGGCCATCGCCTTCGCCGCTGGCTCGGCGCAGGAGGACATGCCTCTGATCGAAATACCGATCAAACGGTGAAGATCAAACTCGACGAAAACCTGCCCGACCGCCTAGTCTCGGTCCTGACCGGACTCACTCACGACGTTGATACCGTTCGCGGAGAGCAGCTGACCGGTCGAGCCGACCCTGACGTGTGGAGCGCGGCGCAAGCCGCTCGGCGCTTCCTGATCACACAAGATCTCGATTTTTCGGATGTCCGCCGGTATACGCCCGGCACTCACGCCGGTCTCCTTCTTGTGCGCCTTTCGCGACCCGGTCGTCACGCGTTGTTCGAGCGCGTATTGACGGTGTTCCAGACGGAGAGGGTGGAAGAGTGGACTGGATGCCTCGTGGTCGCGACCGAACAGAAGATCCGCATCAGACGACCAGAGCCACCAGCGGAACGGTGATCGAGGCCTGATCCGAGGATCGCGGCTCCATCGGCTGCTCCTCACGGACGACTTCCGCGCACGATGTTGAGGGTATGCGTCGAGACCACCGCCGCTCTGCGCGAACTCAACGATCGCAGAATTCCGTCGAGCACTGAGTCCAGTTCCTTGGCCAGGTCATCGGCGAGATAACGCAGCACGAGATACCCGTTCTCTTGCAACAGCTGATCCTTGCGTCGGTCACGCCGGTATGCGACCGGATCCGCGAGATGCTGACCACCATCGATCTCAACGGTGATTCGCGAATCAGCGCAGAGGAGATCGATTTCCATCCTGCCGAAACCATCAAACGGGATCGGTAGATCGGCATTCAGCTGGAATCGCCCTCGTGTCTCCGGCAACGTTTCCAGACGGCGATAGAGAAACGCCTCGGACGCACTTCGCGCGCGTTTCGCGCCTTCGGCTTCTGGAGGAATCGGATGAGCGGCTGTCACGAACAGGGTCGCGAGGGGCGCATCGACGCCGTCGCGAACAAGTCGCCGAACGCTGGCAGCGTAGTCACGTTTCCAGAGTGGATCGGCGGGCAGCGTCACGTCTGCCGGCCAGCCCGGAATGGCGCTCGCGGGGAGTATAATTGTGTAACCGACGGCTTCGTAGCCGCGGCACCGGCGATCGAACATTCGCGCCAGCATCGGCACATTGAGGTCAGCGTAGTCGTAGACCCGTACCTCACGCTTACCGTCGTAGAGGCGATGTAGCCGGCCGACGTACTGCGCGATGGTCCCGCGCCACGACACCGGAAGCGTCAGAAACAGCGTGTCCAATCGCGGATCGTCGAATCCCTCTCCAATGTATTTGCCAGTCGCCAGGATGACGCGACCTTCTTCCGGTGGAATGGCTGCCAGCCGCTCGGCCTCTGCTTGCCGCTGCTTCTTCCCCATTCCGCCTCGCAGGACCACGACGTTCGGGACCCTCGTGGAGAGTTCGTTCTCGAATCGATCAAGATGGTCGTTCCGCTCAGTCAACACGAGTGGCGATCGACCATCCCGTACCGCCTGCACGATCTCCTCGCAGATCGCTCGATCCCGCGTCTCGTCGTCCACTAACTGCTGATAGAGCGCTTGAAATTCGGCTCGTTTGTCCGCGGCTGTGTCCCTGGCTGACTGAAATCCTGCTGGGCGGACAACGACCGTGTGTTCGAAAGGTCTCGCCGCAGCCTGCGCTCTCGCATCCACACGATGTCGGACAGGCCCGCACTGCATGAAGATGATCGGATGATGTCCATCCTTCCGCGTGACCGTTGCGGAAAGGCCCAAGACGAATCGCGCCTTCGCCCGACGGACGACTTGTTCAAAGCTTCGCGCCGAGAGGTGGTGGCATTCATCGACGATCACCTGGCCGTAATCGGCGACGCAATCGTTCACGACGTCTTTGCGGACCAGGCTCTGAATGACGGCCACGTCGACCACCCCGGTCGGCTTCTTTCGACCGCCGCCAATGCGGCCGATCGACTTTTCGGGAAGGTCGAGGAACTCGGCCAGGCGTTCGACCCACTGGTCCAGGAGTTGCCGCCGATGCACGAGGACGAGCGTGTTGACGCCGCGCAAGGCGATCAGCCAGGCAGCGACGACTGTCTTGCCGAACGCCGTCGTGGCGGCCAAGACACCAGTCTCGTGCTTCAGCATCGCGTCGGCCGCGCGCATCTGCTCTGGTCGGAGCTCGCCTTGAAAGGTGGCCTGAAGCGGGTGTCCACTGAAACGCTCGTCGCGGATGACCGGTCGAATGTTCAAGTCAATCAATACGTCACGGACGTCCTCGAGGCATCCGCGCGGCAAGCTGATGTGTTGTGAATGTTCTTCAGCACATCCGATGATCCGCGGCTTGGCGTAAGTAGAGAGACGCATCGCCTATCGGTGGCTCGGTCCGGCGACGCGAGGGCGGCGCGGCCCATGGTGTGGGTTCGTCATCCTCCGCGGGCGGAAGGCGCACGCCAAGAACGCGTCCACGTCGATCTGCGTCGCGCGCGATCCCTTCCAGATGCGCGCGCCCGATGCGCTGTACGGTTGAGAGAAATGCCCATTGATCGCGATGCGGTACGCCCTGCTCGTCAAGAAAGACGCTGTTGCCGTCGCCGCGGGGGTGTTTCTGCAACGGCAGCGCGATCAGATTGCCGAATCCTCCGTGGGGCAACGTGTCCTGATTCGGGAAGAATCGGTCGTACGAGTCGAAGCCGAGGTCCGGCCGTCGCTCCATCGTCTCCGTCAGGATGTAGGAGCCGACCTTTCGTGCGAGCGCCGCAGGCACGGCCTCTTCGAACAATAGCCAGACGTGACCGCCGCGGCCAGAGCGTGACCGCTCGAGCACGGCGGGGGCAACCATCCGACGGCAGGTCTCGATGAAGGCCGTTGAATCCTCCAGCCAACCGCCCTTGTCGAAATCGACAGCCAAGAGGAAGCACGTCTCATCCAGGAGCATCGGATACACGCCGGCTACGAAGCGCTCTCCGGCGTCGTCACAGCCGGACAGGTGCCACCGAATCACGTCGTCGGTCACGGGGAGGAAGCGACGATTCGGACACTCGGCGCACTTGATGCGCGGCTTTTCGCAGATGCCTCGCACCCATTCGTTCGCGCAGGCGGGCGCATACCCTGACTTCCCCGTCTTCCGGCTCTCGAATCGCCGCGGATACACATCTTCACGCCCGCGAAAGAGCGAGCGAAACAGCGCGATTTTCGCCTCCGGCGAGGACGTCTGATCCAAGCTGTGGGTCGGAACCATCGACTCCGATGACGATGCATCGTCACGGCGACAGAATCAACAGTTACGAGTTCGCGCCAGTTGTTCAGCCGGTGTTCCGCGGGCACCATCGGGTAGCGTAAGGGTAGCGATCCGGCGGGCTCTCCTTGTCCCGATCTTGGACACGGTCGACGGTCCGTGTCGCCACCAAGGGCGAATCTCGAACATTTGTCAGTGCGGGAATGACGAAACGGCGGATTTGAAGCGCCGGTAACTCGTTCGGAAACCGAGTGACCGGTCAACTGAACGAAAAAATTGCCGGTCGAAAAAGCAAGAGGCCAGATTTCCTAGGAAATCTGGCCTCGAGAGATTCTGAAATTGGTCGGGGCGAGAGGATTTGAACCTCCGACCCCTCGGTCCCGAACCGAGTGCTCTACCAGGCTGAGCCACGCCCCGACAGAACCACTATCTTACCCCACCTCTCCATCGTTTCCTACCGGCCCCAGGACACCGGCCGAAGCCGGGCGTTCCGCGCATGTGAGAGACTGGCGTCGTGCCCAACTCAACCGCCGCACCTAGGCGGCGGGTGGTTTGCCAGTTCATCGAAAGTCTCGAATACGGCGGCGCCGAGGCCCTCGTCTACCGGCTCGCTGCGGGCATGCGAGACAGCTCGTACCGCCCCGTGGTCTGCTGCCTGCGAAGAGGGCCCCTTGCCGACCGTCTCGAGGCCGACGGGATCCGGGTCCATTGCCTCGACCTTCGGCGACGGAGCGTGCTCGACGGTCCGGCATTTCTGGTGTTCGCCGTCAGGCTGCTGAGGGGATTGAGGGCGGTCCTCCAATCCGAGCGCGCGGACATCGTCCACGCCCACCTCCCCGACAGCATCATCTGGGCGGCGATCGCCGGCCGACTGACGGACACTCCGGTGCTCGGCACGTACCACGGGCTCGGGATCCTGCCCACCGGCCGCGGCCGGTTTGATCCTCGCAACCGCGTCCGGCGGGTCCTCTATCGGTTGCTGTCACGCCTGACCGATCGGACCATCGCGGTTTCGGCGCCCGTGCGAGACGTCTTGTGTCGCGAAGTCGGGATGGACCCGCGAAAGACCGTTCTGATGCTCAATGGCGTCGACACGGAGGCATGTGCCACTCCCGCCGATGGGGATCGCGTGCGCCAGGAGCTCGATCTGGCGGGACGACGAGTCGTCACGTGCGTTGGAAGACTGATTCCTGGAAAGGGACAGCGATTCCTGGTGGACGCCATCGTCGTCGCGGCCCGCCGATTCCCTGACGCCACACTGGTGCTCGTGGGCGACGGTCCTGAACGGTCCGCGCTCGAAGCGCACGCCAGGGCCCTCGGGGTCGCCGACCGCGTGCGCGTGCTGGGCGAGCGCAGCGACATCCCTGCCATCCTGGCCGCCTCGGACGTCTTCGTGCTGCCATCGTTTTCCGAAGGCATCCCGCTGTCGCTCGTCGAGGCGATGGCCGCCGCCAAGCCGGTCGTCGCCACAGCCGTACCGGGAAATCTGGACGTCGTCGTCGACGGCCGGTACGGCCTTCTCGTACCGCCGGGGAATGCGGAGGCCCTGGCCGACGCGCTGTGCGACCTGCTCGCCGACCCGTGTGCCGCGCGGGCGCTCGGCGTGCGCGGCCAAGGCCGCGCCCGCGCCGCCTTCGACATCAAGCGCTCGCTCACGGGGACGATCGCGCTGTACGACGAGGTTCTGGCGGAACGGACGGCGCGATTGCGAGGCGAGCGGCGATGAACGTGGGGATCCTCGTGTCGGGACTCCCGCCCGAACGCATTGGCGGCGCGGAATTCCAGGCGATGCACGTCGCGCGGCTCCTCGCCTCGCGTCACCGCGTCACGGTCTTCACCAGGACCGCCGCGGTCCCTCCAGCTCTCGACGGCCTCCCCGGTTGCGCCGTCGTCAAGAGATGCCGGATTGTCCTGCGCGGTGTCCGGTTTCCGGCCGACATCGTCCAGACGCTGATGCTGATTGGCCGGGCCCGGCCGCGGTTCGACGCCCTCGTGGCGTATCAGACCGCCATCGACGGCCTCATCGGCGTGCTCGCCAGGCGGCTGTTCGGCATTCCGGTCATCGTTTCGATTCGCAGCGACATGGAATATCAGGTGGATCGGTACCGGCAAACCCGATGGCTGAGCCCGTTCGTCTTCCGGCAGGCCGATCGGCTCGCCGTCCAGTCGCAGGCGCTCGGTGACGAGCTCGTCCGGGTGTTCGCGCGGAGGGAGGGGCAACCGAGTGCCGAGGCGTTGCGGGCCAAGCTGTTCGTGCTGCCGAACGGGATCGAGCCGGGACACCCTCGGCCGGGTCGGGGCACCGACGTCGTGTATGTGGGCCGGCTCGCGGCATGGAAGAACGTCATGACCCTCGTCGAGGCGATGCGCGAGTGTCCGTCCGAGCGTCTCGTGGTGGTGGGAGACGGGCCGGAACGGCGTCTGCTGGAAAAAGCCGCGGCGAACCAGTCGAACATCACCTTTGTTGGTGCAGTCGCCCACCGGCGGGTGAACGACTTCATCGGCGGCGCGAAGCTGCTCGTGCTGCCGTCGTTGCAGGAAGGGCAGCCCAACGTGGTCATGGAAGCGATGGCGCTCGGCGTCCCGGTCGTCGCGACCCGGGTTGGGGGCGTTCCGGACCTGATCGCGCACGGACATTCGGGCTGGCTGGTCGAGCCAAAGGACGCCGCGGGGCTGGCGCTCGCCATCAAGACGCTCGGGAGTGACGAAGCCCTTCGGAATCGTCTCGCCACGAACGCTGCGCAGGCCATTCAGCTCTACGCGTGGCCGAACGTGATAGCCGCTCTCGAGCAGCAACTCGAGGCGATCGCGCATCCTGCGGTTCAGCGAGGGCCGCACAAGGCGCATGACAGGCAGCCTTAGGTCTGCTCGCCGATGACCTGTCGCAGCCACTTTGCGCGCCTGTCGGCAGAAACGCGCCGCAAAGTAATAGGTATCATCGCGGCACCTTTCTTGCTTTGGCGGGCCGCGTTCGTGTGTCCACCCACGCCTCGATTTCGCTCCGCGGAGGATTCATGCGCATGAAGGCAGTGGCTGTCATTTTCGTCGGCCTCGTCATGCTGGCCGGAAGCGCCCACAAGGCGGACGCGACGCCGATGATGACGACAAATCCCCTGGCGATCAGTGGCCCCGACGCGGTCCTGATCAACTTCGAGGACCTGGCGGGCTCTCACGCCGAAATCACCGACTATTACTCGGCGCTCGGGTTGACCATCTCGGGGGGGTTGCACCCCTTCACAACCGGGTTGCCGGCGAGTTTCGGGAGCGTTGCGGCCACCAACGGTGGGACTGTTCCGGCCCCTGACATCACATTTGGCCCAGCGCCTGGCGAAACGCTTTCAGCCTTCGGATTTGACCTCTTCACGCTCGGCCCTTCGGCGACCACGTTTGTGGTCAGCGCCTTCACTGACGGCGTCGAAACTCTCCACCAGACATTCACGTTCAGCACTGGCGGAGAGCCCAAGTTCATTGGCGTCGTAGAAACCGATCCCACCAAGTGGTTCGACTCCATCGTCGTCTCGTCTCAGGCTGAGATCGGTTCCACCGCGGCGTTCGCCATCGATAACATTCGCCTCGTTCCGGAGCCCGGCACCCTGTCGCTCATGGTGTTCGGGGCCTTCGGCCTGCTGAGCGCCTCGCGGCGCCGCAAGAAGAGCTAGAGCGTTTTCTCCTTGAACGCAGGTACGGCTGCCGTGGTACCTCTGTCGCCGGAGGTGCCATGGCCCCGTATTCAATGGACCTGCGGAAACGGGTGGCGAAGGCGTGGGATGCGAGCGAGGACGCCGATGCGGTCGCCGCGCAATATGACGTCAGTCGAGCCTGGGTACATCGACTGATTCAACGCCGACGCGAGACGGGATCGCTCGCGCCCCGGAAGCAAGTGAAGTTTCGGCGACGGGTCCTCACGGCCCGCGAAGAGCAGCGGTTGGTGGCGCTCATCCTGGCGCGGCCCGAGGCCACGTTGACCGAGTTGCGCGACGCCATCCCAACGACCGCGGCCCTGAGCACGTTGTGGCGGACGATCGATCGCCTGGGATTCACCGTCAAAAAAAACGGTGTACGCCGACGAACAACGTCGGCCTGATGTCGTCGCGGCGCGCCGACAGTGGCGGACGTGGCAACCGCTCCGCGATATGCGGCAGTACGTCTTCCTCGATGAATGCGGCGTGACGACCGATCTGCTGCGGCGCTACGGCCGGAGCCTGTGCGGCACGCGCCTGCGGGATCACGCCCCGTTCGGGCACTGGGAGACCCATACGGTCGTCGTGGCGTTACGCCTGGGCGGACTCTCCGCGCCGGCCGTCTTCGACGGCCCGATCGACAATCCCACGTTCCTCGCGTACGTCGAGCAAATCTTAGTTCCGACGTTGCGCCCGGGCGATGTCGTGGTCCTCGATAACCTCGCTGTCCACAAACAACCCGCCGTGCGCGGGGCGATCGAAGCCGTCGGCGCCCAGCTCCGTTTCCTGCCGCCCTACAGCCCCGATTTCAATCCGATCGAACTGGCCTTTGCGAAACTGAAAGCGTTCATCCGCGCGGCACGGCCCCGGACCTTTGACCATGTCTGCGAACTGATCGCCTTCGCGCTGGGCCTCTTCACGTCGGCTGAATGCCGCAATTTCATCCGGCACTGCGGGTATCGGGTCTCTACAGCGTTATGAAAAACGCTCTAGCCACACAGACAGAACGGGCGCCAGCGCGTCACCGCGCGGGCGCCCGTCGTTCCCTCCCGCCCCCGAATTCGCAGCGCCTACATCGTCACACCCAGCGGCTTCCGCAACAGCACGGCAATGAGAATGGTCAGCCCGAAATAGGCGACCATCCACGGAACGTTCCATCCCAGCATCCTGATCGCCCTCGAGTCGTAGGCGACGCTCACGCGCGTCAGGGCCGAGCCAGCAGGCAGTGGCGCTTCGGCCGGAAAGAGCACCTCGTTCGTGAACGACGGCGCCAGCCGCGCGGGAGACCGGCGGCCAATCCCCCGATCCACACGAAGGGTCTTGGCGACGACTTCGTCGCCCACCCTGATGCGGAGCTGATAGTCGCCGGGACTGTCCGCCTGGATCCGCCAGAGCACTTCGTCAGCGGCCGGGAACCAGACGGCAGGTGTGAGCACCTGGACGGCCCCTGGCGCCTCGAGCTGCGCGGGCGCCTGAGGCGCGGCGGCCGACTCCCCGTCCGACGGGTCGACGACGGCCATGTCGATGCGATGTCGAAGGGTTGCCGTCAAAAGCACGGGCTCGCCAGGCGCCGGCCCTGTGTAGCCGAAGTGATATTCCAGCTGAGCGACGGTCAGCACGAGCGGAACGATCAACCACAGCATCGGCACGAGCGAGAGCCTGAGATACCTGGCGTTCTGGCGCAGAATCTCGCCCTGCGCGCGGAATATCGCCGGCAGGTCGTCGTTGAACAGTCGGATCTCGAACAATCCGCCCACGATCGCCCGCTTCACGGCCGCAAGCTGCGCCTGGTCGGAGACGGCTCGGAACACGAGCAGCATCGGGACCGCCGTGAGAAGCGACACCGCCGTCAGGCCCACGACGGGAGGCAGCTGCCCGAAGGGAGCCAGGAGCAGGTCGAACGCCCGGCCGAGAAACACGTTGAGAAAGGTCACGACTGGTTATGAGATGTATCCGAGGCCTCTCAGCTTCTTCTTGATTTCCGCCTCGCTGTCGCTGCTCTCGAACGAGGCCAGCTCTTTCTCGATGATGTGCGTGACAAACTCCTCGACCGACGAATAGCCGGCCAGATCGGCGCAGCGTTTCGCCTTCGCCATCAGCGCCTTGTCGAGCTTGATCCCTGCGCCAAACATCCCACCCCTCCCGGCCGGCGACTAGTCCGGCTCTGGAAAATCGTCGATACCGAACTCCGCCAGCACCGCGGCGGCCAGCGACTGGAGGTCCGGAGCCGCTTTCCGCAGCGGACGGCTGCTGAGCAGAATGCCGGGCACCACCGCCGGATCCATGCAGTGATCGCCGCTCCATGCACTGTCATTGTCGACAATGACGTCGGCCGGCAGACCGCCCAGCGCGGATTCGTCCGAACTCCTGACACCCTTCGCATAGCCCACGATGAGGTCCGGCGCCACGTCCTCTTCGCCTTTGACGTCGAACACATCCTCCCGGCGGAACATCCGCGAGATGACCGCCTGCCCCGAGGCCGGGTCGATCGTGTGGAGCAGCTTCTCGGCAATCTCGGAGGCAACGTCGGCCCGCTCGTCTCGCGGAACGACGCCGTGCACCTCGCGGCCCTTGACGTTCACGTACAGGCCATTCAGACCGAGCGCGTAGGCGCGCGTGCGGGTCCAGTCGACGCCCTCGAACGAACCGGTCGCTGCCGTCGGCGAAGGCGTATCGACGACGAGATACCCGTTGTCTCTCAACCAGCTGTTCAAGTTGAACGATCGGCGCCACGACGAAAATCCATGATCCGACATCACCACCAGCACGTCGTTGCTTCCGAGCCGCTTCAGGGTCTCGCCGACGATGGCGTCGAGGCCGATGTACAGGTTGTCGATCACGTGCGCGAATTGCCGATCGGTTGCGGGATCGTAGGCCGGATGCTCCGGATCGCGGGCGCGCCACATCATGTGCGACACCTGATCCACGTGGCCGAAATAGTAGAACAGAAACCCGTCGTGGAACGTGTCCAGCGTATATTCATACTGACGGCGGTTCTCGTCGGCGGTAATCGCCGCCTGCTCGAGAAACTCAGCGGGCGTCAGCCTCCCGCTCTTCAGGCCCTGCGTGTCCTCGGGCATGCCCTGCGTGTAGAACCGGCCCGTGGCGTCGGCCAGTTCGCCCGCATACCCGGACGGAGACGAGATCGGGAGGGCCGGCGACTCCGGATCGAGGTTCGCCGGGCTCACGTACAGCTCGAAGTACGGATCGAGGCGCTTCAGAAAGAAGCGGCACTCCGCATGCACGTGCTGGGTGGCAATGAGGTCGAACTCGATGGGCACCCAGTCGCTCCAGGCCCCCACCTTCAGCAGGCGCTCTTGATCGCCGACGACCAGCTTGCCGTACTGGCGGTCGGCGCTGACGTAGACGGCGAACGAGGCCGTGGCCTTTTCGGGCTGCACTAGAAACGGGTTGTCGGGGCCTTCGATGGCGCTGCGGACCACTCCGTCGGACGCATCGACCGCGTATACCACCCCTCCCGACAACGATCGGTCGGTCGCCGCGTCGGGCGCCGACGTGTAGTAGGAAAACGTCCCGTACGTACCCAGGATGTCCGGCGTGCCCATGCCGCTCAGCTCGCGCGTCGCGGAGCCCGACGGCGGAAAATTCGCCGGCATTCGAACAATCGTCGTCTCGATGCCGTGGGCCTCGAGCACGTCCCAGAACGGCCGTCCGGCGCGCAGCAGCTCCACTTTGCCCGACGCGAGGGGAAACTGCCATTTGCCCAGCTTGAGATTCCGGCCGGGCGCCTCCGTGCGGCTGGTCGACAGATACGGCAGCATCGTCTTCGGGTCGCGGTGCACGAAGTCGAAGATGCCGTGGCGGCCCGGGTCGAGGCCGGTCATGAACGTCGACCATGCCACCGGGCTCTGCGGGGGAATGGACGACCCGAGCGGCGCAAAGCCCCCGCTCTCGGCGAGGCGCGAGAAGTTCGGCAGCTTCCCGCGCGCCATCAGGTCGCGCGTGACGCCGTAGTCGAGGCCGTCGAATCCGAGCACGATGACTCGGCGTCCGACCAAATGATGCCCGCGGCAGGCGACCGCCCCCACGAGAATCGCCGCGAGCGCCAGCCATCGGACCACCCGCCTCATGCCAGCCCCGTAAGCGGCCGGCCGTCCATGTGGCTGGGCGGCTCGACGCCGAACAAGCGCAGCGCGGTCGGCGCGATGTCGACCAGCGACGGCTCCTCTTCTTCAATCGCCCGATTGCAGAAGAAGACGCCGGGCACCAGACGGGGATCGATGCAATGGTCCCCGCTCCACGCCTTGACGTTGTCTTCGAACACCGGCCCCGCGACGACGCCGCTCGCGCAATCCCACGACGTGCGATATCCGGCGTTGTAGCCGATGATGAAGTCGGGGGCGTTTTCCCGGTACGGTCCGTCGTAGAGGCGAGCCGTGTCGAATACTTCCCGTACGCCGACGTCGCGCGACTCGTCGTCGTACAGCCCGTTCAACTTCGCGATGATTTCGGCCTTGAGGGCATCGGCCTCCGCGCCGGGGGCCACGACGCCGAGCCGCTCGCGGCCCCGCAGGTTCAGATACATCCCGGACAAGCCGAGGCAATAGGCTTTCGTGGCCGACCAGTCCACGTCGCGCAGCCACTCGCTGCTGCCGTCGGCGCCGGCTTTCAGCGTGAGGTAACCCTGGTCGCGCAGCCAGCTATTGAGATTGACGCCGCGCCGAAACGAACTGAAGCCATGGTCGGAGATCACCATCAGCACATCCCCCTCGTGCAGCCGGTCCATGACGCGACCGACGAGCTGGTCGTTGTGCTGATACAGCTTCAGGATCGCGTCGCGGTGCTCGGCATCCTCCCGGCCGCGCGCGGCCGGATGGCCCGCCTCGAGGTACCTCCAGAACATGTGCTGGATGCGATCGGTGGCGTCGAACACGCAGACCAGACTGCCGCGCGTCAGCCGGTCGAGCGCCGTGAAGAACATCGCCTCGCGCTCGCGATCGATATCGTACGTCTGCTGCAGAAACGTGCCGTCGTCGGTGACGCCTTCGTTGAGCGCCCACGTGTCCTCGGCCAGCCCGAGCGTCGCGAACGATCCGATCCGCTTGGCGAGATACGTCGCGTAGTACGACGGATGCGCGATCGGCATCGCCGGCTTCTCCGGATCGATCGAGATCGGCGACATGTACAGGGAGAAGTGCTCGTCCATTTCCGTCACGAGCAGCCGCGTCAATCCCGACACGTGGACGCCCGGCATCGCGTGGAAGGTCAGCGTGACCCAGCCGCTGAGACGGCCCGGCTCGAGACGGACCGGCGCCCCTCCGACGTCGCCGCGAACGACCCGCTGCTCGCGATCGAGCGACAGGCGCATGGGCACCTCGAGCGGCGGCCCCCCTTCGAGAAACGTGTTCTCGGGCCCCTGGATCGCGGCGTCGATGCGCCCGTCGATCACGGTGACCGGGACACGCAGCCCGCCTTCCTTGAAGCGGACGCCGGCCGGGCGCGTGGTGAACAGCAGGAACGTCCCCTGGCTGCCGAGCAGATCGGGAACGCACATCGCGCTCAGCTCGGCACCGTAGAAGTTGTCTGGAGGAAACGTGATCGGCACGCGCAGGATGGTGCTCCAGATCCGGTGCTCCCCCAGGATCGTCCAGAAGGGTTTCGATCGGCGCAGCAGCCGCAGCTCCGGCTTCTGCAGCGGCAGGCGGTAGCGACCGATCTTGAGAAAACGCTCCACCTTGCCCACGCGCGTGGACGACAGCATGGGCAGGTATGTCTGGCGATCGCGGTCGAGGAAGTCGAAGATGTTGTGCCGCGCCGGGTGCGTGCCGGTGCTGAACGACGACCAGGCCACTGGCGACAGCGACGGGAACGTCGTCTTCAGCCGGCGATAGCACCCCATGGCTGCCAGCCGTTCGAAGTTCGGGAGCCGCCCCTCCCGCATGAATCGATCCGTGAGCTTCGGATCCTGGCCGTCGAGCCCGACGACGATCAATCGGTTGATGCGGGCACGCGGTGTCGTCTTTCCGCGCAGGACACGCAGCAGCGCGCGGAACGGCCAGAGCAGCAGCGAGAGAATCGCAATCAGAACCGTCGTGAAGACCACGAGAAACGACGACAGCAGGGCGAAGCCCGCGCCCGGGCCGATATAGGCCTCGGCAGGGGCGGCCGCGGCGAGCATCGCGGCCAGGGTCGCCGCCACCAGGAGTGATTTGCGCACTTACCGCTCCCTTTCGCGTCGATTGCGGTACAGCGAAGGATCGGCCACTGACGCCATTCGGTCGACGTCGAGCGGCATCCCGAGGAACGCGGTGATTCGCTCCGCAGCGGCCCGCGGACCGGTCACGACGTCCCGATAGTCCAGCGGCAGCGTGGAGAAGCACGATCGGTTGGCCAGGAACCGCGTGACCTTGTCGAGGTGCTGCTCGTAGGCCCGCCGCATCTGCGCCGTGTCGCTCGCACCAGGCGCCTCGTTCCGGCGCCGAAGCATTTCGTCCTGCGACGCCAGCGCCTCGTCGAGGTTCCGTCGCAGGAAGATCACCTGATAGTCGTACGTTTCGGGCAGCCAGGTGAGCAGAAACGAGATGATCTTCACGGCCTTGCCGCGTGCGTCGGCCAGCCACGGCGCGTCGGAGCCCTTGTCGAGCTCCTTGACCGGTTCGAACTCATAGTAGCCCTTCGGGTTGCTTACGTCGGCCGTCCGAACGCCGTCGGTCAGCACGGCTACGCCGCCGGCTTCGAGCATCTTCATGGTCATCGACGTGCCGGAGCGTGGCAGTCCTGACACGACCACGATCGGCTTGCCGTATCGGACGCGCCTCACGAGGCGCGCAGCCACCGACGTCATAATCACTGCCCTTTCATCCAGGCGACCACCGACTGAATCACCGACTGCGGCACGGCAGCCTTGTTGGGCTCGCGCCACACCGCAGCGCCGGCCAGCGACCGTCGCGACACCTGGGCGCCGGCCCGCCGGAGGTGCGCTTCGAGGTCCCCGGCGCGCGGCGTGTGCCCGCCGGTCTCGACGATCAAGACGCGCCTGGCCCGCGGCCGGCCAGCCTGCAGGAGGTCGATCCCCGCCACTGCCGCCCGCAGCGGGGCGGGGAACGGAGTGCCCAGAATCTCTTCGCTCTCGCCTCCGCCGAACCGGCTGCGGTGAGCTGCCGACAGGTCGGCCAGATACTCGCGGCCGTCGATAACCGGATCCCACAGCACCAGAGCGGGGCACTCCTGGCTCTCCTCGCTCTGCAGATGCTGCAGTGCGAGCGACGCACCGAGGCGGAGTCCGAGAAAGGAGATCGTCGATCGCCCCGTGCGAGCGCGCAGATCCGCCTCGGCCGCTGCGATGTCGTACACCCAGCGATCCAGCGTGGCTGCAGACGCATTGCCGGCAGAATCACCGGTCCCGAAAAAGTCGAACCGGAGGGCGGGCCAGCCGGCCTGCGCCAGCCGGACGGCCATCTGGCGCATCGCACGATAGCCGCCCATGTACTCGTGCCCCGTCGCGCCGCAGATGACGACCCCTTCCTGCGGCCGCATGTCTGCCGCCCCGGGGTGGTAGCACCCGAACAGGGGGCTCTCGACCGGCCCGAAGTAGTGCGGCCACGGCGACAGCGTCTCGGCGACCCTGCCCGTCATCGACGTCTCATGTCCCGCAGCCACGCCCGCCATTCAGGCACCGAACAGGCCCTGCCAGTAGTTGACGGCGGCCGGCCTGGCGCGCTCACCGCGTCGATTCCCGACGCGCCGCGCAACGGGGCCTGATTCGAAGGGAATTCCTGCGCGCTCGTCGGCTTTCGCCTGCCAGACGAGATTCGTCACCACGTGATCGAACGCGTCCATCAGCCACGGATCGTTGGGCTGTGCGTCGATGTCGCGCCCGTGGTCCAGCCACTCTCGGACGACCGCCTCGAGCGACCGGGATTTCGACACGGTGCCGATCCTGTAGCGGTGGGCCCCCGGTCGATTGGGAAACACCGCGTCGCGGTACAGGTACACGTCGCCGAGCAGATCCAGCGCCACCGACACCTGCGGATAGGCCTTCGGCAGCATCCGGCGATCGTCGACCATCGCGAGTCCCTTCCAGACCAGTCCCTGGCTCAAGGGATAGAGCGCGTACCCGAAATCCACACCGAGCTGCGGGCGCTCCTGTCTCCATCGCGCCGTGAACTCCTGAAAGATCGACACGAGCCGGCCCCGCTCGTCGAGCGTCAGACCCTCACCCTCGCGCAGGCTGAAATCCTCCCGCAGAGTCAGGAAGTCGATCCCCGGAGCACCAGCGGCCGCATCGATCTCCGCGATGAGGTCCAGCACCCTGAGCACGTCCTGCGTGGTGTTGACGAGCACGATGAAGTTGAAGCCAAGCCTGGGCCCACGGCCTCTCCGTCGGCGCTCCTTCAGGAACTCGATGACGTTGTTCTTGACGATCGCGAACGCGCCAGGCTTCTTCGTGACCGCGCAGTATGAAGCCTCGTCGACGCCGTAGAGCGAGATGCGCAGGACGTCGACGTCCCAGAGCCCCTCATGGCGCTTCACATAGTGCGGCGTCAGCATGAAGCCGTTGGTCACCAGCGGCACCTTGTGGCCGTGCCGCTTGGCACTCCAGATCACGTCGTCGAGATTCGGATTCGTGAGGGGCTCCAGGCCACCGCCCAATGAAAGCGTCGACACGCCGCGCGGCATCGCAGCGAAGATCGCCGCGAACAGCTCGTTGCCCGGCGCGACATCGCCGCCCGCGTAACGCGCGGACGGATTTTCCATCCGCCCGCAGAACGAGCACGAGAACATGCACGAGACCGCCGCGTAGATGCCCAGCCGCAGCGGAAACTGGTACTCGTTCGAGAGGACGGCCTGGATCGACCCGGTTTCGATCAGGGGCAGGATCGTGCTCCAGTACCTGTCGCGCCACGCCCTGTCGCACGATCAGGTCCTGGACGAATGCCGAGTCGCGCATCGCGGCGTTCACCCGGACCAGCGCATCGGTCTCGAGGGCTTCCTCGCGCTGGACGGCGCTCTGTTCCGTCCAGGGTTCGCGGCTGAACCGATAAATGATTCGCGAGATCAGCGCGGCCCATCGATCCAGCGCCTCGGTATCCTTCGGACTCTGGACGAGGCCGTGACGGAGCAGGCCACCGAGCGTCTGATGGCGCAGGATCCGCAGCACGGCCTCCGGAACGGTCGACGCCAAATCACGCCACAGCCAGTCACGCACCTCCTCCGTTTGTCGGGCGACGAGCGCGGCGTTCGCTTGCTCGGTGGCCTCGACGACCTGCATGGTGTCATCGGCGCTGTTCGGCATCCTCTCGGTGGCCCCCGCGATTCGAGCGAAGAAGTACGCAACTTCCGCTGTCAGCGAAGGCGGAAATTCGGTTGCGAGCGGATCGGCATCGACGGGCCGTCCGTCGAGCTCGACGGCACCCGGCTCCTGGCTGTAATCGAAACTCAGCCGGTGCCCGCCGGACGACTCGACGGCAATCCGTCGCTGGCCGCGGTCCGCGTTCTTGTTCAGCGATACGGTCACCAGCACCGGGCCGTACGTCAGCTCGATCTGCGCCGCCGAGCACTCGCGCGACACGAGGCGTCGAAGCTCAATCGGCTGCCGGCCGAACAACAACAGGAGCTGGCTGAGAATGTGCGGATACAGGTCGGTTACGACGTTCGCGCTCAGGTCCGGCTGCTTGCGAACGCCCCACTTCTCGATGCCTTGCACGTCGTCCCAGACGAATGACGCCGCCTGCACGTCGGGCAGGGTGGCCTCCAGAATGGTGCGGAAGTGATGCAGGGGCCGCGCGAACATGAACTCGTATCCGACGGCCAGAACGCGCCGCCCTGCACGGGCCAGTTCCACGAGCTCGTCGGCCTCCGCCGCGGACAGCACGAAGGGCTTCTCCACCAGAACGTGCTTGCCGGCCAGCAGCAGCTGACGTGTGGCCAGGTAGTGCTCCGACGCCATCTTCGTCACGAACGCCGCGCCCAGTCCGTCGCATGCCAGAACATCGTCGAGCGACGGGCGAACGACGACATCGGGCTTGCCGGCCGCGGCGGACGCCCGCTGCTCGGCCGCCCAGCGCTCCATCGAGGGAAAATTTCGCTCGGCCACCACGACGATCTCCGCCAGGGGCGGCGAAAACTCGGCGAGGACCTTGCAGATCACCTTCGCCCATCGCCCCGCGCCGACGACGGCCACCTTCGTCGGCGCCGCGAGGCGACCCGCTCCCGTCAGAAGCGCCAGATCGAGCGCGAAGTCAGCGGTGGTCTGCATCGGTCCTTCCCGCCTGTGCGTGAGACGCTGCCGCGGCCACCGTCGCCGCGGCGCTGCCCGCCACCGCCGCCAGTCCCGCGATCGTCTGGTGCTCGAAGACCTGGCGGTTCGTGAATCGCAGGCCGGCCTTCTTGGCTTTCGCGATGAACTGCAGGCTGATGACCGAGTCGCCGCCGAGGTCGAAGAAATTGTCCTCGACGCCAATCCTCTCGACGCCAAGCACTTCGCGCCAGATGTCGGCGATCGCACGCTCCGTGTCGTTCCTCGGCGCCAGCACCGCCGCCGGCTCGCCCAGACCCGCCGCCGTCGCGGCCTCGGGGGGCGATGCGAGTGTCGGCGGCTGTGCGTCAGACACGGGCGGGCGACGGTTCGCTAGAAACGCCGCCGGATCCTCGGGCGACGCCAGCACCTGCTGAAGAGGGGCGGCAAGCACGCGCATGAAGGCATCGAGACCTTCCGCGGGCGACATGCCGCCGGGCAACGCCTCCCCGGCCGGCACACCTCGTTCGACGGCGGATCGAAACGCCTTCCCCACCTCGCGCCAGGCGCCCCAATCGATCGACACGACCGACCTGGCGAGCGAGCGCTCCGCATGGGCGAACGCATCCTGAAAGTTGCTGGCCGCGCAATAGTCGAGCTGGCCCGCGCCCCCGAGAACCGACACGAGCGAGGAGAACATCACAAAGAAGTCGAGGCCCTGGTGCTCCAGGAGCTCCTTCAGCACCATCGTGCCGGCGATTTTCGGGGCGAACACTCCTTCAATCGATGTCCGGGTCTTCGTCTGCATGGGGCCATCGTCGAGCACGAGCGCCGCATGGACGACTCCGTCGATCCGGCCGAACCTCGCGAGCGCGCGCTCGAGGCCGCGCTGCATCTGTGCCCGGTCGGAGACGTCCGCCGTGATGACCTCCACTTCCGATCCCAGACGCTCCAGTCTCTCGAGCGCGGCCACGAGCGGGGTCTGCTCCCGGGCGGCCTCGATGTGCGCGAATTCGCCGCCCGACGCCGTGGCCGTCTTGCGCGCGACGACGACACCGGCGTCCGCGAGCTCGCGGCGTCCGGGCTCGCGCGGGAAGCTCGCGATGGAGTCGAAACCGGCCTCCCGCAGCGACTCGACCCAACCGTCGAGCGTCAGGAGCGGGGACTGGCGGCGGACATCCTCGTCCTCGAACGCCCACCAGCCATCCGTGAGCCCCCAGATGAAGTCGACCCATCGGCACGGCCGCACGCTCTCCTGCAGAACGAGGAGGCCGCCTGGAGCCAGCAGGGTTCTGGCGTTCGCCAGGCTCTCTCGAACGCTTCGTGTCGCGTGGAGCACGTTGAAGGCGAGGACCACGTCGTACGAACCGGCCGAAAATCCCTGAGGCTCTGGGGGCCGGGAAATGTCGAGGACGCCAAACCGCATGGCATGGTCGCGCCGGCCTGCGGCTTCACGCTGCGCGCCGATCACGAACGATCGACCGATGTCGGTGAAGTGGTACTCGACGCCGCGGCCCTCGCAGAGCGGGACCAACTCGCGCGTCAACAGCCCCTGGCCGCCTCCGACCTCGAGGAGGCGCAGCGTCCCGGCCCGCGGGCCCGCGACCAGGCGCGACAGCAGGTCGCGCACGAGGGCCTGGCACAGGGGCAGATCGCTGCGGTCGCGGATCGCGGCCACGGCTCGCGTGAACACGTCGGCGCCCTCTCCGAAGAGGGGGCCGAGCGCCGGCGCATCCCCGCGCAGCGCCAGATGATAGACGTCGCCGCAACTGCACAGTAGCTCGACGACGGGTTGGAGATCGGGATGCCGCGCCAGCGCCTCTGCGCGAAGCGTCTCGATCGCCGGCCACTCCCGGGCGGCCGCGGTGAAGCGGACCTCGGATCCCGACACCGTCGCGAGCCCGTCTTCGGCGAGCGCCGCCAGCATCCGAGAGAACAGCCGCTGGAATTTCGGCTGCACCCGACAGGCGGCGACCAGATCATCGCGATGGAAGCTCGCGCCGCGCGCGGCATCGACGCCGGCGTCCTTCAGGAATCTCAGCGCGTAGGCTGTACACAGCTGGTCGAGCGCCTCGTCCGACTGCCGCTGCTCCGCCTGGCGGCTGCCGGCGGGCCCGACGCCCGCGCGTTCCACGTCGACGAGACGCGCGAGAGCCTCGTCGATCTCTTCGGCGGGGATGGCGGCTTCACGCCTCACCGGCGTTCGACCGACCAGCACGAGCCTCGCCCGGGCGGTCCGAGCGAGGTGCTCGGCCAGGGTCAGGCCAATTCCGCCCATGCCGCCCGTGATGAGATAGACGCCGCGTTCCTTCAGGAGCGGCCCTTCCCCTGACGCCGCCAGCGGCACCGGCGCCAGGGCCTGCTCCCACCGGTACCCGCCTCGAATCGCGAGACTCCGCCCTCCTGGTTCGTCGAGCGATTCGAACAGCCGGTCGACGATCACCTGGCGCATCGCCGTCCCGCCCCCGCCGATCGTCACGTCAAGATGGCTGCACGGCAGCTCCGGGTGCTCGAAGGGCAGCGTGCGACAGAACGCGACGACTGTCGCGTGCTCGGGACGCAGCTGCTCTTCGCCTGTGACCGAGTGCACGCCGGCGCTGACGATGGTGAGGCGACAGGATGTCTCCCGCTCCAGCGCCGTGAGAGCCTGCGTCAGAAACAGCAGACTGAAGAAGCCCCGATCCAGGCCGCCGGCAACGACGGCCCCCTCGCCCGATTCTCCGTCCGATTCGAGAGTCCAGCAGTGAACGACCCGGAGCGAGTGGCAGTCGCCCGCGGTCAGCGCGCGGCACAGCCGCTCGTAGTCGTCCTCATGCGACGGCCGGATCTTGAAATGACGCTCGCCGATCCGGTCGAATCGGGTTCCAGCTTCGACGATCGCGACGTCGTGGCCGGCTGCTGCCAGGCGCGCCCCAAGCTCGTCGCCAAGCCCGTGGACGTCCGTGAAGATCGCCCAGCGCTCGTGCGCTCGGGGGCTGGGTGGTCCTTCTACGAGGCTCGGCGGCAGGCGCTTCCAGGTCGGCACCGAAAACCAGTCGCGCACATCGGTGCGCCGTCCGGCGCCGGCTGTTCTCGGAAGGTCGCCGGGCGGCTCGATCCAGTGGCGCTCGCGCCGGAACGGATAGGTCGGCAGAGGCACCCGCTTCGCGCCGACCGTGGCATCGATCAGAGGCCAGTCGACGTCGTGGCCCGACGACCAGATGGCCGCCAGCGCTCCCATCAGGACGCCCTGGTCCGCGTCCTCCCCGTCGGCTCGGCGCGTCGTCGCCACGGATCGCGGTGAGCCGGCGCGGGACCGCCGCGCGAGGGCCGTCAAGGTCTGACCCGGCCCCACTTCCACGAGCAACGCGTTGCCGTCGGCCAGAATCGTCTCGAGGCCTTGCGAAAACCGGACCGTGTGTCGCAGATGGCGCGCCCATTCGCGGGGATCGGCTGCCTGCTCGGGAGTGATCCACGTGCCGGTCACGTTCGAGACGACAGGAATCGACGGCGGATGCAGCGGGATCTCCGAGAAACCCGCCACGAACGCCTCGAGAATGGGATCCATCATCGGCGAGTGAAACGCATGCGACGTGTGCAGGTGGCGACCCTCCACTCCGCGCGCCCGCAGCACCTCGGCCAACCGGTCGATCGCGTCGCTCGGTCCCGCAACCACCGAAACGCCGGGGGCGTTCAGCGCAGCCACCGTGACGTCGGGCGAAAGCAGCGGCACCAGGTCCTCGGCGGACAGCGGCACGGCCAGCATGGCGCCCGGCGGCACCGATGCCATCAGACGCCCGCGTTCCGTCACCAGCCGCAGGCCGTCCTCGAACGCAAACACTCCGGCGATGCACGCGGCCACGTACTCACCGATGCTGTGACCGATCAGGGCCGCCGGTCGAAGCCCCCACCCCAGCATCAGCCGGGCGAGCGCGTAGGACACCGCGAAGATCGCAGGCTGGGCTACCCGCGTGTCGCGCATACGCTCCGCGACGTCGGCGGCCTGGTTCGGAGCGCTCACGAGCGTCCGCAGGTCGAATCCTGCCATCGGCTCCAGCAGTGTTGCCGCGCCGTCGATGAGTCGGCGGAACTCAGGCTCCGTGTCGTAGAGGCCGCGACACATGCCTGGGTATTGCGATCCCTGCCCCGGAAACATGAACACGAGCCGGGCCGGCGACGCCTGGAGTTCCCCTGGGCCGGGCGTGTCAAGCCACGCGCTCAGCCGGACGACCGCATCCGCGACGTCACGACAGACGAGCGCGTGCCGATGACGGAAAGCGGCGCGGCCATTCCGCAGCGTAAAGGCCACGTCGGTCAGGTTTGCGTCAGGATGCCCGCGGAAGAAGCGCACGAGGTTCGAGACGGCGTCGTGCAGCGCGGCCGGCGTCTTCGCGGAAACGACCAGGAGCTCCTGCGGTCGCCGGGCGCCTGGCGGCACCGCGGGCGGCGCCTCGACCACGACGTGCGCGTTCGTGCCTCCCACTCCGAAGGAGCTCACCCCGGCGCGTCGCGGCGCGCCGTCGACGCCCTCCCACGGGCGCAGCGCGGTGTTGACGAAGAACGGGCTGTGCCCGAAGTCGATCTGCGGGTTGGTCGCCTCGCAGTGGAGGCTCGGCGGAATGAGGCCGTGCTCGACCGCGAGGGCCGTCTTGATGAACCCGGTGACGCCGGCCGCGGCGTCCATGTGTCCGAGGTTCGACTTCACGGTTCCGACGGCGCAGTAGCCCGTCCGATCGGTGTCCTCCCGGAATGCCTGCGTCGCTGCTTGAATTTCGATCGGGTCGCCAAGCACCGTTCCCGTGCCGTGCGCCTCCAGATACCCCACCGTCGCCGCATCGACTTCGGCGATCTGCAGCGCGGCCCGAATCACACGGGCTTGCCCCTCGGCGCGCGGCGCCGTGTATCCCACCTTCTTCGCGCCGTCGTTGTTCAACGCGGATCCCCTGATCACGGCGTGAATCGAGTCGCGGGCCTTCAAGGCGTCCGACAGCCTCTTGAGGACGACGATCGCCCCGCCGTTGCCGGGCAGGCATCCCTCCGCACGTGCCGAGAACGCTCGACAGTGGCCGTCGGGCGACGACATGCCTTCGGGCTGGAAGAGGTACCCCACCCGCTGCGGGAGGCGGATCGTCACGCCGCCGGCCAGCGCCATGTCGCATTCCCCGGCAAGCAAGGCCTGGCTTGCCAGATGAATGGCCACGAGCGAGGTCGAACATGCCGATTGCACCACCACGCTCGGGCCTTCCAGGTTCAACTTGTAGGACACGCGCGTCGCCAGGAAGTCCTTGTCGTTGGCGACGGCGGCGTGATGCTCCAGCGTTCCGGTGCGCCCGCCAGGCACGTGCCGTCGCAGATAGTCGTTCAACCCCACGCCGCCGTAGACGCCGACGGCGCCGTTGAACGTTCCCGGCGCATAGCCTGCATGCTCGAGCGCCGCCCACGCAGTTTCGAGGAACAGTCGCTGCTGGGGATCGAGGAGCGACGCCTCCCGCGGGCTGTAGTTGAAGAAGGCCGCGTCGAACAGGTCGGCGTCGTCGACGACGCCTGCCGCCTTGACGTACGAAGGATCGGCGATCAGGGACGGATCGACGCCGGACGCGATCAGCTCTTCATCGGTCAAGAAGGAAATGCACTCCTCGCCCCTGAGGAGCTTGTCCCACAATGCCTCCACGGATCGGGCCTTCGGGAACCGTCCGGCCATGCCGACGACGGCTATCTCGAGCCCGGTGAATCGCGACTCTGCCATCCCGGTCACTCCGTCGTCCCCGCCTTCGCGCTCTCACTCCGGCGTCGGGCCTGATCGCGAAGTCGTGCCCGCCCCACGGCCATTTCCGCCGCTCGACCGCGATCGTCATGCTCCGGGCTCGCCTCGCCGGCGTCCAGGCGGGCGGCGAGCGAACGAATAGTGGGAAACTGAAACATCTCGACAATGGACAGCCCCGACGGACGGATGGCGCTCAACCGGGCATGGACCCGTGCGATGAGCAGCGAGGTCCCGCCGATGTCGAAGAAGTTCTCGTCAGCGCCGACCCGATCCACGTGAAGCACGTCGCGCCAGATTGCGGCGATGCGCTCTTCGAGGTCGCCAGACAACGCCGTTCGTGGCTCGTCGCACGGCTCGACGCGGTCGAAAGCCGGGAGGGCCTGCCGGTCCACTTTGCCGCTCGGACTCACGGGGAAGCCCGCCATGAAGACGAACGACGCGGGAACCATGAACTCCGGCAAGCGGGACCGAAGGAACCCCTTGAGGGTCGCGGCGGAACACGTCGCCGACGCGTGGAGAACCACATAGGCGACGATGCGCTGGTCGGCCGCGGTGCTCCCACGGGCCAGCACCGCGGTTTCGTTGACGTCGGGGTGCTGGGCGAGCACCGCTTCGATCTCGCCCAGCTCAATCCGAAAACCCCTGACCTTGACCTGATGATCGGCGCGCCCGAGGAATTCCAGATCGCCCGACGCCGTGAGGCGCACGACGTCGCCCGTCTTGTAGAGCCGGGCGTCGGGAACGTCGCTGAACGGGTCGAGCACGAATCGTTCCGCCGTCAGCTCGGGCTGATGGAGGTAGCCACGCGCGAGGCCCGCGCCACCGATGTACAGATCCCCGGGAATCCCGATCGGTACCGGCTCCAACCGACGATCGAGCACCTGCACCGTGACGTTGGCAATCGGTTGGCCAATGGAGGGTGTGCGACTGCCGTCGTCGCACCGCGCCACGGTCGTCCAGATCGTCGCTTCGGTGGGACCGTAGAGATTGAAGAACGATCGCCCCCTCGCCCACCGGGCGACCAACTCGGCCGGGCAGGCTTCGCCAGCCACCGTGATCGTTTCGAGCGCCGGCGGATCCGCTTCCGGCAGGTTGAGCAGCGCCGACGGTGGCAGGGTCACCACATTGATCCGTAAGGCGCGGATCGTCTCCAGGAGCGGGAGGCCGGGCAGAAGCGCGGCCGGCGCGGCCAGGCAGAGCGTCGCTCCCGACCCCAGCGCCATCGCCACCTCGAACACCGACGCGTCGAAACTGAGCGCGGCAAACTGAAGCACGCGCGATCCCGGGCCGACGCCGAACAGCCGCTGCTGCTCGCGGGCCACGTTGACGAGCCCGCCGTGCTCGAGCATCACGCCCTTGGGCCGTCCGGTCGAGCCAGACGTGTAAATGACATATGCCAGGTTCCGCGACGAAAGCTGCACCGAGGGCGATTCTTCCGCGCCCACCGGCGTCCGCTCGAGCGCGACCAGCCGTCCAGCGAACGGAGGAAGCCGATCCACGAGCGCGGGGTCGGTCACCAGCACCGTCAGTCGGGAATCCGCGATCATATGGGCCAGGCGATCCTCGGGATAGCCAGGGTCGAGCGGCAGAAAGGCGCCGCCGGCCTTCAGGATCGCGAGCACCCCCACCACCAGCTCCGCAGAGCGGTTCACGCTGATGCCGACGATGGTGTCCGGCCCGACGCCTACCGCTCGAAGATGCTGCGCGAGCGCGTTCGCGCGACGATTGAGCTCGCCGTAGCTCATCTCGGCGCCTTCGAAGATCACGGCTGTGGCATCCGGCTGTCGGAGCGCGTGCGCCTCGAACAGTTCGTGGAAACAGCAACCGGGCGCTCCGTCCCCGGTCCGCCTCAAGCGCGCCACCAGCGCGCGCTCCTGTTCGCTCAGGATTGGCAGCGTCGCCACCGGCCGCTCGGGATGGGCCACCGCGCCCTCCGCAAGCGTCTGCAGATGCTCCGCCATTCGCGCCACAGTGGACGCCTCGAACAGCTCGGTGTTGTAGTCGAACGCCAGACTGACGCCACCGTCCACCTCACCCGCCACCAGCGTGAGGTCGAACTGCCCCTCGCGCTGCATGGCAAACGGCAGACTCTCGAGCTCGAGATCGCCGAGCATCATCCGGGCACCGGCCTCGCCGACGACGAAGGACACGACGGGCTGATCCTCGAACAGCTGCGGCTTCTCGAACACGAACAGCGCCTGAAACAGCGGCGACCGGCTCGGATCTCGATCAGGCGCGACCTGATCGACGACCGCAGAGAACGGATAGTCCTCGTGTTCGAGCGCATCGAGCACGGTGTCTCGGGCCTGTTGCAGCACGCCCCGAAACGTCGTGTCGTCGTCGAACCGCGCCTGGAGCGTGAGAGGGTTCGCCAGGTAGCCGACAATCGACTGGAGCGCGGCGCGTGTGCGGCCCGACGCCAGATAGCCGACCGCCACCTTCCCCTGGCCGGAATAGCGGTGCAGCAGCACCTCGAACAGTGCCAAGACTCCCATTTGCAGCGTGCCCCGGACGCCGCGGGTCAGCGTTCGCAGGTCGTTCGCCACCGCCGGCGACAGACGGAAACGGTGCGATGCGCCGCGAAATGCCGGCGTCGGCGGCCGGGTCCGATCGGCGGGAAGGCTCAGGACGTCAGTGCCCTGTCCGAGACATCCTTTCCAGAAGCGTCGATGGCGGCCTCCTTCTGCGCCGTCGAGCGCGTCGGCCTGCAGCCGCAGGTACGTCGTGAAATCAGCCTGGGGCGCCGGCAAGCGCATCTCGCCTCCGCGCACGGCCGCCCCGTACAGATCGCGCAGCTCCGCCAGACACAGCCAGAGCGACCACCCGTCCATGACGATGTGGTGGACGGCGAAGGCCAGAAACGACTCCTGCGCCGAACAGCGAAGCAGGCGGACTCTGAGGACCGGGCCGCGCGCGAGGTCGAAGGGGCGATCGATTTCGCGCCTGAGGTCATCGTAGACGTCGGCGGTGGACCAGGTGGACGCGTCGACCGCGTCAAACGCCACGACGACGTGATCGAGAACCTGCCGGACGGGCTCACCCGCCTCCGACGGGAAGACGCTCCGTAGAATCGGATAGCGATCGACGAGGGCCTGGCACGCTCGCCGAAAGGCCTCGGGATCGAGCGGCGACACGACCCGCGCCGTGAATGCGATGTTGTACGCGGCAGTGCCGGGGGCCAGTCGGTTCAGCAGCCAGAGCGCTCGCTGCCCGGAAGACAACGGCAAGGTCGCATCCCCGCGCAATTGGCGACGCAGGGCCGCGGCGAGCCGACTCCGCTTCTCGTCTGGGGTCAGGCCGGCGACGTCCTCGGTTCGTCCGGTCACTCGCCCTCCGCCCCTTCGTTTGCGTATTGCTTCAGGAGCCGATCGACCTCGTCGTCGGCGATTTCGTCAATTCGCGCGAGCAGGTGTTCGATGGGCTCCCGACCATCGACCGACGTGGCGGAGGCCGCGTCCGTCGACGCCGCCCGGTGCCTGACTGTCCGGGCCAGATCCGTGAGGGTGGCGGCGTCGAACACGTCGCGGAGCGACACTTCGACGCCGAACCGTTCGTGGATGTCTCCCAGCAACCGGGCGGCCAGCAGCGAATCGCCGCCCAGGTCGAAAAAATTGTCGCCGGCGCTTACGTACGGGACGGCAAGCACGCGTTTCCAGATATCGGCCAGCTCGCGCTCGTCCCCGGTGGCCGGTCCCGGGCGCGGCGATCCGTCCGTACTGTCGCCCACTCGCATCAGCTCGTCGACCGACACGGCACCAGACGCCGTCAGGGGCATCTCGGCCACACGCGCGACCACCGGCGTCGACGGCACGCCGAACGCGTCGCCGAGTTCGACGGCCCGGATCTGCGATGGCTTAATGGCCCCACGCGCGCCCGTGAAGTAGAGGCGGACGCGTTCGGTCGTGGACGCCTCGTCGACGCGATAGCGGCGGATGTGCGGATGGTCGCCGTCGAGCCCGACGATGACCGCCGGATCGCGCCACGCCGCCGCCACGAGGAGCGACTGGATCGCCTGGTTCGGGTCCATCGGCCGATACCCTCGCGAGCGAGGAAGGTCGCGAATCTGGAGCGAGCGGCTCTGGCCGACGCCGTCCCAGTTGCTCCACGACATCGTCCGACACCGGACGCCCGATCGGCCGTCGTGCGCGTCGGCGAAGGCGTCCTGAAACGCGCTTGCTGCCGAATACGCGGCGATCGTGGCACCCCCGAAGAAGCCGGCGAGCGACGAGGCACAGACGAGGAGTCCTCCGCCCCGCCTGGCGAGCAGGTCGTACGCGACCCTCGTGCCGACGGTCTTGGGACGCAGGACCGCGACGATCGAGTCGGCGGACTCGTCTTTGACGAGCCCCTCCCGGTATGCGCCGGCCAGATGCAGCACGCCGCGAAGCGGTCGGTTCCAACGATCCTCGTAGAGCCGCACCAGTTCGTTCATGCGGTCCGCGTCGCAGACATCAGCCTGTTCGTACGCCACGTGGCCGGGTCGCAGCAACGCCCCCACAGCCGCGCGACGATCGCCCTCGAGGGCGCTCCGGCCCACGAGCAGCAACTTCGCCCCGAACCGATCGCGAAGCTCTGCGGCCGCGAGGGCGCCGATACCGCCGGCGCCGCCGGTAATCACGTAGAACCCCTCACGCTCGATGGCCGGTTCCCCTGCCCCGCCGTCTGGAAAGGTCACCTTCTCCAGGCCGGCGACGTAGCGTCGCCCCTCTCGATACGCGACCTCCCGTTCCGATCGCGGCGCGAACAGTTCCTCGGCGACCGAGCCGGCGATCCGCGCGACATCGTCCCCGAAGATGTCCAGATGGCGGCACTGCAGCCACGGCAGCTCCTGAGGGATCGACTTCACGAGGCCGAGCACCGTCGTCTTCTCGCACGCCACCAGGTCGCCAGGCCACACGCGTTGGACGGCACTGCCCACGAACAGCATCCGCAGCGATTGCGGCCGATCGAGCTCGGCAAGGGCCTTCGCCAGTCGCATCGCGCTCAACGCGCCGAGTTCCTCGGCGGGGACACCACCACCGACTCCCGTGTCGCTGTATCCACCGTAGCCCCAGAGGTGCACGACGTGGCTGGGAAGCAGCCCACACGACCGGAGACGCTCGACCAGCGCGGCGTAGTGCTCTTCGCGAACGGGATCCAGGCGGTACGCGCCGACGGCAGATTCCGCGAAAGCGGCGGCTCTCTCGACCATCACGCACCGCGTCCCAGCCGATTCCAGCCGCCGGCGAAGCTCGACCGCGACACCCTCGAGGTCCGCGAAGAGCAGCACGACGGCCCCGACGGGTGCGCCCCGATCGTTCAGCGCCCTGCCGGGACGCCAGACTTTTCGATAGAACCAGTCGGGAATCGTGTTGGGCCCCGCGGCCATGCGCTCGGCCTGCCGAACGGCCGCGTCGAACTCGCCCGCCATCAGCCGACGGGCCAGCTCCGACCGTTGAATCTTGCCGAGCGAGGTCTTCGGAATCGCGTCGCGGTCCACCGGCAGAACGTATTCCGGGGCGACGCCGATTCGCTCGGCGACTTGCGCGCGAATCCGGCGCAGCGTCGCACCCGTTTCGTCGTCGACCCCCGATCGTGGGTGGAAGAAGATCGCCAGGCTGTCGGTATTGC
Organism: uncultured Acidobacteriota bacterium; assembly: GCA_963837345.1. GTDB lineage: Bacteria > Acidobacteriota > Vicinamibacteria > Vicinamibacterales > CAVVIG01 > CAWIMX01. Next base: position 4,000,901 of record CAWIMX010000001.1, read on the forward strand.
CGTCGGCGCGCCGGACTGCGCACGCGGCGGTATAGGACGGTTCGACCTCTTCGAGAGCCTCGACGGCCGACTCAATCGCGTGACAGTAGTAGTTGACGCTGTTGACGATGACGACGTCTTTCTCGCGGCCGGTGATCGTGAGCCGCCCGTGCGCGATGGTGCCGAGATCCCCGGTATTGAACCAACCGTCCGGAGTGAACGCCGCACGGGTCGTCTCGGGGCTTCCGAAGTACCCCGACGTCACCGTGGCGCCCCGCACCTGAAGCCGACCGACGCTCCCTTCACCGACGATCCGATCGGCCGCGTCGACAATCCGCATCGAGATACCGGGAATCGGTCGCCCGACCTCGACGAATTGATCGTCGTCCGTGGTGGTGGCGACCGAGAAGCGATCGTTGTACGTCACGCCCGACGACGTCTCCGACATGCCCCACGCCGGCTGCATGGCCGACGCGGGGAGCCCGTGCGGCCCGAGGAGGCGCATGAACCGTCGCGCCGTTCGCGCCACGATCGCTTCGGCGCCATTCAGGATGCTGCGGACACTCGACAGGTCGAGTCGCCGGGCCAGCAGCCGTTCTTCTTGATCGTTGACCAGCCCGAAGGCGAAGTTCGGCGCGAACGTCACGCTGACGCGGTGCCGCTCGAGAAGCTCGAGCCACCGGATCGGATCCTGAAGCACCACCTCGGTGGGCACGTGAATCTGGCGGCAGCCCAGATAGACGTCGCGCAGGTGGAAATAGATGAGCCCGGCAACATGGTCGAGCGGCATCCAGTTCATCGTCACGTCCGCCGACGAGAACCCGTTCAGCCTCCGGGATCCCGCGGATCGGGACAGAAGATTCCGGTGGCTCAGCATGACGGCCTTGGGCGTCCCGGTGCTTCCCGACGTCAGCATGAGCAGCGCCAGGTCGTCGGGGTTCCCGGCGTGCGTCCTGATGTCCGGATCGCCCCACAGGTCCTCGACAGCGTGCACGCCGATGCCGTCGAGCGACAGCCGTGACGCCGCGTCGGAAAAGTCGCGTCGCGCGCGACGTTCCACAATCACCGGCGGTCGGCCGAGCGTGTCCCAGACGCTCGCGAGGCTCTGGAGCGAGGATGCGGGCCTGTCGTAACTCGTGGCAACGGCGAGAGGCACCGGCACGAATCCGCCGAGCACGCAACCCCAGAACGCGGAGAGGAACTGGCGGTGTCTCGGCAGCTGCAGGACAACTGGAGCGCCCGGCTCCAGCCCCGTTCGGCGGAGGCCCGCGAGGACCCGTCGCGCCTCTTCGAGAAGCGAGGCGTACGTCTGAAACGTGTGGGACTGATCGGCCTCCACATACAGCAGCCCCTGCGCCGGATTCGAACGCACCGCGCGGAGCAACGTGTCGCCGAGCAGAGTTGGCTCGTCGGCCTCGATGTCGAGCGGGCCGCCGTCGCACACCGCCGGAGCGTTCGACGCGGCGCCGCAGGATCCGGATGCCGCCGCGACCGCCGCGGCGGGTCGCGATACTCGGCGGTGGACGTGGCTCGGCAGCAGGTCTGCCAGATGCAGCGGCAAGGTGGCCGGCCGCGTCTCCTGCACCACGGCGACCAGGCGCGTCACGCCGGGCGACGCACTCAAGGCGGCGTGCCACCGTTCAGCCAATGCGGCATCCGCCGTCTCGAAGGTCGCCAGCGTGGCTTCGTCGACATCGCCTTCCGGCGTCAGCGGAATCGCCGACACGGCGACCACGACGTCCGGAACGACCGCGGACGGCATCTCGTCGGCCAGCCACCGTCGCAGCTCCTCGTGAGCGACTGGAGCCGTCTTGACGACGTACGCCACTGTTCGCGTTCCGCCGCGCGGCGTCATCCGGTCCACGACCGCGCAGTCTCCGACGGCGGGATGTCCCAGCAGCACGGTCTCCACGCGTCGGCGATTCTCCCCTTCCATGGCCAGCACTCAGATCGGCGTCGGGCGCGACACCCTCATCGCCATGCCTCGACGAACCTCGGGGCATCGTGCGAGCGTGTCGGCGCTGGCTTCAGATCCGTCGGCGCCTTGTCGTTCATCAGCCGCAGCACTCGTTCGACGGAAGCCATCGGTGGTCAATGTTGCCGAAGGATCTCGAGGATGAGCTCTTCCTTGGGCCGGGTCTTCTTCTCGCCGGGCACGGATTCCCATGACGAATCGATGCGTGCCAATGTCGATGGACTGCAGTTCTCCTCGAGCCAGGGATACAGGGCCCGGTAGTCCGCGTACCGCGTGAGATGCGCCCATCCGAGCGTGTCGGTCGGCACCTTCATGCCCCGCCGAACCGCCGCGTCGTACTGCGGTGTGCCGGGATACGGCGTGAAGCACTTCGGGCCGCTGACCGAGACGAAGGGCTCGCCCCTGAGGCGCTCGATGAGGTCGAGCGTTTCGTTCACCGACTGGTCGGACTCCTCGGGGAATCCCACGATCATCGAGAATCGCAGCGGCAGGCCGATATCCCGCGACAGCTCGACCAGACGCATGTAGTCGACGGCCTTGGTGCCCTTCTGTATGAGATTGAGCGTGCCCTGGTTCGCCGACTCGGTCCCCACGAACACCTGCATGCAGCCGGTGTCTTTGAGAAACCGGTACAAATCGGCCTCCCGCGGCGTTCCCGACTCATTCCAGCGGTGGTTCTTCTGCATCAACTGGCTGGCGCGGGCTTCGAGAAGATACCCGTAGCGGCGATCCCGCATGCCCGAAAAGATCCGCTTCGCGCGCTGAATGTGCGCATCCTTCTCGCGGCCGAAGATCATGTCGTCCCACAAGCCCACGCCGTCCATCACGGCGCCGTCGGCGGCGAGCCGACGGTCGAGATAGGCCAGCTGCTCGTCGACCCAGGCCTCGCTGTGGGCCCGCCACGTGAGGTCCACGCCCGTGCCATCTCGGCCCATCTCGGCTTTCAGCGCATCCGTTCTGGCCACCTCCCAGCAGAAGTTGCACTTGTAGGTGCAGCCCCGGCTGGTCAGGAGGTAATAGAAGATGTTCTGCTTCTGGAAGGACACCCGCGCGTGCACCGAATGGGATTCGGGAAACACGAACTTGCGCAAGTCCAGTTCTTCCCATTGCGGGCGGTACGCATCCAGCACCGGCGGCGTCTCGACCTGCACGAGTTTCTGGTCCGGCAGACGATGGTGTTCGACGATGTCGTTCAGCAGGCGCGGAAGGGTGATTTCCGCCTCGCCGGACACCACCACGTCGATGTACGGCTCCTGAATCGTCTGTCGCCACACGATCGTCGGATGCATTCCCCCCCAGATGACGGGCAGCTGCTTCGTCACGCTGTTGTAAGTCGCCTGCACGTGCATGGAGTGCCGGACGAAATCCACAATCTCGGGGGCCGTCATCACCGAGCATCCGACGGCTATCGGGTCGTACCGGCTGATCATCCGGTCGAGCTCGTCGGTCGACGCGTCGCTCGGGAGCAGATGCGTCGCGATGCCGTGGGGCAGCAGCGCGTTCGTCAGATACAGCGCTCCCATCTGCGGGTACGACGAGCGCTGCACGATCAGGATGAAATGACGTTCAGGCAACGGCTTCTCCCTTCGGGCGGCCTCCGTGCGCCGCGTGAACGACTTCCTGAAACGCGTCCTGCAGAGAGCGCGCTCGCGATTCCCAACTGTAGCGGCGAACGCTGCCGTCGAGCGGACTCTCGGCGCCCATCCGGCCGAGCAGCGCGTCCGCCAGATCTTCGGCCGTCCGGGACTGATCGCCAGCCAGTTCCATCATCAGACCGACGCCCGCCTCTTCGATGATCGACCACACTTCGTCGCGCGGCCCCACCGTCACGATCGGCCGGCCGGCGCGCAGGTATTCCCAGAGCTTGCTGGGTATGAAGCCTTTCACGTCGCCGTGACTCGTCGTCATCGTGGACAGCAGATAGCAGTCGGCCGTCAGCAGGAACGACGGCACGTCGCGGTGCACGATGACGCCGTAGTGGCGGTACGGAAAGCCCAGGATCGCCTTCTCGTCCGGCGTGAACAGATCGCTTCCGACGGCGTGGACGACCAGCGCGTGGCCGCGGGCGCGCAGCGCGCCGGCCAGGGCGTTGAGGCCCCGGAGGATCAGCGTCCGTTCGCGCTCCCCGACTCCTTCGAGCGTGCCCACGTGCAGCAGGTGCACTTCTCCGGCTGCCTTCGGGAACGGGGCCGGCCGGCCGTGGTTCTCGAAATCGGATTCGTCGTAGCCGCTCGGAATCACGAGCACCCGAGCGGGATCGAGGCCGAAGACCCGGCAGAAGTCGCGGCGGATGCGGTCGCTCTGTGTGATGACGCAGTCCGCGCGCCGAAGAACGTGCCGCTGGTACCAGTGGTCCAGGCGCTCGCGAAGGTACGGCTTCCGGAAGCCGACAACGTCCTTGATCCACATCGGCCCGCCATAGCGGTAGTCGGCGACCCATTTCACGCCGAGCGCCTTCAACAGCAGGCCGGACAGATGGGCGCTTTCCGGATACGAGGTCGTGTAGACCACGTCGTAGCGGTGCCGCAGGTGGAGCCGCACGCTCTTGATGGCCGCCAGCCAGCCCCAGAGGAACAGGTGATCAGGAAAGTACGCCGAGAGCGCGAACCATCGGTACATCGTCCGGCCCATACCCGATCGCGCCGGCGACGCTTCCGGGATCGGCGGCCCGGGTGCGCGGCGGACTGCGGGCGCGCCTTCTGCTAACGCCGGTGCCGCCGCCTTACGCGACCGCCTTCTCAGGCGCGCGACCAGCGCCGGGAGGATGTCGTGCGGAATGAAGGTCGGCACGCGATAGATGCGCGGGGCCGGGTGAACTTCGGCGAGCAGGCTGTCGTCCAAGACCGAGCGCCGGAATCGGGGCGCCGGCCCGTGGGTCAGGAAATCGACGTCGAACGCGCGCTTGTCGAGGTACTTGTAGATCTTGATCGGCCGGAACACACCACTACTGATGCGGGGCGGGAAGTCGAAGGTCACCCAGACGACTCGTGTCTTGCTGTCGTGAACATGCATCATTAGCGGCGCCGGTCCGGACGTCTCGGCCGACCGGAATTCCTTCGCGAGAATTCGGGCCTCCATACACTGATGGTTTGAGCGCTGTTCGCAAATTCATGGCCAACCTGGAGATGCCCCAACGCCCGCGATCACGGCGGCCGTCCTGATTTCCGGAGTCCGGTGTAACGTGCAACCGTGGACTAGCAGACAATAGTCTGACCAGCGGCAGCCTAGTCGGGGCGTCACGCCGCCCGCGCGACGGTCCCGCCGTCCGCCATGAACGAACGCTGCGCGCTTCTCTCAGAGGCGCGTGAAGGCCGCGCGACTCCGCCACGATCCCCCGATCGATCCGCGCGCCGCGGCATTTCGGGGCACAACTCTTGCTCCCCTCCGCGTCACGCTCATCCCCCGCGCCTCGCAATCGTCGGTCGAGGCCAGCGGTCTTGACCCCCGGGGAGGTGCGGCCGCAGTCCCATCCGCGGCTTCGTGCGTGCGCAGCCTCACTGTGAGTGAGAGGGCGGTAGCCTGTCTCGGCGCCGATCGCGCCGCCCATCATCGAGATCGACATCCGTGTCCACGCCATCCTATCCGTCCATGCGGATCGCGATGATCGGCTTGAAGGGCGTTCCCTTCCCCGCCGGCATCGAGAACTTCACCGAGCAGATCGGGTGGCGGCTTGCGGCCAGGGGCCACCAGGTCACGGTTTACGTCCGCCCATACGTGGACGTCGGCGAGACGCACCGGGGGATGCGCATCCGGCGCCTGCCCTCGATCAACACCAAGCACCTCGACGCCGTCTCGCATACCCTGCTGGCGAGCCTCGACGTGTTGTTCAGCGACGCCGACGTCGTGCACTACCACGCTCTGGGACCTTCGGTGTTCGCCTTCCTGCCGCGCCTGCGCGGCCTCAAGACCATCGTCCACGTTCACGGGCTCGATTGGCAGCGGGCGAAATGGTCGCCGCTCGCGAGCCGGCTCCTGCGAACCGCCGAATATTCCGCCGTCTACTTTCCCCATCGCACGGTTGCCATCTCCACAGCGCTCGTGCGTTATCTGGAGGGCAAGTATCGACGACGCGTCGATCACGTTCCCACCGGAGTCGAGAGCTACGAGTACCGCGAGCCGCGCGAAATCGCCCGATGGGGCCTGGGCAAGGAGAACTACATCCTGTTCCTGTCGCGGCTCGTGCCGGAAAAGGGCTGCCACTACTTGATCGACGCCTACGAGCGACTTGCCACCGACAAGCGCCTGGTGATCGCCGGGCCGGCGTCGGGCTCCGACGCGTATGCGGCAGGCCTTCGCCGGACGACGAATCCCAACATCGTCTTCACGGGCGCAGTAACCGGACGTCTCCTCGAAGAGCTCTTCAGTAACGCCTACGTCTTCGTGCTGCCATCGGAGGTCGAAGGGCTCCCCCATGCGCTGCTGCAGGCGCTCAGCCACCAGCGGTGCGTGCTCGCCAGCGACATCGAGGGCAATCTCGAGGCCCTCGGCGGGTGTGGGGTCACGTTCCGAAGCCGTGACTCGCACGACCTCCAGGACAAGCTGCAGCAGCTCGTCGACCATCCGGATGTCGTTCGACGATGTGCTGCAGGTGGTCAGGCCCGCGTTCGGGAGTGCTACGCCTGGGACACCGTGGTCGACAACCTCGAGGCCCTCTACGCCGGGTGCCTGGCGGCTCCCCGTGTGGGGGCCGTCTCGACCGTGGGACGGTGATCGACGTGCGGCTGCTCCTGGGCAACAAGTTCTGGTACCCGAAGGGGGGCACCGAGACCTATCTGCTGGAGCTTCTGGAGGAGCTACCCGGCCGGGGATGCGAGGTCATTCCGTTCGCGATGAAGCATGCGGGGAACTGGCCGACACCGTTTTCCGAGTTCTTCGTCGACGAAGTCGACTACCACGCGCCGCAGTCGTGGTACGGGAGCGCCCGCACGGCAGCCCGCCTGTTGTACTCCCGGCACGCGGCCGCCAAACTCGAGGCGCTCGTCGAGGCACACCCGCCTGATCTCGCGCATCTCCACAACATTTATCATCAATTGTCTCCAGCCATTCTTCCGCGCCTGGCCGACCGGGGCATTCCGGTGGCGATGACGCTGCACGATCTGAAGCTCGCCTGTCCCAACTACAAGATGCGCACCGAAGGGCGGATCTGCGAGCGGTGCGTGGGCGGTGGCTACCACCACGCCGTGCTTCACCGGTGCGTCGACGAGTCGACCATGCACAGCGCCCTCTGCGCATTCGAGCTCTTCGCCCACCGGCGCAGCGGGCTGTACGAGAACAACGTGACCCGCTTCATCGTCCCCAGCCGCTTCTACCGGACGAAGATGATCGAGGCGGGCATTCCGGCGGGCAAGCTCGTGTGGATTCCCAACTTCACACACATCGACCGCTACAGCCCCTCGTACGCCGAGAGCGACTATTTCCTCTACTTCGGCCGTCTCTCGGAAGAGAAAGGACTCTCGACGCTCATCGACGCCGTCCGCGGCCTCGACCGGGGCCATCTGCTCGTCGCCGGCGACGGGCCGATGCGGCCCGGACTCGAGACCGCGATTGAAGGCCTTCGACACGTCACGCTGCTCGGGCCGAAACATGGCAGCGAGCTCGTCGATCTGATTCGCGGCGCGCGATTCTCCGTGCTGCCGTCCGAATGGTACGAAAACTGCCCGATGTCGATCATCGAGAGTTTTGCGTGCGGCACACCGGTCGTGGGCGCCCGCATCGGCGGCATCCCGGAGCTGGTGGAGCACGGCGAAACCGGTCTGCTCTTCGAGTCGGGATCGTCCCTGGATCTGAGGGCGCAAATCGAATACCTGCTGGCCCGCGGGGATGAAGCCGTCCGGATGGGCCGGGCGGCCAGAGCGAAAGCGGAGCGCGAGTACGGTCCGCGGCGGCACATGGACCGCCTGATGTCGCTCTACGACGAACTGCTCGGAATCGATGGCCGGGCCACGGCCTGACGTGTTGCCGATGCCGCCCTCCACGCAGGTCCCGATCGTCGCGTATCACAGTATCGCCGACCCGCACGACCATCTGATCAGCTATCTGTCCTTGCCGCTGAGCCTGTTCGAACGCCAGCTTCAGTACCTGCAGCGCAAGCGGTTCGAAACCGTCACGCTGTACGACGTCCACGCCTTCTTGCGGGACGGCGCGCCGCTGCCGCCACGAGCCATCGCCCTCACGTTCGACGATGGCTACCTCGACAACTGGGTGCACGCCTTTCCACTCCTCAGGAAGTACGGCATGAAGGCGACGATCTTCGTCGCGACCGACTTCGTGGATCCTGCCGAAGGCTGCCGGCCGACGCTCGAGGACGTCTGGGCGGGCCGTCTCGACCGTCGGGAGCTGACGTGGTGGGGCTACCTCTCCTGGCCCGAGTTGCGTGCGATGTACCGGAGCGGGCTGATCGACGTTCAGGCGCACACGAAAACGCATGCGTGGTATTTCGTGAGCGATCGGATTGTCGACTTTCACCATCCGTCTGATCCCTACTACTGGCTCGACTGGAATCACCGTCCGCTCGAGAAGCACAGCTGGCTGAGCCGGGACGCCCGGGCCAGCGTGCCACTCGGCACGCCGGTGTACGAGTTTGCCTCCACGCTGCTCGGACGTCGCTATTTCGACGATCCCGGTCTCGCGGCGCGCGTGACCGAGCACGTCGCCGCGCATGGCGCTTCCCGGTTCTTCGACCGAAGCGACTGGCGGGACGAGCTCCAGGGAGTTGTCGCGGCGCGGCGCGAGTGCGCGCGGTCGGCGGGGCGCGTCGAAACCGATGCCGAGTATGTCGCGCGCGTTCAGGACGAGATGGCCGGCAGCCGAACGATTCTCAGCGAGCGCTTGAACAAACCCGTCGATTTCCTCTGCTGGCCGTGCGGGGACTATACGGCGCGCCTGCAGCGCCTCGCGATCGAGGGGTGCGGCTACGCCGCGACGGTCAACGTGGCGAAGACCACCAATCGGCGCGGCGACGATCCGACCGAGCTTCGGCGCATCGTGTTCGGCCAGGACTACGCGGGCCCGTGGCGCGAAGGGCTCGTCTTCATGAACTTCCGTGGAAACGTGAACTATTACAGCGGCCGGCTCCACGGGTATCCGGCCGCCCCCATTGCCAGGCGCCTGATGCGGGTCGGGCGCCTCCTTCGCGATGGCCGCCCGGCACCCGCCAAACACGAGGGCCTGCTCCTCGAGGACAAGTCATCATGAGCCACCTGGATGCCGCCCTGCGGCGAGCTGCCGCGGATCGCGGTCGCGAGACCACCCGTACCGAGCTGAGCCAGCTCTCTGCCATCGACCCTGCAGCCGGCCGTCCGGAGTTTTCTGCCGCCGAGGAGGCGCCGGCTCAGGAGGAGCGGCGGTCTCGGGCGGCTCAATGGCTCCATGAGCGGGACGCCCGCGTCGAAGCCAAAGCGCCGTTCCCACCCGAGGTGGCGAGTCAACTGGGGAATCTGGTCGAGTCGCTGGCCTTGCGCAATCCGTCGCCCCGCATCATCGGCTTCGCGAGCTCCGGGCGCGGCGAGGGGACGTCGACGTCGGTGGCGATGCTCGGGGCGTATCTCGCAGGGCGAAACGCCACCGTTCTGCTCGTCGACGCCAATCCGCACCATCCGAGCCTGCACACGATCGCGAAAGTCGACGAGCGTCCCGGCCTGTCCGAGCTGGTCGCCGGCGACATCGACCTGCGGGCCGCCGCCACTCCGACGGCGTTGCCCGACCTGTTCATCCTGACGAACGGCGCGTCCGCATCGTCGAGTTCCGGCGGCGAGGTCGTGCCGGCCGCGATTCACGAACGTCTGCTCCAATACGCGACCATCTTCGACTATGTCCTGGTCGACTGTCCGCCGATCAACGCCTATGGAGATGCCGCGGCGATTGCGGCCGCCTGCGAGGCCGTGATCCTGGTCATCGACGGCAACCACACCCGGCGTGAAGCGGCGGTGGCCTCGAAGGCGCTGCTCGCCCGGGCCAATTGTTCGATCCTCGGCGTCTTCATGAACAAGCGCAAGTTCCACATTCCACAGTTCCTGTACGATCGCCTGTGACTCCTTCCCTGAACACGTCGACGAGAGTCCCGGTCCACGTCCTCGGGGCGGGGTGCACGGCCGCCCTCGCCGCCGGGGTGATGGACGTCGCCATCGCGCTCCTGAACAAGCCGCGCGATTTCGCGCCCTTCGGCGCGCTCGAGCTGCCGATCCTCGCCGTCGCCGCCGTGTTCCTGGCGGGCTACCTGGCGCTCCGGGTGCTCATGACGCCGTGGGTCGCCCGACAGCCGCAGCGGAGCCGCGGGGCATCGGCGGGGCTGGCGGCGTTCCTGTTCACGTTTGTCACGCTCGCGCTCCTGGTCGGCCTGCATGCGGTCGCGCCGTCCGCCCACAGCCTCTTTCGCGCGGGCATCGTGGCGACCGTCTCGCTCGCGGTGGGACTGGGCGCGTTCAACATGTCCCGGCCGGAGAGTCGACCAGGCGACGCCGGTCGATCGAGCGTGCTCCTGCTGGCCGCCCCGATCGTGATGTTCGAGATCCTCGCGTACGAGTGGCTCCAGGTATACGCGATCGATTCGGTCGCGTCGCTGGCTTCCGCCCTGGTCAGCATCGTCCTGTTCGCGATCGTGTCGTTCACCGTCTTCACGTTCGCGCGATTGCGCCTGGCGACCGCCGTGCGCGCGCTGCTCGTCTTCGTGGGCGCTCTCGCGGCGACGCCGGTGGTCATCGCGAACTTCCCCGTCGGCGCCGCAGAGGCCAGACCGGATGGCAGCACCCGGCCGGGTGCACCCCGTCAGGTGATCCTCATCACCGTCGATACCCTGCGACGGGACGCCGTGTCGGCCTACGGTCAGGGAAACCTCACGCCGGCCATCGACAGCCTGTCGCGGGACGCGGTCGTCTTCGACAACGCCTGGGCCGCGGCGCCGTGGACGCTTCCCTCGCTGGCGTCCATTCTGAGCGGCCTGTCGCCGGCCGTTCACGGCGTGACCGGCCTCACCTCGCGCCTTTCCGATCGGGTCACGACCGTGGCAGAGACGCTCGACAGCCACGGCTACCGGACGGCCGCGATCGTGCACAACCCGCTGCTCGAGCCGGCTCGCAACTTCGCCCAGGGGATGGGCGAGTACGTCGACCTGCACGAACCGTCGTACGGCGACTCGGTCGGCGCGCGGCTGCTGCAGACGCTCGGGGCCGCCGCTCCGCCGAGCTGGCCCTCGACAGCCGACCAGACCGATCTCGCCCTCGACTGGCTGCGCGCCAACCGGCGCCAGAGCTTCTTCTTGTGGCTGCACTATTTCGATCCTCATGCGCCCTACGCGCCTCCGCACGAGTTCGTGCATGGCGACGTGCCGGCGGGGATGGGCACCCGCTTCGACCAGCAGACGGATCTGGCCCGAGGCATCCTGATCCCTCCGGCCGCCATGCGCCAGTGGATACGGGAGCTCTACAACGCCGAGGTTCGCGAGGTCGACACGAACATCGGCCGGCTTCTCGACACGCTCCGCGAGTTGCAGCTCTACGACGACGCGCTGATCGTGTTTTCGAGCGATCACGGCGAGGAATTCTGGGAGCACGGCAGCCAGGGCCACGGGCAGTCGCTCTATCCGGAACTGCTGCGGGTGCCGTTGATGTTGAAGCTCCCACGGTCGGACACCCGCGAGCGTATCGCGGCGCCCGTATCGACCATCAGCATCACCCCGACGCTGCTCGATCTGTGCGGTATTACGGTGGCGCCCGACGACTTCTCGGCGCCCAGCCTGGTTCCGCTGCTCGCACCGGACTCCACCGCGCCTGCGCCGCCGATCGTGTCCTCCGTCGTGTGGACGGCTGGCACGCTGGTCGACGCACGCGAGGCCATCGGTTTCGGGGACTATCACTACATCGGCGGCCAGGCGGGGGCGGGCCGCGACGAGCTGTTCGATCGGCGCGCTGATCCGGGAGACCAGCACTCGCTCGCCGACTCGGCCCCTGATCCGCTGGCGACCGCGCGGCGCCTGCTGCTGGAGCACGCTGCGCGATCCACCGCGCTTCGCACCCGCCTCCAGATCGAAACGACCGAGCTCGGCCTCGACGAGGAGACATCGAAACAGCTGCGTACGCTCGGCTACGTGCATTGATGTTCATTGCCGCTTCCGAACTGCTCGTCGCGCTCGCCATCGCGCTGTCCGCCGGAATGATGGACGTCGCGGTGGCGCTGTTGGACAAGCCGCGAGGATTCGAAACCCTCACCGCGCTGGCGCCGCCCATTCTGGCGACCGCGGCGCTGGTGCTGGCGGTCTATCTCGTTGCGTGGGCGATCCTTCGGCCCGTCGTCGCCAGCCGACACCTCGATCGGCGCGCCGCCGCGCTCTCGCTCGCGGCCTTCCTCGGCACGACGTTCGCACTCGCGCTGCTGGCGGGCCTGCAAACCCTCGAAGTGTCGCCGCACAGTCTGTTTCGCGCGGGGATCGTCCTGACCTTGTCGCTCGTCACCGGCGTCGGGGTGTATGCGACGTATCGAGCCACGGGCTCGCTCGGCGTCAGCGAAAGGGCTGACAGCCTCGCGCTGGCGCTGCCGGTCCTGGTCCTCGAGGTGCTGCTGTTCGAATGGCTCGAGGTTTACGGGATTGACGATCCGACGTCGGTGGCGTCCATCCTGCTCATCGCAGCGCTGCTGGCGGCTGTCGCCACGACAGCCGTTTGGTCGCTCTCCCGCGGCGGCCACCGCCGTGCCGTCCGCATGCCGGCGGCCGTCACCGTGCTGCTCGTGGCAGGCCCTCTCGCCGGCTTCGTCTATGCGCGCCAATCGGGTACGGGCGAAGCCGGCCCCGCGCAAGCGTCGCGGGTGCCGCCTCGCGTCATCATCATCAGCGTCGACACCCTGCGCGCCGACGCGCTCTCGACGTACCGTCCGGGCGCCGGTCCGACTGCCGCGATCGACGCCATTGCCGACGACGGCGTTCTCTTCGAGCGCGCCACGGCAGCCGCGCCGTGGACGTTGCCGTCGCTGACGTCCATCATGAGCGGCCTGCTGCCGGCCGTGCACCAGACGATCAACTTCACGTCCAGCCTCTCGAGCAACGTGACGACGCTCGCCGAGTACCTGAACGCACGCGGCTACCACACGGCGGCCGTCGTGCACAACGATCTGCTGAATCCAAAGAACAACCTGTGGCAGGGCTTCGACGAGTACCTGCCGATGCAGGAACAATGGTTCGCCAACGCGGTGGGCGCCAGGCTCCTGAGCGCTGCCGCGCCGACAGTGTTTCCGCCGCCGTCCTGGCCGTCCAACGACGACCAGACGCGGATCGTCACCGACTGGCTCGACGCCCACCAGGATCAGAACTTCTTTCTGTGGGTGCATTACTTCGACCCGCATGCGCCCTACGCGCCGCCGGCGGAGTATCTGGTCGGCGACCCGCCTCCCAACATGGGCCGATCCTTCGAGGGGCAGAAGCTGGCCCTCCAGGGGTTCTTCGTGCCCTCCCAGGACGATCGGCGATGGATCCGGTCGCTGTACGACGCCGAAGTCCGCTACATCGACGCCAACGTCGGCCGCGTGATCGCCACGCTCAAGCGGCTGAATCTGTACGACGATTCGCTGCTCGTCTTCACGAGCGATCACGGCGAGGAGTTCTGGGAGCACGGCGGCCTCGGGCACGGACACTCGATGTACAACGAGCTCCTCCGGGTGCCGCTGATCGTGAAGATGCCGAAATCGGCCGACCACGGCCGCGTCGACACGGTGGTCTCGACGGCCAGCGTGACCCCGACCATTCTGGACATCGCGGGCATCCGCTACCCCGCGGACGATCTGGACGTGCCGAGTCTGCTTCCGCTCATCGATCGATCAACGGGCACCTACGTCGACACGCCTGTCGTCTCTGGCGCTCAGATCCTGTTCGATCGCCACGACGCGGTGACGTTCGACGGATTCAAATACATCGTGTCGCGCATTTCCGGCCGGGAGGAGCTCTACGACCTCGGTGCCGATCCCAGCGAACAGCACTCGATCGCCGCCAGCGACCCGGCCCGGCTCGAGACGGGTCGACGCCTCCTGCGGGAGCAGCTGGCACGCGCCGCAGCCCTTCGCAAGCGGCTGAAGGTGGAAGAGGGCGTCATTCCAGCCGACGAAGACACGGTGCGCCGGTTGCGCACGCTCGGGTACCTGCAGTGACCAGGCCGACACGCGTGGATCGCGCCTATCTCCTGCTGGCGTTCATCGTCGGCCTGGCGATCGCGCTCCGGCTCTGGGGGATCGCGTTCGGCCTCCCCTACGACCTCACGGCCGACGAGCCGCATCAGATCGTCCAGGCGCTCCGCATCGGGGCCGGCGAAGGCGGCCCGCTGGTTCGCATGTGGCACACCGTCGGCAAAGGCGGCCTCGACTACATTCTGTTTGCCGAGTACGGCGTGCTCTACGTGTCGTGGTGGCTGATCGGTCGCGTGCACGAATCGCGCGAGTTCGCGCTGCAGTACCTGACGGATCCGACCGCGTTCTATCTGGTCGGACGCGTGACCATCGCCCTTCTCGGCGCGCTGACGACCGCGGCGGTGTTCGAGGTCGGTCGGCGCATCTATGACACCCGCGTCGGGCTCGGCGCGGCGCTGTTCGGGGCCGTCGCCTACTATCATGCCGCGTACTCGCACGTGATCAACGTGCACATCGCCATGGCGTGCGCGCTCTGGGCCGGCGTCGCGGTTTATCTGTCGTACACGCGCAGCGGACGCCGATCGGCGCTCATCGCCGCGGGCCTGCTCTCGGGAGCCGCCATTGCGCTGGCGTACACGGCCGCCGTCGGGCTGCTGATGCTCCTGGCGGCGCTCTGGTTCGTGGCCGATCGCGGGCGCCGCCGGGCGTCCCGGATCGGAGACGCAGCGATGCTCACGGGCGCGGCCCTCGTCAGCGTCGCGCTCATGTCGCCCGATCTCCTCACCGGGGCGGGCCTGCTCGTCCGCAACTTCACCGCACCCTCCGACGGCCGGTCGCCTGGAGATATCCGCAGCGCCATCGACTCGGTGACGATCCTCCGTCAGGTGTCGTGGACCGGCTACCTCACGCTGCTCGTGAAGCCCTACAACGCGCCCGTGACGATCGGCGCGTTGATCGGCGTCGCCGCCGGCGTTCGCCGCAGGGAAGTGTGGACGCTCCTCCTCGCGGCTGCCACCGGGCTCTGCATTGTCGGCCTCTCCGCCGCGAGCCGCGGCGCGTCCGAGTCGTATCTGCTTCCCGTCACCCCGGCGCTCTGGCTGCTCTGCGCCCGTGGCGCGGCCGCCGTGGCCGGCACCCGCCGGCTTCCGTCGGGCGCGATCACGATCGCGCTGGCGGCCGTGCCGCTCTTCTTTACGGTGCGGGACGACGTGATGCTGGCGCGGCCCGACACGCGAGTCATTGCCAAGGACTGGATCGAGGCGCACGTGCCGTCGGGTTCCAAGATCCTGATGGACGGCATGCGCTTTCGGTTCGTCCAAAGCCCGCCGCTCACCGGCAACCGCGCGACGGTCGCCCGCCGCCTCGTCAACATGCACGACAGCGAATTGACGCTCACCGACCAGATGCTGTCGCTCTACCGCGAGGCCGCCGATCACATTCAGGAGCCCGCGTACGATCTCTATTCGACCATGTACGGCCTGGAAGTCGAGGACCTCGACTACTACATGCACAACTGCTTCGATTACATCGTCGTGAGCTCGTTCAACGAGAAGCGGTACGCCAGCGGTGAGGAGAAGCGCCTTCACCCGAAGAGCGCCCGCTTCTACGACGACATCAAGACCGACCCGCGCTTTCATCTCGTGTACACCATCGACCCGATCGTCTGGAAGCAGCTCGGGCCGTCGATCTCCGTCTATCAGGTGTCGTGCGGGACGGGGCCCGACGATCACACGGGCGAGTCGCTTCCCATGGCGCAATCGCGCGCCCTGGCCCCTGCCGCGCGAGTCTTCCCATGAGTTCTGCCCTGCTTTCTCCGAATCGGCAGCGCCGGCTCGGTGTTGCGCTCCTGGCGGTCGGCCTGCTGGCCAATCCGTGGATCATCGGCGCCCTGTTCGCGCCCGATGGATCGATCGACGGCGAGGCCCGGATCCGGTGGATCATCCTCGCGGACACGTTCCTCACCCTGTCCGGCGTGGCGCTCCTGTGGACGTGGCCTCGATCGGTGCTGCGGGAGTTCATCCCGAATGCGGTCGCGGCGACGGCGCTCGTGGTTGCGGTCTCACTGGGGCTGGTCGGCACGTGGTGGGGAATCACGGCCTACCGCGGGGCGCACCATCACACGATGGACATGAGCAGCATGACGCCTCCGACGCCGGCGGAACGGGCGTGGGCCGACAGCTTCGTCCAGCGGTGTCTGCAGAGCGCGCGCGACCACGGATGGTTCAACTTCGAACAGGCCAAGGCCGACGGGTTCGCCCTGCAATGGGGCGATCGCGAACACTACTACAACCGATCGTTTCTGTTCGACGATCAGATTCTCGACCCCGACCGGCCGGAATTCCTGATGTACCGCGACACGCCGAAGGGCAAGCTCCTGATGGGCTTCATGTTCTACGCGCGATCGGTCGACGAAGTCGGCCCGCGGCCCGCCGGATCGCTCGCCTCGTGGCATTTCCATCCCTGGGGCCCGCGCGGCTACTGCGCCGAGAAGGGCCTGCTGGTCGTCAGCCGGCCCGACTACGACGGTCATTGCGCACAGGGCGTCTTCGTCACCCGCAGCGCGGAGATGCTGCACGTCTGGTTCGTCGACCATCCGCTCGGCCCGTTTGCGTCCGCCATGCTCTTTCCCGACAGCACGAGCGCGTTCGACATCACGCTGCTGCATCCGGCGGCCGTCCATTTCGCCGTCGCGCTGCTCATCATCGCCGTCCTGCTGGACGTTCTCGGCGCGGTCTTTCGAAAGCCGGCGCTCCATTCCGCGGCATTCTTCAACCTCCTTTTCGCCGGACTGTTCTCCGTCGTCACGGTGGGCGCGGGCATGGCCGCGGAGATCCGGCTGCTCATCAGCCCTGAGACTCATCAAATCCTGGACACGCACAAGCTTCTGGGGTTTTCGACGCTCGGCGGGGTGATGCTGCTGCTGGTCTGGCGCCTCGGCCTGCGTGGACGGTTTCCCCGGCGGGCCGCGATAGTGTATCTCGCGGCCGCGATCACGACGGCGGGCCTGGCGACCGCCACCGGTTACTTCGGCGCGGAGCTGGTGTACGTTCGTGGTGTCGCCGTCCAGGCCATCGATCGCATTGCGCTCGAACGCCTCGAACGATCCGTCTTCGGCGACACCGACGAGATGCCCGGGATGGATGGAATGAGCGATGCGCACCACTAGCGCCCTGAGGCGACTGGTCGCCGCGTGCGGTACAGCGGCAGGTGTGCTTGTTCTCTTCCAATGCTCGAGCGGGCCTCAGGCCGCGTCGTCGGCAGCGGCCGCCGCCGCGGAGCCGGCGGATCCGATCGAGGGGCTGGCGGTCTTTCCAGGAGCGCAGGGGTTCGGGACGCGGACGCCCGCCGGCCGAGGCGGCACGGTCGTGGCCGTGACGTCGCTGGCAGACAGTGGTCCCGGGACGCTCAGGGAAGCCCTGGACGACTCGGCCCCGAAGATCATCGTGTTTCGCGTGGGCGGGATCATTCAGCTCAAATCCCTCCTCTTCGTCCATCATCCGTTCGTGACGATCGCCGGCCAGACGGCTCCTGGCGACGGCATCCTGCTGAAGGACTTCGGCATTGTCGTCACGACCCACGACGTGCTGCTGCAGTCCATCCGCGTGAGACCCGGCAATCATGGCGCGATCCGGCCCGACCAGAACAAGGCCATTGTCATTCTCGGGCCCCAGGAAAAGGGGCTCACTGGCCACAACATCGTGCTGGATCACATCTCCGCCAGCTGGGGTGAGGACGAAACGATTACCAGCTGGTCGGGCGCCCACGACATCACCGTGTCCTGGTCGATCGTGAGCGAGGCCTTGAACCGCAGCCGGCATCCCAAGGGCACGCACAGCGCCGGCCTGCTGGTCGGCGACGGTTCCGATCGCGTGTCGGTGCACCACAACCTGCTGGCCCACAATGATTTCAGAAATCCGCTCATCATCTCCGGCGGCACGCACGACATCGTCAACAACGTCATCTTCGATTGGGGGTCGCTCGTGACCGAGATCATCGACGATGCCCCGACGTCGCTGAATCTGATAGGGAACTATTACCGCCCGGGGCC
The DNA here is from genome assembly GCA_963837345.1 of uncultured Acidobacteriota bacterium. GTDB lineage: Bacteria > Acidobacteriota > Vicinamibacteria > Vicinamibacterales > CAVVIG01 > CAWIMX01. The sequence continues at coordinate 4,019,008 of CAWIMX010000001.1, forward strand.
GTCGAGCACGACGCCGTATGAGATCGTCATCAACCCGTCCGGGAAGGGGTTCGTGCCCAGGATTTTCGCGTCGGGCAACGGCCGATTCGCGAGCGGCGCTCCGCAGGATGGATGGTCGATGGTGCAGTTCGGCTGGAAGGGACGGGGGGCCCCGGCCAAGTATCGATCGGAGCGTCGGTTTCCTACGGCGCCGATTGAGGCCACGGCCGCCAGTGTCGCGCTCGATCAGGTGCTCGCGGATGCCGGCGCCATCCGGCCGAAGCGCGACGCCATCGACGAACGCATCGTCGGCGACGTCAGGAACGGCACCGGCCACATCATCGATTCCCCGGATGAAGTCGGCGGCTACCCCCCCTATTCGAACGGCGTGGCTCCGGCCGATGCCGACGGCGACGGGATGCCGGACGAGTGGGAGCGGCAGGTCGGTCTGGATCCGGGGAACCCTTCAGACGGAAACGCCGACCGCGACGGGGACGGCTACACGAACATCGAGGAGTACTTGCACGCCCTCATGCTCGCGCCGAACCACCGGTCCGGAGCAGACTGACGGCAGCGTAGGCAGGCTCGGCGGCCGTCTGCTCGGCGGCCGTTGCATCGAGCTGAGCGTGGACGAGGCCGCCCAGAAAGAAGAAGACGCCGTTCAGATAGAAGAACGGCGGCGTATCGACGAGCAGCCCCTGCGCGATGAAGACGACGGCCGTCCCCAGAAACAGCGCCCCGAAGTGATACACGAAATCCTGACGTCCGGCGAGGCGTCGCCGCAGGTCGAGCGCGCCCTTCAGCATGAGCCCGAGCATGGCGATGTACGCCAGCATGCCGCCAATGCCCCACTCCACGAGCGTCATGAGGAACACATCGTGAAACTGCCCTGGCGCCAGATCGGCATCCGGACTGCCGAGTGCATAGAGCTCCTGTCGAGCCGCGATGCGCGACGGCGCGCCGCGACCGTATCCGATCAAGGGATGACGCGCGGCGATTCGCAGGCCCACCTCGTACATGAGCAGCCGCCCCTCGATCGGCTCCGTCGACGAGGCCCGTTCCCGCAGCGTGGAGCTTTGGGGAATGAGGATGATCCCCGCCACCACCGCCGCCGCGGTGATCGTCCCGACGACCGTCAGCATTCGCAGGCGCAGTCGCCGATCGAGCGCCGCCATGAGCAGGAGACCGACGTACGCGCCGACCCACGTGGACCGGGTGGACGAAAAGACCACGGCCGCTCCGATCAGAGGCAGGGCGGCCAGCGTCAGCCAACGCGCGACGCCATCGGTCAGGTACAACGCGACGTACAGCGTCGCCAGCAGCGTGATGCCCGCGACGCTGCCGTACTCGACGGCCGACTCGAAGGGTCCGACCGCGCGGCCTTCGCTCAGGTGGCTCTCGTTGACGCGCATGCCGCCCTCGACCTGCGTCCGATCGACCGTCGCCGACGTCGTGGGGTTGGCCGTGCCGAGGTCCAGGTACTGGATGCTCCCGTGCACGGCGAGATAACAGCCGACGACCATCAGAATGCGGGCGGCCGCCTTCAAATCGGCCCGGAACACGCACAGATTTCTGGCCGCGAGGAACAGCAGAATCGGCGTCAATCGCTCGTCGAAGTTCTGCAAGGCGTCCGACGTCGGATCCCGGCTCCGCATCAGGAGATCGAGGCCCATGATGGCGACGAGCGCCACCATGGCGAGTTCGACTCCGCCGAACGGCACGATGCGGCGTCCCTTGAGCACCAGCCGCAGGAGGATGCCGGCCACCACCAGGGTGATGACAACGCGCCCGAACGTGAGATCCGGCAGGCCGACGGGCAGCGAGAGCCTGGCGTAGACATTGGCGACCGGCGCGAGCAGCAGCCAGAGGAAGAGCGCCGGCCGCGGATGGGCGAGCGCGAACATGACGAAACACAACCCGGTGACCGCCAGGGTCAGGCGGAACCACATGTCGGTCAGCAGCGCCGCCGTCACGAGAAGGCCGATCGCGATCGCCGCGATCACGCGCGCCGGCGTCACGCTCGTCCCGCGTGGGCTTCGAACCACTGCATGACCGAAAAGCATACTGCGCGCGCCGGTTCACGACAACTGGAGGGTTCATCGTGCTGAACATGGGAAGCATGGCGAGCGATCTCTCGATGAGGGATTTCGCCTATCTCGTTTTCAAGCGGAAGTATCAGATTCTCGGTGTCTTCGTCGCGACGCTGGTCCTGACGACCATCTCGGTGTATCTCAAGCCGCGGGAATACACCGCGTCGGCGACGGTGTATCTGGTCCGGAACCTGCCGCCGATTGCGGCGGTCTCGCCGTCGACGCTGAACATCGTCCTCGACCGCAAGGAGGTGCTGAACTCCGAGGTCGATCTGATCATGTCGCGCGCGGTGGCGGAGAAGGTCGCCGACATCCTGACGGCGGAGAATGCGGCCGGCCCGCAGCGCCCGCGGCGCGAGCCACCCGCGTGGGCGCAGTCGCTGCAGTCCGTCCGCCAGGCGATGCGGGGGTTCATGCAGGGGATCGGCCTGGCCGATCCTCCCCCGGGGCCGCGCGACGCGCTCATCACGGGCCTGCTGCAGTCCATGGAAGCCAAGCCGGCCGTGAACTCGAACTTCATCACGCTCAGCTGCACGGTCGACGACCCGGCATACGCCGCGCGCATCGTCAACACGTTCACGAAGGTCTATCTCGAGCAGCGGCTCCTGCTGTTCAAGCGCCCGGGGCTGGAGGAGTTCTACGATGTGCAGCTCCAGCGGGCCCGCGCGACGGTCGAGGATCTCGAGCGGCAGATCAACGCGCTGAAGGATCAGACGGGGGTCGTGACCGAAGACGAGCAGCTGCGCCTCAAGCTGCAGGAACTGGCCGGCCTGAACAACGACCTGAACCAGGTCCGCAGCGAAATCCGCGAGCTCGCGGAGAAGAAGACCGCCCTGCAGGCCCGCGTCGAGAGCCAGCCTGACGCGATCATGTCGTCGCGGGTCATGCAGCGCAATCCGAACATCGGCGATCTGGAGAAAAAGACCGTCGATCTATCGGCCGAGCGGGCCCTCGAGCTGAACCGCTTCAAGCAGGACAGCCCCGTCATCCAGGAGATCGACCGCAGCATCGAGCGCATCCAGGCCGCCGCGGCCCAGGAGCCGCCGACCGTGGTCAACAGCGAGTCGCTGGTGCAGAACACCGTCCGCACGACGCTCATGACCGACCTGTTCCGGGCCGAGTCCGACTACACGGCGAAGCTCGCGCGCGAGCGCTCCCTCACCGAACAGATCGCCGCGCTCCTGCAGGAGATCCACGCGGTCGACAACAGTTCGAGCGAACTGCGGAGGCTGGTGGCCACGTACACGAGCGCCTCGAAGGTGTACGCGACCTACGTCGAGCAGCGTGAGGCCGCCCGGATCGCCCGCGCCACCGACCCGGGGGTCACCAACGTCCAGGTGATCAGCAACGCCACGGCGCCCGCCCGCCCCAAGTATCCGCGCATCCTGATGATTTCACTCGGCGGCGTGCTGGGCGTCTTCATGGGGTTCGCGCTCGCGTTCGTCATGGAGCTCTTCAGCCATACGCTGGCCCGGCGGGAGGATGTCGAACGCGAGCTCGGGCTTCCGGTGCTGGCGGCGATTCCCGAGACCGTCGCCGTGCGCAACCCCATCTGACATGCCGGCCGCATCCTCCTCGGCGCTGAAGCCCTTCGTCTCGTCGGTCGGATCGGCGGCCGCGTTCGTCGAACGCGACTTCCTCGTCGCCGCGAGCTACCGCACGGCGTTCGCCGCCGATACGCTCGGGATCATCTTCAAGGTGATCACCTTCTACTACATCGGCGAAGTCTTCGGCCAGGGCGTGGCGCCGTCGCTGGCGCGCTACGGGCACGACTACTTCGCCTTCCTGATGATCGGCGTCGCGCTGCTCGATTTCGTGCACACGAGCTTCGACACGTTCACCAACAGCATTCGCGACAGCCAGATGACCGGCACCCTCGAGGCCGTGCTCCTCTCGCCGATGCGCCTGCCCGAGATGATCATCTATTCGTCGCTGTGGTCGTACATCTTCACCGCGCTCAGGTTCGCCACCTACATGGTCGTCGGCGCCGCGCTGTTCGGCCTGCACATCTCGCTGGCGGGCATCCCGCCGGCCCTCGTCGCGCTGCTGCTGACGATTCTCTGCTTTGCCCCCCTCGGGATCATCTCGTCGGCCGTGATCATGGTGTTCAAGAAGGGCACCTGGTTTCAGATGACGATCAACGGCCTGGGTGTGCTGCTCGGCGGCGTCGCATACCCCGTCGAGGTGCTGCCGCCCTGGGCCGCGCGCATCAGCTACTACCTCCCGCTCACGCACGCCGTGAACGCGATGCGCGAGACGCTGCTGAACGGCAAAGGGCTCTACGCGATCCGGACCGAGCTCCTGTTCATGGCGGTGTTTGCCGCCGTGATGCTGCCGCTCGCACTCTGGATCTTCGATCTCGGCGTCCGGCGAACCAAACAGCTGGGCACGCTCACCCAGGTACTAGGACCCATTTTCCGAGGCTTCCCAGTGGCTCTCGCGGTTCAAACCCTCGCGCTCACCAAACGCTACCCGCGACCGCGGCGCGTCGCAGACGTGCTGGCCGGCCGGACGGTCCTCGAGACGCCTGCGCTCACCGACGCCTCGATCACCGTCGAGGAAGGCGAGGTCTTCGGCCTGCTCGGCCCGAACGGGTCGGGCAAGACCACGCTGCTCAAGCTGCTGAGCACGATCCTGTCGCCGTCGGCCGGTACGGCCCGGATCTTCGGCTTCGACGTCGTCGCTGAACCTCGACGCGTCCGCGAGTCCGTGTCGCTCGTCACGGGCGAAGAGCGCAGCCTGTACTGGCGGCTCACGGCGCGGCAGAACCTGCGCTTCTTCGCCAGTCTGCACGGGATCCGGGGGCGGCAGAGCCGCCTGAAGGTCGACGAGCTGCTGGAGCTCTTCGACCTCAGCCACGTCGCCGACGTGCGGGTATCCGGCTTTTCCACGGGCATGCGCCAGAAGTTGGCGATTGCCCGCGGCCTCTTGAGCGGCCCGCGGCTGCTCTTCCTCGACGAGCCGACGCGCGGCCTCGATCCTGTGGCCGCGCACACCCTCCTCAGGCTCGTGCGCGAACGCGCCGTCGAGCGTTACGACAACACCGTCATCCTCACGACGCACATCGCCCGCGAAGTCGAGCAGCTCTGCCGCCGCATCACCATGCTGAACCGCGGCACGGTGGTCTACCAGGGAACGGTCGAACACCTCAGGGCGTCGCTCGAACGAGGACAGACCTACCGGGTGAAAGTCGCGAACCTGACGCCCGAGATTCTCACCGCCCTCAAGCACCGGATCGGCGCCGAGCGTTGCCGCGTGATCGACAGCGACGAGGCGACCGCGGAACTCGAGATCGCCTTCACCGACGCGACCACGCAACTGTCGGACGTGCTCCGCCAGCTGCTGTTCAGCGGCGTGAACATCGTGCAGTGCACGAAGCGGGAACAGTCGTTCGAGGAAATCTTCCGGACCGTCTTCGATCAGGGCGGACGGGTGTCCACCGCCCTGGGCGCGGGCCGGGCGTCGACCATGCCGAATCTCGAGCCGGCAGGGCTCAACTCATGAGCGAACACATCGTCCGCGACGAGTTTCTCGCCTACAACGCGAGCCGCCAGATCGAAACGCGACGCTATGGGGCGTTTCGCAACGAGTTGAAGTACTTCCAGCGGATCAGGCCTCTGTCGCCGGCCGACCGCTTCCTGGACGCGGGATGCGGCCCGGGCCTCCTGACCGAGTTCATGCTGAACCAGGGGGTTCACGGCGCCGGCGTCGACATCGACCCGGCGCTCGTGAAGACCGCCCATGCCCGGCTCACCCTCAGCCACAAGAAGGCCGGATTCGTCGTCGGACGCGTGGAGTCCCTGCCGTACCGCAGCGGCACGTTCGACATCTGCGTCGCGAACTCGATCCTCGAGCACGCCGCCGACTGGGAGGCCACGCTGAAGGAAATTACCCGCGTGCTGAAGAGCGGCGGCCTGCTGGTCTTCTACACGACGAACTGGCTGCATCCGTTCCAGGACGAGGTGAATCACTTTCCGTTCTACCCGTGGATTCCCGGCCCGATCAAGAGGCGCATTCTCGCCTGGATCATGACGCACCGGCCCGACTTGGTGAACTACACGGACCTGCCGGCCATTCACTGGTTCAGCTACGAGCAGGTCAAGACGTTCCTGCACGGGCTCGGCTACCGCGTGTCGACTCGCCTCGATCTCATGGACGGGTCGGATCTGGTCGGATGGAAGGCCGCGGCCCGGCCGGTGCTCAGGGCGATCCAACGCCTTCTGCCCCTCCGGTATCTGTACTACTTCTACTCGAGCGACACATCGGTCTACGCCATCAAGCTGGCTCGGTAGGCGCTCTTCTGCCCCACGCCCACGTGCAACCGGTATCCGACACCAGGTTCGACGGCCTGGACCAGCGACTGCTCGACCGCCTGCGACTGATGCCCGAACACGTCTTGAGCGCGGACGGCGATTCCTTCGTCACGCTGGTCTGCCGCGACGCATCGGGTCGTCGAGTGGTCCTGAAATACGTGCACGGCGGCTCGGCCGACGCCCACCGGCGACTGACGAACGAGTCGCGGCTGGTGCGGCATCTTCCGACGCGCCCTCCTCTTCGACTGCTGGCCTGGCGCGACGATGGCCCGGGATACCTGGTGACCGAATACGACGCCGGCCGATCGCTTCGACCGGAGGGGCTCGACGACGGTCCGCTGATCGACACGATCGCCGACGCGCTCGTCGAATTCCAGTCGATCCGGGTCGCGCCGAAGGCGACCGGGATCGCCGATCGCGAGCACGCGGCGACGTACTACCTCAAGGTGCTGTCGAAACACATCCTGCACCTGTGGCCCGACTACCTGAGCGCGTGGGAGGCGGCACGAAGCCTTCGCGCAGTCTCGGCGTCCCTCCCGGCGATTCTCAGCCGGCGCGTGCCGTGTCACGGAGACTTTCTGCCGACCAATCTGCTCTACCACGCCGACGATCGCACCGTCACGTTCACCGATCTCGAAGGATTCATGAGCGCGAACCACCCGCTGTTCGACGTCCTGGCGTTCCTCACGATCGGCAACCACGACATCACAAACTGGACTTGGCAGCCGCGATTTCTGCGGCGATACCTGAGCCGCGGCGAGCGCACTCTTGGCCTCGATCCGCGGTCGCGGCCGTTCAGGAGCGCCTACCGCGGCATTCTCACGTTCTTCCTCGTGTATCGGCTGAATGAGGCGCGTCTCGGGCTTGCCGGCACGGGGTATTTCGACAGCCTCGCGAAGTCGACGTACGTGACGCGCAAGGCGGCGCGGCTGCTCGCCGGTCGCCGCGATGCACGCGGCGACGCGGCCGCACTCGCCGTGCGCACGCGGAATCTGCGCGGCGTGCTCTCGTCGAAGGGCTACGGCGACCATCTCGAGACCGTGCTCGCAGGCGCGCTGTCATGACCATGCCCCGGCTCGAAAGCGTCGCACGCGCCGCCACGCTCGGCGTCACCGACCGGCGCGACCATGCGCGCGAGGAGAGGCGCCTCTGGGGCGCCCTGGTGGTCCTCGGCACGGCCCTCTATGCGAATCAGTACGTCACGCTTGGCAAGCTGAAGACGCTGCTGCTGTCGCGGGCGCCTGCCGATCCGGTGGCCACGCTCGGGCAGAAGGCCTGGCAGGTGCTCCTCGATTCGTGGCATGTGCTGCTGACGCCCGCGGATGTCGCGATCACGGCCGCGCTCCTGCTGTCAGCCGGGTATGTGGTCTGGGCTGAAGCGACACAGGGCACCTGCACCGCGGTCCTCCGGCGGGCGGAAGGCTCGCGACGCGTCATGATCGGCCTGCTGGGGCTCGCGTCCGTGATCATCACCCGCTGCTACCTCGCGCCGGGTCAGGTGTTCATGGGAGACGCCGAGACCCACATGCTCCGCAGCTGGATGTTCGTGGAGCACTTCAGGAATCTCGACACGCCGGTCTGGTCGAATGCCTGGTACGGCGGGTTTCCGCTCCTCGCCAACTATGGTCCGTTGTACTTCATCGTCACGGCGCTGCTGACGCTGGTCGTCGGAAACATTCACCTCGCGACCAAACTGCTCCTGTGGAGCTGTCACGTCGGCTCGATCCTTGCGATGTTCTTCTTCCTGCGCGAAGCGACGCGCCGCGACCTCGCGGCGTTCGTGGGGGCGCTCGCCTATGCCCTGACGTTCCACCGGCTGCACATCATTCTGTACCAGGGAGACCTGCAGCTGTCGGTCGTCTTCCTCCTTTATCCGCTGCTGCTGCTCATCGCCGAGCGGTTCATCCGCACCCGCCAGCACGCCAAACGGACGTTCGTCGGGATGGCGCTCATCGAGGCGGCGTTGGTGCTCAACCATCACGGCTATGCCTTTTTCGGCCTCGTGTTTCTCGGGATCTACCTCGCCGCGCGCCTGGCGGTGACCCCCGGCAGCGCGTGGAATCGGTTCAAGGTGCTCGTCTTCTTCGGATGGACCGAGGTGGCGGCGCTGGCGATGAGCGCCTTCCTCGTCGTTCCGTTCCTCCTCGACATGAACGAGTACCGCGGGCTGAACGGCGGCTCGCCGTTCGGCATCCTCATTCCGAACCTCTGGGGTCCGATCATGCTGGCCAAGCTGTTTCGCTGGAAGGCGATCGGCGACGGCGGCAGCATCGGCTATCTCGGGGTCTCGATCGGCGTTCTGGCTCTCGTCGGAGGATGGCACGCCGCGCGTCGTCGCCACCCGCCCGTCGTCGGCCTGATTGCCGCCGCCATCGCCTCGCTGGTGATGGTGAGGAACTACGGGCAATACAACATCAAGAACATCGACTTCTTCATGATCTTCGCTTGCGCGCTGGCGGGCTGGGCGCTGCTTGCCGTCGATGATCCTGCCGTGCGCGTCGGGATCCTGACGCGGGCCAGGGATCGCTGGCGCGGGCATTTCCCCGCCCGAGCGACCGTGGTGATGGCCGCACTGCTCATCGTCGACCTCGGTCCGACGACGTTCCAGAGCGTGTATCGCGAGAACTACGAGTTCAAGCAACCGATGTATGCCAGAGTGCTCGGCCTGGACGGTCCGTACAAGGTCATCGAGCGACAGGTGCTCACCTACGACCCCCGGCAGCCGCCGGGCGCGTCGTTCGACCCCCACAAGTTCGGCATTCCGTCCGCCTACGCCCCGATCGAGACGCCGCTCGGCTTCTTCCATGAAGGGGCCGGGCTGTCGTTCGGCTACACCATGGAAATGGTCAAGCAGCTGCAGCGCGACCTGAACGCGGGCCGCGTCTCGGACGATGCCGCCGTCGCCCTTTACCTCATGGGCGCCAAGTACGTGATCTTCAGAGATCGCTATCAGTGGTTTTCACCCGACCTGGAGCCGTCGCCGCTGATCACCATGAGCAACGGGGTGCTGCAGACCACGCATGCGACGCCACTTCTCGCGTCGACGCGGGTGATCGCCCTCGCCGACGTGGCGGGGTACCCGGCGACCGACCTCATTCGGGAGCGCCGCTATCTCGATCGCGACGCCTTCGACTACTCGGAGGACGTCTTCCGCCAGCTCGTCCTGCCGCTCATCGATCGCATGAACGTGCACATGGACCGCGGCACCGCGGACGTTCTGATTGCACGCGACGAGACTCGCCGCCTCGATCTCGGCGACCCCGGGCGGCTCGAGTTCAGCGTCGACGAGTTCTCGACCGATCTGAAGCGGGTGCGCGTCGGCTATCGCTCCAACGTCGACTCGGTGGGCAGGCTGCCCTTCAACTATTTTCCCTATCTCGACGTCGAGGTCGACGGTCGCCGCGTGGACTTCGATCGCTCGGCGATGAACGAGATTCTGCTCCGCCTGCCGGCCGGCGCGCATGTCGTGACCGTCCGGGGCACGGCCCCGCCGATGCAGGCGTCGATGCTCTGGGCGTCGCTGGCGGCGCTGCTCGGAGTTCTGGCCGTCCCGCGAGCCACGTTCCACGGCCTGGAAGGCGAACCCTCCCGCGGCTGACGGCGGGGTTCGCACGCGTGCGCATCACATCATGAAGATTCTCGTGACGGGAGCGGCCGGATATATCGGCAGTGTGGTCGTCGAACGACTCGTGACCGACGGCCACGCCGTGACCGCGCTCGACGACCTTCGGCACGGTCACCGCGATGCGGTCCATCCGGGCGCCCGTTTCGTGGACGTCGATCTCCTGGATCGCGCCGGCCTGCGCGCGGTGCTCCACGAGTCGGCCTACGACGCCGTCGTGCATCTGGCCGCCGAGGCGCTCATCGACGAGTCGGTCCGCAATCCCGGCCTGTTCTTCCAGGTGAACGTCACCGGCGGCCTCAACCTGCTGGATGCCATGGCCGCGGCGGGCGTCAGCAGGCTCGTCTTCTCGTCGACTGCCGCGATCTACGGCGAGCCCGAGGCCGTGCCCATTCGCGAAGAGACGCCGCCTCGCCCGGTCAACGCCTACGGCGAATCGAAGCTCGCCTTCGAGCGGGCCCTCGCCTGGTACCGCCGGGCGCACGGTCTCTGCCATGTCTCGCTGCGGTACTTCAACGCCTGCGGCGCCACCGACCGATGCGGCGAGCGCCACGATCCCGAGACGCATCTGATTCCGATTCTCTTCGACGTCGCGCTCGGCCTGCGGCCGGAGATCCATCTCTTCGGAACCGACTACGACACGCCCGACGGCACGTGCATTCGCGACTACGTCCACGTCGCCGATATCGCGGATGCGCACGTGCGCTGCCTGGCCGCCATCGACGACCTGGGCGCGGACGCCTTCAACCTCGGAAACGGCACCGGCTACTCGAACCGCGAAGTCGTGGAGGCCGTGCAACGCCTGACCGGACGGCCGATCGCCGTTCGAGCGGCCGGCCGCCGCCCGGGCGATCCCGCGCGCCTCGTGGCCAGCGCCGAGCGCATTGCCGAACGCGTCGGCTGGACACCGGCGACGCCGCGACTCGACGACATGATCGCGAGCGCCTGGCGCTGGCGGTTGCGACACGCCTCGACGCTCGAAGCCAGCCAACGGGCATGATCATTTCGCGCACCCCGCTTCGCGTCAGCTTCGTCGGAGGCGGCAGCGACCTCGACGCGTTCTATCGCCATGAGCCCGGCGCCGTCGTCACGACCGCGATCCGGAAATACATCTACATCACCGTCAACCGGAAGTTCGACTCGCGGATTCGCGCCAGCTATTCGGTGACCGAAATCGTCGACTCGGTCGACGACGTCCAGCACGATCTGATTCGCGAGAGCCTGCGGAAGCTGCACATCGACGGCGGGATCGAAATCACGTCGATTTCCGACATTCCATCCCAGGGGACGGGTCTCGGGTCGTCCAGCAGTTACACGGTGGGCCTGCTCAAGGCGCTCTACGGCTACGGGAACCAGCACGTGGGCGCGGAACGTCTGGCGCGCGAAGCCTGCGAAATCGAGATCGATCGGTGCGGCAAACCGATCGGCAAGCAGGACCAGTACATCGCGGCCTATGGGGGCCTGCAGTACGTCCAGTTCAACCCCGACGGATCCGTCTTCGTCGATCCCATCGTCTGCTCGCCGGGCGCCCGGCAGCGGCTCGAGTCGGAGCTGCTGCTCCTGTACACGGGGATCTCGCGATCGGCGAACCCGATCCTGGCCGAACAGCAGCGCAATCTCGCGAGCCCTCGACGACGGGATGCCCTGCGGCATGCCGTTCGGCTCGCCGGCGACCTCAGGGACGCTCTGGCAGCGAGCGACCTCACCGCGTTCGGCGAGATCCTCCACGAAGGCTGGCTCGTGAAGAAGACCATGGCTGAAGGCACCACGAACGAGCGGATCGACCAGTGGTACGCGTGCGCGCGGGCCCATGGCGCGCGCGGCGGAAAGATCACGGGCGCGGGCGGCGGAGGATTTCTGCTGCTGTACGCGCCGCCCGACGACCACCCGCGGATCTGCCAGGCGCTCCCGGGCCTGACGCCGGTGTCGCTTCGCTTCGAGCAGCAGGGCGCCAAGATCATCTACGTCGAGGAGAACGAGAGTGACTGACCCCACGACGGCCGCCCGTCGCGACTTCGTCAGCGGGTACCTGAGCGAGATTCGCCGCTGCCTCGACGCGCTGCCGCGGGGCGACGTCGCGCGCTTTGTCGAGTGTCTCGAGCGCGCGTATCACGAAGACCGCCAGGTCTACCTGATCGGCAACGGCGGGAGCGCCGCCACGGCCTCGCACATGGCATGCGACCTGGCGAAGAACGTCTATCCGCCGCCGTCGACGGGTCCGGTCCGCCGCTTTCGGGTGACCTCGCTCACCGACAACGTGGCGCTCATCACGGCGCTGGCCAACGACTGCGGGTACGACCGGATCTTCTCCGAGCAGCTGCACAACCTCCTTCAGGCGGGCGACCTGCTCATCGCCGTCTCCGCGTCCGGCAATTCGCCGAACGTCCTGGACGCGATCGCCCTGGCCCGCGAGCGCAGGGCCACCACGGCCGCCCTGCTCGGATTCGGCGGCGGCCGCGCCAAGGACATGGTGGACGTCGCGCTGGTCGTCAATTCCGACGACTACGGCCATGTCGAAGACCTGCATCTCATGCTCAACCATCTCGTCGCTGCCTGGATGCGCCAGGTGCTGCTCGCGACGGTCGGCTGATCTCTCAATCGGGGGGCCCATCCGTGGATCCTGCTCTGAATCCGCATTCCACCGCCACGCTCAAGAGCCTCGGGGTCGACCATCCCGCGGGCGGCTTCATCCGGCCGTACCAGCGCGAACTGGCGGTGGTCGGCCGGGCCGCCGATCTCGCGATCGTGGTTGCGGCCCTCCGCCTGAGCATGGCCCTGTCGGGTTGGAGCTGGGATCAGCGGCACACCCTGCTCGCCGCCGTCGGATGCATCCTGTTCTACCTCTCCGCGGAAGGCTTCAAGGTCTACGACGATCGGCGCAGCCTCCCGCTGCGATTCGATCTGCGGAATCTGCTGTCGGCCTGGGCGGTTGCCGCCGTCGGCATTCTCTTTCTCGCCTACGCGTTCAAAGTCAGCGAGCGCTACTCGCGATTCGCCGTGGTCACGTGGTTCTTTCTGACGCCGATCATGCTCGGCACGTGGCAGCTCGTCCTGCGGGCGGCCCTCACGAAACTGCGGATGCTCGGCTACAACCTCCGTCGTGTCGCCATCGTGGGCGCCGGCGAACAGGGCCTCCGCCTCGCCGACGCGATGGCGAGGACGCCCTGGACGGGCATGCGGCTCGTCGGCCTGTTCGACGACCGCACACCCGTCGCCGGCCGCATTCCGGCAGACCTTCCGGGCAAACTGCTGGGAAGAACCGACGACCTGCTGCGAGAGGTGACCCGCCGGCGGATCGACATGGTGTACGTGACGCTCCCCATCAACAACACGGAGCGCATTGCGAAGCTTCTGAACGCCCTCTCGGATACGACCACATCGCTCTACTTCGTACCTGACATGTTTCTCTTCAGCATGTTCAACGGCCGCTGGGTCCGGATTGGCGACCTGCCGGCGGTGAGCGTCTTCGAGACGCCGTTCTACGGCGTCAGCGGCTGGATCAAGCGCGCCGAGGATCTCGTCCTCTCCAGCCTCGTGCTGCTCGTGGCGGCGGTTCCCATGGCGGTGATCGCCCTCCTGATCCGCCTCGGCTCGCCGGGGCCGGCTATCTTCAGGCAGCGGCGCTACGGCCTCGACGGCCGCGAGTTCTCCATGTGGAAGTTCCGGACCATGACCACCTGCGAGGACGACGACGAGGTGGCCCAGGTGACGCGGGACGATCCGCGCGTGACGCCCATCGGCCGTTTTCTCAGGCGCACGTCGCTCGATGAGCTGCCCCAGTTCCTGAACGTACTCGCCGGCTCCATGTCCGTGGTCGGTCCGCGGCCGCATGCCACGGGCCACAACGAGTACTATCGTCGCCTGGTGCGCCACTACATGGTCCGGCACAAGGTGCGGCCGGGCATCAGCGGCTGGGCGCAGGTGAACGGACTGCGCGGCGAGACCGACACCATCGACAAGATGGAAGCCCGCGTCGAATACGACCTCTGGTACATCCGGAACTGGTCGATCTTGCTGGACCTCAAAGTGGTGGCCATGACCATGACGCGCGGGTGGCGAGATGGCAACGCGTACTGATGTGATGAGCGTCCGGTCGATGAAGCGGCCCGGCGTCGCCGCACTCGTCCTGGGCTGCGCGCTCGGCCTTCAGGCGTGCAGCGGTCTGACGGTCACGCCGACGGGGCCGAGCTCGGTGGCCGAACCCCTCAAGCAAGGCAGCCCGACCGTCCTGACGTTCTCGGGCACGCTGGAGGACGGCGGCTCCTTCAGCGGATACATCCTTTACGGCAGCCGCGACATCGACGCCCGTCCGGAATACGGCCGGTTCCAGGCCGCCTACTGGAAAGCGGACGTGATCGGCGGGGCCACGACGAAAGACGTGCATTTTGCCGACACCCTCGGCGGGCGCGCGCTGATCGAAACCTACAACACGCCGTTTCCCACGATCGGGCTGGTGTTCCTGTGGCCCAGGGAGGACCCGTCGGTCGAGGCGCTGACGCCGCACTTTTATGGCGGGATTTCGTACAATCCGGACCAGCCGCCCGCCCTCAGCGACTTCGGCCCCCTGCTGCCGGGCTCGTTGATCCAACGGTACGGCATTTACCGCGACGGTCAGGGCGGAGAAACGATTATCCGGTCCGTGCAATTCGAGCGCCCTATCAAGGCCCCGAGCGCCAGGCCCGCGGAATAGCGAACAGGAAAGAGACCGTGCACCCCAATACGATGCGGAAGGTCGACTTCTGGGCCGGTATCCCGTTGTGTCTGGGACTGACCCTCCTCTACCGCATCCAGCGGCTGCGTCGGGCTGAAGGATCCCCGCTTCGGGGAAAGGCCGACGCGCATTCTCTTCATTCAGCTCGCCGAGATGGGGACGATGGTGGTCGCCTATCCGGCCATTCGCAAGGCGCAGGAGCTCTTCCCCGGCGCGCGTCTGCACTTTCTCTGCTTCAAACAGGTCCGGTCGAGCGTCGAGATGCTCGACGTCATCGATCCCGACGACATCCTGACCATCGACAGCCGCTCGGCGACGACCCTCGCACGCGACACCCTGCGCGTCCTTCGAGACATCCGGCGGCGCCGCATCGACGCCGTCGTCAACCTGGAAACCTTCGTGAGGTTCAGCAGCCTGCTGAGCTACCTGAGTGGTGCGAGGCAGCGCGTCGGATTCCACCGGTTCAACCAGGAGGGGCTCTACACCGGCGACCTGTTGACCCACAACGTTCTGTACAACGCGCACGTGCACGCCGGACACACGTTTCTCGACCTCGTCCACGCCCTCGATCTGCCTCCCGGCCAGGTGCCGCATGTGAAGCGCCCCCTGGGATCGGATCGGCTCGACGTGCCCAAGATCACGACCGACGCGGCGACCGAGGCGCGCCTCTGGGCCAAGCTGCAGGCGCTCAATCCCGCCGTCACGCGGTCGCAGAAGCTGGTCGTCCTGAATCCGAACGCCAGCAAGCGCTTTCCGATGCGCCGCCTGCCGCTCGAGTGCTACGCCGATCTCGCCGAACGCCTGCTGGAGGATCCAGGGCTGTGCGTTCTCGTCACGGGCGTGGCCGACGAGAAGCCCGACGCGCGGTACATCTGCGGGCGCGTCCGTTCACCACGCATCGTCGATCTTACGGGCGAGACGACGATGACCGAGCTCCTGCACCTGTTCAACATCGCCCAGTTGCTCATCACGAACGACTCGGGACCCGCTCACTTCGCGTGCCTGACACGCGTCCACGTAATGGTGTTCTTCGGGCCCGAAGTGCCTGACCGCTACCGCCCGCTCACGGCACATTCGGATGTCGTCTACGGCGGCTATTCCTGCAGTCCGTGCGTCGGTCCCTTCAATCAGCGGCTGACGCCGTGTAACGACAACCTCTGTCTGAAGAGCATCGACATCGGCGCCGTCTGCGATCTGGCGCGGCGCCGATTGCAGACCCACGTGAGCGTCTGAGCATGG
The DNA here is from genome assembly GCA_963837345.1 of uncultured Acidobacteriota bacterium. GTDB lineage: Bacteria > Acidobacteriota > Vicinamibacteria > Vicinamibacterales > CAVVIG01 > CAWIMX01. The sequence continues at coordinate 4,034,962 of CAWIMX010000001.1, forward strand.
ACCTCGCCACGACTGCCCCGTTTCGAGACCGCCGCCGACGCGTGCGCGAAGCCGCGTGCTTTGCAGCCGTCGGCTGCTCCGGCATTGCCGTCAATCTCGGCGCGTACTATGTCCTGACCCGTGGCGTCGGGCTGCCGATCGAGCTGGCCTCGCCGCCGGCGATCGAGCTGTCGGTGTTGTGGAATTTCGCGCTGAACGACGCGTGGACGTTCGGCCGGCGTCGGACCGCGCGGAGGCTGCTCGGCAGAATCGGACGGTTCCATGCGGTGTCGCTGGGCGCCGGCGTGCTCAACTACCTGATCCTCCTCGTGCTCGCCAGGGCCGGCTGGTGGGACATCGGCGCAAACCTGATCGGCATCGGAGTGGCCGCTGTGATGAAGTTCGCGATCAACTCGTCCTGGACCTGGCGGGAGCACGAGGCGACGCCTCGCCTGACGGCACCGGACGGAGGCGTGCAATGAGCGTTCGGGCGGCCCTCTTCCTCGTGGCTGCAGCCACCCTCATGCTGGAACTGCTGTTGACGCGTGTGTTCGACGTCATCCTGACGCCGAACATGGCCTACATGGTGATCGCGTGTGCGCTGTTCTCGTTCGGACTCGCCGGAGTGTATCTCGCGATCCGACCGCGGCGCCTGTCGCGCCAGGCAGACCGCTTCGCCGCCCTGGCGGCGCTGGCCTTTGCCGCGAGCGCGCTGGCGGTGATGCCGGCCCTCAACCGGATCCCGTTCGACTACGAAGCGATTCCGGATCATCCCGTGACGCAACTGGTGGCGTTCTTCGGGATGTACCTGGTGCTCGTCGTCCCCTTCTTCCTGTCCGGGCTCGTCTTTACCGTGATCTTCTCGACGCGGGCCCGATCGATTCAGGCCCTCTATTTCTGGGATCTCGTGGGCGCCGCCGTCGGGTGCTTTCTGATGATCCCCCTGCTCAAGCCGATTGGCCCCGGAGGGATTCTTTTCGTGGTCGCCGCGTTCGGACTGATCGCCTCGGGCCTGCTGGCGGCGCGCCGTACGTGGCTCGTCGGCGCGTCGGCGGCTGCCGTGCTGCTCGTGGCCATTCCCGTCTTCCGCTCGCCGAGATACTTCGAGTTTCTCGAGCACATGGCGAAGCGCGGCGTGCGCGAGGCCCAGCTGGCCGGCACCATCGAATTCAGCCGATGGGACCCGATTTCCAAGATCGACGTCGTCGATCAGACGACGATCGATCCGGCCACCGGGAAGGTCGTCCCGTTCACGCATCGCAAGCACATTGCGTACGACGGCGGCACGCAGAGCAGCCACATCTTTCCCTTCGACGGCGACTACGCCGGGCTTCGCGCGGCCATCGAACAGGGCCGCGCGCCCATCCGCGAGCACTTCTGGCATCGCGGCGTGCTGGCGTCGCACTGGGTCCGGCGCGATTCCGGCCAGCGCGTGCTGGTGATCGGCAGCGCGGGCGGCCAGGAGACCAAGGCGGCGCTGATGTACGGCGCTTCCGAGGTGGACGCGGTCGAGATGGTCGGCACGGTTGTCGAGCTGATGACCGGACGCTACGCGGCGTACTCCGGCGGCCTCTTCGTCGACCCGCGCGTGCACGTCCATGCGGTCGAGGGCCGCAGCTACCTGCGCGCGAACACCTCGAAGTACGACATCATCCAGATTCACAGCAACCACACCAGTTCGAGCGTGGCGGCCGGCACCGGCGCGATGTCGCCCAACTACCTGCAGACGGCCGACGCCTATCGCGACTACTTCACGCACCTGACCGACAACGGCGTGCTGCACATCAATCATTTCGGCTTCTCGCGCATGATCACGACGGCGGCCCTGGCCTGGAAACAGCTGGGACGGCACGACTTCCAGCGGCACGTCGTGGTGCTCGGCATGGAGACGCCCGAGGACACGCTGCCGACGTTCCTCGTGAAGATGCAGCCGTGGACCAAAGCCGAGGTCGACGACCTCTGGTCGTTCTACGCGAAGGTCGGCGCCGACGAGTTTCCGTTCGACATGCTCCAGGATCCGACCAATCCGGCGGGAAGCTTTCTGCCGCCCGGTTTCTTCACCGGCGATCTCTCCCCGGAGCTCGAGGCCCAGTCGGGCGTTCAGGTGCGGCCGGCCGTCGACAACCGCCCGTTCTTCAACTTCCTCCGGAAGACCGCCCGGCCGCTCGCCCCCAGCCGGGCGACGTTTGTCGATCCCGCCACGGCGGACATGCTCAACTCGCAGCTGCGCAAGGGCCGTATCCCGATGGATCTGATCCATCTGATCGTCACCGGCGTGGTGTCGCTCGGCTTCGCGGGAGTGTTCATCCTCGTCCCGCTCTACAAGTCCGACGTGCGCCATGCCGCGCCAGCGGCTCGCTATCTGTCGATGGCCTACTTTTCGTGCCTCGGAGCGGGATTCATCATCATCGAGCTCTCGTTCATCCAGATCTTCATGAAACTGGTCGGCTATCCCGTCTACACCTACGCGCTCGTGATCTTCACGCTGCTCTCGGGCGCCGGCCTGGGCAGCATGCTGTCCGAGCGTTTCGGGATTTCACCGGGGGGCCGCTGGGCGTGGCCCTTCGCCGGCATTCTCGCCTGGGGCACGCTGTTCGTGTGGATCTACCCCGCGGTGTTCGACCACTTTCTCGCCTCGTCCGATCCCGTGCGAATGGCCGTCGCCGTGGCGCTCATTCTCCCGCTCGGATTCCTGCTCGGCATGCCCTTTCCGCTCGGCATTCTGATTGCGGAGCGCCAGCCCCCTGGCGCCGTGGCGTGGGCGTGGGGTCTGAACGGACTCTTCACGGTCGTGGGCAGCCTGGCCAGCGTCCTGCTCGGCATGACCGTCGGCTTTCAGGCGACGATCCTCGTGGCGCTGGCCATCTACGGCGGGGCCTTCCTGACGTTTGCCGGGCTTCGGCAGGCGGCGTTGGAACCGAAGGCGGTCGGGACGGCGGCGTTCGCCGAGCTGCAGTACGCGGAAGAGGCGCAGCGATGACGCCCACGCTTCCGCGTGGCGCCGCCGAGGTGTGGGTACTCAGGGTGGAGGCGTCGCACGGGACGGCCGACCCGGAGCGGCTCGACTGGCTGACGGCCGATGAGCGCGCGCGGGCCGATCGGTTCCGGTTCGCGCGCGACCGGCGGCTCTACGTGGCGAGCCGGATCATGATTCGCAGCCTGCTTTCCCGGTACACCGGTCGCGACCCGGGAGCCTTGAGGTTCGAAGCCGACGGCTTCGGCAAGCCGGCGCTCTCGGCGCCCCTCGACGCGGCGCCGACCTTCAGCCTGTCTCACACCCACGGCCTGGTATGCTGCGCTGTCGCGGCCGATCACGCGGTCGGCGTCGACGCCGAATCGCTCGACAGGGCCGTCGACGTGGCGGCACTCGCCTCGCGCTGCTGTTCACCCCTCGAGCAGCGGGATCTCGAGCGGCTTGGCGAAGCGGAGCGACGAAGGCGGTTCCTGGCCTACTGGACGCTGAAGGAGTCGCTCACGAAGGCCATCGGCTGTGGGTTGACGATCGACCTGTCGCGGCTCTCGTTTCAGATCGACGACGGCCGGATTCAGGTCGCCTTCGATCGCCTCGACGAAGGGCCGGCCGATTGGCGGTTTGGTCTGTTCGACTCGATCGGCGGCTATGCGATCGCCGTCAGCCTGCGCGGCGCCGGCGATGCCGGGACGATTCAGCTCCGCGAAACCTCCCTGTCCGCACTCCAGTGCGTCAATTGAGAGCCGTCGGCCTGGTCGCGCTCGTGTGCGCCGTCGCCGGCGCGCAGTCGGTCGGTGCGCAATCCGCGCCGCGGCCCGAGGAGATCGCCGGCTGGTCCGTCGTGCCGGCCTTCCAGTCGGCCGTCGTGTACGAGAAGAACGTGGTGGTCGCGACCGGCTCGATCACCGACGGCACGTACGCGACGTTCATTCCTTCGCTCGAAGCACGCTATCGGGGACCGCTCGGCACGTTCAATGCCGGGTACTCGTTCAACAGCGAAATGCACTCGGAGCGGCTGCAGAGTCTCGACGACATGTTCGCGCGCCAGCTCGGGGTGATCGCGTTCGAGTCGAATCCCACGAGCCGGTCGTCCGTCTCGGGGCTGGTGCGCTACATGTCGACCCGCCGCCCCGACGAAGTCCTCGACCAGGCTGGCCTCGTGCCGCCCGATCGCCGTACCGACAAGCCTGCTCGTGAACTTCGCGATCGCCCATCCCCTCTCGCCCCGATCCGACTTCCACGTGGGCTACGAGGGGAGCATCGACGATTACGGGCGCGCGACCGTGTTTCGCCCGGGCGCCCGCAACATGCTGCACGCGCTGCAGACGGGTGTTTCGAGGCGCTTGAGTTCGCGAACGACGATTGGCGTCGAGGCTGGCGGCAAGCTGCTCATGGGCGACGAGTTCACCAATACGGCCGTCACCCACGGCGTCTACTGGGCGGGCTCGGTCGGCGTCCGGTGGACGCGGTCACTGACACCGCAGCTCACCGCGACGCTGATGGCCGGCCCCCGCGCCGCCCAGACGGTGCCGTCGGTGGTCGCCGGAACGGCGACCACGACGCCGGTGCAGTGGGAGCTTCAACCCGAGGTCCTCGCGTCGATCAACTATCGCAGCCCGACCCATGTGTTCTCGGTGGCCTACGCCCGAACGCAGTTTCTCGGCGTGGGCGCGTCCGGATTGATCGACACGGAAAGCGTCGAGCTGACAGCCGGTCTGACGCTCGGCCGTCGGCTCCGGCTGGCCGCCCGACCCGGGTTCTATCGCAACTCGCTGGTCGGCGCCGAGGCCAACAGCTCTCTTTTCGAGACTACGGCCAGCCTGCAGGCGTCGAGCTGGGTAAGCCTCGACGCCACCTACCGCTACCGGCATCAGAACCGCGCGCTGGCGCTGACCGACTTCGCGGTCACCGCCGCCGACCGTCCACGGACTCGCAACAGGCTCGTCGTGGGATTGACCATCCGGCGACCCATTGGGATGTAGGGTGAGACATGTCAAAGATGAAGGCCGTCGTCGCGTTCGTTGTCCTGCTGTGCACTGCGGCGACGGCGGGGGCGCAGCACCAGGCGACCCAGGGCACCTATCGAATCGGCCCGGGCGACGTGCTCGACGTCGTCGTCTGGCGCAATCAGGAGCTGTCGATGCAGGTGACCGTGCGGCCTGACGGGTGGATTTCGTTCCCTCTCATCAATGACGTGCAGGTGGCCGGCGGCACGGCCACCGACGTGCAGAAGAAGCTGGCCGAGGCCCTGGGCAAGTTCGTGACGACACCGATGCTCACGGTCGTCGTGACGCACGTCGCGCCGATGAAAGTATCGATCATCGGCAAGGTCCGACAGCCGGGGCGCTACGCGGTGGACGCACCGGCGACCGTGCTCGACGTCCTGGCGCTCGCCGGCGGCCCGACCGACTACGCCGATCCGGAGCGCATGTACCGTACTGCGCCGCGGCGACGCGCCAGACGCCTCGTATCAGCAGATCCCTGCCCGGGTACCTCGTCGAGTATCAGCGGCGGGCCTGCGAACACGAACATCGCCGTCGGCCCTGGGGACATCGTGGTGGTGCCCTGACCTACCAGCCGGTGCAGACGCCCTGGCCGACGGTGCCCGCCGTGGAGCTCGAATCGGCGCCCATCGCCCGCGTCCAGTCGAAGAAGCTCAGCATGCGATCGTCGACGGTGAACTGGGCGTTTTCGCCAGCCGCCGTGCAGTACACATTGCCGCCGGCGACGAGGCCGCTCGTCTCGCTGCTGTAGACGAACCAGAAGATATCGGGCGGGGAGCCGTGCAGATCCCTCAGGCGATTCCGTTCGACCGACGCGCCCGCCGTCGGCCGACAGCCCCCGGCGCAGCCGCTCGGGCCTTCCAGGCGGTCGCCGCCCAGGACGATGCCGCCGCCGACGTTCGACGCGTCGTTGTCGCGAAAGGCGCAACTGGAGCACGAATAAAACTTGACGATTGGGCCGGCGACGTTCTCGAAGGTGTTGTGCTCGGCGACAAGATTGTACGCCTCGAAGTCCTGCGGATGGGGACTGCTGCCGCCGCCGAACGAGAGCCCGCGCGTGTTGCGGAAGTGGTTGCGGGTGATCAGAACGTCGCGCGTTCCGAACTTGCCGCCAATCGCGTTGCCCGAGGCGCTCTCCGGATCGTGGAAATCGTTGTCGGCGATCGTCCAGTCGTGGGCGTACGCCATGTCGATCGCCTGCGAATCCCACTGGCTGAAGTCGTTGAAGCGGACCAGCGTCGCCCCGGCGTCCTCCACGGCCTTCAGCGAATCGCTCGATACGTTGGCGAGAAACCGGTTGCACTGGACCAGGTGATCGTGCCCGCCTCCAATCTGCACGTTGTAGGCCGCCGCGTTGCGGACGGTCACGCGTTCGAGCGCCGTGAACTGTCCCGAGACGCGAATCAGCTCGCGCAGGCTGTTCCGACCGTCGAACACCACCGCCTCGTTCTGGTAGGCCGTCAGGACGACGCGGCCGGCCTCGCTCGTGCCCGTGCCGCGTACCGTGAGCCCCTCACCGGAAAACGTGTAGACCCCCGCGCGCACTTCGACCCGGACGCCGGCCACGTCGCTCAGCAGTTCGAACGTCCGGTGCGACAGGAAGTCCTTGAACGGGCAATGTCCGTTGCCGGCGTTCACGGGCGACAAGCCGTCGCACCGCTCGTCGTCGGCACCGGGCTCGTTGACGGCAACGTAGTAGGTCGGCCCGGATTGTCCCGACGTCGGCGTGGGACACGGAAGCTGAGGGAGCGTGGTGGGATCCTGGACCATCGGAAGATCGCTCGGACCGGCCGCCGACCGGTGGCAGGCCGAGGCGCAAACGCCGAAGGCGATCACGCAGAGCAGCAGCGATCGGAGCCGCATTCCGAACATCTCGTCGAGTCTACCATCCGCATCGGCGGCGTCCCGGCAGGGCCGCGCGGAGCGTCCCGGTGAAAGCGATCCTTCTCGCCGCGGGCGAGGGACGTCGCCTGCGGTCCGTGACGGGCTCGCTGCCAAAGTGCCTCGTCCCCATCCGCGGCATACCCCTCTTGACGATCTGGCTGCGGCTGCTGGAACAAGCCGGCGTGGAGGACGTGCTGCTGAACACACACGCCGGCCGCGCCGCGATCCTCGACTTCCTCGAGGCCACGCCCACGACGCTCGCGGTGACGGTCACTCACGAGCCACAGTTGCTGGGCAGCGCGGGGACGGTCGTGGCCAATCGTGCCTTCGTGGACGGCGAGGAAAGCTTTCTGATTCTGTACGCCGACAATCTCACCAATCTGGATCTCCGGGCCATGATGGCCTTTCACCGCGGTCGGGCCGAGGCTCTGAGCATCGGGGTCGCGCCGACCGACAGACCCTCCGAGAAGGGGACGGTCGTCGTCGATCAGGAGGGACGGGTGGTGGCCTTCGAAGAGAAAGCGGCGACTCCGCGATCGAACCTGGCGAGCGCCGGCATCTACGTCGCGAGGCCGCGGATCTTCACGCGTTTTCCCGCGTGGGCCCCGGGCGGCGCGGTGCTGGACTTCGGCCATCACGTGCTGCCCCGGCTCGTCCCCGACGTGGCCGCCTACCGCATCGACGAGTTCCTGGTCGACATCGGTACGCCGGAGACCTACGCGCGTGGCGAGGCCGACTGGCCCGGCTTGCCAGATCGACGTCTGCCCCAGACGGCAGCGAAGAACCCGACGGCTTCGGACCGCACGATGTCCAGGTCCTCCGCCCGGCAGGCGTAGCGCAGCTCGGAAGGAGTCATGAGCTCGCGATGACCGAAGTTCTCCCACTCGGCGGCCAGGCCCGTCATCGCCCGATTCACGGCGGTGTCGATCGGCACGTAGATCAGCACCAGGCCGCCCGGACGAGTCAGGCGGACGTGCGCGCCGAGGATGTCCGTCTTGTCGGGGAAGTGTTCGAGCAGGCCGACGCTGTAAACGAGATCGTACCGCCCCGCATTGGCGTCGTCTCTGGCGAAGGTGACGATGTCGCCCAGAACGAAGGACCCGCGTCCGCCGAATGCGCGCTCGTAGGATCGGGCGGCCTCCTCCTGGACATCGAGCACGGCCACCGCCCCCTGTGTCTTCTTGAGAATCGCGCGATCGAGCTGCTCCGAGCTGAGGCCGACGTCGAGCACCGACGGATGCGGCGTCGACGCGAGCAGCCCGAGCGTGATCTCGATCGACTGTCCGAACGCCGCGAAATGTTCGGAGGCCGTCTGCCGGAACGCCGCGTCGCGATCGAGCCGTTCACGCCAGAACCGCTCTCGCTCCTCCTTGAAACGGTAGTAGAGATCCCAGTCGAACTGGTTGTCCCGTGGCGACGCGCGGCGGAATCGCCCCGGATCGAAGTGCGACGACTGCGGTGCGGTCAGGTACATGTCGCCAGCCACCCCGAGACCACGTCGAGGACGCGGATTTGATGACGAAGCTCGGTAAACGTGTGGTCGGCCCCGGTCAGCACCTCGACGTGAATGCGCCCGTGCCTCCGCAGATCCGGAACCCGCGGCTGCAGGGTCATCCGAAAGTATTCGAGCACGGTCGTGGGCTCGGCGAAAATGAACAACACCGAGACGCCGCGGTCCAGCACGCGTTCCATCCTGGCCAGCAGGTCGACGGTGCCCGCGTCGGCCGGTCGGGATTGACGGCGAGCGCGCAGCAGCCGTCGAAGCGTCTCCAGCGCATGGCGGACGTTCACTTGTCCCGAGACCAGGCGCCGCCAGGTGCGGCCCCGGCCGGCCTTCTCGACGAGATAGCTTCGGGCGATGCGCCGGTCCGAGGCCTCCGCCACGACGTCGGGCGGCACGGTCGACGGATCCTGCAGCAGGGCGGTCAGCAGCACGACGCCCGCCACGCGCGGATCCGCCTCGGCGGCTCGAAACGCGGTGAGGGTTCCGGAGCAGAGACCGACCAGGACGAACCGTTCGCACTGGCGTTCCGCCGCGAGCCAGTTCATCGCGTCGGCGGCTTCCGCCAGCGAGCTCTGCTCGAACGCGAGAGCATCCTCGCGCGGGAGGCTGTCGCCGATCCCCGAGTGGTCGAAGCGCAGAACCGTGTATCCGGATTCGGCGAGCCGGCGAGCCAGCGTCACGTACAGCCGATTGGGACCGACGCGATGGACGACGCCGGCGTTGAACAGGATGACGCCTGCGCCCGGCCTGTCGCGTACGCCCTCGCGGGCGTTGGTCACGATGCCGACCAGACGACGGCCGGGGCCGAACATGACGGCGTCTTCGGTGGCGATCGCGTCGCGCACGCGGTCGAGCATGGTCCACGATCTTACCCCAGATGATCACGGCCGACATGTATGAGCTCTCGCCGATGCAGCAGGGGATGCTCTATCACACGCTCGAAGATGCGAGCCGATCCGGCATGTACTCGATCGTGGTGAGCTACACCCTTCATGGTCCGCTGGATCGAGCCGCCTTCGCCCGAGCCTGGCAGCTCGTCGTCGATCGCCATCCGATCCTCCGCACGTCGTTTCACTGGCAGGACGGCAGAGAACCGCGCCAGGTCGTCCATCCGGGCGCGTCCCTGACCGTGTGGGAAGACGACTGGCGACCGGCGCCCGAGGAGGAAATCGAGCGCCGTCTCGACGACTGGCTCGATGCGGAAGCCGAGCGGGGCTTCGATCTCCAAACGCCGCCGCTGATGCGCCTGTCGCTCATCCAGCGTGCGGACGCGATTCACGAATTCGTGCTTGCCCATCACCATCTCCTGATGGACGGGTCCTGCAAGCCGCTGCTGTTCCAGGAGGTGTTCGAGGCCTACGAAGCATTTCGGCTGAACCAGCCGATGATCTGGCTCCGGCCCCGCCGTATCGGGAATTCATCGAATGGCTCCGCGATCAGGAGCGCCGGCGGTGGCGACGAACGCGCATGCGGCAAGCGCGACCAGAGCAGCCACGACCACGACCCTCACAGCTCGCACTCTATCCAGCTTGGCGAACGTCCCGGAGTGGCTGCCAGAGCAGTCATTGCGGGACGTTCGGGGGCGGGGCCAGCGGAGCAGGCGATGTGGACGCTCGTAGACGTCGTCGGAGGGAAGGCGGCGGACCGTCCAGCCGGCGCGCTGCCAAGCCGCCTGCCTGCGGGCGTCTTCGCCGACATCGAGGTGGAACGGTCCGCCGTCGATCTCGACAATCAGTCGTGGGCCGAGCCAGACGAGGTCGGCCTCTTCGCCCCCGATCCGAACGTTGAGACGCGGCAGGGGCCGCCCCGCGTCACGGAGAACCTCCATCGCTCGGATTTCTGCGCCGCTGCGGGCGCGCTCGAGTGGAAGCCCGGTGTAGCGAGCGACGGTCGCAGCGAGCCTCCCCGATCCCCGCCGACCGCGGTAGCTGCCCAGGGCGTCACCAAGAGCACCGACCAGGGTGAGCTCGAGCCGCACAGCCTCGCGCACAGCCCGGGCCAGCGCGCGGTCGCTGACCCACCCGGCAAGATCGAGAAGGGTCCGCGGCACCGTCGTGATCGGGATGCCACGCAGGAGTGTCGTGTCGGCCTCCAAGGAGGTGCTCCGATAAACGAGCACGCCCCCATGGCGTCGCGGACCGCCGCTGCCCGGGCGGGTCACGGTCTCGACCGGGCGCGGAAGCGACCAGAATCCGTAGGCCGCAGCTCCCCTCGTCTGGCTCAGCGCGCTACCCGGCGCAGTCAGTGCGGCGCCCATCCAGCACCCCCATTCGTCGTGCTCGAGGACCGGAGCGATCGCGTACACCGCCTGCTCGACGATCACGAGTTGCCCGGTCGAAACCAAATACGTGATCGCCGAGGCGCTAAGCCCAAGCCCGATGAGTTGCGCGCGGGACACGCGGTTGAACTGGCGGCCGGCCAATTCAGCGATGCGAACGTCCCTCATGCCCTGTTAGAGGGCACACTCCGGGACGTTCGCCCCGTCGAAAGCGGAGAGGGTGGGATTCGAACCCACGAGGCAGCTTTCACCGCCCACACGATTTCCAGTCGCGCACCTTAAGCCACTCGGTCACCTCTCCGAGCCGACTGAGATTATGGCCACGACGCATGGACCTGCGGGACTACGTGCGCGACATCCCGGACTTCCCCCGGCCGGGGATCGTGTTCAAGGACATCACGCCGCTGCTGCTCGATCCGGCGCGTTCGAGCAGGGCCGCTCTCGATCGGCTAGGCGAGGCGGCTCGGGCGCGCGAGCGCCGACCTGGTCGTCGGCGATCGAGTCCCGTGGGCTTCATCTTCGGCGCCGCGATCGCCCAGGCGCGTCGGGGTCGGAGCTTCGCCCCGGTCCGCAAGCCGGGCAAGCTTCCCGTGCCGAGATGGTCAGCGTCGCCTACGAGCTCGAGTACGGCAACCGACGCGCTCGAGCTCCACGTCGGACGCGGTCACCGACGGCACGCGCGGTGTCGTACGACGACCTGATCGCCACCGGCGGCACCGCGGCGGCGACGGTCGAGGCGGTGGAGTCGCTCGGGGGGCGGGTGGTCGGCTGCTCGTTCCTGATCGAGCTCGCGTTTCTCGGCGGTCGCGAGCGGCTCCGCCGGCACCCAGTCGACGCGCTGATCAGGTACGACGCCTAGGTTTTAGGTCGGGACCGGCGCCTCGGGGAGCCGCTCGAGCGCCGCGTCCATGTCGGCCTCCGAGAACTCGAGGTCCTCGAGCTTCCCGGCGAGGTAGGCGTCGTAGGCGGACATGTCGAAGTGGCCGTGCCCGCAGAGGTTGAAGAGGATCACCCGCTCCTCGCCGGCCTGCTTCGCGGCCTCGCGCCTCGTCGATCGCGGCGCGGATCGCGTGCGCCGGCTCCGGGCGCCGGGATGATCCCCTCGCGCCGGCGAAGGCGACCGCCGCCTCGAAGGCGGCGGTCTGCGCGACGGCCTGCGCCTCGATCGATCCCCTCCTTGACCAGCGCGCAGAGCGAGCGGCGCGTCGCCGTGGTAGCGCAGCCCGCCGGCGTGGACGGGCGGCGGGACGAAGTCGTGGCCGAGCGTGTACATCGGCATCAGCGGCGTCATCCCGACCGTGTCGCCGAAGTCGTAGCGGTACGCGCCCCGGGTCAGCGTCGGGCAGGCGGCCGGCTCGGCGGCGAGGAAGCGTGTCGCTTGCCGTCGCGCAGGTTCGCGCGCAGGAACGGGATAGGCGATGCCCGGCGAAGTTCGAGCCGCCGCCGACGCAGCCGATCACCACGTCGGGGTACTCGCCGGCCATCTCGAGCTGCGTCGATCGCCTCCTGGCCGATCACGGTCTGGTGCAGGCAGCACGTGGTTGAGCACGGAGCCGAGCGAGTACTTCGTGTCCTCGGCGCCGGCGGCGACCTCGACCGCCTCCGAGATCGCGATGCCCAGGCTGCCCGGGCGTGTGCTCGGCCTGCGAGCGCCCGGCCTCGGTCAGCTCGGACGGGCTGCGGTGACACGGTCCCGCCCCAGGTCTCGATCATCGCCCGCCGGTAGGGCTTCTGGTCGTAGGAGACGCCGACCATGAAGACCTCGCACTCGAGCCCGAACAGCTGGCAGGCGAGCGCCAGCGAGCGAGCCCCACTGGCCGGCGCCCGTCTCGGTGGCGAGCTTCGTGACCCCTGCCTGCTTGTTGTAGAAGGCCTGGGCGACCGCGGTGTTCGGCTTGTGCGAGCCGGCGGGCGAGACGCCCTCGTACTTGTAGTAGATGTGCGCCGGCGTATCGAGCGCCTGCTCCAGCCGCTGGGCGCGGTAGAAGCGGCGTCGGCCGCCACAGCTTGTAGATCGTCGCGACCTCTTCCGGGATCTCGATCTCCGGCTCGGCGGAGACCTCCTGCTCGATCAGCGCCATCGGAAAGAGCGGCGCCAGGTCCTCGGGCCCGAGCGGCTCCTTGGTGCCGGGATGGAGCGGCGGATGCGGCGGCGGCCCGCAGGTCGGCGAGGAGGTTGACCCAGCTGGTCGGGATCTCCGACTCGTCGAGCAGGTACTTGGTCGGTCCGCCACGGTCTCCTCCATCGGGGCGGCGATCATATGATCAGGACGCATGGCAGAGACGGGACCTGGCACGTCTACCTGGCGGGGGAGATCCATTCCGACTGGCGCGAGCGCATCGCCGAGGGGGTGAAGGCCGCGGGCCTGCCGGTCGAGCTCCTCGCGCCGGTCACCGATCACGGCGCCTCCGACGACGTGGGCGTCGACATGCTGGGGCCAGAGGACGAGAGGTTCTGGCACGACCACAAGGGAGCGGGCATCAACGCCGTCCGCACGCAGACCCTGATCCGCCGCGCCGACGTGGTCGTCGTCCGCTTCGGCGAGAAGTACAAGCAGTGGAACGCGGCGTTCGACGCGGGTTACGCGGCCGCCCTCGGCAAGCCGATGGTCAGCCTCCATCCCGAGGAGCACGACCACGCGCTGAAGGAGCTCGACCGGGCCGCGATGGCGACGGCCGAGAGCCCGAGCAGGTCGTCGAGATTCTCCGCTACGCGATCAACGGCTGAGACGTTAAGCGGACTCAGGCATCCGGCGAGCACCAAGCCAGTTGGGGTGGTGCGAACGGGGTTCGGGGTCAGTAGCCCCCGAGTTCGAGCCGCGCCCGGGTGGCGCGCAGCCACGAGAGCGCCTGCGGGTCCTCGCCTTTTGCGTGTTGGAGCGCAGCGGTGACGGCAGCGCGGGCCGGGTCGGCGTAAACAGCCAGGTTCGGAACAGCGGTCCGAGCTCGCGGCCCGAGACCCGCTCGGCCATGGCGATGAACTGCCCGGTTCTGCCGTGGCCGCCGCCCTTGCGCTTCGCCCACCGCCGGATCAGCTTCCAGAACAGCTCGTCGCCGATCTCCTCCCGTAGCACTTGGAGCGTCATCGCGCCACGGAAATAGACGGCGTCGCCCAACAGGTCATCGACTCCCGGGTCGCCGACGACGACCGACCAGATCGGATCATTGGCGGGGTAGGAGATATGCCGTCTCGAAGCTCTGTCGCGAGTCGCCTGCCCCTCGTGTTCGAGCCAGAGCCATTCCGCGTAGGTGGCGAACCCCTCGTTGAGCCAGATGTTCTTCCAGCGGTCGAGTGCCACGCTGTCGCCGAACCACTGGTGGGCGAGCTCGTGGACGACGACGTAGTCGCCGTTGATGGGATGGCCCTGTAGGTCATCCCAGAACAAGGACCAGATGACGGGTCGCGTCTGGGTCTCGAGCGCGAAGCCGGCAGGTCGCTCCGGGTCGACGATGGCGCCTACGGTGTCGAATGGTAGGGCCCGAAGTCTTTGTTGAGCAGCGCGAGAATCTCGCCTTGGCGGGCTAGCGACGAGTCGATCAGCTGTCGATGGGCGCCGTCGATGGTCGGATCAACTGCGTCGTAGACCGGGATTCCAGCCGCCGTCCGCCAACGTCTGACGTCCCAGTGGCCGACGTCGAACGTGGCCAAGTAGGACGCCATCGGCGCGCGGGCTTCCCAACGCCACTCGGTGCGCCCGTCCGCAAGCGGGGTTTCGCCGTGCGGTTTGCCATTTGCCACCACCCCGTAGCCATTCGGCACGGTCACCGCGAACGAATACGACGCCTTGTCGCTCGGATGGTCGTTGACCGGAAACCACGCCGCGGCCGATTGGGGTTGGCCGGCCACGATCACGCCGTCAGACGTCCGGGTGAAACCGATTGGGGCCCCGATGAGAGGCTCACTGAAGACCACCGGAACGCCGTGATACTGGACCGAGACGAGGAACCTGGCACCCCGGTCGAGCGGATGCTTGGGCGCCACCGTCAGCTCGTCACCGGTCCGGGTGGGCGACGCCCGCCGGCCGTCGACCGAGACGCTTGTGACCTCGAGTCCCGCCAGGTCGAGGTTGAAGCTGCACAAGCGCTGCCGCGCACGCGCCTCGATCGACGCGTGACCGTCGAGCACGTCGGTTGCCGGGTCATAGCTCAGGTCGAGGTCGTAATGGCGCGCGTCGTAGCCGCCGTTTCCCGCCATCGGGAAATAGGGGTCGCCCGCACCCCGCCCCCACCGTGCACGGGCGGGCCTGCGCAGCGTTAGGCAGGCCCAGCGCGGCGACTGCGGCAAGCGACGCGAGTCCATCGTGATCGATCGAATCCGACGTCGACACCTAAACCCCTCGCTCACTGCTTCCTCCCATGCGCAGCTGGTCATGCGACGCTATCCGGACTCTGGGCAAAGTCAAACTCGCAGCGAACCCTCGCTAGCCTTGACAGCCGCCATCTGGAGGGGTGGCAGAGTGGTTGAATGCGGCGGTCTCGAAAACCGTTTCAGGCCGTTTTGGTCTGACGTGGGTTGAACCCACCGCCTCCGCTGGAGAGCCGAATCTGCGTTGCCCGAGCCGTTGGCCGGCCCGCAGCGTGAATAGCTATCGATAGGAGAGACCGTGCCGGAGGACCTGTTTAGACCGCAGCTCGGCGAGCCACACCACTGCGCCTACGTCGTCGAGGACATCGAGGCGACCGTGAACCGCCTGGTCGACCAACTCGGCGCCGGGCCGTTCTTCCTCATCGAGAACGTGCCGCTGGAGAACGTCCTCTCGCGCGGTGAGCCGGCGGAGTTCGTCCACAACTCCGCCTTTGGCTGCTGCGGCGGCGGCGCGATCGAGCTGATCGAGGTCGTCAGCCTGGCGCCCGAACGGGTCGAGAAGGCACTTCTCCGGCTCCCCGGCCGCGAGTCCACCACGTCGCCTACGTCGCGCCGCCGACGGAGGTAGCCGACTTGCGAACCTCGCTCGACGAGCGAGGTCTGCCGCAATACCTGAGCTCTCAGCTCGGCGAATTGAGACGACGCTCCATGACGCCTCCGCCTCCCTCGGACACGACATCGAGATCCATGTCGACAACAAGGGTCTGCGCGACTTCTTCGAGATGGTGAGCGGCGGCGCCGAGGGCTGGGATGGCTCGGAACCGCTGCGCCCGGTCGAGAGCTGATCGCTGGCGAGGGCACGCCGCGGTGCGGTGATCTCTAGCCGCGGTCGGCGTCGTCGCCGTAGCTTGCTGGCGGGGGTGTCGGGGAACAGGGTTCAGAACCCGCCCCGATACTCGTCGTTCTCGGCTCGACGCTGGATGCGCTTAGGG
>CAWIMX010000002.1:0-832786 GCA_963837345.1 uncultured Acidobacteriota bacterium
GGCGGGGCGCTCGCCTTTGTGCGGCGGTCGGGCGGCCAGACCGAGCTCATGGCCGGTCCACCCCTGGGCGCCCATATTCCGATTGAGCGGACCACCGGCCGACTCGAGGCGCCCGCCTTCTCGAGCGACGGCGCCGCCCTCGCTTATCAGCTGATGGAAGACGACAACTGGGAGATCTATGAGTCGACGCTCGACGGCGGATCGGCGCGACGCGTGACACGCGACGTCCAGCACGACGTGCTCCCCGGAGTTCGTCTCGCGCAACCGACTGATCGCGGCGATCGGCGAACCCCGGCACCGCCGCTCCTACCTGTACAACCTGTCTACCGGCGAACGGGTGCGGTTCTTCCACAACAACACGATCCGCACGATCGCGCCGGAATATGGATGGGTGGTGAGCGACGACGGTGGCGATCCTGATTGGCGCGGAGCGCGACGGCGACACCGTGTCGCCCGAGCGTGGGGTCCACCTGGTGGATCTGCGGAACCGGATCTCCATGGCCGATCTGAAGGCCCGCTGCAATCCCAGCGTGCGAGCGAAGTCGCCCTGCGTGCCGCGGGCCAGCGGATGTTCGCGCCGCTGGCCGACGAGGTGCGGGCCGTTCTGGTGCAGACCTCGGTGGATCGCATTCAGGACTACGAGCGCGCGCTGTTCGGTTTCGGCTCGAAGTACATCAGCCAGCCCGGCAACCGACAGGCGAGCGATTTCCTCTTCGACACCTACGCGTCGTTCGGCTACGAGCCGCAGCGTGAATGGTTCGAGCCGCGCGGCGCCCTGGATGGCCGAACGGCGAACGTCGTCGCGACTTTGAGGGGGACCGTCAGTCCGCAGGTCGTCTACGTTGTCAGCAGCCACTACGACTCGGTCGTCGCGGGGCCCGGGGCCGACGACGACTCGTCGGGGACGGCGGCCTTGCTCGAGGCGGCGCGGGTGCTGGCCGATCATCGGCTGCCGGCCACCGTGATCTTCGCGTCGTTCACGGGAGAGGAGGCCGGGTTGCTCGGCAGCCGCGAGTTCGTCCGGCAGGCCGTCCAGAACCAGCTGCACGTGGTCGGGGCGCTCAATAACGACATGATTGGTTGGGCCAACGACCAACACCTCGACAACACCATCCGCTATTCGAACCCGGGGATTCGCGACGTGCAGCACGCGGCCGCCTCCCTCTTCACCAAGCTCGTCACCTACGATGCCGTGTACTTCAAGGGAACCGACGCGGCGTCCTACGACGACGCGTTCGGCGACATCGTCGGCGGCTTCGGGTCGTATCCGGTGCTGAGCAATCCGAACTATCACCAGCCTGGCGACGTGCTCGATACAATCAACCATGAGCTCGTGGCCGAAACGAGCAAGGCCACCGTCGCGACGATCATGCTGCTCGCGTCGAGCCCGTCGCGCGTCACCGGCCTTGACGTGAAACGCGCGACCGCCGGTGGCGTCGAGCTCTCGTGGGCGCCGAGTCCGGAAGCTGACGTCGTCTCGTACCGGGTGGCGTTCGGGCCTGCGGCGACTGCGGGCGCGCGCGAGGTGCGCGTGACGGAGCCGCACGCGACGCTGGACGGCGCCAGCGCCGGCATGGTCGTGGGCGTGAAGGCGGTGAACAGCCGGGGTCTCGAGGGCTGGGACTGGGCGCGGGTGACAATCCCGTAGCCCCGGCCGATGCGGTCCGCCGTGCGTGCTAGCATCGAAACGATCGCAGGCGATCCCTACCCATGGAGGAGATGCTCATGCGTCGGATGATCGGTGCGGCGGCGGCCGCGGTGGTGGTGGCGATCGCCGGCGTCGGGATCCTCGGTCAGGCGGCGCGTCCGGCTTGCGCACCCGACAACGGCGGCATCACGCTGCCGCAGGGATTTTGCGCCGCCGTTGTCGCCGACAATATCGGACCCGCGCGGCACATGGCCATCGCGCCCAACGGCGACATCTTCGTGGCCCTGCGCGACAGCCGACAGCCGGGCGGCATCGTCGCGCTGCACGACACCAACGGCGACGGAACCCTCGACCGACAGGAGCGATTCGGAACGACCGGTGGCACCGGCATCGCCCTGCGGAACGGATATGTCTATTTCGCGACGCCCACGAGTGTGATCCGATTCAAGATGGCCGAGGGTGCGCTCACGCCGTCGGGCGCGCCCGAGACGGTCGTGGCCGATCTGCCCGAGCAGCGGGAGCACCAGGACAAAGGCCTGGCGTTCGACGGCCGCGGCAGCTTGTACCTCAACATCGGCGCGCCCTCCAACGACTGTCAGCCACAAGACCGCCGCCCCGGTTTGAAAGGGGAGGACCCCTGTCCCTTGCTCGCCGAGCACGGAGGCATCTGGCGCTTCGACGAGAACAAACTGAACCAGACGCTGGCCGATGGCCATCACTACGCGACCGGCATGCGCCAGATGCCCGGACTCACCTGGCACGACGGCGCCCTGTGGGCGATGATGCACGGGCGCGATTCGCTCAACCCCTTCTGGCCGGCTCTCTACACCCAGGAGCAGTCGGCGGAACTGCCGAGCGAGACTCTGCTGCGTGTCACCGACGGCGCGGACTTCGGCTGGCCCTACTGCATGCACGACTGGCAGCAGAACACGCTGATTCTCAATCCCGAATATGGCGGCGATGGCAAGACGGTGGGCCGTTGCGCCGACAAGACGCCGCCCGTTGCGGGATATCCGGGGCACTGGGCCCCCAACGACCTCGCGTTCTACACCGGCACTCAGTTCCCCGAGAAGTATCGCGGCGGCGTGTTCATCGCCTTCCACGGATCGTGGAACCGCGCGCCGCTGCCGCAGGGCGGCTACAACATCGTCTTCCAGCCGATCGCCGGCAACCAGGCGAGCGGCAAATACGAGGTGTTCGCCGACGGCTTCGCGGGACAGAAGCCGCTCATGCAGCCCAATGCGGCCACGTACCGGCCGGAGGGTGTGGCCGTCGGGCCGGACGGATTGCTGTACATCAGCGAGGGGCAGAAGGGGCGCATCTGGAGGGTCATGTACCAGGGCCGCTGACCGTCGGCCGGTTCCCCCCGTGAAGATCGCCGCGGTGCTCGCGATGGTGGTCGCTCCGAGCTGCTGGCTGCACCCGGCCGCCAGCCTCTCGCCGCGGCATCTGGCCTACATCCGAGCCGAGACGTTCGCTGAGATACGCGATCCAGGCGAGTTCCCTTCAGCGGTCCGAGCCCTGATGACCGACGTTCCGTTCGAGTGCGTCGTGATGGCCGGCTGTTCGGACAGCCACTGCATCGTCGAGTACGAGAAGCCGGCAGACCGGGAGATCCTCGAGGTCGAGCTGTTCGGCCTGTTCGAGGATGGCGAAGCCTCGTCGGAATGGCGGTCCTTCGAGCACGGTCGCGCCGACAGCCTGGGCGTCCTGAAGCGCATGGTCACGGATCCGTAGACGGACGTCGCAGGCCGTGCGTCCTAGTGCGGTGGCGCTCGGGTGGCACGTGCAGGACTGACGGGAACCGGCACGGGCCGCGCACGCGACGATCTCGCTCGTCACCTTCGACGGCGCCGGCCTCGGCGGACACGCGCTCGTACTGCGCGCCACCGACGGCACGCGGTTCGATCCCTGCGCTCCGCCGGCGCCGCCGAGATAACGCTCGACCACGGTCGGGGATCGCGTTTAGACTTCGCCCCGAGGGAGGACCAGATGAGGCAGGATGGAAACGCGCCATCGCGGCTCAGGATCGCGCTCTCGGTCGTCGCCGCCATCGTGTTCGTCGGCATGCTGCTCGCCAGCCAGTCGCGGACGGCGGCGCAGCAGAGCAACTTCATGGGCGGCACGCCCACGCGCGTCGACCTCGGCGGCCTCAACACCTCGAAGCTCCGCTTCCCGGCGGGGAGCCGGTCGAACTGGCACACCCATGAACAGGGCCAGCTGCTCATGATCGAATCGGGCCACGGGCGCACCCAGGAGCGCGGCAAGCCGGTTCGCGTCGTGAGCCCCGGCCAGCCGTGGTACACGCCTCCCGGCGTCGAGCACTGGCACGGCGCGGCACCCGATGAAGACGCCGTGCAGTGGACGATCTACGCGGGCGCCGTGAAGTGGCTGGAGCCGGTCACCGACGCCGAGTATCGCGCCACGCCACAGCCCTGAGCTCGCACGCACCCGTGTCGTTCGTCGTCCACGATACCCGGCCGGCGGCCGGCCGATGACTGCCCTGGCTGCCGCGCTTGCGCTGGTCGCCTTCGCCGCCAATTCCGTCCTGTGCAGGCTGGCGCTCGGCCCGCGCGCGATCGACGCGGCCACCTTCTCGACGATCCGGTTGACGACCGGCGCCGCCACGCTCGTGGCGATCGACGTCTGGCGCCGCCGCAGGACCTTCGCGCTCGGCGGCTCGTGGCTCTCGGCCGCGTGTCTCTTTCTGTATGCCGTCCCGTTTTCCTTCGCCTACCTCAGCCTGACGGCCGGCACCGGCGCGCTCGTCCTGTTCGGCGCCGTGCAGGTCACGATGCTCCTGGCGGCGCTGCGGGCCGGCGAGCGGCCGCAACCGTTGCAGTGGCTCGGTCTCGCGATGGCGATCTGCGGCCTGATCTACCTCGTCCTGCCCGGGCTGGCTGCGCCGCCGCCGATCGGCGCCGCGCTCATGACCGTGGCGGGCATCGGGTGGGGCCTCTATTCACTTCGAGGGCGCGGCGCCTCGAACCCGCTCGCGAACACGACGGGCAATTTCGTCCGAGCGGTGCCGCTCGTGTCGGCGGTGAGCGTGGGGACGCTCGCGCGCCTGCACGCGGAGCCGTCGGGGGTGGCGCTGGCCGCGGCGTCAGGAATCTTCGCGTCGGGACTGGGGTATGTCGTCTGGTACGCGGCGCTGCGTCACATGACGGCGACCCGCTCGGCCGTCGTGCAGCTCGCGGTGCCGATCCTGGCTGCGGGGGGCGGCGTCGCCTTCCTCGCCGAAACAGTCACCCTGAGGCTCGTCGTTTCCGCCGTGCTCGTCCTCGGCGGCATCCTGGCGGCGCTGGCCGGCCGCGAACAGCCGCGAGCGGCAGAGACCGTGCCGCGCGAGCCTATAATGCGCTGACGCGATCAGCCATGATCGCACGGAGGAGGGGCGCGATGATCGGCCACATCGACGCGCTGGTCGCGTCGTACGAGCGCGGTGCATTGACCCGGCGGGAGCTGCTGCACGGACTGGCGGCGCTTGCGGCGCCTGCCGCCCTGCAGGCGCAGACGCCTGGTGTCATGCGGGCGCGCAACCTGCATCACATCAATCTGCAAGTCGCCGACGTCGCGCGATCGGAGGCCTTCTACCGTTCACTGTTCGGGCTCGGCCCCACGCGCGTCGTGCAGGGGCCCGACAACCATGGCTTCGATCTGCCGGGGGGCGGGATCGTCATTCTCCAGCGGAGCGACACGCCCGGGCGCATCGATCACTTCTGCCTCGGCGTGGACGGCTTCGATGCCGATCCCATGCGGGCGAACGCGCGCGGCGCCGGCGTGGACGGCGTCCAGGGGACGGCGGCCGACAACTTCTTCGTCCGCGATCCGGACGGCCTTCGCGTCCAGGTATCGGCTCCAGACTGGAGCGCATGATCAGGCGGGTGCTCGAAACGGCGCTCTATGCCGACGATCTCGAGCGCCTCGTCGCGTTCTACCGCGACGTGCTCGGCCTGCGCGTGCTCGACGAGGGCACGCGTCTGGTATCGATGGACGCCGGCGAGGGCACCGTGCTGCTGCTGTTCCGTCGCGGGGCCACCACCGACGGCGTGCTGACTCCGGGTGGCCGCATCCCGCCGCACGACGGCAGCGGCCCCGTGCATCTCGCGTTCGCGATCGACGCGACCGAACTGGCGACCTGGGAGGGGCGGTTCGCGGCGCACGGCGTCGCCGTGGAGAGCCGCGTCCGCTGGGATCGCGGCGGCCGCAGCCTGTACGTCCGCGACCCCGCGGGCCACTCGATCGAGCTTGCCACACCTGGCGTCTGGGCGGTTTACTAGTGCCCGGGTGGCCTGACACATGCCGGAGGGGCTGAGCCGCGATGCGATCGTCGGCGCGATCACCGGATTCCTGGCCAATCAGGATGCGGGCGTGCGTTCGCGTCTGCACGCGGCGCTCGAAGGCGAGATCGACCGGGCGGGCCCGGACGCGCTCCGCACCCTCAACGAACGCCTCGCCTGCGCCGGTCGCGATTGGGCGTACTATCCGCCCGATCCGCTGGCGCGGCGAATCCATCACGTCCTCGCCGACATGCTCCTTCATCCGGCGTCGTCGTTCAGCGGCGGCGAGCACGTGGCAGCCGTCGCCGGGCAGCCCATCGTGGTCTGCGTCAACCACCTGTCGTACTCCGACGCCAACCTGCTCGAGATTCTGTTGCATCGGGCGGGAGGCGACGAGCTGGCCGATCGGCTCACGGTGGTCGCCGGCCCGAAGGTCTACTCGAGCCTGAGGCGGCGGTTTTCCAGCCTGTGCTTCGGCACGATCAAGACGCCGCAGAGCCGCACGCTGTCGACCGAGGAGGCCGTCATGAATCCGCGCGAGGTGGCGCGCGCCGCGCGGTTGTCGATCGACATCGCGCACGAGCGCCTGCGGCGGGGCGATGCGGTGCTCGTCTTCGCCGAGGGCACGCGCAGCCGGACGTCGGGCATGCAGCAGACGCTCGCCGGCGTCACGCGCTATCTCGAGGAGCCGGCGCGATGGATTCTTCCGGTCGGCATCACCGGCACCGAGGCGCTCTTCCCCGTCGGCGACGAAACGATCCATCTGGCGCCGATCACGGCACGGGTGGGGGCTCCGATCGACGCACTGGCGCTGTGCGCCCGGCACGGCAGCAATCGACGCGCCGCCATGGACGTTGTCGGCTACGCGATCGCGGCGCTGCTGCCGGCCGAGTACCGGGGCATTTACGGCGACACGATCCCGTTTCAGGAACTGCACACGCCCCGATGACCGTCGCCGCATTTCGCCGCCTGGCGCTCGCGTTGCCGCAGGCCGAGGAGCGCGCGCACATGGGGCATCCGGATTTTCGGGCGAACGGCCGCATCTTCGCGACGCTCAGCGCCGACGGCACCCGCGGCATGGTCAAGCTCACGCCCGATCAGCAGCGCGACCTCCTGCGGGAGCGCTCGGACGCGTTCGCCCCCGAGGCCGGCGCGTGGGGCCGCTCCGGATGCACGCGCGTGCATCTCGCGCTCGTCGATGAGGAGGCGCTCGGCGCCGCGATGACGCTCGCCTGGCAGAATACGGTGCGTCGCGCGCCTCGGCCACAGCCTTCGCGACCGCCGGGATCGACACGGCGTCGCTAGCCCGCCGCCGACGCTGGACGCCCCGCGTCATCCCGTGAACCGGTGGCGGCTCGCCGCCCGCTGAAGGAACCGATGTAGGATCCTCGCATGGCCGCCTCGAAGGTGATGCACCGCGGGTACACGATTGCCTTCGAGACCTGTGGCCGCGGTCCCGCCGTCGTCCTGCAGCATGGACTGTTCTCCAGCCGCCGAAGCTGGATCGAGCGGGACGTCGTCGCCGGCCTCGCGGACGCGTACCGGCTCGTCCTCGTCGATTCGCTCGGCCACGGCGACAGCGACAAGCCTGACGATCCGGCGGCCTACGGCCGCGAGCAGCGCGCCGGCGATGTGGCGGCCGTGCTCGACGCGCTCGGGATCGAACGCGCGCACTACGTGGGCTACTCGATGGGCGCCTGGATCGGCACGGGCGTTGCGAAGCATCATCCTGAGCGCCTGCAATCGCTGGCGCTCGGCGGATGGGACCCCGTGCGCGGTCCGTCGAGTCCGCGGCCGGCGTCGACGACGCTGCCGCCGCTCGAGGCCGTTCTGGCGCGCGCGACGCGGCGTTCCGCCTCTTTGACGTCCTGGATCCGTCCGGCCGACCATCCGGCGCTGCGGGCGTGTCTGGCGGCGCTCGCGGACGTGGATTCGTCGATCGACGTCATCGCCGCCAGCGGAGTTCCGGTTTGCCTCTGGGCCGGCACCGACAATCCGTACCATTCCGGCGTCGAGGCGGCTGCCGCCGAGCTGCCCGGCGCGTCGTTCATCTCGGTGGCCGGCGACCACGTTGGCGCGGTGCTCGACCATGGTCGCGAGGCGGC
This sequence comes from uncultured Acidobacteriota bacterium, assembly GCA_963837345.1. GTDB lineage: Bacteria > Acidobacteriota > Vicinamibacteria > Vicinamibacterales > CAVVIG01 > CAWIMX01. The sequence goes on from CAWIMX010000002.1 coordinate 8,037, forward strand.
ACGCACGCTGCGGACGTTCCTCGACGGAACCGGGGCGCGCCGCCCCTCGTCCTAGCCGCCGTGCCCCCCGCATCGCATTCGGCGCGCGCCGCGCTTCGGCGCAGGGCCCGGGGCGTCCTGCTGGCCCTCTGGGTCGGCACCATCGGCGCGGCGGTGTACGTCCTGTTGTTCGACCGCGCGCTGCTGCAGGGCGAGCTGCGGTCGGCCGCGTCCACGTCGATGCTGGCGGCGGCGGCGGTGTATCTGTTCTTCGGATGCGTGCGCGGCTTCACGCTCATTCCGTCGACCGTGCTCATCGTGGTCGCCATTCCGTTCTTCTCGCCGGCGCTGCTGTTCGGACTCACGATGCTCGGCATTCTGATCTCCGCCGCGAGCATCTACTGGTTTTCGGAAGCGCTGCACGTCGAAGAGCTGGTCACGCGGAAGCACCAGCGGCACGTCGACCGCCTCAAGGCCGCGCTGGAGCGCTACGAGCTTCCGGTGATCGTCGGGTGGAGCTTCTTTCCGCTGGTGCCGACGGACGTGATCTGCTACGTGTGCGGGCTGCTTCGTGTGAATTTCGCGAAGTACCTGCTGGGCGTGGGCATCGGGGAAGGCGTGATCTGCGCGATCTACATCTTTCTGGGCGACCACGCCGCGCGGCTGCTGGATCTGAAGTTCTGATCCCTCGTCCACCCTCGCTCCCGCCGGCCGCTCACCGCTCAATCGCCATCATGTATCGCCGGTCCGGAACCAGCCACATCAGCGCGACCAGGATGTAGATCGCGTCGGACAGGGGAGGCCGGACGAACGCCAGCCCGATCGCCGACAGGTACAGCGCGGGCGAAATCTTGCCCTTGAAATCGGCCCCGATCGCCTCGCGCAGCCGGGAGTGCGGGCCCTGACACGCGACGATGGTCGTCTGGAGCACGTAGAACGCGAGGGCCGCAAGCAGCAGCACGATGCCGTAGGTGGCCGTCGGCACGGCGGCGCGGTAGTGCTCGGCCATCCAGGCCGTGACGAGCGGCACGAGCGACAGCCAGAAGAGCAGATGCAGATTCGCCCACAGGACGGCGCCGCTCACGCGCTCGGTCGCCTTGAGCAGGTGATGGTGATTGCTCCAGTAGATGCCGAGATAGACGAAGCTCATCACGTACATGAGGAAGTTCGGGAGGGTCGCCGCCAGCGCATCCCACCCGGCGCCCCCCGGCGTCTTCAGTTCGAGAACCATGACTGTGATGACGATGGCGAGCACGCCGTCGCTGAATGCTTCCACCCGTCCTGTACTCACGCGCAGGCCTCCGTCGGCTGATCCTACCCGGAATGAATCCGGGCTAGACTAGGCATCATGTCCTCGGGCCGCCGCCGGCTCGTTGTGTTGGTCGCGTCGGTCCTGCTGCTGGCCCTGGCGGCGGGCGTGTCGGCGCAGTTCGGACGCCAGCGACGACGGGGCGGCGGAGGCTTCGGCGGCTTCTTCCGCGAAGGGAGCATCCCGCCGGAATTTCCCCCCAAGCAGTTCGCCGACGGCGCCTTCACGTTCTGCAAACTGATGTACACGCAGGCTCGGTACGAAGACATGGGTATCGGCTGGGCCACCGACTATCCGTACGCGGGCACGAATCTGTCGGTCCGTTTTTCCGAGCTCACCAAGGCGCCTGTCAGCCACGACGAGCAGGGCAATCCCTACCGCTGGGTCGTCCGGCTCACCGACGATGCGCTCTTCGACTGCCCGTTCCTGATGGGATCCGATGTCGGCACCGCGACGTTTTCCCCCGACGAGCGTGCCAAGCTGCGCGAGTACCTGCTCAAGGGCGGCTTTCTGTGGGTGGACGATTTCTGGGGCACGCCGGCGTGGCAAAGCTGGTCGTACGAGATTGGCCAGGTGCTGCCCGAGTACAAGATTCAGGACGTGCCGATGGATCACGGCCTGATGCACATGATGTACGACATCGTCCGGATCAAGCAGATTACCAACATTCAGAACTGGCGCCGGACCGGCGACACGCGCGAGCGGGGCATGGACAGCCCGCACGCCGACCTGCGGATGATCGCCGATGACACGGGGCGGATTCTCGTGCTGATGACCCACAACACCGACGTCGGCGACTCGTGGGAGCGCGAGGGCGAGGATCACGAGTTCTTTCTCGAGTTCTCTCCAGACGGCTACGCGCTGGGCGTCAACGCGCTGCTCTACGCGATGACGCACTGAACAACAGTTCCAAGGGTTCCGACACCGTTGGCACCCTTGGCACCGTTGGTCATTCCGGAATCCAGTTCTGGTTCTCGATCGCCGACCGAAGGCGCATCAGCACCTCGTCGCCGCCCGTGAACAGATCATCGGGAAAGCGGCGGTAGCGGACAATGGCCCGGTAGATCTGGTCGCTCTCGTACGTGTTCAGCCGCAGGCCCGCCAGGTACTGCAGCCGCAGATTCCGATCCCGATTGATGACGGCGTCCTCGAGCCACGGCGCGAGCTCGCGCGCGCGGCCGGCATAAGTCCCCAGCAAGTCCACGGCCGACCCGATCCCCACGCCGCCGAGCGCCGCCGAGACCTCCGCGTGCGCCGGGCCCTTCATCCGCAGATTCACCGCGTCCACGTCGATCCACAGCGGCTCCGCCTGGCCGAGCAGCACCACGTCGTAGCCCTCGCCGTTGTTGTTGTTGGCCCAGATCGTGCCGTTCGGGAACACGTCGAAGAACGTCGCGATTTCGCTCTTCACGACGTCCGCCGAGCTCTCGTAGAGAGGTACCCATTGCGACACGATCCCGCCGGGGTTCAGATGCGCCTTCACGAATTCGAAGTACTCGCGCGTGTAGAGCGTTGCGGCGCCCTTGACCCAGGGGTGAATCGGGTCCGAAGTGATGACGTCGAAGGTCTGATTCGTCGTCCGCACGAAGTGCCGCGCGTCGTCGATCGTGACGTGGACGCGCGGATCGTCGAGCACGTGCTGGTTCTCCGCGGCGAAGAACGGGGCGACGTGCCTGACGATCAGCGGCTCGATTTCGCAGATCGTGAGATGCTCGACCTCGGGATACGGCACGAACGACCCGGCCGTGACGCCGGCACCGAACCCGACGACCAGCACCGATTTCGGATCGGGATGGATGAGCGCCGGCAGGTTGCCGAGCATCCGCTGCAGGTGCATGTCCTGGGGCTCGGTCGAGGCTTCGATCTTCCCGCTCACGTGAAAGTTGCGGACGCCGTCGAGCAGCTCCGTGACGGCCACCGAGGAGCTCATGCCTTCGCCGACGTAGAGCACCTGGATGGAATCGTCCTGCGGCGTCGACCGGCCGTAGGCGACGACCAGCGGCGGAAGCGCGGGCACGACCGCGGCCGAGATGGCGGCGACCGCGCCGATGACCGCCAACGTCGCGAGCCGGGGCAGCGTCGGGCGCCGCGGCAGCAGCGCCGACGCGGCGGCGACCGCCGAGACCGTGACGAGCGCGCGCTCGGCGGTCTGGGTGCCGACGGCCGGTACGACGACCATGCTGAAGCCGATGGCGCCGGCGATCGCGCCGATGGTGTTGGCCGCGTAGACGGCGCCGACGCTCCGGGCCGGGTCCGATCCCCGGCGTGCCGCGGCCGCGAGCGCGAGCGGGAAGCTCGCGCCCCAGGTGAGCGTCGCCGGGACGATCGCCCACGCGCACTGCAGAAGATCGAAGCGGAAGAGGGCCCATGGATTCGTGGACGTCACCGTATCGGTGTGCCACGCCGGCAGCACCTGGGCGAGCGCGTAGGCCGTCCACGCGATCGACGCGGCCGCGAGCACCTGGCACCAGCCGAGCGCCGTGGCGGGCCGGATCCGTCGCGCGGCGCCGGAGCCCAGCGCACTGCCGATGCCGAGACCCACGAGAAACACCGCCAGAATGATCGAGAACGTGTAGACGGTGGCGCCCAGCATCAGCGCCAGGAATCGCGTCCACACCACCTCGGCGCCGAGCGCCGCCAGCCCCGACAGGCCGATCGCCGTGAGCACGGGGGCCGTGCCGCCGTCCGGACCCGGGGAGGCCGGCGAGTCCGCGCCGAGCGTGGCCTCGCGTCGGGCGGGTTCGCCATCGCGGCGTCGCAGCGCCAGGGCGGCGGCGGCCACGCCGAGATTCAGCCCGGCGGCGACATAGGTGGCCACGGCCGTGTCGAACACGCGCAGCAGGTAGAAGCCGGCAATCAGGCAGCCGACGACGCCCCCGGCGATGTTCGCGCCGTACAGAAAGCCCAGCCGCGACATGCCGTCCGCCGTGTCACCCACCCATCGCGACACGGCGGGCAGCGTGGCCCCCATGAGGATGGTCGGAGGCAGCAGACAGACGACGCAGATCAGGCTCCGCAGGAGCAGACTCGGAAGGCCATGGCCCACGGCGCTCGTGTAGAGACCCCCGACAGCCGGCATGCCGAACAGCACCAGGAGGCCGAAGGCGGCGATGCCCAGCTCGATGAGCGCGTAGACGCGCAGCGGGTGACGGTCGGCGCCGACGACGCGCGCCACGACGAGGCTGCCGACCGACATGCCGCCCATGAAGGTGGCGAGCAGCACGCCGAGCGAAATGGCCGAGGAGCCGATCACCAGCTCGAGCAGCTGGAACCAGACGATTTCATAGATGAGCGCCGCGGCGCCGCTGCCGACGAAGAGGGCGAGCAGCACCGGCAGCCACGATCCCCCGCGCTCCGATCGCATGGCGAAATTATCCTCCATCACGCTATCCTTGGGTCACCGTGAAGACAATCAGCGACACCATTCTCGACACCATCGGCCACACCCCGATGGTGCGGATCAACCGGCTCACGCGCGGACGGATCGAGGCCAGCGTCCTCATCAAGCTCGAAACGTTCAACCCGGGCCACTCGACGAAAGACCGGATGGCGCTCCGCATGATCGAAGACGCCGAACGTGCGGGCGCGCTGCGGCCCGGCGGCACCATCGTCGAGGGCACGTCGGGCAATACCGGCATGGGCCTGGCGATCGCCGCCGTGGTGAAAGGCTACCGGTGCGTCTTCACCACCACCGACAAGCAGTCGAAAGAGAAGATCGACGCCCTTCGCGCGTTCGGCGCGGAGGTGATTGTCTGCCCGACGAACGTCGAGCCTGACGATCCGCGATCGTACTACTCGGTGTCGTCGCGGCTGGCGGCCGAATTGCCCGGAGCGTGGAAGGCCAATCAGTACGACAATCCGTCGAACGCAGCGGCGCACTACGAGCAGACCGGCCCCGAGATCTGGGATCAAACCGAGGGCCGCATCACGCACCTGGTCTGCGGCGTCGGCACGGGCGGAACGATCACCGGAGCCGGCCGCTACCTGAAGGAGCGGAATCCCCTCGTCCAGGTGCTGGGCATCGACACCTACGGCTCCGTGTTCAAGAAGTACAAGGAAACGGGCGTCCTCGACAAGCACGAGATCTATCCGTACATCACCGAAGGCATCGGCGAGGACTTCCTGCCGCGAAATGTCGACTTCGGCGTGATCGACTACTTCGAGAAGGTGACCGACAAGGACGCGGCGCTCATGACGCGGCGCATCGCGCGCGAGGAGGGCATCTTCGCGGGCAATTCGGCGGGAGCGGCCATGGCCGGTCTGCTGCAGATGGCCGATCGCTTCGCCCGGAACGACGTGATCGTCGTCGTCTTCCACGATCACGGGACGCGGTACCTGGGCAAGATGTACAACGACGACTGGATGCGCGAGAAAGGCTTTCTCGAAAAGACGGGTTTGACCGCGCGCGACCTGGTGGCCAAGGGGCTGTCGGGCGAGGTGTTGTCGATCGAGTGCAACGAACCCGTCGAGCATGCGCTGCGCGTCATGAGCGAGCGCGACTTCTCGCAGGTCACCATCACCCACGATCAGCGCATCGTGGGTGCGTTGAGCGAGGGCCGCCTCTACGAGGCCCTGCTCGGCAATCCACAGGTGAAGAACGAACCGGTGGAAACGATCATGGAGCCGGCGTTCCCCTTCGTGGACATCTCGACGCCCGTCGAGCTGCTGGCCACGATGATCACCCGGGAAAACCGGGCCGTGCTGCTCAGGGACTTTCAGAGCAACAAGACGTTCATCATGACGCGGTCGGACTTGATCCGGGTTCTCTAGCATCGAACCCCTCGGACCGCCACGAGTTCCGTTTATGATGCCCACAGCCGGGCGCGCTCGCCGGCCACGGTGACATGCGACTTGCGCTGACCCGCGACATCAGTCCCGCGTTCTCGCGTTGCCAATTGACGCATCTGGCCCGCCGGCCGATCGACCTCGATCTCGCCCGTCGCCAGCACGCGGCCTACGAGGGCGCGCTCGCGGACGCCGGCTGCGAGGTGCGCCGGCTGGACGCCTCCGACGACATGCCGGACGCCGTATTCATCGAAGACGTGGCCGTCGTGTTCGACGAGGTGGCGATCGTGGCGCGCCCGGGCGCGCCGTCGCGGCGCGGGGAGCCGGCCGCGGTGGCCGACCTGCTGGCCGCGTACCGGCCGGTGCGGCGGATCGAGCCGCCCGGGACGCTCGACGGCGGCGACGTGCTGGCGATGGGCCGCCGCGTGTTCGTCGGGGCGTCCGCCCGGACGAACGTCTCGGGCATCGAGCAGCTGCGGCAGATCCTGGCGCCACATGGCTGTTCCGTCGTCGACGTGCCCGTGGCGGGGTGCCTGCATCTGAAGTCGGCCGTGACCGGCATCGGCGACGCGCTGCTGCTCATGAATGGCGGCTGGGTGCCGCGCGAACCGTTCGCCGATTTCGACATTGTCGATGTCGATCCGATGGAGCCGTCGGCGGCCAACGCGCTCAGGATCCGGGGGCGGGTGATCTATCCTGTCTCGTTTCCCCGGACGCGCCGGCGCATCGAAGCCCGGGGACTCGACGTGATGGCGATTGATGTCTCGGAACTTCAGAAGGCGGAAGGCGCCGTCACCTGCTGCAGCCTGATCTTGGACGGGAGGGCCAGATGAGCGACGAGGGGCGCGACCTGCTGCGCCATACGGTGGCGACGGTCGCCTACCGCGCGGGCAAGGTGCTCCGGGATGCGCCGGCGTCGTTTGCGCGGTACCAGGCCGCCGACACGTCTCGCACCGCGGTTGAGATTCTGGCCCATCTGGGCGATCTCTACGATTGGGCCCTGGCCATGGCGTCGGGCGCGCCGGCCTGGAAAGACTCGACGCCGCTCGCCTGGGACGAGGAAGCGGGGCGCTTCTTCGCGGCGCTCGGCCGCTTCGACGCCTACCTGGCGTCGGACGCCGCGCTCCACGCGCCGGTCGAGAAGCTGTTTCAGGGGCCCGTCGCCGACTCGCTGACGCACGTGGGGCAGCTCGCCCTGCTGAGGCGGCTGTCGAGCTCGCCGATTCGCGCAGAGAACTACTTCAAGGCCGAAATCGTGATGGGCCGCGTCGGCCCCGAACAGACGCCGCCGCGTCGCGAGTTCTGATCGGCTGAACGCGCTTGACACCTTGCAAGGCACGGACCAAACTGGGCCTTTCCCGAGGGCGCTTGGCGGTTCGTCAAGGAGCGTCGCAATGAGATCGACTGTGAATGCCCGCATCGCCTGGCTCGCGGTGGCGCTCGTCCTGGGCGTCGGCGTGGAGGCGGCGCCCGTCCCGCAGGGCGGGATGGGACTGTCCGGCCGCTGGGACGCCACCGTTGTCGTGAACGGTCTGGAGATTCCGTGCGCGTTCGAGATTTCCGGAACCGGCGCGGCGATGACCGGCGCCTTCTTCAACAGCTCGCTGAAGATCGTGTCCACCGGCACGACCGTCGAGAACGGCACGATCACCTTCGCGTACGACCAGTACGGCACGAAGCTGCAGGTGTCGGTGAAGGACGGTGAGCTCGACGGCCAGTACCTGCGCGCCCGTGGCGGCTATCCCTTTCACGCCGTGCGTGCGCACGCCCGGACGGCGCCGGCCGCCGGCGTGCCGTCCATCGACGGCGTCTGGATCGTGAAAGCGCGTGGCTCGAAGAGCGAAGACGCGTGGCGGTTCGTCGTGAATCAGAAGGGCGCCGAGGTGGAAGCCTCGATCCTGCGGATCGACGGCGACACGGGCGCGCTGAACGGGTCGTACGACAACGGGCGCTTCGTGCTGAGCCATTTCGACGGCTCCCGACCGATGTTGATGGAAGTGACGGCCAACGCCGACGGCACGTTGAAGCTGGTCGAGAACAAGCGCACCGAATCGGTGGCCGTCCGGGAGAACACCGCCGAGGCCAAGGCGATCGGCGCGCCCGAGGATCCGACGTACCACACCACGGTGCGCGACGCGAACGAGCCGTTCCGCTTCAGCTTTCCGGATCTGAACGGCAAGATCGTCAGCAACACCGATCCGAAGTTCAAGGGGAAGGTCGTGCTCGTCAGCATCAGCGGCAGCTGGTGCCCGAATTGCCACGACGAGGCGCCGTTCCACGCCGCCCTGTACAAGAAGTATCGCGACCAGGGCCTGGAGATCGTGTCACTCTCCTTCGAGCGCGGCGACCAGCTCAAGGATCCGGTGCAGCTGCGCGCCTTCATCAAGACGTACGGCATCGAGTACACCGTGCTCATGCCGGGAGAGCCCGACCAGGCGAGCGAATTGCTCCCGCAGACGGTGAATCTCGACTGCTTCCCGACGTCGTTCCTCATGGGACGGGACGGACGGGTGCGGATGGTGCACGCCGGCTTCCCGAGCCCCGGCAGCGGGCAGTTCTACGACGAAGCAGTCCACGAGGTCACCCAGAAGGTCGAAGAACTGCTCGCCGAAAAGCCGTGACGACCCCCCGGGCCGCTGCTCTGACCGCGGTGGCGCTGGCGGCGGCCGTCTCGGCCGCCGCGCAGTCGCGCCGTCCATCGCTCATCCTCACGCCCACGGCACCCGCGGCCGTGCGCCCTGGGTCCACGGCGCACCTGTCTCTCGCGGTGGCCATGCCCGAGGCGTACCACGTGCAGGCCAACAAGCCCCGGGATCCCGCGCTCATCCCGACGGTGCTCGAGGTCCAGGCCCCCGAAGGGACGACGGTCGAACAGGTGGTGTATCCCGAGCCGAAAGAGTTCAAGCTCGCCGGCTCGTCCGATGTGCTGCTCGTCTACGGTCCGACGTTCACCGTCGAGGTGACCCTCAGGCTGGAGCAGACCCTCGCCGCCGGGACGCTCGAGGTGCCAGCCGTCCTCCGGTATCAGGCCTGCGACGAGCACGTCTGCTTCGCTCCAGCGCGCGCCACGACCTCATGGGCGCTGCACGTCGAACCCGGTCACTGATCCCTGAACGTCAGTTCGGCCCGTACAACGCCCGAAACCGCGTCCGATCCGCATCCGAGAGGCCGGGAACGGTCGCGATGTCGGCGCGCGAGTGGATCTGTCGCCGGTACCGACCGAAATATTCCGCAATATTCCCACCGTACTCGAACGAATACATGATGTCGTCGAAGCCGTCCGTGTGCTCGAGCCCGAACGCATGGCCGAGCTCGTGCAGACAGGTCAGGTAGACGATCGCATCGCGCAGCAGCGGGTCCATCTGCGTCCGCAGCGCGATGTCCGGCCCGAGCGAATCCATGTCGGGATGGATGAACACGTTGGCGCCGCGCTTGCCGTCCAGCAGGATCGCCTGGGTCTCGCCGTACTGACCGACGCCAGGTGGCGCCCAGTAGATGCGGATCCGGGCCTGGGGTTCCGCGGATGGCGCGAGGTGAACGCGCGCTTCGGCCGTGCGTCGCCAGGCGTCGAGCGCCCACTCGGCCAGCTGACGGTCGCCCGGCACGAATCCGGTTCGCCGATTCCCGTCGGCGATGAAGTAGGTGATCGGGCTCGCTGTGTCCAGCCGCGCCAGGGGCAGCGTGGCCTGGGGCACCGCCAACAGCGCCGCGCCGACGACGACGCCCGTCAACCGATCGATGGGCATCCGCTCACGACCCCGTGACCGGCTGCCCGGGATGGTATTCCCGTTCCGTGTGGCCCTCGAGCTGCTGCGGGTAGAAGTACACCTCCCGAAGCTGGCCGGCGGCATAGCGGGCGGCCTGGTCGTCGAAATGCGGAGACGCAGGGTCGCCGCTCTCGCCTCCCGCGGACACGGCCTTCGCGCGCACGGTGTCGCCGAACTCCACCACCGCGACGAAGCTGTTGCCGCTCGTGCCGTACATCTTCTTCGTGCCCGGATAGGTCCGTGCGCCGAACGACGCGAGCGAGCCCCACCGCGATGAGGTGAAGGCGACGGGAATGCTCGGGGCGCCGTCGTCGAACGGCTGCTCGATGTCACCGGTGAGCCGCTGGAATCGGTTGATCTCGCCCCACGGCGTCCTCCAGGTTCCGAAGTCGGCGGCCAGCCGATCCGACGCCGAGGCGAGCGCGTCGAGCAGCAGCGCCGGTGTGGCCCGGGTCGCCACGTACTCGTCGGTCGAGAGGCCTGCCCGTCTGGCATCGGCTGCCACTCGTCGGCCGGCTTCGTCGCCCCAGTACACGGCGAGCGACGTCGGCACGGACGATGCCGACCAGCGACGATCCCAGCCGCGCAGCAGCGCGATCTGATCGGCGACCTTCGTCTTCAGCGGGTTGGACGCGGCCGTGCGGTCGTAGGCCTTCAGCAGCGCGGGCATGAGCGTTTCAAAGGCGGGAAGATAGCTGTCGTACGCGGCCGTGATGAGCGAATCGAGCGTGAAGTCGGCGACGCCGGGGAACAGCCTGAGCGCGTGGAGGCCCCGGGGCGACTCGCTGGTGCCGCGATCGACGTAAGCCGGGTAGTCCTCGCGCTTCGGACTGGACGGCCCGGCGGCCGACCAGGGCCAGTTATTGCTGTTGTACAGCCAGCCGCTGGCTGGATTGAGCAGGCCTGGCGTCTCGTCGATCGACAGGACGCCGTTCCACTCGGTCGCCGGATCGCTGCCGTCCACGGGGCGGGTCCAGTCGAACGAAGGATCGCGCTTCGGGATGAAGTTCGAATGGAAGTAGGCGATGTCGCCGTCGGCGTCGGCGAAGATCGTGTTGTTCGACGAGTTGGTGTGCAGCTCCATCGTGGCGCGGAACGACGTGTAGTCGGTGGCCTTCGTCCGCGTGTACGACTGCGTCAGCGCTTTCACAGGCTCCTGCATCAGCCGGATGCTGACCCACTTGCCGGCGGTGTCGCGCACGACGGGCCCATGGTGGGTGCGATAGACGGTGAACGTGCGCTCGGCCATGCCGCCGTCGGTCTTGTACGGGACGGTGATTGTCCTGGCCTCCACCTTCCGTTCCTCGCCGCCGTACAGGTAGTAGTAGCCATCGTCCCGGCGTGAGACGGTCTCGAGATATTCGTCGATATTGTCGACGCCGCTCGACGTGTGCATCCAGCCGGCGCGATCGTTGAAGCCCTGATAGATGAAGAACTGGCCCCACGTGACGGCGCCGTAGGCGTTGAGGCCCTCGTCGCTCGTCATCTGCAGCTCCGAACGGAAGAAGAACGAGGTGTGCGGGTTGATGAGGAGCAGGGCGTGGCCGGCCGTCGTGTGCGACGGCGCGATCGCGACGCCATTCGAACCGGTGGGCTCCAGAAATTCGTCGCGTTGCCCGGCGCGTGCCGAGGGGCCCGGCGAGTGTCCGTAGAAGGCCTCGAGTTGGCCCAGGTTCACGCGCTCGATGTCGCCTCCAATGCTGCCTTCGCTGAAGGTGAGCGCCATCCACGGCTCGAAGCGCGTGATCACGCGCGGCTTCACCTCGGGGTGCTCGTGGAGGTAGTAGTTCAGGCCGTCGGCGAACGAGTCCATGAGCGCCTTGAGCCAAGGCGGACTCGACGCATATTTCGCCTTCATGTCATCGGGATCGATGAACAGCTTCATTCGCAGGTCCCGGTAGATCTGCGACTCGCCCTCGGCCTCGGCGAGGCGGCCCATCGCGTTGATGTAGTTGGTTTCCACGCGGTTGAAATCGTCCTCGGCCTGCGCGTACACCACGCCGAACACCGCGTCCGCGTCGGTCTTCCCGTGCACGTGCGCGATGCCCCAATCGTCGCGGACGATGGTGACGCGGGCGGCTTCCTGCTGCCATCGGACGAGGTCCGGATTCGCGGGCTGCCTGGCACACGCCGCGGCCGCCAGCGCGCCGAGGATGATGAGCTTTTTCATGGCGGCCCTACTGTATGACGGGGGTCGGGCTCGAAACCAGCGGATTGTGGGCGCCGGATGGAACGCGGCCCATCGTTCTCTCGTCAGGTAACGCATTCCCGTCCGTCGAGTATGCACCGGTGGGGGAATCCGACATGACGCTGCTGAACGACATTCGGTACGGCCTGCGCATGCTGGCCAGACGGCCCAGCCTGAGCGCGAGCGCGATTCTCGCCCTGGCCCTCGGCATCGGGCTCACCACCACGATGTTCAGCATCGTGTACGCGGCCACCAAGGGCCTGCCGTACCCGGACCCCGATCGCCTGGTGGCGATCTATCGGACCCGTCCCGCCCAGAACATCCAGTTCATGGCGGTGGACATCCACGACTTCGACGACTGGCGCCAGAGTCAGCAGTGTTTCGACGACATCGCGGCGTACTACGTCGAAACCGTGAACGTCGGCGGCACCGAAGGCACGCCGATCCGCTATCTCGGCGCATACATGAACGCCCACCTGTTCGACGTGCTCGGCGTTCGTCCGATCCTCGGCCGCGCGTTCCGGCCGGAGGAAGACCGCCCTTCGGCGCCGCCGGTCATGATCCTGAGCTATCGGGCCTGGCAGAATCGCTTCCACGGCGACCCCGACATCGTGGGCAAGGTCATCCGCGCCAACGCGCTGCCCACGACGATCGTCGGGGTGATGCCCGATCGGTTCGACTTTCCAGGGGCGCTCGACGCGTGGCTGCCGCTCCGCATCGACGCGCTGGCCTACCCGCGCGGCGGCGGCCCCGCCCTCGAGCTCACGCAGCTGAACGCCATCGGCCGGCTCGCGCCGGGCCGGACGATCGCGCAGGCGCAGGCGGAGATGTCGGGCATCGCCGACCGACTGGCGCAGGCGTATCCGGCCACCAACGAAGGCATCGGCGTCCGACTGCAGCCGCTCATCGAGAACTTCGTCGGCTCCCAGACCGTGACGATGCTCTACACGATGCTGGCCGCCGTGTTCGGCGTGCTGCTGGTCGCCTGCGCGAACGTCGCCAACCTGCTGCTGGCCCGGACGGTGCTGCGCGCGCGCGAAGTGGCGATTCGAACCGCGCTCGGTGCGAGCCGCATGCGGACCGTGTCGCAGCTCCTCGCTGAAACGTTCGTGCTCTCGGCGGCCGGCGCTCTGCTGGGGCTGATCCTCGCGCGGACGGCGATCGGGTTCTTCAACGCAGCGCTCGCCGCGCAGGATACGCCCCTGTGGCTCGTGGCGTCGCTCGAGCCGGTCGTTCTGGCGTTCGTGCTGGGCCTCACGTTGGTGTCGACGCTGGCGGCAGGCACGCTCCCGGCGCTGCGAGCGACGAGAACCGACGTGGGCGAGCTCCTGAACGACGAAAGTCGAGGATCGTCGGGTGTGCGTCTGGGCCGCGTCAGCAAGGCGCTCGTCGTCGCCGAGGTGGCGCTGTCGTGCGGCCTGCTCGTGGGGGCGGGCCTGATGATCCGCTCGATCGTGAACATCGCCAAGTTCGACTATGGGTTCGACGCGGACAACGTGTTCACGGCTCGCGTCGGTCTGTTTCAGGCGGATTACCCGACGCCCGTGGCCGAGCGACAGTTCTACGACGGCCTGATCGAGCGGCTCGAAGGCCAGCCGGGCGTTCACGCCGTGGCGTTTTCCTCGGACCTGCCGGCGCGCGGATCGCAGGTGTTGAACCTGTCGATTCAGGGCGTGGCCTATCCGACGCCGCAGGACCGTCCCCGCGCCCGCCGCGTGGTCATCACGCCGCGATTTTTCGAGATCTTCGGCGTACGGCCTCTGCGCGGGCGCGTGTTCACGAGGTCCGACGCGGCCGACAGCCAGATGGTGGCGCTCGTCAACGAGCGCTTCGTCGAGCGCTACCTCGCCGGCCAGGATCCCCTCGGCGCGGTGATTCGCCTCGGAGACGACGACCAACCGTGGAGGACGATTGTCGGCGTCGTGCCCGACCTGCACCTGGGAGGCGCCATTCGGACCGACGATCCGCACGACGAGGGCGTCTACATCCCGCTCGCGCAGAACACGATCAACTTCATGAGCCTGCTGGTGCGCACCGACCGGGACCCCCTGTCGTACGCCACGATGATTCAGGGCGAAGTGAACAAGATCGACCCCGCGCTGCCGCTCTACTGGGTACGCTCGCTCCGACAGCAGTACGCGCTCGACACCTCGTTCTTCCGCATTTTCGGCACGTTGTTCCTCGCCTTTGGCGTCGCGGCACTGGCGCTGGCCACGATCGGCCTCTACGGCGTCATGTCGTTTTCGGCGAGTAACCGCACGCGCGAAATCGGCGTGCGCATGGCGCTCGGCGCGGACACGCGACGGGTGCTGCTGCTGATCCTCCGGCAGGGCGCCCTGCAGCTCGCCATCGGCCTCCTCATCGGCCTCGGTCTGGCCGCGCTGCTCGGCCGCGGCATGAGCGTGCTGCTGTTCGGGGTGGCGCCCACCGATCCGGTGGTGGCCATCCTGGTGGTCGCGACGCTCGGGCTCGCGGGCCTGACGGCGTGTCTCATTCCGGCCCGCCGTGCGACGCGCGTCGATCCGATCGAGGCGCTCCGGTACGAGTGATTTCGTTAGACGACGGGCTTCGATCCGGTGTAAAAAACCGGCATGACCCAGCCGCGCCGGATTCTGACGCTCCTGCTCGTTCTGACCGGCATCGCGCCAGTCGGCGCCCGGCAACCACTTCGCGCCCGGCACGGCATGGTGGTGGCCATGGAGGCGACCGCCGCCGATGTCGGCGTGTCGGTGCTTCAGGCGGGCGGCAACGCCGTGGACGCTGCGGTGGCCGTGGGCTTCGCTCTGGCCGTCACCCATCCCTTCGCCGGCAACCTCGGCGGGGGGGCTACATGCTGATCCATATGGCCGACGGCCGCCAGACGTTCATCGACTTTCGCGAGCGCGCGCCGCACGCCTCGACCCACGACATGTACCTCGACGCCCAGGGCAATCCCACGCGCGACAGCATCGAGGGCTGGCGATCGTCGGGCGTGCCCGGCACCGTGCGCGGCTTCGAGCTCGCTCTCACCAAGTTCGGGAAGAAGAGCTGGGCGGCCGACATGGCGCCGGCGATCGAGCTCGCGTCGAACGGCTTCCCGGTATCCTACGCGCTCGCCGAGTCGCTGAAGGGCTCCCGCGGCCTGGGCCGCGATCCCGAGTCGAAGCGCATCTATCAGCGCGACGGCCGGTACTACGAAGTCGGTGACGTGCTGAAGCTGCCCGAGCTGGCCGAGACCCTCTCGCGCATCGCGAAGAACGGCGCAACCGAGTTCTATGAGGGCGAGACGGCGCGGCGTCTGGCCGACGAGATGTCGAAGCACGGAGGCCTCATCACGCTGGCGGATCTGAAGGCCTATCAGGCCATGGAGCGCGCGCCGATTGCCGGGGTCTATCACGGCTACACGATCCTGTCGGCTCCGCCCTCGAGCTCTGGCGGTATCACGATTCTGGAGATGCTCGGGATGCTCGACGGCACGGGCTACGAGAAGGGCGGCCCCGGCTCGGCGTCCGAGATCCACTACTTGGCCGAGGTGATGCGCCGCGCCTACGCCGATCGCAACACCTATCTGGGCGATCCTGATTTCGTGAAGGTGCCGATCGCCGGCCTGCTCGATCCGGCGTACCTGGCGAGGCTTCGTGCGACCATCGATCCGGAACGCGCCACGCCGAGCGAGCAGGTCAAGCCGGGCCGGCCGGCCGGCACCGAAAGCCAGGAGACCACGCACTTTTCCGTGGTGGACGGCGACGGCAACGCCGTGGCGGTGACCTACACCCTGAACGGCGGCTACGGCAACGGGATCACAGTCGCCGGGCTCGGCTTCCTGCTCAACAACGAGATGGACGACTTCGCGTCGAAGCCGGGCACGGCGAACATGTTCGGCCTCGTGCAGGGGGAAGCCAACGCCATCGTGCCGGGCAAGCGCCCGCTCTCGTCGATGTCGCCGACGATCGTGCTGAAAGACGGCACACTGTTCATGACCGTCGGCGCGCCGGGTGGATCGCGCATTCCCACGGCCGTCCTCCAGGTAATCCTGAACGTCATCGATTTCAACATGAACGTGCAGGACGCGGTGGACTTCCCGCGCATCCACCACCAGTGGCTGCCCGACCGCCTGTCGCTCGAGCGTGGAATCTCGCCCGATACCGTCGCCCTTCTCAAGTCGCGCGGCTACGACGTGGACTATTCGCCGGGTGTCGTCCTCGCGCAGGTCGCGGCGATCGTGAACGACGGCGGATGGCTGCAGGGCGCCTCCGACGGCCGGACGGCAGCCGGCAAGGCCGCCGGGTACTGAGGGAGGCACCATGAGACGGCTGATTTCATTCCTCGCGCTGTCCGGACTGCTCGTCCTTCTGGCCGGCCCTGTCCACGACCTCGGGTTCGAACACGGCGTGGCGGCCGCGGCAGCGACCGACATCGTCAAGGAAGTCCGTGCCGCCATCACCGCACACGATCTCCCGCGGGGCGAGCGGCTGCTGAACGAATTCCGATCGGCCGAGGGCAATACGCCCGAGGCCCTCGAGGCGCTGTCGTGGCTGGGCCGCGGCGCGCTTGCTGCCGGCGAACTCGACGCCGCCGACCGGTACGCGTCGGACGCCTATGCGCTGGCCACCGCCGCTCTGCCGGCACATCCGCTGGCCGACGATCCGCACATCGAGATCGCCCTGGGCGCCGCGATCGAGGTCCAGGCCCTCGTCGACGCCCAGCGCGGGGCCCGTTCCGAGGCCGTCATCCGACTGCGTACCGCGCTCGACACGTATCGAGACACCCCGATTCACAAGCGCATCGTGAAGAATCTGAACCTGCTGACGCTCGACGGCCAGCCGGCGCCCGCCCTCGACACGCGCGAGTACCTCGATCGCCCGGTCCCGACGTTCGCGGAGCTCAAGGGGAAGGTCGTGCTCCTGTTCTTCTGGGCTCACTGGTGCCCCGACTGCAAGGCCGAGAGCCCGATCCTGGCGCGGCTGCTCGAGCGCTACGCCGACCAGGGGCTCGCCATCGTCGCGCCGACGCAGCGCTTTGGCTACGTGGCGCGCGGGAAGTCCGCGCCCCCGGATGAAGAGCTGAAGTACATCGTGCAGATTCGCGACCAGTACTACCCGTTCCTCCGCGATCAGCCGGTCCCGGTGAGCGAGGCCAATCACAAGCTGTACGGAGTCTCCACCACGCCGACTCTCGTCCTGGTCGATCGACGCGGGCTGGTGCGACTCTACCACCCGGGTCAGATGACGGAAGACGAACTCGACGCAGCCATTGCCGAGACGCTGCGCCGCGACTAGGATGGATGCCATGAAAGCACGATCGCTGCTGTTTCTCGTCGGCGTGGTCGTCGTAGCCACCGCCAGCCTGCCTATCGCACAGAGCTCGACCGTGGAGCGCGGCAAGTACCTCGTCGAGCAGGTCGCCAGGTGCCAGGAGTGCCACACAGCCAAGGCCAACGGCGCGTTCGACACCACGAAGTGGTTGAAGGGCTCCCAGCTCGAAATCGCTCCCAAGGACCAGATTCAGGGCTGGCATGCCGCCGCGCCGAACATCACCTCCACGAGCGCTCTCTGGCAGCGCTGGGGCGACGATGGAATGGCGAAGTTTCTCGAGACGGCTACCAATCCGCGCGGCGGCAAGGCGGGACCACCGATGCCGGCCTATACGCTCTCGCACGAGGACGCGATGGCCGTCGTCGCCTACCTCAAGTCTCTGCCGTAACCCGAACGCTGCACAGCATTGCTTATGCAGGCGTCCGTCCCGTGGGCCGATAGTCCACGAGACGTGACGGGTGTCGGCGCGGCGCCGAACCCACGTCCGGGAGCCAGCCGTGCTGCGAGCGTGCGGAGTGAGCGACAGGGGCCGGGCGCGGCCTACCAACGAAGACTGCTTTGGGATCGAGGACGCCCTTCAGTTGTGCGTGGTGGCCGACGGCATCGGCGGGCATCAGGGGGGTGAGGTCGCCGCCCGGCTGGCCGTGGACGCGGTCGCCGAGTTCTTTCGCGAGCGAGCGCGGCCGTCCGAGCCCGCGGCATCGCCGTGGCCGATGGGCTTCGATCCCGAACTCTCCGAGAACGGCAATCTGCTCAGAACCGCCATTCAGCTCGCGAGCCTGCGGATTCTCGAAGCCGCCGTCACCGACACCGGACTGGTCGGGATGGGCACCACGATCGTCGTGGCACTCGCCGACGGACCTCACCTCTCGGTGGCGCACGTGGGCGACAGCCGACTGTATCTTGCGAGCCAGGGGCGCCTCCGAGTCATGACCGAAGACGACTCCTGGATGGCGACACTGCTGGCGCGGCAGCCGGACGCCGACCCGGCGCTGCTGCGGCACCACCCGATGCGCGGCGCGCTCACCAACGTCGTCGGTGCACGCGCGGGCACCGAGGTCCACGTCGTCGAAGACACGCTCTCGGGCGGCGAGCTGCTGCTGCTGACGACCGACGGGGTCCACGATGCGCTCGACGAGGCCGATCTGGCCCGGCTCGTCTTCAGCGGCGACCATGACGGCGAACCGCGCCGCCTCGCCGGTCGCCTCGTGGCGGCCGCTCTCGACCGCGGCAGCCACGACAACTGCACGGCCGTCGTGGCCCGTTACGATCGCGACTAGCGCGCGACCGCCGAGACACCGGGAGAAACAACCACAGAGGCACGGAGGCACAGCGAACAGAAATGTTCTCTGTCTCTCCGCAAGTCGTCGACGCGAGCTGAAGACTCACCAGGCGCGTTTCCGATGTACCTCTTGCGAGATCTTGCACCACCGTGAGCCGTTGAGGAGGCTACCCGACGAACTTGTACCCGGTGCCGTGCACGGTGAGGATGTGCTCCGGCTCGCGTGACGACGACTCGACCTTCTGGCGCAGTTTGGCGACGAAGTTGTCGATGGTCCGGGTGGTCGGCGATTCCTCGTAGCCCCAGACCTCGTTCAGGATCTGCTCGCGCGTGACCACCTCGCCCTTGTGGGCGACGAGATAGCGAAGCAGATCGAATTCCCTGGCGGTGAAGTCGAGGCGCTGCGGGCCGCGGTGGGCCTGGTGGGTGCGAAAGTCGATCTCCACGTCGCCGATCCGGCACGTTTCGAGGCCGGTCGGCCGGGCGCCGCCCCGGCGGAGCACGGCGCGCACGCGGGCGAGGAGCTCGGTGATGCTGAAGGGTTTGGTCACGTAGTCGTCGGCGCCGAGCTCGAGGCCGAGCACCTTGTCGGTTTCCTGCGATCGGGCCGTCAGCATCACGATGGGCGTGGGGTTGGCGCGGGCGCGGAGCTCGCGGCAGACGTCGAAGCCGTTCTTGTTGGGCAGCGTGATGTCGAGGAGCACCAGGTCGGGAGCCGCCGAAATCGCCTTGGCGAGGCCGTCTTCTCCGTCGGCTGCCGTGATCACCTCGTAGCCTTCGAGCTCGAGGTTGTCACGCAGACCGAGCAACATCTGCGGTTCGTCCTCGATCACGAGTATCCGTTTCGCTGCCATGAACCTCGCCTCGGTACGCCGGGAAATGGAGGGTGAACGTGCTGCCGCGCCCCAGCTCGCTCTCCACGGTCACGAATCCGCCGAGCGCGCGCACGATGTGGTCGACGATCGCGAGGCCGAGGCCGGTGCCCTGGGCGCCTTTTCCGGCGTCGGTCTGGACGCGGTAGAACTTCCGGAAGATCTGTCGCTGGAGTCGCGGCGGAATGCCGATGCCGTGGTCGGTCACGCGCACCCGGCCGTAGCCGTCCTCGGCGTCGACTTCGACCAGGATCTCGCGGCGCTCCGGCGAGTACTTGATGGCGTTCGACAGCACGTTCTCGAGCGCCTGCTCGACCGCTTCGGCGTCGACGAGCACCGGCGGCACGTCGGCCGCCATCGCGGTGGTCACCGTGAAGCGGCTCTGGCGGAACTGGCTGTCGAGGGATTCCAGCACGCGCCGGGTGATCGCCTCGAGGTCTTCCGGCTCGCGCTTGTACTCGCGAAGGCCCGCCTCGATCTTCGAGAAATCGAGCAGGTTGTTGATGCGGCGCGTCAGCTTGCGCGCCTCCGAGTTGATCACCCGGTAGTACTCCTGGGCCCGATCGCTGCTTTTCAAGCGTCCCAGCTCGAGCGTTTCGGCGAAGAGCTGGATGAGCGCGAGCGGTGTCTTCAGGTCGTGGGAGACGCTCGACACGAAGTTCGCCTTCATCTCCGCGAGCCGCACCTCGCGCGCCGCGGCGCGCGCCACGAAGAACACGCCGAGCGCGAGCGCCACGGCCAGGGCCGTCATGATCGCGCGAATCGGCGCGGCGCGGGCCGCGATGATCTCCGGGATCGTCTGATCCCCGTAGCCGGTGCGGAGCCGCCAGACGCCGGCGGCCGGACTGCGCGCGCCCGACGTGTCGACCGTCGCCGCCAGGCGGAACAGCTCGCGGTCGAGAAACACCAGCGGGATCTCTTTCTCGTCCACGTAGGTCTTCGGCGCCGTGCCGCCGGGCGGATAGACCACCCGGCCGTGATCGTCGAGCAGCGTCACGACGAGCGGCGGGAAGCCGGTCGGGGCCGGCCAGGCGTGCGCCCGCGGCGCCAGCAGCGCCGGGAAGAACTCCTCGCGCAGCCGGGCGGCGTCGACCGAGAAGGCGACGAAACTCGTGAGACGGTCGCGCGAGGGATACGTGAAGCGGAGCTGAGCCTGCACGTAGAACTCGCGGCCCTCGTCCGTCATCGTGAAGACGATGGGCGCGCGCTTCTGGACCGCCAGTTCCTTCACCTTTTCGACGAGCGCGGCCGATTCAGGCGGGTCGATCTCGAAATCGGGCTCGCGCCGATCGTAGGCGAGCACCTGCCCGCGATACTGGTCGGTGGCGTCCGACCATACATAGAAACGGCTCACGAACGAGCTGCGGTCCAGCGCGCCTTCGAAGGCGCTCTGAATGAAGGGCAGGTTGAGCGGCTCGGTCTGCGCCTGCGTCGTGCGCAGCAGCCCTTCCATGAACGGCGCTTTCAGCGAGTCGATGATGGTGTTGGCCAGGCCGTCCGCCGTCTCCTCGCTGAGCTGGGTCAGGACGACGGACGACGACCGGCCGAGGGCTTCGAGCGACTGGAACTGAAAGTAGAACAGCAGGCCCGTCGGAATGGCGACGGCGACGGCCAGGCCCAGTCCGAGCCGGATGCCGCGGTCGCGATAGAGCCGGGCGAGCCTGTCCATCGGTCGTTACCGGGCGGCCGCGGGCGCGGGGGCCTCCACCTTGGGAATCGCCGATCCACGATGGCACGTCGCACACTCGACCTTCTCGATGTCGGCGGCCGGCTTTTTCAGGTCGGACGCCAGCATCTCGTTGACGTGCGCCACCATCCGCATCATGACCCGGGCGGTCTCCTTGGGCGGCTTCTCGTCCGACGCCATGTCGTTGCGTCCGCCGCGGCCTTCGCGCACGTGGCAGTAGTCGCACTGCACGCCGAGTGCTTGTGTGAACCCGCGCATAGTCGCCACGAGCTCCGGCCCCGGAATGTCCTTGGGCAGCACCTGCAGGTTGGTCGGCGGCGCGCCGGCACCGCGTCCTTGCGGCGCCTGGGCGCGGGCGGGTGTCTGGGCGAGGCCCACCCCCAGGGCCACGACCCCGCACAGGGGAACGAGGGAGCGGAGCGACTTCGCCATCATGCTGACACCTCGATGGTTCGGGCGGCTGAAAGCAGCCGACACATCAATATATATGAATCGGCCGCCTCAGGCGGGCGGTTCCCGGCCATACAGGGAGGGCGGCCTGACCGGCAAAGCCAGGCAGACGGCCGAAGCGAAGGCTGTGATCGGTTGCGACCCAGAATCGCGGCATGCTATATTCGTCAGGTTCTGTTGAGGCTAGGACACCCTATCTAGCCTCAAGCTCGCAGGAAGCGTCTCCCAAGACCGTCCGTCGCGACCACATTCGAACCATAGGGTAACGGGTTTTCAGGCGCCAAGCCTCCGGCTTCCAGGCCTGAAGCAACCACATCGGCCCGCGCGGGGCGTCCGCGGCCGAGCGTGTGGGCATGTGTGGCGGACGCCCCGATCTTGAACGGAAGCTATGCCGACCATCAGTCAGCTCGTGCGCGCGGGGCGCAAGAAAATCGTGAGCAAGACGAAGAGTCCCGCCCTGCAGGACAGCCCGCAGAAGCGCGGCGTGTGCGTCCGCGTCTTCACGCAGACGCCCAAGAAGCCGAATTCGGCCCTGCGCAAGGTGGCGCGCGTGCGCCTGACGAACGGCATCGAGGTCACGACTTACATTCCCGGCGTGGGCCACAACCTGCAGGAGCACTCGCTGGTCCTCATCCGGGGCGGCCGCGTGAAGGATCTGCCGGGCGTGCGCTACCACGTGGTGCGGGGCACGCTCGACGCCGTCGGCGTGCAGGGCCGGATGCAGGGCCGGTCGAAGTATGGGGCCAAGCGGCCCAAGAAGGCTTAGGGACTCGGGATTAGGGATTAGGGATGAGTCATGCCGCGTAGACGAGAGATTCCCAAGCGCACCATCGCTGTCGATCCGCTGTACGAGAGCGCGCTCGTGACCAAGTTCATCAACACGGTGATGCGCGACGGCAAGCGGAGCACGGCCGAACAGATTCTCTACAAGAGCTTCGACATCATCAAGGACAAGACGGGCGACGATCCGCTGAAGGTCTTCAAGAAGGCGGTCGACAACGTGAAGCCGAGTCTCGAGGTGAAGTCGCGGCGCGTCGGCGGCTCGAACTATCAGGTGCCGGTCGAGGTGAACCCGAACCGGCGTCTCTCGCTCAGCATCCGCTGGCTGGTCGGCTACGCCCGTTCGCGCGGCGACGGCAAGACGATGCAGGAAAAGCTGGCGAACGAGTTCATGGACGCGTCGAACCTGCGCGGCGGCGCCGTGAAGAAGCGCGAGGACACGCACCGGATGGCGGAAGCCAACAAGGCGTTCGCGCATTACCGGTGGTAGCCGTGAGTCGGGATTCGGGAGTTGGGACTTGGGATTCGGAGTGCACGGGGGCGAGGGATCGGCTGTCCCGGCTCCCGACCCGCGAATCCCGTTGAGATCATAGAGCAATGCCCAGGCAGGTCGCACTCGGGAAGACCCGGAACATCGGCATCATGGCGCACATCGATGCCGGAAAGACGACGACGACGGAACGGATCCTGTTCTACACCGGGATTACGTACAAGATAGGCGAAGTGCACGAAGGCACCGCCGTGATGGACTGGATGGAGCAGGAGCAGGAGCGCGGCATCACGATCACCTCGGCCGCCACCACGTGCTTCTGGCGCGAGCACCGGATCAACATCATCGACACCCCGGGCCACGTCGACTTCACGGCCGAAGTCGAGCGCTCCCTGCGCGTGCTCGACGGCGCCGTCGCCGTGTTCGACGCGGTGGCCGGCGTCGAGCCGCAGTCGGAGACGGTGTGGCGCCAGGCCGACAAGTACCGCGTGCCGCGCATCTGCTTCGTGAACAAGATGGACCGCATCGGCGCGGACTTTGCGCGCACCCTCGATCAGATCGGCACCAAGCTCCAGGGCAACGCCGTCGCCATTCAGCTGCCGATCGGATCGGAAGACAAGTTCATCGGCGTGGTCGACCTCGTCAGGATGAAGGCGATCACCTACACGGACGAGACCATGGGCGCCGACTACCTTGTCGGCGAGATTCCCGCGGAGATGGCCGAGGAGGCCGCGCACTACCGCGAGCAGCTCATCGAGAAGGTGAGCGAGAAAGAGGACGCGATCCTCGAGAAGTACCTGCACGGCCAGGAGATCACCGACGAAGAGATCAAGGCGGCGCTCCGCAAGGCCACCACCGAGTCGGTGCGCGCCGACAAGGCGCCGTTCGTGCCGGTGCTCTGCGGCTCCGCGTTCAAGAACAAGGGCGTGCAGCCGCTGCTCGACGCGGTCGTGGACTACCTGCCGTCGCCGCTCGATGTGCCGGCGATCGTCGGCGTGAACCCCGACGCGCCCGAGGGCGATCCGATCGAGCGGCCCGCCGCCGACGACGCGCCCTTCTCCGCGCTGGCGTTCAAGATCATGACCGACCCGTTCGTCGGCCAGCTCACCTTCATTCGGGTGTACTCGGGGGTGATGACGTCGGGATCGTCGGTCTACAACGCCACCAAGCAGAAGACCGAGCGCATCGGCCGTCTCCTCAAGATGCACGCCAACAAGCGCGAGGAGATCAAGGAAGTCTACGCCGGCGACATCGCCGCCGCGGTCGGGCTGAGAAGCGTCACGACCGGCGACACCATCTGCGACGAGAAGAAGCCGGTGGTGCTCGAGTCGATGGACTTCCCCGAGCCGGTGATTCTCGCTCGCCATCGAGCCGAAGACGAAAGCCGACCAGGAGAAACTGGGCCTCGGCCTCGCCAAGCTGATGGCCGAGGATCCCACGTTCCGGGTGAAGACGAACGACCAGACCGGCCAGGTCGAAATCGCCGGCATGGGCGAGCTGCACCTCGAGATCATCGTCGACCGGCTGAAGCGCGAGTTCAACGTCGAGGCGACCGTCGGCCGTCCCCAGGTGGCCTACAAGGAAACGCTCACGCGCCCGGCCGAAGGCGAGGGCCGCTACGTGCGTCAGACCGGTGGCCGCGGGCAGTACGGCCACGCGAAGATCCGCCTGATTCCGCGGCAGCCCGGCGAGGGCTACGCGTTCCTCAACAAGATCGTCGGCGGGGCGATTCCCAAGGAGTTCATCAAGCCGATCGATCAGGGGATTCGCGAGGCCATGACGACAGGCGTGCTCGCCGGCTATCCGGTGGACGACGTGGGCGTGGAGCTGTATGACGGGTCCTTTCACGACGTGGACTCGTCCGAAATGGCGTTCAAGATCGCCGGATCGATGGCGTTCAAGGATGCCGCGAAGAAGGCCAAGCCCGTGCTGCTCGAGCCGATCATGCGCGTCGAGGTGGTCGTCCCCAAGGACTACATGGGCGACGTCATCGGAAACCTGGCGAGCCGGCGCGGACAGATCCAGTCGCAGGAAGATCGGGGCGGCACGCAAATCATCCAGTCGCGGGTGCCGCTCTCGGAGATGTTCGGCTATGCGACCGACCTGCGGTCGCGTACGCAGGGCCGCGCGACGTACTCGATGCACTTCGATCGGTACGAGCCGCCTCCGCCGAACGTGATCGAAGAAGTGGTGGCGCGGATCCAGGGCAAGTAAGCGGCTGACGGGCGGGGGGGTCCCCGCGAGAGAGTGATCAATGGCGACTGCATCGTTCAGCGACAAGATTCGGATTCGCCTCAAGGCGTACGACAACCGGGTGCTCGACCAGTCGACCACCGAGATCGTCGACACGGCCAAGCGCACCGGCGCCCGACTGGCAGGGCCGATCCCGCTGCCGACGTCGAAGAACAAGTGGACGGTGCTCCGCTCGCCGCACGTGGACAAGAAGTCGCGTGAGCAGTTCGAGATCCGGACCCACAAGCGACTGATCGACATCTTCGAGCCCACGCCGCAGACGGTCGACGCGCTCATGAAGCTCGATCTGCCGGCCGGCGTGGACGTGGAGATCAAGGCATTCGGCAAGGAACACAAGTAGCGCCGCGTGAGGAGAATGCCCGGCGCCTGCGGCCATGCCGAGGCGAGGCCCTGGGAATCCGAGGCGAGACATCGGCGTGAGTTCGCGGCGGGCGTGGGGCTCCGCCGCCGATGAGGAACATGATTACAGGCATCATCGGCAGAAAAGTCGGGATGACCCAGATCTTCGACCCCGACGGGACGGTGCATCCGGCCACCGTGATCAAGGCCGGCCCGTGCGTCGTGGTGCAGTCGAAGACCGTCGAAACCGACGGATACGAGGCCGTGCAGCTCGGCCTGGTCGAAGAGCGACCCGTGAAGGTCGGGAAACCGCTCGCGGGGCACTACAAGAAGGCGAGCGTCCCGCCGACCCGCGTGCGGCGCGAGGTGCAGATCGCGGCCGGCGGCGACGCCGTCAAGACGGGCGACGCGGTGCTCGTGTCGATCTTCGCCGACGGCGAGCGCGTGGACATCGTCGGCACGGGGCGGGGCAAGGGCTTCCAGGGCGTCGTGCGGCGTCACCACTTCGGCGGCGGCGCGGCGACCCACGGATCGATGTTCCACCGCGCTCCGGGATCCATCGGCGCCTCGTCGTTTCCATCGCGCGTCGTCAAGGGCATGCGAGCGGCCGGACGGATGGGCGGCGAACGGGTGACCGTGCGCAATCTGAAGGTGCTGCGCGTCGACGCGGAGAACCACCTGCTGCTCGTCGAAGGCGGCATTCCCGGCGCACCCACGAGCTACGTCGTCGTTCGGAAGGCTGTGGCGGCGAAGAAGCTGAAGGTCGCGCAGGTCGAGAAGCCGAAGAAGGGCAAGAAGTAGCCATGCAGCTCGACATCGTCAACCGGGACAACCAGAAGGTCGGCAGCCTCGACCTGCCGGACGAGATGTTCGGCGGACGCGTCCAGACCGATTTGATCTGGACGTCGGTGGTGCGGGCCAACGCCGCGGCGCGGCGCGGCACGCACATGACCAAGAACCGGGCGCTCGTGAGCGGCAGCGGCAAGAAGCCGTGGCGGCAGAAGGGCACGGGCCGGGCGCGCGTCGGCGAGATCCGGAACCCGCTGTGGCGCAAGGGCGGCACCGTGTTCGGCCCGCAGCCGCGCAGTTACGAGTTCGCGGTGCCCAGGAAGGTGGAGCGCGGCGCGCTGCGCGCGGCGCTGGCCGAGAAGATCCAGGCCGGCGCGCTCGTGGTCGTCGATGCCCTGGCGGCCGACGAGATCAAGACGAAGGCGGCAGTGGCGCTGCTGGCGCGGCTCGGCGTGTCCGGGAAGGCGGTGCTCGTCGATACGGCGGTCGACGAGAAGCTGGCCTGCGCGGTGCGCAACCTGCCCGGCGTGTCGGCGGTGGCGGCCAACCGGCTCAGCGCGCGCGCGGTGGCGGACGCGGCACGCGTCGTGGCGACCCGTCGGGCCGTCGAGCAGCTGCAGGAGGCGTTGACATCATGAAGCAGACCGACGTGATCCGCCGTCCGCTCGTGACCGAGAAGACGTCGATTCTGCGCGAGGATGGCCGGACGATCGTGTTCGAGGTGGCGGCCGCGGCCAACAAGGTCGAGATCCGGCAGGCGGTCGAAGCGCTTCTCGGGTCGAAAGTCGAGGGTATCCGGACGAGCCTCGTGCACGGCAAGGTGAAGCGGCAGGGCCGGTACGCGGGCCGGCGCTCCGACTGGAAGAAGGCCTACGTGAAACTGCGAGAGGGCGCGAAGATCCCCGAGTTCCTGGAGGGCGCGTAACCATGCCCATTCGAAAGTACAAACCGACCTCGGCGGGGCGGCGGTTCCAGACCGTCCAGGTGTTCGACGAGATCACGACGAGCGAGCCGCACAAACCGCTCGTCGAGCCGCTCGGGAGCACCGGCGGCCGCAACAACGTCGGGCATCTGACGTCGTGGTGGCGGGGCGGCGGACACAAGCGGATGTATCGCGTGATCGACTTCCGGCGCGACAAGCGCGACATTCCGGCCACCGTGTCGACGATCGAATACGACCCGAACCGCTCCTCGCGAATCGCGCTGGTCACATATGCCGACGGCGAGAAGCGCTACATCCTGCAGCCGGCGGGCGTGAAGGTGGGCGATCGCATCGTCGCGGGCGAGACGGTCGACATCCTGCCGGGGAACGCCCTGCCGCTCAAGAACATTCCGCTCGGCACGCTCGTGCACAACGTGGAGCTGAAGCCGGGAAAGGGCGGACAGATCGCGCGCAGCGCGGGGTCGTCGGTGCAGGTGGTCGCGAAGGAAGGCGCCTACGCGTCGGTCAAGATGCCCTCGGGGGAGATTCGGAAGATCCGCGTCGAATGCTTCGCGACGATCGGCCAGGTGGGGAACCTCGATCACGAGAATGTGTCGATCGGCAAGGCGGGGCGCAGTCGCTGGCTGGGGCAGCGGCCCCACGTGCGGGGTGTCGCCATGAACCCGGTCGACCATCCGCTGGGCGGCGGTGAAGGCAAGACTTCGGGCGGGCGCCACCCGGTGTCGCCCTGGGGGATGCCCACGAAGGGGTACAAGACGCGCAACCGCAAGGTGACGGACCAGTTCATCGTGCAGCGGAGATCGAAGTAATGAGTCGCTCTGTCAAGAAGGGCCCCTTCATCGACACGCACCTGCTCGAGAAGATCGAGGTGATGAACCGGGGCGGCGAGAAGAAGGTCATCAAGACGTGGTCGCGCCGCTCGACCGTGGTGCCGGAGATGGTGGGGCACACGCTGGCGGTGCACAACGGCAAGAAATTCGTGCCGGTGTACATCACCGAGAACATGGTCGGGCACAAGCTCGGCGAGTTCGCGCCGACGCGCCTGTTCAAGGGTCACACGACGCGCGCGGCCGAGAAGGCCGCCACGTCGGCGCCGGCGCCCGGCGCGGCCCCCGCCGCTGCGGCGCCGGCCAAGGCGGGAGGCGCGTCATGATCGAAGCCCGCGCCACGGCCCGCTACGTGCGGACTTCGGCCCAGAAGGCCGGCCTCGTGATGAACCTGATTCGCGGCAAGGACGTGAATCGCGCCCTGGCGACCCTCAAGTTCACGCGCAAGGGCATCGCGGGCGACATCGAGAAGGTGCTGCGCTCGGCGGTGGCCAACGCGCAGCAGAAGGACGGCTTCAGCGGCGACGTCGATCGGCTGTTCGTGTCGGCGTGCTATGCGAACCAGGGGCCGTCGATGAAGCGCGTGCGGCCGGCGCCGATGGGGCGAGCGTACCGCGTCGTGAAGCGGACCGCGCACCTCACGGTGCTCGTGTCGGAGCGGCCGGAGAAGGTCGTCAAGGTGGCGGCCGAGACCCCGGGGCCCCGCAAGCGCGCGCCGCGCAAGACGGCAAGCCAGGCGGGCGCGGGCACGAAGAAACGCGCGCCAAAGAAGGCGAAGGAGTAGCCGTGGGTCAGAAAGTCCACCCGTTCGGGTTCCGACTCGGGTTCAACAAGACGTGGCGGTCGCGGTGGTATTCCGATCGCGACTACGCGAAGCTGCTCCACGAGGACCTGGCGCTGCGGCAATCGCTCAAGCGCCGCTTCGCCCACGCGGGCGTCTCGAAGATCGAAACCGAGCGGGCCGCGAACAACCTCAAGATCGACATCTACACCTCGCGGCCCGGGATCATCATCGGGCGAAAGGGCACCGAGGTCGACAAGTTGAAGCAGGAGATTCAGAAGCGGACGAGCCGGGTGGTGTTCATCAACATCCAGGAGATCCAGAAGCCCGAGCTCGACGCGCAGCTCATCTCCGAGTCGGTCGCGATGCAGCTCGAGAAGCGTGTGGCCTTCCGTCGCGCGATGCGCAAGGCGGTGGAGTCGGCGCTGCGGTTCGGCGCCCGCGGCATCAAGGTGCGGGTTTCGGGCCGGTTGAACGGATCGGAAATCGCGCGGTCCGAGTGGTACCTGCACGGCCAGCTGCCGCTGCAGACGCTGCGCGCGGACATCGACTACGGGTTTGCCGAGGCGAACACGACGTACGGCCAGATCGGGATCAAGGTGTGGCTCTACAAGGGTGAGCGCCTCGTGCCGCTGCGGGGCCGGGAAGAAGAGTATCGGGAGCGCGCGCCCCGCCGGCCGTCGGGCCGGGGCTAGCCGATCGGGGAGCGGGCGCGCCGGGTCGGGCCCGGCGAAGAGTCGGGCACTGAACGGAAGCCGCGAGCGGGGGTGGGCCCCGCGAGAGACTAAACGATGCTGATGCCGAAGAAAGTCAAATACCGCAAGCAGCAGCGCGGGCGCATGGCGGGGAAGGCCTGGCGCGGGTCGAGCGTCTCGTTCGGCGATTTCGGGCTGCGCGCGCTCGAGCCGTGCTGGCTGACCGACCGGCAGATCGAAGCGGCCCGCGTCGCGATGACGCGGAGCCTGAAGCGGGGCGGCAAGATCTGGGTGCGGGTGTTTCCCGACAAGCCCATCACCAAAAAGCCGCAGGAAACGCGCATGGGCAAGGGCAAGGGCGCACCCGAGCAATGGGTCGCCGTGGTGCGGCCGGGCAAGGTGCTGTTCGAGATGGAAGGCGTGAGCGAGAGCGAAGCGCGCGAAGCGTGCCGTCTGGCGGCCGCCAAGATCCCGATCCTCACGAAGTTCGCGACCCGGTTTGCCGAGGAGAAGGTGCTATGAAGGCCGCGGAGCTGCGCGATCTCGCTGCCGACGAGCTGGAGGCGAAGGCGCACGAACTGGCCGACGAGCTCTTTCGCCTGCGGATCCAGAAGTCGATGGGCCAGCTCGAGGTGCCGGTCAAGATCCGCGCGGTGCGTCGCGATCTGGCGCGTGTCCGGACCGTGCTCCGGCAGAAGGTGAAGTAGGCATATGGCTCAGAAGGCGGAAAAGACGGGCGTCGTCGTCAGCAACAAGATGCAGAAGAGCATCGTGGTGGCCGTCGAATGGCAGGTTCGCCACGGGCTCTACGGCAAGACCGAGCGGCGGACGTCGACGTTCGTGGCGCATGACGAGCGGAACGAGGCCCGGCCGGGAGACACGGTCGAGATCGTGGAGACGCGCCCGATGAGCCGCCGGAAGCGCTGGGCCCTCAAGCGCATCGTCCGGCAGGCGGCAGAGGTCTAGCCATGATTCAGATGCGATCGATCCTCGACGTCGCCGACAATTCCGGCGCGCGCAAGATCGCGATCATCAACCCGATCGGCGGATCGACCGGGCGCTATGCGCGGCTGGGCGACATCGTCACGGCGTCGGTGAAGGAAGCGACGCCGGAGTCGAACGTGAAGAAGGGCCAGGTGGTGAAGGCGGTGATCGTGCGCACCGTCAAGGAACAGCGCCGTCGCGACGGCAGCTACATCCGGTTCGATCGCAATGCGGCCGTGCTGGTGAACGACCAGGGCGAGCCGATCGGGACGCGCGTATTCGGTCCGGTGGCCCGCGAGCTGCGCGAACGCCGGTTCATGAAGATCATCTCGCTCGCACCCGAGGTGCTGTAGGACTTTTCCATGTCTCGACTCGAAACGCCCATCCGGCGCAACGACAACGTGCTCGTGATCACGGGCAAGGACCGCGGGAAACGCGGCCGTGTGCTCAAGGTGATTCCGGGCCGCAACCGCCTCATCGTCGAAGGCGTGAACATGATCAAGCGCCACACGCGCCCGAATCCCGGCAAGAACGTGCAGGGCGGCATCGTGGAGCGCGAGGCGTCGCTGCATGCGTCGAACGTGCAGCTCGTCTGTCCCGAGTGCGGGGCGCAGACGCGGATCGGCCGCAAGGTGCTCGGCGACGGGCGCAAGGTGCGGGTCTGCCGCAAGTGCCAGGGAGTGGTGGACAAATGAGCCGCCTGAAGGATCGGTATCTCACAGACGCGGTGCCCGCGCTGACCAAGGAGTTCGGCTACGCCAATGTGATGGCGGTGCCGCGCATCCGCAAGGTCGTCGTGAACATGGGCCTCGGCGAAGCCACGGTGAACGGCAAGCTCATCGACGTCGGGGCCGACGAACTGGCGCGCATCACGGGCCAGAAGGCCGTGACGCGGCGGGCGAAGAAGTCGATCGCCCAGTTCAAGGTGCGCAAGGGTCAGCCGGTCGGCACCATGGTCACGCTGCGGGGCGAGCGGATGTGGGAGTTTCTCGATCGCCTGATGAACATCGCCTTGCCGCGTGTCCGCGACTTCAAGGGCGTCTCGCCGCGCGGCTTCGACGGACGCGGCAACTACACGCTGGGGCTCCGCGACCAGCTGCTGTTTCCGGAGATCGACTACATGAAGGTGGACAAGGCGCGGGGGATGAACGTGTCGGTCGTGACCACGGCCAGGACCGACGAAGAGGCGCGGAAGCTGCTGCAGTTCATCGGCATGCCCTTCCGCGCGCAGTAGACAGGACATCCATGGCCACGACAGCGAAAATCGCGAAGGAACAGCGGAAGCCGAAGTTCAAGATTCGACTGCGCAACCGGTGCCACCTGTGCGGCCGTCCGCGGGCCTACATGCGGAAGTTCGGGTTGTGCCGTCTGTGTTTCCGGAAGCTGGCGCTCGAAGGCGACATCACCGGCGTCACGAAGAGCAGCTGGTAGCGTTCGACGAAGGTCAAGAGATATGACAGATCCCATCGCTGACATGCTCACGCGGATCCGCAACGCGGTGACCGCCAAGCACACCCGCGTCGACATGCCCTCGTCGCGTCTGAAGGCCGAGATTGCGCGCATCCTGCAGGACGAAGGCTACATTCAGGGCTTCAAGCTCCTCGAGCCGTCCGACAACGGCGGAGCGGTGACGAGGACGCTGCGGATCTTCCTGAAGTACGGTCCCCGCGGAGAGAAGCTGATCACCGGCGTCGAGCGCATCAGCCGCCCCGGCCGCCGCGTGTATTTCGGCCACAAGGACGTGCCGCAGGTGCTCGCCGGCCTCGGCACCAGCATCCTGACGACGTCGCGCGGCGTCATGACGGGCCGCGAAGCCGTGAAGGTGGGCGTGGGCGGCGAAGTGCTCTGCAACATCTGGTAACGACATATGTCCCGAATCGGAAAGAAACCGATCGTGGTGCCCAAGGGCGTGCACGTCACCATCGCCGACGGCGCCGTCGAGGTGCAGGGGCCCAAGGGGAAGCTGCGACAGGCGTTTCCCGCGAGCATCGGGTTCGAGCTGAACGACGCGCAGCTGGTCGCCACGCTCAAGACCGAAGACAAGGCGCTCGGCAAGTTTCACGGCCTCGCCCGCAGCCTGGTCGCCAACGCCGTGACCGGCGTGACCCAGGGATTCAAGCGCGAGCTCGACATCGTCGGCGTCGGGTATCGCGCGGAGTTGAAGGGCAAGCAGGTGATCTTCGCGCTCGGCTACTCGCACCCGGTGGTGTTCGATGTGCCGGCCGGGATCGAAGTCGCCATCGACAAGCAGACGCACATCACGGTGACGGGCGTGGATCGTCAGCTCGTCGGGCAGGTCGCGGCCAACATGCGGCGGCTGCGCAAGCCCGACCCGTACAAACAGAAGGGCGTGCGCTACACCGGCGAGGTGCTGAAGAAGAAGGCCGGCAAGACGGGAGCCAAGTAGGGCGATGAAGATTCACACGAAGGCTGACCGGCGCGAGCGCATCCATCTGCGCCAGCGCAAGCGGATCGTCGGGACGAAGGAACGGCCGCGGCTGAGCGTGTTCCGCAGCGTCTCGCACGTCTACGCCCAGGTGATCGACGACCATACCAGCACGACGCTCGTCGCGGCGTCGAGCGTGGAGCCGGCGCTCAGGAAGGCGTTCGCCAAGGGCGTGGCCGGGGGCAACATCAAGGGCGCGGAAGCGGTGGGCAAGGCGATCGCCGAGCGCACGATCGAGAAGGGCATTACGAAGGTCGTGTTCGATCGCGGCGGGTTTCTGTATCACGGCCGGATTCGGGCCGTGGCAGATGCCGCCCGCAAGGGCGGGCTGGAGTTCTAGCCGGCCCGAGCCTGGTGGAGTCGGTTTCACTGAACGGGAACGCGCCGGACGCCACATCCGGAGCCGAAGCGACGGCAACGAGCGGGGGTGGGGCCCCGCGAGAGAGTAATAAATGAAAACACGGGAGCGGATCGACGCCGGCCAGCTCGACATCAAGGACACCGTAGTCTCGATCAACCGCGTGACCAAGGTGGTGAAGGGCGGCAAGAACCTGAGCTTCAGCGCCCTCGTTGTCGTCGGCGACGGCCACGGCGTGGTGGGCTTCGGCATCGGGAAGGCGAAGGAAGTGCCCTCCGCCATCAAGAAGGGCATCGAGGCCGCCAAGAAGAACCTGATTCGCGTTCCGCTGGCCGGGACGACGATCCCGCATCAGATCGTGGGCCAGTTCGGGGCGGGGAGCGTCTTGCTCAAGCCCGCCCCCGACGGCACGGGCATCATCGCGGGCGGCGCGGTGCGCGCCGTGGTCGAGTCGGCCGGCATCATGAACATCCTGACGAAGTCGCTGGGCTCGGCGAATCCGCACAACGTGGTGCGGGCGACGTTTTCGGGACTGGGCTCGCTCAAGGATCCCGAGAAGCTCGCGCGGATGCGTGGCAAGGACCTGGAAGCGCTTTCGCCGGTGAGGGCGTAGGCGCCGGCCCTGGAGCATCAGACGATGGCGAATCAGCGGACGGACAGCAAGGGCGGGACCGTGACGGTCACGCTGGTCAGGAGCCCGATCGGGTTCAACAGCAAGCAGGCCACCGTCGTTCGGGGGCTGGGGCTGCGCCGGATCCGGCACACGGTCGTGTTGAAGGATACGCCCGCCACTCGTGGCATGATCCACAAGGTGCAGCATCTGGTGGCGGTGAAATGACGGGGAGGCCAGCGACCTCCGGGGGCGCGCGTCTGCGTCAGTTCGCGGCGGGCGTCGGGCTCTGCCGCGTTGATGGAAGATCACACGATGGCACTCAATAATCTGAAGCCGCCGGCCGGCGCGACGCACGCCAAGAAGCGCGTGGGCCGCGGTCAGGGGTCGGGCAACGGCAAGACCGCCGGCCGGGGCCACAAGGGCGCGAAGTCACGGTCGGGCTTCAAGTTCAAGCGGGGTTTCGAAGGCGGGCAGATGCCCTTGCACCGCCGCGTGCCCAAGCGCGGTTTTCACAACCTGTTTCGGGTGACGTACGAGGTCGTGAATCTCGACGCGCTCGATCGGGTGTTCGAGGCGGGCACGGTCGTCACGCCCGAGCTCCTGCGCGAGCGCGGTCTGGTGGCGGGCGGATCGGCGCGGGTGAAAGTGTTGGCGCGCGGCGACGTGGGCAAGGCGCTCACCGTTCGCGCACACAAGTTCAGCGGCAAGGCGGCGGAAAAGATCGCCGCAGCGGGCGGCGCGGCCGAAGCGATCGCCTGAAAACATCATGGACAGCCTGAAGAACATCTTCGCCGTCTCGGATCTGCGCAAGCGGGTGATCTTCACGCTCGCGCTGCTCGGCGTGTATCAGGTCGGCCGCCATATCACGGTCCCCGGGGTGAACATCGCTGCTCTGAGCGAGCTGGCCGGACAGATGGCGAACACGATGTTCGGTCTGTACGACATGTTCTCGGGAAGGAACCTGTCGAACATGACGATCTTCGCGCTCGGCATCATGCCGTACATCAGCGCGTCGATCATCCTTCAGCTGCTCACCGTCGTGTGGCCCTATCTCGAGCGCCTGTCGAAGGAAGGCGAGCTGGGCCGCCGGAAGATCACGCAGTACACCCGCTATCTCACGATCATCCTCAGCCTCGTGCAGGCCGCGGGCATCTCGATCTTTCTCGAACGGCAGACGCAGACCGCCGGCGGGCTGCCCCTGGTCTACAACCCGGGTCTGGCGTTCCGGCTGATGACCGTGCTCACGCTGACCACGGGCACGTGCTTCATCATGTGGCTGGGCGAGCAGATCACGGAGCGCGGCATCGGCAACGGCATGTCGCTCATCATCTACGCGGGGATCGTCGTCGGGTTCCCGGGCGCGGTGCTGCAGACCCTGCAGCAGATGCGCACGGGGCAGCTGGGCCTGATCCGCGTGATCGTGCTGCTCGTGGTGATGATGTTCGTCGTGGCCGCGATCGTGTTCGTCGAACGCGGCCATCGCCGCGTCACGGTCCAGTACGCCAAGCGGGTGGTCGGCCGGCGCATGTACGGCGGGTCGAGCACCCACATTCCGTTGAAGGTGAACACGGGGGGCGTCATCCCGATCATCTTCGCCTCGTCCATTCTCGCGTTCCCGGCGACGATCGCGCAGGCGTTCCAGGGCGGGATCGCCCAGCGCGTCTCGGATCAGCTGACCGTCGGGATGCCGCTGTACAACCTCCTGTACGTGGCGCTCATCATCTTTTTCGCCTATTTCTACACCGCGATCATCTTCAATCCGGACGATGTCGCGGAGAACATGCGGAAATACGGCGGCTTCATCCCCGGCATCCGCCCCGGCAAACGGACGGCCGAGTACATCGACACGATTCTGGCGCGCATCACGCTCGCCGGCGCCGTCTATCTGGCGCTCATTGCGATCCTGCCGCAGTTCATGCTGAGCGGCTTCCGCGTGGCGCCCATCCCGTTCATCGGCGACTACCTCGACGCCGCGCTGCCGCGCTGGTTCACCGAGGGCTTGAACGTCACGTTCTACTTCGGCGGCACCTCGCTCCTGATCGTCGTCGGCGTTGCCATGGACACCGTGCAGCAGGTCGAGTCGCAGCTCATCATGCGCCACTACGACGGGTTCATGAAGAAGGCGCGCGTACGCGGGCGGCGGGCCTAGACATGGCGCTGAACGTGGTGATGCTGGGGCCGCCGGGCGCCGGCAAGGGGACGCAGTCGAGCCGGCTGGCGGCGGCGCGCGGCATCCCGAAGATTTCGACGGGCGACATCCTCCGCGAGGCCGTACAGGCGGGCACCGAGCTCGGCCGCCGCGCCAGGGCGATCATGGATCGCGGCGATCTCGTGGGCGACGATGTGGTGATCGGGATCGTGGAGGAGCGCCTGGCACAGCCGGATGCAGCGGCCGGCTTCATCCTCGACGGCTTTCCCCGCACGGTGGGGCAGGCGACGGCGCTCGATGGCATCGTGGACGGCCGGGATCCGCTGAAGGTGGTCGACATCGAAGTGCCCGAGAACGAGCTGGTGCGCCGGCTGTCGGCACGCCGGGTGTGCGACAGCTGCGGTGCG
The DNA here is from genome assembly GCA_963837345.1 of uncultured Acidobacteriota bacterium. Taxonomy (GTDB): domain Bacteria; phylum Acidobacteriota; class Vicinamibacteria; order Vicinamibacterales; family CAVVIG01; genus CAWIMX01. Next base: position 44,504 of record CAWIMX010000002.1, read on the forward strand.
ATCGCCGACGCGGCCCAGGCGTCCGCGGGGGTCTGCGGGAACTGTGGCGGCCGGCTGATCCAGCGTGCCGACGACAACGAAGCCTCGGTGCGCGTCCGTCTGAAGGTCTACCGCGATCAGACGCAGCCGCTCGTGGACTACTATCGCGCGCGCGCGGGGTTTCACGCCGTGAACGGTGCGCAGGGCGCCGACCGCGTGTTCCACGACATCATCGCCGCCGTGAACGGCGCGGGCGGCGACGGGAGAACGACCCGATGATCGTCTGCCGCTCGACGGGAGAGCTGGACCGGCTGCGCGAGGCCGGCCGCCTGGTTGGCGAAGTGCTCGCCGAGCTGGCCGTGCAGGTGGCGCCGGGCGTGACAACGGCCGCGCTCGACGAGATGGCCGAGCGGCGGATCCGCGCGGCGGGTGCCACGCCGGCGTTCAAGGGCTATCACGGATACCCGGCGACCATCTGCTCGTCGATCAACGACGAGGTGATTCACGGGATCCCGTCGGCGTCGCGAGTGCTGTGCGACGGCGACATCATCTCCCTCGACGTGGGCGCAGAGCTCCACGGCTACTACGGCGACAGCGCGATCACGCTGGGGGTCGGCCGGATCTCGGATGAGGCGGTGCAGTTGCTGCGGGTCACGGACGAAGCGCTCGCCCTGGCCATCGCGCGCGCGCGGCCCGGGGGACGGATCTCGGATATCGGGCACGCGGTGCAGACGCACGTGGAGGCTCACGGATTCTCGGTCGTGCGCGAGTTCGTGGGACACGGCATCGGCCAGCGGATGCACGAAGAGCCGCAGGTCCCGAACTACGGCGAACCGGGGCGCGGACCGCGGCTGGCCGAGGGCATGGTGCTCGCGATCGAGCCGATGGTGAACGCGGGCAAGCCGGCAGTGAAGGTGCTGGGCGACGGATGGACGGCGGTGACCCGCGACGGGAGCCTGTCGGCCCATTTCGAGCACACCGTGGCGATCACGGCCAACGGGCCGCGGATTCTCACGGCGCGGCCCGGCGCGGCGGCCGACGCCGGCGCGCCGGCGCGGGGGGCGTCAGCCCGGCCCGGCGCGGTGGCGGCCCGGCACTGATGCCGGAGGCGCCGGCGGGCGCCGTAGTCGAGACGCTGCCGAGCGGCTTGTACCGCGTCCGGCTGGACGACGGTCCGATCGTGACGGCGCATGTGGCGGATCGAGTCGATCGGAATTTCGTCCGGGTGCTCGTGGGCGATCGGGTGCGCGTGGAGATCTCGCCGGTCGATCCGGGACGCGGGCGAATCGTGGAGAAGATCAGGGGTTAACTGATGAAGGTTCGTGCATCGGTCAAGCGGATTTGCAGCAAGTGCAAGATCATCCGGCGCCGCGGCGTGGTGCGGGTGATCTGCCCGAACCAGAAGCACAAGCAGAGGCAGGGCTAAACGATGGCTCGCATTGCAGGCGTGGACTTGCCACGCACGAAGCGCGTGGAGATCGGACTGACCTACATCTTCGGGATCGGGCGCGTCCGCTCCAACACGATCCTCAAGGACGCCGGGGTGAGTCCCGACATCCGCGTGAAGGATCTCTCGGAAGACGACGTCCGCAAGATCAGCCGGGTGATCGAAGAACAGGGGCGCGTCGAGGGCGACCTCCGCAAGGAGGTGTCGATGAACGTGAAGCGCCTGATGGAGATCGGCTGTTACCGCGGCATGCGGCACCGCCGCTCGCTGCCGGTGCACGGCCAGCGGACGCGGACGAACGCTCGAACGCGCAAGGGCCCGCGCAAGGGCGCAATTGCGAAGAAGAAGACGGTCTAAGCTATGGCAAAGAACGAACCGACAGCCGACGCCTCGGCGCTGCCTGAGAAGAAGGAAGGGGCCGGCAAGCGCAAGAAGACGTTCAAGAAGCGCGGCGAGAAACGCATCGTGCACCACGGCCTGGCGCACATCCAGGCGTCGTTCAACAACACGCTGGTCACGATCACCGACACCGAGGGCAACGTCGTCGCCTGGTCCAGCGCCGGCGGCATCGGCTTCAAGGGTTCCCGCAAGGGCACCCCGTTCGCGGCGACGCAGGCCGCGCTGAACGCCGGCAACGCCGCCAAGGCGGTGGGCATGCGGTCGCTCGACGTCCGCGTCAAGGGGCCGGGCTCGGGGCGCGAGTCGGCGATCCGCGCGCTGCAGACCGTGGGACTGGAAGTGAAGTCGATCCGTGACGTGACGCCGATTCCGCACAACGGGTGCCGGCCACCGAAGCGGAGGAGGGTGTAATGGCGCGGTACATCGGTCCGGTCTGCCGTCTCTGCCGCCGCGAGGCGATGAAGCTCTTCCTGAAGGGGGAGCGGTGCTACACGGAGAAGTGCGCGATCGAGAAGCGCAACTTCCCCCCGGGTCAGCACGGGAAGTCGCGTCGCCAGAAGCTGTCGGGCTACGGGCTGCAGCTGCGCGAGAAGCAGAAGGTGAAGCGGATCTACGGCGTGCTCGAGGATCAGTTCCGCCGCTATTTCGAGGCGGCCGAGCGCACGCGCGGCATCACCGGCGAGACGCTGCTGCAGCTGCTCGAGCGCCGGCTCGACAATGTCGTCTACCGGCTGGGGCTGGCCACGTCACGGCCTCAGGCGCGCCAGCTCGTGCGGCACGGCCACTTCCTGGTGAACGGCAGGAAGGTCGACATTCCGTCCTATTCGCTGCGACAGGGCGACGTCGTGACCGTACTCGAGCGGAGTCGGAGCAATCCCACGATCGAACACGCGATGGAGGAGGTCAAGGGGCGCGGGATTCCGGAGTGGCTCTCGTTCGACCCCGCGTCGACGAGCGGCCGCGTGGCGTCGGTCCCCACGCGCGAACAGATCAATCTCCCCGTCCAGGAGCAGCTCATCGTCGAGTTGTATTCGAAGTAATACGCGTCATCCGCTGGCCCGCAGCCTTACACAGACCTGCGGCGGGAGGCCGGCGGCGACTTGCAGGTCTGGAGGCCCGGCTGCGGGCCCGTTGACGAAAGGAATGCCATCATGCTCTGGAGAGGATTTCAGCGGCCCAAGCGGCTCGAGGTCGAGCGCGAGACGCTCACCGATCGGTTCGGACGGTTCTATGCGCAGCCCTTCGAGCGGGGCTTCGGCACGACGATTGGCAACGCGCTCCGGCGCGTTCTGCTGTCGTCCATCGAGGGCGCGGCCATTACCGCCGTGCGGATCGATGGCGTGCTCCACGAGTTCTCGCCCATCCCGGGCGTGGTCGAGGACGCCACCGACATCATCCTGAATCTCAAGCAGATTCCGCTGAAGCTGCACGTGGACCACACCAAGACGCTCGTCCTCCGTGTCGACAAGGTGGGCGAAGTGCGCGCTCGCGACATCCAGGCCGACGCCGACGTCGAGATTCTGGAGCCCGACGCCCACATCGCCACGGTCGCCGAAGGCGGGAAGCTCCAGATGGAGATGCGGATGAAGCGCGGCCGCGGCTATGTGGCGGCGGACAAGAACTTCGATGAGGATCTCGGGATCGGCTGGATTCCGATCGATTCCGTGCACTCGCCCATCAAGAAGGTCAACTATCTGGTCGAGGCCGCACGCCTCGGTCAGACGACGGACTACGACAAGCTGACGGTGGACGTCTGGACGAACGGATCAGTGGGCCCGCGCGACGCGATCTCGCTCGCCGCCAAGCTCGTGCGCGATCATCTGAACATCTTCATCAATCTCGAGGAAGGCGCGGAGCAGACGGCCGAGGCGTCGGCCGACGTGCCGCGTGTCGGTGTGAGCAACGAGAACCTCGACAAGAGCGTCGAGGAGCTGGAACTGTCGGTGCGGTCGTACAACTGCCTCAAGAATGCGAATATCCGGACGATTCGCGAGCTGGTGCAGAAGACCGAAGCCGAGATGCTGAAGACGAAGAACTTCGGACGGAAGAGCCTGAACGAGATCAAGGAAATCCTGCACACGATGGGGCTGAGCCTGGGTATGCGCGTCGACCAGGCAGCCGCCTCCGCGCAGGAGTAGCGGGCCGCGGGCTCACCCAGCGCTGGCCACGGCCGTCGGCCGCCCGGATCAGGATCCGGGACGGACGCGACGGCAACGAGCGGGGGTGGGGCCCCGCGAGATAGGACCATGAGACACCGAGTCGCACACCGAAAACTTGGCCGGGTCACCGAACACCGCCTGGCGATGCTGCGCAACCAGGCGACGGCGCTCCTGCGTCACGAGCATCTCACGACGACGGTGCCGCGCGCCAAGGAGCTCCGCCCGTTCGTCGAGCGGCTGATCACGATTGCGAAACGCGGCGTGGCGGACGGCCAGAACGGCAAGACGCTGCACGCCCGGCGGCTGGTGATGCAGGATCTGCAGGATCGCGACGTGGTCGGCAAGCTGTTCGACACGATCGCCCCGCGCTTCGGGTCGCGTCCAGGCGGGTACACGCGCCTGCTGCGCCTCGGCTATCGCCGCGGCGACAGCGCGGAGGTCGCCCAGGTGGAACTCGTCGGCAGCGAGTTCGATCCCTCCAAGCACGCCGCGGCCGACGAGAAGGCCGAGGCGCCGAAGCCCAAGTCGAAGGGTGTCGGGTCACGGCTCAAGGCGGCCGCCGAACGGATGCGCGGCAAGAAGACCGAACCCGAGGAGGCGGGCGGCAAGAAAGCTTCTGCACCAGCCAAGGGCGCCAAGCGGCGCTCCACGACGCCGCGCAAAGCGGGGGGCAGTTAGCTCGAGACGCTCGGCGTCATTCCTCGACGGCGACCTCGCCGCGCTCCGCCTTCGCGGCCGCGACGATCTTCGACTGAATCGGCGCCGGCACCTCGTCGTAGTGCGAATACTCCATGTGATAGGACCCCCGGCCGCCGGTGGCCGATGTGAGGTGCTGCTCGTAGGTGAGCATCTCTGACATCGGCACCTGCGCCTTGATCACGGTCGTCGCGCCTCGCGTGTCCATGCCCGCGATGCGGCCGCGCCGCCCGTTCAGATCGCCCATGAGATCGCCGGCGAAGTCCGACGGCGCGTAGACCTCGACGTCCATGATCGGTTCGAGGATGGTCGGTCGGGCGCGCGACATCGCGTCCTTGAAGGCCAGCGAGCCCGCCATCTTGAACGAGAGCTCGTTCGAATCCACGTCGTGGTACGAACCGTCGTACACCGTGACCCTGAAGTCGACCATCGGATAGCCCGCCAGATACCCGCGCGTCCGTGCGTCCTGGATGCCTTTCTCGACCGCCGGAATGAACTGGCGGGGGATGGCGCCGCCGAAGATGTCGTCGACGAATTCGAAGTCCGCGCCGCGGGGCAGCGGCTCGACGCGGATCTTGCAGTCGCCGAACTGGCCGTGGCCGCCCGTCTGTTTCTTGTGGCGCCCGTGCGCCTCGGTCGACGCCTTGATCGTCTCGCGGTACGGGATGCGGGGCGGCTTGAGGTTCACGTCGACGCCGAAGCGGCGCTTGAGCTTGGCGACCGTCACCTCGATATGCAGCTGACCCTGCCCCGAGAGCAGCAGTTCCTTGGTCTGCGCGTCGCGGCTGTAGGTGATCGAGGGGTCTTCCTCTTCCAACCGGTGCATCGAGGCGCTGATCTTGTCTTCGTCGCCGCGGCTCTTGGGCTCGATGGCGTACGAGAGGACGGGTTCGGGGAACTTGATCGGCGGAAACGTCAGCCGGGCGCCCTTGTCGCCGATGGTATCGCCGGTGCGCGTGTCCTTGAGTTTGGCGACGGCGCCGAGGTCGCCGGCACGGATCTCCGGCACGCTCGTCTGCGTCTTGCCCTGGAGCAGCATCAGGTGGCCCAGCCGTTCCTGGGTTTCCTGCGTGACGTTCTGGACGGTCGAGTCGGATTTCAGGATCCCCGTGAACACGCGGAACATCGTGATGCGCCCGGCAAACGGATCGGCAATCGTCTTCCAGACGAATGCCGCCGTGGGGGCGCCTTCATCGGTCGAGGCGAGCGTCGTGCCGCCGGAGGCGTCGAGGGCGCGGAACGGCCGCTCCGCGGGCGACGGCAGGTAGGCGCCAATGGCGTCGAGCAGCTGGGCGGTGGCGATGTTGGCGACAGACGAGGTGCAGACGAGCGGGAACACGGCGCCGCTGAGCGTCGCGCTGCGGAGGCCGGCGACCAGCTCTTCGTCGGTCAGCGTGCCCGCCTCGAAGAACTTCTCCATGAGCGCCTCGTCAGACTCGGCCACCATCTCGATGAGCGCTTCGCGCGCCGCCGAGACGGCGCCGGCCATTGCGGCGGGCACGTCCTCCTCGGCGAAGCCGCCGCTGGCGTCCGGATTCGAGATGTACGCCCTTCGCGTGACCAGATCGACCACGCCCCGGAAGGCCCGTTCCTCGCCGATCGGCAGCTGGATCGGGACTACCGCCCGATGGCACGACTCGCGGAGCGATTCGAGCGAACGCTCCAGGCTCGCGCGTTCGCGGTCGAGCCGGTTCAGCACGACCAGGCGGGGCAGACCGAGCTCCTGGGCGACGCCCCAGACCTTCTCGGTGGAAACCATTACGCCCGACACGGCGTCCACCACCACGAGGGCCGCGTCGGCCACCCGCAGCGCAGCGCGCGCATCGCTCAGAAAATTGCCCATGCCCGGCGTATCGATGAGGTTGATCTTCAGCTTGTTCCATTCGGCGTAGGCAAGGCTCGCCGAGAGCGTGTGCTTGCGTGCGATCTCCTCGTCGTCGAAATCGGTCACGGTGGTCCCCTCGTCGACCTTGCCGAGACGGTTGACCATGCCGGCGGCGGAGAGCAGGGCCGAGGTGAGCTGGGTTTTGCCAGACGCGGTGTGTCCGACGAGGGCGGTATTTCGAATGCTGGAGGCGTCGTAGACCTTCATGGATGGAGTCCCCCTGTGCGCTCTGGCGCATCATATTCGGCGCGCGGGAGCCTCGCAAGACGCGGCGGGCGGCTATTCGTAGCGGAGCGCCTCGATCGGGTCGAGGCGGGAGGCCTTTACGGCCGGGTACATGCCGAAAAACACGCCGACGGCGGCCGAAAAGCCGAGCCCGATGGCGAAGGACCACCAGGGAAGCGAGATGGGGAAGCCCGATACGGCGTGCACGGCCCAGCCGATGCCGCTGCCGAGGGCGATGCCGAGCACCCCGCCGAGCGAGGTGAGGAAGGCCGCCTCCATCAGGAACTGAAAAAGGATCTCCGCGCGCCGCGCGCCGAGCGCCTTGCGCACGCCGATCTCCCGGGTGCGTTCGGTGACCGAAATCGACATGATCGCCATCACGCCGATGCCGCCGACCATCAGCGCGATCGACGAGATCACGATCAGCGCGAAGAACGTCGCCTGGCTGATCCGATCCCACAGCTGCAGAAACTGGTCCTGGGTGACGATGTCGAAGTCGTCCGGCTCATCGAGCCGCAGGTCGTGGCGGATGCGCATCACGCGTTCGACGTCGGCGATCGCCTGCTGGGCCGTGAAGCCGTCGCGTGGCAGCACCGAGATTTGAATGTTCAGGATCTCCGCGGAGCGCGAGATGCGGGCGGGCTGCAGCCCGAAAATGCGTTGATACGTGGTGTACGGGATGACGACGAAGTCGTCCTGGTTCAGATTGAACCCGCCGGCCGCGGGTCGCGCGTCGAACACGCCCACCACCTCGAACCGCTCCGTGCCGACGCGCACAGTCTTGCCGATCGGATCGAGCCCGCGCTCCTCGAAGAGCAGGTCGGCCGCGGTGTGTCCGAGAACGACGACGTTCTTGCGGTACTGCACTTCGATGCCGCCGAAGAACCGGCCCGCTTTGATCGGGATGCGCGTGCCCTGCGCGAAGTATTCACCGGTGCCGAACACGAGCAGCGGCTTGGTGTGCTCACTGCCATAGCGCACGCGCTGCTGCACGACATTGCCAGGGCCGGCGCCGAACTCGATGTCGACGATGCCGACGCTCGGCGCCATGTCCGCGATCGCCCGCGCATCGGCGGTCGAGAGGTTCGGGCGTTTCAGGAGCTCCTGGAACTCGGCGCCGTTGGCGAAGCTCGTCACGCCGAATCGCTGCACGAAGATGGTGTTCGGGCCGATCGATCGGATCATGTCGCGCAGCGACTCGTCGAAGCCCCGGATGAGCGCCGTCATGCCGACGATGGACGTGATGCCGATCACCACGCCGAGCACCGTGAGGGCCGACCGGAGCTTGTTGGTGCGCACCGTCTCGAACGCCATCGCGATCACCTCGCCGACGAGGCTGACGCGGATGCCGGCGCCGGGCTCCGGGCCGGTGTGGCCGGAGGCGCTCATTCTTGGCTCACTGGCGGCAGGGTCCCCACCCCCGCCGCGAACTGACGCCGACGCCTCGCCTCGAATGCCAGGGTTCTCGGCTCCGTGTGGCCGCAGGCGCTCATTCTTTTCTCAATGCCTCGATCGGGTCGAGCCGGGCCGCGCGCATCGCGGGATACAGACCGAAGAACAGGCCCACGAGCGCGGTGATGCCGATGCCGAGCGCCACCGACCAGGCTTCAACGGACGCCGGCACCGGCGTGAAGCGCGCGATGGCCGTGGCGATGGCCGCCCCGAGCAGCGTGCCGACGATGCCGCCGAAGAGCGACAGCACCACCGACTCGGTGAGCATCTGCGCCATGATGTCCGCCCGCTTGGCGCCCAAGGCCTTGCGCAGGCCGATCTCCCGCGTGCGCTCGGTCACGACCATGAGCATGATGTTCATGATGACGATCCCGCCCACGACCAGCGACAGCGCCACCACGCCGATCAGCACGGCGAAGATCCCGTTGGTCGCCGAGTGGTAGATATCGAGGATCGTGTCGGACGTGAAGAGGCCGAAGTTGTCGTCCTGCTTCGGTTTCAGCCGGCGGGCCACCCGCAGCGCGATCGTCGCCTCGTCCATCGCATCGGCGATCTGGTCCGGGTCGCGCGGCATCACCGTGATCGAGAGCGGCCGCCGCGCCCCGAAGATCTGCTGGAACTGGGTGAGCGGAATGACCGCAAAGGAATCCTGCGATTGTCCGAGCAGCGCGCCCTTCTTGGCGCTGACGCCGACGACGCGGAAGTGCACGCCCTCGATCTGGATGGTCTTGTCGATGGGGTCGACGTCGGTGCCGAACAGCTGATCGGCGGTCTGCCAGCCAAGCACGGCGACCGGCCGGGCGGTCGACACTTCGGTCGGGCTCATGAGGCGGCCGCGCTCGGCGTCGTACGTGGAGAAGTTCACGTACTCGGCCGTCACACCGCGGATCGACGTGCGGTCGATGGATCGATCGCGATAAGTGACGCGGCCCTGCCCGCCCGCATCCGCCATGATCGACTGGGCCGCGTCGCTGTACCGCCGGATCGCCCGCACGTCCTGGAGCGTGATCCGCGGATTGCTCCGAACGCGGTCGAAGTCCTCGTCGCTGCGGGTGATGGGGTACTGCTGGACGCTGAAGGAGCCGGCCCCGGCCTGGCTCAGGATGGCGTCGGTGACCGACGCGTTCAGCCCCTGCACCAGCGACACCACGGCAATGATCGACGTGACCGCCACGATGTTGCCCAGAACGGTCATGAGCGATCGCAGCTTCGACGACCAGATCGCGGCGAGCGCGATCGATGCCGATTCGTAGAGCGTGCTGAACATTGATGCCTGGGATTCCTGGCGGCGGGTCCACCCGGCCGCGCCCCTACTTGGCGTTGTTGTCGATCTTCACCAGGTCGCCGTCGGCCATGCCGCGCACGGAGTTGTAGGGCCCGGTGATGACCTCGTCGCCGGCTTCCAGGCCGGCGAGCACCTCGAAATACCGGTCGCCCGCGATGCCCATCCGGATCGGCACGAAGCGGGCCCGGCCGTCGCGCACCACGAACACCCCCTCGGTCTCCTTCCGCGTCTGGCCCGGCAACAGCTCGCCGGACACCGTCGCCGTCTCCGAGGGGCGGCGCCGGCGCCCGTTCGGCGTCGACGCGGGATCGGCCACGACCTCGCCGTTGGCGTCGTAGATCAGCTCGCGGACCGCGACCGCCGGGATCGGCACCGATGTGACGTGGCTGCGGGTGGCCGTCGTGATGTCGGCGGCGCACGTGAAGCCCGGGCGCACGTCCGGCACGTCGTCGTCGAGCACGACCACCACCTTGAAGTTCGTCGCCTGGTTGCTGCTGGTGGTGCCCGTCGAGCCGGCAGCCTGAATCGGGCTGTTGCCGATTTCGGTGACATGCCCGCGGAACGTCCGGTCGGGCAGCGCGTCGATCATGATCTTCGCCGGCTGCCCGATTGCCACTTCGGGGATGTTCGTCTCGTCCACTTCGACTTCCGCCTGAATCACGGACATGTCGGCAAGCGTCAGGAGGACCGTGCCGGCATTGTTCATGGTGCCGATGACGGCGGTTTCGCCCTCCTGGATGTTCCGGCGCGTGACGATGCCGTCGATCGGGGACTCGATGCGCACCTTGCTCAAGTCGTAGCGGGCGCTTTCGAGCGACGCGCGTTCCTGGTCGAGCCGCCGCTCCTGGCCTTCCACCTGTTTCTGCCGCTCCTGGAGTCCGGACTCGGCCGCCTTCACGTCGTTCTGCGCCTTTTCAAGCGCTTCGCGCGTGGTCAACTGCTCGCCCCAGAGCTCCTGCTGGCGCTTGAGCGTGAGCCGAAGCTGGTCGAGCTGCACGCGTGCCGTCTCGACCGACTGCCGCAGCTGACCGAGCGACGCTTCGGCGGCCTGGAGCGAGGCGGTGCCGCTGTCCACGCGGGTTCTGAGCGATCGGGGGTCGATCTGCAGCAGGAACTGGCCCCGCGTCACCCGGTCGCCCTCGTTGACGGCGAGATCGACGACGCGCCCGGCCGTGTCGGCGCTGATGTTGACCAGGCGCTTCGGCTGAATCTTGCCCGAGGCGGACACGATGGCCTCGAGATCGCGCGACTTGACGACCTCGGTCGTGACGGCCAGGCCCGTGTCCCGCGTATACAGCAGGTTGGCGGCCACGACCGCAGCGGCCAGCGCGACGACGCCCGCCGCGATCAGGATGTTTTTCCCCTTCATGTTGACGACTTCTCCCTACGACCGCCAAGCGGCCACAATGACCCCCACGATCACATAGACGCCGAGCAGGCCCGTCGCGATCGGTCCCGTACGCCGTTTGAACAGCACGCCGAGCCCGATGGCCAGGCTCACTATCCACCAGATGAGAAACAGATCGATCGACCCCAGCAGATGCATCACGAACGACGTCTCGTCGAGCATCGGCAGGAAGACGGCGAGCGTCGTGGGCGGACTCATCGACTGGCGGGCATAGTCGAGCGGCAGCACGAAGAGCGGCTGGAGCGCGACGATCGCGCCCGAGTGCGCGACGATCGAGAACACCTGCTTGAACGACCCGTCGGCGCCCAGGACCGCGACGAATACGGCAAAGAGCAGACCTGCCAGGAGCAGCGCCACCAGCGGAAAGAAGATGAGCTGGCCGACGGCCGTGAAGTACGGGGCGCGGCCGAGGCCCGCCACCATCTGATCGTACACCCTGTCGTTGACGGTGATGCCGATCATGTCCATCATGCGCAGCTGCTGGTCGAACAGGGCGTTCTGCCCGACCTCGGTCGACAGAAAGATGAAGTTGCTCGCGCCGGCGACGACGACGAGTACGGCCAGCGCTCCGAACCATCGCGGGCGCATCGCCACCTGCGCATAGGTGGCCCGTGGAGACGTGAGCACGCCAAACAGCCGCGCGGCGAGCCCCGGCGAGGTCGTCTGCTCGGTCGGCAGTAGGTCAGCCATGGTCCCCATTGCCCCTCAACCTACGTATATACGAACGTTTTCGCCGCCATGTTCGCCGCCAGGCCCGCCACCAGGTCGGGCGGGCGCGCCTCAATCGCGCGCACGCCCACCCCTCCTGCGGTCCTGTGTCGATCGACGCGGGGCGCACACGGGGGCGTCACCGAACACCGCCTTGAGGACGGCGAGGCCGCCCTGCAGGCGCCGCGCCGAGGCGCGGTCGAGGGACGCGAGGAGCACCGCGAGCCGGCGCTCGGCGGCCCGGCCGACGCGTTCGACGGTGGCGCGCCCCGCCGGTGTGACGTCCACGATCAGGACGCGTCGATCGTCGGGGGAGGGCGTGCGGCGCGCCCAGCCGCGATTGATGAGGGCGCTCACCGAGTTCGACATCGTCGGCAGGCTCACGCCCCGGAGCTGCGCGAGCTCGCTCACGGTGCTCGGCTGGCGGGCCAGCACCGTGAGCAGCGCGAAGTGCGCCGGGGCGGGCAGCTCGCCGGCTGCGCGCAGTTCGGCCGCCACGGTCCGCATCACGAGCGGCACGATCGCAAGGAGCTCGCGGGCGACCTCACGCGGATCGATGACTGAGGCAGTAGACACTTAGTGGACCTAATAGTTAGTCCTCCTAACATATCAGGCTCCCGGCCGCGTCGTCAAAACGGGGCGCCCGCCCTAAGGTTGCGCTCCGTTCTCCCGATACATGAGCCGGATGATTGCAGACCCGGCCCTCACGCGCCCCAGGACACTGCGCGTTCTTCGAGTGCCCCCGGCCGTCTGGGCGCTGGCCGCCGCGGCGGCCGGTCTCGCGCCCTTCGCCCACGGCCTCACGGGCTCGTCCATCTTCTACACGCGCGATCTCAGCCTCTACTTCTGGGGGCGGTACTTGTGGTTCCGCCGGACCCTCACCGCGGGACACTGGCCGCTGTGGGATCCCTACGTCGGCGGCGGGCAGGCGGCGGTGGCCGACGGCCTGCACCAGATGTTCTTCCCGCCCGCGCTCCTGACGCGACTCGTTCCCGGGGAAGCGTTCGGCTTCAACCTCTGGGTGGCCCTGCCGTTCCCCACGGCTGCCGTCGGCGCCTGGCTGTTCTTCGCCCGACGGTTTTCGACCTCGGCCGCGACGCTCGGTGCGGTCGCCTTCGCCGCGTCGGGCGTCGTGGTCTCGACGGGCAATTTCCCGAACATGTCGTGGTCCGTCGCGGCGATCCCCTGGGTGCTGTGGGCGGTCGACCGCGTGATGTTCCGGCCCACGCCGCGTCGTGTCGCCGTCGTGTCCGTGGTCGTCGCCCTGCAGGCGCTTGCCGGGGAACCCGTTTCACAATTCGCCACGCTGGCGCTCGCCTCGGCGTTCGCGCTGCTCGGACCGTCCCTCGGCGTGGAGCTTTCGGCGGGGGAGCGGGTCCGACGGACGGCGTGGGTCGAGGCGGGGCTGATGCTGGGCCTGATGGTCGCCGCGATTCAACTGCTCCCGATGGCGCAGGCGGCGGGTGTGTCTCAGCGGACCCAGCTGGAGCACCGCGACTTCTGGTCGCTGCGTCCCCTGGCGCTCCTCGAGACGCTGTCGGTCCACCTCTTCGGCGACTATTTCACGAGCCAGAGTCTCGACGCGGTTCCGTGGATGCAGGCCCTGAACACCGGGCGCGAACCCTTCTTCTTCTCGATCTATCTCGGCGTGCCCCTGATGGCGGTGGCGGTGTTCGGACTCGTGGCGAACGCGTCGCGCCGTTGGAGCCGGTTCTGGGCATTGGCGGGGGCGCTGGGGCTCCTGGGCGCCTTCGGCGGCTACACGCCCGTCTACCCGTTCCTGCGCGATCACCTCCCCCTTCTCGCGTCCTTTCGCTTTCCGGTGAAGTACCTCGTGGTTCCGGTGACCGCGGTTGCCGCGACGGCCGCCGCCGGCTGGGACGCGCTCGCCTCGTCTGAGCGGCCGGGCACGCTCGGGAGCGTCGACTGGGCGCGAGTCTCCTCGGTGGCGGCCGCCGGACTGATTGCCGTCGGGGCGAGCCTGGCCGTGGGGGCGTGTGTCTACTTCGCGACGCCGGCCGCGTTTCGGCTGTACGAGATCGCGCGATCCGTCGGCGTCCACGATCCCGTGGGCGCCGCCGAATACATGCTCCGGCAGCTGCCGGCGAAGGCCACGGTCGTTCTGCTCCTGTCGCTGGCGGCCGCGACCCTCGTGCATTTCGGGGCCGGCCCGCGCAAGGACGCACCGATCGCGCGCGTGGCGCTCTTTGCCTTCATCGTGGGCGATCTGATCGTCCATGCCTGGGGGATCAATCCGTCCTTCGACACGGCGTACGTGGCGCAGCCGGCCTGGATGTCGTTCATCGAGGCCGACGCCGGCGCCCGTTTCTACGTCGGCGGCAAGCGGGACGGCACCCTGGACGCTTCGGATCTGGACGCGTCGCGCGCGTTCCTGAATCCGATCGGCCTCTCGGGCTCGGCGAGCCGCGCCGCGCTGAGCAACGAAGCGGCGTTCTACCCGTCGGCCTGGCGGCGCCGCGAGATCCTGTCTGTACGACCTCGCCGTCCTCTGGCCGCGCCAGGTCCAGGACACGATCGACCGGTTCATGGAGGACAGCGGCCGCGACGCGCGCGATCACTTCCTCGACCGGACCGGGGTGCGCTACCGGATCCTTCCGCCGTGGCAGGCGCCGGGGCGCCAGCCCCTGACGAAGATCCCCTACTTCCTCGATTCGATGCTCTACGACTGGGGCGAAGTCATGCCGCGCGTCAGCGTCGTGAAGAACGCCCGGATCGTCGCCGATCGGGCGCAGCAGCTCGACGCCCTCTTCGCGGAAGGCTGGGACAGCCGGACCACGGTCCTCGTCGCCGGCCCGTCCGACGCCGCGGGGACAGCCGGCGATCCCGTCGAGCCGTTCGCCCGCCTCGTTCAGGACGGACCCAATCGGGTGACGATCGCCGGCGGCGCCGGCGCCGGCGGCGGATATCTCGTGCTGCTCGACTCGTATTCGGCAGACTGGCAGGCGTCGGTCGACGGCCGTCCGGCGGACGTCGTCCTGGCCGACGGGCTGTTCCGGGCGGTCCGACTCGCGCCCGGCCGTCACGACGTGGAGTTCGTCTATCGTCCTCGAGCGTTCTTCTGGGGAGCCGTCGTGTCGGCGATGGCGCTGGTGGGTGTGCTGGCGCTCGTCGGCCGGCGGCAACACACCGTCGTTTCTTGACTTGGTGAAACGAGGCTGTTTACCATGCAGCGTCCCAATGGACCAAGGAGCGTAACGTGGTCGGATTCGTTCCCAAGGAGATGTTCTTCACCAAGGGTGTCGGCAAACACCGCGAGAAGCTGACGTCGTTCGAGCTGGCGCTCCGCTCGGCCGGCATCGCCGCGTGCAATCTCGTCCGTGTCTCCAGCATCTTTCCCCCCAAATGCAAGATTCTTTCTCGATCTCAAGGGACCAAGCGTCTCGAGCCCGGTCAGGTCACCTTCGTGGTGATGTCGGAGGCGGCGACGCGCGAGCCCCATCGGCTGATCGCCGCGACGGTCGGCGTGGCGATTCCGCGCGACAAGGACCTGTACGGGTACTTGTCGGAACACCACAGCTTCGGCGAGAGCGAGGACATTGCGGGCGACTACGCCGAGGAGCTGGCGGCCGAGATGCTGGCGACGACGCTCGGCCTCGAATTCGACCCGGACAAGAGCTGGGACGAAAAGAAGGAAGTCTACCGGCTCTCGAATCAGATCGTCCGCACGCAGAACGTCACCCAGACGGCGGTCGGCGACAAGAAGGGGCTGTGGACCACCGTCGTGGCGGCCGCGGTGCTGGTCGGCTGATTCGCGTCCGTCTCGCAGCTCTCCTGGTGCTTCTCGCGTGGGCCGTTCCCGCCCGCGCCCAATCCTTCGAAACCATCGGCGTCCGGGCGCAGGGCATGGGCGGCGCGTTCGTCGCCGTCGCCGACGATGCGACGGCCACCTGGTGGAATCCGGCGGGCCTGGCCGGCGGCGCGTTGTTCAGCGCCGTGCTCGAGCGTGATGCGGTGTCGCGCCCCGACGATGCCGACGCCGCCGCCCGGCTCGGGCAGCCCTTCCACGACGCCACGGCCAGCGGATTCTCGGCGGCCTATCCCGCCCTCGGCGTGAGCTACTACCGCCTTCGTATCCACCAGGAGACACTTCCACCCGCTACAGATACGGCCCCCTCCAACCGACAAGATCAAGGACTTGCGGGTGTGTCGCTCGGCTCGTTATCCCTCTCGCAGTTCGGGATCACGGTAGGGGAATCGGTGGGCGGGCACCTCGTGGTTTCCACGACGGTGAAGCTCCTCCGAGGGCACGCCGCGGCCGAGGCGGTCGCGGCAGGCGACGGATCGCTGGCCCGCGCGAGCGCACTGGACGGGCCGGGTGAAACGCATGCGGATCTCGATGTGGGCGTGATGGCGCGATTTGGCGCGGCACGGCTCGGATTGGCGGTGCGCAACCTGCGTTCGCCCGTCTTTGGGGAGGGCATGAGTCGCATGGAACTGAGGCGACGGGTACGGGCCGGGGCGTCGGTCACGACGGGGCCGGCGAGCGTGCTGGACAGCCTGACGCTGGCGGCCGACGCGGACCTGACGCTGAACGACACGCCGTTCGGCCGCGAGCGGCGGATCGCGGCCGGCGCCGAAGCATGGCTGCTGCACCGGCACGTGGCGGTGCGCGGCGGTTTCGCGGCGACCCCGGCGGGGTCGGCGCCGCGATCGCTGTCGGGAGGCCTGAGCCTGACGATCTGGTCCGGCGTGTACCTGGACGGGTTCATCACGGGCCGCGATGTCGAGGGCCGCAACGGGTGGGGATCTGACCTCAGGATGACGTTCTAGGTCCACCAACGTGTCTGAGCATCTGTGCAGGTTGTGAAGCGCCATGCCCGTTCGTATCGGTGAGCTTCTCCTCAAGGAGAAGCGAATCACGCCGGAGCAGCTCCAGCAGGCCCTGAACCATCAGAAGGCCAACGGAGGGAAGCTCGGTCACAACCTCGTGTCGATGGGGTTCGTGAAGGACGAGGAGATCACCGCGCTGCTGAGCAAGCAGTACGGCGTGCCCTCGATCAACCTCACGCAATTCGAGATCGACGCCGGCGTCATCAAGCTCATCCCGGCGGAAACGGCCCAGAAGTACCAGATCATTCCGCTGAGCCGGTCGGGGGCGACGCTCACGATCGCGATGACGGACCCGACGAACGTCTTCGCGATGGACGACATCAAGTTCATGACCGGCTACAACGTGGAGCCGGTGGTGGCGTCGGAGACGGCCGTCATCGACGCGATTCTCAAGTACTACCCGACGATGCGGGGGCCCGGCGGCAAGGTGGTGCCCACGGCGGTCATGACGTCGGGGCCGAGCACGCTCGAGCTCGCGACCAAGGGCCTCGAGGAGATGCAGGCTCTCGAGGACACCGGCGACGTCGAGGTCCTCGAGGAGCTGCAGGAGATCAGCGCCGAAGCGCTCGCCAAGCAGGGCGAAGAGGCGCCGGTCGTCCGGCTGGTGAACGTGGTGTTGATGTCGGCGATTCAGAAGGGGGCGAGCGACATCCACGTGGAGCCGTACGAAAAGGAACTGCGCGTCAGGTACCGCATCGACGGGATTCTCTACAACATCATGAACCCGCCGATGAAGTACCGCGACGCGATCGTCTCGCGCATCAAGATCATGTCGAAGCTCGACATCGCCGAGAAGCGGCTGCCGCAGGACGGGCGCATCAAGATCCGGTTCAACGAGAACGGGTTGCCGAAAGAGATCGACTTCCGCGTATCGGTACTGCCGACGCTCTTCGGCGAGAAGATCGTCATGCGCTTGCTCGACCGCGAGAAGCTCATGCTCGACATGACGCGGCTCGGCTTCGAGTCCGAGTCGCTCAACAAGTTCGAGACGGCAATCCAGCGGCCCTGGGGGATGGTGCTCGTCACCGGCCCGACCGGCAGCGGCAAGACGAACACCCTGTACTCGTCGATCGCGAAGATCAACACGCCGGAAACCAACATCATGACCGCCGAGGATCCGGTCGAGTTCAACCTGGCCGGCGTCAACCAGGTGCAGGTGCGCGAGAACATCGGCCTGAACTTCGCGGCCGCGCTGAGGTCGTTCCTGCGGCAGGACCCGAACATCATTCTGGTCGGCGAGATCCGCGATTTCGAGACGGCGGAGATCGCCGTCAAGGCCGCGCTCACGGGCCACCTCGTGCTCTCCACGCTCCACACCAACGACGCGCCGAGCACGATCAACCGGTTGATGAACATGGGCATCGAGCCGTTCCTGGTGGCGAGCTCCGTGCACCTGATCTGCGCGCAGCGCCTCGTCCGGCGCGTGTGCAGCAACTGCAAGGAGCCGGCGCCGCTGCCGGCGGCCGCCCTCGTGCAGGCCGGCTTCTCGCAGGAAGACGCCAACGGCGTGACGCCCATGAAGGGCAATGGCTGCGACAAGTGCAACCTGACGGGCTACAAGGGCCGCGTCGGCCTGTACGAGGTCATGGAGATCGGCGAGGAGCTGCGGGAGCTGATCCTCGTCGGCGCCTCGGGCCTGGAACTTCGGCGAAAGGCCGTCGACGAAGGCATGATCACGCTCCGGCAGAGTGGCCTCCGCAAAGTCAAGGACGGCGTCACGACGATCGAGGAAGTGGTCAGGGAGACGGTCAGGTAGGACCAAGGACAAAGGACCAGAATGGCAACCCTTCCGGAACTGCTCAAGACGATGGTCGAGAAGGACGGCTCGGATCTCCATCTCACGACCGACTCGCCGCCACAGGTGCGCGTCCACGGCGAGCTCGAACGCCTGTCGGAGCCGCCGCTGACCCCGTCGGAAACCAAGCAGCTCGCCTACAGCGTGCTGACGGATTCGCAGAAGAAGCGCTTCGAGGAAACCATGGAGCTGGACTTCTCGTTCGGCATCCGCGGTCTGGCGCGCTTCCGCTGCAACGTGTTCAGCCAGCGCGGCGCGGTGGCGGCCGTCTACCGGCTGATTCCGGAAAAGATCCGATCGTTCGAGGATCTGGG
This sequence comes from uncultured Acidobacteriota bacterium, assembly GCA_963837345.1. Lineage (GTDB taxonomy): Bacteria > Acidobacteriota > Vicinamibacteria > Vicinamibacterales > CAVVIG01 > CAWIMX01. The sequence goes on from CAWIMX010000002.1 coordinate 63,107, forward strand.
CCTGCCGTCGGTGCTGGCCACGCTGGCCGATCGTCCCCGCGGCCTGGTCCTGGTGACGGGGCCCACCGGGAGCGGGAAGTCCACGACGCTGGCGGCCATGCTCGACAAGATCAACGGCGAGCGCCACGGGCACATCCTCACCATCGAGGATCCGATTGAGTACATCCACCCGCACAAGGGATGCCTGGTGAACCAGCGCGAGGTGAACAGCGATACGGGCAGCTTCTCGAACGCCCTGCGCGCGGCGCTCCGCGAGGATCCCGACATCGTGCTCATCGGCGAGATGCGGGACCTGGAGACCGTCGAAGCGGCCCTCAAGATTGCCGAAACGGGCCACTTGACGTTCGGGACGCTCCATACGAACTCGGCGGCCCAGACGATCAACCGCATCGTCGACATCTTTCCCGCGAATCAGCAGTCGCAGATCCGGACGCAGCTGTCGCTCGTGCTCGAGGGCATCGTGTGCCAGGCGCTGCTGCCGCGGGCCGACGGCAGGGGGCGCGTCGTCTCGCTCGAGATCATGGTGCCGACGCCAGGCATCCGCGCGCTGATCCGCGACGACAAGGTGCACCAGATCTACGGGGCGATGCAGACGGGCCAGGAGAAGGCGGGCATGCAGACCGCGAATCAGTCGCTCGCGAGCCTGTATCAGAAGCGCCTGATTTCACTGGAGACGGCGATGTCGGCGTCGTCGCTTCGCGACGAGCTCGCGGACATGATCAAACGCGGCGTGGGCGTGGTGCCCGGGGCGGGGCTGGGACGCGCGGGCCTGAGATCGCCGGTGAGAAGCTAGAAAGTAGTGATGCGTTGTGAGTTGTGAGTGCGGGCCTCATCACTGAAGACCTCATCACTCACCACTCAGAAGCAGCGAGAAGGACAGGGTTATGCCGACATTTGCTTATGCGGGACGCACGCGGGCGGGACAGAGTGTCACGGGTGAGCGCGTGGCCGAGACGATGGATTCGGCGGTCGCCGCGCTGCGCCGCGACCAGATCATGGTCACGCGCATCACGCCGGCCAAGGCGCAGGCGCCGGCCAAGCCGGAGAAGGCCGGCAAGCTCGGCAAGAAGGTCTCGGCCAAGAATCTCGCCGTGTTCACGCGGCAGTTCTCGGTGATGATCGACGCCGGCCTGCCGCTCGTGCAGTGCCTCGAGATTCTCGGGAGCCAGGAGGAGGACAAGAACTTCGCCGCGGTCATTCTGGCGACGCGGAGCGACGTGGAGGGCGGATCGTCGCTGGCCGACGCCATGCGCCGGCACCCGAAGACCTTCGATCCGCTGTTCACCAACATGGTGGCCGCGGGCGAAGCCGGCGGCATTCTCGACACCATTCTGAAGCGCCTGGCCGTCTACATCGAGAAGGCCGTGAAGCTCGCCGGCCAGGTCAAGTCGGCGATGATCTATCCGGTGGCCGTCATCTGCATCGCGGGCATCGTCGTCGGCGTGATTCTGTGGAAGGTCATCCCGACGTTCGCGCAGCTGTTCTCCGGATTGGGCGCCGAGCTGCCGCTGCCCACGCGCGTGGTCATTGCGCTCAGCAACAACCTGGTGAAGTTCTTCCCGATCGTGCTCGTCGCGGGCGTGGTGATCGGCTTCCTGTTCCGCCGATACTACGGCACCGCCAGCGGGCGGCGCGTGGTGGACGGAGCGCTGCTGAAGGCGCCGGTGCTCGGCAACATCATGCGGCGGATTGCGGTCGCGCGGTTCTGCCGGACGCTCTCCACGCTCATCAGCTCGGGCGTGCCCATTCTGGACGGCCTGGAGATCACCGCGAGGACCGCGGGGAACGCCGTCGTGGAAGACGCGGTGATGACGACGCGCAAGAGCATCGAGCGCGGCGAGACCATCTCGGCGCCGCTCAAGGAGACGGCGGTGTTTCCGGCGATGGTGACGCAGATGATCGGCGTCGGCGAGGCGACGGGCGCCCTGGACACGATGCTGGCGAAGATCGCCGACTTCTACGAGGAGGAAGTGGACACGGCCGTGGCCGGGTTGCTGACCCTCCTCGAGCCGATCATGATCGCCATCCTGGGCGTCGTGGTCGGCGGGATCGTGATCGCGATGTACATGCCCATCTTCGATCTGATCAGCAAGCTGGCGTGACGATGGAGCCGAGCGATCTGCGCCGCAAGCTCGCCTGGCTGGTTGCGGCGCGCGCCGTCGTCGGCACGCTGCTCCTCGGGACGGCGACGGTGGTCCAGATCCGGCGGCCGGGATCGCTGCCGATCGATCCGTTCTTCGTCCTGATCGGACTGATCTATGCGCTGACGGCGCTCTACGCCGCGACGCTGCGGTTCGTGGACCGGCATCAGTGGCTCGCCGACGTCCAGCTCGCGGGCGACGCGATCATCGTCTCGGCGTTCCTGTACTTCACCGGCGGCATCACGAGCGCGTTCTCGAGCCTCTACGTCCTCCCGATTCTCGCCGGGAGCGTGGTGGGCTACCGGCGGGGCGGGGTGCTCGTGGCGACGTTCAGCTCGGTGCTGTACGCCGGCCTCGTGCTCGCCCAGTACCTGACCGCGTACGGCCTGATGAACGATCCCTGGCTCGCGACGATGACGCTGCCGGCGCGTTCGGCCGCGCAGTTCATCGTGGCGATGAACGTGTTCGGGTTCGTCGCCGTGGCGCTCCTGAGCGGCTCGCTGGCCAACCGCGTGCGCACAGCCGACGTCCGGCTGCAGGCGGCCTCCGACGAACTGGCCGATCTGCAGGCGCTGAATCAGCACGTGATCGACAGCCTGCAGAGCGGCCTCGTGACCACCGATACCGAGCAGCGCGTGCTCACCTTCAACCACGGCGCGGAGGCCATCACCGGCGTGATGGCCGCCGATGCCACCCGTCGGAGCGTCGGCGAGGTGCTGCAGCTGCCCTCGTCGCTGGTCGATCAGCTCACACGCGACTTACCCGATGGCCCGGCACGCGCCGAGTTCCATTTCCGGACGGCTGACGGCCGCGGCGACGTCGAGATCGGCCTGGCCGTCACCCACCTCGATACGCCGGGCGGCCGCATGGGCTTTCTGCTGACGTTTCAGGACGTGACCCTGATCAAGAAGCTCGAGCGCGACGCGCGGATCCAGCAGCGGCTCGCGGCGGTCGGCGAGATGGCGGCCGGCATCGCGCACGAGATCCGCAACCCGCTCGCGTCGATGTCGGGGTCGATCCAGATTCTGCGCCAGGAGCTGCCGCTCAGCGCCGAACAGGAGCAGTTGATGGATATCGTGCTGCGCGAGTCGGAGCGGCTCAACACGACGATCCGCTCGTTCCTCGCGTACGCCCGTCCGCAGCGGTTCGCCATCGCGCGCTTCGACGTGCGCCGCGCGCTGAACGACACGGCGCTCCTGCTGCGCAACAGCTCCGAGCTCCGCGAGGGGCACGTCATCGACGTGGACGTGCCCGACCGGGAGCTGTGGTACGAGGCCGACGAAGGCCAGATCAAGCAGATCGTCTGGAACCTCGCCACCAACGGCCTGCGCGCGATGCCCGAGGGCGGACGGCTGCTCCTGACGGCTGCCGTCGAGCCGTCGTCGGAGGGCGTCGTCGTGGCCGTGAAGGACGAGGGCGTCGGCATTCCTCCCGAGGAGCTGGACGGATTGTTCCAGCCGTTTCACGGGCGGTTCGTCAAGGGGAGCGGCCTCGGCCTGGCGATCGTGCATCGGATCGTCAGCGACTATCAGGGCGAGATTCACGTGAGCTCGCAGCCCGGCGCCGGCACGACGGTGTCGGTGCGGCTGCCGGCCCGAGTGACGGTCCAGCCATGAGCACCACGGAAGCCAAGCCGGCCGGGGCCGGCCCGCGCGCGCCCCGCATCCTCGTCGTCGACGATGAGCGCTCGATGCGCGAGTTGCTGGCGATCGTGCTGCGCCGCGAGGGCTACGAGGTCCTGCTCGCCGACTGCGGCCGCGCCGCTGTCAGCACGCTCGAGCGCGAGCCGGTGGACATCCTCATCTCCGACATCAAGATGCCCGACCTGAGCGGCGTCGAGGTCCTGCGCGCGGCCAAGCAGATCGATCAGGACATCCTGGGGATCATGATCACCGCGTTCGCGTCGACCGACAGCGCCGTCGAGGCCATGCGGCTGGGCGCGTGCGACTACCTGAGCAAGCCGTTCGACGTGGATCTGCTCCGGATGAAGGTCCGCGAAAAGATCGAGAGCCGCCAGCTCCGCCAGGAGAACGTCCAGCTGAAGCGGAGCCTCGGCCTGTCGCACCAGTTCGCGAACATCATCGGGCGCAGCGAGTCGATGCTCGAGATCTTCAAGATGATCGACACCGTCGCCCGCACGAACAGCACGATCCTGCTGACGGGCGAGTCCGGCACCGGCAAGGGGGTGGTCGCGCAGGCCATCCATCACCATTCGCTCAGGCGCGATCGGCCGATGGTCGCGCTCAACTGCGGCGCCCTCCCGGAGGCCCTTCTCGAGTCGGAGCTCTTCGGGCACATGCGGGGAGCGTTCACCGGCGCGGAATCGAACAAGAAGGGGCTGCTGGAGGCGGCCGAGCGCGGCACGGTGTTCCTCGACGAAATCGGCGAGATGAGCGCGGTCCTGCAGGTCAAGCTGCTCCGGGTGCTGCAGGAGCGCCGGTTCCGGCGCGTCGGCGGGCTGGAGGAGCTGTCGGCCGATATCCGTGTGATCGCGGCCACCAACACGGACCTCGCCCGGGCCGTCGCCGACGGCCGCTTCCGCGAAGACCTCTATTACCGGATCAATGTCATTCCGATCGCCCTGCCGGCGCTGCGCGACCGGCGCGAGGACATCCCCCTGCTCGCCGAGCACTTCCTCGAAAAGTACACCGAGCAGATGGGGAAGACCGTCACCGGCATCTCCCGGGAGGCCATGCAACTGCTCGAGCAGTACGACTGGCCCGGCAACATCCGCGAGCTCGAGAATGTAATGGAGCGGGCGGTCGCCCTCGAGACGACCCCGACGGTCCTGGTCGAGAGCCTCCCGGCTACCGTCCGGAGCGACCGGGGCCGCCCGGCGGCGGTCGCCATCGACGGACTGCCGGATGCCGGCTTTGATCTCGAAGCGCACGTCAAAGAGATTGAGCGGGGGTACATCGCGGAGGCCCTGAAGCGGGCTGGCGGGGTGCAGGTGCGGGCCGCGGAGCTGCTGGGCATGAGCTTTCGGTCCTTCCGCTACTACGTGAAGAAATACAACCTGCGCTGACAGATCCTGGCCGGGAGACTGACAATTTGTGTCACTTCCGCCGGGTTTCGGTGGCGATTCGCGCAGCAGGGACGGTCGGCTAAAATACTTCTCTACAGCGCTTTACACCTCATCATCTGGATCGGCTCAGGTCTGGCACCCCGGTTGCTCTAGCCGAGGTGACACATCGCCCGATAAGAGATTGGGGACCGGTGGTCGGGAGTCGATTTCAAGGAGTTAGAGCACATGAAGATGCGTAGCGCAAAGGGCTTCACCCTGATCGAGCTGCTGATCGTTGTCGCGATCATCGGCATCATCGCGGCGATTGCCGTACCGGGTCTCCTCCGTGCCCGTATGTCGGGCAACGAGGCCTCGGCCATCGGCTCGCTGCGAGCCATCAACAGCGGCGAGGCGGCGTTCTCCTCGAGCTGTGGCAGCGGCGGCTATGCCGTCGACCTGGCCGACCTGGTGCTCGTGCCCACGGGCAGCACCCAGGGCTTCATCTCGCCCGACCTGAGCAGCAACGGCGTAACCAAGTCGGGTTACAACGTGTCGCTCGTGGCGGATGCGACGACGGGCACGACCGCGATGGGCACGGCGGCCTGCGTCGCGGTCGGCACGGCGATGGAGAGCTCGTATTTCGCCAATGCCGATCCGTCGACCCCCGGCGGCACGGGCACCCGGTACTTCGCGACCGACGCGCGCGGCACGATCGCGCAGGACACGACCGCCACGGCCACGATCCCGAACCCGCTCGTGTTCGCTGGCAGCGTGACGCCCGTTCAGTAAGCCGTCGTTCTTCATCCTTCTCCGACACGCACGAGCGGGACGCCGGCAGCCGGCCTCCCGCTCGTGCTATTTTGGGAAGAGCGACCGACGCTTGACGCGTCGCTCGGGTCCAGCTACAACACCTCATCACATGAGCAAGACCGCCGCGAGGCTCCTGCTGGTTTGTGCGCTGGTCGGCCTGGGCGCCTCCCTCGCCGCCGCGTACGTGCACTACCGCCTGCTCGTCGACCCCGGATACGTCAGCGTCTGCGACGTGAACGAGACGGTGAACTGCACCCAGGTGTACATGAGCCGCTTCAGCACCGTCCGGGGCGTGCCCGTGGCCCTCATCGGCGCCTGCTGGTTCGTGGTGGCCGGGCTGCTCTCGGTGGCCGGCATGGCCGGCCCCCGGGAGGTGCGCGAGAGCGTTCCGGCCTACGTGTTTGCCCTCTCGACGCTGGCCCTTGCCGCGGTGCTCTATTTCGGCTACGTGTCGTTCTTCCTGCTGGATGCCGTGTGTGTGCTCTGCGTCACGACCTACGCGGCGGTGATCGGCGCGTTTCTCATCTCCGGCGCGTCCACCTCGGTGCCCATGATGAGCGTCCCCGGGCGCGCCGCCCGCGACGTCCGCCGTCTGGCGGCGAGCCCGCTCGCGATCGCGCTGGTCGTGCTGCTCGTGGCCGGCGCCGGCACGGCCATGGCGGTCTTCCCGCGCGAGGCGGCGCTGGCGGCCTCGACGCCGGGCGCGGCGGCGCCGCCGGCCCCGTCGGCGCAGGAGGCGTCGGAATTCGAGCGCTGGTATCAGGCGCAGCCGCGGCTCCCGGTCGACGTGCCCGCCGATGGCGCGGCGGTCGTCGTGGTGAAGTTCAACGACTTCGAGTGTCCCGCCTGCGCGCAGTCGTACCAGGCCTACAAGAGCATCTTCGCGAAGTACGACGCCGAGAAGCCCGGCGCCGTCCGGCTCGTCCTCAAGGATTTCCCGCTCGACGCCCGGTGCAACAACACGATGACGCAGACGATGCATCCGGCGGCGTGCGAAGCGGCCGTGGCCGTGCGGCTGGCTGCCGATCACGATCGCGGCGAAGCCATGGAAGACTGGCTGTACACCCATCAGCCCTCGATGACGCCCGAGGTCGTGCGGGAGCAGGCGGCCGAGGTCGGGCACGTGCCGGACTTCGACGCCAAATACGACGCCACGCTCGATCTGGTGAAGCGCGACATCGCGTTCGCGCGTCAGCTTGGTGTGAACGCAACGCCCACGTTCCTCATCAACGGCGTGAAGGTCGAGGGCGCGCTTCCGCCCGCAGTACTTCGACCAGGCGATTGCCTACGAGCTGGGGCACGCATCTGATCGATAGGACGGGTCGGCCGTGACGCCAGCCCTCGCCACCTACGAGCTCACGAAAGACTACGCCGTCGGCTTCTGGCGGAAGCGCCCGTACCGCGCCCTCGACCACGTATCGCTCGAGATCGAGCCCGGCGAGGTCTTCGGCTTCCTCGGTCCGAACGGCGCCGGCAAGACCACCACGCTCAAGCTGCTGATGCGACTGGTGTTTCCCACGTCGGGGCGCGCCGAGATCTTCGGACGCCCCGTGGGCAACCTCGGCGTGAAACGGCGCATCGGCTACCTGCCGGAGCACCCGTACTTCTACGATTACCTGACCGCCGAGGAGCTGCTGCGCTATTTCGCCGGTCTGTTCGGGTATGCGGGCCCCGATCGCCGGGCACGGGTCGAGCGGCTGCTCGACGACGTCGGGATCGGGGCCGAGCGGCGTCTGCAGCTGCGCAAGTTCTCGAAGGGGATGCTGCAGCGCGTCGGCATCGCGCAGGCGCTCCTGAACGATCCCGAGCTCGTGATTCTCGACGAGCCGATGTCGGGGCTCGACCCGCTCGGCCGGCGCGACGTGCGCACGCTGATCCTCCGGCTGCGCGACCGCGGCTGCACGGTGTTCTTTAGCTCCCATGTGCTGAGCGACGCCGAGGCCCTGTGCAGCCGCGTCGCGATTCTGGCCAGGGGGCGACTCGTGGCGGTGGACCGTTTGAGCGACCTCGCGGCGCTGCACGCGGCGGGCTGGGAGCTCGTGGTCTCGCATGTCGAGGAACGCTGGATCGCCAGGCTCGGCCCCCGCGTGCTCAACGCCGTATGCATCGGCCCCGGGCGCTATGCGCTCGACCTGCCGCTCGACCCGCCTCCCGAGCGGCTGCTGGGCGAGCTCACGGCGGCCGGCGCACGGCTCGTGTCGCTCAATCCGACGCGGCAGACCCTGGAGGATCTCTTCGTGCGGCAGGTGGGCTCGGCCTCCGACGTCGATCGCGGTCTCGGCTCCGCGAGCCGGTAAGCCACCATGCGTGCCATCCTTGCCATCGCCGTCAACGTCTTCCGCGAGTCGGTCCGCGACAAGGTGCTCTACAACCTGGTGCTCTTCGCGATCCTGCTCATGGCCGCGTCCTACCTGATCGGCCAGCTCACCGCGGGCCAGGACGTCAAGATCATCAAGGATCTCGGGCTGTCGGCGATGTCGGTGTTCGGCCTGTTCATCGCGGTGTTCATCGGCATTGGCCTGGTCTCCAAGGAGGTCGAGCGCCGCAGCATCTACAGCCTGCTCGCCAAGCCGGTCGACCGCTACCAGATCGTGCTCGGCAAGTACGTGGGGCTCATGCTCACCCTGGCCGTCAATCTGGCGATCATGGCCGGGGCGTTCTACCTCGTGCTCCTCTACATGAACTGGAACACGGCGGAGAACGTGCGCCGCGCCTGGGAAGCCCCCGCCCTCGATCCGGCGCTGCTGAAGGCCGTGTCGCTCATTTTCGTACAGCTGCTGATCGTGACCGCGATCGCGACGTTCTTCTCCACGTTCTCGTCGCCGATCCTGTCGGCCGCCTTCACGTTCGGCCTCTTCGTGGCCGGCCAGTTCAGCCCCGACCTCCGGAATTTTCAGGACGTCGTCCAGTCGCCTGCCGCCGCGCGTCTCGCTCGCCTGGTGTACTGGGTGCTGCCGAACCTGTCGCAGTTCGACGTCAAGTCGCAGGTTGTGCATGCGCAGCCCGTCCCCTGGGGCTACCTGGCGATGACCACGCTCTACGCCGCGCTGTACATCTCGATGCTGCTCGCGATTTCCATTACCGTGTTCTCGCAGCGGGATTTCAAGTGACCCTGGTGCGCAACGTGGCAGCCGGCACGCTGGCGCTCGCCCTGTTCGGCGGGGCCGTCGCCGTGCAGGCGGCCCGCGAGCGGATCTACCCATCGCCGGAAGCCGCGGCCGAGGTCCTGTACGTGACGTCGGGGGAGGTGGCGCGCCGCCTGGCGATCTCCTACCAGGCGCTCGGCGCCGACCTGTACTGGATTCGGGCGATTCAGTACTTCGGCGGGGCCCGGCGGCGCCTGGCAGACGAGCAGCGCATCGGCATTCTGCCGCCGCCGGCGCTGGCCGCCGACGTCAGCGACTACGACCTGCTGTACCCCTTGCTCGATCTCACGACCGCCCTCGATCCGCGCTTCAACATCGCCTACCGCTTCGGCGCCACCTTCCTGGCCGAGCGCTACCCGGACGGGCCGGGTCGCCCGGATCTGGCGATCCGCCTGCTGCAGAAGGGACTCCAGGCTCAGCCCGATAAGTGGGAGTACATGGAGGACATCGGCTTCGTGCACTACTGGTGGCGGCACGACTATGTCATGGCGGCCCGATGGTTCGACGAGGCCGCCGACGTGCCGGGCGCCCCCTGGTGGCTGCGGTCGCTGGCCGCCACGACGCTGGCGCAGGGGGGCGATCGGGCGTCGTCGCGCCGGATGTGGGAGGCGATTCACGAGACGGCAGAGATCGACTGGCTGGTGCACGACTCGGAGCGCCGGCTCCGGCAGCTCGACACCCTCGATCAGATCGACCGGCTCCAGGCCGACGTGGATGCCTTTGCCGCGCGGACAGGAACGGCGCCACGAGGGTGGGGCGATCTCGTGCGCGGCGGCGCCCTTCGCGGCATTCCTGTCGATCCGACGGGCGCGCCCTACGTGCTCAGCGAGGGGCGCGTGCGGCTGGCACCCACGTCGTCGCTCTTCCCCCTGCCAGACGAGCCGACGTCCGCCGCTGCGCCCCTCCCATGAGCGGGATCCCGACGGTCATCGTGGCGGCGTTCGGCGCGGTCATCGGCAGCTTCCTGAACGTGTGCATCCACCGCCTGCCGCGCGGCAGCTCCATCGTGTGGCCGGCGTCCGCCTGTCCACACTGCGGCCGCGCGCTGGCCTGGTACGAGAACGTCCCGCTCGTGAGCTACGCCGCCCTCGGCGGGCGCTGCCGTACCTGCCGCGGGCCCATTTCGATCCGGTATCCGATCGTGGAACTGCTGACGGCGCTCCTCTTCGTGGCGGCGTGGCGGTTTTACGGGCCGGGGCCGCTCCTCGCCTCCCGCCTCGTGTTCGGCTGCGCACTCGTCGTGCTCTTCGCGGTCGATCTCGAACACCACCTGCTGCCCAACGTCATCACCCTTCCGGGCATCGTCGCCGGGTTTGCGTTCAGCTGGATTGGTCCGCCCGGCTGGCGAGCCTCGCTCGCCGGTCTGCTGCTCGGCGGCGGCATCCTCTACGGCATCGCCGCGGCGTACTTCTGGTGGCGGAAGGAAGAGGGGCTGGGCATGGGCGATGTGAAGATGCTGGCGATGATCGGCGCGTTCCTCGGCTGGCAGCTCGCCCTGGTGACGCTCGTGCTCTCGTCGGTCGCGGGGTCGATCATCGGCCTCGGGTTGATGGTCGTGAAGGGTCGCGACATGAAGTACGCCCTGCCGTTCGGGACGTTTCTCGCGATCGGCGCCGCGATGGCGGCCACGCTGGGGCCGTGGCTCCTGGCGTGGTACGTGGGGCAGTGGTCGTGACGATCACGCCGGGCGGATACGCGCTTCTCGGCCTCACGGCCATCGTCGCCGCCCTGATGGCCGTGCTCATGTTCGCTCTGCTTCGCTTCGTCGCCGCCGCGCGCGACGCGCGCCGCGGCGGGCGCGGATCGGGCGGCGTCGAGACGGCGCTCCTCTCGGCGGCGCTCGAAGACGCGGTGGCCAAGCTCAAGGCGCAGGAGCGGGCGACCGCGGCCCGCGCCGATGCGTCCGAGCGCTTGAGCGCCGAGATCATCTCGAGCCTCACCGCCGGCCTCCTCGTCGTCGATCGCGAGGGGCAGGTGCAGATTCTGAACCCGGCGGGGCGGCAGATGCTCGGCCTGCCCGACGAGACGCCGCCGGTCCGCTCGCGCGAGCTCTCGAGCGATTTCCGGCTGTGGCAGGTGGTGGATGAGTGCCTCGCGGGCGGCGTCGCGATTAAGCGGCGCACCCTCGATCGACCGGAGCCCCATGGCGGCATGACCCACTTCGGGGTCACCGTTTCGCCGCTCCACGACGAAGGTGGCACGCCGCGCGGGGCCATCTGCCTGTTCAGCGACCTGACGGCCGTGATGGATCTCGAGGCGCAGCTGCGGTTGAAGGACAGCCTCGCGGCGGTGGGCGAGCTGACCGCCGGCATTGCGCACGAATTCCGGAATGGCCTCGCCACGATCCATGGCTACAGCTGGCTGCTGGATCTCAACCAGCTGCCGGAGGGCTACCGTCCGTACGTCGAGGGCATCCGGCACGAGACCGAGTCGCTGGGCGAGATCGTGACCAACTTCCTGAATTTCGCGAGGCCGGCCCAATTGACGCTCGCAGCCGTGGACGTCGGGGAGCTGTGCCAGCGCGCGGCCGACGAGCTGCGTCCGGACGCCGCCGCCCTCGGCGGCCGGATCGAGATCCGGGGTTCGTTCGGCGCGGTCGAGGGCGACGAGGTGCTGCTGCGGCAGGCCATGGTGAACCTGCTGCGCAACGCGGTGGAGGCGTGCGCCGGTGCCTCCGTCGTCCCGTGCATCGTCGTCGAAGGCGAGCTCGACGAGGCGCAGCGCGTGGCCCGCGTCACCGTGGCCGACAACGGCCCGGGAATCGAGCCCGCCGCCCGCGAGCAGGTCTTCCAGCCCTTCGTGACGAGAAAGCGCGGCGGAACGGGCCTGGGCCTCGCGCTCGTCCAGAAGATCGTCGTTGTCCACAACGGTCGCGTCACCGTGGGCGACGCGCCCGGCGGCGGCGCCAGCTTTCAGATCATCCTGCCCGTCGCCGGATAAACGGGAGGCAGTTTCCGCTCTGCCCGGGACAGACGCCCCGGGCAACCCGTGCACGGTCCGCGCGGAGCCGTCGGCGTCGCAGCGTATTTCCCTCGACGAATCGTTCCCTTGCCTTCGCCGGCTGCTGGCGCCCCCCTTGCACGTTCGGGGTGCGGCAGATCGATGGTTGCGCAACGGCCTGCAACGTTCGAAGACGGCTTCTCGATGATCGAGGTCGTGGTGGCCACGGCGGTGCTCGTGGTCGGTGTGGTGGGTCTGGCGCAGCTCTCGCTCGTCGGTGCGAAGGCGAACGCCGAGGCGGGCCGGACGACAACCGCGGCGATCCTGGCTCAGCAGAAGATGGAGGCCCTGCGATCGACGTCGTGGGGAAGCGGCGCGCTGGCGCCGTCACCCGTGGACGCGTTGGCCATGGATCGAATCGGGTACGTCGACTATCTCGACGCCGGCGGTCGGGTGCTGGGAGACGGGACGGCGCCGCTGCCGCCCGACGCCAGGTACGTGCGGCGATGGGCGATCGCGCCACTCCCGTCCGACCCGGTCAACGGGTTGATTCTCCAGGTGCTGGTGCAGCCTCGTGTGGTCAAGGGTGGCTCGGGTGCGCCGAGCGGCCCGGGGCGGGCGCGAATCGTCAGTGTCCGATCGCGATGGGACTGACCGGCCGCGGCTTTTCGTTGATCGAGCTCGTCGTCGCGATGGCGATCTCGCTGGTTCTCCTGGCGGGTGTTTTCAGGGTACTCGAGGGGTCTCGAAGCCATTTCGCCGCCGGCGCGGAGCGGGCAGACATGCAGCAGCGGCTGCGTGTGGCAAGCGCCTCGGCGTTTTCGGATCTGGTCATGGCGGGCGCGGGCCCGTACCAAGGCGCCGGATCCGGTTCGCTCGGCCACTTCTTTGCGGCCGTCTATCCTTACCGTCCGTTCGGGCCGGACGGCGATCCGCCAGGAACGGTCCGCACCGATCTGATCACGGTCATCTACGTGCCCGATGCCGCCCGACAAACGACGATCGCCGGCAGCCTGCCAGCCCGGTCGAGCGATGTCGTCGTCCGCTCGGACCCGGGATGCCCCCTGGGCGACGCCTCGTGCGGGTTTGCGGAGAGCGACGATGTGCTCGTGTTCGACGCGGGCGGCTCCTACGATCTCTTCGAAGTCGAGGCCGTGGGAGGAGCCACGCTCACCCTTTCGCACCTGACAGCCGACGGACCGAAAACATATGCCGCGGGGTCGCGAATTGTCCAAGCGGTCTCGCGGACGTATCAGGTCGATCACGATGCGGTCGACGACGTAGACCGGCTGGTCCGCCAGGATGCCGGCGGGGCTCGTGTGCCCATCGTCGACCACGTCGTCAGCCTGGCGTTCACGTACTACGGCGAGGCGATGCCGCCGGCCCTTCTCGTCCCGGCCGTTGCAGGGGAGCCCTGGGGCAGGCGAGCCACCTACGGCCCCGGACCGCCGCCATCCGGCACGCCGGAGTCCGCGTACGCGCCGGGCGAGAACTGCACCTTCGAGGTCGATCGCGCGACCGGTGCCCCCCGGGCCCGTCTGGCCGCCCTTCCCGCGTCGACGCCCGGCACTCCCGTCCTCCTCTCCCCGCCCGACCTCGCCGATGGCCCGTGGTGCCCGGACGCATCGAGTCCCGGTCGCTTCGACGCCGATCTGCTGCGAATTCGGAAGATCGCCGTCACGTTGCGTGTCGAGTCGGCCGTGGCGGCCCTGCGGGGGCCCGCGGGCGTCCTGTTTGCCAGGCCGGGAACGGGGACGGAAGGTGCCGCGCTCGTGCCCGACGCCATGGTCCGGTTCGACGTCACCCCGCGCAACCTGGAGACAGGGCGTTGAGACTGATCTCTGGAGAGAATGGCGAGAAGGGCATCGTCCTCATCGCGGCTCTGCTGGCCATGCTGCTATTGGCGGCGCTGGGGGCGGCCCTCGCGCTGACAACGACGATCGAAACCACGATCGCGGGGAACTATCTGCGGGTGGAACAGGCTCGCGGAGCGGCGGAGGCAGCCCTCGAACAGGCGTTGATCGATCTGGCCGCGGCGCCCGACTGGAGCGCAGTCCTCGGCGGGGCTGCGGCCTCGTCACTGGTGGACGGGGCACCGGCCGGCACGCGCCGGTTCGCCGACGGCTCCATGGTCGATCTCGACGCGCTCGTGAACATGGCCAGCTGCGAGAGCCGGCGTGCCTGCAGCCGCGCCGAGATCGCCTCCCTCACTCCGGCGCGCCCCTGGGGAGCGAACAATCCCGTCTGGCGGCTGTACGCCTACGGGTCGCTCGGTTCGATGCTGCCAGGGGATCCCAGCAGCTCCGCCTACTACGTGGTGACGTTGGTGGGTGACGATCCGTCGGAGAGCGATGGCGATCCGCTCGTCGACGGAGGCGGAGTGGGAAACCCCGGGAAGGACGTTCTTGCAATCCGAGCCGAGGCATTCGGGGCGCGCGGCCTCCGCGTCGCGCTTCGAGCGACGGTCGGTCGGTCGAGTGCCGGTGAGGCGCGTCTGGTTTCCTGGAGGATACTCGGTAGACGATCGTAGGCGGCCGGCCTCCAGATCCGTCATCGACTGTTCCGAAAGAGCACAATCTGCAGCGGCCCACGTCCAGCGCAAGACTGCGCAACGCGAGCCTAACCTGTTCACCCACGCCAGATGCGGACAATTGGCAACATGCCGCGGCCGGGCAGTGCCATTGCTATATCAGGCGTCAGGATGAGGATTCAACTGCCGGCCACTCGACCCGACGGCTTCTCGCTCATCGAGATCATGCTCGTGGTGGCGCTGATGGCGGTGCTCACCGTGATCGCCGTGCCGATGTCGGGCAACGCCATTGCCAGCTTCCGCGTGAGCGGCGACTCGCGAGGCGTCTCCAACTCGATGGCGGTGGCAAAGATGCGGGCGGCCTCGAGATTCACGCGGGTCCGGTTGTATGTCGATCTCGACAGCCGTTCCCACCACATCGAAGTGTGGGACAAGGATGCTGGCGACTGGGTCATTGAAGGCGGCCTCACATACCTCTCGACCGGCGTGGACTTTGGCTTCGGCATCGCGGCGACGCCTCCGCCGAATACGCAAGGCACGATCGGCCAGGCGGTCGCCTGCACCGACAAGGACGGCAACACCATCGGAAACACGGCCTGCGTGATGTTCAACTCGCGCGGCATTCCCGTGGACGACACCCTGGCGCCAACCGCGGACGACGCCCTGTATGTCACGGACGGCACGACGCTCTTCGGAGTGACGGTTGCGGCAACGGGTATGGTGCGGACGTGGACAGCCAAACCCGAGGCTGATCCCACCTGGATGGCGAGCTGATGGTCAGATTCACATCGGAACGCGGCACGACGCTCATCGAAACGATGGTGGCCGCCGCCATCCTGCTGGTCGTCTTGACGGGCCTCCTGTCGATGGCCGGGCTGGCGACGACGTTTACCGAGAACCACGGCCATCTGGAGGCGCGCACGGCCGAGTACGCCCAGGACAAGATGGAGCAGCTCATGGCGCTGGCGTTCACCGACGCGGTGAGCGACACCGCGCACGTGGTGACGACGACATCGGGCGGCACGGGGTTGGCGGTCGGGGGAAGCACGGACACCAGTGCGCCCGTGGACGGGTATGTCGACTGGCTCGACAAGGACGGGCAGCACAAAGGCGGAGGCACGACGCCGCCCTCCGACTGGTTCTACCAACGCGTGTGGGCGGTCTCCAGTCCGGCGACCGGCATCAAGGAGATCACGGTGACGGCGACAGTGAAAGCGGCGGTGGGCAACGCGCTCAAGCCGAAGTCCACGGTCGTCGCCCTGAAGGCGGCGCAGTTCTAGCCATGCGTGCGCAGACCATACGGTCCGACGGCGGGTTCTCGCTCATCGAGTTGCTGGTGGCGATGGGGGTGCTCCTGGCAGTGACGAGCATCGCCACGACCGCCTTGCTCGATCTGACGAAGGCCCAGACCACAATCTGGAACCGCACCGAAATGCACAGCGGGATCCGGGGCGCGACCGAGCTCATGCAGCAGGAAGTCGGGCAGGCCGGCCGGATCTCCGTGCCCGAGCCGATCATGCTGACCGACACGGTGGACCCGATCGGTCCCTGCGATCCCGAGTTTCCGACCCAGAACGCATCGCTCGTGACGGTGAGCTCCGTGGCCGGCTTGTTTGCCTCGACCACCCCGCCAGTGCATGAGCTGCTGACCACGATGGATGGCGACACACAGGAAACGGTGAAGGTCGCGTCGATTGACGTCGGGACCTCGAGGATTCAGGCCTGCTTCTCGAATCATCACAACGGCGGCGACGTGGTGGAGCTGAAGCCGCTCGGCAGCTTTGCGACCGGCATCGTTCCCAAGAACGGGATCGTGAACGGGTCGACGGGCAAGATCCTGAAGATGTACGGCGACATCAACGGCGACGGCAACATGGTGTACGTCGAGTACGTCTGCGACACCGACAACCACAAGCTCTACCGCAACGTGATGGCGTTCGACGCGGGCGCGAAGCTGGCGCCGACCGATTCCCAGGTGCTGCTCAACAACCTCGTCGAGAATCCATCCGACGCGGACTGCTTCGAGTACCAGCAGACCGACCCGATCGTCGTGCAGGGCACCTCGTTCACCTTCGTGCTCGACGTCGCGATCACCCTGTCGGTCGAGACCGAACAGATCGATCCCGTGACACGCCAGCACCAGACCGAAACCAAGGCGCTCTTGAACGTGTCGCCCCGCAACGTCCTGTATGCCTGGATGCTCGTGGGCATGGGCTACACCGATCGTATCCAGTCGACGCCGGCAACCGTGACGGCCCTGTTGGCCGATTCCTGAAGTGAGTAACCGTATGCGCACGCACAGCGAACGCGGCGTGGCCCTGATCGTGGCGCTCTTTCTGATGCTGGCCGTGTCGGTCGTCGGCGCCTCGCTCATGTTCCTCTCGCAGACGGAAACCTATGCGACGATGAACTACCGGATGATGTCGCAGGCGCGGTACGCGGGCGAAGCGGCCATCCAGAAGGCGGCCAACTTCCTGATTGGCGGCTCGTACGTGATTCCATCGCCAGGCGCCACCGACGATCTGGCGAGTTACGTCCGCACCGGTTCGCCGGTGCTGTACGGCGGGAACCCCGTGTTCCTGTCTGCTGACGACGATCAGGCTCCGAACTACCCCGTGTCGGCGGTGCAGGACGCCTTCAACGCCGCCGCGCATGGCACGCTCACGGCCGACAACACCAACATCGAATACTCCGCCTACGCGAAGCTCCTGTCGATGCAGCAATTCGCCGGCTACGGCGGCACGGCGAGCGTGATCCAGACATGGGAAATCACCGGGATCGGCCGCCTTTCGGGATCGCGGGAAGCCAGCGTCGAGGTCGTCGCGCTCGTGGAGCAGCCCCGCGTGGCCGCCAACACTTACGCGGCATTCGCGACCGCCGACACCTGCGGCGCGATGTACTTTCACGGCAACGTCACGATCAACAGCTACGACTCGAGCGCCGGCACACCGGCGACGACCACGCAGTCGAGCGGCGGGGACGTGGGCACGAACGGCAACCTCGAGATTCAGGGCAGCGTCGACGTGCAGGGGAATCTCTACTCGCCGCGAACAGGTGTCGGCACCTGCGAGGACGGCGCGGTGGTGGCGCTCACCGAGACCGGTCACGCGGACGTGAGCGGCAGCATCATCCAGCTGCCCACCGTCGTGTCGTTTCCGCCGCCTGTCTTCTCGACCACGCCGCCCACGACCTCGGTGACGATCAACGGGGCGCTTTTGGGCACCCCGGCCACGGCGTGCAGCTCGCTCGGGCTGACGCTCGGCACGAACTGCGCCGTCAGCGGCTCCACGATTACGGTCGACGGCCACGGGTCGGACGTCACGATGCCCAGCGTGGTCGTCGCGGGCGGGTTCACGCTCAAGATGGTCGGCCACAGCCCCGGGCAGAACGTGAATATCAACAGCCTCACCGGCTCGGGGAATTTCGAGGTCGATGCCAATCTGTCCGGGGCCGGCAACGAGGCGGTGGTGCTGAAGGTTGCGGGCTTGAACGCCGACGGCAGCGAGATGCCTGTCGCGCTCGACCTCGACACGCTGTCGTGGAAGCAGAACTCGACGGTGTCACAGGCCAAGTACGATGCGTCGGCCCTCCAGATCGTGTACGGCGGCCACCAGACCCTGAACATGAATGGCGGCAATGCCCAGTCGGCCGCGATGATCTACGCGCCCAATGCCGATTTCCAGCTCAAGGGCACGCAGGACTTCTACGGGTCGATCCTGGCGCATACCGTGACCAACGGGGGCAACGCGAGCATCCACTACGACCGCAGCCTCTCGGGCGAGTTCTACGTGACGGGCCAGCCGATGCTGGGCACGTTCAGCTGGAAGCGGTACTGACGATCGAGTGGTGATGCGCGCGCCTGGGCGCGCATGCTTTTGCCGTAGAATCCGGAGTCGTGAGCCTGGCGTCCGAGTTCCGGGTCGTGGCGATTCTCGCGGCGTACAACGAAGCCGACATCATCAGGCAGATCGTCGGCGATCTCATCGATCAGGGCGTAGCCGTCTATCTCTTGGACGACGACTCGACCGACGGAACGCGGGCGGCCGTGGAGCCCTTCCTCGGGCACGGGCTCATCGCCATCGAACGCCTCGGCGAGACCTTCACGGACCGGGAACCGGGCCGCTTCGAATGGGAGCGGATCCTGCGGCGCAAGGCCGATCTCGCCAGAACCCTCGACGCGGACTGGTTCATTCATCACGACGCCGACGAGATTCGCGAGAGCCCTGGGCCGGCGTGCCTCTGCGCGACGCCATGGCCCGCGTCGACGCGCTCGGCTACAACGCCATCGACTTCGCGAGCTTCGACTTCTGGCCGGTTGACGACGCCTTTCAGCCCGGCGACGACGTGCGAAGGGCGTTTCCCTACTGTTCCGAAGGCGCGCGTCACGATCGCGTGCAGATCCGGTGCTGGAAGAAAGCGCCAGACGTCGATCTGGCGTCGAGCGGTGGCCACGACGCGAGGTTCGCGGGACGACGCGTGTTTCCGCTGCGGTTCATTGTTCGTCACTACCCCATTCGCGGTCAGGCCCACGGCGAGCGGAAGGTGTTTCGCGAGCGTCAGGCGAGGTTCCTCGGACGCGAACGGGACCGCGGCTGGCACGTGCAGTATGCGTCCGCGGGGAAGGGTGAGTCGTTCATCCGCGATCGCGCCACGCTGGCGGCATACGACCCGGACGCCGTGAGGCTCACGCTGGCCGTGCGCAATCGGGACGTCGAGGCGCTGGAGTCGGAGCTCCAGACCGTTCGAACCGAGCTGGCCGCCGTACGCTCGGAGTTGCAGCACACCGCCGCCGAGTGGCGCCGCAAGCTCGAAGAGGTGACGGCCCTGAAGGACGCGCTCGAGCGTAGCCACCGGGAGAATACGGAGCATGCCGAGGCGACTCGAGCCGAAGCCGCCAGGCTTCGGGCGTCCGTGGACACCGGCGTCGCAGAAATCGAGCGTCTGAGACTCGCCAATGCCGACGCCGGACGCCGCGTGACGGCGCTGCAGCAATCTTTGAGCTGGCGCTGGACCGCGCCGGCCCGCGCAGTCTATCGGCTCCTGGGGGGCAAGTGAGGGTCTCGGTCGTGATCCCGTGCTTCAACCTCGGCTCCTACCTCGACGAGGCCGTCGAAAGCGTCCTCGCGCAGGCCGTCGACGACGTCGAAATCATCGTCGTCGACGACGGTTCGACGGATCCGCAGACGGTGCGGCTGCTCTCGGCCTACCAGCGTCCGCGCACCCGCGTCCTGCGCCTCGAGCACGCCGGCCTCGCCCGGGCGAGAAACGCCGGCATCTCGGCGGCCACCGGCGCGTACCTGTGCGCGCTCGACGCCGACGACCGCCTCGAGCCGCGCTTCCTCGACAAGGCGATTCGCGTCCTGGAGGAGGAACCCGAGGTCGCGTTCGTGTCGTGCTGGCTTCGCGCGTTCGGCGCCGAAGACTGGGAATGGAAGCCGGAGCGCTGCGATCTGCCGGCGCTCCTCGCCGAGGATACCGTGCTCACAGCGGCCCTGGTGCGCCGCGATGCCGTGCTCGCGGTGGGTGGCTACGACACGGCCATGCCGGCTCAGGGCGACGAGGACTGGGACCTCTGGCTGAGGCTCGTGGAACAAGGCTATCGCGGTCGTATCCTGCCCGAAGTCCTGTTCAACTATCGACGTCGTCACGGCTCGATGAGCACGGCGTGCTGGCACGGGCCGGACCACCTGCCGCTCACGAAGTACCGCGTCGAGAAGCACCGTGCCAGCTATCGAGCTCATCTCGTCGATGTTCTGCTGCGCCAGGATGACGAGACCGCCGCCCTGCTCAGACGAAACGACGAGCTCGAACGCTATCTCGGGACCGATCTCGAACCCATGGTCGCGGAACAACGGGAGGAGCTTGCGGCGCTTCGTATCCGACTGGCGGAATCGGCGCCGCCGGGACCGGAGCAGGCCATTCAGCTCGAACGCGCGCTCCGGGACGCCGTCGCGGACCGAGCGGCGCTCCGAGCCTCGATGAGTTGGCGGGTGACGGCTCCACTGAGAGCGATCTACGGGTGGTGGCTGCGGCGGAGATTGCCCGAGTGACATCCGGGCGCATCGCGGCGATCATCACGTGCCGAGATCTCGGTCGAACCCTTCCTGATGCGCTCGACAGCGTTGAAGGGCAGACACGTCCGGCGTCGGAGATCCTCGTCGTCGACGATGGCTCGGTGGACGTGTACACGCGCCAGTTGCTTGCGCGGATCGAACGCGACGGGACCTGCCTGGCCCAGGCGGGGGGGCGGGGCGTCGGCGCCGCGCGCAATCTCGGTGCCCGACTGAGCGCCGCCGAGTACCTCGTGTGGCTGGATGCCGACGACGCGCTGGAGCCGGGGTACTTCGCGGCGGCCGCCGCCCGGCTGGACGCCGATCCGGACCTCGCCTTCGTGACGTCCGCCCTGCGGGCGTTCGGCCGGGCCAGCTACACGTGGAAGCCGTCTGCGCCGACCTTCGTCGACGCCATCTCGACGGGCGGCGTGCCGCATGCGTCCACCATGATCCGGCGGCGGCTGTGGGAGGACGTTGGGGGCTTCGATGAAGAGCTGCCCAGCTACGAGCTGCTCGATTTCTGGGCCACGGCGCTGGAGCAGGGGTTCCACGGCGTCGTGCTCGACGAGCCCTTTCTCAACTATCGGATTCGCGCCGATTCCGGCTATCGACGGTCGATACGCCCTGAGGTCTTTCGAGCCCGCATGGCTCACTTCTATGCGAAACATCGCCCGGCGGTCGAGCGGCACGGCCTCGATCTGATCGTCGCCAAGGACGCGTTCCTGCTCGAACAGCGCCGCTATCGGGAGTCGCTGGAATCGCGCGCGGCGTCCCTCGAAAGCGAGCGGGCCGCCATTCAGCGCGAGCTTGCCGGAATCGGCCGTCAGCTTGCCGCCCGCGGAATGGGCCGGGTGGAGATGGGCGACCTGCGCCGGACGCGTCCGCTGAGCGCCCACTGGGGTCGCGATCGCGGGACGCCGATCGATCGGTACTACATCGAAGCGTTTCTCGAGGCACATCGAGCCGACATCCGGGGGCGGGTGCTCGAAATCGAGGAGCCTCTCTACGCCTCGCGGTTCGGTGGCGCCGCGGTCGAGCGTGTCGACGTCCTCGATCGCAATGCCGCCAACGACCGCGCGGATGTGATCGCGGATCTGCGAAAGGCCGACGCCATCGCGTCGGACACGTACGACTGCATCGTGCTCACGCAGACGGTGCACCTCGTCGACGATGTGGAGGCCGTTCTCGGCGAGTGCCGGCGCATCCTGCGGCCTGGCGGAGTCCTGCTGATCACGGCCCCGAGCGTCATCCGCGTCGACGACCGGGCCGAGCGCGATGGCGACTTCTGGCGCTTCACCGAAGCCTCGGCGCGGAGGCTGTGCGCCGGCGCGTTTCCGCTCGATCGATTCGAAGTCGACACGCGCGGCAACGTGATGACGTGCGCCGCGTTCCTGTACGGCCTCTCGGTGGAGGAGCTCCGGAGGGAAGAGCTCGACTGCCAGGATCCGTCGTTTCCCCTGGTTGTCACGGTTCGGGCCGTCAAGCCGGACGCGAGAACGGCCCCGCGCCACTCGGCGCTCTCGCGGCCGACGCGTGCGCCTCGAACGGGCGTGGCCGCCATCCTGGCCTACCATCGCATTGCGGCGCGAAGTCCCGACACGCACCGTCTCTGCACGCCTCCGGACGTCTTTCGCGCCCACATGGCAATGCTGCGAGACGGTTTCACGCCCATGGGGCTCCCCGAGCTCGTCCAGGGCGCCGCCAGCGGCTGCATTCCGGAACGAGCCGTCGTCGTCACGCTCGACGACGGATATCTGGACGCGCTGACGGACGCGTCGCCGATTCTCGCAGATCTGGCCATTCCGGCGACGTTCTTCCTCAATTCCGATCGGATCGACGAAGAGCACGAGCGCGACTGGGACGTCCTCGAGGGCATGCTGCTGTCAGCCCTCGATCTGCCGTCGGTGCTGTCGCTCGAACATCAGGGCGCGAAGCTCGAAGAGCGAACCCTCACCCGGGTCGACCGGGCGCGCGCGCTCGAGTCGATTCACCGGTTCATGTGGCCGCTCGACGGCGCGGCGCGTGCCGCGGTCGTGAACGATATCGTCGCGTGGAGCGGGCGCTCGTGGAACGTGCGACGCACCCATCGCGTACTGACGAGCGTCGAGATCCGAGAGCTGGCGGCGAGACCGGGGCAGACCGTCGGGGCGCACACCACGCATCATCTGGCCTTGACGACGCAGCCGGCCGCCACGAAGCGCCGGGAGGTCGTCGACGACAAGGACGCGCTCGAACGCGCGCTCGGACGGGAGGTGCACTTCTTCTCCTATCCGTACGGCGAGTTTGACGCGGACCTCGTGCGAATTGTCGACGCGGCCGGCTACCGGGCTGCCGTCACCGTGCAGGAGGGCGTCGTCCGGGCCGGATCGAATCGGCTCCTGCTGCCCCGGCTGGAGCCCGGGCCGGCCGGTCCGCTGGAGCTGCGCGCCCGGCTGGATCCGCTGTTGCGAGTGCCCTGACGAGCGCGGCCCGAAACACCTCAGGGCTGTGCTCTCGCGCGACGCGGGCGAGCGAGGCTTCCCGCAGCCGCCGCCAGAGATCAGGTTCGCGGAACAGCCGATCGATCGCGTCGGCGAACTCGCCGGGGCTCGTCGCCGTCAGCAGGTCGCATCCCGGCGTCCAGCCGAGCTGAGCGGCCACGAGCGGCGTGGACACGATCGGGACGCCTTGGGCCGCGGCCTCGAGAATCTTCAACGGAATGCCGGCCGAATAGCGGGTGGGCGCGACGAAGACACGCGCCTGCTCGTAGTACGGCACCAGGTCGGCGACGTCGCTATGCCACGACACTCCGTCGCCGCCGAGCGACGGGAGATGTCCGGGGATGGCGGCGCCAGCCACGACGATTGGGGCCGTCGCCGCAGAAGTTCCGCCGAGCGCCGGCCGGATCCGCTGGCACAGAAACAGTGCCGCATCCACGTTCGGCGAGTCGCCGCTGAAGCTCCCGACGAAGAGGATCGACCGACGCCGTTCTGGCGGAGTCAGCGTCGGGCTGCCCTCGACGGCGTGTCCGACCACAATCGCCTCCGCCCGTCCCGACGCCGCAAAGGCTTTTCGATCCGCATCGTTCACGGCGAGAATCGTGGCCGCCCCGCGCGCGAGCTGAAGCTCTTCGTCGACCAGGCCGGCGACTTCTTCGTCGGTGCACGGCTCGCCCGCGAGGCGCCGCCGCCCGATCTCCCGGTGCGCGTAGATGGCTTCGGCGTCGTACACCCATCGCGCCTCGAGGCGCGCGAGGTCGTCGCCGACTGCCGCCTTGACGTAGCGCATGTTGTGGGGACGACTCACGATCACGAGCGGCATCGCGGCTCGTCGCGACAGACGCGATCGCAGGAACGCGCCGAGCCCCGCCGGCCCGTCGGCCACGACTTCGACCCCTGGGAAGAGCGCATTCGGGCTCCCTGGACGTGGAGCGCCGGTCGCATAGATCGTGATCTGATACCCAAAGTCGATGAGGGCGCGCAGGAGCGCCGCCGCTCGTGGGAACCCTGCGCCCTGTCGGGGATCCGGCGGCGCGTCGTCGACTATGAGGGCCACCGGACCTGTGTATGGGTGCGAACGCGCCGTCCAGACGGACGCGTCGTCTCTGGCAGGCTGCGACGCCAGCCACGAGGCGTGGCAGGAGGCGAACAATGCATGCCGCGATCGCTGCGCCCTGATCGGCTCCCGCGAGGACAACGCGCTTCCGAACTCGTGGTGCAGGGCGACTGCCATCGGCTGGTACAGGATTGACAGGCCTTGCGACCACAGGCGCACGCAGTAGTCCGCGTCCTCGTAGTACCCCGGGCGATAGCGCTCGTCGAAGCCCCTCACGCGCTCGAACACCGCGCGGCGGGTGATGAGCAGGGCGGCGGAACAGAAGTCCACCGGACGCTCGAAGTTGAAGGGGGGCGCATCGGGGTCGTCGCCGCGCCCGTATCCTTCACACGAGCCATCGGACCAGATGATGCTGCCGGCCTCCTGGAGGCGGCCATCGGGAAACACGAGCTTGCCGCCGACGGCCCCGACGCCCGCCGGGCGCGCGGATTGGACGAGGTGGCGGGCGGCCGTCGGCGCGGGCTCCGCATCGCTGTTGACGAAGAGGAGGTACTCGCCGCGGGCCGCGCGGGCGCCGAGGTTGGCGCCCAGCGTGAAGCCGACGTTCGTCCGGTTCCGGACGAGGCGCGCGCCGTCGATCCGCTCGAGAAGCGCAGGCGTCCGGTCGGTCGAGGCGTTGTCGACGATCACGATCTCGGTGTCGACGTCGACTTGCGCCTGGAGCGCCTGGAGGCACCCCAGAAGCAGGTCGGCGCGGTTCCAGACGACGACGATCGCGGACACGAGGGGAGAGGCGTGCACCCGGAAGCCGAGCCGGCGCCTGGAGGCGAGGAAGTGATCCAGGGCAGCCCGGGAGGCCTCTGCGCGTGCCCGTGCCGCCAGAGCCTCCGGGTTGTCCGCGTCTGGATCGCGCCAGCTCCGCCAGCCGCGACGGCCGGCGCTCAGCCAGCGCCGGGCAAGTCGTCGCACCGGCGAGGGACGGGCACGTCGCCGCGAGAACAACCGTACCGTGCGCCCATCCGCCGTTCGGCCCCAGATTTCGAGCGTCGTCCGGGCGGCGGCGTCCGCTCCCACTTCGAGGCGGCCGCAGAAGCCGCAGTTGCGCGCATGACGCGGCCGGGCGTACACGGCGGCCACGTCGTCGCGCCGCACACCGGACTGGAGCGGATGAGAGCCGCCGGCCAGGACAGCCCAGACCTCGACAATGGGCGCGTCTTCGGCAAAGGCCCAGCCCGAGACCGTGATGCCCTCGGACAACGGATCGCCGACACGCGGGCTTTCGAGCCATCCCCGGAGCCCCGGCGCGATTCGGTGATTGTGCGATCCAGCCACGGCGGCTCAGCTCGACGCGGGCGCCAGCGTCGAGACGTACTCCCTCGCGACGTCGGCAGCGGCCCCTTCCGACACGATACGCCCGCCGTCCAGCAGCACCGCGCGGTCGCAGAACGTGGCCACGATGCGCGGATCGTGGGACACGATGACCACGGTGTGGCCGGCGGCGCGCAGCTCGCGGTACCGCTCCTCGCAACGCGCCTTGAAGCCGGCGTCGCCGACCGCGAAGATTTCGTCGAGAATGAGCACCTCGCGGACGGCCTTGAACGCGATGGCATAGCCCAGACGTTCCGACATGCCGCTCGAATAGTGCTTCAATTTCATATTGGCGAAGCGTTCGAGCTCCGCGAAGGCGAGGATCTCGTCGAGGCTGCGGCGGATTTCTCCGAGTGTGAGCCCCATGACGGTGCCGATGAGCATCACGTTGTCGATGGCGTCGAGCTCGGGGTTCCACCCGACGCCCAGTTCGAGCACCGGCGTCACGGCGGCACGCGTCTCCACACGCCCCTGGTCGGGAAGATAGACGCCGCACATGATCTTGAGGAGCGTGCTCTTCCCGCTCCCGTTGCGCCCCATGATGCCGAGCGCGTCGCCGGCGCGAACCTCGACGTTCACGTCGTCGAGCACCTGCAGCCGCTGGAACGCTCTGGGCTTGAAGAGGCCGAGCAGGTGCTCCCGGATGGTCTCCCGCCGGACGCTGGGAATCCAGAACGCCTTCGACACGCCCGCGACTTCGATGACGGCCATGAGGTTCAGAGATACTCGGCGGCTCGGGGGCTGAGCCTCTTGAAAATGATCAGCCCGGCGGCGAGGCAGATGGCCGCGTCGAGCGCCAGGTATGTGTGCCCCCGCGTGGTCGGCATGACGCCGGCGACGAGCGCCATCCGGGAAAACGAAATCACCGGAGTGGGCGGCCAGAGGTAGAGATAGAAATGAAAGCGCTCGGGCAGAATGTCGAACGGGTAGATGATCGGCGCGAGAAAGAAGCCCGCCTGGAGCACCACCTCCCACACCTGGTTCAGATCGCGGTAGCGGAGGAACAGCGCGCTCGAGGCGAGCGAGAAGCCAATCACCATCGCGCCGAGCGCCGCGCAGTACGCGCCGTAGGCCGCAACGGCTTCGGCAGTGGGAGGATGCCCCTCGATGGTCAGGAACACGAGCATGACCAGCGAGAACACCGCCAGCGTGACGACGGCGTTCGAGATCGACGTGACCACCAGAATCCACGGCGAGACGCGCGCCTTGGTCAGCAGAAAGCCGCGAGCGTACAGCGATGTCAGGCCGCTCTTGGTGCCTTCGGCGAAGAACTCCCACAGAAACAGCCCGACGATGAGGTCGAGTTTGTAGGTGGGATTCGACGCAAAGAGAAAGGAGAAAACGCCCATGAGCACCACGAACATGCTCACCGGCTTCAGCAGCGCCCACACGAAGCCGCCCAACGTGCCGTGATATCGCGCCTTGAAGTCCGTGCGAACGAGCGTCCAGACGAGGCCGGCCGGAATCCTCATCGAGCGGTTTCGACTCCGGCGAGCAGCGTGAGCGATCGTCGGGCCGGCTCGCTGTCCGGGTCGACGTCGAGCGCCTCATGCAGAATCTCTTTCGCGTCGTCGATGCGCCCCAGATCGACCAGGCAGAGCCCCAGCTTGAGATAGCCCGTGACGTCGGTCGGCCGCAGCCGGATCGCCGTGCGGAACTGTTCGGCGGCTTCCTCGCGTCGACCGGCATCTTCCAGCGCCTCGCCGAGCAGCAGGCGCGGCCGGTAGTGCTGGGGCGCGAGATCCACCGATTCCTGCCACAGCAGGATCGGGCTGGACCACACCGCGTTGCGGACCACCGTTTCGACCATCAGCGACAGCAGCACCAGGCCCAACGTGACGGCGCCGACGTGCCCGAGCCGCGGGCGCGCGCGCTCGAGCCAGGCTCCAAGCCGGCCGATGCCCACGCCGCCGGCCAGCAGCAGTCCCGTGCTCGCGATGTACACGCGGTGCTCCGCCATCGGCTCGCCCTGGTCGAAGAGCGCGAGCGTCGCCGACGGCGCCAGCATCAGCACGAACCACACGAGGCCGAAGCTCGCGGCGGGAGCGCGCGTGCGAAGCGCCACGGCCGCGGCGCCGAGCGCGGCGGCCGTGCCGAGCGCCGCGAGCGCGCGCAGGCTGACGAGGGCGACCGGCGCCACTTCGTGGAAGAGCGTCTGGTGCGAGGGGTTCACGAGCAGCCACAGGTAGCGACGCAGCACGTCGAGCTCCACCAGCGCATAGCTCCAGTGCACCGCGACACGGCCGGGATATTCGGCGCGCAGAATGACCAGCCGTCCCACGCCGGCAACAAGCGCCGTCAGGATCATCGGCGCGTACAGCGTCATCGTGCGACGGCGCCTGTCCTCGCGCGTTCCGGCGCCCATCAGCCAGTCGCAGACCACCAGCGCAAACGGAAACATGGCCGCCGTCTCTTTCGAGGCCAGCGCCAGCACCCACATCGCCGCGGTCGCGATCGCCCAGCCAGCACGTCCGCCGCCCATCCAGCGCCACGCGCACAGCAGACCCGTCAGCAGGAACGCCGACCCCAGAAGCTCCGACCGCCCGCTGATGTAGCCGACCGCTTCGGTCATCAGCGGGTGAACTGCGAAGATCGCTGCCGCCGCGAAGCCGGCGACCAGCGCGTCGGGCTCGGGCGCCAGCCGGCGCGCGAGTTGGAAGAGCAGGACGACGTTCAGGGCGTGGAGGAGGACGCTGGTGACGTGAAAGCCGGTCGGCTCCGCGCCCCAGAGCGTCCGATCGACCGCGTAGGAGAAGTTGACGAGCGGGCGCGTGACGTCGTGCAGCACGATCGCGCGCAGATCGCCGACGCGCTGGAGCGACGTGTTCGCGACGACGGTGTGGTAGTCGTCGTAGACGAACGGATTGTGCAGGGCGTTCGCGTACACGAGGCCCGCCAGGAGCGCGGCGACAGCGCAGAAGACGGACGCACGATGAGCGGCAGGCATGAGGCCGAAGGGCCGTTGTAATGTATGACGGTTCAGTCTTCGCCGGTTACAGGACTGTTATTGTACGGGCAGCGGTGCGAATCCTCCATGTGACGCCGTACTGCGGCGATGCCTGGGCGTACGGCGGCATCCCGCGGGTGGTGCAGAGCCTCGCCCGCGGACTCGCGCGCCGCGGCCATTATGTCACCGTGTGCACGACCGATGCCTGCGACGACGTCAGGCGACTGCCGGCAGGGCGCGGCCCACGGCTGGCGGACGGCGTCGAGCTGCGGGTGTTCCCGAATCTGTCGAATCGTCTGGCCTATCATTTGCAGCTTTTTCTCCCTCGCGGACTGAGCGCGCACCTGCGCGGCACGGCCGGGACGTTCGACGTGGCGCATCTGCATGCCTGCCGGAACGTGCCCGGGGCGATTGCCGCGTATCATCTGGGTCGAGCCGGCGTGCCTTATGTGCTCGCGCCCAATGGCACGGCGCCCGCCATCGAGCGGCGGCGCCTGGCCAAGCACGCGTTCGACATCGTCGCCGGACGGCGAGTGCTTGATCGCGCCACGCGGGTGCTGGCGGTCTCGAATGCCGAATGCCGGCAGTTGGCGGCGCTCGGTGTTCACGCTGCCGCGGTCCGCCTGGTACCGAACCCCATGGATCTCGACGAGTTTCAATCACCGGTCGCGCGCGGAGCGTTCCGCCTGCGCCTCGGCGTCGCGTCACGGCCGCTCGTCCTCTATCTCGGCAAGCTGACGCCGCGCAAGCGGCTCGACGTGGTCGTGCGCGCGTTCGGCGGGTTGCGCCGGGCCGACGCGCATCTGGCCATTGTCGGCAACGACATGGGCGCCGGCGCGGCGACGCGCGCCCTGGTGCGGTCGCTCGGCCTCGGACGCCGCGTCACGTTCACCGGCCTGGTGCCTGGCCACGCCCGCCTCGAAGCGCTGGCCGATGCCGACGTGGTCGTGTATCCCTCGGAGCACGAGATCTTCGGCCTGGTCGCCCTCGAGGCGCTGCTCGCCGGCACGCCGGTGGTCGTCGGAAGCGACTCGGGATGCGGTGAGGTGGTGCGGGCGACCGGAGGGGGAGACGTCGTGCCCCCGGGAGACGTCGACGCGCTGAGGCAGGCGATCGACACGGTGCTGGCCGATCCGGAGACCTGGCGCGCGTCAGTGGCGTCGGCGCAGGCGCGCATCCGATCGCGGTACGGCGCCGACGCGGTGTGTGCGCAGCTCGAAGACGTCTATCGCGAAATGGCACCCGCGTGATGGCCGGCGTGAGCTTCATCGTGCCCGTTCGCAACGGCGCCGCCTGTGTCGCCGAGGCCATCGAGGCCATTTTCGCCCAGGCCGACGGCCGACCCATGGAAGTGATCGTCGTCGACGATCGCAGCGGCGATCGGTCGTCGGAGATCCTGACGGCGATCGCCCGCCGGCGGCCGCTCGTGATCGTGGCCGGCGACGGCCGCGGTGCCGCGGCCGCACTCAACCAGGGCCTCGCCGTTGCACGGTTTCCCATCATCTGCCAGGTCGATCAGGATGTCGTTCTGCGGCCCGGCTGGATGCGCGAACTCCTGGCGGCGTTCGACGATCCCGAAGTCGGCGCCGCGCAGGGTTACTACGAAACGGATCGCGACGCGGGGTTGTGCGCGCGAGCGATGGGTTTCGACCTCGAGGATCGCTACGCCGGGATCGTCGGGCGTGAAACCGATCACGTCTGCACGGGCAATTCGGCCTATCGCGCGGAAGCGCTCGAATGCGCCGGACGCTTCGACGAGACGCTCGGCTACGGGTACGACAACGACATGAGCTATCGCCTGCGGGAGGCGGGCTACCGGCTTGTGCTCTGCCGGACGGCGACGAGCCGGCACCGCTGGCGGGAAGGATTCGTCGGGTATCTGCGCCAGCAGTACGGGTTCGGGTACGGCCGGCTCGACGTGGTGGCGCGGCATCCGCACCGGGTGTCGGGGGATGCGGTGTCTCCCGCCGTCATGATGGCGCATCCGCTCGTGGCGATGACCGTGCTGCTCACGGCCGCGGCGGCGGCCGCCGCCGGCTCCCTCGGCGCACCGGCGCGGCCGTTCCTCTGGATGGCGGCCGCGCTCGCGGCGGCACTGGTCGCGGAGCGTCTGGTGGCTGGCATCCGGGCCGCGCGGCGCTTTCGGAGCTGGACGCCTCTCGTCTTCCCCGCGCTTCACCTGGCGCGCGACGCGGCGTGGGTGGCCGCGATGGTGGTGTGGTCGGCGCGCCGCCTGGCCGGCCGTCCGGCGAAGCCGTCTCACAGCATGCGTCCTCGGCCCGCGGTCGCCACCCTCGCGCCGGACGGCCATCCGCGCTCGGGCCGACCGGCCGGACGCACGTCGCGGATTCTCACGCTCATACCTGCCCACAACGAATCCGCCAACCTTCCCGCCGTCGTCGCCGACGTGCGCCGGTGCCGCCCCGATCTCGACATCCTGGTCGTCGACGATGGATCGACCGACGGGACGGCGCTGCTGCTCGAGGATCTCGACGTGCAGTGGATGCGGTTCCCGGAGCGGCTCGGGATTGGCAGCGCCGTTCGGGCAGGGCTGCGCTATGCGGCGCGGCTGCGCTACGACGCGGTGGTGCGGATGGACGGCGACGGGCAGCATGGCGCCGACGAAATCGACGGCCTGCTGGCGCCGATCCGCGCCGGTGCCGCCGACGTGGTGCTGGGATCGCGCTACGCGGGAGGCGCCGGCTCGTCGCCCCCGGCCGCCCCGGTCGCGCAACAGGCGCTGGCGGCCTGTCTGTCGCTCTTGACCGGCCGGGAGATCACCGATCCCACGTCAGGCTTCTACGCGGTGGGATCGCGGGCCGTACGGCTCCTGGCGGAGCACCATCCCACCGGTTACCCGGAACCGGAGCTCCGGCTGTTTCTCAGCCGCAACGCCCTGAGGTCTCTCGAGGTGCCGGTGCGGGCGCGATCGCGACTCGCGGGCCGCACCTCGCTCACTGTCGGACGCCTGGCGGCTGCGGGCGCGCGCGTCGCCCTGGCGATGATCATCGTGCCTCTCCGGTCGCCGGTGCGGGAACCTGCCGGTGACTGATCGCGTTCAGATGGTCGCGCTGGTCTTCAGCGTCGGGCTGCTCCTGGCGGTGCTCGAGCTCGTTCGCCGCCGAAAGCTGATTGAGGAATATTCCTTCCTCTGGATCGTCCTGGCATTCGTGCTGCTCGGCCTGTCGCTGCGCCGCGGATCGCTCCGCTCGGTGGCCCGCTGGTTCGGCGTCCAGCATCCTCCGTTTCTCGCCGTGGTGCTGCTCGTCCTGATCGGCTGCGGCGCCGCATTGTGGTTTTCGGTCATCGTGTCCCGCCAGCGGCAGCAGATCGAGCGGCTCACCGAAGAGACGGCGATCCTGTCCGCGGAGCTTCGCGATCTCCGGGACCGACCGCGCCGATAGCGGGGCCCCTGCCACTCGGACCGGGGCCGAACTTCCCGATCGCGTAGTCGCGGACGCCGCGGAGGACGCCGCCGACGCGCCCCAACCGGGTGCCGCCGCCCGCGCGCAGGGCGTGGGCGAGGTTGAGGGAGACGATCGATCCGGCACGCAGCCACGAGGGCAGCCGCCCGCTCAGCGGAGCGGCGCGTCGGGCCAGGAGCAGGTGATTGCGCGCCCCGAAATACAGCGCGAGGGGCGCGTTCGCCCCGATCGACCGGCCGCCTTCGTGGTACACGACGGCGCCGGCGGCCACGATCGTCGCAAAGCCGGCGCGCCGCGCACGCAGGCAGAAGTCCAGATCCTCGAACCCGAAGAAGTAGTCTTCGTCGAAGAGGCCCGCGGCGTCGAACACGTCGCGCCGGACGAGCATGAAACAGCCGGCGACGGCGTCGACGACCTCGGTGCCGCCCATCAGCCGGCTCTGGGCCGCCTCGCCGGCATGCCGCACCCGCAGGCGTCCGCTCGAGCGCCCGAACGACAGCCCCTGCGACTGGACGCGGTCGGGGCTCGATCGCGCGAGAACCAACGGTCCGGCAATGCCCGCGGCCGGGGTGGCGTCGAGCGCGCGCACCAGCCGCGTCATGCAGTCGGGCGGGACGACGACGTCGCTGTTGGCCAACAAGACGAAGGCCGCGCCCCCGTCGAGCGCCCGCCGGATTCCCGCGTTCATCCCGCCCGAAAAGCCGCGATTGGCGCGTGTTTCGACGCGCGCCACTCGATTGTTGGCCTCGGCGCGAAGGCGATCCAGGTTGGCGGCGAGCCGGTCGACGTCGGCTGGTTCATTGTTGACGACGATGACCTCGTCGGGCCGGCCGTGCGATGCCAGGAGCGAGGTGACCGCGAGATGCGTGTCGTCCGGCGTGCGGTAGTTGAGTACGACGGCGGCGACGCGCGTCGCGGCAGCCCGCGCGCGCGATGCTCTGTAGACGCGTCGGGCCGTCGCGACGTCGTCGGCGATGTCCCGGACGGCCGGGAGGCCGGCGCGCAGTCGCTGCAGCAGCGTGGGGTCGTCGATCAGGCGCGTCAGAGCGCGAGCCAGATCCGCGGGGTTCCCAGGCTCGAACAGCAGCCCGTTCGTGCCGTCCTTCACGATCTCCGGAATGCCCCCCGTTCGCGACGCCACGACCGGCACGCCGGCCAGGAACGCCTCTTGGACCACGAGCGGGCTGTTCTCCGGCCAGATGGAGGGCACGGCCAGCACGTCGATTGCCGAGAGCATGTCGGCCACGCGCTCGTGCGCGATTGCGCCGTGCGTCGTGACCCCCTCCCTGGCGAGGAGCGGGGCCAGCTGCTGTCGGTAGCGGTCATCGCCATGGTAGCCGGCGATCGGGCCGATGAGGTCGACCGAGGCCGCGCCTGACCGCAGCCGGGCAAACGCGTCGAGCAGCACGTGCGGTCCTTTCGAGACCATCAGCGTGCCCAGGAATCCGATGCGCAACCGATGCGACGTCGTCCGCGCCGTGC
Organism: uncultured Acidobacteriota bacterium; assembly: GCA_963837345.1. Taxonomy (GTDB): domain Bacteria; phylum Acidobacteriota; class Vicinamibacteria; order Vicinamibacterales; family CAVVIG01; genus CAWIMX01. Next base: position 96,487 of record CAWIMX010000002.1, read on the forward strand.
CGGCGTACCGCGTGCGGTCGAAGCCGTAGGGCGCGAACGTGATTCGTTCGGGCGCGACGCCGAAGCGAACGAAGCGGTCGCGAATGAAGCGAGAGGGCGCGAGAAACCGCGTGACGGCCGCGGTCACGCCCCGCATGTGCTCGAGGCGCGCGGCTGCCTGGTGCTGCGCGTGCCAGTCGTTGCCGAAAGTTGACGCCAGCCGGCTGGCCGCACGACGCAGACCTCGTCCGGCGCCGGCAGGCACCCATCGATCGACGTGCCGCAGGGCGGCCGCCCCCACGAAGGCCGCGGCCGGCAGACCGGCGGCAGTCCCCAGACAGCTCCGGCATCCGGGTGGATCGCAGGCTTCCGGGCCGTCGCACACGCGATAGTCGACGTCGAGGAGCTGGCCCCGATGACAGATCAGCCAGTAGTCGTGCAGCGTCACGATGCGCGGGATGCGCCGGGCGGCGAGCGCATGGACGATCGATGTCGAGAGGCCGGTGAGGTGATGGATGTGCGCGACGTCGGGCTCGACCTCGTCGATGATCCGTTCGGCCAGCGCCCCGATCGTCGGGTGCTGGTACGTGTCCGCGAACGCCCGCACGGCGCTGAAGGTGTTGTTGAGCCACACCACGCGCACGCCATCTTCTTCGGTCGATCGCACCTCGAACTCGGGCCGGGTCGGATCCTGCGCACGCGAGAGGACGACGACATCGTCGCCGGCCGCGCGCAATGCCCGCGCGTGCGCGCGCGCATAGATCTCGGCCCCGCCCGAGGCGGCCGGCGGGTACCCGTGAGTCACGACCAGCACCCGCACTACGCCGCCTCCATTCGAGACGGTCGACGCCGGACGGCGGCGCGCGCGCCGAGGTACTGGCCGAGGGGCCACGCGACGGCGAGGGCGGCGGCCCGCGACCACGAAGAGCCGCGCGGATCCTGCTGGCGGCAGCGCACGTGGAGTGACAGCGACGAGAAGACCGCGCGAGCGAGCGCCGGCGCCGTCGGTATCGTGTGCACCTCGAACAGCTCGTTCAGCTGTCGGTGCAACTGATACGTCCGCAGGAACTCGTAGCGAGCCGGCCGGTCGTGCGAATGAACGACAACGGCTTCCGGCACATAGGCGAGCATATGCCCGGCGAGGAGCACGTCCTTCGCCCAACCGAGATCCTCGGCAATCGGCATCGATGGGAACGGATGCGACTGCCAGACCGAACGACGGATGCAGGAGCACACGTTGTCGAACGTACAGCGGTCGAGGCGGTCGAGCGGAGAAAGACGCACGAACTCGCCGCGATCGAGCGCGAGCAGCCTGGGCGCGTCCCGCGTCGCCGCCCATTGCGCCAGGTAGTGACGCGTCAGGGCGCTCGCCTCGGGCCGGGGCACCTGGCGGGCGAACGTCCCGGCCAGCCGCGCGTCGGTGAAGAGGGGAGACGCGAGCGTTGCCAGCCAGGAACTCGACGCCGGCCATGCGTCCTGCACGAGCAGGACGACGAAGTCGCCGGCGGCGCGCGAGATGCCCAGGTTGCGCGTCGCGCCGTGATTGAACGACCCGGCAGGAATGGTGATGAGCTGGTCCACCCGGGCGCGGAGCAGGTCGGAGGTGCCGTCGGTCGACGACGAATCGACGGCGATCACTTCGAACGGGAAGCCTGTCTGCTGGGCGGCCAGTCGATCCAGGAGCTCGGGAAGAGTCCCCGCGCCATTCCGGGTAGGCACGACGACGGACACGAGCGGACGGCCGATCATGGCGCCGCAAGCTCCGGACGCCGGCGGCCGATCACCGCCGCGTACAGCTCCTCCCACTCGCCGGCGTCTTCCGCGATCGACTTCGATCTGGGCCGCGAGCGCGCTCCTTCTCTGAGACGTCCGAGCAGCGCCCGATCGTCCAGGAGCCGGTTGAGAGCGGCGGCGAGCGCCGGAGCGGATGCCGAGTCGTAGAGCAGCCCGTCGACGTCGTGTCTGATGAGCTCGGGAATGCCTCCGATGTCGGCGCCGACGACGGGCACGCCGGCCGCCAGCGCCTCCCGCACGACGAACGGTGAATTCTCGAGCCACAGCGACGGAACGACCAGCACATCGAGCTGGGCGTACACCCGGCCCGCGTCATGGCGATCGAAGGGGCCCATCCAGTGGACCGGACGGCCGACGGCTGCGGCCCTCAGCGTCGAGACGTAGTCGGGGAAGGTGCTCGGGCTGCCGAAGATCTTCAGGAGATAAGACCGCGTCGGAATGCCGGCCAGCGCGTCGAGCAGGACGTGCACCCCCTTGTGCCAGACCAATGTGCCGACGTATCCGATACGAAGGGGGCCCTCAGGCGCGCTCTCCGGAAGGGTGGCGGTTGTCAGCGGCTCCAGACCATAGCCGGACACGCGCAACTTCGTGGAGGCGATGCCGAGCCTCTCGAACTCGCGTGCGATGGAAGCCGACGGCGCCACAAACGCGTCGACCAGGTCGAACACGCGCCGGGCCGCCGCCAGCCTGGCTTCGATGGCCTCCCGCGTGGCTGGAACCCGCTGCGCGCGACGAACGAGGGCGGCCGCAAGCCCGGTGAGCCGCGGGGCGCTCCGCACCGCGGCGTGCGCGGCCCTGAGGACACGGAGCGGCGCGACGGTGGCCTTTGCGAGGGCGCCGAACGAGGCCTGGGCGGCAAACGGCGATTCGCCGAAACACCGGGCGCAGCGATCGGTGTCGATGTCGGTGCAGACGTGTGCATCGGCCCGATGGACGCGCTGGCCGCCCGACGGACAGACCAGCGTGTAGTCGTGCAGCGTGGCGACGACAGGGATCCCCCGGGCCCTGGCGGCGGCCGGCAGGTCGAACGACAGGTTCAGCAGGTTGTGGACGTGGACAATGTCGGGCTGCACCATCTCGAGCACCTGCTCGAGTCGGGCGCCAATCAGCGGCGGACCGGTAGGTGTGCTCGAACGTGCCGCACACCCAGTTGTTGGCAATTTCGACGACCGCCAGCCCCTGGCAGACCCGCCAGGCCAGGTGGCCGTGCGGCCGCCCGCCGTCGAAGTCGGCGCAGACGATCGTGACGTCGTGGCGGACGGCCAGTTCGTGGCACAGCCCGAGGGCGTAGAGCTCCGAGCCCGCCTGGTGGCGGGGCAGGAAGTCGTGGATGGCGTGCAGGATACGCAGACCCTGATTATCGCCCGTTCGCCCGCCTGCAGCCTTGATTGCCCGGGGGGGCTATCGTACGATCCGGTTCGAGCCGAGAACCAGACAGGGGAACCATGCGTTACCAGTTGTCGTGGCCTGCCGCTCTCGTGACCGTGTCGCTCCTGGGCGCCGCGGCCGCGCCGGCTTTCGCCCAGTCGCTGGCGGACGTCGCCCGCCAGGAGGCCGAACGCCGCAAGAAGATCGCCGAGCCGTCCAAGGTCTACACCGAAAAGGATTTGAAGCCGGTACCGCCGCCGAGCACGCCGCCGCCGGGCGCCTCGGACGCGGCGCCCGCGGCCGACGCGGGCGACCAGCCGGCTGATGCCGAACCCGGTACCGACGCCGGCACCGAGCCGGCGGCGCCGGCCGAGGCGAGTGCGTCGGGCGACACCGCCGCTCCCCCTGCCCCCGGCAGCACCCGGACCCAGACCGAGTGGGCGAGCGGGATGAAGACGCGGCAGGACAAGCTCGAGCGCGATCGCGTGCTCCTCCAGTCGGTGCAGAACCGCGTGGACAGCCTCACCGCCGACTTCTCGGCGCGCGACGATCCCGCCCAGCGGGACCTGATTGCGCAGGATCGCCAGCGCTCGCTCGACGAGCTCGATCGTCTGCGCAAGGACATCGCCACCGATCAGCAGGATATTTCCGATTACGAAGAAGAGGCCCGACGGGCCGGTGTCCCGTCCGGCTGGCTCCGGAACTGATTGGCTGTATCGACCCGCCGGTCCGCCGGCTTCCCTATCCTGCTCGTCGAAGACAAGGACTCGCTGCGCGCGATGCTCCGGCACGCGCTCGAGAGCCAGGGCCATGCTGTCGTCGAGGCCCGCGACCAGCGGGAGGCGGTGCGCGCGCTGCAATCGACGCGGCCGGCGGTGGTCGTCTCGGATCTGCGCCTGCCCGAGGGCGACGGCCTTGGCGTCCTGCGCGCGGCCAAGGACTTCGATCCGGCCCTCCCGGTCATCATGATGACGGCGTTCGGCAGCATTCAGGACGCCGTGTCGGCCATGCAGGACGGCGCGCTCGACTTCCTCGCCAAGCCCGTCGATCCCGACCATCTGCTGCTGCTCGTCGAGCGGGCCCTGGCGCAACAGCGCCTGGCGACCGAGAACATGCTGCTTCGCGAAGAACTGGCCGCGCGGCGGGGCGCGCCGCAGATCGTCGGCGAGGATCCCAAGCTGAAACAGATGTCGGCGGCGCTCCATCGCGCGGCGTCGACCGATGCCACCGTGCTCATCGAAGGGGAGAGCGGCACGGGCAAAGAGCTCTTCGCGCGGGCGCTGCACGCGCTCAGCGGGCGCGCCGACGGGCCGTTCGTGGCCATCAACTGCGCGGCCATCCCGGAGACGCTGCTCGAGACCGAGCTCTTCGGGCACGAGAAGGGCGCGTTCACCGGCGCGGCGGCCCGGAAGCCGGGCAAGTTCGAGCTGGCCCATCGCGGGACGCTCTTCCTCGACGAGATTGGCGATCTCCCGCTCGCGCTGCAGGCCAAGATCCTGCGCGCCCTCGAACTGAAACGCTTCGAGCGGGTCGGGGGCACGGCCTCGCTGCAGGTCGACGTGCGCGTGGTCGCCGCCACCAACAAGCAGCTGAAGGCGGCCGTGGCGGCCCGGCAGTTCCGCGAGGATCTGTACTTCCGTCTCTCGGTCTTCCCGATCACCGTGCCGGCGCTCCGCGAACGGCCCGACGACATCCCGCTCCTGGCGCGTCACTTCGTCGACCGGTTCTGCAAGGACCTGAACAAGAAGTCGTTCACGCTCGCGCCCTCCGCCGTGCAGGCGCTCGTGCAGTATCCGTGGCCGGGCAACGTGCGCGAACTTCAGAATTGCATCGAGCGGGCGGTGATTCTGACCGAGGGCGAGACGATCCACGCCCGCCACCTGCAGCTGGTCGCGGTGGATGCCGCCCCGGCCGAGTCGGCCGGCGGCGCCGCCGGCGCGCACCCGCTGGCCGCGGTGGACCTGTCGGGCACGCTCGCGGAGGCGTCGCGGCGCGCGCAGGCCGCGCTCGAACAGTGGAAGATCGAGCAGGCGCTCAAGGATGCGCAAGGCGACAAGGGCCGCGCGGCCGAAGCCCTGCAACTCAGCTACAAGGCGTTGCTGGCGAAGCTCCGGGAGTACGCGATCACTTCTTGAACCCGGTCCGCTTGAGCGCGGCCGCGATCTCTTTCGGCGTCACGTCGTTCACGATGGTCGTGGCGCCGATCGCCGTGGGCAGCACGAAGTGCAGCCGTCCGGCAACCACTTTCTTGTCGTGGGCCATGGCCTCGATCACGTCGCGGCCCGGCACGTCGGCCACCGGGGGCAGCGGTCCGAGGCTGGCGATGAGATCACCGAGCGCCCGCCGGTCGGCCGGCGCGAGTGCGCCCCTGACCACGGCGATCTCCGCGGCGACGAGCATTCCGTACGCGACGGCCTCGCCGTGGCGATACCGCCGGTACTTCGTGACCGCTTCGAGGGCGTGGCCCGCAGTGTGGCCGAAGTTCAGAATGCGTCGCAGCCCGGACTCGCGCTCGTCGGCCGCCACCACGTCGGCCTTGATACGGCACGACGCGGCGATGACCGCGTCGAGCACGTCGGGGTCGCGCCCGAAGATCGCGTCCTTGGCCGTCGCCACGCGCGTGAACAGCGCCGGGCTCGACGTCATGCCGTACTTCACGACTTCGTAGAGTCCGGCCCGGAACTCCCGCCGCGGCAGCGTGGCGAGCACCAGCGGATCGATGACCACCGCGTGCGGCTGATGGAACGCGCCGATGAGGTTCTTGCCGAGCGGGTGGTTCACGCCGACCTTGCCGCCGATCGCGGCGTCGACCTGGGCGAGCAAGGTCGTCGGCACGTGGACCACGGGCACGCCGCGCAGATAGGTCGCCGCCGCAAACCCGGCCATGTCGGTGATCACGCCGCCCCCCACCGTGACGATCGTCGACGATCGTTCGGCGTTCGCACGGACGAGCGCGTCATAGATCCTGGTGACCGTCGGGAGCTGCTTGTAGCGTTCGCCATCGGGCACGAGGATGGGCTCGACGGCGCCCAGCCCGCGGACGACGCGCGATCCATGGAGCCGCCAGACCAGCGGGCTCGACACGACGAACCGCCGCCCGGGCACCTTCAGCTCGTCGAGGAGGCGTCCTATGCCGTCGAGCACCCCCCCCGCCAGCAGGATCGGATACCGGCGGGAGGCCGTGGCGACATCGATGCGGACCGGAGTCATGAAGACGCGGGTGTTAGGATAACACCTCGACCTTGCAGACCGACCTGAGCACGGACTTCCTCGTCGTCGGCGGCGGTATCGCCGGCCTGCGGGCCGCGATCGCGCTGGCGGCCGCCGGGCGCGTGCTCGTGCTCACCAAGGCTGACGCCCGCGAAAGCAACACCGGCTACGCGCAGGGGGGCATCGCGGCTGCGCTCGGCGACGACGACAGCCCCGCGCGGCACGCCGACGACACGATTCGCGCCGGCGACGGCCTCTGCGACGAGCACGCGGTTCGCGTGCTCGTCGAGCAAGGGCCGCACTACGTGCGGGAGCTGATGGACTGGGGCACGCGCTTCGAATGCGACGAAGCGGGCCGCCTCGCCTTCGGCCGCGAGGCGGCGCATTCCGTGCGACGCGTGCTGCACGCCGGCGACGCGACCGGACGCGAGATCGGCCGCGTGCTGTGGCAGCGCGTCGCGGAGCTCGCCGCGGTGACGGTCATCAATCACGGCACCGTGACCGAGCTGGCGATCGAGAGCGGCCGCGCGACGGGAGCGTGGTATTTCGACCGCGCGGGGACGCGGCGGCGGATCGTGGCCCGCGCCACGCTGCTGGCCACCGGAGGAGCGGGACAGGTCTTCCGCGAAACGACGAATCCCGCCGTCGCCACCGGCGACGGGATCGCGCTCGCGTTTCGCGCCGGCGCCCGCGTCGCCGATCTGGAATTCGTGCAATTCCACCCGACCGCGCTGAACATGCCCGGTGTCCCGCGCTTTCTCATTTCCGAGGCGCTCCGCGGCGAGGGCGCGCAGCTCCTGAACGGCCGGGGCGAGCCGTTCATGGCGGGCTACCATCCGGAGGGCGACCTGGCGCCGCGCGACGTCGTGGCGCGTGCGATCGTTCACGAACAGGCGCGCACGCCCGGGCCCGTCACGCTCACGCTGGCGCATCTCGACGCCCTGTTCGTCCGCCGGCGGTTCCCGAACATCGCCGAGATGTGCCGGCGCGTCGGGCTCGACCTGGCCCGCGATCCGATTCCCGTCGGCCCGGCCGCCCACTACATGATGGGAGGCGTGGACACCGACGATCGCGGACGGACCTCGATCCCGGGCCTGTACGCCGCCGGCGAAGTCGCGTGCACGGGCGTTCACGGCGCCAATCGGCTGGCCAGCAATTCGCTGCTCGAGGGCCTCGTTTTCGGCGCACGCGCCGGCGAAGCGATGCCCGGACCGCAGGCCGCCGCCGCGCCCCGCGCCGACCGCATCGGGGCCGCGGTCCGCGTGCCGGTCGTGATCGGCGCGCAGCCGATGAATCGCGCGGCGGTTCGCGATCTCGTCTGGACGGCGGCCGGATTGTTTCGGACGAAGGATCGCCTGGAGGCGGCGCTTCCCGCGCTCGATTCCGCGTTTCTCGACGCGCGCGCCCAACTGGAGCACGACCGCGGCGCCGACGCCTGGCAGCATCTGAATCTGCTGACCGTGGCGGGCCTGATTGCCCGCGCGGCGCTGCGCCGGGAAGAGAGTCGCGGCGGACACTTCCGCGCCGACTTCCCACGCCGGGACGACGAGCGCTGGCGGATCCACCTGACGGACACGCTCGACCCGGTAGAATGACGCGACCCGGGCCGATCGAGGCCCGCAGACATGGGAAGCGAGGAAGTCGAGATCGAGATGGCGAAAAAACCCGACGGCGAATCGTTCGTAACCGAGATCACCCCCCGATCCCAGGATTTCTCCCGCTGGTACCTCGATGTCGTGCGCCGCGCCGAGCTCGCCGACTATTCGCCGGTCAAGGGCTGCATGGTCATCCGGCCGTACGGCTATGCCATCTGGGAGCTGATCCAGCGCGCGCTCGACGCGCGCATCAAGGCCACCGGCCACGTCAACGCGTACTTCCCGCTGTTCATTCCTGAAAGCCTCCTCAAGAAGGAGGCCGAGCACGTCGAAGGATTCGCGCCACAGGTGGCGTATGTGACCCACGGGGGCGGCGAAGAGCTCGAGGAGAAGCTGCTCGTGCGTCCGACCTCCGAGGCGATCATCGGCACCATGTACGCGAAGTGGGTGCAGTCGTGGCGCGATCTGCCCATCCTGATCAACCAGTGGGCGAACGTCGTGCGCTGGGAGAAGGTCACGCGGCCCTTCCTCCGTACCACCGAATTTCTCTGGCAGGAAGGCCATACCGCTCACGAGACCGACGCCGAGGCCGAAGAGGAGACGCTGAGGATTCTCGATCTGTACGCGGAGACCTGCGAGTCGGTGCTGGCGATGCCCGTGGTGAAGGGGCGGAAGTCGGAGAGCGAGAAATTCGCCGGGGCGCTCCGGACCTATTCGATCGAGGCGCTCATGGGCGACGGCCGTGCCCTGCAGGCGGGGACGTCGCACAACCTCGGCCAGAACTTCGCGAAGGCCTTCGACATCACGTTCCAGGCCCGCGACAAGTCCGTGCAGCACGTCTGGGGCACGTCCTGGGGCGTGTCCACGCGCCTCGTCGGCGGCGTGATCATGACCCACGGCGACGACAGCGGCCTGGTGCTGCCGCCGGAAGTCGCGCCCTACCAGGTCGTGATCGTGCCGATCGGCCGCGACAACTGGCGCGAAACGGTGCTGCCCAAGGCTCAGGAGATTCAGCGCGCGCTGCTGGCCGCCGGACTGCGGGTCACCCTCGACGAACGCGACGAGCGCCCCGGCTGGAAGTTTTCCGAATGGGAGTTGCGCGGCGTTCCCTTGCGCCTCGAAATCGGCCCGAAGGACATCGAAAAGTCGTCGGTGTTCGCCGCGCGCCGCGACACCCGCGAAAAGCAGAGTCTCCCCATGGACGGCCTGCCGGGTCGCGTGCGTGAGCTGCTCGACGAGATCCAGGCCAGCCTGCTGGCGCGGGCGCGGGCGTTCTGCGACGAGCATACCCAGCGGGTCTCGACCTACGATGCCTTCCGCCAGGCCATGGAAGGCCGCCCGGGTTTCGTCGTCGCGCCGTGGTGCGGCGACCCCTCCTGCGAAGCCCAGATCAAGGCCGAGACGCAGGCCACCATTCGCAACATGCCGCTCGGGGCGGCCAGGCCGTCCGCGCAGTGCGTTCGCGGCGACCGGCCCGCCACCGAAGAGGCCTGGTTCGCGAAGGCGTACTGATCAGCCCAGGAGCTCGGCGAAGGGGCCCGGCCAGCGCCGGGCGATTCGCTTCAACGCCGCGTGACGGCGAGTGAGGCGCTCACGTTTGACAATCGTCCGGAACGCATCGGCGAGGTGGCTTCGCCACCAGTCCGGATGCTCGGGCGCTCCCGCGTTCGCCCTGGCGTAGGCCGACGCGATCGCATCGAGACAGGCGGCGTCGCCGAGACTGCCGAGCGCCGAAAGGAACGCGACGGGCAGGGGCGCGTCGGCGTGCTCGAGCGATTCCTTGAGGTCGTAGACCCCCAGCCGGCTGCCATGGCCCGCCAGGATGGCGTGGGCGGCGCCGCGAACGACGGTCCATGCGGCCCGGTGCTGGAGGTCGGTGGCCTCGCGGTCGCGCACCCGTTCGATGATCAGGTGAATCATCGTAAGGGGCACGCTCCCGCCAGCGTGAGTCAGCGCGTCACGAAGCGTCTCGGGCGTCTCCGGCACCTCGCCTCGAGCCGCGAGCGCCAGCACGTCGGCCGGCGCCGTCGCCGGGCGCCCGCTCGCGGCGGCAGATACCTCGCGTCGCACCGCCGCATCCGGGTCGTCACCCAGCTGGCTCCAGATGGGCGCCAGCGTGACGGTCGGCAGGTCGCCGAGCGCCCGGACGGCGGCGACGCGCACGCCGCCCGGCCTCGCGCGGTCAAGGGCGACGCCGGCGAGTGCGTCGAGGATCTCGAGGCCCCGGGGGCCCCGGAGACTGCCGCGCAGGGCTGCGACGGCGGCCGTGGCCACCGCCGCGGTCACATCGTGAAGGCCTCGCAGGGCCGGCGGGACGGCGCGAGGATCGCCGATGGCGTCGAGGGCGTGGAATGCGCCGATGCGCGCGGCTGGCGCGGCGTCGGATCCGGCGATCTGCACGAGGCGGTCGACGGCGCGGGATCCGATGACGGTCAGCCTCGCGATGGCGGCCTCCCGGGCCGCCGCGTCGTCCGATCCGAGATCGGTGATCAGCGCGTCAACCTGCCGGCCCGACGACGCCTTGATGACCACGTGTCGCTCCAGACACGAACGGCCGGGCGCCTGTTGGACACCCGGCCGTCACCGTAAGAACCCGCAGAACCCTTGGAACCTTGATCTACTGCACGCTCACGACGAGCGCGGCGCGGCGGTTCAGCCGGCGCGTCTCTTCTCGCGAGTTGTCGTATTTCGGCGCTTCCTCGCCGTAGCTGCGCGTGGTGAGCCGCGAGGCGGGAACGCCGCGCGACACGAGATAGTCGCGCACGCTGGCGGCTCGCCGATCGCCAAGCGCGAGGTTGTACTCGGCCGTGCCGATGTTGCAGGTGTGGCCCTCGATCACGATGTTCCGGCCCGGATTCGCCATCAGCTTCTGGACCGCATCGTCGAGGAGCCGGAGCGCTTCGGGTCGGAGCGTCGAACGGTCGAAGTCGAAGTACACGTCCTCGAAGGTCAGCTGCACGACGGGAGGCGGAGCGGCCACCTGCACCGTGACCGAGGCGCTGGCGGTGCCGCCCTTGCCGTCGCTCACGGTGACTGTGGCGGGCACCGGGCCGGCCTGCTGCGGGGCCGTCCACGTCGTCTGGGCGTTGCCTGCGCTCTGGAACGTGCCGGCGGGCGCCGTCCAACGGTACGTCAGCTGGTCGCCATCGGGATCCTGGGCGGTCGCGGTAAGCGTCGACGTGCCGCCCACCTGCACCGTGCAGGGGTCGCATTCGGCCCGGACGGTCGGAGGCCGGTTGGCCGGGGGCGGCGGCGGGGGTGGGGGCGGCGGCGGCGGAGGCACATACCGATGGACGCCCGGGTGGTAACCGATGCGCACCTGATAGTCGACGAAATCACCGAACGTGCTGCCCTCACTGCCGAAGTCGTCGCGGCTCTCGGTCGGCAGATTCCAGCCGGCGCCGCCACCGACGAAGAAGCCGTTCGGCGCCTGGTAGGTGAGGCCGACGCTGGCGGTGGTCAGGGTCCGGATCGGATAGGTCCCCGCCGCGATACTGCCGTCGACCCCGCTGATCGGCGATGACAGCGTGAGCGTGTCGTCGAAGGGCTTTTCGCCGAACAGCTCGCCCGTGAAGCGAAGCGGACCCGTCGACGGCACGCCTGCGCCGAATCCCCATCGCAGGCCATTCGAGGCGGTGGCGCCCGACGGCGTGCCGCGGAAGATGGCGCCGCCATAGCCGGCCAGCTCGACGACGTTGTTCACGTTCTTGCTGACGACGAAGTCGAGGGTCGCGTCCATCTTCCCCGTGCTGACGCCGGACGCATCGTCGCCCGTCGGAATCTTGTACGCGTTGCGGACGGCGACCGCGACGGGCTTGTTCTGCTCTTCGGACACGAGGTTGATCTTGGCGCCGACCGTGAAATCGCCGACCTGGTTGCCGGTCCAGTAGCCGTTCACGAACGGGTAGCGGTAGAGGGGGCCGCCGGTTGCGCTGGCGTTGAACACCGGACGGGCGTCGCGGTCGATGCGGGTGTCGAGCTTGAACGATCCGAACAGTTCGAGGTGTCTGAAGACGCCGACGGCGCCGGTCGCGGCGATATCGGAGACGTTGCTGAAGCCTTCGACGTAGTTGAGGCCGAGCCGCTGCAAGCTGACGGAGAAGTCGCCCCGGCCGAGCACCTCGGCCGTCGGCACCTGCCAGAGGCCGGTGTCGCCCTGGAAGGTCGCCGTGGCGGGACGCGTCGCCTCGTCGGACGGCTGGGAGGCCGACGACGTCTGCGACTGCGCCGGGGCTGTCTGGGCCCCGGCCATGCCCGACACAAGCAGGCAGGCAGCCGTCAGGCCAATGAATCGAAGCGATGTCGTCATCGGGCTGTGACCTCCACGGGTGACAGCAAAAAGCGCGAAAAAAGTCTCTCTTGAGTATCCCGACCTATAGTAGGCCCGAGCCGTACTTGAAGTCAATCAACGACTTAGCACTATTGCACGCTTATGTCGTCGATTCGTCATCGGCCTTCGGCCGCTTGGGACCTACCAGCCAGGCGATGCCAATGCTCAGAAGGTAGAGTCCGATCATTGGAGCTGCGAACACCGTTTGGGTGCCGGGATCGCCGGTCGGCGTGATGACCGCCGACGCGACGAAAATCAGCAGGATCGCGTACTTGATGTTGCGGAACAGGAACCGGGCGGTCACGACGCCCATCTTGGCGAGAAAGAACACCACAGTGGGCATCTGGAAGACGAGACCCATGGCGAGCAGGAACTTCGTGTACATCGAGAACACCGGCGCCAGCCGCGGCATGAAGCGCAGGCCGGTGGTGTCGAAGCTCGCGAAGAATTTCATCATGAACGGAAACATCAGGTAGTGGTTGAAGGCGGCCCCGCCGACGAACCCCGCAGTGGAGAGCACCACGAACGGGATGGCGAAGCGCTTCTCGTTCGAGTACAGCCCCGGGGCGATGAACTTCCAGACCTGATACATGATCGCGGGCGCCGCGATCACGGTGCCGCTGATGAGCGAGAGGCGGATGTAGAGCGCGAACGCTTCGGTCGGTTCCGTGTAGATGAGCGAAACGCCGGGCACCGCCTGGAAGAGCGGGGCCATGATGAAATCGTAGATGCGTCCGATGAACGTGAAGGAAATGGCGACCCCGACAGCCAGGGCGATCGCGGCGTAGATGATGCGCTTCCGGAGCTCGTCGAGGTGCTCCAGAAACGACATCCGCCCGGCGAGGTCATCCTCTTCGACGGGCGGGTCGGGCAGCGCGCCGATTTTCGGGCTCGGAAAAGGGACGAGGGCCATGACGCGCGTTCCGCGCTAGGCGCTCTGGTCGTTCTGGTTCACCGCGACGGGTTCGGCGGGCGGCGGCGCGGCGGCCGGCGCGGGTTCTGACGGGGTCGGGTTCGTCTGCGCCGCTTTGCGGGCGTCGAGGGCGGCGCGCTGATCTTCGATGCGGATTTCCTCTTCGAGCGTGCTGCGTAGCTCGTTCGAGGCGCGCTTGAATTCCGACAGGCTCCGGCCAAGCGAACGGCCCAACTCGGGCAGCTTCCGGGGCCCGAAAATAATGAGAGCGATCACGAAAATGATGATCAGCTCCGGCATGCCGATGGACCCAAACATGAGTGCTCCTTGCTGAAACGGGCCGTGCAGACGTACCCTTCAAAAGTATAGGGGCAGGGCCCAAAGGGGTCAAGAAGCCACTGGCCGGCTGGCGCCCAGAAGTCTTTGATCGTCAGGAAGTTATCTGTTAGCATCCCTTGATATGCGACGCTACCGCCCCGTGTCGGCCGTGGTCTTCGCGGTGCTCGTGTCAGCGCTCGTCGGCGGGCTGTTCGGCCGCCAGGCGCTCGCCACCGACGAGACCATTCCCGACCACTACAAGACATTCTCGGCCGCGCTCGCTGCCGTGCAGGCGAACTACGTGGCCGACGTCGACGCGGACCGCCTCGTGTACGGCGCCATCCGGGGCATGCTCGCGACGCTCGATCCGCATTCGAGCTTCTTCGATCCACGCGAATACGCGCAGATGCGCGAGCGCCAGGAGGGCCACTACTACGGCATCGGCGTCTCGATCGTGGCCGTCGATGGCGACATCACGGCGGTCCAGGTCTTCGAGGGCTCGCCCGCCTACCAGGCGGGCATGCGGCGGGGGGACGTGATCGCCCGCATCGAGGATGTCGACGCGCACGGGTGGACCACCGAGCAGGCGATGCAGAAGCTGCGCGGGCAGAAGGGCACGCCCGTCCGCATCGAAATCCGTCGCGCCGGTTACGCCAACCTCATTCCGATCGGACTCACGCGCGACGAAGTCCTCATGACGACGGTGCCGGCCGCCTTCATGGTGGACGACACGACCGGGTACGTGCGCCTCCAGGACTTCGCCGAGAACACGGACCGCGATCTCAACCGGGCGCTTCGCGATCTCTCGGCCAAAGGCATGAAGCAGCTGCTGCTCGACCTGCGCGGCAACCCGGGCGGGCCGCTCGATCAGGCCATTCGCGTCGTGAACGAATTCGTGCCGAAGGGGAAGATGATCGTCTACACGCGCGGCCGGATCCGCAATTCCGATCAGGACTACCGTGCCGCCGACGACGCCCAGTTCGCCGATCTGCCCATCGTGGAGCTCGCGAACCGCAGCAGTGCGAGCGCGTCGGAAATCGTGACCGGCGCGCTGCAGGATCACGATCGCGCCTATATCGTCGGCGAAACGACGTTCGGCAAGGCCCTGGTGCAGTCGATCTACCGCATCAGCGGCGGCGCGGGCCTGGCGCTCACCACGGCCCACTACTACACGCCGAGCGGCCGTTTGATCCAGCGGCCCTGGGACGAGACCTTCGACGAATATCTGCAATACACGCAGCGGGACCAGGACGAGACCCGACCGCACCTCCCGACCGATCTCAAGTACACCGACGCCGGGCGTCCCGTGTACAGCGGCGGCGGCATCGAGCCGGATCGCCGGCTGAACGGCCCGATCGACGGGTTCAACCCGACCTCGTTCGGACGGCTGCTCTATTCGCGGCAGGAGTTCGCGACCTTCGCGGAGAAGTTCACCCTCCAGGGCGATACGCGCATCGAGCAGCCGGCCACGGGCCGCAGCTTCGTCCCGCGCAACTTCACCGTGGACGACGCGATGATGCAGGCCTTCCGGCAGCAGCTCGTCGACGAGCACCTGAAGATCGACGAGCAGGCGTTTGCGACCGATCTGGCGTTCGTGCGCGCCGAGATCCGGTACGAGATCGATCTGGCCCTCTTCGGCGTGGCCGAGGCGCGCAAGCACATGCTCGCCGTCGATCCGCAGGCGCAACTCGCGCTCACGCTCTTCGACGAGGCCCGGCGGCTGTCGAGTCTGTCGGGTGCGACGACCAAAGCCGCGAACTGAGCCGTAGGTCGTTCGACCACAATCGATTGGGGCTGGAGATTGCCCTTGCCCCAATAACTGGGCCTTGTTACACTGGCGCGGTGTTGCCGGATCAGGGGCCATTCGCCCGATGTACGGGCAGTGAGAAACCGGCGTTTTCGGTCTGACAGTCGGCTTGTCTTCCCAGCCAATCCCCTCGTTCCCGGCCGGGCCCGTTCAGGGCCGGGCCTTGGTTGATGTGCGCCATGCGCCTCGAACATCTTGAAATCAACGGGTTCAAATCGTTTTCCGATCGATCCGAGCTCGCGTTCGACAAGGGCGTGACCGCCATCGTCGGACCGAACGGCTGCGGAAAGAGCAACGTCGCCGATGCCATCACCTGGGTGATGGGCGAGCAGAGCGCGAAGAGCCTGCGCGGCGAGCGGATGGAGGACGTGATCTTCAGCGGCAGCGACGCGCGCAAGCCGACGGCGTCGGCGGAAGTGCGACTGCGGTTCAGCGGCGTCGTCAAGCAGCTGGCGGGGCCTGCGTTCGACGAGGGACTGCCGCCGGGCGACGAGCCGGCGGGCGCGAACGGGAACGGCGCCGGTCACGTCCATCCGGGCAGCGGCAACGGGAACGGCAACGGACATCATGCGATGGCCGCGACGCTCGCGCGCGCCGAGGCCGAGGAAGTGATTCAGTCGGTGGCGCGCGAGGTGGAAGTCACGCGCCGGCTCTACCGATCAGGCGAGAGCGAATATCTGATCGACGGTCGCGTGTGCCGGCTGCGCGACGTGCACGATCTGCTGATGGACACGGGGCTGGGGGCCAAGGCCTACGCCATCATCGAGCAGGGCAAGATCGGCATGATTCTCAGCACGCGGCCGACCGATCGGCGCCAGCTGATCGAAGAGGCGGCCGGCGTCACGAAGTACAAGGCGCGGCGCCGGGCGGCGGAGCTGAAACTGGAAGCGGCGCAGCAGAATCTCACGCGCGTCGACGACATCGTGTTCGAGGTGGAGAAGCAGCGCGGGACGTTGAAGCGCCAGGCGGCGAAAGCGCGGCGGTACCAGAGGGTGCGCGACGAGCTGCGGCGCTGGGAGAAGGTGCTGTTCGCCCGCAAGTACCGGCAGCTCGCCGAGACGATCGAATCGGCGCGCACGCGGCTGGCGGACGCGCGTGAGCGCGAGGCGGCAGCGGCGGCGCGGGTTTCGGCGGCCGATTCGGATCTGGCGCGGACGCGCATCGAGCTCGTCGAGGCCGAGAGCCGCGCGACGGCCAGCCGCGAGGCAGCCCATGCGCACGAGCTCGCGATCAACCGCCAGCAGCAGCAGATCGCCGTCGACCGCGAGCAGGTGCGCGCGCTCGACGAGCGATCGGCCGCCCTCCAGGCCGAGCGCGCCCTTGTCGAGGGGCGGCGCGAGCCCGCGCGCCGGGCGCTCGCCGAGCGGCGCCAGGCCGCATCGGCGGCCGACGAGGCGCGGGAGCACGCGGCGGCCGTGGTGGCGGCGAAGACCGATGCCTACGAGATCGCGCACCGCGAGATCGAAGGGCTCGAGGCCGACGTCGAGGCCGCCCGCAGCGAAGTCTTTTCGGCCATCAACGCCGCGACGGCGCTGCGGCACGCGGTCGAGCACGCCGCGATCGCGCGCGATCGGGTCGCCGAAACGCTGTCGAAGCTCGACGTCGAGGATGCCGACATCCGGATCGAATCCGAGCGGGTGGTGACCGAACGGGCGGCGGCCGCCGGCGCCGTGAAGCGGGCGCAGGACGCGATCGAGTCGACACGCATCGCCCGGCTCGCGCGGGAGTCGGAGCTGGCGAGTGCGCGCATCGAGCATGAATGGCGCGCCCGCGCCGTCCGCAGCCGCGAGCAGGAACTGGCGGCGCTCGACGCGCGACTGACGTCGCTCGAGGAGCTCGACGCCTCGCGCGCGGCCTTCAGCGACGCCGCACGGACCGTCCTGGCCCAGGCGAACGGCCGGGTCGGGCAGCAGGGCGCCGTTGCGGACTATCTCGAGGTCGAGGAGGGCTTCGATCGGGCGGTGCAGGCGTGCCTCGGCGACCTGCTCGAGCACGTCGTGGTCGAGCGGCCCGAACATGCCGCCGCCGGCCTCACCCTCGTGAGAACCGAGCACGCCGGGCGCTGCGGATTTCTCGTCACCGGCCTGACCGACGCCGGTGCGCCGCTGCTGCGCCAGCCCGCCGCCGCGGAAGGGCTCACGCCGTTGTCGGCCGTCGTCCGCGTCTCCGGGCCGTACGCCGCCGCCGTCGAGCGGGCGATCGGTCAGGCCTGGATCGCCGACTCCTACGATCGCGCCGCCGCCGCCAGCCGTCAGACCGCGCTCCCGGTCGCAACCGTCGACGGGGACCTGTTCCGCGGTCCATATCTCGTCACGGGCGGCGGCCGCGACGACGCGCGGGGCATCCTCGAGATCAAACGCGAGATCAAGGCCCTCGGCGAGCGCCTGCGCGCCGATCGCGAAGCTCTGGCGCGACTCGCCGAGGACACCTCCGGCCTCGAGGCGACGATGGTGCAGGCGTCGGCCGCCATCGCGGCGCTCAATGCCGAACACCACAAGCAGGAGAAGGCGCTCGTCGCCCACGAGGCCGAACTTCAGCGAACGGCCGTCGAGCGGGATCGCCTCGAACAGCGCGCCGGCCAGCTCGCGCGGGAGCGCCGCCAGGCGGAAGACGAGCGCGGCGGACTCGATCGCCGGCAGGAAGAGGCGCGGGCATCGATCACGCGGCTCGACGAGGACCAGCGGGCCGCCGACGAGCGGCTCACCGCCGCGCAGCGCCGTCTGTTCGAGGCGCGAGAAGCCTCCGAGACGCTGGGTCGCGAAGCCGCCGAGGCCCAGGCCGCGCACGCGGGTCTCGTCGAGCGGGCCTCGGCGCTTTCGGCCGACGCCGTTCGCCTCGCGGAGGCCGTGACCGAGCTCGAGACGCGGACGGCGGTGGTGAACGCGGAGCTCGACGCCTCCAGCGCGCGCCTCGTCGAGCTGCGTGCGGCGATCGACGCGGGCGAGGCTCGGCTCGACGCCGACGTGCGCGCCCTCGACAGCCTGCGCGTTGACGTCGAGACCGCCGACGCCAAGGTGGCCGCCCACCGCGCCGACAGCGAGCGCCTGGACGCCGCCTTGAAGGACCTTCGCGCCGCCCTCGACGCGATTCGCTCGACCGTGGCCGAGCTGGACGTCGCCCGCGCGACCGCCGAGAGCGACCTCGCGCATCTGGCCGAGACCTGCATCGACGCCGTCCAGGCGTCGCTCGACGATGTGGCGGAGGAAGTGGCGCAGCTCGAGCGCGAAGGCCGCGCCACGCCGGACGCGCGCGATCTCTGCCGGGCCGAGGCCGTCGACGCCGACGAGGCGGAAGGCACGCCAGGCGACGACGACCTGACGCGCCCGGGCGCGGCCGTGCTGGAAGCCGAACAGCATGCACTCAGCGCGGAAGACGCCATCGCCCGACTGCGCGAAAAGATCGATCGCCTGGGGCCGGTCAACATGATGGCGATCGATCAGTACGACGAGCTCGAGTCGCGCCACACGTTCCTCACGACGCAGCGGAAGGACCTCGTGGACTCGATCGCGCAGACGAGCGAAGCGATCAAGCGCATCGACGAAACGACGCGGCAGCGGTTTGCCGAGGCCTTCGAGGCGATCAATCGCAACTTCCAGGGCGCCTTCGGCACGCTGTTCGGCGGCGGCCGGGCCGGGTTGACCCTGCTCGACGAAACGGATCCGCTCGAGAGCGGCATCGAGATCATCGCCCAGCCGCCAGGCAAGCGGCTGCAGAGCGTTCAGCTGCTGTCGGGTGGCGAGAAGGCGCTCACGGCCATCGCCCTGATGTTCGGCCTGTTCAAGTTCAAGCCGAGCCCCTTCTGCCTTCTCGACGAGATCGATGCCCCGCTCGACGACGCGAACATCGGCCGGTTCGTCGAGATGCTCCGGGGCATGCAGACCCAGACGCAGTTCATCCTGATCACCCACAACCGGAAGACCATGGAGATCGCCGACCGCCTGTATGGCGTCACCATGGAGGAGCCCGGCGTTTCCAAGCTCATTTCCGTCCAGTTGAACTGAGCCCGTCCATCTGGCGTCTGTAGTCCAGAGGAGGCTGCGCATGCAGGGAGCGCATTCACGGGTCGGGCGGTTGGGCACGGCGGCGGCCGCGGCGGTCCTTCTGACCGCGGCCGGGGCGTGCCGAGCCACGATCAACCTGGCGGGCTCGGCATCCGACGAGTGGGTCCGGACCTACGAGCTGCCGCCGGACGGCACCCTCGAGATCACCAACGGGAACGGCTTGATCGACGTCGAAGGCATCGACGGCCCGACGATCGAGGTGCGGGCGGAGCGCATGGTGAAGTCGACCACCGACGAGGCCGCCCGCGACGTGCTGTCGCGCGTCGAGATTGCCGAAGACGTCCAGCCCGACCGCGTCGAGATCACGACGCACGGCCTCGACGGCATCACGATCGGCGTCAACTACAGCGTCACGTACCACGTCCGTGCTCCACGCGCGACGGCGATGCGCCTCAGAAACACGAACGGCACCATCACACTGGCCGGCCTCGGCGGGAACGTCGTGGCCCGGACGACGAACGGCGGCGTAACCGCCACGGATCTCGCCGGCGGCCTCGACGCGCGGACCACCAACGGCGGCCTGCGCATCGACATGGCGTCGGTCGGCAGCGATCCGATCGACTTGCACGCGACCAACGGCGGGGTGGTGCTCGCGCTGCCCGAGACGGCGTCCGCCAACCTTTCGCTCTCGGCCACCAACGGCGGCGTGAGCGTCTCGGGCCTCCCGTTCGAAGCGACGGGCGAACAGAGCCGCCGCACCATCAAGGGCCGCCTCAACGGCGGTGGCACGGCAATCGAGCTCTCGACCACCAACGGTGGCGTCCGCGTTCGGGGCCGCTCGGCGGCCGACGACCCTCCGGAGCCGTGAACGAAGACAAGGCGACGCGATACCAGCGGCGGAAGCGCCAGGCGAGCCTGCTGGCGCTGGCCTGGACCGTCGCCTTCCTCGGGACACTGGTCGCGACCGGCCTGAGCGTGTCGCTGCGTCGGGGCGTGGCGGCGCTCGTGCCTGCGGGCACGCCCTGGATGGCCTCCCTGATCGTGGTGCTCTACGTCATCGGCCTCGTCGGTCTGCACGAACTCGGGAGCCTGCCGATCGCCTTCTACAGTGGATTCGTGCTCGAACGCCGCTACGGCCTTTCCATCGAGTCGGTGGCCGGCTGGGCGCGCGACGCGCTGAAATCGTTCGCCATCGGGCTTCTGCTCGCCTGCATGGGCGCATCGCTCCTGTATGCGTGCATCCGCTGGTGGCCCGGGTGGTGGTGGCTCGCGGCAGGCGCCGCCTTCGCGCTGGTCGCCGTCGCCCTGGCCCAGGTCGCGCCCGTGCTGCTGCTGCCCATCTTCTATCGCGTGAAGCCGCTCGAGCGCGAGTCGCTGCGCGCCCGGCTGCTCGGTCTCGCAGAGCGCGCCGGCGCCCGCGTGCTCGACGTGTACGAGTGGGGCCTCGGCGACAGGACCCGCAAGGCGAATGCGGCGCTCGCAGGCCTGGGCGCGACCCGTCGGATCCTCATTTCCGACACCATGCTGGCCGAGTACTCGGACGAGGAAATCGAGGTCGTGCTCGCCCATGAACTGGCCCACCACGTGCACGGCGACATCTGGAAAGGGATCGCGTTCGAAGCCGGCCTGATCCTGGGGGGCTTCTATCTGGCCGCACGCGTCCTGGATCTCGCCGCCCCGCGCTTCGGCGTGGAGGGCGCGCCCGACGTCGCCGGTCTCCCGCTGCTGGTGCTCGCGGCAGGCGCCGTCTCGCTGGTGATGGTGCCGATCGCGCACGCGCTGTCGCGGGCGATCGAGCGCAGCGCCGACCGGTTCGCCCTCGCGCTCACCAGAAATCCGGAGGCGTTCGTGACGGCCATGCGTCGTCTTGCCGCTCAGAACCTCGCCGAGGACAATCCCTCGGCTCTCGTCACATGGCTCTTCCACAGCCACCCGCCGATTCGCGAGCGCATCGCGATGGCGCGGTCGCAGGGAATCAGGGATTAGCGGCCGCGAGGCGTCACGACGAGTTCGCCGTGCATGTCGCGGCAGCCATCGTCGATCTTCAGATTGCAGTAGAAGCGGAACGTCCCGGGATGGTCGGCGCGGAACTCGAACGTGACCGGCTGCCCGGATTGACGCGCTTGGCGATCCGGTATTCGTCCACGGTCCAGCTGTGAGGAATGTCTTCGGTGCTGAGCTCGATCTTCACGAGGTCGTCCTGCGCGACCTCGATCCGGGCCGGGGAGAACGCGTACTTGCGAGCTGTGACCGAAACGGTCCGCGTGGTAGGAGCCTGCGCCGTGCCGGACGCGGCCGTTCCGAGGAGCGCCACCGTCGCGGCGCCCCACAGGAGAGTCCGGCGGAACCGAAGAAGTGTGCCCATCGCTCAGGTCGATTGTACGACGAACCCGAGCGTGGCGCGCCAGTGGGAAACGGCGCTACGACGCTTCTTCCTGCAACAGCGCTTTCCGGCTCAATCGAATCTTGCCGGTCGGGTCGATATTGATGACCTTGACCAGGATCTGCTCGCCTTCTTTCAACTCGTCGCGCACGTCCTTGACGCGATGGTTCGCAATCTCCGACACGTGGAGGAGCCCGTCGGTCCCCGGCATGATCTCGACGAAGGCGCCGAAGTCGGTGATTCGCTGAACCTTGCCCAGGTAGCTCTTGTGGAGCTCGGGGGTGGCGGTCAGTTCCTGGATAATCGACACGGCCTTCTGCGCGGAATTCTCGTCGGCCGAGGCGACGTTCACCCGGCCATCGTCTTCGACGTCGATCTTCACGCCCGTCCGCTCGATGATGCTGCGAATCATCTTGCCGCCCGGTCCGATCACGTCGCGGATCTTGTCGACCGGGATCCGGATGGTCACGATCCGCGGCGCATACGCCGAAATGGACGGACGGGGCGAGGGGAGCGCTTCCGTCATCTTCCCGAGGATGAAGAGGCGGCCCTGCCTCGCCTGTTCGAGCGCCTGACGCATGACGTCCATCGTGATGCCGGTGACCTTGATGTCCATCTGCAGCGCGGTGACGCCCTGCGCGGTGCCTGCGACCTTGAAGTCCATGTCGCCGTAGTGGTCCTCGGCCCCGGCGATGTCGCTGAGGACGGCGAACTTGCCCGTCGCCTCGTCCATCACGAGGCCCATCGCGATGCCGGCGACCGGGGCCTTGAGCGGCACGCCGGCGTCCATCATGGCGAGCGCCCCGCCGCAGACCGAGGCCATCGACGAAGACCCATTCGATTCGAGGATGTCCGACACCACGCGGACGGTGTAGGGGAACTGCTCCTCACCTGGAATCATCGGCAGCAGCGAACGCTCGGCCAGCGCGCCGTGTCCGACTTCGCGGCGTCCCGGGCCGCGCAGGAACGCGACCTCGCCGACCGAGAACGGCGGGAAGTTGTAGTGGAGCATGAAGCTCTTCCACGTCTCGCCTTCGAAGCTCTCGATCTTCTGCGCGTCCTCGGCGGTGCCGAGCGTGCAGGTGACGAGCGCCTGGGTCTCGCCGCGCGTGAACACGGCCGACCCGTGCGTGCGCGGCAGCACGCTCGTCTCGATCCGAGATCGGGCGCACCTCGTCGAACTTGCGGCCGTCGAGGCGGACGCCCCGGTCGAGGACTTCGTCGCGCAGCACCTTCTCCTTCAGCTCCTTGAAGATCTTCTTGGCGTCGACCTTGCGCTCCACTTCGTCCTCGGGAATGGACGCCACCAGTTCGTCGAGCACCTCGTCGACGCGGTCGTAGTTCTCGAGCTTGCCGCGGATGCGCATCGCCTCGGTCAGCGGCACCAGCACTCTCTCCTCGACCTCGCGGTAGAAGTCGTGGCCGATTTCCTTCTTCGCCACCGCGAGCTTCGTCTTGCCGGCGGCACGCGCGAGGTCGTCGATCGCGGCGACGAGACGGCGGATGGCCGCGTGGGCCGCCTCCAGGGCCCCGACGACTTCGTTCTCCGATACCTCTTTCGCGCCCGCCTCCACCATCACCAGGCCGTCCTTGCTCCCGGCGACGACGAGATCGAGGCGGCTGCGCTTGCGCTGCTCGAAGGTCGGGTTGATCACGTAGGCGTCGTCGACGAGACCCACGCGGACGCCTGCGATCGTTTTCTGGAAGGGAATCTCCGAGATGGCGAGAGCCGCCGAGGCGCCCGTAATGGCGAGCACGTCGGTGTCGTTCTCGGAATCGGCGGAGAGCACCAGCGCGATGATCTGGGTCTCGAAACGCCAGCCCGATGGAAAGAGCGGCCGGATCGGCCGATCGATCACGCGGCTCGTGAGCACTTCTTTCTCGGCCGGCTTGCCCTCGCGTTTGAAGAAGCCCCCGGGAATCCGCCCCGACGCATAGGTGTATTCGCGATAGTCCACGGTCAGAGGCAGGAAATCGATGCCCTCGCGGGCGTTGGCGGCCCGGCACGCCGTGACCAGCACGACCGAGTCGCCGAAGCGGACGATGACGGAGCCGCCGGCCTGCTTGGCCAGCTTGCCCGTCTCGAGGCTGAGAGTCTTGTCGCCGATGGAAATTTCGCGGGTGTGCATAGTTAGCGCTCGAACACTGAGGAACTGAGGAACGGAGGAGCCGAGGAACTCAAGCGCCGCCGCTTACTTGCGGATATTGAGCCGCTTGATCAGATCCGCGTATCGCTGTGCGTCCTTGGCTTTCAGGTAGTCGAGTAGCCGGCGGCGGCGCCCCACCAGCATGAGCAGGCCGCGCCGGGAATGATGATCCTTCGCGTGGGCCTTGAAATGTTCGGTCAGGTAGTTGATGCGCTCGCTCAGGATGGCCACCTGCACTTCCGGGGACCCGGTGTCGGCTTCGTGCGTCCTGTAGGAGCCAATGAGCTCGGTCTTGCGGTCTTTCGTCAATGCCACGCCCTGATACCTCCACGAACGCCCCAGGCCGGTCGACCCGGATGCGCCGTTGCCGGATTTCTCCTTACTCGAACAAGCTCAATATGTTATCCCAGAACAACCGAGGGATGCAAAAGCCCGGGCGTCGCCGACGGCTCCGCCATACCCACCAGTTCGCCGTCCGGGGACAGCAGACGGGTCGCCGCAGCGGCCGCGGTCGGCCACGTCCCGGCTCCAGCCTCGCTGTCCCATGGCCCGAGCTCCTGGCCGTGCGCGGCGCGACGGACACCGGCGCCGTTCAAGACCACCGCCGGCCAGGCGCCGAGCATGCGGGCCGGCGCGATGATGGCCAGGCGCCCCTCCTCGGGCGCTCGCTCGATCCGCTCGAGCGGCAGCGCGTCGGCGACATCCCATTCGCCGCTGCGCGTTCGACGCAGCGCAGCCAGATGGGCACCGGTGCCCAGCCCTTCACCCAGCGCCTGCGCGAGCGCGCGCACGTAGAAGCCGGCCGAGCACTCGATTCGCAGAAGGATCCGACCGTCGACCGCATCCAGCAGGTCCAGGGCATGCACCGAGACCTGGGCGGGCGCCGGCGAGGGCGGGGCGGGCGCCGCGCCGTGCCGCGCCGCTCGCGCCGCCGCGTAGCTGCGCCGGCCCTCGACTTTCTTGGCGGAAAACGCCGGCGGCTGCTGCAGAAAGGTGCCGCGGAATGGCGCCAGGGCGGCCTCGATCGTCTCCCGTGCGGGCCACGGCCCGGCGTACGCGCCCCCCACGGGCAGGCCCTCGGCATCGCCGGTATCGGTCGCGACGCCCAGCCGGATCTCAGCTTCGTACCGCTTGGCGGTGCCGCTCAGGAACCGCGCGAGCCGCGTCGCCGGCCCGACGACGAGCGGAAGGAGGCCGGTCGCCGAGGGATCGAGCGTCCCGGTATGGCCGATGCGCCGCTCGCCGAGCGCCCGGCGCGCCCGGGCGACCACGTCATGCGACGTCGGGCCCGGCGGCTTGTCGATGAGCAGCAGACCGTTCAATGGCGTCTTCGACCTGCGCGATGATCGAGGCGGACACCGACGAGAGCACGCCGTAGAGCGTACAGCCGGCGGCGTTGGTGTGGCCGCCGCCGCCGAAGCGTCGTGCCACCGCGCCGACGTCGACGGCCCCTTTCGATCGCAGACTCACGCGGTACTCCCCGTCGGCCACGAATTTCAGGAATACGGATGCCTGGATGGTCTTGACGGTGAGGGGCAGGTTGATCAGCCCGTCGGCATCGTCGAGCGTGGCGCCGACGCCCGCGAGCACGACCGGGTCGAGCCGCAGCACGGCGATCCGGTCGCCGCCGGCGAGCTCCATCGCGTTCAGCACCGATCCGAGCAGCCGCAGGCGGCCCAGGCTGCTGCTGTCGAAGACCGCCCGGGCCACCGCCACGGGATCGACGCCGGCCTCGAGCGTCTGCCGGCAGATCTCGAACGTGCGCGGTGAGATGCCCGAGTAGTGGAACCCGCCGGTGTCGGTGAGAATGGCCACGTAGACGTGCTCGGCGATTTCGACCGACAGCGGCACGCCGAGCGCCGCCACGAGATCGAAGACCAGTTCGGCGCACGCTGCCGCCGACGGATTGAACCAGGTGATCGCGCCGTAACCGCTGTTCCCGGGGTGGTGGTCGATGTTGACGACCAGCCCGCGATCGAGCCCGGCGACGCCGGTGCGCGACAGCTCTCCGCATTCCATCACGATGGCCACGTCGAACTCGCCGGTGACGGTGTCGACGATCTCGATACGGTCCACGCCGGGGAAGCCGGCCAGGGCCGGCGGCGGCGGGTCCCGATTCACCACGCGCACCTGTTTGCCGAGGGCGCCGAGTGCGTAGGCCATGGCCATCTCCGAGCCGATGGCATCGCCGTCTGGCCGCGCGTGCGACGACACGACGAACCGGGCGTTCGCGTGGATGGTCTCGACGATACGGGGGAGCGAGTCGTCAGTCGTCGCCGTCACCCTGGTCGCTGGAGGGTTCGCTCACGTGCAGGTCGTTCAGGATCTGCTCGATCCGATCCTGCCCCGCGATCGAGTCGTCGTAGAAGAAGCGCAGCTCCGGCACGCGTTTGAGGCGGAGCCGGGCCCCGATCTGGCGGCGCAGGAACGGGGCGGCACGCTCGAGTGCGCGCGCGGTGTTCTTGCGCGCCCGATCGTCGCCGAGCGCCGTGTAGAAGACGCGCGCCTGCTGGAGGTCGCCCGTCACCTGGACGCGGGTGACGGTGACGAAGCCGATGCCTGGGTCGTGAACGTCGCGGGTGAGCAGCAGGCCGATCTCCGAGCGAATCTGGTCGGCCACGCGTTCTGGCCGGGCGCCCTGGGACATCTACGCCGTCGCCGCCACGCGCTCCACCGAGAAGACCTCGATGACGTCGCCGACCTTGATGTCGTTGAACCGCTCGAACCCGATGCCGCATTCGAGCCCGCTCTTGACCTCGCTCACGTCGTCTTTGAAGCGGCGAAGCGAGCCGATCTTGCCTTCATAGACCACGACGTTGTCGCGCACCAGCCGCGCCTGCGAGTCGCCCGAGCGGGTGATGCGGCCTTCCGTGACGAGGCAGCCCGCAATCGTGCCGAACTTCGGCACCTTGAAGGTGTCGCGAACGGCGGCCACGCCCATGCGCACTTCCTTGAAGGTGGGCTCGAGCAGGCCCGTCATGGCCTTCTTCATCTCGTCGGTGACGTTGTAGATCACCGAGTGCGTGCGGATGTCGACGCGCTCGCGCTCGGCGATGTCGGCCGCGTTGCGATCGGGCCGCACGTTGAACGCGACGATGACCGCATTGGACGCCGAGGCCAGAAGCACGTCGGACTCGTTCACGGCCCCGACGCCGGTGTGGATGATGCGGATCTTGACCTTGTCGTCCGACAGCTTGGCCAGGGTGTCGGCCAGCACTTCTGCCGAGCCCTGCACGTCGGCCTTGATGATGATGGGCAGCTCCTTCACACCGCCCTCGGCCATCTGCGCCTGGAGGGTCTCGAGCGTCAACCGGCCGCCCTTCGCGCCGAGCGCCCGCTCCTTCGCCTGCGCCTGCCGGAACGTGGCGATCTGCCGCGCCTTCGCGGCGTCGGCCAGCGCCTGGAACGCGTCGCCCGGCTGGGGCAGACCGGCGAGCCCGAGCACCTCGACCGGCGTCGACGGGCCCGCGGCCTTCGTCGACCGGCCGCGATCGTCGATGAGCGCCCGCACGCGGCCCACGATCGGGCCGGCGATGAACGTGTCGCCGACGTGCAGCGTGCCATCCTGCACGAGAATGGTCGCCACGGGCCCGCGCCCCTTGTCGAGCTTGGCTTCGAGGACCGTGCCCGACGCGTTTCGCTTCGGGTTGGCCTTCAGCTCGCCGATGTCGCTCACGAGCAGCACCATTTCGAGGAGCAGCTCGAGGTTCTGCTTCTTCTTGGCCGACACTTCGACGGTGACGGTCTGGCCGCCCCAATCCTCGGGCATCAGGCCGAGCTCGGTGAGCTCGCGCTTCACGCGCTCCGGGTTCGCGTTCGCCTTGTCGATCTTGTTCACGGCCACGATGATCGGCACGTTCGCGGCCCGGGCGTGGTCGATGGCCTCCCGGGTCTGCGGCATCACCCCGTCGTCAGCCGCGACGACGAGGACGACGACGTCGGTGACGCGGGCGCCGCGGGCGCGCATGAGCGTGAACGCCTCGTGACCCGGCGTGTCGAGGAACACGACGCTCCGATCGTTCACCGTCACGTGGTACGCGCCGATGTGCTGGGTGATGCCCCCGGCTTCGCGCTCGGCCACGCGGGTCTCTCGGATCGCGTCGAGCAGCGTCGTCTTGCCGTGATCGACGTGGCCCATGACGGTGACGACCGGCGCGCGGGCGACCAGATCCTCGGGGCGCGATTCGCCGGCGTCGACTTCGAGGAGCTCCTCCTCGAAGCTGCGCATCTGCACGTCGGCGCCGAACTCGCGCGCGATCATCGTGGCGGTTTCGGTATCGAGCGTGGAATTGATCGTCATCATGAGCCGGCGCATGAGCAGCTTGGAGAGCACGTCTTTGACGCGCACGTCCAGCTTGTCGGCCAGGTCCTTCACCGTCATGCCCTCGGCCAGGGTGATCGTCCGTGTGATCGGCGGAGGCGCCGCCGGCATCGGCGGGGGCGCCGGCCGGTTGTCGCGGCGCGGCCCTGACGGACGCGGACCGCTGCGCATCGGTCGGGGCGCCATGGGCCGCGACGGGCCGGGTCTGGGACCGCTCGGCGGCTGCGTGCGCACGGGCTGCGACGGCAGCGGGCGTGGACCGCCGGGCGTGACGCGAGGCGCCGACGGGTAGGGCGGCCTGGCCGGTCCCGCCGGGCCGGCGGCCGGGCGTCCCGTGGCCGGCCGGGCGCCCACGGGCGGCCGCGGCGGCGCCGGACGTGGCGCGGGCGGCCGCGGCGGCGTCGCGGGGCGCGGCGCCGGACGCACCACGCGCGGCGCGGGGCTGGTCGGCAGCGGCGGTGTCGGCGCCGAGGGCCGCTGCTCCTCGATGCGGAGCCGAATCGTTGGAGGCACCACGCGCCCGGTCGGCTGCCGCGGAGGCTCCGGCGCGACGCGCTCCGGTTCGGCGGCCGTCGCTTCCGGCGGGGCCAGCGCGGCGGGGGCTTCAGCCACTTCGGGCTCGGGCTCCGCGGCGGGCGCCGTCGGCGCCACTTCGACGACGGGGGTGTCGGCCTCGACGGGAGGTGTCGCGAGCTCGGCCTCCTCGCCGGCTTCAGGTTCGACCGGCGCTTGTGCCTTGTGCGTTTTCACGAGTCGCGGCGGCGGCAGGGCCGGTGCACCCGGTTTGGGCGCTTCCGGCGCCTTCTTCGTCGACGAGGCCTTGCGCCCCTTGACGGCGGGCGTTTCGGCGAAGATGTCGCCGCCTGGCAGCGAGACGTTGCGCTGTCGTGCGAGCCGCTCCACGAACTGGCGGGCGACGACTTCCTCAATCGTGCTCGATGCGCTCTTGACCTCGATGCCGTGATCGCGCTTCAGGAGGGCCTGCACCTCCTGGCTCGTCGTCCCCAGCAGCTCCGCGACTTTGTAAATCCGAACAGTGGCCACTCCTACCTCAAATCAAAATGCCTACTCGGTTGGCTGCGCTTCGCCCCTGGCGGCGCCCAGAATCTTCTCGGCGGTCTTCTCGCCAATGCCGGGAAGTCCCGCGAGCGCCTCGACCGTGGCGGCACGCAGCGACTCGATCGTCGGGAAGCCCGCGTCGACCAGCTTCCGCACCGTTTTTTCGCCGACGCCGGCCAGCGTATATGGCGGCGGCTCGTCCGCGGCGGCCTCCGGCGGCGCCTCGTCGGCCTGGCTGGCGGTTTCGACGGGCTCGACGCTGTCCGCGGCCTCGTCGGCCGGGGCCGGCACCTCGCTCGCCGCGCTGGCGTCCTCGGCGCCTTCGGCGGCCTCGGCCGGCGCTTCCAGGCCTTCGAGCTGGGCTTCCACCTCGCGGCGCTTCTCTTCCTCGCTCTTGATGTCGATTCGCCAGCCGGTGAGCTTCGCGGCCAGTCGCACGTTCTGGCCCTTCTTGCCGATGGCCAGCGACAGCTGCTTGTCTTCGACGATGACTTCCATGACCCGCTCGCGATCGTCGACGATGGACACGCGCTGCACTTTCGCCGGGCTCAGCGCGTTGGTGACGAAGGCGACGGGGTCCTCGGACCACTCCACGATGTCGATTTTCTCGCCGCGCAGCTCGCGGATGATCGACTGCACGCGTGTGCCCTTCATGCCGACGCACGCGCCGACCGGGTCGACGTCGCGTTCGCGCGAGAACACGGCGACCTTCGCGCGATCCCCGGCCTCGCGGACGGCCCCGCGGATCATGACGGTGCCGTCGTAGATCTCGGGCACTTCCTGTTCGAAGAGCTTGATGAGCAGGGCGGGATCGGTGCGTGAGAGCACGATCTGCGGGCCCTTGGCGCTCCGATTCACGCCCTTGATCACCGTGCGGATGCGGTCGCCCGGGGCGTAGCTCTCGGCGCGGGACTGTTCCTTGCGCGGCAGCACGGCCTCCACGCGCCCGACTTCGAGAATGATGTCGCCGTTCTCGAAGCGCTTGACCGTGCCGTTCACCACGTCGCCGATGCGCTGGTTGTACTCGGCAAAAATGTTCTCGCGCTCGGCTTCGCGCACTTTCTGGAAGATCACCTGCTTGGCGGTCTGCGCGGCGATCCGGCCGAGCACTTCGGTCGGCTTCGGAAATTCCATCTCGTCGCCGAGCTCGATGCTGGCGGCGACCTCATCGCCGTACACCTGCCGGTATGTCTGTCGCGCCTCGTCAATCGAGATTTCCGTCGGCGGATCGCTCACGTCCTGCACGACGGTCTTGAGGGCGAACAGGTCGACCTGCCCGGTCTCCAGGTTGAACCGCGTCTTCAGGTTCTCGCCCGTCTTGTAATACTTCTTCGACGCGGTGGCCACGGCTTCTTCGATGGCGCTGATCACGACATCCGGCTCGATGCCTTTTTCCTTGGCGAGCGCCTCGATGGTCTGCTGCAACGGATTCGACATTGATCACTCCGGGGGCCCCTGCCCCCCGGCCTCGCTACGTGGGGCCCCTGCCCCCCCCGGCCTGCCTCAAAATTCCACTTCCAGGTGCGCGCGCGTAATCACGGCCAGCGGAACCTCGTGGCGGCGCCCGTCGTCGGCGTCGATCACGACCGCGCCGCCGTCGACGCCGCCGAGCCGACCCTTGAAGAACCTCTGGCCGTCCACCGCCTCGCGCATCACGATCTTCGCCCGCCGTCCCGCAAACCGCTCGAAATCCCCGGCGCTGCGCAGGGGCCGATCCAGCCCGGGCGACGACACCTCGAGCACGTAGGCGCCCGGCACGGCGTCTTCCGCATCGAGAATGACGCTCAGCTCGCGGCTGATCTCGGCGCAATCCTCGACGCTCACGCTGTCGGCCGCGGTCGCCGCCGGACCGGGCCGATCGATCTGCACGCGCAGAATCATCCCACCCGATTCGCGGCGGTACTGGACGTCGAACACGTCCATCCCGCGGCTCGCCGCGACGCGTTCCGCGATCTCCCGCGCCCGTTCGACGATGCTGGCCGGCTTCACGCGAATCTTGTCAGCGCGCGTTGAGTCCGCACGAGTGAAACGCGTCCCTTAAACGAAAAAAGTGGGCACACGCCCACTTCGGCCATCCCACCCTGGGTCCGAATTCACAACTATATCATAGCGGGTGCGAGCGGGCGGGCCACGAGGTCGTACTCGCGCGCCGACACGATCTCGACCTCGATGAGGTCGCCGGCGCGATAGGAGGACGGGTCGCAGTCGGTCAGAAACACGACCGCGTCGATGTCCGGGGCCTGCCCGGCCAGGCGGCCCCGGAGCACCAGCTCGTGGTCCGCCGGCCCGTCCACGAGCAGGCGCACACGCCGTCCGACCATCGCCCGCTGCCGCCCGGCCACAATCGCCTTCTGCAGCGCCATGACGCGGCGACGCCGCGCCGCTTTGGCGGCGGCCGGCACGTCGTCTTCGAAGGTGTAGGCCGACGTCCCGTCTTCGTGGGAATAGGTGAAGACGCCAACGGAGTCGAACTGCTGCTCCCGCACGAACTCGCACAGTGTGTCGACGTCGGCCTCCGTCTCACCCGGGAAGCCGACGATGAACGTGGTGCGAAGGGCGACGCCCGGCACCCGCTCGCGGATGCGGGCCAGCAGGCGTTCGTACTGGGCCCGGGCGCCCGGCCGTTTCATGCGCCTGAGGATCGAGTCCGAGGCGTGCTGCAGCGGCAGATCCACGTAGCGGCAGACCTTCTGACATTCGGCCATCGCCGCGAGCGTGTCGTCGTCGATGGTTGTCGGGTACAGGTAGAGCAGGCGGATCCACTCGAGGCCCGGCACGGCGTTCAGCTCGCGAAGGAGCCGCGCCAGTGCGCCACGCTCCCCCCGATCAATCCCGTAGAAGGTGGTGTCCTGCGAGACGAGCAGGAGTTCCTTCACGCCGCGCGCGGCCAGCTGCTGCGCCTCGCGGACGATCGACGCCGCGGGACGGCTGCGATAGTGTCCCCGCAGCGTCGGAATGATGCAGAACGCGCACGCGTAGTCGCACCCTTCGGCGACCTTGATGTACGCGTAATGCCGCGGCGTGGCGAACACACGCGGCGTGTCGGCGTCGTAGATGTAGTCGGGGGCCGGGTGCCGGGGGCCCGGTGCCCGGGGCGGGTGGCCCGGGCCGGGGGCGGCGGGCCCACGCGTCGCCCGATGAAACGTGACGGGGGCCACGCCCGCGCCCGACGCCGCGCCCGCGATGGCGCCGACGATGGCGGGCACCTCGCCGGTGCCGAGCACGGCGTCGATTTCGGGAATCTGCGCCTGGAGCTCGTCGCGATAGCGCTCGGCCAGACAGCCGGTCACGATGAGGCGCCGGCAGGCGCCGCTCGTCTTGTGCCGGGCCATCTCGAGGATCGTGTCCACGGACTCCTGCTTGGCCGAATCGATGAACGCGCACGTGTTCACGACGAGCACGTCGGCGTCCTCGGCGTCCGACGTGAGCGTGTGGCCGGCCCGCTCGGCCAGACCGAGCATCACCTCCGAGTCGACCAGGTTCTTGGGACAGCCGAGCGAGACGAGACCCACTTTCATGGCATGCCGATGCAATCACGAAGGCACGAAGAACACGAACGGCACAAAGTACCCATTGTAGAGCACCCGGGGGCCTTCGCGTCCGCCGAGACGCCTCGAGATGCCTTAGGGGTACAGGCGATAGAGCATGCGCGGGTACGGGATGGTCTCGCGCACGTGCTCGAGGCCGCAGATCCACGCGACGACACGCTCGATGCCCATGCCGAACCCGCCGTGCGGCACGGTGCCGTAGCGCCGCAGATCGAGATACCACTCGAAGGCGTCCTGCGGCAGGCCGTGCGCCTCGATGCGCTTCAGCAGCAGATCCAGATCGTCGAGCCGCTGGCCACCGCCGACGATCTCGCCGTAGCCTTCCGGCGCGAGCATGTCCACGCACAGTGCGAGCTCGGGGCGCTCAGGATCGGGCTTCATATAGAAAGCCTTCACCGCGGACGGATAGCGGTGGATCAGCACGGGCCGATCGAAGCGTTGCGAGAGCGCGGTCTCGTCCGGACCGCCGAAATCGCCGCCCCACTCGAACGGCAGACCCTGCGCCTTCAGCAGCGCCGCGGCCTCGTCGTAGCTGATGCGCGGGAACGGCGCCTGCACGGCTTCGAGCCTGGCGACATCGCGTTCGAGCACCGTGAGCTCGCGCCTGCGCCGATCGAGCACCCGACCGACGACGGATACCACCAGGGCTTCCGCCAGGTCCATGACGTCGTTCAGGTCGGCGTAGGCCATTTCCGGCTCGACCATCCAGAACTCGGTGAGGTGGCGTCGCGTTTTCGACTTCTCCGCTCGGAACGTCGGACCGAAGCAGTACACGCGACCGAGCGCCATCGCGTTCGCCTCGTTGTACAACTGGCCGCTCTGCGTCAGGTAGGCGGTCTGCTCCTCGAAGTACTGGGCGGGGAACAGCGTCGTGGTGCCCTCGCAGGCCGCCGGCGTGAAGATGGGCGTGTCGGCGAGGATGAACCCGCGCGAGTTGAAGAACGTCCGGACGGCGTCGATGATCTCGTGGCGGATGCGCAGCACCGATTGTTGTCGCTCGCTCCGGATCCAGAGATGCCGCCGGTCGAGCAGGTAGTCGACGCCGTGCTCCTTGGGCGTGATGGGAAAGTCGTGCGACGCGCCCACGACCTCG
The DNA here is from genome assembly GCA_963837345.1 of uncultured Acidobacteriota bacterium. Lineage (GTDB taxonomy): Bacteria > Acidobacteriota > Vicinamibacteria > Vicinamibacterales > CAVVIG01 > CAWIMX01. The sequence goes on from CAWIMX010000002.1 coordinate 130,353, forward strand.
AGCTGCTGCACGTCCAGTTCGTATCCGCTCGGCGCGCGCGCGTCGGCCCGCACCGTGCCGGTGACGACGAGGGAGGTCTCCTGCGACAGATGGCCGGCGGCCTTGAACAGATCGTCGCCGACCGCGGCCTTCGACACCACGGCTTGGATGAACCCCGTGCCGTCGCGGACGATGAGGAAGTGGATCTTCCCGCTCGACCGCCGGTTGTGCAGCCATCCCTTCAGCGTGATCGCCTCGCCTTCGTGCCGGCCGATGTCTTCGATGTAGACGTGGGTCACAGCGACAGATACCTCTCCATCCGCTTCCGCGCCCGCTCGGCGCGGGCCAGTGCGTCTCGGGCCGGCCCGCGGGGCGCCACTTCGAACACGAGGCAACCATCGTAGCCGACCTTCTGAATGGTCGCGAGGGCGGCCGGCCAGTCGATCGTCCCGTCGAAGGGCACGAGGTGATCGTCCACGCGGCCGGCATTGTCGTCGAGCTCCACGGCGGCCAGATGCTCCGACAGGGTTTCGACGATATCCACCACGTCGCCTTCCAGGTGCGCGTGGCCGAGATCCAGACACAGGCCGAGCCCCTCGGGGCCGACGTCGCGCTCGAGAAAGTGGACGAGCGAGCCCGGCCGCGAGAGCTCGTTGCCCACGATCTCGATGGCCAGTTGCACGCCGAGCGGCGTCGCCCGATCGCGAAGCGTCTCGACGCTTCGACGCGCGGCGTCGCGGCTGTTCTCGCCCGGCGCGTCGGCCGCCGTTCGCGGAAGGCCCAGGTGGACGATCAGCACCCGGGCAGGAATGCGCCGCGCGACATACAACGCCTGCGTCGCCTCGTCGACGGCATGGGCGCGCTGCGCCGCATCCGGGGCCGCCAGGGACAGCGGCGCGTCGGGGTGTCCCGCGCCCAACGCCTCGGCGACGGGCGCATGAATCGCGTCGAGCGTCAGGCCGGCTTCGGCGAGCCACGACTGGAGCGAACCCACGGCCGCCTCGCTCCAGTAGTCGAAATGCGGCCGAAGGGCGTGCAGCGCGATCGAGCGAAATCCTCTGGCGGCGATCTCGAGGAGGTGTTGCCGCGTCAGCGTCTGTCGTCGGTACAGGACCGTCGACAGGCCGAACGTGCGCGGGTCCGGCATCTCAGGCGAGTTCCCCGACGTGTCGGGACAGGATCTCCGTCAGCCGCGCGAAGCGCGGATACTTGTGCAGGTTCTCGCGTGCATACCCGAGCGTTCGGGGCACGTACTGCAGGTACACAGGGTTGCCGCGCGCGACCGTCTGGTAGCCGAACGTGCCGAGCGCCTTCAGATTGCGCTGCACGGCCATCAGGTCGAAGCGGCGGCGGAATCGGTCGATCCGATCCGCCGAGCGGCCCTTCAGCGCCAGGAAATAGGCGATGAGCTCGTCGAGCTCGCCTGCCTCGATCGTGACGTACGAGTCCCGCAGCAGCGACGCGAGGTCGTAGGTGTCGGGGCCCAATCGCGCGTCCTGAAAGTCGATGAGATGCAGGCGGCCGTTCTGCACCATCAGGTTGCGGCTGTGATAGTCGCGATGGCAGACGACGGGGGGATCGCCCGCGATCTCGCCGGCGATCGCCGCCCATTCTTCGTCGAGGGCGGCCCGTTCGGCTGTCGAGATCGCCGCGCCCCGGCAGCCTTCGACGAAGTGTCGGAGGAAGAAATTCAGCTCCCAGGTGAGTTTTTCGACGTCGAACCGGACGCCGTACGGCAGGTATCCCGGCGCCGCGACCTCGGCGCCGCGTTCCTGCAGCAGCGCGAGAAGGCCGACGGCTTCCCGGTAGCGCGCATCGCGCTCCGCAGCAGGCGCGGCGCCGAGGTACGCCTGCAGCGTCACGTCGCCAAGGTCTTCGAGCGCCACGATGCCGAGCGCGTCGGCGTGCCCCAGAATCTCTGGCACCGGGAGCGGGATGCGGCTGAACAGCTCGCGCACGTTCGCGAAGGGGAGCGACGCGAATTCGATCGGACCGGCATGGAGGGCCAGCACGGCGGTCTCGCCCGTCGGCGTGCGCAGGCGCACGTAGCGGCGATCCGACGCGTCGCCGGTGAGGGGCACGATTGCCGCGCCCGACAGGGCCGGCAGCTCGTCGGCCAGGAAGCGCGCCACGCGCGCATCGATGTCGAGTGTGTCGAATGGCGCAGCGCTCATGCTCGAATCAGGGCGCAAGGGGACTCGCCCGCACCAGACCGCTCGAATCGGGCACGAGCACCGAATGCCGGTAGACGGCGTGCGGCGGCACCGAGACCCCATCGGTCACGACGCAGCTTTCCACCACGGCCGACGCGCCAATCGAGACGTCGTCCCACAGAATGGTCTCGCGGACGCGCGCGCTCGGATCGATGCGAACCCGCCGGCCGTTCGGCGAGTCGTGGTCGAGGGCCCGAAGGTCCCGCGAGGTGGCGACATAGTCGGCCGCCGTGCCGATGTCGTGAAAGGGCGTGTCGCACGCGTAGGCTGCGAGCGACCCCGGCTCAGTCGCAAGGAGCGCGTCGTAGACGCCGCCAATCGTCGCGGCCGGCGTGCCCGGCTGGAGGTTGCGGAAGACGTCGGCGTCGACGAGCTGAACGCCGATGAAGTGGGCGGTCCCGGCCGCCCCGCGCCCGCGCGGCGCGAACCCGATCACGTGGCCGTCGCCGTTCAGACGCACGCCGCCGTACTTCTCCGGCTCGCGATTCGGCACCACGGCCATCGTCACGCGCGCCCCCGCCGCCTCGTGGCGCGCGGCGAGCGCCGCCAGGTCGACGTCCGCCAACGTGTCGCCGTTGACCAGCCAGAAGCGGTTCACCCCGAGGATCGGCAGCGCGAGCCGTGGGCCGCCGGCGCTGCCGAGCAGCAGCGGCTGCTCCCATGAGTAGCGGACCGTCAGGCCGAGGTCGCTCCCGTCGCCGAGGACCGCGGTGATGGTCTCGGGCCGGTGGTGAAGATTCACGACGGCGTCGGTGACGCCGCGCGCGGCCAGCCAGGCGAGGATGCGGCGGATGAGGGGCAATCCGGCAACGGGAACCGCCGGTTTGGCGCGCACGTCGGTGAGCGGCCGCAGCCGCGTACCGAGGCCGGCGGCGAGCACCATCGCGGTCGCGGGCGCGCGCATCTCAGCGCGCCGTCCGACGGCGCGGACCCTCACGCATGCTCGAACAGCATGTCGGTGGCCGGCAGGCCCTGCGCGCGCCGATCCGCCATGAACAGTCCGCGATACGAATCGAGCAGGTAGTCGCCGGGGCCGCGGCCCAGGGCCGCCGCCATCACGGCGATTCCGTGCTCGTCGCCTTCGATCTCGACATACGTGCCGACCGGCGTCTCGTCCACCGCCACGATCACATCGTCGAGCGCGAATTCTTCGCGGTATTTCTCGTAGCGAAACCAGACCCGGAAGCCGAGGCGTTCGAGGACCTGGAGGAGCGTCGGACCGTCGGCCACGAGCGTCTCGAGCTCTTCCCGCACCTTGAACCGCGACGGCTGAACGGGGCCTTTGAAGGTGATCGTGCTGTGGCCCGGCTCCATGCGCACGCGGAGCACCGAGCGATTCCGTTTCAGATCGTCGGCCGGCGTGTCGAGCAGGGTGTCCTCCTGCAGGCGGCGGCCGCGCAGCGGCGTGGCGCCGGTGGCGAGCACCGCCTCGCGCGCCGCGTCGGGGCTGGAGAAGCGGAGCTTGATCTCCCGCTCGAGGGTGGCTCCCACAGGCGGTATTAAAACGCCGGCCTCACGAAATTACAAACCCATCGAAGGCGCCCCTCCGGTCGAGCGCCCATCGAGACCTGATCCGCCAGGCGCCGGATCCGGGAGCCCCAGGGCCCGCACCGCCTCGTCGACGACGGCTCCTCCGCGCTCGAGGACGGCCGCCTGCCAGGCGGCGTCTGGGGGTGAAAATACGTCGGCCAAGTGCCCCTCGCCGGTGCCCCGCGATACGTGAGCGGCGGCGTGAAACCGCTGGTTCTCCATCCGCAGCGCCCGGAAGACCTTCAGGGCCGAGAATGTGCCGAACTCCTGCACGAGGAAGTGGATGCGGGCGGCCGGCACCGCTTCGCGAAACATCGTCTCGAACGTGCCTCGGGCGCGATACGCGGGGCCTCGGCGCGGATCGGCCGACGTGATCCGACGGCCGTAGGCCGACCGGAGCGCCTCGAACGCCGGCGAGCCCTGGGCCTCGCTCACGAGGAGCACGTCCCGGCCGAATTGTCCGAGACCGGTGTGCACGTCGATGGCCGTGAGGCGGGCGACGCGACTCAGCCGGTCCTCGACGAGCCGTCGCACCAGCCTCGGTTCCTGTTCGAGCGCGGCGCCGCCGAAGAACAGTCCTCGAGGGTTGACGTACTGGCCCTCGGCGATCGCCTGCCTGAGGCTGACCAAACCGAAGCGACAGACGAGGTAGGCGGCTCGTGCGTAGAACCAGTCTCGGCCGGGCGCGCCGGGGCGGTTGACGAAGCCATCGAGGCGGTCATAGTGCGGCGGCGCGCCGACATAGGGGTGGCCCGACGGGAGACAGTTGCGGTTGAGGTCGACGTTGCGCGGGTTGACGCGGCGGCGCCACGCCATGCCGTACGGGTTCACGACGTGGAAGAGGATGACGGCGCCATCGTCGGGCAGCGGCCCGATGCCGCGGTCGAGCCATTGCAGTTGGATCGCACTGCCGGCGAATCCTTCGACGCCGTGCACACCGGAGCAGTGGACAATCGCCCGGTGCGGGCGTTCGGCGCCGAACCAGGCGACGTCGATGGTCAGGCTCCTCGCGTCCGGGGCCGTGGCGTCGATCGCGAGGGCGGTCAGCCGGCCGTTTGCGCGGGCGACCGCGTCACGGAACCGCTCGCGCGCCGTGAAATAGTCTGGCGAGAAGTATGCGTTCATCGCTCGTGGGCGGCGGGCGCCGTGCTCAGCCGTGGACGTGCCATATCCTGTGATCTGACATGAAGCTGGTCTACTTCAGCGGCCGCAACGGAGAACGCAACTTCGGCGATGAGCTCGGCCCCTGGCTCTGGGACCGGCTGCTCCCGGGCGCGTTCGACGACGACCCCGCGCAAGTCTTTCTCGGGATCGGGACGCTTCTCGACGAGCGCGTTCCCGCGGCCGCACGGGTGATCGTGTTCGGGTCGGGCGTCGGCTACGGCACGGGCGTCCCGCGGCCGCATGCCGGCTGGTCGATCTACGCGCTGCGCGGGCCGCTGTCGGCCGACGCGCTCGGCGTGAACCGCAGTCTCGCGATCACCGATCCGGGCGCCCTGGTGCGGCGCTTCCGGGCGCCGGACCGGTCGGCGGTTCGCCAGCCCTTCGCGTACATGCCGCATTGGCGGTGTGCCTGCGACGATTGGCGGCGCGTCTGCGAACGGATCGGATACGGGTATATCGATCCGCGGGGGAGCGTCGAGCAGGTGCTGGACGAGATTCAGCACACCGGCGTGCTGGTGGCGGAGGCCATGCACGGGGCGATTGTCGCCGACGCCCTGCGGGTGCCCTGGATTCCGGTCCGCAGCGTCAAAGTGATCCTCGACTTCAAGTGGCGCGACTGGTGCGCGTCCCTCGATCTTCCGTACGAGCCGCACCGGATCGTTCCCGTGTGGCGGTCGCTGCCGCACCCGACGCTCGTGCGCCGCGCCAGGCACGCGGCGCGCTTGGCGGCGGCCGCCGCCTGGTTGCGAGCCCTCGGGCTCACGGCGCGCCCGGTGCTGAGTGACGAGGCGCTCTTGACCGGCCGTCTCGACGGCCTCGACGCGGCGCTGGAGCGCTTCAAGGCCGACCTGCAGGCCGGGCGGATCAGTTGACACGACGAATCACACCCCGATCGGGCGCACCGTCGGCGGGCGGCGGCGCAGACCGACGGCGAGACGGCGCGCCAGAGCCCGTACGAACACGTACATCGTGAAGCACTCGAGCGCGAAGGCCGGGAATCCGAGAAACCCCGGCAGCGGCATCTCGAACAGCTTCACGTGCTCCATGATCGGGACCGTGTAGTGCCACTTGGCCCGCGCCCAATAGTTCCAGAACTCCCACAGCAGGCCGCACAGAAGACCGCTCAGGATCAGATTGATCACGCGCTGCCGTCCCCTGGCGTCGAGCAACGACTCCTCGCCCAGGCGCGCATTGACCGGGTCGAGGAGAAAGATGAAGCCCAGCCACACGGGCGCGGCGAGATAGGGCGACGGCCGGACGATCGGCCACACGAGCAGGGCGGCCCCGACGGCGACCGGCCAGAGCGCACGATGGCGACCTGGCGCGTGCCCGATCCGAGCGCGCGGCTCGCCACGCCACACGGCGACGAGCTCGGCGCCCTCGAAGAGCGCAGGCCAGATGGTGGCGAACGACCACCCGTAACCGAAGAGGCGCAGCGCGGCGTTCTCGGGCAGATTGACGTAGTACCAGTTCTCGATGAGGCGGTTGTAGCCTTCGAAGACGAGCCACAGGGGAATCGACGCAACCGCCAGGGCCGCGAACTCCCGCGGGTTCGAGCGCAGCCACGAGTCGCCTCGCGCGCGCCAGACCATGGCGTCGGCGAAGAGGATGAAGCCTGTCCAGCAGATCGGGGTGTTCCAGGAGGAGAACGGCTCGAGGTGGGCCAAGGTCGCCGACTCGGAGCCAATCATGATGGCGAGACCCAGCCACGCTCCGGGCGTCACGTGATCCGCACCCGATACGAGCAGCCGCTCAGCGCGGGACGGCCCAGGCCCTTCGCGAGGAGGAGCACCTTCATCGTGCTGCCGAGACCGCCAGGCATCACGAGCGTCTTGAGGGCCCGGGTCTGCGAGACCGGCAGGTCCGGGCTGAGCAGGCCGAGCAGAAAGTACGTCTGGTCAAGCAGGGCGACCGTGGTGAGCCCCTCGGCTTCGGCGGCCAGTCGGACGCCCGTGAAGTCGACGTGCGCGGTGATGTCGCGTGCTCCGGGCGTCTGGAGCCACGGCTCTCCGGCCGTCTCGGCGCCCGCGCCGGCGTGTCCGGCGAACGTCGTGAGCGTGCCTGACGCATGGGTCGTCGAGTACAGTTCGCGCGCCTCGTGTCCGTAGTCGACGAGGATCAGAAAGCCTCGCCGGAGCCGCCGCGCCGCGTCGCCCACCCATTCGACGGCGCGCAGGTTGATCTCCGCGCGCCATCCCGACTCGAGCGACGCGCCCACCCGTTCGAGATAGAGGGCAAGAGCCGGCGTGGAGGGCGTGTCTTCACGCACGACGAAACGCTCCTGCTCGTCCAGGTCGACGTACATCTCGCGAAGCCCGTCGGGGCGCATCACCACCTGGTGCACGGGCAGGGCGTCGAGCCACTCGTTGGCGACGAGGATGCCCTCGAAGGATTCGGGCAGGGTGGGCGTCGAGGACCATCGCCGGTCGTCGACGTCGGCGAGCGTGCTGCGCTGGGCGTCGCGCGCCGCCTCGCTTGCCTCCACCAGGTGCAGGCGCAGCCGATCGAGGAGCGCGGGATCCCGTCGTCGCGCGGCCCGCACGATGTCGGCCGCGAGACGCCCATCGCTCGCGCCCACCTCGACGAGGTCGACCGGTGTCTTCTCGCCGAGCAGCGCGGCCATCTCGGCGATCTGCACTTCGAGCAGCTCGCCGAACAGCGGCCCGACGTCGACGCTGGTAAAGAAATCGCCCGAACGGCCGGATCGTCTGGCCGCGCGGGCGTAGTAGCCGGACACCGGATCGTAGAGGGCGACGTCCATGAAGGCGGCGACCGTCATCGGGCCGCCGCTGCGGATGCGGTTTCGCAGGCTGGATTCGGGATTGGGGACTCGGGATTCGGGGGAACCCGTCACGCGAGCCCGCCCGGATCCCTCGACGCGAATCCCAAATCCCGAACCCCGAATCCCGTCTTCGATCAGTCCTTCTGGACGGTTACGAACACCTCGTTGCCCGAGCGCCAGACGAGGATCTGGGCGAGGCGGCCCGACTCGATCTTCTGCAGCGCGCGCCCGGCGTCCGCGGCGCTCGCCACGGGTTCGCGGTTGATCGAAATCACGACGTCGCCCGGCTGGAGCCGGCCCGCCGACGGCCCGCTCGGATCGACGTCGGTGATGACGGCTCCCGACTGGCCGTTCGGCACCTGCAGCCGGCGGGCGATCTGCGGCGTGAGGTTGGTCATGGTGAGCCCGAAGCTGTCGCTGCCTTCCTGTTCGGGCGGCTCGGGGGCGGCGTTATTGCTGGACCGACCCTGCTCGGCCGCCAGGTCGAGCTCCTCGACCGTGATGTTGAGGGTGACGGGCTTCCGGTCGCGAAGCACCTTGAGCGGCACCGACGTGCCGGGCGCCGTGCCCACGACCATTTTGACCAGGTCGTTGCTCTTGTCGATGGCGTGGCCGTTGAATTCGACAATGACGTCGCCGGGCTCGACGCCGGCTTTGGCGGCCGCGCCGCCCGGCGTGACGCTCGCGACGATCGCGCCGCCACGGGAGGAGAGGCCGAATTCCTGGTAGCCTTCCGGCGGCACCTCGCTCACCGATACGCCGATGCGGCCGCGCACGACCTTGCCGCGGCGCAGCTGCGGCAGCAGCTCGCGCACCGTGTTGCTCGGCACGGCGAACCCGATCCCGATGTTGCCCTCCGAGCGGCCGTCGCTGATGATCGCGGTATTCATGCCGATGACCTCGCCCCGGATGTTGAGGAGCGGTCCGCCGGAATTGCCAGGGTTGATCGCGGCGTCGGTCTGCAGCATCTCGTTGCTGCGTCCGTCGGTCACCTGGTACGCGCGCTGCGTCGCGCTGATGACGCCCACGGTGACCGTATGCTCGTAGCCGAACGGGTTGCCGATGGCCATCACCCAGTCGCCGGCTTCGATCTGGGACGAGTCGCCGAATTTCACGACGGGCAGGACGCGGTTCGGCTTCTCGACCAGTTGAATGAGTGCGCTGTCGGTCAACTCGTCGCGGCCGATCACCTTGGCTTCGTAATCCATGTCGGGCTCGTCGAACAGCGACACCTGGATCTTGATCGCGTCCTGGACGACGTGGTTGTTCGTGAGGATGAGACCTTCTTTGCTGATGATGAACCCGGTGCCGGCCGCCCGGGCGATCGGATCCCGGCGCCGCGGCGCGTCGGAGCCGCCCGGCCCTCCCGATCCCGGCTCGTCGGGAGCGCCGAAGAATCGCCGGAAGAAGTCGTTGCCGCCCCCGCCGCCGCTGCCGCCGCCGAAGAAGTCCTCGAGATCCTGGCCGTGCGCCCGCATCTCGGTCTTGATGTTCACGACCATCGGCGTCACCGTGCGCGCGATGTCGCGGAACGTCGAGGCCGACAGCGGGCCCGTGAGCGGCGCGCTGTTCATCGGCGGGACCTCGATCGTCTGGGCCGACGAGGTCGGCGCCAGATCCAGACGCGAGGCGATGACCATGCCGACGGCCAGCGAGGCGACCGCGATCAGGACGCTGTAGAACAGGGTGGTCTTGCGCGTGGACATCAATCCTCCTACCTGACGCGGACCTATGCGAGGGCCACGAGTTCCGTCTGCAGGGGCCCCGACACCCGGGCGTCGCGAGCCTCCATCATCATATTGATTTCCGACCGGATGCCGAAGCCTTCGAAATAGACGCCCGGCTCGATCGTGAAGCCGGTGCCGGGCAGCAGCCGACGATCGTCGTGCGTCTCGAAATCATCCATGTTCACGCCGGTGCCGTGCACGTCTTCGCCCAGGCTGTGGCCGGTCCGGTGCAGGATGTGCGGGCCATAGCCGGCCTGGCGCAGGACCGCCGACGCCGCGCGATCCACTTCGAATCCCCGAATCTCCCGACCCGTCCGGGCCGCGTCGGTGACGAGCCGGACGGCCGCGTCGCGGGCCGCGCGCACCGCCTCGAACGCGCGCGCTTCCGCGTCGGGCGCCCGTCGGCCCGTGAAACCCACCCACGTGATATCGGCGTACACCGCGCCCGACTGTTGGAGCTTGCCCCAGAGGTCCAGCAGCACCAGGTCGCCCGGGCCGATCGCCCGGTGCTCGGTCCGCGTCGGCAGGTAATGGGGGTTGCCGGCATTGGGACCCACCGAGACCATCGGCTCGGAGTCGCTGACCAGGCCTTCGTCGGCGAACCAGCCGACCATCAGCTGCTGGATGTCGTATTCCGTCGTGGGGATCCCGTCGCCGACGCGCCGCGCGACCGCCTCGAACGCGCGGTCCTTCACTCGATAGAGCGCGTCGGAGGCGCGGACGTGCGTGGCAACGGCGTCGGCGTCCCAGACGGCCGAAAAGCGCTGCACGAGGTCGCCCGACGACACCACGTCGACGCCCGACTGTCGAACCAGCTCGACCGTGCCGGCATCGACCCGGGCGATATAGGGAATCGCGCAGCCTGGTGAGTATTCCATCGCCACGCGACGCAGCCCCGAAAGGATGGCGCGAAGGCCGGCCTCGAACGCATCGCGGCCACTGTAGCGCTCGGTCACCCCGGGCAGGTGGGCGAGCGTGCCGGCCTCGATGGCATGGACCAGCGCGCGCGGCGCGCCGGCGGCGGGAATCAGGTAGAACCAGCGCCGTGTGGCCAGATGCCCCGCGCCGTGCGTGCCCGTTACGTTGCCGGCGATGGGATTGAGGCCGTGAAAATCGTACAGCAGCCAGCCGTCCAGGCCGTCGGCCGCCAGGGCCGCCTGCACCGCGCCGACATCCAGACGCGGCCGCGCCGGCGCGGCGGCTTCCGGGCTCATCGTCCCAGTATAGCGCCGGGCCGGCGACTATAATCGAGAGACCGCCTGTGGCCAGCGGGTTGTTTTGGCGCCCTCGGCGCCGGGGAAGGCATGTGATGAATCGAAGAGGATGGCTGGCGGCCGCCCTGGTGGTGGCAGCGGGCCTCGGACTCGGCGCCGACCAGGCCGGTCAGACGGCTCCCGACCTGCAGACGCCCACGTTCAAGGTTCAGGTCGAGTACGTCGAGGTCGAGGCGACGGTCACCGACGGCCAGGGCGCATTCGTGCGCGGGCTCGACGCGAACGACTTTCAGGTGTTCGAGGACGGCAAGCGCCAGTCGATCGTCAACTTCACGCTCGTCGACATTCCGATCGAACGGTATGAGCGCCCGCTGTTCGCGAGCCAGCCGATCGAGCCCGATGTCCGGAGCAACGAACGCCCCTTCGACGGCCGCGTCTACGTGATGGTCATCGACGACCTGCACACCGACTTCTTCCGGACGTCCCGCGTGAAGCTGGCCGCGCGCCAGTTCATCGAGCAGCGCCTCGGCAGCAACGATCTGATGGCCGTCATCCACACGGCGGGTCAGGACGACGCCAATCAGGAGTTCACCAACAACAAACGCCTGCTCGTCGCCGCCGTCGATCGCACGGCCGGGCGCAAGGTGCGCTCGACCACGCTCAGCCGCAACGACGACTACTTCGCGTCGGCGGGCCTGCACGCCGACGACGTGGACGAGCCCGAACGGGCCTACAACGCGCGGACGACGATGCAGGTGCTCGAGAACGTCGCCGACTGGTTCGGATCGGTGCGTGGTCGGCGCAAGGCGATTCTCTTCGTCAGCGAAGGCGTCGACTACGATCTGACCAACGTCATCGGCAGCATCGATCGGCCGAACTCCTGGGCGTCGCCCGTCTACGACCAGGTGCAGGACACCATTCGCGCCGCGGCGCGCTCGAACGTCAGCATCTACGGCATCGATCCGCGCGGCCTGACCAACCTCGGCGACGACGACATCGCCGTGTCGAGCTACGCGGCGGACCTCGGCCAGGCTGCCTCCCTCGACCAGTCGCAGTCGGTCGATGCCGTGCAGACGGCCGACGGGTCCGGCATCGGGCGCGGGTCGATGCAGAACGAGCTGCGCGCGGCCCAGGACAGCCTGCGCGTGTTGTCGGACGAAACCGGTGGCTTCGCGGTCGTCAACCAGAACGACTTCGCCACCGCGTTCGATCGCGTCGTCGCCGACAACAGCTCCTACTACGTGCTCGCGTACTATCCGCAGGGCAACAAGCGTGACGGGAAATTCCACAAGATCCAAGTGAAGGTGAGCCGCCCCGGGCTGCACGTGCGCGCGCGCCAGGGCTATGTCCTGCCGAAGACGAAGGCCACCGAGCCGTCGCCGGCTCCGAACGCCGCGTCCTCGCCTGCCGTGCGAGAGGCGCTCGCCAGCCCGCTGCCCATCAGCGACGGTCTGACGATGCGGGTGTTCGCCGCGTCGTTCAAAGACGCGGCGCCCAACGCCTCGGTGCTGGTGGCGGCGGAGATGCGCGGGCGCGACGTGCATACCGAGCCGAACGACGCGCTCGAGCTCACCTATGCCGCCGTCAACATCAAGGGCGACATCAAGGACGGCAAGACCGACACGGTGCGCATGACCAACCTCCGGCCGGAAACCAAGGCGCGCGTGAGCCAGACCGGGTTCCGGCTGCTGAACCGTCTGTCGCTGCCGCCGGGGCGGTATCAGCTGCGCGTGGCGGCGCGCGACGCCTCGAGCGGTTCGATCGGCTCGGTCCTCTACGACCTCGAAGTGCCCGACTTCTCGAAGGAGCCGCTCCTCATGAGCGGCCTCGTGCTCACCTCGGGGTGGGCCTCCCAGTGGGCCACCGTGCGCCCCGACGAGCCGCTGCGTCAGGTGCTGCCCGGGCCCCCGGTGGCGCTCCGCCAGTTTCCCCAGAACGACGAGCTGGCCCTGTTCACCGAGGTGTACGACAACCAGGCCGCGTCACCGCACAAGGTGGACATCACCACCACGGTGACCGCCGATGAAGGGCGCGTGCTCTTCAAGGCGGAAGACGAGCGCGATTCAGTGGAGCTCGGCGGCGCGAACGGGGGCTACGGGTACACGGCGCGCATCCCGCTCTCCGGTCTCGCGCCCGGCCCGTACGTGTTGACCGTCGAAGCCCGTTCGCGGCTGGGCGACGAGCCCACCGCGCGGCGGCAGACCGAGTTCACGGTGCTGCCGCCCGCCGCGCCTCTGCAGGCAGGCGGGCCGAGCGTCCAGGGAGGGGGCAGCGTGCGCACAATCGAACGGGGCCTGCAGAGCCACGTCGAGCGGCCGCGCCAGGTGGTCGCCAGGACCGAGAGCGAATGGGCCGAGCTGTGGCGCACGCACGATCCCGGGCGCCCCGAGCCCGCCGTGGATTTCTCGCGCGAGATGGTGGCGGGCGTGTTCCTCGGCAGCCGCCCGTCGTCGGGATACACGGTGGAGATCACGGGCGCGCACGACGAGAACGGCACGCTCGTCGTCGACTATCGCGAGGGCCGTCCGGCCGCCGGCGCGATTGCCGCGCAGGTGATCACCATGCCGTTCGATCTCGTCGCCGTGCCGCGGCACTCGGGCGACGTCCGTTTTGACAAGATCGAGTAGTGCCCGTCAGTTGGACGGCGCGGGCTCCGGGAACTTCGCCACTTTTTCGGGCTTCACGTCGCCGTTGGCGTGGGTGAAGTGGTAGTTGTTCGACTGCATCCGTGAGTTGAACGGCACCTCGTAGCTGATCTCCTGCATTTCGCCCGGCTGCAGCAGGCCGTTGATCACGCCGGTGCCGATGACGACCACGTCGCCGCCCTTGTCGTACCAGGTTTCGTCGATCTTCAGGCGGGCGATCGGCTTGTCGTTCGGATTGCGCACTTTGAAGGTCGTCACCACCATCTTGCCGTCGCGCTTGTGGACCGGATCGAGGAACTCGACCGGGGCGACGCCGCGCAGCGGCGGAGTGTACTGCTTGCCGGCGAGCACCAGCTCCATCGGCGGGGGCTGGATCGTGCTCTGCTGAGCGTAGACGAAACCGGCGGCAAGGCAGCCGCCCAACACGAAAGTCGCGGCGAATACACGGCGCGCGCGGGTCATGAGCATCCTCCCCAACTGAGTAGTTCCCGAACGAGCATAAGCCTACTACATCTCGCCGTTCCAGTCCTCCGGCTCGGGGTTGGCGGCACGAAAGATCTCCAGGTGCCATTTCCCGCCGCCCCAGGGCTCGATCACCTCGGCCGCCACCACGTCCACCAGGATCTCGGCGAACGGGCGCCCCTCCGGGTCGCCCTCGAGGTGGTACGCCGGATCGTCCCAACCGAACGTCGGGTAGAGCACCAGCGTCAGAAACAGGTCGTAGCCATCGTCGACGACGACGAGCTGGCCGACCGGGCGCTTCTGGGTGGAGTGGTAGATGAGGTATTTCTCGGCGCTGTGGGCCCTGATGTACCGCTTGAGGGCGAACTCGCGCGCCACCACTTCCTCGACGGCGATCTTCTTGTCCCAGCAGTCGCGGCAGTATTTCTCTTCGCCCCGCGGTTCGGAGACGTCCTTGGCACCGCAGAGCGCACACGATCGGGCGATAGACTTGCGCGGCATAGATCCAGTCACAATTTACAATCTAAAATTGGGAATGTCCAAAGAGGCAGGAAAACGGCCGGCACACGCCGGGTTGCGCCATCTGGCGCTGAACGTCCGGCAGATGGACGCGATGAAGGCGTTCTACACCGACATCCTCGGTTTTGCCGTCGAATGGGCACCCGATCCCGACAACGTCTACCTCAGCTCCGGCGTCGACAACCTCGCCCTCCATCGGGCCGCCCAGGTGGCGGAGCAGGGCGCCCTCGACCATCTCGGCGTCATCGTCCGCGAGGCCGCCGACGTGGACCGCTGGGCGGCGTTTCTCGAATCGCGCGGCATCCCGCTCGCCGCCGCCCCCCGCACCCACCGCGACGGCGCCCGCTCGTGCTACGTCCGGGACCCGGACGGCAACACGGTGCAGATCATCCACCACCCCCCGATCAGTCAGAAGGTCTGAAACTCAGGACTCACAACTCAGCACTCAGAACTGAGGAACTCAGTCCCCTCGTGCCCGCGCTCGTCAGAGACGGCCAGGGGCCTGCTGGCGTTCGAGCGTGGGGCCGTACATCCGCTCGCCATATTGCTTCACCATGCGGCGCGCCGAGAACCGGGGCCCGACGGATCGGATGGCCTCCTTGACGACGGCCAGCCACCGCGTCGGCAGATCGCCGGTCCGCTCGTAGAATGCCGGAATGACGACGCTCTCCAGCAGCTCGTAGATGGCATTGGCGTCGGCCGCGTCGATGGCTGCCTGGTCGGGGTTGGGCGAGCGGCTGTCGATGAGCCAGCCGTTGGCGCCGTTGAAGCCTTCCGCCCACCAGCCGTCGCCGATGCTCAGATGGGGAACGCCGTTGATGGCGGCCTTCATCCCGCTCGTGCCGCTCGCTTCGAGGGGCTTGCGCGGATTGTTGAGCCACACGTCGCACCCCTGCACGAGGAAGTGCGCGACGTGCAGGTCGTAGTCGTCGAGAAACGCGACGCGTCCGCCGAAGAGCGGGTCGAGCGCCCGGCGATAGACGCGCTGGAGGTGATGCTTCCCGATGTCGTCGTTCGGATGGGCCTTGCCGGCGAAGATGATCTGAACGGGCCGGCGATCGGCGTTCAGGATGCGCGCGAGGCGCTCGGCGTCGTGGAAGACGAGCTCCGGACGCTTGTAGCCGGTGAAGCGGCGCGCGAAGCCGATCGTGAGCGCTTCGGGCGAAAGCAGCGTGCCGGCGGCGACCACGCGGGGCGTGCCGACGCGCTCTTCGGTCCACCGCTGGCGGGCCCGCTCGCGGACGAACGTGAAGAGATACCGCCGCAGGTTCTGACGCACGCGCCAGAGCTCCTCGTCGGGAATGGCCAGCACGCCCTCCCACATCGCGGGATCATCCTGCCGGTCGAGCCAGTCTTCGCCCAGATGGGCCGCGAAGAGCGCCGCCAGATCGGCGGCGATCCAGGTGGGCACGTGCACGCCGTTCGTGAGCGCCCCGACCGGGCGGTCGGCCTCGGGCACGCCGGGCCAGATCGCCCCCCACATGGCCCGCGTGACCACGCCGTGCGCCTCGCTGACCGCGTTGGTCTGGCCCGCCGACCGCATGGCCAGCGCCGTCATGTTGAACATCGTCCCGCCCCCGCTGTCGTGCGCTCCCAGGGCGAGGAAGCGATCGCGGTTGGCGCCGAGCGATCCCCAGCAGCCGGCGAGGTGCTTTTCGACGAGGCTGAAGGGAAAGGCGTCGTGCCCCGCGGCCACCGGTGTGTGCGTCGTGAAGATCGTCGTCTCGCGGATTTCCTCGAGGGCGTCGTCGAAGGACTGGCCCGCTTCGAGGAGATCGCGGATGCGCTGGAGCACGACGAACGCCGCGTGCCCTTCGTTCAGGTGGAACGCGGCCGGAGCGGACCCGAGCGCCTTGAGCGCGCGCACGCCGCCGATGCCGAGGATGATCTCCTGCTGGATGCGCGTTTCGCGATCGCCCCCGTACAGACGCGCCGACAGTTCCCGGTCCCAGGGCGCGTTCTCTTCCAGATCGGTGTCGAGCAGGTACAGTTTCGAGCGCCCGACGTGCAGCCGCCAGACCGCCACGAGGACCGACCGATCGCCGAGCGGCACGGCGGTGATGCAGGGCTTGCCCTCAGCGGTAATCGCCGGCTCGATCGGCGCATCGTCCCAGTTGAGCTTTTCGTAGCTCTCTTCCTGCCAGCCTTCCGCCGACAGGCGCTGGTGGAAGTATCCCTGTGGATACATGAAGCCGACGCCCACGAGCGGCACGCCCAGGTCGCTCGCTTCCTTGCAGTGATCGCCGGCCAGGACGCCGAGGCCGCCGGCATAGATGGGCAGAGACTGGTGCAGCGCGAATTCGGCGGAGAAGTAGGCCACGGACCGGCCCGAGATCTCGGGGAAGCGACGCGTCCACCACGTGTTCTTCGCGCTGCGCGCCGCCGTCAGGGCCTGGATCGCCTGGTCGTACACGGCCAGGAACGCTGGATCGGCCGCGGCGCGCTCCAGCGTCTCCACCGGCGTCAGACGCAGCATCCGGACCGGGTTGTGGGCCGTCGCGCGCCAGAGCGGATAGTCGAGGTGGCGGAACACCGCCCGCGCTTCGAGATTCCAGCTCCACCAGAGGTCGAATGCGATCTCCCCCAGGTGACCAATCCGCTCGGGAAGCGGGGGCAACGACGTGTACCGATTCACAGGCGCGCTCCGACGAGTAACGCGAACGTCTTCAACTCTCTGGTGACGCCCGACGGCGGGTATGGAGGCAAGCAGCCCGATCCTAGTCGTCGTGTCTGCCAGCGTCAATCAGGCGTGCTGATGTTACTCTGAAAGCCACTTGTGTTCCCGCGGTCGCTTTCCCCGGATTCGGTGGTGCGCGCTCGCGCTGGGCGCCTGGTTGTCGGCCGCCGCAGTGAGCCGCGCTCAGGCGCCGCCGCCGATCGGCCCGTTCGTGGTCGACCTGCAGGGAACGGCATTGTCGTTCCCGACCGACGCGCCGCTCGCCGACAGCCGGAACCTTCAGACGACCGAGATGCCCCGCTTCGGCATCGGCGGCAACATCGGGGTGCACGTCTACCCGTTCAGGTGGCGCGCCGTCACCCTCGGCCTCGGCGGCCGGCTCACGCTCACCCGGGCCGGCCACACGCCCGCCGCGCCGGCGGGGCAGGTCCCGTTCGGCCGATCGGTCACGGAACGGTTCGTGTCCCTTGCTCCGCAGCTCTCGTTCAACTTCGGATCGGGCGACGGATGGAGCTACTTGAGCGGGGGCCTTGGCCGGAGCGTGTGGCAAATCGTTCCCGACGGCCAGGGAACGATTCCGGCCGACGAGGAGCGACTGAAGACGATCGACTACGGGGGAGGCGCCCGGTGGTTCATGACACCCCACCTGGCGTTCAGCGTCGACGCACGGTTCTATGCGATCAACCCGGGAACGCCGGCGTTCGGCTTCCCCGGGAGCCCCCGCACCAGGCTGTTCATCGCCGGTGCGGGCATCTCGGTGAAGTAGGCTGGACCTGTTCGCCCGGGTTCGAGCGGCCGATAAATCCCACATGGCCGACCAGTTCTCCGACGACGAGGAACAGGTCTACGACATCTCCGGGGACGTGGGCGACGTGCCGGCCGAGTGGCAGGCCGGCCCGAGCTACGAACTGGAGGACCCGGTGCGGTGTCCCCACTGCCGCGATGCCATCCGCACCGTGCGCGTGGTGCGGATGCAGCGCGGCCACGTGGCGTTCATGTCCACGCTGCCGCGCGGCGGCCGCGCCCTGGTGTGCCCGCTGTGCGAGTGCGTGCTCTCGCTGGAGCTCTCGGGCCTGATCTAGTCAGCGGCGCTTCGGCACGCCGAGCTCGCCGAGTTCGGCGGCCATGTCCTCGGCCGACGTCGCCGGCTTGACGGCTTTGTCGATCGCCAGGATCCTGCCGTCCTTGCCGATATAGAACGTCCAGCGGTTCGCGAAGCCCATTTGTGCGTTGAGCACCCCATAGGCGTTGGCCGTGGCCTTGGTCGGATCGCTCAGCAGCGGAAAGTCGGCGTCGTGCGCCTCGGCGAACGCGACGTTGCCCTGGACGAGCCGGCCCTTCTCGTCGGTATAGTCGTCCAGCCGATCCACGCTGATCATGAAGTAGGTGGCGTCGTACGCCTTGATCATGTCCCCGTGCTCGGCGAGCGACTTGCACTCGATCGTACAGCCCTGGGTGAACGCCTTTGGGAACCAGGCGAGCACGATCGCCTGCTTGCCTCGAAAGTCGGCGAGCGAGTAGGTCTTGCCGTCCGACGCCTTCAACGTGAAGTTGGGTGCCATGTCGCCCACCTTCAGGTCGCCGGCGGCGACCGGCAGGGCGGCCAGAGTCAGGCCCGCGCAGATCGCCGAGAGCAGAAACGCCTTCATGCTGCCTCCCTTGATAGACATCCGGTTCGGATGATACACCGGCCGGTTCGGTTTGGACGCCCGGTCCGATGCAGCAGGTTCACACCGGTCGGTCCCAGTGTTTGGCGCGCTCGACCGCGGCCGTCCACCTCGTGCGTAACGCCCGCGTGGCGTCCACGGACATCGCCGGCTCGAAGCGCCGGTCGACCCGCCACTGCGCCGTGATCTCGTCTTCCGACGCCCACACGCCGACGGCCAGGCCGGCGAGGTAGGCGGCGCCCATCGCCGTGGTTTCCGTGAGCGACGGCCGCACCACCGGCACGCCGAGCAGGTCGGCCTGAAACTGCATCAGGAGGTCGTTGCCCGACGCGCCGCCGTCGACGCGCAGCTCCTCCAGGGCGATCCCCGAGTCCTCGCGCATCCCGTCGAGCAGGTCGGCGACCTGATACGCGATGCTCTCGAGCGCCGCGCGCGCGACGTGCGCGGCGCTGGTCCCCCGGGTGATGCCGACGATGGTGCCGCGCGCGTAGGGATCCCAGTGGGGGGCGCCGAGGCCGGCGAACGCGGGCACCAGAAACACGCCGCCGTTGTCGGGCACGCTCGCCGCCAGGGCCTCCACGTCGGGGGCGGTTCGCACGAGTCCGAGACCGTCGCGCAGCCACTGCACGACGGCGCCGCCGATGAAGATGCTCCCTTCGAGCGCATACTCGGTGCGCCCGCCGATCGTCCAGGCGACCGTCGTGACGAGCCGCCGGCGCGAGGGTACCGGCGCGCTCCCGATGTTCTGCAGCAGGAAGCACCCGGTGCCGTACGTGTTCTTGGCCATGCCGGGCGTGCGGCACATCTGGCCGAAGAGCGCGGCCTGTTGATCCCCGGCCACTCCCGCAATGGGCACGCCGGGAACGCCGAGGGCGGTCGAGACGTGGCCGTACACCTCGCTCGACGACCGCACCTCGGGCAGCAGGCTCGCGGGAATGTCGAGCAGGCGGAGCAGCTCGTCGTCCCACGCCATCGTGTGGATGTTGAACAGCATCGTCCGCGACGCGTTGGTCACGTCGGTGACGTGCAGCGAATGATTCGTCAGCTTCCAGATCAGCCAGCTGTCCACGGTGCCGAACGCGAGCATGCCGGCTTCGGCGCGCGCCCGGGCGCCGGGCACGTGATCGAGGATCCAGCGAATCTTCGTCGCCGAGAAATACGCGTCGATGAGCAGTCCGGTCCGCTCCTGCACCAGCGGCTCGGCCCCCTCGGCTTTCAGCCGCTCGCAGAGCGGCGCCGTCCGTCGATCCTGCCAGACGATCGCGTTGGCGACCGGGTCGCCGGTTTCGCGATCCCACAGGAGGGTGGTCTCGCGCTGGTTCGTGATCCCGATGGCCGCGATCTCGGAGGGCTTCAGGCGCGCGCGGCCCAGCGCCTCGACGGCCACGCCGATCTGCGACGCCCAGATCTCGCCGGGGTCGTGCTCGACCCAGCCCGGCTGGGGAAAGATCTGTCGGAACTCCTTCTGGGCAACCGCGCGGATCGCGCCCGCCTCGTCGAACACGATGGCGCGTGAACTGGTGGTGCCCTGATCGAGTGCGAGGATGCAAGACATAAGACGAGGTCCGTGGTCGCGGGCGGCCTAGAGTCTACAATGACCGCCATCACAGGAGCCCATCCAATGTCTCGAGACATCTGGCGCGAGTCGCTCGCCGAGGTGCTGGGAACGTTCGTGCTGATCGTGTTCGGCGTGGGTGTCAACGCGCAGGTGACCTTGAGCGGCCAGAGCGCGGGCACGTACTTGTCGATCAACATCGCCTGGGGCCTGGCGGTGGCGATGGGCTGTTACGTCGCCGGCGGCATTTCCGGCGCGCACCTGAACCCGGCGGTCACCCTCGCCCTCGCCGTCCATCGAAAGTTCCCGTGGCGCAAGGTCGGTCCGTACGTCGTCGCCCAGTTCGTGGGCGCCATCGCGGCGTCGGCCGTCGTCTACCTCACCTACCACGAGGCCCTGAACGCGTTCGACGGCGGGGTGCGCCAGGTGCTCGGCGCACACGGCACCGCCGGCATCTGGGCCACCTATCCGCAGCCATTTCTGCATCCCGTGCCCGGCGGGCTGATCGATCAGATCGTGGGAACGGCGCTCCTCGTCGGGGTGATTTTCGGGCTGATCGATCCGCGCAACGCGCCCCCTCGCGGCATGGGACCCTTCATGGTCGGCATGCTCGTGCTGCTCATCGGGGCCGCGTTCGGATTCAACGCCGGATACGCGATCAACCCGGCGCGCGATCTGGGACCGCGCGTGTTCACCGCGGTGGCCGGATGGGGCGGGGAGGTGTTCCGGGCCGGCCACGGCTGGTGGTGGGTGCCCATCGCCGGGCCGCTCGCCGGCGGCGTCCTGGGCGGCTGGGCCTACGACGTCTTCGCCCGCGCGGACGCGGCTCCGGCGCCGGTGGAGAGGCCGCGCGTCATGGCTGATAGGATCTAGAGCCATGCGAGAACTGCTGAGCGGCCTGATCGTTTGTCTGACGCTCGCCGGAGCGACGCTCGCGCTTCGCGCGCAGGCGCCCGTCGCACCGCCTCCCACGGCACAGTACGTCGGGTCCGAGGTGTGCGCCAGCTGCCACGCCGGTATCTACGGCCGGTGGAAGGACACGCTCATGGCGAACGTCGTCCGCGACCCGGCGACCAGCCCCAACGCCATCATCCCGGATCTCAGCCAGCCGAACCCGCTCGTGACGTTTTCGAAGGCCGACATCGCCTTCGTCTACGGCAGCAAGTGGAAGCAGCGCTACTTCAGGAAGGTCGGCGACGACTACTATCCCTTCCCGGCGCAGTGGGACGTCACCCACAAGATCTGGCGTCCCTACTTCGCCGGGCCGACCGGCGACTGGTGGGTGTCGCACTATCCCGATCCGGGCGACAACAGCCGGCGGCCCACCGGGCCGCTGTGCGACGGGTGCCACTCGGTCAATTACGACATCCGGACGAAGACGGTGAGCGAGTGGAACGTCGGCTGCGAGAAATGCCATGGGCCAGGCGGCGATCACGCGCGCGCGCCGTCGCGGGCGAACATCGTCAATCCGGCCCGGCTCGACCACACGTCGAGTGTCGACGTCTGCGTCCAGTGCCACTCGCAAGGCCAGCCGCTCACCAACCCGATCGAGGGCAAATACTACGACTGGCCGGTCGGGTTCCGCGTCGGCCTGAGGCTGCACGACTTCTGGAAGCTCGAGGAGCACACGCTCGGCGAGCAGTCGTTTACGCACTTCGCGGACGGCACCGCGCACAAGAACCGGATGCAGGGCAACGATTTCGTCCAGAGCGTCATGTATCGGCGCGGCGTCACGTGCTTCAGCTGCCACGACGTGCACGGCACCGGGAACGACGCCGATCTGATCAAACCCGCCAGCGTCGTCTGCCTGACGTGCCACGGGCCAGCATCCCCCAATGGGCCGCACACGGCGACCATCGAGCAGCACACGCATCACGCGGCGGGATCGGCGGGCAACGAGTGCGTCGCGTGCCACATGCCGAAGATCGAGCAGACGGTCGCCGACGTGAACGTGCGGAGCCACACGTTCAAGTTCATCCCGCCCGACGCCACCGACACGCTGAAGGTGCCGAATTCCTGCAACTGGTGCCACACCGACCGGACCACCGCCTGGGCGGCCGAGACGCTGGCATCGTGGCCGGAATTCTCGCCGTGGCGGGTCGCCAACTGAGAGGTCGCGGGCCACGATGACCATCGCCCGCGGGCGCGAGCTGGCGCTGGCGCTCGCGGCCTTCGCTCTGCTCGCGGTCGTGATGACGTGGCCCGTCGCGGCGCACCCGGGCGGCGTCGGCCGCGCCGACACGTCCGATGGCCAGTTCGCGATCTGGAACGTGGCGTGGGTGGCCCACGCGCTGCTGCACTCGCCGCGCCATGTGCTCGACGCGAACATCTTCTACCCGCATCGCGGCACCCTCGCGTATTCGGAGACGAACCTCGGCGCCGGCGCCCTCGCCGTGCCCGTGTACTGGGCCACCGACAACCCGTATGCGGCCTTCAACGCCGTCTTTCTGCTCTCGTTCGTGTTGAGCGGCACGGGCGCTTATTACCTGGCGCGCCACCTCACCGGCGACTGGCGCGCGGCGGCGATCGCCGGCATCGGCTTCGCCTACTGCCCTTACGCGCTCGGCCATACACCGCACATCCAGCTGCTGATGACGTTCGGGCTGCCGTTCAGCCTGCTGGCGTTTCACCGCCTCGTCGACGAGCCGACCGTCGGGCGCGGCGTCGGCCTCGGAGCGATCATGGCGCTGCAGACGTTCTTCTGCGGCTACTACGCCATTTTCATCGTGCTGATCGTCGGCTGGGCCGTGCTGGTGTGTGCCGCCACGCGGCGCCTCTGGACGAGCCCGCGCTACTGGAGGGCCGTCGGTGCCGCAGCGGCCACCGCGACGGTCGGCGCGCTGCCGCTCGTCGCCGTCTACGCGACATTTCGGCGCGGCACTGGCTTCGAACGCGGCCTGGACGAGGCGCGGATCTTCGCGGCCACGTGGCACGCGTACCTGACCACGGGCTCGTACGCCGGCGGTTGGCTGTGGCGCCTCGGTCTGGCAGTCCCGGGCGAGCCGCTGTTCTCGGGCGTCGTCGTCACCTCGGGCGCGGTCGCGGCGGTGACGGTCCTGCGAGGGCGGCGGGCGCTCGAAATGGCCTGGCTCTATGGCGGGCTGGCGCTGCTGGCGGCGTGGGCCTCCTTCGGCCCGGACGCCGGCTTGTATCGCGTGCTCTACGCGATCGTGCCCGGCTTCGGCTTCCTGCGCGCGCCCAGCCGGTTCGGCCTGGTCGTGGCGCTCGCCCTGGCCGTGCTCGCCAGTGCCGCCGCGGGCCGGCTGCTGGAACGCGTTCGGCGTCCCGGGCTGGTTGGGGCCGTTCTGATCGCCGCGACGGCGGCCACGCTGGCGGCGCCGCTCGATTTCCGCGCGGTCCCGCCCGTCGAGCCGGCGTACCGCCTTCTGGCCACGCTGCCGCGCGCGGGCGTGCTCGAGCTGCCGGTGTACTCGCGTCAGTTCGCGTTTCTCCGCGCGCAGTACATGCTCGATTCGACGACGCACTGGATGCCGATCGTGAACGCGTACAGCGACTACACGCCGCCCGATTTCGACGAGGCGAGCGAGATACTGGCTGATTTCCCGACTGGCGACGCGCTCCGATGGCTCAAGGCGCAAGGCGTGCGATACGCGGTCGTCCACGTCACCGCGTACAATCCCACGGCGCGCGCCGCGCTCGAGAGTCGGCTCGCGGAATACGCGCCCGAGCTGGCGCGCCGCTACGCGGACGACCGGATCCGGCTGTACGAAATTCTCCCCTGACGGCCGGATCAGCGGCGGGCGACGATCGCGTAGTCCATGTACGAGAAGAGCCGCGCGTTGAGCTTGTCGGCATGGTCGTTGACGGCGGCGACGAGACCGGCGAGGCCCGCGCCGAGCGCCGTGGTGGGATGCGCCACGCGACCCAGACGATCTTCGTCGCGAGCCGGCTGCCGGAAATGCACGTCCACGTGCGAAAAGCCCGCGGCCTCCACGAGGTAGTGAAGCGTGTCGGGGTGGAGCGGGCGCTGATGCGTCAGGTCGCGGATGTAGCATTCGAAGAACGCCATCCAGCACGCCGGGTTGATCGTCTCGAGTACCAGCGGCGCGCCCGGACGGAGCGCGTGGTATGCCGCGTCGAGGAAGGCGAGCAGTTCGGCGGGCGTCAGGTGCTCGACGACCTGAATCGACACCAGACCGCCGAGGCTGGCATCGGCCTGGCGCCGGAGAAAGGCCACGCCGTCGCCCTGCTCGACGTCGAGACCGCGCGCGCGCCCCAGCTCGACCATGGCCGGGTTCACGTCCACGCCGCGCGCGTGGACGCCGGCCGCCCGCAGCCGTTCGAGGAGCTCGCCCCGGCCGCACCCGATATCGACCACGTCGAGCGCCCCCGAGAGAATCGGAAGGTACGCCTCGACTCGGGAGCCGATGTCGGCCTGCGAGCCGCGGAACCGATCCTGGAATTCGACATAGCTGGCGGCGTCGACGCGGCCGCTGAACGCGTCGGCGGCCGAGGCCGCGGGCGACCCGCCCGGCCTGGCGTCGAGCCCCGCCTCGACATCGCGCTTCAGCGCGAGAACGCGCTGTTCGGTGCGCGCCAGCCGATCGCGCAGCTCGCTCCCGCCGAGGCTGCGATCCTTCGAGTCCACGTAGAGGGTGATCGTCTGCAGGTACTGCACGAGCGTCGACTCGAAGGCGGCCAGGGCCTCGTACTCGCGGCGCACGACCTCGAGGAGGGTCGCCGTCGTCTGTTGCGCCTGCTCGAGCGCCGCGACGTGACGGGTGAGATGATCGCTGACCGCGGCATTGAAGCGGCGCTGCGTCTCGAGCGGCGGCCCGACCAGCCGCCAGACGAACGTCCGCAGGCGGCCCCGCCAGGATCGGTCGGCCGGATCGGCCGGTGGCGCCCCGGGCAGGATGTTCCACGCGTCGTCGATCGCTCGGAGCGGTCCGTGGTCGAGCGGCGGGGGCGGCGCGGGCAGCGAGGGCGGCTGGCGGATGGCACGATCGACCGCCGTCAGCGCGTCGTTGTAGGCACGGTCGGCCGTCAGGCGTTCGCGCTCGAGACGCGCGAGCAGATCATCGAGGGGCGCTTCGCTCACGTCAGGCAAGCCTAGCCTGCCCCTCGGCGCCGAGGCAAACCGCAGGTCACGCACGGAACCAGGCGAACGCCTCGTGCACAATCGGCACCGGCACCCCGTGCCGCCCGTCGGTACTCGCGGTACGTCACGTCGTACTCGAGCGCCTCGAGCCGCGGCACGAACTTGCGGCTCGTCTCGTCGATGGGCATCACGGCGTCGCTCGTGCCGTGCGAGATGAAGATCCGCGGCTTGCCGTGCACCTCGATCGGTTGCATCACGCCGGGCGAGAACGCCATCAGATGGGTGAAGACGTCACCGAACCCGATGCCCATCGAGAGCGCGTACGACGCGCCATCGGAATGGCCCGCGAGGGCCACGTGGGCGCGCTCGATCGCGAAGCGGCCGGCCACGTCGCGAAAGGCCTTGCCGATGAACGCGAGATCCGGACCGAAGCCGCCGATGAGCGCGTCCCATGTCCATTCCCGGGAGTCTGGCGCGAGGACGAGGGCGCCGATCTCATCGGCGAGCGGGAACGTGTAGTCCACGCTGGTCGCCGATCCACCGGCGCCGTGCAGCATCACGATCAGGGGCAGCGGCACGTCGGCCGCGAAGCCGCGTGGCACGTAGAGCAGGCCGTCCCGATCGCCGTCGGCCAGGCCCAGCCGCCTCGCCCCCGGCTTCGGGTCGTCGGCGCCGGCGGAGGCGTGCGCCGCCCGCGACAGCCACTGGCCGCCGAGCGCCGCCGCTCCAAGCCCGATGAACGCCCGACGATGCATGGAGGCCCGAGGCTACGCCGGCAAGGCCGTCAGGATCCGACGAACCATTCGAAACCCTCGCGCACGACAGGTGCCGGCGCCCCGTGCCCGCCGTCGTACTCGCGGAACGTCACGTCGTAGCCGCGCTCCTGCAGCTGGGGAACGAACCGGCGGCTCGTCTGCTCGATGGGCATCTGGACGTCGCGCGTCCCGTGGGCGATGAAGATCCGCGGCTTGCCCTGCCAGCGGAACGGGGTCATCAGGCCTTCGGAGAACACCATCAGATGGTTGAAGACGTCGCCGTAGGCGAGTCCCATCGACAGCGCGTAGCCGGCGCCGTCGGAGACGCCGCCGAGCGCCACGTGCGCGCGATCCACGTCGAGCATGCCGGTGACGTATCGGTACGCCGCGCCGATGTACCGGACATCTTCGTCGAAGCCGGGCGCGGACTGCCCCCACGTGAGCTGCCGCGAATCGGGAGCGAGCACGATCACGCCGAACTCCTCGGAGAGCGGGAACGTGTAGCGGACGTTCCGGCCGGATCCGCCGAACCCGTGCAGCATCACGATGATCGGCATCGGCGTCCCGGCCTGGTACTTCTTCGGGATGTAGAGCGTGCCGTCGCGGTCGTCGTCGGAAATGCCCAGCCGGCTCTCGCCATACGGCACCTCGTCCTGCGCCCCGAGCGCGCGTGCCCGGTGGAGCACCCCGACCACGCCGGCCGCGCTCAGCGAGAGGAAGGTCCGACGATGCATGGGCTGACACTACTACGGCGGCGTGCGGGCGGCAACAGGCTTCGTCGGCCTGCCGGCGTGTCAGAGGCCTGCGTGCGGGACGATTTCGACCTCGAGATCGGCCAGTCGCCGTTTGAGATCGGGTGCGCACACCACGGCGAGCTCGCGCTCGCGATCCTCGGCGTACCGGGAGGCGCCGCCGAGCGCCTCGTCCATGTGGCCGGGATGCGTCATCAGCTCGACCGTGCCGTTGCCGCCGATGGCGTCGAACGCCCGCCGCACGACGTCCACCAGCCTGTCGACCGTGAGCCGGCCGCCGAACCAGTCCGAGGCGAAGCGGTCGGCGTGCCGGCCGCCCGCCGACGCGAGCGCCAGCCGAACCGGCGGCGGACCGCTGCGGGCCGCGATGCCGAGCGTCCTTGCCAGGCCGGCGAACGTGCCGACGACGTCGGCCCGATGATGGACGTGATGGTGGCTGTCGAGATGCGCGGGATCGAGTCCGACCTCGCGCAGGCGGCGGACCTGGGCGCGGAGCTCGCGGTCGACGTCGTTCGCGTCGAGCGCGCCCAACTCGCGCACGGACGAAGCGAAGCGCCCGGCGCCGTCGACGAGCGACGGGACGGTCGACGGCGGGGCACACGATCGTCCGGCCGTCAGCTGCACGTGCAGGCCGAGGCGGCCGGCGAGTGCGGGCGAGCCGTGCCGCGCCACTCGATCCACGGCGCCGGGGAACGCCACCATCGCGCTCGTCGACGACACCACGCCACGATCCAGCGCTTCGAGAATGCCGAGACAGACGCCGTCGGTCAGGCCGAAGTCGTCGGCCGTGATGGCCAGGCGCTTCACCGCTCGAACCGGCCGGCGCGGAGGACCGCGGCGGCCGCCCACGCGAGCAGGCCGCCTGAAATGGACAGCAGCGCGCCCATCTTCGTCTCGTCGAGCAGGGGGCCGTCGGGGAACGCGGCCGTGGCGAAGAAGAGCGCGACCGTGAACCCGATGGCGGCCGCGCAGCCCACGACCACGAGATCGCGCCACCCGAGCCCGCGTGGCAGGTGCAGCCCGGCCGCCTTCGCGAGCGCCGTGGCCGTGACGATCCCGATCGGTTTGCCGGCGAGCACGCCGCCGAGCACGATGAGCGTCCCGATGCCGGCGCCGTCGAATTCCACGCCGGCGTTGACCAGGCCGAAGAGCAGGAGGATGAACTGGACGGGGATCCGCCACCAATGCTCGAGCGCGCTCAAGGTGTCGTGCGCTTGCGGAGGGGCCTCGACGAAGAGGCCGGGGTCGCGTTTGGCGTGCGGCAGGAACGGCACGATCGGAACGAGCGCCAGGGCGGGATGGAGTCCACCCCGGAACAGGGACAGCCAGCAGAGGCCGCCCGCGCCGAGCACGTAGGGCCAGAAATTGAGGACGCGGCGCCAGCGCAGCGTCCAGGCCACGGCCAGCGCGACGCCAAAGATGACGGCGAACTCGCCGAGGCGCAGGGGGCCGGCGGGGTAGAACACCGCCAGAATCAGCAGGCCGAAGGCATCGTCGGCAATCGCCAGCAGGAGCAGGAACGCGATGCCGGGATGCCGCGCGCCGAGCACGAGGCGGGCGATCAGGTAGCTGAAGGCGATGTCGGTGGCGCAGGGGATGGCCCAGCCCCGTGCCAGCTCCGGGACGTGCAGCGCATGCACGAGCGACAGATAGATGACGGCCGGCCCCACCATGCCGCCCACCGCGGCGAGCACGGGTGTGGCGGCCTGGCGAGGGGAGTGAAGCGCGCCGCCCGGCGCCATCGCCTCGACCACTTCCTTCGCGGCGAGCGCGAAGAAGAACACCATGCCGACGTCGTTCACGGCAAAGTGGAGAGCGTGCGCCAAGTCCTCGTACGAGGCGTGCGCCGCATTCGCCCACACGAGGCCCGCAACGGCGCCCAGGGGCAGGAGCAGCGACTGATCGAGCGCGGAGTTGATCAGCGTCTCGAGGCGGCTCCGGGTGCCTCCGCTCATGGCGCCGGAGCGGCCTCGACCGGCGACCGGAACCCGTTGGGTTTCACGGCGAGCACCGAGCCGCGCAGCCGCTGGAGCACCCGTTCGGCGGTGTTGCCCATCACGAGGCCGGCCACGCCCGTACGCGCGACGGTGCCCATGACGACGAGGTCGATCTTGTGCGAGCGGACGTGATCCGGGATCACGTCTTCCGGCTCGCCGTTTTCGAGTGCGAGGACGGCGCCCCCCAGGCGGGTGCCGAAACTCTCGAGAAACGTCGAGAAGTCGTCGCCGGCGACGCGGCGGGCTTCGCCGCGGAACGCCGCGAAGTCGGCGTCCGACAAGCGGCCGTGCAGGGTGGCTTCGCCGAAGGCGGTCCAGGCCTGCAGCACGGTGAGTCGTGCGCCCAGGACGGCGGCCAGCGCGAGGGCGAGCTCGAGAAGACGCGCGTTGAGCGCCTGCTCGGTCGCGTCGTCCGGGTTGGCGTTCACCGCGGCCAGCAGTTTCTTCGGGTGGCGCCCGCCCCCCGGACCGACCAGCCAGACCGGACACGGGCACTGCCGGAGGAGATCCATGTCGACGGCCCCGAAGGGTCGATCGTCCCCGGAGAGATCACGGTCGTGGGCGCGGATGAGCAGATCGTGCCGACCGTGGATCGCCTCCCGAGTGAGGGCCGTGGCGGGGCGTCCGCGCAGGACCTCCGTCGTCAGCGTGATGCCCTCCGGCGTCTTGATCGCGGCGAGCTCGCGCCGGCGATGGTCGACGACTTCGGCCTCGATCTCATCTGTGACGAAGCCGCGGGCGCGGGCGGGCACGTCGGGGAGGACGTCGACGACCTTGACGCGCGCGCGGCACCGCGCGGCCAGGTCGAGCGCCTGCGTGAGCGCCGGGTGTCGCGCCGCGAGCGGGTTGATGTCGACGAGCAGGCTCGAGAATGACGGCATGCATTAGCATGCCACGAAGGATGGAAATCGCGCACAATGGCACGAGCACTCGTCGTGCGGACTTCGCGTCCGCGTCTGGAGCGTAGACATGGCAAAGAGGAAGACGAACGGCCTCTCGATGGATCGATTGCGCGAACTGGCGCGCGCCGGCGCGGACGCCACGCTCAAACGGCTGCGGGCGGAGATCCAGGCCATCGAGCGCACGTTCCCCGAGCTCGCGAACCCTCGGCAGCGGCGCAAGTCGATGGCCCGCGCGGCGAAGCGCTCACGTCAGTTCTCGGATGCGGCGCGCAAGGCGGCGTCGAAGAGGATGAAGAAATACTGGGCGGAGCGGCGGAAGGCCACGGCGAAGATCGCGTAGACGCGTTCATCGCCGGCGCGTGCCGGCGCGTCGGGCCCGCGCCGTCTGCGCCCGCCTCTGCGCGGCGAGCAGCAGATCGTGCAGCGCGTCGGCGCGGATGCGCGACAGCCTCACGAGTACGAACGGACCGTCGGCATAGTGGTCGGGCAGGTAGTACGTATCGGGTTCCGCCGCCAGCAGCTCGGCCCGCTCGTCGAACTCGACATTTACCACGAGCGAATCGGGTTCCGCCGATCGATGCGTCGGAACACAGCAGATCACGTGCCCGCGCACTTTGAGCGCCGGCGTCCCGTAGGTGGTGCCTTCCTCGACCCCGGGCAGCGACAGGCCGAGCGTCCACGCCGTTGTCAGGGTGACTGTCGGCGCCATGCGACCCGACGGAGTGTACTATGCGCGGGAGCTGCCGAGACACCGTGAACAGCCTGCGACGAGCGGCGCTGCACGCGACGAACCTCATGAATGCGAACCTTCGTGGCGCCATCCTCGACGACGCCAACCTGCACGAAGCCGATCTCCTGGGCGCGAGACTCGACGGCGCCCGGTGCAGGGCCGACGACTTGAAGGGAGCCCTGCACGGGCCGCCCTCGAAACGATCGTAGAGGCAGGCGGACGTTCGCCCTCGACGAGGTCCGGCTCGCGGGTTCTCGGGTGCGCTGATGGCCCGCCGGTTTCAGCGCCGAGGCCGCGGCTATAATCGGGACACGGTGAGCGGACTCCAACATCTTTTCGCCAGCAATCGCGCGTGGGCCGCAGACATGGCCCGTCGCGATCCGGAGTTCTTCAGCCGGCTGTCACGCCAGCAGGCGCCCCAGTATCTGTGGATCGGCTGCTCCGACAGCCGGGTGCCGGCCAACCAGATCGTCGGCCTCCTGCCGGGCGAGATGTTCGTCCACCGCAACGTGGCCAACGTCGTGGTCCACGCCGACCTGAACTGTCTGTCGACCATCCAGTTCGCCGTCGACGTGCTGCGGGTCGGGCACGTGATCGTGTGCGGGCACTACGGATGCGGCGGGGTGCTGGCGGCCCTTCGTGACGACAGCCTCGGCCTGGTCGACAACTGGCTCCGGCACGTACAGGACACCAGGCGCAAGCACCAGGCCGAGCTCGACGCGCTCGCGTCCGAAGGCGATCGCCATCGGCGCCTCTGCGAGCTGAACGTGCTCGAGCAGGTCCTGAACGTGAGCCAGACGACGGTCGTGCGCGAGGCGTGGGCGCGGGGACAGGCGCTCGCGGTGCACGGCTGGATCTACGACCTCGACGATGGCTTGCTGCGGGCGCTCGGCGAGCCGGTCGAGGCGCCACGGCGGGAGACGGTGGGCCGCCATGGCTGAATCGGAGCGCGTGCGCGCGTTTCGCGGTCTGCATGAAGCCGGGTGCTTCGTCATGCCGAACCCCTGGGATCTGGGGAGCGCCCGTCTGTTGACACAGCTCGGCTTCCAGGCCCTCGCCACGACGAGCTCGGGATTCGCCTGGTCGCTCGGCCGCCCCGACTACCACGTGTCGCTCGAGGAGGACCTGGCGCACATGCGTGCCGTGGCGCAGCGGATGCCCGTGCCCGTGAACGCCGATTTCGAGAACGGATTCGCCGCCGATCCCGCCGGCGTCGCGCGCAATGTCTCGAGCGCGTGCGCGACGGGAGTGGCCGGGCTGTCGATCGAAGATTCGACGCGCGACGCGGCGGCGCCGCTCGTCGACGCCTCGCTCGCCGTCGAACGCGTGCGAGCGGCGCGCGAGGCGATCGACGCGAGCCGCACTGGCGTGCTCCTCACGGCGCGGTGCGAAAGCTTCCTGGTGGGACGCCCCGATCTCGACGAGGTCGTGAGCCGCCTGACCGCGTTCGCGGCCGCGGGCGCCGACTGCCTCTACGCGCCCGGCCTCAAGCGCCTCGAGGACATTCGCGAAGTGGTGCGCGCCGTCTCCCCCAAGCCGGTGAACGTGCTGGTCGGCTCCAACTTCACCACCGTCGCCGAGCTCGCCGACGCCGGCGTGCGGCGCGTCAGCGTGGGCGGCGCTCTGGCCCGCGCGGCCTGGGGCGCCTTCCTCACAGCCGCGCAGGAGATCGCCGAGCACGGCACGTTTTCGTCGCTCGCCACGGCCGCCTCGCCCAACGGGCTGAACGGCCTCTTCGCGTGAACCTCGTCGACCGTTCATGAGGCCTCCCCGATGTTCACACGCACGCTCGTCGCCGTCGTCGTGTCTGCCGGCGCGCTCGTGATGGCTGCACAGACCCGGGAGCTCAACCTGCGCGGCGATCGGTTTTCGCCGCTCACCTGGGACGAGCTGACCCCTGCGCAGAAGACGATGGTGAACGACCTGCTCGCCGGGTCGCGCACGTCGCTCGGCGGGCCCTTCAACGTCTATTTGCGCAGCCCGGAACTGGGGAACATCGCCCAGAAGCTGGGCGAACACGTCCGTTTCCACTCGACCGTGCCACGGCGCCTCAACGAGATGGCGATCCTGATCACGGCGAAATGGTGGGCGTCCGAATACGAGTGGTACGCGCACAAGCCGCTCGCGCTCGACGCCGGGCTGAGCGGATCGGTGATCGACGACCTCCAGGCAGGCCGCCGGCCCGCGGCGATGACGGCCGAGGAAGCGGTGGTGTACGACTTCTCCATGGAGATGCGCGAACGTCGGCGTGTGAGCGACGCCACGTTCGAGGCCGCGAAGCGGCTGCTCGGCGAGCAGGGCCTGTTGGATCTGGTCGGGCTCATGGGCTACTACGACCTCGTGTCGATGACGCTCAACATGGATCGCTATCCGCTGCCCGAGGGCGCCGCCCCGCCGTTTCCGGAACCGCGGTGACCTCGTGGAGGTCGCGATCGGCCTCAAGGCGCACTCCGGCTGGGCGGCCCTCGTCGCGCTGGGCGTCGCCGATGGGGTTGTGCAGGTGGTCGAACGGCGTCGCCTCGCGCTCGTGGACGAGGGCGCCGCGTGGGCGAGGCAGCCCTACCATGCAGCCCAGGGCCTGCGGCGCGAGGAAGCGCGCCACACCGTGGCACGGGGCGTGGCTTCGGCCCGTCGTCTGGCTCGTCGAGAGCTCGGCGCGGCAATCAAGGACGTCACGGGTTCGACGCATCGCATCGCAGCGTGCGCGGTGCTGACCGGCGCGCCCATGCCCGCCTGGACGGTCGACGAGATCCTGGCCGTCCATGTTCGCATGCACACGGCTGAGGGCGCGCTGTTTCGCGACGCGCTCGTGCAGGCGGTCGAGGCGAGCCGCCTCGCCCTGGTGACGATCCCGGAACGGGCGCTCGCCGATCGGGTTCGACAGAGTCCGGCCCGATGCTTTCTGTCGACGGTCGCCGGGCTCGGAAGATCGATCGGCGCGCCCTGGGGCAGAGATCAGAAAGACGCGTCGCTGGCGGCCCTCGTGGCCTTGAACGCGGAGGCTGTCGACTGATGGGACGCGCCGCCGCGTGCTCCCGACGACGACGTCGTCAGCAGGTCCGGCAGCAACGTGCCCGCCGGCTCCTCGAATCGGAACCCGACCTCGTAGAGGACCAGGCCGCTCTCGAGCGGGTGCACCCGGCACCTGACGACCCATCCCGCCACGCGAACTTCGTCGCCCGAGGCGAGATGCAGCATCAGATCCGGACGTGACCCCACCTCGAAGCCGCGCCGCCGCAGAAAGAGCCGGTTCGGCCGTCCATTGGTCTGGAAGAGCGCCCCGCCCGACGAGATGTTGATCAGGTGGCCGCGAAGGTTCAGTCGCTCCTCCGCCGTGAGGCTGACGGACGACACCCAGGGAACCTCCTGCGACGACCAGCGTCGTTCGCGGCGGCGTTCGGCGCGGGCCTGGCGCGTCGGGTCGGGCTGTCGCTCGTCGATCTCGTGTTTGAACGATTCCACGCCCGCAACATAACGTGCGACATCGCTGGCGAAGAGGCGCGGATCGCAGCCCATCGCAGCCGGCCGT
Organism: uncultured Acidobacteriota bacterium; assembly: GCA_963837345.1. Lineage (GTDB taxonomy): Bacteria > Acidobacteriota > Vicinamibacteria > Vicinamibacterales > CAVVIG01 > CAWIMX01. The sequence continues at coordinate 164,214 of CAWIMX010000002.1, forward strand.
GCGGGCTGCCGCGCCGTTCGACTCTCTCGCGGGCGGGGCAGGCCGTTCGAATCGGACAGGATCTGGAGCGGAGGGACGTCGATCACCTGGACGTGGGCGGCATCCGGCAGCACGTCCAGGTAGGCGACCAGCTGTTCGCAGTCGTGCGGCGAGGTCAGTTCATGGAGGAGGACGAGATCGGGGATCCGCTGATCGATCGCGGCGAGGGCGGCGTCCGTGGAGGCGACGAGGACGACGTCGGCATCGGGCAGTTCACGCAGCACGTGACCAAGCACGCGGCTCTGGGACGGATCGGGGTGAACGACAACAATGCGAGCCATGGACGCAGTGATGAATCACGCCATGATGGGTTGTTTCAGTCTGACGCCGAGGCCGGCTTCACCGGGTCGCCCACCAGGTCGCGCACGAGCGCCAGGACGTTCTCGGACCAGAGCGGTTTGTACGCGATCCGGCTGTGGAGGCGACGAATCTCCGCGTCGGTTCTGTCGTCGAGCCCGTAGTACCCCGTGACGACGGCGACTGGGATTGTCTCGTCGCGCGACCGGAGCTCCCGGAGGACGGCAAGACCGTCGTTCACGGTGGGGAGCTTGAGATCCAGGAGGACGGCGTCCGGCCGACCCGCTTCGACGGCCTTGAGTCCGGCGACGGCGGTCGCCGCCGTCCGTACGTCGTATCCCTCCAGGCCGAGGAACCGGGCTTGCGTGGTGAGAGCCAGTTCATCGTCGTCGATGATGAGGACGGTGGGCGGCGGATTGGACGGCAGGCTCATGCCATCCGCGACGCCGACGGGCGTCGCGTCCTTGCCGCTGAAGGGATCGGATCGCCGATCACTTGGGGCGGTCGGTGAGGAGCTGTGATGTGTTCCCACAGAGCAGACACAAGACGCGATGCAGCGCCGACTGCTTGACGGTGCCGACGACCCGGGTGCGATGGCTGCCGCACTTCGGACAGAGGGGCGGCAGGTCGGTCTTGATGCCGGTCGTCGACCTCCTCGGCGGCTCGCGCTTCATCGACGCGGTTCCATTGCTCCAACCTGTCTTCACGATCCATGCCGCGCCCCGGGAAGCAAAAGTCCGTTGAAATACGTCTCCTGCGTAGTTCTGCATGTCTCGTTCTAAGACGGTGAGTATCGAGGGATGGAACACGGAACCCCGCGAATCGGGGTCGTCAGAGGGCTGGTGCGGAAGAGAGGATTTGAACCTCCACTGGGTTTCCCCAACTAGCTCCTGAGGCTAGCGCGTCTGCCGTTCCGCCACTTCCGCAGTCGGGAGAATTGTCGCAGACCCGAATCTTCAGTATAGCCGAAGGCCCGCGCCCCAGGAACCCCGACGGCCGGCCGCGTGGGCCAACTCACTCGCAGCGCAGGGCTTCCGACGGATCGACCGCCGCCGCGCGCAACGCCGGCACCAGACACGCCGCCGCCGCAATGGGCAGCAACAGCGCCGGCGCGGCCAGGAAGGCCACAGGATCTCCCGGCGTGACGCCGAACAGGAGCCCCTGCAGCGCGCGCGTCGCCACGACCGAGGCCGCCAGACCCAGCCCCAGTCCCACGGCGGTGGTGGCCATGCCCCGACCGAGCACCAGCCGGACGAGCTGGCCCCGTTCGGCGCCGAGCGCCGCGCGCACGCCGAGCTCGCGGCGGCGCTGCGAGACGCCGTACGACAGCACGCCGAAGAGGCCGACGGACGCGAGCAGGAGCGCCAGCACGGCAAACGCCGCCAGGACGGACATCGCAAAGCGCGGCTGGTCGACCGACGCCGCCAGCCGATCGGAGAGCAGCGCCACGTCGGCGGCCGCGCCCGCATTCACCTCGCGCACCGCGGCATGGATGATCGGCACGAGCGCCGCCGCGTTGCCCGACGCGCGGACGACGAAGCCCGTCGGGACGTTCGCGGTCGTCAGCAGTCCGTAGGTTTCCGCTTGTGGCGCGCGGTCGTTCCCGTCCTTGAGCACGTTGCCGACCACGCCCACGACTTCCGCCGTCTGGGTCGGCGCGAGCTGCAGTACCACGCCGACGGGATTCTCCGGCAGGTAGACCCGCGCGAACTCCTCGTTGACCATCATCGGCAGGTGGGCCGTCGCGCCCTCGTCGGAGGGGGCCAGAAAGCGCCCCGCTTTGAGCCGCAGGCCGAGCGCTTCGGCGTACCCCGGCGTGACCATGTTGCGCAGCGCGCGCACGAGGGTCGGCTGATCGGGGGCGGGCCGCCCGACGATGTTCAACGGGAACGCCGCGATCATGGTGTTCCGCTGGAACGGCAGCATGGCTCCGGCGCCCGCCGCCTCGACGCCGGGCATGGCGCGCAGCCGATCGAGCATCTCGTTCGTCACGTCGCGCCGAACGGCATCTGCGGCCTGCTGCGCGTCGACCGCGAGGCCGGGCAGGAAGATCTGCGCCGTCAACACGTTGTTCGGGTTGTAGCCGCCGTCGACGTGCGTGAGCACGCGGAAGCTGTGCGCGAGCAGCGTCGCGCCGACCATCAGGACGACCGCGAACGCCGCCTCGGCCACGAGGAGCCCGTCGCGCAGCCGTCCGGCCCGCGCGCTCCGGAAGCCACCGGCCGTCGCGCCGTCGCCGCCGTGGAGCGACGACGACAGGTTGAAGCGCGCACCGCGCCACGCCGGCGCCAGCCCGGATGCGAGCGCCGTGAAGATCGCGGCGGCGCCCGCGAACGCCAGCGCGGGGCCGTTCAGCGCCACGTCGTCGAGGCGCGGGAAGTCGGCCGGCGCGAGCGCCGGCAGGAGGCGCACGAGCGCCCACGCGATCGACACGCCGATCGCGCCGCCCAGCAGCGAGACGACGAGGCTTTCGGTGAGGAGCTGACGCCCGAGCCGCCAGCCGCTCGCGCCGATGGCCGCGCGCACCGCGAGCTCGCGCTGCCGCGCCACGCCGCGCGAGAGGAACAGATTCGCCACATTGGCGCACGCGATGAGCAGCACGAGCACGACGCTCGCCGCGAGGACGACGATGGCCGGCCGCACCCCCCTCGTCATCTGCTCGACGAGGTACGGCGCGTGCACGATCGGATCGCCGCCGGCGCCGAACAGTCCGCGGCCGCCCGCCGGCGGCGTCGGCAGAGCGTTGCGTGCGACGGCCGTCGCCTCGGCCGCGGCCTGCGCCGCCGTGGCGCCCGGCTTCAGCAGCCCGATCGTGGTCACGGCAGTCACGAAGAATCGTCCCGACGAGGGATCCGCGGGCTCGGGCACGCGGAACGGCGTCCAGAAGGCGGCGTCCCGAGTCGGGTAGTAGAAGTCGCGCGGGGCGACGCCGACGATGGTGAACGGGCGCCCGTCGACGGTGATGGCCCGGCCCAGGATGGCGGGGTCGGCGCCGAACCGCGTGCGCCAGGCCGCGTCGCTGAGGACGATGAGCTGGTTGTTGCCCGGCGCGGCCTCCTCGTCGGCGAACACGCGGCCCAGCGCCGGCTGCATGCCCAGCAACGGGAACAGCGACGGCGTGACCATGGCGCCGGGAACACGCTCCGGGCTGCCGTTGATGTCCACCGTATAGTCGCGCCCGTTGGCGGCGGCGATCCCCTCGAGCGTCCGGGGCGCCTCCGCCAGGGCGTAATAGGTGTAGTTGGTCAGGATCGGGTTGCCGGCCGGAAGGGGTGAGTTCGGCCGTGCCTCGGACAGCTGCACGAGGCGGCCGGCATTGGCGTAGGGCAGCGGTTTGAGCAGGACGCCGTAGACCACGGAGAAGACAGCCGTGGTCGCGCCGATGCCGAGCGCGAGCGTGAGAAGGCCGGCCGCGGCGAACGTCTTGTGGCCTCGCAACGTGGCGACGGCGTAGCGGAGATCCTGTCTGAGCGTGTCCATGGCGCCAGTTTAGACGGCTATACTCGTGAAATGGCTGCTCAAAAGGGCCGGGGATTCCTGAAAGGCCTCTTCCTCCTGGCAGGCGCCGCCGTCGTCCTGCTGTTCGTCACCTCGCTCGTGCTCTTCGTCCTGTTCGGGCGCGGGCCTGTCGTGCCGTCCGGCGCGACGCTGATCGTGCGGATCGGCGGCGATCCGCCCGAGGTGGCGCCCACCAACGTGTTCAACTATTTCCGCGGCGGCAACGCCCTCACGCTGCGCGCCATCACGTCGGCGCTCGCGCGGGCGAAGAACGACGACCGGATCGAACGGGTGCTCGTCGAGCCGACCGGCTTCACGAGTCCCTACTGGGGGAACGTGCAGGAGCTGCGCGACGCCCTCGCCGACTTCAAGACATCGGGCAAGCCGGTCTACGCCTACCTGGAATACGCGGCCGAGCGCGAATACTACCTCGCGAGCGCCGCCGACAAGGTGTACCTGATGCCGTCGGCCACGCTCGACATCACCGGGATGGCCACCTACGCGCTCTTCCTGCGGGGGACGCTCGACAAGGCGGGCGTCTATCCCGACCTGCACCACGTCGGGCAGTACAAGACCGCCGTGAATCAGTTCACCGAAACCGGCTACACCGACGCGCACCGCGAGATGGATCGCTCGATCAACCAGGACGAGTACGACGACTTCGTCCACGTGGTCGCCGAGGCGCGGCGAAAGGACGAGTCGGACGTACGCGCCTCGATCGATCGCGCGCCGCTTCTGCCCGACGACGCGGTCGAGGCCGGGTTGATCGACGGCGTCGGCTACGAGGACGAGGCCGAAGAGGCGCTGCGCCAGGAGTCGGGCGCCGCGGGCACCGGCCGGGTCGACCTGGACGACTATGCCCGGAGCGTGCCCGACGTGTCGCTCGGCTTCAGCCGGCGCTCGCGTATCGCCCTCATCTATGTCGCGGGCGAGATCACGGGCGGCGAGAGCGGCCTGGATCCGCTCAACGGACCCACGGTCGGATCCGACACGCTCATCCGCTACATCCGCCAGGCGGCGAGCGACGCGCGCGTCAAGGCCATCGTGCTTCGCGTCGACAGCCCCGGCGGATCGGCGACCGCGTCGGACGCGATCTGGCACGAGCTCATGCGTGCCAAAGACGACGACGCGGAGCGGCCGCTCGTGGCCTCGATGGGCGACCTGGGCGCGTCGGGCGGCTACTACGTGGCCATGGCCGCCAACGCGATCGTCTCGCAGCCGTCCACGCTCACCGGCTCGATCGGCATCTTCGGCGGGAAATACGTGATCGAGGGTGCGCTGGAGAAGCTCGGCGCGCAGGTCGACGGCGTGGAGGTTGGCCGTCACGCCGGCATGGACTCGACGGCGCGGCGCTACACCCCCGAGGAGGCGCAGGCGCTCGATGCGCAGCTTGGCGCCTTCTACGAGCAGTTCATCCAGAAGGCGGCCGCCTCCCGCGGCCTCACGCCGGAGCAGGTCGACGCGGTGGGGCAGGGCCGCGTCTGGACCGGACGGCAGGCGGTCGCGCGCGGCCTCGTCGACGAGCTCGGCGGGCTCACGCGCGCCATCGCGCTCGCGCGGGAGCGGGCGAAGATTCCCGGCGACGAGCGCGTGCAGATCGTCGTGTATCCGCCGCGAAAAACGCTGTTCGAGCTGCTGTCGGAGGGAATGAGCGGCACGAGCTCGGCGGGGGCGGCCGTGTGGCTCACGACCGGAGAGCGTGAGGCGCTCAGGCTCGTCCGTGGCCCGCTGGCCCTCTTCCGCCCGGGCGAGCTCCTCGCGCTGATGCCGTTGGACTACCTGCGGTGAGGCGCAGTGCCCCGGTGTCGGAGGCCTACCCCACGATTCGCTGCACGGCGTCCGGGCTCACCTGAATCTGCATCCGCTGCTTGGCCGCGGTCATGTAGTCGGTGAAGAAGCGGTTGCGCCGCTCTTCGAGGATCTGCTCGCGGAAGCTGTCCTTCTGGGCGCTGATGAGCTCGGGGGTGGCGACGGTCTTGTCGATGACCTTCACGATCGCGGTGCCGGTGGAGGTCGAAATCGGGTCGCTCACGGCGCCCTTGTCGAGCGCGAACGCGACCTTGTCGACTTCCGGCGAGACGCCCAGATCGGGCAGCGCCGACCCCTGATTGATGAAGTCGGTCTCCTTCGCCTCGAGATTCAGACTCTTCGCCGCCGCGGCGAAATCGGGCGCCGCCTTGAGCCGCGTCGCGATGTCGGCGGCGCGCGTGGCGGCGAGCTGCCGCGCCTTGTCCTTCACGACCGCCTCGTGCACCTGATCGTTCACTTCTTCGAGCTTGGGCACGTAGGAGGCCTGGACGCCCGTCAGCGTCAGGAACGCGACGCCGCGGGGCGTGGTGACGCGCCCCGCCACCTGCCCTTGCTGCATCTGGAACGCGCGCGCGGCCACCTCGGGTGACGATCCGAGGCCCATGATGGGTTCGTCGCGCGAGAAGAAGCCGGTCTCCTGCACGGTCAGCCCTTCGGCGGCTGCGACCCGATCGAGATCGCCGGGCGCCGTGATCTGGGGCGCCATCCGATCCGCGATCGTCGGTCGCCTGCGCCTGGGCGCGCTCGTAGGTCAGCTGGTCCACGATCTGATCGCGCACCTCGTCGAGCGGCCGGACGATGGCCGGCTTCTTGTCGGTGACCTTGATGATGTGGAAGCCGGTACTGCGTCTTCACGAGGTCGCTGATCTCGACCGGGCTCGAGGGCGAACGCCGCCTGCTCGAACTCCGGCACCATGCGGCCCCGCCCGAAGTAGTCGAGGTCTCCGCCGTTCTTCGCCGAGGCCTCGTCTTCCGAATACTGTTTGGCGAGCGCGGCGAAGTCCGCCCCGCCCTTCGCCTGCGCGAGGATCTCCTCGGCCTTCGCCCGCACGGTGGCTTCGTCCTTGCCGGTCGTCGACAGCAGGATGTGGCTGGCGCGGATCTGCTCGGGCGTCGTGTACTGGTCGACCGCCGCGTTGTAGGCGGCTTCGACGTCGGCCGGCGGAATCGTGATGGTCGAACGGATGGCGTCCACGTCCACGAGCGCGTAGCGGATCTTCCGCTTCTCGGGGATGCGTGAAGTCCGCGGCGTGCGCGTCGAAGTATGTCGAGACCTCGGCGTCGGTCGCCGTCACATCGCCGCGGAAGCTGTCGGCCATGAGCGCGACGACCGAGAGCTTCACTTGATCGTTGCGCCGGCGGTATTCGGCTTCGAGCTCGCCGTCGGGGATCGCCACCCAGGAGGTCAGCGCCATCCGCAGCTTGTCGACCGCGATGCCGCGCCGGACGTTGTCCTCGAACTCGGCCGGCGTCATCGGCGGGCGCTGCGAGCGCAGCAGCTGCTGGTAGAGCTGCTGCCCGATGAACTGCCCGTTCTGCTGGAAGGCCGGCATCGTGAGAATCCGCTGGCGCACCTCTTCGTTGTTCACCGAGATGCCCAGCCGGTCGGCTTCGGCCAGCGCCGCGCGCTCGTCGACCATCTGCTGCAGGATCTGTTGATCGATGCCGAGCTGCTTCAGCAGCTGCTCGTTCATGCTCGCGCCGTACGCGTTGCGGTAGGCCTCGAGCTGCGCCTGATACGTGCGGCGGAATTCGTTCGCTGTGATTTCCCGGCCCTCGACCGTCGCCACCGCGCCCGTCTGCAACGGATCGGCCGTCGCGCCCGTCAGGAAGTCGGGAATGTAGAAAATCACGAAGGCCAGCACCACCAGGCCGAGGCTCCACTTGAGCCAGGCCTTGTGGCGGCGCATCCGGTCGAGCATTGTCATGAAATGAGAGCCTCTTGAAACCTCCATCGTATGCCAGGAAGTTCCTCGTGGCAAGAGAGCCGGGCCCAACCCTATGGTATATTTGCCGTGTCTAGAAGCACTTAGCGGGCCGTCCCCGGGCCGGACAGGTCGCGTGAGGAAAAGACCGGACAATTTTGTGAGGGCGACGGGTCGTGCTCCGGGTGTGTGGCGCCCGCCCGCGGGCCCCGGACGGGCTTCCAGGAAGGACACCGGACGTGATCTGGCGAAACGTCTGCGCACGTGGGCGCCGTCGGTTCGGCGCCGCATGGCCAGCCGCGACGCCTTGAGCGACATGGTCCGGGCCGTCAACAGCACGCTCGAGCCGTCGGGTGTCGCCAACCTGCTGCTCGAGCGCGCCACGTCGTGGACGACGGCCTCCGTGTGGGCGGTCGTGGCGGTCGATCCGTCCGGTCCCCTGCTGCTCCTCGCGGAGCGGGGGGCGGAGCCGGACTGGACGACGGCGATCCATTCGGTGGCGAACTGGGTCATGGGGCGTGGCGGCGTGTTCACCAGCGCCGATCTTCGGGACGATCCGCGCGTGCGCGCGTCCGGTGCGGCGGCGGTCGTGGCGCTGCCGCTGGCCTCGAGGGGCCGTCGGATCGGGGTTCTGGTGGCCCTCGAGCCGGTGCCTTCCGGGCGTGTGCCCAAACCCGTCGCGACCTGGCTTCGCGCCGTGGAGGCCCTGCTCGAACCCGCCGCGCTGGCGCTGGACGCCGCGCTGCGCCTGCGCCGCGCCGAGGCCCTGTCGGTGACCGACGACCTCACCGGGCTCTACAATTCGCGCTATCTCAACCAGGTCCTTCGGCGCGAGACGAAGCGGGCGTCGCGCAGCGGCCGTCCCCTGTCGCTGCTCTTCATCGATCTGGACGGGTTCAAGAACGTCAACGACTCGCACGGCCACCTGTTCGGCAGCCGCGCGCTGGTCGAAGCGGCGGCCATCATCCGCGGCAGCGCCCGCGAGACCGACGTCGTGTCGCGGTTCGGGGGCGATGAGTTCGCCCTGGTGCTGCCGGATACGGGCGGCGAGGGTGCCTTTGCCGTCGGGGAGCGCATTCGCGAACGGGTCGCCGCCTTCCGGTTCCTGGTGTCCGACGGCCTGAATGTCCATCTGACCGCGTCGGTGGGGGTGGCCACCCTGCCGGATGTCGCCGCCTCGGCGGATGAGCTCGTCGAGGCCGCCGACAAAGCGATGTACCAAGTGAAAGATTCCGGCAAGAATGGCATTCGCGCCGCGGTTTCCGCCGATAACTAGACAAAGACTGTGAGCGCACACCGTGACACGGTTTTGCGCAGGAGATCTCGTTGAGCCTTCGTTCGATGCTTTCGCTGTTCTCGAGTGATCTGGCCATCGACCTCGGTACGGCCAATACATGCGTCTACGCGCGGGGCAAGGGCATCGTCGTGAACGAGCCCTCGATCGTCGCCATCAACAAGCTGAACGGCCGCGTGGAAGCGGTCGGCCGCGACGCCAAGGACATGCTCGGGCGCACGCCCGGCAACATCGTGGCCATCAAGCCGATGAAGGACGGCGTCATCGCCGACTTCGAGGTCACCGAGAAGATGCTGACCTACTTCATCAAGAAGGCGCACAACCGCAACGTCTGGGTCCGGCCCCGCATCGTGATCGGCGTGCCCTCGGAGATCACGCAGGTCGAAAAGCGCGCCGTCAAGGACAGCGCTTATCGCGCCAAAGCCAGCGAAGTGCACCTGGTCGAAGAGGCCATGGCCGCCGCCATCGGGGCCGGCATGCCCATCACCGAGCCCTCGGGCAACATGATCGTCGACATCGGCGGTGGGACGACGGACATCGCCGTCATCTCGCTCGCCGGCATCGTCTACAGCAAGGCGGTGCGCGTGGCGGGGAACGAAATGGACGAGGCGATCATCCAGTACATCAAGAAGACGTACAACCTGCTCATCGGCGAACGCACCGCCGAGCAGATCAAGATCGAGATCGGCTCCGCCTTCCCGATCGACGAGCGGATGACGATGGAGATCAAGGGGCGGCACCTGATCGAGGGCGTGCCGAAGACGATTACGATCAGCGACGAGGAGATTCGCGAGGCGCTCGCCGAAACGGTCAACGTGATCGTCGACGCGGTTCGCGTGGCGCTCGAGCGCACGCCGCCGGAGCTGTCGGCCGACATCGTCGACCGCGGCATCGTGCTGACCGGCGGGGGGTCGCTGCTCAAGAACCTGGACAAGCGCCTGCGCGAGGAAACGGGCCTGCCGCTCGCGATGGCCGAAGACCCGCTGTCGTCGGTCGTGCTGGGCGCGGGCAAGATGCTGTCGGACTTCAACCTGCTGCGAAAGATTTCGATCGATTAAGTGGCTCTTCCCGATATCCGCCGCCAACGGGTCGGCTACGTCTTCCTGGCCGTCGTCCTCGGCCAGATCCTGCTGATTTCGGCGCAGGTGAATGCGCCGAGCGGGGTGCCGCTGCTCGAAACCGTCACCTTCGGGCTGTTCGCCGAGGTGCAGCGCGGAGTATCCTCCGTGATGACGGCGCTGCAGCACGGCTGGCAGGGCTACGTGGCCCTGCAGGGCGTCGGACCGGGAAAATCGCGACGCTGAGGCAGCGGCTGGCGGACGCGGAGGTGCGCTGCAGGCAGCAGCGCGCGCTCGGCCGCGCGCAGCCGGAGCCTGGAAGCGCTGCTCGACCTGCGCGACCATACGTCGCTGTCGACAGATGGCGGCCACGGTGATCGCCGCCGGCGTCACGCCCGATTTCCGGACGATCACGATCGACCGCGGCGGGGCCGACGGGCTGGCCGCCGACATGGCGGTGATCGCGCCGGCAGGCGTGGTCGGCCGCGTCGTGCTCACCGCCGGGCGCGCCGCCAAGGTGCAGCTGCTGCTGGACCGGAACGCCGCGGCCGGCGCGCTCATCGAGCGCACGCGAGCGCAAGGCGTGGTGGTCGGCGGCGGCGACGAGCTGCTGCGCCTCGACTACGTGCCGGAGGTGGCCGACCTCGTCGTGGCCGGCGATGCCGTCGTGACCTCGGGCATCGACGGCATCTTCCCCAAGGGGTTCGTCATCGGCCGCGTCGCCATCGATCGAATCCACCGGCGGGATGTCGCGGCGGATCACCGTGACGCCGGCGGTGATGTTCGACCGGCTGGAGGACGTGCTCGTCGTGCTCAGCCGGCCCCCGGACGCGCGACGGGGTCGGCGGGCGAGGAGTCATCGAGTGAGAACCGCCGGGATCATCCTGGCGGTGGCGGTCGCCCTCGCGCTGCAGACCACGCTGGCGCGCTTTTTCGCGCGCGGGCGCGGTCGCGGTGGATCTGGTGATGGTGGTGGTGGTGTACATCGCGCTCGCGTCGGGCCCGGTCGACCGGGCTGCTGACGGGCGCGGCGGCGGGGCTGATTCAGGACGCGCTCGTCGGCACGATGATCGGCGTGGGCGGGCTCGCCAAGACCATCGTCGGGTTTCTCGGCGGGATCGTCGGCACGCAATTCATCGTCGCGCAGCCGCTGCCGCGGTTCGTCGTGTTCTTCGGCGCGACCATGCTGCACGCGCTCGTTGTTCACGGGGTTGTACGCGGTGCTGAGCGCTCGCCAGTTCGGCACGTCCTACGGGGCGGTCGTCGCGCAGGCGCTCGGCAATGCGATCGTCGGCGTCGTGGCGTTTCAGCTCGTGGAGCTGCTGCCCGGCGCCGTGGAGCGGCGGCGTGTCGGGCGTGGGCGCCGCCGACGGTAAGGCACCATGTCGATGACCGAAGATCGCCGGCGCACCATCGCTGCGGCTGGCCGTCCTGCAGTACCTCGTCGTCGCCGTGTTCTCCGTGCTGGCGGTGGGCTTCTGGGTGCTGCAGGTCGTGCAGCACGAGACCTACCAGGAGATGGCCGAGAACAACCATCAGCGGACTCTCGCGCTGCGGGCGCCGCGGGGCATGGTCTACGATCGCAACGATGCGATCCTCGTCCGCAACCGCCATTCCTACAGCATCTCGATCGTCCGCGAGCACACGAAGGACCTGGATCGCACGATCCGCCTGGTCGCCAACGTGCTCGGCATCGGACGAGGCGGAGGTGCGCGAGACGGTCGACCGCCACCGCAGCGAGCCGTCGTTCCGGCCGATCACGATCGTCCAGGACGCCACGCTGGCCCAGGTCGCCGCTGTCACGGCGCGGCGCCTCGACTTCGAGCTGCCCGACGTGGTGGTCGAGGAAGTGCCGACGCGGCACTATCCCGACGACGCTCGCCGCGCACCTGTTCGGGTACGTCGGCGAAGCCAGCGACGCGCAGGTCGGCGGCGACGAAGGCCTGAAGAGCGGCGACATCGTCGGGCAGGCCGGCATCGAGAAGGCGCACAACGACGTGCTGATGGGCGAGGACGGCGCGCGCCTGGTCGTCGTCAACAGCGTCGGCCGGGAGATCCGCACGATCGAGGAGGATCCGCCCGACCGAGGGCGGCCGCCTGAAGCTCACGATCGACTCCGACCTGCAGAAGGCCGTCGAGGACGGGTTCAAGTCGCCGCTCGGGCTACAAGCGGGCGCGCGGTGTTCCTGGATCCGAGACAACGGCGAGGTGCTCGCGCTGGCGAGCGTGCCCGCGTACGACCCGAACGCCTTCGCCACCGGGATCGATCGCGCCGCCTGGAACGCGCTCAATACCGACGACCTCGCCCCCTCACCGATCGCGCCACTGCAGGGGCGGTACTCGCCCGGCTCCACGTTCAAGATGGCCGTGGCGGCGGCCGCCCTCGAAGAGGGCGTCATCGATCCCGGACTTCAAGGTGTTCTGCCCGGGGCACGCGAAGTTCTTCGGCCTGCACTTCGAGTGCTGGAACCGGGCGGGCACGGCTGGGTCGACCTGCGCCACGCGATCGAGCAGGCTCGTGCAACGTGTACTTCTACACCGTCGGCAACATGGTCGGCATCGACAAGCATTCACAAGTGGGCGACCTTGCTCGGCCTGGGCGAGAAGACCGGCATCGACCTGCCGGGCGAGGTGGCCGGGCTCGTGCCGTCGACGGAGTGGAAGCGGGAGCGATGCACGAGCGCTGGTACGCCGGCGAGACGATCTCGGTGGCGATCGGGCAGGGCGCCGTGTCGGTGACGCCGGTGTCGATGGCCGTCTACATGGCGACGCTGGCCAACGGCGGCACGCGCGTCACGCCGCACCTGGTGAAGGCCATCGACCGATGGCGACGGCTGGCAGGACGTGCCGCCGCCGGCGGCGCAGTCGAGGTCGCGCTGAAGCCGGACACGCTCGCCGGCGATTCGCGACGGGCTGTGGCTGGTCGTGAACGGCAAGGGCACGGGGAATCGCGCGAGGATCGCCGGGCACGACGTGGTCGGGAAGACGGGCACGGCGCAGGTGATCTCCAACGCCGGCAAGGGCGCCGCGGCGGGCCAGACCGAGCGCGACCTGCGCGACAACGGCTGGTTCGTGTTCTTCGCGCCGCGCGACAACCCGCGGATCGCCGGGGTCGTGTTCGGGGAGCATTCCGAGCACGGCGCCACCGCGCCCGCCATCATCGCGCACTACGTGCTCGAAACGTTCTTTGCCAAGAAGGAGGGCCGGCCGCTGCCGCCGCCGCTCAGGGCGGAAACGTCGCCGCCCGTGCCGACCGGCGGCGACGATCCGCCGGCGGATCCGGCGCCGCTCGCGCCCACGGTCGCCGGAGCCCAGTAATGTTCGAGCGCCGGCTCTACTATCACATCGACTGGCTGCTGCTCGGCGCGATCGCCATCCTCTGCGCGATCGGCGTGACGATGATCTACAGCACGACGGCGGATCCCACGCGCGGCGCCTCGCACCTCTACGTGACGCAAATTTACGCCATCGTGATCGGTCTGGGCGCCATGGCGGTCACGCTGTCGCTCGACTACCGGACGCTCGCCGACAAGTCGCATCTGATCTACGTCGGGCTGCTGGCCGTGCTGCTCTACGTCCTCCTGTTCGGCACGGTCGCCGGCGGCGCGCGCCGCTGGGTGTCGCTCGGCCCCGTCAACCTGCAGCCCTCCGAATTTGCCCGGATCGGCCTGTCGCTGGTGCTGGCCAAGTTCTTCGGCGAGCATCGCGGCCGGCCGACGTGGGTGGATTTTGCGATCGCCGGCGGCCTCACGGCGCTGCCGCTGGCGCTCATCGCGAAGGAACCGGATCTGGGAACGGCGTTCACGCTGCTCCCGGTGGCGGCCGCCGTCGCCTATCTCGCCGGGATGCGCATGAAGGTGTTCGGCGTGCTGCTCCTGGCGTTCGTCCTCGCGACGCCGATCGCGTGGAAGTTCGTCCTCAAGGACTATCAGAAATCCCGCATTTCGACGTTCATCGATCCGTCCCAGGATGCCAAAGGCGCCGGGTACCAGCAGATCCAGGCGCGGATCACGGTCGGGATCCGGGGGGTTGACGGGCAAGGGGTTCCGCAAGGGCACGCAGGGTCAGCTGCGTTTCCTGCCCGTCGCGCACAACGATTTCATCTTCTCGGTGCTGGCCGAGGAGCAGGGGTTTGCCGGCGTCCTGGTGGCGCTCGGCCTGTATTTGTTCGTGATCCTGCGCTCGCTCGAGGCGGCCCGTCTGGCCAAGGATCGCCTCGGCGCGTATCTCGTTCTCGGCGTGCTCGCCGGCTTCGTCTTCCAGGTGATCTACAACGTCACCATGTCTGCCGGTCTCGCACCCGTCAAGGGCCTCACGCTTCCGCTCATGAGCTATGGCGGCTCTTCGATGATCGCCACGCTCGCCAGCTTCGGCCTGGTCCTGAACGTACGCATGCGCCGGTTCACCAATTAGGCGACGGCTCCCGCCGTCCCGAGGGCTCGCGCATGACCAAGGAGATGATCATCTCCGCCAACAGCCACGAGACCATGGTCGCGATTCTCGAAGACGATCAGGTCGCGGAGGTCTTCGTCGAACGCGAACGGCACCGCGGCGTCGTCGGCAACGTCTACAAGGGCCGCGTGTCGAAGGTCCTGCCCGGCATGCAGTCGTCGTTCATCGACATCGGCCTCGAGCGCGACGGCTTTCTCTACGTCGCCGAAGTGATCGATACCCTCGAGGAGTTCGAGAAGCTCGCCGGCGACGACGAGGCCGACGGCCGGGGCGACGGGAAGGACCGGCGCCAGGGCGCCCGCGCCCGGGCCCAGGCGAAGATCGAGGAGCTGCTCCGCGAAGGGCAGGAAGTGCTCGTGCAGGTGGTCAAGGAGCCGCTCGGCACGAAGGGCGCCCGGCTCACCTCGCACGTGACCATGGCCGGTCGCTTCCTGGTCTTCATGCCGACCGTGGATCACATCGGCATCTCGCGGAAGATCGAGTCACGCGAGGAGCGGTCGCGGCTGCGCGGCATCGTGCGCGAATTCCGCGACGCGCACGGGTTCACCGGCGGCGTCATCATCCGGACCGCGGCCATGGGCCGGCCGAAGGACGACATCGTGAGCGACCTCGAGTCGTTTCACGCCATCTGGACCGAGGTGCGCCGCAAGGCGGAGTCGTCGCGCGCGCCGGTCGTCGTGTACCGCGAACAGAACCTCGTCGGGAAGATGCTTCGCGATTTCCTGACCGACGAGTTCCAGGCGATCCGCATCGACAACGCCGCCGAGTACGAGCGCGTCGTCGAGCTCGTCACGCGCATCATGCCGGGCCTCGCCGGGAAGGTGAAGCGCTACGACAAGCCGTACCCGATCTTCGAGGAATACGGCGTGCAGGCCGAGATCGAAAAAGCGCTCAAGAGCAAGGTGTTCCTGAAGTCGGGCGGCTCGATCGTGATCAACCACACCGAGGCGCTCGTGGCCGTGGACGTCAACACCGGGCGCTACGTCGGCAAGAAGTCGAGCGGCCGGCTCGAGGACACCATCGTCAAGACCAACCTCGAGGCCGTGAAGGAAATCGTCCGCCAGATCCGGCTTCGCGATCTGGGCGGCATCATCGTCCTCGACTTCATCGACATGGAGGAGAAGAAGAACCGGCAGAAGATCCTCCAGGCGGTCGAGCAGGAGCTGAAGAAGGACCGGTCGCCCTCGAAGGCGGTCGCGGTGTCGGACTTCGGTCTGGTGATCATCACCCGCAAGCGCGTGAAGCAGAGCCTCGAGCGCGTGATGACCGAGCCGTGCCCGTACTGCTCGGGGACCGGCGCGATCAAATCGCGCTCGACGATCTGCTACGAGATCCTGAGCGAGGTCCGCAAGATCAGTCCCGACCTCAACGGGCACCGGCTGCTCCTGCGGGTGAACCCCGAGATCGCGCGCGCGCTCAAGGAGGAAGAAGCTCCCGTGCTGCGCGATCTGCAGACGTCGATCGGCCGCGACGTCACGGTGAAGCCGGATCTCCAGCTGCACCACGAGCAGTTCGACGTGATGGCGGTGTAGGGTCGTCCTCAGTCGCGAGTCGTCGCGGCATGAAAGGCAGGCAGGGTAATGCCGACGCACATTCCCAAACCGACCGTCATCCCGGCGGCCGGGCAGCCGCCGAAGCGGATCGAGGAGTACGCCGGACGGGTCAATTCGGGGCACACGACCGTCAGCATCGCGCGGATGGTGTCGCCGGCCGGCTGGCAGGAACCGGGGCAGCGCCCGGAATTCGAGGAGGTCACGGTCGTGCTGCGCGGCGCGCTGCGTGTCGAGTACCGAGGGCGGCGAGCTGACGGTGCGTGCCGGCGAAGCCGTGGTGACCAGGCCGGGTGAGTGGGTGCGGTACGGAAGCCCCGACCCCGGAGGCGCCGAGTACGTCGCGGTGTGCGTGCCGGCCTTCTCGCCGGCCACGGTCCATCGCGACGCGTGACCGCGCGACGGCCGCGCCGCCCCCGGGCGCCGGCCGATCACCTCATTGCGGGATGACGAGGTGCACGATGTAGTTCGTGCCGCCGTGGTTGAACCAGAGGCGCAGATAGCCGCCGTCCTTGAGCACCGTGACGCTCGACTGGCCGGCGCGCGGGATCGCGCTTTCCGCGATGTCCTTGATCTGATCGGCGGGAACGACGGTCGCCAGCTCCTTGCCCCGCACCTGTCCGCCCCGCAGGAATTCGACCCACTGCTCGGGCTGCTCCCCGTTGGGCGCCGGCGCGGTCTCTGCCGTCAGTCGCGCCTGATAGGCTCCTGGAGCGAGGGGTTGCCCGTCGGCCAAGACGCGGCGGGGAATCGTGACCTGGCCGAGGGACGTGGTCTGCGCGAAGACCGCGGCCGCGCCGACGACACCCACCACCATCGCGAACAGTCCCAGTCGTTTCATCATCGCCTCCGTCCCGCCCGCGGCGGGTACGCCTCGTTTTCCTGATTATACGCCGCGGGGGACGCGCCAGCGGACCCGCTCGAGCTGGCGCACGCGCGCCCCGACCACGATCACGCCTTCGGCGGCGAGCAGCGCGCGCTTCATCGATTCGCGTCCGCCGTACCCGCCGAGCCGTCCGCCGGCGGCGATCACCCGGTGACACGGTATATCGGATCGACGGCAGTCCCGCATGATGTTCCCGACCGCACGGCACGCGCGCGGGCGACCGGCGAGGGCGGCCACGTCGCCGTAAGTGGCCACGCGCCCGGGAGGAATTCGGCGCACGACGGACAGGACGCGGCGCGTGAACTCGGAAGCCTCAGAACGCACGGTGCCTCATGGCTACAGGAGCGTCAGCGGGTCGATGTCGTACTCGGCTGCATCGACCGGCTCGGTGACCGACGACGGCCCGTCGGCAGCGGGGTCGCCCTCCCACAGATTCAGGTCGACCGTGCGGGTCAGCCGCTGCCGGTCCCGATCGAAGACGAGCCGCACCTGCGGCCGGAGCGGGTCGGGCGCGTGGATCTTGATCACCACGGCGATCTCTCCCGTATTGAGGCGGACGAGGTTGCCCACGGGATAGATGCCGAGGAGCTGCGTGAACCGGCGGACGAGATGAGGGTCGAACTGAGCGCTGTCGTTCCGCTTGAGAACCGCCAGAATCCGATCGCTCGGGAAGGCCTGCTGGTAGGCCCGCTGCGAACGCATGGCGTCGTAGACGTCTGCGATGCTGCAGAGCATCGTCGCGAGGTTCAGCGAGTCGCGCGGCACCTTCGGATAGCCCGAGTGATCGAGGCGCATGTGATGCTCGAAGGCGACGACCGGCGCGAGCCACGGCATCTCCGGCGTGCGGTGCAGAATCTCGGCGCCGTGCACCACGTGCTGCTGCATCACGGCGAACTCACGCTCGGTGAGCTTGTCGGGCTTGTTGAGGATCTCGGTGGGCGTGCGCACCTTGCCGATGTCGTGCATGAGGGCCGACAGGCCGAACTCGCGCAGCAGCGACCCGTCGACGCCGAGACCGCGCGCCTGTCCCATGGTGAGCACCGACACGTTGACCATGTGGGTGAACGTGTAGTTGTCGTACTTCTTCAGAGCGGTCAGGGCCATGAGCGCCGTGCGGTTCTCCTGGACCACCTGCGCCAGGCCGTCCACCACGGTACGGGCGATGGTCACGTCGGGATGGCCGTCGGCGGCGGCGCTCTCATACACGCTCGCGGCGGCGGCGACGGCGTCGGTGTACAGCTGCCGGATCGTGGCCATGTCGGCCGTGTCGCTCGATGCCCGACGGGCGACCTGCACGCGCCCGACGCGCACGTGCGGGAGGACCGGCAGCTCCGCGGGCGCGTCGTCGGCCGAGGCCTCGAGGGCCGCAATGGCGCCGAGCAGGGCTTCGATTTCCGTCTTCGTCACCCCGCGTTCGAACGTGATGCGCTCGATTCCCGCCCGCTGCAGCCGGCGGGCCGTGTCCCCGAGCTGCTCGATCTTGCCGGCGGGGCGGTCGCCGACGACGATCTCGGTGCCGACGAGCCCCAGGGCGATCGACGGCACCTCGCCGAGCAGCTGGGCGAGGAGCACGACCAGGCCCTCGACGTTTCTGGCGATGATCGGGTGGGCCAGCGAGTACAGCTGCATGGCGCGGAGCGCGCTCACCAGACGCCGCAGCAGCTCCTCGGCGGACTGCTGGCTGAAGGAGTCACTCATCGCGCCGCCTGGCCTGACGCGCCGCCGTGGTCCGCGCCGCTTCGATGGCGCGCCGCGCGGCGCTCCGAACGCCGCGCGCCCCGGTCGCCGAGGCCTCCTCGAGCGCGGCAAGGGCGTCGGGATCGCCGATGCGTCCGAGCGCGCCGGCGGCGGCCTGACGGATCGCGGCCGTCCGCCAGGGCGCCCACCAGTCGCCTCGATAGAGCGCCGCCTTCAACACCGGGACGCCGAGCGGGTCGCGCAGTTCGCCGAGCGACTCGACGGCCTGCAGGTAGACGGGCTGGAGCGCGCCGCGATACCCGAGGTGCTCGAGGATGTAGGCGAACACCGGGGTGGCGCG
The DNA here is from genome assembly GCA_963837345.1 of uncultured Acidobacteriota bacterium. Taxonomy (GTDB): domain Bacteria; phylum Acidobacteriota; class Vicinamibacteria; order Vicinamibacterales; family CAVVIG01; genus CAWIMX01. The sequence continues at coordinate 183,060 of CAWIMX010000002.1, forward strand.
GCCGTCGCGCACCGTCCCGAGCGCCCGCATGATGACGTCGCGCGAGTGTGCGCTGCCGGTCACCAGGGCCTGCTGCAGGACGTCGTAGGCGTCGTCGGTGCCGATCGTCAGAATCGCGATCACCGCTTCGCGCTGCACGTGCGGCTCGGCGTCGTCGAGCAGCAGCGTGAGATCGGGCAGCGCATCGGTGCCGCCGAACTCGCGCATCAGATAAATCGCCGTCCGCCGCACCGCGGCGTTGGGCGAGTTGCGCAGCCGCTCGACGGCCTGGCGGCCGGTCGCGCCGAAGCCGAGCAGCAGCGCCGTCAGTCGCTCGCGCGTGCGCGTCCGCGCCTCGGCCGCCAGCGTCTCGGCGAGCGCGCGGACGACCGTCGGTCCGACGGCGGTGACGATGGCCTGCACCGCCGTGAACTGCTCGTCGCTCATCGTCGACAGACGCGTCACGATGTGGCGCATCATCGGACTGTCGACGAGCGCGTCGAGCGCGCGGCCGGCGGCGACGGTGCGCGGGCCTCGCGTCGCGCTGCGGGCCTGCCCGGCCACCATCGTCACCAGGCGGCTGGCCGAGACGGCATCGCCCGCGATGAGGAGGTCGAGCACGCGCCCGACCACCGGATCCATCAGCGCGCTCCAGTCCTCGTCGTCGTCCTCGACCTGCAGCAGGTCGATCAGCACCACCAGATCGAGCTGGCGGACGGCCGGCGTGGCCACGCTGCCGAGCCAGGCCGCCACGCGATCGGGCGGGTCGTCCGACACGCGCTCGACTTCGAGCGCCTGCGTCCGCGAGAGCGAGAGCTCGCGGTCGTAGTCCTGCTGGACCCACTGCGAGTCGCTGTACGAGACCAGCATCGAGGCGACGTCGCTCCACAGCGCTTCGAACCCGGCCTCACCGCCGATGGGCAGCCCCGCCGCTTCGTCGTGCGCCATCGACAGCACGCGATCGCGGCGCGCGTGGTCGTGCACCAGCGTCTGGAACGCTTCGGCCAGCCGTCCCGTCGCCGCGCGATCGTTGTCGACGTTGGTGGCGACGAAGTGCGCCACCGTGGCGTCCGACATGCGGGCGACGATTCGATCCACCACGTTCGCGTCGGCGCCCGCAGCCGTGATCCGGCGCCGGAGCAGCTCCGAAATCAGCTCGGGCGTCATCCGGCTGAGGGCGCTGGCGACGTTCTTCAGGACGAGGTCCACCCGGTCGTCGCCCTCCGCGGCGGCGACATTCGCGAGCGTCTTGAGGAGGCGCAGCACGGCGTCGGCCGACGCGGTGAGGCCCCCCTCGCGGCCCGCGGCGGTTTCGACGGACGCGATGAGCGCCGCCAGTTGCTCGGGATTGTTCACGGCGGCCGCCAGCAGCTTCTCGACGGTCTGCGCGTCCAGCCTCGCGCTCCGGCCCTCGAGGCAGCTCTCGACGATGGCCGCCCAGTCGGCCGCGTCGCCGCCGGGACGCTCGCGCAGCACTTCGGCATAGTCGATTTCGTGCACCTCGAGATGCCGCCCGCCCATCGTCGTCCAGAGCCGCGCGATGCCCCCGTCGAGGCGGACCGCGTCGGGCGCGCGGCCGAGCAGGAGCAGGAACTCGCGCCACGCGTCCACGCCGCCGCCCGGATGAATCACGAGCTCGCCGATCCAGTGCGCGTGCAACAGCGACGCGAGTTCGCCGATCGCCTGATCCGGCCGCGCGGGCGTTCGCTCGTCGAGCAGCAGGCCATCGGGCAGGACGGTCAGCGTCAGGGGCGCCGGCATCGCCGCCGGGGCCGTCAGGGTCGCGATGCGGCCCAGAGCGGGCGCGATGGCCGGGTGCGCCGGCGGGTAGAGCACCACCGCGCGCGCGGCCGCCTTGCAGGCCCGCGCCAGCTCGGTCAGCCGGGCCGTCTCCTGCGGACCGAGCGGATCGCGGGCGTCCTCGGGCGACGAGGTTACGGGATCAGCCATGGCGGTTCACGTCAGCGGGGCCCGATGTGGCACCGGCCGTCCGAGCCCGCGCTGATTATCCGATATACTGCCGCCGCATGCGCGCCGTAGACGTCATCGCCAAGAAACGCGACGGGGGCGCGTTGACGCGAGACGAGATCGGCGCGTTCGTCGCCGGAGTCACCTCCGGCACGTGGCCCGACTATCAGACCGCCGCCCTCCTGATGGCGATCGTCCTCCGCGGCATGAGCCCGGAAGAGACGGCCTGGCTCACCGACGCGATGGTGCGCTCCGGCGTGTGCGTGGATCTCGGGGACATCCCGGGCCTCAAGGTGGACAAGCACAGTACCGGGGGGCGTCGGCGACAAGACGTCGCTCGTCGTGGCGCCGGTCGTCGCCGCCTGTGGCGTCCCCGTGCCGATGATGTCGGGCCGCGGACTGGGACACACGGGCGGCACGCTCGACAAGCTCGAATCCATCCCGGGATTTCGGGTCCGCCTCTCGCTCGACGAGCTGCGCACGGCGCTCGCGACCGTCGGGTGCGCGATGGTCGGCCAGACCGCGGAAATCGCCCCCGCCGACCGCCGGCTGTACGCGCTCCGCGACGTCACCGCCACCGTCGAGAGCCTCGCCCTCATCAGCGCGTCGATCATGAGCAAGAAGGTGGCCGAGGGCATCGACGCGCTGGTGCTCGACGTGAAGACGGGCCGCGGAGCCTTCATGAAGACGGAAGCCGACTCGCGCGCGCTCGCCGAGTCGCTGGTCGCGATCGGATGCGCCTCGGGCGTCCGAACCGAGGCCCTCATCACGGCCATGGACGCGCCGCTCGGGCGCGCGATCGGCAACGCCCTCGAGGTCGTCGAATGTCTGGAGGTGCTGAAGGGCCGTGGACCCTCCGACGTGATCGAGCTGTCGGTGGCGCTCGCTGCGCGCATGCTCGTCCTCGGTGGACGCACCTCGGATCCGGCGGAGGCCGGGCGTCGGGTTCGCGACGCGATCGGTTCGGGCGCCGCTCTCGAGCGGCTCCGCCGCGTGATCGAACAGCAGGGCGGCGATCCCCGCGTCGTCGACGACTACGGGCGCCTGCCTTCGGCGCCTCACCGGCATGTGGTGACGGCTCCACGGGCCGGCTACGTGACTCGCGTTGATGCCCTCCAGATCGGCCGCGCGTCGGTCGCGCTCGGCGCAGGCCGGGACCGCGCGGAGGATCCGGTGGACCACGCCGTCGGCCTCGTGGCCCGGGCGGTGGCGGGTGACGCCGTGGCCAGGGGGGACCCCCTCCTCGAAGTGCACTATCGCGACGAGGGCCGGCTCCCTGGGGCCCTGGCGCTTGTGACCGACGCGCTCGCGATCGGCGATGTGGCGCCAGAACCGCGGGGGCTGATCCTGCAGACCATCGCCGCCGCATGACTCGCCTCCAGCCGCTCGTCGGCGCCGTGCTGCTGCTGGGGATCGCCTACGCGCTCTCGTCGAACCGGCGCGCCATCCGGGTGCAGACGGTCGCGTGGGGGCTCGGCCTGCAGGTGGTGTTCGCGGTGCTCGTCCTGAAAACGACGGCCGGCCAGCGGTTGTTCGCCACACTGGGCGATCTGGTGACGCGCCTGCTCGGGTTCGCCAACGTCGGGTCCGCCTTCGTCTTCGGCGCGCTCGGCGACACCAGCGTGTGGGGGCGCGTGATGAACGGCGCGCTCGGTCCCGAGGGCGCGCAATACGCCAGCGTCTTCGCCTTTCAGGTGCTCCCCACGATCATTTTCGTGGCCGCGTTGTTCGCCGTCCTCTACTACTTCGGGGTCATGCAGCTCGTGGTCCGGTTCTTCGCGGTGGCGATGCATCGGGTGATGCACGCCAGCGGCGCGGAGGCGGTCAACGTCGCGGCGAGCATCTTCATCGGCCAGACCGAGGCGCCGCTCACCATCCGGCCCTATCTGCCCGACATGACGGAGTCGGAGCTGATGACCGTGATGACGGCGGGGATGGCGCACATCTCCGGCGGGATCATGGCCGCCTATATCCTGTTCGGCGTCGAGGCCCGACACCTGCTCACGGCCGCGATCATGACGGCGCCCGGCACGATCATGATGGCGAAGATGTTCGTGCCCGAAACGGCGGTGCCGCGCACGATGGGCACCGTGAAGCTCGAGGTGGAGCAGACCGACGTGAACCTCATCGACGCCGCCGGCCGCGGCACCACCGAAGGCCTGCACCTGGCGCTCAACGTGGGCGCGATGCTGATCTCGTTTCTCGCGCTCGTGGCCCTGGTGAACGCGCTGCTCGGCCTGGTGCACCTCAGTCTGCAGGAGATCTTCGGGTGGCTCTTCGCGCCTGTCGCCTGGAGCCTCGGCGTGCCGTGGCGGGACGCGCCGGTGATCGGGAACCTGCTCGGCACGCGGATGGCGCTCAACGAGTTCGTCGCCTATTCGCAGCTTGGCCCGCTGAAGGACACGCTCGATCCGCGCTCGTTCACCATCGCCACCTTCGCCCTCTGCGGGTTCGCGAATTTCGGCTCGATCGGCATCCAGATCGGCGGCATCGGCGCGCTCGCGCCTGCGCGCCGTCACGATCTCGCCCGGCTCGGCCTGCGCGCGATGCTCGCCGGCACGCTCGCCAACTTCATGACGGCCGCCATTGCAGGATTCTTGCTGTGACACACCCGGGGGGCCGGCGCGGATCGGGCCGGGCGCGGGACGCCGGGCGGCAGGGGAGCGCGATGGCAGGTGACGACTACGACCGCGTGAGCGCGGCCGCCGCGGCCGTGAAGGCGCGCGTCCCCGATATCCCCGAGACCGCCATCGTCCTCGGATCGGGGCTCGGCGGATTCGCGGCGCGGCTCTCCGGGGCGACGACGATTCCCTGCGCCGAGCTTCCGCATTGGCCGATGCCGGGCGTGGCGGGGCACGAGGGCCGGTTCACGGTCGGGACGCTGCACGGCCGCGCGGTCGTCGCGCTGGCCGGGCGGTGCCATGCGTACGAAGGACACGAGCCGTCCGAGGTCGCCTTTGCGGTGCGGGCGCTCGGTCTGTCCGGCGTCAAGAGGCTCATCCTCACCAACGCCGCCGGCGGGATCCGGACCAGCTTCGACCCGGGCGCGCTGATGGTGATCGACGATCATGTCAACCTCACCGGCCGCAATCCGCTGGTCGGGCGGAACGACGACCGCCTCGGTCCGCGGTTTCCGGACATGACCGACGTGTATTCGCCGCGACTCCGGGCGCTCGCCGACCAGGCAGGTCGCGACCGGGGAGTGGCCCTGGTGCACGGGGTGTACGCGGGGGTGCTCGGTCCGAGCTACGAGACGCCCGCCGAGATTCGATATCTTCGGACGATCGGCGCCGACGCCGTCGGCATGTCGACCGTGCTGGAAGCCATCGCCGCGAGGCACATGGGTCTCGAGGTGCTCGGCATTTCCTGTATCTCGAACATGGCCGCCGGCGTGCGATCCGCGCCGCTCAGCCATGCCGACGTGCTCGCGACCGCGGCGCGAGTGGCCGACCGGTTCGCCGCGCTGCTGGAGGAAATCGTTGCCCGCCTCTGAACCCGCCCGCCTGTCGGTCTCGCTCGTCGACGTGGTCGCCGGCCGGGAGAGCGAATTTCTCGCGCTCACCCGCGAGCTCACCGCCCTGCTGGCCGGGAAGGGCTACGGCCGCTACGAGATCGTGCCCGACGAGGCCGATCCGCACCGCTACTACGCCGTCCGGCGGTGGACGAGCGCGGCGGCCGCCGAAGCCAGCCACCGCGATCACGACGTGCAGGAGCTGACGACGCGTATCAACGAGGTGTCCCGCGTGACGCATGTCGTCAACGGCGTCCGGCGCGCGGAGGCGCTGCGGCTGCTGCTCGACGATCGACGCGCCGCGGTGCAGTCCGACCGGCGGTCGGGGTTCGACCGCCGGGCGGCCGACGTGGGCCGGCGGGAGGGCGAACGGCGTTCGGGACGGGAGCGACGGATTGGGCCCCGCCGCGTGCGTGAACAGGCCGGTCCGATCGATCTGCTCGCGGCGGCCCGGCGCGCCCGCGAGAACGCCGACGCGGCCTTCTCCCGCTTCAAGGTGGGCGCGGCCCTCGAGACGGTCGACGGATCAATCGTGACCGGCTGCAACGTCGAGAACGCGACCTACGGCCTCACGATGTGCGCCGAGCGCGTGGCGCTGTACACGGCGCTCTCCGACGGACATCGGGCCTTTTCCCGCATCGCCATCGTGGCCGACACCCGTCAGCCCACGCCGCCGTGCGGCGCGTGCCGGCAGGTCCTGTGGGAGTTCGGGGGCAACCTCGAGATCCTCCTGGGCAACCTGTCGGAACAGACCGGCTCCCATCGCCTGCAGGATCTCTTCCCGCTGCCATTCGACGCCCGGCTGCTCGGGCGCCGGCAGCCCTGAGGCCCTCAATCCGGTAAGATCGCGTCGGATGCTGCCGACGATTGCGTGGGAAGACGACGGCGTGGTGATGGTCGATCAGCGGAAGCTGCCCGCCACCGAGGTGTACGTCCGCTGCCGCACGGCGCCCGAGGTGGCGCGGGCGATCCGGACCATGGTCATCCGCGGCGCGCCGGCGATTGGCGTGGCGGCGGCGATGGGCATCGCCCTGGGCGCGCGGCGAAGCCGGGCGACGGGCACGACGAAGCTCGCCGCCGAGTTTCACAAGACCTGCGATCTGATGGCGGCCACGCGGCCGACCGCCGTCAACCTGTTCTGGGCCATCGAGCGCATGAAGCGCACGTTCGGCGACGCCGCGCGGGCGGGTCAGTCGGTCGAGCAGATCAAGGACCGGCTGGCGTCGGAAGCCCGCGCGATCCACGACGAGGACGTGGCGAGCTGCCGGGCGATGGGCGCCTTCGGGGCGGCTGTCGTGCCCGAGGACGCCCGCATCCTCACCCACTGCAACGCCGGCGCCCTGGCCACCGCCGGATACGGCACCGCACTGGGCGTGATCCGGGGGGCCGTCGAAGCCGGGAAACGCGTGGCCGTGTTCGCCGACGAGACGCGGCCGTTTCTCCAGGGCGCACGACTGACGGCCTGGGAGCTCGTTCGCGATCACATCCCGACGACGGTCATCACCGACGGCATGGCCGGCGCCTTGATGCGTCAGGGCCGTGTCAACTTCGTGGTGGTGGGCGCCGATCGCATCGCCGCCAACGGAGACACGGCGAACAAGATCGGCACCTACGGCGTGGCGGTGCTGGCGCGCGAGCACGGGATTCCCTTCTACGTGGCGGCGCCTCTGTCGACGATCGATCTCCGCACACCGGACGGCGCCGCGATTCCGATCGAAGAGCGTCAGGCCCGAGAAGTGACCCACGTCGGCGGATCGCGGCTCGCCCCCGAAGGCGCCGCCGTCTGGAACCCCGCCTTCGACGTCACGCCGCACGAGCTCATCGCCGGCATCATCACCGAACAGGGGATCGTCCGTCCTCCGTTCGTCGATTCGCTCAAGCGCGTGTTCGCGGGGGCGCGCTGATGCGGATGCTCGGGATCGAGACGTCGTGCGACGAGACGTCCGCCGCGGTCGTCGAGGAAACCGGCGACGCCCTCCGGCCGTGGGGGACGCGATCGAACGTCGTCGCGTCACAGGTGCCCATCCATCGCGAGTGGGGCGGGGTGGTGCCGGAGCTGGCGGCCCGCCAGCACATCCGCGACATCTGCGGCGTCGTCGAGCGCGCGCTGGCGGACGCGGCGACGACCTGGTCCGAGCTCGGCGCGGTCGCCGTGACGGAAGGGCCGGGTCTCATCGGATCGCTGCTCGTCGGCGTCGCGTTCGCCAAGGCCGCGGCGGCGGCCGCCGGCTTGCCGCTCGTCGGCGTGCACCACCTCGCGGGGCACATCGAGTCGCTCGTGCTCGAGCATGGCGAGCTGCCGCTGCCCGCGGTCGTGCTGGTCGCATCCGGCGGGCATACGAGCCTCTACCTGGTGGAGCGTCCGGGCGCCTATCGCATGCTGAGCCGCACGCGCGACGATGCGGCCGGCGAGGCGTATGACAAGGTGGCGAAGCTCCTCGGCCTCGGCTATCCGGGCGGGCCGGTGATCGACAGACTGGCCCGCTCGGGCGACGATCGGGCCGTTCCGCTGCCCGCGACGCGGCTGACGCACGCCGACCGCAATGCCCCCGATCTCAAGGGCGATCTGGACTTCAGCTTCAGCGGGCTGAAGACGGCGGTGCGCCGGCTGGTCCGGGGCGCACCCGGCCCGCTGTCGGAGGGGCAGGTCGCCGACCTCGCCGCAAGTTTTCAGCGCGTCGCGGTGTCGACGCTGATCGACCGGCTGTTCGACGCGGCGCGCCGATTTCAGGCGCGCAGCGTGGGCATCGCCGGCGGCGTGTCCGCCAACAGCCGCCTGCGGGCAGAGCTGGCCGCGCACGGGCGGCAGCGCGAGATCCCGACGTTCGTGCCGAGCCTGCGCCTCTCGACCGACAACGCCGCGATGATCGCCGCGGCCGGGCTGCGCCAGTTCCGCGCGGGCCGCCTCGCGGCCCCCGATCTGAACGCGCACGCGTCGCTCTCGTTGTAGGGATTCGGGCGGGGCGCGTACTTCCGGCCCGTTGCGTGATCCGCCAGGCGCGCGACATGAACAGGCCCAGGCCTCTCCAGGCAGGCACCCAGCGCCATGACATTTCACACCGACTACCTATGGTTCAACACGAAGAAGCGGCAGGAGTTCATCCGGATCACCGACGAGGTGGCCGCCATCGTCCGGAAGAGCGGCATCAGGGAAGGCGTCGTGCTCGTGTCGGCGATGCACATCACTGCCGGTGTTTATGTGAACGACTGGGAAGAGGGACTCATTGCCGATATTCAGGAGTGGCTCGAGCATCTCGCGCCGGCCGGCAGAAACTATCGTCACCATCAGACCGGCGAGGACAACGCCGACGCCCACTTGAAGCGGACGATCATGGGCCATCAGGTGTGGCTGCCGATCACGGGTGGCACGCTGGATCTCGGGCCGTGGGAACAGGTGTTCTATGCCGAGTTCGACGGTCGGCGACGCAAGCGGGTGGTGGTGAAGGTCATCGGCGAATAGGGTGCCGGGCGCGGCGTGCGGCCGCGCCCGCCGCCGCTCCTCTTTGCAGCGCACATGAGATCGGATAGTCTCCTCTCTCGAGCGCACAGGAGCGCCGACAGTGAGAAGTGCGGACCGATCGAGTACAGAATGGCCACGGAGGGACGACATGCAGAGGCACGTGACACGACTATTTCTGATTCAGCTGGTGGCCATCGGGCTGGCGTCGGGTGCGGCGTTCGCCCAGAATCGCGGTGCGGGCGGGGCGGGCGGCCAGCGGGGAGCGCGTGGCGGCCGGGGCGGCGGGCTGTCGATGATTACGGTCACCTCGACGTCGTTTGCCGACGGCGCGGAGATCCCGGCCAAGTACACCGGCGGGCAGGGTGTATCGCCGGAACTGAGCTGGAGCGGCGCACCCGCTGGCACGATGAGCTACGTGCTGATCATGCATGACGTCGACGTGGCGATTCCCGCCGGGAATCTGACCAACGACATCACGCACTGGGTGGTCTGGAACATTCCCGCAAGCGTGGCGTCGATTCCGGAAGGCGGCCCGGTTCCGGCGGACGCTCATCAGATCAGCATGCGCGGCCCGCAGTACATGGGGCCCGCGCCGCCGGCGGGGCATCCGTATCACCACTACCTCTTCGAGGTCTATGCTCTCAACTCGACGCTCGACCTGCCCGCGACCGCGAGCCGAACCGACGTCGAGCAGGCGATGGACGGCAAGAATCGTTGCTCGCGGCGCCTATGTCGGCCGCGCGAAACCTGCACAGTAGCAAGACGATTCCAGATTCACGGGTTCGAACTCCGGAGGGCGGCGAGCGACACAGGCCGCCGCCCTCGGACGTTCGCGCGACCGGCCTTCCCGAGTAGGCCCCATGCGCCCGATGCACCCCATCCTCGGCGTCGGCGCCGTCATCTTCGATGCCGGCGCGGTGCTGCTCGTGCGCCGCGGCCATTCCCCCCTCGAAGGCGTCTGGACCCTGCCGGGCGGCACGGTGGAACTTGGGGAGACGCTGCGGGAGGCCGTCGGGCGCGAGGTGCACGAGGAGACGGGCTTGCGCGTCGAGGTCGGTCCGCTCGTCGAGGTGGTGGATCTGTTCTCCCGCGGGAGCGACGGCCGCGTGGAGCACCACCACGTCGTGGCCGACTTTCTCTGCCGGCCGACTGGCGGGGTGCTGGCGGCGGCCACCGACGCCGCGGACGCTGCCTGGGTGCCGATCGACCGGCTCGAGGCATTCGGCGTGCCGGCGCTCGCGATCCAGGTGATTCGGAAAGGACGGACGCTGCTGTAAGATGCCCCGGGGTGGAGCTGACACGAGAGGCCGCCTGGGCCGTGCTCACGGAATTCACGCATGGCGAGAGCCTGCTCAAGCACGCGCTCGCCGTCGAGGCCGCGGTGCGGGGCTACGCGCGCGTGTTCGGGGAAGACGAGCAGGCCTGGGGCGTGGTGGCGCTCCTGCACGACTTCGACTACGAGCGCTGGCCGTCGGCCGAGGACCATCCGTTTCGCGGATGCGAGATTCTGCAGGCGCGGGGCTATCCCGAGTGGGTGACGCGGGCGATTCTCTCGCACGCCGACTACAGCGGCGTGCCGCGCGAAACGCGGCTCGAGCGGACGCTTTGGGCCTGCGACGAGATGGCCGGCTTCGTCACCGCCGCCGCGCTGGTGCGGCCGTCCAAGAGCGTGCTCGATCTCGAGCCGTCGTCGGTCATCAAGCGGATGAAGGACAAAGCCTTCGCCCGTGCGGTGAAGCGCGACGACCTGCGGGGCGGGGCCGAGGCGCTGGGCCTGCCGCTCGACGCGCACATCGGGAATGTGATTACGTTCATGCGCGAGCGCGCCGACGACCTCGGGTTGCGCGGGTCGCTGTAGCGGAACCTTTGCAGCTTCGCCTGCCGTCTACTCCACTACATGGCTGATGCCGATCCCGTTGCGACCCTCGAGGGCCTGACGGTGGCCTACGGCGCCCAGCGGGCGCTCGAAGACGTCACGACCGCGTTTCCGCCCGGCGCCGTCGGCCTGCTCGGCCCGAACGGCGCCGGCAAGAGCACGATGATCAAGACGCTGCTCGGATTCATCGTGCCCGCGCGCGGCCGCATGCGCGTGCTCGGCCTGGACGTGGCGCGTTCGCCGCTCGAAATCCGCGCCCGCGATCGGATACATGCCGGAAACCGACGGGCACATTCCCGGCATGAACGCCGTGTCGTACGTCGCCTACTGCGGCCAGCTGGCCGGGCTGCCGAAGGTCGACGCGATGCAGCGGGCCCACGAGGTGCTGTTCTACGTCGGACTCGGCGAAGCGCGCTACCGGAACGTCGAGACGTATTCCACCGGGATGAAGCAGCGGATCAAGCTGGCGCAGGCGCTCGTGCACGATCCCGATCTGCTCTTTCTCGACGAGCCGACCAACGGCATGGACCCCAAGGGCCGCGACGAGATGCTCGAGCTGGTGCGCGACCTGGCCCTGAACAAGGGAGTGAACCTCATACTCTCGTCGCACCTGCTGCCCGATGTCGAGTTCACCTGCCGGACCGTGGTGGTGATGGACAAGGGCCGTGTGGCGACGTCGGGGCCGATCGAGGCGCTCAAGCAGCCGCGCGGGCAGGTGTTCGAACTGCGCGTGAAGCCGCCCGACGGCAGGCTCGACCCGTTCGTCGCGGCGCTGCGCGCCGAGGGTCTCGAGTGCCACGAAACCGACGAAGACGTCATGCGGGTGTTCGTCCCGGCCGATCGCGGCGTGCGGGCGCTCTTCGCGCTCGCGGCCAGAGACGGCGTGCAGGTGCGGCACCTTCGCCCGAGCGTGCCGACGCTCGAGGATGTCTTCGCCCATGCGGTGGGCGAGCGGTAGACGATGCCGATTCACGATCAGGGGTATCGACGCTATGCCGGCCAGCGCATGCCGCGGGGGCGCGCCTGGTCGGTCATTGCCGCCGCCGGCATCGGATCGGCGCTCGGCAAGCGACGGTTCCTGGCGCTCCTGCTCCTGGCGTGGATGCCGTTCGTGGTCCGCGCGATCCAGATCTACGCGTCGTCCGCGTTTTCGCAGGCGGCGTTCCTCCGCCCGACGCCGGACACCTTCCGGCAGTTCCTCGATCAGCAGCTCTTTTTCGTGTTCTTCGTCACGGTGTACATCGGCGGCGGCCTCATCGCGAACGACCGGCGCGCCAACGCGCTCCAGATCTATCTCTCGAAGCCGCTGACCCGCGCCGAGTACATTTTCGGCAAGCTGGCCATCCTCATGGCGTTCCTGCTCTTCGTCACGTGGATTCCCGGGGTGCTGCTGCTCGCGATCCAGATCGTGCTGGCCGGCAACTTCACGTTCTTCCGCAACAACGTGTACCTCTTCCCGGCGATTACGCTGTATGCGGTGCTGATTTCCGGCGTGGCCTCGACGGCTATCCTGGCCCTTTCGTCGCTGTCGAAGAGCGCGCGCTTCGTCGGGATCCTGTATGCGGCTCTCATCTTCTTCAGCCAGGCGCTCTACGGCGTGCTGCGCGTCGTCACGGGCGGCTCGATGATCTCGTGGGTGTCGATCCCCGAGGATTTATCGCAGGTCGGCAACGTCATCTTCCGGCTGCCGCTTCGCTACGACACGCCCTGGCCGGTGTCGCTGCTCATGATCGCGCTGCTCATCGGGGCGGGGGCGTTCGTGCTCGAGCGGCGCGTGCGCGGCGTCGAGGTGGTCGCGTGACCGCCGTCGTCGAGGCACAGCACCTGTCCAAGTGGTACGGCCAGGTGAGCGGGTTGAACGACGTCACCGTGACCGTCCCGCCGGGCATTACGGGCCTGCTGGGGCCCAACGGGGCCGGCAAGTCCACGTTCATGAAACTCGTCACCGGCCAGCTCAAGCCGAGTCAGGGCGCGATCACGGTGTTCGGCGAGCCGATCTGGCAGAATCCCGGCCTCTACTTCCGCATCGGCTTCTGCCCCGAACAGGACGCCTTCTACGACCGCATGACCGGGCTCGAGTGGGTCACCGCGCTGACGCGCCTGAACGGGGTGGGCGACGCCGCGGCGGCCGAGCTCGCGCACCGCGCGCTCGAGGAGGTCGACCTCGTGGAGGCGGCGCGCAAGAAGATTGGCGCCTACAGCAAGGGCATGCGCCAGCGCGTGAAGCTCGCGCAGGCGCTCGCGCACGACCCCGACCTGATCATCCTCGACGAACCGCTGTCGGGCATGGATCCCCTCGGGCGGCGAAAGACGATCCGCCTGATCAAGGAGTGGGGCCGCGCCGGCAAGAGCGTGCTGGTCTCGAGTCACATCCTCCACGAAATCGAGGCGATGACCGCCAACATCCTGCTGATCAACCAGGGTCGCATTCTGGCGGAGGGAAACGTCCACCAGATCCGCGATCTGATCGACGAGCATCCCGCACACGGTCTTCATACGCGCCGAGGATCCGCGCGGCCTCGCGCGGCAGTTCCTCGCCAACGACGATGTTCTGAGCCTGAAGTTCGAGGAGGGGGCGGTCGTCGTCCAGACGGCGCAGCCCGACGTGTTCTATGCGAGACTCACCGCGCTGGCCGCCAGCGGCGAACTGGGAACGATCCACGAGGTGACGTCGCCCGACGACAACCTGCAGGCCGTCTTCAAATACCTGGTGAAGGCATGAGCGCGGCACCCCGATCCCAGCCGTCGCTCGGGGCGTCGTCGGTGCGCGTGTTCGACCTGTCGCTCGGGCAGATGCTCTGGTCGCGCCGTTCCGTGCTGCTCACGCTGCTGCTCGGCGGGCCGGTGGTGCTGGCCGCCGTGGTCACGGATCGTCGACATCCTGCGCGGCGTCGGCGTGGAGATCAACGGCGCGCGCGCCTCGGGCGATGCCATCTTCGGCATGATGATCTGGCTGCTGTACATCCGGTTCATCGTGCCGCTGCTCGGCGTGTTCTACGGCACGGCGCTCATCGCCGACGAGGTCGAGGACCGCACCATCACGTACCTGTTCACCCGGCCGATTCCGCGCGCGGCCGTGTTGTTCGGCAAGTATCTGGCCTATCTCGTCTGCACCGTGCTGATGGTCCTGCCGTCGGTCATGGTGGTCTTCTTTCTCGTCGTCCCCACCGGCGGCGGACGCATCGCGCCGGTGTTCCCGGCGCTGGTCGTCGATCTGGCGATGCTGGCAACGGGCCTGGCGGCCTACGGCGGGGTCTTCGCCCTCGCCGGCGCGCGGTTGAAGCGGCCGCTCGTCGCCGGCCTGATCTTCGTGTTCGGGTGGGAGCCGGGCGTGATGCTCCTGCCGGGCTACCTGAAGCGGGCGTCGATCGCGTACTACCTGCAGGGCCTCATCACGCATCAAATGCCGCAGGATTCGGCCATCAGCGTGCTGCTGCAGGTCTTCCGGGAGGTGCCGTCGGTTCCGGTGAGCATCGTGGCCCTGGCCGGGATCACGGGCACCACGTTGTGGCTGGCGGGACGCGCCGTGGAGCGCCGGGAGTACGTCCTGGATCAATAGCGGAACGGCTGGCATGCCGTTTCCGTATAAGATTTCAGGACGGTACCTGCCGCATGACAGGCCGGACCCGGTATTTCGTCATCGCTTCGCTGCTGGTCCTGGTGGTCGGGTTGGGGACCGGGCTCGTCGCCTATTTCGTCGGGCTTCCGGGTCTTGGCGCCGTCCGGGGCGGCCCCGACGAGCTCCGATATGTCCCGCGCACCGCCACCGTGGTGGCGTTCGCCGACGTCGGCCAGGTCATGACGTCCGACCTCCGGCGCAGGCTGCGCGATGCGCTTCCCACCTCCCCGAACGGCCAGCAGGAATTCCAGAACCAGACCGGGATCAACATCGAAACCGACATCGACCGCGTCGTGGCGTTTGCCGACGCGAACCCCGTGGCGGGTGGCGGCCATGGCTCGGGCCTGGTGCTCGCGCGCGGCCGGTTCGATGCCGTGAAGATCGAGGCGCTGCTCCGCGAGCACGGCGCGCAGGTGGAAGACTACAAGGGCAAGAGGCTGTTCGTTTCCCGCGTGCGCGGCACCTCGGCAGACAGCGCGCCGCCGGCGCCCGCCCCCCCCAACGGGACGTTCGGCCTCGCGTTCCTGGAACCCGGGCTCACGGCCGTGGGAAGCGCCAACCTGCTGCGCGGCGCCGTCGACTTGCAGTCGGGCGGCGAGAACGTGACCGACAACGAAGACCTGATGGCGATGGTGCGCTCGCTGCACGGGGCGAACAACGCGTGGGTGGTGGGGCGCTTCGACACGCTCACTGAGCAGGCCGCTCTCCCCGAGGCTGTCGCCAGCCGCTTGCCGGCCATCACGTGGTTCTCCGTCGGGGCGCACATCAATGACGGCGTCAGTGGCACGTTCACCGCGGAGGCCCGCGACGAGGCCGGCGCCGCGAACCTGCGCGACGTGGTCCGCGGGCTGCTGGCGCTGGCCAAGCTCCAGGCCGGCTCGCGTCCCGAGCTGCAGGCCGCGGTGGAATCCCTGGCAGTCGACGGCCAGGGCACCACCGTGACGCTCTCTTTTGCAGTTCCCTCGCGGGTATTCGATCTCATCGGCGACGTCGTCCGGCGCCAGCCGTAGGCGCGGCGCCGGCAAAAAGAGTGTCTTTCGGCCTTTCGGCCGGCTCCACCTTTCCTTTACACTCGCTCACGGCGTTGGCATCAGCGCCAGGCTCCTGGCTTCTATGGCCGATCGGGTGTTCTTCTACGGCACGCTCATGAGCGGCTTCCGGCGGCCGGGTCGCAGCCGGATCGATGCGCACCTGCGGGCGGAAGGCCGCGGATGGATTCGTGCGGCGCTCTTCGACGTTGGCATCTACCCGGCGGCCGTCCCGGCCACGGATTCCCGCGTGTGGGGCGAAGTGCACGAGATGCTGGACTCCACTGTCGTCCTGCAGGCCCTCGACGAGATCGAGGGATTCCGCCCCGACGAGCCCGATGCGAGCCTCTACACGCGCGTCCTGACACCCGTGACCCTCGACGACGGGCACGTAACGAGTGCATGGGTCTACTTCTACAATGCGCCGCTCGGACACGCCCAGCGCATCGAGTCCGGCGACTATCTGCAGCACCTCAAGGTGAAGACATGATGCCGGCGCGGCGCGCCGGCCCGATCGGCATGGGCGCCATCGTGCTCGCCGCGCTGGCAGTGTCGGCGCAGGCGCAGCCGCCCGACGTCGACCCCAGAGTGGCGGCGCTCGTGGACCAGGTGTCGGAGGATCGCCTGGTGTCAATCCTGCGCGCGCTCGAAGGCTTCGAGACGCGCAACACGCTCTCGGATCTGGATTCGCCGACGCGCGGTATCGGCGCGGCGCGGCAGTGGATCTTCGATCAGCTGCGCGGCTACAGTCCGCGCCTCCAGGTGAGCTTCGACACCTATCAGGTCGCGCGGCAGGGCCGCATCTCGCGCGATGTCGACCTGCGCAACGTCATGGCCATTCTCCCCGGGCGCAGTCCGCGGCGCGTCTATGTGAGCGGCCATTACGACACGATCGCCATCGTCGGCGGGCAGTCGGGGTCGAACGCGGGCGCGCCACGCCCGCCCGGTGTCGAGCCGGAGTTCACGGACCCCGATGCGCGGGCGCCCGGCGTGGACGACGACGGGAGCGGCACGGCGCTGACGATGGAGCTCGCGCGGGTGTTCGGCCAGAGCGGCATCGAGTTCGACGCCACTCTCGTGTTCATGTGCCACGCGGGAGAGGAGCAGGGCCTGTTCGGTGCACGCCTGCACGCCGCCCGCGCCGTCCGCGCCGTCCGCGAGAAGATTCCCATCATGGCGGTCCTGAACAACGACATCGTGGGGAACGATCGCGGCGGAAACGGTGTCGTCGACGGCACGACGATTCGGGTCTTTTCCGAAGGGCCGGAGGACTCGCCCTCGAGAGAGCTGGCGCGCTACATCCGCCGCTGGGCGGCCCGCTACGTGCCGTCGCATCGCGTTCGCCTGATGGCCCGGGCGGACCGGTTCGGGCGGGGTGGCGACCATTCGGCCTACACGCAAGCCGGCTTTGCGGCAGTGGGCTTTCGGGAGGCCCGAGAAAACTTCACCCGGCAGCACGACTCCCGCGATACCTTCGACGGGATCTCGCCACGCTACCTCGCGCAGAACGCCCGGGTGAACGCGGCCGCGGCCGCGAGCCTGGCGCTCGCGCCACCCGCGCCCGTCGTCACGGGCGATCGTGGCCAGCCGCTGCTCTCGCGCGGCCCGAGCGGCTACGACGCCCGGCTGCAGTGGACGCCCTCGCCTGGCGCCGTGGCCTACCGAATCTTCTGGCGCGACGCCTGGGGGCCCGACTGGGAGCACGACCGGCTCGTCGGAGACGTGAGCGACGTCCTCATGCCGGACCTGCTTATCGACGACTACGTGTTCGGGGTCGCCGCCGTCGACGACGCCGGCCACGAGAGCCTCGTCGCGCCGTACGTGTCGGCCTCGCGCAACGACCCTCCCGTCGAGACGCGCTGAAGGGAACGCCGCTCTCGCGTCGCGCTCAGCGTGCGCGGCGACCGACCTTGATGGCCTCGATGAACTCCTGGATGACCGTCTGGACGTGATCGGAGGGTTCCACGAACTCGAGGCCGGACCGGTACTTCACCTGTTCCTGATCGACGTCTGTGATGTGGCAGTAGGCCACGCGTCCCTTGACGACAATCGACCGGTCGCCGAGCGTCAGGCGGAATTCGTGGAGGGAATCCAGATGGAGGGGGAAGCTCGTCTCGATTTGAGCGCCGCCGAGGCTGATTTCCTTGATGGCCATCGGTTGGAAGACCATCACCTCGCCGTGCAGCTCACCGAGAATCGCGATGCGCTCCGCATCGCGCTGCGGGGCGCGGGGATCCAGCGTCATTCGAGCCCGACTATAACATAGCGGACTCAGCCACGGGCGTCCCGACGCGCGGCGGATCCTCCGTCGCATGGATCAGGACCGGGATGTGGCTCGTCGTCTTGTCGAGCGCGAGCATCGACAGCACCTGGAACCCGCTCGGGTCGCCGAAGCTCACCGACACGATGACGAGCGAGGGCTGCGCGCGCCGAATCTGCGAGTACGCGCGCGCGCTCGATTCCACCATGACGACATCGAAGGGGCCTGCGCCGAAGACCGACTCCAGCAGGTCGACGACGTGCTCGCCACCGTCGACCACGACGACCGTAGCGGCGTGCGACGGCTCGATCACCACCGGCTCGATTGCACAGGCTGGCGCAATCGGCGCGATTGAAGTCTGCATCAGAGTTGACATCGACATCGGGCACCCCCGTTTGCCGACATGGGACTTCAGGATTCGTGCCAACCCCGCCGACCGCGGGCGCTGGGTTTTCCCGTGCGGTCCTGTGAAGACAGGCCGCGAAACCTCGAATTGTGACGCCATGGGGCGCCAGTCGGCGCTTCGGAGCGCGAGAGGTACAATAGGACGATGCAGGACCTCATCAGACGCCTGCTGGCGGAGCTGGGCGAAAATCCGTCACGCGAAGGGCTGGTCGATACGCCCAAACGGGTCGAAAAAGCCCTGCGATTCCTCACGAGCGGCTACCAGGCGAATGTCGACGACGTCATTAACGGCGCGCTCTTCACGGTCGACTACAGTGAAATGGTCATCGTGCGGGACATCGACTTCTACAGCCTGTGCGAGCATCACCTGCTGCCATTTTTTGGCAAGTGCCACGTCGCCTACGTGCCCACCACCAAGGTGATCGGACTGAGCAAGATTCCACGGCTGGTCGATGTGTTCAGCCGACGGCTCCAGGTGCAGGAACGGCTCACCAACCAGATTGCGGAAACCATTCGCGACAAGATTGCCCCGCTCGGTGTGGCCGTCGTCATGGAAGCGACCCACCTGTGCATGTCGATGCGAGGCGTGGAGAAGCAGAACTCGACGGCGGTCACGAGCGCCATGCTGGGCGTCTTCCGGGAGAATTCGCGGACGCGTCTCGAGTTCCTGGAGCTGATCAAACTGAGGCACCGCGGCATCGGCCTGGGCGATGCCGCCTCGGAGGGGATGGCCTGCGCGGGCGTCGAGTGAGCGCAGGAGGTGCCGTACTATAATGGCCGCATGTCCCGCCTGACGCGCGTGGCTGCGGCGATGGTCGTGATCGGGACAGTGGGGGGCTGGCCAGCCCGGACGAGGGTGGCGGCCCAGGCCCGCCGCGGCCCGGCCCGCGTGACAGAAGCCCCCGAGATGGTGTGCCCGGCCACCCTCGGCGTCGGCATCAATACACAACTGACGTTCTGCGATGTGCTCACGGGTCGGGATCCCGCGGAAGGGATTCGGATCACGCTGCCGCCCCATCGCGGCGAGCTCACCCTCAGCTTCGACCTGCACAACCGCCACACGTACTCGGAAGAGCAGGTGCGCGCCAACCGCGCGTATGCCCGCTACACGGCCGTGATTGGCGTCCTCACGATGGACAACACGCTCATCAGTCGCGCCGTCGTCCAGAACGAATTCCGGCGCGCCTCCGACATCGTCGACCGGATCAAGAGCGATGTGGGGCCGATGGGCGTGAAAGCCGTCGTGCCGACCGGCCTCGAGCATGTGAGCATCGCGATTCCGCAGGCCGAGCGCGAGGTGAGCATTCTGGGCGAGAAGCTCACGGTCGAACGCCAGGACGGCCCGGCCACCTACACCTCGCCCGGACGGCCTGTCGCCGTGATCAGCCACGTGATGATCGACTATCGGGCCCGCTGAAAAGCCCCGTCCCGGCGGGTGACAAAAAAAGGCGGGCAGGTGACGAAAACGGGCCGGCAGATGGGATCTGCCGGCCCGTTCATTTATTCACCGAATTGCCAGGCGCCCCCCTGCGGAGCGGGCTCCCCGAGACGCGCTTAGAGCGTCTCCTTGTGCAGCACGGGCTGCACGTCGTCCTTGTTCTTGGAGCCGCCGAGCCCCTGAATCTGGAGCGTCGGCTGTTCCTTGAGCACGTGCTGGCGGTACAGCTTGGCCATCTCGTCGTGGTACTTCTGGTCGCCCTGCCGTGCTTTGAGCTTCTCTTCGCGCGCGTTCTTCGCGATGCCCTGCTCGTCGAGGTCGGTCTGCGCCCCGGCGCGCACCGCTTCTTCGTTGAGATGCAGCGAGTGCTCGATCGAGTTGAGCGGCACGGCCTTGCCGCCCGCGAAGATTTCGTGCCGTCCGTGCTCCTCGTACCACTTGGTGAGGGTCGCGGTCATGTGCATCTTCTCGATGATGTTGCGCCAGCCGATGCCGGTGTTGTAAGCGCAGAAGGAGATTTCACCCTGCTGCGTGGCATACGGAATGATGCACATCTCGGTGCGGCGGAAGTCGTAGTTGAACAGGTCCTGGAACCACATGCCCGCGATGAACAGGAAGTTCCAGCGGTCGGCCCGGCGCTTGGCGATGTCGTCGACCGTGCGGTCGCCTTCGACCCTGCCGTACTTGCCCTTTTCGGCCGACTTCGTCGCGCCGAAGGTCTTGTCGAACTTCTTCAGCAGGTCGGTCAGCTTGAAATGCGTCGGCGACTTGAACGAGTCGTAGTTGCGGACGAGGGCCAGCGCCATGCCGAAGACCGACAGCACCCGGCCGCGCGCCGCGTCGGTCACTTCGGCGACGTCCTTGGCCAGCTGCTCGGCCTTGAGGAACGCCGTGACCGGTACGGCCTCCTTCGTTTCCTTGTCGATCATCACCGCCATGCCGACGCCGCAATTGGGGTGGCAGCCGCAGGTCAGCTGGCCGAACTCCTTCTCGGCGCCGTGCGTCACGTCGGCCCAGTCGGTGAAGCTGCCCATGAACGAGATCGGGAACCAGTCGCGGACCGGCTCGCCGATGCCGGTCTGGTTCTTCACGTCGTGGGCCAGGTGCGACAGCGTGTAGCGCTGCGCCGCACGGCGCTCCGGCGTGACTTCCTCGTCGCGGCCGGTGAAGGAGACCGGCTGGAACGACAGGAAATTGATCTTCTTCGGGTTGTCGAGCGCGAACTCGATGATCCGGCCGACCTGCTCGTTGTTGACGCCGTTGACGATGGTCACGACCGGCACGATGTCGACGCCCGCGCTGTACAGGTTCTCGATGGCCCGCAGCTTCACGTCGAACAGGTTGCCGACGCGCCGGTGGGCGTTGGCCGCGTTGCCGATGCCGTCGAACTGCAGATAGGCGTAGCGGAGGCCGGCTTCGGCCGCCGCCTTCGCGAAATCCGGATCCTTGGCGAACTCGATGCCGTTGGTGGCGGCCTGGACGCTGTTGTAGCCGACCTTGCGCGCGTAGCGCACGGCGTCGAGGAAGTAGGGCGAAATCGTCGGCTCGCCGCCCGAGAACTGCACCGACATCTGACGGCGCGGCTTGATGGTGATCGCGTTGTCGAGCACCATCTTGATGTCGTCCCAGCTGAGCTCGTGCACGAACCCGACCTGGTTCGCGTCCATGAAGCACGGATCGCACATCATGTTGCAGCGGTTCGTCAGGTCCACCGTGAGCACCGAGCCGCGGCCGTGCTGGATCGTGCTGCTGCCGTGGTTGTGCAGCTTCGAGTCGTTGTGGGCGCGGATATCGCGGCCCGGGAACACCTCTTCGAGGTGCTTGAAGAAGTCGGTGTCGATCGCCATCACGTCCTCGAAATGGCCGTGAATCGGGCAGTCCTTCACCATCAGGATCTTGCCGTCGCGCTCGAGAATCGTGGCCTTGATCTCGCCGACCTTCTCGTTGAGCAGCACGCTCACGTCTTTCTTGCCGTCGAGGATCGCCTGACGCGCTTCACGCGTGCAGGTGGGGCACAGCGAGTCGGTCTCGCGCGGCCAGCCGAGCGGCGGCTTGGTCTTCTCCCACGACTTCAGCAGGGGCTTGTCCGACCACTTCGGCGTGAACGACGGGTTTCGCTTGATGCGGTTCAGACGACTGAACACCATCCAGGCGCCGTTGGCGGCCACCGAGAGCCCCTTCTCGACGTACTTGATGGGCGCGTGCATGCAATACCTCTCCTTGAGCGTGAGATAGATCGTGTGCGGGCGCCGCGCGCGACGCGGCGGCGCCCCACAATTTCCGCTAAATGATAGACAAAAAGAGGCTTGCTGCGCGATCTTTCCAGTGAACTGGCCATTCCGTACCCCGAGCGGGCAAATCCTGTACTTGGATGGGCCACCTCGACCGCCCGGCTCGCGCGGCCCGGTCGGACCGCCCACCACGCTGGCCGGCCCGAGTCGCCTGACTAGAATAGAGGGATGCCCGTTCGCGACCTGTTGATCGTCGGGGCCGGACCCTCCGGCCTCGCTGCCGCCATCGCCGCCAAGGAGTACGGTCTCGACTACCAGGTCGTCGAAAAAGGCGTGCTCGTGAACTCGATCTACCACTTTCCGCCGCAGATGGTTTTCTTCACGACGCCGGAGCTGCTCGAGATCGGCGGCGTGCCGCTCGTGTCGCCGTACGAGAAGCCGACCCGGGTCGAGGCGCTCCGCTATTACCGGCGCGTCGTCGACCAGTTCGAGCTGCAGATCGCGTTCGAGGAAGAAGTGGTCTCCATCGAACGTGAACCGGACGACGACCCCGCCGTCGAGCACCTGTTCGCCGTGGAAACCGCGTCACCGCTGGGCGTGCGCCGCGCGCGGCACGCCCGGCACGTGCTCCTGGCGATCGGGTACTACGACCACCCGAACTGGCTGGGCGTACCCGGCGAGGATCTGCCGCACGTGCACCACTACTACCGCGAACCCTATCCGTTCTATCGGCAGCGCGTCGTGGTCGTCGGCGGCGGGAACTCCGCCGCGGAGTCGGCCCTCGAGCTCTACCGCGCCGGCGCGCACGTGACGCTCGTCCACCGCCACGCCGAGCTCAAGTCGACCATCAAGTACTGGGTGCGGCCGGACATCGACAACCGCATCAAGGAGGGATCGATCGCCGCGCGGTTCGACGCGTGCGTCCGCGAGATCCGGACCACGTCGGTCGTGGTGCAGGGCACCGGTGCGGACGGGCGGGAGTCGGGGCTCGAGGAAGAGATCCCCGCAGACGCGGTCTTTCTTCTGACCGGCTATCACCCGAACTGGGACCTGATGACGGCGGCGGGCGTGACCCTCAACGACCGGATGGCGCCCGTCTTCGACACCGAGACGTTCGAGACCAACGTCCCCGGGCTCTTCGTGGCGGGTGGCGCGCTCGCCGGGCGTGATACCGGCAACATCTTCATCGAGAACGGCCGGTTCCATGGCCGGCGGGTCGTCGATGCCATCGTGGCGCAGACGGGCGTCGTCTCGAAGTCGCGCTAGCTGTCCCGCTCGGTCCCGGTGAGCAGCGCCCGCAGCTTGCGCAGGCCCTCGTTGGCGGGATCGACGAATCGCTGGGCGTCAAGGAACCGATCGACGGTCATCGTTCCTCGGACCGGGACGCTGTCGAGGCCGGCCCGGTGCAGGATGCCGCGCAGCGTGCGGCCGTCGCTCACGTCGAGCAGGGGCGCCACGTCCCAGGTGTCGCGCTGCACGTGAAGCAGCGCACGCAGCACGCGGGCCAGGTCCCGGGCATTCTGGGGCTGGATGTTCAGCAATCGGCACGTTTCGCACAGGCTGCTGTAGCTGACGCGCGCGAAGTCGGCCCACTGCTCGAGCGTGCGCAGGTCTCCTTCCGATTGACAGGCTCGGAGCACCAGACGCGCCCACCGCTCGGCAATGGAGGTGGGGCGCGGGCCGCGGCCGGACTGCGCAACCGATTCGTCCACGAGCCACCGCGCGGCGGCCTCAGAGATTTCAAGCGGCTGGCTCGATGCGGGCAGCCCGAGGGCGCCGGCGATCCGCGCTTCGAGCGCGTCGACCGAGATCGGCTTCTCGATCACATCCTTGGCCCCCAGGCGCATCGCCTCGACCGCATCGGGCACGGTCATGAAGCCGCTGATGAGAATCACCGGCAGGTCGGCATCGGCCGATCGGAGCGCGCGGATGACCTCGGTTCCGGACATGTCGGGCAGGCGGAGATCGATGACGCCGAGCACGGGGCTGAGCGAGCGGGCAGCCGAGATGGCGTCGGCTCCCGATGCGGCTGTCGCGGCCTCGAACCCGAGCCGGCGGACGACATGCGCCGCCGTTTCGAGCGTGCCAAGGTCGTCGTCGACGACGAGGATCGTCCGTGTGCTCAAGGGTTTCCGATACCTGGAGCGATGAGCGGGAACCGTTCCGGTAGTCTATCGGCCCTCATCCATGTCTGGCAACCACGTTCGGGGCGGCCGACACCGACGGAGATTCGCGGCGCCGGCGCTTCAGTGGGCGATGCTCGGCATGCCGGGCGTGCGCGACATCAGCACCTTCATCTCGAGGAGCTCGACGAGCGACTCCGCGCGTCGGAGCAGGCAGTCGCGCTCGAGGATCGCCTGCTTCTCGATCGGCTCGAGGTCCAGGTACTGGGCGAGCGCGTGCACGAGGTCTTCGTCCGCCATCGACGCCGTGAGCTTCGGGTCGTTTCCCGTTCGCTCGACGATGGGCGCCAGCAGCCGCTCGAGCCGGACGCGGTGCTGGCGAATGAGCTCCCGTTCCTCTCCGGCCGGCTCGCACTCCACCAGACGCTCGACGTTGGCGCGGCGGTAGGTCAAGCCCTGGTCTTCGGACACGATCCGGAACCGCTCGAGTCCGCGCAGGACGATGTTGTAGCGGCCGTCGTGCAGCCGTTCCATATGGGTAATGACGCCGCTGCAGCCGACGGGATAGACCGACGGCCGGCCCTCGTATTCCGCCTCCCAGCCCGGCCGGAGCAGCACCATGCCGATCAACCGGTCGCTCGCCGCGGCATCGGCGATCATGTCGCGGTACCGCGGCTCGAAAATGTGCAGCGGCAGGAACACGTTCGGAAAGAGCACGACGTTCGGCAGCGGAAAGATGGGAAGGAGATCCTGCACCCGGCACCCGTTCAATGAATCGTCTTGGTCTTCTTGTCCATGTAGTCCATGAGCACGTACTGCCCGAGGGTGTACGGCGTCGTGAAGTACGCCTTGCCCTTGCAGATGTCGGCCACGCGCCGGACGAAGCTCACGAGGTCGTAGTCGCGCGCCAGCATGAACGTGTTGATCATGATCCCGCTCTTGCGGCAGGCCGCGACCTCGGCGCACGTTTCAGCCACGATGAACGGATCCAGCCCGAACGCGTTCTTGTAGATGCGGCCGTCGGGCTGCGTCAGGGCCGACGGTTTGCCGTCGGTGATCATGATGATCTGGCGCATGTCCTTGCCCTGCCGATCGAGGATGCGCCGCGCCAGGCGGAGCCCTTCACGCGTGTTCGTGTAGTAGGGGCCGACGCGGACGCGTCCGAGCTCGGCCAGCGGGATCTCCTCGGCCGAGTCGTGGAACAGGACGACCTTCAGCGCATCGCCGGGATATTGCGTCTTGATCAGCTGCGCGAGCGCAAGCGCCACGCGTTTGGCCGGCGTGAATCGATCCTCGCCGTAGAGGATCATGCTGTGGCTGCAGTCGAGCATGAGGACCGTGGCGCAGGAACTCTGGTACTCGCCCTGGACGACCATCAGATCGTCGTGCGTCACTTCGAGTCGTCGCCTGCCGGACAGCCCGCCACGGCCCGGCGCCGGCTGTCCGCGCCCGATCGCCTCGTGCCTGGCGCGGGCCTCGCGCTGCGCCGCGTTCAGGAGGGTGCTCGCCGGATCGAGGTTCAACGTGTCGCCGAACGCGTAGGGCTTGGGCGCGCCGGTGGTCTCGATGCCCGTGGCCTGCTCGCGCGTGTCGTGGCGGCCGAAGCTGCTCTTGCCGAGCGAGCCGAGCAGATCGCGCAGCGCCCGGTATCCGAGAAAGTCGAGCGCCTTGTCGGTGACTTCGAAGGTGACGGGCGGTTGCGCATCGCCCCGGCCGCCGCGGCCCCGCCGCTGGCGTTCGGCGTCGAGATCGGGAGGCGTCGTGATGTAGCCTTCGGCGCCCATCTGTTCGATGATCTTCTGGATCAATTCTTCCAGCTGCGAGCGGGCGTCCGACTGGTCGGCGTCCGCAGGGTCGCCCAGCAGACGCTCCAGCGTCTCTTCGGGCAGGAGCCCGCCGTTGAAGAGCGCGTCCAGGATCGCGTCGTGCAGCGCCTGCATCGTCCGATCGTCGTCGTCGCCGTACGGGTTGCCGAAGCCGCTCGACAGCAGCAGGTCGGAGAGCTTCGACACCAGATCCGCCAGATCCAGCTCGTCGAGATCGTCGCCGGTGTACTTCGTGTAGCGATACTTCACCAGGCTGCCGTCAGTTGTAGTACTTCTTCTTCCCGCCCATGCCCGGCATCCGCACTTCCTCGTCGAGCAACGATTCGTCGCGGCGGACGCGGCGCGGCGCGGCCTCGGCTGCGGAGTAGCCCCGGTCGTCGCTCCGGCTGATCTTCTTCTGCGCGTACAGACCCTCGAGGACGAAATCGATGGCCGACGCCACCCACGGCGTGGGCGCCGCCGGCGGAAGGCCCGCGCGCTCGCTGAGCTCGCGGAGGCCCTGGACGCCACGCGTCTCGGCGACGACCTGACTGGCGGGCGTGGCGTCGCTCAACGGCAGCACACCGCCCAGGTCGAACCACTCGACGACCCCCTTGGTGTCGGCGCCCTCGAACATGCCCGTGAACACGGATCCGACGGCGGCTCGAATCAGATCGCGAGCGACCTGTTCGGCGCCGCGCAGCTCGCCCTCGTACTCGAGCTCGAACTTGCCCGTGATCGACGGCAGGGCGGCATAGAGATCGGTGACGCGCGGCACGACCAGCGCCTCGCCGTTCTGGAGCGCGCGCCGCTCGGCGTTGGAGACGACGAGCTCGAGCGTCGTAATGGGCAGGCGCTGACTGACGCCCGACCGCTTGTCGATCTTCCGATCGGTGCGAGCCTGAAAGGCCACCTCTTCGACGACTTCGCGCACGAAGGCGGGAATCTCCACTTCGAGCCCGCCGGCCCGCGCGGTCCACGCCTCCTGCTCGGTGATCGTCATCGCGTTCTGACGCGTCTGCGGGTAGTGCGTGCGGATTTCCGATCCGATCCGATCCTTGAGCGGCGTGATGATCTTGCCGCGCGCCGTATAGTCTTCCGGGTTCGCCGTGAAGACGAGCATGACGTCGAGCTTCAGGCGGACGGGGTAGCCCTTGATCTGGACGTCGCCCTCCTGAAGGATGTTGAAGAGACCCACCTGAATCTTGCCGGCGAGGTCGGGCAGCTCGTTGACCGCGAAGATTCCCCGGTTCGCCCGCGGCAGCAGGCCGTAGTGCATCGTGAGCTCGTCGGCGAGGTTGAGGCCGGCCTGGGCCGCCTTGATGGGATCGATGTCGCCCACCATGTCCGCGATCGTCACGTCCGGCGTGGCCAGCTTCTCGACGTAGCGGGCTTCGCGCGGCAGCCAGCCGATCGCCAGGGCGTCGCCTTCCTCCGCGATGCGGGCGCGGCACGACGCACAGAGCGGCGCCAGGGGATCGTCGTGGATCTCGCAGCCGGGGACGACCGGGATCACCGGATCCAGCAGGTCGACGAGGCCTCGCAGGATGCGGCTCTTGGCCTGGCCCCTGAGACCCAGCAGGATGAAATTGTGGCGCGACAGGATCGCGTTCACCAGCTGCGGAATGACCGTTTCGTCGTAGCCGACGATGCCGGGAAAGAGTCGTTCGCCGGTCCGCAGCTTCTGAACGAGATTGTCCCGGATTTCCTGTTTCACGGGGCGGGACGTCCGGCCGGATCGACCGAGCTCGCCTAAGGTTGCAAAAGGGCCCGTCATGAATTCGATTCTATCAGTAACGGTAGACTACGGCCGGTGCCCCGGCCTCCCTTTTTCGATGTCGCGCGGCCGCTCGCGTTCGCGCACCGCGGCGGCGGCGGCGTACGGCCCGAGAACACCCTGGCCGCGTTCGACCACGGCATGGCGTGCGGCGCCGACGGTCTCGAGCTCGATGTCCACTTGTCGCGCGACGGCGTCCCCGTCGTGCATCACGATGCCACCCTCGATCGAACGACCAGCCTCAAGGGTCCTGTCGCTGCGAGAACGGCAGATGAGCTCGCCTCAGCCGATGCCGGCTACTGGTTCAAACACGGCACCGACTTTCCGTTCCGCGGTCAGGGCCTGGCCGTGCCGCGTCTCGCCGAGGTGCTCCGCCGGTACCGCGATGCCCGCGTCATCATCGAAATGAAAGCCGATCGAGAGGCGTTGGCCCGCGCCGTGGTCGACGAGGTGCGCCGTTCGGGCGCGGTGGATCGCGTCTGCCTGGGCGCCTTCACCCGGCGGGTGCTGCGCGCGGTCCGTTCCATCGAGCCGGCCATCGCGACGAGCGCCTGGCGCGAGGAGGTGCGCTGGGCTCTCTACGCCTCGTGGTTCGGACTGACGGTGCGCCGGCCGGCCTACGACGGGTTTCAGGTGCCGGAATGGTCGGGCCGCACGCGCGTCGTCTCGCCACGCTTCGTGGCAGCCGTGCACCGGGCCGGGCTCGCCGTGCAGGTGTGGACCGTGGACGATGAAGCCGACGCCCGACGCCTGCTGGCCTGGGACGTCGACGCGCTGATTACCGACCGACCCGACGTGATCGTTCCGATCGTGAAGGCCGCCGCGCGCGGCGCCGATCGTCGAGGGCCTCCCGGCTTCCCTACGGCGACAGCGTGAAGCGCACCGTCACCGTCATCGAGATCGCAATCGGCACGCCGTTCAGCCGCGCCGGCTCGTACTGCCAGCCCGTGATGGCGTCCACCGCCGCCTGGTCGAGCAGGGGAACGGATCGCAGCACCCGGGCCGAGGCGACCCGCCCGGTTTCGTCGATCACCACGTCGAGGATCACGGTGCCTTCCACGCGGGCCGTTCGGGCGATGGAGGGATACGCCGGCGGCGGATTCGACAGCGGAACCGGCGCCGCCACGCCCTGATGCAGCCGGATCGGGCCTGCCGCCGGCACAGCGGGCCGGACGGGCGGCGCGAGCGTGTCGGCCAGGTCGGCGAGCGGCCGGGCGGGGACTCCTTCGACGCCGGGCCCCGACCGCGTCGCGTCGGCGGCCGTCTCCGGGCGGACGCCGACGGGGACGTCGACCGGCGCGGCCGACCGCGGCATGGTGAGGCTTTCGATCTTCGGGGCGGCCGGCGCGTGCGAGCTCGGCGTCGCCATCGAACGGCGCACGCGGGGAAGCGGAATGTCGGCCGTGCGGACCAGCCGGACCGCCGCCGCGGCGGGCCGCCGCGGCGCGGGCAGCGTCCCTTGCGCCAACAGTTGGGCCATGCAGACCACGGTGAGCACCGTCGCGTGGCCGATCACCGAGATCAAGACAACGATCCGCGTGAACACGAGTCGGGCAGGACGACGGTGCAGCGCCTCGTCGAACAGATCGTGCGGCATGAGCCCTCCGATCGCACCTGGTTGGACACCAGGGTGTGTGGGAAGTTCCGGACCGCCGAGCCGCGTCCGGCTGCGCGTGCAGCCGTGCAGCTAGCGCGCCCGCCGCGCGAGGCGGAACACTTCGTCGAGCATCGGCGCCGTGAGCCGGCCGGTGTGCGTGTTCTGGCGGCTCGGATGGTAGCAGCCGATGAGCGTCGGCCCGTCGGCAAAGGTCGTGACCGCCGCGTGACCAAAGGGCGGCCTGGGTGCGACCGCCACGCCGTGGCGCGCGAGCATCCGCACCGACGCGTCGAACGCGATCCGGCCGAGCGCGACAATGGCCGTGACGCGCGGCAGCGCATCGAACTCGGCATCGAGATGCCCCTGACAGTTCGTGATCTCGGTGTGCATCGGCTTGTTGCCGGGCGGCGCACAGCGGACGGCCATGACGATGAACGCGTCTGTCAGCGCGAGGCCATCGTCGGCGCGCTCGGACGTCGCGTGGTTCGCGAAGCCGGTCCGGTGGAGCGCGGCCATCAGAAAGTCGCCCGACCCGCCGCGGCCGTCGCCGGTGAACACGCGGCCGGTCCGGTTGGCGCCGTGCGCCGCCGGCGCGAGGCCGACGATGAGGACCCGGGCCCGCGGATCGCCGAAGCCCGGTACGGGTTTGCCCCAGTACGCGTCGTGCCGATAGGCGCGCCGCTTGTCACGCGCCACCCGGGTGCAGTACGCCCGCAGCCGCGGGCACCGCTCGCACGCGATGATGGCTTTGCGCGCGGTTACCAGACGCGACATGCGTTCTGTCGCACCATCGGCGCGTCGGCGCGGCACGAGAACGCCTTCTGAAACTCCGGCATGTTCGACACGACGCCGTTCACGCGGTACCGGCCCGGCGAGTGCGGATTGGTCTGCGCCTGGAGGCGATCGTACTCGGGCGTGCGGTTCTCGCACCAGATCTGCGCAAATCCGAGGAAGAAGCGCTGCTCGGGCGAGAAGCCGTCGAGCGTGGCCGGAGCGTTCGCGCCGGGGCCGGCCAGATAGGCCAGCAGCGCCAGGCGCACGCCGCCGTTGTCGGCCGTGTTCTCGCCGAGCGTCAGCCGGCCGTTCAGGTGCGTGTCCCGGTCCACCGTGAACCCGTCGTATTCGTCGGCGATGCAGCTCGCGCGCTGCTCGAACGCCTTGCCATCGGCGTCGGTCCACCAGTCGCGCAGGTTGCCTTGCGGGTCGTACTGGCGCCCCTGGTCGTCGAAGCCGTGCGTCAGTTCGTGGCCGATCACCGCCCCAGCGCCGCCGTAGTTGACCGCGGGATCGCGCTCCGACTGATAGAACGGGGGCTGCAGAATGCCGGCGGGGAAGTTGATGTTGTTGCGGTCGGGGCTGTAGTACGCGTTCACCGTCGGCGGCGTCATGCTCCATTCGGTGCGATCCACCGGCCGGTCGATCTTCGCCATGTCGCGCCGCCACTCGAACGTGTTCGCCTGCTGGCGGTTGGCGAGCGCGGTGGCGGCGCCCACCGTCATCGCGTCGTAGCGGCGCCACGAATCGGGATAGCCGATGCGATCCACGACGGCGTCCAGCTTGACCTTGGCGGCGCGCTTGGTTTCGGCGCTCATCCAGTCGGCGCGCTCGATGTCGGTGGCCATCGCGCTCTTGATGTCCTGCACCATCCCCAGCATGTCGGCCTTCGACTGCGGGCCGAAGGCCTCGGCCACGAATGCCTGCCCGAGGGCCTCGCCCAGGAAGGCGTCGGTCTGGGAGACGCAGCGGCGCCATCGCGGCAGCTGCGCCTGCTGGCCGGCAAGCGTCCGGCCGAAGAAGTCGAAGTTCTCGTCGTCGAACGCCGACGGCAGCATGCTCGCGGACGCGGTCACGAGCCGCCATCGCAGGTAGGTCTTGAGCTCCGCGAGCGGGGAGCGGGAGACGAGCGCGTCGGCGGTCTTCAGGAACTCCGGCGCGTCCACGTTGAGCGACGCGAAGGCCGGCGCGCCAGCCGCCTGCCGGTAGCGCGTCCAGTCGAAATGCGGCGTCAGCGCCTGCAGCGCATCGAAGGCCATCGGATGATCGGTGGTGGCCGGGTCGCGGCGCGCGACCCGCCCTTCGGACGCCTCGGCGAGCGCCGTCTCGAACGCCAGGACGGCCCCTGCGTCGGTGGCAGCCGCGGCGGGGGCCTCCCCGAGCAGCTGGAGCATCCGGTCGACGTGCGACACGTACTTGGCGCGGAGCGCGACGGACGCATCGTCGGTCTTCGTGTAGTAGTCGCGATCGGGCAGGCCGAGGCCGCCCTGATCCACGTCGGCGATCTCATGCGTCGCGTCGTGCGCGTCGGTGGCGGCGCCGAAGCGGAACAGCGCGTTCACGCCGATCGCGTGCAGGGTGGCGAGGAGCGCGGGCAGCTCGTCGAGCCGCCCGAGGGCGCCGATGCGCGTCAGCTCGGCGTCGAGCGGGGCGATGCCGCGCGACTCGATGGTCGTCGTGTCGAGGCAGGCGGCGTAGAAGTCGCGGGCCTTGCGCTCGTCGCCGGAGCCGCCGGGAGTTTCGAGAATACGGCGCAGAATGCCGAAATTGCGCTCCTGCAGCTCGTCGAACCGTCCCCAGCGCTGGCGATCCGCCGGCACCGGATTCGCCTGGGCCCACGCGCCGCAGGCGAACGTGTAGAAGTCGGTGCATGGATTCGTCGTGCGATCGATGGCGGCCAGGTCGAGGCCCGAGGCCGAGCGTGGCGGGGCGCTCGCCGATTGCGCAGCGGCCATGGCCGCGGCGAGCGGGAGAGCGACGAAAATGAAGGCCGCGAGTTGCCGCCGCACGGGTTCCCGTTTCATCATGGCGAAGGTTACAATAAGGGGTTCAGTCAGCCCAGAGTAGCGAAAGGAACGCGCAGTCGTGCGAAACCCTGCCCAGAAAGATGCTGCGGAGCTCGACTCCGTCGAAACGCGTGAATGGCTCGAGTCGCTGGACTACGTGCTGCAGAGCGGCGGGCCGGTCAAGGTGGCCCGCCTGCTGCGGGAGCTCACGATTCACGCCAGCGAGAACGGCGTCAAGCTGCCGTTCTCCGCGAACACGCCCTATATCAATACGATTTCCGCCGAAGACCAGGTGCTCATGCCGGGCAGTCCCGACATCGAACGCCGGATCAAGAGCCTCGTCCGGTGGAACGCCGCTGCCATGGTGGTGCGGGCGAACAAGGCCGCCGAGGGCATTGGCGGGCACATTTCGACCTTTGCCTCGGTGGCGACGCTCTTCGAAGTCGGGTTCAACCATTTCTTCCGTGGGCACGACAGCCCGGACGCCGATGTGGTGTTCTTCCAGGGACATGCGGCCCCCGGCGTCTATGCCCGGGCGTATCTGGAGGGCCGCATCAACGAGACCCAGCTCGAGAATTTCCGGCGCGA
The DNA here is from genome assembly GCA_963837345.1 of uncultured Acidobacteriota bacterium. Classification (GTDB taxonomy): domain Bacteria; phylum Acidobacteriota; class Vicinamibacteria; order Vicinamibacterales; family CAVVIG01; genus CAWIMX01. The sequence goes on from CAWIMX010000002.1 coordinate 215,505, forward strand.
GCTCAAGGAGGGCGGCGGCCTCTCGTCGTACCCGCACCCGTGGCTGATGCCGGGTTTCTGGGAATACCCGACCGTCTCGATGGGCCTCGGGCCCATCATGGCCATCTACCAGGCGCGCTTCATGCGTTACCTCGAGGATCGCGGGCTGCGGCCGAAGTCCACCTCGAAGGTCTGGGCGTTTCTGGGCGACGGCGAAACGGATGAGCCGGAAGCCCTCGGCGCGATCACACTGCCCGCCCGCGAGAAGCTCGACAACCTGATTTTCGTCGTCAACTGCAACCTGCAGCGCCTCGACGGTCCGGTGCGCGGCAACGGCCAGATCATCCAGGAGCTCGAGGCGGCGTTCCGCGGCGCAGGCTGGAACGTCGTCAAGCTGATCTGGGGCCGCGAGTGGGACCAGTTCCTGGCCAAGGACCACGACGGTCTGCTCGTCAAGCGCATGGGCGAAATCGTCGACGGGCAATACCAGAAGTATGCCGTCGAGTCGGGCGCGTACATCCGCGAGCACTTCTGGGGGGCCGACCCCCGCCTGCTCGACATGGTCAAGCACATGTCCGACGACCAGCTGAAGAAGCTGACGCTGGGCGGCCACGATCCGGTCAAGGTCTACAACGCCTATCAAGCGCCGCCGTCGAGCACCGGGGATCGCCCACGGTGATTCTCGCGCGGACGATCAAGGGCTATGGGCTCGGCGAAGCGGGGGAAGGCAAGAACATCACGCACCAGCAGAAGAAGATGAACGAAGAGGAACTGCGCGCGTTCCGCACGCGGTTCTCGATCCCCGTGTCGGACGCCGAGATCTCGCACGCCCCGTTCTTCCGGCCGTCGGAAGAGAGCATCGAGGTGCGCTACGTCCGCGAGCGGCGCCAGGCGCTCGGCGGGTACGTGCCGAGCCGCCAGGCGCAGGCCGGCGCGATGACGCCGCCCGCCGCCGACGTGTTCGAGGAGTTCTACAAGGGCACCGACGAGCGGAAGGCCTCCACGACGATGGTGTTCGTCCGCCTGCTGGCGAAGCTCTTGCGCGACAAGGACGTCGGGCGGCTCGTCGTCCCGATCGTGCCCGACGAGGCGCGCACGTTCGGCATGGAGGCCCTGTTTCGCCAGGTCGGCATCTACTCGCACTCGGGTCAGGTGTACGAGCCGGTCGACATGGACACTCTCCTGTACTACAAGGAAGCGTCCGACGGACAGATCCTCGAGGAGGGCATCAACGAGGCGGGGGCGATGTCGTCGTTCATCGCCGCGGGCACGGCCTATGCGACGCACGGCGTCAACACGATTCCGTTCTTCATCTACTATTCGATGTTCGGGTTCCAGCGGATCGGCGATCTGATCTGGGCGGCAGGCGACTCGCGCACCCGGGGCTTCCTGCTCGGCGGCACCTCGGGGCGGACCACGCTCGCCGGCGAGGGGCTGCAGCACCAGGACGGCAACAGCCACCTGTTTGCCATGGCGTACCCGACGTGCGTCGCCTACGATCCCGCGTTCGCCTACGAGCTCGCCGTGATCGTGCAGGACGGCATCCGGCGGATGTACGTGGACGGCGAGAGCGTGTTTTATTACCTCACGGTGATGAACGAGCAGTACGAGATGCCGGCGATGCCCGAGGGCGCGCGCGAGGGCATTCTGAAGGGAATCTATCGGTTCAAGACGACGTCGAAGCCGAAAGCGAAGCTGCGCGCGCAGCTGCTGGGCAGCGGCGCGATTCTGCCGGAAGTCGTCAAGGCGCAGGCGATCCTCGAAGCCGACTACGGCGTCGGCGCCGACGTCTGGAGCGTCACGAGCTACAGCGAGCTGTATCGCGAGGCGCACGCGTGCGAGCGCTGGAACCTCCTCCATCCCGGCGAGCCGGCCAGGACGCCCTTCGTCACGACGGCGATCGGCGATGCGCCCGGCGTGTTCGTGGCCGCGTCCGACTACGTGAAGGCGCTGCCCGACACGATCGCCCGCTGGGTGCCGCGGCCCATCACCGCCCTCGGCACCGACGGCTTCGGCCGCAGCGAGACGCGCGCCAGCCTGCGCACGTTCTTCGAAGTGGATGCGCGGTACGTGGTCGTCGCCACGCTGGCGGCGCTCGCGCGCGACGGGCAGATCCAGCCGTCTGCCGTGACGGACGCCATCCGGAAGCACGGCATCGATCCGGACAAGGCGAATCCGGCGATCTCGTGATCTCCTCGGGCGGCGGTCTCGCCGCCCGCCGCGGTTCCTCATCGTCGAAAGGGCGTCGTTCGTGAGCGACTTCAAACTTCCCGAGCTGGGCGAGAACATCGCGTCGGGTGACGTGCTGCGCGTGCTCGTCCAGGTGGGCGATACCATCGAACGAGACCAGCCGGTCCTCGAGCTCGAAACCGACAAGGCCACCATCGAGGTGCCCTCGTCGGTCGCCGGTCGCGTCACCGGCGTCAGCGTGAAGGCGGGCGACAAGGTCAAGGTGGGCCAGACCATCCTGTCGGTGGCGGGGGAGGCTGCCGCGACCACGCCAGCGGCCGTGGCGCCCGTGTCGACGCCGGCGTCCGCGGAAGCGGTGGAGCCGGCGCCGGTTCCCGCGCCGGTTCCCGAGCGGCCCCGGCCGTCGCCCGTTCCCGACAAGGTGGTCGACATCAGCCGCGGGCTGCGTCCCCCGGCGGAACCCGCGCCCGCCGACAGTCAGCCCCCGGCGCCGGCCGCGCCGTCGGTGCGGCGCATGGCGCGCGAGCTCGGACTCGACATCAACGAAGTGCCGGGCAGCGGCGCCGACGGCCGGATTTCGATCGACGACGTCAAGGCTCACGCCAAGGCCCTGATTACGTCGGCGGCGCCGCGCGCGGCGGGCTCCGGGATCGCCATCCCGGTCGAGCCCCTGCCCGACTTCAGCCGGTGGGGCGCGATCGATCCGCAGCCGATGCGCGCCGTGCGGCGGAAGACCGCCGAGCACCTCAGTTACGCCTGGGCGACGATTCCGCACGTCACGCAGCACGAAGTCGCCGACATCACGAACCTCGAGGTGCTGCGCAAGCGGCACGCGAAGGAGGCCGAGGCGGCCGGAGGGCAGCTCACGGTGACCGCGGTGGCCGTCAAGATCGCCGCCATCGCCCTGAAGCAGTTCCCGCAGTTCAACTCGTCGATCGACGTGGCCGGCGACCGCATCGTCTACAAGAAATACGTCCACATCGGCGTGGCGGTCGACACCGACCGCGGGCTGCTCGTGCCCGTGATTCGTGACGCCGATACCAAGAACATCATCCAGATTGCCGTCGAGCTCAGTCAGCTGTCCGAGAAGGCGCGCGCGCGCAAGATCAGTCTCGAGGAGATGCAGGGCGGCTGCTTCAGCATCTCCAACCTGGGGGGCATGGGCGGCACGTATTTCACGCCCATCGTCAACGCGCCCGAAGTGGCGATCCTCGGGATCTCGCGCGGGCGGATGGCGCCGGTCTACCAGGACGGCGAGTTCGTGGCGCGCCAGATGCTGCCGCTGTCCCTGTCCTACGATCACCGTGTCATCGACGGCGCCGACGCGATCCGCTTTCTGCGCTGGATTGTGGACGTCTTCGAGCAGCCGTTCCTGCTCGCCTTGCAAGGGTGAGCGACACCGTTTTCACAAGAACGCAACGGTCACCACGGCACGCGGGGAAGGATGCCTTCGTCGCGCCGCTCGTGGCGTCGTGATGGGATGCGAGTCGCCATGACATCTACGCAGATTGCAGTGATCGGCGCCGGCCCCGGCGGGTACGCCGCCGCCTATCTGGCCGCCGACCTCGGACAAACGGTGACGATGATCGATCTCGAGGCCAACCCCGGTGGCGTGTGCACCTACCGGGGCTGCATCCCGTCGAAGGCCCTCCTGCACGTGGCCAAGCTGATCGAGGAATCCCGGCACGCGGCGGCCTGGGGCGTCGGGTTCTCGTCGCCCCGCATCGATCTCGACGCGCTTCGGGCCTGGAAGAACGACGTCGTCACGAAGCTCACGACCGGCAACGGCCAGGTGGGCCGGCTCCGCAAGGTGAACTACGTGCAGGGCCGCGCCGAGATCCTCGACGCCCACACCCTCCGCGTCGCCAGGGCCGGCGGCGGCTCCGAAGACGTGAAAGCCGACGCCATCGTGCTGGCCACCGGATCGCGGCCGACCGTCATTCCCACGCTGGCGCTCGACAGCGACCGCGTGCTCGACTCCACCTCCGCGCTCGACCTGAAGCGCATCCCGAAAACGCTGCTCGTGGTCGGCGGCGGGTACATCGGACTGGAGCTGGGCACCGTCTACGCGGCACTCGGCAGCCAGGTGTCGGTGGTGGAGATGACGGGCGGCCTGCTGCCCGGCGCCGATCGGGATCTGGTGAACATCCTCGCCAGGCGCATCGCGCAGATGGCCGCCGGCGTCATGCTCAACACGAAGGTGGTGCGGATGGCGGAGGAGCCGTCCGGGATCCGCGTGACGTTCGAAGGCGCCGATCTCAAGGAGCCGGAACAGGTCTTCGACGCCGTGCTCGTGTCGATCGGCCGCCGGCCCAACTCGAACATTCCGGGGCTCGATCGGACGAAGGTCGTGGTGAACGCCAGAGGGTTCATCGACGTCGACCCGCAGCGTCGCACCGCGGAGCCGAGCATCTTCGCCATCGGAGACGTGGCGGGCGAGCCCATGCTCGCGCACAAAGCCATGGCGGAGGGGCGCGTGGCCGCCGAGGCGATTGCGGGTCAGAAGACCGCGTTCGAGCCCAGGGCGATTCCCGCCGTCGTCTTCACCGATCCCGAGCTGGCGTGGTGCGGCGTCACCGAGCAGGAGGCGCAGGCGAAGGGCATTCCCTTCGAGGTCGTGAAATACGTCTGGGGTGCGTCGGGACGCGCGGTCACCCTCGATCGCACCGACGGCCTCACGAAGCTCATCGTGGAGCCCGGTACCGGACGGCTGCTGGGCGTGGGAATCGTCGGCGTGTCCGCGGGAGAGATGATCGCGGAGGGCGTCCTGGCCATCGAGATGGGCGCCAATGCCCGGGACCTGGCGCTCACCATCCACACGCATCCGACGCTGTCGGAAACCGTCGGCGAAGCGGCCGAGATGTTCTTCGGCCACGCTACGCACGTCTACAAGCCGCGCCGCCGTCCGGCGTCGTCCTGACGCTCAGTTTTCGGCGCGGATTACCGAGCCAGCCGTCGTCCAGCGAAGGAACGACGCGGCCACGAGCTGATCGATCACGGCCCGGCACGTATCGCGCTCGAGGCCCCAGAGCCGCGCCGCCTGGTGGAGCGTGAGCCGTAGGCCTGGCATCTCGTTGAACTCGTTTCGGATACGGCGAATCAGGTGCTCGAATTCCATCGTGCCGGTCCGTGGAGCAAGAATGAGACCACCGGCCGCCGGGGTGAATCGAGCGGTCTATCCCCTCAATTTCTTAGAAAAATCGCGCACGGGACCGGGAGGCCGACCGGCCGAGCTGCAGACTTGTTCGACAGGGATGTATCGAAATTAAGCAGTGGACACATTCATGTGATCGCCGCCGGTGTGGCCGCCCGACCAGGCCGCCCTGCGCCGGGTTCAACGAGCGGCTTGCTGCTGCTTGGCCAGCGCCGAGTGGAAGTCGCGCTCCCGATCGGCCACGTATTTCTTGTAGCCGTCAGGATCGACGAACGGGTTGGCCCCGCCATCCGTCAAGCGCGCGTGCTTCGCTGCCATGTCGTAGTACTCTCCGTGCGCGCCGAGGAAGATATCGCACGGGAGCGATTTGAGAACCCGGAACATCCGCTCGTAGTCGGCGGCGATGTTCGGATAGTCGGGATTGTTCACCAGCCGGTATCCCGGATTCACGTTCGGGCTGCCGACGATCACCGCGTCGTAGGAGCGCCCGCCGTCCGACACCTTCAACGTCCAGGTGGTGCAGCCCTTCGTGTGTCCGGGGGTCAGGTGCGCCACGAGCACGGCGTCGCCCAGCCGGACCTCGTCGCCGTCGTGCAGCACGCGGTCGACCGTGGTCGGCGCATAGAGGGAGCCTGGCGTCGAGCCGTACTGGAAGTCGGCCTTGCCGCCGGATTCGACGACGGGCACGTCGGCGTCCATCACCATGTAGCGGGCGCCGGTGAGCTGCTTGATGCGGGCGCTGCCGGCATCATGATCCCAATGGGCGTGGCTGATGAGCAGAATCCTGATGTCGCTGAATTTGAAACCGAGCTGCTCCACGCTGGCGCGGATCAGCGGCACGTTCTCGTCGAGGTCGCTGTTGATGAGGATGTGGCCCTCGGGCGTCGTGATGAGGTAGTTGGCGAGACCCCGACTCCCGACATAGTAGAGATTGCCCGCGATCCGGAACGGCGGAAACGGTTCGGTCCAGTCGGATTGGGCCTTCGCCGGGCGAGGCCACATCTGCATCGCCGCGGCCATAGCCAGGAGAGTGGCCCCCCGCCGCAGGCGCGATACCCGACGACGCCGTCCGCATGCTTTCACGATCTCCTCCTGCCGAGGCGGTTCTACCCTGGCTCCGAAAGTCGAGCGTCGGCCCGCGTGGGTTCGAAGAGCTCGACGGGATTGCCGGATGGATCTTCCACGATGCACTGGTGCACGCCGACGCCGCGGATGATGTCGCTGCGGAAGCGCACGCCGCGCTCGCGCAGCTCGTGAACCAGGGCTTCGAGGTTCTCCGTGGCGATACCGAACCGGTTCCAGCCGCCCGGCTCGGGTCGTCTCCCGTCCGGCATGGCCTGGCCGCCGCCGGGGCCGCCGCCCGGCTTGCTCAGCACGAGCCGAAGGTCCGCGCGCGAGAGCATGGCGAAATACGGCGACGGATGCATGACTTCGGTGAAGCCGAGGTGGCGGCAGTAAAAAGCGATTGCCTCATCCACGTCGTTCACGATGTAGCGAATCTGGACGGTGGCCATGGCCGACGGTCGGGTCTAGTCTACCTCCTGCGCGACTGCCGGCGGATGTCTCCATGGCGGCCGACGATGGTCGGATGGGCAGCTGACTCTTTCGCGCGAGGACGCCGGTTTTCGGGGGATTTCCGAGCGGCGGCCTGGTGGTGTTCTTGCTCGCGTGGCGACCATGCGGTTGGCCCCCGATCGTCCAAGCACGAAGTTCGAAATCGTGATCGGCCGTTCGCTCGCCGCGTGCGTCCATCCCGTCGCGGCGTGGCGATCGGGATCGCGCGCGCTGCGCGCCCAGTGCATGGCCGGCTATTTCGTGGCCAGCTATGTGCTCGTGTTTCTCGGCCTGCTCCTGCTGACGCCCTCGTCGATCTCCTGATCGGACGAGGAGCGCCTATGAGCCGGCGGCTCGGGCGTAGGCGTCGGCGGTTTCGTGGGCGTGATAGGAGCTGCGAACGAGCGGTCCCGATTCGACGTGCACGAAGCCGAGATCCAGCGCGACGGCCTTCAGGTCGGCGAATTCGTCCGGATGGTAGTACCGGACGATCGCCGCATGGTCGATCGAGGGCCTGAGGTACTGGCCGATGGTGAGGATGCCGCAGCCGACCTCCCGCAGATCCTCGAGGACGCCCAGAATCTCCGCCCGTTCCTCCCCGAGCCCCACCATCAGACCCGTCTTGGTGGGGATGTCCGGACGATACCGGCGCGATCGATCCAGCAGCTCGAGCGTGCGCGCATAGCGGCCGCCGGAACGCGCCATCTTGTACAGGCGCGGCACGGTCTCGGTATTGTGATTCAGGATGTCTGGCGCGGCATCCAGGACGGTGTGCAGCGAGCGCTCGTCGCCCTGGAAGTCGGGGATCAACACTTCGATGCGGCACTCGGGGAGGCGTGCGCGTGTTTCGCGGATGGTCGCCGCGAAGATGGACGCGCCGCCGTCGGGCAGGTCGTCGCGATCCACCGAGGTAATGACGACGTAGCTGAGCGCCAGGGTGCGAATGGCATCCGCGACGCGGGTCGGTTCCAGCGGATCGAGGGGATCGGGGCGGCCGTGCGCGACCGCGCAGTATGCGCAGGCGCGGGTGCAGACGTCGCCGAGGATCATGAACGTCGCCGTGCCGTGATGCCAGCACTCGCCGATGTTCGGGCACTGCGCTTCCTCACACACCGTGTGGAGGTTCAGGCCGCGCATCAGCTCCTTGAGCCGCAGATAGCTCGGCGAACCGGGCGCCCTCACCTTCAGCCACGCCGGTTTCGGTTCGCGCGGCGGTCCCGAGGCTCCGACCGGAGCCAGCGGCAGCACTTTGCGCATCACGGGTCGATCGTATCACTTCGGCTCTGGGAACCCTCGGTGAGGCCTATAATCCGCCACGGGAGGCCGGCATGCTTCGAATGACGACGGGAAGCGCCGTGAGCGCCGCGGCGCTGGCGGCCGTGCTCGGGCTGGCTGCGGCGGCGCCCTCGGCGCAGGGGCCGGTGCGGACCGCTGACGTCCATGAGCGCGGCCTCACTCCCGGGGACTTTCCGCGCATCACGAAACTGGCCGACGATGTGTACACGTACGAACAGATCGATCCGACCAAGCGCGTGCTGACGGTGAACAACCTGATTGTGATCTCGTCGGAGGGCGTGCTGGTGGCCGACGGACAGGGCACCATCGAGAACGGACGCCGCCTCGTGGCCGAGATCGCGGCATTGACGCCGCAGCCCATCAGGTACGTCGTGATCGGTTCCGAGCACGGGGATCATACGGGCGGCGACGCCGCGTTCCCCTCGAGCGCGACGTTCATCGCGCACCCGTTCTCGAAAGCGAATCTCGAGCGGCAGGCGGAAGCGGGAACGGGGCGTTCTTCGGCACGTCGAGTCATCGTGCCGACCGAAACGGTGTCCGATCGACGGGCGATCCATCTCGGAACCAGGGAAGTGGACGTGCTCTTTCTCGGCCGGGCGCACACCGGCGGAGATCTGGTCGTCTATCTGCCGCAGGAGAAGATCCTCTACATGAGCGAGGTGTTCTCGAACCGCGTGTTTCCGTCCATGGCGAATGCGTATCCCAGCGAGTGGATCGGCGCGCTGAAGAAGGCGGAGGCGATGGCGGTGGAGATCTACGTGCCGGCGCACGGATTCGTGGACAGCCCGGACGTGCTCCAGGAGGAAGAACGGCGCTACCGCGGCGCGCTGGAACAGATCTTCGCCGAGGGACGGCGCCTGCACGACGCGCACGTTCCGCTCGAGGAGGCTGCCTCGCGGGCCAACTTCGACGGTTTCGACGGGTGGACGCGGGCTGCCAACAACGCCACGACGGCCCTCGGGCGCGTCTATCTGGAACTCGACGGGAAGCTGCCGTGACGAATGCCCCCGCCGGCGGCGCCCAGCCGATCGGATCGCCCGTCGACGACACGCCGGCGCGGCGCCCGGCCCGTGCCGTGCTCGAGGGACGGTGCGTGGCGATCGTGCCCCTCGATCCCGCTGCCCACGGCGCGGCGCTCTTCGAGGGATGTGGTCGCCCCGACCGGGCGGCGCTGTGGACTTACCTCGGCGAAGGCCCCTTCGGGGACCGGGAGGCGTTCGACGCCTACCTGGAATCCCGGGCCGCGTCCGTCGATCCGCTGTATTCCGCGATCGTCGAGCGGGCGACGGGCCTCGCCATCGGCCATGCCGCGTACCTGCGCATGGATCCGGCGAATCGATCGATCGAAGTCGGCGCCATCATGTTCTCGCCCCGGCTTCAGCGGACCACGGCCGCCACCGAGGCGATGTATCTGATGGCGCGACATGCGTTCGACGACCTCGGGTACCGGCGCTACGAGTGGAAATGCGACGCGCTCAACGAGCCGTCGCGCCGCGCCGCGCGCCGCCTCGGCTTCACGTTCGAGGGCGTCTTCCGCCAGCACATGATCCGAAAGGGTCGCAATCGCGACACGGCCTGGTTCTCGATCATCGATGCGGAATGGCCGTCGCGCCGGGCGGCGCTCGAGCGGTGGCTCGATCCGTCGAACTTCGACGAGGCGGGACGGCAGCGTCGTCCGTTGTCCGACCTGCTCGCTCCGTAGGGTCCTCGCGGGATCGAGCCGCGCCGCCCACCGCGCCGGCAGGCACAGCGCGAGCACCGCGGCCCACGCCTTCGCCGCTACTGAATCGGCGGCAGCTGATCGGCCGGAATGCCCAGCGCGAGGCTCAGCGCCCGGAGCGACGTCTGCACCTTCCGGACGTTCGCGGGCCCCATCCGCAGGAGCTGTCGTTCGGCCCCCGGAAGCGTTTCGAGATCGGGATCGGCGAAGGCGAACGACGTCGCGCCCTGCGGGACCAGTTCGATGGGACGATCGACGACCGGCGTCTTGAGCAGCGTCACGATGGCGCGTGTGAGCGCGCGATCGAACGGGGTGTTCGGGAAGCCGAGGTCGCGGTACGCCTCCTCGATACGCGGCTTGAGCGTCGCGTAGAGCCGGGCGCTCCCCTGAGGATCGAGCGATGCGATGGCGTCGGCGAATTGATCGTATCGCGCGTAGCTGCGCGGGTCGATCGTGAGCTGTTCGCCCTGATCCGCCGCGAGGAACGTCGCCTGGGGGCGCAGGGCGCGAAGCCGCCCGGCGGGCGTCTTGCCGTCAGCCAGGTTCGAGACGACCACGGTGAAGTTGCGCACGAGGCCGTCCGTCGCGAGCCATGCGGCAATGGTTGGATGCGACGACAGCTGGCGCACCGACTCCCGCACGAACCCGTCGCTCTCGTCGAGCGCCGGCACCTCGACCGTCTCCGGCGTCGTTCCGAGGGGCTGTGCGGCCGGTTCCGACGCCGGAGCGGGCTCAGCCTGGGCGGTTTGCGCCGGCGCCGGCGCGTGCGGGCGTGAGACGGCGTACCAGACGACCCCGATCGCCAGGAGCACCATCACCGCGATCACGACCCACTTCACAGTCTGCGACGAGGGTTCAGGGTCGAGCGGCGTCTCCGGCGTCGGATGCAGCTCGAAGTCCGGAATATCCGGCATCGCTCACCTCCTCGGTACCGATCCTATCAATAAGACGCGGGTGAAGCTGTGGTGGACGGCTCAGGTTCCCCGAAGGCCGATACCACCATCGGCCCGAGCTCGTTCATGCGCCCGAGCGGCGCGCGTGGCGGGTCGACCCCCTCCTGGAAGCCGTCGGCCACCAGACGATCGAGCACCGGGCCCGGCGCGGCGACGATGTGCACCGGCACGTCCCACGGCGCGTGCGTGCCGCTGACCATCGACGCGGGCTGGTGATCGCCGAGAATGATCATCACGAGGTCGTGGCCGCGGCGCTCGCGCACGAATCCGGCCAGGGCCGTCAGGTCGTAGATGACCGAGCGCACGTAGTCCGGCCCCAGATCGAGCCAGTCGGGCGGCTCGGCGAACGAGCGATCCAGGTCGGCCTGGTCGAAGGGGTCCGTCGACAGGACACGGTGCCAGTCGGCCTGGTAGGGGGGCGTCGGGCTGAAGGGCGCGTGGGTATTGATGGTGGGGAACACCGCGAACACCGGCCGCCGGTCGGGCTTCGACAACTCGACCTGATTGAACCGCGCCAGCGAGTACTGGTCCGGAATGTTCCACCAGCCGAATGACCAGCCTCGGTAGTCGAGCGCCAGCTCGCCGTAGATCGTGTCGAACTGATAGAAGGCGCCCTCCGGCCACGCCTGCTGCAGGCCCGGCATCAGCGCCACCGTGCGGTATCCGCGATTGTGGAAGACGGTGACGAGCGTGTCGCGGCGGCTGCTCATGAGGAGCGCGTACCGATCAGGATCGCGGACCTCGACCCCCGACAGCAGGCTGAGGTGGGCGAGCCACGACAATCCGCCGAACGTCGGCGACGTGACGAAGCCCGACACGACCTTGCGCCCGGTGTCCTCGGCCGCGGCCGCCAGCGCCCGGCGGGCGGGCGCCACCGTCCGGGCGAACGCGGCCCGGTCGTAGGTGACTGCGCCGTAGGACTCGATGAAGACCAGCAGCACGTCGGCGCCGTGCAGGCGCGAGAGGTCGGAACTGAGCACGGGGCTCTCGGCAATCGTCACCGAGCCCGCCCGGGCGGCCAGCGCCGTCACGGCCAGCCGGACTTGATGCGTGTAGGTGCCCAGAACCGGAGCGGCGAAGACCGAGGTCTCCTCTTCGTACGGATCGACCGGCCGCTCGGCGAGCGCGCGATCGGTCGCGAACCAGACCACGACGATGGCGGCCGCGGCCACGAGCAGCCGGCGATCGCGCGGCCGGCGCGTGGCATCGGCGACCTGTCGCAGGGCCCACCGCGTCGCCGTGTAGAGCAGGGTGAGCGCGATTCCTGAGACGATCAGAATCACGGCGATCAGCCACCACGAGGCGACCCGCGTCATCATCGCAGCCACGTCCGACACGTACCGCAGGTCCCAGAACAGATTGACTTCGCGCCCGTAGAGCGCGGGCGCGGTGACGTCGGCATAGTGCCCGACGACGAGCAGCAGCCAGAGCACGGTCAGCCACCGAAGGAGGCGCGCCGACGGCCTCGCCGAGCGCCACGCGACGGCCGCCAGCAGCAGGACGATGAGCGCCAGCTCGACGGAGAGCTGCCATTCGAACCGGATCGCCGGCGTCGGCCAGACGTTTCCGAACGTCAAGGATGCGTTCAGGAGAACGAGCGCGGCGATCAGGGCAGGCACGCGGTTCGTCACCGGCGCGCCTGCTGGCGCAGCCACAAGGTGTCGGCCAGAAACGAGCACAGGAGCGCCGCCAGGGCGGTGCCGGCCAGGACATCACTGGCGGGCGCGTCGACGAAGGGGGCCACGGCGAGGAGCAGACCGAGCACCTGCCCGACGCAGACGGCCTGCCGGCGCCGGCTGGGCGGCAGCGGACGCCCCATCCACGGCCACACGCCCGCCGAGGCGACGAACCCGTACCGAAGCAGGCCCGACGCGAGCACCCACGGGCCGGCCTTCTCGAGCTGCCAGCAGAGGATCGCCAGCACCAGAATCAGGAGGGCGTCGACTTCCATGTCGTAGCGCGCGCCGAATGAGCTCGGCCCCGTGCCGCCGCGCCAGCCATCCGTCCACCCCGTCGAGGGCCAGCGCGGCTGCGCCGCCAGCCGTCGCGACGGCGGCAACCCGCGCGGCGCCCGCTTCGCCGACCAGGCCGGCGACGAGCGCGACGATGAATGCCCTGAACGTGGTGACCCAGTCGGCCGGCGCGAACCGCGCGTCGGCCGCCCGCTCCCGGAACGCGATCGCCGCAGCCAGCACGGCCAGAAACACCGCGGCCGCTTTGATCGGATACATGACCTCGAGAACCCTTTGGATTGTATACCGCAGCCGAAACGTACCAGAATTGACGCGCCGATGGTGACAGCGCGCGCGTTCTGGACGGTCGCTCCCGGGCGAGGCGAGATCCGCGACGAGCCGCTCGAGGGCCCGGCGCCTGGCGACGTCGTGATCCGCGCGGCCTACAGCGGGATCAGCCGCGGCACCGAGGCGCTCGTATTTCTCGGGCGCGTGCCGCCGAGCGAGTACGCGCGCATGCGGGCGCCTTTTCAGGCCGGCGAGTTCCCGGCGCCCGTCAAGTACGGATACGTGAGCGTCGGTGACGTCGAGGAGGGCCCCGAGGCCCTGCGGGGCAGGCGCGTGTTCACGCTCTATCCGCACCAGACGCGCTACGTCGTTCCCGCGCACGCCGTGCACCCGCTGCCCGACAGTGTGCCGTCCACCCGTGCCGTGCTCGCATCGAATCTGGAAACGGCGATCAACGGGCTCTGGGACGCGCGCCCGCACGTCGGCGACCGTGTGGCCGTCGTCGGGGGCGGCACCGTGGGCTGCCTGGTTGCGTGGCTGGCGGGGCGGATTGCCGGCTCGAAGGTCGAGCTCGTGGACCTCAATCCGGCGCGGGCGCGGATTGCGGCAGCCCTCGGCGTGAGCTTCGCGCTGCCGGCGGATGCCGCCCGCGAGGCCGACGTCGTGTTTCATGCCAGCGGGTCGCCGACTGGTCTCGGGACCGCCCTCGACCTGGCGGGGTTCGAATCGACCATCGTCGACATGAGCTGGTACGGCGATCAGGTCAGTACCGCTCAAGCTGGGCGAAGGATTCCACGTGCGCCGGCTCACGCTGAAATCGTCGCAAGTGAGCACCGTCGCGCCGGCGCAGCGCGCGCGGTGGGACTATCGGCGTCGCATGCAGCTGGCGCTGTCGATGCTCGCCGATCCCGTTCTCGACGTCCTCATCACCGGCGAGAGCGCCTTCGACGATCTGCCGCAGACAATGGCGACACTGGCGCGCTCGCCTGGAGACACGCTGTGCCATCGGATTCGATACCCGTCGGAGGCGACGGCGTGAACGCCGGCCGCCCTGGAGATCAGCGCCCATGTACACCGTGACCGTGCGCGACCACATGATGATTGCCCACAGTTTGTCGGGCGAGGTGTTCGGTCCGGCGCGCCGCCTTCACGGAGCGACCTTCGTCGTCGACGTCGAATTCCGGCGGCCATCGCTCGACGAAGACGGCATCGTGGTGGACATCGGCCGTGCGAGCCAGGCCCTTCAGACCGTGCTTGCCGGCTTGAGCTATCGCAATCTGGACGAGGAGCCCGCGTTCGCGGGCCGGAACACCACCACGGAGTTCCTCGCCCGCGTCGTGTTCGACGCCATGGCGTCGGCGATCGAACGGGGCGATCTCGGGGCCTGGCGCCCAGGGCGTGGAAGGCCTCCGCGTCGTCCTGCACGAATCGCACATCGCATCGGCGTCGTACGATGGCCGACTCAGCCGGGGGTAGCAGGCTCGAGGTCCACTTCGTCGTCCCGGGAGCGCTCGAGACCCGGACGGGCGGCTACGGCTACGACCGCCGGATCATCGCGGGCTTGCGCGAACGCGGATGGGCCGTCGACGTGCGGGAGATTCCGGGCGCCTTCCCGCATCCCTCGTCAGAGGACCGCGAACGCATGAGGGCCGGGCTTCGGGGCCTTCCCGATCGATCGACGGTCGTCGTCGATGGTCTCGCCTTCGGCGCCGCGCCGGGCGAGGTCGCCGCGGAGGCCGGGCGCCTGCGGTTCGTGGCGCTGGTGCACCATCCGCTCGCCGAGGAGACGGGCCTCGCCCCGCCGGTCGCTGCCGCCCTCGCGGCCGGCGAGCGCCGCGCCCTGGCCGCCGCCCGCCTGGTTGTCGTCACGAGCGGCGCCACGGCGCGACGGCTCGACGCCTACGGAGTCACGCCGTCGCGGGTCGCGATCGTCGAGCCGGGCACCGACCCCGCGCCCCTGGCCCACGGATCCGGCGATCGGCTGGTTCATCTGCTCTCGGTGGGCGCCCTCGTGCCGCGCAAGGGCCATCTCGTGCTCATCGCGGCATTGGCCGGGATTGCCGAACACAACTGGCGGCTCGTCTGCGTCGGCAGCGTCGACCGCGCCCCCGCGACCGTCGAGGCCGTCCGGGCGAGCATCCGTGCGAGCGGTCTCGACGACCGGGTGGTGCTGACGGGCGAAGGCGACGCCGCTCGCATGGCGTGTGCCTACGACGCGGCCGACGTGTTCGTGCTGCCAACGTTCCACGAGGGATACGGCATGGCCGTCGCGGAAGCCATCGCCTGCGGTCTTCCCGTGATTAGTACGCCTACCGGCGCCATTCCCGATCTGGTCGGGTCCGACGCCGGGATTCTCGTGCCGGCGGGCAATGTGGCGGCGCTGGCCGCGGCGCTCGCACGCGTGCTCGGCGACGCCGGCCTGCGGTCGCAGATGACGGCCGGCGCGCGGCGCCGGCGGACCGGGCTCCCGACCTGGAATCGAGCCGCGGCGGCGTTTTCCGCCGCGCTCGAAAGCGTGAGAGCCGATGGGTGAGTTCACGGCCGAATGGCTGGCCCTGCGGGAGCCCGCCGATCGGCAAGCGCGCTCGGTCATCGTCACCGACGCGGTCGTCGCCGCGCTCGGCGGCAGCGGACGATCCGATGGTGATCGATCTGGGCGCGGGCACCGGCGCGAACCTTCGTTATCTGGGCGAGCGGCTGCCCGTCGGACAGCGCTGGCGCCTCGTCGATCATGACGCGGATCTGCTCGCGATGGCGACGGCGTCGCGCGGCGCCGGCGGTCCGGAACGGATCACGACGCTCTGCACCGACATCCGCCGCCTGGATGCCGCGGTGTTCGCCGGAGCCGCCCTGGTCACGGCCTCCGCCCTGCTCGATCTCGTGTCGGATGCCTGGCTGAGGACGCTGTCCGACCACTGCGTGAAGCAGCGGGCGGCGGTGCTGTTCGCGCTGACCTATGACGGCCGGCTCAGCTGTTCGCCGGAGGATCCGGAGGATGGAGCGATCCGCGAACTGGTCAACCGGCATCAGCGAACCGACAAGGGCTTCGGCCCGGCGCTGGGGCCCGACGCAGCGATGCGGGCAGCCGACCTGTTTCAATCCCGCGGATATCGCGTGGTGCGCGGGGCCAGCGACTGGCGGCTCGGCCCCGATCAAGGGCGGCTTCAGCGTCTGTTGATCGAGGGATGGGCCCGGGCGGCGGCGGCGATCCAGCCTGAGGGGGCGTCGACGATCGCGGGGTGGCGCGAGCGTCGGGTCGCACACGTTGCGGCCGGACGATCCCGACTCGTCGTGGGGCACGAAGACGTGGGCGGGATGGCTAGATGATTCGCGAGATCGGCGCGTCGGCCGCGCCGCCGGGGTCAGGGCCCTCCTCGTCGAGGCTGCCCAGCTCGCAGTCGAACAACACGTCGCCCCCCATCCGGAACACCCGATAGCGCGGGCGATGGCAGTCGCGAAGGAAGTTGCGCGGGGCGAAGCGGATCGCCGGCCGCCCATCGCCGATGAGCAGCGGCGCCACCGCGACCTGCAATCGATCCAGCAGGTTGGCCTCGAGAAAGGTCGAGACGGTGACCCCGCCGCCTTCCACGAAGACGCGGGCGCACCCGCGCGCGCGCAGCACCTGCATCAGCTCGGCCGCGCCGGCGGCCGGCGAACTGTCGTCCACGCCGATGAGCTCCGCCCGCCCGAGGTGCCGCTCGCCGGGGTGCACCAGCGCGTGGCCGCACACGTAGAGCGTTTCCACCGCATCGTCCTGGAACACGCGATACCGATCCTCGAGCCGCCGGGCCGGATCGAAAATCACACGCAGTGGATTGGGGCCGTCGACGCGGCGTGTGGTGAGCAGGGGATCGTCGGCGGCCACCGTGCCGGAACCGACGATGATGGCATCGCAGAGCGCGCGCAGGCGGTGCAGATGCAGGATGTTCTCTTCGCCCGTGACAAACTGCGACTCCCCGGCGTGGGTGGCAATGAATCCGTCGAGGCTCTGGCCGAGGTGCGCGATCGTAATGGGGCGCTGCAGAGTCGCGCTGCAGATGGGGAGATACAGGTCGACGATGGCATATCGGGGATCGTCGTGCCCGAGAGCGGGCGCCCAGCCCTGGCCGACCTGCCACTTGAGGACGGCGTCGGGGTGACCCGGCCCGACCGGCTGCAGCGCATCGTCGTCGCCGAGCGCGAAGGTCGTGCACTGCTCGGCGCAGACGGCCCGCGGGGCGGCCCGGGCGGCCGCCAGCACGATCGTCCATGCGGCATTGGCCGTCGCCGTAGGCGAGAGCGTCATACTGGACACGATACCACCGAGTTCGATACGCTCCAGAATCCCAGGAGAGCCCATGATGACGAAACCACGGATGAGCGCCTACGACGCCGGTCGGATCTCCCGCCGCGGCCTGCTCATGACGCTGCCGGCGCTGGCTCTGGCGCCGAGGGCGTTTGCACAGGGGAGCATGTTTCGCGCACGCGCGCTGAACCACCTGACGCTGAGCGTCTCGGACGTCAAGCGCTCGCTCGATTTTTATCAGGGTCTCTTCGGGATGCCGATCCAGGCGCGTCAGGGCAACACGATCGTCCTCGGTCTGGGCGACGGACCTCAGTTCATGGCGCTCAGCGCCGCGGGATCGAACGCGCCGAGCATCAGCCACTTCTGCATCACGGTCGAGAACTTCAGCGTCGACGGGGTGCTGAAGACGCTGTCCGAGCATGGCATCTCCCGCGCCGACGCGGCCGCTCCGGGCGCCGGCCTGAGCGGCGGGCCGATGAAGGCGCGCGTGCGGATGCGCGGGCCCGATGCCGGCGGCGCGCAGGAAGGCACGCCCGAGATCTATTTCGGGGATCCCGACGGCATCGTCGTGCAGTTGCAGGATCCGAGCTATTGCGGCGGCGCCGGCGTGCTGGGCAACGTGTGCGGGACGCGCGAGCCCTCGCCCAAGAAGGGCCTCCTGCCCGTGCGCGACATCAGCCACTTCACGATCTCGGTGGCGGATGCCGATCGGTCCAACAAGTTCTATCAGGACCTCTTCGGCTTCGACATCCAGGCACACCAGGCGGCGTCGCCGCTGCTCGGAGTCGGCAGCGGCGTGGGCTTCGTGATGTTCACCGGCGGCGCGGGGGCGGCGCGCGCCGGCGCGGCGCCGCGTCCGGCCAGCATCAACCACGCGTGCCTCAACATGAACGGGTTCCAGCCCGACGCGGTCATGAAGGCCCTCGAGAGCTACGGCATCCAGGACCGGGGCGACGGGCGCGGTCCGGTCGGCCCGATGCGCAAGTACATCAGCCTGCGCATGCCGAATCGCGGCGGCGCCGAGGGCGGGACGCCGGAGTTGTACTTCACCGATCCGGACGGCCTGCTCATTCAGCTGCAGGACGTGAAGTATTGCGGCGGCGGGGGATTCCTGGGCGATGTCTGCGCATAGGAGCGACGTGACGGATCTGCGGGCGGGGTCGACGTCCGATGTGCGGGCGGCGCACGAGCGCGCGATGGCGGAATACGCGGCGTTCCGCGCGCGCGGGCTGACGCTGAATCTCGGGCGCGGCAAGCCGTCGGAAGCGCAGCTCGATCTCTCCAACGCGCTGCTGACGCTGCCGGGTGACGGCCACTACCGCGCGGCCGACGGCACCGACTGTCGCAACTACGGGGGCCTGCAGGGTCTGCCGGAGATCCGCGCCCTGTTCGCGCCGATGCTCGGCGCGCCCGCCGATCGCGTCGTCGCCGCAGGGAATGCGTCGCTCACCCTCATGCACGACGCGGTCGGCCTCGCGCTGCGCGCCGGCGTGCCCGGCGGCCGCCGTCCGTGGTCCGAAGAAGGGCCGGTGAGCTTTCTGTGCCCGGTCCCCGGCTACGACCGCCACTTCACGATTTGCGAGGGCTTCGGGATCCGCATGATCGCCGTGCCACTCACGGGTCGCGGCCCCGACGTCGCGGTGGTCGAGCAGCTGGCCGGCCAGGACTCCTCGGTCAAGGGCATGTGGTGCGTTCCCAAGTACAGCAACCCGACCGGCGAGATCTACGCCGACGAGGTGGTCGAGCGGCTGGCGGCGATGAAGACCGCCGCGCCCGACTTCCGATTGTTCTGGGACAACGCCTACGGCGTGCACCATCTCACGTCGAGGCGTCACGAGCTGGCCAACGTGCTCGAGCTCGGTGAGCGCCACGGGCATCCCGATCGCGCCCTGGTGTTCGCGTCGACGTCGAAGATCACGTTCGCCGGCGCGGGCATCGCGCTCTTCGCCTCGTCGCCGGCCAACGTGAAGTGGCTGTTGGCGGATATGGAGCGCCGCACCATTGGCCCCGACAAGCTGAACCAGTTGCGCCACGTGCGGCTGCTTCGGAGCCCGGAGGGCCTGGCGGCCCACATGGACGCGCACGCGCGCATCCTGGCGCCCAAGTTCCGCGCGGTCGACGATGCCTTCGCCGCCCGGCTCCGGGGGGTCGCCGCCTGGACGGAGCCAGAGGGCGGGTACTTCGTCAGCCTCGACGTGCTGGCGGGATGCGCGCGCCGTACGATCGGCCTGGCGAAGGACGCCGGCATCGTGGTCGTGCCCGCGGGATCGACGTTCCCGTACGGACGCGACCCCGACGATCGGAACATCCGCATCGCGCCGTCGTACCCCACGCTTGCGGAAGTGTCGCAGGCCGCGGAGGGGATTGCCCTTTCCGCGCTCGTCGCCACCACCGAAGCCGTGCTCGCCCAGCGCGGCGAGGCTGTCGCCGCCCCGGGCCGCTAGGGACCGAGCAGCGCTGCGGGCGGTCCGCAGCTCGAGGTTCAAGAGGCTTGGCTTACGTCTTCATCGCCCTCCTGATCGTTGTCGTCTTCATCGTCGACATCGCGGCCCGGTGGTGGCGCCAGCGCGAATGGAAGCGCCACTGGAACCGCCGGGACGACGAGGACTGAGTGTCGACGGACGATCGCCTCTCGCGCCAGTTCGCGTTTCTGATCGAAGCCGACAAGCTGAAAGGCGTGCTGCGGCGGACGCCGCTCGTGAGCGCCGCACGGTTCGAGAACTCGGCCGAGCATTCGTGGCACCTGCTGCTCGCGGCCCTGGTCATGCGCGAGCACGCGTCGGCCGACGTCGACGTCTGGCGCGTGCTGGAGCTGCTGGTGGTTCACGATCTGGTCGAGATCGACGCGGGCGACACGTTCGCCTACGACGTGGAAGGGCAGAAGACGAAGGCGGCCCGCGAGCGCGCCGCCGCCGAGCGCCTCTTTGGCCTGCTGCCGCCGGATCAGGCGTTGTATTTCCGCGAGTTGTGGGAGGAGTTCGAAGCCCGCCAGACGCCCGCCTCGCGCTTCGGCAACGCGCTGGACCGGTTGCAGCCGCTGCTGCTCAACGCGCATGCCGACGGCGGAAGCTGGCGCGCCCACGAGCTGACGCGCGCACAGGTGTTCGAGCGGATGGCCCCGGTCGAAACCGCCATGCCGGAAGTCTGGCCGGCCGTGGTCGCGATCGTCGACGCGTTCTGCGCCGCGGGCGTGATTCGGTCCTGACCCGCGATCGCGCTTTCTGCCATCGGTCCTGGTGCGGCGGTAACTCCACCGGGCCCAACGGCGCTAGAATTCCCTGTGCCGTTGGAGTCGATGGCGACTGGGGTCGGAATGCAGGCCGGTAACCGCGCGGCGACCGAGCGGCGCGGCGGGGAGCCGTCCACGGATGTCGTGATGCCGTGGCTCGTGCGCCTTCGATGGGCGTCGGTGGTCGCCCTCGCCGCTGCCGCCTGGGCGGCCGTCAGGTTCTGGCGCATCCGTCTTCCCCTCGGCCCCTTCGCCGTGCTTCTCGCGGCGCTGGCGACGACGAATGCGGCGCTCGTGTTCCAGTTGCGCTCGCCCGTTCCCCGCCGCAGCGTCGTGGGCGGCGTCCTCATCGTCGACGTCGCCCTGCTCACTGCCATTCTGTCGTTGATCGGCGGACCGCTCAACCCGTTCAGCATCGTCTATCTCGTCGGCATCACGATTGCGGCCGTGTCCCTGGGGCACCGCTGGGCATTCGCCATCGCGCTGCTCTCGAGCCTCGCCTACGGTCTCACGTTCTTCCTGTATCGGCCTCTCGAGTTCGTCGATTCCTCGTTCAGCACCCGCACCCTCCCGCTGCACCTGTCGGGAATGTGGGTGGCGTTCGCGGCGGCTTCGATGCTGATTGCGTACTTCGTCGGCCGTGTGTCCGAGGCACTCGAGCATCGCGAGCACGAGCTGGCGGAAGCGAGGGCCGTTGCCGCGCGCAGTGAGCGGCTGACGGCGCTGCTGGCGCTCGGCGCAGGGGCCGCGCACGAGCTGGCCACGCCGCTCAGCACGATCAGCACAGCCGCGGGGGAACTGGAGCGCGTCGTGCGGCCAGCCAGCTGGCCGTCGAGAGCGTCGGACTACGTCAGAATCATTCGCGAGGAAGTCGAGCGGTGCACGTCGGTCCTCGATCACCTGAGCGGCCGTGCGGCGTCCGGCTCGGTGGGCGAGGGCCATATTACAGTGGCGCATCTCCTGGACGACGTGCGGGATCGGCTGGGCGAGTCCCTGGCGGGCCGTCTCGAGGTGGAGTCGCCCGCCGCCGCCGATCCGGTCGTGGCGCCGGTCGAGGCCCTGCGGCAAACGCTGGTGGCCCTCGTCCGGAACGCCTTCGACGCGTCCGCGCCCGATCAGCCGGTCGTGCTCCGCATCGATCTGGCCCAGGGGCTGCGCGTCGAGGTCATCGATCGTGGCTGTGGCATGACTCCTGAAGTCCTCGGGCAGGCGGGCGAGCCGTTCTTCACCACCAAGCCAGCCGGCGGAGGCCTTGGGCTCGGTCTCTTTCTCGCCCGCTCTTTCGCGGAGCAAATGGGAGGCACCTTGCAGTGGCGCTCCCAGGCGGGCCATGGTACCTCGGTCATCTTGCAGTTGCCGGCATCCTAGGCCATGAGCGGCATCGTACCGACGATCCTGGTCGTCGAAGACGACAACGCGTTCCGCAACGTGCTGGTCAATGCGTTGAGTGATCGCGGCTACGAGGTCCAGGGCGTTCCCGACGCGGCGTCTGCGATTGCCGCCGCCCGCAACGAAAGCCCCGAGATGGCGGTGGTCGATCTCCGCCTGCCGGACCGCGACGGCCTCGAGGTCGTCAGGGAGCTCAAGGCGATCGATGCGTCGATTACCATCGTCGTGCTCACCGGATTCGGCAGCATCGCGACGGCGCTCGAAAGCGTTCGCCTGGGCGCGGTGCACTATCTGACCAAGCCGACCGACGCCGATCGGATTCTCGGCGCCTTCGAACACGGCCTGGCCTCACGCCCGCGCGACTTGTCGACCGATCTTCCGTCGCTGGCACGCGTCGAGTGGGAATATCTGCAGCGCGTGCTCACCGACTGCGACGGCAACATCTCCGAAGCGGCTCGCCGGCTCGGCATGCATCGCCGCTCCCTCCAGCGGAAACTGTCGAAGCACCCGAACGCGAAGTGACGGAAGGCGCCCGGGGCGCGGACGGCCGGGCCCGTGTCAGCGCCGCGCCTGCTGGTCCAACCAGTCTCGGAGCGTCGAAAACTTCAACGTCCCGGCCTGCGACGACGTGGCGCCGTCCTTCGAGATCCGCACGGTGAACGGGAGCTCGCCCGCCCAGTCCGGGTCGACCTCGAAGCGCAAGCGGTCCAGGAAGCTGTCGGCGAAGACCCATTGCTCCGCCGACGCCAGCCCGGCGCGCTCAATCGTGGCCTGAAGGCGCGCCGGGTCCTCAGGAACCGGGTCCGCGGCAACCAGCACCAGGTTGAAGTCCCCCCGATCGTGCAGCAACTGCCCCCATTGCGGAAGCTCGGCCAGACACGGTGCGCAGCTCAGGCCCCAGAAATGCACGATGACGGGCGTGCCACGGTGAGCCTGCTGCATCTGGGCCCAGCTTCCTCGGACGAACGGCCGGAGCGCCGTGTCGCGCGCCGGTCCGGGAGGCAGCAGCAGCGCAAGGAGCAGGAAGGCGCCCTTCATGAGATCGGGTCCAGGCGCAGCAGGCGGTACCCCTCCGCACGCGTCAGCCACGACAGGTACGCCTGATGCCCGTCGCTGACGAGCAGCGGGTGATCGGAATAGTCCTCGGTCGCGGCCATCACGCGAGGCTGAGACCAGCTCGCACCCTCGTCATGCGACGTGATGACGTCGACCGTCGTCCGATTGCCGTCGAATTCCTTCCAGGCCACCCAGACGTCTCCGCCGATGGCCAGGACGTAGGGCCGCGTCGGATGGAGAGCGGGATCGCCAAGGGCTCTTGGCTCGGTGAACGTCTGGCCGCCATCGGTCGAGCGGGCGTAAAAGGACCCGTGGCGGACGGCGCCGCCCGTGAACCACACCGCATGGTACGTCCCATCGGGCGAGATCGCCAGGCTCGGCCCGTGATGCGGACAGGCGTCGATGACCCAGCGATCCGAGCTCACCCGGTGCGGCGGCCCCGGCGTCGAGGGGCCCGTGAACGTGATGACGGCATGGTCGCGTTCGCTGCCGGGGAAGACGTTGCGGAACAGGACGACCGGGTCCGGCCCCTTCATCGCGAGCCCCAGGCGGCAGCATTCGCAGCTGTGATCCTGGATGAGCGTGGCCGGTTCGAAATGCGCGCCGGCGTCGCCGGACCAGGCGAACGCAATCGAAGCGCCGACGAACGGACGTCCTGCTTCGGTGGCCGCCACGACATGACGCTTGTCGATCCAGAGGGCCAGCACGCGGTCGTCAGGACCGAGCGCGAGGCCGAGAAACCGCTGACTGGCGGTGACGTCGGTCAGCGGGTGCGGCGCCGTGAACGTCGCGCCTCCGTCGCGCGACTGCGCGATGAAGATCTTCCCGTTGTATTCGTCGTCTTTGAAGATGGAATAGCCGACCACCACCCGACCCTGGTGATCGACGAGGACCTGCGGGCGTGCGTCCGGGCCGCTGTCCAGTGTGGCTGGCGCTCGCGTCACTCGAACGGCGGCCGAAAAGCTGTGGCCGAGATCCGTGGAGCTGGCGACCGACACCTGGCCCGCGGCGGTCCAGGCGAGCCAGAGCGTGCCATCGGGCGCGAAGTACGGTGTGGCGGTCGTGGCGCAGGCCAGGCCGGGTTCGTCGCAGAAGCCCGAGGGCGCCGTCGGCATCTGAGGCATCGTCTGATCGGCCGTGACGGACGGACCCACCCAGATCGTGCCGCACGCCAACGCGAGCACGCGGGCCGCGGGCCACAGGCCGAGGCGACGCCTCGGCCGCCGAGAGCGGAGCAACCCGCGTCGACGGTCTGATCGTACGGTCGTATCGTTCACTGTCTGAAGCTCCTCGTGTCGCGCCATCAGGGATTCGACCCGCGCACACTCTGCAGGACATCCAGCGAGAACTCGGCGAAGAAGGTCCGTGCCGGCCACGGGTGATAGACAAACGCCTTCGCGTTGGTCAGGTTGTCGATCCCGAACGACAGCCGATCGCCGCTGTGGAGCGTGTAGCTCACTTTGGCGTCGAGGAACAGGTACGGATCGATCGCGCCGAACACGTTGTTCACATGGTCGCCGTTGTCGAGGTCGCTGTACTCGTCGCTGACGTAGCGGGCGCCGAGCGAGGTCATCCAGCTCCGATTGACATGATAGATGCCGAACAGTCCCATGCGCACCCTGGGCATGCGCGGGAAGGTCTTGCCGACGAGCGACGCCTGCAGCGTGTCCTTCGTGATCGTCGCGTCCGTGATCGTCGCATTGGCCTCGACATCGACCGGCGTGTGAAACACCTCGCGCTGATCGAACACGACTTCCAGCCCGTTCGTGACGACCTTGTCGATCGGCAGGAACGAGTAGATGCCCTTGCCCTGCACGAACTGGAACTGCGTGAAGATCGTGTTGTCCACGTCGTCCCGGAACAGGTTCATCTCGACGCGGCCGCCGCCGAGCCCACGCTGAATGCTCAGGTTGTGATGCACCCCGATTTCGGGATCGAGCCCGGCATCGCTCAGCGCTGTGCCGTATGTGTGGATCTGGTTGTCGAAGAGCTCCTGGACGATGGGAAATCGAACGGCTCTCCCGATCGAGTACTGCACGCGCAGGCGGTTTGCCGGCTCCCAGCCCAGCGACGCCTTCGGCGAGAACGTCGAGAGGCTGCGATCCGGGTGCTGCAGGTCGATCGCGGTGGTCCTGGCGAACCCGTCGGTGGACCGCCAGAACTCCTGACGGCCGCCGAGCGTCAGCTCCCAGTCGGGACTGAAGCGCCACCCCAGTTGTGCGAACAGCGCCTGCGTGGTGGTCTTGCCGCCGCTGTCGCTCGTCTGGAGGTCGCGCGTCTGGCTGCGGTAGTCGAGCGTGGAGTACCGGGTGACATCGAGCTGATCCCGAGAGAGGTGGTAACCGGTGACGAACGTGAGGTCGGGGTTGGACACGAAGTCCGGATCGCGCAGCTTGACGTCCAGCGTCGTCCAGCCGGTGTCGTTGTAGGCCGTGAGGATGCCCGAGCCGTTGTTCATCGGGTCCGCCGGGTTGAACCTCGAATCGACTTCCGAATCCCGTAACGTGGAAAAGCGGCTCGCCGTCGCGTCCAGCAGCCAGTCGTCGTCGATCGTGCCGTTCACCTCCCACGCGCCGAACAGCGACTCGCGCGTCCGATCGGTGGTGCCGAAGAGGCTGTTGTCCACGTTGAACGCCCGGCCGTCGAAGGTCGCATCCGTTGTGGTGCTGTTGCCGTCGCCCCAGACAGTGTTGCCGTCGGTATCGCGCAAGTAGTTCTGCGGCTCCTGTGTCTGGTCGCGCCGGTTCTCGTAGGCCAGCGTCCACCGGGAGTTCCAGTTCGGCGTGTGCTGGTCGCCCACCTTGATCTTGAACAGGTCCGTCCGCACCGCGCCCGGGCCCTGATTGCCGTAGATGACCGAGGGGACGTCGCGGTAGTCCACCTTGCTTTCAGCGCCGGTGACCGCGGGCTGCCCGCCAGCGGACGAGAGGGCATTGTTCAACGCGAAGCTCATCGGCTGACTCGAGTTCTGAAGGTGGTTCTCGAGGAGGTCGAAGCTGAAGTGCCCGAAGCGATCGCCGTAGGAGATCGTCGACTGGCCGCCGCCCAGGTTGTCGTCGGCGCCGTCGAACGCATAGCGCTGAGCGAACAGGTTGCCATCGACGTGCAGTTGCCGCTGCGCGGGCATCTTCGTCGTGTACTTGACTACGCCACCCATCGCGTTCCCGCTGTACTCGGCGGAGAACGGGCCGTAGATGACCTCGGCCGACTCCACTTCGTCGGGCGCGACCAGCGACCATCGCGGCGCACCGTCCCACCGCGTCTGCAGCGGATTGTTCAGGGGCACGCCATCGGCGTACACGAGCGCCCGGGCGGTCTGGAACATGTTCGCCCCGCGCATGCCCAACGTGCCATTCGGGTCGCCGATGTAGCGCCGGCGCACGACGACGCCAGGCTGGTAGTTCAGGATGTCTTCCGACGTCGGCATGTTCAAGCTGGCAATCTGCGTCGCCGTGATGAAGTTGGCCGGGCTCGAGTAGTCGGTGCGCCGCTCGCTCACGCTGGGCGTGACCGTCACCTCCGCGGACAGGCCCGCCGGCGCCAGTCGAATGTCGAGCGCCAGCGTCTGACCGGATCGGAGCGTCAGCTCACCGCTGCGGAAATCCGCGAAGCCGCTCAGCCTCGCTTCGACGCGGTAGGTCCCGGCGTCGAGCCCGTACTGCGAATAGCCGCCCTGAGCGTCGGTGACGAGCGACCACGAGCGTGCGGTGCCCGGCTCGCTGACCTCGACGTCCGCGCCCGGCACTGCGAGCCCCTGGCTGTCGGTGACGACGCCGGTGATGCTGGCTCGCATGATCTGATTCTGCGCCGCGAGCGGCTGCGGCGTGACGAGCCCCACCAGCAGCCCAAGAGCAAGCGGAATGAGGCGACCGTATCGACCTGTGTTGACTGCATCCGGCATCTGCGACTCCGTCTGGCGCGACCTCGACTGAATCGGCGGAGGTCACGGCCGGTCTCCACGATACCGGCCGGGGCGTGCTGGATCTGCGTCATGTTGTCGCGGGCGCCGCAGAGGGTGCGGAGATTCAATCGAATGGGTGGATGCTGCGTCAATTTGTCGCAACCGAGGCCGAATCGGCGCCGGCCTGTTCAACGTCGGCACAGGCAGGGCTGGGCACGACTGTCAGGCGCTGAGGAGGGCTTCACGCTCACGCCGGCGGTGCTGCCGATACCGATCGAATGCCGCGTGCTCGTCTTCCAAACCCAGAACCGACCGCAGACTCGACCCGGCAAACGTGTGCGTGAGCATCCGGAACAGGTTGCGAAGCACGAAACGCGGGCTGTGCGCGAACGCTTCGGGCAGGTGTCGCACCTTCATCCACCGTTCGGCGCGCCAGCGCAGAAATTCGATCTCGGACGGGTCGAGCTTCTCCGTCCGCACGACCGCCGTCGTGCCGTCGTAGTGCGACACATCGTCGTCGACGATGAGATGACGGTCGCGGAACTCCTGCGTCATCGGCGTGCCCGGATACGGCGTTGGATGCTGGATATAGGGCCAGTCGATGTACCGGCGCGCGAAGGCCAGGTTCGCTTCGATCGACTCGCGGGTGTCGTCGGGATTGCCGACAATCAGGCCGCCGACGACGAACAGCCCGTGGCGATGCAAATGGTCGACGGCTTCGACCGTGGCGTTGCCGACCGTCCGGCCGTGGTCGCGCCGCGCGTTCTTCGCCGCCGCCTTCAGGAACGCCAGGTCCGAGTCGAGGACATTTTCGATGCCGAGGAACACGTACCGGAAGCCCGCCCGCCGCATCAAGGGCGCCAGCGTGGCGCCATGCTGCGCCAGCGGCGACGTCATCGCCTGCACGATGAAGTCGAGATCGCCGAAGCCGCTGTCGATGATGGCCTGGCAGAGGCCCGTGAACCGCTCGATGTCGAGCGTGATGTTGTCGTCGACGAGAAAGATCGCGCGGGCGCCATGGCGCCGCGCATCGGCGATGTCGGCCATGACGCGATCGATGGCGTACGGGTGAAAGTTCCGGCCCCGCATCTCGATGATCGAGCAGAAGCTGCAGTCGTAGGTGCATCCCCTGGAGGTTTCGACGACGTCGACCGGCCTGCCGAGGAGCGTGTAGCCGCCCAGGACGCGGGCCCGACGGTTGGGCAGCCGCGGCGGATCCGACGCGAGCCGCGCGATCGGGCGGTCCGCGTTGAACGCGAAACCGTCCGGCGTGCGGTACCCGAGGCCCGGAATGGCGTCGACGCCGGCGTGCGAGTCGAGCGCGCGCAGCAGCTCGCACAGCGTCCGCTCACCCTCGCCGCGGACGATGAACTGGACGTCGGCGCACGACGTGTACGCCTGCGCCGCGAGGCTCGGATCGTATCCGCCGACGACGATGTGCGTCTGGGGGCGCAGGCGGCGGACGAGGCGCGCGATCGCCAGGGCGGTGGCGCGCTGGAAGGTCATGATCGAGAGGCCGACGACGTCCGGCTGCAGATCGCGCACCAGCCGTTCGACGGTGGCCCTGACGTGCCCGTGCGCGAGGATCAAGTCGGCGACGGCGACGCGATGGTGGGGATCGACGTTCCCCGCCAGCGAGGCGAGCGCGCCGTTCGGCATCCGCACCGCCACCGGCGGCATGTGCTCGAACGAATCCGGCATCGACAGCAGCAGGACGTTCACGGTTCCTCGCGCCTGGCTTTGCCGAGAGTCTAGCAGGGTTCCTCTATAATTCAGAGGAGATGTGGCAGCCGAACACCCCGCAGTGGCGCATCATCTGGATCCTCGCCGCGTTGGTCGTTCTCGCGTGGCCGCCGGCGGAAGGCCGCAGCCTGGCGCTGAAGGCGGCTGCGTGGGCGGCCGACCCGTTTCACACGCTGCCCGTCATGCCGCCGGAGCTGCCGATGGAGCTCGGAGACGATGGGTTCGCGGTGGCCGACCACGACCGTCTCGTGTCTTCGTACTTCGACGTCTATCAGAGCTCGCCGTGGAAGCGATTTCGCATCGACGTGCGCGACTTCCAGAATCCCTTCGATCCCACAACGGAACGACAGCTGCTGGTGGGGATCAGCGTGTTCGGGGCGCTCCTCGTGTGGCGCCTGGGCGGTCGGACCGGCCCTTGAGAACGAAACGCCCGGCCCGCTATGCAGCGGACCGGGCGTTCCGGATGACTCGCGTCGGGCGGCCGGAGACGGTCGACTACCGCCCCGCGGTCGGATGCAGCATCAGGTGCTGCACGCGCCAGTTCTGCGCCTCGCCCGTATAGATCTCGTTCTCGGCCGGGCAGGCCATCTGGTGCACCCAGTAGAACTGGCCCGGACGCTTGCCCATGCTGCCGAGCGTGCCGAGCAGCTTGCCGTCCAGCGTGTCCTTGTAGATCTTCCCGCCGGCGTCCGCGCTGTAGAGGTACTGCGTCGGGCCCGGGGTGATGCAGATCGCCCACGGCGCGCGCACGTTGTCGATGGTCCGCAGGAACTTCAGATCGGGGTCGTACACCTGGATGCGGCTGTTCCCGCGGTCCGCGACGTAGATATTGCCCTGGGCGTCGGAGGCGATCGCGTGCGGCGTGCTGAACTGGTCGGGTCCGTTGCCGCGCGTGCCGACGGCCTTCACCCAGTCGCCGTCCTTCGTGAACTTGGCCACGCGCGAGTTGCCGTAGCCGTCGGAGACGAAGATGTTGTCCTGCAGATCCCAGGTCACGTCGGTCGGGCGATTGAAGCTGTTGGGGCTGCCGACCGGCGGCGGGGCGTCCTCGGAAGGATGCCGGCCTTCTTCGAGGTATCGCTCGAGGTAGTCGATCGCCTCGGGCTTGCGGCCGAGCACCATCGTGATCTCGCCCTGCGGGTTGAACTTCATCACCATGCCCGAGCCTTCGTCGACCGCCCACAGGTTGCCGTACTTGTCGAACTTGATGTCGTGCGCGAACGACAGGCCGTAGGCGCCCTGTCCCCACTCTTTCACCCAG
The DNA here is from genome assembly GCA_963837345.1 of uncultured Acidobacteriota bacterium. Taxonomy (GTDB): domain Bacteria; phylum Acidobacteriota; class Vicinamibacteria; order Vicinamibacterales; family CAVVIG01; genus CAWIMX01. Next base: position 245,455 of record CAWIMX010000002.1, read on the forward strand.
TCGCCGTCCTTCGTGAACTCGAAGATCTTGGCGGCCGTCGCGCCGCGGGCCGGGCCGTCGTTGCCCGTCCGCGTGTAGACGAAGATGTGGCCCTGCGGGCTGATCGCCACGCCGGTCGTCTCGCCGATCGTCCGATCGGCGGGTGTTTTCAGGTGAAGCGGCACCACGTCGAAGGGAATCTCGGGGACCGACTTCTCGAGTTCGGCCTGCTTCTGCATCGCGGCCTGTCGTTCGGGACTGAGCCCGCGGCCGCCGCCCCGCTGCGCATAGGTGACCACGCCCACGCCCAGGAGCAATACCAACACAAGAACGCTGCGCTTCACGGAATCCTCCCCAGTGCTCGAGCGCGCTTCATCGGCGCGGGGCGCAGCCGAGCGCCCGCACGTGCCGGACGGACCGGTTGATCCGCCTTGATCCTGAAGTGCGCTCCCAGTGAACGATCGGACGGGGAAAGTATATAGCGCGCCTCCGCGGCCCGCTAATTGTGAAATTCCATGGACTTGGTCGCCGCTCCGGTCCGTCATGGGTTGTAACGGACCGGTCCGGCTTCGGGCGTGGACGTCCAGGAGGCGCGAGACAAGGCGATCACGGCCCACGAGGTGGCTGCCGCCGAAATGAACTGATCCGGCCCGTGGGGGAAGCCGCTGTCGACGTACGGCTGGAATCCGATCGCGCGCGACCGGACATACCACGTCCCGTCGTCGAGCTGCGTGGCCAGCAGGTAGCCGACTCCCTTGCGATACGCGGCGCTCGACGCCTCGACACCGGCCGTCTGCAACGCGAACAGCGCCTCTCCGCTCGCGTAGGCATCCGACGACATCTTCGGGAGCTGACTCCATCCGCCGTCGTCGCGCTGGCGTGCCAACAGCCGATCGGCCTGTCGGGCGATTTCCACGGCCGGCGCCGATGTCCAGACGAGCCCGAGGAGCTTGAACGCCTCGCCCTGCGTGTCTTCTGCCGCGGTCTTTCGAAGGTAGGCACGCGCATCGGCAATTCGTTCGGTCATCTCGGCGTGCAGACCAGGCGGGGCGTAGGCCGACAGCGCGCGCGCCGCGAGAGACGTGTAGACGAGAGCGTTGGGCCCGGCCAAGGGCGGCCGCACGTCTCCACCTTTCCAGCTTCCGTCCGGTTCCTGCAGACCGCTCAGGCAGGAGACGACGGCGTCGGTCTCGGGAGTGGATGGCGCTCCTTCCTCGGCCAGACCGAAGAGCCCGTAGGTCACGTTGCCGAGGAAACCAAAGACCGAGCAGTTGCCGAGCAGCATGTTCTCGCGGCTCAGGCGCCAGACGGTGAGCGTCGCCTGCCTCGGATGGCCGGCCAGCGTCTCGTCCACCGTGAGGCCGTGCGCTCTCACCAGCGCGACGGCGATTGATGGCAGGCTTTGATTGTGGCAGGAGATGCATTTCGTGCGGTTGTAGAACGCCGGTCCGGCGGGCTGCAGCCGGGCGAGCGCCAGCTCAATCGCCTCGCGCGGCGCACGCGGTTGCGACACGGCAGGCGGCAGCGCCATGACTGGAGCCGTCCGCACAGCCCCGGCCCTGCGCAACGTCCGACTGGCCTCGGTGTCGCCCAGACGGAGCGCCCAGTCGAGCGCGCTGTTGCCGTCAGCGTCCTCCGCGCTCACCTTGGCGCCCCGGTCGAGGAGCAGCTGCACCATTGCCGCATCCGGTGTCGTGGCGCCCGCCATCATCAGTGGCGTCACTCCTCCCGAGCCCGCCAGGTTGGGATCCGCTCCGCGGTCCAGCAGCACGTGAATGCTGTCGACGTCGCCGAGGCGGACCGCGCGCGCCAGCGCGGGGAATGTGCTCGCCAGCTGCGCCACGCTCTCGTTGGGGTCGGCTCCGGCGTCGAGCAGCAGGCGCACCAGCCCCGAATCTGAGGGGGCGGGCTGCGGTCTCCAGGAGAACGCTCGCGTGAGCAGCCAGCTGGTCAGGAGGGGCGGCGCTCCTGGCGGCTCCTCCTGAGGAAGGCCCGAAAGCGATTGCACGAACGCCCGCAGGGCCTCGTCGTTCGTCGTCCGCGCAATCTGAGTCAGCCGCATCGGCCATGGCGCCGCCATCGTTCCTGCGCGCAAATCGGCGCCGGCGGCGACGAGCTGACGCATGACATCGACGTTGCCCCGCACCGCGGCCGTCAGCAGCGGCGTGACGCCGTCTTTCGTGGCGGCATTCACGTCGGCCCCATGGTCGAGCAGAAGCCTGACCTTCTCCCGATCGGTCGTCGCCCACATCAATGCCGTCGCCCCTCGGTCGTTTGCCGCGTTCACGTCCGCGCCCCGATCGAGCAGCAGGCGCATGACGTCGGGAGTCGCGAAGGCCGTCGTGCGCATCAACGCGGAGGCTCCCGACTCATCGCGGGCATCCGGGTCGGCTCCGGATCCGAGTGCCGCCCTGATGCCGTCCAGGCTTCCGTTGCGGGCGGCGGTCAGCAGGTCGGTGGCAGCCCCTTGCGTGTATCCCATGGCCGCCAGGGCCCCGACCACCAGGCAGACGGCGCGCGTTCCGATGCTCATGACGCCCTCCCGCACGCCACGGTGCGCCGGCCGCGGCGGCTGCGGAAGCAGGAACCGGTAGGCTACGGGCACGATACGGTTACGTACGGCCGGCAAGCGGCGGCTGGCCCTCGGCGGAGCCGGTATAATCCGGCTTCCTGTGCCCAGTCCGACCGTCCCGGCGAGCTCGGTGGCGGAACAGCTCGAACACATGCTCGCCAGCGGTGTGTTCCGCGGCGCGGGGCGGCCGAGCAGCCTGTTGCGCTTCCTGGTCCAGGAGACCCTCGAGGGACGTGCCGACCGCCTGAAGGACTACACGCTCGGCGCCGAGGTGCTGGGCCGCGGCGAAGACTTCGACCCGCGGACCGATCCGATTGCCCGCGTCGAGGCATCGCGGCTCCGCGCGCGCCTCGACCTCTACTACGCGACGGAGGGGGCTGGCGACGCGATTCTCATCTCACTGCCGAAGGGCGGCTACGTTCCGCAGTTCGAGTGTCGCGCCCCGGTATCGACCGAGCCCGCTGCGCGGGCCGGTCGCGAGCGCCTCACGTGGGCGGTGCTCGCGGTCGCGTCGCTCGTTGCGCTTGGCGAAGGCTGGTGGATCGCCGGGCATCGCGCCGATCGACCAGCGTCGGCCGAAGTGCGCCTCGAACTGACAACGCCGGCAACCACCGATCCGCAGTCGATCGCGATCTCGCCGGACGGGCGGAAACTCGTGTATGCGGCATCCGTGAACGGCGTGTCGCGCCTGTGGCTGCGGCCGCTCGACGGCTCGTCGGCTCGGGAGCTGGCAGGCACCGACCATGCCACCCTTCCGTTCTGGGCGCCCGACAGCCAGTCGCTGGGCTTCTTCGCCGATAGCGTCGTCAAACGAATCGATCTCGCCACCGGCCTGATCCGGACGCTCGGGCGAGCGGCCGTCCCGGCCGGCGGCGCCTGGGGCCCCGATGGCACGGTGATCTTCCCGATGGTACCCGACAGTCCGCTCTACCGCGTGCCGGCCGGTGGCGGCGAACAGGTCCCGCTGACCGTGCTCGGGCCTGAGGAGACAGGCCATCGCGGTCCGGCGTTTCTCCCTGACGGCCGGCATTTTCTCTACTATGTGATGGGGACGCCGGACGCGCGTGGCGTCCATGTCGCCGACATCGGCGGCGGGCCGTCGCGGCGTCTCGTGGAGGCGGACGCGCCGGCTGTGTACTCGCCGTCCGGGCATCTGCTCTACGTCAGCCAGGGCACGCTGTTCACCCAGCGCCTCGACCCCGCGCGACTGGAGCTCGTCGGGACGCCCCATCCGATCGCCGCGCAGATCGTCATGGGAGGAGGCGCCGGGATCGCGGCGCTGTCGGCCTCGGCGGCGGGCCCGATCGTGTATCGCACCGGTGGGTCGGCCGGAGCTCGTCAGCTGGTGTGGTTCGATCGGAGTGGCCGGGCGCTCGAGAAGGTCGGGGCGCCTCAGAGCGGGCCCGCCTACGCCTCGATGTCGCCCGACGGGCGCCGGCTCGCGCGCCAGGAAACGACAGACGGCAACACGGACATCTGGCTGATCGACCTGCAGGGCGGACGCCCTATCCGCTTCACGACGAGCCCCTCCGCGGACATCGCGCCCGCATGGTCGCCCACGGGCGATCGGATCGGTTTCAGCTCCAAGGCTCGCAGCGCCTTCGACTTGTACGAGCAGAAGGTGGACAGCCCGACGAGTGAACCCCTGCTCGCGACCGACCAGGCGAAGCAGATCACCGACTGGTCGGCGGATGGGCGCCTGCTCCTGTTTCGCAGCCTCGATCCCGAGCTGGATTGGGACCTCTGGGCCCTGTCGCTCGACGGCGACCGCAAGCCGTTTCCGGTGGTGCGGACGAAATTCGAGGAGCGCGACGGGCAGTTCTCGCCCGACGGCCGCTGGGTGGCCTATGAGTCCAACGAGTCGGGCCGCTTCGAGATCTACGTGCAGCCGTTCCCGGGGCCCGGGGAGCGCTCCCGGATCTCGACCAACGGCGGAGTGCAGGTCCGATGGCGATCGGACGGTCGCGAGCTGTTCTACCTCGATCTGGACGGTCGGTTGATGGCGGTGCCCATCGCGGCCGGGCGCGACGATCCTTCGCCAGAGGCCGGTGCGCCGGTCCCGCTGTTCGTCGCGCCGGTCGGTGCCGTCCAGGACGTGGCGCTGTTTCACTACCTCGTTGCCGACGACGGCCGGCGCTTCCTGATGGATACGCTCGTGGAACAGCCGGCGCCGCCGATCAGCGTGATCCTGAACTGGGCGCCGCCGCCGGATTGAGCGGAATCTCGAATCCCGTCGTGATGCGGTCGACGATCCCGGCCGCCGCCGAGACCGTCGCCCGGAGCGTGTACGACCCCGGCGGCAGGTCGTGCACATCCACCACGCCGGAGAACACCGCCTTGCCGTCGGCGCTCGCGGCCGGCAACGCGAGCGTGGAGAGCGGCTGGTCGCTGCCGGCCCGCAGCACGTCATAGACGGCGCGCAGCGCTCCAACGCCCGGGCCGTACGCCTCGAGATAGCCCTGCACGAATCCGGAGCGCACGGTCGACGCGACCGCTGGTCGCGGCGACGCCGACGCCCCCGCGGCCCCGCCCACCACGAAATCGCTCAGTCTGACGGCGCCGGTGCCGCCGAACCCGACGTGCAGGGCGCGTTCCACCGAGCCGATGCGCTCGCCTTCGACGACGGCCAGCTTCAACAGGTAGTCGCCTTGCGGCAAAAGGACGCTCGTCGTCAGCTCGAGCGGCGACGGCGCGTCGCGCAACACCGGCGCCAGGCTGCTGATGCCCGACTTGGCGCCGACCAGACGCCCTTCGCGATCGGTGATGGTCAGTCCGAGGGTGACCGATCCCGGCTGGGCGTGGTTCTCGCCGATTTCCGCGTGAACCAGGACGAACAGGCGCGTGTTCCCCGGCTGGCGGAGTGCAAAGGTGCCGACGCGAAGCGGCAGGCCGGAAAAGGGTGTGAACGAGCCGAACGCCGCCTGGATGCGCTCCGCCGCGGATTGGGAGGCGGCGGCATTCGGCGTCGTGTTCAGCCAGCGCCTCGCGCGCACGATCGCGCCGGGCCGCTTCACCTTCACCGACAGACGCCGGTCGTCGCCGTCGCGATCCCCAGGGTCCGACTCGACGCCGACGACGTAGTAGCCGGAGATTTCCGACTCGATGCGCTCGACGGCGCGGTCGGCCGACACCGCGGCCGTGAACACGGCGCCGCCGGTGGCGTTCACGAAGGCGCTGAGGCCGTCGCGCGCGTCGAACCCTCCCGGCGGCGCCGACTCGTCCACGCCGCGCACCAGCGCGTCCGGCACGCGCCGGTCGAGCAGCAGGCCGTAGACCGTCGCGCGGGCGGCGGCGGCCTGGCGTTCGATCTCGGCCGCGATCGACGTCTCGGAGGGGCGAGCGAGGCCCTCGGACACGAGGACGAGCGTCTTCGGGCCGTCAATCTCCTGCAGCGCCACCATCATCGTCCGCACTTCCTGCCAGGCGGCGTCTTCGTCCTCGGTCCCGTCGAAGATGCCGAGCGCGCCGGAGGCATCGGCGCCCCCGCAGGTCGTCGTGGGCGTGTTGTTGGCGCCGATGTCGGGCGCGCCCTGCGAGAAGCCCCCGCGCCCGCCCCCCGGCGCGGCAGGGCTGGCGGTATGCATGACGGTCCATTGTCCGACCATGCTCGCCAGAGCGCGCCGCACGGCGTCGCGGTCGGTGGTGAAGGGCACGGGTTTGGGGCCGCCCGGGCAGAGTCCGAGAACCGCCACGCGATCGGAGGGCTCCAGTCGATCGATGAACGCGTTCAGGGCCGAGCGCATGAACACCGTGCCGCCGAACGTGATGTGTCCTTGATCGATCAGCAGCGCGATCATGCGGCCGCCGCGCGATCCCTGATTCGACGTGTATCCCTCGGGAACGCTGGGACCCCCGTCGGAGGCGTTGCGCGCCTGCGCCGCCAGGGGCACCCAGTCGGCGCTCAGGACGCGGCGGTTCTTCCCGTCGATCGACACGGTGAAATCGGTGGCCTGCAGATCGGGGATCGGCCGGCCGTCGTCGTCGAGCACCGCGACGTCGAGGAGCGTGGCCTGCGTGGACGTGCGGAAGCGCGGGACCTGAGCCTGCGCCCGCGCCAGGGCCGGCAGCAGCAGCATCGCCGCCAGGCACCCCCGGACGACTCGCGACCTGGCCATGCCGCCATTCTCCCGTCGTCGCGGGAGCCGGGCAAGGCGAAATCTGTGAAACGTGCCGTTGCGGCGCTCAGGCCAGCGGCGCGGGCAGCAGGGAGCTGCCCATCAGGTACTCGTCCACACCGCGGGCGCAGCTCCGTCCCTCGGCGATCGCCCAGACGATGAGCGACTGGCCGCGCTGCATGTCGCCGGCGGTGAAGACGCCCGGCACGTTCGTCATCCATCTCGCGTCGCGGGCGACGTTACCGCGCCCGGTCACGTGCACGCCCAGCGCGTCGAGCAGGGGATTGCGCTCGGGCCCGAGGAACCCCATCGCCAGCAGCACGAGCTCGGCCTGAATCGCGGCGTCGCTCCCCGGCACTTTCTTGAACGTCATCCGCCCGTTCTCGAACGCCGTCTCCACCTGCGACGTGTGCAGCGTCGTGACCGCGCCCTCGGCGTTGCCCGAGAAGCGCTCGGTCGAGATCGAGTAGAGGCGCTCACAGCCTTCCTCGTGGGCGGGCGACACGCGGAAGATGTTGGGCCAGAGCGGCCAGGGGTTGTTCGGGCTTCGACCATCGGGCGGCCGCGACAGCAGCTCGAGCTGATAGACGCCCCTCGCGCCCTGGCGGTGCGCCGTGCCGAGGCAGTCGGCCCCGGTGTCGCCGCCGCCGATGATCACGACATGTTTGTCCTTGGCCGTGATGAACGCGGCCTCCGCGATCCGGTCGCCCTCGCATCGCTTGTTCTGCTGCGTCAGGTACTGCATGGCGAAGTGGATGCCCTTCAGGTCGCGCCCGGGCACCGTCAGGTCGCGCGGCACGGTCGACCCGCCGGCGAGGACCACGGCCTCGAACCCGGTCCGCAGCTCATCGACCGACACGTTCACGCCGACGTTCGCGCCGGCGCGGAAGATCACGCCTTCCTGCTCCATGAGGGCGAGGCGGCGGTCCAGCCGCCACTTCTCGAGCTTGAACTCGGGAATGCCGTAGCGGAGCAGGCCGCCGATGCGATCGGCGCGCTCGAACACCGTGACCCAGTGGCCGGCGCGGTTCAGCTGCTGCGCGGCGGCGAGTCCCGAGGGTCCGGAGCCGACCACGGCCACGCGCTTGCCGGTGCGCAGGGCCGGGGGCTGCGGCACGACCCAGCCCTGGGCGAACGCGTGGTCGATGATGGCGTTCTCGGCGGCCTTGATCGTGACCGGCTCGTCGTTGATGCCGAGCACGCACGAGCCCTCGCACGGCGCGGGGCACAGCCGGCCGGTGAACTCGGGAAAATTGTTCGTGGCGTGCAGGCGCTCGATCGCCGTGTGCCAGCGATCGCGATAGACGAAATCGTTCCAGTCCGGAATCAGGTTGCCGAGCGGGCATCCCTGGTGGCAGAACGGAATCCCGCAGTCCATGCAGCGCGCCGTCTGGCCGCGCAGCACGTCCGCGTCGTACGGCACGTACACTTCGCGCCAGTCGTGTACGCGCTCGGCGACGGGCCGCGTCGGCTGCTTCTTCCGGTGGATCTCGATGAAGCCGGTCGGTTTGCCCACTACGCCAGCTCCGCCACCGGCGGCTCCCCCGCCGCCTCGGCCGCCGTCGCGGGCATGCCGGCGAACGTGATCTCGCCGCCGAGCGCCCGCTTGTAGTCTCGCGGCATCACCCTGGTGAACTGGCGGCGCGCGGCCGGCCAGTCGAGCAGCAGATCGCCGGCGACGCGGCTGTTCGTGTACGTCAGCGTGCCGCTGCAGCAGCTTGCGCACCAACTCCTCGTCGGCCGCGTCCAGCATCCTCGAGATCGACCATCTCGAGATTGCACCGTCGATCGAACGTTCGATCGGGATCGAGCACGTAGGCGATGCCGCCGCTCATGCCCGCCGCGAAGTTGCGCCCGGTCGAGCCGATCACGACGACGCGCCCGCCGGTCATGTACTCGCATCCGTGGTCCCCGACGCCTTCGACCACCGCCAGCGCGCCGCTGTTGCGCACGGCGAACCGCTCGCCCGCCATGCCGCGGAAGTACGCCTCGCCGGAGGTCGCCCCGTAGAGCACCACGTTGCCGACGAGGATGTTCTCGCGCGGCACGAACGTCGACGCCTTCGGGGGATACGCGACGATCCGGCCGCCCGACAGGCCCTTGGCCACATAGTCGTTCGCGTCGCCCTCGAGCGTGAGCGAGATGCCGCGCGGCACGAACGCGCCGAAGCTCTGGCCGGCCGATCCGGTGAACGTAATCCGGATCGTGTCGTCGGGCAGGCCTCCGGCGCCCCAGCGGCGGGTGAGCTCCGACCCCAGCATGGTGCCGACCGTGCGATTCACGTTGCGGATCGGCAGCGCGAACGCCACCGGCGTCTTCTTCTCGAGCGCGTCCTGGCAGCGGGCCAGGAGCTCGTTGTCGAGCGCCGCGTCGAGCCCGTGGTTCTGGCGGACGGTGCGATGCCGCGGCGCGCCCTCGGGCAGCGGCGGATCGTACAGGATCGACGAGAAATCGAGGCCGCGCGCCTTCCAGTGTTCCACGGCCGTGCGCGCGTTTAGGCGATCCACCCGCCCGACCATCTCGTCCATCGTCCGGAAGCCGAGCTGGGCCATGTACTCACGCACTTCCTCGGCGATGAACCGGAAGAAGTTCACGACGAACTCGGGCCTGCCCGGGAACTTCTTGCGGAGCTCGGGATCCTGCGTCGCGACGCCGACCGGACACGTGTTCAGGTGGCAGACGCGCATCATGATGCAGCCCGAGACGACGAGCGGCGCCGTGGCGAAGCCGAATTCCTCGGCGCCCATGAGCGCCGCGATCACCACGTCGCGGCCGGTCTTCATCTGCCCGTCCACCTGGACGATGATGCGGTCGCGCAGGCCGTTGAGACGCAGGACCTGCTGGGTCTCGGCGAGCCCGAGCTCCCAGGGCGCGCCGCCGTGCTTGATGCTGGTGAGCGGCGAGGCGCCGGTTCCGCCGTCGTGCCCGGCGATGAGCACGACGTCGGCGTGCGCCTTCGCCACGCCGGCGGCGACCGTGCCGACGCCGGCGATCGAGACGAGCTTCACCGAGATCCGCGCGCGCGGGTTCGAGTTCTTCAGGTCGTAGATGAGCTGCGCCAGATCCTCGATGGAATAGATGTCGTGGTGCGGCGGGGGCGAGATGAGGCCCACGCCGGGCGTCGAGTAGCGGACCTTGGCGATCCACGGATACACCTTGTGCCCGGGAAGCTGGCCGCCTTCGCCGGGCTTCGCGCCCTGCGCCATCTTGATCTGCAGCTCGTCGGCGCTCATCAGATATTCGCTCGTGACGCCGAAGCGGGCCGACGCCACCTGCTTGATGGCGCTGCGCCGCGAGTCGCCGTTGGCGTCGGGCACGTAGCGCGCCGGGTCCTCGCCACCCTCGCCCGTGTTCGACTTCCCGCCGATCCGATTCATGGCGATGGCGAGATTCTCGTGCGCCTCGCGGCTGATGGAGCCGTAGGACATGGCCCCGGTCGCGAAGCGCTTCACGATCGACTCGACCGGCTCGACGTCCTCGAGGGGAATCGGCGGGCCGTTCGGCACCAGGTCGAGCAGGCCGCGCAGGGTGGCCATCCGGCGGCTCTGATCGTTCACGAGCGTCGTGTATTCCTTGAAGACGGCGTACTGGCCGGTGCGCGTCGCGTGCTGGAGCTTGAACACGGTGTCGGGGTTGAACAGGTGATACTCCCCGTCGCGGCGCCACTGGTACTCGCCGCCCTCGTCGAGATCCGGATCGGCGCCCGAGCGGCGCGGGAACGCCAGCGCATGCCGGCGGATCGTTTCCTCGGCGATCGTGTCGAGCCCCACCCCGCCGATGCGCGACGTGGTCCAGGTGAAGTAGCGGTCGACGAAGGCCTTGTCGAGGCCGACGGCCTCGAAGATCTGCGCGCCGCAGTAGCCCTGGAGCGTCGAGATGCCCATCTTGGACATCACTTTCAGAATGCCCTTGTTGAGCGCCTTGATGTAGTGCTCGACGGCCTCGGCGTGCGTGATGCCGTTCAGGATCCGCAGGCGGATCATGTCGTCGAGCGTTTCGAAGGCGACGTACGGGTTGACCGCGCCCGCGCCGTAGCCGAGCAGCAGCGCCGCGTGGTGCACCTCGCGGGCGTCGCCCGCCTCGACGATCAGGCCGCAGCGCGTGCGCGTGCCATGGCCGACCAGGTGATGGTGCACGCCGGCCGTGGCGAGCAGGCTCGGAATGGGCGCGCGGTCGCGGTCGGCGCCGCGATGCGACAGGATGACGATCGTGTAGCCGGCGGCGACCGCGTCGCTGGCGCGCCGCTTCAGGTCTTCGAGCGCGTGCTCCAGTCCGGCGCCGCCCTTGCGCGGATCGAACAGCATCGGCAGCGAGATCGACCGGAATCCCGGCTCGTACACGTGGCGCAGCTTGGCGAGCTGATCGTTGTCGATGATCGGGTACTTGATCTTGATCTGGCGGCACGACTCGGGCCGCGGATCGAGCAGGTTGCCCTCGGGCCCGACCGTCGAGGCCATGGAGGTCACCAGCTCCTCGCGGATCGCATCGAGCGGCGGGTTGGTCACCTGCGCGAAGACCTGCTTGAAGTAGTCGAACAGCAGGCGCGAACGGTCCGACAGCACGGCCAGCGACGTGTCGGTGCCCATCGACCCGATCGGTTCGGCGCCGTCGGCCGCCATCGGCGCGAGCAGAATCCGGAGATCCTCCTGCGTGTAGCCGTACATCTTCTGGCGTCGCAGCACCGTCTCGTGGCTGGGGGCCGGCAGATACGGCGCTTCCGGCAGGTCTTCGATGTCGACGAGGTGCTCGGCCAGCCACGTGGCGTACGGGCGCTCGGCGGCGAGCGTCTGCTTGATCTCCTCGTCCGACACGATGCGCCCCTGGGCGGTGTCGACGAGGAAGATGCGGCCCGGATGCAGGCGTTCCTTGAGCAGCACCTCGTCGGGCGGAATGTCGAGCACGCCCACCTCGGACGCCATCACCACGAGATCGTTCTTGGTGACGTAGTAGCGCGAGGGCCGCAGCCCGTTCCGGTCGAGCACGGCGCCGACGACCGTGCCGTCGGTGAATGCGATCGACGCGGGGCCGTCCCAGGGTTCCATGAGCGCGGAGTGGTACTCGTAGAACGCCTTGAGCTCGGGCGCCATCGACGCGTCGCCCGACCACGGCTCGGGAATCATCATCAGCACGGCGTGCGGCAGCGAGCGTCCGCCCATCACGAGGAATTCGAGCACGTTGTCGAAGGTGGCCGTGTCGCTGCCGCCCTCGCGGATGATCGGCAGGATCTTCGCCAGATCGTCGCCGAAGACGTCGGAGCGCAGCAGGCCCTCGCGCGCGCGCATCCAGTTGATGTTCCCGCGCAGCGTGTTGATTTCGCCGTTGTGGGCGACGTAGCGGTACGGGTGCGCCAGCGGCCACGACGGGAACGTGTTCGTGCTGAAGCGCTGGTGCACGAGCGCCAGCGCCGACACCAGGTCGGGGTCCTCGAGATCGGGGAACGTCCCCACGATCTGGTCGGCGATGAGCATACCCTTGTAGATGAGCGTCTGCGACGACAGGCTCACGACGTAGAACAGGTGCTTCTGGGCGAGCGTCAGCCGATCGGCCTCGTGCTCGATGCGCTTGCGGATCACATAGAGCTTGCGCTCGAACGCCTTCCCCTCGACGAGGCGGGCGCCGACGAACACCTGTTCCATCCGGGGCTTCGCCGCCAGGGCCGAGGCGCCCAGCATGGCCCCGTCGGTCGGCACGACGCGCCAGCCGAGCACCACCTGTCCCTCTTCGCCGACGATGCGCTCGACGAGCGCGCGCACCACGGCCTGCTCCGCCGCGTCGTGGGGCAGGAACACCAGGCCGGCGCCGTAGCGGCCCGCCTCCGGCAGGGTGAGCCCGAGGGGGCCGGTCGCCTTGCGCAGGAACCCGTCCGGCATCTGGATCAGGATCCCGGCGCCGTCGCCGGTGTTGGCCTCGCACCCGCAGGCGCCCCGGTGGAGCAGGTTGACCAGCACCTGCAGGCCCTTCTCGATGACCTCGTGCGACTTCCGGCCCTTGACGTGCACCACGAACCCGACGCCGCAGGCGTCGTGCTCGTGCGCCGGGTCGTACAGCCCGGCCGCCGCGGGCGGCGTGGAGGGAAGGTGTTCGCCGATCATAGGAGCCGTAGTTATGCCGTACCTCGATGCAGAAGGGAAATACAATGATCGTATCTCAAGTATGACGAAAACAGATGGTTCCAAGGGTTCCGAACCCTTGGCGCCCTTTACGTAAATTGCGTCACGACCAGCCCGAGCGTCAGCGCGATCATCACGACGGCCGCCGTCCACGACACCACGTTGTAGCGGCGGGAGTTCACGTGGTCGCCCATCAGCTCCCGGTCGTTGATGAGGAGCAGCATGAACACCAGGATGAACGGCAGCAGGATGCCGTTCACCACCTGCGAGGCGACCATGACCGGGAACAGCGGGAACCGCGGCACGAGCAGGACGCCCGCGCCGCCCACGATGAGCAGCGTGTAGAGCCAGTAGAACGCCGGCGCCTCGTCGAAGCGCTTGTCGAGCCCCGACTCGAACCCCATGCCCTCGCACACCGCGTACGCCGTCGAGATCGGCAGGATCGTGGCCGCGAAGAGCGAGGCGTTGAACAGCCCGGCGGCGAACAGCAGGTAGGCGTATTCGCCCGCCAGCGGCCGGAACGCCTGCGCCGCCTCGGCGCCGCTCTCGATCTGGTAGACGCCGGCCGAGTGGAGCGTCGCCGCGCACGCGACGATGATGAACCAGGCCACGACGGCCGCGAACAGGCATCCGACAATCACGTCGAGTCGGAGCGCCCGGTACTGCCGCGCCGACACCCCCTTCTCGACGACCGAGGCCTGCAGGTAGAACTGCATCCACGGCGCGATCGTCGTGCCGACCAGGCCGATGACCATGTAGAGATACGAGTGATTCCGGAACCCCAGCGACTGCGGCTGGGTGACCGTGGAGAGCGCGGCGGCGTGCCAGTCGGGATGCGCCAGCAGGCCCGACACGACATAGGCCACGTAGAACGCCGAGGCCGACAGGAAGATCTTTTCGACGCTCCGGTACGTGCCGTGCACCACCAGCCCCCAGACGGCGGCGGCCGCGAGCGGGACGGCCACGAAGCGCGAGATGCCGAACAGCTCCAGGCTGGTGGCCACGCCCGCGAAGTTGGCGACGACGTTGCCGAAGTTGGTGACCGACAGCGCCAGCATCAGCCAGAACGTGACCCGCAGGCCGAATTCCTCGCGGATGAGATCGCTCAGGCCCTTGCCCGTGACCGCCCCCATGCGCGACGACATCTCCTGGGCCATCACGAGCGCGATGGTGATCGGGATCATCAGCCACAGGAGCGAGTAGCCGAACTGCGCGCCCGCCACCGAGTAGGTGGCGATGCCGCCCGCATCGTTGTCCACGTTGGCCGTGATGAAGCCCGGCCCGACCACCGCGAGCACCACGAGCACCCGCGTCCGCCACTGCTGGAAGAGCGACCGCACCGCCATGTGGTCAGTCCCTCCGCAGCATGCCGATCACATCGTCGGCCGTGATGATGCCGGCGAGCCGCGCGTCGGCGTCGACGACGGCGAGCGTGATCAGGTTGTATTTGTCGAAGATCGCGGCCACTTCGCTTTCCGGCGTGTCGGGCGCGCAGGTGGCGGGCGGTTCGCTCAGGGCGGCGAGCCGGGTGGCGCCGGGGAACGTGGCGATCTTGACGAGCGGGACCGATCCGCTGAGGCGGTTGCCCGACCCGGTCAGGTAGATCGTGGACACCGTGAGGTAGCCGCCCTCGAACGCCCGCAGGGCCTCGACCGCGTCGTCGACGCTGGCGGTGTCGGCGAGGGACAGGAACTCGGTCGTCATCCGGCCCGCGGCCGTGTGTTCGGGGAACTCGAGGAGTTGGGCGACTTCCTCGCGTTCCGCGGGTTCCATCTCGCGCAGGATCTGCCCCGTGCGGTCTTCGGACAGGTCGGCCAGCAGGTCGGCCGCGGCGTCCGGATCCATCACGCCGACGATCTCGGCGGCCCGGTCGCTGTCGAGCGACTCGACGATCGACACCTGCACGCGCGGGTCGATCTCCTGGAGCGCCTCGGCCGCCACCTCCTCGTCGATCGTCTCGAACACGGCTTCGCGCTCGGCCGGCGGCAGGTCCTCGATGATGTCGGCGATGTCGGCGGGGTGCAGGCCCGAGAGGCCGCGGTACGCGATCTTGAGCTTCACGCGGCGCGCCGGATCGGTCTCGAGCAGGTCGACGAACTGCCAGGGAATGACGCGGGGCGGAATGCGATCGAGCAGCGCGCGGAGCGTGAAGGACGGCACGAGGCCCCGGGCGAGCCGCCGGACGGCGCCGCGCGTGCCGACGTCGACCGACACCACGTTCAGGACGACATGGCTGTTCACGGGCGTCGAATCGATCTCCACGTCGTTGACGCGCACGACCTTGCGGCCGTGGACGTCGATGATCTGCTGGTCGAGCAGATCGCGCTTGAGGAGCAACGCGCCGTCCGACGGGGCGTACGGCGCCCAGGCGGGAAGATCGGTCGCCGCGCGGACGCTGGCGCCGCAGGCGCGGACGGCGCTGGCGGGCAGCGCGCGGTCGCCGGTCGCCGTGTGGACGATCAGGAACGCGATGCGGGTCGGGTGGTCCTGCGGGGCGACGGCAATCTCGCGCACCCGTCCCCTGACGGCGCCGGAGGCGTCGCGCACGGGCGCGCCGAGCAGTTCGGAGAGGGCGACGAGGGACATTGGCCCATACAGGAATCAGAACGGGAAAGACCCGAACATAGAAGTGTGATCGCCGCGACAAACGGTGTCAAGTGGATTCGACGCGCCGGGCGAGGACCGAAGCCTACAGCTTGAGAAATGTTTCTCGAAGAGCGCGCGACTGAATCCGGCTCACGCTCAGCTCCTGGCCGTTCGTCATCACCGCGACATACGTGCCCCCTGGCATCGGGTTGATCTGCGCGATCATCTCGATGTTCGCGAGCGTGCCGCGGCTCAGCCTGATGAACCGACGCGGATCGAGTCGCGCCTCGAGGGCGTGCAGCCGGTGCGTAATCGTATAAGTCTCGTTGGCAAGGGTCCGGACGTGCAGCAGCTCGCCTTCGGCGACGATCGACGCGATCGATCGCACCGGCACGATGATCACCTTGTCGCGCTGGCGCAGCGGCAGGCGATCGGAGTACGGGCGCTTGAGCGCGCGGGCGTATGCCACACTCGCATTGGCGATCGCGGCCGCCTGCAGGGCGACGGGCTCCTTGCGTTGGACGCGCTCCCGGGCCCGCTCGATCGTGGCCTGCAGGCGTTCTTTCTGGACCGGCTTCAACAGATAGTCGATCGCGTTCAGCTCGAACGCCTCGATTGCGTGATCGTCGAAGGCCGTGACGAACGCCACCAGGGGCACCGCGTCCGGCGCGAGCCGCCGCACGACATCGAGGCCCCCGATTTCGGGCATCTGGAGATCGAGGAGGGCCAGTTGCGGCCGGCGCGTTTCGATCAGGGTGATCGCCTCCTCTCCCGACACGGCTTCGCCGAGCAGTTCGACGCCGGGGCACGTCTTGAGCAGACTGGTCAGGAACGTGCGGGCCGGTCGCTCGTCGTCTGCCACGACGAGGGTCAGCGGGGGCGACATCATCGCGGCACGTGCTCGAGGATCGCGGGCGCCTGATCGTCGCCCGCTTCGCTCATCGGCAGTGTGAGCTCGGCGATCGTTTCGCCGGTATCCGTCCCCGTCAGCGTGAGCGTGGCGGCCTCGCCGTAGTAACAGTGCAGACGGCGCGTGACATTCTGCAGTCCGATGCCCGAGCTCGGCGACGACACCGGGCCGTGCCACGGCGCACCGGTATTGCTGACCAGAATGTGCAGGGATGACGCGGCGCCATTCGCCTCCACGGCTGCCCGGACCACGACTCGGCCGCCACCCCGGGCGCGAGCGATCCCGTGCTTGATGGCGTTTTCGACGAGCGGCTGCACGATGAGCGACGGGATGGCGAGCCCCGACAGCGAGTCGGGGATGTCGATCCGGGCGTCGAGGCGCTCCTCGAACCGCTCACGCTCGATCTGGAGATAGCACTCGATGAGCTCTTTCTCGTGACCGAGTGTCGTGAACTCGCCTTCGGACCGCAACACGGAACGGAGCAGCGTGGTGAGACGCATGAGGGTGTCGAGCGCGCGCCCCGGAGCGTTCTGAATCAGGTAGCCGAGTGTCGTGAGCGCATTGAACAGGAAATGCGGATTGATCTGCGCACGCAGCGCACGCAGTTCCGATTCGGCGGCGAGCGTGCTGATCTCGCGCTCGCGCAGCATACGCTCGTACCGCTCGTTGCTCAGCCGCAGCGCATCGATGCGTCGCCCGGCCAGGAGCGCGATGCGCTCCAGCACGACGATGTCGTCGGACAGCAGCCGCCGTCCGCCGGCCATCCGGCCGACGCCGACCAGGTGCTGGGGATCCTCAGTCGTGACGACGGCGATTTCGTCCGGGCCCGACACGACTGGCGCAGGCGCCGTGCGCCACGTCACCGCATCCGCGCCCAGCGCCGGTCTCAGCGCGCTGCAGGTCTCATTGAGAACGGCCTCCTCCGAGTCGCACCGCTGCAGGAGTGACGTCATTTCGTCAAGGAGCCTGGCGTAGTTGGCACGCTTCAGCACGACGCGATCAACGAAGGCGGAGACCATCCGGCGCATGATCGGAAAAAGGAGCGCCGTGCCGACCCACATCCCGAGCAGCGCCGCGACGACGACCGCGCCGTCTGACGTGATCGCCAGCGACGGGGCGATTGCGGACCAACCGACGAAGACCACGGTGACGAGCACCAGTAACGTCAGGGCTCGCTTCAGAAAAAGATCGGCAAACGCAAAGCGATAGTCCTGGTAGAGAATCGCGAACGCCAGCGGGATCGACGCCTGATGGCCGAGGAGCTCGGTCGGCCAGCTCTCCGAAGCGCCGTGAAAGCGGCCCAGATGGAGCGCCGACACGGCGAAGAACCCCAGGCCCGCGATCCACAACGGCCGGCGCCCGGAGTCTTGGTGTCGAGTGGCCACGAGCAGGATCGGTGACAGCACGCCGAGCCCGACGGTGACCAGCATCAGTGCAGCCGTAGAAGGCAGCGGGCGGTTGCCGGCGGCTCCCGCGAGTTGCATCAGGGCGGCCACCGTCGCGCAGGCATATCCGGCCAGCACGACGAGGCGGGGCCCCGGATGGGGCGCTCCCTCGTCTTTGGCCTGGCCGCGACCGGCGGAGTGAACGGCCACCGCCGCCAGCAGACCCAGCGCCCCGTACAAAACCGCCGCGGTCCAGTCGCCGGCTCGCCCGAGGCCGGCCCGTTCAAACCCTTGTGTGCCGAGCTCGCCCACGTTCCACGCCAGCCCAAGCACGGCCGTGCCGACCGTCAGCCGGTACGCCGGGCCGCGAGTCCGCACCACCATCGTCAGGAGCATCGCGTAGAGCGTTGCACCAGTCAGGTACCCGACGATGTGGAGCAGGGCGGGGGCCCCGGTCGCGACCACGGCTGATCCCAATTCTATGGCGCCACATCCTTATATCGGCCCGTTCCCGACATCCTGAAAGAACTCACGAACAGCGGTCCCCGCGCGACGAATGGCCCCGTTTGCGGGACTAGTGGCGCGTCCGTCGCACGAGGAGGGCTCCGGGCGGGCGCGGGGAGGCCTGGAGATCCGCGAATCCACCCGTCCATCCGCCTCCGGTTCAGGGATGTTCATCGTCATAAACCGACCGCTCGTGGGCTTCCGCTCGTCAGGCCCGTGCCCCATTGCTAGCGTGAGGCTCAACATGGCGGTCACACCGAGTTTGCATTCACAGCAAAGGGGCTCTATGGCGACTTGGCGGCGGTTCGATGGATGGTTGACGGCGGCGTGCACCGTCGTCGGTGTCGCCCTGCTGGGGCTGGGCGTCGCGCACGCGCAGGGGCTCGGCGGAGCCGGCACGGTGCAGGGCACGGTCAAGGATCCGACCGGCGGCGTGATGGTCGCCGTCACGGTCCGCATCAGCAATCCCGTGTCGGGGTTCAGCCGGGAGATGGCAACCGACGCGACGGGGCAGTTCGCCTTCCGCAACCTGCCGCCCAACCCGTACCACCTCGAAGTGACCGCCCAGGGGTTTCAGCCGCTCGAACGGGATGTCGAGGTGCGGACCTCCGTCCCGATCGATCTCGACCTGTCGCTCGGCGTCGAGGTGCCGTCGACCACGGTCGAGGTCGTCGGTCACGCGGTCGATCTCCTCGAGCGCGACCCGACGGCTCACACCGACATCGATCAGAGCCTGGTCTCCAGGCTGCCGCTCGAATCGTCGTCCGGGCTCAATCAGGTGATCACGCTGGCGTCGCCCGGCGTGGTGGCCGACGCGAACGGCTTCTTTCATCCGATTGGCGACCACGCCCAGACGCAGTTTTCGATCGACAACCAGCCGGTCACCGATCAGCAGAGCCGCCTGTATTCGAATCAGCTGTCCCAGGACGCGGTCGAGTCGATGGAAGTGATCACGGGTGTGCCGCCGGCCGAGTTCGGCGACAAGGACAGCCTGGTCGTGCGCATCATCACCAAGTCGGGCCTCGGCAATTCGACGCCGACCGGCAGCCTCGGCGCGCACTACGGATCATTCAGCAGCCCTGGCGCGGATCTCAATCTTGGAGCCGGTGGACAGAGCGTCGGAAACTTCGTCTCCCTCAGCGGCCTCAAGACCGATCGCTATCTCGATCCGCCCGAATTCGAGACGCTCCACGGGGGCGGCAACAGCCAGTCTTTCTTCGATCGGGTCGACCTGCGCCCGAACGCGACCGACTCCCTGCATCTGAACGTGCAGGCCGGCCGGTCGTCGTTCGACGTGCCCAACACATTCGACCAGGACGCGGTCGGGCAGGCGCAGCATCAGAAGATCATCACGACGAACGTGGCCCCCGGCTACACGCGCGTCCTCAACTCGAGCACGCTCCTGGCGGCCGACGGCTACGTGCGCCGGGACCATGTGACCTACACCCCGAGCCTCGATCCGTTTTCGGACACGCCCGGGACCGTGTCGCAGGATCGCCGCCTCACCAATTTCGGGGCCAAGGTGGATCTCTCGTGGTTGAGTGGCCACCACAACGTGAAGGTGGGGGGAACGATCAACGCGACGCGGCTCGACGAGCAATTCTCGCTGGGCCTGACCGACCCGACGGTGAACGCCCCCTGTGTGGACGCAGACGGCAACCCCAGCGACAACACGAGCCTGGTCTCCGATGGCCAGTGCGACGGCGCGGCCCTGTTCCCCAACGAGGAGTTCGTGCCGGGCCTGGTGGCTTACGACCTGTCGCGCGGTGGCGGCCTGTTCGACTTTGCCGGCAAGGGCACCGTGAAACAGCAGGCGTTCTACGTGCAGGACGAGATCCAGGCGGGAAACGTCACGGTGAAGCTGGGCCTGCGTGCGGATCACTACGACGGCTTGTCGCAGAAGTCGGCGGCCGAGCCGCGGCTGGGGCTGGCCTACTCGATTCCCGCGAGCGGCACGATCCTGCGGGCGTCGTACGGCCGGACGCTCGAGACGCCGTACAACGAAAACCTGGTGCTGACGAGCAGCGCGGACGCGGCGGTGTTCGGCGCCAGCGGCCAGCCGCTGCCGGCCGGAGTCCGGGATCAGGCGGAGGTGGGCTTCCAGCAGGCGTTCGGCGGCTGGGTGGTGGTCGACTTCGGCTACTTCCACAAGCACACGACCAACGCGTACGATTTCGGCGCGCTCTTCGACACGCCGATCTTCTTCCCGGTGTCGTGGGATCACTCGAAGATCACGGGCGTCACGGGCCGGATCAATCTCGTGGAGCATCGAGGCTTCAGCGCGTTCACGATCTTCGGCCACACGGCGGCGATCTTCTCGCCGCCCGGCACGGGCGGACTCCTCACGGAAGAGGCGGAGAGCGACTTCCGCATCGATCACGATCAGAAGTTCCAGCAGACGACCAACCTGCAGTACACGTTCGCGCCTGCGCTGGGCGCCTGGGCGGCGCTCTCGTGGCGCTACGATTCCGGGCTCGTAGCCGGCTCGGTGCCCGACTACGCGACCGCGTTGTCGCTGTCGGCCGATCAGCAGGCCGCGATCGGGCTCTTCTGCGGCGGGACGGTCGCCACGCTCGATGCGCCCCTCACCGAATGCTCGGCCTCGGATCGTGGCGCCACGCGCCTGGTGATTCCGGCCGACGGCGCAGAGAACGACTTGACGAACCCGCCGCGGATCGCGCCGCGTCATCTGTTCGACCTTGGTCTGGGCGTGGACAATCTCATCCACACCGACAAAGCCAGGGTGAAGCTGCAGTTCAGCGTGGTGAATCTGACGAACAAGATCGCGCTCTATAACTTCCTGTCTACGTTCAGCGGCACGCACTTCGTCACGCCGCGTGCGTACAAGGTCGAGGTCGGCGTCTCGTTCTGATGAGCGGCGGCGCCGGACCGATGTCACAACCTGAGACATCCTGACCCGGTGCGGCGTGATAGCCTGAACGTCGTGCGCACGTTCAGGCGTCACGTCGCACTCTTCACCATGGCCTGGCTCGCCTGCCAGTTGGCGGCGATCTCGGCCACCCCCCTCGCCGCGTGCGATTTTGCGATGGCAGGCGAGGCGTCGAATCTGCCGACGTGCTGTCGGAATCTCAAGCCAGGCCAGACCTGTCCCATGCACGGGCACGTTGACGGACAGGTCGAACACGCCTGCCACCTCGCCGGCTACTGCCCGGCGCCCGATACGGCCCTGTTGTCGCTGACGACGGCGTTCGGACTTCCGCGAGCGGCGCTGTCGCTGTCGGCCATGAGTCCAGTAGACACGCGGCCGCTGTCGCGCGCGCTGGCACCGCTTGCGCCCACGGTCCGTCCCGAACCACATCCTCCCCGCGCATAGCGCGTCGTCACGCGCGCTGTGTTGTTTGGCCGGACGGTGCGGCCGTAAGGAGGTGTGTTCATCCATGTTCAATCACAAGCTGTTTGTGAAGACCTGTCGAGTCGTGCTGTGCGTCCTCTTGGCGGCGATGTGGAGCGGGACCCGAGCCGCCGCCCAGGAGGCCTCCGCGTTGTCGGGCACCGTGTCCGATCCGCAGGGCCTGGCATTGCCAGGCGCCACCGTGAACGTCTATGCCATGCCGGCACGCACGCTGGCCGGCTCGACGGTTACGGGCGCGGAAGGCGCCTTTGAATTCGATGGTCTGCCGTCGGGGCAATACACGGTGACGGCCCGGCTGCAGGGGTTTCAGCCCAAGGAAGAAGCGGTCGACCTCTCGCAGTCGCGATCGGGCTTGCAGATCGCCTTGTCCATCGGGAAATTCGAGCAGCAGGTGGTCGTGACGGCGCAGATGCCCGAGGTCTCACTGGAAACCATCGTCCCGGGTCAACAGCTCGAGCGGACCGCCGCACAGGATGTGGCCGGTTACCTGCGCAATGAGCCGGGGGTGGGCGCCGTCAGGCGCGGCTCGATCAACCTCGAGCCGACCGTGCGGGGGCTCTACGAGGCGCAGATGGGTGTCTTCGTGGATGGCACGCGCACGTTCGCGGCCGGTCCCGCGCGCATGGACTCGGAAATCAGCCATGTGAGCCCGCACATGCTGCAGTCGATCGAAGTGGTGAAGGGACCTTACGCGCTCACGCAGGGCAGCGGTACGCTCAGCTCGCTGCGCGCGCAGACGTTTCGCCCGGCGTTCTCGGGCAGGCGTCTGCAGATGCATGGCCGCGGGTCGTTCAACTTCGCCGGCAACGGCACCGCGCCCGACGGCTTCGGCGGCGTCTGGGCCGCCACGAACCGGGTCCGGTTCACGGTGTTCCACAACACGCAGGTCGGGCACGACTACACGGATGGGACGGGCGCGACGGTGCCCGGCGACTATCAGTCGTACCGATACGCGCTGGGATCTCGGCGTTCAGCCGAAGGCCAATCTGCGCCTCGAGTACGACGGCGGCTATCAGAATCAGGAGGGTCTCGACTACCCGGGCCGCATTCTGGACGCCAGCTACTTCCGCACGCCCTCGCATTCAGGAGAAGTGAGTTGGCGACCGATCGGGTCGCCGATCACCGAGGTCTTCGGCCAGGTGTACTCGAACCGGAAGCATCACCGGATGAACAACGACGAGAAGCCGACCGCCCAGCCGATGGCCGGACGCATTCCTCCCTTCGGGCTGCGGATCGATCTGCCCACCACGTCGTTCACGACGGGGGGGAGCGGATACGTGGCCTGGAGCCGCGGCCGCTGGGAAGGGAAGTTCGGCGCCGACGTCTACCGGCTGGCGCAGGACGCGACCCGGTCCATCTACCGGCGGGACACGGGCGCCTTGGTATTCGACGACATCGTCTGGCCGGATGCGAAGCTGACCAATGGCGGCGGCTACGGACAGCTCGTTTATCAGCGGGGGACAACGCGTGTCGGCGGTACGCTCCGCGTCGACACCTTCCGCGCATCCGCGGGAGAGGTGTCGGATTTCTTCCGTGCGAACACGGAAGGATCGCTCGACTATTCGCAGTCCGCGGTCAGCGCCGCCGTCAATGCGAGCATGGTCGTGGATCCCCGCTGGACGTTGACGCTCGGCATGGGACGCGCCGTCCGTGCGCCCGACACGCTCGAGCGGTACTCGGATCGTTTTCCGGCCGCGCAGTTTCAGATGGCCGCCGAGTTTCTCGGCAATCCCCAACTGACGGCGGAACAGAGCCTCGAGTTCAACGCGGGGTCCGTCGTCCAGCTGCCGCGAACGATCGTGCGAGGCGACGTGTTCTATCGGACCATCGACAACTACATCACCGTGATGCCCGATCCGACGGTGCCGAAGCGACTGCCGCTCAGTCCGCCCGTCGTGTACCGCTACATCAACGGCGACCAGGCGAAGTTCACCGGCTTCGAGGCCTCGACCACGTCGGCGGCGGGCACGTATGCGAGCGTCCGGGCGAACTGGAGCTACCTGTGGGCGGAAGACACCACGTTCGACGAGCCGGCGTTCGGCATCGCGCCGTTCCAGCAGCGGTACGCGGTGGAAGTGCATTCGGCCGACCAGGGCCGCTGGGTTGAAGCAGGCGTCACGGCCACGGCCGCACAGAATCGGGTGGCGGTCGCCCGCATGGAGCGGCCCACCGACGGGTGGGTCACGCTGGATGTGCGCGGCGGCCTCGAGCTGCCGCACGGTCTCACGATCCGAGCCGGGCTCGAGAACCTCACCGACACGGCCTATGCCGAGCACTTGAACTCGCTCAATCCCTTCACCGGCGAACGGATTCTGGAGCGGGGGCGGAGCGGCTACGTGGGCGCGGAATATGCGTTCTGATTCTGGGGTGGACAAACGATGACACGTGTCGGTGCTGTCGTTGTGCTAGCCTGAGTCTGCAATGCGCCGACTCAGGCGTCATATCGTCTGGCTGACCATGGGTTGGCTGCTGTGTCAGGCGGCCGCGATTTCCGCCACGCAGGTTGTGGTGTGTTCGGCCTGCCTCGCCGAAGAGGCCGAGCTGCCCGCATGCTGCCGGAACCTCGAGCCGGGCCAGACGTGCCCGATGCACTCGCACGCCGAGACGGGCGGGCAGGCCTGCCACATGCGCAGTGCCTGTCCGACGCACGATGCCTCGTTGCTGGCGCTGGCCGCCGGCCTCGCGGCGCCGCCTGCCACTCGCCCGGTGCTCGCCGTCGTCAGGCGCCTTCGATCGATCGCCGTCGTCGAGGCGACCACGACCCTTCGAGCCTCGCGGCCCGACTCTCCGCCCCCGCGCAGCTGAACGCTCGCTCGCTCGACGTCTCACTCGACACGAATCTCGGCGACGCCGCGCGGCGGCGCCTGCGCGGCAGCGACTTGGCGTGACAGCGCGTTCCTGCCGCCTCTTCGAGCGGTATCCCTGCCACGCAGGCTCCGCCTGATCCGGGCACCTTCAGGGGGTGGCACGATGAACGTTTCGACCAACGGGAACCGCCTCGCGGGGACGCTGCTTGCGGCGGCGCTCGCCGGCGCGTGCGCGGGCGGGCCCTCACCTGTCGCGACGCATGAGTCGGGACCCGTGGCGATCGGCGTGGCGGGCCGCACGAATGCCACCCCGTCGATCGCCTCTGACGATCCCTGGGTCGCGCTCACCTGGTCTGCGGCCGATCAGAGCGGAGCGACCGACATTTTCGCCTCGGTTTCGACAGACCGCGGGGCGTCCTTTTCCGCGCCGGCTCGCGTGAACGCCGAGCCCGGCACCGCCAAGGTCAACCCGGAGACGCCGCCTCGGATCGCGGTTCGGCGTCGGGGGGAGTCGAACGCCGACATCGTCGTCTCCTGGCTCTCGACCGTCGACGGCACGACGGTCCGCGCCGCGCGATCGTCGGACGGTGGAAAGACGTTCGCCGCCTCCCAGGCCGTGAGTCTTCCGGAGGCTCCGGGGAACCGCGGATGGCACGCCATGTCGTCGCTGGACGCCGACGGCCGCGCCGCGCTCGTCTGGCTCGACCATCGGGACATGGCGGCGTCTGCCGCCGTCACGGGAGCGGATCGGCAGGCCGACCCGGCGGTGCACGCCACGCCGGACGGCGCAGCGATGGCCGAACGGTCGCAGCTCCTCTTCGCCGCGTTCGGGCCGGAGGCGTCGCCGATCGAGCGCACCGTGACGCGGGGCGTCTGCTACTGCTGCAAGACGACGATCGCGCGCGGCCCGGACGGATCTCTGTACGCGGCCTGGCGCCAGGTCTACCCGGGGAACATCCGAGACATCGCCTTCGCCGCGTCGCGCGACGGGGGGCGCACGTTCAGCGAGCCCGCGCGGGTGAGTGAAGACCGCTGGGAGCTGAACGGATGTCCGGAAGACGGACCTTCGATGGTCGTCGGCGCGACCGGCATCGTGCACATCGTCTGGCCCACCGTCGTGGCGGCAGAAGCAGGCGAGCCGGCCAAGGCGCTGTTTTACGCGTCGTCGGCCGACGGTCGCTCGTTCTCGCCGCGCGAGCGGATCCCGACGCTGGGCTCGCCGAACCATCCGCAGTTGGCGATCGCTCCCGACGGAACGCTCGGGCTGGCGTGGGACGAACTGACGGACGGGAAGCGGCGCGTGGCCATGGCGACTCGCGGGAGCGCCGCGAATGCCTTTTCGCGCCGCGACATGCCGGAGGGGCCGCTCGGGCGCTATCCTGTCGTGACCGAGGTGGACGGCTCATGGGTGGCCGCGTGGGCCGATCCCTCCGATGGCGGGTCGATCGTCGTTCGAACCGTGGGCAGGTAGTTTCGGTACGGAATCTTTCCAAAGGAGCACGCACATGACCTCGAGACTGACGAAGTTCCTCGCCGCGTTCTTTCTCCTGGCGCTGGCCGCGGCGCCGCTCGTGCTGGCGCACGCCGCGCTCGAAAAGAGCGAGCCCAAGGAAGGGGCGATGCTGACCGCGCCGCCGCCGCACGTGCAGCTCTGGTTCAGCGAGACGCCCGACGCCGCGGTGAGCAAGATCGAGGTGACCGGCCCCTCGGGGAAAGTGGAGCTCGGCCCGGTCCACGCGATGGACGACAAGTCGATCATGGCGATGATCCCCGGCAAGCTGGCCCCGGGCAACTACAAGATCGCCTGGCAGACCGCGGGCGACGACGGGCACGTGCAGAAGGGCGAGATCTCGTTCATGGTTCACGGGGAGTGAGACACCGGTCGGGCAGGTCAGGCGCGCCGGGCAGGTCGGGTGAGTGAGGGCGCGACGCGTGCCGTCGAAGCGGCGGGGAAGGTGGGCGTCTACGCCGCGCTTCTCCTGGCCCTCGGGGCCTGCGCCGCACACTGGTGGTTGTTGCCGCGCGTGCGCGGTCTCGACGCGGGCGGCACCGATCGCCTGAGCGGCGCGCTGCGGCGTCTCCTGCGCCGCGCCGCCGTCTGTCTGTTCGCGGCCGTCACGGCGCGACTGTGGCTGCACACCGCTGCCGCCTTCGGGTGGGGCGCGATGTTCGAGTGGTCCCAGCTGCGGATCATCGCGATCGACAGCCGCTGGGGTCGGAGCTGGCGATGGCAGCTCCTGGCATCTGCGGCAGCGGCGGGTTCGGCATGGGCGATGAGGAGGGGCCGGCGAGCCGGCTGGGTGGTCACCTCGATCGCGGTCGCGGGGGCGATGGTGGCGCTCCCGCTGCTCGGCCACGCCGCGGGTGCGCCGTGGCGGGTCGCGCTGCACACGGCGCATGTGCTGGGCGGCGGGCTGTGGCTCGGCACGCTTGGCGTCCTGGTGCTCGTGCCCGTCTCTGCGGCGGATCGCCAGGCGCTGCTGCGGGCCTTTTCGCCGCTCGCGCTGAGCGGTGCGGCGGTCGTCGCGCCGAGCGGCCTCGCGGCAGCCTGGCTGTATCTGGGCTCGCTCCCGGCGTTATGGACGACGTCGTACGGGCGCTTGCTGGCGATGAAGATCGCGCTCGTGACGGCGGCCGCTGCCTGCGGGTTCGTGAACTGGCAGCGCTACCGTCGCGAACGCGCCCGCGCCCGCAGCGAGGCGATCGCGACGTCTGGCGCCGATGGCTTCGTGCCGCTCGAAGTCGCTCTGGCGGTGGTGATCGTGCTCCTGACCAGCCTGCTCACGGAAACGGCTCATCCGTGACGCGTCGTTTGACGATGGCGAGGAACTGCGGAATCATGGGAAGGATGCGGCGATTCGAGGCGTGGCCGACGCGCGTGGTCCCGGGTGTTCTCGTCCTGGCGATCGGCGTGTGCGCGCCGCTCTCCTCCGGCATGTGCGCGGCCGGGCGCCCGGAGGGCTCGCCGATCGCCGAGACCTGCGCGGCCCTCTGCGCCCGGCTCAACTGTCCGATGCACCGGGCCGCCTCCGCGTCTGCCGCCACCGATGCGCCGGCGATGTGTCAGCTGCACGACGGCAGTTCGGGCTCGCACAGCGTCGTCGTGAAGATGATGCACACCGCCAGTACCCTGCCGCCCCAGGTGTTCAGCCAGGTCCCGAGTCGCAGCGCACAGACGATGGTCTCCACGCGCTTCCAGCGCGAAACCGTCTCCCTGCCCACCGACGCGCCCCCTCCGCGCCTTTCGTAATGCCGCCGCCCGGCTTCGGTGCCGGAATCGTCCGACTTGCCGAACTGCGTGAAGGGAGAGATCCATGCGTCGATCGTTCGTGTCTTTATGTGCGTTCGCCTGCGCGTTCGCCGTCGCCCCGTCCGCTCGCGCGCAGGGCGGCGACTCGCTGGAGCAGCTGACCGGCGAGAGCGTGTCGCCCCTGCTCATCACCGGATTCGGCGTGGCCGATGCGCGGGCCAACGGCCGGACCGATGACAACAGCTTCAATGCCGGCAAGCTCGCCGTCTCCGTGTTTCGCGAGCTGAGCGAGCACACCTGGGTGTTCGGGCAATTGACGACGGCCGTCTCCTCCGGCGAGGAAGGCGATGCGCCGGCAGACGAGGCCACGACGGAAATCGAAATCGACAACCTGATCATCAATTTCACGCCGCCGTCCTGGTCGGCGTTCAGCCTGGCGGTCGGGAAGTTCGATACGCCGCTCGGCTTCGAGCGCGACGACGAACCGCTCAACCTGCAGGCGACGACGAGCCTCAACTTCGAGCTGGCGAGGCCGCCGAAAATGGTGGGCGCGATCGGCCGCTGGGCGGGTCGGTACGTGGATGCCGCGGGTTGGGTTGCCAACGGCTGGCAGTCCGACCTGGAGCCGAACCACGGCAAGACGGTCGGTGGGCGCCTCGGCGTCCGGCCGTCCGAGCGCACGAGCTTCGGCGTGGGCGCGCTCTGGGGTCCGGAAGGCGAGCAGGGCGACACGCGCGATCGCTACCTGGTGAGCGCGGACTATGCCGTGCAGCCGACCGACCTCTGGATCATCGGCGGCGAGCTCAACGCCGGCGGCGATCGGGCGACCGACGAAGAAGAGGCGACACGCTGGTACGGCGCGACAGCGACCGTGTTCCGCCGCCTCGGGCGGAACTTCGGCACGACCGGCCGCGTCGAGACGTTCAACGATCGGGACGGCGCCCGCACCGGCGTGGCGCAAACACTCACGTCGTTCACGATCGCGCCCGTCTACTTCATCGGCGTAGGGGGCGAGGGCATTTTCGCGACCGTCGAGCACACGACATTCCGGATTCCCCGCTTCCAGATCAGAGGCGAGATCCGGTTCGACCATTCCAGCGTCGACGCGTTCGAGACCGCGTCGGGCGACGCGCCCTGGACGGTCAACTACGTCGCCCAGCTGGTGACGACGTTCTGATGGGGCTCTACCGTCTGCGGCAGGCGGATCGGTCCGTGCGGCTGGCCGTGGCGCTGTTCCTGATCGTCCTCGGGTGCGCCTACGTGTTCGCCTTCCTGATGGTCCGCACCTGGGCGGGTCTCACGCCGGATCGCGTGGCCGCGACCTACGCCCCGTCGGGCCCGGTGGATGCCGCCTCGCTTCCGGCCACGGGCACGGTCGAGAGCGAGACGCTCGATCTCTCGACGATGGGCGAAGAGGCCCACACGGTGGATACGAATCTGCTGATTCAGGATTCGCACGTCCACATCCTCCTCTATGCCATCGTCGCGGCCTTGGAATCGTTGATCGTCTTCGGGCTGCCGTGGCGGCCGCCCTGGCGCGACACGGTGATCGCGGCGGCGTTTCTCGCCGGCCTCTGTGATTTTGCGGGGCAGTGGCTCGTGAAAGCCGGGCTGCCGGTCTTTTCGTGGCTGACCATTCTCTCCGGGTGGACGATGGCGGCCGTCTATCTCGTCGTGGCTGCCGGCGCGTTCCGCGAGCTGGCGGCGGCCCGCACGAATAAGGAGGACAGAGCATGACATTCCATACAGTCGTCCGGACGTCCGGCGCCGTGACGCTGGCCCTCTGGTCCATGACGACGCTCGAGGCGCACATCACGCCGCAGGTGACGTTGCGCTCGCAGGCCGACGTCATTCGCACGGCCGTCCCGGATGCGGCGCATTACACGGCAACGACGGTGCGGATCAGCCGGCCGCAACTGCAGCAGATCATCGCTCGGGCACACTACACGCCCGACACCGACGCGGTGAAGTTCTATTCCGGCGAAAACGCCTCCGGGACGACGGTCGGCACCGTCGTCTTCCCGCAGGTCGATACGCAGCATGGGCCGATCGAAGTGGGTGTGGCGATCGGATCGGACGGGGCGATCACGCGCGTCCTGATCACGCGGGTGACGGTGGAGACGAAGCCCTGGGCGCTCGAAGTCGAGCAGTCGGGCGTGCTGGACCGGCTGAAGGGGGCCAAGGCCGGTGATGTGCCCAAGGCGCTCTCCGGGGCTGGCCTCGGCGGGATGCCCGGGTACATCGCGGACGCCGTGGCCACCGCGGCGTACCGGGGCCTGGCGTTGTACGCGACGTTGCGCACGTAAGGCATTTCGCCGCCTCTTCCCTCTTGACCGACCAAATTGGTCGGGTTTATCCTGCTCAAGCTGAGATTGAGACTTAGTCTCAATTCTTTCGCGTCCGCAAAGAACCCGCCGGATGCTGTCACACCCGGCGGGCGACCGAACGCAGGTCCGGAGAGACCCGTGAATCACGCGCGTGGCGCATGACGCGTCCGGCCCTGTCATTTTACCCGGAGCCGCGTCGGGGCCCCTCGCGATCCAAGGAGAGGCCATGACCAGGAAGGCCCGCCGCAAGCAGCTTCGAGAACTTCATCGCGTCGGCGCGTTCGTCGCGTCGGCCATCGTCGTGGCGCCGGCCGGGCCCGCCTGGGCGCGTCCGCCGCTGCAGCCCGCGGGGCAGGTTGCCGCCCCCGACAGCGCCGGCCGCGTCGTCGCCTTCGACATTCCGGCCGGGTCGCTGGGCGAGGTGGTGCCGGCCTTCGAACGGGCGAGCGGCATCCGCCTCGATCTGGCCGCCGACGCGATCGCGATGATCTACTCGCCCGGCGTTCGCGGCACCTTCACCGTCGCCGACGCCCTCGCCCGGATCCTGGCAGGCACGAGCCTGTCGTATCGCTTCACGCCCCCGTCGGTCGCGGCCGTCGGGTTCCGGAGCGCGGGCGCCACGGTGGACGTGACGGCGCCGTACCAGCGGCTCGAGTCGCCGAAGTACACCGCGCCGCTCACCGAGCAGCCGCAGACGATCACCGTCGTTCCCGCCGACCTTCTCGACGAGCAGGGCGCGACCACGCTCCGCGACGCCTTGCGCAATGTCTCCGGGATCACGTTCCAGGCGGGGGAGGGCGGCACGCCCGCCGGCGATCAGCTCACCATCCGCGGCTTCAGCGCGCGCACCGACATGTTCATCGACGGCGGGCGCGACACGGGCGGATACGCCCGCGACACGTTCAATCTGGAGCAGATCGAAGTGGCCAAGGGACCGTCGTCCGCCATTGCGGGCCGCGGGTCCACGGGCGGATCCGTCAACCTGGTGAGCAAGAGCCCGCATCTCGATCGGGCCTTCGCCGCGTCGGTCGAAGGCGGGAGCGCCGGCTTCGTGCGCAGTACGGTCGACCTGAATCGGCCGGTGGCGGCCTTTCCCGGCGCGGCGGTGCGGCTGAACGCCATGGTGACCGACGGAGGCGTTGCCGGCCGGGACGTCGCGCACAACCGCAGTTGGGGCGCCGCGCCCGCCATCGAGTTCGGTCTCGGCAGCCCCACGCGGCTCACGCTCGGATACTTCCATCTGGGCCAGGACAACGTGCCCGACTACGGCCTGCCGTGGGTGCCCGCCGGCACCATCCCGCTGGCCGACCTGGCCAACCAGGCCGCGCCCGTCGATCGCCGCAACTTCTACGGTCTGACGGCGCGCGATTTCGAGCGCGTGAACAACGATCTCGGCACGGCGGCGTTCGAGCACGACTTCGCGGGCGGCGTCAGCCTTCGCAGCCTCGCGCGCGCCGGCCGGACCCGGCGCGACTCCGTCGTCACTCCGCCGCGCTTCGCCAGCACGACGGGCACCGACATCCGACGCACCGACGTGAAATCGCGCGACCAGGTCGACGCGATCGTCGCCAGCCAGACGACCGTGGGCGGGCGCACGACGACGGGCCCACTCGCGCATACGCTGGCGGCCGGCGTCGACGTCTCGCGCGAGGCGTCGACCAACTACGCCCGCGCCGAGGTCGGTCCCGATTCGCCGGCCTCGCCCGATACCGATCTGTACCACCCGACCCCCGACGATGCCTACACGGGCCGAATGGTCCGCACGGGTGCGTACACCGACGCGACGGCAATCTCGGCCGCCGCCTACGCGTTCGACACCGTGGCCATCGGCTCCCGCTGGGATGTCACCGGTGGACTGCGGTTCGACCGCTTCGAGGTGAACGACGCGTCGGTCGCGGCAGGCGGCGACGTCTCGCCGCTCGGCCGCGCGGACCACATGGTGAGCACGCGCGGCGGGCTCGTGTTCAAGCCGCGCCCGTCCGGGAGCCTCTACGTCGGCCTGTCGACCGCGTTCAACCCGTCGGCCGAGGGCCTCGCGCTGCGCGACACCACGGTCGAGACGCCCCCCGAGCGAACGCGGTCGCTCGAGGCGGGGCTGAAGTGGACCTTCGACGGCGGCCTCCTGGCGTCGGCGGCCGTGTTCCGAACCGACAAGACGAACGCGCGGACGCCCGGGCTCGACCCTGGCGATCCCCCGACGGTGCTCGACGGCCGCCAGACCGTGGAGGGCGTGGAGGTGTCGGCATCCGGGTCCATCACCCGCCATTGGAGCGGCTTCGCCACGTACGCGCACATGCGAAGCGGCATCGCCGCGTCCAACGATGCCGAAGAGATCGACAACGCGCTGGCCCTGACGCCGCGCAACACGCTCAGCCTGTGGACGACCGTGGACGCGGGTCGCGTGCACCTGGGCGGCGGCGCGCAGTTCATGGACACCGTGTTCCGCGACGCGGCCAACGCCCGGCGGGTCCCTGGCTACTGGCTCGGCAACGGCACGGCTGCCTACGACGTGAACACCCATCTCACCCTGCGCGTCAACGTGAACAACCTGACCGACGCCAACTACGTCGATCGCACGAGCGGCGGCCACTTCATCCCCGGACCGGCTCGCACGCTGCTCGTCACGAGCGACGTGCGCTTCGACTGAGAACGGCGCCCCATGCTGCTCCAGATTCCGGACGTCCTGACCGCCGACCTTGTGCGGAATGCCCGCGAACGTCTCGACCGCGCCGGATGGGTGGACGGGCGCATCACGGCCGGCCATCAGTCGGCGCGCGTGAAGCGCAACCGCCAGCTGCCCGACGACCATCCGGCGGCGCGTGAGATCGGCGACCTGATCGTCGGATCGCTCGAGCGCAATCCGCTCTTCCTCTCGGCCGCGCTTCCGCTGCGCGTGTTTCCGCCGCTGTTCAATCGCTACGAAGGCGGCGACGCCTTCGGCAGCCACGTGGACAACTCGGTCCGCACCGTGCCGGGCACGCCGCACCGTGTCCGCACCGATCTGTCGGCCACGCTCTTCTTCTCGGACCCGCCCGACTACGACGGCGGCGAGCTGGTGGTGGAAGACACCTACGGCGTGCACGCGGTGAAGCTGCCGGCGGGACACCTCGTGCTGTATCCCGCCACCAGCCTCCATCACGTCCGTCCGGTCACGCGCGGGGCCCGCATCTGCGCGTTCTTCTGGATCCAGAGCCTGGTGCGCGACGATGGCGAGCGGACGCTGCTGTTCGATCTGGATGCGGCCATCCAGCGCGTGAACCAGGACGCCCCCGATCATCCGTCGAGCCTGCAGCTCACGGGTGTGTACCACAACCTGCTGCGGCGCTGGGCCGAGCTGTAGGTCGCCTTCTGGATGCACTGGCGAAATTCGGCGTTCTCCTGCCGGCCGTCAGCGGGCTGTCTCTGTGCCCCGGAGCCGACGGTGGACGCGATTCGGTCGGCCGGGACAGGGGTCGTAATGTCTTATGCCTGGGCCAACAATCTCGTGTACCGTGTTACGGGCAGTCCGGTGCCGATCCGGGGGGCCTTCGGGTCCGCGAGTGGCTCCCCCGGTCGCGCGGCGGCGCGAGTGGCGGCCGGGAGCGCTCGAGCCGATATCCCGATCGACTGGGACCGGCTCGTCGCCGCGCGCGCTGACCAGTTGCCCACGTGGGGCACGATGGCCATGCGAACGGGGCCGACGCCCGGCGGGGCCGTGTCGATCACGTTGAGGGACGCGGCCAACTGGAACGCCTTTGCGCGGTCCACGCTCACGCTCGATTCGGTCGCCGGCGACGTGCTCGAGTGGCATCCCTACTCGGGCTCCACTCCCGGTCAACAACTGCGCGGCTGGATCCGGTTCACCCACACCGCGAGCTGGGCGGGCCAGTCGGCCAGCTGGTGGCCGGATCGGTGTGTGCGGGCGGCGTGGTGCTGGGTCTGGACCGGGCTCATCCTGGCTTTGCGACGCCGGGCGGCCTGGCGGCGGGCGGCGCCGCGACAGCGATCGCAGGCGGCGTAGGTGAACGAAGGAGATCGAGATCGATGCATGCGGACGTGTTACGCGCGATCAACAAGCAGATCAATTCCGAGCTCAGTGCGTGGTACACATATCTGGCGATGGCCGCGTTCTGCGAGCGCGAGAAATTCAGCGGCGCCTCGCAGTGGCTCAAGCAGCAGGCCCTCGAGGAGTACCAGCACGGCATGAAGCTGTTCGACTTCGTGCTCGCCCGCAACGGCGTCGTCGAACTGACGAAGATCGACCAGCCGGCGGCCACCTATGGATCCCTCGGCGAGGTCTTCGAGGCGGCGCTCAAGCACGAGGAGCGGGTGAGCGGCGAGATCAACACGCTCTACGAGCTGGCGTTCAATTCGAAGTCGTTTGCCGAGATGGCGGAGCTCCAGTGGTTCATCGTGGAGCAGGTAGAGGAAGAGAAGACCGCGCGGGAATGGGCGGCGAAGCTCCGGATGGTCGGCAGCGACCCCGGCTCCCTCCTCGATCTGGATCGTGAGCTGGGCACGCGCACGTCGCCCGCGGTGGGCGTGTAACGTGCCGGTCGCACAGGCGCTCCTCAACTTCCCGCTGTGGATCAACGCCCACGCCATCTGGTCCGATCTGCCGGTCTGGGCGTATCTGCTGATCGCGTTCATCGATACTCACATCACGACGGCATGCGTCACGTTGTATCTGCATCGCAGCCAGACGCACGGTTCGATCACGTTCAGCCCGCCGGTCGCGCATTTCATGCGCTTCTGGCTGTGGGTGCGCACGTCGATGCCGACCCGCGAATGGGTCTCGGTGCACCGATGTCACCACGCGAATGTGGACGGCCCCGACGATCCCCACAGTCCGATCGTCTACGGCATCTGGCGGGTGGTCCTGTTCGGCACCTCCCTCTATCATTCCGCGGCGCACAACGCCGCCATCATCGAGCAGTACGGGAAGGGCACGCCCGACGACGTGCTGGAGCGATACGTGTACGCGAACGTCAGCATCCTCGGGCCGGTCGTCACCCTCGTGACCAATCTGTGGCTCTTCGGCACGTGGGGTGCGGCGATGTGGCTGCTCGAGATGGCGTGGATTCCGTTCTTCGCCGCCGGAGTCATCAACGGCCTGGGCCACTGGTGGGGCTATCGCAACTTTTCCACGCCGGACGAGTCGCGCAACCTGCCAGGGCGCTACTGGTCGCTCCTCACCTGCGGCGAGAGCCTCCACAACAATCATCACCACATCCAGAATTCGCCGCGGTTTGCGATGGCGAAAGGCGAGCTCGATCCCGGCTACTGGTACTTCCGGGCGCTCGCAGCCATCGGCCTGGCGCGGGCGCGCGAGGGAACCCAGGCCCGCGCGGCGTAGCTAGCCCCTCGGCTCCGGCACCGGGTACTTGGCGAGCTTGCGTTGCAGCGAGCGTCGGTGGATGCCCAGCAGCCGGGCCGCCTGCGAGATGTTGCCTCCGCAGTCGGCCAGCACCCGCTGAATGTGCTCCCATTCGACCCGAGCCAGCGACGGCACCGGGCCGGTCGGCCGCGACGGGTTCGCGCCGTCGAACGCCGCCAGAATCTGATCGGAATCGACCGGCTTGGTCAGATACGTCGTGGCGCCGAGCTTGACGCTCTCGAGCGCGGTGGCGATGCTGCCGTAGCCGGTCAGCACCACGACGTTGGTCGTCTCGTCGAGCGCCTTCAGCGCGCGCAGCAGGTCCAGGCCCGATCGGCCCGGCAGCCGCAGATCGACGAGGGCGAGTTCCGGGCTGTCGGCCGTCGCCGCGGCCATGGCTTCGCCGTAGTCCGCGGCGCCGCTGGCATCGAAGCCCCGCTCGCGGAAGGCCCGCACCAGACGCGTGCGGAAGGACCGATCGTCGTCCACGACGAGCAGCGTGCGGCCGTCGCCCGACTCGTTCATGCCGCCTCGGTCGGCAGCGATTGGCGCGGCAGCTCGAGCACCGCCGTCGTGCCGCCGCCGCTCTCGAGCGTCAGCGTGCCGCCGAGCCGTTCCGCGAAGATGCGCGCGAGAAACAAGCCGAGCCCGAGGCCTCGTCCCGCTTCCTTGGTCGTATAGAACGGCTCGCCGGCGCGGCTGAGCGTCTCGGGCGACATGCCGGCCCCCTGATCGTGCACGGCGACACGCAGCGAGCCCTCCCGGTCGCTCACTTCCAGCAGTACGGTGGCCTCGGCGGCGCTCGCGTCGAAGGCGTTCTTGACGAGCGAGGCGAGCACCTGGTTGAGACCTGCCCGCGGCAGCGTCAGCGGCGAGAGCGACGACGGCAGCTGCACGCGCAGCCGATCGGCCTGATCATCGGTCAGCCGGCTGCGCAGGTCGTCGATCAGGCCGGCGACGTTCACCGCTTCCTGACGATCCGCCGCGATGCCTCCGGCGCGGCCGCTCATCTGATCGAGGATCGCCTGGCAGCGCTCCACTTCCTGCCGGATCAGCCTCGCATCGTCGGCCAGGCGGTCGCCGCCCGCCGTCGCGCCAGCTGCTCGTTCCAGCTCGCGCGACGCGACGGCGATGGTCGCCAGCGGGGTCGACAGCTCGTGAGCCGCCCCCGCCGCCAGCGTGGTCAGCGCCACGAGCCGCTCGGTCCGGGCGGCCTGCAGACGCATGGCCTGCAGTTCGCCCTCCCGTCGGGCAACCGCGGCCGAGGCCTGTGCCGCGAAGTGCGCGAGGAGCTCGGCGCTGATCGCGGCCGCCACCCAGAGCGTGAAGAGGTGCGTGGGCAGGTCGTTCAGTCGATGGTGGAACGGGGTCAGCTCGTGCAGGTGCCAGTACGTGAGGACGCCGAAGCACGCGGCGGCAAATGCACCGAGCGCCGACGTCCACCACACGCCGAGCGTGACTGCCGAGAGGCCGACCTCCACGGCATAGATCACGGCGAACGGATTGAGAGGCCCGCCGGTGATCTCGAGCAAGCCCGTCAACAGCATCATGTCGACGGCGAGCGCGATCGCCGCGCCAACGCGCGGCACGGCCCCGCGCGACATCCACCACGCGACCACCGTGTTGGAGACGGCGGCAGCCGCGATGAACGGCGCGAGGTGATCGAGCGGCAGGTCGAGCCCCGGCAGCAGGAAGACGAGCGCCAGGACGGCGGCCTGTATCCCGGCCGTCGTCCACCGCAGGCGCGCGAGCCACGCCTGTGTCGAGACCGGCGTGAAGCCCAGATACCAGGCGGAGGGCGACTCGTCCGCGGGGGACATGGCCCTCAGTGTATCCAATCTTCCCGGGCGAGGAGGCTGTGCGACAACATGCCGCAGCCGCTGCGACAACACACCGCACGCGCCCCCGCGGGAGTCGACTCTAGACTTCCGTCGCTGACATGACGCGATGGTGGCTTCCCGGGATCCTCGTCGTGACGGCCACGGCGCTGTCGCCGGCCTTCGGACACGCCCAGGCGGCCCCGCTGCTCGGCGTCATCGCGGGCACGGTGGCCGATCAGACTGGCGGCGCCCTGCCGGGCGTCACCGTCGACGCGTCGTCGGCTGGCGCGACCAGAACGACGTCGACCGATGCCGACGGACGCTATCGGTTCGATGCCGTGCCCGCCGGCCGCTACGAACTGCTCTTCCGGCTCGTGAACTTCAGCCAGCAGCGGCGGACGGTCGACGTGGCGGCCGCGTCGTCGCGGACGATCGACGTCGTGCTGTCGTTGTCGCTTGACGCCGACGTCACCGTGACCGGACGCCGCACTTTCGCCAATCTCGCAGACGCCGAGAATCCTGCCGAGAATCTCGTGGGCATCGCTCAATCATCGAGCCAGGGCGCGATCACGCCCCAGCAGCTCGAAGCGCGTCCCATGAGTCGCACCGGCGAGGTGCTCGAGACCGTGCCCGGCGTCGTCATCAGCCAGCACAGCGGCGAGGGCAAGGCCAACCAGTACTACCTCCGGGGGTTCAACCTCGACCATGGCACGGACTTCG
Organism: uncultured Acidobacteriota bacterium; assembly: GCA_963837345.1. Classification (GTDB taxonomy): domain Bacteria; phylum Acidobacteriota; class Vicinamibacteria; order Vicinamibacterales; family CAVVIG01; genus CAWIMX01. The sequence goes on from CAWIMX010000002.1 coordinate 283,269, forward strand.
CGACGACTGTCGCGGGCATGCCCGTCAACCTGCCGACGCACGCGCATGGTCACGGCTATTCGGATCTGAACTTCCTCATCCCGGAGCTGGTATCGGGCGTGCAATTCAGCAAGGGACCGTACTTCGCGGACCAGGGCGATTTTGCGACGGCCGGCGCGGCGAACATCAACTACGTCAACGCGGTCGAGCGGCCCATCGTTCAAGTCGCGGGCGGACAGGATGCCTACGGTCGCGCGCTGTTCGCCGCTTCGCCGAAGGTCGGCGACGCCACGGTGCTGGCGGCGCTCGAGGTCGATCACAACGACGGCCCCTGGGATCGCCCGGATGGATTCGGCAAGGTGAACGGCGTCGTCAGATACAGCCGTGGCGACACGCTGAGCGGCCTCACGCTGACGGCGATGGGCTATCACGGCCAGTGGCACGCGACCGATCAGATTCCCTCCCGCGCGGTTTCGGAAGGCGTGATTGGACGCTTCGGGAGCCTCGACCCGAGCGACGGGGGCCGCTCATCCCGCTACAGTGCGTCGTTCGAGTGGCAGCGTACAGCGGCGGCCGGGGTGACGAGAGTCACCGCCTACGGCATCGGGTACGATCTCGACCTCTTCTCGAACTTCACCTTCTTCCTCGACGACCCCGTTCACGGCGACCAGTTCGAGCAGGCCGATCATCGCGTCGTCGGCGGCGGGCGAGTCAGCCACCGGCGGCTCGCGCGCTGGGCCGACCACCCCGTTCAGAATACGATCGGCCTTCAACTCCGCAGCGACGACATCGGCACGATCGGCCTGTACCATACGGAGGCCCGTCGACGGCTCGGCACGACCAGGGAAGACCGCGTGCGTCAGACCGGCCTCGGTCTGTACGCCGAGAACGAGGTCGAATGGTCGCCGCGCGTCCGGACGACGGTGGGCCTGCGCGCCGATGTCTACCGCTTCCAGGTCGACTCCAACCTTCCGGTGAACAGCGGCACGAGGTGGTCGGCCATCGCCAGTCCGAAAGGAGGCGTGGTGGTCGGGCCATGGGGCGGCACGGAGTGGTACGCCAACGCCGGCCTCGGCTTCCACAGCAACGATGCCAGGGGCGCCACGATCGTCGTCGATCCCGCGACCGGGACGCCCGTCGACCGCGTGACGCCTCTCGCGCGCGCGACCGGTGCCGAGATCGGCGTCCGCACGGTGGCCGTGCCGCATCTGCAGTCCACCCTGACGCTCTGGACCCTGGCCCTCGACTCGGAGCTGGTCTTTGTCGGGGACGCGGGAACGACGGAAGCCGGGCGCCCCAGTCGCCGGAGCGGCGTCGAATGGGCGAACTATTGGAGGGCCCTGCCGTTTCTGGTGGTGGACGGCGACGTCTCGTGGTCGCGCGCCCGATTTCGCGACCGGGATCCCGCGGGTGACGCCATTCCCGGGTCGGTCGGAGCCGTCGTGTCGGGGGGCGTGACGGCCGACCGGGAGCGGGGCCCCTTTGGCGCGCTCCGCCTCCGGTATTTCGGCCCTCGCCCCCTCGTCGAGGACAATGCCGTCCGATCGGAGGCGACCAGCCTGCTGAACCTGGAGGCCGGCTACGCGGTGTCACCCCGTGCCCGCCTGGCGCTCGACGTGTTCAATCTGTTGGACGCGCACGACAGCGACATCGACTATTTCTACTCGTCCCGCCTCTCCGGGGAGCCGGCGCAGGGGATCGACGATCGCCACTTCCACCCGACGCTGCCACGGACCCTGCGAATCGACCTGATCCTGCGCTTCTGAACCGGCGCCCGGCCGACGTTGACACCTCCGCTCGAGCCCGAGTACAGTCTGTACAGAACTCTCAGACTCTGAACGACTTACGCGGAGCATACGAGACACGTGGGCCTCATCGATCACCGGTTCGAAGACAACTTCATCACGACGAGCATCGATCGCGTCCTGAACTGGGCGCGCGAGTCGTCCATCTGGCCGATGGGCTTCGGCCTGGCCTGCTGCGCCATCGAAATGATGGCCGCGTCGGCCTCGCGTTACGACATCGCGCGCTTCGGCGCCGAGGTGTTCCGCGCCTCGCCGCGCCAGTCGGATCTGATGATCGTCGCCGGGACGGTCACCAAGAAGATGGCGCCCGTGCTGCGCCGCCTGTACGATCAGATGCCCGAGCCGAAGTGGGTCATCTCCATGGGGAGCTGCTCGAACGCGGGTGGTCCGTTCCCGACCTACAGCGTGCTCCAGGGCGTGGACAAAGTCGTGCCCGTCGACGTGTACGTGTCCGGCTGTCCGCCGCGGCCCGAAGCCCTGCTGTACGGCCTGATGCGCCTCCAGGACAAGATCAGGAAGGAAGGCACCGTGCTCCGCAAGGAGCGGGTGATCATGTCCGGGCAGAGCGAACCGACGATGGTGATCGGAGAACGGGCGTAATGCAGACCATCATCAAGTTCTTCAAGACGATCTTCCTCGTCGACCTCCTCAAGGGCCTCTGGGTGACGCTCAAGTACCACGCCCCAGCCGGCGTTCACGTTCCAGTATCCGGCCGAGCGGCGGCCCACGGCCCCGCGTTTCCGCGGCGTGCTGCGCCTGCAGACCGAGCCCGGCACCGGCGCCCAGACGTGCATCGTCTGCGACCAGTGCGCCAAGGCATGCCCCGACGATCTGATTGCGCTCGGCGGCCATCGCGAGCCCGGCCAGAAGATCAAGATCCTGGACTATTTCGACTTCAACCTCTCGCGCTGCAGCTTCTGCGGCCTGTGCTCGGAAGTGTGCCCGACCAAGCCGATCAAGGCCCTCATCATGAGCGAGGACTACGAGCTCGGAAGCTACAGCCGCGACACACAGATTCTGCGTGTCGACCAGATGTACGACGGCGTGCCGATCGAGCAGTACACACACTGAGGCGGCGGGCCCCGCCCGCTTTCACGTACCGGCGGCGTTCTTTCGTTTCTGGAAACTGGCGACTCGGTCGGCCGTCGTAAGGTCCAGGTGCCGGCCTGACGTCCAGCGGGCCCGATTCTTGTAAGGCCCGGGCCCGTTCACGCAGGAGGACTCATGCGGCGCCGCACCGGCTTCGTTCTGCTCGCTCTCGTCGCCTCCGCGGCCCTGCTGGTCATCCGGACTGCCGCGCAGCAGCCCCCCTCTCAAGGTCCCGAGATCGAGCTCCAGCTGGCCGATCTGCTCTTCAGCGAGGGCCGCTATTTCGACGCCTTTCAGGCGTTCAGCCGCGCCGTGCAGAGCGACGACTACGAGGTCGCGCGCCGTGCGCGCCCCGGGCTGATCCAGACGTCGCTCCGGATCGCGCAGTTCGACGTCGCGCGCGACCAGGCGGCCCAGCTCGTTGCCGGGGCCCCGGGCGATCCCGAGGCGCTCGCGCTCTACGGCGACGCGCTCTGGGCGGAGGGGGAGTTCGCGGAAGCCGAAACCCAGTATCGCGCGGCGCTCGCGCTCGAGCCCGAGCTGGCGCGCGGGCACCACGGCATGGCGCGGTCGCTCCTGGCGCGCAGCCAGCTGGACGACGCGATGCGCGAAGCGCAGACGGCGCTCTCGCTCTCGCCGCGCGATCTCGAGATCCATCACACGATGGGATCCATCTACGAGCGGATGCACCGCTTCGAGGAAGCCGCCAACGCCTACGGCAACTACGTGAACCTCCTGCCCAACAAGGACACGAGCGACAAGGCCAGCTGGTCGCGCGCGGAAATCCGCTTCCTGCGCTCGTTCGGCCAGCGGATCCCGTTCGAGAACCCCTCCGACGACGAGAATGCGATCTACACGGTGGACTTCCGGGTCTCCAGCGACAAGATCATCGTGCGGGCGCGTGTGAACGGATCGTCGCCCCAGGATTTCGTGGTCGATACCGGTTCGGAGAACACGGTGGTGAACGAGCGCACGGCCCAGCGGCTGCGCATCGTGCCCATCACCAACACGCTCAGCGCGGGCGTCGGCGAGGTCGGGCTGCGCGGCCTGCAGCTCGCGCGCATCGACACGCTGCAGGTCGGCACGATGACGCTGCGCAACGTGCCGTGCATCATCAAGAACCCGCCGCTCCGCGACCTGCCGACGCAGGAAGTCGAGAGCTTTTCGCCGCTCGCCCTCGGCTATTCGATGGTGATCGACTACCGGGCGCGGAAGATCACGTTCGGGAAGCATCTGCCGGAGGAGCCGGCGGATTTCGAGCTGCCGCTGCGCCTCTATCGCCTCGCCACCGTCTCGGGCACGGTCGACGGCGAGCATCCGTCCAGCTTCGTCATCGACACGGGCGGGGAAGTGATCTCGATCAGCCAGGCGGTGGCCGCGACGCTCGACCGCCCGGAAGGCGAGCGCCGCATCGCGCTGCAGGTGTACGGCACGTCGGGCTGGGATCGCGACGCGTTCCTGCTGCCGGGCGTCAACCTCGCCTTCGATCGCATCCGCTACGACAACTACTCGGTGGTGGTGCTCGATCTGAACGCCCCGAGCGCCCTCCTCGGCTTCAAGCTGGGAGGCATCGTCGGCCACAAGTTCCTGAGCCAGTACCCGCGTCGAGATCGATCTCGAACGGTCGGTGCTGCGGCTCAAACGCCTCTAGACGCGCGCCTTCTTCTTCAGCCGCTCCGCGCGGCGCACCCGGGCGTCTTCGGCGGCCCGTTGCTCGTCCTCGCTGTCGAGGAGGAGGGGCGGGACGCTCACGCGCGCGCCGGTGGGCGACACCGACACGAACGTGAGAAACGCCCGGCTCGTGAGCTGGCGCCGCCCCGTCAGGGTCTCTTCCGAGAACACGTCCACCTGCACCTCGAGCGACGTGGTGAACGTGCAGGTGACGCGCGCTTTGAGCACGATGAGATCGCCGACTTTGATCGGGTGGAGGAACTGGAGGTCGTCCACCGCGGCCGTGACCATCGACGTGCGCGTGTGCCGGATGCTCGCGATCGCCCCCGCGATGTCGATCAGGTGCATAACGGTGCCGCCCAGGATGTAGCCGAGCGGGTTCGCGTCGTTCGGCAGCACCACCTGCACCATCTCGGTCGCCGACTCGGACGGCCGCTTGGTGGCGGGGACCGGCTCAGAAGTCGTAGCCAATCCACACCGCGAAGCGCGGCTTCCGGAACGTGGCGCTGCCCCCCTGGTCGGCGTAGACCACGTCCTCCCAGCCCTTGTTGAAGAGCGTCCGCCACGACCAGTCGAAGTGAATCGGGAAGCCGAGGGCGAAGGTCTCGAGCCCGATGCCGTACGACGCCCGCGCATCCTGCAGCCGGAAGCCCGATACCGTGACGGGCTCGTAGTTGGCGATCGGCAGGCCGGTCTGCGGGTCGATGACGATGAAGCCGGTGTTCGGATCGGTCTCGTAGCCGGTGAACTTCTGCGCGGTTTCGGTGTTGTTGTTCCAGAACTTGAACTGGGTGTCGTCGAACCACCCCGCGCCGAGATTGGCGAAGAACATGCCGCGGACGCCGCCCACCACGCCAATCGGCGTCAGCGCGGCTTCGATGATCGGAAACCGCAGTTCGGCGTTGCCGAACACGATGTTCTGCCCCACGAACGACAGGTAGTCGTAGCCGTGCATCTCCGAGTTCCCGCCGAAGTACTGGAAGTCGGGGTAGTCGCCGCTGCTGCGGAAGCCGCGGAGGCGCGTGGCGAGGACGCCCGTCGTGCCGATGCGCAGGTAGTGGCGGAGATCGGCGTCGACGGTCTGGCGCGACAGCGTGCCGGCGATCTTCGGCGAGTAGTCGTAGGCCAGGCGCATGGTGTTGCCGGCGAGGGGCCCGAATTCCCGGAAGACCGTAGTTTCCTGCACGAAGGCGGCGCCGAGGGGCATCAGCGTGCCGTTCCGGAAGATCTGCTGGTTGCTCAGCGCCGCCAGCGCCGGATCGGAATACTGCTCGTTCAGGTTCAGCACGCCGCCCGAGAGCTCGAGGCGTCGATAGCGATCCAGCGGATACACCCCGATCAGGTTGCCGCCGCGGATGGTGCGCGTGGCGATGGCCTGGTCGCGGCTGATGAGCGGCGCGAGGGAGGGATCGTAGAACACGCCGCCCAGCTGTCCGTAGAAGAACTGCGTTTCGGAGAAGCCCTGCGCCGCCCACTGGAACCGCCGCGAGAGGTTCACGTAGGTGAGCGCCATGGTCCGATACTGGGCGATCGACGAGACGTAGAAGTTGAATTGCTGGTCGCCGAGCACGTCGCCGAGCGTGATCTGCGTGCCGCCGAACACGTCGCCGTTGCTCGTCACGCCAACGTTCACCGGGGGCCGGCCCTCGAGGAACATCTTCTCGAACTTGCGCTTCTTGCGCTGGTTCGCGGGAATCAGCGTGTGCGCGATCGGCGCCTGGAAATCGATGACCGGCCCGGGCTCGCCGAAGTCCGACGAGGCGGCGGTGTGCAGCGGCTCGCCGCGCTCGATCGTGCGGATCGAGTATTCGTTCTTGTAGTAGCTCACGAACGCCAGCTTCTTCGTCGTGCCCTGGTTCAGGACGACCGGCGACCAGTTGCCGCCGAGGGCGTCCGTGTACTGGCGCAGCTCGCCGGTGCCGAGGTCGAGCGTCCAGACGTTGTAGATGCGTCCGTTCGCCGCGACCGCCGGATCGATCGGCACCGCCGGGTCGGTGGCCGTCGACGAGAAGACCACGGTGTGATCGTCGATGAACTCCGCGGCGGTGTCGTCGTGGGTGCCGAACGTGATCTGGGTCTTCTTCTTCGTGTCGAGATCCAGCCGGAACAGCTTCTGGTTGCCGCTGATGCGCGAGCTGTAGAGCAGGTAGGATCCGTCGGGCGCATACGTGGGCCCCGCCTCCGCGAACGCATCGTCGGTGAGGTTCGTCACCCGCCCGGTGGCGAGATCGACGCTGAAGATGTCGCCGATGCCGCCCGTCAGGCCGGCGAACGCCACCGTTTCGCCGTCCGGCGCGAACGACGGCGATTCCGGCTCGTCCACCGTCTTGATCGGAATCTTGTACTCGATCTTGCCGGTCAGCACGTTCTGCACGATCAGCGTGCGTTCCTTCGCCGTACGCACGAAGTACGCGAGGCGATCGCCCTTGGGCGACCATCCCATCCACGGCATCTCGAACCGCCCGATCTGGACGATGTGATCGAAGCCCATGTCCTTGTCGAAGCCGTTCGTCAGGTTGCGGACGATCGACCCGTCCTTGGCCGACAGGAGGACGATGTCGATCTCCTGATCCTTGCGGTTGATGGTCACCGCCCCGAGCAGATCGCCCGACGGCGAGGGGGCGATCGACAGCGCCTCGGCGAACTTCGTCTTTTCCTTGTTCGGCGAGAGATCGACGCCGTAGTCGGCCGGCCGCTCCTTGTCGCGGAAGGGCCGGAAGCGATCCTTGAGATACCGGTCGAAGGCCTGGTCGAATTCGTCCGCGCTCATCTGCAGCGCCTCTTCATAGGCGTCTTCGCCGCCGCCGATCACGCTCTTGCGGAGCGAGAAGAGGTAGTTCCGCAGACCTTCCTTGCCGAATCGCGCCTCGATGAACTCGAACACGGCATGGCCGAGGTTGTAGACGAGCCGCACGTTGTTGCCCGAATCGCCGTAGCCCTCCATCTTGCTCATCTTGGGCACGATGTCGGCGATCGCCGCGTCGCGGATCATCATCAGGTCGATCGGCTCCCACAGCCCGCGCTCGTAGTCCGACAGCCCTTCGTAGAACCAGAGCGGCACGCTGTTGCGGATGAGCGAGACGGGCACGATGTCGTACTCGAACTGATGGGTGAGCTCGTGGACGATCAGCCCGTAGAGCTCGTCGGGCGGGCTGTCGATCGGCAGCACCATGCGGTGCTGGCTCGGCTCCGCGAACGCCAGCACGCCTTCCGACGACGCGTCGGGCCCCGCGATGTTCTGCTGCTCGAACTCGCTGTGCGTCTTGAACAGCACCATCGGCACCCGGAACGGCAGGTCGTGCCGGAGATCCGCGCTCACCTGCTGGTAGGCGCTCTCGGCGTACCCGGCGATGCGCTCGAGGTGCGGCTCGACGTCAGGGTAGTAGTAGAACTCGAAATGCTCGGTCGTGTAGATGTACCACTGGAACGTGTCGTAGTGGATGTTGTTCTTTCCGTAGTAGGGCACCATTCCGGTGGACTGGGCCGTGGCCGACGGCGCCAGACCGACCGAGACGAGCAGCAGGACGACGACCGCCAGCGGCGCGCCGGGGAGACGGCGGCAGGGCACGTACATGGTTCGGTACCTCGGATGTGTCGGACGGCAGGTGTTCGCTACCCGCCGATCGATCTTAACTGCGCCGTCCCCGGCCTGCAAACGCTGAGCCGCGCTTTTCCGCCGGATCCCGTGCGGCCGGGGGGCGTCGCGTCGGGTGCTGTCCTCCCGGGCGGCGCCGCTGACCTTTTTGGGCGACACGGTATACTCGAACGAGATCGGATGGGGAATAAGCCCTGGCGCGACGGGGTTTACCCCTAGTGTCGCTCCTGTCGCGCGGCGATTGATGCGCATCCGGCAACGGCTCCGACAGGCGGCGGCCGGCCCCGAGCGGCCAGAACCGGCACGCGAGGCACGCGCGGGCTTCGATGCGGAGGCCCTGGCGTCGATCGACGGCCTGTACCGCGCGGCGCGACGCCTCACGCGCAGCGCCGCCGACGCCGAGGATCTGGTCCAGGACACCTACCTCAAGGCGTTCCGCGCGTCGGACCGCTTCGAGCCCGGCACGAACCTGCGCGCGTGGCTGTTCACGATTCTCCACAACACCGCCCGGAACCGGCTGCGCGACCGCGTCCACGATCCGATCGGCGTCGACCCCGACGCGATCGAGCGCGCCGCCGACCGCGCGGCGGCCGATGGCCGATCCGGTCCCGGTCTGTCGGCGCCGGCGGGCACGCCCGAGACGCTGCTGCTGCGCGACGTGCTGGATCCCGACCTGAGCGCCGCGCTCGACGCGCTGCCCGAGGTGTTCCGCGAGGCGGTGTGGTTACGCGACGTGGAAGAGTTTTCGTATGCGGAAATCGCCGGGATGCTGTCGATTCCCGTCGGGACCGTGATGTCGCGCATCTCGCGCGGGCGGCGGCTGCTCTACGAGCGGCTGCGGGGCGAGCGCGCAGCCGTGCCGGCGTCGGCGGCTGGCGCGTGAGGCTCTCGGAGGAGTGGAGGACATGTCCAGCAGTTGTCGCCGCATCGACTCGCTCGTGACCCCGTACGTCGACGGCGAGCTCGCCGCCGCCGATCGCGAGACGGTCGACCGCCACGTGCGGTTGTGCCCGCCGTGCCGCTCGCGCGTGGACGCGGAGCGCGCCGTGCGCGCGGCGCTCGACGCGCGGCGCCCCGCGCTCACCGGCCAATGCGCCCCCTCGTCGCTCGCGGCGCGCTGCGCCGCGGCGCTGCGGGTGCCCGCCGACGCGCGGCCCCATCGGCGCGTGAGGCTCGCGCCGCTCGCCGTGGCGGCCGCGCTGGTCATGGCCCTCGCCGCCTCGTTCCTCTACCGCGCCACCGACTCCTCGGCGCGCCTGATGGCCGCCGAGCTGACGGCCGATCACATGAAGTGTTTCATGATCAACGAAGTGATGGGCACGCACCACGACGCCGCCCAGGTGCAGGCGTCCATGGAAACCCACTTCGACTGGGACGTGCAGCTGCCGCCGCATCCCGAAGCGGCCGGGCTGGAACTGGTCGGGTCGCGGCTGTGCCTGTACGCGGAAGGCCGCGTCGCGCACATCATGTACCGCTACCGCGGCCGTCCCGTTTCGGTCTTCATGCTGCCCAACAGCGCGCGACCCGATCAGATGGTGGAGGTCATGGGACACGAGGCCGCCATCTGGTCGGTCGGCGATCGCACCTTCGTGCTGATCGCCGATGAATCGAAACCGGACGTGGCGCGCCTCGCGTCGTTCGTTCAGGGGGCGCTCGAGTAGGCGACGATCGGACGAGGAGGGACAGGCCTGATGCGACTGCGATGGATGATCGCAGCGGCGAGCGCCCTGGCGTTGGCGGGGTTCACGCTCGACACGCCGCTGCCCGGCTGGCGGGCGCTGGTCGGCACGGCGGAGGCGGCGGCATTCTCGTGCCCCGCGGACGCCCGGCCCGCCAATCTCGACTTCACGCTGCAGGACATTTCGGGGCGGCCCGTCGCGTTGTCGGCCTACAAGGGCAAGGTCATCCTGATCGACTTCTGGGCGACCTGGTGCGGGCCGTGCAAGGTCGAGATTCCCGGATTCGTGGATCTGCAGACGCGCTACGGCGGCCAGGGCCTCCAGGTGATTGGCGTGTCGGTCGACGACCCCATCGAGAAGATGAAGCCGTACGCCGCCGAGTACAAGATGAACTATCCGGTGGTCCAGGGTCTCGGGCACGACGATCTGATGGACGCGTACGGACCCATCTGGGGGATTCCGGTGTCGGTGGTGATTTCCCGCGACGGCCGCATCTGCGCATCACACGCCGGGATGACGAGCAAGGAAACGTTCGAGCGGGAACTCAAGTCGCTCCTGTAGCCGGGCCGCGCCGAGCCGCCGTGATATGATGGCCTAGTCATGCCGCTCAAGGGTTTCACGCACGCCACGCTCGCCTGCGGTTGTCGCGTCGCGTTCCGCGAGGGCGTGGAAGGCAGCCCCGTCACGGTCGTGGTCGATCAGAAGTCCTCGGCCTGCCCGCTCTCGATGCACGTGCGCGGCGTGCCGCTCTACGACTACCGCGAAGCCCTTCGCCCCTCCACGCGCCTCGGCCCGCCAGGCGAAGAAGAATTCGAAGAAGAAGGCTAGGAACGCCGGGCGCCGTCCGCTCGTCATTCTCTGCGGGCACCCGCCGGCCCTGCTGAGCTCATGAGCGACCGTCCTCCGTCCGACTTGTCACGCCTGCGGATCGATCGCGATTCCCGGCCGCGCCGTCCCTGGACGCCGTGGATCGCGGCCGTCGTGGTCCTCGTCGCGGCGGCCGCCGCGTATCCCCGGTTCCGATTGTACGTCGCGGCGCGCCGGGCGCCCGAAGTCGACGTGGCGCACGTCACGCGCGTGGCGGGCGCCGGCGCCGACACCCTGCCCGTGCTCGTCGCCACCGGCTATGTGGTGGCCCGTCGCACGAGCGACGTCGGCGTGAAGACCGGCGGGCGTCTCGAGTCGATGACCGTCGAGGAGGGCTCCGCGGTCCGGCGCGGGCAGGTGATCGCGCGGATCGAGCACGCCGACCTCGACGCGCAGCTCGCCGCGAGCCGCGCGGCCGCGGCGCAGGCCGAGACCGCGCTGGCCGAGGCCGCGGCGACCCGCGACGAAGCCCGGCGCACGCTCGAGCGGCAGCGTGCGCTCGCCTCCGACGGCATCACCACCGACGCGGCGCTGACGGCGGCCGCGTCGGCCGCCGAGGTGTCGGCTGCGCGCGTCAAGGCCGCCGAGGCGGCGATCACGACCGCGCGCGCGCAGGTGGGCGTCGTGGAGCAGGCGCTCGAGGATACCAACGTGCGCGCCCCGTTCGACGGCGTCGTCGTACGCAAGCGCGCCGAGGTCGGCGAAACGGTGTCGCCGTTCGGCGTCACCGGGCAAGCGGCGCGCGAAGGCGGCGCCATCGCCACGATCGCCGACCTCACCGAGCTCGAGGTGCAGACCGAAGTGAGCGAGACCAACGTGAGCAAGCTCACCGCGGGCCTGCCGGCCCTGGTGACCCTGCAGGCGTACCAGGGCGAGGCGTTCGACGGGCGGGTCCGCCGGATCTTTCCGGCGGCCGATCGCGCGAAGGCGATCGTCGAGGTGCGCGTCAGCATTCTCGGCGCCGATCCACGGGTCAAGCCCGACATGACCGCGAGCGTCACGTTTCTCGAGCCGCGATCGGGACCCGTGGCCGACGGCGGGGACGCGGCGGATCGGGCGGGCGCCGCTCTGGTGCCCCGGCGCGCCGTGGTGGAGCAGGACGGACAGACCTCGGTCTGGGTCGTCGTGGAGGGACGGGCCGAGCGCCGCCGCGTGGCGCTCGGGCCCGAGCGCCTCGATCAGGTCGAAGTGCGCGACGGGCTCAATCCCGGAGACACGGTGATCGTCTCTCCGCCCGGCGGCCTCGCGAACGGCGCGCCCGTGCGTCTCAGGGATCGCTGATGCCGCTCATCGAGCTGCGCGACGTGTCGAAGAACTACCGGCGGGACGCGCTCGAGATTCCGGTGCTCGATCGCGTGTCGATGTCGGTCGAGGCGGGCGAGTTTCTCGGGCTGATGGGGCCCTCGGGATCGGGCAAGTCCACGCTGCTGAACCTGCTGGCGGGCATCGATCGGCCGACGAACGGATCCATCCGGATTGGCGACACCGAGATCAGCCGGCTGTCGGAGCGCGCGCTGGCCGACTGGCGGTCGCGTCACGTCGGCTTCATCTTTCAGCTCTACAACCTGATTCCCGTGCTCACCGCCTTCGAGAACGTCGAGCTGCCGCTGCTGCTGACGCGCCTGTCGAAGAAGGAGCGGCGCGAGCATGTCCTGATGGCGCTCGAGATCGTGGGGCTGCAGGACCGCGTCTCGCACTACCCCCGCCAGTTGTCGGGCGGGCAGGAGCAGCGGGTTGCCATCGCGCGGGCCGTGGTGACCGATCCGACGCTGCTCCTCGCCGACGAACCGACCGGCGATCTGGACGCCAAGGCCGGCGACGAGGTGCTCACCCTGCTGGCCCGGCTGAATCAGGAATTCAAGAAGACGATCGTCATGGTCACGCACGATCCGCACGCCGCGGACCGGGCGCACACGCTGCTGCACCTCGAGAAGGGGACGCTGGCCAGCTAGCCGCGTCCCCAGACGCGTACGATGAAGTACCTGGCCCTGATCGTGAAGAGCGCGCGGCGGAGCAGGCGGCGCACCGTGCTCACGGTGCTGAGCGTCGCGATCGCCGTCTTCCTGTTCGCGTCGCTGCGCGCGCTGCTCGGCGGATTCAACGCGGCGGCCGAGGCGAGCTCGTCGACGCGGATCGTCGCGATTCGATCGACGTCCCTGATCTTCTCGATGCCGACCAGCCACGCCGACGCGATCCGCAGCACGCCCGGCGTCCGCGACCTGACGTGGGCGAGCTGGTTCGGCGGCATCTATCGCGATCCCAGCAACTTCTTCGCGCAGTTCGCCGTGGATCCGGAGAGCTATCTCCGGATGTACCCGGAGATCCGTCTCGACCCGGACGAGCGGCAGGCGTTTCTCGACGATCGCACGGGCTGCATCGTGGGCGACGCCCTGGCGCGGCGGTTCGACTGGTCGGTGGGCGACCGCGTGGTGCTGCAGGTGGGCATCCCGGTGTACGGCACGCAGGACTTCACCTTCACGATCCGCGGCATCTACGCAGCAGCCAGCAGCGCCGTCGACAATCAGTCGATGCTGTTCCACTGGAAGTACGCCGACGAGCGATCGCTCGACCCCGGCATGGTGGGATGGTACGTGGTGAAGATCGACGATCCCGACAGAGCCGCGGCCGTGGCGGCGGCCATCGACAGCCGGTTTGCGAACACGCCGTACGAAACGAAGACCGATACCGAAAAGGCGTTCCAGAGCTCGTTCGCGTCGATGTTCGGCAACCTGAACGTGCTGCTCGGCAGCGTGGCGCTCGCCGTGGTCGTCACGACGCTCTTCGTGGCCGGCAACACGATGGCCATGGCGGTTCGCGAGCGCACGATGGAGCTGGCCGTGATGCGCACGATCGGCTTCCGGCGCCGGTTGATCTTCGGGATCGTCGCGGGAGAAGGCCTGCTGATGTCGCTCGTGGGCGGGATCGTCGGCGCCGTCCTGGCGCGGCTGCTGGTGTCGAGCGACGTGCTCCCGACGGCCGGGTTCCTCCCGCCCTTCGCCGTGACCGCCGGCAACGTGCTCGCGGGCATCGGCCTCGGCGGGCTGATCGGCGTGCTGGCGGGCTTCATCCCGGCCGCCATGGCGTCGCGGCTGAAGATCGTCGACGCTCTTCGGCGCGAATGACGGTATGGGCCTGATTCTCAAGTACAACCTTCGCTCGATGCTGGTCCGCAAGGCCACGGCGCTGATGACCGCCATGGGGATCGCCATGGTCGTCGCGGTGTTCGTGATGACCCTGGCGATCGCGCAGGGGTTCCGGGCCACGCTCGTCGCGAGCGGCTCGCCGGGGAACGCGATCGTGATGCGCAAGGGCGCGACCTCCGAGAACGTGAGCGCCGTGCTCAAGTCGGAGCTTCCGATGATCGAGAGCCTGCCGCAGGTGGCGCGCGACGCGGACGGACGGCCGCTGGCGTCGCCCGAGCTCGTCGTCATCATCTCGCGTCCGCGCGTATCGGACGGGAAGCCGGCCAACGTGCCGCTGCGCGGCGTGGGGCCGCGGGCCTTCGACGTGCGCGATGCCGTCCGGTTCGTCGAGGGCCGGCGGTTCACCCCGGGCACGCGCGAAATCAACGTCGGCCTGCTCGCCGTCCGCCGCTTCGGGGGGCTGTCGCTCGGCAGCACGGTTTCGTTCGGGTCGGCCAGATGGACCGTTGTCGGCGTGTTCACCGCCGACGATGCCGAGTTCGAGTCGGAGGTGTGGGGCGACGTCGATCTGATGATCCCCGCGTTTCAGCGCAACGAATACCAGTCGGTCACCGTACGCCTCGCCGAGCCGTCGGCGTTCGAGTCGTTCGCCGCCGCGCTGGAGGACGACCCGCGCCTCAACCTGCGCGCCCAGCGCGAACCGGACTATTACGCGGCACAGTCGCAGGGCATGACCACGGTCATCCGGATCTTCGGCACGTTCGTGACCCTCATTCTGTCGATCGGCGCCATGTTCGGCGCGATGAACACCATGTACGCGGCGGTCGCATACCGGACCCGCGAGGTCGGCACGCTCCGCGCGCTCGGCTTCCCGCGCACCACGATCGTGGCCGCCTTTCTGGTGGAATCGGTGGCGCTGGCGCTGGTCGGCGGGATCATCGGCTGCGTGCTGGCGCTGCCGGTGCACGGCCTGTCGACCGGGACGACCAACATGGCGAGCTTCAGCGAGGTGGCGTTCAAGTTCCGGATCACGCCCGGGCTGCTCGCCGGCGGTCTCGTGTTCGCGGTCGTCATGGGCGCCCTGGGCGGGCTGCTGCCGGCGCTGCGGGCGGCGCGGATACCGGTTTCGCGCGCGCTGCGCGAAATCTGACCGGCCGTTCCGACCGGCTATGATGGACACATGCGCGCCCGTCTCGCCGGCCTCGTCCTGGTGGCGGTTCTCGGCGCCGCGTGCGGCGGCCCGCCGCCGGAGCCGCTGCGGCTCGACGGCAACCTGCTGACCGTCGACAACCGGTCGGACGAGACGTGGACGGGCGTCGAAATCTGGATCAACGACTATTTCCGGGTGACGACGGCGTCCATTCCCGCAGGCGGCCGGTTTCAGGCGCCGCTCGACACTTTCGTCGAGGGCTACGGCCGCCGATTCAGCTTCAAATCGATGCAGATCCGGGATGTGCGGCTCACGGCGACGCGGCCCGACGGATCCCGCCTGGAACTCACGAAGGCGTTCGAGGAGACCGGCCTCAAGCGCCTGGGAGGGGCACGATGACACGGCTCAAGTCCGAGATCGAGATCGTCTGTCCATGCTGCCAGTCCACGCTGGTGATCGACACCGGCCTCGCCCGCGTAATCTCGGTGGTCGAGCCCGACCGCGGCGACAAGCCGGAGCTGAGCGACGCGCACCGAATCCTCGCCGACGAAGCCGCGCGGCGGGAGGCGATGTTCTCGCAGTCGGTCGAGTCGGAGAAGACGCGCGGCGACGCGCTCTCGCGCCGATTCGAGGAGGCGCTCAAGCAGGCGCACAAGGAGCCGATCACGAAGCCGACTCGGGACTTCGACCTCGACTGACTTCGTGGTAGCGTGAGGCCGTGGTCATGCTGGCCCTGCTCGTGCTGCTCGCCTCGGCGGGCCTCGCCATCCGCTATGGTCTCCGCGTGGCGGCCTCCCGCCAGCGCCTCTGGGGGCGGCTGGGTGGCTCGCTGGTGGCCGCGGTGGGCGTCGGCGCGCTCTATTACGGCGTCGCGCTGCTGCGAGCGTTGTTTTGATGCGCGCGGACGACGTCTTGATCGAAGTCTTGAGTTGTGAGCGACTCACGACTCCCACTCACGACTCTCAAGAAACTCCCCCGGCAACTCCGTCCACTTCTCGCGGCCCCGATAGTACAACGGCTTGCGCCCATACCGCTCGCGATACGCCCGATATCGTACCCGGAGACGATCGACCCGTGCGTCGGACGAGCGAATGGGCCGGTGCGGATATTCGAGCAGGCGCCGCTCCACCTTCCAGACGTTCGTGGGAGCGAGCCGCCAGTCGTACTCCTCCATCAGGGCGTCGAGATTCACGACCGCGTACCCGGTGAGGCGCCCGGTGAAATCGATGTAGGGATCGAAGTAGCTGAGCGCGAGCGCGCGTGGCGTCGCGAACACCGCCCGTCGGCCGTGCAGCCCGGGGTCGCGCGACCGGGCGACCGAGCCCCAGCGGCCGGCCCGGCGGTACACGAAGATCACGTGATCGAGCTCGTCGATCGACTCGAAGCTGAGGACGAGCGGCGGATAGCCGTGGGCGCGGAGAATCGTCGCAGCCGAGAGCGCCGCTTCGAGGCAGTGTGCGCAGCCGTGCCCGACGACGCCGCGGAAGCTCCGGAGCGTCGCGCCCTCGGGCGGCGGCTCCGTGTTGTACGGCAGGCGGTTCAGCCAGCGCTGCACCGCCGTCGGCGTTCGCAGCCGGTCGACGATCCGCCGCTCGCGCGCCGTGAAGCGCTCAGTCAACGCCCACGAGCACGACGACGTCGCCGATGACCTGCTCGGGCGTCCAGTCGTTCCCCGTGTAGCCCTTCACGAGATTCCCCTGGCGATCGATGATCACGGTGCGCAGCGTATGCGTGATGTCGGTCGGGTCGTCGGGGTTTCTGACGATCCCCAGACCGAAGCGCGAGGCGAACTCGTCGATCGCGCCGGGCCGGTCGGGCTCGCTCGTGACGAACGTCCACACGTCGGGGTCGGCGTGAAGCGCCTCGGCGTGGGCCTTGAGCACGTCCGGCCGATCGTAGGCGGGATCGATGGTGACGCTCACGAGATGGGCGCGCAGGTCGGGGCGCGCCTTCAGCTTCTCCTGCAGCGCGGCGAAGTTGCGGTCCATCAAGGGACACATGGTGGGCATCGGACACCGGGTGTAGGTGAACGTCAGCACGAGCGCCCGGCCCTCAAACGATGCGAGATCGATCGATCGGCCGTCCTGGTCGACGAACGTCGCGTTCGGGATCGGCTGGCCGTCGCGGATCATCTCGACGCCGCTCCGGGCGGCCATCGTCGTCGTGGACGGTTGGGCGGCGAGCGGCGCCGTGCCCGCTTTGTGCACCGCGCTCAGATACGCGTCGTTGGACACGACGACGAGCATGGCGTCGATGACGTCGCCGGGCGCGACGCCGTCGAGCAGCGCCGGATCCTGCACTTTGTAGGGCATCGTCATCGCGGGCATGAAGCCGGCAATCGCGTCGTGTTGAATCGTGGCCTCCCGGCGGTCGGGGGCCACGCTCAGCACCTGTCCGTGGAGCTGGAACTGGCGCCGATCGGGCGCGTTGCGCCCGCACGCGGCGACCAGCGCGGCCGCCGCGAAGGCCGCCGCGAGGGAGAAAATCGTGGAGCGTCGCATGAAGACTAGTTTACAGTCGAAGGCGATGATGTGGATCGGCACCTCCGGCTACAACTATCCGGAATGGAAGGGCAGCTTCTACCCGGAGGATCTGGCGGCGAAGAAGATGCTGCCCGTACTATGCGGAGCGGTTTCCCACCGTCGAGATCAACTACACGTTCTATCGCATGCCGACCGAGAAGCTCGTGTCGGGCTGGGCCGCGCAAGTGCCGTCGCCCTACCGGTTCACGCTCAAGGCGCCGCGCCGGATTACGCACGACAGCCGCCTGAAGGACTGCGCCGACAGCGTGGCGCGTTTCTGCGACGTGGCGGCGGCCCTCGGTGCGAAGCAGGGCGCGCTCCTGTTCCAGCTCCCGCCGTTTCTGCGCAAGGATCTCGCGCTCCTCGACGCCTTTCTGCCGATGCTGCCGGCCGGGGCGCCGGCGGCGTTCGAATTCCGCCACGCCTCGTGGTTCGACGAAGACGTGCGGGCCCGCCTCGCGGCCCGGAATCTGGCGCTGTGCGTGGCCGACAGCGAGAAGCTCTCCACGCCGGTGCACGTCACTGCCGACTACGCGTACTTCCGTCTACGCGACGAGGGCTACACGCCCGACGACATCCGCCGCTGGGCGGACACGATCCGTCGCGAAACGGCGAGCTGCCGTGACGTGTTCGTGTATTTCAAGCACGAGGAGCAGGGGAAGGGACCCCAGCTCGCGAAGATGCTCATGGAACAGTTCGAATAGTTCCAAGGGTTCGAAGGGTTCGAAGGGTTCGAAGGGTTCGAAAGGTTCGAAAAGTTCAGGCGTCCTGCAGTTCCCGGAGCACAGGGTGAGCACCTTTGGAACCTTCGGAACCCTTGGAGCTCACGAATTCCACGATGCGCGCTTCCGCCCAGTAGCCGTCGAACCCGCCGGCGGCCGGGCCGACGAAGCCGCAGTGGCCGCCGTGCGGGAAGATCTCGACGCGCAGATGCGGGTTGCCGGCGACCGCCGGCGCGCGGAACGGGCCGGGAGGCACGAAAGGGTCGTCCTCCGCGGTGATCACGAGCGCCGGCACCCGCACGCGGTCGATCACGCGCATGGCGCTCGCGCGGTGATAGTAGTCCTCGGCGCCGGCGAAGCCGAAGTGCGGCGCCGTGTACACCTCGTCGAACTCGCGGACGGTCTTCACGCGGTCGAGGCCGCTGATGTCGTAGCGGCCGGGCCAGCAGCGCGCCTTCCGCCGCATCCGCCGCTTGAGATCCTTGACGAAATTCCATTGGTACAGCCGGTTGGCGGGCCGCTCGAGCGCGCTCACGCACGGACTGATCTCGAGAATGGGCGAGACCGCCGCGACCGCGACGAGCGAAGGCGGAGGCGTTTCGCCGTACTCGCCTGCGAGCTTCAGCGCGAGATTGCCGCCGAGCGAATAGCCGGCGACCGCGATCCTCTCGATGCCGTCGACCGTCGTCAGTTCATCGATGAGATGCGCGGCGTCGGCCGTGAGACCGGAATGGAACAGGCCCGCCGACAGGCGCTCGGTATCGCCGCAGTTCCGCTGGTTCAGCCGGACGATGTTGAAGCCGCGGTCGAAGGCTTTCGCGGCGATGCCTTTCATGTAATGCGCATCGCTCGATCCGTTGAGGCCGTGCAGGAGCACGAGCGTCGGGTGGCGCCACCGCGGCTCCTGCCAGTGGCACTGGGCGAGGACGCGCGCGTCTGCGGCGACATCGAAGTAGCGGAGCGTCGGCGCCGGCAGCCTGGGAAAATAGCGCGGGTTGCCCCAGCTGTAGAGCGTCATGAGGTGGCCGCTTCGAAGCGAGGGCCGCGGCTCGAAGGGCTGCATTACAATGCGCCTTGGCCTTCGTCGGCCGACGCGCCGTACATCGCCGGGACGGGAATGTCGTTCAGCCGGAGGTAGACGCTCAACTGACCTCGATGGTGGATCAGGTGGTTGAGCACGAAGGTGCGGAAGGCGGCGAGCCGCGGCACCACGAACACCTCCTGGCCGTTGCGCCTGAGCGTCCAGGGCGCCACGAGCTCCGCATCGGTCCGGTCGAGCCAGCGGCGCGCGGTCGCGGTGGCCTCGTCGAACGCCGCGAGGATCTCGGCCTGCGACGTGCGCTCCGCCGCGTGGGGTCCGGCCCCGGCCAGGTCGAACGACGTCTGGTTCAGGATCGGGTCCGCCCAGCGCGGCAGGTTCGACAGGTGCGTGCACAAGCCTCCCATCGACATCGAACGCGCATGCGGCTTCCACGACAGGCGATCGTCGGGAATGCGCGCCAGCAGCCGCCGCGTGGTGCCGATCTCATGGTCGTATTCGCTCAGGATGGCGTCCTTCAGGGCCATGCTTCGTAGTCTAGCTGGTTCGACCGCGCTCGTGGGCGTCCTCGCCGTCGCCTGTGCGCCGGCGGCCCCGGAGGGCCCCCCGCGAGCGACGTTGCCCGAGACGTCCGGCACGCTCGCCGTCGCCGGCCTCGCCGCGCCCGTCCGCGTCGTTCGCGACCGATCGGGCGTGCCCCATATCTACGCCGAGAGCGAGCACGATCTCTTCTTCGCGCAGGGATTCGTGCAGGCGCAGGATCGCCTGTTCCAGATGGATCTGTGGCGCCGCGCCGCCAACGGACTCCTGGCCGGCGTGCTCGGCGCCAATTTCGCCGAGCGCGACGCGATGACCCGGCAGATGCAGCCGACGGCGCTCGTCGATCACGACGGCGAGGCCGACTGGGCGGTCCTCGGTCCGGAGACGCGCCGCATCGCCGAGGCGTTCGTCGCCGGCGTCAACGCGTGGGTGGGGCGATCGCTGGCGGCGCCGCCCGAGGAATTCCGGCTGGCGGGCTGGGCGCCGGCGTTCTGGAGGCCGGAAGATCTGTTGACCCGGACCGACGCCTTTCGCGCCGCTTCCAACGCCCGGGCGGAGGTCCTGCGGGCGAACATCGTGGCCGCGGCGGGGGCGGCGCGGGCCGCGGCGTGGATGCCGCTCGACCCGCCGGTGCCGCTCGTCGTGCCCGCCGGCCTCGATCCATCGGTCGTCTCGTACCGGATCGGCGACACCCTGCGATCGGTCGGGACGCCGCCGTTCTTCCTCAGTCTGGCCGCGCCATTCGAGCCGGCGGCTTCGAACGCCTGGGCGGTGAACGGATCGCGATCGGCCAGCGGCCGGCCGCTTCTCGCCAGCGATCCGCACCGCGCCTTTCTCAATCCGTCCGCGTGGTATCTGGTACACCTGCACGCGCCCGGCTGGAACGTGATTGGCGCCACCGAGCCCTGGGCGCCTGGCGTCGCGGTCGGCCACAACGAGCGCGTGGCGTGGGGCATCGCGGCGTTCGATGCCGACGTGCAGGACCTCTATGTGGAACGGGTGAATCCCGACAACCCGTTGCAGGTGCAGACCCCGAACGGCTGGACCGACGTCAGGCGCGTCCCGGGCGTGGTGCCGGTCAAGGGTCGTATCGAGCCGTTCCGGTTCGACCACGACGTGACGCCGCACGGCATCGTGGTGGCGACCGATCGGGACCGCCACCTGGAATTCGCATTGCGCTGGGCGGGCATCGAGCCGGGCGCGGCGCCGGTGCTGGCGTCGCTCGGGATCGATCGGGCGGCGTCCGCGGAGGAGTTTCGACAGCGCCTTGCCGCGTGGAAGACACCGGCGCGGACCTTTGTCGTCGCCGACGTCGGCGGCCATGTCGGCCTCCAGGCGGCCGGGCTGGTGCCCATCCGGCGGAATTGGACCGGCGTCCTGCCGGTGCCTGGCTGGACCGGGAGGTTCGAGTGGTCGGGCTGGCACACGCTCGACGAACTGCCGCATGCACACGATCCGGACACGGGCCTGGTCTTCAACGCGAACGAGCGCCCGCCGTCGGTCACGGCCCGCTCGGCCATCGGCTTCGAATGGCCGGATCCGGCGCGTGCGAACCGGCTGGGCGAGCGCCTTGCGGCGGCGAGTGCATTCTCGCGCGACGACTTCGCGGCGCTGCAGCACGACGTGGCCGCCTGGAATGCCGGCCGGCTGCTGCCGCTCGTGGAGCGTCTTCAGGCCGGCGATCCGGCGGTCGAGCGGGCGCGCCGAATGCTGGCGGCCTGGGACCGCCGCGTGACGGCCGATTCGGCGGCCGCCACGCTGTATGTCGCCTGGGAGCATGCCCTGGCCCGCCGGTTGATCGCGCCGCTCCTCAGCCGCGCACTCGCCGACTCATGGCTGAGTCTGGTCGGCTCGTCCGGCAACGTGCTGGTGCCGGCGCTGACGCAGCCGACCGCGGCGTGGTTCGGGAACAAGCCGGCGGCCGGCCGCGACGCGCTGCTGCTCGAGGCGCTCGCAACCGCCGTCGACGAGGTGGCGTCGGCTGCCGGCGGAACCCCTGAGGCCGACACGTGGGGACGAAGGCATGTCGTGACGTTCGAACATCCGCTGGCGCTGACGCCGGAGGCGCGTGAGCACTTCAACGTGGGACCCTTCCCGCTCGGCGGCTACGCCAACACTGTGATGGCGTCGGGCGGCAGCGGCCTGGCGGCCGAATGGGGGCCGTCGTTCCGTCAGGTGATCGACGTCGGCGACTGGGATCGATCGCTCGTCTCGAATGCGCCCGGCCAGTCGGAGTGGCCCGCAAGCCCGCATTTCAAGGATCAGGCGGGGCCGTGGGCGGCGGGCGGGTATCTGCCCCTGCCGTTCACCGACGCAGCCGTCGCGTCGGCCGCGGCAGATGTCCTGATGCTCCGATAGGGGGCGACCTGACGATGGGACGAGGGCTCACCGACCAGCGACCGTCGACTGCCGACTGTCGACCAAGTGGCAGTGATAGCACCCGAAGGCCAGGTGCTCGCGGTTGTACTCGTAGGGCTGCGTGAAGTCGTAGGCGGGCCGGTGAAGGAGCCGGGCCATCCCGGGGAGCACGCGCTCGCGCATATAGCGGGCGCGTCCGAGCTTCTCTTCGACGGCGTTGTAGCCGTAGATCGCGTTCCGCGTCTGGGAGTCCATCGTGCCGTACTGCTCCCAGCCGCCGTCCACGACCGCCGGCTGCGGCAGCGCGGCGACGCCGGGCATCCGCCACCCGCGCGCCTCGGCGTTCGGTCCGTGGCAGGTCTCGCAGGTGACGCGATCGGTGCCGCCGACGATCGGGCCGAGGGTGGCGCGCGCCCACGGCATCACGTCGGCCTGCATGAACTGTTCGATCTCGGCGCGGCTGCGCTTGCGCCCGTTGGGCGCGATCGGGTCGTCGGGCGAGTAGGCGATCGTCGCGGCTCGGCCATGGAGCGTGAGGGCAATCGCGAACACCGACACGAGCACCGTCACCAGCCCCGCCAGCGCCAGGCCGGGGCCGGGCGCGCGGTTGGGCGTCCAGGCGAGGGCGGCCCGCACGTCGGCTTCGCTCAGGGTCTGCCGGGCGTCGCCGGCCAGGAGATCGAGCAGGGCGGCGAGCTCGGTGCCCCGGCGCACCAATCGCAGGCGGAAGCAGTCCGGGCTGCGCCGGCGCTGGATGACGAGCGTGGAGGTGCCGAGCAGCCGGTCGAGCCGGGATTCCACGCGCACCACGTCCCCGATGTCCTGCAGCAGCAGATCGTCGGACGCGCCGCGGCCGGCGGCCGTGAGGCGGACGTCGGTGAGGGTGTACGACGCGAACGGATCGCGGTGAGCCAGGCGCGCCACCAGGCCGGGCCGTCCGCTCCAGAGGCGCCGCTCCCAGGCGGGCTCGAAGGGCGCGCGCTCGTCCAGGCGTTCCCGCTCGTCGGCCATGCCTCTATTGTGCTGCAAGTACAATACCCGCGATGCGGATGCGCCAATTGAACGTCGGCTGCTTCGGGGGCGGCACGGGTCTGCCGAGCCTGCTCGGCGGCCTGAAGAGCAACCCCTGGCTGCAGATCCATGCGGTCGTCACGATGTTCGACAGCGGCGGCAGCTCCGGCCAGCTTCGCGACGAGCTCGGCGTGCTGCCGCCCGGCGACGTGCTCAAGTGCGCGCTGGCTCTCTCCCGCAACGCGCGCGAGGCGCGGCGCGTGCTGCTGGCGCGGCTGCCCACGCTCGAGCACGCGCGGCTCGGCGGCCACACCGGCGGCAACCTGCTGCTGTCGATGATGCAGCGCTACAGCGGGGATTTCCTGGATGCGGTCGACGGCCTGCGCGCGCTGCTCGGCTGCCGGGGCCGCGTGTGGCCGGTCAGCGTGCAGCAGGCCTCGGTCTGCGCCGAGTACGAGGATGGCTCGGAGACGCGTGGGGAAGTGGAGGTGGACGCCGGCCAGTCGTCGGGCGGCCTGGTGCGCCGCATCTGGCTGGAGCCCGAAGTGTCGATCCATCCGGCGGTGGCGGAGGCGATTTCGACGTTCGATGCGGCGATCATCGGGCCCGGCAGTTTCTACACGAGCCTGATGCCGATCTTCCTCGTCCGGGGCGTGGCCGACGCGATCAAGAAGGTGAAGGGGCCGGTGATCCTGATCGCCAACCTGCTCACCGAAGGCCGCGGCATGGCCGGGTTCACCGCCGCCAACGAGGTGGCGCGCCTCGAGGACGCCATCGGCCGGCCGGTGGACGTCGTCGTCACGAACCTGGAGTGGCCGCCCGAGTCGGTGCTGGCGCGGTATGCGCTGGAGCACAAGGCGCCGCTGCCCGAGGGCGAGCTGCCGCGGCATGCCGAGATCGTGAGCGGGGAATTCTGGACGGGCGATATCGCCCGCCACGATCGCCTGCGGCTGGCGTACACCGTGTGGAGCATCCTGTCGCGGCGGCTGCTGGCCGACTGAGCGTTGTTGGCCACGGAGGCACGGCGAAGGCAGGAAGAAGAACCACAGGGGCACGGAGACACGGGAGGGAGACTGTTCCCCGTGCAATGGACATCCGTCTGCGCCGACGGGACGGCGCTCGAATGCACCACGACGACAGAGCGGGAGTTGGGGACGAACCTCGTGACGGCCGTCGTCGACGCGCTCAGCCGCCGGACGGAGTACACCTACGACACTGGCGGGCGCGTGCTCACGGAGACGCGGCTGGCGGACATGTCACCCCGCGATCACGACGTGTGCGGGTACGGCCTGCACGTGGTCCGTTTTCAGCTTCGCCGGCACGCCACGGTCCGTCCGGATGGCGATGGCGACTCCCAGCGGATGAAGTCTGCAATGCAAACACTCATCAGTGACGAGGCTCGTCCCCTGCGTCGAGCCCGCCAGGAAACGTAGCCTGGCCGGAAGCGGGGTGAAGGAAATGGGCGACCCGTTTTGGCGCCGGTGCGCGCCTCTAACGTTTCTTCGCTCGTGGGCGTGACGATCTGGCGACGTTGCGCGTCTTGCCGGCCTTCCCGGCGGCGCCGGCGCTCCGCTCCGCCTTGATCTTCGCCGCCCGCTCGATGATGCCGGCCAGCAGTCGGCCCGTCTCGCCCGTCTTCACCGGCCGGTTCGTCGTCCAGATCGCGGGATTGTCTGCGGCCAGAATCTCGTCGAGGTCGAATTCGCTCTTCACGCTCTTCGGCGCGAACTCGGTGATGTCGACCGGGCCGGACCAGTCGTCGCGATGCTTGATCAGCAGCCACGACCGCGACGGCCCCGATCCGCTGGCGCGCGCCCCCGGATAGCGTCCGCTCGTCCGCACGAGCACCCACGATCCCTTCAGCTTGTAGCCGTCCAGCGTGAACTTCAGGTCGCCCTTCGCCAGCGCCGCGTCCACATCGTCGACTTCCGGCGTCCACGTGCCGCGATCCCACAACATCACGATGCCGGCGCCGTACCCCTCGGGGATCACGCCTTCGAATTCGCCGTACTCGATGGGGTGATCCTCGACGTGCATGGCGAGCCGCTTGTCGGTGGGATTGAGCGACGGTCCTTTCGGCACGGCCCACGAGAGCAGCACGCCGCGGTGCTCGAGCCGCAGGTCGTAGTGCAGGTGGCTCGCCAGGTGCTTCTGCACGCAGAAGAAGAGCGTGGGCCCCTTCCTCTTCGGCGCCCTGCCCGAGGGCTCCGGACTCTTCGTGAAGTCGCGCTTGCGGCGGTATTCGTCGAGGGCCATCGGCTGACGTTACTCGGCTTCGCCGGTGAGCCGCTTGATCGACGGCGAGAGCGCCAGCATCACGAGGCCGGCCACGATGCCGAGCGCGGCCACGACGCCGAAGAGGCGGGGCAGCGGCATCGATTCGTAGAAGCCCGCCAGGCGCCCGGCGATGAAATTGCCGAGCGACGCGGCGAGGAACCAGACCCCCATCATCAGACTGCTCACGCGCTCGGGCGCGAGCTTCGTCATGGCGCTCAGCCCGACCGGACTGAGCGACAGCTCGCCGAAGGTGTGAAGCAGGTACGTGACGATGAGCCAGTTGGGGCTCACCTGCGTGCCGTTGGCCGCGAGGACGGCGGCCACCATCATCACGCCGAATCCCGCGCCCACGAGAATCAGGCCGATCGAGAACTTCACCGGGCTCGACGGCTCGCGCCTGCCGAGCGCAATCCACAGCCACGCGAAGATCGGCGCGAAGGCGATGATGAAGATGGGATTGACCGACTGGAACCAGCTGCTCGGGAACGAGACGCCGAGGTAGGTCGTGTTGGTGGCCCGATCCGCGAACAGGTTCAGCGACGACCCCGCCTGCTCGAACTCCGACCAGAAGAGCGCCGCCGCCAGGAAGAAGACGGTGATGGCGAGCAGACGCTTGCGCTCGGTCGGCGTCCATTTCGCGCCGAAGAACAGCCACACGAAGAACACGACGGTGACGATGATCAGCAGGTTGCCGACGAGATCGGCGACCTGCACGGCGGAAACGGCCAGGGCGCCGCTCCAGACGGCGGCGGCCAGGGCGACGATGGCCACGACGCCCAGGAGGCTCCAGAGGCGCGCGCGGCCGCGGATCCGGCGCTCCGCCTCGGGCGATTCCGCCGGCGCCGGGTGCAGGCCCGCGTCGCCGAGGAATCGGGCGCCGAGCACGTACTGAATCAACCCGAGCGTCATTCCCACGCCGGCCGCGGCGAACCCCGCGTGCCAGTTGACGCGCTGGCCGAGGTAGCCGCACACGAGCGGCGACACGAACGCGCCGAGGTTGATGCCCATGTAGTAGAGCGAGAACCCCGCGTCGCGGCGCGTGTCGTCGGGCGCATACAGGCGGCCGACGATCACGCTGATGTTGCCCTTGAGCAGCCCGGTGCCGACGACGATGAGCGTGAGGCCGAGGTAGAACGTCGCGATCGAAGGGAGGGCCATGGAGAAATGGCCCGAGGCGATGAGGATGCCGCCGTAGAGCACGGCGCTCCGCTGGCCGAGCAGCCGATCGGCCAGCCAGCCGCCGGGGAGCGTCGCCAGGTACACCATCGACGTGTACAGGCCGTACACCGCGCCGGCCGTGCCGGTATCGAAGCCCAGCCCGCCCGTAACCGGTGCCGCGGTCATGAACAGGATGAGGAGCGCGCGCATCCCGTAGTAGCTGAAGCGCTCCCACATCTCGGTGAAGAACAGCGTGGAAAGGCCCCGGGGATGGCCGAAGAACGCCCGATCGCCGACGAGCTCGATCCCGGTCGTCGCCATGCCGCGAGTCTAGCAGAACCGCCTGCGGCGCCGCCCGGCGCGACCATGACAGAATGATCGGATGCGTGCGCTGCTCATTGCCACCTACGAGCTCGGTCGGCAGCCGTTCGGTCTGGCCTCGCCGGCCGCCTGGCTTCGCGCGCGCGGCTGGCAGGTGGCCTGTGCCGACCTCTCGAAAGAGCGCCTCGACGACGGGATCGTGGCGGAGGCCGACCTGGTCGGCTTTCACCTGCAGATGCACACGGCCACACGGCTCGCCGGTCCGGTGATCGAACGCATTCGCGCGTGCCGGCCCACGGCACGGCTGTGCGCGTACGGGTTGTACGCGCCGCTGAATGCCGACTGGCTCAGGACGCTCGGCGTGGACGAGATCTTCGGCGGCGAGTTCGAGGGCGATCTCGCCGCGCTGGCCGATCGGCTCGCCTCGCCGAACGGCTCGGGCGTCGCCGGGCCGGACGCTCCGCGCTCGGGCAACGGCCGGGGCGACCCTGGAGTGCCGCGCCTCACCTTTCTCGTGCCGGATCGCAGCGCCCTGCCGCCGCTCGAGCGATATGCCACCCTCGTGATGCCGGACGGACGACGAAAGGTCGTGGGCTCGACGGAAGCCAGCCGCGGGTGCCGTCACCTCTGCCGGCATTGTCCCGTCGTGCCCGTCTACGCAGGCCAGTTCCGCATCGTCCCGCCCGACGTGGTGGTGGCCGACGTCGCCAATCAGGTGGCCGCCGGCGCGGCGCACATCACGTTCGGCGACCCGGACTTCTTCAACGGGCCGACGCACGCGATGCGCGTGGTCGACGCGCTGCACGGTCGGTTTCCCGGCGTCACCTACGACGTCACGATCAAGATCGAGCACCTGCTCGGGCATCGCGACCTCCTGCCCCGACTGCGCGCCACGGGCTGCCTCTTCGTGACGAGCGCCGTCGAGTCGGTGGACGATCGCGTCCTGGCGCTGCTCGAGAAGGGCCACACGCGGGCCGACTTTGTGGCCGCCGTGGGCGCGTGCCGGCAGGCCGGGGTCACGCTCGTCCCGACCTTCGTGGCGTTCCACCCGTGGCTCACGCTCGACGGCTATTGCGACCTGCTCGACACGATCGCAGCCCTCGATCTGGTGGATCGCGTCGCGCCCATTCAGCTCGCGATTCGCCTGCTCGTGCCCGAAGGGTCGAGGCTGCTCGCGGTCGAGGAGCTCGCGACGGTTCTCGACGACTACGATCCGGCGACGCTCGCGTATCCCTGGGCCCATCCCGACGCGCGCGTCGACGCGCTCCATGGGGAGGTGACCGAGCTCGTGGGCGCGAGCACGGCCGCGGATCGCCGCGACGTGTTCGCCCGCGTGCACGCGCTGGCCTACCGACGCGCAGGCCGCACGGGCCGTCCGCCGATCGCCGCCGGTCGCGAGCCGCCGGTGCCGTACGTCAACGAGCCGTGGTACTGCTGCGCGGAGCCGACGGAGCTGAGAATCGTCTAGTCACGTATGCGCGTTCTCATTCTGGCGGCCACGACGGGGTATCAGACGCGGGCGTTCGGCGAGGCGGCCGACCGGCTGGGCGTCGAGCTCGTATTCGCGACCGATCGGTGCCACGTGCTGGAAGATCCCTGGCGGGATCGGGCCGTGCCGGTCCGCTTTCACGACGAATCGGGGTCGGTCGCGGCGATCCTGGAGGGCGCGCGGCCGATCGACGGCGTCGTGTGCGTGGGGGATCGTCCCACGGGGATCGCCGCGCGGCTCCTCGCCGCGCTCGGGTTGCCCGGCCACTCGGCCGAAGCCGCCGCCATCGCCCGCAACAAGCAGCTCCTGCGCCAGTGCCTGCACGCCTCCGGGCTGCGGGTCCCGTGGTTTCGCGCGTTCTCGATCGAGACCGATCCGGCAACGGTGGCCGATGCGATGGAATTTCCCTGCGTCGTGAAGCCGCTCGGGCTGTCGGGCAGCCGCGGCGTCGTGCGCGCCGACCACCGCGATCAGTTCGTCGAGGCGTTCGAGCGCCTCGGGCGGTTACTCCGGTCGCCCGCCATCCAGGCCGAGCGCAATCCGCTGCACGCCGGCGCCATGGTCGAGGCGTTCATCCCGGGACGCGAGTACGCGGTCGAGGCGGTCGTGCACCACGGGGCGGCGCACATTCTGGCGATCTTCGACAAACCCGATCCGCTCGACGGCCCGTTTTTCGAAGAGACGATCTACCTCACGCCCTCCTCGGCGCCTCCCGACGTGCAGGAGGCCATCGCGCAGGCCGTGGCGGCGGCCATCGGGGCGGTCGGCCTGGTTCACGGGCCCGTGCACGCGGAATGTCGAGTGAACGAGGAAGGCGTGTTCGTGCTGGAAGCGGCGGGGCGCCCGATTGGCGGCCTCTGCGCGCGGGCCCTGAGATTCGATCGCGCCGGCGACGCGCGTGTCGAACCCGCGTCGCTCGAGGAGGTGCTCCTTCGACACGCCCTGGGCGAGTCGCCAGACGGCTGGCGCCGTGAGGCGGCGGCGTCCGGCGTGATGATGATCCCCATTCCCGCCCGCGGGATCCTCCGGGGAGTGGAGGGTGAACGCGAGGCCCGCGTCGTGCCCGGCGTGACCGACGTGCGCGTGACGGCGAAGCTCGGCCATCTGCTCGTGCCGCTGCCCGAGGGTGCCACCTACCTGGGCTTCATTTTCGCCCGGGACGCCCGGACGTCGGCCGTGGAGGAGGCGCTGCGCGAGGCCCACCGCCGGCTGCGCTTCACGATCGAGGCGGAGATCCCGGTGGTAGAATCTCGGCATGGCTAACTGCGGACCGGCTCCCGTGCCCCAGCCCTCCACCAACGCGAGCGGACGCAGGGTCTTCTGCGTCAAGTTCCAGAAAGAGCTGCCCGGCCTGGACGCGCCGCCGTGGCCGGGCGATCTCGGCCAGCGGATCTTCGAGAACGTGTCGGTCGACGCATGGAAGCTCTGGGAAGAGCGGATGAAGATGATCCTCAACGAGTACCGCCTGATGCCCTGGCAGAAAGAGGCGCAGGACCTCGTGGCGCGGCACATGGAGGACTTCTTCTTCGGCGAAGGCGCCGCACTCCCGCCCGGCTACGTGCCCCAGCAAGCCAAGTAGGCCGCCGATGTCAGCGCCGGAAGACCGGCACCGTACCTGCTGGTACGGCCGGCGCACGGACTTCATCCCGCCCGATCCCGGCCTCCACACGATCGAGGACGGTCAGCTCCTGTACTGCGCGCACCCGATGCTGTTTCCGGTCGTCGGATATCAGTTCGACGTGCGCAACTGCGATCAGTGCGACTACTTCCGGCCGCGGCGCACCACGGAGACACGGGCGTGATACGACACGGGGACACGGGGACACGGGGACACCAGACGAGCAACCACAGAGCCACGGGGACACCAGACGAGCAACCACAGAGCCACGGGGACACCAGAGGAGCAACCACAGCGGCACGAAGACACAGGGATACGTCCAGTGAAGACCTCTGTGCCCCCGTGCCTCTGTGGCTTGTTTGACTCCGTGAGCCCTGTGGGCTACGCGGCCGGCAGCGACTCTACCTGGACGCGCGCGTCGTTGAAGCAGGCGCCGGCGCCGATATCGGTCAACGTGTCGGGCGCGAGGGCGTTCGCGGTGTGGCCGTTTCGCGTGCTGCGCCGCCACAGGCCCTTCGGCAGGCTCACCGTGCCGGGTCGCACGAGCGGCGACACCTGCAGCGGGCAGTGAACTTCGCCCAGCGCGTTGAAGACGCGCACGGCGTCGCCATCCTCCAGACCCCGCGCGGCGGCGTCGTCGGGGTGCATTGTCAATCGGGCATCCGGGCGCGGCAGCTCGCCGAGCGTGGAGCTGATCGTCCGGTCGCTCGCCGGCGAGATGAGCGCGAGCGGGTACGCGTCGCTGCCGGGATCGGCCTGGAACTGGTACAGCCCGAGCGGCGCTTCGGCCTCGAGCGCCGCGGGGAAGAGGTCGACCTTGCGATCGGGCGTGTTGGGAAACACGTCCACGAACTGAATCGGCCTGTCGCCGAAGGGCGCCGTGGGCCGGCGGCCCGACCGCAGGTCGGCGCCGATGGCGCCGGGCAGTTCGTTCAGCACCCGGACGACGAGGTCGAGCTCGCCGGCGTCCTCGTCCTGGTCGAGGAGCCCCAGACGCGCGCAGAGGTCGCCGAAGACGTCGGCGTTGGGGCGCGCCTCGCCCACCGCGTCCACCACGGGCAGCGCCAGGTCGATGTTGATCGGCCCGTAGGCCTTCGCCACGTCGTAGCCTTCGAGAAACGTGGTCGCCGGCAGCACGACGTCGGCATAGAAGGCGGTGTCGGTCATGACCTGCTCGAACACCACGGTGAACAGGTCCTCGCGCTCGAGCCCGCGGATCACGCGCCGCTGGTCGGGCAGCGTGGCGGCCGGATTGCAGTTGTAGACGAACAGCACGTCCACGGGCGGGTCCGTGTACTCGGTGAGCGCGCGGCCGACGCGGTTGAGGTTGACGACCCGCGTGGGCGGCTCGGGCGCGCCGATCCACGGGCGTTCGATCTGCCAGGCGGCGGAGTTGCTGGCGGAATAGCCGCCGCCCCGGACGCCGAACTTGCCGCCGATCGCCGGAAGCGCCAGAACCGCCATGGCCGCATTGCCGCCATTGCGGTTGCGCTCGAGGCCCCAGCCGCAGCGAATCAGCGCCGGGCTGCTGGCGGCATACATCTCGGCGGCCCGCTCGAGCGCCGGCCGATCGAGGCCGGCGACCTCGGCGGCGCGGTCGAAGGTCCAGGGCTCGGCGCGCTCGCGCAGGCGATCCGCGTTGCGCGTGTGGTCGCGCAGGAACGCCTCGTGCGTGCGTCCGGTGGCAAACAGGTGGCGGTGGAAGGCGAGCGCCACCGCCACGTCGGTTCCCGGCTTCAGCGCGAGGTGCAGGTCGGCGCTGCGGGCGAGCGGTGTCGTTCGCGGGTCGACGACGATGAGCCGGGCGCCGTTGCGCTGCGCGTCGCGCACGTAGGGCACGAGATGAATGCCCGAGGCGGACGGGTTGACGCCCCAGAGCACAATCAACGAGGCCTCGGGATAGTCCTGGTACGACACGGTGGGCATTCTGCCGTAGAGCGCCGCGCCCGCAGCCGTCGTCGGCGCGGCGCACA
Organism: uncultured Acidobacteriota bacterium; assembly: GCA_963837345.1. Classification (GTDB taxonomy): domain Bacteria; phylum Acidobacteriota; class Vicinamibacteria; order Vicinamibacterales; family CAVVIG01; genus CAWIMX01. Next base: position 315,275 of record CAWIMX010000002.1, read on the forward strand.
AGGTGCGCGCCAGGCGTGAGGTGCCGTACCGGCGCCAGAGGCGCGCGTCGAAGTTGTCCTGGGTCAGCAGGCCGTTCGAGCCGCCGTACGAGACGGGCAGGATCGCCTCGGCGCCGGAGGTCGTCCTGGCGCGCTCGAACCGATCGGTGATGAGCTGCAGCGCCTCGTCCCACGAGACGCGGGTGAAGCGCCCCTCGCCCTTGCGTCCCTTGCGGACGGCGGGATAGAGCAGCCGATCTGGACCATACACCCGCTGGTCGAACCGGCGCACCTTGGCGCAGATGAAGCCGGCGGTGACCGGATTCTTCGGCGAGCCGTCGATCGTCACGATGCGGCCGTTCTTGACCGTCACGCTCAGACTGCACGCATCCGGACAATCGAGCGGGCACGCCGTCTCGACCGTTGTCGCCACCTTCTCGGACATCGCCGGTACGATAGCATCAAAAGAGCGGGGGGAGTTCTGCGTTCTGGCGCGCATGTCGTGATCGTCGGCGGGGGATTCGGCGGGCTCGATGCGGCGCGGGGGCTCAGGCGCCTGCCGGTGCACATCACGCTCGTCGATCGGCACAACTACCATCTCTTCCAGCCGCTCCTCTATCAGGTCGCGACCGCGGCGCTGTCGCCCGGCGATATCGCCGCTCCGATTCGCTGGGTGCTGCGGCGCCAGGCGAACGTGCAGGTGCTGCTCGCCGAGGCCCGCGCCGTCGACGTGGCGGCCCGGCGCATCGTGCTCGATCAGGGCAGCCTCGACTACGACTACCTCGTGCTCGCGGCCGGCTCGACCCACGCCTACTTCGGCCATCCTGAATGGGCCGCCTACGCGCCCGGCCTCAAGACGCTCGACGATGCGCTGGCGATTCGGCGCGAAGTGCTGCTGGCATTCGAAGCCGCCGAGCGCGAGACCGACCCCGCCGTGCAGCGCCGCCTGCTCACGTTCGTCATCGTCGGAGGCGGTCCGACCGGCGTGGAACTGGCGGGCGCGCTCGCGGAAATCGCCCGCCAGACGCTGCGCCGGGACTTCCGTGCGATCAAGCCGCAGACCGCGCGCATCGTGCTGGTGGAGGGCGGAGCCTCGCTGCTGGCGGCGTTGCCCTCGTCGCTCGGCGACGCGGCCCTCCGATCGCTCGATCGGCTGGGCGTCGAGGTGCGGCGCCGGTCGATCGTGACGGGGGTCGACGAGCACGGCGTCTCGATTGGCGCCGAGCGCGTCGACGCCGGCACGGTGATCTGGGCGGCCGGCGTGGCGGCCTCGCCGCTCGCGCGGTCGCTCGGCGTCCCCCTCGATCGCGCCGGGCGGGTGATCGCCCAGCCGACGCTGCAGGTGCCGGGCCATTCCGAGATCTACGTCGTTGGCGACCTGTGCGCCCTCGAACAGGACGGGACGCCGCTTCCCGGCGTCGCGCAGGTGGCGATGCAGGGCGGCGCGCATGCGGCGGCCAACATCGCGCGGGCGATCCGGGGCGAGGCGCCCACACCCTTCCGGTATCGCGACTACGGCACGATGGCGACGATCGGCCGCGGATCGGCGGTAGCCGCGATCGGGCCGATCCGGGCGTCGGGCCTCCTCGCCTGGCTGCTGTGGCTGTTCGTGCACCTGATGTCGCTCGTCGGCTTTCGAAACCGCCTCGCCGTGCTTGGCGAGTGGGCATGGTCGTACCTCACCTTCCAGCGCCGCGTCCGGTTGATCACGGGCGAACGGCTCTGGCCAGGATCGGAGCGGCACAGGTAAGATCGTCGCAGTCCATGCGCGCCACCGTCGTTGCCCTGGGAGATCTCGGATTGAGCGCGCGGATGCGCTATCACGCCCAGGCGCTGGCGGCGAGCGGGCTCGACGTCGATCTCGTCGGATTCCAGGGAACGACCCTGCCGCATGCGATTGCGGCCAATTCCCGCATCACCGTGCACCGGCTCGAACCCTCGACGCTCCGAATGCGGCGGCTGCCCGGATCCACCTATGCGGCGGCCGGCCTGCTCGACGCGACCCGGATGAGCCAGCGCCTCTGGCGCACGCTCGGCCGGCTGCCGCGTCCGGATCTGGTGCTCGTCCAGAATCCGCCGGCGTTTCCCACCGTGGAAGTGTCGTGGTGGTCGCTGCGGCGCCGGGGCGTGCGGTTCGTCATCGACTGGCACAACCTGGGCTACACGCTGCTCCGGGAGCGGCTGGGGCACTGGCACCCGGCGGTGCGCCTGGCGCGATGGGCCGAGCGCCGCGATGCTCGACGGGCCGACGCCAACCTCTGCGTGTCGCGGGGCCTGGCGATGTTTCTCGAAACCCGCTTCGGCGTGGCGGGCGCGCAGGTGCTCTACGACCGGCCTGCCGCGGCGTTCGTGCCGCTCGCGAACCCCGAGCGCGAGCGCTATCGCCAGGCGCTGTTCGCCCGGCTGGGCGTTCACGCCACGCACGTCGGGTTCGTCGTCTGCCCGACGAGCTGGAGCGAGGACGAGGACTTCGACCTCGTGATCGACGCCGCCTCGCGCCTCGAGGATCGGGTGCGCGGCTGGGAAGCAGCGGGCGCGACGAGGCGCTTTCCCGACCTGGTGATCCTCGTCACCGGCGACGGAGCCCGCCGCGCCCGGTTCGAGCGGCGCTTCGCCGGGCGCCAGGCGCGCCGCGTGCACCTTCGAGCGCGCTGGCTCGAGCCCGAAGACTATCCGACCGTGGTCGCCTGCGCCGACATCGGCCTGTCGCTGCACCGGTCTTCGTCGGGCCTCGACATTCCGATGAAGGTGGCCGATCTCTTCGGCGCCGGCGTGCCGGTGTGCACGCTCGACTACGGCGCCTGCCTCGCCGAACGGGTCCGGCATGCCGACAACGGGCTGCTGTTCTCGTCGGCGCCGCAGCTGGCCGACGAGCTGTTCGACGTCTTCCAGTCGTTCCCCGTGGATCAATCGCTGCTGGATCGGCTGCGGGCCGGCGCCCGCCGGTCGGCCCGCACGACGTGGGAGGAGGGCTGGCAGAAGGAGGCTCGCCCGCTGCTCCTGGGAGCCTGATCCGTGGGAGGTCACGTCATGCCACGAGGCCGACCGACACCGATCGTGCTCTGTCTCCTGGCCGTCTGGCCGGCGGCCTTCGCGCCCGTGCCGGCGGCGGCCATTCAGCCCTCGCTCGATCGCGCCGGCATCGAGCGGGCGCTCCGGGTGGCGCGGAGCACGGATCGCGCCCGCGAAGCGTTCCACGCCCCGTACATCGTGCACCTGAACGATCCGGTCGTGGAGCAGATCGAGATCGTCACCGAGTTCCGGCGGATGGTCCTCATCGGGGAGGATCATGTGCGCGCCGGCGACCAGATGTTCACGCGGAGCGCCACGCAGGCCGAGGCCGCGCTCGAGGGGTGGCGCGGTCTGGTGACGATCGTGGCGCGGCTGCGGTTCAATCCGCTGAACGTGTACGTCGCGGTGCCGGCCTACGACATCGTCGTCGAGGGCGGCGACGCGGCGCCGCTCGGGCCCGTGTCCACCGAGCGAACCGCGATTTTCTCGGAGCCTTTTCCCGGCCGTGGCCGCGACGCCTCCCGCGCGATTCTCGGCGCGATCCTCGAGGCGCGGTTCGAGGCTGCGCCGATCGGGCAGGCGGCGCGCCACGTCCGGATCGTGCTCGATCAGACGACCGCCGCAGACGCGATCGTCGACTTCGGGCGCCTGGAGTGAGGGGCCGGCGGCCGGGCGCGTATAATCCGCCACGGAAAGGAGTCCGATGTCGACCTCGCCCGCTCCGCCGATGACTCCCGAGGAACGCGCCAATCAGCGCAACGCCGTGCTCGCGGGCTTCCTCGGCTGGACGTTCGATGCCTTCGACTTCTTCGTCCTGACGTTCGTCCTGGACGACGTGGCGCGGTCGTTCGGGCGGACGCGCCCCGACATCGCGCTCGCGCTGACGTTCGCGCTGGCGATGCGGCCGGTCGGCGCGATTATCTTCGGCCTGCTCTCCGACCACTTCGGCCGGCGCGTGCCGCTGATGATCAACGTGATCTTCTACGCGAGCGTGTCGATTCTCTCGGGGCTGGCGCCGAGCTATACGGCGTTCATGTTCCTGCGCCTGCTGTTCGGCATCGGCATGGGCGGCGAGTGGGGCGTCGGCGCGTCGCTCGCGCTCGAGTCGGCTTCGCCGCGGCTGCGGGGGCTGCTCTCCGGCCTGCTGCAGGAGGGCTACGCGATCGGCAACCTCGTGGCGGCGCTCTCGTTCCGCTTCATCTATCCGTACTTCGAGGCCCTCTACCCGGGCAACGGCTGGCGCGTGCTCTTCTTCGTCGGCGGCCTGCCGGCGCTCATCTCGCTCTACATCCGGTCGCACGTCAAGGAATCGGAGGCCTGGCAGGAGCACCGGACCGACTGGACGACGTACCGCCGCTCCATCTTCCAGCATTCCCGTCGCTTCCTGTACATCGTGCTCCTGATGACGATGATGAACTTCATCGCGCATGGGACGCAGGACATGTACCCGACGCTCTTGCGCAACTTCGGCTTCGCCCAGACGCGGATCGCCGACATTACCGCGCTGTCGATGATCGGGGCGATCATCGGCGGGCTGGTGTTCGGCTACTACTCGGATCGGGCGGGCCGCCGGCGCGCGATGGTCACCGCGACGGCGTGCGCGCTCATCATGATCCCGTTCTGGCTCTCGGGATCGAGCCTCGTGCGCATCCTGGTGGGCGTCTTCCTCATGCAGTTCTTCGTGCAGGGCGCGTGGGGCGTGATCCCCGCCCACATCAACGAGCTCTCGCCCGGCCACCTGCGCGGCTTCTTTCCCGGCTTTGCCTACCAGATCGGCGTGCTGTTCGCCTCGAGCATCCCCTATCTGGAAGCGGCGCTCGGCGAGCGCTTCAGCTACACGCAGGCCATGGGCGGCCTGGTGAGCCTCGTGCTCGTGGTCGGCACCGTCGTCATCCTGCTCGGACCCGAGAACAAGGGCATCACGTTCCGGAAGGCCAAGGCGAGTCCGGACCTGCGCCTGGCGACCGGCGACTGACGCTGACGGCCCCGTGGATCTACGGCAGCTCGAGATCCTCCAGGCGATCGCCGAGACCGGATCGTTCACGGCGTGCGGCAGGAAGCTGCACGTGTCGCAGTCGGCGATCAGCCGGCAGATTCTCCTGCTCGAAGAAGAACTGGGCGAGCCGCTCTTCCTGCGCGTGGGCCGGCACGTGCGCATGACGCCGGCCGCCGAGAGCCTCGTGCAGCTGGGCGCGCGGGTGTTCCAGGACGTCCGCGAGACGCTCACGACGATCACCGACCACACGAGCGAGCTGCGCGGATCGCTGCGCATCTCGGGCGGCATGACCGTGTGCCTCTACGTGCTGCCGCTGCTCTTCAAGCATTTGCGGAAGGTGCACCCGCAGCTCGACGTGCGGCTGACCGTGGCCACGGCCGGACAGTCGGTCGAGGCCATCCGGGCGGGACGCGTGGACGCCGGGCTGCTCACGCTGCCGGTGGAGGAGTCGGATCTCGTCACCGTGCCCGTGCTGCACGAGGAGCTCCTCCTCATCACGCATCCGTCGCATCCGCTCGCGCGCCGCCGGCGCGTGACGCCCGCCGACCTCCGCGATCAGCCGTTCATTCTGTTCGAGGTGGGCTCGGCCACGCGTCACGTCATCGACCACTTTTTCGCCAGCGAGAACATCGAGCCGACGGTGGTGATGGACACCGAGAATGTCGAGATCATCAAGGCGATGGTCAAGACGGGCCTCGGCATGGGGATCGTGCCGTACCAGGCCATCGCCCGCGAGGTGCACGCGCATCAGCTCTCCTGCGCCCGGATCGAGGACCGCCCGCTCGTGCGGGAAACCGGGTGGGTGTATCCCCGCGCCAACCGCGTGCCGCGCGTCATCCACGAGCTGCTGAAGGCGTTCGACGAGATCAAGGGGCGCCTGCGTCTCGTGCCGCCGCGCGGCGCGCGGGAAGCCCTTAGGCGTGCGAGGGGCTCGGAAGGAGGAGCGTGAAGGTCGTTCGGCCCGGGGCGCTGGCGACACTCACCGTCCCGCCGTGGCGCTCGGCAATCGCCTTGACGATCGACAGGCCGAGGCCGCTGCCCGTCGCGGCGCCGCTGCGCGCGGCATCGGCCTTGTAGAAGCGATCGAAGACGTGCCCGACGTGCTCGGGCGCGATGCCGGGTCCCTCATCCTCGACCGTGACGGCCACCACGCGTCCTCCCGATCCGGGTGCGTCGGCGCGCGCCTGCCGCGCCGCGAGCCGCACCGTCGAGCCGCGCGGCGCGTAGCGGAGGGCGTTGGCTGCCAGGTTCTGGAGCGCCTGCTCCAGCCGGCTGGCGTCGCCCGTCACGATCTCCGCGCCAGCCTGGATGTCGCGCGACAGCGCGACGCCGGCCTGTTCCAGCCGGCGGCCGTGGCGCGCGGCCACTCGCCCGAACAGCTCGGCCACCGACACCGGGCCGGTCGACCAGTCGCCCCCGCCCCCTTCGAGCCGCGCCAGCTCGAGCAGATCCCCGATGATGCGCTCGAGCCGCGTGCTCTCGTCCTGAATGATCGACAGGTACCGCGCGCGCGTCGGCTCATCCAGCGGCACCTCCGGCATCGTGAGCGTCTCGAGGTAGCCGCGCATCGCGGTGACGGGCGTCGTCAGCTCGTGCGACACGTCGGCGAGGAGCTGCCGGCGGACGCGATCGGACGCGGCGAGCGCCTCGGCGCGGGCGGAAAGATCGTGCGCCATCGCGTTGAAGGCGGAGGCCACCGACGCGATTTCATCGCCGCCCCCTTCGGGAGCCCGCGCCGAGAGATCGCCGGCGCCGAGCCGACGCGCCGCCTCTTCGAGACCGCGCAGGCGCCGGCGCGCGGGTCCGAACACCAGCACCGACCCGGCGAGCGCTCCCAGAATCAGCACGCCGGAGGCGACGGCCGCGAGAATCGGCGCGAAGCGGCGCAGGACGGCCGTGAACGGCGCCTGTGGCAGCACGCTCACGATGCCCTCCACCTGTCCGCCGACGATGATCGGCGCCATGGCCATGCCGGGCGGTCCCGGCAGGCCCGGCCCGCCGCCAAAGCCCGGACGCCCGTCGGGCGGCCGGCCGGGGAACGGCGGGAACGCCCGCTCGCGCCGGCGGGCCAGGCGCATGCGCGCCGCCCGCAGAAGCGGCTCGGGGACGGCGACGTCGCTCGTCGTGACCAGCGTGTCGTTCCGCAGCAGGACGAAGAACGGCTGGTCTTCACGCGCGTAGCGCGTGGCCACATAGGCGGCGACGTCGAGCGCCGGATCGTCGGTCATCGCGATCGCGAGATCCCCGGCCACCGCCTGCGCAAAGCGCTCGGGCGATTCGCCCGCCGCCGTGCGTCCCGAGCGTGCGAGCACCCACACGAACACCACGCCCTGCACGACGAGCATCGCCGCCAGAAACGCGACGAAGCCGACGGCGATGCGCCAATAGAAGCTGCGATACCAGCGGGCGGGCATGGGTCGGTCCGAAACGTCACCCAATGTAATCCCCAAATCCGGATTTCCGGGCCGCGCCCCCGCGCTGTCATGGTCTTTTCATAACCCGCGGCCCCGGTCGTTCCGCATGATCAAAGAGGCACGCGCCAGGTGCCTGCCGAGGGAGATCGAAATCATGCGATGGGGAAGCGACCGTCTGCTGGTGGCCGTGGGAGCGGCGACGCTCGCGCTCACGGCGTACTGGCTGCCGCCGGCCGGCAGCGCCCAATCGAAGGTGCCGACGATCGTCGGCGACTGGACGCTCAACGCCGACCTCAGTGATCGCCCGGGCGCCGGCGGCAGCCGGCAGGGGAGCGGCGCATTCGGCCGGGGCCGGGGCGGCGGGCGCGGCGGCGGCCGGGGCGGGGGGCTGGGCGGCGGGTTCGGCGGAGGCGGCTTCGGGGGCGGACTGGGAGGACCTCGTGGAAGCGGCAGCGGCCCCGATGCCGACGCGACGCGCCGGCGGATGGACGAGCTGCGCGGCGTGCTCGACGCGCCTCAACGCCTGACGATCGTCTCCGCCGATGCGACGGTGATCATCACCACCGGCGAGGGCCTGACGACGCGTCTCGCGCCGGACGGTTCGAAGGTCAAGGACGAGAGCACGCACACCGAGCGGAAGACGCACTGGGACGGCGCCAGGCTCGTCAGCGAAATCACGGGGCTGGGGGACGGCGCGGTCACACAGACGTATTCGGTCGACGCCGACGGCCGGCAGCTTCTCGTGACCGTCGAGGCGCCCGGCGGGCCCGAGGGCCGCACCCTCGTCGTCCATCACATCTACGACGCGCGGTAGGCGGCCCCGGCGCCGCGGTTGCGCCGCTATTCGGCGTCTTCGTCTTCGTCTTCCTGGACGCCCGTGACCACGAAGCGGACGTCGGCGTCGCCGCGCCCGATGGCGCGAAGCGCCTCGTCGATGTGCCGGTGAAAATGGGCCATGATGTGGCGGCGCGCCGCTTCGGTCGGAACCCAAATCGTGATCTGGTCGCCCGAGTCGGCGGCGTAGTGCGTGCCGCTGAACCAGCGGCGGTAGTCTTCGCTGTCGAGCCGCTCGCGGATGCGGGCGAGCACGAGATCCCAGGGATTACCGGTCACGCGTTATGGCAGGTCTGACGCCGCCTATTCGGACTCGTCGTCTTCTTCCTGGTAGGGCTGGCTCGTGGCGATGTCGTCGATGTCGGGCAGGGCCTCGTCGGGCGAGTCGTCGTCGAGCGTGAAGGAGCGGCCGGTGGCCTTGAGCGGAATCGGACCGCGCGGCCGTTCCGATTCTTTCTTCTTCGACTTCTGGTTTCCGCGCGACGGCTTCGCGTCGGGACCGAAGTTGCGGCTGCGTCCCGGAGCGGGCGCGCTCGTCGGATCGAACCGTGGCGGTCCGAAGCCGCCCCCGCCGCCCCCCGGGCGCGGCGCGAAGCCGCCCGGCCTGGGCGGGCGCGGGCCGCGATCCTCGCGCGCGCGGGCTTCGCTCACCGCCATCGGACGGCCGTTGAACACGTGCCCGTTGAACTGCTGAATCGCCTGCTCCGCGTGCGCGCGGTCGAGGAACTCCACGAACGCAAACCCGCGGGGCCGGCCCGTGTCGCGGTCGACCGGCAGGACGACCTGCGAAGGCGGGGCGATCGCGCCGAAATGGGAGCGGAGCTCCGCCTCGGTTGTTCCGTAAGGCAGGTTGCCAACGAACAGACGGACAGCCAATCAACTCTCCAGGAAGCGCTCGGTCGTGAGAAAAACCGGGCGAACAGCGCGGACGGTAGGAAATGCAGGCACGCCGACAGCAGGTCCAGTCAAAAAAACCTTACCCGAAGTCCTGTCATCTGGCAAGCCCAGTTATAGTTAGGGTCCGGAGGAGGCCATGAGGCTGTCGCGCCGCATCCAGATCGCCTGTTTCGCCCTCGGGGTTTTCGCGTCGACGACCCTGCTCGCCGCTCCCGACGGTGGCGCGTCGATCGCCACCCCCGAGCTCCGGGAGTGGCTGGGCTACATCGCCTCGGACGCACTGGAGGGGCGCGCTGTTTTCGGGACCGGGATCGGGCTGGCGGCCGCCTACATCGAAAATCACCTGGCGTCCTGGGGCGTGAAGCCGGCGGGCGACGGCGGATCCGTATCTGCAGACCGTCCGCGTGCACGGGGTGAAGGTGACGAGTCGATCGCACGCTCACCGTTCGGGTGCGCGGCGTCGAGCGCACGTTCGCGGATGGCGAGGGCGTGCACGTTCCCGCGCAACATGGGCGGGCGGCAGCACCTCACCGTCGGCCGGGTGCTGTTCGCCGGCTACGGCCTCGACGTGCCCGCGGTGCAGCACGACGACTTCAGCGGCCACGACATCGCAGGGGCGGCCGTTCTCTGGCTGGGCACTCGCGGACCGAAGGGCCTCGAGTCGGCCGACTTCCGGCGGATTCTCGCCGGGCGCGCGCGCTATGCCATCGATCAGCTTCGCGCCGCCGCGATGCTCGGACCCGAGCCGAACCAGGGTGGCCAGGGTGGCCAGGGTGCTCGGGGTGGCCAGGGCGCTCAGGGTGCTCAGGGTTCTGACAACGCGGTGGATTTCACGACCGTCGAGCGGCTCGACACGCTTCGGGCGCCGACGGTGACCCTCGGTCCGGACGTCCTGGCCTTCATCTTTTCAGCCGGGCGAGGGAGGCGTACGCGTCGCTCGAACGCAAGGCCGACGCGCAGGAGCCCCTGCCGTTCTTCGCGCTCGACGGCGTGTCGCTCACCTTCGACGTGGACGCCGAGTATTCGATCGTCCGCACGCAGCTCGCGCAGAACGTCGTCGGGATCGTCGAAGGGACCGATCCCGCGCTGAAGGACACCTATGTCGCGTTCGGCGCCCACTACGATCACGTCGGCTACGCCCAGAACGAAGTGCGAACGACGGCCGGCGGCCGGGGGCGCCCGGCCGGGTGACCGACGGCGCGCTCGACGATCGCATCTGGAACGGCGCCGACGACGACGGCTCGGGCACGGTGGCGCTGATGGCATTGGCGCGCGCCTTCGCGGAAGGGCCCGCAACCGAAGCGGTCGCTGCTCTTCGTGTGGCACACGGGCGAGGAACGCGGGCTGTACGGGTCGCGGTACTTCGCGGATTTCCCGGAAGTCCCGATCGATCGGATCGTGGCGCAGCTCAACATCGACATGATCGGCCGCAACCGCGACGACAAGCCGAGCGAGTCGAATACGGTCTATGCCGTCGGGTCGGATCGCATCAGCTCGGAGCTCGACGCGGTGCTCCAGGCCGCGGACGCCTCACTCACGCCGCCGCTCCGGATCGACTACGAGATGAACGACCCGAGCGATCCGGAGCAGGTGTACTACCGCAGCGATCACTACAGCTATGCGGCGAAGGGCATCCCGATCATCTTCTTCACGACAGGCCTTCACGCCGACTACCATGCGAACACCGACGAGGTGTCGAAGATCGAATTCGACAAGCTGGCGCGCATCGTCCAGCTGGTGTACGAGACGGGCGCGCGTGTCGCCAACCTCGACCATGCGCCGGTTCGCGACAACAAGGGGCCGCGCGCCGGGCGCGCGGTCTCGCAGCAGCACTGACGTGAGAGGGAATCGAGGTCGCTGATACTACAATGCCCATCGGATCCGACTCGCGTGACGCGTCCACTGCTCGTCATCTTCCTCACGATCTTCGTCAACCTCATCGGCTTCGGCATCATCATCCCGCTGCTGCCGTTCTACGCCGAGACGTTCGGCGCCTCGCCGATCGCCATCGGGCTGCTGTTCGCCTCGTACTCGGTGTGCCAGCTCGTGGCCGCGCCGATCCTCGGCGATCTGTCCGACCGCCACGGCCGGCGGCCCGTCCTGATCTTCAGCCTTGCCGGCACCGTCGTGAGCTTCGTGATGCTGGCGCTCGCCGGCAGCCTCTGGGTGCTGTTCCTCGCGCGCATCGTCGACGGGCTGTCGGGCGGGAACATCTCGACGGCGCGGGCCTACGTCGCCGACGTGACGGAGCCGAAGGATCGCGCCCGCGCCTACGGGCTGATCGGCGCCGCGTTCGGCCTGGGCTTCATCCTCGGGCCCGCGCTGAGCGGGCTGCTCGCGGGCATCAGCTACGCGGCGCCCATCTGGGCGGCGGCGGCCCTCACGCTGGTCGCCACGGCGATGGCCTGGGTCTGGCTCCCCGAATCGGTGCACAAGACGCGCGCCGGCACCGGCCTGCCGTTCCGCAATTTCGGCGCGATGTTCCGGCGGCCGCTGCTCCGGCGCGTGCTGGCGATGGACTTCGTGTACTGGTTCTCGTTCTCGATCTTCGAGACGACGTTCGCGCTGTTCGCGGCGGCCCGCTTCGGGTTCGACGCGGCGCGCACGGGCTATTTCCTGGCGGGCTTCGGCGTGCTCGGCGCGGTCATTCAGGGCGCGTGCATCCGTCCGGTGGTGAAGCGGCTGGGCGACAAGGCCACGTTCGATCTCGGCCTGTTGCTCGGCGCGGCCGGCCTCGTGGCCGCCACCCTCGTGCACTCGGTGCCGCTCTTCGCCGTCGCGCTGATTCCGCTGGCGCTCGGCATGGGCTTCGGCCATCCCACGATGTCGAGCCTGGTGAGCCGGGCGGCCCGCGGCGACGAACAGGGCAAAGTGCAGGGGACGGCCAGCGCGCTCGAGAGCCTCAGCCGGACCGTCGGGCCCGTCTGGGGAAACGCGTCGCTCCAGCGATTCGGCACCGGCACGCCGTATCTCTCCGCGGCCGCGTTCCTCGTGCTGACGTTCCTGTTGAGCGTGGGATATCAGGTGAGCGACCCGGGCGCGCCGCCGTCCAGGTGATCGATCTCGTCGTCGCTGACGCCGCGGTGCAGGGCGCGGTTCGTGCCGTCGCCGCGGCGTGGGCCCGGCACGTCGTCGCGCCATCCGCGCCAGCCGCAGTCGTAGCAGCGGAAGGGCGCGCGGCGTGTCAGACGCCAGCGCAGCCGCTCCATCCAGTTCCGGAGCCGCGAATGGTGGATGTCGCGGCTGCCGCACGTCGGGCACGTTCCCATCACATCGGCACCATACCAGAAAGCGGCCATCGCCGCATCACACATCGAGGACCACCACCGACCGCAGCGTGTCGCCGCGCTCCATCGCTTCGAACGCCTGCGGAACGTCGTCGAGCGTGATGCGCTCGGTCACCAGTCTCGTCGAGCTTGAGCGCCCCGTCGCGGTACCAGCCCACGATGCGGGGGAAGTCCCGATGCGGCAGGCAGTCGCCGAAGAACGACGCCTTCAGGTCGCCCCGGGCGTAGAAGAACCGGGGCAGCGAGAGCGTGAGCTCGGCCGTCGCGTCGGCACGCCGATGAGGACGGTGCGCCCGCCGATTTCCGTGGAGGCGAGGGCCTGCGCGAGCGTCGTGGGGAGGCCCACCGCGTCGAAGCGCCGCCGACACGCCGGCCTCGCCCGTGGCGGCACGGATGACGGCCACCGGGTCGGCCGCGCGCGCGTCCACGAGATCGGTCGCGCCGAACCGGCGCGCCCACGCGAGCTTCCGCTCGTGGAGATCGACGGCGAAAATCCGCGAGGCGCCGGCAAGCACGGCGCCCTGCACCACGGACACGCCGACCGCGCCGCAGCCGAACACGGCGACGGTGTCGCCGCGCCGAAGCGCGGCCGTGTAAATCGCGCTGCCGACGCCGGTCGCCACCGAGCACCCGATGAGACAGGTCGACTCGGGCGGAAGCGCCGCGTCGACAGGGATGGCCTGCGCGGCTGCCACCACGGCGTGCGTGGCGAGCGTGCCGAGACCGAGGACGCGGCCGAGCCGCCGGCCGTCGGCCGTCGAGACGCGCGGCCGCGCCGTCGACCGGCTTGAGGCACCGCACGGGATCGCCGGCGGCGCACCTCCGGCAGCCTCCGCAGGGCGCCCGCCAGGTGAGCGCCACGGTGTCGCCCAGGCGCGAGGCCCGAGACGCCGTCGCCGAGGCCTTCGATCCGGCCGGCCGCTTCGTGGCCGAGCAGGTAGGGAAAGCGATCCCCGAAGTCGCCGCGGCTGGCGTGCAGATCGCTGTGGCACACGCCGCACGCGCGCATGCGCACCAGCACTTCGCCCGGTCCCGGCGCGTCGACGCGCAGATGTCCTCGACCGCGATCGGCCCGCCAGGAGTCCCGCACCACGACGCCGCGCGGCGGAGGTCGACATGCTCAGACGGGCGACGGGGTGCGGACGCGAGGCACGGTGGCGAGCGGCAGGTGCGATGGCGAAGGAGGCGCCGTGTCCCAGCTCGCTCGCGACCGAGATGTAGCCGCGGCTCTGCTTCACGATGCCGTACACGATGGACAGGCCGAGGCCCGTGCCCTTGCCCTGTTCCTTGGTGGTGAAGAACGGCTCGAACAGGCGGGCGCGCGTCTGCCGCTCGATGCCGGTGCCCGTGTCCGCGACGATCAGGCGGCGCGTAGCGGCCTTCGTGGCCCTCGGTCGTCGGCGACCGCTGCCGGCGCCGGTCAGCTCCACCTCGTCGACCGTGACCGTCAGGCGGCCGCCGTTGGGCATCGCGTCGCGCGCGTTGATGACGAGGTTCAGCACACCTGCTCGATCTGCGCCTGGTCGGCGAAGACCTGAACGGGATGATCGCGCACGATCTCGAATTCGATCTCCGGCCCGCTCAGCCGCCGGAGCATCGTGTCCATGCCGCCGACGACGTCGCCCAGCTCGAACAGGCGCGCCACGGTGGCCTGCCGCCGGCTGAAGGCGAGCAGCTGGCGCGTGAGGCTCGCGCCCCGCTGGACCGACAGCTTGATTTCCCGCGATTCGCTCTCGGCGCGGATCGTCGGGCGGCAGCTGGACGAGCAGCAGCTCGGCGGAGCCCATGATGCTCATCAGGATGTTGTTGAAGTCGTGCGCGACGCCGCTCGCCAGCCGGCCGATCGCCTCGAGCTTCTGCGATTGGCGCAGCTGCTCTTCGAGCGCGCGGCGCTCGGTGACGTCGCGGATGAAGGCGGTGACCGCCTGGCGGTTGTCCGACGCCGATGCGCGCGACGGTCAATTCGGCCGGGAACACCGTGCCGTCGGCCTTCACGCCCTGCAGCTCGATGTGCTGGCGCGCGAGCGGGCCGCCGCGCCGGTCGAGCGGTATTCCGTCGAGCGCCGCCATCCACGCCTCGCGGTCCGCTTCGGGCAGCAGCAGGTCCACGCGGCGGCCGAGGATGTCCATGCGCGAGCGGCCGAACATCTGCTCGGCGGCGGGATTGAACTCGCGGATGTTGAGGCTGCTGGTCGATCGTGAGATCGCGTCGTGCGCCGCCTCGAGAATCGCGCCCTGCCGCGCCTCGCGTCTCGACGCCGGCGCGGTACACCTTGTAGGTGAGGTACAGCGGCGCGGCGGCCAGCAGCAGCGTGAGCCAGGCGCCGGCGCTCTCCGTGACGGCGATCGCGATCACGGCGGCGCCGGCGCCGATGAGATAGCTCGGCGCGCTCGACGCGAATTCCGTCTTCCAGACGCGCCAGGCGCTCTGCCTGGTCGTCAGCGCGATGGCGATGGCGATGGGCACGGTGTTCGCGAAGAAGTAGGTGAGCGCCATGCCGGCGACCGGCACGGCGATGCGCGACGGATCGATCGTCGGCGTGCCGCCCAGGCGCTGGTAGACCTGGCCGGCCGCCTGGACCGTGAGCACCAGGATCGCCATATTGAACAGCGTGCGGTACGGCGGGATTGCGCGTCGCGGAATTGAAGGTCGACTGGCTCCAGCCGCTGGCCGCGCCCACGATCATCGTGGCGTGCGGCCCCCGCAGGATGAGCGACGGCGATGTCGACCACGTAGGAGACCGACATGTTCGAGCCGCTGGCGATCGGGAAGTGGACCTTGAACGCCGAGGTGAGCGACGACAGCAGGACGAGCAGGACGAGCGGCAGGACGGGCTGGAGCTGGCGCGCGGCAGGAGCGTGACGAATACGACCGCGCCGAGAGCGATCACCGAGAGGATGTACCAGCGTCCGCGAGGCGGAAGGTCCCGGAGCAAGGCGTCACAAGTATACCGCCCTTGACGGGGGTCAAACAGATGTTTTATACAGGTGTTTAACCCCATGAAGCGCGTGCTGCCCCTCCTGCTCCTCGTCGCCGCCGTCGGCGGCGGCCTCTACTACTACTTCACCCGTCCGCCCGACACGCTCCAGCTGACGGGCGTCGTCAACACCCACGACGTGATCGTCAGCCCGCAGATCGGCGGGAAGATCGATCGCCTGCTGGTCGAGGAGGGCGACGAGGTCACGGCGGGGCAGCTCCTCGCCGTCATCGCGCCCGACGAGCTGCAGGCCGACACCGACTACTACATGCACAACGTCGAGGGCCTCGAACTCGCAGGTGCAGGAGGCCGAGGCCGCGCTGCGCTACGAGGAGCAGCAGACGGCCGATCAGATCCGCCAGGCCGAGTCGACGCTGGCCTCCACCGAGGCGCAGCACAAGGCGGCGCTGGCCGACCTGGAGCGCGCGCGCCTGGAGTACGAGCGCACCGAGAACCTGTCGCGGCAGGGCGTGACGCCGGCCCAGCAGCTCGACCAGGCGCGCACGGCCCGCGACGGGGCGCAGGCGCGCGTCGACTCGCTCGAGCGGCAGGTGGAAGCCGCAGCGCGCGGCCGTCGCGCTCGCGCAGTCGCAGCGCCGAGCAGGTCGCGGTCAAGCGCGCGCCAGCTCCAGGGCAACGAGCACATGCAGGCCGCCGCGGCGGCGCAGCAGGACAAGGCCGACGTGCGGCTGGCCTACACCGAGATGCACGCGCCGATCGACGGGCATCGTCGACATGCGCGCCGCGCGGGCCGGCGAAGTCGTCACGGCCGGGCAGCCGGTGCTGACGCTGGTCAACCCCGACGACCTCTGGGTGCGCGCCGACGTCGAGGAGAGCTACATCGATCGCGTCCGCCTGGGCGACAGGCTGACGGTGCGCCTCCCGTGCGGCGACGAGCGCGAGGGCACGGTGTTCTTCCGCGGCGTGGATGCGCCTTCGCCACCCAGCGCGACGTCAGCCGCACCAAGCGCGACATCAAGACGTTCGAGATCCGCCTGCGCGTGCGACAACGCCGACCGCCGCCTCGCCGTCGGCATGACGGCGTACGTCCTGCTTCCGGTCAACTGACCATGGCCGCCATCGACGTCCGGGACATCGTCAAGAAGTTCGGCGAGTTCACCGCCGTCGAAGGGCATCTCCTTCACCGTCGAGGACGGCGAGATCTTCGGGCTGCTCGGGCCGAACGGCGCCGGCAAGTCGACGCTCATCCGGATGCTGACGACGCTGCTCCCGCCGACCTCCGGCACGGCCATCGTCAACGGCTTCGACATCCGCACGCAGGCCGACGACGTGCGGCGCTCGATCGGCGTGATCCCGCAGGCGATGACGAGCGACCTCGAGCTGAGCGTCGAGGAGAACCTGTCGATCTTCGCCAAGCTGTACAGCGTCCCGCGCGAGAAGCGGCGGACGCTGATCGACGAGCTGCTGGCCGCCGTCGAGCTGACGGACTGGGCCGACGAGCAGGTGAGGAACCTGTCGGGCGGCATGCGGCGCCGCGTGGAGATCGCGCGCGGCCTCGTGCACGAGCCGCGCATCTTCTTCCTCGACGAGCCGACCACCGGCCTCGATCCCGGTCTCGCGCGTCGCCGTGTGGGAGATGCTGCAGAAGATCAAGCGGCAGCGCGACCTGACGATTCTGATCACGACGCACTACATGGACGAGGCCGACAAGCTCTGCGACCGCATCGCGATCGTCGATCACGGCGAGCTGAAGGCGCTCGACTCGCCGATGAAGCTGAAGGCGTCGATTCCGGGCAAGAACGTGCTCGAGGTGAGCTTCACCGCGCGCGCCGGACGACTGGACCGCGCGGCTCGAGGCGCTGCCGGGCGTCGAGACCGTCACCAGCCACGACGGCGTCTTCCGGATCGCGTCGGACAACGGACCGGCGACGACGCTGGCGCTGATGGACGCGGCGGCGCGGGCCAGCATCGGCGTGCAGTCGCTCGCCGTGCAGAGCACCTCGCTCGACGACGTCTTCGTGCACTACACCGGCCGCGGCCTGCGCGACGCGCTGCAGGAGGCCAATCCGATGGATCGTCGCGTGATGATCCGCAGGGAATAGACCATGCAGCGCACCTGGGCCATCATCGAACGCGAGCTGCGGCGGTTCCGCCGCAGCCCGATGCTGATCGTCATGTCGATGATCATGCCGATCATGCAGCTCGTCGTGCTGGGCTACGCGTTCGGCGGCAACGTGAAGCACCTCAAGGTCGGCATCGTCGACCAGGACCACGGCGTGCCGGCCGTTCGCGTCCGCGAGCTGGCGAACGCCGTCGACGTCGGGCGCCCGTACGATCGACACGTACGAGTATGCCGATCAGGGCGTCGCCCTGTCCGACCTGCGCAACGGGCGCCTGAACGGCGTGCTGACGATTCCGCCGGACTTCTCGCGGCGCGTGCTGGCGAGGAACGACCCGCAGGTGGCGCTGATCGAGGACAACACCGACAACTTCGTCTCGGCCAGCGCTCGCGGCCACGATCGAACGGCGTGCTGGCCGCCTACAGCAAGCCGGACGTGTCGGTCGAGCGTGTCAGCACCGTGCAGGCCGCGCTCGACGTGGTCGAGGTGTATCCGTACGTGCCGTACATCCAGTACCTGCTGCCCGGCTCGATCGTCATGTCGATCTTCATGATGGTGATGATCGGCGGCGGCATCATCTTCATCGACGACAAGGCGCGCGGCCTGCACGAGGGCTATCTCGTGACGCCGATCACGAAGTTCGAGCTGATTGCCGGCTTCAACATCTCCGGCACGATCAAGGCGGTGCTGGCCGGCCTGGTGCTGATGACGATCGGGTTCGCTCATCGCCGGCATTCCCAATCCGTTCGAGCCGCTGCGGATGCTCCGGATGTTCGTCGTGATCAGCCTGACCTCGTTCGCCCTGATCAGCCTGATGTTCCTGCTCATGGTGCGCGTCAGCGATCCGCTGCTGCCGCGCGCGATGTTCGGCGTGCTCAACACGCTGCTCTATTTCCCGAGCGGCGCCGTGTATCCGCAGCAGGGTTTTCCGTCGTGGATGCAGGTGATCGCGGCGGTCGACCCGTTCACCTACGCCGTGCACGCCTTCAAGTCCCTGCTGCTGAAGAACACCGGCTTCGACGCCATCACCAGCGACATGGCCTATCTGGCCGTCTTTTCCATCGTGGCCATGACGGCCGCCACCAAGCTCTTCAAGCGCACGCTGTGAGCACCCTGGACGCCGAAACCCGCCAGCGGCTGCTCGAGGCCGCGGCCCGGCTGTTCGCCGACCGCGGCTTCGGCCGCGTCACCGTCCGTGAAATCTGCCACGCGGCCCACGCCAACGTCGCGTCGGTGAACTATCACTTCGGCGACAAGCTGGGTCTCTATCGCGAAGTGCTGCAGACGGCGATCGAGGCGATGCGCGCCACGACCGACGCCGCCCGTCGTGCGGGCGACGGCCGGCCGCCCGAGGAGAAGCTCCGCCGGTTCGTCGAAGTCTTTCTGCGGCGGATCGTGGCCGACGATTCGGTCACGTGGATCCACCGGCTGATGAGCCGGGAAGTGCTCGACCCGACGCCGGCGCTCGACGCCGTCGTCGAGCAGGGGCTGCAGCCGCGGCTGCGGTATCTGGCCGACATCGTGGCCGAGATGATGGGCTGCGCGCCCGACGACGAGCGCGTGGTGCGGTGCACGGCCAGCATCAATGCGCAGTGGCTGCCCTATATCCATCCGCTGCGCGCCAAGCTCTCGGCCGCGCTCAAGCGGGGCATGGCATTCGAGCTGCGCCTCGAGAATGTGGAGGACGTCGCCGCGCACATCGCCGAGTTCTCGATCGCGGGCGTGCGGGCGGTTGCGGCCGGATAGGGGGACCATGATGGATCGGCGTGGATTCGGCGTGTGGGCCGTCGGGGCGAGCGCCCTGGCGGTGGGATGGGGAGGCGCGCTGCTCGCGCAGGCTCCCGCCGCCGCCCGGACGGCGCCGAGCGGCTCGGCGGTGTTCGCCGCGCGCTGCGCCAGCTGTCACACCGGGGCCGCCGATTCGCGCGCGCCGGCGCCGGCGAGCTTCACAGGACGCGCGCCCGAGGCGATCATCGAAGCCCTGGTGAACGGCGCGATGCGCACCGAGGGCGCACGGCTGAGCGGCGAAGAGCGGCACGCGCTCGCCGAATACCTCACCGGCAAGCCGTTCGGCGGGGATCCCACAGGCGCCGCCACCGGCCGCTGCGCGGCGCCCGCGAGGTTTGCGCTGCGCGAGGGCGCGCCCGCCTGGAACGGCTGGTCGCCATCGGAAACCAATGCGCGCTTCCAGCCGGAAGCGGCCGCGGGACTGACCGCGGCCCAGGTGCCCCGTCTCACGCTCGCATGGGCGTTCGGGTTCCCGGACGCGACGTCGGCCTGGGCCCAGCCGGCCATCGTCGGCGGCCGGGTCTTCGTCGGCAGCCAGAACGGCACCGTGTACTCCCTGGACGCCACGACCGGGTGCATCGTCTGGTACTACGAATCCGGCGGCGGCGTCCGCACGGCGATGGCGGTGGGGCCGCGCCCGGGCGGCGGTGCGGCGGTGTACTTCGGCGACACGGGCGCCAATGCGATTGCCCTCGATGCGTCGACGGGCCGGGAGCTGTGGCGCCGCCGGGTCGAGGAGCATCCGCTGGCGCGCGTGACCGGCTCGCCCACGCTCTACGACGGCCGGTTGTATGTGCCGACCGCGTCGTACGAGGAATCGCAAGGCGCCAGCGCCGACTATGGCTGCTGCACGTTCCGCGGCAGCGTGAGCGCGCTCGATGCCGGCACCGGCGCCGTGGTCTGGAAGACGTACGTCGTCGCCGACGAGCCGAAGCCGCGCGGCACGAGCACGGGCGGCGTCACGCTCTATGGACCGTCCGGCTCCGCGATCTGGTCGGCCCCGACCATCGACGCGAAGCGCCGCCTCGTCTATGTCGCCACAGGGAACACGTACAGCGGTCCGCCGCAGCCGTCGAGCGATGCGGTCGTGGCGCTCGATCTCGACAGCGGGGCGGTCAAGTGGATGAAGCAGGTCACGCCCGGCGACATCTATCTGAGCGGCTGCGGCCGCGGCGGCGGCAACAACCCGAACTGCGAGGATCCCAACGGCCCCGACTTCGACTTCGGCAACTCGCCGATTCTGGCGACGCTCCCGAACGGGAAGGACGCGATCGTGATCGGGCAGAAGTCGGGTGTCGGCTACGCCATGGATCCCGATCGGCAGGGACAGGTGCTCTGGCAGTACCGCGTGGGCCGCGGCGGTCCGCTCGGCGGCATCGAGTGGGGATCGGCCGTGGACGCCCGCCATGCCTATTTTCCGTTGAGCGACATCTTCACGCCGAACCCCGGCGGTCTGCACGCCGTCGACCTCGCGACGGGCGAGCGCGCCTGGCTCACGCCGCCGCCGCCGCCCGTCTGCGGTCGCGGCTTCGGGTGCAGCGGCGCGCAGTCGGCCGCCATCACCGTGATTCCCGGCGTCGTGTTCTCGGGTTCGGCCGACGGCGCCCTGCGCGCCTACTCGACCGAAGACGGCTCGGTGGTGTGGACGTTCGACTCGAATCGGGAGTTCACGACGGTCAACGGCGTGCCGGCGCATGGCGGAATCCATGATCGGGCCGGGGCCCGCCGTCGCAGGGGGCCTGCTGGTGGTGAACGCCGGGTACGGCGCGTTCGGCGGCCGGGCCGGGAACGCGCTCCTGGCCTTCCGCGTGCCGTGAGCCCTGCGGGCGAATCCGGGCGGCTCGTTCCTACGACAGGCGCGAGCGGTGGAACGCCTCGAGCGCTTCGTTCGCGTGGACGATGGTCTCGAGCTGGGCAATCGTGGCGGCGAGGCCCGAGCCCGGTATGGTCACGTAGAGGTCGTCGTCGCCCAGGCCCGTGTACACGCGATTGCCGATGCAGCCGAAGCTGGCCACGCCGGCCCCGTGCTCGATGGTATAGGGAATCATGGCGCAGGCGGGCCGGCCCATGATGGAGCCGGCATCGAACACGCCCGCTGCGCGCGCCGCTTCAGCCACGAGCATCAACTGGCGCGGCGTCCCGCGGACGATCACCACATCGGGATCGAATCCCGCCTGATCGAGCGGCGCGTAAGCCGCAACGGCGAACGGCATGGGCCGTCGCGGGATCGACGGCACTTCCTCCGCCTTGAGGTATTTCAGCTCGACCATCGTCGCGACCAGACCGGCGAGCTCCTGCTGCTGCGCCGCGTCCTGCGGAACGCCCTGCGTAAATGCCCCGACGGCACAGCCGTGATGGTCTTCGGGCAGCGTGTAGAAGGCATGGCCGTCGGCCGCGTGCTTCCAGTACCAGCAGCCGGCGGGCAGGGGTTCACTGATGCGCGACAGGCCGTCGGGCGCCTCGGTCAGGAATCCGACGGCGACAGGCGAACGCTCGAGCTTCAGCAAACGGGTCAGCGCGGACTGTGGCATGGCGCGATTCTATTACAGCGGCGGTGCAGGGCGCGACGCGTCAGACGTCGTGGGCGTCTGATCTCGCGGGCGGCGGCATCCGATGCGTCCTGATCGCGAGATATGCGCCGAGCACGAGGCCCGCATACGCCGCGCCGATGCTGGCGGCGAGCAGGATCGTGTTCAGGTTCCAGCGGTTGAACAGGCCTCCGAACACCGGACGCTCGAGCCACGGCATCACCAGCGCGAACGCGAGCAGGGCGCACCAGGCCCAGGTCAGCAGTTGAAGGAAGGCCGACCGCGTCCGGAATTGCCACCAGAGAAACCAGCCCTGCGCGAGTGCGGCGATGAAGATCAGGACGGCGACCGTGATGCCCGACAGGGCAATGACGATGCCTTCGAGGAGAGGGTATTCCTGCCAGGCCTGGTTCATGCGGCCTGGAGCTTACTCGGTCTCTTCGGATTCAGCAGATTCCTCGGGTGGGAGGAAGTCGTCCCATGGCGACGGCTGGGGCCCGGGCACGATGCCCGCCAGATCCGGATCTTCGCCGTTGGGGCCGTCGCGCCGTTCCGTGCGGCGGTTCGTGGCCTGAGCCCGCCGCTCGGCCTTTTGCTGGCGCTTCTCCTGCTTGGCGCGCTCCCGCAATCGCTTCTGCTGCGTGACTTTTGCTCTCATTCCACCTCCAACTCCTCATTGTGCCATACCGCTCAGCGCCGCGTCTCGCCTGGACGCCAGTCCTCGGCGCAGTGAATACTCCCGCGATGTCCGACCGACGGCGACGAACCGCACTCTGGACGGTCGCGCTCACGCTGGCCTTCCTTTTTCGCGTCGCTTACGGTCTCTCGTCCATGTTCTGGACCGAGGACGAGCGCCAGATCTTTCTGATCGGCCTGAAGTCCTACGCCCGGGGCGCCTGGCCGTATTTCGGAGCCGACGTCGTCTGGACGGGGAGCCGGCTGCCGGGGGCGCTGCAAGCCTGGCTCGTCCGATTGCCGCTCGAATTCTGGCACGCGCCCGAGGCGCCGTTTCTCTTTTTGAACCTGCTGTCGTTCGGCGCCCTGGCGTTGTTCGCCTGGTACTGCCGCAGGCGGCTGCCGGAGCTGCCGGCCTGGTTCGTGTTTGCAACGCTCCTGCTCGCGCCCTGGACGCTGAATTTTTCCACGCACGTGGTGAACTCGTCGTACGTCCTTGCCGGAGCCGTCCTGTTCTTCGTCGGGTTCCTCGAGGCGGCGCCCGCATTCCGCGCGGATGCGCTGCCGGTCGCGGCCGCGTGGGCGTTCATGGGCGCCGGCCTGACGTTTGTCGCGCAGCTCCATCTCTCGTGGGTGCTCCTGCCGGCGTATGTGGCGTACACCGCGATCGACACCTGGCGGCAGCAGCGGCGCCTGCCGCTGTCGTCCATCGCGGGCTTCGCGGCCGGCACGGCCGCGATTGGCAGCCTGCTGGTGCCCACGTTCCTGCGCTACGGCCTGCGGGCGGGCGCCGTCGCCAGCAACGTCCAGCTCCACGTGCAGCCGCCGCAGGCGCTCGTGGCGATCGCCGCGCGATTCCTGTCGTTCCCGGCGTTCGAGATCGCCCGCTTCATCGGCCTCGACACGGCCGAGCGCGTCCTGTTCCTCTGGCGCGAGCCCTGGGTCGTTCCGTTCGCGGTCGTCGTCGTCCTCGCCGGCATCGCGCAGCCCGTGCTGATGGCGGCGCTGTGGTTCCGCCGCGGAGACGTCGCCTGGATGCGGATGAAGTGGCTGTCGCTCACGACCGTGGCGTGGGTCTACGCGAGCTTCTTCCTGTCGGACCGCAGCCCGCTCGCGCACTCCTTCTACGTGGTGCTTCCCGTGGCGGCGCTGTACGCGTTCTACGGCTGGCGGTGGCTGGCGGGGCCGACGCTCTGGCGCGTCGCGGCCGTGGTGCTCGTGTCGGGCGTGGCCGTCCACCTGGGTCTCATCCTGTGGCAGGGACCAAGGCGCTCGCTCTACCGTGACCGGGCGCTCGTCGCCGCCGCCATCGAGACGCCCAACGATCGGCTGCTCGGCGATCGCCGCGAGTCGGCCGTCGAACCGGTGGATCACGTGCCCCGCCCCGTCGACGGCGTGTCTCCCGACGCCTATGCGGCCGCCCGATCGACGGACGATCTCGTCGTGCGGCACGCCGAGTGGGCGCCGGTTGCGTGGGGCCGCGTGTCCCGCTTCAGCGTCGCCCTCGAGAATCGCGGCCGCGACGCCGCCTACGTCGACATCCGGTTCACGACGACCTACCGGCGTGCCGACGGATCGGTGGCGGCGACGCGCCGGGGCGTCGTCAAGGAGATTCTCGAGCCCGGGGATCGACGGTCGTGGCCGGACCTGACCGACGGCCTGACGCCGGCCGGGGCCGCGTCGGCGAGCCTCGCCCTCGACAGCGCCGAAAAAGTGATCCCGGCGCTGTCGCTCAGGCGCAGCAGTCCGGTCCGCAGCACGTCTTCGGCGCGCGCGGCTTGGTGGCCCGCACGAACGCGCTGATGAACCGATCCTCCACCAGCGGCGCGACGCGGTCGACGTCGAGCCCGCTCTCCGCCAGAAACGCGCGCGCGTCCTCGATGCGATACACGCGCCAGGCCTCCACCTCCACGCGTTCGAACCCGGCCGCCTCGAGCTGCCGGCGATAGTCAGATTCCTCGAGGGCGCCCGCGATGCAGCCCACCCAGAGCTCCATGCTGAGCCGCACGTCGGCCGGCACGTCGCCGCGCACGACGACGTCTGATACGGCGAAGCGGCCGCCGGGCTTCAGTACGCGAAACGCCTCGCGGAAGACGGCTTCCTTGTCGGCTGACAGATTGATCACGCAGTTCGAGATGATCACGTCCACCGACGCGTCCGGCAGCGGGATCGCTTCGATCGTCCCTTTCAGGAACTCCACGTGCTCGATGCCCGACTTCCGCTGGTTCTCGCGGGCGAGCGCGAGCATCTCATCCGTCATGTCGAGGCCGTAGACCTTTCCGGTCGGACCCACGCGCCGGGCGGACAGGAGCACATCGATCCCGCCGCCCGATCCGAGGTCGAGGACCGTCTGGCCCGGTTCGAGGTGGATGAGCGCCGTCGGGTTGCCGCACCCGAGCGACGCCCCCAGGGCCTGTACCGGGGAGGTCCCGAGTCTCGTCGGCCGAGTACAGCCCGGCCGTAATCGGATCGGGGGAGCCGCAGCAGCCAGTCGGGCCGGCGCCGCCGGTTGCCGCAGCCTCTCTCGCCAGTGCCGCGTATTTGTCGTGCACGCGCTGTCGTACGGATCCGTCGGAAGCCATCCCATCCTCCAGGCGCCGGCCGGCCGGCGCATCGCACTATATCTGCGCTCGCGAATATAGCCAGACTAGTCGGGCCGTGATATATTTGTCAAGGCGAATATATGAAACCCGTGTCGGGCCCGCGTCTCAGCCGCCTCGAGACGCTCTTCAAAGCCCTGGGCGACGTCACCCGCCTTCGCGTCCTCGGTCTGCTTCTGACCGGCGAAGTCTGCGTCTGCCACATTCACGAGTCGCTCGGAATCCCTCAACCGAGGGCGTCGCGTCATCTGGCGTACCTCCGGCGGGCGGGTCTCGTCGCCACGCGGCGGGACGGCCTGTGGGTGCACTACCGGCTGGCGGTCGGCGAGGATGCGGCGGCGCTGCTGGTGCGGCAGATCGTCGAGCAGGCCCTCTGCCGCGTTCCGGACGTGGCGCGCGATCGCGCGCGCCTGCAGCGGCTCATGGGGTGCTGCGTTCCGGCGCCGGCCGACGGGTCGACCGACGCCCCTTCTCGAACGAGCGCCTGACGCCGATAGGAGGAGCGGATGGCTTCTCCCCGGCGAAGGCCGACGCCCGCGGATCCGCCGCCAGCGGACTTCGCGGTCAAGGACTGTGCGCTCGTCCAGCTCGCGACCGGGGTGCGGGCGCAGAACGTCCGCGAGCTGCGCGATCGGCTCCTGACGGTGCCGGTTGCGTGTATCGACTATCACTTCTGGGGCGGCCTGCTGCGTCCGCACTTCGACGACCCCGAATATGCGAACGATTTCGCGATCTGGGCGCGCCACGGCCTGCACGACTACAAGCTGGCCGAACAGCTGGCGGTGATCGATCCGACGAAAACCGGCGATCTCGAAGCGCTCCGCGAAGAGCTCGTCGACGTGATCGAGCGCCGCATCGACGAGGGCGAGTATCTGACCTGGTCGCGGCCCGACCGCCAGTTCCAGTTCATCCGGTCGACCCTGGTCGTCTTCGACACCGGCCGGCGCATTCCCCATCCGCGCGATCTGCCGGCGGCGATCGCCGCCATGTCGGTCGGCAGCATCTTCTATCACTTCGTGGACGCCCGCCGGCGGCCGCCGCTGCGGACCGACGACTTCCGGTCGTGGCTCCGGCACCATGGGCCGGCCTTCGACGCGGCGAGCGACGCGCTCGCCAACATCGATCCGTTCTTCACGACGCTCGTCGAACTGCGCGACGAGCTCGAGCGGGCCGTCTCCGCGCCCCGGCCGATCCCGTGACGTCGTATCTCGATCGCTACGCGAGCATCGTCGGCGACGACGTCGTGCATCAGCTGGTGCAGCTTTCGGCGCCGCTGCGCGGGCGGCGTCTCGTCCACGTGAACTCGACGCGCGAGGGCGGCGGAGTGGCCGAGATTCTCGCCAAGCTCGTGCCCTTTCAGCGCGAGCTGGGGATCGACGCGCACTGGGAGGTCGTTCAGGGCGACGAGCCGTACTTCGCCTGCACCAAGCGGTTTCACAACGCGCTCCAGGGCGTGCCGCTGGGCGTCCCGCCCGCGCTGGTGCAGGCCTATGAAGACGTGAACGCCGCGAACGCCGATCGACTGCGGCCGATCCTCGAGGACGCCGACCTGGTGTTCATCCACGATCCCCAGCCCGCGGCGCTCATCCGCCACCTGCCCGCGCGCAAAGGCCGCTGGGTCTGGCGCTGCCACATCGACGTGAGCCGACCGCAACGCGACGTCTGGCGCTACCTGCGCGGGTTCGTCGCCGAGTACGACGCGAGCGTGTTCTCGCTCGCCGACTTCGCCCAGATGCTGCCGCATCCGGTCTACCTGATTCCCCCGAGCATCGACGCGCTGAGCGAGAAGAACGTCGAGCTGAGCGACGCGGAGGTGCACCGCGAGCTGTCGCGGTTCGGGATCGATCGCGGGCCGCCCGATCCTGCTGCAGGTGTCACGGTTCGATCGCTTCAAGGATCCGCTCGGCGTCATCCATGCGTACCGGCTCGTCAAGGCCTTCATCCCCTCGGTGCAGCTCGTGCTCGCCGGCGGCACCGCGGTCGACGATCCGGAAGGCGACGCGGTGCTCGCCGAGGTGCGGGAAGCGGCGGCGGGTGACGACGACCTGAAGGTGCTGTGTCTGCCGCCCGACGATCACCGCACCATCAATGCGTTGCAGCGCGGCGCCGACGTCGTGCTGCAGAAGTCGGTACGGGAAGGGTTCGGCCTCACCGTCTCCGAGGCGATGTGGAAAGGCAAGGCCGTGATCGGCGGTGATGTCGGCGGCATCCGGCTCCAGATCGCCAGCCACCGGACCGGATTCCTCGTGGCCACGCCCGAGGGCGCCGCCCTGCGCGCCCGCTTCCTCCTCAAGAACCGCCGGCGGCTGCGCGGGATGGGGGAGAACGCCCGGCAGTTCGTTCGGCAGCACTTCCTCGTGACGCGCCAGCTTCGAGAGTATCTGACGCTGATGCTCGGACTGGGGAGGGGCGACACCGATCGACTCGAGATCGGCTGAACGTTCGAGGGCGCTCCGGCCCGGGCGCGCCGGCACGGCCGCCCGGATTCAGCCATAATTGTCGATCAGACCGATGAAGGGGTGGAGGTCCACGCCGCTCGCGTGGCTGTTCGTGCTGGGCGCGGGTGCGCCCGCCGCCGCGCAGTACCTGCCGTCGGAGCCGCTCACGCTCGCCGGCGGGGCCGTGACGGTGGGCGGGAACCTCTCGGCGACCGTGGGACCGCCCGATCCCGGCTTCTTCAACTACACGGACTATGAGGATTCGGTGCTCCGGATGCTGCGGCTCGACGCCACGGCGTCGGTCCGGGCGGGCGGCCATGTGGCGGTCCTGGGCGAGGTGCGCAGCCAGAACGTCGGAGCGCCGGAGGCGTATGCGCTGTACGTGCGGGTGCGTCCGTGGATGGCCCGCCGGTTCGACATCCAGGTGGGACGAATTCCGCCGGCATTCGGCGCGTTCGCCCGTCGCAGCTATGAAGCTGACAATCCGCTCATCGGGTATCCGCTCGCGTATCAGTACCTGACCTCGCTTCGGGCCGACGCCGTGCCGGCGAGCGCCGACGAACTGCTCCAGATGCGCGCGCGCGGGTGGCTGGCCAGCTATTCGGTCGGAAACGCCACCGCCGCGCCGGGCGTACCGCTCGTGAGCGCGCTTCGCTGGGACACGGGCGTCGAGGCCAGCGCCGCCACCGAGCTGCTCGAGGCGACCGTCTCGGTGACGGCGGGCACGCTCTCGCACCCGGTGTGGCGCGACGACAACGACGGCCGCCAGGTGTCCGGGCGCGTGGCGGTTCATCCGCTGGCCGGCCTGATCGCCGGCGTGTCGGCGGCGCGCGGACCGTTCGTGTCGAGCGCCGCCGCGCGCGCGGCGACCGGCGACGAATCGGCCGACGCGTTCGTGCAGACTGCGTGGGGCGGCGACCTGGAGTACTCGCGCGGCTACTACGTCGTGCGGGCCGAGGTCATCCTCAGCGACTGGACGCTGCCGGTGGCCGAGCCGGTCCGGCCGGCGCCCCTGACCGATCCGATTCGCGCCCTCGCGACGTCCGTCGAGGGCCGCTACAAGCTGCGGCCCGGCCTGTATCTGGCGGCTCGCGTCGATCACCTCGGATTCAGCGACATCACCGGATCGGCCCGAACGGCGGACTGGGATGCGGCGGTCACGCGCGTCGAAGCCGGCGCGGGCTATGCCGTGCAGCGGAACCTGTTGCTGAAGGTGGCCGCGCAGTTCAACGCGCGCGACGGCGGCCGGACGCGCAAGGCCCACATGGTGTCCGGCCAGGTGGTGTTGTGGTTCTGAAGGCGGCGCCGCCGACCCTCCTCATGCGCGTGTGGCTCGCCGCGCTCGTGGCCGTGCCGGCGGCCGCTTCCTCGTCGCCGGTGCCCGGCGCCTCGACGGCCGCGACGATCCAGCGAGGCGCGGGCCGCGGCGCCATCCGCGGCCGCGTCGAGCTCGCCCGCGCGCCTGCGGTGCCCGAGCGGCGCCCGGGCGTCGCCGATCTGGTCGTTCCCCGCGGCCGCGATCTCCCCGATCTGAACCGCTCCGTGGTGTACCTCGAGAGCGCTCCGACCGGGGCATTCGACGCCGCCGAGCCCGGTCGGGCCAGGATGGATCAGCGAAACGAGACCTTCGTGCCGCACGTATTGGCGATCACGGTCGGCACGGTCGTCGACTTTCCGAATTCGGACCATTTCTATCACAACGTGTTTTCGCTCTCGAAGGCCAGCCGCTTCGACCTCGGGCGCTACGCCGCCGGCCGCTCCCGGTCGGTGGAGTTCGACAAGCCCGGAATCGTCCGCGTGTTCTGCGAGATCCATTCGCACATGAACGCCTTCATTCTGGTGTTCGCGCACCCGTTCTTCGCGGTGACCAACGCCGAGGGCGCCTATCGCATCGACGACGTTCCGGCCGGCACCTACAACCTGATTGCGTGGAATGAGGGCACGGCATCCGACCCGAGGGCGGTGACGGTGGCGGGCGGCTCGACGGCGGAGCTGGACTTCACGGTACGCTGACGTGGGACCATTCCTGTCGTCGCTCCGGGGCCGGATCTTCCTGGCGAGCGCGCTGCTGGCGGTGCTCTCGATCGGGATGGCGATCTATCTCGTGAACGTGCAGTTCACGCAGGAGGCCGAGGAAACGCTCCGCCGCGAAATCGTGTCGACCTCGGCGGTCGTCGAGGATCTCCGGACGACGCGCATCCAGATGTTCACGCAGATGGCGCGGTTCATCGCCGACGCGCCGAAGGTCAAGGCCGCGGTGGACACGAACGACCCGCCGACGGTGCAGGACATCGTGTCGAAGGACTATCGGGACCAGCTCCAGTCGAACGTGCTGCTGGTCACCAACCGATCCGGCCGGGCGCTGGCGGTCGTCGGCGCGGCACCGGGCGGCGGGCTCCTCGACGCCACCGGGCCCGCGGTCCGCGACTCGCTGCTCGGCCACGAGCGGTTCAGCCTCCTGGCGCAGCCCGACGGCATGCTGCAGCTCGTCACCGTCCCGATCACGATCGTCACGGTCGGTCTGGACCGGCCCGAGATCATGGGCACGGTCAGTGTCGGCTTCCTGCTCGACAGCGCGGTGGCCGGCCAGCTCAAGCAGATCACCGGCAGCGACGTCGTGTTCGGCATGGACGGCGAGGTGCGGGCGGGAACCCTGCCGCGCGACACGTTCGAGAGCCTGAGCGGCCTGCTTCACACGACCGGCATCTCCCACCTCCGCCTCGACGACGAGGACTACCTCGTGCTGCCCCAGCCGCTGGCGATGGGCGGCGGCGTCGCGGCGAACGGCCCGATGGCGCTGATTCTGCGCTCGCGGACGGAGCTGCTCCGCGGCCTGCAGGCCATTCACGCCGGCCTGGCGGTGACGGCGGTGCTCGCCGTCCTCCTCGCGACCGTGCTCGGCTTCGCCGTCGCGCGCACGATCACCAGGCCGCTGGCCAACATCACGGGCGTCATGCGCGAGGTGGCGGCGACCGGCGATCTGACGCGCAGGATCGTGGTGCGCCAGAGCAGTCGCTGGGAGGACGAGGACGCCCGGCTGCTCGCCACGACGTTCAATACCCTCACCGAGTCGATCGTCCGTTTTCAGCGCGAGATGTCGCAGAAGGAGCGGCTGACGTCGCTCGGGCGGCTGTCGACCGTGATTGCCCACGAGATCCGGAACCCGCTCATGATCATCAAGGCCACCCTTCACACGCTGCGTCAGCCGGACCTGCCGAGGGAGGCGCTGCGCGAGGCGGTCGCCGACATCGACGACGAGGTGGCGCGCCTGAACCGGATCGTGAACGAGGTGCTCGACTTCTCGCGGCCGATCCGGTTCGATCTGGCGCCCACCGACCTTTCCGCGCTCTGCCGGGATTCGGCGTCGGCTGCGACGGCGTCGCCGGGCCAGCCGATCGCCCTCGACCTGGCGCCGGAGCTGCCCGTGATCCACACCGACGGGGAGCGCCTGCGGACGGCCCTCGTCAACCTGCTCGACAACGCGCGGCACGCCTCGAGCGGCCCGGTGGTGCTGCAGGCGGCCGTCGCCGACGGCCGCGTCCGCCTCGCCATCGTCGACCGCGGCACGGGCATCGCGCCGGGCGATCTGCCGCACGTCTTCGATCCCTACTTCACCACGCGGCGCGGCGGCACCGGGCTGGGCCTGCCCATCGCCAAGAACATCGTCGAGGGCCTCGGGGGGACGATCGCCGTGGCCAGCGTGGTGGGACGGGGCACGGAAGTGCGCATCGAGCTGCCGGCCCCGGCGGGCACGCCCGCAGGAGTCGCCTGACGCATGTCGCCGCAACACGGGTCGATCCTCCTCGTCGACGACGAGGAAAAGATTCTGAAGACGCTCGGCCGCGCGCTGCGCGACGCCGGGCACCAGGTCGTCGAGACCACCGAGGCGCCGGAGGCGCGGCGGCTCCTCGGGGAGCGGCCATTCGACTTGTTCCTCGTCGACAACTTCATGCCCGAGGTGAGCGGGCTGGATCTCATCCGCGAGCTGGTCGGCGTCGGTGCCCGAGCAGGAGCGGCCGCAGATCCTCATGATGACCGCCCACGCGACGGTGGAGAGCGCCATCGAGGCGATGAAGCTCGGGGCGCTCGACTATCTGCAGAAGCCGTTCGAGATCGACGAGCTGCTGGTGGTCGTCGATCGCGCGCTCGGATCACCAGCGCCTCCGCACGGAGTACCGCTACCTGGTGAGCGAGCGCGACGAGCGCTTCGATCATTACGGCATCGTCGGCCGCAGCCGCGCCATGGAGGAAGTGGTCCGGCGCGCCGAGCTCGTGGCCGACACGAAGAGCACGGTGCTCATCACCGGCGAAACCGGCACGGGCAAGGAGCTGGTGGCGCGCGCCATTCATCATCGCAGCGCGCAGCGCGACATGCCGCTCATCAAGGTCAACTGTGCCGCCATCCCCGATACGCTGCTGGAGTCGGAGCTGTTCGGCTACGTGCGCGGGGCGTTCTCCGGCGCCACGGCCACGAAGAAGGGGAAGTTCGCGCTCGCGAACGGCGGCACGATCTTCCTCGACGAGATCGGCACCATGGCGCCGGCGCTGCAGTCGAAGCTGCTGCGCGTGCTCCAGGAGCGCGAGTTCGAGCCGCTCGGCGCCGAGCGCACCGAGCGGGTCGACGTCCGCGTGATCGCGGCCACGAACCGGGATCTGCGGCAGATGGTCGCCGACGGCAAGTTCCAGGAGGATCTGTTCTATCGGCTCAACGTCATTCCCATCCATATTCCCCCGCTCCGCGAGCGGCGGGAGGACCTGACGGCCCTCGTGAACCATTTCGTCGCCAAGCACGCGCAGCGCACGGGCCGCCGCATCGACCGGATCGACGAGGCCGCGCTCGCGTCGCTGCAGCAGTACGACTGGCCGGGCAACGTGCGCGAGCTGGAAAACGCGATCGAGCGCGCCGTGGTCCTCACGTCGGGCGCCGTGATCGGGGCCGGCGCCATCTCCACGATGGGCGCGATCGCCCCGCAGGCCGCAGGGCTGCCGTCGCTGAAGCTGCGGCAGAACGTCGAGTGGGTGGAACGCGAGACAATCCGTCGCGCGCTCGATCAGTCCGGCGGCGTCAAGAAGGACGCGGCCGAGCTGATGGGCATCAGCCAGCGAGCCTTGTCGTACTATCTCGCGAAATACCGCATCGACTGACTGAGCTCGTGCCCATCGTCTCGCGTAAGGCCTTACGCCGCCCGTAAGCGTCGGGCGCCTCTTTTCGCGGATTTCCGCGCGTTCTTCCTGGTATCGCCCTTGCTCCATGGCGGCCGGACCGTGTGGTCTGGAGGAAGAACAGCATGAGAGTTTCGTGGACACTCGCAGCGCTCGCCGGCGTGGCCCTCGCCATCGCGGCGTGCAGTTCGCCCACTGAGCCGTCCAACGGCGGCAACAGCGGCGGCTCGGGCAGCGGCTCGGGCGGCGGTGGCGGCAGCACCGGCACGACGACCGTCACGGTCGACATCGTCGGCACGGCCGGCAACGCGGCGTACTCACCCAATCCCGTGCATGCCGACGCCGGCAACATGCTCGTGTGGAAGAACAGCACGAGCGTGGAGCATCACATCGTGATGGACGATGGCTCGGCCGACTTCGGCACCATTGCTGCCGGGGCGTCAAGCGCGGCCGTCGCTCTTCCGGGAGCGGGCGGCAACTATCACTGCGTCAACCATCCCTCGATGGTCGGCAGCATCAACGGCGCGGCGGCGCCGGACCCGCCCGACGACGGCGGCGGCGTGAACTACTGAGTTGCCGATGATTCGCCCGGCGCGATTGCTCTGGTTGATCGTCACGCTCGTGCTGGCGACGGCGGGAAACGCCGTCGCCCAGCTCACACCGGCGGAGCAGGCCGCACGGCTTGCCGAGCCGGACTACACGCTCGTCGCCCTGCCGACCGGCCTTCCCGTACCCGCGCACAAGGCGGCCGTCCGCATCACCCATCGCTTTGCCGAGCCCATCGACGATGCCGGCGCGGCGGGTCTGTTCGGGATCGATTCGGGCGCGCAGGTCGGGCTCGAATTCCGGTACGGCGTGACAAAACGGGCCGACGTCGGCCTGCACCGGACGAGCGATCGGACGATCGAGCTCTTCGGCCGGTACGGGCTGACCCGCCAGGCGCCCGATATGCCGCTCGAGCTTTCGGCGTTCGCGTCGATCGAAGGCACGGACAACTTCGGGGCGTCGGGGCCGACGCCGGCGTCATTTTCGCCGGCCATCGGCCTGCTCGCCGCCCGGTTGATCCACGATCGCGCGGCGGTGTACGTCGAGCCGACCTGGGTGCACCACGCGAACCTGTTCGAGCAGGCGACGGACCCCGACCGCGATACCTTCATGGTTGGCCTCGGCGCCCGCGTTCGCGTCCGGCCGTCGGTGTACCTGGTGGGCGAGTACGTGCCCCGCGTGGCCGGGTACCGTGCCAACCGCGATCAGGCCAGCGTGGCGATCGAGAAGCGTCTCGGCGGCCACGTGTTCCAGCTGAACGCGTCCGACGCCGTGGGAACGACCATGGGACAGATCGCCCGCGGCGACAGCGGCGTCGAGGGCTGGCGCCTGGGGTTCAACATCTCGCGGAAATTCTGAAGGCCTGAACACCGGCGCGCCAGCGTGTATGATGCGGCTCTGGCCCCATGAGTACCCCTCTGCGCGTGCTCTTCGTCGAGGACGACCTGGCGACACGGGAGGGCTACGTGACGTATCTGACGGGCAAGGGGCACAGCGTCATCCCTGCGGCCAACGGCCGCGAGGCATTGACGCTCGCGGCCACGTCGACCGTCGACGCCATCGTGCTGGACATGGGACTCCCGGACGTGGACGGCTGGGAGGTGGCGCGCCGGCTCAAGGCCTCTCCCGCCACGGCCGGGATCCCCGTTATTGCTCTTACCGGCGCGGATCTGCCGCACGAGCAGGTGAGCGCGATGCGCGCCGGCTGCGACTGGCACCTGGGCAAGCCGTGCGAGCCTCGCGACGTGCTGGGCGCGATTGAGCGCGCGGTCGTCCTGGCCCGCGGCGAATAGGTGAGCGGCGCGTTTCATAACCGTCGGCTCGTGTCTCGAAATGGAGCCGTTCCAGCGCCTTCGCGGGGCCACGCCGCTCGCTCGATCTTCCCCTAACATCTTGTGCTGCAGCCGATTATCAGATCGGCCGCAACCTGGTCCTCCATTTGCTCCCCGGTCGCCGTGAGGCGGGGTGTGCCAAAAGGCCGGGGAGAGGCGTAGCGGGCGATGCTGCGACGTGATTCACGCACCATTGCCTTCGCAGCCGTCGCGGTCGCGGCTGGCATCCTGCTGACTGCGCGCGGCGGTCTGGAAACGGGTCGCCACGGGGAGTTCGCCGGCCTCATGGCCGCGGCGGTTCTCGTTTCTGTCCTGGCCGTCCAATGGCCGGGCGCGGCAGACCGCGGCGCCATGCCGCCGTCCTTCGTCGTCGACTTCACGTCCCTGATTCTTCTCGGTCCGGGTCCGGCGATGATCGTCGCGGCGGCCGGATCGCTTTCCCGCCGGCGGCTTGCGGGCGCGGATCGCCCGCAGGCGCGGCGTCGAGTGCTGCTCGACGCCGTCACCGCGATGCTCGCCACCCAGGCGGCGGGCATCGTGCATTGGGCGCTCGGCGGCACGCTGGGACACTTCGTGTGGCCCTCGCAGGCCATGCCCGTCGCGGCCGCCGTCGTCGGCTACTGCGCCGTCAAGAGCGGATCGGTGCACGTGATTGCTCCGCTGCTGGAGCGGCGGCCGATTCCGGGCGGATGGGCGCGGGGAGCGCTCGGCGAGTGGCCGATCTATTTCGTCGGGGCGAGTCTCGCGGTGGGCCTTGCCGAGGTGCTCGATCGCCAGGCCTGGAACCTCCTCCCGGTCGTGGCCGTGCCGCTCTATCTCACCTATCGAATGTACCGGGCGTACCGAGGATCGGGTCGACGACGAGCATCGCCGAACCGACGTTGTCGACTCGTTGGCCCACGGCATGTCGGTACTCGACGGCCAGGGCCGCGTCGCGCTCTGGAACGACGCACTGGCGCGGATCGTCGGATGCCCTCGCGAGCGCGTCCTGGGCCGGTCGCTGCTCAGCGCCGTGCCAGCCCTGCGCGACACGGCGCTGCCGCGTGCGATCTCGGACGCGTCGAGCGATCTGACGGCGCGCACGCTGTCGTCCGTCAGCCTCCCGTCGAGCGGGGGGCTGCGGGTCTTTCAGATCCAGATTCTCCCGGCGGCGGCGGGGACCACGCTCGTGTGGCACGACGTGACCGAGCGCGCGCAGACCGAACAGGCGCTCAAACGGAGCACCGAGCGGCTGGAGCTGGTGGCCGACGGCGCCAACGACGGCCTGTGGGAGTGGGATCTCCGCACCGAGGAGTTCTACGTCTCGAGCCGCTGGAAGGCCATGCTGGGACTTCCGCCCCGGTCGGTGGTGGCCCGCTCGGCGGACTGGCTGGACCGGGTCCATTCCGAAGACCGGCCGGCGCTGGACCAGGCGATCGAGGCGTACGTGTCGGGCAAGACCGAGCTGTTCGAGCACGAACATCGGCTCCGGCACGAGGACGGGAAGTACCGCTGGTTTCTGTGCCGCGGCATCGGCCGGAGCGCCGCCAAACGCCCGTCGCGCATCGGCGGATCGCTCACCGACACGACCGACCGCGTGGTGGCGCAGGAGCGCCTCCGCACCGCGGGCTACCTCGATCCGCTGACCGGGCTTCGAAACCGCTCCGACTTCGTGGAATGCCTGGGGCGTCGGCTCGACGACCTGAAGCGGCGACCGGCGGGCCGGCGGTTCGCGGTGCTGTATCTCGATCTCGATCGCTTCAAGGTGGTGAACGACAGCCTGGGGCATCTCGTGGGCGACGAGCTGCTGACGGTCGTGTCGCGTCGTCTCGAATCGTGCCTGCGGACGGGGGACGGACTCTGCCGGCTGGGCGGCGACGAGTTCGCCATCCTCCTGAATACCGTCGACGATGACGGACAGGCGAACGCGATCGCGTTCCGGATTCAGGATGTGCTGAGCGCCCCCGTGCTGGTGAGCGGCCGTGAAGTGTTCACGTCGGTCAGCATCGGCATTGCGCTGGGCGACGCCCAGTACGGCAGCCCCGACGAGATCATGCGCGACGCCGACACGGCGATGTATCACGCCAAGTCGCACGGCAAGGCGAGGCACGAGCTGTTCGATGCCGACATGCACGCGCGCGCGCGCGACCGCCTGGGCTTCGAGAGCGATCTGCGCCATGCCGTCGACAACAACGACTTCGAGGTGCACTACCAGCCGATCGTGCTGCTGGCGTCGCGAATGTGCGTGGGCTTCGAGTCGCTCGTGCGCTGGACGCGCAGTGGCGAGGCCATTTCCCCGGCGACGTTCGTGCCGATTGCCGAGGAACTGGGACTGATCGAGTCGCTCGGGAGCTGGGTGCTCCAGCAGGCGTGCCTGACGTTCGCCGACTGGCTGCGGCGATTTCCGGACGCCGGCCTCGAATACATCACGGTCAACGCCTCGAGCCGGCAGCTGACGCAGCAGAACTTCCTGCGTGAGGTGGAGCGGGCGGTGCAGGCGGCCCAGTTGGAGCCGTCGGCGCTGCGTATCGAGATCACCGAGACCGCGTTGATGGACAGCCCGCATCTGGTCGCGGGCGTGCTCAGCCGGCTGCGCGATTTCGGCGTGAAGGCGTATCTCGACGATTTCGGCACCGGGTGTTCGTCGCTGAGCCACCTCCACAAGCTGCCGGTGGACGCGCTCAAGATCGACCGCTCGTTCGTGCGGAGCCTCGCGCTGCCCGACCGGCCGGCGATCGTCGAGAGCATCCTGGCCCTGGCGCGGACGATGCAGACCGGCGTTGTCGCCGAAGGCATCGAGAGCGAGGTGCAGGCGCAGGAGCTGGAACGGCTCGGGTGCACGCACGCGCAGGGCTACCTGTTCTCGCGCCCCCTGGCGCCGCAGGCCGCCGAGGCGTTGATCATGCGCCACGAGCCGCTGGGCGCGTCGGCGGCTGCCGCCCCCGTCGGCAGTTCCGTCGATTGGTCGACGGCTCAGCCGGAGCTTCCCGCCTGCGCGACCGGCGTCACGGCGAGTCCGCATCGCTGGGCGTAGCGGCGTGCGGTGCGGGGCCCCGATGGTCCGTCAAGGGAGCCCGCTGCGGCCAATGGCTTGTCGAGCCAGGTCGACTTGTTTGTCCGGCGTACTGCGACATCTCGGAGGCTTCGGGAGGAACGGTTCGACCCGACTCCATCAGGCTCGTCGATCGGACGCGGAGACATGCGTGACGGCCTCCATCGCGGGTGGACTCTTGCCACGTGGTAATTTATTCAGTATTGTTTAGTAAATGGCGAAGCGCGAATTTCTTGGTGGCTTCGAACTCCTCGTGCTTCTCGCCTTGATGCGATTGGACGACGACGCCTACGGTGTGCCGATTTCCGACGCCATCGAGGAGAGCAGTGGCCGGGAAGTGGCGATCGGCAGCGTTTACATCACACTTGACCGCCTTGAGGCCAAGGGGTTGGTTTCCTCGCGACTCGGGGAGCCTACCGCCGAACGGGGCGGGCGCGCAAAGACGTATTTCCGGATCACGGCCAAGGGCCTCCGGGAGGTGCGGCAGGCGCGGCGGACGTTGATCAGCCTATGGGATGGTGTTCCTCAGTTTGAAGGGGGGCGCGCATGAAGTCATCCGATCCGCCACGTGTGGCCCATTGGTTATTGGAACGGTGGGCGTCGGGCCCTCAGCGGGAATCCCTCATCGGCGACATACTCGAGCAGTATCAGCGTGGCCGGTCTTCGACGTGGTACTGGCGGCAGACCATCAGCGCCATCGCGGCCAGCCTCACCGCCGAGGTCTGGCAACACAAGTTTCTGGCTGTTTCCGTCGTAGCGCTTGGCGCTTACCTACCTGACATATACCTGTACTCGAGAGTATGGGCGTTGGTGGGAAGGCTCGATCGGTGGTGGTACCCGCACCTCATCCACTCCAGACTGAGTTGGATGGTGATCGACCCGTGGGCGTACCGCCTGAAGCCCTATTTGTGGACGTCCACCATCGTCTGGTGCGCGATCCTTGCTGCGTTCGGATGGATCATGAGTCATGGGCGTCCGCGGCAGCGCGGCCTGGTGACGACTCTCTTTCTTGTCTCGCAAATCGGCCTGCGCGTTCCATTTATTTGGTCCAGCCTGACGGACTGGCTGCGTGCTCCAGGCAATCCGATTTCGTTCTACAGCCTGATCTGGTATTCGATCATCACGTTTATTGCGATTCCGTTCAGCATCATGCTCGGCGGCTCGGCGGGTACCAGACGTGATTCAGTCGAGTCGGTCGTTAGATGACGTGGTCGTTAGATGACGTGTGGAAGGCCAGCGGCACGCCGGCTGCTTTGGGATGCATCCTGGGTGTAGTTGGGCTACGTCGCCCCTCGAGGCGCTCGTCTCGCCTTTGATGATCACCAAGACCGGGCGCGCTGACCTCGTGCAGCGCGCGAGTTCTCTAGTAAATTGGTGCCGGAGGAGGGAATCGAACCCTCACGGGCGGTAAAGCCCACGGGATTTTGAGTTCGCTCCGCGCCTTCACGAGATCGATCGGAACTGCGAATGATCCCGATCGCCATTGCTGCAACTCGACTCGGATGGATTGCGAGATAATGCGAGTTGATGCGCGGTTCGCGACAGCGTAGGGACAAACGCAGGGACAATTTCTCGCCTGATGCGGCGGAGGCCGCGGCGGCGGCGGCGCGGCTTCTTCGTCCGCGCGGCCCGCTCGAACCTCGCGCCGCGCATCGGAAGATCGAACTCGCCGCGTGTTTGATGTTGCGCAGCGAAGACCATCGAGTGGACGAGCAGGGCCATCTGCGTCCCCGTCGGCGTGCCTGGACGGCCGACACGATCGATCCGCGCCTCGTGGGGACTCGCACCCGTGGACGGTGGACGCAGCCGGGACTGCGGGAGGCCGTCGAAGCGATGCAGCTGCTCGTTGAAGCCGAGGACGCCGAGCGGATGTCCGTGAACGCGGCAGCCCAGTTCGTTGAGCAGTGGATTCACTACTATTGGCGTGAGCACTGCGGCCTCGCTGAGCGCAGCGATACGATTCCCCGTCTGAAGGCGCGCGGCCTGCGCGCTGGATTGCGTCGCGCCTACTATCGCGCCGAGATTTAACCGTCCGCGACTTCTGCACAATCGCTAACTCGCGAGCCTCGCGCGACGATAGGGCATGTCGCGAGCGAAGACATCACCCCGCCTGAATCGGCACGGCGAACCATCATTCGGACGCGCCGAGCGACGCCGCAACAGCGCTTCCTCACGTCCAGCAGATCAGTCACGAAACCGGTTGGCCGCCGCGGTCGGTCTATCAACTCATCACCTGCACGGTTTGCCTTTCTTGCAGTTTCCTGGCGACCGCAGGATGTGGATCGCGCGGACAGACCTGAACACGCTGATCGAGCGCTGCACCAGCATCGAGGCATCGCGTGACGGCCGCCGAGCTCGCCGATCGCGTCGGCGCCAAGCGCATCGGCCGCGAATATCGCGT
Source organism: uncultured Acidobacteriota bacterium (assembly GCA_963837345.1). GTDB lineage: Bacteria > Acidobacteriota > Vicinamibacteria > Vicinamibacterales > CAVVIG01 > CAWIMX01. The sequence goes on from CAWIMX010000002.1 coordinate 355,254, forward strand.
CGTCTGTCCGGCGCATCCAGATCGTCATCCGTCCCTTGACTTTTGCGACGGCCACGACGGCGTCGTGTTCCAGTGCAGATCGCGGCAGTGCAGCCCGGCCGCGATTCTGGCGGCGTGGGGCCTCACGTTCGCCGACGTGTCCAATGCTAACGGACATCCCACATCGGCGAGGAGCGAGACGCGTTATCCAATTTGCGATCCATCTGGCGCGGTAGAAGCCATTCACGTGCGCCGCGATGACGCGAACGGCAAGAAATTCCATTGGGAACGGCCGGACGGCCGGCGCGGATTGGGCGGCCGACGTGTGGCATCATTGCCGCTCTACCTCTCCGAACGGCTCGCGGCGGCGATCGGGGCGCCCGTGGTTCTGACCGAGGGGGAGCGGGCGGCAGACGCGCTGATCGCGCATGGCGTGCTCGCGGTCGCAACCACCACGGGCGCGAGCGGAACACCCACAGACGCAGTGCTCCGATAGTTGCTCGGCCGGCCGCTGACGCTGTGGCCCGACGCGGATACGCCGGGCGCGGCGCACATGGCACGTATCGCGGCGCGATTACTGGCGCTCGGGCACGATGACGTGCGGCTCGTGTGCTGGCCAGAGGCGCCGGCCGGCGGCGATGCGGCCGACTTTACTGGCGACCTCGGCGCGCTGCTGGGGGCGGCACGACCTTATGCGCCCGAGTCTGCCATAGCCGCGACGCGGGCGCCCATGGTCACATTCCTCCATACCGTGGCGCCGGAGGCCGTCGACTGGATTTGGCCCGGCCGGCTGGCGCGGGGGAAATACAGCCTGCTCGCTGGCGAGCCTGGCATCACCAAGACGAGTCTCGCGATCGATGTAACGGCGCGCATCTCCTGCGGGCGGCCGATGCCGGACGGGGCGCTCGTGCCACAAGGTCGGGTGCTCTTTCTCACCGCCGAAGACGGCATCGCGGACACCATTCGGCCGCGGCTCGATGCGATGGGCGGCGATCAGTCGCGCGTAGCGGTGCTCGAGGCGGTGCGGGAGACGGATGGCACGCGGCGGCCGCTTTCCCTTGTGCGTGATCTGGACATGCTGGCGGCGGCGATTCGGGACGTCGATCCGGTCTAGGTAGTACTAGACCAGATCAGCGCATATCTCGATCACGTCGACACGCATCGCGACGCTGACGTGCGCGCCGCCTTGGCGCCAATGATTGACCTGATTCAGGTTCACCGCTGCGCCTGGCTGGCCATCGGGCACTTGTCGAAGGATGCGACCCGCGCGGCGCTTCATCGACCGGGCGGGTAGATCGCGTTAGTCGAGGCCGCCCGGATCGTGCTAGCACTGGCCAGCGATCCGCACGACCCCGACCGGCGCCTGCTCGCGTACATCAAAGGGAACCTGACCAAGGCGCGCGGCGTGCTCGCCTACCGCCTGAATGACGCCGGGGCGCTCCTGTGGGAATCTGGGACGGTAACGGGCACGGATGTAGAGGCGCTGTTCCGGCCGGCGAGTCCCGCAGACCGCGAGGAACGAACAACCGCCGAACAGGTGATCAGTGACTTGCTGGATGGAGAGTCTTGGCCCCTTGATGCGAAGCGGGCGATTGAGGCCGGGCAGGCGTACGGCATCGCAGAGCGCACGCTGCAGGCTGCCGCTCGGCGCCTGGGGATCCGCGTCCGGCGCGAGGGATTCGGGGCGGCCGGCAAGTGGCTCTGGCAGCGGCCAGAGCCCATAGACGCATACCCGCCCCAGAACCCCGACGTTGCGCTATGGCGCCTATGACGATTCCTTCGGTAAAAGGCGCAAACAACAACATAGACGCAAGCAAAAGTGCCTTCGCGCGCGCGCGCGAGGCTGACGACGACGAGGCGTCCGATGACCGCGTGTAGCGAACTCGTCTACCTGCGTGGCGGGTTAACGTCCCGCTGGCCGCGTTGGAAATTCTCTGGAACTTGGAGAACCGCGGCGCCACCTTCCGCATCGACGGCGACGATATCGTCATTCGCCCGCGGGGCCTCTTGACCGACGAGGAGCGTGGCACTCTTAAACGCTGGAAACTCCACGTAAAAGATATTCTCAGTTACTGAGAGCTTGACTGTGTGCAATGACACGAAGAACGAGCTGCAAACGGTAGCAGACCTCGCAGGGGACAACGCAGGGACAGATAGCGCGAGAGTCTCTGAGAAGAAGAAGTCTTGAGGCGGCGCAAGGATAAGGAATATAGTGCGCTTTAAGGCGCAGAAGAACTAGGGACACAACTACGAGAAGTGGCTGACTGCATAAGAGAGGCTAGGCGCACTTAGAGACTAGCGCGCAGCAAGAAGAGGTAGGGCAAGTCAAGGGCGGTAACAAGCTGAGATGGCTGTAGGAGACGTTAAGGGCAGCTACAGAGAGCTCTAGCGCTTGTCAGAGAGGAGATATAAAGCTGCACGCTGGCAGATCTCGGCGTGTAAGAGAGAGATAAGGAAGGGCAGTCTGAGGTTTTGCGGATCAAGGCTAGGAAATTGGCTACGCTAGAAGTGCTGGCGGAAACGTTCTGGAAGTGGATTGAAACGAGCGGAGTGCTGAAGGCTAAAGGTAAGACTAGATAGGCGGTGAAGACGTTGCTGTAGATTATAGATTGGCAGAAGAAGCTGGCGGTAGTAGTAGGGCTGCAGCGGAAGGCGCAAGACGTTAGTGCGATGAGAGCAGAGGTCTGGGTAAGGACACAAAGACAGGAACAGGAGCACACGCACGATGAGTGAGACTATAGAAGAGGCGCTCGCGCTGCTGGTGAGCAAAAAGGAAGAAGTGAGGGCGCGCTTGAAATAGGAGGCGCGGGCGCACGATATAGAGCAGGAGAAGGCAGCTTTGAGACAGAAGTTAGAGCAGGAGTATCACAAGTCTGAGCGGAAAGACATGGCGTAGGCGCTGGCGCAGCAGAAGGCAGCGGACTAAGACGCTGCGCTGGCAGCAGACCTAGACGCTTTGAGGGTGAAGGTTTTGGGCTTAGTGGATGAGCTGGCGCAGGACATGGCACGGTGGGAGGAATTGTAGGACTTGGTGAAGGCGCGGAGCAGAGGGTGGTAGGCTGGGAGTCTGTAGAGGGCAGAGGAAGTGCAAATAGAACTCTTGCAGGAACTGAAAGTGCAGGGGGTGAGGGCAGAGTTGTATGGCGCGTCATTAGAGAAGTGGCTAGGCGCGTATGAGGAAGCGGTGAGGCGAGAGGATGAGGTGACGCTGCGCTACATAGAGGAGGCGCAGGTGGTAGGATGGCAGAGGGTGGCGAGACAGCAGGAGCAAGTATAGGCGCAACAGCGGCTCGAGGGGTTGGTGAGTCAGACAAGGGCGGCGCGCGTGCAGGCGGAAGTCAGCGCGGTATATGAGAGCGCGCGCGGGCTGTGGGACAAGTCGCTAGAAGTCATTTACAGCAAGAAGAAGGGATGGCATCTGGGGCGGGTGAAGTGACGTTTAGTGAGTTAGTGACGTCGCTCGTGGAGTGTGGGAAGAGGAGAAGGGGGCGCTGCGGCTAGTGGTCTTGCACGAAGAGGAGCGGAGGCTCGTAGTGGAGATGGAAGCGAGAGAAGAGGTAGGGCGGCGGTGGTATCAGACAGTGATTGTGTAGTGGACACGGAAGGTGGGCAAGTGGTTAGTGTTAGGGGAGATTGCGGTCTACATGTTGGTGTTAGACGCTTTCGCTACGGACAGAGAGGTGTTGATTCAGGAGAGCAAGAAGGACTAAGGGCGCAATGAGGTGTATGGCGCGGCTAAGAGGATTGTGAGGGAGAACGAGTGGCTGGCGGCGCGGATAGGGATTCAGAAAGAAGGCATGACCTACACAGAAGAGGTGGGAGTGGAGCACGTCTTGAGGGTGTTGCAGAACGATAACACGTAGATTCACGGCTTAAACGGCTCCTGCACGATCTAAGAAGAGGTCTGGACGCATCAGAACTGGGAATAGTTGGAAGGCACGTCGCAGAGCTCGGCGCGGCAGTGCGCGCTGACGGTGTGGGCGTACTATGCCGGACTGAAATAGCAGCGGCGGGACGGGAATCAGTGGTGTGACACGTTGAGCGCCGCTCAGCGGGGGGACGATGCGAGCGTGTTTCTGAGCCACATAGAAGGGCGCGAGGCGGCGCTCCGGATTCAGTGGCTCACGTCGGCGTGGCTGGCGAAGCTGGAGCGGCAGTTTACGCACGTCAGATAGAAGTATCTGCGGCTCGGCCTGAATACGTGGAGCACGTAGGACAGCGGCGCGTTTCTGACGGAGGACGAACTCGCAGCCGCGGTAGACCCCGCGCTGCGCAGTGTAGCGCGAGTGTAGCACTATCAGACGGCGGAGATTGGCGTAGACCTCGGGCTGGTGAAGGATAGGACGGCGATTGTGGCGAGCGACATTGCCACAGACGGCACGCTGACAGTGTGGCACGTGGAGCTGATAGCGGGCACGCGCGCGAGTACGGTGAGTATGACGGCAGTGGAGGCGGGCGTACTGGCGCTGGCGCGGCGCCTGGGCACCACACGGGTAGTGGTAGATAGGTGGTAGAGCGCGCAGATGATAGAAGGCTGGCGGCGGCACGGGCTGTAGGTGCGGCAGGTGAAGTGTGATGCGGCGTGGCTGGATAGCGCGGCCACGCGGCTCAAGGTGTGGTTTGCGCAGCGGCAGATTAGGATATAGGCGCATGCGGGCTTCCTCGAAGAACTAGAAGGGCTGGAAGCAGAAGAGCTGCGCAGGCACGATAGGATAAGGTTCACGAGCACGGGCGCGAATCACGATGATGAGTGCGTGGCGCTCTGTCTGAGTGCGGAGCGCGTGGCAGGCGGGCGGCGGCCAGAGGCGAGCGCGATCGGAAAACAGAAGCTGCCAGAGATTAGATAGTGTAGCGCGAGCGAGGTGGCCGGCGGGTCTGTACCGTGTACGATTGCCGGCGGCGAGGCCTCGCTCCTGCCGGGCTGCCTCACCTGCGGCATGGTGCAGCACCTCGTCCCCTTGCATGAGGCGCACCTCGCACGGGCGCGCCGTGGGTGTCGCTGCCCGCGTTTGCCGGGCGCTTCGAGCCGAATGCGTTTGTACGCGCGCAGCGGTTCGCGGCGGCGGGCGCGCGGTGGGGGTTCTGATGCGTAGACGACGCGCACCGCAGTCGAGTGGCGGCGCCCGCGCGCAGCTGCCGGGCCTCACGGAGCGGTGCGCGCGCTGTGGCGTGCGGTTTGTGACGACGCGCGGGCACGACGTGTGCGCGCGCTGTAGACGCAGGCGCCAGTGGCTCGGGCTGCGCGGGGAACTCGATCGCTTGTTGGCTGAGGAAGACGATGCCTGACGCGGCGGATAGGGAGCGCGCGCTAGAGCAGCGGGTGAGGGAGTTGGAAGCAGCGTTGCGCACGGCGCTCGCGGCGGAAGAGGCGGCGCGGCGACAGGCGGCAATAGAAGCAGAGAGGGCGGCTAGGGCGTGGCGCGTGGCGAGCGTGCTGCATAGGCAGCGGCCAGACGAGGACGATGCAGCGTAACCTGGAGTAGAGGAAACGGTCTCCAGGCAGGGCGGGTCTCGCTTGACGCGGGGCGCGAAGGGACGCAAGATGGAGACACGAAAACGGCACCGGCCAGGAGCAGCAACTCCAGACCGGCGCCTAACGAGGCAACCTGGTATCAGCAGGCCGCACGGGCTGCGCGCCATTTTACTAGGGCGCTCTCGGCCGCACGGAGGGACCGATGGCGCTTGACTCCAAGCAACGACGAATAGTGGAGCGCCTTGTAGACCGGCTGCAACAAGCCGGCGGCTATGAGACGTTTTCAGCGCGCTCGCTGGAGGCCGCGCTCGACGACTTGCGCGCGCTCGTGACCTCGCTGCACACCGCGGTGGCCGATTTGGCTGACCTCGCGACCCGGAAGGACGGGTAACGCGATGGGCCAAATCCGCAAACGTGGCGGCGTCTACTGGATCCGGTGGTATCGCGACGGCAGGCGCTTCGAGGAAAGCGCGAAGACTTCCAAGTGGGAGAAAGCGCGCGATCTGCTTCGGGACCGCGAAGGGGACGTCAGTAGGGGCGTCCCTGTCTCGCCGAAGATGAACAAACTGAAGTTCGATGAGGCGATGACGGACCTCGAAACGGAATACACCGTCAACGATCGGGATTCGCTGAAGCATCTACAGCGGCGGATCAAGCTCCATCTATCGCCGTGGTTCAAAGGCGGGCGCATGACGGCCATCACGACATCCGACGTGAACGCCTACATCAAGCACCGGCAGGACCAGGGCGCTGCGGCGGCGAGCATCAATCGGGAGCTGGCGATCCTGAAGCGCGCGTATACGCTCGCGATTCAGGCGGCGAAGCTGTTGCAGGCGCACCGACCGCACATCCCGATGTTGCGGGAGCAGAACGTGCGAACGGGGTTTTTTGAGGCGGACCAGTTCGCGGCGGTGCTGGAGAAGCTGCGCGCGCCGCTGCGGCCGGTGGCTGAGTTCGCCTACCTGGCGGGCTGGCGCGTGCGCTCGGAAGTCTTGCCGCTCGAATGGCGGAATGTGGACCTGGACGCCGGCACGGTGTCCCTGGACCCTGGCAGCACGAAGAACGGGGAAGGGCGCACGATCTATCTGACCACGGCTCTGCGAACGCTGCTCACGGCGCAGAAAGCCGAGACCGACGCGCTGAAGCAGGAAGACGTCATCGTGGCGCGCGTGTTCCATCGGCATGGCAAGCAGATCAAGGACTTCTACGCGGCGTGGCGCACGGCGTGCAAGAAGGCCGGCGTGCCGGGGCGGCTCCTGCATGACTTGCGGCGGACGGCGGTCCGGAATTGGGTGCGGGCTGGCATTCCGGAGCGCGTCGCGATGCAGATGAGCGGCCATCGGACGCGAAGCGTATTCGACCGATACAACGTGGTAAGCTCTGGCGATCTCAAGGCGGCGGCGGCGGCTCTTGACCAGCGTCATGCAGCTGAGGCCGGCAAGCTCACAAAGGCGATCCGCTGAAAACTTGATTTGACGGGTGCAAAAATGTGCATCTTGCGGAAAATCGCCAAAAATCATAGGATTTGTTGCAGATGACGGACAGAGACGAGCCTGTTGCTGCGCCGCCACCTCCCCCCAACGGTTCCAAGCAACAGCAACAAGACCAGCTTCCTGTAATTCAGGCGCTGCGGGATCCAGCGGTTCATCGACTCTACGCGAACGGTTTCACGATCGGCATGACCAATGCGGATATGCATGTGGTCCTGCAGTTGTTTGGTCGCTCTGTGGCCGTTGTCAATCTGTCCTACACGTTGGCGAAGACGCTTTCGATCAAGCTCGCGGGTGTAGTCGCCGAGTGGGAGAAGCGGACCGGTAGTGAACTTGCCACTACTGACGCGATCGACGAGGCCTTCAAGTGACGTTTTCTTCAACCTATTCGGTACCCTGGACTACAAGCAAGATGGAGCCGACTCGCAAACAGCTGACGCTGAAGTTGCGTCGGATGGCGGATTTGCCCGTCGGATGGAGTCACGGCGAGGGGGGGCCCGTAGAGGCGACCGCGATCGCTCTTGCGGAGGCGTTCGTTTTGGTAGTGACGGATGTCGGGCTGAGCGCAGACGTGTTTCCGAACCTCGACGGAGGATGTGCAATCGCGGTTTATCGAGACGACAAGCGTCTGGAGATTTCGATTAGTCCGGATGGGCGGCTTGATCTGCGCATTGAGAAAGGGATCGGGTTCCAGTTCGAGAACGTATTCGAGCCAGCCGAAGACGTGACGTTCGACGTTGCGCTGCGGCACATCATTCATCTACTTGAAGACGAACGATGGAAGTTATCCGTATTCTCGACCTCCGGCAGTTCGACCGTAACAGTCGACGATTTAGGGATGTCCTCTATAAGAATTCCTCTAAGCTCGCAGAGGCGCCCGATACTCCTGACGGGAAAGGGGGGTTTTCAGTTGTTTCGACGTCCTGCGCTTGCTCTGACCTAGACGGCGCGTGTCTCTGCGCGCATATCGCTAAGCACTACAGCATGATGGCCCCGGAGCCATGCGCCTATCTCAGGTTCGATACTGACGATTTCTCTCCACCGACTCCCAAGCACAAGGCGCCGGAATTGGTCCAGCAGGTCAGCGCCACTGGGGACCCTTGCCACTACAACGTGCATCACATCTCGAACAGTCGCCTCGAAAAACGTCTCAGAAACACGGACGCACTGCCGATGATGCGGCTGTGTTCGGAGGCCGGCTGTGAACCATTCACCGCCGAGCGCGCCATCTGGCTTTACAACCTTCACTACCCAAATCCCAAGTAGTCGGCCCGCGGGGACAAATCCGGGGGCAGTGAAAGCTGATGCACCAGTTTCGGTGCATGCTGGTCTCAACCGTTCGGCGATTTCTCTAGTAAATTGGTGCCGGAGGAGGGAATCGAACCCTCACGGGCGGTAAAGCCCACGGGATTTTGAGTCCCGCGCGTCTGCCAGTTTCACCACTCCGGCGCTTGGACTATCATGGGCGGGCTGTCGAGACCGCCATTCTACCAAGACAAAGGAGAGTCACCGATGCCTGTGCATTCCCCGATGAAGATTCGCGCCGTGGCGCCCGTCGCCGCGTTCGCCCTGGCGGCCTTCGTGAGCGCCTGCGGCGGGGGCACTGAAGCCCCGCCCGCCGAGTCCGCGCCGGCCGCAGCCCCGGCCGCCGCCGCGCCCGCCGCCTCCGCCGAGCCGCGCGTCTTCTTCATCCAGCCCACCGACGGCGCCACAGTCAAGAGTCCCGTGCATCTGCAGCTCGGCATGGAGAACTACATGCTCATGGCCGTGCCCGAAGGCACGCCGACCATGGCCCGCGAGGGCATGGCGCACCAGCATGTCGGCGTCGACACGCAGTGCCTCCCCGTGGGTGAGACGATTCCCAAGGCCGACCCCTGGGTGCACATGGGCAACGGGGCCAGCGAGATGGACATGCAGCTCACTCCCGGCGACCACACGCTGACCGTCCAGGCGGGCGACAATCTCCACAAGACGCTCCCCAACATGTGCTCGACCATTACGGTCCACGTTACGCCGTAAGCCCCTCGGGTCGGGGTCCCAGAGCTCGGGCGCGCGCCGCCCGGCACCTGGGATCCCGACCAGGCACTTCCGCTCAGCCCGGCACCCAGGCCGCCGGCAACCCGATCACCCTAAGTTCAAAGGTGTGTACACGTTCGGCATGAAGCCCGGCCTCATCCGGGCGCGCGAGGCTCGCCCGGCCAGGCGCCGATCGGGCCAGCTGAGGACCATTTTCTGGCTGAAAATCCCCGTTTTTGGCCAATTCCCGTTGATTTTGGGCCTTTCGCCGAGCTATACTTAAAGGACTGCCGGCACTACTTCGGCCTTCCATACTGCGCGCTTCTTCGACAGGGGCATTCAGGGTTACAGGGGGAACCGTGACATTTCAAGTCGGCGACAAGGTCATCTACCCGAATCATGGTCTGGGCATCGTCGAACGGATCGAGGAGAAGACGATCCTCGGCACCACGTGCGGCTTCTATCACCTGCGGATCGTCGCCAACGACACGACCGTTCTCGTGCCGCTGACCAACGTCGACGGCGTGGGCCTGCGCCGCGCGATCAACGACGACGAAGTCGAGCGCCTGTTCGGCCTGCTGGGCGATGGCAAGATCGACAACCACCAGAACTGGAAGGGACGCTTCAAGGACAACTCCGACAAGATGCGCAGCGGCTCGATCTACGACGTCGCCGACGTCCTCAAGAACCTGACGTTCCTGGCGAAATCGAAGAGCCTGTCGTTCCGGGAAAAGCGCATGCTCGATCGCGCCAAGTTCCTGATCATCTCCGAAGTCTCCGAGGTGATGCGCCAGAACGCCACCGACATCGAAGCGCGTGTGGATCGCGCCCTCGAGCGCTGCTTCACGACGAAGGCGCGCTCGGCGGCCCGGAGCAAGGTCGTCAAGGCGGCGCCCCGCGCCGCCGCAGCCGCTGCGGCACCGGCCAGGCGCGCCGCCCGAGCCTCGTAGGAAGAACGTGGGAAGTGAGAACTAAGAAGGACTTCTTACTTCTTGCTTCTCACTTCTAATTCTTCTTGGCCGTCGTCAGATCCCTTCTCACCTACCTCGGCGTCTCCCTGTACGTCCTGATCGCCGCTCCGATCGGGATGGTGCTGGCCATCGTCTTCCGATCCCAGCGCAGCCTGTACTTTCTCGGCCATACGGGCGTGCGCCTCGCGCTGGCCCTGTCGGGCGTCGGGTTTCGCGTGGCCGGCGCCGAACACCTGCCGCTCGACCGCGCCGCCGTCTACTGCTCGAACCACCAGAGCAACGTCGATCCGCCGGTGCTCTTCGAGGCCCTGCACCCGCGCATGCACATCCTCTACAAGGCCGAGATCGACCGGATCCCTCTGCTGGCACGCGCGTTCCGCGTCGGCGGCTTCATTCCGATCGATCGTCGGAACAAGGAGGCGGCGCTCCGATCGATCGAGCGCGGCGCGCGGGCGCTCCGCTCCGGGCACTCGTTCCTGATCTTTCCCGAGGGCACGCGAAGCCGGTCGGGCGAGCTGCTGCCGTTCAAGAAGGGCGGGTTCATCATGGCCATCCGCGCGGGCGCGCCGATCGTGCCCATCGCGGTGCAGGGCGGGCAACAGGCCATGCGGCGCGGCAGCCTCTTCCTGCGGCCGGCGACGCTGAGCATCCGCGTGGGCGCGCCCGTCGAGACCCAGGGCCGCGACGGAAGCGCCAGGGGCCTGGTCGAAGAGGTCCGCGGTCGGATTGCCGGCCTGCTGGCCGAAGGGCCCATCGCCTGACGCGGCCGACCGACGCTATCCCCCCAGCTCGAAGGACACCGTCCAGGGCGTGAGCGGCTGTCCGTCTGTCCCCAGAATTCCGTCGCCGAGCGAGACGACGAGCGTGCGGAAGCGTTCGAGCGGATCGGTGAAGGTGACCTCGAGGACACGGGTGCCCGCCCGGTACGCCGTGGTGAAGGCGGGCGGCTCGGGCCCTCCTGGCGCGCCCGGGGCCGTCGAGGTGCGATAGGACACCTCGACGTGGCCCTTGATCGTGGCCGCGTCGATGTCACGCGAGAACTGAATCCGCAGACTGGTGCCGATGGGCACATCGACCTCGCCGGCGGTCGGCGCGCTGAAGATCACCTCGGGCGGAGGCGCCGCGGGCACGCGCACCGCGACGTCGGGCTGCTCGGCCGGCGCCTCCGGCTCGGCCGCCAGCGCCAGGCCGTTCTCCTTCGTTTCGATCCACTGGAGGCCGCCGGCCTGCCGGAGCGTGCCGGTGACGCGCAGCCACTGCGTGGTATCGCGCCGCTGATCGAGGGCGAGATCGAAGTTGCGACCCTTGGGTTGGGCGCCGCTCACCCACACGGAGGCGTCGGCCGAGCGCAGCACGAAGTCCCAACGGCTGCGCGCCGGCGTATCGGGCAGATCGCCGAGGAGGTTGCGGCCGCTGAACTGTCCGGTCACCGTGACGGTCTGGTCGAGGAAGCGCTCCGGGTCGAGCACGATGCCGCGGATCGACGCGCCGGACGGGCGCTCGGCGGGCTCGATGGCGCTGGCGACGATGGCGACCACTTCGCCGGGCCGCGGCCAGGGCGCATCCGGATCGACGTGCAGCCGGCCGAGCGCATCGGTGGTCGCGAGGCGCGGGTCTTCGGCGCGCATGCGGCCGATGTCCCAGAACTCGCCCCGCACTTCGCACGATCCGTCGGGCAGGCGGCCGTCGTTCGCAGGCGGCAGCACGGGAATCGACAAGCCCGCGCTCTCGAGCCGCAGCTCGTTCGATCGCACCTGGAGGGTGCCGGTCACGAGGATCGACCGGAGGTGAAAATAGCCGGGGTAGGCGTCGAGCGCCGCGAGGTTCGTGGCGTGCCGCGTCGCGCCCTGGGCGAGGAGCGTGGCGCCGGACGCCGCACTCACGGCGATCGCGAGCATCAACTGGCGGTTCACCCGATCGGCGCCTCCCTTCCCACCAAGGATGACATACCGGGCCCTCGAGATCCCGTGATATTCTCACGCGATCTCGTGCCAGCTTCCTATCCCGTTCTGGGGGATCCGCTCCTCTCGGTGGTGATGCCCGTCCACAACGAGCGGCGCACGGTGGAACCGATCATCGATCGCGTGCTCGCCCTTCCGGTTCGCGTCGAGCTCATCGTCGTCGACGACGGGTCGACCGACGGCACCTCGGAGGTGCTGACGGCGCTCCAGGCGACGCGGCCGTTCACCCTGGTGCGGCAGCCGAAGAACCTGGGCAAGGGCGCGGCGCTCCGGCGCGGCTTCGAGCGCGTCACCGGCGACGTCGTCGCCGTGCAGGACGGCGACCTGGAGTACTCCCCCGAGGAGCTGCCGCTTCTGATGGAACCGATCGCCAGGAACCAGGCCGACGTCGTGTACGGGTCGCGGTTTCTCGGACGGCATCGCGTGTTCATGTTCGCGCACTATCTCGGCAACCGCTTTCTGACGCTGGTCACCAACGTGCTCTACGACACCATGCTGTCGGACATGGAGACCTGCTACAAGGTCATGCGGGTCGACGTGGTGCGGGCCCTGCGGCTGCGCTCGACGGGCTTCGAGATCGAGCCGGAGCTGACCGCGAAGATCTTCAAGAAGGGCTATCGCGTCTGTGAGATGCCGATCAGCTACTTCGGCCGCTCGTACGAGGACGGCAAGAAGATCACGTGGCGCGCCGGTGTCACGGCGCTCTGGACGCTGGTGCGCTACCGCTTCACCGACTGACGCGTCGCCGGCCGGGTTTGCTACAATCTCCCGTCTGCTTGTGAAAACAGCGAACAAAGCGGGGCGCGGGGCGAAGGCCAAGGCGGGGGGCGACCAGATTTCCGAGCTCACCACCAACCGGCTGTCCGTGTATCTGCGCTGCCTGAGCGTCCTCGAAGGGGCCGGCGTGCGCACGATCTCGTCGCAGGCGCTCGCCGAGCAGTTTCATCTCAACGCGGCGCAGATCCGCAAGGATCTCGCCTACTTCGGCGAGTTCGGCGTCCGCGGCGTCGGCTACTACGTTCGCGATCTGAAGCGCCATCTGCGCCAGATTCTCGGCCTCGACCGGAAGCTCCGCGTTGCCATCATGGGCGCGGGCAATCTGGGCCTGGCGCTCGCCGACTACCCGGGGTTCCGCCAGGAGGGCTTCGAGATTTCCGCGCTCTTCGACAACCTGAGCGCGAAAGTCGGCCAGCAATCCCGCGGCGGCGTCCCCATCCACGACATCCACGACCTCCGGAAGATCGCCCGGCGCGACGGCATCAGCATCGCCGTCATCGCGGTGCCGGCCGCGTCGGCGCAGCGCGTGCTCGACCTGGTGGTGGCTTCGGGCATCAAGGCCGTGCTCAACTTTTCACCCGGCACGCTCGACGTGCCCGCGGAGGTGAAGCTGAAGAGCGTCGACCTCACCGTGTCGCTCGAAAGCCTGTCGTTTTTCCTGGCCCAGGGCGAGGGCCACGAGCCGTAGAGGGCGCATGGCCAGGCGATTGACGCACGTCGATGCCCGCGGTCGGGTGAAGATGGTCGATGTGGGCGACAAGCCCGTCACCGCCCGCGAGGCCGTCGCCCGCGGCGCCATCAGCATGTCGGCCGGGGCGCGACGCCTCGTGAGGCGGGGCGCGGTCGCGAAGGGCGATCCCCTCCAGACCGCCCGGCTGGCCGGCATCATGGGCGCGAAAGCCACCTCGTCGCTGATTCCGCTCTGCCATCCGCTGCCGCTGTCGACGGTGGCCGTCGACGTCACGCCGACACGCCGCGGCTATCGGGTCGAGAGCCGCGTCCGCACGACGGCCCGGACCGGCGTCGAAATGGAAGCCCTCACCGCGGTCGCGATCGCGCTGCTGACGATCTACGACATGGTGAAAGCCGTGGACAAGTCGATGGCGATCGGCGACATCCATCTCACCTACAAGAGCGGAGGGCGATCGGGAACTTATGGGACGAAGCGACGAGGGGGCGAGGGAACGAAGGGACGCAGGGACTGAGGAGCTCCTCAGACACCATGATCATCGTCGTCGCCGTTTACAGCCCGACGGCCGCCTGGAACCTGCCGCGGGAATATCTCGGCCGTCTGCGCGCCGAGTTTCCGCAGCATGAGTTTCGCGACGTCTGGAACATCGACGCGCTCGGCCGGGCCATCGGCGAGGCCGAGGCGGCGTTCTCGGCCAGCCTCGATCGCGATACGCTGGGAGCCGCGCGGCGGCTGCGCTGGGTTCAGAGCCCGGCCGCGGGCGTCGGATTCATGCTGACGCCCGAGCTGGCGGCCAGCGACATCGTGCTCACGAACATGAAGGGCGTCCGCGCCCGCGCCATCGCCGAGCACGTGCTCGGCGTGACCATCGCGCTCGCGCGGCAGCTGCACGTGTCGATCCGCAAACAGGCCGAGCACGTGTGGGGCAACGATGCGCTCGAGGCGGGCGGCATCCGCACGCTCCAGGGCCGCCGCATGGCCATCGTCGGCCTCGGATCCATCGGGACGGAAGTCGCCAGGATTGCCGCGCCGTTCGGGATGCGCGTCTCCGGGATTCGGCGGCGCCCCGAGGGCCCGCCGCCCTCGGGACCGGGCTGGGCGGTGGACGAAGTGCTCCCGCCCGAGCGGCTGATCGAATTGCTCGGCCGGAGCGACGTCGTGGTGCTCTCGGCGCCGGTCACGCCGGCGACGCGCGGCCTCGTCGGGCGGGCGGAAATTGCCGCCATGAAGCCCGGCGCGCTACTCGTCAACGTGGCCCGCGGGCGGCTGGTGAACGACGAGGCGCTCGTCGCGGCCCTTCGGAAAGGGCGGATCGCCGGCGCCGCCCTCGACGTCTTCACGAAGGAGCCGCTCGACGCCACCAGCCCGTACCTGGGACCTGCCGAACGTCATCGTCACGCCGCACGTGTCGGGGGCCCTCGAAGACTACTGGTCGCGGGCGGTCGCGCTGTTTGCCGACAACCTGCGCCGGTTCGAGGCCGGGACGCCCCTCGTCAATGTGGTGGACAAAACGGTGGGATACTGACGTCAGGTGGGCCGAATCGGTATGGTCGCGATCGCCACGTTGCTCGCGTGGGGGGCGGCGAGAGGGCAGGCGCAACCCGGCGCGCCGGCGCCACGCCTGCCGTTCACGGTGGTGCGCGCCTACCCCCACGACGCCATGGCCTTCACCCAGGGCCTCGAATATTTCGACGGATACTTCTACGAGGGCACGGGCCTGAATGCCCGGTCGTCGATCCGCAAGGTCGAGATCGAGACCGGCCGGGTCGTCCTGCGCCGGGCGCTCTCGCCGGCGTTCTTTGGCGAGGGCATCACGATCTGGGAGCACGACCTCATTCAGCTGACCTGGCAATCGCAGATCGCGTTCGTGTACGACCGCGACACGTTCGCGCCCCGCCGGACGTTCACCTACAAGGGCGAAGGCTGGGGGCTCACGCACGACGGCACGAGCCTCATCATGAGCGACGGCACCGCCGATCTGCGCTTTCTGAATCCGGCGACGTTCGAAGAGCGTCGTCGCGTGCGGGTGACCGATAACGGCGCGCCGGTCGCGCAACTGAACGAGCTCGAGTTCGTGGGCGGCCAGGTGCTCGCCAACGTCTGGCAGACCGATCGTATTGCCCGCATCGCGCCGGACACGGGCCGCGTGACGGGCTGGATCGACCTCGACGGACTCCTGGGCGCCACGGCCGTTTCGCCCGACGCGGTCCTGAACGGCATTGCCTACGATGCCGCCGGCGACCGCCTGTTCATCACCGGCAAGCTCTGGCCGAAGCTGTTCGAGATCCGCGTGCAGGGGATCGGATAGGTCAGGTAGGTCAGGTAGGTCGGGTGGGTCGGGTAGGTCGGGTGGGTCAGGTGGGTCAGGCGGGAGGGGCAGCGGCGGAGGGGTGGAGCAACTTCGAGGAATGAATCAGGCCGACGAGCGGCGCGGCGCCCCTCTTCACCTGGCCGGTCAAGTCCACGAACCGTGCGTCGGTGATGTAGCCAAGCCTGTGTGCGACATGGAGGCAATATCCCACCTCGGCAAGGGAACCCTCAGCGATGGTCAGGAAGTGCACACGCTCCCGTCTGTGACGCCGGGCAAATCCTTCGACAATGTTGGCCGGCACCGAATACGCGGCGCGCCGGAGTTGCCCTCCGAGCTCGAACCGCTCGAACGCCGGAAATCCCGTGCGCGTAAGCTGATGCAGCTCGAGGAACAGATCGTCCGCACGTTGCCAAGCGATGAGCGAGTGGTGGCTCAGTGCCATCGCGCTTGCAGATCTTCAAGACCCGTGCCGCGGACGCGTCAACCCACCCGAACCCACCTGACCCACCCGACCCACCTGACCCACCCGACCTAAGCCCCGGGCGGCGGCTCGATGTGAATGATCGCATCCGCAATCTGCGGGTAGCGCTGCATCAGACGGTCCTTGACGATGTGCGAGAGGTGGTGCGCGTCGGCCAGCGGCATGTCGGCGCGCAGCCAGATGTGCAGGTCGAGAAAGACGTGGTCGGCGGATCCGCGCGTGCGGATCTGGTGACACCCCAGCACGCCGGGCACGCGCATCACGACGCCTTCGAGGTCGGTGTCGGCGATCACCATTCGGTCGCTCAGGATCGCGGTCGTCGATCGCGCGATCTCGAGGCCGGCGTGGCCGATGAAGCCGGCCACCAGGACGGCCGCCAGCGGGTCCAGAATGGGCAGGCCGGCACGCGCGCCGGCGAGCGCCGCCACCACGGCCACCGACGTCCAGACGTCCCCGCGCGTCTGCAGCGCGTCGGCGGCGAGGACTTCGCTCGCCAGGCGCTCGGCTTCGCTGGACTCGTACCGGATCACGATCAGATTCACCCCGACCGTGAGCGCCATCACGACGAAGCTGGCAAGGCCGATGGCGTTGGGCGTGCCGCCGCTGGTGAGGTGGTTGAAGGCGTTGCGCAACACCTCGAAGACGACGAGCAGAAGGAACACGGTCACGGCGGCCGCCGCCACGGTCTCGTACTTGCGGTGCCCGTAGGGGTGGTCGGCGTCCGGCGGCCGGCCGGCGGCCCTCACGCCCACCAGGCCGACGACATTCGATGCGGCGTCGGTCAGCGAATGGAAGCCGTCGGAGAGCACGCTGATCGCGCCCGTGCCGTACCCGAAGAGGATCTTGGCGACGGCGACGGCCAGGTTGAGGAACAGGACACGGACGAGGACGCGCGAAACGGCGGCGGATCGGGCAGGCGTCTCCCCCACGCAGCCTCAGAAGATGCGAGCCGTCGCGAACGGCCACCAGCGCAGCTGCACGCGGCCGAGGATGTAGCGCTTGGGCACGTAGCCCCAGGCGCGGCTGTCGGAGCTGTTGTTCCGGTGGTCGCCCATCACGAAGTAGTACCCCTCGGGCACGACGTGCGGCCCCCAGTCGTCGTGGCTGCGATACTCGGCCGGCACGTAGTCGTCGTGCAGGGGAATGTCGTTCACGTAGACCTGGCCGTCCACGATGCGGACGGTGTCGCCCTCTTCGGCGATCACGCGCTTCACGAACGACTTGTCGGGGTCGAGCGGGTAATAGAGCATGGCGATGTCGCCGCGCCGGGGCTCGCCGATCCGGTAGGCGAGCTTGTTCACGATGAGGCGGTCCTGATCCTGCAGCGTCGGTGCCATGCTCTGGCCCTCGACGCGGGCCACCTGGAATCCGAACGTCACGATGAGCACGGCGTACACGCCCGCGGAGACGAGGGTCTTCAGCCAGGCCACGAGCTCGATGCGGACCTGCTCGAAGCGGATGCCGGGGCTGCTGAGCCGCAGATCCCGCGGGGTGGACGGCAGGGAAGGGGAGGCTAGAGGTTCAGGTACTCCCGCAGCCGGCGCGTCTGGCTGCGGCTCACCGGGATTTCCGTCGCGCGTTCGTCCTTCATCCTCAGAATGTAGTTCCGGCTGAACCAAGGGACGATCTCCTTGATCTTGTTGATGTTCACCAGGTGCGAGCGATGCACCCTCCAGAAGACGCCCGGATCGAGCTGTGCCTGCAGCTCGTCGAGCGTCCGACAGTTCGACGTCCCGGTCTGATGACCGGTGACCACCGTCACCGCGTCGTCCACGAGCGACGCATAGATGATTTCCTCGGCGTGCACGAGCAGGAACCGCTCGCCGATCTTGAGCGCCAGCCGCTCGCGGCGGCTCTGCCGGTCGGCCACGATCTGGACGATCTTCTCGAGCTGATCGTTCGTGACGGGCGTCGCGGGCCCGGTTCCCGCGGGCCCGCCGCCCAGGTCGGCCCGATCGAGCGCCAGCCGCCGCCGGGCGCGGTCGACGGCCGTTTCGAGCCGCGCCGGGTCCACGGGCTTCAGCAGGTAGTCCACGGCGTTCACTTCGAAGGCCTCGATCGCGTGCTGGTCGAACGCCGTCACGAAGACGATCTGGGCCGGGGCGTCGGTTTCGAGCAGGCGCCGCGCCACCTCGAATCCGGTCAAGCCCGGCATCTGGACGTCGAGGAACACGACGTCGGGCTGCAGGCGGGCGATGGCGTCGAGCGCCTCCGGCCCGTTTTCCGCCTGCCCGACGACGTCGACGCCGCCGATCCGGCCGAGCAGGTAGCCGAGCTCGTCGCGCGCGAGTTGTTCATCGTCGACGAGCACGGCGCGCATGTCCATCTGGGAGGCGCTCACGCCGTCTGGCGCTCGGCCAGGGCGATGCCGGGGATCTCGACGCTCGCCGACGTGCCCTGTCCGATCGCGCTCGTGAGCCGGAGCTGGCAGGTGGCGCCGTAGATCGTGCGCAGCCGCTCGTTGACGTTGCTGAGGCCGATGCCGCGGCCCCAGGCCGTCTCCAGCCGCTCTTCCGACATGCCCAGCCCGTCGTCGCGCACTTCGATCACGACGCGGCCGTTCTTGAGCGCGCTGGCGATGGTGATGCGGCCGCCGCCCACCTTGCGGGCGAGCCCGTGCTTGATCGAGTTCTCGACGAGCGGCTGCAGAATCATGCTCGGGACGATCGCGTCGAGCGTGGCCGCGTCGATCTGCTTCTCGACGCGCAGCTGCGGGCCGAAGCGGACCACCTCGATATCGAGATACTCGTCGATCGATTCGAGCTCCTCGCGCAGCGAGACGAAGTGGTCCGTCGCGCGCAGCAGGCGGCGCAGCATGCCGGACAGCTTGATGATCAGCATGCGCGCCGTCTCGGGCTGCGTGCGGATGAGCGACGAGATCGAGGTGAGCGTGTTGAAGAGGAAGTGCGGGTTGATTTGATTGGCGAGCGCCTCGATGCGCGCCGCGAGCAGGAGCTTTTCCTGCTCCTGGAGCCGGTGCTCGATGCGCGCGTTGTTCCAGATCTTGATCGGCGTCGCCACCGCGACCACCGTGGCCAGCAGCACGACCAGGAGCAGCCAGACCGATTCGGTCGGCACGGGGTGGAGCGTGAAGAGGCGCGGCGGATCGGCCCAGCGGGCGCCGAGCCCCTGCCTGAGGAGCTCGAGGGCGACCGGCGCGAAGACGAGGACGACCTGCCAGTCGATCTGGACCGATCGCATCATGTGCCAGGCGCGGCGGGGCAGGCCGGTGAACACGAAGGGGGAGAAGTGCCAGATCGACTCGGTGGGACACAGCTCGCGCAGGCCGCCGCCCGCGAAGCCGCACCCGACCGCAAAGGGCAGGGCCGCCCATTCGCCCGAGAAGAGCGGCGGCAGGCCCACCATGGCGCCGACCGTCGCGCCGGCGTACGGCCCCGCGATCAGCCCGGCCACGAACGCCCCTTCGAGGGTGAGGTCGGCGGCGTCGTAGTGCAGCAGGAGGCGGGCCACCACGCCGGCGGCGAGCGGCACCCCGAAGCTGAGCGCGAAGACCAGGCGATCGGGCCAGTCGCGGCGTTCGAAGATGAGGATGTGGCGGAACCGCCGGTAGCGCACGAGCATGGTCGCCAGTGCGGCCATGACCGCCAGCTTGACGACCAGCGTCGTGAGCAGGACCTGCTCCATGATTTACACCGATCTTAGCGGCCGGGTAAACTGAGAGCAATGGCTCTCCTCCGGCCCCTGGTCATCGGGTTCGCCACGACCCTCAAGCACCTGTTCCGCAAGCCCGTGACGGTGAACTATCCGGACGAAAAGGTCCCGATGTTCCCCAAGTACCGCGGCAAGCAGGTGCTGATGCGCGACGAAAACGGCCTCGAGAAGTGCGTGGCCTGCGGGCTGTGCGCCGTGGCATGCCCGGCCGACGCCATCTACCTCGAGGCCGCCGAGAACGACGGCACGGTGGCCGCCGGTCCCCGGTACGCCTCGGTGTACCAGATTCACAAGATGCGCTGCATCTTCTGCGGGTATTGCGAGGAGGCGTGCCCGGTCGGCGCGATTTTCATGGGCAAGGACTACGAGCTGGCGGTCTCCACGAAGAGCGATTTCGTGTGGGACAAGGCCGACATGCTCGTCCCGGCGGCGGATTCGATCCGGCCGGCCTGATGATCATCGGCGCGCTCGGCGACGTCCACGGCGCCTTCGAGGTCGTGCAGACGATCATGCGCCGCCACGCCGACGTGCCGCTGTGGGTGCAGGTGGGCGACCTCGCGGCCAACGACGGTTCCTATTTCTCGCCGCCCGCGCCGGTGTACTGGATCAAGGGCAACAACGAGGATTTCGACGTGGTAGCGGCGGCGGCGGCGGGCCGGCCGCCGGCGCCGAACCTCCACTACCTGCCCAACGGCGGGCCGTATGCCGTCGGGCCGTGGCGCGCGGCGGCGCTGGGCGGGACGTTCGCCCCCAGTTGGTATCGCACGCCGGTCGCGAGCCTGCCGCCGGCGCGCCGGCAGCGACAGGGGTCCGCGGCGGCCAAGCTGGGTAAGAGCCGCGACGACAAGCGGCGCCATTTCGTGTACGAGGATGTGCAGGCCTGCAAGGCGCTCGCCGATATCGACGTCTTCCTGACGCACGAGGCGCCGCGGCCCTTCTATCCGGCCGGCCGCCGCATCGATGCCGGCAAGACGGCCATCAACGACGTGCTCGCAGCGATGCGGCCGCGCCTGCACCTGTTCGGGCACCATCACGAGTTCACCGACTCGATGCGCCAGGGCGTACGGTCGATCGGGCTGGACGCGGTTACCGCGTCGTATCTGCTCATCGACGCGGATTCCCTGCACTACGAGCGGTGCGAGACCGGAGACCGATGAGGGAAGCCTTCCTCGACGCACTGGACAGCCGCGTGCTCGTCTGCGACGGCGCGATGGGCACGATGCTCTACGCGAAAGGCGTGTTCATCAACAAGAGCTTCGACGCGCTCAACCTGACCGAGCCCGAGCTGGTGGCCGAGGTGCACCGCGAGTACGTGGCCGCGGGCGCCGACATTCTCGAGACGAACACCTTCGGCGCGAACCGCATCAAGCTCGCGTCGTTCAACCTCGCCGACCGTCTGCGCGCGATCAACGAGCGGGGCGTCGCGATTGCCCGCGACGCGGCGGGAGACCGGGCCTGGGTCGCGGGCGCCATCGGCCCGCTGGGCATCCGGATCGAGCCGTGGGGCAAGACCGGCGTGGACGAGGCGCAGGAATACTTCCGCGAGCAGGCGGAGGTCCTCGTGGCGGCGGGCGTCGATCTCATCATTCTCGAAACCTTCCGCGATCTGAACGAGATCGGCGCCGCGCTCGACGCGGTGCGGTCGCTCTCCGACGTGCCGGTCGTCGCGCAGATGACCACCGAGGAAGACGGCAATTCGCTCGACGGCACGGCCCCCGAGCGATTCGCGCCCGAGCTCGAGCGGCGGGGCGCGACCGTGATCGGCGTGAACTGCGCCGTCGGCCCGGCGCCGATGCTCGAGACGATCGAGCGGCTCGCCGCGGTGACGCGACGGCGCCTGTCGGCGCAGCCGAACGCGGGCCGCCCCCGCGACGTCGAAGGGCGGAATCTGTACCTGTGCTCGCCGGAGTACATGGCCTCGTACGCGCGCCGCTTCGTGCTGCACAACGTCGGCATCGTGGGCGGCTGCTGCGGCACGACCCCGGAGCACATCCGGCAGATCGCGATCGCGGTGCGCTCGGCGGGCCGCGCGGCCGTGCTCGCGCCGCGCCCGGTCGAGCGCCCGGCGCCGCGCGCGGCCGGCACCCCGGCGGCCGGCGCCCCCGACCGCGTCGTCCCGCGCGAGCGGAAGTCGGGGCTGGCGGCGGCGCTGGCGCAGGGCCGGTTCGTCGTCGCCGTCGAGCTGATTCCGCCGCGGGGCTACGACGCGTCCGTCGTGGTCGATCGGGCACGAACCTTGAAGGCTCGCGGCATCGACGTCGTGAACATCCCGGATGGACAGCGCGCGGGCGCCCGGCTCAGTGCGCTGTCGCTGGCGGTGCTCATCGAGCAGCGGGCGGGCGTCGAGACGCTGCTGCACTACGCGTGCCGCGATCGCAACCTGCTCGGCATTCAGTCGGATCTGCTCGGCGCTCACGCGATGGGCCTGCGCAACGTCCTGCTCATCACGGGCGATCCGGGGCGCGTGGGCGACTATCCGGACGCCACGGCCGTGTTCGACGTCGACTCCATCGGCCTCACCAATGTCGTGGCGCGTCTGAACGCCGGCTATGACGTCGGCGGCCAGCCGATCGGGGCGCCGACGGCGTTCCATATCGGGATCTCCGTGAATACGGCCGCGCCGAATCTCGACGAGGAGCTGCGGCGGTTCGACTACAAGGTGGAAGCGGGCGCCGAATTCGTCGTCACGCGGCCCGTCTTCGATCTCGCCGGCTTCGACGCCGTCCTGCCGCGGCTGGCGCGGGCGGGCCTGCCGATCGTGGGCGGCGTACTCCCGTTCGACAGCGTGCGCACGGCCGAGTTCATGGCGAACGAGCTGCCCGGCGTCCGAGTGCCGTCGGCGATGCTCGATCGCATGCGTCGGGCCGGCTCGCCGGAGGCCGAGGCCGCCGAGGGCATCGCCATGGCCCGCGAGATCGCGGCAGCGCTCGGCGGACGGCTCCAGGGCCTGCAGGTGTCGACGCCTTCGGGGCAGATCGATGCGGCGCTGGCGGTCGTCGATGGACTTCACTGAGGCGCCGATGTATAGTCGCGGAGCCGCGCCTGGCGCGGTAGAGGCGTAATGGCCCTATTTGACAGGCACGACACAGCCGAGCGTGAGGAGTTCCTCGGGAGCGACGTCGCCACCCGGGCGTTATCCGCAACAGTCGTCGAAACCGACTTCGTCACCCGCGTCTACGAGAACATCGCCTGGTTCTACGACGTCTTCTTCGGCCCCACGCTGCACCGGGGCCGGCTGCAGGCGATCAAGCGCATGGGCATCAAGCCCGCTGATCGCGTGCTGGAAGTCGGCGTCGGCACCGGCATCAATGCCGTCCTGTATCCCCGCGACTGCGCGGTCACCGGCATCGACCTGTCGGCGTCGATGCTGGAAAAGGCGCACGAGCGCATCGCGCGCAAGGCCCTCACGAACGTTCGCCTCCTCGAGATGGATGCCTCCGACATCCGGTTTCCCGACAACACGTTCGACGTCGTCTACGCGCCGTACGTCATCAGCGTCGTGCCGGATCCGGTCGCCGTCGCGCGCGAGATGCACCGTGTCTGCAAGCCGGGGGGGCAGGTCGTCATCCTGAACCACTTCCGCAGCGACAACCCGTGGTTCGCGCGGCTCGATCGTGCGATGTCGCCGTTCACCGTCCATATCGGGTTCAAGGCCGATCTCGATCTGCACGGGTTTCTGGCGCAGGCCCAGCTGCATCCCGTGTCGATCGAGAAAGTGAACCTGCTGAACATGTGGTCGCTCGTCACGTGCGTCAAGGGGACGGGGGCGTAGCGAACCGGCTTCCGCATTCAGTTGAATGGTTCCTCGAGTGACGCGCTCTGCGGGGTGAACAGCTCCGCCCCGTCCTCGGTGACCAGCAGGTCGTCCTCGAGTCGCACACCGAATTCCCCCCGAATGTAAATCCCCGGCTCGTCGCTGAACACCATGCCCGGCTGCAGCCGTGGATCGGCCGGCCAGCCGTACATGTTGTGCGCGACGAGGTACGGCCATTCGTGGCCGTCCATGCCGAGGCCGTGCCCGAGCCGATGGGTGAAGTAGCGAAACCCCGGGCCGTAGCCCGCCTGCTCGATGGTGCGGCGCGCCGCCAGGTCCACCGCTTCCAGGGACACGCCCGGACGTGCCGCCCCGAGCGCCGCATCCTGCGCCCTGCGGACGATGTCGAAGACGCGGCGCATGGCGTCGGTCGGTTTGCCCAGCACGAACGTGCGCGTGATGTCCGACTGATAGCCCTCCACGCTGCAGCCGTCGTCGATCATGATGATCGTGCCCTCGCGGATCACCTGGGGCGTGATGGATCCGTGGGGCAGGGCGGTGTATTCGCCGACCGTGACGCTGGCGTAGCCGTCGAAGCCGAGGCGTCGGTAGGCGGCCTGCACGAGGCGGCCCACTTCGTTCTCGGCCATGCCCTCGTGAAGCGCCCGGTACACGGCGTCGTAGGCGCGGAGCGTCGCCTCCGACGCGAGCCGCATCAGCGCCAGTTCGTGGGCGTCCTTGATCATGCGGCAGCCGGCCGTGACCGGCGTCGCGCTCGCGAGGTCGAGCGAGGGAGCGGCCCGGGCGATGCCGTCGGCGAACACGAACCGCATGGTCTCGTCCACTCCGAGGCGACCCGCGGCCAGGCCGCCCGCGCGAAGGGCGTCGCCGAGCAGCGTGTAGGGGCTCTCGTCCTCCTGCCACGTTCGGACGTCGGCATCGGCCAGCGGCCCGGACGCGAGCTGCTCGCGCGCCCGGTCCTCTTCGAACGCGGGGCACACGCAGAATGCGCGACCGGTTCTCGGAATGACGACCGCGAAGAGGCGTTCGCTCGTGCCCCACCGCACGCCGGTGAAGTACACGAGCGAGGTACCGCCTGTGAGGACGACGGCGCCGAGCCCCGCGCCGTCCATCAGCCGCTGGGCGCGATCGATGCGCGCCCGGCGCTCGGCCGTCGGAGATCGGCACCGCCCGGTCGCGCATCGACGTCAGGGCGGCGATGCTCGGGGGCAGCGCCGCCCCGGCCGGCGCCGGTTCCTGCGTCCGGACGACCCCGATGGAAGCCCCGGCGGCCGCCGCCAATCCGAGAAACCGTCGTCGCGTGTGCATAACCACTCCTTCGTCACCTTCGTCCCCTTCGTCCCCTCGTCCCCTCGTCCCCTTCGTCCCCTCGCCCCCTAGTGCCCCTGGTTCCCCAGTTCCTCGAGGATTTCCCGCGCCGCGACCTCGGCGCCGTCGACCGCCGGCGAGGCCGGCCGTGGCTGCGCCAGCAGCGCGTCGACCGCCTCGGCCCAGCGGCCGGCCAGCAGGTCGTCCTGCGCCAGCTCGCGCGTGCGGAGGAAGCGGGGCATTTCGGCGACGAACACGTCCTCCTCGCGGAAATGTCCGCGTGGCGTGTAGAGAAGCGCCGTCCCGTTGGCCGCGCACTCGGACACGATACCGTAGCCTGCCTTGCTCACGACCACATCGACTGCGGCGACGAGATCTTCGTACCGCACGCCGTCCTTCGCCAGGGCCTTGAGGTCCAGGTGCACGAGGCCCGGACGCGCCTGGCGCATACGGTTCGGCATGTCCCGATCGGTCGTCAGCACGATCAGGCGTCCGTCGAGGGCCAGGTGGTGCGGCGCGAAGGGCGCCCCGTACGCGCCGAAGGAAACCAGCACGACCGGGCGGTCGTCTCCGACGCCGGCAAGCCGTCGCGTGTCGCGCGGATCGCGCGTCGATCGGCGCGCGACGAGTGGAATGTCGCGGATCCGTCCCGCCATCGGCTCGAATCCGCCGTGCAGGGGCAGTCTCAGGGCCCGGGTCGCCTCGCCGTACGCCCCCCGGATGCGCGACACGACGCCCGGCGCCGTCGTGTCGAACGTCGTGTATGCCTCGTAGATCCAGTCCCAGGTGAAGTTGCCGACCGCGAGCGACGGCACACCCGCTCTCGCGGCGGCCGCGAACGCGAGCGGGGGAATGTCGCCGACCACCAGGTCGGCGCGTTCGGTTCGGAGCCACGCGGCTTCGCGGGCGATCCGTTCATCGAAAGTCGCGTAGAACGCGGCCGCACGTTCGGCGGTCGCCGCCTCGTCGGCCAGCAGGCTGTGTGACCTGAACGACGCCGACGTCGGCGTCGCACGGCTGGATCCCGATGCGCGCGCGTGCATTCTGTTCGAAGATCCACGCGGGGGCCGGACTGCGCGACGAGGATCCGCACGTCGGGGCGCGCGGCGGCGACGGACGTTGAGGATTTCGATCGTGCGCGACGCGTGACCCAGGCCGTGGCCCGGAGACGTAACAGGCGACCGTGGGGCTCAGCGCCAGCGTTCCGCCCATACGCGTCAAAAGACGAACGGCACGATGCGCCAGCGGACCGCACGGCGGTAGTCGTGCGTACGGCTCGCCGAACGCGGCAAGGAGCGACCGCTCTTCGAACGGCACTGCCGCCGCCAAATAGAGCGCCGCCACCGTCGAAAAGAGAAGGCGGTCGCGCGGTCATGTGCGGCGATGCCGAACGTCGCCAGCATCCACCCGAGGTAGATCGGGTGGCGCACCCAGCGGTACGGGCCGACCACCTGCAAGGTCTGGGCGCCTGGCGACGGCCGACGGATGCCGGCGAGCTCGAGCGGATCGATCACGCGGACCGCCCGCGCCACGAGCAGAAGGCCGCCAATCTGGACCGCGATGAGCACGGCGGCCAGCCCGCCGCGGGCGTCGTAGAGCTCGCCGCCCACCCGGCGCCACAGCAGGCACACGAGCACCAGAAGAAGGCTGGCGGTCCAGACGTACAGGGACCGCACGAGCTCGTCGGGCATGACGCGCCGCATCGCGTCTTTCACCGCCGGCCGCGCGAACACGCTGTGGTGGACGGCGAAGAGGCCGAACAGGGCCAGGTCGGCGGCGAAGCCGCCTGCCCCGCCGCTGCCCGGCAGGCGATCCACGCCGGTGACGAACCACCAGGCGCAGACGGCCAGGGCGGCAACGAACAGCGCGCCGCCGAGCCATTGGAACAGGGTCGCAACACCGTGCAACCATGATAATATTCGACGGCGAACATCATGGCCCTTGAAACTCGGCCCGCGTTCCTGGCGTTCCTGCGGCCGCTCACCCTGGTGCTCGCGCTCGTCGCGTGCGGCCGTCCGTCGGCCGGGCAGCCTCCGCCGCGCGCGCCCCAGGCGCCTGCGATCTCACCTGCCGCCCGGGCGCTCCTCGAAGGCCGCTACGACGAGGTGGACAAGCTGATGAGCTCGGCCGCAGCCACCGATCCCGGCGCCGCGGCGCTCGCCGCGAAGGCCGACATCGCCCGAGGCCGCTACGACGATGCGCTGGCGCTGCTCCAGCCCGTGGCCTCGCGCGCGCCTGGCAGCGACGCCGCGCTCGAGCTCGGGCTGCTCGAGCAGATGCTCGGCCGGCCGGAGGCCGACGGCGTGCTCCGACGTGTCGCGGCGCCCTGGCAGTCGACGAACGATCCCGTCGAGCTGGCGCGCGCGGCGCGCGCGCTCGAGGCCTTGAACGAGTTCCAGCAGGCCAACTCGTCGTTTCGCGACGCGTCGGCGGCGCGCCCGGCCGATCCCGGCCATCAACACGGCGTGGGGCGATCTCTTTCTGGCCGCCGGCAACCGCTCGGAAGCGATGAAGTCGTATCAGGCGGCGCTCAAGGCGGACGCGCGGTGGACGCCGGCGCTCATCGGCACGGCGCGGGCCCTGAGCGACGACGATCCGCCGCACGCGCTCGCCGCCATCAAGCGGGCGCTCGAGGTGAACCCGCCGCGGTGGACGCGCACGTGTTCCTGGCGGCGCGGGCCGTCGACGCCGACCACGACGAGGAGGCGCACGAGGCCATCCGGCAGGCCCTTGCCGTGAATCCGAACAGTCTCGACGCGCACTCGCTCCTGGCGGCGATGGCCTACGTTCACGACGATCACGCCAGGTTCGACGCGGAAACACAGAAGGTCCTCGCCATCGCCCCGCACGTACGGCGAGGTGTATCGCATCGCCGGGCGAGCAGGCGGCGCGGACCACTACCGGTACGAGGAGGCGGTCGCGCTGGCGCGCCGCGCGCTCGAGCTGCAGATCCGCGCAATCCGCACGCGCTGTCCGACCTCGGCCTGCACCTGTTGCGCACGGGGGACGAGCGCGGGGCCCGCGAGGCGCTCGAGCAGTCGTTCAAGCTCTATCCGTACGACGTGGTGGCGTTCAATCTGCTCGGCATGATGGACACGCTCGACACGTTCGTGACCGTCGACGGACGGCAACATCATTCTGCGGATGAACACGGACGAGGCGCCGCTGCTCCAGACTACGTGCTGGCGCTCGCGCACAAGGCGCTCGACCGGCTGTCGGACCTGTACCAGTTCACGCCACAAGGGGCCGATCCTGATCGAGATGTTCTCGAAGCACGACGACTTCGCCGTGCGCAATCTCGGGCTGCCCGGGATGATCGGCGCCCTGGGCGCCTGTTTCGGCCGCGTCGTCACGCTCGACTCGCCGCGCGCGCAGCCGCCCGGGCACGTTCCAGTGGGAGTCGACGCTCTGGCACGAGCTCGCGCACGTCATCACGATTCAGCTGTCGAACAAGCGCGTTCCGCGCTGGCTGACGGAAGGCATCTCGGTGTTCGAAGAGAAGCGGCAGGCGAAGCGAGTGGGCGCGTCCGGGCGCGGTGGAGTTCGCGCAGCTGCTCGAGCAGGGTCACACGATCAAGCTCACCGATCTCAACGCGGCGTTTCTGAGCGGCGAAACGATTTCGCTCGCCTACTACGAGTCGTCGCTCCTGGTGGACTACATCGTCAAGACGTATGGCGACGCCGGGAATGCGGCGGCTCCTGGTGGCGTACGGCGAGGGCCTCGACACCGACCACGCGCTCGCCAAGGCGCTCGACACGAGCCTCGCGGAGATGCAGGCGGGTTTCGATCGCGCGCTCGACGACGAGTTCGGCGCGCTCAAGAAGGCGTTCGCCGGCGTGAACCCCGAGCAGCTGCAGGGCGTGCCGCTGCCCGTGCTGCGTGCGCAGGCCGCCGAGCATCCCGGCAACTACCCGGTGCAGATGACGCTCGGTCACGAGCTGCGTCGATGCGGGCGAGACCGATGAGGCGAGCAGCGCGTTCGAGAAGGCGGCGGCCGGCGATGCCGATCGCCATCGGCGCCGACAGCCCGCACGGCCCAGATAGCCGACTGGCGATGAAGGCGAACGACAGGCCGCGCGCGATGAAGGAGCTCGAGGCGCTACGTCGCCGTGGACTACGACAACGTGGAGGCGGCGCGGCAGCTCGGCGTCGCTCATGCGCGAGGCGGTGTCGACGATCCGGCGCGCGTCTGCGCGGTGAACGAGCGCATCGTGGCGGTGGATCCGTTCGAAGGGGGCGCGCACGCGGTGCTCGGGAGACTGGCGATGGATCGCGGCGAGCCCGAGGTGGCGGCGCGCGAATTCCAGGCGGTCCTGACGCTCAAGCCGGTCGATCAGGCGGCGGCCCACACGGACCTGGCTGAGAGCTACTGAAGCTCGGGCGGCGCGCGGACGCGCGCACCCAGACGCTGCGCGCCCTGGAGATCGCCCCCACGTACCAGCGCGCACAGGACCTGCTGCTCGAGCTCGTGGACGGCGGCCGGCCGTGACGCGCCCTGCCGCGGCCGCGGCCGTGCTGGCGGTTGCTGCTACGGCCCTGTCGCCCCCGGCGCGCCGCCCAGCTCGCCGCGCGCCCCGACCAGCGCCTCGCCGGCCTCGAATGGCGGTTCGTCCGGATCCGGTATCACTTTGCGATCCGAAGGCGATGAGCGTTCCAGGAAGACATCGTGGGGGAGCCGTGGTTCATCGACGGCCCGGCGGCGGAGCAGAATCTCACGCGCCGGATCAAGACGGCGACCACGATCGAAACCGACGATCCCATCGTGCTGCCGCTCGACAGCCCGGATCTCTTCAAGTATCCCTGGATCTACTTCGTCGAGCCGGGCACGCTGCGGATGACCGACGCCGAGGTGGCAGAACCTGCGGGAGTTCCTGCTGCGGGGCGGCACGGCGACGTTCGACGATTTCCACGGCCCGCTCGAATGGGAGAACCTCGCGCGCGAGCTGAAGCGCGTGTTTCCCGATCGAGGAGATCGTCGACTCTGCCGAAGGACCATCCGGTGTTCCACAGCCTTCTACGCGATCGATCGACTTCCCGCAGATCCCCGGGCTCGGCTCGTTCGAGGCGGGCCGCACCTGGGAGAAGGGCGGGTATGTGGCTCACCTGCGGACGATCTTCGACGAGGACGGCCGGCCGATGATGTTCATCAACTGGAACACCGACATGGGCGACGGCTGGGAATGGTCGAACGTGCAGCAGTTTCCGGACTACATCAAGTACACGGCGCAGTCGTACCGGATGATGATCAACGAAATCGTGTACGCCCTCACACATTGACGGAATGCAACCGACCAGACGTGGTTGCGTTGAGACGGAGAGACACGTGGACGGAGTTTTCCAGGCGGCGGCGGCCGGGGCGGAGCGGGTCAGCGAGGGACGCGAGCGCATCCTCACCGAGCTGAGGAAGGTGATCGTCGGCCAGGACGACGTGGTGGAGCAGGTGCTCATCGCGCTGTTCACCGGCGGCCATTGCCTCATCACGGGCGTGCCGGGCCTGGCGAAGACCCTGCTCGATCAAGACGGTCGCCGACATCCTCGATCTCGACTTCAAGCGGATCCAGTTCACGCCCGACCTGATGCCCTCCGACATCACGGGCACCGAGATCCTCGAGGAGGAGCAGGGCTCGAGGCGGCTGCGATTCGTGAAGGGGCCCGATCTTCGCCCAGATCATCCTGGCCGACGAGATCAACCGGACGCCGCCCAAGACCCAGGCGGCGCTGCTCGAGGCGATGCAGGAGTACCACGTGACGGCCGCCGGGCATACCTATCCGCTGGAGCGGCCGTTCTTCGTCCTGGCGACGCAGAACCCGATCGAGCTGGAAGGCACGTATCCGCTGCCCGAGGCGCAGCTCGATCGCTTCATGTTCAACATCGTCATCTCGTATCTGAGCGAAGACGACGAGGTGACGGTCGTGACGACGGACGACGGGCACCGAGCGGCCGCGCCCGAGTGCGTGCTGAACGGCGAGGACATTCTGCAGTTCCAGGACGTCGTCCGCCAGGTGGTCGTCGCCGAGGAAGTGGCGCGCTACGCCGTGCGCCTCGTCGACGCGTCGCGGCCGGGGCGTCCGGGCGCGCCGGATTTCGTCGACAAATGGGTGAAGTGGGGCGCCGGCCTGCGCGCGTCGCAGGCGCTCGTCGCCGGCGCGAAGGCGCGCGCGCTGATGCATCGGCGCTACCACGTCTCGGTCAAGGACATTCAGGCGCTCGCCAAGCCGATCCTGCGCCACCGCATGATGACGAACTTCTACGCCGAATCGGAGCGCGTCACGCCGGACGTCATCATCGAGCGGCTGCTCGAGACCGTCGCGGCGCCAGCCAGCGGAATGTCGTGATGGCCGCGCCCGACGCGCGAACGCCAGTTTCTCGACCCGGCGGTCGTCGCGCGCCTCGGCACGCTCGAACTGCGGGCGCGCACGATCGTCGAAGGGTTCCTCGCCGGCCTGCATCGCAGCCCGTTCAAGGGGTTCAGCGTGGAGTTCGCCGAATACCGGCAATACATGCCCGGCGACGACCTGCAGACGATCGACTGGAAAGTGTACGCGCGCAGACGATCGGTTCTACGTGAAGAAGTTCGAGGAAGAGACCAACCTCGACTGCCACCTGATGGTCGACGTCAGCGGATCGATGGCGTACGGATCGCGCGGCATCACGAAGTTCGAATACGCGGCGTGCCTGGCCGCGGCGCTCGGATACCTGATGACGCGCCAGCGCGACGCCGTGGGCCTGACCGCGTTCGACGACGCCATCGTCAGATGCTGCCGGCGAGCGCGCGGCCCGGCCACCTGCGGGCGCTGCTGCTCGCGCTCGATCGGCTGCAGCCCGGATCGCGCGGACCGACGTGTCCAGGCCGCTGCACCAGCTGGCCGATGCGCTCAGCAAGCGCGGCATGGTCGTGCTGATTTCCGATCTGCTCGACGATCCGGCCGCGGTGATCCGGGGCCTGAAGCACTTCCAATATCGCGGCACCGACGTGATCGTGTTCCACGTGCTCGATCCCGACGAGCTGGAGTTTCCCTTCGAGCGCGCCGACCCGCTTCGAGGATCTGGAGACGCGCGAAGAGGTGATGGCCGTGCCCGGCGTCGTGCGCGCGCGACTATCTGCGCGAGGTCGTGGGCGCGCTCGATCGATCGCTACCGGCGCGAGCTGGGCGGCTGGGGCATCGACTACCACCTGCGTCCACGGACCTCGGAGCCGCTCGAGCTGGCGCTGCTGGCGTATCTGTCGACGCGGTCGAAGACGCTGTGAGCTTCCTGTCTCCGCTCTTTCTCGTCGGCGCGCTCGCCGCCGCGGTGCCGATCGTGCTGCACCTGCTCAAGCGTGAGCCGGAGCCGCGGCTGCGATTCGCGGCCGTGCGCCTGCTGCGGCACGCGCCGATGGAGCACACCGCTCGGCGCCGCCTGCGCGAGTGGCTGCTGCTCGCGCTGCGCGATCGCCGCGCTCGTGCTGCTCGCCTTGGCGTTCGCGCGGCCGTTCCTCGCGTCGGGCGCGGCGCGCGAGCTGTCGCGCGCGACCATCGTCGCGCTGGATGCGATCGTCTGAGCGTGTCGGCGCCGTCCACCGTCGATCGCGCCCGGACGCTCGCCCGCGAGGCGATTGACGGGGCGCCGGCGGGCGACCTCGTCGGGTCGTGAAGTGTTCGGCGATCAGGCTGTGGCGGTCGAAGCGCCCGACGCCGGATCGGCGCGCTGGCGCGCGCCGCCCTGAGCCGCATGGCCCCGGGCGACGGCGGCACGCGATATCGCGCGGCGATCGACGGGGCGGTGCGCATGCTGGGCGGCCGCGCCGGTCGGATCATCGTGGTGACGGATCTGCAGGCGAACGGGTGGGCCTCGGGCGAGGGCGCCGAGGTGCCGGACACTGTGGACGTCGAGGTTCGCGACACGGGCGCAGCCTCCCGCCAATCTGGCCGTCACTGCGCTCGCCGCCGCCGGCGATCGCCTCGTGGCGACCGTCCGAAACAGCGGTGCGGCGGCCCGCGACGCCGTCGTGCACCTGACGCTCGACGGAATGCGATCACGGTGTCGTGACGGTGAACGTGCCGCCCGGCGGTTCGTCCGACGCCAGCTTCACCGGGGCGGCCGGCGCGCGCGCGGCGGTGGCGACCGTCGCGGATCCCGACGGCATGCCGGGCGACAATGCGCGATATGCCGTGGTCGGCGACGGCGTCGGTCTCGACGTTCGGATCGTGTCGGCGAACGGCGCGCCGGCGCGCGATGCGTTCTACGTCCAGCAGGCGCTCGCGGCCGGGCCGGCCGGCGCGGCGGGCGCGCCGCCCTTCCGCCTCTCGGGCATCCGCGCGGCCGACCTGGGAGGCGGGGACGGGCAGGTGTCGCAGGCGAGCGCCATCCTCCTGCTGTCGACGCACGGCCTGGAGGCGCGGGGCCGCCAGCGCCTCGCCGGCTACGTTCGCGCAGGGAGGCGGTCTGCTGATCGCGGCCGGCCCGGAGATGGACGGCGACGTCGTGGTCGACCTGCTCGGCCCGGACGGCCGGATTGCGATGGCGAAGCCGGACGATGCCGACGCGCACTCACGCACGCTGGCCCCGGTGGACGTGCGGCACCCGATCTTTCAGGCGTTCGGCGCCGGCGCCGCAACGCTCGGCCTCGTGACCTTCGACCAGGTGTCGCGGGTGGAGGGCGCCGGGTGCGCCACGCTGGCGCGATTCACCAGTGGAGAACCGGCGCTGCTCGACTGCCCGATCGGCGAGGGACGCGCGCTCGTCTTCGCCTCGGACCTGGGCGGCCTGTGGAACGATTTCCCGCGGCGCGCCACGTTCGTCCCCTTTCTGCGCGAGGCTGTGCGCTATCTGGCCGCCGGGCGCCGCCTGGGCAGCTCGTTCCTCGTGAGCGATCGCCCCGCCGGGGTGCCGGCCGAGCCCGGCATGGCAACGGTCCCCGCCGCAGGGGGCGGGAGCCGCCTGGTGGCGGTGAACGTCGATCCCCGGGAATCGGATGTCGCACGGCTCTCCGCCGACGAGTTCCTGTCGGTGGTGACTCACGTCCCGCCGACGACGCCGGCGGTCGAGGTGGCCGCCGCGAGGGAACAGGAGGGGCGGCAGCGGCTCTGGCAGTACGCGCTGGGGCTGATGCTGGTGGCGCTGGCGGTCGAAAGCTTCGTGGCTGCCAGGAGCGCATGAGCGGATGCGGGGTGAGACAATAGGAGAGATGCCCGGATCGCCTCACGACGAGATTCGCGGTGTGATCGCCCGCGTGCGCGCGCGGTGGCGGCGGATGCGCGCGCTCGAGGCCACCTTCACCGCCGCGCTGCTGGCGGCGTTCGTCGTCGCGGCGGGCCTGGCGATGTCTTCGTGGGCGGCCCGGACGCCGCTCGGCCTGGCGGTCGTCGGAGCCGCCACCGTGGCGCTCGCCGTCGGAGCCGTCGCCTGGCGAGTTCGTCGTCTCGGCCCGCGTCCGTCCGACATTCGGGTGGCGCGGTTCATCGAGGAGCGCGTCCCCGAGCTCGACGACCGGCTGGCGTCGGCGGTCGACGTGCTGGGGGCGACGCGCGACTCGCCGTCACTCGCCGGGCCGATGCTCGCCGACGCGGCGGATCGCCTGGCGGGCGTCGACGTGGATCCGGTGGTGCCGGATCGCACGCTCACGCGGGCCGGGCTCAAGGCGGCGGCCGCCGTCGCCGCGCTGGCGGCGGTGCTGTTCGTCGGCCGAGACCGCGCGGGGCAGGCCTACGACGCCGCGGCGCTCACGCTGTTTCCCGCGCACGTCACACTCGACGTCACGCCGGGCGATGCGCGGGTGCGCACCGGCGATGCGTTCACGGTCGACGTCACGATCGGGGGGAGCCGCGCGCCGATCGTCCCGCGCATCGAGATTGACGTGGCCGACCGGCGCGACGCCGCCCCCATGGTCGGCACGGCCGGCGTCGCCGACGCCCGCTTCCGCTACTCGCTCGGGCACGTCACGTCGTCGTTCACGTATCGCGTGACCGCTCCCGGCGGATTGTCGGCGGGACCGTTTACCGTCGCCGTGGTCGCGCCGCCGCGTGTCGATCGCATCGATGTCGAGTACGCGTATCCGAAGACGCTCGGGCTCGCGCCTCGCACCGAGGAGGACGGAGGCGACATCTACGCCCCCGAAGGGACCGGCATTCGGGTGCACGTGCACACGGACCGACCGGCCGACTCGGGGGCGATGGCGCTGGTCGAGGGCGGCAGCGTGGCGCTCGCGCCGGTGTCGGCCACCGAGCTCGTCGGGACGTTCACCGTCCAGCACAACGACTCGTACCGCGTGGCGCTTGCCGACGCCGACGGCCTGTCGAGCGACGGCGACATCGAATATTTCATCCGCGCGCTCGAGGATCGTCCGCCCGAAGTGCGCGTGACGGAGCCGGCCGGCGATCGCAACGTCACGAGGCTCGAGGAAGTGGACGTCGCCGCCCGGGCCGACGACGACTACGGCGTGGATCGGCTCGAGCTGGTCTACAGCGTCAAGGCCGGCCCCGAGCGGGTGCTGCCGATCGAGATTCCCGGGCACGCGACCTCGGTGAACGGCCGTCAGACGATCTACCTCGAGGGGCTCGACGTGGCGCCGGGCGACCTCGTCTCCTACTACGTGCGGGCGCGCGACGTGGCCCGGGGCAAGCGGTCGAGCGAAGCGCGCAGCGACATCTTCTTCCTGCAGGTGCGCCCGTTCGAGCAGGAATTCTCGCTCGCGCAGAGCCAGGGGGTGACGAGCGGAGCCGCTCAGGCGCTCGGCGATCTCGTGAATCAGCAGAAGGAAGTGATCGCGGCCACGTGGAAGCTCGATCGCCGCACCGCGACGACGGCCGGCGCGCGGTCGGAGGAGGACGTGCACGCCGTGGCGCACGCCGAAGACGCGTTGAAGACCCGCGTCGAACAGGCGTCGGCGGCGTTCGGCGAATCGACGATGCGCAACCCGAGGCGCTCGTCGCTGTTCGGGCCCGAGCCGCGCGTGCCGATTCAGCCGCGTCCGGAGCAGGCGGCGATGACCGCCGCGTCGGCGGCCATGGGCCAGGCGGTGACGGCCCTGAACCGCGTCAGCACCACCGACGCGCTGCCGCAGGAGATGGAGGCGCTCAACCAGCTGCTGAAGGCGCAGGCCGACGCGAAGCCGATTCAGATCGCGACGGCGCCGGGCACCGGCGGGCGCGGGAACAGCAACTACGATCTGTCGAGCCTGTTCGATCGCGAGCTGCAGCGCTCCCAGCAGACCAACTACGAGACGCCTGGCGCCGATCAGGCGCGTGGCGAGCCGGACGAGGCGAGCAAGCTGATCGATGCGATCCATCAGCTGGCGGAGCGGCAGGACGAGCTGGTCAAACGCCAGCGCGATCTGAGCGAGGCCCGCCTCACCGACGCCGAGCGCCGGCGTGAGCTCGAGAAGCTGACCCGCGAACAGTCGGAGCTGCGCCAGCAGGCGGAAGAACTGAGCCGCCAGCCGTCGGGCAGCCAGCCGCAGGCGGGTGCGGGCCGAAGCGGGCAAGGCGCGTCGGGGAGCCAGACCGAGCGCATGCGCGACGCCGCCCAGGCGATGCAGGCGGCCGCGAACGAGCTGCGCCGGGAGAATCCCGGCGGGGCGGGCGCGAGCGGAAGCCGCGCGCGCGACGACCTGCGCGAGCTCGAACGCCAGCTTCGCGGCGCCCAGCCCGAAGACGGTCGGCGCGCGATGGGCGACGCGCAGCTCGAAGCGAGACAGATCGCCGAAGCGGAGCGCCGGCTGGCCAATGAGCTGGAAGCCCTCGGCGGCTCGAGCGGCCGGTCCGGTCGCGAGCCGCAGCAGGACGACCAGGGTGGCGCCGACGGCCGGCGCCGGCTGGCGGCAGAGCAGTCGCGGCTGGCCGACCGGGCCGATGCGCTGGGCAAGAGCCTCGGGCAGCAGGGCGCCGGCGCGACGACGACGCCCTCCGGGGACGCCGACGCCGATCGCACCCGCGAGGCCATGGCCGATGCCGCACGCGATCTGCAGACCGGTCGCGTCGCGGAGCGGATGCGCCAGGCGTCGAGCGCGGTGGCGTCGGGCGCGGCGGCCGCAGACGGGAGCCGCGATCGCCAGACGGCGGAGGAGCAACGCCAGCTCGCGCGCACGCTCGAAGGTGCGGCCGATCGCATGGCCACCGCCGCCGCGCCGGGCGATGAAGCGTCGCGGCGTCAGGCGGGCCAGATGGCCGAGATGCGGAGCGTCCGCGAGCGTCTCGACGAAGTCAGCCGCGAGATCGCCCGTCTTGGTCAGGAAGGCCGGTCGGACGCCGCGGGCCAGCTCGAGCGCCTGCGCGACGAATACGGCCGGCAGCTCGAGCGCGCCGAGCAGCTGCTGAACGAGGTCCGGCGCGAGGATCCGACGCTCGAAGGCGTCGTGGGATTCACCTTCGAAGGTCAGGGCATGACGCTGTCGGCGCCCGGCACGGAAGCCTTCAAACAGGATTTCGCCCGCTGGGACGATCTCCGTCGTCAGGCCGCCGCCGCGCTCGAACGCGCGGAATCGTCGATGTCGACCGCGCTCCAGGCCAGGGAGTCGGGTGAGCGCCTCGCCGTCGGGGTCGACGACACCCCGCCAGCCGACTACCAGTCGCAGGTGGATGCGTATTTCAAGGCGATCGCGCAGGGGACTGATCGTCGCTAGTCGTCAGTCTCGAGTCGTCAGTCGGCGATGAGATTCTCCACCACCATCCCCGCCGTGTGGCTCGTGGCGCTGGCGGTCGCCGCGGCGCTCGCGCTGGCGTTCCTGGCGTATCGCCGGCCCCTGATGCCGCTCAGCCGCCGGCAGCAGGCGACGCTCGTCGCGCTTCGTGCGGCCGTTCTGGCCCTCGTGATCCTGATGCTCTTCCGGCCCTACGCGCTTCGCGCACCCGACGCGGCCCGCGACGCGGTCGTGGCCGTGCTCGTCGACCAATCGCAGAGCATGGGCATCGCCGACGGGACCGATGGGGCCACGCGCTTCGAGGAAGCGGTCGGGCTGGTGCGCGATCGGCTCGTGCCGTCGCTGGGGGGCCGGTTCGCGACCGAGCTCTTCACCTTCGGCGCCACGCTCGAAGCCGGCGATCCGACCGCGGCGACCGCCGACGGCCGCCGGAGCGACCTCGCCGGCGCGCTCGACGCCGTGCGGGACCGGTACCGCGGTCGCCCGGTCGCCGGCATCGTCGTGATCTCCGATGGCGGCGAGACCAGTGGGATGCCCGCCGAGGGCGATGAAGGCGGACCGCCCGTGATCACCGTCGGCGTCGGCTCGCCGGACCTGCGCGATCGCGAAGTGACTGGCATCGTCGCCGGCGAGCAGCGCCTCGACGAATCGTCCGTGGACTTGCGCGTGTCGGCGGTCAGCCGCGGTTTCAGCCGCCGCCCGTTCACGCTGCAGCTCAGCGCCAACGGGCGGACGTTGGAGACGCGCACTTTGACGCCGGCGGCGGACGGTTCGCCGGTCGAGGCCACCTTGACCGTGGCGCCGGATCCGCTGACGCCCACCGTGTACAAGGTCGAGATTCCGGCCGATCCGAGCGAGCAGGTGACGCAGAACAACGCCAGGAGCGTGCTGGTGCGCCCGGCGGGCCGCAAGCGGCGTCTGCTGGCGATCGAGGGGGCGCCGGGATTCGACCACAGTTTTCTGGCGCGGGCGTGGGCCCGCGACCCCGGCCTCGAAGTGGATGCCATCGTGCGCAAGGGCCAGAACGATGAGGGCGCCAACACGTACTTCATTCAGGCCGCCGAGGATCGGACGGCAGCCCTCGTCAACGGGTTTCCGGCGACGCGTGAGGACCTCTACGCGTACGACACCGTGATGATCGCCAACGTCGAATCGGACTTCTTCACGCGCGCCCAGCTGGACATGCTCGCCGACTTCGTGTCGGAACGCGGCGGGGGCCTCCTGATTGTCGGGGGCCGCTCGTTTTCAGTCCGGGGTTTTGCAGGGACGCCTCTCGAGCCGGCCCTGCCCGTGGAGCTGACCGACCGGCGCGGCGGCCTCGTGCTGCCCGGGTTTACCGGGCGCGGCGCGGCCAACAAGCTCCTCCTGACGCCCGACGGCGAGCGGCATCCGATCATGCGCCTGGGCGCGACGGCGGAAGAAAACACCGCGCGCTGGGCCGAGATGCCGGCGCTCGCCGGAGCCGCTCCGCTCGGGCAGCCGCGTCCCGGGGCATCGGTGCTGGCGGTGACGACCGAGGAGGGAGGAGCGCTGCGGCCGCTCATCGCCGTCGAGCGCTATGGGCAGGGCCGCTCGATGGTCTTCGGCGGCGAGGCGTCGTGGCGGTGGCGCATGCTGCTGCCGTCCGACGACCGGCGCTACGATCGCTTCTGGCGGCAGACGGCACGGTGGCTGGCCGGCCCTGCGGCCGATCCCGTCTCGGCCACGGCGACCGAAGCGGCCGAACCGGGCGATCTCGTGACGGTCGACGCCGTGGCGCGGACGCGCGCCTTCGAGGCGGCGCCCGACGCGCGATGGGAAGCGACGCTGACTGGGCCGGGCGAGCAGTCGCGCCCCCTGACCATGCGCCGGATCGACCGCGACAGCGCGCGATTCGAAGCGAGCGCGCGCGTCTCCGACGCCGGCCTCTACCGCGTGCAGCTGGAGGCGCGAAGCGGCACGACGTCGCTCGGCACGGTCGACCGGTGGGTCTATGTCGGCGGCTCCGATCGTGAATTCGCCGACCCGCGGCTGAACGCGGCGCTCCTGGCCCGCGTGGCCGCCCAGTCGGGTGGACGCTACGTGGCACCCGCCGACGTCGACGCGATCGGGCCCGAGCTCCAGACGGTTGCGCCGCCCGAGCGTGCGCCCGAGCGCTACGATCTGTGGGATCGCCCCTGGATGTTCGCGCTCCTCGTCGGCCTGCT
The DNA here is from genome assembly GCA_963837345.1 of uncultured Acidobacteriota bacterium. GTDB lineage: Bacteria > Acidobacteriota > Vicinamibacteria > Vicinamibacterales > CAVVIG01 > CAWIMX01. The sequence goes on from CAWIMX010000002.1 coordinate 394,966, forward strand.
TGCGGCGGAGTGGGTGTGGCGACGCCGGTGGGGACTGCGATGAGGGGCCGAGGGCGTCGCGGCGGTCGCTGGCGGCTGTCGATCGTCGCCTGCGCGCTGGCGCTCTGGCCCGTCCTGATGTCGAACGTCCTCGGCGAGGGCGGCGAACGCTTTGCCTTGATCGTCAGCGGGGCGTCGGCCGGGCAGCCCTACCAGAGCCGCTACGACCGATGGCGCGCCAGCCTGGCCGCCACGCTGCGGGATCGCTTCGAGTATCCGGCGGACCACGTCGTGCTCCTCGGCGAGACGGCCGGAGAAGGCGTGGGGGAGGCGACGCGCGAGGGCGTGCGCGGCGCGCTCCGCGGTCTCGCCCGCAGGCTGGGGCCGGCCGATCAACTGCTGGTGGTCCTGATCGGACACGGAACCGCCGCGAACGCCGATGCGGCCAAGTTCAACCTGGTCGGCCCCGATTTGAGCGCCGTCGAATGGGCGGCGCTCCTGGCGGCCGTGCCGGGACGCCTCGTGTTCATCGACACGACCGCCGGCAGCGCGCCCTTCCTGCACGCCCTGGCCGGACGCGGCCGCATCGTGCTCACGGCCAACGATACGGCGGCACAGCAGTTCGAAACGGTGTTTCCCGAGTATCTGGTGCAGGCCTTCGAGGATCCCTCGGCCGACGCCGACAAGGACGGTCGCGTGTCGATCTGGGAGGCCTTCGTGTTCGCGAGCGACGGCGTGCGCACTCACTTCGAAGCGGCCTCCCAGCTGCCGACCGAGCGTCCGGTGCTCGACGACGACGGCGACGGCATCGGCCGGGAAGCGAGCGCCGAGGGCCGCGACGGCGAGCTTGCCCGCGCCACGTATCTGGCTCCCGAGGCGCGTCCGGCATCGGCGGATCCCGAGCTCGAGGCGCTGATCGCCGAGCGGGCGTCGCGGCAGGCCGAGCTCGACCGGCTGCGCGCATCCCGCGCCGCGCTGTCGCCCGACCGCTACGACGCCGAGCTCGAGCGGCTGCTCGTGGAGATTGCCCGGCTGTCGCAGCAGATTCGCGCCCGCTGACGCCTCAGCCCCACCACTCGTCGGGGCGTCGCCTCGGCTTGCGAAACAGGAACACGCCGACGACGCCCATCAGGAACCCGGCCACGTGGGCGGTGAAGGCGACGCCGCCGCCCGTGCTGGCGGTGGCGGCGATCGCGCCCGCGCTGAACAGCTGCATCAGGAACCAGAAGCCGAGGAGGAAGATGGCCGGGAGCTCGATGATCTCGAAATAGAAGATGATCGGCACGAGCGTCAGCACGCGTGAATGCGGGTAGAGCACGAAGTAGGCGCCCATCACGCCCGCGATGGCGCCGCTGGCGCCGATCGTCGGCAGGACCGACGTGGCGTTCATCGTGATGTGCCCGAAGGCGGCGACGATCCCGCAGAGCAGATAGAACGCGATGAACCGTCCATGGCCGAGCCGGTCTTCGACGTTGTCGCCGAAGATCCACAGGTACCACATATTCCCGATCACATGCATCCAGCTGCCGTGCAGGAACATCGACGTGAGCAGCGTCATGACGTGGAAGTCGGCCGGCACGACGCCATAGACCTGGAGGAACACCGGCAAGAGGTCGCGCGGAAATGACAGCTCGAAGAACCAGGCCGCCGCGTTCAGGGCGATGATGCCGATGGTGACGTAGGGGACCGTACGTGACGGGATGACATCCCGCAGCGGGATCATCCCGTCATTCTACATTCCGGGTACGGAGGCAGCGGTCGAGGCGCCCTGGCGCGGCGTGCTGGTCGGCGCCGCCGAACGCACGCGCTCGACGATCCGTCGCAGGTCGCCGTCGCCGACGGCCTTGCGGTGATCGCCCATCGCCACGACGGCGCGATAGGTTTCGTCCAACTCGGCCGGCGTGAGCGTGATGCCGATCTCTTCGCAGCGGCGGCCCACCGCATGGCGCCCCGAGTGCTTGCCCAGCACGAGGCGGTTGGTGGGCTGGCCGACGTCCTGGGGGCGCATGATCTCGTACGTGGTCGGATCCTTCAGCACTCCGTCCTGGTGAATCCCGGCTTCGTGGGCGAACGCGTTCCGCCCGACGACGGCCTTGTTGGCCTGGAGCGCCTCGGTGGTGAGCTGGCAGACGAGCTGGCTCGTGCCGTACAGCCGGGTCGAGTCGATCCCCGTGTCGTACGGCAGGCGATCGTGGCGCACGCGCATCGCCATGACGAGCTCTTCGAGCGACGCGTTGCCCGCGCGTTCGCCAATGCCGTTGATACAGCACTCGAGCTGCCGCACGCCGCCCTGGACGGCGGCCAGGCTGTTGGCCACCGCCAGGCCGAGGTCGTCGTGGCAGTGGGCGCTGAACACCGCCTGGTCGGCGTTGGGCACGCGCTCGCGGATGGCACGGAAGAACTCGCGGATTTCATCGGGCGTGCTGTAGCCGACCGTGTCGGGCAGGTTGATGGTGGTGGCGCCGGCCTTGATGGCCGCTTCGACGACCCGACAGAGAAAATCGAGATCGCTGCGCGTCGCGTCCTCCGCCGAAAACTCCACGTCGTCGGTGGCGCGCCGGGCCTGCGCGACGCCGGCCACGATCGCTTCGAGGCAGGCCTCGCGGCTGATGCGGAGCTTGCGCGTCAGATGGAGATCGGACGTGGCGAGGAAGGTGTGGATGCGCGGGCGCGCCGCGGGCTTGAGCGCGGCCGCGGCCGCCTCGATGTCCTCGCGCCGGCAGCGGGCGAGCGCGGCCACCGTCGGCCGCGTCACCTCGCGGGAGACGCGCTCGACCGCCGCCGCGTCGGCGGGCGACGCGATCGGAAACCCGGCCTCGATGATGTCCACGCCCAGGGCATCCAGCGCCCGGGCCACGGTCAGCTTCGAGTCGACGTCGAGCGAAAAGCCGGGGGCCTGCTCCCCGTCGCGAAGGGTCGTGTCGAAGATGAGGACGTGGGACGCGTGGCTCATACACCCCCTTGTACCGGCTGGGCGGACTAAAAGTCAAAACGATAATGATTACGATATGATAAGACACCGTTATGGATCTCAGCGAGCTCAAGATCTTCCTGGCGGTCGCCCAGGAGCGCAGCTTTTCGCGCGCGGCGGCCAAGGTCCATCGCACGCAGCCGGCGGTGAGCCAGGCCGTGCGGCGGCTCGAAGTCGACCTGGGCGAACAGCTCTTCGACCGATCGTCGAAGAACGGCACCCTGACCGACGCAGGGCGCGTCCTCGAGAACTACGGCCAGCGGCTGGTCCGGCTGGCCGAGGAAACCGAGTCGGCCATGCGTGAGCTGCGCGACCTGCGCCGGGGCCGCGTGCTCGTCGGGGCCAACGAGGCCGCCGTGCACACGCTGCTGCCCCTCATTGCGCGCTTCCGCGTGAAGCACCCCGAGATCGCCATCGACGTCCGCCGCGTGCCTGCCCGCCAGATTGCCGTGGAAGTGCAGCAGGGGAGCCTCGACTTCGGCGCGCTCACGTTCCATCCGACCGAGCCCGGGCTCGTGGAAGTGACGGTGGGCACCGACGAGCTCGTGTTGCTGGTGCCGCCGTCGCATCCCCTCGCGAGGCGCCGCAAGGTGACGATGGAAGACGTGTCGGGCGAGCCGGTGGTCGCCCACAACGACCCGTCACCGGCGCGCGAGCGCGTGCTGCGTCTCTTTCAGGAGCGCCAGATCGAGCTGAAGATGATGATCGCGCTGCCCAGCCTCGACGGCATCAAGCGGGCGGTCGAGATGAAGCAGGGCGTGGCGCTTCTGCCCCGGCGCTGCGCGGTCACGGAAATTGCCAGCGGACGCCTCGTCGCCATTCCGGTCGCGGGCCTGTCGCGTCGTCGCGTCGTGAACCTCGTGTGCCGGCGCGATCACCGGTCGCATGCGGCCGACGCCTTCCTGGAGGTCGCGCAGGAGAAGGGACGCGCGTGAGCGCGACGCCCGGTCGACTACGGTCCGGCTATCTGCTGGGCTGCGCAGTCGTTGCTCCACACGCCGAGGTCGACGGAAAACAGGTTGGGGGCATCGTTGTCTGCCCAGGCCTGCGCGAAAAGTCGATAGACGCCGCGCGTGATCGTTCGACGCGGACTGACGGCCCCCGATCGGATCGGGCCGATGTACAACCGTGCACAGGGGCTGCGCGGCGGAGCCGTCGCAGGGGCCGGCAAACAGCGTGGCGCAGCCGTCCGTCAGATGTCCTGATACAGGAATGCTCCGCTGGCCAGGAGCGTCGGCGGGTCGAGGGGAAACGTTGGATCGCGGCTGAAGACCAGCCGCCTCACCAGACCGAGCCCGCACGCGCTGGTGCAGGACGACGACGCCAGCCCGTTGACGGCCAGACCGACAACGACGAGTCCTTGAAGGAACCAGGCCTGCTTGAACGGCATGGCACGCGCTCCTGCCGCGGGCGACCGCGCTCAGCGGCTCGATGACCAGGCGCCCGTCACGTACGGCAGTCGATTCGCCACAGCCGTCACCTCGTCGAATCGCTCGAGGAGGAGCGCGGTCGGGTTCCATTGCCCGCTGAGGAACCCGTCGCGCAGCGCCGCCGGCAGAGTGGCCCCGACCCGCAGCGAGCCGGCGGCCACCTCCCCGGTGTCCACATGGGCCTCGATGGAGGTGCCCGGCGCGCGCTCGATCTCGCGCTGCAGCCGCGCGATCGAGTCGTGATCGGCGGCGAAGCAGGGCAGGCCGAGCACGGCGGCGTTCCCCTGGAAGATCTCCGAGAACGACTCGCCGACGATGGCCGCGATGCCGTAGCGGACGAGGCCCTGCGGCGCGTGCTCGCGCGACGACCCGCAGCCGAAGTTGCGGTTCACCACCAAGATACTGGCTCCCGCATACCGCGGATCGTTGAAGGCGTGCGCGGGATCGGCCGCGCGGTCGTCCTCGAACACGTGCTGCTCGAGGCCCTCGAACGTGACGGCGCGCAGGAAGCGCGCCGGCATGATGCGATCCGTGTCGAGATCGTCGCCCCGAAGGGGAAGACCGCGGCCGACGATGGAGATGATGGCGCTCATGGTGTCCTACGCCGGCACGGCGTCGAGCATCCGGCGGACGTCGGTCACCTCGCCCGCGACCGCGGCCGCGGCGACCATCGCCGGGCTCATCAGCAGTGTGCGGCCCGTCGGGCTGCCCTGGCGACCTTTGAAGTTCCTGTTCGACGAGCTGGCGCACACCTGGCGGCCCTCGAGCCGGTCCGGATTCATCGCCAGGCACATCGAGCAGCCCGCTCCGCGCCACTCGAAACCGGCGCGGCGGAAGATCTCGTCGAGGCCACGCGCCTCGGCCTCGCGCGCGACCAGCTGAGAGCCGGGGACCACGAGCGCCTGGACGTGGCGCGCCACCTTGCGGCCCTGCACGATTCGCGCGGCTTCCTCGAGATCCGACAGCCGGCCGTTGGTGCACGAGCCGATGAACGCCACGTCGATCTTCGTTCCCGCGACCTGTGCGCCGCGGCGGAAGTCCATGAACGTGAGCGCCTCCTCGTCGGCATCGCCCGGAATCGGCTCGTCGACGCCGACCGACTGGCCCGGGTTGATGCCCCAGGTGACGGTCGGGATGATCGCGGCGGCGTCGAGCGCGACGCGGTCGTCGTAGCGGGCGTCGGCGTCCGACGCCATCCCGCGCCACCACGCCACGGCCCGGTCGAAGGCCGCGCCCTGCGGCGCGAACGGCCGTCCCCGCAGGAACGCAAACGTGGTGTCGTCCGGGTTGACGTAACCGACACGCGCGCCGCCCTCGATCGACATGTTGCAGATGGTCATGCGCTCGTCGATGCTCATGCGGTCGATGGTGTCGCCGGCGTATTCGTAGGCGAACCCCACGCCGCCCTGGACGCCGAGGCGGCGGATGATCGTGAGAATGACGTCCTTGGCGTAGACGCCGGGGCCCAGGCGGCCGCTGATCTCGATCCGTCGGACGCGGAGCGGGTCCATCGCGAGGCACTGGGAGGCGAGCACGTCGCGAACCTGGGATGTCCCGATGCCGAACGCGATGGCGCCCAGCGCGCCGTGCGTGGACGTGTGGCTGTCGCCGCACGCGATGGTCATGCCCGGCTGCGTAAGGCCGAGCTGGGGCCCGATGACGTGCACGATGCCCTGGTGCTCGCTGTCGGGCCCGCCGGGCGCGTACAGCGGGATGCCGTGCGCTCGACAGTTGCGCTCGAGCGCCGTCGTCATCTCCTCGGCCATCAGATCGAGGAAGGGGCGCTGGCGGTCGCGGGTGGGAACGATGTGGTCGACCGTGGCGAACGTGCGGTTCGGAAACGCCACCTTCCAGCCGTGCTGCCGCAGCATGTCGAACGCCTGCGGGCTCGTGACTTCATGCACCAGATGAAGTCCGACGAAGAGCTGCGTCTGGCCGCTCGGCAGAATGCGGACGGCGTGCGCGTTCCAGACTTTGTGAAAGAGTGTCTGTGACATAAGCCGCTCGGAATAGAATACGCTAGATGTCCGCTTTGCGGTCCAGGCTTCTCGCGCTGGCGGTCGGCGCGCTCGTGATGTTCACCTTCCAGTCGAGCGCGCGCACCCAGGCGCCTTCGCGGTTCGAAGTCCGGGCCGGGGTCGGCCTCCCTGCGATCGATCAGAACATCGAGGTCGTGTCGCGGCGCGTGCCCGGCAGCGTCGAGGCGCGCCGGCGCGACGCGATGCGCCGCGAATGGCGGGTGGACCGCGCCGGGCGCGCGGGCGGCCGGTACATGCCGGGCCGGCTCGTGGTCAAGTTTCGCGACGGCACGTCGATCGGAGCGCGGCGCGCCGCGCTGTCCGACGTCGCGCCCGCCGCAGCGCTGGCCCCCAGGGCCGCGTACGCCGACTTCGACGTCGCTACGCTGGATCCCGCCGCCGACGTCGAGACGATTGCCGACGCGCTCGGCCGACGCGCCGACGTCGAGTACGCGCAGGCTGCCTACCGCTGGTCGACGCGGTTCACGCCGAACGATCCGCTCTATGGCCAGCTGCAATGGAATTTCCCGCTGATCCAGGTGGACCGCGCCTGGGACATTCAGCCGGAGGCCGGCTCGGCGATCACCGTGGCCGTCATCGACAGCGGCGTCGCCTATACGACGGCGACGGTCACGGCCGATCTGGACGCGTTCACGCAGGACGGCGTCGACTATCCCGCGCTCGGTCCCGTGACGATTCCCTATGCCGCCGCCCCGCAGCTCGCCCGATTCAGCCACCCGCACGATTTCATCTGGGACGACAACACGCCGCTCGACTTCGAGGGGCACGGCACGCACGTGAGCGGGACGCTCGCCCAGACCACGAACGATCACATCGGCACGGCGGGCATCGCCTTCAACGTCACGATCATGCCGGTCAAGGTCGTCGACGGCCTCTGGGACGACCTGTTCGGCGCGCCGAACACCGGCACCGACGACATCGTGGCCATGGGCATCCGCTACGCCGTCGACAACGGCGCCAAGGTGCTGAACATGAGCATCGGCCGCAACGGACCGCCCGCGCCCGTCGTGGAGGACGCGGTGCGGTATGCGGTGTCCAAGGGCGCGTTTGTCGCGATCGCCGGCGGCAATGGATTCGCCGACGGCAATCCGACCGAACAGCTCGCCGAGATCGCGGCGCGGGTGCCCGGGGCCGTGTCGGTCGCCGCCGTCGATCGATCGAAGAGCCACGCGTACTACTCGACCACCGCCAGCTACATCGAACTGGCGGCCCCGGGCGGCGGCGGCGGATCGGAGGACGCGGGCTTCGTCTGGCAGCAGACGTTCAACTACACGTTCACCGACACGTTCCTGCGGCCGCCTGGCGAGTTCGAAGCGCCGCGCTTCGATGTGTTCGCCTACGTCGGCTACATCGGCACGTCGATGGCCACCCCCCACGTGTCGGCCCTCGCGGCGATGATCATGCAGCAGGGCATCACCGATCCGGCGGCGGTCGAGGCCGTGCTCGAGCGCTTTGCCACCGATCTCGGCGCCTCGGGGCGCGACGACACGTACGGCTTCGGGCTGGTGAACGCGCGCGACGTGCTGCGGGGACTGGGCGTGGTGGCGCGTTGAGCGCCTGGCGTCTCATCGTCGGCGCGGCCGTGATGGCGGCCCTCGTGTCGGCCGCGCCTGCGCGTGCCCAGCCCCGTCGCAGCGCCAGCCACTCGTCGCTGCGGCCGTTCCTGGTGGTCGGCGAGCAGCGGTTTGCCGCCGCGCAGACCTTCGATGCCGTCTTCGGCAGCACGAGGGGCACCTTCCTGGGCGGCGGCGGCCAGGTGATCGTCGGCCGGTGGTTCGTGGACGTCACGGCGTCGCGGTTCAAGAAGACCGGCGAGCGCGTGTTCGTCTTCGAAGACCAGACGTTCCACCTGGGGATTCCCCTCACGGTCACGGTCGTGCCCGTGGAATTCGCGTTCGGCTACCGTGCGCCGCTCGGGTCGGCGCCGTCGGTCGTTCCCTACGCCGGCGCCGGCTTCGGGACCTACCGGTACCAGGAAACGTCCGATTTCGCGGATGCCGGCGAGGACGTGGACGAACGCCATGGCGGCTACCTCCTCGTCTACGGAGTCGAGTTCCGGGTGCACCGCTGGATCGGCGTCTCGGCGGACGTGCACTACACGCACGTCGGGGGCATTCTCGGCGGGAGCGGCGTGTCCAAGGATCTCGGGGAAGACGACCTGGGCGGCGTCGCGGCTCGCTTTCGGGTGCTGATCGGCCGCTGAACCCCGGTTGTGAGGCCGGAGGAAGCAAGGTATCATCGAAACGATGCTCCAGAGCGAGCGCGATCGTCGCCGGTGGTCGATGCGGGCGATCTGCCTCGTGCTCTATGCCGCGGTCCTGGTCGCGGCGCCCTTCACGCATCACGATCTCGCCTGCCATTTCAAGACGCCGCAGCACTGCACGGCGTGCGCCTCGAGCCAGCTCGGCGCCAGCCCCCATACGGCGGCCATGCCCGGCGCGTGGCTCCTCGGCGATGCGGGCTCGGCCGTCGCCGAGGTCGTGACTTCCGAGGGCACCCTCCTCGCGGTTCACCGCACCGGTCGTTCGCCTCCCGTCGCTGCCTAATCGATCCGATCACAGGGTTCGTGTGCGCCGTCGCGCCCGCGCGGGCGCGGGGTGTGGTCTATCGTTGGAGGACAGGATGGGAGTGTCACGTTTCGCCCGGCTGGCGGCGGCGATCGTCGTGGCGGCGCCCGGAACGGCGTTCGCCCAATCTCCGCAGGCGGCCACAGTCGACGAGCTTCGCCAGCAGGTCAGCCAGCTTCAGCGCGAGCTCGAGAGCGTGAAGGCCGACTACGAAGCCCGCTTGTCGGCGATCGAGGCCAGGCTCGCCTCGGGCGCCCCTACGGCTCCGCCGGAGGCGCCTGCGGCCGCGTCGGGCGGCCAGGTGACGGCGGCCGTGCCGGCCGGCGCCGGGGGAGCCGGAGGGCCGACCGGGGCGCTGCCGCTCTACGGCAACGCGGCCACCAGCTCGAAGGTCTTCAACCCGGACATCGCCGTCATCGGCGACTTCCTGGGCGCCGGCGGCGTCAACGACGTCGCGCCCGAATCCGCGTTCCAGATGCACGAGTCGGAAGCCTCGTTCCAGGCCGTCGTGGACCCCTATTCACGCGCCGACTTCTTCATCTCGTTCGGCGAGGAAGGCGTCGATCTGGAAGAAGGCTACGCGACGTTTCCGGCGGTGCCGGGCGGGCTGCTGGTCCGGGTCGGCAAGATGCGCGCGGCATTCGGCAAGGTGAACGCGCTGCACAACCACGTCCTGCCGTGGACGGATCGGCCGCTCGTGACGCAGAATCTGGTGGCCGGCGAGGACGGCCTGAACGACGCCGGCATTTCAGTGGCGCGGCTCATTTCGAATCCGTGGCTGTTCCTCGAGGCCACCGGTCAGGTGTATCGCGGGGACTCGGGCGACGTCTTCACGTCGAGCGAGCGGGGCGACCTGAGCTACCTGGGCCACCTGCGTGCGTACCAGGACCTGGGCGAGTCGACCAACCTGGACGTCGGCCTGTCGTACTCGCGCGGGCACAATGCGTCGGGCGTCGTGGACGGCGTCGATGTCGGGCGCTTCACGACCAGCCTCGCGGGTCTGGATGCGACCGTCCGCTGGCGGCCGCTGCGGCGGTCGATCTACCACTCGTTCGTCGGCCGGGGCGAAGCCGTGTGGAGCCGACGCGAGCAGCCGGACGGACGGCAGGACGCCGTCGGCTACTACGCCTCGGGCGACTACCAGTTCGCGCGTCGGTGGTTCGTGGGCGCGCGCCTCGATCGGTCGGAACGCGCGTTCGACGCGACGCTCACCGATACGGGCGGATCGTTCGATCCTCACGTACTGGCCGAGCGAGTTCAGCCAGGTCCGCGGCCAGTTCCGGCGCACCACGTATGCCGAAGGCTCGACGGCCAACGAGCTTCTGTTTCAGGCCCAGTTCGCGATCGGCGCGCACGGCGCGCATCCGTTCTAGGGCGTCGTCTTCCGGTTTGGTCCAGGAAAGGGCAGATGATGAAGACACGCATGAGATGGGTTGAGGGGCTGGCCGTGCTGGTCGTCGGCGCCGTCCTCGCGGGCGCGGCGCCGGCGCGCGCGCAGGGCAAGCTCAACATCGTGACGAGCACCGAGGATCTCGCGTCGATCGCGGGTGAGATCGGCGGCGACCGCGTCTCGGCGGAAACGATCGCGCGCGGGTATCAGGATCCGCACTTCGTCGAGGCGAAGCCGAGCTTCATTCTCCGGCTCCAGCGCGCCGATCTCCTGATTGTGGTGGGCCGCGAGCTCGAAATCGGGTGGCTGCCGCCGCTCATCCAGCAGAGCCGCAATGCGAAAGTGCAGGTCGGGGCCGCCGGCTATCTGGACGCGTCGCTCACGGCGCAGATTCTCGAGATCCCGACCGGCCAGATTACCCGGGCGATGGGTGACGTGCATCCACAGGGCAATCCGCACTACTGGCTCGACCCCGAAAACGGCAAGCGCATCGGTCAGGCGATCGCCGACAAGCTCTCGGAGCTGCGGCCGAACGATCGCGCGTTCTTCCAGCAGCGCTCGACGGACTTCTCGCGGCGGATCGATGAGGCGGAGAAGCGCTGGGAGGCGGCGCTCGCGCCGTACGCCGGCACGAAGGTCGCGACGTACCATCGGTCGTTCCCGAACTTCGCCGATCGATTCAAGCTGGACATCATGGGCTACGTCGAGCCCCGGCCCGGCATTCCGCCCTCGCCCCAGCACACGCTCGACCTCATCAACGAGATGAAGCGCCAGAACGTGAAGGTCATCCTGGTCGAGCCGTACTTCGACCTGAAGACGCCCAACGCCATCGCCCGGGAAACCGGCGCCGAGGTGCTCGTCATGCCGCCGTCGGTCGGGGGCGTGAAAGAGGCGTCCGACTACTTCAAGCTTTTCGACTACGACGTCAACCTCCTCGTCAACGCCATCAAGAAGGTCTCAGCGGACTAGCCGATGGATACTTCGATGCTCGGATTCCTGGCGGCGCCCTTCGTCGCCAGCCTGATCCTCACCGGCATTCACGCCTATCTCGGGGTCCACGTGGTGGAGCGCGGCGTCATCTTCGTGGATCTGTCGCTCGCGCAGATCGCGGCGCTCGGCGCCACGATCGCCCTGCTCCTGCCGGCGTCCGGCGGCGATCCCCACAGCACGTTCGTCTATGTGGTGAGCCTGCTCTTCACCTTCATCGGCGCCGCCGTCTTCTCGATGATCCGGGTGCGCCGCGCCCGGATCCCGCAGGAGGCGATCATCGGGATCTGCTATGCGGTGGCGTCAGGCGCCGCGATTCTCGCCATGAGCAAGGCGACGTCCTCGGCCGAGCATCTGCAGGACATGCTGGTGGGGAACATTCTCGCCGTGTCGTGGGCCGACGTGCGCAAGACGGCGCTCCTCTACGGCGCCGTGGGCGCGTTCCATTTCATCTTCCGGCGGAAGTTTCTCGCCATCTCGCTCGACCACCATCACGGCGAGGCGCAGGGCATTTCGGTCCGCCTGTGGGACTTTCTGTTCTACGCGTCCTTCGGCTTCGTCGTGACGTCGTCGGTGGCCATCGCGGGCGTGCTGCTGGTGTTCTGCTACCTCATCGTGCCGTCGGTGGCGGCGATGCTGTATGCGGATCACATCGGAACGCGTCTGGCCACCGGCTGGACGATGGGCACGGTGGTGTCGGCGCTGGGGGTCTATCTGTCGCTCGTCCTGGACCTGCCGACCGGCGCGACGATCGTCTGCACGTTCGGCCTGGTGCTGATCGTCATGGCGCTCGTGCGGCCGCTCATCCATCGGACGGCCCGCGACGATTTCCGCTCAACCGTGGCGGCGGGACACTGAGGCACGCTCTCCACTAGAATGCTGGAGGGCCGGCGTCGGGTCGAGCCCCACGCCGATGATTTGTCGCCACTGCGGAACCGAGATCGCCGACAAGGCGCTCATTTGCTATCGTTGTGGCGCCGCCACGACGGACCCGCAGTTCAAGCCGCACGTCCCGAAGCGCGGCCTGCCCTGGCTGGCGCTGCTGATCGTCCTGGCGCTGCTGGCGTTGATCGTCGGCGTCGTCGTGTACCTGGACCGGTCCGACGCGGGCCCCTCGGGGCGGCTCGACGACGGACGGAGCCGCGGAACCGCCGAGTGGCGGCCGGTCGAGTAGCCCATGCCTGATTCCCCACACGCCCTTCGCCACGACTGGACGCTCCGCGAGATCGAAGCGATCTACGAGCAGCCGCTGACCGACCTGGTATTCGAGGCGCAGCGGGTGCATCGCGCCCACCATCGGCCGGACGAGGTGCAGACCTGCGCCCTGCTCAGCATCAAGACGGGCGGATGCCCGGAGGATTGCGCGTACTGCCCGCAGTCGGCGCACTACAGCACCGGGATCGAACCAGCCGGCCTGCTCGACGTCGACGACGTCCTGACGGCGGCCGGTCGGGCGCGGGCCGAGGGCGCGACGCGGTTCTGCATGGGCGCGGCGTGGCGCGAGGTCCCTGACGGCGCCGAGTTCGAGGCGGTGCTCGAGATGGTGCGCGGCGTCAGGGCCCTCGGGATGGAAGCGTGCTGCACGCTCGGCATGCTCCGCCAGGATCAGGCCGATCGGCTGGCCGACGCCGGCCTCACGGCCTACAACCACAATCTGGACACCGCACCGGAGTTCTACGGCGACATCATCTCGACGCGCACGTATCAGGAGCGTCTCGACACCCTGGCGCGCGTCCGCCAGGCGGGCGTCACCGTCTGCAGCGGCGGCATCATCGGCATGGGCGAACCCCGCGGCGCCCGGCTCGGGCTGCTCGGGCAGCTGGCGAGCCTCGATCCGCATCCCGAGAGCGTGCCGATCAACATGCTGGTCCGCGTGCCGGGCACGCCGCTCGGCGATCGTCCCGCCGCCGATCCGATCGAGATGGTCCGGATGATCGCGACCGCGCGGATCCTGATGCCGGCCTCGATCGTGCGCCTGAGCGCGGGGCGCCTGAGCCTGTCCGAGGAGGCGCAGGCGCTGTCGTTTCTCGCCGGCGCGAATTCGATCTTCATGGGCGAGCGGCTGCTGACCACGCCCAATCCGGAAGCGGACGCGGATCGCCGGCTGTTCGAGAAGCTCGGGCTGCGACCGCGGCCGATCGAACCCCCGCGCCCGGCCATCGTGGCCGAGTAGACCGTCGGTGCGGGCCCGCACGGCCGGCGCACTCCTCGCAGCGGGGCTGTTCCTGCTCTGGAACGCGATTTTCGACCACGTCCTCGCGGTGTTCGGCGATCTCCTGGTCGTCCTGGCGCCCGCGCTGGCCCCGTACGGCCTCGAGATCCGCCTCGAGGACTGGATGGCGCCGGCGAGAGCGCTGGCCCTGTGGAGCGCCACCGTCGTCAGCCTTGCCGCCCTCGTGGCCGCCCTCGCGGCCGCCGCCCTCTGGCAGGCGCGAAGGTGAGGTCACTGCAGGATCTGCTCGAAGAACTGCACGGCGTGCGGCTCCTTCGAGCGGGCGAGCCATTGCACCGCCTCGCGCCGGAGCCATGAGGGGGAGTCGGCACCTGCCAGCGCGATGAGCGCCGCCGACGCCGCGGCGGTGCCGTGGAGCCCGAGGGCGGTGAGCGCCGGCCGGGCGACCTGGCTCCGAGCCGCCGTGGCGTCGCGTGCGCAGGCACGCGCCAGCGTCTCGAGCCAGGCCACGCTGGCATCGGGCTGGACGTCGCCCAGCCAGACGAACGGCAATCCGCCGGCGTCGATGGCGCAGTCGGGCGTGAAGAGGCGCATCCGTGAGATGCCGGTGCGATCCACGCGCGCCATGACGAGCAGGTCGGTCGAGGGCTCGAGCTCCGGCGCCTCGCAGAACCGCTGGTCTCCCGCCGCGACGGGCACGCGGTAGCCGATCCATGTCGGCCTGCCGCGCGCCGCGAGCCTGGATACCTCGGGCTGGATCGCGCCCCCCGCGCGGGCCGGCTCGGCTACCGCATTCGTGATCCCGCTTTGCGCGGCGAGAACCGCGAGGTGGAGGACGCCAGCACCGAGCGCCCAGGCGCCAAAGCCCTTACGCACCCCGGCACCCTACTTGAGCAGCTCGAGGAGATAGTCCGTGGCCTCGGGCGATTTCATCAGCGCGAGCCGTTCCACGATCGCTTTCTTCATCGACGGGTCCGGCTCGGCGCGAGCGAGCTGGACCAGGGCGGCCGCGTTCCGTTGGAGGAAGAACGCCTGAATCACCTCGTTCTTGACGCCGGTCCCCGCGTCCGACGCGTAGATCGAGCGCAGCGCCTCGGCGGTCTGCTCGCTCGGCAGCAGGCCGAGGGTCCGGATCGCGTCTCGACGCAGCGACGCGTCGGTCTCGGTCCGCGCGATGGTCACGAGCGCGTCCGACGCGCGCGCCACCATGAAGCTGCGGAGCACGGCGTGCTTCACGCCGGCGTCCGACGTGCCGCGATAGATCTCGCCCAGCAGCCGGCGGCTGTCGGCGTCGCGCATCACGCCGAGATAGCGGACCGCGCGCAGCTGCAGCTCGGGGTTGCTCGCGCCCTTCGCGATACTCGCAATGGCCTGCCGGGCCTCCGGCGATCGGCTCTGGCTCAGGAGGAACAACGCGTTCTCCTTCACGCGTACCGAGCTGTCGCCCGAGAGGATCTGATCGACCAGGGGCAGCGCGCGATCGGGATCGCTCTGCATGAGCCCGCGCAGCGCGAGGAGCTTCAGATCTTCGTTCGCCTGGGCTTCCGGCGAGACCGCCTGGCCGGCCGCCTGGCGGATCTCGAGCTCGAGCGCCTTCGCGTCGTTCACCCATCCGCTGCCGGGAAACTTGCGCTCCAGGTCGGCAATCGCCGCCATCGCGTCGGTGGCTTCGCCCTGCTTGGCGAGCGAGTAGGCCTTCCAGTAGAGCGCGGCGTCGAGCTTCTGCTCTTCGGCGACCTCGAGATTCACGTCGCGCAGCCGTGCGAGCATCTCGTCCAGATGGCCCAGCGCCTCGCTGAAGCGACCATCGTCGATGAGCTGTCGCGCGCTGGCGTAGAGCGTGTCGCCGGACGCCGTGCGGAGGTCGACGCCGGTGGCCGCCGACGCCGCGCGCGTGGGTGGTGTCTGGCCGACCGCCGTGCCGGCGAGCAAGGTGGAGACGGCGGCGGCGAGCGCCGCCCGGTGGCAGTGCACGGGGATGATCATGTAGTGGCCCCTGGCGCCGGCATTGGCGCCCGTTCGCGCTCGCGAAGATCGTCGGCGAGCACCCGCAGCTTGAAGAGAAGCGCCGCCGCGTCGAGACGCAGCGGCAGCGACGCGCGCCGGCCGGGCGTGATCGACACGGGCTCGTGCACGATATCGAGCAGGCCGCGTTCGAGATCGTCGAGGACGAGCGCGATGTCCTCCTCGCCGGCCTGCACCGCCGCCTCCCGGTAGAGCCGGTTGGCCCCGAGCAGATCGCGCGCCCAGCGCTGCTCGTCCGCGATGTCGGCCGCGTCCCGGGGCGCATTCACCAGATCCAGGAGCACGCGCTCCGAGCGCTCGAGATGATCGCCAATTGCGGCGAACCGGGCGCGGTCGGCGGCGCCCGCGGCAAGACGGTCGCTGGCGGGTTCCGGGACGGGCGCGGCCGGTCGATAGAGCCGGCCTCCGGCGAAGGCGGCCATCGCGAAGAGCGCGAGGCCCGCCATTTTCAGCATGGCCGGTCGCGTCCACCGCGTCCAGGGTGCCGGCTCCTGCGCCGGCAGCTCGTGGCGGATCCGCTGCCAGACTTCGAGGCCGTAGCGCTCGCCCCGCGGCGGCGCGTCGCTGCCGATCGCGTCGAGCGTCGCCGACAGATCGTCGAACGCCGCCTGGCACGAGCGACAATCGGCCAGGTGTCGCTCGATCCGATCAGGCCGTCGTCCTTCCCCGAAGTAGTAGAGGGTCAGGTCGTCGTCCGTGTAGTGCCGAGCCATCAATGCCTTTCTGTCCCCTGCGTGCCGAGCGGACCGAGCGCGGCCCGGAGCTTCCGCACCGCGCGGAAGACGCTGTGTTTCGTGGCGCTCGTCCCGAGGCCCAGGGCCCGCCCGATTTCCGCGATCGATCGGCCTTCGTGGTGCCGGAGCGCGAAAGCGGCGCGTTCGAGCGGGCTCAACCGCTCGAGCGCCGCCTCCAGCCGCCGGGCCAGCTCTCCGCTCTCGGCCAGCCGCTCGGGACCCGGCGCGGGAGTCGGCCTCGCCTCGATCGGGACGTCGTCGCCCGTCAGCGCGCGCGCGTCGCGCGCCCGACGGGCGCGAAGCGCATCCACCGCGCAGTTGGTCACGATGCGATGGAGCCACGTCCCGAAATGCGACCGCGACTCGAATCGCCCGAGCTGGCGGTATGCGCGCAGGAAGCTTTCCTGAACGATGTCCTCGGCGTCCTACTCGTTCCGGGTGAGCCGGTAGGCCAGGCGGAACGCCGCCCGGGCATGCTGTTCGACGAGCGCCTGAAAAGCCGCTTCGTCGCCGCCCCGGGCCCGGGCCAGCACGGTCGCCGCCTCGCTCGCGTCCATTCGCAGAAGCTTAGACGGAACCTGCGGCTGGCGGTTGGGTCGGGCGGGACGGGGGCAGTCGGGGCAGGTCTACCGCGCCAGGCGGGTCTCGATCGTCGGGAGCGCGGCGAGGATCGCGTCGCCGACCACCTGCAGGCTGCGCGCGCTGACGGCGTCGAGCGTATCCTGCCGGGTGTGCCAGGCGGCGTACTCCAGGTCGATGATGTCGACCGACGGGATGCCGGCCGCGAGAAACGGCAGATGGTCGTCCTCGATCATCGTCGGCTCCTGGACGAAATATCGATCGAGGCCGTGACGCCGTGCGGCGTCCCAGATGGCATTGGTCATCCAGGCGGTCGAGTTGCCGTCGGGGCGGATGCGCAGGTCGCGGTCGGCGATCATGTCCACCAGAATCAGGCCCCGGATCGAGTCGATGGACCGATCGGCCCGTGCGGCCTCCACGTAGTGCCGGCTCCCGTAGGTGTGGTCGGTGCCCTGCCAGTCGACGACGGCCTCCTCGCCGTCGAGAAAGAGCAGTTCGAGGGTGACGGGCCCGCGACGCCCTGTCAAGGCGCGCGCCAGCTCGAGCAGGAACGCCGCGCTCGACCCGCCGTCGTTCGCGCCCACGAAGGGAAAGTCGCGGAAGAGCTTCGTGTCGTAATGGCCCGCGATGATCAGGCGGTTCCTGGACGCACCCGGCAGCGTGGCGCGCAGATTGACCATGTGCACGCGGCCGAGCGGCGTCTGGTCATCCCACGTCTGTTCGGCCACGGAGAGTCCGGCCGCGGCGAGCTGATCCTTGATGTACGTTCGCGAGCGCTCGATCGCCGCCGATCCGGCCGGACGGGGCCCCAGCGACACGAGCTGGCGCAAGTCCTCCCAGGCGCGACTCGAGTTGAACGCCGGCGCGCTCGCGGTCTGGAGCAGCAGGAGAAGAACCGGGAGCGCTCGCATCACTGACTAAATGCAACCACGAAGACACGAAGATCGTGAAGGAAATTCTGCGTCGCGAAGCTACGCGCGCCGTTCGTCTCTCCCGACGTAGTCGCGCGCGGGATGCCCGGTGTAGATCTGGCGCGGCCGGGCGATCTTCTGTTCCGGATCCGCCAGCATTTCGGCCCACTGCGCCATCCAGCCGGCGGTGCGGGGAATGGCGAAGAGCACCGGGAACATCTCGACCGGGAAGCCCATGGCCTGGTAGATGAGCCCGGAATAGAAATCGACGTTCGGGTAGAGCTTGCGGCTCACGAAGTAGTCGTCTTCGAGGGCGATGCGCTCGAGCTCGAGCGCGATGTCGAGGAGGGGGTTCTTGCCGGTGACGGCGAACACGAGATCGGCGATGCGCTTGATGACCTTGGCCCGCGGGTCGTACGACTTATAGACCCGGTGTCCGAAGCCCATGAGCTTGGTGTTGCCCTCGCCGTTCTTGACCTTCTTGATGAAATCGGGAACGTGCGTCACGGAGCCGATCTCGTTGAGCATCCGGAGCACGGCTTCGTTGGCGCCGCCGTGGAGCGGCCCGTAGAGGGCCGCCGCGGCGCCGGCCAGCGCCGAGTAGGGGTCCACGTGGGAGCTGCCGATGTTGCGCATGGTGCTCGTGCTGCAGTTCTGCTCGTGATCGGCGTGCAGGATGAAGAGGACGTCGAGCGCCCGCTGCAGCACCGGGTTCGGCTGATATTTCACCTCGGCGCGCTTGAACAGCATGTTCAGGAAGTTCCCGGTGAAGCTCAAGTCGTTGTCGGGATAGACGTACGGGCGCCCGATGCTGTGGCGGAACGCGTAGGCGGCGATGCTCGGGACTTTGGCGATCAGGCGCTGTGTCTGGCGCATGCGCACGTCGGCTTCGAAGATCTTCTTCGCCTCGGGATAGAACGTGGCGAGCGCGCCGACGGTGCTCAGGAGGATGCCCATCGGATGGGCGTCGTAGCGAAAGCCCTCCATGAACTTCTTGAGGTTCTCGTGCAGCATCGTGTGAAACGTGATTTCCTTCACCCAATCCTGGCGCTGCGCGTCGGTCGGCAGCTCGCCGTGCACCAGCAGGTACGCGGTTTCCAGATAGTCGCTGTGCTCGGCCAGCTGCTCGATCGGGTAGCCGCGATAGAGCAGGATGCCCTTGTCGCCGTCGATGAAGGTGATCGCACTGCGGCAGTTGGCGGTGTTCAGGAAGGCCGGATCGTAGGTCATGATGCCGAAGTCGTCCGGGGCGGCCTTGATCTGCCGGAGCTCCATGCCCCGGATGGTGCCGTCCTGAATCGGCAGCTCGTAGGTCTTGCCGGTGCGGTTGTCGGTGATCGTCAGCGTATCCATAATTGTCGCTAGTCAGTCGAGTCGGGGTTCTCGGGGGTCTCAGGGTTCTCGGGTTCGCCCGGAACGCGATAATCGCCGTCGGCCCACTTCGCCAGGTCCAGCAGCTTGCAGCGCTCACTGCAGAACGGTCGCCAGGCGGGGTCGACCGGCCGGCGGCGGCAATGCACGCACACGGGCGCGGCGGGAGCCTCCGAGCGCACGGAGGATTCTACCTTGAGTACGCGATGGGAGCGGCTAGCGGCCCTGATCGGCGGCGTGGTGCCGGACGTCGCGGGCCGACACCATGAAGATCACGTCTTCGGCGATGTTGGTGGCGTGGTCGCCGATGCGTTCCAGATGCCGCGAGATGAGGATCAGATCGAGGGCGGGCTCGATCGTCGTGGGATCCTGCAGCATGTAGGTGAGGAGCTCGCGAAAGATCTGCGTCTTGAGGGCATCCAGCTTGTCGTCCTCGTCGAGCACGTGCTGTGCGAGCGCCGTGTCGCGGCGCACGAACGCGTCGAGCGCATCGCGGAGCATGGCCTGGGCGATCACCGCCATGCGCGGGATGTCGATCAGCTTCTTGACGGGGGCATGCCCGGCATAGCGCCGCGTCGCCTCCGCGATGTTCACGGCGAGATCCCCGACCCGCTCGAGGTCCGTGTTGATCTTGACGGCCGCCACGATCGACCTGAGGTCCACCGCCATCGGCTGGTGCAGCGCCAGCAGCGTGAAGCAGCGGCTGTCGATCTCGATGTGCAGGTCGTTCAGCGGGCTGTCGCTCTTGATGACCAGGTCGATGAGCGCGAGGTCGCGGTCGACCAGCCCCTTGATGGCCAGGCGCACCTGCTCCTCGGCCTGGCCGCCCATCTGCAGCAGCCGGCTCTTGAGCTCGTCGAGCTCCTCCTGGAAATGGCGGGCGCCGCGCTCCCCAAGCGCCATCAGCCGAACCGTCCGGTCACGTAGTCTTCCGTGAGCTTCTCGGAGGGGGCGGTGAAGATCTTTTCCGTCCGATCGCTCTCGACCAGCTTGCCGAGCCAGAAGAACGCCGTCACGTCCGACACGCGCGCGGCCTGCTGCATGTTGTGCGTCACGATCACGATGGTATAGTGGCTCTTCAGCTCGTAAATCAGCTCTTCGATCCGCTGCGTGGCGATCGGATCCAGCGCCGACGCCGGCTCGTCCATCAATATTACTTCCGGTTCGACCGCCAGCGCGCGGGCGATGCAGAGCCGCTGCTGCTGGCCGCCCGAGAGGGCGAGCGCCGACGTGTGCAGGCGATCGTGCACTTCGTCCCACAGCGCCGCCGCCCGCAGGCTCGCCTCGACGCGCCCGCCCAGCTCCTCGCGCGACCGGGCGAGGCCGTTGATGCGGAGGCCGTAGGCCACGTTGTCGAAGATCGACTTCGGAAACGGATTGGACTTCTGAAAGACCATGCCCACGCGGCGCCGGAGGTCGACCACGTCGACCGAGGGCGCGTAGATATCCTGTCCATCCAGCTGAACGGACCCCTGGACGCGCGCGCCCGTGACGATGTCGTTCATCCGGTTCAGGGACCGGAGAAAGGTCGACTTGCCGCAGCCCGAGGGGCCGATGAGGGCGGTCACCTGATTCGGGGCGATGTTGAGCGTAATGTGGTCGAGCACCCGGGCGGCGCCGTAGAACACCTGCAGTTCGGCCACGTCGATCTTGATCGCGGCGGCGTCCAGGGCGGGCTCCGGGTCCCTTCCGGGCCGCACCGTCGGAGCCGGTGCGCGCCGCGCCGCCGCTGCGGTCGAGAAAGGCACGTCTGAAGATAGCAGGGACCCGCGGTCGGGCTGTTTCAGCGGCGTTAAATCGCTGTAACCTCCGCCCGATCCGTGCGGGACGGCGCTCTCAGCGGCCATCCGCCGACCCTTCGGCGGCGGGCGCCGGTTCCAGGAAGGCCGCGACCTGGCGGCGGAGCTCGTCCTGAATGTGCTCGACCGAGCGCCGTGCGTCGACGACGCGGAAATCGAACTCGTCCGCCATCGAGCTGTACTCACGGAGCAGCTTGTTCTGATACGAGCGGAAGCTGTCGTAGATGTCGTCGCCGCTCTTGAGATCCATGCCCGATTCCCAGAAATCCATCCCCCGCGACGCGAGCACGCGGCCGATGAGCGTCTTCACGTCCACGTTGAGGTAGAAGACCATGTGCGGCGAGATCGCGAACCCGTAGAGCGTCCGCAGCCAGGCGCGATCGATCCCGCGGACGCCGGCGCGCGCCAGGGCGGTGAAGATATAGCGGTCCGACAGGACCACGAAGCCGGCCTTGAGCGCCGGAATAATCTCCTTCTCCAGCCGATCCGCGAAGTCGGTGGCGTACAGCAGCACGAAGGTGAGCTTGTTGAGGGTGTTGCTCGCCTTGGCGAGCTCGATCGTCGGCTGCATGAGGGGCGAGCGCGTCCACCCGGTCTCGACCACGCCGTAGCCCTTCACTTCCAGCCACTCGCGCAGCAGCTGGATCTGCGTGCTGCGGCCGACGCCGTCGGTGCCCTCGATCGCGATGAGCTTGCCCGGATAGCCGTCGATCGAGAGGTACGGGATGCCGCGTCCATAGTACGATCCGGCGTGGCCGTCGCCGTTGGCGCCGCTCACCGCTCCCTCGTCGGTCATCGTTCCTCTCCGTCCGACACCAGCTCTGGCGCGCCGAGCTCCAGAAACGGCGCGACGATGCGCCGCACGATCCGCTGCTGCTCCATGATGCTGCCCCGCGCGTCGACCACCTCGAGGCCGAACTCCTCGACGAGCCGGTCGTACTCCTCGAGGACCTGGCCCTGGAACAGCCGGAAGCTGTCCACCGGATTCGGGCTCCAGCCCATGTCCATGCCGGCTTCATAGAACTTCAGCTTCACGCGGCGCGCCATCAGCCGGTCGAGCGAAACGTCGATGGGCACGCGGAAGTAGAGCGACAGATCGGGCCGGACGGCGAAGCTGTACAGCTCGCGGACCCACTGGCGGTCGACGCCGCGCGTGGCGTCGCGCGCGAAGGCGGTGTAGGCGTACCGGTCGGCCAGCACGATCATGCCGGCCTTGAGCGGCGGGATGATCTTATACAGCAGGCGATCCGCGAAGTCGGTGGCGTGCAGGAGGCTGAACGTCATCGGCGTGAGCGCGTTCTTCTTCTTCCCGGTCTTCGTGGCGGCCTTCACGAGTGCGGACGAGTTCCATTCGGTGACGAACACCCGGTGCCCTTCCGCCGCCAGCCATTTCGCCAGCAGTCCCAGCTGCGTCGTCTTGCCGGAGCCGTCGATGCCCTCGACGACGAACAGCTTGCCCGGGTAGTCGTGCGGAGTCGTCAGTGTGTTCAACATAGGGGCGTCCGATGACTTCGAATGCGAGGGCTTTGCCAATGACGCGTTCGAAGGGTTGGGCGTTGCGGCCGGCCGCCCACAGCTCGAGCTCGGCGTCGCCGGACGTGCGAATCTGCAGCAGCTCATCATCGCCCCGGTCGTGGAGCTCGACGGCCGAGACGAGCTGGGCATGGCTGCGGTCGAGGTTCTCGGAGAGCCGGAGCAGGGCGGCGAGCGTCCGGACGACCCGGCGACGGCGCCTGGAGAGCGCGCCGAAGGCGTCGTGCTTTCGCTTGGGCGCCGCGCGCCGATGGTAGCGTGCCACCAGCGCGATGATGGCGATCTCGTCGGGCTCGAAGCCGCGGAGATCGCCGTTCCGGATCAGATACTCCGAGTGCTTGTGGTGGCCGGGATAGCTGATGTGGATGCCGATGTCGTGCAGGATCGCCGCATACTCCAGCCACTCGCGCTCGCGGTCGGTGAGGCCGTGCTCCCCGCGCGTCTGATCGAAGAGCGACAGCGCGAGCCGCGCCACCTGCTGGGAATGCTCGGCGCGGTAGTTGCAGCGGTCGGCGAGCTCGAACACGCTGCGCCGCCGCACGTCGGGGTAGCGATCCGCCTGCGCAATCTCCTTGCGGTGGCGGTCGATGTACTCGAGCACCAGACCCTCGCGCAGGGAGAAGTCGCAGAGGGTGATTTCGTCGGCACCGAGCCGGGAGAGGATCGTGTCGAGCAGCACGGCGCCCGCCACCGCGAGATCGGCGCGGCGCGGCTCGAGGCCGGGCACCCGCAGCCGTCGCGCGAGCGGGAGCGACGAGAATTCCTTCCGCACGCGGTGGATCTGCTTGGCGCTGATGCGCCGGTTCCGCAATTCGCCGCCCGGCCGGCCGCGCGCGGCGCCGACGACGGCGCCGAGGCTGAGGATGGTGCCCGACGTGCCGATCACCCGATCGAAGCCCGCCGCCGTGATCCGGTCCAGGTGCTCCCCGAGTTCGGCGCGGATGTGCTTCACCATCTTCCGCTCGTCCCGTTCAGCGAGCGGATCGGACGACACGAAGCGCTCGGTGAGCCGGATGACGCCCACCTTGAAGCTGCGGCCGATCTCGACCGACGCGCCCATCCCGCGGGTAATCTCGACGCTGCCGCCGCCGATGTCGATGACGACGACGCGGTCGCCCGGGACGCTGACGCCGTAGACCGCCGCCCGGTGGATGAGTCGCGCCTCCTCGGTCCCCGAAATGACGCGTGGCCGGATGCCGGTCTCGTGCGTGATGGCGCGCAGGAACTCGCCGCCGTTCTCGGCCTCGCGCGTCGCACTGGTCGCGGCGGCGATGATGTGGTCGACCTCGTGCGAGTCGGCGAGCCGGCGGAACTTCGAGAGCACCTGCAGCGCGGCGTGCACGGCCTCGGGCGTAAGCGCCCGTCCGTCGAGCCCGCCGGCGCCGAGACGCACCATTTCCTTCTCGCGGTCGACCACCTCGAACGACAAGTCGGGCCGGACCTGGACCACGATCATGTGAACGGAATTGGTGCCGATATCGATGGCCGCCAGTCGCATGCTGACTCCACTATAATTGGAACGGCGCCGGGGGCGCGCAATCCATCACACCATGTCGGCGTCACAAACACCTCACAAGCTCCTCCGACGGAGAATCGACCAGTTTACGCGGATGTTACAGGGCGTCTCGAGCGGGGATGTCCGCGCGGTGCATCGCGCGCGCGTCGCCACGCGCCGGTTGCGTGAGTTGCTGCCCGTCGTGCCGGGCGCCGGCGAAGTTCCATCGAAACTCGAGCGCCGCCTGCGCGTGGTGACCCGACAGCTCGGACCCCTGAGGGAGCTCGACGTGTCGGCGCTGATCGTCGCGGAGCTGGCCGCCGGGCACGCCGCGCACGCGGCGGCGTTCGATGCGCTGGCCGCCGACATCGAGCGCGACCGCGCGGCCGCCCGGCGGACGGTCGCCGCCAGACGGGCCACCGTCGAGCGCGCGCGGGTGGCGCGCCGGCTCGGCGAGCTCGCCAACGATCTGGCCGAGCACGCGCCACTGGATCCGAAAGGCGTTGCGGCCCGGCGCTGGGGCTGGGCGGTTCACGCCCGGTGCGTCGGACGCGCCGAGCGCCTGAAGCGCGCCATGGCGACGGCCGGCGCCGTCTACCTGCCCGAGCGGCTGCACGGCGTACGCATCGCGCTCAAGAAGCTGCGCTACGCGTTGGAACTGCTCGTCGAGATCGACGGCGCCGACAAGGCCGACCTGCAGGCGCTCAAAGCGAGGCAGGACGTGCTCGGCCGGATGCACGACCTTCAGATGCTGATGGAGCGCGCCCGCCGGCTGCAGGCCTCGCACGATCCGGTTTCGACGGGGGGGCCCGCGCTCGCCGCCGTCGTGGATCTGCTGGAGGACGAGTGCCGGCGGCTCCATGCGCAGTACGTCGGCGACCGTCAGGCCCTTGCGGCGCTCGCGACCCGACTGGGCGGCCGCGGCCGCGACACCGCCCGACCGCCGCGCGCCGTGGAGAGAGCGACGGGGTGATGGAGGACGAGGGCCATCAGCTCTACCTGATCCGGCACGGCCTGGCCGAGGAGCGTGGGGCCGCCTGGCCCGACGACACCCGTCGTCCGCTCACCGAGCGCGGGATGACGCGTCTGCGGAAGGAAGTGCGCGCGCTCGATGCCCTCGGCGTGGCCTTCGACGTCGTGCTCACGAGCCCGCTCATTCGCGCGCGCCAGACCGCCGAAATCGTGGCCAGCGGCTTCGAGCCGCGGCCGCCGGTCGTGCTGGTCGACGCCCTGGCGCCCGAGGGGGCGATCGCCGGCGTGATCGCGGCGCTCGAGCAGCAGGCGAAACGTTCCCGGCTCGCGCTCGTCGGCCACGAGCCCGGGATCGGTGAACTGGCGGCCCGCCTGATCGGCGCGCGCCGGCCGATTCCGTTCAAGAAGGGCGCGGTCTGCCGGATCGACGTCGATCGCTTTCCGCCTGCCTCCTCCGGCACGCTCCGCTGGTTCGTGACGCCGAAGATGCTCCGCGCGCTGCGGCCTTGAACGAACTGTCGCGGCAGAGGGCTCGGAACTGACGCTGCTCGGCACTGACGCTGCAAGGGGCTCGGCACTGACGCGGCAAGGGGCTCGGCACTGACGCGGTAGGGGGCTCGGAACTGACGCCGCAAGGGGCTGGGCACTGACGCGGCAGGGGGCTCGGAACTGACGCGGCAAGGGGCTGGGCACTGACGCGGCAAGGGGTTCGGAACTGACGCCGCAAGGGGCTGGGCACTGACGCGGCAGGGGGCTCGGAACTGACGCCGCAGGGGGCTGGGCACTGACGCAGCAAGGGGCTCGGAACTGACGCCGTAGGGGGCTCGGAACTGACGCCGCAAGGGGCTGGCATGAGCCGTGCTCGCGCTGGCGCGTGCCGATCCGCGATTTTCGGGATCTCGTGGCCTGGCGGCTCGCCTACGCGCTCAAGTGTGAGGCGTGGGAAGTTTCTGCCGCCGCGCGCGCCGCTCGAGACTTCAAATTCTGCGATCAACTAAGCGACGCGAGCGCGTCAGCGCCACGCAACATCGCAGAAGGGTTCGGCCGGTTCCGTTCACGTGAGTACGCGCACTTTCTATCGATCGCCCGTGCCTCATTGATGGAAACAGAGAGTCACTTGATCGATGCGCGCGACCGAGGATACTTGAGCGATCGTGACTACCTGAGGCTGCTGAATCTCGCGCGCGCTGCCCGCCGGGCGACGACGGGCTTGATGCGCTACCATCAGCGCCAGGGCGCGCTGGGCAGATACAAGTAATCGAGAGCGGACCGCGCGATTGCGCGCCCCGCCTCGAAGCCGCCGAGCCCCCTGCGGCGAAGCCGCCCAGCCCCCTACGGCGAAGCGGTCCAGCCCCTTGCGGCGAAGGGGCCCAGCCCCCTGCGGCGAAGCCGCCCAGCCCCCTACGGCGAAGCGGCCCAGCCCCCTGCGGCGAAGGCGCCCAGCCCCCTACGGCGAAGCGGCCCAGCCCCCTGCGGCGAAGCCGTGTAGAGCGACAGTGATAGTGATCCCGTTCCGACACTAAATCTGATCCCCCGGGAGGGGTTCGATGGAGGATGGGACGGATCTGCTGGTATCTCCTGCTGGGGAGGTACCTGTGATCGACGGCGACGTGGTGGGCACGATTCGGACCTTGGCCGGGCGTGGCGTCGGCAAGCGGACGATCGCTCGGGAAGTCGGGATCTCGATCAATACGGTGCGGCGCTACCTCCGCCAGCCGATCATCGTGGGTCACCAGGTGCGGGCGCCGCGCCGCTGGTCGGACGACTGGCGACGCGAGGCGCGGACGCTCTACGCCAAGACGGCGGCCGGGAATGCGGTCGTGGTGCAGCGTCTGCTGGCCAATCGTGGCGTGTCGGTCAGTGAGCGGACGATTCAGCGAGCCGTCGCGGATCTCCGACGAGAGCAACGCGCGGCGCAGCTGGCGACCGTGCGCGTCGAAACGGCGCCCGGCGACCAGCTGCAGATCGATTTTGGTCAGAAGTCGGTCGCGATCGCGGGCGTCGCGGTGCGGATCTTCCTGCTGGTGGCGGTCCTCAGCTACTCGCGGCGCCTCTTCGTCAAAGCCTTTCTCAATCAGCGCGGCGACGATTGGCGCGAGGGGATCGCGGCAGCCTTCGCCCATTTCGGTGGCGTCCCGCGCACCCTACTCGGCGACAATGCGCGGGCGCTGGTCCTCGGCCGCGATCGCGCGACCAGCACGGTCACGTTTCAGCCCGCGTATCTGACCTTCTGCCGCGACTGGGATGTGCAGCCGCGCGCGTGCGCGCCGTACCGGGCCCGGACCAAAGGCAAGACCGAAGCGGGCGTCAAGTTTGTGAAACGCAACGGCCTCGCCGATCAAGCCTTCGAGTCCTTCGCCGCGCTCGAGCAGCACCTGGCCGCGTGGATGGTCGTCGCCGATCAGCGCCGCCACGGAACCACGCGCGAAGCGCCGGCCCTCCGTTTCGAGCGGGACGAGCGCGCGCAGCTCCGGCCGCTGCTCGTCCGGGCCACGCCGCGACGCACGCAGCGCCTACGTCGGCGCGTCGCGCTGGATGCCTTCGTCGACGTCGACACGGTCCGCTATAGCGTCCCGCATCGCCTCGTGCGCGATCACGTCGAGGTCGCCATCTCGGACGCGCACGTGGAGATTTTCCATGGCACCGAGCGAGTCGCGACCCATACCCGATCGACAGAGCCCTTTGCCCGCGTCGTGGATCCCCAGCACTACGCGGGCCTGTGGCGCGTCGAGCCGGCAGCCGTCGTCTCCCCCGGCCTGGCCGTGCTCGGCCGCGATCTCGCCGATTACGCCGCCATCGTCGCGGGCGGTGACCAATGAGCGTCGTCGTGCACGCGCGGGTCGTCGAGCAGCTGTCCCGGCTGCGCCTCCGCTATGTCGCCGAGCGGCTCGATGCGGTCCTCAATGACGCCGCGCGGACCGAGCCGACGTATCTCGACTTCCTCGATGGCGTGCTGCGGCAGGAGGTCGAGGCGAAGCAGCGCACGCGGACGACGATGGGCCTCAAGATCGCGCACTTTCCGACCGTCAAAACGCTGGACGATTTCGACTTTAAATTCCAGCCGTCGGTCGATCAGCGGCTCGTCCGCGAGCTCGCGACGGCGCGGTTTCTCGCCCAGGCTGAAAACGTCCTGATCTTTGGCGCCCCCGGCGTCGGCAAAACGCATCTCGCTATTGCCATTGGCCGCGCCGTCGTCGAGGCCGGCCACTCGGTGCTCTTCACGAGCGCGACGGCGCTGCTCGCGGCGCTCTCCAAGGCGGAAACCGACGGCCAGCTCGCCGATCGCCTCATGTTTTACACGAAGCCGAAGCTGCTGATCATCGACGAGCTCGGCTATCTACCATTCGAACGACGCAGCGCGCATCTGTTTTTCCAGCTCGTTGCCCGACGCTACGAGCGTGGCAGCCTGCTCGTCACGACCAATCAGCTGGTCACGCAGTGGGGCGCCGTCTTTGGCGATGACGTCCTGGCCGCCGCCATCCTCGATCGCCTGCTGCATCACAGCCACACGCTGCTCATTCAAGGCGAAAGCTATCGGCTGCGTCAGAAAAAGAAGGCTGGGCTCTTGGGCCGCTCACGTCACGACAGCTGACCGTGACTCAATTCACCTGGTGCACTTCGCACGTTTCTCCGGGCGCTCGCCGGCGCAGACGCCGGCTCGCGCTGACCATGAAGAACACGAAAACACCGATCAGAGGGGGATCAGTTTTAATGTCGGAAGGGGATCAGTTTTCCCTGTCGCTTGACAGCTGCTGAATCTCGCGCGCGCTGCCCGCCGGGCGACGACGGGCTTGATGCGCTACCATCAGCGCCAGGGCGCGCTGGGCAGATACAAGTAATCGAGAGCGGACCGCGCGATTGCGCGCCCCGCCTCGAAGCCGCCGAGCCCCCTGCGGCGAAGGCGCCCAGCCCCCTACGGCGAAGCGGCCCAGCCCCCTGCGGCGAAGCCGCCGAGCCCCCTACGGCGAAGCCGCCCAGCCCCCTGCGCGAAGCCGCCGAGCCCCCTGCGGCGAAGCCGCCCAGCCCCCTACGGCGAAGCCGCCGAGCCCCCTGCGGCGAAGCCGCCCAGCCCCCTGCGGCGAAGGGGCCCAGCCCCCTACGGCGAAGCCGCCGAGCCCCCTGCGGCGAAGCGGCCCAGCCCCCTGCGGCGAAGCCGCCGAGCCCCCTGCGGCGAAGCCGCCCAGCCCCCTACGGCGAAGCCGCCCAGCCCCCTGCGGCGAAGGCGCCCAGCCCCCTACGGCGAAGCGGCCCAGCCCCCTGCGGCGAAGCCGCCCAGCCCCCTACGGCGAAGCGGCCCAGCCCCCTGCGGCGAAGCCGCCGAGCCCCCTGCGGCGAAGCCGCCGAGCCCCCTGCGATGAAGCCGCCGAGCCCCCTGCGGCGAAGGGGCCCAGCCCCCTGCGGCGAAGCCGCCCAGCCCCCTACGGCGAAGCCGCCGAGCCCCCTGCGGCGAAGCTGCCCAGCCCCCTGCGGCGAAGGGGCCCAGCCCCCTACGGCGAAGCCGCCGAGCCCCCTGCGGCGAAGCCGCCGAGCCCCCTACGGCGAAGCGGCCCAGCCCCCTACGGCGAAGCGGCCCAGCCCCCTGCGGCGAAGCTCCCCATCCCCCTGCGGCGAAGCCGCCGAGCCCCCTGCGGCGAAGCCGCCCAGCCCCCTACGGCGAAGCGGTCCAGCCCCCTACGGCGAAGCGGTCCAGCCCCCTACGGCGAAGCGGTCCAGCCCCTTGCGGCGAAGGGGCCGAGCCCCCTGCGGCGAAGCCGCCGAGCCCCCTGCGGCGAAGCGGCCCAGCCCCCTGCGGCGAAGCCGCCGAGCCCCCTGCGGCGAAGCGCCGCCCAGCCCCCTGCGGCGAAGCCGCCCAGCCCCCTGCCGCGTCAGTTCCCAGAACCCATGTTCACGCCCGTAAATGATCGGCCTCCCACTGCCTGACCTGCAGCTTGATCTCTTTCTGGCTCGAGAGCTTGCCGGCCAGCACGTCGACCACGAGCTGGGGCAGCTCCGCATCGCTCGCGAATCGGAGCGCGACGAGCTGCTTCGGCGTGAGCGCCGCGGTCCGGCTCAGCAGGTCCGCCGCGAGCAGTTCCTTCATTCTGAGTCGCATTTCGAGTCGGATCACCCGATCCTGCACTGTGAGCGCCATGGCGCGCGCGACGAAGCCGAGCATCAGCAGCGCCAGCGCCACGACCATGGTCCAGAGCGTGCCCCGGCCGGGTGCGCGCCAGACCCCGACGAGGGTCACGATGAAGTTGATGAGCAAGACGGGAGCCACGAACAGGTGAAAGGGGGGAAACAGCCGCGGGTGGTTCTTGTAGGTCTGGACCTTGTCGGCCATCGGACGTCCTCCTCGCGCGCCTCGCGCGCCAGCTCAACTCTAGCGCGGAGGAGACGCGGGGCCGACGCTATTTCAGTCGATGAAGCGGTAGCCGAGCCCGACGACGGTCTCGATCTGGCGGCCGGCCTCGCCCAGCTTGCCGCGCAGGCGCCCGACGTGCACGTCCACCGATCGCGTCTCGACCAGCCGTTCGTAGCCCCAGACGCGCTCGAGCAGCCGATCGCGCGAGACCACGCGATTCTTGTTCTGCACGAGATAGCGGAGCAGCTCGAACTCGCGGCGGGTGAGCCGGATCGGCGCGCCGTTCACGGCCACCGAGACCGCGTCGAAATCCGCCACCAGGTGCGAGCCCTTGTAGGCGGCGGCAGGGCGCTCGGCGAAGCTGCCGTTGCGGCGGAGCACGGCCCGCACGCGCGCCGTCAGCTCGCGCGGGCTGAACGGCTTCGTGATGTAGTCGTCGGCGCCCAGGTC
This sequence comes from uncultured Acidobacteriota bacterium, assembly GCA_963837345.1. Classification (GTDB taxonomy): domain Bacteria; phylum Acidobacteriota; class Vicinamibacteria; order Vicinamibacterales; family CAVVIG01; genus CAWIMX01. Next base: position 425,715 of record CAWIMX010000002.1, read on the forward strand.
CAGGCCGCTCACGCGATCGTCTTCCGTGGTCCGGGCCGTCAGCATGATGATCGGCAGGTGCTTGGAGTCGTTGCGCGAGCGGAGGAGCCGGCAGACCTCGAGACCGTTCAGAACGGGCAGGTTCAGGTCGAGGATCACGAGATCCGGCGGGCGATCGCCGATGGCCTTGAGCGCCAGGTCGCCGCTTCCGGCAATCTCGGCCTCGGCTTCCGCGTGCCGTTCGAGCGTGTGCTTGATCAAGCCGGCGATGTCCAGCTCGTCTTCGACGATGAGGATGCGGGGGCGGACCATGACCGACTTCGACAGTACGGGTGGGGCATTTCATCGCTGTCTCGATCCTGTTAAATGTCGGTTAAGCTGCTGTTAACCACGGGTTTCCAATCGGTGATATTCTGCCGGCATGCCGCGCCTGGCGCTCGTGCTGGCCGTTGTCGGCCTCGTCGCCGCGCGGCCCGCGTCCGCGCAGTTCACGCCCTTTTCGCACGACCCGCGCGTGATCCTGGAAGGCAGCTGGCAGTCCTGTTTCGAGCCGGATGGACGCTACGCCGAGCGGGTCTACGATCACATCGTGAACGGCGTCGGCCTCTTTGAAGTGCACCTGGGTCCGCGCCGCGAATTCGCGATCTTCAAGGGCGTCCAGGAGGAGCACCGCGACCACAGCTCGCCCGAGAACCTCCTCAAGCCGTACCAGGTGCTCAAGCTGAACAACCGCGCCAGCCAGCGGTGGGAGATTCCCGAGCTCAATCTGGTGTTCACGGTCGCCCTGGCGGGCGGATCGCGAACCGACTGCGAGAGCTGGTTCATCACGCTCGAGCCCCTCGACAAGACGTCGCACTAGCCGGCGCGCTCCGGGCCGACGCGTCGAATTGATCCGGCCGCCACTTCGCTGTTACATCGGCCCGCTATGGTGGGGCCGATGGAGGACCGCGCACGACGGCGGTGAGCGGGCGGCCCACGGTGAGCGTGGTCGTGTGCGCCTACAACGAAGAGGCGCTCCTCCCAGCCTGTCTCCATGCGATCCTGGCGCAGACGCGCCCTCCCGACGAAGTACTGGTCGTCGACAACGCCAGCACCGACCGCACGGGCGACGTGGCGCGGGCCGTCAGGGGCGTGCGCGTCGTGGACGAGCCCGTCAAGGGACTCGTGGTCGCGCGGGAGACCGGACGGCTCGCGGCGCGCGGCGACATCCTCGCGTACGTGGACGCCGACTGCCGGCCGCCGATCTTCTGGCTCGAGCGGGTCGAACGGCACTTCCTGGAGCGCCCGGCGCTCGTCGGCCTGACCGGCCCCTACCGCTTCTACGACTGGGACCTGCTGGGCCGCGCGATCGTCCGCGGCTATGACGTTCTGGTGGCGCCGCCGACGCACTTCCTCGTGCACCACCTGCTGCAGGTCGGGGCCATCTTCTACGGCGGGAACTTCGCGGTTTCGCGCAGGGCCCTCGCGCGCATCGGCGGCTTCGACCGCTCGATCGAATTTCACGGCGAAGACACGAATCTCGGACGGCGGCTCACGGGCATCGGCCTCGTGAACGTGGAGCGCGACTGCTGGCTCTGGACCTCGGCGCGCCGCTACCGCGCGATGGGCAAGGGGGCAGTGTTCGCGCTCTACGTGCGCAACTTCTGGTCGGAGATTCTCCGGCACCGGCCGGCCGACCACGACCATCAGGATGTGAGGATCTGACGTGCCTGGCTACGAACCGTTCCTGCTCTGCGACTTCCACGTGCACACCCGCTGGAGCGACGGCCGCCTGTCGATCCGCGAAGTGGTCGACCTGTACGGCCAGACCGGACGGTTCGACGTGATCGCCATCACGGATCACATTCTGATGGAGCGCGATCTGATCGCCCGGGCAGGTCGGATGGCGTCGCTCGGCTTCCGGCAGTTCTCCGTGACGGCGGAGCGCTTTCCGGGGTATCTGGACGAGATCCATCGCGAGGCCGAGCGGGCGCGTCGGAAATATGGCCTGCTCGTGATCCCGGGCGCCGAAATCACCCAGAACCACTTTCGCAGCCGCAAGAACGCCCACATCGTCGCGCTCGACATCAAGGCATGGGTGAGCGCCGATCAGCCGGCGGAAGACATCCTGCGCGCCATCCGCGATCAGGGCGCCTTCAGCATCGCGTGCCATCCGCATCACCGGACGACTCGACGCGTCGAGATCTCGACCTGTTACCTGTGGGATCACCGGAAGAAGCTCGTCGACCTGGTCGACGTATGGGAGGCGGCCAACCGGGACGACCTGTTCTCGGTGACGAGCCTGAAGCACTATCCCTACGTCGCCAACAGCGACTTCCACAAGCCCAAGCACCTGTACTCCTGGAAGACGCTGCTGCGGTCGGAGAAGAGATGGCCGGCCATCGCCGCCGCGCTGCGCGCGAACGTGGACGTGGCGCTCACGCTCTATCGCAACGGCTCCTGGGCCGCGTGACGCCATCGTCCCGCCCGGGCCTGGTGTAACGTAATGTCTGCCCGTCGATGCCGCAGATTCGCGTCGGCCACCTCTACGCTTTCTTTCTGTTCGACGTTGCCGAAACGATCGACCTTCCCGCCGTGCCCGGCCTCGTGGCGGCGCCCACCGAGCCCGCGCGGCTCGCGCCGAAGCCGGCCACGCCCTCCTACGTGCAGTACCAGAAGCCGCCGCTCTCGTTCGACGGCGCCGCGATCGGGCTGCCCGAGCTGGAAGGGTTCAGCGTCCGGTTCCGCGTGTTCGACTACGGCGTCGTGTCGGTGCGGCTGGCGCGACCCTTCGCCGGCGACTGGATCGATCTCGTGCAGGCGGCGCAGTCGCTCATCGAAAACGAGGATCTGGAACGGGACGCCGAGCAGGCCTGTCGGGCGCTCACCGAGCGGCTTCGGCCGGCACTGAGCGGCATCCACCAGACCCCCCTCAGCGAAGACTACGTCGTCTTCGGCGTGCACGAGCTCGATCAGCCGCGCACGGCCACCGAGCTCGCCCGCGATCGGGGCGCGGAAATCGCGCTGATGCTGCGCGGCGAGCGGCAGGCCTTGAGCGACGAGGAGCAGGGGCGGATCCTGGCGCACCGGATCTTCGTACCTCTCCGACGATCTCATCGTGCCCACGTGGAACGCGGCGTTCGTGTACGACACGGTGGCGGGCGCCGCTGCGGCCCTCGAGATCATGGAGTTCGCCAACTCGCAGCTCCTCGAGTTCCGGTACTACGACCAGCGGCTCGACAGCGAGCTGGCCGACATCTATGCCCATTTGCAGCGCCCGCGGTGGTGGGAGTCGTGGGCGGGCAGCCGCTACGCGCGCGCCGCCCGCCAGGGCCAGACGCTGCTCATCGACATCAACGAATTGAGCGATCGGTCGGAGAACGCGTTGAAGTTCATCGGCGACGTCTATGCCGCGCGGCTGTTCGGGCTCGTCGCCGAACGCCTCGGGCTGGAGCGCTGGAAGGCGAACGTCCGGGAGAAGCTCCAGGCGCTCGGCGACATCAACCGCTTCACCGTGGAGCAGGCCTCGACGTCGCGGGGCCAGTTTCTCGAAGGCACGATCGTGCTGATCCTGATTCTGGAGCTGGTGCTCGTCTTCATGGGCGTCATGCAGTAGGGCGGACAACCCACCTCGTCGCGATTTAACAAAGTTGTAACGCGCGAGAAGTACGCACGATACACGCGCGGTCTAGCGTCAAGGCACACTCCTTCTCGTGGTGTCGAGTGGCGGTGCCACAAGGAGGAGGATGCGTTGCGCGCGATTCGGCTCGCAGTTCGTTCACAGCCTGGCGGTGTGGGTGGGGATCTGCTCCGGCGTTCTGGGCGGTAGGGCGGCGGCTCAGCAGCCGCCCGACGACGACACGCCGTCGGTTCGCATCGGCGCGACGATCTATGCCGACTACACGTACGTCGACTCGCCGACCGCGACCGACGCCGACGGAAATGTGATCCACACGAGCGCCTTCAACGTGAGCCGAAGCTATATCAACATCACGGGCACGCTTGTCGCACCTGGTGGCGTTTCGCATCACGCCGGACGTCGCCCGCGAGACCGGCGCCGGCACGTCGCTCAACGGCAGCCTGGTCTTTCGACTGAAGTACGCCTTCGCGCAGGTGAATCTCGACGACTGGATGCCCAAGGGCTCGTGGGTGCGGCTGGGGATCCAGCAGACGCCCTGGCTCGACTACGAGGAGGGCATCTACCGCTACCGCTTCCAGGGCACCATGTTCGCCGAGCGCGAGGGCTACTTCGCGTCGGCCGACGCCGGCGCCTCGTTCCACTACACGCTGCCCGACGACTGGGGCGACGTCCACGCCGGCGTCTACAACGGCGAAAACTACAACAAGGCGGAGGTCGAACAACGAGAAGGCGCTGATGATTCGCGGCAGCCGTGCGTCCCTTCGCCCACAGCGCGGCGCCGACGCTGCACGGCGTGCGCGCCACGGCTTTCTACGACGCCGACGCCTACGTGCAGCACGGCCCGCGGCGCCGCTTCATCGGCAGCGTGACGTTCGAGCATCCGCGCCTGAACGCGGGCTTCGAATATCTGGCCACCACCGATCGCGGGCTGCCGATCCTGCCGGAAACCGACGGGCGCGGCTACTCGATCTGGGCGACGCCGCGGTCGCCGTCGGGATGGGAGGCGCTGCTGCGCTACGACCACCTCACCCCCGACACCGGTTTCGACGCCGACGCGTACGCGCGACGATCGTCGGGCTCGCGTACTGGTTCCCGATGCAGGGCGGCGTGTCGTCGGCGTTCATGGTCGACTACGACGGGCAGACGTTTCACCAGGCGTCACGCCGGCGCCGACCGACCAGCGGCGCGATGGCGGTGCACGGGTTGATCAATTTCTAGGAGGACGGTTTCGATGAGCATCGATCACACGCGGCGCGGTCGCGGCGTCCTGGCTGCCGCGGCGCTCGCGGCGGGTTGCGGCGGCGGCGCGCCCAGCCCGACGGCGCGGCGGCGCCGGCCGGGCAGGATCTGCAGATCAACGGCGCCGGCGCGACGTTCCCGAACCCGATCTATTCGAAGTGGTTCGCCGAGTACAACAAGCTGCATCCGAACGTGAAGGTGAACTACCAGTCGGTGGGCTCGGGCGCCGGCGTCCAGCAGATCACGGCACAGACGGTGTTCTTCGGCGCGTCCGACATGCCCGATGACCGACGAGCAGCTCGCCGCGACGCCCGGCACGATCCTGCACTTCCCGACGGTGCTCGGCGCCGTCGTCCCCGTCTACAACATCCCGGGCGTGACCGCCGAGCTGAAGTTCACCGGGCCGGTGCTCGCCGACATCTACCTCGGCAAGATCACGAAATGGAACGACCCGGCGATCACCGCGCTCAACGCCGGCGTCACGCTGCCGGCCACCGACATCACCGTCGTCCACCGCTCGGACGGCTCGGGCACCACCTACATCTGGGTGGACTACCTCTCGAAGGTGTCGGACGAGTGGAAGACGAAGGTCGGCGTCAACAGCTCGGTGAACTGGCCGGCCGGCGTCGGCGGCAAGGGCAACGAGGGCGTGTCGGGTCTCGTGTCGCAGACGCCCGGCTCGATCGGCTACGTCGAGCTGATCTACGCGCTGCAGAACCACATCAGCTACGGATCGGTGCAGAACACGGCGGGCGAGTTCGTGGAGGCTTCGACCGAATCGGTGACGGCCGCCGCCGCGGGCGCGGCGGCGAGCATGCCGGCCGACTTCCGCGTGTCGATCACCAACGCCGAGGGGGCGGGCGCGTACCCCATCTCGTCGTTCACCTGGATGCTCTACTACCAGAGCCCCACGGACAAGCCGAGGGCGGCGGCCATGGTCGACTTCATGAAGTGGGCGCTCACCGACGGCCAGCAATACTGCGCCGATCTCGGCTACGCGCCGCTGCCGGACGCCGTCGTGCAGCAGGAGATGCAGGCGCTCGGCACGATCCAGATCGGGTAGAGTGGGCGACGGATTTCATGGCCGCACGATCGCGGTTCGACGACACGTGGTTCAGAGTGGGGACGGGCGCCTTCGCGCTCGTCCTCGTGCTCATCGTCGCCGCGATCGGCTTCGCGCTGACGCGGCAGTCGTGGCTGTCGATTCGCGAGTTCGGCCTGGCGTTCTGGCGGACCACGACCTGGGATCCGGTCGCCGGCCAGTTCGGCGCGCTGCCGTTCATCTGGGGCACGCTGTACTCGTCGATCCTCGCGCTCGCCCTGTCCACGCCCGTGGCGATCGGCATCGCCGTGTTCATCTCGGAACTGTGCCCTGCGCGCCTGCAGCAGCCGCTCGTCTTCCTCACCGAGCTCCTGGCCGCCATGCCGTCGATCGTCTACGGCCTCTGGGGGATCTTCGTGCTGGTGCCGCTCGTGCGCCAGCTCGAGGTGGCGACGCCGGGCTGGCTGCGCGCGACGCCGCTCTTCAGCGGCCCGCCGCTCGGCGTCGGCATGCTTGCGGCCGGCGTGATCCTGGCGGTGATGGTCGTGCCGTTCACCTCCTCGGTGGCCCGTGAGGTGCTTCGCTCGGTGCCGCGCGCGCAGCGCGAGGGCGCCTACGCGCTCGGCGCCACGCGCTTCGAGGCGATTCGCGCGGCCCTGTTCTACGCGCGCACCGGCATCGTCGGCGCCGTGATGCTCGGCTTCGGCCGCGCGCTCGGCGAGACGATGGCCGTGACGATGGTGATCGGGAACACCCCGCAGGTCGCGGCGTCGCTCTTCGCGCCGCAGTACACGATGGCGGCCGTGATCGCCAACGAGTTCACCGAGGCCGTCGGAGATCTCTATCTCAACGCGCTCATCGAGATCGGCCTCGTGCTCTTCATCATCACGCTGATCGTCAACTCGCTGTCGCGGCTGCTCATCTGGAGCATGGCGCGGAGCGAGCGGCAGGCTCCGGCGGCCGCGACCGCCGTCGTGCCCGCGTCGGAGAGCGCGGCATGACCCGGACGCGCTGGCGCAAGGCGCTGTCGACGGCGTTCGTCGCGTTCTGCGGCCTGTCGGTGCTGCTCGCCCTGGTGCCGCTCGCCGCGGTCCTGTTCTTCGTCGTCGTGCGGGGCGTCGGTGCGCTCAACCTCGACTTCTTCATTCGCATGCCCGCGCCGGTCGGCGAGCTCGGCGGCGGAATGGCCAACGCCATCGTCGGCACGCTGATGCTGACGGGGATCGGCGCCGCGCTGGCCGTGCCGATCGGCGTGCTGAGCGGCGTCTACACGGCGGAGTACGCCGGGACGCGGTTCGCGTCGCTCGTGCGGTTCGCCGCCGACACGCTGAACGGCGTGCCGTCGATCGTGATCGGCGTGTTCGCCTACGGCGTGGCCGTGCTGCCGTTCAGGCAGTTCAGCGCGCTGGCCGGCGGGCTGGCGCTCGGCATCATGATGATCCCGATCATCGCGCGGACGACCGAGGAACTGCTGCGGCTCGTGCCGTCGACGATGCGCGAGGGCGCGCTGGCGCTCGGCGCGACGCGCGCGCGGGCCGTGTTCACGGTGGTGCTGCCGGCGGCCCTGCCCGGGATCGTCACCGGCATCGTGCTGGCGCTGGCGCGCATCGCCGGCGAGACGGCGCCGCTGCTCTTCACGTCGTTCAACAACCCCTACTTCAACACGAACATCTTCCAGCCGATCGCGTCGCTCACCGTCCAGGTCTTCTACTACGCCATCTCGCCCTACGAGGACTGGCACCGCCAGGCGTGGGCCGGCGCGCTCGTGCTCGTCGGCATCGTGTTCGCCTGCTCGCTCGCTGCCCGCTTCGCGACCCGCCGCATGTCCCACATCGCGTAAACGCCGGCGTCGCCGCCGCATGTGGGCATCGGCCCTGCCCCAACGACGCGCGCGACGATCGGGAAGTCTCGACTCACTCCCCGGAGAGGGATGTTCATCGCCGAGGGAACTGGTCGGGGTTGTTGGTGAAGAGCGCGTCGATCCCGAGGTCGTACAGGTAGTGCGCCATCTCGTCCTTCACGGAGGCGAAGCCCGCGTGTTCGTCGGCGCGGAACGTCCACGAGGTGACGGTGAGGCCGAACCCGTGCGCGCGGGCCACCATGTCGGGATGGCGGGCGATCACGCTCTTGTCCGGCGCGATGCCGCTCGCGAACGACGACAGCTCGCGGAGCCGCGCCTCGGTGACGTCCTCGTCGTTCGAGGTGAGGAACACGCGCGGGATGGTCGGCAGGTCGGCCGCGACCCGGCGAATCGTCGCCTCGTCGAAGGACTGGATGATGACCGGCGTGGTCTTCAGCGACGTCGGCGTGTCGAGGCCGTGCCGGCGGACCGACTCGACGAAGAGCCGCTCCATATCGATGCCGCGCGACGTGTAGAGTGGAGGCGACTTCAGCTCCGGATACAGGCCGGCCTTGCCGTGGACCAGATCCACGGCTTCATCCCAGGTCACGACCCGCGATCCGGCGAAACGCCGGTCGAACCAGGCGCCCATGTCGAGCCGCCGGATCTCGTCGAGCGTGAAGTCGTTGGCAAGCCAGTGCGGCCCGGGCGCGCGCGATCGGAGGTCGGACGGCCGATCGGGATAGACGTCCGCCACGTTCGACGTGCGCTCGAGCGTGTCGTCGTGCAGGCACACCAGGATGCCGTCCTTGGTGACGCCCAGGTCCTGCTCGACGAAGTCGGCGCCCTGGTCGATGGCGAGCCGGTAGGCCGCGAGGGAGTGCTCGGGCGCGTAGCCTGATGCCCCGCGGTGCGCGATCGCCCGCTTGACGGCCACAGGCGCCGCCCGCTGGCCCTCCAGCGCCACGTTGAGCCCCAGGAGCCCCACGGCCGCGCCCGCCGCCAGCACCTTCAGCATCATCATCGAACCCTTGGAACCAAAGAAAAGAGCGCGACAGGTGTATACCACCTTATCGCGCCCCTTGTCGTCGGTATGCTCGTCGCGCCTAGAAGTTCAGGCGCACCGCGAACTGCACCTGCCGGCTCGTGCCGAGGCCGACCGTCCGGCCGAGCGTGCTCGGTGATCTTGCCGAACGAGCCCGCCGCGGCGGCCGTGTAGGGCTGACCGGGCTGGAGCTTGTTCGCGTCGTTCACGCTGCCGCTCGGCAGGGCGTCGGGCAGCGTGCCGACCGGGCTGGCGAAGTTCGCCGTGTTGAAGATGTTGAAAATTTCCGCGCGGAACTCGAGATTCTGCCGGCTGCTGACGTTCAGCCGCTTGGCAATCACCAGGTCCACCTGCTTCACGCTCGGGCCGTGCAGCGAGTTGCGCTCGTAGTTGCCGAACGTCCCGGGCGCCGGAATCGCGAACGCCGCCGGGTTGAGGAACAGCAGGCCTCCGCTGTGGAGGAACGGATCCACGCCGGGGACGACATCCGGCCGGCGGACGTTGCGCGAGCTGCCGCCGCGCGGCGTGTTGATCACCGGCGACGCGGTCGGCCGCGGGGCTGGTGAACACGTTGCCGGCCCCGTCCACTGTAGACGACGTCGTTGCGGACGATCTTGATATCGACCGGCAGCCCGCTGCGCGCGTTGACGATGCCGCCGAAGCTCCAGCCGCCCTTGAGCGCGCCCTCGCCGGGCACGGTGTAGAGTGGCGCTCAGGTTGAACGTGTGCCGGACGTCGAACAGGTTGTAGCCGTTGTCGCAGTCGAACTCGGCGACCGTCCGCGCGTTGCATGCGTTGGTCTGGGCCTCGTTCGAGCCGCCGGTGTTGCCCTTGCTGTAGCCGAGCGTGTACTGCGCGTTCATCACCAGGCCGTTGGCCGATCGGCGCGTCAGCGAGAGCTGCATCGCGTTATAGCTGTCGTGGCCGCCGCTCGTCTTGTAGTCGATTTCGGCGAAGGGGTTCAACACGCTGCCGTTGGCGTTGACGATGGAGAATTCGCGGATCACCGTCGCGGCCTTCGTCGGGTCGGGCTGCGAGAGGCCGACGATGTTGTTCGCGACGCTGCGAAGGAACAGGTTCCGGCCCTGGCTGCCCACGTAGGCGACGGTGGCCGCCAGCCGGCCCGGCAGCTCCTGCTGGACCGAGGCGGTGTACTGATAGATGCGCTCGGGAATCGTGTAGTCGTTCGCGTACGCGCGCGGCTGAAACGAGCGGTTGTCGGGGTTGCTGACGAAGCTCGAGCGCAGCGCGTTCACGTCCACGGGGAACGTGCACGTTGGACAGCGTCGTGCGGATCACATCCGACTCGACCGGCTGGATCTGGTCCTCGGTCTGGCCCGGTCCCGACGAAGATCCCGAAGCCGCCGCGCAGCACGGTGTGCGACGGGGCGCTGTAGGTGGCCGACAGGCGGGGCTGGACGTTCTGATGCGACGTGTACTCGGGCGTCGTCGGCGGATCGATCACGCCCGTGTCGATGTTGAACTTGACGATGTGGTCGTCGCGCTCCCGGAGCACGGTGTAGTAGTCGTACCGCAGGCCGTAGTTCAGCGTGAGGTTCTCGCGAGCCCGCCACTCGTCCTGCGCGTACGCCACGTAGTAGTTCTGCACGGTGTGCCGCGGACCCGAGGCCCCCGTCGTTGAACACGCTCGGGTCGCTCAGGTTGCCCACGTACTGCACGTTCGACGGGTTGTTGATCAGGAAGTTGTCGATGCTGCTGAAGCTGTAGGTCGTGCCGCCGATCCGGTCGGTCTCCATGCGGATGGCCCGCACTTCGGCGCCGACTTTGGCCAGATGGCTGCCGGCGACGCGGCTGTAGGAGTCGGCGAACGTCAGCGAGTAGGGCTTGTAGGGCGACGCGTGCCCGTTGGTGGCGCTGTTGGCGCGTACGAGGCCGCCCGGGACGACGATGCCCGAGGTGGCGCCCTGCCCCTGGATGCCGTTGTTCGCGATCGAGCCGCTCAGGTTGATGGCGAGCAGCCCGAAGTCGATGCCGTTGGCGACCGGCGCTTCGCCGATGATCTGGGTCGGCGCCGAGTTGTAGCCGAACTTGAACTCGTTGATGGCGCCGCTCCCGAGAATGCCCTGGAGGTTGACCACCGCGTTCGTCGGATTGTCGGTGATATGGACGTTGCGGCCGCTCACGCCTTCGAGCTGGTCGCTCGTGCCCTGGTCGTGGAACACGCGGACGTAGGACGACCAGTTGTCGTTGTAATGAAAGTCCACCCGCCCGCTGAGCGAGTGTTCGCGTACCTGCTGCACCGCCTGCAGCTGCGCGATGTCGAAGTAGTGGATTCGGCGACGCGCCGGGAAGGATGATGGCGCCCGGCGCCAGAAAGCCCGGCCGCAGCGCCGCAATGGCCGGCACGGCCTGGGCCCAGGCGGCGTCGCTCGGCACGGCTTCGATGGAGTTGGTGCCCGCGTTCAGCCGGTAGCCTTCATAGCTGCCGAAGAAGAAGGCCTTGTTGGTGACGATCGGGCCGCCGATCGAGAAGCCGAACTGGTTCTGGTCGAGCTTCGACTTGGGCAGCTCCTCCTTCACGCTGCCGTCGTTGTTGCGCGTCGAGTCGAAGTAGTTCGGGGCATCGAGGCCGTCGTTGCGGTAGTACTCGAACAGCGAGCCGTTGAACAGGTTGCCGCCCGACTTGGTGATGACGCTCACCTGGCCGCCCGTGCCCGTGCCGTACTCGGCCGGATAGTTGCTGGACTCGACGCGGAACTCCTGCACGTTCTCGAGGCTCGCCTGCAGCTTGAAGGGCGAGGGGACCTCGCCGTTCAGGTTGCCCGGGGCGGCGTCGATGATGGCCGACCCCTCGATGCCGTCGTAGCGGATGGCGTTCTGCTCGACCGCGCGGCCCGAGAAGCGGATTTCCTGCCACGTGCCGGTGCCGGCGTTCTGCGACCCGGGCGCCTGCAGCATCAGCTGCGACATCTGGCGGCCGTTCACCGGCAGCTCCTCGACTTCGCGCTGGCTCACGTTGGCGCCGATGCGGGCCGAGCTGATGTCCAGGACGGGCGCCGCGCCCACGACGGTCACGGCCTCCTGGACACCGGCGGGCCGAAGCTCGAAGTCGAGGCCGAGCTCCTGGCCGACGGCCAGCGTCATGGCGTTGTACTCGATGAGCTGGAACCCGTCCTTCACCGCCGAAATCGTATAGGTGGACGGCTTGAGCTTATCCACGACGAAGAAGCCCTGGGCATCGGTCGTGGCGTTGCGCGACTCGCCCGTGCGCTCGTTCTTCACGCTCACGGTCGCGCCCGCGACGAACGCGCCGCTCTGGTCCCGCACGGTGCCGCTCAAGCGCCCCTGATCGGTCTGCGCGGCCGCTGGCGCCGCCATCACCACGGCCAAGAGGGCCGCCGCCATCCATCTGAAAGCCTTCATCGTTCCTCCCTGCGCTCGTTAGGCCGGTTTCGTAACCGGATGGCCAAGCGTAGGGGTGGCGGGTGATCTTGTTATGACGCGGCTGTTACGGGTGTGTTAACACTCGGGGTGGCGGGCCTAGACGATCGTGCCGGGGGCGATCGTGCCGTCTTTCGGCACGATGATCACCCCGTTGCGGATGTAGTAGCCGTCGCCGTCGGCCTGGTCGACGCCCTTCGCGTTCACGAGCTTCGCCCCGTCGCCAATGCGCGCATTCTTGTCCACGATCACGCGGTCGAGCACGACATTGCGGCCGATGCCGAGCCGCGGCCGCGCGCCGCGGGCCGGAGCGTCGTCGTCCGATTCGTAAAAGTCGGCCCCGAGCAGCACCGAGCGCTGGATGTCCGTGCCCGGCTGCACGTCGGTACGGATGCCGATCACCGAGTCGGCCACGATCGAGCGCTCCAGATTGCAGCCCTCCGCGACGATGGCGTTCCTGACCGTGCAGTCGGCCAGGCGCGAGCCGGGCAGAAATCGCGGATGCGTGAAGATCGGGCGGCGTTCGTCGTAGAACCTGAACGGCGCGTCGGCGCGCGTGAGCGCGATGTTCGCGTCGTAGAACGACGTCACGGTGCCGACGTCGGCCCAGTAGCCGCGGAAGAGATAGGCGTCCACGTGGCAGCACTCGAGCGCCGCCGGAATGATCTCGCGTCCGAAATCGACGCCCGCCTGACGCTCGAGCGTGTCGATGAGCATGTCGCGCGAGAACACGTAGATCCCCATCGACGCGACGAACGGCTTCTCGGTGTCGTGGCCCGCGAGGGGCGCGCCGGCCGGAATGCTCTGCCCGATCTCGGCGAGCCGCGCGGCATTCGGCTTCTCCTCGAACGCGACGATGCGGCCAGTGCGATCGAACCGGAAGATGCCCATGGCCGTCGCGTCCCCGGCCGTGACGGGCTGCGCCGCCACCGTGATGTCGCTCCGCCGGTCGACGTGCGCCTCGATCAGATCGCCGTAGTCCATGCGGTACAGCTGATCGCCCGCGAGGATCAGATAGTACTCGGCTTCGTAGCGCACGAAATGCCGCATCGCCTGGCGCACCGCGTCGGCCGTGCCCTGGAACCAGTTCGGGTTGTCGGGGGTCTGCTCGGCCGCGAGGATCTCGACGAAGCCGTTCGTGAAGAGATCCATCCGATAGGTCTGGGAGACATGGCGGTTGAGCGACGCCGAGTTGAACTGCGTGAGCACGAGGATCCGGCGGATGTCGGCGTGCAGGCAGTTGCTGACCGGGATGTCGACGAGTCGGTACTTGCCGCCGATGGGAACGGCCGGCTTCGACCGGTGCTGGGTGAGCGGAAAGAGCCGGCTGCCCTGCCCTCCGCCGAGGACGATCGCGAGCGTTTCAGTGTTGGTGAGCATCACGATTCCGGATTCCGAGCTACTGATCCCGCCGCGCGCCGAGCTCGATCGTGAAGCGCGCGCCGCCTTCCTTCCGATTGTCGGCGCGGACGGCGCCGCCGTGCAGTTCGACGATGTGCTTGACGATCGCCAGCCCGAGCCCGGTGCCGCCGGGATCCCGCGCCCGAGACTTGTCCACGCGGTAGAAGCGCTCGAAGACCCGCGACAGGTCCTCGTCGGGAATCCCGGGGCCCTGGTCGGTCACCGACAGGACGATGCGGCCGTCCACGGCCTCCGCCGTGATGCCGATCGTCGAGTGCTCGGGCGAGTACGTGGACGCATTTGCGACGAGATTGCGCAGGGCGTCGTGCAGCTTCGCCGGGTCGCCCTGGAGCGTCGCCGCCGTCGGCTCGACCCTCACGTCGGCCCGCTGACTGCGGGCGTTCAGCGCGGGCGAGAGGTCGCCCACCACGGACTGGATCAGCCCCACCGTGTCGCATTCCGTGATCTCGAGCGTTTCCTGGCCGGCATCGAGCCGAGCCAGGCGCAGGAGGTCCTTGACCAGGCGCTCCATGCGCAAGGCGTGGCGTTTGACGATGTCGAGGAAGCGCTGGCGCTCTTCGAGCGACGTGTCGCCCTCGGAGAGCGCCTCGACGTAGCCGAGGATGGCGGTGAGCGGCGTTCGCAGCTCGTGCGAGACGTTGGCGACGAAGTCGCGGCGAATTTGATCCGCGCGCCGCAGGTCGGTGATGTCGTGCAGGACCAGCACCGCGCCCGCGGCGCTGCCGCTCGCGGCCGGCGCGGCGCGGGCCACGATGGTGCGCGACTGATCGTGCGGCGGCGAGAACTGCAGGCCCTCGGGGGCCTGGCCGGCGAGCGCGGCGCCCACGACGGCGGCGATCCCCGGATGGCGGATGGCTTCCAGATACGGACGGCCGAGCATGACATCGTCGACGCGCAGCATCTGGCGCGCCGCGGCGTTCAGCAGCTGGACGCGGCCCTGGGAGTCGACGACCAGCACGCCCTCGATCATGCCCGACAGAATGGCTTCCATCCGCGTGCGGTCGCGCGCCAGGTCGGCGAGGCGGCGTCGCGAGGCCTGGAGCGCCTCATCGAAGGCGTGGGCCACGACGCCGAGCTCGTCGTCGCCGTAGCTCGATGGAGTCGCCGGCCCGTCGACACTCCCGACGCGAGAGCGGCGCGCGACGTCCAGCATGCCGGCGACGCGCGCCCCGAGGCTCACGCTGAGCAGGCGGGCAATGCCGGCGGCGCCGCCCAGTGCGACGGCGATGGCGGCGGCCGCCGCGACCGGCGACATGAAGGACCGGGCGAGCAGCGTGCCGGCCGCGAGCGCGACCACCGCGGAGGCCAGCGCCGCGGCGAAGATGCGTGCCCTCATGCGGGGGAGGCCGGCTCGACGAGCTTGTAGCCGAACTGCTTCACGGTGACGAGCGCCTGGACGAGCGGCGGCAGCTTCTCCCGCAGGCGCCGCACGTGCACGTCGACGGTGCGCGTGCCGCCGGTGTAGCGGTAGCCCCAGACGTCGGTGAGCAGGGCGTCGCGCGACAGCACCCGGCCGCGGTGCTGCAGCAGGTACTGGAGCAGGAGAAATTCCTTGGCCGTGAGCGTGACCGGCTCGCCGCCGAGCGTGACGACGTGCCGGGCCGGGTCGAGCACGATGCCCGCGTATGCGATCGGCCGATTCGGCGGCGGCGCCGCCTGGCGGGCGCGGCGCAGCAAGGCGCGCACGCGCGCGACGAGCTCGTTCGGACTGAAGGGCTTGGCGAGGTAGTCGTCGGCGCCGATCTCGAGGCCGGCAATCCGCTCGGCCTCCTCGGCGCGGGCCGTCAGCATGATGATCGGCAGGTCGACGGTCTCGTCCTTCGCCCGGAGCGTGCGGCAGACGTCGAGGCCGTCCATGTGCGGCAGCATGAGATCGAGCACCACGAGGTCCGGACGGTCCGTCCGGATCACATCGAGCGCCGCGCGCCCCGACGACTGGATCGCGACCGCGAACCCGGCTTTCTCGAGATACCGCCCCACGAGGGAGGCGATGTCAGGGTCGTCTTCGACGATGAGGATGCGCGGGAGCATCGGCGCTTCAATTCTAATGCGCGCCCGCCTGGTATAAACTCGCGGGCGTTCGATGATTCTTCTCGCCGTCGCGCTCGGCGGGGCGCTGGGCGCCCTCGCCCGATACACGGTGGCCGTTGCCATGTATCGACTGGTTCCGACGCTGTTTCCCGTGGGCACCTTCGCGGTGAACGTGGCGGGCTGCCTTGTGTTCGGCCTCCTCGCCGGGCTCGCCGACCACCGGTTCGTGTTCCAGCCCGTGACGCGCAGCTTCCTGCTGGTCGGTGTGCTCGGCGCCTTCACCACGTTCTCGACGTTCGCCTTCGAAACCGTGGAGCTGCTGCGGGACGGCCAGTTCGGGTGGGCGGCGTTCAACGTCGGAGGCCAGGTGCTGGTGGGCCTGATGGCGCTGTGGGTGGGCTATGTCGCTACCAACTGAAGGCCAGCTGCTTCGAATCTTCATCGGCGAGGCCGACCACTGGAACGGCCGGCCGCTCTATGAGGCGATCGTGCTCGAGGCACGCACGCGCGGCCTGGCGGGCGCGACCGTGCTCAAAGGCTTCATGGGGTTCGGCGCGCACAGCCGCATCCACACCAGCAAGCTCCTCGCCTTGTCTCAGGACCTGCCGATCATCGTCGAGATCATCGACACCCGGGAGCGGATCGAGGCCTTTCTGCCGGACCTGGAGAAGATGGTGGGCGACGGCCTGATCACGCTCGAGCGCGCCGAAGTGAAGCTGTACCGGCCGGGGCGGGCGTAGCCCGGCCCCTCAGGCCTTCCCAATCTCGCCCAGCCGCTCCTGGAGGGCGAGACCGGACAGCTTGTCGAGCGGCAGCGCGGCAAACAGCTCGAGGCGCCGGCGCAAGGTGAGACACGCCTCGCGA
This sequence comes from uncultured Acidobacteriota bacterium, assembly GCA_963837345.1. Lineage (GTDB taxonomy): Bacteria > Acidobacteriota > Vicinamibacteria > Vicinamibacterales > CAVVIG01 > CAWIMX01. Next base: position 442,198 of record CAWIMX010000002.1, read on the forward strand.
AACACGCGGCGCACCGCGTCGTCGCTGCCGGCGGCGGCCGCCGGATCGGGGACGCCCCAGTGCGCCGTCATCGGCTGGCCCGGCCAGACCGGACAGATTTCAGCCGCGGCCCGGTCGCACACCGTGAAGACGAAATGGAGCGGCGGCGCGCCCGGCCGCGCGAACTCGTCCCAGCTCTTGCTGCGCAGGCCGGCCGTCGAGACGTGCTGCGCCTCGAGCGTCTCACGCGCGAGCGGATGCACGTCGCCCCGCGGATGGCTGCCGGCGCTGAACGCCGTGAAGCGGCCGCCGCCGATCGTCGGGTGGTTCAGCAGCGCCTCGGCCATGATCGACCGCGCCGAATTGCCGGTGCACAGGAACAGGACGTTGAACATCGCCTCGGAATGCTAGTTCGACCGTGTAACAACGCTGTGGCGGCCGCGCCACTCGCGAACAGTGGCGATCAGGCTTCACGGACGCCGTGGCTGCGGACGAGGAAATAGACGGCGACGAGCACGAGCAGCACGCCGTTGATCCCGATCACCGTGGGCGCCCCGATGAGCGTCGCCAGATAGCCGCTCACGAGGCTGCCGAGAGGCATGCCGCCGCGGAAGGCGACCATGTAGATGCTCATCACGCGGCCGCGCATCTCGTTGGGCGCGATGAGCTGAATGAGGGACGTGACGGTGGAGAAGACCACCATGAGCGCCGCGCCGGTCAGGAAGAGCAGGATGTTGCTCAGCCAGAGGAGGCGCGACATCGCGAAGGCCAGGATGAACAGGCCGTACAGCGCCTGGACGAGCAGCGCCGTGAGCCCCATGCGCGGAAACTTGCCGAGCCAGGCGACGATGAGCGCGCCGACGACCGAGCCCGCCCCGGAAAACGCCAGCAGCCGGCTGTAGGTGCCGGCGCCCTCGTGGAAGACCTGCTGCGCGAAGAGCGGCAGGAACGTGAGCACGGCAAAGCCGAGAAACGTCGTCGTCGCCGCGAGCACGATGAGCGCAACCAGGCTGCTGCGATCGCGGACGTAGCTCAGGCCGATCTGGAGCTCGTCCCGCATGCTGCGCACTTCGGCCGGGGGAATGTGCTTCACGCGCAGCGACAGCAGCGCGTAGATCACCACGAGAAACGACGCCGAGTTCAGCGCGAAACAGAGCGCCATCGCCTGCGGATCGCTGAAGCCGATGCGGGCGCCGACGGCCAGCGTCGCGCCGAAGACGAGCGGGCCGATCACGCGCGCGATGTTGAACTGGATCGAATTCAACGCGACCGCGTTCGGCAGATCTTTCTTGTCCACGAGCGACGGGATGAGCGACTGGTACGCCGGGCCGCCGAACGCCTGCGCGAGCCCGGTCATGAACGACAGCACCAGGATCTGCCAGATGTGGACCACGCCGGAAAAGACGAGCGCGCTCAGAATGGCCGCCGTCGTCATCTGGATGTACTGCGAGGTGAGCAGCGTCTGCCGGCGATCGCGCCGATCGGCCAGCACGCCGCCGATCAGCGTGAACAGCATGATCGGCAGCTGCTGGAGAAAGGCGTCGAGGCCGAGGAAGAACGCCGAGCCGGTGATCGAGAGCACCAGCCAGTTCTGCGCCGTCGACTGCGTCCACGTGCCGATGCTCGAGGTGCACGCGCCGAACCACTGCACGCGGAAGTCGCGATAGTTGAACGCGGCGAGCGTCCGCCGCATGGCGCGGGAACCGAGCGACGGGGCCGGAGCGACGTGATCGGCGGGAGTGGCGGGAGGGCTGGTATCGGCCAAGCGCGTCTCGGATCCGTTCTAAGTAATGGTAGATAAACGCGTTAGCCCGATCGTGCCTGGCTCGTTCGAGCGGTCGGTATCTTATCTTACTCCTGTGACCAATCTGACGGAGCGGAGGGCCGTGCGCCGGCGAGCGTCCGTCCAGGCTTGACCCTCGTCCGGGACCGCGCTATAGTGCGGCGTCAAGGCGAATAAATAGCGAAAGTCGTATGGCTTCTCTGGCTCGCGCCGACCTCGAAACGCTTCTCCGCGCCCGGCAGCTCGATCGGACGCTCACGACCGCCCTTCCCGACACGCCTTCGCCGGCCGATCCCACGGTGCTGGCGTCCACGGGCATCGCGGCATTGGATGCCCGGTTGGGCGGGGGGCTGCCGCGCGGCCAGCTGTCCGACATCACCGGCCCGCGATCGTCGGGACGCGCGAGCCTCGCCGTGCGCCTGCTGGCTGCGGCGGCGGATCGGGGCGAGCTCGTGGCGCTGGTCGACGCGCTCGACATGTTCGATCCGGCGTCGGCCGCGGCGGCCGGTCTCGCGCTGGATCGGCTGCTCTGGGTGCGCGGGCATGTGGTGACGAGCCCGGGGTTGTGCCGCGACACGAATCAGCGCGCGCTCGAGCAGGCCATTCGCGCGCTCGCGCTCGTGCTCCAGGCAGGCAACTTCGGCCTGGTCGTGTTCGACGCGGCCGAGGCGCCGCCCGCGGCGCTCGGCCGGCTGCCGTTCACCACGTGGCTGCGCCTGCAGCGGCTCGTCGAAGGGAGTCAGACGGCCGTCGTGCTCGTGGGCGGCGCGCCGATGGCGCGAAGCGCCGCGGGGGTTTCGGTGAAGCTCGGCGGGGTCGGGGATCCGGGATTGGGGATTCGGACTCCTGCACGATTCGAGGGTCCGGTGTTTGATGGGCTCGAGATCGACGCCCGGATTGTCCAGGCGCGGGCCCGCGCGAACGACGAGGCTCCCATCGCGATGGCGACGGCGGCGGTGCACTGTGCCTGAGTTGCCGCCGAATCCGGAATCCCGAATCCCGGCCCCCGTGTGGTTCGCGTGCCTCTACGCCCCGCAGGGGGCCGACGGCACGCTCGTCGACCTGGCCCGGGCGTTTTCGCCCCGATACGAGCGCCATGGCCATGATTTCGTGTCGCTCGACGTGAGCGGACTGGAACGGATGTTCGGGGCGCCGCGCGCCATCGGCGACGCGATCCGCCACGAGGCGGCGGCCCGAGGGCTCGTGGTGCAGGTGGCCGTGGCCGGCACGCGGATGGCCGCTCTGCTGCTGGCGTTTGCGCGTCCAGGGCTGTCCGTCGTTCCGCCAGGCGCCGAAGCCGCGACGCTTGCCAGCCTGCCGATAAACGTGCTGTTAACTCTCATGGCGCCGGGGTCCCACCCCCGGCGCGCACCGACGCCGACGCCTCGGCTCGGATCTCCAGGCCCTCGCCTCGGCGTGGCCGCAGGCGCTGACATGTTCACCGCCTGGGGGCTCAAAACGCTCGGCGAGCTCGCCGCGCTTCCCCCGGCCGATCTGGCCGCGCGCCTCGGGAAGACGGGACGCCTCTGGCAGGCGATGGCGCGTGGCGACGATGTGCAGCCGCTCGTGCCGGAGGCGCTCGAGGAGCGGTTCGACGCCTCGATCGATCTCGAATGGCCCATCGAGGGGCTCGAGCCGCTGTCGTTCGTGCTCACGCGGCTGCTCGAGCCGTTGACGACGCGGCTCGAGCGACGCGATCGGGCGGTGGCGGTGCTGCACGTGCGTCTCGATCTGGTGGCGGCTCCGTCGAGCGGTCTGGAGCAGGACGTGGTGGTGCGCAGCCTGCAGTTGCCGATGCCGGTGCGCGACGTGCGGACGCTGCGCACGCTCGTGCTGCTCGATCTCGAGTCGCGGCCGCTCGCGGCGCCCATCGAAGGCGTCGCCCTCACCGTGGATCCGACGCCGGGGAAAGTGCTGCAGCACGCGTTGTTCGAGCGCGCGCATCCGACGCCCGAGCAGATCTCGACGCTCCTGGCGCGGCTGGGCGCGCTGATGGGGCAGGACCGCCTCGGGGCGCCCGCCACGGTCGACACCGACCGCCCCGGCGCCTTCACCATGAAGAAGTTTGCGCCTGCGGCCATGCGAGCCCGCGGACCTGCCGATCCGGGGGCGAGCATCGGCGTCAGTTCGCGCCGGGGGGTCCCCTCCGTGATTCGCCGCTGCCGTCGTCCGGTGCCGGCGCGTGTGATGCTGGCCGACGACCGTCCCGTGCGTGTCACCACGGATCGGCAGGGCTTCGCCGGCGGCGCCGTGCGGCAGGCGGCCGGTCCCTGGCGCGCGTCGGGGGACTGGTGGGCAGGTGGAGCAGGGCGGGCAGGAGCAGACGCGGGAGAGTACAGACCGCATCGAGTGGGATGTCGCGCTCGCCGATGGCGGCGTGTATCGCGTTTTCCAGGATCGGACGACGGGCCGGTGGTTTATCGAGGGGCTGATGGATTGAAGCACGACGAGCACCTAGCGCTCACGCACCCAGCACCCAGCACCCGGACCCGAATCCCGAATCGTGGCCTATATCGAATTGCACACCGCCTCGGCGTTCAGCTTCCTGCAGGGGGCGTCGCTGCCCGAGACGATCGTCGATCGTGCCGCCGAGCTCGGCTATCCCGCGCTCGCGCTGCTCGATCGCGACGGCGTCTATGGCGCGCCGCGGTTCTACAAGGCCGCGCGGGCCGCCGGCATCCGACCGATCGTCGGCGCGGAGCTGACGATTGGGGCGGCTCGCGCCGGCGGGGCATCGGCCGTGGCCGACCCCCACTCGGTTCTGCCCGTCCTGTGCGAATCCCAGGAGGGGTATCGCAATCTTTGCCGGCTGATCACGCGCATGAAGCTGGGGGCGCCGAAAGGCGAGGGCGCGCTCGCGCTCGAGGATCTGGACGGCGCCACCGGCGGGCTCGTGGCGCTCGTGGGGCGCGCGGCGCTCGACGGCCGCCGCTACGGCGTCGGCGGACTGGCCGACGCGCTCGTCGGCCTGTTCGGCCGCGATCGGGTGTACGTCGAGCTGCAGCGCCACGCGCGGCGCGACGAGGCCTTCGACAACCGCGCGCTCCAGGATCTGGCCTCGGCGTTCCGCCTGCCGATCGTGGCCACCGGCGGCGTGCGCTTCGCGGATCCGTCGGCGCGTCCGCTCTTCGACGTGCTCACCTGCATCCACCATCACACCGATCTCGTGCACGCCGGCCGGCGGCTGGCGCCGAATGCGGAGCGCTATCTGAAAGCGCCCGCCGAGATGGCGGCGCTCTTCGCGGATCTGCCGGACGCGGTGGCGCGGACGCGCGAGCTGGCCGATCGCCTCGTCTTCACGATGGCGGACCTCGGCTACCGCTTTCCCGACTATCCGGTGCCGGCGGGCGAGACGCAGGCCTCGTTTCTCCGGAAGATTGCCGAGGTGGGCGCGCGCGAGCGCTACCGGCCGTATCACGATCGCGCGCGCGCGCAGATTGCGCGGGAGCTCGATCTGATCGAGAAGCTCGAGCTGGCCGGCTATTTCCTGATCGTCTGGGATCTCGTGAACTTCTGCCGGCGGCAGAACATCCTCGTGCAGGGGCGCGGCTCGGCGGCCAACAGCGCCGTGTGCTACAGCCTCGGCATCACGGCCGTGGATCCGGTGGGCATGGACCTGCTGTTCGAGCGCTTCCTCTCCGAGGAGCGCGGGGAATGGCCCGACATCGACCTCGATCTGCCGAGCGGCGATCGGCGCGAGCGCGTCATCCAGTACAGTGTACGAAAAGTATGGACGGCTCGGCGCGGCCATGACGGCCAACGTCATCACCTACCGCGGGCGCAGTGCGGCGCGCGAGGTGGGGAAGGTGCTCGGCTTCGACCCCGCGCAGATCGATCGGCTCGCCAAGGTGATGAACCGCTTCGAGTTCATCGATCCGGAGGATACCCTGCCGCGGCAGCTGGCGGCGATCGGCCTCGACGTGCAGTCGGATCGCGTGGCGCTGTTCGCGCGGCTGTGGCGCGAGATGCAGGATCTGCCGCGCCACCTCGGCCAGCACTCGGGCGGCATGGTGGTCTGCCAGGGCCGGCTCGACGCCTGCGTCCCGCTCGAGCCCGCCACCATGCCCGGCCGCGTCGTCGTCCAGTGGGACAAGGACGACTGCGCCGACATGGGCATCGTGAAGGTGGATCTGCTGGGCCTCGGCATGATGGCGGTCCTGCAGGATGCGTTCGAATTGATCAACCGAGGCGCGCCTGCGGGCGGCGCGAGCATCGCGCGCGACGCGGGCGGGGCCCCGCAAGCGAAAGAAATGATGGCGGTCCTGCAGGATGCGATCGATCTGGCCGCCCTGCCGCCGAACGATCCGGCGGTGTACCGGCTTCTCCAGGAGGCGGATACCGTGGGCGTGTTCCAGGTGGAGTCGCGCGCGCAGATGGCGACGCTGCCGCGCTTGAAGCCCGCCGTGTTCTACGACCTCGTCGTGGAGGTGGCGATCATCCGGCCGGGGCCGATCGTGGGGCAGATGGTGCATCCGTATCTGAATCGCCGCGCCGGGCCGCGAGCCGGTGCGCTATCCGCATCCCTCGCTCGAGCCGATCCTGGCGCGCACGCTCGGCGTGCCGCTCTTCCAGGAGCAGCTGCTGCGGATCGCGATGGTGGCGGCCGGCTTCACCGGCGGGCAGGCCGAGGCGCTCCGGCGCGCGTTCGGGTTCAAGCGATCCGAGCGGCGGATGCAGGCGATCGAAGGCGAGCTGCGCGAGGGCATGGCGCGCAAGGGCATCACCGGCGCGGCCGCCGATGAGATCGTCGCCTCGATCACCTCGTTCGCGCTCTACGGCTTTCCCGAATCGCACGCGGCGAGCTTCGCGCTGCTCGCCTACGCCAGCGCGTATCTGAAGGTGCACTATCCGTCGGCGTTCTACACGGCGCTCCTCAACAACCAGCCGATGGGGTTCTACCATCCGTCCACGCTCGTCAAGGACGCGCAGCGCCGCGGCGTGCGCTTCCAGCCGATCGACGTGCAGCGCTCGATGTGGGACTGCACGGTGGAAGCCGACGGCGCCATTCGCCTGGGGCTGCGGTACGTGAACGGGCTCCGCCAGGAGGCAGGGAGGCGCATCGAGCAGGGAATGGGGATTGGCGAATCCCCGACTCCCTGCCGCAGTGCCCCAAGTGCGGCTGCGACGATCCGTCGATGATCGAAATCTCGGGCGGCCACCTGTTTTGCAACGTCTGCTCGCACAACTGGATCGATCCGTTCACGGAGCGGACCGGCGCGGGTCGCACGATCGGGAGCGTGCGCGACGACAGCGAGCGGGGGAAGAGCGCCGCGAGAACTGACAAAAAATTCGCCTCGCTCGACGATCTCGTGGCCCGCACGGGCCTGCGGCGCGACGAGCTGGTGACACTCGCAGACATCGGCGCACTGAACGCGTTCGGCTACGATCGTCGATCGGCGCTCTGGCAGGCCGAGCGCGCCGTTCGCCCCTCGGGCGAACTGTTCAGCGTGACGGATGACTGGCCCGATCGCCGCATGGCCGCGGATCCTCCGCATTCCGCATCCCGCATCCCGCATCCCGTCGACGAGGAGGCGGAGTGCCCGCTCCGGCCCATGAAAGAGGCTGAACGCCTCTCGGCCGACTATGCGGGCACGGGCCTGTCGATCGGCCGGCATCCGATGGCGCTCCGGCGCGAGGAGCTGGCCATGCGCGGCGTGCTGCGCGCGTCGGATCTGAAGGCGACGCGATCGGGACGCCGCGTGCGCGTGGCCGGCATGGTCATCACCCGCCAGCGCCCGGGCACCGCTAAGGGATTCGTGTTCGTGACACTCGAAGACGAAACCGGCGTGGCCAACATCATCGTGCGGCCCGATCTGTTCGCGCGCGATCGGCTGGTGATCGTCGACGAGCCGTTCCTGATCGTGGACGGCGTGCTTCAGAATCAGGACGGCGTCACCTCGGTCAGGGCCGAGCAGGTGCGCGGTCTGCCGGGACCGCCCGTGTCGTTCGATGCCCACGACTTCTACTGAATCACACCGCCGCATCGCGTATACTTTTGAGAATTTCTGTTCACGAGGAGGCCTTGGTGATCGCTACGTACGCTGTCGCTCTGCTCATCGGTGGAACGAGTGCGGCCCTTCCGTCGCCGCCGGCCGCCAGCCCCGTGGCTGCCGCGCAGGCCGACGATCGGAGTGTCCAGGTGCTGGTCGTCGATCCGCAGGGGCTGCCCGTGCCCGGCGCGGAACTGACGCTCAGCGCGCGGCAGGGTTCGACGACGCGCACCGCCGAGAGCCGCGAGGCCGACATCCGCATCGATCGCCTGCCGCCCGGCGCCTACACGCTGCGCGTCGAAGCCTCGGGCTTCGCGTCGCAAACCGTGGACGTCGATCTCACGAGCGCCTCGCCGGTCGCCATTACCGTGCGCCTCGTGCCGGCCGGCCTCCGCGAAGATCTCGTCGTCACGCCCACGCGCACCGACGAGCGCCTCGGCCAGGTGCCCGCCAGCGTCAACGTGGTCACCGCCAGAGGAGATCCAGGCGTCGCCGGCCGTGGTGGCCGACGATGTGCTGCGGCAGGTGCCGACCTTCAGCCTGTTCCGCCGCTCGAGCAGCCTCGCCTCGCATCCGACGTCGCAGGGCGTCTCGCTCCGCGGCATCGGCCCGAGCGGCGTGAGCCGCACGCTCGTGATGCTCGACAGCGTGCCGTTCAACGATCCGTTCGGCGGGTGGGTGTACTGGACCCGCGTGCCGCTCATGGACGTCACGCGCATCGAGGTGCAGGACGACACGAATTCAGCCGTCTGGGGCAACTACGCCATGGGCGGCGTCATCAACATCGTCACGGCCCCGGCCACGACCCGGACCATCGAGATCAAGCCGCAGTACGGCAACCGGAACAGCCCGAAGGTCGATGTCTTCGCGAGCGATCGCCTGAACGACGACTGGGGCGGCCTCTTCGAAGGCAGCTTCTTCGACACCGAGGGCTACCCGGTGGTTGCGCCCGACGAAGCAGGCGCGATCGACATTCCGGCGACCGTCTCCTACAAGAATCTCACCGGCAAGGTCGACTACACGCCGAGCGGTCAGATGAACGCCTTCCTGCGCGCCGGCTACTTCTCGGAGAACCGCGGGAACGGCAAGGTGCAGGAAGTCAACGATACGCGGACGAAATTCCTCAACGGCGGCGTTCACTACCGCCTGGCCGACGGCAGCGACTTGCAGGGCCGGCTGCTGTTCACCACCCAGGAGTTCCACGCGACGTTTCTGGCGGTGCCCGTCACCGTGCCGCCCCGCAACAGCGTGCGGCTCACGCTCGAGCAGCGCGTGCCCACGAAGAACGTCGGCGGTATGGTCCAGTGGTCGAAGATCGTGCCCGGCGACCACCTGCTCTCGGCCGGCGCCGATTGGAACTGGGTGGACGGCGACAGCAACGAGGACGTGTACGGCAACCCGAACCTGACGACGCCGACGACGCTGCGCGTGTCGGGCGGCACGCAGCGGAGCGCCGGCGCCTTCATCCAGGATCTGTTCCCGGTCACCGATCAGCTGCGGGTCACGCTGAGCGCCCGCCTCGATCACTGGAGCAACTACTCGGGCCACAACCTCGAGACCTCAGTCGCCACCGGGCTGCCGGGGGCGGGCGACGTGCCGACGCTGCCCGACCGCAGCGACACGGTGTTCAACCCGCGAATGGCCGCGCTCTACCGCGTCACCGACCGCGTCAGTGCGTGGGGCTCGGTCGCGTGGGGCTATCGCGCGCCCACGCTGAACGAGTTGTACCGGCAGTTCCGCGTCGGAACCGTGCTCACGCTGGCCAACTCCGATCTCGGCCCCGAAAAGCTCGTCGGCGGCGAGTTCGGCGTGAACATCGCCCCGCGAGACGACGTGACGGTGCGGACCACGTGGTTCAGCAACCGCTTCAAGGATCCCGTGTCGAACGTCACGATTTCGAGCACGCCGGCGCTCATCACCCGCGAGCGCCAGAACCTCGGCCGCACCGAGATCTGGGGCATTCAGACCGACGTCGAGGTGCGTCCGCGCCCCGACTGGCGCGTGTCGGCGGCGTACGTCTACGACCACGCCACCGTCGACCAGAATCCGAGCGATCCGACGCTCGTCGGCAACCTGCTGCCACAGGTTCCGAGGAACCGCGGATCGATTCAGGTGATGTACATCAACCCCAGCCTGGCGACGATTGCCGTGTCCACGCAGTTCTCCGGCGCGCAGTTCGACGACGACCAGAACCTGTTCGAGCTGCCGGCCTACGGCGTGGTGGACGTGCAGGTGTCGCGGGCCGTGAACAGCCAGCTGGATGTGTTCGCCGGCGCCCAGAACCTGTTCAACAAGGAGTTCGAGGTCGGATCGAATCCGACGACGATCGGCAATCCACGGTTGGTGAACGTCGGCGTCCGGCTGCGCTGGAACGGGCGGTAGTCGTCGGCGGCCGGCTGCGGTCAGTCGGGAATCGGGCTGGGGACGGGCGGCTTGCGCCCGTCCACGTCCACGCCGCTCGAACGCAGGCGGCGCATCGTGTCGCCGATCCGCGCGGACGCGGTGAAGAGCGTGCCCACGGGCACGAAGCCCCAGAGCTTGTGGCGGGCCACGGCGGCGAGGCCGGCCGAGGCGATGCAGCCGCAATTGGCGCAGTCGGGCGCGCCGCCGAACTGGCAGGGCGTGATGCGCGTCGTGAGGTCGGCCGAGACGCTCGTGGTGGTGCGCGCGAAGATGCACTCGTCGGGCGATTCCGGCGGTTCGACGTACACCTCGAGCATCCCCTTGAACATCTGCAGCTTCGGATACCGCTGCCGCAGCACCATCAGGTCGGCCACCACGTGCTGGCGATCCTCGGGGCGGAGCCGCTCGTCGGAGACCTCGCCGATCTGGGGCGTGTAGAGGCTCATCCAGATCTTCTCGGTGGCCGCCTGATCCGACCAGAAGCGCACGAATTCCTCGAGATAGCCGGGGCGGTTCACCTGCTGCCGCGTCACGGTGCAGTGCACCGTGACCTTGTGGCCGGCGATGTGCTTCAGGATGCGATCGTAGGTGGCCGGCGTGCGGCGGACGTCGTGCTCGGGCTGAAGGCCGTCGATCGAGACCACGATGACGAGCCGCTTGATCGTGCGGAACTCCGCCGGGATCTCGCGCACGGCGCTCGTGACGAGCTGCGTATAGATCCCCCGGGCCGACAGCTTCGGCAGCAGCTCCTGCAGCTCGCGGTAGCGGACGAGCGGTTCACCCCCGACGATCGAGACGTGCAGCGGCCGATGGCGATCGACGAGCGCCATGACGCCGTCCACGAGCGCCTGGCCCTTGAAGTCGCGGACTTCGCGGAGCGTGAGCTCCCCGCCGAGGTGATCGTCGCCGTACGCGTAGCAGCCGGGGCAGCGCAGCGGACACTCGCGCGTGATTTCGATCGAGAGTGCCGGCGTGTGGCCGGCGAGGATGCGGCCCCAGGCCGAGAAGATGGCTTCCATCGGCTCACTATAGCAGTCCGTACGGCGCGGCGCTATCCTAAGGGCCCCATATGATTGAGAGACGGCGTTCGAGCATTCACCGCTGGGGCGTTTTTGCCACGCGGCCGATCACGAAGAACACACGCATCATCGACTACGCGGGTCAGAAGATTTCGAACCGGGAAAGCCTGAAGCGCGAGCGGCGCTACATCAAGACGGGACACATCTGGTGCTTCGCGCTCACGCAGCGCACGGTCGTCGACGCGGCCGTGGGCGGCAACATCGCCCGGTTCATCAATCATTCGTGCAACCCGAACTGTTATGTGCACATCACCGACGGCGTGATCTGGATCCGCGCCGCGAAGAACATCCGGAAGGGCGAGGAGCTGACCTACCACTACAACACGAACGGCGAAGGGCTCATCCCCTGCCGGTGCCACAAGGGCTGCCAGACCCTGCTATGAGCGGGAGCCGCCGCAGCCCGGCCGCGCCCGTCTCGCGCGTGCTCTACCTGCACGGCTTCGCGTCGTCGCCGGCGTCGACCAAAGCGACGTTCATCGGGTCGCGGCTCGTCGAGCGCGGGGTGGCGTTCCGGTGTCCGGACCTGAATCAGCCCGCGTTCGCGACGCTGACGATGACGCGAATGCTGGCCGACGTCGACCGGGCGCTCGACGTGCGGGCGGGACCGACGGCGATCGTCGGCTCCAGCCTCGGCGGGGCGCTGGGCGTGCTCGCGGCGGCGCGATGGCCGGATCGCATCGACCGTCTCGTGCTGCTGGCGCCGGCGGTGATGTTTCCCCGGCCGGGCCACCATCTGCTGCCCCCCGAGCGGCTGGAGGCGTGGCGGCGGGAGGGGTCGCTCGCCTTTTTTCACTACGCGGCGGGCGAGGAGCGACCGCTCGACTACGGGTTCTACGAGGACTCGCTGAAGTACGATGTGTCGGGCGCCAGTTTCGGGCAGCCGTGCCTGACCTTTCAGGGCACCCGCGACGCGTCGGTCGAGCCGGCCGGCGTCGAGGCGTTCTGCCGGGCGCGCGCGAACGTCTCCCTCGTCCTCGTCGACGACGACCACCAGCTGGGAGCGAGCCTTCCGCGGATCTGGGAAGGCACCGCATCGTTCTTCGGCGTCTAGTGTGCCGAACTTGAAGTTCGCTGACAAAATCGCGCCACACTGGCCAGGATTTCGTCAGCGGTTTTGTGCCATACGAACGGCTTCGGGGCGTCGTTCGTGACCGCCAAGTACTGGCGGATCGCATCGACGAGCTCACGCGTGCTGCGGTGGACGCCGCGTCGGATTTGCTTTTCCGTCAGTTCTACAAACCAGCGCTCAACGAGATTCAGCCACGACGCACTCGTAGGGGTGAAATGCACGTGATATCGCGGGCGCTTCGCAAACCAGCGGCGAATCGCGGCGGTTTTGTGGGTCGCATAGTTATCGAGAATGAGATGGACGTCGAGGTCCGGCGGGACGGCCGCGTCGATCGTGTCGAGGAATCGGCGGAACTCGATCGCGCGATGGCGGGCGTGGCACTCGCCAATCACCGTGCCGGCCGTTGCATCGAGCGCCGCGAAGAGCGTCGTGGTGCCGTGACGGACGTAGTCGTGGGTTCGTCGCTCGGCCTGGCCAGGGCGCAGAGGCAACACGGGCGCGCTGCGGTCGAGCGCTTGAATCTGCGATTTCTCGTCGACGCAGAGCACCAGCGCCCGTTCCGGCGGCGCCAGATACAGGCCAACGATGTCCCGTACCTTGTCGATAAACAGCGGATCCTTCGAGAGTTTGAACGTATCGACCCGATGCGGCTGCAGCGCGAAGGCTTTCCACATCCGCGCAATCGCCGATTGACTGAGCCCGACGTGCTTCGCCATCGCCCGCGTGCTCCAATGCGTCGCATCGCGTGGCGTCGTTTCGAGCGTGTCGGTGATCACACGTTCAATCATGGCATCGGTAATGCGTCGCGGCGCGCCGGGTCTTGGCTCATCGAGCAGCCCGTCGAGCCGATGCGCCTGAAAACTGCGCCGCCATCGGCCAACGGTCTGACGAGTCACCCGCAAGTCGCGCGCGACGTCGGTATCGGTACGGTCGCTCGCACACGCCAGCACGATGCGCGCCCGCGTCGCCAGCCCCTGCGCGGTCGACCGTCGACGGATCCATTGCTCCAACGTCGTGCGTTCGCTCGGGCGAATCACCACTCGGTCGCTCGGTCGTCCACGGCGCGCATGTGGCATCGGTGCCTCCTTGTACCCGAAGTACGAGAGGCACCGATATTTCGTTTCACAACTTCCGACTCAGGACACTAGCCACGGAGACACAAAGAACGGGAATGACCACAGGGGCACAAAGGCACCGAGAACGGAAGACCAGACTTGCTTGGCTGTCGTTCTTCGGCGTCTAGCCACGGAGACACAAAAACGGGAACGACCACAGGGGCACAGAGGCACCGAGAACGGAAGCCCAGACTTGCTTGGCTGTCGTTCTTCGGCGTCTGGCCACGGAGACACAAAAAACGGGGACGACCACAGAGGCACAGGGGCACCGAGAACGGAAGCCCAGACTTGCTTGGCTGTCGTTCTTCGGCGTCTGGCCACGGAGACACGAGAACGGGAATGACCACAGGGGCACAGGGGCACAGGGGCACCGAGAACAGAAGACCAGGCTCGCTTGGCGGTCGTTCTTCGGCGTCTAGCCACGGAGACACAAAGAACGGGAATGACCACAGGGGCACAGGGGCACCGAGAACGGAAGACCAGACTCGCTTGGCTGGTGTTCTTCGGCGTCTAGCCACGGAGACACAAAAAACGGGAACGACCACAGGGGCACAGAGGCACCGAGAACGGAAGCCCAGACTTGCTTGGCTGTCGTTCTTCGGCGTCTAGCCACGGAGACACAAAAACGGGAATGACCACAGGGGCACAGAGGCACCGAGAACGGAAGACCAGACTCGCTTGGCGGTCGTTCTTCGGCGTCTAGCCGCGGAGACACAAGACGGGAATGACCACAGGGGCACAGGGGCACAGGGGCACCGAGAACAGAAGACCAGACTCGCTTGGCTGGTGTTCTTCGGCGTCTAGCCGCGGAGACACAAGAACGGGAATGACCACAGGGGCACAGAGGCACCGAGAACGGAAGACCAGACTTGCTTGGCTGTCGTTCTTCGGCGTCTAGCCACGGAGACACAAGAACGGGAATGACCACAGGGGCACATGGGCACCGAGAGACCAGACTCGCTTCTCTGTGTCTCCGTGTCTCTGTGGTTGTACTGCTCTGCGCCCCCGGTGCCTCCGTGGCCCCCGGGGCGCAGGCGCCCGTCGTCGCGAGCACGATCCGCGTCGGCCAGCTGCAGTCGAACGGCGCCTATCGGGTCGAGACGCTGGCGATGGAGGACTACGTCGCCCGCGTGCTGGCGGGCGAGGTGTGGTCCACCAGTCCGCCCGCGGCGCTCCAGGCGCTCGCCATCACCATTCGCACGTATGCCGTGGCGAACGCGGGCCGGCATGGCTCGGAGGGCTTCGACATGTGCGATCAGACGCACTGCCAGGTGATGGCCGCGGCCACCGACGCCACGCGCGCGGCGGCGCTGGCGACGGCGGGGCAGGTGCTGACCTACGGCGGCCGGCCCGCGTCGGTCTACTATTCGGCCTCGTGCGGCGGCCAATCCGAGATTCCCTCGGCGGTGTGGCCCGGCACCGACGACCCGCCGTATCTGCCGGCCGTGCCCGATGAGGCGTGCGCGGCCCAGCCGGAGTGGAGCGTCGACCTCGACGAGGACGACCTGCTGCGCGCGCTGCACGCCGGCGGTTTTCGTGGAAGTCGCCTCGCGGGGCTGCTGGTGGTGGCGCACGACGTGTCGGGCCGTGTGTCGGAGCTGGTCGTGAGCGGGCTCCAGCCGTCCCGCATTTCCGGCCAGCGGCTGCGCGAAGTCGTCGGCGGCACGCTCGGCTGGCAGTACATCCGGAGCACGGCTTTCGATGTCCGGCGCATCTCGGGCGGATATCACTTCACCGGCCATGGATCGGGCCATGGCGTCGGCCTGTGCGTGATTGGATCGGTCAATCGCGCGGCCTCCGGCGCCACCGCGGCGGAGATCCTGGGGCGCTACTTTCCCGGCACGCGCATCGAGACCCTGGGGGCTCCGCCGCCCCCTGCCGCGCGGCCGACCGCCGCGCCACGGGGTGCCGCGCCGTCTCCAGGGATCTTCGTCGCCCTGCCGGACGGCGAAGAGGGGCAGCGCGACGCTCTTGCGCGCATTGCCGACGAGGCGCGCGCCGATCTCGCGGCCGCGCTCGGCGTCGCCGCGCCCGATCGCGTGACGCTGCGGGTGCACCCGACCGACGAGAGCTTCGAGCGCGCCACCGGTCAGCCGTGGTACGTCCTTTCGTCGGTGGTGGCCGGGGAGGTGCATCTGGCCCCCGTCGACTGGCTGCGCACGCGCGGCGTGCTGGAGCGGGCCGTTCGGCGCGCCATGACGCACGTGCTGGCGGATCCATTTCTGACGCGCCGACCGGCCTGGGTGCGGGAGGGGCTCGCGGTGCATTTCGCGGACCCGGACGCCAGCTCGCCCGACGTGCGCGGGGCCTGCCCGTCCGACGTGGACCTCGTGCGGCCACTCTCGCCCGGCGCCTTGAGCGCCGCGTACCAGCAGGCGCAGTCGTGCGTGGCGCGTCAGCTCGACGCCGGCCGGGATTGGCGGGATATCCGGTAGACTAAAGAAAGCGTTGGTAACCAAGCCCCCGGAAGGCGCGTCCAAGGTGAGGAATGATGCTGATTAAACATCCGTCCGACATCCGGAGCTCGGAAATCACCGACAAAAAGGTGCACCTGAACCGCCGCGCCTTCATTCAGGCGGCGGCGGGCACGGCGGCCGTCGCGACGGGCGTGTTCGGCGCCGCCGAGCGTGTCTTCGCCGCCCAGCCGGCGCCCCACGGCCGCAAGCTGCCGGGCGTGCAGCCGAGCAAGCTCAGCACCGACGAGCGGCCCAACACCTGGGACCAGATCACCACCTACAACAACTACTACGAGTTCGGGACCGACAAGGACTCGCCGTCCTACATGGCCCGGAGCTTCAAGCCCACGCCCTGGTCGGTCACGGTCGAGGGCGAGTGCGCCAACAAGGGCAACTATCCGCTCGAAGACATCCTCAAGGGCCAGACGCTCGAGGATCGGATCTACCGCCACCGCTGCGTCGAGGCCTGGTCGATGGTGATCCCCTGGGTGGGCTTCCCGCTCGCGAGCGTCATCAACAAGGCGCAGCCGACCTCCAAGGCGAAGTTCGTCGAGTTCACGACGCTCTACGATCCGTCGCGGATGCCGGGCCAGCGCCAGCCGGTGCTCGACTGGCCGTACATCGAGGGGCTCCGCATGGACGAGGCCATGCACCCGCTGGCGATCCTGGCCGTCGGCCTCTATGGCGAAGAGATCCCGAACCAGGACGGCGCGCCCATCCGGCTCGTGGTGCCCTGGAAGTACGGCTTCAAGAGCATCAAGTCGATCGTCCGGATCCGCTTCGTGGAGAAGCAGCCGCTGAACACGTGGCAGCAGCAGGCGGCGAACGAATACGGGTTCTACTCCAACGTGAACCCGAACGTCGATCACCCGCGCTGGAGCCAGGCGACCGAGCGCCGCATCGGCGAGTTCCTGAAGCGCAAGACGCTGATGTTCAACGGCTACGGCGACCAGGTCGCGTCGCTCTACACCGGGATGGACCTGAAGAAGAACTTCTGACCGCGAGTACGGTGACATCGAATACCGCGATTCGCCGGATCGCCAAGCCCCTCGTCTTCGCGGCCGGCCTCGGGCCGGCCGCATGGCTCACCTGGGCGGTCTTCACCAATCATCTCAGCGCCAATCCGCTCAGCGACGTCACGAACGAGACTGGCGTCTGGACACTCCGCTTCGTCTGCATCACGCTCGCGATCAGCCCCGTCCGCAAGCTCACCGGCTGGAACGCGCTCATCCGCTTCCGGCGAATGACCGGGCTCTTCGCCTTCTTCTACGGCACGCTGCACTTCCTCACCTACGTCATTCTCGACCGCCTGCTCGGGCTCGTCGACTTCCCCGAGGGCATCGTGTCGCTCGACACGGCCCGCCGGCTCGTGATGTCGGTGGGCGAGGACATCTACAAGCGGCCGTTCATCACCGTCGGCTTCACGGCGTTCGTCCTGATGATTCCGCTGGCGATCACCTCCACGGCCGGCTGGATCCGGCGGCTCGGCGGCAAACGGTGGAACCTGCTGCACCGGCTCATTTACGCGACCGGCGTTGCCGCCGTGGTGCACTACTGGTGGCTGGTGAAGGCCGACGTCAGCCGGCCGCAGGCGTACGCGGTCGTGGTTGGCTCGCTGCTGGCCCTTCGCGTGTACTGGCGCGTGCGGAAAGGCGTCAAGGCGCCCGTCCGACGCGCGCCCGCGGTGACTCGCCGCGCGGACCTCTGAGGGCCGTCGGCGACGCGGAGCGCGGCGCTCAGGGGCGCCATTCCGCCAGCTGCCGCACGTCGACGTTCCCGCCGCTCAGGATCACGCCCACCCGACTGCCCGGGGCGCGCACGATCCCTTCGAAGAGCGCCGCCGCGGCCAGCGCGCCCGTCGGTTCGACGACGACTTTCAGGCGCTCCCAGAGGAACAGCGTCGCCCGCACGATCGCCTCATCGTCGACCGGGACCATGTCGCTCACGAGATCCAGGATCAGCGGGAACGTGAGCGCGCCGAGCGACGAGGTGCGCGCGCCGTCGGCGATCGTCTGCGGGTTGTGCACGGTGTGGAGCGTTCTCGTCCGGAACGACCTTACGCCATCGTCGCCCGCGGCGGGCTCGACGCCGACCACGCGGCACTCCGGCGCGCGCGCGCTCGCCGAGAGCGCGGATCCCGAGAGCAGTCCGCCGCCGCCGCAGGGGACCAGCAGGAGGTCGAGGGGTCCCGCCTCGTCGAAGAGCTCGAGCGCCGCCGTGGCGGCGCCCGCGATGACATGCGGGTGGTCGAAGGGCGGGATGAGCGTCAGGCCGCGCTCGGCCGCCAGGCGGCGTCCGATGGCCTCGCGGTCCTGGTCGGCGCGATCGTACGCCACGATCTCGGCGCCGTACGCGAGGGTCGCCTCGCGTTTGATCGCGGGCGCGTCCGACGGCATCACGATGACGCGGGGGATGTCGAGGATCTGGCCGGCCAGGGCGACCGCCTGGGCGTGGTTGCCGGACGAGTAGGTGACGACGCCGCGGCGGCGCGCGTCGGCGGGCAGGCGGCTGATGGCGTTGTACGCGCCGCGGAATTTGAAGGCGCCGGCGCGCTGAAAGTTCTCGCATTTGAAGAAGACCGTGGCGCCGGTTCGCGCGTCGACCGTGCGCGACGTGACGACCGGCGTGCGGTGCGCGATGCCCGTGATGCGGTCGGCGGCGTCCCGGACGTCGGCGTAGGTGGGGGAGTCGGGTGTCACGTGTGTCGGGCCGCGCCTTCCAGGATCCTCGGCGCCACACCTTTCGAGGCTGGGCCGCTCCGCGATGATACCGCGGCGTGAACGTGCGGCTGGTGGGGGGGATCTCACTTGCGCATGGGGTTGGCGTGCACGGCGCAGCTGACCGCGCCCGCGAACGGTTTCACGAGGGGGCAAGGCGTGTGGTAGGATCGGTGTTTCAAGTGACGCGGGGTGGAGCAGTCCGGTAGCTCGTTGGGCTCATAACCCAAAGGTCGCGGGTTCAAATCCCGCCCCCGCAACCAAAGATACTTGCAAGGAGAGGTCGTCGGATTCCGGCGACCTCTTCGTTTGTACGGTCGCCCCGAGCATGGCCGCCAGGTTGCCTCTCAGCTCGATGCCGAGTTCTTCCTTGCTCCCGTTTGGAGTCAGCACGATAGCGTCCACGAGACCGCGCAGGGCCTCGGTCGCCTCGACTCGACTTTCGGGCTGCTCGAATCGTTCTTGGCTCAGTAGCTTCTCTTGCAGGGCCTTGAGAGCACGGGCCTCATCATCGTCGCGACGGATGGTGAGACGGTTGTCGCAGATGCCCTTGTAGCGCGCTCCGAAGCACGACAACGACGGTCTCAACGAAACCACACGATTCATGAAGAAACGTCCAGCGGCCGTCGATGCCAAACTCCCTATCGGTGATGCCTGCAATCGCTTCAGCCATCGGCAGCACCACAGCAAGCGACCGCGCTACGCCAGCCCCTCGTCGACCCGCGTGCTACGCCACCTGGCTGTCGTGGACGAGCCCTTCGAGCAACTCGGCGGCCTCGCGTGGCGCGTCGAATCGCGCCAGCGCGTCCCCGATCGACCGGGCGCGGTCCGTGTACCGTCGATTGGAAAGCACTTCGCGCACTGCGTGTCGAATCTTCGCAGGGCGCGGCGTATGGGTTTTCAGATCGAGGCCGGCGCCGGACCAGGCGACGCGCGCGCAGATGTCGGGCTTCTCCTCCGTTCGACCCGCGCAGATCAGAGGCACTCCGTAGCGCAGCGCCATCTGCACGCCACCGTATCCGGCATTGGTGATCATGGCGCTGACTCGTGGCAAGAGGTGATGGTAGGAGATGAACCGCTCGACGCGAGCGTTCCTCGGCAGCGGCCCTGCGATTTCGGTGCCTCCCGTGGTCGCCACGACCAACAGGTCCTCGCTGCTCAGGGCTTCGAGCACGGGCTGGATGAGCTCGCTGGGATCGGAGCGGACGGTGCCCTGCGTGACGAGCACCACCGGAAGGCCTCGGTCGAGTTCCGGCCACCACGCGGGCGGAGTGAACGTGGCAGGTTCGGGGGGGAGCAGCGGGCCGATGAAGCGCACCTTCGCCGGGATCTCGCGGCGCGGATATTCGAACTCTGGAGCAGTGGCTTGCAGCCACACGTCGCACACCTCGAGCGACCAGTCGGCGAACCACTGCCCCGCGGGAGGCAAACCGAGCGTCTCCCGCACGCGATCACCGTGGCGGACGGCCTCGTCCAGCAGGAGCGAGCTCATGAACCAGGTGAGCAGCCGGTTGCGCAGTCGGCCGATAGGTCCGGCCAGCGGTTGCAGACCGAGCCCGAACGGAGGCACCTCGGGACCGCTCAAACCCAGGACGCTGATCGCAAAGACCGCGCGGGGCAGACGCAGCTTCTCGCAGGCGTAGAGCGCGCCCAGCGTCACGTTGTCCGAGAGGACAGCGTCCACCGGGGCGACGTCAATCAGCTCGCAGACGTCCTCGAATTCCTTGGCAGCCACCTCGTAGCAAAGATGTTGCACGTCGAACTTGGCGGCCGCGAGCCCCCGGAGCTTCTCCGCATTCGGATCGATGGAGGCGCGATACGCCGCGACGGTGTCGCGGCCGCCGAAGTCGGGCGCTCGGCGCACCGGGGCATGGGCCGCGCCCGTCGCAGCGACCGCGTCGCTGAAGGCGGTCCCGGTGTACCACGTGACGCGATGCCCGCGCGCGACCAACTCCCGCGCGACGGGCAGGACCGGGTTAACGTGACCGTGTGCGGGCTTGGTGCAAAACAGGAACGAGGCCATGACGTCGGCACCATTCTAAGCCGCATCTTTCTAGGCCGCGCATCTTCGCTACTGCAAGTACCGCCGTGTCTCCAGACGCACACGTTCTCCGACTGCGACCTTGGGAACGCCGCCGTCTTCGGACGGCCCGCGATTCATCGGCCGCAGAATGCGAAGGTTGATCACCTCCCTGGTGATCAATTCGACGTCAGGAAGGCGCTGTCAATCGCGAGCACATCACGGATCTTGTAATACTCGCCCCTGATCGAGAAGCCCTCGAGCGATCGTGCGGTTTCTCCCGGTGTCGGATCGAGGATCTTCAAGACCGCCTCGGTGCCGCCGAGATCTGCCTGCTTCGGAGCGTGGGTGTCCCACGCCAGAATCGTCGCAATGGGGTCGCCCAACGGGTTGTCGCCCTTCCGCAACCAGAACACCTCTTCGGTCGTGTTCACGCGTTCGATGGTGTATTGGCCGGGAGGGAGCATGTACCCACTCAGTCCCAGCGTCACATCGCTCTTGAATGAGAAGACGGCGCGATCCGCCTGTGCCGAAGCGACGGCACAGAACAACAACGTGACTGCCGCCGCGATACCGAACACGTTCAATCTGCGCTTCATCAGATCTCCTTTGGCTTTCGAGCGCACGCGGCACGTCAATTCTGCGCGTGGCAGGCCCAGTCTGCGCTCGGGGTGATCGAATTTGCCGCCGGACAGAATGTGCAAACGCAATGCCGGCTGGAGCTGGCCGAACTCAGTGAAACGCGCGCGCACTTCTCCGCAACCGGACAGAGCGCGAATTCAGTATTCGATATGCTCGAAAGGCATGAGGCTGACCAGTCACCCCGAGTGATACGGTGGCACGCCCGTTGCAACTTGATCCTGGTCCAACTTGAACCGCCGTGTGCACGAGTGAGTCAGGAGGCTGAGTCACCGTGTGAGATCGGCAAAACGTACAAAGCTCTTGCAAAGGGAGGAGCCATGACACCACAGCAGTCGCTCGTCGAATCGGTGACCACCACCGTCGCGCAGACCATCCGAGGCGCCGGGGAAGTGCTCGATGCCGTGACCGATACGGTCAGCGGCTCACTGGTTCACGCGATTCGGGGCATGGGATCAGTTGGTACTGCGGCGACCACCACGGTCTCGCAAGTCACCAGCGGAGCCATTCGCGGTACCTCTCAGATCGGCGGCGATCTGGGCGCGGCGACCAAAGGTGCTATGGTCGGCGTCCTGCGGGGCGTGAAGGAAGTCAACAGCGAGGCACTGTCGGCGATCGGCGCGAGCGCACAGTCGGCGGTGAAGAACACGTCCGACGTGGGCGGTGACATCGCCAAGACGGCCAAGGCGGCCGTCGAAGGCGCGATCCAAGGCGCCAAGGAGCTCGGCGTCGATGCCAGCCAGGCGGCTTCGGCAGCGGCGACAGGCGCGCTCAAAGGGGCTGGCGAGATCAGCTCGAAAGCTGTCGACCAGGTGCGTGATGCACTGACCGGGGTCATCGCTGGCGTGAAAGTCGTGTTGCAGGAACCCTTCAAGTCCGGATCGTCGCGGAGCGCGAACTGAGGCGGCTGTCCGCATCCGGCCGTCGCTCAAGCTACCGTCGTCTGGATCATGGCTCTGATCTGTGATGGCGGTCTTCCATACGCTCAACCTGGGGGCCGTGGCGCAACCGACGAACGCGAGTGTCCCGACGCACTTGCAGCGCAGGACTGGGTGCATGTATCGCTCAGTTATGGGCAGATGGCGGTGACCGGCCAGTTCCTGGATCGTCCTTGCTCCCGCCCCCGCGAGCGGAAACCAAGTTGTCCGCTCCTACGTCTTACTGGTCGGAGGACGCGAGCGGTTCTCACTCGAATGCGACAACGTGCCGGCAGCGAATTGTCCCTGAGACCGCCGGCCACAACACGTCCAGTGCCCTCGAAACTGATGAGGGCCAGAACGATGGCGGATCAGACGACGCTCGGTAGTATCGCCCCTCACGTCGAGCCCCTCCCTTCGGAACGACGGCGCCCTGCCGACCGCCAACAGCTTGTGCAGCGCATCCGGTCCGAGTTCGAGGAAATGCCGGGCCAGTGCTTGACGCTCGCGCAGGCGAGCCGACTCTTCGACGTGCCGCCGGACAGGTGCGCCCGCGTGTTCAGCGAATTGATCGACGACGGCGTGCTCGCCTTGAACGTGAACGGGCGGTATCGCGTCCGAAGAGCATCGTGAGCCCGCGCCCGCTCCGTGCTGGTGAGCGCTTGCCGCGTTCTGGCTCGCCAGAATCGGTTCTCACTCGAGCGTTACGAGAGCCGCACAATGTCGGCGGGCTCGCCGTGTGGAGCGACGCCGAGCGCGGCGCGTGTCTGATCTCTGGCCTGGGCTCGGCTCAGGACTCCACCCGGAGCGTCGGGCACTCCCCGTCGGGACGGCGACGTGGTGCTACACGTCGGCGACGACTTCTCTCACTTCGATGCTGTTGATCGTCACCGACGGAGGAGCTGCGCTGCGTACGGCGGCGGCGGCGTCGTCTGCGTTCTGCTTCGAGGCGAACACGACCATCGACGTGCCGTGGGCGCCATCCGCGCTTCGAGTCCAGAACCCCTTGATGATGCCCGGCATCTGTTTGACACGAGGCACTGTCTGCTCGCGTAGGGCCTTCAATGCGACGTCGGACTGTTCGGCGGTCAGAGTCGCGTTCACGATGACGGCATGCATGCTCACCTCCCGGTCAAAACGTATCGCCGACACGCCGATGAGGAGACGGCTGGCGCCGTCTCCCCGGTTCCTGCGGGCTACTCGTGCACGTACTTCTTCACGTCCATCTGGCCGACTTCGGCGCCGTAGATGTTGCCGCTCGCATCGACCGCGACGCCTTCCGCCGAGCTCGTGCCCACGTGCAGGAGATCGGGATCGGGAATGAAGTACTTCACCTTGCCGTCGACGGCGCTGCCGATCCGGATGCCGCGCTGCCAGCCGCCGGGATGGGTGGTGTTGTTGCTCGGCCCCGACTCGGAGTCCGCCACGTACAGCATGTCGTGGCTGTCGACGAACACGCCGCTCGGCCGGCTGAACTGCATCCACTGATCGATGAACTTCCCGGTCTGATCGAAGATCTGGACGCAGTTGCAGCTCCGGCTGCCGACGAACAGGCGGCCCTTCGAGTCCATCGCGAGCGAGTGCGGCTGGTTCAGCTCGCCCCGCGCCGGATCGCCGCCGCCCTGGGCGCGCCCCCACTTCGTGAGCAGTTTGCCGGTCTTGTCGAACTTGTAGATGTACCCGCCGCCGGCGCCATGCGTCTCGGCCACGAAGATGTCGCCGTTGGGCGCGGTGAGCACGTCGTTCGGCTGATAGAAGAACCCGGGCTCCGCGGCGCCGCCGGGCGTGCCGAGCGTCAGCAGCAACGTGCCGTCGGGGCTGAACTTGAACACCTGGTGGCCTTTGGTCGCTCCCGCCGCTGCGCCCACCGGGCCGCCGCGCCCGGCGCCGCGACCCTGGCTGGGCCGGTTGTCGTTGCCGTCGGTCACCCAGACGTTGTCGTCGCGATCGACGAACAGGCCGTGCGGAAACACGATCATGCCGGCGCCGAAGCTCTTGATGAGATGCCCGTTCTCGTCGAAGTGGAGCACGGGATCGAGGGCCGACATCTTGCCCGCCGCGGCATCGTAGCAGCTGTTGGCGCCACAGCGGTCGATCGCCCAGATCGTCTTGCCGTCCTTGTCGATGTCCACGCCCGCCGTCGATCCCCAATGGCGCCCGGCCGGCATCTTGAAGTAATCGGCGATGGTCACGTACGGGTTCGGATAGCTGTTGGCGACGATCGCATCCGGCGACGTCGTCGGCCGCGGCTCGCCGCCGGCCCGCCCCTGGGCAGACGCGTTCCATCCGTAGCCGGCAAACGCGGCGATCCCGGCAGCCACCACGACGAGACACGCGCGACGCGTACGAGCTGTCATACCCACACCTCCTCGAAGCCCGTCTGATTCTACTCTCGGAAGGTTCACGTTCACCCACAATGGTGCCAGGCGCTTCGGCACGCGGCCTATCGGCCCGGCAGCAGGCGCGTCAACTCTTGGTCCCAGTGCGGAGAGACGACGATCGACGCGGGCGCCGAGGCGTCCGCCGTTGGACGAAATCCGCACGGCCGCTCCGGGACCCGGGAACGGACGCACCCAGACCTCCAGCGCCCCCGTTTGATCGGTCGCGTACGCTAGCCAGTGCCCGTTCGGTGAAAGCCTCCCGCCCCAGCCGGCAAATGTCGTCGGCAACCACTGGTGGGCCTTCCCGTCGCTCAAGGTCAGCACGCCGATCTTGGGCGGCACATGCGGCGGCGGCAGCTGGACGAGAACGCCCAGACATCCGCGCGCTGGTCCACCGGCTGTCCGCGTGCCTGCTCCGGGCTCATGTATGCCGCCGTGCCCAGCGCCAGCCCGTCGCGAGTGGCGCCAATCGTGATCGTCGGCGAGCCGGTGAGCGCGGGCGCGGCGCTGTCGCCGGTCATGGCCTTGGCGAGACCGAAGTCCAGCACCTTGACGACGCCGCCAGGCGTGACCTTGACGTTGGCGGGCTTCAGATCCCGGTGAATGATCCCCTGCCCGTGCGCGGCCTCGAGCGCCTCGGCGATCTGGCGCGCGATCGCGAGCGCTGGTCGAGGGCGAGACGCCATCCGAGCGGATCCGTCGCGGCGCGACGCCGGTGGCCCGGTAGACTCCCCCATCCCACCCGCGCCGATGGCGCCGACGACGACGTAGGGGCCCAGGGCGTCGCCGTTGTGGAGGGACATCGGGTGGATCCGGCCGCGATTATGCCGACAAGGCGCGATCCGCGACTGGATGTAGAATCCGCCAGACCCGAAAGGCGATGGCCGAGGCGGCCGCTCGGCATCCGTCGAAGCATCGAAGGGGGAGTACGAACATGAAACGCACCTGCAGTGTCCTCGTCGCCGCGCTTCTTGCCGCCGGCACCCACGCGACTCTTCACGCGCAGATTTCCACCAGAGAACAGCAGGCCGAGCAGGACGCGATCGACGCGAAGACGCCCAAGCTGAACGCCAGGGAAGAGGTGCTTCAGCTGCTGGTTCCGGGCTATACGATGGGCGAGACCGTCGGGGTCGACGTCAACTCCCAGAACCACATCTTCGTCTACTCGCGCACCAACCCGCAGGGCGTGGCCCGCGGGGGGACGGCCGCCATGCTCTGGGAATTCGATCCGGACGGCACGTTCGTCAAGGAATGGGGCCCCCACAACTATGCGGCCTCCTTCGCGCACTCGGTTCGCGTCGACAGCCACGACAACGTCTGGCAGGTCGATGAAGGCTCGGGCATGATCGTCAAGTACAGCCCGCAGGCGGTGCCGCTCGAACAGTTCGGCCGGACGCCGGAGGCCATCGACTATCTCGAGTCGATGCTGGAAAAGAAGGGCCGCGGATTCGAGAGCGAGGCCCGGCAGCTCGAACGGCCGGGTGACATGGTGCAGCGCCTGCACCCCGTGGGCGGGGTCGGCACGTTCAATCGGCCCACCGACGTCGCGTGGGATTCCCACGACAACGTGTTCGTCACCGACGGGTACGGCAATTCGCGCCTCGTCAAAATCGCCCCGGGCGGCCACTGGCTGAAATGGGTCGGCACGTGGGGCACGGGCCCGAACCAGTTCAACATCATTCACAGCGTCGCAGTGGACGCGAACGACAACGTCTATGCCGCCGACCGCAACAACCACCGCATCCAGGTCTACGACGACGACCTGAACTTCATCAAATCGATCACGGGGATGGGCGCGCCGTGGGGCCTGTGCATTCCGCGCGCCGACGCCAGTGGCAAGCAATACATCTACAGCTCGGATGGCACCTCAGGCCGCCTCTACAAGATCGACCTGACCACCGGCAAGGTGGTGGGCTGGGCGCAAACCAGCCTCGGCCGCGGCGAGGACGATGCCGGGCGTCTGGTCCACGAGATCGGCTGCAAGGATCCCAACGTGGTGTACCTGGGCTCCGCGATCCTGTGGAACGTCACCAAGGTCACCATCACGCCCTAGTCGACTGACGAGGACCGGGCGGACGCCGCCACCGACATCAGTCGTGGCGCGCGGCGTTCGCCCGTTCCGCATCCCGACGCCGCCGGTTTTCGTCCTCGGCAGTCTCGCCCACGTGGGTCTGTTCGCCGCCGGTTTCCACACCGAGGACGTCGCCCGGCTGAGCCCGGCCGCCGTCGTGCGGGCTGGGATCCACCTCGTCCGCCTCGCGATCGTTCCGGGCGCGCCACCAGTCGGGCCGCTGGTATGCAGGGCCCTCCCACGCGCGCGCGGACTCCTCGAACGCCGGCGCGCCTGACGCGGCGACGGACGCGTCGCAGAACGCCGCGGCGTACCGGTCGAGGTCCTCCCGGGAGAACTTCTCGAATTCGTGCGTGTCGAACCCGGGGAACCTGTCGATCCGGATCCGATCGATCGACGCGACGAGCACTTGGCGGTCGAGATCGAGCCTCGCGTAGCCTGCCGGAAGCAGGAAGTCCTTCGACTTGAACCAGCCGCCCGAGTCGACCACCACGTAGTAAGGCCGGCCATCGGCAGAATCGACAATGAACCCGTCGATGTCGCCCAGATGCTCGCCGGTCGGGCTCTCCACGTTCATGCCGTCGAAATCGATGCGATCCTCATCGAGATCGCCGGCGTCGAGATACCGCAGCCAGGGAAACGGTCGATCCATCGGAAGCCTCCAGACGCGCGTTGAGTCGCGCGCACTGGACGAGTGAGCAAGACTCGCGCCCGGCCCGTGAGCGGCGTCGAGGGCCAGCTGCCGCGCTTCGGCGGCTCGCCACTTGCACGTCATGCAGCGAACGGCAGAGACCGGCGCAAGCCGGCGAGGAGCTCATCATGTTGTTGATCCTGCTCGTGGTCCTTCTGGTGCTCGCGGCCGGGTCGGCGCCTGCCTGGCCGTACAGCCGGGATTGGGGCTATGCGCCGAGCGGCGGCGCGGCGATCGTCGCGGCGATTCTCGTGCTCCTGCTGTTGTACGGCCGCTTCTAGGCGACGATTCTGCGCCTCCACGTAGAATGGTGCGCCATGGGACAGTTGCGCGCCCGCACCATCTCGTCGATCGCTGGATTGTTCGCCCTGTGTCTGCTCGCGTCGTCGGAAATACCGATGCGAGGCCAGGCGGGGCCGGAGCGCTTCTGGCTCGCCGGACGATATGACGGCAATCACGTGATCGTCTACTTCGACGCCCTCAAGATCGGAGACGCGTGGCCGCAGAACACGGAGGAGATCGCGCCTCCGATCGCCGATGCGTTCTTCGCGCCTTTCGGCCTGCCGGCGGACTTCGTCGGCCGCCTTCAGGCCGGAGGCCGCGTGGAGCGCTTCAACCCGGGCGACCGGTACGACCTGCTGGTCGGCAACGGCATGGATGCGACGATCACCCTTGCCACGTTCGTCGGATTTCAAGGCGACGAGTCCGTTGGCAACAACTCGTTTCTGGGCGCGCTCGCCACGCCGGACCGCGTCGATCGCCTGCGGTTCACCAAGGACTACTACGCGGTACGGCGCCACGTCGAGCGTCCGGCCGGGGAGGCCTCGCCGCGATTCGATCCGAATACGGTCGTCAGCCTCGACGATGGCCCGGTGCCATTCGCCGTGGAGACGCGTGCGGCTGCGCTTCTCACCGAGCGGATGAAGAAGGAGCCGGCAGACAGCCTGCCGCGCGACGCGCGAAGCATTTCGCCTGCCGTCCTCGTGCAGCGCTTCACGCTCGCGGATGGCACGCCGCGCTACTACGCCAGGGCCGAATGGCGCAGAAACCGTCTGGCGTCGCCGATCTATGCCGTCGGCGCCTGGCTCGCACCGTCGCCGCAACTCCACGTGGCGGCCTGGGAGCCGACTGCCTTCTCCCGTCTTCTGAACGTCGTCGATCTCGGCGGCGGCAGGGTGGGCGTGATCGCGCCGCTCGAGCGCGGCGACGGCCGCGGCATCGAGCTGGCGGAGTTCGCCGACGGCGCCAACCTCGCGGCCATGCGCTCGCTGCACAGCTTCGGCGTCACCGCAGGCTGAACACCTGAGATCTTGCCGGAACCGTTCTTGCTCCCTCGGTCGATGGGAAGGAGCATGAGTCATGAAGGTCGCGATCAACGGAATCGGCGTGGCGGGGCCGACGCTCGCCTACTGGCTGCGGCAGGCCGGCCACGAGCCGGTGCTCTTCGAGCAGGCGCCGGCGCTTCGGACGGGCGGCTACCTCATCGATTTCTGGGGCCTCGGCTACGAGATCGCCGAGCGGATGGGCCTGGTGCCGACACTCCGCGAACGCTGCTATGAGATGGCGCGGATGCGCATGGTCGGCCGCGATGGCCGCCAGGAGGCCGCGATCGACCTGACGCCCATGCGCGAGCTGCTGCAGGGCCGCTTCATCAGCCTGGCGCGGGCCGACCTGGCGGCAGCCCTTTTCGGCGCATGCGACGGCGTACCGGCCCGCTTCGGCGTGTCCCTCGTCGCGATCGATCAGGACGCCGCCGGCGTCACGGCCACGCTCTCCGACGGCCGCCAGGAGCGTTTCGACCTGGTGGTGGGCGCCGACGGCCTGCATTCGCACGTGCGCGAGCAGGTCTTCGGGGCGGAAGCCCGATTCGAGCGGTTCCTGGATTGCTACATCGCGGCGTTCCGCCTGACCGGCTATCCGCACCGCGACGAGCTGACGTACGTGTCACATACCGTGGCGAAGCGTCAGGTTGCGCGCGTATCGCTGCGCGACGACGAGACGCTGATCCTGCTCGTGTGTCGCGCGGATCTCATGCCGGGCCATCCGCTGCAGGAGCAGCAGAAGGCCGCCCTGCGACGCGCCTTCGGCGACATGGGCTGGGAGGTGCCGGCGATCCTGGACGCCATGGACGGTGTCGACGACCTCTATTTCGATCGCGTCAGCCAGATTCATCTCCCGGCCTGGAGCTCGGGGCGGGTGGGCCTGCTCGGCGACGCGGCGGCGTGTCCCTCGCTCCTTGCCGGCGAGGGCACCGGACTGGCGATGCTCGAAGCCTACGTGCTCGCCGGGGAGCTGCACCGGAGCGGCGGCGACTTCGCGCGCGCCTTCTCGGCGTACGAGGCGCGGCTCCGGTCGTTCGTGACCACCAAGCAGAAGAGTGCGCTACGGCTCCGCGGCTTCTTCGCGCCAGAGACGGCGCTCGCGCTTGCTGTACGCAACATCGCCGTCCACGCCTTCTCCGTCCCGTTCTTCGCCAAGCGTCTCCTGGCGGGCTCTCTGCACGAGGATCTCGACCTGCCGACGTACCGGGCGGCATAAGGGAACGGTACTCACGACAAGGCCACCAGACCGTGCGGCAGCCAGCTCTGCTACGAACGGCCGGCTCGGGCGATAAGACGTTGAAGCTCTACGAGGGCGGTTTCACGATCTGCTCAATGACGTCGACAGGGACACGGTGATGGCCGACGTCAAGGGCCGGACGACGCCCGCCTGCCGGTCGTGCCGTGACGGGCCGTCCGCGATCTAGAATCCCGGGCATCGTGACCGGACTCAGCTGGCGCTGGATTGCAGTGATGGTGGCGGCGCCGCCGCTCGTTGCCCCCCTCGTCGCCTATCTCATCTGGCGCCAGGGCGAGATGATCCTGGGCAATCTGGCAGGCGCCGCGCTCATTCTCGGCACGGCGCTGGCGTTGATTCTGCGCGAATCGACCGAGGTCGATCGCCTCACCCGCGCGTGCCTCGACGCCGGCTACACCTGCTGGCCCGAGCCGAGCGCCTTCGCGCGCTACGCCATCTACGCCGGAATCGGGTTCGTCGAGGTGGCCGCCCTGTTCCTGTGGAGCCTCAGGATCGAGCGTCACATTCGCGACCGCCGTTACGCGCCCGAGTGGCGTTAGCGCGGCGGCCGATCCGGGTGTCTGTTTGAAGACCTCCGAATCGAGCGCGGTCGGCACGCCTGACGGCCCTGGCCGTCCCGTCGCGGCGCGTCTATTCCAGCGTCGGCATGTGGAACCGTCCGGTGGCCGGGTCTGCGGTCCAGCGCCGGGTGACGGCCTTGGTGCGCGTGTAGAACTTGAAGCCCTCGGCCCCATACACGTGGAGATCGCCGAAGAGCGAGTGCTTCCACCCGCCGAACGAATAGAACGGCATCGGCACCGGAATCGGCACGTTGATGCCCACCATGCCCACCTGGACGTCGTGCTCGAAGCGTCGGGCGGCCGCGCCCGATCGCGTGAAGATCGCGGTGCCGTTCCCGTACGGATTCTCGTTCACCAGGGCGAGCGCCTCGTCCAGCGTTCCCGCGCGGACCACCACGAGGACCGGGCCGAAGATTTCCTCCTTGTAGATCGACATCCCCGGCGACACGCGATCGAAGAGAGTCGGGCCGACGAAGAAGCCGCGCTCGTGGCCGGGCACCACCAGGCCCCGCCCATCGACGACGAGTTCGGCGCCTTCGGCGACGCCGCCGTCGATGTGCCCGAGGATGGTCTGCCGATGCCGGGCGCTCACCAGCGGCCCCATGTCCACGCCCGTCTCCAGGCTCGGGCCCACCTTCAGGGCCCGTGCCTTCTCGGCCAGCAGGGCGACCAGGCGATCGCCGGCATCCCCGACGGCGACGACGGCGGAGATCGCCATGCACCGCTCGCCGGCCAATCCGTACGCCGCGCCGACCAGGGCGTCGGCGGCGAACGGGAGGTCGGCGTCGGGCATGACGACCGCGTGGTTCTTCGCCCCGCCGAGGGCCTGCACGCGTTTGCCGGCCGCCGCCGCCGTGGCGTAGAGGGACCTCGCCACCGGCGTGGAGCCGACGAACGAGACGGCATCGACACCGGGGTGATGCAGGATCGCCTCCACGGTCTCGCGATCGCCGTGGACGACGTTGAGCACGCCGTCGGGAAGGCCGGCCTCCTTCAGGAGCTCGGCCATCCGCACCGACGGCGACGGATCCTTCTCGGACGGCTTCAGGACGAACGTGTTGCCGCAGGCGAGCGCGACGGGAATCATCCAGAGGGGGACCATCGCCGGGAAGTTGAACGGCGTGATGCCGGCGCAGACCCCGACCGGCTGCGTCAGGGAGTATGCGTCCACGTCGCGCCCGACCGACTCGGAGAACGAGCCCTTCAGCAGCTGCGGGGCGCCGCTGGCGAACTCGACGACCTCGATCCCGCGCTGCACCGATCCCATGGCGTCCAGGAACACCTTCCCGTGCTCCTGGCAGATGAGCGTGGCCAGTTCCCGCTGGTGCGCGTCGAGGCGCTCGCGAAAACGCGTCAGGATTCGCGCGCGGCGCACGGCGCTCGTGGCGCGCCAGTCCGCGAACGCGCGGCGGGCGCTCTGCACGGCGGCGTCGACGTCGCGCGCGTCGGCGAACGGCACGGTTCGCAGGATTTCGCCCGTGGAGGGGTTCGTGACCTCGCCTCGCCGGCCGCCGCGCGCATCGGCCGGGCGGCCGTCGATCCAGAACGGCACGACGGGTATGGCCGGCGTGGCGTGCCGCGGGGCCACGTCGCGCGGGGTGCTCATGCCGTCGTCCGTTGAGACAGCCGCGCGTCCACGACCGTCAGAGCGCGATCGATGATCGCGAAGCCTTCACGCAGCTCGGCTTCCGTGATGGACAGCGGCGGGTTGGTGAAGAACGCGTTCCACCGGACGAATGTGTAGAGCCCGCCCGTTCGCAGCTCCGCGGCGAGCGCCTGCATCTCGGGCGACGTGCCGTTGAACGGCGCCAGCGGTTCCATTGTCTCGCGGCTCTTCACGAGCTCGACGATGCCGAAGAGGCCGATGTTGCGGGTCGCGCCGACCGAGGGGTGGCGGTCGGAGAGGTCTTGCATCAGCCCGGCCATCACCTCGCCCATTCGCCGCGCATTGCCAATCAGATCGTCCTGCTCGTACACGGCGATGGTGGCGAGCGCCGTGGCGCACGCCAGCGGGTGGCTGTTGTAGGTGAGCCCGCCGTAGAAGACGCGCTCTCGGAAATAATCGGCGATCGGCCGCCGCATGCCGACGGCGCCGAGCGGCACATAGGCGCTGGTCAATCCCTTGGCCATGGTCATCAAGTCGGGCACCACGCTCCAGTGATCGACCGCGAACCAGCGGCCGGTGCGGCCGAAACCGGCCATCACTTCGTCGGCGATCATGAGGATGCCGTGCCGATCGCAGAGGGCACGCACGCCTTCGAGGTAACCGGGGGGCGGGATGAGTATCGCCGTTCGTTCCGGTGACGGGCTCGAGAATGAATCCCGCGATCGTCTGCGGCCCCTCGAGCTGCATCACTTCCTCCAGCACGGCGAGCGCCGATGCCGCATCGTCCCACCCGCGCGCGATCCCGTGGTACGGATCGAGCACGTGGACGACGCCGGGCATCCCCGGCTCGTTGGCCCAGCGGCGCGGATCGCCGGTGAGCGTCATGCTCCCGGCGGTGGCGCCATGGTACGAGCGGTAGCGCGCCAGGATCTTGTGGCGGCCCGTATAGAGCCGGGCGAGCTTGACGGCGTTCTCGTTCGCCTCGGCGCCGCCATTGGTGAAGAAGAACACGTCGATATCGCCGGGCGCCAGCTCCGCGAGCTTCGCGCCCAGGCGCGCCCGCGGTTCGGTGGCCATGAACGGATTCGCATAGGCCAGGCGGCTCGCCTGCTCGTGCATGGCGGCGATGACGCGCGCGTCGCCGTGGCCGATGTTCACGCACATCAACTGGCTGTTGAAGTCGAGGAAGCGGCGGCCGTCCGGCGTGAAGAAGTAGCAGCCCTTGGCGTGGCTCACCGGAATCGGGTCCACGGCGTTCTGGGCCGACCACTCGAACAGCGTGTGTTTCTTCGTGAGCTCGACGATTTCCTGATCCGTCATGCGCGAGGCGACGTTAGCGTGCACGCCGGGTGCTGTCAAAGCAAATATGCTCTATGCTACGCACGATTGGGAGGGCGTCTTATGAAAGACCGTCACACGCGCCGTGGATTCATCGCGCTCACGGGCACCGGGATCGCCGGCGTCGTGGGCGCTCCGTGGCTCGACGCTGCGCCCGTGGCCCAGTCGGCGACGCCGTCGACGTCCGACCCGCGCAACGCCGATCTGGTGGTGATCAACGCGAAGGTGTACACGGTGGACGCGAGTCGGCCGCGTGCCGAAGCCTTCGCGGTCCGGCGGGACCGCATCGTCGCGGTCGGTACGACCGACGAGATCCGGGGCCTCGCGGGGGCCGGCACCCAGACGCTCGACGCCCGGCAGATGACCGTCGTGCCCGGCTTCACGGACTGCCACAATCACGCCGGCGGCGAAACGCTCCTGTACGACGTGCTCGTCGGCAATCCGTTCGAAGTCGAGTTCGTCACCATCGCCAGCATCGTGGACAAGCTCAAGGCCAAGGCGCGCGAAACGCCGCCTGGCACCTGGGTGGAGGGGTTCTTCTTCGACGACACCAAGCTGAAGGACGATCGCGGGCTGAACATTCACGATCTCGACGCCGTGTCGCGCGAGCACCCGGTGGCGGTCCGCCATCGCGGCGGCCATACCTCGTTCTATAACAGCAAGGCGTTCGAGATGGCGGGCGTCACCAAGAGCACGCCGAATCCCCCGGGCGGCACGTTCGACAAGGACGAAACCGGCGCATTGAACGGCCGCGTGACCGATCGCGCCCGCAACGCCTTCAACCGCGTCGGCCGGCGCGAGACCTTCACGCCGAAGCAGAACGAACAGCGCGCACGCGACGGGCTGGCCCACATCTCGAAACAGTTCGTCCGCTACGGGCTGACCAGCGTCCATCACGAAGGCGGCAATCTGAGCGCCCTGCAGCAGGTGCGCGCCCGCGGCGATCTGCTGCATCGCGTGAGCTACGAAGCGGGCGGCCGCGCCCTCGACGCCATGATCGAGAGCGGCATCATGACGGGCCTGGGCGACGAGTGGATCCGCTTCGGGGCCACCTCCGAGCACACGGTGGATGGCTCGTTCTCCGAGCGCACGATGGCGCTGAGCGTGCCCTACCCGGACATGCCGTCGGAGTACACGGGAAACGTCACGGAAACGCAGGACGACCTGAATGCGTGGGTCGAGCGCGTGCACCGCGCCGGCATCCAGCCCAACTGCCATGCCAACGGCGACGTGGCCATCGACATGTATCTGACGGCGCTCGAACGGGCGCAGAAGCTCCTGCCGCGCACCGACGTGCGTCCGAAGATCACCCACTGCACGCTCGTGACCGACAGCCTGGTGCGCCGGATCAAGGCGCTCGGCGCCATTCCCGCGATGTTCACCACGTACGCGTACTACAACTCGGACAAGTTCGTGTTCTACGGCGAAGAGCTGATGAAGCGGTGCATGGCGTACCGGACGCTTCTCGACGCGGGTGTGCCGGCCGCCGCGGGCTCCGACTTCAGTCCCGGACCGTTCGCCCCGCTGATGGGCATGCAGGGCATGGTGACGCGCACCGGATGGGACGGCAAGACGTGGGGCGCCAACCAGCGCATCACGGTGGACGAGGCGCTCGCGCGTCAACACGATCAACGGCGCCTTCGCCTCGCGGGAGGAAACGATCAAAGGCTCGATCACCGTCGGCAAGCTCGCGGACTTCGTCGTGCTCGCCGAGGATCCGCACACCGTCGATCCCGAGAAGATCAAGGACATCCAGATCGTCCGGACGGTCGTCGGCGGCACGACCGCGTACGAGGCCTGACACGCCCGTCTGATGGCCGGAGCGGCTCATCCCGCTCGATAGCTGAGATGCTCGATCGACCGCTTCAGCTCCGCCTGGAGACGCGAGGGCGCCGTGCGACCGCGCCACGCGATGAAACCGTCGGGACGAATGAGCACGGCGCCGTCCGCATCCGCCCGGTAGGCCGTCGACCAGCGGCCGTCGACGTCGCGCAGATCGTCACGGCTGTGTGTGCCGTCGGCGCCGATTAGATAGGAGGCGCGGATCACGTCTTCCGCGTCGCTCGATCGTTCGCGCACGTGCGCCGTGACACCGTCGTCATCCTGGTCGAAGCGGACCAGTTCGCTTCGCCCGTTCGCCGGCAGGACCGATGCCGCAACGCGGTTGTGCGATAGTTGGCACGATGACTGCCCGCGCTGCAGCCGAACTGGACGAGGCCATCGACGCGCTCTACCGGCTTCCCCCGGGAGAGTTCACGCCTGCGAGAAACGCGTTGGCCAAGGCGCAGGCGGCGGGCGAGGCGCGCGACCAGGTGCGCCGTCTCGAGAAGCCGACGGCGGTGCCCTGGGCGGTGAACCAGCTGTACTGGCAGGCGCGCCCGGTGTTCGACCGGTTGATCGAAGCCGGCGCGGCCCTCCGCGCCGCCCAGATCGACGCGCTCGAAGGCCGCGCCAACCGCGCGCCGAAGGCGACGCTGACGCATCGCCAGGCAGTAGCCGAGGCGGTTCGTCGGGCGATCGCGCTTGCGGCCACTGTCGAGCTGCGGCCTCCGGAAGAGCCGCTGACGCGCATGCTGGAGGCGCTGTCGACGGCCCCGCACCTGCCGGCGGCGCCGGGCCGCTTCACGGTCGTGATGCAGCCGTCGGGATTCGAGGCGGTGGCGGGCGTCGCCCCTACCGGTCCGAAGCCGCAGGCGGCGCCGTCGCCGGACGCGCGCCGGCGCGAGCGCCAGACGGCTCTCGACGACGCGCGTCGGGATGTCGAGTCTGCGAAGCAGGCGGAAGCGCGCGCCCAGGCGCGGTTGCAGGCGGCGCGCGAGCACCTCGCGCAACTGGAGGACGAAGTGCGCGAGGCGCGGAACGAGGTGAAGCGGGCCTCGGACGTCGTTCGCCGCAAGGCAAAAGCGCTCGGCTTGCCGGTCACCACGCAATGAACACGGAGGAGCCTGTATGCGGATGTCTGTCTTGTCGGCCGGCGTCGGGGCGTCGGCGCTGGGGATCGTGGTGCTCGCCCAGACGTCGGCGACACGCCCGGACGCCGATCTGCGCCAGTTGATGCGCGGGATCATCTATCCGAGCTCGAACGTCGTGTTTGCCGGCCAGAACGACTTCAGCCTGTTTCCGCCGGCCGACCATCCGTCGACGTCACCCAATCTCGTCACGAGCACCTACGGCGGCTGGGACGCCGTCGAGAACGCCGCGCTCGCGCTGTCGGAATCGGCCACGCTCGTCACGCGTCCGGGCCGCCTGTGTGCGAACGGGAAGCCCGTGCCGGTCGGTCAACCCGACTGGACTACCTTCGCCGAGGGACTCCGGCAGGCGGGCCTGGCGGCGTACAAGGCGGCGCAGGCCAAGGATCAGGACGCGATGGTCGAGGCGAGCGGCACGGTCGCCGACGCGTGCTCCGCCTGCCACGAGAAGTACCGGGACAAGACGGACACGCTCGAGGATCGCTGCCAGCCGTAACGTCGGACCTCTGCCGCCCCGTGCGCCATCGTTTTGTCATCACCTCGCCACACTTCCTCTGCATGTCGGCCGTCGAAGAGAGCAGGTGCAGACGAATCGGGAGGCGACGACATGACACGGTCCTTTGTTGCGGTGGTCCTCGTGGTGCCCGTGGGAGTGGGCGCGGCGACGTACTACGCCAATCGCCACGACGCGGTGCCGGAGGTCACGACCGTACCCGCGAGCGTCGGCTCCGTCGTCAGCGCCGTCTCGGCCACCGGCACGCTCCAGGCCGTCACGACCGTGCAGGTGGGCACGCAGGTCTCGGGCACGATCGCGTGGCTCGGCGCCGACTTCAATTCGATCGTCAGAAAGGGGCAGGTGATCGCGAAGCTGGATCCGTCCCTGCTCGATGCCCAGGTGCAGCAGGCCCAGGCCACTCGGGCCCGGGCCGAAGCGGATGCGCGGAGCGCCGCCGTCCACCTCGACGATGCGCGCCAGCAGTTCGCGAGAAGCAGCGAGCTCGCCTCGAAGCAGCTCCTCGCCCGGAGCGATTTCGACGCGGCCCGCGTGGCCGTGGACACTGCCGTGGCGCAGGTCAAGTCTGCCGAAGCGCAGCTCGTCCAGGCGCGGGCGTCGCTCGAGCAGGCCCTCGTCAACCGCCAGCACGCCACGATCGCCGCGCCGATCGACGGCATCGTGATTCAGCGGACGGTCGACGTGGGACAGACGGTCGCGGCCAGCCTGCAGTCGCCGACGATCTTCGAGATCGCCGCCGATCTCGCCGATATGCAGGTCAATGCGAGCATCGACGAATCGGACATCGGCCGGATTGCGGAAGGCCAGCC
Source organism: uncultured Acidobacteriota bacterium (assembly GCA_963837345.1). Lineage (GTDB taxonomy): Bacteria > Acidobacteriota > Vicinamibacteria > Vicinamibacterales > CAVVIG01 > CAWIMX01. Next base: position 479,881 of record CAWIMX010000002.1, read on the forward strand.
GGTGACGTTCACAGTGGACGCGTATCCCGGCGAGACCTTCGCCGGGACGACCACCCAGGTGCGGCTCCAGCCGACCGTGGTCCAGGACGTGACCACCTACAGCGCCATCATCAGCGTCCCCAATCCCGACCTGAAGCTGCGGCCCGGCATGACGGCCACGGTGAGCGTGGAAGTGGCGCGGCGCGACGACGTCGTGCGGGTGCCCAACATCGCGCTCCGGTTCACGCCCACGCCGGAGGTGCTCGCGGCGCTGGGGGCGGACGAGACGCGCGCGCCCGGCCAGGGGTCGACGGCAAAGGTGTGGACCTACCGGGACGGCCGACTCACGGCGGTACCGGTCGAGGCCGGATTGAGCGACGCAACGATGACGGAGATCGCCGCCGGATCGCTCGCGCCCGATACTCCGGTCGTCACGGGCGTGCGGCTGGAGGGCTGACCGGCGCGTCGTCCCGCGCCACCGCGAAGGGAACCGAGGCCATCATCCGATCCCACGCGATGGCCAGCCTGCCGCCGGCGTCCGACATGTCGATGAACGACCAGGTGAGCTCGTCGACCGAGTACGGCAGGGTCGCGAGCGTCATCGGTGCGCGGACGACGTCCTTGTCCGGCGTGTAGCCGAAGGCGCCCCACAGCTCGTCGTGATTGCCGGGATCGTAGTGGCGCTGCGGCTGCCAGGTCGACACGATCAGCGTCCACGCCTGCGGCTTCAGATCGATGAACATCGTGTAGCCGCCACGCTCGATGCGCACGCCGTTGACGACGATCGCCGCCTGTGTCATCAGGTACGTCGAAATGTCGGCGCCGGCGCGCCAGACGGGCGCGCCCGCGTCCAGCATGCGGCCGTACGTCGGGCCGGAGCCCCAGAGGTCCGACCGACCGCGTTTGATCGGACGCCCATAACTGACTTCGATCCACGTGCCGCCGACATAGATGGGATCGGCGCCGATGTAGTGACCGCCGATTTCGGTGGCCGCGTGGCCGTCGGGGCTGGGTGCCCGTTGCTGCGCCGCCATCGTCGCCGCCAGGGCCACCGTCAGAGCCGCCGCGATCAGCGTGCGCATCGTCGCCTCTCTTTTTCCGCCGTCACGTCCGGCCATTCATCCTATGCTGGATCGCGCCCATGTTCGCGGCCTTCGCGGCTTTTCTCGTGGTCCATGGCCTGATTCACCTTCTGGGGTTCCTGAAAGCTTTCGGGATTGCCGAGCTGCCGCAGCTGACACAGCCGGTCTCCCCGGCGATGGGTGTGCTGTGGCTCGCCTGCTGCGTGCTCTTCGTCGCCGCCGCGTGCGCGCTCTTCCTGTGGCCGCGCTGGTGGTGGGCGATCGGCGCCGCGGCCGTGGTGATCTCGTTCGTGGCGATCGTGCCGTCGTGGTCGGATGCGAAAGTCGGCGCCGCGGCGGATCTCGTCGCGGCGGCCGGCGTGGTCTTCGGTTTCCTGGCTCTCGGACCGACCAGCCTCCGGGCCCGGTACGAGAACGACGTGGATCGGGCGCTCGCCCGGTTCGTGGAACCGGGGGCCGTCGTGGCCGACGCCGACCTCAGGGCGCTGCCGGAAGGGATGCAACGCTACCTGCGGTACGTCGGCGTGGTCGACCGGCCACGGGTCCGGAACCTTCGAGCGCGGATGCATGGACGGATCCGGAGCGGTCCGGAGGGCCGATGGATGCCGTTCCGGGCCGAGCAGTACAACTTCTACGACGAGCCGGCGCGCTTCTTCTACCTGAATGCCTCGATGCGGGGCGTGCCCGTGCAGGGCTACCATCGCTACGCGGGATCCGAGGCGACGATGCGCGTCAAGGCGGCGGGCGTCGTCACGGTGGCCAGCGCCGCCGGCGAGGCGATGAGCCAGGCCGAAACCGTCACGCTCTTCAACGACATGTGCCTGTTCGCGCCCGCGACGATCGTGGAGGCCGACGTGCGCTGGGACGTGCTGGATGCGCGTCGCGTCCGCGCCACTTTCACGAATGCCGGCCATGCGATCCGGGCCGATCTGGCGTTCGACGATGCCGATCGGCTCGTGAACTTCTGGTCCGACGATCGCGGCGAATTGTCGGCCGACGGCCGGACGCTCACGCCGGCCCGGTGGTCGACGCCAGTCGCCAACTATCACGTCTTCGGTCCCGTCCGATTGGCGTCGCATGGCGAAGCGCGCTATCCGCGCCCGACCGGTGAGTTTGCCTACCTCGAGCTCGAAATCGACGACGTCGTCTACAACGTGAGCCATCGGTAGATCGCGCGCGGCGACGCTAGGCGCCCGTGGGCGGTGCTGCTACCATGAGCGGGCGATGTTCTCCGTGCTGCTGCTGGGTTTCCTGATGGGGATGCGCCACGCCCTCGAAGCGGATCACCTGGCGGCCGTCGCCAGTCTCGCGGCGAGCGGACGGGCGGGACGCCGTTCGACGATCCTCCGCGGCGCCGTCTGGGGCGTGGGACACACCCTCTCGCTGCTGATCGTCGGTGGCGCGTGTCTGATCCTGCATTTGACCATCCCCGCCGATCTGAGCCGGCTGCTCGAGTTGGGGGTGGGCGTGATGCTCCTCGGGCTCGGCGGCGAGATCATGTGGCGGCTGCGACGCCAGCGTCTTCACGTCCATGTGCACCGCCACGACGATGGACGGGCGCACCTGCATGCGCACAGCCATCCGCCGGGCGAGCTGCACGATCCCGATCATCATCGGCATCCCCACCCCGAGGTGTTCCCGGGGCGCGCGCTGGCCGTCGGCATGGTGCACGGCCTGGCCGGATCCGCGGCGCTCGTGCTGCTGGCGGTCGAGACCATCGGGTCGGCCTGGCTCGGCCTCGTCTACATTCTGCTGTTCGGCGCCGGGTCGATCGCGGGCATGGCGGCGCTCTCGACGGTCATCGCCGTGCCGCTCGAGCTCTCGGCACGCCGGCTGAACCGCATGTATGCCACGGTCGAGCTGGTCGTCGGCATCACCACCATCGGCATCGGGCTGTGGGTGGTGGTGGGGCTGGGGAGCTAAGGGACGAAGGGACGAGGGGAGGAGGGGACGAAGGGACGAAGGGACGAGGGGAGGAGGGGACGAGGGGACGGGTTCGCGAGCTGCTTAGGTGGCGGCGATCTCGTCGACCGCGAGGCAGTAGCCGTCGCCGTGCACGGTGTGAATGAAGCGGGGTGTGTGCGGCGTGTCTTCGATCTTCTTGCGCAACCGGGCGATCGCGTGGTCGACGGCGCGGGTCGTCGTCGAATCGGCATAGCCCCAGATCGCGCGCAGCAGCTCGTCGCGCGACACGATGCGGTTGGGCCGCTCCGCGAAATACTGCAGCACCTCGAACTCCCGGTGCGTCAGCTCCAGCGGGCGCGGGCCGCGCGTGGCCCGCAGCAGCGCGAAGTCAATCGTCACGGCCCCGAGCTTGAGGCGCTCGACCCGTGGCCGCGCCCGTCGAAGGACGGCATGGATCCGGGCGAGCAGCTCCTCGAGATCGAACGGCTTCGTGACGTAGTCGTCGGCGCCGAGCTCGAGCCCGAGCACGTTGTCGCTCTTCTGGCTCTTCGCCGTGAGCAGGATGATCGGCATCCGTCCGGCCTGCCGCCAGCTGCGCGTCAGGTCGAAGCCCGACTTGCCGGGCAGGTTCACGTCGAGGAGCACGAGATCGGGCGCGAACTCCCTCGCCGCGCCGGTCGCCAGCAGGCCGTCGGCCACGCATCGCACCTGAAAGCCCTCGAACGCGAGGTTGTCGTGCAGCACCCGCGCGAGCACCGGATCGTCCTCGACGACGAGCACGCGCTGCTTCGTCATGTCATCACCGGGAGCGTCACGGCCACCGTCGTCCCCACGTCATTGACGCTCTGAATGTTCAGCGATCCTCCGTGATCGGCGACGATGCGCTCGACGATGGCGAGGCCGAGGCCGCTGCCGCCGCCCTGGGCGTCGCGACCGCGCTGGAACTTCTGGCGCACGCGCTGGATCTCCTGCTGCGGGATGCCGACGCCGTGATCGGACACCGTGAGCGTGATGGTGCGGGTGTCCTGCCGCGCGGTGATCGACAGATAGCGCCGGCCCTTCGAGTACCTGATGGCGTTGTCGATGAGGTTGTTCAGCATCAACCCGAGCGCCGTCGGATCGCCGCGTATCACGGGGAGGTTGTCGGGGACGTCGATGTCCAGCTCGAATCGCCCGTCCTTGAGGTTGAGCGCGAACTCCTGCAGGGCCTGGTCGACCACGGTGTCGATGGCGACGGCCTCGAACGTGTACACGTCGGCCACGTCGGTGATGCGCGCGTACGCGAGCAGGTTGTCGACGAGGCGCGACAGCCGACCCGCCTCGCGGATGCCCATCTGCGCGTATTCTCGGGACATGTCGAGCGTGCTCCGCCTGGACGCCATCGTCTCGCTGATCGCGCGGAGGTTGGCGATGGGCGTCTTGAGCTCATGGGTGACGGCCGACACGAAGTCGGCGCGCATCTCGCCGAGCCGCGCGTTGGTGCGGGCGGCCTTGAGGCTGAGGACGATCCCGGCCGTCAGCGCCACGGCCATCACCATCGCGACGCCGAGCGTGCGGCGCGCGCCCCGCTCCGCCACCCCCAGCGTCGGGTCCTGGAGCGCGGAGGCGACGGCCGTCCACGACGCGATGGCGAGGTCTTTCGGCGGGTCGATCGCCACGCCGATCGGATCGAAGAACGCGAGGGGAAAGCGCCGCCGCCCCTGGGGGGCCCGCTCGAGTGCCGGCATCGTGATCCCGTGCTCGACGACTGGCGCGCTCTCGTCGTCGAGCACGACGAACTGCACGCCGCCGTCGCTGCCTTCAATCTGTGCGACCTGTTCGGCGATCTCGCCGAAATAGTACTCGCGCGCCCACTGGAGGTTCACCAGGAAGCCGAGCGCGCCCGCCGGGCTTTCGTCGAGCGCGTCGGTGTACGACAGCAGGGCCACCACCTGGTAGCGCGAGCCGTCGATCGTCACTTCGAAAATCGAGAAGCGGCGCGCCTGCCAGGCGTCCTGCATGACGCGGGCGATGAGCCGTCTGCCGACCGCGGGTTCGTGGCCGACGACCACGGGGAACGGCTGTTGCTGTGCCACGTCGGGCAGCCAGGAGGGATGGCGTTCCGCCCGGGTGTAGAAGACCACGTCCTCGGGCGGCCGGCAGGTGGACGACCACTGCTACACGGTCGACATTCCGAACCAGCCGGCCGGCATTTCGGGAAGCCAGCTGTCCGGCGGACCGTTCTGTCGGATCGTGACCTCGTGGGCGCACCTCGCCGACTTCCGGCTGCGGGGCAGCGTGCCGATCAGGGGCGGGTTCACGGGCAGCCTCATCTACCGGAACACGCCCGGCGCGGAAGAGTCGGCGAATCTGACGGTCACGTCGGCGCAGGTCCGGTTCATCGATCCCTCGCGGACGGCGCTCACCAGCGCGCAGTCGGTGCCGCTCTACGCGCCGAACTCGGTCTACGGCGCGCGGTTTCAGCAGCTGGACGTGGCCGTGAACAAGACGTTCAACGTCGGCTGGGGCCGGCTGCGCACGGCGTTCGACGTCTACAATCTGCTCAACTCGAATTCCGTGGAAACCGTCAACGCGACGTATGGTTCGAGCTGGCTGAAACCGACATCGTTCCTCGATGCACGGCTGGCGCGCATTACGGCCACCATCGAGTTCTAATCGCGTCGTCGGGTTCTCGAGGAGGCAGAATGAAGCGAGTGCTGGTCTTGACGGTCGCCGTCGCCCTGGTTCAATCCTCGGTCGCGTTTGCGGGCGACGGACTGCTGGCGTCGGCGACGCGGGTGGCGCGCGCGATCGCGCAGACGCCGGCAGCGTCGACCGCCGATCGGTCCCGGGCATCGGCGGTCTCGCCCGGTTCGACGCCCGCGGCCCTCGGGCAGGCTGGCGGGCCCGTCCTGGCCCAGCAGGCCCCTGGCCTCGAGGCGAGCGGCATGGGCAAGGGCAGGAAGATCATGATCGCCGTGGCTGCGGCCGTCGGGTTTGCCGCCACGGCGTATGCCATCGACCATCACGTCGAGGACAATACCCTTTCGAGCCACGGTCTGCGTCAGGACTACTGACCCGCCGGAGCCCGGCCGCGCGGGTTTATAATCGGCGGCATCCGGCGTCCCGCCGGATCCGCGCGGCAGCTCGGTTTCCGTCGCGACGTGGCGCGTCTGCGGCTCAGGGCGCATGCCGGCGCCGCGCATTCAGGTACTCGTGACCCGGCCACGATACCGACGTCGCTCGCCCAGCACCGGCCTGCTCATCGGCCTCCTCGTCACTCTGGTGGCGGTGGTCGCCGACGCCTGGTACGTGACCCGACAGATCCGCGGCCTCCAGTCGCTGCAAGCCAACCTGACCGACCGCAACCGCAAAGACTCGCTCCAGCTGCTCCGCATCCAGAACGATCTGAATCAGATCGGTCTGGCCATGCGCGACATGCTCGACGGCGACGAGCCGTACGCGCTGAGCGCCTGGTCCGCGCAGTTCGATCGTATTCGCCACGATCTGGACGATGCGTTGCGGCTGGAAGAGGAGGCGGCGGTCACGAGCCGCACGCCGGAACAGCGGCAGTACCTCAGCGAGTCGGTGACGCGCTTCTGGAGCGCCGCCGACCGAATCTTCGCGACGGCCCGGGACGGCCGCGACGCGGAGGCGCGCGACGAGGTGCGGCTGTCGCTCCAGGCGCGACAGGCGGCGTTGAGCACGGCGGTGGCCCGGCTGCTCGTCGGGAACAATGCCGCCGAGGACGAGACGGCCAATCAGGTGCAGGCGATCTATCGCCGGGTGCAGCGGCAAGTCTACTGGTTCGTCGCGGCCACGCTCCTCGGGGTTCTCCTGACCAGCGGATATGTGATTCGTTCGAACCGACGGCTGTTTGCGGAGCTGGCGTCGCTGTCCGACGAGCGCCAGGATCTCGCGCAGCGCCTGATTAGCGCGCGGGAATCGACGCTCCGCGAGATCGCGCGGGAGCTGCACGACGAGCTCGGGCAGGTGCTGACCGCGATTGGATCGATGGTCGGGCGGGTCGCGCGCCAGGTGCCGGTCGGCTCGCCCGCCCAGGCCGACCTGCGCGAAGTCAGGGAAATTGCGCAGACGGCGCTCGACAACGTGCGCAGCCTGTCGCAGACGCTGCATCCCTCGGCGCTCGAGCAGGCGGGACTGGCGGCCACCATCGACTGGTACGTCTCGACGGTCGAGCGCCATGCCGGCCTCGACCTGGAGTACGAGCGCAGCGGCCTGGTTCGCCCGATCGACAGCGGCGTCGGCATCCACGTGTATCGCGTTCTCCAGGAGGCGCTCAACAACGTCGTGCGCCATTCGGGCGCACCGGCGGGCATGGGTTCGTCTCGCGGTTCGAGCCGACGGGCGTCGATCTGGAGATCGAGGACCGGGGCTGCGGCATGAGCCCGGATCCGCCGCGACGCGGTCTCGGGATCGTCGGCATGCGCGAGCGGGCGGCGCTGGTCGGCGGGACGATCGCGTTCGAGCGACCGAGCCAGGGCGGGACGCGCGTGCGTCTGCATGTGCCGCTCGAGCCATTGGAGACCGACGGGGGGGTGACCGCGCGTGCCGGCTGACGAGCGCATCACCGTGCTCCTCGCCGACGACCACGCGCTCGTGCGCCGCGGGTTCCGCCGGATCCTCGAGGACGATCCAGGCATCGTGGTGGTCGGCGAGGCAAGCGACGGACACGAGGCCGTCCGCATGGCGCGCGAGCTGCAGCCGCGCGTCGTCGTGATGGACTGTGCGATGCCGGGCGCCACCGGCCTCGCGGCTACGCGCGACATCCTTCGCGAGCGGCGCGACGCCGTGGTGCTGATGCTGAGCATGCACGACGAAGAGACGCTCGTGCGGCAGGCCCTGGACGCCGGCGCGCGGGGCTATCTCCTCAAGAGCGCGCTCGATCTCGACCTGGCCCAGGCCGTGCGGCGGGCCGCTGCGGGCGAAACGGTGCTCGACCCGGCGCTGGTGCGGGTGGAAGCCGCCGGGCTGAAGGGCGATCAGCGGCTCGGCGCTCACGCCGCGGGAGCTGGAGGTGCTCCAGCTGATTTGTGCCGGCCGCTCCAATCGCCAGATCGCCGCGGAGCTCGACCTCAGCGCGAACACGGTCGCAGTGCACCGCGCGAACATCATGAACGCGCTCGGTCTCCACAAGACCGCCGAGCTGGTGTTATACGCGATTCGCCACGGGCTGGTGACGCTCCCGTGAACCGCCGCGCGTTTCTCGGCGGCATCGGAGCCGGCGCTGGCGTCGCTCGCCGGTTCGCCGTGTCTCGCGCGCCGCGGCGCGGCCGCTCGGCATGCGATTCGTCGACGTCACCGCCCGGTCCGGCCTGGCGTTCCGCCACAACAGCGGCGCGTACGGCGGCAAGCTGCTGCCGGAGACGATGGGAGCCGGCTGCGCGTTCCTCGACTACGACGCCGACGGCTGGCAGGACATCCTGCTCGTGAACGGCATGGACTGGCCCGGCCACGCGCGCGGCCGATCGACGCTGCGGCCTCTACCGCAACAACCGCGACGGCACGTTCACGGACGTCACGAAGGCGGCCGGACTCGACATCGAGCTGTACGGCATGGGCGTGGCCGTCGGCGACTGGAACAACGACGGATTTCCCGACGTGTTCGTGACCTGCGTGGGTCAGAACCGCCTGTTCCGCAACACCGGCACGGGGCGCGTTCGTGGACGTGACGCGCTCGAGCGGCCTCGACGGCCGACAAGCGTTCAGCACGTCGGCGACCTGGGTCGACATCGATCGAGACGGACGCCTCGACCTGTTCGTCTGCAACTACGTGAAGTGGTCGGCCGAGCACGACGTCTTCTGCAGCCTCGACGGCCGGCGAGAAGTCGTACTGCACGCCCGAAGCGTACCGCGGCGAGACGTGCTGGCTGTTCCGCAACAACGGCGACGGCACGTTCACGGACATCACGGCCACGAGCGGCGTGTTCGATACGAGCTCGAAGTCGCTCGGCGTCGTGGCCGTCGACGTCGACCGGGACGGCTGGCCGGACCTGTTCGTCGCGAACGACACGCAGCCGAACAAGCTGTATCGCAATCAGCGGGACGGCACGTTCCGGGAGGGCGCGGTCGAGGCGGGCCTGGCCTTCGATCGCGGACGGCAAGGCGCGCGCGGGGATGGGCGTGGACGCCGGCGATCTCGATGGCTCGGGACGTCCGACGCTCGCTGATCACCAACTTCGACAACGAGATGATCGGGCTGTACCGCCCCGCAGGCGGCGGCGCTCTACGAGGACGCCGCGACGGCGGCGGGCATCGGCCGGCCGTCGCGCAGCACGCTCGGCTTCGGTTGCGTGTTCGCGGACGTCGAATCTCGACGGCGCGCTCGATCTGATCGTGGCCAACGGGCACATCGACGACACCGTGCGGAACATCCGCGGGAACGTCGGCTACGCGCAGCCGCCGCACCTGTTCATGAACCAGGGCGACGGCACGTTCCGCGGACATGGCGGCCGACGCCGGGACGCGACTTCGCGCGTCCTGTGGTCGGCCGCGGTCTGGCGTGCGGCGATTTCGATCGCGACGGCGACCTCGACCTGCTCATGACGACGAACAATGGTCCGGCGCGGCTGTTCCGCAACGATCGGATCCGTCGGCAACCGCAGCATTCGCTTTCGTCTGGTGGGCACGACCTCGAATCGCGACGCGATCGGGGCGACGGTGCGCATCGTCGCCGGCGGGGTGGCCGCAGTCGAGGGTCGTGAAGGGCGCGTCGAGCTACCTGTCGCAATCGGAGCTGCCGGTGACGTTCGGCGTCGGCCGCGGACACCGAGGTGCGAGCAGGTTGTCGTCACCTGGCCGAACGGGCGCACCGAGGAATTCACGACCGTGGCGTCCGGCGCGGCTTACACGTGCACCGAAGGTCGAGGCATCGCCCTGGACTATCGCGTCTGACGGGTTGCAGCGTCCCGGCGCTCCGGGATCGTGCATCGTCGCACGCCGCGCCGTAGAATGTGCGCATGCAGCAGTACGTCAACCGCGTCGTCGATCTCCTGGCCCCGGACGTCAATCAGCTCGTGAACATGACGGTGGATGCGGCGCGCCGGACGGTGCTCCGCGGCGACGCCACCGCCGTGCGCGCGATCGACGGGTCGTTTGCGATCGTCGCCTGGGAAGGCGTCACCGTCCGCCTGGCGCGTTCGCTGGATCGCCCCATGCGCTACTTCCTCGCGAAGCGCCACGAGGGACCGGCTCTCTACGTCGCGGATCGCATCGACGCGCTGCACGAGGCCCTGCAGCGCGATGGCCTCGACGCCCAGTTTCATCCCAGCTATACGCGGATGGTCCCGGCGCACCACGTCGTCGAGCTCGCCCTGGTCGGATGTCCGGATCCGGATCCGTCCTACACGCGGTTCTTCACGCCGAACCGCGAAGATCTTCCGCCCGATCTCGACGAGATCGGCCGGCGGTACATCGGAGCGCTCGCAGCCGAGATCGCGAAGTGGCTCGGCGGCATTCAGACCGCCCGTCCGGACGCGCCGATCGGCGTCGCATTCTCCGGCGGCATCGACAGCGGCTCGGTGTTCCTGGTGGTCTACCATGTGATGCGCACGCTCGGGCTGTCGCCGTCGCGGCTGAAGGCCTTCGTGCTGAACCTGGGGCAGGGGCCCGATCTGGACCAGGCGCGCCGGTTCCTCTCCGCCACCGGCCTGTCGCTATTTCTCGAGGAGATCGAGGCGTCGCCCGAGGATCTCGACGTGGACGAGACGGTCCGTGTCATCGAAGACTACAAGCCGCTCGACGTCGAATGCGCGGCGATGGCGCTCCGGCTGTGCCGGGGGATTCGCGAGCGGTATCCCGACTGGCGGGATCTTGCGGACGGCGACGGCGGCGACGAGAATCTGAAGGACTATCCGATCGAAGAGAACCCCGAGCTCACGATCCGCAGCGTCGTCAACAACCTGATGCTGTACCAGGAAGGCTGGGGCGTCGGCCGGATCAAACACTCCCTCACCTACAGCGGCGGATTGAGCCGGAGCTGCGTGCGGACGTACGCGCCCGCGAGACGGTACGGATTCAGGGGATTCAGTCCCTTCACGCGGCCGGCCGTCGTCGAGGTCGCGGAAGGCATTCCGTTCGCCGGATTGACGCAGTACGACGTGCCGGCGCTTTATGCTCTCAAGGGCGAGATCGTCCGGCGCGGCGTGAAGGCGCTCACGGGTGTCGACATGCCGGTCTTTCCGAAGCGGCGGTTCCAGCACGGCGCCGTGCCCGCCTCCGTCATGCGCAGCCGGCTCGGCGGCGGGGAAGCCGACTATCGGCGGTTGTTCCACGCGCTGTACGCGTAGTCCGGACTAGACCGTGGCCGGCGCGCGCGTCGGGGCCCGCTCGCGGTCCCATGCGCACGTGCAGGTCTGCGTCGCGGCTTCTGACGCGGTCGGGAACATGTGGTAGTACATCGCCACCACCATCGGAATGAACACCGCCGTGTTGTAGAAGAGATGGAGCTCGACCCGCGGCACCCAGAGCTGCAGCAGGCTGGTCGGCACCGGGCGGCCGGCGAGATAGTGTCCCGTTTGGGCCTGCACGAACAGCAGCAGGTGTTCGATGTGATGGAAGAACTGGATGGCAAACGCCGCGTCCCACCAGCGCCGCGACGCGCCTGTGAAGCCCGGCCGCAGGATCCACAGCCCGACGAGCATCGTGAGCGCGTAGCCGTAGTGCAGCGATTCGGTCTGCATGAGCCACGGGTAGAAATAGCCGAGGAATCCTCTGGCCTCGGCCACGGGCCAGCCGAGCATGTAGACCTGCACTGCCTGGAACAGGTGCTCGGCCCAGTGCGCCAGAACGATGATCACATACACCTGGAGCGCGAGCTCGTGGCCGCGCCCGTTCAGCGTCTCCGACCATCCTCCGGCGTCGCGCCCGTCGTCGTGCATCGCGTTCACGGTTCGCCTCCTCGGCCTCACTGGGCTGCGCCCTCTCGGCGAGCGCGGTAGTATAGGCGCGGCGCCGACGGTGCCGGCAATCGTACAAAGACACTATGGCGGCTTATCCTCTGCGGAGCGCCGATCGCGACGCATTCGTCCTGGATCGGCGCGGATCGCGGCCCGCGCACGATCCGTGGCGGTATCAGGATCTGATCGTCGAGGAGGAGCGCACCGAGACCGGCTCGATCGAACCGGTGGCCACGGTGGTCGTCACCGGCCGCGAATGTCCGTGGCGCTGCGTCATGTGCGATCTCTGGCGCGGCACGACCGAGGCGGAGACGCCTCGAGGCGCGGTCGCCGCTCAGGTCAGGGACGCGAGGCGCAGCCTCCAAGCGGCGGGACACGCGGTTCGTCGCATGAAACTCTACAACGCAGGCAGCTTCTTCGACGGTCGGGCCGTCCCCGAGTCGGACTATGCCGAGATTGCCGAGGCTGTCACCGGCCTCGACCGGCTCATCGTCGAGTCGCATCCCTCGCTCATCGGGCGGCGCGTCGATCGATTCCTGAACGAGCTGGATCGGCACGCAACCGGCCGCCCGGCCCGCCTGGAGGTGGCCATGGGCCTCGAGACGGCCCATCCCGTGGCGCTCGAGCGGCTCCACAAGAAGATGTCGCTCGAGTCGTTCGCCACGGCCGCAGGGTCCCTCGTGGCCCGGGGCGTCGGGCTGCGGGTCTTTCTGCTGATCGGGCCTCCATTCGTCCACGACGACGACCAGGCGCGGTGGTTGATGCGGTCAATGGCCTATGCGATCGCGTGCGGCGCGTCGGTGGTGTCGCTCATCCCCACGCGGTCTGGCAACGGCGCGATGGAAGCGCTCGCGGCTCAGGGGCTGTTTCGCGAGCCGACGATCGAGGACGTCGAACGCCTCGGCGAGCTCGCCTTGTCGCACGCGTGCGGGCGCGCGCGCGTCTTCGTCGACCTCTGGGGCTTCGATCGGCTCGCGCGGTGTCCCGCCTGCCGGGACGCACGCCGCACGCGCCTGGCCGACCAGAACCGCGAGCAGCGCCCGCACGCGGCGCTGCGATGCGGGCAGTGCGGCGGGCGGCCGGAAGAATGACGATGGCGGCGGCGTCGCGCCTGGAGGTCGACACTGCAATCGTCGGGTCGGGCTTCGCCGGGTCGCTCGCGGCCCTGGCGCTGGCGCGCCGCGGCCGCCGCGTCGCGCTCGTCGAGCAGGGACGCCATCCGCGCTTCGCGATCGGCGAGTCGTCCACGCCGCTCGCCAACCTCCTCCTCGAGGACCTGGCCGATCGGTACGACCTGGTGGAGCTGCGCCCCTTCTGCAAGTGGGGCACCTGGCAGCGGGTCCGCCCCGAGATCCCGGTCGGACTGAAACGTGGATTCGCCTTCTTCTTCCATCGGCCCGACGCGGAACTGCGCGCCGATCCCGATCGCGCCCGTCAGTTGTTCGTCGCCGCGAGCCCGCACGACGCGGTGGGCGATACCCACTGGTTTCGCGAAGCGTTCGACCGCGAGCTCGTCGCCCAGGCGCAGGCAGCCGGATGCATGTATTTCGACGAGACGCGCCTCCTCCGCGCTCGGGCGACGCCGTCCGCAGTGATGCTCGAGGGCGAACGGGCGGGCCGGCCCATCGCCGTGTCCGCGAAGTTCGTGGTCGACGCCAGCGGGCCACGCGGCTTCCTGCATGGCGCCCTCGGCCTCGATGAACGGCCGCTGGCATGGCTGCCGCCGACCGAGGGTCTCTTCACGCACTTCGCCCACGTGGCGCGCTGGGAAGACGTGGCGCCCCCAACGGGGAGGCCGCCCTTCTCGCCCGACCAGGCCGCCCTGCACCATGTCTTTCCGGACGGCTGGATCTGGGTGCTGCGCTTCAACAACGGCATCACCAGCGCCGGGGCGGCGCTCACGCGCGCCGCGGCTGCCGCTCAGGGGTTGTCGGAGGGCGCCCGCAGCTGGGACCGGCTGGTCGCGCGCCTCCCGTCGGTCCGCGAGCAGTTCCGGGCGGCTGAGCCTGTCCGTCCCTTCGTGCACGCGTCGCGGCTGGCATTTCGAAGTCGGCAGGTCAGCGGGGAGCGCTGGGCGCTGCTGCCGTCGGCGGTCGGCACGATCGATCCGCTCCTTTCGACGGGGATTCCGCTGACGCTCCTGGGTCTCGTCCAGCTGCTCGACATCGTCGAGTCGACCGCGGAGGGACCCGAACGGGCGCGTCGGCTGCAAGAGTACGGGCGCGCGATCCAGGGCGGACTGGACACCACCGAGCAGCTCGTGTCGGCGCTTTACGGCGCGATGGACGACGTCCCGTTGTTCAAGGCCATGAGCTTGTTGTACTTCGCGGCCGCCAGCTACAGCGAAGCGGCCCGTCGCCTGGGACGGCCCGAACTGGCGCCCGGCTTCCTGCTGTGCGACGACCCGCAATTCGCGGCCACCATCCGGCTGGCGGCCCGTCTGGGACGCGCGCGATCGCCTGCGGCCCGCGCTCGCGTGCTCACCGCGATCGACCGTGCCGTCGAGCCCATCGACATCGCGGGCCTGCTCGATCGCACCCGCCGAGACTGGTACCCCGTCGTGGCGGGCGATCTCCTCAGTGGGGCACCGAAGCTGCAGGCGTCGACGGGCGAGATTCAGCGGCTGCTCGAGCGCTGCGGGATGGCGCCAGCCACATCTCGGCCAGCATCGCCAACGGTCCCACGATGAAGAGGGCGTAGAACGGCGCATAGATCACTTCGTTCAGCCGCAGCGCCATTTCCACCAGCGCGACCGTGAAGACGACAACGCTCTGCGCCGATCTGGAACGCACGGTCGTTCTCGGATCCGTCACCATGAAGAACGTGAACAGCTGGTACATCGGGCCCGTGACGGGCGCGACGGCAGCCAGCCAGGGCGTGCCCGTGATGGCGCTCCGCACGCCCGCGAGCAGCGCAAACGACGCGACGTAGGTCGCGCTGATGTGCAGGCGTCCGACGCGCCAGACAATGACGGCGCCGAGCAGCCAGATCACGATCATGGGCCAGATCGCGTTTCCCCACTGAATGCTGAGCACGGTGGCGCTCGCGGGCGCGAGAAACAGCAGGGCGCTCACGCCGAAGTTCGACGGATTCCACAGATGACGTCCGTTGACGCGAAGCACGTACTTGCTCGCGATCGAGATCAGGCTGGCGAACGCGTAGGGCCACAGAAAAGGCGAACGGATCAGGATGCCGACGCTGATGCCGGTGATGTAGGCGCTCGCCGGATGCGGCCAGCGCCCGTAGCTGAGCCGGCCCATGAGCATCTCGGTGGCGATGGCCACGACGATCGCCACCCCCGTCCGCGAGTACCCCTCCAGAATGCCGAACGACAGATGCGCGCCAACCAGAATGCACGTAATCAGCAGCGGTCCGAGCAGCCGTCCATCGACGGGCGCGACGCGTCTGGGGCTCATGCGGGCTCGACGACGTGGAGGATGGTGTCGATGCGCGGGTGCTCGAGCGTCTGGCGGCGCCCCGAGGGCCAGCGGATGTCGATCCGATCGACCACGGCGGCGGCGCCAAGGCCGAAGTGCAGCCGCCGGTCGTTCTGGGCGGCGAACCCGCTGCCGCCGCTCACTTCCTGCGCCTGGACATGGCCGTTCCAGCGCACTTCGACGCGCGCGCCGATGGCGCTCCGGTTGGCTGCCGTGCCGGCCAGGTCCACCTCAATCCAGTGGCGAGCCGGGTCGACGGCATTCCGATAGATGAGCAGGGGCCCTCGCTGGTTCGCGACGATGACGTCCAGCGCCCCGTGATTCGAGAGATCGGCGAGCGCGACCGCGCGTCCGTCGTAGACGTCGGTGGCCCCGACCGCCGGCGCGACGTCGGTGAACCGTCCCGCGCCGTCGTTGAGCCAGACGTGGGCGCGCTGATAGCCCGAGAGGCTCCGACCCCGCATGGGCGGCCAGTTCTTCGCGTCGGCGATGATCGCGCTGTGGCCGACGGCGATCTGGGAGAAATCGTACCAGTAGCTGCTGCGCTCGCCGGCCGAGACGTAGCCGTTGACGAGGTAGAGATCGACCGTGCCGTCGTTGTTCAGATCGCCGAACTGGGCGCCCCAGCTCCAGCCGCCCAGGTCCACGCCGAGGCTCGACGCCAGGTCCTCGAAGGGCTGCACGGCGCCCGGCGTGTCGCGCCGGTCGGGCACCCAGAGGTCGTTGGCCTGCACGAGCACGCCGGGCTCCGAAATGTTGGTCTTGTAGATCGACAGGCGTCCGTCGTTGAACACGTCGCCGAACGCGGCGTTCATGCCGCTCTTCGGCGTCACGCCGACCCCCGCTTCGCGCCCCACTTCGACGAAGTGCCCGTTCACGTTGTGATAGAGCTCCGACACCCCATAATCATTGGCCACGAAGAGGTCGGGACCGCCCGTGCCGAAGAGATCGGCCGCTGCGGCGGCCAGCGTCCATCGGCGCGAGGAGATCCCGGCGGCCTCCGACACTTCTTCGAACGTGCCGCCGCCCAGGTTGTGCAACAGGTACTTGCGTCCGCCGTTCTCGGCATACTCGAAGCTCTCCGGCATGATCCGCGTCGTCGTCAGATGCCAGAGATCGATGTGCTCGTCGTAGTACCCGGCGAGGAACAGGTCGAGGAGGCCGTCGGCGTCGTAGTCCAGCCAGATCGCGCTGTTCGCGTTCACCCAGCGGGGCAGTTGCGGCACCACGACCGGGGTGAACCCGTGGCCGCCGTCGTTGTGGAGCAATTGCGGCGGACCGTACTTGTACACGAACAGGTCTTCGTATCCGTCGTTGTCGTAGTCGCCCCAGACCGCGCCCATCGAGACACCGGTTCCCGGCACGTTGAGATCGGCGACGCCCAGGTCGGGCGCGACGTCCCGGAACGTGCCATTGCCCTGGTTGCGATAGAGTCGGTTGCGCGCGCCCTGGGCGCTGTTCGTGACGTAGAAGTCCTGCCAGCCATCGCGATCGAAGTCCGCGACGGCGACCGCGGCGCCCATCGACGCGACCTCGGGCATGATCGGATCGAGCTGGTGGTCGAACGTCGGGCCCTCATGCACGAAGTCGACACCGGCCTGGCGACCGACCTCGCTGAGCGCAAAGCCGTACCGCCTCGTGGCGCTCGCCGCCGACGTGGATGCCGGCGCATCGGCAGGCGGCGCGAGCGCGCCTTCCGGCCCCCGCGCGCCGCGGTCGAGCGCGACGACGGCCCACAACGAAACGGCCAGCACGACGGTCCACGCCGCACGGACCAATGGAGAGCGGGCGCGCGCGGTCATCGAAGTCCTTCGATGAAATCGCGCGGCGACACGAATCGCGTATGGTACGTGCGCCAGTCGGCCGTGTGAGCCTGGTACACGGGGTCGTCTTCCAGGGCGCCGGGTTCGGGCAGCGACCCGTAATCGGGGCGCCGGTGCGAGGGGAGCGGAAGGACGGTCTTCGAATACGTCGTGTTGAAGTCGCCGTCCTTCTCCCACCCGTCGCCGACGAGCACGAAGTCGCGGGTCCAGCCGCTCGGCGGAGGCGCTGGCGCCGGGAACGCAAGCCGCAGCTCGTCGCCGGCATTCATGATCACGTAGCGATCGTCCACGGCGGCGACGAGCTCGCGGACCTCGCCGAATCGCGTGTAGTAGCCGACCAGGTCGCGCCAGCGCGGTCCGACGCTCGCCAGATGCTCGTAGTCGGGAATCTCCGGACGATCCCGCGCGTAGTCGCTGGCCGAGAAGCCCCGATAGCGCAGGTCCGCGGCGCTCGCGGCAACGCGCTCGGTGCGAAAGGCGCCCGGCTCGACCCCCTCCGCCAGCGCCAGCTGATCCCAGTACACTTCGAGATTCGTCCGAAGTCGAATACGTCGGACGCCTCGCAGGCCGGCCCGCGGCACGGCGCCCAGGTCGACCAGGATCGTCTTGTTCTTGCCGGCCGGGAACCCGAGATCCGGATTGACGACGACCCAGCCGCCGGACCGATCCTGCGCCTCGAGCGACAGTCCGTGAGGCTGGATGTCGTGTCCCTGCCCGATGGCGACATTAATACTGCTGTCGGTCGGATAGATCCAACCGGTCGCCACGAGCCACCAGGTCTTGTCTTCGGGAATCTCGCGGCCGAGATCCACGTCGACGTAATGATCCTCGGCGATGCCCTGGTAGGGCCCGCGCGCAAACGTCGCCAGATAGCGGCCGTCCCGGCGCGCGACGAGATCGGTGACGTCCCGGTCGCGCTGATCGCGCGCGCCGGCGACCGGGTGGGGCGTCCGCACGGCGCGGACGGCCAGCGCCGGAGGCCGAGTCGAGAAGCGCTCGTCCACGAACACGTCGACGTCGGCTGGATGGTCCACCGCCAGGAGCGCCACGTGGTCCACGAAGTGCGTTTCCCACAGCTCGGCGGTGATTCGTACGTCGTACGCGCCGTCTCTCGCCGTCAACTGATCCCCGCGGATCTTCACCCAGTCCTCGGTTTGTGCGACGCCGGCCGTGTCCTGCGCGTTGATACGGAGGCCGAGCGGCGACCGCCACAGGAAGTCCGTCACGAAACGCATCCCCGTCCCATCGTCGGCGAAGACCCACGGACACGATCCCTTGAGCCGCTGGTCGACGACGACCTCCTGATCGGCGCCGGCGTCGAAGTCGGCCTGCACGACGCCGTTCGGCCACGTGATGCGCGCGACGTCGATGCTCGTCCTCGTCCCAAGGCCGAAATGCACGACGGCCCCGGTGATGAGCTGCTTCTCCGTCAGGAGGCCCGAGCGGATCTGCACCTCGCCGCCGATACCGAACGAATTGATCCGCTGGTCGCCGGCCGACGATTGCGCGCGCGGCCGCAGGACCTGCCAGTGGTAGTCGCGCGTTCCGCGGTTCATCAGCGCGACCGGGCGCGCGTTCTGCAGGCCGATGAGATCGAGCCGTCCGTCGCCGTCGACGTCGGCGGTATCGACGATCTCGGCCACCGGTGCCGCGGCGAGCGCCACGAGATGGTGGCCCTCGTCGGCGAGCCACACAACAGTCCTTCCGCCGCCTGACGCGATCAGATCGAGCGCACCGTTGTTGTCCAGATCCGCGAGCCGGAGCCGGTACGCGCCCGGCGCGCCGTTGGCCGCGTCCGGCCACGCGGCGAGCTCGGCCTCGTCCCACCCATCGTTCCGGAGCGTCGCTCGCTGGACCGTCCCGCGCTCGTCGAGGAGGAGAAGATCGAATCGGCCATCGCCGTCGGCGTCGCCCACCGTCGCGGCCGTCACCCGCGACAGTCCGGGGGGCGGGTCCATCGGCCGAAACACGCCGGCCTGTCGATTCTCGAACAGGAGCAGCCGCCCATCCCCATCGACCAGGGCGGCATCGGGATCGCCGTCGGCGTCGAGGTCGCCCCAGGCGAAGGCGCGCAGGCGGCTCACCTCGCCGAACGGGCGTTCTTCGCGCCACGTGCCGTCGCCGTTGTTCCGCAGCGCGAGGGCCAATCCGTCGTCGAGGCCCACGATGAGATCCAGATCCCCGTCCATTTCGAGATCAGCCGTCCAGACGCCGAAGCAGTCGGCGCCGACCGGTGAACCCGATGCCGCACCAATCGCCGCATTCTCGAACGTCCCGTTGTCGCCCTGAAGCAGCAGACGAAGCCCGCCGCGGCCGGCGACCGCCAGGTCGGTGCGAAAGTCCCGGTTCCAGTCGAGCACGGCGACGCCGGACGCGGAGGTCGGCTCGACGTCGAGCCTCCAGGCCGCGGGCGGATTGCCGAGCCGGCGAAGGTCATGGCCCTCGATCGCGAAGGTCGACGGAGGTTCCGCGCCGTCGAGACTGGTCGCGAACGCGATCGAGGCCGGCTGGTCGTCGCCGGCGCCTGTCGCGGCGAACGCGAGGCCGACGTCGGCGGGATCGGGTCTGGCGACCGGCGGGGGCAGCCGCAAGAATCGTTCGAAGGGGAGTGCGATGAGCTCGGATGGGGTCCGGACTTCCGCGAGGCTTGCCTGATAGTCGGGCGTGCGGACGAGCACGTTGCGCAGCACGACCAGCGTGTTCACCACCTCGGCCGTGTCGCCCGCCGCGAGCGCCCGATCGAGGGTCCGCAGCTGCTGGAGCGCGGGTTCGGGCCATCCGGCCGAGCGCGCGTGGAGGCGATCGACCGCGGTCCGGAGCGCGGCCGCGTCGCCGAGCTTCGCGGCGAGGCGGCCGTGCTCGATCATCACGACGAGGTTCGAGGGAGCGCGCTCGGTGAGTGCGTCGAACAGCCGCTTCGCGTCCTGATCAGCGCCGGCCTCGCCCGACGACTCGATTTCGTCGGCCAGCGCGTACCGCGCCCGCAGGCTCGCGGGATCCAGGTCGACGGCGTTCCTCAGCGCCTTGACGGCGGCTTCGACGTTGCCGCGGAACGCTTCCATCTGGCCGTCGACGAGCGCGACGTCACTGTTCGTGGGGACGAGCGATCTGGCGTGCGCGATCGCCTGCGACGCGGGCTCGAGCTCGCCGAGCCTGAGCAGCGTGACGCCCAGGTTCGCCCAGGAGGCCGGTTCCTCGGGCACGACGGCCGTGGCCTGCTCGAACTGTCGCCTCGCATCGTCGAGCAGGCCCACGTCGAGCGCGGAGAGCCCGTGATAGAAACTGCGGACCAGCGCCTCGTACGCCGGCGAGCCTGTGTCGGGCAGGGCGCGTTCACGCCGTGTCACGTACATCCCGAGGGCTGCGGCGAGCGCCGCGACCGAGATCGTCCACAGCCACGCGCGCCGCCTCGAGGCAGGGGGGATCACGCCGAACCGACGCGGCGGTCCCTCCAGATCGCGCCCAGGCCGACGAGGCCGGCGGCGATGCACGCGGCGAGCGCGGTGCGTCCCCAGACCATTTGCGCGAACGGCTGGTGGCTGCCGGTCCAGATCCATCCGGACGCCGCGATGACGATCAACGCGGCAATGAAGATGGAGATGAGGAGGCGAATCCGCAACATGATGTGCCGCGAGTCTATGAAGTCGGCACGCGCCGGTCAAGTGCGCCGCGCTGCCGCCGAGAGGCGCCTAATGCGAACGTGCTATTGACGGCCGTCCGGCCTCGGCCGGCGCTCGAGCGTCACGATCTGGTCGGCCACGCTTCCGAGATCCGGCCCCACGACGTCGGGCATCGGTCCGAGCGGATAGAGCGCCTTCCCGGGCCGCGCGACGAATGCGCCGGCGCACCCGGCACGCATCGCGCCGACGATGTCCCAGGCGTGGGCGGCGATCATGCGCAGCGCCGAGGTGGGAACGCCGAGCTCCGCGGCGACGTGGCCGTAGGGCTCCGGGGCGGGTTTGAACCGCCGCACCGCGTCCACGGAGAAGACGCGTTCGAAGAAGCGCGCCAGACCCGCGTGGCGGATCTGGGCCTCCGCCGCCGACGGCGGCGAATTGGTCAGTGCCATCATGCGGAATCCGGCACTCGCGAGCCGCTCGAGGGCGACGCCGACCTCCGGGTGGGGCGGCAGCGTGCGCATCGCGGCGAGAATGGCGGCGCGGTCGGCCGGCGCGATCGACACCAGGCGGCTGGCCGCGACCATGTCGAGCGCCGCGCCGCCGATCGCGGCGAAATCCGCGTACGGGCCGGCCAGCGTCGAGACTTCCGAGTAGAGGAGGAGGGTGCTGAACCACTCGCGCGCGGCCGCTCGATCACCGAACGCATCCGCGAACGGCGCCTCGAGCGCCCCGACGTCCAGCAGCGTGTCGTTGACATCGAAAACGAGGATGCGCGCCATTGGCGGAGCTCGGCCGGCGATCGTCCTCCCGTTTGCCCATCCGCTCCGACGGCTTACCGGCCACGGGCGGAGAGTTTCTGATGGCGTAAGCGGGCCGTACGCCCGTACTGTGGGAGCGGCTGCGGCCGGACCACCGCCGCGGGGTACGGCGTTTGCAGCCGCGGAGCCAATTCCATGTGGGACGTGATCGTCGCAGGCGCGGGACCGGCCGGCAGCGTGGCCGCCACCATCCTGGCGCGCGCCGGCGCTCGCGTCCTGCTCCTGGATCGTGAGCGATTCCCGCGCGACAAGCTCTGCGGCGACAGCCTCAATCCCGGCACCGTTGCCGCGTTGCGCCGCCTCCACCCCGCGACCTGGGCCTCAGTGCCGGCTCTGCCGATCGACGGCATGGTGGTCACCGGGCCGTCGGGCGTGCGCGTCGAGAGTCGGTACCCGCGCGGATTGCGCGGGTGGGCGATCGTGCGGCGGGATCTCGATCGCTGGCTGCTCCACGAGGCGATGCGCGCGGGCGCGCAATTCGAGGAGCGCGTGCGCGTGCGCGGCGCGATCGTCGGGGCTTCCGGCGCTCGGGGCGGCCCGCGCGTCGCCGGCGTCACGGTCGCGTCGCGCGCGGGCCACGATGTGCCGATTCGCGCCCACGTGACCGTCGCCGCCGACGGCCGGCGGTCGGCGCTCGCGGCGCATCTGAAGCTGGCCTCGCCGGCATCGCGATACGCGCGGTGGGCGGTCGGCGGCTATTTCGAGAACGTCGGCGGCGTGAGCACGCTGGGCGAGATGCACATCCGCAGCGGCCGGTATCTCGGCGTCGCGCCGCTCGCCGGCGGGCTCACCAACGCCTGCGTGGTGGCCTCATCCGCCGCGCTGCGCGAGGCGGGCTCTCCCCAGCGGGCGCTACGCCTCGCGCTCGACGCGGATCCGGATCTGCGCGAGCGGTTTGCCGGCGCCCGGCTGGTCGCCGGGCCGGTGGCGCTCGGGCCGCTGGGGGTCGACGTGTCCGCCGCGGGCGCGCCCGGCCTGCTGCTCGCGGGCGACGCGGCAGGCTTCATCGATCCGATGACCGGCGACGGTCTGCGTTTCGCCGTCGACGGCGCCCGGCTGGCTGCCGGCGTGGCCCTCGAAGGGCTCGCCCACGATCTGCCGCTCGAGCATTTCGAGCTCGCGCGCCGGCGGAGGACCGCGTTCGCCTGGAAATGGCGGTTCAATCGAACGCTCCGGGCGCTGGTCGATCGACCCGCCGCCGTCGCGGGCGCCGCCCAGTGCGCGTCGCGCGTTCCCTCCGTCGTTCGAGCCCTCGTGGCTCTGGCCGGCGACTGCCGAAGCGCCGACGAACAGAGGAGCCCCAGTGATGCATAGCGACCGCGCCGCCGCCACGATTGCCGCCACGGCGACTGCCATTCCGCCGCACATTCTCGCGCGGGAAGAGGTGAAGACCTACATGCGACGCGTGTTCGATGTGGGCGAACGGCGGCTCGACGCGATCATGACGGTCATCGACAACGCGCAGGTCCAGCAGCGGCATGCCATTTTCCCCGTGGACTACATCGTCGAGCGCCGCTCTCTGTCGCAGCTGAGCGCCGAATATCAGGAGCACGCCGTCCGGCTGGGACGGCAGGCGGCGGAGGGCTGCCTCGCGAAGGCGCGAATTGCCCCCGACGACGTCGATCTCGTCATCACCGTCTCGTGCACGGGCTTCATGATCCCATCGCTCGACGCACACCTGATCAACCTCATGGGCTTCCGGGCGAACGTGCGTCGCCTTCCGCTGACCGAGCTGGGATGCGCCGCCGGGGCGATGGCCCTGTCGCGCGCCTGGGAGTTCCTGCGGGCATATCCCTCGGCAAACGTGCTGATCGTGGCCGTGGAGCTGCCCACGTTGACGTTTCAGCGGGGCGACCTGTCGCAGGCGAACCTGATTTCGTGCGTTCTGTTCGGCGACGGCGCCGCCTCGGCGCTCGTGACGGGCCGGCCGATGCCGGGCCCGCGCATTCTCGACGCGGAAACGTACACGTTTCCGCAGTCGCTCGACGCCATGGGGTTCGACCTGCGCGACAGCGGGTTCCATATCGTGCTCTCGAAAGACGTGCCGCAGATGATTCGCGAGAAGATCCGCGGCGTTGCAGATGCGTTCCTCGATCGATCAGGGCTCACGCGCGACGAAATGTCGGCCTTCCTGCTGCATCCCGGCGGCCAGAAGCTCCTGGCGTACATCGAAGACGAGCTGGGGCTCTGCCGCTGCCAGACGCAGCTTTCATGGGATGTCCTGGCCCGCTACGGCAACCTGTCGAGCGCGACGATTCTGTTCGTGCTCGACGCCTGGCTGGCCGCAGGTGGCATGAAGGCGGGGCAGCACGGGCTGGCCGCGGCGTTCGGGCCCGGGTTCAGTGCCGAGCTGCTCCTGCTGGGTTGGAGTTGATGCGAGGCGGATGGATCGTTCTCGCCCTGGTCGTCCTGCAACGGCTTGCAGAGCTGGCGTACGCCTCGCGCAACACCGCCGCGTTGCGCCAGGCCGGCGGCGTCGAGGTCGGCCGCCGCCATTATCCGGCCATGGTGGCGCTCCACGCGGCCTGGCTGGCGACAATCGCCGCGGGAGTGTGGCAGGACCCGCGGATTCGACCCGTGCCGCTCTTGTTGTTTGCCGGCCTGCAGCCGCTGCGCCTGTGGGCGATCGCCGCGCTCGGGCGGTACTGGACGACGCGGGTGATGACGGTGGCAGGGGAGCCGCTCGTACGCTCCGGTCCCTACCGGTTCATCCGCCATCCGAACTATGCGGTCGTGATCGGCGAAATCGCGCTGTTGCCCCTCGTGTTCGGGCAGATCACGACCGCGCTCGCCTTTTCCGTCGCGAACGCCGTGCTGCTCGCCTGGCGCATTCGGACGGAGAACCGGGTGCTCGCCCTGCGCGGCGCGGCGCAGGGCTGAGCTCGCCGCTACTCAATCGGCCGGGTTCCGCCGTCCTCGTGCACGTCGCCATGCTCATGCGCGTCGCCGTGCTCGTGCACGTCGCCGTGCTCGTGCAGGTCGCCGTGCTCGTGCACGTCGCCGTGCTCGGGGCCCTGGCCCAGCTCCTCGTCGTCGGGCAGCAGACGCTGGTAATCGGCGGCCGTCATCGTGTCGAGCCGATCGACGAAGAACGCCGTATCCCAGAGCTCGTCCGGCCGATGCGTCGGGCCGAACGCCGGCATCCCGGTGTGACGAATGCCGTTCGACAGGACCCAGTAGATCTCGGCGGGATCCATGTCTCTCGCCGACTCGGCCAGATCGGGCGGCGCAGGATAGAGCCCCTTGCCGATCTCTCCCGCTTCGACCCCCGGACCGCCGTGGCAGGTCACGCACATTTCCGCGTACTCCGCCGAACCCTCGCGCAGCCGTTCGTCGGTGACGTCGGAGGGCGGCGTAATGGCCCCGCTCGCCACGGCCTTCTCCGCGTGTTCATCGATCGAATGCGCGGCGAGTGTGCTGAAGAACCAGTCCACGCCGGACAGCGAGCGGCCGGTTGCCGCCACGTCCACGATTCCGGCGTAGGCGATCCCGATCAACCCGAGCCAGATGAGCCCGAGCACCACGACAACGGTGGCAAAGACGGTGGTCAGCTTCCTCATGGCCGGAAGACATACAGAACCGGTGCCAGGCGGGTTTTGGAAGAGGTGGCAGGGCCGAGCTGATCCGCTAGCGGGCCCGAAGCACCATCACCGTGACATCGTCGCGCGCCGGTTCGGTGCCGCAGAAGGCGCGCACCGCGTCCTGGACCGATTGCAGCACCTGGCTCGCCGGCCGGGCGGCGACCGAATCGAGACACGCGAGCAGGCCCTCGTCGCCGAATTCGTCCCCTGCAGGATTGACGGCCTCGGTGACGCCGTCGCTGAACAGCACCAGCAGGTCGCCGGACCCGAAGGGCACCGAGGCGCCCGCATACGGCACGCCGTCGAAGAGCCCGAGCGGGCATCCGGTGGCTTCGAGCCGGTGCACGCCATCGGCCGCCAGGAGCATGGGCGCATTGTGTCCGGCGTTGCAGTAGCGAAGCGTGCCGTCACCGGGGAGGCGCCCGTAAAATGCCGTGACGAACCGTGCCTCGATGGCGCGACGACACAAAGCGGCATTGACCCGGGTGACGACGTCTTCGGGCGTGCGCGCCGTGTCGACTTCCGCGGCCAGCAGGCCCTGCACGACGGCGGTGAGGAGCGCGGCCGACGTGCCTTTGCCGGCCACGTCGCCGATGACGAAGCTGAGGCCGTCGGCGCCGTACGGGGCATACTCGAACAGATCGCCGCCGACCGATCGACACGGCACCGAGGCGGCGGCGAGCTCCAGATGCGCCGTCTCGTAGAGCGGCGGCGGCAGCAGCGCCTGTTGAATCTTCGCCGCCACCTGCAGCTCGTGCGCCTCGCGCTCCTTCTGGAGCACCGTGTGATAGAGTCGGGCGTTCTCGATCACCACCGCCGCCTCGGCGGCGAGCAGATGGAGCGCCGTCGCGTGCTGCAGATACCCGCGCTCCCGCGAGTCGAGGTACAGCACGCCGATGCGCCTGCGCTCGGCCGACGCGCCGAACTGAAGGGCGTTGAGCGGCGTGCAGAGGACATGACGGATGCCCAGCGCGACGGTGCCGGCGTGCTGCGCGGCGTGGTTCGCGTCCATCAGATCCGTGACGATGCGATCGTTGCCGGTCGCGAACACCTCCTCGGGAATCCGGCCGCTCGTCTGAACCGACCCGAGCGTGATGCCGCCCTGCGCGCGCGCGATGGCCGGTGACAGCCGTCCCCGGTCGTCGGCGAGCAGCACGAACCCGCGCTCGGCTCCGGTGAGCTCCAGGGCGCTGTCGAGCACCATCGCCAGAACTTCGTCGAGTACCTTCGACGATCCGAGGGCACGCAGCCCCCGGAAGAGCACGTTCAACTGCCGGAAATCGAAGACGCCAGAGCCCGACGACGTGACGCTGTCGGATGCGACGCGAAGTTCGCTCTGGCCGATTCGGAGAACGTCGCCGGGCCGGAGCGGCTGCATCTCGACCCGCGTCCCGTTGACGAAGGTGCCCGACCGGGATCCGCAGTCGACGATCAGCCAGAGGTCGCCCTCCTGCACGAGCTTGGCGTGCTGGCGCGACACCTGGGGATCCGCGATCGCCAGATGGCTGTCCGAGCTCCGGCCGATCGTGAAGGGGGTGGTTTCGACGGCGACGGGCCGCCGGCCGGTGGCGTCCGACACGTCGAGCTGCAGCTTCACGCCCGGAGTATAGCCCGGCCCCGGCGGCACGGCCGATGCAACACCTGTCGGGACGGACCGCGTTCTGCCGGCATTTCGGCAGGAGAATTCCCTTCGAGGCCGCCATGCGCTTTCGTGACCGCGAAGATGCCGGACGGCAGCTGGCCGCCAGCCTGGCTGAGTACGGACATCGATCAGACGTCCTCGTTCTGGGCCTGCCCCGCGGTGGCGTACCCGTGGCGCACGAGGTCGCCGCCGCCCTCGGCGCGCCCCTCGACGTGTTTCTCGTGCGCAAGCTCGGTGTGCCGGGTCATCCGGAGCTCGCCATGGGGGCGATCGCAAGTGGCGGCGTGGAAGTGCTGAGCCAGGACATCATCGCGCAGCTGGGCGTGCCGCCCCCGTTGGTCGAGCAGGTGGCGGTCCGCGAGCGTCTCGAGCTCGAACGCCGCGACCAGGTGTTTCGGAGCGGTCGCCGTCAGCCCGTCGTTCGCGGGCGGACGGTCGTCCTGGTCGACGATGGTCTCGCGACCGGCGCGACGATGGAGGCGGCCATCGTCGCGCTCCGGCGCCTCGGGCCCGCCGCCATCGTCGTGGCTGCGCCGGTGGGAGCTGCCGACACCTGCAGGCGCCTCGAGGCGCTCGCCGATCGCGTGGTCTGCCTGGCGACGCCGACGCCGTTCGATGCCGTCGGCCTCTGGTACGACAACTTCACGCAGACGACCGACGACGAAGTGCAGCGCCTCCTGGCGCCGAGACCCAGAGGGCCGGCACCGGAGACGAGCGGATCGCCGCGCGCGACCGGCGCCCTGGATATCGTGCGGCTCCGCGCGATCGCCCTCCGCGGCGACGCCGGACAGTACGACCCGCTCGTGCGGGGCATCGGCGACGCACGGGTGGTGCTCATCGGGGAAGCGACACACGGGACCCACGAGTTCTATCGGGAGCGCGCGCTCATCACTCGGCGGTTGATCGAGGAGCAGGGTTTCGCCGGCGTGGCTGTCGAGGCCGACTGGCCCGACGCCTATCGGGTGAATCGCCATGTGCGCGGAACCGGCCGCGACGAAGAGGCCGTCGACGCGCTGGGCGACTTCGGGCGCTTTCCGACCTGGATGTGGCGGAACGCCGACGTCCTCGATTTCGTCGGCTGGCTGCGCGGCTATAACGAGCGCCGGCCTCCGGAGGCGCGCGCGGGCTTCTACGGGCTCGACCTCTACAGCCTGCGATCGTCGATGGAGGCCGTCCTGGGCTATCTCGACAGGGTCGATCCCGAAGGCGCCGGTCGTGCGCGCGCCCGGTACGGTTGCTTCGATCATTTCGGCGACGAGCTGCAGGACTACGGCTATGCGAGCGCGTTCGGTCTGCATCCCTCGTGCGAAGCCGAAGTCGTGGCGCAACTGCTCGACTTGCATCGGCGTCGAGCCGACTACGCGGGCCGCGACGGCCGCGTCGCTGCCGACGAGTTCTTCTTCGCCGAGCAGAACGCGCGGCTGGTGCGAAACGCCGAAGCGTACTACCGGGCCATGTTCGAGGGTCGTACGGCGTCGTGGAACCTGCGCGATCGGCACATGGCGGACACGCTCGACAATCTCCTGCGCTTTCTCGACCGGACGCGACCGGGCGCGCGGCTCGTGGTATGGGCGCACAACTCGCATTGTGGCGACGCGCGCGCGACCGAAATGGGGCAGAGCGGCGAGTGGAATATCGGACAGCTGGCGCGCGAGGCGTATGGCAGCCGCGTCGTGCTCGTCGGCTTCACCACGTCGACCGGCACCGTGACGGCCGCCACCGAGTGGGACGGCCCGACTCATCGCCGGCACGTCCGTCCGCCGCACGAGGGCAGCTACGAGCACCTGTTCCGCGAGACGGGCATCGCGCGCTTCCTCCTCGCGCTGCGCACGGACCTCGAACTGGCGTCGGCGCTGGCCGGCCCGCGGCTCGAACGCGCCATTGGTGTGCTCTACCTGCCCGAGCGCGAGCGCCGCAGCCATTACTTCCATGCGCGCCTGCCCGAGCAATTCGACTATGTGATCCATATTGACGACACGCGCGCCGTGGAGCCCCTCGAGCGGAGCGTGCCGTGGGAGGCGGGTGAGATGGCCGACACGTATCCGACCGGCCTGTGACCGGTGCTATCACGATGCTGGCCGCCCGTGTGCCGATCGGCGACCAGTGGCTGACCGGCGAACTGCGCGTGCCCGCGGGCGCTCAGGGTCTCGTGCTGTTCGCGCATGGCAGCGGAAGCAGCCGCCTGAGCCCGCGCAACCGGTACGTGGCGCACGTGCTGCAGCAGCACGGGCTGGCGACTCTGCTGATCGATCTGCTGACCCCCGATGAAGAGGCCGTGGACGCCCAGACGGGGCACCTGCGCTTCGACATCGACCTGCTCGCAAGCCGGCTCGTGGCGATCGTCGACTGGCTGCGCCGGCGAAAGGACACGGCGCCGCTCGCCATCGGGCTCTTCGGCGCCAGCACCGGGGGCGGCGCCGCCCTGGTCGCGGCGGCCGCCCGCCCGCGCGAGATCGCGGCCGTGGTGTCGCGGGGCGGACGCCCCGACCTCGCGCGCGACGCGCTGCCGCTCGTGAAGGCTCCGACGCGGCTCATCATCGGGGGCCGCGACTTGGCGGTCGTCGGCATGAACCGCGAAGCGATGGTGCGGATGCGGGCGCGCGTGGATCTGCAGCTCGTGCCTGGCGCCACGCATCTCTTCGAGGAGCCAGGCGCGCTCGATCGCGTGGCAGAGCTGGCGGCGGACTGGTTCGGGCACTACCTCCGCGCCCTCGAACGCGCGCAGGCCTGACGCGCGGAGTACACTGAATGGCATGAAATACCGCACGCTGGGCGATACCGGCTTGTTCGTGTCCGAGCTCTGTCTCGGCACGATGACCTTCGGCGGGCGCGGGCAGATGTGGGAGGTCATCGGCGGTCTCGATTCCGCCGCGGCCGAGGCGATCGTGCACGGCGCGCTCGATGCCGGGGTCAACTTCATCGATACCGCCGACGTGTACTCGGCGGGGGAAGCCGAATCCCTCCTCGGCAAGGCGCTCGCCGGACGACGGCACGAGGTCGTGCTGGCCACGAAAGTGCGCGGCCGCACGGGTCGGGGGCCGAACGACGTCGGCTTGTCGCGCCTGCACATCCTGCAGGCCGTCGAGGCGAGCCTCGCGCGTCTGGGCACCGACTACATCGATCTGTATCAGATTCACCGATTCGATCCCTTCACGAACATGGAAGACACGCTCCGGGCCTTCGACGACCTGGTGCGCGCGGGCAAGATCCGCTATGTCGGGTGCTCGAACCTGGCGGCATGGCAGATCATGAAGGCGCTGGCCATTTCCCGCGCCGAGGGGCTGGAGCGATTCCGCTGCACCCAGTCGTACTACTCGCTGGCGGGACGTGAACTCGAGCGGGAGGTGATCCCCCTCATCAGGGATCAGGGGCTCGGCCTGCTGGTCTGGAGCCCGCTGGCCGGCGGCCTGCTCTCCGGCAAGTTCACCCGCGACACGAACGACGCCGCGGCGCGTCGGGGCAGCTTCGACTTTCCGCCGGTGGACCGGGAGCGCGCCTACGCGATCGTCGACGTGCTGCGCGTCGTGGCCACCCGCCTCGAGGCGAGCGTCGCCGAGGTCGCGCTCGCCTGGCTTCTCGCCCAGCCGGTGGTGACCTCCGTGATCATCGGCGCCCGCACCAGCGCGCAGCTCGAGGACAACCTGAAGGCGGTGAACATCACGCTGTCACGCGAGGATCTCGCGGCCCTGCACGAGGCGAGCCGGCTCACGGCGGAGTATCCCGAGTGGATGGACCTGCTCGCGTCGGATCGCCGCCCCGGAGAAGAGCGGCGCCTCGACCGGCGCCAGGCGCAGCCGCTCGGCGGGCCGCGGTAGCGCGGTGGCGCGCATCCGCCACGTGTTCACGCTGGTGTCCGGATTCGCGCTCCTGGCGGCCGGCGTGGCCATGCTGGTCCTGCCAGGCCCCGGCTGGGTGACGATCGCGCTCGGCCTGGCCGTGCTCGCGAAGGAATACGCCTGGGCGCGCTGGCTGCTCGCCAAGCTCAAGAAGAGCGCCAGGGCGATCGTGCGAACAGGCAGGGCAGGCGGGGCCGGCGGGGCTGGCCCGCCCGACCAGCCCACCCTGCCCGATGTCTAGCTGAGTTCGAGATTCTCGACCGGGTGAAAATCCGGATACGCCACGTTGCCGTGCTCGCCCATGTCGAGGCCTTCGAGCTCCTCGGCCGCCGACACGCGCAATCCCATCGTGAGCTTCAGCCCGAGCCAGCCGGCGAGGGCGCAGGTCGCCACGAACGCGCCGACCGCGACGACGCCGATGATCTGCGGCGTGAGCTGCGCCATGCCGCCGCCCATGAAAAGGCCGGGCTTGGCGACGGCAGCGGCCGGACAGACCGACGGGTTCGCGAACAGCCCGACGGCCAGCGTGCCGAAGACGCCGTTCACCATGTGCACCGAGACCGCGCCCACCGGGTCGTCGACGTGCACGCGATCGAAGAAGAGCACGCTCCCGACGACCAGCAGACCGGCGATGATGCCGATCACGAATGCGCTCCCGACGCTCACGAACGCGCAAGGCGCGGTGATCGCGACCAGACCCGCGAGGCCGCCGTTCAGCGTCATGCTGAGGTCCGGCTTGCCCGAGATCACCCACATCAACAGCAGCGCGCTGATCGACGCGGTGGCGGCTGCCGTGTTCGTTGTCACGGCGATATGGGCGATCGAGGCCCAGTCGGCCGCCATCGTCGAGCCGGGATTGAAGCCGAACCAGCCGAACCACAGCACGAACACGCCGAGCGCGGCCGACGTCAGGCTATGGCCGGGAATCGGGTGGGCGCGGCCGTCGCGGAACTTGCCGATGCGGGGACCGACCATGATGGCGCCGGTGAGCGCCGCCCAGCCGCCCACCGAGTGCACGACGGTGGAGCCGGCGAAGTCGAGCATGCCGCGCTGGGCGAGCCATCCACCGCCCCAGATCCAGTGGCCGACCACCGGATAGACGAGGCCGACCATGAGGAACGAGAAGAGGAAGAACGCCCCGAATTTGATGCGCTCGGCCACCGCGCCGGAGACGATCGTGGCCGCCGTGCCGGCGAAGACGAGCTGAAAGAAGAATTTGCACCAGAGCGGCGTGCCGGTCCAGCTGAGCGCGCTGTAGACGCCGCGATAGGCGTCGCCGGTGGCCGGGCTGTTGTCCCCGCCCCCGACGAACCACAGACCCGACGTGCCGATGAAGCCGTTGCCGTCGCCGAACATCAGACCGAAGCCGATCAGCAGGAACGCCACCGACGAGACGGCGAAGACGATGTAATTCTTGGCCAGGATGTTCACGGTGTTCTTCGCGCGGCAGAGGCCGCTCTCGACCATGGCGAAGCCCAGATTCATGAAGAACACGAGAAAGGCGGTGATCAGCGTCCAGACCGTATCGAGCCCGACGCGCATGTCGTCGATGGCGGGCGCGGCGCCGGGCGCCTGTGCAGCGAGCGACACGGGAATCCGGATCAGCAACAGGACCGCCAGAAGAAGCAGGGTCTTGCGCGCGACGGCGTTCGTTCCACTCATGGGTCGTGGCTCCAGGGGGAGGAGTAAGAGGAAAAATCGCCGAACCGTAGCACGTGGAATGTCGGATTTCAAGAAATTCCAGACACACTTGTCGCCGCATAAGTGGCGGCCAGCGGCGCGAGGACACCAGAGAGACGGGACGCGCCGGTTACGAGAGCAGCTCGTCGAGGGCCCGCCGGACGGCTTCGGCGGCGTCGGCGTCGTTGGCGGCGGTGCGGGCGAGACGCGCGAGGCGCTCCGCGGCGCTCGCCCCGGACAGGCGCATCGCGCCGTCGGGGACCGCGTCGGCGATCATGCCCGCGCCGGCGGTGAAGTTCGTGGCCGCGTCGATCAGAATGAAGCTGCCCGTCCGGCGGTTGTCGGCGTAGCGATCGAAGACGAGCGGCTTGGCGGTGGAGACGGTGACCGTCCCGATCTGATTCAACACCAGGCCGTGGCTGATTTCCGCGGTGGTGACCTGCGTGCTGTGCTTGAGCACGTAGAGACGCGAGGGGTCGAGCGGCCGCTCGTCCATCCACACCACGTCCGCCTCGAACGTTCGACCGACGTGCACCTGGCCCGACGCCAGCACGTCGCCGCGGCTGATGTCGAGGTCGTCGGCGAGCGTCAGCGTGACGGACATGGGCGCGTAGGCGACGTCGAGATCGCCGTCCCACGTGACGATGCGCGCCACCGTCGTCGTCCGCTGGGACGGCCAGACGGTGACCGGATCGCCGGGGCGGATCGTGCCCGACTGGATCTGCCCGGCGTACCCGCGGAACGACTGATCGGGCCGCTGGACGATCTGGACGGGGAAGCGGAACGGCCGCAGCGGCGCATCGCGGCCCACCTGCACGGTTTCGAGATAGTCGAGCAGGCTCGGGCCGTCGAACCACGGAGTGCGCTCGCTGCGCGTGATCACGTTGTCGCCGTGGAGCGCGCTCACGGGAAGGGCGTGACAGGCGGCGCCACTCAGCAGCTCCGTGAAGTCGTCCTGGATCTGTTCGAAGACGGATCGGTCGAAGTCGACGAGGTCCATCTTGTTCACGGCCAGCGCGAAGTGCGAGATCCCGAGCAGCCGCGCGATGCGCGCGTGCCGGCGCGACTGCGCGCGCACGCCGTGCTGGGCATCCACCAGCAGCACGGCGACGTCGGCCGTGGACGCCCCGGTGGCCATGTTGCGCGTGTACTGTTCGTGCCCGGGGGTGTCGGCCAGGATGAACTTGCGCCGCGCGGTCGCGAAATAGCGATACGCGACATCGATCGTGATGCCCTGCTCCCGTTCGGCGCGCAGGCCGTCGGTAAACAGCGAGAAGTCGATCGGGCCCGCCGCGCGGTTCCGGGAGGCGGCCTGCACCGACGTCACCTGATCCTCGTACACGCCCTGCGAGTCGTACAGCAGCCGCCCGATGAGCGTGCTCTTGCCGTCGTCCACGCTGCCGGCGGTGCAGATGCGGAGCAGCCCCGACATCAGAAGTAGCCTTCCCGCTTCTTGATCTCCATCGACCCGTCCTGATCGTGGTCGATGATCCGGAGCTGGCGCTCGGAATGGCGTGTCGCGATCAACTCCTCGATGATCTTCGGGACGGTGTCGGCGTCCGAGCGGATCGCGCCGGTGCAGGGCGAGCAGCCGAGCGACCGCATGCGGCACTTCACCAGCTGCGGCCGTTCGCCGGCCAGCAGCGGCACGAACGGCTGCTCCAGCATGATGAGCGACGCGCCCCGCACGATCACTTCGCGCTCCTTGGCGAAATACATCGGCACGATCGGGATCCGTTCGACGTGGATGTACTGCCAGACGTCGATCTCGGTCCAGTTCGAAAGCGGGAACACGCGGATGCTCTCGCCCGGTCCGAGCCGGCTGTTCAGGAGATGCCAGAGCTCGGGCCGCTGCCGCTTGGGATCCCATTGCCCCTTGGCGTCGCGCAGCGAGAAGATCCGTTCCTTGGCGCGCGACCGCTCCTCGTCGCGCCGCGCGCCGCCGAAGGCGGCGTCGAAACCGCCGGATTCCAGCGCGTCGAGCAGCGATTTCGTCTTGAGCAGGCCGCAGCACCGTTGCGTCCCCACGAGGAACGGCTGCGTCCCCTCGGCGATGGCTTCCTCGTTCGTGTGGACGATCAGCCGGGCGCCCACCTCGCGCGTGTACCGATCGCGAAACTCGATCATCTCCCGAAACTTGTACGTGGTGTCGATGTGCAGGAGCGGAAAGGGAATCCGACCCGGGTGGAAGGCCTTCTGGGCCAGCCGGAGAAGCACCGACGAGTCCTTGCCGATGGAGTAGAGCATCACCGGGTTCTGGAACTCCGAGACCACTTCCCGGATGATGTGGATGCTCTCGGCCTCGAGGGCGCGCAGGTGGTCGAGCTGGGGCGCCTCGAGGCCATCCGGCGCATCCGGAATGGCCGGAGGTTCGACCTCGTGTCGCCCCGACGGTCTGTCCGCGGTCATGGGTATCATCAGTAGTACCACGAAAAAAGAAAAAGCCCGGGAACCATTGGTCCCGGGCTCTCGATCTAACGCTGCAGAAGTGGGAAACGACGTTACGCAGGCGGCAAGACCGGTCGCACGGGGACCC
This sequence comes from uncultured Acidobacteriota bacterium, assembly GCA_963837345.1. GTDB lineage: Bacteria > Acidobacteriota > Vicinamibacteria > Vicinamibacterales > CAVVIG01 > CAWIMX01. Next base: position 514,717 of record CAWIMX010000002.1, read on the forward strand.
TGCAGGTCCTGAGACAACAACACCCGCAGGCCCGAGTCCGATATGCCATCAGTCTGTTGATATTCGCCAATTTGGACCTCGAATGTCAATGTCCCGCCGCCGCGCATAGAACCGGTACAGCAAGACGGCGTCCACCCCGATCACCCCGGCCAGCACCGCGAATCCCGAGGGGCCCGGCATCAGCCGCAGATCTCGCAGGAGCACCGAGATGCCGAACCCGACCACCCACGCATCGAAGCTCATACACCAGCGCCGGAAGACCTCCGGCGCGATCTGGTGGATGAGCTGGACGCCGATCGGCACGCCGATGAGCACGCTCGGCAGAATCTGCGGCACCAGGCCGAGACTGTTGCGCGTGAACAGTCCCGCGGCGAGATAGGCAAGCGCGGTGAAGCTCGATTCCGCCAGACGCACCAGGCCGAGGGCGGCGCGGAACTCGACCTTCGCGAAGCCCTGGTTGTTGAGCGCCACGGCCAGCGGCGGCCCCGAGATCGTCGTCACCGAATAGAGCACTCCGATGCCCGCGCCGAAGGGCAGGCCCACTTTGCGCTCCGCGCGAATCGGCCGGCGGAAGCCGGCGGCCTGGACGAGGATGAACGGCAGGAGCGTGATGTACGTGCCGAGCTTCAGCCAGTTCGGGCTCACCCGCGACACGATCAACGTCCCCGCGACCACGCCCGGCAGCAGGCCGACGACGATCGGCAGCACGCGGCGCCAGACTGCCGGCAGCGCCTCGCGATTCACGAACAGCACCCACGCGTTCAGGGCCACCTCGATCAGCACCAGCGCCGGGTTCAGGACCCGGTTCGCCAGGAACAGCAGGGCCAGCGGGACCGTGATCGACGAGAACCCGTAGCCGAGCGCGCCGTTGACGGCGGCGGCGAAGAGCGTGATGACGATAAGTGCGATCGGGTGCGAGTTCATGCGCGGCAGCAGAGTTCAAGGGCAATGCCAAACCGGAGGTGCGGCCGATCGATTAGCGGGGGAGGGGCGGGAGTGACCCGGACTGGAACGAAGCGCCTCTCACCGGGCCGTCGACGGCCTTGTACACGAGCATCGACACTCAAGGCGGGCGGCCGAGGCGGCTGGAGGGTTGGCGCGGCACACGAGGGCGTGCGACATGAACGCCCCAAAACGTATCACGCTTTGGCGAGTAGGGACAAATCCCTTCCGTGCCTCGGGCCCGCGGCTCGGTCGGCTGAGGTACACTCCCCACGCCATGCGCCATCTCTCTGAATGGCTCAGGCGGGCGCTGGCCGTCGCCGGCCTCGTGGAGCTGGCTGTGGCGGCGGGCGTGCTCATGTGGGGCGGATGGCAGTGGCACACCGGCCTGCTCTCGATATCCGCCACCCACCCCCTTCGCCCGGCGATCGCCGGAACGGCGCTGCTGGGCCTCTACGGCCTCTCCCGACCGGGTGGCGGGGCTGCGTGGGTCGTCCCGCCCGTCGCCGCCCTCGTGATCCTGCTCGTCGCACAGTCGCCACCCCGCCGCGTGGGGGACGGCGCCGAATACGTCGCCATGGCCGTCAACCTCGCGGAGGCGCGGCCCGCGCGCCTCACGCCGGAGGAGATCCGTCGGGCATCGGCCGTGTTCGGCGACGATCAGGGCTTCGTCCTCACGATGCCGGCGTACCGCGGGTCCGACGGCCTCCAGGACTTTCCGCATTTCTGGCTCTATTCGCTGCTGGCTGCGCCATTCGTGCGCGCCGCGTTCATCCTGCACGTGACGCCGCTGGCCGGCTTCACCGCCCTGAACCTGCTGCTCCTGGCGGCGGCGCTCGCCGTGATCCTGTGGCGCGCCGGCCCGGCGGCTTCCGTCCTCCTCGTCGCCGGGCCCATTGTCTGGTGGGTCGACAAGGCCCACACCGAGGTCTTCACGTTCACCGTGGTCGCCGGCGCAATCGGGCTGTTGCCGTCGGCGCCGTGGTGGTCGCTGGCGCTGTTGGGGATTGGCGCCGCCCAGAACCCCCCGCTCATTCTTGCCTTCGGCGTCACGCTGGCCTCGGCCCTCGGCGCGCGCGGCGCTCGCGATCGACGCGTCTGGTGGGGCGCCGCCGCGGGCGCTGCGGCCGCGGCCCTTCATCCCCTCTATTACGGGGTTCGTCTGGGCCGGCCGTCCGGCCTCCTCATCGGCTTCGACGGCCATGTGCCCTCGGCGCGCGAGATCGTGACGGTGCTCCTCGATCCCAACGTAGGAGTGCTCGTCCTCGATCCGGCCCTCGCCCTCGCCATCGTGACGCTCCTCGTGCTGGTGCTCCGGCGTGAGCCGAAGCGCCTGGCCGGTTTCGACCATCTGGCGGCCGCCGGGATCGGCGTCGCGCTGCTCGTGGCGTTCACGCAAACCTGGAACTTCAACAGCGGAGGAACGCCCGGGCCGAGCCGGTACGGGCTCTGGATCCTCCCGCTCGCGCTTCCACTGCTCGCAGATGTGCCTTCGGGCGACGCGCGGATACGCGCGCTTGCCGCGGTGTCGCTCGTCTGGTGCACGGTGATGTTCGCGCCGCGCCTTCCGGATCGCTACCTGACGCCGACCGCTCTGGCCGCGCGGCTCTGGACGTCCTGGCCGGGGCTCGACAACCCGCTGGCGGAAGTGTTCGCCGAACGCGTCACCGGGCGCGATCCTTCGCCGGCGCCGCCCCTCGCCACCGCCGGCTGCGAGAAGGTGCTGCTGCTCAGCCACGGCGGTCAGCCGGCGTGGCCGCCGTCCTGCCAGGCGGTACCGGCGCCACAGGCGTGCCTGTCGCCGGGGGCGCTCTGTTATGCGAATCGGCGGGGCCAGGGCTATGCGTTCGTCCCGGCCCCCTCGGGGCCGGCCTGGCGGCGCACCTACGAGCGGACGCTCGTCAGTGGCGAGGGGCGCTCTCCGACGGCTGGACGTCCTTGACGATGAAGACCGTCTCGCCCGGCCGCGCCAGTCCGAGATCGCGTCGTGCGATCTCTTCGATCGCCGACGGATCTTCGCGCAGCCGGCGCGCCTCCTCGGCGAGGCGCGCGTTCTCGGCGCGCTGGCGGGCGATGTCGGCCACGAGCGCGTCGTGCTGGCGCCGGGCGCGCAGCATCGCCAGCAGCCCGCGATCGCCCACGAGCCCGTCGGCGACGATGAGGGCGAGGACGAAGAGCAGCAGGAGATGAAGCAGTCGCCGACTCGGCAGGCGCGTCCCGGCGAGACGGCGCCGGCGCCCGAACGGCTGAGATGGCGTGGGATCTTGGGCCACCGCCACACAACGTACAACAACTGGCGCGCGCGTACAAGAGGGCATGATGAGTGAATTCGTTCTGGTCCTGTCGACTGCGCCCGACGAACCGCGCGCGGACGAGCTGGCGCGGACGCTCGTCGAGGAGCGCCTGGCCGCGTGCGTGAACGTGCTCGGGCCGATGCACTCGACCTATCGCTGGAAGGGGGCGGTCGAACGCGCCGCGGAACGCCAGTTGGTGATCAAGACGAGCCGCGCGCGCCTGGCGCCGCTCGAGCGGCGCCTGCGCGCGCTGCATCCCTACGCCATTCCCGAATTCCTCGTGCTGTCGGTCGACGGTGGCAGCGCGGCGTATCTCGCGTGGATCAGGGAAAGTTGTGTGAATGGTTCCGAGGGTTCCGAAGGTTCTTAGGGTTCTGTAGGGCGTTCGGAGCGGGTCGGGCGTCCGCTCGACGGCAGCGAACGCCTGGAACCCCTTTTCGTTCGCACCCACGCGACGAAGCCCGGGACCAGGGACAGCGCGATGACGGCGGCGACCACCAGGTGGATGTTGCTCTCGATGTTCGGGACGGAGAGGCCGAGAAAATAGCCGGTCAGGCTCATGCTCGCCACCCAGAGGGCGCCCCCGATGAAGTTGTACGCGGCGAAATGCCGGTAGGTCATGTCGGCGGCGCCGGCGACGACCGGCGCGAACGTGCGGACGATCGGCATGAAGCGCGCGATCACGATCGTCTTGCCGCCGTGACGCTCGTAGAACTCGTGGGTCCGAAGCAGGTGTTCGCGCCGGAAGAGGAACGAATCGGGCCGGCTGTACAGCGCGCGGCCCGCCCGCCGGCCGATCCAGTAGCCGGTGGCGTCGCCCGCGATGGCCGCGAGCACCACGAGGCCGTTGAGCGACCAGATGTTCAAATCGCCGCGGGCCGCGAAGACTCCGGCCGTGACCAGCAGCGAATCGCCGGGCAGGAAGAAGCCGACCATCAGCCCGGTCTCCGCGAAGATGATGGCCGCCATCCCGACGAGACCGCCCCATCGGATCAGCTCGGGAACGTTGTACAGCGTATCGAAGAGCGACTGGATGACGTTGAGCACGGTCAGGTCCGCTCGAGCGCCTGCGACAGATCCTCGATGAGATCGTCGGCGTCTTCGACGCCGGCCGAGATGCGTACGAGGCCGTCGGTGATGCCGAGCGCCCGGCGTCGTTCGTCCGGGACCGAGGCGTGAGTCATGGTGGCGGGGTGCGAAATCAGCGTTTCGACGCCTCCGAGGCTTTCGGCGAGCGACATCAGCCGCACGCCTTCGAGGAGGGCGCGGGCGGCGTCGAGGGACCCGAGGTCGACGGCCAGCATGCCCCCGAATCCCTGCATCTGGCGAAGGGCCAGATCGTGCTGCGGGTGCGACGGCAGACCGGGATAGTACACGCGGCGCACCTTCGGATGGGCCTCGAGAAAACGGGCGATCGCGAGGCCGTTGGCGTTGTGCTGCTGCATGCGGAGCGCAAGCGTCTTCGTGCCGCGCAGCACCAGCCACGCGTCGAACGGCGACAGAATGGCGCCGGCGGCGTTCTGGACGAACTGGAGCCACTCGGCTTCCTCTGCCCGGGCCGTCACCACGGCGCCCCCGATGCTGTCGCTGTGGCCGTTGAGGTACTTGGTGGTGCTGTGGACCACGAGGTCGGCGCCGAGCGCGATCGGCCGTTGCACGTACGGGCTCGCGAACGTGTTGTCGACGACCAGCCGGGCGCCGCGGTCGTGGGCGAGCTCGGCCGCGGCCGCCAGATCGGTGAGCCGCATGATCGGATTGCTCGGCGTCTCCACGAAGAGCAGGCGGGTCGCGGACGTGAAGGCCCGCGCGGTCGCGGCGAGGTCCCCGGTGTCGACATAGCTGAAGGTGAGCTGGTAGCGTGACAGGACGCGCTCGAAGAGCCGGAACGTGCCGCCGTACACGTTGGCCGACACGACGACGTGATCGCCGCTGGCCAGGGCGCTCGCGACGGCGCCGATGGCCGCCATGCCCGAGGCGAACGCGAACGCGGCGTGCCCGCCTTCGATCGCGGCCAGATTGCGCTCGAGCGCCAGCCGCGTCGGATTCTGGGTGCGTCCGTACTCGAAGCCCTTGTGCCGGCCGAGGCCGTCCTGGACGTAGGTGGAGGTGGCGTAGATCGGCGTGACGATCGCGCCCGTGGACGGATCGGGTTCCTGGCCCGCGTGCAGGCAGACCGTACTGAAGCGTGCGCGCGACGTGAGCTTCACGATCCCGCTACGATACTCTGTTAATATCGCGAAGTCCACGAGCATGGCCCGCCTTCGAGACGCGTCGCTGCCGCGCGCGCTGCTTCACACGCTGCCCGGACGGGCGATGGTCATCGGCCTCGCCGCGAAGCTGCTCGTGGCGGCGGCGCGGCGCTGGATCGGCCCGCTGCCCGCCGCGCTCGACGTCGTCGACACGGCAGCCGGCCTCGCGCTTGCCGCCGCCGCCATCTACTTCGCCTGGCGCCTGATCGTTTTTGCGCAGCGCCGGCTCCTGTGGCGCGTGCGGCGCAAACTGATCCTCTCCTACATCTTCATCGGCGTCGTGCCGGCCCTGCTCATCGCCGCATTCTTTCTGCTCTGCGGCCTCCTGCTCTTCAACAACTTCAGCTCGTACCTGCTGCAGAGCCGCCTCGACGCGCTCGGACAGCAGGTGCGGTTCCTCGCCGACCGCGCCGTCGTCGATATCCAGCGTGGACGGACGCAGAACGCCCGCGCCGCGCTCGAGCGCGCGCGCGCGTCCGCCGATCCGGATCTCGCCGCGCTGTCGCTCGCACTCGTGCCTGCCGATCTGATGTGCGCGGCCGCCGACGCCGACGGCGCCGCACCCCGGCCGATTCGTCCGGCCCCGATCGCCGTGGGGCCATGGGCGTCCTCGGCGGCGCCGGTCTCGCTGCCTGCCTGGATCGGCTGCGACGGCGTCACGGATCTGTTCGGCGAACCGGGTGCCGGCGGCCAGGGAGCCGGCGACGGCGTGCAGATGGTGCTGCGCGCGGCCGTCGTGCCGGACCTCGCCGAGCCGGGGTACGCCGTCGTGGCCGAAGTGCCCGTCACCGGCGCCGTTCGCCGGCGCCTGCGGCGCGAAACGGGCGTCGAGATCGCGCGCGTGAGCGTGACCGGGGCGGCGCCGCCCTTCGCCAACGCCACCCCCGCCCCCGACGCCGGGGACGCGGCCTCCGGCGGACTGCTGTCCTGGGTGACGTTCCTCGACTATCGCGACTGGCGGAGCGGAGCCGCCGGCCAGCTGCTCGTCTCGACGCAGCTCAGCATCGCCGAGGTCTACAACCGGCTGACCGCGGCCCAGGGCCTCGTCGGCAACCAGAGTTTCGGGCGGACGGTGCTCCTGGTGCTGCTCGTCGTGGTCGGCGGGCTGTTCCTGATCATCGAGTTCGTCGCGCTGATTCTCGGGCTCGTGCTGGCCCGGTCGATCACCGGCTCGGTGCACGAGCTCTTCGAGGGCACGGAGCGGGTCCGCCAGGGCGACTTCACCCACAAGATCGCCGTGCGCGCGCAGGATCAGCTGGGCGAGCTCGCGCAGTCGTTCAACTCGATGACCGCCAGCATCGACGACCTGCTCCGGCAGGCCGCCGAGAAGCGGCGGCTCGAAGAGGAGCTGCGCATCGCGCACGAAATCCAGATGTCCCTGCTGCCGCAGGGACCGCTGAAGATGAAAGGCGTGTCAGTGACGGCGCTCTGCGTCCCCGCGCGGGAAGTGGGCGGCGACTACTACGACTTCCTGCCGCTCGACGAGCACCGGGTCGGCCTCCTGATCGCCGACGTGTCGGGCAAAGGCACCTCCGCGGCCTTGTACATGGCCGAGCTCAAGGGGCTCGTCCTGTCGCTGTCGCGGATCCATTCCTCGCCCCGCGACCTGCTCATCGCAGCCAATCAGCTGATGGCCGAACATCTCGACTCGCGCAGCTTCATCACGATCACCTACGCCGTCGTCGACGTCCGCGCCCGCACGATGACGTACGCGCGGGCGGGGCACACGCCGCTGATCTACGTGCCCGGCCCCGGCGCGGCCTCTCGCGGCGCCCACATCCTGGCGCCCGACGGCATGGTGCTCGGCCTGAAGCTCGACGGCGGCGCGATGTTCGAGCGGCATCTGTCGGAGCAGACGCTCCAGCTGCACGCGGGCGACCTCTACGTGCTCTTCACCGACGGCATAACCGAGGCGATGAATGCCGACGACGACTGCTTCGGCGAATCGCGCCTCGGGCGCATCGCCGAGGAGCACGCCGATCTGCCGTCGGAAGAGCTGCGCGAGCGCGTTCTGCGCGAGGTGGACGCCTTCGTCGGCAACACGCCCCAGCACGACGACATGACGATGATCCTGCTCAAGGTGGACGGCAACGTGGACCAGGTCGAACCCGCCCGCGTGGCGGTGGCGTCATGACGGAGCTCGTGGTCGTGTTCCGCACCTCCTCCGATGTCGAGGCCAGCATCGTCCGCGGCCTGCTCGAGGCGCACGGCCTGCCGTCGGTGACGGCGTCCGACGTGCCGCACTCGATCTTTCCCCTGAACGTGGACGGTCTCGGCGAGGTCCGCATCTCGGTCCGCCGCGACGATGCCGATCTGGCGAGGCGAATCATCGAGAGCCACCGCACGGAGCTCGCCGGCGACCGGGTGGCACGGCTGCGCGACGAGTTCGCCGATCTCCAGCGCGCGATCCGCTACCGGTTCCACGATCACGGGTTGCTCGAGCACGCCCTCACGCACACGTCGAAGGCGAACGAGGACGTGACCGGCGGCGTCGTCGACAACGAGTCCCTCGAGTTCCTCGGGGATGCGGTGCTCGGGTTCGTCGTGGCCGACCTGCTGTTCCGCGAGTTTCCGGAGACCGACGAAGGGGAGAAGTCGAAGATGAAGGCGACGCTCGTGTCCACCGCAACGCTCGCCCGACAGGCCGAGCAGCTGCGGCTGGGTGAGCATCTGCTGCTCGGCCGGGGCGAGGAGAAGACCGGGGGGCGGTTCAAGCAGGCGCTGCTCGCCGACACCTACGAGGCGCTCATCGCGGCCATCTACCTCGACGGCGGCATCGACGAGGCGCGGGCCTTCATCGGGCGCGAGTTCGCCGAGCTGCTGGGCGATGTTCGCCGCGGCGGCGTGGTGGGCGGCGACTACAAGTCGGCGCTGCAGGAATTCCTGCAGGGGCGCGACCGGCCGTTGCCCGAGTACCGCCTGGCGGGGACGCGCGGACCCGATCACCGGAGGGAATTCGAGGTGGAAGTGGTCGTGGACGGCGAACCGGTGGCGCGCGCGATCGGGTCGAGCAAGAAGGAAGCGGAGCAGGATGCGGCGCGGCTCGCGCTCGACGCCCTTCAACGGGATGCGGGATCGACGAAGGGCCCGGGATCGACCTAGTCGATCTCGATGATCCCCCAGCCCTTCTTGTCCTCGTCACCCGAGCCGCCCGCGGTCGCCATCGCCATGGCGGGTTCGCCGGGCTCGGCGTGCGCCGGCAGCCGGGGCAGCGCGTAGCGGTGCACTTCACGCCCGAGATCGTCTTCGCTCGGGGCCGACGCGCGGCAGTGCAGTCGCACCCACACACGCAGGAGCGGGTCGGCGAAGCTGTATCGCTTCTGGCGCGCCGTGACGAGGTCCACGTCCTCGAGCCACGAAAGGTAGTCCTTCGTCGAGCCCGGCGTGCGCTGCAGACGCTGCGAGATTTCGGTGAGGGTCAGGCTCTCTTCATCGGCGAGGATTTCGAGAATGGCTTTCAGCGCGCCGTAGCCGCGTGCGCGATGCAGTCGCAGCTCGTAGCTGAAGTTGCACTGGCGCGCCAGCCGCGCGTCGGCGGCGAGCAGCGACGCGAGCGTGCTGATCGGATCGCCGATGTCGGCGCCGCCGTCGGCCGCGCCCTGCCGGCGCTCGGCGGCCAGTTCGTCGGCCACGGCGCGCGCGTACGCGGGCCGGCCGTCGGCCAGTGCCTGAACGGTGCGGGCGAGATACTCGGCGTCGGGGTGGCCGGCGGCGGCCGGCCCGAGCATGTCGAGCGTCTCCTCCAACGTAAGCCCTGGCATATGAATGACTTCGAAGCGAGCCGAGCGGTCCTTCAGCAGCCGCAGCGTCCTGGCCGTATAGCGGCTGCTCAGCACGAACCGGTTGCCGCTCGATTCGAGGCCCTCGACCAGGTCGTGCAGCACCTGGCGCAGGCCCGGGAAGCTCTCGAACGTTCGCAGCTCCAGGAACTCGTCGAGCAGAAACGTCGCCGGCTCGGCCGCGCTCGTCCGCGCGCGGCTGAAGAAGGCGAGCGCCGCGTCGAACGCCGCGCGCGCGCCCGCCGACGTCTGGTCGCTCACCGGGAACGGCGACGGCGCGGCGATCGCCCGCAGGAACCGCTCCGGCGTCGTCGCCGTACGCTCGACGTCCACGTACTGCGCCGACAGCCGGTTCAGACGATCGCGCAGCTGAAGGAGAAGCGTCGTACGGCCGGTGCCGCACCCGCCGAGCAACACGGGAATCCGTGAGGGGGACGCATCGAGCGCCGACATGACGCGGCGCATGAGCGTGGATCGAGGCGTCAGCATTCGCGTTCCTTGACACGTGCGCACGGCGGGGAGCGCGCCGGCGGAGACTAGACCTTAAAAAGCGCGGCGCGCGTTGTCAATCGCCAAAACAAAAAATTTTTCTCTTGACTCGCGGCGAGCCGGGATCGTTCGTCGCGCGTTTTGAGGATAGACTGTTCAGGCCATGAATCTTGCGGTGCTCGGCGCGCAGTGGGGCGATGAAGGTAAGGGAAAAATCGTCGATCTGTTGACGCCGAATTTTTCCATCGTCGCGCGGTACCAGGGTGGACACAACGCCGGCCACACGGTCTACGTCGCGGGCACCAAATTCGTCCTGCGACTGATCCCGTCGGGCATTCTGCATCGCGGCGTCATCTGCGCGCTCGGCAACGGCGTCGTGATCGATCCGCAGGCGCTCTTCGACGAGGTGGACGAACTGACGAACGCCGGCATCGAGGTCGGCAACCGAATCGTCGTCTCCGAAAAGGCACACCTCATCCTCCCGTATCACCGCGACCTCGACCTCCTGTCCGAGGCCCGCCGCGGTGAACGCAAGATCGGCACCACCTCGCGCGGCATCGGGCCGGCCTACGAGGACAAGATCGCGCGCCGGGGCATCCGCGTCGCCGATCTGCGCGACCGCGCCGCGCTCGAGGGGAACATCCGCGACAACGTCACCGCCCGCAACCGGCTCGTGCAGGACTCCACCATGGACTGGCGCGCCGTCGTCGATCAGACGGTGGCCTTCGGCGAGCGCCTCAAGCCCTGGATCGGCGACGTCTCCGCCCTGCTGACCGACGCGACCCGTCGGGGCCAGCCCGTGCTCTTCGAAGGGGCGCAGGGCACGCTTCTCGACATCGACCACGGCACCTATCCGTACGTCACGTCCTCGAATGCCACCGTTGGGGGCATCTGCACCGGACTCGGTGTCGGCCCGCGCGCCATCGGCGCGGTGCTCGGTGTCGCCAAGGCGTACCTGACGCGGGTCGGCGAAGGGCCGTTGCCCACCGAGCTCCTCGGCCGGATGGGCGATCGCCTGCGCGACACCGGGCAGGAATTCGGCGCTGTCACGGGACGGCCGCGGCGCTGCGGCTGGTACGATGCCGTCGCCGTACGCTACGCCGTCCGTCTGAACGGCCTGGACGCGCTCGCGCTGACGAAGCTCGACGTCCTCGACGGACTCGACGAGATCAAGGTGTGCGTGGCCTACAAGTGCGACGGTCAGCCGATCGACGCGTTTCCGGCCGACGTCGCCCAGCTGGCGGCCTGCGAGCCGGTGTACGACACGCTGCCCGGCTGGAAGACGCCCACCAGAGGCGTCCGGCGCTTCGTCGATCTCCCGGATGCCGCGCGCCGGTACATCGGCTACCTCGAGGACGTCTCGGGCGTGCCGGCTGCGGTGGTCTCCACCGGCTCGGCGCGGGAGGACACGATCCTGCGCGACGATGTCCTCGACGCCTTGCAGCTGGGCGGCCTCGGCCTCACCGCGGGTTGATGCCGTGAATCGCGTGGGTGATCTGAGAAATCAGTCCGACCGGTGGCGCAGGCAGTACGCGTCCAGCGCCGCCTCGTCGGCACCCAAGAACTGGATGCCTGCGCGGTAGCGCGGCTCGGATCCAGGCGGGATCTCGAAGGATGCCCAGGCGACGACGCCACTGACCCGGATCGTCGCGTCCTGATCGCCGAACAGGAGCCGCACGCGCTGGTTGGGCTTGAGCACGCCCGGCCGCACCACTTGAGCGCCCATCGTCGACAGATCCACCAGCGCGGCGGCGTTTCCGTCCACCATCACTTCGAGGCTGTCGGGCATCCGGAAGCGCGGCGCCCGCCGCGTCCCCCGCTGATCGAGCGCGGCCGTGGCGACGAGCCCCGCGGGCGGCTCGGCGGCGACGGCCTCGCCCTCTTCGGAGACCAGGCGAATCTCGGCATGGCGCAGCTTGGGGTCGGCCTTGACGCGGTGGATGAGGGCGGCGCCCCGCGGCGTCGCGGCGAACACCGCCTCGAGCGCGATGACGGTCGGCCGGCGCGTGGTGATGGCTTCGAGCGCGCCGAGGGCGTCGGCATCGGCGAAGGCGAGCACTTCACCGGTCGAATCGGCCCGCCGCTCCAGCTCGGCGAGCAGATCGGCAGCCGCGATGAGGACCGTGCACGCCGACGTCGGCACAGTATCAGAAGATCCGCGCGTCCTGGATCGGCCACCAGCGGATCTTCACCTTGCCGACGATGTACTTCTTCGGCACCGATCCCCAGTGGCGACTGTCGGAGCTGTTGTTGCGGTGATCGCCCATCACGAAGTAGTAGCCCTGCTGCACGACCTGCGGCCCCCAGTCGTCGTGGCTGCGGAACTCCGGGGGCACATAGTCGTCGCGCAGCGGCACGTCGTTCACGTAGACGCGGCCGTCCACGATCCGCACGGTATCGCCTTCCTTCGCGATCACCCGCTTGACGAACATCTTGTCGGGGTTGAGCGGGTAGTAGAGCATCACGATGTCGCCCGGGAGCGGCTCGCCGAGCTCGTAGACCAGCTTGTCGACGATGAGCCGATCCTGATCCTCCAGCGTGGGGGCCATGCTCATGCCGTCGACGCGGGCGACCTGGAACCCGAACGTCACGATCAGCGTGGCGTAGACGGCGGCCGAGAAGAGCGTCTGCACCCCGGACACGACCTCCACCCAGACGCGGCGCCAGGTCGACACCTGCGGCACGGCCGGATGCGACGGCGCCGCGGGCAGGTCGGGGCTCGCGGGCAGGGCCCGGGCCGTCAGGTCGGAGAACGGCAGCGCGGCCTGGGCTTCGAATTCGCCCGCCTCCGCGTCTCGGTTCGAGGGATTCAGGGGGTGCTCCGGATCGTACATGGCCGTGCCACTCAGAATACCACGGGGGGCGCCTGCCACGAGAACGCCGGGCGCCGCTCCGCCTGTGCCGTTACAGGAAGGTGGCCACGAGCGGAGCGTGATCGCTCGTCCCGACGTCGGCCAGCACCGGGCAGGCCTCGGCCCGGGCGGCGAGCGCCGTGCTGGCCAGGATGTAGTCGATCCGCCATCCGATGTTGCGCTGTCGCATCTGGCGCCATGGCGGCCACCAGGTGAACAGACCCTCGTCGTCGGGCGCGAGGGCTCGCGCCACGTCGACGAGGTCGCGTGCGAGGAGGCGCTCGACTGCCGCACGCTCGTCGGGGCGCTGGCCGATCGCGGTGGCCTTGCGTTCCTTGGGATGCACGTCCTGGTCGGTCCGCGCGACGTTGACGTCGCCGCAGATGACGAGCGCCCGACCGGCCTGCTGAAAGTCGGCCGCATAGGCCGCGAGCGCGTCGAGAAACCGCATCTTCGCCTCGAAGTCTTTGCCGCCGTTCGGCACGTAGACCGACGCCACGGTCACTCCGGGGAGATCCGCGGCGACGATCCGGTGCTCGAAGTCAAACGCGGGATGGACGAAGGCCGGGCAGTCGGCGCACAACGCCCGGGCGACGAGCAGCGCCACGCCCGAATAGCCTTTGCCGCCGTGCCAGTACGGCCAGTACACGCCCAGGTCGAGGAGCAGTTCGGGGATCTGATCGGGCGCGGCCTTGAGTTCCTGCAGGCAGACGACGTCCGGACGGTCGCGCGCGATCCAGTCGTGGACCTGCGCGTGACGCGCCCGGATGCCGTTGACGTTCCAGGTGGCGATCTTCAGCGGGGATCAGAACCTGGCGTGAGCGGCCTGCCGCTCGGCCGCCGGCACCGCCATGATGTCGGGATGCGCCGCGACGTGCGCCTTGACGATCTCCTCGGCTTTCGCCATCGTGTCGGCGTCGCCGAGGCGATAGATGGCGTTGGCCTCGATGAGATCCTTCTGATGCGCGGGCGTGGCGTCCGGGCTCTCGTAGATGGCGGCCACCGGGCACGCCGGGACACAGGCGCCGCAATCGATGCACTCCTCCGGGTGGATGTAGAGCATCGTCGCCTCCGCGAACTCGGCTTCGTCCTTGCGCGGATGGATGCAATCCACCGGGCAGACGTCGACGCACGCGGTGTCCTTCGTTTCGATACAGGGGTCCGTAATGATGAATGGCATGCTGGCGTTTTCTCCGTGCGTAGTATCCGGGTGGCCGGATACGAGAGGGCGTCTCCCCGGCGACATCGCCGGATCCGGCGACGAGATCCTACCGAAAACTGCCGCGTTTCGCCAGTCTCCGGCCGTCGCCGCCGAGCCGCCGGATTATACTCGTCGGCATGGCCCCACAGACCACCGCCGACAGCCAGCCCGCCGCCCGACGTGGCCCCGAGCCGCCGGACCTCAGCGAAAAAGGCGGCATGAAGAACGGCCAGCCGCAGCGGGCCGACACGCGTCTCTTCATGCAGCTGCTGGCCTTCGGCGGCTGCCCCGATCCGGAGCCGCTGGCCGCCGCCCTCGATCGGGCCGGCATCATCGGCGCGCTGTACGAGGACGTCAACGATCCTCGCGGCGTCGCCCTGCTCACGCTCGACGAAGATCCGACCGCCTTTCTCGAACGCGTGCGGCCGGTTCTGAACGGAGGGCCGTTTGCGGCGCTCGTCCAGAAGCCCGAATACACGATGCTGGGGCGCACGTACTCGCTCGGCTACGAACCCGACCTGCTGGACGCCCTGGTCCACCGCCCGCGGCGGACCGTGCTCAACGCCGACTGGAAATGGGCAGTGTGGTATCCCCTCCGACGCAGCGGCCGGTTTGCGCAGCTGCCCCCCGAGGAACAGCGCGTGATTCTGGCCGAGCATGGCGCCATCGGCATGTCGTTCGGCGCCGGCGACTTCGCCCACGACATCCGCCTGGCCTGTCACGGACTCGACAAGACCGACAACGACTTCATCGTCGGCCTGCTCGGCAAGGACCTGTACCCGCTCTCGGCGATCGTGCAGACGATGCGCAAGACGCAGCAGACGTCGCTCTATCTGGAGCGGCTCGGACCGTTCTTCGTCGGGCGGGCCGTCTGGCAATCTCGGAACGCCTGATCGCATCCCGACGGACACGACACAGGCCTCCGGCAGGGCTATTCGCTCGCGCTCGCGGCGAATGTCGGCGCGCGGCGATGGTGCGTCGCCTGTTCGTAGGCGTACGCCAGCTTGACGAGCGTCGGCTCGCTCCACGCGCGGCCGATGAATGAAATCCCCACCGGCAGCCCGTGCACGTAGCCCATCGGCACCGTGATGTGGGGATAGCCCGCCACGGCCGCGATCGATGTCGGACCGCCGGCCGAGACTGCCGCGAACGGGACACTGTCGCCGTTCACGTGATCGATCAGCCAGGCCGGCGTGGAGGTCGGCGCGATCAGGGCGTCGAGCCGATTCCTGCCCATGACGGCATCGATCCCTTCGGCCCCTGCCAGGCGGCGATTGTCGGCGAGCGTCCGCTCGTACCGGGCCGGCGTCGTGCGGTCGTCCCTGGCCTGCACGAGCAGTTCCTGGCCGAAATATCGCAGCTCCTCGTCGGCGTGCGCCGTGTTGAACGCGATGAGATCGTCCAGCGTGTGGATCGGCGCCGACGGCCCGAGCGCCCCCAGGTAGCGGTTCAGATCGAGCTTGAACTCGTGAATGAGCACCTGGAACTCGCCGGCATCGAAGCGGCCGAGCGTCGGAATGTCGGCGGGATCGACCAGGATCGCGCCGCGCTGCTTGAGCTCGGCAATCGCATCCTCCATCAGGCGATCGACGTCGGGATGAGCCCCGAACCCGGCGTTGCGGGCCACGCCGATGCGGGCGCCGCGCAGGCCATCGGCATCGAGTGAGCCGGCATAGTCGGCCACCAGGTGGTGCGCCGCCGACCGGGTCGCCTCGTCGGCCGCGTCGACGCCTGCCATGACGGCCAGGAGGGTCGCGGCGTCCGCGACCGTACGCGCCATCGCGCCTGCCGTGTCCTGGCTGTGGGCGATCGGCACGATGCCGGAGCGGCTCACCAGGCCCAGCGTCGGCTTGATGCCGACGAGGCTGGCATTGCTCGACGGCGACACGACTGAGCCGTCGGTTTCGGTCCCCACGGCGGCAGCGGCGAAATTCGCCGCCACGGCGGCGGCGGATCCCGAGCTCGACCCGGATGGCGACCGATCGAGTGCATACGGGTTGAGCGTCTGGCCGCCGCGTCCGCTCCAGCCGCTCGACGAATGCGTCGATCGAAAGTTGGCCCACTCGCTCAGGTTCGTCTTCCCGAGAATCACGGCGCCGGCGGCTCTCAAGCGGCCGACGAGGAACGCATCGGCGGGCGCGCCGGCCCCGGCGAGCGCGAGCGATCCGGCCGTCGTCTCGAGCCGGTCGTCGGTCGCGATGTTGTCCTTGAGCAGCACGGGGATGCCGTGCAGCGGCCCGCGCGGGCCGCGCGCCCGGCGTTCCTCGTCGAGCGCGTCGGCGATGGCCCGGGCATCCGGGTTCACCTCGATCACGCTGTGAATCGCCGGTCCGCTTGCGTCGAGCGCCGCGATCCGCGCCAGGTACTTGTCGACCAGCGAGCGGGCGGTCTCCTGGCCCGATTGCATCCGCGCCTGCAGATCGGCGATGGTGAGCTCCTCGAGGTCGAATGCCGCAGGGGCGGCGTCTGCCGCCGCCGAAGACGAGGGAGGCGGCGGTGGGGGCGAGCAGCCGGAGAGGGCGATCCCGGCGCCCAGCGCCGCGGTGCATGCCAGACGACGGAGACGGGCGATCATCGGCGCATGATAGCGCGGCCGCCGCTCAGCGGGCGGCCAGCGGCGCCGATTGCTCGATGAAGGCCAGGATGTCGCCGGCGGGTCGGGCGCCGACGGTCCGTCCGACCTCGCGCCCGCCCGCGAAGACGGCCATCGTCGGGATCGAGCGCACGCCGTGCCGCTGTCCCACGTCGGCGAGCGCGTCGGTGTCGACTTTGAGAATCAGCGCGCGCCCCGCGAGCCGGGCCGCCACCTTCTCGAGCTCCGGCGCCACCATGCGGCACGGGCCGCACCACGGCGCCCAGTAGTCCACGACGATCGGAATCGAGGCGTGCGCGATGGCGGCGTCGAAGGCCGCTGCGCTCGTCACCTCGACGGGCGACGCCGGCGCGTCGAGCGTGGCTTTGCAGTTCCCGCATCGGCTGGGGTCGGCCAGTCGATCGTAGGCGAGCCGGTTCTTCGTGCCGCACTGCGGGCAGCTGGTGACGACGCCGCGGCCATCGAGGCTGAAGGCACTCACTGAAGGTCTCCTCGCTTCGTCAAGGCGCCCGCAAGGCGTCGGAGAGCAGACCGACGCCGACGGCATAGGAATGGGCGCAGTTGTAGTCGAGCAGGGCGTCGTAGTTGCGATAGACGAGGAACCGCCGCGACGAGCCCGAGACGAGCGACGCGTCGAGGGAGCTCGACACGGGCAGGTGGCCGCCGCCGGGCAGCCGGACACCCATCGCCTGCCAGTCGGCGAGCGGACGCGCCACCGACATCGTGCGCGTGGCCGAGCACGTGCCGTCGCGCCGGGGCACCTCCGCCGCGCGCCGCTCCGCCTCGCGCGAGAGGACGACTTCGCGGCCCCAGCGCTCGCCGTCGTGCCAGCCATGGGCCGCCAGGTAGTTGGCGATCGACGCGAACACGTCGGCATCGGAGTCCCAGATGTCGCGCCGGCCATCGCCGTCGAAATCCTCGGCGAAGTCGAGATAGCTCGAGGGCATGAACTGCGTCTGGCCCATGGCGCCCGCCCACGACCCGCGCATCCGGTCCTGGTCGATGTCGCCGTGCGCGAGGATCTCGAGCGCGCTGAACAGCTCGCGCCGGAAGAGGCCGGGCCGTCGCGGATCCCAGGCCAGCGTGGCCAGCGCCGGGATCGTCGGGCGCAGGCCGCTGAATCGCCCGAAGTTCGATTCGAAGCCCCACACCGCCACGATCACGCGGGGCGCCACGCCGTAGCGCGCCGACACGCGACCGAGGAGCGCCCGATGACGCTCCCACATCGTGTCGCCCGTGCGCCGGGCGCGCGCGGTGACCCGCGTCGCGAGATAGCGTTCGAGCGTCTGGACCGTCTCGGCCTGGGATCGATCGCGCTCGATCACGACGGCTTCCGGCTGTTCGAGCCCCGCCAGCGCCGCGCTCACGACGCCCTCCGGGATCCCCCGGGCGATGGCTTCCTGACGCACGCCCTCGAGCCATTCGGCGAAGGAGACGCCTCGAGGGTCTTGCCGGGGCGCCGTGGCGCACACTGCCACGGCCGCGACGACGAGCGCAAGCGTGCAGCCGGGGCGCTGCATCATAAGGCGAGTGTACCGCGAATCAAGAAGCTCAGGAACTCTAGTGCGCGGCCGTGGGGCCGCGGCTCGCACGCGGGCGGCGCATCAGGAGCACCAGCGGGATCATCACCAGGAAGATCAGCCCGAGAAGCTGGAAGATGCCGACGAACGACACCATGGCCGCCTGGCGCCGAACCTGGCCGAAGAGCGCGGCATAGGCGCGGCTGCTGGCGGTGGCGGCGTCGGCGCCCGCCGCCATGAAGCCCTCGCGCAGGCGTTCGAACATGGTCACCGACCCGAGACCGTAGGGCGTCACGTTGGTGCCGAGTACCGCCGTGGTGACCTGCTGCTGGCGGGCCAGCATCGTGCCCGTGACCGCGATCCCGATGCTGCCGCCGATGTTGCGCATCAGATTGAACAGGCTCGTGGCGTTGCCCATGCGCTCGCGCGGGATGGCGTCCATCGCCACGGTGGTCAGCGGCACGAAGAGCAGTGACAGGCCCGCGCCCTGAACGAGCTGCGGCCAGAAAATGTCCCAGTAGCCGGCCTGCAGATTCAGATCCGCCAGCCAGAGCAGGGTCACACCGCCCAAGATCAGGCCGATCGTCAGGAGCTTGCGCGCGTCGATGCGGCCGATCAGAAAACCCGTGATCGGCATCATGATGAACGACCCGACGCCGCGGGGCGCCATCGCGATGCCGGCCTGGAGCGAGGGATAGCCCAGCAGCGTCTGCAGCATGATCGGCAGCAGCACCAGACTGCCGTAGAGCACGAAGCCGACCACCGTCATGAGAAAGACGCCCACGGCGTAGCTGCGCTCCTTGAATACGCGCAGATCGACGACCGGATCGCCCGTGGTCAGCTCGTGCACGATGAGCGCCGTCAGCGTGATGCCGCTCAGCACGGCCAGCACGGTCATGGTGTGCGACGCGAACCAGTCGGCTTCCTGGCCCTTGTCGAGGACGATCTGCAGGGCGCCGATGCCCACGGCCAGCATGCCGATGCCCCAGTAGTCGATCTTCCGCACCGTGCTCCGGATGTAGGCCGGGTCGAAGATGTAGAGCTTCGTCATCACGATCGAGGCGACGCCGACCGGGATGTTGATGTAGAAGACCCATCGCCACGAGTAGCTGTCGGTGAGCCATCCGCCGAGCACCGGTCCGAAAATCGGGGCGACGACGATGCCCAGACCCCAGAAGCCCATCGCCTTGCCGCGATCTTCGGGCCGGAAGGCTTCGAGCAGCACGGCCTGCGAGAGCGGCTGCAGCGCGCCGCCGGTCGCGCCCTGAACGACGCGGAAGAACACGAGCATGCCGAGCGTCGGCGCGAGCCCGCAGAGAAACGACGCGGTGGTGAAGCCGACGACCGATGCCATCAGCAGGTTCTTGCGCCCGAACCGGCTCGCCAGCCATCCCGTCATCGGCAGGATGATCGCGTTGGCCACCAGGTACGAGGTCAGCACCCACGTGGCCTCGTCGATCGTCGCCGACAGACTGCCCGCGATGTGCGGCAGCGACACGTTCACCACCGTGGTGTCGAGCACCTCCATGAAGGTGGCGAACATCACCGAGACGGCGACGATCCACGGGTTGACGCTGGGCGTCTGGGGTTCGGAGCTCATCGGGACGGAACGGTGGCCCCGTGCCTCAGTTGCGCGATTTCGTATAGACCGTCGGCGTCACCGACATGCCGGGGCGGAGGGGAAAGTCCGGATCCGGCGCGCCGTCGATCACGATCTTCACCGGCACCCGTTGCACGACCTTCACGTAGTTGCCCGTCGCGTTCTCCGGCGGCAGCAGGCTGAAACGGGCGCCGGTCGCCGCCGCGATGCTGTCCACGTGGCCTTCGTAGGTATGGCCGCCGTACGCGTCCACGTCGATCGTGACGCGCTGGCCCGGCTGCATGTCGGTGATCTGGGTTTCCTTGAAGTTCGCCGTCACCCAGACCTGGTCCAGCGGGACGACCGCCAGCAGCGGCTGACCTGCCTGCACCACCTGGCCGACGTCCACGCTCTTGCGGCTGACCACCCCGTGGCGCGGCGCCTTGATGGTGGCGTACTGGAGGTTCAGCTGCGCCTGCTCGAGCGACGCCTGCGCCAGCGCCACGCGCGCGTCCGCGGAATCGGCGCGCGCGCGCATCGCGGTGACCTGCTCGGGCCCCGTCTTCGCGGCGCTCAGCCCGGCCTCCGCCTGCTGCCGGCCGGCGCGTGCCTGGGCCAGGCGGCTCTCGGCGACCCGCACGCCCGCCTCGGCCTCGGTCACCTGGGCCCGCGCCGCGTCGACGCCCGCGCTCTGCGCGTCGGCGGTCGCCTGGGCGGCGTCGAACTGCTGTTCGGAAATCTCGTGCTTGGCCACCAGGCCGCGGAGGCGCTCGACGTCTTTCGCCGCTCGCGTCTGGTTCGCCTCGGCTTCCTTGACGCGAGCCTGGGCGCTCGTCTGGCGCGCCTTGGCCGCATCGAGCTCCTTCTCGGCCGCGGTCACCGCGCTCTCGGCCTGCATGACGGAGCTCTGCGCAGTCGTCTCGTCGCTCGCCGTCGTCGTCGCGGTGATCGGCACGCCGCTCTTGGCCGCCGCCGCGGCGGCGACGGCATCGGCGAGCTCGGCCTTGGCGCGATCCACCGCCACCTGAAAGTCGCGAGGATCGAGCTCGACGAGCGTGGCGCCGTCCGCGATTTCCTGGTTGTCGGCGACGAGCACCTTCGACACGGTGCCGCCGACGCGGGCCGCGACCGGCGTGACGTAGCCGTCCACCTGCGCGTCGTCGGTCGACTCCCGGCCGGCCGTGATCCAGAGCCACGCCCCGAGCCCAATCAGGATGGCGAGCGCTGCGCCTCCGCCCCATTGCAGACGCCGCCGCGCCGCTCCCGACAGTTCCTTACCGTCCGCCATTGCCGAGTCCTCCGAGAAAGTCCCGCGTGGCTTGCTCGGCGGCGCCTATGCCCCGCGCGAGGAGTGCCTTGCTGACGTTGAATTGATACAGCGCGGTCGTGTACTGCTCGTTGGCGAGCGCCACGGCCGCCTGCGCCTGCACCACTTCGATGTTGCTGGCCACGCCCGCGGCGAAGCGGTCGCGGGCCTGCGTGAGTTCGCTCGAGGCCAGGGTGCGCGCCCGGTCGGCCGTCCTGAGCACTGCCTCGTTCGCCTCGAGATTGAGGAACGCGGTGCGGACCTCGTAGTAGATGCCCGCCCGGAGGTCGTCGGCCTCCGACTGGCGATCCTTCAGCGCGGCCTCGGCCTCGATGAGGCGGCCATGATGGCGGCTGCCCTGGAGGATCGGCACCGTCACCGAGCCGGTCACGTTGAACGTGCCGTGCGAGTCGCCGAACGAGGGCCCGATGTCGCCATAGTCGGCGGTCAGCGTCGCCGAGGGCAGCGACTCGGCCGCCACTGAGCGACGGTTCGCCTCGGCCGCCCGCACCCGCTCCTGCGCGGCCAGATAGTCGGGCCGCGAGCGATACGCCTCGTCCAGGGCCTGCTCGAGCGTCGTCTGGGGCACGGGTACGTAGGGCACCTGGTCGACGAGCGCGAACGCCTGGCCGAGCGGGAGCCCGATCACACGGGCGAGCTCCAGCTTCGACGTCTCGAGGTCGTTCTGGGCGGCGGTCGCGCGCTGCTCGGCCGAGTTCAGCTCCACCTCCGCCCGAAGGACGTCGATGTCGGCCACCACGCCGGCGCTGCGCAGATCCACGGCTTGATCGTGGAGCGCCTGCGCGGTCTCGAGCTGCGCCTGCGCGGACTCGACGCGCGCTTGTCCGGCCAGGCTGCGCAGATAGAGATCGGCGGTGACGAGGACGACCAGGTCGCGCGCGCTCTGGTAGGTATGCCGGGCGGCCGCCACGTTGTGGCCCTCGGCGCGCGTGTCGTTCAGCGCGCTGAGGTCGAACAGCGACTGGGTCAGGCTCAGACGGGCGTCGACGACATTGAACGGCCCGACCACCGCGGGCACGCCGGGGGGCAGCGGGAATCCGAATGCCTTCAGGTTCACCTGCTCGCGGGTCGCCGCGACCCGGCCGGTCAGCGTCGGCAGGAGGTCGCTCAGGGCCTGCCAGCGCGCCGCCTGCGCCCGCTCGATGTTGCGATCGGCGGTGAGCAGGCCCAGGTTGTGCGCGAGGCCCCGATCGATCGCGTTGAGGATCGTGAGCGACAGCGTCTCGTCCGTCGCTTGGGCATCGTCGGGCACGCCGCCCAGAAACGGTGGCGGAGGAGCGGGCCGGTTCTGAGGCTGCGCCGCCAGCGGCGCAGGCATCGCGAGCGCGGCCAGCAGCAGGCCCGCAAGAGCGGCTTTCACGTCGTTCCTTTCTCGCCAGGGGCGGATGCTCGACGAGAAAGCGGAATGCGGCCGGTCGAGGGGGCGCCGAGGCGGATTGCGTTCATAGGGTACACGAGGTGCTCGGGGTTCTCTGAATGCTCTGGATCCTTGTTTAAGACCGGCATCCCGTGGCCCGGGTTCCCGGTGAGCCGGCGTCCGGGGAGGTTGACGTCGACTTACACATTCTGTATAAGCTGCACCCATGTCAGTTGACGACTACAAGACGGCGCTGCAGGCGGCGTCTCGCGAGCTCGAAGCGCTCACCGCTGAACGCGCGCGAATCGACCAGCGCATTGCCCAGCTGTCGCAGACCGTCGGGGGCCTGATGCGGCTCTGCGGCTACGAGCCCACGGTTCCGCTCGGACTGACCGACGCCTGCCGTCTCGTCCTGAGGGGCGTGGGGCATCCCCTCACAGTAACCGAAATGAGGGCCCAGCTCACCGCCATGGGCCTCGACCTCACCCGCTACGAGAACGACCTGGCGGTGATTCATACGACGTTGAAGCGGCTGGTTCAAAACGGGGAGGTCCGCTTCATGGCCCGCACCTTCGGCAAGCCGTGCTACCAATGGATGTCGCTCGACCGGCCCGCCGTCCTGAGCGGCGACACCGCCCGGGCGCTCGCGCACGCCGCGCGCGGCAGGCGATCGTCGACCCGGAAGGAGGGCGAGGACCGGTGACCGCCACGCCGCATCTCTTCGATCGCTGGTCGCTTCGAAGCCTCTCATTGTCCAATCGGATCGTCGTCTCGCCGATGTGCCAGTACTCGAGCACGAACGGGCTGGCCAGCGACTGGCACCTGGTCCATCTCGGCGCCCGGGCCGTCGGGGGTGCCGCGCTCGTCTTCACCGAAGCGACCGCCGTCACGCCGGAGGGCCGAATCAGCCCGGTCGATCTGGGCGTGTGGAGCGACGCGCACGTGGACGGCCTGGCGCGGATCGCGCGGTTCGTGCACGCGCAGGGCAGCGCGGCCGGCGTCCAGATCGCGCACGCCGGACGCAAGGGCAGCACGGCTCCGCCCTGGGAAGGCGGACACGCCGTGCCGCCCGAGCGCGGAGGCTGGGTGCCGGTGGGGCCCGGGCCGGAGCCCTACGCGCCGGCGGGTCCGCCACCGCGGGCGCTCACCGTGCCCGAGCTGCAGCTCATCGTCGCGGCGTTCGCGGCCGCGGCCCGACGCGTGCTCGACGCCGGGTTCGACGTCCTGGAGATTCACGCGGCCCACGGCTATCTCCTGCACGAGTTTCTCTCGCCGATCGTGAACACGCGGACCGACGCGTACGGCGGATCGTTCGAGAATCGCGCGCGGCTGTGTCTCGACGTCGTTCGCGTCGTGCGGGAGGTCTGGCCCGACCGGCGGCCGGTCTTCGTCAGGATTTCCGCGACGGACTGGGTGCCCGGCGGGTGGGACCTCGATGAAGCCGTCGAGCTCTGCCGGCGGCTGAAGGATGCCGGCGTCGATCTGATCGACTGTTCATCGGGAGGCGCCGTGCCTCACGCCCAGGTCCGGACGACGCCGGGTACCAGGTGCCGTTCGCCGAACGGATCCGGCGCGAGGCGGCGATTGCGACCGGGGCCGTGGGACTCATCACGACGCCCGACCAGGCCGAGGCGATCGTGGCGGAAGGCCGCGCCGACTGCGTCCTGCTGGCGCGCGAACTGCTGCGCCGTCCCTACTGGCCCCTCGAGGCTGCCCGGGCGCTCGACCAGGGGGGCACCTGGCCGCGCCAGTATCTGCGGGCGGCGCCGCCGGGCGTCAGCGTTCGAACTCCTTATTGACTTCGGCGAGACACGCCGGGCAGATGCCATGGCTGAACCGGGCCTCGGAGTGTTGCGAGATGTAGGAGTCGAGCTGCTGCCAGTAGTTGTCGTCGGTGCGAATGCGCTTGCAGTACCAGCAGATCGGGAGCAGGCCCTGTAACTGGTTCACGCGCGCGAGCGCGTCCTGCAGCTCACGGACCCGATCGGCCAGCCGCTCCTGCAGGCCGATGACGCGCTGACCGACGCTGACGCGCGCCCGCAGTTCGTCCAGGTCGAACGGCTTGACGAGGTAGTCGTCGGCGCCGGCGTCGAGGCCGGCCACGAGATCCGCGCGGCTGTCGCGCGCGGTGAGCAGGATGAGATACAGGTGCGCGCGCGACGGCGTGCCGCGCACGCGTCGGCACACTTCGGGACCGTCGAGCGTCGGCATCATCCAGTCGAGAATGGCAAGCGAGGGCGGCTCGTTTCCGCGGAGCACGTCCCAGGCCTCGCCGCCGTCGGCGACGATCACCGTCTCGACGTTCCACCGGGCGAGGGTCCGCGCGAGCAGCGTCGTCGTCGTCCGGTCGTCGTCGGCGACCAGGGCTTTCATGGCTGAACCTCGATTCCGGTGCCGTGGAGGCGGAGCACGTCGATGACGTTGGCGGCTGCCGACGCGACCAGGCGCCAGCCGGCATCGGCGGCGCCCAGCCGATTCTCCGCGCCGATGCGCTCGAGCGTGCGCGCTGCCTCGAAGAGTTGCGTCGCCGAGATGTTGCCCGCCGCGCCCTTCAGCGCGTGCGCGGAGGATCGAATCGCGTCGGCATCGCGCCGCTCGACGGCGCTCTTGATGGCCGTCAGCTGCATGGGGCAGTCCTCGACGAAGACCTGGATCATTTCCGCCACGAGCGCCCGATCGCCGCCCAGCCTGTGCAGCAGCTTCTCTTCGTCGAACGCCAACGCCGGTTGTGGCTCGGTCTCGACGGGCGCTCCCGGCAACGGCCCGCCTTCGGCGGCCGCGACGAGCCCCGCCTGATCGATCGGCTTGGTGAGATAGCCGTCCATGCCGGCCGCCAGGCAGCGCTCGCGGTCGCCCTGCATCGCATGCGCCGTCATCGCCACGATCCGGATGTGGCCGCCGGTCGCCCGCTCGCGCTCGCGAATCTGCCGCGTCGCTTCGAGGCCGCCCATCACCGGCATCTGGACGTCCATCAGCACGAGATCGAACGGCTCGCGATCCATCGCCTCGAGCGCCTCCTGTCCGTTGGCCGCGACGACCACGCGATGGCCGCGGCGCTCGAGGAGCCCGGCGGCCACGCGCTGATTGACCACGTTGTCCTCGGCCAGGAGCACCGCCAGCGGTTTCGAGGTCACGGCGTCGGGGCCCGGTCCGCTCGGGTCCGGCGCCGGCGCCTTCTCGCCGAGCGCGAGCCGGATCGCGGCCACCAGCCCCTCGGGTTTCACGGGCTTGGTGAGATATGCCGCGGCGCCGAGATCGCGGGCCCGCGCGGCGTCGCCTTCGCGGGCGGCCGAGCTGAGGATGAGCACTGCGGTATCGGCCAGCGCCGCGTCGCCTCGAACGGCCGCGCACACCGCGAATCCGTCCATGTCGGGCATGGTCGCGTCGAGCAGCAGGAGCCGGAACGGCCGCGCGGCGCGCGCGCCACGAAGCGCCTCGAGCGCCGCCTGGCCGCCCGAAACGGCCACGGGATCCATCTGCCATCGCGACAGCTGCTCGACGAAGATCCGGCGGTTCACCTCGTTGTCGTCGGCGATGAGCACGGGCAGGTGGCTGAGCAGGGCGTCGCCGAAGGGGGCGGGCGCCTCCGACGCGACGTCGAAGGCGGCGGTGAAATGGAAGGTGCTGCCGGCGCCGGGCTCGCTCTCGACCCACAGGCGCCCGCCCATCATCCGGACGAGGTTCGCCGAAATCGTCAGCCCCAGGCCCGTGCCGCCGAACCGGCGGGTCGTGGACCCGTCGGCCTGTTCGAAGGCTTCGAAGATCGACCGGTGCTTCTCGGGCGGAATGCCGATGCCGGTATCGCGCACCGCAAAGTGCAGCCGCGTGGCGCCTTCCTGCCGGATCTCTTCGCGCACCTCGAGCAGGACGTGGCCGTGTTCGGTGAACTTGATGGCGTTGTTCACCAGATTGGAGACGACCTGCGTCAGCCGCACCGGGTCGCCCACGATCGCCGACGGCACGTCGAGCCCGATGTCCACGATCAGCTCGAGCTGCTTTTCGCCGGCGCGCACGGCCAGGGGCTTCACGGCGTCGCTCAGGACGTCGCGCAGCGAGAAGGGCACGGCTTCGAGGTCGAGCTTCCGCGACTCGATCTTCGAGAAATCGAGGATGTCGTTGAGAATCGCGAGCAGGGAGTTCGCCGACGCCCGGACCGTACGGAGGTAGTCGAGCTGGTCGGGCCGGAGCGGCGTGCCCAGCACGAGCTCGGTCATGCCGATGATGCCGTTCATCGGCGTGCGGATCTCGTGGCTCATGTTGGCCAGGAACTCGCTCTTGGCCCGGTTCGCCTGCAAGGCCTTGTCGCGCGCGGCCACCAGCTCGGCGTTCAGCGAACGCAGCTCGGCCGTGCGCGTGTCGACGGTGCGCTCCAGGTCCTGCTGGTGATCGCGGAGGCGGGCATCGCGCTGGGCGATGGCATCCAGCATCCGGTTGAATCCGTCGACCAGCTCGCCGACCTCGTCCTGGCCGGCCTTCACCGCGCGGATGTCGAAGCGCTGGTCGCGCGTGACCGTCCGCGTGACGTCCGTCAGCCCGAGGATCGGCCCCGAGATCACGCGTTGCAGGCGCGACGCCACGACGAGTGCCACGAAGAACGTGCCGAACAGCACCACCCCCATGACCTCCAGCAGGCGCACCGACTGTTCGCGCACATCGGCGAGATTCGACTCGATGAAGATCGTGCCCACCATCTCCCCGTCGAGCAGCACGGGCTGGCGCAGCCGCACGAGTCCCCCGCTGAGCGCCCGCCAGACGGGATCGCTGCCCTGATCGAGCGGCAGCGCGGCGGCGCTGTCGTCGTGGCGATCGAACCGCGCGAAGACCCGGCCGTCTCGGGTCAGGAGCGCCGCGCGGGTCACGCTCGGGTTCATGGCCGTCGCGCGCAGGATCTCGGCGCCCGCCCGAGCGTCGCCGAACACCAGGGCGGCCGTGCTGTTGGCCGCGACCACGTCGGCCATCTGGTGCATCTCGGCCTCCTCGTCGGCCTGCAGCCGCAGCACGTCGGCGACGAGCAGCGCCGCGAACGCCACGAGCAGCGCCGCTCCGCTCGTGAGCAGGCCGAGTACGGTCAGTTTCTGGCTGAGCGACAGCCGCCGCGCCATCGAATCACCGGCCGCCATTCGGTTCGTCCTCCACGATGCGCGCCAGGCTGAGCAGGCGCGAGCTGATTTGCAGGTGGGCGCGGCGGGCAGCCGCCACGTTGATCGCGAACCGCATGTGGTTGTTCTCGACGTAGAAGTTGACGACGCCGCCGTGTCGCGTCCAGTCGTCTCGGTCGCTCACGGTCAGCACGGGCGAGCCGGCCAGGCCCCCCAGAATCGTCGAGGCCGAACGGCCATCGACCCGGCCCATGTAGAGCAGGGCGCAGGCGCGCAGATCGTCGCCGGCGCCGACGCGCCGCACGATGCCAAGGCCGCCAGGCGCGGCCGCCCGTTCCACCGTCTCGAGCTCGCGCGCCACATCGTCGGCGTCGAGGACGCAGAGCACCGGCGGCCGGCCCTGGCGCTCCACGTCGGCCGGCCATTCCGTGAAACGGATGAAGTTGTGCAGAAACGCGGCTTTCAGGGAGGGTTCGTTCGCCGTCTGGCCGCGCGCCGCCGTCGCGCCGAGGCAGGCGCAGAGCACGACCAGGCACGCGCCCGGGCGCCCACGGGGACGCGGGAGGGTTATCGGCGAAAGAAACATCGTCATGTCGTATTTCGGCGCGGCGGGCAGGCGTCGACAGCGCTCACCCGCAGCCGGCCGTGCGCCGGATTTCCGGCATCTGTGCGCACGCACGCGCACCCGTGCGCAAGCCGGTATGATCCGGACGTGCGGGCGTTGCTCGTCGAAGACGACGCGGCCATCGCCGACTTCGTGTCGCGAGGGCTGCGAGAGGCCGGGTTCGCGGTGGACCACGAAGCGGATGGCGCGGCGGGACTCGACGCCGGCCGCCGGCGGCCGTACGACGTCGCCATTGTGGACCTGATGCTGCCCGAGCGCGACGGTCTGTCGGTCATCGACGCCTGGCGGCGGGCGGGCGTGAGCACGCCGGTCCTGATCCTGAGCGCCCGGCGGTCGGTGGACGACCGGGTGCGGGGCCTGCAGGCCGGCGGCGACGACTATCTCACCAAGCCCTTTGCGTTCGCCGAGCTGCTCGCGCGCGTGCAGGCGTTGCTGCGGCGCGCGACGCGAGTCGCCGAGCCCACGACCTTGACGGTCGACGAGCTGGTGCTGGATCTGCTGTCGCGGCGCGTGATGCGGGGCGCCACGGCGCTCGACCTGCGCCCGCGCGAGTTCGCCCTGCTCGAATATCTCATGCGGAACGCCGGCCGCGTCGTCTCGAAGACGATGATCCTGTCGCACGTCTTCGAGTACAGCTTCGACCCGCAGACCAACGTGGTGGACGTGCTCGTGAGCCGCCTCCGGGAGAAGCTGGATCGTCCGTTCGACAAGAAACTCCTGCACACGGTACGAGGCGTGGGCTATGTCCTCCGCGCCTGAGGCGGCCACGCCCGCGCCGCTCGAGAGCGGCCCACCGACGGCGAGAGCCTTCGGGCTCCGCCTGGGGCTGTGGTACGCGACGCTCTTCGTCGTCGGCGCGATGGCGATCGTGCTGCTGACGTACGTGTTGACGGCGTCGTCGCTGGCCGAGCGCGATCAGCAGATCATCCAGTCGAAGCTCGGCGAGTACGCGGCCGTGTATGCCCGCGGCGGCGTCGCCGCGCTCGCCGACACCGTGCAGTCCGAACAACGCACGGCGCCCGAGCGCCTGTTCGTGCGCGTCATCGATCGCGGGACCGACGCGTTCGTGGGCACCGCCGACGGCTGGGATCCGAGCGACCTGGAGATCGGTTCGCTGCGCATGGCCGACGGCACGCTCGTTCAGGTGGGGAAGAGCACCGAGGCGCGGCGCGACGTGCTCGCGCGGTTCCGCGCCGCCCTGGGCCTGGTCACGCTCTCGGTGGTGTTTGTGGCCATCACCGGCGGCCTGCTCGTCACGCGATCGGCGCTCGAGCCGATCCGCCGGCTGAACCGCGCCGTGCGCGACATCATCACGACCGGACGGACGGACGCGCGCGTGCCCGTCGCGCCCACGCGCCGCGAAGACGCGATCGGCGAGCTCACGAGCCTCTTCAATCAGATGCTCGATCGGATTGAGCGCCTGGTGGCGGCGATGCGGGCCTCGCTCGACAACGTGTCGCACGATCTGCGGACCCCGTTGACGCACCTGCGGGGCGCCGCCGAGATCGCCCTCGCCGGACCCGCGGATCCGGATCGCTACCGCGACGCCCTCGCCGACTGCGTCGAGGAGACCGATCGCGTGCTCGTCATGCTCGACACGCTGATGGACATCAGCGAAGCCGAGAGCGGGGCCATCGAGCTGCGCCGTGAGCCGGTACGGCTGGCCGACGTGGCCCGGCGGGCCGTCGATCTCTATCACGACACCGCCGAGGCGCGTGGCGTCGGTCTGGCGCTCCTGCCGGACGCAGCCGAGGTGGTGGTGAATGCCGATCGGACGCGCCTCGAGCAGGTGGCCGCGAACCTCATCGATAATGCCGTCAAATACACGCCCTCGGGGGGGCGCGTGGACGTGGGCGTGGGGCGTTCGGGCTCTGACGCGCTGCTCCGGGTCAGGGATTCCGGGGCCGGGATCCCACCCGACGAGCTGCCGCACATCTGGGACCGTTTGTTTCGGGGCGACGCCAGTCGAAGCGCACGCGGTCTGGGCCTCGGCCTCAGCTTCGTGAAGGCCATCGTCGAGGCTCATGGAGGCCGCGTGTCGGCGGCGAGCGAGCCTGGCCGCGGCTCGACGTTCGAGGTCCGCCTGTCCGTCCATCCGGACCTTTCACAGCTGTAATGCGCCGGCAACGTCCCCGCAAGCCGGTCCACCGTCTTATCTACACGAGGAACCCGGAAAGCGGCTTGCATCTCTATGGGTGGGACCCAGCCGTTCTTCGAGGCCTCCGGTCTCGTGTGTGAGTTACAGGTGAGGGGGATTGATTGCCATGAAACAACTTTCCAGAAATCGAGTGATCGGCGGAGGACTGGCGCTCGTCACGGCGGTGCTGCTCGTGGCCGCCGGCGCCGCTCTTCGTGGAGCGTCGGCGGCCGCGCCGGCCTCGCCCGCCGCCGTCGCCGAGCAACACAGCGCGCCCACGCTGACCGCGTCGGGCAACCGTGATTCCTACGCCGACGTCGTGGACGTCGTCGCTCCGGCGGTCGTCACGGTCCGGGTCGAGACGACGGGACGCATGTCGCCCACGGCCTTTCAGGGCCCGCCCGACGACTTCTTCCGGCGGTTCTTCGGCCAGCCGTTCGAGGATCAGCAGCAGCCCCGACGGTTCCGCCAGCAGGGTCTCGGGTCCGGCGTCATCACGACCCCCGACGGCTACATCTTGACGAACTTCCACGTGGTCGGCGGCGCCGACTCGGTCCGGGTGGATCTGACCGACGGCCGCACCATGGATGCGAAGATCGTCGGCACGGATCAGCCGACGGATCTGGCGCTCATCAAGATCGACGCGTCGAACCTGCATTCCCTCGAGCTCGGCGACTCCGATGCGGTGCGGGTGGGCGACGTGGTGCTCGCCGTCGGCAATCCGCTCGGCGTCGGCCAGACGGTCACGATGGGGATCATCAGCGCGAAGGGTCGCAGCACGGGCGGCGTGAGCGACGGCAGCTACGAGAACTTCCTGCAGACCGACGCGCCCATCAACCAGGGCAATTCCGGCGGCGCCCTCGTGAACACGAAGGGCGAGCTCGTCGGGATCAACTCGCAGATCCTGTCCACGTCGAGCGGCAACATCGGCATCGGCTTCGCGATTCCGGTGAACATGGCCAAGCGCGTGATGTCCGATCTGCGCCAGTACGGCAACGTGCAGCGCGGACAGCTGGGCGTCACCGTGCAGCCGGTCACGTCGGACCTCGCCGCCAGCCTCGGCCTGAAGGACGTCGGCGGCGCCATTGTCTCGGGCGTGACTCCCGACAGCGCGGCCGACCACGCCGGCATCGAGCGCGGCGACGTGATCAAGTCGTTCAACGGGCAGCCGGTGGCCGACACCAACCAGCTGCGCAACCGCGTGGCCGAGGCGGGGCCGGGCGCCGACACGACGGTCGTCGTGCTGCGCGATGGCGCCGAGAAGACGCTGCACGTGAAGCTCGATCAGGCGCCGGCCGGCAAGAACGGGCAGCAGGACGCGGGCGGGCGGAACGAGCCGACCGCCCTCGGCGTGTCGGTGCAGCCGCTCACGCCGGAGCTCGCCCAGCAGGTGGGCGCTCCGGACGGCACCAAGGGCCTGCTCGTGCGCGACGTGGACCAGAGCGGCCGGGCCGCCGACGCCGGCGTCCAGCAGGGCGACATCCTCATGGAGGTGAATCAGCAGCCGGTCCAGTCCGTGGACGCGCTGCGAGAGGCCCTGCGCAGGAATGCCGACCGGCCGGTGCTGCTGCTCGTGAAGCGCGACGGGCAGAACCTGTTTCTGACCGCGCGCCCGTAGCGCCACGCACTCTCTGCTAGGATCGAGCGGGGCATGAGCCTCGCTCGATCCGTTCTGCTCGCGGCGTCCACCAACACCTGGCTGCGCGATCGCGCCGTGCGGCACCCTCGCGTGCGACGCGCGGTCTCCCGCTTCATGCCGGGAGAACGGCTCGAGGACGCGCTGGCCGCCGCCCGCGAGCTCCGGGGCGCACGCATCGGCGCCATCCTGACGTTCCTCGGGGAAAATCTGGCGCACCCTGACGACACCCGGCGCGTCACCCGGATGTACCTCGACGCGATGAATCGCGCGGGGGAAGCCGGTCTGGGCGCGCATCTCTCGGTGAAGCCGACGCAGCTCGGGCTCGACATCGATCCGGAGCTGTGCGCCGCCAACCTGCTGTGCCTGCTGGAGCGCGCCGACCAGACGCAGACCGTCGTCTGGATCGACATGGAGAGCTCGTCCTACGTCGACCTCACGCTGGAACTCTACGCCCGGGCGCGGCGGCACTCGTCGAACGTCGGCGTCGCGCTGCAGGCGTACCTCTATCGGACGCCGAAGGACCTCACGGCGCTCCTGACGATGGCGCCGCGCGTGCGTCTCGTCAAGGGCGCCTATCTCGAACCGCCGTCGATCGCGTGGCCGCGCAAGGCCGACGTCGACCGCCAGTTCTTCGAACTCGCCACGAGACTGCTGGGGGAGGAAGGGCGGCGCGCCGGCGCAACGGTCCACGTCGCCACCCACGACACCTCGCTCGTCGATCGTCTCGACGTCTGGGCGGACGGCGCGGGGGTGGATCGATCCTCGTTCGCGCATGCGATGCTCTACGGCGTTCAGCGGCGTCTGCAGACGCGGCTGGCGGCCGAAGGACGTCCGGTGTTCGTGCTGATCTCGTACGGCGACAACTGGTTTCCGTGGTATATGCGTCGCCTGGCCGAGAGGCCGGCGAACCTGTGGTTCGTGGTGAAGGGAGGCTGGACGTGATGGTTCAGGATCTACGCACCCTGCTCGACTACCACTACTGGGCGCGCGACCGCCTGCTCGAGGCGCTCGCGCCCCTCACCGCGGAGCAGTACACGCGCGACATGGGCAGCAGCTTCAAGTCGATTCGCGACACCGCCGCCCACGTGTATTCGGCCGAGTGGGCCTGGTACTCGCGCTGGCAGGGCACGTCGCCGGAAGCCATGCTGCCGGCGGATCAGTTTCCCGACGTGACGTCCCTGCGCACGGCGTGGTCGGCGCAGGAGCGCAAGACGCGCGCCTTCCTCGACGGCCTGGGCGAGGAGGGCATCACGCGGGTGATGGAGTATCGCTCGCTGAGCGGGCAGCCGGGCGCGAGCGCCTTCTGGCAGATGCTGCAGCACATGGTGAACCACGCGAGTTATCACCGCGGCCAGATCACCACGATGCTTCGCCAGATGGGCGTCGCGCCGCCCAAGTCGATGGACCTGATCGCGTTCTACCGGAGCCGGTAGGGGCCGGCGGTCCTCACTCCTCATCGGGCGGAGCGCCGCCGGCTTTCGCGACGTCTTCCTGCTTCACCCGGTCCACGTTGAATTTCGTGGCGCTCGCCGTGATCTTGTCGAGCGCTTCGTCGAAGTCGAACGACGTCGCCTTCGAGAACCGCGTGTAGTTCACCCGCGACACGACGAACGATCGCAGATACGGGCTGGTGAGCCCCCGCGCCTTCAGCTTCTCGACCGCGGCGCTCACCGCGTCGTCGAGTTTCAGGATCCTGCGTCCGCGGCGCTCGCGCTCCGTCACGGCGTTCGACATCGGCAGATCGAGGAAATCGTCCACGCGGCGGAGGATGGCCTGGTAGGCGCCGCCGCCCAGGCGCGGCCGCTGCTCGTAACAGACGCCCAGCGTGAGGAAGGCGGCCTGTTCCAGCTCGAAGGCGTACTCGGCCTCCGGGCGGTCGCCCGTCTGTGCCAGCGCCCGAGCCATCCGAATCGTCTCGAGCGATTTCTCGCGCAGGTTGTGCGCCTTCTCGGTGTTCAGCGCCAGGATCTTGAACGCGACCTCCGGGTCGGGGACCACCAGCGCCACGATCGTCCGGCCGCCGAGCCTGCGCAGCGCCTGGAGCCGATGATTGCCGTTCGGCGTCCAGTACCGATCCTCGTGCCGGATGCAGATGATCGGATCCAGGAAGCGGCCGATCTTCTCGAAGACGCCCATGAGGCGCTTCACGTGCGCATCGGACGGGTCGCGCTGGTAGGGGGTTGGCTCGACCTTGTCGACGGGCAGCGCCGCCACCACGAGCGGCGTGCCGCCGAGCGGATCACGATAGGTGCCGATGAGGGAGCCGCCGTCGGCGGTGATGCTGGCGACGAGGGGCGCCATGAGGTCGGCGGGGACTGTCGCCGTTTCTGCAGCCGTCAGGCCAATCGACGCGGGCGCCGCCTTCTTGCGGCGCGCGGCCGGCTTCTTCGCCACCGCGCCCGCTACTTTCGCGCGGCGGGCGTGAGCGTCGTCTCGTGCCGTTCGCCGGCGCGCATGAAGACGACCGTCGTCGGCTCGCCGACTTTCAGGACGTCCAGCGCGTACGTGTAGTCGTAGATGTTGGCGATGGACTGCCCGCCGATCTCGACCACGATGTCGCCTTTCTGCAGGCCGGCCTCCTCCGCCGGGCCGCCAGCCACGACGCCGTCGAGGAGCAGCCCTTTCACGTCGGTCGAGTAGTTGGGAATCGTGCCGGTGAAGATGCGGAGCCCGTCGCGGCCGCCGCCTTCCATCTGCTGCTCGACCTTCGTGAACACCGGCGGGTCGTCGAGAGCGTCCAGACGCCGGACGATGGTGGTCGCGAATGCGGCGACGCGGTCGAGATCCTCGTAGTCGATCTTGTCGGCCGTGTCCGTCGGGCGATGGTAGTCGGGATGCGTACCGGTGAAGAACGCGAGGCTCGGGACCTGCGCCTCGTTGAACGTGGCGACGTCGGTCGGCTGATACGGATCGGTCTGCGTGAGGAGATCGAAGCCGGCGAGCACGTTGGTCTGCTCGAGAAGCCGGGGCCAGATCGGGCTGGTGCCGGTGGCCTGCACGGTGAGCTTGTTCTCCTGCATGCGCCCGACCATGTCGAAGTTGAGATACGCCTCGAGCTCGTCGAGCGCGAGGGGCGGCTTCGCGGCGAACGCGGCGGATCCGAGCAGCCCGAGCTCCTCGCCCGACCAGAAGGCCAGCAGGATGTTGCGGCGGTGAGGCTGGGTGGCCAGCGCGCGGGCCACGCCGAGCACGGCGGCGTCGCCGCTCGCGTTGTCGTCGGCGCCGAAATGGATCTGGCCTGCCTCGTCGCTGTGCGCGAGCGAATTGCCGTTGCCGCCGTGGCCGAGGTGGTCGTAGTGCGCGCCGAGCGCGATCCACGGCTTCGGCACGGTCGCTGTCGTGCCCGGCAGGTAGGCGACCACGTCGTGGCCGGTCTGGGTTTCCCGCCGCACGGCCGCCCGCACCGACAACGTCAGACCGTCGACAGCAAACCCGGCCACGTGCGGGTTGGCCGAGTCGAGCGACCGTTGCGTGGCCTCGAGCGTTCGATCGGGGACGGCGTCGAAGATGGCCTGCGCCACCTGCGCATCGCCGCTCACGGCGACGATGCCCGAGCCGGCGAGGGCGGTGTCGAACGTCATCGGCACGACCTCGCCTGCATTCGGCGAGCGCGGCCCGGTGATGACGACGAGGGCCTTCGCGCCGTGCTGCCGCGCCTGCATGGCCTTGTAGCGCAGGCCGGAATAGCGCGCGAGGATGCCGCGGGTCTGTTGATCGGCGTCCTCCGGAAAGTACCGCAGCACGACGACGATCTTGCCGTCGACATCGAGGCCCTGGTAGCTGTCGTACCCGAAGTCCTGACTGTCCGGCACGACGATGCCGTAGCCCGCGAAGACGACCGAGCCGCCGACCTCGCTGCTGTCCGAGAAGGAGAGCGCCTGCACGCGGTCGCGCGTGGCGAAGGTGCGCGGCGCCGATCCGGACCGCGTCACGGTGACGCCCGAATCCGGCGTCGCTCGTGCCGGCCGTGAACGCGAACGGCAGGCGGAATTCGTGCCCGGGCAGCGGCTTCGCGCCGATCTTCGTGAGCTCCGCCACGAGGTAGTCGGCGGCGAGCGCCGCGCCCGGCGAGCCCGTGAGCCGGCCGTCCATGCGCGCCGAGGCCAGTGTCTCGATGTCGGTGCGACTCGCGCGCGCCTGCTGGGCCTCCGGTGCGGGAGCCCAGAGCGTCAGCGCGACCGCGCACGCCGCCGCCGGCGCGAACCGGCGCGTCACGGCCCGCCGCTCCCCGCGGGCGCTTTCCGCGGCGGCGCGTCGCGAATGGCCTGCAGCGCGGCCTGATGGTTCCACTGGGCCAGGAAGAGCTGCCCGGCCGATCCGCCCGCGCGACTCGACGTCCACGCGAGCCTCGTGCCGTCCGGCGACGGCACCGGGAGGCCGTCGAATCCGTCGGTATAGGTCACGCGCACGGGTTCCTTCGTTCCCGCGGTGTCCACCATGAACAGCTCGAAGTTGTCGAAGCCGAGCTTGTTCGACGCGAAGATGATGTATTCCCCGGACGGGTGCTCGTAGGGCGCCCAGCTCATCGCGCCGAAATCGGTGACTCGCTTCACGTCGGTGCCGTCGGGTTTCATCGTGTAGATGTCGGCGAGCAGCCCGGTTTCGTCGAAGCGGCGCCAGACGATGCGCGAGCCGTCGTGGGTGAAGAACGGGCCGCCGTCGTAGCCCGGTACGCGGGTCAGGCGGCGCTGGTCCGTGCCGTCCGCGCGCATGATGTAGATCTCGGCAAAGTAGCTCGGGTCGCGCTCGAGCTGCTTCTGTTCGTCGGGCGTCAGCGTGCGGTTGTACGCGTCGCGCATCGACGTGAACACGATCCACTGTCCGTCGGGCGAATAGCTGCCTTCGGCGTCGTAGCCGCGCGCCGTGGTGAGCTGCGTCATCCGGCCCGTCTTTTCGTGAATGGACCAGATGTCCATTTCCGGGTCGTAGTCCCACGAGTACCGCCGCTGCTGGCCGGATGCGCGGAAGTCGAGCTCGGCCTTCTGCAACTCCGCCGAATGCGGGTCGGCGTGCGTGGAGGCGAACTCGATCTCGTCGGTACCGGGGCGGAAGAAGGCGCACGTCGTCTTGCCGACGCCGGTCGAAATGCGCGTCGTCTCGCCCGTCGTGAGATCCAGGGCATAGATCTGGTAGAAGGGATTGCCGGGTTCGCGTTCGCTCTGGAAGACGAGGCGCGTTCCGTCGGGCGACCAGTACCCTTCGCCGGCGCGCGCGCCCTCGACGGTGAGTCGGCGGATGCGCGTGAGGAAATCGCTCTCCTGGTGGTCCGCGCCGACGAGCGTCGCGGTGCCGGCCAGGGTCAGGGCCAGCGCGGCGCCCGCCACGAGAGGCGCGAGAGACGTGCCGAGTGGCATGTGGCGCATGGCTGAAGGCATGATACCGCGTCGACCGGCGGGGGTATAGTCTCGGCCATGAACCGCCGCATCCTGCTCGCCCATCGCCCCGCTGGCGCGCCGACGCTGAAGGATTTCGAGCTGGCCACCGACCCGATTCCGGAGCCCGCCGACGGCGAGGTGCTTCGCCGCACGATCTACCTGTCGCTGGATCCGTACATGCGCGGGCGGATGAGCGACGCGCCGTCCTACGCCCGGCCGGTCGAGATCGGACAGGTAATGGTCGGCGCGACCGTGAGCGAGATCGTCACGTCGCGCCAGCCTGGTTTCGCAGCCGGCGACGTCGTGCTCGGACAGGACGGCTGGCAGGAGTACGGCGTCTCGAACGGCCGCGATCTCCGCAAGCTGGATCCGGCGGTGGCGCCGATCTCGACGGCGCTCGGCGTGCTCGGCATGCCGGGCCTGACGGCGTGGTACGGCCTGTTGCAGATCGGGCGCCCCCGGGCCGGGGAAACGGTGGTCGTCTCGGCGGCGTCCGGCGCGGTCGGGTCCCTCGTCGGCCAGCTCGCGAAGCTGCGAGGGTGTCGCGCGGTCGGGATCGCGGGCGCGCCGGAGAAATGCCGCTACGTGATCGACGAACTGGGTCTCGACGCGTGCGTGAGCCACCGGAGCGACGATCTGGGACGGGATCTCCGCCAGGCATGCCCGGACGGCATCGACGTGTACTTCGAGAACGTCGGCGGCGCGGTCTTCGAGGCGGTGTTTCGACGGCTGAACGCGTTTGCCCGTGTGCCGGTGTGCGGCCAGATCGCACAGTACAACGAGACGGAGAACCGGCCGGGCCCGAATCTCCGCCCCGTACTCACCAAGCGCCTGCTGCTCCAGGGCTTCATCGTGTCGGACCATTTCGACCGGTTCCCTGAGTTCATCGGCGAGTGCGCGCCCCTCGTGCGCGATGGCCGCCTGCGCTACCGCGAGGACATCGT
This sequence comes from uncultured Acidobacteriota bacterium, assembly GCA_963837345.1. Classification (GTDB taxonomy): domain Bacteria; phylum Acidobacteriota; class Vicinamibacteria; order Vicinamibacterales; family CAVVIG01; genus CAWIMX01. The sequence goes on from CAWIMX010000002.1 coordinate 552,718, forward strand.
GGAAGGGCTCGACGCCGCGCCGGCCACGTTCATCGGGTTGCTCGCGGGGCGGAACTTCGGCAAGCAGCTGGTGCGACTGTCGCCGGACCGCACGCGGCCGCACTAGCGGCCGGAGCCCGTCCGGGACTCATCGAGGATCATGGCACGTGGCGCACCCGTCCGGCGCCCCGCGGTCCTGATGACAGGCGACACACGAATCCATCCACGCGTCGTGCACGGCGCGCATCTGGTCCATCTGGGCGACAGGCCCGTGACACCCTTCGCAGGTGACCCCGTCAACGGCCAGATGTTGCCGATGGCTGAAGATCACAAAATTGGGGACGCGAGACACCCTCTGCCAGGGCACGGGCTCGCCGCCCTCGGCGAAACCACGCAATCGCTGAATGTCCGGGGCGTTTCGATGAACCTGGACGTGGCAGGCCATGCAGGTCGACGTCTCCGGCAGGGTGGCCTGTTCCCCCGGATCGGGAAACTGGTGACACTGGCGGCATTGAAGGTTTGCCGCCAGGTGCGACCGGTGGCTGAAGGGAATCGGCTGCTCGGGGGGCGGGGGCGGCGGGCGGTCCTGGGCCGCGAGGGCCATCGCGAACAGGCACGGGCCAAGGCCGGCGGCTGCCAGCGATGCCGGACGTCGCATCACGCCGATCCACTATATCGAGATCGCCGGCGTGAATTTTTCGGACCGCGGGGGACGGCCATTGCGCTTCCGCCCGATTGGGCTTATCGTCTGGTGCCGGCATCCGCCCGGGGGAACGCCGGGATGCCGGGATCATGATGGGCGGGCCTTCCGGGCCATACCCCAGAGCTTTGGGCCCAACCGCCAGACGATGCTGCCAGACGATGCTTAAGGATAGCGGAAGAAAGAGTTACAATACGACCGTTTCGCTTGCCGATTCAGCAGGGGTGGCGTTCGAGTTCGCGACGCTCACGTCGCAACAGCCGCAGAGGTAGTCGAGCGATGTCAGACACACACATGCCGGACACGACTCCGGGCCCGTCGAGACGCAACTTCATCAAGGGAGTGATCGCGGCGGGGGCCGCAGTTTCTTCCGCGGGGTATCTCTTCCGCAGCACCACGGTGCTGGGGCAGCCGGCTGCCGCCGGTTCCGTGGAGCGCCTCGTCACCCTCACGGTGAACGGCCAGGAACGGCGCGTCGACGCGCTGAAGCAGGAAACCCTGGCCATGACGCTCCGCTACAAGCTGGGCCTCACCGGGACCAAGATCGGCTGCGACCGCGCGGAGTGCGGGGCGTGCACCGTGCTCGTGGACGATGTGCCGCGCTACTCGTGCTCGACGCTCACGCACAGCGTCCGCGGGAAGAAGATCGTCACGATCGAAGGCCTCGAGGCCGCCGACGGGACGCTGCATCCCGTCCAGCAGGGGGTCGTCGAGGAGCAGGGCTTCCAGTGCGCGTTCTGCATGCCGGGCTTCGTGATGGCGACGGTCGGGTTCCTCAAGACGAACCCGAACCCGACCCGGCAGGAGCTCGCACACGGGGTGTCCGGCAATCTGTGCCGCTGCCAGGATTACGACAAGATCCTCACGGCCCTGATGCGCGGCGCTGAAAATCTGCGGAGGGCGTAAGGTGGCACAAAAACTCGTCGGCCAGGACTACACCACGCCGGACCTGCACGCGAAGGTCACCGGGCGCGCGAAATACGCGGAAGACTATCGCGCGGAAGGCATGCTCTTCACCAAGCTGCTCGTGAGCCCGATGCCGCATGCCCGCGTCTCGCATTTCGACGCCGCGCGAGCGATGGCTCTGCCGGGCGTCAAGGGCCTTCTCACGCCCGACGATCTGCCGGGGAACCAGGCGGGCGCCACGCTCGGCGAAGGCGTCCAGTCGCTCTCGCAGGGTGAACGGGGCGCCCTCACGTGGGAGCCGGTGTACCAGGGTGAGCCGATCGTCGCGATCTGCGCCGTCGACGAGAACACCGCGGCGGCGGCGATCGAGCTGCTCGACGTCGAATTCGAGCCGCTGCCGTTCAACGTGGATCCGGTCGAGAGCCTGCGGCCGGGCAGCGCCAACGCCCGCACCGAAGGCAATACGTGGATGCGGCCCGAGCCGCCCCCGCAGGCCGAAGGCGCGGCGGCCGGCCGCGGCGGTGGCCGCGGCGGGTTCGTGCGTCCGGAGATCGCCGAGCTGAAGTGGACCGAAGAAGACTTCGCGAATGCGGCCAACGGGCTGCTGCCCACCGGCAAGGCCACCGACGAGTGGAGCTATGGCGACCTCGACGACGCGTTCAGCAAGGCCGACCTCGTGCTCGAGGAGACGATGGTCACGCAGTCGACGGGCCACCAGCCGCTCGAAACGCGCACGGCGATGGCCTACTGGCAGAACGGGAAGGTGTATCTGCACGGATCCACGCAGAGCACCGTGCAGACCGTGGGATCGTTCGCGCGCTGGACCGGCGTCGAGCCGGAGAACGTCGTGATGATCAGCGAGTACACCGGCGGCGGCTTCGGCAGCAAGATTCCGGGCGCCAACTCGATGGCCATTCCCGCGCTGCTGTCGAAGAAGGTGAATGCGCCCGTGATGATGCGCATCACGCGCGAAGACGAGCACTTCATCGGGCGCGCGCGTTCGGGCGTCACGGGCCGTGTCCGCGCCGGGTTCCGGAAGGACGGCAAGCTCTTGGCGCTCGACGTCTATTCGGTCGGCGACAACGGGCCGTACGACGCGCAGGGCGACTATCGGTCGGTCGGCAACATCGCGTCGCTCGCCTATCAGCCCGACGCCATGCGGTGGCGCGGGATCACGGTGCTGACCAACACGCCGCCGCGCACGTCGCAGCGCGCGCCGGGCGGCATGCAGGCCATCGGGATCATGGAGCCGGTGATCGCCAAAGCGGCCAAACAGCTGGGCATCGATCAGGTCGAGATGCGGCTCATCAACGCCCCCGAGGGCAAGGCGAAATACGGTCCGCCCAATCCCGCCGGGCGTCAGGGCTATGTCACGAGCTCGTTCATCAAGGACGCGCTCCGGCAGGGCCGTGAGCTGTTCCGGTGGGACGAGCGCAAGGCGGCGAGCGGGCAGCGCAACGGAACCAAGGCGCGGGGCCTCGGCGTGGCCGTGAGCACGTTCTCCGGCGGCTCGATCGGGTTCGATGGCCTGCTCATCGTCAAGCCCGACGGCCGGCTCCAGGTGCAGTCGGGCATCGGCAACCTCGGCACCGAGTCGGTGATCGACGTGCACCGCGTGGCCGCGGAAATCCTCAATATGCCGTGGGAGAAAGTGGACGTCGTCTTCGGCAACACCGAGAAGAACCTGCCGTGGACGTGCATCTCGGCCGGCAGCCAGACGGCGCATGCGATGACGCGCGCCGCGCACGCGGCCGCCACCGACGCGAAGCAGAAGCTGCAGGAGATCGCGGCCAAGGATCTGGGCGGCCGTCCTGAAGACTACGACGTCGACAACGAGCGCGTCTTCCGGAAGGGCGGCGGCCGGGGCCTGACGTTCGCGCAGGCCGCCGAGCGCGCCATCGCGCTCGGGGGCAAGTACGACGGCCACGAGCTGCCGGAGAACATCAACGGGTTCACGAAGACCTCGGCCACCGCGCTGGCCGGCCAGGGGCTGATGGGCGTGGCGAAAGACGCCTATCCGCGCGACGGCTCGTCGATGTCGTTCGTCGCCGGCTTCGCGGAAGTCGAGGTGGACGTCGAAACCGGACAGCTCCACATCCTGGACTACCTGGCCGTCGGCGACGTGGGCCGCGTGCTGCATCCGAAAGTGCTCGGCGGTCAGCTGCTCGGCGGCTCGATGCTCGGCATCGGCCATGCCGTCACCCAGCGATGGGCCTACGACCAGCACTACGGCGCCGCCCTCGCGCGCCGCTTCTATCAGAACCGCCCGCCGACGATCCTCGACGCGCCGCAGAAGATGGCGTGGGCGGCGGTCGACAAGCCGGATCCGGAAACACCGACCGGAGTGCGCGGCGTGGGCGAGCCGCCCGTCGGGGCCGGGTACGCCGCCGTGATGAACGCGATTCTCGATGCGGTCGGCTACGAGACGTTCCGGCGATCGCCGGTCACGGCCGACGTGCTCCTGAATGCGCTGGAAAATGGCGGCACGCGCACGCACGAGCCGCTGACGTCCCACATCTGACACTGTGGGATCGAGCCCTGACGACGTGCGACTGCAGCTTGCGACTGTGACGTGCGACTGACGACTGGAGACTAATATGGCCGTGATTCGCGACATCATGCCGGCATTCGAGCTGTTCCAGCCGGCCAGCATTGACGAAGCCCTGAGCCTGCTCGACGAACACCGCGCCGATGCGTGGGTGATGGCGGGCGGCCTCGATACGTTCGACTGGCTGAAGGACCGCACCAAGCGCACGAACGTCGTGATCGATCTGAGCCAGGTGGCCGAACTCGCGGGCATCCGCGAGCTGGACGGCGGGCTCGAGATCGGGGCCACGACCACGCTCACCGAAGTGACGCGGCACCCGGTGGTCCGGGAGAAGTTCGGGCTGCTCATGCAGGCGGCCGAACTGGTGGCCTCGCCGCAGATCCGCAATCAGGGGACGCTCGGCGGCAACGTCTCGCAGGACACCCGCTGCTGGTACTACCGCAGCGGCTGGAGCTGCTACCGCGCCGGCGGCAACATCTGCTACGCCGACACGCCGACCGCCGTGAACCGCGAGCACGCGATCCTGAATGCCGATCGCTGCGTCGCGGTGAATCCGTCGGACACGGCTCCGGCGCTCATCGCGCTCGACGCCAAGATGGTGCTGCGCAGCCGCGCCGGGGAGCGGGTCGTCGACGCCGAGAACTATTTCATCGGACCGGGCACCGATATCACCCGGATGAACGTGCGGCGGCCGAACGAGCTGCTCGTGGCCATCCGGATCCCGTCCACGTGGGCGGGCGCGCAGTTCTACTTCGAGAAGGTCCGCGACCGCCAGGTGTGGGACTTCCCCCTGGTGAACGTCGCATCGGCGATCGTCGGCTCGAACGACGCCATCGAGCGCATGCGTCTGGTGGTGAACGGCGTCGCGGCCACGCCCGTGCGGCTCACGGCTGTCGAGGGCGCCGTGGCCGGCAAGCCGCGCAACGAGGATACGGCGTCGATGGCGGGCGAACTGGCCATCACGGGCGCCCAGCCGCTGCGCTACAACGGATACAAGGTGCCGCTCATGCGGAATCTCGTGAAGCGCGCCATTCGAGGGGGGGGTGAATGGACTTCCTGACATGGGGCAGCAACCCCTGGGGGCAGCGGATTCTCACGCACATCTCGTGGGACCTGCTGTGGGCGTCGTTGTTCGCGGGAATCATGTTCTTCGTCGCGCACGCCAGCTACATGATTCTCTCGGCGCACCGGAAACGGTCGGCCGCGGAAACTGACGCGCTGGAAGCCAAGTACAAGAACCTCCCGGAGCGGATTACGCGGCACGGGGGCGTGGCCCGCGCGTTCCACTGGGTGATGGCCGCGTCGATGTTCACGCTGCTCTTCACGGCGTTCCTGCCGATCGCGGGCATCAAGTTCGCCTGGGTGACCTGGCACTGGGTGGCCGGCCTCGTCCTGACGGCGTCGATTGTCTTCCATATCGTCCACGCGTCCTTCTTCCTGGACTTCTGGTCGATCTGGGTGGGGCCGAAGGACATCCCCGAGTTCAAGGCCGAGATCCTCCGCGAGCTCGGACACGACGTGCCGGGGCCCAAGCCGGGGAAGTACCCGCTCGGCAACCGGCTGTATCACCTGGCGATCGTGTTCGCGGCCCTGGCTGCCGTCGGCACGGGCGTGGTGATGCTCAACCGCGTGCGCAATCCGTTTCTGACGCGCAACCCCTACCTCTTCAGTGACGCGACGTGGGGCTTCACCTATGTGCTGCACGGCATGGCCGGCGTCGGCCTGGTGGGCCTGGTGATCGCGCACGTGTACTTCGCCGTGCGCCCCGAGAAGTGGTGGATTACGAAGGGCATGATCTTCGGCTGGATCACCCGGCGCAACTACCTCGAGCACCACGACCCGCAGCGGTGGACCATCGGGGGGAACGCCTGAGCGCTGAACCGGCGACGCCGGATCCACTGGCGGACCTCGAAGCGCTCTGCGACGTCATCGAGTCGGCGTACGAGTTCATGCTCGCGTACGCGTCGCGCGGCATGCCGAAGGAAACCGGCAGCGAGATCCGCGAGACCCTGGGCAAGCTCGATCGGGGGCTGACGGATCTCGCCGATTGTGTCGTCCGCTCGGTGGGCGTCCTGCACGCCGACGCGGTCGCCGAGTACGAACCCTTCATCGACATGATCCGGCGCGATGCGGCGGATGCCCGCGCCGCGATCCGGCTCGTCACCATTCAGCCGTCGATCGGCTCGCAGCTCGTGGACAACCTGAACGCGTCCGTGCACCTGCGGGCGCTCCTCACCGACCTGTTTCTCGTCGACGAAGTGCTCAAGAGCCGCCGCCGCAAGGCATAGCCCGCTCAGTGCGTCATCGCGTAGAGCAGGGCGTTGATGCCGAACGCGTAGCCTGGAACCGAGAATTTCAGGAAATACTCGTGGTTGTCCCCCTCGCGCTCGAACGCGTCGCCGAAGTCGGTGTTGTGGGTGATCAGCACGAGGATGCGGCCCGTGGCGTCGGTGATGGCGCGGATCTCGGGCGGCGTGCTCGCGGCGCCACGCTCGGAGGTCTGGCCCGTGCCGGCCCAGAAGTTGATCGACGGAATCTGCGGGATGGCCGTGACCGGCGTCAGCATGCCGAAGATCGGGTGCGACAGCGGCAGGTCCTGAATCGGATACTGATCCCGCGGCAGCGCCTTGTTCATCTCGTCGGCGAAATTGCGCCACGCATACGGTCCCCAGAAGTCGTCGGCCCAGAGAAACCCGCCCTTCAGCAGGTAGTCGCGAAGCGCCGCGGCTTCCGAGTCGTCCAGGTACAACGCGCCCACCTCGGTCATCATGATGAAGGGACAGCGGAAGAGATCGGGATCGGTGAGCGTGAGGACGACGTGATTGGGCTGACGATCGGGGTCGAAGCTCACGGGTGCTTTCGTGAGCTCCGAGAGTCGAATCGACAGGTTCTCGTCGGCGCGCGGCCAGTCGACGTTCCAGCCGCCTCCGTCGCCGTTCGGCGATTGGCGAAAGGCGATCCGACAAAAGTTGAACCCGCCGTCGTACGCTGCCGGGGGGAAACCAAACTGCGCGCGCGCGAAGCCGCGGCTGCGCCGCTGGGCGAGGCCGACCGAGGCGACGAGCAGCAGGGCGCTCGCGAGGATCGCCAGGCGACGAGCGCGGCGACGGAGCCCGGCCGAGCCCCGTGAAGCGGGCATGACGCCAGTCTAGCGCGGATCTTCGACGAGGCGGCGGAACGCGGCGAGGAATTCGGCGCCCGTGGCGCCGTCGATCGCCCGATGATCGGCCGCCAGCGTCGCGGTGATCGTGGTGCCGGCGGCGACCTGCCCGTCTCGGACGACAGGACGCGCCACGGCGGCGCCGACCCCGAGGATCGCGCTCTGCGGCGGGTTCACGATGGGATAGAGGCTGGTGACGCCGTACATCCCGAGGTTGGAAATCGTGAAGGTCCCGCCTGCATATTCCCCGGGCCCGAGGCTCCCGGCCCTGGCCCGCCGGATCAGCGATCGGAGCTCGGCCGCGAGGTCGTCGAGCGGGCGCTCGTCGGCGCGCCGCACCACGGGCGTGAACAGCCCCGACGGCGTGTCGACGGCCACCGCCACGTCGACGCGATCGAACAGCCGCACGCCGTCATCCGGTCCGACCCACGACGAGTTCGCCGCCGGCACGTCGCGGAGCGCCAGCGCGGCTGCGCGGACGATGAAATCGGTGACCGTCAGCTTCGGGCGGTCCGGCCGCGCATTGAGCGCCGCGCGACACGCCAGGAGCGCGTCGGCCGCGCATTCCATCTCGAGATAGAAATGCGGGATCGTCTGTTTGGCCTGCTGCAGTCTGGCCGCCGCGATCCGCCGTGCCGGCGTGAGGGCAATCGTTCGTCCGCCGGCGGCTCGCGCCGGAAGGGTCGACGGGTCGCTCGCCTGCGGCGACCTGGCGGCGCGGATCGCGCGCTCGACGTCGGCGCGATGCACGCGATCGCTCTCGTGGGCGAGGGCGGCCAGATCGAGTCCCGCAATCGACGCCATGCGACGCGCGAGCGGCGTGGCGGGGATGCCGGCTGAGTCGCGCTCCGCGTGTTGCGGGCCCGCGGCGTCGTGGATGCGCGGCGAGACGGATGCGACAGACGGGGACGGTTCGACGATCGACGACGGCGGCGCCGTGCGGGCATCGGAGGCCCGATCCGCCTGGTCGACAATCGTCGCGAGCACCGCGCCGACCGCCACGTCTTCAGCGCCGGCGGGGACGAGAATCGCGCCCAGGTATCCCCCGACGGGCGCCTCGATCTCCACGGTCGTCTTGTCGGTCTCGATTTCGGCGACCGGTTCGCCCGCCCGGACAAGATCGCCTTCGGCCTTCAGCCACGCGGCGACCCGGGCGACTGTCATGCCTTCGGCAAGCGGGACAAGACGGATGTCTGCGGGCATCAGCGACGGTTCCAGACGAGCGCGCGCGCGGCGGCGTCGACGATGGCGTCGGCGTCGAGGCCGTACTCGCGGTAGAGATCCGGAATGTCGCCCGATTGACCGAAGCGGTCCAACCCCAGCGAAACGATCCGATGATGACGAACCGCGCCCAGCCAGGCGAGTGTGGCGGGATGACCGTCGTGCACGGTCACGAGCGCCGCATCGTCGGCGAGCGGGCGAAGGAGGCGCTCGACGAACGGCTCCGGCGCCGAGAGGCCGACGTGCGTGCGCTGCGCGTGGAGCCAGCCGCGCTGCAGGCGATCCGGCGACGTCACGACGAGCAGGCCGGCGCCGGGGACATCCTCGCGGATGGTCTCGAGCGCGTCGAGCACGTCGGGCACCACGGCGCCGCCCGTCACCAGCGCGAGCTCGGCGGCCCTCGACGGAGGAACGAGCCAGTATCCCCCCTCCAGGATGTCCGCGCGCAGCGCCGGCGTCAGCGTCCTGGCCGGTTGTTCGAGAGGACGCGTCGACAGGCGCAGGTATACGGCGCCGCCATCGTCGGCTTGAATGTGTTCGAAGCTCCACCGGAGGATCTCGGCGAGCTCATCGACGTAGGTGGGTTCGAACGCCGTGAGCCCCGGCTGCCCGATGCCGATGAGAGGCGTGAGGACGGATTGGTGCGCGCCGCCTTCCGGGGCGAGGCTGACGCCCGAGGGGGTGGCGGCCAGAATGAAGCGGGCGTCCTGGTAGCAGGCGTAGTTCAGGGCGTCGAGACCGCGGCAGATGAACGGGTCGTAGACCGTGCCGATCGGGAGCAGGCGTGCGCCAAAGAGCGGCATGGCGAGCCCGAGCGCCGCGAGGAGGATGAACAGATTGTTCTCGGCGATGCCGAGCTCCAGGTGCTGGCCCGCCGGCGACATCGACCAGTCCTGCGGAGACGCGACCGGCGTGTCGATGCCGCTGTCGGGCGTGCTTCGCCCGTACAGGCCCCGTCGGTTGACCCACGCGCCGAGGTTGGTCGAAATGGTGACGTCGGCCGATGTGGTGACGATGCGGTCGGCGAGCGGAGCGTGGTCCCGGGCGATCGCCGAGAGCAGATGGCCGAAGCCGGCCTGGGTCGAGAGATGATCGCCGGGCGGCGGCATGAACGCCGTGGGTACGGCGACGCGAGGGGCCTCGAGCCGCCGCTCGACGGACTCGGCGAACGGAACGCGTTCGAGAAACTGCCGCAGCTCGTCGGCGGGCACGTCGAGTCCGGCGAAGGGCTCCCACTCGTCGCCCTCGGCGATTCCGAGCCGCGCCCTGAAGACGTGCATCTGCTCGGGCGTCATCAGTCCCGCGTGATTGTCCTTGTGTCCGGCAAACGGCAGTCCGTGTCCCTTGATCGTGTAGGCGATGAAGCACGTCGGCCGATCGTCGTCGACCCGGCGAAATGCCTCGGTCACGGTCTCGAGGTCGTGGCCGCCGAGATTCGTCATCAACCGCCCGAGCGCCTCGTCGTCGTGCTCGTCGAGCAGGGCGCGGATGCCTGATGTGTCGCCGAGGGCCGTCATCAGCTGCCGCCGCCACGCGGCGCCGCCCTGAAACGCGAGGGCCGAATAGAGCGAGTTGGGGCTTTGGTCGATCCACGCGCGCAGCGCGTCGCCGCCGCGCCGTTCGAACGCCCGCTCCAGCGCCCTGCCGTACTTCAGCGTGACCACGCGCCAGCCGAGATCGCGGAAGACCGTGTCGAACCGGTGGAACAGGCGGTCGGGCAGCACGGCGTCGAGGCTCTGGCGGTTGTAGTCGATAATCCACCACAGGCCGCCCACGTCGTGCTTCCAGCCCTCGAGCAAAGCCTCGAAGACGTTGCCTTCGTCGAATTCGGCGTCGCCGGCGATCGCCACCATGCGTCCCGCCGTCGCGCGCTCGTCGCCCAGCCCTCGGTCGCGGACGTACTCGCGGACCAGGGCCGCGAGGCTGGTGATGGCCACGCCCAGTCCGACCGATCCCGTCGAGAAGTCGACGTCGTCGGCATCTTTCGTCCGGGACGGGTACGACTGCGCGCCGCCCAGGCCGCGAAAGCGCTCGAGGCGCTCGCGCGTCTGGCGGCCGAGCAGGTACTGAATGGCATGAAACACCGGACTGGCGTGCGGTTTGACGGCCACGCGATCGAACGGCCTGAGCGCGTCGAAGTAGAGCGCCGTCATGAGCGTCACCACGGACGCCGACGAGGCCTGATGGCCGCCGACCTTGAGACCGTCGCGCCTCGGCCGCAGGTGATTGGCGTGGTGCACCATCCAGACGGCCAGCCACAGGACCTTCTGCTCGAGCGCCTGCAGGTGCCTGATCGACACGGTGGGGATGCTACCAGAGGGTGCCGGCTCGTTGGTTGCGACTGTGGCGGCTTAACCGGCCAAGTCGGCAATATTATTGCTAATTCTCAGGACATTTTGACGTAGAATTGCTCGATGGCGCACGATGCAGCCGTGCCGCTCGACGAGATCGACTATCGGATTCTGCAGCAGCTCCAGGAGCGCGCGCGGATCTCCAACGTGGCGCTGGCCGACCGCGTCGGGTTGTCGCCGGCCCCGTGTCTGCGGCGGGTGCACGCCCTCGAGAAATCCGGCGTCATCCGCCGCCATGTCACGCTCGTCGACCCGAACGCGGTGAACCTGGGCGTGACCGTGTTCGTCCAGATTTCGCTCGACCTGCAGGTCGAAGGTCGCCTCGAGTTCTTCGAGCGCGCCATCCTCAAGCGCCCCGAAGTGCTCGAGTGCTATCTGATGACCGGGGATTCCGACTACCTGCTGCGCGTCGTGGTGCCCGACGTGGCCGCCTACGAGCGCTTTCTGAAGGATTCACTCACTCGCATCGACGGGGTGGCGGGCATCAAGTCGAGTTTCGCGCTCAAACAGGTCAAGTACTCGACGGCCCTGCCCATCGCGGACCGATCGCGGGCCGCGTCGAAAGGGAAGAGCCGGTGAGCCGGGATCCCGGTAGAATCTGGCGGCAGGGGGTGCGCATGCGTGTGCCGGCGTTGGCGGTGGTGCTGGTGCTCGGAGCGGGGATGGTGTCGGCACCGGCCCAGATGCAGCAGAAGGGCGGGGAGCAGGAGACCGGGCCGTACGACGTCGTGCCGAACTGGCCGCAGGAGTGGGCCAAGGAGGGCTACATCTGGGGCTCGCAGCCCGGCGTGTTCGCCGAGTCGCCCGACCGCATTTTCATTGCGGCGCGGGGCGAGCTGAGAAAGCCCGACCCGCTGCCGCGGGGGTGGAACGGCACATGGGGGTCGACCGGCCAGACGGCCACCACGCCCACCGCCGAGATGCGCAACTGCATCGTCATCGTCGACGGCAGCGGCAAGCTCGTCGACGCCTGGACCCAGTGGGATTCCCTGTTCGAGGGCGGCGGCGGTCCGCACAAGATCAAGATCAGTCCGTACGACCCCGAACGCCACGTGTGGGTTGTCGACGATGCGAATCAGCAGATTTACGAGTTCACGAACGACGGCAAGCGCCTCGTGCGCACGCTGGGCGAGAAGGGCGTCGCCGGCAGCGACGAGACGCATTTCGGCCGCCCCCAGGATCTGACGTTTCTCCGGGACGGGTCGATTCTCGTCGCCGACGGCCTGACCAACGCCCGCGTAGTGAAGATCGACGGGCAGGGGAAGTTCGTCATGCAGTGGGGCGAGCGCGGCAACGGGCCCGGCCAGTTCAGCGGTCTCCACGGCATCGACGCCGACGGGAAGGGCCGTGTCTACGTGGCCGATCGATCGAACCATCGCATCCAGGTCTTCGACGAGACTGGCAGGTTCCTCGATCTGTGGCCGGGACTGCGTCAGCCGAACCACGTGGTCGTCGCGCCCGACGGGAACGTCTGGGTGGCCGACGGCACGAATGCGCGGCTGCTCGAGTTCGACCCCGACGGCACGCTGCTGTACTGGTGGGGCACCTACGGCACCTATCCCGGCGCGTTCTGGGAACTGCATCAGTTCTCGGTCGATGCGGAAGGCAATTTCTACGGCGCCGACAGCTTCGGTGGCCGCACGCAGAAGTTCCGCCCGAGGCCGGGCGCGGACAAGAGCCGGCTGGTGCCGCCGCCCGGCGCGCCGCAGTAGCGTAGAGGGGTTGTGGCGGGCGCGAACCGCGCCGAACGCCTACTGAGGCACGTCACTCAAGATGTGCGCGTCGGTGAGGAAGCGCCGATACTCCGAGAAGCTCTGCGTGATGCGCGCGCGCGGGACCCCCGCGCCCCGCACGATCTGCAGGCTCTCGATCGACTTCGGCAGCATCAGCGTTTCGCTGGGCTCATCGAAGGACACCGGCGCGTAGCGGATCGTCGTGTCCGAACGCTCGATCACCATGGAGGTCGACGAACCGAAGTGCGTGTGCTCGCGGGGCACCTGGTAGTCGAACTGCCCGACCAGGTGCTCGTCCAGGCGCAGCACATCGTAGGTCTCGGCGTCGATCCAGACGCGTCCCGCCGATCGTCCCGGCAGTGAGATGCCCACGCAGTCGCCTTTCCACGTCACCTCGGCCTCGCCTCGTTCGGTGGATCGAAAGTCGAGTCGCAGGGCGTCGCGGCCGTCGGTCTGCCCTCGGCCCGCCGTCGTGAACGCGTATTCATCCCGGTGGCCGGGCAGCAGCATCGTCAACGGCTCGGGCGACACCGCCTTGGGGTCCATGCAGCCGTCCTCGTCGTCGGGATCGGGCGGATGGCCGCCGACATTGAGCAGCCGGCGCAGCACCTGTGCGTCGGGCAGGGCGTCGGGTTCGTCCGGTTCGTCCCAGGCGATCCGCAGCTCGTACTGAAGACGCCGGGGGAAGTCCTCGGCCAACAGGTCGGGCTTGAGCGCCTGGACGCGCACGTTTTCGAGGCAGACGATGCTCTGGGCGCGGGCGTAGTACTGCTCGACGCGAGCGCTCACGCGGGCGAGGAGGGCGTCGATCGAGAACTCGCCGGGCGCCTGCGCGGAGGCCGACACCACCAGCGTCGTGCCGAGGGCGACGGTGACGCAGACGGCGGGCACCCCCATCGTTCTGAGGATCATAGCGGATTGGGCCTTGTCTGCAATTGTCTTTCTGGGAGACGGGGCCGTTCGTCGCTATAATCGCATCGTGTCGACGTCGAAACTCGCCCTCACGGCCGTCGTCTTGTCCTTCATCTGGCCGGCCGGCGCGGCCGCCCAGTCCAACCTCGAGCGACCGGCGCTGCACGCGGTGCGCGTCGCGCGCGGGCCGCGCATCGACGGCGTCCTGGACGATCAGGTCTGGGCCAGCGCGGAGGCGACGGATCAATTCACGCAGCAGGAACCGCACGAAGGCGAACCCGCGTCGGAGCGGACCGAAGTGCGCGTCGTCTACGACGGCCGGCAGGTGTATTTCGCCGTCCATGCCTACGACTCGGTGCCGAGCGCGATCGTCGCCACCGAGATGCGGCGCGATTCCGATCGGCTGCTCGACGAAGACAACTTCGAGCTGATCCTCGACACGTTCAACGACCAGCGCAACGGCTATATGTTCGTCACGACGCCGCTCGGTGCGAAGCTCGAGCAGCAGATCTCGGACGATGGCGAGGGGGGCGGCCGGGGGAGCAATTCCGCGATCAATCGCAACTGGGACGGCGTGTGGGACGCGGCGGCCCAGATCACGGCGGACGGCTGGACGGCCGAGATTGCGATTCCGACCTCGACCCTGCGCTTCGTGCCGAGCGAGGACCAGACGTGGGGCGTGAACTTCATGCGCAACATCCGGCGCAAGAACGAGCAGGTGTTCTGGTCGCCGATCGACAAGGCGTACACGCTGGCGCGCGTCAGCGCGGCGGGCCGGCTGGTCGGCTTGCGCGATCTGAGCCAGGGCCTCGACCTGAAGTTCAAGCCGTTCATCGTGAGCGGGGTGCGGGATCAGCAGCTGGCTCCCGCGGCCGGCCGCACGAGTGTGCTGCACGAGATCGGCGGCGATCTCCGGTACGGCGTCACGCCGGGGCTCAACCTGGACGTCACCTACAACACGGACTTCGCCCAGGCCGAAGTGGACGAGCAGCAGGTGAACCTGACGCGCTTCAGCCTGCTGTTTCCCGAGAAGCGCGATTTCTTTCTCGAGAACGCGGGCATGTTCACGATGGGCACCGGCACGTCGTTCTCGAGCGCGCCGGTCGAGACGGATTTGTTCTTCAGCCGGCGCATCGGCTTGTCCGATGCCGGCCAGCCGATTCCGATCATCGGCGGGGCCCGCCTGGCGGGCAAGTCGGGCGCCCACAACATCGCGCTGCTGGACATCCAGACCGACAACGCCTTCTCGCGCCCGGGCGACAACTTTTTCGTCGGGCGCTACAGCCGTGACGTGCTGCAGCGATCCCGCGTGGGGGGCATCTTCATCAACAAGGAAGCGGCCGACGGCAGCCCCGAGTTCAACAGGACCGTCGGCGCCGATGCGAACCTGGCGCTCGGCGCGAACCTGCAGGTGAGTTCGTTCGTGGCCAAGACCTCCACGCCCGGCCTCGAGGGGCAGGACATGTCGTGGTTCGGCCGGATCGCCTACCGCGATCCGTCGTGGAACCTCTGGTTGAACTACCTGGACGTGCAGGACCACTTCAACGACGAAGTCGGATTCGTCCAGCGGCGCGGCGTGCGCGCGACGAAGGCGTACTTCGGCCCCACGCCGCGGCCCGGGGCCGCGAACATCCGGATGATGGAGCCGATGATCGTGCTCACCTACATCACCGATCAGAACAACCGCCTGATCGGCCGCACCCAGCATTTCATGGTGGGCACGCGGCTCGAGGACGACTCCTATATCAACGTGATCTATCAGCGCAATCTCGACGTGCTGGACGCGCCATTCCACATCCAGCCGACCGTCACGATTCCAGTCGGCTCGTACAGCTACGACGAGTGGGACTTCAGCTACAGCACGAATCCCGCGAAGAAGCTGTACGGATCGGTCCGCTATTCACCGATGTCGTTCTACGACGGGGATCGCGTGAGCACGTCGACCACCGTGG
This sequence comes from uncultured Acidobacteriota bacterium, assembly GCA_963837345.1. Classification (GTDB taxonomy): domain Bacteria; phylum Acidobacteriota; class Vicinamibacteria; order Vicinamibacterales; family CAVVIG01; genus CAWIMX01. Next base: position 568,180 of record CAWIMX010000002.1, read on the forward strand.
GCCTGCGGGCGTCGACGCAGTTCTCGACCGAGCTCCAGTACAGCCGGAACGACGTCACGCTGCCGTGGGGCAGCTTCCTGACCAACCTGGCGATCCTGCGCGTGGACTACACGTTCTCGCCGCGGGCCACGCTGCAGACGCTCCTGCAGTACAACTCGTCGACGCACGAGATCAACAGCAGCGTCCGGTTCAATTTCATCCACCGACCGGGCAGCGACCTGTATCTCGTCTACACGGGCCTCGACGAGAGCGGCCTCGAGCCGACCGCGTTCGCCCGCGCCGACCATCAGCTCGTCGTGAAGTTCAACTACCTGCTGTCGCGATAGCCCGCGCGCCCTCCATCACCCGTGGCCTGGCGCCGGCGCCAGGCCGGAGGCGAACAGGGTGCGCTCTCGGGGGGCGGCCATTGACATCTGGCCGCGGCGGGCTATGCTACCTCACCGTTCCGGCATCCGCGCCTCACCGACTCGGGAGGGCCCATGAGATTCCTGCTGTCGCGGACTCTCGGTTTCGCCGTCGTCGCGTCGCTGCTTTCCTGGGGAACGACCTTCCTCGCCGGTCAGACCGAATCGCGGGAGTGGCCGACCTACGGGGGAGACCTCGCCAACACCCGCTACGCCCCGCTCGATCAGGTGAACGCCACGAACTTCAAGGACCTGGAAATCGCCTGGCACTTCAACACCGAGAGCCTGGGCCCGCAGCCTGAATTTCAGTTCGAAGCGACACCGCTCATGGTGAATGGCCTCGTGTACACGACAGCCGGCACCCGGCGGGCCGTGGTCGCGCTCGATGCGGAAACCGGCGAGCTCGTCTGGATGCACAGCGAACGGGAAGGTGATCGGGGCAAGGCGGCACCGCGCCTGCTGTCGGGACGAGGTCTGGCGTACTGGACCGACGGGCGGGAGGCGCGCGTCGTCTACGTGACGCCCGGATACCGGATGGTGGCGCTGGACGCGGCGACCGGCGTCCCCGTGCGGGCCTTTGGCGACAACGGCGTCGTCGACTTGAAACTCAATGACGATCAGGATATCGATCCGGTCACGGGCGAGGTCGGCCTCCACTCCACGCCGGTTGTCGCAGGCAACATCATCATCGTCGGCGCGGCTCACAAGTCCGGAAGCGTGCCCCGCGGGATGCGCAACGTCAAAGGCTACGTCCGCGGCTTCGACGCCCGCACAGGCAGACGGCTCTGGATCTTCCACACCATCCCGCAGACGGGCGAGTTCGGCAACGACACCTGGGAGAACGACTCGTGGTCGTACACGGGGAACGCGGGCGTGTGGGGGCAGATCTCGGTCGACGAGGACCTGGGCCTCGCGTACCTTCCGGTCGAGCTGCCGACCGGCGACTACTATGGCGGCCACCGGCCGGGGAACAACCTGTTTGGCGAAAGCATCGTCGCCGTCGATCTCGCGACGGGCCAGCGAAAGTGGCACTACCAGCTCGTCCATCACGGGATCTGGGACTTCGACATCCCGTGCGCGCCCGTTCTCGTCGACATCCTCGTCGACGGCCGACAGGTCAAGGCGCTGGCGCAGCCGACCAAGCAGGCGTTCATGTACGTGCTGGACCGCCAGACGGGTCAGCCGATCTGGCCCATCGAGGAACGGCCCGTCGAGAAGGGCGACGTGCCCGGCGAATGGTATGCCCCGACGCAGCCCGTGCCGCTCGACGCCCACGGCCAGCCGTTCGCCTACGACCGGCACGGCTTCCTTGAGGACGATGTCCTCGACTTCACGCCGGAGCTGCACGCTGAAGGGCTCGAGCTGATCTCGCACTACAAGATTGGACCGGTGTTCACTCCACCCGTCGTGAGCAAGGCCGAAGGGCCGCTGGCCACGATCGCCATGGGCGTCAACGGCGGCGGCACGGTGTGGGCCGGGGGCTCCTACGATCCGGAGACCCAGACGCTGTACGTCTACTCGCGTCGCGCCGCGAGCCCGCTCGGCCTGGTGAAGCCGGATCCCGCGGTGAATGACATGAACTACGTGCAGGGGAGCGCCGCAAGTGGCGGCCGGGGCGGGCTGGCGGTACGAGGCCTGCCGATCATGAAGCCGCCGTACGGGAGCATCAGCGCCGTCGACCTCGGCAGGGGCGAGATCCGCTGGCAGATTGCGCACGGCGATACGCCCGACAGCGTCCGGAACAATCCTGCGCTCAAGGGGCTGAACATCCCGAGGACCGGCCAGGCGGGCATCGTGGGCGTACTGACCACCAAGACGCTGCTGATTGCAGGCGATCCGCAGGTGACGACCAACGGACATCCGCGGGGCGCGATGCTGCGCGCCTACGACAAGGGCACCGGCCAGGAAGTTGGCGCCGTGTTCATGCCGGCTGCGCAGACAGGCTCGCCCATGACATACACGTTCAGCGGCCAGCAGTACATCGTCGTCGCCGTCGGTGGCGGCAATCACCCGGGGGAGCTGCTGGCGTTCAGGCTACCCAAGTCCTAGTGTGGAGTGCTCCATGAGAAGCGGCCCGATCCTTCTCGGTGTCGTGACCTCGGCCGTGCTTGCGTACTTGACGCTGGTTCAAGCCCAGCAAGCTCCGGCAGAACCCATGTCGTTCTTCATCACGAGCGCCGGCACCGGCGACGGGGCCAACCTCGGCGGGCTGGCGGGCGCGGACGCGCGCTGTCAGACGCTCGCGGCGACCGTCGGGCGTGGCGGGGTCACCTGGCACGCCTATCTGAGCACCCAGGGCCCGAACGCGGTGAACGCCCGGGATCGGATCGGGTCCGGGCCCTGGTACAACGCCCGCGGACAGCGTGTCGCGCAAAGCGTCGCCGAGCTCCACGGAGACACGCTTGAACAAGCGCGGCTGGGCGTCGCGCTGGGCAAGCAGCTGTCTTTGACGGAGAAGGGAACGGTGGTCAATGGCGTCGGAGACACGCCCAATCAGCACGACATGCTGACCGGCTCGCAGCCGGACGGCCGGGCGTTCACCGACGGCGCCGACCACACGTGCAACAACTGGACGAGCAGCGGCGCCGGAACGGCGCAGCTCGGGCACTCCGACAAACAGGGGGGCGGCAATGGCTCGTGGAATTCGGCCCACGCCAGTCGCGGCTGCAGCCAGGAGAATCTCGTGAGCACGGGCGGCGCCGGCCTGTTCTATTGCTTCGCCGTCAACTGAGTCCGCGGCGCAGGCCCGCGGGAGAGAGCGACAGAGGTGCGCCCCATGCAGCCACGGGCGATCGCGTTGGTGCTGTCCTTCGTCGTGTCTTCCGCCGCCGGCCCGGGCCTGCTCGGTGCCAGCCGGAGCGTGTCCCCGGCACGCGATCAACGGCCGACTCAGCGTCTGCCCGACGTCATCTACGTGCCGACGCCGCAGGATGTCGTGGAGGCCATGCTGAAGGCCGCCCAGGTGACGGCTACCGACGTCGTCTACGACCTCGGGTGTGGCGACGGTCGGATCGTGATCACGGCCGCGCAAGAGTACGGGGCACGCGGTGTGGGAGTCGATATCGATCCGCAACGTATCAAGGAAGCCGCCGCCAACGCGCGCCAGGCGGGCGTCGCCGACAAGGTGCGCTTTCTCGACGCCGACCTGTTCGAGACCGACATCTCCGAGGCGACGGTGGTGGCGCTGTATCTGCTGCCGTCGCTCAATGAAAAGCTGCAGCCGAAGCTGATGCGGGAGCTGAGGCCGGGCACGCGAGTGGTCTCGCACGCGTTCGGTATCGGGGACTGGAAGCCAGAGCGGGAGCTGGACGTCAATGGCCGCCGCGTCTTCCTCTGGACCGTTCCCGGCCGCTAGGCCGGTGAGCGGCCGTTCGAAGGGAAGGCGGGCGGCGGGCGTGCACCTGTCCCTGCGGCTGCGCTGCGGCGTGTGTGGCGTCCTCCTCCTGGTCGGCGCTGCCGCTGCGGCGCAACCGCCGCGGGACCTGGTGCGGCGCTTCACCGAAGAACAGTGGGAGCGGTTCCGGCCGTTGTTCACGCTCGTTCACGATGCCTCCGCCGGGCAACCCGTGCCATCGGACGAGACGGTGACGTGGCGGCACGACGTGCTCAAGGCTGAGGCGAATATGGACTTCGTGCCGTTCACGCTGGGGCTCCCGCCCGGCACTTTCAGATCGTTTCCACTGGCCCTGTACGTGCGCGTCGTCCAACACGGAGCCGTGGCGAACGTGCCCGGGCCGCACGACGCCCTCGCGCAGTATCCGTTCGAGGACGTGGCGCTGTTCGACAAGCCGATTGACGGGCGCATCAGCCGCGCGTTTGCGGCGCCCGCGGGCCGCTGGGATGTGTACGTGGCTCTCGGCGAGGCGGCCAACTCCGACTCCGACGTGCCGCGGATGATCGTCCTCAAGCGCGAGATCGATCTGCCCGACCTGTCGGCTGGCTTGGCGCTCTCGAGCGTGATCGTCGCCGACCGGGTCGACGTCGACCGCGACCTGACGCGCCCCGACTTCGAAGCCCAGCTGGACGATCCGTACCGGCTCTGGGGGCTCCGCATCACGCCGGCGCTCGATCGGCGGTTCGGGCGCGGGCGCACGCTCTCGCTGACATTTCTCGTGTACAACACGGCCGCGACGGCGGAAGGCAAGCCCGACGTCCAGATCGACTACGCCTTCTTCCTGAAGCATGAGGCGACCGAGTCGCTGTTTGGTCGGGCGGAGTCCCAGGTCTTCAGCGCCGACACGCTGCCGCCGGACTTCAGCCTCCCGGCAGGCGACCTGATCATCGCCGGCGAAGACGTGCCCCTCAAGGAGTTCCCCGATGGCGATTTTCGCCTACAACTGACCGTTGCGGACCGGATCGGCCGGATCACGCTGATTCGCGACCTGGAGTTCACGGTCGCCGGGCGCTAGGAGCCCGGCCGGGCTGCCGGTCCCTGATAGAACGAAAAAGACTTGACAGAGTTGTGTAAGCGGCGCAGATTTTCCACCAAGGGACCCTCGGGGTGAGGCGGAGTCTGGAGATGTGCAACCTCAGGAGGTCGTGATGAGCACAATCGGTCGGAGTCGGCGGTTGTTCGGGTCCACCATTGGCGCTCTGGCGGCCGTCGCCGTCGGTGCGGCCCTCGCGTCAACGGTTACGCACGCCCAATCGGGCCCGGCTCAAAGTCAGGTGACGTTTGCCAAGGACGTGGCGCCGATTCTGTACAAGAACTGCGTCTCGTGCCACCGGCCCGGCGAGATCGCCCCGATGTCGTTGCTCAGCTACGCGGAGGCGAGGCCGTGGGCGCGGGCCATCAGACAGCGGGTCACGGCGCGCGAGATGCCCCCCTGGTTCCTGGATCGCACGATTGGCATCCAGCGGTACAAGAACGATCCATCGCTGACCGACGCCGAAATCGACACGATCGCCCGGTGGGTCGACGGCGGGGCGCAGCCCGGCAATCTGGCGGACACGCCCGCGCAGCCTGCCGATGAAGGGGCGAGCACCTGGAAGATCGGCACGCCGGATCTCGTCGTCGAGTACCCGGCCTACAAGGTGCCGGCCTCAGGGGCCGACATGTACGGCGAACTGACCGTCCCCTTCGGCACGACGGAGGACCGCTACATCAAGGCGATCCAGACGCGGATCCCCGACGAAGCTTCGCGCAAAGTCGTGCATCATGCCCTGTCGTACGCCGTGGAGGCCAGCGACAAGGACAACATGGGCGACAGTGACAGCGGGAGCGGGCTGTTCCTGGTGGAATACGCTTCGGGCAAGAGCGCGACGTTCTATCCGTCGGACGTGGGGGTGCTCCTGCCGGCGAACCATCTCGCCAAGGTCAGCTATCACCTGCACTCGATCGGCGAAGACGTGAACGCCCGGATCCAGCTCGGGATCGTCTTCTATCCCAAGGGCTACGTTCCCAAGCACATTCAGTGGTCGAAGCAGCTCGGCCAGGAGTCGGCGCCGGACATCGACATTCCCGCGGGTCAAATCGTGCGGCGGGACGGATACACACGGCTGAACCAGAACGCGAAGATCCTGGCCTGGCAGCCGCACATGCACACGATCGGCAAGTATCAGTGCATGGAACTCATCTATCCGGGCGAGCCGGTCAAGCGGGAAACGATCACGTGCGCAAACTGGAACTACAACTGGCACACCATCTACAACTACGCTGACGATGTCGCGCCAATCGTTCCGAAGGGGACGCTGATCCATGTCATCAGCTGGTACGACAATACGGCGACCAACCGATTCAACCCGGATCCGAAGAACTGGGTGGGTGCCGGAACCGGCCGTACGATCGACGAGATGGGATTCTCGTGGATCGGCTGGTACGATATGAGCGACGACGAGTACAAAGCGGAACTCGCCGCCCGCAAGGAAGCGCGGCAGCAGCAGCTGTCGACGGGACAGCAGCAGCAGCAGCAGCAGCAGCAGCAGTAGGGAGGCGTCTGAGGCGTTCGAGGCTCGCCCCGGGAACCTGGGGCGTGCCTCGACGTCCGTCGCCGGCTCCAACCATTCACACAACTCCACAGACCGACGGGTGAGGGGGCGGTATGAGGGTGTTTGCGTCGTGCTCTTGGCTGCGTCCGGCGTCGACGGCTCTGTGTCTGGCGCTGGCGGCGCCCGGCCTCGCCAGCGCTCAAGGCAATCCCGAGCCGCTCAGTTTCAAGTTCAATACAGGGCAGAACGTCCAGCCGGTCTTCGAGGGGTGGTCACGCAATCCCGACGGCAGCTACGCGATGTGGTTCGGCTACGTGAATCGCAACTACCTGGAAACGCCGTCGATTCCTGTCGGTCCCGACAACAAGTTCGAGCCGGGCGAAGCCGACCGCAACCAGCCGACATTCTTCGAGACGCGGATTCACCACGAGCTGTTCAGCGTCACCGTGCCGAAAGACTGGGGGCCCAGGCAGGAGCTGGTGTGGACCCTGACTCTTCACGGGCAGACGGACCATGCCGTGGCCTGGCTCCAGCCCGAATGGGAAATCGATCCCGTTCGCCACGGGAAACAGGACCTCAGCGACGAACAGCGGAAGAACACGGCACCGGCACTCACCCTCGAGGGGGCGTCCACGGTGGCGCTGCCCAACACGTTGAGTCTGGCCGTCGCCGTGCAGGACGATGGGCTGCCGACGCCCAAGAAGGAATCCAACAAACCCGCTGTGGGTCAGGAGACGCCGCCTACACTCAAGCCAGATCCGGATCAGCCGGAGATTCCCGTGAACGTCCCCGTGCTCCCGGCGGGCGGCCGTGGCCAGCAGCCGAGCGGACTGGTGGTCAGCTGGGTCCAGTGGCGAGGACCGGCGAAGGCCGAGATTGAACCGCCCGCGATTGAGGCGAAGGACGGCAAGGCCGTCGCAACCGCCACGTTCACCAAGGCGGGCACGTACGTCTTCCGGACCTGGGCGAACGATGGGGACCTGAAGACCTTCGAGGACCTCACCGTGACTGTTTCCGGATCCCCTCGACCCTAGTGCCGGATGAGACGCGCACCGTTCTGATCGTCGGGTGGCTCGCGGCGGCGGCCGCATCGGCTCTTGCCGTCGCGGCCTACCGCGACCGATATTCCCCGGAAGCCAGCATCACGAATCGTCCCATTCAGGTCAGCGAGGATGGCTACGCCTCCTCGCCGGCCTGTCGCGCCTGCCATCCCAGCCAGTACAACAGCTGGCACGCGTCGTACCATCGGACGATGACTCAGGTGGCGACGGCGGAGACCGCCAGGGCCGATTTCGGCGGGGTGACGGTTGCCGGCGTCCATGGCCGTCCGATGCGGCTCGAACAGGACGGGCAGCAACTCTGGGCCGAGTTCGACGATCCGGACGCCAGCGTCGATCCTGACGAGCGGCCGCGGATCCGGCGGCCGGTCGTGATGATCACGGGATCGCACAACCAGCAGATCTTCTGGTACGCGACCGGGAAGAACCGCCTGCTGGGACAGCTCCCCGGCGCGTACCTGATTCGTGAACGGCGCTGGATCCCGCGGCGCGCCGCAGTGCTGCACCCGCCGAGCGATCCGCCGTTCGGAGAGACCGGCCACTGGAACAGCACCTGTATCGCGTGCCACGCGACGCACGGCAAGCCGCAGTTCGATACGCCCTTCGGATCGCGGCCGCTCGATACGCAAGTCGTCGAATCGACGGCGGCGGAGTTCGGGATCGCGTGCGAGATGTGCCACGGACCCAGCGAGGGGCATGTGCAGGCCAACCAGAATCCCCTGCGCCGTTACTGGCTCCACCTCAGCGGGCGGCCGGATCCCACGACGGTGCAGCCGGCGCACCTCGATCGCCGGGTGGCCTCCGAGACCTGCGGGCAGTGTCATGGCGTCTGGGAGTTCTACGACGAGCGGGGCGAGCGCCGGGCCAATGCCTTCGGCTTGCCCTACCGACCCGGCGACCAGCTGGCGACGACGCGATTCGTGGCGCAGCCTCGCGTCAACGGCGATTCACCCGTCATGAAGGCGCTGCTGGCCGACGACCCGGGCTTCGTTCGCGATTCCTTCTGGCCTGACGGCATGGTTCGCGTCTCGGGGCGTGAGTACAACGGCCTGGTCGAGTCGCCCTGCTTCAGAAACGCCGTCGAGGACACCCGGACGCTCAGCTGCTTTTCGTGTCACACGATGCACGAGACGCCGGACGATCCGAGGACTGTGACCGAATGGGCTGACGATCAGTTGACGCCGGGCATGGAGGGAAACGAGGCGTGCCTGCAGTGCCACGAGTCGTACCGCGCGACGCTGACCGAGCACACCAAGCATGCGGCGGACTCCCCGGGGAGCTCCTGCTACAACTGCCACATGCCGTACACGACGTACGGGCTGCTGAAGACGATCCGGAGCCACACGATCAGCGTGCCGTCAGTCGCGGAGAGCATCGAGGGCGGCAGGCCCAACGCGTGCAACCTGTGCCACCTGGACAAGACCCTCGAATGGACCGCCGAAGCGCTCGAGCACGAGTACGGCACGCCTGGCGGCACGCTGGACGACGACACCCGATCGACGGCCGCATCGCTCCTGTGGCTGCTTCGGGGCGATGCGGGTCAGCGCGCGATCGTCGCGCAGGCCATGGCCTGGCCGCCGGCGCAGCGGGTGTCCGGCACCGACTGGATGGCGCCGTACCTCGCGACGCTTCTCGACGATCCCTACGATGCCGTCCGCTTCATCGCCTCGCGAACGCTCCACACCCTTCCGGCTTTTGCTGACTTTCCATTCGATGTCGAGGCGGCATCCGCGCGGCGCCGGGAAGCGCAGTTGCGCGTCATGCAGATCTGGGATCGTGCAAAGACGCGTTCGGCCGCGGGGCGTCCTCAGCTCATGTACACGAACGGGGGAGCGATCGATACGAGTCGCGTACTGCGCCTGTTGCAGCAACGAGACAACCGCGACGTCCTGTTGCGGGAGTGATCGGCGCCGGAATCGAGCTCAGCCCTTCCGGGCCCCCTGCGGCGAGTCCAGCGCGCCCGCGCCTCGAGCGAGGAGAACCGTCCCGAGCAAGAGCAGGGCGGCGCCGACTGGCACGAGCGCCGCGCCCATACCAGGGTCGCCGGCGTAGAACCGCACGCCACCGAGGAAGAACCCGCCTGGCAGCAGGACGCTCGCACCGATGAAAGACCGCGAGATCAATTTCTGATGGGCGGACGCGAGGGCGGGCGTCGACCGGAATGAGAGCCCGACGACCACGTGAACGAGACCGAGCAGCGCGCCGTGCGCATGCGCGAGCGTCCACATCAGGCGTCGGGTCTCGTTGGCGGCGTTCAGGTACATCTGCACCTTGAACCCGTGGAGCGCCTCGAGCCCCAGCCCGAGGCTGGTAAACACGAGAAAAGACCACCACCCGAAGCGGAGATGCCGCTTGGCGAGCACGACGGCCAGAGGATTGTCGCTGGTTGGAGGCAAGCGCCAGATTGTACCAGCGCTCCGTTGAGCCAGCCGTACATTACACAATCTTTATATTTCGCCAACTGCCATGGATATCGCAGTTAGTGCGCAATTGCTGTTGCCTTTGTTCGGCCTGCGCATATACTCCACCCGAGCGAATTACTTATTGTTATTTGTTTCTCTCCTTACGTCTCGCAATGGACTGATGATGAGCCTCGGTCGATTTGACTCTTCTCGTGGAGGCAGACATGACGAGGGACAGATTCGGCGCGTTGCTGCTAAGAGTCGTCGCGGTCGTAACCTTGTTCCCCGTGGGGGTGTCGGCACAGAGTCGCATTGCCGGTGCCGTCGCCGATTCCAGCGGCGCGGTGTTGCCCGGCGTGACGGTGGAGGCGTCGAGTCCCGTCCTCATTGAGAAAGTGCGGTCGGCAGTCACCGACGGTCGCGGGCAGTACACGATCATCGACCTGCGGCCGGGCAGCTACACGCTGACGTTCACCTTGCCGGGCTTCAACACGGTCAGGCGGGAAGGCATTCAGCTGCCGGCGGATTTCACGGCGACCGTGAACGCGCAGCTCTCGGTGGGCGCGGTCGAGGAAACCGTGACGGTGAGCGGCCAGTCGCCGCTGGTCGACGTGCAGTCGGCGGCCCGCACGCAGGTCATCACCCGCGAGCTGCTCGACACGCTGCCCACGCCGCGCAACACCCAGTCGTTCGGCTACCTCGCGCAGGGGGTTCGGCTGAGCAAGCCGGACGTGGGCGGCGCGCAGATGATGGAACAGGTGAACATGCGCGTGCACGGCGCCTCTCAGGTCGACACGACGATGCAGATCGACGGGATGCTGGTGTCGCCCGCGTTCAGCGACGGGGCCATCCAGAACTACATCAACCAGCAGGCGTTCGCCGAGATCAGCTTCACGACGAGCTCACAGTCGGCGGATATTCAAGCCGGCGGCATCCGCCAGAACCTCATCCCCCGCGACGGCGGGAATACGTTCAGCGGGACGAACTATTTCGGCGGGTCGCTCGGCTCCTGGCAGAGCAACAACCTGACGCCCGAGCTGATCGCGCAGGGCGTATCCCTGCCCACGGGCATCACGCACATCTACGACATCAACCCGGCAGTCGGCGGGCCGATCCGGCGCGACCGGCTGTGGTACTACACGTCGATGCGGTGGATGTCGGTCAACGAGAAGGTGATCAACGCCTACCTGCCCGACGGCAGTCAAGCCGTCGTCGACCAGTTGATCAGCATTCCGATGGTGCGGCTGACGGTGCAGGCGACGCCGAAGAACAAGCTCAGCGCGTTTCTGGACCGGCCGTTCAAGTTCAAGGGGCACGAATTCACGTTCGGGATCGAGCCGTCGCGGGCGTCGCGGCGCCGGAATCCGAGCGAAGCCAACTATCACAATTTCGGCACGAAGCTCACGTCGACCGTGACGAATCGGATGTTGCTGGAGCTGGGGTTCACCGAGATCGTGGAGCGCCTCCACAGCGGGTATCAGCCGGACGTCTTTCCGTCGACGCAAGGGTATCCCCGGCCGGCGAACATTCATTTGCTGACCGGAGGGCCGAATGTGGATCCGTGGTTCACCGGGGTTCAGCACTACGAGATTCTGAGCCACGAGGCGACCGAAGCCACGACGGGGTACAGCGGCACGTTGCCGGACCGGCGGCATATCGAGACGGCGCTCTCGTATGTGACCGGGTCGCACAGCCTGAAGACGGGCTTCCAGTGGTCGTGGGGGCAGGACCGCAACGACGCCGTGTCGAACGGCGATCTGCAGCGGAAGAACTATCGGAACGGCGTGCCGGAATCGGTGGTTGTCACGATCAATCCGTTTGCGACCGAGGAGTATGTGAAGGCCGACATCGGCCTCTACGTGATGGACACCTGGACGGTGAAACGGCTGACGCTGACGCCCGGGGTGCGCTACGACTATTTCAATTCGATGATCAAGGAGCAGTGGCGGCAGGAAGGGCGCTTCGTGCCGGGGCAGATCGTCCCGGAGATCGACGGGCTGCCGATCTGGCACGATATCTCGCCGCGGTTCAGCCTGGCCTATGACGTGTTCGGCACCGGGCGGACGGCGCTGAAGTTCGCGGTCAACAAATACGTGCGGCCGTATGCGGGGAGCTTCGCGAAGCGCTACAATCCGCTGCGCGGGACGAGCACCGACACGCGCGACTGGTTCGACTGCGTGCTGCTCACCGGGACGTCCACCTGCGATCCGGCGCAGATCGGCGGGTCGACATATCACGACGACATCGTGCAGGACAACGAGATCGGGCCGTCCAACAACCTGGGGTTCGGGAAGGCGGCGAACATCCGGCCGGCCGACGGCATCAAGCGCCCGTACAACGTGGAAGTGAGCGCCGCCGTGCAGCATCAGCTGCTGCCGAACCTGTCGATCACCGGGGCGTGGTACCGGCGGAAGTACTATCGGCTGATTGCCGCGGACAACGTGCTGCTCGACCCGCAGCGCGACTACGCGACGTTCCAGGTGGCCAACCCGATCGGGAATGGCGAGACGCTCACGATCTACAACCTCGACCCGGCCAAGCGGGGGCAGGTGGAGATCGTCGACTACAACTCGAGTCGGAACACACACATCTCGAACGACCTGGAGCTGAGCTTCAACAGCCGGCTGCCGAACGGGTCGACCGTGTTCGGCGGCTGGAGCGCCAGCCGGAACGTCGAGAACACGTGCGACACCGAGAACCCGAACGGCGAGAACTATACCGACCTCTTCTACTCCGTCACGTTCCTCAGGGGCGGACGCTTCTGCGACGAGAGCCAGTTGAGCATTCCGTTCCGGCACGACTTCAAGTTCGCCGGCACGCTGCCATTGCCCTACCAGGTGGTGTTGAGCGGCACGGTGACGAGCTTTGCCGGGAACGAGTCGCAGGTGGTGTGGAACGTGCCGGCATCGGTGTTTCCGGGCGGCAAGCGGACGCAGACGACCAATGTGCGGCTGACGGCGCCCGGGACGCGCTACCTGCCCCGCTGGAATCAGGTCGACTTTTCGATCAAGAAGGCGTTCCAGGCCGGCCGGTTCAGGTTCAGCGGCCAGCTCGATCTGTACAACCTGCTGAACTCGGCGGTGGTGACGACGGAAACGCAGACGTACGGGCCGAGCCTCGGCTTCCCGAACACGATCCTGCAGGGCCGGCTGCCGCGAGTAGCCGCCCAGGTCAGCTGGTAGTCGCGTCGTTTCGATCGATCGGTCGGGGGACGGGCGTCCTCCGACCGATCGTCAGCGCACTGATCGATCCCGCCGCCGGCATCGCCCGCCCCCTCCCTTCCTGGCCGGGCAGTTCGCGATCCGAATCCAGCAGATCGCCGATGGCGTGAGGCCCGCGAGATGAACGGACTCTCGGGAGTTTCTCTATTCATTACGTGAACATAAAGACCAATTTACTTTCGATGTGAAACAGTTTCGTTCTTGCACCGAATTGATAAGAGTTCGTGTGTTTGTCCGTTGGCGTCCGCAAAACGGAAGCGTATACTCCGCGTCGCCATTCTGAAGCTTGTCCTTCCCGGATACCGCATGGACCAGGGGGTCGTTATCGAATCGATGTGACTTCTCGTGGAGGCGGACATGACAAGGGACAGATTCGGCGCGTTGCTGCTAAGAGTCGTCGCGGTCGTAACCTTGTTCCCCGTGGGGGTATCGGCACAGAGTCGCATTGCCGGTGCCGTCGCCGATTCCAGCGGCGCGGTGTTGCCCGGCGTGACGGTGGAGGCGTCGAGTCCCGTCCTCATTGAGAAGGTGCGGTCGGCAGTCACCGACGGCCGCGGGCAGTACACGATCATCGACCTGCGGCCGGGCAGCTACACGCTGACGTTCACCTTGCCGGGCTTCAACACGGTCAGGCGGGAAGGCATTCAGCTGCCGGCGGATTTCACGGCGACCGTGAACGCGCAGCTCTCGGTGGGCGCGGTCGAGGAAACCGTGACGGTGAGCGGCCAGTCGCCGCTGGTCGACGTGCAGTCGGCGGCCCGCACGCAGGTCATCACCCGCGAGCTGCTCGACACGCTGCCCACGCCGCGCAACACCCAGTCGTTCGGCTACCTCGCGCAGGGGGTTCGGCTGAGCAAGCCGGACGTGGGCGGCGCGCAGATGATGGAACAAGTGAACATGCGCGTGCACGGCGCCTCCGAGGTCGACACGACGATGCAGATCGACGGGATGCTGGTGTCGCCCGCGTTCAGCGACGGGGCCATCCAGAACTACATCAACCAGCAGGCGTTCGCCGAGATCAGCTTCACGACGAGCTCACAGTCGGCGGATATTCAAGCCGGCGGCATCCGCCAGAACCTCATCCCCCGCGACGGCGGGAATACGTTCAGCGGGACGAACTATTTCGGCGGGTCGCTCGGCTCCTGGCAGAGCAACAACCTGACGCCCGAGCTGATCGCGCAGGGCGTATCCCTGCCCACGGGCATCACGCACATCTACGACATCAACCCGGCGGCCGGCGGGCCGATCCGGCGCGACCGGCTGTGGTACTACACGTCGATGCGGTGGATGTCGGTCAACGAGAAGGTGATCAACGCCTACCTGCCCGACGGCAGTCAAGCCGTCGTCGACCAGTTGATCAGCATTCCGATGGTGCGGCTGACGGTGCAGGCGACGCCGAAGAACAAGCTCAGCGCGTTTCTGGACCGGCCGTTCAAGTTCAAGGGGCACGAATTCACGTTCGGGATCGAGCCGTCGCGGGCGTCGCGGCGCCGGAATCCGAGCGAAGCCAACTATCACAATTTCGGCACGAAGCTCACGTCGACCGTGACGAATCGGATGTTGCTGGAGCTGGGGTTCACCGAGATCGTGGAGCGCCTCCACAGCGGGTATCAGCCGGACGTCTTTCCGTCGACGCAAGGGTATCCCCGGCCGGCGAACATTCATTTGCTGACCGGAGGGCCGAATGTGGATCCGTGGTTCACGGGGGTCCAGCACTACGAGATTCTGAGCGGGGAGGCGACCGAAGCCACGACGGGGTACAGCGGCACGTTGCCGGACCGGCGGCATATCGAGACGGCGCTCTCGTATGTGACCGGGTCGCACAGCCTGAAGACGGGCTTCCAGTGGTCGTGGGGGCAGGACCGCAACGACGCCGTGTCGAACGGCGACCTGCAGCGGAAGAACTATCGGAACGGCGTGCCGGAATCGGTGGTTGTCACGATCAATCCGTTTGCGACCGAGGAGTATGTGAAGGCCGACATCGGCCTCTACGTGATGGACACGTGGACGCTGAAACGACTGACGCTGACGCCCGGGGTGCGCTACGACTATTTCAACTCGATGATCAAGGAGCAGTGGCGGCAGGAAGGGCGCTTCGTGCCGGGGCAGATCGTCCCGGAGATCGACGGGCTGCCGATCTGGCACGACATCTCGCCGCGGTTCAGCCTGGCCTATGACGTGTTCGGCACCGGACGGACGGCGCTGAAGTTCGCGGTCAACAAATACGTGCGGCCGTATGCGGGGAGCTTCGCCAAGCGCTACAACCCGCTGCGCGGGACGAGCACCGACACGCGCGACTGGTTCGACTGCGTGCTGCTCGAGGCGACATCGACATGTGATCCGGCGCAGATCGGCGGGTCGACATATCACGACGACATCGTGCAGGACAACGAGATCGGGCCGTCCAACAACCTGGGGTTCGGGAAGGCGGCGAACATCCGGCCGGCCGACGGCATCAAGCGCCCGTACAACGTGGAAGTGAGCGCCGCCGTGCAGCATCAACTGCTGCCGAACGTCTCGATCACCGGGGCGTGGTACCGGCGGAAGTACTATCGGCTGATTGCCGCGGACAACGTGCTGCTCGACCCGCAGCGCGACTACGCGACGTTCCAGGTGGCCAACCCGATCGGGAATGGCGAGACGCTCACGATCTACAACCTCGACCCGGCCAAGCGGGGGCAGGTGGAGATCGTCGACTACAACTCGAGTCGGAACACACACATCTCGAACGACCTGGAGCTGAGCTTCAACAGCCGGCTGCCGAACGGGTCGACCGTGTTCGGCGGCTGGAGCGCCAGCCGGAACGTCGAGAACACCTGCGACGCAGAGAACCCGAACGGCGAGAACTTCGCCGATCTCTTCTACTCCATCACGTTCCTCAAGGGCGGGCGGTTCTGTGACGAGCGGCAACTGGACATCCCGTTCCGGCACGACTTCAAGTTTGCCGGGACGCTGCCCGTGGTCTACGGCGTGGTGCTGAGCGGCACGGTGACGAGCTTTGCCGGGAACGAGTCGCAGGTGGTGTGGAACGTGCCGGCATCGGTGTTTCCGGGCGGCAAGCGGACGCAGACGACCAATGTGCGGCTGACGGCGCCCGGGACGCGCTACCTGCCCCGCTGGAATCAGGTCGACTTCTCGGTCAAGAAGAATTTCCGGACCGGCCATTACCAGTTCAGTCTTCAGGCCGATCTGTACAACCTGCTGAACTCGGCGGTGGTGACGACGGAAACGCAGACGTACGGGCCGAGTCTCGGCTTCCCGAACACGATCCTGCAGGGCCGGCTGCCGCGAGTGGCCGCCCAGGTCAGCTGGTAGACGGTAGGCACATCCCTCGGCCGAGGGAAGCGCTCCCTCGGCCGAACTCTCTGAGCGCTCCTCGACCTTCCAACGGGCGTATGATCGGCGGCGTCGTGCCGACCATGCGTCACATCTGCATGATGGCCGCTCTGTCTCTCGTGACTGCGGCGGTTGCGGGCTGCCGCGGTGACGTGCGGTCCGGCACGGCCCAGCGAGCCACCGATCGCTCCGTGACGTTCACGCGCGATGTCGCGCCCATCCTGTTTGAGCACTGCGCCCCGTGTCATCGTCCCGGCCAACTGGCGCCGTTCAGCGTGCTCACCTACCCCGAGGTGCGATCGCGGGCCCGGGACATCGTGGCCGCGACCGCTCGGCGCTTCATGCCGCCGTGGCTGCCCGTGCACGGCTACGGTGAATTCGCCGGCGAACGCCGATTGAGCGACGCTGAGATCGAGACGATCCGGCGCTGGGACGAGGATGGCGCGGTCGAAGGAGACGCGGCCGACCTCCGGCCGCCGCCGTCTTTTCCCGAAGGGTGGCAGCTCGGCGAGCCCGATCTGATTGTCCGCTTGCCCCGGCCATTCACCTTGAGAGCCGATGGACCGGATGTCTGGCGCAATTTCGTGATCCCGATTCCGGTGCCGGGCACGCGCTACGTCAGGACCGTTGAACTGCATCCGGGAAACGCCCGATTCGTGCACCACGCGCTCATGGCCGTTGACGCGACGCCGTCGTCGCGCCGTCGCGATACGAGCGATGCCGAGCCCGGTTTCGCCGGCATGGACATGGGCGACGCGGTGGCGCCTGACGGACATCTCCTCGGGTGGACACCTGGCATGCAGCCGTTTCCTGGTATCCCGGGTCAGGCGTGGCGGCTCGACGTGGGCACCGACGTGGTCCTGCAGCTTCACATGCTGCCGACTGGCAAGACGGAAGTCGTGGAACCGGCCGTCGGGCTGTACTTCGCGTCGCGGCCTCCCACGGGCCCGCCGATGTACCTCATGAGGCTCGATGGCGACTACGCGATCGACATCCCCGCCGGTGAACGACGATTTGTGGTGACTGATCGCTTCGAGTTGCCCGTGGACGTGGACGTGTATGCCGTCTACCCGCACGCGCACTTTCTGGCGAAGACAATCGAGGGCCTGGCGCGGCTCCCCGATCGGACCGAGCAGTGGCTGATCCGGATCGACAATTGGGATTTCAAGTGGCAGGACGTCTATCGATACGAGCACCCGGTCCGGCTGCCCAAAGGTACCGTCCTCACCATGCGGATCGGCTACGATAATTCCGCCGACAACGTGCGGAATCCGAACGATCCGCCCAGGCGCGTCACGGCCGGACCTCGATCCACGGACGAGATGGCGCACTTGCAGCTTCAGCTGCAGCCCCACACCGACGCCGACGCGCTGCTCCTGAAGACGGCCTACTATCGCCACATCCTGCAGCACTATCCAGATGATGCGGGCGTGTACCTACGAACTGGGTAACGTGCTGCGAGACGCAGGGCGTGCAGTCGAGGCAGTCGGTCAGTACCGCCTGGCGCTTGAGCGGGATCCGAACCAGGCGGCGGCACGCAACAACCTTGGGGTCGTGCTCGTCGACCAGGGCCGTGTCGACGAGGCCATCGCGCAGTATCGGCAGGCGATCCTCGTCGAGCCGGATTTTGCGGATGCCCACTACAATCTCGGGAACGCGCTGCGGACGCGTGGGGATCTGGACGAGGCGCTCCGCCAGTATCGCGAAGCCATACGTCTCGAACCGCGGTTCGCAGAAGCGTACACGAACCTCGGCGAAGTCCTGGCGTCGCGCGGCGAGCTGGATCAGGCCATCGCGCAGTTCCGGACGGCGGTCCGGATCAATCCGAACTCGGCGCAGGCCCACAACAACCTCGGGGCCGGTCTCGCCTCGCAGGGACACCTGACCGACGCCGTCGCCGAATTCCGGGAAGCGCTTCGGCTCGCCCCGGACCATGCCGGTGCGCGCGAGAACCTCGAGCGCGTCCTCGAAGGCACGCGCTGACCCGACGCGCTGCGACGTGTTACCTGGTGGGCACCTGCACCCGAATCGCGTCGTCCAGTGTGATCTGGAACGTGGTGCCGGCCGGCAGGGTGAGCTCCGTGCCCGGCGCATCGGCCGTGCGCGCCATCCGATCGGTCCGGATGCGGACGGCCGCGTCGTAGGGGTGCAGCTCGAGCAGGCGGAACGCGATCGTCGCGGGTTCGCGGCTTCGCGACGCCGCGTTCACCTCGAGCACGGTGCCGGTCACCGCCGTGCCCTTGGGGATCGCCGTCTTCCCCCGAACCTGCACGTCGGCCGTCACGCTGGCGCGCACGGGATCCTCGATCCGGCTTCGATTCGACGCGAGCGGCGTGCTGAGCGCAATCTCGAGCGTCGTGCCGCCCGGCACGGCGACTTCCACGAACGACTGTGTCGGGAGATCGGGCAGTGCAGGCAGGGCCGCGCCCCGGCTGCCGGCCGCCGGCGCGGCCGGAGCGCCGGCGCGGGCCGGCGGGGCGGCGGGAGCGGCCGGTTTTGGCGCGTCAGACGAACAGCCGGTGGCGGCGAGGGCGATCGCGGCGGCGATCGCCGCCGCGCGCGGCGAAGACCTTCTCGGCATATCGATGACTTCCGCTTGTGATCATAGTAACCGGCTCAGTATGCTCCGGCCAATGATGGATGCCGCCGAATCCGTGTCGTTGGGTGCCGCGATGTGCAAAAGGGGAAACCGGGCGGCCGCGCCGTCGTGGGCCAGTCTCGCCGTCGTGTCGCTGGTCCTGGCGGCGGGCGGACTGGTTGCCGCGCAGGATCGTACGGACGCGGCCGTCGCCGAGCCGATCGGACAACCCGTGGTCGTGGACGGCGTGCCGATCAACGGACCAGCCCCGCCGGAGTCGCCCGCCGTCGTTGCGCGCGACGCCCAGGGGCGCGTCACGATCCGCGCCGTGCGCATCACCGATCGCATTCGCATCGACGGCGAGCTCGATGAAGCCGTGTACGCCGAGGTGCCGCCGATTGGCGACTTCGTGCAAACCGAGCCGAACGGTGGCCAGCCCGCGACCGAACCGACCCAGGCCTGGATCTTCTTCGACGACGACACGCTGTACGTGGCGGCGCGCTGCTATGACTCGCAGCCCGAATCGCGCTGGGTGGCGAACGAGATGCGGCGCGACAGCATGAACGTCGTGCGGAACGAGAATTTCGCAATCTACTTCGATACCTTCTACGATCGTCGCAACGCGTTCCTCTTCGAGATCTCGCCGATCGGCGGGATCTACGACGCCACGGTCACCAACGAGCGGCCGCCCGGCAACATCGAATGGAATCCCGTCTGGGATCGGAAGACGGGCCGCTTCGACGGCGGCTGGACCGCCGAAATGGCGATCCCGTTCCGGTCGCTTCGCTACAAGCCGGGCCGATCGCAGATCTGGGGCGTCAATATCCGCCGCACGGTGCGCTGGAAGAACGAGGAATCGTTCGTCACCCGGATGCCGCCGAACACCGGCAGCGTCATCTTTCAGATCTCGCTCGGCGCGACGCTCGTCGGCCTGGACGCGCCGCCAGGCAGCCGCAACATCGAGGTGAAACCGTACGCCATTTCGAGCCTCACGACCGACCGCCGCGCCGTGCCCGCGATCACAGGCGACGGAACCGGCGACGCCGGCTTCGACGTCAAATACGGCGTGACGCAGAACCTGACCGCCGACTTCACCTACAACACCGACTTCGCGCAGGTCGAAGTCGACGAGCAGCAGGTGAATCTGACCCGGTTCAGCCTGTTCTTCCCCGAGAAGCGCGAGTTCTTCCTCGAAGGACAGGGGATCTTCGATTTCGGCGGCGCGGGATCGAACGGCGCGCGGCAACGTCCCGCTGCTGTTCTTCAGCCGGCGCATCGGCCTCGCCGGCAGCCGCGCGGTCCCGATCGACGCGGGCGGGCGGCTGACCGGCAAGGTCGGACGCACCACCGTCGGCCTGCTCGACGTGCGCAGCGGCGACGATGTCCTGTCGGGTTCGCTCGCCACGAACTTCTCGGTGCTGCGGGTGAAGCGGGACGTCATGCGGCGAAGCAGCGTCGGGGCGCTGTTCACGAGCCGGTCGGTCTCGTCGACGGCCCCGGGATCGAGCCAGGCCTACGGAGCCGACGCCGTTTTCGGCTTCTACGACAACTGGACGATCAACGCCTATCTGGCGCGGGCGGCCGTGCCCGACGGCGGCAGCGACGACACGAGCTATCGCACGCAGGTGAGCTACAACGGCGATCGGTACGGTCTGGGGCTCGAGCGCCTGTCGGTCGGCGCCGACTTCCGTCCCGATGTCGGCTTTCTGCGCCGCAGCGACTTCAAGAGCAATGCGGCGTCGTTGCGGTTCAGCCCGCGGCCGCGCCGCTTTCCGAGGGTCCGCCGGTTCGTGTACGGCGTCCTACGACTATCTCACCGATGGCGTCGGCCGCCTCGAATCGCGGGACGCGTCGGCGTCCTTCACGGTCGAGCTCCAGAACAGCGATCGGCTGACGGCCAGCACCAGTCGCAGCTTCGAGTTCCTCGACCGGCCCTTTGCGATCGCGCCCGGCGTGGCGATTCCAGTGGGCGGCTACGGCTTCGGCGAGGCATCCGTCGGATGGTCGAGAGGCAATCAGCACCGTGTCGCGGGCAGCGTGTCGATGTCGGCCGGCCAGTTCTACGACGGGCGTCTGGCGTCGATCGGCTACAGCGGCGGGCGAATCGAACTGTCGCCGCAACTCTCCCTGGAGCCGGGCGCTTCGGTCAACCGCATCGTGCTGCCCGAGGGGCGGTTCACCACCAGGCTCGTGTCGAACCGCGTCACCTACACGATCACCCCCCGCGCGTTTCTGAGCGGGCTGCTCCAGTACAACTCCAGTGGCAGTACCCTCAGCACCAATCTCCGCTTCCGCTGGGAGTACCGCCCGGGCAGCGAAGTGTTCCTCGTGTACACAGACGAGCGCGACACGACGATGCGGGGGTATCCGGGCCTCAAGAACCGTGCCGTCGTCGCCAAGATCAACCGCCTGTTCCTCTTTTGAGAACGGCCGCCGCCGCGGCTATTCCCTTGCGGCGGTCCGGCGCGACACCGGCTCCTCGACGACGACGGACCATTCGAGGTCCTTCGCATCGATCACCAGGTAGAACATGTGAGGGTCGTCGCTCACGAAGGCCGTGCCCGATCCGGCGCCGGTCGCCTGCACGGCGTCGGCCATGGTCCGCCCGCTGACGGCGCTGTGGACGGTCAGATGAAACGTGCCGCCGCCAGGCGTCGCAGGGTTCCGGGTCTCCCAGCGCAGCCGCAGGGCGCCGATCTCGCCGAGGAACGACTCGGTCTGCATGTTGCCGTGGCCTGACCAGGCGCCAAGACGGTCCCAGACGATAGTCTCGCCGGCCGGTGGAGGAGGCGCGCTGCAGGACGCGCACAGGGCGAGGAGCAAGAGCAGAAGGCGCACGCGCATGAGCTCTTTCGATTGTACAGGTCGGGCCGCCCGCCGTGCGAAACGCGTTATAGTACCGGCCGATTCCAGGATCCGGGCGACGGCTCCGACCGAACGGTGGCGCCGTGGGAAGGTTGCCGACTGAGCAGAGAGGCGAGGGACTCAGGATCCGGAGCGGACGCGACGACCCCGAACGGGCAGGGCCCCGTGGGAAAGTGGCCGACTGAGCAGAGAGGCGAGGGACCCAGGATCCGGAGCGGACGCGACGACCCCGAACGGGCAAGGCCCCGTGGGAAAGTCGCCGACTGAGCAGAGAAGCGAGGGACCCAGGATCCGGAGCGGATGTGACGACATCGACCGGGCAGGGCCCCGTAGGAAAGTCGCCGACTGAGCAGAGAGGCGAGGGACCCAGGATCCGGAGCGGACGCGACGACCCCGAACGGGCAAGGCCCCGTGGGAAGTCGCCGACTGAGCAGAGAGGCGAGGGACCCAGGATCCGGAGCGGACGCGACGACACCGAACGGGCAGGGCCCCGTGGGAAGTCGCCGACTGAGCAGAGAGGCGAGGGACCCAGGATCCGGAGCGGACGCGACGACACCGAACGGGCAGGGCCCCGTGGGAAAGTCGCCGACTGAGCAGAGAGGCGAGGGACCCAGGATCCGGAGCGGATGTGACGACATCGACCGGGCAGGGCCCCGTAGGAAGTCGCCGACTGAGCAGAGAGGCGAGGGACCCAGGATCCGGAGCGGATGTGACGACATCGACCGGGCAGGGCCCCGTAGGAAAGTCGCCGACTGAGCAGAGAGGCGAGGGACCCAGGATCCGGAGCGAAAGCGACGGCAACGAGCGGGGGTGGGGCCCCGCGAGTAATAAGGAATAGAGGAGGACAGACGCCATGACAAGGGGCATGTGGGGACTGGTGGCCGCAGCGGTAGCGCTTGCGCCGGAGGTGGCGATCGCGCAGGCACCGCCGAAGGAAGCCATCGACATCACGTCGGAACAGATCCAGCAGATCAACAAGCTGCCCGGCACCGATCGCCAGATCCGGGTGATCGACATGGGCACCTACAACCTGGCCATTGGCATCATTCATCGCGGCGCGACCGGCGGGGCCGCACGGGGCGCGGCCGCGCGAGGCGGGGCCCAGGGCGCGCGCGCCGGTGGGGCGCGAGGCAACGCGCCGGCGCCCGAGCGGTGCGGCGTCTCGTCGGGCACGCCGGCCGGCGCGAGCGGCATCGCGCACGACGACACCACCGAGACCTACTACATCGTGTCCGGCACCGGGACCCTCGTCACGGGCGGGGAGATCATGAACGGCGCGCGCTCAGGGCCTGACAGCGAGGTCACCAAGATCCTCAACGGACCGTCCTGCAGCGGCCAGATCGTCGGCAACGCCGTGAAGCGCGTGGTGAAGACCGGCGACGTCATCGTGATTCCGGCCGGCGTGCCGCACGGCTGGACCGAGATCGCCGACCACGTGGACTACCTGAGCGTGCGTCCGGATCAGAAGAAGGTGCTGCCGTCGGGCTACGTGAATCCTGAGTTGAAGTAGCCGCGGCGGGCCGCCTCGAACCGAGCGGGGTGCCGGAAGGCGTCCCGCTCGGCTGCTGTACGCCCGCGGCATAATACCGGTCGTGACGAGCACGCGCCGCGCTCCGGGACTCTGGCTGGCCGCGGTCCTCTTCGTGGCTGCTGGCGCCGCCGCACCGCGCATCGTCAGCGAGATGCCCGACTTCGAGGGGTACTATCGCTTCGGCGCCCGGGCGCTCCACGCCGAGCCGCTCTATCGTCCCGAGGACGGACATTTCCAGAACAAGTACCTGCCGGTGTTCGCCGTGGCGGCGGCTCCGCTCGCCCTGCTGCCGCTCACGGCGGCCAAGACCGTCTGGTTCTTCCTCTCGGTCGCGGCGCTGGCCGGCCTCGTCACCGCAAGTCTGAGGCTGGTGCCCGACCGCCGAACGCGGCCGTGGGTGCTCGCTCTGCTGACCACGCTCGCCATGGCCAAGTTCTATCTGCACGAGCTCAATCTCGGTCAGTGCAACGCCGCGATGACGCTGTTCGTGGTGGCCGCCTTCGGGAGTCTATGGCGGACGCACCCGACGCGCGCAGGCGCGTGGCTGGCGGGGGCGGTCGTCGTGAAGCCGTACGCGCTGCTGTTCCTGCCCTACTGGCTCTGGGCGCGGCGGCCCGCGGCGTTCGCGGCGGCGGCGGCATTCGTCGCCGCGGCGCTCCTGCTGCCCTCGGTGCTGTACGGCCCGGGAGGCAACGTCGCGCAGTTCGGCGGCTGGGTGGCGACCGTGACGGACACCACGGCCCCGAACCTGCTCAATCAGGACAACGTCTCGGTGTGGGCGATGTATGCGAAGTGGCTGGGGACCGGCCCTGCCGCGACGGCGCTCGCCGCTGCGACCATCGTGGTGCTGCTGCTGATCGTCGCGGTCCTCGTGCGGTGGGGACGTGGCCTGACGCGCCCGGAATATCTCGACATGGCGGTGCTTTTGACGCTGGTGCCGTTGATCTCGCCACAGGGGTGGGACTATGGCCTGCTCGCGGCGACGCCCGCGGTGCTCCTGTTCTTCGATCGGTCCAGGGATCTTCCGCGGGCGCCGCAGATCGCCGGATGGGTGGCGATCGTGGTGATGGGCGCTGGGCTGTTCGATCTGATGGGGCGCCGAGCTTACGCGGCCTTCATGGCGACGTCCGCGATCACGGTCTGTGCGCTGGCGCTGGTGGGGGTGCTCGCGGTCGTCCGGGTCCGCCGGCTGGCTTGAGGATCGGGGAGGCGGCCGCGACTGGCGCACCCGCCTCCCGCGACGCTACTTCTTCACGTACTTCTTCACGGCCTTGGGCCCGACCTCCGCGCCGTAGATGTTCCCGGCGGCGTCGATGGCCACGCCTTCCGCGGCGCTCGTGCCGCGCGCGTCTTCGTCGGGATCGGGGATGAAGGCGAAGATCTTGCCGTCGCTGATGTTGCCCATCCGGATGCCGCGCTTCCATCCGTCGTGGTTTCGCGACACCGATACCGACTCGGAGTCGGCCGAGTACAGGATGTCGTCCTTGATGAAGATGCCGCTCGGACGGCTCCACTGCGCGTACTGGCGGATGAAGGTGCCGTTCTGGTCGAACACCTGGATCCGGTTGTTGTTGCGGTCGCCGATGTAGAGCAGGCCTTTCGAGTCCATCGCCAGCGCGTGGGGCTGGTCGAACTGGCCGGGGCCGCTGCCGAAGGATCCCCACGTTTTCAGCAGTTTGCCCGTCTTGTCGAACTTGAACACCATGCCGATGCTGCCGGGCGAGCTCGAATGGCCCTCAGAGACGAAGATGTCGCCGTTGGGCGCGACGAACACGTCATTCGGCTGGAAACAGCACTCGGGGGGCGCGGCGCCGCCGGGTTTGCCGATCGTCATGAGCACGTCGCCGTTCGGGCTGAACTTGAACACCTGGTGGCCCTTCGTGGCGCCCGGCGCCGGGACCTGCGGGGCCGGGGGCGGCCCTGCCGCGCGACCCGCGCCGCCGGCGCGGGCGCCGCGGCCCTGCGGCGGCGCGTTGTCCTGGCCGTCGGTGACCCAGATGTTCCCGTCGGGATCCACGTCGATGCCGTGGGCGAAGATGATCATCCCGGCGCCGAAGCTCTTGATCAGGTTGCCGTTGGCGTCGAAGTGCAGCACGGGATCGAGCGGGGACATGGTGCCTGCCGCGCGGTCGTAGCAGCTGTTGCCCCCGCACCGTTCGGCGACCCAGATGGAGCGGCCGTCCTTGTCGATGTCGACGGCGCTCGTCGAGCCCCAGCTGCGCCCGGCAGGCAGCTTGAAGTAATTCGCAATCGTCTGGTACGGGTTCGGGGCGTCGTTGACGGGCGCCATGGCGTTCTGGGCCTGCACCTGCCAGCCCATCACCGCCAGAACGGCGACGCTCGCCGCCCAAAGCGTGAGTTTCACGCGACTTGCCGACATCGCACTCCTCCTCGGCCGGGGGCCTCCCGGCACGTTTGATCACACGGCGAACGTCGCCACCGGCGTGGGACGGTGCCGGTAGAGTAGACCGTCCCGCGAGCGCGCGCAAGCGCCAGGCCGGGGCCGGCTACTCCCGAAACAGATACTGCAGCTTCGTGAAAAACGCACGATTCGTGCGCCGGTACGCGGAGGTGGGAAACCGCGACGCGTCGATGGCCAGCCCCTGCTGGTAGTGGTCGTCGTACCCGACGTAGAACGCCGTGCCCGCGTTGACCCGGTAGGTGCCGAGCAGGTTCACCGCGATGGTGTGGTCGTCGGTGTCGTACTCGGTGATGTTGCGCACCAGCAGGCGGGTCGTGAACTGATACGTGGTCTGGGCGCGGAACACCTTCACGTCGAAAGCCGTCGAGCCGTTGCGGGGGTCGACGAGGCGGCTGGTGCTCAGGTTCGAGATCCGACTGGAGCCGCGAGAACGGGCGCAGCGTCATCGAGGCGTTCACGTTGGTGCCGCGGCCGAGGAAGGGATCGTCGATGAACCGGATCTGATCGCCGAGGTTCATGAAGCCGCCGAACGAGATCCGGCGGCTCGTATTCACGTTGCCGCCGAACGAGTACCGCCACTTCCAGAAGTCGATGCCGCCGTACCGCTCCATGTTGCGGTCGACGCCGCCGTTCACGCTGACGCTTTGCGCGAACTGCACGTTCGCGTTGAGCCCGAACTGCTCGTCCTGCAGGACGCCGTCGAAGCCATAGTTGCGCGAATACCTGAGGCGCGGACCCCAGTTCGTGACCGTCCCCTCGGGCCACCAGCGGTAGCTGACGTTCGCGTCGGTCTGCCGCACGTCCGTGCGCCGCACGAAGCCCAGATCCGTGCCGAAATCGGGATCGATCTCGAAGTGTCCGACGTCCCAGCTGAGATTGCGGCCGTCTTTCCGGAAGCCGAGATCGACGAGCGGCCCGGTCCGACGCACGCCATCCGCGTCGATCCGATCCGTGGCGATCGCCGTCGCCGTGAGCCGGTAGTTCGTCCCGATGCGCAGGCGCGTGTCGAACCCGCCGAGGCGGCTGTAGCGGCCCACGAACTCGCGGTCGGTGGCGAGCGCGCCGACGTACGATTCCGAGTAGAGGTCGTAGCGGACGCGACCGACGAATGCCTGCGCCGATTGCCCGTACGCCGGATCCGTGACCTCGTCGACATGCCCGGGCGCCTCGTCGTCCGCATAGAGCAGCCCGAGGGTCGTCTTGCCGACCTTGCCTGTCAATTTCGCGCCGAATCGCGGATCGACGATCGTCCGCGTATGGGTGAAGTTCACCGGACCCTGGATGTTGAAGATCTCCTGGCCTTCGAGGAAGAACGGCCGAAGCTCGGGATAGAACACCGGGAAGCGCTGGTTCACCTCGATCTGCTGCTGGTCCGACTCGATCTGCGAGAAGTCGGGGTTCACGGTGAGGTCGGCAGTCAGATTCGACGTAATCCCGTACTTCACGTTGAGGCCTGCCTGGGGCCTCGCGTCGACCGCGGCGTAGATGCCGGTGTCGGGGTCGAGCGCCGACGGCCGAATGGCGGTGAAGGTGGGCAGGAACTCGAGATTGCGGCTCGTCGAGAGATTCGTCAGGCCGTCGAGCGTGCCCATCTGACGCAGAAAGCCGGAGATGTCGCGCGAGATGGGCGCCCAGACGACGCTTTCGTTCTTGCCTTCGATGTCGCGCCGGACCTGGAACCCCCAGATGCCGCTCTCGCCGGATCGGAGCGACGGATACCGCAGGCTCTTGAACGGGATGGCCAGCTCTGCCGTCCAGCCGTCGTCGACCAGGCGTGCGGCCGAAGTGAAGAGGGCATCCCACGAGGAGTCGCCGTCGGGCCCGCCCCCGCGGCCCCCGCCGCCACCACGACCGCCCGGGCCGCCGCCGCCCATGATGGCGTCGCCCTGCACGCCGTAGGCGTTCACCGAGAACACGTACGCCCGCTGCCGGTCGAGAAACGGATCGAAATAGAGCGTCACCCGGTCGTCGCGCCCGGCCTGATCGCGATCGACGCGGTTGGCGCGAAGGATCGCGACGTCCTCGTAGTGTGCGTAGATGCCGAAGTAGAGATTCTGGTTGTCGTACGCGATCGCGACTTCGGTCTGTTCCGTGGCGGGCGCGCCTTCGAGCGGACGCTGCTGCACGAACCGCCGGATCTTGATCGCCGATCGCCAGACGGGATCGTCGAGCCGCCCGTCCACCGCCGGCGCCGCCGGCGCACGGGTCGCGGTGACGCTGGGAGGGGGGGCCGGCACGGCCGGCGTCTGGGCGTGGGCGAGCGCCGGTATCGAGGCCAGCATGGCCAGGGCCAGCAGCAGGACCATCCGAGCGATTTTAGCAGGGCGTGCCGGCGCCCGGAAGCCTTATTTGTTTGAGTTCAAAGCAGTCCGGACGCCGAACGCGTTACATCTTGTGAGACTTGTCGATCTTTGTCACCGCGACGCGGAACGCCGGCGTCGTTTTCGTGGCCATGGGCGCCGCGCCCAGCTTGACCTCGACGTCGCCCAGCACGGTCGTGCTCGTCGTCGCCGTCGGCATCTTGAACACCGTGATGATGTCTCGCGTGCCCTGATCGTCGAGCATGGTCGGGCGGAAGCCGTACGTCACCCCGTTCACGTCGAGCGTGGCGGTTCCGCTTTCATGCGTCGTCAGGGTCTGCGCCTGCCCGGATGGCGGCGTCACCGTCATCGTCACTTGCGGGCTGTAGGCCTGAGCGAACGCCGGCAGCGCACCGCTCAGGACCGAGAGAACACACCAGCCCTCCAACCTTGCGCCTCTTCATCGCTCTCCTCCTTCCGTTCGGCCTGTCTCCTTGGAACAGGCGGGCGAGGTCCAGAGGACCTCGCCCTCGGATTCGATCACCGCTTGACGTACCGCTTGAGATCGCGGGGCCCGACTTCCGCCCCGTAGATGTTGCCCTGCGCGTCGGCCGCGACGCCCTCCGCCGCGCTCGAGCCGCCCTTCGGGTCGGGATCGGGAATGAACGCGGTCACCTCGCCGGTGCGCGCGCTGCCGATCCGGATGCCGCGGTGCACCCCCGGGTTGTGCCCGTAGCCGTCTTCATCGCGCGACTCCGAGTCGGCGACATACAGCACGTCGTTCGCGTCGATGAACAGCCCGCTGGGCCGCCCGAACTGATGCATCTGGGCGACGAAATTCAGGTTGCGGTCGAAGATCTGGACGCGGTTGTTCGTACGGTCGCCGACGAACAGGCGGCCCTGCGAGTCGAACTCGAGCGCGTGCGGACCGTCGAACTCGCCCGGACCCGTGCCCGTCTTGCCGACGATCTTCTGGAACGTGCCGGTCTTGTCGTAGATGACGAGGCGGTTGTCGCAGTTGCAGCCCGAGTGCCCGTCGGCCACGATGATGTCGCCGTTGGGCGCCACGATGACGTCGGAGGGCGCGCCGAGCGCCTCGGGCGGATTGCCCTGCGCGCCGGGTTTGCCGAGCGTGAGGAGCACCTTGCCCTCCGGGCTGAACTTGACGACCGTGTAGCCCTTCCCGTTGCCGCCTTGCGGGTCGGTCACCCACACGTTGCCCTCGCGGTCGACGTGCAGGCCGTGCGGCTGCACGAAGAGGTTCGCACCGAAATGCGCCAGCACGGTCCCGTTCGCGTCGAAGTGCAGCACGGGGTCGAGCGGCGACTCGGCGCAGCTGTTGCCGCCGCAACGGTCGATGGCCCAGAGGCTGCCGTCCGGGGCGATGTCCACGCCCGCCGTCGATCCCCATTTGCGGCCGTCGGGCAGGTGCGCCCAGCCGGTCACCGTGCGGTAGGGGTTGGGCACATCGTTGGACGGGGGTTTGTCGGCCTGCGCCCGCGCGCGCGCGGGGAGCGCGACGAGAGCGGCGGCAGCGAGCGTGGCCGCCAGGCGGCCGAGGCGAAGTTCTCTCATCAATGCGGACCTCCTTGCTCGTCCAATCTTATCCGCACGGCCCGGCTCGTTCGAGCGACCGAGCTCTGGTATAGACGCCCGTCCCCCCGATTCGGCCGGGCGCGACGCTCCGAGCGGCCGACTGGACAGAGGCCCATCGGCGCGCGTATCGTGGCGACCACACGGAGGTCGGGCATGCGCCAGCTTGCGTCCGGAATCCTCGTCGCCACCTTTCTGAGCGGGCTCTCCCTCGTCGTCGCGGCCGACGGCGGTACGGTGGTGATCGACCACTACGTGCGCGTGAAGTCGATCGTGCCCGCGATTGCCGGTCAGGTGTCGCAGATCTACGTGCGCGAGCGCGTGCTGCCCGGCCCGGGGCTGCGGGGCGCCGCCCGCGGGAAGGGCGTGGTGCTGTTCGTCCACGGTGCCGGCACCCCCGCCGAAGTCGCCTTCGACGTGCCGTACGCCGACTACAGCTGGATGGCCTTTCTCGCCGAGGCCGGGTACGACGTGTTCGCCATGGACACCGAAGGCTACGGCCGGTCGACCCGGCCGGCCGTCATGAACGATCCCTGCAATGTGGCGAAACAGGCGCAGGCCGATTTCGTGCCCAGCCTGATCCCCGCGCCGTGCCCGCCGAGCTATCCGCATCAGCTCACGACCATCGCATCGGACTGGGCCGACATCGACGCGGTCGTCGATTACCTCCGCGCGCTTCGCGGGGTCGACCAGGTGAGCCTCGTCGCCTGGTCGCTCGGCGGTCCGCGCGCCGGCGGGTACGCCGGACAGCATCCCGACAAGGTGGCGCGGCTGGTCCTGCTGGCGCCCGCCTACAACCGCAACGCGCGCGCCGCCCCGCCGCCCCTGCCCGCCGACGGCACCGCGATGAGCAAGCAGTCGCGCGAGGACTTCGTCGACAACTGGGACCGGCAGGTGGGGTGCGCCGACCAGTACGAGCCGGCCGCGGCCGACGCGGTATGGTCCGAGATGCTCGCGAGCGATCCGGTCGGCGCCACGTGGGGACCGGGCGTGCGCCGCGCCCCGGGCACCACGACGTGGGGCTGGACTCCGGCCCTCGTGGCCAAGACGATGATTCCGACGCTCGTCGTGTCCGGCGTGCACGACGGCCAGGTGCCGCCAGCCCGCGTGCGCGATCTCTACGAGGACCTCGGCGCCGCCGACAAGGTCTTCGTCGATCTGGCGTGCTCCTCGCACAACGCGATGTGGGAAATGAACCATCGCCGGCTGTTCCGCGCCTCGCTCGAGTGGCTCGAGGCCGGCACCGTCGACGGGCACACGAGCGGCATGCTCCAGCTCGGATACTGAGGTGGCCAGACGCGTCCTGCTCGCCGTGCTCGCGGCCACGGTCGGCCTGGCCGCCGCCGGGCGGATCTACACCAACCCGGATCCGAGCGATCACCTGAAAAAGCTCTTTCCGAAGGCCGTGGCGTTCTCACCCCTCGAAGGCGATCCCCTGCATTTCTCGGCGTTCGCCGTCGACCCCAAGACCCACCCCGGCGCCAGGCCCATCGGGTACGCCTTCTGGACGACCGATCTCGTGCCGAACGAACACGGATACCACGGCCCGATTCACATTCTCGTCGGTCTCGACCTCACCGGCATGATCACCGGCGTCGTGGTCGACTATCACTCGGAGCCGTACGGCTACTTCTCCGTCGAGCCGCAGAAATTCGCGGACCAGTTCGCGGGGAAAACCATCTTCGATCCCTTCCGCGTCGGGGGGGACGTGGACGCCGTCTCGCGAGCCTCACTGAGCGTGAACAGCGCCGCGCGCGCGATCCGCGACAGCTCGCGGCTCGTGGCCCGCGCTCTGCTCGATCCGAGCGCCGTGAAACGGCCATGACCGCCGGCTTCCTCGCGGTCTTCGCGCTGGCCGCGCAAGACCCGTGGCGCTTCGACGAGGCGCCGGCGGACACCTGGTCCAGCATCCTTCGCCCGCAGGCGCTCGACCTGGCCGTGCTCGGCATCTTCCTCGCACTCGCCATGGTCAGCTTCTCCCGGAAGAGTGTTCGCCTCAAGTACGCGGCGCTGATCGGGTCGGTGCTCTACATGGGGTTCGCCAAGAGTCACCTGATTTCCGTCGTCGACATCTTCGGCGTGCTCGACTGGAACCTGCCGGCGGTCAAGTACAGCCTGTCCTACTATCTGCTGGGCGGCTTCGTGCTCGTGTCGACGGTGCTCTGGGGCCGGCTCTATTGCGGCCGTATCTGCGCCTTCGGGGCCTTGACGCAGCTGATGGACGCCGTCGTGCCCCGCGCATGGCGGCGCGAGCCGCCCGAGTGGCTCGAGCACCGGGCGTCGACCGTGAAGTTCGCGCTCCTGGGCGGCGTCGTCCTGTACTTCCTGGCGACGCGCGACCTGACCATCTATCGCTATGTCGAGCCGTTCTGGATGTTCGGGCGTTTCGGATCGACCCCCATGTGGGTCGGTCTGGGCGTCCTGCTGGCGGCGACCCTGGTCGTGCGGAACCTCTACTGCCGCTTTCTATGTCCCGTCGGCGCGCTGCTCGGTCTCCTCTCCAGGCTGACCGTCTTCAAGATCAAGCGGTGGTCCGAGTGCAAGACGTGCCGGATCTGCGAGAAGACCTGCGAGTGGGGGGCGATTCGCGGTCCCCGGATCGTCGAGACCGAGTGCGTGCGATGCGACGACTGCGAGCGGCTCTACGCCGACCAGCAGAAGTGTCCCCACTGGATCATCATCCGTCGACGGAGCGATTTCGCCGGCACACCGTAAATGCCGAGAACGGCTGAGGTTCGATTCGTGCCGCGCCCCAGCGGCCGCCACTGACAGGATTGTGTGCGACGCCCGCGAAGCGTAATGCAGAGACGGGTCGAGTAACGGTTTCGCAACCGCGACGCGCGGTTTTCCCGGCGTTCCCGCCGCCAGCCGGATCGGTCCCCGTGGAATGCTCTTTGCGAAGCCGGCGGGCGATGGCGCCAGCCCGCCTCGGTTCTCACCTTGCCATCGATCTCGGCACGGCCAACACCTGTGTGTTCGCGCGCGGCCACGGCGTCGTGCTGAACGAGCCGTCCATCATCGCGTTCAACACGGCATCGGGCGCCGTCGAAGCCGTCGGCACCGAAGCGCGCGAGATGCTGGGACGGACGCCCGGCCACCTGCGCCCGGTGCGACCGGTGAAGGACGGCGTCATCGCGGATTTCGACGCCACCGAGAAGATGCTGACGCACTTCATCAAGAAGGCCTACCGCCAGGTCCACGCCTGGACGCGCCCCCGCGTCGTCATCGGGGTGCCGACCGACGGCACGCCGGTCGAGCGCCGGGCGGTCAGGGACAGCATCTACCGCGCGAAGGCGAGCGAGGTGTACCTCGTCGACGAGCCGATGGCGGCGGCCGTGGGCGCGGGCCTGCCGATCGGCCAGGCGGCGGGCAATATGATCATCGACGTCGGAGGCGGGACGACCGAGATTGCGGTGACGTCGCTGTTCGGCGTCGTCGTGGGTCGCACCGTGCGCGTTGCCGGCGACGCGATGGACGAGGCCATTACTCAGCACCTCAAGAAATGTCACGACCTGCTCGTCGGCGAACGGACGGCCGAAGCCATCAAGATTCAGATCGGCTCGGCGGCCGCGCTGGACGAGCCGCTGACGATGGAGGTCAAGGGGCGACATCTCGGGAGCGGCTCGCCCCGCAAGGTCACCGTCTCCGACGCCGAAGTGCGAGAGGCCCTCGCCGCGCCTCTGGCCGCCATTCTCCGCGCCGTCCGGGAAACGCTCGATCAGATCCCGCCCGAGCTGTCGGCCGACATCTACGATCGCGGCATCGCCCTGTGCGGTGGCGGGGCGCTGCTGCGCCATCTCGATCAGCGAATTCGCCAGGAGACCAACTTGCCGGTGCAACTGGTCGAGGACCCGTTCTCCTCGGTCGTGCTGGGCGCCGGCAAGATATTGAGCGATGAGGAGCTCCTCCAGAAGCTTTCGACTCGTTGAGCCTCCGCCGCCGGCGGACGAGGTCGATCCGGCCGGCCGCCCCGTCGCGAGCCGTCGGCTCCGGCTGCTGTCGTCGATCGGGGAGGACTTGCCGGCCCGGCTGCGCGCCGTATCGCGCTCGCTCGCGATGGCCACGGTGCTCGTGGCCTCGCTGGCGCTCGTCGGCCGCCTCAGCGAGCGCGTCCTGCCGCCGCTCAGCCAGCCCGTCACGGTCTCGGTCGGATCCGCGTGGATGTTCCTGCTCGCCGGCCTGTCGCTGTGGCTGCGCGATCTGAAAGACTCCGCACGCTGGCGCCGGAGCAGCGTGACCGCCGCCGCCGTGGTCGTGTCGCTGGCGCTGGTCGCGCTGACGTCGACGCCGGACGGGCCGCTGCCGTTTGCCTATCTGCCGTGGAACGCGGCGCGGTTCCTGTCGGTGCAGTCGGCCGTGGCCTTTCTCATGCTCGGCCTGAGCCTGCTGCTCATCGACTGGGAGCTGGGCAGCGGCCTCCGCCCGGCGCAGATCCTCGGCCTCGGCGTCATCGTCATTTCGCTGGCGGTGCTGTTCGGGTATCTCTACGGCGTGTCGCTGCTCTATGGCAGCGACGTCAGGCGTCCGGTGCCGATTCAGGAAGCCTTCGTGCTGTTCCTCTCCGGCACGGCCGTGCTCTGCGCGCGTCCCGAGCGCGGGCTGCTCCAGGTGGTGACGAGCGACACGGCCGGCGGCATCCTGGCGCGATCGATTCCCGCCTCGGTGCTCGTCGTGCCGGCTGCGCTCGGATGGGTGGCGCTGAGCGGGTATCGCCTCGGCTGGTACGACGCCGCGACGGCGACCGCGCTGCTCGTGCTCGAGTTCGTGATGTTCTTTTCCCTCGTCATCTTCCGCGTGGCGCGATCGCTCGACGGCGCCGATCGCCGGCGCAGCCAGGCCGAAGCGCAGCTCCGGCAGCGGAGCCTGCAGCGAGCCGGAGTCGCCGAGCTGGGGCAACGCGCCCTGTCGGGCGCGGAGCCGCAGGGCGTGCGCGAAGAGGCGGTCCGCTTCGTCGTGAGCACGCTGGCGGCCGTGTGGGGCGAGTTCCTGGAGCTCGGCGCCGACGGCACGACATTGACGCCGACGCTGGGGCCCGATCGCGGCGACTTCGTGCTCGACCGCGGCACCGTCGCCGGCCGTGCGCTCGCCTCCGATCATCCCATCATCGTCTACGACATCTCGGGCGACCATCGCGTGCACGATCGCCGTCTCGAATCGCATGGCGTCGGGAGCGCCGCCGTCGTCGCCGTCCGCAGCGGCGGCCGCACGCACGGCGTCCTGGCGGTCTACTCGGACCGGCGCTCCGCGTTCACCGACGAGGACGGGCATCTGCTCCAGACGGTGGGCAGCATGCTGGCGGCCGCCGACGACCGGCGCCAGAGCGAAGAGGCGCTCCGGCTGTCGGAAGCGAAGTTCTCCGGGCTCTTCCGCTCGACGCCGGACGCCATCGCGCTCATCAGGCCGTCGGACGGCCGCGTGCTGGAAGTCAACGAGGCCTTCCTGCACATGACCGAGCTGACGCCTGAGGACATCGTCGGACGCGACGTCAACGATCCGGGCCTCTGGCTCGGGCCCGATCGCCAGGGCCCCGACCTGCTGGGGCCGATAGCCGTGCGGAATGCGGAGATCCCGTTTCGCACGCGATCGGGCCAACGGCGCGTCGGGCTCTGTTCGACCGAGTTCGTGACGCTTGCGGGCGACGCCGCCGTGCTGGCGGTCATCCGCGACATCTCGGATCGCAAGAAGGAGCAGGACGCGATCGAGACCGCGAACGCCAGCCTTGGGCGCTGGGTCGACGAGCTGGAGGGCCGGAGCCGCGAGATCTCGCTGCTGAACGAACTGAGCGAGCTGCTGCATGCGTGCGTGACCACGAGCGAAGCCGGAGCGGTGACGACGAGATTCGCGCGCGAGCTGCTGCCCGGCACGTCGGGAGCGCTCTGTCTGTTCGTCGACGCGGCGGGGCTGCTGGAGCCGATCGCGGCATGGGGTGAGGCGTCGACGAGCGACGCGGCCTTTCCGCCCGAAGACTGCTGGGCCCTGCGCCGCGGACGGCCGCACGTGGTGGCCGATGACCAGGACGCGGGGCTGTTCTGCGCGCACGTCGGTCGGCCGGCCGGGGTGCCGTATCTCTGCGTGCCGATGCTCGCACTGGGCGAGCCGCTCGGGATTCTGCACGTGCACGTCCGACCGCCGGGAAGCGGGGGGGCGCCGGCGCCCACGACCGACGCCGCGCAGCGCCGCGTCGAGGCGATCGCCGACGCGGCCGCCCTGGCGCTCGCCAACCTGCGTCTGCGCGATCGGCTTCAGCGCCAGTCGATCCGCGACCAGCTCACGGGTCTGTTCAATCGCTGGTACCTCGAGGAGTCGCTGGAGCGCGAGCTGGCCCGCTCGTGGCGGTCCAAGCGATCCCTCAGCCTGATCCTGATGGATCTCGACGGGTTCAAGGCCGTGAACGACACCCTCGGCCACGACGCCGGCGACGAGCTGCTTCGGGCGCTCGGCGAGGTGTTCCGATCGCGGCTGCGCACGAGCGACTTCGCCTGTCGCTACGGCGGCGACGAGTTTCTGCTGATCCTGCCGGAAACGACCTTGACCGACGCGCTCGCGCGCGCCGAGGACATCCGGTCGGCGGTCCGTGGCGCCAATGTGCGTCACCGCGGCAAGGCCATTGGACCGGTCGGGGTCTCCTGCGGCGTCGTGGCGTCGCCGGAACACGGCAGCAGCGTCATGGAGCTGCTGAAGGCGGCCGACACCGCGCTCTACCATGCGAAGACGAGCGGCCGCGATCGCGTCAAGTCGGGCCCGACCCCGCCGCTCGGCTGAAGACTCGCGTTGACGCCCTCCCACGGCGGCGAGTAGAGTCGGCCCGGAGTGCCGCCCGTGGCACGCCGGCGCGTCCAGAGGCACACGAACATCGAGGTGACACATGAGCGGGGCGATCGACCATCTGCTTGACCAGTACGAATCGCGGCGCCTGACCCGCCGCCAGCTCGTCGCGTCGCTCGCGGCGCTCGTCGCCGCCGCGGGCGCCGCGCCGGCGTCCGCGCAGACGACGGTCGCTCAGGGCGCCACGCTCAATCACGCGTCGCTCGCGGTCGCCGACGTCGAGAAATCCGCCGAGTTCTACGGCAAGCTCCTGGGCCTGACCGTCGTCAGCCGTCCCGGCAACGGCGGCATCAATCTCGGGCTGGGGACGAGCTTCCTGGGGCTGTACAAACTGGCCAATCCGGGCACGGTGAATCACATCTGCCTCGGCGTCGACGACTACGACCCGGACGCGATCGCGGCGCGCTTCGAGGCGCAGGGGCTCACGGCGCGCGTCGATCGCAATCCTGCGAACCGCACGAGCGGCGGCGATCAGCTCTACTTCACGGATCCCGACGGCACCCGCATTCAGCTCTCGGCCAACGGCTATCAGGGGTAGCCGTCGGTCGGGGCGTGCGCGAGGACGAATCGCCCCTGCAGTCCCGTCGACACGAGGACGTCGTTCTCCTCGGTGACGATCACCGCCTCCACGCCCGGCAGCCGCTCGACCAGCGCCAGGCCGGCCGCCGGTCCGAGAACGAACACGCCCGTCGACAGCGCATCGGCCCGCACGGCGCGATCGGTGACGATCGTGACGCTGCGGCACCCTCGCGCCGGTCGGCCCTCGTCCGGGTCGAGCAGGTGGTGGTACCGGATGCCGTCCTTGATGAAGAATCGCTCGTAGTCGCCCGACGTGCTGAACGTGGAGTCCGACAGGTCGAGCGAACCGAACGGCGGGCCGTCCGGATTGCGCGGGTCGGCGATGCCGAGCCGCCAGGGCCGGCCGGCGCGCCGCCCCGCCACGTACAGATCGCCGCCGGCCTGGATCATGAAGTTGGCGATCCCGCGCGAGCGCAGGATCGCGGCGGCGCGGTCCACGGCGTAGCCCTTCCCGATGCCGCCGAGGTGGATCCGCATGCCGGGGCGGCTCAGGTAGGCCGTGCCGTCCGCCTCATCGACCCGTACCGCCGTGTAGTCGACCAGTCCGAGGCGCGCGGCGATCTCCTCGCCGGTGGGCACGCGATCGTCCTGATCCTGGTCGAACCGCCAGATGTCGCTCAGCGCGCCAAACGTGATGTCGAACTTGCCGTTCGTCCAGTCGCCGACCTGGCGCGCCTCGGCGAGGACCGCCAGCGTGTCCGCCTCAACCGGCACCGCATGCCGGCCGGCGGCCTGGTTGATGCGCTGCACGTCGCTCCCGTCGCGCCACACGCTCAACAGACCGTCGAGGCGGTCGAATTCCGCGAACACCTCGTCGAACGCCGCGCGCGCGCCCGGCTCGTCGGCCGTGAACGCCGAGACCCGAAGCTCGGACCCCATGGCCATTCGCGCGCTCGAGACGAGCGCGGGCTCCGAGCCGCGACAGGCGGACAGAATGGCGGGGAGGAGGAGGAGGAGCACCGCGGCGCGCATGGCGTTCGGCCCGGATTGTAGCGCCGGTCCCATCCGGAGGAGTGCTAGACTCTGGCCGCGCGAGTCATTCTGGAGGAGGGAGGCGTGAGTCATCGCCCTCGGCGTTTGACGGCCGCGACGGCGATCGGCGTGGCGGCGTTCGCGGGGTTCACGCTCGTGCCGGGCCCGGCGGGCGCCCAGCGATCCGGCGAGCCGCCGCACGCGCGGGCGGCGCAGGAGGCATGGCCCCTGGCGCCCGAGAACCGGCGCTACGCGGCGATTACCGGCGACCGGCTGATGCGCGACGTCGAGGCGCTCACCGCGATGTCGCGGCGGTATCGCGACAACGGCCATCTCCAGTTCTGGGGACGCATCATCGGCACCGAAGCCGACCGGGAGAACGCGCAGTGGATGCTGGCCCGGTTCCGCGAGCTGGGCCTGGGCGACGTGCACGAGCAGGCGTTCGACCTTCCGCCGCAGTGGATGCCTCGGTCGTGGTCGGTGACGGCGGCCGGATCCGGACGGACGGTCTCGCTCGATACCGCCCAACCGACCTACCTCAGCGTGGCCACGCCGGCCGAGGGCCTCGACCTCGAGGCGGTGTATGCGGGTCTGGCGAGCGATGCCGACCTCGCTCTCGCGCCGGACGTCCGCGGCAAGGCCGCGTTCTTCTACAGCACCGACACCTCGTCGCGGCACATCGGCGTGATGGACGGCGCCATCAAGCGGCTCGCCGACCGCGGAGCGGCGGCGATCTTCGTGATCCAGGGCATTCCCGGCAACCTGCGCACGCAGTTCTACCCCGTGAACAGCCCGGTGCCGACGTTCTCGCTCGGCCAGAAGGACGGTCTGGACCTGCGCGATCTCGTCGGGGCGGCCTCGCCCTCACCCGTGCGCGTGAGGATCCAGCTGGCCGTCGATCGCGTGCCCGGTCTCAAGACGGCGACCATCTGGGCCACGCTGCCGGGCGCGACCGACGAACGCGTCTACGTGGTCGCCCATCGCGACGGCTGGTTCGAGGGGGCGAACGACAATGCCGCCGGAGTCGCAACCATGATGGCGCTGGCCGAATACTTCTCGCAGGTGCCGCGGGCCGAGCGGCGCCGCACCATCGTGTTCCTGGGCACGTCGGGGCATCACGACAACGGCGCCGAGAGCGGCACGTGGCTCGCCGCGCATCCCGAGCTGTTCCAGAAGGCTGCGCTGCTCGTCAACTGCGAGCACACCGGCGCCGTGGCCACGGGGCAGAATTCGACGCGCCAGACCACTGCGGGCGCGGCGGCGACATGGTACGCGAGCGGCGATCGACTGGCGGCCGTCGTCGACGCCGCGCTCGGCGCGTTCGGTGTGCCGACCTATCCGCAGTCGTCGGCGTCGCCCGCCGGGGAGATTGGCCGGTACTACCGGCTGGCGCCATCCGTGCAGATCATGACGAGCGGCTTCGTGTGGCACTCCGACCAGGAAACCGCCGACACGATATCGCCGGAGGGGATCGCGGCCGTCACGCGCGCCTACGCGAAGATCGTCGCCGATGTCGACGGCGTGCCGCTCGGCGAGCTGCGCGTCCGGCAGTCGAGCCAGTAGCGCGCTGCCGCCGGGAGCCTGCCCGAACACGTGAGCCTTGACGATCGGCCGGGCGCGCCGCAGAATACCTCATCCACTACGCATTCCGGGAGGCAGGGTATGCGAAGGCTCGAGGTCCTCGTCGCGCTCGTCGTCGTGGGCACCCTGACGCTCGCCGCCAGCGCCTTCCAGCAGCCGAACGCGCCCCGCGCCGTGCAGGTGGAGCAGCTGCGCGATCGCCTGTGGGTGCTGCGCGGGGGCGGCGGCAACACGGCCGTCTTCGAGCGAAGCGACGGCGTCGTGGTGATCGACACGAAGAACCCGGGCTGGGGCCAGCCGATCCTGGAGGCGATCAAGGGCCTCACGAGCAAGCCGGTGACCACGATCATCAACACGCACACCCACGCGGATCACGTCAGCGGCAACGTGGAATTTCCGGCGACCGTCGACATCGTGGTGCAGGAGAACACGAACGCCAACATGCAGGCGATGCGGCCGGTGACCGGGCTGCCGCAGCGCGGCGGCCCCGCGCCGAACATCTTCGCGATCAACAACGGTCGGGGCCTGCCCAAACGGACGTTCAAGGATCGGATGACGCTCGGAGCCGGCGCCGATCGCATCGAGTTGTACTACTTCGGCCGGGCGCACACGAACGGCGACGCCTTCGTGGTGTTCCCGTCGCTGCGGGTGATGCACGCCGGCGACGCCTTTGCCTGGAAGGATCTGCCGATTCTCGACGCGAACAACGGGGGCAGCGGCGTCGACATCGCCGAGACGCTGACCAAGGCCGCGACAATGGCCGAGGGCCAGATCGACACGATCATCACCGGGCACAGCGGACAGATGACGGTCGCCGACATGCGCGAATATGCGCGCTTCACCCGCGACTTTCTGAACGCGGCGCGCGCGGCGAAGCAGGCCGGGAAGACCGTCGAACAGGCGGCCGCCGGGTGGAAGACGCCGGCCGGCTATGCCGGATATGCCGATCCGCAGGCGGCGCGTGTCCAGAGCGACATGCAGGTCGTCTTCGACGAGCTGAACTGATTCCGTTGCTGGCGCGCTACTACGACTGGCTGTCGCGATACCAGCGTGTCACCGCGTGGGCAACCCGCGCCGGTCGCGCCAGCCTGACCGTCCATCGCCGTCTGGCCGTGCCGTTCACCCCGCTGGGCGGATCGGACGGCGTACACGCCGCCCTTCGTGCCGCGCTGGCGGCCATGCCCACCGCGCCGCTCGTGGTCGACGCCGGCTGCGGGCTTGGCGGCACGATCTTCTTCCTGCACGAGCAGTACGGCGGCGAGTATCACGGCCTCACGCTGAGCGCGGTGCAGCGCGATCGGGCCGCTGCGGAGGCGCGCCGCCGCGGCTGGTCGGCCACGTGCCGTTTTCATGTCGCGAACTACGACACCGGCCTCGACGGCATCGCCCCCGATGGGGCCGATCTCATCGTGGCGATCGAGTCGCTGGCGCACTCGTCGGATCCCGTTCACAGCATTCTCACTCTGGCCCGTTCGCTCCGCCCGCGTGGGCGCCTCGTGATCGTGGACGACGTTCCCGGCGCGCGCCTGCGGGACGATGACCCTGACCTCCAGCAGTTTCGCGCGGGCTGGCGCTGCCCGATCGTCGCGCGTCGCGCCGACCTCGTCGCCGCGCTGACGGCGGGCGGCCTCGCCGTCGACCGCGACGACGACCTCACGTCGCGCGTGGTGCTGCGCGGCACGGCCGCGCTCGAGCGGCTGGTGCGGGCCAACCGCGGCATGCGGCGCTGGGCCGGGGCCGGCGGCGCCGGCCTCGTGTTGGACGCGCTGCACGGCGGTCTCATGCTCGAGCGGCTCTACCGCCGGGGCGTGATGGAATACCGGCTGCTCGTCGGCCGCCGGTAGTCGTCCCTGACGTACGATCGCCTGCATGAAGCTGCACGAGTTCCTCTACGACACGCTGTGGCAGCACGGCGTGCGCCAGATCTACGGCATCCCGGGAGACTTCGCGCTCAATCTGTATGAAGCGCTCGAGGACGACGGCCGCTTTGCCGTCGTTCGACTCGGGCACGAGCCGGCCGTGGGGTTTGCGGCCGATGGATGTGCGCGGATCACGAACGGGCTGGGGGTGTGTCTGGTGACCTACGGCGCAGGCGGGCTCAACATGATCAACCCCGTCGCCTGCGCCTACGCCGAGGAATCGCCGCTCGTCGTGATTACCGGCGGGCCCGGGCGCCACGAGAAGCGCCTGGGCGTGCTGGTGCACCACGAAGTGAAGTCGTACGAATCCCAGTTCAACGCGTATCGCGAGGTCACCGAATTCGCCGCCATCCTCGACGACCCCTCGACGGCGGCGAGCCAGATTGTCCGCGCAATCGACGTGGCCCTGAAGCGCCGCCGTCCCGTCTACCTCGAAGTGCCGCGCGACATGGTCTTCGCCGACGTCTCGGCGCCGGCCGCGCCGGCCGATCTCGAGCTCCGCATGAACGCAGGCGCCGTGGCCGAAGCCGCGAAGGAAATCATCGAGCGTCTCAACGGCGCGTATCGTCCGGTGCTGATCGTCGGCGTCGAGGTGCACCGCTTCCAGCTGCGGGCCGCGGTGATGCGCCTTGCCGAGCGCCTGGGCACCCCGGTGACCTCGTCGTTTCTGGGGCGCGGCGTGTTCCCCACCCGGCACCCGCAGTTCATCGGCACGTACCTCGGCGTCGTGTCGCCCGAGTCCATCCGGCGCATCGTCGAGGGGTCCGACTGCCTGCTGCTCCTCGGCGAGCTCGTGAGCGACACGACGCTCGGCGTGTCGGCCGACTGCCTCAGCGGTGCGCCTCTCATGATCGCGGCGGGCCGGGACGTGTTCGTCGGGCATCATCGCTATCAGGACGCCCCGCTCGATCGGCTGGTGGACGCGTTGCTGGAGTCGCCCGCCCTGCAGAGCCGGCCGGCCGTCACCCACACCACCGGGGCAGACGTCTCTCCCGAAGTCCTGCAGGCGTTCGACGAGGGCGAGCCGATCCGGATGCGCCACGTCATTCGCGTGGTGAACGAGTTCGTCGAGCGCCATCCCGACATGCCCGTCGTCGCCGACACCGGCGACTGCCTGTTCGCCGCCGTGGATATCCGCGCCGACGAGTGTGTGGCGCCGGCCTACTACGCGACCATGGGCTTTGCCGTGCCCGCGGCGATCGGCCTGCAGACCTCGAGCGGCCGTCGGCCGCTCGTCCTCGTCGGTGACGGCGCGTTTCAGATGACGGGCCCGGAGATCTCGCGAGCCGGGCAGTACCAGTGCAATCCGATTCTCGTGCTTCTCGACAACGGCCGGTGGGAGATGCTGCAGGCGTTCTTTCCCGACGCGCGCTACAACGACATCGTGCGCTGGCCGTTTGCGAAACTGGCCGATCTGTGGGGCGGGCGGGGTTTCGACGTGGCGACGCCAGGGGACCTGCGAGCGGCGCTCGACCGGGCGTTCGACGAGTCGTGTTTCACGCTCATCGACGTCAAGCTCGAGCCGGGCGATATCTCGCCGATCCTGCGCGGATTCGTTCACGCGTTCAAGCAGCGCGTGTATATCCCACAGGAGTGACGGCACGGGGCCGGCCAACGCCGGACCCCGTGTGTCTGCCGGTTAGCGTCCGGGGTTCTGGTTCGGCTGGCCCGGCCGCGAACCCGGCTGCGCGCCCGGTTCGCTCTGGCGCGGCTGCACCGCGATCTCGGTCGCGATCTTGTCGCTGCCCTGGGTCGTGTAGTGCACCGTGACCTGCTCGCCGCTCATCGTCGCGAGACCGGCGACGTCGCGCTGCGACCCGGTGACCTTGGTGTCGTCGTTGTACTTGAACTCGGCCGACTGCCCGGCCATGTCGCGGATCGTGAGCGTCTTGGTTTCCGCGTCGACCTTCATCAACTGACCGCGCGCCATCGTCTGCTCTTGCTGCTGCTGAGTGCGGCTCTGGGTCGAGCCCGACTGCGCAAACGCCTGCGCTCCGGGGATGACCAGTGCGGCGGCGGCGAGCATCGCCAATGTACGAGTAGCTGATTTCATTTCCAATCCTCCTCGTCGTCCGCGTTCCAAGAAAGGTGCCACGTGCGCGCCTGCCGATCGCGGCAACGCCGCCGCGGATAGGTGAATGACGCGATCGACGCGGAGTAATTTCGTGCGGGTCGCGGGACGTTTCTTCGCCGTGCCTCAACCGATTGCGCGTTGGTCAATGG
The DNA here is from genome assembly GCA_963837345.1 of uncultured Acidobacteriota bacterium. Classification (GTDB taxonomy): domain Bacteria; phylum Acidobacteriota; class Vicinamibacteria; order Vicinamibacterales; family CAVVIG01; genus CAWIMX01. Next base: position 611,917 of record CAWIMX010000002.1, read on the forward strand.
ATGAGCTTTACGGACCAGGTCTGTCATGGTAGCGTGTGCGCACCCACTCGATGAGCAGGCGTCTTCTCCTCGGTACTATCAGCCGTTGCCGCGATCGGTGTGCCTCGTGCGGCCGGCGCCGCGGCGGCGGACGCCGACGGCCGCTTCGCGCGCGCCCAGGCCGTGCAGGAGGTCGTCGACGGTCTCAAGGCACGCCTCGCGATTCCCGAGGCCGTCGTGGTCTCGATCGCGCAGAACGAGCTCGCGGCGTCGGTGGGACGCTCGCACGATCGGCAGAACGTGTTCGATCTCGTCTTCGACGACGCGTTTCTCGAAGGGCTGGATGCCGACGAGCTCGACGCCGCCATTGCGCACGAGCTGGGGCACGTCTGGATCTTCACGCATCATCCCTACCTGCAGACCGAGGAGCTGGCGAACCAGATCGCCCTGCGCCTCGTCCCGCGCGGGAGCCTCGAGCGGCTCTATCAGAAGGTCTGGATCAACGGCGGAAAAGGCGACCTGCAGTACCTGCCGGCCGTTCAGGCGACGCGGTAGCGGGAGCCTTCGATCGGTTCTACGCCAGCAGCGCCCACGTCACGCCGAGCGCCATCAGCATCGCCGCCATCGCGAGTCCGGCCTGCCGTCGGAAAGTTGCGCCGCCGAGCGCGGACGCCAGCGCGAGCTTCAGCACCGAGTTGCTGATGATTCCGACGCCAATCGCCCGAGCGGCGAGCGCCGCGCCGACGCCGCGAGAGGCGCTCTGAGCCATCGAGACGGTCAGCGCGTCCATGTCCGTGAAGCCAACGACGGCGCCGCTCGCGAGAAGGCCGGCCGGGCCGAACCACATCCGCATCAGGCTCACGCCGAACAACACCGCCTGGAACATGAGGGCCATCTGCAGCGACGGCCCGAGCTGCAACGGGTTACCGGTGTCGCCGGGCGCGTCTGCGCCGGCGGTGGCACCGCGCACGCCGAGCAGGAACGCTGCCGCGCCGACCGCGAACGGCGCCACGAGATACGGCCAGAGCGCCGCCGCCACCGAGGTGTTCAGCACGAGTGTGGCGACGAGCACGCGCGGAAAGAGCACCACGCACGCGCCGACTGATCCCGTGGCCAACGCGCCGCCGAGCGCAGGCGTGCGGCGGCTGAGGCGCGCAAACGTGAGCGTGACGTTGGTGGACGACACCAGGCCGCCGAGCAGGCCGGCGAGCGGATAGCCCTGCCGGGCGCCGACGGCGCGGCGGGCCACGAAGCCGGCAAAGCTCAGGCCGGAGAAGAAGAGCACCATCAGCCAGAGCTGCTGGGGGCGGATGCCGCCAAGCGGCCCGAACGGCCCGGCCGGCAGAAGGGGCAGCACGACCACGGCCATCACGGCGAAGCGCGCGGCGGCCCGCAGCTCGTCGTCGTCGATCCGTGCGACGGCGGCGTGGAGCCGTGATTTCTCGACCAGCAGGAGCGTGGTGATGGCAATAATGCCGCTGGCGAGTGTGAGCCGGCCCCAACCCGCCAGCACACCCGCCGCCACGACGACGAGCGCGGCAGCCTCGGTGGTGGCGTCGACGTCGTGCCGGCTCGCGGCGATGTAGCCGGCGACAATCAGGGCGACGGCGCCGGCCGTCAGCGACGCGGCGAGGGCCGTGAGCCCGCGCGACGCCATCCAGCCGGCGAGTCCCGCCGTGCCGCCGACGAGCGTGAAGGTCCGTACACCGCCGAGGTGCGCGTTCGCGCCGCTCGCGTGCCCCGAGCGCTGTCGCTCGACGCCCACGGCGGCTCCCCCCAGGGTGGCGACCACCACGCCGAGAAGCGACCAGTCCGGCACGCTTCCCGACTACGCACGCGCCGTACCGCGGCGCTTTCTCACGGGATCGGCGGCGCGGCGCCGGGTTTCCGGCACGTTCTCTATCGGCCGCCGCGTCCCTGGACGGGGCGGCCATTCTCGTCGACCTCGGTCTGCGTGGTCGACACGGGACCCATCCCCATGATCTGAACGATCACTTCTTCGTCGCCGCCAGGTTTCGCGCCGTCGTAGTGGTGGAAGCCGGCGGGGTGGAACATGAGTCCGCCCTCGTGAATGGGCACCATCTTGTCGGGCTGGAACACGTCGCCTTCGCCCGTGTACCAGGTGCCCTTGATCACCGTGACCCAGCGATCCTGATCGTGAAAGTGGGGACGGCTCGTCTGGCCGGGACCGAAGCGGTTGCGCTGAATGTACATGCCCGGCTTGGACGGGTCGCCGAAGACCAGCACGGATCCCTGGGCGTCTTCCGGCTGCATCCGCTTGTGCTCGGCGTCGACCAGCGGCCTGCGCGGCGCCTGGCCGCGCTGAGCCACGCCGACCGTCGAGAATCCGATCAGCACCAGAGCGCCGATCAGGCTCGAGCCGAGCGCCGCTCGTCGCGTACGTGTCATGGTGGCGTCCTCCGCGCGTAACTATAGATCGGCGGGGGCGGGCGCCACGCGAAGGGGGGCATCCGACAATTCGGGCGGTCGGGCGCAAAGGATCCGACAAGAGTGTCTGAAATTTGCGCGGCTCGGTTCCCGCGATCACGCCCAAACCTACACATGCGTCGCCTGCCAGTAGATCTCAGACAAAAGTGGCGCTTCTGGATCGGCCGTCCGCGGGAAACCGGCCGTTTCTTCTCTGGTACAAATCTTGGTAGTTCGTCCGCATCGCCGTGGTGCGCTCGACTCGGTTCCGCCTGATCGCCCTGGTGCTCGTGCTGCTGGCGGCGTCGCCGTTCACGGCGCCGTTCTCGGCGCACAACGCGTGCGACGCGCAGTACAAGGACGCGTCGTCGGCCGACAAGGCGGTGTCCGACGTGGCGCTCGCGCCGTGGCCCGTCACGGCCGTTCCGTTCGAGATGGCGTGGCGTCTGGGGGCCGACCGACCGGTCCGCGGCGCCGGGCGCCGCCAGGTCGTCTCGACGGTCCTGCGCGTCTAGTCCCCCTTCCCCTCCCGCTCGTCGTTCATCGAGAAGCCGGCGCGCGCGCCTGCGCAGTTGCCGCGCGGTGGCGCGACAGGTGTGTCTATTCGAGTGGAAAGGATTGGACCCATGTATCGATTCAGGAACCTGTGTCGGGGCCTCCTCGTGGTCCTGGTGCTCGCCGGCGTCTGTCATCCGCTGGACGTGCGCGCGCAGACGGCCGCGCCCGCCAACGACCCCTCCGGCGCGACGACGGGAAAGGCCTCCGACGTCACCCTCGCCAATCCGGCGAACCCGACGATGCCGGAGATTCTGGACGCGGTCGGCCACAACAAGATCGCCATCAACATCGTCTGGACGCTCCTGACGGGCTTCCTCGTGATGTTCATGCAGGCCGGGTTCGCGATGGTCGAGACCGGCTTCACGCGCGCGAAGAACGTGGCGCACACGATGACCATGAACTTCATGGTGTACGCCATCGGCATGCTGGGCTACTGGATCTGCGGCTTCGCCCTGCAGATGGGCGGCGTGGGCGGGATCGCCGCGTTGGGGGGCACGCCGACGCTCAATCACGAGTTCGCCATCACGATCGCCGGCCACACCTTCGGCCTGTTCGGCCTCAAGGGCTTCTTCCTGAGCGGCGACACCTACGACGTCGGCATCTTCACCCTGTTCCTGTTCCAGATGGTGTTCATGGACACTGCCGCGACCATTCCGACCGGCGCAATGGCCGAACGCTGGAAATTCTCGGCGTTCTGCGTGTTCGGGTTCTTCATGGCGATGTTCATCTACCCGATCTTCGGCAACTGGGTATGGGGCGGAGGCTGGCTGTCGTCGCTCGGCGCGAACTTCCATCTGGGGCACGGGCACGTCGATTTCGCGGGCTCCTCGGTGGTGCACATGGTGGGCGGCGTGGCGGCGCTGGCCGGGGCGCTCGTGATCGGACCGCGGATCGGGAAGTTCAACAAGGACGGGAGCCCGAACGCCATTCCCGGCCACCACATCCCGATGGCCATCGTGGGCACGTTCATCCTCGCTTTCGGCTGGTTCGGATTCAACCCGGGCTCGACGCTCGCCGGCGGCGATCTTCGCATCGGCGTCGTCGCCACCAACACGATGCTGGCGAGCGCCGCCGGGGCGTTCGCGGCGATGGTGTACGTGTGGAACCGCTACGGCAAGCCGGATCCCAGCATGCTGGCGAACGGCATGCTCGCGGGCCTCGTGGCGATCACGGCGCCGTGCGCGTTCGTGAACAGCGTGTCCGCCGTCATCATCGGCGCGGTCGCGGGCATCCTGGTCGTCCTCTCGGTGTATTTCATCGAGCAGCAGCTCAAGATCGACGATCCGGTGGGCGCCATCTCCGTGCACGGCGTGTGCGGCGCCTGGGGCGTGCTGTCGCTCGGTCTGTTCGCCGACGGCGTCTACGGCGATGGGTGGAACGGCGTCGCGGGCACGGTGAAGGGCCTGTTCTACGGCGACGCGAGCCAGTTCGCCGCCCAGTGCGTCGGCACGCTCGCGTGCATCGTGTGGGTGTTCGTGACCTTCTATATCTTCTTCAAGATTGTCGACGTGCTGATCGGCAACCGCGTGTCCGCCGAAGTCGAGATCGAGGGGCTGGACATGGCGGAGATGGGGGCCATGGGGTATCCCGACTTCGTGCTCGAGAAGGGCGAACGCGCCTGAGCGTCCGGCGGGAAGGCCGGCCGGGCCGGCCTTCCCGCATCGATGTAGAATCGGCGCGGGAGGGAACATCGATGCGCGCCACCACTCGTCTCGTCCGTCTCGCGCTCGCCGCCGCCGTGCTGTCAACGCCCTGGATCGTGGCCGCCCAGGCCCAGGAGGCGTGGGACGCGCGATTCCGCGCGTCGATCGATCCGGCGCAGATTCGCGAGAACATGCGCCGGTTGAGCGCGCGGCCCCACCACGTCGGGTCGCCGTACGACAAGGACAACGCCGAGTGGATCCTGGCGCGGTTCAAGGAGTGGGGCTGGGACGCCCAGATCGAGACGTTCGACGTCCTGTTCCCGACGCCGAAGGAACGGCTCGTGGAGATGGTCGCGCCGCGGCGGTTCCAGGCCCGGCTCGAAGAGCCGCCGATTCCGGTGGATCCCACGTCCAGCCAGACCGACGAGCAGCTCCCCACCTACAACGCGTATTCCAAGGATGGCGACGTGACGGCGCCGCTGGTCTTCGTGAACTACGGGCGTCCTGAGGACTACGAGCAGCTCGAACGGCTCGGCGTGTCGGTCCGGGGCGCCATCGCGGTCGCGAAGTACGGCGAGAACTGGCGTGGTCTCAAGCCGAAGCTTGCCGCCGAGCACGGCGCCGTCGGCTGCCTCATCTATTCGGATCCGCGCGACGATGGATACGCCGATGCGGCCGTGTTTCCGGCAGGGCCGATGCGCGGCAAGGACGGCGTGCAGCGGGGCAGCGTGAGCGACATGCTGCTGTTTCCCGGCGACCCGCTCACGCCCGGCGTCGCCGCGGTGCCGGGCGCCCAGCGCCTCGCCCTGGCGGACGCGCCGACCATCACCAAGATCCCCGTCCTGCCGATTTCATACGGCGACGCGCAACCGCTGCTGGAAGCAATGACCGGGCCGGTGGCGCCAGCCGCCTGGCGGGGCGGGCTGCCGATCACCTATCGCCTGGGACCGGGCGAGGCGCGCGTCCACCTGAAGGTCGCGGCCAACTGGGACACCAAGCCGCTTTACGACGTGATCGCGAAGATTCCCGGCTCGACGTATCCCGACGAATGGGTGATGCGCGGCAATCATCACGACGCCTGGGTGAACGGCGCGAGCGATCCCATCAGCGGCATGGCGCCCGAGCTGGAAGAGGCGCGGGGGTTCGGCGAGCTGCTGAAGGCCGGCTGGCGGCCGAAGCGCACGATCGTCTATGCGGCGTGGGACGGCGAGGAGCCGATGCTGCTCGGGTCCACGGAATGGGTGGAGAAGCACGAAGAGGATCTGAAGAAGGCCGTCGTCTACATCAACAGCGACGGCAACGGTCGGGGCTTTCTCGGCGCCAGCGGCTCGCACACGCTCGAGCACTTCGTGAACACGGTGGCGAAGGACATCCAGGATCCGGAGACGGGCCTGACGGTGTGGAAGCGGCTGCAGGCCCGGCGTATCGCGAATGGCTCGGCCGAGTCGCGCGCCGAAGCGCGCAGCCGCCCCGATCTGCGGATTGGCGCGCTCGGGTCTGGCTCCGACTACTCGCCGTTCCTGCAGCACGCCGGCACTCCGACGCTGTCGTTGAGCTACGGCGGTGAGGACAGCGACGGCATCTATCACTCGATCTACGACGACTTCTACCACTACACTCATTTCAAGGACACCGACTTCGCCTACGGCCGCGCCCTCGCGCAGACGATGGGGACGGCGGTGATCCGGCTGGCTGACGCCGACCTGCTGCCATACGAGTTCACGAACCTGGCCGACACGGTTTCGCAGTACCTCGGTGAACTGCAGACATTGCTGCGACAGCGTCAGACCGCGATCCGCGAGGAAAACCGCGAGGTCGACGAGGGCGTGTTCCAGGCCGTGCGCGATCCGCGCGAGACGCTGGTCGTGCCCGAGAAGAAGGAGGTGCCGCCGGCCCTGAACTTCGCGCCGCTCGAGAACGCCTCCGGCGAGTTGACGCGCGCCGCCGACCGCTATCACAAGGCCGAGGACGCCGCGCGGCCCAAGCTCGCGGGCGATCCGGCGGCGCTCAAAGCGATCAACGATCGGCTGATTCAGAGCGAGCGCGAGCTGACGGATCCGGCCGGCCTGCCCGGCCGCCCGTGGTACCGCCACCTGATCTACGCCCCCGGCACCCTGACCGGCTACGGCGTGAAGACGATGCCCGGCGCGCGCGAGGGAATCGAGCAGGGACGCTACGCCGAAGCCGAGCGCGAGATCGCGCGCATCGCCGAGGCCCTCGAGCGGGAGGTCGCCCTCGTGAACGCGGCAGCGGCCGACCTCGAACGCCTCGCGCAGTGAGGTGGGGGACGAGTTCGACGACCTCGTCGAGGTCACCTGCCCGTACTGCGGCGAACGCGTGCAGATCTCCGTCGAGCCCGACATGCGCGGCACGACGATTCAGGACTGCGAGGTCTGCTGCAACCCGTGGCAGGTGATCGTGCGCCGGCGAGGCAGGCGGCGTACGGTCGACGTGCGCCGCGCTGACGGGTCGGAGTAGCGTCGGCCCAGGAGCGTCGACCGATCCCGCTGAGCTCGCCTGACCGCAGAACTGGCGACGGCCGGCGACCTGCGCTACGGTGACGGTATGGCAAGAAAGGCCCTCGTGGCCGCCGTCATGGCCGTGCTGGTCGTCGGGCTCGGGTTGTCGCTCTGGGCGCGATCGGTCCTGACGGGCGAAGGCGTGCGAACGGTCGTCGCCCGACAGATCTCGGAGGCGCTCGGGCAGCCCGTCACCATCGGCGGTCTGCGGGCCGGCCTCCTGCCGCGCGTGACGATGACCCTCGACGACGTTCGCGTGGGCGAGCCCCCGCGAATCGCGATCGGCCGGTTGCACATCGGCACCAACCTGGCCGCGCTCGTGTCCCGACGAATCGAGCACGCAACCCTTCGCGTCGACGACGCGCACGTGCAGCTCCCGCTGGCGCCGCTGACCCTCGATCACGAACGCGGGCGCGCCCACGACACGGCATCCTCCGTGCCGGTCGAGCTGGTGTCGGTCGATCGCATCGTCTTGAACGGCGTGGAGGTGTCCAGCGGGGGCCGCGCGTTGATCGGCGATCTGACGCTGGTGCCGGGTGGACCGGGCCGGCTGCACGTGGCCCGAGGCGATCTCCGGGTCGGCGAGACGGCGGTCACGATCACGGGAGAGATCAGCGACCTCGCCCGTCCGGCCGGCGAGCTGGCGCTCAAGGCGGGAGCCCTCGATCTCGACGCCTTGCTGGCGTTCGCATCCGACTTCTCCGGCGGCGCGCAGGGCCCGATCCCGCGGGCCGCGGCGCCGACGGCCCGCGGCCAGGCGCTGGCGCCTGACGGATCGACCGGCATGGACATCGTCCTGTCGATCGACGCGGATCGCGCGACGCTGGGCGGCCTGGCGCTGGACGGCCTTTCCGCGCGGGCGCGCATGACGCCGGCCGGCGTCGCGCTCGATCCGATCACTTTCGGCGTGTTCGCGGGCCGATATGCCGGTTCGCTCGCGTTCAAGCCGGCCAGCCGATCGGCATTCGATTTCGATGCCACCCTCGACGGAGTGGACACCTCGGCGGTGGTTGCGTTCTTCGGCCACCCCGGGCTGGTGACCGGGCGGCTGTCGGCCAGGCTCAACCTGGCCGGCCGCGGCACGACGGCCGATGCCGTCCTGGGCACCGCACACGGCACGGCCCGCGTCGACATCACGGATGGCACGGTGCACAACCTCGGCCTGCTGCGCGCCGTTGTCCTGGCGACGTCCATGCGGGAGAGCTCGAAAGCCGAAGTCGACACGTCGGCGGAGGACGAACCGTTTTCGCACCTGAGCGCGACTTGGACGGTCGGCGGCGGCGCGGCGAGAACCGACGACCTGCATTTCGAGAGCACGGACGTGGCGATGACCGCGGCGGGCTCGCTCGGCTTCGACTCGAGCGCCGTGGATCTCACGGGCCGGGTGCAGCTGTCGGAGGAGCTGACCTCGAAGGCCGGCACCGACCTGGCGCGCTACACGTCGGAGCAGGGGCGCATCACGCTGCCGGTGACCGTCTCCGGCACGGCCGACGCGCTGCAGGTTCGCGTCGACGTCGCCGACCTCGCCAGGCGCGCGCTGACGAACAGGGCGAAGGAAGAGGCCGGGAAAGCGATCGAGCGGAACCTCCCGGACATCCTGCGCCGGCGATGACGGCTACTCGTTCGGCACGCTGATCGTGACGGGATTGGTCAGCGCCGCCGTGAACTCGGCGCCCGGGGCCAGATGCACTTCGTCGCCCGACGTCGTGAGGACCATTGCCGTGCCGGCGCCGCCCCCCACGGCCGCGCCGATCGCCGCCCCCTTCTTGCCGCCCGCGATCGCGCCGACGACGCTGCCGATAGCCGCGCCGCCGCCAATCTTCGTAGCGTCTTGCTTCTTGGTGGCCTGCGCCTGGTACGAGACCGCGTCGGTCGAAATCTTGTAGTTGGTGTGATCGATCGAAAGCTCGTCGAACCGGAACGCCAGCTGTGCGCGGCCCTTGACGTTGCCGGCAGGCATCGCCCGCGTCACCGTTCCCCTGAGCGTGCTGCCTTGGGGAATGACGGTAGCGCCGTCCACGACCACCGGCGACCGGACCGTGGCGCTCACCGGATCTTCGGGATGATTGCTTTCGGAGCCGAGCGCAATGTCCAGCGTGAGCGGCACGCTCGTACCCGCGGCGACCGTCACGTCGTGGCTCTTCGGCTCTGGTTTCACGATCTCGGCGAGCGGCGAGGCCGCCGGCTCTTCGACCCGGGCGATCTCGGCGCGCTCGATGGTGTCGCGCCGTCCGGTCGCCTTCTGTTCCACGACGACCGCCGACGCGGTGCGGTCGACCAGCTTCCCGTGCACGGTCGATCCGTCCGCGGTCGTCACCGCGACGTCGGACCCGATCTTCACATCGTCGACGTCCGCCGGGTGACTGCACGCCGGCACGACCAGCGCTGTGGCAAAAGTGAGCACGGCCAGTGCCCATCGGGTGCGCACGGTATCCATAGGCGAAGACCTCCAAGGATGAGCGAAGCAAACGTCGTGCCCCGGCTCGATTCAGCCGGGGCGGGCGCACGGGCGCCTGAATTGACGGGATCGCTATAATTGACCGACCTCGGCGGGAAAGGAGTGCGCGATGCGCTGGCTGCTGACAGCAGCTCTGGTGTTCCTGCAGACGAATTCGTATCCTCCTGCCTACCCGCGGGTCGGCGCCACGAAGCTGCTCGAGAACGATCGGGTCGTGGTCTGGGACATTACCTGGCTGAAGCAGGCGTACCCCGTGCATCGGCACCGCTATGCGCTCGCCGGGGTGTACTACACGCGCGGCGATCGGCTCATCATTTCGCTCGACGGGACGCGGCGGCCGGTGTCCACGGAAGCCGGCGACACGGCCTATCAGGCCGCCGGCGTCACTCATATCGAGGAGGGCACGAGCGATTCGCCCCTGCGGGCGGTTTTCTTCGAGATGAAGGACGCCGAGGCGTCGGGCCTCGTCGACACGAAGACGTCGCCGACGGCGTTTCCCGCGGGCGGCGCGACGGAGTTCATCGACAACGATCGCGTGACGGGGTGGTTGTACGAACCTTTCACCGACACGTCGGCCGCCGCGGAACCGCACCGGCACGCGCGCGACACCGTGGCCATCTGGCTCGATGGAGACGCGCCTCACGCTGCATTCTTCCCGCGTGGTACGGTTCACAGCGACGGGATCGCGGGGATCGCCGGCGCCGATCGCGCGTGGATCTACGAGGTGAAATAGGGCCGCCTACGGGACGGCGTAGGCGGCGACCGTCTGCGTGGCGGTGACGGCCACGTACTGCCGGCCATTTCGATCCTGATAGGTGATCGGATCGGCATTGCCCCGCGCATCGAGCAGCGTCGTCCAGAGCTCGGCGCCCGTGCGCAGATCGAGGGCGCGGAACCGGTTGTCGTCGGTCGACGCCACGAAGAGCAGGCCGCCCGCCGTCGCGATCGGACCCGCGAGCGCCGGACGGCCGGTGTTCTGCCTGCCTGGCGGCAGCTGCTCGGTGATTCCCAACGGAACCTGCCACGCCACGTCGCCCGTGGCCGCAGCGATCGCCGTGAGCCGACCCCAGGGCGGTTTCTGACACGGCCACCGTTGGCCGTTCATCGGCACATCGAAGCTGGCCGGTCGCGGCGCGGCCTTGTCGTACGGCGCGTCGGCACCCTCCGCCGTCGGCTCGATCCAGCCGAGCGCCCCGATGTCCTGCGAGACGACGAAGAGATAGCCCGACTGGGGGTCGAAGGCCGTCCCGCCCCAGTTGGCGCCGCCGAGTCCGCCGGGAAATACGAGCGTCGTTCTGGGGCCGTCGGCCGCGTCGCCGCTGCGGAAGGCCCACGGCGTGAACGGCCCCTGGTTGACGAGTGTGCCGTTGGCGGCCGCGAGCTCCGCGCACAGATGGGCGTGCTCCTCGTTCGTGTCGTCGGCCGTGACCAGGTCGGCGGCTGCATAGGCGGTGCGCGCGATCGGCGGGGGCTTGACCGGGATCGGCTGCGTCGGAAACGTGTGTTCGCCCGGCACGTCGCTCGCCGGAACGGGGCGTTCTTCGACGCCGAAGATCGGGTCGCCCGTGACGCGATTCAGGATGTAGACGTAGCCCGACTTGGTAGTAAGGCCGAGCGCCGGCACCCGCTGTCCGTTCTGTACGATGTCGAAGAGGGCGGGCGGTGCCGGGGGGTCCGCGTCCCAGAGATCGTGATGGATGGTCTGGAAATGCCAGCGGTACTCGCCGGTTTCGAGGTCGACCGCCACCACGGCGTTGCCGAACAGGTTGGCGCCGGCGCGATCGCCCCCGTAGGCGCCGGGGACGGGGGAGGCGAGCGGGAGGTAGAGCAGTCCGCGATCGGCATCGACCGTGAAATAGAACGGCCACGCATTCGCGCCCAGCCGATCACGCCAGCTGTCGCCCGCCCAGGTGTCGTGCCCCACGGCGCCCGGCGGCGGCACCGAGCTGAATTCCCACAGCTTCTCGCCCGTTCGCGCGTCGTAGGCCCGGGCGTTGCCGATGCCGCCGCGCTCGCCGGGCGGCGTGTTCGCCCCGACGACGACGACGTTGCGGTAGACGAGGGGCACCGAGTTGTAGGGCACGACAAGGTCGCGCTCGCCGTGCTCGCCGAAGTCGTCGACGGGCACGCCCGTGGCGGCATCGAGCGCGATTAGACGCCGGCCTGCCGTGAAGATGATCCGCGGTTGCAGGCTGCCGTCGCCTGCCCAGTAGGCGACGCCGCGCCGGGATGGCGCGCCGCGCTCGACCGGGCGCCGCCAGACCTCGCGCCCCGTCGCCGCGTCAAGAGCCACGACCCGGTCGGCCGCGGGCACGTACATCACACTGTTCACGACGATGGGCGTGGCCTCGGAATTGGGGCCGCGGGCGCCGCGTCCCCCGGCCTCGCCCGGGTCGGCCGGGCCGAGATCGTACGTCCACACGTGGCTCAGGCTCGCGACGTTGGTCCGGTTGATCAGGCCCAGGGGGGAGTAGCCCGTGCCCGCCGGATCGCGCCGGAACATCGGCCAGTCGCCGGCGCCGGGGGCCTCGCGCGTCGTGCCGCCGCACGCCGCCAGGCCGAGCGCCAGCGCCGCACCCACGCCCAACGACAGGCGGATTCGCGCCATTGGCCGGTAACTTACACCCGCCCGGTGGCGCTTGCCACTACAATGTCGCGCGGAGGAGTCACGATGAGGCTGTTCGTCTCGGCGATTCTCGCCTGCTCGCTCGCATCCCCGGCCTATGCCCAGCTCGCGCCGCCCGACAAGGCGGGCATGACCTACGGGCACGTCCATCTGAACGTCACCGACGTCGAGCTGCACAAGAAGATCTGGTCGGAGCAGTTCGGCGGCGTGGTCGTGCAGAAGGGCCCGCTCACGGCCGTGAAGCTCCCGGGCATGCTGATTGCCCTCAACCGCCGGGCGCCGACGGGGCCCTCGCAGGGTACGGTTATGGATCACTTCGGCTTCAAGGTGAAGGACCTCGCCGCGCACCTGGCGAAATGGAAGGCCGCCGGCTACGAGGTGCAGAGCGAGTTCACCGGAGCCGAAGGGTTCCCCAACGCTTACATTCTGGCGCCCGACGGCGTCCGCGTCGAGCTGCAGGAAGACAAGACACAGGCGCAGGACGTGATCGGGTATCACGTCCACTTCATCACGCCCGACTACGAGAAGCTGATGGCCTGGTACGTCGACACGTTCGGCGTCGTGCCCTTCAAGCGCGGGACGATTGCGACGACGGCGAATGCGCCCGGGATGAATCTCAGCTTCGGCAACTCGCAGACGCCGACCGTCGGCACGCGCGGGCGCGCCATCGATCACATCGGCTTCGAGTTCGACGACCTGGCCGCCTTCTGCAAGACGCTCGACGCCAAGGGCATCAAGTTCGACGTCCCGTACCGCGACGTCCCGAGCATCGGGCTGAAGATCGCGTACATCACCGATCCGTCGGGCGTCTACATCGAGCTGACGCAGGGCTACGACGAATATTGAGACGGGGGGACTGACGCTCCAAGGGGGCTGGGACCTGACGCTCCAAGGGGGCTGGCTGGTTGAGGGGCCTGCGCGCGCTCACCCGGAGGTGTGTCTCTGCAGAGAGGTGGCGGCTATGGGCAACCAGCCGCCTTGACAAGCCGGTTCATAAGAGCGCCCACACGCATCATCATTCACCGCCCCTCGAGCCGAAGCTCCCCAGCCCGCTGCAACGAAGCTCCCCAGCCCCTACGGCCGAAGGTCCCCAGCGCCCTGCGTCTGCGTCTCGGCCGCTCGCGCTCCGCGCAGCACGCCGGCGAGCGAGTAGTTGCCCTCGTGGCACGCGTACTCGGTAGATCAGGTCGTCGGTGGCCACCCAGGGATATTCCCCGGTCCAGGGCCGATCCCATGTGGACGGATCCTCCACGGTGAAGCGGTAGAGCAGCGCCTTGTCGTTCATTCGCGAGATGCGCTCCACGACGTGGAGGCGCTCCGACGATCCGTGAAACTGCGTCTTGTCGGTGAAGTTGGTGGTATCGATCACGAGCGCGTCCCCGTCCCACCGACCCACCGAGTCGCCGTTCCACCGACGGACGCTCGGCGGCAGGTGCTCGGCGTTCATGCGCACGATGCGTGCGTCGTGGACCATCTCGTTCAGGATCATCACGCTGTCCCTCGTCTGCACGATCTGCTTGAGATTGTTGTACCAGTAGTTCGGCAGCGTGGGCGGACCTGACGTCGACCCGAAGCCGAGGAGGCAGCGCTCCGCAAGGGGGCGCGCCTCCGGATCGTCGTACACGCTCGAGGGCCCGCCGCCCGCTCCCTCCGCCGCCTCGGGACTGACCCGCTGCGCCAGGATCCGCTGGTTTCGCGCGCGCGCTTCCTGGCTCTCCGGCGGCACGTGCCCGTCGGCGGGATCCACGACGATCGACGTTCGCTTCTCGCCGTTGACGATGGCGAAGTGTGTGCCGGGTGAGATCCAGAACAGGTTGTACCCGCCCACGGTGCCGCCGCCCGATCGAAACAGGCGCTCCAGATACGACTTGGTCGCGGATTGATCGCCGCCCACGGGCGGGGCCGTGCGATCGCCCTGGCTGGGCTCGGCGCCCTGCTCCTGGCGCTGGGCCTCCTGGTTCTCGACGGCCGCGGCTTCTTCCGGGGTCATCACCAGCCGGCCACCGAACTGTGCGGGGCGCTCCAGCGGCGTCATGGTCGCGGCGTCGTAGGTGCCCGAGAGATCGGGATGTCCGCTCTGGGCTCCCGCGCTGCCCGTCGTCCAGAGGATCGCCGCTCCAACGACGGCGAGATACGCCATTCGGCCGTGCCGCAGCCTCTCCATGCGCCAACCTCCCGGATCAGTTTACCGTCGACGACCGCCGCTGGAAAGCTGTGTCCAGGACGGGTCGCCGGAAGGCATTGCTAGAATGGGCGCACCCCATGCACCGGTCCAGGAGGGACGATGCACCGATACCGAACGGTCGCGCTTGCGGCAACGTTGGGTCTCTGGCTCGCCGCGCCGCGTGCGTCGGCGCAGGCGCCCGATACCGACGAGCCCGACGCACGCACGCAGTACCCCGCGCTTCTCGCGAATTCGTATTTCGGCGCCAGCCTCGGCACGATCTACTACGCCTTCTCGGAACGGCAGCTCGAGCCGGGCTATCACGCGCAGTCGATCGAGCGGCCGCACCCGGCGGTGCGGGTGGATCTCTACGGCCGCCAGCTCTCGCGTCGCCTGTCGATTCAGGCCATCTACATGCGGCCCGTGCGCTACGTCCGCTATCGCAACGTCAACGGAGACCAGGGCCTGCACCAGGTGTCGCAGGCCTTCGGCGGCATCACGCTCCGCACTCACGTTCCTGTCGTCGGCCGGGTCTCCCTCTGGGGCGAGAGCGGCCTGGGGCTGACGAGCCGGTTCGGCGCCAGGGCCGACGGCGCGACGCTCGTCCGGGAGGCGCACTACGCCTCACTGCTTCTCGGTGCGGGCCTCGAATACCGGCTTCGTGACACCATCGACCTGGTGGCGGGCTTGAGCTACGTGCCCGGTCGCGCGCGGTTCGATCAGCCCCCGACGCGTCTCGTCACGCTCGGCCTGCGCTACTGGATGCGCCCGTTGCCTCCCGAGCAGGTCGAAGCCAACCGGCATGGCAGCGTCGTGTTTCCCGACCAGATCGTGCGGCTCGGGTACAGCACGAGCGCGCTCAGCTACGGCGCGAACACGTTCTTCTCGCGCGTCGTTCCGGTCTTCTGGGCGGGCACCGTCGAAACGCGCCGGGGCGTGACGCTCGACTACCAGCGGAATGTGTTCCACACGCGGACGCGGTTCGCGTTCGACGTCGGCGGGAGCGCTTCGCTCTGGAAAAGCAACGAACGGAAAGAGGTGTTCCGCACGTTGTCCGTCTACCCGCTGCTGCGGTTCATGGTGCATCGGACCGCCCGCGCCGAGTACTACGTGGACTACTCGCTGGCAGGCCCGACGTATCTCTCGCCGGTCGTGCTCGACGGCCGCAACACCGGCGTGCGTTTCACGTTTCAGGACTTCATGGGTGTCGGCGCGTTCATCGGCCGGCGCCATCGGCTGAACATCGAGATCGGCATCAAGCACTACTCGAACGGCAACATCTTCACGCACAACGCGGCGGTCAAGATTCCGTTGACGCTCACCGTCGGGCGCACCTTCTGATCGGGGGCCGGAGGGACATCGACGCCGCGAATACAGAGCGAAGATGGTCAATATGAGATCAGTTGTGTCGCGGGGCGACACACGCGGCGATCGGGCCGCCCGCCTCCGGCGGCGCTAAGTGATAGACGCCAAACGATCGGCCCCGGCGGTGTGCCGTTCCGTGGCAGTGGAACCAGCCTTGCACTGATCGACAGCGTGGCGACCACGCGACACGCGCTCGGCGACAGGCTGCTCACGGCGTTCAGCATGTGCGTCCTCGTGGCGGCGCTCGCCGGGATCGACGATCGCGTCCGCGATTTCTTTGCCTCGACGCTTCCGTCCACGTCCACGAGCGACCTCGCGATGGTGGCCGGCCGGGCCCATGGGATGGCGTACGCGGCGCTGCACGCCACAGGGCTCCAGGCCTCGAATCACGCGACGATGGTGATCTTCGGGCTGGTCGGCCTGTCGCTCACGATCCTCATGCTCCGCACGTAGCCGCCGCCGATTCCCATCAACTTCCCGGCCTTGCCCTGCGCGCGTCGCTGGGCGTAATGTGAAGCCTTCCTGGAGGCTCCGTGTCGAAGTTGCTGGCCGTTTCCATCATGACCGCGCTTGGCCTCGCGTCCCCGCCCGCCGCCAGCGCGGCGCAGGCGCCGGCGGCGTCTGCCCAGGAGCCGGCGCCCGCTCCCAACGACTATTCGAGCGGCGACGCCTGGCTTTGCCGTCCGGGCCGGAACGACGCCTGCGCCGTCGACCTGACGACGACCGTGGTCGCCGCCAACGGTGGCCTGGGTCGCGAAGCCTGGACGGCGAATCCCAACGCGCCCATCGACTGCTTCTACGTCTACCCGACGATCTCCACCGACCGCGGCATCAACAGCGACATGACGGCCGACCCCGCGGAGCTGAACGTGGTGCGCCAGCAGTTCGCCCGCTTCGGATCGGCGTGTCGGCTGTACGCGCCACTGTACCGCCAGGTCACGCTCGCAGGATTGAGGCGGCGGATGGCGGGTGGGAGCGACCCGGCACTCGAGCGCGGACTGGCGTACGACGACGTGCGGGATGCGTGGCGGTACTATCTCGAGCACGACAACCAGGGCCGAGGCTTCGTGCTGATCGGACACTCGCAAGGGTCGTTCATCCTGGCGGAGCTGATGCGGCAGGAAATCGACGGCACGGCGCTGCAGGCGCGCCTGGTCTCCGCCATCCTTCCCGGAACCACGATCGCGGTGCCGAAGGGGAAGGACGTGGGCGGCGCTTTCAAGACGATCCCGATCTGCCGCGCGGCGTCGCAGACCGGCTGCGTCATGGTGTATGCCTCGTTCCGCTCGACGCTTCCTCCGCCCGCCGACACGTTGTTCGGCCACGTCGCGGAGGCGGACATGGAAGCGGCCTGCACCAACCCCGCGGCGCTCGGCGGGGGGAGCGGCACGCTCCACGCCTACCTGGCCGCCGACGGCCGCACCATCACCGGAACGAGCGAGGTCAAGCCGTGGGCGGACGGCAAGAGCGTCGACACGCCATGGGTCAGCGTTCCGGGGCTCCTGACTGCGTCGTGCGCCAGCAACGAAAACGCGTCCTACCTGGCGGTGACGGTGCACGGCGATCCGTCGGACCCGCGCGTGGACGACATCACGGGAGACATCGGCGGCGCCCGGCCGCTCGCGAACTGGGGTCTGCATCTCATCGACATGAACCTGTTCATGGGGAATCTCGTGGAGATCGTCAACGCGCAGGCGACGGCGTATGCCGCGAAAGCGGGGACGAGGTGACCCGACGGTTTCTGGTCACGGGCGGCAGCCAGGGCATCGGCGCGGCAGTCGTGGCGCGTGCACGGGCCGCCGGCCACGGCGTGGTGTTCACGGGACGCGACGAGGGGCGGATCGCGCAGGTGGCTGGCGAGACCGGCGCGTACGGTCTGCGCGCCGACGTGTCGGTGCCGGCCGACAACGCGCGAACCGTCGACGTCTGCCGCGAGCGGCTCGGCGGCGTCGACGTGCTCGTGAACAACGCGGGGTACGCGTACCGGGGCGAGATCGGGTCGCTCGACGTCGACCGGATGCGCCGCCTGTTCGAGACGAACGTCTTCGGGCTCGTCGACATCACGAACCGCGTCGTGCCGCTCATGATCGCCCAGGGCGACGGCGACATCGTGAACATCGCCTCGACGTCCGGCATGAAGGGCGGAGCGACGGGTACGCCGTACGCGGCGAGCAAGTGGGCGGTGCGGGGCATCAGCCAGTGCTGGCAGGCCGAGCTCAGGCCGCGCGGCATCCGCGTGACGTGCGTCTGTCCCTCGGAAGTGCAGACGAACTTCGACGGCAAGACGGGGCGCAACAACCCGAACAAGCTGTATGCGGAAGACATCGCCGCGACCATCCTGGCGGCGCTGGAGATGCCGCAGCGTGTGCTCTGGCCGGAGCTGGCTGTGTTCGCCAGCAATCCCTGGAAGGACGCCTGACCGGCGCCGCCCGACCCGCCGGCGCTATGGGTGCGTGACGCTGACCGCGTAGGTCGCCGGCGCGGTCAGGTAGCCGGCGTCCGCGACCGAGACGCACCAGCTGCCCGGCGTGGCGTTGCCGGTGAGCTGCGCCTGGCTGGCCACGTGCACGTTGCCGACCACGTCGAGGACGCACCCTGCGGCCGTGGGCTCGCCGATCCCCAACTGCACGAGCACCGAGGCGTCCGGAGCGAGGCTGGTCAGTGTGATCTCGACCAGCCCGTACTGCTGCACCACGAAATCGTGCTCGTTCGTGCCTCCCACCTCGAGGACGCCTGAAAACGACTCGGTCGCCCGCGAGGGGTCCGTGGGCTTGCTGCAGCCCATAAGAAAAGCACAAGCGAGAAGGGCGGCGCCAATCTGCACACGTCGCATGGAGCCCGCGACATGCAACGAGCGCGCCCGCGGCGCAGGCGCGATCGGCGTCGCCGTCGCCCTCGCGTCTGGACATTCGGCCCGCCGCGACTGTCCACGGCCGGCGACGCCCGCGAGCTATGACGCCTGGATGTCGGTGTCGGCTGGCAGCTTGGGGCGGGGCGCGCCGGCCACGACCCTCGCGAGTTTCCGGCGCGCGTGGATCGCCGCGTGCGCCGGGCAGCGGTGACACAGGAACAGCGCGCCCCGCGCGAGGATCGAGAACCGGCGGGGGCCATGCCACTCGCGTCGAAGGTCGGCGACGAGCTGCTCGCCGTAGAAGGCCTGCCAGCGCCGGCGCCCCTCGAGCCACGCCGGCCGGTAGGCGCGCGGCAGATGACGGCGCTCGCGGTTGAGCGTGGCGAGCGCGGCGCGGAGCATCAGCATCGGGTCGCGCGACATGTTGCACTCGTGCTTGCGGTAGCGCACCACTTCGAGCGGCTCGACGACGAGAAGGCCGCGACGCGCCAGCGCGAGCAGGAGAGCATAGTCGGCGGTCGCAGGTTCGGCGACGGGAAAGCCGCCGACCGCGCGGACGGCCTCGCGGCGGAAGAGGGCGGCGCCCGGCGTCCAGACGAAATTGGTCAGGAGCAGCTCGTAGTAAAGGTCCGCGCTCGTCAGGACCGGATGGTTCGTGGGCAGCGGCCGTCCGCGCGCGTCCATGAGCCGCGCCCGTCGAGCGACCGCGCCCGCGTCCGGGTGCCGACCGAGCGCGTCGATGCCGGATCGCACCGCATGGGGCAGCAGCTCGTCGTCGGCATCGAGGAAGACGATGTAGTCGCCGCGGGCCGCGGCAAGGCCGGCGTTTCGGGCGGACGCGAGCCCCTGATTGTGCTGGCGGACCAGGGTGGCGCCCATGCGACGGGCGACATCCGCCGTGTCGTCGGTCGAGCCATCGTCGACCACGACCGCCTCGACGGCGGGCCAGGATTGCCCGCGGACGCTCTCGATCGCAGTCGCCAGGTAGTGTGCCTGGTTGAAGCACGGCATCACCACGGTGGCGAGGGCGGACGGCCGCGTCATCGAATGCCTGCCGCGGCGGCCGCCGGCGGCGCCGCCGGCTCCGATTCGGGCACGAGGCGCCGGTAGGCGCGGACGACCGCCGGCGCGTCGCCGTCGAGCGTCACGCGGCCGTTCTGCATGAGGAGCACGCGATCGCAGAGGCGCTCGACGCTCCAGAGGTCGTGGGAAATGAACACGAGCGTGGTCCCGCTCTCCCGCATGGCCGCAATGCGGCGGTAGCACTTCTCCTGGAACTCGCGGTCGCCGACGGCGAGCGCCTCGTCGACGAGCAGGATCTGCGGATCCAGGTGCGCGGCGATGGCGAAGCCCAGTCGCACGTACATGCCCGACGAATACCATTTGACGGGCGCGTCGATGAAGTCGCCCACGCCCGCGAACTCGATGATCTGATCGAGTTTCGCGACGATCTCGGCGCGGCGCATGCCGAGGATCGAGCCGCTCAGCAGGACGTTCTCCCGTCCCGTGAGCTCGGGGTGGAAGCCGGACCCGACTTCGATCAGCGCCGACAGCCGGCCGTAGAGCCGGATGACGCCGGTGGTCGGGGCGGTGATCTCGGAAAGCAGCTTCAGGACCGTGCTCTTTCCGGCGCCGTTCGGTCCGATGATGCCGAGCGCTTCGCCGCGGCTCACCGAGAAGCTGACGTCGCGAACCGCCCAGAACGCTTCGCGTCGGCGCCGCAGCCGGGCCCGGAGGCCCTCGCGCCGGCTGGACGGCACCGGCAGCCAGTAGCGCTTCGAAACCCGGGCAAGCTCGACGTCCAGCATGGCATCGCGTCCGTTCAGATCACGTCGGCGACGGTGACGTCGGCGTGCTTGAACACCATATAGGCAAGCGGCACGACAATCGCCGTCACGAACGCCGCCGCAGCGAGGGCCGGCCGATCGAGCGGGAGGCCGAGCACGCTGCGACGGAATCCGTCGATGAGGCCGGTGAGCGGATTGGCGACGTAGAACGGCCGCCACGATGCCGGCACGACGTCGAGCGGGTACAACACGGGAGACGCGAAGAGCAGGAGTTGCAGCGCGATCGGCAGGGCCACGCCCACGTCGCGGAAGCGCACCTGAACGGTCGACAGCACCAGGCCGCACGCCAGCGCGAGCGCTGACAGCAGCGCCATGATCGGCACCACCATGATCAGGCTGGGCGACAGCGGCACGCGATAGAACATCGCGAGCGCCACCAGCGCGAGCGACCCGATGAGAAAATCGACGACGGCCGCGATGACGTAGGAGAGCGGAAGGATCTCGCGGGGGAAATAGACCTTCGTCACGAGCTGCGCATGTCCGACGAGGCTCGAGGTGCCGGCCGACACCGCGCCGGCGAAGAACGTCCACGGCAGCAGCCCGGAGTAGGCGAAGAGCGCGTACGGCACGCCCTGACTGGGGACGCGCACGAGCCGGGCGAAGACCATGGTGAACACGAGCATCATCGCGAGCGGCTGCAGGAGCGCCCACAATCCCCCGAGCAGCGACTGCTTGTAGCGCACGCTGATGCGATGACAGCTGAGCACCGCGAGCAGATCGCCGTACTCGCCAAGCCGCGCGGCCTGGCGGAGGGTATCCGCGGCCGTCCACCGTGGCGGTGTGAGCACTCTGAGAGCGTCGGGCATGCGATCGCGCTTCGTGGTGCAATGCGCGTGCCCGGCCGTGCGATGGCGCCGAGCTCAGCTGCAGCAGCCCGAGAATGTCGAGCGCCTGCCGAACCGACGTTTCCGCGTTGCACTCGATGGTGTATAACGTCAGTTCACCTCGGCGTTCGCCGGGTGGACGTGCTCGGCCTGTACGGATGAGATCCGCGGCGTGGCGTTTCGCCCGATCGCGCCAGACGAATTCAAAGCCTCCTCCATGGCCGAATCGCGTCGCCACGAAATCCGCAAGATACCGACCGGCATCGACGGTCTCGACGAGGTCATCGAAGGTGGCCTGCCGGAAGGCCGTCCGACGCTCGTCTGTGGCGGACCGGGATCCGGCAAGACGCTCGTCGGCGTGAGCTTCCTGGCCAACGGCGCGACGCGGTTCGGTGAACCCGGCGTGCTGATGACGTTCGAAGAGAGTGCGGACGAAATCGCCACCGACGTCGCGTCGCTCGGCATCGACCTTGGCCGTCTCGTCGACCAGGGGCGGCTGGCCATCGACTACGTGCACATCGATCCGGCCGAAATCGAGGAAACGGGCGACTACGATCTGGAAGCGCTTTTCGTACGCCTGGAGCACGCGGTGACGTCGGTCGGGGCGCGTCGCGTCGTGCTCGACACGATCGAGGCGCTGTTCTCCGGCCTGCGCAACGAAACCGTGCTGCGCGCGGAGCTTCGCCGCCTGTTCCGCTGGCTCAAGGTTCGCGGTCTGACGACGGTCATCACCGCCGAGCGGGGCCAGGGCGCCCTCACCCGGCACGGCATCGAGGAATACGTGTCGGACGCGGTGATCTTGCTCGATCACCGCGTGACCGATCAGGTCTCCACCCGGCGCCTGCGCGTCCTGAAGTACCGCGGCTCGCACCACGGCACCAACGAGTATCCCTTCGTCATCGATCGCCACGGCATCGGCGTCATGCCGATTACGTCGATGGGGCTCGAGCACTCCGCGCCGAGCGACCGCATCTCCACGGGCCTCGCGGGGCTGGACGAGATGCTCGGGGGCTGCGGCTACTACCGCGGCAGCACCGTGCTCGTCTCGGGAACGGCGGGCACCGGCAAGACGAGCATCGGGGCGCATTTCGTGGACGCCGCCTGCCGCCGCGGCGAGCGGTGCCTGTGGTTCCTGTTCGAGGAATCCCCGAAGCAGATCCTTCGGAACATGCGGTCGATCGGCCTCGACATGGAGCGGTGGATCGGCCAGGGCCTGCTCGAGATCCGTGCCGAGCGTCCGTCGCGCGCCGGTCTGGAGGGCCACCTGGCGGCGGTCCACCGCGCGGTGGTCACCTTCAAGCCGACCGTGGCAGTGCTGGATCCCGTGACGAACCTGCTCGCCGTGGGGTCGAGCACGGACGTGCGGTCGATGCTCACGCGGATCATCGACGGACTCAAGACCGACGGGATCACCGGGCTCTTCACGAGTCTGTCGCGGGGCAAGATCGAGCGGCAGGAGACCGAGGTGGGGATCTCGTCGCTGATGGACACGTGGATTCTGCTCGCGCTGACCGAGGCCAACGGGCGCCGCCATCGCCGGCTGTCGGTCGTGAAGTCGCGAGGCATGGCCCATTCGAACGAAATTCGAGAGTTTGCGATGTCCGACCAGGGCATGCACGTGCACCCGAGCCCGGTGAGCAGCGGGCGTCGACGGGCCGGGGCCCTGGGCGTCTAGCGAAGAGGACGTGTGGAAGCCGATTACCGCGACGGGGCGTTTCTGCTGCGCTTGTACGTCGCCGGACAGACGCCGGCATCCATCCGCGCGTTCGCGAATCTCAAACGTGTGTGCGAAGAACACCTCGCCGGCCGCTATCAGATCGAAGTCGTGGACCTGAGCGCCAACCCGCAGCTCGCCCGCGGGGATCAGATCGTGGCCGTGCCGACGCTGGTGCGGCGGCTGCCGCCGCCCATCAAGAAGATCATCGGGGACCTGTCGAATCGGCAACGCGTTCTCGTGGGGTTGGACCTGTATCCCCAGTCAGGAGAGCCACGGTGATCGGAGGCGACACGTTCGTGCTCCGGCTCTACGTCACCGGCTTCACGGCGCGATCCTCGCGAGCCGTGGCCAACATCCGTGCCATCTGCGAGGAGTACCTGCAGGACCGCTACGACCTGCAGGTCATCGACATCTACCAGCAGCCGGCGCTCGCGAGCGACGAGCAGATCGTGGCGGCGCCCACGCTCGTCAAGAAGCTGCCGCTGCCGGCGCGGCGCATCATCGGCGACATGTCGAACCGGGATCGGGTCCTGGCGGGGCTCTCGGTCGACGATCAGGCCTGACCCATGAAAGCGACGACGACCCATGCACCCTGACACGATCCGCGACGCCGAGCTCGGGGAGTTGCGATCCCGCCTGGCCGAGGCCGAGGAGACGATTCGCGCCATCCGCTCCGGCGAGGTCGACGCCGTGATCGTCGACGGACCCGCCGGGGCGCAGGTGTACGCGCTGCGCGGCGCCGACCAGCCGTATCGCGCGCTCGTCGAGCAGATGCAGGAAGGAGCGGCCATTCTCACCGTCGAGGGCGACGTCCTGTACTGCAATCAGCGCTTCGCCGACCTCGTGGCCGTGCCGCTCGAAGAGGTGATCGGCGGCGCGATCGGCCGCTTCCTGAGCGCCGGGGACCGTCAGACGTTCTCCACGCTGCTGCAGGCCGGCAGCGGGGCGTTGCAGGGCTGCGTGAGTGGCGCGAGCCGGACCTTCGACGCCTACCTGTCGCTGACGACGACGGTGGCCGACGGCGTCGAGCGCCGCACCCTGATCGTCGCGGATCTGAGCGAGCTCGTCGCCGCGCAGGATGGCCGCGACCGCGCGGAGCAGGAGAGCCGGGCCAAGGACGAGTTCGTGGCCATCGTGGCCCACGAGCTGCGCAATCCGATCGGCGCCATTTCGGCCGCCGTCCACGTTCTCAATCACCTCGGCCGCGACGGCGAGCCCGCCGCCAGGGCCCGCGCCGTCATCGACCGGCAGATCGATCGGCTGTCGCGCCTGCTGAGCGATCTGCTCGATGCCGCGAGCGTGACGACCGGCAAAATCACGCTGTCGAGGCGCCGGATGAACTGGGCCGAGATCGTCGAACGGCACCTTGCGACGCTCGGGAGCGACGAGCAGTTCGATCGTCGGATCCACGCCGAGATTCAGCCGGTCTGGGTCGATGCGGACGCCGACCGGCTGGAACAGGTGCTCGGGAATCTGCTCGGCAACGCCGTCAAGTACACCGATCCCGGGGGGCACATCCATGTGGCGCTGCAAGTCGACGGTGGCGAGGCCGTGCTGCGGGTCACCGACGATGGCCTGGGGATCGAGGCGAATCTGCTGCCCTCGATCTTCGACCTGTTCGCGCAGGGCGAGCAGGCGCTCGACCGCCGGGCGGGTGGCCTGGGCATCGGGCTGACCGTCGTGCGGCGCCTGGCCGAGGCCCATGGGGGCATGGTCTCGGCGGAGAGCGATGGCCCCGGCCGCGGCAGCACCTTCACGGTCCGTCTTCCGCGCGTGGAACCGATGGCGGCTGCCGTCCCGCCGCCCGCACCATCACCGGATCCGGAGAGGCGGCGGGTGTTGATCGTGGAAGACAACATGGACTCGCGCGAGATGCACCGGATGGCGCTCGAGCTCGCCGGCCACGACGTGCTCGAGGCGACCGACGGCGCCGAGGGGCTCGCGCTGTTGAACTCCGAGCCGGTGGACGTCGCCCTCATCGACATCGGACTGCCGGGGATGAACGGCTACGAAGTGGCGCGACGCTTTCGGGCGGAGCACCCGCACGACGTCCTGCTGGTGGCGCTGACCGGCTATGGCGCGGCCGAGGACCGCGAACGCTCGACCGCCGCGGGCTTCGACGTCCATCTCATCAAACCCGTCGACGCCGAAGCCATCCGCGAAATCCTGCGGCGCGCGTAGTCGCGGCCGGACATGGCCCGGCCACCGGCGAACCCTCGATCAGTCGGGCAGGCTGTAGGCGATGTACTCGCCGGAATAATTCCCGCCGCTGACGGCCACCACGATGTACTGCTTGCCGTCCACCGCGTAGGTCATCGGCGACCCGCTCTGCTGGGCCGGCATGTACACGGCACCCACCTGCTGGCCGGTCGTCTTGTCGTAGGCGCGCAGCATCGCGCCGCGCGGCCGGTTCGGCGCGGTCGTGACCTGGGGATCGCCCATCACTACGAGCGTCTTGGTGACCACGGCGCCGACGGCGCCCTGCTGGCCGGTCTTGGGGATCGTCATGCCTTTGAGCGCCGGGCTGTTGCGGACGGCGTCGGGCGTGTCGCCGTGCGGCACCTGCCACATGAGCTCTCCGCGATCCAGGCTGATTGCCGACAGCAAGCCGTACGGCGGCTTGAGGATCGGCAGGCCGTCCACTTCGAGGCGCGGCGGCGGCGGTTTCGGCGTGCCGTTGGCAATCGGCGGCGCGCTGCCGGCGACCTGTTTGAGCCGCGCCTGCACCTCGCTCACGTCCGGCGCTTCGGCGGCGCTGCCGAAGCCGGGCCCTTCGTTCACCCGGAACGGCTGACCGTCGACGCCGGGCAGGTAGCGGATGTCGGAGAAGCCCTTCGGCGGCTCGACGAGGCCGAGCGCCGACACGCCGGTGTTCGAAGCCGGCGCGAAGACGACGTGCATCTCGGGATCGTACGCGGCGCCCGGCCAGTTGGTGCCCCCGCCGAGCGTGCCGATCGTCAATGCCGCGATCGGCCCTTCGACCTTGCTGAGCACCGGCGGCAGGAACATCGGCCCCATGCGATAGCGGCTGACGAGCTCCTTGGCCTGTGCCCGCATTTCCGGCGTGAAGTCGATCAGATCGTTCTCCGTGATCGCCTGGCGCGCATAGGCCGGCGGCCTGGTGGGGAAGGGCTGGGTGGGCGAGGTCTTCTCGCCGGGCACGTCGCTCTGCGGCACGGGGCGCTCCTCGATCGGCCAGACGGGCGCGCCGGTGACGCGATCGAAGACATAGAGGAACGATTCCTTGCTCGGCAGGGCGACGGCCTTGATCGCGCGGCCGTTCACGGTGATGTCAGCCAGGATCGGCGGCGACGAGAGGTCGTAATCCCAGATCGGGTGGTGGACGACCTGGAAGTGCCACTTGCGCTGGCCGGTCTTCAGATCCAAGCAGACGATGCTGTCGGCGAACAAGTTGTTGCCGGGCCGGTGGCCGCCGTACTGGTCCGAGGTGGGATCCTCGATCGCGAGATACACGAGGCCGAGTTCGGCGTCGGCCGTGATGTGTGTCCAGTTGCCGGTATTGCCGTTCATCGACCAGGAGTCGTTCTCCCAGCTGTCGTTGCCGAATTCGCCCGGGCTCGGGATGGTGTTGAACTGCCAGATTTTCCGGCCGGTCCGCACGTCGAAGGCGCGCACGAGGCCCTTGGTGTTGGTGTGCGTGATGACCTGCGTGCCCTCCTTGAAGGCCGACGGCACGATCACCATGTCGTTCACGACGGTGGCGGTGGAGTGCAGGCCGATCTCGCCGGTCTCGAGATCGATCTGCTGGTTGTTGCCCTTGACGGCGCCGACCTTCAGATCGATGAAGCCGTGCGTGCCGAACGAGTCGATCATGGCGCCCGTGTGGGCGTTGAGCGCGACGAGTCGGTAGCCGGTCGAGATGTAGAGCACACGGTCGTCGCCGCGGCCGTCGGTCCAGTAGGAGACTCCGCGCCCCGAGAGCTGGCGGGGCGCCAGCGCCGCCCGGTTGCCTTCACGCAGGCTGTGCGTCCAGATCACCTCGCCCGTCCGGGCGTCGAGCGCCACGACCGATCGCCGGGTGCCCGCCGTCGCGTAGACCACGCCGTTCACCATGAGCGGCGTGCCCTCGAGCTTGAACTCCGGGCGCGGGCCCAGGCTGTCGGTCTTGAAGCGCCACGCGACCTCGAGCTTGTCGAAGTTGGACGCGTTGATCTGATCGAGGGGCGAGTACCGCGTGCCCCGGATGTCGCCGGTGTAGTCGACCCACTCGCCGTTGGCCGTGGACGGCTGGCCCTGGTGCGAGAACTGCGCCGGGGTGGAGCCGATGAAGATCTGCCCGGAGAGCCGCGGGCCCATCCAGGCCAGTGACAGCGCCGCGAGGGCCAGTCCCAGATTCCGTCGTCGTATCCGCGGCATCGCCGCCTCCTTCTCGTCTATCGACTCGGCCAGACCACGCCCTGATCGGCCGCGGTCACCGGAGCGAGTCCCTTGTACGTGAACTTCTGTACCCGCTGGCCCCGGTAGGTTTCGGTGGTGAAGATGTTGCCCTTCGAATCGGTGGCGATGCTGTGCACGCCGTAGAATTCGCCCGGCTGGCGGCCGCCCTCGCCGAAGCTCGTGAGCATCTCGAGCGTGTCGCGCAGCAGGACGCGCACCTTGTCGTTCTCGCCGTCGGCCAGGAAGATGTACTTCTGCTGCGGATCCTTCGAGAACGCAATGTCCCAGACCGACCCGGAGCCGAGCGTGCGCTTGTTGAGGAAGGCTTCCTTCACGAACGTGCCGTCCGGTTTGAAGACCTGGATCCGATCGTTCACGCGGTCGCAGACATACAGCAGGCGGTCGTTCGACAGCTCGGCACAATGCACCGGGTTTCTGAACTGCTGCGGCGGCGGCGCGTCCGGATCGTAGCGGCCCAGGTTGGCATCGTCGGGCTTGTGGCCGTACGCGCCCCAGTGCCGCTTGTACTTTCCGGTGTCCGAATCGTAGACGATGACGCGGTGATTGCCGTAGCCGTCGGCCACGTACACTTCGTGTTCCTGCTTGTCGATGAACGTCTTGGCGGGCAGGCGCAGGTTGTCGACGTCGTTGCTCCCCTTGCTCTGGCCCGGCTTGCCGATCTGCATCAGGAACTTGCCCTGCGGGGTGAACTTCAGAATCATGCTGTCGTTGAAGTAGCCCGTGATCCCGCTCTGGCTCTCGTTCTGCTGCTGGTTCGTTCGCACGGCGGGCGCCTGGCCACGGGCCGGGGCCGGGGCCGCGGGCGCGGGCGGCGTGCCGCGGCCGTTGCCGCCGATCCAGACGTTGCCCTCGTAGTCGACAGTGATGCCGTGGTTCGAGTCGGGCCAGTCGTAGCCGGGCCCCGGGCCACCCCAGTGCCCGATGAGGTTGCCGTCCTCGTCGAATTCGAGGATGGGCGGCGCGGGTGCACAGCACTGAGCCGTCGGCGGGGTGGTCGTGGCGTGGACTTCGCCCGGCTCGAGCGAGCCGGCGCGGTGGATGATCCAGATATGGTCCTCGGCGTCGACGGACACGCCGATGGTCTGGCCGAGAATCCATTTGTTCGGCAGCGGCTTGGGCCACAGGGGATCGACTTCGAACCGCGGGGCGGTGACGCCGGACGCCTGGGCCGCCTCGGCTTTCCGCGTGAAGAAGGCCGATCCCGCATGCAGCCCCGCCAGCAGGCCGAGCGTCAAGAACCCGCCGGTGACGGAGGTCAGGATGCGTTTCATGCGGGGCATTAAAGCACCAAACGGTCCACGGCGGCGACTGAAATCACATCGGATCACCGATTCGGGCCGCGCCGTGATAGGCTCCGCGCGGGAACTCGCGAATGCGCTGAAGGGAGAGGCGTAGACATGACCCGATCACACGCGATCCATGGCCTCGGCATCGCCCTCGTCGCCTGCCTGTGCGCGGCGCCGGCGGCGGCACAGTCCGTGAAGCCGGATGCCGAGGGCTTCCTCGCCGCACACCCCGACGATCTGAAGCCGGGCGAAGCCGGCCGCTCGGTCACGATCCTGGGCGATCCGAGCAAGCCCGGCCTTTACGTCGTGCGGATCACGTTCCCGCCCGGGCAGGGCAGCCATCCGCACTTCCACGATCAGGCGCGCTACATCACGGTGATCAAAGGGACGTGGTACGTCTCGCTCGGCCAGAAGTCGGACGTCTACGATCCCGACCACATGCAGCCGATGCCCGCCGGCAGCTTCCTCTACGAGCCGCCGAACGGCCACCACTACGACATGGCCAAGGACGAGGCGGTCACGGTGCAGATCATGGGCATGGGTCCGGTGAAGACCACCCAGATCCCGCAGCCGGATCGATAGGGCCCGCGGACGCGGGGGAGCGGTTCACGGCGTCGAGACGGTTCGCATCATCCAGATGATGTTGTCCCAGCTCACCGGCTTCTCCGTGCCGTCGAACAGCGTCGCATAGCTGCCGCCGGATCCCTTGAACGAGAACTGCTTCACCTTGTCGGGCGGGTTCGTCGTCGCGTTGCGCAGGATCTCCAGCACCTGCTCCTGCTTCGCCGTCTGCGACATCGACGGGTTCTTCGCCGAGTAGTATTTCGTGTCGGACGCGTTCCGCCGCGCGCCGACGCCGCGCTCGAACGTGATGTGCATCTCGAGGTGCTCGCCGCTCGCCGCCTGGAACACCCAGTCGTCGGTTTCGGTGACCGTCGGCCCCTCGCCGCTGATCGTGCGCTTCATCGTCGCCGTCGTGGCGTGCAGGTAGTTGCCGAACGGCCCCGGTGCGTCGGCCGCATCGGCGGTGAGTCCGCCGATGACCAGCTGGGCGTTGGCGCCGGAGGGATCTTTCACCGGCGCCGCCAGGTAGACGAGCCGGTTCGATCCGGTGCCGACCGGCGCGCCATCGGGCCCGTTGATCGTGAGACGATCCACGAAGATCGCGCGGAGGTTCGCGTCCTTCGCCGGCCCCTGCGTCGCCACGCTCAAGGTGAATCCCGGCGGCAGCATGGCGCTGATCGCCGAATCGGGGACGTGCAGGTCGAGCTGGAAGCGCGCCTCAGCGCTCGCTTCAATCACACCCGCCGGCGCCGACGATGCCGCGGCGCCGGGAGCCGGTTCCGCGGCCGGCGCGGGCGAGGCGCCGAGCGGCTCGAGGCGCACGTTGTGCATGGCTTCCGACGTCGCCCCAAGCGGCGTGTCGCCGGTCGGATAGCCGTTCAGGCTGAGGAAGTAGGCGGTGACGTCGGCGTACACCTCCGGTGCGAGACTGCCCGGATTGTCGTCGGGCATCGTCGTGCGGATCGAGTCGAAGAACGTGTCGAGCGGTCCCGGCCAGCTGTCGACGAAGGCGGCGCCGGTGAACTGATCGAGCGTGTGGCAGGACGAGCACAGGTCGCGGAACAGGCCTTCGCCGTGTCGAGCCTGCGCCGACGTGTAGACGCCGTCGTTCACCGATCGCGACCCGTCCGCCGCCTGCGGCTCGGGGCCGTCCCATCCCAGAACTGGCGCCACGAGACCCACCGCGAGCGCGGTCGACCCCACAAGCATTCCGACGGACCATCCCAACCGTGCCGACATCCTGTCCTCCTCGGTAAAGGGCTTATCTTACTGTGAAGTCCCACGGACCAGGTCGCCTCGACTTTTTTCCCGAGTGCCGGCCGCCCTGCGCCCGGGCGCGTGCGGCCGCGCGCGTGGCGATTGCCCGCCAATCGCGCCCGCCGACCTGAGCGTTACCACGGGCATCGCGCTTGCACCGTTCAGCGTGTGATTACCGCCGAGAAGGGATGGTCCCCTCGGCCATTCAGGGAGTACAGATCACATGCGACGTGCACTCAGACTCCTGTCGCTCATCGGCGCCGCGGCGCTCATCTCCGCGCCGGCGCCGGCGCTCGCCGACGGGTTCGTGACGCCGTGGGCGGGCGGAATCTTCGGCAGCAGTGCCGACAACGGCCGCGGCGCCTTCGGCGTCTCTGCGGCCGGCATGGGCGCCGGCATCGTCGGCGGGGAAGTGGACTTCGGGTACAGCCCGAGCTTCTTCGGCACCACCAACGACTTCGGACACAACACGGTCATCGATCTGATGGGCAATGTCCTGGTCGGCATTCCCCTCGGCGGCACGCGCGGCGCGGGCGTGCGGCCGTATGTCACCGGTGGCGTGGGCCTGATCCGGACGCAGATCGACGGCGGGACGCTGTTCAATGTGGCGAGCTCCAACAACCAGTTCGGCTGGAACGCCGGCGCGGGCGTGATGGGATTCTTTTCCGATCACGTCGGTCTAAGGGGCGACATGCGGTACTTCCGCGACGCGAACGGCGACATCGTGAACGGCGTCGACCTGGGTACCCTGCACTTCTGGCGGGCCTCGGCCGGCATCGTGCTGCGATAGCCCTCGTCGACCGGGCGCGTGGCCTCCCCGGATGCCACGCGCGCCCTTCTCAGAATTGATCGAGCGGCATGATCTGACGGTTCACATATTGGCCGGTCGGCGTGAGGCGCAGGAGCCCGGTCTCCATCAACTCGGCCAGGATGCGGCCGCACACGACGATGTCGAGATCGAAGAGGCGGGCGGCCTGCGCCAGCGTCAGGCACATCCCGGGCACTTCGTCGAACTCCGCGCGCACGCGCCGGACCAGCGCCTTGCGCGAGGCGATGTCGCGACGCTCCCGCGGCAGAATCGACCGAGGCATCCCGTGGCTCGCGCCGCCGTGTTCGGTTCGCTCGGTGCTCATTGCCGGTATTCCGTGACGTGCACGGATCCGGAGATTGATCGAGCAAGACGTACGCCACGCCGGCAGCCGGCCCGCGACGATTTTCCCGTGAAACTCGGGGAGTCTCGCGATCGCGTCGATGCCCGCGTAGCGGATTCCCGGCAGGTGGGGCTGATGCGGCGCGGGCGGCTCGTCTGCCCGCCGGCTGGAAAACATCTGCCGCCCTGCGGACAATCACACTTCTGATCCGCGCGCCCTCCTCGGACCAATCCTCCAACTCGTTCGCCCCCTGCCGCTTGCACCGCCGTGCCGCGGTCGGCGGCGCTGGCACCCGCGTTGAAGACGAGCGTCCCGTCGCTTGCCGCAGGAGGAACTCATGGTGCGTGTCGTCGGGCTGCCTTGCGCGGCCGTCGTGGTGTCGATGCTCGGCCTGGCGATGCCGGTCTTTGCGCAGAGCGCGACGCCTGCGGCGTCGGACCGCGCGCCGGCGTCGCCGTCGCTCCTGGCACTCGCGCCCGATCGCGCGCCGCTCGCGAGAAGCGCCGCCGCGATCCTCGGCGGTCCCCTTCACCGACCGGCGCCGCTCGTGCCGCTCTATGCGACCTTCGTCGGGCTGCAAACCCTCGACGTGCATTCGACGCAGTATGCGCTCGCGCGTGGCGCGACCGAGGGCAACCCGGTGATCAGGGGGCTCGCCGGCAACGAGTTGGCGCTCGTGGCCCTGAAGGCCGCCGGAACCGCCGGCGTGATCGTGGCGAACGAGCGATTGTGGAAGCGGAACCGGACGGCCGCGATCGTGGCGATGGTGGCCGCCAACTCGGCGATGGCGTGGGTCGTTCAGCACAACTACCGGACGCCGCGCTGACGGGTCACGCCGGTTTGCTTCGCGAGACGGATATCCTGATCGAGCCCACCCGGAAGCCGACGAAGCCGC
The DNA here is from genome assembly GCA_963837345.1 of uncultured Acidobacteriota bacterium. Taxonomy (GTDB): domain Bacteria; phylum Acidobacteriota; class Vicinamibacteria; order Vicinamibacterales; family CAVVIG01; genus CAWIMX01. Next base: position 644,467 of record CAWIMX010000002.1, read on the forward strand.
GGCTGCAGGCCTTGCAGGCATAGCGATGGCGGTCGCTTTTCAAGACACGCCAGCTGCCGCATTCCGGGCAACGGCGCCGGTAGGAGACGGAAACACGCGGGACCCTCGTGGGACACCTCCGCCGGTCGACGCCCAGATTACACCTTCGCCCCGGCACTCCCGCCCCCGGCGTCGATGCTATACTCCGCCCGCTTCCAACCAGCAGGGGTGCCGCCATTTTCTCCGGGTCCATCACCGAGCTCGAGCGCCGTCTCGCGGCCGTGCGATACGTTGCGGACCACGGGCTGGCCGTGTCGCTGTTCCTCGCGCTGCGGCTGCGCAAACCCATCTTTCTCGAGGGCGAGGCCGGCGTGGGCAAGACCTCGCTGGCGGCGGCGGCCGCCGGCGTGCTCGGCGCCGACCTGATCAGGCTGCAATGCTATGAGGGCCTCGACGTCACGCACGCGGTGTACGAGTGGGACTACGCGCGCCAGATGGTCGAGCTGCGGATCCTCGACGTCGCGGGCGGGCTGGACCGGGCGAGCGCGCACCGGGAGTTGTACAGCGACGCGTTCCTGATCAAGCGGCCGCTGCTCCAGGCCATCGATCCCGCCCGGACGCGGCCCGCCGTGCTCCTCATCGACGAAATCGATCGCGCGGACGAAGAGTTCGAAGGCTACCTGCTGGAGCTGCTCGCCGAGTTCCAGATCACGATTCCCGAGCTCGGAACGATCCGGGCCACGGAGCCGCCGCTCGTCGTCCTCACGTCGAATCGCACGCGCGAAGTGCACGACGCGCTGAAACGCCGCTGCCTGTATCAGTGGATCGAGTACCCGACGTTCGAGAAGGAAGTGCAGATCGTCGAGATGCGCGCGCCGCACGCGGCGGCGCGCCTGGTCGCACAGGTCACCGCGCTCGTTCAGCAACTGCGGGCGATGGATTTGTACAAGGTGCCCGGCGTGTCGGAAACGCTGGACTGGGTGGACGCGCTGGTCGCCCTCGACCGGCGCGACCTCGACGCGGCGATCGCCGAGGAGACGCTGGGCGTCGTGCTCAAGGCGCGCGAAGACCTCGAGGCCGTCCGCGGCGAGCGGCTGGCCGCTCTGGTCTCGTCGGCGCGATCCCGTGGCTGACGTGCTCGTCGCCCGCCTGCTCCTGTTTGGCCGCGTCCTCCGCCGTGCGGGTTTCGACGTGCCCGTCGGCCGGCTCCTGGCCCTCGTCGAGGCCCTCACGCACGTCGACATCCGCGATCGCGACGACGTGTTCTACACGTGCCGTGCGCTGCTGGTCTCGCGGCACGATCAGCTCGCGGCGTTCGAGCGGGCATTCGACGCGTTCTGGCAGCGTGCGGGTGCCGCGCCGGCGGCAGCCGCGGCACCCGCCCCTCGGCCCTCGGCGTCGCCTTCCACCCGCGCCGGCGCCGGGCAGGCGCTCGCCTCCATCGTCGACTCGAACGACGGCGATGGTGAGACCGGCGACAACGCGACCGGAGGAGTGCTTCGGATTCTGGAGCGACGCGGCGGCGTTCATGCGGAAAGACCTGGCGCTGTTCTCGCCTGCAGAGCTGGCCGAGGCGAGACGGGTGCTCGACCGGCTGGTCTGGGCGCCAGGGGAGCGCCGGACGCGGCGATGGGTGGGCGGCCGCGGCCCGCGGGTCGACATCCGCCGCGCGATGGCGCGAAGCGCCCGGACCGGCGGCGACATGTTTGCGCTGCCGAGGCGGCGGCGACGTGTCGACCGCCGCCATCTGGTGCTGCTGTGCGATGTCAGCGGCTCGATGGAGCGCTATGCGCGGGTCCTGCTGCAGTTCGCCCACGGCGTCGAGCAGCGCCATGGCCGTCTCGACGTGTTTCTGTTCTCGACCGCGCTGACCCGCGTCACCCGCCAGCTGCGCATCCGGCGCCTGGACGAGGCGGCCCGCGCGGCGGCCCGGGCCGTGCCCGACTGGTCCGGCGGCACGCGAATCGGTCCGGCCCTTCACGCGTTCCACCGGCGGTGGTCGCGGCGGGTGCTGCGCTCGAGCGCGGTCGTCCTGCTCGTCTCCGACGGATGGGACTGCGGCGATCCCGGGCAGTTGCGCGACGAAGTCGCGCGGCTTCAGCGAAGCTGCCACCGTCTCGTCTGGCTCAACCCGCTCATCGGGACGGTCGACTACGCGCCCCTCACGCGTGGTCTGCAGGCGGCCCTGCCGTTCGTGGACGATTTCCTGCCGGTGCGGACCCTCGCCGACCTGGCAGACCTGTCGAGATACCTCACCCATCTGGCGCCCGGGCGCCGATCGCGAAATCGGCGGGCGGCGTCATGAATATCACGGGCATCTACAGGCTTCCCGCTCCCCCGTCGCGCGTCTGGGATCTGCTGATGCGGCCGGACGTCGTCGCGTCCTGCATCCCGGGCTGCGGCGAGCTCGTCCCCGAGGGGCCGGATCGCTATCGCGCCACCATTGTCGTGGGGCTGGCCGCGATCACGGGTACCTACGAGGGCACCGTGGAGATTTCAGCGCGCGTGCCGGCCACCTCGTATCGCCTCACGATCGAAGGGCAGGGCAAGCCGGGCTGCGTGAAAGGCAGCGCGACGATCGTGCTCCGGCCCGACGAGGCCGGGACGCTCGTCGACGTGAGCGGAACCGTCCAGACGAGCGGACCCATTGCCCGCCTCGGGCAGCGTCTGATGTCGGGCGTGGCGAAGATGATGCAGGATCGTTTCTTCGCCTGCCTCGCGTCGAAGATCTAGCGGGCGCGGGCCAGGGCGCCTTCGAGCGCGCGCCGCGTGAAGACCGGGATCATCGCGCGGCGGTAGTCGGCGCTCGCATGAATGTCGGAGCCGACGTCGTCGAGGGTGGCGATGGCCGCGGCCCGCCGCACGCTCTCGACGGTCGCCGGCTGGCCCGCGAGAACCTGCTCGACGACGGTGAGCCGCGTCGCGTGAGCGCCTGCGCCCGTGAGGCCGATGCGCGCCCGTTGAATCGTGCCGCCCGACACCTCGAGGGCCGCCGCCACGCCGACGATCGCGAAATGCGACGCGCGCTGGCGGAGTTTGGCATATGCGGCCGCGCGAACGGGCGCGAATCGCACGCCGAGGATCACCTCGGCGGGTCGAAGATCCACGGTGAACAGATCCAGGAAAAACGCCGCCGCGTTCACCGAGCGGACGCCGGACGGACCGGCGATCTGGATGTCCGCGTCGAGGGCCAGCATCGCGGCGGGGTAGTCGGCCGCCGGATCGGCGTGCGCCAGACTGCCGCCGAGCGTACCCCGATTCCGCACCTGCGGGTCGCCGATCTGCGCCGCCGTTTCCGCGATCATCGGACACTCGCGTCGGAGCACGGGCGATGCGGCGACGTCATGGTGGGTGGTGGCGGCGCCGATCTCGATGGCGCCGCCCGCCTCGCGGATCCCGGCCAATCCTGGAATTCTGGCGATGTCAATCAGGACAGGCGGCTCGCTCAGACGCAGTTTCATCAGCGGAACGAGGCTGTGTCCGCCGGCGAGCAGCTTGCCGCCCGACGCCTGCAGTTTCGCCACCGCATCGTCGACCGACGTGGCGCGCTGGTACTCGAAAGCGGTGGGGATCATTGCCGGCCTCCCTGGATGAGCCGCCACAGCTTCTCGGGCCGCAGCATCATGTCGACGTGCTTGACGCCGAACTCGCTCAGCGCGTCGACGGCGGCTGCCACGATGGTCGGCGTCGAGCCGAGCGTGCCGGCTTCACCCACGCCCTTGGCGCCGAGCGGATTCACCGGTGTGGGCGTGACGGTGCCGTGCAGCTCGAGCCGGGGAAAGTCGATCGCGCGCGGCATCGCGTAGTCCATGAAGGAGCCGGTGACGAGCTGGCCATCCTCGTTGTAGACCGCTTCTTCGATCATCGCCTGCCCGACGCCCTGGGCGATGCCGCCGTGAATCTGACCTTCGACGATGAGCGGGTTGATCAGATTCCCGGCGTCGTCGACGGCCACGAACTTCAGGAGGGTCGGTTCGCCGGTCTCGCGGTCGATTTCGAGCATCGCGATATGGCAGCCGAAGGGGTACGTGTTGTTCGTGGGTTCGAAGAACGCTTCGTCGCTCAGGCCCGGCTCGAGGCCCGATGGCAGCGGCACGGGCACGTAGGCGTAGGAGGCGACGTCGGCGAACGACTTGCCGCGGGCCGGCGCGCCCTTCACCGAGATCCGGCCGTTCTCGAAGACGAGGTCGTCTTCGTGCGCCTCGAGCAGCGCGGCGGCGAATTTCGCCATCTTCGACTTCACCTTGCCGCCCGCCATGTGCATCGCCGTGCCGCCCACCGCCTGGGATCGGCTGCCGAACGTTCCGATCCCCTGCTTCACGACACCGGTGTCGCCGTGCAGGATGGTCACGTGATCCATCGGCACGCCGAACTGATCGGCGAGCATCTGGGCGAAGGTCGTCTCGTTGCCCTGGCCGTGCGGAGAGGCGCCGGTGGTCGCGCTGACGCGGCCGTCGCGCTCCACGGTGACCTGCGCGTGCTCCCAGCCGCCCGTGGGCAGCGACGAGGAGGGGCCCAGGCCGCACACTTCGACGTACATCGAGAGGCCGAGGCCGACGAGTCGGCCCTGGGCCCGGGCGGCGTCGCGCTCCTGCTTGAGCGCCTCCCACCCCGCGGTGGCGAGCGCGTGGTCGAGCGCCTTGTCGTAGTCGCCCGAGTCGTAGACGGCCCCCATCTGCGTCTGGAACGGGAAGCGGTCGCGCTTGATGAAGTTCTTCCGCCGCAGCTCCGCCGGGTCCATCTGCAGCTCGCGCGCCAGCATGTCCATGGCGCGCTCGACGAAGTAGGTGGCCTCCGGGCGGCCCGCGCCCCGATAGGCGTCGGTCGGCGTCTTGTTGGTGAACACCTCGGTGAGCGTCGTGCGGATCGCTCGAATGTCGTAGGTGGCGTTCGCCATCAGCATCGTCAGCGTGGGGATGGCGGCCGTGAGCAGCATGTTGTAGGCGCCGATGTCGGCGATGAGCCGCAGCTTGAGGCCGAGGACGGTCCCGTCGCGCTTCGCGGCGAGGTCGACGTAGCCGATGATGTCGCGCCCGTGGATCGTCGCCACGAAGGCTTCCGACCGGTCCTCGATCCACTTGACGGGAACGCCCAGCTGCTTCGAGACGGTCGCCGCGACGTACTCTTCGCCGTAGATATTGATCTTCGCGCCGAAGCCGCCGCCCACCTCCGGCGCGATGGCGCGCACCTGATCCTGGCCGAGCCCCGTCATGGCGGCGATCATCGAGCGCAGGATGTGCGGGTTCTGCGTGGCCGACCAGATCGTCAGCGTGCCCTTGCCCGGCTCGAAGTGCGCCACCACGCCGCGCGGCTCGATCGGGTTCGGGACGAGCCGCTGATTCATCATCCGCTGCGAGATCACGACGTCGGCCGCCGCAAACGCCCGGTCGATCGCCGAGTCGTCGACGGTGCCGTCGGGCGAGACGCCGGTGCCGCTCGGCACGAGCGCGATCGCCAGGTTGTCGGGGAAGCCGTCGTGAATCACGGTCGGCCGGCCCGTCATGGCCAGCTCGGGATCGACGACGGCCGGCAGCGGGTCGTAGGTGACGGCAATGGCGTCGGCGGCGTCGCGAGCCACGTACCGGTCGGCCGCCACGACGACGGCGACCGGCTCGCCGGCGTAGCGCACGACGTCCACGGCCACCGCGTGGTGCGCCGGCGAGGGAAACGGCGTGCCGATGGGCATCGGCCCGAGCCACTGGGCGATCTGCGCACCGGTGAACACCGCCTCGACGCCCTCCATCGCCGCGGCCGCGCGCGTGTCGATCGATGTAATCCGCGCGTGCGCCAGATCGGCGCGCTTGAACGCCAGGTGCTGCATGCCCGCGATCTTGATGTCGTCGACATACGTGCCGCGGCCCTGGATGAGCCGCGGATCCTCGCGGCGCTTCACACGCTCGCCGACGAGCTTCGGCAGGACGGGGGTGGCCATGGCGCGTTACCTCTGGCCCGCGGCGGCCTGAATCGCGTTGACGATGTGCTGATAGCCCGTGCAGCGGCAGAAGTTGCCCGAGATGCCCTCGCGGATCTCCCGCTCGCTCGGTGCCGGCGTGTCCTTGAGCAGGCTCACCGCCGAGAGGATCATGCCGGGCGTGCAGAATCCGCACTGCAGCCCGTGCTCCTCCCAGAAGCCGGTCTGCAGCGGGTGCAGCCGGCCGTTGTCGGCCAACCCTTCGATCGTCGTCACCTCCGAGCCGTCGGCCTGCACCGCGAAGATCGTGCACGACTTCGCGCTGCGGCCGTCGACGAGGACCGTGCACGCGCCGCACTGGCTCGTGTCGCAGCCGACGTGCGTGCCGGTGAGATTCAAGTGTTCGCGAAGGAAGTGCACCAGCAGGGTGCGCGGCTCGACGGATGCCTTGCGCATCCGCCCGTTGACGGCGATGGACACCTGGGTCATGGGGCCCCCTGAGGCTCCATAGCCTACTCGAAACCGCCGGCGTTGAGAGAAGAAGCTTGCTTTCGGCGCCGGAGAATTTCCTGTATAAGGACCTCAGCCGGAGGAATGCCGATGAAGCCGTGGCTCGCGATCATCGCCTCGGGAATCGTCGTCCTGGGCCCGGCCGCCGCCAGCGGCCAGACGCAGCCCGCGGCACCAGACTCCGAGACCTCCGGCCGCGCGTACGTCCAGGGCGGCGCGGGCATCCTGGCTGGCGTGCCCGTCGGCGACTTCGGCAGGAACGTCGAGGGCGCCGGCGGCCTGACCGGGCACCTCGGCGTCGGAATCGGCGATACCGCGCTGAGCCTGGGCGGCGAGGCCAGCCTCCTCTGGTACGGCGAGGAGAGCCGGAAGGTGCCGCTCAGCCTCACCATTCCGGATGCCCTGGTCACCGTCAATACCAACAACTACCTGTTGCTCGTCCACGGGCGCGCCCGCGTCCAGCGCCGCCACGGCCGCTGGCGGCCCTACGTCGACGGGCTGCTGGGCCTGAACTACATCTACACGCGAACGTCGGTGGACGTGGGCCTGGAGGACGGCAATGGATCGCCGTCGATCGCCGGCACGACGAACCTGGGCGACGTGGGGCCGAGCTATGGAGGCGGCGCCGGAGTCACGATCGGCTTCGGTTCGCCGCCCGCCCGGACGCGGCTCGATATTTCCGTACGCTACGTCTCGGGAACGGAGGCCGACTACCTGCGTCAGGGCACCATCCGGCGCGAGAACGGGCAGGCCATTCTGGATATCAGCCATTCCCGGACCGATCTGGTGGCGGTATACATCGGCGCATCCTGGGCCACGAGATAGCTCCAGGAGCGGCGGCTACGGCTGGCCCAGGAGCTCGCGGACGAGCGCCAAGATGTCGTCGAGCCAGAGCGGCTTGTACGCGATCGAGGCCTGCAGGCCGCGAATCTCGGCCTCGACGTCGCCGCCGAGATCGTAGTGGCCCGTGACGATGGCGATGGGAGTGCTGAAGCCGTCGCGGCGGAGCTGGCGCAGCACGCCGAGACCGTCTTCCACTTCGGGCAGCTTCAGATCGAGCAGGATCGCGTCGGGATGCGTCTCGCGCGCGGCCGCCAGGCCGCTTGCCGCGTCGCTGGCGGTCGCCACGTGAAACCCCTCCAGGCGGAGGAACCGGCTGTGCGTGCCGATCGCCACTTCGTCGTCGTCGATGACCAGGATGGTGCGCTTCGTCGCGTCGGCCATGGCGCGACGTCGCTCAGCTGGCGGCGCTGATCGAAATGACCCGAATCGTGCGCGTGGCGGCGTCGAGCGTGCCCGTGACCGTCACCTTCCGTCCGGCCAGCCGTTCGGGAGCTTGCTGATCGGTCAGCGCGAAGGTCGTCTTCCCGTCGTAGAGCACGAATGCGGCGCCGTGGGCGTCGAGACAGGCAAGGGCGCACTCGGCGTCGGTCGCGCCCATCTGCATGTGGGAGTGATCGGCGTCGGGGCACATGCTGTCCGTAATGGTGCCCGTGAAGGTCTGCCCGCCCTGGCCCGGCGCGAGCGCCGCCACGGCGAGCAGACTGAAGATGAGAGACCTCATCGGACGACCGCTCGGCCCACTATTCGCCGGGCGTCATGAGGTGGGCCGTCGTCGTGCCGGCGTTCATGATCCAGACGCCGCCCTGCCGCGGGTTATCGGGCAGGCCGAGCGACGCGCTGGTGGCGCCGGGAACGGCGATCGTCATGTGGGCGCGGGCATGATCCTTGTCGGGGCCCGACAGGTGGTACCAGACCGAGCCGAATTCGGGCTTGGCGCGCGCGCCGCTCTTTTCGAGCTCCTCGAGCATCGCCTCGCTCTTCGTCTTGTCGCCGGTCGCCTCGGCCTTCATGTTTTGCGCTACCCGGTCGAGGTTCGCGATGCTGGTGCACTCGATCGAGAAGGGCTGCTGGAGCGGGAACCCCGAGCGGTCGTAGCAGACCATCCGGTTCGTGCCCTTCTTCAGCGTGTCGTAGGTCTGATCGGGCTTCCACTTGATCACGGTCGCGGCGTCGCGCAGGTTGCGCGGGGCTGCGAGCAGGGGCGTGTCGATGTCGGCCGACTGGGCGAACGCGCCGGCCGAGATCGCCAGGATGCCGAGAACAAGCAGGGCGATGCGTTTCATACCGAACCTCCAGTGGACAGCGGGGTAACGGCTGCCCGAAACGAAGGTCAGCAGAATATCACGGTGGGGTGGTCGAGGTCAGGCGCGCCTGGCGGCTCGCGCCACGGCCATCACGGCCGGGACGGTCGAGGCCACACCAATCGTCAGGAGCGTCAATCCGACCCGCCGGCGTCGAGCCCTCCGCAGCCGGTCTGACAACAGCAGACCGATTCCGGCGCCGAGCGCGGCGCGGGTGGCAACCACGAAGCCGAAGGTGGGCGCGTTCAGGACCAGTTTCTTCATTGGGGTACCTCCGTTCTGTCGCCAGCAAGTTGCGTGCTCAGGGCCGGAAGGCGCCGCGGGGGAAGGCCCGGCAACTGGCGGTCCATTTGCAGCCGTCTTCGCATGGTCGAGGTGCTCCAGGCGTTCGGGCACGTGCTGGTGGACGCGCGCGGCGTCGGGTATGTCGCGCGTGCGTGCGGACGCGAAATGAGGAACGGCCTCTGGGAGGGCTGGCTCGAGTTCCTGCCGCTCGACGGCTCGCCGGCCATCCACTCGGCCCGGGAAACCACCCAGCCGAACGGCCGGGATGCACGCTATTGGGCGTCGGGCCTGACGGGCTTCTACCTCGAGGGCGCCCTCGAGCGCGCCCTCGAGCCGCGGCGACGCGAGATGCCCGGACGGCCCGACGCGCGATCCCGCCGACTCCCGCCGGCGCCGCCCGACGTGGCGCTCGTGACCGACCGGGACGCCGTGCTCGATCCGTTCTCGATCTACGAGCAGGGAGAGGCGTTTCTGAGGCGCCGGCTCGAGGCCCTCTCGAGCCGGCATCTCCTGGGTGTCATCGAAGCCTATGGGCTCGCCGGCGAACGAGCGGGCGGCGTCGGGCGCCTGCCGCCAGCTGCCCTGATTGACATCATCGTCGAGGCGGTCGTCGCGAGGGCTACCTCGTCGTCGCGGCCCCTCGCTGCCACAGGACGGCGGCGCCCGGTCCGAGGCTGAGCAGCCACAGTGAACTCGGCTCGGGCACGTCGGTGAGTGCGTCCGCCCGGGCGCGGTCGACCCCTCAGGGCCGCCAGTCCCTGACCTTGCGAGACGACTCGTCGATGAAGGCGCCGAACGGGGCGCCCTGCGGAAGGAGGGATCCGGCGTCGACGAGATCCCGGACGGTGCCCTTGACCTGCACGTGTGTCCCTTCGCGCGGCACGCCGCGGTCGGAAACGACCCACAGCCGGCCCGTTCGGTCGCTGAGCTCGTAGGCGCCTCGTCCCAGCACCGAGTAGCTTCGAACCACTTCGCCCTGCACGGTGACCGCGTGGTGGGAGTAGCGCGCCGGATCGGCCAGCACGTGGTCGATCGTCTTCGGCGCGCACGCTCCCATCCAGCACGCGGCACCGGCCAGGGCGACGAGTTGCAGCAGACGTGGCGGCATGCGCATGGCGTTCACCGCTTGGTCGATTCGAAAATCGTGCTGGCGCCGCCGCCGATCGCCGCGCCGAGCAGCGCGCCCTTCCTGCCGCCGACAAGGCCGCCGACGCCGGCGCCCGCCGCCGCCGAGCCTCCGATCACCATGGCGGTCTTCTGCCAGGAGCGGCCGTGCGGCGGCGTGTCGACGCGCGGCGCCTCGCGAATCACGGTGGGCGCGACGCTCGCCGGTGCGACGCTCTGCTGCGCCACGCGCTCGTGGATGATGGCGGGCGCGGGCGGGACGCTGAACGTGGGTTGCGCGGCCGGTATGTACATGGCGTCCGGCACGGCGGCCGTGTCGCTCGCCGAATTGCGGATTGCCGACACGCCCACCACCGCGACGAGTGTGAACAGGGCGCCCAGCGCGGCGCCGCCAATCGCCTTCGCGTTTCCAGACATGGTCAGCCTCCTCATGGGGAGGCGTGGGGGCAACCTCGATGCCAACAGGGCGGTCGGCCAGAGATCCCGATTTGTCGAGGAAAAGAGGGTGCTGTGGCGGATGGGGCGTCTCAATTCAGCCCCCGAGACCGCCCTCGCCCGTGGACACTCGGCGTGCGCAAAAATGCTACCGGGCGCCGATCAGATACACCCCCGTCAACGTGATGGTGTGATCGCCGGGCCATCCGATGCCGCTGGCGACCCGGATCTTCAGCCCCGGTGCGAGGATGACCGACACGGCGCCTTGCAGATCGCCGACCGGGACCCACTTGGCAAAGAACAGCGCCTCGGCCGGCTCGGTGGTGACCATTTCGGTCTGGCTCACGATCGGCGCGCCACCCAGTGGGCTGAAGGTCTGATCGAACGAATACTCGTGCGTATCGACCTCTCCCCGCCACGTCCCGACACCGGCCGCGAGGTTCAGGCCGATCTGCACGCGCTGCCGGATCGTGCCGAAGGAGATGAACTTGTGGACCTTCAATCCGTTCAGCACCACGTCGCGCGTGACCATCTTCTCGCCGAACGTGATACAGCTCGTAAAGGTGTCGCAGTTGACCTCGACGTCCGACACGGTCGATCCGTCGTTCACCTTCATTCGCACATAGCTCACGCCCCAGTCGCCGCCGAGCGTCCGGCCGTGTGCGAGGCCAATCGTGAACTCGGAGCCGTCCATCACGACCTCGTCCCCGCCGAAGAAATAGTCGGTGCGATCGGCGACGCTCCAATTGGGCGTCCCGGATACGACGACGCCCCAGGCGGAGGGAGGCGACTGGGCGAGCGCGGGCGCCGGGACCAGCAGGGCCGACACGATGATCCGGGCGGACCAGCCCGGCAAGGCCGTTCGCCGTGGCGAAGGACGGAGGACACCCGCGATGACAGCGGCAAGACTCATCACTTGTGCTCCTCTGAATCAGGCGTTCACGCGGATGGTGGGATGGGATCGGAAACCGAACGTCGGGCGAAGGAAATCGCCTACAACCTCGAGATGACCCAGCAGGCCAGGCCGACGAGGATGGCGCGGAACCCGAGCTCGAAGAGGAGGTCGCCGGCCTGAAGACGCAGTTTCTTCATGCGGCGAACGTACCAGAACGGCCGCGAAAGTACAAGCCCGTCGCGGCCGTCCCGGACCTTACTGCGAAACCGCGGCTCCAAACAGGCTATAGATGCCTCCGCCGGCCCACAGGTTGTCGACGTAGATCGAGGCAGCGGATCCGTCGGTCGGCACCTTGTACCGGATGTGCCAGTGCGAGTCCTCGACCTCGCCACTGTACAGCGGGGCCGGCCCGTGCTTCGGGTTCCCCGTGACGTGCTGACTCTTCATCCCGGGATCGAGATAGGCGTAGGTTTCGAAGCCGGGCGCGCTGAATCGGATCTGGCGGCCTGCCGGATCGAGGAAGAACGTCGCCAGCCCGTCGGTCACCTCGTACGCCCAGTGCGGATCGATCTCCGGCACCGTGCCGTCCGGCGGGCGGCGATGATGCGTGGCCTGCTCCCACGAGTACGCGAAACCGAGCAGGTCGCCTTCCGTGAATTCCCGCCCGAGAAATTCCATGCCGACGGGTATCGGAAGCGAGGACGCCCCGCCATCGGGCGTGAATCCCGCCTGCACCGAGATCGCCGGCAGGCCCGACTGCGCGCTCACCCGGCAATTGCTGCCCGGCTGGCTGGTCGACGGCACCTCGACGGGCTTCTGGCGGATGGTCGGGTAGATCAGCGCATCCAGATGGTTGTCGTCCATCGCCTGGACGAGCGCCTGCTTGAACGCGACGCGTCCAAGGAGCCGCGCGGCATAGGTCGGCGAGCTGGTGTCGTTCGCCAGCGATGAGGTCAGCACGCCCGTCAACGACGGGTGGAACAACCCGGAATCGAAGATGTCCTGCAGCGTCTTGAACGGGGCGCTGGGAGTGGCCGCCAGGTAGGCGTTCAGGTTCTCGGCGAATTCAAACGTGATGACGGAGGTGTTGCTGATCGTGCTGTAGTCGGGGATCGCCACGTCGACGACCGTGGCGCCCTGGCTGCGGAGCTCGTCGGCCGCGTCCAGGATCACGTTCGCGACTTCCTGATCCGCGGGCGTCGTCACGAGCGCATCGGTGAGCAGGCCGAAGCGCGCGCCCCGAAGGCGGCCGGTCTGCAGGAAATCCCGGTAGCTCGCCGGCGTGTGGCCGACGCTCACCGCGGTGACCGGGTCGTTCGGATCGAAGCCGGCGGTCGCATCGAGGACCACCGCCAGATCCGTCACGTTGCGCGCGATCGGCCCGCCGACATCCTGCGTGAGCGCCAGCGGGATGATGCCGTCGCGGCTGAAGAGATTCTGCGTGACGCGGATCCCGGTCAGGCTGTTGTGCGACGAGGGGATCCGGATCGATCCGCACGTGTCGCTGCCCATGCCGACGGCCGCGAAGTTGGCGCTGATGCCGGCGCCGGTGCCGCCGCTCGAGCCGCCGGGGTTGCGCGTCAGATCGTATGGATTGAGCGTCTGGCCGCCCAGCGAGCTGATGGTGGTGATGCCGAAGGCGAACTCGTGCATGTTCGCCTTGCCGATGAAGATGGCGCCCGCCTCGCGCAGACGCCTCACGAGGTAGCCGTCGTCGGGCGGAATCGACGTCGCGAGCGAGACCGACGCGGCGGTCGTCGGCATGTCGTAGGTGTCGTAGTTCTCCTTGAGGATCACGGGGATGCCGTAGAGGGGGCCGCGCGATTTCTTCGTGTTGGCGCGGCGTCCGGCATCGCGCGCGCGCGCCTCGGCGAGCGCGTTGGGGTTCAGCCGGATCATCGCGTTGATGGCCGGCCCATGCTTGTCGTACGCGTCGATCCGCGCGAGATACATCCCGACCAGCTGCTCGGACGTGATCGTGCCGGCTTCGAGGGCCGCCTGCGTTTCCAGAATGCTCGATTCCATGAATCGGAACGGCACGCCTTTCGGCGTGGCCTGCACCGGCGCCTGGAGGCCGCTCCAGAGAAGCGAGCCGCTGAGCGCCGCGACGGTGAGCGTGGCCAGCAGAAAATTCTGAACTCGAACTCGAATGGCGCGAGCGGTGGCGTGACACATAGCGGTCCTCCGTAGGCGTGACGGATCGCCGAACCGGGTGACGTTCGGGGCGCGAGTCTATCGCTTCGGTTCCCACAGGCAAGCAGAAATCGGCAGCGACGCGGCCGGCGCTGCTTGAAAGCGCGAAAAACGGATGAGGTCGGCCAGCACCGGTTCTGCTAGACTCCGCCACCATTCACTTGAGGGAACAGATGCGACCCGTTCCAGCCGTCTCGGCGCTCAGCATGACCATGTCGAACAGTCTGGACGGCGAGGGAGCGTGGCCCTCCTCTGAAAGGAGAAGCGTATGGGGCTCTTGGACGGAGTGCTTGGCGGGATGGTCGGTGCCGGATTGAATCAGCTCATCGCTCAGAATGGCGGCATTCAGGGCCTCGTGAGCCGGTTCGAGCAGAAAGGCCTGGGAGGCATTGCGCGCTCGTGGGTGAACACCGGTCCGAACCAGCCTGTTTCGGCCGAGCAGCTTCGGGACGTGCTTGGCGCGCAGAACGTCGCCGCGTTCGCCGCGACATTGAACGTCAGCGAGCAGGATCTGCTGGGGAAGCTGTCGGAGCTGCTGCCTCAGCACGTCGACAAGATGACTCCGGACGGGGTGATTTCCCGGACGTGAAACCCGCCGCTCAGGTCGTGCCCTGGCAATCCGGCTTTTCCGGGTTGTTTGGCATGTCGAGGGGATCGAGCCGGATGGAGGGGCGTGCGGTATCTGGGACCGCCAGGCGCTTGTTGACAAACAACACCTCGTACACCCAGGCGGGAAACGGCAGGATCCATTCGGTGCAGGAGTTGTTGTTGTAGTGGAGATGCACCGGGTCGAAGAATTTCCGCAGGTGGCTCATCACTGACAGGTACCGTTCGTCTTCGACGCCATGGAACTCCACGACGAGTTGATCGATGCGCTGTAACAGATCGTCCGGGGTGTCCAGGAGCGTGTCCCATTCGGCTCCTTCCACGTCCATCTTCATGACGAGGCTCTTGCCGGCGTCCCCGTTCGCGGCGACCTGCGCAGGAATCGTCTCGAACAGGCGGCCCTCTTCCACACGACGAACCCCGCCCACGCATTCCTCGTGAAAGCGGGTATCGGCAGGGCACGCGGGGCGGCGGGTATTGAAGCAGTCGGTACTCATGCACCGGAATGGCGAGGTGCGTGGAGATGTCGCATCCCCAGCCATCGTAGCCGCCGATCCCGTACGAGTAGCCGGCCCGGGCCCCGGTCAGCAGGTTTCCGCACAGCAGGTAGCCGCCGTCATTGTCTTCGCCGAACCGTTCGAGGTTGCAGTTGGCCAGCGAGATGGGCTGGACGGCGTCGAACAGTCGCTGCCGGATCTCCGCTTCCGTCAGATACCCGGAGTGTTCGGCCGGTGCGGCTCTGCGGCCGAGGCGCAGGGCCACGACGCCCGCCGCGAGCGCGATCGCCGCGAGCACGAGCAGCCAGCCGAGGTGGCGAGCGTGAAGCACCCTCAGGTCCCCGGGTCCACAGCAAGCTTACATGTTCTCGCTATAATCTGACGCAGGCCGCGAGCGCAGACGGCGCGGCGGTTGCCGCTGAACGGTGCTCAGGAGGAGCGATGCTGAAGGGCATGCGACTGCGCGTCTTCTTCCTCTCGGTCCTGGTCGCGCTGGTCCCAGGGCACGCGCTTCGCGGCCAGCAGCGGGCGGCGCCCGACGCCAACGTGCAGGCGCTGGTCGGCCGCCTGGACCTCGCGCGTTACAAGGCGACGATCGAGGCCCTGAGCGGGTTCGGCGACCGGCGGCAGGGCACACGCCGCAATCGCGACGCCGTCGACTGGATCGAGGCGCAGCTGCGATCCTACGGCTGCGCCGGCGTCGAGCGCCTGACCTACCAGTACACGACGCCGACGCCGCGGGCGACGGCTGCCGCGGCCACGACGTCGCGACCGGCGGCCGAGGCGGACAGCCCCGAGCCGTTCAAGGGATCCGGGCCTGGCGGCAGCACCATCTTCGGCCGGGGGCGCCGCCCCACGGTGAATCGGGATCTGATGGCGCAGCCGGACCCGCGGATCCGTGCGCTCGACGAAGAGGAGCCGGTGGACGGCGAGCGCCAGGAGGTGTACTGCACGAAGGTCGGCACCGTCCGCCCCGACGAGATGTACATCGTGGGCGCTCACATGGACGGCCATGGCGTGAACCAGGCGTCCAACGACGATGGCTCGGGGACCGCGCTGGTGATGGAGCTGGCTCGCATCCTGAGCGCGCCGGACGTCCGCACCGAGCGCTCGATCCGATTCGCGCTCTGGAACAACGAGGAGACCGGGACCGAGGGCGCGGCCGCGTATGTCGAGCAGCGGGCCTCGCGGCAAGGCATCGAGGACCCGCCGGGGTCGGGCCGCTACCCCGAGCCGCGATGGCTCGGGATGATCCAGCACGACATGATGCTCTTCGACCATGGGGCGCCGGGGCCCGACGGCCGCGTGAGCCCGACGCAGCGGCGCGAGGCCGACGTGAACATCGAGTTCCAGGCCAGCTCGAAGATGGCGAAGGAATCGATGGCGCTGGCGTTCGCGTTCAAGGCGGCGAACGAGGCGTACGCCACCGACTATCCGGCCGCGGTCGGGCCGCACATGACGAACACGGATTCGGGCCGCTTCCAGGATCTCGTGCCCGCGATCAGCGTCCGCGAGGCGGAGCGCGGATCGGAGATCGGCGGCGGCTGGGATCCGCACGGGCACACGCCGAGCGACGTCTTCACCACCTACGACGATGCCGACTTCAGGCTGGGGTTGAACGCGGCGCAGACCACGCTGTCGGCGGTCGCCGGGCTTGCGGGCGCCAGCGTCTCGCGCTAGCTGGGACGCCGAGCCTTCGACGCGGCCTCGGCGCCTGGCGGCTCGCTGAAGGGCTTCACCGGAATGCGCTCATACCGCACGTCGAGGATCTCCAGGCGCTCGGTCGCGCCCGGCGCGCGAAGGACGACCGAGTCGCCCGGCCCCGCCTTCATCAGCGCACGCGCCAGCGGCGAGATCCAGCTGATGTGGTTGCGCTCCAGATCGACCTCGTCGAGTCCGACGACGCTCACGACCCGCTCGGTGCCGGCCGCATTGGCATAGCGCACCGTCGCCCCGAAGAAGACGTGCGTCGCGGCCCGCCCGGCTCTCGGCGCTTCCGGATCCACCACTTCCGCGGCGTCGAGGCGCCTGGTGAGAAAGCGGATCCGCCGATCGATCTGGCGCAGCCGCCGCTTGTTGTACTGATAGTCGGCGTTCTCGCTGCGATCGCCGTTGCTCGCCGCCCAGGCGACCACCTGCGTCACCGCCGGCCGTTCCCTGTTGAGCAGGAATCGCAGCTCGTCCCTGAGGCGCTGGAGACCGGCCGGCGTGATGTAGTTCTTGCGTCCCTTGAGCGGAGCGTGGGCGGCCTCTTCGGCAGCGTCGTCGCGCTCGTCGCCGTCGCCGTCGTCGTCGGGTTCCTTCGTGAATGCTTTGCTCATGATGAACCTGGCGCGTGGACGAGCGACGCGCTCGCCTCCCAAAGCCTCGCCGCCACCTCGTCGTCCCGCGCCAGGGGAGACGGCGGCACGAGGGTGAAGCGCTCATAATAGCCGCCCGTCCGCCCCTCCAAATCCGGGCTCGAGGCGAGGTAGACGATGCTGTCAGCTCCCTGTCCCGGGGAGAGCATGAGGAGCCGCGCGAGCGGCAGCAGCGGCTTCGCATACCACGGGCCATGGGACCAGATGCCCGTCGACACCGGGCCGGGGTGCAGCGCGTTCACGGTAACCCCGGTGCCCGAGAGCCTCCTGGCGAGCTCCCGCGTGAACAGCACGTTGGCAAGCTTCGAGCGCCCGTAGGCCTTCATGATGGAATAGCCGCCGGTCTCGAAACCGAGGTTGCCGAAGTCCATCGTCGCTGAGCGGTGACCGATGCTCGCGACGTTCACCACGCGAGCGGGCGCGCTCTTCTGCAGCAGGTCGAGGAGCAGCAGCGTCAGCAGGAAATAGCCGAGGTGGTTGACCGCGAATGTTCGCTCGATCCCGTCCTCGGTCACCTCACGGGAAGGCGAGACCGAGCCCGCATTGTTCACGAGGACGTCGAGGCGCGCGTGGCCCGTGCGATACTCGGCGGCGAGCCGGCGGATCTGTGCCTGCGACGAGAAATCGCAGAGCCATGAGGAGACGTTCGGCGAGCCGGCACGGCGCTTCACGTCCGCGACGGCGGCGTCGAGGCGCCCGGGGTTCCGCGCGACGAGCACCAGCCGGGCGCCCATGGCAGCGAGCTTGACGGCCGCCTCGAGGCCGATGCCGGAGCTCGCTCCGGTGAGCAGAATGGTCTTGCCCGTCAGATCCGGCATCCTCGGCTGATTCTCGCATCATCCAGAGGCCGGTGTGCCAACCGAGATCCGGTCCCGTGTCTGGCCAGGCCATTGAGCACCTTCGTCCGGTGGCGTAGACTCCGCGGTGGGAGCGGCCAATGGCATCACGCATCGGGGAGGCGCAATGAAGTTCTGGCCCTTGTCCGTGTGTGCCGTGCTGCTGTGCGGCTCTGGAGGCGTCGCGCGGGCGCAACCCCTGACGGTCGTCGCCCCCGGTGGCATGCGATGCGCCCTCGACAAGCTCGCGCCGGCGTTCGAGCGCCAATCGGGTCGGCACGTCGTCGTCACCATCGGCTCTGGCGGCGGCACCCACCAGCGCGTCGTTGCCGGCGATGTTTTCGACGTCCCGATCGTCCAGCCACCCTACGACGATGTACTCCGGTCGGGGCACGTCGATAGACGCACGGAGACGCCGCTGGCGGTCGTCCCGCTGGTGGTCGTGGTCCGCGCGGGGTCGCCCAGGCCCGACATCTCGACGGCCGACGCAGTCAAGCGCCTGCTGCTGAATGCGAAGGCCCTTTCATATCCCGACGGGAACGGAGGACGCGGTGGCGCGGCAGGCGTGAGCTTCGACCAGACGCTCACGATGCTCGGCGTCTTCGACCAGGTCCGGCCGAAGGTCACGCGCATTCCGGGCGTGAGCCTGATGCAACTCGTGACGCGCGGCGACATCGATGTCGCCGTGACGTTTCCGAGCGAAGTGAACGATCCCGGCGTCGAGATCGTCGGCGAGCTTCCGCGCGAGATTTCCACACCGACGGGCCTCGTCGGGTTCGTGTCGGCGCATTCGGAGGCGCCGGACCAGGCGCGCGCCCTGCTCGGTTACCTGGCTGGCCCCGCGGCGGCCGACGTCTACCGATCATGCGGGATGCGGGCAGGCCGGTGAGATCCGGTCCGCCTGGTCAGACTCTGCACGCCGCGCCGCTCCGATGAGCAGGATGGTCTCGCGCGCAGGGCAGGTCGGCTACTGGCTCGTCGACGCGGCCACGCGGACCGTCACCTGCACGTCGCTGTACAGCCCGCCGTCGTCGGCCCGGCCCCGGAGCACGTAGGTGCCGGGCTTCGTGAAGGTGACGCGAGCGACCCATCGGCCGTCGGCCGGCAGCTCCGGCGGCACCCATTCGAAGAGCGACCACGGGGAATCGGCGTAGGAGCGCGTATCCTCCCAGGTCTTCACCTGAGGCGGATCGAACGTCATCGCCCGAGGGCCGCGGTAGGGGAACCAGGCGAAGTACAGACCGTTCATCTTCCCGACCGTGACGGAGCCGGTCTTCCGGGCCAGGGCCTTCTTCAGGTCGACCGTTCCCTCCTTGGTCACCGGGAGGGAGTTCTCGACGCGCGGCGGCTGCCCATCGTCGGTCACCTTGGCGGACAGGGTCAGGGGCACCCCGACGCGCGCCTGGAGCTCGCCACCGGTCTCCAGATCAACGGTTGGTGGCGTGTTCGCTCGGAGCTTGGGGTCGCTCGTGCCGGGGCCCAGCGCGCCGGTCTCGGACATGAGGACGACGTTGTCCATGAAGTAGTCGCGGTTGAGCGAGCCGTACGCCTTGAGCGTCTTGCCGTGGACGGTGAGCGTCCAGACGAGCTGCTCGTCGCCGAAATCGGCCGGCACGGGCACCTCGAAGACGAAGCGGTTGCGGCGCGGAAGAAAGTGCGTGGGCTGCCCGCGATTGGCGGAACCTGGGGAGAAGTTGTTGGCCTCGCCGATCGGCACGTCGGGCTCCTCTTCCCAGTTCCGGTTCATGTAGCCGAAGACGAGCGCCCGGGAGCCGTCTGCGTGCGTGACCCATCCTTCGAACGCGGGCGCCACGTCCTGGCCCGCGGTGTAGGTCGGCTCCTGGGCGCGGGCCAGGCCAGAGACCGCCACGATCGATCCGGTGCCCAGCACACATGCGAGGAAGAAGTGTCCTGTCATCGCCCATCTCCTTCCTGCGCGGTCGTCGCCGCTTTCATCATGTCGGCCGGCTTCGGGCCGGGCGTGGCCACGGTGGCGAGGCAGAGAGGGCATCCGATCACGTGATCGTTCTTCGTGAAGTGGAAGCGCTCGCGCCGCCTTTCCATCTCCTCGACGAACTGCTCGTCGGTCATCGCGACGCGTATGCCCAGATCGATGAACATGTTCGCACCGAGCGGTTGCCGGAGCCTGGCCAGTTCCTCGGATCGGGCACGTTCGTGGTTCGACGGCGGTGTTGTTCATGTAGCCGATGATGTGGAGGACGGTGCCCTTCGGGAGGAGCGGCTGATAGCCGTCGGCGTACGTCGTACCGCGAACCCAGTTGTGGTCGTACCCCACGCAGCGTGAGCGTTTCGACGTTGTATTCCCCAGATCGCCTCGAGGCACATGCGCTCGCCGGGCGCGTGGAGGTGCGGCTCGAAGGTGATGATCTTCGTGTTCTGCCTCGAGCACCTGCGTAGGCGTGCAGCTCCTGGTTGTCCTGCATCGCGCTCGATGTCGATGTCCATCGCCGTCGCCGAGCGCCCCGGGTGAGCGCGCGGGTAGTTCGGCTCGTAGCCCTTCGGCTGGAACTGGAAGCCGATCTCGAGGTGCGGCGTGCGTGTCGCGGCCGCTGGAGTGCAGGTGCACCGAATTGGAGACGATGCTGCGAGTGCGCCCGGAGGAGCCGGCCCGCCTCGGGATCGAAGATGTCCGCTTTGGCCCGACCTTGGAGCGGCCAGCCGTCGCGCCCTCGACTATTTCCGCGCGTCGGATACATCGTCACGTTGAGAACCGGGTGCTCCAGATCATGTGGTGGAAGATGTAACGGCCTCCGACCGTCTGGCGGCCGGTCGTCGGTCGGATCGGCATGTCGTTGACCTCCTGGATCTCGACCGACTGCGACGTAGCGATCCTCGTCGAGCGGGATCGGGATCGGCTTGATCTCGCCCCACCAGTCCGGAGCCCGCTTCCATGAAGAGATCGCTCGACGTGACCACGATGTCGGGCGGATGCTCCAGCCGCCGTTGTCGTCCAGCTTCGGGGCTGGCGGCATCTCCAGCGGATCGCCGAGCGGCGCGCCAGCGTCCGCCCAGGCGGCCAGCGTGGCGATCTGCCCCGGCCGAGGCGGATGTCGTCTGTATGTGGTGGGAGTAGGTGGAGTGCCGGAGCCTGGGACGCTGACCCTGCTGGGTCCGGGCTCCGCGTATGTGATCCGTCGCCGTCGACGTACCGGTCGCTGGCCGGCAACCTCTTGAAGACCCCCGCGCGCTGACGTGAGGCTCTGGCGAGCCCGAGGGGATTCGCCGTTACTGGGCGCGGCTCCGGAGACCTCAGGCGCGCTTGCGAAAGCGCGACAACCCGAAGAGCGACAGGAGGCCGCAGCCAAACAGCGACAGGCTCGCCGGCTCGGGCACCTGGGCGCTGAACGTGCCTGCGGTATCAGGCCCGACATTCGAGATGAAGGACAGACTGCCCCCCGACGTGTTCACGAACAGGTGGGTGGGATAGCCGACTCCTCCGGCGCCGCCGATCGGACCGATGGACGTCGCGAGGTTGTAGCCGAGCAGCGCATCGGCGCCGATGGCCGCGAGTCCGGTGAACGAGTCGGAAAATGTCGGTGTATCGAGTGTTCCGAGGATGACGGTCGGTATCGCTAACAGTTCCTCGCCCGGATCTAGGAGGGACGGCGGAATCGGGGGAAACCCATAAATCGCAGTCGGGTCAACGACGTTCACGGCGCTCAGTCCGGCGATGTTCACCGTCGTCAGGCTACTCGGGTTCGCGTACAAGGCGCTCTCGTCGATTCCGTCGCCGTCGAAATCAAAGCTCTCGAGGACAATCGCGCCGTCGGTGTCCGCCGTCGCCGTCACGACCACCAGTGCATCAGTGAAACTTGATGAGCCGAGGTGCCCGGACGCGATTCCCGACCATGTGTACGTGATCGGGGCTGCGTGAGCCGCGGTGGCACAGCCGAAGACTGCGACGAACACGACGACTAATCGCAACGACGTTTTCATGGGACTCTCCCTTGCGCGCGCGGTGAAGCAAGAGTGCGACCATCACGGCTGAGCTCGCGGGCCTGCGTGAATCGTTCAGTCTTGCCCTGCCGTGGATTCGAAGACGGATGTTGAGGCGACTATTGTTCTAAGCCGCCAATGACATCAATTTTTCCTGATGTCTGCGACGCTCTGTCGACGGCCCACGATCAGCAAAGTCTGGCGAGGCTACTGGCGAGGTGGACGATGACACTGCACTCGAAGCCGTTGGCGGGCGTGCCCTGCAGAGAATCTCGGGTCAACTTCGACGACGAGACATGGCGGCTGCAGCCCGATCGAAAGCCATTCGGCCCGAAAGTGTTACCTATGTCCGCGGAATGAACTGTTACCCATGTGTGCGGAATGAACCGTGAGGAGGTGGCGTCCCCAACGGGAAAGCACCCTGTCGCGGCGGCGTTTTGGCTCGGCGGGCCGTTCGTCGCGGCTTGACCAAGAATCACAGAATTCGCCCGTAGAGCGACGAATCGGCGCGATCCGTCGCGTCGGTGTTCCCTCGGCGGGCGCCACCTTTTGTCTTTACAATTCGTGCTCCAGTAGAGTCGGTGCATGCAAGTCGTTCTTGGTGGTTTGATCACCATCGCCGTGGCGATACTCGTCGAATACCTTCGAAGGCCCGCTCTCCTTCTTGAACTCGACGCCCCGATCGATAGGCCCTACTCCGACGCTCACCCTGCTCAAAATGCTCGATTCGTCCGGGTGCGGGTTCACAATCGGGCGCTTCCATGGCCATTTCGATGGATGGCGAGAAACGCCGCATCCTTCTGCACGGCTACTGTCAGCTTTCACCATCTGGACGGTCAGAATGTCTTTGGACGACAAATGGCCGGGAGGTGGAGCGGCTCACCCGAGCCTGTTCCCAGCCCATTCGTTTTGGGTAATCAGCAGGGGATGTTGTGGGATATCGGGCGTCTGAGTGCACCTCAGCGAATGGACATTCCAGTGGGAACCGCCGAGCCAGTAGACGTTGCTGGAAAGTTCGATGACGACGATGACTGCTACGGCTGGAACAACGAGACGTATTTTTCAAATCCGCACTGGCGGAATCCGGCTTGGCGGCTCCCTCACGGGAGATATCTCCTTCATGTTGTGGTGCGCTCGCAGGGCGAGACAGCAGAAGGGACATTCCGGCTGGCCAACGATGTTCCGCGCGGCGATTTTTGACTTGAACCAGCCATGCCGGTCGACTGAGTTCGATGAAAGACCCGAGTGGGCCGGAGTCAGGCGATCGGAGCGGGGCGGGGTCGGCCAGGCCCAACAACTACGCTCCTAGTCATCCTGCTTCTTTTTCTTTCCTTCGTCTCCATCTGAATATTCTGGCAAGGCGAGCAGGTCGCGTCTCATGCCCGCAATCAACGATTGGAGCGTCCTGCCGTCCAATCCCGGCTTGATCGGCTCCTTGCCGTTTCCTCCACCTTGTTCGGCCATGGTCACATCGAGTTCGCCGCCACCTTCGATGAACTTGATGATGCTCTTTAGGGCCGTCGCGACAGCGTTTGCGCTTCAGGATCGCATTCAAACCTTACCTGAACCTCGTCAGCCGCCTTGTCAGCAATGCTCTGTCGCTCTTGCTGATCTCGTCAGCAAGCCCCTTGAGGACGCTTGTCTTGATCTGCATCTGCTTCAGTTCTTCATGCTTCTTTCGAAGTTCGACGATTCGGCCGAGTGAAGCAACGACGGAATTGACGCCAAACGTAAGTGGTCCGAGCAAACCGAAAGCCGACGCGACCACGATGATCAGCGGCGATCCTTTCTGGATCTGAAGAAGCCGCGCTCGCGGATAGTGCCGGTAACCACACGGCAGAAGTGATGAAGGATCTGCACCCACTCCTTGGATGTATTCTCCAAGTCCTTTATCGATTAAACGGATACTGCTGTCGAAACGCAACCACAATCGCCCTTCCTCCTTATGTGGCGTTTCAACTTCGGCGGCTGAGGTTCGGTCAAGCAGCGGCGTAAGCCCGTAGATCAGTGC
Source organism: uncultured Acidobacteriota bacterium (assembly GCA_963837345.1). GTDB lineage: Bacteria > Acidobacteriota > Vicinamibacteria > Vicinamibacterales > CAVVIG01 > CAWIMX01. Next base: position 668,211 of record CAWIMX010000002.1, read on the forward strand.
GTCGGCGCGCTGATTTAGTGCCTCGACGGCGGACTGCTCACGCTGAAGGCCCGCGACGATCGCTTGATGATTTGCGGGGTTATTGTTGAAGATATCTTGAAGGCGATTCGCCGCATCAGGCCCCACGACGCCAGCGACGCCAAGATCCGACTGGAACTCACGTTCCTCGGCGCTACGATCGCCAAGATCTGCACGGATCAAGATCTCGCGAAGTTCGCCAAGCTGAGTTTTGGTCTTCTCAGGCTCTTGATTCTGTCCGGCCTGCGTGACGGCCTGAATCGATGCTTTATAGCGGCCCTTGAGGTTTTTGTCCTTTACGAGGTCGCGTAGATAGCGGACGGCTTCGACAGTATCTCGAATGTCCACGGTGGCACTGTCTCCCTTGTGAATTGTGCGTTCAGTAGGTGATATTCGGCCTTGCGCCGGAAACGGGGCCGAACACAACGAGAAGACGAGCGTATGTTCAGCCGAACTCCCGTGAAGCCTACTTCAACACCCGCCGATAATGGTAGGCATGGCCGCAAATAGACGCCGCGAGCCGCTCACGCCCGACGAGCGCGACGGGATCGTGCTGGAGGTGAACTATGCCCTCCGGAAGCCAACAGGCCATTGGTGTGGTCAATCAACTGACCAGCGCTGGCCAAATACTTGGTCTTGCAATTGTCCGGATGAGCTGCCAGAGTAGGGAAGCCACCGAAGAATGGGACGACCCTACTCACCGTTGGGAGGTCGCTTATGAAACGGACGCTCGCATCGGCCCTCGTCGTCGCCTTCATCGCGCCACATCTGGTTTATGCGGTTGGATCGAAGGAAGCGGAATATGTCGGCGGCACCGTGCAGGGTTTCACGGAAAGCATGGACGGCACCTTCTGGACCGCCGACGAAAGCAAAGCAGTCTTTAGCGTGAAGAAGCGCCCAAATCCGACAGTGGAGATCCCCTATGACCGGGTTGTGTCCCTCGGATATCGGTCAGAAGGCTGGCCGGCGCGTTGCGGTCGCCGTTCTCGTCTCTCCATTCGCGCTTTTTTCAAAGAAGCGAAAGCACTATTTGACGATCACTTACAACGATGAGAACGGGAAGGAACAGGCTGGCGTGTTTGAACTAGGCAAAGACATCGTGCGGACCACACTGACGGTGCTACAAGTTCGGACTGGCAAGGACATTGAGTGTCAGAAGATGAGGAAGCACGTAAGTCGGGCATGGGGGGCAAGTAGCCGTGGTAGGGCAATCTCACGTGCAACGGCTCGCGCCGACAATGAAACGCGTCGGACTCTGCATGCTTCTCGCCGCTCCGACGTGGGCATGCGGCGGTTCGGCCACGTCCCCGTCTTCGCAGGTGGCTCAAGTCGGAGGCGTGTGGGGCGTCACATCACAGTAACTTGCGTGACGGGCGGCGAGTGTTTGGCTTCCATATTTCAGCTTCTAGTGGGCGCTGCCGACACTGGCACGATGCAAATTACGCAATGGGGATCATCCCTGACGGCCATTTCTACGTCGGACTCCGATGGAAGTTCGACATCCTACACAGGGCACGGCGGGCGCGTCAGTCTGTGGCACTCAATGAAACCAGTTGTTCCGCGTGCAACCTTTCTCGGGGCAACATGTCCGAGTGGCGCGCAACGTGATTATCGCCTGCAAACAGGCGGCGTGAGATCTCACCATCAACGGAAGCACTGCGACTGGCACTGCCGCCGAGAGCTATAACGTGTTTGTCGCGGGAACTTATTCGGCTGTCGGCACACTGATCATCAATTCGTCATTCAGTGCCAACAAACGCTAATCAGAACGACGGGTCGTCGCGACGGAGCGGAGCGACCCGCCACGATCTATCCGTCTGACCGATCCTTTCCTCAAATTCCTGCGACAATAGCCTGAAAATGGCCACACACGCCTGCACGACAGCCGGCCAAACGTTCGAGTCATCATCGCCGGCACACCGAACCCGGCTGGGTATTCGGCGTGGAACGTCGAACACGTGTTCGGAACGGCCGGAAGTGGCGATCCCCGAGGTGAGCACGTCGTCGCGTCCGATCTCGACACGGCCTACGCTCGGGCGTGCGATCGGATCGATGCGTTCCTTCGCGGCTACCCACAGCATCCAGACGCGGCGCGGCGTCGGGCGGTTGCCGAAGGGCCAGCGGGGTTCGGGCATGGCGGAATTGTAGCCTCACCCGGCCTGTGCCGATACGTAAAATGGCATGGCCTCGCGACGAACGCCGCTCACCGCCGACGAACGTGATGGCATTGTGCTCGCGGTGAATTCCGCCTTCCGGAAGCTCAAGAACCTCTACGCGAAGATCGTCCCATCTTTGAGGATTACGGCTTCACGCCCCCTTCGGCCGGCGTGATCGCGCGGGATCTCTCCAGAAGATCGAGAAAGCGATCATCCAGCACTGCGACTCGTTCTCGAAGGGTGACGGGCACTGCGACTTGAGCCGCTTCGGGCAGCAGTGGGAAGTCAAGATCTGAAGGATTCCGGGCTCACGATCAATGAGTCGAAGGTGATCAACGGCGAGAACTACATCGTGGTCAACTACAAAGCGAACTCCGTCGTGCGCTCGATTTGGGTGCTGTGGAATGCCGAAGATCGTTTCTTCTCGCCGCGCAAGCGGAACGCGAACGCGCGGGCCATGCGACGGGAAGACGCCGCCGGCAATATCGAGGTGATCTTCGAGGCTCATGGAGCACGCGGTTGACTACTCATCGTAGCGAGCTAGAATGCCCCCGATATGGCTTTTGCTGATAGTACACGGCCGTTCTTTCGGCCGGTGGCTCAGCCAAAGGTCCCCTCTTAACCCGCGTCCAGCACCATCGAGGAGTCAGGCGGATGGCGAGGAGGATCCGGTCCTGATTGGAGTCATGGCGCTTGTCGCCTGTGGGACACCACGTATTGACACATCCTCTGACCAAGCGGTCGCTTCTTCTATCAAGCGCGTCCGCGAATCCCTGCCAGTGGACCAGCGCGAAAGATTCGACAACTCTTTGATGGTTGTCGCGCTGAATGGTGGGGGCGGTGAAGAGGGCTCCTTGGCATGGCGGCGCTTGCAGGTGCCTCGCCGGGCACTTTGAAAGCCAAGATGTTGGAGGGTCTGGACGGGAAGTCGGGGGCGCAGGTAATCGAAAGAGCTGACGGAATATGTGAGAGAGAGGCCAAGGAGCGCACGCAGGCTCTCGCAGAGATTCAGGAGCTCGAAGCCCAGGAGGCTGCTGCCGAGGTGGCCAGGAAAGAACTCGCCAAGTTCGAGGTTTCTCGGTCGCGATTCTACAAGCAGGCTCAGAGCTTCGGGATGACGCAACCGACACTGGAGCTTTCGGTCAAGAATGGCACGGGCCATCCGATCTCCGAGCCTACTTCGTGGGGACGTTGGCCAGCCCGGGTCGCTCGGTTCCATGGCTAAAGGAGGATTTCAACTACTCCATTCCGGGCGGGCTTGAGCCAGGCGAGTTAGCAGACTGGACGCTGGTTCCAAACAGCTTCGGTGCCTGGGGTACAGTTAAAGCGCCGAAGGATGCCATTCTGACGGTTGAAGTCGTCAGGCTCGACGGTCCAAACGGCAAGACACTCTTTGATTCAAAATTCGATGAGAGCAAGGTTGAGCGACTGACCGCACTGAAGAAGGGGACCTCGCAGTAGCTCTCAGCGACCCGCCGGAGAGGCACGTGTCCAACAGGCGTCACAGAAACGTGGGAGGTGCCGCTGGTGGGCGACATGCGCCGAGCGGCGTGAGGTGCCTTCACCGTGCTTGGCCGCGTGTCATGAAGGTTCTATCCAAGTCTTGCTTGGCTTCAACGTAGTCGAAGAATTCGAGCGTGTTGGAGTATTTGGACTCGGTGCCCTTAGGTATCGAGTTCGTGGTGAGGGCCTTCGCGACGAGACTTCGCGTCAAACCGCCCCCGGAAGGGCGAACCTCGTTGAGGTAGAAGCCCTTCGGCCAATTAATCGCCTTGACGTTCAGCCGCGGGGCGTCCGCAATCGGCACGGCGTAGTCCAGTAGACGTGCGTCATATCGTTGGAACCAGGCGGTCTTGCGTCCAGAAGGGCCTGTATGAACATAGTCGCTCGAGGGGTCGCGTGAACGCCAATCCAATCCGCGCTTTCGAACCACGCCGCCGCGTCGCTAATCGCCGGTCCCAGGGCGGTCCTCTCGTCAGCAACGTAGAACGCACCGACTGCCATCGCACCTCGAAAGAACGCCGTGTGCACAATTGCGTAGGCCTGAAAGACGCGCAGCCAGTGGCAGAATCTCTCCACCTCCTGAAGGTTTAGCACCGCAGGGGAGTAGGTGACGACCACCGTGTCATTCAACATGAAATTCTTGAGCTGTTCCGTCTTCAGGCCTGGTAATTTGGTTTCAACGACATCGTTGGTGAAGTTAGAATCTTGTTCCGAAGGCCGACAAACTGCTTTGCCAGTTCGATTGACAGGAGCTTCGTGCCCAGCGCGTCCACGACGGCGACCGGCCGTTGACTGATTCCAGCGACGCTTCTGAGGGGTCAGCCAGCCGAACGCTTTCTGCAGCCACGGTCGCGTCAAGGTCAGTCATTCTCGCGTCGCTCCCGACTGTGCTTCAGGGGCAGGCCGCACAGGCCTCGAACAGGTCCGCACTGAGGCCGGTCACCATGCCGAGATTTTCCTAGCTCTACGCTAAAGGGCGCTACACAATAGGTGTCAGTTTAGCCGTCCAACCGCCAACCGCAGGACGAGGAATCCTACAACAGGCGGCGCCGGCGCTTCTCCTTCCAGGGAGGCGCCGTCGCCGCCTTTTTTGTTTGCGGCGCTGGAACAAGGAGGAAGTGAAGTGAACGCGAAAGAGACGCTCATCGGGACGCACGTCGAGCCGGCTTTCGCCGAGGCGGTGCGGGAGGAAGCGGGCCGGCGCGAGCAGACCATCACGCCAGTGCTCCAGCTCGTTCTCCGGCGGGAGCTGGAACTCCGGTGAGTCTAGCGGGCTAATGGCAAACTTTCGTTACACGAGCAACGGGCGGCGGATACGGCACGCGGGCACGGCCGGCGGTTCTGCTCGGCTCGGGTGCCGCTGCGGCTGGCACGCGGCTCGACGGAAGGAATTGCTAGCCGAGCTGGCCGAGAGGTTGGCCCGCGCGGCGGCGCTGGTCACGCGCGCTGCGCGAGGAGTAGCTGGCCGAGAAATGTGTCTACGGCGCAACTTCACTCGGCTCAACCAGCGCTTGAATCTCTGTGAGTTCACCGCAAAGCTTCCCGAGGATCGCGCGCAAGGTGGTAGTACTGCGCCGAACCTCGCGCGCCTGCACCAAGGCAGACGAGATGCCGACATTCAGGTCTGACCACTGGTCAAGGGTGTCGTTAGTCCTGTTGAGGATTCGTACGCCGCCGCGACTTTGGCCAGGTCTGTGCCACGAAACCCCCTCACCAGCTCTCCAGCCGATACCGTTTGCCATGCTGAACTCTGCAACCGTGCAATGGGTACCTGTGTTGCGGCTAGTTGGCCTTCGACTGTCCCGACCAGCTCAAGATTGCCGCGCACTTCCGGCGCCAAGACCGCGCGAGCTTCGCTCGCGAGTGCCTGCTGTATCTCACTCTCGCGGGCACGCTGGTATTGGATGTTTCCAATCGCCACGAGGATAGCGCCCCCGACTATTGCCGCGAACCACAGGCTGCTTGAAGCGCCCATATCCAGCCTCCTACTTTACTGATGATGGCTCCTATAGGTAAACTTACACATGGTGAAACTGCGCATCCCGACCCTGACCTGCCTGCGGTGCGGCCACCGCTGGGTGCCCCGGCAGCCGGACGTCCGCATCTGCCCGGCCTGCAAGAGCGCCCGCTGGGACGTGCCGCGGCAGAACGGGCAAGGGCTCCGCAGCGCCATCAAGTCGGGACGTAAGCGGGCGGGAGCCCGCCGGCGCTCATGAGAAGAGGGGACGGAAACAATGTCGACATATGAACGGCGACACTCCAATGGCTGGGCCGCGATTGTTGACGAGAGGCTCGATGGCGACCAATTGGTGGCTTACGCGATCGATCCGAAGGGCGAACCATACTACACCGCTGCGAACTGCTTCGAGGGTGGCGAAGAGGACTACGAAGACCGCCTTCGGCGAGCACGAGAGGCCGCGGATCATCTCGTAGATATGGGCACCGGACACTAGCGTTGCGATTGCGCCTTGGTCCCAGCGAGAGGCCGTGGTAATAGGAGTGGACTCACCATTCGCAGGAGGACGCGATGATCAGAGCCGCCACGCTGTTCGCGTTCGCACTATTCTGGTTGGCCCTTTCCAGTGGAACGAGCACACAGGACGATGTCAGGATTTACGGCGAAGGTAATCGATCGTGTGGTGAGTGGGTGTTAACAATCGGATCGGACAAACAGGATCAGCGCCTGGAGAGGATTGTGATGTCCTCGTGGGCGCGGGGATACGTCACTGCCGCCGCTGCCTACACGCAGAATCTCCGAGAGACGGACGCTGCGGCTATCGAGGTGTTCATCGACGGTTATTGTAGGCAGTATCCGCTCGCACCGCTCTTTCACGCGACAATCGCACTCGCACTCGAACTTAGGAAATAGGACGAGGACAATTGTGTTCGCTGCTATCTACGCCCGCAAATCGACCGAGCAAACCGGCGTCGCCCACGAGGCGAAGTCGGTTGCACGTCAGGTCGAGCACGCCCGCGCCTACGCGCAAAAGAAGGGGTGGGTCGTCGCCGACGAGCACATTTATGTGGATGATGGCATCTCCGGCGCCGAGTTCGCCAAGCGGCCCGGCTTCGTGCGCCTGCTAAACGCGCTGGCGCACCGGCCGCCGTTCCAGGTGCTCGTGATGTCGGAGGAGAGCCGGCTGGGGCGCGAGATGGCCGAGACGATGGGCGCGCTCAAGCACCTCGTGACCTCCGGAGTGCGTGTGTTCTACTACCTCGACAAGGAGCGCACACTGGACTCGCCGATCGAGAAGGCCATGATGGCGCTGGAGACGTTCGGCGCCGAGCTAGAGCGAGAGAAGGCGCGCCAGTGGTCGCGCGATGCCGCGCGCCACAAGGCGGCGCACGGCTACGTTGCCGGGGGCCGCTGCTTCGGCTACCGGAATGTCCGCACGGCGGCGGGCCACGTCGTGCGCGAGGTCGACCCGGAGGAGGCGGCCATCGTCGTGCGCATCTTCGAGATGTGCCGCGACGGCAAGGGCGCCGCGCGCATCTGCCAGGCGCTGAACACCGAGGGCGCGCGGGCGCCGCGGGCACAGCAGGGCCGGCCGAAGGGCTGGGTGCCGAGCAGCATCCGCGCCGTGCTCCACCGGACGGCCTATCGCGGCGAGCTGCTGTGGGGTGTGGGGCAGAAGCGCGACGGCTGGGGGCAGACGAAGTACAGCCGGCGGCCCGAGACGGAGTGGCTGCGGACGCGCGCCGACCACCTCCGCCTCGTCTCTGACGAGTTGTGGCAGGCGGCGCACGAGCGGCTCGCGACGTCGCGCCAGAACTACCTGCGCCACACCGACGGCAAGCTTTGGGGCAAGCCGGCCAACGGCGTCGAGAGCAAGTACCTGCTGACTGGGATGGCGACGTGCGGCGCGTGCGGCGGCGGGATGCTGATCTACCCGCGGACGCACGGCAGCCCAGGCCACCGCCAGCGCGTCTACGTCTACGCCTGCCCGCGGGCGCGCGTGGACCTATGCGCGAACGACCTGGAGGTGCCAATGCCGGTGGCCGATGCCGCGGCGCTCGGCATCATCACCGACGAGGTGCTGGCACCAGAGGTGGTGGACCTCGCGATCGACAAGCTGATGGCGATGTTCGACGTGGCGCCCGACGACGCGGCGGCGCGACGCGCGCGGCTCACGGACGGCCTTCGGAAGGTCGAGCGGGAGCTGGCGAACCTCCAGGCGGCCGTCGCCGCTGGGGAGCCGATGGAGACGCTGCTGGCCGGCATCCGTGAGCGCGAGGGCCGCCAGCGCGACCTCCGGCTCCAGCTGGAGCTGCTGGACGAGGGGCCGACGGTCCGCGCAGCCGCCCCGCAGGTCCGAAGCGAGGCACGCCGGCTGCTGGAGGAGTGGGTCGGCCTGCTTGGGAAGCACGTCGCCACGAGCCGGCAGCTGCTGCGGAAGATGCTGGACCGGGAGCACCGGTTCGTCTTCTACCCGAAGCGCGAGGGCGCGGCCCGCTGGTACGAACTCGGGGTCACGCCGACTCTGGACCGTTTCCTGGCATCGATGCCGATGCTGAAAAAAGCGGGTACGTCCCCAACGGGATTCGAACCCGTGTTTTGGCCTTGAAAGGGCCACGTCCTGGGCCTCTGGACGATGGGGACCCGGTGGCGAGAACCCCAAATCATACCACGCGATAGCGCCACGCCCGGCCCCGCGGATCGTCGATCCACCTAGGACGAGGGCACAATCTGCGCCGCACGGAACAGCGTGTCCGCCGACTGCAGAATGATCCGCCGCAGCCGCACGGGATAGTCCGGCCGATCCGCCAGGAACGTCCGCACCGCGGCCGCCGCCGCCGTCGAGTTCTGCCCGCCGAGCACCGCGTCGGTCCAGTTCTTCGGAAAGAAGATGTCGCCGGTCCGCTGAATCTCCTCGAGCATCTCGAGCGCCGGCGTCACGTAGCGCTCCGACTCGGGCCGGCGCAGCGGATGATTCACATACTGCAGCCCGTCGGCCACCCATGGTTCCCGACTCCGGTTCGCGGGATCGACGAGGCTGCCGAAGAACGCGAGGCGGCCGTCGGCCGACGCCGAAACGGACGGCCGCAGAAACACGAACCGCGCGCGGCGATCGGGGTTCGTGAACCGCCCGAGTTGCTCGTCCAGGATCGCCTCCGCGTCGGCCACGCCGCGCAGCGCCAGGTCGAGCGCCATCGCCGCCTCGTCTGGCTCTTCGAGCGTCAGGCCGGGAATCTTCTCCTGCCGCCGCCACACCCGCTCGAGCCACGCCACGCCGGCCGGCGTCGTCACCACCGAGCGGAATGCGCCGAAATACGTCGCCTTCAGGCTCGACGAGTGCGCGTGCGCCAGCCCGTCGCGGATGGTCCGCTCCACCCGCGCCGCCGCCGCCTCCCGGTCGGACGTGGGCAAGAGCGTCCAGAACGCGCCTCGCAGGTAGCCGAGCGCGAGCTGCACGTTCTGCTCGATCGTTTCCCGCGGCAGCGCGCGCAGGACGGCGTCGAGAAACTCCGCCGGCGCCACGCGCTGGTCGAGCAGTTCCTCCCACAGCGTCACCCACGCCGCGCCGCGCGCCACCGGATCCTGGAGCGTCTCGACGTGCGCCAGCAGAAACGCGCGGCTCGCCGGATCGAGCGCGATGTCCCCGTAGGCGAGGCCGCCTCCGCTCGGAAGAATGAACGTCGGCCGGGGCAGCGCGCCCGGATTCGGCACGTCCGTCTGCTCCCCGGAGAGCTCCAGCGGAATCGTCGTGGCGCCATCCTCCGATCCGATGAGCACCTCGATCTGTTGCGTCCACCGCAGGGATCGGTCGGCCTGCGGATCCGACTGCACGAACATCAAGCGCTGGATCCGCCCGGAGCCATCGAACGCCAGGAGCGTGGCAATCGACGGACGCCCGCCTTCCTCCACCCACGCCTTGCTCCAGGCCGCGAGGTCGAGCGGCGTCCGCTCGTCGAGGAGCCCCACCAGGTCGAGCCACGTCGCGTTGCCGAACGCGAACTGCTTCAGATACGCGCGCAGCCCGTCGCGAAAGGCGTCGGACCCGACCACCCGCTCCAGCTGACGCATGACGATGGGCGCCTTCTGATAGACGATGGGGCCGTACTGGCTGCCGGCGTCGTTCAGGTTGTCGAGCGCCTGGCGGATCGGGTGCGTGCCGGCGGTCCGGTCCACGCTGTAGGCCGTCGGGTAGTTGGACACGAGGAACCGGAGGTCGTGGTTCACGTCGGGAAACGACGGGTTCACGATCTTCGCGGCCATGAAGTTCGCGAACACCTCCTTCATCCACACATCGTCGAACCACTTCATCGTGACGAGGTCGCCGAACCACATGTGCGACGTCTCGTGCGCGAGGAGGCTGGCGCGGTTCAGCACCTGGTTCTCGGTGGCCGACTGGTCGAGCAGCACCGATTCCTGGTTGAAGAAGATCGCGCCGGGATGCTCCATGCCGCCGAACTGAAACGACGGAATCAGGACGAAGTCGTACTTCGGAAAGGGAAACGGAATGCCGGTGTAGTCCTCGAGCCAGGCGAGCGACGAGGCGACGAGGTCGAACGTGGCGTCGCGGTTCCGTTCGACGCGCGCGCGGTCGGTTTCCCGATGGAACATGTGGAAGGTGCGGCCGCCGCGCTCGGCCGTTTCGACCTGGAACTGACCGGCCGCGAAGGCGAAGAGATACGTGGGGATAGGCTGTGTCTCGGCGTAGTGGATGGTGGTGGCGCCGCCGGCAGTGTCCCGACTCGTTTCCTGGCCGTTCGACACGGCCTTCCAGGGCTCAGGGACGGTCAGCGTGAGCGTGAACCGCGCCTTCAAGTCGGGCTGATCGAAGCACGGGAACGCGAGGTGCGCGCGCGCCGGCACGAACAGCGTGTACATGAAATCCGGGTGGCGGTTGAGCGATGCGTTCCCGGCGACGAACGACAGATCGACGAGGTTGGGCCCGACCTGCAACTGCGACGGCGGGATGATCAGGTGGCCGTTCACGGGATTCGAAAGGGTCGAAGGGTTCGAGAGGTTCGAGAGGTTCGAGGGGTTCGAAGGGTTCGAGGAGTTCGAGGAGTTCGAGGAGTTTCCCGGATCGAAGTCGAGGGTGACGGGCGAGGACGCATCCGAGAGCGTGAAGCCGATCCGGACGCGGCCGGTGATTGGGGCGTCTGGCGCCTCGGGGATCGTGAACGACAGGTCGTAGTGGACGTCGGAGATCGTCGCGGCGCGGTGTTCGGCGAGCGTGTGCGAGACGCCGGGTTCGGGTTGCGGGGGTGGAGCGGGAGTCCTCGACCGGCATCCCGCGATCGTCACTCCACCGATCATCAACGCCGCAACCCACCGAGCCATCCGATCATCCGAGGCGGAAGAGCGGCCTGCCGTTCGCCATGCCGGGCCAGGGGATGCCTGCCAGCATGAGCAGGAAGGCGATGGAAAACCACAGCAGGTGCTTCCGGCGCCTCGCTTCGGGCGTGCGCGCCTTCCGGCCGCGCATCCGGCCGATGTGCCCGGCGATCACCGCGCCGAGCATGAGCGTCGGATGTTCCACTGCCCAGAAGCGCAGGCCGGGGTCCGACATGGCGGCACCGAAATTGCCGAACGCCTCGGATGTGAATGGGCTGAGCGCGAAGTAGAGCAGCACGCCGAGGAGCAGCTGCAGGTCGAGCGAGATCATCAACGCCAGACCCCAGCGGTCGGCCTTCGCCAGGGAGATGCTGTCGCGCGCGCCGAACGTGACCAGAATGGCCCCCGCCGCCGCGATGAGCGCCGACCATCGAAGCCAGGAATGAAGCAGCAGAACGAAGGTGTACATGGACAGAGACGTTAACACAGGGATCGGCCGCGCGGGTCGGTCGTCGCGCACACCGGCTTCTGCGGAAATGCACGCAGAGGCGACCGACTGCCGATCGCAAGATCCGAGGTGACGCGACGGCCACGAGCCGGGGGTGGGAGCCCGCGAGCACGCGCGAATGAGGGCCAGGCCGGATCGCAAGATCCGGAGCGGAAGCGACGGCCGCGAGCCGGGGGGTGGGACCCCGCAAGCACGCGCGAATTGAGGCCAGCCCGGATCGCAAGATCCGGAGCGGAAGCGACGGCCGCGAGCGGGGTAGGACCCCGCGAGCACCGCGCGAATGAAGGACCATGCCGGTCGCACGATCCGGAGCGGAAGCGACAGCAACGAGCGGGGTAGGACCCCGCGAGCACCGCGCGAATGAGGGCCAGGCCGGTCGCAAGATCCGGAGCGGAAGCGACGGCAACGAGCGGGGTAGGACCCCGCGAGCACCGCGCGAATGAGGGCCAGGCCGGATCGCAAGATCCGGAGCGGAAGCGACGGCAACGAGCGGGGTAGGACCCCGCGAGCACCGCGCGAATGAAGGACCATGCCGGTCGCACGATCCGGAGCGGAAGCGACGGCCGCGAGCGGGGTAGGACCCCGCGAGCACCGCGCGAATGAAGGACCATGCCGGTCGCACGATCCGGAGCGGAAGCGACGGCCGCGAGCCGGGGGTGGGACCCCGCAAGCACGCGCGAATGAAGGACCATGCCGGTCGCAAGATCCGGAGCGGAAGCGACGGCCGCGAGCCGGGGGTGGGACCCCGCAAGCACGCGCGAATGAAGGACCATGCCGGTTGCAAGATCCGGAGCGGAAGCGACGGCAACGAGCGGGGGTGGGGCCCCGCAAGCACGCGCGAATGAAGGACCATGCCGGTCGCAAGATCCGGAGCGGAAGCGACGGCAACGAGCCGGGGGTAGGACCCCGCGAGCACCGCGCGAATGAGGGCCAGGCCGGATCGCAAGACCCGGAGCGGAAGCGACGGCAACGAGCCGGGGGTAGGAGCCCGCGAGCACCGCGCGAATGAGGGCCAGGCCGGATCGCAAGATCCGGTGCGAAAGCGACGGCCGCGAGCCGAGGGTGGGAGACCTCGAGCACGCGCGAATGAGGGCCAGGCCGGATCGCAAGATCCGGAGCGGAAGCGACGGCAACGAGCCGGGGGTAGGACCCCGCGAGCACCGCGCGAATGAGGGCCAGGCCGGATCGCAAGATCCGGAGCGGAAGCGACGGCCGCGAGCCGGGGGTGGGACCCCGCAAGCACGCGCGAATGAAGGACCATGCCGGTTGCAAGATCCGGAGCGGAAGCGACGGCAACGAGCGGGGGTGGGGCCCCGCAAGCACGCGCGAATGAAGGACCATGCCGGTCGCAAGATCCGGAGCGGAAGCGACGGCAACGAGCGGGGGTGGGGCCCCGCGAGAACTAATTAAGGATGCGACACGTCGAGAGTGAACCCTTCGGTCTGCTTGAGGCTGCCGAGGTCGCGGATGCCGACGCACCACGTGCCTTTGCGGATGGCGCCGCTCAGCGCCTGGAGACCGGGGACGGCGATCGGGTTCTCCTGGGCGATCTGGCATCCGAAGTCGCTCGGCACGCCGAAGTACACGTCCAGGAAATAGTTCTGCGCCGGATCGAGCGACCGGATCTTGACGGAGTACTCGCCGCTCTTTCCGACGTTGAACGGGAACTCCTTGAAGTCGTTGACGAACGGCTGCAGCGTGTCGGTGAACGTTTCTGTTATGTTATCGCCCGGTCCTACCGTGCCGCATGCCGCCGCCCCGAGCGCGGCTGCCAGGGCGACCGCCGCGATCCATTTCGATCCCATTGGTCGATTCTCGCACAAACGGGGCGCGTGGGCGCCGGCATGGTCCCGGTGCGGGTGCGCCGGCGATTGTGAGGATCGCGAGCGCCGGGGTAACCTTGCTGGTCACGCTCAACTCATGGTCAAGACGCTGCTTGTCGCCAACCGCTCGGAGATCGCCATCCGCTGCTTTCGCGCGGCCACCGAGCTCGGACTTCGGACGATCGCGATCTACAGCTACGAGGATCGCTTCTCGCTGCATCGCTTCAAGGCCGACGAGGCGTTCCTCATCGGCCCGCCAGAAGGCGGCGAGCCGGTCCGCTCGTACCTGAACATTCCGCAGATCATCGCCGTGGCGAAGACGCACGGCGCCGACGCCGTCCATCCCGGCTACGGCTTTCTCGCCGAGAGCGCGGAGTTCGCGCGCGCCTCTGCCGCGGCCGGCATCGAGTTCGTGGGCCCGACGGTCGAGCAGCTCGAGATGTTCGGCGACAAGACCGAAGCCAAGAAGCTGGCCGTCCGCGCCGGCGTGCCCACGATCCCGGGCACGGACGCGGCGGTGGAGGATCCCACGGCGGTGCTGGCGGCGGCCCGGGACATCGGGTTCCCGCTCATCGTCAAGGCCAGCTTCGGCGGAGGCGGGCGCGGGATGCGCGTGGTGACGCGCCCGGAGGATCTGGCGTCGAAGCTGGAGGAGGCCCAGCGCGAGGCGCTGGCGGCGTTCGGCCGGCGCGAGGTGTTCCTGGAGCGCTACATCGCGCGGGCGAAGCACATCGAAGTGCAGGTGCTCGGCGACGCCCACGGCAATCTGGTGCACCTCTGGGAGCGCGACTGCTCGGTGCAGCGCCGCCACCAGAAGCTCGTCGAGGTGGCGCCCGCGATCAATCTCCCGGCTGCGCTCCGCGCGCAGATCTGCGACGCGGCGGTGCGCCTCTGCACGTCGGTGCGCTATCGGGCGGCCGGCACGGTCGAGTTCCTCGTGGATCTCGATCGGCACGAGTTCTATTTCATCGAAGTCAACCCGCGCATCCAGGTGGAGCACACGATCACGGAAATGGTCACGGGCATCGATCTGGTGCAGAGCCAGATTCTGGTGGCGGCGGGCCACCGGCTGCACGAGCCGCCCGTCGGCATCCCCGCGCAGGCGGCCATCGAAACCCGCGGCGTCGCGCTCCAGTGCCGGATCACCACCGAAGATCCCGAGAACCACTTTCTGCCCGACTACGGACGGATCACCACGTATCGATCGTCGGGCGGCTTCGCGGTGCGTCTCGACGGAGGCGGCGGCTACGCCGGCTCGATCATCACGCCCTACTTCGATTCGCTGCTCGTCAAGACGACGACGTGGGGCACGACGCTGCCCGAGGCGGTCCATCGCGCCGAGCGCTCCCTCCGGGAATTCCGCATCCGGGGCGTCAAGACGAACATCGCGTTCCTTCTGAACCTGATCCGGCATCCGACCTTCGCGTCGGGCGACGCGACCACGAGCTTCGTCGATCAGACGCCCGAGCTCTTCCAGATCCGCAAGCCGCGCGATCGGGCCACCAAGGTGCTCGCCTACCTTGGCGACGTCATCGTGAACGGCCGCCCCGACGTGAAGAAGGCGTTCGATCCGAAGCGCGTGCTGCCGCGGCCGTCGGCGCCCCGGCTCATCGCCGCGGAGCCGCCGCCCGCCGGCACCCGCCAGCGCCTCCTGGCGCTCGGGCCGGAACAGTTTGCCGAGTGGGTGCGGAACGAACGCCGCCTGTTCGTCACCGACACGACGCTGCGCGACGCGCATCAGTCGCTGCTCGCCACGCGCGTTCGCACGTACGACATGCTGGCGATCGCCGACGCCGTGTCGCGCCTCCTCCCGGATCTCTTCAGCCTCGAGATGTGGGGCGGCGCCACCTTCGACGCCTCGATGCGCTTTCTGCAGGAAGACCCCTGGGAGCGCCTGACCGAGCTGCGGCAGCGCGTGCCGAACATCCTGTTCCAGATGCTGCTGCGCGCGAGCAACGCCGTCGGCTACACCAACTACCCCGACAACGTGGTCCGCGCGTTCATCCGCCGGAGCGCCGACGACGGCATCGATCTGTTCCGCGTGTTCGACTCGCTCAACTGGACCGAGAACATGCGCGTCGCGATCGACACCATCCGCCAGGATACCCGCGCCATCTGCGAGGCGGCCATCTGCTACACCGGCGACATCCTCGACCCGGCGCGCGACAAGTTCAGCCTGAAGTACTACGTGAAAATGGCGAAGGAGCTGGCTGCGATGGGCACGCACATGCTCGCCATCAAGGACATGGCGGGGCTGTGCCGGCCGTACGCGGCGTATCAGCTCGTCAAGACCCTGCGCGAGGAGGTGGGCGTGCCGGTGCATTTCCACACCCACGACACGAGCGGCGTGAACAGCGGGAGCGTCCTGCGCGCGGTCGACGCCGGCGCCGACGTGGTCGACGGCGCGATCGCCGCCATGAGCGCGTCGACCAGCCAGCCGTGCCTCAACTCCATCGTGGCCGCGCTCAGCCACACCGACCGCGACACGGGCATCGACCTCGAGGCGCTCGACCGCGTCAGCCGCTACTGGGCGGCGGTGCGCGAGCTCTACTACCCCTTCGAGGAGGGCATCAAGGCGCCGCTGCCCGACGTCTACCAGCACGAGATGCCGGGGGGACAGTACACGAACCTGCGCCAGCAGGCGCGCGCGCTCGGCCTCGACGACCGGTGGCCCGACATCTGCCAGGCCTACGCCACGGCCAACCAGCTCTTCGGCGACATCGTCAAGGTGACGCCCTCGAGCAAGGTCGTCGGCGACATGGCGCTCTTCATGGTCACCAACCACCTGACGGCGGCCGACGTGCTCGACGCGACCAAGCCGCTGAACTTTCCGCGCAGTGTGGTCGAGATGATGCAGGGCATGCTCGGCCGTCCCGACGGCGGATGGCCGAAGGCGCTGCAGGAGCGGATCCTCAAGTCGGCCCACGTGCAGCCGCTCACCGAGCGGCCGGGCGCGACGCTCGCGCCGCTCGACCTCCAGGCTGCGGCGCGCGAGCTCACGCCCCGGCTGGGCCGGCCGCCCCGCGACGAGGACGTGCTGTCCTACGCGCTCTACCCGCAGGTGTTCCTCGACTATGCCGCCCACTTCGCGCAGTACGGCGATACCGCGGTCGTGCCCACCGCCAACTTCTTCTACGGGCTGCAGGCCGGCGAGGAGACGGCCGTCGAAATCGAGCGCGGCAAGACCTTGATCATCCGCTACCTCACGACCAGCGACGTCCGCGACGACGGCACCCGCACGGTCTTCTTCGAGTTGAACGGTCAGCCGCGCGAAGTCACCGTGATCGACCGTTCGGCGGAGCGCCGCGTCGAGCGCCACGCCAAGGCCGATCCCGACGACGCGAACCACGTGGCGGCGCCGATGCCGGGGAAGATTTCCTCGATTGCCGTGCGCTTGGGGCAGGACGTGAAGGCGGGGGAGCGCCTGCTGTCGATCGAAGCGATGAAGATGGAAACGGCGGTCTACTGCGCGCGCGACGCGCGCGTGGCCGACGTGCTGGTGAAGCCGGGCGCCGTGGTCGATGCGCACGACCTGCTGGTCGTGCTGGAAGGCTAGGCGCGTCAGCGCGTGCGGACGTCTGGCACGACCGCCGGGCGCGCGACCAGCCGTCCGAGGGCCGTCGTCGTGGCGAAGTAGGTGGCGCCGTCGGGCGCCGTGGCGACGACGCGCACGGCGCCGACTTGATTCTGGAGCAGGCGCTCGCTGCCCAGCACGTGCGTCGCGTCCTGCGGGTCGATCCACAGCCGCAGCAGCGAACGGCCGTCGCCGGTGGCGACGAGCAGATTGTTGCGGAATGCGGCGCCCAGCGCGCGGCCTGCCGGCGCCATCGCCGTCGGATGCGTGTCGGGCGGGAGCGCGTAAGCGACGGCAACCGCGCCGCGCGCGCCCGGTCGCGCGACGATGGCCACGAGCCGCCCGGCGTCGTTCGGACCATCGTCGGCCACCCACAGCATGCCCGCGGCGTCGGACCAGACCAGCCCTCTCGGCGCGTAGAACGGCAGCGCGAACACCGGCGACGACGCCGGCTGGTCGCGCGGCGTGGTGCCGTCCGCCGCCAGTCGCAGCACCTTGCCGTTCGGCGACGCGAGATCGCCCGCCACATTCGCGTCGCCGCCGTCGTCGAGCGCGACGTCGAGCGTGCCGTCGGCGGCGAAGCGGATCGCCGCGGCCGCAACGGCGCGCGATCGCACCCCCGTCAACACGATGGCCTGATCGACCAGCGCGCTGCCGGCCGCGCGGAAGCGCGCGAGCCGGAACTCGGGCCCTGCCTGCGCCGAACGCGCCGCATACACCGCGTAGAGCGAGCCGCTCCGATCGAAGTCGGGCGCGAGCGTCAAGGCGAGCACGCCGCCGGCGTCCGGGTCGGCGTCGTCGAGCACGAGGGCGGGCGAGTCCTGGAGCGATCCGCCCGCGACGAGCCGCACGCGCCCGGAGGCTTCCGCAATGAACAGACGGCCGTCGGACGTGGCGGCGATGTCGGTCGGATGGTCGAGTCCGCTCGCCACGAGCTCGAGGCGGAGCCCGGCGGACCCGGTGGCCGAGGCGCTGGTATTGGCCCAGTCCGATGGCGGCGGTTCCTCTGCGGGCTCGGCGGCGGCGCCGGGAGCGAGGCCCGCCACGGTCACCTGGAACGGCGCCGAGCGATCGCTCTCGAGCGTCGCGTCGTCGACCACGACGTAGGCCGCGAGCGTGAGGGTGTGCGCGCCGGGCGACATCGCCGGCAGCGGCGTCGTGCAGGGATAGCCGGCGTCGGTGAGAGTGGCCGAACAGGTCGCGTCCTGCAGGTCGAACCGCGCGTCGTCGACGTACAGCGCGTAGCCGTAGCTCTGCAGGTCGACGGCGCTCGGCGCCGGCTGATCCCACCCGAGACGCTCGTTGCCGCGAATGACAACGGGCGTGGACGACGATGTATCGGGGGGCGATGGTGCGGTCCGGCTGCAGGCCGGCAGCATCGCGACGAACATCAGGGAAGCGGCGGGGCCGACCCAGCGCACGCGGTATCATCGCATACCTCGACACGCAGCCTTCGCGCTAGGATAGGACGATGCGGTGGCGTGACGTCGGCGCCGTGGCGTTCGGGTTGCTTGCTGCGCTGCCGCCGACAGCGGGTGCGCAACTGCGGACGCGCGTGCTGGCGTCCGGCTTCACTCTGCCGCTCGAGTTCGTCCAGGATCCGACCGATCACGACGTGCAATTCGTGGTGCAGCAGAACGGGCACATCCGCGTCGTGCGCGCGGGGGCGGTTCTGGCGACGGACTTTCTCGATCTGTCGGGGGTGACGCAGGCCTCCGGTGAACGAGGCCTGCTCGGCCTGGCGTTCCCGCCCGATGCGGCAACGAGCCGGCGCTTCTTCGTGGACTTCACCGATCTCGCGGGCAACACCGTCGTGGCTCGATTCACCCGCAGCAGCAATCCCCTCGTGGCCGATCCGTCGTCGCGCTTCGATCTCCGCTGGGCGCCGGCCGGCACCACGTTCATCGCGCAGCCGTTCGCGAATCACAACGGAGGCCACCTGGTCTTCGGGCCGGACGGCTACCTCTACATCGGGATGGGGGACGGCGGGTCGGGCAACGATCCGGATGCCCGGGCGCAGAATCCTGCCGAGCTCCTCGGGAAGATCCTGCGGATCGACGTGAGCGTCGCGGCGAGCGATCCGGCGGGCTATGGCGTGCCAGCCGATAATCCGTTCGTGGACGGTCTGCCCGTCGCGGCGCGGACCGAGATCTGGGATGTCGGCGTGCGCAACCCGTGGAAGTTCTCGTTCGACGACCCGGCACGAGGCGGGACCGGCGCGCTCATCATCGCCGACGTCGGGCAGGGGCAGTGGGAGGAGATCGACTACGAGCCGCCGGGCGCCGGCGGACGCAACTATGGCTGGCGCAACCGCGAAGGCGCGCACGACAACGTCACATCGTCGCCGCCGGCCTATCTCCCGCTGGTCGATCCCATTCATGAATACGACCATTCCCAGGGTCAGTCGATCACGGGCGGCTTCGTGTATCGCGGGCAGGCCCTCGCGGCGGGCTATGTCGGCCGCTACTTTTTTGCGGATTTCGTGCAGGGCCGCGTCTGGTCGATCGGTTTGCAGACGACAGGCGGGACAGCGCACGCTGTGAGCTTGTTCGACCACACCGCGGAGCTCGGCGGGTCGCTCGGCAACATCAGCGCGTTCGGAGTCGACGCCTCGGGCGAGTTGTACCTCGTCGGCTACAGCTCCGGTCAGATCCTGCAGATTGTCGGCGGTGCAGGGCCGCCGGCCGCACCGACCGGTCTTCACATCGTCCCGTAGCGCAGGCGGTGGATCGGATGCGCGTCAGGGCGCGATCATCGAGACGGCCGCGAAGCCGATCGCCAGGACCGCCATCACGGCGGCCACCACCAGGGGATCCCACCGATCGGTTCGGGGCACCGGATGAAACATGCGCGATCTCCTTGTTACAGATATCGGCGCGAGCGGGCCCACCGTACCGAGATCGTCGTCCCGGTACAAGCAGTATTCGAGTAAATCCTGTGTAAACCGGCCTGTTTCGTCCGGAGACTAGCCGAGCGGCACCACCGCCGCGCCGAGGATGCGCAGCGATGCGTTGTCCTGCACGAAGGCGACGATCTCGAGCGCGCCGGTGGTCCAGGCGCGATCGAGCGGCAGGCGGTCGTCACCGTTCCAGCGCGCAGCCCCCGTCGTCGTTCCGAGGCTCTTCAGGAGGCGGGTGACCGCGCTATGGTGCAGGACGCGCCCGCCGTTCTCGCCGCGCCGCACGTCGCTGGCGAGGCCGTTCTCGATCACCGCCACGAACACGGTTGCGGGCTCGGAAGCCGATACGCGTCCGCCCGGCATCACCTCGACGTGTGCGGCGATCGCGTCGCCGTCGACACGCGCGTCGACCGCCACCTGCACGCGTCCGTCGCTGTCGCGCGCCGCGTCGGCGATGGCGCGATGCGCGGCCGCCATCGAGCCGCCGACGAACTCGCGCCGGCCGTCGACCACCATCTGCGGCGTGTAGATCTGGCCGGTCCTGAACACGTGCTGGTCGTATGCGGACTGGCGGGCGCTGAAGGCGGCCTGCGAAAACGGATCGCGCCAGCCGAGCGAGTCCCAATAGTCGACGTGTTCGCCGAGGGCGATGATGCGGGCGCCTCGGACCGGCTGTTTGGACACGAGCTCGGTGAGCACGGCATCGGCCGGCGGACAGCTCGAGCAGCCCTCCGAGGTGAGAGCTCCACGAGGACGGGTGGCGATGAGCCGCTGGTGTCTGGGGGCGCCACACGCGTGGCCAAGGCCGCGGCCAGCACTACCGTTCCGGCAAGAGTGCCCGAGATGAATTTCCACATGAGCGGTTCACATCATGAGCGGCTGACGGTGTTTATCGGACGGGCATCGATTCTTGTTGCAGCTGAAGAGAGGTGGGCGACAATAAGCCGACATGAAGCGCGCCATGGCACTCGTGCTGTCCATCGGTCTGCAAACCCTGGCGTCTCCATCATCGGCGGCGGAGCCATTGGTCGGCCTGTGGCACCTCGAGCAGCAGGAAATCAACGGCCAAGTCAGCAGCTTTGAACCGATGGCCTTGCAGGTTTCCGAGACCGGCAACCGATTGACGTTCGCATTTTCTGTGCCCCTGCCCGACATCTATTTCGTGACCGCGACCTACACGGTGAGTCTGGATGGCACCAGCGCGGACATTGTGAATGGGTATGGTCAGAAAGTGGGCACCATTCAGATGACTCGCGGCGGCGCCCGCCAGTATAAGTTGACGATGAAGGGACCCGGCAAGCCGGACAGCCAGGGGACCCTCACCCTGTCGGTCGACGGGAAGACGCTCGTCAGCGAATCGGACGCCACACAGGCAGGCCGCTCCATCCATTCCAAGCAAACCTTCGGACGAGATTGAACGTTCTCCGACGGTATTTTCGCCGACCTCAGACGCTTCTTCTCCGGCGGACGATTTTCCAAGTTCATCTGTGCGTCGGCATCGTCGCCGGGCTCTACATGTCCGTGATCGGCATCACCGGATCGGTGCTGGTCTTTCGTTCCGAATTCGACGCGCTTCGCCTTCCCATGCGTTGGCGCGAATTGAGAACATCTTCCCCGACCGATGCCGGCACGGTCGTCACGCATCTCAAGACGGCATATCCGGCGATGAGAATCGTCTCGCTCACGGCGCCGAATCCATTCGCTCCCACCTTCGTCGCGACGCTTGGAGGCCGGGGCCGCGTCATCGTCGCGTGCGATCCGGCAACCGGCGAAGTCTTGGGGCCCATGCCGCCGGCTGCCGCGTGGCTGGCGTTCGTACGCAGGTTGCACGAAACGTTGTTGATCGGCGGGAGCGGACGCACCTGGAATGGGGTCGGGGCAGCGGTCCTCCTGTTGTTGGCGGTGACGGGGCTGGTGAGCTGGTGGCCCGGCGTCCGGAGCTGGAAGCGGGCCCTCAGAGTGGACTTCCGATTCGGCTGGCGCCGGATCAATTTCGACCTGCACAGAGCTGCCGGGTTCTGGGCCTTCCTGCTGCTCGGGTGCTGGGCGATCAGCGGAATCTATTTTGCCTGGACGCGTCAGGTGGTCGAGCTGGTCAACTCGTGGTCGCCGGTCATTTCGGCCAGGCCTCCGGCAGTCGTCGCGACGCCAAGCGTGAACGTCCCTGAACCCGACCTGGACACGCTGATCGCCCGTGCGTCCGTGATTGACCCCGGGACCAGTTGGAGTGGGATCTTCTTTCCCTTCGGCACGCGAGCTCCGCTCGAAATCATCATGCATCGCGCTGGTGGCAGCGGTCGTGAGTACGAGGACACGGTCTACTTCAATCCGTATACCGGCGAGCATCTTGCGACCTGGCGATACGGCGTGAACGAGAGCCTGGGCGATTGGTTTGTCTGGTTGCAGATCCCACTGCACTTCGGCACCTCCTGGGGCCTGGCCATGAAAGCGATCTGGGCCACGGCCGGGTTGGTCCTTCCACTGCTCGCGATCACAGGATTCGTCATGTATTGGAACCGCGTTCTGAGGCACACCTTGAAGCGCTGGCGCCGCGCACTTGGACCGTAGGAAGAACGAGGCACCGAGCCATGACCCGTTCGAGAACTCGCGAAGCCCTGCAGACCGCCCTGCACGACCTCGCTGCCGAGCGGACGCGGCGCGTCACTGCAGGTTGTGATCGTGCAGAAACCGCTGGATCGTTCGATAGATCGCTTCGGTTTCCTCGTCGGTAAAGCCGCCATGCTTCCCGCCCGGGATCGTCACCAACTGGTTCGCCACGCCTGCCGTGGTCAGTTCAGTGTGTAGGTGAACCGAGTACCTGGTACGGGGACGTGGGATCGGCGTCTCCTTGAATCGTCAGAATGGGAGGATTCTCCGTTCGAGCGTAGGTTATCGGCGAGAGACGGCGGGCCAGTTGGAGGCGATTCGGCCCGGTGGGGATCCAGGCCTGCACGGCCGGCCGGGCGTTCGGACCATCGAGGAGATCCACGAGATCTGAAAAGCCGTACCAGTTGATCACCGCGGACACCTTGAGATCTTCAGGGCCCGGACAGTCCTTGCCGAATCCAGCTCCGGCAGGCGCCATGGCGAGCAGCAGCGCCAGATGCCCGCCGGCCGAATTGCCGCTCACCACGAGACGCGACGTGTCGATGTTGTAATCCTTCGCATGCTGGTACACCCAGCGCAGCGCGCAGAAGCAGTCGTCTGCGCCCGCCGGCGCCGGGGCTACGCCGAGAAGCCTGTAGTCGATGTTCACCACGTTCCAGCCCATGCCCAGGAAAGGCAACACCATGAGGGAGCTGGCCGTCTTGCTGCCCCCCACCCAGTTGCCGCCGTGAATGAAGAGAAGCGTTGGATTTGGTGTTCGGGCCGCCCGCGATTGGTACACGTCCAGCTTGTTGTCGACGCCGCCGGCCCTCACGTACGTGATGTCCGCCGTGACCCGGTAGCTGTCGGCGATGTGGATGGCGCTGTCCAGCGAGGTGGCCCCTTGGGCGCCCAGCACGGCGACAGAGCACGCGGCGACGACCACGACGACCGACCTCGGCCTGAGTATGTTCATGGGTGTGTCCTTCCGGCGGGAGAAACGGAGAGGGTCTCACGCGGATTCATCAGATGCTTGTTCGTCCCACTCCCGCAGCGCGACGTCGAACGTGGCACCTCGCCCGGTCTCGCTCCGCACCGTGACATGCCCGCCGTGATCCGTCACGATGCGCTGCACGATCGCAAGTCCAAGTCCACTGCCCCGGTGCCGCGCATTGCCCCCACGGTAGAACTTCTCGAAGATATGGGGCAAGTCCGCTGCGGCGATCCCCGGCCCCACGTCGGCGAATGTGACATGGACGCCCTCGTCCTGCCGCTCGACCGTGACGGTCAGTGTATGACCCGATGTGGCGTGCGTTGCCGCGTTATTGATCAGGTTGTCGAACACCTGCAGCAGCAGCGCGCGATCGGCGCGGACCTCCATGCTCTCGACCGGAAGATTCGTCCGGAGCTCGAAGCCAACTGGATCGAGCTCGGGCTTGAAGCGGTCGACACATTCCTGAACGAGCTCCGAGACATCCACCCGCTCGAAGTTGTATGTGGAGACGGCGTTGGTGAACCTCGCAAAGCACAGCACATTGTCGATGAGGCGGGTCAGTCGCCCGGCTTCGCTGTTGAGGAGACGACCGTAGTCTGAGATCGTCGTCTCCGCAGACTCGTAGCGGCCCGTTGCCAGCGTCTTGCTGGCGAGGCGAATTAGGGCCAGCGGTGTCTTCATCTCATGGGTGACGGTCGACACGAACTCGGACTGCAAGGCCGCCAGATCGGCCGCGGCCGTCGTGGCGCGCACCGTGAGGACCAGACCGCAGAACGTCATGATGGCTGCGATCGCCAGAAGGGTCAGCGTCCAGGTGGTACCGCTGCTTGCGGCGAACAGCGCGGCCTGTTTGGTCACATCGACCTGGATGCCCCACTCGGGCACCGCAAGGGCATCCGGGCCGAGGACCAGGGCGCGATCCATGAAGAGGAGCGGAAAACGGCGAACGTGCACGGGTGTTTCGGTGATCGGCGGGCCGGAGGCCGCGACGACCGATCCCCCCTGATCAATGATGCGTATGCCGATCGTGGGGTCTCCGATGATGCCCCGCATCTGCTGGATGAAGTCGCTGAAGTAGTGCTGTCTAACCCAGTCGAGATTGACGGTGAAGCCGACGAGCGCGGTCAGCTGGGTGTTCGGCGGATGCCCCTCATAGAACCGCTGGACGAACACCTGGTAGCTGACGCCCGAAAGAGAGAAACTGGATGCCGCGAAGGGAGTGTAGCGACCTGCCGTGTCCTGCGCCTGTGTCAGGATGGGGAACATGGGCGCGGGATTCCGGCGAATGACCACGGGATAGAGATCGCCGACTGCGTCCCCGCTGTCCCAGGGAGGGGTCCGGTCGAACCTGCTGAAGAAGTAGGTCGCAACGGAGTCCTCCGAGGGCCTCCAGACAAAGAACGATTCCAGGTAGGGGAACCTGGCGAAACCTCTGGCGAACTCGTCCGCCAGGTCATACAGCGTCGCCGATTCCAGGCTGGGGCGATTGATGGGCAACAGCACCGAGGTCTGTCCTCCCTTCATGTCCCGCAGCAGAGCCTCCGCCATGAGGGCCACGGTCTCTTCCCCGCGGGTTTCGGCAGCCTGCCCGGTGCTGTCCCTCCACTGTCGCGTCGCCCAGAATCCCAGCCCAAACGTGAACAGTGTCACCAGCGCCAGGCCGCCGGCCAGGACCAGCGCAGGTCGATTTTTTGTCCAACGGGGGACAAGCCGCTTCATTGCACGGATTCGTTCATTCCGCTGCACATCGGACGGTCACTTCAACAGCTCTCGCTCACGATAGGACCCGAGCCGCGCCCGTATGAAGGGGGATGGATGCCGTGGGCCCTCGGTTCACGTCGATACCCGCCGCTGCCTCGTGCGCACGCCGCAGCTCCGGCGCCGCGTCGAATAGGATCTCGGTCAGCCTGCGCACCAGATCCTCCGGCAGATCCTGCCGGCAAAGGAGCAGCACGTCCTCACCGACGGTCACCACGTCGTCCGGCTGATTCGGGTAGGTGCCACCGAGAATGGTCATCGACTTGAGGAAGTGGTTGCGACTCTGAAGCACGCCGATGTGCTCCCGATCGAGCGGAAGGAGGGTCGTCGGGAGGGCGTTCACGACGCGGGTGATCGACGGATGACCAAGGGGCGTCCAGAACGCGAGCGCGTCGAGTTCGTGCCCCTGCAGCGCCCGCTCGGGCTGAGACGTCGAATCGAACGAGACATGGACGCTCGAATAGCTCAGCCCGTAGCTGTCCAAGACCAGTCGCGCCGCTTCGTCCGCGTAGCCGCCCTGCGGGCCAACGTCGAGGCGTTTTCCGCGGAGTTGGCCTATCGACGTGATGTCGGCGTCGCGCCGCACGACAATCTGCACGACCGTGGGGAAGAGCACCGCGATCGCCCGAAGCTTGGTGTGTGGTGACCGGTTCGCGTCCGTGCCCGTCTCGTACGCCTGATATGCCGTTTCGGAGTCGACGAGCGCCAAGTCCAGGTCGCCCTGCTCCAATGCGTCGACCTTGTACCCGAGATCCTCGATCGGGGTGGCGGAGACGATGGCGTTCGGCAGCTGACGGCGGTACTGATCCGCGAGCGCCTGACCAATGATGTTCCACACTCCGTCGGCCCAGCCGGTCGCAATCGTCAGACTCTGGGGGGGCGGCGTGGGCCGGCGGTCGGCGCACGCAGCGCAGAGAGCGGTGGCGACCGCCACGACGAGTGCCCAGCGCCGGACGCCCAGGGGGGGCGGTGTGCCGGCGGCGGAGGGACCGTGGCTGCGCGGGCGCGGGCGTGTTGTCGGCCCCATAGTATGAAGTCCTGGCATGGTTCTGCGCAATTGCGCCGAATCTTATGCCCCCCTCCCGTGGGCGCCAACAAAAAAGAGCCTCCGCGAGCCACAACTGGTCTTTGTGCCACAATTTGCAACTTCAAGAGGCGGCTCGGTCGTCTAACGTATCCAGATAAAATTGGTGCGGGTGGGCTCTCGAACTGAGCCGGCTGAAAGAGGGGACGCGTGGATGTGACGACGCGTGGTGCGGTGTGGGCGAAACGTCTCCGAGTGAGTGGCCTTTTGCTGTGCGCGTGGATGACCGCCGGTGCCGCCGCGCCGCCGAAGGTGGTCCTCGGCACCGGGACGTTGTACGTCGGAGCCTACACCGGGGACATCTTGGCGATCGACGAAGCCACGGAGAAGGTCGCGTCGATTCACCTGACGACAGGCGTTCCCTATTCGGTCCAAGTGTCGAGCGACGCGACCCGGCTGTACGCGCTCAACTGGGACATGGAGCATGTCGAGGTGGTCGACATCGACAAGAAACAGAGCGTCGACACGTTCGCTCTCAGCGAGCCTGGAGTGAAAGTTCGGATCCGCGGGTATGCAGTGGATCCCCAGCAGCACTACATGGCGCTGGGGATTCAGAGGGTCAAGAAGCTCATTGATCGCTTTGAAATCGAGCCGTCGGAGCTGGTGCTGTACGATCTGACGACGCATCAGGTCGTCAAGACGGTTCCCCCGCCGGATGGACAGGGCACCACCAGGTTCAACCTGCGCTTTTCACCGGACGGCAAGCTGCTGTACGTGTTCGGCCGGGACATCCTCATTCTCGATGCCTCGACGCTGACGCAGGTCGATCACTGGGACATGTCGCTCCCGATCGAGCCAGGCCTTGGCTCTGGGAGTCTCGGATCGCAGGAGGATGCGTACCGAGGATCCGGCCTATTTCACCGCCCTCTTTACGGTCCAGGATCCGGTCGCGAACAGACGAATCGTAGGCGTGGGGCGCATCGACCTCACGAAGCGTTCCGTCGATTTCGTGCCGATTGGTCCGGCGCCCGACGATCGTCGCCTGAGTTTCGCGGTTGCGCCAGACCACAAGCGGGGCTACATCCTGGCGCAGGCGATCGACGATTATGAAATGTGGCTGGTGGATATCGACGGTGCGAAAGTGGACAAGAAGATCCCCTTCGACGGCCGGCCTCGGATGGCCATCCAAGTCAGCACGAGTGGCCAGGTGCTCTACATCTACGAGGCGGGCCGCACGATCGATCTGTACGACACCTCGGACTTCAAGTATCTCCGTACGATCACCATGGACACCGACATGCCCTACAACTCGTTTCATGTCGTGCCCGCTCGTGCCGCGCGCGGAGCCAGCTCCGCGCGTCAGTAACCTCGAATAGGACCTGACCGTGCTCCTGAGACACCGCCGCCGACAACACCTTGAACGCCTGGGATGGGCGCTCGGCTTTGCCATCATGCTCGCGCCGGCCCCGGTGTGGGCGCAGCGGGGAGCCGCCCCCGGGCCCCAGGCCGCGGCGAAAACAGAGACCAAGCCCGAAGACGAGGGGTTTCCAATCGCGGACGATACCGTCCGGAGAAAGTGTGGCACCTGCCATCGGCCTGACGATCAGGGGCGCCTGAGTCGAATCTCCACGGTGCGGATGACCCCTGAGGGCTGGGAAGAGACGGTGAAGCGCATGATCAGCCTGAACGGGCTGAACATCGAGCCGGATGAGGCGCGGGCCGTCGTGAGATATCTGGCCGATCATCAGGGCCTGGCGCCCGAGGAAGCGAAGCTGTCGGACTTCGAAGTCGAGCGCCGGATGATCGAATACCACTACAGCGACAAGGACACCGAGCAGACATGCAGTGCCTGCCATTCGATGGGCCGAGTCATCTCGCAGCGTCGAACGAAGGACGAATGGGGCCTGCTGGTCGCGATGCATCGCGGCTTTTACCCATTGTCGGACTCGCAGGCGTTCCTGGGCGGGGGGCGGGCCTCCGGCGGGACAGGTAACGACGCGGCGCCTCGGGACACTCGACAGCCGATGGATAAAGCGATCGACGAACTGTCCAAGGCCTTTCCGCTGAGAACGCCGGCGTGGGCCGCCTGGTCTGCCACGATGCGCCCGCCCCGACTCGAAGGTCGATGGGCGTTCAAGGGCGATCAGGCGGGCAAGGGTCCCGTGTTCGGCGTGGTCACTATCCGACCGTCCGGTGACGCCGCCAGCGCCGAGTTCACCACCGAGACGACCCTCACCTACGCGCGGACGGGCCGCTCGATCACCCGTCAGGGTCGCGCGCTTGTGTACACCGGCTTCCAGTGGCGAGGGCGGTCTTCCGACCCCGGAGAGACGCCACCGAGCGGGGCCAACGCGGCGCAACTGTCGACGCCCGCGTCCGAAGCGCCGAGCGACTGGCGAGAGGTGCTGTTCATTGACAAGGATTGGCGACATGCGAGCGGCCGATGGTTCGCGGGCGCGCAGGACGAGTTCGGCGTGGACGTCGACCTTCAACGCCTCGGGTCAGATCCCGTTCTGCTGGGCGTGGCCCAGCCGATGGTCAGGGCCGGCAGCTCCGGCCAGGAAGTGCACCTGTTCGGTGCCAACTTGCCCGCGAGCGTGGCTCCGTCCGATTTGAGCCTCGGCCCCGGCGTGTCTGTGGATCGGGTAACGAGCGCGACCCCTGACCAGTTGGTTGTGTCGATTTCGGTGGCTACGGATGCCGCGCCAGGTCATCGCACGGTGCTGTTGGCGGGCGCGACCGGCGACGCCACGGTCGCCGTGTACTCGACGGTCGATTTCATCAAGGTGCTGCCCGAGTCCGGCCTCGCTCGTGTGGGTGGCGTCACCGTCCCGAAGCAGTTTCAGCAGTTCGAGGCGCGAGCGTATGCGAACGGGCCCGACAAACAGCGAGGCACGCCCGACGATATCGAGCTCGGCCCCGTCGACGTGACATGGAGCATCGACGAGTACACCGCCACGTACCACGACGATGACAAGGACTTCGTCGGTGCCATCGATGAAGTCACGGGCCTGTTCACGCCGAACATCGAGGGACCGAATCCGAAGCGCCGGAATGGCACCGACAATATCGGCGATGTGTGGGTGGTGGCCACGTACCTTCAGAATCCGGCAGGAGGGACGCCCGCCGCGCAGCCGCTCAAAGCACGTGCTCATCTGCTCGTGAGCCCGCCCCTGTACATCCGATGGTTCACAGAGGAGACCGGCCGGTGATCACGCTCGTGCCGCGGGAGTTCCATCAGTTTCAGGCTGGGGGCCGGAGCTTCGTCTACCTCGTGCCGAGCGCTGCGATTTTTGCACTCGATGATCCCTCGGCGGCGGCGCTCGAGGCCGTTGTCGAAGCCCCGCGATCCGAGACCGAACTGATGGCCGCCCTCGCGGACCGGTTCGCGCCCGACGTCGTCAAGGGGGCATTGGCCGATCTGCTGGATGTCCGCGCGGTGGGCTACGAGCACCAGCCGGAGCCAGTGGCGCCGCGCATGCTGCCGGTGACGCCGTTCCCGCTGAGCACGATGGTCTTGAACGTCACCAACCAGTGCAACCTCGCGTGCACGTACTGCTACGAGTACGGCGAAGACAAGATCGTCGACACCGCGCACGGCAAGCAGGCTAAGTTCATGAGCGAGGAGACGGCGCGGGAGAGCGTCGAATTCCTCTTGAAGGAAAGCGGCCAGATCGCGCATCTGACGTTCTTCGGCGGTGAGACGCTGCTGAACTTTCCCGTGCTCGAGAAGACCATCGCGTACGGGCGCCGGCGTGCGGCCGAGTCCGGCAAGCAAATCGATTTCAGCCTGACCACCAACGCGACGCTCCTTCGTCCGGAGATCATCGAGTTCCTCGCCGAGAACGAAGTGGGCGTCACGATCTCGATCGATGGCCCGCGCGAGATGCAGGACAAGTTCCGGGTCTTCCACAACGGCGAGGGCAGCTACGACGTCGTGCTGCCCAAGATCAAGGAGTTGCTTCGTCGCCACCGGAGCCGGCCCATAGGCGCCCGGGTGACCCTCACGTCGGACACGCTCGACGTCTCGCGCATCTACGAGCATCTCACCGATGAAATCGGATTCTGGGAAGTCGGGTTTGCCCCAGTGACGACGTCTCCTTCTCTGCAGTACGCCATAGGCGAGCGAGGATTCGATCGGATGCTGGACCAGTTTCGCGCCCTCGCGCGGGACTTCCAGGACGCCGCCATCCGCAACGAGCATCACGGGTTCTCGAACATCAAGGACACACTGGAAGAGATCCATAAGGGGGTCAGTAAGGCGTATCCCTGTGGAGCCGGGCTCGGACTGCTGGGCGTGTCGACCGAGGGGGACGTGGCCCTCTGCCACCGGTTCGCCGGCTCGGATGCGCACAAGTTCGGCACGGTGCGCGGTGGGATCGACCGCGAGACTCAGGCCGCATTTCTCCAGACGCACCAGATTGCCGACAAGACCGACTGCAGCGTCTGCTGGGCCCGGCCCCTGTGCTCGGGCGGGTGCTACCATGAGGCCTACGTGCGGTACGGCTCGACCGAGCGGCCGAACCTGCACTACTGCGACTGGATCCGTGGCTGGACCGACACGTGCCTGCAGGTATATGGTGAGCTGTCAGAACGAAATCCTGGTTTCCTGGCCCGGTTCGATCGAGACGAAGCCAGGGCGGAGGCGGTGCTGTGACACATCTGAAAGCGATCAACAGGAAAGCGCACAGGGTCAAGACGCAGGTGACCGAGCCCGATGGCGACGTGGTGGCTCTGCAGGGACAGGCGCCGGCGCAGCCGCACATCCCGCTGGGCTGTTCCCTGGTGTTCTCGCCAGGATGGGAAGCCGATCGAAGTGGCGGCACGGCCGGCCTGTGCCAGCCCGTCGAGCGCGACATCTTCGACTGCCACATCGGCTGCTTCTGGCCCGCGCAGGTGCCGGACCAGCTCAATCACGCTCCCAACTGGACGAGCAGCTGCGCGGCCGCGCAGAAAGACTGGCGCAAGCTGGACCTCGTGTTTCCGTGACGGGCCTGTCGCGCGTCTGATTGGTCCGCATGTCCCGGGAGTTCCGGCGCGCGCTGTCCTATGTCGTGCCGTATTGGCGGCGACTCGCGCTGGTCGTCGCACTGAGCCTGCTGAACACCGCGCTGGCGCTGACGCTCCCGTACTTTTCCAAGCTGCTCATCGATCGGGCGCTCGTCGGTCACGACGAGCGCTGGCTCCGCTGGATCGTCGCTCTCTTCGCCCTCACATCCGTCGCGGGTTTCCTGCTGACCGCCCTGACGGGCCTGCGATACACGCGAGTCTCCGCCGAGGTCCTCTTCGACATGCGGCTGGCGCTGTATCGACACCTGCAGCGGCTGTCGCCGCGTTTCTACGCGCGCATGCCGCTCGGGGACATTCTCGCCCGGATCAATAACGACGTCGGCGAGATCCAGCGCGTCGCCGCCGAATCGCTCCTGTCGTGGGTGGGCAACTGTTTCTTTCTGGTCGGCAGCCTCGCCGCGATGTGCTGGCTCGACTGGCGCCTGGCGCTCGTTGGCGTCGCGGTCGTGCCAATCGCCGTCTGGGTGCTGGAGCGCACGCGGACGACGCTGGCGGCACACGTTCGGAAGGTTCGCGAAGCCAGTGCCGCCACCGGCAGCTTCCTGATCGAAAGCCTCCAGGGCAATCGCCTTGTCGTGACGTCGAACGCGGAGGAACGGGAGAGCCAACGCTTTCGCCGTTACAACGACGCGTTCGTCCAGGCACTGATGTCGATGCAGCTCTGGTCGTACCTGTCGGGCGGCGCGCCAGGCACAATCCTGGCGGTGGGCACCGCGGCGGCGTTTCTCTACGGCGGACACCGAGTCATCGCCGAAACAATGAGTCTCGGCACGTTCGTCGCCTTCATGGCGTATTACATGAGGCTGTTCCAGCCCGTCCAGGCCTTGATGGGACTGTACGGCAGCCTGGCCACCGTGCAGGTGTCGCTCGCCCGGGTCCACGAGCTCCTCGACCTGCCTCCGGACGTGATCGAGCCCGTCGAAGCCCGTCGGCTGGAGCGCGTGAATGGCGAGATCGCGTTCCAGGGGGTGAGCCTGGACCTGGGCCGAGGCCAGATTCTCAACGACGTCTCCTTCGTTGTCTGGCCTGGCGAGACGCTGGCGCTGGTCGGATCGAGCGGCAGCGGCAAGTCGACGATCGCCGATCTGCTGGTCAGGCTGATCGATCCAGACGCGGGGTGCATTCGCCTGGACGGCCATGACATTCGCGGCCTCGCACTCCGGGATCTGCGGCGCCATGTCGTTCTGGTGGACCAGCAGCCCGTGCTGTTTCACGCGAGCATCGCCGAGAACATCCGGTACGCGCGACCCGAGGCATCAGACGACGAGGTTCGGGGCGCGGCGAGCAGCGCCGGCGTGGACGAATTGCTCGAGCGACTGCCGGAGGGCCTGCGCACCGTCGTGGGCGAGCGGGGCGCCGCGCTGTCGGCGGGCGAGCGGCAGCGCGTGGCGCTGGCGCGCGCGCTGCTTCTCAATCCCAGTGTGCTCGTGCTGGACGAACCGACGGCGGCGCTGGATCCTGTCGCCGAGCAGCAGGTGCTGGCCGGCTACGCCCGCGTGATGCGCGACCGGACGACCGTCCTGATTACGCATCACCTGGCGCTCGCATCTTCGGCCGATCGAGTGGTCGTGCTGGCGGATCGCAGCGTCATCGAACAAGGCCGGCCTTCGGACCTGCACGCCCGAGGCGGAGCGTTTGCCGCGCTCTTCGCCACGCCCTGAACGTGCGGCGATGTATTTGAGTGGGTACACGGGGCGCGGCGTTCGAATCGCCGTCGTCGACAGCGGCGTCCACGCCGCGCATCCGCACGTTGGCGGTGTCGACGGCGGCACCGCCGTCAAGGAGGACGGGTCGCTCGACTCGGACATTGTCGACGTGCTGGGACATGGGACGGCGGTGACGGCCGCCATTCGAGAAAAGGCTCCGGACGCGGCCATCTTCGCGGTCAAGGTCTTCTGGCGAAGGCTCGTGACCGACGTCGGGTCCCTGGTCAAGGGGATCGACGAAGCGTGCGGGTTGGGCGCCATGGTCGTCAATCTGAGCCTCGGGACGTCGAACCCGGCGCACGAGCGCCTCTTGAAGGATGCCGTCGGGAGGGTTCGCGATCGGGGGGTCACCCTTGTCGCGGCGTTGGAGGATGGCGGCGCTCGATGGTTGCCCGGTAGCCTTGAGGGCGTGGTGCCCGTTCGTCTCGACTGGACGTGTCCGCGCGAGTCGTACCGAGTTGCCGAGGTCGGCGGGCGAGTCGTGCTCTCCGCGTCGGGATACCCGCGTGAGATCCCGAATGTCCCACGCGAACGAAACTTGAGCGGCATCAGCTTCGCAGTGGCGAATGCCACCGGCTTCGTAGCGCGCGCGCTCGAAGCGGCGCCGGGTGCCGGTCTCACGGAGATCCTTGCGGTACTGCGCGACGGACGCAGCGCGCCCGCTGGTCGGACATCGTGAGTTCAGGACACCGGAAGGGGCCCTCGGGAACCGTTGACGTGCTGGTCATCGGCGGCGGTCCCGCCGGGGCGACCGCCGCTGGTCTCCTGGCGTCCTGGGGCTGGTCCGTCAAGCTGCTGCACGACGAAGCGCGTGGCCCGAGTCTCGCGGAGTCGCTCCCGGCCGGGACGCGAAAGCTCTTCGAATTTCTTGGCCAGAGCGAGCTGATCGAGGCGGCCCACTTCTATCCCAACGATGGCAATGTCTCGGACTGGGCCGGGCGTCATACGACGAGCACGACCGACACGCACGGCTACCATGTGCCCCGACCGGTTTTCGACCGCGTGCTGCGGCGCTTCGCCCGCCTTTCAGGCGCATCTCTCGTCGGCGGTCGGGTCGACAGTGTCACCGGTTCGAGTCCGTTCCACATCGCCTGTAGTCGCCGCTCCGGGGGCCGGGTCACCTATCAGGCCCGATACGTCCTCGATTGCTCCGGGCGAGTCGGTGTCGCGGCCCGGAGGGGCTTCCGGCGTCAGGCCGGCGGGTATCGGACGTTGGCCATCGTGGCGGAGTGGGACTGCCGGAGTGGATGGCCGGCCGATGAGGCCTCGCACACCTTCGTGGAAAGCTACCGCGACGGATGGGCCTGGTCTGTGCCATTGTCCCGTCGCCGCCGTCAATGCACCGTGATGGTCGAGCCAAGTCGGGCCGGGGAGAAGACCGACCTGAGGTCCGCTTACGCCAGATACCTGGACAAGGCGGGAGCCATGACCAGGCGCCTCCAGGGCGCACGACAGGTCACGCGCCCCTGGGCGTGCGACGCGTCACCGTATGACGCCGAACCTGCCGCCGACTCGGGGCTGCTCCTCGTCGGGGACGCCGTTTCCTTCATCGATCCCTTGTCGTCCGGCGGCGTCAGGAAGGCGCTGCTCTCGGCATGGCGGGCGGCCGTGGTTGCTCACACCGGCCTGACGAAGCCGGGCATGGCGGGAGCGGCAGTCGATTTGTACAACCGGCGAGAGCGAATCGTCTACGCGGCGTGCCGCCGCCACGCCGCCGGATTCTTCGATTCGGCGCTCGCCGAATACAAGCACGCGTTCTGGACGGGCCGTGCGAGTCAGGGTCCGGAGATCCCGGCGGGCTTCGGTCACGAGATCGCCGATGCCGAGCTGGCTCGTGACGAGATGGTTCGGGCGGAGTTTGGAAGCCTTCGGGATGCTTCCGTCTTTCGATTACGCCCCGGGGGGGCGCTTCGCTTTGAATCCGTGCCCTCGATTGAAGGCCATGAAGTGCTGATGCGAGAGGCGATCGTCGTGCCCCGCGTCGGTTTCCCCATTCGATTCGCGGCGGGCGTGAACTTGCCCGAACTGGTACGGCTGGCCCCACACGTTCGGGATCTGCCGGGACTCGTTCAGGCATACCGGCGGGTCGTCGGCGCGGCCGCGCCGGCCGAGTTGCTGCTGGGGCTCTCAATGCTCCTGGCCCATCAGGTCCTCGTCCGCGACGAGGCGCCGCCAGGCTGAGCTCGGCGGGACCCTCGTGCCGGGCCTGTCACGAAGTGTCCGCCGGTGTCAGTACCGAGCTCACGAACAGTCCGGATCCTGTCGCGGCGGCATGTTAGGATGGCGCGGCGTGGCACCCCCCAAGAAGCGGATTCTCGTCGTTGAAGACGATGCCGCCTTGGCGCGCGTGCTGGCAGATAGTCTGACATTTGCCGGATTCGACGCCGACCGCGCGGGAGATGCCCACACCGCTCTCAGGCGGGCGCGCGCCTCGGCGCCGGATCTGGTGCTGCTCGACGTGGTGCTGCCAGGATGTGACGGCGTCGAGCTGTGCCGTCTCATCCGTCGCGGGGGGGCCACGCCTGTGATCATGCTCACCGCGCGCAACGAGAAGGCCGACAAGCTGCGAGGGCTCGAAGCCGGAGCCGACGACTACATTACGAAGCCCTTCGACTTCGATGAGCTCAGAGCGCGGATCTGGGCGGTCCTGCGTCGCGCCAGGATCATGGTGGAGCGGCTCCGTCTTGGCCGGGTGACCATCGACTTCACGACGCTGACGGCGGTGGATGGCGCGCGAAAGATTCACCTCACGCAACGCGAATTCGATCTTCTCTCGTACCTGGCGGAGCGCAAGGGACGGGTCGTGCACCGCGGCGAGCTGTTGCGTGAAGTCTGGGGATTCCTCGACCAGCCCACGACTCGGGCGGTGGACTACGCCGTCAAGCGACTACGCGCGAAAGTCGAGCCAAATCCTCATGCGCCGGTGTTCATTCATACGGTTCACGGAGATGGCTACTCCTTGACGTTTGACGAATCGGAGTCCTGAACCGTCCAAGAGATTTGATTGCGTCTCCCCAGCAACGCGGGCCCGCGTCGAGAGAAGCTCCCCTGCCGAATTGCCGGCGCCGGACTCGTTGCCACAATTTGCAACTTCCGCGTAACTCCTATTGACCTAAGGTAGTCCTGCACGGCTCAACTTGAGAACCTCCCCGGGCCGGCGGGCGCGGCGACGCGCTGGACTGAGGGGAGGCCTGCTCCGGGAGGGTTGGGGATGAAGGTCTTTGTGGCGGGTATTTGCGCGTCGGCGCTGCTGTTTGCCGCCCCGGCGATCGCGCAACGAACCACCGGCGAAATTGTCGGGACGGTGGCCGACTCTTCCGGCGCCGTGCTTCCCGGCGTGACGGTGACGCTCCACGGCGCGACCCTTCCGTCGACGGGAATCGTCGCGGTCACGTCCGGCACGGGCACCTACCGGTTCCCCAATCTTTCACCGGGCACGTACAGCGTGGAAGCCGCGTTGAGCGGTTTTACCACCATCACACGTGACGGCATTGTCGTGGGGGTCGGCGGGACGGTGACGCTGCCGATCGCCCTGAGCGTGAGTACTGTCGAGGAAAACATTACCGTCACGGGCGCGACGCCCCTCGTCAGTGTGTCGACATCGCAGGTGAGCACCAACTACGACAAGCAGTGGGTGGAGAGCGCTCCGGTCAGACGGTTCTCCTTCTTCGATCTGATCAACTCGGCCCCCGGTGTCAGCCAGTCGACGTCCACGTCCGGCGGCACGACGAACGCTCAGTCAATGGGCAGCAGCGTCAATGCCAACTCGTATCTGCTCGACGGCACCGATATTTCCGCTCCGGGGAGCGGCGGAGGCTGGGCGTGGCCCAATACGGACGCCGTGGAGCAGGTTGAGGTCCTGCAACTGGGAGCGTCCGCGGAATACGGAAATGTCGAGGGGGCAGTCTTCAACATCGTCACTCGCGAGGGAGGGAACCAGCTTCATGGAGACGGAAACCTGTATGTCCAGCCCAACGCCTTGACGGGTCGCAACACGACTGATGCAGAAGACGGCGGGTATCCGTACTACCGGAAGAAGTTCACCGACACGACATGGCAGTTGTCCGGTCCGATGATCCGGGATAAGTTCTGGTTCTTCGGCTCATACCAGTACCAAAACGACACCTTTGCGTCGACCGGATTCGCGCCGTCCGCCGCGACGCCGTCCATTGCGAAGCGGCTGTTCTACAAGCTGACCTACCAGATCACATCGAAGCAGCGGATCATGCACGGCATGCACGACGACTACTGGGCCCTGCCGCCCAACACCAGCAACCCGTTGGTCGCACTCAGCACGCTTTCGTCGGGTCACGGCGATAATCCCACGCCGAATTTTGTGTACACGTACACCTTGTCGTCGTCGACCTTTCTGGAAGCTCGGTACTCCGGGTACTTTGCCAAGAATGCCAACTCGCCGTTCGTCCCGGGGCAGGTCCCCGGCGTTCCGCAGGTCACGGACAATGACACGGGCGCTGTCACCGGCGGCGTGAGTTCGTTCAACTCGTCGAAATCCTGGCGGAGGGGCGCCTCGATCAAGATCGGGCGCTACGTGGATGAGTTCGGTGGCGGCAGCCACGACCTGAAGTTCGGCCTGCAGTACAACGGCGGCGGCCAGGACTCGGTCACCTACAACAACGACACAATCGACGTCTTCAGCGTGACGAATCAGCAGTCAACCGGAACCACCCAACTTCCGTACCACTCACCGGGTCTCATCGGTTCCATCGGCACCTACGTTGACGATACGTACGGCCGCAGCCGAGTGACGGTGAATCTCGGTCTCCGGTTCGACTACAGCTACGGGAAGTTCCAGGCGATGCCCCTTCTCGACGCCAATTCGAACGAGACCGGTGCGTTCTCGCCGGACAGCGGACATCTGTTCAACTGGAAGGTCGTGTCTCCACGCGTCGGCGTGAACTGGCAAATCGACAAGGACAGCAAGACCGTGGTCAAGGCGCACTACGGCCGGTACTATCGCGGCCCGCTGCTCGCCGACTTCAGCGCCGTCGCGCCGGGCGTGTCGCCGACCTACACGTTCGACGTCGATGCGGCGGGAAATCGGTCCAACTTTCAGGCCACGAGCAGCAGTCCGAACCTCCAGGTGGACCCGAATTATCGGGCCCCCTACAACGATCAGGTCATCGTCCAGCTGGAACAGCAACTGATTCCGAATCTCGGCCTCCAGGTGAACTACGTCTACAAGAACGGGCACGACTATCCCGGATGGGTTGACACGACCGGCCAGTATGCGCAGGTGCCCTACGTCGACTCGAAGGGCGCGGAGGCCACGAACCAGACGGTCATGGTCTACCAGCTGCTGACGCCGGTCGACCAAAGCGTGTTCTCGATGACGAACATGCCCGGCCTGTACACGCGCTATCACGGCGCCACGTTTGTCGTGACCAAGCGGATGGCGAACCGATGGCAGGGAACCTTTTCGCTTGTCCTGTCGAAATCCACCGGTCGACTGCCTTCGAGCAATCGGTCGCCGACGTCGGGCCAGGAAGAGATTCCACGGTCGTTCGGCCGATTCCCGGATGGGCCCAACGATCTGGTCAACACCGATGGTCGGCTGATCGGCGATCGTCCTGTCGTTGGGAAGGTCCAGTTCTTGTACCAGCTCCCGTTGGGGGTGTTGGTGTCGACGAACATTCAGCATCAGACGGGCCGTCCTTGGGCGCGCCAGATCCGGGTCTCTGGCCTCGGCTTCGCATCCTCTCCGACGATCGACGCGGAGCCGCTGGACGGCAGCCGGCGCGTGCCGAGCCTGAACCTGGTGGACCTGCGACTGCAGAAGTCGTTCAGACTCAACAGCGGCGGAGTGCAGGCCGATGTTTTCGCTGACATCCTCAACCTCACCAATGCCGATACCGCGGAAGGCATCATCTCGATGCTCGGCACCTCCACGGCGTTTGGCGCACCCTCTTCCTTCACCTATCCACGCCGCGCCATGCTGGGTGCGAAGATTCGATTCTGACAGGGAGGACAGGACACATGAGACGGGCGCAAATCGTCGTGGTTGCCGCCTGCATTCTGGGACTGGCGGGATCCGCGGTCGCGGATGATTTGGGAACGAGCGTTGCGAGAGTGGCCAAAGCCCAGGCGCTGGCTCAGGCCCAGGCAGTGCAGCGCGAAGGGACAACGGATCGCCGCGCCATGCTCTG
This sequence comes from uncultured Acidobacteriota bacterium, assembly GCA_963837345.1. Lineage (GTDB taxonomy): Bacteria > Acidobacteriota > Vicinamibacteria > Vicinamibacterales > CAVVIG01 > CAWIMX01. Next base: position 707,279 of record CAWIMX010000002.1, read on the forward strand.
GTCTGGCGGGGGATTGGTCGCCGCGGGCATGGGAATGGTGCTGTGGGGCCTGCTGCATACGTCAGACGGCAAATACGTAACGCCGGCTGACGTCAGCAAGACGTCGAACCCCAATCTGGTCGGTGCGGGTGCGGCGGTCGTGGCGGGTGGTGGCGCCCTGCTGTTCCTCGGCACGAGGCCGGGCCGTTCGTCCTCAATCTCGTTTGGACCACACCGCCTGACTGTGTCGAAGGGCGTGTCCTGGTAGCGTGCGGTCGCGAGGGCGGGTAGGCAGGCGACGGGCGGGTCGCCAGAAGTGCTTGCTCGCCTAGGCGACGTCGGTATCCTTCGAGTGCCAGCCGACCCAGGCCTTGAGCCTCTGGTAGGCCGTACCTGTCAGGCGTCTGCTCCCTGTCGCGACCGAGACGCCACCTGCAGTTTCGCGTTTGGCCTTGATTGCTTCGCCAGATGGTGGGCCCTGTGGGGCTCGAACCCACGACCCAATTCGGTGGTTTCCGCTGAAACTGCCAGAACACACTGTCTTCAACGAATACAGCACTCTATGTGTTTCATGCCGCTTCACGGGAATTGCATTGAATTTCTCTCACGTCTCCCCGGATGGCCGCGCTGATGTGCGCGATCTGCTCGAAGCGTTGGTGGCGGTCGGCGCACCCATTTCTGCCAACCGCGTGCTGGCGCTCGCACGGAAGATTCCGAGTTCGGCGTGGACAGAGAGTGGGTGCCGGCGAACGTGGCAGCGTGGACGGCCAGGCCAGCTGCCGAGAGCGTGGAGCCGCGTGCTGACTGGCGACGAACCACGCGCTCTCTGGCGGCGGCTGTCCAAGCGGGTCCCAGGGACGGAGGGTACGCTCTCCCGTTAGCCAGATCATAGAAGGATGGACTTTCCGGCCCTTCAAGAAGGAGTGGCCATGCGGAAGTCCCAGTTCACCGAGAGTCAAATCGTCACATCCTGAAGGACGGCGATGCGGGCCTCCTGCTTGCCGAGCTGGTGCGCAAACACGGCACCGACCGTGCGCGACGTCCTTCAATTGAAAGTCGAAGTACGCCACCGTCTCGGACCTGAAGCGCATGAAAGGGCTTGAGGCCGAGGACGCCAAGCTCAAGCAGATGTACGCGGACTCGCGCTCGAGCACGCGGCCATCAAGGATGTGCTCAGCGAAATACTCTGACGCGACTGTGATCGACGTGTTCCAGGGGCTCGTCGCTGAGCATGGACGGCGGGGCTTCTGGAAGTGCTTCGATCGGATCCGATGGCTATGGCCGGAATCGCAGGCGCGTGCATCGCGTGTACCTGCGGCTGCGCCTTAATCTGCCGCGACGGACGCGGCGGCGGGTGCCCACCGATTCCGCTGGGCCCTCGCCGCGCCAACCCAGCTCAACGAGATCTGGGCGATCGATTTCACGCATGACGCGCTGTATGGTGGTCGTTGCTTCCGGACACTGAATAGCCTGGATGAAGGGATCGGGAGGGCCTGGCGATTGAGGTCGCACGTCGATTTCGGCGACGGGCGTGATCCGCGTACTCAGTCAGCTGGTGGCCCTCAATGGCCGGCCTGATCGGCTGCATCTCGCCAACGGCCCTGAGCTGACCTCGCAAGCGCTCATCGACTGGTGCGCGCAGCGCGGCATCGGCCTCCAGTGCGTCCAGCCCAGCAAGCTGGTGCAGAACCTTCATCGAACACTTCAATCGCACGTACCGCGAGGAGGTCCGGAACTCGTATCTCTTTCACTCGACGGTCGAAGAGCAGTCACTCTCAGACGCGTGGCTCGTCCAGTACCAATGAGCTCCGGCCCCATGACGGGCTGGGCCGGGTCGTGCCGCTGACCTATTTGCCGCGCGTTACCGACGCCGGAGTCCAACAACCCGTGGTCCGCTTGACGGGGAGGGTATCAAAGAACCTGCAGACTGTGAGGTTGACGTCTCGACGATAGAATTGCTCGTCCGCCGAAAGAAGCCCGACGCCCGTCAGCGATTGGCCCGGATCAGGAGGCATGAGGATGAGGCCCATCCCATTGAGTCCGCACTGCAGGCCAGTGGCGGGTCTGGATGGCGCGCTGCGCCGCCGGCACCGCAGACTATCCGGATCCTCTTCGGTCAGACGCAGACGCTGCGGCGCATCTGGCTCGCGTTCGAGGATTCCGACGTCGAACGCACGAGGAATACGTCCTGCGATGGTCGGCGGATCGCGGACAGTCCTACAGGGAGATTGTGCGCCAGCAGTCGAACTTCAGCCCGCACGGGGCCACTAGAGAAGTCCAGGATCATCGCGTCCATCTGCCTGCTGTTACCGTGCTCGAGATGCGGATTGTTCCGGACGTCAGCGGCACGGCGGCCCTGGCTTCCCTGGCGGCATTGCGACTCGCATGATTGGCGCGAGCGCCGCGTGAGGCGTTGGGGATGAAATCGCCGGCCTGCAAAGCACGTGAGGCTACGGTGTGGGGCGCGACGATGGCCCCGGGGGGGAAGCGGACCCAAGCGTGCGAGGCCCCAACTGGGCATCCAGTCTGCTCTCGCACTCCGCCAGACTCGCCTCGAGGGCGGCTATCGTTTGTCGCTGGTGGCTGCGCGATCGGCCGCTTCTGACCATTGCCGGTACCGACGCCAGGAAGCTGGCGAGCGCCCCGACCACGAAGGCCACAAAGAGCACGAGGGCGAGCGATCCCTGAAACGTCCAGCCAAGAAAAGCCACCGTCACCGGCACGAGATTCTGCAGAGCAAACAGGACGGCGAGGAGGGAAACGGCGAGAGCGCCGAAAAGAAAGATCTGCATGTGATGGGCATCCTCTCGAACGTCCGCGGCGACGAGCAAGTAGCGTGGCGCGACGACCGGGAGCGACGAGAACCCGGCTGTGACCCGGCGCCGCTGGAGCGGCGGCGACGGCTTCCGGCCGGTTGCCTACGAGCTTGACACGTGCGTTCCCCCGCGGTCAGGTCCCTTGATGATTACACATGCTATCCGTGCAATGTGCAGACAGACGCGCGGCGCGGCGCATTCCGCGCCTGTTGTGGCGTATCGTCCTGCGAAAGCTGAAGCGGCTTGATGCGGCCGCGCGACTCGAGGATCTGGCCGTTCCCGCAGGAAATCGTGTGGAGCGGCTGAAGGGCGATCAGTCGAGGCGTCGCAGCATCCGGATCAACGAGCCGTATCGGGTGACGTTCCGCTGGGAGAACGGACTGCCTACGCAGGCCGCGTCGAAGACTCTCACGGGAGATCCGAGTTGGCAGGGTCCGGCGACGCCGCCGGGCGAGATCCTGCTTGAGGAGCCTCAAGCCGCTCGGCTTGGGCAGCTCGAGGCGGCCCGTCGACTCGGCATCTCCCTCAACCGGCTGGATGAGATGGTGCTCGGGAGGCACGGCATTACTGCGGAGATGACCGAGATGCAACCCAGACGAGGCGGTCGCCCGAATGACTTCAAGAGTCGCTGGAATTGGTCACAATCTGGTGGGCCCCGTGGGGATCGAACCCACGACACCGTGATTAAAAGTCACGTGCTCTACCACTGAGCTAGGGGCCCGGCGGACGGTGTGCGACGAGGGCATTGTACCCGAGGCGATCCGGGCGATTCTTCCTGGCGCGCCGTTCACAGCGGTGCGCGCGGATTCGCGCCGGGTCACCCGACGGCGCCGGCGTTCGGGCGGCCCCTCGGTTCTTTCAGCTATACTGCGAGGCACCATGTCCAACGACGCCTCGCGTCTGGTCCTCGTCGTCGAGGACGATGTGTCGGTCCGGCGGCCGCTCGTGAAGTTCCTCGAGATGCACGGCTTCAGCGTCGTCTCCGCCGAGACGTCCGACGAGGGGCTGGACGCTCTGCAGAAACACCAGTTCGTGGCGTCGATCGTCGATCTGCGCCTGAAGCGCGGATCGGGCCGCGACGTGGTGGCGGCGGCGCCGGCGGAGATGCCGGTCATCATCTTCTCGGGCGTCCCGTCGGAGTCGGCCGAGCTCGAACGCCTGCGCCCTCACACCCGCCTGATCGAAAAACCCTACTCGCTCGTGCTCCTCGTGGAAACGCTCGAGGAGATGCTCGGAACGAAGAAATAGAACCTCGAGCCCCTAGAGGATCTTCATCCCCAGCGCCGACAGCGCGAGCTCGGTCCCGAGCGCCGCGGTGGCGTTCCGCACGTCGAGCGTCGGATTCACCTCCACCAGATCGAGCGCGCGCAAGCGGCCCGAATCGGCGACGATTTCCATCGCGAGATGGGTCTCTCGATAGTCGAGGCCGCCTTTGACGGGCGTGCCCACGCCCGGGGCAATCGACGGATCGCACGCGTCCATGTCGAACGACACGTGGATGCCCGCCGTGCCGCCGCTCGCAAGCCGGACGGCTTCGTCGACCACGGCGGCGATGCCCTGCCGATCGATATCCTGCATCGTGAAGACATGGACGCGCGACTCGCGCACCGCCACCTTCTCGCGTTCGTCGAGATTCCGGACGCCGATGAGCACCGTATGGGCCGGGACGACGGCCGGGACGACCGCGCCGAGGCGGGACAACTCGGCGGGCTCCGCGCCGAGCAGCGCGGCGAGTGGCATCCCGTGCACGTTGCCCGACGGCGACGTCGAAGGGGTGTTCATGTCGCCGTGCGCGTCGATCCAGATGAGGCCGATCGGCTGGCCCGCGGTCTCGTGCGCCCACGCCGTGCTCGCTGCGACCGATCCGGCCGCCAGGCTGTGGTCGCCGCCCACGACGAGCGGGATCGCTCCGTCGCGGAGCGAAGCGAGCGCGCTCGCGTAGAGCTCGCGGCAGACGCCGGCGATCTCGTCGATGTACCGCTTGCGCTCGTCGCGCGGCTCGTGCAGCTCGGCCATCGGCGCGTGCAGGTCGCCCTTGTCCACGATCCGCCGGCCCAGCGCGCCGACGCGCGCCGCGATGCCGGCGATCCGGAAGGCCGACGGGCCCATGTCCACGCCGCGTCGGTTGCCGCCGAGGTCGAGGGGGACGCCAATCAGATGGATGGGACGCATTGGGGACTCGCTCAACGATGGAACGATGGAACGATGGCACGATGGCACGATGGCACGATGGAACGGTCAGTTCCTCAGCTTGTACGACACCGACATCCCTTCGCCAGCGGGCTTGACGATCGTGGTCACCAGCGCCGGCGTGGTCTGGATGGCGGCCAGAAAGTCCCCCATTTCGTCGGCCTTGTTCACGACATTGTGGGCCAGGAACAATCCGCCCGCCTGGAGCCGGGGCTCGACGAGATCGAAGAATCGCTTGTAGTCGGGCTTCCACGCGTCCAGGAACACGAAGTCGAACGATCCATCGAGTCGCGGAATCTCGACGAACGCGTCGCCGTCGACGACGGTCACCGTGTCGGCCAGGCCGGCGTCCTGGATGTTCCGCGCCGCCGCGGCGGCGCGCTCGTGGTCGTATTCGATCGCGGTCAGGTGTCCGCCGGTGTCGCGCAGGCCGAGGCCGATCCAGATGGCGCTGTAGCCGTACGCGGCGCCGATCTCGAGCGCATGGGTCGCGCCGCTCGAGGCCGCCAGCACCCGCAGAAATCGTCCATCTTCTTCGGACACCGAGAGGAGGCCGGCGTCGACCGCGCGGATCGCGGCGAGCACCTCCGGGATCTGCGCCTCGGCGGCCGCCGGCGGCCCGCTCCCTTCGTCGGGCGTCGCCCGCCGCTGGGGCGCGCAGCCGGCCAGCGCCAGCAGCAGGAGAGCGGTCAGTCGACGGGCGCGCGTCGGTCCAGCCATGCCATTGCCTGCCTTGCCGTCGAGCGGCCGTCCGCGACGCAGTCGGGAATGCCCACGCCGCGAAAGCCGCTGCCGGTCAGAAAAAGGCCAGGGCACGCGGCGAGGCGGCGATCGATCGCCGCCATGCGCGCCAGGTGGCCCACTTCGTGCTGCGCGCTGGCCCGCTCCCACCGGTAGACGCGCGTGAAGAGCGGATCACCCGAAATCCCGAGGAGCGGGCGGATGGCCTGAAGCGACCTGGCCACGAGCTCCGGCTCGCCGGCGTCGAGCGCCCGGGGATCGCGCGCGCCGCCGACGAAGGTTCGCAGGAGCACGTGGCCCGCCGGCGCGCGGTGCGGCCATTTCGACGACAGCCACGATCCGGCGAGAATGCCCGTCGCCTCGACGCGAGGGACGACGAAGCCGGATCCGTTCAGCGGATGCCGTACGGCCGCGCGCGTGAAGGCCATCGCCACCGTCGCGGTGGACGCATAGGGGATTTCGCCGCAGAGGCGCGACAGCTCGGCATCGACCTCGCGGAGGATGCCGCTCGTCACGTAGGCGGGCGTCGTCAGCACCACCGCGCGCGCCTCAACCGTGGAGCCGTCGCCGAGCTCCACCCGAAGCGGCTCGGACCCCGGGATCCCCCGCACCGCCGCCACGCGCGTCGCGAGCCGCACGGCGCCGGCCGGCATGCGCGCCTCGAGGGCACGCACGAGCTCGCTCAGCCCGTCGGGCAAGGATCGGAACGCGCCATCGGCCGACGCGGCGGGCGTCGCGCGACGGAATGCGCGCAGCAGGCTGCCATCGGTGCGCTCGGCGTTCAACAATCGAGGGAAAAGGGCCGCGAGCGAGAGTCGATCGACGTCGCCGGCGTGAATGCCGGCGAGCAGGGGCTCGGCGAGGTAGGTCGTCGCTTCTTCGCCGAAGTGCCTCCGCATGAACGCCCCAATGGACTCATCGTCTCGATTCCGGGTGTCACGCGGAGGGCGCATGAACACCTCGGCGCCCATGCGAAGCTTGCCCGGCCAGGTGAAGAGCGGCGTGCGCACGAACGGACCGACGCGCGTGGGAATGCCGAGCACCGACGCCGCCGGAAGCGCGTACAGCCGCCCGCCGCGCTGGATGTAGGCCAGCCGCGGCGGCAGCGTCGACACCAGGCGCTCGCCCAGCCCAAGCTCTTCGGCCAGCCGCACGCCATCGGGTTTTTGCACGAGCAGCGAATCGGGTCCGCCGTCGATCGTAAAGCCGTCCACCTGCTCGCTCAGGATCACGCCCCCGAGGCGCGAGCCCGATTCGTACAGCCGGAACGGCACCGTCGCGCGCGTGAGCTCGAAGGCCGCCGCCAGACCGGCGATGCCGCCGCCGACGATGACGATGTCGGGAGCGGAGGACGTCATAGGCGCGATCGCACCAGATCCTCGAGCAGCGCAATGAATGTCGCCGAGGTGTTCAGCGATTCGGTCCGCCGGAGCTCGACGCCCCGCTCGGCGGCGGTCTGCGCGGCCTGCACGTCGATGTCGAACAGGATTTCCGTGTGATCGCAGACGAACCCGACGGGCGCCACGAGGAAGCGGCGCGCGCCGCGCGCCGTGCGATGGCGAACGAGATCGCCGAGGTCGAGGCCGATCCACGGCTCCGGCGTGCGGCCGGCGCTCTGGAACGCCCGCCGGTAGCGGCGGAGCCCGACGCGCGCCGCGACCGCGCGCGCCGTCCGCGCGACCTCGGTCGCGTACCGGTCGCCGTCGCGGATCACCCGCACCGGCAGGCTGTGCGCGGTGAAGATCACCTCCTCGTCGGCAGCCGGCGCGGCGGCCGCAAGCCGTTCCGCGAAGGCCTGCACGAGCAGGGGGTGGTCGTAGTAGGAGCCGACCGGGTCGTACGCCAGGCCGTCGGGCAACGCCGCGCGGGCCGCATCATGGTACTTGCGCACGCTCAACGTGGACGCCTGGGGGGCGAGCGGGATGCCGACGATCCGCTCGACGCCGCCGTCGGCGAGCCCCTTCAACGCATCGGCGATGAACGGGCGCCAGTTCCGCATCCCGACGGCCACGGGCACGCCGGGCCCGAGCCGAGCGGCGAGAGCCTCGCCCTGCGCGAGCGTGAGGTCGGTCAGCGGCGAGCGGCCGCCGATGGCCGCATAGTTGTGCCGCATCTCGGCCACGAGCTCGTCGGACGGCGGCCGTCCGCCCCGCACGAGGCGCAGGTATTCCGGCATCTCGTCCAGCGAGGACGGCGTGCCGTGGGCCATCAGCAAGACAGCGGTTCGGGGGGTGCTCAAGGTTCTCTGGCGTCTCGCGGTTCCCGATTCCTGCAGGTCGAGATTCCCGGTTCTCCGCCCTCGCGCGAACCGAGAACCGTAGAACCCTGAGAACCCCGAGAACCTATCTATTGTAATGTGCGGTTTTCTGGTGCACGTACTGCGCGACGAGCTGCACGTGCTCGACCGGCGTCGTCGGCAGGATGCCGTGGCCCAGATTGAAGATATGACCCGCCCGGCCGCCCGCGCGGGCCAGGACGTCGTCGGTCGCTGCCAGGATCCGATCCACCGGGCCCAGCAGCACGGTCGGATCGAGATTGCCCTGCACGGCGCGGTCCGCGCCGATGAGATCCCAGGCTTCGTCGAGCGGCGTGCGCCAATCTGCGCCCACCACCGTGCCGCCCGCCTCGGCCATCTCCGGGAGGATCGCGCCCGTGCCGACGCCGAAATGGATCGTCGGCACGCCGAGCGGCGCGAGCGCCTCGAAGATCCGTCGCGTGTGCGGCAGGATGAACTCGCGATAGTCGCGTGCGTTCAGCGCGCCGACCCACGAGTCGAACACCTGCACCGCGTCCACGCCGGCCTCCACCTGGGCGAGCAGATAGTCGATCACGACGTCGGCCAGCACGTCCGAGAACGCGTGCCAGGCGTGGGGCGCCCCGTACATCAGGGCCTTTGTGTGGGCGAAGTTCGTGGAGTGCCCGCCCTCGATCGCATACGACGCCAGCGTGAACGGGGCGCCCGCGAACCCGATGAGCGGCACGCGGCCCGCGAGCTCCCGCTGGACCAGCCGGATGGCCTCGAGCACGTGGCCGAGCGCCTCGCGCGGCTCGAACGGCCGGACGCGCTGCAGGTCCGACTCGGTGCGCAGGGGCTGGTCAATCGCGGGGCCCTCGCCCTGCACGAAGTCGAAGCCGATGCCCATCGGCGCGAGCGGGAGCAGCAAATCCGAGAAGAGAATCGCGGCATCCACTTCGAGCCGGCGCAACGGCTGCAGCGTCACCTCGGTCGCGAGCTCAGGTGTGCGGCACAGTTCGAGCAGCGAATGCCGCTCGCGGAGTGCACGATATTCCGCCATGTAGCGGCCCGCCTGGCGCATGAACCACACGGGCGTTCGGTCGACGGGCTCGCGGCGGCAGGCTTTGAGAAAGCGGCTTCCGACGTCGGTCAGTGGGTCACCTTCACGAGGGTGCGGGCGAGGCCGACGAGGTCTTCGAGCCACAGCGGCTTGAAGCGTAACTCGGCGCCGAGCGCGCGCACTTCGGACGAGACGGTGTCGTCGAGGAAGTAGTCGCCCGTCACGATCGCGACGGGCGTGGAGCGGTGATCGGCATCGGAACGGAGCCGACGGAGAAATCCTAAACCGTCCACTAGTGGCATTCGGAGGTCTAAAATGATCGCATCTGGCCTGTGGAGGGCGGCTTCCTGAAGGCCGGTCTCCGCATTCACCGCGGTCGACACCGAGAAGCCTTCGAGCCGCAACATCCGGGCAAAGGTCTGGGTCACGCCCTCGTCGTCGTCGACGATGAGGATGCGCGGCAATTCGAGATCCTTAACCGGCTCCACCGTGGACATTTGCGTATTCTACCCTTGTATCGTGCCGAGAACGTAAATCGGTAGGATTCCGATCGAGGCCCTCAACTGAACCATGTTAGACTTAGGGGTTTGATCCCGAAGATCCAATCGTTTGGAGGCACTCGGTGAGCCCCATCCTCGTGCGGCCCGTTCGTGAGCAGTTGGAGCACGACCGTGTGATCAGGCTGCTCCAGGCAAAGGTCAAGCGAAAGTACGAAGCCGGCATCAACCCGGGCGCCGAGCAGAACACCCCCGTCGGAAACGGCCCTTCGGCAGTCTATCCGGATCTCGTGCTCTCATCGCTCGACCGCGGCCACAGGCTGGCGGCGGTAGTCGAGGTCGAAACCGGCGAGTCCGTGAATCACCTGGAAGCGCTCGCCGAGTGGGCGGTCTTCGGTCGGCTGCGCGCGGCGTTTCACCTGTACGTGCCCGCCGGCATGGTCGACGTCGCGCGGCGCCTGTGCGAGGACAATCAGATTCGGGTCCAGGAATTCTGGAGCTATCACGCCGTGGGCGACCAGGTGCGCTTCACGCTGGTCCATCGCTCGCGCGAGCCCATGGGCAAAGCGGCCAGTGCCCGCGCGCACCCGGTGAAGCCCGTCAAGTCCGCCGCGTCGCGCCGGAAGCCGGCCGGACGCTCCCGCACCGCCAAACCCGTCAAGAAGGCGGCGCGCGCCGTGCGCCGCAAGTAGGCGTTGGCCGTTCTTCGCTTTCATCGGGACAAGCGCGGCTACGAATATTTCTCGCTGATCGAGCCGGCCGGTCGACGAGGCAAGTCCGGACGGTTGCTGTACTGGTTCCGAACCCCACCCAACGTCAAGCTCGGACGTCCGCCGTTCGACGAGGTCGTCCAGCGTGCGCTCGAGGCGCGGTACCCGGGCGTGCAGTTCGATTGGCCTCGGATCCTCGCGACGCCAATTCCCTCGGCCGAAGACGACATGTGGCGGGAGCGGCGGCGCGCGGCCAAGGCGGCCCGCCTGGCTGTCACCGACGAGCCGGACGACGACGCCGTGCCGGAGCCGGCCTCAGACGAGCCGGCCTCAGACGAGCCGGCGGCAGAGGAGGCGGCGGCAGACGAGCCGGCGGCAGAGGAGGCGGCGGCAGACGAGCCGGCTCCGACCAATCTCGCGACGGCCACACCGCAGGCGGAGTCGTCAAAAGAGGAGGCGGTCCCGGGAGCCGGCGAGTCGATCCAGCGGCGTCGGCGGCGCCGCCGGCGCCGTCGAGGTGGCGGGCAGGGCGAGCCGACAGGCGGGCTATAATCGAGCCTATGAGTTTGAAGGCGCACGGCTTCTGGTCGGGTGTGGTGTGGTCGGCGCTGGTTGTCGGTCTGGCCGCCCAGGCGCCGGCGCCGGCGGCCCCTGCCGGTCAATCGCAGGCGGGGCAAGACTCGCAACCGACCTTCCGCGTTCAGGTCGACCTGGTGACGCAGGATGTCCTTGTCCACGACAAGGACGGCCAGTTCGTGCCGGACCTGACCAAGAACGAGTTCCAGATCTACGAAGACGGCGTGCTGCAGGACATCGCCTCGATGACGGTCGTGCACGGCGGGCGCGTGAGCACGCCCCTGCTGGCGGCGCCGGCCAAACCTCCCGAGGGGATCATCCTTCCGCCGGCGCGCCGGACGAACGACGTGTCCGGCCGCATCTTCCTCTTCTTCGTCGACGATCTGCACATGCAGTTCCAGAGCACGCCGCGCGTGCGGGAGCTGTTCCGGAAGATCTCGCGCGATCTCGTGCACGACGGCGACATGTTCGGCATCGTGTCGAGCGGCCCCTCGTCCATTCTGGTGGACATGACCTACGATCGCGCGCGGCTGGAAGAAGCGATCAACAAGATCACGGGCGATGGACTGAAGCCGAGCGAGATCATCCAGTCGAACTTCGGCGGCAGCCTCACCGAGCTCCGGTATCGCGCGCAGGTGGCGTTCATGACGGTGATGGACACGCTGGCGAATCTGGAGAAGGTGCACGACCGGCGCAAGGCCGTGGTGTACATGAGCGACGGCTATGATTTCAACCCGTTCGCGGAAGCCCGGCTGGGGCTGATGGATCCCTCGTCGCCGTTCTTGCAGAACGTCGGCCAGCGCGACATGAACATGATCCGCTCGGGCCTGGGCCTCGACAACAACTCGGTCGACAGCGTGTCGTCGGCGGCGCAGGATCCGCTCGTCCAGGACATGCTGCGGCGCGAGGAATTCTCCGACGCCGACCTCGCGATGGAGATGGCCGAACTGACGCGCGCCGCCAACCGGGCGAATGCCACGATCTACACGATCGATCCGCGCGGCCTGGTGGGGCAGCCGGATCTGGACGAGCAGGTGGATCCGACGCAGTGGCGCACTTACATCCAGAAGTCGCAGGACACCCTGCGGACGCTGGCCGACGACACCGGCGGCATCGCGATCGTCAATTCGAACGATTTCGACAAGGGGATCAAGCGGATTGACGCGGACTCGAGCGACTACTACGTGCTCGGGTTCTATTCGAAGAACCCGGATCCGACCAGGCGCCGCCGGAAGATCGAGATCAAGGTCACGCGGCCCGGCGTGTCGGCGTTCTCCCGGCAGGAATACGTGCTCGCCCCTCGCGAGGCCGCCAACACCCGCTAGCGGCGGCTCGCGACCCTACAGATCGTTGCGGCGGTAGTACTGCAGCTGTACGCCCTCGCCGTACTGGATGTCATACCCCTTCAGCCCCGCCATGTTCATGATCACCCACGGCGACAGGGGAGACGTGCCGTTCTTCGTGAAGACCAGGTCGGCCGCCAGGTACACCGCGACGTGCAGCAGGTTGCCGCCGCTGTCGGTCAGCACGATCAGGTCGCCGAGCTGAAAGCGATCGTGGACGAAGTAGTAGTTGCGCCGCAGGTTGTCGAGGGCCGCGTCGAGATCGACGAGGCGATCGTCGGGCCGCGGGTTGAAGAAGTTCAGCGCGGTCCACAGACAGTTGACGAGCTGCGGCCGCTGCAGGTCCGCGAGCGAGACTTTCGGGTACCGATAGAGATTCAGCCGGGCGGTCGGCGGGAGCAGGTGCGTGATGTCGATCTGCTGGTGCGCCGGGGAGCCGGCGATGGATTCGAGGAGCGGCAGGATGTCGGTGCGGCGCCCGCCGCGGCCCCAGTATTCTTCCAGCGCGTCGATGTCGGCGCGATTCTTCACCCGCAGCTCGACGAGCACGGTCGACACCCGGAAAAGTCCCTTCGCCAGACGCTGGAGCGCTTGGGGATCCTGAAGCCGGGCGCGTACGAGATCGATGTCGGCGAAGTACAGGAACGCGCCCTGTCGATAGATCAGGGGCTTGATGAGCTGAAGCGTGTCGGGCGCGACCAGGCTCGTCCCCAGCCATTCCTCGAGGGTGGACCCCGCGTAGCGATAGGCATCGTGCTGACGCGGGTTGAGCGGCGTTTCGGCGAGCCGACCGTAGATGAATGCCCGCACGTCGGGCGTGAGGCTCCACACGAGGGCCGGATCGGGCCGCACGACGAAGCCCTTGATGTGCGGCTCCGGCCGCGCCGACGCCAGCAGGGCGGTCGTCTGCACCTCGGTCAAGCCCGACGCGGCCAGGAACTGCTGGAGCGCCTCGCGCGACGCCTCAGGAAACTGCCATTCGATCGGCTGGACGGGGCCCCAGTCGTTGGGCACCTGTTCGAGCGGCGGCGAGATGACGATGGGCGTCGTCACCAGGTCGCCCCACGGACCCGCTTCGACCGTCGAGGACGCCGCGGGCATCCGGGGCGTCGGGTCGGCCGACGGGAGCAGCGATGGGGGCGCCGCCGGTCGCACATAGAGCGCGAGCACGACGAGCCACGGAAGAATCAGGAGCGTGGCCAGCACGGCGACCCATCCGCGCGGCACGGTGTAGGCCGTCTTCGACTCGTCGAGGATGACTGCGCGCTTGGCCATGATTGAACGGAGATAAGGCGATTCTATCGCGCGGGCCGCGGAAATTTCTCGCGGCCGCGCCGTTCTTATGATCGTTTCACACGCGGTTTGGTCGCGCTTATGTCAGCGGGCGGGCGCCGGCGTCGGATCCGCGGGGGGAGCGGGGGGCGGAGGCACCGGCGAAGCGGCGACGTATTCGGTGCGCGACTGTGCCGTGATGCCCGGGCGCGTGACGCGGATGTCGATCTGGTGACGGCCCACCGAGGCGCGCGGATTGTTCGAGTAGTAGCTCAGCATGTAGTAGTCGCTGGCTTCCGCGTCGATGCGCTTCAGCGCCCCCGAAAAGTCGTTCTCGTCCACGACCGCCAGGCCGCCGGTGCGGTCGGCGAGATCGCGCAGGGTGTCCTGCGACTTGACGAGGTAGTCGTGCCATTCGGTGGGATTCACCTGCTGATCGATTTGCTGGGCCGCGGCCAGGCCGCGCGGATCGACCGTGTAGATGGTCGTGTTCGAGCGGTTGGCGTCGTCGGTGAGCGTGCGGAGCGCGACGCCGAGGTCGGCGTCGCTGAACAGTTCGTTCTGCTTCTGGGCCTCGACGAGCGGATCGATCACCTGCTGATGCGAGCCATCGTCGTTGGTGGTGTTGCTGCGCTGAAAATTCTGGAAGTTCTGCTGGAAGAAGTTGTTCGGATTGCCCTGGCCGAGCCGCGATTCCTGATACGGGGTGAAGTCGTAGCCCTCGCTGACCCACACGAGAATCTTGCGCCGATCGCGGATCTTCGCGAGGTCCTGCAGGGCATCGTGAATCGTGTTGAACGCCACCTGGACGCGGTAGCGCAGCTCCCGGACGCCGTACATGCCCTGGCCGGATTGAATGATGTCGGTCGGCGCCATGGCGTGGCCGATGATCTTGTCGGTCGCCTCGCTCAGGCGGTTGCGGTCGTACGTCATGTCGACGGCGATGGACGAGGGGCCGCTCGAGATGACGCCGAACAAATCGCCCTGATGGACGAGGTCCTTCGCGATCTGGCCGAAGAGTGCCCGCACGCGCGCCGTGTCTTCCACCTGGAGGTGTAAGTCGTCGACGAAGAACAGAAACACGCGGCCGGAAGTGTCGGCCGCGGCCTGACGCGGCGGCGGGAGGACGAGGCCCTCGCGCGGGGCGGCCGTCGGCGCGACGAGCACGTTCGTGATCCGGCCGCCGTGGCTCATCGTGAGCGACGTGATGTCCTGCTTCACGCCGTCCTCGTAGACCTCGAAGTCGGCCTTGGTCAGATCGGGCACGAACGCGCCGGTTTCGTCGCGAACGAGCACGTCCATCGTGACGGCGTTGACCTCGACCCTGAACGTGGGCCGCTGGGCGGTCGCCGTCGGTGCCTGGGCCCCAGCGCGGTCCGCCAGGCCGAGGGCGCCCAGACTCGCGGCGATCGCGCAGAAGGTTCGGAAGGACATGAAATTGACGGCCCGACTCCTCGATTTTGGATCGAGGCGGGTCCGCCGATTGTAAAAATTGCGGGACACGGTGGATCCCTTATTGACAGGTAGAGCGCTGGTCATTATGCTCCGACAACTGATTGTATACGTAGACTTTACGTATAAATTAGCTTGTCTTTACTATGCGTAAGGCAACTTTACGGAGGGCCGGCAGCATGCGGAGTGTTCTCAGATCTGGTGCGCGAGCCACTGTCATCGGAGCCCTGGTCGGGCTCTTCTCGACCGTCGCCGCTGCGCAGTCCTTTCAAGGCAGCGTACGCGGGACGGTCCGCGACGCGCAAGGCGTGATTCCTGGCGCGACGGTCACTCTGACCAACGAAGCCACCGGCGCCACGCGCAATACCGTGACGAACGGCGTGGGCGAGTACTCGTTCCCGGCCGTCGATCCGGCGCGCTACACGCTCAAGGTCGAGGTGCCCGGGTTCCGAACCTACGAGAACCGCGCGGTGAACGTCGGCACGCAGGCGCAGCTGGACATTCCGGTGACGCTGGAAGTGGGAGCGCTCGAAGAGAATGTCACGGTGACGGCGTCGGTGCCGCTCATCGAGACGAGCAGCGCCTCGCAGGGCACGACGCTCAGCGCGGAGAGTTTCCGGGAGCTGCCGTCGGAAGGCCGCAGCGTGTTCCTGATGGCGACGCTCGAGCCGACGGTGGTCGCGAGCGGCAACGCGCACTGGAACCGGATGCAGGACCAGACGGGCAACTCGGCGCTGTCGATGGGCGGCGGCGCGGTGCGGTCGAACAACTTTCTGGTCGACGGCTTCCCGACGACGGACATGCAGAACCGGTCGTCGATCAACCCGAGCATGGAAGCGCTGCAGGACTCACGCGTGCAGATCCACACGTATGACGCGGAGATGGGGCGCACGGGCGGCGGCGTGATGAACATGACGGCGAAGTCGGGCGGCAACCGCTTCTCGTTTTCGGGCTACACGGTCTTCCGCCCCGAGACGCTGCAGCAGCAGCTGCTCATCCCCAAGTTGAACGAGGAGACGTTCCGGCCGGAGTACTGGCGCAACGGCGGCGGGGGCGTGGGCGGGCCGATCATCCCGAACAAGACGTTCTTCTGGTTCGCCGGCGAGAAGTACCTCGACCGGCAGCCGCAGGCGTCGGCATTTGCCGTGCCGTCCATGGCGTCGCGCAAAGGCGACTTCTCGGGCGTCACGCGCAACGGCCAGCTCGACGTGATCACGGATCCGCTGACGGGGCTGCCGTTCCCCGGCAACGTGATTCCCGCCGGCCGCCTGAACTACACCGGCAAGACCATCGCGAGCTATTTTCCGTCGCCCAACCGCGACATCGACGACGGCACGCAGAACTACAGCTACACGGATCTGCTGCCGAGCACGGCGTATCAGTGGACCCTGAAGGTGAACCACAACTTCAGCAACGCCGTGTCGATGAGCGGCTTCTACCTGCGGCAGGTCACCGGCGAGAACAGCGCCAACTACAATCCGGAACACCCCGAAGCCGGCACGCAGTATTTCCTGCACCGCGCCGACCACACGCTGGTGTTGAACGGGACGCTGGTGATGAACTCGTCCACCGTGCTCACGCTGCGCGGAGGCTGGAACCAGTTCCAGGACGGCAACCAGCTGCCCGTTCCCTTCGACGCCACGTCGCTCTGGCCGAACAACGGGGCCTTCACGGGGCAGTTCAAGGACTCGAACCGCTTCCCCTCGACAACGCTCACCGGGTACGGGTCGGGGCGCATGACCGGCTGGAGCAACCGGTCGGACAACGTCTACTACCAGTACGGGATCAACGGGACGCTGAGCAAGCTCGCCGGGAGCCATAGCATCAAGGGCGGCGGCGGATACCGCATTCTCGGCGTCCAGTCGTCGACCTTCGGCGCCTCGACCGGCAACTTCTCCTTCGACGGGCGCTTCACGGGCAACGCCCTGGCCGACTTGCTGCTGGGGTATCCCTCGAGCGGCGATATTCCGATCTCGGCCGATCTGGACGGCTACATCCGCTACACGTCGGGCTTCGTGCAGGACGACTGGCGGTTGAACAACCGCCTGACGGTGAACTACGGGCTGCGCATCGAGCACGAGACGAACCTGCAGGAACGGCAGAACCGGATCACCACCGATTTCGCGAGGGACACGGTGAGCCCGCTGAACGATCTCGTGACGGTGCTCGATCCCATCACGAACCAGCCGCGGACGATTTACGGCGGCTTGCTCTACGCCGGGCAGAGTGGCGCGCCGCTCCAGCAGGGCGGCACGCGCGACGTGCAGTTCTCGCCGCGCGTGGGCGGCGTGTTCAAGTTCAACGAGAAGACGGTGCTGCGCGGCGGCTGGGGCATCTACGTCGCGCCGTGGAACTACGGCTCCGCCGGCACGTCGAGCTGGGGGCAGTACGGCTACGCCGCGACGACCGATCTCCAGCAGTCGTCGGGCGGCGTGCCGATCACGTCGCTGAGCGATCCGTTCCCGAGCGGGCTCGTGCAGCCCTCCGGCCAGTCGCTCGGCCTGCTGACCAACGTCGGCGCCAGCACGAACGTGATCCTGCCGGGGAAGGGCACCCCGAAAGTGCAGCGGTCCTCGGTGGACCTGCAGCGCGAATTTCCCGGCGGCGTGATGCTGGGGGTCGGCTACACCGGGCTGACCGGCAAGGAGCTCGACTGGCAGACGGGGCTCGACCTGAACGCGCTCGATCCGATCTACCAGAACGCCGGCATCAACACGCTCAGCTCGACGGCGAATCCGTTTTACGGCGTGCCGGAGGCCGGGCAGTTCGCCGGACGCAAGACCATCCAGATCGGGCAGCTGCTGCGGCCGTATCCGCAGTTCGGCAACATCACCTGGAACGACGCGACGGGTGCGCATTCGCAGTACCACGCGTTCGTCTTCCAGGGCCGCAAGCAGGTGGGCAACGTCTGGGGCGTGAATTTCAGCTACACCTACAGCCGGCTGAACGACAATCAGGTCGGCCAGGGCAACTACTACTCGCGCGCCGGGTCGGTGCAGAACGAGTACGTGCTGATTCCCTTCTCGCCCTACTACGACCCCGACTCGGAATATGGCCAGAGCCTGCTCGACTCGCCGCACAAGTTCACGGTGGCGCCGACGTTGCTCCTGCCGTTCGGCCAGGGCAAGCGGTTTCTCTCCGACAGCGTGTGGGCCGACCGGATCCTCGGCGGCTGGTCGCTGACGACGGTGCTTCAGCTCCAGAGCGGCTTCCCGATCGGCGTCACGCAGAACATCACGGGCGGCCAGTTCCTTTTCGGCGGGGCCATCCGTCCCGACATCGTTTCCGGGCAGGACTTCATCGAGCCGGGTGACATCACCGATCGCATCCGGCAGGATACGAAGGACAACCAGTACTTCAACCTGGCCGCGTTCAGCCAGGTTCCGAAGAACCAGTTCGGCAACGCGCCACGCGTGCTGCCCGGCGTCCTGTCGCCGCGGCGCACCAACTTCAGCTTCTCGGCGCGAAAGGCCGTCGAGATTCCGGGCTCGATGACGCTCGACCTCCGGCTCGAGCTGCTGAACCCGTTCAACATCGTCCAGTGGGCGGCCCCGGCGAGCTCCAATGTCGGCAACTCGAGCTTCGGGCAGATCCGCAGCCAGGCGAACAACATGCGCTCGGTGCAGTTCACCGTGCGCGTGTCGTACTAGGGAATCGATCGGGGCGGCGGGCAAGGCGTCCGCCGCCCCGACGGTCGTATCACCGGATGTGCCAATTCGTAAGGATGTCGCTATGGATTTGGCCCGTCAGGCGACCTTTTAAATAAGCTATTCCTTATGTTCCAGCCAGCTTCTCCAAACTTCCGATTCGTACCAATACCGAAGGCGTGAAAACTGGTTACCGCCGTTTCTCCTGTATTGATCCCTTCCGGGGTGGCCGCCTAGGCTCACGCTGGGTCGGGGGGCGTGTGTGGCCGAGGTCGGGCGATTATGACCGACCTGTGACCCTGAGCCTCAGGAGGAACGCGGTATGTCGAAACTGTTCGGAGCAAGCACGCGCATCATGCTGGCCATGCTCGTGGCCGTCATGCTGCCGTCGATCGGATCGGCGCAGTCGTTTCAAGGAACGGTGCGCGGCACGGTTCGCGACGCGCAGGGCGTGATTCCCGGCGCGACGGTGACGCTCACCAACGAGGCGAACGGTGCCGTTCGCAACACCGTCACCAACGGGGTGGGCGAGTACTCGTTCCCGGCCGTCGATCCCGCGCGCTATACGCTCAAGGTCGAGGTGCCCGGGTTCCGAACCTACGAGAACCGTGCGGTGAACGTCGGCACGCAGGCGCAGCTGGACATTCCAGTGACGCTCGAGGTGGGAGCGCTCGAGGAGAACGTCACGGTGACGGCGTCGGTGCCGCTCATCGAGACGAGCAGCGCCTCGCAGGGCACGACGCTCAGCGCGGAGAACTTCCGGGAGCTGCCGTCGGAAGGCCGCAGCGTGTTCCTGATGG
Source organism: uncultured Acidobacteriota bacterium (assembly GCA_963837345.1). Lineage (GTDB taxonomy): Bacteria > Acidobacteriota > Vicinamibacteria > Vicinamibacterales > CAVVIG01 > CAWIMX01. Next base: position 726,598 of record CAWIMX010000002.1, read on the forward strand.
CGACGCTCGAGCCGACGGTGGTCGCGAGCGGCAACGCGCACTGGAACCGGATGCAGGACCAGACGGGCAACTCGGCGCTGTCGATGGGCGGCGGCGCGGTGCGGTCGAACAACTTTCTGATCGACGGCTTCCCGACGACGGACATGCAGAACCGGTCGTCGATCAACCCGAGCATGGAAGCGCTGCAGGACTCGCGCGTGCAGATCCATACGTATGACGCGGAGATGGGGCGCACGGGCGGCGGCGTGATGAACATGACGGCGAAGTCGGGCGGCAACCGCTTCTCGTTTTCGGGTTACACGGTCTTCCGGCCCGAGACGATGCAGCAGCAGCTGCTGGTGCCGAAGCTGAACGGCGAAGACTTCCGCCCGGAGTACTGGCGCAACGGGGGCGGCGGCGTCGGCGGGCCGATCATCCCGAACAAGACGTTCTTCTGGTTCGCGGGCGAGAAGTACGTGGACCGGCAGCCGCAGGCCAACTCGTATCTCGTGCCGTCGCTGGCCGAGCGCAACGGAGACTTTTCAGGGTTGACGCGAAACGGCGTGCTGAAGCCGATCATCGACCCGCTCACCGGCGTGGCGTTCCCGGGCAACATCATTCCGGCGGATCGCCAGAACTACACCGGCAAGGCGATTCTGGGCTACATGCCGACGCCGAACCGGAACGTCGACGACGGCACGCAGAATTACAGCTACACGGACCTGCTGCCGAGCACGGCGTACCAGTGGACACTGAAGGTGAACCACAACTTCAGCAATGCCGTGTCGATGAGCGGGTTCTACCTGCGACAGTCGACCGGGGAGAACAGCTACAACCTGAATCCGGAAAACCTGTTCGCCGGGACGCAGTATTTCCTGAAGCGGTCCGACGACACGGTCGTGCTGAACGGCACGTGGGTGATGAGTCCCTCGACGGTGCTGACGGTGCGCGGCGGCTGGAATCAGTTCCCCGACGGGAACAAGCTGCCGGTGCCGTTCGACGCGACGTCGCTCTGGCCGGGCAATTCGGCGTTCACCAGCCAGTTCCCCGACGCCAACCGGTTCCCGACGACATCCTACAACAGCGTCTACGCCGGCACGGGCTGGAGCAACCGCTCGGATAACGAGTACTACCAGTACGGGTTCAACGGCACGCTCAGCAAGCTGGCGAGCTCGCACAGCGTGAAGGGCGGCGGCGACTACCGCATCCTGGGCGTCCGGTCGTCGAGCTTCGGCGCGTCGACGGGCACCTACGCCTTCGACGGCCGGTTCACCGGCAACCAGATCGCGGACCTGCTGCTCGGCTATCCCTCGAGCGGCAGTCTGCCGATCTCGGCGGATCTCGACGGCTACATCCGCTACACCGCCGGCTTCGTGCAGGACGACTGGCGCGTGAACAACCGGCTCACGCTCAACTACGGCCTGCGGATCGAGCACGAGACGAACCTGCAGGAGCGGCAGAACCGGATCACCACCGACTTCGCCACGAACACGGTCAGCCCGCTGAACGATCTCGTGAATCTCGTCGATCCGGTTACGAAGCAGCCGCGGACGATCTACGGTGGGCTGCTCTACGCCGGGCAGGACGGCGCGCCATTGCAGCAGGGCGGCACGCGCGACGTGCAGTTCTCGCCGCGCGTGGGCGGCGTCTTCAAGTTCAACGAGAAGACGGTGCTGCGCGGCGGCTGGGGCATCTACGTCGCGCCGTGGAACTACAGCTCGGCCGGCACCTCGGGTTGGGGCCAGGTACGGGTACTCGGCGACGACCGAGCTGCAGCAGTCCTCGGCGGGCGTGCCGATCACGTCGCTGAGCGATCCGTTCCCGGGCGGTCTGGTCCAGCCGAGCGATCAATCCCTGGGTCTTCTGACCAACGTCGGCGGCAACACCACGGTCATCCTGCCTGGCAAGGGCACGCCGAAGGTGAAGCAGGTACTCGGTCGACCTCCAGCGGGAGTTCCCCGGCGGTGTGATGCTGGGCGTCGGCTATACGGGTTCGACCGGCACCGACCTCGCCTGGTCGACCGGGCTCGACATCAATGCGCTCGATCCGATCTACCAGAACTCCGGCATCAACACGCTCGGCAACGTCCCCAACCCGTTCCTCGGGATCCCCGAGGCGGGGCAGTTCGCGAGCCGGACCACGATCCAGCTCGGGCAGCTGCTGCGGCCGTATCCGCAGTTCGGCAACATCACGCAGAACGACGCGACGGGCGCGCACTCGCAGTATCACGCGTTCGTCTTCCAGGGCCGCAAGCGCGTGGGCAACGTCTGGGGCGTGAACTTCAGCTACACCTACAGCCGCCTGAACGACAACCAGGTGGGCCAGAGCAACTACTACTCGAGCGCGTCGCCGGTGCAGAACGAGTACGTGCTCGTGCCATCGTCGCCGTACTACGATCCGGAATCGGAGTACGGACGCAGCCTGCTCGACTCGCCGCACAAGTTCACGGTGTCGCCGACGCTGCTGCTGCCGTTCGGCGAGGGCAAGCGATTCCTCTCCGACAGCGTGTGGGGCGATCGGATTCTGGGCGGCTGGTCCTTGACGACCGTGCTGCAGCTGCAGAGCGGCTTCCCGATCGGTGTGAGCCAGAACATCACCGGCGGGCTGTATCTCTTCGGCGGCGCGATTCGTCCGAACCTCGTGTCCGGCCAGGACGTGCTCGATCCGGGCGACGTCACCGAGCGGATCCGGCAGGATACGAAGGACAATCAGTACTTCAACCTGGCGGCGTTCCAGGCGGTGGACCAGAAGATCCAGTTCGGCAACGCGCCGCGCGTGCTGCCGGGCGTGCTCTCGCCGCATCGGACCAACTTCAGCTTCTCGGCCACGAAGGCCGTGGAGGTGCCGGGCACGATGACGGTGGATCTGCGGCTGGAGCTGCTGAATCCGTTCAACATCGTGCAGTGGGCGGCGCCGGCGAGCGTGGCGTTCGGCAACGCGAGCTTCGGTCAGGTCCGGAACCAGGCGAACAACATGCGCTCGGTGCAGTTCACCGTGCGCGTGTCGGTACTGAATACGCGTCGCGCTGAAGCGTGGTAATCCGCAGGCCGGGGTGGCGTCGCCAGACGCCGCCCCGGCGTGTGTTTCGACGGGGGCGTTCATGATGAGAGCGTGCGTGGCAGCCCTGGCAGGGCTGCTCCTGGCAGTCCCGGCCTCTGCCCAGTCTGCGAAGTTCTACGGCAATCCCAACTCCCCAATCTCAGGCGGCGTCGTCATCCCGGCGGGAAAGTCCCTGCTGTGGACCAGCGGCACCGGCCCGGCGGTCGCCAACCGCGACGCGCCGGCGGATTCTCCCGACCGCTACGGCGACACCCAGGCGCAGGCCAAGAGCGTCCTCTCCCGGCTGGCGGATCAGCTGAAGGAACAGGGCCTGTCGATGAAGGACGTGGTCTACATCCGGGCGTACCTGGTGGCGGATCCGAACAAGGGCAGCAAGCTCGATACGCAGGGCTGGAATGCCGCGTTCCGTGAGGTGTTCGGCACCGCGGAGAATCCGACGAAGCCCGCGCGAACCACCGTGGGCGTGGCTTCGCTGGTCGGCGCCGGGCAACTGGTGGAGGTGGAAGCCTTCGCCGTGGCTCCCTAAGCGGAAGGACGTGCGATGAAGACGAAGGATGTGGACCCGGGCGTCTGGACGCGCCGGTATTTCCTGGAACGGTTCGGGACGGCGGGCGGGGCGGCGGTCCTGATGAGCGCGATGCGGTCGTGGGATCTGATGGCGCAGGACGTCGGCACGCGTCCACAGCTGACCGGACGCGGCACCGGCAAGCGCGTGGTCGTGTTGGGCGGCGGCGTGTCGGGCCTGACGACGTGCTACGAGCTGACCAAGCTCGGCTACGACTGCCAGATCCTCGAAGCGCGCGACCGCGTGGGCGGCGTGAACTGGAGCGTGCGCCGCGGGGCGGAGCACACCGAGCTCGGCGCCGGCGGCGAGCATCAGGTGTGCGCGTTCGATGAGGGCCTGTACGTGAACGGCGGGCCGTGGCGGATTCCGCACACCCACACCGGCGTGCTCGGCTACTGCAAAGAGCTCGGCGTGCCGCTGCAGCTGTTCGTCAACGAAGCCGAGGCGTCGTATTTCTACTACGAGGGCGCCGACGTGGGCCCGCTCGCGAACAAGCGTGTGCGGCTGCGCGAGGTGAAGGCCGACATGGTCGGCTACACGTCGGAACTGCTCGCCAAGGCGGTGAGCAACGGACAAATCGACGTCCCGCTCAGCCCCGACGACAAAGAACGGCTGGTCAACTTCCTCGTGGTCGAAGGCTATCTCGAGAACCCCGATTACGCCTACAAGGGCAGCGACGCGCGCGGAGAGGGCGACCCCTACAACTTCAGCGCGCTCCTCCAGTCCGGGTTCGGCAGCCGCGCCCGCTCGGTGATGGGCGGCACGGGCCAGGCGCCGATGTTCCAGCCGATCGGCGGGATGGACCAGTTCCCGAAGGGCTTCCAGCGGGCCCTCGGCGACAAGGTGCACCTGAACTCGGCGATCGTGTCGGTGCAGCAGACCCCCGACAACGTGCGCATCGTCTATCGCGACACGAAGAAGAATCAGCAGCACGAGTTGACCGCCGACTATGTGGTGTCCTGCCTGCCGCTGTCGATCCTCTCCACCCTCGACGTGAATCTGTCGCCCGAGATGATGGCCGCGGTCAAGGCAACCAACTACAGTCCGACCGGCAAGATGGGCCTGCAGATGAAGCGCCGGTTCTGGGAAGAAGACGATCGGATCTTCGGAGGGCACCTGTACTCGAATCTGCCGTTCGGGGAGTTCTCGTATCCGTCGAACGACTTCTTCTCGAACAAGGGGGTCATCCTCGGTTTCTACGGCAACGGCCGGATCGAAAACCTCCACGAGCAGCCCGTGAAGGCGCGCATCGAACACGTGCTCATGCACGGCAGCAAGGTGCACCAGCAGTTGCGAGCCGAGTACCAGAACGCGTACTGCGTGTGGTGGGAGCGGATCGAGTACAGCCGCGGCGCGTGGGCGCAGGGCGCGGGCGGTGGTGGCGGCGGCGGGCGAGCCGGCGCCGTGCCGGGCGGTGGCCGTGGCGGCGGCCGTGGTGGCGGCCGCGGCGGCGGTCAGGGCGCTGCCGCGGGACGTGGCCCCGCAGGCGGTGGCGCCTCGCGGGTCGAGCAGCTCAGGCGGCCCGACGGTCGAATCTTCATCGGCTGTGCGGCAATCAGCTCGGACCCGGCGTGGCAGCAAGGCGCCGTCGAAGGCGGCTGGCACGCCGTGGAGCAGGTGCACGAACGAGCGATGCGAGGCTGAGCCCTCGTTCAGGAAGATCGGGCGGGTTGGGCAGGTCGGCCTGGGCTAGCCTGCCCGGCCGACCCGACGCGCCTGACCCACTCGAGCGGCTTTCGCCATGCGTGCGGCGCCACGCGCCGGAAGGGCGCGGGCGGCGCGCCCGTCGGCGGCCTCCTGTACCCGTTGCACCGCCAGGCCGAGATACGTCTCGTCCAGATCCGCACCCACCAGGTCCACGCCCAGACGCGCGCACGCGACGGCCGTGCTCCCCAGCCCCAGGAACGGGTCCATGGCCAGCCGCACGCGCGATACGCCATGAAGCCGCAGGCACTGTTCCGGGAGTCTCGACGGAAACGTCGCCGGGTGGGGTCTGTCGCGATCCCGATGCTGGATGGTCTCGTAGGGAATGAACCAGGTGTTGCCCCGGCACCGGACGCCTTCGGACGCCGCCCTCCAACGCGTGATATTCGACGGATCCTGATAGGGCACGCCGAGAGCCAGCCTGTCGAGGGCCGTCGCACCGCCTGGCGTGAAGTGGAACACGAATTCGTGGCAGTCGTTCAGGTAGCGATCGCTGTTGATGGGTTTGTAGTGCCCAACGGCGAGATCGCGCTCGAGACCGGCGGCCGCGCCCGCGGCCCCGCGGTCGATCGCGATGGATTTCACCCAGTGGATGATGTTCTGGAGGCGCAGGTGGCGCCTGGCCGCCTGGGCAACGTCGAGCGCCGTCCACGGATCGCTCGGTTTGGCGCCGACATTCAGAAAGAGCGAGCCCTCGGGCCGGAGAACTCGCGCGGCCGCCCCGACCCAGCGCTCCGTCCACTCGAGGGTACTCGGCCGGCGAAAGCCGGTCGTGGTACTGGTGATACCGAATGCCCAGGTTATAGGGCGGGGAAGTGACGATCACGTCCACGCTGGCCGCCGGCAGGCTGGCGAACACGTCGAGACAGTCGGCCAGGTAGAACCGCGCTGTCGCCGTGCCGAGTGACAAACTGGTGTACGGTTTGAGGATTAGTGACATGCCCGTCCATGTTTCGGTCCGGGCGGGGGTGCGCGTTAGCGGGTCGCCCGGTTGGGCTTGCGATGCGGCGCCAGAAGCGTGTGGTTGCGGCGGTGGTCGTGGCTGACGCACGCCTTGCCCTTTTCCTCGACGTAGGCGACTTCGCGGCTCGTTGCCACCTCGCGGTACCGACCGATGACACAACCGCAGGCCAGGGTGCTGAAGCCGAGCAATCTCACGAGGCTCAGTAGTGCTTCCACAGTTCTTCCACCTGCTCCGACATCTAGCAACACTCGTGCCGCGATGTTCCGAAATGCCCGCGGGTCGACCGATGCGCAGATCGGCACAAAACAGCGGAAGAACAGCGTGGTCGGCCGGGCGCGAGGCTGAAAAGGGGGGATCGTGCGCTGTCTCTGGTGCCACTCATTGGATCTGGACTCCGGAAATTTGGGTCGTTCAGTCGTTGATCGTTGAACTAGGATTCCAGTGATGCGTGTTTTCGCGGCCATCGGTCTCCTGGTGCTCCTGCCGGCGACGGGCGCCGGGCAGGGCGTTCCGAACGTGGCGGCGCTGGCCCGCACGCCCGACGTCGCGGCGATGCTGGAACGCGCGAGAACCGAGGAGCCGGGCCTGATCGAGGACCAGATTCGCTTCTGCGAGGTTCCGGCGCCGCCGTTCGGGGAAGCCGCCCGAGGGACGGTATTGAAGGAAGCGTTCGAGCGTGTGGGCCTCGCGCGCGTGCGTGTCGACGCGGCGGGCAACGTCCTGGGCGACCGTCCCGGGACGTCGGCGCGGCCCCGCCTCGTGATCGCGGCGCATCTGGACACGGTCTTTCCCGAGGGCACCGACGTCACGGTTCACCGAGAGGGCACCCGTCTCGCAGGCCCTGGCGTGAGCGACAACTGTCGTGGCCTTGCCCTGCTCGTGGGCATCGCCCGTGCCTTCGCCCGCGACAACGTCCGCACGCCCGGCTCGGTCACCTTCGTGGCCAATGTCGGCGAGGAGGGCCTGGGCGACCTGCGGGGGGTGAAGCAGCTCTTCACCGTGACGATGAAGGACGAGATCGACGCGTTCGTGTCCATCGACGGGGCCGGCCTCGACATCGTCTACCGGGCGGTCGGCAGCCATCGCTATCGCGTCACATTTCACGGTCCGGGGGGGCACAGCTTTGGCGCGTTCGGGCTGGCGAATCCGGCCGGCGCGCTTGGCCGGGCGATCGCGAAGCTCCAGGAAATGCGGGTGCCGTCCGATCCGCGGACCACGTTCAACGTGGGGCGCATCGGCGGCGGGACGTCGGTGAACGCCATCCCGGCCGAGGCGTGGATGGAGATTGATCTGCGGTCGGCGGATCCCACGGCGCTCGCGGCTCTCGACGCGAGGGCGCAGCGCGCGATCGACGCCGCCGTGCGTGAGGAGAACGCGCGGTGGGGAGCCTCGCCAGCCATCACGGTCGCGCGCGAGCTGGTGGGCGATCGGCCCGCCGGCGCGACGCCCTCCGACTCGCGGATCGTGCGGACGGCGGTGGCGGTGAGCGAGGCGCTCGGCCTGCCGGTGCGATTCGCCGAAGGGTCGACCGACGCCAATCTGCCGATGAGCCTCGGCATCCCGGCCATCACGATCGGCGGCGGTGGCCGGGCCACGGGGGGCCACACGCTGGACGAGGCGTTCGACCCCACGGATTCCTGGAAGGGGACGGAGCGGGCGGTCCTGCTGACCCTGGCGCTCGCACGCTAGCCTCGAAGGCCGGCGTCAGTCGACCGTCGGCGATCGGCCGTCGTGCAGCCGTGTGAAGGCCTGCAGATCCGCCGCGCGCTGTCCTGCGGCGCGGCGGCGCGCGTCGAGGATGCGTCCGAGCGCCGCCAGATGCACGCCGATCAGCACGACGAGCTCGCCCGGAGCGGGCGAGGCGAGGGCGCCGGGCAGGAAGTTCACCACGACGGCAGCCAGAAAGACCGGGGAGAAGATCGCGTCGCCGCCCGGTTTCATCGCGCCGGCGCCTCCCACGGCCATCACATGATGCTCCCAGCCGTGATCGGGGCCTTCGAGGAACACCTGGATGTAGCGTCCAATGCGTTCCGCGCCGACGTGAAGGGCGAAGACCGCCTCGAAAGCACCGGTGAGCATCACGAGGGAGACCAGGGCCGCCCACGGCGGCGCGTCCAGCCCCCACACGGCCACGAGCAGCCCGGCCCATGCTGCGAGGCCGACCACGAACACCTGCACGCGGGCGGTTCCGCGCCGGGCGATCGTCGCGCGGAGCTGCCGGTATTCCTCGAATTCGCGGGCTGTCATCGATTGGACCCTAAACCAAATGCGTCAGCGGCCGATAATTCCCTTGCAGTCTAGTAATTGTCTGGTAGACTCTCCCCCACAAAACCAGCACTTACAGCAAGCGGAGCGCTACGCGTGCACAGAAGATCACAGTTCTGGCCTGGTTCCCTGTTTGTGGTCGGCGTCCTCGTATTGGGCATTGTCCCCAATCTCGACGCCCAGACCCTGCGCCCTCGAACACCAGCGCGCTACAAAGTGGACGCGAGCGGCGACGTGGTGCCGGATGTGCGGGCGGCTGCGGCCATTATCTTCGACCCGTCCACCAACCAGGTGCTGTTCGAGGAGCACGCCAACGATCAGCGCTCGATCGCCAGCATTACGAAGGTGATGACGGCGACCGTCTTCTTCGAAACCAACCCCGATCCGGACCGCGTCGTCACGGTGACGCGCCCCGATGTCTACCGGGCGTCCACGACGTATCTTCGCGCGGGCGACAAGTTGAAGGTCGACGATCTGCTGCATCTGCTGCTCATCGCGTCCGACAACGCGGCGGCGCGAGTGCTCGCGCGTGTCTCGCCTTACGGCTCGGACGGCTTCGTCGATCGCATGAACGAGAGAGCGATAGAGCTCGGGCTGACGAGCACCCACTACACGGATCCGTCCGGCCTGCTGTCCGACAACGTGTCGTCGGCGTACGACATGGCGCGGCTGATCACGATGGCGTCGAATGACCCGCGCATCGCCACGCTCATGCAAACGCCGACCTACACCGTCCAGACGGCTGCCCGCCGGCGGATCGCCTTCCACAGCACCAATCATCTGCTCGGCCGGGACGATGTCGAAGTGCTGGCGGGAAAGACGGGATTCATTTCCCAGGCCGGCTATTGTCTCGCCACCCTGCTGCGGTTGCCGCAGAGCGGGCAGGAGGTGGCGGTGGTGGTGCTCGGCGCGCGTTCGAACAACGGGCGGTTCCTCGAAACGCAGAATCTCTTCAGCTGGTTTTCCGCGAAAGCCTCGACCTTCTTCGCCACGAAGACCGGGTCGGAATAGCGCCCGGCTCGCCGGCTCCTAACTCGAATATCCGCGCTGCATGGCGGCCGCGTCGAGCGGCAGCGTCGCAATGGTGTCGGCCGCCACGAGCACCGGGCGTTCGGTGTGGCGGGCATCGTACGCCTTCAGATAGCGGCGACACACGTCGCAGGCCGAGACGCGATAGCGCCCGTCGGGCGTGGCGAACGAGGTGATCCGCCCGCGGTCGTCGTTGCCGCAGTAGGGGCAGGCCAGGGGTGGAAATCCCCACTGGGCCAGACAGCGGCCGCACACGAGTCGGCGATCGGCGTCGCGCGTGATCACGGCGAAGTCCGGTTCCCATCCGCACACCGGGCAGCGGCCCCGCTGCCAGGAGTCGAGACCGTCGGACTGCACCAGGGCCTCGACGCACCGCGCGAGAAACGGCCGAAGCGCCAGGACGAACACCTGATCGAGGTTGTCCTGCAGGCCGCCGGCCGGCGGGTCGCCCGCGTGGCCCGAGGACGCGGCGTACCACTGTGCGACGAGCGGTTCGAGGCCCTGCGGGTCGCGGCCGAGCGCGAGAACGCGCTGGTGCTCATCCGCGTCGATCGCGTCGAAGCGCTTGAGGATATCGGCCGTCTGCCGCAGCGCCAGGCGAAAATCCGTCCAGTCGATCGGAATGTCGGCGAACGCCACCAGCGGCTTCCCGGCCGACGGTCCGGCGCCGATCCGCGTCAGCTCGGACGAGAGCCGCGGAAGCGGCACGCGAGACTGAATCCGCCGCTGCATCTCGACGAGGGCGATCTGCATCTCGGCGGCCGGGCCGAGCTCGGGATGATCGCGCTTGAGGTGGCGCAGTTCCGTGATTTCCGGCGGCGCGCTTCGCGGCTGGCGGACTGGACGTTCGGTCACGGGGGCCATTCTGTCCTGTCCGGCAGCACAGTGCAACGTTTCACTGATACACTCGGGGGTTCGATGCCAACGCGAGCCGCGCGCGCGGCGCCACGCCGCGTCCTGTTCATCGGTTCGGAAGCCGTGCCGTTCGCGAAGACCGGCGGACTCGGCGACGTGCTGGGCGCGTTGCCGCCGGCGGTGGCCGAGCTGGGGTGGGAGACCACTCTCGTCCTTCCGCGCTACCGCGGCGTGTCGGATGGTCGTCTGGTCGAGCGCCTGCCGGTGTCGGTCGGGGCGTTCACGCGCGAGACGGGCTTCTACGAGGCGCCGCTCGGCCGGGCGCGCGCGGTGCTCGTGGATTGTCCGGAGCTCTACGATCGCGAGGCCCCGTACGGCATCGGAAACGACGACTTCGCCGACAACCCGCGGCGGTTCGCCTTCCTGGTGCGTGCCGCCCTCGAGTACGCCGCCCGCCCCGAGCGCCGGCCCTCGCTGGTGCACGCCCACGACTGGCAGGCGGGCCTCGCCCCGGCGTACCTGCGCACGTGGTACGCGACGCATCCCGTTCTGGCCGGCACGCCGACGGTCTTCACGATCCACAACCTCGCGTATCAAGGCCTCTTCGAGCCCGACTGGCTGCCGAGGCTCGACTTCTCCTGGTCGGAGCTGTCGATCGACCGCATGGAGTACTGGGGGCGCGTCAGCTTTCTCAAGGCCGGCATCACCGACGCCCGCGCGATCACGACGGTGAGCCCGCGCTATGCGCGGGAGATCCAGACGCCCGCCTTCGGTTGTGGCTTCGACGGCATCCTGAGCGCGCGGGCCGGGGCGCTCCACGGCATTCTGAACGGCATCGACACGGCCCTGTGGAATCCCGCACGCGACTCCTGGCTTCCCGCACCGTACGACGCGTCCGATCTCTCGGGCAAGGCCGTGGCGAAACGCGCGCTCCTCGAGCGGTTCGGTCTCGCCACCGACGATGCCGCGCTCGCACGTCCACTCGTCGGCCTCGTCTCCCGCATGGTCGACCAGAAGGGCTTCGATCTGCTCGCCGAAGCGGCCGACGATCTCGTGCGCCTGGCGGCGTCGTTCGTCGTGGTCGGCACCGGCGAAGCGCGCTACCAGGACGTGTGGCGGTCGCTGGCCGCACGACATCCCGACCGGTTCGGCGTCTACATCGGATTCGACGAGGCGCGGTCGCATCTGGTGGAGGGCGGCGCCGACCTCTTTCTGATGCCGTCGCGATTCGAGCCATGCGGCTTGAACCAGATGTACAGCCTTCGCTATGGCACCGTGCCGGTCGTGCACGGGGTGGGCGGCCTGGCCGACACCGTGCGCGATGCGGGCGCACCGGGGCGTCCGGGGCCCGCGGGCGGCAACGGCTTCGTCTTCGACGAGCCGACGCGCGAGGCCCTCGTGGCGACCCTGCGCCGCGCGATGGCCAGCTATGCCGACCGGGCCGGCTGGCGGGCGATTCAGGCGGCCGGCATGCGCGCCGACCATTCCTGGCACCGTTCGGCCCGGGAGTACGTCAAAATATATGATCGTGTGCGGCGCCGCGGGCCCAATGAGAGAGCGGAGACATCATGAGCGACAACGTGCAGACGTTTACGGACGGCAATTTCGAACAGTCGGTGCTGAAGGCCGGGGGGCCGGTGCTGGTGGACTTCTGGGCTGAATGGTGCGGCCCCTGCAAACGGCTGACGCCCACGGTGGAGGCGCTGGCGTCCGATTATGCGGGCCAGATCACCGTCGGCAAGCTGAACGTGGACGACAATCCCGATACGGCGTTCAAGTACCAGATTCGCGGCATTCCCGCGGTGCTCCTGTTCAAGGAAGGCAAAGTGGTCGAGTCGATCGTCGGCCTGGCGCCGAAGGACGATTTCAAGGCGGCCATCGATCGACATCTGTGAGATCGGCCACTGGACCCCATTGCCACGTTCGAGCCAGCAGAGTTCCCGATGCCTTCCCCCCCTCCTCGCCACGTCGTCATCATCGGCTCGGGCCCGGCCGGCCTGACCGCCGCGCTCTATGCGGCGCGCGCCAATCTCGCCCCGCTCGTGATCGAGGGTCTCGAGGCCGGAGGCCAGCTCATGATCACGACGATGGTCGACAACTATCCCGGATTCCGCGATGGGATCATGGGGCCGGATCTGATGGCGGAAATGCGTGCGCAGGCCCAGCGCTTCGGGGCCGAGATCGTCCAGGGCCACGTCACAGACGTCACTCTGACGGGCCGGCCCATCGTCGTCCGGACGGGAGACGACGAGTTCGCGGCCGAGACGCTGATTCTCGCGACCGGCGCGTCGGCGCGGCTGCTCGGCCTGGCGTCGGAGCGCCGGTTGATGGGGCATGGCGTGTCGACGTGCGCCACGTGCGACGGGTACTTCTTCCGCGGCCAGGAGATCGCCGTCGTCGGCGGCGGCGACTCGGCGATGGAGGAGGCGATTTTCCTGACCAAGTTCGCGAACAAGGTCACCGTGGTGCATCGCCGCGACACGCTGCGCGCGTCGAAGATCATGCAGGACAAGGCGCGATCGAACCCGAAGATTGCCTGGATGCTCGACAGCGAGGTGAACGAGATCAGAGACTCCGGCAAGGGCGAAGTCGCCTCGATGGTGGTCGGCAATCGTCGGACCGGAGCGGTCACCGAGGTGCCGGTCGCCGGCGTGTTCGTCGCGATCGGCCATACGCCGAACACCTCGCTCGTGGCCGGGCAGCTGGACCTCGACGCGAACGGCTACATCGTCACGCATGAAGGCTCGAAGACGAGCGTGCCGGGCGTGTTTGCGTGCGGCGATGTGCAGGACCACGCGTACCGCCAGGCGATCACGGCGGCCGGGTCGGGCTGCATGGCCGCGATCGACGCGGAGCGTTTTCTCGAGGGCTAGGCGTCCGCGATCTCAGTCGATCCAGCCCCCGCCAACGACCTCGTCGCGGTCGTAGAACACCACCGCCTGTCCCGGCGTCACTGCCATCTGCGGCGCGTCGAAGGTCAACGCGGCGCGGCCGTCGCCCGTCGCGCGCACGAGGGCCGGCGCCGGGGGATGCCGGTGCCGAATCTGCGCCTGGACGCGGAGGGGCGCCGCGGGAACGCCGACGATCCAATTCACGCCGGAGGCCGTGAGCGTGGTCCGCTCGAGTGACGGCCGTGGACCGACGACCACCTGCCGATCGGCGGCGCGGAGCTCGAGGACGTAGAGCGGCTGCGGAGACGAGAGCCCGAGCCCCTTGCGTTGTCCCACGGTGAACCGGTGCACGCCCTCATGGCGGCCGAGCCGGCGGCCCGACGCGTCCACGATTTCGCCTCCCAGGGCGGCCTCCGGCGCGTGCCGCGCGACGAACCCCGCATAGTCATCGTCGGCCACGAAGCAGATCTCCTGGCTGTCCGGCTTGTCGGCGACCGGAAGCCCGCGGTGCCGGGCGTACTCGCGGACGGCCGCCTTCGGGCGATCGCCGACCGGGAAAATCGCGTGAGCGAGTTGCGTCTGAGTGAGCGAGAACAGGAAGTACCGACTGATCCTTGGCGGGATCGGCGCCCCGCCGCAGACGGAACCGCTGCTGCGCCCCGTCACGATCCACCCGCGCATAGTGGCCCGTGGCGACGGCCTCGGCGCCCAGGCCCCGAGCCCGCTCGACGAGCGTGGCGAACTTCAACTCGCCGTTGCAGTGTGCGCAGGGGAGGGGCGTCCGACCGGCCGTGTACTCGGCGACGAAGTTCGAGACGACCTGCTCCTGGAACTGGCGCTCGAAGTTCATCACGTAGTGGGGAATGCCCAGCGTTGCGGCCACCTGACGCGCATCGTGCAGATCGTCGAGGGCGCAGCACCGGCCGAAGGCCCGGGGGCCGCCGGGCGCGTCCGGCCCGCCTGACTGGTCGTAGAGCTGCATGGACAGGCCGATGACCTCGTGGCCGTCGTCGGCCAGGAGGGCCGCGGCCACCGACGAGTCCACGCCGCCGGACATGGCAACGACGATTCGCATGATTTCAGTCGGCGCTTCGAGCTCCCGACACGCCTACCGTACGGCGGCTTGCCGCGTCAGGCCGCGAAGCTTGTCGACGAGCTTCGGCAGCACCGCCACGACGCGATCGACCTCGGCCTCGGTCGAATAGAGGCCGAGACTGAAGCGCAGGGAGTTCTGCGTCCGGTGCGTCGGCAGGCCCATGGCCCGCAGCACGTGTGAGGGTTCGAGGGTTCCCGACGAACAGGCCGAGCCGGTCGACACCGCAATGCCCTCGAGGTCGAGCGCGATCAGCAGGCTCTCGGCCTCGACACGATCGAAGCTGATGTTCGTCGTGTTCGGCACGCGCGGGGAGCCCGCGCCGTTGACGACCGTCCCCGGCACGGCATCGAGCACGCCCGACTCGAGCCGGTCGCGCAGCGCGGCCAGCCGGGCGGCTTCGCTCGCGACCTTGCCCGCGGCGAGACGGGCCGCGACGCCGAAGCCCGCGATGGCCGGCACGTTCTCGGTGCCGGCCCGCCGGTTTCTCTCGTGCTTGCCGCCCGTCAGGATCGGCAGCAGCCGGGTGCCGCGCTTGATCCAGAGCGCGCCGGCGCCCTTCGGTCCGTTCAGCTTGTGCGCCGACAGCGCGAGCAGGTCGACGCCGAGCGCCTGAACCTCCACGGGGATCTTGCCGGCAGACTGCACGGCATCGGTGTGGACGAGCGCGCCGCGCTCGTGGGCGAGGCGCGCGATCTCGGCAATCGGCTGGATCGTGCCGATTTCGTTGTTGGCGTGCATGATCGAGACGAGAGCGGTTTCCTCGTCAATCGCCTCGCGCACGCGATCCGCGGAGACGACGCCGGATGGATCGACGGGAACGAGCGTCGTGCGCCAGCCGCGGCGGGCGAGCGCCTTGAGCGTATTCAGGACGGCCTCGTGCTCGATCGCGCTGGCGACCAGGTGGCGCCGTCGGCTTCCTTCGAGCGCCTCGGCGGCGCCCCGCAGCGCGAAGTTGTCGGCCTCGGTGCCGCCGCTGGTGAAGACGACCTCGGAGGGATCGCCCCCGACGAGGGCGGCCACGGCGTGCCGCGCGTCGTCGACGAGGGCCTTGGCCTGCTGGCCGAAGGTGTGAACGCTCGAAGCGTTGCCGAAGCGGTCGCGGGACGCCTCGAGGAGAACCTCGAGCACCTCGGGGGCGAGCGGGGTCGTGGCGTTGTAGTCGAGATAGATGCGCACGGGATCGTCGGATTGTACCACCGCCCCTAAACCTCAGCAGCAAAAGGACTAGACAACACCTGAAGCGTTTCCTATACTGGCTGCGCCTCACGTCCGCCATCCCCAGCGCGGAACGCCGAGCACCCGCGGAACGAGCACGACAGCAGCCAGTCGGAGGAAAAAGGCATGTGGAAACGGGATGAAGCGGTGAAGCCAGCCGGCCATCAACCCGCGCCGGCCTCGGTGCCGCCGCAGGTGGCGTCAGGTGGCGCCCCACGGACGGAGCCGAGCTTTCAGACGGAGAAGGACATCGTGAACATTGGAAAATCGGTTGTCATCAAGGGCGAGCTGAACGGCAGCGAAGACCTGACCATTGAAGGCCACGTCGAGGGAACGATTCAGCTCAAGGAGCATGTGCTGACAATCGGTCCCAACGGCCGGATCAAGGCCCAGGTGTTCGCGAAGTCGGTGATCGTGCTGGGCGAGGTCACGGGCAACGTGACGGCGACCGACAAGGTGGACATTCGCGACAACGGTTCGGTCGACGGCGACATCGTGTCGCCGCGCGTGGCGATTGCCGAAGGCGCGCATTTCCGCGGCAGCGTGGACATGCAGCGGAAGGGCGCGCCGGCCGCCTCGACGGCGAAGGCCGAGAGCAAACCCGCGGCCGCGGCCCCGAGCGGGTCCCCGGCGCAGACTCCCGCTGCGGCTGGCGGCCAGCGCGTGGGCGCGTAGCGCCGGTAGTGGGCCTTCTCGACCGCATCGCCTCGCGGAAGACCGATTCGGACGTGCCGCCGCCCCCGGGGGCGGCGGCCGGCGAGTCGGTTTTCGGCACGAAGGCGCTGCCCAAATTCCTGCGGTGCCTCACGGCACGGGAGTCGCCCGTCCTCCTCGACCTCGGACCCGTCGTCGGCTCCAACGTCGCGTTCTTCGGCGAATCGCTGGGCTGCAAGATCTTCGTGGAAGACATCTACGCGGATCTGGAGCGGCACCTCCGCGAGTTCCGCGCCGAGGAACTGCCCGCATTCCTCGCGGCCCGTTTTCCGCAGGAGGGCGCCAGCGTGGACGGCGTGCTGTGCTGGGATGTCTTCGACTATCTCGACAAGCGTTCCGCGCAGGTGCTGGCCGATGAACTGGTGCGCCTGCTGCGCCCAGACGGCGCGCTGCTCGGGTTCTTCGGTACGGCGCAGGCCCGCGCCGCGCAGTACACGAAGTACATCGTCGAGGACTCGACGAACCTGAAGCATCGCCCGTACGCGGCGTCGCGGGGGCGCCAGGCGATCCTGCTGAACCGCGACATCATCCGCCTGTTTTCGAACCTGCGCGTGTCCGACTCCTTCCTGCTGCAGAACAACCTGCGCGAGATCCTGTTCCGCAAGCACGCCTAGCGCCACCGAGCCACACCCGACAACTCAACCACGGAAACACCGGGACACGGAGAAGGCCTTGCGCTCTGTGGCTCAGCGTCCCGATGGTCGAGGTATGAGGTATAAGGACCCACATGCCACGGCCGGTCATCGCGCTGCTCACCGATTTCGGCACCCGCGATCATTACGTGGGCAGCATGAAGGGCGTGGCGCTCACGATTTGTCCCGACGCCGCCCTTGTCGACATCTCACACGACATTCCGCCGCAGGACGTGGTGTCGGGCGCTCTGGAGCTGAGCGCGTGCTTCCGCGACTTTCCGCCAGGCACCGTCTTTCTCGTGGTGATCGATCCCGGCGTCGGCACGTCGCGACGCGCCCTGGCGGCCGAGGCCGGCCCCTACCGCTTCGTGGCGCCGGACAATGGCGTCCTGTCGGGAGTGTTCGGTGAGCTCGCACCTGCCCGGATGGTCGCGATCACGGCGGCGGAGTACGGGCGGCCCGTCGTGAGCCGCACGTTCGAGGGCCGCGATCGGTTCGCGCCGGCGGCGGCGTGGCTGGCGCGGGGCGTCGATCTGGCGGCGCTCGGCCCCCCGGTCGAGCAGTCCGAGCGCCTCGTGCTGCCGCGTCCGTCGGTCTCGGTCGCCGTCATCGAGGGCGAGGTGATCCGCGTGGACCATTTCGGGAACCTGATCACGAACATCGGCCGGCAGGCGGTTGACGCGTTCGCCCCTGGCGGGGCGGCCGTCGATCTCGTCGTCGGCGCCCACGTCGTGGAGCGGATCGTCGCGACCTATGCCGAGGCGCAGCCCGGTGAAGTGTGCGGGATCTTCGGCAGCACGGGCCATCTGGAGGTGGCCGTGCGCGGGGCGAGCGCGGCCGAGACGCTCGCGCTCGGGCGCCGGGCGCCGGTGCGCATCGCCCGCCGCGCGTGATAGCATTTTCGGCTGATGGTCAGCTTCGATCTGAGCCCGGAGCAGCAGCTGCTGGAGCAGTCGGTCCGCGAGTGGGGCGCGCGCGAGATCGCTCCGCACATCGCCGAGGCTGATCGCCAGCATCGATTCGATCGCGATCGGGTCCTCGGGGGCATGGCGTCGCTCGGTCTGCTCGGCATCTCGGTGCCGCAGGAGTACGGGGGCGCCGGGATGGACTACATCTCGCTCGGACTGGCGAGCGAAGAGCTCGAATACGTCGATACCTCGCTCCGGGTGGTCATGTCGGTGCACGCCGGCCTCAACTGTCTGACGCTGCTCACCTGGGGGAACGAGGATCAGAAGCAGCGCTACCTGGTGCCTCAGGCGCAGGGCACGAAGATCGCCGGCTACGGACTGACCGAACCGGGCGCCGGCAGCGACGTCCGCGGCATTCAGACCGTCGCGATCCGTCAGGGCGATCGCTACGTCATCACCGGTGAAAAGAGCTGGATTTCGCTCGCCGACGTGGCCGACAACTTCCTGGTCTTCGCGTGGACCGATCTGGAGAAGAAGAAGGCGCGGGACACCGCGGGCATCAGCGCGTTCATCGTGGAGCGGACGTTCCCCGGGTTTTCGAGTGGACCGATGACCCACAAATGGGGCATCCTCGCGGGCAATACGGGCTACTTCACGCTGGACGAGGTCGAGGTGCCCGAGGCGAACCTCGTCGGGCGGCTGGGCGAAGGCTTCAAGATCGCGATGTTCGCCCTCGACCAGGGACGCTTCACCGTGGCCGCGGGCGCCACGGGGCTGGTGCGGGCGTGCCGCGACGCCAGCGTCAAGTACGCGCACGAGCGCCACACGTTCGGCGTGGAGATCGGGCAGCACCAGCTCGTCAAGGAAATGATCGCGCAGATGGAATCCGACTATCAGGGCGCGCGCCTGCTGTGGCTGCGGTCCGGCTGGCTCAAGAATCTCGGGCGGCGCTGCACGCGCGAGACGGGGCTCGCCAAGTGGTTCGCGACGGTGGCCTCGGAGCGCGCCGCGGCGGACTGCGTGCAGATCCACGGCGCCAACGGCTATTCCGACGAGTATCCGGCGGGCCGCTTCTATCGCAACTGCAAGGGCGCGGTCATCTACGAAGGGACGCGCGAGATTCACAAGGTGATGCAGGCCGACTATCTGCTGGGCTACCGCGTGGACCGGCCGACGCGATGCGAGCTGCCCCCGCACCAGGATGTGGTGAAACCTTCGTATGGACGCTGAACTCTCGCTCGACTTTCTCCGCGTGGTCGAGCAGGCCGCGATCGCCTGCGCGCACACCATGGGACAGGGCGACCGCCACAAGTCCGATCACGTGGCCGTCGAAGCGATGCGGCGCGTGCTCGACACGGTGCCGATCGACGGCGTGATCGTCATCGGCGAAGGCGAACGCGACGAGGCGCCGATGCTGTACATCGGCGAAAAAGTCGGTCTCGTGCACGCCAAGGAGATCGAGGGGCCGCGCCCGACGCGCTTCAAGGAGATCGACATTGCCGTCGATCCGCTGGAAGGGACGAATCTGTGCGCCACCGGGGCGCCCAACGCCATCGCCGTGCTCGCCGCCGCCGAACGTGGCGGGCTGCTCCATGCGCCCGACCTCTACATGGAGAAGCTCGTCGTCGGCCCCAGTTCCAAGAACGACGTGAGCCTGGACGCGCCCGTCCACGAAAACCTGACCGCCATCGCCCGCTGTCTGGGGCGATCGGTGGAAGACCTCGTGGTGATCGTCCTCGATCGCCCCCGGCACGACCAGCTCATCGCCGACATCCGGGCGAGCGGCGCCCGCATCCGGCTGATCGGCGACGGCGATCTGTCGGCGGGGATCGCCGCGGCCGTCGTGGGCAGCGGCGTGCATGCGGTGATGGGCACGGGCGGCGCTCCCGAAGGCGTGCTCACGGCCGCCGCCATGCGCTGCCTGAACGGCGAGATTTTCGCCCGGCTGGTCGTGAACAAGCCCGAGCACGAAGAACGCTGCCGGCTGATGGGCATCACCGACTTCAAGAGGATCTACCGCTCGGAGGATCTGGCGCCTGGTCGCAACCTGATCTTCGCCGCAACCGGCGTGACCGACGGCACGCTGATGCGCGGCGTCCGCTTCTTCGGCGACGGCATCCGCACCAGTTCCGTCATCATGCAGAACAATCCCCGCCGCGTCCGGTTCATCGACAGCATCAACGTCGCGCCCGACAAGGACGTGCGCATTCATTTCTGAGCCACCCCCCGGCCCATGATCCGCGCCAAGGTGAATCCCGCCGCGATCGATCCGGCGGTGGCGCAGGCGGCGGCCGTCGTCAGGGCCGGCGGCGTCGTGGCGATGCCCACGGATACGCTCTACGGCCTCGCCGCCGATCCCTTCGACGCCGCGGCCGTCGCGCGCGTGTTCGAGGCCAAAGGTCGGCCCGAAGATCGCCCGATCCCGCTCGTGGCGGCCGATGAAGCCCAGGTGGCGCGGTGGCTGGGCGCGCTCGCCCCACGGGCCCGGCGCCTGGCGGCCCGCTATTGGCCGGGGCCGCTCACGCTGCTGGTGCCCGTCGCCGCCGCCCTCGCTCCGGGCGTCAGCGCGGGCACAGGGCGCGTCGGGGTCCGGGTGCCGGCGCACGACGTCGCGCGCGCGCTCTGCCGCCAGGCCGGCCGCATCCTGACGGCGACGAGCGCGAATCGCAGCGGCCAGCCGGCGACCGCGGATCCCGACGAGGTGGCACGGGCGATGGACGGGCGGATCGATCTGTTGCTCGACGCCGGTCCGACGCCGGGAGGGCCGGCGTCGACGATCGTCGACGTGTCCGGCGACGAGGCGCGGCTCGTGCGCGCGGGAGCGATAGCGTGGGACGAGGTCCGGACGTGCGCAGCCGGCCGCTAGCGCGCCGCGAGCGCGCGGCCATCGTCGGCCTCGCCGGTGGCCGCACGCGCCGCCTGGACGCGGAGCGATCGCTCGACGAACTGGCGGCCCTCGTCGACGCGGCGGGCGGGACCGTGGTGCTGCGCGTGCTCCAGGATCGGCCGAAGCCCGACTCGGCCACGTTTCTCGGCTCCGGGAAGCTCGCCACGCTCGCGGTATCGGCGGCCGAGACGAACGCCGATCTGGTGGTGTTCGACCACGAGCTCTCGCCGGCGCAGCTGCGCGAGATCGAAAAGGCCGTCGGCCTGAAGATCATCGATCGCACGCAGCTCATCCTCGACATCTTCGCGCGGCGGGCGCGCACCCGTGAAGGCAAGCTGCAGGTCGAGCTCGCCCAGCTGCGATATCTGCTGCCGCGCCTGGTGGGGGCGGGCCTGGCGCTGTCGCGCCTCGGCGGCGGCATCGGCACACGAGGGCCCGGCGAGACGAAGCTCGAGACCGATCGGCGCCGGATCCGGACGCGCATTCACGCCGTCACCGAGGACATCGACGGCGTGCGGCGCCGCCGCGCCCAGCTTCGCGAGCGGCGGCACAGGGCCTCGGTGCCGACCGTCGCTCTGGTCGGCTATACCAACGCCGGCAAGACCACGCTCTTCAACCGGCTGACGCGCGCGGACGCGGTGGCTTCGGACGCCTTGTTCGTCACCCTCGATCCCCTCGTGCGCCAGGTGCGTCTGCCCGATCGCCGCGAGCTGCTGGTGTCGGACACCGTGGGCTTCATCGATCGCCTGCCGCACGCCCTGGTCGCGGCGTTTCGCGCCACGCTCGAAGAGGTCGCTGACGCCGACCTGATCCTGCACGTGATCGACGCGGCGGCACCCGACCGCGAGCGGCGCGCCGCGGCTGTTCGCCAGGTGCTGGACGAGGTCGGGGCGGTGGAGGTGCCGCTCGTCGAGGTGTTCAACAAGATCGATCGCCTGACGCCCGACGAGCGGCGTCGGCTCCAGCTGGTCGATCCCTCGGCCCTCTACGTCTCGGCGCTCGACGGCGAAGGTGTGGGCGAGCTCATCGACACCGTGACGTCGCGTCTGGCGCTCGACGTCCGGCGCGTCGCGTGGACGTTCGACCCGGCGAGCGAGGGCGATCGGGCACGGCTCGCCGGCCTCTACCGCCACGCCCACGTCGTCTCCCACGAGAGCCGCGACGGCATCGTGTCGATCGTCGCCGATGTTCCGCGGCGTCTCCTCGATCGCCTCGGACCCGCGGCGAGGTAGAATTTTCGACATGCGCGCGCGTGAGCTGATGGCGGCGGCGATGGTGGCGGCGATGGCAGCGGCCTGTGCGCCGAAGCTGGTGCCGCTCCCCGACGTCTCCGCGCCGCGGTATCCCGAGTTCACGAGACCCGCGGTTCCCGCCGCTCTGGCCGACGCGCCCGCCGCCGAGCGGGTCGATCGGGCCTGGGTGTTCCTGCAGGCGGGCGATCTTCGCAACGCCGACCGGGAAGTGTCGGCGGCGCTCAAGACCGAGCCGGCGTTCTATCCGGCGGATGCGGCGGCCGGATGGATTGCGCTGGCGCGCCGCGATGCCCCGGCCGCACTCATGCAGTTCGACCGTGCGCTCGAGGTGTCGTCGGCGTACCTGCCCGCCCTCGTCGGCCGGGGCCAGACGCTGGTCGCACTCGATCGAACCGCCGACGCGATCGCCGCCTTCGAGGCAGCGCTGGCGGTGGATGGGTCGATGACCGACCTGAGGCGTCAGGTGCAGGTGTTGCGATTCCAGAGCCTGCAGTCGGAGCTGGCGCGGGCGCGACGGGCGCAGGCGTCGGGCGATCTCGACGAGGCGCGTGCCGCCTACACCAACGCGCTGGCCGCGTCGCCCGAGAGCGGATACCTGTATCGGGAGCTCGGCAGCATCGAGCGCCAGGCGGGAGACATGGATCGCGCCCGGCAGCACCTGGATCGGGCCGTGGAACTCGACCCCGGCGACGCCCAGGCCCACGCGGAGATTGGACGGCTGCTCGAAGCGCGGGGCGATCTGGAAGGAGCCGAGCAGGCGTACGCCGACGCGATGGCGCTCGACCCGGGCGATCAGACAATCGTCGAGCGTCGGGACGCGGTCCAGGCGCGGAGCCGGTTCGAGCGTCTGCCCCTCGAATATCAGGAGATTGCGAGCCGGCCCCAGGCCACGCGCGCGGATCTGGCGGCCCTGATCGGCGTGCGGCTCGCCCCGGTGGTCCAGGCCGCGCCGGCCGGGAACCCGGGCGTGATCACGGATGTGGCCGGACACTGGGCCGGCACCTGGATTCTCGCGGTCGCGAATGCGGGCCTCATGGAACCGTATGCGAACCACACGTTCCAGCCGCGCGCTGCGCTCCGCCGGAGCGATCTCGCGCTGGTCGTGGGGCGGCTCATCGCACAGATCGGGCGGACCAACGGCGCGGCGCGCGCCTGGCAGGAGGCCCGCGTCCGGTTCAGCGACATCGCCCCCGGGCATCTCGCCTACAGCGCGGCGTCCACGGCGGTGGCGGCGGGCGTCATGAGCGCCGACGCCGACGGGGCATTCCGGCCCTCCGACCCGGTCAGCGGCGCCGACGTCGTGCAGGCCGTCGATCGCCTGCAGGCCCTGGCCGCCGCCGAGTCGCAGGTGGCCGGTCGGACGCCACGGTGACGGCGCTCACCCCGGCCAATCAGCTCACGCTGCTCCGGATGCTCCTCATTCCGGCGTTCGTGATTCTCGTGGTGTACGGGCGGCTCGGCTGGGCGCTCGGCGTGTTCGTAACGGCGGGCGTCACCGACGCCCTCGATGGCCTGCTGGCCCGACGGGCCGGCCAACGCACCAGTCTGGGGGCCTGGCTCGACCCGATGGCCGACAAGCTCCTCCTCGTGAGCACGTTCGTGGTGCTCACGCTGCCCAATCTCGATCTGGCGAATCGCCTGCCGCTCTGGCTCACGATCCTCGTGATTTCCCGGGACGTGGGCATCGTGCTCACCGTGGCGATCGTGAACCTGGCGATCGGGCGCCGCACCTTCCAGCCGTCGCTGCTCGGCAAGATCGCGACGGCGACCTACATCGCGACGGCAGCCGCCGCCATGTTCTTCAACTACCTGCGGCGGGCTTCTCCGATCGTCGAGGTGCTGGTGGACGCTTCGCTGGCGATCACGCTCGCCTCGGGTCTGCACTACATCTGGCACGCGCGACGCCTGCTGGAGACGCAGGGGTGAGCGGGCGCGGCAGCGAGGCGAGCCAGGCCATGCGACACGTCGTTCCGTTTGTCGTGATGCTGGGCTTGGTCGCGCCGGCCGCGGCGCAGACGCCGCGGCAGGCCGTCGTCGACACCGATCGCGGCACGTTCGTCATCGACCTGGCGCCCGACGCGGCGCCCAACCAGGTCGCCTACTTCACGTCGATTGCCGAATCGGGCGGCTACGACCACACGACGTTTCATCGCATGGTCCGGTACGGCATGGTGCAGGGCGGCGATCCGCTGTCCGCGGATCCGGCCAACCGCGATCGCTACGGCACCGGCGGACTGAACATGGTGAAGGCCGAGCCGCGGGCGGCCAGGATGACGCGCGGATCGGTGGCGGCGGTGCTGGTGCCGGGCAGGCCGGACAGCGCCGGAGCGCAGTTCTTCATTGTCACCGCGGATCAACCCGGGCTGGATGGCCAATACACCGTCTTCGGCCACGTGTCCGAGGGCCTCGAGGTGGTGCAGGCGATCTCGGAAACGCCCGTCGACGCCTCGGGCGTGGCCACCGAGCGCGTCGAGATCCGTCACGTGACCATTCGAGACACGCCCGAGGAGCCGTTCGTCAGCGAGACGCCTGCCGCGCTCGGCGCATATCACGCCGTGCTGGACACGAGCGAGGGGCCGATCACGATCGGGTTCCTCGTGGACAAGGCGCCCGAAACCGTCCGCCAGTTCATGCGCCTTGCGGCCGCCGGCGTGTACAACGGCATGGCGTTTCACCGCGTCGCGCCGGGGTTTGTGATTCAGACCGGGGCGCTCAACACGCGCAGCGCGCCTTTGACCGAGAAGCAGCAGGCCCTCGTGCACAACCTCGCGCCCGAATTCAACGACACGCCGCACGTCAGAGGCACGGTGTCGATGGCCCGGGGCGACGCGCCCGACAGCGCCACGTCGTCGTTCTTCATCGTCATCGGCGACGCGCCCGCCCTCGACGGCGTCTATACGGCGTTCGGGCGTGTCGTCGACGGCATGGACGCCGTGGCGCGAATCGAAGCCGTGCCGAGGAACGGGGAAACCCCGGTCTCGCGGATCGAGCTCAGGACGATCAGGATCGAGAAGTAGGCGCCCATCCTCCCATCGTCCCATCGTCCCATCGTTCCATCGTTCTATCGTTCCATCGTTCCATCGTTCCATCGTTCCATTCAGAATGCACTCCGTCCCCAGCAGAGGATTCGCTTGAAGGGGAAGAAGAACGGCCGCTCGCGATCCAGCGCGGGCAGCAGCCTCGCCTGATAGTCGCGCACGAAGTCTCCGAAGAGTTCCGCGGGCATCCGCGCCTCGGTACGCCGTGAGCAGGGTGCCCTTCATCCAGTCGACCACCTGCTCGGGTCCGGCGAGCACATGTGGATAGACGACCATCCGCACGTGGGGATGGTTGAAGCCGCACTTGTCGAGGAGCGTCGCATACTGATCGGGTTCGAGAATCGAGGCCTCCATGCGCCAGCCGCCGAGCGCGGTCGCGTAGGGCTCGCCGGCGGCGATCTCGGCCGCGACGGTATGCGACACGTGCGTGTGCATGGCAGGGATCTGAAAGACCAGCTGCCCGCCAGGCTTGAGGGCCCGCGTCAGGCGCGGGATCAGCTCCTCATGGCGCGGGACCCAGTGCAGGGCGCTGTTGGAGGCGACGAGATCGAACTCGCCGTTGGCGTTGAACGCCTCGATGCTGGCCTGCTGGAACTGGAGGCCCGCCGGGCGTGGATCGTGCTCGGCGGCGGCGATCATGCGCGGCGATTGGTCGATGCCAATCGTGTCGCGGGCGTGCAGGTGCGCGTGGAGCAGGCGTGTGAGACGGCCGGAGCCGCACCCGAGATCCACGACACGCATGTCGGGCATCGGGCGCACCATCTCGAGCAGGTCGATGAAAGGCTGCTCACGTTCCCGCTGGAACCGGGCGTACTGCTCGGGATTCCACGTGTCGACGGTAGTCATGCGCATGGTCCGGTCTCGTCGGGCGACGGAAAGGGAAGGTGGTCGCGGTCGGCCGGTTCGGCCTCCCGGGACAGATTGTGGACGCTGACGCCCAGCAGGCGCACCGGGCGCCGTCCGGCGTCGGTCCGCTCGAGCAACTGGACGGCTCGAGCCTGAAGGTCGTCGGCCGCCCGCGTCGGCCGCGCCGTGTGGCTGCGGGTGATGGTCGTGAAGTCGTCGTACCGCACTTTGAGGGTCACCGTCCGTGCGACGAGGCGCTTGCGCGACAGCCAGCCGACCGCATGGGCCGCCATGCCCGCCACCTCCGCGCGGATCGTCGGCAGGTCGACGAGATCTTCCGGATAGGTATTTTCCGAACCGGAGGACTTCACTTCGCGATCCGCCACCACGGGGCGCTCGTCGACGCCGTCGGCGAGCCGCCGCAGCGTCTCGGAGAAGCTGCCGACCGTATGGCGCAGCACCTGGGGATCGGCCCGGCGCACGTCCACGAGGCGGCTGATTCCACGCGCGCGGAGCTTCCGGGCGGTGACTGGACCGACCCCCCACAGGGCATCGACCGGCAGGTGCTGGAGAAACGGCTCGATGCGGTCGGGGCTGATCACGGTGAGGCCATCGGGCTTCTTCCAGCCCGATGCGATCTTGGCCAGGAACTTGTTGGGCGCCACCCCGGCCGACGCGGTGAGGCCGGTCGTCGCAAAGATGCGCGCCTTCAACTCGCGCGCCACGGTCGTGGCGAGCGGCTCGCCCCAGGCGTTGTCCGTCACGTCGAGAAAGGCTTCGTCGAGCGAGAGCGGTTCGACCAGCGCGGTGACCTCCCGAAAGATGCCGAACACGACCTGCGACACGGCGCGGTACCGCGTGAAATCGGGCGGCACGATCGCCAGGCCGGGGCAGAGACGCACCGCGCGCGCCATCGGCATGGCGGACCGCACCCCGAACGCGCGCGCTTCATAGCTGGCCGCCGCCACCACTCCGCGCCTCGTGGCGTCGCCACCGACCGCCACCGGCCGGCCGCGCAGGGCGGGCCGATCCCGCTGCTCGACGGAGGCGTAGAACGCGTCCATGTCGACGTGCAGAATCCGACGCACCCGCTTCCCCTCGACCCCGTCGGCCGTAACGGAATGCGATAATGAACGGTCGGGGCCGCCGGCCATAGCGCTTGAACCGGAATAGGCCGGGTCATCGGATTTCGTTTACACCATTAACAAACATTTACGTATTTCACACATGCCACAGTTCGTGTACACGATGAAAGGGCTCGGGAAGGTCCATCCTCCCGATCTGAAGGTCCTCGACGATATCTGGCTGTCGTTTCTGCCCGGCGCCAAGATCGGCGTGCTCGGGTTGAATGGGGCAGGGAAGAGCTCGCTCCTCCGCATCATGGCTGGCGAGGATCGCCGCTTCATCGGCGAGGCGTTCCCCGCGGCAGGCCTCTCAGTGGGCTTTCTCCACCAGGAGCCGCGTCTCGACGCGTCGAAGACGGTGCTCGGCAACGTCGAGGAGGGCGTCGCACCGCTCAAGGCGCTCCTCGCCCGCTACGACGAGGTGAACGCGCGGCTCGGCGAGGATTTGTCGCCCGACGAACTCGAGAAGGTGCTCGATGAGCAGGCCCGCGTCCAGGACAGGATCGACGCGGCCGATGCCTGGGATCTCGATTCTCGCCTCGAGCTCGCCATGGACGCGCTCCGGCTGCCGCCGCCCGATGCCGATGTGACCACGCTCTCTGGCGGCGAGCGCCGCCGCGTCGCCCTGTGCCGCCTCCTCCTCCAGGCGCCGGATCTGCTCCTGCTCGACGAGCCCACCAACCACCTCGACGCGGAGTCGGTCGCCTGGCTCGAGCGGCACCTGAAGGACTATCAGGGAACGGTCGTCGCCGTCACGCACGATCGCTACTTTCTCGACAACGTGGCTGGCTGGATTCTCGAGCTCGACCGCGGGCGCGGCATCCCCTGGGAGGGCAACTACTCGTCCTGGCTCGAGCAGAAGCAGCAGCGGCTCGCGCTCGAGGAGAAAGCCGAGTCGCGCCGGCAGCGCACGCTCGACCGCGAGCTCGAGTGGATCCGGATGTCGCCGCGGGCGCGTCAGGCGAAAGGCAAGGCCCGCCTGAATGCCTACGAGGACCTGCTGCGCGAGGACACCGGCCAGCGCATCGAATCGAGTGAAATCTACGTCGCGCCGGGTCCGCGCCTCGGCGACGTCGTCGTCGAAGCCCGAGGATTGAGAAAAGGCTATGGCGACAATCTGCTGATCGAGGACCTGAACTTCACGCTGCCCCGCGGCGGGATCGTCGGCGTGATCGGCCCGAACGGCGCCGGCAAGACGACGCTGTTCCGGATGATCACCGGGCAGGACCGCCCTGACGATGGATCGCTCCGGATCGGTGAGACGGTGACGATCGGGTACGTCGACCAGAGTCGCGAGTCGCTCGACGATGCGAAGACGGTGTGGGACGAGATCTCGGGAGGGCAGGACGAGATCGAGCTCGGGAAGCGGAAGGTGGCCTCTCGGGCGTACGTGTCGTGGTTCAACTTCAAGGGCGCCGCGCAGCAGCGGAAGGTGGGCACGCTCTCGGGCGGCGAGCGGAACCGTGTGCATCTGGCGAAGCTGCTGCGCCGCGGCAGCAACCTGCTGCTGCTCGACGAACCAACCAACGACCTCGACGTCGACACCCTGCGCGCGCTCGAAGAGGCCCTCGTGAACTTTGCCGGGTGCGTCGTCGTGATCAGCCACGATCGCTGGTTCCTCGATCGGATCGCGACGCACATGCTCGCCTTCGAGGGCGACAGCCAGGTGGTGTGGTTCGAAGGCAACTACCAGGACTACGAGGCCGATCGGAAGCGACGACTGGGCGCCGCCGCCGACCAGCCCCACCGGATCAAGTACCGGAAACTCACGCGCTGAGCGCGAGGCCCCGGCCTAGAAGCCCAGATACAGGCCCGCCGTCGCACGCCAGAACCTGAGCGACTCGCCGCTGATCGGCAGGCCGCCCAACGAGACGTCGCCGAACGTCTTGAATCGCCGCACGTCGCCGCGGATGCCGAGACGGGAGGCCCCGACCTTGACGCCTGCCCCGAGGTCGTAGCCGAAGTTGTTGTCGTCGGTGGAGACGATGCTGGACACGTCGAAGTCGACGTGCGACTTGATCAGGCCCAGACCGCCCACGACGTACGGCCGGACAGGACCGACCGGAACGCCGAAAATGAGGTTGCTCATCAGGACCAGCACGCTGCTGCCGCCATCAGGCGTATTCCCGAAGAAGTCGCGGGCGTAGCCGATGTCCTCCTCGAATCCCCCGATGCCCGCCTGGGAGCCGAGGGCGAGCCCGAAGTTGAGCGTCTTTTCCTCGCAATCCGACAGGCGCTGGCATCCGGAGTCCCCGCCAAAATTGGCGCCGATGTACGGCACGAGGAAGCCCTGGGCCCTTGCCGCCGGAGCCGCCAGTGCGAACAACGCCATGACGCCTGCAATCACTGTTGTCTTCATCACGCGCACACTCCTGTTTAACCGTGTAGAATTTTCCCTGTGGGAGCTTTCTTCCCACTCAGGAGTCAACATGTTACGGGAACCGCCGATGGTCCGGGTCTTGCTGGCCTGGTGCGGACATGAGAACCCTATCTGCTTGGACATGTGTGCTTTCGGTAGCAATTGGGCTGTCCCTGGCCGCCCCGGTCGCTGCCCAAACGGTGGGCGTTCGAGCCGGCGTGAGCGGCGATCCCGACCAGTTCTACGCCGGGCTCCACACGGAACTGGGTCCCGTTGCCGACAACCTGTGGTTTCGGCCGAACCTCGAGCTGGGCGTAGGCGACAACGTCACGACGACGGCGCTGAACTTCGAATTCGCCTACAAACTGGACCTGCGGCGCAGCGTCTGGCAGCCGTATGTGGGAGCGGGCCCGGCGCTGAATCTCTATCGCGCGCACGGCGACACCAATGCCCAGGGCGGCTTCAACATCCTGCTGGGCGTGCAGCACCAACGGGGCTTCTTCACCGAGTTGAAGGTCGGATTCGCCGACAGTCCGAGCGTCAAGTTCGGCGTGGGGTACGTGTTCCAGCAGTAAGGCGTCGCGCAGTGCGCTCGGTCGCATCGTGGGAAGCTGAGCAAGGGCTCTGCCAGCTCCTGAGCTCGCCGGGCCCGCCGTTGCACGCCCTCACGCGCGTCGGGGTTGCACCGGCCCGGTACGATTTCCTCGAGCCCTGGCAAAGGTCGGGTGACACGGGATGCAGAAATCCGAAACAACCGAGCGGCGCCCCGAGCGCCTCCTGATCGTCGAGGACGACGCGACGGCACGGGTGGGGCTGCAGCAGCTCGTGACGAAGTGGGGATTCGTCGTCGAAACCGCCGGCGACGGCGAAGAGGCGCTGCACAAGGCGCCGGCCTTTGGCCCCGGGATTGTCCTGACGGATCTCGTGATGCCGCGAATGGGCGGCCTCGAGCTGCTGCGGCGGCTGCGCGAGCAGGGCGACGAGATCACGACGGTGATTCTGACCGCCCAGGGCACCGTGGAGACGGCCGTGGAGGCCATCAAGGAGGGCGCGTACGACTACCTCACCAAGCCGGTGGATCTCCATCGGCTGCGGGTGATGCTCGACAAGATCGCCGAGCGTCAGGAGACGCTGCGCGAAGTCCGGGCGCTGCGGCGCCAGTTGCGCGAGCGGGGCGCGTTCGGACCGATGATCGGCGGCAGTCCCGAAATGCAGCAGGTGTACCACACGATCGAACAGGCGGCGCCGACGAGCGCATCGATCCTGGTCGTTGGGGAGTCGGGTACCGGCAAGGAGCTCGTGGCGCAGACCGTCCATCGTCTGAGTCCGCGCGCGGCGTTCCCGTACGTGCCCATCAATTGCGCCGCGATTCCCGACACGCTGCTCGAGTCGGAGCTCTTCGGGCACGAAAAGGGCGCGTTCACCGGCGCGTTCGAGCGCCGCCAGGGCTGTTTCGAGCTGGCCGATCGCGGGACGTTGTTTCTCGACGAAGTGGCCGAGATGGCGTCGGGCACGCAGGCCAAGCTGCTGCGCGTGCTGCAGGAGCGCACGGTGCGCCGGCTCGGGGGCACGCAGGAGCGACCCGTCGACATCCGCGTCGTCGCGGCGACCAATGCGGATCCGTCTGCCGCCGTATCGGACGGCCGGCTGCGGGAGGATTTGTACTACCGGCTGAACGTCTTCGAGATCCGCCTGCCGCCCCTTCGGCGCCGCAAGAGCGATCTGCCGGCGCTCGTCCAGGCGTTCGTCGACGAGTTCAGCGCGCGCAACAATCGCCCGGTGACGGGCGCCGACCCGACGGTCATGCGCGTCTTCGAGGACTACACGTGGCCGGGCAACGTGCGCGAGCTGCGCAACGTCATCGAGCGCGCGACCATCGTGGCGAAGGGGCCGATGATCGGCCTCCACGACCTGCCGCCGCTCGGCGGGTACGAGCGGCAGACGGCGAGCAAGTCGATGCTGGCGCCCGGGACCACGGTGGACGAGGCCGAGCGGGCGCTCATCGTGCTGACGCTCGACCACACCAAGGGCAACAAGACCCAGGCCGCGGAGATGCTCGGCATCAGCGTCAAAACGCTGCACAATAAGCTGAATCGCATGAAAGCCGACGCCACCGTCGACGCGGGTTAGCCCTTTCCCATGCGCCTGTCGATCAAGGCCAAACAGGTCGCGGGTGTCACCTCCATCGTGAGTCTGGCCGCCGTGGCGCTGAGCGCCGTGTATCTGTCGGCGCTCATGCGCGTGCGTCTCGAAGAAAGCCAGGCGCGCGGCCAGCTGCTCGCCAGCGCCATTCTCCAGCGCGCCAACGCGCTCGTCGGCGGGCCGGATCCCTACGCCGCCCTCGGCGCCGACCAGGGCATGCAGTCGATTCTCGAGACGAGCGCCTACGATCCGAACATGACCTATGCGGCGATCGCCAACCCGCAAGGCGTCGCCGTGGCCCAC
The DNA here is from genome assembly GCA_963837345.1 of uncultured Acidobacteriota bacterium. Classification (GTDB taxonomy): domain Bacteria; phylum Acidobacteriota; class Vicinamibacteria; order Vicinamibacterales; family CAVVIG01; genus CAWIMX01. The sequence goes on from CAWIMX010000002.1 coordinate 758,428, forward strand.
AGCGACGCCGAGCAGGTCGGGCAGCCCCTGCCCGAGCACGGGGAGCTCGCCGCGCTGCTCGACCGCGGCTTCTTCCAACAGCTTCGTACGGTCTACTCCGACGAAGGCCGGACGCTCGAAGTGCGGCAGCCGCTGTTCCTGCAGCGGCTGGGCGCGGGGGCCGAGCAGGTCGGGAGCCAGGAGTTCGGATCGATCCGGATCGGCGTGTCCACTCTGCTCATCCGCCAGGAGGTGACGCAGGCCATGCGGCCCGCGCTCGTGACGATGGCGGTCGCGATCGCGGCGTCGAGCATCGTCGCCGTGCTGCTGGCGCAGCTGCTGCTGCGACCGATTCACCTCATTCGTGAGAGTCTCTCGCGCTTCGGCGAACGCGACTTCGGCCTGTCGCGCGCGCTGCCCCGGGACGAATTCGGCGAGCTGGGCGAATCGCTGAGCGAGGCCAGCGCGCGGCTGCTCGCCGGACGGTCCGGCGGCGCCGAGGCGGCCCTGGAACCCGTCACGACCTGGCTGGAGGACGGTATCGCGGTCTTCGATGGCGATGGCGTGTTGCGGTACGCGTCGGCCGACGTCGAGCGGCTCCTGCCCGGGGAGGCAGAGGGCCGTCGCGTCGACGACCTGCTGCCGGAGGGACACCCGTACCGGACGCTCGTGGAGGCGCGGCTGAGCGGCGTCCCGGCGCGCCGGGGTCCGGCGGTCGTCCGCGTCGCGCGACCCGGGCAGGACGCCGACATGAGCATCGAGCAGGCCATCCGATGCGAGCTCGTCGAGGGACCGCGAGCGGGTTCGAGGCCCATGGCCGTGCTGCTGGTGACGCGAGACGTCGAACGCCTCCGCCAGGTGCGTTCCGACCTGAACTCCTCGCGACGGGTGGCCACCTTCGGGCGGCTCGCCGCCGGCCTGGCGCACGAGATGAAGAATCGCCTGAATGCGACGGCGATTCAGCTCGAGCTGTTCCGGGAGGAACTGGCCGAGCAGGGCGGCGCGGATCAGCCCCTCCAGGAGCGGGCGACGGTGATCACCGGCCAGATCCAGCGGCTCGCGCAGGTCGTCCAGGGCTTCCTGAAGTTCATCAGGCCCGAGCAGCTGAATCTCGAGCCGACGCCCGTCTCCCGCGTGCTGGCGGCCGTCCTGCCGATCGTGGAGGCCGAGGCTGTCGCGCGCGGCGTGGAGGTGCGCCTCCAGTGTCCGGACGACGTGCCGGAGGTCGTCGCCGATCAGACGCAGCTCGAACAGGCCTTCCTGAACCTGGCGCTCAACGCGTGCCAGGCCATGCCCAGGGGCGGGACGCTCCGCATCTCGGCGGCGCCGGCCTGGGGCCGCTACGTCGAGGTGCTGTTCGAGGACACCGGGGTCGGGATCGCCGCCGAGGATCTTGGCCGGATTTTCGACCTCTACTACACCACGAAGGAGGGCGGCAGCGGCATCGGCCTCTCGATGGTGTTCCGGGCCGTCCACCTGCACGACGGCGAGATCGAGGTGCAATCGACGCTGGGGCGGGGGACGACGTTTCGCGTCCTGCTGCCGCAGGCCTGATCGGCGTATCGTCTCCGCATCAGGGAAGGTTCATAATGGGCTGGATGCGGGGACCCGGTCGAATCGCCGCGCTCGTGCTGCTGACGGGCAGCGTGGCGGGATGCGCGCTCGTCCACGCGCGGGCGCCCGTGCCGGGGCCTGCGCTCGCCGCGCCGTCGGCACCGCCGCACGAGGTGCCTCCGCCGACGCCCACGCCGACGCCGATCGAGCCGACGTCTCCCGCTGTGCTGCCGACACCGCCGCCGTCCACCGAGCCCGAGCCACCGCCGCGCGAGCGGCCGCCCGCGCCCGCGCCGCCCGCCGCCGCGGCCGAGCCGCCGGCGCCGGCGCCCGACACGACGGCACCCGTGCCGGCGCCCACGCTCCAGACCACTCCGGACGTCGATGCGGCCATCAGACGCGTACGCACGGTGCTCGATCAGGCGACGCGCGATCTGGGTCGGGTGAACTATGCATCGCTCGGCACCGATGGCCGGACGCAGTACGACACCGCGCGGCGCTTCATTCAACAGTCCGAGAGCGCGCTGGCGGATCGGAACGTGGCCTACGCAGGCCAGCTCGCCGACAAGGCTGCCGCGCTGGCGGCGGTCCTTCCCAAGAGCTGATCGCCCGCGCGGTTGGCGTCGAGGCTCGGGCCTACCCGGGCGGCGTCCACCCGCCGGTGATCGCCTCCCACTGCTGGCGCAGCTGATCCGCGTCGTGCGCGGGGCGGCCTGGAGCCGCCCGCCCGAGTTCCGGGATGAGGACATCCTCGACGAAGTGCGCGAGGTCCGCGCGCAGGCGGTCGGCCCTGTCGCCGGACAACGACGCGCGCACCCACGCGGCGACGGCCGCATCCCACGCCCGAGCGGGATCACCTGCGCCGTGCGCGGCCGCGACAATCCAGTAGGCGGCGACGGCCGATTCCGGGTGGGCGCGCAGCTCGCCTTCCATCCGCTCGAGGATGTCGGCGTAGGCGGACTGACGAACCGGATCCTCGCGCGCGCGGCGATCGAGCGCGGTCGCCCACCAGTCGAGCAGACGCTCGTGCCCGTCGGCGGTCTGTTCGCGGTCGATCGGCTCGAGCACCGAGTTGAACAGCTCCGCGGCGGGTCCGAAGCGTCCGTCGAAGAACTGCAGCTCCGCGAGGCCGACGATGAACTCGCGGCGGTCGCGCGCCGGCAGCTTCGACGGATCCACCAACTGCAGCGCCGTACGACCTTCCTGGAGATCGACCGGCTGCTGCTGCTCGCGGAACCGCTCGAGTCGCGCGCGGGCGAGCACGAGCGCCGCCGCATCCGCCTGATCGGGACGGCGGCCGGCGATTGTCGCCGCCTCGATCGCCGCATCGTAGTCGCCCTGGTTGTAGAGTTCGCGCGCCGCGGCCACGGTGTCGCGCGGGGCGGTCGTCTGCCCCGGGCTGGCAAGGGCGGCGAGAATCAGCACCAAAAGGGGCATCGAGGCGTTTGCTCCTGTCATCACTCTAGCGCAGGACGGTCGCTGTGAAAGTTTTACGCGGTTGGACCTCAAGCTTACCGGGGCCGGCGGGAGGATCGGTGGGAAACCGGGCCGATTCAGCCCGAACGCTCCGGCCTCGGGCTGGCAAGGAATTTGAGAAGGGAAGGGCGGGCTCTTCGCCGAGTAACCAGAAGGAGACTTTCATGCGTATCACCACCGCCGTCGCGTTGCTGACCGTCAGCCTGGGGTTGCCCGCCTGTGCGAGCAAGGGCTACGTGGAACGCAACGTCAAGACCGTCGACGACAAGGTCGAGACCCTGTCGGCATCGGTTCAGGAAAACCAGAACCGCATCAGCCAGAACGAAGACGCGATCGCCGGCGTGAAGCAGGATGCGCAGGCGGCGCAGCAGTCGGCCAATCGTGCGCAGTCCGCGGCGGACTCCGCCGCCAACGCGGCCAAGCAGGCCGGCGACAAGGCCGAGGAAGTGGATCGCGCCAGCCGGAAGCTGATCTACGAAGTCGTGCTCAGCGCCGACGAAGCGAATTTCAAGTTCGACAACACGCTGCTCCCGGACGAGGCCAAGGCCAAGATCGACGAGATGGTCGCCGCCCTCAAGGCCGATCCCAAGAACGCCTACTTCGAGATCGAGGGCTACACCGACGCGACGGGCGATGCCACCTACAACGAGAAGCTGGGGCTCGAGCGCGCGGAAGCCGTCAAGAAGTATCTGTACGAGCAGCACCAGATTCCGCTGCACCGGATCAACACGATCAGCTACGGTGAAGACAACCCGGTGGCGCCCAACAACACGCGCGAAGGCCGGGCGCAGAACCGTCGCGTCGTGATCAAGGTGCTCGCGTAGGCGCGGGTCAGGGCAGGTTAGGTCAGGTGGGTCAGGTTAGGTCAGGTGGGTCAGGTTAGGTCAGGTGGGTCAGGTTAGGTCAGGTGGGTCAGGTTAGGTCAGGTGGGTCAGGTTAGGTCAGGTGGGTCAGGTGGGCGAGGAGCCCGCCTGGCCTTTTTTTGTGTGTGTCGCGCCCCTTACGACACCTTCGTGCGGAAGTAGTCGATCGTCTTCACGAGCCCTTCGTCCAGTCCCACCTTCGGTTCCCAGTTCAACAGCGTCTTCGCGCGGCTGATGTCGGGCTGGCGCACCTTCGGATCGTCGACCGGCAGCGGCCGGTACACGATGCGGCTCGTCGAGCCCGCCATCCGGATGATCGTCTCGGCGATGGCCTTGACCGTCATCTCCCGCGGATTGCCGATGTTGACGGGGTCGTTGGCCGACGAGTGCATCAGCCGGATGATGCCGTCCACGAGATCGCTGACATAGGTGAAGCTCCGGGTCTGACTGCCGTCGCCGAACACGGTGACGTCTTCGTTGCGGAGCGCCTGTGAAATGAAAGCGGGCACCGCGCGTCCGTCGTTGACGCGCATCCGCGGCCCGTACGTGTTGAAGATCCGCACGATCTTCGTGTCGAGGCCGTGGTAGCGATGATAGGCCACGGTCATCGCTTCCGCGAACCGTTTGGCCTCGTCGTAGACGCCGCGCGGCCCGATCGGATTCACGTTGCCCCAGTACGTCTCTTTCTGCGGGTGCTCGAGGGGATCGCCGTACACCTCGGAGGTGGAGGCCAGCACGAAACGCGCGCCCTTGGCTTTGGCGAGGCCGAGCGCCTTGTGCGTGCCGAGCGCGCCCACCTTGAGCGTCGGGATCGGCAGTTCGAGGTAGTCGATCGGGCTGGCGGGGCTCGCCCAGTGCAGGACGAAGTCGACCGGGCCTTCGATATAGATGTAGTTGGTGACGTCGTGCTTGATGAACGTGAAGTCGCGATTGGCCAGGTGGGCGATGTTGGCCGTGTCGCCGGTCAGCAGGTTGTCGATGCCGACGATCGCGTGCCCGTGGTCGAGCAGCGTTTCCGCGAGATGGGAGCCGATGAATCCGGCGGCTCCGGTAATGACGATGCGGAGAGTGGACACGGGGGCCTCGAGTCGGGCTGGACGGTCAGTACGCGTGTTTGTGGAAGAAACCTCGCACGAGCGTGAGCCAGATGATCTTCAGATCCAGCCGGACGGACCAGTTCTCGATGTAGTAGAGATCGTACTCGATCCGCTTCTCGATCGACGTGTTGCCCCGCCAGCCGTTCACCTGCGCCCACCCGGTGATGCCGGCCTTCACTTTGTGCCGCAGCATGTACTGCGGAATCTTGTGCTTGAACTGGGCGACGAACAGGGGCCGCTCGGGTCGGGGCCCGACAATGGACATCTCGCCCTTGAGGACGTTCCAGAGTTGCGGCAGCTCGTCGATATTCGATCGCCGCAGCACGCGGCCGACGGCCGTGCGCCTCGGGTCGTCCTCGCGCGCCCAGACGGGCCCGGTCTCGCGCTCGGCGTCGTGGAACATCGACCGGAACTTGTGAATCATGAAGGGCTTGCCGTCGAGTCCCATCCGCTCCTGGCGGTAGAACACGGGCCCCGGGGTCGTGAGCTTCACGAGCGCGGCGATCACGGCCAATGGCAGGGCGAGCACGAGCAGCGCGGCGCTCGACATCGCGATGTCGATGGTGCGCTTGACGATGGCGTTGAATCCCTGCAGCGGCGTGTCGTTGATGTTGATCACGGGCACGCCGTCGAGGTCTTCGAGACGCGCCCGGAGCGCCAGGACCTGGAGCAGATCGGGGACGACGCGCACATCCACCATTTCGCGGCTCGTGCGCTCGATGAGGTCGAGCATGCGCAAGTGCTGTTCGGGCGGGAGCGCGATGTAGAGGTGGTCGATGGCTTCCCGGGCCGCGATCACCGACGCCTCGTCGATCGTGCCGAGCAGCGGCAGGCCGCGATAGCCGAGGTGATCGCCCACGGCCCGGTCGTCGACGAATCCGACGATCTGAAAGCCGAGCTCGCGGTGCTCGAGGATCTTGTCGGCGACCACGCGGCCCAGCTCACCGGCCCCGGCGATCAGAATCCGTTTCAGGCCGACGCCGGCGCGCCACCGCCGCTCGAGAATCTCCCGCACCAGCTCGCGCGACGCGAATGTCAGCAGGACGTTGAGCACCAGGAAGATCGCCCACACCCACTGCGACACCTCGAGGGCGCCGCGATCGCGGATCGCCGCCGGGGCAAAGTAGGTCTGGACGTACAGGGTCGCCACGATGCCGAACACCACCGCGAGAATGCTGCCCACGAACACGGCGAAGAAATCGTCGACGCGCGAGCGTCCGCGCCGCAGGCGATAGAGGCTCTGCAGGTGAAACGCGAGCGGCACGAGCGCCGCGATGAACGGCAGCACCATGAGGGTACTGCCGGAACGGCGGCACCCCTTTGGTGACGGGAATCAGCGGCGTGTAGAAGCGGATGACGTAGGCGACGATGAAGGCGGAGGCGGCCAGCAGGGCGTCCGACGCCACGTGAAACGCCACGAGCAGCCGGTTGTGCCGCTTCACCATCGCGTGGACTCCGGCGCGTCGTACGTGTCGCGGACGAGCGCCTCGATCTCGTCGCCGAACCGGGCGCGACTGAACGCCAGGGCATGTTCGCGGACGGCGGTCGGATTCCAGGCCGTCTCGAGCGTGGCGGCAATGGCGGCCCCGAAGGCGTCGGCGCTCGACTCGCGCACCAGCGTCCCGCTCACACCCGGCCTGACGGTTTCGAGCGCGCCTCCGCGTTCGAGGGCGACCACCGGACGGCCGCACGCGTTGGCTTCAAGCGGCACGATCCCGAAGTCTTCCTCTCCGGGCAGCACCACCACGCCGGCGCGCCGGTAGGCGGCGCGGACGTCGTCGTCGGCCAGCCAGCCTGAGAAGGTCACGTCGGCGCCCGCGGCGAACCGCTCGAGGCGCGCCCGATCCGGTCCCTGGCCGACGATGGTCAGCGGCACGCGTTGCCGGCGGCAGGCCTCGATGGCGAGGTCGACGCGCTTGTAGGGCACGAGCGCCGACACGACGAGTGCCGTTCGCTCGGGCGCCCGGTCTGCGGGATGGAAGAAATCGGTGTCGACAGGCGGATACACGACGCTTGCCTCGCGATTATAGTATCGGCGGATCCGAGCGGCAACGTAACGCGAGATGGCCACGTAGCGATCGGCACGTCCCGCTGTCGCCCGATCCCAGGTGGCCAGCCCGGCCATGACCGGCCGCATGAGGCCGCTCGCCACGGGCCCGACCCGCCCGGGGCCGAAGTAGGCGTCGAACTGATCCCACGCGTAGCGCATCGGTGTCAGGCAATAGCAGAGGTGGCGAACTTCGGGCGGATGGCGGATCGACTTCACGCAGCAGTGGCTGACGCTGACCACCAGGTCGAAGCGATCGAAGCGGAACTGTCGCGTCGCCAGCGGCAGCAGCGGCAGGTACTGCCGCCAGCGCCGCGTGGCGTACGGCAGCCGCTGCACGAATGACGTGCCGCGAAGCCGGCGCTCGATGGTGGACGAGACCGAGCCCGGCGCATGCACGAGGGTGAAGAGCTCGGCCTCCGGATAGCGCTCGCACAGCACCTCGAGCACCTTCTCGCCGCCGCGCATGCCGGTCAGCCAGTCGTGAACGAGCGCCAGCTTCACTCGCCGACCTCGGTGTAGATCTCCCGCACGCGCCGGACCGACGTCTCCCAGGAGAAGTGCTGCGCACGAGCGATCCCGCGGGCGCCGAGATCGCGCCGCAGCGCGGGGTCGCCCAGCACCCGCGTCAGGCCGTCGGCAATCGACACCGGATCGTACGGGTCCACCAGCACGGCAGCGTCGCCGGCGACCTCGGGGAGCGCCGACACGTTCGACGTGACGACCGGCGTCCCGCTCGCCATGGCCTCGAGCGGCGGCAGCCCGAAGCCCTCGTACAGCGACGGGAACGCGAAGACCGACGCGAGCCGGTACATCACGGCGAGCGCCGTTTCGGGGAGGAAGCCGAGAAAGCGCACGTGCCGGTGCAGGTGGTGCCGATGGACCGCGCGCCGCAGCGACGATGCATACCTCGAGATGTCGTCGCCGATGATCATCAGGCGCACATCGTCGAGACCACGCTGGCGCGTGAGCGCAAAGGCCTCGATCAGCCGTTCGAGGTTCTTGTGCGGCTTGACGTTGCCGGCATAGAGCACGAAATCGCCGTGCAGCTGGTAGCGCTCCCGGACGCGGTCGACGTCCTCCTCGCTCGGCGCCTCGCCGAATCGCAAGTCGTAGGCGTTGGGAATGACCCGGATCTTGCCGGCGTCGACGTTGACGAATCGCAGAATGTCCCGCTTCGAGCTTTCCGAGACCGTGAGAATGCGCGTGGCCCGGTGCGCCGCGGTCGTGATGGCCGTTCGCGCGTAGGCGAGCGCCAGACGGTTGGGCAGGTACTGGGGAAACATCAGATGGATGCAGTCGTGGATCGTGACGACCGACCGGCAGGACACGAGCCGCGGCAGCACATAGTGGGGCGCGTGGAACAGCGTCACGCCCTCGCGTCTGAGGGCGAGCGGTACGCGCAGCTGCTCGGCAATGGAGTAGGGGGCCGACGACTCGGGCACCGCCCGGAAATTCTCGCCGAGCGACGCCAGCCATGCGCGATCGTCGCCGCGGCAGAGCACCACGAATTCGGTCTGTCGGTCGAGCTGCGCCAGCTGGCGCAACAGATTGCGAATGTAGGTGCCGATGCCGAAGTCGTGGAGCTTCCGCGCGTCAATGCCGATGCGCACCGGGGTAATGATAGCTGCAGGGATTCGGGATTAGGGATTCGGGGTTCGGGATTCGGGATTCGGGACCGGGGACTGGGGGCCGCGGCCGGTCAACCGAAGATAGAGACGGAGCAGCGGGACCCAGCGCGGGCGATGTTTCTCGTAGAAGGCCAGCCGGCTCTGCCGGTAGCCGGCGGCGGCCGTGGCCGGCGCGGCGGCCGCGGATCGGCCACGCGCATGCACGATCTCGACGCCCGGCGCAAACCGCACGAGCCCTCCGCGCGCCCGGACGGCCGCGCAGAAGTCCACGTCCTCCAGATACATGAAATACCGCTCGTCTAGGCCGCCCACCGCCTCGGCGTCGGGGCGTCGCACCAGCAGACACGCGCCGCTGACCCAGTCGGGCGACCCCTCGCGCCGCGTCAGCCGCTCGACGTGGCCCGTCACGACCGCCACCCCGGCGGCATGGGCGCGCATCAGGCATTTCTGCCAGAGCTCGGCGAACGGCCCGGCCATGCGTCCAAACGACAGCTCGGCCTTGCCGGTCGCGTCGACGAGACGCGGTCCGACGATCGCCGCGCGCGGCTCGCGGTCGAGCTCGCCGAGCAGTCGATCGAGCGCGCCGGGCGGCACGATCGTGTCGCTGTTCAGCAGCAGCAGCGCGGCGCCCCGGCTGGCCCGGATCCCCAGGTTCGTGCCGCGCGCAAATCCCAGATTTGCGCCCGCGTCGATGACGTGGACGCCGGCGAAGCCGCGCGCCACCGCGGCACTGTCGTCGGTCGACTGGTTGTCGACCACGATGATCTCCGAGGTGGCCCGCGGCGGATGCCCAACGAGCGCCGCCAGGCAGCGCGCCAGGTCGCTCCGCGCGTTGAAGCTCACGATGACGATCGAGAGGTCGATCATGCGTGCTCGAGCAGTGACAACGTGTGGTCCGCGGCCCGGGGCCAGTCGAACGCCGCCAGCGCCCGGGGGGCCGCCTCCAGGAGGCGCGCACGCAGAGCCTCGTCGAAGAGGACCTGTTCGAGCGCCGCGCTCGCGGCCGGCAGGTCGCCCGTCGGCACGTAGAGGGCAGCCTCTCCGCACGACTCGCGCGCCACGGGGGTATCGCTCACCACCGGCGGCACCCCGGCTGTCAGCGCCTCGAGCGGCGTCAGACCGAGTCCCTCGTACTCCGACAGGAAGGCAAACGCTCGGGCCGAGGCATACAGGCTCGCCAGCTCCGCGTCCGACACGTACGCGCGGCAGCGCACGAAGGCCCGGGCGCCTTCGGCGGCGACGACCGTCTCCAGGCGCTGGCGCGGGTAGGTGCGGTTGTCCCCGACGACGTCGAGCGATACGCGCGGACGACGCCGCGCCAGCCGTGCCACGGCCCTGATGAGGTCCGGCACGTGCCGCCGGTTGAAGATGGAGCCGGCGTAAAGGATGCGCGGCTCGTCGTGCGCGCCGGCCGCGCCGCCGAGCGCGGGCCCCACCGGCCGCGTAATGCCCGGCGGAACGACATGCACACGTTCGGACGCGACGCCGAGCTGCTGCTCGATCTCCCGTTTCGAAAACTCGGAGATCGTGACGACCGCCGACGCCCGGCGGGCGCTCGCCCGGGCGAGGAACCGACGCCGGGCGCCTTCGCGCACCCGGTACCATTCGGGATGCGCGGCAAAGGAGACGTCGTGCATGGCGACCACGAACGGCACGTGCAGCCTGAGCGGCGCCGAATACGCCGGCGCGAAGAACACGTCGAGTCCGTCGGCAGCGGTCGCCGGCGGCAGTTGCAGCTGTTCCCACCATGTGCCGCCCGCCCCGGGCACGACGCGCGGGACAAAGCGCCGAGGATCGAGCCCGATGTCGAACGGCTGCGGCGCGTACAGCACGAACTGGTGCCCGGCGGCCCGAGAGCCGCCCGCCCACGCGGCCAGCAGGCCGTGCAGATACCGGCCCGCGCCGGTCGGACGGCCGGCGAGCTCTCGCGCGTCGACGCCGATGCGCATCAGCCGCGCCGCTCCCGCGCCTGTTTCCAGACGGCGTAGAGGGCGCGCGCGGTGTCGTGCCACCGATACGAGGAGGCGCGCATCTCGCCCTTGGCCGCACAGGCCGCCGCCAGGGCTTCGTCGTCGAGCAGCCGCGCCACCGCGCCGGCAATCGCTTCCCCATCCGGTTCGACGAGCAGGCCCGCATCGTCGACGAGCTCGGGAAGCGCGCCGCGATTGGCCGCGACGACGGGCACGCCGATCTTCATCGCTTCCAGCACCGGAAGCCCGAAGCCCTCCTCGAAGGACGGCTGCACGAGAACCCGTGCCCCTTCGTAGAGCGCGCGCCGACGCTCGGGACGGACGTAGCCGACGGCGCGGACGTGTCCCACGAGCGGCGCGCGCTCGATCCGCTCGAGCCACGGACGGGCGCCGTCCGTGGCCATGCCCGCCAGGACGAGGGCGGGGGGGCGGGGCGTACGCGCCAGCAGGCGCTCATAGGCGTCGAGCAGCGCACCGACGTTCTTGCGGGGCTCGAGCGTACCGAAAAACAGCAGGTAGCCGTCGGCCTCCGGCATTCTGCGTCGGGGGGGCCAGTCGGGCGCGCCCGGCGAACAGATCGCAATGCGGTCGCCGGGCACGTTGAGCAGGCGTTCGACCTGGCGAGCCGTGAAACGCGAGACGGTGACGACGGCGTCGGCGCGCTGCGCGTGGGCGCGCGCCAGCACGGGATAGTCGCGTCGAATCTCGGCCCGGGTGCGTTCGGGGTGCGCGAGGAAGTCGAGGTCGTGGATCGTGACGACCTGTGCCGCGCGGCGGCTGGGCATCAGGAGCGGATGCATGGAATGCGCGACATCGTAACGGCCCGGGGCCAGCCATTCGACGGGGGGCCATGACAGGCGGTGCCATGCCGCGTTCAAGACGCGGACCGGCACGCGGCGATCCACCGACCGGAGGCCGTCGAGCTCGGCATGCGGCTGCAGGCGATCGCGCCATGAGCTCGAGAAGATCGTCAGGTCGAGCGCGGATCCTCGGTCGGCCGGCGGGAACACCTCGAGGAGCGCTTTGACGAGTTCGTGTGTGTATTCGCCGACGCCGCTCGGCGCCCGGAGGGCGGGGCGGTAGTCGAGGACGACGCGCACGGCTCAGAACGTTAGCACATCCGTCCCTTGTGTAAGTTGTTCACAATCAGTATCTTCTTGGGAAATGAAAATCGCCGTCGTCGGAACCGGGTACGTGGGGCTGGTGGTGGGCGCCTGTCTCGCCGAGAACGGGAACACCGTGGCCTGCGTCGACAAGGACGACGCGAAGATCGCGACGCTCAACGATGGACGGATGCCGATCTACGAGCCGGGTCTCGAGGAACTGGTTCGGCGCAACCGTACCGAGGATCGACTGACGTTCACGACCGATCTCCCGTCGGCCGTCGGGGCGGCGGCCGTGGTGTTCATTGCGGTCGGCACGCCGCAGAACGAGGATGGGTCGGCCGACCTTCAGCACGTGCTCACCGTGGCGCGCGACATCGGGCGCGCCATGACCAAGTACACGGTCGTCGTCGACAAGAGCACCGTGCCGGTGGGCACTGCCGAGCGGGTCCGGGCCGTCATTGCCAGCGAGACCACCCAGGAGTTCAGCGTCGTCAGCAACCCGGAGTTCCTGAAGCAGGGCGCGGCGGTCGAGGATTTCCTGAAGCCGGATCGAGTGGTGATCGGTGCGCCCGACCAGCGCGCCGGGGCGGTGATGCAGGAGCTGTACCGGCCGTTCACTCGAACCGGCGCGCCGATCATGACGATGGACACGGCGAGCGCGGAGCTGTGCAAGTACGCCGCGAACGCCCTTCTCGCCTCGCGGATCTCCTTCATGAACGAGATCGCGAACCTCTGCGAGCTCGTCGGCGCCGACGTCGACCAGGTGCGGCGCGCCATCGGCGCCGATCGGCGCATCGGCAAGTCGTTTCTGTTTCCCGGCGTCGGCTATGGCGGAAGCTGCTTCCCGAAGGACGTGAAGGCGCTGATCCGATCGGCGGCCGACCACGGCTATCGGTTCCAGACGCTCGAAGCCGTCGAGGCGGTCAACGCCGCGCAGAAGGAGCGCCTCGTCGACAAGATGCGGGAGCACTTCGGGTCGCTCGAGGGGCGCACGATTGCGCTGTGGGGCCTCGCGTTCAAGCCGCGAACCGACGATATGCGGGAAGCCCCCGCGCGGACGATCGTCGATCGACTCCTCGCGGAAGGCGCCCGGGTGCGGGCCTTCGACCCGCAGGCGGGCCACGCGGCGCGACGGATCTTCGGCGACCGCGTGGCGATCTGCGAGCGGAGCTACGACGCGCTCGCGGGCGCCGACGCCCTCGCGATCATCACGGAATGGAACGAGTTCCGGGAGCCCGACTTCGGGCGCATCCGCGCGCAGCTCAAGGCGCCGGTGGTGTTCGACGGCCGCAACATCTACTCCCCCGAGCAGATGAAGGCGCTCGGGTTCAGGTATTTCTCCATTGGGCGCTGAGCCGCGGCGGGTCCTCGTGACCGGCGGCGCCGGGTACATCGGCAGCCACACTGCGAAGGGCTTGAGCCGGGCGGGGTACGAGGTCGTCGTCTTCGATAACCTGTCGGCCGGCCACCGGGAGGCCGTGCGCTGGGGGCCGCTCATCGAAGGCGACATCGCCGACGTCTCGGCCGTGCGCGCCGTCTTGCGGCGCTACCCGGTATCCGGCGTCCTGCACTTCGCCGCCCTGCTCGACGTGGGCGAATCGGTGCGCGAGCCAATCCGCTACTACCGCAACAACGTCGTCGGCGCCCTCGGCGTGCTCGAAGCCATGGCGGCCGAGGGCGTCAAGCGGTTCGTGTTTTCGTCGACGTGCGCGACCTACGGCGAGGCCGGCGACGCGCCAATCGAGGAATCCCACCTGCAGCGGCCCATCAACAGCTACGGTGACACGAAGCTCGCGGTGGAGCGGGCGCTGCCGCACCTCGAGCGGGCGGCGGGGATCCGGTCGGTGAGCCTCCGCTACTTCAACGCCGCTGGCGCGGATCCCGACGGCGAGATCGGCGAAGATCACCGGCCCGAGATTCACCTGATTCCGCGCGCGCTCGATGCGGCGGCGAACGGGACCCGTCTCGACGTGTTCGGCGACGACTACGCGACGCCCGACGGCACCTGCGTCCGCGACTTCGTCCACGTCACCAATCTCGCCGATGCGCACGTGCGGGCGTTCGAGGCGCTCGAGACGCTGACGGCGCCCGCCTACAACCTCGGCACGGGCCGGCCGTACTCGGTGCGCGAAGTCATCACGGCCGTCGAGCGCACGACCGGCCGCCGCGTCCCCTGGCGCGTGGGCCCCCGCCGATCGGGCGATCCCGCCGTGCTCTGCGCCGCGCCGGCCAGCGTCCGCCGCGATCTCGGCTGGACGCCGGTCCATTCCGACCTGGACACGATCATCGGGACGGCCTGGCAGTGGCGACAGGCGCACCCGGGGGGGTACGGGAGCTGACGATGAGGCGGGTGTGACGGGGCCGCTCCGGCGACTCTTTCGCTCGGCCCGGCCATACCGGGTCCGCCTTGGGTGGGCCGTGGCCGCGATGCTGCTCTATGCCGCGGCCTCGGCGGGCCTGGCGGCGCTGATTCGCCCCATTCTCGACAGCGTCCTGCCGAGCCAGCAGCGCCTCACGCAGACGGCGTGGGCGATCGTGGGCCTGTACGTGCTCAAGGGCGGCGGGTCCTACATCTCCTCGTACCTCATGGCCGATGTCGGCCAGCGCGTCGTGATGGACGTGCGCAACGCGTTGTTCCGTCACATCCTGGGGCAGTCGGCCGGCTTCTTCGCGCAGCGCACGACCGGCCAGCTGATGTCGCGCATCACGAACGACGTCGGCCAGGTGCAGCAGGCGGTGTCGGAAACCGCCGGCGACCTGGCACGCGAGTCGCTCGCCATCGTCGGCCTGGCGGCGCTGCTGTTCTACTACGATCCCCGGCTGGCCATTCTCTGCATGACCGGCGCGCCGCTGGTGGTGTATCCCCTGGTGCGGCTGGGGCAGCGGGTGCGGCGGACCACGCGCCGCAGCCAGGAGGCGCTCGAAACGATTTCGCACATCAGCGCCGAGGCGTTCACGGGACACCGCATCGTGAAGGCATTCGGCTGCGAGGCGCAGGAGGGCGCGAAATTCGCCGGCGCGGGGTGGCAGCTCTATCGCACGAACATGAAAGTGACGGCGGCGCTGGCCAGTCTGCCGCCGTTCATGGAAGTCCTGGGCGGGATCGGCATGGCGCTGGCCATCTGGTACGGCAGCGCGCAGATTGCGTCGGGACGGCTGACGACCGGCGAATTCACGTCGTTCGTGGCGGCGCTGCTGATGATGTACGGGCCGGCCAAGAAGCTCAGCCGGGTGAATGCGAACTTCCAGCAGACCATCGCCGCGGCCGAGCGGATTTTCGGGATGCTCGATACCCACACCGAGGTGCGCGAGCGCCCCGGCGCGGCTCCGCTGGCGCCGTTCTGCCGTGCCATCGAGTTCCGCGACGTGGCCTTCGGCTACGAGGACAACGCGCCCAGAATCCTGCGCGACGTGTCCTTCAGCGTGGCCGCGGGGCAGATGGTGGCCATCGTCGGCCGAAGCGGCGCCGGAAAGACGACGCTCGTGAATCTGCTGCCGCGGTTTTACGACGTGAGCGCCGGGCGCATTCTCATCGACGGCGTGGACATTCGCGACGTCACGCTGACCTCGCTGCGCCGGCAGGTGGGCATCGTCACGCAGGATACGGTGCTCTTCGACGACACGATCGCGCGGAACATCGCCTACGGCACGCCGGACGCGCCGCGGGACGCGATCGAAGCGGCGGCCCGCGCCGCGCACGCGCACGAGTTCATCGCCGCAAGCCCGCGCGGATACGATACGGCGATCGGCGAGCGGGGCCAGCGGCTGTCGGGCGGCCAGCGCCAGCGCCTCGCCATCGCACGGGCGCTCTTGAAGGACGCGCCGATTCTGGTGCTCGACGAGGCCACGTCCGCGCTCGACGCCGAGTCGGAGCTGCTCGTGCAGGAAGCGCTTGCGACGCTGATGCTGAACCGGACATCGTTCGTGATCGCGCACCGGCTGTCCACGATCCGGCGGGCCGACGCGATCATCGTGCTCGAGCGCGGACGCGTCGTCGAAACCGGCCGCCATGACGAGCTGCTCGCCCGCGGGGGGGTGTACGCGTCGCTCTATCAGCTGCAGCTGCTCGAGGGCCGCAAGGCGGAGCGCCGGATGGTGCCGTCGTGATCAAGTCGATGACCGGATTTGCCGCCGTCACCCACGACGACGAGGGATCGAGCATCGCGGTGACGATTCGCGCGCTCAACCATCGCCACCTCGACCTGCAGCTGCGCCTGCCCTCGACCGCGGCCGCGCTCGAAGCCGACGTGCGCGCGCTGGTCGCCCGGCGGGCGGCGCGGGGACGCGTGGAGGTCAGCGTGGGCATCCAGACGCGCCAGACGACCGAATACGAGGTCGAGATCAACGAGCCCCTCTGTGAGGCCCTGTCGGCGGCGATCGAGACGGCGCGGGCGCGCGGCCTGGTGACGGGGCCGCTCGCGCCAGGCGACTTGCTCCGGGTGCCGCAGGCGATTGCGATCCGCGAGCACGCGGCGGCGGCCGACGACGCCGCCGACGACGCGATGGCGCGCCGCGTCCTGGCGGCCGTCAATCAGGCGCTCGTCGAGCTGGACGGCATGCGGACGCGCGAGGGGGCCCACCTCGGTCGCGATCTCGAGGCGCGCCGCACCCTGGTGGCGGATCTGGTGGAGCGGATCGGCCTGGCGGCGGAGGCGGGGCGCGCGGGCGTCGAGGCACGGCTGGCCGAGCGCGTGCGCGACATCCGGCGGACGATCGACGCCGACGAAGCCTCCGTCGCCCAGGAAATCGTGCGCGTGGCGGCGCGATCCGACATCAGCGAGGAGCTGGCGCGGTTTCGCGGCCACGTGGCCCACTGGGCGGCCATCGTGGAGAGCCCGGAGCCGTGCGGCCGGAAGCTCGATTTCCTCCTGCAGGAGATGAACCGCGAGGTCAACACGATGGGCTCGAAGGCGGACGGGCTCCGGGTGTCGGAGCTCGTGATCGCGGCGAAGGCCGAGCTCGAGAAGATGCGCGAGCAGATTCAGAATGTCGAGTGACCGGCGGGGCCTGCTGTTCATCGTGTCGGCCCCCTCGGGCACCGGCAAGACCACGCTCGTCGACCGCCTCGTCGACTGCGTGCCGGGTCTGAGCGTGTCGCGCTCCTACACGTCGCGGGCGGCGCGCGCCGGAGAAGTCGATGGCGTGGACTATAATTTTGTGTCCCGCGAGCGCTTCGAGGCGATGGTGGCCGCCCACGAGTTTCTGGAATGGGCGGACGTGTTCGGCAACTTGTACGGGACCTCGGCGATCGACATCGAGCGGCTGCTCGCAAGCGGACGCGACGGCGTGCTGGTGATCGACGTCCAGGGCGCCCGGCAGGTGCGCCGTCGCACGACGCGCGCCACGGCCATCTTCGTGATGCCGCCGTCGCTCGCGATCCTCGAAGCGCGGCTGCGCGGGCGCAGCAAGGACAGTGAAGAGGCGATCCAGCGACGGCTCGACGTGGCGCGCGAGGAAGTCGAGGCCTATCGGGAGTACAGTGCGTGGTGGTGAACGATCAGGTCGACGCCGCCGTCGATCGCCTGCGCAGCATCGTCGTGGCCGAGCGGACCAAGCTGCGACACATGGCCGACGAGGCGGAGCGGATTGTGAGGAGTTTTCGATGATCGACCGCAGCAAAGTGACGAATACGTTCGAGTTCGTGGTGACCGCCGGCGCCCGGGCGCGCCAGCTGCTCAACGGATCCACGCCGCGTGTACCGGTGGACGAACACAAGAAGACCACCGTCGCCCAGCAGGAAGTGCTGACCCGCGCCGTCGAGAAGGTCGTCGAGGAAGACTGACGCGCCATGCTGATCGCCCTCGGCGTGACCGGCGGGATCGGCGCCTACAAGGCGGTGGAGGTGGCGCGCGGTCTGCAGAAGCGCGGCCACGAGGTCGCCGCCGTGATGACGGCCGCCGCCACGCGGTTCGTGGGCCCGCTCACGTTCGAGGCGATTACCCGGCGCCGCGTCATCACCGATCAGTTCGAGGCCGGTGCCAACGCCGATATCGAACACATCGCGATCGCCTCGACGATCGACCTGCTGGTCGTGGCGCCTGCCACGGCCAACGCTCTTGCCAAGATGGCGACGGGGATCGCCGACGACTTCCTGTCGACGCTCTACATCGCCACCACGGCCCCCGTGCTGGTCGCGCCCGCCATGAACACGCAGATGTTCGCGCATCCGGCCGTCCGGCGGAACCTCGACGTTCTGGCCGCGCGCGGCGTGCGCTTCGTCGAGCCCGGCGAGGGGTATCTGGCGTGCGGATGGATCGGCAAGGGCCGGCTGGCCGAGCCCGAGGACATCGTCGCGGCGGCCGAGGCGATCCTCAGGCCGGCTGGGCCGCTGCGCGGCCGGGCGCTCGTCGTCACGGCCGGACCGACCTACGAAGACCTCGACCCGGTGCGCTACCTGGGCAACCGGTCGTCCGGGCGCATGGGCTTCGCCATCGCGGCCGAAGCCGGCCGCCGGGGCGCCGTGGTGACGCTGGTAGCGGGGCCGACGGCCGTCGAGCCGCCGCCGGTGGCCGAGATCGTTCGCGTCCGGACCGCGGCGGACATGCACGCGGCGGTGATGGCTCGCGCCGAGCGCGCCGACGTGATCGTGATGGCGGCCGCGGTGGCCGACTACGCGCCGGTCGAGCCTGCGCCGCAGAAAGTGCCGAAAGGCGCCGAGCGCCTGACGATCGCCCTGCGGCGCACGCCGGACATTCTGGCCGAGCTCGGCGCGCGGCGCGCGGCCTCGGGCGCTGGCCCGCTGCTCGTGGGTTTCGCCGCCGAAACCGAGCGCCTCATCGAACGCGCCACCGAGAAGCGATCGACGAAGCGCGTCAATCTCATCGTGGCCAACGACGTGTCGCGCGCTGATGCCGGCTTCGGCGTCGACACGAACGCCGTCACCATCGTCGGCCCCGAGGGGCCGATCGACGTGCCGCGCCAGAGCAAGTCGGGGATTGCGGTGGCGATTCTGGACCGCGTGGAGGGACTGCTCGAGGGCCATGGATCGCGACAGCCTCGCTGATCACCTCCGCTTTGCGGAATCGCTCGGTGTGGCCGGCGCGAGCCGGGATCCGGTCTGGCGCTCCCGCCCCGCGGACGGGCAGACCCTTCGGAACCCGTCGAACCCTCTGGGGGCGATCCGCTCCGAGATCGGGGAGTGCACCCGCTGCAAGCTGCACCAGCTCGGACGCCGGCAGATCGTGTTCGGCGTCGGACGCCCGGACGCGGATCTCATGTTCGTCGGGGAAGCGCCCGGGCAGGACGAAGACGTCCAGGGGATTCCCTTCGTCGGCCGGGCGGGGCAGCTGCTCACGAAGATCATCGAGGCCATCGACCTCACGCGCGATGAGGTGTACATCGCCAATGTCATCAAGTGCCGGCCGCCCCAGAATCGCAATCCAGAGCCCGACGAGGTGGAGACGTGCCGCCCCTTCCTCTTCGCGCAGATCGACGCCATCCGGCCGAAAGTGATCGTGGCGCTCGGGAAATTCGCGGCGCAGACGCTCCTCGAGACCCAGGATCCGATTTCGCGGCTGCGCGGCCGGGTGTACGACTACCGGGGCGCCAAGCTCGTTCCCACGTTCCATCCGGCCTACCTGCTCCGCAATCCCGCATCGAAGCGCGAAGTCTGGGAGGACATGAAGAAGGTGCGCAGCCTGCTGGCGCCGTAGAGCGGATCGAAAAGTTCGACGAGGTGGAGAGGTCGCGGTCGAATCCTGTGTTTGGAGATACGCTCACCATCCGGACCTGCGAATCGTGAACCCTTCGAACCCTTCGAACCCTTCGAACCCCCCGAACCCCCCGAACCCCTTCGTGAACGTCGCGGT
Organism: uncultured Acidobacteriota bacterium; assembly: GCA_963837345.1. GTDB lineage: Bacteria > Acidobacteriota > Vicinamibacteria > Vicinamibacterales > CAVVIG01 > CAWIMX01. Next base: position 777,959 of record CAWIMX010000002.1, read on the forward strand.
CCCCGTACCGGGTCTCGGCCTCCTCACGTATCGAGTGCCCGACGGGATGCCGCCGCCCGTGCGTGGTGCGCGAGTAATCGTACCGCTCGGCCGCCGCGTGGTCACGGGCCTCGTGGTCGAGCCGGCGGAGGCGGGCGCGGTCGCCGAAGAGGACATCAAGCCGGTTCGTCAGGTGCTGGACGAATCCGCGTTCGTTCCCGCATGCGTGATCGACCTCGCCCGCTGGACGGCCGACTACTACGCGGCGGGTCCGGGCGAGGCGATCCTGTCGACGCTGCCGCCGATGAGCCGCGGCAGTCGGTCGGATGCCCACAAGACGGTGCGCATGGCCGCGATCACCGCGGCGGGCCTCGATGCGTCTCACGCCGGGCGCGTGGCCGGGCCCGACGCGCGCGGCGATCGCCTGTCGTCTCGACAGCGTGACGCGCTGGCGCTGCTCGCCGGTGCGCCGCAGGGGCTCTCCTCGACCGCGCTGGCGGCGCGCGGGGTGTCGGCCGATTCGCTCGCGCGGCTGGCCCGACACGGCTGGGTGAGCGTTAGGCGCGAGCGCATGGATCGCGACCCGTTCGGCCCGGTGCCGGAAGCGCCGGCCGGCGAGGCGCCCGCCCGCACACTGACCGCCGAGCAGGCCGTCGCCCTCCGGCGTCTGGAGGGCCTGGCGAGTCAGGCGGCGTTTCGCGTGGCCCTGCTGCATGGCGTAACCGGCAGCGGGAAGACCGAGATCTACCTTCGCGTGGCGGCCGAGGTGCGCCGTCGCGGCCGCGAGGTCCTGATGCTCGTGCCGGAAATCGCGTTGACACCGGCGCTCGCCTCGCTCTGCCGCGGGACGTTCGGAGAGCGCGTCGCCATTCAGCACAGCGGGCTCTCGGACGGCGAACGCCACGACCAGTGGCAGCGGATTCGGCGGGGCGAGATCGACGTCGTCGTCGGCACGCGCTCGGCCGTGTTCGCGCCGCTCGAGCGGGTGGGCCTCGTCATCGTGGACGAAGAGCACGATGCCTCGTACAAGCAGGAGGAGAACCCGCGGTACCACGGACGCGACGTGGCCATCGTGCGCGCACAGCGCGCCGGGGCGCTGGCCGTCCTGGGGTCCGCGACGCCGTCGCTCGAGAGCTACCATCACGCCATGAGCGGCCGGTACGAACGCGTCGTGCTCGAGCGGCGGATTCTGGGCCGTCCGCTCGCCGGCGTGACCATCGTCGACATGCGCGAGGAATTCGCCGCGCTCGGGCCCGGCGTGGTGCTGAGCCGGGCGCTCCGCGACGGCCTGGCCGCGCGCATCGAACGGGGTGAGCAGTCGCTCGTGCTGCTCAACCGCCGCGGTTTCGCCACGGCCGTGTTCTGCCGTCAATGCGCGTGTGCGCTCGACTGCCCGAACTGCAGCGTGTCGCTCGTCGTTCACGGCTCGGGCGCCTCACGCCGCGCCCGCTGTCACTACTGCAACTATGCGACGCGCGTGCCGCCGGCGTGCCCGGTATGCGCGGGTCCGTTTCTCGAGCAGACGGGCTTCGGCACCGAGCGCGTCGAGGCGGAGGTCCGCACGGCCTGTCCCGGCGCGCGGGTCGCACGGCTCGACCGCGACGCGATCCGGAGGAAAGGCGCGCTCGACCTGCTGCTCGGCCGCTTTCGCGCGGGCGAGATCGACATCCTCGTCGGCACGCAGATGATCGCGAAGGGACACGATTTTCCCCGGGTGACCCTGGTCGGCGTCGTGTCGGCCGATGTCGGCCTCGGCCTCGCGGATTTCCGGGCGTCGGAACGCACGTTTCAGCTGCTTACGCAGGTGGCCGGCAGGGCCGGGCGCGGGGAGCGGCCGGGCGAGGCGATCGTGCAGACGCTCTATCCCACCCACTACAGCATCGAGCTCGCCTGCCGGCAGGACTATCCCGCGTTCTACGAGAGGGAAATCGCGTACCGTGCGCACATGCGGTACCCCCCGCTCCTGTCGGTGGTGAATGTCATCGTGCGGGCGAAGACTTTCGCGGGCGCGATGGACGATGCCGGCGACATCGCCGACCGGCTGCGCGTCGGCGGCGAGCGGACCTACACGGTGCTCGGGCCCGCGCCGGCTCCGCTCGGACGTCTCCGTGGCGAATACCGCGCTCAGCTGCTGCTGAAGGGCAGCAATCGCCGACGGATGCGCGACGGTCTGCTGGCGGCGCTTGCCGCCCGTCCGGAGCTGCAGCGGCGAACGATCGTCGACGTGGATCCGGTCAGCATCCTCTGAACTGAGGAACTGAGGAACTGAGGAACGGGGGAACGGGGGAACTCGGGAACGGGGACCGGCGGTGAGGGGCGCAACCAGCATGGAGCCGAGCTACCGCGTGGCGGGCTGGCTGTTCTTCCGCCTTCTGGGGCTGGCGTATCTCCTGGCGTTCTGGTCGCTCGGGCTGCAGATCGTGGGGCTGATCGGGCACGACGGCATCCTTCCGGCGGCGTCCTACCTGGCGCGGGCGCGCGAGGTGCTCGGCGGCGTCTCCCGCGTTCACCTGCTGCCGACGCTCGCGTGGGTCAGCGCGAGCGACGCGTTCCTTCGCGGTTTGTGTGTGGCCGGCAGCCTGCTCGCGCTGCTCCTGACGCTCGGCATCGGGCCGGCGTTGGTGCTGCCGGTCCTGTGGCTGCTGTATCTGTCGCTCACCGTGGTCTGCGGCGACTTTCTGGCCTATCAATGGGATGCGCTGCTGCTCGAGACCGGCCTGCTGGCCGCCTGGGCGGCGCCATGGACGCTCCGGGATCGCCTCGACCGCGCCCGCGATCTGCCCGCGATCGGACGCGCGTTGCTGCTCTGGCTCCTGTTCCGCCTGATGGTGGGCTCGGGCGCCGTGAAGCTCGCCAGCGGCGATCCGACCTGGCGCCGCCTGACCGCGCTCGCGTATCACTTCTGGACGCAGCCGCTGCCGACGCCCGGCGCCTGGTACGCCAGCCTGCTGCCCGGCTGGATGCTCCGAAGCGCAACCGCGGCCACCCTCGGCATCGAGCTGGTCCTGCCGTTTGCCGTGCTTCCCCTGGTGCCCACGCGCCTGCGACGCTGGTCCTGCGGGCTGCTCATCGGCCTGCAGGCCGCGATCGCGGTAACCGGCAACTACGCCTTCTTCAACGTCCTGGCGATCGCCCTCTGCGTGCTGATGCTCGACGACACGCTGCTCATGCGGTTCGTGCCCGAGCGTCGGCGCCCGGATGCGTTCCGACCGCCAGTCGAACGGGCTCATCTCGCGGGAACGCCGCGATGGGCGCTCGTCGTCCTGGCGGCCGTCGTCGTGCCAGTGTCCGCCACGCGCTTCGCGGGCAGCCTCGGCGTGGACGCCGGCGTGCCGATCGTCGACGATCTCGCCGTCGCGCTCGCGCCGTTTCGCAGCGTCAATGCCTACGGGCTCTTCGCCGTCATGACGACCCACCGCCCCGAGATCGTCGTGGAGGGCTCAGACGATCGCCTGGCGTGGAGGCCGTACGAATTCGAGTACAAGCCCGGCGACGTGGACCGGCGTCCTCCGTGGGTGGCGCCGCACCAGCCTCGGCTCGACTGGCAGATGTGGTTCGCGGCGCTCGAACGGTACGAGGAGAACCCGTGGTTTCAGGCGTTCTGCAGGCGCCTCCTGGAAGGCGCGCCAGACGTTGTCGCCCTCGTCGCGCGCGACCCGTTTCCGGGCCGGCCACCGAAATATGTCCGCGGCGTTCTGTTCGAGTATCGCTTCTCGACGCCCGAAGAGCGGCGGCGGACGGGCGCCTGGTGGTCGCGTGCGCGCGTCGGAAACTATTCCCCCGTGCTGTCGCTCGATCCGAACGCGCCCTGAAGCCAGAGGTTCGTCTAGCCTCCGCCGAGCAGGCGCGTTGTTTCGATGGGCGCCGGCGTGAAGCAGAGCACGAACATGATCAGCGCCAGGACGGCCAGGTACATGCGCGTCCGATCCAGCGGCACGTCCTGATCGAAAACCGGAGGATGCCGGGGACCGAACGTCACCAGCATCACGATCATCAGCCCCGTCCAGACGAGCCAGCTGCTCGAGAAGTAGGTCAGCACGACGGCGACGCCCATCATCGCGAACGTCACGATCGTGGAACGCCGCCCGAGGACCGCATACGAAATGTGACCGCCATCGAGCTGACCGATCGGAAACAGATTCAGCGCGGTGGCCAGCAGCCCGAACCAGGCGGCGAACGCCATCGGGTGCAGGTTGAGCGAGTAGCCATCCGGCGGGGCGCCCCAGAAGACCGCCTCGGCCGCGCGGAACAACAGCGGCTCGCCGAGCTCGATGCCCACGAAGTCGGCAGGCACGCGCACCACATGCGACAGCGCGACGCCGATGAAGAGCGCCGGCAGCGCGACCACGAAGCCGGCGATCGGCCCGGCGATTCCGATGTCGAACAGCATCCGCTTGGTCGGAATAGGTTCGCGGATGCGGATCACCGCCCCGAGCGTGCCCGTCAGGAGCGGCGCCGGAATGAAATACGGCAGAGAGGCGTCGACGTCATAATAGCGGCACGCGAAATAATGGCCGAGCTCGTGCGAGCCGAGGATGGCGAGGATGGTGAGGCTGTACCACAGGCCGCGGAGGAAAAATCGCCAGTCGAGCGGGCCGGCGACGTCCGAGAAGTCAGCCAGGTAGCTGGCGTACTGCGCCGCCCCCACGGCCGTCGTCGTGACCAGGGTCAGGGCGACGAGCAGGACATGCAACCACACGCGATCCTGGAACTTGCGCCGCGGCGTCCAGGAAAACGGAGGGAGAGACGGGGAGAGCTCGTGAGTGGGATCCAATTACCCGATATTTTGCAGGTCCTTGCCGGGCTTGAACCGGATGGTGCGGCCCGGGGGGATGCGTACCTCTTTGCCGGTCCGGGGGTTGCGGCCGATGCCCCGCTTGCGCGGCTTCACCTGAAAGACGCCGAATCCGCGCAGCTCGATCCGTTCGCCGCGCTGCATGGAGGTGCGCATCGCGTCGAACACGGCGTCGACCGCCACCTCGGCCTTGACCTTGGTGATATCGGCGATGCGCGAGACCTCGTTCACGATGTCGACCTTGATCATGCTTAGGGTCTCCTGCCGGCTGGTAACTACTATAGATTCTTGAACTTACGTAGTCAAGGAATAGGCTAACTTACTTTTACAGTTTGGCAGGCTGCGACCCTGAAAATGGCCAGAAAACCCCAGTCGGTCGTGTTGGTCGGACGCCCGAACGTCGGCAAGTCGACGCTGTTCAACCGCATGACCGGCGCCCGTCAGGCCATCGTCGCCCCGGTTGCCGGCACCACACGGGATCTCGTCACGCGTCTGCTGGTCTGGCGCGGCCGTTCGTTCCAGCTGATCGATACGGGCGGCATGTTCGGCGCGAGCCAGGACCCGCTGCAGGAGCTCGTGTTCGCCCACGGCCGCAAGGCCCTGGGAGACGCCACGATGGTCGTCCTTGTGGTCGACGGGCGCGAGGGGCTGGTACCCGGCGACGAGGCGATTGCGCAGGAGCTGCGCCGCCTCGACCGACCCGCGTTGCTCGCCATCAACAAGACCGACGACAAGCGCGCGAAGGCGGGCGTGCTGGAATTCTACCGGCTCGGGTTCGAGCCGGTGTTCGAAATCTCGGCGGAGCACGGGCAGGGCGTCGCCGAGCTGCTGGACGAGATTGTCGAGCGGCTTGGGGCCTCGGGTAACGGGGCCGCGTTGGACGACGAGGCGGAGGGCGAGGACAAGCCGGCGGGCCTCGAAACGTCGATTGCCGTGGTCGGGCGGCCGAACGCCGGCAAGTCCTCGCTGCTGAACCGACTGCTGAACGAAGAGCGGGCACTCGTGAGCGACCTGCCGGGCACGACGCGCGATCCGGTCGAAGGTATCGTCACCTGGCACCGGCGGAGGTTCCGGCTGGTGGACACGGCCGGGATGCGGAAAGTGGGACGCGTCGCGCGGGGCGGCAAGGTGGAGCTGGTGAGCGTGCTGGCCGCGCGACGCGCGATCGCCGACGCGGACGTCGTGGCGCTCGTGATCGACGCGAGCGTCGGCGCGACCGATCAGGATGCGGCAATCGGTGGCGAAGCCGATCGCGCCGGGCGCGGCGTCGTGATTGTGGCCAACAAGTGGGACCTGGTGAAGAGTCCGGCCAGCGCCTTCGTGAAGTCGTTCGACGGCGAGCTGCGAGACCAGCTGAAGTTTCTCGACTACGCGCCCATCCTGCACGTGTCGGCGCTGACGGGCGAGCGCGCACCGCGCGTGCTCGAGACGATTGATCAAGTGGCGGTCGCCCGCCGCCAGCGCGTGCCGACGCCGCAGCTCAACAAGTTCCTGGAGGAGGTGACGCGGGCGAACCCGCCGGTCAGCCCGGGGCGGAAACACGTGCGCATCCTGTACGCGGCGCAGGTGGGCGTGGCGCCGCCGACGTTCGTGTTCTTCACCAACGTCGCCACCACGTTCCACTTCTCCTACGAGCGGTTCCTGGTGAATCAACTCCGGGACCGCTTCGGGTTCGTGGGCACGCCCGTCCGGATCCAGGTGAGACGGCGGCCGAAATAGCGGGCCGGATGCTATACTTTTCGAGCCGATTTCCGGCGCCGCATGGCCGAGAGCACTGCTCCCATCGAGATTCCCAAGCGCGCGCTCTTCAAGGCGGGTGAGGTGTGCGATCTCGCCAAGGTGCAGCCGTACGTGCTGAAGTCGTGGGAGGCGGAATTCCCCGGTCTGGGCGTGGCGAAGACGGCCGGCGGCCCCCGCGTGTACCGGCGCGAGGACGTCCAGCAGGTCCTGCGGATCAAGCACCTGCTGCTCGTCGAAGGCCTCACACTGGCGGGCGCCCGTCGTCGCCTCGAGGAGGACACGTCGCCGGCGACGGGGGCGGCCGACATCGACGAGTTGCTCGGCCGCAACGCGCGCGAGCGGATCACGGCCGTGCGTCGCGGCCTGCGGGGGCTGCTGGATCTGCTGGCCGCGCGCGGAGAGGCCTTTCAGCTCGTGACGCCCGCCACGCCACGCGGCGCGAGACTGGTGACGCCCAGCCGGAAGAAGGCGGCCAAGACCAAGGCCGGGCCGCGACGTCCGTCGCGCGCCCGCCGGCGTTGAGCGGAAGGGCATCGGGATGTAGCGCAGCCTGGTAGCGCACTTGACTGGGGGTCAAGGGGCCGCCGGTTCGAATCCGGCCATCCCGACCATTTTTCCGCCCGTTCGTTCGTCCCCCTCCGACGCGGGCCTCATTTCATCCATCCACGAGAGGCTGATGGCTCGCTCGAGAAACGCAGTGTGAGAAGAATCTGGACGGTCGCGTTGTGTCTGGCCGCCGCGGTGGCGGGCGCCGCACCCATGGCGGCGCAGGACGCCGACGTCCGCAAGCAGGCGCATGCGCTGCGGACCGAGCCGGGCGAGATCCGGCTCGACGGACGGCTCGACGAACCGGCCTGGGAACGCGCCATCCCTGTTTTCGACTTCCGCATGGCCGAGCCGACCGAAGGGGCCGAGCCCACCGATCCCATGGAAGTCCGGTTTCTGTACGACGGATCCGCGCTGTACGTCGGAGCCCGCATGGCCACTGGCAACGGGGGCCTCCAGGCGGTCATGGGCCGGCGCGACGACGCCGGACAGTCGGAGAATCTCCAGATCGAGCTCGACACCTATCTCGACCGCCGGACGTCGTACATGTTCGGCGTGACGGCCTCTGGCGTGCGGCTCGATCACTACCATCGGTCCGACGAGGAGAACAGCTGGGACTCGGGCTTCGACCCGGTGTGGGAAGCGCACACGCAGGTCACGAGCGACGCCTGGACGGCGGAGTTGTGGCTGCCGTTCAACCAGCTGCGCTTCAATGCCCGCGACGCGCAGATCTGGGGCCTGAACATCCGCCGGTTCCGTCCGACGCTCAACGAACAGGACTACTGGGTCGTGATCGGCCGGACGGCGCGAGGCTGGGCGTCGAGATTCGGCGACCTCGACGGGATTTCCGGCATTCAGCCCTCCCGCCGCCTCGAGCTGCTGCCGTATGTCGCCGGCTCGTCCCTCGTCAGCGGCGGCACGCGCGATCCCGACAATCCCTTCGACAACGGGGTGAACGTGCGACAGCGTGTTGGCACGGACCTCAAGATGGGGCTGGGACCGAACCTGACGCTCGAAGCGACCGTGAATCCCGACTTCGGGCAGATCGAGGCCGATCCTGCGGAAGTGAATCTCAGCGCCTTCGAGACGTTCTTCAGCGAGCGCCGCCCGTTTTTTCTGGAAGGCAACAACCTGCTGCAGTTCGCGACGAACAATTTCTACTATTCACGCCGGATCGGTGCCCGCCCGGGCGGTCCCGCGTCTGGCGACTACGTGGATTATCCCAGCGCGGCAACGATTCTGGGCGCCGCGAAGCTGACCGGTCGCCTGCCATCGGGTACATCGCTCGGTTTCCTGGGGGCGGTGACCGACCAGGAACAGGCGCGAGTCGAGACCGGCGGCCTGCGGTCGAGCGTCCGTGTCGCTCCGCGCACCTCCTGGGGGGTGGGCCGTGTGCTCAAGGAGTTCGGGGCCGAGGGATCCACGGTCGGTCTCCACATGACGACGATGCACCGGGACTACTCGGAGAACGACCCGCTCGCCAGCCTGTTCACCCGCTCGGCATTCACGGCGGGGGCCGACACGGACCTGCTGTTCGGCAACCGCATGTATGAGGCGGAGTTCTCGATCGGCGTGACCCACATCGCGGGCGAGGCGGTGGCGCTGGCGCGCATCCAGCGAGGCAACGGCCATCTGTTCCAGCGGCCCGACATCGGCCGGGCGCGGTACGACCCGAACCGGACGGCGATGAGCGGCATGCAAATCCGCTGGAGCGTCAGCAAGAATGCAGGGCGGCACTGGCTGTGGAGCAGCAATCAGATGATCGAGTCGCCGGAGTTCGAACCGAACGATTTCGGTCGCCTGAACTACGCGGGAGATTTCACGTTGAACAACCGGCTCACCTGGCGGGAGACGCGCCCCGGGAAATACCTGCGCGCCTACTCGTTTCAGGTGAGCAACAACAACTCGTGGTACTACGACACGTTCCTCGGAATCCGGCCGAGCTTCAACGGCAGCGTGAACGCCACGCTCCCCAACTTCTGGTCGGTCAACGCCAACACCGGCGTCACCCTGCGGGGCCAGGACGCGCAACTCGCGCGCGGAGGGCCGTCGATGGGAACGCCTCAGTCGTGGGGGGGCGGCGCCTCGATCCGGAGCAGCAACGCCTCCAGCACACGCTGGAGCGTCGGCACCAGCTACAACGAGTCTGAGATCGGCGATCGGTCCTGGGGGCCCAACGCCAGCTTTTCCCTGCGGCCTTCGCCGTCGTGGCAGTTCGAAATCGACCCGGAATACAGCCGCGACATCGTGGCCCGCCAATACGTGGCCTCCGAGGATGGCGGGCATCCCGAGACGTTCGACCGCCGGTACATCTTCGGCGCCATCGACCGATCGACCGTCACGCTGCAGTTCCGGGCGAATCACACGTTCAAGCCCGACCTGACGCTCGATGTCTACATGGAACCGTTCGCGGCGAGCGGCCGGTACTACGATTTCGGCGAACTGCTCGCGCCGCGCAGCCGCGATCTGCGACCGTACGGCTCGGGCGCCATCGACCTCACGGCCCATGGCGATGGCACCTACACGGCCACCGACGGCGGATCGAGCGTCGATTTTACGGCGCGCGACTTCAACGTCCAGTCGTTCCGCAGCAACGTCGTGCTGCGCTGGGAGTGGCGCCCGGGCAGTATCCTGTACGTCGTGTGGCAGCAGAACCGCGAGAGCAACGAACTTGCAGGCGGCCACGTGGGCCTCGGCGACGCCTTCGGGTCGTTCGCGGCGCCGGGCGAGAACGTCTTTGCCGTGAAGACGACCTGGTGGATCTCGCGGTAGACCGCGCTGGCACATTCTCGAACGTCGCGTTCGCACGCGGCACGAAGGGGGGCGCATGCCGCACCGTGGATCGACGCGTCGCTGGCTGGTTCAGGGAGCCCTTCTGGGCGCGGCGATGGTGGCTGGGGCGTGCGGAGGCAATCAGGCGCCACGGATGACGTATCCAGATACGGCCCGAGACGTCGTCGTCGACGACTATTTCGGCACGTCGGTTCCCGATCCGTACCGCTGGCTGGAGGATCTGAACGCCCCGGCGGTCGCGTCGTGGGTCGAGGCCGAGAACCGGACGACGTTCGGCTACCTGAACACGCTGCCCGATCGCGACGCGCTCCGCAGCCGGATCACCGCGCTGTGGAACTACCCGCGCGTCAGCCTGCCGTTCTGGGAGGGCGGCCGCTGGTACTACTATCGCAACTCGGGCCTCGAGCGCCAGAGCGTGGTGTATGCCCGCGCGGCGCTGGATGAGCCCGCCAGCGTGGTGCTGGATCCGAACGAGCTGTCGCCGGACGGTTCCATCGCGCTGTCGGATTTCGTGCCGTCGCCCGACGGCCGTCGCTTCACGTACGGCCAGGCCGAGGGCGGCTCCGACTGGTCCATCTACTACTTCCGGGACGTCGCGACGGGGGAGACCTTGCCGGACCGTCTCGAGTGGGTGAAGTTCAGCACCGTGTCCTGGACGAGGGACGGACGCGGCGTCTTCTACGGCCGCTATCCGCAGCCGCCGCCCGGCCAGGAGCTGGAGGCGGCCCTCTCGGACAAGCGCATCTACTACCACCGCCTCGGCACGGACCAGGCCGCCGACCGCCTCATCTACGCGAGGCCCGAAGAGCCGTCGCTCTTCATCGACGCACACGTCGACGAGTCGGGCCGGTATCTGTTCGTCGATACCAACAAGGGCACGAGCAACAAGAACGAACTGTTCGTCAAGGACCTGGGCAGCCCCATGGCGCCGCGGCTCGACGCGCCCGTGGCGCCGCTGTATCCCGGACATACGGCGGCGTACGTGCCGCTCGGCGTCGTGAACAATCTTCTGTATCTGCTGACCGATCGGGACGCGCCGAACCGCAAGGTCGTCTCGGTGTCGATCCTGCGGCCCGATGTCGCCAACTGGCGGACGATCGTGCCGGAGGGGCCGAATCCGATCGAGTCGGCCAGCCTCGTCGCCGGACTGATCGCCGTCAATCGGCTTGAGGATGTCGCCAGTGCCGTCCGGTTCTACCGCCTCGATGGCGCGGAGGTCTCGCAGTTGAGCCCCCCGAGTCTCGGCACCGTCGACGGTCCGTCGGGGCGGTTCGACCGCCCGGAGATCTTCTACAGCTTCACGTCGCCGCTCTATCCCTCGACCGTGTTCCGGTTCGACCGCGAGAGCGGGGACAGCACGGCGTTCGAGCCGCCGCCGCCGACGGTCGATCCGTCGCAGTACGAAACCGAGCGCGTCTTCGCGACCTCGAAGGACGCCACGCGCGTGCCGTTGTTCATCACGCACAAGAAGGGGCTGGTGAAGAACGGCGCGAACCCGACGATGCTCTACGGATACGGCGGCTTCAACATCCCCACGCAGCCGACCTACCGCTCCGATCTGCCGGCATGGCTCGAACGAGGCGGGGTCTGGGTGACGGCGAGCGTGCGCGGCGGCAGCGAGTACGGCGAAGCCTGGCACCAGGCGGCGATGTTCGAGAAGAAGCAGAACGTGTTCGACGACTTCATCGCCGCGGCCGAGTACCTGGTCAAGGAGCGGTACGCCTCGCCGGAGACGCTCGGCATCATGGGGGGCTCCAATGGCGGGCTGCTGGTGGGCGCCGTGATGGAGCAGCGTCCGGATCTCTTCGCCGTCGCGCTTCCCGCGGCTGGCGTGATGGACATGCTGCGCTATCACCAGTTCACGGGTGGGTCGGCCTGGACGACCGAGTACGGGTCGTCGGAAGACGCCACGGGTTTCGCCTACCTCTACAAGTACTCCCCTGTGCACAACGTCACGCCGGGGACCTGCTATCCGGCGACGCTCGTGACGACGGCCGACCACGACGACCGCGTCGTGCCCAGTCACTCCTTCAAGTTCGCGGCGGCGCTCCAGGCGGGGCAGGGCTGCGACAAACCCGTGCTCATCCGCGTCGAAACCCAGGCGTCGCACGGGTATCGGCCGACCGACAAACGGATCGCGGAGCTGGCCGACGAGTGGGCGTTCGCGCTCGCGAATATGAAGGAGAAGGTCGAGAACTGAGACGCGGAGCTGAGGAACGGGGTTCAACCGTTCCTCAGCTCCGCGTGTGCGAGGTCAGTTGGGAAGCTTGTACGCCAGATACTCGCCGGTATAGTTCCCGCCGCTGACGGCAACGACGATGTACTGCTTGCCGTCGTACAGATAGGTCATCGGCGATCCGGTCTGCGGCGCCGGCATCAGCACGGAGCCGGCGTCGGCACCGGTGGCCTTGTCGTAGGCTCGAAGCTTCGCGCCGCGCAGGCCTGGCGCCTGCGTCGTCACCTGACCTTCGCCGGCGATGACGAGCGTCTTGGTGGTGAGGACGCCGATGCGGCCCTGCGATCCAGTGCGCGGGATGTCGAGGCCTTGCAACGCCGGGTTGTTCTTGATGTTGTCCGGCGTGTCGCCGTGCGCGATCTGCCAGACGATCTCGCCTTTGTTCAGGTCGATCGCGGTGATCCGGCCGTAGGGCGGTTTGAGCAGCGGCAGCCCCTGGACCTCCAGGGGATTGCCCCCGCGGCCGCCACGCCCGCCGCGGCCCGCCGCGCCGCGACCGGCGCCGCCGCGACCGTCCGCCGCGTCTTCCTGCGGCGGCGTCGCGCGACCCTGCACCCAGCCGAAGTCGGAGCGGTTGGGATCAGGCGGAACCAGACCAAGCGCCGACGGCGAGGTGTTCGAGAAGATGTACATGATGTTCGTCTCGGGATCGAGCGATCCACCTTGCCAGTTCGCGCCGCCGGTCACCGATGGCACGTGGAGCGTGCCGAGCGGTCCCGGCCAGGTGCTGACGACGGGCGGCGTGAACAGCGGCCCGATCTTGTAGTTCTTGATGAGCTCGAGCGCCTGCTGGTGCAGCTCGGGCGTGAAGTCGATCAGGTCGTCTTCCGAGAGGCCCTGGACGTCGAAGGCCGGCGGCTTGGTGACGAAGGGCTGGGTCGGACTCGTCTTCTCGCCGGGCACCGTGGACTGCTCGACCGGTCGCTCTTCAATCGGCCACACGGGCTCGCCCGTCACGCGGTCGAACACGTAGACCCAGGCCTGTTTTGTCGGCTGGGCGACGGCCTTGATCAGCCGACCGTTCACGGTGATATCGACGAGGATCGGCGCGCACGGAATATCGTTGTCCCAGATGCCGTGGTGAACGAGCTGGTAGTGCCACTTGCGCTTGCCCGTCTTGATGTCCACGGCGACGAGGCTCTCGCCGAACAGGCCGTTGCCCGGCCGGTGCCCGCCGTAGTAGTCGCCCGTCGGCAGTTCGACCGGCAGGTACACGAGCCCGAGCTCCGGGTCGATGCTCATCTGCGCCCAGACGCCGGCGTTGCCCGTGTACGCCCACGAGTCGCCTTCCCACGAGTCGTTGCCGAACTCGCCGGGCGAAGGGATGGTGTGGAAGATCCACAGACGCTTGCCCGTTTTCGCGTCGTAGCCCCGGATGTAGCCCTTCACGTGCCGGAAGCTCGGCGGCGAGCCGCCCGCCAGATGGGCGGCGCCGACCACGATGACGCCGTTCGAGATGATCGGCGTGGCGTGCAGACCGAGCTCGCCCGTGACCGGATCGACGACCTGATCGTCTTCGGCCTTCAGGTCGACCACGCCGTTCTTCCCGAAGGTCTGCACGGGGACGCCGGTCTTCGCGTCGAGCGCGAGCATGCGGTACCCCGGCGTCACGTACACGACGCGGCCCATGCCGTTGTCTTCAAAGTAGGCGAGCCCGCGGCCCGACAGCTGCCGCGGCGCGTCGGCGCCGCGCTCGCCCTCGTTCTCGCTGTGCATCCACAGCAGCTCGCCCGTGCCGGCGTCGAGCGCGACGACCGCCCGCCGCGTGCCGCCGGTGGCGTACACGACGCCGTTCACCATCAGCGGCGTGCCCTGAAGGTTGAACTCCGGGCGCGGACCGAGCGAGTCGGTCTTGAACCGCCAGGCGATTTCGAGCTTGCTGAAATTGTCCTTGTTGATCTGATCGAGCGGGGAATAGCGGGTACTCGCCAGGTCGGCGCCGTAGGTCCGCCATTCGCCGTTTCTCGCCTGACCAAAGATGCCGACGTTCGCCCACGCGACGATCGCTGCCGCGCAGACGACCGACAGCCCGAAGAGACGGATCCGTCGCTGCATTATGTGACCCTCACTTGTGAAAAACGAGCAAGACGAGCGAAATAGTGCCACTCCCGGGGCAAAAAGAAAAGCCCTTGCCGTAGCTTGTCACAGGTTGCCATCGGCTTGTGACCGCGTGCCAGTCCGACTAGGATGGACGCGCCATGACGCTGGTAAGCCCGGTGGTGGAGAAGTGGCGGCACGAAGGCCGAACCGACCCCGACGCGTTCTGGGCTCGGGCGGCACGCGAGCTGCCCTGGTTTCGGCCCTGGGACCGGGTTTTCGAGTGGAGCCCCCCGACGTTCCGCTGGTTCGTCGGCGCGCGCACCAATCTGGCCTGGAATGCCGTGGATCGCCACGTGGCGGCGGGCCGCGGCGGTCAGGCCGCCCTCATCTATCTGTGCGAGAACGGCCAGCGCGTCGTCTGCACCTACGCGCAGGTGCTCCACGACGTCAAGCGCATGGCGGCCGCTCTGCGCGGCCTCGGGATCGGGCGGGGCGACCGCGTCACGCTGTACATGCCCACCTCGCTCGAAGCCATCCTGCTGATGCTGGCGCTTGTTCGAATCGGCGCGATTCACTCGGTGGTCTTCGCCGGGTTCGGCGCCAAGGCGCTGGCCGACCGGATCGAGGCCAGCGGATCGAAGGCCGTGTTCACGGCCGACGTCACGTACCGCAAGGGCAAGGCGGTGCGCCTGAAGGAGATCGTCGACGAGGCCCTTCGCTCCGGCGGAGCGTCGGTGGAGACCGTGGTGGTGTGGCCGCGGGCCCCCGAGCCGGTCGCGATGACGGGGCGTGACCTCACATGGGCGCAGTTCCTCGCGCGCGCGGACGGGCAGGACGATCGCCACGTCGAGATGGACGCCAACGAGCCCGCGCTCATCCTCGCGACGTCCGGCACCACGGCGAAGCCGAAGCTCGCGATCCACACGCACGGCGGCTACCAGGTGCACATCCACGCGATGGCCCGATGGGTCTTCGCGATGAAGCCCGAAGACGTGTGGTGGGCCACGTCCGACATCGGCTGGATCGTCGGCCACAGCTACATGGTGTACGCGCCGCTTCTGGTCGGCTGCACGTCGGTCGTCTTCGAGGGCGCGCTCGACTACCCGCAGGCGGAGACGAACTGGCGGACCGTCGTCGAGGAGTTCGGCGCGACCGGCATCTTCACGTCGCCGACGGCCGTCCGGACGTTGATGAAGTACGGCGACGAGCCGCTCCGGCGTGTCGATCACTCACGGCTGGCGCGCGTCGTGTGCGCCGGCGAAGTGCTGAACGCGCCGGCCTGGGACTGGCTGCAGAACCGCATCTTCGCGGGTCGCATTCCCGTGATCGATCACATGTGGCAGACCGAAACGAGCGGGCCCGTGTTCGGCAACCCGCTCGGGCTCGGGCTGTTGCCGATCAAGCCGGGTTCGGCGGGCATCCCGTTGCCGGGCATCGATGCGGCGGTGCTCACGCCGGACGGGCAGCCCTGTGAGCCGGGCGAGAAGGGCATCATGGTGCTCACGCGGCCCTTTCCCGGCCTGACGGCCGCGCTCTGGGGCGAGCCCGATCGGTACGGCCGGGACTATTGGGAGCGAATTCCCGGCGTCTACTACACCGGCGACTCGGCGCACTTCGACGAGGATGGGTACGCGTGGTTCGCCGGGCGGGCCGACGAGATCATCAAGATCGCGGGGCACCGGATCGGCACGATCGAAGTCGAGAGCGCGTGCCTGATGAACCCGGCGGTTGCCGAGTGCGGCGTGATCGGGCGGCCCGACGACACGCGCGGCGAGGTGATTTCCGCATTCGTCGTGCTCAAGCACGGACAGGGCGCATCGCCCGAGTTGCGCCAGGCGCTCCTCGAGACCGTCCGACACGAGCTGGGACCGATTGCGGTGATCGGCGAGCTGAACTTCGTCACGTACGCTGCCGAAGACGCGGAGCGGCAAGATCATGCGCCGCGTCCTCAGGGCCGTGACCCTCGATCGCGATCCGGGCGACATCACCACCATCGAGGACGAAGGCTCGGTCGACGAAGCCCGTGGGGCCTGGCGGCGGATGAAGGACGAGATTCAGGCGCAACGGAAGGAGGCCTGATGCGAAAGACGATCGGCCGGCTGGCGGCGATCTGCCTGGCCGGCGTGGCGGCGTCGGTGGGCCTCAGCGCCCAGCGGGGCGGACCGGCCGACCCGCTCTACAAGCTGGAGGACGCCTTCCTCCAGTGGCCGCTGTTGCCAGCCAATCAGAAGTACGGCGCCATCGACGGCCACAAGCTGCACCAGTACGTCGAGGCGCTGACGGCCATCTCGCGCCACTATCGCGACCAGGGGCATCCGCAGTTCTGGGGACGCATCATCGGGACGTCGGCCGACACTGAGACCCAGCAGTGGCTGCTCCAGCAGTTCAATCGCATCGGGTTGAGCGACGTGCACCTGCAGACGTTCGACATGGTGCCGCAGTGGATGCCCCAGTCGTGGTCCGTCGCGGTGACGGGTGCCGGCAAGACCGTGACCGTGAACGCCGCGCAGCCGGCCTACGGCACGAAGGGCACGACCGGCGACGGCCTGGATCTCGAGGCCGTGTGGGTCGGCACGGGCGCCGAGGCCGACTACCTCGGACGTGACGTGCGCGGCAAGGCCGTGTGGATGTCCAGCATGCCGCTGCCGGGATCGTGGCGCCACACGGCCACCCAGGAAAATGCCGTTCGCCGCGCCGAGGAGAAGGGCGCCGCGGCGATCTTCATCGTCATCGGGCTGCCCGGCAACATCCGGACCCAGCTCTATCCGACCGGCACGAGCGTGCCGACTTTTTCGGTGGGCATGGAGGACGGATACGCCGTCCGCGATTTGATCGGCGAGGCCGGGGCGCACGCGCCCCGGCTGAGCCTCGAGCTCGACGTGCAGATGGTGCCGAATCTGACCACCGCCACGGTGTGGGGGACGCTGCCGGGTGCCACCGACGAAACCATCTATATCCTCGGCCACCGCGACGGCTGGTTCGAGGCCGGAACCGACAACGCGTCGGGCGTGGCCACGATGGTTGGCCTCGCGGAGTACTTCGCGAAGATCCCGCAGGCCGAACGCCGGCGCACGATCGTGTTCCTCGGGACGAGCGGTCACCACAACAGCGGCAACTACAGCGGCACCGACCTGCTCGACCAGCGCGGCGAACTGTTCGCGAAGACGGCCCTGATGATCAATGCCGAACACACCTCGACCATGCAGACGTACCTGTTGGGCGAGGCGATCCGGCGCGCCAACATGCACACCGGACTCCTGTGGTACGCGGGCGGACCGAGCCGGCCCAAGCTGCAGGATGCCGCGGTTCGCGCGTTCCGCGACTTCGGCGTGGTGACGTATGCGGAGCCGGAACGCGCCGCGCCCGGGGGCGAGATGAGCCGGCTCTGGCCGTACGTTCCCGGCGTGCAGGGCTCCGACTACAACATGTACTTCCACTCCGACGCCGAGAGCGCCGACACGGTGCCGTGGACCGGCCTCGAGTCGATCACGCGTGCGTACGCCAAGATCATCGACGCGGTGAACCTGCTCGATCTCTCCGATCTGCAGCGTGCACCCGAGGTGGCGCCGGCCGGTCGCTGAGAGAATCGCGGCTGCGGGCGACTTGATAAAATCGAGGCATGGGACCTGCCAAGACGCCAGCTGCCCCCGACCGCCTGACGCTCTCCGATCGCCAGCTCTTCCGCGAGGCGTGCTACATCGACGGCCAGTGGGTGGCTCCCGACGGGGGCCCGACGATCGCCGTCGACGATCCGGCCACGGGCGCGGTGATCGGACGTGTGCCGCGGCTCGGCGCATCCGACGCGCGCCACGCCATCGATGCGGCGGCGCGCGCCTTTCCCGCCTGGCAGGCGAGGCCCGCCCGCGAACGCGCCGCCGTGCTGCGCCGCTGGTTCGAGCTCATGCTGGCGCACCAGGACGACCTGGCCCGCCTGATGACGATCGAGCAGGGCAAACCGCTCGCGGAGTCGAAGGGCGAGACCGTCTACGCGGCGTCGTTCCTCGAATGGTTCGCCGAGGAGGCCAAGCGCGTCTACGGTGACACCATACCGGCGCCCCAGCCCGACAAGCGGATTCTCGTCCTCAAGCAGCCCGTCGGCGTCGTGGCGTGCATCACTCCCTGGAATTTTCCGCTGGCCATGATCACCCGCAAAGCGGGACCCGCGCTGGCGGCCGGGTGCACGGTCGTGCTCAAGCCGGCGTCCCAGACGCCGTTCTCCGCCCTGGCGCTCGCCGAGCTCGCCGCGCGTGCGGGCGTGCCCGCCGGCGTGCTGAACGTCGTCACCGGACCGGCGGCCGAGATCGGCGGCGAGCTGACGTCCAATCCCCTCGTGCGCAAGCTGTCGTTCACCGGATCCACCGACGTGGGCAAGGTGCTGATGGCGCAGTGCGCCGGGACGGTGAAGAAGCTGTCGCTCGAGCTGGGCGGCAACGCTCCCTTCATCGTGTTCGACGACGCGGATCTCGACCGCGCGGTCGAGGGCGCCATCGTTTCGAAGTACCGGAATACGGGGCAGACGTGCGTCTGCGCCAACCGGCTGCTCGTGCAGGACGGCGTATACGATGCCTTTGCGGCCCGGCTCGTGGAGGCTGTCCGGTCGCTGGTGCCTGGCGACGGCCTCGAGGCGGGCGCGACGCAGGGGCCGCTCATCGACGATCGAGCCGTGGACAAGGTGGAGAGCCACGTGGCCGACGCCGTCGCGAAGGGCGCGCGCGTTCTGGTCGGCGGGCGGCGCCATGCGCGGGGAGGGCGGTTCTACGAGCCGACAGTCCTCGGCGACGTGACGCCGGCCATGGCGGTGGCGCGCGAGGAGACGTTCGGCCCTGTGGCGCCGCTCTTCCGGTTCCGCAGCGAGGCCGAAGCGGTGACGCTCGCCAACGACACGGAATTCGGGCTGGCCGCATATTTCTACGGGCGCGACCTGGCGCGGGTCTGGCGCGTCGCCGAAGCGCTCGAATACGGCATTGTCGGCGTGAACACGGGACTCATTTCGACCGAGGTGGCGCCGTTCGGCGGCGTGAAGGAATCGGGTCTCGGCCGGGAGGGATCGAAGTACGGCCTCGACGAATTTCTCGAGATCAAGTACGTGTGTCTGGGCGGCATGACGCCGACGGCCTGAGAGACGGCCGGCGGGCCCGTGCTATCATCAGATTCGGTCCGCGCGGCGACCGGCTCGCCGCGGGCCGTGCACTTATGGCAACCTGTCCGAGATGTCTCGGCCCGCTCACCGAGAATCACCGGTGCCCGCGCCGCGGCATGATCACGCGCGTCACCGACGCCCTCACGACGGTCGCCATCGGCAGCGCGATCGGCGTCGTCCTGAGCTTTGTGCTCGACGAGCAGCCGGCGCCGGCGCTGATTCTCGCCGCCGCGGCTCTCGGCGCCGTGCTGGCGTCGGCCGTGCGCCAGGCCATCGGTCCCCACCTGTAGTCGGCATGGCCGATCGGAGCCTGTGGCGGCTCACGAATCCCTCGAATCCCGGAACCGCGCTCGAGTGTGCGATGGTGTCGTGCTGCGCCGGTGCCGAGCTGCAGGTGCTGCGGATGGACGCCGACGGGGCCGCGCCCGTCGTGCTGCTTCGGGAGCTCTATCCCACCAAGTCGGATCTGTATGAACGAGCGCGGCTCGTTCGAGCCGAATTCGAGGCCGCGGGCTTCGTCGTCGACCTCCCGCCGGTCTAGTCGTCGACGATCCAGCCGTCGCGCAGCTGGATGATGCGCGAGCCGTAGGCCGCATTGGCCTCCGAGTGCGTCACCTGCACGATCGTGGTGCCCGCCTCGTTCAGCGTCCGGAACAGCTCCATGATCTCCTTGCCCTGGGCGGAGTGGAGGTTGCCGGTGGGTTCGTCGGCCAGGATCACCCGAGGACTCGCAATGACGGCGCGAGCCACGCCGACGAGTTGCTGCTGACCACCCGACAACTGGTTGGGGTAGAGATCCTTCTTGCCGACGATCTGGAACCGGTCGAGCACGTCGGCGACGAGGCTCTGGCGATCCTTGCGGCTGACATTGCGGTAGGACAGTGGAATTTCGAGGTTCTCGTACACCGTGAGGTTGTCGAGCAGGTGATAGCTTTGAAAGACGAAGCCGACATGCGCCTTGTGGAGCTCGGCGCGCTGCTTGCCCGACAGGCGGTGCACCGGCTGGTCCATGAAGTAGTACTCGCCGGCCCAGGCGCTGTCGTGCATGCCGAGGATGTGCAGGAGCGTGGACTTGCCCGCTCCCGACGGCCCCATGATCGAGACGAATTCCCCTTCCTTGATGTCGGCGTTGATGCGGCGCAGCACGTACGCACGGGCCACGCCGACGGGATACGACTTCTCGAGGCCGCGAAGGGAAATGAGCATTCTGCCCGATATTCTACGACACGACCTCTTCGGGAATGTGATCCACGATGCGGCCGTCGAAGAGGTGGATGCTGCGTTCCGCGTGCCGCGCGTAGCGCGGATCGTGGGTGACCATGCAGATCGTGGCGCCGGCGCTGTGGAGCTCTTTCAGGAGGTCCATCACCGCCTCGCCGCTCTTCGAGTCGAGGTTGCCGGTCGGCTCGTCCGCCAGCAGGATGAGGGGTTCGCCGGCGACGGCCCGCGCGACGGCGACGCGCTGCTGCTGGCCGCCGGAGAGCTGGCTCGGCAGGTGCTTGGCGCGATGGCCCATGCCGACGCGTTCGAGCGCCGCCTGGACCCGTTCGCGCCGCTCCGACGACTTCATGCCGCGGTAGGTGAGCGGCAGCTCGACGTTCTCGAACACCGTGAGATCGCCGATGAGGTTGAAACTCTGGAAGATGAACCCGATCTCGCGGTTCCGGACGCGCGCCCGCTCGGAAGCCGGCAGCGACGCCACGGGGCGGCTGTTCAGGAGATAGGATCCCTCGCTGGGCGAGTCGAGCAGTCCGAGGATCGAGAGCAGGGTGGATTTCCCGCAGCCTGACGGCCCGTTGATCGAGACGTATTCGCCACGGCCGATTTCCATCTGGATGTTCGACAGGGCGTGGGTCTCGACCTCGTCGGTGAGGAACACCTTCGTCACGCCGTCGAGCTTGATGAGAGGCTGCAATCCATTCTGCGTCATGGCGCGATCTCCTTGGGGTGAGGCGGCCCGCTACCGGAGGCGGACGCGGTCGAAGGCGTCCCAGTTGGACATGTCCGAGAGAATCACTTCATCGCCGACGTCGAGGCCGGAAACGACCTCGATACTGTTCACCGAGCTCTTGCCGAATTGCACCGACACGCGGTTCGCTTCGCTGTGATCGGGCGAGATCTTGAACAGGCTGACCTGGCCGTTTTCCTGACCGAACGCCGGCCGGCCGACATACAGCACGTTCTCGAGGCGTTCGAGCTCGATCGTGCCGTCGACGCTCAGATCGGGCACGGCCCCTCGCGGCAGGTCGCCCGTGAGCGTGACGTCCACCGTACGGGTGCCATTCTGCACCGACGGATCGATGCGGGCGACGACCCCCGGAATGACGCCGTTCCTCGTGTCGATCTCCGCCTTCTGGCCGACCTGGATGTCCTTGGCCTGCGTCTCGGCGATCTTCACTTCCGCCTTGAGGCGGCTCGGGTCGGCCACGCGCGCCAGGTTCGTGCCCGGGGCCACCTGCGCCCCCTCTTCAACCGGCACGACCTGCAGCACGCCGTCGATGCCGGCGCGGACCTTCAGCTCGTCCCGCTCCCGAAGGCGCAGATCGCGCAGCGCACGCGCCTGATCGACGGCCGACTGCTGCACGGCCAGCTGCGCCTTGATCGCGTCCTGCTTGCTCGCCAGCTGCTCCTGCGCGATCTGACGGCGAACTTCCAGCTGATCGCGATCGACGCGCGCCTGCTCCAGATCGAGCGACGACACGAGCTTGTCCTTCGCCAGTTCCTCCTTCATCTGGGCGTTCATCTTGGCCTTCGCGTAGTCGGCCTCGATGCTCGCGCTGGTGGCACGCTGCTGAAGGAGGTCGTTCTGCACGGTGACGCGAAGGTTGGCCAGGGACGCCTCGGCGGCCTGGAGCTTCAGCTCGGCGTCCTGCAGTTCCTGATCGAGCTGGGGATTGCTCAGTTCGAGAATCACGTCGTGGGCTTTGACCGTTCGGCCGGGACGCAAGTTGATGTGTTCGACGCGGCCTTGCGTGGTGGCAGGAATCCAGCGCGTGTCTTCCGGCGTCAGCGTGCCGAGCCCGCGGACCTGCCTGACCATGGGACCCCGCTTCACGGTGTCGGGCCAGACGGTGGCGAATTCCACGGTCGGGGCCGCCGGCTGCAGCCGGGAGAGTCCGTAGCTGACGCCGCCCACCGCCACCAATGCCACCGTGGCGTACGCGGCGCGTTTCAGCCGCTTCTGTCTGACATTGGACGGTCGGGCGATATCCATGGTTGGTGTCCTGGACGCGAGACGAGATTGGTTCCTTAGACGGAATCGAGTCGCGAATGGATCACGTAAATGCGCGGATCCGCCGATGGCCCACGGGCCAAGGGCGATAAGCCGCCTAAAGGATTATACCGGAAGGACTTCCCGCGATTCTAGCGGCGGCTGAGCGTGCCCAGGAACCCCGCGAGCACACCAGGGTCGAACTGCGAGGGACTGCAGCGCAGGAGCTCCGCGACAGCTTCGGCCGAATCGAGACGCTCGCGGTACGTCCGGTTCTCGGTCATCGCATCGTAGGCGTCGCACACCGCGACAATGCGGCTCGCCAGCGGAATCTGCGACCCGGACAAGCGGTTGGGGTACCCCGCCCCTCCGAACCACTCGTGCGACGCCACGACAACCGGGGCGAGGTGCTGCAGGTCGCTGATGGCGCCGAGAATCCGCGCTCCCGTGTCCACCTGGCGGCGCATGAGCGCCATCTCGCCGGGAGTGAGCGCCGAGGGCTTCGACAGGAGGGACTCGGGCAGTGCCAGTTTGCCCACGTCGTGGAATTGCCCGGCCAGGGTGACCAGATCGAGCAGGTCGGGATCGAGCGCCAGCTGCACGGCGAGCTCGCCGGCGTGATGCGCGACCCGTTCGCTGTGCCGCGCCACGTCCGGCGCCCGTTCGGCGATCAGGTGCCACAGGGCATCCCGCTCCGTCTCGCCGCGTGCCGCCCGCGTCTCGAGCTCGGCCGCGAGGCGGATGGCTCGATCGCGAAACTCCACCGAGAGGGCCGCATGCCAGCGGACGTCCCCGAGCGCATCTTCACGCCACCGGCGGCCCCGATCGAGCGCCTGAACGAACCGTTCGCGCTCAAAGGGTTTCACGAGGAAGTCGGCCACCGGCGGCGCCGCGTCGCCTTCGATCTGGTCTGCGTACGCCGTCGCAATCACGACCGCTGTGTGCGGGTGCTCGCGGTGCAGCTCGGAGGCCAGCCACAACCCGTCCTGGCCCGGCATCATCACGTCGATGACGGCGAGGTCGCAGTGGTGGCGCTCGAGCGACCGGAGGGCCTCATCGGCCGTGCCGGCCGTGTGCGGCTCGAGACCGAGTGAGGCGACCCAGCGCGACATGATGTCGCGAACAGCCGGTTCGTCGTCGACGATCAGAACCGACGTGAGGGGATCGGCGGGAGTGCGCATCGGCTGACCAGGACGAGCAAGATTACTGCCACGGGCCGGATTTGCCGATATTCAGGGCGGGAGGGAACCGCGAGCGGGGAGCGAGTGGGCGCTCGCGCACAGGGGATACGGCCCGGTGGGCGCGACCGCACAGGGAGTGGGCGGGTTTTCCGGTGAATTTCGCCCGCGCGCACGGGCACGGTTCTTGAAGTCCGGAGGCGACATCGCCATGGGACATCACAGCACCGCCTCCGTGCCGGTCAACTGGACGAGTCGCTCGATCGGGTCGCGCTATGCGTGGCGCAGCCGGCCCAAGCACACGATGCCAACCAAGTCCCTGTCCACGCGCCCGCTGCTGCTCGTCGTCGACGACGAAGCGCCGATCCTGAACGTGATCGAGCGCCTGGCCGCTCGCGCCGGCTACGACGTCGTGAGCTGCACGAGCGGCCCGGACGCGCTGCGGGCGCTCATGCGTCGGCCCGCCGACCTGGCGATGGTCGACCTGCGCATGCCGGACGTGAACGGACTCGACCTCCTGCGCCAGATTCGCGCCGCCGTCCCCAGCTGCGAAGTGATCTTGATGACGGGCTACGCCGCCGTGGACAGCGCCGTGGAGGCCATCAAGCTGGGCGCCCGCGAGTACCTCACCAAGCCGTTCGATCTGGATCGTCTGCGCAGGCTGCTCGGCGACATCCGGGACGAGCTCACGCGTCGCGCTCAGGTCGTAGAGCTCGAAAGCCAGGTGGCACGTCAGCTCGAGTTCTGCGGGATGATCGGGCGCAGCCCGGCCATGCAGGAGGTGTTCTCGCTCATCCAGCGCCTGGCCCAGCACGCGAAGGTCGTGCTGATCAGCGGCGAAACCGGAACGGGCAAGGAACTCGCCGCTCGCGCGTTTCACGAGGCGGGCCCCCGCGCCGGGCGCCCGTTCGTCACGATCAACTGTTCGGCCGTCGTCGACACGCTCTTCGAGAGCGAGCTGTTCGGCCACGTGCGCGGCGCCTTCACCGGCGCGATCGAGTCGAAAGCGGGCGTCTTCGAAGCCGCCCAGGGCGGCACGCTGTTCCTCGACGAGATCGGCGAGCTGCCGCTGTCGGTGCAGGCCAAGTTGTTGCGGGCGATCGAACACGGCGAGGTGCAGCGCGTCGGATCGCTCCAGCCCCGCCGCGTGGACGTCGCCGTGATTGCAGCCACGAACCGCGACCTCCGCACAGAAGTGGCCGGCGGGCGGTTCCGCGGCGACTTGTTCTATCGCCTCAACGTCGTCGACGTCACGCTGCCGCCGCTTCGCGATCGCCGGGAGGACATTCCGTATCTGACCGCGGCGTTCATGCGCGAGAGCGCCTCGCGCATGCGCAAGCCGCTCGTGGGCCTGACGCCTTCCGCGGAACGGCTGCTCCTGGCGGCCTCCTGGGACGGCAACGTGCGCGAGCTCAGGAACGTCGTCGAGCGCGCATGCATGCTGGCGGAAGGCACGCAGGTGTCGGACCGCGAGCTCGTCGGGGCGTTCGGGCCCGATTCGCGCGTCGCGCCAGCCAGGCCGCGCCCGGTCGATCCGACGGCGGTGCCCCAGAAGACCACGGCGCCGCTCGGCGACGTCGAGCGGCAGCACATCGTCGACGTGCTCCGCGAAGTGCGAGGCAACCGGATGGCCGCGGCCCGCCTGCTCGGCATCAGCCGAAGGGCGCTGTACCGGCGCCTCGAGCGCCACGGCATCACCGAGGAACCGCCACGGCGCGGCTACGCCAGGTGACGGCCCCGGCGGGCCGCCCGCGGAATCGGGATGTGAGCCGAACCGTGCGTGAGTGTCTCGAGACCGGACACTCCGCCGCCGCGTCCGCGCGCGTGCGCGCGCAGTTCCAGGCACTCGCGATCAGTTCCGGCCTGGCAAGATCCTCGCTTGCGCAGTTGGAGGCATGATGGCTCCCGACGGTTTGCACCCCTCGTCGATCCTGGGCGCCGTGCGTGACTACGCGCGCCGCCGCCGGTCGGCATCCGGTCCGTTGCGCATCCTGATCGTGGACGATGAGGAGCCGGTGCGGAAGTTCGTGGACCGTGTCCTCTCGGGCGCCGGCCATCAGACCACCATCGCCGGGAGCGGTCCGGAAGCGATCGAGCTGGCCGGCAAGATGGACGGTCTCGATCTGATGGTGACCGATCTGATGATGCCGGAGATGACGGGCGACGAGCTGGCGCGGCGCCTGCGGCAGAGCGAGCCGGCGCTCAAGGTGCTGTACCTGACGGGCTTCAGCGATCAGCTGTTCAAGGAAAAGGTGACGCTCTGGGAAGACGAGGCCTTCCTCGACAAGCCCTGCAGCGTCGAAGGTCTTCGTCAGGCGGTGTCGCTGCTCGCCTACGGCCATGTCGGCGCGGCGCCGGGCAGCCTCGCCCAACCCTGAGCGAGCGGCGGTCTCGCGTTATCCCCCGCGCGTGTGCATCTCGAGGTGGGGATCGCGTTTCAAGCGGCCGATCGGCACGAAGGCGCGTCCATCGCCGAGCACGAGCCGCGCTTCGGCCCCGCGGTCGGTGCGCTGTCGCCAGCGGTCGCGAATCAGCCCGCGCATCACGTCGGCGGAAGCCCCCTGGCGCAGCGGCGCGCGAAGATCCAGTCCGTCGACGGCATAGAGACACAGGTACCACATGCCGTCTGCCGTGAGGCGGCTGCGATCGCACGACCGGCAGAACGGTTCGGTCGTGGATGCGATGATTCCGAAGGTCGTGCCGTCGGGCAGCCGGTAGCGATCGGCCGGCGCCGAGGTGTGTTCGTGAACAGGCTCGATCGCCCCGTATCGGGCGGCGAGCGCCGCCAGCATGTCCTTTCGTGACACCACGCGGTCGGGCGACCAGCGGGTGGCGCCGCCGACATCCATGTATTCGATGAACCGCACCTCGCCCTCGACGCGCTTCCCGTATTCGATCAGATCCACGAGTTCGTCGTCGTTCACGCCGCGGATGACGACTGTGTCGATTTTCAGCCGGCCGTAGACGCGTTGCGCGGCGTCGATGCCCGCGTGGACCGCGTCGAGGGCGTCGACCCGTGTGAGCGCTCGGAAACGCTCCGGCCGGAGCGTATCGAGGCTCACCGTGATCCGCTGGAGGCCCGCAGCTTTCAGGGCATCGATGTGGTCGGCCAGAAGAATGCCGTTCGTCGTCATGGCCAGATCCGTCAGACCCGGCTTTGGCGCAATCAGCCGGACGAAAGCCGGCAGATCCCGGCGGAGCAGGGGCTCGCCACCCGTGAGCCGCACCTTGTCGACGCCGAGAGAGAGGAACACGTCAACGAGCGCGCTCGTTTCCTCGAAGTGCAACACGTCCTCGCGCGGCAGCCAGACGTAGTCGTCTTCCGGCATGCAGTATTCGCACCGCAGATTGCACCGGTCGGTGACCGACAGGCGCAGGTTGCGCAGCGGGCGGTTCAGCGCGTCGACAAGGGCCACGAGGAGATTATATCGGTCCGGGTCCGGCGGCCCGTCCGAGCGGGGGATTTGGTCGGCCAGCGGCCGGGAAGGGCGCGGCCGCAGTCGGGACAGGCGCCGTCGGCCGTGACCCGATACTGGCGAACGAGATAGCCCAGGCGTTCCACCAGCCGGGATCCGCACCCGCTGCAGTGCGTCGTCTCGAGATCGCCGACCTGGCCGGGCAGGTTGCCGGCGTAGACGTAGCGCAGGCCGTTCGCCGTGCCGGTCGCCGCGGCGGCCAACAGCATCTCGGGCGTGGTGTCGGGGGGCCCCGTCATCTTGTAGTCGCCGTGGAATGCCGTGACGTGCCAGGGAATGTCCGGTGACACGCCGGCGACGAACTCGGTCAGCCGCGCAATCTCCTCTGACGAGTCGTTGAATCCCGGGATGAGCAGGGTCACGATTTCGAGCCAGACGCCGAGCGCGTGCAGCCGGCGAATGGTATCGAGAATCGGCGCCAGCCGCCCTCCGAGCTGGCGATAGTGCCGGTCGTCGAAGCTCTTGAGGTCCACCTTGTAGAGGTCGATCCAGGGGCGCAGGTAGTCGATCGCGCGCGGCGTCGCATTCCCGTTCGAGACGAAGCCCGTCTGCAGGCCGGCGGCCCGCGCTTCCTTGAAGACGGCCACCGCCCATTCGGCCGTGATGAGCGGCTCGTTGTAGGTGCTGACCACCACCTGCGCGTCGGCGCGCCGGGCGCGGAGGACCAGGCCTTCCGGCGTCGTCCGCTCGGGCGGGACGACGGCCGCCGGATCGCGGAGGGCCTGGGACGTGACCCAGTTCTGGCAGTACGCGCAATGGAGGTCGCAGCCGAGCATGCCGAAGCTGAGCGCGCGCGCGCCGGGCCAGGCGTGGAAGAACGGCTTCTTCTCGATGGGATCGCACTGCACGCCGCCCACGTAGCCCCACGGGACGCGCAGCCGGCCGGCCTGATTGAAGCGCACCTTGCAGACACCGACGGCGCCCTCGGGCAGCGGGCACTCGTGTCCGCACGCCACGCAGCGCAGCCGGCCGTCGTCGAGCGTTTCGACGAGATCGCCCTCCCGCGTTTCCCGGCCCAGCAGCTCGGCCAGACTTGGCATACAACTATTGTACGGGCTCGGCGGAGATCCCGGCACCACGCACCCGGCACCCGCAAATGTCGACCAAGCTCCCACGTCAAGTGTGGCTCCTCGGATGGGTGAGCCTGGCCACGGACGCCGCCAGCGAAGCGATCTATCCGCTCCTGCCGTTCTTCCTGACGCAGGTGCTGGGTGCGGGCGCGATTTCGCTGGGCG
This sequence comes from uncultured Acidobacteriota bacterium, assembly GCA_963837345.1. Taxonomy (GTDB): domain Bacteria; phylum Acidobacteriota; class Vicinamibacteria; order Vicinamibacterales; family CAVVIG01; genus CAWIMX01. The sequence goes on from CAWIMX010000002.1 coordinate 806,328, forward strand.
TCGTGGAAGGCGCGGCGGAAGCGGCCAACAGCCTGCTGAAGATCCTGTCGGGCCGACTCGCGGATCGCTCGCGCCGGAAGCGCTGGCTCGTCCTAGCCGGCTACGGCGTGTCGTCGGCGGTTCGGCCGTTCATCGCCGTGGCAGGGTCGTGGGTGCAGGTGCTCGCGATCCGCGTCGCCGATCGAGTGGGCAAGGGGGTGCGCGGAGCCCCACGCGACGCGATGCTCGCCGGATTCGCCACGAGTCAGACGCGCGGCCGGGTCTTCGGATTCCACAGCGCCATGGACAACCTCGGCGCCGTCGTGGGTCCGGTGCTGACGACGCTGTTTCTCCTCGCGTATCCGGCCCGGTACCGGACATTGTTTGCGCTCACGATTGTGCCGGGCGCGATCGCAGTGGCGCTGATCTTCTGGATACGCGAGGAGGACGGGGACACAGGGGGCGGGCTCCGTCGGGCTGGCGGGGCCCTTCGGGCCGACGGGGCCGACGTGTCGCGCGAGCCCGAACCCCTGCCGCCGCGTTTCACACGATTCATGCTGGTGCTGGCGCTGTTCACGCTCGGCAATTCCACCGACGCGTTTCTGCTGCTTCGGCTGTCCGACGTCGCCCAATCGGCCGTGTACGTGCCTCTCATGTGGGCCGGGCTGCACGTGGTGAAGGCCAGCGTTTCGCTGGTCGGCGGCAGCTGGTCGGATCGCATCGGACGCCGCGCGGTCATCGCGGCCGGCTGGCTCGTTTACGCCGTGGTGTACGGCGGCTTCGCGTTGAGCCACTCGCTCGCGGCCCTCCTTGCATGGTTCTTCGTCTACGGCATGTACTTCGGTTTTGCCGAGGGCACCGAGCGGGCGCTGGTCGCCGACCTCACCCCGCCGTCGCGCCGCGGGTTTGCGTTCGGGCTCTACAACGCCGTGATCGGATTCGGCGCGCTCGCGGCGAGTCTCCTCTTCGGCGCGATCTGGGCGGCATGGGGAGCGCCGGCGGCGTTCGGCGTCGGTGCCGGCCTCGCCGTGGCCGCGACGGCTCTGCTGTTCGTCGTCATATAATCGATCGCGGCATGTCTCGCATTCTCGTGACCAATGACGATGGCTATCACTCGGAAGGCATCGTCGCCCTGGCTGACGCCCTCGGCGCGCTCGGCGACGTCACCGTCGTGGCGCCCACCACCGAGGCGAGCGCGATTGGCCATGCACTCACGCTGCGCCGGCCGCTTCGCCTCGACCGGATCAGGGAGAACGTGTTTGCCGTAGACGGCACGCCAACCGACTGCGTGAATCTGGCCATCACCCAGGTCCTCCGCGGCCTGCCCGACCTCGTGGTGTCCGGGATCAACAAAGGCTACAACCTGGGCGACGACGTCACGTATTCCGGAACCGTGGCAGGGGCGCTCGAAGGTGCCCTTCTCGGGGTGCCGGCCATTGCGGTGTCGCTGCGCTCCACGCTCGGCGAGTACGACTTCCGGTGGGCGGCGCAGGCCGCGACCGCGGTCGCCGCGTCGATCCTGGGGTGTCCCCTGCCGTCGAGAACGTTTCTCAACATCAACGTGCCGAAAGGGCAGCCGAAGGGCTATCGCGTGACCGTTCAGGCCCGGCGGAATCACATGACGTCGGTTGCGGAGCGGAAGGATCCGAAAGGCCGTTCGTACTACTGGATCGAGGAAGGCCAGAACGTGTGGGAGCCGCACGATCGATCGGACTATCAGGCGGTTCGGGACGGATACATCTCGGTCACACCCCTGAAGCCGGATCTGACGGCCGAGGAGGTGATCGACACCCTCGAGGATCTGCCGTTTGCCGCCGATGCGGCGGTTCAATCCTGACGGTACCCGATGGTGACAAGCTGGTCCCGCCGCGAATTTCTCTGGAGCGCCGGCTCGGTTGTCGCCGCCGCGATTCAGCGCGGTCCAACCGCAGCATTCGCGCCGGACGTGGAGCTGACCCTGACCGCGCGGCCGGCAGACGTCCAGATTCTGCCGGGACGCCCGACTGAAGTGTGGCGCTACGAGGCGGCCCTCGCGAAAGGACCGTCGAGCGCACTCACCCCGATGCCCGGATCCTACCTGGGGCCGACGATCCGCGTGCGCACCGGACAGAAGGTGCGCGTCACTTTCTCGCACGCGCTGCCGGAGCCCACCATCGTGCATTGGCACGGCCTGCACGTCCCGGCGGCAATGGACGGCCATCCCCGTCTCGTCGTGCCGCGCGATCAGACGTTCACCTACGAGTTCGAAGTGGGCAATCGCGCCGGCACGTACTGGTATCACCCGCACCATCACGACCGCACGGGTCCCCAGGTGTACAAGGGGCTCGCCGGTCTGTTTCTCGTCGACGACGACGAGTCGGCGGCGCTCGAGCTGCCCGCCGGCGACCGCGAGCTCGTCTGGGTCCTGCAGGACCGCCGCTTCGACGTGAACAATCAGCTCGTCTACCTCGGCGGCATGCCGATGGACCGGATGTCGGGATTCCTCGGCGACCGCGTGCTGGTGAACGGCCGCCTCGCCGACAGGCCGCTTCGTCTGGAGGCAGCCGCCTATCGCGTGCGGGTGCTGAACGGCTCGAACTCGCGCGTCTACAAGCTCGCCTGGCGCGACGGCACGCCGCTCACCGCCATTGGCACCGATGGCGGCCTGCTCGAGCGGCCAGTCACCGCTCCCTCGCTGGTGCTCGCGCCGGGCGAGCGCCTCGAGCTGCTCGTCGATCTGCGCGACCGCCGGGTCGGCTCCGCCCTCGAGCTGAGGAGCTTGGAATTTTCCGGGGTTGAAATGGAGATGGGCGGGGGAAGGCGCGGCGGCCGCGGCCGTGGCGCCACGTCCACGGGAGCCGTCCCCGCAAACGGGGCGCCACTGTCGATTCTCCGAATCGAGGTCGCGCGCGGGGAGCCGTCGTCGTTCCGGTTGCCGGGGCGGTTGTCGACCTACGACAGCGGCTGGGCGCCGCCTGACGTCACGCGCCTTCCCGTCCGAACCAGGACCATCGGCTTCGCGCGGATGGAATGGATGTTCGACGGCCGCGTGTTCGAACCAGACGGCGTCGCGCCGGACGAGATCGCGAAACTCGATTCCTCAGAGATTTGGGAGTTCGCGAACGCCGGCGCCGGAATGGGCGGCGGGCGCGGGCGTGGTCGCGGCGGCGGCATGGACGGCATGCGCGCGGCACATCCGATTCACCTGCACGGCGCCCAGTTCCGGGTCCTGGGTCGATCGGTCGAGTCGACGGACCGGACACCCTGGGCGGCCATGCAGCACGATTGGATGGACGCCGGCTGGAAGGACACGACGCTCGTGATGCCTGGTGAACGAGCCCGCGTTCTCGTGCGCTTTCCGCGATACACGGGGCTCTTTCTGTATCACTGTCATAACCTCGAGCACGAGGACATGGGCATGATGCGGAACTTCCGCGTGGACGCCTGAAGAGAAGCGTCGAGTGCGGGAGGCACGCCCGGACGGAGCTATGACGCGGCGGAAGGGGAAGCCGCCAGGCCGTCGCCGGCCCAACTCCAGCCGTTGAGCACGTCGTGCGACGACGGCTTCTCGGCCATCACGAGACTCGCCACCCGATCCCCTTCCGCGAACACGAGGCCGAGCGCCTCGAGTGCGTCGAGTTCACCGAGCACGTCGCCACCGTCCGTGGCCAGCTCCGACAACAGGTCGGTGCGGGAGCGCGGCTTCGCCAACTGCAGCAGCAGCGCGCGCCCGAGGCTGCCGAGTCGATGCTCGACCGGCCTCCCGTTGCGTGAGTCGTGGACGATGAGGCTCTCGGATTCCAGAGCCTTGACATAGAGCGCCGGCGGCTCCTGGTGGTCGTCGCGATTCCACCGGCTGCGCCAGCTCTCCACCTTCTCCCGGACTCGATCGAACCACTCGACCATGACCGTGAAGTACTCGGCTTCGAAGTTGTGGTCGCGGAAGAAATAGGCGAGCTGCGCGAGCGACGCCTTCTGAAAGGGGTAGACGAGCTCGTAGAAGTCTGCCGGGTGGAGCTGCAGACCGAACTCCCCGGCCCGCGTCTGGTACGGGCTGTACCGGTCGGGCCGGACCGGATAGACGCCGCTCGGAGGCGGCAGATGCACCAGCTTCGGGATGTCGTCCAGATACTTTCGGTACACGTCCGCGCCCTCGCCCGGAAACCCCACCAGCAGGCTCCAGCACGGAAAAATGTCGAGCGCCAGACACACGCTCAGGAAGCGCAGGTTCTGAAAGACCGACGTGCCTTTCTTCATGAGCCGGAGCGTCGACGTGGCGAGCGATTCGATGCCCGGTTGCACTTCGCGGACGCGGGCCCCGGCGAGGTGCCGCATGTCCTCGTCGCTGAGGTCGGCCTTGACTTCGTAGAAGATCGTCATGTGCCGGGGCGTGTCCAGGTCGGCGAAGACCTCCTTCGGATAGTGTTTCGGCATGATGTTGTCGACCGACTGGAGGCGCGACACTCGGGAGGAGTACTTGAAGAGCGACCGAATCAGGTCGCGTGCCCCCGCCGACTGCATCGCCCGATAGCTCATCGACACGCCGTTCAGGCCGCAGAACGTGCAATGCGCCCGCTGGCCCCACCAGCAGCCGCGGGACGTCTCGAACAGCAGAATCGGCTCGATGGCCTCGCCGGGAAACGTTCGGTCGAGCGATGCGAGGAACGGGTCGTAGTCGAGCGGAATCGGCACGTCGAGCGGCAGTTCCTCGCCGATCGGTCCGGGACCCGGACCGGCCTGCGTGTTGGACTTCGAGAACACGCCGGGAATGCGATGGCGGGCCTGCTCGTCGCCGTCGAGGCCGGCGCGGATGAAGGCGGGAAAGCTCTTGAGGGCGCCGCCGGAGAAGACGAAGTCGACCGCGCTCACATTGCGGACGATTTCCTGGCCCATCGGACTTTCGCAGTTCGCGCCGCCCATCACGATCACGACGTCAGGATTGCGCGCCTTGATCCGCCGCGCGAGCGCGAAGCACGCCACGTTCTGGGAGAACATGGACGTGAAACCGATCAGGTCGCGCTCGCCGAGACCGTACCGATCGATGAAGCCGTCCAGAATGCGATCGAGATCGCCCCGGCGTTCCCGCACCGTGTGTTTCAGCCGTTCGGTCTGAGGCGTGCGGCGTGGAAAATAGCGCTGAAAGTAGACGTCGGTGTTGTCGGGCAGGTCGGGAAACGCCGCCTGACGAAAGAACCAGTCGCCGAATCCGTTGTACGGCGCCTCCATGTCGACCGCGATCGACTGATACAAGTCGGGGCCGGCATGACGGGCGAAGTCGTGATTCAGGTACAGGACGTCGGTCGAGACCCGATCCGCGAACTCGGAATCCACCACGTACTTCAGCTGCGTCAGCGCAAGAGACGGCAGCTTCAGGCTCGCGAAGGGCGCATTGATCAAGGCGACCGTGTACATAGGTGCTCCTGCGCTAGTGGTCCGGACGACCGGCGTTTCCTTGGGCCATAATGGGCCGCAGTTCACGTGGATCCATGAAGGACACGGCGCGAAAACTCCGGATTTGCGCGCTTGGCGACGCCCGAGGCGTGCACGTGCAGATGCGCAGCCGCGGCCTCGCGCGGCTGGGCCACGACGTCGCCATCCTCTCGGATGTCCCGGCGGATCTGCCCGACCTCGAGGTCCTGGCGCCGACTCACGGGAACCGCACGGCCGTCGCACGCGGCCTGGCGTATCTGGAAATGGTGAGCCTGTTGCGGCGGTGGCGCCCCGACGTGCTCGTGCTCCATTTCGCGTCGCGGCCCTTCAACTGGCTCCTGCCGCTCGTGTGGTTCAAACCGTTCGCCGCCTCGGTGATGGGAGGCGACATTCTGTTCCATCAGCGCCACGAGCTCTCGCCCGCGCGGCAACGCGCGACACTTCGATTGCTGGCCCTCTCCGACCTCATCATCAGCCCGACGGCCTACATGCTCGAACCGCATCCGGGCCTGCAATCCAAGGCGCTCGTGAGTACCTGGGGCATCGACGTCGGGCGATTTGCCCATCCCGTGCCACCCGCCGGCAGAGCGCCCCTCACGCGAGGCGGCCTCGGCATCGCCGCCTCGGCGCGCGTCGTGTTCAGCCCGCGCCGTCTGGTGCCGGCCTGCAATGTCCTCTCGATTGTGGAAGCCATGCCCCTGGTACGCGAGCGCGTCGGCGACGCGGTGCTGCTGCTGGTGAACTATGGTCCCGACGCCGACTACCGACAACTGGTGGCGGAGGCCATCGATCGGCTTGGGGCGCGCGCGACGGTCGTGTGGGCCGACCCGGCCGACTACGATCGGATGCCGGAGCTCTACCAGCTGTCCGACGTGACGGTGTCGGTCGCCCGCTCTGACGGTGTGTCCCAATCGGTGCTCGAATCAATGGCCGCCGGCACCCCCGTCGTGCTCGGCGATCTGCCCAACTACCGCGGACTCTTCGAAAATGGTCGCCACTGCCGGCTCGTCGACCCACGCGATGCCGCGTCCATTGCCGCCGGGATCGTCGACGTCCTGACTGACGCCGACCTCCGCGCTCGGATTACCGACGGCGGCCGTTCGACCGTCTTCCGCGACGACAACATTTCCGTACAGGTGCAAAAAGTGGAGCAGGCCATCCAGGGGATCGTGGCCGGGCCCCGCCGGCCCTGGCGCCTGCTGCAGCGGCTGTGGCACGGCATCGAGTTGATGCGCCTGCCGTTCGAGCGCGACGACGCCCGTTGAGCGCAATCAGCACGGCGGTGGCGCGTCGACGGCTACCGGCGCGGCGAGACGCCGCAGACGTCCGACCTTGCGATTGGCCATTCGCTTCCGGCCGGCCAGGTGCAGGCGCTTCAGGAACAGGAACGGGTGCGTTCGATAGAAGTGGCCCCGCATCGCGGCGCCTTTCCAGAACGGCTTCTGCCTGGCGTTCCAGTAGTCGGCCCACTGGCTCAGGTCCTGATAGAGGGCCTGGAAACGCGTCTTGTCGATCCCCGTCACGAACGCGTTGCGTGGGCTCTTGGTCTCCACGGTCGCCCAATCGATGGTGTCGTCGATCAGTCCGAGGGAGCGGGCGTGCGCATACAGCTCGGTGCCCGGAAAGGGTGCGAACACCGAAAAGACGATCTCGGGCGGCTCGATGTCCTTCAGGAACTGCCACGTCTGCATGATCTCGTCTTCGGTCTCCTCCGGGAGCCCGACCATCATGAGCGCGCTCCAGAAGAGGCGCTTGTCGTTCAGGAGTTTAGCCGCGCGTCGTCCGTCGGCCGTCGTGATCTTCTTCTTCATCATCTCGAGCTGTCGATCGGAGCCCGATTCGAGCCCGAGAAACACCTGGTAGCACCCGGCTTCCTTCATCAGATCGACGAGCTCGGCGTCGAGGCGATCGGCGCGCGTCAGGCACGTCCAGGTGATGTGGACCCGGCTGTCGATCATCGCTTTCAGGACGCTCACCGTACGCGGGCGATGGATCGTGAACGTGTCGTCCCAGAAATGGAACTCGATGGTGCCGAAGTCGCGTTTGGTCTGCTCGATCTCGCGAATGACGTTCTCGGGAGACCGCCACCGCACGGATCGGCCCCAGACGTTCATCACGCTGCAGAACGTGCACTCGTGGGGACAGCCGCGGCTGGCGACGATATCGCCGGAGAAGTCGGCCATGAGGGCGCGGCTGTAGCGATGCGGGTTGAGCATGGCCTTGCGATCGGGGAACGGAAGCTCATCGAGCTCGGGCAGAAACTTGCGGGTCCCGTTGCCGACCGGCAGCCCGTTCGACTTGTGCCAGAGCCCGCCGATGTCGTCGAACGACCGGCCGCCGTCGGCCAGCCGACCGAAGAGCTCGCGCGCCGTGATCTCGCCCTCGCCGGCGACGACGAAGTCGACCATGTCTTCGCGGACGACGGTGTCCGGCACTTCGGTCGGGTGCGGCCCGCCCCAGACCAGCGGGATGGCGGGATTGTAGCGGCGCGCCAGACGCATGACCTGCTTGGCGATCTCGTAAGTGACCGTCATGCAGCTGATGCCGATCGCATCCGGCGCGACGGTCTCGATCGTCTGGCGGACCTCCCGCCAGACCGGATCCTCCTCGTTGCGCACGCGGGCCAGATAGTGCTCGAACGCGGTCAGGCGGTTGGACAGCCCCCAGCTTTCCACGCCCTCGTCGAACCCGGGATTCTCGGCGTTGTACACGATCGCTTCGTGCCCCGCCTGCTTGAGGACAGCGGCGATGTAGCCGAGGCCGATCGGAAAGAAGCGCTGAACCAGGCCCTTGAAGCGTGTGTACGGCGGACTGATCAACAGAACCCGCATGATCACCTCCCTGTGCAGCCGACCGCGTGGACGAGGAAGACGTGTATCGGGAATCTCAGTCGGAAGTCTTGGCCAGACGCGACTCGCACAGGGCCGCAAACTGTTTCAGGGTATGGAATACGAGGTCTCGCGGGCTGACCTGAAGCTGCGTACGCTTCTCGAGCGCCGTGACCACCTGGATCGCCATCAGGGAATGTCCACCCAGGTCGTAGAAGTTGTCGTGCAGGCCGATCTCGTCCACGTCGAGAAGCTCGCGCCAGATGTCGGCGACGATCGTCTCGTACGCGGTCGAGGGCCGCTCGCTCTGCGCGGCCGCTGTGACCGCGCGCTCGGCGATCGCCGACAGCGCCGTGCGATCGATCTTGCCGTTTGCAGTGAGCGGAAGCCTGTCGAGCGCGACGAACGCCGCCGGCACCATGTAGTCCGGCAGACGGTCTTTGACGAACGTCGAGAGCTCCGCCGCCTGGACGGTCGACCCGGGTCGTGCGACGACGCAGCCGATGAGACGGGCATCGGCGCGATCGCCGTCGCGAACCAGGATGGTCGCCTCGCCAACTGACGCGTGGCGGCGAAGCACGGCTTCGACTTCGCCAAGCTCGACGCGAAACCCGCGGATCTTCACCTGATCGTCGGTGCGTCCCAGGAATTCGAGGTCCCCGCCGGGCAGCACGCGGACCTGGTCGCCGGTGCGGTACAGACGCGCGCCATCACCCGAGAAGGCATCGGACACGAATCGATCGGCGGTCCAATCCGGCCGGTTGAGATATCCGCGCGCCACGCCCGGGCCGCCGATGTACAGCTCGCCGGAACACCACCGGGGCGCGAGCCGGCCCCCGCGGTCCAGTACCCGCACCACCACGTCTGCCAGCGGGCGGCCGATGGGCACGGTGCCAGAGCGTCGACGGCCTTCATCGCATCCGCAGCGATACGTCGTGGCGCCGACCGTCGTTTCGGTCGGCCCATAGTGGTTGAACACGACGAGGTCCGGCGCCAGGTGCCGCACCCTGTCGACGAGGTCCCACGGGCACGCCTCGCCGCCGAGGACGAGGCGCGCACGGGGCAGGAGGCGCGCGGGGTCGGCGCCCGAGAGCAGCGCAGTGAGGTGCGACGGTACGATCTTCAACACGTCGATCTCGTTCTGCTGCATCGACGCGCCAAAGGCTGCGGGATCCGCCGATTCGGACTCGGTGAAGACGTGCAGACAACCGGCGCCCAGGAGCGAGGGATACACCGACGTGTTCCCCAGATCCGCGGCAAACGTCGTGACCGTCGCGAAGCGCGTCCCTTCCGGAACGTCCAGTCGGCGACCGATGGCGCGCACGTAGTGCGTCAGTTGGCGATGCTCGACCGGCACGCCCTTCGGGCGGCCGGTCGAGCCGGACGTGAACAGGACGTAGACGAGATCCGCGGGTGTGGCGCCCTCCGGCAGGTTCTCCGGAGACAAGAGGTCGAGTGCGGGTCGGTCGCTGTCCAGAAGCACGGCCCGCACGCGGTCCCTTACGCATGCGAGTCTGCCGCTGTCGGTAACCGCGATCGTCGTTCCGCTGTCGTCGAGGATGTTTCGAAGGCGCTCAACCGGGAGTCTGGGGTCCAGCGGGACATACGCGCCGCCCGCCTTCAGGATGCCCAGGATGCCGACGATCATCTCGGCGGACCGATCGAGACACAAGCCCACCAAAACGCCGGGCGCCACCCCAAGGTCGCGCAGCCTGCGGGCCAGCTGATTCGCGCGCGCATTGAGCGTGCCGTAGCTCAATCGCTCGCCCCCGCAGACGACGGCCGTCGCGTCGGGCCGGCGGCCCGCCACCTCCTCGAACAGGCGATGGACGCACTCCGAGGCCGGGCAGCTCTCGTCTGCCGCCGTGGCCCACGACAGGAGCTCGGCGTGCTGCGACGGGCTCGTGACCTGGAGCGCGCCAACCGAACGGTCGGGATTCGCCAGCGCGTCGTCGATCAGGACCGCGAGCTGGTCCGCCAGATAAGCCATGTCGGTGTCGACGAAGGCGTTCGCGTCGTATTCGAGGAACGCGTGGCTTCGGCCGGGCCGCGACTGCCACACCAGCTTCAGCTTGAATCGATCGATGCGCGCGTCGCAGGCCACGACGTCGAATTGCACGTCGCCGGTTCGCCACGGGTCGGGCCAGGCGTCGTGCTCGACGAGGAACGGCACGTGAAGCCGTTCCGCATTGTCCGCGCCGTCTGACGGGGGCGTCGGGTCCAAACACGGGCCCCACTTCCGGGCCTGAGCCATCCGGTCGTTGACTTGCCGCAACGCTTCGACGAACGGCGCGTCGGTCGGAACGACGCCGGAGACGGGCAGCGCGCGCGCGAACAGGCCGATGGCGGCCTCGAGCTCGGCATGGCTCCGACCGTCCCAGACGAACCCCACGATCGCGCGGGTATCGTTCGTCGCCCGCTGCAGGAGACTCTGAAGGGAGGCGGCCAGGAGGGCCTCCATCGACACTCCGAACCGCACACCCGCCGTTTCGAACGCGGTCCGCGTGGAAGGCGACAGAGGGACCGGAACACGCTCCGTCGTGAACGGACGTCCAGGGTGGCCGTCGGCGTCGAACGCCAGCCGCAGGCTGCCGAGCGGCGCGAATTCGTCCCCCCGCCAGAAGTCGCGGCCTGCGGCGCCGTCCTCAGATGTCAGCATGTCGTTCAGCCAGGCGGCCGCGTCGACGTACTGCAGCGGTTCGTCGGTCTGGAGGCCGTCCCGTCCCTGTGCCTCGTAGTGCCGGACGATCTCGGCGGCCAGGTTCCACAGGCCAGCCGCGTCCGAGCACAGCGCCGGGAGATCGATGAGAAGCAGATGCTCGCCGGGATCCAGCCGGGCGAGGGTCATGGCGGCGAGAGACCCGCGGTCGAAGTCGGTACTGACGGTGGCGGGCTTCGTCGCGCAGCGTGTCGAGGACCATCGCGCGCTCGGCGGCGTTCGATCCTCCGATGTCCACGACGCGCAGGGCTGGTCCATCGTCTCCAACCACCTGCAGGGGTATCGACATTTCCTGCGACGCGTAGAAGGTGGTTCTGAGAATCTCATGGCGCGACACCGCGCGATCGATCGCGTGCCGGAGCGCGTCGAGGTCGAGCGGTCCGCTGATGCGGATCTCGCAGGACGACCGATACGGGCAATCGCCGGTGCGGCCAAGCGCCCAGAGGCGCCGCTGCTGGGGCGAGACGTGAAAGCCTTCGATGGGTGCGTGATCCATGGGTACCGATCCTCGAGTCAGATCTCCAGGCAGACCTTGCTCGTTCCGCATCGCTCGGCCATGCCGACGAGCACCTGGCGCGGGCCCTCGAACCGTTCCCGGCCGTGCGCGGTGAGCATGTTGTCGAGCAGCAGCACGTCGTCTTTCTGCCAGTCGAAGAGCACCGTCTCCTGCCCGTATGCGGCCCGAACCGTGTCGAGCGCGGCAGTCTCGATGGCGCCGCCGTCGCCGTAGAACGCATGGCGCGGCAGGCCGTCCACGCCGAATCGTCGAAGCAGCATGTCGCGCGCCTCTGCCTCGAGACTGGACACGTGAAAGAGGTGCGCCTGATTGAACCAGACCGGCTCGCCCGTCGCCGGATGCGATGCCACGGCCTGGCACACCTGACGGGTGGTCAGTGCGTCGCCAGGCTTCCAGGTGAATGCGATGTCGGCGGCCCGGCACAACTGTTCGACGTCCGACTTGTCGGCCGTCTGAAATACTTCCTGCCAGGGCAGATCCAGACCTTCGCCGTAGTTCCGGACGTACATCACCTGCCGACGTTCGAATTCCTCCCGAACGGCCGGCGGGATGCGGCCGAGCACCTTCCGGCTGTCGGCAATCGGCGTGCGGCCGCCGTCGGCGGCGGGCACGGCCGAGAGGAACCAGACTTTCAGCGGCCAGGTCCTGGCGTACGACATCTCGTTGTGAAGCGGGATGTTCCGGCTGGGAGGATAGGTGGTCGATGTGTAGATGTTCCCCGCGACGCGAGTCCGTGGCGTCGAGCGGTAGAGGTATTCGAGCAGCTCGCCCGACAGCGCTTTCACGCACGCCTCCAACTCGGCGGGGCCGGAGACGGCGAAGCCGCGAAACAGCAATCCGCCGTGGCGCTGGAGGCGATCCCCGATCGTCTCCCGGTTGTGGAGCAGCCAGGCAGCCAGGTCCACGCCTGGCACCCGCGGCTGCACCAGCAGCGGCAGGTCGCGATCGGCCTCGAGTGGTGTGAACGCGCAGAGCTCGGTGTGCGACACGGCAATCGGAGTCCGGGCTCGCGAAAGACCTTTCAGGCTCGGCTTCGTGGATGGGTCGGTCATGGGTGTGTCCTGATTGTGCGGCCGCCGCGCTTGAGGCGGCGCAGCTTGTCGAGGGACGTGGCGTGAAAGGCCTCGGCCTGCATCGCGCCGCGCGACCGTGCGATCTCGTCGAGCCGCTGGCACAGGTGGGCAAGCGTCGGTCCGGCTTCGCTCGGAAGATCGCGGAGCAGCTGCACGAGGTCGTCGGCGATCGCTGCGATGGTTTGCGCCGAGAAGCGCTTCGTCTCGTACAGGAGCTGAATGGCCAGCTCGCGTCCCGGGACGCACCTCAGCGTCAGCGGCAGGCTGTTCTGGATGACCGGGCGCACCGCGCCGATCTCGATCAGTCCATACCGCTCCCGCTCGAGCCCGTAGCCGGCGTTGTTCTCGAACACGACGATGCTCTCGAAGAGCGGCGTGCCGCGGGGAACCGCGCTCCATCGCTGGATCTTCGAGAGGGGGGCGAAGTCGTAATCGCGCGACGCGGCCTGATGAGCCTGCAGCCGCTGCAGCCAGGTCGTGGTCGCCTCGCCGGGGTCGACATGGGCGCGCACGGGCAGCGTGTTGATGAACAGCCCGAGCATCGAATCCGCCCCCTCGAGATCGGGTGGACGGCCGTTGACCGTGGCGCCGAACACGACGCTGTCCTGCCCGCTCGATCGGCTCAGGAGCACGGCCCACAGGCCCGTGACGATCGTGTTGAGCGTGATCCGGTTTCTCCGGGCAAACTGACGCAGCGCATCGGAGGCGTCCCGGTCGAGCACCGCCGCCCGCTCGGCATACGGCTCGTCAGCCTGGGCCGTCGAGGCGGCATCCCAGAGCGGGGTGGGCGCGCTCACGCCGGACAACTCGGCCCGCCAGAATCGCTCGGCCTCCTCCATGTCCTGATCGCGGAGCCATTCGATGAATTCCCGATACGGCGGGGCCGGAGCCAGATCCATCGGCTGGTTCAGCCGAAATGCTTCGTAGGCCTCGAACACCTCCTGGAACAGCAGCGGCTTGCAGGACCCGTCCATCAGGAGATGGTGATGGGCAAGCACGAATTCGTGAATCGCGTCCGCACGCTGGATGAGCGACAGGCGCATCAGCGGCGGCGTTTGGAGATCGAAGCCCCGCTCGGCTTCCGCATCGAGCCAGTCGTCGAGACGGCGCTCGATTTCCTCCTCGGGCGCCGGTCGCCAGTCGTCTTCCCACACGGTCAGGGACGCGCCCGGATGGACGACCTGGCGCGGTTCTCTGCCGTCCTGCCAGTGAAACGACGTGCGGAGGATCGGATGGCGATCGACGACGAGCTGCCAGGCTCGGGCGAAGGCGGCTCGATCCAGCGGACCATGAAGGGTGTAGCTCACCACGATCGAGTACATGCCGGATCGGCTCGCATCTTCGAGCGTGTGATAGAGCATCCCCTGCTGCATCGGCGAGAGCTCATACATGTCGGCCGTGATCATCTGGGGTAAGATCGTGGACCATGCTCGACCGCGTGCGCGACGCGATCGCCACCGAAGACGCCGTCATGTTCGGCCCCGGCCGTCGTCTGGTCGGCATCGTGACCAACGCCCGCGAGGGCGGTACGCGACAGGCCGGGCGCAGGCGTCATCCTGTTCAACGCCGGCGTCGTCCATCGCGTCGGTCCCAATCGGCTGTACGTGACGCTGGCTCGCCGGCTCGCCGAATCCGGATACACGGTTCTGCGCTTCGACCACTCGGGGATCGGCGACAGCCTCCCGCGCGAGGATGCTCTCGCGATTCGAGCAGAGCTCGCTGGCGGAAGCCGCCGACGCGATGAACTGGCTCGCGGCGGAACGCCAGTGCGAACGGTTCGTCCTGGTCGGTCTCTGCTCCGGAACCCTCACGGCGTTTCGAGCCGCCGAGGCGGATCCGCGCGTGGCGGGCGTCGTGCTGCTGACCGCCCTGCTGCAGGATCCGTCGACCGTGCCGCCCGACGTCGTGGCGGAGGCCTCGGACCGGCGCATCGCCCGAAGCTATCTCGTCGAGAAGGCCGGCCGGGGCCGCACCTGGCGGCGCCTGGTCTCGGGACAAGTGAACGTCCGCCATGCGCTGGAGACGCTTCGACGGCTGCTGCGCGCTCGCCGTCAATCCCGACCGGCCGACGCGGGCACCGTCGACCTGCTGGCCAGGATGGAACGCGTGCTGGACCGCGGCGTCTCGGTGTTGTTCATTTTCGCCGAGCCCACGACCGTGCTCGAATACTTTCGGATGACCCTGCAGCCGCGGGTTCCGGATCTGCGGAGGCACGGGCGCATTCACGTCGAGGTGCTGACCGGGGCCGACCACACGTTTACCGAGCTTCGTCATCAGATCCGCGTCCTCGACGTGGTCTCGGGGTGGCTGGCGACATGTACCTAGCGGCTTGTCGTAGCCGACGAGCTCTTCGACCGCGAGGGCCGTCTTGCGGTTCGAGCTGTCGACGCTGCGCTGATAAGTGTCGTAGATGGGCCAGAATTTCTTGGCTTCGGCGGGCGTGAGATCGAGCGTTTTTTCGACCAGCGCCCTCTTGTCGGCCTTCACCGCCGCACGCAGCGCCTGCATGTCGTTGGCCGGCGTCGGTTGACCCTCGGCCGGTGCATATGTCGCCGCCATCGCGACGGCGATGAAAAGGGCGGAGGCAAGGTTTCGTTTCATCTTGTTGGTCCCTGAGTGTGGTTGACGGGCTGTCGCCCGGGCGGGAGCGCGAGCCCGGGGCGGTGGGGGCGGTCATCAACGTCTGGACATCGCCCTTCCAACATGGGCATAATAGCAGGCTTTTTTGAACGGCCGTCGGCCCCGTGACGCTTGCGGGGTCGTTGTTTTGGGGAGCCGGCCCATAGGGAAAATGCGCGAAACTGCGCCGCCCCGCGCGCTTCCGGCACCACGGGGTGGCGCCTTCACCGGCGTCGAAAAACGCAGCGCAATGTGGGCGGCCTGGTCTGTTCGCCAATCCATCGTACGTTGGGCGGCTCGACAAGATCGAATGGTTTTGCTTTTTCCCGTGGACGCCATTAGCATCAGCCCCCTGCACTGGGGAAAGGCTTCGCCGCGCGACGAGCCTCGCTGAAAACAGGGCTTGCCACTGACGCTTGCGTCGCCACGGGAGCGCCCCGCGTCCCCGGTCAATCCCTGATCACACCCTAATTTGTCTGGAGACCACATGTTGAAGAAGATCCGTCTGGCCGCGCTGGCCGCGGTCCTGCTGGTTGCCGCTTGCGTCCGCGGTCGTCGCCGCATTCGCGCGCAGGCGCAAACGCAGCCGCCGGCACCCGCCGCGCCGCGCCGCACCCAAGCCGCGACGCCTCCGGCGCCGCCGCCCGCGCCCGCTGCGTCCACTGCAGGCGAAGACGCCCGAGGTCGTCGACAACCCGTACGGCCTCGAAGCGCTGTCTGGAAGGGCGGCGACATCGTCGCGCGAACGACGCTCCTGCGATCCTCGTGCATCATGTCGATGGGCAGCTGGTACATCATCGTCACCAAGGTGTACGAGCAGTACAAGATGGGCGCGCAGGCGCAGGGCGGCCAGAAGACGTTCTGGAAGGCGCCATCGTGCAGGCAAGGCGCCGAAGCGCTCAAGAAAGCGCAGCCCGTTCCGCTTCATCGCCGAGACAGGGCTCGAGGCGACGCAGCAAGCACGACGGCCTGCTCGGCAACGTCGACCTCAACGAATGGATCACGATGTCGATCCAGCGCGCGATCGACAACGTGCAAAGCCGCGCTGCAGGACGGCCTGGCGTTCCTCGCCACCGTGGGCTCGACGGCGCCGTTCGTCGGCCTGTTCGGCACGGTGTGGGGCATCTATCACGCGCTGACCGCGATCGGCATCGCCGGCCAGGCCTCGATCGACAAGGTCGCCGGTCCGGTCGGCGAGGCGCTGATCATGACGGCGATCGGCCTGGCGGTCGCGGTGCCGGCGGTGCTGGGCTACAACTGGCTCGTCCGCCGCAACAAGGCGGCGATGGACCGGTGCGCAGCTTCGGCGCCGACCTGCACGCGCGTGCTGCTGGGCGCGCACGACGAGCGCGGCCGCCGGCGCAGGGCGTGACGCCATGGCGATGAACGTCGGCTCGGCCGACGGGGACGAGGACGAAGTCGTCTCGACGATCAACACCACGCCGCTGGTCGACGTGATGCTGGTGCTGCTGATCATCTTCCTGATCACCATTCCGGTGGTCACGCACGTCGATCCCGGTCAAGCTGCCGAAGGAGCGCAACGAGATCCGCGAGACCAAGCCCGAGAACATCGTGATCTCGGTCGACCAGCGACGGCGACATCTACTGGAACGACCTGCAGCATTGCCGACCACGCGACGCGCTGATCGAGCGGCTGAAGAAGATCGCGGTGCTCGATGCCGCAGCCCGAAGTGCAGATCCGCGGCGACGGCGGCGCGAACTACGAGTCGGTCGGCCGCGATCATCTACGCGTGCCAGCGCGCCGGCATCGCCAAGGTCGGCTTCATCACCGAGCCGCCGCCGCGCAGCGGCGCTGATGCGGCCGAACCGCGAAGGAATCGACATGGCAATGAACGTAGGCACCAGGCGGCGGCGACGGCGATCCGGACGTGATGATCGACATCAACACGACGCCGCTGATCGACGTGATGCTGGTGCTGCTGATCATGCTGATCATCACGATCCCGATCCAGCTCCACGCGGTGAACCTCAACATGCCGACCGGCAATCCGCCGCCGCCGCTGGTCAAGCCGGAGGTCGTCAAGCATCGACATCGACTCCGACGAGCGTCGTCTACTGGAACGGCGAGGCCGTGCCCGACCGCGCCGACGCTCGAGGACAACGCTCGGCGCGCGGCCGCGCAGGCCGTGCAGCCCGAGGTGCACCTGCGGCCGGACAAGGCCGTCGAAGTACGCGGTCGTGGCCGGGTGATGGCGTCGGCGCAGCGGCTCGGGCTGACCAAGATCGGCATCGTCGGCAGCGAGCAGTTCATCAACGAGTAGCTCGCCGCGGCGACGTGCCACGCGAAAGGCGCGCGGAGTCGAAGCACATGGATTACGCACGACAGCAGAGAGACCCGACCCGGCACATGATCGGGATCGCGTTCGTCGTTCTGGTGCACGTGCTGGTGATCTAGGCGCTCCTGACGGGACTCGCACGGAACGTCGATCGAGATCATCAAGAAGCCGCTCAACGCCACGATCATCGAGGAGGTGAAGCTGCCGCCGCCGCCGCCGCCGCCGCCGCCGAAGAAGATCATCGAGCCGCCCAAGGCGCCGCCGCCGCCGCAGCAGCCCTACGTTCCGCCGCCGGACATTCCCGCGCCCGTCAACGACGGTGCCGACCGGTCATCGCCGCGGTGACGCCCACGGCGCCGACCGAGCCGCACGTCATCGCGCCGCCGCCGTGGTCGCCCCGCCGCCGCCGCCGCCGCCCAAGCCCGCAGTCCGCCGCGGCATCGCCGGGATTCGCGGCGACGTACCCGACTATCCCGGAAGCGATCGCGCCGGGGTCGACGGCAAAGGACGCGTGGTCGCGCGCCTCAGATCGACGAGAAGGGCAACGTCACCGAGGTGAACATCGTTTCGGCGGAACCCCGCACGTACTTCGACAAGCGCGGTGCGTGCCGCGCTCGAAGACTGGAAATTCAAGGCCGAGGGCGAGAAGTACGTCGGCGAGGTCGAGATCAATTTCACGCTCAGCGAGTAACAGAAGCCGACTGCTGCAGAAACGAAACGGCCGCCTGCGAGGCGGCCGTTTTTCGCGGCGCAGGACTGTTCAGCCGCGGCGCAACGCCCAGGCGCGCTGCGGTCCAGCTGCCGAGCGGCGACACGCATGACGACGCCGGCGGCGATCTGCGCAAGCGACACCGGATGGCCGCACGGCGACGCGCGAGGAATTCGCGTGCGATGTCTGCGTAGGCGCCGGGAAGCGCACGACCGCGATGCCCACGCTCGCTGCGGTCCACATGCGCCGATCACGGCGCGCTTGCGCCATGCGGGCAGCGTGCGGGCGCCGGCAGCGCGGCCATCACGCGCGCGGTAGAAGCCGTCGTCGGCAAGATAGTCGCGTGATGCTCAAGGCGTCCGCGCGCAAGCGCCGCGTCGAGCCAGTCGTCGGCAGGTTGATGTGGCAGGGACATGCGTTCGTTCATGCTGCATCCGCTCCGGGCTCCACGCCGCAAGCCGCGCCTTGAGCTTCTGCTTGCCGCGCAGCACGTGGGTCTTCACGGTGCCGACGGGGCAGCCCAGCACGTAGCGCGGCCTCCTCGTGGGTCAGGTCATTATGGTAGCACTGGACGATCGCGGCCCGTTCCGCCTCGGTACAGCACCGCCATGGCGCGCTCGAGATCGACCTTGAGCGTCGCTGCCGCGCGCGTGATCGGCCTGCGCGTCGTCGATCGCCGGCATGGCGGCTTCGTCGTCGTCGGCCACGTCGGTCCGCCCGATCGCCCAGCAGCTCTTCCTTGCGCTTGCGCGCGTCGGCGAGCCAGCAATTGGTGGCGATCCGGTAGAGCCAGGTGGAGAACCTGGCTTCCTGCCGAAACGACTTCAGATTGCGCCAGGCGAGCACGAACGTGTCCTGCGCGAGATCGTCCGCAAGCGCGTGATTGCCGGCGGTCAGCTTGCGCAGGCACGCGCGCACCGCCGACTGGTGCCGCTGGACGAGCTCGGCGAAGGCGTGCCGGTCGTCCGTGACCAGCGCGCGCGCGATGAGCTGCGCATCCGTGACCGGCGGTTCGCGCCATCGGCGATTCGCGCGGCTCGATGCGCGACGCAAGTCCGGAGGCTCGTGCGCACGCATGGACTGCCGTCGGCCGGCCGTCGAGTTCGGGCTCGCGCCGGGCCGGCCGCACGCGCGCGACGCTGGCCGATCCTCGAAGTACCAGAGGACGATGTAGCCGATTCCCACGAACAGCAGCACAAGGCCGACGCCAGTTCGGCGTAGCCTCGTCGATCATCGAGTAGAGCGTGAGCGCGAGGCCGATCCCGCCCATCAGCACGCCCTTGCGCAGGTCGGACCACGCGGCCTGGCGGCGCGAGCGCTCGCCTGCTCGTCCAACGGCGCGACGCGGCGACCGCCGCGAACGGCGCGCCGACGCGGCCGGTGCCGATCGCCTGCATCGCCTCGCCGGGGGCACGATGCCCTGCTCGGCGAGCTTCAGCATGGTTTCGTTCTGCATGCGCGTTCTTGCGCATCTTGTACCAGATGATGAGCGCGATGAGAGGATCGGCGTCAGGAAGACGATGAAGCACGATGCCGAGCACCATGCCGGCGAGCGCGGGGTCGTGGTCGAGGAACTGGTCGAACGAATCGTAATCGCGATCGCACCGACACGCCGATGTCGGACGCGCTTGCCGTGCCTTGCGGCGCCGAGCTGACGACGGACCGCTGCCTCGCTCGTCGTCGTCGGTGCCTGCGCCGCTTCGCGGGCTTCCGTTCGTGCGCGGCCTTGGCCGGCGCCGACCTGCTTGTCGACCTGGCTGAGCCGCGCTGGCCTCCTTCTGCCGCGTGCCGCGGCGTCCGGCGCGTCGGGCGCAGGCGAGGGCCGCGCTAGACGGGCTCCTGCGGCGGCACCGCCGGCGGACGCGGCGCGAGGGCGACGCCAGCGCCAGCGACGGCGGCGCGCCAGGACCGCCGCCCAGCACCAGGCGGCGGCGGAGCTGGCGGCGATCGATGGCACGGGTCATGCAGGGTCTCCCGGACGAGTCTGATATCGCCGATTGGATGCGCCTAGTCGGCCTGTCCGGATTCAGGTCGCGCGGCGGACGCCGGGCAGGCGCCGCCGGAGCTGCATGCTATCATCCCGGCGCCGCCCACGACATCGGCGGTGGCTGCGATCGCGCAATTTGCCTCGCGCATGTTGACCTTTACAAGGCTAACGAACGCCGGATCCGCCGATTGTCGATTCCGCCCTCCGCCTGGGAGCGCTGCGCCGCCGATTGTCCTCGCAGTCGGCGTCGCTGGCGCGGCTGTTCTTGCGCCTCGCGGGGCTCTGGCCATCGCGCGCGCCGCCCGCGCAGCGCCGCCGACGATACCGTCACGCTCAATTTCGTCAACGCGGACATCGACGCCGTGGTCAAGGCGGTCGTCCGAGATCACCGGCCGCAATTTCATGCTCGATCCGAGGATCAAGGGCACGGTCAACATCATTTCGGCGCGGCCCGGTGCCGAAGAGCCTCGTCTACCCGACGCTGTTGTCGGCGCTGCGCTTGCAGGGCTTCGTGGCGGTCGAAGGCGACGGCGTCACCAAGCTCGTCCCCGAAGCCGAAGCGAAGCAGCAGGGCAGCGACGGTCGGCGCAGGGCCGGTCGCGGCGCGGGCGGCGACCGGCTGGTGACGCAGGTGATCACGCTGCAGCTACGAGTCGGCGCACGCAGATCGTCAACGTGCTGCGGCCGCTGATCACGCCCAACAACACGATCGCCGCGTTTCCCGGCAGCCAACGCGCTGGTCATCACCGACTACGCGGAGAACCTGCGGCGGATCGAGAAGATCATCGCGTCGCTCGACCAGCCGCCGGCGGGCGAGCCGATGCTCGTCCCGCTGCAAGTACGCGTCCGCGCTCGACGTCGTCCCGCTCGTCAATCGCGCTCGCTCGGACCGAATCGCGGCACGCGCCGGCGCGCCGCCGGACGATGCAGCAGCGCGTGACCGCTCGTCGCCGATCCGCGCTCGAACAGCGTGCTGCTGCGCGTCGGACAATCCCGCGCGCGCTCGCGCGGGTGAGGGCGCTGATCGAGCAGCTCGACACGCCGGGGCGCGCCGGCGGCAACATGTTCATCGTCTATCTCAAGAACGCCGACGCCGCGCGCGTCGCGCAGACGCTGCGTGCGCTGTTGCCGGGCGGCAGCGACGCGGCGCGCCGCGGCGGCATCGCAGCCGTCGCTGATCGGCAATCGCCGCGGTCTCGCTCGGCGTCGCCGGCGACGCCGCGCCGCCGCCGCCGCAAACCGCCTCGCGACGGTCGCCTGCGCCGTTCACGCTCCGGCTCGGCGGCGCCGGCGGCGTTCGCCGCGGCGGCGCGACGATCCAGGCCGACGCCGCGAACAACGCGCTGATCATCATGGCGCCGGAGCCGGTCTACAACAATCTGCGCGCGATCATCGAGCAGCTCGACGTGCGCCGCGCGCAGGTGTTCGTCGAGGCGCTGATCGTCGAGGTGTCGGCCGACAAGGCCGCGCGAGTTCGGCATCCAGTGGCAGGTCCTGCAGCGGGCTCAACAAGAGCAACGTGCAGGGCTTCGGCGGCACCAACTTCGGCACGCGCGACAGCGGCAACAACATCATCTCGGGCTCGGTCAACCTCGGGCTGCGCTGGGGCAGGGCCTGAACGCCGGCATCATCAACGGCACGATCACGATTCCCGGGCCTCGGCACGATCACCAATCTCGCGTTGCTCGCGCGCGCGCTCGAGCAGGATGCGGGCGCCAACATCCTGTCGACGCCGACGCTGCTGACGCTCGACAACGAGGAGGCGCGCATCATCGTCGGCCAGAACGTCCCGTTCGTGACCGGGCAGTACGCGACGACCGGCATCGACGTCGACGGTGCAGCCGTTCCAGACGATCGAGCGCAAGGACATCGGCGTCATGCTGCGCGTGAAGCCGCAGATCACCGAAGGCGGGCACGGTGCGCCTCGGCGATCTACCAGGAGGTGTCGCGCATCGAACTCGTTCACCACGCACGACCGGCACTCGTGCTGTCGAAGCGCGCGCTCGAGTCGTCGGTGATCGTCGACGACCAGCAGATCGTCGTGCTGGGCGGCCTGATCCAGGACAGCTTCACCGACGGCTCCGACAAGCGTGCCGCTGCGTCGGCGACATCCCGATCATCGGCGCGTTCTTCCGCTACGACGCGCGCAAGCGGATCGAAGATCAACCTGCTGATCTTCCTCAAGCCCACCGTGGTGCGCACGGACGCGCAGGGCCGCGCGCTGACCTCCGAGCGCTACGACTACATCATGGGCGAGCAGCAGCAGCGGACGCCGCCGAGCCGCGCTACTTCTGGCGCGACCAGACCGTGCCGACGCTGCCGCCGGTAGGCGCGATGCCCGGCACGCCGGCGGGCGAGTCCCAGCGACCTCGCGCCGCCGCGCCCGCCGATGCGGCCGCCGATCGTGCCGCAGATGCCCGCACCGCCGAGACGCGCGTCGCGCCGCAACCGGCACCCCGCGGCGCCGCCCGATCGCGGCGTCCGACCCGATGACGCCCGTCGAGCCTGCCGCCGTCTGCCGCAGCCTTCGCGCGCGGATTCCGCTACGCGTTCGCGCGCACGCACGGCGTGCTGGCTGCGGGGACGAAGGCGACGCGGTCGTCGTGCTGACGCGCCCCGACGCGACGGTCGACGGCATCGCCGAGATCAAGCGCGTGCTGCAGCGGCCGCTCGTGACGCGCGCGGTCGACGCCGAGCGCTTCGCCGCCGAGCTCGCGCGCGCCTACAACCAGGCGACGTCGGGTGGCGCGCGACGCTGGTCGAGCGATCTCGCGCGCGAGACCGACCTCGCGCGGCTGATGCAGGACATGCCGGCGGCCGAGGACCTGCTCGACAGCGACGGCGCAGGCGCCGGTCATCCGGATGATCAACGCGCTGCTGCTGCAGGCGCTGCGCGAGCGCGCGTCCGATCTCCACTTCGAGCCCTACGAGGCGCGCTCGGTCGTGCGCTTTCGCGTCGACGGCGTGCTGCGCGACGTGATCGAGCCGCCGCGCGCGCTGCACGCCGCGCTGGTGTCGCGCCTGAAGATCATGGCGAGCCTCGACATCGCCGAGAAGCGGCTGCCGCAGGACGGGCGCATCGCGCTGAAGCTCGGCGACAAGCAGGTCGACGTGCGCGTATCGACGCTGCCGACCGGGCCCGGCGAGCGCGTCGTGCTGCGCCTGCTCGACAAGGACGCGGCGCGGCTCGACCTGACCGCGCTCGGCATGAGCGAGGCGACGCGCGACGGCGATCGACCGGCTGATCCGCGAGCCGCACGGCATCGTGCTCGTCACCGGGCCCGACCGGCTCGGGCAAGACGACCACGCTCTACGCCGCGCTGTCGCGCCTGCCGCGCGGCGCGCGTCAACATGATGACGGTCGAGGACCCGATCGAGTACGCGCTCGACGGCGTCGGCCAGACGCAGGTCAATCCGCGCATCGAGCTCGACTTCGCGCGCGCGCTGCGCGCCATCCTGCGCCAGGATCCCGACGTCATCATGATCGGCGAGATCCGCGACCTCGAGACCGCGCAGATCGCGGTGCAGGCGTCGCTGACCGGGCACCTCGTGCTCGCGACGCTGCACACCAACGACGCGCGCCAGCGCGGTGACGCGGCTGGCCGACATGGGCGTCGAGCCGTATCTGCTGGCGTCGAGCCTGCTCGGCGTGCTCGCGCAGCGGCTGGTGCGCACGCTGTGCCCGGCGTGCCGCGCGCCGCGCGCGCCGACGCCGGGCGAAGCAGCAGCTGCTGCGCGGAACTCGGGCTGCCGCCGACGCAGCCGCTCGTCGACGCGCCGCGGCTGCGCGCAGTGCAACGACACCGGCTATCGCGGCCGCACCGGCGTCTACGAGCTGCTGTCAGGTCGACGACGCGATCCGCCGCCAGATCCACGACGGCGCGGCCGAGCTCGCGCTGCGGGCGGCCGCAACGCGCGGCCGGGATGCGCCGCTGCGCAGCGACGGCGCGCGCTGGCTCGCCGATGGCACGACGTCGCTCGCCGAGCTGCTGCGCGTGACCCGCGAACGCGTGACGCCGCCGTGCACGCATGTCCGCGTTCCGCTGGGAGGCGGTCGACGCGCGCAGGGCCGCGTCGCGCGGGCGTGCTCGACGCGCCGACACCGCGCGCCGGTGCGCGACCAGCTGCGTGCGCGAGGGACTGACCCGACGGCGATCGCAGCCGCGGCAACGCTGCGAGCGGCGGCGGCTCGCTCGGCGCTGCGGCTGCCCGCGCCGCTGCTCGCGCTCGACGACGCGGCAGCTCGCGACGCTCACGCGATCGGGCATGCCGCTCGACCAGGCGCTGGCGGCGGTGGCCGAGCAGGCGGACGACGCGCGAGCCGCGAAGCTCGCGGCCGACGCTGCGCGCGCAGGTCGCCGCGGGCGAGTCGCTGCCGGCCGCGCTTGCGCGCTGTCCGCGCGACGTTCTCCGCCGCTCTATCGCGGACTCGTCGGCGCCGGCGCCGAGACCGGCCGGCTGGCCGAAGTGCTCGCGCGGCTCGCCGACTATCTCGAGGCGCGCGAGGCGCTGCGCCAGAAGTTCGTGCTGGCGCTGATCTATCCGGCGCATCGTGACGGTCATCGCGTTCGCGGTGATCGCGGTGCTGCTGACGTACGTCGTGCCGCAGGTCGTCGTCGGTCTACCAGCAGAGCCGGCAGACGCTGCCGTGGCTGACGCAGGCGCTGATCGCGACCAGCGCGTTCTTTCGCGCGACCGGCGTGGTTGTGGCTCGCGTGCATCGTGGCGCGTTCTGATCGCGTTCGCGCTCGCGCTCGCGGCGCGGCGTTTCGCGCGCGCTGGCACGCGTTCCTGCTGCGCGTGCCGGTCGCGGGCGCCTGCTGCGCAGCCTCGATACCGCGCGCTTCGCGAGCACGCTCGCGATCCTGACCGGCAGCGGCGCGCCGCTGTTGCGCTCGCTCGACGCGGCCGCCGAGGTCGTGCGCATGCTGCCGCTGCGCGCCGCGGCGGCGCGCGCCGCGGCGCTCGTGCGCGAAGGCGTGCGCTCGTCGCGCGCGCTGCGCGAGCAGAAGCGTCTTCCCGCCGGTGCTGATCCACCTCGTCGCCAACGGCGAGCAGAGCGGGCGGCTCGCGCCGATGCTCGAGCGCGCGGCCGCGCGAGCTCGAGCGCGATGCGGAGCGGCGCCTCGCGTGGTTCGCCGCGCTGCTGCAGCCCGCGCTGATCGTCGTGATGGGCGCGATCGTGCTGGTGCTGGTGCTGGCCGTGATGCTGCCGATCGTGTCGATGAACCAGCTGATCCGATAGAGTGCGGAAGCCATGGCGGCGCAGCTGTACTTCAGCATTGTCGTGAGCGCGCTCGGAATGGCCTACATCGTCTACGGGCGGCGCCAAGCGAAAATCGTCCCGGTCATCGCCGGCGTTCTGCTCTGCCTGTACACGTATTTCGTCGACGGCTGGCTCTGGCTGTGTATCCTGGGCGCCTCGCTTGCACTGGCGCCGTTCATTCTCGATGTCGAGTAGAATTGCATCGCCGTCCGGTTGCCACCCCTTTGGACCGAACATGCGTCACGCGAACAATTCACGCCGCCGTTTCCTGGGACTCTCTCTTTTCGCCTGCCTGCCACTGCGTGCGCACGCTGCCGACCAACCGGTCAAATTGCCGTTCGAGTACGATCCGGCGCGCGACCCTGCGCAGGATCTCGAGGTCGCGCTGCGCATCGCGCGCGCCGCCGGACTTCGCGTCCTTCATCATCGTCGGCGGCGAATGGTGCTCGTGGTGCCACATCATGGACCGGTTCTTCACCGCCAACGTGGATCTCAAGCGATATCGCGACACGAAGTACGTCTGGCTCAAGGTCAACTGGTCGGCGGAAAACCACAACGACGCCTTCCTCCGGCGCTATCCGGCGATCAAGGGCTACCCGCATCTGTTCGTGCTCGATGCCAACGGGCGCTTGCTGCAATCGCAGGATACCGAAGAGCTCGAGATCGACGAAGAGCCGATCCCGCGGCAATGCGCGCGTTCCTGCGTCAAGTGGGCGCCGCGGCTAGACATCCCATGCTGCGGTGTCGGGCCAGCGCCCAAGCCACATGCTCGCGGACAAGCGGCGACGGATCCCCGGCGCGCGCCGCGAGTGCTGCGGCGATGACCGCGGCTCATGCGGCGCGTTGCCGAGCGCGACCGCGACATTGCGCGACGAGCGATCGAAGCCGATGCGGCGGATCGCGCTCCCCTGCCGTTCGCTCCAAAAACTCGCGCTCGGTCCATGCGAAAAGCGCAGCGAGATGGGCATCGTCGAATCCGTGGCGCACGGCGAAGCCGGCTCCCTTCGAACGCTCGCGTAGCGATTCCAGGGACAGACGAGCTGGCAGTCGTCGCAA
>CAWIMX010000003.1:0-43691 GCA_963837345.1 uncultured Acidobacteriota bacterium
CGTACGCCGGCGGGACGCGAGCATCAACCGGCTACTTGGTCTGGCAGAACGGCAAGTCGGTCATGATGGTCGACGCGGGAGGGGGAACGTTTCTTCGGTTCGGCGAGGCCGGCGCGCGGCTGCAGGACCTCTCGCTACTGGCGATCACGCCTGTTCGATCCGAGCACGGGAGCGTTCCCCATCCTGGGCGGGACGGTAGGGCAGCCTGGCCAAGGTGTCCGCCTCGACCTCACGGTGGTGGACGCCACGGTTGGTGCGTCACAGCGCGTCTTCTCCGATGCTGGGGTCGAGGTCAGCGCCGTCGAATTCGCCTCCGGTGCTGACATCCTGGTCATGCACCTTGGGGCCTCTCAGCAAGCGCCTCCGTTCGTTGCGCAAGTCCACGCACGGCCGGCGACGGTTGGCCAAGTGGCGCAGAGCGCGAAGGCCAAGATCCTGGTGTTGAGTCACTTCATCAAGGCCCCATCGGTGATCTCCACTCCCCAATGGTTCAGTCTGTTCAATCTGGGCGATTCGATTGCCGAGGTACGCAAGACCTTCTCCGGGCTCATCGAGGCAGCGGAGGATCTCCAATGCATCCGGATACCGTGAACGCGCGTTGGGCGGATTACCCATGAACAGTCGCTTGGCCATGTCAGCGATGGTGCTGACCGCGCTCACCGTGGTCTTCACGCCAGCGCCACCTGTCATGGGGCAAGGCGCGCTTTTCCTCGAGGACTTGACCGTGCCGCAGCCTCGCTTGGTGGCTGGATTCGCCCTCGCCGTGTCACCCGCCGTCGCTACCCAGAGGGCCGCGTCCGCGGCGGGCTGTGGGCAGGCCTTCCCATCCCGAATAATCCATGGAGGGGAAGCGATCGTGCAATCCTTGCCGCCATACGAGAGCGGGTCGTGAGCCCGTCGCCGCTTCCAGACGGGCCGCCCCTGACCGCCGCCGCGACGTCACAGCTTCGTCTGCAGCGCGCCGAAGACGTCGAGGAGGGCTACGCTGCAATCTACGAAGGCTCTGACTCACTTGTCACGGTCTACGGCTTGCGGTTCACCAGTGACCGGGTGCCCGAACTGCCCGTTCAATATCCGAGGTCGCCAGGGACATTCCGGAGTGTTCGCGGGCGTACGGTCGTCGTTGTATCGGGCAATGGTCGGCCGTGCCTCCGGGCGGTGTCGGGTTATGTCGGGACCGTCACAACCAGGTGAGCCAGACCGCCTAACACGGCTTGCAGCCGGCGGCGGCTGGTGCGATCCTGAGCCACCAAGGCTGAAGCCCGGGCGTCAGGGCGTCGGCCGACTTCCGCCGCTGCGAAGAGTGGCACCGCGTCGCAAGAGGTGTGCGCCATGTCGAAGTTCGCGAGTCTGAGCAGTTCCTGTGCGATGTTCGTGACCTGTGTCTGCGTCTGCGTGGTGCCCGCGCACGCGCAAGCGCAGACCTGGTTGTAGAGCCCGCGGCTCCGGTGGAAGTGCCTGCTGGCGCCGAGTTGTTCCACATCAGCGGCACGATCAACAACAATCAACCCGTGTCCGCTGCGGACCCCAGTTCTCGGCCGACTTCTGCGACGGGTACCAAATCGCACCCTCGGGGAAGTGTGGGCGAAGTCCGATCTCAGCTCACGTCGGACGGGGAGTTCAGGGGCACGCACATTGGCGAGGCCGCCATACACGCCGACGCCTGCATCTTCGCCCCGCCCCCAACCATCGTCGCGTTGTTGACCATCACCGCAGAGGATGGAGATGTCCTGACGGTCAGCATCCGAGCTATGCAGGTATCCGACTCGCCGCCTCCGCCCAACAGCGAGGCCACGGGTGGAGGAACCGTGACCGGCGGAACTGGACGGTTCTTAGGGGCCTCGGGCCAGTTCAATCTGAGCGCTAAGTCGCACGGAGACGTACTCCCGGGCACGAACGTCTCGACGCAGCGAGACATTGACATGAGGGGCTACGTCTATCTTCGCGCCAAAGACCAGCGGTAGGCGGGTCCGGCTACACACGGACGCTCCCTGGATGCGCCTAGCCTCTAAGAACGCGTGTAGGCGGAGGGGCCACACCTCGGGCCGTCTCACACCCAAATGGAGCCGACGCGCCACCCACTCGCTGGAATTCTGTCGCCACGCCGCGCGGCTCATTTGGTACGTTGGGCGGACGATGTCGTTCAGGCTGGGACGGTCGGGCGGCGAATCGAGGAATGTATCGATGTCTGCGAGTCCTTCAGCAGCTAACG
Source organism: uncultured Acidobacteriota bacterium (assembly GCA_963837345.1). Lineage (GTDB taxonomy): Bacteria > Acidobacteriota > Vicinamibacteria > Vicinamibacterales > CAVVIG01 > CAWIMX01. The sequence continues at coordinate 2,213 of CAWIMX010000003.1, forward strand.
CGGGCCGGCGACGAGGTCGCGTCTTTTATGGCGGCATGGCTGTTGCGGCGATTGTGACCGTGTTCGTCGGGTTCGCACCCACGTACTACCTCAAGGGCTACTTTGGAACAGCGCCTCTTTCCCCGCTGGTCCATTTCCACGGGTTGATCTTCTCGGCCTGGATCGGCTTGTTCGCCGTGCAGACCTTGCTCATCGCAGTCGGTCGCGTCACGACTCACCGTCGGCTCGGGCTTGCTGGTGCGTGGCTCGCGGCTCTCTTGGTCGCGGTTGGGCTCGCAACGGCGGTCGGATTCGGGCGCCGGAATGTCGCAACCGGTGGCGCCGGGACGTTGGCATTTCTCGCGACGCCGTTCGCCGACATGGTCGTATTCGGGATCCTGGCCGGCGCAGGTATTGTCTATCGGCGGCACCCAGAAACGCACAAGCGGTTGATGCTGGTCGCGACGATTGGACTCCTGGGGGCGGCCATTTCGCGCTGGCCGTTCGCACTCATGCAGAGTGGACCGGTACCCTTCTTTGTGGTCACCGATCTCTTCGTTCTCGCCGGCATCGGTCACGATTGGGTTGTCGACCATCGAATTCACCCGGCTTACATCTGGAGTGGGCTGCTTCTTCTGGTCTCGCAACCGGCCAGGCTCGCGATTGGCCAAACGGCCATCTGGCAAGGAGTGATCGCGAAAGTCATCCGATAGGATGTCGACCGCCATGCCGAGGAGCCGCCCAACATCGGGTTGCAGCCGGCGGCGGCTGGTGCCATGCTGAGCCGCCTCGGCTGACGCGCCACGCGAGCCAGCCGATCTCGGGTTCCCCATGAGGACAACGCGGAAAATCATTGTGTACATCGCGACGAGCGCCGACGGGTACATTGCCAGGCCGGACGGAGACGTCGAATGGCTCAATCGTCGGCCTCGGAACGTGGATTACGGAATGAAGGAGTTCTATCCAACCATCGACACGATCCTGTGGGGGCGCAAGACCTACGACTGGCTCTTGAATTACTACAGACGGCGGGGCAAGACCAAGGGCCTTTTCGACACGAACCTCGCGAACTACGTGTTCTCGCGCAAGCCGCCCACGCATCCTGCTCCTGGTGTCGAATTTGTATCGACGCCCGTGAAAGAATTCGCGCAGGGTCTTCGGGCGGCTTCGGGCAAACAGATCTGGATGATGGGCGGCGCCGGCCTGATCGCCTCATTCCTCGACGCTGGAGAGATCGACGAATTCGATATCCACGTCATCCCAGTCTTCATTGGGGAGGGTATTCCCCTCGTGGCGCCGCGACATCGGGACATACCTCTCCACTTGCGCTCGTCGAAGAAATACCCGGACGGGGTCGTTCGGTTACGCTACGAGGTGGCGCGATGACCTACTCTGGCCGAACATGTCACTCGTGCCAGGCTGGCTCACAGGCGTTTGCAGCCCTCGACGGCTGATGCGATAGTGAGTCGTCGCGGCTGAACCACAGGCGTTGGGCCGAACCCGACAGTGTGACAATGGGATGCAGCGGAACCGGCGTCGTAAGGTCGCCCCGAGCAGAAGAGACCGGCAATCGTATCAATTGTCGCCCGAGGGGTTCTGGTGGCGGCCTGCATCTCTTTAGTGGCGTGTGCCACGCTCGTTCAAGGGCCCACTGAACGGATTGCGATCAACGCAACGCCCCCAGGCGTTCAGACATTTGTGGGTAGAAGCTGTGCGGATGAAAGGATCCTCATCGGGGCGTCCCTCGTCGGCATGCCAATCGCGTCGGCTTCCTGGGTACCGACTGCCGGTGGCAATCGCACGCTCACGACGATCTACCTCAAACCGTAGCGGTCCTTGCCTCTCCGAGGATGGCCCGCATTCTCGTCGCCTGCGAATTGGTACCCGGCATGCTCGGCGGCACAACAAAGATTTGCAGGCGCCAGCGGCGAGTGCAATCATGTGCCGCTGCGGCTGAAATCTAACGTTCGACGGTGGAATAGCGAATCGATGGGAAGACCAGTGGCAAGAGGAACCCAGGCGAGCGGTCGCAACGACGTTGTACCGGTCGGCGCTTCCTCTCGTCATCGGATCACTGCGGTCGATGCTGCTTCTGAAGGTACGCCATGGTCATCCAGCCAACCGACCAGGACCAGGAACGGCTGCTGCAGGCCTTCGCTGACGCGTGGAACCGCCACGACCTTGATCTGTTGATGTCGATGATGACGGGCGACTGCGTCTTCGAAGCGTCGAGTGGCAACATGGTCGACGGCGAGCGACACGAGGGGCAGCGCGCCGTCCGGGCCGCGTACCCGGCGGTGTTTGAACAGTATCCGGATGCGCACTGGGGCAGTGCCCGCCACTTCGTGAGCGGCGAAAGAGGCGTCTCGGAATGGACATTCACCGGCACCTCAACGGACGGCAGGCGGGTCGAGGTGATCGGGTGCGATCTCTTCACGTTCCGGAATGGCAAGATCGCGATAAAGAACTCGTTCAGAAAGAATCGGCCTCCGTTCGGCGGACAGTGAACGGAGAGTCGTTTCAATGGGGGGCCTGGGGAAATTGCCAAGGCAAGCAGAAGGAGGAGAAGCGGGGCATGAAACTGCTGTTCGTCATTTACAGGAGATCGGACGTCACGCATGAGCAGGCCCTGGCCGAGTGGGGCGGACCGCAACACACCGCGATCGTCGGCAGGCTTCAGGGCCTCAAGAAATGGGTCCAGAATCACGCGGGCGACTTGCCGAGCGAAGCCGCCGCCGACGGCGTCGGCGAACTATGGTTCGAAAGCAGCGAGGCGATGGAACGGGCCATGAACTCTCCGGAGATGGCTGCCGCGGTTGAAGACGCCAAACGTTTTCTCGATATGCACAAGACCTATGCGCTGGTCGTCGACGAGAAGTCGGTGATGTGAATGGCGGCGATCATCGCGGAGCAACATGACGCCCAATGACAAGCTCGCCCGGTTCGCGGGGCTGTTCTATCTCATCCTGCTTCCGACCACCGGTCTGTGGTACGGCGGCTGGCGTTCCATGATGGGGGCCGACGCGGCTTCGACGCTTGCCAATATTCAGACCAGCCGGACCTTCCTCGAACTCGCCATCATCGCGGGCGGAGTGGGCTTTGTCGATTTTCTGATCGTCGGTGTGGTGTTCTACCGGCTGTTCACACCCGTCGGCAAAGACGCTGCCGCCTTGCTGCTGGCCTTCGTGGCCAGCAGCGTGCCGCTGTCGCTGGCGGCCGTGGCTCGACATCTCGACGTTCTCTCGCTGCTCGACGCGGCCAACAGGCTGCCCGCACTCACCGGCGAGCCATTGCAGGTGCAGGTCATGCTGGTGCTGCACAGTGCCGACAGTCTGTTTCTGATCACGACCATCTTTTCGGGGCTGTGGCTCATTCCGCTGGGATGGCTGGTCGTTCGCTGCGGCTTCATGCCAAGGCTGCTAGGCGTCCTGCTCCTGCTGGGCAGCGTCTTCTACGTGCTCACGTTCGCCGGAACCGTGTTCAACCCGGACTACGCGAACACGCTCGTCGGCCGTATCGTCGGCATCTCCACCGGTATCCCCGGGATACTCGGCGAAGTCGGGACGGGTGTGTGGCTGCTGATAATGTGGGCGCGGTACCGGAAGGCTACGGTCCGCCCGGCGGCGGCCTGAAATCACTGCCGGAGGCGCCCAACTTCAACTGGAGCCGGCGATGCATGGCGCGTTCGCGTCGCGGCTCAGTTGAAACGTCCGACCCGCAACGACGGGCATGACGTGCGTCGCAGGCGCATGTTGGCGATGGAATGGGAAGACACCGTCCTCAAGCACCGGGAGAACGAATGGAGAGATCTGTTGAAGTCCTTGCCGTAATTCTGTCCGGAGTGATTGGTCTTTCGCACATCCTGCAACCCAAGGCTTGGGCGGAGTGCTTCATCCTCCTACGAGGCAAGGGAGAAGCAGGCGCGTTCGTGGATGGGTTTCTGAATCTGGCAGTGGCAGGCGTCATCATCGGGTTTCATAACGTCTGGTCGGGGATACCTGCCGTCCTGACGCTGGTGGGCTGGTGCCTCCTCGTCAAGAGCCTGATTCGCTTCTGCGCACCGAAGGTGGCGTTGAGAATGATGGCGCGCGTTTCCGTGGAGCGGTCCTGGGAGTTTCAGGTCGCGGGCGTCGCCCTCGTGGTGCTTGCCGGCCTCCTTGGCTATGGGGTCGACGCTGGCTAGCGTCACACGGTAACAGCCCCGACCCCTGAGCCGCCGCGGCTGACGCGAGGCCGCTGGACCGACAAGCGCCAGGGATGAGAGCGTACTGAGCCATGCCCAAGCAAGTCGTCAACCCGCCGGGCCTCTTTCCCAGCCTCGAGCACGGCTTCTCTCAGGTCGTCGTCACCAGTGGCGCGACGGTGGTGTTCGTGTCGGGACAGGCGGCCTGGGATGCAGACCGGCGACTGGTGGGCGGCGCAGACCTGGCCCAGCAACTGCAGCAAGCCTTTCGCAACGTGGAAACGGCCGTCGTGGCGGCCGGCGGCTGTCTCGCGGACGTCGTGGCGCTGAGGATCTATGTTGTCGAGCGCGCCATGGGTAATATTGGGGCGATCGGCGCGGCGCTCAAGGAATGGTTTCCGGCAGACCCTCCTGCGAGTACCTGGCTCGGCGTTTCGTCGCTGGCGCGACCCGAGTTTCTGATCGAGGTCGAGGCGACGGCGGTCCTCGGAGGGGCTTCGCTCAGGTGAGCGGCCCGACACGGCGTGCAGCCGACGCGGCTGGTGCCCGTGAGCCGCCGCGCCTGAAGCCTGGACGTCAGGCGCACGGAGAAAGATGACCGAACATCCGAATCAAGACCTCCAGCGACAGGCGTCTCGCGCCGGCGGTGCCGCTCTGGCTCTCGGTGCGGCTGGCTACGCGGTGGCGGTGATCGCCTACGTTCTGCTCGATGGCCAAACCGACGGTACAGGGGCAGGGGCAGTCGTGACACTGGAGGATCGCGTCTCTCACTTTCAGGCACGGTCGGATCTCGCCGAAGCCTTGTGGCTCCTCGAGATGGTGGCAGCGTTGCTGATTTCGCCTCGCGTGGACAACAGTCGGGGTCGGCGCCGTTCTGCTATCACTGATGTACGCGTTCATGCTTGGTGGTTACCGAAGTGCCGCCAGCGTATTCGACGCCGAGCCGGGTCTCTTCGCCGTTCTGAACGGAATTGCCACATTCCTCTTCAACGTCGGCAGCGCCGTCGTATTCCTGGGGTTTGCAGGCGCGTTCGGCACCGAGGCGACTCCCGGGGGCGTCCTCTCGAGGCGGCTCGCGGTGGTTGGCGTGGCCCTTTGCCTGATTAGCGCGGCTTTCGCGCTTGGAATGCTCGTGAGGATCGGCACGTTGTCAGCAGCCGCACCGTTGGGGCTCGCGGTGTTTCTGCTCGCCGCCTACCTCGGCTTCGCCATTTGGAGATCGCGGCCAACCGACGCGATTGAATAAGGGAGCTGTGAAAGATCCGATGTGCCGCAGCTGAGCGGCCATCCGTTGGGCTGAGGGAAGCGGACGTGACCATAATCCGACCGGAGCGCGCTGAGGACGTCGCCGCGATTCGTGTGGTCAACGAACGTGCGTTCGGAAGCGGGGCCGAAGCCAGATTGGTGGACGCACTTCGAAAGGCGAACAAGGCCAACGTGTCACTCGTGGCGCAGCACGACGATCAGGTCGTTGGGCACATCCTGTTTTCACCAATCGCCGTCGCGAATGCATTGCCTGGCATCCGAGGGGCAGGGTTGGCGCCGATGAGCGTCCTGCCAGAGTTCCAGAACGGGGGCATCGGCTCGCGACTCGTTCGCGCGGGCCTCGAGGCGTGTCGAGAGGCTGGTTGCCACCTCGTTGTCGTCCTGGGACACGTGCGCTATTACCCTCGCTTTGGCTTCGTGCGAGCCGAGGACTTTGGCCTGGACAACGAATACGGAGCGACGGATGCGTTCATGGCGCTCGCGCTGCAGAACGGGGCGCTGGAGGGCGTCAGCGGCCTGGTGAAGTTTGCTCCAGAGTTCGGCAGCGCGGGATGCTGATACGGGGCAGCCCACCATCTGCGTGAAGCCGACGCGGCCGGCGCGATCATGAGCCGCCGCCCTGCACGCGGGCGTTCTGTGGCTTCGGGGTCCCCACTATCGAGGGAGCGCCGGATCTTTTTCGGCGTGGATGGCCGCTACGCTTGGGAAGCCTTTGCGTTGGGCGGGCCCCGAGGGAACGATAGATGCCCAGAGCCAACGAGATTACTGATAAGAGACGCGGCGGTTTGCTCAAGCACTTGAGGGCACGCTTTGACGCGCATATGCGTCGTCACGCGGGCCTCGAATGGGCGTCGGTGCAAGCAAGACTGGAATCGAATCGTGCGAAACTCTGGTCGCTCAATGAAATGGAGCAGTCAGGGGGCGAACCCGATGTTGTCGGGATTGATACGACGACCGGCGAATACATCTTTGTGGACTGTTCAGCGCAGAGCCCTGAAGGACGCCGCAGTGTCTGTTACGATCGCCAGGCGCTCGACGCCCGGAAGGCGCACAAGCCGAAGAGCAGCGCTGTCGAGATGGCCACTGCGATGGGCGCGACCCTTCTGACAGTAGAGGAGTATCGGGAACTTCAGGAGCTTGGTCAGTTCGATACGACAACGTCCAGCTGGGTGCAAACACCCACCAAGATCCGGAAGCTCGGCGGCGCCCTGTTCTGCGATCGCCGCTACGACACCGTGTTCGTGTATCACAACGGCGCCGAGTCGTACTACGCTGCTCGGGGATTCCGGTGCTCCCTCAGAGTGTAGCGGGAGCTCCTTCCCTGTACCGCCTGCGTGGCCGCTGTAGTTGGTCGCCAATGAATGAGTTCAGGAGACTGAAGCGTGATCCGAGTTCTATCAGAAGACACTTGGTGGACAGATCTGTTCATGCAGACGATTGGTGAGTCGCCGATGGCATCCAGCATGCCGCCTGAAACACATGGCCGCGTCATGCCCGACGCACCTTTCGGGCAGTTCACGAAGCCGGCCGGAGTCTCCGTGGCGTTGCACGTCGACGATGTCGTCGACGGGCAGCGCGTGTTCGTGTAATGGTCCTTGCAGAAGAGCAGTGCGATGATCGCGGTGGCGCCAGCGGCTGAGCGCGGGCTATCGTTGGGACCAACCTCCGAACGATTCGACCCGGAGCGCTTCGCCCAGGGGTGGGACGGTCGCTTCGTGCGCTAAGCCCGCCTGCCGTCTGAAGGAGGCGCCCGTCGTCGACGCCATTGATACTGGCTATCGCCTCAGTGGCCTTGTTCACCCTGGTGGCAACCGACGCGCACGTGAATAGAGGGACGCCATGTCGGGGATCAATATCGAGCGAGTAATCGTCGGCGGGCTCGCAGCCGGGCTCGTTGCCAATGTCTTCGACTTTCTCATCACGTCATACGCGTTCGCGAGCGACATGTCGGCCATGACTGCGCGCCTGAACCTCGACGCTGCGGCTGTGGAGTCGGCCGTCTGGGTCTTTGTTGTCGTTGATTTCATCTGGGGTCTGTTGCTCGTGTTCACGTACGCGGCCATCCGGCCCCGTTTCGGCCCGGGCCCAAAGGCGGCGCTCATCAGCGGCGTCCTTCCCTGGCTGGCGATCTCGCTCGTCGAAGCCCAGATTAGCGCGATTGGCATCTGGACGTGGCCGTCGTATCTCAAGGGAGCGGGATTGTACCTGGCGTCCGCTCTAGTGGCGAGCCTCGTTGGCGCGGCGTTGGACAAAGAACAGCCGCCAGAGTTGAGCCGTGCCACCGGCTGACCCGCGGCAGGACCCGCGGGCAGGAATCGGGAGGGAGGCAGCGTGAGCAGGGCGACGCCCTCAACGGATCGCGTCACGGCGCCGGCCTGGAGCCCGCTCTACTGCCGGACGAATGGTTTCATGCTCGGCTGCTTCCAGGGACTGATCCGCTACCGCTTCGCGCGCAAGCTGTTCGACGAGCATCTGGCGCGAATCCGCGAGTTTCTCGACGAGGCCGCGATCGCCATTGCGCTCCCCGACGACCCGGGCGCCTACGCCGACCGCGCCGACCGACTGATGCAGGACCTGACGCTGGCCGCCGTGCAGCGGTCGCAGGAGCTCGGCACGTTCGTGTTCATCGGCGCCTCGTCTGTCCTCGACGCATCGATGCGCGCGGCAGGTGCCGTCGAGTCCGACGACCTGCGTGACTCGATTGTGGAAGCGCTCCGGCGCTACGGCCTCGATGGCCCCCGGCTCTACGAGCGCTTCCTCGTCGAGGTCGCGCGCGAACGTGCGAAGGCCGCACACGGGAAGGTTCTGATCGACCACGTGCTGAGCCCGGCGCTGCGATTCCTGCGCGACGCGATCGAGGCGCTCGACGTCGACGCCCACACCTCCTTTGTCGCGATGCCGTTCAAGCCGCCCTACTCCGGTTACTTCGGCACCCTGTACCGGCCGCTCGCGAATGCGGTCGACGCGACCGCGTTGCGCATGTGGGGAGGCTTGTCCGGCGAAGACTACGTCGACTTGATGCTGGCCGTGATGCGCCGCTGCGGCACGGTGATCGCAGACCTGAGCGAGCTCAATCCCAACGTCGTCTTCGAGCTCGGCGCCGCGCGCGCGCTGGACAAGCGCCTCGCCCTTCTGTGCCAGCGCCGCTTCGCCCGCGCGCTGCCCGCGAACGTGCGTTCCGAGCAGCTCCTGATGGAGTACTCGCCGCGCGAACCGGGCTGGCCCGCGTCCTCCGTGCTCCGCTGTGCCGCGCAGCTGTCCGCCATCGACCTCGGCCGCGAACTCGAACGCGACGAGACGCAGCGCTTCCGACACGGCGCGGGACAGGCGCTCCCGACGTTGCCCGCCGCCCAGGCAGACACACGAAGAGGCCGACGCAGGCGGCGGTAGGGTCCGCGAGGGGACGACCATGCCATCAAAGACCTTCAGAGCCACGATCGTTCGGGAGGGGTCGATGTGCTTCATTCCGCTGACTTTCGATCCGAAGGCCGTGTTCGGAAAAGTGCGGGCGCCCGTCAAGGTCACCTTGAACGGCTACAGTTATCGGAGCACAGTCGCGGCTATGGGGGGAGGGCCCTGTCTTCCGCTCAGGAAGTCGCATCGAGAGGCCGCGGGTTTGGAAGGTGGCGAAACGCTCGACGTGCGGCTGGAACTCGATACAGAAAAGCGGGAGGTCATTCCGCCAGCCGATTTGCGTCGACAGCTCAAGACGACGCCCGGGGCTTTGGACCAGTGGAACAGGCTCAGCGACACGCACCAGCGCGAACACGTGGAAGCGATCGACCGTGCCAGGACGCCCGAAACGCGTGCTCGTCGCATCAAGGCTGCGATCCGGATGGCGCAACGCGTGCCGGGAGCGCGCGAGGCCTGAGCGGAATATGGAGACGGCCCCGGGTGGCGGCGATCGCACCCGGGGCGGAGGCGCGACATGGCGAGCAACGAGTCCTGCGTGACGATCCACATGGCGGCCAGCCTCGACGGGTTCATCGCTCGAAGGGACGGACGCGTCGACTGGCTCGAGACTTCAGACAAGTTCGAAACCGGGGAGACGATGACCCCGGCGTTCGTCGAGGAGTTCGTCAAGACGATCGACTGCTACGTGATGGGCTCGCGAACCTACGAGACCGCGCTGGACTTCGAGGCCAAGGGGTTCGGGTGGAGTTATGGCGACAAGCCGACGTTCGTCCTGACCCATCGCGAGTTGCCGAGGACCAGGGAGACGGTCGAGTTCTACTCGGGCGATCTCGCGCAGCTGGTGCAGGGGCGGCTGCGGCCGGCCTTCCGCAGCATCTGGTTCGTCGGAGGGGGTGCCGTCTCGGGCGAGTGCCTGCGGCTCGGGCTGGCTGATGAAGTTCGCTATTCGATCATGCCCATCCTGATCGGTCAGGGGATCCCGTTTTTCGACCGGCTGAACCAGGATGTCGCCCTGCACCTCGTGGAGGTGAAGGCGTACACGAGCGGAATGATCGCGCTTCGCCACGCGGTGCGGAAGTAGGTCCCGCTCCCGATCGTGGCCGGCATCAGCGGATGATCGGTAGCGTGGCGATTGGCGTCGTGGTGTTGCCGGGCATCGGCTTTGGGCTCTTGTACCACCCGATGCTGACGCGAGTGTCGGTTGCGCTGGTCTCACCCTATCCCAGGGCAGACGTCCGGCGGCGTTTCCTCGCGGCGGCGATCGACGCAACGCTGATCGCCTCGGCGTTCCTTGTCGCTGTCGACCTGGATTCGGCCGCGCTCGCCATGTCTGGCGCCCTCTACGCCGTCCTGCGCGATGGCGTCGCGGGCCGCAGCGCCGGCAAGTTCCTGTGTGGCCTGGTGGCCGTCGATCTGAGCACCGGTCGCCCGAGCCGGTGGGCTGGCTCGATTCGGCGAAACGCGCTGTGGCTCTTGCCGGGCGCAAACATCGTTGCCACGGTTCTCGAGGCGGCCACGATCATGCGGGATCCTCAGGGGCAGCGGCTCGGAGACCGGCTTGCCTCGACGCAGGTCGTCGAGGGCTTCGGGGCCAGGGAGGCGGTGGCCGCCATCCAGGCGTGGTGGCTGGATTTCCTCGCGCATCTCGAGGGCCATGCGCGACGGCGCGGTCGCGCGCCTCAGCGATCATAGAATGCTCGATTGACAGGTGCGCGCGCCTGGCTTATTTTGCCGACGGGGGCACGTGACGGGATGACGGCAGAGATGTGAGTGGCGCGGAGTCCACGAGGAGGCGCGACGTGGCTGACGAGAAACTCATCGGCCGGAACTACACGACGCCGGATCTGCGCGCCAAGGTGACCGGCCGGGCGAAGTACGCGGAGGACTTCCGCGCGGACGGCATGCTGTTCTGCAAGCTGCTGCTCAGCCCGATGCCGCATGCGCGCGTCCGGCGCCTCGACACGAGCGCCGCGCTCGCCCTGCCCGGCGTCCGGGCCGTCCTCACGGCCGACGACCTGCCTGAAGCGGCGCTCAACGACATCCCGGCGCTGACCAACGAGCCGACGTATCAAGGAGAACCGATTCTGGCGGTGGCCGCGGTGGACGAACTGACGGCGGCCGAAGCCGTGGAACGGATCGAGGTGGATCTCGAGCCGCTGCCGTTCGTGATCGATCCGCTCGAGAGCCTCCGCCCGGATGGCCCGAACGCCCATACCGCCGGCAACGTGTGGGCGCCGGCGGGCGGCCCCGGCGGGCGGGATCTGGAGGGGGCGGCGCGGAACCGGACCGAGATCCAGCCGGTGAAGTGGACCGAGCAGGACTTCGCGGCGGCCGGCGAGGGTCAGCTGCCGATGGGCGAAGCGCCCGAGGCGTGGGCCTACGGCGATCTGGAGGCGGGCTTCAGGGACGCCGCGCTGGTGCTCGACGAGACATTCGTGGTGCAGGCGACGAGCCATCAGACGCTCGAAACGCGCAGCGCCATGGCGTACTGGCAGAACGGCAAGCTGTACCTGCACGGGTCGACCCAGAGCACCATGCGCACGCTCGCGGGGCTCGCCCGCTGGGTCGACGTCGACCCGTCCAATGTCGTGCTCATCTCCGAATACACGGGCGGCGGCTTCGGCAGCAAGGGCGGGGGCGCCGTCTCGATGGCCATTCCTGCCTTGCTCGCGAAGAAGGCGAATGCGCCGGTCATGATGCGCATCAGTCGCGAGGAGGAGCACTACATCGGGCACGCCCGCACGAACATGACGGGCCGCGCCCGCGTCGGCTTCCGCGCTGACGGCCGGATCACCGCCCTCGACCTGTTCCTCGTCCAGGACAACGGGGCGCGCGGCGAACGGGGCGACCACCGGGCGGCCGGCATGGCGACCTCGCTCCTGTATCAGCCGGTGGCGATGCGCTGGCGCGCCATCAACGTGCTCACGAATACGCCGACGCGGCTGTTTCAACGCTCGCCGGGCGAGATGCAGGGCATCGCGATTGTGGAGCAGGCGGTCACGAAGGCGGCGAAGCAGCTCGGTCTCGATCAGGTGGAAGTCCGCAAGATCAACGCGCCTGCGGGCCAGGCGCCTTTCGGCCCGGCGCAGCCGAACGGCGAGCGCGGCCACACGACGAGCGCGTTCGTCAGAGAGGCGCTCGACCTCGGCGCCGAGCGCTTCGGCTGGCGCGATCGCGTGGCCCGGTCGCGACAGCGACAGGGCTCGAAGGCTCGCGGCGTCGGCGTCGCCGTGGGCACGCACACCTCGGGATCGGTCGGTCACGACGGCCTCATGACGCTCCGGCCCGACGGAAAGCTGTACGTGCAGAGCGGCGTCGGCAACCTCGGGACACACTCGCTCTTCGATCTCGCGCGCGTGGCGGCCGAACGGCTGGCGGTGCGATGGGAGAACGTCGTGGTCGCCTGGGGCGACACGAGCCAGCACCTGCCGTACTCGTGTCTCTCCGTCGGAAGCCAGACAACGCACGCGATGACGCGGGCGAATCATGCGGCCGCGCTGGACGCGCGGCGCAAGCTGCAGGCCATCGCGGCGCACGACCTCGGTGGCGCCCCCGAAGACTACGATCTGGGCGACGAGCGCGTGTTCCGGCGCGGCACGCCGAGTCGCGGCCTGAGCTATCGCCAGGCGGCGGCCCGGGCCATCGAGCTGGGCGGCCAGTACCGACGGGCACGAGCTGCCGACGGACATCAATCCCGACACGAAGAGTGCGGCTGCGGCTCTGGCGGGCCTGGGGCTCATGGGCGTGGCGAAGGACACCTATCCGCGAGACGGCACGACCTACTCGTTCGTCGCCGGTTTTGCGGAGGTGGAGGTCGACCTGGAGACGGGCAAGCCGACGCTCGTCGACTATCTGGGAATGGCCGACATCGGCACGGTCATCAACCCCCGCAGCATGCGCGCGCAGGTCGCCGGCGGGAGCTGCCTCGGCATCGGCCACGCCCTCTGCCAGAAGTGGGTGTACGATCCGCACTACGGCGTGGCGCTGGCCAAGCGCTTCTATCAGAACAAGCCGCTCACCATCCTCGATATCCCGACCACCGTGCAGGCGGGCGCGGTCGAACTTCCCGATCCCGAGACGCCGGTCGGCGCGCGCGGCGTGGGCGAACCACCGGTCGGCGCCGCGTACGGCGCCGTCATGAACGCGATCGCCGACGCCATCGGCGTCGACGCCTTCCGCCGGGCGCCTGTCACGGCCGACGTCCTGCTCATGTCGCTCGAGCATGGCGAGCGGATGCACGAGCCTCTGCAGGCGCATCTGTAGCCGCGGCGAACGGGTCGTCCCTCGTCCAGCAGCCGCGGCTACTTCTTCGTCAACTCCTGGTAGGTCCACTCGGTGTAGCCGGCCGCCGGGCCGCGCCCACCCGCTTGTGCGGCGGCGGGAGCGCCTGGCGCCGGGCTGTCCGGGATCGCCGCCTTGATCTCTGCCAGCGTCCGGCCCTCCTTCACCATCGCCGCGATCTTCGCGTGCTTGGCCTCGGTCACTCTGAGCTTGGTCTGGATGTCGGCCTTCGTCTGTAGCGGACCGTGGCCGGGCACGAACACGTCGGCGTCGAGCTTGACGATCTCGGCCACCGACGTGATCCAGCCGGAGGGCGAGCCGTTCTTCTCGAGATGGATATTCGGATTGTCGTCTGCGCGGTTGGCCGCGATGATGTCACCCGTCGCCACCACTTTCAGATCGGGGAAGTACACGACCAGATCGCCGCTCGTGTGCGCGGGAGACCAGTGATACGCGTCGATCCGGATGCCTTCAATCGTCAACGCCTCGTGCGCGCCGGTGATGACCTGCGACGGCAGCCGGTCCGCCGGCGGCGCGCCCCGGCCGCCCGCGGACAGCGCCGCTTCCTGCTCCTTCTTGTTGTTCTCGTGCGCGATGATCCGCAAGCCGGCCGGGAAGCCGGCCAGGCCGTTCACGTGATCCCCGTCGCTGTGCGTGAGGAGCACGGCCACGATCGGCTTGGGCGTGATCTTCGCAATCTCGGCGACCAGCTGCCTTCCCTGATCCGCCGTCGTCTTCGCGTCCACGACGATGACGCCGTTCGCCCCGACGACGACGGTGCTGTTGCCGCCGCCGCCTTCGACCTCCCATACGTTCGGCTTCAGCTGACGACTGGTGAGCGCCGCGGGCGGCTGCTGCGCGAGCGCGATCGCGCCCGAACCGGCCACCGCCAGACACGCGATCGTACGCACGGTTTCTGAACGGCCGATCATGATGCCACCTCCAAGAGCGGCATCATACTCCCTCGACCCCGGCCGATTCGCGGCGAGCCCCCGTGTGCACCGAACGAGCGTTGCGGGGTCCGGGAATCCCAGTGGAGCGCTGTCCGGGGAATGGACCGGTATACGATGAGGCGGACGCCTCGGGACTCGGCCCGGCGCTGCCGGGGCCGATACTGCTGAGCGCGGTCCGATCGCATATGCGATCGACGAGATCAGGCCATCGATCGCGGCGTCCGAGATGGTGGCAGTGCCGCGCGCCACGCCGCGCCGGAGACGAGTCCGACCATGCGGGAGCTCTACGACAGCATCGGCCGGCACTACCGGAGATTCCGACGGCCGGACGCACGAATCGAGCAGGCGCTCCTGCGGACGCTCGAAGGTGTCGACCGCGTGGTCAATGTCGGCGCGGGCACCGGTTCGTACGAGCCACGAGGTCGGTTCGTGGTCGCGGTGGAACCGTCGATGGTCATGATCCGACAGCGGCCCCCGTCGTCGGCGCCCGCGGTCCAGGCGTCGGCCGCGAGCCTGCCCTTCGAAGACGCCCGCTTCGACGCGTCGCTTGCCATTCTGACGATCCATCACTGGTCCGATTGGCGGCGCGGCGTTCAGGAGCTGGCTCGTGCCGCCCGCCGCCGGGTCGTCATCCTCACCTGGGATCCGTCGGCGTCGGGCTTCTGGCTGGTCGACGACTACTTGCCGGAAATCCTTGCCGTCGATCGCGGCATCTTCCCGACCATCGAGGCCCTGTCACGGGAGCTCGGCCGCGTCCGCGTCGAATCCGTGCCGATTCCGTACGATTGCACCGACGGATTCCTCGGCGCGTACTGGCGCCGTCCGCACGAATATCTTCGCCCGTCGGTTCGCGGCGCGATGTCGACGTTCAGCAAGATTGCCGGTGTCGACGCGGGCCTCAGACGCCTGCGGCACGACCTTGAGTCGGGAGCGTGGCATCGCCGCTACCGCGACGTGCTCGCGCGCGACACGCTGGACCTCGGCTACCGTCTGGTCACGGCCGGGTCGAGCCGGGCGCGCGCCGGTGATGGACGATGATCGGGACGGTTGATCGACAGATCATCGCGATCGGCGGCGGCGGCTTCTCGGTCGATCCGGAGAATCCCGCCCTGGAGCGGTACGTGCTCGCGCAGGCACGAACGCGTGCGCCGTCGATTTGCTTTCTGGCGACGGCCAGCGGAGATGCCGATGCCTACGTTGCCCGCTTCTACGCGGCATTCACACGGCAACGCTGCCGGCCGACACACGTCGCGCTGTTCGCGCGCACCCCGAATCTGCAGGAGCGGCTGCTCTCGCAGGACGTGATCTACGTCGGCGGCGGCAACACCAAGAGCATGCTGGCGGTCTGGCGCGACTGGCAGATCCCGTCGCTGTTGCGGCGGGCGTGGAAATCAGGGATCGTCCTGGCCGGCGTCAGCGCCGGCGCGATCTGCTGGTTCACGGTGGGCGTGACGGATTCCTGGGCCGGCCGTCTGGCGCCGCTGACCTGCCTGGGGTTCCTCCCGGGAACGTGCTGTCCGCACTACGACGGGGAGCCCGAGCGCCGGCCGGCCTTGCATCGGCTGGTGAAACGCGCGGCCGTCCCGACGGCCCTGGCGCTCGACGACGGCGCCGCGGCGCATTTCGTGGATCGCCGGCTCCTCCGAGTGGTCGTGTCCCGGCCGAACGCGCGTGCGTACGAGGTTCGGCGCGCCGCGTCGGCGTCAATCGAAACGGTGCTTCCGACTCGTCACCTGCGGAGGCCGGTCTGACGTCGACATGGCCCCCGGCTTCTCGATCTCAGGTCATCGTCGCGGTGTATAGTCGCGTCGAGGAGCGGTTTCACGATGGCCGGGCCTTCCCAACAGGTCGCGCTCGTGACCGGCGCCAGCCGTGGCGTGGGACGCGGCGTGGCCGTCGGCCTTGCCGGCGCGGGGTTGCGCGTGTTCGCGACCGGCCGAACGATTGCGCAGGCCGATCTCGGAACCGGGATTGCGGCGATCGCCTGCGATCACACCGACGATCGGGCGGTCGCGGAAGTGTTCCGCGACATCGAAGAGACGGCCGGGAGGCTCGACGTCCTCGTCAACGTCGCGTGGGGTGGGTACGAGCGCATGGTGGAGGGCGGCCGGTTCACGTTTGCGGCACCCTTCTGGGAGCAGCCGTCCTGGCGATGGGAGGCCATGATGTCGGCGGGTGTGCGCGCGGCGTTCGTCTCGAGCCAGCACGCGGCGCAGGCGATGGTTCGGGCGCGTCGCGGATTGATCGTGAACATCTCGTTCTGGGCGGCGCAGAAGTACATCGCCAACACGATCTACGGCGTCGCGAAGGCCGCCACCGACAAGCTGACCGCCGACATGGCACACGAACTGGGGCCGCACGGCGTCACCGCCGTCTCGCTCTATCCGGGGCTCGTGCGCACGGAGGCCGTGCTGGCCGCCGGCATCTTCGACCTGAGCAACTCGGAGAGTCCCGAGTTCATCGGCCGGGCCGTGGCCGCGCTGACGGCCGATCCCGACGTCCAACGATGGAACGGCGCCGTTCTGGTGGCCGCGCGCCTCGCAGCGGAGTACGGGTTCACGGACATCGACGGCAGGCGGCCGCGCCCCCTGACACTGGGGGACGTCTAGGGCCATGGCCATCCGGATCGTGCGGCTCGGGACGCGGAGACTCCGTGGGGAGGGCCCCCGCATCGGCACCGTGCGGCGCCCGCCGCGCGGCGTTCGGACACCGATGCGGCCTGGCGGCGGGTTGCGCGCCGGTACCGGGCCGAAATGGCGCGCCCGGAGGCGAGCCGCCTGCTCGACGTGCTCGCTGCGCTCTCGCATCACGCCGACTTCTCGGTCGGATGCTACTGCGAGGACGAGCGTCGCTGTCACCGCTCCGTGCTTCGAGATCTGCTCCGCGCCCACGGAGCCCGAATCGTACGGTGAATGGCGGGCAGGGGAGGCCGGCTGATGGCTGACAGGCATGTGACGCGAGAGTTCGCCAGCCTCGTGCGCGGCGCCGCCGCGCTCTGCCTCGCCGTGTGCGCGATCGCCTGTGGACCACCGCGCGAACTGCAGACGATCACCCGCTCGGTCGAGCTCGACCAGGCTGAATCGGTGGCCATGAATCTCGAAATGGGCGCCGGAGAGATGATCGTGGGCGGCGGCGCCGACCAGCTGCTCGAGGCCGACTTCCGGTTCAACGTGCCGTCATGGGAGCCGGTGCTGGACTACCGCCGCGACGGGGAGCGCGGCGTGCTGGACCTGCGCCAGCCCAGTGCGTCGCCGTCGTTCGGCCGGACGGAAAACCGGTGGACGCTCCGGCTGAACAACGCCGTGCCGATCGATTTGACTGCCCGGATGGGCGCCTCGCAGGCCACGATGACGCTCGGGCAGCTGAACCTGCGGAGCCTGCAGGTCCATCAGGGGGTCGGCGAGCTGATTCTCGACCTCCGCGGCACGCCCACCCACAGCTACACCGTGCAGGTGAACGGCGGCGTCGGGTCGGCCCACATCCGCGTGCCGACCTCGGTCGGCATCGTCGCCACGGCGGCCGCGGGCATCGGTTCGATCGATATCGCGGGCCTGGAAAAACACGGGGACGAGTGGGACAACCCGTGGCACGAAGACGATTCGGTGACGATCTATCTCGAGGTGAACGGCGGCATCGGCGAGATCCGGATCTCGGCAGAGGAGGGCTCGTCCTCCTCCGCCGCGATCACGCGTTGACGGCCTACACTGCGGGATGCGACCCGAGGTACTGGAGCGAGCCGGGGGTCGTGAGGAGCTCGCCGGTCTCGAGAAGCGTCTTGAGTCCCGACAGCACCATTGGCCAGCCGCCGTAGATCTGGGCGTTCGCGCCGGCGCGCAGCTGATCGTGCACCACCGTCAAGCGGCACGAATCGCCGATCGGCTCGATCTCCCATGTGACCCGCGACGTGCCCTCGCGCGTCACCTCGTCGCTCCACAGTGCCCGGAACGACTGCACGAGGCGCCGCGGCGGCAGCACCTCCACATTCTCTCCTTCGACGATCGGCATGTTCGGCGACACGGTGACGTCGGTGGCGCGGCCGACATACGACGAGCCTGGCGTCCAGTCGG
Source organism: uncultured Acidobacteriota bacterium (assembly GCA_963837345.1). Lineage (GTDB taxonomy): Bacteria > Acidobacteriota > Vicinamibacteria > Vicinamibacterales > CAVVIG01 > CAWIMX01. Next base: position 20,356 of record CAWIMX010000003.1, read on the forward strand.
AGAACACACCCACGCCGAAGGTGTACTTGCGACGAAGGTCGGGATCCGTGATCGCCTGCCACAACCGCTCCGGCGTGGTCTTGATGTAGATCTCGTAGATCTTTTCCATGAGCGCCTCCTCGAGGTCCTTCTTGAGGCCGCTGAGCGTTGCGGCCAGGGGTTCCGTGTACTTGTCGATCCAGCGGTCGTGAATCAGACGGATCGGGACCGGGTTGAGAAAGTGCAGCTTCTCGCGTCCCCGTCGCCTGGTGACGATCAGCCCGGCCTCCTCGAGCACGCGGAGATGCTTCATGACGCCGAAGCGCGTCATGGTGAGCCGCCGTTCGAGGGCGCCGAGCGTCTGGCCGTCGTGTTTGAACAGTTCGTCGAGCAGGCCCCGGCGCGTCGGATCGGCAAGCGCCCGGAACACCGCGTCCATCGCCACGGAGGGATGATATGTGACCAATATGTCACATGTCAAGCGACCCGAGCCGATCGGCGCCTCGGCTATTCTCTGAAGTGAGGGAACGCGTCATGGTGCCTGTGAAGAAGATCACCCCGATTCTGAATGTGTCCGACATGGAGCAGAGCTTCGCGTGGTTCGAGAAGCTCGGATGGCAGAAGGGCTGGGAGTGGGGGACGCCGCCCACGTTCGGCGGCGTGTGCTCGGGCGACTGCGAAATCTTCCTGTGCCTGAACGCGCAGGGCGGCCGGGGGCGCGGGCCTCTCAAGATGACCTTCGGTCCGGGAGGGAGCGACGCGGCCGACAACGGCGCCTGGATGTCGATCTGGGTGGACGATGTGGACGCGGTCCACCAACGGTGCGTCGAGGAAGGTCTGGAGGTGACCTGGCCGCCGACGGACATGCCGTGGGACGTTCGCGAGATGCACGTGCGGCACCCGGACGGACACGTCTTCCGCATCAGTCGTGGGCTCGAAGAGGCGGAGGCGAGCGAACAGGAGCGCCCATCGCGATGAAGGATCCGGTTGTCGTCATCACGGGCGCGAGCAGCGGCATCGGCGCCGCGCTCGCGCGGGAACTCGCCGGAACGGGCGCGCTGCTCGGCCTCGTTGCCCGGCGCGAGGCGGCGCTCGCGGCTGTCGCGTCGTCGTGCGGAGCCCGCGCCGTGCCGATCGTCGCCGACGTGACCCGGCGCGAGGACGTGCGACGGATGGTCGCCGAGGCGCTGGAGCGGTTCGGCCGGATCGACGTGCTGGTGAACAATGCCGGCCGGGGCATCACCCGCGCCCCCTCGGAGCTGACCGACGAGGACATCGACGACATGATGCGGGTGAACGTGAAGTCGGTGCTCTACGGCATCCAGGAAGTCCTGCCGCATTTCAAGGCGCGCGGCACCGGCCACGTGATCAACGTCTCGTCGATGCTGGGCCGGATCCCGTTCGCGACGGCGCGTTCGGCGTATTGCGGAGCGAAGCATTTTCTGAACGCCCTCACGGCGATGCTCCGCGACGAGGTGCGCCAGACGCACCCTGACATCCAGTTCTCGATCGTGTCGCCCGGCGTGGTGTACACCGAATTCGGCGTGCACGCCGTGCACGGCGGCGTCGACTCGCGGACCATCCCCGGCGGACAAACGCCGGAAGACGTGGCGCACGTCATCGCCGCCGTGATCGAGTCGAGGCGACCGGACGTCTACACGCGCGCGGGCGCTCGCGAGCGCGTGGCGGCCTACTATGCGTCGATCGCGGAAGATCCCTGATCGCCCCGCGAGGCGGCGATGACGTCGCGCCGCCACACGCCAGTCGGCCGGGCCGACGTCGAACGGTTCGCCGCCCTGGACGCGACGAAGCCGCGCGTGGAGAGCCGCACCAACGGATTCGCCCGCGCACGGGTGCCGGCCTCTGGTACACGGCGCGGTTTTGCGGTAGCATGTGCCGCCATGGATCAGCTCGCACTCAGCTCGCTCATCCGGCGCATCGCCGCCACGGTCGTCCTCGCTCTGATACCGGCCTTTGTCTACGCGCAGGGGGACGAGATCCAGGTCTACGACGGCGGCCTGGCGCCGGTCGGCACGTTCAACCTGACGGTGCACAACAACTTCACACCCGACGGCATCAAGGAGCCGGCGTTCCCCGGGGCGATCATCTCGCATCATTCGCTGAACGGCGTGCCGGAATGGGCGTACGGGGTGACGAACTGGTTCGAGGCCGGCCTCTACATGCCCCTCTACAGCATCGACACCGAGCAGGGCGCCGTCCTCGACGGCTTCAAGCTCCGCACCCTGTTCGCCGTGCCCAACGGCGACGAGCGCCGCTTCGTGTATGGCGCGAACTTCGAATTCAGCGTCAACGCGAAGCACTGGGACGAGAAGCGCATCACCTCGGAGGTCCGTCCAATCATCGGCTGGCATCTCCATCCCGTCGACATCATCTTCAACCCGATTCTCGACACGGCGTACGACGGCTTCAAGAACCTGGTGTTCGCGCCCTCGATGCGCGTGGCCTACAACACCTCGTCAGCCTGGGCGATTGCGGTGGAGGAGTACGCCGAGTACGGTCCGCTGCACGACTTCGCTCCGGCGAGCGGCCAGTCGCATCAGATCTTCGGAGTGGTGGATCGCTCCGGCGGGTTCATGGATATCGAGGCGGGCATCGGATTCGGGTTGACGGATGCCTCGGATCGGGTGCAGCTGAAGCTGATTCTCTCGCGCGATCTCAACTGATCGGCCGGCGGCTGTCGCCGTTCCGCTTGGCGCCGAATCGCGGGGGCGAGATTTCCCGCGCCACCTGCAGCTCGGCGTCGATCGCCGCCCGGCTCTCGAAGCGGTGATCGCGGCTCGGATCGACGATGCCGCCATACTTCAGGCCGGCGTAGTACTCGGCCATGGTGCGGGCATCGACGACCGACGGCGCCTCGGCGATTTCGACCGCGTGCTGCAGTTCGTGCCCCAGAATCGCCACCTGACGCACCCGCGGCAGCCGGCTCAGCATCCCGATCGTGAGATAGCGACGTCCTCCGGCCGCCGAGACGAACGAGATGTGCGATGCGAGCAGATTCCTCGCCGAACGGTCGTACACCAGAAAGACGACGACGTCGGATGCCTCGATCTTCGTGACCAGCGCCTGAAACGTCGCCGAGTGCGCCAGCCCGTCGGCCAGCGTGGCAGCGAGCGTCGCGTCCGTCGTGCGGATGTGATCGTCGTGCGTGACCAGCTCGTCCGCGCGCAAACGGGCCTCGATCGCCCCGATGGACGCGAGCGCGATGGCCAGCACGCCTGCGCCAAGCCGCCGTCCAGCTGCTGCCGTTCGCATCCGCCCGCAGTGTCGCGGGTTGGTCACGGTCGTCCTAGACTTATGAGCGTGAAAAGATTGTAAAGACCGAATAAGCACCGGTACGGCCGTTGCACGTTCTCCCCGGGGGGCCGCATGCTCAACTGGTTCGAGCGCTATGCAGGAGTCGCGCACGCCTTGGTCCGCATCGCGGCCGGCGTGCTCTTCTGGTGCCACGGCGTCCAGAAGTTCGGCTTCTTTGGCGGTCTCGGCGGCGCGTCGGCCGCGCCGCTGACGCTGCTGTGGTGGGCGGGCGTGATCGAATGCATCGCCGGACCGGCGATAGCCCTTGGGATGGCGACGCGCGTCGTGGCGCTGGCGGCCGCCGGCGAGATGGTCGTCGCATACGTTTCGCAACACGCGCCCGCCGGCGGCTGGCCGATCACGAACGGCGGCGAGCTGGCGTGGCTCTACGGGCTGCTCTGGCTGATCTTCCTGACACGGGGTGCCGGCCCCTGGAGCGTCGACGAACTCATCGCCCGACGCGTGAAACGAGGGTCCTACTCGTAGCGAAGGGCACGGATCGGATCGATGAGGGATGCCCGGCGCGCCGGCAGGTAGCCGGCGGCGAGCGCAACCAGCGCAAGGGCCGCCACCGATCCGACGAGCACCACGGGATCCGTGCCCCGAAGCTCGAACAGCAGCGACTGCGCCAGCTCACCGATGGTCACGGCGGCGGCGATGCCGACGCCGCCGCCGATCGCCGTCATCGTGGCGACCTGCCGCAGGACCAGGGCCCGCACGCGCGAGGGATCGGCGCCGAGCGCCATGCGGATGCCGATCTCCCGGGTGCGCTGGGCGACGGTGTAGGCGAGGACGCCGTACAGCCCGACAGCCGCCAGCAGCGTCGCCAGCGCGGCGAAGGTCGTGGACATGATGGCGATGAAGCGATCCACGAACACGTTCTCCCGAATCTGCTCGGGCATCGTGCGCAACTGTTCGATGGGCAGGTTCGGGTCGATGCCGGCCACGAGCTTCGGCACGCTCGACAGAACGTCCTGCGGCTCGAGAGCGGTCCGCACGAAGAAGGACAGGCTGCCGATGTTCTCGTCCTGGCGGTAAGGCTGGAAGAAGAGCGGCGGCACGGGCGCTTTCACGTCGCTGTACTTGGCATCTTTCACGAGGCCGACGATGTCGATGTCGAGCGTGCCCTCGCGCCCCTTCGACATGCGTCGGCCGACGGGGTTCGCACCGAGGTTGAACTTCCTGGCGAAGGCTTCGTTCACGATCGCCACCTTGGGCGCGCCGCGCGTGTCGGCGCGGGTGAAGTCCCGGCCGGCAAGCAAGGGAATGCCGACCGTGGCGAAGTAGCCCGGCCCGACCTCGTTGTAGCGGGAGCTCACGTCGGTGTCGGGCGTGGCGGTGAAGCCTTCCACCGAGACACTGTTGCCCCAGTTGTCGCCGGCCAGCAGCGGCACGCTGGCGGCCGCCGCGCTCGAGGCGCCCGGCAGCGCCGAGAGCCCGTCTTCGAGCTGCTCGAACAGCAGCGTTGATCTCGCGTGGTCGTAGCCATTCAGCTGCGGGGAGATCCCGAACGTGATCACGTGGTCGACCGACACACCGAGATCGACCCGGCTCACGTTGGCCAGGCTGCGGGCAAAGAGACCGGCCGACACGAGAAGCGTCATCGACAGGGCGATCTGGATCGTCGCCAGCGTCCATCGGAATCGCGCCGCCGAGCGGGCGCCGGACGCCTGGCCCGCCTGGCCCTTGATCGAGGCCATCAGGTCCGGCCGCGTGCCCTGCCAGGCAGGGAAGAGGCCGAACAACAGCCCCGTGCCCACGGCCACTGTCCCCGTGAACACGAGCACGCGCCAGTCGATGTGGCCCGTGACGATCGCGGCGGCCTCGGCGGGCAGGATCGCGCGAATCACGCGAAGCGTCCAGCCGGCGACCAGCAGGCCCGCGACGCTGCCGGCCGTGGCGAGCAGGCACGATTCGACGAGCAGTTGTCGCACGAGCTGCCAGCGGCTGGCGCCAATCGCGAGGCGAACGGCGATCTCGGTGCGGCGCGCCGCCGCCCGGGCGAGCAGCAGGTTGGCGATATTCGCGCAGGCGATCAGCACCACGACTCCGGTGACGGCGAGCAGCAGCAGGATCGGCGCGCGCGCCTGGCGATGCACCTGGCTCTGTCCGTGCGCTCCCGGCTCGAGGCCTACGCGCTTGGCCTTGAAGCGGGCCAGCGTCTGCCCGCTCATGCCGGTCTGCAGGGGGGCTTCCACGTCGTCGAGGATCGCCCGGTACGGCACGTTGAGGGCGATGCCCGCCTGCTCGATCGTGACGCCCGGCTTCAGGCGCGCGAACAGATAGCCCCAGTACCGACCGGCGCTGGTCGAGGCTGGCGGTCGGCCCGAGAAGGCGCTGACGCAGCGTGACGGGCACGAAGGCCAGGGGCCTCGCCCCGATCGTCGTGCCGTCGAACCCGTCGGGCGCCACGCCGACGATCGTCAGCGCCTGGCCGTTGACGACGAGGGTTCGGCCCACCACGTCGGGCCTCGAGGCCAGGCGCGTCTGCCAGTAGGCGTGGCTCAGCACAGCGACGGATGCCTCGCCGGCGGCGCGATCGTCGGCGGGCCCGAGCAGGCGCCCGAGGGCGGGTCGCAGGCCGAGCAGGGGGAAGTAGCTGCCCGAGACGAGCAGCGCTTCGCCGTTGACGGTCTGCCCGTCCGCGGCGAGATTCGCGTCGAACGTGCGGTGCAGAGCGATGCCGGTGAAGACCGTCTGTTCGCGCTCCAGGTCCCGGAACATCGGGTAGCTGAACACGTCGTCGCAGCTGCCGGCGTTGTTGCAGGACGTGGAGCCGGGCTTGGGCCCCGGCGCCGAGAGGTTCACGAGATCGGCAGGCCGGTCGACGGCGAGCGGCTGCAGCAGCAGCCCGTCCAGCAGCGTGAACATCGCCGTGTTCGCTCCGATGCCGAGCGCCAGCGATGCCACCGCGACGACGGTGACGAGCGGGGTGCGGACGAAGCTGCGGAAGGCGAACTTCAGCGTGAGCATGCCCACGGTAGACGAGCGCCGCGGCGAAATGGTTTACTCGCGACGATCATGTCGGAACGCGAACTGGAGATCCGCCGGGCCGCGCCCGGCGACGAAGCCGTGGTGCTCGGACTCATCCGCGCGCTGGCCGACTATGAGCGCCTGCCCCATCAGGTGGTCGCCACCGAGGACGATCTGCGCGATTCGCTGTTCGGTCCGCGTCCCTTCGCGGAAGCCGTGATCGGGTTCATGGCCGGGAGGCCGGTCGGTTTTGCCGTGTACTTCACGTCGTTTTCGACGTTCTGGGGTCGTCCGGGGATGTACCTGGAGGACATCTTCGTCGAGGAGCGGAGCCGCGGCCGCGGCTTCGGGCGGCAACTGTTCGCCGAGGTCGCCCGCACCGCCGTCGAACGTGGGTGTCGGCGCCTCGAGTGGTCGGTGCTGAACTGGAACGCGTCGGCGATCGGCTTCTACCGTCGTCTCGGCGCCCGGCCGATGGACGAGTGGACTGTGTACCGGCTCGACGGCGAGGCGCTCGCCCGCGCCGCCTCTACAGATCGCTAGCGGCCGCCAGCACGTCTTCGGCGTGTCCGTCGACCTTCACGTTGTCCCAGCGGCGCGCCACCTTGCCGTCGGGGCCGATGAGATACGTCGTGCGCGCGATCCCCATGAACGAACGGCCGTACAGGGATTTCTTCTGCCACACGCCGTACTTCTCGGCCACGTCGTGATCGGCGTCGGCCAGCAGCGGGAAGGTGAGGTCGTACTTGTCGGCGAACTTCGCCTTGCTCGTCTCGTCGAGGATGCTCACGCCGAGCACCGCGGCCCTGCCGCTCTTGAACGCCGGAAGGTTCGCCTGAAATGCGCACGCCTCTTTCGTACAGCCGGGCGTGTCGTCTTTCGGATAGAAGTAGAGCACCACGGGACGGCCGGCATAGTCGGCGAGCCGATGGGTCTTGCCGTGCTGGTCGGCCAGCGAGAATGCCGGCGCCTTCCTGCCCGGATCGATGAGCGGCATAAGCCGCGATTATAGAACGGGACGTCCCGGCGCTCTCGTGCTTGGCGTCGGCCGGCCGATGTGGCTAGGATGTGCCGAATGACCAGACGCCGCTTCCTGCTCGTCGCCGCTGCGGCGGTGGCCGTCTGCCTCAACGGCCTCTGGTTTCTGGCGGGCGGCGGCCTCGTCGCTGAGGCGGTCCCCGATCATCTCGGCGACGGCGAGTTCTGGACGCTCGCGATCGACCTGTCCGAGGCGGATGGCTGGTTCCGCTCGGACAATCTCGTGTCGAACGAGATCTGGTATCAGTCGGTCGTGCCGGACCTCGAGCATCGCGCCCGCCCCGGCCGGGTCTATCTGGGCGTCGGGCCCGAGCAGAACTTCAGCTATATGGCCGCCCTCAGGCCGTCGATGGCGTTCATCGTGGACGTGCGCCGCGGCAACCGCGACCTTCACCTGATGTACAAGGCCCTGTTCGAGTTGACGGGCGATCGCGCCGACTTCGTCAGCCGTCTCTTCGCCCGGCCGCGGCCCGACGGGCTGACGGTCGACTCGTCGGCCGGTCAGATCTTCGACGCCTATGCGGGGGTCGAGCACGACGCGGCGTTGTACGAGAACACGCTGGCTGCGATCCGGCAGCACCTCACGATCTCGCGCCATCTGCCGCTCACGAAGGACGATCTGGACGGCATCGACTACGTCTACGGCATGTTCGCCCGCTACGGCCCCGAGCTGCGCTATTCGTCAAGCGGCGGCGGTTTCGGCAGCACCGGCCAGCCGACATACGCGGACCTGATGACCTCGACCGACGATCAGGGGCACGCGCAGAGCTACCTGGCGAACGAAGCGTCCTTCCGCATCGTCAAAGACCTCGAAGAACGGAACCTGGTCATTCCGGTGGTCGGCAATTTCGGGGGGCCGAAGGCGCTGCGTTCCGTTGCCAGGTACCTGCGCCGCCGCGACGCGGCCGTTTCGGCGTTCTATCTGTCCAACGTCGAGCAGTATCTGCGTCAGGACGGCTTGTGGGACGCCTTCTGCGGCAATGTGGCCTCGCTGCCGCTCGACCGGTCCAGCACCTTCATCCGCGCGGTGCGCGGGGGCCGCTCCGCCCGGCGGTTCGGCGGCCTGAGCTCCGAGCTCGACAGCATGCTCGACACGGCGAAGTACTGCATGTAACCGGTCGGGCGATCGCGAGGTTCTTACACCAGACGTGCAGGACATCCGCTACGCCCTCCGCACGCTCCGCCGCCAGCCGGTGTTCACGGCCGTCGCCCTCGTGACGCTGGCGCTCGGCATCGGTGGCAATGCCGCGATCTTCAGCCTCCTGTATCAGTTGCTGCTGCGGCCGCTGCCGTACCCGGATGCCGGCCGCCTCGTCTTCGTCTGGAATACCTATCCGAAGATCGAACTGCCCCAGGCATCGGTCTCCATTCCCGACTACCTCGATCGGCGCGAGCAGGCCCCGTCAATCCAGGACGCGACCCTCTTCACCGGCACCAACCTGAACCTGGCCGACGACGGCCGTCCCGAACAGTTGCGAGCGCTGCGTGTCACGCCCTCGTTCTTCACCACGCTTCAGCGCGAGCCGCAACTCGGCCGCGCGTTCACGGACGACGACGCGCAGACCGGCGCGGATCACTTCGCCATCCTGACCGCCGGGCTGTGGCGCACCCATTTCGACGGCGATCCGTCCATCGTGGGCCGCTCGATCCGGCTGAGCGGCGAGCCGTACCAGGTGGTCGGCGTGCTGCCCGCCGACGTCGAGTTGCCCGGCACCGACGTCGCGCTCCTGGTGCCGTTTGCGTTCACGCCCGAGCAGCGGTCCGACAGCGCGCGGGGCAACGAGTTCAGCCAGATGATTGCCCGCCTCGCTCCGGGCGCCACGATCGACGGGCTGAACGCGGAAATGTCGACGATCGTGCAGCGCAATCTCGAGCGGCTGCCGGAACGCCGGGCCTTCGCCGAAGCGTCCGGCTTTGGCGGCTATGCGGTTCCCATCCGCGACCAGCTCGTCGGCGACGTGCGGGGCGCGCTGTACCTGCTTCAGGCGGGCGTGCTCCTCGTGCTGCTGATCGCATGCGCGAACGTGGCCAACCTGCTCCTCATGCGCGTGTCTGGACGACAGCGCGAACTGGCGATCCGGAGCACGCTTGGCGCCGGAGGCGGGCGCATTGTCCGGCAGCTCGTCACGGAAAGCCTCGTGCTCTCGACGGTCGGGGCCACCATCGGTCTGGCGCTCGGCCTGGTCGGCGTGCGCGCGCTCCTCGCGCTCGCATCCCGCCAGCTGCCCGGCACGGTCGACGCCTCGCTGCATCTGCCCGTCGTCGTCTTCACGATCGGTCTGGCGGTCGTCACCGGCATCGTGTTCGGGTTGATGCCGGCGCTCGCTGTGCTTCGAAGCGACGCGTCGGCATTCCTCAAAGAGGACGGCGGGAGCCGCGGCACGGCCGGGAAGCACGCGGCGCGGGCGCGGTCCGCGCTCATCGTGGCCGAGACGGCCCTGGCGCTGGTGCTGCTCGTCGGGGCGGGGCTGCTCGTCAAGAGCTTCGCCGAGCTGCGCGGCGTGAACCCGGGGTTCTCGTCCGATCACGTGCTCACGGCGACGTTGACGCTGCCGGCATCCACGTATGCCACGCCGCAGGATCGAGGGGCTTTCTGGGATCGCCTGCTCGAGAAGGCGCGGGCCATTCCGGGCGTCACGGCGGCCGGTCTCACGTCGAACATTCCGCTCAGCGGCAACGTCAGCTCCGGCTCGTACAACATCGTCGGCTACACGCCGGGTCCCGGCGAGCCGTCGCCGCACGGGCGGCAGGAAGTGGTCGGCGGCGACTATTTCCGGGCGATGCAGATTCCCGTCGTGGCCGGGCGGACCTTCGATGAGCGCGACGGACCCGACAGCCCGCCGGTCGTCGTGATCGACCAATACCTGGTCAAGCGCTACTTCTCCGACGGCGACCCGATCGGCCGTCAGATCCGCCGCGGCGGGCCGACCAGCCCGCCCTACACGATCGTCGGCGTCGTCGGCACGATCAACGCTATCGACCTGGGCATGCCGGTCGACAAGGAGCGCATCTACTATCCGGTCACCCAGGCGCGGCAGGGCATGATGGCGCTGATGCTCAAGACCGGCGTGGAGCCGGACACGCTGGTGTCGCAGGTTCGCGCCGCCGTGCAGAGCCTCGACCCCGAGCAGCCGATCGCCAACGTGCGCACGATGGATGAATGGACGGCGCGGTCGCTGGCGACGCGGCGGGCGCCGATGATCCTGCTGGCGCTGTTCGGCCTCGTGGCGCTGGGGCTGGCGGCGATCGGCACCTACGGCGTGCTCGCCTTTGCGGTATCGCAGCGCAACCGCGAGCTGGGCCTGCGGCAGGCGCTCGGGGCCGACCGCGGGCGCATCCTCGCGCTGGTGCTCACGCAGGGATTGCGCACGGCCGGCGTCGGCATCGTCCTCGGGCTCGCGGGCGCCCTGGCGCTCACACGCTTCCTCCGCAGCCAGTTGTTCGGCGTCACGCCACGCGACACCGCCGTGCTCGCCGGAGCGACGCTCCTGCTCCTGGCCGTGTCGGTGGCAGCCTGCTACATTCCGGCCCGACGCGCGACCGCGATCGATCCCGCCGACGCGCTGCGCGACGCCTAGCACGCCCGCCGCCCGGGAGGAATCCGCTCCCGAATCACCAACCGACGGCCGTTTCGTGGTACTCTGCGCGCCGACGCCTTTTTTCTGCGTCCACCAGAAGGAGCCGACATGGCGAAAAAAGCGAAGGCCAAGAGAGCGAAGGCAAAAGGGAAGTCGAAGCGGAAGCCAAGTGCGGCGTTCATGAAGCCCATGACGCCGAGCCCCGCTCTCGCGGAAGTGGTCGGCGCCAAGCCGATGCCGCGCACCCAGGTCACCAAGAAGCTCTGGGAGTACATCAAGAAGCACAAGCTCCAGGACAAGACGAATCGCCGGATGATCAATGCGGACGACAGCCTGAAGCAGGTGTTCGGCGGCAAATCGTCGGTGAACATGTTCCAGATGACGAAGCTGGTGAACAAACACCTGAAGTGAGCGCTGCCTTCGGCAGTCGGGCAGCTCGATCATTTGGCAACTGGTTTCGAAGGCGGCGATCCCCGGTGATCGCCGCTTTTTCTGTTTCGGCCCACCTCAACGCAGGACGATGGGAAGAGTAGCGGCAGGATTCGCGCTGGCCGTGGCGGTGCTGTCGGCCCAGACCGACAGCGCGCCGGTGTTCGAGACGGCAACCGCCGCCTGGGATCGCGGCGACTTCGTGGCGGCGATCGACGGCTACCTGAGCGTGCTCGGTGGACCCGGCGCGGACGAGTACTTCGAGCGCATCGCCCTGCAAACCGGCGAACTGTATCGCACGCGCACCTTGACCGACGATGGACGGGCGCCGCGGTTCAGCCGGGACGGCAGATACCTCGCCTACGAAACGGGTCTCGAGGTGTCGCGGGCCACGATGATCGTCAAGAACGATCCGGTGTTCACCCCAGTGGCCGAACTGCCGGGCGTCTCGGCGACGTTCTCGCAGGCAGCCGATCGCGTCGCCTACCTGAAGCTGGGGGACGCGTCCGACCTGCGAGCGGCATTTCTCGCGCTCGACCACGCGCCGCTCGCAGCCGCCAATCGCGCGCAGCTCGTGCGCGACGCGGCATGGCAGACGCTCGCGCACGCTTCGATTGCCATCCGCAATCTGGCGACAGGAGAGGAGCACGAAATCGCGGCGCCGGGCCTGATGAAGACCGGGCTGGTGTATGGCGCCGACGGCGACACGCTCTACTTTCTCGGTGCCACCGACGCGGCGGCCGAGCGCACCGACATCTACGAGCTTGCCGCGGGAGCGACCGCGCCCAGCCTCGCGGTTGATGCGCCCGGCCTGAAGGGCGTCCCGATCCTGCCGTCACGAGCGGCCATGGCGTCGGGCGATCGGGTCCTTCTCTACGTGATTCCAGGCGCGAACCCCTTCCGTCGGCCCGGACAGGCGGGCAGTGGAACCGTCGAGCCGCGCTTCGCGGTGGTCGATATGGACACGCGTGGTCCGACGGTGATCGCCGGTGCATCCCCCGTCTTCTCGCGCACCGGCGGGGCGCTCGCCTTTGTGCGGCGGTCGGGCGGCCAGACCGAGCTCATGGCCGGTCCACCCCTGGGCGCCCAGATCCCGATCGAGCGGACCACCGGCCGACTCGAGGCGCCCGCCTTCTCGAGCGACGGCGCCGCCCTCGCTTATCAGCTGATGGAAGACGACAACTGGGAGATCTATGAGTCGACGCTCGACGGCGGATCGGCGCGACGCGTGACACGCGACGTCCAGCACGACGTGCTCCCGCAGTTCGTCTCGCGCAACCGACTGATCGCGGCGATCGGCGAACCCCGGCACCGCCGCTCCTACCTGTACGACCTGTCTACCGGCGAACGGGTGCGGCTCTTCCACAACAACACGATCCGCACGATCGCGCCGGAATATCAATGGGTGGTGAGCGACGACGGGTGGCAGATCCTGATTGGCGCGGAGCGCGACGGCGACACCGTGTCGCCCGAGCGTGGGGTCCACCTGGTGGATCTGCGGAACCGGATCTCCATGGCCGATCTGAGGGCCCGGCTGCAATCCCAGCGTGCGAGCGAAGTCGCCCTGCGTGCCGCGGGCCAGCGGATGTTCGCGCCGCTGGCCGACGAGGTGCGGGCCGTTCTGGTGCAGACCTCGGTGGATCGCATTCAGGACTACGAGCGCGCGCTGTTCGGTTTCGGCTCGAAGTACATCAGCCAGCCCGGCAACCGACAGGCGAGCGATTTCCTCTTCGACACCTACGCGTCGTTCGGCTACGAGCCGCAGCGTGAATGGTTCGAGCCGCGCGGCGCCCTGGATGGCCGAACGGCGAACGTCGTCGCGACTTTGAGGGGGACCGTCAGTCCGCAGGTCGTCTACGTTGTCAGCAGCCACTACGACTCGGTCGTCGCGGGGCCCGGGGCCGACGACGACTCGTCGGGGACGGCGGCCTTGCTCGAGGCGGCGCGGGTGCTGGCCGATCATCGGCTGCCGGCCACCGTGATCTTCGCGTCGTTCACGGGAGAGGAGGCCGGGTTGCTCGGCAGCCGCGAGTTCGTCCGGCAGGCCGTCCAGAACCAGCTGCACGTGGTCGGGGCGCTCAATAACGACATGATTGGTTGGGCCAACGACCAACACCTCGACAACACCATCCGCTATTCGAACCCGGGGATTCGCGACGTGCAGCACGCGGCCGCCTCCCTCTTCACCAAGCTCGTCACCTACGATGCCGTGTACTTCAAGGGAACCGACGCGGCGTCCTACGACGACGCGTTCGGCGACATCGTCGGCGGCTTCGGGTCGTATCCGGTGCTGAGCAATCCGAACTATCACCAGCCTGGCGACGTGCTCGATACGATCAACCATGAGCTCGTGGCCGAAACGAGCAAGGCCACCGTCGCGACGATCATGCTGCTCGCGTCGAGCCCGTCGCGCGTCACCGGCCTTGACGTGAAACGCGCGACCGCCGGTGGCGTCGAGCTCTCGTGGGCGCCGAGTCCGGAAGCTGACGTCGTCTCGTACCGGGTGGCGTTCGGGCCTGCGGCGACTGCGGGCGCGCGCGAGGTGCGCGTGACGGAGCCGCACGCGACGCTGGACGGCGCCAGCGCCGGCATGGTCGTGGGCGTGAAGGCGGTGAACAGCCGGGGTCTCGAGGGCTGGGACTGGGCGCGGGTGACAATCCCGTAGCCCCGGCCGATGCGGTCCGCCGTGCGTGCTAGCATCGAAACGATCGCAGGCGATCCCTACCCATGGAGGAGATGCTCATGCGTCGGATGATCGGTGCGGCGGCGGCCGCGGTGGTGGTGGCGATCGCCGGCGTCGGGATCCTCGGTCAGGCGGCGCGTCCGGCTTGCGCACCCGACAACGGCGGCATCACGCTGCCGCAGGGATTTTGCGCCGCCGTTGTCGCCGACAATATCGGACCCGCGCGGCACATGGCCATCGCGCCCAACGGCGACATCTTCGTGGCCCTGCGCGACAGCCGACAGCCGGGCGGCATCGTCGCGCTGCACGACACCAACGGCGACGGAACCCTCGACCGACAGGAGCGATTCGGAACGACCGGTGGCACCGGCATCGCCCTGCGGAACGGATATGTCTATTTCGCGACGCCCACGAGTGTGATCCGATTCAAGATGGCCGAGGGTGCGCTCACGCCGTCGGGCGCGCCCGAGACGGTCGTGGCCGATCTGCCCGAGCAGCGGGAGCACCAGGACAAAGGCCTGGCGTTCGACGGCCGCGGCAGCTTGTACCTCAACATCGGCGCGCCCTCCAACGACTGTCAGCCACAAGACCGCCGCCCCGGTTTGAAAGGGGAGGACCCCTGTCCCTTGCTCGCCGAGCACGGAGGCATCTGGCGCTTCGACGAGAACAAACTGAACCAGACGCTGGCCGATGGCCATCACTACGCGACCGGCATGCGCCAGATGCCCGGACTCACCTGGCACGACGGCGCCCTGTGGGCGATGATGCACGGGCGCGATTCGCTCAACCCCTTCTGGCCGGCTCTCTACACCCAGGAGCAGTCGGCGGAACTGCCGAGCGAGACTCTGCTGCGTGTCACCGACGGCGCGGACTTCGGCTGGCCCTACTGCATGCACGACTGGCAGCAGAACACGCTGATTCTCAATCCCGAATATGGCGGCGATGGCAAGACGGTGGGCCGTTGCGCCGACAAGACGCCGCCCGTTGCGGGATATCCGGGGCACTGGGCCCCCAACGACCTCGCGTTCTACACCGGCACTCAGTTCCCCGAGAAGTATCGCGGCGGCGTGTTCATCGCCTTCCACGGATCGTGGAACCGCGCGCCGCTGCCGCAGGGCGGCTACAACATCGTCTTCCAGCCGATCGCCGGCAACCAGGCGAGCGGCAAATACGAGGTGTTCGCCGACGGCTTCGCGGGACAGAAGCCGCTCATGCAGCCCAATGCGGCCACGTACCGGCCGGAGGGTGTGGCCGTCGGGCCGGACGGATTGCTGTACATCAGCGAGGGGCAGAAGGGGCGCATCTGGAGGGTCATGTACCAGGGCCGCTGACCGTCGGCCGGTTCCCCCCGTGAAGATCGCCGCGGTGCTCGCGATGGTGGTCGCTCCGAGCTGCTGGCTGCACCCGGCCGCCAGCCTCTCGCCGCGGCATCTGGCCTACATCCGAGCCGAGACGTTCGCTGAGATACGCGATCCAGGCGAGTTCCCTTCAGCGGTCCGAGCCCTGATGACCGACGTTCCGTTCGAGTGCGTCGTGATGGCCGGCTGTTCGGACAGCCACTGCATCGTCGAGTACGAGAAGCCGGCAGACCGGGAGATCCTCGAGGTCGAGCTGTTCGGCCTGTTCGAGGATGGCGAAGCCTCGTCGGAATGGCGGTCCTTCGAGCACGGTCGCGCCGACAGCCTGGGCGTCCTGAAGCGCATGGTCACGGATCCGTAGACGGACGTCGCAGGCCGTGCGTCCTAGTGCGGTGGCGCTCGGGTGGCACGTGCAGGACTGACGGGAACCGGCACGGGCCGCGCACGCGACGATCTCGCTCGTCACCTTCGACGGCGCCGGCCTCGGCGGACACGCGCTCGTACTGCGCGCCACCGACGGCACGCGGTTCGATCCCTGCGCTCCGCCGGCGCCGCCGAGATAACGCTCGACCACGGTCGGGGATCGCGTTTAGACTTCGCCCCGAGGGAGGACCAGATGAGGCAGGATGGAAACGCGCCATCGCGGCTCAGGATCGCGCTCTCGGTCGTCGCCGCCATCGTGTTCGTCGGCATGCTGCTCGCCAGCCAGTCGCGGACGGCGGCGCAGCAGAGCAACTTCATGGGCGGCACGCCCACGCGCGTCGACCTCGGCGGCCTCAACACCTCGAAGCTCCGCTTCCCGGCGGGGAGCCGGTCGAACTGGCACACCCATGAACAGGGCCAGCTGCTCATGATCGAATCGGGCCACGGGCGCACCCAGGAGCGCGGCAAGCCGGTTCGCGTCGTGAGCCCCGGCCAGCCGTGGTACACGCCTCCCGGCGTCGAGCACTGGCACGGCGCGGCACCCGATGAAGACGCCGTGCAGTGGACGATTGACGCGGGCGCCGTGAAGTGGCTGGAGCCGGTCACCGACGCCGAGTATCGCGCCACGCCACAGCCCTGAGCTCGCACGCACCCGTGTCGTTCGTCGTCCACGATACCCGGCCGGCGGCCGGCCGATGACTGCCCTGGCTGCCGCGCTTGCGCTGGTCGCCTTCGCCGCCAATTCCGTCCTGTGCAGGCTGGCGCTCGGCCCGCGCGCGATCGACGCGGCCACCTTCTCGACGATCCGGTTGACGACCGGCGCCGCCACGCTCGTGGCGATCGACGTCTGGCGCCGCCGCAGGACCTTCGCGCTCGGCGGCTCGTGGCTCTCGGCCGCGTGTCTCTTTCTGTATGCCGTCCCGTTTTCCTTCGCCTACCTCAGCCTGACGGCCGGCACCGGCGCGCTCGTCCTGTTCGGCGCCGTGCAGGTCACGATGCTCCTGGCGGCGCTGCGGGCCGGCGAGCGGCCGCAACCGTTGCAGTGGCTCGGTCTCGCGATGGCGATCTGCGGCCTGATCTACCTCGTCCTGCCCGGGCTGGCTGCGCCGCCGCCGATCGGCGCCGCGCTCATGACCGTGGCGGGCATCGGGTGGGGCCTCTATTCACTTCGAGGGCGCGGCGCCTCGAACCCGCTCGCGAACACGACGGGCAATTTCGTCCGAGCGGTGCCGCTCGTGTCGGCGGTGAGCGTGGGGACGCTCGCGCGCCTGCACGCGGAGCCGTCGGGGGTGGCGCTGGCCGCGGCGTCAGGAATCTTCGCGTCGGGACTGGGGTATGTCGTCTGGTACGCGGCGCTGCGTCACATGACGGCGACCCGCTCGGCCGTCGTGCAGCTCGCGGTGCCGATCCTGGCTGCGGGGGGCGGCGTCGCCTTCCTCGCCGAAACAGTCACCCTGAGGCTCGTCGTTTCCGCCGTGCTCGTCCTCGGCGGCATCCTGGCGGCGCTGGCCGGCCGCGAACAGCCGCGAGCGGCAGAGACCGTGCCGCGCGAGCCTATAATGCGCTGACGCGATCAGCCATGATCGCACGGAGGAGGGGCGCGATGATCGGCCACATCGACGCGCTGGTCGCGTCGTACGAGCGCGGTGCATTGACCCGGCGGGAGCTGCTGCACGGACTGGCGGCGCTTGCGGCGCCTGCCGCCCTGCAGGCGCAGACGCCTGGTGTCATGCGGGCGCGCAACCTGCATCACATCAATCTGCAAGTCGCCGACGTCGCGCGATCGGAGGCCTTCTACCGTTCACTGTTCGGGCTCGGCCCCACGCGCGTCGTGCAGGGGCCCGACAACCATGGCTTCGATCTGCCGGGGGGCGGGATCGTCATTCTCCAGCGGAGCGACACGCCCGGGCGCATCGATCACTTCTGCCTCGGCGTGGACGGCTTCGATGCCGATCCCATGCGGGCGAACGCGCGCGGCGCCGGCGTGGACGGCGTCCAGGGGACGGCGGCCGACAACTTCTTCGTCCGCGATCCGGACGGCCTTCGCGTCCAGGTATCGGCTCCAGACTGGAGCGCATGATCAGGCGGGTGCTCGAAACGGCGCTCTATGCCGACGATCTCGAGCGCCTCGTCGCGTTCTACCGCGACGTGCTCGGCCTGCGCGTGCTCGACGAGGGCACGCGTCTGGTATCGATGGACGCCGGCGAGGGCACCGTGCTGCTGCTGTTCCGTCGCGGGGCCACCACCGACGGCGTGCTGACTCCGGGTGGCCGCATCCCGCCGCACGACGGCAGCGGCCCCGTGCATCTCGCGTTCGCGATCGACGCGACCGAACTGGCGACCTGGGAGGGGCGGTTCGCGGCGCACGGCGTCGCCGTGGAGAGCCGCGTCCGCTGGGATCGCGGCGGCCGCAGCCTGTACGTCCGCGACCCCGCGGGCCACTCGATCGAGCTTGCCACACCTGGCGTCTGGGCGGTTTACTAGTGCCCGGGTGGCCTGACACATGCCGGAGGGGCTGAGCCGCGATGCGATCGTCGGCGCGATCACCGGATTCCTGGCCAATCAGGATGCGGGCGTGCGTTCGCGTCTGCACGCGGCGCTCGAAGGCGAGATTGACCGGGCGGGCCCGGACGCGCTCCGCACCCTCAACGAACGCCTCGCCTGCGCCGGTCGCGATTGGGCGTACTATCCGCCCGATCCGCTGGCGCGGCGAATCCATCACGTCCTCGCCGACATGCTCCTTCATCCGGCGTCGTCGTTCAGCGGCGGCGAGCACGTGGCAGCCGTCGCCGGGCAGCCCATCGTGGTCTGCGTCAACCACCTGTCGTACTCCGACGCCAACCTGCTCGAGATTCTGTTGCATCGGGCGGGAGGCGACGAGCTGGCCGATCGGCTCACGGTGGTCGCCGGCCCGAAGGTCTACTCGAGCCTGAGGCGGCGGTTTTCCAGCCTGTGCTTCGGCACGATCAAGACGCCGCAGAGCCGCACGCTGTCGACCGAGGAGGCCGTCATGAATCCGCGCGAGGTGGCGCGCGCCGCGCGGTTGTCGATCGACATCGCGCACGAGCGCCTGCGGCGGGGCGATGCGGTGCTCGTCTTCGCCGAGGGCACGCGCAGCCGGACGTCGGGCATGCAGCAGACGCTCGCCGGCGTCACGCGCTATCTCGAGGAGCCGGCGCGATGGATTCTTCCGGTCGGCATCACCGGCACCGAGGCGCTCTTCCCCGTCGGCGACGAAACGATCCATCTGGCGCCGATCACGGCACGGGTGGGGGCTCCGATCGACGCACTGGCGCTGTGCGCCCGGCACGGCAGCAATCGACGCGCCGCCATGGACGTTGTCGGCTACGCGATCGCGGCGCTGCTGCCGGCCGAGTACCGGGGCATTTACGGCGACACGATCCCGTTTCAGGAACTGCACACGCCCCGATGACCGTCGCCGCATTTCGCCGCCTGGCGCTCGCGTTGCCGCAGGCCGAGGAGCGCGCGCACATGGGGCATCCGGATTTTCGGGCGAACGGCCGCATCTTCGCGACGCTCAGCGCCGACGGCACCCGCGGCATGGTCAAGCTCACGCCCGATCAGCAGCGCGACCTCCTGCGGGAGCGCTCGGACGCGTTCGCCCCCGAGGCCGGCGCGTGGGGCCGCTCCGGATGCACGCGCGTGCATCTCGCGCTCGTCGATGAGGAGGCGCTCGGCGCCGCGATGACGCTCGCCTGGCAGAATACGGTGCGTCGCGCGCCTCGGCCACAGCCTTCGCGACCGCCGGGATCGACACGGCGTCGCTAGCCCGCCGCCGACGCTGGACGCCCCGCGTCATCCCGTGAACCGGTGGCGGCTCGCCGCCCGCTGAAGGAACCGATGTAGGATCCTCGCATGGCCGCCTCGAAGGTGATGCACCGCGGGTACGCGATTGCCTTCGAGACCTGTGGCCGCGGTCCCGCCGTCGTCCTGCAGCATGGACTGTTCTCCAGCCGCCGAAGCTGGATCGAGCGGGACGTCGTCGCCGGCCTCGCGGACGCGTACCGGCTCGTCCTCGTCGATTCGCTCGGCCACGGCGACAGCGACAAGCCTGACGATCCGGCGGCCTACGGCCGCGAGCAGCGCGCCGGCGATGTGGCGGCCGTGCTCGACGCGCTCGGGATCGAACGCGCGCACTACGTGGGCTACTCGATGGGCGCCTGGATCGGCACGGGCGTTGCGAAGCATCATCCTGAGCGCCTGCAATCGCTGGCGCTCGGCGGATGGGACCCCGTGCGCGGTCCGTCGAGTCCGCGGCCGGCGTCGACGACGCTGCCGCCGCTCGAGGCCGTTCTGGCGCGCGCGACGCGGCGTTCCGCCTCTTTGACGTCCTGGATCCGTCCGGCCGACCATCCGGCGCTGCGGGCGTGTCTGGCGGCGCTCGCGGACGTGGATTCGTCGATTGACGTGATCGCCGCCAGCGGAGTTCCGGTTTGCCTCTGGGCCGGCACCGACGATCCGTACCATTCCGGCGTCGAGGCGGCTGCCGCCGAGCTGCCCGGCGCGTCGTTCATCTCGGTGGCCGGCGACCACGTTGGCGCGGTGCTCGACCATGGTCGCGAGGCGGCACGCACGCTGCGGACGTTCCTCGACGGAACCGGGGCGCGCCGCCCCTCGTCCTAGCCGCCGTGCCCCCCGCATCGCATTCGGCGCGCGCCGCGCTTCGGCGCAGGGCCCGGGGCGTCCTGCTGGCCCTCTGGGTCGGCACCATCGGCGCGGCGGTGTACGTCCTGTTGTTCGACCGCGCGCTGCTGCAGGGCGAGCTGCGGTCGGCCGCGTCCACGTCGATGCTGGCGGCGGCGGCGGTGTATCTGTTCTTCGGATGCGTGCGCGGCTTCACGCTCATTCCGTCGACCGTGCTCATCGTGGTCGCCATTCCGTTCTTCTCGCCGGCGCTGCTGTTCGGACTCACGATGCTCGGCATTCTGATCTCCGCCGCGAGCATCTACTGGTTTTCGGAAGCGCTGCACGTCGAAGAGCTGGTCACGCGGAAGCACCAGCGGCACGTCGACCGCCTCAAGGCCGCGCTGGAGCGCTACGAGCTTCCGGTGATCGTCGGGTGGAGCTTCTTTCCGCTGGTGCCGACGGACGTGATCTGCTACGTGTGCGGGCTGCTTCGTGTGAATTTCGCGAAGTACCTGCTGGGCGTGGGCATCGGGGAAGGCGTGATCTGCGCGATCTACATCTTTCTGGGCGACCACGCCGCGCGGCTGCTGGATCTGAAGTTCTGATCCCTCGTCCACCCTCGCTCCCGCCGGCCGCTCACCGCTCAATCGCCATCATGTATCGCCGGTCCGGAACCAGCCACATCAGCGCGACCAGGATGTAGATCGCGTCGGACAGGGGAGGCCGGACGAACGCCAGCCCGATCGCCGACAGGTACAGCGCGGGCGAAATCTTGCCCTTGAAATCGGCCCCGATCGCCTCGCGCAGCCGGGAGTGCGGGCCCTGACACGCGACGATGGTCGTCTGGAGCACGTAGAACGCGAGGGCCGCAAGCAGCAGCACGATGCCGTAGGTGGCCGTCGGCACGGCGGCGCGGTAGTGCTCGGCCATCCAGGCCGTGACGAGCGGCACGAGCGACAGCCAGAAGAGCAGATGCAGATTCGCCCACAGGACGGCGCCGCTCACGCGCTCGGTCGCCTTGAGCAGGTGATGGTGATTGCTCCAGTAGATGCCGAGATAGACGAAGCTCATCACGTACATGAGGAAGTTCGGGAGGGTCGCCGCCAGCGCATCCCACCCGGCGCCCCCCGGCGTCTTCAGTTCGAGAACCATGACTGTGATGACGATGGCGAGCACGCCGTCGCTGAATGCTTCCACCCGTCCTGTACTCACGCGCAGGCCTCCGTCGGCTGATCCTACCCGGAATGAATCCGGGCTAGACTAGGCATCATGTCCTCGGGCCGCCGCCGGCTCGTTGTGTTGGTCGCGTCGGTCCTGCTGCTGGCCCTGGCGGCGGGCGTGTCGGCGCAGTTCGGACGCCAGCGACGACGGGGCGGCGGAGGCTTCGGCGGCTTCTTCCGCGAAGGGAGCATCCCGCCGGAATTTCCCCCCAAGCAGTTCGCCGACGGCGCCTTCACGTTCTGCAAACTGATGTACACGCAGGCTCGGTACGAAGACATGGGTATCGGCTGGGCCACCGACTATCCGTACGCGGGCACGAATCTGTCGGTCCGTTTTTCCGAGCTCACCAAGGCGCCTGTCAGCCACGACGAGCAGGGCAATCCCTACCGCTGGGTCGTCCGGCTCACCGACGATGCGCTCTTCGACTGCCCGTTCCTGATGGGATCCGATGTCGGCACCCCGACGTTTTCCCCCGACGAGCGTGCCAAGCTGCGCGAGTACCTGCTCAAGGGCGGCTTTCTGTGGGTGGACGATTTCTGGGGCACGCCGGCGTGGCAAAGCTGGTCGTACGAGATTGGCCAGGTGCTGCCCGAGTAGAGATTCAGGACGTGCCGATGGATCACGGCCTGATGCAAATGATGTACGACATCGTCCGGATCAAGCAGATTACCAACATTCAGAACTGGCGCCGGACCGGCGACACGCGCGAGCGGGGCATGGACAGCCCGCACGGCGACCTGCGGATGATCGCCGATGACACGGGGCGGATTCTCGTGCTGATGACCCACAACACCGACGTCGGCGACTCGTGGGAGCGCGAGGGCGAGGATCACGAGTTCTTTCTCGAGTTCTCTCCAGACGGCTACGCGCTGGGCGTCAACGCGCTGCTCTACGCGATGACGCACTGAACAACAGTTCCAAGGGTTCCGACACCGTTGGCACCCTTGGCACCGTTGGTCATTCCGGAATCCAGTTCTGGTTCTCGATCGCCGACCGAAGGCGCATCAGCACCTCGTCGCCGCCCGTGAACAGATCATCGGGAAAGCGGCGGTAGCGGACAATGGCCCGGTAGATCTGGTCGCTCTGGTACGTGTTCAGCCGCAGGCCCGCCAGGGTCCTGCAGCCGCAGATTCCGATCCCGATTGATGACGGCGTCCTCGAGCCACGGCGCGAGCTCGCGCGCGCGGCCGGCATAAGTCCCCAGCAAGTCCACGGCCAACCCGATCCCCACGCCGCCGAGCGCCGCCGAGACCTCCGCGTGCGCCTGGCCATTCATCCGCAGATTCACCGCGTCCACGTCGATCCACAGCGGCTCCGCCTGGCCGAGCAGCACCACGTCGTAGCCCTCGCCGTTGTTGTTGTTGACCAGGATGGTGCCGTTCGGGAACAAGACGAAGAACGTCGCGATTTCGCTCTTCACGACGTCCGCCGAGCTCTCGTAGAGAGGTACCCATTGCGACACGATCCCGCCGGGGTTCAGATGCGCCTTCACGAATTCGAAGTACTCGCGCGTGTAGAGCGTTGCGGCGCCCTTGACCCAGGGGTGAATCGGGTCCGAAGTGATGACGTCGAAGGTCTGATTCGTCGTCCGCACGAAGTGCCGCGCGTCGTCGATCGTGACGTGGACGCGCGGATCGTCGAGCACGTGCTGGTTCTCCGCGGCGAAGAACGGGGCGACGTGCCTGACGATCA
>CAWIMX010000004.1:0-6295 GCA_963837345.1 uncultured Acidobacteriota bacterium
GACGACGCCGGGCAGTTGGTCGGGGCGCCCTGGCAAGCGCCATGCACGTTCGACGCGCGTCACGATGGCGCGCTACGGTTCGCGTGCAATTCTCCTCACGGCCGCTCTCTTGGGCGGCGTCGCGTGCACGGCGGCGCACACCTCGTCGGCGGCGCTCACGGGGCCCACGTCCACCAAGTGCCAGTTTCAGGTGAGCGGCGCGCCTTCGGCGTTCCCCTCCGACGGCGGCCAGGGCGTCTTGACGATCGACACGACGCGCGAGTGCGCCTGGTCGGCTGCGACCACCGCCGTCTGGGTCTCGCTCGTGAACCCGGCGGGACAGGGAGGCGCAACGATTTCCTATTTCGTGGCGGGCAGTTCCGTTCCGTTTCCCCGCTCGGCCGCCATCACGGTCGAAGGCCACACCGTACCGCTGAGCCAGGCGGCCGCGCCGTGCCACTACACGCTCAGCCGCGAAACCGAGCAGGTCGGATATGCGGGCGGACACTTTTCGCTCGACGTGCAGACGCTGACCGGCTGCACCTGGACGGCCTCGAGCGACGCGGCCTGGCTCACGATCGTGTCCGGATCGGGCGGCAACGCGAGCGCTCCCGTCCAGGTCGCGGCCGCTGCCAACGCCGGCGCGCAGCGAGTCGGACATGTGAATATCGAGGGACAACGCGACGTCGTCACTCAGGAAGCCGCGCCGGCCTCGGCCGAACCGCCACCACCTCCGCCGCCGCCACCTCCTCCTCCACCACCTCCTCCGCCGCCACCAATCCAGGTGGCGGGATCGGTCGGCGCTGTCTCCGGGGAATGTCCGCGCGTCACGTTCTCGGTCGATGCACGAATGGTCGTGGCCATCGAGTCGACGATGTATCGCAAAGGATCGTGCCCCGATCTTCGCGTCGGCGCGACCGTCACGGTGGACGGCACGGTGCGCGCCGACGGCAGCGTCGAGGCGACGCGGATCACTATCGACAAGAAGGCCGGGCATGGCGGCTGATCGTCTGGCGGCCCTCGTCGCAGGTGCCATGCTGCTGACGCCGGCGCCCGCCGCCGCCCAGACCGTCTCGGATGTCCTGCTGTTTCTCCTGACCAACCAGTCGGTGGAAACGGGAAGCGCCGCCCGGGATCGTGCGGCCGCCGCGGCCACGAGCGACACCGTTTCGCGCGCGCTGCTGGCCAGCCTCGCGACCCTTCCGGTGCCGACCTCGTCCAGCGCATTCGTCTACCGGTTGAACCCGGAGCTCGGTACGGTCGAGCGCGCCACCGAAGGGTTCGGTCCCTTCTTCGTCGAGCGCGCACACACCTCGGGCCAGGGCCAGGCATCGATCGGCGTCACCTTTCAGCATCTGCGCTTCGACGCCCTCGACGGCCGGCCGCTGCGCGACGGCTCGTTCGTGACGACCGCGATTCAGTTTCCGGATGAAGCCGCGCCGTTCGACGTCGACCAGCTGACGCTCGATATCGATGCGAGCATCGCCACCTTATACGGCAGCTTCGGCGTGACCGATCGACTGGAGCTGGGCCTTGCCGTGCCCATGGTGGCGCTCCAGGTCGGCGGGACGCGCATCGACACATACCGCGGGCTCGCGTTCACCCAGGCAACGGCCCATGCGAGGGCCGCCGGCCTGGCCGACATCGTGGCGCGCACGAAGTACACGTTCGTCAGCCGCGCCGAGACGGGCTGCGTCGCCGCGGCGGACCTCCGGCTCCCGACCGGCCGCGAGGAAAATCTGCTCGGAGCCGGATCCACGTCGATCACCCTCTCCGGCATCGGCTCTGTGGGGCGGCACCGCCTGTCGGCCCACGTCGATGCGGGCGCCTCGCTCGGCGGGCTGGCGCGCGAGCTGCACTACAACGGCGCAGTGGAAGCCGCGGCGACCGGGCGGCTCACGATCGTCGGCGAGCTGCTCGGCCGATGGACCAACAGCGCGGGCCACATCGTGCCGGTGTCGGCGCCGAACCCGACCCTCACCGGCGTCGAGACCGTTCGGCTGGTGCCGGGCGAATCGAAGCTCACCACGCTCACCGCGGTGCCCGGAGTGAAATGGAACGTGTCGAGCACCTGGGTGCTTGCGGCCAGCGTGACGGTGCCCCTCACCTCGTCTGGATTGACGGCGTCGGTGGCTCCCTTCATCGGCCTCGACTACGCGTGGGAGCCCTGAGACGTGGATCATTGCTCCACGCGCGCAGTGTCGATGGTCCAGTCGGTATCGCGCTTGCGAAGCGTGAACGTCCAGACCCGAGCTTCGAAATGCGGTTCCCGACTGCCGATCTTCGGCACGTAGCGCGACGAGCCGTGGCACGTGGCGCTGGCCGTCGCGCCCTGGATGACGACGTTGCAGGCATCGAACGCGAGCGACTGGGACGCGAGGCCTTCGAACGCGCGGGCGAGCGCCGAACGATTCACTCCCGGGTAGACGGTCTGTGCCAGCCGTGCGTCCAGACGTTCATACGCGCGGCGATAGAGCTCCAGCGTCAGGTTGACGCGGGCGCGGTCGTCGACCGGCCGCGCCGCGGTGTCCGTCGACGAGGCCTCGACCGGAGGCCGAGGGCTTGCGGCCACCTCGACCGGGGCGAAGGGCTGCACGACTGGCGCGGGCGCCACCGATGGAGCGTCGGGTGGGGGCGGTGAAACGTCGGCCGGTGCGGGCGGCGGGCTGGAAGTAGGCCGTAGTTCCGCGGGGAAGGGCGGCCGCGCACGCGGCGTCTCACGAGGCGGCGGCGGATCGACGGACGCGGCGAGAGGGGCCGTTGCAGCTCGAACCGTCGAGGGGGCGAGGTCGGGGATCGTCACCGCGGCTGCCAAAGGAGCCAGATTGGGGATCGCCACCTCGACGGCCGACACCAGTGCGGCCCGGTTCGGACGAGGCATGCCAGGCGAATCCGCCAGCCGCGATGGGACGGCCACGAGTGCGGCGACCACAACGGCAGCGGCGAGCCACGACCGCACACGCAGCCGGTCCGCCGGCCTTTGCCGGGGAGCAGACAGCTGCGCGGCCAGTTCGCGCAGGGCGGGCTGCGCGGGCGCCAGCGCCAGCGCCTCGTCCAAGGCAGCGGCGGCCCTCGCGAACTGGCGCCGCGACAGCGCGGCCTGCGCTGTATCGACGCAGCGATCGACCACGCGCAGCCTCATGCGTTCCTCGAACTTCGCGTGGCCGTCGTCCGTCAGAGTGGATTTCTTCTCGGCTGTCGCGGCCTTCGAACTGGGCAATTGTTCGAGACGCTCGCGCAGAGCGCGCGCCGCGACGAACTCGGGATCGATCGCGAGCGCCGCGTCGACCTGCTCCAGGCCGTACGCGCGATCGTTGGCCGCCAGGGCGGCCCGCGCCGCCCGCAGGTGCGACTGAAGAGCCTGCCATTGCTGGCGCGGATCCACAGCCCGCGGAACGTGCAAGACCAGTTCCGCCCGGGCGTGCGCGAGCCGTCGAGACGGAAGCGGCAGGCTCGGGCCGGCCGTTCGAACCGCCGGTCAGACGATGAATTCCTTCCACGCGCCGTCCCAGGCCTGGGACCAGACATTGCCGTCGAAGCCTCGCACGAACAGATCCACCCGGTTCAGACTTCGCGCCGTGGCGGCGATTCTCGAGCCTTGCGCGAACGTGGCCTGGCCGATGCGCGACCAGCCGGCCCACTTGTGATTGGTCTGATCGCCCCAGGCCGCGGTCCACACGCTTCCATCGAGGCCGATGGCGAAGACGTCGAGATGATCCGCGCTCCGATGGACGACCGAGATCGGCGTGCCCGGCGCGAATGTGCCGTTGGTCTCGGTGACGCGCCACCACCCACCCCACTTGCCCGAGTTCGCGTCCGGCGCCCACGCCGCCGTTTTCACTTCGCCGTTCAGATTCACCGCGAACAGATCGAGTTGGTCGGTCTTGCGCGAGATGGCGCCGACGTGCGCGCCCGGCACGAACGTCTCGTCGAGAATCGGGAACCAGCCGGTCCAGTCCCATTTGTTCCCCGCCACGGGTCCGTACGCAGCCGACCACACGCGCTGGTCGAGACCGATCGCGAACAGGTCGATGCGGCCGTTGGATCGCGACACGGCGGCGATCGGCGTCCCGGGGAGAAACGTGCCCTTGCCGGCCGGCCACCAGCCGGCCCACTTGCCGTTGGTTTGCGGGCCGTTGGCGGCCGTGTACACCTGGCCGTCCTTCGCAGTGACGAACACGTCGATGAGGCCGGCGCCGCGCGAGACGGCGCTCACGACGGTGCTCGCGATGACTCCGCCCGGAGGAATCGGCAGCAGGTCGCCCTTCCAGGCCGGCTGGCCGTTCGTCCACTCGCCGCGCTGGGCCAGCACCCTGCCCTCCGCGTCGGTCGTGACGAGGTCCAGCCGCGACGGCGTCGGCGCGACGACGGCGATCGGTGCGTCCGGCGACATCTCCAGTGTCGAGATCAGCGCCCAGCCGGACCAGCCCGAGTTCGTCGGCCAGCTGCGCATTTCCATTCCGCTGCTGTGCAGGGTACGCACGAGATCCAGATGATCGGGAAGCCGGGAAATCGCCGCCGGCTCGAAGCCGGGAATCCAGGCCAGCCTGGCGTCGAGCTTCAGCTGGTACTCCCCGCCGAATCCGGTCCAGGTGAGCGTCGGAAAGTAGGCCACGTCGCCGCTGAACGGGTCGTCCTGTTCCTTGATATCCACCTGAATCGTGATCGAGCCGAACAGCTTCGTCTCGCCCTTGAAGTAGCCGGAGATCTCGTTCCAGAGCTTCGAGAGCGCGGCACCCACGAGATACCCGACGACGGCGCCGACGATGGCACCGGCGGCGGCGCCGATCGGCCCGCCGAGCGAGCCCACCGCGGCGCCTACCTGGAGGCCCACCCAGGCGCCGGCCGCCGCCGAGGCGTATTTCACGGCGTAGTCGCGCGCGTACTTCACCACCTTGTCGAGGAATTCGTAGAGCTTGTCGCTGCCGCGCACCGAGATCGCGCAGACATAGTAGTAGGTGCGCGGCCAGCCGACGCCGAGCGACAGGTTGTTCACGGCGAGCACCGTGTCGAACGACTGCGTGTTGCCGGTGTCCCAGCCGCCGGTGAGATCGTGGACGCCACCCGACACCGCGTTCCCGAACGGATCGATCGTCGTCCCCCCGATGTAGAGGTGATCCGAACCGATCGCCGTGGCGCCGGTCTCTTCGACGCATTTGACGTGATTCAAGTGCCAGGTGAGCGTCGAGTGCGGTTCGGACGTCGGGCGAGGGACGCTGCCGCTCAGGACGTGGTGGCCGGATGCACCCGGCTGCGACGGAGATCGATGCGCAGCGAGCTGATCCAGCACGGCGACATTGGATCGGAGATCGACGGCGGTGAACACGTCTGGCCGCCGCCGGCCGACGGCCGCGAGAGGATCGGCCGCGAACCGCGCTCCGGCGGACTTCAGCTGCGCCAGGCGATCCGCCTCGCCGGAGGCCTGCGCGGCATCCACCAGGATGCGCTCGAGCGCCGTGGCCTCGGAAGGAAGCGGAAACCTCCGCGGATCGGCGAGGTGGGCCATCGCCTTCCCGCTCGCAAAGCGGATTTCGTCGATGAAGTCTGCCGCCAGGGCATCGAGCTCCGGCGATCGCATGGTGGCCGTGTCGACGATCTTCAGTTGGGCCATGGCTCCCCCTCTCTGCGCGCGTCACGCTCGCGTGGCGGCGGCGAAACCGCGCGCATGAACCGGAGCTGCCGAGGGGGAACTGTCGTGCAGCTGACCGAGCCGCCACGCTAGCGCCGCGCCTGGGCGTTGTCAACGGTTTGATCGCTGGTGTCGTGCAGATCCGCGCTACGTTCCGATGCACGGCTCATCTGTATCGATGAAGCCGTCCGCGCGGCTCGTCGCGCGGTTCCTGCCTCACCGCGCTGCCGGCGGCTTCCAGTTGAGCATGACCGTGATGGGCGACGCGCCCGATTCCTGCGGGACGGAGTTCATCACGAACGACTGTCGGTCCGGCGCCACCATGTATCACTGGCGCCCGGTGTTCGGGACGCCGCTGCCCCCGTCGGTCGTAAACAGCGCGACCGGCGAGACTGCGCGAGCCGCTCGTTGAATTCCGTGTGAACCACTTGGAAGGGCGTGCGCGTGTCGAGTGGAAGGGCCCAGATGTCGACGCCACTGGCCGGACCACCGATGTCGTCGAAGAGCAGCGTCCGGCCGACGGACGACCGGTCGGCCAGAAACTTGACGTCCGGCGTCGCGAGCAGCGGTTCAGCCCCGCTCTCCTGGGCCTCCACGCGCGTCCAGAAGAGGTTCTGCGCGGCTCGGGTCGCGACGACCTGACCGGCCGCATGATTCGAACCGAAGGCGAGCCGGCTTCCGTCGGCG